>CAWEDV010000008.1:0-30141 GCA_963807975.1 uncultured Chloroflexia bacterium | reverse complement strand
TTTGAAGAAATTCATCCTGGTGTGCAAATAATAACGCTTAGCCTGACAGAAAATCAGTTTTTGGAAGAATTGATTGCTGCCGGGCAGGACGGCTTAGGACCGGCTCTTTTTTTTGGTAAGGATGAATGGATAAAAGAACTGGCGGAAAGTGGGTTGATACGGCCGTTAGATACGGACGATTTTCCAGATTCCCTTTTTAATCGACGAAACTTGACCTTAACGCAATATAATGGTCAGATTTACGGTGTACCGCTTTCACTTGCACCCCGTGCTCTTTATTACAATCAAAATCTGGTAACAACTCCGCCTTACCACCTTGGAAGAGCTGCTAGCAGAAGCGGCTGATGGGAAGGGAAGTAGCCTTTGTTCCTCGCTTTGAGGAGGCGTATTGGGGTATTCAAACATTTGGAGATGGTTTATTTATTGATGAAGGGCAGATTGTCCTAGAAGAAAGCGGTTTTGAAGAATGGTTGGGATGGCTTAATGACGCCCAAAATGCCCCAGGTGTTATATTGGATGTTGATGACCAATCCTTGTTGGAACTCTTTGCAAGCGAGCAATTTGCTTACTATGTGGCTCCGCCAGGCAGTCAGCAGTTAATCATGGCTAAGATGGATGAGGAAAATCCATTTGACTTTGGTGTTGTAACATTGCCCGGGGGTGAGAGTGGTCCTTCTGGCCCCATCCTAAAAGCGGAGACGATTATGTTTTACCCTTTCACCTCTTCCAGGCAAGAACAAATCGCCAATGCTTTGGCATTATTTTTGGTTAATCAACAACAAAGCATCCACTTTATGCGCGATTTAAATCGTGTACCGGCCAACCCAACCGTGAGAGTTGATCGACGGATTTATCCATTTGTCAGTGGCTTTGCCCAACAGGCCAGAACGTCAGTGGTTATCCCTAATGAGGTTCCAAAGGATCTCCTAGTCTCGGCAGGAAATCGCGCCTATGCCAGCGTGCTGTCCGGTTTGCAGACCCCGGCTGAGGCAGTTTGCGGCTTTGGGGAGGGAGTTGCTGTTGGGCTATCAACCGAGGCGATCGAAGTTGTTTTGCCTACTTGGTGTGGAGGTGAAAATGAATGACAATGATTTTAATACGGCCGAATCGTTTTTTGAAATATTAAGCCTGCAATTTGATGTCTTATTGGCGATGATAGTACGGCCGTTTGTGCAGCTGCAAATCGTTGTCTTTGTCCTGATAGTCGTTGGTTCCTGGCTGCTGCCTAAAGGAATTCGTCGTTGGCGAACGAGTCGAAATGCAGGCGATCGTTATTCGATTTCTGAGAACAATAGCTTGCTTTATCGATGGCTGCGCGCTTTATACCAACTGTCAGCCCCCCTTGTGGCTCTCCTACTGTTAAACACTTCCATCTTACTGCTGGCCCGAATGGGATTTCCCAACGGCTTGTTGAGAGACCTAACCAACCTGATCTGGACCTGGCTCACCTATCGATTGGTGTTAGCTTTCTTTGAGGCGACATTTGGTTCAGAAGCAGCTCGATACCGGAATCGTATTATCACCCCTTTTTTTCTACTCCTGGTTGTCTGGCAGTTTGAAGGCGCTTTGCCCGGTTCAGTAACCTTGTATCAGGCAGTCTTTCAAGTGGGGACAATTTCAATTGCTTTTGGTCGCTTATTAGCTGCTTTAGTCATATTGTATTTATTCTTTGTTTTGGCCTGGGTCATCGAAGTAATTATGGTGCGAATTTTACCCGGCCGGTATGGCATGCAGCAGGGGTTTGTCGAGTCAGTGAGCACCCTGACCCGCTATGCGCTGCTAAGCATAGGGGTCGTTTTTTCGCTGGCGATCATTGGCCTGGATTTCACGTCATTGGCAATTGTCGCTGGCGGCCTGTCTGTGGGCATTGGTATCGGACTTCAAGATATTGTCTCAAATTTTGTCAGCGGCTTGGCATTACTATTTGAACAATCGTTGCGACCTGGGGATGTGGTTGAATTAGATGGTCGAATTACCCAGGTGGAGAAGATCAGTTTACGAGCAACCATCGTTCGCACACGGACCAATGAGGAATTGATTATTCCGAATGCCAATTTTACGACGCAGCAGGTAAAGAATTTTACAAAAAGTGACCGGCTGGTGCAGGTTATGGTTCCTTTGGGGGTTAGTTATGACAGTGACCCCGAATTTGTCAGGAAATTAGCCATCGAAACCAGCTTGAAACACCCGCAGGTCCTGGCCAATCCGAGGCCAAATCTTATTTTCATAGCTTATGGAGAATCTAGCATCGACTTCAATTTACTTGTTAGTACGATTGAGCCGGAATTTTCCTTGAAGATAAGAAGTGATTTGTACTATATGCTATGGAAGGTCTTTGCTGAAAATGACATTACGATACCATTCCCACAGAGAGATTTAAATCTGGGTTTCGGTTGGGATCAGTTGGTGATGTCAAGCGATAACAGGGGCAAGCCCAACGACGAGTAAATTCGCAACCTGTCTCGTTTTAGCTGTGTCTGTGTATTATGCCCTGGCAATTGACCTGTTTCGTAACACAGGTTTTGAGGTTCGGTTGCGTAAGTCTAGTTGTCATTGGGGGAAGGGGCCCTTTTATTGGAAAGGATAGACCGGCTTACTCGAAATGAGTGTCACGCAGGAGGTAAACACACCATCTGCAATCATATCACTTCTGATCAACCCGTACCCTGCAAAAACCTCATCCAAGCTGGAACCTGGCTCCAATTATTAATTCGCCTTCCCTAATCTACACCACTTGTTAGAATCCCGCCTCAAAATCTATAATGGCAATCAATACTTGGCCGCGATGAAACAATTGCCCTATTTAAAAACTAAGGAAAATCCTTTTACCGACTCATTAAGTGGCCAAAGCCGGCATTTTTGGCCAACAGGAAAACAAATCTACTATCAGAAAGATATGATGGTGCTTAGCGAAGGAAGAAATCAAATAATGGAAATCACAAAAGACACCAAGGTATCTGCCATATTGCAGGAGTACGGGGATATCGCCGATGTTATGGAAGTCTTCGGGATAAAGCGCGTGGGTCGCTATTCCTTGCGACGGTTAATAACTAAGGCGCTTTCGGTTGAAACGGCAGCACGCATACACCGCGTTCCTTTAGATGAATTCATTGAGACACTGAACCAAGCGATCCTCCTTTAAGAAGAAAAGCGAAACACAGATGAAGAGGAATAACCTTATTGCGGCAATCTAACCTCTCTAGCCTAGAATATCCGTCACAATGTCTTGAACATGATAGCGGGCCTGGCCCTGGCGGGAGAGGCGGCGCACGCCTTCGAGGTGGTTGCCAAGGGTAACGATGGCCGGCTCTTCGACGAGCTCACCCTGGATCTCTTTGACCTGGCCCAGCCCAACACAGGAGAGGAGCCCATTGCAGAGGCAGCGCCGTTCAGTCGTGTTGCGCTCCAGTCCACGTTTCTGGATGAAGGGATCGACAGGCCCGGCGGGACAGCGTTGAAAGAGCGTGCGCAATCCTTGCTCATCAGGCTTGGTAAAGCCGCGCTGCTGCAAGATGCCGATGTCACAGACGCGCTTACGGTCACTGTAGACCTCTTCTTCGGAGAGCGTATCCTCAATCTGGGCCACTTTGAAAGAGAAGCCAGTCGGTGAGAAGGTAGTTGTACGCACAAGATCTGCGTCATCGACGCCATTTTTAAGCGCAGCCAAGATGGCCGAACGGTATTCAGGCTTCATGCCCGACTCTTCTGCCAGGGCAAAAATAGTGCCAACCTGGATGCCTTTCGCGCCGGCAGCCAATGCCTCTTGCAGTTTTGGCCCACTGCCATAACCACCCGCCAACCAAAATGGTATACCGACTTCCCGGATCGCAGCCAGATCAGCTTCGTCCCGGCTGCTGTAAATGGGTTGGCCTAAATCGTCTTTGGCCAAGGGTCCAAGTGGGTTGGCATTGTGCCCACCCGCCGTATGGTGCTCGATGATGAAGCCATCCGGCGGCGCACTGTCGCTTTCAGCCAATATTTTTACCAAGCGTTCCAAAGAGACGATGGCCAGAAAGGGAGGTCTGTCCAACGGCTGCGCGGCCAACCGTCCGGAGGCAATATCCTGCGGATCAAAGCGTAAGGAAAATTCTTCGCCCGATGCACGATAGAGCATCGAGATCTCGTGTTCAACTGGAGCATGGTCTGCTAATCGCTTGCTTAGGGCGGGCAGGCCCTCTGGATTACCCGCACCGACGATAATCCCATCGACTCCGGCCAGCATGGCGCCATAGAGAACATAGATCAATGGCAGTTCGATCTTGTTCAGAAAATTGATAAAAATCTGGCCCGAATGTCCTTCTTTGGCCAACCAGACCTCAGCAAAGCCGGTGGCGATCAGCAGTTCAACGATATTGTCATCAAGCTTCAGCGGCACAGTCGTACTCTTTTCGGCAGGCACAGGGAAGGTCTTGCGGCCGTCTTGCGCCGTTACAATGTGCATTGGAGCACTGCGAAAACGGGCCGTGGGCGCCTTTCCACCCTCAATATAGTATTGGTCGCAGACGGAATGGCCGATACCAACAGAAAACTTGTGATCAAATGCCTTTAGAGCGCGCCGGGCATGGCCGCCCGGATCCCCGAGCTGCAGCAGCCGCACATAGACGACGTCAAGAGCCGTACCCGACACGGTTCCCACAGTCACGCCAGGCCGCTCCATGGCCACTGTCCTAGCCAGCCGCCAATTGGACACATAAACTCCCATGCCGCCCTGGATGAGCTTGATTTGTTCAAGATTTTTCATAGATTTTTCGCCTTTAACATCTAGCCGGGAATTCGTGGCAGCGGCCTAAGTGGGAGGTCAAAATGTGAGCTTGTGTTTGTCGTGGAGGAAATAAACGGTCGTTCCTACCAGGTTGATCTGAACCATTTGTTGATAAAGTCAGCATAGCTGATAACGGGACATGATCCAACCGTCCCTGGAAAGCTAAACACCAGGGTTTTGGCAAGGTTGCGGAAAATAAGAACAAGTTTGATCAATAATCATCTGTATAGAGAAGCTCTCTTAAGGCGATCACCCCTATAAATGTAAGCAGCAGCATGGTTGCCACCACCCAAAAGTGCGGGATCGTAGCCGTGGCCAAGATGCTCACAACAACGACAACAAGCAACAGCACCACCAGGCACGCTTCATCGTCACAGTCGAAGTCGGCAATTGCCTCTCCGGCCATATCGGCCGTTCTAAGGAAAACGTATGAATTCCCAGATCCTCTTGAATTCGGATTTCCGTCTAAAGCGGCAGCTTGCGACCTTTCCAACTGCGAGCGACCGCCGTATTCACGAGGCTCTGCATAGAGGCTGCCCAGGAGGATGCAGATCAGCCAGCCCGCGGCGGGGATCCAAAAGATGCGCGCTGACAAACGCTGCTTACGGTTCTGGAACCAGTCCGACCGGATCGACCAGACCAATGTCAGTGCAACAACCAGGAGTGCAACAAACAGAACATTGAAGGGTCCCCAGGAAGCATAGATTTTCCCAAACCACAGAAGTATGCCGGCTTGAATAATCGCAGCAAGAAGCGTCCCTGCTGTCATGATATGGGTCGAGGTAATAGTGCCGCTTCGTAGATGGCCGATGTCATCTTCTATAAGCTGCGGAAACTGCTTTATCTCATCATCAAGCCGCATGCCGGCTTGCACAAAACTGAAGAAGACGATCGCCATGCCCAGAATAAAGCCCAGCGCAGGCCAGGCGAATGCAGTTAAGGGCACGCTGCCACCAACAAACACAAAATATATGCTGGCCAAAACCGCGATCGCCAAAGAAATAGTGGAAAGAACGATGCCCAGGATCTTATCTCTGCTCATTTGTTTCCCCATTGGCGGCCTCGATCTCCTTATTATTTATCTCGGCAATGCTGACATCGGGAACATGATGATGGTCCCTACACTCGGCCAAGCTATTGCGTTCCAAAAAGACCGCCGTAATCTGCAAAAAGGCCATTTTCAATACGCTGAATTCTTCTTTCGATGACCGCTTCTGGTGAATGGGAACAACCCGTAGGAAGCAGAGTGATCTTCATGGCGACAACATTTAGTTTGCGAGTCATGACAAGGTCTTTACGCTCCTGCTAACAGTATAGCATTGGTCCACCACGTAATGAACCTTGAGCTGCTGTAGATATCTACAGGAGGGCGCTCAGGATGAGGTTGATGCCTAAGATTAGCAACAGCCCCAGGACGATCTTGCGGAAGGTGACGGGATTGATGAAACGGTCCAGGTAGAACCCGACCAAGGCCCCCAGCAGCACAAAAGGCAGCGCCAACAAGCTTTTGCTGAGCACTTCTGGGATCATATTGTCGCTCAGAAAATGAGTTAGGATGGCGGCAAGCGTGATGATCAGAAAAACACCTTGTAGATTGGCCTTAAAGAGCCGCGGTTCCCAGCGCTGAGTATCAGCATAGATGATCATCGGCGGGGCTGCTATATTGTAGGCTCCTCCCCCAATGCCGCTTAGAAAACCAAAGACATAGGCCCATCCCCTGCTCCTCAGAGCGGGGACAGGAAACTTAATGACGGAATAGAGCGCATAGAGGATGAGGATGATGCCCAAGATGGTGATCATGACGCTCTCGGGGATGCGCGAGAGGAAGAGAACGCCAAAAGGGATGCCCAAAACTGCTGCAGCCGATATTCGCCATACGGAATGCAAATTCAGAGCCATGCGATAGCGGAAGATCATCAGGATCTGCAGCTGCAAGATGATGATCGCCATGAGCGGCACGGCCGTTCGGATGCCGAACAAGGCCGCCAAAACGGGCATAGCGATCATGGGTAAGCCGAAGCCGGCTACAGCCTGTGTAAAACAGGCGAGGGTGATGACAGCGAAAAAAAGAAAGTAGTCGCTGCTCACCACTGTTCTAAGCGGTGATCAGTTAACAGCCACCTACCCATGCTGGGTTTGGAAGTCAGCCATGAAGCTGACCAGGGCTGTAATTGATTGCACGGGACAGGCATTGTAGATGGAGGCGCGCAGGCCGCCGACGGAACGATGCCCCTTAAGACCAACCATGCCCTGCTCCAGGGCGGCGGCGGCAAATGCGGCTTCCAACTCGGCCGTTTCCAAGGTAAAGGTGACGTTCATCAAGGAGCGATCAGCCGCGAGTGCGTGGCCGCGGTAGAAGCCACCGCTGTTGTCAATGGCCTGGTACAGCAGCTGTGCTTTATGGGCATTCCGCTCAGCAACTGCCGGGAGTCCGCCCAGGTCAATGAGCCAACGGAGGACGAGCCCCAGTAGATAGATAGAAAAGCTGGGCGGAGTATTGAAGAGTGAGTTTTTAGCCGCCTGCAGGCGATAATCGAGCATGGTCCCCAGATTGTCGGGCACTCGATCCAGAAGGTCTTCACGAATGATGATCAAGGTCACGCCGGATGGGCCGGCATTCTTCTGGGCGCCGGCGTAGATGAGACCGTATTTGGAAATGTCCAGGGGGCGGCTGAGAATGTCGGAAGACATATCACAAATAACAGGTACGCCGGATGGGGTTTCCGGCTCAGTGGCATATTGAATGCCGTGAATGGTTTCGTTGGAAGTGAAGTGCACGTAGCTGGCCTGAGGATCAAAGTCCATGGATTGGGCAGTCGGCAGGCGGTCAAAGTTGGTATCAGCCGTAGAGGCGGCAACACGAGCAGTGCCAAACTTCAGTGCTTCTTTGATCGCTTTCTGTCCCCAGGTGCCATTGATGATATAGTCGGCCGAACCACCAGCAGGCAGCAAATTCATGGGCACCATGCTGAACTGCAGGCTGGCGCCCCCTTGTAAAAAGAGCATCTTGTAGTTACTGGGGATGGCCAGCAGCTGGCGCAAATTAGACTGCACATCATTCATCAATTCATCGAAAGGAGCTGAGCGATGGCTCATCTCCATAATAGACATCCCTAAGCCATGGTAATCAAGCAGTTCAGCCTGCGCTTGCTTTAGAACAGGTTTGGGGAGGACAGATGGTCCGGCATTGAAGTTGTGAACTTGTGTTGTCATGGGTAAATCCTTGTGAAATCCAATAAATATTTTTAGAGTCCTGGTATGAACTTTTTTTCACACCATGACTCTACTCTAGCAGAGAAATGGAGGAGGGGCGAGAGCAGAAAACATACAACAGACAGCAGACAACAGCTGACAATTAACAGATGAGCAGCAAATTGGGGCAGCGAGTTCTGGTGCCTGCGGAGCAGTATGGTTCGTTTGCTTTCCCGCTGTGTCAGATTAATGATCTACCGCAGCAATTCTGATCAGGTTTTCGCCTACGTCTTGCTGAATTTTGTGTCCGGGAGGAACAATCAGGAATTCATCAGGTGGCCAATCGCCATTGATCAGAATCTCCAGCAGGCGCCGGTTGCCGGCAATGCGCTCATAAACCCAACCATCCCGCTCGGCCTTATCCTTGGCCAATTGCTCGTACCGGCCCGTGTCGCCCAAACCAGTATCGATGAAGGCGGCGCGCGTGTAGTGTTGGGTCCATTTACGCATTTCTTCTATCAAATAATCGGCTGTTTCTTTGCCAAATTTCTTGACGTACTTTTCATACTCAGCTTCCGTCTCCTCAATACCGGCAGCCCCAAGAGCAACACTGGCCCCTTGCTCCGCCCGCTCCATATAGTCCACACTATACCAATAAGTTCCTGGATGGCGCTCAAACTCCTCCTGATAGCGCTCCCTTGATCCGAGATAAAGCGTGATGCAGTCATGTGCCCGGGGCATGACCAGCGGCGTATCATTGGCGGTCAAACCAACGGTGGATGTCCCACACATACCATAAACCAGCAATATGGCATCAAATTGGTCCGCGGGAACAGCATCAATCTCCTCCTGCAGGATCTGTCGTAGATTTTTGGGCCGGTTGTGCAGCCCCTGGCCAAAGAGACGGACCGACACGATATGGTCCGTTTCAGATGAGATCTGATAAATACTACGCGCCAGCGCTTCACAGGTTAAAGCAAGAAATCGAGACATAATTACCATCCATTAATGAATTAAGGTTCAGACCTTTTTGTCAACAATCAACGAATCTCTTCCACGGCCCAATGATCGCCCATGGCCCGGCGCCCTGCGGCTAACCCGGGACCTTTGGATACTTGTCTTATTAAGTTATCGCTTGACAGTGCATTCGGTGAAAGATTGATCCCTAAACCAGGCCCATCAGGAATCGCCAAATGACCATCATCAACGACGGGAGAAAAATCGCTCAAAATCGGGAAATAGGTTTTATAAAAAGCGCGTACTGATTCCACGAAGTAGAGGTTGGGAATATGAGCGCCGAGGTGCATGCAGGCCGCATGGCAGATGGGGCCAGCCACATTGTGTAATACGAGCGGCAGGCCGGCAGCCTCGGCCATATTAGCCATTTTTCGCGTTTCTGCAATACCACCATTCCACACCGGATCAGTCATCAGAATGGGCGCCACATGTTTGTCAATCCAATCCTTCATCTGCCAGCGGGTCATTAAGAGCTCCGAACCAACGATGGGGATCGTCGTCTTCTGCTGCAACAACTTGATTTCGTCTGCATACACGGCTGGCAGGACATCCTCAAGAAAGAGGATATCGAAGGGTTCCAAAGCTCTGGCGATGCGCTCCATACTGACGCGGTTCCAACGAAAATGGCATTCGATACCAATCTCCATCTCATTGCCGACCGCCTCGCGAATCTGGCGCACAGGTTTTAATCCTTCCTCAACCTGGGCTGTCGTGATGTACTGGCCGAAGCTTCCTTCACTAAAGCGGTCGAAAGGCCAGATCTTCATCGCCCTTATGCCATCACCCAACAGATCTTGGGCCAACGCTCCGGCATCTTCATGCCACCAGTCATAATCTCGAATGAGGCCAAATCCGATACAGGTGTTGTATGTTGGGATGCGCTCGCGGGTTTTACCGCCCAGAAGATGATAAAGGGGCGCGCCATATTTCTTGCCCATGATATCCCACAAAGCCACTTCCAGGGCGGAAAGGGCTCTGGTTTCAGCGCCGGCAAAGCCATGATACATGATGTTGTCCATCACAAAGCGCCAGAGACCCTCAATATCCAACGGGTCTTGGCCTAACACCAAGGGAGCAATGGTGCCATGCAGCGCTCCTTTGGAGCCGTGTACTTTATCGACCGTCTCGCCTAAACCAATGAACCCTTCATCGGTATGTACCCGTACCACAAGCAAACGAGGATATTCCGGCCATTGTATCGTCTCTACTGCGCTTATTTTCATTATCTAGTCCTCGGGTACGAGAATACCCGTCTTCTCTGTAAGAAAAATCAAACAACCTTCACGTTGTTTTCCAGCACGCCAACCTGGTCGATGGCAACGGTGATCCTATCGCCCGCTTGCAGGGTGAAGTCGTCGGGTGGAACAATACCCGCTCCCGTGAGCAAGATCGCGCCATCGGGAAATGTTAAGCAGCGCCCAAGATAATCCACCAGTTCAGCCGGCTTACGGTGAATGTGGTTTGTATGGGTCTTTCCGCTGAATAGTTCACGGCCGTTTCGTTCAATCAACAGATTAATACCAACATCAGGCCACTGATTTTCAATCTTACCAAGGAGAAGACCCGGCCCCAGGCTGCAAGAAGCATCATAAACCTTGGCTTGCGGCAGATAGAGCGGATTCTCCCCTTCAATATCGCGGCTGCTCATATCGTTGCCGCAAGTAACGCCCACAATTTCCAGTGCGGGATTGATCACCAATCCTAGTTCCGGTTCAGGCACATTCCAGGCAGCGTCCAACCGAATACCTACCTCGCCCAAAGGGCCAATCACACGGGGTCCGATGGCCTTAAAAAACAGCTCGGGACGCTCAGCCTCATAAACCCGGACATAAATGTCCCCACCGTCAACTGCCTCTTCCTGGCGGGCGGAGCGGCTGCGCTCGTAGGTAACGCCCGCGGCCCATACCTCTTGTTGATCTACTGGCGGCAGCCAACAGGGCTTTTTCGCAGAGGGATAGTTTTCAAATAAGGATGTCGGATAGGAACGATCTGCTGAACCAGCCATGCTTCTTAGTTCCTCAATAGCTGCGGGTACACGTCCCACGCTGGCCTGCAGCCAGGCGGAAACGGACGGCAGGCCGGCGGAGATATCGAAAACGATTTCTCCTAATTGAAGTCCAATTCGTGAACCAAGCTCAGGAATAGAATAGCGGACCAATTTAGGATTATTCATTACGCAACTCTCCACATCACTAAACCTGCTTCATTTCTCTCTCTTTCAAGGCGGCCTCGTTTTGTCAAGTTGTCAAGATTGCCCAACATTCCGTAGCTGAAATCCTGGTTGGTCTCGGCCGGCCAGGTTCCTAGCTGAGGTCCCAATATTTCAATCGCTTCTCGCAAGGTAAATGTGTTCATTGTAGAGGCCAAAGCCATCAAGCGGCTCTGCACGTGCAGACAATAATTTTTGCTTTCAGATATAAATTCTGCCACTTCTGATCCCCGCTGCACGGGCCAATGGGCCGGGGATAACAGCTCAATATCCATGCTGGCCAACCGATCTTGGGTAGCGATATATGTGTCAACATAGCAGTAAGTTGGCGGCATAGCCGGCTGCCAATCGTCATCGAGGATACTGGTCCACATGGCTGCTTCGCCAGAAATCATCGTCTGGCTGCGTGGATCGTATACGGCCAGATGCCCCCAGGTATGCCCCGGCGTATGGATCGCTTCTACAACCCATTCATCACCAAGACGGATGTGCTCCCCACCAGACAACGTTATATCCAACGGGTGACTGAGACAACCCTCGCGAATTCCTTGCTTACCTTCATCTCCATACCCAATGTCATGATCTGCTTCAAATTGAGCATAACGGCCGTTTATCAACGCTTCTGTATCTTCAACCCACGGCCGGTCCAGCTCATGGCACAAGAGCACAGCCTGCGGCGCAGCCTTTTTCATGGGCATATTGCCCCCTTGATGATCAATATCCGAGTGGGAAATGAGCATGTAATTTAGGTCGGCAGGGTCAAATCCGATGGAATTCATATAGGGCAAGATATCCTGCGCAGGATTATGGGCGCAGCCCGTATCAACCAGCATCGCTGCCTTGTTGCCAATCAAGAGGTGTGCATAGATCATGCGCTTGGTGCCAAATGTACACTTAATGCGATGAATCCCAGGGGCAATTTCCATATCATTCTCCTACCTTACAGCTTAATCTTCACCAATTGTCGTCAATTATCCTGGTTGATCCTGGGGCTGTTCCCCTTTCACGCCCAAACCACCATCAACTTCGTAGTTGGCGCCGGTGACAAAACTCGATTCATCTGAAGCGAGAAATACAAAAACATTGGCCACTTCTGCAATAGTCCCAACACGCCCGATGGGATGCATATCATCAAATGCCTTCCGGTAATATTCAGGATCACTCTGGCTGGCGATGAAATCATGAAGCATGGGCGAATCAATCGTGCCTGGGGAAACAGCATTGATACGGATGCCAAATCGCGCATAGTCGGTAGACATGGCCCGAGCCAGGGCAACCAGGGCACCTTTTGTGGCTGAGTAGGCAGCCACGCCCGGCAAGCCCAGGATGGCCGTAACACTGGCCATATGAATGATGCTGCCCTCACGCCGTTCCAGCATTTCAGGAATGACCGCACGGCTGACCAGGTAAGCACCGCGTAAATTTACGTTCAAACAGCGATCGAAATCGGCAGGTTCTGTTTCGTGCAGCCTTCCGGATGGCATGACTGCGGCATTGTTCACCAGAACATTGACCGGACCAAAAGCAGATCGGAGCTGGGCAACGGCCGATTCAACCTCTTTCTCCTGGCTAATATCGACGCCAAGTGCCAGCGCTTGTCCACCAAGCGCTTCAATCTCATCGACCACCTTTTGGCTGGTCGCCACAGACAGATCCAGGACGCCAACCTTTGCTCCTTCTTGGGCAAAGCGCATGGCAATCCCACGACCGATCCCACCTGCCGAACCGGTAATCAGCGCGACCTTGTTTGATAGTCGGTTCATTGTTTTCTCCACACAATATACAGACGCTTAATAAATGATTGGCCTATAAATAACAACTACTCATTGCTGTAATGCTCATCCACAATACGCCATATCCCCAAAGGATTATCTCTTTGCAATGCCTTTGGGAGCAGTTGATCGGGTAGACCTTGATAAGCAACGGGGCGCAGGAATCGTTTGATAGCCGTCATGCCCACTGAAGTCGTTCCTGGAGCAGTCGTCGCTGGATAGGGTCCACCATGCTGCATTGCGTGGACCACTTCAACACCGGTAGGAAATCCGTTCAAAATCAAACGGCCCGCTTTCTCCTTAAGCTGGTCAAAAATTTCCGCCGCTAATTCTAGCTCGTTATCCGCGGCATGGACAGATGCCGTCAAATCACCCTGCAAGCATTCAACCGTCTCCAACAATTCTTCCGTTGATTCAGCTACCACTATCAAAGTGACCGGCCCAAAATGCTCTTCCTGCAGCTCAGGCTCAGTCTTAAAAGCCGCAGCGGTCGTTTGCATTACCGTATTTTCATAGCAGAAGGGAATACCTGCCGGAATCTCACCGCCGGTCAGAAGCAATACAGCATCATTTTCTAGTGTCTGATTGACCGCTTGGCCAACGCCACGCTCGATCTGCTCATTCAACAAAACACCCGCTTGGGCGGCTGCCATTTTCGCTGCGACATGCTCAATAAAGATTTTTGTTTGCGCATCATCCACCACCAGGATCAATCCTGGATTTGTACAGAATTGGCCAGAACCCATGGTTAGAGAAGCCACAAGACTAGCTGCTAATTCTTCGTTCTGACTCCTTATCGCACCTGGCAATATGATGATGGGATTGACACTGCCCATCTCGGCATAAATCGGGATCGGTTGCGGGCGCGCGGCGGCGGCATTGTAAATAGCCCGTCCTGCACGTAATGAACCAGTGAACCCAACGGCTGCGATACCAGAATGAGTGACAAGCTGCTGCCCGACTTCAATACTTTGCCCCTGAATGAGCGAGAAGAAACCGGCGGGAAAATCCTTGGCCATAATGGCCCGATTGATTGCCCGGGCAAACAGTTCTGAAGTGCGCGGGTGGCTGGGGTGCCCCTTGACGACCACTGGACAACCGGCAGCAAAAGCGGAGGCCGTGTCTCCACCCGCTACAGCAAAGGCAAATGGAAAGTTGCTTGCTGAAAAAACGGCAGCCGGACCGATAGGAATAAGCATACGCTGGATGGCCTGGCGTGGTGCTGGTTGACGATCGGATTGGGCCGAATCGATGATTGCCTCTACATAGGAGCCTTCGCGCAGGAGCGCGCCGAATTTCCGCAGCTGACCTGTCGTCCGTCCCCGCTCTCCTGTTAGTCGCGGGAGTCCAAGACCCGTTTCTTCATCAGCAACCTGCAGCAGTTGATCGCCTAGTTCGTCAATTTCATATGCCACACGATCAAGAAAATCGGCCAGCCTGAGGGGCGAATAGTTTCGAGTTTCTCTAAATGCCGAGCGAGCCGCCTGGACAGCACGATCGATTTCTGCCTCTGTAGCTTCGCTAAATAATATGTCTCCCGCTTGTCTGCTTCGCGGATTCACACTGGTAAATGTGTTGGCTCCTTCCTTACTTTCTTGTCCGGCAATTAGTTGGTTGCCACTGATTTGGATCATATTGTTTTGTCCTCCTAATGGGTGAATTGCGTCAGCTCAGCCGCGTACCAAAGCTGGCTGTTGTGAAAACTCTCTCCATGGTTAATTTGGGAAAAATGGTAATTGTAAGCTCAACGAGAAGCTTTGCCAGCGACTTTTAACCATTTGCGAGAATGGTTCAACAGTTCGCGATAGACCATGGCTACGCCACCAATGACCGCGGCATCGCTCCCGAAATCGGCCGTGACGATGTTGGCCTCTTTCTCAACCCAATTCCATGTCCTCTCTTCCACAGTTTGTTGAATAGTAGGCAGAAGGTATTTGTGAGCAATACTGAGGGGGCCGCCAAATACAACCCGCTGCGGATTGAGAATATTCATCAAGCTGGCGATGCCGATACCCAACCATTCGGCCGTTTCCTCAAGCGCACAAAGGACAGCCGCATCCCCCTGATCGGCCGCTTTGACGATTAGCGCAAGCGTCACACGCTCCAGTTTGTGATCACAGCTTTCTGCTAGCCAACTATCTGGTTTGGCAGCGATTGCTGAACGGACACGCTGCAGCAGGGCCTCTACTCCAGCCACAGTCTCCCAACAGCCGCGATTGCCGCAGTTACAAGCAGGGCCATCGCGATCAACGGTCATGTGGCCTACTTCCCCGGCAAAGCCGGTGCTGCCTTCTAGGAGACGGCCGTTGGTGATAATGCCACCTCCCAGCCCGACACCAGAACTGACATAGAGCATGTAATTGATATCCTGTCCAGCGCCGAAATAACTTTCGCCCAAGGCCGCCAGGTTGGCCTCGTTGGCCACAAATATAGGCACTTCAATCGCTTTTTGGATGATCTGTCGCAGCTCTACTTCATGCCAACCGAGGTTGGGAGCGAACAATAGCTCACCGGCCTTCACATCGACGAGGCCAGGGACACCGAGCCCAATGCCAAATAGAGGTTTGCCTGTACGCTCGACCTGGTCTCTACTTTCCTCAAGTAAAAAAACCAATCTATCCAGAATTTCTGCCTGGCTAAACAACTTTTCCGTGCTTTCGTATCGTCGCGAGATAATCTCAATACTGAAATTGGTGATAACCACAGAAACAAAACCAACGCCAATCTCGGCCCCAATCATGTAGCCGGCTTCGGGGTCCGGTTCCAGGTTGATCCTTGGTCGCCCAACATCACTGGACGAGTTGTCTGTGCCCACCTCACGCACCCACCCAGCACGCAGCAAATCTCTTACAAGGCTGGACACTGTGGCCTTATTCAGGCCGGTCAGGGACGCCAATGCTGCCCGCGAGAGAGGGGCATAGTCACGAACGGCGTCAAGGATGAGAGCCAAGTTCATGTCCCGCATAGTTGCGTGGTCAACCGAATTGCGTTGAGTCATCGATTTGTTCCAATTTAGTTAGGATATGCAACCAACTAATTAGCAGTCTACTGAGCCAGTCCCATTGTGTCAAGCGCATTTTAGTCGAGAAAACATCAAAACAAGCTCAGACGCTTCTTAATATGACATTAATCATCTATATACCATGACATTCGTCACATTCTTGGCCCACTGTTATTGACTTCCAAGATAGGCATAATATACTAAGTATGGTTGATTAGTTTTTTATTTAAACTTATTCAATTATTGAAGCTTGCAGTCGGGGTCATCCCGCAAAGTATCAAGATAACCCTAGACAGAATGACCTAAGGAAGAGCAGGAAGAGTCAATTGGTCCGATATCAATAATTGAACCAATCATTGCCGAAAAATCAATCATTTGAAGGAGCAAAGCATGCAGGAATCAAATACTGCACCAGAGAAGGTAAACGTAAACAATAGTGAGGGCAGTTTTGCACTCAGCGCCAAGAGGATATTGGCCTCGCGAGAGATGGGTGTCTTTATTGCCCTGATAATTCTACTCATCGCCATGCGTTTGCTCAGTCCCTATTTCTTGCGCACGAACAACCTCTTCAACGTTTTACGAGGTATGTCCACCATTGCCATTATGGCGATTGGCCAAACGATGATCATCGTGACCGCAGGGATTGACCTCTCCGTAGGTTCTATTCTCGCGGCTTCCTCTATGGTTGCCGCCCGGCTCATGTTTATGGAGATTGTCCCCCCGTGGATGGCCATCTTAGGTGGCCTGGGATTCGGTACACTTCTGGGCTTGGTCAATGGTCTCGTCATTACCAAGCTGGGCGTCAACCCCTTTATCACAACCCTGGGTATGTTAAGCATCGCCCGTGGCCTAGCCTATCTCCTGGCCACGGGATTACAAGGCACAGTGGCCAGCAACATTCCCATGCGCAATGAATTTGTGACCTTCTTGGGTAAAGGATATGTAGGCCCGGTGCCGGTGCCCGTCATCGTCATGGTTATATTGGTGGTCATATTCAGCCTTTTCCTGCGCTATACCGTTCTTGGTCGTCAAATCTATGCTGTGGGCAGCAACGAACAGGCCGCCCGTCTGTCCGGTGTTCCAGTTAGCCTGGTCAAGACCTTTGTCTATACCATCACCGGAACCTTGTGCGCCCTATCCGGTATCCTCACCGCCGGCTTACTGGCCACATCAGCCACCAGCGCCGGTGTGGGTGTTGAACTAGATGTTATCGCTGCTGTGGTCATCGGCGGCGCCAGTCTGGCAGGCGGCGAAGGCACCATCATAGGCGCTGTTATTGGCGCAGCTATCATGGCCGTACTGCGCAATGCTTTCGTCCTATTAAAACTACCCATTTATCTTCAAACCATCACCATTGGCCTGGTAATTATTGTAGCCGTTGCCGCCGACAATCTTCGCCGGCGCAATCGCTAATTTTTTATAAGGATCGACTCAGAACAGGTCGATTGAATGGTGAAACTGCGATTTTAAATTTCAAAAAGGAGGCAGCTATTACAAGAAGAAGCTTATTGGAATGCGTATTGTCGAGAAGAATGATATTCCATTACTCAATATATTGAGAGGAGAACAAAAATGAAGCGTTTACTTTTGGTTATATTTGTCCTACTTTTTGCCATTGGCCTCGTCGCCTGTGGCGGCACAACAGAAGCCCCAGTTGAAGAAGAAGCCCCAGCTGCCGAAGCTCCGGCTGCCGAAGAGCCCGCTGCTGAAGAGCCCGCTGCTGAAGAACCGGCTGCTGAGGAACCAGCCGCTGAAGAGCCGGCTGAGGAAGAAATGGCTGAAATGCCAGCTTTCGATTCCATGTGTGCCATGCCCGATGAAGGAACCGTCGTTCCTGTAGACGTCATGCCTGATGCACCGCTGCGCATCGCTGTGCTTGGTCTGGAAAACAACCCCTTCTGGATCCCTGTGAAAGAAGGTGCCTTGGCTGCTGCTGATGAGCTAGCCCCTTACGACACGACTGTGGAATGGATCATACCTGGCGAGACGCACATGGCGGATGATTTTGCGCCCGGCATCGAGGCGTTAATTGCCCAGGAGTATGACGCTATCGCCACCATTGCTGGTGACGCCGGTGTTGCGCCATTCATCGACGCAGCCGCCGAAGCTGGCATCCCTGTTGCGACTTTCAACTCCGAAACAGAAATCGAGAATGCGCGTCTCTTCTTCGTCGGCGCGGATCTCTATCTGCAAGGTGAAGGGGCAGCACAGGCCATGGCCGACGCCATTGGCGGTGAAGGTGAAGTTGGTATCATCACCGGCTTCTTCGCCGTGGAAGCGCACGAACTGCGCCGCCAGGGCTTTGTCGATTACCTGGCCGAGAACTATCCCGACATCACCATCGTTGGTGAGGTTGAGAACGAGGACCAGGGCGACACCGCCTACACCCAGGCCCAGGACTTCATGACCGCCAATCCCGACCTGGCAGGTATCTACGTCACTGCTGGTGGCCCCTTCGGCGCCGCTGCGGCTGTAGAAGATGCCGGCATGACCGGTGAAGTGGCCGTGGTCAGCTTCGACTTCGTCGACGAGACCATGGAATTCGTGGAGAAGGGCGTCATCTCGGCCACCATCGGCCAGGGCCCATTCGCCCAAGGCCATGATCCCGCCGTACGTCTCTTCAACTACCTCGTTGGCGGCGTTGTGCCCGAATGTGGCCGGATGGTCACTGAAGCGGCCGTTGTCACCCAAGAGAATATCAGCGAGTACTGGACACCTGCTGGTGGCGCTGTTGAAGAGCCGGCTGAGGAAGAAATGGCTGAAATGCCAGCTTTCGATTCCATGTGTGCCATGCCCGATGAAGGAACCGTCGTTCCTGTAGACGTCATGCCTGATGCACCGCTGCGCATCGCTGTGCTTGGTCTGGAAAACAACCCCTTCTGGATCCCTGTGAAAGAAGGTGCCTTGGCTGCTGCTGATGAGCTAGCCCCTTACGACACGACTGTGGAATGGATCATACCTGGCGAGACGCACATGGCGGATGATTTTGCGCCCGGCATCGAGGCGTTAATTGCCCAGGAGTATGACGCCATCGCCACCATTGCTGGTGACGCCGGTGTTGCGCCATTCATCGACGCAGCCGCCGAAGCTGGCATCCCTGTTGCGACTTTCAACTCCGAAACAGAAATCGAGAATGCGCGTCTCTTCTTCGTCGGCGCGGATCTCTATCTGCAAGGTGAAGGGGCAGCACAGGCCATGGCCGACGCCATTGGCGGTGAAGGTGAAGTTGGTATCATCACCGGCTTCTTCGCCGTGGAAGCGCACGAACTGCGCCGCCAGGGCTTTGTCGATTACCTGGCCGAGAACTATCCCGACATCACCATCGTTGGTGAGGTTGAGAACGAGGACCAGGGCGACACCGCCTACACCCAGGCCCAGGACTTCATGACCGCCAATCCCGACCTGGCAGGTATCTACGTCACTGCTGGTGGCCCCTTCGGCGCCGCTGCGGCTGTAGAAGATGCCGGCATGACCGGTGAAGTGGCCGTGGTCAGCTTCGACTTCGTCGACGAGACCATGGAATTCGTGGAGAAGGGCGTCATCTCGGCCACCATCGGCCAGGGCCCATTCGCCCAAGGCCATGATCCCGCCGTACGTCTCTTCAACTACCTCGTTGGCGGCGTTGTGCCCGAATGTGGCCGGATGGTCACCGAAGCGGCCGTTGTCACCCAAGAGAATATCAGCGAGTACTGGACTGCTCCCTAAAGAGCTTTGAATAGTTGAACCGGTGCGGAGCACTTCTAACATTGTTATGTAGGATTGCAACCCCTGAAGTGTTCCGCACCCTCAAACTCTAGTTGGCAGCTGCCGACCAACATGGGATTCAGCCAATCGCAGGATCCCCAGATAAGATATTTTTCCGCAGAGGAATGAGTTATGGCTGAAAACGGCGAACAAATCTTGCAAATGGATGGCATATCCAAGAGCTTTGGTGGTGTGCACGCTCTCAGAGAAGTCAATTTTGATCTCAATTTCGGTGAAGTTCATGCCTTGGTTGGCGAGAACGGCGCTGGAAAATCAACCTTGATCAAGGTCTTGGGCGGCATCATTCCCCGCAATGCTGGGCGCATTGTCTTTGATGGGCAAGACGTAGAATATCACCGGCCCATTGATGCCCTAGAAGCAGGCATCGCCATTATTCACCAGGAATTATCCCTCATGCCGCAGCTCAATGTCATCGAGAATATGTTCATGGGCCGTATGAAAAGCCGCATGGGTATATTGAATTGGGGAGAACTGAAACGCCGAACATTGGAGTCCATGGCCTTGATCAATCTGGACGTTGATCCCAATGCAGTCGTTCGTGACCTAACCATATCACAGCGACAGTTGATCGAAATCGCGCGGGCGCTGGCAGTCAATGCCAAGCTCATCATTATGGACGAGCCGAACTCATCCCTTTCCGAATCTGAGTCTGAAGTTTTGTTCGAAGTTATTGAAAGTCTACAAGAGCGTGGCATCGCCATTATTTATGTTTCGCACAAGATCGAGGAGGTATTGCGCATTTCAGACCGCATCTCTGTGTTAAGGGATGGCCAATATATTGGCACGATCGCCAGAGAAGAAGCAGATGAACAAAAGGTCATCAATATGATGGTCGGCCGTCAGCTGGATCGCACCGCTCATACTGTGTACGAAAATGTTGGCGAAAAACTCCTCGAGGTTCACAACTTGACGGGGCGCGGGTTCCAAAATGTTAGTTTCGATGTCCGAAAAGGGGAAATCGTCGCTTTCTCCGGCCTGGTTGGCGCAGGCCGCAGCGAAGTAAATCGCGCCGTATTCGGTGCCGACAAATTCGATGAAGGGAAGGTCATTTTAAATGGGAAACCGGTGCGCTTCAAGTCGCCAGGCCAGGCGATCAGAAGCGGCCTGGCCATGGTCCCCGAAGATCGCAAAGTATTAAGTCTATTCATGAACATGGAAATCAGTAAGAACATGTCCATGGCCGAACTACCTCATATGACCAATGCCATTATCAGTGAGCGCAGGGAACGCGATTTAGTCGACAATTATGTTGATAAACTGGATATTCGTCTGTCCTCCATCAATGATCCAGTAAGCAGTCTCAGCGGTGGAAACCAACAAAAATCCGTTCTGGGCCGCTGGCTGGCGACCGATCCCAAGCTGCTTATTTTAGATGAACCGACGCACGGCGTAGATATCGGCGCTAAATCTGAAATCTATGAATTGATGCGCCGTCTGGCTAATGAAGGGATGGGCATCATCTTGATCTCATCCGAGCTTCCTGAGGTGCTTGCGCTGGCCAACCGCATTGTGATCATGCACGAGGGGCGTGTGACCGGAATTATGGAGCGCGAAGACGCGACGGAAGAAAGTGTGATGGCCTATGCTACCGGGCTGTCGGATGATTTTGCAGAGAAAGAAACGGCTGAGGTGGTTGCAGAATAATGAACCGCACTCCTTGTTCGGTAAGAACGGCCGATTTTCGCGGCTGGTCCGCAGCTTATTTGGAGAATGGCCTCATCCGCCTGGCAGCAGTTCCTGATATTGGGGGACGTCTGATGGCTTATGACCTCGGGCCATACCCCTATCTATTTGTCGACCCAGATCTGGCCGGAAAACTATATACAGCCGCGGAAAATCAGGGAGATGGCTCTTTAGCTGCCTGGAATAATTATGGGGGTGACAAAACCTGGCCCGCTCCCCAGGGCTGGGACAACGATCAACAGTGGCACGGCCCACCCGATCCCATCTTGGACACAGGCCGCTACGAATTGGATGCTCTTGAGAGCAACGGAGAAAAGGCCCTTGTACGCATGGTCAGCCCTGCCGACGAACAGACAGGGGTACAGATTTCGCGCCAATTCACCATTCGCCAGGGCTCGAGCCGAGTCCAGCTTGATCTGGCCTTTACCAATATCCTGAATAAACGGATTCGCTGGAGTATATGGGACGTCGTGCAGCTGCGCGCCGAGCGCCGTACGCCCGAGGGCAAATTAGCATTTGATCCCAACTGCTTTGTCACCGCCCCGCTCAACAGCAGCAGCCGCTTTTCACGCGGCTTCAAGGTCATGTTCGGCGAAGCGGAGAATCCGCAGTGGCAGATAGACGAGCAGAATGGCTTGTTCAAAGGCCAATATCTGTGGGAGATCGGCAAGGTTGGGATCGATTCTCATGCCGGCTGGATCGCCTTCAGCCAGGGCACAGAAGGATACGCCTTCGTCGAACGCTTCCAGTACGAAGAGGGTGGCGAATACCCGGATGATGGCGTCACGCTTGAATGTTGGACGGTCGGCGCAGGCCAGGTGGCCAATCTTGATTATAGCGCCACGGAAATCTATCTCATGGAAACCGAAGTCCTCGGCCCGCTGCGCACCATCGAACCAGGAGACAGCAGCTCTTTGTCCATTGAATGGGGAGTATGCCGCTGCCCTGGCCCAGTGATTGACGTGAATGATGCCGGTTGTGTAGCTGAAGCGCTGCAGACCACTGCTGCTGATGGCTACCTGCACTTTAGCGGCAAATTTGGGGTCTTTGATGTGGGCCAATTGTCCTTGCTGTGGCTTGGTGAGCAGGACCAAATAATTGCGCAGGAATCCTTGGGCGGCGTCGATCCACTATCGGCCGTCTTGCTCGATCGCGTCCTTCTTATACCAGATGGAACTCACTCGCTGCGCATCCAGAACGCGTCAAGAAGTGGGCAAGATTCTATTCTGGCCAGCGCATCCTGGGAGTAATTCGTGTCTCGCCAAATTCAACACCTCCGTCCCGACCAGATTCTAGCCATTCTAAAAGAAAAACCGGTCGCCTACTGGCCCTTAGGTCTGCTGGAATGGCATGGCCCCCATTTACCGCTTGGTGTGGATTCTTTCAATGCGGAAGCGGTGGCCCTGCGGGCAGCGGAAAGCGGCGGGGGCATCGTTTTCCCAACCACATATTTAGGTACGGAGCGCGAACGGGAGGCCGATCTACTTGATTGGATGGGCTTTGACCAAGGCGATTGGATCATTGGCATGGATTTCCCGGCCAATTCAATGCCCAGTATGTATGCTCGGGAAGATATCTTTGCCATCACCGTCCGTGAGAATCTACGCTTGATGGCCGACTATCCTTTGCAGTTGATTGTGATCATCAGCGGCCACGCGGCCACAAACCAGATCGAAACCTTACAGCGCGTAGCGGTGGAATTTAACGCAAACTATGACCAACAGGCGCTGGTTGCGCTGCCTTTTGTGGCCAATGAAGCAGGACTAATGGAAGTTGGTCATGCCTCGCGCATCGAGACTTCGATCATGCTGGCCCTACAGCCAGAGACGGTCAATTTAGACAGTTTACCACCTGTGACTGAACCATTACACAATCCAGATTGGGGCATCATTGATTATTTTACTTTTGCCGGCCAACCAACGGCCGATCGGGTCATTCATGATCGGGACGATCCGCGCCGGGCGACGGCTGAGGCCGGCCAAGAGATGCTGGGGCGAGCGACGAAACAGATTTTAGATAGGGTTGCGGAGGCCCTTTCGTAGAAGGAGATATTGTATGAATTCCAGACAACGGGCAAAGATGGCTCTCAACCACCAAGAGCCGGACAAGATTCCTTTTGATCTCGGTGGCACCGTATTAACCAGCATAAACGTGCACGCCTATCGCAAGCTGCGCCACTACCTGGGGCTGCCCGAAAAAGAGATTGGCGTGATGGATGTCTTCCAGCAAATCGCTGTCGTCGACGAAGATGTGCGCCAGAAACTGGGGGTCGATGTGCGAAATGTCGCGCCCCGGTCTTCAGCAACGCATCAGATCATCGTCAATGATACGGACATGCCCGGTTACACCTTTTTCCATGATGAATGGGGGATCGGGTGGCGCATGCCCAAGGAAGGCGGCTTCTACTATGACATGTTCGATCATCCTCTGGCCAAAGCGACGTCCCTGGAGGACATCGATAACTTCCCCTGGCCCAATCCCGTCGATCCCGCTCGCTTTACGGGATTACAGGAGCGCGCCAAATATGTAGCCGAAGAACGGGGCGAACTGGTCATTCTCGGGGGCCTGGCTGCGGGATTCATCGAACTGACGGCATGGACGCGCGGGTTCGCCAAATTCTACCCGGACCTGGTCACCAATCTTGATTGGCTGACTTATCTCATGGACAAAATCATCGACCTGAAGATCGCCTACTGGGAAATAGCGCTGCCCTTGGTCGGTGACTATGCGGATGTGGTGCAGGAAGCGGACGATCTGGCCGGCCAATTCGATCTCCTGATCAGCCCGGAAATCTATCGTCAAGTCGTCAAACCGCGTCACAAGAAGATCATGGACTTCATCAAAGCGCGTACAGACGCCAAGATCTTCTTCCACAGCTGCGGGGCCATTCGCGGAATCATCCCCGACCTGATTGAAATCGGCATTGATATCATTAACCCGGTGCAGGTCAGTGCCACGGGCATGGAATCCTCGGCCTTGAAACGTGATTTTGGCAAGGATATTACTTTCTGGGGCGGCCTGGTGGACACGCAAGGGGTGTTTACCGATGGCACAGTGCCGGAGGTCAGAGATGAAGTTCGTCGTCGGATAGACGATCTTGGCGCCGGTGGCGGCTTTATCGCCGCGGCCGTGCACAATATTCAAGCCAATGTCCCGCCCGAAAACGTGATGGCCATGTGGGAGACGCTGCAAGAGTATGGCGCTTATGGAGCGGGCGGTGTGGGCCAGCGGCCTGATGATTACGTTTACAGCGTTCCTTCTGACAAGCCAGTTTTGGTCAGCACAAGCCCGGATGCGATGCCCGCCCGCGCCCTCACGCCAGAGGAGGCGGCGGCGATGGCCAAGGCCGAACAAGCGCTGCCGGCGGTCATCTTGAATATGCGTGAAGCAATTATCGAAGGCAACCCTGCCGACTCTGTTGCCGCGGCCAACCTGGCCTTGGAAGAGGGGCTCGAAGCACAATACATCATCCTGAACGGCGTGGTGCCGGCCATGGAGGTTGTGGGCCAAAAGTTTGAAGAGGGTGAGTACTTCTTGCCGGAGATGATGGCTGCCGCCCTGGGTACACGCGGGATTATGGATATATTGCGTCCCTATCTCACGGCAGCGGGTACAGAACCGGTCGGCAAGGCCATTATCGCCACGGTCAAAGGCGACCTGCATGATATCGGCAAGAACCTGGTGGGCATGATGCTCGAAGGGGCCGGATTTGAGATTATCGATTTGGGTGTCGATGTCCCGCCGAGCAAATTCGTGGAAGCGATCCAAGAGACGGATGCCAAGATAATCGGCTTGTCCGCCCTGCTGACGACGACGATGCCCATGATGCGCAAAATCATCCAGGCCATTGAAGGGGCCGGGGTGCGCGACCAGATCAAGATCATGGTCGGCGGGGCCGGGGTGACGCAGGAGTATGCCAACGATATCGGCGCTGATGGGTATGCGCCTGACGCCAGCGCAGCGGTGCGTAAGGCAAAAGAATTATTAGCCATTCCAGCATAGCAAACCCAAAGATGCCAACTTCAGGAAAAGTTGGCATCTTAAGAAAAGGAATTACGATGACAAACAAGTATGCCCCCAAACCAGAAGATAAGTTCACATTTGGATTGTGGACCGTTGGCAATGTCGGCCGTGACCCATTTGGCGGTCCCGTGCGCGAAGCGAAGTCGCCGGACGAACTGGTCTATTTATTGGGTGAGGTTGGCGCTTACGGCGTGAATTTCCACGACAATGACCTGGTGCCCATCGAGGCCACGGCCGCAGAACGAGACCAGATCGTGGCCAAGTTCAAGAAAGCGCTGGATGACACCGGGCTAGTCGTGCCCATGGCCACGACCAACTTGTTCACCGATGCCGCATTTAAGGATGGCGCCTTCACGGCCAACGATCCCAAGGTGCGCGCCTATGCCCTGCAGAAAACGATGAACGCCATGGATCTGGGCGTTGAATTGGGGGCTAAAGTATATGTTTTCTGGGGTGGTCGCGAGGGTACGGAAACGGATGCTTCTAAAAACCCGCTCGATTCAGGCCTGCGCTTCCGCGAGGCACTCAATTTCTTGTGCGAATATGCCCAGGATCAAGGTTATGATCTGAAGTTCGCTCTGGAAGCGAAGCCCAATGAACCACGTGGCGATATCTATCTCTCCACGACCGGGGCCATGTTGGGCTTCATCGAAACGCTGGATCATCCGCAGATGGTGGGCGTCAATCCAGAAGTGGCCCATGAGCAAATGGCGGGGCTCAATTTCCTACACTATGTGGCCCAGGCCTGGGATGCGGGCAAGTTGTTCCATATCGATTTGAACGACCAGGCTTTCGGCCGTTACGACCAGGACTTCCGCTTCGGGGCCGTGAACATCAAGAGCGCCTTCTTCCTGGTCAAGTTCCTGGAGGATGTGGGCTACGCGGGCATGCGCCACTTTGACGCCCATGCCTACCGCACGGAAGATTATGAAGGGGTCAAGGATTTCGCGCGCGGCTGTATGCGCACCTATTTGATCCTCAAAGAGAAGGCCGTGCAGTGGAATAATAACGCCGAAATAGAAGAACTTCTGGCCGAAATCAATG
The DNA here is from genome assembly GCA_963807975.1 of uncultured Chloroflexia bacterium. Lineage (GTDB taxonomy): Bacteria > Chloroflexota > Anaerolineae > Promineifilales > Promineifilaceae > JAACFF01. The sequence continues at coordinate 3,673 of CAWEDV010000008.1, read as the reverse complement.
CCGATGATGGCTCGACGGATGCTTTCAAGGGGGTGTATACGCCAGAGAAAGCGGCGGGCCTGAAGGGTGCCAGCTTCGACCGGGTGGCTCTTGGCCAGCGCGGCTTGCCCTATGAGCGATTGGACCAATTAACACTTGAAGTTCTACTTGGAGTGAGGTAGAACTTGCCCGTAAGGTCTTCCTTAGGCGTGAGGCAGACGTTGCGCGTAAGCTTGAACTAGACGAACTGCATATTGTAGACGCCGCATAGAATAGGCATCCTCGGGAAACGAGCATGGACAACCAACGCTTTGAGGATGCCTACCATTCTGTTTGGCGGCTGTTTTGAGGAAAAACCATTATGGCTGAAAACCTAACAACAACGGTATCCTTTAAAGGAAAAGTCGTAGAAATTTCGCGTGCTAAGCCTACGGTGATGATCGGCGAACGCATTAACCCTACAGGCCGCAAAAAAGTGCTGCAGGCTTTGCAGGCCAATGATTTTGAAAGCGTGCGCAGCGATGCTTTGCTGCAGGTGGAAGCAGGGGCCAAGATCCTGGACGTTAACGCGGGCGTGCCCGGAGCGGATGAGGTCGCCCTCTTAGCGCAAGTCATGCGCGAAGTAATGGCCGTGGTCGATGTGCCCCTGGCCATTGACACCGCCAACCCGCAGGCGCTAGATGCCGCGCTGAAGCTCTACGATGGCAAGGCGTTGATTAATTCCACGAATGGGGAAGAGAAATCGCTGCAGGCGGTGCTGCCCATCGCCAAAGAGTATGGGGCGGCGGTCATCGGCCTGTGCATGGATGATGACGGCATTCCCGCGGGGCCGGAAGAGCGGCTGGCGGTGGCGGAAAAGATCATCAATCGCGCGGCCCAACTGGGCATACCGCTGCAAGATATTGTGATCGATCCCCTGGCCATGACCATGGGCGCCGATCACAAAGCGGGGCGGATCACATTGGACACGATCCGCTTGATCGTGGATACCTTTGGCGTCAATATCACCATGGGCGCCAGCAATGTTTCCTTTGGCCTGCCCGATCGCAAATATGTGAATGCCACTTACATGGCCATGGCCGTTTATGCCGGGCTGACCTGCCCGATCACCAATCCGCTGGTAACCGAGGTGAATACGGCCGTCCTCGCTGCAGACCTCGCTTTGGGCAGAGATGAATACGGTATGGGCTGGATAAAGGCTTATCGCAAACGCTCCAAATAGACGCTTATCATTTTCGCGGAAGCCGCCAGTTTCCGGGAAAATAGCAATCCAATTATATGGCCAAGCTAACCGTCATCCTTGGTGATCAGACGCACCAGGCAGAGGTAGAGCCAGGCGATCTGCTGGGAGATGCGATCGCCAGGTTAGAGCTGCCCCTGGAACAGCCCTGCGCCGGGCGCGGCACCTGCGGTAAGTGCAAAGTTCTCAATGAAGGGGGCATGCTGCCTGCGGATGAGACGGAAGAGAAACACCTGACGGCGGGTGAACTGGCGGTGGGCAACCGCCTGGCCTGCCGGGCGCGGATCGCGGGAGATGCGCGCGTGGTGCTGGCGCCGATTGTGGTCTATTCCAACAAGAGCTTCCGGGCCAGCAGCCGCTACAAGCGGCAGCGCGATGTGCCTTTGGGTTTGGCGATCGATTTCGGCTCGACGACGGTGGCTGCCTTTCTGACCATGCTCGATAACGGGGAGGTCTGCGCCGGATCGGCCAGTCTGAACCAGCAGGCCGTCTATGGGGCGGATGTGATCTCGCGCCTGGCCTCGGCGCGGGGGAGCAAGGCGGATGCGGGGCGGCTGCAGCGCCTGGCCATCTCCTCGATCAACCAGGCCATCGATTCGCTGAAACTGTCGCAGCGTATTCGGGAGCGCATTGAAAGGGCCGTGATCGTCTGTAATCCGGCCATGCACCATTTGATCATGGAACTGCCGGTGGACAGCTTGAGCGGTACGCCTTTCCAACCCTACGCCCTTGGCGCTATCGACAATGCCCAGGGCCTGCTAGAGGGCATCTTGCCTGATAACTGCAAGGTAACGCTGCCGCCCTTAATTGGCGGCTTCGTGGGCTCCGATGCCCTGGCCTGCCTCGCTTATTTCAACTTCGACAAGGCCGAAGGGCCTATGGCGGCCATCGACCTGGGCACCAATGGGGAAGTGATGGTCACCGACGGCCAGCGCATCTTGACCGCTTCGACCGCCGCGGGGCCCGCTTTTGAAGGGGTGAATATCTCCTGCGGCTCGCGGGCGGTGAATGGGGCGATCACCGATGTGGGCATGGATGGCGGGCATCTGGTGCTGGAGACGATTAATAATGAAGCGCCGGTAGGGCTGACGGGATCGGGGCTGCTGAGCGCGGCGCATACGCTGCGCGAGGCGGGCATTATTGAGGTGAACGGCCGGATCAGTGCCGCGTACCAGGCGCAAGCCCCCCTGGTTGTTCTCGACGGCGGGCGCACAACACGGGCCATTGCCCTGACCCCGGCTGGAGATTTGTATTTATCGCAGTGGGATATTCGGGAATTACAAAAAGCGAAAGGCGCGATCCTGGCCACGATCAATATTTTGATGGAGCGTCTCGGTTTAGGGCCGCAAGATATGACGCGCGTGATCCTGACCGGATCTTTCGGAGGACAGATCGACGTCGAGGCCGCGCGCGCCATCGGCCTTATCCCACCTGTAGCGCCGGAAGTCATCGAGAATATTCCCAACGGCGCCGGACTGGGCGCCGCCAGTTTCCTCTCCGACGAAGGGTACGCGCGTGGGGTGGAGATCGCCCAAAAAGCAGAGCAGATCGATCTCGATGCCGATCCTGAATTCATTCAGCAGTATGTTCAAGGGATGGCGCTCGGTTTTTAATTTTCCGCAGCCGGGCTTGCTCAGCTCGCCGGCGGGTGGCAGACAGCACGGGGCAGGAGCCGGACAGCAGGGGATGGGCGATGTTGTTTGATGTTGAACTTTTTTTATTCTGAAATCAACATCGTTTTTAAGGGGCAAATAGTTCGGCTAGCGGCGTGGTTTCGTGGTTTGGGAGCCGGCTGTTAAGGTGCGGGGGCTGGGGATGGGTACGGGAGCGATCGCCAGCGGGTCAGTGTGATTGCACTTGTGTTCATTATACATAGAACTTATGTTCTTGTCCAGGATCAAAAAATGGACCGCCAGGGTTTTTAGCAAGTCTGCATTTTTGAGCCGCCTGGACCTTGATCCAAGCGCTTGCTCCGATCTGGATGAAGACGGTCGAAGCTGGTGATTGCCCGGTCCCGCATTGACAAGTAAAAGCAGCGAGCAAGAAATACAGGTAATAGCAGCGTCGATTCACAGCCTGCCCAGGGTAAGGAGGCGAATGGGTCTGCAGATTCAAGTGGCAAGGCTAATGGGAGGGGTTGATACCAAAAAACCACAAACTCTGAAAAGAGGTCGATCATAATTGGTCTACACTAATTTACGTCTATAGAAGCCAACATCTTCGCCTCGAGGGTAAGGGCGTATCCTGCCAATTCGATATTAGATTAGCTGCAGCAGGCGTCTATGCGCTTCGCAACTCAATGTAAGGTTCGTTGTGCGACATAGCAATACAGGGAGGGCTAACCGCATATTGGGGATCGTCAGCTACAAGCTGTTACCAGCGTTGCGCTTTGAAGAATTGAGTAGGTGAAAACTTTAACGGAAATGTGCTAGCATGCTTGAGCTAAACCAAATT
>CAWEDV010000007.1:0-219367 GCA_963807975.1 uncultured Chloroflexia bacterium | reverse complement strand
TACAGCCTGACGTATATTGGCTGCAAGGTAAGGCCAGCAACTTCTATCTGTGTGTAGATGAAGACGGCCTGACTCTGATCGATGCAGGCATGCCCGGGGAGCAGCGGCTGCTTGTTCGCCTGCTGGACCAACTGGGCCGCGACCTCGCCGACCTAAAGCGTATCTTAATTACTCATGCCGATATTGATCATGCTGGCAGCCTGGCTGCGATCCAGACTGCGTCAGGAGCAAAAGTTTATGCGGGGGAGATATCAGCCCGCTATTTACAGGTGGGCAGGTCCCCTGATCATCTCCCGCGCGTGATCCAGTGGTTTACCAACTCCTTCGTCAAATACCAGGCAACTTCGGTAAGTGAAATAGAGAAAATTGCTGATGGAGATAGACTGCCAGTCTTGGGTGGTCTGGAAGTGCTGGCGACTCCAGGCCATACCCTCGGACATATTTCTTTCTATAGCCCTTCGACCGGCGTCTTATTCACCGGGGATGCGCTTGACACCAGAAACGGCCGGCTGAACAGGACGCGCAAAATTCTCACCGCTCATGAGGTCATGGCCGATCAATCGGCGATCCGTTTGATTGAATTGGCGCCGGTTACTTTTGCCAGCGGGCATGGTGACCCTCTCACCGGTCATGACAATGGAGAGTTGATGAAATTCTTCAATAAGCTCCGTTCCAGCGGCTAAATTCTCCCTGAAGTTGACAAACATCAATTATCTAATAGAATTTCAACCGTAAAAATCGGTGATATATCTATTGCATGGCACACTCGTTTACTTGAGGAAGAGGAGGTGAGAAGCCCCATATTGAAGAATGGTTATGGCCTTTGGCCTCTCTCAAATCTTGCTGAACGAATTGAGCATATTTAATATTGTCTTTGAAAGGAGGAAGATTCAAATGACACGCAAAATTTCATTAGTACTTCTTTTGTTAGTTGCCGTTTTGGCCTTGGCCGCATGTGGCGGTGAATCACTTGAATGTGAAGATGAGTTGGGCTGTGTTGAAGTAGCCCCAGGCGATCCCGTATTGTTGGCTTCATCACTCGTTGTCTCTGGCCCGAACACAGAGCTGGGCCTCGACTCCCAATGGGGTGTTGAACTAGCCATTGATATGCGCGGCGAACTGTTGGGCCATCCCATCGACCTTCAGGCAGAGGATGATGGCTGTAACGCTGAAGGTGGCCAGACATCCGCTACCAAGATCGTTTCAAACCCGCAGATCGTGGCCATGATTGGCACGAGTTGTTCAGGCGCCGGTGTTCCGGCGGCAAAGATCGTTTCCGACGCCGGCTACGCCATGGTTTCGCCTTCCAATACTTCGCCTGCTCTGACTGATCCCGATCAGGCCTTCCAGGTAGGTTATCTGCGTACGGCCCACAACGACCTTGTACAGGGTCGTGCCATGGCCGAATTCGCCTTTAACGAGCTCGGCGTAACAAAGGCCGCGGCGATCCATGATGGCGACCCATATACTGAGGGCTTGGCCAGTGCGTTTGCCGGGCCATTCGAAGAATTGGGTGGTGAAATGGTTGCTTTTGAAGCAGAAGCCCCTGATGCCAGCAATGTGGAACCACTTTTGACGACAGTTGCCGCTGCCGGTCCTGAGTTTATTTACTATCCAGTATTTATTCCTCTAGGATCGCTGCTTACCAATACAGCTAAGGATATCCCTGGTCTTGAGGGAGTTATTCTGGCTGGCGCAGATGGTATCCAGTCGCCAAGTTTCCTGGAGAACACAGTCGAAACTTCCGAAGGAATGTATGTCTCTGGTCCCGACCTGAGCTTCAGCAATGCCTTTTACCAGGACGAATTCTTGCCCGCCTACATGGAAAAATATGGAACAGAACCGACTGCTCCATTCCATGCTCATGCCTTTGATGCAGCGAATATGATCATGGATGCCATCGAGGCTGTTGCCGTGGAAGGTGGAGACGGGACGCTGTTAATTGGTCGCCAGGCATTGCGTGATGCGCTCTATGCCACCAGCGGCATGGAAGGTATCACCGGAAGCATCACTTGTGATGAATTTGGTGATTGCGCCGATCCCGCGATTTCCGTCAGCGAAGTTCAGAACAACGCTTTCGAGAAAGTTTGGCCATAACCAATATAGCTAATGAGCAGCTTTCATTTACATAGGCGCTCATGAATAGAATCTGCAATGGGCTCCGGTAACCGCCGGAGCCCATTCTGTAAATAGCTGGCCAATTCAATTATTTATATTTGGCCGATTAATCGACCAGATAAAAACCGTCGACGGAGCAATAATTATGCCGCAGCGCTTCAAAGATATTGATTATATTGGGCTCGCTCTCTGGGTTTTTAGAGCGGTCATCATCGCCCTTGTGGTAATTGGTATCGTTAACAAGATCTTTTTTGGGGCAGGGGTCCAGTATAGTGCCAAAGATTGGATCGATTTTCTAGGTTCAGGATTATCCCAAGGCAGCCTTTACGCCTTGATCGCCCTTGGCTATACCATGGTTTACGGTATTTTGTTCATGATCAACTTTGCCCATGGCGAGTTTTTTATGGCTGGGGGGATGACATCGACCGTTTTCCTTGCATCTGCATTGGCATCCTCAGGATTCATGGATGAATATCCGGTTGTTTACATGATTTTGGTCATGATCCTATCTATGCTGACAGCCATGGTAATCGCGCTGATAACAGAAAGAATCGCCTATCGCCCGCTGCGCAAGGCCCCCCGGCTGGTGCCCTTGATCACGGCCATCGGTGCTTCCTTCTTCTGGCAGTATTTCTTCCGCGGTCTGTTTGGATCGGCCATTATCCCTTTCCCCGTTCCCGATACATTTTCCGGCCGGATAACAATTCTAGGTATTGATTTCTTGAAAACGCGCTTGATCGTCATGGGTGTGGCCATCATTATGTTGATCGGCCTTTATATTCTGATCATGCGCACCAAAACAGGCAAAGCGATCCGTGCCGTGGCTGAAGATAAAGATGTTGCCGCTCTGATGGGCATCGACGTTAATCGAACGATCAGCATGACTTTTGCCATTGGTGCGGTGATGGCCGGTGCAGCAGCCGTATTGTGGGGCTTAACCTTCAAGCAAGTGCACTTCTTCATGGGTTTCGTGCCCGGTATTAAAGCCTTTACCGCTGCTGTATTAGGCGGTATTGGCAGTATTCCCGGTGCAGCCATTGGCGGTCTTTTCTTGGGCTTAATTGAAGCAGTTGGGCCTCCTTTATTCTTGGAAGGGCTCGGCGTGCCCGGTGCCCACCAGCTAAAAGATGTGACTGCTTTCACATTGCTTGTGTTGGTGTTGATTTTTAGGCCGCAAGGTATCCTCGGAGAACGGCTTTCCGAGGAAAAGGCGTAAGGGGGAAGATATGTCCCGAGAAAATTTGCGCAGAGCAATCAATGTTGGCTTGATTGCCGGTATTGTTGCGGTTAGCATGTCCGCCATCGGCATGATCGAGGCCTTTAACGAACGTGATGTAGTCACTAATCTCCTAACTTTGGGTCAGATAATGCTTTATAGTGCTCCTTTAATTGGCGGATATTTGGCGGTTGATCCCCAACAAGGGGTAAAGTTGGGTCCCTCCATTCTCTATGGTCTTATCGCTGGCCTGCTAACCGCGATCCCTCTGGTCGCCCTGGTGTTTTTGACCATATTGATCCCCGGTATTCGTGACGATTTGGTCAATGTTTCCCCCACGCTTATTCAATTATTGACATTTGGTCAAGGGCCAGTCTTGGGCAGCGCGATACTGACCGTATTCATGAGTGTCCTAGGCATTGTCGGTGCCGTATTCCACCTGCTGCCTGGAAAAGTGGAAAAACCATTACTGATCGGTGTGCTGACCGTGATCGTTGTTGGCACCTTTTCGGGCGTTATTCAACTCATTGACATGGTCACATGGCTGCCCCGATCGGTAATACGTGGGGTTTTTGGACAACAAGGGCTTCACCTCTGGTCAGCCCTCCTTATCTTTGTCATAGCTGCAGCCATCACGGCCTGGTGGGGCAGCAGAGGACGAAAAAGTTATGAGGCGCGCCGGGCTGCCATGTCTGAGAAGCAGGAAAAACGGTGGCGCCGGACAGGAATCATTTCTGTGGTCCTGATTGCCATTCTTTTCCCAATATTATTCGGACCATACCATAGTGAAGTGCTCGATGTTGTTGGCATATTTGCCATCATGGGTCTGGGCCTCAATATTGTCGTTGGCTTTGCGGGACTGCTTGATCTTGGTTATGTGGCCTTTTTTGCCATAGGAGCCTATGTGATGGGCCTGCTAACGACGACTACCGATTTAGGTATTGCTGGCGTATCTTTCTGGGTCGCTTTACCAATTGCCGTATTGGCCGCGGCGACGGCTGGTATCATTTTGGGCGTTCCAGTGCTGCGCATGCGCGGTGATTACCTGGCGATCGTCACCTTGGGATTTGGCGAGATCATCCGTGTCCTTGCCCTGTCTGACCTGCTTAAGCCGGTTATCGGCGGCGCCCAAGGTATCCTAAAAGTTGGCAAGCCGACAATATTTGGCGCCGCTATTGTGCAGCCGCAGTGGTTCTACTATCTAATTTTGGCCGGGGTCCTGTTGGCCGGTTTTGTCTCCTGGCGCTTGCGCGATGCGCGCTTGGGACGGCAGTGGATGGCCATGCGTGAAGATGAGGACGTAGCTGAAGCTACCGGCATTCGACTAGTCAATACAAAACTATTGGCCTTTGCTCTTGGGGCTGCATTTTCTGGATTGGCCGGCGCTATTTTTGCCTCGCGCCTCAGCTCAATTTTCCCCCATAGTTTTGCATTGCTAATCTCGATCAATGTACTGTGCCTGATTATTGTCGGTGGTCTTGGTAGTTTGCCAGGTGTTGTGCTTGGTTCTTTTATCTTGGTCGGCGTTCCGTTGTACTTAAGCGAATTTACGGAGTATCGTCTGTTAATTTATGGAGCCTTACTTATTGTCACCATGCTTTTACGTCCGGAGGGCCTATGGCCATCGGCTGTACGCAAGCGCGAGCTTCATGCTGAAGATGATGAAGCGGCCCATGAAGGGACGGTGGTTCATCGTGAAGACATTCATCCGATGACTGGAAGGTAGAGACTATGTCTGCAATCTTACGAGCAACCAATGTTACAAAACGTTTTGGCGGTCTAGTCGCCGTCAATGACTTCAGTTTTGATATTCCCGCCGGGGGCATCGTTAGTATCATCGGCCCCAACGGGGCAGGAAAGACGACTTTCTTCAACTGTATTACCGGCTTCTATAAATTTGACGAAGGTGAGATTCTTTTCTCTGGGCAATCTTTGAAGGGGCGTTCTCCGGATCAGATTACGCATTATGGCATCGCCCGTACCTACCAAAACATTCGTCTTTTTTCCAATATGACAGCATTAGAGAATATCTTGGTTGGTATGGAACCCTTGCTTCATTCACGCTGGATCGGCGCTATCTTTCGTTCACGCGGCACAGTGAAAGAGGATAGGGAATCGACGCAAAATGCAAATGAGCTCTTGGACTTCATTGGCTTGCGCGGCATGGGCGATACATTGGCCCGAAATTTGCCTTACGGGGATCAGCGCCGGCTTGAAATCGCTCGGGCGCTCGCCGGAAAGCCACAACTGCTATTGCTTGATGAACCTACTGCGGGAATGAATCCGCGCGAAACAGCCGAAACAACTGAGTTTATCCGCCGTCTGCGTGATGAAACCGGGATAACGGTGCTGCTCATCGAACATGATATGCGTGTGGTGATGGGGATTTCTGAGCATATCACGGTACTCGACTACGGCAAGAAGATTGCCGAAGGATTACCGGCTGAGATCCAGAGTAATGTTGAAGTCATCGAGGCCTACTTGGGACGTGGAGCAGCGGCCAGCGGCACGATTCAGGTGCAATCAGAGGTTCAATAAAGGAAATAATAAAATGGCTTTGCTTGAAGTCGACAACGTCCATGCTTATTACGGCAACATCCATGCTTTGAAGGGCCTCTCAATTCATGTTGAAGAAGGCGAGATAGTCTCTCTTATTGGTGGTAATGGAGCCGGGAAGACGACGACCCTACGCAGCATCAGTGGATTGCTTCCGCCCAGAGAAGGATCGATCATCTTCGATGGAGAAGATCTAAGCGGTTACAAAGCGCACGATCTGGTATCGAAAGGAATCGCCATGGTCCCTGAAGGGCGCGGAGTCTTTTCTAAGCTCACGGTCCTGGAAAATCTGGAAATGGGCGCTTACCATCGCTCAGATAAGGCTGGGATTGCCGAAGACTTGCGAGAAATGTACCAGCTTTTCCCGCGCCTTGAAGAGCGCAAAACCCAGGTGGCAGGCACGCTGAGCGGTGGTGAACAACAGATGTTGGCCATGGCAAGGGCCCTCATGTCCAGTCCCAAACTGCTGCTGATGGATGAACCTTCTATGGGTCTGGCACCCGTTTTGGTGGAAGCCATATTCTCAACTTGCCAATCGATCAATCTAGCAGGCACGACCATTTTGCTTGTTGAGCAGAATGCCCACATGGCCTTGCAAATCGCCAGCCGCGGCTACGTGCTGCAGACGGGGGAGATTGTCCTGCATGATACGGCCGCTAATTTGCAGCAGAACGAAATGGTGCAGAAGGCTTATCTAGGAATTGACTAGTTCCCGATCATCATGAACCTGCGCTTTCTATCCGCCGCTGACGTAGTCAAGGCTCTGCCCATGGCTGATGCCATTGAGGGGCTGAAAGGAGCCTACGCCCAGCTCTCAACAGGGCGGGCCATCATGCCCTTGCGCAGCCATGTCGATATTCCCAATGCGGGAACATCATTGGTAATGCCCGCGTTTCTGCCGCAGCAGGGTGCTCTAACTGTAAAGGTCGTCTCCGTTTTCCCCAATAATGTTGTCCAAGGACTGCCCATTATCCATGGCCTGGTCCTGGTTGTGGACAGTACGACTGGTGTGCCGCAGGCGGTCTTGGAGGGTGGCACACTGACTGCCATTAGAACCGGGGCGGCTTCGGGGGCCGCAACAGATATTTTAGCCAGACAAGATGCGTGCACCGTGGCTGTTTTTGGTAGTGGTGTTCAGGCCCGGACCCAATTGGAAGCGGTTTGCACCGTACGCGACATTCAGGAAGCCCTTGTCTTTAGCCTGAAACGGGAGGAGGCCGAGGCCTTTGTTGCCGATCTTGCTGGCATAGGTCCTATCCCCGCCAATCTAAAGATAGCGCAGGACGCGCATACAGCCGTTGCTGCAGCAGACATAATCTGCGCGGCTACAACATCCAAGACACCCGTCTTTGATGGGCGCTTGCTGAAACCGGGCACGCATATCAATGGCGTCGGTTCATTTACACCGCAGATGCAGGAAATCGATTTGTCAACGGTGCTGCGCTCGCGGGTTGTGGTCGACTCGCGCACAGCCGTCTGGGAAGAGGCTGGCGATCTCATTATTCCCTTGCAGAACGGTGATATTACAGAAGACCATATTGCTGCTGAATTGGGCGAGATCATCGCTGGACTGCTGCCCGGTCGGGAGCATGATCAACAAATCACTTTCTTCAAATCCGTTGGCGTGGCCGTCCAAGATGCCGCCGCAGCCAACATTACCTTCAAAAACGCCCTCAAATACAATCTCGGAACCTCCCTTTCCATGTAGGGGCGAACCCCCTTGCTCCCCTTTTTCGTGCCCTTATGGTTCTCCGCCCTCTTGCCAAGAACCCCTTAAACCCTAATAACCATTTTTGCCCCCCCTTGCCAGATTGTTATACTTGCTCACCGTGAAGAGAAGAACGAGGCAAACATCAATTAACTCGCTGGTACACCAGGGATGGCTTTTAGGACTCATTATCTTGGCCATCTTCGTCAATGGTTGCCAACAAGACGCTCCTGAGTTAACTGTGGCCGATCCCACAGCCACGCCTGCGGCTGCGCAGCCGACCGCTGAACCAGTTGCCACAAGGGAGCGGGACTTTGTTGTCATCGCTACCGACGCTCCCCTGCCTCCGTTCACACGCTTCGATCAATTTGGCAATATCGAAGGCTTTGATAGCGCCGTGATGGATAACATCGCCGCCATCAGCGGCTTTGAGTATGAATTCGTTGTAACCCCCCACCAGGGGGTTTTGGATATCTTGGCTTCTGGCAATAGGACCGATTTTGATGCCGTGATGTCTTCTTTGCTTGTGCCCCAAACAGCGCAAGAAGGCATCGTTTACAGCGAACCCTACCTTGAGGTGGGGCAGGCCGTCCTCGTTTTGGCTGACGAGAATGAGTTGGATAGCTATGAAGATATTCAAGCGGGGATGAGCATTGGCGTGCTGCAAGGAAGTCAAGGGGAGAAAACGGCTCGGGATATCGTACAGGTCAAAGAAGTTGATCTATTTGATGAATATGAGCAGATTGAGCAGGTGGTGCAGGCCTTGCTCGATGAAACTGTGCGCGCCATCATTGTTGACAGCCACAGTGCGCTATATTTTGCCGAGACGTACCCGCGCCAACTACGTATCATAGGTGGGGAAGGTGCTGAAGCTTGGATTGAAAGCAAATCATATGCCATTGCCGTCGCTGCCGGCAACAATCAGTTGTTGGAAACACTTAACGAAGCCATTCTGCAAATGAAGATGGATCAGGTGATCAAGGATCTCACGGTTGCCTGGTTGATCTTGGATGAGAGACCCGATGATGGGATTGATCCTGGTGAGTCGCGGGTTGGCACGCCGGCTGGTGAATTTTTCATCGGTGTCGTCGGCCAGCTGCAGGATTTGGATCCAGCCAATTCAACACCCAATTTCATTAACTGGGAAATCATGAACAACACCATGAGCGGGCTGTATGGATTCACAGTCGACAATGAGCTCCTGCCCATCCTGGCTGAAGCGGCGCCCGCTGTGTCAGAAGATAAACTGGAGTATACAATTCGCTTAAAACCAGATTTGCTGTTTCCAGACGGGACCGAGTTTACGGCTGAAGATGTGCGCTGGTCCGTGGTTCGTTCCTCACGGCTGGGTAATTTCCTGGTCAACAGCACGATCAAAGACACCAATGAGGATGGTTTCGCTGATGTCGACGGCGTCCAGGTACTGGATCCGCTGACGGTCAAGTTTGTACTGCAAGAACCGACAGCCCAGTTTCCGAGTATATTGGCCATACCACCTTTTTTCCCCATTAGTAGCAGTTGTTATGGGGAAACATCCGATCCCGGCAGCAGCTGCGGCGGACTTGGACCCTATACCATCACCCATTGGGAGGGAGGCGATCGCATTCAACTGGCTGCCAACCCCCAATGGCCTGGCAGTCCCCTGCCCGCCTTCGAAAACATCATTGTCCGCTTCTATGATGATCCAGAAAGCATGCGCAAATCGCTGGCCGAATTCCAGTCCATCGATCTAGCCTGGACAGGTTTACCTTATCAAGATTTTGTTGACCTGCAAGACCAGGATGTCAATGGCGACGGCAGCGTAGATATTGCTGCCTGGCAGGGCCCTTCCACGTTTAAAAGCTATCTCATATTCGAGCAGAGCAATCCACCCTGGAACAATAAGAAGGTGCGCCAGGCAGCCTCATTTGCCCTTGATCGGGAGACCCTCGTCCAGGAAGTCTTTGCTGGACAACGCCGCCCCTTATTTAGCCCGGTGCCCGAAGAAGTCCCGGGACATCTGGCTGTTCTGCCCACAGCTAATCAGGATCAGGTGCGTTCTCTCATGTTAGAAGCGGGATACACGGCTGAAAATCCCCTGGAAATGACCATCTGGTTTGTCAATGATGGCCGCTACAGCCAACAAGAAGAACAGTATGTAACTGCCATCGCCCAACAGCTAAACGAAACCGGCGTCTTCCTCGCCGCTGTTGAAGGCGCGCCCTGGGAACAGTTCCGCGTCGAAATGTCCCAGTGTGGATACCCATCCTACCTGCTCGGTTGGCCTTCGCCAGGAAGACCGGTGGATTACCTCGATCCCAGCAGTTGGACCGATTTCTTTGTGCAGGAAACGGACAGCGTCATTTGCTCCAATTTTGAAAGCAGCGAAATGGATACCTTAGTACAGGCCGCGCGTGAGGAAACCGATCCTGCCCTGCGCATTCAGCTTTACGCCCAGATCCAGACCTTATGGGCCAATGAACTGCCTACCCTCGAAGTATCCCAAGAGCCGCGCCGGGCCCTATCCTTGACCAAAGTAGATGGCTTCGCCGCCGATGCCCTTGGTCTCCTCCACTACGAACTCTTGACCAAAGACGGCAGCTAAACGCCACCTGCCTAACCTCATCTCTGTGAATCTCTCCAGCACTGCTGTGTATCTCGGTGTCACGCTTTTTCCTTCGAGTTAAGGTCCATTCCCGATTAACAATTCCCCGAACTTGTACTGAGCTTGTCGAAGAATCACCAAATCAGCAATTTTCCCATATTTGACATCTTAAAAACGCCTTACTTTTCCAGACAATGTTAAACTGCCCATGTTTCAAATATCGCTTGAAAAGAACGTATGTTCTACGTTAAAATCGCTTCAATGGTCATGCCTTCGGGGCCGGGGCCAATTCGCGAATTCCCCACCAGCTCCCGTTTCTGCACCTTAACATCACTACCAAACCCAAACCAGTTGTTTTCCGCAAAAAAATCAACTTAAATAAATAAAACAACTCCCACCTGTTCGCAGTTCTCAGTTCCCGGTTAAAACGATACCGTTTCTGGGAAAAAATAAAAACGGCATCGACGCTCTTATCTGTCGATCACAAGGATCTGCCGCTCCGTGATAGCTCCCTCGATGATCTTAAAAGCCCTTGTCGATGGTTTTTCATGCTCGCCCAGGGCGATAATAATTTGTGCCAGATCAGGGTAGTAAGCCTGGGCAACATCAGTTGCCGAAGGCGCGGACGGTCCCACCGGATGGGAATGGTAGCTAGCGATGAGTTCAAGCCCTTGATCTTCCACATGCAGCATCGCCTCAATCTGCTGCTGAGCATTCATCTCATAGGTCACTGTGCTGCGCAAGATGTTGTCAATGAAATAGATCTGGCTGATGAAATTGTCATGGCCAGCCAGTATGCCGCACGCCTCCAAGGGCAGTGCATCCTGAACATGAGCGAGCATGACCTGGTAAACCGCTCTGCTGATCAAAAGTTCCATTATCACGTATGTTACTGATCAACAGCGAGGACGCAAATAGAATCCTTCTCCGCAACGCTGCCCCGATTATTATCCTGTCTCTTAGCGTTTTTCCTAAACTGATTGATTTATCAGAACGATAGTTAGGAAGGTTTACATATCTACATTATGTATAGTACAATACTCCCATATTTCGCCTCAGCGAGCTTGTTGCTTGCCGGCTGAACTTAGGAGATGTATGCGGATGTGTTCTAGGAATAACCCCCTTCACTGTATTGTGCCCCCATACCTGTTACAAGAAATCAGTAAGAACGGCTCTCCTGCCCAGCAGGAACACGCTCGCCAGAACCTGGTCGATTCCTCGGAAATGCGCGTCATGCGCGCCGTAACCACGGGGGCTACGGGTTTCATCGAATCTCCCACTGAATTTACCACGGTCAAAGAGCGTCTCGTCTATGATGCCGAGCAAGGTTCAAACTTGCCGGGAATCCTGGTTCGCGGGGAGGGGGATCCACCAACGGAAGATGTGATGGTCAATGAAGCTTATGATGGGGCCGGGGCAACCTATGATCTGTTCATGGATGCCTATGGTCGCAATTCGATTGACGATCAGGGGATGACCATTGAGTCTTCGGTTCACTACCAGGTTGGCTATGACAACGCTTTCTGGAATGGGCGCCAAATGGTTTATGGGGACGGAGATGAGGATCTGCCACAAGGGCAGCGATTGTTCAACCGCTTTACCATTGCCATGGATGTCATTGGACATGAACTGACACATGGCATCACTCAGTTTGAGGCTGGATTGCTCTATCGCGGGCAGCCCGGCGCGCTGAATGAATCTATCTCCGATGTGTTTGGGAGCTTGGTTAATCAATATGCGCTGCGCGAAACGGCCGCAGAAGCGGATTGGTTAATTGGTAAAGGGTTGTTTACAAAGAATGTCAAAGGACACGCCATTCGTTCTTTGAAAGAGCCTGGCACTGCTTATAATGATCCGGTAATCGGCAAGGACCCACAGCCGGGACACATGAAAGACTATGTGAGCACCCTAGAAGACAGCGGCGGAGTGCATATCAATTCCGGTATTCCCAACCATGCCTTCTACCTCATGGCCTTGGAGCTGGGCGGCTATGCCTGGGAAAGGGTAGGCCGGATCTGGTATGTGACATTGTGTGAAAAGATCGGCGGGGACGCAGATTTTCAGGAATTTGCCAACAAATCTTATGTGACCGCGGGCGAATTATACGGCAGCGGAAGTCTTGAGCAGCAAGCTGTGCACAGCGGCTGGACGGGAGTTGGTATTAAGGTTGATGCCAGCACTGGCGGCGGATCCCCTGATCCCGGTAACGGAGGCGGTGGGCAGCCGCAGGGCTGCCGCACATTGCTTCTCTCAAAACAAGCTTTCAGTTGGTTAAAAGCCAGGCTGTAGTCCAATAGACACCCGGTTTCTACTACAGCGTGGCCTAGGTGATCTACTACCCACGGAAGAAACCGGGTTTCTTGGAAACAAGGTGACACATGCAGGTATATTTTGAACGAAGCGGTGGATTCATGGGCCTGCACCTGCAGACCACTGTAGACACGGATGATCTACCTCCGGGAGAAGCAGCGCAATGGGAGCAGACCTTGGCCTCAGCCCGTTTTTACACCCTCCCATCTGCCCTCGCAGAGGATAAGAGGACGGACAGCTTTGTCTATAAACTGACCGTAATTACCCCCGAACAGGAGCACACCGCCCTTTGTACCGACGATGATGCCCCGGAGGAACTACGGCCGTTGCTACGCCGGTTGACCATTATGGCTCGTTAGCCGCAGCCAGGGCTGGAGCTTAAGAAGCCAGGAGCTGCCTCGCCTTATCTAACTGTGCCTGTAGTGCCTCTGGTGCTGTGCCGCCCGGCACCGACCGCTGTGCCAGCGCGGAAGAGATCGTTAGAACATCCCTAACATCATCTCCGAAAAATGGGCTCAACCCATGCAGCTCTGCCAGCGATAAATCCGTCAATGCCCGCTCGTTTTCCTCGGCCAGGCGCACCGCTTCTCCTACCAAACCATGCGCTTCACGAAACGGAACCCCTTTTTTGACCAAATAGTCGGCCAATTCTGTGGCCAGCAGCCCTGGTTCCAACTGTGCTTCCAGGTTTTTGGGCTGTACCTTGAGCGTACGGATCAATCCTGCCATGACGACCAGGGACATTTCTAAAGTGTCAAAGGCATCAAAAAGTGGTTCCTTATCTTCTTGTAGATCTTTGTCATAAGAGGAGGGCAGCCCTTTAAGCGTGGCCAGCAAGCCGGTCAGATTGCCGATAAGACGACCGCTTTTACCGCGGGTCAGTTCCAAAGTATCGGGGTTCTTCTTCTGGGGCATGATGCTGGAACCGGTGCTGTAGGAGTCGTCGATGCGCACGAAGCCAAACTCGGCACTGCTGAAAATGATGAGTTGTTCCGATAGGCGGCTGAGATGGATACCCAGGACAGCGGCAGCGTAGAGGAAATCGGCGGCAAAGTCACGATCGGAAACTGCATCCAGGCTGTTCTGACTGATATGGATAAAACCCAGTTCATCGGCCAGCGCATAACGATCGACGACGAAAGCACTGCCCGCCAGAGCAGCCGATCCGAGGGGCAGCACCGAAGATTGCTCGCGAACTTGCGTCCAACGCTCCATGTCTCGTGCCAGGGGCCAGAAAAAGGAAAGAATCCAATGTCCCCAGGTAACAGGCTGCGCATGTTGTAGATGGGTATAGCCGGGCATGGGAAGATTGAGATATTGTGTGGCACTTTCGATCAGCGCCTGCTGCAAATCGGAGATCGCCAATCCAATCAGGTCGCAGGCGCGCATGGTCCACAGACGGAAGTCGGTGGCCACCTGGTCATTGCGGCTGCGCCCGGTGTGCAGCTTGCCACCAACAGGCCCGACGATTTCTGTCAGGCGACGTTCAACGGCCGTGTGAATATCCTCATCTCCGTATATAAACTCAAACCTGCTTTCCGCGAACTCCTGGCGTACCTCCTCCAGCCCGGCACTGATCACTTCCGTTTCCGTTGCCGTCAGAATGCCTGAGTTTTTCAGCGCCTGCGCCCAGGCGATGCTGCCCGCAATATCCTCATCATATAGCCGGGCATCAAAGTGGATGCTGGCATTGAACTGGTGTACCAGGGCATCCGTTTCACGGGCGAACCTTCCGCCCCATAGCTTGCTCATAGTTTCCTCCTATTATCTCCTGCAGCACGATACCAATAGCGATAAATCTCTTGGAACCCAAGCTTGCCATATAATTTGTTGGCAGGATCGTTATCCGTCATGACCTGTAAATAAGCATAGCGCGTCTTCATCGCTTTTCCCCAGGCTAGAAGTGCAGCGGTTAATTCCAAACCATATCCCTTGCGTTGGTGTTCAACGGCCGTGACAATGTCAAAAAGACCCGAATACTCCCCATCAGCCACCGCCAATCCGCAGGCGACAATCTCATCATTATCAATCAAGAGCATAAAACAGGAAGCGCCCACGATATTTTGCAGCATCTGTTTATGGGTTGCCTCGTCTCTTCTCTCTGGGTTTATCTCGTGAAATGAGCGCAGCCAGGAATTGATCCCGTTAGGTCCGGGCAGAAAGGTGGCTTTTGGCGAAAGCCGAGGACTAATAAGCTCCAAATCCAGCATTTGAACTGATGTGAGATCAAGGCGCTTATATTCCCGTGCCTGCAGAAGAGGGTCAAGTTGATCGGGATTGATCAGCGGATTGAGCCGAAAAATGGGCTGCAAATTCTGTCCCGCAAACAAGGTCTCACAATGGTCGATTTTCACATCCAGTGGCAGCGCACCTGGATAGTAGCCGTTAACCGAATTGGCGCGCTTGGTGTATCCATTGGCAAACCGCAGCAGCCAGCCATCATAAAGCAGGACATTCAACGCTGGCCAGGCGTTAAATGACGCTTCCTCAATTCGTCTGATGGCCTCAATATCGATCATGTGCGGTAGTCAGCATTGATCGTGACATATTCATGGCTGAGGTCGCTGGTCCACATGGTCGCCACCCCAGACCCATTGCCCATATCGAACAATATCTTGAACTCGGGTTCACCAAATATGGCCGCAGCATCACTTTCCTGATAAGGGGTAGAAGTGCCCTGGTCGACTAGTTGCAGTTGACCGGGATCAGTGATTCCGATGAATAGGCTGACCTGGTGTTGATCGAAGGGGATACCCGCCCGACCGGCTGCGGCTAAGATACGCCCCCAATTGGCGTCGCTTCCGGCAAAAGCGGTTTTTACAAGCGGGGAGGTGGCGATGGTCGACGCGATGGCGTGGGCGGCCTGATCATCGGGCGCTCCCGCTACATTGATTTCCACAAACTTGGTCGCCCCTTCACCGTCGCGGACGATGGACTTGGCCAGCTTCGTGCAAATATCATTTAAAGCCCCCTGGAATTGGGCGACATCATTCTGGTCTGCAACTTCAACCCCACCGGCGCCGTTGGCCAGCAGCAGCACGGTATCGTTGGTGCTGGTGTCACCGTCGACGGAGATAAGGTTAAAGCTTTGATCAATGGCCGTACGCAGCGTTTTCTGCAAGACAGAAGGCTCAACTGCGGCATCAGTCGTTAAAACGCCGAGCATCGTGGCCATATTGGGGTGGATCATGCCCGAACCCTTGGCGATTCCGCCGATGGTAACCACACCATCTGCCAGTTCGACGCGAACGGCTGAATGCTTGGGATAAGTATCCGTGGTCATGATCGCCTGTGCAGCCAAACTGCCGCCGCTGGACTCCAGATTGTTTGCCACTTCGTTGATACCGCAGGCGATCCGGTCCATCGGTAACTGGACCCCGATGACACCTGTTGAAAGTACAAGAACCTGATCAGCGTGGCAACCTACGGCCCCTGCGGCTAAACTCTGCATACTGCGCGCGTTGGCCAGGCCGGGCTGCCCGGTACAGGCATTGGCATTGCCGGAGTTGGCCACCACAGCGTGGATTTTCTCGCAGTTTTTCTGCAATGTTTCGCGGTCGACGATGACCGGGGCCGCAACCACCTGATTACGTGTAAAAACTGCGGCAGCCGAACATGGGCTTTCAGAGTAGATAATCGTCAAATCTAGATCGCCAGGTTTTTTGATTCTGCTGTCCGCTGCGCCGGCTGTAAAACCTGCAGGTGTTGTAACTGAGCCCTCTTTTGCGAGTTCCATCATGTTGTAATCCTAATAAGAGCTGCCAACTTGTAAAAAAGTTGGCAGCTCAGCGTAGTACCTAGTCCCGCTTGAACTTTGAATAATCAGGGGCAGCATAGTGCGTCTTGCCGCCATCGCTTACTTCCATCATAGCCTTTACTTTCATCTGCAGGCCGAAGAGGGTGATAAAACCCACCGCGTCTGCTTGATCATAGACATCTTCCTGGCCGAATGTGGCAAAGTCTTCCCGGTAGAGGCTGCTGTCACTGTAACGCCCAACAACCAGCACATTGCCTTTATACAGTTTCAATTTCACCCATCCAGTGACCGTTTCCTGGGTCTTATCAACGAAAGCTTGCAGAGCTTCGCGCAGCGAATGGAACCATTTGCCATAATAGACCAATTCCGCATAGCGCACGCCAATTTGTTCTTTGTAATGGCTGGTGTCACGATCCAGGCAGAGTGATTCTAGCTCACGATGGGCGGCATATATGATGCTTCCCCCGGGGGTTTCATAGACGCCGCGTGATTTCATGCCTACCAACCGGTTTTCGACGAGATCAATTCGGCCGATCCCATGCTTATTGCCCAGATCATTCAATCTGGCGATGAGAGCTGCTGGGGGCAGTTGCACGTCGTCGACGGCTACCGGCAGACCCTTTTCAAAGTCGATCTTCACAACTTCCGCTTCATCAGGTGCATTCTCTGGCGAGTTGCTCAAGAGGAACATTTCCTCTTCCGGTTCGCAGGCAGGATCTTCCAAGATGCCGCCTTCATGTGACATATGCCACAAATTGGCATCGCGGCTGTAGATCGATTTCTCAGTATGGACTACGGGCACATTATGCTTCTTGGCGTAAGCCAGTGCATCTTCCCGTGAGCGAATGTCCCATTCACGCCAGGGAGCGATGACTTTCAAGGTGGGATTAAGCGCTTTGTAAGTTAGTTCAAAACGCACCTGATCATTGCCTTTGCCCGTCGCTCCATGGGCAACGGCATCAGCGCCCTCAATCTCAGCGATAGCCACCTGCCACTTGGCGATAATTGGTCGGGCGACTGAAGTGCCCAGGAGATAACGACGCTCGTAGATGGCGCCCGACTGGACCATGGGGAAGAGGAAATCCTTGGCGAATTCGTGCCGCAGATCTTCAACGTAGACCTTGCTGGCGCCGCTGGCCAGCGCCTTGTCACGCAGACCTTCTAATTCGTCATCTCCCTGGCCAATATTGGCGCAAAAACAGATGACTTCACAGCCATAGTTTTCACGCAGCCAGGGGACGATGACGGATGTATCCAATCCACCCGAATAAGCGAGGACAACCTTGTTTACAGATTCTTTTGACATGGGGACAACTCCTTTCTCTTCTTGGGTACTATTAATAGGTTCTATCCGTGATTGCGGGGTTGAGCTGGCCAACCGGGCACGCACGGGAATAGGCACAGGGATATAAGATGTGGGCTGTACTGGAGCCAGATTCATGAATACGGCCGTCTCGTCACAATTTTCGAAAACTGGGCAAGCCTGACAATCGCGCCATACTTTCTCTGGAAAGCGTTCTTTGCCAGTTGACTGAAAGCCAATTTTTAGAAAGAAGGGTGCAACTCGGGTCAGGGCAAACAGGGTGGGAATATTGCGCTGCCTGGCTTCAGCAATGATCGCTTTGACAATAGTACGACCATACCCTTTTCCTTTCACCTTGTCGGCTACGGCAAGCGAACGAACCTCCGCCAAGGCGGGCGTATAGCGATGCAAAGATACACAGGCGACAAGTTCATCATCCTCGTCTTTACCAATCAACCAGTTGCCCAGAGTCTCGTGTACCGACTCAACTGTGCGCGGCAGCAGCGCTCCACGTAGGGCATGTTCCGCGACGAGTTCGGCAATATGGGGAATATCCTTGGGCTTGGCCACTCGAATATGCATCAGTTTATCCAGCAATGCTCCGGCCAATAATAGTGACGGCCTCGTCAATTTCCGCTTTGCCGGCAATAAGTGCAGGGGCCACACGTAGGACATTCTCACCAGCGTTTATGATCAGCAGGCCATTGGCTCTGGCCCTGGCGATAATGGGAGCCGCGACTGAGGTTATCTCGATTCCTAACAGCAAGCCCATTCCGCGCACCTGAACAATTTCATCATGCTCCAGCGTTTCTAGACGATGGCGGAAATAGGCCCCGTGTCTCCCTGACCTGGTCAAGAAATCGGGGATTGCTGACACGGTCGAAAACCACTTCAGCCGCCCGGCACACCAATGGCCCGGCGGCGAAGGTGCTGCCATGATCGCCAGGCTCAATGTGCGCGGCAACCTTCTCTGTTACAAGTGTTGCGCCAATTGGTAGTCCGCCAGCCAGTGGCTTGGCCAGGGTCATGATATCAGGCATCACCCCATAATCTTCATGGGCCCACAGTTTACCGGTTCGACCCAGACCGCACTGTACTTCATCAAAGATTAACAAAGCGTGTTGTTCATCACACAAGCGGCGCAAGCCGTGTAAGAATTCCATGGTGGATGGATTAACGCCTCCTTCGCCCTGGACAGGCTCAACAATGACTGCACAAGTGTCGCCATCAATAGCTTCTGATACAGCCTGCAGATCGTTATATGGCGCAAAGGTGACGCCAGGCATGAGCGGGGCAAATGGCTCGCGATAGCGGCTTTTGTAGGTCACAGCCAATGATCCCAAGGTCCGTCCGTGAAATCCTCCACTGAAGGCTACGATCTTTGCTCTTGGCTGGCCCGGTTCGGCGTTCAGCGAGGCATACTTGCGTGCGAATTTTATGGCTGCTTCGTTGGCCTCCGTTCCCGAATTGCCAAAATAGACTCGATCGGCGAATGAGTTTTCGACCAGACGCCGGGCCAATGAGGTCTGGGGCTCAGTATGGTAAAGATTGCTGACATGGACAAGTTTGCCTGCCTGATCAGCAACCGCAGCAACCCATTGCGGATCAGAATGGCCCAGAGCAGTCACAGCGATGCCCGAACTGAAATCCAGGTAGCGCTTGCCGCTCATATCGTAGAGATAGCAGCCTTCTCCATGGGAAAAGACGATATCTGGTCGAACGTAGGTGTTCACAATGAATTTAGACTCAGCCTGGATTACTTCTTCTGGTTTCATACTGACAAATCCTCTTCTTCGATATATGTGGACATGATGCGGGTATCTTCCCTGAATATCCAGCCCATGCTTTTCCAAAAACTTATTGCTGCCAGATTTTCGTGGAAGATAAATAAGTGGCATTTTTGGATGCCCAACGCTTGCAGCGGGGCCAAACTCTGCTGGACCAGACTACGTCCTAGCCCCTGCCTGCGATACGCGTCATGGACGGCTAAATGGTGAATATAACCTCTTCGGCCATCATGCCCGCACAATATAGCTCCAACAACCAATTCTCCAATCCGGGCCACAAAACTCATCCCTGGATTTCTAAGCAGATAGGCAGCAATTCTGGGCTGGCTGTCAGCTCCGCTTAGACCAATTCCCTCACTGTTTTCCCACAGCCCATACACATCGTCGTAATCTTCTATGACGAGAGGTGAGATGGTGAGTGTGTCTGGCTGAATGCTCATGCTTGAGTTTAATCCTCTACCAAAGCGTCGCCTGAGAAGGTGGTTCCCCCATCTGTGAGAAGCCCGGCCAAATCCACTATTCGTACTTGCTGAACCCCCATGTGTACCGCATCCAGGGCGGCGCTTACCTTGGGGATCATGCCGTCGCGGATGATACCATCGGCGATTAACTGCTTCGTATCTGCCGCTGAAAGACGGGGAATGATTGTTCCTTCTTGTAATACGCCAGGGACGTTGGAAACAAAATCTAGCTCCGCCGCGCCAACGGCAAGGGCTATGGCAGAGGCCGCCTCATCGGCATTAACGTTGTAAGTTTGGCCATCTTGGCCTATGGAGATGGGGGAGAGCACGATAGTAATGCCCATCGCAGCAAACTGGTGCAGAAGCGGCGCGCGGACCTCTACAATCTCACCCACATATCCCAAATCGACCGTGGGGTGGATTTTTGTACGGCAGCGCAGTACGGCTCCATCAACGCCGCTGATGCCCAACGCATCTATCCCCTCAGCCAGCAAAGCTTTTACGACCAGCTTATTGCTGTGACCAGAGAGCACCATCTGAGCTACGGATAAGGATTCCAGATCTGTAACGCGTAAGCCATCTACCTTAATGGTTTCCAAGCCCAGCTGATCCTGCAGGTCGGCAATGGCTTTCCCACCACCATGGACGATGATCACCGGCTCGGCCGTGTCCTTGTTAATCCTGGCTGCAGCTTGGGCAAGGGCGCTCACGAAGCCTGGATCGCTCAGTTCATTGCCGCCGATCTTGAGAACATGCATCAGTGTAAACCTGTTTCCTCTGCCAAACCGAACATTACATTCATATTTTGCACTGCCTGGCCCGCGGCCCCTTTGATGAGATTGTCAGTGGCTGATGTCAAGATCAAAGTGTCAGCGGCAAAGGTGAGCGATATGGCGCAGCGATTGGTATGGATGACGTGGGTCAATGTCACCAGTTCTCCCGCCGGAAGAATCTGCACAAATGGCTCCTCGGCATAGGTGTTGGCATACAGCGCTCGGATTTGATCCTCTTGCCAATTATCGGCCAATGGTACGTAAATATTGGCCAGGATTCCACGAGGTACCGGCAGGAGGTGAGGGCTGAAGATCAGGCGCGGCGCATCTTGACGCCACCAGCCGATCACCTGTTCCATTTCCGGTAAATGGCGGTGGTTACGGCCGATCGCATAGGGAGAGAAATTATCAGCTACTTCGACGAAATGAGTGTGCAGCTTGGGTGCTCTGCCCGCTCCGGAGACGCCTGACTTAGCGTCGATGATAATATCGCCTGCGAGCTCAATTTGAGAGGCAATGATTGGTTGCAGGGCAAGTAGGCTGGTCGTTGTATAACAGCCGGGATTGGCAACTAAACGCGTGTCACCCAAATCGTGCCGTGCAAATTCTGTCAGCCCATAAACCGCTTCCGATAGCAATTCGGGTGCCGGATGAGTGACCCCGTACCATTTTTCATAGGTAGCCACATCTTTGAGTCGGAAATCAGCGCTGAGATCGATGACGCGATTGTTGGCCATTAAGGCGGTAACGGCAGTGTTTGCTGCCGCGGCATGTGGCAAACAAAGGAATACGACTTCCGTGGCCGCGAGATCAGCTTCATCAGGTGGGATCAAGGACAGATCCGGCGCTGCAGGAGCAACCTTTCGCAGCGAGCGCCCGGCATTGCTTTGCGAGGTCGCGAATTGGATCTGCGCCATTGGATGGTGCTCTAGAAGTGACACCAATTCAAGACCGGTATACCCGGTGGCTCCATATATACCAACTTTTACCATACAGGTCCTCCACTACGTATCTACAAACAAAAAACCGCCAGACCTATGCTCTGGTCTGGCGGTTTGAAGTAGTTACCTTCGTGCGTTTGCAGTCTAGACAACCCCAAGAACCAGACCAAAGGTCCGGCGACGGCGGCGAAAACGGCGAGGAGTCTGAACTATTGCGTATGTTTTCATCGGCGAGAATTGTAACAGATGGAACCTGGTTGTCAAAAAACAAACCAGCATAACCGTTCTCTGCGACCGGTATGCTGGTTATATTTCGAATACGATAGCCCCGCACCACAATGAGGGTGGGGCATATGGCACGCGGTCTTAATCGAGAGCGTCGTACCCGGGGCCTTCTGAGAAGAAATCATAGTTGGGTGGAATATCTTCTGTAAGGTCGAGGACTTCGCCGCCCGCAAGCTGCGCGGCATTTAACAATTTCACTTCGTGTCCATCGATCTCGCCTTCAAAGGGTTGCCCGTCGAGGAGCTCTTTAGTGTTGGCAATCCAAACACCTGTGGGTGCTTCATAGTCGAACGGCACTTCTTCTTCGGGGAAGATTGCTTCATATGGACATTCCGGTACGCACGCACCACAGTCGATGCAGGTATCGGGATCAATATAAAGCCATGGCCACTCTGCTTCCGGGACACCCAAGACCATGCATTCTACGGGGCAGACTTCCACGCAGGCGGTATCGCGCAGGCACAGTCTGGTTACGATATGGGTCATGATAATTCTCCTTTTTTCTGACAATAATCAAGCATCTTTGCCTTTGGAATCAAGATTAACTTCTCAATTAACCACGGTTCAGGATGATTGGCTTTGAGATACTTAAGTTTGCAAGTTACAGTCTCTAATTATAGGCAGGTTTGCGAAAAATTGCACGATCAATTTGGACTAAGCTCTGCAGCGATTTCAGCCGCGTCAAGTGATGGCTGCGTCCCTCTGGTTTGGCACGCTAGTAAAGGATTGTTAAGATTCTTGGGCAACGGCAGAAGATTGGCTTGTGCCTGCCGGCCAAAGCGTAAAAGATGCAAGATTCATTCAAGAACCCTTCCCGACCCGTACAGTTTATGGTACTAACCGTTGGGATCTTTGCCATTTCATCAGGTTCGATACTAATTCGTCTGGCGCAAAATGAGGCGGTGCCTTCGCTGGTGATCGCTTTCTGGCGTATGATGCTGTCGGCATTATTATTGCTGCCTTTTACCCTGGCTAAACGGCGCGGCGAGATGGGCGAGATGGGGCAGGGAAAGTGGGGCCTGGCCATTCTATCCGGCCTACTGCTGGGGCTTCATTTTGCCACCTGGACGAGTTCCTTGGCATTTACCTCGATTACAAGTTCTACAGTACTAGTGGCTACGGCTCCTCTCTGGGTGGGGCTAGCATCTCCATTCTTGCTAAATGAGCCTCTGTCGCGTAGCTTGAAACAAGGGATCGGCCTGGCACTGGTAGGGACTATCATAGTCAGCATGGGTGCAGTTGTGGGCATAGAAAACGGCCGGCTCAGCATTGATCTAGCGGCGACCAGCGGCGGCAGCCGGGCGCTCTTGGGTAATGCTCTGGCTTTGATTGGGGGCATATCGGTTGCCGGCTATATGATAATCGGCCGTCGTCTCAGACCCCATCTATCTTTGCTCAGCTATACAACAGTCGTCTATGGAATGGCGGCTCTATTTCTGCTTTTGATCAACCTCGTGGGAAGCCAAGATCTATTTGGTTACAGCCTAACCGCATTTGCTCTTTTCTTGGCCATGTCCTTGATCCCCCAGTTTTTGGGGCACTCCTCATTCAATTGGGCGCTGGGTTTCCTCCCGGCAGCCGTTGTCTCTTTGGCAGCGCTGAGCGAACCAGTGGGCGCGACCATCCTCGCCATTTTTATCTTCCAAGAGTTTCCAGGGCCATTGGTAATCGCCGGCAGTATGGTGATCCTGTCTGGTGTCTATCTGGGTAGCCGGGGACAGGGTTAAGTCAGGCGAATTTGCTAGTTGCTTTGCCGAGGATTTTGTCGAGGGGAACTGGGCCAAAGCTGCGGCTGTCAGTGCTGGCAGCGGGATTATCACCAAAGAGAATGAGGGATCCATCTGGTTCTACGACGGCCACCCGTTTGATCATGGTTATATCTGTCTGGTCTGGCCGGGAAGCGACGACAATATCACCTAATTGGGGGGATTTCTGCCAGTAGCCACGCGGGTCAAATAAGATTTCATCTCCCGGCTGCAAATTGGGGATCATAGAGGCTCCGCTAACGCCAACGCGCTTACGGAGCCTCAACAGCCAGAATAGTAGTTCACGTGGTCCACTGTCTGGTAAAGATTCTGTTGTCATGGGCAAAAAGAGACCCGGTTTTTGATAGAAACCGGGTTTCCAAATTACTAGGTTAGCTGGCGGTGTAGTAGGAGACGTCCCGGCCTTTGGTGGCCCAGAAGACATTGTGAATCTTCTCAATATTCTCCATCAGCTTTTGGGCGGCAGCGAGATCGACGTGCTGCTTGGCTGCCGAACAGAGTTTGGTGGTTTCCCAGATGAGGTTGTGCAAATCAGGGTAGGCTTCCAGATGAACTGGCTTGAAATAGTCTGTCCACAAGACAAGGACTTCTTCCTTGGCCAGGTGAGCCTGATCTTCCTTAATGGTCACGTAACGGGAGAATGTATTGTGGTAAGCAACCTCAGCTTCTGTATCACCGTGATCTGGGTGGGGCAGAGCCAGCAGTTTCTTGGTCATGGAAAGAACCGCCTCGGCGGCAATGCGCGCGGATGAGGGATCGTAAACGCCACAAGGGCCGTCGCAATGCGCTTCTACTATCTCCTGGGCGGGGAGCATCTGCTTGATCAGTTTCGTTACTTTCATTGGTTACCTTCCTTTTTGGTAATGGGATCTAGAAAATTGGCGAGTTATATCGTACGGTCATTTTTTAGTACGACAATTCAATCCTATTTTCTTCTATTTGGGGAAATCGTCAACTAAATTTTAGATTGGATTCAGACTGGGTATCCAACGCAACATGAACGTGACAATGGCGCTGATAACAAGGTCTTTGCTTATTACCGTAATATAAATCCATCGCCCAGTGGATCGGAAGGGTCAATGAGTAATTCATTGCGACCGGTAATGTAGGCAGAGCCGGTGACTTTGGGAATAATGGCTTGGTAGCGACCGAATGAGACAGTGTCCGTCACCTCCCCGGTGAAGGTCGTGCCCAGAATGCTCTCGACAGTAAATGGTTCGTCGAGCATGAGCTCGCCGCGAACGAAGTGGAGAGCCGCCCGAGCACTAACACCAGTGCCTGTGGGACAGCGGTCTACTTCCCCATCGGCGAAGATGCAGACATTGCGGCTGTGGTTTGCGGGATCATGCGCATCACCGACGATGATCGTACCGTAAAGAAAGCCCATGTCTTCTTCGAAAGGATGGCGAATGTCGAAGCTGTCCATGACTGCACGCTTGATTCGCATACCAGTATCGATCAAAGAGCGAAACTCATTGGCGGAGAGAGTGAGTCCTAAATCAGCAGCATCGCAGTAGGCATAGAAGGCGCCGCCAAAGGCAATGTCGAAGTGGATTTCCCCGATGCCGGGAATGTCGACCACCTGATCGAGGGCATAGACGAAAGAAGGGACATTGAGAAAAGACACAGAAGTAATGCGGCCGTTTTCTCTTTTACCATAGGCGGTGACCCGCCCAGCGGGTGTGTCCATCTTAATCACAGGATGATCGCCTGGTTTTTCAATGATGCCCGTGTCCAAGCCGACTTTGGCTAGGCCGATGATGCCGTGCCCACACATAGTACTGAATCCTTCATTATGGAGGAATAGAACGCCAAGATCGCCGTCGGGAGTTACGGGATCGGTGATAATACAACCATACATATCAGCATGACCACGTGGTTCCCACATGAGCGCTGTACGCAGGTAATCCAGATTTTTTTGTGCGAAGCGGCGCTTGGCGAGAATAGTATCGCCAGGTATGGGGGGCAGCCCATGGGTGATAATTCGCAACGGTTCGCCCGCTGTGTGGGCATCAATGGTGCTGATGCTGGTCCAATCCTGAGGGGGTTTCCAATGAGTGGTCATTCGATTTCCTTATGTGCCAAATTTCCGGTACTTATACAACGTATACATATAGCTTACACGATTCTAACACCCCCGATTTAAAGTAAGAATAGTTCTTAACCAGGCAAGGCGAAGCACTGTTTCCGACTTGAATGGTACGAGAGATAATTAATAGAAATAGGCAAGGAATCAAATAGCCAACTCCTTGCTTGAAGTCAGGAGAATAAACGGAATGAGTAAAATTTTGGGAATCGACCTGGGAACAACAAATTCGGTAGCAGCGGTCATGGAAGGTGGTGAACCCACTGTGATCAATACGGCCGAAGGCAGTCGCGTTGCGCCATCGGTCGTCGCCTTCAACAAGAATGGCGAGCGATTGGTGGGCCAGACAGCTAAACGCCAGGCGACCATTAATCCAGAGAATACGGTTTTTTCAGTGAAACGGTTTATCGGCCGTAACTATAGCGATGCGGAAACGGCGGAAGACCGCAAACGACTGCCTTATGCGATTGAGAAAGGGCCGCAGGGCGATATTCGCATCAGCGTCCCGGTGAAGGGACAGTCTTATACGCCGCAGGAAATCTCGGCCATGATCCTAGGCAAATTGAAGAAAGATGCGGAAGATTTTCTTGGTGAATCTGTGACCAAAGCTGTGATCACCGTGCCTGCTTACTTTAACGACAGCCAGCGCCAGGCCACCAAGGACGCGGGCAAGATTGCCGGGCTGGAAGTGATGCGCATCATCAACGAACCCACGGCGGCGGCGTTGGCCTATGGCCTGGACAAGAAAACTGATGAGACAATCCTTGTCTTTGATCTGGGTGGCGGCACTTTTGACGTGTCCATCTTGGAAGTAAGCGAAGGCTTGATCGAGGTTGTATCCACGAATGGGGATACGC
This sequence comes from uncultured Chloroflexia bacterium, assembly GCA_963807975.1. GTDB lineage: Bacteria > Chloroflexota > Anaerolineae > Promineifilales > Promineifilaceae > JAACFF01. Next base: position 192,859 of record CAWEDV010000007.1, on the reverse strand, counting down.
ACCTCGGTGGCGATGACTGGGATCTGGCCATTGTCGATTGGGTCACGGAAGAGTTCTTACGCGACCAGGGCATTGACTTGAAGCAGGATCGGCAGGCTTTGCAACGCATACGTGAAGCGGCGGAGAAGGCCAAGATTGAATTGTCGACAGTAATGCAGACGGAAATCAACCTGCCCTTTATCACAGCCAATGCGGAAGGGCCCAAGCATCTACAGACCAACCTGACCAGGGCACGCTTCGAGCAGTTGACGCAGAACTTATTAGAACGGATCAAAGAGCCGGTCAATAGAGTCTTGCAGGATGCGAAGTTCAATCCTGATCAATTGGATGAAATTGTCCTGGTTGGTGGTTCAACTCGGATGCCCATGGTGCAGGAATTAGTGCGCACGATGACCGGCAAAGTACCGAACAAGAGCGTGAACCCGGACGAGGTCGTGGCCTTGGGCGCCGCCCTGCAAGGTGGCGTTCTAGGTGGCGAAGTTAATGATGTCCTACTGCTGGATGTGACCCCTCTGAGCCTGGGCCTGGAGACCTTGGGCGGTGTGATGACGACACTCATCGCGCGCAATACAACCATCCCTTCGCGTAAGACCGAGGTCTTTAGCACTGCCGAGGACAGTCAAATGGCGGTTGATATACAGGTTCTACAAGGGGAAAGGCCGATGGCTGCGGATAACAACAGCCTGGGCGTTTTCCGCCTCGATGGTATTCCAGCTGCGCCGCGTGGTATTCCCCAGATCGAAGTCACCTTTGATATCGATGCCAATGGTATTTTGAATGTATCGGCCAAAGATAAGGCAACTGGAAAGAGCCAGGCGATTACTATTACAGCGAGCACAAATCTAAATGATGGTGATATCGATCGCATGGTGCGCGAGGCAGATCAAAATGCCGCTCAGGATCAGCAGCGTCGCGAATCGATCGAGGTACGCAATATGGCTGACCAGCTCATTTACCAGACGGAGAAGAGCCTGCAGAATCTAAATGGGCAGGCTCCGGCTGAGGTTCGCCAGCAGGTAGAAAGCAAAGTTGGTGAGTTGAAAGAGGCGCTTAATGGCGAAGATATTGAGCAGATTAAGCAGATCAGCGGGGAATTGCAGCAGGTCTCTATGTCTCTGGGTGAGGCAATGTACCAGGGCCAATCTGAAAGCAGCGCCAATGGCAGCAGCAATGACAGTGGCGGCACCGTTGAGGAAGATTTTATTGAAGGTGAGTTTGAAACCGCCTAGTTGAGCAAAAAAGCAGGCTTCTAAAGCCTGCCTTTCATGACCCTCTCCTTTTGTGAAAACGGCCGTTCCTACCACAGGGAGCGGCCGTTTTGATTGGATCAAGGACGCCCGGCTAAATGGGTGCGCAGGTAATGACCGGTAAAGGATTCTGCTACTTGGGCCACTTCTTCAGGCGTTCCTTCGGCAACGATCTCGCCTCCGCGATCGCCCCCTTCTGGACCAAGGTCGACGATGTGGTCGGCTACTTTGATGATGTCCAGGTTATGCTCGATGATGACCACGGTGTTGCCTTTGTCAACCAGGCGGCTTAATGCCTGAATTAGTTTAGCTACATCGTGAGAGTGCAGCCCGACGCTTGGTTCATCAAGGATATAAATGGTTCGTCCCGTGGCAATCTTGGAGAGTTCGCGACTGAGCTTGACGCGCTGTGCTTCACCACCGCTCAGGGTTGGAGCCGGCTGGCCGAGATGGATGTAACCCAGACCGACTTCGGCAAGGGTCTGCAGCTTGCGGCGGATGGGGGTGATATTGGCAAAGAACTCTAAAGCTTCATCGATCGTTAGGTCCAGCACCTGGGCGATGTTTAGCCCTTTGTAGGTCACCTGCAAAGTCTCACGATTATAACGAGCACCCTTACAGATATCGCATGGGACGTATATATCGGGCAGGAACTGCATCTCGATGCGGTTCTGTCCCTGACCTTGGCAAGCCTCACATCGTCCTCCTTTGACGTTAAAACTGAACCGGCCCGGTTTATAACCACGGACCTTGCTTTCAGGCATGCCAGCGAAGAGCTCCCGGATGGGGTTAAAGAGATTGGTATAGGTAGCTGGATTGGAGCGTGGCGTACGGCCGATAGGACTTTGATCGATCTCGATCACTTTGTCTAAATGTTCGAGCCCGGTAACGCGATCATGCTTGCCCGGAGCTGGTTTTGAACGATAGAAATATTGGTTTAGTTTCTTGCTGACGATCTCGATCAGGAAAGAACTCTTGCCGCTACCGCTGACACCGGTCACGCAGACGAAGCGACCAAGGGGAATGCGCACATCAATATTTTTTAGATTGTTTTCCTGTGCCCCAACAATGGTTAAGGTATTGCCGGCCCCATTTCGACGCTGTTTCGGCAAAGGGATTTCCTCTCTACCGCTCAAGTAGGCGCCGGTTAGCGACGTTTCATGGCGGGCGATGACCTCTGGAGGTCCTTCAGCGACGAGCTCTCCACCATGTTTGCCTGCACCCGGACCAAGATCGACGATCCAGTCCGCGGCACGCATAGTATCTTCATCATGCTCCACTACCAGCACAGTATTGCCTAAATCTCTCATTCCTTTGAGGGTATCGATCAAACGGCCGTTGTCCCGTTGATGTAGGCCAATGCTTGGTTCATCTAAAACATAGAGAACGCCCATCAGTTGGCTGCCGATTTGCGTCGCCAAGCGAATTCGCTGTGCTTCGCCACCGCTCAGTGAGCTAGCAGTACGATCTAGGGTTAAATAATCGAGACCGACGTTTATCATGAATGATAAACGTTCGCGAATTTCTTTGAGGATAGGACGAGCGATCATTTGCTGGCGCGGTGTTAGGGGTGTAAATTTTGCGCTCTCTAGCCGTCTTGCCCATTCAAGACTTTTGTTGACCGGATCGCGCGTGATATCAGCGATGTTGCAGTCGCCAATCGTCACGGCGAGTGGAACTGGCTGCAGACGGGTGCCCCCACAGGCGCTGCAAGGCTTATTGATCATGAATCCTTCCAGCTTATCTCGAACATAGTCGGAAGTGGACTCGTTATAGCGGCGCCATAGGTTGGGAACGATACCTTCATAACGGGTTTTATAATGTCGTGTATGTCCTTCGCGATTGATATAGGTGACCGTGATTTGCTCTTGACCACTGCCATTGAGGAGGATATGCATTTTTGCTGGCGTAAGCTCGCGTACGGGAATATCGACGGAGATATTGAAGTGATCGGCAGTGGCCTTAAGCAGCTGCCAGTAATATCCAGCCTTATCATCGGTAGGCCAACCCGCTATGGCACCCTGCCGCAGGCTGAGCTCCTTATTGGGTACGATGAGATCGGCGTCCAATTCCTTCTTCGTTCCCAAGCCCTGACATTCGGGGCAGGCACCGGCAGGACGGTTGAAACTAAAAGTGCGCGGTTCTATAGGCGGAATACTGGTGCCATCATAGGGACAATAGAGGTGTTCAGAATAAAGTTCATCTGTGGGGTTCTCGGCGTCGGTAACATCGTTAACGATGACGATGCCGCTGCCCAGTTTCAAGGCTGTCTCAATTGAATCGTTGAGACGCATGCGATCGGCCTGCGCTTCTTCGCTGGTGTCGTGCGCGTCATGCCGGATGATAAGCCGGTCGACGACGGCTTCGATGCTGTGGTTCTTGTAACGATCTAGCTCAATATGATCGTCGACATTGTGGATTTCACCATTTACGCGGACGCGAACAAAGCCCGCTTTGCGCACATCGTTAAAGATAGTTTCATGATGCCCTTTTCGCTCCTGGACCAGAGGGGCCAGAACCTGTATGCGGCTGCCCATAGGCATATGCTGTACGTTGGAAACGATTTGTTCCGCGGCTTGGGGCATAACGGGTCGTCCGCACTGCGGGCAGTGGGGAATCCCGGCTCGGGCGAAAAGGAGGCGCAAATAATCATAAACCTCGGTTACAGTTCCCACAGTGGACCGGGGATTGTGACTGACCCCTTTTTGATCAATGGAAACGGCAGGGCTCAATCCTTCAATCTGGTCGACATCAGGCTTCTCCATTTGGCCCAGGAACTGCCGCGCATAGGCGGAGAGGGATTCAACATAGCGACGCTGCCCTTCAGCGAATATAGTGTCAAAAGCCAAAGAAGATTTGCCGGAGCCAGATAGGCCGGTGATGACCACCAGTTGGTCCCGAGGGATTTCCACGTCGATGTTTTTTAGATTGTGCTCACGTGCGCCGCGTACGATAATTTTATCGAGAGACATGCTGGATTCCTTTGCAGAAGGTGCTCTTTATTGCTCTTATGAGAGAGTAATTCCTGATACAGAAAATTAGCTCATTTGTGCCAGTGCGACCTTCTATTTTATCATGGGCGGCGCGTAGTTACCATTAATGTTTTGTAATCTCTGCGATTATTTTGCCAACTTCTCCCGGAATCTCATATTAACCTTGGAAGGAGGATCTCCGCTGCCTAGTTTTATAGGTATGATTAAAAAGACCGTGACTATCCCAAATATATCCCAAGGTGCAATTTGGGATATATTTGGGATAAGACGAAAAAGGCTGGACGCTACCGACCCCACGGTGGACAATAACAGCGTGTGTGGGTTTAGGATAACTGATGCAGGTTTGGATATAAAAGGATTGAGGTCATTAAGATTCTAGGATTTGGGTTATTGCTGCTGCTTTTATCAGCCTGCATTGGTCTTAAGGTTGGCGACAGCCCGGATGTGGAGTTATCTGCAACTCCCGTGCGCGGAGTTTTGGCGACGGTCGAACCCAATATGATCATCCCCATGCCGGCTCTGCCGACTGAAAACAAGGAATCAGTGAAGTCGACGGCCGTGCTTACCGTGACAAAGGCCGCACCGGTGGCAACAGCAACCGATATAGTACCCGATATTCCGCAGGTAGGTTTTATCAACCTTCGATTTGCACTGACCGCTGATGGGGCTGGGCAGAACGAATTTCCACCTGGAACGCAGGAGGTTTTTGCCATCTGGGAATATGCGGGGATGTTGCCCACCGACACTATCCGCCGTATTTGGTTTCGTGATGACCAGATATGGTTGACGCGGGAAGAGGGCTGGAACTGGGGTGAGTATGGCAGCGAGGGAACGATGGGTGATATTTCAGTCTATGACAATGAGGGAAATGGTTTGCCAGCTGCAACCTACCGGCTGCAGTTGTACGTGAATAACAAACTACAGGAAGAAGCGGTTTTTATTCTCTCTGGACCGTGATTGCCACTGAAGTCTGGATTCTAGTATGAACCTTAAACTGACTGCGCCTGCTCATACAGGCGAAATTGTGGGGAGCTTGAATCAAACTGCACATCTTGAAATTGAATACGCTCATCTTTCTGTATATCACGACGGACAAAAATTTTATCGGCCAAGCAGATAGGCAACCCACGATCAAGGTCATTTTCAGTTAGATTTTCAATTAAGCCATAGCAGGTGTAGCCTCCCAGACCATCGAGCTCGTCCCCACAGTTTAGATCCTTACGCGCATAGGCGGTCACGTTGGTTTTTAGTCCATGAGTAGGCTTCAAAAGCGAACGTGAATCTAAGACAGCATTAACAACTGTAGCCAATGCCTCAATATGGCCCAGATGGTAGGGACGGTAAAAAAGATAATAGGGACCAGGGCCCATTTCTGACGGGAACCAATCGAGAGTAAACTGCTGAAAAGGTCGATCGGTGTGGGCAATAACGAAGACCCCACCCTTTGGTCGTGCACCCAAGACATAGTCAACGAGTGGCTGCCGGGTATTTCGCCATAAGGCATCGAAATCGAATCGCTCAAAAACCTCAGAAATATGCGTCGCTCGTGGGCCAATCATGCCCGGTACGGTCGTGCGCAGGTTTAGGGCATTGGCTAAGACGGCCATTTCCACGCCAAGTTTTGTGCCATCTGTGTATGATGTGCACATTTTATAATCCAGATTCCGCTTGTCAGCTTCGGGAATAATCGTCGTTGGGTTGACGTAGCGGTCAAGATAACCCTTGATATTACCAGCCATTACCAGGTCAAATCCCCAAAAGAGGATCTCGTCAATCATACGCTTGAGCGCTGCCGGCTGATCACCGTCACAGCTGCTGTAGACAAGCCCTTGCGCCTTTGCCCTTGCCAGCAGCAGTGGACCGTACATCAGATCGGCTTCGTAATTCATCATGATGACATTCAAGCCGTGTATCATGGCCGTAGAAGCATGTACCGCTCCCTCATAAATAGCATTGCTCGATTCTATGAGGGCATTGGCCTGTTCACATTGAGCCAGAAGCTGCCCATTATCAGTAATCGCCAGCTTTTCCGCTTCGACCGCCGCCATTAATTCTTTTTTTGTATGCACTACTTGATAATCACGCTCCAACCATTTTGCGCAAGCGATTGCTCGGTCGATCTGGATATCGGCAATCCCAATACATTCTATTTTGGGGGTGATCTGTGACTGGAAAACAAGACCCTTACCGACAGAGCCAATGCCAATAATGACAATCTTTATACTATTTTCAACCTGATTCAACCGTTGCAGCATTTTGCCTTCTCCATTGTCCGTCCTTCCCAGACCCAATCTGGTCCAAAATGGTGGCAATTACCGGCTTGGGTGTTAGGTGACGGTCAAACGTTTTTGTATTGGCTCTATCTAATTCTTTAAGCTTATCTTTGAGGTCAACCTTCTTATGCAGTTCCTCAATGATGATTAGCCGATATTTGTTTTGTTTGCTATGTCTATCTTCACGGTAATAGGTGGAAACAGAATGTAATTCTTGTCATTTCAACATTGCTGGTGATGATGAACTTCGCTGTCTTCACGCAAGCGTCCGAGATAAAAAGAGATTTGATTTCCTTCCATCTGCACATGGAAACAAGACCTGTGGTTTCCGCAAAATATGCCAGAAATAATCTTACACGAATACGCCACAAAGTACAGAGTTTACCACTGGACAAATCGATTCTCTCTGCTACAATACAAGTGTCATGTTGTAGTATGTCAACTGAATATGTAAAGTAAAGGCAAAAACGAAGAGACAATCATGCCATTGCATTCGAACCCCTACATCGCTGGAAACCCGGTTCGCGGTCAAAGTCATTTTGTCGGCCGTTCGGATATTTTAGGTGAGGTTTTGCGTCTATTGCGCAATCCAAATGCCAACGCTATCGCCCTTTATGGGCAGCGGCGGATAGGGAAAACGTCGATCCTTTTCCAGCTTGAACAACGGCTGGCCGAGTCTGGAAACTACTTGCCGGTCTATTTTGATTTACATGACAAAGCAGATTTACCTCTAGCGCAAATACTCTATCGCCTTGCAGGTCAAATTGCCCGCTATGTCGATTCACCTCCAATTATTCAATCTGATTTTGACGCCGAAGGCACCTTTTTTCACAGCGTGTTTCTGCCGCAGGCGATCAAACAGACTCAGAAGCAGTTGATTTTACTCTTTGACGAATTTGACGTTCTGGACCGGCCTTATAAAGGTCAGGTCGGCGCAACTTTCTTGCCCTATCTTCGACGATGGATGGCTGGAGCGTACCAGGTTCACTTTATCCTGGCTATGGGACGACGCCCTGAGGATCTGTCGGCACGCATGCTGAATGCTTTCAAACAAGTGCAGTCTCATCATGTATCGCTGATGGAGTTGCCAGACAGCCTGGCCATTGTGCGCAAGTCGGAACAGAATCAGACTCTCTACTGGTCAGATGGTGGAATAAACCGTGTGTCATATTGGACACAAGGGCATCCATATTTGACACAGTTATTGTGCAGTGAGGTATGGGAAGCTGCCTATGATCAGAATCCCGCTGATCCCCCTAGGGCAGATGCTGAGAGTGTGGATCAGGCAGTTGAAGCAACGCTCGAACAGGGAGCGAACGCGTTTCAGTGGATTTGGAATGGCCTGCCATCAACGGAAAAGATTCTGATGGCAGCTTTAGCGGGCGCGGGGAATCTGTGTGTTATTCCGGACCAGCTTAGGGAACTTCTTGCTCAGCGTGGAGTTAACCTCAGCCAAAGAGAATTAAATAGGTCATTGGCGCTGCTGATCCGCTGGGACCTGCTGCGTCAAGATGGTTGTGGCTACCGTTATTCAATTCCCCTGCTACAGCGCTGGGTGGCAGAAAACAAGCCACCGCGCCGGGTAAAGATGGAGTTGGACAATAACAAACCGATGGCTGAAAAACTCTATAAAGATGCCGAAGAGCATTTTGCCGCCGGAGAACTTGGCCAGACAGAGCATCTGCTGCGCCGGGCGTTGTCGATAAACCCGCGCCATATTCAAGGGCAAATCTTGTTGGGGAGGGTACATCTCAGAAAGGGAAATCCTGCCGAAGCGGTCGCAGCTATGGAATCAGCTTATGCTATAGACCCAGCAGCGGCTCAAGATGGCCTGTTGGCGGCGCTGCTGGTGAATATGGACAACCAGAGCGAAGAAAATGAGCAGTGGCAAACGGTCAACCGTATTTTACGTCTGAAGCCCAATCTCCCCGCAGCCCGAGCAAAGCGGGATGAAATCTTGCGCAGTTGGGCTGACAAAGCGGAACAAGGGAGAAACTTCAACGCCGCGCTTAATGCATATGATCAGCTAGATAATAAGGCGGGAACGAAAGGTGCCCGTACGCGGCTGCGCTGGCAGTCCCTTACCAAGCGTCTATTGTCCCGTACGGGGTGAGCGAGAAGGGTTGAAAAGATGAATCGATCTCCTTTTGTGCATGGCGGTCCGGTCGCCCCAAATGACTTTCTTAACCGGCAGCGAGAACTGCGCCGGCTGCTAAACCGGTTGGAAAAGGGGCAGGCGACGGCCGTCGTTGGGCAGCCTCACACTGGGAAGACCTCTCTGTTGCGTTATGTTCTCGATAAAGTAAAACGGGACGGCATTGTAGGCAACAAGCTGGATCGCTGCTGGTTTCGCGAAGTTGACTCGCATATGTTGGGACGCCGCTTTGATCAATCTGCCTTTTGGGCCTTTATTCTGGAACCGGTGTCTGTATATTTCAATTCAGGAGAATTGCAGGGACTGTTCAAAGAAGCGCAGGAGAATCAATTTGGAGCCTTTTCTCTCAAGCGGCTGTTTGCCACTTTAGACGAGACTGGTTGGCGACTTGTGGTGATGCTGGACGAGTTTGATGCCTTGCTCAATCATCCTCTGCTCAACAGCGCCGAATTCTACGGCAGCTTGCGTTCGCTAACTTCACGATTCTCTAGCCTGGCATTGATTATTGCCACACGTCGTTCACTCAATCAATTGAATCTAAAAACACAGGAACTGAATCCCCACAGTTCGCCATATTTCAATATTTTCACAGAACTGCGCCTGGGTCCGCTTCCAAAGCGGGACGCAGCGCATTTACTTGGTTACGCACAGGATCGCTTTAACAGTAGTGACCGGCAGTTTGCTGTTCAGGCTTCTGGACGCCATCCATATTTGCTGCAGTTGGCAGCGGACATTCTGTGGGAGGTGGATCAGGAAGGTAAACAAGGAATTGAACGCTACCGGTTGGCGGGTGAAGAACTGCGGCTACAGAGCGAGGGACATTTCGCCGATACATGGCGGTCCTGGTCTAATGCCGAACGCAAGGTGATTATGGCGGTAGCTTTGGCGCAGATGGCTTTGATGATTGAGGACCATTACTTCGATTGGTCCAATTTGATCGAGGATATTTACGACTATACCCCCGAACTGCGGGGACTTGAGAAATCGGGTACGATAATAGAAGTCAGGGATGGGGACCGTCAAATCAAACAGCGGGCCTTGCTATGGTGGCTCGCCGACGAAGTTAAACGCATGGTACGTGATGAAGCGAGTTTTGAAGAATGGCTTGAGGAACAAGAGTTCGAGGGTATTTTTACCCAAAAAGAGAAACGCAGTTTGGGACAAATTTCTCAGGAGCTGGCTGGGTTTCTGGGCCAAGGAGCAACAACACTTATCCAATCATTTGCGAAGGGGGTTGGCGAAGGTCTCGGCGAATCGGTTGCTCGATATTAGAGCCAACGCTTTAGGCCAACAGACACGGCAGGTTTCAGGAAACCTGCCGTTTTTTTATCCAATAATAGAATAAATGTGCTATAATCAAACTCGTTGTGTGCTGTTGAGTTGAATAAATTTGTCGTTATTTGAAACCCGATATTCTACTCAATTAGAATGATTGATGCGCTTGCCGAAAACCGGGTTTCTTGGTCCAAACCGAATGAATACGAAGCTATGAAAATCGAAAGTTTTGATACTTATCAAAGAGAGTCAAGAAAGACCTGGAATGTTATACCCATGAACCATTCCATCGTTTATCCGACGATGGGCATGATCAACGAAGCTGGTGAAGTGGCTGGAAAGGTTAAGAAAATCTTCCGCGATCGCAACGGGGAGATTACAGAGGTCGATCGCCAGGCGCTCAAAAAAGAGTTGGGAGATGTGTTATGGTACCTGGCACAGATTTGCACCGAACTCGATCTTTCTCTGCAAGAGGTGGCAGAAGCTAATTTGGTGAAGCTGTTTTCACGTCTAGAAAGAGGCCAGATCCGAGGAGATGGCGACGAGCGGTAAACGTTTTAATCCGTTCCATCCAGGAGTTGGTGTTCGATGATGAACGAATATGTCGCGGTCGATATTGAAACAACGGGGTTTAATCCATCTAAAGATGCGATCATCGAGGTTGCGGCAATCACATTTCGCGGGAATGGTATCGTTGATGAATTTAGTTCACTGGTCTATCCACAGCGGGATATTCCACCAGAGATCACCAGGCTGACGGGCATCACCCAGGAGATGGTGGAGGATGCGCCGGGAATGTTCCAGGTGCGTTCCCAGCTGCGGTCCCACTTGAGCAACCGAGTATTAGTCGGCCACAATGTAGATTTCGATATCGCCTTCATGCAGGAAGAGCGGCTGGCTATTGGCAACCATCGCATCGATACGTTGACCCTGGCCTCAATTTTGGTGCCAGAGGCAGGGCGCTTCGGCTTAAATTCGTTGGCAGTTTTTCTCATGCTTGCTCTTCCCGAGGGGGGGCAGGCGCATCGGGCACGCGAGGATGCAGAACTTACGATTGAGCTATTCCTCGCTTTGCGGGAGAGGGCGATGCAGATACCGCTCGCTCAGCTAGATGAATTGGTGCGCACAGGACAGCGTATTGGCTGGCCAGAAACACTTTTTTTTGAAGAGATTTTGTCTGAACGAGCCCGGAATGCTTTTGCTGGAGAGGAACTTCGACAGCGAGGTCGCCTGCCAAGACTGTTTAAGCCACCCAAATTGGAAGGACGGACCGTAGTTGCCCAGGACGATATTGTACTCCTCGATGAAGAGATGGTAGCGGGGATGATCCAGCCAGGAGGCAATTTTAGCCAGGTCTTTGAAGGATTTGAATATCGGCCTGAGCAAGAAGAAATGACAGTGGCGGTCGCACAGGCATTTAATCATGGTGATCATGTACTTATTGAGGCGGGGACGGGTACCGGCAAGAGTATAGGGTATCTGCTGCCGGCTGCATTTTGGGCGGTAGAGAATGGTCGACGTGTGGTCATTTCTACCAATACGATTAATTTGCAGGATCAACTGATCAATAAGGATATTCCTGAACTACAGAAGAGCTTGCCTTTTGAACTGCGAGCCGCGGTGCGGAAGGGACGCAGTAACTATATTTGCACGCGACTGTTCCAACAAATGCGCCGCAGTGGTCCTAGCAGCGCCGATGAGATGGTGCTCTTCGCCCGGATCCTACTTTGGTTATCTAAAACAGAAACCGGAGATGTGGCTGAGATACCACTGCGTTCTCCAGGCGAGCGTCTGGCCTGGTCGCGACTTAATGGTGAAAACGCGGTTTGTACGTTGGAACAATGTGCAACGGAACGATGCCCGCTGAATCTGGCGCGCCAACGGGCTGAGCAGGCACATATTGTCATCGTCAATCATGCGTTGTTATTGTCGGATGTGGCCAATCAAAACCACGTACTGCCCTCATTTATGGATTTGATCGTTGACGAGGCCCATCACCTGGAATCGGCGGTGACGAGCGGCCTTAGCTTTCGGGCTGATAAACGTTTTCTAGAGACAGTACTGGATGATATTTCGAAACCTCGCAGCGGATTGCTTTTTGATATGCAGAAGAGGTTAGGCACAGTATTGCCGGAGCATGTCAGCGGTGAACTTGAGAATTTCTCGGCACGCATGCGCCAAGAAGCACAGGAGGCAACAATCAGGCTGGAAGAGTTCTTTACGTCGGTTGAGTTTTTTTTGCGTGATCTTGTACAGGCTAGGAGCCAATTTGCCCAGCAGATACGATTGACTGATGCGGTGCGTATTCAGCCAAATTATGATGAGATTGAAATCAGCTGGGCCGATCTAAATACGCATCTTAAGGTAATCGATAAATATTTTGACAAATTGGCTTCTTTTCTGGCCGATATCTCCGAGAATTATGATATTGAGGATGAGGAAGAGATGCGAGCTGCCTTACTGACCAATGGACGTGCCCTAAAGGAAGCACGTGAGAATTTAGACCAGATCATATCTACTCCCGTTGATGAGATGATTTACTGGGTGGAGATGTTCAAAGATCGCGTTTCACTGCACGCAGCACCGCTGCATGTTGGGCCTCTGGTGGAACAACATATCTTCAAGGAGAAAGAAACGGTCATCTTAACCTCTGCGACTTTGCGCACGGCTGATCCAAGTAGTTATGGAGAAGCTGACTTTAACTATTTGAGAGAACGTTTGCATGCCGTTGATGCCAATGAGCTTGCCGTTGGGTCCCCATTTGATTACAAAAACAACACGCTCCTCTACTTACCAACGGACATCCCTGAGCCCAATCAACCGGGTTATCAGCAAAGTGTGGAGCAGGCGATTGTGGATGTTGCCCGCGCTCTGGGTGGGAGGACGATGGTTTTGTTCACGTCGTATGCTCAACTGCGACAAACGGCACAGGCGATAGAGGGGCTGCTTTCGGCCTCCGATATTACTTTGTTGGCTCAGTTTCAGGGATCTTCACGCCAGCAATTATTGGCCCAATTTAAGCAGCCGGATCGACGTGCGGTCCTCCTAGGGACGCGTTCGTTTTGGGAAGGTGTGGATGTGCCGGGTCCTGCCTTACAGGCGCTTTTAATCGCCAAGCTTCCATTTGATGTCCCGTCCGATCCGATTTTTGCTGCTCGATCGGAAGGATTTGACAGCCCTTTCTTCGAGTATTCCATACCAGAAGCGGTGCTTCGTTTTCGCCAGGGATTCGGCCGTCTCATTCGACGCAAGAGCGATGAAGGCGTCGTGGTTGTACTCGACAAGAGAGTCTTGACTAAACGGTATGGACAAAGCTTTCTAGAGGCGCTGCCGGAAGCAACGGTGTTAAGACAGCGCTTGAGTCGTCTGGGAGAATTGACGCTGCGCTGGTTGAATAGGGAAAAATAGTGACAGAACCCCGGCAGATCTCAACAACCTGCCGGGCCAATCATTATGAGCTGGGGAGGTCGCCAACAACATTGAAGGTGTCTAATATCTGGTCTAAAGCATCGAGATCAGCCGTCGTAACGGCTTGACCGGCAAGAATAACGGCATAGGAACCGTCTTCAGGCTCTGCGCCCAAAATAATTAAGATATTGCCGCTACCAAGACAATCAGAATATTGATCGAAAACGCCAGTGAAGACGGGATCTTCATAGTCGAAACGGCCGTCATAAGTGCAATCTTCACTGAAATCGAAGAAATCAATAAGTTCCCCCATTTCACTTCCGGTAAGGTTATTGGAGGCCAGGAGCATTATGCCGGGTGTTTCGTAAGTGTCATTGAAGCCCTCTAAGCTGCTGGCCGCGGATAGGGAAGCGCCAAGAATGTCCCCCTCGTCTTCCCATGGCCCGCCGTCGGTCTCACTCCATTCCGCGGGGACTTCCATATAAACTGATTCTGCATCGTCGTAAATGCCGACATAATTTTCGTATGTGAAGCTAGTTCCTTCAGTTTCACCTGCTTCGGGATCTGAAATCTCCTGGGCGAAGGAGAATGATTGTTCAAGCGCACGGCCATTAAGCTGGCCTTCTAAAACCTCTTGTGTATCAAAGCGCAAGACCTCAATGCTCAGGATATCTTCGCGGCTGTGGCTGCGCAGAATATCACAGTAGTCAGCCATGGTGCCATCAGTCGCTAAAACAAGGCCTTCCATCTTGGTGATGATGTCTCCTCCCTCAAGTCCTGCTGCATCAGCCGGCGAACCTGATTCCACGGATGAAACCCAGATGCCTGATAATCCCTCGCCGTCGTTGATGGCACTGCCATTGACGCCGATGGAGTGAATATCCTGACCCTGTTGAAGTTGTTCGACAATAGCTTCAGCGACATCATGGCTGATACCAAAGGCTTGGCGAGTGTCGCTGCGGCCCGCGTAGTGGACAGCAATCACACGGCCGTTTTCATCGACGACAGCGCCACCAGAATTACCGGGATTGGTATTGGCGTCATATTCAATGACATGATCAACCGATGACCACGGCGTTTCTCCGCCCGCTTCTTGCTTTGAGACAATACCGCGTGTTAATGTATATTCAGGATCGCCAAGAGGAAAGCCGGCGACATATATATCCAAACCAACACCAGCGTCACCATCAAACCAATCAAGAAAAGCGTAATTTTCATCGTCGATATCGATGACTGCTAGGTCTGAGCATTCAGATACGCCAAGGATCTTGGCATTACGAGGTTCTTCTTCACCGCCTATATAAACTTGCAGGATCGCGGCGCCGGTGACCACATGGTTATTGGTTACGGCGATGCCTGATTCATCGATGATAAAACCGGAGCCACGCCCTGCGGCGTTGAGCTGCAGACCTTCCGCAGGATCAACAAAACTGCCCTGGGCTTCAATTTGGATTATGGCATCTTGAATATCTTGGAATGATCCAGCCGCGGCAGGCGCTGCTTGTTCTACTGGGACCGATTCGGCTGCGAGTTCCACCTCAGCAGGCGATTCGGGCGCCGGTTCAGCGGGAGCCTCTTCTACCGGCGCCACCTCTTCAACAACAGGCGCCTCTTCATCGCCACAAGCTGGAATCAGCAGGACGAGGATAACCAATAGACCTAATAAGCATGCTCTAGCAGTTCGATTTCCCATCATTCTCACTCCTTGTAACCTCTCACAAAGAGGTTTTCAGGTATTATTGTCGTATTTTGTGTATATGGCAATAGCAGTAACCTGGATAAATAAGTGTGGGTTGTTAAGCTAGTGTAGGTGCCTGTATCTTATTCAGAAAAGCCGGCCCCCTGGTGATGGCACCCATTAGAAATGGAGGCATGTGGTACAATACGCGCATGACAATTCGTGTATTATCTGAGCAACTTTCATCACAAATTGCAGCTGGAGAGGTCGTCGAACGTCCCTCATCAGTAGTCAAGGAACTTGTGGAAAACGCACTTGATGCTGGAGCATCAACAATAAATGTCGAAGTGCGCGGCGGTGGCAGGGATTTTGTACAGGTCGCCGACAATGGAGAAGGGATATCATCCAACGAAATTGAAACGGCATTTTTGCGCCATGCCACCTCGAAACTGGCATCGATGGATGATTTACAAGCCATACGCACTTTAGGCTTTCGTGGCGAGGCGCTTGCTTCGATTGCAGCGGTCAGCCAATTGACCATTGTCAGCCGGACTAGAGAGGCGCAAACCGGTACCCGTTTGTACCTAGAGGGCGGGCATAAGATAAGCCGAGAAACGGTTGGGGCGCCCCAGGGCTGCGTGATCGGAGTAGAAAAGCTGTTTTACAATGTGCCAGCCAGACTAAAATTTTTGAAAACTGCTGCTACAGAAAAGCGCCTGATCGACGAATTTATCACTCGTTATGCGTTGGCTTATCCTCAAGTTCGCTTTCGATTGACGCATGATAATCGGATCAGTTTTCAGACGACAGGCAATGGCAGCGTTCAAGATGTGTTGTTAGCCATCTACGGTCCTGATACGGCACGTGATCTTTTGGAGATAGAAGCTGCGCATTTAGGAAACAGCGCAGAGCGAGAGGTTACAGAGGGGGACAGGTCTATTGCAGTTTCTGGATTTGTTGGACCTCCCAATCTTCATTGGACCAATCGCAGCCGCATAACATTGTTTGTGAATGGCAGATGGATTAAGGATAAAAGCCTCACTTACGCGGTGATCCAGGCATATCATACGCTGCTGCCAACCGGTCGTTACCCGCTGGGGATAATTTTTATTATACTGCCGCCGGATGAAGTTGATGTCAATGTCCACCCAGCCAAGACTGAGGTCCGATTCCGTCGCAGCAATGCTGTCTTTGGCGCTGTGCAGCGGGCGGTACGAAGTACACTCATCGCCCAGAGCCCTGTGCGTGCCATGGGAGCCTGGAGCAGCAGTGGTGAAAGTGTAATGCAATCCCCATCATGGGAAGGGGAGCTTGACCACCATGCATTTGAGAGACGTGAGTCTGCCGCACAGGGATCATTGCAGCTCGATTGGTCGCTGCGTTTTGTGTCACGAGAAGAGGATTCGGATGCTGGTCAGGCGGATGGAAAGCCCGCGGCATACTTGCTTCAGAATGAGCGCCTGCCCATTATGCGGGTCATTGGGCAAGTTGGGGCGGCCTATATCATCACCGAAGGACCAGACGGCTTATACCTTATCGACCAACATGCCGCCCATGAGCGTGTTTTGTACGAGCAGTTCATGGCTCAGTGGGAACGAAAAGAAGTAGTGTCACAAGGGCTGGTAGCAGGTACGGCGGTGCACCTGCCCCCTTCTCAGGCTGCATTGTTGGAGGAAAATTTACCGACATTGGATCCGATCGGTTTCAAGGTTGAGGCGTTTGGACCCAATGCTTTCATGGTGCGTGCGGTGCCGGCTATTGTGTCTAGTCTAGATCCGACTAGAGCGTTAACGGCCGTGATAGAAGATTTAGAGCGGGGGGATGAACCGCTGCAGCAAAAGATTGAGGAAAGAATCGTTTTGCGGGTATGTAAGTCAGCAGCTATTAAGGCGGGGCAGACACTGTCGCAAAGTGAAATGGAGATGCTGATTCAGCAGCTTGAGAAATGCCATAATCCACACTCCTGCCCGCATGGCCGGCCAACTCTTATTCACCTATCGGTGGCTCAGTTGGCACGTCAGTTTGGACGAACATAATGCCAGAGAGGGAAAATAAAAAGAGCTTCCCATTTAGGAATCGGGAAGCGCCTTTATTGGTTGCCCGGGCCTAGGGCCGGGATATAATCCGCCGTGATTTACCACAAAATCAACGAGATGCCGAAGGTGGGAATCGAACCCACACTCCCGAAGGAACACGAGTTTGAGTCGTGCGCGTCTGCCAGTTCCGCCACTTCGGCAAGGGGTCTATTAAGACGGCACGGAGTATAAAACAAGGTCAAATTTCTGTCAAAAATGGATGAAACAGCCTTAATCCAGGAGGCGAAAAAAGGGAATGTGAATTCTTATAATCGCCTGGTTATTCACTACCAGCAGGCGGTTTATAATGTCGCGTACCGGATCATGGGTGAACCGCAATCGGCAGAAGATGCGACGCAAGAAGCGTTTATTTCGGCGTATAAGGCGTTGAATCGCTTCCGGGGGGGCAGCTTCAAATCCTGGTTGATGCGCATTGCTACCAATGCCTGTTACGACGAATTGCGTCGGCGAAAACGCCGACCGCAGACGTCGCTCGACGAGTTGACCGATGACAATGAGTCATATGCGTTCTTGCGCAGCCCGGGGCAAGGTCCCGAGGATCAGCAGCAAACACTGGAGATGATGCAAGCTGTTGAAGAATGCTTGCAGACGCTTCCGGATGATCAGCGGATTACAGCCATCTTGGGCGATGTAGAGGGTTTTGATTATAAGGAAATCGCGGAAATTACCCGAGTTTCTCTGGGAACTGTTAAGTCACGCATGAGCCGGGCCCGTTCCAAACTGCGTGATTGCCTGCGTGGTTTTACGGAACTTTTGCCGGCCCAGTATCGTCTTAGTAGTAGCACGTAATAACCGCGCTAAAGTTGGGCTATCTGATTTGCAAACGCCTACTTGAATAGCCGGAATAGTGGAATATGCTGGATTATTTACGGAATTTGACGAAATCCGACGAGGAGAAGAGGCAGGAGCTGCTGACTTCCTACGTGGATGATGCGCTCTCACCCAAGCAGCGACAGCAGGTGGAAAGCGATCTGGCGCAGGATGAAGGGCTAACGGCCGAAATAGGCCAGATGCGCCTCTTGCAGCAGCAGATGCGCATATTGCCTCAGCGCCGAGTGAAGCGCAATTTCACGTTGGATCCTGCTCTGTACGGTTGTCCTCAACGCGAGCCTCTCGTTCAAGCCTATCCCATCTTGCGTACGGCCACTGCGCTGGCAGCTTTTCTCTTCATTTTCGTCCTAGCAGCCAATCTATTTATGGGAGGAACTAGTGGTGTGATGTCTGGCGCAGAAATGGCCATGTTCCCCGCTGTTGGCAGCGATGAGATGATCGCCGAGGCGCCGGTAGAGGAAGCAGCAGAAGCGGCGATGATCATGGGCGAAGAAGCAGAACCGCCTGAATTTGAAGAGGTGCCGGTTGATCCTGAGTTCGTTGGACCGCTCGCAGAAGCGGAATCAGTGCTTGAGCTAGAGGAAAGTGATTCTGCTATTGCTTTGCCCTTGGAACGTGACTCATTGGCAGGCAAACCGGAAAGAAATGGTGCCGCTGCAGCAACCATTGTGGCTGAGGAACCGGCTGGTGCAGAATTAGATGCTGAGACGATGATGGAAGCTGACGAGGCTTCTGAGCCGTTTGAACCATCGGCTGCTGAAAATGCCAGTAGAGATGATGTTGAAAGGTCAATCCTCGATGAGAACCAGGTTGAAGCGGGTCAAGGATTATCGACGGAAAACAGCCTGGCCATGATAGCGACCTTTTTGGGAATTGTCTTGTTGATACTGGTCATATTGACGCTTCTAGCTCGTCGTCGTTTATGATGGATAATGCCGCTTATGCCGGATAATCCGTCTCTCCTCAACAGCGCTCCAGTAGAGATCGCTTTCTGCCCACTTTGTGGAGCCCCGCTGCAGACCAGGATGCGTTTTGACAAGCCGCGCCGCTCCTGTCCAAAATGCAATTACGTACATTTTACTGATCCAAAGGTTGGTGTGGGCGTCTTGGTCGTTAAGGAAGGTGAAGTGTTGCTGGTGCGACGGGCAGTCGATCCGGAACGGGGGAAATGGAGCATTCCTGCCGGCTATCTTGATAGAGGCGAAGACCCGAAAGTGACCGCGGCACGTGAAGCACGAGAGGAAACGGGTCTGGAGGTTGCCGTGAAAGAACTGGTGGATGTTTACTATAATCCCCCACCACAAACAGGCGCATCAGTCTTCATCTTATACCATGCGGAGTTGATTGGTGGTGAGGCGCAAGCTGGAGATGATGCGGATGCGGTGGGTTTCTTCAAAAGGGATGATTTGCCTGAACTAGCTTTTTCAAGCACACAGATCGCAATTGATAATCTTAACATCTAAAAGGGTCCCAAATTTCTTATGACGACACTAGTTAGTTGGAATGTAAATGGTCTAAGAGCCGCTCATCGTAAAGGTTTCTTAGAATGGTTGTATGAGACGCAGCCTGATGTCTTGGGTATCCAGGAGACCAAATGCCATCCGGATCAATTAGTTGACGAGCTGCGACAGCCAACCGGTTACTATACCTATTGGGCTTCGGCAGAGAAAAAAGGATACAGCGGCGTGGCCTTGTATAGCAAAAAGGAACCGCAATCAGTCCAGATCGGTTTGGGGATTTCCGAATATGATAGGGAAGGGCGAACAATAGTGGCCGATTATGAGGATTATGTGCTCATAACGGCTTATTTCCCCAATGGCAGCCGTGATCACAGCCGCGTGCCTTTTAAAATGGCATATAAGGCAGACTTCCTAGATTTTTGCATTGACCTGCGAGCTTCAGGGCGGCGCGTCATATTTTGTGGTGACGTGAATACGTCCCATCAAGATATCGATTTGGCTCGTCCGCGCCAAAATAAGAACACCACAGGCTTTTTACCTGAGGAGCGAGCCTGGATAGATACAATCGTGTCTCAAGGCTATGTGGATACTTACCGGGCACTGTACCCGGAACAAACTGGGGCTTATTCTTGGTGGAGTTATATTGGCGGTGCGCGGGGAAGGAATGTGGGCTGGCGATTGGATTATTTCTTTGTCAGTGAAGATCTCCAGCCAAATATCGTAGGCGCTGCCATTCATGCCGATGTTCCTGGCTCGGACCACTGCCCGGTTAGCCTAACGCTGCGGGATATTTAGTTACTTCGTTGCTTGGTGATCTTACAATTCAAAATCATCTCGCATCCAAAGTAAAACGATATTCTGCTCACTGGCATCGGCCATAAGCTGCACAGCAATTGCCGATAGAGGCTGCCCTGTTTCAGGGTGAATTTGGTTCGGGGCCAGTTCGGCAATGGGCACGGCGACATGAGCAAAACGGAGGATATCGGGATCCGGCAAATGATGAACATGGCCGTTGTTAGGGATGTAATCAAAGATTTCATCATTGTAGAGTACGATGTCCAGGTCAATCGTTCGCGGAGCATTTTTATCCGCCTGGCGTTCTCGCTGAAGGTCAATCTCAATGGGCTGGATAATTTGTTTCTTAATCTGGCATGGATCTAGGTCCGTTTCGATCAATGCGGCCAAATTGAAGAAATTTGGCTGTTCTTTCAAGCCCATGGGGACTGTCTCATAAACGGACGAGAGTTCTTTGACCTGGCACAAGTGGCGCAGCATGGTAACGGCTGCAGGAATATTGATTTCCTTGTCAATATTTGATCCTAGAAGCAAAAAGACATGATTCATATAAGTTACATTATGAATTAGCAACAATCTGCTAAGGCATAAAGTCCTTTTGCGTTCGCTCGATTTCTATTCCCACAGATTGAGCGAAACGGAGCGCACCTGGTTTTTCAACTCGAACGCGAACCCTGGTGACATTAAATTCGATGAGCACGATCTGGGCAATGTCGCTGACGAGCTTCTCAACAAGAAAATCAGATGAATTTTCGACATGGTCAATAACACGCTTGGTGATTGCTTTGTAGTTGACGGCATCAGCAATATCATCGGATTTTGAGGCGCGGCGAATATCGGCGAAGAGAATCATATTAATCAGGATATCCTGTTTTTTAATACGTTCCTCGGGGTTGATGCCGATGATGGATCGAACCAATAGATCTTTGATAATAATTTTGTCCATTGACTTACTCTCCCCTTTCAGGCTGCTGGGCGATAATTTGTACCTGTTCTTCTAGCCAGTGGGCGAGGTCGATGATGACTCGCTCGCGATGGATATCATTATGACCTTCATGATACCCTCCCTCATAGGCGATAAAGGTCTTGTTAGGCGACGTGACGTTTTCATAAAAATGACGGCTGGCCTCAGGATCAGTCAAGCGATCAGCTGTCCCGTGAAAAATCAAAAGCGGGAGTTGAAAGCTGGCTGCATTGGCATTGGTTTCTGCTACTGTTTTAGTGAGTTCGGTTGATAGTCGCGGTGTTGCTTTGCCATGAACCAGGGGATCGTTTTGGTAAGCTCGGACAACTTGTGGATCACGGGAAAGTCCATGGTCGTCCAGACCGGCGCTGATGCTCAGAGTAGGCCATATACCAGATAAGACACGGCTTAGGGTGGTTAGGATGGGCGATACTGGCGGATCGCTGAGATGTGGAGAAGAAGCAATGATGCCGTCTACCTCTTGAGGATAATACAGCCCAAAATCCAGCACAATTAGCCCGCCCATGCTGTGCCCCAGCAGGAAACAAGGGATATCAGGTTGCAAAGTGGCGACAGTTTGCGTGAATGTGAGTAGATCGTCACGATATTCAGCAAAACTGTCAACATGACCGCTTTGGCCTGGAGAACGGCCGTGGCCGCGTTGGTCAAAGCTGTAGACCACTATCCCTCGGGGGACTAAATCATCAACTATATTCTGATAGCGACCGCTATGATCGCTAAATCCATGGACGATGATTAACGCAGCCCGCGCAGGTTCTTTAGGCTTCCAGCATTGATAGTAGAGTTGGAGGCTGTCATTACAAATAAAATTATTCTCAGTATGCTGCATAAGCTCTGTCCTCTCCATGACAGATGAAGGATCAACTGTCTACAGTTCTACCAGAAACAGTATCTCCAGGATCGACAAAACTGGCAAATTCTGCCAATGCAGTTGTATTACGCATCCTAATACGTGGCCATTCATACCGTTCATTGTATCCAAGCCACTTCCCGCCAGCCGTGGTAACCGCCCCCCAGAAATTGAGTTCCGATAAGACTTCTATGGTCGTATCATTGTAACTGCCCCCTGGGTAGCAAAAGAAGCGCGGTGTGTGGCCTGTGTGGGCGGCGATGGTTTCTTGTGAACCCAAAACTTCATAAATAATGTAATCTCTTTCATGAATGCTCAGATCCGCATGTGTTTTGGAATGGGGTTCGATACGCATTCCGGCATCGGCCATCTCTTCGACCATGTCCCAGCTTAGATAGGTCTCGTTGCCATCATCGATGTGTTGGGTGACGATAAAGAACGTGGCTGAATACCCATGTTCTTGCAAGATCGGGAAGGCATTTTCGTAGTTATCTCGATAGCCGTCATCCATGGTTATGATAACGGGTTTCTCCGGAAGGTCTCTTTTGCCCGTGATGGCCAGCGACAGATCATAAAAATCAACTGCCTCAAAACCATTTTCTGCTAAATAGGCCATCTGATCCTGGAAATCGTCGGGTGATACCGAAAGATCTGTGCGGTACTTGTCAGCATCTTCAGGAGGATCACTTATGTAATGATACATAAGAACGGGGACTTTCAAGGTCCAACTGTACACCCCGACTGGGGTAGGTAGGGGGGCGGGCTTAGCTGGATCTACTTCTTTGACAGTTGGTGCCGGGATCTTAGTGTTTTCTGGCACTGGTGACGGGATTGGTATGGCAGGTTCTTCTGTGGGCGTGGAGGTTGGAATTGGGGTAAACGTGGGGAGAAGCGTTGGTATCGCTGTCGCAACCTGAGTTGGAGCAGTAGATACCGTCTCCAAAGCGGGCTCAGAAGAGCTGGCGAGGGGTTGATTAGGCATAGTGTTTTCGCCTATGGTGTTTTCCTTGATCTGCGTTGGCTCCTTTGTGGAGGCGATCACCAAGACAACACCTAGTAATATTGCCAAGCCAACTAACAAGACAACTCTTTTTGATTTCCGATTGG
Organism: uncultured Chloroflexia bacterium; assembly: GCA_963807975.1. Taxonomy (GTDB): domain Bacteria; phylum Chloroflexota; class Anaerolineae; order Promineifilales; family Promineifilaceae; genus JAACFF01. The sequence continues at coordinate 169,706 of CAWEDV010000007.1, read as the reverse complement.
AGGTATTCGCCTCACTAACAGGCTTTGCCATAATTGCTGAGAATATCGTGCGCATTGGAGTGGGTCAAGCCTAACCGCCTAATTTAGGGTGACGTTTAAGAATCTCTCTTTACCATCTTCATGCGGGTTCTGATATACTGCCTTTCAGCAACCTTTGCTCTCAGTGTGCGCATACTAGTCGTGTGCACCAGAGGAACTGCATGAGCAAGACCAAGATTGATTCGAAAGAAGAGTTGATTCTGATTCAACGGGCCAAGACGGATCCGGATGCGTTTGGCGTATTGTACGAACGATATGTTGATCGAATCTATAACTATGTCTACTATCGGACCGGTAATGCAGCCGATGCAGAGGATCTGACGGCTCGGATTTTCGAACGTGCGATAAAACATATTGGCAACTATAAAGATCAAGGCGTGCCATTTTCTGCCTGGCTGTATCGTATTGCGCACAATCTGGTAGCAAATTGGCACCGGGACCGAAGCAGACGCAAGTTTGTATCGATCGATGATGTTTCGCAGTGGGTTGTTACAGATCATGGTCCCGAGTTTGCGACCCAACTTATGCAGGATAAAGAGGCTTTGCTGGAAGCGATAGGGCACCTGCCTGCTGACCGCCAGGAACTTCTTATTCTAAAATTTGTTGAGCAGATGTCAAATGCGGAGATTGGAGCGATTATGGGACGCAGCGAAGGAGCCATTAAGTCGCTTTATCATCGTACCCTTCTCTCATTGAGAGAACATATGTTGGGCCCAGACAATGACAAGCCAACAAAGAAACGTTCCTTTTTCTCACGCAGGTTTCAGCGGTAGGAATAGGATGGGATGTTAATTTAATTTAACCCCGTTTTCCTCTGTAACTGGGTTGAACCAAGTGGGCTGGCTTCGCTTGTAGCATCGAGACATTGTGTTAAAATATGCACGATTCAGCTCAATCATCTTATATGGAAGCGGAGAAAGTATCTTGAGCAGAAGCGAATCTTGGAAAACCTGGGCCATAGTAATCGCCATCTTGTTGTTTAGCGGCTTTGTGGCAGCCATCTGGCCGCTCATCTCGAGCTTGAGCGGGGGGGCGTCTACGGGTCCTACACTTGAACCACAAACAGTTACCATCGTCATACCACCTTTGCCTGGCTTGGAAGGAGGGCAGGTTATCACCCTGCCTAGCATAGCCGCCTTCGCCATTATCGGCGTCTTGGTTGTGGGAGCGGTGATCGTGGTGGGTGTGATTTTTTCTATCCTGGTTACTCCACTTTCTAAACAGGTGACTAAAGTTTCCAATAGTGAGAAATATCAGGAAGGGAATGCCAATTTGCAGCAGCGGGAGAAGGAAACTCTTGCTCATAAACGAGAAGATCGAGCTGCTGCTGATGCGCAGCAAAATGATTATTTGCGCTGGGCTGTGGTGGCCACGTCTTTAGCTATCTTGATGTTTGCTGTGTTTTTGGGAATGTTGGTTGCAGCGACCTTGTTCCCCACTGGCCAAATAGCGCAACAGGATCAGATTGTCAATATCGCCAGTGTGATTGCTGGCGCATTCGCCCTGGTGACACTGTTCATATTGTTGTTGCGTATGAATCCCAAGAGCTTGGCTGCCATCGATGTGACAGATGGTGACGGCATCCCTTGGGATACGATTGCAATAATTCTGATTGGCGTCTTGGTCGTTGGGTTGGGTATTGGCCTCGTCGTCTTCTTGAATAGCCCCCTTTAACTTGCCCACTAGAGGGTAGGTGCCAATTTTGTCATCAGTTGACGTGTTCTTGGGTTAGAGATTTTCGCCCATAGAAAACTATTGCGATATTGCTGCCTGCCCGGGTTTGCGACTCGGGCAAAGTGCATTAGAAGGCGAGCGGCGAAAGGTTTATTAATATCTGGATTGAGAAGAAGTTTGCCAGTGGAATTGGGAGCTAGAATAGTTGAGTTTCCGTAGAGTAGTAATTGAAATTGGCGGAACGAATGGGTAGGTAGAGAGTATGAAAAAGGCGAAACATTTTATAGTTGTGGTTGTGCTGGTGATCATTGCCACTCTGTTCATGCGCTGGGTGTTAAGCTGGCTATTTTCTGCCCCAATTGCTGCCAGCGCGGAAGCGCTCGAAATTGACATCCTGTCAAATGCGCATTACTGGCTAATATCGCTGTTTTTCTCGTTGATTATGGTGCTTATGCTCTATTCGGCGGTCGTTTTTAGGCGCCAACCAGGAGATGAGGAAGATGGTCCCCATATTCATGGAAATACTGCATTGGAGATAACCTGGACGATTGTCCCGTTGATTATTGTCATCGCTCTAGGGATTTGGGGCTCAATCATGCTGATTAATATCACCAAGGCTGAAGCTGGAGAGATGGAAATTGATGTAACAGCACAGCAATGGTCATGGAGTTTTGGATATCCGGAACAGGATAATCTGAAATCGGCCGAGCTGGTTCTACCGGTAAATAAACCCATTTTGCTTAACATGGAATCCAAGGATGTGCTGCATAATTTCTGGGTCGTTGAATTCCGGGTCAAACAGGATGTCGTGCCTGGGAGAACAACACAACTGAGGATCACGCCTATAGAAGAGGGAGAATTTACGCTCCGATGCGCTGAGATTTGTGGCCTAGATCATTCGAGAATGCTCGCTTCAGTGCGGGTCGTTTCAGCGGCAGAATTTGATGCCTGGGTTGCCGAGAAATCAGCAGCGCCTAAATTTGCAGAGATGACTCCTGAAGAAAGGGGCGAATTCTGGCATGGCGTTGAGGGATTTGGCTGTATTGGTTGCCATAGTACCGATGGTTCAACTGGTGCAGGCCCGACCTGGTTAAGGGTATACGGCCGTGAGGAAATGCTCGACGATGGCAGCAGCGTTACAGTCCTTGATGATTACATCAGCGAATCTATCTTGCTGCCAAACGAGAATATCGTAGAGGGTTACCAACCCAACCTGATGCCTCAGACCTATGAAGATCTATTTGCTGAAAGACAAGCTGAGATCATGGCCAATGAAGGTGTGGAAATAGATATCATTGCCGATCTGATTGCATTCATGAAGACGTTGGAAGAATAGGCGCTAGGAAACGAGCCCAAGAAACCTTTTTAGGCACTGGTTACAGCCTGGAGGAATGGTTATATGCAGTTCTTACTAAAAATCGTGAGGTCAAAAGGTTATGATGCCGTGATGGCGGCCATCTTTGGCGCGTTTATAGGTGCCATTATTGCCGGAATCATTTACGGAATCCACGAGTTGTTCGTTGTCAATCTCCTGGCCTTGGAACCACCCGCAATTGTGACAAATGTGGTATTACCAGCCATTCTGGCGTTGATCGTACTGGGCCATGCTGCGGTTGGCTTTTTTGCCGGCCTAGGAATGTTCCGGGGCACCAGCCTGGGCAAGTTCCTCTATTATGGTTCTTCGACTTCCCTGGTACGGGGATTGTTTTGGCAGCTTGTATTCACTTTGCTGGGGATGGGATTGTTTACTCTATTTCTTTATGCTAAAGGGGAACAGGTACCGTTTCTTAATGAGCCCAGCCTCGTCTTCGGGGCCATTGTGGGGGTTCTGGGATTCTTGTTGGGTGCAGGCGTTTTATCTGATTGGATATTGTGGATGGGTGGTCATCAGACTCCCCTACATCATGGCCCACCTCCAGGGAAACCGGAGTGGTTCCGCTATTTCTCAGTTGATGTAAACCATAAGGTCATCGGGATTCAGTATGGTGTAGCCAGTATCTTGGTCTTATTGATCGGTGGACTTTTTGCGGTCATATTTAGGATTGAGCTTTCCCAACCAGGAATGCAATGGTTGACCTTCGACCAATACAACTCGCTCTTTAGTGCACATGGGATCGTGATGATCGCCAGCATGCTCTTGGGTGTTGGGGCTATGGTTAATTATCTGGTGCCATTAATGATTGGCGCTTCCGATATGGCATTTCCCCGCTTAAATGCATTTAGTTTCTGGGTTGCGATTCCTTCGGTCACATTGATATTGGGCGGGATGGCCCTTGGGGGCTGGGATACTGGATGGGTCGGCTACCCGACCTTGAGCCTGGTTACGCCCCATGTTGGTGTCCTGCTTTTCCTTCTGGGCTTTTGGATCAACGGATTTTCATCGATTTCGGGTGCGATCAACTTGCTGGTGACTGTGGCCTTCATGCGCGCGAAGGGCATGTCTCTTTTTCGCATGCCGATATTCGTTTGGGGAGCTATCGCCACAGCGCTTATCCAGTTCACAGCGACGCAGACGGTCGGTATCGCGTTGACGATGACTGTTCTCGAAAGAGCATATGGGTTAACCTTTTTCAATCCTGCCAATGGCGGCGATCCGATTCTTTACCAGCATTTATTTTGGTTTTACTCGCATCCTGTGGTATATCTTTTTGTGCTTCCAGGTTTGGGTGTTATCAGTGAACTCCTGCCGGTATTCGCACGCAAACCGCTGTTTGGCTATAAGTGGGTGGCGATGTCCAGCCTGGCAATTGCTTTTGTCGGATTCTTGGTCTGGGCACACCATATGTTTGTGGCGGGCATGGATGATGCGCTGCGGATTCCATTTATGATGGCCACGATGTTGGTAGCGGTGCCGACGGGTGTGAAATTCTTTAGCTGGGTGGCCACGATATGGGGTGGCAAATTATCCTTTGAGACACCCATGCTCTTTGTGCTGGGAGCCATATCGGTATTCTTGATAGGCGGGGTTACCGGTCCAATCCTGGGTACAGTGCCAACTGATATGCAGCTGCATGATAGTTATTGGGTTGTTGGTCATTTCCATGCGACTATGTTTGGTGGGTTTGTTTTCCCATTCTTTGCGGCTATTTACTATTGGTATCCCAAAGTGACAGGGCGCATGTATAACGAACGACTGGGCAAATTCCATTTTTGGCTGATGGTTCCCGGATTCTGGGTGATGAGTTTTGGCCAGATGAGCATTGGTGTGTCGGGAATGCGGCGCCGCATCGCTGACTATGACCCAGCGTTGGGGATCGAGACAGGTCAGATTCTGGTCACGATCGCGGCCCTGGTTATTGGCTGGTCGGTATTGGTCATGGTTTATAACCTGATTTCAAGTATGCGAACGCAGGCGGTAGCATCTAAGAACCCCTGGCGTTCTCGTTCGCCCGAATGGCAAACGACTTCACCGGTTCCTGAATTTAATTACGATACACCGATCGAGGTGGTTGGTGATCCTTATGATTATGGACTTGAAGGGAGTACCTATGTCCGCATGGCACCTTCACCTTCAGGAGATTAGAGGAGACCGAAAAGGAGATAGATGGCGTGAGTGAAAATAAAGCCAAGGCTTACCGACGCGGTACCTTAACCTTCTTGGTATTGTTATTTTTGACGGCTGTAGAGTTTTATGTGGGCGTGGCCATGAACTCGACAGCGCTGCTGTTGATAATCGCGCTGCTCAAAGCGGCCTTAATTGTGTATATATTTATGCATATTTATCGCCTGTGGCGTGAGGAGAGTCACTAATGAGCACTGTTACTACCCAACCGCTTGAGCATGACGTTCATAAAGAAGATCACAGTCACGAGCCGCCCTACGAGGTACAGTTAAAAAGCAACCGTTTAGGCTTGTGGTTGTTTTTTGCGTCAGAGATATTTCTATTTGGGGCTTTATTGGTGGCGCGCTTCGTGCTTTGGGGCAATACACGACCACATTTAAGCCAGGAAGTTGGTCTGATGGCGACGTTAACGCTGTTGGTGAGCAGTTTCTTTGTTTACCGTGGGGAAACAGCGATGGAATTCGGCGATCGCAAGAAGTTCCAAAGCAATTTCCTGGCTGCGGTTCTTTTTGGTACCATGTTTTTGGTGGGCGTCGTTGTCTTCGAATGGAATGTTTTTGGCCTTCAGGCAGAGCTTTTTGGAATTGAATTGTTTGGCCATCTGACGATTGCCGACGGCGTTGAATCGGGCATATTTTTCGCCATGACCGGTTGGCACGCGCTGCATGTGCTCAGTGGCATTTTCCTGTTGCTCGTGGTTTGGAATCGAGGGCGCAAGGGGGGGTATTCAGCTGAGAGAAATTGGGGTGTAGAAGCCACCGCTATCTACTGGCACTATATTGACGTTGTGTGGGTTTTCTATTACCCGGCTCTTTACTTGATGGGTACGGCAATGTAGCGTACTGTGACCCAACAAGTTGTTAGCATGATACTATTGCGTATGTTGTGCCACGCCATTTTGAGCGCGGTGCAAGATGCGCAATATGTTTTTTGGGGAGTAGCAAAGTGGATCCGATATTAAGAGCTGTCTTGTTATCATGGAACTGGCGATGGGATGTGATCCTCGTTTTGCTGGTTCTTGGCGGGCTGTATACTGTTGGCTGGTGGCGGTTAAGAAAGAGAACCCGGCGTTCTAGAAAAGCAGGGCATGGATCAAGCCGGCATGAATTGGCTGCACGCTGGCGTTTATTTTCGTATTTGGCCGGCCTTTTTTTTGTCGCGCTTGCTCTGCTGTCACCCATTGATGCTTTAGGACAGCAGCTGTTTTTCATGCATATGATCCAGCACCTGCTCTTGATTATGTTTGCACCTCCACTGCTGCTGATTGCCAATCCGATGCCATTTATCTTATGGGGACTGCCCCCGAAATGGCGATTAAAGACGGGTCATGCTATTGGACGCTTGCTGCACCGTGAAGGCGCTTTCCGGCAGGGACTGCGCGTGGCCACAGGAGCCGGCGTGATCTGGTTAGTCTGGACGATTGCAGTCATCGGTTGGCATGATCCGGCGATGTACAATGCTGCCCTGCGCAGCGAATTCCTGCATGACCTGGAGCATATTACTTTTTTCGCAGCCAGCATGCTGTTTTGGTGGCTGGTGACAGGGGCAGGTCCGCGGATTCATAAGCAGTTTGGGCAGATCGGCCGCGTGGCCTTTACGCTGGCAGCGGTACCACCCAATATGGCTCTTGGTGTTGTATTGGCGTTTGCCGGTGTGGTGGTTTACTCATATTACGAAGCGGTTCCTCGTTTGTGGGGCATTGATCCTGTTACTGACCAGCGTATCGGGGGCATCATTATGTGGATTCCGGGGAGCATGATGTTCATCATTGCGGCCCTGATCTTGGTCGCGCAAATGGTTCAGGAAGAGGAATCCAAACCGGTTTTAACTGAGAAAGAGTGGGCCAGTGATGAGGCGCTTTCTGCTCCAGGTATCAAGAAGTGAAGCAAGCTAAGCAGCTGCTGCAGACGTTGTTCGGCCGTAAGTGGTGGTGGGTTACGTTGCTCGTTATAGGCTTGATGATGGTTTTGGCCAGACTAGGATTCTGGCAGCTGGATCGATTGGAACAACGCCGGGCCAAGAATCGCGTCGTTGCGGCGGCATTGGCAGCAGCGCCCCTCGATTTGGCGGGAATAAATCTACCTGCCGATTTGTCGAAAATCAAGGATCGTCAGGCAACGGCAACCGGAAAGTATGATCTTGATAACCAACTTATGCTTAAGGTGCAAAATTGGGAGGGCCGAGCCGGCGCGAATCTTGTAACGCCGCTGCTGTTGGGTGATGGGGAAACGGCCGTCCTGGTTGATCGAGGGTGGATTCCGGAAGCGGAAAATAATCCTGAGGGCCGTGCAAAGTACGATCCGATGGGGTGGGTGACAGTTGAGGGTTACGTTGCCCTCTCGCAAGCTCTATCACGACGAGAGACCACCATACCAGAGGAACCACAGACAGAATGGTATCGCGTAGACATAGCGGCTATCCAGCCACAAATGCCATACGAACTGCTGCCAATTTACCTTTTACAGGCACCAGGAGATACACAGGAACTGCCCTTCCGCCGAGAACTGGAGGTAGATCTGTCTGAAGGTTCGCATTTTGGGAATGCCATGCAGTGGTTTATCTTTTGTTCAGGCCTAGGTATCGCCTATGTCGTTTATGTCCGCAAAAATATGCTTGAAAGTGAAGCATCATGAAGCGGATTATGGGTCTATTCTTCCTTGCGGTGACCATATTTTGCGTAACCAGCGTGGTTTTAGCCCATGGGGGCGGTGATTTGATCGCACGGAATGTGCAAGCTGGACCTTATACGGCTTCGGTTTGGGTGAATCCACCAGATCCACGGGCCAATGAAACGATTCATTTTACTGTTGGCTTGGCTTCGCCAGTTGATGATAAGCCCGATTTTGGACGCTGATATTCAGGTTACAATGCGCGAACCACAAAACGGTGATGTTGTGGCAACAGCACCGGTTACAACTGAGCAGTCTGTCAATAAATTGTTCTATGAAACAGACATTGAGGTTCCCGTTGACGGAATTTACGAGGTCGCGTTTCAAATTCATGGGAGTGAAGGGGACGGAACTATTGTTTTGGAGGTAAATGTCAAGCCTCCATCACGTGTGAATTGGTTTGTTATCGGAATGTTTGGATTGGGCGTGGTGCTGCTGCTAGGTTGGTGGCGATCTCGCAGGGCGTGAAGTGAGTAGCCGGCGGCGTAGATGAGGTGCAACTGAAAGGGCGGACATCTCGGCGACAATTCGGTGACTGTTGGCTATACTGGGATGGGGAGAGGTGAGATGGTGTATGTAAGAATGATACCTGACAAGCATTGCCGATTGTGTACACTAACTTGCATTATACAAGAAACAAGCGTCGCTAAAAAGGTATTCTTTTCATGCGAATTCGTCCACGATTAAAAGAAGGTTGGACTACGCTGCTGCTGCTGGTAGGCATGGTTTTGATTGCCGCCATTGCAATCATGCAGACAGAGTTGATTGCTGGCCTGGATCTTATCCCTATATCGGCGATGATGGGCTTGCTAGCTGGGGTGGCCCTGGCTAAGAGCAAGTTCAAGGATGGCACAGCCCATTTCTTTGCCCTGGTTTTTGGTTTATTCTCGATTTTCTACCTAGTAGGTTTGGTTCTGCCAGGTGATCTCATCTGGAGAGAGCGCGTATTTAACATCCTTGTGCGCCAGGCCGCTTGGATTCAAAAAGCGTTTAGTGGGGGTACCAGCCGTGACGGTTTGATATTCGTCATCCAGACGACGGCCGTTTACTGGCTCTTGGGATATACGGCCGCCTGGTACACTTTCCGCTACCCGCGTTTGTGGCGGGCCATCATACCCACCGGTCTGGTCTTGATGAGCGTTGTTTATTATTACAATGGCCCAAGGCCCCTGCTGTTGTATCTAGCCGTGTTTGCTGTTCTGGCGCTGTTATTTGCTGCGCGAACCCATCTGGCTGCACAAGAGAGCAAATGGCGCTCGACGGCGGTGCGTTATGAGCGTGGAATATGGTTTGATTTTCTGCGAGCTGCTTTTCTGGTGTCGATCTTTGTCCTCTTCTTATCTTGGAGTTTGCCATCCCTTTCTGCCAGTACTTCGGTTAATGATGCTTTAAGCAGCACACAGGGGCCGTGGCGCGAATTTCAAGATGATTGGACGAGATTGTTTTCATCGCTGCGGGCCTATGGGAGTGGGACAACAGATCCTTATGAGGATTCTTTGGTTCTAGGCGGTCCGCGCACGGTAGGCGAAACCTTGATTATGGATGTTGCGGTGCCACTACAGCTGCCGAATGTGTATTGGCAGGCGATTGCCTATTCCATTTATGAGGATGGGGGCTGGCAGATAGACGAAGACACAGACACGAGGCTCCATTTTCCTGATGATGGCACATTGAACCTGCCGCCATCATGGGCACGTGATGTGGTTCCGCAGCAAGTTACCAACTATTTACCTAATTCCAGTTTCATATATGCGGCACCGGAAGTGATCGAAACAGACCGTCAGATGTTTGTGGAAAGCATACGTGATAATGATGACAATGAATTGATCTCATCAGTGCGATCGCGCTACGTACTGCGCCAGGGGGATCAATATGAGGTGTCTTCCCGTATATCCATTGCCGATGCGGAAAGTTTACGCTCTTCCAGTACTCTCTATCCGGAATGGGTGACGGATCGTTACTTGCAGCTGCCAGAGAGTATTACCCCAGAGACGTCAAATCTTGCTGAAGAACTGACTGCAGCGTTTGAAACGCCATTTGACAAGAGCATCGCGGTTCGTGATTATCTGCGCAACAATATCAAATATAATGACCAAATAGAAGCTCCTCCCGAGGGCATTGACCCTGTTCACTATACCCTTTTCGAATCACAAGAAGGATACTGCAATTATTATGCCTCGGCTATGGCGGTCATGCTGCGCTCGCAAGGTGTGCCGGCACGGGTGGTGAGCGGATATGCTCAGGGTGAATATGATGAGGCCAGCCAGTCTTATCGGGTGCGGGCTAATAATGCACATACATGGGTGGAGGTGTATTTCCCGCAATATGGCTGGATACAGTTTGAGCCGACGGCTGCTCTGCCCTTGGTCGATCGTCCAGCAACCGCTGGGGGTGGAGACGCCTTTGCTTCACCTTCTGTGCCCCCACAGTTAGGTGAAGAGGATAGACTCCCAGAGGATTTGGAAAATCCAGCGACCGAAAGCCTGGAAGATTTACTCGGGGGTGAAGAGGTAAATCAACAGAATGGCTTTATGGCGAGATTCTCGATCTGGCAGGCTTTGGGTACGGTCGTCGTTCTACTCCTGGCCGCCGGGGCGATATACGCGGCGAATAGATTTAATCATCAGATCGAGGGTGATGTTGATCGAAGCTACCAAAGACTAGGCTCCTGGGCGCGCTGGTTGGGGATTATTTACGGACCAACGGATACGCCTTATGAACGCGCAGATATGATGGGCACGGCCGTGCCGGATGGGCGCGCTTCGATTCGCACTCTGACGCACGAATATGTCCGCAAACGATTCAGCGGAACGTACCAGTCAGATGCTGAATTTGATCCTCTTTCAGAGTGGAAGCAACTGCGACCGTTGTTGATTCGTCAAACCATTGCAAAACGCATCCAGCGGCTGCAGAAGCGTTTTCTCGATCGGGAATAGGCGCTTGTCAAGCCGAGTGCTCTAGTATAAGCTTGACCGCATGACACAAGTAGAAGACACGCCTACTGGAGATTCCCAACCGACGCCAACACAATCCAATCTTAAACAACTTCATGATCTGGTGAACCAGCTGAATGATGGGGTCAACCAGCAGCAGCGTTCGCTTCTCTCTACCAGGCCGAATCAAATCAAACAAGTTGCCCTGCGTGACAGCGGCGAGCTGACGCGCTTGCTGATTTACCTGCGCCGCCAATTGGACGAGCTTGACCGACATGTCCAAGAACAGACAACCGAACACGATTCATTGAGTGCATTACAAAATGTGGCGGCGACTATCAATTCATCCTTGGAATTGGACCAAGTGCTCAACCAGGTCATGGATGTCATTATAAGTTTGACCAATGCTGAAAGAGCGCTGCTGCTGTTAATCGACGATGAGACGGGGAAATTGAAGGTTCAAGTTGCTCGAAACATGGATCGAGAAACGATTGAACGATCTGAATCTTTCCAAATAAGTCGCAGCGTGGTACGACGGGTGGCTAAAACGGGCGAACCAGTAGTGACGATGAATGCGCAGGAGGATGATCGTTTTTCTGCCCAGCAGAGCATCATCAGCTACCGGCTGCGATCCATCGTATGTGTGCCGCTGAAGATCAAAGAGAGCATAACGGGAGTTATCTACGCCGACAATAGAATTGTCTCTGGCATATTTGGTGACCCGGATCGGGATCTCTTGGCGGCCTTTGCCAATCAAGCTGCGGTGGCGATTGAAAACGCACGGCTTTTCCGTGAAATTCGCAATAATCTGGCGGAAATTACGGAGATGAAAGAGCTGATGGACAATGTCTTTGCTTCCATCGCCAGTGGTGTGATTACAATTGACGAAAGCAACCGTATTGCACTCTATAATCGGGCAGCGGAAAGTATTTTGGGAATTCCCGCTGATTCGGTGCTGTTTCAGAAATATCAAACCGTCTTACAAACACTTGGTTTACCGGTAGAATCCATTGTTCATGATGTGTTGGTCAAAGGTGACACACATAGTACCGAGATCGATGTATTCGTAGGAAAGCGTCTTGATACGACAACGCTGAATATGACTTTTTCGCCTCTGCGAGATATGCAGCAGGAGATGTTGGGTGTGGCTGTTGTTCTTGATGATGTATCAGAGAAGAAAAGGCTGGAAAGTGTAAGACGATATTTGCCGCCTAAGCTGGTCGATAAGATCCGTGATCTTGATGCTGCCCAGCGTCCGCAGCGGCGTACCCTTTCTGTTCTGTTTGCGGACATGCGGGGCTTTAGTACATATGGTGAAGAGTTGGACCCTGAGCAGCTTTTCCAGATAGTCAATGGGTACTTCACTTTGTCAGTACAAGCGATTTCGCGGTATCAGGGGTTGACGGATAAGTTCATGGGAGATGCGGTGATGGCTCTATTTAATACACCGCTTAACCCACAAGAGGATCATGTGCGACGAGCACTGAAGACGGCGCTGATGATTCAGAGAACGACAGCGACTTACCGGGCTAATCTGCCGCAAGAAAAGCATTTACATTTTGGCGTTGGCATTCATACGGGAGAAGCGGTTGCCGGCAATGTTGGCAGCGATCAACGCAAGGATTACTCTGCAATTGGAGATGCGGTAACGTTGGCCAAACGTTTGCAAGAAGTGGCGCGACCTGATCAAGTGATTATCAGTAAAAGTACCTATGAGCAGGTGAAGGATTGGGTTGAAGTTGAGGAACTTGATGCTATCCAGGTCAAGGGACGGCAAGCAAAAGAGGAAATCTTCGCCCTGCTGGGGCTGAGATAAGTGGTGGGAGCGATTCAGTCAACAGGTTCAGCCTGCGCAATCAGACTCTTTATTTCGGTCAACAGAGATGACACTTCTTGGGGATGATCTGAACCGTCACTGGTACGGATGAGGGTTTCCCTGTCACCAACTTTGAAGATAATGGTATAGGTGAACTGATCGCAGCATGAGTCTTCGTAGATAATGGCCTCTTGCGTCGAGGATGAATTGATCTCTTCCAATTTAGCGAGCAAGGCGATGACTTCCTCAGGGGGAGTTTGGAATTCTTGCTCGAATGGGTTGACGATACGGCCGTCTGGATAAATGGTCCACTCCTGGGTGATACCGGCAATTCCTCCTTCACGCCGGTAGGTAATTTCAATATCAGTGGCGACACCTCGTATGGGCTGGGCATCGGGGGCACAGGCAACCAGTGGGAAGAGTCCCGCAAAGACAAAAAGAAAAAACAAGTTGAGTTGAATTTGTTTAAACATAAGATCCTCTATCTAAATGATATAACGGATCAAGCTCTGTTAAGGTTCCCCGCGCCAAGCCAGTTATTTCAATCATGGCTCACCATTTTCAACCTGAATGCTGCCAAGGATGAAGCGATCTCCCACCGAATTTCCCGCACTATCGGCAATGTGCAGGCGCCGCCTGCCGACCATTTCATATACACCAACCTCAATCAGATAAGTCCCGGGTCCGAGATCTTCAGGCACCGTAAGGCGATAAGGATCGGTGTATTTCTGCGCGGGTAGCCATTTTGGAATCCAGAGATGAGTTGGTGCAGCGCCACCCAAAGGGGTGTAATCAAGGGCAACGATGGGGCGATTGGCAAGGTCGATGAGGTGGACGAAGATTGTATAGCCTTCCTCAGCATAGTCGAGGCTTTTCCAACCAAGGGTCAGGGGGATGGTGTCTCCTGGCTGAACGACAAGTGGTTCATCCCAGGGAGCGGAGATGATACGTGCCCCGGCGCGGGCGGATGCTTTTTCTAAGCCTACACGTTGGCGGAAATTGGCCAGCAAGTTACCGGTTGGTACAGGGAATGGCGCGGCTGTGATGTCTAGCGTGTCCGCGGTCAGCAAAGGACCACTGCTTTCATCGCTGCTAAGATTTTTCAAGCTTACCGATAGAGGATATTGGCCTGCGGGCAGATCATGGGGAATGGCGAAATCGAAGCTTTCGACAATGATTTCACCCGGGAGCCAGTCGGGAGAGACGAGATGGCTGTCGGTGGTGAACGGTAATGTTAGATCGCCGATGTGGAGAACAGGAACGTAAAAACCAGAAGTTCCCGAGGGGGAACGCATGGCCAAAATAAAGGGCACGTAATCTCCAGCTGCCACCGCTGATTCCGGCAGTTGGTAAGCGACAATCTCTATGTCTTGCCATGTGTCTCCGGCGGCGACTAGTTCCGGCGGTATGCTCTCGTCACCCGGTTCCACGACGCGATAAAAAGGGCCGAACGGCCGCAAGCGGAATCCGGCATCGACAATCTCGCGGCGATAATTGCTTAAATAGACCGGGCCACCAGGCAGAAAGTCAAAGACATTGTCCAGCCACGTGCGGGCTGTCGACACATATTCAGGGCGCACATTGGCGGGGTTTGGCCAACGTCCTTCTACGAACTGGGTATACCAAAGGGGCGTCATATGTTCCCAGTCGTTAAGGAGTACCGCACCCTCGTTCTGAACGGCGAAACTGGAAAAGACATGATCGACATAAGCTGCGCCTTCGTCATAGTGGCGCAAGGAAATACGTGAAATATTGCGCAAGATTTGGATGGCGGGGCCTAGTAAGAAGAGGGCTGTGATTAACAGCAGCAACCAGGTCTTACCGGGGCGGAGCGCATGATTGAAGTAGCTGACCAGGGTAAATAAACCAATCCCGGACAGCAGACCGACGATGAGCAAGGGGCCTAATATATAGGCCATGATGTCTTGAGCCTTGAGAGAGATAACAAAGGCGTAGTTGAAAATGAATGCCAGAACATAGAGCAGAATCAGGGCTCCAGGTGCGCGAGTGGGGCCAGGATCAGCATTATTCTTGCGGCGGACGAGCCGGTCTAGAATGGGCCAAGCTGCGGAGAATAGGGCCAGAAATATCACAGGCAGGGAATACTGTAGACGTAAGATGGACCAGAATACGCGCAGACGATCCGGCTGCTCGCGCACGGAAAAATAGGGCAGCGCTTCGGTGATACCACGACCAAGAATGTGGTCTAGAAAGCCATCGACGGTATTCATGGTTGATGGGCCAAAGGGAGGATTCATGCTGCTGCGGATGGGAAAGTACAGCCAGAGACTCAGGCCGAGCAAGGCGGCGATCACCATTTTCAGTATGGTTTTCCAGTCACGCCATATGGCAGGTTGGACGATCAGAATGAATATGGCATACGCTGGAAAGGAGAAAACGGTCAATGGGTGGTGAGTAACACCAAGGCCGGCAGAAAAACTAAAAACATACAACCAACGATTCGCCCGGCCTGATTGATTACTTTCTGGAGCGGCGCCTGGGGAGCGACGCTCCGACCACCAGCGGGTCAGGAAAAATAGATTGGCGGCAAGTAAGGTGGCGGTGATGATATGGGGATTGGCATGGATGGCATGCTGCCAAAAGTCAGTGCCAGTGGCGACGGTGAAGGCGCCAAAAAGGGCAGCAAGGATGCCCAGAGGGAGGCCGCCGGTCTGGTTCTGATCAGAAATTTCTACAGAACGGGTCAGCGACTTTATGGTGGCAAATACGAGAAGTGTGGCAATGGAAGCAGCGGTTACTGACAAAAGGTGCATACGCCAAGAAATTTCACCAAAAGGAATCAGCGATTGAAAAAGTTTACCGATCAAAGTGATGAAGGCATAACCTGGTGGGTGGGCGATGCCCAGGATGTGAGCCACAAAGGTGTATTCCGAAGGATCGCCCAAAACTGGCGAGCGTGCCATGGTCGCCAGGTAGAGGAGGGGGATAATCAGAAGGAGAAGGCTATAGGCCTTGGGGCTGCGTAATCTGCGCATGTTTCTCTAGTTGGCCAACAATGAATCGTAAACGGCTGCGGTTTCTTTGGCGGCACGCTGCCAGCTAAACTTGCGCGCTTGCTGCAAACCAAGCTGCCGGCGGTGGGCGTATTCTTCCCGGTTGGTTAATAGACGGTAGATAACGGCCGTCATATCCGGGACATCGGTGGGAGCAAAATAGGCGGCTGCATCACCTCCAACTTCTGGGAAGCTGCTGTAGCTGCTGGCGGCAACTACCTGTCCGCTGGCCATGTGTTCCAATATGGGTAGTCCAAATCCTTCATATAAACTGGGCTGGACGGCAAGATCGGCCGCTGCCAAAATGGCGGGAAGATCTTCGTCGGGAACCCAGCCTAAGCTGTGTACACAATGGGAAAGATCTTCAGCTTCAATACGGGCAAAGAAATCCTCGTAGAGCCACCCCCTGCCTCCGGCCAGGACCAAATGCAAATCAGGATAGGAAAGGCGCAAGGCCACAAGCGCATCAAGCAGCCGATCAAGGTTTTTCCGCGGCTCGATGGTACTCAAGTGAATGAGGAAGCGACCTGGAAGATCGTACTTCTTACGCACGAGGGAGATCCTGGCCGGAGACGGCGGTTCGAAGTGGGACGAGGCTGCCTCATACACTACAACTATCTTAGCCGGATCGACCTTATAGTATTTGACGATATCTTGTTTGGTTGCCTCTGAAACGGCAATGATGGCGTCGGCTTTGCGGCAAAAGAGGGGCATGGCTGTGTTCAGGTACCAGTAGTTCAATTTCTTATGGTAGGCGGGATACAGCTTGTAAATGAGATCGTGTACGGTCAACACGGTTGGCGTATTGTGCAAAGGCATGAGGAGATGCTCAGTGCTGTGGAAGAGCGTGGTCTCGGGCACAAGTCTGTTGAAGGGAATATGGCTCAGTTGAGCCAGGAGAACGGCCGTGCGCCATGGTTTATAACCCAGGCTCACACTGCGCTGTGGCGTCGCAGCGGGCAGGGAAGGTGGGAATTTGCCGTCTGGCCCGCGATTGTAAAAAAAGGCAACCTGTTGTGGTCGCTCGGCCAGCATTGAGGAAGCCAACATTGCGCTGTAACGACCTAATCCTGCGCGTGAATGGACGGCGGCCGAAATATCGATGGTGATCATGAATCGGAAGCTTGGTGACGATCCCACCAGTCCACGCACCAGGCGACAGCTTTGGCGATGCCCTTTTCAAGTGGTGTTTGCGGATGGTAATTTAATAAGGCGCGCGCTTTGCCAACATTGGCCACATAATGGGTTACTTCTCCGACGCGAGAAGAGGCAACGTTTATCTCCGGCTGCATGTCCAGGGCTGCACCCACAAAGTGGGCCATTTCAACCAAGGTGCTGCCCTGACCGTAGGCGAGGTTGATGGTTTCATTGGCCTTGTGCCCGCCGGCAAGCAGCTTTATACCGCTTATTACTCCATCCACGCAATCGTCAACATAAGTGAAGTCGAGGACCTTGTCTCTGCCGTAGACAATAATGGGTTCACCGGCGCTGATCTGGCGAATGAATTTGGGGATAACCCTCGACATGCGCTCAAGATCATTGTCATATCGGCCGTAGACATTGCTGAAACGAAAAACCAGATAGCGCAATCCATAACATTGGGCGTAGGAATAGACCAGTGCTTCGCCAGATATTTTGCTCGCCGAGTAAGGGCTTTCGGTAAAAGCGAAATCTGCATAGGACTCTTCGGTGATGTAGCGATGAATATCACCATAAACTTCTCGGGAACTGCTAAATATGATAGGTACATTGTTCTGGCGACAAAATTCCAGAACATTGAAGGTCATGGTGATGTTTTCTAAGGCACGGTGGGGCTGCTGCACAAGTTCATGTACTTTGGCATGGGCAGCAAAATGAACGACCACGTCTAAATTAGACGGATACGCGGCATGACCAAGCCCACCCTTGAAATTAGAAAACGGCGAGCTCAAATCCTGAAGCAGCGTGTTTAGCTCTGTGGTCCAGGTGTTGGGCCGGATATCCACGCCGAAGACAAAGTGCCCCTGCTCTTGCAGCCGCAATCCAAGGTTGGTACCTATTTGGCCACTGGAGCCGGTAATTAGCACGCGCATGTGATGATCCCTATCAAAATGAGCATAGAATGCGGATTGTAAGCCGGAAGTTTGTAAACGCAAAAACGCTGAGTGGGTCAGCTCTTGGGGCTGAGCAGAACCTTAAGGGCGAAGCGGGGCAGGGCCATCATGCGCCGCCAACGCCATGGTTCCTTCAGCAGGCGATGCAGCCACTCAAGTCCCAAATTCTGTATCCAGCGCGGCGCTCGTTTGGACTTGCCGGTTACGAAATCCAAAGAACCCCCGACGCCGAGGGCGACCTTTACGGTGGGCAGCGACTCATGATTGCGGAAGATCCATTTGTCCTGTTTGGGCGCTCCATAGGCGACAAAAAGCAAGTCTGCCTGCGACCCAGTGATCATGGTCACGATCTCATCATTCTCTGCCGGGTCTGGGGAACCAGCATGGGTCCCGGCGATTTGGAGCTGCGGATATCGGGTCTGGAAAATGGCTGCCGCCTCGGCAGCTACACCGGGGGCGGCTCCCAAGAGAAATAGTCGCCATCCTTCTTGGGCAGCTAATTGGGCTAGATTGTATACAAGTTCGGAGCCGGGCACGCGCTCGGGGAGAGGTGATCCGAGCCAACGAGAGGCCATAAGCAAGCCGACGCCATCGGCTATACAAAGATCGCACTGCTGCAACACAAGCTGAAAATCGGCATCCTTTTGAGCAGTCATCACAAATTCCGGGTTGGTGGTGGCGATCTGATATAGTCGATCTCCTGCCATGTACTGCTCGACCATGCGTAATGTTTTGTCCATGGTGACAATATGGACCGGGGTATTCAGAATAGTGATTGATGGTGGAGAGGTCTGCATCTTTTTTCGCGGTGGGCAACCATTTTAACGGGTAAATTAACGTTGACAGTCGATTTTATTATATTCAGCGATACTTGTTTCCGGCAATATGGATGATTTAGCGAATACTGAACTAGACAGCGAAGAGCAGAATCCCACGCTGGAAAACAGCGAAAGCACGGTCGGGCGTCGTGACTTTTTAAAGCTGGCTGCCATTCTAACCGGCAGTACGCTGCTGATGCTCAGCCGCTGTGGTGGTTTCGAGATTCCGGAAATGCCGCCCGATCAAGATCTACCACCTATTCCGCCTAATTTTAAACGCTTTGTCTTAACTCGACGTGAGACGAGGTCTACGGGAGCTGTACAAGTTCTCGCCGCATTTGGTTCGCAATGTCCTGATTGGCAGTGTACCTTGTTGTGGGTAGACCAGCCAGAGTTTGAGTTTTACGAGAATGTTGAAGAAGTATTGAATGCCTACACCCAAGATGGCCTTACGGAGCTGGTGTGGCTTGATTAGAGCGTGACGTTTTGGTATTCCCCGCTAATCTAGATCCCCCTTGCTTTTTCACTGTATAGATCGTCGAGTTCGGCAGCGGTCAAGAATCCCTGGGCTGCTCCTGCTTCACCTATCTTGTACGAGGAAAAGAGAACGGCCTTACGTATGGCCAGGTAGGGATCACCTGACTGCTGATAGGTATGGATGAAGGAGGAAAACAGGGCATCTCCTGCACCAATGGTGTTTAGGACAGGTCTTGAGGATACGGCGGGTATACGGCCGATGAAGTTGTCTTCCTTTACCGCGAGGAGGGCACCTTCTTCTCCTAGACCAATGACGATCACGGCTGCGTCATAACGGTTTTGTAGGCGCCCGGCAAACTCTTCTGGTGAACAGGGCAGTAGTTCACCACTCATAAACAGAAAATCGGCGGCAGCCATATAATCTTGATTGTACTCATCTTTCAGGTTGGAAATGGTATGCACATCAGTAGCTATTGGAACCCCGGCTTCTTTGGCCAGGGCAAGGAATGGGCGGTTGTAATTGATATTGCAGAGTACAGCCAGGGCACAGCATCTGAGGGCTTGAGCGAATAAGTCCATGGGGTAAATTTGATCCTGAATATCTTTGAGATCGGTATGGATCTGGCGGCGACCGCTCGATTCATAGATGATGACCGATTGGGCAGTGTGGGACATGCGGTCGAGGATGTATTGACCGGCGAGACGATCCCGTTTGAGCGCAAGGCGCACAGCATCACCGGCCATATCCTGGCCAATGAGAGACAGGAAGTCAACCGCGCTGCCCAGCGTGGAAAGGGCACTGGCGATGTTGTAGCCGACACCGGATACGGTGCTGTTTATACCAAAAAAAGGGAAATGCACCGGTTCATAGGTTAAGGGGAACTCGTCTACCCGCAGGGTGGTCTCGACATTGATCAAGCCGGAAACCAGAATTCTGTCCATAGTATCTCCTCTTGGCGGTTACGGGATCATATCTGATTCGTGGCAAAAGGAATAAACATGATAAGATTCCGCCCATGAAAATCGAACCCTTTAGCATAGAACATTACTTTGCCCGATATGAGTTTAGCACGCCCTATTTACTCTGTTCATCAGACTGCGACACGGTAACGGTGAGTGAACTGTTGGAGATGAATGGACAGACTGAGGCGGACCTCGGTCGTTTAAGTTTGGGATATACGGAATCACAAGGTAACCCGGCGCTGCGTGAGGCGATTGCTGGTAATTATGATCAGGCGCTGGCGGATGATATCGTCGTTTTGGGCTCACCAGAGGAAGGGATTTACCTGATCATGCGGGCATTGCTGGATCCTGGGGATCACGTCGTTGTTTTAACGCCGGCGTACGATTCGCTGCTAAATCTGGCACGTCATGTGAGCGGCAATGTCAGCCAATGGGAGCTCAAAGCCGGGGTTAATGGTTGGGAAATTGACCTGGATGAATTGGCCAAACTGGTGACGGCAGGAACGAAACTGATCGTGGTTAATTTTCCGCATAATCCAACTGGGTTTGTGCCTGAACTTGAACAGCTGCAGGCTGTTGCCATGATCGCAGAGCGCAGCGGAGCATGGGTTTTCTGCGACGAGATGTACCGCGGTTTGGAATTATTTGGGAGAGAAACGCTGCCATCGATGGCTGATGTTTTTGAACGCGGCTTGGTGCTTGCTGGTTTATCTAAGGTGCACGGTCTGCCGGGTTTGCGATCGGGTTGGTTGGTGGTTCGTGATCAATCTTTGCGCGCCGATGTTCTCAATTGGAAGTTCTATACGAGCATTTGCCCACCCGGTCCCTCTGAGCTCTTAGCCTTAACCGCAGTCCAGGTCCAAGATCAGCTTGCTGCCCGCAACCGTAATCTTATTGAAGGGAATGTGGCCACAGTGGAACAGTTTTTTGGCCGTTGGCCAGGACTGTTTACTTGGCGGCCCCCGCAAGCAGGTTCGATTGCCCTGGTGGGACTGCACAAACCTTCTGCGGAAGCGTACTGCCATCACCTAGCAGAACAGGCAGGCGTGCTGCTCCTGCCCAGCAGCTGTTTAGGTTATGGGGATGGGCATGTGCGCATGGGTTTTGGGCGCAGGAACTTCGACGAGGCGTTGGGCAGGTATGAAGCGTTTCTAGAAGCCGAGGAGAGATAGGATAGGATGGGGATTAAGTTCGCTAATCGTGCGGATATAGTGGGGTGGCTCATGGGAAGTGGTATTGACACGGCGGTCTGGGGCACAGGCGCCAATAAATCGATTGCCAATCTTTGGGACGAGTATGCAGCCGGCGAGATTAGCTTCGAGACGAACCCGTCCATGCGAATTGTGCAGGTTGTGGAAGTTCTTATCCACCAAAACGGCGCGACCCTGCTTGAATTAGAGCAGGTGTTGACTAATGGATCGCGTCGATACCGAAAGCTGCCACCTTCAGAAAAGGTGAAAGGCAACGAGCCGATCAATCGAGCTGCTGTGCGCTGTTTAGAAGAAGAGCTGGGAATTGGAAGAGATCAGATAAACATTCTGGCAGAGGGTATTGAGACAAAGAAAGTAAATAAGGAATCTCCTTCATATCCTGGACTGCCAACCCAGTATATCGTACACACAATAAAGGCTCACGTGAGCGGACTACCGATTGAAGATTTCTGGCGTGAGAATGAAGCGACCTTTGAGGGGGATCCGGTTAGCAGGCACCTGTGGGGTTGGCGGGAGAGGACGTGATCAGCTTCGCTCTTTAAAGAAATCACTCACGGATGTGCCGGTAGCGAATAAGCCCCACAGGGCGAGCAGAACCATCCAAAACATCTCGAGGATGTGCAGAACAACAGCATATGCGGTCATAGCTGCGGGATCGATTCCAAGCGCTGCCAAAGGGACAACGATGGAAGCGTGAAAGATTCCGGGCTGGGTGGGGGCCGACGGCGGCGAGAGAGCCAGGGCAGCTAGAGAAATGGCAAGCTGTTGATCTGGGGGAATATTAGGGCCAAGAGATAGGAGCGTGAGGTAGAAGAAGCTCCAAAAAAACGACCAGGTGAGCAGGGAGAGGAGCAAGATCAAGATAAACCGCTGCGGCTTGGAGATTGCTTCAAGATTATGAAGCAAGTCAGAAACTGATCTATGCGCGGTTTTTTCGGTTACGCGCGGTAGTTTGGACAAAAGCCGGGTGCCTTTCTCCAGCGTGAATTCCTGATTCTTTACCAACCAGGCGACCGCGCCAAATCCTAGGACCAAGAGAGTGATACCGCCAACAGCGGTGGCAGGTGAAATCTCGATACCTACGCCGACCAAGACAGCCGTCCCCAAGGCCAATAGACGCAGCAGCTGCTCAAACAAACGCTCGACGACGACGCTGGTTGTAGCTTCGGTGAAGGAGACATTTTTACTGCTGCCCATAACCAGAATGCGGATCGGTTCTCCGGCACGAAAGGGGATTAAGATATTGCCAGCATGGCCTAAATTGCTGGCATGGAAGCTGAATAAAAGTGGGGGTTTGTTCTCCAAGAGAACACGCCAACGGGCAGCGAAGGCTATGAGGCCTAAGATGAGGAGTGCGGAGGCAGCGAAGATATGTCGCAGATCAGCGGCTAGAAGCTGTTGGATGACCTCTTCAATATCCACCAGCAGGAAGAAAAGGATCGTGATGACGACAATAAATGCCACCACGATCAATGTGCGCCAGATATTCTTGCGGCTGTTTTTATCCACCAGGTTAGCTCAAGGTGTTTGAAAGAACCGGGTGGAAGCGAGTTGGGTGGGCGCGAATTGTGCTGGTTTTGATCCCTTGGTCTCCTATGGATTCTTGCGGTTAAGCGAACGGGGATAGGGACTGGCCTGGCGAATATGATCGATGCCGCAGATCCAGGCCACAGTGCGCTCAAGGCCGAGACCAAAACCGCTGTGAGGCACGCTGCCGTATTGACGGAGGTCAATGTACCACTGGTAATCTTCGATCGGTAAATCGTGACGGTTTATGGCGGCAACCAATTCGTCAGGATTGCTCATACGCTCGCTGCCACCGGTAATTTCACCATATCCTTCAGGAGCCAAGAGATCGACGCTTTTGCAAACTTCGGGACGCCCAGGCCAGGGTTCCATGTAGAAAGCTTTGACCTGAGTCGGGTATCCGTAAACGAAGACCGGCTTGTCAAACTGCTTGGTTAGCTGAGTTTCATGGGGTGAGCCAAAATCATCGCCCCATTTAATGGCCAATTCATCACGTAATTGGGCATCAGTGGTGGACTCGCGAATGGCGGCGATGCGTTCCAAGGCATCATCATAGCTGATGCGCGGGAAGGGCGGTTTGACATTTTCTAGGGCGGAAATATCGCGCTCTAACAGTTCCAATTCTGCTTTCCTTTCGGTGAGCGTGGTCTGAACGATGTAGCTGATAAACTCTTCTTCCATGGCCATCAAGTCGTCGAGGTCAAAGAAGGCCATTTCCGGTTCTACCATCCAAAATTCCGTTAAATGGCGGCGAGTTTTTGATTTCTCAGCGCGGAAGGTGGGACCGAAACAGTAGACCTTGCCGAAGGCCATGATGTCGGCCTCGTTATAAAGCTGTCCTGTTTGGGCTAAAAACGCTTTATCTTCAAAGTAGTCCACCTCGAACAGCGAACTGGTGCCTTCCGCGGCGGATGGGGTGATGATGGGCGTATCGATGTTAAGGTAACCGTGGCTGTCGAGGAAGTCGATAATGGCCCGTTTTATGGTCGCACGTACACGCAGGATGGCCCACTGTTTGCTGGAGCGCAGCCAGAGATGGCGATTGTCCATCAAGAATTCAACGCCATGATCTTTGGGAGTAATGGGGTACTCTTCGGCATTCTGTAAGACCTGAATTTCTTCGATGCCGATTTCATAACCACCTGGGACGCCGGGAGCGCGATTGTTGGCACGGACGGTCCCGGTGACGACCAGCGAAGATTCCTGGCCGAGACGTTTCAACTCTTCGAAAAGATCATCCCCAACCTCGGGGCGGTAGGCGACGCCCTGAGCCATGCCAGTGCCATCGCGGAGGCGTACGAACATCAACTTGCCTTTGCGTGTGCTGGCATATAACCAGCCTTGAATTCTTATGCGTTGGCCGTCATGCTCGGCTATGTTTTCGATGGTGATTACTTTGGTCATTGTCTTCTCCATGTTTAAGTTTAAGTGAAGGTCAGCTTCCCAGCAGCAGCTGCCTCACGAGCCATGAGTATAGCAAAATTTATGGGGTTGGCTCAATCAGCGGCGGAAAATGCGCCAACGAATGCCGGGGCGGTGTAGATAGGCCATGGTTTCGCGGAAACGCATGGGCCGAAAGCCAAAATAGCGGCGGATGGAATCGAGTTCGGCAACCTCGGGCACGAAAAAGCGATCGACAAAGAAGCGGCTGACGGCGGGCCAATGCCACCAACCAAAGCATAGGGCCGCCGAGGGACCGAGCAAGGCCAATGGTATTTTGAGAGCCTTGCGGCGCACACCCTCTACGCTCAATATATGACTAACCAATTCCCGGTAGCGAAAGCGCTCATCGCCAGCTAGGGTGATGGTCTGGTTGATCAAGTTGGGTTGGTCAAGGGCAGCGATGAGACAGCGGGCATAATCTTCAACCCAGAGAGGCTGCATGGCAATGACTCCGCCACCGGGCAACCAGACGATAGGCCAACTCCAGAGCGCGAGACCCAATATAATCTCGGTGAAGCGGTCGCCCAGACCAAATAGGGTGCTGGTGCGGAGGATGGTGTAGGGGGTACGGCCGTTACGAACGGCCCGTTCAATTTCGCCTTTGGAACGGAGGAGAGGGTGCAGTGAATTGGCATCGGCGCCGATGCGGCTGGGGATGATTAGATGCTGGACGCCGGCCTTCCGCGCTTCCTCTATGAGCCGTTTGGTGCCTTCATTGTCGACATGGCGCAGAAGGCGAATACGACCGCGAGATTCGGAACCGGCGAGATGGAAGACCTTTTCTACGCCAGCGAGTTGTTCGCGCAAGGAGGCGAGGTTGTTGATGCGCCCTTTGTAGGCTTTCCAGTCGTAGCCGCCCAGGGTGAGGGCGTTGGTGAGGGAACGGCCGATAAAACCCGTGGCACCTGTAACAAGGATCATTGTTGACTATGAGGTGGACGGATGTACAACGGCATGTTCCCATTTATTGCTCTTAGTAGCAGCAGGTGCGAATATCAATTAATTCCGTGATAAAAGGCTCGATTTTTATGCGAACCGACTTTTCGTCCATGCCTCTTACTTTGAAAGTGACGATACGATTGGAGCTTGAGTCTCTGGCAAATTGGGTGAGGGAGATGAATTCCCCGCCATCTTCGGCAATGGCATGGGTTAAAACATCGAGCTCTCCTATCATGTCGGGAATCAAGGCTGTGACGCGCACGCCATCCTGCTGGGCACCCATGAGCTCCAAGAAAATGCGGAAGAGATCGGTTTCGGTGATCAAACCGACCAGATGACCGTCGGACATGACGGGCAGACCGCCAATTTTCTCAACTGCCATCAGGTAGGCAGCCTCTTCAATGGGTGTGTCTTCGGTCACGGTGAAGACATTCTTGGTCATAATCTCGCCGACAGTGATCTTGCCCAGGAGATAGTTCAATTCCCAGACACTGAGGGAGGTGGCGTCGGAAGGGGCGGCATTAAGCAGGTCCTTATCAGAGATGATGCCCACGAGACGGCCGTCTTTCATGACGGGCGTGCGGCGGATGTTCTTTCCTTTCATAAGTTCAAGGGCATCCATGATGGGCAGATTGGGTTCAACGGTAATTACGGGGGAAGACATACGTTCTTTGATAAGCATTGAAAACTCCTCTGTATGCTAAAAATGTATAAGGCTGCCTGGTTGTTGTGGGACAAAGGGCAGCTGGGTTTGCTACCTTAAATCTTCTACTTTCTGGGGGCTTTGTCAAGTGGTTGAAGAGTCAAATAGTCACGCAGTTCGGTAGACAAGTAGTCGAGAAGTCTAATAATCGGGCGGATGAATGCGGGGGATGTTGATGATGTCGTTTATGTTTTTTTGCGGGAAACGACATCGTTTTCAGTGGCGAGTGGCGGGTTGGGAGTGGCGAGTATGGGAACGGGGACCAAGCGCGATTGTGAATGCTCATATTGAGATTATAGAATGGAACATATGTTCGCGTCAAGTTCAATAAGTGTACTGTAGGTATAAGATCATAAATTGGGGTTTGTTGGGGAACGACCGGTGCGGTTGGAGACATGTTGGAGGTGATCGTGAGGCTTGGCTATAATGGGCGGCAATGAAAAGAGATGACAATTCCCGGCCGGGACCACTGCGCGTCTGTTATTTTGGCACCTACCGGGCTGCGTACACGCGGAATCAGATTTTGATTGCGGGGCTGCGGGCTCAAGAAGATGTGGTCGTTTATGAATGCCATGCTACTTTATGGCACAGTATTGAGGACCGGGTGGCGCAGGCGAGTGGCGGGTGGCGCAGGCCAAGATTCTGGTGGCGGGTGATCAAGACCTACTGGCGGCTTTTTAGGAATCACAATAAAACAGCGGAATATGATGTGATGTTGATCGGGTATCCGGGCCAATTTGACAGCTACATGGCGCGGCTGTTGGCCTGGTGGCGGCGTAGACCGGTGGCATTGGACATTTTGATGTCTCTGTACCTGGTGGCGGAAGAGCGGGGGTTGACGGTACAGAGCCCGTTGACGGGGCGCTTGATTTTTCTTCTGGAGAAGGGGGGCTTGAAGCTGCCGGATCTACTTATTTCGGAGAACAGCGCCTACGAAGGATATTACTGCGAACGATATGGCCTGGCACGGGAAGGATTCCGGCGAGTGCCGCATGGGGCGGATGACCGGGTCTTCCACCCTCGTCCTTTGCAGCCGGGGGATGATGGACTGCGGGTCACGTACCATGGCACTTATCTGCCCTCACATGGGCTGGATACCATAATGAATGCTGCGATTCTCCTTCGAGAGTGGGAGGACATAGAGCTTCACTTTTTTGGCAATGGACCGGAGCGGGCGCGGATTGAGAGGAAGGTGCAGGAAGCGGGCTTGGTGAATGTAACTTTTCACGGGTTTGTGAGCCAGGAGGAACTGCTGGATAGTCTGGCTGTCTCCCATATTTGCCTGGGGGTTTTTGGGGAGACGAAGCAGTCGCATTACACAATTCAAAATAAGGTATGGGAGGGGATGGCGATGGGGCGGGCTGTGGTGTCAGGGGACTCGGAGGTAGTTCGTGAGGTGTTGACGCACAGGGAGCATATTTATTTAACTGAACGGGAAGATGCGGGGGCGCTGGCGGCGGCGATTCTGGAGTTAAAGGAAGATCCTGAACTGCGGGAGCGGATGGCGAAACAGGGATATGAACGGTACATTGAAGGCAACAGTATTCGTGCGATAGGAGCGGCGACGGAGAAGGCGCTGCGATCGCTTCTATAATTTCTTGTGGATGTTTGATGATGGAAGAAAACAATTAACAATTGGCAAAAAACAGATAACAATCAGCCGAATCAAGAAGCAGCCAACAGAATTGGTTGGTGAATGGTTAACGGGTTGGCTATGGTATGATAGCTGATGATGGGGGATCGATGGGAGAGGTGGATTCCCGCCTGCGCGGAAATTACAGTTGGGTGGCGGAATGACGGTTGGAAGAGGAGAGGGCTGTATGGCGGTGCCGGAGACAATTGGAAGGTATGCGATCAGTTCGGAATTAGGCCGTGGGGGGATGGCGTCGGTTTATCGTGCTTATGATCCGCGCTTTGAGCGGGATGTGGCGGTCAAGATACTGCCGAGTGAGTATTTGCATGATCCTGATTTCCGGGCGCGTTTTGAGCGGGAAGCAAAGACGATTGCTGCCCTGGAGCATCCGGCGGTGGTTCCGGTTTATGATTTCGGGGAAGAGGAGGGGCGCCTTTTCCTGGTGATGCGCTTGATGACGGGAGGATCGTTGGCGGCTCGTTTGCGGGAAGGTCCGTTGCCGGCGGAAGAAGTGGCCCATATTCTAACCCGGATCAGCTCGGCATTGGATGTGGCGCACGGGCAAGGGATTGTGCACCGGGATCTGAAGCCAGGGAATATCCTGTTTGACCAGTATGGGGAGGCGTATCTGTCTGATTTCGGCATCGCGCGTTTGAGCGAGGCGCAGGGGACTCTGACGGGCAGCAAGGGGGCGCTGGGGACTCCGGGCTATATGAGCCCGGAGCAGATCCAGGGGGAGAAGGTTGATTCACGGAGTGATATTTATGCTTTAGGGGTGATTCTTTTTGAGATGCTGACGGGGAAACGGCCGTTTACGGCAGAATCTCCGGCGATGGTGCTGGTAAAACAGATGACGGAACCGGCGCCTCATATCCGGGCAGTCAAGCCGGATCTGCCGCACAGCTACGATGAGGTAGTGGCGCGTACGATGGCCAAGGAGCCGGACGAGCGGCCTGATACGGCTGGGGAAGTGGCCAGTCTATTGGCTGCTGCAGCCGCAGCCAGCGCCGAGGAAGCGGAGCATTTGTCGCTGGCGCTAAGCTCGCAAGTACAGCCAGAAGTAAGCAGTGTTCAGCCAACGATGGTTGACACACCACCAGAGCTGAAGCAGTTGGAGGAAGCTGAAAGTGAAGCGGTGATTGATGACGCCATGGACGTGTCAAGGGGGCAGGTGGCGGACCAGCCAGCTAATGCGCTTGGTACAACGTTCGGCGATGCCGCATCGACGAAACGGAGCAGGTGGCGCTGGCTTCTGTTGGCGTTGGTCCTGGCGGCGATTGGTATTGGGGCCTATTGGGTCGTTCGAGAGCGAGGTTTGCAGTCAGCAAGCGAGAGTGCGGAGGTTGTTCAGACAGCGACAGAAGTAAGTGATAGGGAACAGGAAGAAGTCGAGCGGATCGACGAAGCGAGGGAAGAAGGGGTGGAACGAGTGACTCGCCCAGAGGCGCTGCCGGTTATGCTGGAAGAGGGAGATTTTGAAGGGGTGATCAGAGAAGCAGGCGGGATATTGGCGGAAGGTGATCAACAACCTGCGGTTTATCTGCTCAGAGGCATGGCTTATCGTGAATTAGGACAATTTGATGAGGCGATTGCAGATCTTACGCGAGCGATTGAACTTGATCCGGATGAAGTTGAAGCGCATAGGCAGTTGTCCGGGATATTTCTAGAAGGTCAGGATTTCGAACGGGCCCTGGTGCATATTGAAGCGGCAATGGAACAGAACCCGCGAGATTTCAACAACCTCTACACACGCGGCGTGATTTTGCGTGAAATGGGGGATATGCGGGCAGCGATGCGCAGTTTCAGGCTTTATGTGGATGAAGCGCCAGAGGACGAGTGCCCGCCCTGTTATGAGGATGCGCAGCTCTTCTTGGCAGAGGTTCCGGAGGCGGTGGAGCGGGAAAGAGAGCAGCAGGAAGGGGATATAGCGCGATTGGGAGTGGAGACAGTTGCACTGGAGCAGCTGGCGCCGGAGATTCCGTGGCTGCCCTTAGACAGCGATCGACGACCAGCAACTATGCTGCTGGCGTTTAACTTGGAGCAAGAACCTTTTGGAGATTTGTTCTTGCGCCGCGCTCTGGCTCTGGCTCTGGATCGGGAAACGTTGGCCAGAGTGGCACAGGAGGTGGGATTTATTGAGCCAAGGGCGGCGACAACGTTCACTCATCCGGATACCTTGGGCCGGGATCTTTACCGGGACGTGGGAATACCGTTTCAGCCGGACGTGGCTAAAGGGCTGCTGGAAGAGGCGGGTTATCCCGGCGGTGAGGGGCTGCCACCATTGGAATTATATGTAGAAGAACGAGAGCAGAATCTCGTGGTAGTTGAGGTTGCAGCCCAAATGTGGCGCGATGTCTTGGGCATTGAGGTTGAGATGGTGCCCATTGCGGGCGACTATTTCAGCCAGTTGGAAGCGAAAAGGCCAGGCGTGTATCATGCGGGATGGGTGGTCGATATAAACGATCCAGATAATACGATGCGCGAGGCGTTTCATTCACAAGCGCCGTTTAATCTAGGCGGTTTTAGCCGTGGGGATTATGATGAAATTGTGCTGGAGGCGGCGGAGCTAATTGGAGATCCGGCAGTACGACAGAGGATTTATATCAGGGCGGAGCGGATTCTGACGGAAGAGGAAGCGGCGATTATTCCTCTGTTTCATTATTATTACGCACCTTGAGATCTTGACGGTCATTTTGACGAGTGCGGAGTTGGCCACAACCGGCGGCGATATCGATGCCGCGGCGCTGGCGTACGGTGCTGGGGAGGTCATACTGGGTGAGGATGGTTTGGAATGCTTTGGCTCCTGCTTCGTGGGCGGGACGGCCGTCGTAGCCTACGGTAGGATTGAGGGGGATCAGGTTGACATGGGCGTCGAGACCAGCCAGCAGTTGGCCAAGGGCATGAGCCTGCTGCGGGGTGTCGTTTTCGCCGGCGATGAGGGTCCACTCAAAGAAGATACGGCGACGGCGTTTCTGGCTGTAGTAGCGACAAGCGGCAATCAGTTCTTCCAGGGGCCAGCGCTTGGCGGGAGGGACCAAGACCTGCCTTTCGGCGTCTGTGGCGCCATGCAAACTGACGGCTAGACGTACTGGCCTGGCTTCATCAGCAAGGCGGCGGATACCTGGCACAAGCCCCACGGTGCTGAGAGTGATGTGTTTGGGGGCGATGGCTAGGCCGTGGTGGTCCATGACGATGTCTAGCGCTTTCATTGTCTGATCGTAATTGTGCAGCGGTTCGCCCATACCCATAAGCACGATGTTGCGTAGTTCTTGGCCCCGCTGGCGCAGAATGCGGCTGACATGCAGGACTTGGGCGACGATCTCGCCCGCAGTTAAATGACGCATGAAGCCCATCTGCCCTGTGGCGCAAAAGACACAGCCCATGGCGCAGCCGGCCTGGGTGCTGACGCAGGCGGTGATGCGACCTTTGAAGGTCATGAGCACAGTTTCGATGGTCTGGCGATCATGCAGACGCAAGAGAAATTTGCGTGTGAAGCCGTCACCGCTGTCGGTGGCGACTTGTACGGGTAGGATGTCAAGATAGGTGTCATGGTGCAGGCGGGCCAGGAGGTCAGGACGCAAGCCCTCAATTTGTTCCAGCGATGTCACCTGGCGGCGATATAGTGCTTGCCAAAGGCGCTGAGCGTAGAAGTCGGTATACCCCCAGGCGGAGAGGTGCTGACGCAGTTCCAGGCGGGAAAGATCGTAGAGGTTGAGGGTTGGTTTTTGGACCGCAGCTTGCATGGGGCGATTGTAGCGAGATATGGGATAAAAACCATCTGATTAAGTATCGTGCCAGGTTAATAGCAAAAGGGTATGATCGCCGTTGGATGATATGAAACGACTTACGATCTTGGGCGGTGGTGAACAGAGCGGGAGTTATCTTTTAAGGATACGGGTAGGGCGTGAGCTGCTGGTGCGTTTTGGAAGGTTTCAAGGGGGACGGTGGATATGCGTCCCTAAAGGCGATGTCGTATACGTGGGATCGGCGATGGCGCAGCAGGGGTCCATGACTTTGGGGCGACGATTGCTGCGGCATGCGACGCGTTCTGAGGGGGACAATCCTCAGCCGATTCGTGAGGTGATGATCCGGACTTTCAGGGATGTAGGGTTGGGGGATACCGAGCTTAAGCCAGCAAGTGAGAAGAAATTGTTTTGGAATATTGACTTTCTGCTTGAGGAGGCGGAGTCAGAGCTGAGCCACGTGGTGATCATCCGGTCAACGATACGGTATGAGGATGAGCTGGCGGGTTTTCTGGCGTTGGAACCGGGCAGTAGTGTGGTGGCAAAGGGTCTGGGCGCTCATGACCGGCAGGGGCACACACATGTTTTTGCTGTGCGGGAAACGGCCGCATGGTGGCGGGATTTGCCGGAACGATTGGAGCGTTTTCTCAAGGTCGGTTGTTAGAATTATAGTTTATGTTTGTGTTTACTTTTCGCGGATGCGGTCAAGATGGTTATTGATGAGGACGCGGACGAGGGCGGATGAAGAAAAATGTTCAGTTGATATTGGTGATTGCTGCGCTTGGCCTATTGTTGGTCGTGCCGGTTCGCGCTTTGGGAAACTTGCAAGAAGATGGGCAAGGGGCAGGGCTGGCGCCGGCAAGGGTGAGCGAGGATGGTAAATATTTGGTGGGAGCGGATGGAGAGCCGTTTTTGTGGATGGGAGACACGGCGTGGGATCTGACCCACCGGCTGACGCGCGAGGAGATTGTGACGTATCTTGACGACCGTCAGGAAAAGGGATTCTCGGTTATCATGATGCGGCTGCCTTTTAAGGATCTTGAAGACGAAGTGCAGCATGACAATCGGTACGGACAAGTTCCATTCGAAAATCAAGATATTACGCAACCTAACGAAGATTATTTTGAACTAATAGACTTTGTTCTGGAAGAGCTGGAGAAGCGAGATATGGTCGCGGGCATCTTGCCTCTGTGGGGTTTTGTGGTCGGCGGAAAACAGGGTTTCAGTGTTGATGAAGATGATATCGTGGCCTATGCTAACTGGTTAAGCCACCGGTATGTGGATCGGAAGAATATCATTTGGATCAGCGGTGGGGATACGGGCAAAAATAACAAATGGGCGCTGCTGGGCAGTGAACTGAAGAAGGCGGATCCGGGAAAGCTGGTGACATTCCACCCTGGTCGGAAAGGGCTCTCATCTTATCATCTGTTTGGCGATGCAGAATGGCTGGATTTTCATATGATTCAGACGGGCCATTCTCCCGATTTGGAAACCAATTATGTGACCACTGAGGAAATATACCGGGATTCAAGCAAGCCGGTGCTCAATGGTGAGCCAGCCTATGAAGATATTGCCGTACAGAATGAGGAGCGTATATCGGCCCACCAGGTAAGAAAAGCTGCGTACTGGTCGTTGTTGGCTGGTGGGTTTGGGCACAATTATGGGCATGCGGAGA
This sequence comes from uncultured Chloroflexia bacterium, assembly GCA_963807975.1. GTDB lineage: Bacteria > Chloroflexota > Anaerolineae > Promineifilales > Promineifilaceae > JAACFF01. The sequence continues at coordinate 136,774 of CAWEDV010000007.1, read as the reverse complement.
TTTTTCAATTTGCAAGGGCTATGGAGGGGCAGCCGGATACATGGGGGGCGAATAATTCGTGGACTGAATCTTTGGATGAGCCAGGCGTGAGGCAGATGGGGATGTTGATTAACCTGCTGCAGACGGTGCCGTGGCATCGGTTTCAGCCTATGCAAAGTCTTGTTTTTTCTGAGAATCCGCATGGGCCAGGGCATATTCGTGCGGCAGTTGCAGATGACAAGTCGCAAGCGTGGGTTTATTTTCCAGAGAAACAGGAAGCGACTATTGACCTGGCGCAGCTGCGAGGCAACTATGGATTGCGCTGGTTTGATCCAGCCAGCGGTGAGATTCAAGAGGTGGGTAATATAGCGGCGGTGGGCAGTAAAATGTTTGAGCCCCCTTTTAACCAGGATGCCCTGTTGATGTTCGGTGCTCCGTTTGAGGAGGAAGCGCCGGAAGATAATGGGATGCGCTTTGTGATTGTGGGCGTTGGTGTGCTGTTGATTTTGGTGCTTTTGATGCTTGTTCTGCGGCAGGTTAGAACGGGAATTGGGTAGGGGATTCAGCCACGAATCTGTTCATACAGCCAGGTAAGGGCACAGGTTCTATTCTGTGCCCCTACCTGACTCCTATGGGTGTTAATCCAAATCGTAAATGAAGGGAAACAGGGCGACGGGGATGAGCTTGAAATGCTGTTTGGCAAAGGGAATGCCAACAATGGTGATGGCGAGTATGGCGCCGCCAATGAGATGGGCGATAGCAATTTCCCAGCCAAAGAGGACAACCCAGATAATGGAAAAGATCAACTGCAAGCAGCCGCCCCTAGAATCGGTCTGGACGACCTGTTTGCCAAAGGGGGCCATGGTAGCCAGTCCTAGGCGAATGGATTTTAGACCGAAGGGGATGCCGATGATGGTGAGCATCAACAACAGACCGCCCAAGATATAGCCCAGCCCAGCTAAGAAGCCACCAAAGATTAACCAGATAATATTGCCTATAAGGCTCATTTTTTCTCCTGTGTTACTAACAGATTGCGCTGTTCCAGCCTGCGCAAACACTTATAATTATTTCGCACTTTGTTTCTACCATTCATTACGCGTATTTAATCTTAACGTTGCGCAGCCATGAACTAATTAAGGTTTTGGTTGAGCCATGTGAGTATCAGGGGGGTAAGTTCGGGTTGGGCATTGAACATGCGTGTCCCGTGACCGGCACCGTTGTAGAGCTCTAACTGTGATATACCTTGGGCGAGGTTGGCCAGTGTGCGTGAGGAGTCGGCGGAATAGCTGTCTTCTTCGCTGGCAACAATGAGGATGGGGCGATCGCCGTATTGCTCAAGCGGAGTTTCTGTGGTGACCCCGCGATAGTCGAGTCCAGGCGAGAGCAGAATAACGGTGTTGACAGCGGGTTTATTGGCTGCGGTAAGGAGGGCGAGATTGGAACCGATGCTGGCGCCAACAACGGCCGTGTGCTGGGCGTCAATCTGGTCAAGGGCGGTGAAATTGTCCCACACAAGCTGAAGATCTTCTGGCGCCAACTGCCAATCAACGGCTCCTCCTGTCTCTCCATGTCCACGCATGTCGACGGCGAGGACGGCATAACCCTTTTCTAACAAACTGTTGGTCAGGCCGATGTCCTCCCATACCTGCCGGTCACTGCCAAGCATATGGAGCAAGATGATACCGGGGAGAGGGGCAGCTCCATCAGGCGTGTAGAGCGTGGTCTGGATGGGTAGATCTCCTGCGCCAACTATCGTGATATTTTCTACACCGGATTGAATGTTGATTTCTGGCGGCTCCGGTTCGGCCGACTGCTGGGCTGGCGTGGGGGATGCGGGGATTTCTTCCATTTCTGCGGTGGGTTCGGCCGTTGAGGCAGGTGTGGGTGGGGTCGTGGATGTAGGCGCAGGATTGATTGGCTCATTATCGGGTTCAGGCGCTTGCGGAGAAGCGGATGAGGATTCCTGGACGGAAGGGGAACCGGCAGCGGTGCAAGAAGCAAGTATAAAGGTTAGGAAGGTTAAAAAGACAACGATTTTTAGGATGGTCATGCGGGAGTCTCCTCGATGAATCTTAGCCCATTATACACAGCACAGCGAGATTCTCTGTGGGCAATGTTCCTTGCCCGCGATCTAGCGCTATGGTACTTTACGAAGCGAGATGACGATTATTGGTCGTTGGTCTATTTTATGGCAGCTTTTGGCAGAGCAAATGGGAAGGGACGTTTGGCAAATCGTCCAACAAGATAAAAGGGTGGATAATGCGTATTGCTGTTTTCTCTGATGTTCATGGGAATTTGACAGCCCTGGAGGCGGTATTGGAACATATTTCGGGCCGCGACGTGGATGAGGTAATCTTTGCCGGGGATTTGTGCCTGGTAGGGCCACGACCGGCGGCATGTGTGCGCAGGATGCAAGATTCTGCAGCGATTAGTATTTACGGCAACACGGATGATTGGGTCTTGGGGCGGCAAGAAGTGCCGGATAAGCTGGCGGCTCTGGCACAATGGACGCTGGATGAGCTCAGCGAAGAAGAGCGGAAATGGCTCGATGGGCTGCCATTTGCGCACAGGATTTCGCCAACAGAAACGGCGGATGATGATTTGTTGGTGGTACACGCCAATCCAAAAGATGTGAACCAGATTATTTTCGCACCTGAATTGGAACAGCAGGCGCGTTACGGCCATGTGCGGCAAACGGATGAGGAACTGGCTGAATTGGTGGGGTCGCCCCGGGCCGCGGCGCTGGTGTTTGGGCATCTGCACATACCCAATGAACGAAGCTCCGGACAGCTGCAGCTATTTAATATCAGCTCGGTGAGTATGCCCGGGGATGGCGATCCGCGGGCGAAATATGGATTGTTTACGTGGGAAGGTGATGCGTGGACCTTCGAAAGAAATATGGTGCGCTACGATGGCAGAGCGGAAATCGAAGCCTATAAAGCGCAGCGGCCCCCTGGCTGGGAGAATATTGTGGACACCATGGAATCGGAAGGATGCTTCCCACAGCGTGTTTAGGTAACAGGATTTGACGATGAGTACACTTAACCCCAATATCCCCTCAACTGAGTTATCGCGACTGATGACAGATGCCGCTGGAATGATGGCGGACTATGGCCTGAGACTTCTAACGCCGCATTTGCTGCTGCTTGTATTCTTGAATGACGAGGCATCAGCAGCTAGCCAGATTGTACAACGGCTGCATGAGGTGCGGGGAGCGGATCTTGATGATTTGCGGCGGCGCGTGGAAATGATGGCGCGCAGCAATAAAGGGCGGGACGCCAAGTTCAATTTCACCGATGATTTTGGCAAAGATATCCCCTTAGATGAAGAGATGCTGGTGGTGATTGACGAGGGATTGACGATCGCCCAGGCGCGGGAAGAACTGAAGGCGGGCAGTGGTCACGTGTTGGCAGCGATGGCCCAGTCAAATGTAACCACGTTTGCCGTGCTGCAGCGAGCGGGTATCAGTTCGGCGGCTGTTGCTGCCTTGTTGGATGAGGTCGAAACAGAGCGCAAAACAGTCATAATTCGTGATTATGTGCAAGAAGCGCAGGAGGGCAAGGCAACGGCTGTTTACCAGCGAGAGCGGCTGCAGCGTGATTTAATCAGCTTACTATCTCTTGCAGAGAGGCGGCATGTGGTTTTAGTAGGAGCTGAAGGAGCGGGAAAACGAACGCTGGCGTACAGCCTGGCGCAGCTAGTGGCGGAAGGAAAGGGGCCAGGCAATTATCGATCGCTGGTGCAAATGAATGAAACGGCACTGCTGGAAAACCCGTTGGCCACGATACGCAGCGGTCTGCGCCGGGCCAGCGGTGGGATCTTGTTGGTACCCGGAATCAAGCGCTTCTTTGGCGATCGGTTACGAGCGAGTTTTCCTCAGAATGTGAACCGGGAGTTGCAAAAAGCGCTGTTGAATAATGATCAGGTGATTATTGGCACGGCGACGGCAGCGGAATATGATGCGCTCAGCCGGGAACGCTTAATCCGCCAGAACAGCCACCGGTTGGATGTGCCGGAAACGACGCGTGATGAAGCTGTGGCGGTGCTTACGTTCCATATTCAGCAGTTGGAGCAGGATTATGAGGTAGAGGTAAGGCGGGAAGCTTTGGAAACGGCGGTTAACTTGGCCAGCCAATATATTAAAACGGTCGCTTTGCCTGCGGCAGCAGTGCAGTTGGTGGAACGCACCTGCGCCCTAGTGCACATGGCGGCTCAGGAGCATTTGGCCAACCTACCCGAGGTGGAAGCTGACGGCAGGATGGACAGTGAAGATGTTATGGTCGCAGCGAGCATGATGACCAAGATCCCGATTTCGCGATTGAGCGAGGATGAACAAAGTAAATATGCGCAAATGAGCGAGCGGCTGCATGAGCGCATCATTGGACAGGAGGAGGCGGTGCTGGCGGTCAGCCGGGCGGTGAAGACGGCCCGTGTAGGACTGCGGGATCCAAAACGGCCGATCGGATCCTTCTTATTTCTAGGTCCCAGTGGAGTGGGCAAGACGGAACTGGCGAAGGCTTTAGCTGAATTCATGTTTGGATCTGAGGAGGCGATGCTGGTGCTGGACATGAGCGAGTACCAGGAAGAGGCGAGTGTGAACCGTCTAATCGGCGCGCCCCCTGGCTATGTCGGATATGAAGGGGGAGGGCAGCTTACTGATTTCGTACGAGAAAAGCCATACACGGTGGTCTTGTTGGATGAAGTGGAGAAAGCACATCCGCGCGTATTGGATGTTTTGCTGCAGGTGATGGAGGAGGGGCGGCTGACTGATGGGCAAGGACGCTTGGCATCCTTCAGCGAGACAGTGATCGTGATGACCAGCAATCTGGGTGCAGAGCATATGCTGGTACCTTTTATTGGCGATAGGGCTCGTGAATCGGTTTTGCTGGAAGTTCGCCGGTTCTTCCGGCCTGAGTTTTTAAACCGGCTGGACGAGGTCATTCTTTTTCACCAACTGACCAGCCCGCAACTGGCCCAGATATTGGACCTGATGTTGAAGAAGGAGTTCAGGTTGGCAGCCAAGCAGGGTATTGATTTGGAGCTGACTCCGGCAGCGAAGGAGTGGCTATTGGCGCAAAACGACCAGCCTGAATTTGGAGCCAGGCCACTGCGGCGGATTATTGGAAGACACCTGCGTGAACCGCTGGCCGATTTTCTGCTATCGAAGCCGCGTCAGAGTAAAAAAACATTGATCGTCGTCGACGTTGGGACAGAGGGTTTACAGTTTATAGTGGGAGAGGGGCGTTGAGGGGAGCGACAAGCAGAAGAGGGGTTGCAGAAAGCGTTTTTGCACCAAGCTGCAAAAGGGCAAAAAAAATGAGATGACCCGTAGGCGGGCGCCTACGGGTACATCTCTGGGGGGGAGCCGCCAACAGTTTAGCATAAAAAATTTCTTTGGCAAATGAGTTAATATGATCGCTGGTTGCCAATTATTTGGGATGAAAATCTGTAGCTTTAACTCAGCTGTTTTTGAAGGGATTCCTGGTCTGTGACGGGAGCGTGACAGACAAAGCGCCGGCAGACATAAGCAGCGGCTGTACCATTTATGGTTGTGCGCCCGAGCAGCAGGGGAATATCGGCTATGTCTTTGCCTGCTGCAGCAATGAGATGGGGGCGGTAGCTTTGGTAGACAACTTCTATAAGAGCTTGTGTGTCTGAATGATCGAGATCGCCGATAATGGCTACTTCTTGAGGTTCGCCAAGAATAAATGAAGCCGCACACAGCCAATGGGAAAAGGCGGTGGGGAAGCGAGGCATATAGCTGGCGAGCGCGGCCACGTTTTGGGCTGCCTCATCCCAATAGGGCCCGCTGCCGATGTATAAGCTCAGTTTGAGCAGCACCTGGGCAGCCATGGCGTTGGCGCTGGGCGTAGCGTTGTCTTGAACATCTTTTGGCCGGTAGAGCAAGGACTCGTGATCGTCGGAGGTGTCAAAGAAGCCGCCTTCTTCTTGATCCGGAAAGTGATCCATGATCAACTGCGCTAGTTCAAGGGCCCAGAGGTACCAGTGAGTATCGAATGTAGACTGGTAGAGGGCTAAGAGACCGTCGGCTAAGTAGGCATAATCTTCCAGGTAGGCGTTGTATTTGGCCGATACTCCTGCTTTCCATGTGCGCAGCAGACGGCCGTCGGCCTGACGCATGGTGTTGTACAAAAATTGGGCGTTGGCTACGGCAACCTGGGTGTAATCAGGGCGGTTTAAGACCTGCCCCGCTTCGGCAAACGAAGCCAACATTAAGCCGTTCCAGGCGGTTAATACCTTATCATCCAGACCGGGCCAGACGCGCCGGGCGCGGACTTCATAAAGCTTCTGGCGTGAGGCTATCAGAAGGTTGGCCATTTCATCTTCGTCCAGTTCGAATTGGGCAGCAACCGCTTGGGGATCATTGGGGATATTGAGGATGCTGCTGCCTTCCCAATTCCCTTGATCGGATACATCATAGTAGCGCATGAAGAGATCTGCGTCCGGGCCCAAAAGATCACGAATTTCAGCAGCCTGCCAGACGTAGAATTTTCCTTCTTCACCTTCACTATCGGCGTCATAGCTGCTGTAGAAGCCGCCGTCTGCATGGCGTAGTTCTTTGGCCACGAAGTCCAGCGTTTCTTCAACGATACGGCGGTATAAGGGCTTGCCCGTTACTTGATAGGCATGAAGGTATACGCGGCTTAAGAGGGCATTGTCGTAGAGCATTTTTTCAAAATGGGGCACAAGCCATTTGTCGTCGGTGGAATAGCGGGCAAAGCCACCACCAAGCTGATCATACATGCCGCTGTAGGCCATTTTGGCCAGGGTGAATTCTGCCATGTGCAAGGCCAACGGCTCATTTTTGTGGAGGTGATAGCGCAGTAGGAATTCGATGGTCATGGAAGGGGGGAACTTGGGTGCCTGACTGAAGCCACCTTCTTGGGCATCGAATTTGCCGCGGATGGCCTGGTAAGCTTGATCAAGGAGGTTGTCGTCTACCGGGCTCTGTTCGCTGGTGGAAAGGGCGACCTGGCTCAAGTGAGCCGTGATCTGCCCGGCACTGTTTTCGATCTCGTCACGACTATCCTGCCATTTTTCAGAAATGCTGAGCAGCAGCTGCTGGAAACTGGGCATCCCGAAGCGAGGCGCGGGAGGGAAATAGGTACCTCCGTAAAAGGGTTTGCCCTGGGGGGTGAGAAATACGGTCATAGGCCAGCCCCCTTGCCCGGTTAGGGCTTGTACAGCACTCATGTAGATACTGTCCAGATCGGGACGTTCTTCGCGATCGACCTTGATGTTGATGAAGCTGCGATTCATCATATCGGCTGTTTGTGGATCCTCGAATGACTCGTGGGCCATGACATGGCACCAATGGCAGGCGGCATAGCCAATGCTGAGCAAGATGGGTTTGTCTTGTTCCAGAGCCAAGGTCAAAGCTTCTTGTCCCCAGGGGTACCATTGAACTGGATTGTCTACGTGCTGCAGAAGGTATGGGCTGGTTTCATGGACCAAGTGATTGGGCATAATAATTCCTTAGGCGAACTGATGGGGGTGGGATTTCCAGCGATCGCGGCTATTTTTCTGTTATTTGCTCAGCGCTGTCTGAAGAGTGCTGACAAATGCGGCTGCGGCAGATGGTTTTCCGGCTACGTGGGCATTGACAGCATTGATGAGGGCACTGCCGACGATTACACCATCAGCCAGCGACCCGATGGAAGCGGCCTGCTCAGGAGTGCTGATGCCAAAGCCGATGGCTAGCGGAACGGCGGAACGGGCGCGAACGCGCTCTACAAATGCAGCTAAATCTGAGTGCAGCGATTGGCGGGCGCCGGTCACGCCGGTTACACTGACCAGATAGATAAAGCCCTGTGCTCGCTGGGTTACCTGTTCGATGCGCTCCATGCTGCTGGTGGGGGCGAGGAAATAGATGTAGGCGAGGCCGGCATTGGCAGCTAGTTCTTGCAGTTCAGATGCTTCTTCTGGAGGGAGGTCGGGGACGATGAAGCCCTGCACGCCTGCGCTTTGCGCATCGCGAACAAAACGATCTAGACCGTAAGCGAGCATGGGATTGTAGTAGCCCATAAGGCATATCGGTGTCTGCACTCCGCGACTGCGAAGCTCACGGACCATGTCAAAGCAAGCAGTGACGGTGGTGCCATTTTCCAGCGACACCTGGGTGCTGTGTTGGATGGTGGGGCCGTCGGCCAGGGGATCGCTGAAGGGGATACCCAGTTCAAGTAAATCGCTGCCGGCAGCGATGGACTCGATGATGTTAAGGGATGTTTCACGGTCTGGGTAGCCGAGGGTGTAATAGGGCATGAGGGCGGCTGTCTGACTTTGTAAGGCGCCAGCGAAGGCGTCAGCAATTTTATTACGGCCGTATGTGGAGGAGTCGGTCATAGAATTATTCCTTGAATGGCCAGCAAGATGTTCTAGCTGGTTCCAAATGTGGATGCTTCCTGTTTTAGAATCTGGCGTAGTTTATCGCGACGTGCCGCAGCGCGCAGGGTTTCTAATTGCCGGACCCCAAGGGGATCGATTACTTCGCGCAGCAGGTGCAGCTCGTGGGCCGTGGGCGGCTTGGTAATGGGCAGTGAATCAGGGGTTTCGAACTCGAACCCAGTCTTGGCAACGAGGCGGCGCAAACTGATGCCGGGATGGATGGAGAGAAGACGCATCCTGCCATCTTTACCATTGAAGTCAAACTGGCCCAGATCGGAAATCAGGTAGCGAGGACCGCTGCCAGCGACGCGGTCGGGATGGTTGCCCAAGCCACTGCGAAAATCCAGGGTGGGGACGAAGGTGTGACGTCCGTGGCGAGGAACATAGAGATAGGCATCGTCGAGGAGCGTGGTCACATCGGGGATACCTCCTGAACCGGGTAAGCGCAGGCGAGGTTTATCGTAGGTACCGCCAATGAATATATTGTTAAAATTGCCGTAGGCATCGACCTGCCCGGGGCGGAAGAATTCCTTGGGGCGATAGCTGGGCAGCAGATCGCATGCTGCGGTAACGAAACTGAAATGGATCATGCCTTGCCGGATCCAAAGTTCTTCGATGGTGGCAATGCCAAGAGGTGCCGTGTCCTGGCAAATTGATTGGCCGATGGCGGAAACAAAGACCAGGTTCGGCGCATGGGTGTGTTTGGCCAATAGATAGCCGGCAGCGACAAGCGGGGTGGCTATGCCTTGGGCCACCAGTTCGCCATCAATTATCTGGCGGCTGATGCAAACACAGATTAATTCATCAACTGTGAACATATTCGGAAAAACTTCCCTTGTTGCAGGCGGCAATATAGCGCAGTATTTCTTCACCATCCAGTGGATAAAGCGGGTAACAAGAAGTAGGCCAGGCGCCCTGGGGAAGGTGAACGACGGCGGTAACGATGTGACCAGGAATGTCAATGGGTGTGGATACCTGATCAGTAATTGTCTCGGTGGTGATGATGACATGGCGAGCAACAGTGGCTAACTCGAGATCGATGCTGGGATTTCCGCCAAGGACGCTGTTGCCAAAACGATCGGCTTCTACAACGTGAATAACGGCCACATCACAGCTGATAGCTGGAAAAGCTGTGACGGGAGCGTTGGTATAAGGATCGATAATAGATAAAACATCGGGGCGCACGGAAAACATGTCGGTGCCTAACCAGGCCTGACTAGGCATAAAGCCGACGCCTGCCATTTGAGCCCGTAGGCCGCTGGCGATGCTTGCTTCGCTTTCTTCGATGACGGATAGTGTGCCGGCAGATACTGCGGTAGTGAACATTGGGGCCAGGCCGAAGGATTCTAATCCAAAGTAGCAGCAGCGAGAATGGCGTACAAGTCCTGCGCCAACAAGCATGTCACTGGCCAAGCCGCACGTAAAGGCAAGGAGGGTGAGATCGCGGGGCGGTGGATCACGCTGGATAAGCGCGCGCACAAATTGGACGGGACGACGATAGATGGTCATGCCCCCCAAGCCTAATGTATGGCCGTCTTGAATTATCTGAACCGCCGCGGAGAGGCTGGTTGTCTTATCAATCATTGATTGCAATCCCGCTGTTCGCTCACCACTGCGCTAATTGGTAGTTAAGAGCAGCTTTATGGAGAACGAAGGGTGCCAGATAGAAATGTGCTGAAGCGGAAGCCGTCCGCTCCGTGCAGCGAGTCTATCTGGTGCCGACCATTTAAACTGTAGAGAAATGGCTAGTTATTTTCGGCCGTGTGCCGGAAAGTAACGTTTGTTCGCGGATAGTGCTGGGCGTACCAGTCCATATACTCCGGCCATTTTTCCTGCGGGATATCGTACAGTATTGCTGTTTTGCGCGCCAGATCCCCCATGCCGGCGTCGTCATAGGAAAAGCCGACGGTTTGTCTTAGTCCATAAGCTTTGCGGCAAATGGCCAGCCATTGATCCAAGGTAGCATCAGGGGGAACAACAAGATATTCGCGATTGTACTGCTGGCGAGGTTCACCTGGGCCTTCGGGCACGACGTCCTCATCTTCCAGCGGCTCACTGGGAACGGGATCGGGGTAGCGGGTTTCGATCAACAACTGCTTAAGCGGTTTCATCAGGCGAGATGTTTGCTTGTCCAGCGATCCCCATCCACCGCCCAGCCCCCAGATGGCGACTCCCTTCACAGCCGGGTATTCAGCATAGAGCTCGCCAGCCTCGAGTATGTGCTGCTTCGCTTTGCTTATACGGGGGATATTTCTTTCGGTCCAACCCCATTCGGTGATGAAAATATCAGGGGTTTTGATTCTGTGTTTTGCACAAGCATCGACCAGTTGGCGGAAACGGCCGATGAGATTGCCATCCCCATTGAAGATATTTTTGGTGGACAAGCTGTATTCATGTAGAGATACAGCCAAGCGATCGGGATGCTGCTGGCAGAGATCCAAATATCTGAGCATTCCCGGTGTCTCCCATGCTCCTTCGTCTGGCGTACCGGTGCCATAGGCGGGAGCGCACCACTTGAAGCCATTTTGCATGGCTAGCAGGCCGGTGTGGTAGCAGAAATGCCCAATCCAATCTGCCCACTCAACTTCTTTGCGCAGTTCGTTGGTGGTTTCACTATAGATGAGTGAAGAGTCCAGTTCTTCTGGCCAACGTTCGCGGTGCGAAACCCACTGCTTGCGAGCTGCTTCTTCTGGGGACTCGTTGTAATCTGGAACGGACGATTCTCCTTGATTATGGGGAAAAGTCGAGCGGCGAAATACGGCATTGTGGGGCACTTCACTGCTGCGCATGATTTCCTGGGCATCTACCAGCGATGTGGTTCCATCAACACAGTAAGCGAAAAATGGGACTCCTGCGGCATCAACATCACGCAGAAAGTCGCCGATACCATTGGCGCGACCGGTGGTCGCCGTGTGAAAACCGTTTATTTTCAGGAAAGCCATGCGAACTCCTTTGCTAATCCTGCCGTGCCAGTAAGGCTGATGAAGGGTACTACAAAAAGGGTTAAGGAGATTGTAACTCAAAATGACGGGCGTGACCAGTTTATGTCAATTAAAAGGCGCAGCTCGCTAATGAGATTGATTGGCGAAGATTATGGGGGAGGTGATTGGTTACTTGTGACGGATGAGGACGTGGTCAACCAGGGCATAAAGCTCTGTGCGTGCTGGTGAGGGGGGGACGTTTTCTAGCGCCGCTTTTGCTCGACGACCCATTTCTTCCGCCTGCATGCGCGCAATTTCTACCGCTCCAGATTCGCGCAGACTAGACATCATCTGTTTAATGGGATCGACCGGTTTTTGGGTGATTGTACCGGTTACAGAAGGGGAAGCTCCGTCACTGTCGGCATGATTTGGACCGTTATTCACCGCCAGTACGCCCCGGCCTTGCAATATATCGGTGCCAACCGGCTTGCCCATTTCTTCGGGATCGCCAACGATATCCAGAATATCATCCACAATCTGAAAGGTCAGGCCGAGGTTGTAAGCATAGGTGGCGAGATTGTCAACTAGCTCGTCATCGTCGCTGGCCAACTGTGCACCCATGCGGGCTGAGGCTTCAAATAAGCTGGCTGTTTTTAGGGAGATGATACGTTTATATGTCTCGCGATCGATGGTACCCGCTTTGGCAGCGGCTGCTTGCAATGTTTCGCCTTCAACTAGACGCGAGCAGGCATTGGCCATGATGATGTTGTACTCAGGACCATAGGGGGCCATCAATTCGTAAACCTTGGTGAAGAGATAGTCACCCGTAAGCAGGGCAAAGGTGCGCCCCCAGACAGAGTGTACGGTGGCTTTGCCGCGACGGGTCAAGCTATGATCATTGATGTCATCATGTACCAAGGTTGCGGTATGAACCATTTCAACTGCGGAGGCAACAGGCAGTACCTCATCGAGATCGTTACCCCCAGCCGCCAGATAAGCCAGGAAAGACATCTGCGGTCGTATGCGTTTGCCGCCCGACGTGAGGATATGTGCACTGGCGTCATACAGTACTTCTACATCGCTGCTTACAGCAGATAGTAAATATTCCTCGATGGCTTCGAGCCCTGTTTCTATGGTGGCAATGGGCATATATCTGTCTCGTTCATAACGTTCAATTTTTATTGAACGATTTAGATGAAATTATATGAAATGCCGCTAGCACCGTCAAGAAATTTGAGATTTTCTTCACAATTATGGGTAGCTCTAGTAGCTGGCTTGTTCTTGCTTGCTGGCGCATAATTACAAGGGTTCACATCGTGGGATGATATAACACATTTTTCATTTAGCAACGCTTATGAAATCCTGCGGAGAAAGGTTTATCTTTTTCACAGCAATACGGAAAAGGCAAAGGGGAAACATGGAAGCGTTAAGGAAAAAGATAGAAGATGAGGGCCAAAATCTGGGGCGTGGGATTTTGAAGATCGATAGTTTCTTGAATCACCAAGTGGATGTTGGCCTAATGGAAGCTGTTGGCGAAGAAATCGCAAAACACTTTTCCGACAGTGGGGCGACACTGATCTTGACCGCTGAGGTGAGCGGGATTATTCCGGCGGTTATGACGGGTAAAGCTATGGGCAATTTGCCCGTGCTTTATGCACGCAAACATAAGCCAATCACGATGATGGAGCCGGTTTATGTAGATGGTGCGCCAAGCCACACCAAGGGTGGCGAGGTGCTGCTGATGGTGTCGCCAGAGTTTCTCCATGATAGTGATAGAGTGCTGATCGTCGATGATTTTTTGGCCACGGGGCGGACCATTGATGCCTTGGGCAGGATTGTCGCTAACAGTGGGGCGACGTTGGTGGGGATCGCCACGGTTGTGGAAAAGAGTTTTGAGGGAGGACGGGAGGTCCTGGGACATTGGGGAGTGCCGATTGAGTCGATGGCGACTATCGACAATATGGACGATGGGCAAATCATTGTGAGGAAGGAGGAGTGCGGAGCAGGCAGTGAGCAGTGATGGAGTGACATGGAGTGGTACAGAGGGGATGATGCGGAGAAGCACTGAGAGGAAGATAGGGAGGGGCACGGAGGGGAAGATATATGAGGCAGATGTATGCAGCATGATACGATTATCATCCTAGACTATGGCTCACAATATTCGCAGTTGATTGCCCGGCGGGTTCGGGAGGCGAATGTCTATTGTGAGTTGTTTTCGTGGCGAACGGATGCGGAAACTGTTTTGGCTCACAATCCCAAAGGTTTTATTTTGAGCGGTGGACCAAACAGCGTCTATGATGAGGGCGCGCCTACTCTGCCCGAATATGTGCTAGGAAGTGGGGTCCCGGTGCTGGGCATCTGTTATGGGATGCAGCTCCTGGTGAATCGTCTAGGGGGCAGGGTGGCGAGCAGCCAGAAGCGGGAGTATGGACCGGCAACGTTACAGATTGAAGCATTAGACAATCCAATCTTCTTGGGGTGGCAGTCCGAAGATGCTGCGAATTTGCAGCAGGTATGGATGAGTCACGGGGATAAAGTGGAAGGTTTGCCAGCGAGCTTTAAACCGTTGGCACACACATCGAACTCCCCGCTGGCGGCGGCGGCGGATACGGCACGGGGGGTGTACGCAGTGCAGTTTCACCCGGAAGTGGTACATACACGGCAAGGGCAGCGACTGTTGAGTAATTTCGTACATCATGTTTGTGACTGCGGCGCGGACTGGACACCTGCCAATTTCATTGATGAGCAGGTTTTGGCTATTCAGGAGCAAGTGGGCGATGGTCGTGTCGTTTTGGGGTTGAGTGGAGGTGTTGATTCGGCCGTGGCGGGGGCGCTTATCCACCGGGCGATTGGGGATCAGCTGACTTGTATATTTGTCGATCATGGCATGCTGCGCCTGGGTGAAGCGGTGCAGGTGGTGGAGACGTTCGAACGGGAAATGGGGATGCAATTGGTGGCGGTCAACGCTATCGAGGAATATCTTGAAGAACTGGAGGATGTGACAGACCCGGAGCGTAAGCGACGAATTATTGGCGAGAAATTTGTGCGCATCTTTGAGCGTGAGGCGAATAAGCTGGGTCAAATCGATTTCTTGGCCCAGGGAACTATTTATCCAGATGTCGTGGAAAGCGCTGGAAAAGATAAGAAGGACGCCCACTTGATTAAGAGCCACCATAATGTGGGCGGTCTGCCAGATGATATGGAATTCGAATTGGTGGAACCGCTGCGCCTGCTTTTCAAGGATGAGGTTAGGCGCATTGGAACAGCTTTAGGCCTGCCGGATGAGCTGGTATGGCGCCAACCTTTCCCCGGTCCTGGATTGGCAATACGCTGTTTGGGCACTCTTAGCTGGGAGCGGTTAGAAACGCTGCGCAAAGCGGATGCGATTTTTGTGCAGGAACTGCGCATGGCGGAGATGCTGAGACAGGGGACGCAGCAGGCATTTGCGGTGCTGCTGCCGGTCAAGAGCGTGGGAGTCATGGGAGACGGCCGAACCTACCAGGAGGTCGTCGCATTACGCGCGGTTACGACGGAGGATTTCATGACGGCCGATTGGGCACGGCTGCCTTATGACTTTTTGGCGCATGTCAGCCGGCGAATTGTGAATGAGGTGGATGGTGTGAATCGCGTCGTTTATGATATAACTTCAAAACCGCCGGGAACGATTGAATGGGAGTAGCCAGAGCCGATTTGAACTGGCATTTTACAACCCTGGCGAATCTGGTGCGTATAGATTCTTAATTGTGTCCGGTGACTTAAAGACACAAGATGTTGACGATGTATTAGGAAGTAGTATTTAGTAACTGGAGGGTTATGATGGATTACGGGAATTTACTCCGACGGTCCTGGAATGTTATTTGGAACCACAAATTTATGCTGGTTCTTGGTTTTCTGGCGGCGCTAGGCAGTGGGGCTGGAAGTGGTGGCGGGAGCAACAGCAACTATACGGCTGATGGTAGTGAATTTGAATCGCTGCCTTTTGAGTCATTCCCACAGATCGCTGACAATATGGAGGCGGTTATGGCAGGGGTGGCTGCAGTCTCCGCAATTATTGTTGGTTTGCTCTGCTTTTTCCTTATTGTCGCGATTGTTCTGTGGCTGGTCCGCTTGACGGCACAGGCAGGCATGATTGATGCGGCTTATCGACTGGATGCAGGTGAAAAGGTGACGTTTGGCCAGGCGATATCCGCCGGCTGGCATAAGTTGGGCCGCATGGTGGGGCTAAACCTCGTCCTTTTTGGCCTGTTTTTCCTATTCCTCATCATTGGTCTTCTTGTTCTAGGCTTGGGCGCCGGCGTGACGGCGGCTGGCGCTGCGGCTAGTGAAGGGGATGTGGGCGCATTGGTTGGTGGATTGGGCGCGGGATTGTTTGCGCTTATCTGCTGCTTGATGTGCGTGTTCTTGTTGGTAGCGATCTTGGTTAGTGTGCTTTATCCGTTTGCCCAGCGGGCTGCTGTGTTGGAAGATCGGGGCGTGTTCGCCAGTATCAGCCGGGGCTGGCAGGTCATTCGGGATAATCTGGGTGAAGTGATCGTTCTGCTCATCCTCTTCATGATATTGGGCTTTCTGGTAGGCGCGGTGACATTTGCTGTCTTCATTCCAGTGGCAGCACTAGCTTTTGCCCCCACGGCGATTCGCCTGTTCAGCGGTGGGACGTTCGAGGTGATGGATATTGTCCTGGCTTCGGGCGGCTTGTTGTGCATGATCCTGTTTGGAGCAGCGATCAACGCGATCTTCGTGGCTTTCCGATCCGCAGCTTTGACGCTGGCTTATGGGGAGTTCACCAGTAAGGCGCCACCGGCCAAGTTGGCTGAGTAAATGAGAATAACCCTGGCCGGTTGTTGAGATCGGCCAGGGTTCTTTTTATGGAACGGTTGGGCATCGATACGGGCGGAACGTTCACAGATTTTGTCTGGTTGGATGAATACGGCCGTGTTCGAGCGCACAAACTGCTGAGCAGCCCCCACGATCCCGCACACTCTATCTTAAAAGGTGTGCAGCAATTGGGTGCACCGCAGACGGTGGGCGTTGTACACGGCAGTACTGTAGCGACGAATGCCCTTTTGGAACGGCGCGGCGCACGGACGGCACTGATCACGACGAAAGGCTTTGCTGATGTCCTGGCTATTGGGCGGCAAAACCGGCCTGGTCTTTATGACCTGGTTCCACAAAAGCCCGAACCCCTGGTCCCATCCCAATGGCGATTTGAAGTCGACGAGCGGATAACGTGCCGGGGTGAGGTCCTGACGGTGCTTGATGGGGACAGTCTGGAACCGATTCTGAAGCAGATCGATGAAGCGGAAATCGAGTCGATAGCCATCTGTTTGCTTTTCTCATTTCTCTTTCCTGAACATGAGCGGTTGATAGCGCGGGCAATAGAAGCATATTTTGGTAATGAGCCGCATGAAGGCGACTCCCGCGCCGCTAAGATTCATGTTTCTCTATCATCGAATGTGCTGCCTGAATACCGGGAATATGAACGGACAGCGACGACGGTGATTAACGCCTATGTGGCGCCATTGATGAGCCGGTACCTATCTCATCTAGCATATGGGTTGGGCCGGCGGCGATTGGCGGTGATGCAAAGCAACGGGGGTATCATCAGCGCGGCAATGGCGGGACAGATGGCGGCGCGTACGGTGCTTTCTGGACCAGCAGGCGGGGTGGTGGGGGCACGTTATGTGGCCGGAATGGCAGGATATGATCAATTGATAACGTTGGATATGGGTGGCACCAGCACGGATGTTGCCCTATGTCCAGGGAAACTGCCCACGACCTCACGGGGCAGTATAGCTGGCCTGCCATTACGTTTGCCGATCATTGATATCCATACGGTCGGGGCAGGGGGCGGAAGCGTGGCTGCGGTGGATGCTGGGGGCGCTTTGCACGTCGGTCCACAAAGTGCGGGAGCCGATCCCGGGCCGGCCTGTTATGGAAAAGGGGGAACTAGGCTAAGGGCAACGACTACAGATGCTAACTTGGTGTTAGGACGTCTGGATGGCAAGCATTTCTTGGGCGGAGAAATGGAGCTCGATCTTGATGCTGCCCGATCGGCAGTCGAAGAATTGGCGCAGCAGATGGGTGCGGACTCCGTAGCGGAAGCAGCCTGGGGCATTGTGCAGGTGGCCAATGCAACGATGGAGCGTGCGATCCGGCAGATTTCTGTGGAAAGGGGCTTTGATCCGCGACGGTTTACGTTGGTGGCCTTTGGTGGCGCTGGACCTTTGCACGCTTGTGAGCTGGCCCAAAATTTGCGGATACCAAAAGTGTTCGTGCCTACGATTCCAGGGGTATTGTCGGCATTGGGAATGTTGGCGGCAGCACCTACCAAGGATTATTCGTTGACGGTAATGCAGATAGCTGACGATGCTGGGGACAGTCTGGATGGATGGCTGGATGCAAAGTATATGCAGTTAGAACTGCGTGCTGATAGGGAGATGGCAGCCGAAGGGTATGCCGCAGAGTTTATTGAGAAACAGCGCAGTGTTGATATGCGTTATGTAGGGCAATCCCATGAGCTGACGATACCCTATGGGGAAGGAGATATGGTCGAAGCATTTCACACAGCGCATGGACAGAGATATGGGTATGAACGCCCTGATACGCAGGTTGAATTGGTTACCCTGCGTTTGTCCGCGCTCGCGCCGGTCAGTCCGCCGGCAATAGATAAGCGTGCAGCGTGTACAGCTTCTGTGGATACAGCCGTTGTCGATGAGAAAGCGGTCTGGTTTGGAAGTGGACTGGTGCCGACGAGACTATATGATCGGGGGAGCCTGGGACCGGGGCAGCAGTTTGCCGGCCCGGCCGTGGTGTTTCAATATGATACAACGACTATAATTCCTCCCCATTGGCAGGCTGCAGTCGATGATTATGGAAACCTTATTCTGGAGAATATGACTCTGCCGGATCTCGCGGCGAGGTGAGCGAGATCACAATATTAGAATAGACCCCATCGGGAATGCGCAGCACCTGGTAGGGTAAACTATTGAATACGCGCCAAATGGCAGCATTATCATTTTGAATATCAGCGATCAGTCGCTGTAGTCCCATTTCTACAGCGGCAGCGGCGAGATGGCGCATGAGCTGGCTGCCGATCCCCAAGTTTTGAAAATCATCGCGAATGGAAATAGCTACTTCAGCTTCATTTGGCTTGGTGCGAACGAATCGTGCCGCACCAATGGGGACATCCTTCTGGTCAGGCAGGTCGGTAAAGGCGATCAAGCCCCAGTTGCGTTGGGGATCAGCCTGGGTGATGCTGGATGCTTCCTGTAATACACGGACAGGATTCACATAGTCCAAGGTTTGATGAAAGCGCCGGTAGCGGCTTTCCGGGGTCATGTGCTGAAAGATATCTACCAGCAGGGGCGCATCCTCTTGATGCAAAGGTCGTGCACGCACCAGGTGGCTGGCTTGGGAGTAGAATGTGATAAACTGTTCTTGTCTATTCATGTATTTTGTTCCTTATGACGCAGTGCGTCACAACGGATCTTAGCATAGATAGATCTATGCAGCAAGGGCAGCTCATTCTTTGCAACCTTTTTCCGGAAGCTGCGTAATGATGGATGTGTGACAGTATTGACACATTTGCTATCATATTCCTACAGTAGATAACAGTATTAATTATATTACATGGCATTACCCAAAGTTGAGTTCAAAGGAAATATATGATGAGTCCAAAGAAAGTTGAACAGTATGCGGAGCTGCGCGCTTCGCTAGAGGCGCTGCCTCATGTCAGTCCGGCCCAGGTGGAGACTTGGGTTGAGCTGCAGCAGTCGATTGATGGTACCCGCGATTACCTCATTCGTGCCGTGCCGGATGCACAATTTAGCATTGATGAAGCACAAAAAATATTGGGCCAACGTACGTATACGCTGGTGTTTTTTGGCGGCACAGGGGTTGGGAAAAGCACGCTTATTAATGGTCTTCTAGGGCGAAAGCTGCTGCCGACGGGAGCGGTCACGGCCGTTACGGGCACCATTGTCTATATTGAAGAGGCTGCCGAAGGGGAGTCTGAATCACTTGTGCTGGAGTATTGGAGCCGGGATGAGTTTAGCGAACGTGTCAGGCGTCTTTGCCAGTTGGCGGAGATCGAAGGCTTTGACATCAGCAATGATGGTGAGCGCGAGCAGGCGGAAGAAGATATCAAGGGCGTAATTGAGGGGAGCAAGGAATCGGCCAAGACGGAACGGGATGAGTATCTTGAAATCTTGCTCGATTGCATCAAATCATACGAAAACAACAAGGAACTTTATAAGAACGGGCCACCGGCGCCACTTAGTCTTGCGCTTGATGATGAAAACTCGCTCAAACATTTGCGTGAGGATGGTTACAAAGGCAGCAATCAACGGCAGATCCGCTTGATCAAATCGGCGACATTCCGTATTCAGCCCAGGGCTGGTGTGCCCAATCTGTTGATGGGTGGTTATCTGCGCATCGTGGACGTGCCAGGGCTTGGTGCCGGTATGCGGCTGCATGAAGAGATTACGCTGGAAGAAATGAAGCGTGAAGACGCGATGATCGTTCTGGTTACGGATGCTGGACGGCAGCGTGTTGACGAGATGAAGTCTCTTTCGGCCGTAAACTGGATCAAAGAGCATCGCTTGTTTGGTTTGCAAGGCGGAGATTTGGACGAAGCAGCTTCCAAGATCTTCTTGGCGGTCAATGGCGGCAATGTGCGCCAAGCTTTTGATCGTTTGAATTCCGGATTGCCGGAGGCAGAACTGGAAGTTAAGGAAGTAACACGCTATATTGCGCCAAATTATTGGGAAAGATACCAGGACCGTGGAAGCAACCGTCCTTATTTCCTGATTATGGCCCCTCCAGCCGTCTACCTGCAGGATCCAGATCATGCCCCTGAGGAGTTTGCCAGCGAGACTGAGCGACTCTTGAAGGTCTTCAAGGATCAATTGGGACCAGTCGACTTGGACGATCCTTTTGCTCCAGATACCAAGAAGGCATTGTTGGAGTTGAGCGAAGTACCTCTGCTGCGCGATAGGTTGGTGGGGTTCATTAAGACGCAGCGCGTGCGCAGTCAACTGCGTGAAGCATCGACCCGCATCCGTAATGCTCTGCAAGCTCTGCGCTTCTACTACGAAAAACAATTGGCGGCGCGCGGTGTGCAGCCACCGTTTGCCAATAACTGGGAACAGTTACAAGAGCGGCGCTACGAGAATATTCTCATCCGCCAGCAAAAAGATCTGCCGCGTGCATTCCATAATGCATTGTTGGAGCTTAGTGCGCATACCAATACCGACGAACGGTTCCGCAGTCTCTTGCGACCGACGTTAAATGGTGTGCAGGGATTGGTTCAAGATTCGATCCAGCGTGAGGTTGAAACGCTGCTGGAGAGCTACGGCACAGAGTATTGGGATGACCGGGATGTGACCTATGACAATCTCATCTGGGGGACCAGTGGGATCGAGATTCCGATCAAGCGCATTTTGTTCCAGGTGGAACTGATGATGCAGGAGTCGGTATCCAAGTTTATGCCCGAGGTGGCTGAGGTCATGACAGCTGAACTGGAACGAACGCTGGAAGCGCATGAGATTTATGCACGACTGGAACGGGCCAGCTATGGTCAAGAGTACGACTATATGATTCCTGGCGAAACGGCCGAAGATCCATTCAACTTGGCCGGCGGTTACCAGGCATTGGTTAAGCGGGTTGAACGGAATTTCCGCCATGTTTGCCAGCAGGCAACCATGTACGAGCTGATGAAGCCGGATCGATCGGTCCATTCACGGCTCGAGGTGGGAGAACGCGAACTAGCCCTGCCCTCCAATGAACGCCTGCTTGATGTGGCATTGTATGGTCCAGAGGCGGTGCGCGAGGAGATCGCGGAAATGATGCCTGCGCCTGCCAGTAATTCACAAGCGGCTGAGGAAACAGCGACTGGCGTTGACGAAGAAATTAGCATCAGCATCCTCGATGAACCGGCCCAGCCAGATTTTGACATCAGTTTCCTCAGTGAAAAGGGTGTTGAAACAGCAGCGGCAGACTTAGAGGCGAGTTACGCAGATAGGTTGGATGATGTGGCTGTGAAAGTCAACCGGATTTTTGGCAATATCATCCAAGATTTGTTCAGCGATGATGAACTCCTGCCACGCCTGCGCCGTCTGTTCTGGCTTGAGGCGACCAAGACGGAGCGGGATTTCATTAACTACCTGGTCAAGCCGATGCTTAAGCAGCACGATCGGAGCCTGCATGATGAAGAGCTGCGTAAGGAAATGGAAATTGATCTGGAATCAGTATCCGATCTGGAAGAGCTGATGCGTACCTGGGAAGGTTTGCACAAGCTCGAGGTGAGCCTAGTCATATAAGGCTGGATACGAAGTGTAGAAGTGGCTGCCAATTTTGACGGCAGCCACTTATCTGAGAGGTACAAAGTATGCAGAATGCAGCTTTGGAATTGATTCAACTTATACCAGACAGTAATCATTTATACTTTTTTGCGGAGCGGCTGCTGGTATGGTTGGTAACTGATCTGAACCAAAGTGAGGAATCTGTTCCTGACTTTACGGAATCTCGCGCCAGGGCTTTGCTGCGCGCTTCTGATTTACTCGACGATCCGACTCGCCACAGCTTTGAGCGATTAATGGCGCAAGAGGCAGGCGTGCGTATTGCTCTTTACGATCTCCTGAAGGATAGTGAGCTGGCGGAAAGTGACGAAGTGGTTGCTATGGCAGCAACATCGGCAGCGAGTGCATTAAATGAACCACTAGAGGTAGGACAATGGCTCTCGTTGGCTGTGGCTTCCTTTGCCTGGAAGAGTGGTTATCCATTGTTTCAACTTGATCCAGCTACTCCCCCAAGCGCGTATAGTCCAGCAGGACAGGTGCTAAAGCGAGCGGCAGCGTTCGTTCGCCTGCAAGTACAGCGCAGCGCAACGGAGCGGGACAAGTTGGGCAAGAAATTGGCACAGACGGCTGGATCCTTGGATAGAGGCCCGGCGACGCTGGACGAGCTAGAAGCGGCTGGTGAGCAAGCGCCTTTGCCGCCCCATTACCGGCCTCCTATCCCGGTTAACTATCCGGAGATGGCCAGCGAAACATTGCAGGTGGATGCGGAGGGAAACTACGTGGCACCCGATGTGACCCGTGGTGCACCAATCAAGATTACCAGCGATGATCTGACTGAGCCAGACCCGGCAACTGCACACAGGTCACCGATACGGATCACGGCTGATCAAACGAGATCAGTTCAACAAGCGCCGACGCAGGTGGTAACGCCCAATGCTACGGTTGCTCCTGGCCCTTCATTCGCTGATTCAGTTCGGAAAAAATTCGCTCGCAGCCGTGAGTCGATGAAGATCACCAAATTACGGGTAAAGGTACAAAAGCATCCAGATGGCGCAGGTTTATATGGTCTACAGGTTCGTGTAACCTGCAAAGGTATTAAAAGCCACGTGGCCGGTACAACGACTCGAGAAGGGAACTTCATTTGCGAACTGCCTGTTCCGGAACATTCTGGCTTAACCTATGATGTGGATGTTACCTGGCCTCGTGATATGAGCGGTGAGATTGAACGGAAGTCAATTACCCTGAATGCGGACCGCACTGAGTTTGAACTGCCATTTTACCGGAGCTTAAAAGCGGTGTGATCTTTGTAGGGACAGACCGTCCGGATCAAACGTTCCAGAAACCATCCAAGCCATATTATCATGAGTGACCGGCTGAAACTGACCGAAGAGGATATTGAGCGCGTCTTGCAAGAAGTGCAGGAGAGCCCACCGACCCCAGCAGTCATCCAGATCAGCCTTGAAGATATGCCACCAGAACAGACGCATGCCCCGGCACCATCTGGGCGGCAATCTACGGTGTTGAAGGTTACGGAAGCGGACCTTAATCCGATTTTGGCTCAGCCTCCGGGTGAACCCAATCTTACGGAATTGGAAACGCTTATGTTTGGCCTGGTAAACAGTGCTCGTCAGGCGCATTTGCCACGCTGGCTGGGCAGTCCCAATCTGCGTTGGAACAATGACCTGGCAGCCGTTGCGCGAGGGCATTCGGCGGATATGCTCAAACGCCAATATGTGGAGCATACGTCTCCAGAAGGTGTTAAGGTAGCGCAGCGCATTGATCGTAATGGCATCAATTATATAGCTTGTGGAGAAAACATTGGCGTGGTTTATGGTGCAGCAAGTCACAGCGATCAAGGTGTATACGAGGTGCATAAGGCATTTATGAACCAACCGCGACGTTTGGCAAACCACCGGGGTAACTTGCTTAACCCGATTTGGTCGCATGTGGGTATTGGCGCTGCTTATGATGTCAGCGGAACATTGATCTTGACCCAAAACTTTATTGCTCTTTATGGCAAGGTTGTATAGCGTGAATACCAACATGCTTGTTACTATTTACGCTAAAAAGTGATTTAAACTGGTAAGTATTTATGAGTGACACAATTGTAATAACCGATCCCGACAAAGACCGCTACCATACCTTCGGTTACATAAGCTGGTGGCGACAGGAAGTGGTACGCGAGGCCACAGTCTTGGTGGTTGGAGCGGGTGCTTTAGGGAACGAAGTAATTAAAAACCTGTCGTTGATGGGCATTGGGAATATTTTCATCGCAGATTTTGATACGATTGAAGACAGCAATTTGAGCCGGTCGGTATTGTTCAGGGAAAAGAACAATGGCCAGCGAAAAGTTGATGCCGCGGCTGAAGCGGTTAAGGACTTGAATCCTGATGTCAAGGTTAAGGCGTGGCATGGGGATATCAATTTCGAAATGGGGATGGGTGTTTTCCGCCATGTCGATGCGATTGTCGGCTGCTTGGACAATCGGGAGGCGCGACTTTCAATCAACCGTGCCAGTTGGGCAGTTGATCGCCCCTGGGTAGACGGCGCAATCCAGGAGCTGATGGGCAGCGTACGAGTATTTTGGCCGGGAGATGGCGCTTGTTACGAGTGCACGCTGACGGATTTTGATTACCAGATGATTGGCTTGCGTTACTCATGCCCGCTGCTGGCTCGCGATAATCTACTTTTGGGTAAGGTGGCTACCACACCGACCAGCGCCTCAATTGTCGCGGCATTCCAAACCCAGGAAGCATTGAAACTGATTCATGGAATGGAGGTCCAAGCGGGCAAAGCAATGATGATCAATGGTCTGACCAACGATGTATACACAACTGAATACCCTGTAAAAGAGATGTGTATGAGCCATTTCAAGCTCGATCCCATCATTGAATTACCAGAGGTTCGATCAGATAAGACGACGCTGGCGGAACTTCTGGAAATAGCTCGGGAACGACTCGGGGCCGAAGCTATGTTAGAATTTAATGGTGAATTGGTCGTAGGGATGAAATGTGACCAATGTGGGAATGAGGAGCCAGTATTCAAGCGCATGGCTCGCTTATTTGACAGCAGCGCAGTATGCCCAAATTGCAGTGCTCGCCGGGAAATGATTCTTACCCACCGTATCAGTGGGGATGAAGATTTCCTGGACCGGACTCTGGATGAGGTTGATGTTCCAGCGCTCGATATCGTCCGGGCTCGAAATGAGCAGGAAAGCGTGTACTATGAGCTTACAGGTGATAAGGAGACGTTTTTGAGGTTTTCTTAAGGCCGTTGTTTGATAATAGGTTGACGATCTCAAATCGGCACAAGGTCAACAACAAAAAATAGCGAAAAGAGCACAATATTCCTTAAGAATCGCAACTATAATTCATGATCTGCGTAATGTTTAATGTAGATTTTATGACAATAAACCATGGAGGTTTTTTCAAATGGCAAGCACTAAAGTAATCATCTATGATCCCACCGGCTCAAAGAAGACCCCGGTAGAACTTCCTGATGACGTTCCTATGCGTCGTCTGATTCCAGCCCTTGTGAGCAAAATGGGTTTACCCACGAGCCAGGGTGCCAATCCGATTACGTATCGGCTTGATCACCGTGCTTCAGGCAAGCGTCTAGGGGATGATGAATCATTAAGCGATGCTGGTGTGAATGAAGATGATATTCTGAGCCTGTTCCCACAAATTACGGCCGGCTAAGTCACAATTCGTAACTAGATATCTTGGGGAAGGGTGAAGACGGTGAGATCATCGTCTTTGGTCTTCCCTCCTCTGTTCCTGGAGAAACAGATATGTCTTTTGATATTCGCGAGACCCGGCTGCGCAATGATTACGGTCGCATCCGCAATCTGGTAGATCGCAGCGATCTTATTCATGTAGGGGCAACGGAAGGCAGCCCGCCAGAGAAATACCTGATCCGCTTCACCTGTAAAGGTGTGGAAAAGGTGCTGCCCTCAGGCCGGCCTGTTTACCGTGACAACCATGAAGTAAGCATTTATCTGCATGCTGAGTATCCACTCAAGCAGCCGCAGCTGAAATGGATGACACCCATTTTCCACCCGAACATTCATGTCACCGGGGCGGTATGCATCGGTGCCTGGTGGCCGGCGAAAACTTTGGATGAACTGCTCTTAACGCTGGGTGAAATGATCCAGTATAAGAACTTTGATCCAAAAGATCCCATGAATTCAAGAGCCGCGACCTGGACTCTGCGCAACAAGGGGCTATTTCCAGTAGATACACGGAATTTGAAGGGGCAATCCATCACGGAAATGATCATCCTCGGGGATGAGGAATCTGATGACTTCGGCATCAACATACTCTGAGGAAGAACATCCGGCTGATCAAGGAAATGAGCAGCAAGAGGCAGCGGGCTTCGATGTGCAGGCGGAGTATGCGCTGGCCAATTTGCCCATTCAGGAAGCGCCTGATCTCGAGGAGATAAGTGTACGGCATGGGCGGTTCCCTGCGGAGCAAGAGGTTGTCGTTATTCTGTCGCAGCTGGCATTGAGACAAATTGCTGCGCACAGTAATAGTAACCTGGATTGTGAAGTTGGCGGAGCAATGCTAGGCCATGCTTTCCGCAGTGATGGAAGGACTTTTGTAGAAGTTCGCGCCGCTATTCCAGCGGTGACCGACGATCATGGCCCATTCCATTTCACCTTCACGGCTGATTCCTGGTCGCAGCTACATAAGGACCGCGACGAACGCTATCCAGATTTGGACATTGTAGGATGGTTTCATACGCATCCTGATCTGGGTGTCTTCTATTCCAGCGATGATGTGATTGTTCATTCGGCTGCTTTTACGCTCCCGTGGCATGTGGGTATGGTGGTTGATCCAATCCGCAAGGAGGCTGGAGTATTCGGTTGGAAAGCCGGTTCTCTACATCCTTATGAAGGGTTTTATGAATTGCATGATTTGCAGCCCTATACACTTTTGGAATGGCAGGTGGTACGCGCGGCGGTATGGGATCATCCGTATGAATACGGGCAGCAAGAAGTGGACTTGGAGGATCAGAGCCGGGTATACCTGCCCCCAAGCAATAATGTCAACTTGCCTGGCGTGAGGTATGCGGGATTTGTCGTGGGGATATTGGGGCTGATGCTGAGTGTATTCTTGTTGTTCGGATGGGTGATGCCCCTCACGCGTGAAGTAGATCGTCTGCAGAATATGGTTATTGTTCTGGCGGATGAAGCACTGGTGGACAGCAATGCGGCTTATTGCCCTGATCCAAGCCTGCGTATTTTGGCACCCTTAACGGGTTCTCGGGCACGCAGCGGCTCAATAATTGAGGTAATGGGCACGGCTGTGATCAATGATGCGGCAGGCTATCAGGTAAATGTGCGCCCGGTGGAGAGCACCACTTGGTTTCTGGTAGAGGAAAGCCGCAGGGGTACAAAACTCGGCCAACTGGCGAACTGGAATACAGAATCAGTCACGGCTGGAAATTACGAGATGCGCTTATCGGCCGTCGATAGGAATAAAATCCGCCTAGCGGGGTCACCCCCTTGTGCAATTGCAATTGAAATAACTCCCTAATTATTCGTGGCGTTCCTGCGGCTGAGCCTTCATATGAGGTAGCGTCCGGGAAGCGGGCCACCTGGTTATAAACTATGTCTGACACAGACAATCTGACTTATGCAGCGTTGATCACAATCTCCTTGCCTGGAGATGGGGAATCTATCACCGTCCCTGTCGTTCTTACGCCTGGGGATGCGCTGTTCGTTGAGGGGCGTACAAAGCTGCTGGCGGACTGTACCCTGGCCGACCTACGAGCGTATGCGGCCGAGTTGGAAAAAGAGGCATGGGAGACCTATGAATCTATCAGTCTGCCAGCTTTGGATGATGATGAAGCGGTTGGGGTTGAGGTTGTGCTGAGCAGCGATCCGAGCGAAGCTGTTGAAGATTGGACCCTTTATCTGCTTGTGCTACCGGCTCCAATCCAGGAGCAAGATGACGAGCGTGCCGAAGAAGGTGATGCCAAGGCGGAAGAAGAACAAGAAGTGGAAGAACCCTTGTTTTTTGCCGATGAGTTGACAGTTGTTGAGGAGACGGAAGCGGCTGTTGAGGAAGAAATGGA
Source organism: uncultured Chloroflexia bacterium (assembly GCA_963807975.1). Classification (GTDB taxonomy): domain Bacteria; phylum Chloroflexota; class Anaerolineae; order Promineifilales; family Promineifilaceae; genus JAACFF01. The sequence continues at coordinate 109,089 of CAWEDV010000007.1, read as the reverse complement.
AGAGCAGCCTGAGGCAGTTGAGGCCGATGTTGCTGTTGCTGAGACTGAACTGGTATATCCGGAGATCGAAGAGGAGATATCAGAAAAGGTTGAAAAGCCTGCCAAAACGGTGCCGACTGTTCCCGACATCATTCCAAGCAAGGCGCGTGTCCGGGTTGCCGGTCAGCAGCTGCCATATGGGCATCCGACATCAGCGGCGGTGGACATCCTTATGGATGAGCCGGCGTTGCGTGCATCCCAGGCTCATGCCTTAAGCAGTATGAACCGCGAAGTGGCTGGCGTATTGGTCGGTCCCCGACCGGAAAAACAGCCAGACGGCCGGTACCTGGTCCATATTATCGACACAATTGTGGCCAAGTATACGGTCATGCAAGGGGCGAGCGTGACTTATACACCAGAGAGCTGGCGTTATCTCAATGACACTTTGATGCAGCGTTATCCTGATGATACGGCCGTTATGGTTGGTTGGTACCATACCCATCCTGGATTTGGAATCTTCTTATCAGGCATGGATCTGTTCATTCATCAGAATTTCTTTACGCAGATCTGGCATGTGGCGATGGTACTGGATCCCCGAGCCAGAACGAGCGGCTTTTTTTGTTGGGATCGTCCCAAGCTTCAGGTCAGTCGCTGTGATTTTGGCTGGCCATCATGGGCAGCGGGATCCTGGTAGTGGATCATGGTTTTTGAGCTTACGTATTAGATAAATAAGATACGGACGCTCTTTCTTGACCTTTTACTGGTTACGTTTTACGCTTTATCTATCATGGACGAACAAGAGTATCCATCCCTACGCATAACTGAGGATGACATTGCGGAAGCAAATCAACTAAGTCTACATTGCCCCATCTGCGCCAGTGCAGTGGAGAATAATGTGGATGGTGAAGCGCTGCGGCCAATTATTTGCGCCAAATGTGGCACGCTGTATCACAAGATATGTTGGGAGCAGAGCGGTGGGAAATGTGCGGTATTGGGCTGTGAACACGATACTTACTATGTCCATGGGCGGAATCTTGGCCCAGCGTTAAAGGTTGATTACCGTGACTTGAAGCAGCCATCGGCAAACGGTAGGAAACCCAATCAGCGCAACAGCCGACGTCTAAAAGATGAACAAAGGCGCCAGGTGGAGCAGCTGCGTCGTCCCAGCTTGTTGCAAAGATTGTGGCAATGGCTTCTGGACCAAATCAGAATTGAAGAATAGTGTGTTTTGTGTATTGGATTGTCAGGTAGATCTTAGCGCGCGATTGCTTATGGGGGCAGCTGGGACAGTCGAAGCATAATGGCCGCGCGATCATTCATCAGACCCGTTAAAATTGACCAAGAATCTCCGTTTCATGGGGAAGATTGTGCCCTCTGCAAGGCGTCGTTCGCCGATGGGGATGAAATTGTCATTTGTCCTGAGGATGGCAGCCGGCATCATATCCACTGCTGGCAGGCGAATGGTAATAAATGCACGGCATATGGCTGCACGGGTTTTGGCGAGATCTCCCGGCGGCAGCCATCACTTCGATCACGCCGTCAATCACGTGTGTTGATACGGGGGGAGGCCTCCGAAGGGTCCAAGGTACGCGCCATGCCCAGCAGCAGTCTGGGCTGTGCTCAAACCTGTCTGGTGATCAGCGTCGCAATTGCCATCGTGTTGATCGCGGTGGGCTGTTTTGGATTATGGGCCATCGCTGATTATGTGCTTATTGAGCAGTTGGGGTGGCAGTATCGGTCTCCTTTTTCGGGTATGATTCTGCCACAGCTGTTAGATTTACAGATGCGAAGTCTGTGGCTGCTGCTTCCTCTTTGAAAATTACTCCTTATTGGCTAAACTCAGCGCAATATTCCTGTAGAAGTGAAGATAAATATGACGACAAATTACGAGAAGTTATTGGATAAGGTTCATGAGATTGATGATTTGAATAGAGCGCTCTCTGTTCTACGCTGGGATCGTGAAGTGAATATGCCCAAGGCGGGAACGGCTGCGCGCGTACAGCAAATGACGACGCTGAGCCGCTTCGCACACGTTCTATTTACGGCGGACGAAATGGGAGAGTTGATTGAGCTGGCAGCGGATGAAATTGAGGGCGCGGATTATGAGAGTAATGAGGCAAGTCTGATTCGAATATTGCGCCGAAATTATAACGATGCGCGAAAGCTGCCCGCTGATTTTGTGGCAAAGGTAAGCGATGTCAGCGGTCATGCCCATAGGGCATGGGTGCAGGCTCGGGAAGAAAATGATTTTGCCAGTTACCAACCGTGGCTAGAGCAGGTCATTGAACTTGGCCAGGAAATGGCGGAACTATACGGTTATGAGGATGAACGATATGATGCTCTTCTGGATAAGTACGAATACGATACCAAAACAGCAGAGGTGCGGGCCATTTTTTCGGCGGTGAAGGAAGCGCTGGTTCCTTACTTGGTGGCGATTCAGGATGGGGCTGTTGAAGTTGACGACAGTATTCTGCACCAGCCATTTGATGTTGAGAAACAGAAGCGCTTTGCGCGCTATATTGCCCCCAAAGTAGGTTATGATCTTTCGCGGGGACATATTGGCACGGTGGTTCACCCGTTTTCCATCACTTTCAGCCGGGATGATTCACGAATCACCACGCGATGGTATCCAAACTATATCGGCCCGTCCCTGTTTGGTACCTTGCATGAATCAGGCCATTCCATTTATGAGCAAGGAACCGATCCGGCTCTGGCACGCACACCGCTGGCGCGCGGCACGTCATTGGGAGTCCATGAATCCCAGTCACGGATGATGGAAAACATCGTCGGACGCAGCCTTGGTTTTTGGCAGGCTCATTTTGCCCCCTTACAGGAGCTGTTTCCTGGGCAGTTGGGGAATCGCACGGTGGAGGAATTTTTCCGGGCGGTGAATAGGGTGAAGCCGTCTTATATTCGCGTTGAGGCGGATGAGCTGACCTATAATTTTCACATTATTTTGCGTTTTGAGCTGGAACAGGCGCTCATGAATGGTGAGCTAAAGGCAGCAGATGTGCCGGCTGCGTGGAATGCCAAGATGCAGGAACTGCTCGGAGTGGTGCCCCCAACGGACAGCGAAGGCTGCTTGCAGGACGTGCACTGGAGCCGACCGATGTTTGGCTATTTTCCGACGTATGCATTGGGTAATTTATATGCGGCACAGTTTTTTGAAACGGCTGTGGCCCAAGAGCCGGCAATTGAAGAAGGATTGGCCCAGGGAAATGCGGATGCTCTGCTGGTGTGGTTGGGCGAAAATATCCACCGACATGGGCGCAAGTTCACTCCCCGAGAGCTTGTACAGCGCGTAACAGGACGTCCTCTGGATCATGAAGCCTTTATCCGTTATGCAACCGCGAAATTTGATGCGATTTACGAACTATAACAAGTTTCGACAGTGAAATTGTAGGATGAAAAAAGGACGTCTGGGGCCCCAGACGTCCTTTTTAATATCTGTGTTGTCGGTTTGTAGCTAGAAAAACCACCCGTCGCGCAAGCGCATCACGCCCATAAATACAAACAGCAGGGCGATAAACACGACGATCAAGTTGTTGCGAAACTTTACGGTTGAACTTGGAGATTTGCGCCAAATGGCGGAGAGATGGGCAACGACGGCGGCAATTATCATTGTAGTCGCATGTTCTATGCGGATCATGGGGAATCCGCCACCGAGTCCAAAGAGCAAGATCAACCCGAGCAGTACGTTGACATCGAGTGAGATGGTGAAAATGCTCATGATGCGTTTGTCGATAGAGGTGTAATCTGCCTTGGACAACCAACCGTAGGCGAACTTAATGATGGCGATGATACCAGCGATGGCTACAAGCCAGCGAATCAGACCGTGGATTGTTAGAACGAAATTCATTATGGTATTCCCTTTACTTTGTGTATTTCCATCAAACTCCCCCTTAAGCTATCAGGGATGGGGGGACTCTCATAAGTATATCAATTATTCGACGATGCTGGGGATTCATCATCGTCTTCGTTATCTGCAATTTCCTGTGTAGGGTATTCTATGCGCACCCGGGCCACGGCGCGCCGGTCCACATCCAGAACTTTGAAAAAGACATTCTCATTGTAAACAGCTTCGTCATTTACTTTTGGTGGACGCCCTAGCTGGGTGACGACCAATCCCCCCACTGTTTCTACATCGGGTAGTGAGGAATCATCACCCAGGTATACTTCTTCGATGAGATCGTCGACCAGATAATCCCCGGCAACTTCCAGGACACCTGGTGCCAGTTCGACATACGGTTCTTTTTCCAGGTCAAATTCATCGCGAACCTCGCCGACAACTTCTTCTACCAAGTCTTCTAAAGTGACGATGCCATCAAGACCACCAAATTCATCCAGGACGACAGCCATGTGTAGCCTTTGCTGCTTAAACATGGCCAACATTGTCTCGACAAGTTGGTCTTCGGGGACAGCAGGAGCAGCACGGAGTATTAGACGCAAATCAAAAGTGGATGCAGGTTTGATACTTTGGCGAATGAGGTCTTTTAAGTGCAAAATGCCGATAATATGGTCCAGATCACCATCGTAAACGGGGAAGCGGCTGTGGCGACTTTCGGTTACCAGGGTAAGCAGTTCACCCATTGGAATATCTGAAGGGATGGCCTGTATTTTTGTACGCGGGGTCATCACCTGCCCAACTGTTCTGTCGCTGAAATCAAAGATGTTGCGGATCATTTCCTCCGCGCCCTCTTCAATCAATCCCCCTTCGGCGCTTTCCGTAACGACAAGTTCCAATTCTTCGGGAGCCAAAAGGCGGGATTGGCCCTGAGCGGGCGGAACCCGCAAAAGCTTAAGTAAGAGGTTGCCGATGCCGTTAAGAATCCGAACCGGGATACTGAGGATGGTCTGCGATATTTGCATCGGCCGATCGAGGCGAAGTGATGCACCGGAAGCATCGGTGAGCGCCAGCGTCTTGGGGACCATCTCGCCGATGACCACATGCAAGTAGGTGAGCAAACCAAGGGCCACAAAGTAGCCAACAGCGCGGGTTAGGGATTCACTCATACCCAAGTAACGCAGCAGATAGGCCTCGATAAAATGGGAAATCCTTGGTTCACCATACATGGCAAGACCTAAGGAAGCTATGGTGATGCCAAGCTGAGCCGTGGCGATATATTGATCTTGGCGGGGGCGGGACTCCAAGATATCCAGAATTCGCTGGGCCTTTTTATCCCCTTCATTGACTCTCTGTTCCATCTGTGAGGCCCGGACGCCAATGATGGCGAATTCTGATGCGACATAGAGGCCATTAAGTAAGATGAGCAGGAAGATGATGATTAAGGGAATAAATAGTACGGTTATACTGGGCAATGTTTCTTCGGCAGCATCGAAAACCAGAAACAGAAAACTCATTCCAGGTACCATGAGTGCGAGAAGTATAAACTTACTCATGATCGACAACTTCCCATTCGGTAATTGAGGAAACTGAATCTGATGGTGGCAGCTGCAGGGAGACTTCTTGAACACCTAAATCTTCCATGGCTTCCACGCGAATGATTGTATCTCCAGCCTTAACCTCATCTCCAATACCTGGTACTCCACCGGACAAGCTAAAGACGAGGCCACTAAGCGTGTCTGTTTCTATTGGCAAATTCAATACGAGATATTCGTTGACGTCGGCGACTAAAAGATCGCCACGCAAGTAGATACGCCCCTCTTTATCACGGGCAATGAGCGCCATTTCATCGTCAAACTCATCTTGGAGTTCGCCAAAAATCTCTTCTATCAGGTCTTCGAAAGTGACAAGGCCGGCTGTGCCCCCAAATTCGTCAAATACCACAGCCAGATATTTCCGCCTGTTGTTAAGGATTTGCCACACATCGTTGACAGGCATGGTCTCCGGTACGTAGACCACTTCTCGGACGACGCTTTTTAGGTTCGTTTCGTCCCGAACATGAAGCCGAAAGAGATCTTTTACGTGGACAAAACCAATGATGTCATCGGCCGTTTCACGGTAGATGGGAATGCGTGAAAATCCTTCCTGGATGGCCAGGTTGAGAACTTCGAGAACGGTATTGCTTTGGGGAGCGGCAACCAGTTTTGTGCGGTGCAGCATGACCTGGCGGGCGGTCAGATCGCGCATGCGAAAGGCGTTGCGCAGCATCTGCCGTTCGATATCGTCAAGAAGGCCTCCTTCATAACTTTCGGAAACCAATATCTCGATTTCTTCAGGAGAATGGATGTGGCCATGTTTGTCTACTGAAGAATGGCCCATAAGGCGCAGAATTAACGCGCCGCTGCCGTTGAACAGCCAAATTAAGGGGGCGAATAGTTTTAGCGATATACGTAAAGGCCAGACGACACTCATGGCTACACGCTCAGGGTATTGAATGGCGATTGATTTGGGGAACAGCTCGCCCATGATGACCTGGATAGTCGTGATGACCAGCAGGACGATGGTAATGGAAATTGATCGTGCTAACACCAATGTGGCGGCTGTCGACTCTCCGCCCAATAGTCCGGCAATGGATGGAAAGCGACCGAGAAGCGCCGCCAGAGGCTCAACAAGGGCCGTGGCCAGTACATTTTGACCGTAAGCGCCTAGTACGAGTGAGGAGATGGTGATACCAATTTGGCAAGCGGCAACGTATCGATCCAGAGACTTGCTGTCTTCCAAGATGGGCAGCAGCGATTGGGCCAATCGATTGCCTTGTCCTGCCAACTGGTTGATCTTGGTGCGTCTTGAGGAAACGGTTGCGAATTCGGCCGCTACGTACAAGGCATTAAAGAAGACCATCAAGGTGACGGTGGCAATGATGATGATTACATTCATGTTTGCCCTGCCGGATGATTTCGATTGGGGTTCAGGGAAAGGTCTGGAAGAATCGCTGCCAGCCAAGGGGGATCACGCCAGCGCCAATACGATAATAAAGGAGATTTGGAGTTGGGATCAGGAGGTTCTGAAGCTGGTTCGGACACTATTCATGTACTCCCCGGTGTCCGGAGAATGATTTTGCCATTTTTTAGTTGGTTGGTAGACATTTAAACTATTCAATACACCTTTACGAGAATTCGCCGAGTCTGCTGCAAGTGATTTTTCTTTAAAGCAGACTTCAATTACGACCGTAAATATGCCCGCCGAATAGGACGGGTAGCTGATTGGATTATAGAAAAGAGAGGCGAAATGTCAAACCTGTTGAGGATTGCAAACCGGACGAATCAGAAAGCACTTGACAAGGTGTTGTTACGTATTATACTGAAACAGTATAGTTAAACGTTTTAGTTAAACGATTTTTCGCCTGTGCAAAAAAGCCAATTAAAGACGGTGAACCCTAACTGATTGGAACGAGTATGCATGATTTGCCGTTTGTCGAAATAGCAGAACTATTTGAGCGCGATCCCGAAGAAGTAACAGCAGCAGGAAAGAGATGGCTGGATGTGCGGCAGAAACGGAACCGTCCGCTTGTGCCCGATATCAGATTGCTGGCTGCTTTATCAGATCTGTCTATTGCTTCGATTTCTAATTTTATGCGTGGGAAACAGGGGAGTGTTTCCGAGGCGAATGCACAACGACTAGCGCAACTTGTGGACATGGTAGGCTATGTGCCATCCAGCGCGGCGCAAAGCTTGCGCGGGCGACAGAGCCACATGATTGGTGTGGCGGTTCCTTTGTCCAGTATTAGTCCGGATTTCTACCTGCAGATTTTATCGGGGATAAAAAAAGAAGCCGAAATTCTGGGCTACCGGTCGATGATCTTCGATGTTACGACCGAAGAGGCGCGGGTTGAATATTTTGCCAAGATGCCCTTTCTGGGCATTGTGGATGGACTCATTGCCATAGGTTTGCATATTGACGAGAGACGGCTGCGTATTTTGGAACAACAGAGACTGCCTGTCGTAATTGTACATAACCGGCTGGAGCAATCGCCTGTTGTGGCAAATGTACTGCCGGCAAGTGAGCGAGCACTGCGTGATTTGATCGATCAGCATTTGATCAGGCAGCATGGGTATCGCAGGTTGGCGTTGGTGACGCTTAGCAGTTCCAACCCGCTTAAGATGGGGAAGGCTGATCGACCGGACTGGACACGAGTGGCACGTATTCAGGCTTACAAGGATGCTTTGCGCGCCAATGAAATGCCATTTGATGAAAAGCTGGTTTTCGAGGTATCTGAACATTCATTTGCCGAAGGCTACCGCATTTTTAGAGAAATCCAGCGGATGAACCAGTCAATGGATGTTGATGATCAAATTGAAGTGGTGATATGTACATCTGACACGCTTGCCGCAGCAGTGCTGACGGCCGTCAGGCGACATGAGCTGGATATGGCCGTGACTGGTTTTGACAATCTTCCGTTGGCCGAGTTATTGGATATCACCACGGTTGAGCAGCGTGCGGGAGAAGTTGGGCGGTTGGCGTTTCGTCATCTATACAATGCTCTTGTTTATGAGCGCCGCGAAGGCTCGTTCCCAGCTTTCGAAGAGGAAGGGGTCGATATGCAGGTGGTAATTCGCTGCTCGTGTGGCTGCCCACACTACCCGACGAAAGGACGAGCAGTGGCCAGGAAATTGAGTGATCATGCCATCTAATCAATCTTCTCGTTTTGCAGTTTATTTGATTCCCCCTTACGGGGTTAGTCGCATGGTGTTGGAAATACACCAGATGCTTCGTAAACAGTTTGGCTTAAAGGCTGCTGATCGTTTCCAGGTACACGCGACTATCAAAGGGTTTTTTAAGAAGGTAGATGGGCCGGCCGAAGCACTTGTTGACAGGCTTGACGCAGTTTTTGCCGATCAAGCGCCGTTTAATATTCATTTTAGTGGTTATCGAAATGATGATATCGGTATTGGACTCGATGTTTCACTCATAGATGGTAAACATAATGAGCCGTTGTATGCATTTCGCGAACGTGTCGTGGCGGTGGTACGGCCGTTTATTGCCCCTGATTGTGATTTCGTGGCTTCAGATCTGGGAAACCCATACGAAGCCCACATAACGCTTGCCTTCCGTGATGTGCCATTATCTTTGTATGACGATGTGTTGGCATATCTGGCGGATGCGCCGCTTCCTACAGTCCCTTTTACAGCCAGAGATTTTCATTTTTTGAAGTTCAGCAGTGAAGCGTGGACGGGTAGATGGTGGCAATCGCTGCGCTGGCAATTGATTAAGTCATGGCATTTATCAGAGTGATTGGTTTTTAATTCAATCTTTTGATAGTGAATCTGTTTTTATTATGGATATAAGGAGGATGGATATGGTGTGAACAAATAATGCGCAGTGGTTGACCTTGGACTACCGTGCAGAAGATGGTTCGATATCCTTTCGTTGGTATTAATTGCGTCACTTCGAGGGAGCTGAAAAATCCCCGGAGGTGTGCGCAAAGAAGTTGTTTTGAAACTCACTTAGCAAAGGAGGACTTCGCTGTGAGAAAGAAAGTTTTGTTCGTATTGGTTTTTGTTGTGCTGGGACTGTTGGTCCTGGCGGGGTGCGCTCCGCAAGAGGTGGAAGTCACCCGCGTTGTTACCGAGACTGAAGAAGTGGAAGTAACCCGCGTTGTTACCGAGACTATCGAAGTTGAAGGTGAAATGGTAGAAGTGACCCGCGTGGTTGAGGTTGAGACTGAAGTTGAGGTACCTGGCGAAGTTAGGAAGCTCGTATTTACATCGCGTCTCTTTACCCCAGCACGTGAGCAGGAATTCTTCATCAATGAGGTGATCAAACCGTTTGAAGAAGAGCATAACGTAATTGTAGACTTCGGTATTCTCGATGATGACACACAATTCGAGCGTGCTGTGATTCAGCAGGAATCCGGCAATATAACCACAGATGTCATCGCGTCTCACAACGGCAAAATGCCTGTGTGGCTTGATGCGGGATATGTTGAAGATCTCACAGATGTGGTTGCCAGCTGGGATGATAGGCACTTCAGTGAAGCTTTTGTGACTGATACAAACAGGGATGGAAAGCAGTACTTCCTGCCTGTTGGCGCTGATGTCTATCTGCTGCTGGCGCACGAAAATGCCATGGCTTATCTGCCTGACGGATTTGATATCGACGCTTTGACTTGGGAGCAGTATGCTGAATGGGCAAACGCAATTGCTGAAGGTGAAGGTGAAGGTAAGGTTTGTATCACCGGCATCCCACAGAAATCCTGGGTCTACCAATTTGGCGGTTCTGGCCTCTCCTATGGCGCCGGATTCCCCGATATCGATTCGGCGGAAGCGGCCGAGGCGTGGGGAATTTGGACTTCCATGAAGGATGCATTCGTACCATCTGTATTGAATATTGAATCTTGCGTGGATCCGATGATGCGTGAGGAATCCTGGCTCACTGTTTTCCACAATGCGCGCGCCGGACAAGTTTACGCGTCTAATGAAACAATGTACACATTGGCCCCAGCGCCTTCCGGACCAGCAGGCATCGGTAGTATTGCCGGTGTCAGCGGTTACGGCGTCATGAAGGGCTCGGAGAACTACGATCTGGCGATCGAGTTCCTTGAATACCTGACCCGTCCTGACATCCAGGTGAAGATCGCTAAAGGAACTGGCGGTTTCATCCCGCCCGTTGAAGAGGCGCGAGATTACCTTGGCGATGAGGCCATTGACGAAGTTATCAACAAGGCTGTTCTGGTGCTTAACAATGGCGTGGTTTCCGGTGTCCCATCAAGTCTCTACCAGGATTGGGGTGCGGTGAAACAGGTTTACGATGATGTCTTCGTGGATATGGTGTTGAACGGTGATGGAACTGTCGATCAGGCCCGGCTTGATCAAGCGGCTGAAGAACTTATAGCTTTGGAAGTCGAATAATCGGTTCTTCCTGATTAGGTAGTGACTAAATTGGAGAAATGGGCCGAGAGTCCGAATGGCTTCTCGGCCCCATTTCTCTATCCATTTAACCAGGTCCTGTCTGTGAAAGGCGAGCGATCCTGATCGTCAATCACATTTACCTCTAAAGGGGGTTGATATGGCTAGTATGGGAGATCCTCAAGGTGGTGGGGCGAGTACGATGACCGTAGGAAAGGTCCGCCTTCCCAATGCGAAAGAGCGGGGGCATTTCTGGCGCGTCGCCACACCCTATTTACTTGTCGCACCAGTTGTCATTTATTACGCGCTCTTCTGGTTACGGCCCGTATTCACCCTGCTTACTGATAGTTTTACCACGGCGGAAGGAGGTTTTACCCTAGAGAATTTTGCGCTGTTAGCGCAAGATCCAAGTTTCTGGCCGGCGGTGAGCAATACGACAATTATCGTGATATTTTCCGTTACTTTAGAGTTTATTATTGCTTTTGGGCTGGCGATGCTTGTTAATGCCAATTTCCCAGGGGCGAGTGCATTTCTTTTTGTGGCCTTGATCCCTATGGCGCTGCCAGCCACGGCTGTAGGAGCTATGTGGTTGACTGGCTTAACTGCTCACGGTTGGATTAACAGTTTGTTGTATTACATGGGGATATTGGCGGAGGGAGAAAAAATCTATTTTCTGACCGGTTCTCATTGGAAAAATCTGGTGATAATCATTCTGATTGATGCGTGGACGGTTATCCCTTCGGTCATGATCATTTTGCTGGCCGGACTGCAAAATTTGCCGGAATCGGCAAAAGAAGCGGGCTATGTTTTTGGGGGAAGCATTTGGACAGTATTTAGAAAAATAACGGTGCCCATGCTAAAACCAACGATCCAGACCGCAGTCATTCTCCGGCTGATTGCCGCCATACAAATCTGGTTCGTTATCGTTATATTATTCGGTTTTAACCGTTTACCAGTATTGGTGGAGCGAGTCGTCTATTATACTAAACAGGTGCGGGGACTGGACAATGCTTATCAACTGGCAGCCTCTTACACCATTATCGTCACTCTCGTCGTTTCCATTGCCGCGTTGATATTCTTGCAGGTTACGGGCGCATTCAAGTCGGAGCCGGGGGAGGAGTCATGAAGAAGAAAGGCGGCGCCAACCTCAAGAAGACTGGTCGACTGACGGTAATCTACATTGTCGTGATCGGTATCCTCTTCATTATATTGGTACCTGTCTACTTTCTGGTGTCTTTGTCTTTCCTTTCGACAAGAGAGGCATACCAGTTTCCGCTGCCCTTGGTGCCCGATTTCACCACCGAATTTGCGATTACGCACAATGAAGATGGTGACGGTTATGTTTTGTATGTCTATGATGATCAAGAAGGGGAATACAAGTCGGTGCTTGATACGTCGGATCGGGCAAAGATGTCTACCTACGCGCGGAATTTCCTAAATACAATTGTCGATATAGATGAGTTTGAGGAGCAGATAGTCAAGCTTGAGCAAGAGGTTGAGGAAGAAGGCATCGTCTATTTTACCCATAGGCGAGACATCTTCCTGAACTACAAAGTCTTCTTCATCGTAACGAGTGATGCATTTCCTGCACTTTTGCGTAGCTTGCAAATCGCGGCGATCACAATCATCATCTCTTTGTCGATCGGCGGGGCGGCCGGATATGCCTTTTCTCGCTACCGGTTTAAAGGACGCAACGGTTTGAAGTTTAGCGTCTTATTTGTACGCATGTTTCCGGCCGTGGCTATTGCCATCCCTATGATCCTCATCCTGACCGATATGGGCTTGTACGATAAGCCATTGGGCTTGTCGCTTGTCTATGCGGTTGGATCGATCGGCCTGACGGTCTGGATCACGGCCAGCATATTCATGGGTATTCCGGTATCGCTGGAGGAAGCCGCACAAGTCTTTGGAGCCACAAAACTGCAGGCATTTACACGGATGACGCTGCCGCTGGCATTTCCCGGATTGGCGGCGAGTGCCATGTATGCTTTTCTTGGCGCCTGGACAGAAACGGTTTCGGCCATTATTTTGACGCAGTTCAATCCGACCTTCCCCGTGGTGGTCTATCAATTCTTGTTGGGATCAACCGGGCAGGTAAATTTGGCTGCGGCCGGCGGTATGTTAATGGCGATTCCAGCCGTCATATTTACGTTTTTTATTCGCAGATACATCAGACAGATGTGGGGCGGGGTCACCGTTTAAGGGAGAAAGTCATGGCAGAACTCAAACTAACCCATGTTACGAAACGCTTTGGAAAGGATGTGTTGGCCGTTAACGATCTGTCGCTTGATGTCCACGATGGCGAGTTTCTGGTGCTGCTAGGACCATCTGGCTGCGGTAAGACAACGGCGATGCGTATGGTGGCCGGTCTGGAGGAGGTAACCGAGGGCATCATCACAATTGACGATGTCGAGGTGACTGATTTACCACCAAGAAAACGAAATATCAGCATGATTTTTCAGAATTATGCTGTCTGGCCCCATATGACTGTATTTGACAATATCGCCTATGCGCTGAAGCTGAAAAAGATAGATAAAGATACCATTGAGTCGACGGTAAATGAAGTGGCAGAGATGACCAAAATTGGCAATCTGCTAGAACGGTATCCTTCACAGCTTTCGGGCGGGCAGCAGCAGCGGGTCGCTGTGGCCAGGGCGATTGCCGTAAAGCCAAAAGTCTTCTTGATGGATGAACCGCTTTCTAATCTTGATGCGATGCTGCGGGTATCGATGCGCACTGAGTTGAAAGCGATTCATACGAAGACGGATGCAACGACCGTATTTGTGACCCACGATCAGTCGGAAGCGATGAGCATGGCAGACCGGATCGTGGTGATGCGGGATGGGGAGATTGTTCAGGTTGGATCGCCAGATGAAGTATATGATCAGAGCGCCTCGGTTTTTGTGGCCAGCTTTATCGGCACACCGCCAACAAATTTCATTGATGTAGAACTGGCCCGACAGAACGGGAGCTATCACCTAACCAGTCAAGATATGGATCTGACCCTGGATGATGCGCAAGCAGCACCCTTGGTCGAGCACGGTAAGCGTTCCTATATCGTTGGGGTGAGGCCAGAGAATATGCTCCTGGTTAGTGAAGAAGATGCCGTTTTGTCAATAGAATGCCTTGTATCAGAACCGCAAGGGTCACATCAAATCGTTGCCGTTGAAGTGGATGATAAGCTTGTCAAAATCATCTCGCCACCACAACCTCGGGTAAATCCAGGGGAGATGGTACATATGGCTTTCAAGCCAGGTTCGGAGGCTTTCTTTGACAAGGAAACTGGCCTGCGGATATAAACTAAGATAGTAAACGAAAAAGAAGTTTGGGGAAACTCTGGTGACGATGCAGCATGATATCCGTTGGACGTCGCAGAAAATTGCTCAACGATTGTGTCTAGCCGAAAATTTGGTTTACAGACGACGACGGCCTATTGAGTCGTTCCGCCTAATGCTTCTGGACGGACCTCAGGAAGAACCGGCTGTAGCACCTGAAGTTGAGAGAGGCGATTGGATTGAGGTGGAGCCCAACAATTATTGGGTGGAAGCACAAACCAATTTCCTACTGAGATCGCGTTTTTCGGTGCCGATAGATTGGGATTCCCAGTCACCGATCGGGTTATTCCTGCCTCTTGGAGCAGCTGGGGATTTCAGTCATCCCGAAGCCCTCGCCTATATTGATGGCACGCCGTATGCGGCTTGTGACCGGCATCACCAAGAGATCCTTTTGCCGGGAGAATGGTGTGATGGACAAGATCACACTTTGGTCCTGCATGGTTGGAGCGGGGGCACACATTTGCTGCGTTTTGATGGTCGGGTTGCATCAGAGCAGCGCAACCCATCCGAAAGATTGTGGATGGGCGAATGTGCCTTGGTGCGAATTGACCAGCCGACACGTGATTTCGTGGCCTTGGCCCGGGTCGCGTTAGGTATCGCCGATCAGTTGTCGGAGAATGAGCCCGCACGCGCTCATCTTTACAACGCCCTGGACGAAGCCTTTAAGGTCCTGGATACGCGAGAGCCGTTTGGCGAAGGTTTTTATGAGAGTGTAGGTGAGGCGCACCGGGTCTTGGATGGGGGTGTTAAATTCGCAGGTGGATCGCTCGATGTTGCGGTAACGGCCGTGGGGCATGCCCATATCGACGTGGCCTGGTTGTGGACGTTGGATCAAACACGGCGCAAAGCGGGTCGTTCCTTTTACAATGTGCTGCGACTGATGGAGCAGTTTCCAGAGTATCGTTTTGTACAAAGCCAGCCCCAATTGTATGAGTATGTGCGCCAGGATTACCCGCAATTGTTTTCGACTATTCAGGAGCGCGTGGAAAGTGGCGAGTGGGAACCCATCGGCGGGATGTGGGTTGAGGCTGACTGTAATTTGACTGGTTCCGAGCCATTGGCACGACAGTTTTTGCTGGGCCGGCAGTTTTTCAAGAAATACTTTGGCGAAGGAGTGGAGTCACCTGTTCTCTGGCTGCCAGATGTTTTTGGCTATGCCTGGAATCTTCCGCAACTGATCAAAGAAGCGGGGCTAAGTTATTTCTTCACGATAAAGATTGGTTGGAGCCAGTACAATCGTCTGCCGTATGATTCCTTTTGGTGGCAGGGCCTGGACGGCAGCAAAGTGCTGACCCATTTCAGCCCGACGAAAGAGCCGGGCAGCGCCTTTGCCAGCACTTATAATGCCTCAGCAACTCCAGGGCAGGTGCTGACAACTTGGACGAATTTTCAGCAGAAGGATTGGGGCAGGCCGGGACAAACACCACCTCTGCTCATGTCCTATGGGTATGGAGATGGTGGGGGTGGGCCGACGCGAGAAATGCAGGAGAATTTGCGTGAATTGGCCGAATTTCCGGCTGCACCACGAGTTACAAGAGGGAAGGTTATCGATTTCTTCCAAGAACTGGAAGATAGAGTAGGCGATCGCTTGCCTACCTGGAATGGCGAATTGTACCTGGAATACCATCGTGGTACTTACACGACTCAAAGTCGCAATAAGCGCGCCAATCGTAAGAGTGAATTTTTACTGCATGATGTGGAGTTTTTGGCGACTATGGCAGCGACGATCCATGCCGGCTATACCTATCCCCGCGATCTACTGCAAGAGGCGTGGGAGTTGGTGTGTCTCAACCAGTTCCATGATATTTTGCCTGGCAGCAGCATCGGTGAGGTTTATGAAGAATCACTGGAACAATATGCTGAAGTAGAAAGGATAGGCGAAAGCGTTCGTGAAGAGGCGTTAGAGATAATTGGCGAGGTGCTCGGGGGAGACCGGCTCGTTATTAATCCAACATCTTTTGCCCGGCAAGAACCAGTACTCGTGCCTGATGAATATGGCAGCAACGGCTTTACTGCCAAGAGGATGCAGGAGGTGCCTGGCGGCTTTTTGCTCGATGCTGGTGAACTACCACCCTATTCTGTTACACCATGGCCGGCAGCTTTGCCAAATGGGGATTCTTTTGGACCGGCTCGTGCTACCGAGCGCGTGTTGGAGAATGATTTCCTACGCGTGGAGTTTAATGACCTCGGCGACATTGAGCGCATTTTCGATAAGAAAAACGGCCGTGATATCTTGCCAGATGGTGAAACCGGCAACCAATTCCAAGTATTTGAAGATCGCCCAAAGACGCCTGACGCCTGGGAGATCGACATCTATTATGATGATCGGGTCTGGTATGCAGAGCCAGCTACGGCCGTCGACGTGATAGAAAACGGACCTCTGCGGGCGACCTTGGAGATCAGGCGCCGCGTCCTCAACAGTGAGATCAAGCAGCGGATTTCGCTGGTCCATAACAGCGTACGTCTTGCCTTCGATACAGAGGTGAACTGGCGTGAGCGACATATCTTGTTAAAAGTCGCGTTTCCTGTAGATGTGCTAGCGACGGTGGCAACCTATGAAATCCAATGGGGCAATGTGGAACGGCCGACCCATCGCAACAGTAGTTGGGATTGGGCACGTTTTGAAACATGTGCTCAGAAGTGGGTTGATCTCAGTGAAGGTGACTATGGGGTCAGCCTGCTAAATGATTGCAAGTATGGCCATGATATTTGGGAGAATGTGATCAGACTCACGCTTTTGCGCGGAACAACTGATCCTGATCCCAAGGCGGACCTGGGTGAGCATCGCTTCGCTTACAGCCTGCTGCCTCATGCCGGATCGTGGGATGAAAAAACCATCGCCGAAGCATACGCTTTGAACGATCCTCTGATCGTTTTTGTAAGCGGGGGTGAACGTCTGCCGGTCCCGGCAGATGCGCAGAGGAAATCAGTCTCATTTGTAGCGGTGGACAAACCACATATCGTGATTGAAACGGTGAAACTGGCGGAAGATGGGCAAGGGATTATCGTCCGTCTGTACGAGAGCCAACGTAAGCGAGGGGAGTTTAGGCTGACGTGCGCCGTGCCTCTTGCCGCAGCATGGCGGACGAACCTCTTGGAGGAAAATCAAGAAACTCTGGAAGTAAGTGATCGGGTAGTCAGCGCTACGATTAAGCCGTACCAGATAATGACCCTGCGGCTGCAGCCGAAATAGCAGTTACGAGGAGAGCAAATGAGAAACATAGGCATCTTTCATTTCAAAGTAGGCGGGACAGATGGCGTCTCGCTTGAAATCGACAAGTGGAAAAAGGTATTGGAGGAGATGGGGCATGCCGTCTATCTCTGTGGTGGCGATCTGGGGAAAGTGGACGGCACGTTGATCGAAGAGATGTACCATCATC
Organism: uncultured Chloroflexia bacterium; assembly: GCA_963807975.1. GTDB lineage: Bacteria > Chloroflexota > Anaerolineae > Promineifilales > Promineifilaceae > JAACFF01. The sequence continues at coordinate 91,646 of CAWEDV010000007.1, read as the reverse complement.
GTCCTGACGCAGTACGCTTATATCGCAATACTTTTATCGCGCTACAAGATTATGATGAGTCTGGCTATAAAGCGGAATTGGAAGGTTTGGCAGATAGGATCGAAGAGAAATTGCGCCGCTTCATCGCTGAGAAGGAAATCGACTTTCTGATCCCGCAAAACATCTGGTCGGTGGCAGCTAATCCTGCGGTTGCCCTGGCAATGAGACGCGTGATGTTGGCCTTGAAGCTGCCTGCACTGGCGCATAATCATGATTTTTATTGGGAGCGTGTGGATGGGGTGGCGTTGACTTGCGGAACGGCCGTGGAGCTGGCCGACAAGTATCTACCGCCACGCGATCCCCAGGTCAAACATGCGTTGATCAACAGCCTGGCGCAGCGGGAACTTCTGGCCCGAAAAGGTGTCGAATCGGTCGTTGTGCCCAATGTATTCGATTTTGATGAGGAGGCATGGGCTGTCGATAATTACAACAAAGATTTTCGGGCGAATATCGGCCTCGGCGAAAACGATATTATCTTCTTGCAAGCCACGCGTATCGTGCAGCGTAAAAGCATCGAGTTGGCGGTCGATTTCGTAAAAGCATTGAACAGCCCGGAACGAAGAGCGCGGCTGCAGAGTCGGGGGCTCTATGACGGTCGAACCTTCGGTAAAGATGATCGCATTGTTCTGGTCCTTGCCGGATATGCACAGGATGATACAGCGGGTCATTATGTGCCGCGGCTAAAGCAGAAGATCGCGGAGACGGGGATTGATGCGATTTTCATCGAAGAGATGGTTGAGGCGCAGAGGCAAACAATTGAGGGGCGGAAAGTCTACTCACTATGGGATACCTACGTCTTCGCTGACTTTGTCACCTATCCAAGCATTTGGGAAGGGTGGGGCAACCAGTTGTTGGAGGCGCTGCGGGCACGGCTGCCCTATATGATCTTTGAGTACCCGGTATACGAGGCGGATATTAAGGAAAAGGGTTTCCGTTCCGTGTCACTTGGCGCACAAATTTTGGGCCTAGATGATCAAGGATTGGTTATGGTGGCGGACGATATCATAGAAAAGGCCGCTGATGAGGCAGTTGATTTACTGGTTGATAACGACCTGCGCCAGGAGATGATTGAGCATAATTTCCGCGTTGCCCAAGAGCATTATTCTTTAGCGGCTCTGCGCAGGTATCTGGAAAATCTTGTCGGAAGCGAGTGATCACATATGAAACTGAAACGGCATCACCAACCTGTACTGCTCCCCATTCAAGATTCGGATTGGGAATGTTCAAACGTCTTTAATCCGGCAGTCATCCATCACGCGGGCCTGTTCCATATGTTGTACCGGGCACAAGGATTGGATTGGATCAGTCGCATCGGATATGCGGTGAGTAAGGATGGAATAGAGTGGAATCGCTTGCGACAGCCTGTCTTTAAACCGCGCGACGGCGACGATTCGCGCGGCGTCGAAGACCCGCGCATCACGGAAATTGATGGCGTTTTTTATATGACGTATACAGCATACGGCCGTACCTATTATGGTGAAGGGGAATCTCCATACGCAGGAGGTGGCATCCTGCCGATGATCGCCCGCAGCCGGAACCTTATCACCTGGGAACGCATCGGTCCCATCGTGCGTGGTGAAGACAATAAAGATCATGTTCTCTTTCCGCGCCAGATAGATGGGAAGTATGTGGTGCTGCATCGCCGTCGTCCCGATGTGTGGCTGGCCATGAGCGAGGATCTGCTAAACTGGCCCGAAGTAGATATGGCTCCATTGTTTGATCCGCGGTCCGGAAACGATTGGGACAGCGGCAAGGTTGGCGCGAATGGGGTGCCTATTGAGACAGAGCATGGGTGGCTGGTATTTTATCATGGGACGGATGATCAAAATGTTTATCGCCTTGGCGTCTGCCTGCTGGATCTTGATGATCCAAGCCTGGTCATCAGGCGGCCAAAGAAGCCCATATTCTGGCCAGAGGAATTGTGGGAATTGAAAGGGGATGTGCCAAAGGTCGTTTTCTCAAATGCCAACCCGGTCGTTAAGGAAACGGTCTATGTTTATTATGGCGGAGGCGATCACGTCATTGGGTTGGCAACATGTCGCTTAGATGATTTGGTTCATTTTGTGCTCCACGCAGCATGAAATGATGGAAAGCTGATGCCTTAGTAAACTCAACGCTGATATTTGTTTTCTCGATCCGTCTGCTAAAATGCAGACATGGAAGAAACTATTCAAAACCCTCTCATCATCGCGTTTGTAAGCGATTTGATGTTCACAACAAAAATAGACAACGTTACTCGCCATCTCGGTTTCCGCATTCGCTGGGTGGGAGATGCATCCGAGTTTGGGGATGATCAGGCAAAGACGCAAGAAGCTGCTTTGGGGGAAATTCTTCATGGTCCGGAGGGGCAGCTACAGCAGAAGCTTTCTTATTGGCAGCCGGCGCTGCTGTTGTTTGACCTGGCTAATCAAGGCATTCCCTGGCGGGATTGGATTCCACATTTAAAGGTTTCGGCGGCAACACGACGTATTCCTATCCTGGCCTATGGACCCCATGTGGATGCAGAAATAATGCAGGAGGCCAGAAACAAGGGCGCTGATTTCGTCTACCCTCGTTCGCGTTTTGCGAACAGTATGCCCGAGCTGCTGCAAAAACATGCGCATGTTCCCGCTTATGAAGCGATCAATCAGAGCTGCCTGGAGACACTGCCTGACCTGGCTGCAAGCGGTATAAAGAAATTCAACGAGGGGGCGTTTTATGCTTGCCACGATGATCTGGAAGAGGCATGGCGACAAGAGCCTGGCTCTGTGCGGGATTTGTATCGCGGGCTGCTGCAAGTGGCAATTGCTTATTACCAGATTGAGCGAGGGAATTATCGTGGGGCGACTAAGATGCTGTTGCGTATGCGACAGTGGCTAAGTCCAATGCCGCCCATTTGCCAAGGTGTGAATGTAAGGCAACTGTTGGAGGATGCAACGGCCGTGCAGGATGCTGTGACTGAGCTTGGACCGAGCAGAATTTCAGAGTTTGATTTTTCGCTTCTTAAGCCGGTCGAATTACAAGAATAGGGGATCGACAGCAGGGGATTGGGGTTGCAAGAGCGGGCCCAAAGGCACCGCCCGTACAATGGGCTTAGGGGTGCTGGGTTATAGGGTGGGCACAGACGCACCGCCTCTACGCGTTTTTGGTTTGGCGTCTCTTTCTGATGCGCCGGATCCACTTCTCAATTTCTACCGCAAAGAATACAATCAAACTAACTACAAGGGCGACAGTTAAGTCTCTCGCCGATAGCGGCTTGGTATAGAAGAAACGCTGGAAGAACGGGACATAAATGAGAACCAACTGCAGGATAAAAGTCGTGGCAATGGCAATGACCATCAAGCGGTTGGAGAATAGACCGATCGTAAAAGCGGACTCGGTATTAGAGCGAATGGCCAAGGCGTTGCCCATTTGGGCTAAGACAAGGGTGGTGAAAACCATCGTTTGCCAAACGCCGTTGGGGTCATCCAGCCAGTAAACATAGCCCAAGGCAAGAGAGATAAGGCCCATGAGGATGCCAATCCAAATGATGCGCCCACCCATACCACGGCTAAAAATGCTTTCTTTGGGATTCCATGGCGGACGTTTCATGATGCCCTTTTCTGATTCCTCCACGGCAAGGGCTAAGCCGGGCAGGCCGTCAGTCACGAGATTTATCCATAGGATTTGGGCTGCTGCTAAGGGCAGCGGCATGCCCAGGAAGGGCGCAGCGAGCATGACAAACAGTTCGCCGATATTGCTGGAAAGGGTATATTTGATGAACTTGCGGATGTTATCGAAGATGGTACGGCCCTCTTCGATAGCGGAAACGATGGTGGCGAAATTGTCGTCGAGCAGAACCATTTCGGACGCTTCTTTAGAGACATCTGTGCCGGTGATGCCCATGGCGACGCCAATGTCCGCCTTTTTGAGGGCGGGAGCATCATTTACTCCGTCGCCGGTCATGGCCACGATCTGACCTTTCCTTTGGAGCGCTTCGACTATATTGAGTTTATGTTCCGGCGAAACCCGGGCATAGACGGCTACATGATCTACAACACCTTCGAGGTCGGCAACGGTCATTTGAGTCAGATCTTTACCGGTGAGATTCTGTTCGTCGGTGGCTATGGTCAAGTCTTGAGCGATGTGTTGGGCTGTGAGCGGGTGATCGCCGGTGATCATAACGGGACGGACACCGGCAGCGCGCGCGGTACTAACGGCACTTTTTACTTCGGGGCGCGGCGGATCGATCATACTGACCAGGCCGACGAAGATCAACTCTTTTTCAATGTTCTCGGTGCTCAGCTTTTCTGGAAGCTCGTCAAGCGCGCGGAAGGCCACACCAAGGACTCGTTGACCTAGCTGTGCCTGCCGCGCATTGGCAGCGATAACACGTTTACCCATCTCGCCATCTAAGGGCAATAACGAATCTCCGGTCCAAATATGATCGCATACCTCGAGCAAGCTGTCGGTTGCTCCTTTGCAGAAGGCTACGTAGGGAACATCTTGCCATTCTGCTTCCATTAACGGCCGTTCAACGTCTGCCTTATGGATTGTGGTCATCCGTTTGCGTTCAGAGGTAAATGGTACTTCACCTATTCTGGGCATTTGCGCTTCAAGCAAATCTTTTGTGTACCCCAACTCGGTGGCGGCGACGATGAGCGCCCCTTCGGTTGGGTCGCCAATGACCCGTTCCCTACCGTCTTCGTCAGTTTCTAGGATGGCATCATTACACAGGGCGCCAGCTTTTACGAGCAGGCTTAAGGTACGTTGTTCAGGTGGTTGTTCGGCGTCCAGTTCAGCATCGACGACGATGCCCTTGGTGTTGACCAAGGTTTCTATGTCTTGGGAACGACCGACGACATCCAGCAATTTGACGGTCATCCGGTTCTGAGTCAGGGTGCCGGTTTTGTCGGAGCATATGACGGTGACGGAACCAAGTGTTTCTACGGCGGGTAGGCGGCGAATAAGGGCATTGCGTTTGAGCATACGCTGTGCGCCGAGGGCCAGGGTGATGGCCACAACGGCAGGCAAGCCTTCAGGCACGGCAGCTACGGCCATGCTGATGCCTACCAAGAACAGTTCCTCGAGAGGTTCATCACGCAGAAGGCCAAGGGCGACAACGACAGCGATGATCACGAGGGCGCCGACGGCTAATACTTTGCCGAGGTAATCTAGACGACGCTGCAGGGGTGTTTGTTCTTCCTCAACGCCCTGGATCAGATCGGCGATATTGCCCAGTTCGGTCGTCATGCCTGTATCGGTGATTATGATGGTGCCACGGCCGTAGGTGACGACGGTGCCCATGAATACCATATTTTGGCGGTCGCCGATACCGACGTCTTTGCCACTGATAACATCTGTACTCTTTTCAACTGCTTCTGATTCACCGGTCAGGGCAGCCTCTTCGATTTTTAGATTGACTTCCTCAATGACACGGCCGTCAGCGGGTACGTAGCCACCGGTTTCGAGCTTTACGATATCACCGGGGACAAGTTGTAGAGCGGATATTTCAACTGTATGGCCACCACGCCTAACGAGAACATTGGGTACAGACAACTTCTTTAAAGCGGCAATGGCTTGTTCGGCCCGGTATTCCTGAGAGAAACCAATAGCGGCGTTGAGGATAACTATGGCCAGGATGATGAAGGCGTCACTGTATTCTTCTAGAAGAAAAGAGACAATAGCGGCGACCAGCAGAACGACGACCATCAGATCTTTCATCTGATCCCATAGAATAAGCAAGGGGCTTCTGCCGCTCTTCTCAATTAATTCGTTCGCACCGTATTTTTCAAGCCGAGCCTGGGCTTCTACCTGGGACAGACCGTCTTTGGGATCTGTTTGTAAGTTTTCGATAACCGCGCTGGTTTCAAGCTGATACCACTCACTCATTAAGCGACCTCTTTTTAGTCAAATGATCAACAGCAGTGCGCCAGCGTGATATGACGGGGCGCTGAAGTACAGTTGTGGCTGCATGATCAGAACAATTTTTAAGTTTAGCACATTCTTCATCAAGATATGAATAAATAACGGCTCTAGGAAAGGGTGTGCGGTATGAAGGCAAGCGCCATTAATGGAGAGGAAAGCTGTTTGTCCACCTGCAATCACACCAGTAGGGTAACGATGCCAAGAAAGAATAAGAAACCGAAGGTATCGGTAAATCCGGTTACAAAAGCGGCCGATGCCAGCGCCGGATCGACATTCATTTTCCGAAGACCCAAAGGAATGAGCACGCCAGTGCCAGCAGCCATAAGGAAATTCAAAATCATCGCCAAAAAAATCGCCGCCGCGATTCGCCAATCCTGTTTCCAGACGAAAGCTACAAGCGCGGTGCCCAGGCCGATGAGTGCACCATTGACAAAGGAAACCCGTAACTCTTTGCTCAATGCCCTTCGTGCATCACCAGTACCCACCTCTCCTAGCGCCAAGCCGCGTACGATCACGGTTGCCGTCTGGCTGCCGGCATTGCCGCCCTCCCCGGAAACGAGAGGCAGGAAAATAGCCAGCGTTACCAGGCCGGCGATAACCGGTTCAAAGAAGTCCACGACCGAGATGGCGACAAAGAGGGTCACCATGTTTATGGCCAACCAGGGGAGCCGTTTGAGGATGGAAAGCGTGGCGGGCCCAAAGACACGCTCTTCACCGGTAATGCCGACCATACGATACATGTCTTCAGTTGCTTCGAATTCGGCCACCTCGATCAGATCGTCGGCGGTAATCACGCCAACAAAACGACCGATCTGGTCTACGACCGGCAGTGCCAAGTAACCATGGCGGGAGATAAGACGGGCGCAATGCTCCTGATCCATTGTGACCGGCACGGAGACAAAGTCTTTGGTCATTAGATCACCCACCAGTTTGTCTTCCGGAGCGGTGACGAGTTCTCGCAGCCCGACCACACCTAGCAGCAACCCCTGGTCGTCGACAACGAAGAGATAATATGTGCTGTCTGAATGTGGTCCAATGCGACGCAGTTCAGCCAATGCTTCACGGATCTTCCACCTGCGACGCAATGTGATCACCGCTCGTGTCATTAAGCCACCAGCAGTGTCGTCCGGAAACTGCATCAAGGGGATAATTAGTTCCGGCTCTTCCATCTCGCGCAAGGCTTCGGCTGCCTGTTGCGGATCGAGATCTCTTAGCACATCTACGGCTTCGTCCATCTCCATCTCATCGAGGATTCCGCCTAATTCTGCTGCTGGCAGCATCTCTGCCAGTGCTGCCGCATGTTTATCCCCCATCTCCTCCAAGACGTCGGCCGAATCAGACGGGTTCAGCTTCGTTAGTAGAGAAACTTGTTCAGGGCCTGAAAGCTCCTCGATGAGATCTGCTTGATCAGCCGGCCACAGCGACTCTAGAATGGCCACTGCCTGGCCCAGATCGTCTTGTGCCAGAGAAATTCGTAACTTAGATAGTACATCGTCAAGTTGGGTAGATTCCATCTTTGTCGTCTCGGGAAGTTCCAGGAAATCTAACAAACGCCATCGTTTGCGACACGATTTCGAAACCAGATTTCTGGAAACGCTTAAAGCTCTCCTGACTTATTATGCTACGCAAGATCCGGCGAGATGTGGTGCGAAGCGGGTATATCAACCCTGACTCAATCCAATTATCGGTAAGCTTTATAAAGACTCTGGACTCTAGGGAAGTGATTTTGATCTCAAATTCACGCCCTGCACAGCGCCTCTAATCAGCCGCCATAGGTAGAAGTTCTTGGTATAAAGCCTGTTCATAAACGGTATCGATCAGGATTGTAATAGAGCCTTGCCAGTTTGTCTCATATGTTACAGGCAAAACGATTTCGTCCCAAATGAATCGAGGTGCCTGAAAACTTTACCAACAAAGTCGTGAGTGCCGTTTTGCGAAATATTACCAATAAGAATGTGTCAGCCATCGCTTTGTCAGTATAATGTCCCATACTCTACACAAAGAATGGAGGAAGTAAAGTTAGTATGAACAGCAGCAAATATGTGCCTGAAAGGGCTATGTTTATTTTTGCTCACCCTGATGACATTGAATTTGGTGTCGCCGGTACGGCGGCTAAATGGACGCAGAAGGGATGTGAAGTCACTTATGTAGTAATCACCGATGGCAATGTAGGCAGCCATGAGGCCGGTATGACGTCAGAGGAGTTGGCCAAAATCCGGCGCCGCGAACAAACTGAGGCTGCGGAGGTGGTTGGCGCGAAGTGTGTGTTCCTCGGATATGATGATGGTTTTTTGCAGCCTACTCTGGAGCTGCGGAAGGAACTGGTGCGGCTCATCCGGCGGTACAAACCAACCGCTGTCGTATGCGGCGATCCCACACTCTTTTTTCCCAGCGATACCTATATCAATCATCCAGACCATCGAGCAGCGGCGCAAGCGGCATTGGACGCCGTTTTTCCTGCTTCGGAAATGGCTTTGCTATACCCTGATCTGGCCGAGGAAGGTCTAGAAGGGCACAAGGTAAATCTGGTTTACGTCCATTGGGGACAAGAACCCAACGTGTTTATCGATGTCGGGGATGTAATCGATCTCAAGATCGAAGCGCTGCGCCGGCATAAGAGCCAACTTGGCGATTGGGACCCTGAGGAAATGGTCAAGAATTGGACGGCTGAGGCGGGCAAAAAGGTGGGATTTGATCATGCGGAATCCTACCGGTTGATCACGCTAAAGCCTATTGAATCAGAGGTGTAATTGTTTCACTATTGGTTGTCAAGAGAATGTCCAGTAGCGTACAATTGCAACTTTGGGGTTGAACTTCAATGAGCACAATTTGGCTGCAAATCACGGAAGAGGAAACGGACCAAAAGCTCGATACAAGTCAACAAGACGACCTGGAACCGAATTGTCGTGTATTCATCCATAATGACGATGTGACCCCTTTTGATTTTGTAATTGTCATCCTGCAGCGGATTTTCCAACTTAATTCAATGGAAGCAGAACATGTTGCTTATGTTGCCCATTCTAGTGGGCAGGCATATGTAACGACGCTTCCCTGCCCTGAGGCGCATAAACGGGTTGGAAAGGCTCATTTTGCAGCCAGTCTTGAGGGCTATCCGCTCATGTTTAGCGTTGAAGTTGATGAGTAATGTCATTAAGGAGTGATTTAATGAAAATGAATCTCGATCTCGCAGGCGGGATTGGACGTGAGATCATCGAGCGAGACATGGCAGCTTTGTCGCCCTCATATTCGAGGGAATATGCCCTTGTAGTGGATCACGCGCAAGGATCTGAGCTTTGGGATGTCGACGGACGCCGCTATATCGACTTTATGGCAGGTGTTGCGGTGCTCAATGTAGGACACCGGCATCCGGCAGTGGTGGAGGCGGTGAATGAACAGCTTGATAAATTCTGGCATATATGCCTGTCAGATTTTTATTATCCGCAAGCGGTTGAATTGGCCGAAAAACTACAAGATATTGCGCCCATGCGGGACACGCAAGTGTACTTCGGCAACTCAGGTACAGAGGCAGTTGAGGCCGCGATAAAACTGGCTATGTACAAGACCGGACGCAAGCAATTCATCGGTTTCTTGGGAGCTTTCCATGGCCGAACCCTGGGAGCTTTGTCTTTCACAGCCAGCAAGTATGTGCAGCGAGCCCACTACCAGCCCGCACTGCATGTAACACATATACCCTATCCAAACAGCTACCGGCCTTTGCTAGCCGGCAGCAATGGAAAGAGCTACGGTGATGTGGTCATTGATTATCTAGAGAATGAGGTGTTCCGTACCCTGCTTTGCCCTGAAGATGTAGCCGGCATCCTTCTCGAGCCGATTCAGGGTGAAGGTGGGTATGTTATTCCACCACCTGGATTTATATCCCGTCTGCGCGAGGTCTGCGATCGTCATGGCATCTTGCTCATCGCTGATGAAATTCAGAGCGGGGTCGGGCGAACGGGAAAATGGTGGGCTATCGATCATGAGCGGGTGGAACCGGATATCATCTGTTTTGCCAAGGGGGTAGGCAGTGGAATGCCAATTGGGGGGATCATTGCCGGTAGGGAGACGATGGTATGGGGTCCTGGTGCACAGGGCAGCACTTATGGTGGCAACCCAGTTGCTGCGGCTGCAGCGCTGGCCACGCTAAATGTGATTGAGGAAGCGGGGTTGGCAACACGCGCAGCGGAAAAAGGTGAGGCGATTATGGATGCTTTACTGGAAATTCAAGGACAGCATCCAAGTATTGGCGATGTGCGTGGACGAGGGTTAATGATAGGCATTGAATTTGTCAGGAACCGGCAGACTAAAGAGCGAGCGGTTGATTTACGCAATGCAGTTATTGAGGAGGCTTTTTCTCGCGGGCTGCTGCTCATACCTTGTGGGGTGAATTCAGTGCGTATGACACCGGCGCTCAATGTGCCTGACAGTCTTATTGAGGAAGGGCTGCAAATCTTTGCCAGCTCGCTGGCGGAAGTTGAACCAGAGTATGTGTGATAAATGAAGGTGGCACACAATCTATGCTAGAAAAAATTGCGGATTTAAAGGGAAGAATTGCAGATGGTGTGTCGCCAGCTATGGCAACACCATTGGTAGAAGGCAGCTATCAGGTCAATACAGGTGTTATCCCCGCGCTAGTCGATTTCTTACTCAGCAAAGGGGTGAAAGGTCTCTTTGTGGGTGGTACGACAGGGGAAGGGGTCTTATTGGATATAAATGAACGCATGATCCTTCATGAAGCAACAATGGCAGCGGTGAATGGTCGTGCGCCTGTTTTGCTTCATGTTGGCGCCCAACGAATGGATACGGCCGTTATTTTGGCGAGACATGCAGCAAGTATTGATGCCGATGCTATTGTGGCAGTGACCCCTTATTTTTATGGGATGCATGACGATGGATTGGCCGCATATTTTCAGGCAATTGCGAAGAGTGTTCCTCAACTGCCGTTGTTTGGTTATGACATTCCGCATATGGCTGTCAATGGGATCGGGCCAGATCTGGCGGTACGGCTTTGCGAGGAGATTCCCTCAATGGCGGGCTTTAAAAGCAGCAATACCAGCGCCCTGGCTGTAGGGAAATTATTGGATGCAGTGCCAGATGACCGCATTGTACTGGCAGGTAATGAAAGTATTGCCCTCGGTTCATTGGCCTTAGGGGCAGATGGCATGATCAGCGGGTTGAGTACAGCCGTGCCTGAGCCGTTTGTGGCGCTCACGAAAGCTTTTGCCGATGGCGATATTGGTGAAGCACGAGGGCAGCAACGATTGATTAAACAGTTATTGACCAAAATTCCGGCTGGGGAACGCCTGGGGGCGATCAAGTCGGTGCTAAACAGTCGTGGCATACCGGTCGGAACAACGGTGCCGACACTGCCGTCTTCTAATCCAGACGTCTGGGATGCGATGCAGGCTGTATTGGAAGCATGAGACTGCTGCTTTTTGATATTGATGGCACGTTGATCCGTGGCAACAAGGCGGGCCGTGCAGCAATGGCGGCAGCCCTGATAGAAATGTTTGGATCCGCCGGACCATTGGACAATTACAATATGGGCGGTAAGACGGATGCGACGATTATCAGCGATATGCTAAGGGCGATTGGTGTCGAGGATGAGGAAATCGTGGAGAAGCTTCCCGAAGTATATGCGTTGATGGCTGACAAGGCACAAGACATTTATCCGGAACGAGGGATCGCAGCTTGTGCTGGGATCGATGAACTGTTAGAAGTGCTGCGAAACCGGGAGGATGTGGTTTTGGGTCTGCTCACAGGCAATGCACATCTTACAGCGCCGATGAAACTTGAGGCGGCTGGTATTGATCCAGGGCAGTTTGTGGTAGGGGCCTATGGTTCAGATGAATATGACCGGAACCAACTGCCCCAAATCGCTCTTCATAGAGCCAATGAATTGACAGGTCTAAGCCTGACGGGCAATAATACAAGCATAATCGGGGACACACCTGCGGATATACTATGTGCACGGGCGGGAAAGGCGACGGCCGTCGCCGTAGCCAGTGGCTGGAACCGTGCGGCAGAATTGGCGCGGTACGACCCGGATTATTTATTTGAAGACTTTGGTGATACGCAAGCAGCACTGCAAGCTCTCCTAGATGAGTAAGGAGGGAGGATGAGTAACCAACAGATGGTTATTGCCGGAATTAGACTTCGGACTGATCGTCCAACCGGGCTTAGTTATCGACAATTGTATCAGTGGGTGATCTGGCAGTTTCCAAGACCCCAAAAGAAAGGATTCTGTGGGGCTGTGCGCCCGCCTATCGCGGAGCATGAGTGGATCCCTGCTGTCATTCATGCCGATAAGGAACGAGTTGAGGTGTATGCTCATTTGAACCAGATGTTTCCGTCACCTGAGACGGCCGTTGAGTATTTTTATCAGGAGAAAAAAGGTTGACAGCTTCTGCCTAATGGACGCTTATGAGTCGTGTAATTAATATCGATAATCCTACCAAACGCCGTAATCAAAACCGGCGTACAATCGCCGAATTGCTGCGGCGTTTAAGTCAAAAACCAACCGTTGATGAGGAAACAAAAGATTTAGCTGCTACCGTTGTCCTATCCTTGCGCGATATTGCGGCTGGCGTGGAGCAAACTGCTCTGGCCTGGGAAAAGCGGGATTATTGGATGAAGGCGGAGCGTTTTGTCCGCCAATGGGAATGGGCGGCGGAATCGGCGGCCAATATTGAGGATGTCATTCGGAATGACGCCTGGGATTTGCTTCCTGAACTATTGGCAGACTTGTTTCCGCGCTTTGCTGATATCCAAATAAAGACGATGACCCGTAAGCCCGATACCTGGCAGGGTGCTTACAAAACATTGATGGACCAGTCTCCTACGCAGTTACCCTGGTGATGCGCCAGTAATTGACAAGATCGTCATCATGCAAAATAAGCGGGCGAACCCGCCCCTGGTTCTTCTGCTGGTTTTATTGGTTGTTTTGTCTGGCTGTGCGCTCCCAGAGATGGATTCCGTTTCCTCGGAAGCGGCGGTAATGCCCCCAGCGCAAGCAGTTCCCACCGCGATTGCTTTGCCCACGGATTCTCCAGCAGCGATTGTTGTACCTACAGTCCCCGCGTCCCCGGAATTGGTGTTGCAGGAGATTCCGACAGCAATCGCACGCGGAATCACAGCCCTATTTGGAAACCAAGAGCCCACGAGTACACCGTTTATTCCCCCAACACCTTCTCCGCTTCCTCCTGCAACGGCTACGCCTTGTACCGGCAAGGGGCGGATGGTGACGGGGACCTATCAAAGTGAAGCAAGCGGCATTAGCCCTTATCGTATCTATCTGCCACCTTGTTATGGGGAAGGGGATCGCGTCTACCCGACGCTGTATATGCTTCCCGGGAATATACATACAGATAGTGGCTGGGATGATCTTGGTCTGGATGAGGCAGCGGAAAATGCTATCAATCAAGGTGATATTCCGCCTCTGCTGATTGTCATGGCAGGTGGCGGTCACCTCTCCAATTTCACCTCCGGTGGGCCATGGTCTTATGAGACCCTGATCATGGAGGATTTGATTCCCCATATAGAGAGCAATTACTGTGCCTGGCCAGATCAGGCTGGACGGGCAATAGGCGGTATGTCACGCGGCGGATATTGGTCGCTGGAGATAGCATTCCGCCATGCGGACCAGTTCGCCAGTGTTGGTGGACACAGCGCCTCGTTGTATGATTTGTATGGTGGACCAGATGTGGTTCCCCAGTCAACCGGATTGGCCAATGATCTGGGTGATTTGCGGATTTACTTTGATGTTGGAGAAAACGATTGGGTCATTCCAAATTTAGAAAAGCTGCATGAAGATATGGATGAGGCGGGCATCGAGCATGAGTGGGTTGTCAATGAGGGGTGGCATGAAAATGCTTATTGGGCCAGCCATACAGAGGAATACATGAGTTGGTACAGTGAACCATGGTCGATGCAGCGTGCCTCGTACCCACTCTGTGCACTTGATAGCGGAGCTAAATCAGAGTGATGGCCAGATGATTTCTCCAGTAATGCCGTCCGTGCTTGGCTTGGACAGCCGGGTAGGTGTTATAAGATTGGACATATTCACCGGTCCGGGGGCGGTCACACGAATATAGTTATCGCTGTAGCCACTCCAAAGCAAACTCTTCTTATCTGCCCCGATATTGGTCTCCCAAAGTACCGGACGAGTCTGTCCATTATATTGGCGGTGATAAGACAGGCTTAGATCCTGGCCTAGTTCAATCATGCGTCTGGTACGCTCCTTCTTCACAATATGTTCTATCTGGCCAGGCATCTTAGCGGCGGCTGTTCCTGGGCGAGAGCTGTAGGTGAAAGCATGCAGACGGGAAAAGCTGATCTCGCGTACAAAATCGAGGCTTTGCTCGAAGTCATAATTTGTCTCAGCTGGGAAGCCAAGGATCACATCGGAGCTTAGACTTAGATCAGGAATCTGTTCTCGAGCGCTAGTCGCCAACGCTCGAAAGGCGCGGCGCGTCGTACGACGCGCCATGAGACGTAGGATTTTGTCGCTACCTGATTGGAGGGGCATATGAAGATGGGGCAGGAGGCGCGTATCTTGCCACAGCGTGAAAAAGTCTGGCGCCAAGTCCCATGGTTCTAATGATGAGAGGCGGAGACGTGGAATATCCGTATGATGCAATATCGCTTTGACTAAGTCGAATAGGCTCATTTTGGGTTCGAAATCTTGTCCGTAGCTGCCCAAATGAACGCCCGTTAAAACGGCTTCCTTGTAACCGGCATGGGCTAAGGCTTGGATCTCGGAAATAATGACGGCAAAAGAGCGGCTTTGGCTTTTGCCGCGGGCAATTGTCGTCACACAGAATGTGCAGCGATTGTTGCATCCATCTTGTACCTTGATAAAGGCCCTTGTATTACCCATGGTTCCGGCAAGGAATTCACGCATGACCGGCTCTTGGTCAAACAGTAATGTGTCCCCTGATATGCGTGAATCAAGCATTTGAAGGACACGATTCTTAGCTGCATTGGGTACGATATGGATGGGTCCTTCTAGTTTCTGCAGCTCAGCCGGGGCGACGGTGGCATAGCAGCCAGTTAGATATATCTCGCTGTCCAGGTTTTTTCGTCGTATACGCCGAGTTTGGCTGCGAGCATCACGGGCTGCCGCAGTGGTGACGGCACAGGTGTTGATGATACTTTTGTCGGCGGCGGCTGGATCGGAAACGAGCTGGTGGCCATTGGCTATTAGCTGGCGACCCATGGTTTCTATCTCACTTTGATTGAGACGGCAGCCAATGCTGTTTAAATATACTTTCATACCTTTATTGATTATTCTGGAGTTCGCTCGACCAGGTGAATCCGGCCCCAATGACCGAGGGTGGAAACAGAGTAGCCGGTTACGATATGGAGATGAGGCCGATCACGAATGCAGGACTTGACGAGTTCATATTCGCTGCTGAGTACAACGATGCGTCCGAAAGGTCTCACCACGCGTTCTAATTCCTGGAAAACGGCCCTGTAAAGGGCACTTAATTCTTGTTTGGAACCAATTTGCCGCCCAAAGGGGAGATTGGTAACCGCCTTGTCTACTGAAGCGTCTTCCAATGGAAGCTGTTGTGCATCCCACTGACGGATGTTAAGCGGCCGTTTCTTACGTCCTTTGCGGGCTTTAGGCATGTTTTGCCGAGCGGCAGCGACGCGGTCGGGCTCAATGTCTCCGCCTAAAATCAGCTCTGACGGTCCTTGATAGAAACGTTCCAATAAGATTGTTCCACTACCGCACATGGGATCGAGAAAGGTATCATCTGCGGCCGGCTCTGACAGAAAGACCATTGCCGCGGCGATTGATGGTCGCAGCGATGCGGGTAGCTCGACGCTCTTTTTGAACCGGTGGCGCATGGATCGATCAGAAAGTCTGAAGCCGATCAGCAGTCGGGAGCCTAATAGATTGGCCCAAATTTCAACCTGAGCTTTGTCGGCGACAGGCGTCCAACGAGGGTAGCGGCCCTGGACTCCGCGCAGTACAGCGGTTTCGAAATCCTTGCGCCGGTACTGGTGCTGTCCATATTTGCGGCTGATAACGCGGAATGTGGGTGGGTGGCTAAACTTACGTAGGCGCTGCAACCTGTTGGCAGCACGGCCGAACTGCTCCGATTGTTGCACCAGATTCGTGATCTGTTTTAAATCTTCACGACCTCGCGTTACTTTCTTTTTACTCAGCGCCTGCAGGAAAACATCCTCCGTTGTGCGCAGCTGAAGCAGTTTTTCCGGGGCACCTTCATAATCGAAGAGTACGATGCCATTTTGTTCTTTCGCAAACAGATTTTCACGAAATGACACGGCGTCGAGTTCTTTGCGAATTTCCAACCAGGCGATATCTTCGACGCCGGGCAATGTCTGTGCATAGTAAATGAAACGGTCTTGTTTGGTCATAATCAGCAGCGCCTTATTTCCCGAAGCGATCTTCGCTCCTTGCGCGGAATATCATCCGTATTGGCGTACCTTCCAGGGGGAATTCCTCACGCATTCTGTTTTCCAGGTAGCGTTGATAACCAAAGTGCACCCACAGCGGTTTGTTGACGAAAAAAATAAAGGTGGGTGGGGCAACAGATGGCTGTGTGATATAGAAGAATTTCACGCGAATACCGCTTTTGCTTGGTGGCATATGTTCGGTGGTCACGCGGCGCATGAATTTGTTAAGTGCGCCGGTTGAAATGCGCTGATAGCGAGCTTCATTAACCTCAACCGCTTGCTGCAGGATTCGACTGACGCGCTGACCTGATAATGCGGAGATAAACAGAATGGGCGCAAAGGGTAGGAAATTCAGATCACTGCGAATTTGCTCTTCAAATGTGACCATGGTATAGGAGTCTTTGGCAATGAGGTCCCACTTATTGACCAAGATCACGATTCCAGCCATTGATTCAGCCAGCATACCGCCGATATGGGCGTCTTGAGCGGTGACCCCTTCTTCGGCGTCGACAAGCAGGAGGGCGACGTCTGCGCGCTGCAGTGCCTTGATGGCACGCAGGACACTGTATTTTTCCACGCCAGGATCGATTCTTCCACGCCGTCTGATCCCGGCTGTATCAATAAGCGTTATCTCCTGCCCATGCCACTTAAACTTAGTATCGGTCGCATCTCTGGTCGTGCCCGGAATTGGGCTAACAATAGCGCGCTCTTCGCCGATTAGTTTGTTGAGCAGTGTTGATTTGCCGGCATTTGGCCGGCCAAGGAGGGCGATCCTTAAGGAATCATCCTCTTCTTCTTCAATGAGGGCCAACGGGACGGCATCTACAATTGCGTCGAGCAAATCTCCAGTTCCAGAGCCATGTAAAGCAGAGACAGGAAATACTTCGCCTAGACCAAGTTCGTAGAACTCGTATGCAGTATCCCATAGTTTTGAGGATTCCAATTTGTTGGCGGCGATGATAACTGGTTTGCGCGTTTGCCTCAGTATGGCAGCCACTTCACGATCAGCAGCGGTTATGCCAGATTGTCCGTCGACAACCTGGACGATGACATCTGCGTCCTGTATGGCAACCGCAGCTTGCTGCCTGATGAGAGGCAGGAATCGTTCGGAGTCTTCTGAGAGAGGGGCAGTGCTTCTGCCCGAGGTTACTTCAATGCCACCTGTATCAACGACTGTGAAGGCGATTCCACCCCAATCTGCTTCGGCATAGAGCCGGTCGCGTGTGGTTCCTGCTACTTCAGATACAACAGCCAAGCGTCTGCCAACGATGCGGTTAAATAATGTTGACTTGCCTACATTGGGCCGTCCGACAAATGCTACCAGTGCTTTCATGCTCATAGGATTAATCTTCTTATTGGAAATAGGACAATTTGATTTAATTTGGAGACAATTGTAGAAAAGGTTTGTATGAAGGATGCAAGCGATAATGCCTCAGCACCTTGGTCCACATGTTTTTTTTCTACGTTCACTGACGAGAGGAATAATTGCAGCGCTCTGTTTGTCTCGGATGTTGGCAATGTGCCTGTAATACCATTGGTGTTCGTAAGTGTTTGGGTCAAGGTCTGCGTTATTGTTACCCGAATTGTTTCGGGACGAATTGATCTTACTTCGACTCCCCGATCGGGCAAATCTACGTTGGGCTGAATACTATGAGTACCTGTTACCAAACCAAAGGCGTCGATGGTTACGCGGACATCATCGGCAACTAATGTGTCTAGCTGCGGCAAAGGTCCAAATAGTACGACTCTAACCTCTTCCGGATCCAATGATACCTCGCTACCCTCTTGTAAGCCTAGGATTTCAACCTGCCGTTCATGTGTGTCCGTACTCAAAATGGGTTCGATTTCAATGGTGACGAATATTTCCTCGACTTGATCGAGACTGACATCCGAAGGTAGATCGAGCGTGGCCTGTTGAGTAAAGGTGTCCGTTAGGCCAGTAATGTCAATAGGCTCGGTTTGGAGACGTGTTAAGGTCTTGATGCTGGCGGGCAGACCTTTGACCAAGGCAGTGGGGGGATCTGCGCTGACGCTTAATACTCGATAGCCCGGCGCCGGGTAACCATCCCAATCGACAGTGATGACTTTGTCTGCAAATCCGGCGGACTCTATTACAGGAAGGGTAACAAGAACTTCCTCAGTACTGAGGTTCAAAGCTCCAGTGCTGGCGACACGCCCCTGTTCATCATAAAAAATCGGTCGATGTTCGCCAACCGTTGTTTCCAGGGCATCATTTAGAAAAATAGTTGCTAGTGCGAAATCAAGCTGCTCCACTAGCGAGGCACGGCCTGATACGGTGATGACGGCGGGCTCAACTGAGGGGGCGCCCTGTGCGTGCCCGCGCGCAACTCCACCGCGAATATCTAATTCAACGGGGATGTCCCGCGAAACTTGCTGCTCGAGCAGCACCTCCACTGCGCCAGGTATCGGTGATATTTCAAGGTCGGTATTTGTGGTTGAAATCTCAATTGGTACAGATATATCCTGGCCAAATGGTGTTTCGGTCAGGTCGACAAAGGCGTTGAAGTCAGCAATTGAGGCTCGATTTACGGCCGATCGTGGTCCTTCAATGCGCAGCTGTATGCTCTGTTTTTCAGGACTGACCAGGATGCTGTCATCCGGCTGACCCTCAAAATTGACGTCGAGCTGCAGAAATTGGGTAGTGATGGGGTCCCCTTGCTGGGTAGCGTTGAGCCAGATGATGCTGGCTAAAACAAGAGCCAGGAGAAAACTGCCTAGGTAAGAGAAAATGGTGCGTGTGTGTTTCATGGCATTTGCTCCTCACTGCTGTTCTGACTGCCATAAAGCAATGCGCGGAGGATCGAATCAAGATGGGAAATATCCTGGTCACGGATAATTCGGCCGTTATGGGCGATTGATACCTGCCCAGTTTCTTCGGAAATCACAACCGCCACGGCGTCACTTACTTCGCTAATTCCTAACGCTGCCCGGTGCCGCAAGCCCATTTGTAAATCAGACAGGATACTGGTGGAAAGGGGCATAATACACGATGCGGCCATCAGCCTATTGTTGCGAATGATCACAGCGCCGTCGTGCAGCTCTGTGTTTTTGTTAAATATCGTAAGGAATAGTTCGGGCGAGGGCTCGGCGTCGAGCAAGATACCAGTGTCGATGTACTCACGAAGTCCGGTCTCTTGTTCGAAAATAACGAAAGCGCCATGTCGTCTCTGTGATAAGCGCAAACTGGCTTCTTGAAAGGCCTTAACCGCCGGCAGCTCGGAATCGCGACGGAGAAAACGAAAGTAGAGTGACGTGTTGCCAAGTTGTTCCAAGGCGCGACGAATTTCCGGCTGAAAGATGACTGGAATGGCCAAGAGGATGGCTGGAAAACTTCTTTCCAGCAGCCAGGAGAATGCTGGAAGGTTGAAGATGCTGGTTATAAGCAGGATGATCAACACGAGGACAAGGGCGCCGCGAAATACAAGCACGGCCCGGGTTCCACGAATGAGCAGCAGGAAGGCAAAGATGACGGCCGTTACCAGCAATATATCTAGCAAACTGCTCGAATTCAGGCGAGAAAAAGTTGCGACGATGTCTTCCAAGATCGATTCCAGCTAATGGGCTTTGTCAAGATTCTAGAGATCATTGATCAAGTGAAGCTCTATGTGCTGCTCCACATGAGGCAATTTGAAATTTTGATTCAAATTTCGTGAGCTCCTGGCAATACAACCCTGCTTCGAAGTGAGTATACCACAGGCAAAAATGGGCGGAAAGCTGCCCATCCCTGACTTATAGAGCACGATCTCTTGCTGAAAAATTTAGAGGAAGCGCATGCGCGGCAACCAACATCATGATGAGAATGAGGTATACTTAGCATATGGAAGTTCAATTTGGAGTGGCGAAAATAAGTAAGTACGCAACCAGCGAGAGCGGCGATACTTTGGAGATGATTGAACGGCCGCATGGCGGCATTTCAATGGTGCTTGTTGATGGCCAACGGAGCGGGAAGTCAGCCAAAGCGGTCAGTAATGTTGTTGCCCGGAAGGCAATCCAATTGCTGGCTGAGGGGGTTCGTGACGGTGCGGCTGCGCGCGCGGCCCACGATTATCTATATACTTATCGCAAAGGGAAAGTCAGCGCGACCCTTAACATTCTTTCCGTTGATACTTTTACCAAGACCTTTGTCATTTCCCGCAACAATGAGGCTCCCGTCATCGTCCATACGACGGATGAGGGTCTCTATCTTCTTGACGGGCCGTCGAGAAGTGTGGGCACGCGCAGAAACACAAAACCGGTGATCAGCGAGATACCGGTTAGAGTGGGGACCATTATTGTGGTGTTTACCGATGGACTGCGTCATGCAGGTAGTTTGAGTGGCAGTGCTAACTACGATCCCCACGCGGCCACGGGGCGTATGATTGAAGATGGTGTGACTGACGCGCAGATAATTGCCGATACTTTGCTTAATGAAGCGGCGGTAATGGATGACGGACGACCGCGTGATGATATTAGTGTGCTCGTGATTTCAGTCAAAATAAATTCGACGAAAAACCAGGTGCGACGTCTACAGGGGACTATTCCGATTTAACTTTCACTATGAACGATTTGGTTGAATCTCCGATACGGATTGCGGTTGTTGGGCCTTGTTCCGCAGGTAAAAGCACATTGTCATCTGTTTTAAGAGAAGCAGGATTTGAGACGCGCCAGCCCGCTCAGGAACATTCAATTGTCCCCAATATGTGGCAGCGTCTAAGCAATCCGGACATTCTCATATATCTGGACACAAGTTATGAGCAAGCGCGTTTGCGCCGGCCCCATATTAACGGCGGGCCTGAGCGTCTCGAGGAACAGCACCGGCGGTTGGCTCATGCGCGGCAGCACTGCGATTATTATTTGGATACGAGTGAGCTAACTTCTGAGGAAGTGCGAGAGGCGGTTTTGTTTTTCTTGCGGGAATGGAAAACGCCATAGCGCAGCGAAATGTGAGTCGGCCGAAAAACAAAAAAGGCTCCCCGATCGGGAGCCTTTTTTGTTTTGGTAATCTTGGGGTCCTAGAAGCCCATGCCACCGCCCATACCGCCCATATCAGGGGCTGCGGGCATTGCTTTTTCCTCTTCGGGAATATCGGTAATCAGCGCTTCGGTGGTTAAAATCATGGCCGCGATGCTGGCGGCATTCTCTAGGGCGCCACGCGTCACTTTGGCCGGATCAATGATGCCGGCTTTGATCATATTCTCATAGCCACCAGTCAGTACGTTGTACCCGATATACTGGTCACCTTGCTCTTCTTGAGCGCGGCGCACGTTCTGAATGATGACATCACCATTTTTGCCGGCATTTTCTGCGATCTTGCGCATGGGGGCTTCCAAAGCCTGACGCAGAATTCCAACACCGGTGGTCGGATCGCCGGCGGCTACTTCGACATTGTCCAGAGCCGGTAGGGCATTGAGCAGAGCCACGCCACCGCCAGGCACGATGCCTTCTTCTACTGCGGCACGGGTAGCACTCAGCGCATCTTCCACGCGATGCTTCTTTTCTTTTAGTTCAACCTCAGTGGCGGCGCCAACACGAATGACAGCCACGCCACCAGCCAACTTGGCCAGACGTTCCTGCAGTTTTTCGCGATCGTAGTCGGAGGTGCTGCGGTCGATTTCAACTTTGATTTGTTCGACACGAGCAGCAATCTGCGACTCTTCGCCTTGCCCGTCAACGATGGTAGTTTCATCTTTGGTGGAGACGACTTTGGCAGCACGACCTAGATCGCTGATCTGTACGCTGTCCAATTTGCGACCCATCTCTTCGGTGATAACCTGACCACCGGTCAGCATGGCGATGTCTTGGAGCATGGCCTTGCGGCGGTCGCCGAAGCCAGGCGCTTTGATGGCCAAGGCATTGATCATGCCGCGCAGTTTGTTGAGCACAAGTGTAGCCAGTGCTTCGCCGTCGATATCTTCGGCGATGACGACCAGGTTTTTCTTGCCAATCTGAACCAGTTTCTCAAGGATTGGTACCATATCTTGGGCGGAGCTGATCTTCTTGTCGTGGATGAGGATGTAAGCATCTTCCACAATTGACTCCATGGAATCAGCGTCGGTGATGAAGTAAGGGCTGATATAACCACGATCAAACTGCATACCTTCGACGTATTCGGTTTCAAATTCCAAGGCGCGGGATTCTTCCACTGTGATCACGCCATCTTTGCCGACTTTGTCCATGACCTCGGCAATGAGACGGCCGATCTCGGGATCTTGAGCAGAAATGGAGGCAACGGAAGCAATCTCATCAAAGTCGTCAATCTCAACAGCCATATCGCGGATCTTTTGCGCCAGAGCTGCAGTCGCTGCTTCGATTCCTAGTTTAAGCTGCATGGGGTTGGCACCTGCAGCAACGTTCTTCAGGCCTTCATGAACCATGTGCTGGGCCAAAACAGTTGCGGTGGTTGTTCCATCACCGGCGATGTCATTGGTTTTAATAGCTGCTTCTTTGAAAAGCTGGGCGCCCATGTTTTCAAAGGGATCTTCAAGTTCGATTTCTTTGGCAACGCTAACGCCATCATGGGTGATGGTGGGAGCGCCCCATTTCTTGTCAATGGCGACGTTGCGTCCCTTAGGACCAAGGGTAGTCGAGACGGCAGTTGCCACGGTGTCGATGCCAGTTTTTAGCTTTCGACGCGCATCTTCTGAAAAAATTAATTGTTTAGCCATATCTGATTCTCCGTATTATTTATTTACCTTGTTTTCTTTTGGGGGATTACTTTTCGACAATCGCCAGAACATCTGCTTCTTTGAGGATGAGGTATTTCTCGTTGTTGATTTTGACTTCTGTGCCGCCATACTTGGCATAGAGGACAATATCTCCGACGGCAACATCCAGGGGTACACGATTGCCATCGTCGTCGCGTCGACCTGGGCCTGCAGCTATTATGGTCCCTTGTTGGGGCTTTTCGGCTGCGGTTTCGGGCAAAACAAGGCCAGAGCTGGTTGTTTGCTCGCGTTCCTGTGGTTGTACAACTAGACGGTCGCCAAGCGGCTTGAGATTAATGGACATAGTTAACATCTCCTTTCAAAAATAAGTTTACAGTTTTGTCAAAAATCAGTTGCTTTGGATGAGTTTTGGCACTCTGTCGTATTGAGTGCCAACTCGCCCACAGAAGATTGTAGCATAGATATTGGGGATGTCAAGCGATTCTTAGCAGTCTTGTACAAAGAGTGCCAAGCACGTTGTTGAAACAGCGCGAATAAGGATTTAGCTATGGTAAAGGCGACCTTTTTCTTTCCTGTTTTTCTGCTCTTACCCTCCTAGTTCGGCACGGCGACATTCATCCAACCCTTCCTGGGCGCTTTCGATAATTATGGAATTGAGTGTTGCGTTTAGCACCTGCTGGAACAAGGGGACTGCCTTGGGGCAATCGTTGAGGGAGTTGCGAATATAGGCAGTGGCCAACATATTGAAGAAACGGGCGTTAAGTTCGTTGGCCTTTCCGTAAAGGTTGACAGATTGTTCCAAGGGAGGAATGGCGTTTAGGTAATTGTTTTGGCGAAAGTAGGACTCGCCCAGCCGCCCTTGGGCACGTGCGATGTTGGCGTTCAGGGCCACGGCCTGGAGGGCACTTTGTTCGGCCAGGGGAGCATCACCCAACTGAATGTACATATGTGCCAATCCATCGTAAGCGGAGGCGTTGCTAGAATCGGCGGCTATGGCATCTTCAAAGCTGATGATGGCGTCTGATATACGGCCGTCGCCATAGTAATTGTAGGCTAGACCTATGTGTAAATCAGGATTGGTGGGGTCTGTTTGTAGTCCAAGCTGGTACTGCTCGAGCGCGGCAGGATATAAGCCCTGGTAAGTGAAGACGGTGGCCATATAAAGCCGGGCAATGGGATTGTCGGGTTCGAGGAATATCGCGGTATCCGCCAATTCCTGTGCCTGGGCATAAAGATCGGCGTTGCCTTGTAAGACTAATCCGGCAGCAGCAAGGGCATGAGCGGTAGCATTCTCGGGTTCAATGCCGATGGCTTTTGCGGCTGATTGGAAAGCAGTCGCATACTGGATATTGGCACCGCCCACATCTCCCCGGTCACTTAGACGATCGCCGTTGGCCAGATAGGCGGATGCTGATGCCGTCCAGACATCGTCATTTTCCGGGGCTAATATTGTTGCTTGCTCAGCTTTCTCAACGGCCGCTTCAGCTTGATCTTGCTCGACCAAGAGATTAATTAAGCGAATAAAAAATGCCGGCTTTGTCCCGTCGAGCGCAATGGCCTGATCGTAAAATTCTATGGCCTCTTCTAGTTCGCCATCATCTTTGCTCAGCTCGGCTAGTACGGCGTATTCAGTTGCAGATCGAGTTGGTTCAGGCGTCGGTGTGGGGATGATGATCTGGCGAACATCGTCCCGATTCTGGATGACATAGGTGCTGACGGCGATTCCAAAAATCACGAATATTACCAATAAACATGAGGGTCCCCTGCGCGGATGGCGGGGTGCTTTACGTTCGATGATCATAATGAGCCAGAAGCGCTATGTTGCAAAAACGCCGACGGAATCCGCCGGCGAAGATATGGGGATGATAGCATTGGGGTATAGGGGCGTCAAGCAGGTAGGAGCGTCTTATAATGTTAATTAGGACTGGGTGAGCAGGAGCCGAGCAGGAGATTAAGCGCTGTTGTTTTTTGAGCTGCGGAGGCGCCAGACGAGACCAACCGGATAACCTATCATTTTAGCCACGTCGCCAACCAGACGAATGATAGGAATAAGAGCGAAGGCGCGAAGTCGTGCAGGCGGTCGCCAGCCCCACGTGCTGTCCCACAAACGTTCCGCTGGACGGCGAGAGTAGGCGCCTATTCCAAGCAGCAGTAGCGGCCAGCCAGCCCATTTTTCGCGCCAAATGAGACGCAGGCTGAAGGGCAGCAGCACAAGATAGGTGAAATAACGGATGAGATGCCGTACAGGCCAAAGATTTGCCTTACCATCTCCACGGGCATAGAGATAGTATTGGCGGAAAAATGAGCGTAAACTACCCCGGGGCCGAAAGTAGACAACAGCCCGGTCTTGAAAAGTGAATGGGCCGTATTTTTCGCTGAGGGCACGATCAAACACAAGGTCCTCACCATAATCGAGCCATTCTGGATAACCCCCAGTCTCTTCCCAAGCGGATCTGGTAAAGGCGACGGAACGGCTGGAGGGTAAAAACGAATCGGGATCAACATCCGCGCGGGAAGGTAATACGGTGGCACCCATTACAACTTCAAAATCTGTAAATGGATCTGCTTCAAACCAGCCGCTGACGATGGAGGTATCGCCTCCGGCGATGGGCTGAACTAAATTTTCCAGCCAATCCGGAGCGAGGACAACGCCAGCATCGGTTACGGCAATAATGGAGCCAGTTGATGCTTCGATAGCCCTATTTCGCCCCTGACTAATATTACTGCCCCGCGATACGATTGTGCGCAGCGGCATATATTTTTTGTATTCTTCCAGAATTTCGAGGGTACTATCGGTAGAGCCGCCATCACAGACCACGACCTCATCGGCAAATAGCGTCTGATTGATCAAAGAGTCCAACAAAGGCCGCAAGTTTTCACCCTCGTTTTTGACTGTCATAATGACGGATACATTCATATGTGTCGATTCCTTGCCTGCTGCAAGCGATTCCCGTTACAGTATCTGATATGGTTTGCGATATCATCGTCTTTAATAGGGAACACGAAAGTGTGAAGAAAGTGACACAGAAAGCTATTGGAGTTAATAAAATGCCTAGATCAGAGGTTCTGCAGATACTTGTACATGGAAACCAATTGAAAAGAACTGCGCGTACCGGTTGGGTTCAGAGGGGGATCACCGATGTCGAGGATGTTGCTGCCCATTCTTATGGCGTCGCTTATACGGCCATGGTATTGGCACAAGCGATGGCAGAGCCCCTGAATCTGGAAAAAGTGTTGATCATGGCCTTGCTGCATGATCTTCCCGAAGGAGCAACGTCGGATATACCAACACCTGCCTGGCGATACTTGCCAGCGGGGATAAAGACAGATGTAGAACGGAAGGCTATGGTTGAAATGGTGGGTGGCACTTCCTTTGAGCCTACATTCATGCCCTGCTGGGAGGAACTGCATGAGCAAGAAACAATAGAATCGCTGCTTGTGCATGATGCGGACAAGTTAGATATGTACTTGCAGGCGTTCATGTATGAGCGCCAAACGGGAAGCCGGCAGCTAAACGAGTTTTGGGAGACACCGCGGAGGTTTTTCTTAATGGAGGCACAAGCTGTCTACGATGAAATCCTAAGCTTAAGAAACGAGTAATGAACCCAGGGTTGGGGACCTTTCTTCGTTTACAGTGTGTCCTAGCTGCACTATACTTCTTTTTCTATGTTAGGTAATCTATTCAGAAAACGCTTGAAAATTGCCGCTTCAGTGGCGCTGGTTTTGTTCGTTATCGGGAGTATTGCAGCCAATGCACAAACCGCTGAGCCAACAGCAGAGCCTACGCCACCTTTGGTGCATGTTGTTGCTGACGGGGAGAATTTGACGGTCATTGCCGATCAATACGAGGTTACAGTTGAGGCGCTGCGGGTGGTTAATAACCTGCGCAACGCGGACGTGCTAAGGGTAGGGGATGAGCTCGTTATTCCTGGAGGTGAAGGGGAATTTGTGGCCGCGGTACATTCTGTTCGACTAGGGGAATCCCTGGCCAGCATCGCCCATGAGTATGGCTCCTCAGTCGATGCTCTTCTGGATGCGAACCTTTTGGTCAATCGCGACTATGTACCGGCTGTTGGACAGGTCTTGTCTGTGGTCAGCCGAACTGGTTCTGAGCAGCCATTTCATGTTCGCGGCACCCCACATATTGTTGAAAAGGGTGAAACTTTTCTAGAGATCGCCGCTCGCTTTGATTTGCCTGTATCTGAGATAGCTCGGGCCAATGATCTCCATTACCCCGTGCGCTTGTTCCCTGGCCAGAGGCTGCGCATCCCAGGCAGTGATAGTTACCAGGATTTGCCGGGCGACTGGCTGCACGTGGATATTCGCCCGCAATCGGTTTCTCAAGGAGATACGGTTTCTATTTATGTGGAGACCAGGTCAGGGGGAGAGCCTGTAGGATATTTTGCCGGTCAGGAACTACGCTTCATTCCAATGGATGATGGCTTTGTGGCCCTTGTGGGGATTGACGCGTTTACCGAACCTGGGACATACGATTTTGAGATAGGCGGCGCTGATGCGCAGCCGAGCACCATTTTTGCGCAGAAGGTTCCGATTTACAGCGCTAACTATATCACGCAAGAGATCACCGTTTCTGAAGAACTAAATGACTTGTTGGATCCGGAGTTAAGACAAACTGAGGATCGTTTTTTGCACACGCTCTTCGCCAATTATTCTGACGAACCGAAGTGGGAGGGATTATTCCAAGTTCCTGTTACCGATACAGTGGTCACTTCCTATTATGGGGGTGGTCGTTCCTATAATGAAGGACCAGTCACGATTTACCATACCGGTACAGATTTTGATGGTGATATTGGCACACCAATCTTATCGGCTGCTGCAGGCACCGTGATATTCAGCGATGCGCTAGAACTGCGAGGAGAAACAGTCATTGTTGATCACGGCTTAGGTGTTATGACTGCTTATTATCATCTTTCAGAGATATTCGTCGATGTTGGTGAAAACGTTTCTTCTGCACAGCCACTTGGATTGGGTGGGTCGACGGGACTATCAACGGGACCCCATTTGCATTGGGATTTACGCATTATGGATGTTCCGGTAGATGGCATGCGTTGGACGGAGGAAGTATTCCCTTGATCAAGTGAATTTACGTGCGCCGGTGCGTGGCTCAGTGAAAGTGGCAGTAGCAACGGTGTTTGGATATAATTTCCGTTGGCACAGGTACCTCAAAAATATGATTTCCCCTTCTTCTTAGGAGTTAGATGTGATTCAGGCTCAAACTCAGACGGCACAATATTGGAGCGCGCAGTTTTCATACACTGACGCTGATATTGAGCAATTATACAACCACTTTCTGGAGGTGGAAAAGCCACAGACCATCGCCCAGCTTACGCGGGCACTATTTGATCACCGGGTTGCAGAAGAGATTAGGTCAATTCGACGTCTGGCAAAAGGACGGATCGTATATTCGCCTCAGAACAGCTATGCGATTGGTGATAAGCTGGTCTTCCCGGCCCTAGATTTTGTACAGGGGACGGTAGCGAGTGTTCGCAAGGGATTTAACCCCGAAGAGGGTGAATTCAACGTCATAGCCGTGGAGATTGCTAATAAGACGCGGGAGTTTGCTGCAGATTATGACCAGTCTCATTCGCTCAATGTCGAGAACGGAAATGATGTTGTGGACTTGCTAGATCTAGATGCGGAGAGTCTGTATCAAGAATTCGGGGAACTTGTGGTCGATACGATTTATGATGTGCTCACAGAGCATGATGATTTCATCGAGTTAGGTGCTTTGTGGTTTGTTAAATCGCTTATGGTCGATATTAATGTTGGCCATTTACATTTGTCGGAAGCAATATTGGAAATGAATGATGGTGGACCCATGTTTGCGGATGACCTGCTGCAGCATTTGGACATGGATCCTGGGATTGATATCGGCGTCCAAAGGTTCTCTCTCAATTACGCACTGGCAAATGACGAACGGTTTGATGATGTGGCTGGGGAAGGTCAGATTGCCTGGTTCTTGCGCCGCTTAGAGCCGGAATATGTGCAGACGACACCAACCAGACTCCAATTTAGCGCCATTGATTATGACCGGTCTCAATTAAGCCCACAATTGGTGGCCCTGGAACAAGAACTGGATGACGAATGGTCAGCGCTTGATGCACCTGATTTGACCCAACAGGCTATTTTGGCCCTGACA
Source organism: uncultured Chloroflexia bacterium (assembly GCA_963807975.1). Classification (GTDB taxonomy): domain Bacteria; phylum Chloroflexota; class Anaerolineae; order Promineifilales; family Promineifilaceae; genus JAACFF01. The sequence goes on along the minus strand of CAWEDV010000007.1, from coordinate 62,471 downwards.
TATCCACACCGCTGGGCCGGAACGTTGCCACTAAGTTCACGTGTTCGACCGCTCTTCAATTTGGGGTACGCACCCCGTCAACGAATGGTTTTTGTTGATGAGGAGACGAAGGAAGAGTTTGTGGGATGGATCGTTCCAGAAGGGCGCTATATCGCGGGTTTGTTGGAATACTATGATGACAATCAGATACCTGTTGGCGGATTCTTGCATCTGTCACAGGGTCCAGAGCCGGGAAAGATTTCGATTGGTTATGATCGGCGGCGTCCAAAGCGTGAGTGGGTCCGTTTGGCGACGGTAACTGATAATCGCATTCAGTTTGAATTGAAACGACGTTCCATTGGCTGTGGCTATGATGATCTGATGATTGTTGGTTCAGATGTTGTAGCAGCTATCGACGCTGTTTGGAAACGAGCGGAGGCTAACCAGCGTCCGGTAGCTTCCTTGTTGATGGAGGTTTTTCCATCGTTGGCTCCGTTGACTCCGCAAGAAACGGTGCATGCAAAAACGCTGTACAGTGCGGTGAATATGCTACGGCGAATTCCGCCTGGTCCGATTTTCGCCGAATTGGTTAGCAATCCTGCGTTCCAAAATGTGGGTGATCATTACTGGCTTCTCGATCGCAGCCGTTAAGTAGATGAGTAGTTTAATAGAGGAGTGACCTTGGCAAGCAATCCACGTCCAAAGATAAAACTAACGGCCTTAAAGCGTACAACACCTGATACGAAGTTCTTCATTGATTTCGAGTGGTGGGAGAAATCCAACCTTGATTTGAGAACTTATTTGCTGTCGCGATTTTCGATGGATGATGAGTCGGCGTTCGAGGCGGAGTTTGACCAGGTAGACCTTGTTGATTCGCAAACGGGAGAGGTGCACCAGGTTGATGGATTCCAGTATTTGATTCGAGCATATTTTCACCGGCTTCCTGATGACTTTATTTCCCATGCTTCTCTGGTAGATGCCACTTTCTGCGTGCTGCTGGCTAATGCGAATCAGCCGCTGAGTGGTCGTGAGATCGCGGAACGAATCGACCGTCCTGCGGAGGTGGTAGTGCGCACCTTGGGCGGATCGAATATTTATCAAGGTATCCGGCCGATTTTCGACGACTGATGCATATTTTTATAGCCGGGGTCATGCAGGGCAAGCGTCTGGATGATCAGGTCGATGACCAGAGCTATCGCCAGCGGATCACCGAATCTCTGAAGAAGCATTTACCAGAGGTGCATATTAGTGATCCTTGGGCTCTGAATCCTGGGAGTGTCTATTTCGACGAGACTACTGCGCGGCAAACGTTTATGGATATGACGGCCCTGGCGGGAACGGCCGATTTGCTGATTGCTTATTTGCCGACAGTTAGTATGGGCACAGCGATGGAAATGTGGCAGGCGTACCAAGAGGGGACGTATATTGTCGCGGTAACGCCGCATAAACATCAATGGGCGATACGGTTTACGGCCGATGAGATTGTGCCGGACCTGGACAGCTTATTTGCAAAGATAGAAGACGGAAGCTTTTCACGTATCTTACAGGAACGGCGGGTTGACGTGTCTGCCGATGGTGAATAAAATTGCTGACGCGGAAAGGAGTGATTATGCCCCAGTAGCTCAATGGATAGAGCGCCGGACTTCTAATCCGTAGGTTGGGGGTTCGACTCCTCCCTGGGGTACTAGAGATAGAATGAGTAAAACCCCGCTAGGTTCGCACTTAGCGGGGTTTTGTTTTGGGTAAAGAATTGTCTTAGGCGGTCTAGCTCGCCGCTGTATTGCGCTGGCGGAAGATCGTCAGGGAAGCCAGAATCAAAAACAGCAAGCCAGCGATCGGGATAACTGGCATGACGCCATTATTTGCGTTGAACGATTGCAATTGTACGGCCGTTGGTGAATTGGCTTCTCCCACGGTGAACTCTGAACCGAGATCAGCGACCGAAACTCGGAATGTCACCAGATCTCCCGCTACGGTTGTATCTACCAGCGGAACATCAGTGAAATTGTCCGAAGAGCCAGTCGCTCGTTTTAGCAGGATATAAGCCACACCATTATTGAATTGTCCTACCCCTCCAGCTTCAGAAATATCAAACGTTAGTTCAACCAAACCTCCTGAAGAGGCAGGTGCATCGTTGACATTGAATGACCAGAGACGTGTCCAGCGCTGGTATGCGGCCGAATTGGCAAGATCGGGTCCCTGCACACAGCAATCAAATGGGGCATTGTTATGACCGAATACCAGCAGATCGTCGACATCTTGCAGGAAGCTAACATCTTCTACGCGCATGCCGGCGGACCGACCAGGCTGGTCGGACTGTGTAACCTGCGCGCTTGTGCTAAGACCACGTACGTTGTGATTATAGGCGGCCGGTGCGGTATATATCCCCAAATCGCTTAAATCTAGATCGTACTTGTCCCGCAAATACAGTTCCACATGGGTGCGTTCCACATCAGTCAGGGTTTTGTTGTAAAGAATCAGCTCCGCTATATCGCCAGATAAGCCACCATTGTCACCATCGGTGCCTCCAATAAAAACGGCGGTGCCGTTTGGTACAAATTCAGAGGTTGTTAAGTCATTTGCTTTTAGTTCCCCGGATTGATAGATCGATTGGCCTGACGCGGAATCCATTTTAAATCCCCAGAGATGGAAACTGCTTATGTCGCTGAAAGGAGCATAGGATAAGCGACCGTCGCCTGTGGTGTCGACGTCACCCATATCCCAATAGACAGCGTTATCGTTCCATGGGACGCGGGCACCAAACCGGTTTGTGGAGGTGGTCGGCGATAACGCCAATGTACTTTGTAGCTGTGGCCCGGGTTTCTGGCTGCCGATGGATGCCTCCGCGACAGTGGACATGGCATCGAGCATGCCTGGTACGCTATTGAAGTCAGGCAGCCCCCATTTCCACATCATCACGCCTTTTGCATGTCCTGAGTTAACCAATGCCAGCGCAGCATCCTGGATCTGAGCTGCGGTTGGGCTGCCAGTGTAGGCGTTTACGGACAGGTAGAGTGGGACATCGATTAACTCACTGCTGGTTTGGGCCTGCTGGTCAGCCCAGTTTGCCCATGCTGCTGGAGACGTTAATCGCTGAAAGTTAGATTGGGTGAAAATGAATCCTAAATGCTGGTAGTCATATCCGGACAACCAGGAAGCCGGAGCGTTCACGCCGCATGCAATTCCGGGCAGCTGTTGGCCAGCATATGCGCACATGGCGTCAATCTCAGCCAATGTCGGGCCCGTCCCACCGTTCCAATCAAACGGTTCGTCAACGGCATAGAGTCCCACAATGGTGCCATCGTTTACATATGGCTGAATCGCCTCCAGGTTGTTTCGGTCAAGCGAATCCCGCCAGAGCGACAGCGAGAAATTACCATTCTCGTCGGTAAAATTGCTGTGGCTTCCAGTAAGGGCGACAAAAGCTTTGTCGCCGTGCTCTCTGGCAGCCTGCAAATCTGCGACGGATCGCCCCAAACGTGTCAGCGAGAACGGCCAATCGTCAGTGGCAGGTATGTAATTGAATGGGCCGAACAGGGTATCGCTTTCATATTGCTGGTCTGGAACTGTGCTGCTTTTCTGCACCACGAAGAGCGTGGCATTGGTCGTGGGAAATGCGGGATCGAGCTCATCGATAGAGTCATCCCCGGTTCCTAATACATCATTCAGGCCATCAAAACGGACAACAGGCAAGCTGTTTAGCGCTGCGCTTTGCAATGACGGCTGGTTGGCTACTGCAAGCTGCGCAGCCTCTAGGCCATTGTCGCTTTGATCCTTCCAACAAGCGACGGGTCCAGTGGTGGTCGAAGGTGTGCTGCAGCCAGGATCACTATAAGTACCGGTTCCCGCATCAAACCAGGCTACTAAATTAGTATTCCCAATTCCACCTGGATCGGCGGGAGCTGCCAGCACCAGTGTAAGGTTGATTGCCACCAAGAGTATCGCTGCTAGCAGCGACAGCCAGAATAGGGTACGAATTCCTTTTGAATGTATCCTCATCATTTCTCCATTGAACAAAATCAATCTAACCTACAGCAACCTGCAGCCGATCGGCCTACAAGATTACCTAGCTAAAGGTCAAGCCAATATTCAGTAATTCGCCGTTTATCTTGAAAAGAGTGCCAGCAGAAGTGGACTGGAAGATTCAATTTAGATGAACTACTGTTTGAGTGAATATCATTTGTATAAACAAGCCCGATGTACCAGAATAATGGATGCAGCGGGCGACTTTATTTGAACTCTAAGGAAATGCTATGACGTTCAAAGTGAGATATGGGTGGATGGCTGGGGGTTGATGTAAGTGATATCTAGACCATCAGCGTGGGTGAAATAAATTGGCCTGATAGTTCTTTGGGCTGTTCAACGCCGCGAATGGTTTATCTGACGGTTATGGCACCTGGTTATTTGGTCACGCTTGAAGCTAAAGATGAGCAATTTACGAATTCACGGGTCTTCAGGACAATCATGTGTTGTTCGCTAAAGATGGTCTACACGTTAGTCCCTAAACAGGGAACAATAGACGGACATAAAAAGAGGACCATGTTTAAGGGTCCTCTTTTTGTTGCCTATCGATCTTGTGGATTAGCGAATGATATCCATGCCGTCCATTAACTCACTGCCATAACCATTGGCCGAGCCATCCCAATAGAGACTGTAGGAGCAGGTGGTTGTTGTGCCCGTTGAACTGGGCACACAGACGAATATGTCTGAGCCAGTACCTCTGGCACCCGGCACTGAGAAGGCACCACGTACTGTTAAGTATATGTCACCATTGGCAGCGACATAGGCGCCATATACGTCTTCGGTGCTGACACCACCTAAACCAACATCGGAACCATCAAAGTAGGTTGCCCAGGAACCGCTGGTGTTGAGCCCTAGGGATGTTGCCGTGAAGATAAACAAATCCTCGTCTGTACCTGAAGCGCCGATGCCGCTGAATGAGCCGATGGGACTAATGATTAACCGCCCGTCGGGGGAAACGGCAATGGCATCGATATCTTCACCGCTGGAGGTAAGACCTACATCGGAACCATCAAGGAACATGGAGAAGGTTCCCGCTGTATTTGTTCCCAATGATGTGGGCGTAAACTGGACAATGTCGGAATCGTCTATAGTGCCTACATCGGGTATTGAGGTTGCGCCAACAAAGCTGAGCAATATCGTGCCATCAGGCAGCAGGCGGAAGGCGTTAACGTCTCTTGCGCCATTGCCGCCTAAGCCGACATCAGAACCATCCAGATAAAGGGACCATTGCCCTGTTCCCGTGTCATAGGCGAGGATATCCTCGTCAGCGAAGGAAACGCCGCCAACAGTGCCATCAGAGGTTGAGCTAACGTAGGTCACGTCATTGCCACCGGGTACGGGCGTATTGGTTGGCGTCGGTGGAACTGGGGTATTGGTTGCCGTTGGCGGAACTGAAGTATTGGTCGCCGTTGGCGGTACTGCGGTGTTCGTTGCTGTTGGCGGTACGGTGGTGTTCGTTGCCGTTGGCGGCACCGGTGTATTGGTTGCCATTGGAGTTGGTGTAAATGTCGGTGTATCCGATGGGGTCGCCGTGGGTGAGAGGGCTTCTCCCAATGTGAATTCTGAACCGAGATCAGAAACTGAAACTCGGAATGTCACTTGATCTCCCACTGTGGTTGTACGCAGCAGCGGAACATCTGAGAAAGCATCTGAAGAACCAGTCGCTCGCGTAAGCAGGATATGGGCCACACCGCTATTGAATGCTCCCTCCCCTCCGGCCTCAGAAATATCAAACGTCAGGTCAACCAAACCTCCTGAGGAGGCAGGTGCATCGTTGAGATTGAATGACCAGAGACGTGCCCAGCGCTGGTATGCGGCCGAATTGGCAAGATCGGGTCCCTGCACACAGCAATCAAATGAGGCATTGTTATGACCGAATACCAGCAGATCGTCGGCATCTTGCAGGAAGCTAACATCTTCTACGCGCATGCCGGCGGACTGACCAGGCTGGTCGGACTGTGTAACCTGCGCGCTTGTGCTAAGACCACGTACGTTGTGATTATAGGCGGCCGGTGCGGTATATATCGCCAAATCGCTTAAATCCAGCTCGTACTTGTCGCGCAAATACAGTTCCACATGAGTGCGCTCTATCTCAGTGAGGGTTCTGTTGTAAAGAATCAGTTCCGCGATTTCGCCAGACAGGCCACCATTGTTATTATCAGTGCCTCCAATAAAAAGGGCAGTACCATCTGGGACAAATGTATCGGCAGTCAGATCATTCGCTTTTATTTCTCCAGACTGATAAATCGTTTGGCCAGACGCGGAATCCATTTCAAATCCCCAGAGATGGAAGCTGCTTGTGTCGCTGAAAGGAGCATAGGATAAGTGACCGTCACCTGCGGTGTCGACGTCTCCCATAGCCCAATAGACAGCGTTATCGTTCCATGGGATGCGGGCATCGAAGCGGTTTGATGAAATAGTGGGCGATATTGCGAATGTGCTCTGTACTTGTGGTTCGGGTTTCTGACTGCCGATAGATGCTGCCGCGACAGTGGACATGGCATCGAGCATGCCTGGTACGCTATTGAAGTCAGGCAGCCCCCATTTCCACATCATCACGCCTTTTGCGTGTCCTGAGTTAACCAATGCCAGCGCAGCATCCTGGATCTGAGCTGCGGTTGGGCTGCCAGTGTAGGCGTTTACGGACAGGTAGAGTGGGACATCGATTAACTCACTGCTGGTTTGGGCCTGCTGGTCAGCCCAGTTTGCCCATGCTGCTGGAGACGTTAATCGCTGAAAGTTAGATTGGGTGAAAATGAATCCTAAATGCTGGTAGTCATATCCGGACAACCAGGAAGCCGGAGCGTTCACGCCGCATGCAATTCCGGGCAGCTGTTGGCCAGCATATGCGCACATGGCGTCAATCTCAGCCAATGTCGGGCCCGTCCCACCGTTCCAATCAAACGGTTCGTCAACGGCATAGAGTCCCACAATGGTGCCATCGTTTACATATGGCTGAATCGCCTCCAGGTTGTTTCGGTCAAGCGAATCCCGCCAGAGCGACAGCGAGAAATTACCATTCTCGTCGGTAAAATTGCTGTGGCTTCCAGTAAGGGCGACAAAAGCTTTGTCGCCGTGCTCTCTGGCAGCCTGCAAATCTGCGACGGATCGCCCCAAACGTGTCAGCGAGAACGGCCAATCGTCAGTGGCAGGTATGTAATTGAATGGGCCGAACAGGGTATCGCTTTCATATTGCTGGTCTGGAACTGTGCTGCTTTTCTGCACCACGAAGAGCGTGGCATTGGTCGTGGGAAATGCGGGATCGAGCTCATCGATAGAGTCATCCCCGGTTCCTAATACATCATTCAGGCCATCAAAACGGACAACAGGCAAGCTGTTTAGCGCTGCGCTTTGCAATGACGGCTGGTTGGCTACTGCAAGCTGCGCAGCCTCTAGGCCATTGTCGCTTTGATCCTTCCAACAAGCGACGGGTCCAGTGGTGGTCGAAGGTGTGCTGCAGCCAGGATCACTATAAGTACCGGTTCCCGCATCAAACCAGGCTACTAAATTAGTATTCCCAATTCCACCTGGATCGGCGGGAGCTGCCAGCACCAGTGAAAGGTTGATTGCCACCAAGAGTATCGCTGCTAGCAGCGACAGCCAGAATAGGGTACGAATTCCTTTTGAATGTTTCCTCATCATTTCTCCTTTGAACAAAATCAATCTAGCCTACAGCAACCTGCAGCCGATCGGCCTACAAGATTACCTAGCTAAAGGTCAAGCCAATATTCAGTAATTCGCCGTTAATCTTGAAAAGAGTGCCAGCAGAAGTGGACTGGAAGATTCAATTTAGATGAACTACTGTTTGAGTGAATATCATTTGTATAAACAAGCCCGATGTACCAGAATAATGGATGCAGCGGGCGACTTTATTTGAACTCTAAGGAAATGCTATGACGATCAAAGTGTTTACGGTGGCGGAGATGGTGGCGGCGGAGCGGGCGGCGGATAAGGCTGGGGTTTCTTACGAGGAGATGATGGAAACGGCCGGAAGGCGGGTGGCAGAGGCGATCATGGAACGTATGCCTGTAATGGAGCGACGGGTGATGATATTGGTTGGGCCAGGCAATAATGGTGGAGATGGACTGGTGGCGGGACGTTATCTGGCTGAAGCGGGTGCGGACGTCTCGTTCTATATTTATAGGGGACGCGAAGCTGATACAGATATTAATTACGAGCTTGTGCAGCAGATGGGTCTGTATGTGGTGGAGTTTGGGGATGACCCACAGTACGTGGTTTTGCGGGAACGGCTTGAGGGCGCGGACATACTTGTTGATGCGCTGCTGGGGACGGGGGTGACGCGGGCTATCGGTGGCAATCTGGCGGGATTGTTTGAGCAGGTCAAGGCCTTCTTGTCCACAACCAGCTCACCCACGGAAGGTGAGGAGCCATTGACTAGTATTGCCCTCGTGGGTGCGGACGATAACCAGGGGAAGAGACCGGCGATTGTGGCGGTGGATTGCCCCAGTGGCATGAACTGTGACACAGGTGCCCTGGATCCGTTGGCTATGGAGGCGGATCTGACGGTCACTTTTGCCGGGCCGAAGCGGGGGCACTTTAGTTTTCCAGGTGCGGAAGCCTGCGGGGAACTGGTGGTCGCAGATATCAATATTTCGACAAAGCTAACTGAAGTGAACGGGGTAGCAACTGAATTGGCTACAGCTAACTGGGCGCGATCTAAGATGCCCGTGCGCTTGGGAAACGGGCACAAAGGCACCTTTGGCACGGCGTTAATTGCGGCTGGATCAGACCATTATTGGGGCGCTCCTCTGCTGGCGGCTCAAGGGGCATATCGGGTTGGCGCGGGGCTGGTGGCTCTAGCGGTTCCTGAATTCATTCGCGCTACAGTGGCGGGGCAGATGCCGGAAGCGACCTACCCGCCCGTGAGCGAGATCAGAATGTTCGACCTGGATAGCGGACGATTTCTAGCTGAGCAAGCTGCTGGTGCCAAGGGGCTGTTGGTTGGTCCTGGCATTGGAGCGGCGTCTTCTTTCATGAAGAGCTTACTGAACGAGCTGGACGATGCCCACCAAGATATACCGCCACTGGTTGTCGATGCAGATGGCTTGAATGTATTGGCTGATAGGAAGAACTGGTGGCAGAGATTGCCAGGACAAACGATCCTTACGCCTCATCCAGGAGAGATGGCGCGGCTAATGGATAGGTCGTTGGCAGATATTAAGCAGGCTGATCGGGTGGATCTGGCTCGCGACAGGGCGCAGGCCTGGGGACATATTGTGTTGCTGAAGGGAGCATATACGGTGGTTGCTGATCCTGGAGGACTGTGCATGGTCCTGCCTTTCGCCAACTCGTTGTTGGCTGTTGGAGGGAGTGGTGATGTGCTGGCGGGGATTATTGTGGGGCTGCTGGCTCAAGGTCTGCCGCCATATGATGCGGCCGTATTGGGGGGCTATATCCATGGGGCAGCAGGGCAGCTGGCGGCTGAGGCTTTTGGTGATGCGGGTATGCTAGCAGGCGAATTGGCAGAGTGGATACCAAAGGTACGACAGCGATTACTGGGAAATGGCAGGTAGGCAAGGCGCAGGTGGGCAGATGGTAACTGGTTTTTGGACTTGACAACGCTTTGGTCAAAGCGCGAATGGTTAATCGTGAGATGTGGGTTCGTCGAGGGCGAAGACGGCTGTTTTGGCCAGTAAATTGCTCAATAGATGACCGCGCCTCTTGCCTGATAGATAGACTTGCTCCTGAATTCGAAAACCTCGCTGCTGGCAGAAGTCGGTAAAATCAGCCACGCTAAAAGCTTGCCAACGTGGCGGCTCATGCCAGGTTTGTGAATGATCAGGTGCTTCCGGAATGCGCCCGCGAAGCAGCAGCTTAACTCGTGATCGCCAGTGCCCCCAGTTGGAGAAGCTGACAATGGCCTGGTTTCCGACACGCAGCATTTCGCTGAGGATCATGGAAGGGTCATTTAAAAAGCGGAGCGTTTGGCTCAGGGTGACCACATCGAAGCTTTTGTCGGGATAATCAGCCAGCCCCTCCTGCAAATTGCCCTGCCTGACGCTCAGCCCACGCCTTACACAGGCTAGAACCCCGTCCTCACTCAGTTCGATTCCTCGTCCGGTAACCTGCTTGGTCCGCACCAAATGGGCCAACAGCGCTCCATCACCACAGCCCAAGTCTAGCACCTTGCCACCTTGGGGGACTAATTCGGCAATAGCCAATAGATCAGGGCGCAGGTTAAAAGTTGGCGAGTTTGAAAGATTTGTCATGCGATTTGTTGTGTGTGCTGCCCTTGGCTGGTAAGTGGTAAAGCGACATTTTCTTCGCGGGTCAAGCGGTTAAGAAAGCTTTCGAGCAAGCGCGTCATGGTTTCTACCTCTAAGAGAAAGGCATCATGTCCCCAGGTGCTCTGGATGTCAAGATATGAGACGTCAGCGCCAACGGCCGTTAAGGCAGCCACTAATTCTTTGCTGTGGTAGGTAGGATAAAGCCAGTCGCTGGTAAAACTGACCACGAGATATTTAATGTCGGTTGAAGCGACGAAGGCAGCCGCTAGGGATCCGGTCGGTGCGCTCAGGTCGAAATAATCGAGCGCCTTGGTGACGTAGAGGTAGCTGTTGGCGTCGAAGCGGCGTGTGAAGTTATTGCCGTTGTATTTTAGGTAGCTTTCCACAGCAAATTCCGTCTGGAATTCATATCCATATCGTTCCAATGTCTGCAGCCGACGGCCGAATTTGTCATGCATGGCCTGCTCGCTTAGATAGGTTATGTGGCCAACCATGCGCGCCACCGCCAGGCCGGCATCTGGTTTCTGTGCTTGATGGTAGTAGTCACCTTCATTCCAGGCGGGGTCGGCGTAAATGGCCTGGCGACCCACCTCGCTAAAGGCGATCAGCATGGGGCTGTGCCGGGCAGTCGTGGCCAAGGGGATAGCAGCCTTAACACGATGGGGGTGATGCGCGGCCCATTCTAAGGCCTGCATGCCGCCCATTGACCCACCGGTGACACAGAGCAATTGGTCAATGCCCAGATGATCGATCAATTTGACCTGGGCTCGAACCATATCGCCAATGGTGACCACCGGGAAATGAAGGCCATAGGGTTTGCCAGTGGCCGGATCGATACTCATGGGACCGCTGGACCCGTAGCAGCTGCCAATAACATTGCTGCAGATGACAAAGAAGCGATTTGTATCAAAGGCCTTGCCCGGTCCAATACTGTCATCCCACCAGCCTGGTTTCTTATCGTCAGGTGTAAGGTAGCCGGCGGCATGGGCGCCACCGCTCAAGGCGTGCAGGATCAAGATGGCATTGGAGCGATCCTGGTTCAACTGACCATATGTTTCGTAGGCTAGCGTGACGGGCTGCAGCGAGGCTCCGCTTTCAAGTGGAAATGGCTCGTCCTGAGCAAAGGTGAATATGTGTGTGTCTACCAGGCCGACTGAATTTTCTTCTATCATGGTGCTGTTCCGACCTCAAACTTATTTGCCGCGCTTTCCCTGCTGGAAAGCGGGGTGAATGAGACTAATTCAACGATTGAGCCAGCGCTTGATCGAGGTCCCACAAGATATCACTCAAATCCTCGAGACCGACGCTGAGGCGGATAAAATCTGGCGTGACACCGGCGCGGCGAAGCTGTTCTTCATCGAGTTGGCTGTGGGTCGTGCTGGCGGGATGGATGGCCAAACTCTTAGCATCACCCACATTGGCCAGATGGCTGAAGAGTTGGAGATTGTCAATAAAGCGTTGGCCCGCTTCACGACCTCCTTTAATGCCGAAACCAAGAATCGCTCCAGGGCCTTTGGGTAGGTATTTTTGGGCGAGCTGATGGCCGGGATGGCTCGCTAATCCTGGATAGGATACCCATGGTACGGATGGATGATCGGCGAGGTATTCAGCAACGGCTTGGGCGTTGGCTACATGACGGTCCATGCGTAAACTAAGGGTCTCGATGCCCAGCAAGGTGGTCCAGCTATTAAAAGGGGCTTGGCAGGCACCAATGTCGCGCAGTATCTGCACACGCGCTTTGAGGATGAAGGCTAGTGGACCCAGGCCGGCGTATACCAGTCCATGATAGGAGGGGTCAGGCTCGGTGAAGTTCGGGAAACGGCCGCTGCTCCAATCAAATTTACCACCGTCAATGATCACACCCCCTATTGTTGTCCCATGCCCTCCCAAAAACTTGGTGGTGCTGTGGGTGACGATGTCAGCACCCCATTCAAAGGGGCGGCAGAGGTATGGAGTAGCAAATGTGTTATCGATGAAAAGGGGGACTTTGTGGACCTGAGCAATTGCAGAGACTTCCTCAAAAGGAAAGAGGGTGATATCAGGATTGCCCAAGGTTTCACCATAGATGATTTTGGTATTGGGCCGGATAGCCGCGGCGAATTCGTCTGGATTCGTGGGATCGACGAAGGTGACCTCGATGCCCAGGCGGGGAAATGTGTAGTTGAATTGAGCGAAGGTCCCCCCATAAAGGCGGCTGCTGCTGACAATGTGATCGCCAGCGCCGCAGAGGGTAAGTATGGCAACGGTCTGTGCTCCATGACCGCTGGATGTGGCCAACGCGCCAACGCCCCCTTCCAAGTCTGCCAGTCGCTGCTCCAGAACATCGGAGGTCGGATTCATGATGCGGGTATAAATATTGCCGAATTCTTTCAAGGCAAAGAGGTTTGCCGCATGTTCCGTGTTTTGGAATTGGTAGCTCGTTGTTTGGTAGATTGGCACAGCCCGACTGCCGGTGGTTGGATCGGGCTGTTGGCCAGCGTGGAGTTGGCGCGTGGCAAAACCAAATTTGCGACCGTTTTCACTGAGGTTGGTCATGATCTATTCTCCTTATTGATAAAAGCAAAAACTCTGCCGATTTTGACAGAGAGTTGGGGAATAAATCTGGATTGTTATCCTTTGTCGAGGTATTCGACGCAGGTTTGAGCAGGACAGAATGTGTCTTCTCTCATCTTCCAGAATTACTCTGCCGGATTTGGCACCCAAGCGTGATAGGGAAAATTTCCATCCTACACCGGGTTGCCGAGGTTTCATTGGGCCGGTCCCTCCACCTCTCTGGATAAAAGTGACATCTATATAGTTGTTGGGCAAAACTATAATTGTTCGCGGTAATCTTGTCAACTGTCTCAAACACTCTTCGTATATTTCAGTGATAACACCGTGAATGCATCATTGAGAGCGGGTCAGAGCATTTGGAGCCCTTCATTTGCTTCCAGTATAATCACAGACTTCTCCTTTACTAGCATACCTGACCAATAGGAAGAGCATTATTCACTATCAGCGGAGATAAATGCATGCGCATTATTGAAGGCGCCAGAAGATTAAGAAGAGACCTGTTCACCAAGGAACAGCGCAAGCCTATTCTAGAGTTGATAGAAGAGGGTTCTGTCTGCGCGGAAATCGGTGTTTGGCGCGGTGATTTCTCTCGTAAAATGTTAAATCGTAAGCCGACGAAATTGCATCTAATTGATCCCTGGCTTTACATTCCGCAGTACGGGGATCGAATTTATGGTGACGCGAACAACAGCCAAGAATTGATGGATCAGATGTATGAAGATATCTGCAGTAGATTTAGCGATAAACCTGGTGTTCAAATTCACCGCTCACCTTCTGATGAGGCTGCTGAAGGCTTCGCTAATGAATATTTCGACCTGATTTATATCGATGGCAATCACAGTTATGAGTTTGTGAAGAATGATATTGAATCCTATTTGCCTAAAATGAAACCGGGTGCCTACATTACAGGAGATGATTATCTCTTCGATCGCTGTCCAAACGGAGGACCCAAACGAGCTGTCGACGAAATTGCGGCAACTGGAGACGTCAGGTTGGTATCGGTGGTCAACAATCAATTCATTCTGCAGAAGAATTGACGGATTATGTTTGGGTTGGATTTATCCAAACCGCGACGAAATTAAGTAAGTTAAGGAACTAAGGACAATATGGAGCGTTTTGGACGGCAGCGTAAGTTAAAATTGATGCCAAATTGGCTGCGCACCCGAATCGAAGTGAATTGGTACGAATCACTGCGACTGATGGAGCAGGCAAAGACAGAAATACTGGAAGGCGCCCGATTGTTGGATGCCGGGAGCGGCGAAGGACGTTATAAAGAGTATTTCAGCCATACGCGCTATACTGGGTTAGATCTGGCTGTTGGGGATGATGCCTGGGATTATTCGGATCTAGATGCAGTGGGTGATCTGCGTGAAATACCATTTCCTGACAATACTTTTGATGCTGCACTATGCATTCAAACATTAGAGCATGTCAATGATCCGTTTCAAGTAATCAGCGAAATTGGGCGTGTGCTTCGACCTGGGGGGCGCTTTTATCTTGCAGCGCCGATGACTTGGCACCAACATCAAAAACCGCACGATTATTTCCGTTACACTTCGTTTGGATTCAGACATTTGATCGAGCAAGGAGGGATGAGCGTGGTAGAAATCCGGCCCGTTGGCGGCTACTTCTGGTCGCTTTCCCACAAGCTGCAAATGCTCCATGATCATTTATTCCCACGAGTGACCAAGCGCTGGCAGTGGTGGCTGCAGCTCCCCTATCAAATCGTCGTGCAAGGGATGTTTTTCATTATTTTGCCTGTGATATTGTTCTATCTCGACCGCATAGACAAGGTAAAAGATCATACGATTGGCTGGGTGTGTGTTGCTGAGAAAGATGATGCGCCCGAAGCCGTTCAACCATCATAAGGATTGGTAGTAATTTTTATGCCGAAAGGTTTTTTGCTCCTTGCTGCTTTCAGGAGTGGTTCGACGTGGTTGGTCGACGTACTGAATCATGTTGAAGGGGTGACGGCGTATGGTGAGCTGTTTGCTCTACCGGAGAAGCAGGCGGGAACCGAGGACCTGACGCGGGCTCAGTCAGAAAAAACAACACGCTATCTGGAGCAAACCATTCGGGCCTACCCGCTCTACTATCAGGAAAGCAGATCGCGCAAGGTCAGGCCGTTTTCGACCTTTTCATATTTAAGTGAATTTTACGAGCAAGGTGGGACAGTAGGTTTTAAGTTGATGTACACGCAGCTCGCCCAACATCCTGAAATATGGGCTTATGTTCGCCTGAAGGGGCTGGCGGTGGTCCATTTGGTGCGGCAAAATCATTTGGACGTGATTATCTCCAGAGAGATGCGCAAGGCAACAAGGACAACGCATAGGGTTACCGGCGCCGAGGATGTAAAGCAAGTCCAGGTGACATTGGAAACGGAGAGTCTGGTTAGGAATATGCGCGCGCTGCAGCGAAATAATGATTTTGCCCGAAGCTTGATAAAGGTTAGCGGTGTGCAGGGCTTGGAACTGCACTATGAGGAGCTGGCACAAGATGCGCGCACCTTTGACCCACTGTGGTCTTTTCTAGAGATCAGTTCCGATAATCGCCAGCCGGAATCGAATCTGGTCAAGTTGGTCAGGGGTGGGTATAAAGAGAGTATTGCTAATTACTCAGAAGTGCAGGCTGCTTTGCAAGGTACAGAGTTTGGGCAGTTCTTCGCAGGCAAGCAATAGGCTGGTTCAGCGAACGGCAATGAATACGATCCAGAGGCTTTTAAGCAATACGATTCTGGCCTTCATAGGTAATACTGTCGCTAAGATCAGCGGCAGCATCCTGTTCATTCTTGTGGGGCGTTTGATTGGACCTTCAGAAGCAGGTGTATTCAATCTTGGCATCACCTATTACACCATCTTGATGGCTCTTTCTACTTGGGGATTGAATGAGCTGCTGGTGCGTGAGGTATCTCCGCGTCGTGATGAAGGGGGGCGTTATTTCGTCAATTATCTGGCCCTAAGACTGACGATATCTACGCTGCTCTATGCCGGCCTGCTTGTGTTTTTGCGTTTGAGCTTGCCATATAGTGAAGAGACAACGGCCGTTTTGCGTATTATGTCGCTGGCGATTTTCCCTGAGGCGGTTTTTAGTTTGGCCCAGGCCCTCTTCACTGCGAACGAAAGGTTGGCGGTTCCTACGACGGCGGCAATCGTCAACAGCGTCATTCGTTTGGGTTTAGGCGTTTGGTTAATATACAACGGAGCGGGAGCAACTAGCATAGCGTGGGTCATTCCGCTGAGCACGGCGATCAGTCTTCTTGTTTTTCCGCCTGCACTACTGCGGCTGTTTAGACGTGTGCCACAGAAAAAGTCGTCTATACGGCTTGATTGGCGGTTCAGCAGGCAGCAATTGGGATCTACCAAAGGGTTTGTGCTGCTCGAGGTTTTCCAAACGCTGAATTTGCAGCTTGACACATTCATTATTTCCCTGCTGCTAACGGAAGCGGCTATTGGCTATTATGGCGCCTCACAAACGATTTTGGCCGGCTTTCTGATGATCCCGGTCGCGGTCAGATTGGCGCTTTATCCATTGATGGCGCGCTTCAAATATGAGGATGCGGCTAAATTGGCTCATCTTTATCATAAATCGAGCCAGTATTTGCTTATAGTGGGACTGCCGATTGCAGCAGGTGTCTTTGTGCTGGCACAGCCGATCATTTTTATGATATTTGGCGAATCTTTTGCACCATCTGTCGAGGCGCTGCAGATCAGTATTTGGACGCTCGTATTCGCCATGGTTGCTGTACCCAATGCACGGTTGATGTTGGTAGACAATAAACAAAAGCAGGCGGGCTGGCTGAGAGGGCTAACGATGGTGCTCAGCGTAAGTCTCAATCTTTTGCTCATTCCTCGCTTGGGAATAAATGGAGCAGCATTTGCACGATTGTTTAGCACAGCGATTTTCTTCGCCCTGGTCTATGTCTATGTGCAAAGGAGACTGCTAAGCGACAATATTTTGCCCGAGGCAATCCGCCCACTCATCGCAACTGTGGTCATGGGCGTGGTTATTTGGCAGCTGCGTAACATGTTCATTCTCATTCCCATTGCCGCCGGTATGGTGATTTATCTTTTCCTGATTCTGATCATGGGTGTGGTGACGGCTGAAGATCGGGGTTATCTGCGGCAGATTATTAAGCATAAGGTGGTTTAAGTACTATGGCAGTGCGAAAAACTTTGGTGATTGGTTTGGATGGAGCGCCTTTCGAGTTAATAGAGAAATGGAGCCAATCCGGCGAACTGCCCAATCTTGCCAGACTAATAGATCGCGGAGGTTTTGGGGTACTACGCTCAACTATTCCCGTGCATTCGCCAACTGCCTGGGCTTCCTTTCTAACCGGCATGAACCCGGGCAAGCACGGAGTCTTCGATTTTGTAAGACGAGAAAAGGACAGTTATAAATTACGGGTTGTTCGTGCTGATCAGATTATGGGTGCCTCGTTGTGGAGCTTGCTCAGTGAGCATGGGCGTTCTGTGGGCGTCATGAATGTGCCTATGACCTACCCGCCGGAACCGGTTAATGGTTTTCTGCTGAGCGGTTTGGGCACGCCAGATTATGTGCCCTACAGCTTTCCTCCAGAATTGAGTGAGACCTTAAATCAAGAAGGATACCGGGTTAATAAGAAGTTCTTTTTCAAGGCCGACATGCAGGATGATTGGTTGGAGGATATTCATGCGATCACGGAGATTCGCGGGCAGACGGCCGTGCGCTTGATGCAAGATGAGCCATGGGATTTTTTCATGGTTGTGTTCCGTAATAGTGATGAGATCTGCCATTTTTATTGGCATCATATGGATGAAACCCACCCACATCATGATCCCGACGCACCGGCGCCCTACAAGACGGCGATTCGAGATCTCTACCAGCACATTGACCAATGGGTAGGCCGCATCGTCGAAACCGCTGGTGAAGAGGTTAATGTGGTCATTATGTCCGATCATGGTGCGGGACCTTTGTACCAGGATGTTTTTCTGAATGAATGGCTGATCCAAAAAGGATGGCTAAAGCTGAAGGAAGAACCGAGCGGACAGCGACATTGGTTCAACTTTGTGCGCAAGCTTGGTCTTACGCGGGAGAACATTTCTGATACATTGACCCGAGCAAATCTACACCGGGTGGAGGTGTTGATTAAGCGGATCCTAGGTGATCACATTCAAGTGCTTCCCCGAGATGAAAGACCGGAATTTCTGAATGCGATTGATTGGTCACAAACGAGCGCCTATAGTTTTGGCTATTATGGCCAAATCTTTATCAACTTAAAAGGACGTGAACCGGAGGGAATTGTCGATCCGGGAACTGAGTATGAAAACCTGCGCCAGGAGATCGCCCGCGGTATGCGAGATTTGATTAACCCAGAAGATGGGCTTGCTGTCGTCGACCGTGTGTATTTTAAAGAGGAGTTGTACGAAGGCTCATACTTAAAAGAAGCTCCAGATTTGTTGGCAATCATGCGTGATTTCACGTACATGACACGTAAAGGATATGAATTCGCCGATCGCCGTGGAGTTTTATTCCGCGATCCCTATACAAAGGAAACAGGCAGCCATCGTCTGGAAGGTATCCTGATTGGCGCCGGACCTGATGTTAGCAGTGATAGGAAGCTGGCGGATTATGATATCCAAGATCTCACGCCGACTCTCCTTTATTTACAAAACTGCCCCATCCCTGAACAAATGGATGGTGGGATAATTAACGAATTATTGGCCGAGGAATTCAAGCAGAGCAATGCGCCACACTATGAAGATCGCCCAATTTCCAGCCGTGAAGGTACGGATGGTGAATGGAGTGAGGAGGCAGAGGCCGAAGTCGCCGATCGACTTAAGAAGCTTGGATATTTGGGCTAAACCACCCGAATTACCCCTGATAATAGCCCGAATGGGTTATGGAATAGGGGCAAATTGAAAGATATAATCGAGAGTAGATTAAAATACTTAGTTTGTGTAAGGAGATTTAAATGAAGAAAGTAATCCCATTTGTACTCGTTATCGTTCTTCTGGTTAGCGTTGGTCTGGTCTTTGGCCAGGGCGGGCTTCCTGGCTCCGGTTGGAAGTCAGGTCAGCAGATTCAGAATGTCGGCAATGCCAGCGCTAAAGTTGTTTTGACCGCTTACGAAGATAATGGAACTTCCCACGACTGTGGCGAGAAGACCATTGCCCCTGGAGCATCCGACACCTTCTTGACCGATTCAGATTGTGACGTAGACGCCGGTTTCATCGGTGCAGCCGTGGCCAGCGCTGATCAAGCTATTGCGGCGATTGTGAATGTTACCAACCGCGGCACTGGCGCAGCCTCTGCCCAATATCAGGGCACAGATGGCGCTGATGTTGCCAACAAATTGGCATTCCCGCTAGTTAAGAACAATCACTCTAGCCGGACGACGACCTTCTTCGTTCAGAATGCCAGCACGAGCCCCAACACTATGGTTGGTACGTTCAATGTCAATGGCACAAAATATACGAAGACTTTCACCAACGTGCCGGCGAATGCCATGCGCGTATTCACGCCAAGTGGCGCTGGTGTTCCGGCGGGACAAGGTCAGGTAGGCAGCTTGGAAGTGACCGGCACGCAAGCTTTGGCCGGCTCTTCGCTCGAGCATGAGGCTTCCGCAGCAGTGGCCAGCAACTTGCAGGCTTCGAAGGCATTCACCGATGCTGATGGCGCTACGGAACTATTCTGCCCGCTTTATCGTTATGCACACACAAAGAAAAACCAGACAACTGGTGCACAGGTGCAGAACGTTTCGACTACGGCGGCAAAAGTGGAGTTCACCTTCAATGCTGGAACCAACAGCTATGGCCCATACAAAGCAACCATTCAGCCAGGCGCCTCGTACACCTTCTATCCACCGGAAATGACGCCAGCGATTCCGGCAGGATCGGTTGGTTCGGCTGTGATCACCAGTGATCAGAATATTGTTGCTGTCGTAAACGACGGTGGTAAGGAAGGCAACTTGCAGCGTAAGACAACCTATGCTTGCTTCGGCGGTGGCACCAAGACTGTGAATATCCCCTTGGCCAAAGAATTCGCCGGCGGCAATACCTCCGGAATTCAGGTACAGAATGTTGGCAGCGGCCCGACCAAAGTGACCTTGGCTTACAAAGCTTCCAACGGCGCTGCGATTTCAATTCGCAGCACAGCAGCTATCGGCGTTGGACAGAGCATTACCGCCTACGGGGTTTCCAGTGCATCACCTGAATGGCAGGTGCTTTCGAGCAGTGGCAACATGATGGGATCGGTAAATGGTGTGATTGCTACAGCTGATGATAATATCGTTGTTATCGTCAACGAGAGTAGCGCCTCCCCGAACCCCTCTGGACAGGACACTAAGAATTACGAGGGCTTCAACCAATAGGCCCAAACCTTAGCACAGGCTGAGTAGAGGAAGCCACCTTTCGAGGTGGCTTCCTTTTTTTCTGTGCCTGAGAACAACATCCGGTATAATTCGCCCCCGAAAAGGGAAAGGTATTGTTGAATATGTCAAATATGATCCAAACAATGAGGCTTGGCAATGCATCGGGCCGGATGATTTGGACAGCAGTTCTTGCAGGTATGCTGCTGGTGGCCTGCGGTCCTTCGCTCCCGCCGGAAACTGCGGCCCCTACGGCAATGCCCGAGATCGAAACGAATTCTGAGCAGGCCCAAAGACCAAGTATGGAGCCTGACGAAAATGCTTATCCAGTTCCGGAGGAAGCACCCGCGGTAGAAAATGCTTACCCGGTGGCTCCATTACCAGACCCAACGCAAGTTCCTGACAGCTATCCTGCGGTTGAGGAGGTTTTTGCTGAACCACGATTCTTGATTGACCAACCGCTTTCGGCACAAGACAGTGTCGTTACAGGACAGGCTCCTCCAGATTTAGCCCTGGCTGTGGTAGATGTGTCATCTGGAGGCATCGTATTGGGATCGGGCATCAGTACCGAAGATGGGCAATTTAGTATTGGTGTGGCTGAGCTTCCAGTAGAACATCTTGTGGGAATCACCTTTTCTGACCTGCAGCCAGGCAAGAGCCACGCGCAAATGTCGCAGGAGTTGTTTCCACATCGCGGAGAGGGCTTCATGAATATTCCCAATATCGGAATATTCTTTGATACGGCAGTTGTCGGATCATAGACCTTAGCTGTGAGTTAGCGCATTGGGCGTTAATCTTGGTTGTAAGGATTAACCGATAGACTTCACAACGTTTGGCCAATACAATGGCTGAAAGCCAGATTTGACATTTACAATGGTAGGACAGTTCTTACCTATTTAATTGAATTTGAGCACGGAGACATAGAACGCCAGGAGCAGGGTTGAAATGTACACCTGTTTTTGGCGTTCTTTGATGTGCATAAGGAAGTATACCCAAGCTTTATACAAGCTTGGAGAAGGAGAAACTACATTGCTAGCAACAAAATCAGAGACAGGAGTAATCGAGCCGTATGGGGGAGAGCTAGTTGATTTGCTCGTTGCGGAAAGTGAACTGCCGGAATTAGTTGAATACGCAAATGCTTTGCCGTCGATCAGAATATCACAACGGGCCATGCACGATCTGGAACTAATGGCCGTAGGTGCGTTTTCGCCATTGGATCGTTTCATGGGCGAAGCTGATCATCAAAGCGTATTGGACAATATGCGCCTCACAAACGGGCACATTTTTCCTCTGCCAATCCCACTGCCAATTGATGAGGATGACCGGGCCCAGATTGTGGTTGGGCAAGATGTGGCCCTGCGCAGCCCGCAGAATGAACTTCTGGCCATCATGTCCGTGGAAGAGATTTACGAGTGGGACTTGGAAGAAGTCGCGCTAAAGGCATTTGGATCGGTGGATTTGCGCCACCCCCTGGTTGCGGAAATGCACCGCTGGGGCAAATTTAATATTTCCGGTCCAATAAGGGTTTTGCATCTGCCCAATCATTTTGATTTCAAAGATATTCGCATGACGCCGGCGCAAACACGGGCCAAGCTAGATTCCTTTGGTCACGAAAATGTTGTTGCTTTCCAAACCCGGAACCCACTGCATCGCGTCCATGAGGAGCTGACCAAACGAGCCAGCCAGGAGCGGGACGGCGTCCTCTTGCTGCATCCCGTGGTGGGCATGACACGCCCAGGTGACGTCGATCACTATACTCGCGTACGAACTTACCGCGCTTTGGCAAGCCGTTATTATGATCCGGATCGCATTCTCTTGGCTCTGCTGCCGCTGGCGATGCGCATGGCTGGCCCTCGCGAAGCAGTATGGCATATGCTCATCCGTCGCAATTATGGAGCCAATCACCTCATCGTGGGACGTGACCATGCTGGTCCAGGTGTTGACTCTGAAGGAAAGCCGTTTTATGGTCCATACGATGCCCAAGATCTGGCCGAGAGTGTCAGTGAAGAATTGGGTGTGACGGTCGTTCCATTCCGCATGATGGTTTATTTACC
Organism: uncultured Chloroflexia bacterium; assembly: GCA_963807975.1. Lineage (GTDB taxonomy): Bacteria > Chloroflexota > Anaerolineae > Promineifilales > Promineifilaceae > JAACFF01. Next base: position 40,269 of record CAWEDV010000007.1, on the reverse strand, counting down.
GGATGAGGATCGTTACGAAGAGATCTCGAAGGTTACAGAAGATACCCGCACAGCATCAATCTCAGGCACACAAGTGCGTGAAGAGTATCTGCAAGCTGGGAAAGAACTGCCGGCATGGTTTACACGACCCGAAGTAGCGCAAATTCTGTCTGAGACCTACCCGCCTCGTTTCCGACAAGGGGCATGTATCTGGTTTACCGGGCTGCACAACGCCGGAAAGTCGACGACGGCGAATGTTTTGACATCGCTCCTGTTGGAGCAGGGCCGAAACGTAACCCTGCTTGATGGTGATGTTGTTCGTACACATTTTTCAGAAGGCTTAGGGTTCAGCAAAGAAGACCGAGACGACCATGTGCGCCGCATGGGATATGTGGCTTCAGAAATTGTCCGGCATGGTGGCATTGTTATCTGTGCGGCGGTTAGCCCCTATCGTGCTACCCGAAACGATGTGCGTAATCTCGTCGGCAAGGATAATTATGTGGAAGTATTTGTGGATACGCCTTTAGAGGTTTGTGAACTGCGTGACACCAAGGGTCTATATGCCCGGGCGCGCCGTGGCGAGATCAGTGGGTTTACTGGAATTGACGATCCATATGAAGCACCACAGCATCCAGAAATGCGAATTGAGACAATCGATCAATCTGCCGAATCCAATGCACGGAACATTTTAGGCCGTCTGATTGAAGAAGGTCTGGTTCGACCGGACATCGATTAGCAGATTTCTTGATTAAGATATTGAAAGAAAAAAGATCAAAAGAGGAAATGATGACTAACGAAACGAATATGAATGGGGAAGGCTATGTGGTGTGGATGACCGGTCTTTCCGGTGCCGGTAAGACGACGATTGCTCTGGTTCTTGTCGATGAATTGGAGAACCGTGGTATGAAAGTCGAACGATTGGATGGCGATGTTGTACGCCAGAGTTTGACACGCGATCTTGGTTTTACGGCCGAAGATCGGAAGAAAAACATTGAGCGTGTGACTTTTGTGGCCAAGCTGCTTTCACGCAACGGCATTGGTGCCGTTTGCTCTTTCATCTCCCCTTACCAGGCCGTGCGGGATGATGTACGCGCTAACACAACCAATTTCCTGGAAGTCTTTGTCGATGCCCCGTTGGATGTTGTCATCGAACGAGATGTGAAGGGCATGTACAAGAAGGCTATTGCCGGCGAGATCCCCAATTTCACGGGAATCTCCGATCCGTTTGAAGCGCCGCAGAATCCTGATATTCATCTACGAACCGACCAGACAACTGTTGAAGAGTGCGCACAGGCAATCCTGGACAAGTTAGAGGCTCTTGGCTATATTCCAACTCTGCAGCCGGCGTAAATGATGGAGCAAGCGAACGAAGATTAGATTTCCCCGACAAAGTAATAAGAATGAATATTGAAGAAGCCTGGGTATATGGTCGTTCAAACCTAGCCCAGGTTTCTGTTACTCCAGAACTGGATGCTCGACTTCTTCTTGAGTATGTTTTGGATGCCTCTCACAGCACCCTCATTACCCATCCGGACCGGATATTGACGACGGACCAAGAACAACTTTACCGGCAACTCATACAGCGAGCAGAACAAAAAGAGCCAGTCCCTTACCTGACCAAAACGGCCGCATTTTACGGTTTTGAATTTTATGTCAGCCCGGCTGTATTGATTCCCCGACCAGAAACAGAGCAGTTGGTTGAATATGCAGTGCGATGGGCGAAACTGCACGACCCACTGCAGATCGTCGATGTTGGCACTGGCAGCGGGTGCATTGCTGTGACCCTTGCTTCCCATCTACCAAAGGCCTCTGTCGTGGCGGTTGATATTTCGGCCGAGGCTTTGGCTGTGGCGCGAGATAATGCTGAGCGGTATGTTCCTGAACGCATCCGTTTTTACCAAGGTAATCTTCTGGATCCAGTGAGCTTCCCGGTCGACCTTATCGTAGCCAACCTGCCTTATATTGCGCAGGACGAGTGGACGCTGGTTGATGATGGGGTAAAATGGTACGAGCCGACGATTGCCCTCAAAGGGGGTTTCCTTGGACTGGATTTAATCAGCGAAATGCTAAGGCAGTCAACCTCAAGGTTGCGTCCTGGCGGCGCGATTTTCTTGGAGATTGGCTGGCAGCAGGGAGAGGCTGTGGAGTTGGCAGCCAAGCAAACCTTCCCCGATGCCGATGTTGCCCTTATCGCAGATTATGCAGGTCATGATCGCATCGTTCGGATTGAGATCTAAAAGGTAGAGCATCGATTTAAAAGGAATGAGGCTAGAGGTAGAATCAGCAGTTCAACGTATGACACGTCACTTAATGGCCAGCGATCCAGAGGCAATATCTGAAGCGGCAGCAGCGATCAAGCGCGGCGAACTCGTCGTTTTTCCGACAGATACGGTTTATGGGCTAGGTACGAATGCCTTTGATGAGCAGGCGATATTGTCCTTATATGAGGCAAAAAGGCGGCCGCTGGTAAAAGGTTTGCCAATCTTGTTGTCTGATGCTGCAGATTTGGAGCAAGTTGCTGAGTATATTCCCGAAGAAGCGCAGAATTTGATAGAACGATTCTGGCCTGGTCCTTTGACACTGATCGTGCCCAAGAAAAACGCACTGCCGCAAGCCATTTCTGCCAATGAAGGGATTGCCGTACGAATTCCTGACAATGAGATAGCACGTGCTGTTATTCGCGCCGCGGGGGGCGTTGTGGCGACAAGCAGCGCCAATCGTTCTGGACATCCACCGGCGCAGTCGGCGGATCAGGCCATGGCGCAGCTGGCGGGTGACGTGGCGATCATATTGGATGGCGGTCCGACAGGCCAGTCGAAGCCTTCGACAATCGTAGACTGTATGGCGGAAAGCATGCGTATCCTGAGAAAAGGCGCAATTGGTGCTGAATTGAAGCTGTATGAGAAGAGTGTGCAGTAAATGGGCGATTTTCTAATTCCGATTGTTCTTGCCCTGGCCGCGCTGATTGCAGCGTTTATGACGTATCGCGGTATCCGCAGGGGTGGCGCACGCTACTATACCTTGGAACGTGAGGCTCTACTACGGCGTGCAACTATAACCCTTTTTGGTAGTGTTATCCTGTTTATCGCAGCTATTGGCATTCTTGTTTACCAACAGCAGCAGGCGGAGCCATCTGTAAATGATGAACCATCTGTTTCCGAAGAGATTGAATTAACCGTGACGCCGACGGTTTTTGTGGAACAGTTCCCGCCGACAAGCACGCCAGGGGCAGATGAACCAGAAATAACGGCTACACCTACGGCCGTAATATGCCGGGGAATTGTGGATGGTACCAGCGGCAATGGGCTTACTCTGCGGGTTGAACCCGGGGGAGAGGATATCACGGTACTTCCTGATGGATCTGTGCTCACTGTCCTTGATGATGCGCCCGTGGAATCGGGCGGTTTTTCCTGGCGGAAGGTGCGGATTGTAGGGGGAGAAGAAGGCTGGGTTGCGGCAGACTTTCTAACGATCCGCGCTCCATGTAATTGATATGCTTATCGGCATTGATGCCAGCCGCGCGGTCACTGGTAAGCGCACAGGCACGGAAGCATATGCCTACCAGCTTATCCGATCGCTGATCGAGCTGACTGAAGGACAGGGGGATCAACTACGCCTTTATTTCAACCAGGCTCCTGCAGCCGATCTTTTCCCCAGATCATCTCATGTTGAATACTGCCTGATACCCATGGCGCGGGTATGGACTCATGTAAGATTGGGCAGGGAACTGAACCGTCATACGCCAGATATATTCTTCACGCCGGCACATGTCATCCCGTTTATGTATCGTGGCGCCAGCGTCGCGACCGTTCATGACCTGGGATACCATTATTTCCCAGAAGCCCATAGCCGCAGTCAGCTCGCCTATTTGAAGGTGAGCACGCGCAGCAACGGCCGTATTAGCCGCAAGATAATTGCCGATTCCAAGGCTACAAAAGCCGACCTTATCAATTTTTATGATCTCGATCCAGGAAAGATCGACGTGATATATCCGGGTATTGATCCTCGACTGCAGCCAATTACGGATGAAACAAAACTGGAGGCAGTGCGTCAGAAATATCAGATTCGCGCGCCGTATTTGCTATTTATCAGCACCCTTCAACCGCGCAAGAATCTAGTGCGTCTTATTCAGGCATATGCCGCATCAGGTCTTGCTCATGAACTGGTCCTCGCGGGCAGACAAGGCTGGCGTTCTAAACCCATATTGGCAGCGATCTCCCAGTTGGAGCCTGCCATTAGGCAGCGAGTCCGGTTAACAGGTTTTGTGGCCGATGATGACAAAGGAGCCCTGATATCGGGCGCGACAGCCTTGCTTTACCCATCCTTATATGAAGGATTCGGATTTCCCTTGTTGGAAGGGCAGTCATGCGGCATTCCGGTGATCGCTGCCAATACAAGTTCTTTGCCGGAGATCGCCGGTGAAGGGGCTTTGATGGTTGACCCGCAGGACACGACAGCGCTGACTGTTGCGATGCGTCTGCTGGTCGAAGATATTGGGCTGCAGGCCGAACTGCGCCAGAAAGGTTTTCTCAATACCCGGCGCTTTTCATGGGGGAAAACGGCGGCAAAGGTCTTGCGGACATTAAAACAAGCTGCCGCTGTCTAAGATCCCCTCACGTATCACACAATCCGCTTGCTAGATGATTAACGAATCGTGTATTGGTTCCAGGTGGGCTGTAAAGTGGCGCAAAATCGGTGGCGATTCGATGATACGCATGCCTCGTATGCGATCTTTGATCGAATTAACATGGATGAGAACTTCAGCGAGATAGTCAACGTGGCTTTGGGTATATACTCGACGGGGGAAAGCGAGACGGACAAGTTCCATTGACGCGGGTAATTCACTCCCATCAGGCTGCTGGCCGAACATGACTGAACCGATTTCAACAGAACGAATTCCTCCCTCTAGATACAAGACCAATGACAAGGCCCAGGCAGGATACTCGTGCTGCGGGAGGTGGGATAACATCTCTTTTGCGTCGATGTAGATGGCGTGACCTCCCGGTGGCTGAACGATAGGGATGTTGGCTTTGGTCAAGATATCCCCTAGATAGGCTACTGAGCGTACACGGTACTGTAAGTAGTCTTCTTGTACGACCTCATGCAGGCCAACGGCGATGGCTTCCAAATCATAGCCTGCCAGGCCACCATAGGTAGGAAAACCTTCGGTCATGATAAGTACATTCTTACAGAGCTGGGCTAGTTGATCATCATTGAGGGCCAGGAACCCCCCGATATTGGCCAGGCCGTCTTTCTTGGCGCTCATTGTGCAGCCATCGACATAGCTGAACATCTCTTGAGCGATTGCCAAAGGAGATTTGTCAGCATAACCTTCTTCACGGATCTTGATAAACCAGGCATTTTCGGCGAAGCGACAGGCATCGAGGAATATGGGGACATTAAAGCGCCGGCATAGCTCACTGGCAGCCCGAATATTGGCCATACTGACCGGCTGCCCACCGCCTGAATTGTTGGTGACCGTGATCATCACCAAAGGAACTTGGCTGTCATCCTGGCTCAAAAGCTGCTCCAGGTTCTCCAGGTTAATATTGCCTTTGAAGGGGTGGATCAGTTGGGGCTGTATTCCCTGAGGAATGGGGATATCGAGTGCGATGGCTCCCCGGTATTCAACGTTGGCGCGCGTGGTATCGAAATGGGTGTTGTTGGGAACGGTATCTCCCTCAGTGATCATAGCCCCGAAGAGGATACGTTCGGCGGCTCGACCCTGATGAGTTGGAATAACATGTTTTAAGCCAGTGATATTGCGTACAGCGGCCTCAAAAGTAAAGAAGGATGTTGCCCCAGCATAGGATTCGTCACCACGCATCATTCCTGCCCATTGGGCTGAGGACATGGCCCCGGTGCCTGAGTCGGTCAAGAGATCTATCAACACATCCTCTGCTGGAAGTTGGAAGAGATTGTAGCCCGCATCCTTAAGCGCAGTTTCGCGCTGCTCCCGTGTCGTTTGGCGAATGGGCTCAACTGTTTTAATGCGAAAGGGCTCGATAATTGTCTTGAATTCCATTTTCCTTAATTCCTTGTTGCACAGACCATTTTATAACGGTGATCTTCTTCATGTTCGACTACAAAACCCAGGCGCTCATAAAGATTACGAGCAAGGGGATTGGTTTTTAATACGTGTAAGGTTACGGGCAAATTGTTAATCTGGGCCGTATTGATAATCTGGCGTAAAAGGGTAGATCCGACGCCGCGACATTGAAAGGCGGGCGAGATTTCGATCAACGCGATGTACATCTCCTCTTCCCGCTGCTCTAAAGCAATGACGCCCGCATCTTGATCGTCAACTTGAATGATCTGGCGACCGCTGGGGTCAAACTTGCGCGCGAAGTATTCCTGCTGCCATTCTTCCTGCCAACCCCAAGTTGCTTCAATATACTCCCGCATGGACGTCACATGGAGTTGGTACAGAAAGTTGTAGTCGTCATTGGTGGCTTGACGCAGCGAATATATGGGCATATAGGCCTAATTTCCCGGCAGCGCTCTTTGCAGAAGGCAGACAAGGAATAAGGGCATATTGATGTAGGGGTTGCGCACCGACATGGAAGTTCAAAACGTGAGCAGCTTTGTATTGTGTTAGTAGGTCAGAGCACGGGGCAAGGCTTTGGCTTGTTTGACCCAATCTACTACCTGACCTTCGGTGGGGACTCTGCGGACCAGCGATTTAATATCATTGGTCTCAACCATGGCCTTGTGCAGATTCTGTGCGTTGCGCTGGGCAAGTTCGGGTACTGTATCTACACCTGCGGCCTCGAGTAGATCGGAGTATTGTGAGCCAACTCCCTTTATGCGGAAGAGATCAGCATGATTGGCCCACTCCAGAATCAACTTGGCGCTGATCGCTGCGCTTTCAGCCAGATCCTTGCGTCCCTGAGGGGTGGCGCATTTCTCAAGCAGCGCTTCAACAGTATTAATGCCCGCTTCCCTTAGTTTGGCTGTGTAAACTTCTCCAATACCTTCGATCTTGATGATTGAATTCATTTTATCTCCTTGTACCGTGCAGATAATAAGCGAGTGCCAATGCCTTAATCATAGCATACCTGTCACCTGATTTGCTAATGATTTTGCGGTTGAAAGGTTGCTGCTGTTTTGTGGAATGGCTACAATGATTCTTATAAGATCAATCATGCGAAGCTGATCTTGAAACAGAAATAAGAAGGCCTTGGCTTTCTCTCGGTTGGATCAACACTTGGATGGATTGGGAAGGAAAATGTCTACGATTTTTGCAAAAATAGTTAGGGGAGAACTGCCGGCGGACATTGTATACCAGGATGATTTGGTTACAGCATTTAGGGATATCAATCCCCAGGCGCCAACACATGTTCTAGTCGTGCCCAATAAGGCAATCCGCACGGCGAATGACTTAACGGCTGATGATGAACAAACTGCGGGGCGGATGCTGCTCGTGGCCAGGCAGATTGCGGAAGAGGAAGGTATTGCCGAGGATGGATATCGGCTGATAATAAACTGTAACCGGCATGGCGGGCAAGAAGTATATCATCTGCACCTACATGTGATTGGTGGGCGGCGCTTGGGGCCGATGCTCATGTATGGTTGATCATTCTGCGGTAATGGCGTTGTTTTCCGTATGGTAGATATCGGCGGTTTTGGCGATCCCTTCTCGAACCAGCGACCCATTGTATTCAAAGCCTTCACCCTGAGAAATCCAGCCAGCTAAATCATAGGGCAGCCCTCCATCTGCGGCGATCCAACGGCCGTTGTAGGTACGGGCCAGGTGAACATGGGTGCCATTGGTGAAACCACCTTCACATCCGGGATGTCCCAAGGGATCTCCAGTATTTAGGGAGGTTCCGACGGGTGCGCGATCAGGGTTGGCCAAATGCATATAGGTTACGGCCCAACCAGTGCCTGAATATCCGTCTCCATCAAGATCGAGAACGACTGCTCCGTGACCGCTGCGACTCACGACGCCATCAGCCACGGCTGTGGCCCAACTTTCTGAAGGCGAACAACCTGATTCCTGATTAGGGGGGACAAAATCAAGCGCGGCCCAGGCAGAACCGGTATTCCAGCCGCCATGGGGGCCACCGGTAAAGTACCAGGTCTCACCATTTGCCCAGGGAAGCGCGAAATCGGGCTGGGCTAGATCGTCTGGAATCAAGGGCACGACCTCATTGACAAAGGGGTCGCCGAAGAGTCGATTGTAGGTGTCAAAGAGTCCCAAAGGTCCCACGTCGACAAGCCAGCTTTCATAGTTGATATCGTAACGAGAAGCGAGATAGTACTGCACGCCGGAGGTGCCGAAGCTGATATCTTCGGCAAATGAAGCAGGTATTTCTTCGTTCACGGTGAAGGACGTGATGCCGCCTTCTGCTCGGCCGTAAAAACCCCAGTTGAGCAGGTTGGCTGCCCAGCTAAGTTGTTTGTAGAGTCCTTCTGAATCCTCCTCTAGATTTCCCATCATATAGGTGGTTTCCGCAGGCTGGCTGTTGGTCAACCAGCCTGATTGGTATTCCAGGGCCGCCAACAATAGCTTGGGATTGACGCTGTGCCGGTCGGTAACAAGCTGTACGATGTCAGATCCTGAGAGAGGGGTTCCCTCTACTTCTTCCTCATAGGAAAGTAAGTAGCCACCTGCTTGTTCTACAAAGGACTGCGTATCAAAGGACTTTGATGCAGGTCCATAAACCAGTTCGCTGTCGGGGATTATTTCAAAGCTGGGGCTTACTAAAGATTCAAACTCGGGTCCCGGTATACGCAGGGTTTGTCCGAGGATTATGAAGTCGCTGTTTGAGATCTGGTTGAGGGCCATTAATTCGGCCATGCTGATCTCGTACTGCTCGGCAATACTGCTTAATGTGTCACCCTCTTCAATGGTGTGCAGAATGAAGTATTCGGATTCTTCGGCTTCTTGAACAACCGCTTCGGCAGAGTCGGAAAGGAAAGTAGATTCGGGAGAGCCATCGCTCTGACCGGGCGTTGCTTCAGGAGCCAGAGATTGATCTATCTCTGGTTGGGAAGGGCCAGCGGAGGGGCTGCTGCTTTCTGCTATGGGGCGCACACAGCCTGCAAGGGCTATAGATGTCAGAAATACAAGGGTCATGGCGCCTACAATTAACAGCCGTAATAAGCCACGCCTCAGGATTGTAATTTTCGTCATAAATAAACCCACGGAAGTCATTAATACTTCCGTGGGCGGTAAGCCTTAATCGTATGTGGCGGTAACGCGATATTTGCCTGAAGTGGGGTTACCGCCCGCGAAGTGAATGGCAATAAAGTAAACACCCTTGGCTAGGTTGCTGCTAGCAATGAGTTCGTCATTATTATCTAGTGACCCGGAGTAACCTTTGAGTACTGCATCAGCAGTATACAGGTAGAGATTGTAATCCCGATTGGGGGGAATATTGGTTAACTCAACCTGGATATTGCCCTTATCGGCCAGAAAAACGTAATACACATCATATTGATCATCTGCTGTTGGGAAGCCGCCTCGGTACTGTTTACCGGATTGAAGAGGACCGTTGGCCTGCGATATGCTGAGGATGTTATTTGGTTCAACTTCCTCCGCGCCCGCAAAATAGGTGACGTAGTTTTGCATGATGGTGGGCATGTAGGCAAAGGTAAGGTAATAGACGGTTACGGTGTGATCACCGTCAGGCATACGTACCACATTTTCGTTGGATTTTGTGGTATCGTTGAGCGTTCCATGCCAACCGTTAATTACCCAACCGCCGTCCGGTTCGACATATACATCGATCAATTCGCCGGAAACATAATATCCCTCGGGGCAGCCTACAGAGCGGTCGATATTCGTGGTAATTGGAAGGCTCCCAAAACCACTGCTCTGTAGGATTAATTGATGGCAATCTGAACGGTTTTTGTCGAAGATGGTCATGGTTGCACTTGAAGGGGTTACCAATGTGGCGTTGACGGCTCCATCTAACTCGATTTCCAATTGATCGCCGGCCAGGTAGCTACCAATGGGTATGTCAACCACCTGAATCTCCTCACCAGGATCAAACGTGATGGTGTCAGCAAGCTGCCGGCCCACGGTTAACTGTGTAACTTCATAGTCCACGGTGATAGAAAAGGTAGAAGCGGCACTAAGGGTTACGGTGACAGGTGCTGTGGGCTCGCCTTCTTTGGCAAAATACTCTGTCTCAGCGAAATATACATCGGGAGGATCATCGTCATCTTCGATTGTGAGCGTCGCTTCAGTTGAGCTGCCTCGTTCGGCATTATCAATTGTGGGCAAGGTTAAGAGGACTGTTTCATCCAGCTCATCTAGCTCATCCTGGATGAGTGGTATTTCAACGACTTGGTAGGTCGTCCCGGATGGGAAGTACAACGGGGCAGGAGCTCCCCAAGAATAATCTTGACCATTACCGGCCGTTCCGCCGACGGCCGTGTCGAATATGACCCAGACGTCACCGGTTGAGGCAGGAGAAAGGGTGATGGTTATCGGTGCAGAGGCGGATGACTCCGTGGCTTTAAATTCTGGACTGCTGAAGTTGACTGTTGGTGGTCTTTCATTGTCCTCGATGGTTACCTCAATCTCGTAGGGATCGCCTAGTATGGCATTGTTTGGATCAGAGAGGGTGACAAAAAACTTCTCGTCGTCTCCTTCATTTGTGTCATCATCATTAATAGTAACGGTGAAGGATTCTTCATTATCATCCGCGACGAAAGTCAATGTGCCGCTTGTGGCCAGATAATCCTTATCTGGTCCAGATTTCGCGGTACCATTCCTAGTTGCATAATCAACTGACACGATTTCTGCAAGTGAGCCAATCCTTTTGACATAGATCGTGAACTCCCCTATTGATTCAAGGGCTCTATATCCATTATCTTTAAACTGAAGGGTGGGCCGTTTAACATATTCGACCGTGACGATGAAACCTTCAGCACCAGGGGTCAAGGCTGGAAAGTTCAGATTGTTGATAACGGAGGTGCTTTCATCATCGTTGGTGTTTACCCAGCCACCAACCTGCCAGTCCGCCCCACTATTTGGGGAAGCAGTCAACGTTATTTCCTCGTCAAGTACATATTCGTTCAAGGCAGTACATTTGGGAGAAGATCTGTCTGGACTTGCTGTGGGATTGCCACCACTGTCAATTGGTGGTGGTGGTATATGTTGTAGTGTAAGCTTGTGGCAAGCCAAATCAAAGTTGGCGGTTATATTGCGGACTTTATTCATTTCCACGGCCATGGTTGCAACGTTAGTGCTGCCCTCTGTATCCCCGGTCCAGCTCAGGAATTCGTAGCCGTCATCGGCCACGGCTTTCAGAGATACGACCGTACCCTCGTGGTATTTATTTCCAGGGGTTGTAATTGGACAATCTGGCATAGGAAGCTGCGTAACAGTCCCTGTGTCTGCCGGATCGATGGCCACATTCAGTGCGTAGCAAACGGGCTCGTACTGAACAACAATTTCAGGATTATCAGGGTCGAATAGTGCTTGGTTTTCGTAGGATTGGCTCGCATCATCAATTGTGCCGCTCCATCCAGCAACCCGCCAGCCATCAATGTCTGCAGCGAACAAGTTGATCGTTTCGTCAGCTGCGTATTGTCCTGCACCGCAGAATTCGCTTACGGGGGATACTGTAGGATTTACTCCTTCATCACCAACCCCAGTGTACCCAAGGACTAAGTCAAAGCAGCTTCGCTTAAAATTGGCAGTGATATCATAGTCTTGGATTGCCCCTAAATCAAGAGGGATATCCGTTGTTGTGGTTGTTCCTGACCAATTCGTGAATTGCCAATAGACAGAATCATGAACTGGGATTAAAGAAACAGTTTGGGTAATATTTTCCGCAGTCTCTCCATGTCCATATTCGCCTATATTTGGTTCAATTCTAACTTTTTGACCGTCATCTGGTTGGGGAGAAATCGAGATATCTATCGAGATAGCATCGGTGGCAAGGGGCAAGTTGCCAGAATCATCTTGTATAGTTGTGATGGGAGCGATAGGCGCTATTTCCTGGTCGCCAGCACTGGCGGATGTGACTAATTCAGCCATTAGAAAGGCTGAAACAAAAAGGGTGGTGATGAGCAGAATGAGTATGGTTTGAATTCTTTGATTCATCATGATTGTCTTTAAAGGCAATGCGGATCGTCGACCCGTGTTTGCCAGCCTGCTTTCCTTACAAAGTTTCTTTCTATTATAAGGCATGGCGCATAAAGCGCATAGAGCCGCTGAGATAGGCACAGGATGGATTAAGTTAGGGCTCATACCATCCTGGAAATAAACAGCTACAATATTACTAACACTTGCTGAGAGTATTGGATTAGATAATAAAATGAATGCGAATTATGTGCAGCGTTTACGCCTGACATTTAGTAAAAATGGACCGGCTCGATTTATTGGACATCTTGATCTATCGCGCACGATGGAGCGATCATTTAATCGTGCCCGTATCCCCATCGCCTACTCACAAGGCTTCAATCGCCGCCCACGTATGGCTTTTGCGTCTGCATTACCTCTGGGTTTCACCAGTGAGTATGAACTGGCTGATATCTGGTTGGCGGAAGAAATGGAGCCAACTGCCGCGCAAAGCGAGATGATGGGCAAGATGGCTCCCGGTATTGTGATTGGTGATGCGGCCAATGTGCCATTATCAGAACCGTCTCTACAATCTTCTATGATCTCTGCGAAGTATGTAGTCTCTTTGCCGCCGGAAGCGAATACTCAAGAGGAATTGGGGGCAAGTATTGCTGGAATCCTTAATGCTGAGAATTGGCCTATGCAGCGCAAGCGGGGGAAGGGCAAGACAAAGGAAATTGATCTGCGACCATTAATCATCGATCTCAGGCTAAAAGATCGTGGAAACGAGCCGGCGCAGATTGTGATGGAGCTTAGTCACACCCCTAGCAAGACAGGCAGACCAGACGATGTTTTGGCAGCTTTAACACTTGATCCTTACCAAGCGCTCATCCATCGCACGAGGATAGTATTGTCAGGTGCTGCCAAAGAAACACAAAACCCATAACAGCATAGTTTCTGCATTTTCCCATTTTCGATTTAAACCTCTAATCTGAATAACCTTGCTGCCACCTTCCATTAAGCCTCATTGTAAGAATCATGATGCATCATGCGACGATGAGAAATAGGGTCGTGGTGGAAAAAGCCAGGGCGTTGGATAAGAAACGATCTGGTTAATCTACAAACAGCATTCCGCTGTATAGGTAGGCGATCATAATATTTTCGAGGTGTGATTCATGATTGAATTGAATGGAGCTGGCATTGAGCAGGCCATAGGCAGCCACGGGGTCTCTTACGATAAGCAAGGGAAGAGCGCCTGGGGTGCTTTTTTGAGCTGGGACAAGCTTTTTTTGATTCTAGCCAGTATCTCTTTGCTATCATTCCTAGCTGCGTTATTTGTACTGCTATCTCCGTTGCTGAATGTGGTTCTGAATTTTATGGGATTGCACTATGCAGGCTGGAATGCGTGGGTGACTTGGATTGTGGCCGGTGAAAAAGGATTGATAGTAGCGGTTTCATTGGGATTAATCGCCCTGCTATTTGCTGTTTTGGCGCGCTACCGACTGAGGCGAAACTATTCTGTTTATGTTGAAGCAGGCTGCCCACAGTGTCACGAGCAGGAGCTGGTTCGAGTCCGACGCAACCGTCGTGATCGTGCATTAGGTACCTTTGGTTTTCCCGTACGTCGCTATTCTTGCCGAAATTGCACCTGGCATGGCATGCGACTGGCGGGCTACCGGCAGCACAAACCTAAAGAAACAATGGATGGCCCTAAGGCTGACCTCATAGAAGCTGATCGAAGTGAGCCTGCTCTGGAGTTCGTCGAAGAATCTTTAGCTGTTGCTGCTGATAAGCAGGTGGTTATGGATGCGGAAATGACGGTGCATAATGGAAACGCAGACGCTATCTGGATAAAGGAAACGGCAGATACTGTTGAGGAGCCAGATCCATTCGTTGAGGAAGAGGTGGTAGATACCGACAACGAGCCTGTAGAGGAGATTGTTGTCCTGCCTTTTGTGGCTGAAACGGCCGAAATTGTTGAGGGCGAGGAAGACGAAGATATCGATGAGCCTATTGTAGAGGAACCTAGCCCAGAGCTGGATGAGCAAGCGCTTGAAATTCAGAATGATGTTCAAGAGGAAGCTCTAAGGGTTGAGGTTGTGGAAATTGACGCAGATGAAGATGACGACTTCGCCCGACTATGCCATGATGTGGCCCTGGGGAACAAGAGGTAACCTTTGTTCAGCAGATGCTGGTAAATGAGAACGGTAAAGCGTTATTGACAATAGGATTTAGACAGATATAATTTTAAGTCGCGTTGTATGGGTTACCAATCCACTTCCCATACAATTTATAAATGAAGGTCGAACCGACATCAGCTGATGTCGGTTCTTTTTGGAGGTAATAGTGTACGCGATCGTAGAAAGTGGTGGCCGGCAATACCGCGCCGAAGAGGGCTACAGTTTTTCGGTAGAGAAGCTTCCCAATGAAGTCGGTGAACAGATTGAGTTGTCAAATGTGTTTCTTCTCGATAATGATGAGGATGTGCAAGTTGGACAGCCTACTGTCCCCGGTGCGAGTGTTAAGGCTACTATAGTAGAACAATATCGTGGCAAAAAGATTTTTGTCTGGAAATATAAACCAAAGAAACGATACCGGCGGCGTAAGGGTCATCGGCAGAGTTATACCCGTTTGCGCGTTGATGAGATCGTAACTGGGTAGTATGAAGTTGTAGCCCAACTGACGTAAGGAGCGAATAACATGGCACATAAGAAAGGCGCAGGTTCGACACGGAATGGCCGCGATAGCAATGCTAAACGCTTAGGTGTGAAGCGATATGGCGGCGAATATGTCATTCCTGGAAATATCATCATTCGCCAGAAAGGAACCAAATATAAGCCAGGTAATCATGTTGGCTTAGGTAAAGATTATACGATTTACTCTCTCATTGAGGGGCAAGTTAAGTTTGAAAACAAGCACGGTCGGAAAGTGGTCAGTGTTTATCCGGTGGAAGAGTAGAAGGACGGCAATTATGAAAGAAGGTATTCACCCTAAATGGTACCCAAGTGCCAAAGTCATCGTCGAAGGCGAGGAAGTAATGACTGTTGGCTCGACCTTGCCGGAAATCGGTGTTGAAATCTGGTCTGGAACGCACCCGTTTTATACTGGAACCCAACGTTTGCTGGATACGGAAGGACAGGTAGACCGCTTCATGCGCCGTTTGCAGAGACGTGAACAACTGCAAACTGAAGCAGAGCAACAGGCAGAGACACGTGATGTCTCAAAACTTACCGTAGATTCAATGTCTCTAGGAACACGCGCCACGAAAGCGCTAACCAGCGCCAATGTTACAACCGTTGGTGATGTATTGGAGTTATTGGAGCAGGGAGATGATGCCCTGTTGGCTCTTCCTGGGATTGGCCAGAAGGCGCTGATTGATATCAAACGGTTCCTCCGCGGTGAGCAATTGATTCCATAGTATTTGGTTTATCTAAGAGCGAATAGTGAGAGCAGATATGTGCAAACATATCTGCTCTTTTTTATTCTTCCAGCAATGATCAACTGCAACCGTCAAACTTCTTGGCCAAGTGGAAAGCTGGCGCTAAAAAGGGGAGCATGAAGTCTTGTGAATGTGCATAAAGAAGGGTAGAGTTGTACAGTAGAAAACGGTCAGGAATATCGGGAAGGTGGTGGGTTGTTTTGGCTTTAATAAACAATTCAATGTTCAATTTAACTATGAGGAGTAGTTATGACGAGACACACAGCGGGCCGAATGGAGTTGATTTGCGGAAGTATGTTTAGTGGGAAAACGGAGGAACTCATTCGGCGCCTGCGCAGAGCGGTGATAGCCAAGCAAAAAGTACAGGTCTTTAAGCCGGCAATTGACTACAGGTACGGCGTTGAGAAGGTTACATCACACAATGGCATTGACTTTGAGGCACGTCCGGTGCCTTCCGCAGAGGATATCAAAGCAGCATTAGATGCTGACACAACCGTGGTTGCCATCGACGAAGTGCAGTTTTTTGACGAAGCTGTCGTCGATGTATGTGATGCCTTGGCTGAAGAAGGTAAGCGAGTTATTTGTGCGGGATTGGATATGGATTTTCGTGGTGTGCCGTTTGGACCAATGCCGCAGTTGATGGCTCGCGCTGAAGAAGTGCGCAAACTGCACGCCATCTGTGTCGTCTGTGGGGATGAAGCGAGCAGAACTCAACGTTTGATAGACGACAAACCGGCGGCATTTGACGATCCGGTGGTTTTGGTTGGTGCTGCTGAAGTTTATGAGGCGCGCTGCCGCTCATGCCATGAATTAGCCGGAAGGAATGAATGAGCGAAATGAGCGAGAATCAAGCCCGGAACCTGGAAAATGATGTCGATCACATTATGATCGATGAGGCAAAGCTGCAGACACGCATAGCGGAGATGGCGAAGCAGATTGAGGCGGACTATGGAGGTGTCGAGGATCTGTTGTTGATTTGTGTGTTAAAGGGTGGATATATGTTCCTGGCCGATCTCAGCCGGGCGTTGAAGCGGCCCCATGAAATAGACTTCATGGGCATTTCCAGCTATGGGGCAGGTACTAAGAGCAGCGGCGCCGTACAGATTATTATGGATCTAAAGGCGCCGATTGAAGGGCGTCATGTTTTAATTGTCGAGGATATTATTGACAGCGGTCGTACCTTGCAATACATGCGTCGCAATTTGATGGCCCGTGGCCCATCATCAATAGGTATTTGTTCGCTTCTCTCTAAACCTGCGCGCCGCGAGGTTGATGTGCCTGTCGATTATACTGGTTTTGAAATACCGGATGAATTTGTGGTTGGCTATGGGCTTGATTTCGCTGAAGAGTACCGCAATTTTCCCTATATCGCGGTATTGAAACCGACCGTTTTCGAGCATATTTTTGAATAATGAACGAGATAACCCCTAACGCCGGTCGTTGGATCGCATTGATCGACGAACAAGTTGTTGGGGTTGGACATACAGCGGAGGAGGCGCTTTCATTGGCTGGGCAGGCGAGGCCAAACGAGCGCCCTACGTTGGTTTTTGAGGAGCAAGGAGGAGGTGAGCCGCTATCTTTTTCCGCGGTAATGGACCGCTTGCGCCCCCATTTGAGATTGCGTGTTCCTGTCTATCTGGTAGGTGGAGCGGTGCGTGATGCCCTGTTAGGTAGGGTTAGTCACGATTTGGATTTTGTCGTCCCAGAGGATGGGATCCGTCTGTCGTTCGCGATCGCCAACAGAATCGGAGAACCCGCGTATATCCTTGATAAAGAACGGGACACGGGACGGGTCGTGTTGGCTGAGCAGGCGACCATGCTGGATTTCGCCTGTTTTCGCGGTCCTGATTTGGAAGCAGACCTGCGGGCACGTGACTTTACAGTGAATGCGCTGGCGATCCCGGCGACAGCCCGGACCCGCTTGTCTATAATCGATCCAAGCGGTGGGCTGGAAGATCTAGATGCCCGACGGATTCGAATTACAAGTATGGGCGCTTTAGAGAGCGATCCTGTGCGCACTTTACGGGCGGTTCGATTGGCGGCCAATTTGGATTTCACGATAACAGAAGAGACTAGAAAGGCTATTATGGC
Source organism: uncultured Chloroflexia bacterium (assembly GCA_963807975.1). Classification (GTDB taxonomy): domain Bacteria; phylum Chloroflexota; class Anaerolineae; order Promineifilales; family Promineifilaceae; genus JAACFF01. Next base: position 22,738 of record CAWEDV010000007.1, on the reverse strand, counting down.
TGCCGGTCCACGTTTGGCAGATGTATCTGCGGAACGTAAGCGTGATGAACTTATTAAAATCGTAATGACACCTGAACCGGATGAGACGATGAGGGAGTTAGATGGGCTGGGTTTGTTGGCGATTACACTGCCTGAGATCGAGAGCTTAGCGGGGACAGCCCAATCACCGCCTCATTATGAGGATGTCTTGCACCATACGTGGAGCGTTTTGGATTGGCTGGCGCGTCTGGAGACTGCTCTCTTCTTTGATGCCTCTGGGGATGAGGTGACAAATGAGGCGCGTTCTGCATTGCAGGCGTATATTGAACGGCTGGAAGTTTATTTTGAGCGGCCTGTTGATGGCGGGCTAAATGGTCAGGTGATCTTGCGCCTGGCTGCGTTGTTTCATGATGTTGGCAAACCAGAAAAATATGAACAGGATGATGACGGCCGAATCCGCTTTTTTGGCCATGATGAGGCAGGGGCGAAGCTGGCGGGCTATCGTTTACGGCAGCTTTGCTTTAGTAACGATGCCATAAACCAAGTGAAACAAATTGTCGCCGGCCATATGCGTCCCCTATCTCTGGTGCAGGCTCAGGGAGCCAATCCTTCTCGTCGAGCTGTCTACCGGTATTTTCGCGATCTTGATAACAATGGGTTGGATGTGGCCTTGCTGGCGCTGGCTGATCACCTGGCCACTTACAACGGTCCGGGCGAAGCAAAACAGTGGGAATCACTATTGGGACTGGTGGCCCAATTATTCCAGTTTTATTTTGAGCGGCATGAAGAAGCGGTTAAACCTGTCCCTTTACTAAGCGGGCGAGATGTGATTGATCAGCTGCAGATAGAACCGGGGCCGGAAGTCGGCCGTATTTTGCGTTTGATCGAAGAGGGTCAAGCCGCAGGTGAAATCCAAACGCGTGACGAGGCGCTGAATCTGGCACGTCAACAGCTTGCCTGATCCTTACTCCTTCCGATAGATAAGTTAGAACTCTGTTCCGCAGTTTGGGCAGGACCCGGCATCGGCAGCGATGCTGGTGTCACATTGTGGGCATAAATATTCGAACTCAGTGCCGCATTGGGCACAAGCAGCATCATCCTCGTCGATGGCAGCCTGGCACTCGGGGCATAAGAGTTGTTCACAATTGGGGCATTGTTCATCCAGCGGCTCCAAAGAATGATCGCAAGAAGGACATTTTTTAATCTCTTTTGGCAAGTGGATGAAAAGCGGCTGATGCGGCCCACAACGAGGACAAATCTTTTCCTCCTGGCTAAGGCTGATTTGGCACTGGGGACAGAACCGATATCCGCAGGACGAACATACGCCATCGCTCAGATGGAGCTGCTTTCCACATCCAGGACAGCCGGCAACCTGCACAATTTTGTCACCTACCATAAGCGAATGGATTACGCGGGCACTTTTGCGCTGCCGTACGTTTACGGCCGTCTTACAGTGTGTGCATTGCTCTGCTCCGGCGATTAATGATGCCTGGCATTTGGTGCAGTAGCTGGGGATCAAGGCATTGCAGCTTGGACATTGATCCGTCCCTGCGGTTAGTTCGAAACTACAAAGCGGACAGTTGAAGAACAATGGCGTTTGGCAGTGGGGGCAGATTTCATCATCTTCTTCGACTTCCTTGCCACATGATGTGCAAAAAGTCGCGCCACATTCTCCGCAAAAACCATCTTCTAGAAAAAGCGGCGTCTCGCAGTTGGGACATTCACCACTGAATTGTGGCGTTAGCAGCTTAGCGCTGCCGCCTTGCTCCGCAACACTTTCCGGATCTTGTTCATCGAGCGAGGCGCCACAGTGGGGACAAAGTTTTGCATCTGGTCCGACTTCCTGATCGCATCCAGAGCAGTAAATTCCGAATTCTACACCGCAGGTGGGGCATGAGACAGCATCATCGGCGACTGGACTGCTGCACTCTGGACAAAATTCTTGATCGCAATTCGGACAAAACTCGACGGGAGCATCAAATGCTTGCTGACAGGTGGGGCAAATTAGGGTCTGTGTCATTAATCTATAACGCTGCTTTTCTCACTAGGATTGGTAAGAGAAAAAATATACCAGAAAAATTGGACAAGAGCAGGAATGTTCGGTTTTATTAGGGAAGGAGATAGCTGCTTTGGATCGTGTCGGAAGAGGTTAATCGAGAGCTATCCGGCCTTGAAAGCCGGTGTTGAGTTCGTGGTAGTAGGCGATGCGATCTTCACCATAACGCCAGCAGAGGTAGACATCCCGGCCATTGACCTTGGCCAGGAAATCAATCAGACCAGCTTCCAGGTTCTTGACGACGCAGCCATAGGCTTTGATTTGGCCGATCAGATCTTCGATGACAGCGAAGTCCTGGGCAAGTTCTGTTGGCAGCGGCCCACCAAAATCAACGTGGTTGTTACTGAGTAGGTGCTCAATTTGGCGGCTCTTGCGCACTGAATTGGCCCGTCGTTCGAGCAATTGGCCCATCAGGGGTTCAATTTTGGAGAGCACATCGTTGGCTTCTTCTATGGTAAAGTATCGAACGGTCATAATGATAGATATTAAAACGGGGTGCGAGCTGTTCAGCAGGCACCCCGTCCAGTAACAATGTTTATGAACTGAGGAATAATCTTAGTCGCATGCGCTTAGCATGCACATCCCCCGCCAGATGCTGCCGGTCCACCTTCAGTCTTGAAGGAGGAACCACATCCACAGGAGGAGACTGCATTTGGATTTTCAATCTTAAAGCCGCCGCCCATGAGGCTTTCTTCGTAGTCGATGGTGGCGTTGTTGAGATACATCATGCTTGTGGGGTCAACAAAGATTTGAATACCATCCTGCGCGATCACGTGATCATAGGGACGAGCTTCGGCCTCTAGAGCCATTCCGTATTGCATACCAGAGCATCCGCCACCTGATACAAAAACGCGCAAACCGTAGTCCGGAACATTTTTCTGGGCCAGCAGATCGCGTACTGTGTTCACGGCAGCTTCGGTGATTAAGATGGTTTCTGTCTTGGTTTCGTCTAATGTATCTAACATGTGCCTTATTACCTCACATTAATAGCTTAGTTTTATTGCCTTGTTGAATGCAAGAATTCTAGCAAAGAGCGGCAATGATGTCAATTTCTATCAACATTTTCTTAAAAATGCAGGACGTTGAAGATCTTGGTGCCGTAAATGGATTTTCAGGCCAAATTGCGAGTAAATGGGGAGAGACTTTACCTTTAATAAGGCGCGAGTTTCGTTGTCACTGCCAACCCGACATGATACAATTTTGCCCACTTGAGACATCACTATTGCTAATGGCGTGTCTTGAATGAAGGGGCACAAATTGTGCGCCTTTAATTTTTTTGAGGAAGATTCTTATGCTGAAGACACATAATTGTGGTGAACTACGGTTGGAGCATGTGGGGCAGCAGGTGACATTGGCTGGCTGGGTGAACCGGCGGCGCGATATGGGTGGAGTTGTGTTCATTGACCTGCGAGACCGAGATGGTAAGACCCAAGTGGTTGTTAACTCCGGGCGTTCCCAGGATGCCTTCAGCGTGGCCGAAAATGTGCGTGGTGAATTCGTGCTGCAGATTCGTGGTGAAGTAGGAAGCAGGCCGGAGGGAATGGAGAATCTTGATTTGCCTACCGGTCAGATTGAGGTATTGGTTGACGAAGTGACAGTTCTTAACCCGTCAAAAACGCCCCCTTTCCAGATTGACCGTGATGAGCATGTGGATGAAAGCACACGGCTGAAATACCGTTATTTAGACCTTAGACGAGAACGGCTGCAGCGGAATATCATTATCCGCCATAGGGCGATCAGGTTTATCCGAGAATTTTTGAACGAACGTAACTTTTTGGATATTGAGACGCCCATATTATTTAAGAGCACACCGGAAGGTGCACGTGACTATCTGGTTCCCAGCCGTGTACATCCTGGGAAGTTTTATGCGTTGCCGCAAAGCCCTCAGCAGCTCAAACAGCTGTTGATGATTGCCGGGTATGAGCGTTATTACCAGATTGCGCGCTGTTTCAGGGATGAGGATCTAAGAGCCGACCGCCAACCGGAATTCACCCAACTTGATCTAGAGATGAGTTTCGTCGAGAGAGATGACATTCTTGATTTGATCGAGGAATTGATGTTGGGTATGGTTGAGGAAGCCAGTCTGGTTCCTCTGGCGCACAAAGTTTTCCCGCGGATGAGCTATACAGAGGCGATGGACCGCTACGGAACAGATCGACCCGATATCCGTTTTGGCATGGAATTAAGGGATATCTCAGATTTTGTTGCTAACAGTGCCTTTAAGGTATTCGCCGAGAATGTGGCTGCCGGGAATCCGGTGAAGGCAATATGTGTGCCTGGCTGTGGAAGTTACAGCCGCAAACAGTTAGGCGAGTTGGACAGCCTGGCAAAGGATCAAGGCGCCAAGGGGCTGGCCTGGATGGCGATTCATCCAGAAACTGAGCAGATCCGTGGGCCTATTGTCAAATTCTTTACGGTTGAACAGCTTATTGCAATTACGGAAGCGATGGACGCAAAGCCGGGTGACTTGATTCTGATCTCAAGCGATGAAAGGCTTGTGGTTAATGAGGTTTTGAGTACGCTGCGGATGGAAATGGCCAATCGCCTGGGATGGACGGACAAGGACGAATTGGCCTTTCTTTGGATCATTGACTTTCCTCTGTTTGAAGAAGTGTTGGAAGATGGGCACTATGCACCCAGCCATCATATGTTCACATCCCCGAAGCGGGATCATATCCCGCTATTAGATAGCGATCCCGGCGCTGTTCTTAGTGAGCAATATGATTTGGTGTGCAATGGTTTTGAAGTGGCAGGGGGCAGTATCAGAATTCACGAACGGCCGCTGCAGCGCAAGATCATGGAATTGATAGGATTTTCAATTGAAGACGCACAAGACCAATTTGGTCATATGTTAGAGGCGTTTGAATATGGAGCGCCACCCCATGGCGGCATTGCTCCTGGTATCGATCGATTGGTGGCCTTAATGGCGGGTGAACCCAATATTCGCGAGGTCATGGCTTTCCCGAAGACTGCTCAAGCGACGGATTTAATGTCGGATTCGCCGTCAACTGTGGCATCACGCCAACTGCAGGAACTGCATATTGCCTTGGCAGTATCGAAAAAAGCGCAAGAGTAAAGGGGGATAATTATGAGAAAAGTTTTTAGCTTCATGGCAGGTGCGTTGTGTGGCGTTGTTGTGGGGGGTGTGGCGACCCTGCTGCTGACACCGGCATCAGGTGAAGATTTGCGCGGTCAAGCGGAGGCACACTGGCAAAATGCCAAGAATGAAGCGCAGATGGCAATGGAGGAGCGTCGGCACGAGCTTGAGAATCAGTTTGAACTCGCGCGTCAACCTAAATAGATAAGTCTGCGCACGTTTCTTGCGTTGTTATTGCGGTACCAGGCAGGGATTGCCCAGTGCATTGAGGAGTGCTCAGTATTTGTTGGCATTCATCTGTAAAGTCGACTTAGAGAAATTCGATTGAATAGGCATCGATTGGAACATCGGGCCGGTTGGTTTCGATCCAAGAGACAGCTTTCTCCAGCAGTCCATGTAAATAGGCTTTGTCGTTGCCAATACTTACCAAGCCAATTGTCGCTGTTTGCCATATCTCGTGATGATCAATTTCGGCCGTGGCCAGGTTGAATTGATTTGACAGGCGCTGCAAAATGGATTTTAAGATGCGCCGTTTTTCTTTGAGCGAATAGACGCCCTCCAGGTGGAGTTTGATGATACAGGTCGCTACGTGCATATTCCCATTTTCCTTCAAATAGAGATTCTCAGCTACCGGCACATACTGTGGACCAAGTCCATAACTTAATGAGAGATGAAGCTGGACCAATAATTATCGTTATTGGGAAACAATTGGCGGGCGATAGGGTTCTTAATTGTGAGAGTTTTTGGGTAGTTAAACGTATAGCGACTGTAACCAATAAGAAATTTTGACTCTGCGCGAGGATATGGAAGATATGGAAGAGAAGGAAATAAGCGCCAGCGACGGCGAGAGCAGCACAGCGGAAGAAAAAACACAAACTAAAAATAGTGGCTGTCTGCGCAATCTAGCTTATGTTAGCGTGATCGTGTTTATGGGTGTGCTATCGTTTTTGGCAATTATATTTGTGGTTGGAATGAATAAAACCAATGACGAAATAGTAGAGCCGGTAGGTGATTTGGTGCGCCGGTTAACGCTGCCGGTCACCCCTGTGATTTTGCCCAATCCAGCCACGATCGTGCGCGAGATAAACGACCTGGCTCGACTAGAGACAGCTTCCTTCGAATTCGAGAAGGTTATTATGGCTGAAGTAGGGCAAGATGTTTGGTGGGGCGCACTCGGTGAGACCATGGTCTTTGTTGCCCATGGCAAAGTCTTTGCCGGCATCGATTTTTCGGATATGGCAGTAGAAGATGTGCAGGTTTATGATCCGGTGACTGTATATGTTCACCTTCCACCCGTGGAGATCTTCGAGGATATTCCGGTACTAGATAATGAAAAATCGTTTGTTGCCGACCGTGATACAGGAATTCTTACGCGAGCAGATCCCCAGCTTGAAAGTCAGGTTCGGGCTGCTGCCGAGGAAGCTATCTCTGAAGCGGCTGCTGAAAGTGAAATATTAGATCGGGCGAATGCCAATGCACAGGAGTTCATGACCAATTTTCTGAATGGTCTCGGCTTTGAGAACATCATCTTTACGGATAAAACACCAAAACCGGCACCTCCTTTTGAGCAAGAAGTGCCGAAGGGATTTGTGGTGACACCAGAAGCGCCCTAGTAATGTTGGGCGGTCAAGGGCAGATCATGCCCGATGGTAATGGTAAAGAATATCAAGAGAAAGTGGGCCGTATGGCCCACTTTCATTATCCGGCATAACTCCAGCCAACGTATGGAAGTGATAGGGTGTCGTTAACTGTTCCCGGCTTGAGTATGGCTGCGTTGATTACTTCAGCAACCAACAGGTCATGATCGCCGCCAATATCTACCAGCTGTATAACCTTACACTCAAGATAGGCAGCCGCATCTGCTAAGATTGGTGATCCGGTTTCGGGACCAGGCGTAAAGGCTGCATTTTTCATTTTATCAGGATTCTTGGCCCGCGGTTTGGAGAAGGCAGTCAGTGAATCCTGGTCTTCTTTATTGAAAATATTGACTGCAAACTGGCCGCTTTTTTTGATCAGATCGTGGGTATAGGATTTTTTGGCCAATCCAACAGCGACTAATCGAGGAGTAAATGAGACCTGCGAGAACCAATTGAAGACCATGGCGTTGGCATCATCTTCATATTGTGAGGTCAGGCTGTAGAATCCATATGGTATTCTGTTTAAGGCATCTTTGATAGGATCGTCAGACATAGGGTGTTCTCCAAGGTATACATGTCAAGCATTGACTTTTATTGATAAAGCGGAAACCATTTTATTCACTATGAAAATGGAATTATTATTTTAGCACAGGCAGAGGGCAATTCAGCAGATATTAATAACCATGAAGTTTCCTAAGCGCATTCCAGCTATGAAATGGATACTGATCTTGTGGGGTATTTACATAGTCGTCTGGACGATGCTTGAAAGCGGTTTGAAGGCGACCGTCTTTGCCGCGCTCCTAATCGTTTTGGTGATATCTGGACAGTTGTTTAACAGGATTCTAGGCGATCGGACGATTGCTACCATTTCAGGCTTGTTGTTAACTTCCTTATCAGGCGTGTGTATTGGGTTAGGAGTGGGATTGGTGACCCTGGCGTTGATGGCCTTAAAGACGGGGCTTCACGCGCATGGTCCAGAATTTAGCGCGGCAGAAGTTAACTGGGTTATCGAACAGATCCCATTATGGACTGCTGCCGGTCTATTGGGTGGAATCGGCTGCGGTTTGATATTGACGGCACGATCTAGCCCAGTTGATTGAACTGGCGTGCTTATTCGGGCAGACTGTTGCCCAGTCGAATTTCCAAGGCCTCGAGAGCGGATTCCAATTCCGACTGGCGCAGACTGGTGGTGACATCACCACGGGTTCTCTCCAAGACGGCGCGCACGGTATCGGTCCGGCGCCGCAGTCCACCGGTGATGCTGTCGTTGAAATCAAAGGTAACCAGGATGCTGTAGATCTGGTCCATGGCACCCAGCAGGTATTCTGCTTCGCCCGTATGACCATGGCGGATGATATCGAGAATGCGCCGTCGCAGCTCGGTAGCGGCTTCGGCCATACCGTTTAGCCAGGTGTTGTACTCTGCTCCCAATTCATCGGGTCCGGGCAAGGGCTGATGCCGAACCAGAGCATAGGTAAGATTGGCTTCGACAAATTCCTTGATGGCGTCTTGTGTATAACCGGCAAAGTACAGCGCAGGATAATCCTTTACGTCGTTTACCAAGGCCTCAGTGGCTTGCCGGGCTTCGTCAATAAGTGATTGAGCTGTGTCCCATTCATCACGATGGACTGCGCGAATGGCCCGGGCGCAAAGACTGATCAAGCTGCGTGAGCGGTTGTAGGCCAGATTGCGGGCATCATTTACTTGTTCAAAGTGGGTGCGAATCGTTTCGGCGGTTTGATCGAGTTCTAGCTGCATCATATTCCTTTATATACTCCATTTATTCGTCGTTCTTGTCGTCTTCGGATTCTTCTGGGCCATCGGACGGAAAGCGGAAAAAATTGTCAGCAAGGGCCGAACCTCTGTGTGGTAGACGAATTTCGCCAAACTGGCTTTCAAATTTGGCCAAGTTTTGGGCCAATGCCATTTGCAGCATCTTGGCATGCATGGGTGTCATCACAATGCGAGCCTGGACCGTGCCCCGTGGTGAACGAGGCAGCACCTGGGCAAAATCTATGACTAATTCGGCCAATGAATGGCTGATGAAGGCGACATTGGCATACACTGGGTCCAGGTCTTTGGGCATGTGTATATTAACACGCTTTTTCTTTGGTGGGGCTGGTTGTGTGGGCTCGTTATTCTGATCGCTCATAGTGATCACCTGACCGAGAAATGGATGGTAAGCTTCATAGTTGTCGATTCTCGATGGCCGACAGCCTTGGTTAAGATACCCGAAGATTCGACGCCAGGCAATGGCTTGGTATTGGATTGAGTCACGGATTTGGCCATGTTACAATGTAGTGGTACTTGGTAAGGCAAATTAGATGGTTGACTGCGAAGAACCTGGTGGTATGAATGTCCGAGCAGCATTTTGAGGTGATAGAGCATACGGCCGATTGGGCTATCCGAGTTACCGGTAAAGACCTGGCACATCTATTTCAATATGCAGCCGAAGGTATGAGCCAATTGATGGCTGGTAAATTGCAGGTCCTGCCACAAGAGGAAGAGCGCACGATGGTCTTGGTAGCCTATGATGCCGAGAGCCTTCTCGTCGATTGGCTCAGTGAGCTGGCATATTGGGCCGAGATGGAACAATTTGTGGGCTGCCAGTTTGATTTGCTCGAGGTGACCCCATCGGCGCTCAAGGCTACTATAAGAGGGGGGAAAGCCCCGATCTTGCATAAGCATATCAAAGCGGTTACCTATCACAATTTGGCCATACTTCAGAATGCCGTAGGTCTGGAAGCAACTATTGTTTTTGACGTGTAATTTGATAGGGCATGACAATGGGTGGAGAGCAATCCAGTGATGGATTCTCGAGGAAGGGAATATGAAGCGGGAACATTTTAAGAAGATTTCGCCGTTCGTTTATGAGATTTCGAGAAGCTTTCGCCCTGATATGCGCGTGCCGGCGCGCTTCTATGCGGATAAGCAGTTGTTGGAAGGGGCGTTGGGAGATAAGAGTCTCGATCAATTGGTCAATACGGCTACGCTACCGGGCGCCGTGAAGTATGCCCTGGCCATGCCTGATATACACCAGGGGTACGGTTTCCCCATTGGTGGAGTGGTGGCTACCGAACTGCCGGATGGTATTATTTCGCCCGGCGGTGTGGGCTACGATATTAACTGCGGCGTGCGCCTGTTGGGAAGCTTTGTGGATGAGGAAGAGATTGCTCCTTTCCTGGATGAATTGGCCACTCAACTACAGCGCAGCTGCCCACATGGGGTTGGCCGAGGGGGAAATATCCGTCTAAAACGGAATGAATTGATTGCCCTGGTGGAACAGGGAGGCAACTGGGCGAAAAAGAATGGATTCGCGACGGCAATGGACCTTGAGCACACGGAGGCCAACGGCCGTATCCAGGGCGCTAGTGCCAGGAAAGTGAGTGATCGGGCTATTAAGCGGGGGCTTGATCAAATTGGCACTTTGGGCGCCGGGAATCATTTTATTGAAGTCGATGTCGTCGACGAGATCTTTTATGAAGAGGCTGCGAACCAAATGGGGCTTTTCCCAGGTCAAGTCGTTGTGCAAATTCATTGTGGTTCGCGAGGGTTTGGACACCAGGTCTGTTCCGATTATGTTCGTGCATTTCAGCCAGTTGTCCATCGTTATGGAATCGAACTGCCTGATCGTGAGCTGGTATGTGCGCCGTTGAGCAGCCCGGAAGGACAGGATTACCTGGCGGCAATGAGTGCGGCTGCCAATTATGCTTTTGTCAACCGGCAGGTGTTAACCCATCTCATCCGCGAGAGTTTTGAAGTGACGCTGGCTGGAAGGGTAAAGAATTTCAATCTCTACCAGATTTATGATATCGCACACAATATGGCCAAGATTGAGGAGCACCAGTTGGATGGCCGGACTGCTGCCCTTTGTGTGCACCGCAAGGGCGCGACACGCGCATTTGGGCCAGGATCTGAAGCGGTGCCGGCGAGATACCGCAAGATTGGCCAGCCGGTGCTGGTTCCTGGATCAATGGGCACGGCCAGCTGGGTACTGGTGGGAACAGAAGAGTCGATGGCTCAGAGTTTCGGATCGACCTGTCATGGGGCGGGTCGCACGATGAGCCGGTCAAAAGCAAAGAAGATCGTACGCGGGCATGAACTGCGGCAGCAGTTGGAAGCGAAGGGCATCCACGTGCGAGCGGGCAGTATGCGCGGCTTGGCTGAGGAGGCTCCCATTGCTTATAAGGATGTGGATCGCGTCATAGAGGTTGTACATGGGGCCGGCATTGCCAGAAAGGTGGCCCGTATTGTGCCGGTTGCGGTGGTAAAGGGATGAAAATTGATTTTGTGAAAACGGCCGTCATTGGTGCCGGCATGATCTTGGCTTTCTCTTTGGGGATGGGCGTCATCGCCCTGCGCAACCGAGAATCACCGGCGCCTATTGAGATCCGCCCGCCGGAGCCAACGCCGACAGAACTGCCGACAGCAACACCGTCGCCTATCTTGGTGTATATAAGTGGCGAGGTTGTGATGCCCGACGTCTATACGCTGCCTGCGGACAGCCGTATTAAACAACTGATCGAGGCGGCTGGTGGATTTAAGGCCGATGCTGATATGAATGCTGTTAACCTGGCCCAACCGTTGGCCGATGGGGTGCATGTGTATGTCCCAGCGAAGGGTGAGCCAATACCTCCCGGTGTGCTGTCCAGCCCCGTTCCACAACGAGGCTCAAGCGGGATTGATCTTGGGACTGGTGGTGATTTGATCAATATCAATACGGCCGATATGATGGAACTGGACGAACTGCCGGGCATTGGACCGGTTACGGCGCAAAAGATCCTTGATTATCGTACCCTCAACGGCCCCTTCGCCACTATAGAGGCGATCATGGAAGTGTCGGGTATTGGGCAAGGAACATATGACAAGCTCAAAGAGCTGATTACAACTGGAAACTGAGAACGATCTAGATGCCCCGCGAGAATATAGTTACATTGGCGGCAACACGTATGGCGCGCATACCGTTCGCCCTATTTGCCGACGAATCTTTTAGGACTCCTGAGAAGGTGTTGGTACTGCAGACCTGCTGTTTGAGTCAGGTAATGCTGGCGACACCGCTGCTGGCTGTTTTGCAGGAGTCATTTCCAAAGGCCCGCTTCGATTGGGCGGTGGGCGATTGGGCGCGTCCGGCAGTTGTCAGCAACACACGCTTAACCGAAGTGATCAGTATTGGGGCGGGAGATTTGCGCAAACGAAGCTGGCGACAAATCAGCGACTTGGTCAAACGACTGCGATCGGAGCAGTATGATACATGTTTTATTGTCAGCCGTTCTGGTTTGCTGAGTTATATCGCCTGGCAGGCGGGTATTTCGCAGCGAATCGGTCTAAATATCAACAGCCGTGGCTTTGCGCATACCATCGCTGTTCGCCCTCCACGGGAAGAAAAACATGCGGCGCAGATTTACCTTTCGCTGGCGCAAGCAATAGGTATTGATGATGAGATTATTGAGGGAGCAAGTTCAGAGTTCTACCCGCCCGATCGAGACCGGCTGGCAATGACACAGCGTTTGGTGGAAGAAATGGATTGGTTGGGCGAGGTACCCTTGGTTATCATGCATCCGGGTGGTGGGGTTAATCCCGTGCGGTCGAAACCGCTTATAAGATGGCCGGTGGAGCGATTTGCACGTCTAGGCAATCATCTGGTCAGGCAGCATGGGGCACGGATTGTTTTGGTTGGCGCGGCTGAAGAAAGAGAAGCAGCAAAGGCGATTAGCGGACTGATAGCGACCAAGTTGACCAATCTGTGTGGAAAGGTCAGTCTTGGCGAGGTTGGCGCATTGTGTGAGGTGGCTGATCTTTATATAGGAAATGATGCGGGACCAACGCATGTGGCAGCGGCTAGCGGATGTTCGACTCTGGCTATCTTTGGTCCCACAGATCCCGCTTATTCGAAACCTTTTAGCGCCAGGGCAGATGTGATTGCTCTGTGGCGAGATTTGGGTGATGTGGAGAAGGAACGGCCGTTTACGTGGGATATTGGTGTTACGGTTAAGGAGGCGATAGAGGCGGCTGACGTGCTGTTGAACCGGCCCGAGGATCAGAGTGATGCCATGGCCATGTTAATGAGAAACAAAAGTTAAAAGTTATTGACACACGCCTGCACATCTGATAATATTTCCCTCCTTAACAGAGGGGGCGTGGTGTAGTGGTTAACACGCCGGCCTGTCAAGCCGGAGATCGCGGGTTCGACCCCCGTCGCTCCCGCACTGGTATAAAAATGGGTCAACCTCTTGATAGGTTGGCCCGTTTGTTTTATGACCGAGGACCAGATGGTAATTTGAACGCAAAGTTACAATCTTAACTTCTCCATCTGCAACGTAAATGCGTTCCACAATAAGATTCACCAATTCCTGTCGACCTTCGTCGTCCCCTTCCAGCCGTTCCCAATGAAATTTGAAATTCTCCAGCAAGTCGGCAGCTTGTTCTAGTTCATCATGTGAGACGGGATTCAGCTGCTCTAGTTCCAGTTGAAGCTTGATGCGGTTTTCCAGATATTCCTGTTCATCCATGACAAGACCATGATCCCATCGGGTATCCATGCGTTTGATGATGCCCTTTATTTCCTCAAGCCGTTCTTCCAAGTTTTTCTCACCCAAGAAATCGCTCATGGCCTTTGTGATGCCCTTTCTCCATTCTTTCGGGGGCTTAAGTTGCATCAGGATATTTATTACTTGGTTCTCAAGCTCCTCGGCGCGCATTGCCTTCTGTGAACAGGCATAGCCAAGTTCCTTCGAGCGACAACGATAATAGCGGTATTTCTTACCCTTTGATTGCGCCTGTGGACGAATCTTGCCGTAGTTGCGAAAGGTGTTTTCTTTGGGTTGATGACTACAGCAGTCATAACAATAGATTAGATCTCGCAAGAGATAGGGGTTGTATTTTGGAGTGGCTTTTCGATGGCGCCGGCGTTCAGCTCGAACTTGCTGACATTTTTCAAAAAGTTTCTCGTCAATAATCGCCTCATGCTGCCCATCAAACCACTCAATGGGTGCTTCATAGGAGCGAGAACCATCCGAACGACGCTTGTATTTCTGATATTTAATTTTCCCGAGATAGGTCCGATTTTGTAGAATATCGCGGACGGTCTCCTTCGAAAATGGCCTACCGGTCTTGCTGCGGTATCCTGCTTTATTAAGTAATCTGGCGACACTATTGTCGCTGTGATTTCCTGTGGCATATTTTTCATAAGCCATAATCAAACCAGGAAGTTCATTCTCATCGGCGATTAAGATCTTCTTTGAGTTCTTCTTCATGCCAAATGGGGCACGATTGTTGTGTTTTCCCTGGACGCTGCGTTCTTTCTTTGCCTTTTGCTGTTTCGGCGCTCAGATTCTGACTATACCAATCGGCAACTGATTCCATAATACCTTCTATCAGCGCACCCATTGGCCCATCACTATCTTCAGAAGGCTCGCTGACTGAAAAGACCTTAATGCCATAGTCGTGGCGCAGCAACGATTTGACAGCCAGGGATTCGGTTCTGTTGCGAGCAAACCGGTCAAATTTGTGAACAATGATCGCATCGTACTTTCGCTGTCTTGCATCATGTCGTAGGCGTTTGAAGGCGGGCCGCTCCGCAGTACGCCCCGAATTGCCTTCATCAACATATACTTGGGCTAATACGCCACCATTTGCATGCACCCAGGCTTCAATAGCCCGTTTTTGAGCGTCTATTGAATAATTCCCAATCTGCTCTTCTGAACTTATTCTCACATAAGCTGCGTATCGCATCTTGACCTTCCTTTTTCTCTTTTCTTGCGCTTTTTGCCTTTCCAATTCGGATTTACTCTTGGTCCAATAACTGGATGATCAGCTAAGACATCCATTTTTGGTGCCACAAAAAACCGTGGCCCGGCGTTATGTTTGCTAAAGTTTTTGCCGTGCTCATTTGGCATATACTCCTTTCTGGGGATTACCCCCTTAATAAAAAAGCCGTCAATCGCTGACAGCAACGATTGACGGCTCGGGTGCAGGCGGATAGCATTGCACCTAGCCTACGATGCTGGGTTATCAGCGATGTAGGTAAGCCCTGGGTTTGGTGTTACCAGCACCAACTCAGGGCGTTGTTAATATGTAGTACTTTTAGTTTATTTCCATTACTTAGCCTAACTTTTTCCATTAAAAGAGCGCAAATGAGAGGCCGATCCCCGAGGAAAATACTTGGGTTTAGGGCTTATGCGACTGCTTAGGAAATGCAATGCGTGAGCCCACCGCTTTATTTCAGGGTCGCGAAACGAGTATCGTATCAATCGCAACTCTTCGTCTTCTAAGCGAGACTTGTAGTGGGATAGCGGACCTACGAGCCGCCTCTTTTCTGCCCAGTCTACCAGCCGCATCAACTCAGCACGCCGATTGAAGCTGTGTAGAATCGACCAGAAAATTATCCATCTTCTATACCAGATTGCTACTCGACCTCCGGTTAAGAAGTTGATTTGGTGTTTGCGACTATTAGGATTAGATAACCTGCCAATCATGATAGTATGTATTATAATCGCTGGGGATTGCAAAGTCAATTTGAGAAATTGTCCGGCTGGTCCTCATCATGTGGCTTAGGACCCGGTTTGCGTTCGGTTGCCAAATATGCTCGTATGGCTTCTTCCGTAGTGAGCCAATCCCTACCGATCTTGGTTCCCCAGACTTTACCCTGCCTAACCAACAATCTTAGGTGACTATGTGACAACCCACTTGTTCTTGCCGCTTCCGCCAATGAAATTAGCTCGCCCGAGGGCGTACGGTTAGCAGAATCTGACGTCTTATTGGGCATATTCGATGATAGTTTACATGCTGAGTACAGTGTTGACAAAGTGCAAATAACTTGTCGTTGACAGAGAATGATAATGTCTTGCAAGTATTGGTGGCTTCAACCGGCAACTTCCATATTCATTCTAGTGATATGACGAAGTTGATAGAGTAGTCAATGAATCTGAAGAAAGTAATATTGACAACGCAATCCCCAGCGATTATAATTATCTCACGCTTCTACGCGACAACTTCATTTTGACCGGGTTTGATTCTATGCAGAGAGTTGATTGGTGACGGCCGTCCTTTCTGACAAGGAGATGATGTCATGAGTGGTGGATCTGGAACGTAGAAAGACAGTAAAAGCGACAGGAACCGCGGACCTGTCGCTTTTCTTTTTACTTACCATTCCCAATGCAGCTGATATCGTTCGTTTAATTTCGGCCGATCACATTCCCATGTAACGAGCCACCGCCCATCAGGTAGCCGCCTTTTCGCTTCTGGGCCGAGTCGATTTTTCCGTCGTCGCAAATTTTCTACTATCCAGATATTTAGGGGTGGTCGTGACCTTGGGAAAGATAACCTTCATCGAAATCTGTTTGGTCCGGTGCCGAATCTCCGTTTCCCACAACTCTTTCGAGCGCATAAATCCATCTCGAATTTTCCATTCCATATTGAATTCATCAATGTCTCCTCGACGCTTTGGCTCTCGTAGCGAAATGAGCAGAAAGGTTTTTTGACCAGGTCTGTAGCTGTCAACCACAACTCCGGGAGAACAGCGATAATCAATCAATATCTCCCCGTCACCCCAGGCATGATCTTGATAAGCAATGATATTATTCTGCCGATAACGCACCTTCTCTCTTTTCTGGAAGCTGGCTTTCTTGCCTTTTTTATCCTTCAACTCCAGCAGCGACTCATACTCTAGCACCTCATACATCCCCTCATCGGCCAACCCTTGCCACAGATGACGCATCAGTTTCCAAACAACGGCTATCATATCTAGCCATGGCAACTCAAAAAACAACCCAATCAACCAGTCTGTGAATTTGCTGGTTGTTAAAGATTGTTTATTCGTCATGTATCAAGTTGATGAATTTCTACAATTTCATTCTGGCTCTTCCAGATCATCGTTCACGGGCGGCGGTGCCAATTCGTCCTCAAACCCAGGCAAGCGGTAGCTTCGCTTCTCGATCTCAATCCTCCTTGCTTCCTCCTGTTCTTCTTTAGTGCGCAGGTCTTGTAATGCAAGTTCAATTCTAGTCTTTGGTGAAATCGGTATCTGTGGATGGGCACGCACGCCAAACTGGGCCATTTCACGTTGAGAAAACATCTCAGCTTGAATTGGCCCTTGGCGTTCCGCTTCTTGTTTCTTCTGTTTTCTTGTTCTGGTGTCGACTAGCTCCCCCGAGAACATGTCAATTTGGAGTGGTACTTCCTTTGACATATTTATCCATCATAGCATATGAGCCAACTGGCCCGTGACTATCGGTGAAGGAGAATCTTAGAGTGCATACCCATTATCTCGATAATGGTTTCTCAATTCTTCAAGCGACTTAGGTTTGAAGTGCAAGTCGCGTTCAATCGGCAGCCCGAGGGGACCACGAACCGACTCCAGTTCGCTGAGACTGAAGTAACCAAATTCGGGCTCGAAGCCAATTACAAATCCAAGAATATGTCATCGCCATTGAATTCAGTCGCATACCACTCCAATTACTATCAGGCGTAAAGAACTTGACCAACGCTTGTGCAGCAAGACCAAGTTCCTCATTGGCACGCAGTTCCGGCAATTTTTCGGGATATCTTTTGGTAATAATTCCACATGGATCACCTCCCTTCCGGTGATTTAATGTACCCGATTGAGAACATTTTCTCATTAGTGTATAGTTATGTCAACTAAATGAGAAATATTTTATGCAATCTGGAATCGAGGTATGGCTGCCCTTAGATGTTGCCGCCAAGCATTTTGGCTACGCCCACAAAGAGAGTCTAAGCCGTCGTTTGCGACAGCTGCGACAACGAGGGAAGGTTCGAGATATTGGCGACCACCGGTGGCATATTGTTACACCGAGCTAAAAGAAGACGCGGCAATCACAATCATGTGGCCGAACCCGAAGACAGCACTTCTACGGGAATGATGCACCACAGCTTCTTCAGCTAATCGTGGACGGCCAAAGAAATAACAAGATTATTTAGTTCCATATCCGAAAACTTATTTGCGCGGGGAGCCGTGCGAGCGGTCTGCACGCGCAGGATATTATGGGACGCGGTCGCTCGATTCGTGGGAATGGCCGCGACCTATAATATAGTCGGGGTTACTATTAAAGCAGTAATTTCTCTAGTTGTTCCCTTTTCCTAGAGGTAGTCGCCGTTTATCGCCGAAAATGCGCCTCAACCCTGCGGTTTTAAAACCCAAGGGTAAACTGCGGGGTAATCGCTTGTTGAAACCGGGCTGAAGGGGTCAGCAAACAAGGAAGAATGCCAATAATCGCCCAGGAATTCCTCTCGTCTCACATCGGACAGGGCACGGACGAGGTAACAATATTGCCTTGTGCTTGAAGGAATATTGCGCCGACCGCCTCCGGCCCTACGTACGGCGGCGAGCATTTCTCCGCCATAAGTAGAAGGCCAGTATGCCAACCGCTTGGTCGCCATCAGCCAGGGCCGTGAATGCTTGAAGGAGGCGTTTGTTGCCATGGTCAGTTAATCGGCTGCGAAGTCTGTTAACAAGCATGGTAGCATCTTCAAGGCTTGGCTCAATCGTATTCAGCGTCGTTCTTGAATTGAAGATCTTCTGGTTGGATGGAGTTGTGTTTGAAAGATATGGTGCTGTCACGCGCCCATCCTAACAGCGACGGATGGTGAAATCAAGCGGAGTGAATATGTCATCGTGGGATGATGCTACGTGGTTCCTGATGTCCGGCCAGCGTCCAAATCGGTTCAGTCAAAACGGTTTCCGGTGTTACTTTATCGAATGTTGAAAAGTAGAAGAGCCCCTTTCCCCCATGTCGTTCTGCCTGTGCTTTCATATTCCGAATCCTACGCTCGACCGGTTGAGACAACCAGATAACGGCCGTGTCGCAAGCCAAATCGTTTAGCATACTGCTCGCTGCCAATATAAGCAATGACCTGGCCTACTTTCTCACGTGCAAACCTTGGATTGTCTTCACTGCCCATATCAATTTCTAGTAGGAATGCAAATTGTTTAGTGTCCTAATCGCGCTGTTCGATCTAGAAAGTAACCATCAGGCCGGACAGATCTCTTAGCATTCTTTCCTGATAATGTTTCGTATGTGATTCTATCTGGGCTTAATAGTAAACTCGCTTTCCGGTATCCATGAGACGAGTTCCAGTTTAGAGTGTCTATCGCAAGCCTCGCGCACCGCGATCCGGAAATCGTTTACTCGCAAGTCATGTTCGATTAGCGAGTATCGTGGTTTATTTCTCCATCTAAAGTTGTTAAGTGCTGACCTTGCATCCCGGCAACAACAGAAGCACCTTTCTGTCGAGCCAGTAGATCGTTTCGCCAATCGGAACCTGATGGATGTTTTCGGATCCAGGCATGTTCACATATCCGTTATCATAAAGCATACGCATGCGAGCTCTGGGCTGACTACGGTTTCTTCCGGAAAAGAAGAGACGATCAATTTGCCGCAAGCTGATGATGCCGTCGAAGGCATGGATAGTTTCAAGTATTCGTTTGTCTCGTGGGGTAATCCGAATTGGTTGTGGAGGAACGAGCGGCGATACGGTTGTCTGCGATGAGGCATATGGTGCCATTATAACAGCCACCCAACCAGTTCTTTGAATTTGACTTTATGCTAGAAGGCATGCCTCTCATTTTTGTCGCTACTTCCCAAATTGGCTCAAGTAAACGTGAAGGTTGCCAGATATCAACATGGTCCTGGCAGCAAACCAAAAATGATGATCTCCTCCTGCTTTTTCCGTTGTGCGTTTCAGATTTTTTAATCGGCGCTCGCCCGAGACAATCGATAGCACCCGGAAATTTCGAGTTTCGAAATGGGTCTCTGATAGACCGCGCAGGCGAAACTCATGATAGGCTTGCACCTTTTCACGCCATTTGGCATTGCTCATTGTGCCTTGGTCTACTTCAAGAAAAAAGTGGGCATCATGTTTGGCTTCCGGTACAGAAAGCCGGAAATAGCCATCCGGGTAATTGCGGACTATACGAGCACCCCGCATTCGGTAAGGTACTCTTCGCCTTCATCGCCGCGGTGCGAAATTCTGATTCACCAATCCACGACTTAACATTAAAAATACCAGATTCCGTTAGCAGTCTAATAGCAATTCGAAACTCATTGACAGCAAGTGTATGCTCCACAAATTGGTGACCCAATTGATTATGCTTTGAATTCCAGGCAACATCGGCTCGATCTACATCCAGTTTTGTTGCCACCAGATCGGCACCACGTTCATTGAGCGCATAGTTAAATGGTTTCCGGCCATCGCCAAGCTTAATGGGCAGCTCAATGCGGCTGAGAAACCCATGATGAAATAGCAATTGAAGGCGCTTTTGGCATGACGTTCTGCAACCTCGTGGCTTTGGGGACGGGAAAAATAGCGCTTCAATTTGAGGGGCGGAAAGGATCCGGAATAAATAAACTTCCAAGACAATGAGTACATCTCGGCCGGTCAGACGCATCGGGGGTGGATTCTCGACCCGCTTGTGTGAAGGAAGATATTTCTTGCCTGATTTCATCCAAAGTATCCTTCATTTCC
This sequence comes from uncultured Chloroflexia bacterium, assembly GCA_963807975.1. Taxonomy (GTDB): domain Bacteria; phylum Chloroflexota; class Anaerolineae; order Promineifilales; family Promineifilaceae; genus JAACFF01. Next base: position 2,490 of record CAWEDV010000007.1, on the reverse strand, counting down.
ACTGTCGCCAGGTATCGTCTGTGGATACGGCCAGGACGAAGATTTTCATATCGCTCCTCAAATTCGGCCTCAACTTCCTCTCGGGGTCGCGCGTATTTCCTACGGCTCAAATCCGGATACGGGCAATACGTTGCGCTGCATCTGAAGGTGTAACTATTGGAGGAAGCGTTTCCATACTGAACGCCGGTAGTGTCTCCCCAAGGAACTGCGTTTTCACCACCGCATTGAAGCGACTCAAGTTGACCAGATCGCGTGGACCAAACTGTGGCTGAACAAAGGGTGCCAGTGCATTTGCATCTCTTGCCCCAACACGAAAAATGATCGTAGAGCCGACATTCCCATAATTGCCCCAAGAGTTCTGCTATCCAGTTGACCCATATACTGGTTAGCCGTCACCAATTGCAGCCCATATTTACTCGATTCCGAATAAGCTGTTGGCAGGCTTGTCGTGATAAAGCTCTGTACTTCATCGATGTAGAGATAGAAATCTGTTGGTTCGACCAGACTGGAAGCACCACGGCTCATGGCAGCTACCTGAAACTTGGAGATTAATAGAGCGCCCAAAATTTCGGCTTCAATATCCGAAAGACCGCTGAGATTGGCGATAAATATTTTCTTGCTGTCGATTATGTCCCGAAAATCAAGACTTTGACTCTGGCCGATGACATTGCGGATTTCCTGTTGCGATAAAACTTACGGATGCGATTGGAAATAGGCCGGGCAATTTCGCGCTGAAAAGCGGGCTAGCCGGTTCATATTCATCGTACCAAAACTCTAAAGCGACAGGTCCGTATTCTACTGAGTAGCTGAGTTCGAAAGCCAGAATCGACAAAAAGACGGTGGATATCCTGGACACTGGTCCCTTCAGAATTCACAAGAGCGACTAAGGCTGCATAAAGCGCATCCTCCATACGGGTGGAACTCCAGCTATCGGCAAACATCTTACGGACAACGCTGAGTGCCTGGCTGGCGACCGTTTCAGGGGAACATTAGATGGGGCTTGAAGGAGGTTTATGCCAACCGGGTAGTCGACATCATTGATATCGAAAAGTACGATATCCCTCTCACGATATTGAGGAATACTACTGGCCAAAATGTCATTGGCCAGTTTTCCGTGTGGATCAATGATTCCTACCCCTTTTTTTTGGGCAATGTCTTGATGAACCATGTTGTGCATCAAGGTCGATTTGCCCGTTGTTGTCTTGCCAATCATGTTTACATGGGTCTCGCGATCGGATCAGGAATCGATACAGATTCGTTCCGTCCCTGGTAAGTATTCTTACCGATTATCACACCTGAAGCCTTCGCGAATTACCGTTGGCATGGGGGCCCGAACGAAAACTGCCCAAATGACCGAGGACTTCGACAGAATTCGCTTGACAAGTGCCACAATGCTGCGGCTTCCTGAGGCATTAAGATTAGGGGATAGGAATCTTTATTGGCGGGGATCAGATGGTTGGAACCTTCACGGCCGAATGGGCCAATGCGGGTATTAGACTGCGGGCAATCTCGTTGGCGCGACTTGAAGAGGAAGCGCTAACTCTAATCTAAGTTTTGTTTCCTTCAGCAATGTGGCCAATTTTGCTTGAGCTAGTTTCTGTAATTCCGGTATAATCGAGAGACGCGATCTGTTCCGGAAACTTTGTCAAATGCTGCTCCGATTGCTCCGTCAAAGGAGAGTAAATCGTACCATTTGTGACGTGGCCGGCTGATAAGTTCCTTACCGATCTTGTATATTTTCTTATCGACTGGACTTAAGAGTAATTCGTAGGCAGCTTCTTCTCCGGGATTCAAATTACCAAGTGCGGCGACCACCGGTGCAATGGGATCCAAACCCGTGAAATCCCTGGCATGTTTCAGCGGTAGAACAAAAGAATCCGCCGATGTCAAAATGATAAGTCCAGTTCTGGTTGGATATGTTGGAGGGGACACAGCAACCACCTCCGCTGAAGGATATCTAGCGTATATGGAGTTGAAGACAGATTGTTCAATCCTGTTTGGGATAGTTATGTACCAGGAAATGGCTCGTTCCTTAGCATGAATGATTAACCTGAAAGAATCAGGGATTGCGAAAAGGCTGATCATAAATTGTTCGGCAACTCCTGGTTTCCAGCTCGTACTTGGGGGCACCTTTACCACCAGGACACTCTGGTAAGGCCGGTGTTGATTATTCATGATAACAATTGACTCCTTTAACTTTGCCAACAGCTTTTCGAGCAATGATCCCAATGTGCCTATAAGCACGTTGGGATCATATTGGCTTAACACGCGTGGTAGGGTCCTACAATTTTCTCCGTAATGACCACATGATCTGTTCACGTCAACTAGAGACGAGCGCCGCACATGCTGCACAGGGGCATATCCGCACTATTGATGGATTCACAAGATGGACATTGGGCGATTTGTCCGGAATCGCCCCAACCGCTGCCACGATTCATTTCCTTTAGGCGTTTTTCTGGTGGTTTTCGAAGCAGCCGAATGGCCAAACTA
>CAWEDV010000006.1:0-223059 GCA_963807975.1 uncultured Chloroflexia bacterium | reverse complement strand
TCGAACCAGAAAGTTGGGGGTTCGAGTCCCTCCGGGCGTACTGCGTACAGTGAGAAGGCCATCGAGGAAGCGGTGGCCTTTTCCCGTATATAGTGATATCGAGATTGATAAGTGGTGCTTACAGCTTGGATTTAATAATGGCCGACAATGCAAGACGCCAAATATTGCGTTCTAACTGTCATCGGAAGAAGGCTGCTATAAAATCAGGGTTGTTATCCAACTGATATCTGATCGATCACCCCTTTTTATTCCCAAAGAAGTAAACCAGCGCGTCATCGGTCGTTGTGCGCCAGCTGCTGTACGCATGCCCGCCATGATTTTCAACATAATGATACCGCACACCTTTCTCCTCAAATAACTCGGCCAGACGCTGCTCTGTGCCTATGTCGTACGTGCCCCCGTGCATGAAAACCTTGATCGGCAGCGTGTCAATTTCTTCATAAGCGTCCCAGAGCCAATGACCCACATCTACCGTGTGGGATTGGATGCCGATCTGGTGAAACAGGTCATGGTGGACCAGGCACATATAGGATGCCCAGCGCCCGCCAAGCGAAGTACCCAGCAGTGCGCGGGAATCGGCCGTAGGATCTGTCTTGTAATTGGCGTCGATCAGGGGCACCAGTTCGTCAGTCACAAAGTCGCAAAAGGGGCATGTCTCAATATCGGAAGGATCCAGCTCCACATCGCGCACATACTTGTCCGTCGCCGCATTATGGGAATCGATGAAGACGGCGATGACGGGCTTGATCCGGCCGTCGGCGATCAGACTATCCAGTACGTTGACCATGGACAGATAGCCCTCGTTGATCGCATCGGTTCCATCGGACACCTAGATGACGGGCAGTGCATCCTGCGACGCGTAGCCGGGCGGCGTATAGACGCGATAATGTTTGTCGTAGCCCAGGTACTCGCTGGAGATGATGATATTCTCCGTCAGATCACCATGGGCAATATCCTCGCGGAACAGCGTATCCGCGGGTACCTCAAACGCCGGCATCTGCAGCAAGGAACTGTTGGAAAAGGCCTCGATGCGCAGCGGATTCATGGGGTCCATCTGCCCCTCGCCGTCGATCTCGATGCGGTATTCAATGACTGCATCTGGTTCGAACTGCTGCACCATGAGCCATTTATTGCTGTTCCCGATGCGCGTATAGGGTTTCGAAAAATGGAGCCCTTTCCATTGAACATCGCTGCCCTCGCCACGGTAGGGAAAGACGGCGTAATCCCCGAAGATCAAGGGCGACTCACCGATAATCTCCAAGCCGGCCCAGAAGTGCGGGAGATCATTCGTTTCCAAGGCCGTTTCCAGCCGCCCATAGAAATCATCCAGCGTGCCGAACAGCTCACTATCGCCGTGGAAGAGCATCTCCTTCGCATCCGGCGGCGCTTCAATTTTTGGTGGTTCGCTGACGGCGAAGTTGTATATTTCGGTTTCCGCTTTGCTATCAAGCTCTGCGTGGCAGGCCAGGGTGTGCACGCCCGGGGTGACGTTCTTCAGGTGCACATTCCAGATGCGGATCTCACGTCCTCCGAAGAACTCGAGTGGGCCAAAAGCAGGTAGATTGATCGGGCGGTTATCCAGGATCATTTCTCCTGTTAATCTTGCCCAACGATCATCCAGGCTGTCATCCACTTGGTCGTCGGCACCGATGCAGTTTAAGATCAAATGTGTCCCGGAATACAGGTCACAAGGATACTCTGCGAAATGCACGGTTTCATCTCCATAAAGCGTTTCATTTCTTGCATCGCCCTCGATGCAGAGTGAGAAGAGGTTGTTATCCCAATCCCACTCTTCGGCTGTGGTGATCTCCATCTCGCCGATCATGTCGCCTGGGTTGAGCATGCCCTCCTGATTTGGCACCGCCTCAGCAGAAGGCGCCTCATCAGGAGGCGTCTCGGTCGGTTCCTGGCCTAGCGGCGGCGTCGGGGCTTCAGGCACCGCGCAGGATACAAATAACAGAACGAGAACACTCATGAACAGAATCGACGCTTTTGTAGACATGGTTCCCCCTCGCGGTGGACAGTAGACAGTGAGTGGTATTCAGTTGTCAGTTTTCGGTCGTGGTTACTCGCGGCGCGGCACAACCCCATTATTGGCTCATACCCCGCGATCGCTAGTTTCACGATAATTCCTGCAACAGGCTGCGTAAAGGATCATTAGGGACGAGAGATCGGGGCAATACACAGCGAGGTTGCGGACACGCTGGATGAAACTGTTTATATTTGGAGTCCTTTTTTCTTTAAGATGAGAGCGTTAAATGTACACGAGTTTTACGTCTGTCACGGCAGCGAGACCGGCGAGTTCTTCGAGGACTGCTTGCGGGGGTTCAGTATCGAGGTTAATGAAGGAGAGCGCTTCGCCGCCCGGTTGGTCACGACCCAGACGCCATTCGGCGATGTTGACTTGGTACTCGGCGAGAAGCGTGCCAACCTGGCCGATGACGCCGGGAACATCCTGATTAAGCAAGAGCAGGACAATGCCATCAGGATTGGCTTCGAGACGATAGCGGTCAACTCGAACGATGCGCGGTTCGCTGCCACCGAAGAGAACGCCACCCAGGGTGCGCTGCCCACCATCCCAACTTACGCGGCAGGTAACCAAATTAGCATAAACGAAGCCTGCAATACCCTGGGTCTGGGTAATGATGATGCCCTGTTCTTCGGCGATCACGGGTGCATTGATATAGTTCAAGGGTATGTCGACTTTGTTGGCTAGCAAACCTCTGAGGATGGCCGAGGCGATGGCGCGAATCAAAGGGGATACTTCGTCTCCCCGGACTTCAACCTCAACCCGCTCTACGGTAGCATTGGCCAACCCGGCATGCAGCTTCCCCATCTTTTCGCCAAGTTCCATATACGGACGAATATCGTCGAAGCTGCCATCTTTAATCTGGAAGGGCATATTGAGCGCATTGGCGAAATCTGTTCCGCGCAAGGCAGCCAGAACTTGATTGACGATCTGTGTGGCGACCTGTCGCTGAGCTTCGAGGGTGCTGGCGCCCAGATGAGGGGTGGCGATGACATTGGGCAGAGCCAGCAGAGGATTATCAGGCAAGGGCGGCTCCTGGCGGTAGACATCAATGGCTGCAGCTTTGATCTTGCCGTTTTTCAGACCTTCAGCAAGAGCATTTTCATCAATGAGTTTACCGCGCGCGACATTAATGAGCATGACCCCGTCCTTCATTAAGCCTATGGTTTCGGCATTGATCACGTTTTCCGTTTCAGGCAGCAAGGTGGTGTGCAGGGTAATAATATCTGCCTCGGGCAGCAGATCCTCCAGATCGACCAGGGTCACGCCAAGATCGCGGGCCACTTCTTCAGAAACGAACGGATCGTAAGCGAGGATTTCCAACCCAAAAGCCAGAGCGCGTTCAGCGACAAGGCGGCCGATACGGCCGAAGCCAATAATGCCCAGGGTTTTGTTAAACAGCTCGCTGCCCACGTAGGACGACCGCTTCCATTCGCCTTCTTGCAGAGAAATATAGGCTTGCGGAATATGGCGATTGAGAGCGAGCATAAGCGCCATCGTCTGTTCGGCGGTGGCCATGCTATTGGCCCCAGGGGTATTCATGACGATGATTCCGGCAATCGTGGCCGCGCTGATATCGATATTGTCCACCCCCATACCGGCCCGGCCCACGACCTTCAAGTTGGCAGCAGCCTGCAGCAGCGCAGCGTCTACCTTTGTGCCACTGCGCACAATCAGAGCATCATATTGGGGAATGATGGCCAGCAGTTCATCCGCGCTCAGGCCGGTGATCATGTCATATTCGGCATCTTGGGCTTTCTCGAGACAGTCCAGCCCGGCTTGCCCAAGTTTGTCAGAAACTAGAATGCGATACATAGGGATAGTCCGATTGTTCGTTGAGCGCGACTATGTCGCGGTTAAGGTTTGGACCAATTGTCCAACGAGCCTGGGTTTCCCAGGTCAGCAGCCGGCCCGGAATCAGACGGTGCGTGCGTCGCGGCCTCCAGGGCACTGGTAAATCGATCTCGATAGCGTTGATCGTTGAATTTGATTTCTCCCTGCTCAATCAGAGTCAAGGCCTTATGGGCAATACTGCTGTGACCAGTTTCTTGAAGGGCAATCAGGGCGGCTGGTCCGGCAGCGACGGCCAAGATAGGAGAAATGCTGGCGCTCTGCACAAAGAGCGGCGCTTCCTGGCTGACGCGGGCTCGGGATACAACGCCCCCAAAACCGGCGAACAAATTAACTGCTTCACCTGCCAGGAGATCGCTGTAGCCATCACCGACCAGCAAAGAACGGCCCCGTTTTCCAGCTAATAATTCTTGAACGATTTCCGCTTTGCCATCACTCACAGTAAGCGCACCATCGTCAAATGCCAGATATTGTTCGTCACCGCCAGCCCACCACTCACCCGATAGTTCATTATAGGTTACGCCGACGGCGCGGATGTTCTGCTTGGGAACCCCGAGAAAGACTCCAAATTCACGGACGGGTTCCAGGAGTCCACCGCTGATAATGTAAACTTGATGTCCAAGCTCCTGTAAGACGCCGATGGTCTCTTGGGCATCCTCGACGATGTGCTGTTTATAAGCACGCCGGATGTCGCGAATTTGCTGGTGTGTGGGTTTGACGGCGCGCAATCGCTTGGCATATATCTCTTCCAGGTCCAATTCACCATCCATGGCGGCCTGGGTCAGCACTTCAACCCGCCACCGTTTGCCGGCAGTTTCAGCCAAAATATCGATACCCTCGATGGTGGTGAGGGTGGAATCGCAGTCGAATAATATGTGTTCGTAATGCGGCCAACGCATAGGCTCGCCTTTATTCTTGCTGTGGGCAGCGGCTCCACGGACAACTGTATGTTGCAACCGGGCCAACGCACCCCAGAACCATAGAATTAACGGCAATAAGTTTAGTAGGATTGGATGTGATTGGCAATTAGAAGCAATTTACCAGCTTGCCAAACTGATTGTGGGATAATCTGCTAACTACCAGCATCCAGCAAGGTGGATTCACCATCTACAAAACGGGGGGCATGTAGGAAATTAGCGTATCATGCAAGCTCCCATTGCTGGCTAGACAGGCCAGACGTCTCCCAGCCAGGGAGATGGGATTGCCGGCGATATCGCTCAACACGCCGCCTGCCTCGCGGATGAGAAGACCCGCCGCAGCGACATCCCAGGGCATGAGCTGAAAATTGAAGTAAGCATCTAGGCGACCAGCAGCTACCCAGGCCAGGGCCAGGGCCGCCGAATTGAATATGGAAACTGTATCAACATCATGGACAAGACGGCCGACTGTATCCAACGTCGTCTGGCGAAGTTTGCCATTGCGGTTCCAATCGGTGGCGATTACAGCCGGGGCGAGATCGGTGGTGCGGCTGGCTTGCAGAGGACGGCCGTTTAGCTGGTTGTCTCCGTCCACAACAGCGCTGAACATCTCATCAAGCATGGGATCGTAGATCACGGCGGCTAATACTTCTTGCACGCCAAAGGGCGGCCGGTTCAGAACCGCGGCGATAGAAACGCAGAATAAGGGAACACTGTGGCTGTAATTGGTCGTGCCGTCGATAGGATCGATGATCCAGCGCACGGGTCCGTCCGCAGGCAAGGAACTATCAGCCTCCTCGGTCAAAAAACCATGATCGGGATAGGCCTTGCGAATTAGTCTTGTAATCGTCTCCTGAGCCGCTAAATCAGCATCAGTGACATAGTCACGATACCCCTTATTTGAGATCTGCAAGGGTTGGTAAAACTTTTCTCGTGCCACTTCTCCGGCAGCCAGCGCGGCCTCTTTGGCCGTTCGCAGGAAATCATTTGGATTCATATGCTTGTATCAAACAAAAATACTCAGAGGTCTGGATTGTTACCTTGAGCAATTTTGGTATTTCAAACCTCGGAGGTTTCAGTCAAAAACAAAGCCCCAAAGGGAGAGACCCTTTGAGGCTCTGTAGATTGTTCATTCAAAAATTTGAGACCGTGCAGTCCCAAAACTCTGATTAGCCGCCGATTTCCTCCATCAATTCTTCCTGGAGATCGTTGGCATCTGCCGTCAGTTCATCGAGCGTCGCCTGGATATCGCCACCTTGCAGAATGACATTGAAGGCTTCTTCCGCCGCGTCACGAACCGCCTGGTAAGAAATCAACTGCGGTTCGAATGCTCCGTAGGGCAAGAATCCCATGGCTTCCTCATACTGCGCGCCAAAATCAGATTCGCTGATATAGTCAGTGAGGAAAGGAACTGTTCCCGCACGGGTCGGGAAGTAACCGGTAATGGTGTCCCAGCGGGATTGCTGTTCTGGTTCGGTGAACCATTTGGTGAACAGCCAGGCAGCCAGTTCCTGCTCAGGCGAATTGGCAGTGATCATGATATCACCGCCGTAAACATTGATAACGGGATCCGGGGTTGTGTGCGGAATGGCTGTTACACCCCATGCATCTTGTTCGGCACCTGCCTCTTCAGCAACCGTGGCGACATCGCCCTGGTAGAAACTCATACCTGAACTTGAACCTTGGGTGAAAATAGCTCTGCGGGCAGCGAACTCTGGATTGGGGTAACCTTCGGTAAAGAGGTAGGCACAACCTTCATCTTGCATTTCTTTCAAGAAGGTCATTGCCTCTATTGTGGCTGGATTATTGTAAGCATAGCCGGTTCCGCTCTCGTCAAGGATGTCGCCACCAAAGGCCAACGTCCATGCTGCGACGGCCGATGCATCAGTACGTAAAATGTAGCCACCTGTACCGTCGCCATTGGCCTCTGCTGCCGCACAAGCCATTTCTTTGAACTCGTCTGGCGTGGTTGGCGGTCCTTCAAATCCCAACTCTTCGAGCCAGCTCTGGTTATAGTAAAGCAATTCAATCGAACGGTTGGGCGGGAAACCTAAACGCTGGCTGTCAAAGGCAGTGTGTACACTTTGATCAAAGAATCCAGCATAGAAATCCGCTTTTTCTTCTTCCGTTAATCCCCAATACGGATCATTAACATAGGTATTCAGGTCCGTGAGACCCTCATTCAATTGGTAGAAAGCCTGGTCATTTTGGTAGCCTACGATCAAAGCAGCTGGCGCTTCACCGGCGCTAATGCTGGCATTCATCTTATCGCGGATTTCGTTATAGCCACCCTGGCTCTGTGAATCGATGACAATGCCGCACTCATTGGTCTCATTGTACTCATCGACCATCACCGCCAGGTTCTCATCGCGTGATCCGGTGTGGTTATGCCACCAGAGGACTGTTTGCCCTCGTGGATCGACCCCTGCCAATGGGCCATCGGTCGCGGGTGCACAAGGCTCCATCTCTGCTTCCTCTTCGACCACTTCTTCTACGACCTCTTCAGGTACCTCAGTTGCCTCTTCAACAGCTTCCTCGACAGCCTCTTGGACTTCTTCGACAGCCTCTTCAACCGCAGGAGCTACTTCTTCGACTACCTCGGCGACAGCTTCTTCAACTTGCTGAGCCGTTTCTGCGTCAACCTGCTGTGCCGCTTCTTCCACAGCCTGTTCAACATCAGCGGTTCCGCCACACGCGGCCAGCATCATCAGCCCGACAAGGGCAACAACCAAAAACAGAATCAAGTTCTTTTGTTTAAACATTTTCTCCTCCAATAGAGAAATTTCGGTTACAAAAAGTATGTTCGTCAGTCATTCATAAGCAATTTCCACTGAGATTCAAATCGCCTCTAGGCAGCACCTCCTTTGTTCTCAACCATGCTTGTATTGTAGCATATTTCAACTTATCAAGTCAGGATTCATCCTTTAAGCCCCGATGTGGCTATTCCCTCCGTAAACTGCTTCTGGGTAAAAAAGTAAATGAAAATAATGGGGACAATGGATATTACTGCACCAGCCATTTGCAGATGGAATTGGGCACCTGCCTCATCGAGAAAACTCAACAAACCATAAGATATAACGCGCCAATCTTGCGTATTGGTGACCAATAGCGGCCAGGCGAGGGAATTCCAGGATGCAATGAAGCCGAACAGAATCACGGTTACCAGCGCTGCCCGTGACAATGGCAATACCACTTGCACCAGATAGCGCAGGTGGCCTGCACCGTCAATCTGAGCCGAATCCCAGAGCTCCTTCGGGATCTGCATAAAAAATTGTCGCAGCAGAAAAATGCTAAAGGCGCTGGCCATGAAAGGAACCGTCAGTGCCGGCCAATTGTTTATCCAAGGGATTGGCCCGACACGGCCCAACCAAGAAACGGTGATGAAGTTGGGAACCCATGTAATGGCCTCTGGCAGCAGCAATGTTGATAGCAAAAGGGCGAATAAAAAACCCTTTCCAGGAAATTCCAGCTGCGCAAAAGCGTAAGCCGCCATCGTACAGAATGTTACCTGTCCCGTCACCGTAATTACAGTGACCTTAACGGTGTTCCAAAAATAGAGCGAAAACTTGGCATCATTCCATGCTTGCGAGTAGTTTTGCCACTGCAGGGTTTTGGGCAAAAACGCGCCCCCTGTCGCTTCCGTAAGATTCATCAAGGAGACGCTGACCGTATACAAAAACGGGATTAGGGCGACCGCGGCTCCTAGAAGCAAGAAAAAATAGGCAGCCCCGCGGGCAATGTCGACGCGACGGGCCTTGGGATGAGCAATTGGTGTTGGCTGACCATCGCTTGAATTAGCGGTTTGTACGTTGTTAGCCATAAAAAACGCGCTCCTCGGCCACACGGTTATTGACAACTGTCAGAATGACAATAATCACCAGCAAAATCATAGCCAATGCGGATGCATATCCATAACGAGTGTCACGATTAAAGGTTTCAAAAATGACCACGCTGGCCGTATCAGTCGTGCCCAAGGCAGCCCCCAGGCGCATGACATAGATACGGTTAAAAGCCTTAAACGTTCCGATAACTGCCAATAACATTAGGAAGTAAATCGTTGGCGACAGCAGGGGGATTGTGATATTCCGAAACTGGGACCAGCGGCCCGCACCGTCGATAGATGCCGCTTCGTATAATTCTCCTGGAATACTGCCCAAACCGGCCAAAAATATGACCATATCAAAACCGACATAGGTCCAGACGTTGTAAAGAATGATGGTGAAAAGCGCCAGGCTCGGTCCCGCCAGCCAAGTTGGCAAGTCTACGCTCGAACCCACCATCATTTGCACAATACCCGTTGGCTCATTAAGCCAGCCGAGAGATTCAAAACCAAGAGACGTGATAATCATATTCACAGGGGCATTCGCCCGTCCAGAGAAAATGATGCGGAATGCTGCCGCCGTTCCAACCAAAGGTGCAATATATGGCAGAAAATAGACCATACGGAAGGCGGTCTTGCCCTTGATATTTTGAAACAAGATCGTGGCCAGGGTAAGGGAAATGGTAAATTGTAAAGGGATAGTGATAAGGGCAAAGAAAACCGTGACCTGAAGTGCCTGCCACCAATCCTTGTTACCGGCGGCGACCGCCCTAGGTAGCTCGGCAATGAGCACCCAGGCCCCGATAACCAGCAGCATTGCAGCCCCCATGCGTAAGAAAGTGCCTAATGTAGAAGGCCTATCTGAGGCGCTGCGCCAGACAAACCAGGAGAGAATAAGTAATAAGGCTCCGGCGCTAATCGTGATTAATTGCGTCCAGATTTCAAGGCTCTCCCCTGCTTCCAATGCTTCGACGTATGCTTTCTGAATCTCGGACCAAGTCAACCAACCAAGCAGAATCGCGCCAATCAACAACACGCAAGCCTGCAAAAAAGATGCGAAATACTCGTTTCTACGCGGCGTTTGGGGTAGGATTCGAAGGCTGAGATAAGCGGCACCTGCCGCGATAGTCAGCATAAAAAGTGCCGTCATTAACGAGCTTTGAACCTCAGGCACCCGCCACGCTTCACCCAGCAGCTGACGGAATAATTCACGTGTCAGCTGCTCGCCACGTGGAACTTGCTGCGGAATCATCAGAAGCTGCGGCAGAAGCGTAAAAAAGAAGCGCGCAAAAAGGGTAACCCCAAGGCCCGTAAGCACCGCGGATGGTAACCATCCCCATGGATTTTCCTCATATTCACGAGCCACGTGTACTATGGCAACGACACCGCGTATGGCCAGAAAGAACAATGCAACGGCGATCCAAAACATCAGGACATAGGCCAGATTATCGAGTGCTCTGACATAATTGCTCAAGCCATCATATGTGCCAACAATTTTGTTCAGGCCTCTCAGAGTACTCTGGTAGGCGGAAAAGGCGAGGGGGAAGATACCAAAAACGAGGATGATCAGGAAAGCGGGTAGAAGCAAGGCGTAGGCCAATAGCGCCTCTTTAACCTTGCGCCCTCGACGGCCAGAAAACAAGCCAGTTCGAGGATGCTTCGCGGCCAGCTGCTGGCCAGAGACAGTTTCAGTTGCCATAGCACCTCCGTCATCCATCAGAAAACTGTGCAGCAAACTCCTTCTGCGCGCATTATAACACGTCAATTTTCTGCTGCAATTTAGTCATTTAATAGATTACGCGGACGTTTCTCAGGGCGACGCCAGGCAAGTATTTATGAAAAGGGTTTCTTTTGCTTAGGAGTGGCGATGATGCCGATGGCTGAGGAATTCTATGGTAGCGGAGAGCCCCTCGTCGAGCGTTACGGCCGTCTGCCAGCCTGTAAGTTCAAGGGTGCCTTCAACATGAGCGCGCTGACGGGCTTCTTCTCCAGGTCTTGTCGGCAGCGCGCCAACAAGGGCTCGACCGCGCCCACCAACCAGGGCGTAGATTCGCTGGACAACCGCGGCAACACTGGTTAAATACCCGCTGCCTAATTCTGCCGTTGTGCCCGGCAGTAGGTCACCGTCGCGAATAGCTATCAGCCCAGATACAACATCGGATATGTAGATCCAATCCCGCTCCTGTTGGCCGGCGGTCATGGGAAAATCGCCGCCATTTAAGGCGGCGATCATTGCTGCAGGTAGTATCCGCTGCTCTGGCTGGCCAGGACCATACGCTTGAAAAATGGCCGCTCCGACAATAGGCCATCCTTTGGTCCTGGCAAACATGCGGCAGAAATCCCAGGCCGCGGCCTTGCTGGCTGCATACGGATTCATGGCGCTGTATTCGCCAGGTGTGCGGCTGATAATGATTTTTTGGGGCTGTTGAATCGACGATTCGGTCGAAAAAGCGGCGTGAAGCAGGTTTAAGGTACCATACAAATTATGCTCAAGAGCATCCTCGACCACCAGAAAGGGATCCCCCACCCCTACTGCGGCCAAGTGAAAAATAACGTCGGGTTGTACGGATCTCAGAACCCGCTGGATTTGCTGCGCATCCCGCAAATCAGCGGGGAAGATTCCGGCGATAGAGCGGCTGGGTCCTGGTACGGTAGACAAGGATAAGTCAACAGGTTGGACACGGTCGAGGAGATAAAGTTGGTTCTCGGGTTCTTCAAGCAGACGCGCCTGCAAATGACGACCGATGAAACCATAGGCGCCAGTGATTAGAACACGCATCGCTAGTCAGATCGGAGCTGAAGATTCAGAAATTCGCGGTACCAGGCCATCGTTTTCGCCAGGCCCTTTTCCAAATTATGCTCCGGCTGCCAACCTAGCAAGTCACGCGCCTTATCGGCGCGCAAATACTCGTCGCGGATCTCGTTGCGGACCTCATCAAGAATGATGGGCTGCAAGTGGGAATACTCAGAAACCCGAATGATCGTCTCTACAACCTCCAAAGCGGTTGCAGGTTGGCTCAAGCCAAAATTAAAGGCTTGTCCACAAATATCTGGACGCCCTGCCTGCTCAGCGAGGATCATATAGGCTTGAACCGCATCCTCCACATAGACATAATCCCGTTTAAAAGAGCCATCAGAACGAATGACCGGGGGTTGTCCGCGCAAGACGCTGCGGATGGTGCCGGGTAGCAATCGATTCCAGTTCAAATCACCTCCGCCATAAAGATTGGAGAAACGGGTGATGGCTGTGGGTAGCCGGTAGGTATGGGCATAGGTCTGGGCGATAAGATCCACTGCACTTTTGGAAACATCGTAGGGATGAATACCGTGTAAGGGATGCTCCTCCTCAAATGGCAGATATCGAGGTTGCCCATACGCTTTTTCACTGCTGGCAACGACAATGCCTTCAACGGTCGGGTTTAGGCGGGCTGCTTCCAACAGCAGCCATGTGCCGCGAATATTGGTTTCAAAGGTAGACAAGGGGGAGCGATTGGCGATACCGACTATGGTCTGGGCAGCCAGATGGAAGATGGTGTTGATTTCATATTCAGCTAAAGTCCGTTCCAGCAGCGGAAGATCAGTCAGTTCGCCGTTGACGAGATTCATTTTGCCAACGGTGCCGTTTCGGAAAAGCTGGGCCTGGGGCACATGATCACGCACCAGACCCACGACGTCGGCGCCTTGGTCAACCAGGGCAGCGGAAAGCCATGAACCAAGAAAACCTGTACACCCGGTGATAAATACGCGCCGATCCTGCCAAAAAACGTTGCTTCCTGCCATCGATTGCTTCATGTCTCTGGTTCCGCCTACCAGATCTTCCACGGGGCGCCCGCATCCCACAATCTTTGCAGGTCGATGGCATCCTTTAGGGTATCCATGGAACGCCAAAAACCTTCATGACGGTACATCATGAGCTGCTTATCGGCGATCATCTCCTGTAATACCCCTGTTTCCAAGGGCACATCTGTACCGTTTTGCATGTAAGTCAGGGCTTCACGTTCGAAGATCATGAAACCACCGTTGATCCAATATGGCAGCGAGGGATACTGTTCATAGCATGAGATAAGCCCGTCATCATTGGCTTCCATGATGCCGTACTGGTAGTGGGCTGGTTGGATGGCGGTAATGGTTGCCAAACGACCGTGACTGCGATGAAAAGCCATCAGCTCATCAATATCGACATTGCTCAGACCGTCACCATAGGTCAAAAAGAAACGTTCACCGCTCAGATATTCGGAGACTTGGGAGACGCGGCTGGCCTTTCCCGTTCGTCGTCCCGTGTCCACCAAGGATACTTCCCAAACGGGGTGTGGTTCTTCGCCGAGATAAGATATTTCGTTCTCAGGCCGGCCAACTCGAACTGAAAAATCACGGCTCATGGCCTCATAATTCAGAAAATAGCGCTTGATTTGCTGCGCCCCATAGCCCAATGGTAGGATGAAATTATTATATCCATAACAAGAAAAGATACGCATGATATGCCAAATGATCGGCCGGCCATCAATTTCAACCAGTTCTTTTTTAGTGAGGGTTCCACCCTTCATGCGGGTGCCCTCACCCCCATTGTAGATCACGACAGGTACGTTATCTTTTGTCATCTAGCATCCAAAAAGAAGGCGGCATATACATTTGCCACACTTCAAGGGTTTACTTGCTGCATCACAACAAAATATACTCTTTCAATAATGACGCCGACACGCCCACCTTGGGACTGTGACGGCAACTAGTGATGATAGCATAGAGGATAAAGGGTTGCCAATGAGCTAAGCAACAGTCAACAGAAAACAGAAAATGGAAAACGAGAAACAGAAAACAGTTGGAAATTAGCGAAATTCGTAGATTGGTGCGATCTGATGTAGCTGATAAAATGTGGTTATTATCATTAGCTAGAGAGGTAGGGTTTGACGAATTCTGACATATGGCAGAGTCGGTTTTCTTCCCTTGCTGATGGACCACAATTGGTGGCCATTGGTGGGGGTACAGGCATGCCTAGTTTACTGCGCGGTCTAACGCAGTATACGAGCAATATTACGGCTATTGTCACTGTAGCTGATGATGGGGGCAGCAGCGGCCGTTTGCGTCGTGAGCTAGGCGTTTTGCCCCCGGGTGACTTTCGTGGAAATATCGCTGCCCTATCCAGAGACGAAGCGCTCATGACGCAGCTTTTACAGTACCGATTCGGGGCCAGCGTGGCTGACAGCGACGGCGCCGGACGGGAACTGCAAGGTCACGCTTTTGGCAATTTGTTATTGGCAGCGTTGGTGGGAATCACTGGCAGCTTTGACGAGGCACTACTGGCTGCGCAGAGAGTTCTGGCAATGCGAGGGCGGGTTATGCCATCCTCTTTAGCCAATGTGAACCTTGTAGCTGATGTTTTGGTTGGTAACTCGTCCAATACAGCAAGTCTGCAGCGCATCAGCGGAGAATCTTCGATCAGCATGGCTGGGGGCCGGATCCAACGCGTTGCGCTTGATCCGGCAGACGTACGTGCCTATCCTCCAGCACTCCGCGCCATTTTCCAGGCCGAGCTTATTTTAATTGGACCGGGCAGCCTCTATACCAGTATTCTGCCCAATCTGCTGGTTGCCGATTTGGCCCAGGCGCTGCAGCATGCGCGCGCACCAAAGGTGTATATTTGCAATATTGCCCAACAGCCAGGAGAGACGCAGAATTATGATGTGGCGGATCATGTGGCGGCGATTTTGCAGCATATTCCCGCTAACTTCCTCGACGTGGTTTTGGCCAACGATAGTTTTGATCCCGATCGCCAGATGGTGTACGTTAAACTAGGAACACCGACAGGGGTTGAGCTGGTAACGGCCGACTTTGTCGATGAATCACAACCATGGCGACATGACAGCAGCAAGTTGGCAGAAGCTGTCATGCAGCTTATTGATGGTGAAATCACGTAGAATGTAATAGAAAAGACGTGACATTTCGCTCCTGTGTATAATTACATTTCGACGTATAATTAGGGACGTAAGATCTTTTTGACAATTTAGTCAGCATGCATGGCTTGCAGCACTACCAATGATGCAGGAATTTAATTGAGTTTCCCTGCGTCGTTCTTTGCTGCCTCTATGTACCATGGATAACTATTTTAGTAAGGAGAACACTAATGACTGTAAAGATCGGTATTAATGGATTCGGCCGCATCGGCCGCCAGGTATTCAAGAAAATCTATGAGGATTTCCAGGGCATTCTGGATGTCGAGGCGATTAATGATTTGATGCCCGTAGCGACCAATGCCCACATGCTCAAATATGATTCAACCTACGGCCGTTTCCCCGGTAAGGTAGAAGTAGTCGATGATGACATCTACATCGATGGCGAAAAGCTGAAGAGCTTTGCCGAACGCGATCCCGCCAACTTGCCTTGGGGCGAGTTGGGCGTAGACATCGTTCTAGAATGCACGGGCATTTTCAAGGACGGGGAAAGTGCCGGCAAACATCTGGCCGGCGGTGCCAAGAAAGTTGTCATTTCTGCGCCTGGGAAAGGAATAGACGGCACATTTGTCTTGGGTGTGAACGAAGAGACCTATGATCCGGCAACGATGCACGTCATTTCCAATGCCAGTTGCACCACCAACTGCCTCGCTCCAGCGGTCAAAGTATTACATGAAAACTTTGGCATCGAGCAGGCGCTCATGTCCACGATTCATGCCGTGACAAACGGCCAGAAGATCCTGGATATGGCAGCAAAGGATCTGCGCCGCGCTCGTACCGCCCAGGCGAATATTATCCCTACAACCACTGGTGCAGCAAAAGCGGTCGGTCTCGTGTTGCCAGAACTCGACGGCAAGATCAACGGTATGGCATTCCGCGTACCCGTAGTGACTGGTTCCGTAGTTGACGTGACTGCAATCGTTTCCAAAGAAACAACGGCGGAAGAAGTCAACGCAGCCTTTAAGGCAGCGGCAGAAGGGGATGACTGGCTGGGCAAAGTTCTTGATTATACAGAAGATCCTGTCGTGTCCACCGACTTCATCGGATATGCTGCTTCTTCAACAATTGACGCCCTTTCCACCGAAGTTGCCGGTGGAAACATGGTCAAATTCGTGACCTGGTATGATAACGAGTGGGGCTATTCCAGCCGTATGGCTGATCTTTGCGCCTACGTCGCCGAACGTCTGTAATCTGATTATCTTTTAGAACCAATTATTGCGCGTGGCAGCAGACTTTCTGTTCTGCGTCACGCGCGATATCTTTATATGGCCATGGAACTGAAGGAATTAGAGGAGCGGATGCATGCCTTTGTAAGCAGCAAAGGTTGGTACGATTTTGATTCTCCCAAACCGCAGACTCCGCGAAATCTAGCGGCTTCTTTAGTCCTTGAATCAGCCGAGGTTCTAGAGCATTTCCAATGGCGTGAATCGGTGCGCGATCCAGATGCTTTGGCGGGAGAACTGGCCGATGTCGCCCTCTATCTACTGCAGTTGGCCAGCGTGACCAACATCGATTTAGAAAAAGCTATTCTTGAGAAGCTGGAGCAAAATCAGTCGCGGGATTGGCCAGCACCGTGAAAATATTAGCCGTAAGTGATCGTGTTCTCGACATCCTCTACAACAGCAAAGTTCGGGAACAATTTCCGGGGATTGAACTGATCATTGGCTGTGGCGATCTTCCATATTACTACCTTGATTTCTTAATTTCCGCGCTGGACGTGCCCCTCTTTTATGTACACGGCAATCATGACGGGGAACCTCAATATACATCCGATAGAGGCATCATGACCGGTGTAAGCGGCGGGAGAGATATTCACAGCCGCACAGTCAATATCAATGGGCTGCTGCTAGCCGGATTAGGCGGCTCCATGCGCTACCGGCCTCGGGGGAAGCATATGTTCACGGAATCTGAAATGCGAGCCCAGCTGGCACGGCTAGTTCCCAAACTTCTTTGGAATCGGCAGCGGCATGGGCGCTATTTGGATATTCTGGTCGCTCATTCTCCTCCCTTCGGAATCCACGACAGAAACGATCTGCCCCATACAGGCTTCAAGGTCTTTCTCACGCTTATGCGAATTTTCAAGCCG
Organism: uncultured Chloroflexia bacterium; assembly: GCA_963807975.1. GTDB lineage: Bacteria > Chloroflexota > Anaerolineae > Promineifilales > Promineifilaceae > JAACFF01. Next base: position 206,411 of record CAWEDV010000006.1, on the reverse strand, counting down.
CGCTTCCTTCTGCATGGGCATATTCATATTTACCGTCAAGACTACCCCCGGGTCACCCAATATGAGCAGACTTCGGTGATTAATGTGTTTCCGTACAGGGTAATGGACGTAGAAATGGTGGGAAGCGAGCAGTGAGAAGTGGGCAGTAGGCAGCAAAGATAAGCAGTGAAAAGCGAGCAGTATAGAGGATGGGGAAATGGAACGCTGTGGGACGCCAGTGTTATCTTGGAAATCCAGTCAATTACATGCTTGACGTCATAAGAGGTGCGGCGTAAACTGTTTAATATATGGCTCCAACTACCTTCACTCAGAAGAGTGGTCCGCGGATTGATATCAAAACAACGCTAGGCTCGATTGGTCGTTATCTTTCAGAGCCCTATTTCATGGTTCGCGGCTACGATAGGGGGCATTTCCGGCCAGATTTGGTGGCAGGACTGACAGTCGCCGTTATTTTGCTTCCCCAGGCAATCGCCTTTGCGATTATTGCCGAACTACCTCCGGAAATGGGGCTTTATGCGGCGATCATTGGCGGTATAGCAGGTGCGCTCTGGGGCTCGTCTAACCAGATACACAACGGACCAACCAACGCCATTTCTTTGTTGGTGCTGTCAACCCTCTCGAGCACGGCCGTGCCCGGTACACCGGAGTATATTGTGGCTGCAGCAACCCTAGCGCTAATGGTCGGGGTTTTTCAACTGCTTCTAGGTTTAGCCAAATTGGGCGTTCTGGTCAATTTCGTCTCCCATTCGGTTATCGTCGGCTTTGCCAGCGGTGCCGGCGTTTTAATTCTCATAAAACAAATTGCGCCTCTGTTGGGCTTAAGCCTTGCTGCACATAGCACATTGGAAACGGCTATGGGCGTTGTGCTCCATTTTCCTGAGACTCATGTGATGACGGCGGCGATCGGTGTCGGCACCGTAATTTTCCTGGTTGTTATAAGCCGCTTCAAACCAGGCTGGCCTGGGGCCCTGTTGGTCATGATTTTGGCCTCTTTGGCTGTCTTTGCCTTTAGTGCAGATCAGGAAGGAGTGGCGGTCATCGGCAGACTTCCCAGCGGTTTTCCGCCTCCGACCGATCTCTCGCTGATCAATCTAGATCTGGTCGAGCAGCTTTTGATGGGGGCGATAGCGGTAGGTGCGATTGGACTGGTGGAAACAACGGCCATTTCCAAATCAGTAGCGGCCCAAACCAGGCAGCGTCTGGACAGCAACCAGGAGTTTGTGGGGCAGGGCATGGCCAATGCGTTCACAGGTTTGTTTTCCGGTTATCCCGTGGCTGGTTCGTTTTCGCGCACGGCGGTAAATTTTCGTGCCGGTGCCCAATCTCGTCTGGCGGCAATCATCGCCTCCCTCTTTGTTCTGCTGGCGATGCAGTTCCTCGGCCCATTTACACGATATTTGCCACGCTCAGCTTTGGCCGGCGTGTTGATCGTCACTGCCTATCGTATGATTGATCAAAAAGAGATCCGCCGCATCTTGACTGGAAGCACAGGGGACGCGGTGATCATGGTTGTGACGTTTTTGGGGACTCTATTTCTGCATATTGAGACGGCCGTCTTGATTGGCATCTTGCTTTCCTTTATGCGCTATGTCATGCGTACCAGCACCCCCCGCATCCAAGCCGTGGTGCCAGACGATTCATACAAGCACTTCGACTACAACCCGCAGCGCGATAACTGCCCGCAGCTCGGCGTAATCGAAATTCTCGGTTCTTTATACTTTGGCGCGGTTAATTACGTCGAAGAATTCATCCTTGATTTTGCAGCCAAACACCCCGAGCAGCGCTTTCTGCTGATTCGCATGCATAATGTCAACAACTGTGATTTCAGCGGGATCCATATGTTGGAAAGCATCGTGCGCATCTACCGCGAGCGGGGAGGTGATGTTTTTCTAGTGCGGGCAACCTATCGCGTACGGCAAAGCATGGAGAGGACCGGCTTTGATGAGCATCTAGGGCAAGGCAACTTTCTGGATGAAGACAAAGCAATTAGCCAGCTTTTTTATCATGTTTTAGATCCAGCCATGTGCATTTACGAATGTCCGGTGCGCGTATTCAAGGAATGTCAGAATCTGCCTAAACGACTCGATCTGATCGGTATCCTACCCGAAACGCGCGACTTGCCCGAAGTAAACATGATTTCGCCGCGTGATCTATGGGCAGAACTCCATAATGAGCGCAACGATCGTCCACCAACAATCATCGATGTCCGCGAACCTCGGGAATTCAGGCATGGCCATATCCCTGATGCCAAATCTATACCACTGCCCCAAATCGCGTCACTCAATATCACGCTTGAACTCGATCAACCGATCGTCCTTGTTTGCCGCACCAGCCGGCGCAGTCACCGTGCTGCCTGTTCGCTGGTCAATGATGGGTTTTCCGACGTAATGATTTTGGATGGGGGAATGGTCTCTTGGCAGGCCTCGGGCTTGCTGGAAGCGATCGATACATTCAAGAGCAGTGAGGACAACTAGATGGAACTGCAAGAATCATATCGCAATATCGGCCTGGAACTAGTGCGCGTCACGGAACATACAGCGTTGGCAGCTAGCCGTTTTATCGGTTCGGGCGACTACAATGGAAGCCATCTCGCGGCGGATAAAGCGATGCTCAAGACCATGAATGATGTAAATATTCATGGCTTTATAGCGATTGGCGAAGAAAAACGGGTGGAAGGACAAGCTCTGCTGCGCGGTGGGCAGGTCATTGGTGTGGGCCAAGCAGAGGCCGATCTGGCAGTTGACCCTATTGACGGAACAAGTCTATTGATCAAGGGGCGTCCCGGCGCCATTTCAGTGATGAGTCTGGTTCCACGTGGAACACTATTCTCACCCCTGCCGGCACAATATATGGATAAAATCGTCGTCGATCGACAGGCGGCACATGCCTTGGTCCCGGAATGCATGGATGCACCAGCAGCGTGGACGCTCGCGCTGATAGCCCGCGTCAAAGGAAAGGCGGTGCGCGATCTCTCTGTCGTGGTGCTTTCTCGGACCAGGCACCAGGACCTAATCGACGAAATTAGAGCGACCGGGGCGCGCATCTTACTGCGCGAAGAAGGGGATGTCGTTGGGGCGCTGATGGCCAGTATGATCGGCACGCAGGCTGATATCTTGATGGGTGTTGGCGGTGCATCTCAAGGTGTCTTGACGGCCTGTGCGGTGAAAGCTCTGGATGGGGCTATGCTGGCCCGTATATCACCACAATCCAAGGAAGAGAGAAGAGAAGTCGAAGAAGCCGGCCTCGATTTGAAACAGATTTATACCTGCTCAGATCTGGTCAGAACTGAGGATATATTCTTCGCGGCTACAGGCATCACCAACAGCGAACTGCTCGCGGGCATTCACATTGAGGGTAACTATGCCCACCTCCATTCGCTGTTAATACGCGCCGAGACAGGGACGCGTAGATTTATTCATGCGGAACGTTTGCTGACCCATATCGAAGAGATTTAGTGTTCAGATTGAGATGGCTCGCTTTTCTTACGAGTGCCGTATACAGCGAGCGTCTTGGGGTGGAAGAGCCAGAGCAAACCCAATAGAGGTTGAATCAAAGGGAAAAAGGCGTAATCTATGCCATAGTAACGCCACACGGTTCGGCCGATCGTGTCCGGGATGATCACGCTTAATGTCCCCACGAGCAGCACCAGGACCATCTCCAATCCCAAGGCAGCAACCGAAACACGCCAGGCCCATTTCTTGCGAACCGCGAATCCAACAGTCGCAATCAAATATAGAAGCGCTGCGACTGCACTGAGGGCTGGGGCCAGATAATTGCTTACCCCTTCCTTGAAAAATAGTTGGTATACGGCACGAAAGCCAGTGGAAATTGCCAACACCGGGTAGGAGATAGCCAGAATAACCCCGGCTGTGGCAATGAATCCAGAAAGCCCTTCTTCTTCGCTCTTGGCGGCGCCAGTTTGATCTTCTTCCGGTGGCAAAGATGTTTGACTCATAGGTGAAATTTTAGCACAGTTCCTGCTGGTGAACGTTAAGTAAGTTCGCAGCCTGCCAATTTGTCTAGATGATAGAATGAGCAGCGTTAGTAGCTTATGGAAGTAGATAGTTCGCCGGAGAAATCTTGATGTCGTTCAATGAAGATTTAACCACGCCAGAGCAGCCACAGCCGGAAAGACGGCGGGGCTGTCTTTTGGCAGCCATTTCCGGCGTGATTATCATCAGTCTCTTGGTCACATCTGCGTCCGGTTTTGTCATGTTCATACGTGAACAGCTGTCAGAAAATGCAGAAACACCCACAGCGGCCAATATCGTCCAAACTGAGGAATCGGCGGAGAAAATTGACGAGCAGGCCGGGCAAAGCAATGATGAATTGGCCCATGATGATACTGTTGGCAATGACCCATTTACGTTAAGCAATCAGCAGTTGAACCGCATTGTTCTGGTCAATGAGGAACGGCAGATTGAGACCGTTGCCCCTGATGGCAGCCACCGACACGTTTTAACGGGAGATGATCACTTCTACGAGTTTCCGGCTTGGTCTCCCGATGGGAGCCAGATTGCAGCGCTCGGAAATGATCGCAGCGGTGGGGGAGTTTTCTTACTGCATGATGTGGAATCAGCCAGCGCAGAACAGGAGTTGTATTTCAGCCAAACCAGGCGACCATTTTACCTATATTGGTCTCCCGACGGCAAACAAATCAGTTTCCTGGCCAATAACCCCATCGATGGAATCGGGCTAAATATCATCGGGGCAACGGTTGGTCAAGAAAGCAAGGAAATCGCCTCAGGCAGCCCCCTTTATTGGAATTGGGCGGCGGACAGCAGGCAGTTGTTGATCCATTCCGGCGATCAGGATGATGATTCGCGCCTGGTGATGATCGATAATGCGGGAGAAGATCAGGCACCAGGGATTCCCTCTCCTGGATTTTTTCAGGCGCCGGGGATATCGCCGAGTGGTCAATTTTGGGCCTATGCGCAGCTTCGGGAGGGAGGCTTAAGCTGGATCACCATTGATGACCAGATCAATGGCGAGCAGAATGCGGAACGACATGCCGGGGCAATCGCCTTAAACTGGAGCCCCGTCTCGGACAAGCTGGCCTACATCAGCGGCAGCGATGACGGGGAGTTCAGTTTCTGGGGACCGCTGAGAATGCTGGACACGGCTTCTGGGGAAACACGTTTGTTGTCCTCAAATCTTGTGTTGGCCTTCTTTTGGTCTCCGGATGGGAAGAAGATCTTAACGATTACTGTTCCCAGCAGCGGTGGTCTCAATGGGGGCGTAGAAGTTCGGGATACTAAAAACCGCCACCTTGCACGTCAGCGCCAGGCGATTCCACCAGCACAGCGATCACCGCACCGGTTTGTGATTTCAGTCATCGACGTTGAAAGGGGAACTGGGTTGGAACTGGCTGAAGTGAGCCTATCTAGCACTTTCCTCTCTCAATTTTTGGTTTATTTCGACCAATACGCCCTCAGCCATACACTGTGGTCGCCAGACAGCCAATTCGTCGTGCTGCCCATTGTGGCCGAGGGTGAGCCTCAAATAGTGGTCTTTTCCACGGAGAGCGGTCGCCGGCAGCAGGTGGGCAGTGGATTCATGGCCTTCTGGAGCAGGCAGTAGCGCGATTATGATGCCAGCCGGTGCTTGACAATACGCAGCCAGCCCCTGACCTGTATGCCCGCCAAAACCAGCGCTGTTAACCATCCCGGATATTTCTCACTATAATACTTGCGATAAAAAACCTTCATAGCCCGTACTGATTCCCGCGCAACTTTGACCCGCGTCTCCTTTGGCGGCTGGGCGATATCTGCGGATTCTTTGCGCAGACCGGAGCTGGCCCCTTTGTAGTGTAAGACATCGACATGAGGATAGTAGATGATTTTATAGCCGGCCTCATTGATGCGGTAACAAAAGTCTATATCCTCACCATAGAAGAAATAGGTTTCGTCCCATCCAGCCAATTGATCGACTAGTTGACGAGACATCATCATAAATGAGCCGGCAATGACCTCTACCTCGTGCGTCTGATCAAAATCGGCGTAGCTTTGAAAATAACCGTTGAAACGTGGGTTTTTTGGAAATAGACGGCCGAGCCCGCTGAAGTGGCAAAGTGCATTCCAAGGGGTTGGAAATCCCCTGTGATTATCTGGATCCCTTTGGCCATCAGGATAATATAAGTGAACCGTGAGAGCGCCTGTTTGGGAATGCTCCTTTAGATAGTTAAGAGGTTCAACGAGGGCTTGGGAGCTGATCACGGTGTCAGAATTCAGATAAAGAATGTAACTCCCAGAAGCAGCGGTCGTACCACGATTATTGGCCGCTGAAAAGCCAAGGTTCTCTTTCAGAGCAATGAGCTGCACATGCGGGTATTTCTGCCGCGTCATCTCCTGACTGCCGTCATGCGACGCATTGTCCACGACCACGATCTCCATCCCACCTTCCGGCGGAGCGGCGTCAGCTAAAGATGCTAGACAGTCATCCAAAAGTTGGCAAGTATTGTAGGAAACAATGATCACCGACAGGTCGAGCATGCGCCTAATTCTATCATGCGCCGCATAAGGTCAAAACAAGGTAAATTTCAGTTGCTCAACAGTTTGGAAGAAAAAGACAGGCATTGGCGCTTTTACTGACATTCGTCACTTGAACCGGACCCATCACTTTATGCAGACTATGCCTATTAACGATATGTCTGGAATTCTTTAGTATTCTAGGAGGTGGGTTCGGGATTGGCGTCTAATGTGTTATTATCCAACGTCGGCCTGGTATTACCCCACAATAGGAACAACGGGCGCAATTAATAGAGAGCAAAGTTTATGTGGTCGCGGACATTATTGGCGTGGCCACTTTTTACGTACCAATCAGTTATGTCATTAAACGGAAATTTAGCAGAAGAAATCAGCAGCAGGCGAACATTCGCCATTATTTCTCACCCGGATGCCGGGAAGACCACGCTTACGGAAAAGCTGCTGCTGTACGGGAACGCGATCCACCTGGCGGGTGCGGTGCGCTCTCGGCGTTCGCAGCGCAGCACTACGTCGGATTGGATGGAGATGGAAAGGGAACGAGGCATTTCAATTACCTCAACTGTCTTGCAGTTTCCCTATAAGGGACGCGTAGTCAATCTATTGGATACACCGGGCCACCAGGATTTTTCTGAGGATACTTTCCGCACTTTGACGGCCGTGGACAGCGCGGTCATGATTTTGGATGCTGCCAAAGGTGTTGAGGCCCAAACAAGAAAGCTATTCGAGGTTTGCCGGCAGCGTGGCATACCCATTTTCACCATGATCAACAAGTTGGACCGGCCATCGCTCGATCCATTGGAACTGTTGGATGAAGTAGAGGCAATCATGGGCATGCAGGCCATGCCCATGAACTGGCCCATCGGCGATGGCGAAGACTTCATCGGTGTCTACGAAAGAGAATTAAAGCAAGTGCATCTTTATGATCGCACAGCACGTAACCAAACCATCTCACCGGAGACCATAACCACATTAGATGATCCTCGGATCGCCGCGCGGTTAAGCGATATGCAGCTTGAAGAAATGCACGATAATATCGCGTTGTTGGATGGACTTGACCTCTCTTTTGACCGGGAGGCATTCCTGGCCGCGGAACAGACGCCGGTTTATTTTGCCAGCGCCCTGACCAATTTCGGCGTACAGTTGTTTCTGGATGATTTTGTCCGTTATGCCCCCCTCCCCAGTTCGTATCCCAGCGATGCGGGACCAGTTGCCCCCGACGAAACAGATTTTTCTGGTTTTGTATTTAAGATCCAGGCCAACATGAACCCTAAGCACCGCGACAGCGTCGCCTTTGTGCGCGTCTGCAGCGGTCGCTTCGAACGGAATATGCCGGTCACGCATACGCGAACGGGTAAGTCCATGCGCCTGCCCCGCCCCTATAAGTTCTTTGCCGACTCACGAGAAGTTGTCGAAGCTGCCTATCCGGGCGATATCATTGGCCTGCCCAACAAAAGGGATTTCCATATCGGAGATACTATCAGCGCGGGAAAGGCATTCAATTTTGAAGCGATTCCACGCTTCCCGCCTGAACACTTTGGCCGGTTGATCAATCTGGATATCAGTAAGCAGAAGCAGTTTCTGAAAGGACTGCGTCAGCTCGAGACAGAAGGCGCGATGCAGGTGCTGTATGAAACGGAAGCCCAGCGGCGTGAACCAATCCTGGCCGTTGTCGGTATCCTGCAGTTCGAGGTTGTGCAGGCCAGGCTGGAAAGCGAGTATAATGTAAAAACTAGGCTGAATATGCTGCCACACAGCCTGTGTCGCCTGGTAGTGGGGCCGGAAGAACAGATCGAGGCCCTGCCCTGGCAGTACAGTATGATTCGCGCTCAGGATGCTTACGGCCGTTTGGTAGCCTTAATGAACTCACCACATGAGTTAACTTTTTACGACAATAAATATCCGGAGCTGCTATTTGAGGAAATCAAGTGATTGGTTTCCCAGTGTAAATCTTAAGGGGTCAAATTGGCGAAGGAAACTTCACCACAAGCATTTGTACATCCCATAGAGGAAGAATTTGCTCGTGTTCTCGACTACTATGGCATTAAATGGGAATACGAGCCGCGCACCTTCGCCCTCCATTGGGACGAAAACCAACAGGTCACCCAGGCCTTTTCGCCCGATTTCTATCTCCCCGATCAAGATCTATATGTTGAGCTCACCACGGCGCGGCCGAAACTGGTGACCATAAAGAATCGTAAGATCCGCCGCATGGGCGAGCTGTATCCTGAGATCAATGTGCAGCTTTGGAAGCGCGCTGACTTGCGCAACCTGATGCTGCGCTTCGGCATGGATGAACAGGCTGCCGGCATCATGGGCACTGGCGCGCAGCGGAGGCAGAATGAATAATTTTTACCCCTTAGAGGCCTACGGAGAGTTGGCCGAGGGAATCAGCAAAGTGTTGTTCACCGCCGAAGAGATCCAGGAGCGCGTTTTGGAGATAGGGCAGGCGATCAGCCGTGACTATGATGGGCGTCGCCCCTTGTTGGTCGGTGTACTTAAGGGTGTGTTCCCCTTCATGGCCGATCTGCTGCGAGCGATCACCATTCCCGTTGAAGTGGATTATATGGCCATCGCTAGCTACAGCGCTGAGGCCCGTGACCATGGCTTTGTGCGGCTGCAGAAAGATTTGGATATGCCGCTCGACGGCCGCCATGTGCTCTTTGTCGAGGATGTGATCGACACTGGCTTGACCTTGAACTATCTACTGCAGAATTTGAGCGCTCGGGAACCGGCCTCATTGACCGTGTGCGCGCTGTTTGATAAACCACAGCGACGTCTGATCAAGATACCCATTCGATATAAGGGATTCGACTTGCCGGAACGTTTTGTAGTGGGTTATGGCCTGGACTACCGCGAACTGTACCGTAATCTGCCGTTTGTTGGACTCTTAAGGGCAGAGGTTCTCCGACTAGCCCAGACGAAAACCGAAGGGTAAGAGCCAAGACATCAAAAGGCAATAAAAAAGGACAACCCAATTGGTTGTCCCAAGATAAAAAAGAGGAGCTCCTAGTAACCTTCCAGTCCGTCCACCTCGCTTCCAGATCTTCGATGGTTTATCGGCGCTGATCTAATGAACCACGCCAGCAACGAATCACCTTCCGGTCTCTTTCCGCTTCATCCTAGATCATGACCAGGTCTAAATCTACTGAATAAACAAAAACCAAGTCCGCCTTGCGGGTTCCACATCAAGAGTGTCTCGATAATCGCCCTACCAGTTTCCCGGCAGTTTATCGCGTTTATCTCAACCTTGGTAAACAGCTTTCCAATTTCTTGGAGCTTCCTCTACCTCTCGAAAGCTCGCTTAGCGCTCACTTCCGTTCGGCATAATTATCATACCAAGAAATGTATTTTCAAGTCAAGAGATCGTGGCTGCTATTTTTGTTATTTTAAGGTTGCCCTGCAAGGCAACCAGCTAAATGATGGCTATTTCGGGTATATGCGAACTTTCCTGCGTTTCCCTTCACCTGTGCTCTCAGTTCTGACTTCTTGCGAATCGCGCAGGGCCATGTGGATGATGCGTCTCTCGTGAGCTGGCATCGCCTCCAAGGTGACCGGACTGCCCCGTTTTACAGCTTTGGCAGCCATGCGCTCGGCCAGCCGCGTGAGCGCCTGCTGGCGTCGTTCACGGTACCCTTCGACATCGATCACAAAGTGCGATCGCTGCTGTAGACGGTGTCCAACCATGAGGCGCGAGATATACTGCAGGGCATCAAGCGTTTCTCCGCGCGGACCGATAAGCACGCTTAGGTCGTCACCTTTGACATCGAGGATTGCCAGCTGCCTGCCTGTCAAATCATCTGGTTCTGAGAGATGAGAGGAAACGGAGGCCTCAATCTTCATCAGTTCCAGCAGTTCGCCAACAACAGAGACGGCCGTGTCAATTTCCCCTGCTGGCGGCGCGATAACTTCCAGAGTTTCCGTTTTCGCGGGCTGAGCGGCAGGTGATGATGATTCTTCACGCTCTTTCACAACAACCTCAGAGACAACCGGTTCTGGTTTACGCTGCGGTTTTGGGGGCTGAGGAACGGGTTTCGGAGCAGTAACGCGCAAGCGAACGATCGCTTCCCGTCCGCCGATTCCCAACAGTCCTCTTCGTCCTTCCTCTATTATTTCGATTTCAACCTGATCGCGCGCAACTCCCAGTTTGGCCAAACCGGCCTCAACAGCGTCGTCGACATCTGCGCCACTTACTTTGATCTCTTTGTTTTTATCTATCATAATTCTTTCTTTTACCGTCTACCTGACTTACGCTTGCGTCGCGATTTCGATCGCTTGCTTGATCCTGTTGATTTCGCTTTGGCTTCAGACGAATTAGTCGTCGTCGCTGATTCGGTTATGGCTTTGTCGGCGCTGCTCGGCGCCGGAATCGATTTCTTTTCTAATGCTCGTTTCTCCTTTTCCTTCTTGGTGATTTGGCGTGTGTAATATCCCTGCCCGATACCAATGATATTGGCCAAAACGAAGTAGATGGACAAGCCAGACGGGAACGAAAGGGAGAAGAAACCAAACATGAGCGGCATGGTGGTCTGCATGGACTTGGACATGGCTGCCGCCGGATTGTCGTCTTTCTGCCCCTTCTTTTTTGGATCCGTCTGCGTCTGGGGTGCGAGTAGTTTTTGCTGCAGCCACATGGTGGCGAAAACCAACACCGGTAAGATGAACAAGGGATCCGGTTGGCCTAGGTTGAGCCAGCAGCTGCCCGGAATGAAAGAGATGTTTGCCATGAAAGGCAGGCATAAGAATTTGTTAGCAACCGGCAGCAGAGGGGTCAGATCTATAAATGGGTAAACACGTTGGGTCAGCTCGAACAAAGATTGCGGGGTAGAGCCCAAAGTGATGATGATCGCCCGGTACAAGCCGAACAGGATAGGCATTTGAATCAGAAGCGGCAAACAACCCATGAGACTGTCCGTGGGATTGTAGCCAATCTTCTTGAACTCCTCCTGCATACGCTGCGGGTTGTCCTTATATTTCTTCTGAATCGACTGAATCTGAGGCTGCATCTCTTGCGTCTGCTGCATCGACTTCTGCTGGCGAATATTCAAAGGCAGCGTGATAAGGCGCACGACGATAGTGAACACAGCGATGGCCAGAACGTAGTTGTTGCCCAATAGATCATAGAACATCAACAAGGCGTTGATCATTGGTTCAACAATGAAGTTATTAAAAACTTGAGACATAAGATTCCAATTATGCTAAGGAATAAATCAATTAATTAAAGAAAACTCCTACAGACAATCGCTTTATTCAACCGGCGGAGCAATGGTCCATAGTTGGCCACCACTTTCCAGATCATAGGCGATTAGCATGGCCGCTTCACTCTGCAAAGCCACGACAACAGCATCGTCAACAACTACTGGAGTGGTAAACAATGGCGCAGGAGCTATGGCTGTCCAAATTTGACTGCCATCCTCTCTGGCAAATGCGCGCAGGGCCCCAACAGGCACGTCACTAGACGCCCCTTCTGAAGCGACATAAACCATATCACCAGCCACAACAGGACTGGTCTGCACGGCACCCTCAGTTACGCCTTGCCAGAGCGCATCACCGGTCAAGGCATCAACGGCAAATACATTACCCTCAATATCAGCGTAATAAACAACACCATCAGCGTACGCCGGCGCTCCCCAAACCCAGTTATTGGCCGGGGCGGACCACACGACGTCACCAGACTGGATATCCAAGGCGTCAATTTGACTGTCAAAGTTGGCTATATAGACGAGACCATCATTTAGGACAGGACCCGTGGCTATGGCACCGGCAAAAGGTGTCTGCCAAAGGACATCCCCTGTTTCAGCTTCTAAGGCATAGATGGAACGATCCATCGATGTGACGAAGAGAACGCCATCGCGGAAAGCTGGCCGCCCCCAAATGCTGTGACCTGTTTCATAACTCCACAAGGGAGAACCATCTGAGGCGTCAAGAGCGAGCACAAAGTTATCGGCCGTACCCACAAAGACGCGATCGCCAACCTGTAGGGGCGGGGCAACGATTTTGTCGTTGAAGTCGGCGCTTTGAATCCAAAGTTCAGGGGGTGTGCCCCCGTCAACTGTATCTTCAACTGCGTAAACGGATACGGTTACACCAGGAGAAAAGAATCCACCAGTGACGCCATAGTCTCCAAATACGACCCGATCATCCTGGACAGAAGGTGCAGCATAAAATAGTTTGTTGGCTTGCGTTTCCGCCGGATAGGTCCAGGCCAAGGCTTGGTTATCTGCAAAATAGGAAAACACCGTCGGACCATTAGCGAGATACAATTTTTCGCCATCGGTTGACAAGCCGGGCCAGCTCTCATTTCCAATCCGGCTGCCGCAAGCCGCCAGAAATAAACTGGCAAGGGCGATTATGAGTAAAGCAGGCCGCAATATTGGCCGTCTTTTTGTGTACAAGGAATAACCTCCGTCAAGGAACAGGGTCAAAACCACCCTCATTAAATGGATGACAACGGCCGATACGCTTGATGGCCATCCATCCCCCTTTCAACAAACCGTATTTCTCTATCGCTTCGTAGCCATAATTTGAACAGGTTGGCTGGAAACGACAGCTGGGCGGTGTTAACCGGGAAAAAGTGTTCTGGTAAACCCAGATTAGTAAAAGAGCAATCCGCTTTGGGATCTGAATCAGGAAGGTCGCGGCGTTTGTCATGGCTCTAGATTCCTAAGCTCCCTCGATACTGTGGACGATCGCCGAGAATTTTCGACCGCACAAGCAGCTGCGTTACGGCCGATTGCACTTCGTCGTATGAAGCATGGGGGGTGCCCGCTCGGGCAATGAACAGACAATCCCAACCGGAATCGATCTCGTTCAAATTTGAGCGAACAGCCTCTCGCAGTAGACGTTTGGCCCGGTTGCGAGCAGCAGCATGCCCCACTCTTCGGCTGGCTGCAAAAGCAAAGCGCGGTAGTGAATCGTGCTCAAGGTCAGCGACCTCATCCAATTGAGTTATCTTTTGCCTAGCGGGCAAAACCAAAAGGATGGCCAGAGGATGGCGCCAGCGCCTTCCTTGACGCCTGACACGCTGCACGTCGAATCTGCGTTGCAAGCGGTAACGTTTGGGAAGCATAAGCAGTCATTTACAGCGACTGCCTCCTAGCCTCCACCGTAACGTTTCACGGAGCGATAGGCCGTGGCTGAAGATCCCTTCCAGTTAATACGCTTGACATGATTATTCATGCTTACGCTGAGGCTGCTGCGCCCTTTTGCGCGGCGGCCCCTGAGGACTCGTCGTCCACCTTTGCTCTTCATTCGTTTGCGAAATCCGTGTACGCGCAGGCGGCGGCGGATTTTCGGCTGGTATGTACGCTTTGGCATCCGGTTTTCTCCTAAAAAAACCAGGGCATATTGCCCTGGGGAATCTGTACGCAAATATGAGACTGTTCCGGGCACCACCGGAATTCTCAGTGCCATTTCTTGTAAATACGGTTGGCAACCCGCAAGGTTGCGCACCATTTGAGCGACGTGGAATTATAGCGTAAGGGGCCAACGCTGGTCAAATTGATGCAGAACGGGGGTAATGCTACTATGGAGGCGCTCATCTATGTGTTTCAAACCTGGCCAATCTCGACCGGCAGGGCAGCTCGGTCTATCCTTCTGAAGACCGGCTAGGTTTGGGAATTAAGGTCAAGGTATGCGTTCGATTTGTGCGCCCAATGACTGTAGTTTGTACTCAATGCTCTCGTAACCGCGGTCTATTTGTTGGATATTGTGAATGGTTGAGGTTCCCTTGGCACAGAGAGCGGCAAGAACCATGGCCATACCGGCGCGAATATCAGGACTTGGAACACCTTGTGAGCTGGCATAGAGTTGGCTCGGCCCTTGGACCAAAACACGATGGGGGTCACAAAGGACGATGCGCGCACCCATGAAGACGAGATTGTCCACGAAAAAGAAGCGGCTTTCGTACATCCAATCGTGCAAAAGGATCGACCCCTTGGACTGGGTGGCAATAACGACGGCAATGCTCATCAGATCAGGAGGGAAACCGGGCCAGGGCATGGGTTTGATTTGTGGGACACGCCCGCCAACGGCCGATTCGATGCACAGCGGTTGGCTGGCAGGGATGAAAATATCGTTCCCTTCGTCAAGCCAATGTACGCCGATTTTTTCATAAACCAGGCGCACCATCCCCAGATTCTGGGGGTCGGCATTTTTGATACGTACCTCACCACCCGTAACGGCAGCGGCCCCAATAAAGCTGCCTACCTCCATAAAATCAGCGCCTATGGTGAATTCACCTCCGGACAGCCGCTGCACACCGTGGATGATCAGACGGTTAGTGCCACCACCTTCGATTTGCGCCCCAAGTTGATTGAGAAAATCACAAAGATCGCGCACGTGGGGTTCCGAGGCAGCATTGTTAATTATCGTCACACCCTTCGCCAGAACGGCCGCCATGATCGTGTTCTCGGTGGCGGTGACGCTGGCCTCGGCCAGGAGCATATCAGCGCCTTCCAGATTCTTAGCCTGCATGTCAAACAAGCCCTGTCGGCTGTAGTCGACCTGAACACCAAGAGAGCGAAATGCTTGCACATGGGTATCCAAAGGGCGCCCACCAATAACATCTCCTCCAGGCACAGGTAGTTGGATTTGGCCACAGCGACCCATCATAGGGCCGGCAAACACGAAGGATGCTCGTGTACGGCTGGCCAAGGTACTGTCTAGTTCTGTCTTGTTAATATTATGAGCATGGACACGCCAGGAGCCGGAGCCAAGATCGGTGACTTCAACCCCGAGATCACGCATAATCAGGATTGTGTTCTGGACATCCTGAATAGTGGGAATATTATGCAGGATGACCACTTCATCCGTAAGCAGACAGGCCGGCAGCAGTTTTAAGGCCGCGTTTTTGTTACCGCTGGCAGTGATGGTCCCCTTTAGCGGGGTCCCCCCCGTGATCAGAAATTTACTCATGCTTATGCTCCTCCAGATTCCACGTAGAAGCGCCTCTTCCACCTGTCACGATTTTAGCCAGCAGACCAATTGGCGACAACCAACGAATTCCCTACGTGGACATGGACCTGGTCAAGAATTAGTGTTGAACCATCAAACTGCCCGCAAGTTTAATCACATTCTAACGAGAGCGGACGAACATTTGAAAAGGGGATTAGAAATTGGTTTGACTCCATCAGTCTGATCCTGAATACTTTGACTATGGCAACAGTGACGATTGAGGAACAAGCACTAAATTACACAAGGCCGAATAAAACACCCGCTGGTCCGGTGCTGCTGCTTATTCATGGGGCCGGCGGTTCTCATTTGGACTGGCCCAGAGAAATCCAGCGTCTGCCAGGGTTCGACGTTTATAACCTTGATTTGCCAGGACACGGCCGTTCACCAGGACCTGGACGCAGCAGTATAGGGCATTACGCAGATATCGTCGCCGTGTTTTTGGAATTATTGGATCTGCGTGAGGTCACAATCGCCGGTCATTCTATGGGCGGGGCCATTGCCTTGACACTAGCCCTGCGCCAGCAGCCGCGGCTCAGCAAAATGATCATCCTCAACTCCGGAGCCAAATTAAGTGTGGCACCAGCACTTATGGAAACGGTTTTGTCCAATCCAAAGCAAGCAGCAGAAACAGTGGTTCGCATGTCCTGGGGGGTGGATATGAGCCAGGAAGTAATTAAACTTGGCCTGCACAATATGCTGCAGGTCGATGGGCAGGTCTTGCATGGTGACTTTCTGGCCTGTGACCAGTTTGACATGCGTGTTTATTTGGATCAGATTCGCACCCCTACCTTGATTATTAGCGGCAGCGAAGATCAAATGACACCGGAGCGTTTTGGTCACTTTTTAGTAAAGGGAATCGCAGGCGCACAACTGGTGATCATTGAAGGAACCGGACACTTCTCAATGATGGAAAAACCTCAAGAAGTAGCCACTGTCATGACCCAATTCATCAGTTTTCCGTAAAAAAGCTCGATTACTCGATCATTGTCAATATCTTAGTCAAGGCAGGTTCAATTGCTTTTAATGCGCGCCCACGATGGCTAATGATATGTTTCTCTTTGGCAGACAGTTGGGCCATGGTGCGCCCACGATCTGGCAAAAGAAAAATGGGATCATAGCCGAACCCGCCGCTGCCCGATGGTGCATTGGCGATTACGCCCTCGCAAACCCCCGCAGCCGATGCTAATGGTTCTCCCCCTGCCCCGGCGATAGCGATTACACAGCGGAAGCGCGCTGATCTTTCCGCCAAGGGAACATCCACCATTTGCCCTAACAAATAGTTGTAGCGCTGTTCAGGGGTTAGTCCAGGCCCGCCGTACCGTGCGCTGTAAATGCCTGGTGCCTGATTCAAAGCATCAACCTCGAGGCCGGAATCATCGGCCAATGTGAGCAGCCCGGTCATAGTCGCGTAGGATGTCGCTTTTAAGACCGCATTGGCCAGGAATGAGTCTCCCGATTCTTCAACATCTGCGGTTACCCCAATATCATCCAAACCGAGCCAACTCACATCGAGTGCCGACAGCATTTCAGCGAATTCTATAACTTTTCCGGCATTGCGTGTGGCCACTAATAACTTACGTTTCATATCATCATCCTCATAACATAGCTTCGGATAATTATACTGACAGGCAACTATTTATCCTTTATGCTATACTCAATTACATATTTTTTTCAGTAAAGGACGGGTGAAACATGACCAAATCACGCCCATCCCGGCTACGTTTCAATTTTGGATTCTTATTGGAAGCGCCAATTGGCACCTTCCGTGACGTTGAGCTGAACTACCCCTCAATCCAAGTTGCACAAGACATGACGCTGGCGCCGCTCACCGGGAGCTTCTTAGCCACGCGCATATCTGAGGGAGTTTATCTAAGTGGTGAACTAAACAGCCGGATTGGTCAGCAGTGCGTTCGCTGCCTTGAAGATGCAGAGATCACACTAAAACTAAAAATAGACGAACTATTCTACTCTCCGCCTGGTTCAGCGCTTGAAGGCGCCTATGTCGTGGGCGAGAATGGCTATATCGATCTCGCCCCTCTGGTACGCGAATTGGCTTTGTTGGATGTGCCCATACAGCCATTGTGCAAACCTGATTGCCAGGGCCTATGTATGGAATGCGGTCAAAATCTGAATCAGTCCGACTGTGGCTGTGTTGAAGATGATATAGATCCGCGATTATCAGTATTAAAAGAGCTCTTGGATTAAATGTTTTACGATCGCGCAAAAATTTATGTTCGCAGTGGTGATGGCGGAGATGGGATGATCAGCTTTCGCAGGGAAAAGTTCGTTCCCCTGGGTGGCCCTGATGGTGGAGATGGGGGAAAAGGGGGCAACATCATCTTTGTCACCAATCCCAAAATGAACAGCCTCGTGCGCTTTCACCGGCAGAATCATTACCGGGCAGATCATGGCAAACACGGCAATCCGAAACGCCAGACTGGCGCCAGCGGCAAGAATATTGTCTTAGAGGTGCCGACCGGAACGGTGGTGCGTAACGCCGATTCCGGAGATCTGTTGGCCGATCTGGTTTTACCTGATCAGCAAGTAATTCTTGTAGGCGGCGGTCGTGGTGGAAGAGGGAATATTCATTTTTCCTCCAGCCGCAATCAAGCACCCCGTCTGGCGGAAAGAGGTGAGCCTGGGGACGAGCTGTGGCTGACCTTGGAACTGAAGTTAATTGCCGATGTGGGCATTGTCGGCGTTCCGAATGCGGGCAAGTCGACGCTGCTGTCGGCGGTAAGCGGCGCACGACCGAAAATTGCCGATTATCCCTTTACCACTTTGTATCCCAGCCTCGGCGTAGTAACCGTTGATGAATATGAGACCATGGTTTTGGCGGATATTCCCGGTCTTATCGAAGGTGCAGCTCATGGCAGCGGTTTGGGCCATGATTTCTTGCGCCATATTGAACGAACGCGGGTATTGATCCACCTGCTGGATGGCTCAGCCGGCGATCCGCTGATCGATTGGGCCATGATAAACCAGGAACTGGCACTTTATGACATTGCGCTGGAAAAAAAAGAGCAGCTTGTGGTCTTAAACAAGATGGATTTGCCTGATGCCGTGGCCTGGGAACCGATCTTGGAAGAGGAAATCGTTAAGGCCGGGTATCGATTCTGCTCGATTTCGGCCGTTACCGGACAAGGCGTTCGCGAGATGCTGTTCAAGGTAAAGCGGTTGTTGGATGAAGCGCCTGCCCCGGAAATCAGCATAGAAGAAGAAATCGTTATTAGACCGCCTGAAGACGAGAGCTACACGATCGAGCGCGAGGGGGATGCATATCGCCTGTGCGGCCAAAAGATAGAACGGATCGCGGCAATGACATATTTTGAATTTGAAGACACCCTGGTGCGCTTCCAGCATATCTTGGAAGGAATGGGCATCTCCAAAGCACTGGAAGAGATGGGGGTTGAAGAAGGGGATATTGTCCTCATTGGCGATCAAGAATTGGAATGGGGAGAATAACCCTTTGGCCTCAAAATTGAATTGATTACCAGATGCGGTTGGTTCTAAAGAAGATCGTGAACCGCCGTCTGCCGCCTTATTCTTCCACACAGTCTCTATTAAACTTCCCTAAGAAACACCACTCCCAAGAGTCTCTTTTCCTACTTTTTTTCCAGGCATCTTCATAGAATTCCCGACTGTGCAATACCGATTGATCATGCCGGTCACCATATTTCAATCCCGGCTATTCTGGCAAGAAATATGATAGAACAGGAGCAAACAATGCTTGCCGAGATGCTAAGAGATAGCATCCGGCAGGGAACAACGCCAAGTCTGACAATCATCAGCAACAGTATGTCCCCACTGCTCAGGGCGGGCGATAAGGTTGGTCTGCAAGAGTTAAACCTGGCAAATGCCCAACCTGGGCAAATCATCACTTTCTTACAAGAAGAAAGCGGTGCAAAGCTGATCACCCACCGTATTGCAGGAATGTTTATGGAAAATGGAGAGAACAAAATCGCCACCTTCGGTGATCGCAGCTTGTTGTTTGACTATCCTACGGCACATGGAGATATTGTAGGGCAAGTTGCATGGCGCCAGAGAAATGATCGAATCCTCAATCTGATCACCGGCAGGGGCGCCTGGCTGAGCGAGAAACTGGCCAGAGAAGCCAAGAACAATCTAGTCCGCACCTCTGGTTTTCGCAGCGATCAGCAAGCATTGGACAGCGATGCCCTGCTGCTTGCAAATAAAAAATGCCAGCAGCAAAGGAAAAAACTTGGCACACGTATATGCCTGCGCTTCAGATATTTATGGGCGTTTTTGCTAGTGGCTTATACACAATCCCTTACGCGTCTGGGCCAGGAAAACTGATCGTGCAAAAAAGATCGGTCGCTTTGGTTTTCCCACATTTCACCCTTCAGACGGAGGACCATGCGCATCAACCGTAGCGCTATCCTCGTCATCTTGGGTGGCTTGACGATCCTGTTTTTGGGATCCTCCTATTTCCTCTGGTTTAACGATCGTCTGCTTCCTTTTGTAGCGGGTGTTGGCAACCAGCCCACCCCCATGGCCGAGGCCAGCATTGATGCCAATGGCAATCAGTACCAGGCGGTACGGCTAATAATTCAAGAAACGGGCATTGCCTCCGTAACAAGCGCCCAACTGCGCGATGCCGGATTTCCATTGACGGAGCTGTCCAATTCGGAAATTAACCTTACCTGGAACGGTCAAAAGGTTCCCTTCCTCGTCCGGAGCGATGAAGAGAATGAAGCCCTTTACTTCCTTGCCCAGGCGAATCGAAATCCTGGAAAGCCCTTATCTGTCTACATCTTAAGCCCTGGTCGCGGAGAAGAAATGCCGCAGCGGGATGTTCAGCCGGATGGGCAGGGATCACCCTCAGGCCAACACCAATTTACCTGGGAAGAAAACCGCTTCTTCGTTGAATACGCTCAAGACGATCTCTGGGTGGGTCCCTTGTTGATGGCTCCGGATCATTGGACATATTTGCTTGATGAAATCCTGCCGGGCGAAGGTCCTGCGCAATTGACCGTGCGTCTTTTCTCCAACTCTGATGGTCCGAGTTCTCCCGATCATCATGTTGAAGTTCAAGTCAACGGACAAACGGTTGCCGATCACACTTGGGATGGGGTCAAGCATGAAACGATCACGGTGCCACTTGAAGCTGGCTTATTGGTTCCTGATCAAGGCAACAGCATCAACGTTATCGTTCATGATGACACCGAGATCACGGCCGAAACCATTTATGTCGATGACCTTGACCTTACTTATGAAGGGCTTATCAGCGCCGATCAAGAGCAGATTTCCTTTGCCAGCGATGCCGAAAACATCCTGGTCAGTAATGCCGATCGAGGCTTGATGGTTTTTGATATTACAGATCGCGATGCCCCGGTCTATCTGACCAACCTTCACTTTGACGGAGACACGGCCCAATTTGCCGGTGGGGAGTCGAAACACCAATATGTGGCCACAGACAAAGAACAAGCATTGCAGCCTACAATTGAACCGATGCCAACCTGGACCAAACCCCTGAGCGCCATCGATAGAGGTGCCGATTACATCGCCATTGTGGCCGATGTTAGAGGCTTTGATGTCGCTTTGGAACCACTACTTGAACTGCGCCAGGAACAAGGGTTACGAATCGTCAAAGTTCCAGTGGAACAGATATATGATGAATTTGGTAGCGGTCATCGTTCACCAGAGGCCATCAAAGCTTTTCTGGCCTACGCCAATGCGAATTGGCTTCCACCTGCCCCGCAGTATGTTCTGCTAGTAGGTGATGCCACATATGATGTGCGCGACCAGATGCCCGGGAAAAATCGCAATCATCTACCCACAGCGATGATATATACGAACTCTGGTGGCTATCTTGCCAGCGATGCCTGGTTCACCCAGTTTAATGATGGAGGACCGGAGATGGCAGTTGGTCGATTCCCGGCCCAAAATGCACCCCAGCTGCGGGCCATGGTCAATAAGACCGTTTTGTATGAAGAAGGCCGAGAATCAGATCAGGATTCACGGTGGACAAAACGAGCGCTGGTTGTTGCTGATGATGAACCCATATTTGACGTGGCCACGGACGAATTGGCCGGTGATCTGGCTGAAAGCGGATTCTATGTATACGAGCTACATATGAGCCAGGGTGAAAACATACAAGACACGATTCGCGGCATTATTAATCAGGGCGTCAGTTTGGTAAATTATCTTGGCCATGGCAGCAAGGGAGCATGGGGAGATGAAGCGGTATTTGAGAGCAGTGATGCCCAAGCCTTACTCAATGAGACGAAGCTGCCTATTCTGACTGCATTTACATCCTTTAATGGTGCGTTCGCGGAACCCCAGATTGATTCACTTACGGAGAGCTTACTGCGCACCAGTGATGGGGGCGTCGTTGCTGCCGTCGCTCCCGCCGGTCGCGCACCTGCGGACCAATTCCCGCCGCTGGCAGCAGAGTATTATGACTATCTATTGGCTGATGGCGGAAGCACAGTAGGGGTAGCCTTGCAAAGATTAATTAGCGAGCATGTGGGCGAATCCGAATTCGACGACGCGCCCCAAACTTTGAACCTGCTTGGTGATCCCGCGCTGCGATTCTACGCTCCGTAATTAAGGCTGCTCCCACCAATAAATTCTCGTAAAACAGATGTGGACGGCACCGGTGCATCATCTTCTACAGGTAATATTGCATCCAGCACCTTGGCAATCCTCTGCGCACGAACAAAGGCATCTTGGCGGAGCGGATCGTCTTGATACTGTTTCACCCACAAAGCAAATTGAGACAACAGGCGAGGCCGGTAAAGGCTGAGTTCATAGGGCATAGCGCTGTTGATAATGACATCAGCCGTGTTATGATACGGAATAATATTGCGCATTTCACTGGAACGAACATAATGCCAATGTTCGAGAGTCTGCTGTGGATTCCACGCACGATGCACAGCATCGCGGAGCATGCGGCGCATGAGACGCAGATCAGTCCAGCGCAAATATGTATCGTCGAGCCCTTTCATTTGCAGCAATGGTTCCAGGTAGATTTTAAATTTCTGCTCATCAGCAATGCCCGCGGTCATGGGCGGATACAAACCGTGCAAACTGTCAATTAGTAATAATTCCTGAGCTGCCAATTTCACCGGCGTCTGTTCAGGATTGCGTCTTCCGCTTTTGAAATCATAATAGGGGATCAGCACTTCCTCCCCTTCCAGCAAACGAAGCAAGTGCTCGTTGATTAAGGGCAGATCGAGTGCCTGAGGCGTTTCATAATCGTAATCACCAAACTCATCTTGCGGATGATCTTCTAAATCATGAAAATAGTTGTCTAAATTCAGGACCTTAAAACGATAGCCGGCACGCTTAAGATGCCGTTCTAGTTTGATCGTTGTCGTCGTCTTTCCAGAAGAAGAAGGGCCGCAAATTAAGACCAGTCGTAACTGATCCTGCCGGTCCATCAACATCTGCGAAGCTGCGGCCACATCGTCCTCATAGGCTGTTTCCGACTCGTGAACAATTTGAGGAAATTCTCCGGCATCAATTCGCTTATTGATAGCTGTTATGGAGTTCAGGTTATGGCTCACGGCCCATGCTAGGACTCGCCACATTTTGGCCCAGGGAATATTGTCAGAGGGATTGGCAGAACGGCGGGCTTGGGTTTCTCTACGCCTTGCCGCTTCATCGCGATAGAGAATATATGCCTTGGCGACGGCGGCATGCCCATTTTCAATTAAGACCTTTTCCACTGCGTCCTGGATTTCCTCTATGTGAGGATTATTGCCTGGTGGTACTGTCTGGTGCAGCAGCTTAACCACTTCTTCGGCGAGCCATGTGGCGCGCGCCCTATCCCGACCACCGACAGCAACCGCTGCGCGGTAAATCGCATTGCTGATGCGTTCTTCATTAAAAGGCACGATGGCCCCGCTTCGTTTGACAACGTGGGTGAATTCATTCATATGCTGTTACCAGGAAATCGCAGATGCTTTAAGCGCCGTCGTTGGCTGCTCCGTCCAGAAGAGCGGTCGCTTCGGCGATCCACTGCGTTGACTCGTCCCAGTTGGGCAGACCGGCAAAGTGGGCCACACGGGCAGGCGTTTGCTCAGCTAAATCGGATATCGTGTGTATTCCAGAATCATGCAGTCGCGCAACATAATGGGGTTCAATACTATCTAATACAGCCACATCAAGCAGCGCTAGCGGAGTTGTGTTAAACACATCTTCCCTTGCCATGGATGATTGCTTCGATTCTTTTTCTGATCGCAGTTGGTTGGTGGCAAACAGGAGGTGGCGCCGCAATCGTTCCGCTTCTGTAAATTGGGCCACCGTTTGGGAAAATTGGGTTTCCATCTGCTCTTGTTGTAAGCGGGCTTGCTCCAGGCGTCCTTCATGGCGCAGACTTTCGGCCGACGCGCGATCCAATTCGTCTCGCATCTTTATCAATTCGGCACTGGTTTCATCCGTGTACCGGTGTTGGTCGCGAAGGACCTCACGCAGACTTCTATTGCTTCTCTTCAGTTTTGTTCTTTCATCACTCAGCAAGTCGATACGCTGCATGAGACGCTTAATGGTGGACCGCAGCGCAGTTATCTGCCGGTCATATTGCAGTTTTAACTCTTTTCGCTGTTTCTCCAACTGGCGCCCGCCAAAATAACCAATCAACAACATGGCAGGGACCATGCCAGCCAAGAAGCCGACAACAAGAATTAGCAGCGTTTGTACGTTTATGTTGTCCAGAATTAGGCCTCAGATAGGGTTTGGGCTTGAGTTATCCATTCTTCCGGAGCTGATAACGGCCGCGATTTTATACCAGCGATTTCACGCAAATCCTCTGGCGCACAGCTGGCCAAATCGGCGTAAGTTTTGATGCCAGCTTGCTTAAGTCGGCGCTCGTATGCCGGGCCAATGCCATTGATCAACTGCAGATTATCAGAGTCAGTTTCGGGTGCTACTGGCTCAACCATGGAAGAATCCACAGTTGCTGCTTCTGCCGCTGCGCCATCATCAGGGTTCGTCTCCAATCCCCACAGATCGGTTAGTCCAGACAGGACTTCAGGCTGTTCAGGAACCGCTCGAGGTTTCCGTGACAAACGCAGTTTACCCTCCAACTCGCGAACGCGTGCTTCAGCTGTTGCCAATCTGTCCAAGACAGCCAATGCCCCCTCTTCTGCGGAGGTGCTTTTCTGCCAATACCAGATTATCAAGCCAACGGCCGTTCCAATTAGCATACCGATGAGGAACTTTGGGAGTTTCATATCTTCCATTACCCTCTTTTTACGGCACCTTGAAAGTCAAGTGCAACGTGTAATCCCAATACATACCCAATGACATTTTAATTAGTTATGTCATGCTCGGCAAGTAATAGCAAGCTGGGTGTCGTTTCCGAAAATTATACGTCATCTAATTCCGTTGCTATAATGGCTTAGTCATGCCATTATTTGGCAGCTTGGGGCGTTGGCGAATGAAATAGCTTAACTGGTCACGCCCGCCAGGAGCATAACATCTTCGGAGTTGAAACCATGGAACAGATTGAATTGGGAATTATTGGTGGAAGTGGCCTCTATGGTATGGCCGGATTATCTGATGTTGAAGAAATCCAGGTGCAAACACCATACGGCGATCCTTCAGACGCCATCATCGTCGGAACGCTACATGGTCGCTGTGTCGCATTCCTGCCCCGGCATGGGAGAGGCCATGTCTTAACCCCTTCGGAAGTACCATACCGGGCCAATATTTATGCCCTTAAGTCATTAGGCGTCAAGTATCTCGTCGCCGTAAGCGCCTGCGGATCGTTGCGAGAGGACTTCGCGCCGGGCCATATTGTGATCCCTGATCAACTGATCGATTTCACAAAGAATCGGGAACGTTCTTTCTTTGAGAAAGGGTTGGTTTCCCATCTATCGCCCGCACAACCGTTCTCCTCAGAGCTAAACCGAGCCTTAATCAGTGCGGTTGGTGAGTTCGCCAAAGATCTGCATTCTGGAGGCACATTCATTACCATTGAAGGACCTCGTTTTAGCACCCAGGGCGAATCAAATCTGTTCCGCCAATGGGGTATGAGCATTATTGGCATGACCACCAGCCCCGAAGCTTTTCTGGCCATGGAGGCGGAGATAGCATACTCCGTGATGGCCCACGTGACCGACTATGATGTCTGGCATGACAGCGAGGAGCCGGTGACCGTGGAAATGGTCATACGCGTATTGCAGCGCAACACCAAGATCGCCCAGTTGGCGATCACGCAGTTGGTCAGAGACATGGATTCATGGGCAGTGGACATGGCAGCGCATCAGGCCATGAATGATGCGTTGATCACAAACCCTGCAGTTATCCCCGCCGATATCAAGGGAAAACTGGGCGTCATCATCGGACGCCATTTGCAATAGGGTAAAGATGTATTCCTGGCTGCCAGAGGATATTCATGAAGTAAATGGGCGGCGTGAAGGGGCTCTGCTGCTTGTGGCTGCCATCTTTATTCTCATAAACAGCCTGGCCCTCAGCTTGGCCCTTGATGGGCAGGTGATTTGGCGTCATTTATGGGGTCCATTGGTCTGGCTGCTCGCCATAGCCGCTACACACTTTCTACTGCTCTGGTTTCGTCCCGGACATGATCCCTTTTTTTTACCCTTGTTCGCTCTGCTCAGCGGCTGGGGCATTCTCTTGGTCGACCGCCTGGCCATAAATTTCTTGGAACGGCAGGTGATGTGGGTGCTCTTGGGCACAACCGTTCTCGTGATTGTGACCATCATCCCCACCAATCTGCGACCCCTGCGGCGCTACCGCTATTCCTTATTAATTGCTGGCTTATTCCTGCTGGCCTTGACCCTGTTATTTGGTATCAACCCATCGGGATATGGAGCAGCGCTGTGGCTGCCCGTCCCCCTGCCTTATGCAGGTCCCGTTTATTTCTTCCAGCCATCAGAACTGCTCAAACTGTTGTTGGTCATTTTTCTGGCCAGTTATTTTGCGGAAAATGAAACCTCGCTGCGCCGGAGCAGAAACAAAGGCTTGCGCGGTACGTTAGCCTATCTTGCCCCCTTGCTCCTCATGTGGGGTTTCTGCATGATATTTCTGGTTTGGCAGCGGGATCTTGGCGCAGCAGCCCTGTTCTTCATCGTCTTCCTCACCCTGCTCTATCTGGCTACCGGAGATAGATTCTATGTTGTTGTGGGCATATCCCTGCTGGTATTGGCCGGGATCGTCGCCTATTTTATATTCGACGTGGTAACTCTACGCGTGGATGCATGGTGGAATCCCTGGCCCGAGGCGCTCGATCGCGCCTATCAAATCGTGCAGTCTTTGTATTCTATTGCCTCAGGCGGGCTTATCGGCCAGGGTGTAGGTCAGGGATCTCCCTACTATATCCCTGTGGTCCATTCTGATTTTGTCTTCGCGGCTGTCGCTGAAGAATGGGGACTTATTGGCAGCTTAGGTCTGGTGGCCGTGTTCATGCTTCTGGCCTATCGCGGAATGCGCTTGGCCATGATCAGCAAACGGCCATTTCGCAGTTTTTTGGCTGCCGGCATCACACTCCTGTTTGCCATTCAAGCACTTCTAATCATGGGTGGTGTGGCAAAATTACTCCCCCTAACCGGCGTCACATTGCCCTTCATCAGCTATGGCGGCAGTTCTTTCTTAATTAGCAGCATCATGATGGGCCTGTTGCTTTATATGTCCCAAGAGCCGGCGGATGATCTGCAGACGATCAGAAATACGGAGCTTCGCAGCTAGATGATCGGCCCAAGAGCTGCAAGATCCAGACCGGACAATATGCGCACGGTGAGCATGATTCTGCTTTCCGGGTTCTTAATCGTCGCCCTATCTCTTTTTTTCTGGGGGATACTTCGCGCACAATCATTACTATCTCGAGATGACAACCCACGACTGGTAGAAGCGGAACAACGCATCAAGCGCGGCACAATATTCGATCGCCATGATGTGGTCCTAGCCCTGAACATCGGCCCCCCAGAAAAGCAGGAGCGTTTTTATCCTTTCTCCTACATGGGCCCGGCAGTAGGCTATTACAGTCTCACATACGGCACCACCGGGGCGGAAAACGGTTTTAATGAGCTGCTGCGCGGTGATGACACGTATCCTGCAAGTGGCTATTGGCAGCAGATCTTACACCAACCACAAATTGGGCATGACGTGCGCCTGGCACTAGATAGCAAACTGCAAGCCAACGCTCATTCTCTATTGGCAGGTAGAGATGGTGCCGTCTTATTGTTGGATCGTCCCCAGGATGGATCCAATGTCGCCTGGCTGCGGGTCTTGTCCAGCAGTCCCGGATATGACCCCAACCTGATCGATGATCGGTTTGAATCACTCGGTGCCAATGAACAAGCGCCATTGCTAAACAGAATTACCCAAGGACAATATCAACCCGGGCTACTGCTGCAGCCGCTAATCTTAGCAATGGCCTTGGAACAAGGCACGGTCCAAATGTCTGATCACGTTATCAATCCACAACGCCTGGTCGAAATCAATGGCAAAAGCTCAGGATGCATTAGCCCACCACCAGAACCCAGCACATGGTCTGACGTTCTGCGGCACCAATGTCCGGGACCGATGCAAGATCTTGCCGATCAACTGGGTAGTGGAGGACTCGACGCCATATTCGCAGCTTTTGAACTTGACCGAGATCCGCAGTTGGAGATTGAAACCACAACGACTCCCGATGAACCTTTGTCCGATCCGCTGTTGGCTGGAATTGGGCAAGACAATCTTTCCATTACACCACTAAAAATCGGTCTGGCTATGGCTGCCCTATCTGGTGATGGATCGGTGCCTCTGCCCCGGTTGGCGCTGGAATCCCGGGCGCCCGCAGGCGATTGGCAGCGATACAACCAGGAAAATGACTCGAATTCTGTGATTTCAGGAGAGACCAGAAATGCCGTCCAACAAGCCCTACCTCAGTATGGGGACATGTGGGAGATCAAAAACTTGGTGATTTCTGGTCCTGAAGGAAGCACGAACGCGTGGTACGTGGGGATGATGAAAACAGAAACGTCCGATCAGGTTGTAGTGGTCATTCTAGAAGGCAGCAGCTCACTATTGAGCGCTCAAGAAATAGGGCGGGGAGTTATTTCGGCTGCCGAAGAAATGCGGTCAGATTCACCGTGACCTGCGCTGAATCTGACCGGCACCAAACAGATAATACGTTATTCCGAATCATTGACCGCTGCTTCAGCAGCCAGGAGCATCAGCTCTTCAATGCGCGGCAGCATTTGCAGCGGGTTAGGGTGCAGCCCTTCCTGCACCAATGCGCTTTCGTAAAGCTGCTCGATCGAAAGATCGACCAGTTCTGAATCGGGCTGATCTTCGAGAAGGCGCGCCAGATTGGCAATGAGCGCATGGCTGCGATTCACTTCCATAATACGCTTGGGCACTTCATAGTTTTGATCCAAGAATCGCTGCAAGCGCTGCGTATCTCTGTCTTGGACGTCTTCAGGTGTCACCAGGCGCACAGGGCTGTTTTTGAGCACCTTTGACTCTCGCACCTCGATTATACGATCGCCCAGAGCGGTCACACAGCGACCGACAAACTGATTAAAGGGCTTCTCGTCCAACAGAGACGCACGTTCCTCACCTTCCTGATCGTCCTCCTGGGGCGGAAGCTCGATGCTGGCATCGTCGATATTTCGCAGCTTTTTTTCTTTATATTCCTGCATCATAGGTGCCAAGAAAGCATCCAGCGGATCGATCCAGTAAAGAACCTCTATCTCTCGCGCGGTAAACGGATCGAGGTGGGGGCTGCGGCTGACTGATACTTCGTCATCACCCAATACATAATAGATTTCTTCTTGAGATTCAGGGATGCGGTCAATATATTCGTCCAGTGAAGTCAACTTACCTTCACTGCCAGAGGATACATAGCGCAGGAAAGGAATAATCTCATCTTTGGCCGTCGGGTCTGTCGCCAAACCCTCCTTAAAAGCGCGACCAAACTCCTGCCAGAAGCCCCCATATTTCTCAGGCTCATTCTCAGCAAGTTGTTTCAATTCTCTGAGCACTCGTTTGCGCACGGTGCGTGCCAACTGGCGCATAATACGGCTCTGCTGGACGGTTTCGCGGCTTACGTTTAACGGTAAGTCCTCCGAGTCAACAACGCCGTCGACATAGTTAAGCCAGTCGGGCAGCAGATCGGTACAGTACTCTTGAATAAGAACATTATGTGAATAGAGCATAACGCCCGGATCTTTACGTTGCGCTAGAATACCGGGTTCTCTTTTGGCCGGGATAAACAACATGGCCCGCAAATGAACCGGAGCGTCAGAAGCAAAGTGAATAGTTGCGACCGGCTCTTCGAAATCCATGGTCATTTGTTGGTAAAACTTGTCGTATTCGTCCGTTTCGATCTCAGAGGGCTGTTGTCGCCACAAAGAAACCTGCTGATTCGCCTGATCATCGCCAATATAAATAGGATAACGCACAAAATCAGAGTACTTCTTGACAGTTTGTTTCAGTTTCCATTCACTGGCAAACTCTTCAGCATCCTTCTTCAAGATAATAACTATTTCGCTGCCTCTGTCTTCTTTTTCAGCAGCTTCAACTCGGAAATTGTCACTACCATCTGAAATCCAGGCGACAGCCTCCGCATCGGGTTTGTAGCTGCGCGAAATCACCTGAACCTCATCAGCAACCATGAACACTGAATAGAAGCCAACCCCAAACTGACCAATCACATCCGTGGCATCAAAATCTGCGTCTCCCACCTGCGACAGAAATTCGCGCGCCCCAGACTGGGCAATGGTGCCTAAGTTTTGTATGACTTCAGTATGGTCCATACCGATGCCGCTGTCTTTGATAACAATGCGCTTCGGCTCGTCTTCACCAACCTCAGGCACCTCAATGTGAATATTCAATTCGGCATCCACATCCAGAATTTCGCGGTTGGTCAAACCTTCGAAATGAATGCGAGTCAAGGCATCTGAGGCGTTTGAAATCAGCTCACGCAAGAATATATCGCGATCCTTATACAGAGAGTGGGCCAGAATATTCAGCAGCTGCTTGATTTCCGCTTTAAAACGATATTCCTCGTTGGCGCCAGGCGCGGCGCCTTGATGTTCATTGGTCGTCATTGATAAATTCCTCTTCTATGCTCAGTACCAGCCCGGTACTATATGCTGCTCCAGGCAGATTGATATTATTTACGCGCGATATAGTACCCCGCTCATATTAGATCCGCATAAAAAAACATGCACAATGAGAGGGCAATTTTCAAACCTTATCCTCAACGATATACCAGCCCAATTATCGTGTCTTAGCTTACACTGCTGACCAGGCTGGCAATAGTCACCCCCATCAATAAGGTGATGAAGAAAACAACCACGACGGCCATGATAACGGGCAATATTGCCACGAGGACAGCCTTGCCAGCAGTAAATTCCTGGCTGACTTGTACTCCCTTGACATAGACTACCCAGCCCCACACAACGCCCACCAGACTAAACACACTTCCCAGGAAGGGTATAAAGGCCAAGAAGCTCAGCAAATTGGGTACAGCATAAAGAGCCGTCATGCCTAAAAAACGGTTAACCCCTCCCCGACCGCCGCTGATTTTAGCGAAGAGCAGGACCCAGACAGCATAGCTAAACCACGATGCCAGATGAGCCAAGGGCATGCTGAGCCAGCCGCCGAAGGCGCGGAGAAAACCGCCTACAGCATAGGGCAATGGCGCCGGAAGCGCATCAATCGCCACACCGATGCGGGCTCCAAATTCAGAGTTTTCCCTAAATTGGTCCATGAAGATTTCGAAGTCTGCGTCATCAGGCATAAATTGTTGAGCGGTTTCAAACCCGGCTAGCAAATCATTCATGAATTCGTCAGCCCGTTCCTCTGTAAACGGCTGTACACTATCGACCAGGTTTCCAATGAAGGTAGGGATGGCGGCGATTAGGAAACAGGCCAGCAAAAGATAGATCCCCGTCTTCATGCTGTTTTCCGCGGAAAATAGTCTTTGGAAGGTTGCTTCTTCAAGCAGAAAGACGCCCTTAATTGTCCTAGTTAACTCTTTCATCTTAAAAACTCCCTGCCATCAGTGTGGCTACAGAGACGCTGAGAATGGTCGCCAGCAGGATTATTAAGAATGTAAGCAAGATTTGCGGTAGCATTACCGACCACAACGATCTTGCCCAAGATAAATCGTGGGTCACTCGGACAGCCATATAGCGGCAGATGAGCGTCCATGTTCCGATACCAGCAGCGACGACAAAGGGAACAGCAGTCAAAAGGAGCAACAGTTGGGGCGCTGCGGCAAGGGAAGTTGTGCCCAATGTTTGTCCCAAGGTGCCCGATCCACCTAACATGCGGGCAAACAGATGGGCCAGTAAGCCAAATATTAGCCAGCCAATGATCAGCCCCAAGGGCTTGGCAATCAGACCAGCTAGAGATGACGCCGGGCTAGGTATTACATAGCCCAAAATAAACCAAATCTGATCCCAGATCTGGGTAAACATATTCAGCGCCTCCGGCTCAGCCTCAATAAACTGCCACCAGGGACTTTGCTGGTACATATCCCAGATCGTGTCGCGGATTGCATTCAGGGAAGGGCTGCTCGCCCATTCGAGTCCTGTGCCGACAATCCCGGCTAAAGCCACCACCAGACCAAGAATGATCAAGATAACCAGGCCCTTCTTGACCGGACTCTTGTTGTCACGCATGGTGGCATAAGCCTGGCTCTCAAGGAACAGTGCATTCCACAATAAGCCAAAACTTTGTGTAACTGTTTGCATTTTTACCTCCTCGTATTAGGGGACGACTCGCAAGAAAAAACCTGCTGATTGTAGGCGTTATAGATCCATCTGAAATAGCCAGGCAGCTATTTCTCAGACTGGATACTCTGACACACAATAGGCTAACCCCTCATTTAAACAAAACTTACTGCTCATGATCTCCGTGGTTCCAGTAAGATGGACTCCAATACAAGCTCGCTGCTCGTATCTTATATTATACCTTAAAGCAGCCGGCAGGTTGCCGGCTCGTCTTAAAGACTATCCGGCAATCTACTGGCCAGAGACTCAGCTTACAAAACGGTCTCTCAATAACTCCGTCAGCGTCGGCTGCCCAATTTCCTGCAGCTCGTAACGTACGCGCTGATTTGGTTTTTTGATATCCAAAATCCGCGCCAGATCGATGGGTGTGGCTACCAACACCATATCGGCTGGTGTGCTGTTGATAGACTGCTCCAAATCGGCAATCTGTTCGGCACCGTACCCCATAGCCGGTAACACATGACCTGTGGTAGGATATTTTTCATATGCATCTTTAATTGATCGCACCGCATAGGGACGGGGATCCACGATCTCGGCCGCATCAAAATAATCTGCGGCCATTACCCCTGCGCCGTAAGCCATTTCGCCATGGGTCAGCGTGGGGCCATCCTCGACGACCAGGACACTTTTATCTCTGATCTCTGCGGGTCTATCTACGAATATCGGCGAGGCCGCTTTGACGATCATCGCATGTTGGTTAACGCTGCGGATATTCTGTTGAACCGTGATGACGTTTTGATGATCGGCCGTATCCACCTTATTGATGACCACAACATCGGCCATACGGAGGTTGGTCTCTCCGGGATGGTAGGTTAATTCATGCCCCGGGCGATGCGGGTCGGTGACAACAATGTGGAAATCAGTGTGGTAAAAAGGAAGATCATTATTGCCGCCATCCCAGATGATGATATCAGCTTCAGCCTCAGCCTGGTGCAATATCGCTTCATAATCAACACCAGCATAAATGACGGCACCCTTTTCAATATAGGGTTCGTACTCTTCCATCTCTTCGATAGTGCACTGGTGATCCACAAGATCCTGTTTGCTGGCAAACCTTTGTACAGCTTGCTTGGCCAGATCACCATAGGGCATAGGATGACGAATAGCCACCACGCGCTCAAATCCCAGTTCGTTTTGCAGAATGTCAAGAACCCGGCGCGAAGTCTGGCTCTTGCCACAACCGGTACGAACAGCGCAGATCGATACCAAGGGTTTGCTTGAAGCGACCATGGTCTGCTGCGGACTCAAGAATCTAAACCCTGCCCCCGCGGCAAGCGTAAGTGAAGCGAGATGCATCACTGTTTCATGTGACACATCCGAATAGGCAAACACCAGATCATCAATATCGAACTTTGTGATCAGTTCCTCTAGTTCAGACTCCGCAAAAATGGGAATGCCCTCGGGATAAAGGGAACCCGAGAGAGCTGGTGGGTAGCGGCGTCCCTCAATATTGGGGATCTGCGTAGCCGTGAACCCAAGCACGCGAAAAGCCTCATTGTCACGGAAGTAAGTATTGAAGTTGTGGAAGTCTCGTCCGGCTGCTCCGGCAATCAAGACCTTT
The DNA here is from genome assembly GCA_963807975.1 of uncultured Chloroflexia bacterium. Taxonomy (GTDB): domain Bacteria; phylum Chloroflexota; class Anaerolineae; order Promineifilales; family Promineifilaceae; genus JAACFF01. The sequence goes on along the minus strand of CAWEDV010000006.1, from coordinate 172,695 downwards.
TGCGGATGACTGTTAGACATATTGAAAACTCCTGAAATTGATGAACTGAGCACCCATGGAAGCCTTAATATGAATCGGGAAAGTCGATTTCCCTTCGATTCTGCGGTTTGTGCTATGTCAGTTCAACTAGTGGGATTGTGGATATTAAAGTACGCCAATTGTTCGCATTTGCGCCTTGATCAGCATGATACCATCTTTTTAGAAATGGTAAAAACCATCACAAAGGTAGGGCTACACGAAATATCGGCCTTTTTTGCGACGCCTTTGCGTAAACATAACGTGATATCTCTAGAATTATGTCGATTGGTTATTGATCTTATGAAAAGTAATGATATAATGCTCTTGCAGTTAAAATTACATAATCCTTTAACAGGTCACCCTTTGTACCCGTTCTTTCAGCAAAATCAGCCGACTCCTGTGGGCAGATATCAGGCTGAGGAGTTCAACATCGGGTCACCAGTAGCGCAGCACATTATCGCTACACGAATAGTATTGGTTTTTTCGATGATGTAAGTAACAGTTTCTTATTTACGGATATCGTACAGGAGTATCGTACAATGGAAGAAGTGCTGCTGACCTTCTTGGTTTTCCTCAAGAGCGAATATCACTATTCAGACAATACAGTCGCCGCCTACCGCAACGATCTGACCCAGTTCTATGATTTCCTGCAGGGAGATCAATACTCTCATCTGCGTAGCTGGGCGGATGTCAACTCAGAGATCATCAATGCTTATGTATATGATCTCAAGCACCGTGATAAACCTTATGCCCCCTCCTCCATTGCGCGCAAAGTCGCAGCCGTAAAGTCCTTTTTCAACTACCTTCATGCTCGCAACATGATTTCGACCAATCCTACCGAGCAGATCGATTCGCCCAAAGTTGAGAAACGTCTGCCCAAAACGCTGGCCGCCAAAGAGATTGCGGAACTGCTGAAGGCTCCTTTACGCGGCAATACGCCAAAACATCTGCGGGATACTGCGCTATTGAACATGCTCTATTCCACAGGCATGAGAGTTTCCGAGGTCGTCTTCCTGCAAATGGATGATGTCGATCTAAAAAACAAAGTGCTCAATGTCACTATTCGCGAAGGGGAAAGCCAGTCGCGAGAAGTACCGCTAGACGATGAAATACACAGAATTCTGGAGGTCTACATTTCCAATGGACGGCCGTATCTGGTCAAAGATCCCAATGAGACCGCCCTATTCCTCAATCATCGTGGGCAGCAGCTTACGCGACAGGGATTGTGGCTCATTATTAAATCCTATGCGCGTGAGGCAAAACTGAGCTCTGAAGTAACGCCCCATACACTGCGCCATAGTTTTGCCGCCCACAAATTAGACAGCGGTTCCGAACTAGAAGAAGTTCAGAAATTATTAGGACATGCCAATATTTCTACAACTCAAATATATGCCCACTTGGACGAAAAAAGCGAGTAGCCATTAATGAGTGAGTACGTGACACAGAAGCAAGTTGCTGAAGCGGCAGAAAGCATCCAGCAGCATTCAAACAAGACACCGACAATCGGTTTGATCCTCGGATCGGGACTGGGTGGTCTGGCAGATGATATCGAGAATGCAGATATTATTCCATGTAATGAGATCACACATTGGCCGGCATCCACGGCCCCTGGACATACAGGTCGGGTGGTCATAGGCCAATTCGAGGGGGCAACAGTCATCGCCTTGCAGGGACGCGTCCATTTTTACGAAGGGTACTCCATCCAAAAAGTCACGCTTCCCGTGCGCGTCATGCGCGCTTTGGGCATGGAAACATTGATCGTCACAAACGCCGCAGGAGGCATGAATCCAAGTTATACACCAGGCGATCTCATGGTGATCAAGAATCATATCAATATGCCGGGAATGGCCGGCAACAATCCACTTCGCGGACCAAATGATGATTCGGCTGGCCCTCGATTTCCAGACATGACCGTGCCTTATGATCCAGAACTGAGGAAGCTTGCAAACCAGGTTGCACAGCAAAGAGGTTTCACGGTACATGAGGGCGTTTATGCCTTTGTCGCTGGGCCAAGCTTTGAAACAACGGCCGAACTGCGGTTCCTACAAATGGTTGGCGGGGACGCCGTGGGTATGTCCACCGTTCCCTCAGTCATCGTCGCCCGCCATGCCGGAATTCGCGTTTTGGGCATCTCTACAATCACCAATATGGCGCTCCCAGACCCTAAGCCCGGCACCCATCACAAACACGAGGATGTATTAGAAACGGGGAAGATGGCAGTCCCTAGACTGGCAAGCCTTGTCCACGGTGTCGTGGCAGGATTGCAGTAACCTCAAGTCCCTGATCCCGTGTACGGGATCGAAATAAGTCCCAACCATGGATAGGATTTATCTTTTCCTGATCCGCAATGACATCTGGATATACATTCTCTCCATGCTGGGTCTTTTTTGGTATGCCACAGAACTAATCCGCGCCAATCGATCCTTGCGAACGGCCGTGTTTGGCTTGGAAAAAGAGCGCGGCAAACGGATGCGCAACAACGCGCTGTTCTTCATCCTGCTCTTCAGCGTGATCATAGCCATCGTCTTCTTTGTTAATTCGCGCATAGCGCCCAATCTACCGGCCGAATTACTCAAACCCCCAACCCCAACGCCTAACATTTTCTCCACCCCACTTTCTTCGCCGACGCCGCTGCAGTCGCCAGACACTACGCGTGAAATCGTAACCCCGGCCTTGGTGGCTACCGTTACCCTGTCTGGATCCGATGTGAATGCAGGCCAAGAACTCGAAACAGAGCTAACCGAACCAACGGCAACGGCAACAATATACGTTCCTCCCACGCCCTTTGTAGACTGCACATCCGATCTCAATATTAGCGACCCACGCGACGGCAGCGCTGCTTCAGGAGAGCTGTCCTTTACGGGAACGGCCGATACCGACAATTTCCAATATTACATTCTGGAGACAAACGGGCCTCAGACCAATGGACAGTGGGCTTCATTATTGGGCAGACAGGTGGACCAGCCCGTGCGCGAAGGTTTCCTGGGCAGCGCCAATCTAGGTTCTTGGCAGTCTGGCCCTTACCTTATTCGCTTAACCACGGTTGATATTGGGGAGAACATCACCGGACAATGTGTCATTCAACTGACATTGACCGGAAGCTCATAAAAACAGAGCATCGTCGACCCGTAGCGACGCTGATCAACTAGGTCGAGGCCGTCCAATTCCAGCTCCTTAAACTCCAAAGGATCAATCTGTACAACAGCCAAGCCTTCAGGATTGAGGAATTCTGCCGGGCGCTGGTCAATGACAGCAAGCACTTTTTGCCACAATTCTTGATACTGCGGCGGAGCAATATAAATCAGATCAAAGGGGGCGCCGGTGGGTGATTGAAGATAACGGAAGGCATCAATCTTGATCACCCTCCCGTTTTCTGCCAGTTGGGTATGGCGTAGATTATCATTGATAGTACGAACCGCCGCATAGACATTGTCGATAAAAACGACCTCGGCAGCCTGGCGGCTGAGCGCTTCAATACCCACTTGCCCGGTGCCGGCAAAAAGATCCAACCAGCGTGAACCATGCACAGAGCTGCCCAAAATATTGAACAGGTTTTCCTTCACACGATCCATAATCGGTCTTGTGCTGTCTCCTGGCACGCACTTCAGCTTGCGCCCTCTTGCTGTACCGCTAATTACGCGCATAAAAATTCTACTCTTCGACGTTTAAGATAAACATCGTATAACGATCGCCAATCTGCTGCCCCTGATCGTCCAATAAGGGCAGTCGCCAGCCATCTCCCTGCACCCAGGCCCCAACGGCAACTTCATATTGTCCCGGGCCAAGATCCTGTGGCAAAACAAGTTCATGTTCATCACGCACATATTTATCATCTGGCCAACGACGGGTTGGAAACTCGCCCGGATTCAGCTTGTCCGACTGCGCAATCAGTCCTTCGGGACCAAATACATGGACAAATACCTGGTAGTTAATATCCAGTTCTTCCTGCGCTTTCCAATATAATGTCAAATAAACGTTTTCGCCAGGCTTAATCGATGTACTCGACACATCATAACCTAGCAAAGCCAACTGCTCGCCAAAGTCGGCATAGGCCGCAACCTGCGCCGGCTCGGCCGTTCTGCCCTTCGAATCCTGGTGCAGAACTCCAGCCGGTTCCAACACCAAAAGCGTTATCGCCATGATTCCTAGGACGACGATTAAAACCGGCCAATCACGGAATGACTTATCAGGTTGTTGTCCCGGATTGCGAGGCATGCGCCAGACGACGACCAGCATCAGCAGCAGAGACAGCAAACTGATCATCAGGCCCAAGGAACGTGCCGGTGTGCTGACAAACTCAACCTCGATTAGATGTTCTCCAGCGGGAACAGGAATGACCAGAAACCCTTCCGGTCGCCCCACTTCCGTTTCCACCACTTGGCCATCAATGCGCGCCTGCCAGCCTGGAAAATCGAACTGGTAGAGGCGCAGGCGCGTATCACGCGGCGTGGTCATCTCGTAACGGGTCAGCAGAGGTCGAATCACTTCCGTCTCAATAGTCGCCCCTTCTGGCAGCATAGCATAATTGACGCGATCGGGTGGCAAACCGTCGGCAATAGGGGCCACAACGGATCCCTTACGGGAGGGTATGATATCGACGGTGACGGGCACGTAGTCTGCCGTGGATGTCGTCCCTAACCAGCGTCCCGTATTCTCAATAAGCGACATGCGCAGATTATTCACTTCTCCAAAATCGGGCCACGGACTAGGCTGGCTGAGAGGAAGGGCCAGGAGTATGGGCAAGGCGACAAAGGCGGCTGTCAGCCATCTGCGCTTTCCGGCAATCCAACTTCTCTGCTCAATCACATCCTCATGGCGGGCTTTTGCAGGAGACCATAACAGGTCGCCTAAGGCGGAAACGCCCGCCCCGGCTAAAATGGCCAGCATGGCCGCTGCGGCACCTAGCAGGCGCCAGGGGAATTGAAAATAGGGTAAATAGGGAATCGTCTCCCACATAACCGTTGACGCCGGCAGCATGAGAAACAAGAGGACCAAAAGCGTAAGCGCGAAATAGGTCAGATGCCGCGCGTCGCGAACTTTTCGAGCCAAGAGCATCACCAAGCCCAAACCACCAAGCAGCCACTGCATAATTCCCACATTAAAGCGGAAATCAGGCTCCGTGGCGCCCCAGTCCAGTCTTATCGAGGGCGCCAACATCTCCCGGATAGAAAGAAAATGGGTGTGAAAATCATAATTGTCCTGCTGGCCAATCAGAGTGGTCAAGTTGACCGCGCTGCGTTCCAAGAAAACAGGCAGCCAGAAGCTGGCTGCTGCTCCCAGGCCGATGGCCAAGGCGGGTAAAAGGCGGAGGGCAGCTTGTTTTCGGGCAGTATTATCCCGGTACTCAAAGAGTATGAGCCACAAGGCCCATACCACCAAAATGGTATAGAAGAGCAGGCCCATGAGATTATGGGACATGATCACCCCAGCCACCAAGAGTATGGATGCGATCCACGACCAGCGGCTTCCTGCGCGGCGCAGACGATCCAGCGCCCACAAAGCGACCGCAAATATGCCGAAACTGAACGATTCAGGCAGCACGCCGCGCACCAGTGGATCAATGTATTGGACATAGGGCGCATAGAGAAAAACGGCCGCAGCAATATACCCGGCTCGCCTACCCCAATTGTCCCGTACAAAGCCATACATGCCAAAGCCGGTCAGCAAAATACCGAGCATGAATACCAATTTTACGGCAGCGACGGCATCGAACCAGGGAGTGAGTTCCGGGATGACCCCTAGGTAATAGGTCAGCGGCGCATAGTAGTTGAAGATGGGATAGCCGTAACCGTGATAGAAATTCGGAGCCCAACGGGGGAACATCTCCCCACCACGCAAGAGGGTACTCAGCTCGGCAAGCCGAAAAATATGCAGTTCAGCATCCGTTCCTTCCGGCAAGCTTGCCCGCCCAATAAAGGGCCAAATTGCCAGCAAGCTGATGGCCAGGACAATCAGGAAGCCTGGATCGAGGCGACGAAATAATCTACGCATGTGTTCTAAGCTTATATAAACAAACTTGCTTCAGCCTCTTCTTGCCCAGAATAAGCTGCGACAACAAAAGCGTGAAACGTGATGAATTTATCACGTTTCACGCTTTACGCTTAACGTTCACTCAACGGGATGGCGCTTTCTAGGCCACGAATTAAGTTCTAATCAAGTCCACAATCTGATCAGGATGCTCGGCAACCGGCACGCCAGCTTCGCGCAAGGCAGCTACCTTGCCTTCCGCCGTTCCACTTTTTCCCTCGACAATGGCGCCGGCATGACCCATGCGCCGGCCTGGAGGGGCCGTGCGTCCGGCAATAAACGCCGTGACAGGCTTGCTCATATTTTTGTCTATATAGGCCGCGGCCTGTTCTTCAGCATCCCCGCCGATTTCACCGATAAGGATCACCTGTTCAGTCTGAGGATCAGCTTCGAACAGTTCCAGAATATCAATAAAATTCACGCCCTTGATCGGATCGCCGCCGATACCGACACAAGTTGATTGGCCCATTCCGCGCTCTGTCAAAGCAAAAATCACTTCGTAGGTCAAGGTCCCGCTCTTGGATACCACGCCCACATTGCCTGGTTTAACGATCGATCCGGGGATAATGCCTACCTTGGCTTCCCCAGGAGAAATCAAGCCCGGACAGTTGGGCCCGATCAGACGCGTGTTCAATGTATCCAGGTAAGCTCTGGCTCTGATCATATCCAGAACAGGAATATACTCGGTCAAGCAAACTATTAGTTCAATCCCTGCATCCGCGGCCTCGTAAATGGCATCCACTGCGAATCGTGAAGGGACAAAAATAACAGAGGCATTGGCGCCGGTCTTCTCCACTGCACGCTGCACCGTGTTGAAAACAGGCACCTTCGCGCCTTCACCTTCAAAAGTTAAACCACCTTTTCCAGGTGTGACTCCAGCCACGACATTCGTGCCGTAGGCGATCATATGATTTGTATGGAATGTTCCCTCGCGCCCGGTGATACCCTGCACCAGCAAACGCGTGTTGTTGTCTACCAAGATGCTCATGACTTACTCCTGCGCTCCCTTTGCCGCGGCAACGGCTTTGTGGGCCGCTTCAGAAAGGGTCTCGGCCGTTTCCATGTCCGCTCCAGCCAGAATTTCCCGCCCTTCCTCAGCATTGGTGCCCGCCAAACGAACAACCATTGGCACGTCCGTGTCGATCTGATTCAAGGCGGAAATAATACCACGTGCAACCTCATCTCCGCGCGTGATACCGCCAAATATATTGAACAACACTGCTTCCACGTTTTTGTCCGAAAGGATGAGACGTAAAGCCGTCGCAACTTGTTCTTCCTTGGCCCCACCACCTATGTCCAAGAAATTGGCCGGCTCTCCGCCAAAGAGCTTGATGATATCCATGGTTGACATAGCCAGTCCAGCGCCATTTACCATACAGCCGATATTGCCATCAAGTTGGATGAAGTTGATGCCCGCCATGCGCGCTTCACGTTCTGACTCTGGTTCTTCTTCGATATCACGCATCTCGGCCAGGTTGGCGTGACGGGATAGAGCATTGTCATCAATGGACATCTTGCCATCTACCGCCAAGAGTTTGCCCTCACCCGTAATAACGAGAGGGTTTACTTCAGTCAATGAGGCATCATTGGAAATAAAACAATCATAAAGATCGACAACCAGCTTGTGGAAGTCACGCCACAGACTACGGGGCAGATTCATGCCGTCGGCGATATAGGTGGACTGATAACCACGGACACCGAGGCTGGGATTGACATGGACCTTGAAAATCAGTTCCGGGGTTTTCTCCGCTACCTCTTCGATATCCATACCACCAGCGGCGGAAGCCATGATCATCGGCATACGCCGGCCACGATCGATAAGAACCGCTAGGTAGATTTCCTGATCAATGCCAGGCGCCTGCCGGTCAATAAGAACTTTGTTCACCGTAAAACCCTTGATGTCCATACCCAAAATCTGGGCAGCAGCTTCTTCAGCCTCGTCGGGAGTATTGGTTAGCTTTACGCCGCCCGCTTTTCCGCGACCTCCGGTGTGGACCTGGGCTTTCACAACAACACGACCGCCGAGCTCACGGGCAATTTCCCGCGCTTCCGACGGGCTGCGCGCCACCTTTCCATCGGGAATGGGCACGCCGTGTTCAGCAAATAACCGTTTTGCCTGGTATTCGTGCAGATTCACTGAACTCTCCTTATACAAGTGGGCTAATAAAAAGAAAGGCGAACGCTAATCGTTCGCCTCTATTTGCACTTTGAAAGAACAGAACGATTATAACACGCACACGGTGGGGGACAAGCGGCCTAAGAAGCATCCAAGCAATGCCAATCGACCTTTTTGGCAATTATAATATGCCTTAGTACACTTGCTAGATTGCGCGCTTCTCATTATACTGCCCGCGGCATTTTGCCTGCCAGTTAATGGGGTTGGCTCAGACCTGTTTTGCAGTAACATCCGGAGGGTTAATCTGCACAAGAATTTGTTCTGGGTCGGGGTGCATGGCAATTAGTTATGTTATTAAAGAAACTTACTTTACAGGGCTACAAAACGTTCGCCAGCAGGACGAGCTTCCTCTTTGATGAGGGGATCACGGCTATCGTAGGGCCAAATGGCAGCGGAAAGAGCAATATCGCCGATGCCGTACGCTGGGTACTTGGCGAGCAAAGCTACAGCACACTGCGCGGCAAAAAAACGATTGACATGATTTTTGCTGGCAGTCAGACCAGGCCGCGGGCAGGCATGGCCCAGGCGACCCTAACCTTGGACAACTCAGATCAGTGGCTGCCCATTGATTATACTGAGGTGGAAATCGGCCGCCGGGCTTACCGTTCAGGTGAGAACGAATACATTCTCAATGGCCAAAAAGTGCGCCTGAAGGATATCACCGATTTATTGGCAACCAGCGGACTCTCGGAACGAACCTATACCATGATTGGGCAGGGGCTCATTGATCAGGCTTTGTCCTTGCGTGCTGATGAACGCCGTGCTCTCTTTGAAGAAGCTGCCGGAATCAATCACTATAAAACCCGACGCGCTGCCACTTTGCGCCGCTTAAACGAAACCCAACACAACTTAGAGCGCGTGCAAGATATATTGGCCGAAATCAAGCCCCGGCTTTCCTCTTTAAAACGACAAGCAACCCGCGCCAAAAACTATGATCAAATAAATCAGGATTTACGCCATCTCCTGCGAATTTGGTACGGTTTCAAATGGGATCAAACACGAGACGACATGCGCGTGGCACGCAAGGAAGCAGATGAATCAGAATCGGCATGGAAGAAAAGCCGTCGCTCACTGCTCGTGCAGCAGCAGAATATCGATGATCTGCAGCAGAAAATCAACCATGCGCAGCAGCAGCTCAGCTCTCTTCAAGATCAACGCGAAAATGTGCGTGAAAAGCTCGAGAATGCCCGGCGCGAAACGGCAATTTTGGAAGAAAGGCGGCAGGCTATTGGCTTACAGTTGGCGGATATAGATTCTGAACTGCCGCTGTTGGTCAAACAGCACCAGGAAGCTGAGGAAGAACTTACTGCGGCAGCTAAAGATCTCGCCGATTCCCAACAGCAGCTAGAAGCAGGTCGACAACGGTTACGGCATTTCAAACAATCTTTCAAAAGCCAGCAGGCTGAGATTGAAAAATGGCAAGCAACGGTGGCTTCTACCAGTAAGGAACGCGGCCTACTCGCTACTCGTCTCGCTCAAGCCGAAGGCCAGCTTAGACAGCTTCGCAGTAGACTGCACGAACGCCAAGAACAAACGGATGGGGTTTCAGAAGAAGAGATCACTCGTCTTTTGGGCGAGCAAAAGCGACAGACGGCCGTTTTGACCACAGGGCAAGAAAGTGTTGAGTCCTTACGCCGAAAGCGGGACAGTCTACAGAATCAACGCAGAGCACTTGTCAAAGAGCTCAAGGAATTACGGCAGAACGCCAATTCGCAGCAAAAAATGCTGCGCCGGCAGCAGGAGCAGACGGCTCGCTTAGAAACGAAAGTTGATCTGTTGGGTCAACTGCGGCGCACGGAAGTTGAAATCGATAAAGAGGTTGCCTTCGTCGGATCGCTGGCCAGCCTGATTGATATCCCTGAAGCACATAAGCAGGCGATAGAAGCAGCCTTGTCAGCTAGAATGGCAACGCTGGTGGTCCAAGATTCGCAAAGCTTATGGAAATTGGCTGACCAGGAAACAGGCCAAACGATACATATTACCTCCTTGGCCGATATCCAACCTCCGCCACTACAGGCTGCCCCCGAGGACGAAGAAGTCATCGGCTGGGGCAATGAGCTAGTGACTGGCAGCAAACAGGCCCAAAGAGCAGTAGACCTGCTGTTGGGTCCAGCGCTCCTGGTAAAGACAAGGAAAACCGCTTTCCGTTTAGCAGCCAACTTGCCCGCTGGAGCGTTGGCCGTGTCCAGCGATGGCTTTGTGGTCTTTGCTGGAGGTCTCGTCGAAGTCACTGGGGGCGATGAAAACAAAAGCATCCTTGCTCGGGAGACCGCCTGGCGTGAAGCTAAGGAAGCGCTGGCGCAGGCCCAAGTCGCGAGTGAGCAGATTGATACGGCCGTCACAGAACTGCAAGACAAGATCCAGAACTACCAGGATCAAGTAGACAGCCTCGTAAACAAAGACCGACAGCTGGGCCGCCAGGAAAATGAAGCCATTCAAAATGTATCTGTTGCTCAGCGACGCGTGGACAATTCGGGACAGCAGATCTCCTATACGCAAAAGCAAAATGAGCGCCAGGCCCAGGAAATCGTCCGCCTGCAGCAGCAAGTCAATAAACTTGAAGCAGGCGTCGCTGCCGATCAGCGGAAAATCGAAGCGTCGGACATCGCTCTGGATGAGGCCAAGGCCAAATTGGAAGCGCTGCCTGTGGCCGAAGCACGGCAGCAAGAACATGATCTACAGCAGCGCACGACCACGGCCGAAACCATCGTCGCCGGTCGCCAGGCGGTGGTAGACAGCCGGCGCACTACGCTGCGACAAGTCCAACAACAGATCAGCCGCTTGAGACAGCGCAAGGATCTACTGGCAGGCCAACAAGAGTCCTTGAAACGGGAAGATTCATCCGTCTCACAGCAGCAGCTCCAGGATCAGCGCAGTGCACTAGAGCAAAAAATCAAGCCCGTTCAGTTGCGGCTGATTGCGCATCGTGATCAACTGATGGGCATCCAGCAGAAGACGGGTGAATTGCAGAGCCTGGCCCATGAGAAAGAGACGCGTTATACGCAGACCCAAGTTCGGCTGTCCCAACAAGAAAGCCAGATTGAAACTCTACAGGAGCGCATCCACGCCGATCTAGGGCTGGTCGCACTGAGATTTGATAAAGATCAAACAGGCCCCACCCCACTACCCTTTGATGGCGTCGTAGAGGAATTACCGAGCGTCGATGAACTGCCCACTGACATTGAAAAAACCATCCAGCAATATCGAGGACAACTACATCGCATGGGTGGGATTAATCCCGACGCGCCCACGGAATTTGAAGAGACCCAGGCCCGTTTTGAATTCATGACCCAACAGGTGGAAGATCTCAATGTGACCGAGTTCCAACTACGCCAGGTAATCGCTGAATTGGATGATTTGACCTCACGCGCCTTCGCCGAAACGGTGGACAAAGTGAACCTGGTTTTTGGCAGCACGTTCACGCAGTTATTTGGCGGAGGTTCAGCGCGCCTGGTATTGACCGACCCGGACGATCTGACGGTCAGCGGCGTGGATATCATCGCCCGCCTGCCAAATCGCAGGGAACAAGGGTTAGGACTCCTGTCGGGTGGAGAACGCTCCTTAACAGCCTCAGCCTTGATCTTTTCGCTTCTGAAAGTTTCCCCTACCCCGTTTTGTGTCATGGATGAAGTCGACGCAGCGCTTGATGAAGCCAATATCAATCGTTTCCGGGATATTGTGCGCGAATTGAGTTTGAATACCCAATTTATCATCATCACCCACAATCGTGGAACTGTGCAAGCCGCACAGACGATTTACGGTGTGAGCATGCAGCCCGACAGCACCAGCCAGGTTATTTCCATCCGTCCCGAAGAATATATACGCCAGGATCTAATTTAATTCTATTAGCTCTTTATCGGCAGATGCCAAGTAGCTTGGTGCGCAAGTGGGTCTCCGCTTCCACAGGAATGATCGGTGGCATATCAACCGTTCATAGAACAGCCGAAATGGAAAGGGAGTCCATCGGACCCGATCAGTGCTATAATTGAAACGAAAACAGTGGGCAGTTTGGGTTGGAAGCAGCTGCCCTTTAATACATAGGAGAAACAATGCGTAAACCATTTATTGCTGGCAACTGGAAAATGAACAAGACGGCCGCTGAAGCCGTCGAGTTTGTACTTGAAGTGCGCGAAGCACTCAATCAGATCGAGGGGGTGGATGTAGCTTTTTGCCCACCATTCCTGGCCATCCCGGCCTTGGCAGACGCCCTAAGAGGCACAAAAATCGGTGTCGGGGCACAGAATATGTACTTCGAAGAAAGCGGTGCTTACACGGGTGAACTTGCGCCTAGCATGCTTACCCCTTTCTGCAAATACGTGATCTTGGGCCATTCTGAACGGCGCGCATATTTTGGCGAGACCGATGAAGGGGTTAACAAGAAGATCAAGGCCGCCTTGAAACATGGATTAACACCCATTGTCTGTGTCGGCGAAAGCTTGGAGCAGAATCAAGCCGGTGAAACTCATGACTTTGTCAGCGGGCAGGTCAAGGCAGGCTTAGCCGGACTGACCGGCGAAGAGATGGCCAAGTTGGTCGTCGCTTATGAGCCAATCTGGGCTATCGGAACCGGATTGACAGCCACAGTGGAACAGGCCGGCGGCATTATTGGTAATACCGTGCGCGGCACAATCGCTGAAATATTTGGCGATGAGACAGCGCAGCTCGTGCGCATCCAATACGGCGGCAGCGTCAAACCAGACAATGCTGCAGAATTAATGGCCCATCCAGATATCGATGGCGCGCTCGTCGGCGGCGCCTCCTTGAAGCCGAGTTTTGTGGAGCTTGTCCAAAACTCTGTCTAGATCATTATACGTTCGCTTTCATGCGTTCCAAGGGGTTTCACAGGCGGCTATTTGCATTGTGGGGCCTCTTTTCTATTGAATACAAAGTTGAGGAAACCTATAATGCAGCAGGTTAACGAGTGGCTCGATAACTATTTCCTGGAACTTGAACAGCAGGAGAAATTCTCAGGAAATGTGTTGATTACCCGGGGGGATTCACCTCTATACGAGCGCTCCTTTGGTTTTGCCAGCCGCGCCTGGGGCGTACCCAACAATCCACAAACGAGATTTGACACGGCCTCGATCACAAAGTTGTTTACGGCCGTTTCGGCCCTCCAGCTTATCGACCAGGTCCAGCTGGCATTTAATACACCCGTGATAGATTTCCTGAAGCTGGCTGATACCAAGATATCCAGGGATGTCAATGTCTTCCATCTGCTTACCCACACGTCCGGCATAGGGGATGATGTCGAGGAAGAAGACGGAGAAATCTACGAAGAGCTTTGGAAGCAAAAACCCAACTACATGGTGACCGAAACGGTCGATTTCCTGCCTCAATTCATTCACAAGGAGCCCAATTTCCCACCCGGACAGGGCTGTCGCTATAACAACTGCGCCTTTATCTTACTCGGTCTGGTAATTGAGAAGATCAGCGGATTGACCTACCGCAGCTATGTCCGCCGTAACATCTTCCAAAAAGCAGGCATGGAAGATAGTGACTTTTATAGAATGGATCGTGTGCACACAAATGTCGCCGAAGGCTGTGATCCCGTAGTTGACTCCGCTGGGCAGATCAGTGCTTGGAAGAAAAATATCTACTCCTATCCACCCATTGGTTCGCCGGACAGCGGGGCACTGGTAACCGCCGCTGACCTCGATCGATTCCTACGCGCAGTTAAAGCGGGAAAGCTGCTCTCCCCTCAATTGACAGAAGCCTTTTTGACCCCACAGGTCAAATATCATGAATCGGAAAAATGGACCACCATGTATGGTTATGGCCTGATGTATTATTTCGACAAATCAGGCAAAGTAGTGTGTTTCCAAAAAGACGGGATCAATGCTGGCGTAAGCGGCATCATTCGTCACTTTCCTGACTGGGATGTCAACGTTGTCCTGTTATCCAATATGGAAAATGGAGTTTGGGAACCTATCTGGGAAATTCATAATTTGCTTGTCGAGCATCAAGGAGCGATATGATTACTGATCTACAGTCTTCCACCACATTAAACAACGGCATCCAAATGCCCTGGTTTGGCTTGGGTGTTTTCAAGACCAAAGAAGGAAAAGAGGTCGAAAGGGCCGTACAGTGGGCTCTAGAGGCGGGTTACCGCAGCATTGATACGGCCACCGTTTATGGCAATGAAGCGGGAGTGGGCAAAGCAATTCAACGCAGCGGAGTCCCCAGGGAAGAAATCTTTGTAACCACGAAGATTTGGAACCATGACCAGCGCTCCGGACGTGTGCAGAAAGCTATCGAGACCAGTCTTTACCTGTTGGGACTGGAGTATGTAGACCTGTATCTCGTCCATTGGCCCGTTGCCGGTCATTATAAGAACACTTGGCAGAGCCTGGAGGACATCCATAAAAGCGGTAAATGTAAGGCCATCGGGGTTAGCAATTTTATGCTCCCTCATTTGCAAGACTTGCTGCAAAATGCGCGCATAATACCCGCGGTAAACCAGATCGAAATGCACCCATATCTACAGCAGCCAGAGCTGATCGAATTCTGTCGTCAGCAGAATATTCAGGTCGAAGCCTGGAGCCCACTCATGAAAGGGGAAGTGCGCAAGGTGGCGGAAATAAAGAAACTGGGCCAGAAATATGGGAAAACCCCCATTCAAATATCCTTGCGCTGGTTGATGCAAAGGGGCGTGGTCGTCATACCCAAATCAAGCAAGAAACGACGGATTCAAAAGAATGCCCAGGTGTTCGACTTTGAATTAGCCCAAGAAGATCTGGCCTTGATTGATGGGTTGGATCGTGCCGTGCGTGTGGGGCCAGACCCGTTTAATTTCAGCTTTTAGGGGATTTTCTATGAAACTCGAGACGCTCTTAATTCATGCTGGTGCCAGTGTCGATCCGCAAACGGGCGCCATTGCTCCGCCCATTCATCTTTCTACAACGTTTGAACATGGTCCCGCTGGCGAGTCTCCTTTGGGATTTAGCTACATACGGGCTGACAACCCAACGCAGGCGCGATTGGAGGAAGCTCTTGCTCTTGTGGAGGGCGGCCGGGCAGCGCTCGTGTTCTCTTCCGGGCTGGCGGCGGGAGCTGCCTATTTGCAGAACCTGCCACCCCGAACGCACGTCGTTTTTCACAAGGATACTTACTTTGGTTTCCGCGAGATTGCCCGGGACTTTTTCCCCAAATGGGGTCTTGAGGCAACCATTGTGGATACGAAGGATCTCGATCAGCTGAAGCAGGCTTTGCGCCCAAGTACGCGTGTTATTTGGATAGAAACACCATCCAACCCGTTGATGGAAGTGCTCGATATCGCCGCCTTGGCCGAGATCGCCCATGGCAATCAGGCTCAGTTACTGGTCGACGGCACCTTCGCCACCCCGGTTCTGCAACGCCCATTTGAACTGGGCGCCGATATCGTCCTGCATGCTTCGACCAAGTATTTTGGCGGGCATAGTGATGTACAGGGTGGCGTGCTTATCTTTCAGAAACAGGCTCAGCTCGTTGAAGAGATCAAAAATGTACGCACCATACTCGGTGCAGTCGTTTCACCATTTAATTCCTGGTTAACGCTGCGCGGGCTAAGAACACTGGCCTGCCGCATGGAGAAACACAGCGCCAACGGCTTGGCTGTGGCCACAATGTTAGCCGGACACCCCGCCGTCGAAAAGGTTCATTACCCTGGCCTGCGATCCCATCCAGGGCATGATATCGCCGCCCAGCAGATGTCCTCCTATGGAGGCATGCTTTCTTTTCAGGTTAAAGGGGGAAAAGAGCAAGCTGTCAAAGCAGCTTCACGAGTGAAGATATTCACCAACGCCACTAGTCTTGGCGGTGTGGAGAGCTTGCTCGAATTGCGCGCAGCAAGTGAAGGTCCAGGCTCCCTCCTGCCCCAAAACCTGATTCGCGTCTCAGTTGGTCTGGAATCGGCCGACGACCTCGTGGCCGATCTCCAACAAGCGCTGGCCTAAATAGCTAATTCGCTTTCTAGCTAACGAAATGAACTAAGCGATGTGGAAGTCAGCCTCGCGCATGGCTTCCACCAAAACTTTGCCACGCTTCGAAACTGTCATCGTGTCGCCTGATCGCAGAATATAATCTTGACGATCGTTAACTTGTGTCACCCACAGGACCCCGGTATCACAGAACACTTTGGAACCTGGTCTAATCTTATTGATGCGTTGGTAGCCGCGTTTCTGCAAGTGAACTATTGGATTTGGCTGTCTATTCGTATTCATATTCGTTTCCTTTCATCAAAGGCTTTTTTACTGTCTTTATTATTGCAGAAACTACATTTGCAGTACAGATGCAGAAAACAGCAATTGTAACCAGTACAGTTTGTGTTATACTTAACTGTACTGGTAACAGTAACATAGAACTGTAATGCTTTTTATGAAACGGAGGGAAAATGTCTGCCGCAAGGTTGCCCAGCTCACACCTATACGAGCAAATTGCCGACAGCCTTAGTGCCTTAATCAAGGAAGGCACCTACCGCCCGGGTGATCGCATCCCCTCAGTTCGCCAAATGAGCAAACAGCAAAATGTCAGCATCAGCACCGTGCTGCAAGCCTATCTCGTCCTTGAAAATCGCGGCTTGATTGAAGCCCGTCCTCAATCAGGATATTACGTTCGAGTGCCGGAATTTGACCGCCTCCCAGAACCGGAAGCGTTATCATCTGGCACAGACCCCAGCCATGTCAGTTTGAACGAATTGGTGATGTTGATCATTCGGGACATCTTCAATCCCAAATTGACTCAACTGGGTGGCGTCTTGCCTAATATTGAATTACTTCCTACTCAGCGCTTGAATCGCATCCTTGCTCGCCTAGTTCGTCAATCCGGTCAAGAATCACACCAATATGAACTACCTCCAGGAATGGAGGAACTGCGCGTCCAGATTGCTCAGCGAGCTTTTCGACTTGGCTGCCGTTTCTCCCCCAATGATCTTGTCATTACGTCTGGGGCCACGGAAGCCGTAGACCTATCCTTGCGTGCAATCTGCAAACCGGGCGACATTGTGGCTATCGAATCGCCAATGTACTTTGGCACTCTGCAAAGCTTGGAAGTACATGGGCTGCGCGTCCTCGAGATCCCCACCCATCAGAGGAATGGCATCAGCCTGGATGCATTGAAATTCGCCATCGCGCATAACTCAATCAAAGCTGTCTTAGTTATCTCCAATTTCAACAATCCCCTTGGAAGTTGTATTCCTGATCAAAGGAAAAGCGAACTGGTAAACTTATTGGCTAACCATGACATTCCCTTGATTGAAAATGATGTGTGTGGTGAAATCTATTTTTCTGATAAACGGCCCCTAACCGCAAAATCATACGATACCAAAGGGTTGGTTATTCTTTGTTCATCCTTCTCCAAAGATATTAGTGGTGGCTTGCGAGTTGGTTGGGTTGCCCCGGGTCGTTTCAAATCCAAGGTTGAATGGCTCAAATTTACGTCAAATGTAGCCACGGCAACGCTGCCACAAATGGCGGTTGCCGAGTTCTTGGCCAGCGGTGGATATGACCACCATCTTCGCCATATTCGGCGGGAATATGCCCGCAATGTCAACCTGCTCGCCCAAGCCGTCACACGCTACTTCCCACCTGAAACCAGGGTGACGCATCCAACTGGTGGCATCGTCGTCTGGGTTCAACTGCCCGATACTGTTGATTCACTTGAGTTGTACAAGCTGGCGCTGCAAAACAATATTACCATCGCTCCTGGCTATTTATTCTCCGCCACCGACCAATACTCGAAGTACATTCGCTTAAACGCTGCCGCGTGGTCCTATCCGGTCGAACGCGCGGTTGAGAGATTGGGAGAATTAGTAGGAGCAATGGTCTAGACCAATATCTGGTGGCATCCTCAAGGCAAGTTGGACATATGTGTTGGTGTGATCTATCTTGGTCGCCGCTTGTCCCATAACTGAGGGTTGGGTACACTGGTTAAGGTGAGTAGCTAGAAAACATTCAATAAATATGGTGGACCTATTGGGATTCTGTCGATGAACGAAAATCTGATGCCGATTCTCTGGGTGGCTATTGCTTTACCGCTCATTCTGCTGCTGCAGCGCTGGATCCAAAGACACCTGCATGGCATCAGCTTGCTGCTCACCGGTAATCCAGACAGGGCCATATATGTATACGCCATCGTACTTTTCCCCGGCGTGCTGCTGCATGAACTGAGCCATTGGATAACGGCCACTCTGCTTGGTGTGCGCACAGGAACTATCTCTCTACTGCCTCGAAAAACAGCCGATGGATCCTTGCAGCTTGGCTATGTGGAGTATTACCGTGGGAAAACGCTCGATCCTGTCCGTGAAAGCTTGGTTGGCGGGGCGCCTTTGATCGCCGGTACGATTGTCATTCTTCTCATTGGAATCAACGTGTTTAGCGTGGTCGACTTTGCACAGGCCATTCAGTCCGGGGACATGGATACGCTTACTTATGCCATGGCCAGCTTATTCAGGACACCCTATATCCTGCTTTGGATGTATCTGATCTTTGCCATAAGCAACGCCATGATGCCCAGCAAATCAGATCGCCGCGCCTGGCCTGCTTTCCTTGTGGTGATGCTTATTATAGCTGGTATCGCTTATCTATTCGGAATCCAGGCCGAGGTAGCCACTGGTCTGGCCCAGCCTCTGCTGGTAATGTTCAGTTATCTGGGCATTGCCTTTTCGATGGCCATCGGGGTCGATCTTTTTGTTATGTTCATTCTTTTTGTGCTGGAAAGAATTATCAGCCGTATCAAAGGGGTGAACGTCGTTTACAGCCAACCAGGCAGTTAGCAGTTTGAGCAAATAGAGCGGCTGTTCACTTCAATTTATGAGCCAACACATCCTATGGAAAGATCCCCCCTGCTCCAGCAAGTAGACACCTTGCCAGATTTAGTCCGCGATATGATTGACGATCTGGTGCGGCTTATCCAAAAACAGTTCCCCAAAGAAACATGTAATCAGATCTCACGCCTATTTATCACGGGTTGTGGTGACAGCCACCATGCTGCGCTCAATTCGGAAATGGCATTTGAGCAGTTGGCCGGGCTTCCTTGTGAGCCTCAAGCAGCCATGCAGTTCAGCCGCTTTGGCGCCCCCTTTCTACCCGATTCAGATCGGGGCAGCAGCCTTCTCATAGGCGTTTCCGTCAGCGGGCAGGTGAGCCGCACAGTAGAAGCGGTCGAGCTAGGGCGCAGGGCAGGTGCGCTGACTGTGGCCTTGACCGGCGATCCACGGGCGCCCTTGGCTGCGGTTGCAGACATGATCCTGGTAACGGCTGTTCCGCCACTCCCTGACGAACTGCGCGGTCTCATCGTGCCCGGCGCACGCAGCTATTTCGCTTCCCAGTTGGCCCTCTACCTACTGGCCATCCATCTCGGCCAGCAGCGCGGCAAGCTTACCAAGACTGCCGCCAACAAACTGCGCCACGAATTAGGGAACATAGCCGAAGTCATGGAAGAGATGATCCGCTCCAGCGATCCTTTAGCCCAACTGGCGGCTCAGGCCTGGTTGGATGCTGATAAGTTTGTCTTCTGTGGCTCAGGACCGAATTACGGCACTGCCCAATTCAGCGCAGCGAAACTACTGGAAGCAAGCGGGGATACGGCAGTGGCCCAAGATTTGGAGGAATGGGCGCATTTGCAGTACTTTGCGCGCCAGGTGACGACCCCAACATTTATTATCAGCAGTGGTCGACGAGACGGTGATCGCGCCCTAGAAATAGCAGAAGCAGCCAGAACCATTGGTCGTCGTTTGGCCATCATTGCCCCCAGCAGAAGCGCCGTCGCACAAGCATTCGTCAACGACATCCATTTCCCCATGCCACAGGGTGGTCGTGCTTGTTTTTCGCCCATGCTCACCGCAATACCAACGCTGTTGTTCGCCGCCTATCGCGCGCAGTTTCTGAATGAACCCTATTTTCGCGGCTTTGGCGGTGGTCGCAGCATCGAAGGTGGAGGTGGTATCTCCCGTATTCGCAGCAGCCACCGCATCACTAATATCCTCGACTAATGCCCGAATCTCGCTTTGTTACCACAGGCGGTTTGCGCATGGATTATCTAATCACGCGCGATGGCTCAACACACAACGGCCTGCCTGGGGGAAACGCCTTATATGCCGCAGCAGGCGCCTCCTACTGGATAAACAATGTCGCTCTGTGGGCAAGATATGGAGACAATTTTCCACGTCCATGGTTGGATGATCTGCAGCGCTTCGGATTGGATACACAGGGCCTGGTCAACGTTCCAGGCCATCACGACCACCGCACGTTTTACGCCTACTCTGCTGCTGGGGTTCGTGATGACACGGATCCGGCAGCCCACTATGCGCGCTTCAACCACCCGCTGCCAGAAGCGCTGACTGACTATATACACAGCACCCCTCGCCAGGATGATCCTGATGATTATGAGCCACTGGCGGTAAGGCCGGAGGATTGGCCCGCATCTTTCGACGGAGTCACTGCCGTCCATCTCTCTCCTTTACCGCTGGCAACCCACTTACACATCCCACCAGCGATCCGCCACCATGGTGTCCGGCAGATCAGCATCGATCCTGGGGAACGGTACATGGTCCCCAATCGAGTCGACCTCATTCGCCAGATTTTGCCCGCTGTCGACATCTTTCTGCCTAGTGACCAAGAAGTACGCTCATTGTTTGGGGATGAAATTGAACTAGAGGAGGCAGCGCAGACGTTTCTATCCTGGGGCGCATCGTTGGTGGTGATTAAGATCGGCGAACAGGGGGTGCTGCTGCAAGGAAAAGCCGATGATCAGCTGCTCCATCTACGGCCTTATCACAAGCTAGGTGACGAGCGAGTGATCGACGTGACCGGAGCCGGCGACGCCTTTTGTGGTGGATTCATGGTCGGTCTGGCCAAAACGGCCGATCCCATCCAGGCGGCGCAGATGGGCCTTGTATCAGCCTCATTGGTAATTGAGGGTTATGGCGCGTTATATGCCTTAAACGTCGCCAAGGGCGAAGCACAGAGGCGTCTGGGTGAATTCAGGAGCTAGAGAGCGTCAGCCCTTCTTGGCCCGCTTTTCCGCTTTCATACGAAGGGGATGCTGCAGCTCTTTTTTGCGGATGCGTAAGGAGTCCGGCGTAACTTCCAAGTACTCATCATCACTCAAATATTCAATCGACTGGTCAAGTGACATGAGACGTGGTGTAGAGAGCGCTTCCACGATCGCCGTCGGTACCGCACGATGCCCGGTCAGATTCTTTGTGCGGCAGACATTGATCACCAGATCTTCATTACGAATATGCTGGCCCACAACCTGGCCCCCGTAGACCTGTTCAGCAGGCATACAAAAGAACGTGCCCCGCGATTGCAGATGCTGCAAAGCATAGGCGGCAACTTTGCCCGTGTCCATCGATACCAAAGAACCATTTTCTTGTGTATCAATATCACCCAGATAGGGCAGATAATCGTGAAAAAGCGTGTGGTAAATCCCGCCGCCGCGTGTAGCCGTCAAGAACAACTGGCGAAAGCCCAAAAGCCCCCGTGTTGGGACATGGTACTGACAATAAACGGTACCATCCTCGCCATAATTAATCTCCTGTAGAAGACCGCGCCGTTTACCCAACAGCTCGGCGACAACTCCCAAATAATCGTTGTCCACTTCCAGGTAAAGTTCTTCAACCGGTTCCAAAATGCCCTGAGGAGAATCACGGAAGATAACCTCAGGCCGGCTGACAAGGAACTCATACCCTTCACGGCGCATGGTCTCGATCAGGATCGCCAGATGTAGCTCGCCACGACCAGAAACCAGGAACTCGCCCGCTTTCTCCATTTCTTCAACGCGAAGTGCCACGTTGCCTTCCAGCTCTCGGAACAAACGCTCCCGTATCTGGCGGCTGGTCAGATACTTACCCTCTTGACCAGCAAAAGGGCTGTTATTGACAGCAAAGGTCATTCGCACGGTTGGCTCTTCAACCGTTATCGGCGGGAGGGGCCGCGGGTCGTCCGGATCAGCAAGTGTATCACCAATACCCACATCAGGAATACCGGTGACGGCAACAATATTGCCCGCATGAACCTCGGTTTGTTCGAAACGCTGCAAATCACGGAAGGTAAATACCTGTGCCACTTTCGCCGTCCTCATTTCGCCGGCGGCTGTGATATGGGCGATAGTCTGCCCCGCCTTAATCGTCCCCCCACTCAACCGGCCAATGGCGATCTTGCCGACATAGCTACTGTATTCCAGAGTGGTGATCAGCAGTTGTGTCGGGCCATCCATAATAACCTCAGGTGCTGGCAGATGCTCCAAAATGGTTTCGAATAACGGCCGTAGATCGCCTTCTAAATCATCTGGCGCATAACCAGCTTCACCCGTTAACGCCTTGGCAAAAATAACCGGGAAATCAGCTTGCTCATCGGAGGCGCCAAGATCGATGAACAGATCAAAGGTGGCATTGAGCGCATAATTGGGGCGCGCCGCCGGGCGATCAATTTTATTGATCACCACAACCACCTGGCATCCTTTTTGCAGCGCTTTGCGCAGGACGAAGCGTGTCTGCGGCATGGGTCCTTCGACCGCGTCAACCAGAAGTAAAACTCCATCAACCATATTGACGACCCGTTCCACCTCACCGCCAAAATCGGCGTGACCTGGTGTGTCGACGATATTGATCGTCACATCCTTATATTTGACGCTGGTATTCTTGGCCAGGATCGTTATGCCCCGCTCCCGTTCCAGATCATTGGAATCAAGGATGCGGTCGGTGACACTCTCATTGCTGCGGAATACATTGGTCTGGCGGAGCATGCCATCCACCAGGGTCGTTTTGCCATGATCAACATGGGCTATAATGGCGATATTGCGAATATCTTGACGTCTTTCGCTCATAAATTCACTATTTTCAGCTTACCGGCGAGCATTTCTTTAAAGCTAAGGGTTCAAGCTTCGACTGCAGCAGTTATCCCAATTCTAGGTGATTTGATTTGATTCGTCTTACAGGTTCTACTTGAACTGGATTTGATCTGGCAACAGGAAATGATCCAATCCCTCTGGGGTCAACCAACGCTGGCCCAACTCAAGATCATATACCCCTATGCGTATCTGGAGCGACTCTTGCGGCAAATCATCAGGCAACGTTAAGGTATGGACCTGAATTAGCCTGTCTCCTTCCAGCCAGGCTCGCCAATTTGTCCCTAAACCATCCCATTGCGCCTGCGGTTGGCCATCCGCACCACCAGCATGAAGAAAGATCTGCAGTGGCTGCGCAGGGCCAAGTTGCTGCCAGCGAGTAATCAATGTCAGTATTGTTGGGCTTATCTCATCGATTTGGACTTCTTCCAGCAGCAATCGGCCGTTTCCTGAACCAAACTCAGCCAGCTTGTCGCCACCAAACTCCGGCGGATCATATCTCGCCAGTTCATAGCCGTCACCGCTGGCTGCCACTTCGATCTGTTCTTGCCAGTAGGGTGTTAATTGCTTGGCAGCCGGTTTGCTGAGGCTGCGCGCCAACCAGACGTTCTCCGAATCAGGTATCAGTAGAGATTGCTCTAGGTTGAACCAGCGTCCGGTGACATTATTGGTTTCCAGAAGGGCATAATCCTCCCCGCTTAGCTCATCTAACTGCATACCTGACAACAGCAGCGTCGCCGGTACACCCGAATCTGTCACCTGGTAAAGGAACAATGAATAGCCCAACTTATCCAGCGGTTCCTGATCGCGAAACCAGGCAAACTGGTCATGGTTCGTGAAATGGACGCCTTGCAGGTTCGTAGCACTGATCACATAGATGCCTGGTGCAGGTGCGGATGGAGCAAACGGCCGTGCCCCGGGATCCATCAAACGCGGCGGAAAACTGTCCAACCCCCGGTAAGCGATGCCGTAATATTCTGGTCGCGCTTCGCCAAAGTAACTCAGCCAAACTTCAGGAACTTCATTTTCAGCCATCCAGTCCGGCAAATCATCCAGATCCTGACCCCAATCCAAGTTGCTGTCGACCAGGCTGCGCCAGCCGTTGTCTGGGCCTCCAGCGAGAATATTGAAATAAGCTAGAAAATCAGGATAAATCATCAGGGAAACGATGGCCAGCCATAGTGACAACAGCCCGGCTGCTGCCAATCTAGCTTGAGGCAGCCGTACACGTGTGCCGGAGGCAACAGCCGTTGCGGCGAAGATGATGAGCAAGGGCAGTACGGGCAGTATGTGCCGGTAACCCAGGTTAATATCCGTCGTCAGCGCAATGAGGAAGAACCCCAACCCAGGCACCAACAGAGCGGCACTGTCCAAAGCTGACAAGCGGGTTCCTTGGCCGTGGAAGCGCAGCAGACAAATAACAAACGCTGCCGCGCCCCCGACCAACAAGATCAAAGTTGGCAGCGCGGTTTTTAGCAGAAAGGCCGTGGGAAAATAATACCACCAACCGCTGTCACTGTACTGTCCTAGCAGGAAAGAGGGTGTGCCCACACGTAAACGGCCGCCAATATCCAGGAGCTGCTCCAGGTGATGGGCCAGAGGTAGCGTTTTGCCAGCTAGCCCAGCCAAAATGGGCAAATCGGCAGGCATCTTGCTCACATTATAGCCGTTGGCTGCCCAAAGTGTAAACAGTGCCATCAAAGGGTAAGCGACAAGCAGCATCAATGCTGGCTTCCACGGAACCGAGGCTATCCACCCCTTCTTTTGTCCAAGCTCAAGCCTCTTATGAATCCACAATTGAACCAGGCCAATGATGATTACCAGGGCAAATAAGGGAACAAAGAGCCCAGCCGTAAACTTTGTGTTTTGCAGCAGACCAAACGAGGCACCGGCCAACAGCGCCCTTCCCCAGGAAGGGATCGCCAAGAATCGCCACAAAGTATAGCCAGCAAGCAAAGCGAAGGCGGTCAGACCTAAATCAGTTGTTGCCAGACGACTGTGCGCCAAAATATTGGGATCGAGAGCGATGAAAGTCAGGGCCAGGAGTCCCACCCAGCGTCTTTTAGATATTCGCCACGCCCAGCGTCCAGCCAAAGCGGCCAGGAGTAAACCCAACCAGATAGAAGGCAAACGGGACAGAAACATAATATGTCCGACATTGTTGCCAATTTCCCACAGAAACAGTTCTGCCGGCCGGTGAAAACTACTGCCCGACCATGAAGGATCATTAATCGGCAGTTTGACGCTTTCGTCGTCTGCTAAGAAAGCTGCGTTGAGAGCGTTAAGACCCAGCGGATGGCCCACGCGAATCTGTGGGTAACCACGTAGATAAGCCAATCCACGCACGATGAAGCCCTGTTCATCAAAAGTAGGTGCTTTGTTTACCATGCTGGTTAGGGCCAGGCCAAACATGAGCAGCAAAACGGCTGTTGACAGCCATAATGCTCGTCGTTCCAGAAAGTTGGCCAACGCTTGATCAGCAGAGGTATCGGGTGCAGAATTTGGAGCTGCCTGGCTCATAGCTGGGGTCTAACTAACACAAAGTCACACAGAGAATTTCTCTGTGTGACTCATGATCATCGTTATTGAACTCAATATTCCTGGCTAATTATCCAGGGGTGTGATGGAGAAATACTCGTATCGTGCCACGGAACTTGTATATTCACCCGCATAAGCGAAGACACCAAAGTATGGATCCTCGATCCAGCGTGTGTCATTATATACGTGCTGTAATTCCAGGGGTTTTCCAGTTTTTGCCGCGTAGTATTTGATCTCCCCGTTACGCACTTCGATGCGATGGCTGTTCCAATCATCATTATCCACACCTGGCATCTCACCCAGATTTTCCGTGTCACCGCGGCGTTTCATCGGGCTTCCCTCGCAATCCGGGCACCAGACGAGTTCATCAACGCGCTGCCAAATCAAATGCAGCGCTTCTCCCGCCCAATACCACTGTGGATTATAGAACGTGTTGAAGCATTCCTCATGCCTGTAAAAAGCATCAGCGCTGCTATAGTCGGGGCAATTGCTGCCTGGCTTGTCTCCGGCAAACACAAGCCCCATTGCAACCTCGTTCGGGGTTTGGGCGAATTTTGCATCAAATTCAATCACATAAGGGGGTTCCGGCGCTTTGGCCAACGGGCTGGAAAGACCCCAATCCCATTTATCGCTAACTTCAAGAATAATCCAGTCGGTTTCATCATAAATTTCGTAAAAGAATTTGACACGGTCGATGTTGGTTGAGCGCCGGAGGCGCCAATCACTGTTGCTATTATCAAATTCATCATAGTATGCGCCAACAACGTTAACAGTATCTGACCATTCCCCACCAATTGGTCCCTCAAAGGCCCGGACGCGGAAATAGTAGTCATTCTTCCAGGAAGGTTGTGGTTGAAGGCTAAGGAAATTATTCAAGCCAGTATCGTGTTCAATTGGGGAGCTGAAATTGGGATCATTGGCCTGTTGGACGATGAAATGGGATGCTCCAGGCCCGCTTGTCCAACTAAGAGCAAATTTATTCTGGCGGTTCGGTTTCGTTGCCGTAAAATCTGAGACGTCGGGCGGATTAGGTTGAATACCGTAGGTGATGATGGGCAAAAACACCCCGGGCACCTCAACTTGTTTCAACACTTTAATAGCCGCAGATCGAGAGACGACCTGCTCACCCCCACTTATTTCGGCTACGTTGGTCAGAATAGTTCCCTTGGGTACCGTGCTGTCTACGCGCGCTGTAATCACTATCTCAACATTTCCGCTGTCAAAGAAATCTCCTTGCCAGGTAACCTCATTGCTATCCACCAAGAATTCCGGATCCCCAGGCAGGACACCATCGATATCCCCTCGTTCATGGCTGATATAGCTGAGACCTGCTGGCAGAGCATCAACCATCGTAACAAACACCTGCGTATCGCCGCTGTTCTCGATCATGATTGTGTACTCTACTGTACTACCTGCCGGCACTTCGTCACGATCAGCAGTCATAGTCGATGTACCCAGCTCACTGCCCAGTAGCTGATCAGGAGCGAGGAATTCCATAGCCATATACCGATCCACGGGTGATTCCATTTGCTGAATCTCCTCTTCGGTCGGCATGCGGTCTTTGATTTCATCGCTGCGATCGGGCTTTAGTGGCGCCGGTTCGCTTTCGTCTGCCGCTGTCCATGGAGCCAGACCAAAAACCACCGTGGCCACCAGCAGACCGGTTAACAGCAATAAAATGGCCTGTCTTGGTCTAACGTTAATACTTTCGCTATTCTTCATAATTTCTATCCTTCAAAAACGGTTACGCACCTCGTACGCATATCTTTATAGCGCAGCTTGGGTTTCTGAACCTTACGATTCAGGTGCAGGTTTACTACTTTATGGGTACAAAGGCCGATTGTTGTTAGAAATTGGTGCAAACGCGCTCTTAACCCTACCAGCCCTGTTGATTTACGGTGAATCCGGTGGAAGGATGATTTGATCACGTATTACAGATGAATCATCCTCGATCGCTAATCGCTGCCCATCTCCGCGGGTATATAACCCAATGTGCAGCCTATTTGCTCCATCGCGCCGCGCTTCTTCCAAGGACAAAATATGTCTTTGCAGGATGAGATCACCTGTACTAAGAGTCCCTGGGGCTGCATCAAAGCCATCATGTTGGCTGAGCAGTTCACCCTCTTCATCCCGTAAATGAACGAATATGGCGATATCCCCAGGCAGCGCTTCTTCCACTTTCCAGAATGTGATCAATTGTAGCGATCCCTGTTCGGGAGCCAGCAAAGTGTCATACCCCACTAATCTAATTTTGCCCTCAAAATTCGCTGTTTGCTCCAAAAGCGACAGCTCCAAGTTTTCAGGAAGCGCGTACACGGCATAGGATGGATTTTGCGAGCTGCGCAAGATTGGCCGCGGATCAATGCCCGCCGATTCCAGCAGCCAGGGATCGGGGGCTGCATACTCGGGCACAATCAAGCGGCCGTTTCCACCAGCAGGGAGGACGATCGCTCCCGCCACCTCAGAGCCAGTCTGAACCCAGCGCGCCACCACTGGTTCATTCATATTTCTACCTAGAGAATCAACCGTAATCGGCCGGTAATAACTGTCAGCCAGGACCAAGGCCGCCTCTGGTTGGTCCTTCAATGCCCGGGCTACATCCTGCCAAACGGACTGGTATTTCATCCTTGTTTCCAGTTCGTTTGGCCAGCGCATAAAACCATCGCGCACGGTAAGTGACAAATTGAGCAAGAACAACAAGCCAAAGAGGATAAACAGCACCCCCTTCTGCAGCCGCCTACCAGGCTCTGCACTTGTAGGGCGTTTGTTGGCTCTTTGCCGAAGCCAGGCCAGGGCCAGGGCGGGCATTAAATAGATGACTGGCATTGCCGCCACAAGACGAACGGTGCTGGGCGCCTGAGGCGTAACTGCACTGGGTATCAGGCCGACGAACAGCCAGATGAGAGCAAAAGTATAGGCGGGTCGTTTGAAACGCAGGATCGTAAGCAGCAGTCCGCCATAGAAAAACAGTGCGGTTATGGGATCAAAGAGCGGTCGGTCGGGCAAGGTATAGGTCCAGCGAGGATCGCCGTTGAAGCTAAATACCCCCAGCGTGGCCACTATCGTCGACAAAATGGGTCGCAGCTCACCTTGCTGTAGAGCAAGCAGCGGACCCTCTAGCTGTTGTACGCGCTGCTGCAAGCTTGGATCAGCCCAAAGGGTGAAGTAAAGTGGAATGGCAACCAGCAGCGACATAAGCAAAACGATAAGTGATGAAACCAATGGCTGGGGCACCTGCCACTCGAAGACTTTTTGCCGGGGTACATCGTGCCAACGACCGGCGACCAGCCAATAGACAAAGAGCAAGCTTGGCAGCAGAAAAACCACGCGTGCGCCGGTATAAGTATAGATGCTCAATCCCAGGAACAAGCCCGCTAGCCAGGGACGGCGCGGCCAGAACCAGGCAAAGATCAACAAGAAAATTGGCTCCATAATGGGCCGCAGCCCGACACGGCTGAATATAATGGGCCACCAGCTAATGGCCAATCCCACTCCGGCAGCGACGGCCGTAAACGACCCAAATTCGCGCTTGGCCCAGCGCATCGTCAGCGCCACCAGCAATATGCCTAAATAGGCCGCTGGCAGCCTGATCGAGAGAATATTGTCGCCGAATAGAACCTGGAAAGGAACCGACCAGTAATGATAAAGCGGTTCGTGTCCATATCCTTCGCGAAAAAAGAGGGCATGGTATCCCTGGCGAATGAAGGAGGCAATATCTGCATTTAGCACTTCATCCTGAGAAAGGCCAGGCGGTACGTCCTGCAACAACAACAGACGCATCACTGCGGATAGAAGCAGCACAAGCGTTGCCCAAAACAGGAACCTGTCTCGCAAAAAATAGCGGTTTGATTGTCGTTCAATCGGCGGTTTTTCCATTAAGAGCGTCTCATGCTAACATTGAGTATCGATTCTAAGGATCCGTACCCATTTTGTAAAGCAACTCATGAAGCACATCAGAACACGCACACCTAACAATTATTACGAATTCAACTCTAGAAATGTCCAGAGGATAGTTATTAATGTCACCGGTTTCACAAGGTAGACGCGGCCGTTTTACCCATATCTTTTCCTCTCCTCAAACCTTCTACTTACTAGGAATTGCGGCTTTCACGATATTGCTCCTGGCCAATGCTTGGTTGCACGAAGATGCATTCATAACACTTCGGACCGTTGACAATTTCATAAATGGCCATGGCTTGCGGTACAATATTGTCGAACGAGTTCAGACTTATACGCACCCTTTATGGTTGTTTGCTCTCGTTCTTCCCTACGCAATAACAGACGAGCCTCTCTTCAGCACCATATTTCTCTCAGCATTCATCTCGATTCTGACGCTATATCTCCTTCTCCGTTTTTTGGCTCCGACGTCGTCAACCAGGGCCGTGGCTCTTGTGATCTTGATCTCCTCTAGACCATATATCGATTACGGGACATCTGGATTGGAGAATCCGCTGAGCCATATGTTACTAATTGTTTTTTATGCCGTTTATTTCACTCGGACAGCCTCGATCCGGTCGCTATTTTTCCTCACTATCTTGGCTTCACTGGCTGGGGTCAACAGGCTAGATTCCCTATTGTTCTATATTCCCCCCTTGGCCATCTACTTCCTTCGCTTTTCAAATCGCAAGGCGTTGACAGCTATTTTCTTAGGTACAATCCCCCTGATAGCTTGGACCTTGTTCAGCATGGTTTATTATGGATTCCCAATTCCAAATTCTGCC
This sequence comes from uncultured Chloroflexia bacterium, assembly GCA_963807975.1. Lineage (GTDB taxonomy): Bacteria > Chloroflexota > Anaerolineae > Promineifilales > Promineifilaceae > JAACFF01. The sequence goes on along the minus strand of CAWEDV010000006.1, from coordinate 142,389 downwards.
TATGCTAAGTTGAACACACATGTAGCATCTTGGGATCTTTTTATTCAAGGTGCCTATTACTATAAAGACCTCTTGCTTCGCGACCCATTGACCCTATCGACCATAGTAGTTGGCTTAATCACTACTTTCTGGGAGAAAAATCGGTTCAAGATGGCAGTCGCGGCCGGATTGGTCCTGTACTTACTCTACATTCTCCGTATTGGTGGTGATTATATGAGCGGTCGTTTCTTCACCATCCCTCTCCTTTCAGCTACCGTACTGCTCATCCGGGCCAATTGGCTCAATAGCCTACCTCGTCGAGGCTCTCTTTTATTCGTCGGAATGATTCTTGTTATAGGTTTTTTCTCGGCCGATCCAGTTTTGTTGCCCTTTGAAAGTGACCGTAATCCGAAAGAAGAAAGGGGCATTACAAATGAAAGGCTGTTCTACGAATCACATACAGGATTGCTGGCCAAGCTCCTGGACGATGTGAACGTGGAAGAACACTGGCTTTCCAGCTCCGGGATACGCGCCCGTGAAGCGGGGCAAAGTGCACTAATAACTGGCGGTATTGGGCTGGCGGGCTACTTTGCTGGTCCGCAGGTCCATGTAGTGGACACCCTTGCGCTGGCAGATGTTTTTTTGGCTCGACTGCCCGTTGGCAATCCTAAGTATTGGCGGATAGGACATTTCAAACGGGTTAGGCCCGTCGGTTTTGATGAATCGATCCGAACCGGAAACAATGAAATTGCCGATCCAGAATTGGCTGCATTTTATGATTTATTACAAAAGATCACGCGTGATCCTCTGTTTGACGTTCAAAGAATGGCTGCTATTTGGAAAGCAAATTTCGGACCTTATTCAGGTTATCCCAACGCAGATGACTATATCCGCCAGAGCATGCTCCCGCTGGAACGTGATGTTTTGTGCGACCAATATGCGACCCTGTTGATCACAGGCGACCAATGCAAAAGGAACGTACCCATTCAGGGCTTTTCCGTGAATTTGCATGAAATGCAGCAGGCTAGGACCATTGAAATTGCCTTGGACACCAACTATGACTACGAGTTCATTTTTCTCGACGGAGAGACAGAAATCGGTCGTTTGAGTGACGAGACGCCTGGCCCCACTGGCAGTGACGAATTGGCTACGCGCAAAATCACAATCCCGCCAAATATCACTCTTCATGGATTTGATATCCTGGAGATACGCCCTATGTTCATTGGCCTGGATCCCAAAAATCCACGTGTAGTAGGTCAGATTGGACTAACAGAGTAGGTGATTAGACTTCCTTCGTTTGTTGTTCTATCAACGAATTTTCCATAAAGTACGTCTCATGCTACTATCGGCTCCTGAATCTAGATAGGCATATCTTATTTGTAAACCGTCTTATGAAGCATTCAAGGGCAGCCGTTTCCCAATCCTACACCATTCAATTGGTTAGCGTAGTGGTGGTTCTACTCCCCCTGCTTCTGGCATTGGTTTGGGGAAAATATTTCGCCGACGATGTCTACAAAGCCCTGCGCCTCGCTCGGGAAATAGCCACGAGCACTGAAGGCAGTTTCGCCACAACTGCTCTGAACAGCCCTGTTTTCACGCTTGGCCTAAGCATACCAGCCCGGATTGGGATTGAGCCCGCATGGCCGGCACTTGTCTTGAGCGCGCTGGGCTGGAGCGCAGCTGCCTTGGCCATACTGGCGATTGGCCAAAGCATGAATCGTTTTCGTGGTGCTGTGGTCACAGCCCTGCTGATCAGTTTCAATCCAGCCATCATCTCCACGCTGGGCAGTTCCACATCCTGGATCATCGCCCTGGGCTGGCTGGCGCTCGCCCTGCTCCTGAGGCGGCGCTTTGTGAGTGCCGTGCCTACATTCTTTCTGTTTATAGCCTTGATCATACCCTGGCCGCTGAACAGCGACTGGTCCCATATCAACCAATATTTTGCCGCTGTTGCCTGGAGCATCTTCCTTTTTGCCGCTGGTGTAGGATTGGATTGGTTCGCCGGGCAACTTGTCAACCGGGACCGCGCCCGTCTTCCCTACCCGCAGTTAGCAACTATCCTGCTGGCAGCCGTTTTTATATTTGTCGGCGCCTGGCAAGGAGTCCGGATCTGGCAAATGTTCCAGGATAGAACGGTATTTATGCGGCAGTTGGAGGGAGATGTTGCTGCTTGGTTACAAGCAAAGACGGACACAGCTGCGACCCTAATGGCGGGTGAAAGGATTGGATACCTGGCTGGGCGCCCGTTCACATCTCTGCCAGATTCGCCCCAGCTTGAAACGGCCAAAGCCATACAGGCGCATTTAAAGGATCGGCCGGTCGACTATCTGATTACTGGCAATGAGCTGGCAAGCCAGCAGCTGCAAAATCTAGTTTGGTTTCGTCTGGCTTATGAACCGGTCCAGCAATTCGATTCCCCCTACCTCCCCCAAGCACCCTTTACAATCTGGGCTTACCGGCAGCCAGCGGCCGATTTAGGCCAGCGTCACACAATTAACGCGCGGGTACCCGATCGATTGTGGATCATCGGATACCAGATTGGTCCTCAGGAAGTAAGTGCGGGCGAATCCGTGCAAATGGCCCTTTACATTGAGGCTCCGGAAGCTACACTCGAAGCTGTCACCCCTTACCAGGCTATCGTACGCCTGATTTCTCCAACTGACAGCAGCACCGTGCGTGAATGGATCATCGATCTGCCACGGACTGTTTCGCCCAAGGATTGGCAAGCCGGCAAGGTCATGATCGAACAGTTCTCATTGCAAATGCCAGATGAGTTGGAGGCAGGCGCCTACTTGTTGAACCTTTCGCTGCTTGGACCTGAATCGGATGAGCTGTGGCCGTTCTCCCTCGATAATGATATTAACCGGTTGGATCGCATTCCGACCGGCTCACTAATTGTGCCCGCAGCGGAAAAACTGGCAGGAATTCAACCTGTTGCGGCGCTATTTGGCGAGGCAATCCATCTCAACGGTTACATTTCCTCTGAGGATGCTGCAGGTAAGACTCTTGATGTGAAACTGGAATGGACGGTCGACCAGGTAATAGACGAAGATTACGTAGTATTCGTCCATTTAATTGACAGCAGCGGACAATTAGCGGCCAGTCATGATGGGATCCCGGGAAACGGCCGTTTTCCAACCAGGGCCTGGCAGCCGGGAATAAACATTCCTGATGCCCATTCGATTTTGCTTCCTCCTGACTTAGCGGCAGGCGCATATGAGCTGAAAGTTGGGCTTTACGAGTCAGATTCGGGCCAACGTTTATCGGCAGAGACCGCAGATGGAACCGTTGTTGAAGATAGCTCGATTCTCCTAACAACGATCGACCGGCCATAATCAAAGTTATTTCTGCGCTAAGCCAAAGGTGGCCGGCGATACGACCTGATTGTTACTCCAGAGATCAATAGGAATGTCATCAGCAAATTCGCCGGTTATTCGAGGAGCCAGCAGTACAAGATTATCGCGTGGTCCGAGGTTGAACCAGGGGTCGGTTTCGTGATCAATACGACCGTTGCCAACATACAGCAGCAAGACGCCATTTTGCCTGCCATCGTCTGGAAACTGCTCACTGTTATGCGCTGTTTCTGTGGCAATCACGCGCAGGATAGTGCCGGAAGCCAGGTCCGCCAATAAGGGATCATCAATAAAAATCAGCGACCCTTCGTCAGTGGCATAAATAGAATCATTGTCACTGACCCGCCAACCGCGCAAATCTACACCGCCGGATCTCTGAATCTGCAAATCAAACCAATCTCCCTCGATATCACCCATATCATCGGCATTGTAAGAGATAATACTTACGTCACCAGGGCGCGGTGCATCTGCTGCAAGCGCAGCAAACCTCGGGGTAATGGTCATATCAGAGGTGACTTTCATCGATAGAGGATTGGCATTTTTATAGCTATCTCTATAGCTATCTTCTGGAATACCTTCCCAAGCAGTAAAGAGATACCCTGCAGGTGGAATTGCCTGTAGCTGGATAGTGCTGTCCAAGAAATAAGTCCCTTGCCATGGTAATGCTTGGGGCGCAGTATCGTTGACCACAATCCATCCTTTTTCCTCCGCAGTCTGGTTGAACAGCAGCTGGGCAGTGCCCGGAAGATCCAGGCTTTCTACCATATGCTCACGCATGATGTTCGGTCGTTGTTCGGCAAAATCGCGCATATGATCTACGGTGGCATCCCAATCCTTATCAATGTCCCAGCGCAGCTGCTCAAAGGAGATATCTGCGTCCAATTCAGTAGCGATTTCATCGATATTGGCCACAACGTTTGGTGTATCCAGCGTCGTATTGAGTTGATCAGCCGTGCGCGTAATAAACTGATGTCTATACTCTTCATTGTCAAGAAGTTTGTTAAGCAGAATAACCATTCGTTCGCCAAGAGGATGCTGCACATTCAGTACATGATCGACCATTTGGCGGTCCACAACATCGAAGGCAAAATCATTGTCCCAGACGGTCCATTCCCAGCGTCCTCCTTGGGTTCGCGGTCGAAATTGCTGAACATTATGGTGCGGCCAATCGGTGTTGGCCGCGTACATCTGTAAGATGTAATAATCAATGAAGTTCTCAATATCCATTTGTGTCTGAAGATAGGCGTAGTTTGCGGAGTCTGAAAGATCGCTCTCCAGCACGAAATGCATGAGATTTTCCCAATGTACAATGTCAACTGCCAACTGTTCTTCCGACTGCATGCCGCGATTGTTTGGTGTATCGCTGATGTCGGCCCCTGGCACGCCATAGTTTTCAGCTAACCACCGGTCATCGCTGCGTTCTCGCGCATAATAGATCCCCCACGGTTCGCCGTTGATAAACAATAAGACAGGCTGGCTGCGTGTCGCAAAACCGCCCATTTGCACCGTCAACTGATCGATCAATTGATTCCTGAACAGCATCAGATCTTGCAGGCTGTTGTGCAAAACAAGATGGTCAAAAGCGGTCTGGCCCTCGGAACCAAACAGCGGATAATCCAGCTTGCGCGCACCATACGCATCGCGAAAGTACAGTCTGAGCGATTTCTTGTCGTTAAAATAACGGGTCCACCCACCATGAATACGGACGCCGGCTCCGACTTGAAAGCCGAGTTCGCCATCGCTGGTTACGTATGTCAAATCGATGGGACGTTCCCAATCGCGACCACGTTGAACATAATTCACGTAGATTCCCTGTTCTTCGTCCCAAAGGTATTCTGGTTCGACAATAATAGACAACATAGGTAGGTTGGAATCAACGCCTATAAAATAGGTGGCATTGGCTACCGGTCCGCTCTCACCGTCTGGAAGGAAGGACTGAGCACGAACTACGACCACCTGAGGAGAATCTGCGCTGAGGAGAATGGGCTGGCGATATTGAGTTGCGCCCTCACGATCAGGGGTTTGACCGTCGAGGGTAAAATATATCTCGGCCTGTGGATGGTCTACGTCAAAGCTAAGCCATACATCACGATCATAGGCGCCCGCGGGTTTTGAAAAAATTGGCACAAGGGATGTAGTGTTAGCCGAAGAGACTTGGCGCTCTCCCCAAATCAACGCTCCAATGACGATCAAGGTCAACGGTAGAATAATCCAATTCCACCGGATTCTTTGTTTTGGCATTGTAACTATGGTCTCTCCTCAGCCACGATTGTTATTGGTGTGAGAGTGACAACATCGGTTGGTTCTGCTGATGAGGTCACGTGAAGCCGTTGCCTTGATTGCGGTGAATATAGACCAATCTGCAACTGGTAGGAATCCGGCGCTGTGTCCTCAGGTACCTGGATCTGCACCGCTTGTATGATTATGTCACCGTTTTCCAATCCAGTTAATGCTGTATCCCAGCCATCATACTGCGCCACTATGTTACCCGGATCGTCGAGAGATGATATGTGAATGAACATGGCCAGCGGATCGGCCGTGGTTGGCGATGGCATAGGAATACTAGCCGTTTTTACTTGCCATACCAGAGTCATTTCCAAGGGATCTCCCGATCTTACTGCCGATTCCTCAACAGCGAACCCTAGCAGAGAAAATGCATCACCAAAATCAACTTCTAAGCTCTGATATTTGGAGGGCAGCGCTATCTCTTCTGAAGACCAAGTAATACTGCTGTTTGCCGACTGCGTCCATTTGGTAACCAGCCGTTGATCGGGCAGCAAGTTATATTGTTCTTCTGGAGTATCCCAAACTGCCTGATCAACTACAACATCACGTTCAATGGATGTGTCTTCCGGATACTGTACTTCATACAGATTGATGGAGTAACCAGCCTGAGCTTTTGGTTCCATTTCGCTGAAGTATGCGTATAGATCCCTATCTTGTAAATAGAGGCCGAGTCGGAGACTGGTTGCGCTGATGGCATACCAACCGGGCTGTGGTGTGTAAGGATTAAATGCTTTCTCCTCTTTGCCCTTAATGAACCGAGGGAAACTGGGCAAAGGCCGGTACACTATGCCATATTCCTCGGGTGGCGCGGTGCCAAAATATGATAAATAGACCTTGTCAAGATTTTTATCATCCAGGAACTGTTTCAAAGCGGGCAAGTCTTGCCCCCAGTCAAGATTAGAATCAACAAGTATACGATGACCATTGGCCGGTCCGCCTACAAGCTCATTGAAATATGCTTCATAATGAGGAAAAGTCCTCAGCGCGCTAATTGCGTGCCAAAGTAACATCACCCCAACCATGAGCATTAACAAGCGCGGCGTTGCTAATCTCTGCGACGGTCTCCAGAGAACAGAATGGCCGGCGACCATAATGAGAAAAGGAATTCCAGGCAATATATGACGATAACCAATACTTAGGCGGCCAGTCATACCTAACCCAAGAAAAAATAGGAACGGCAGCCAGAGAACGGAAGCACGCCGCAGCCCGTGCAGCTGAAGCAGCGGGATAATGCCAAAGAGTGAAAGAAGTAAGAAGGGCACACTGTTTTTTACTACCAGAGCCGTAGGAAAATAATACCACCAGCCGCGGTCTGAAACTTGACCGAGTAGATATGCGGGGCGTGAAACGATCTCAAAATCGGTGTACGTTCTCCAGAGACTCGAAAAATAAAAAGGGGCAGGCACCGGGAAAGGCAACCCGCTGCCTGGAAGGTCTCCAAAATCAAACAAATATACAGCCCAGATCGTGGCCAAGCCGGTAAGGCCCATACCAGCCAAAGCCAGCAGGCGCCGGTGTGTATAACCTGGATAAAGCAGCAATATAAAGAATATTATGGGCCAAACCATAAGCCCAGAATACTTAGATGCCATGGTCAAGCCGGCACAGAGACCAACGAGAATAACGTTACGTCGCGATGGCCGTTCTAGCCAGCACCAAAATCGCCATATCGCAAGCAGCAAAAAGCAGGTTAATCCCAAGTCGTTTGTTACGAAGCGAGAATGACCCAATAAATTGGGTCCGAAAGTTGCCAGAAGCAATACAACCCAGCCTACAGATGCTCCAGCAAGCTGGCGCGACCACCAGAACATGGCAGCCAAGAGTATGATTCCCAAGACGATTATCTGCAGCCTGGCCAAGGCGACCATTTGCTGTGGGTTTTCGTTGCTTCGCCACAAGAATTCATCGGCAAATTCGAGCAGATCGCTTTCTGCCCAAGATGCGGTCTCCGTCGGTAGATGAATCTGCGGTACCACTAGCAAGGGCAGGCTGCTCCAGACATTAACGAGGGGCGGATGGTTAATACTCATGCGAAAATCGCCTGTGCGCAGGTAGGCATAGCCACGGGTTATGTGATATTCCTCGTCAAACGTAGCTGACTTTGATTGGGCACTCAAAGCTGCTTGCGCGCCAAAGATGACCAGGCAAAGCACCAACAGCAACCATTCCCAGATGCGCATACTCCTCAACATCGTTAACCTAAAAAGACACCTTTCTTACTTTTTGCATTATGACTCATGATAGACTGAATCCAATTGACCGAACAATATCAAGCACGTGTATTGAGGTAAGCACGAACGAGAATCCAAATAGAATTGAGATTCCCCAAGGGAATGCTTTGTACCTCTCTCCCAACATTAGCCCAAGAGCCAAAAAAAAGGCCAAGGCAGGCAAAGCATTCAGAATAAAGGCTGCCTTCATGAAGCTGTAATAGGGATGTCTAAAAGTATGAAACATAACCCCAGCAATAGTAAATATCAAGAGCATCAACAGCAGTTGTGCTTTCAGCACCTCGAATGAATCTGTCTTTGACCAGACGGACCATTTTCCGAAAAGCGAACGGGCAATTCCAATCAGGATCAATAACAATGATACAAGTCCAATGAATATCAACGTTGATCCAGTTAGCCGGGTAAAAGGAGATAGCGAAATGGACCCTGGCCACTCATGGCGGTCGTGGCGATTTAGATAATCATCATAAGCATCCCACCAATCGTTGTCTGGGTCAGTGAATTGTAGGAATTTTGGCTCCATATCAAACCACATACGACTGAAGATAAGCGTCCAAAAAGAGGATATATTATCTGGTGCCAATATGGGGCTGTTTATCGTCGACAACGGCTTGAAATCGAAGAATGAAAGATCTTCCTTGCCCGGCGGCTGCCTGAGGTCAACATCGAGAAGCTCAACATTCAATGGCAGAGGACTGCCATAAACATTCATGTCAGACAAAGCCATGCTACCCACAACAGCTGCTGGCACCAGAAGTAGTAAGGTAATAAGAACAGCACTTCTCAATCCAAGAATTAACATTCTCCGGGTATGAGATACAAGAAATATCGTGGCTACGACCGGTAATAGAACCAGTGCTGTTGACTTGGTGAGCAAAGCGAGAAAAATTGCCGCCATTAACGCTATCAACAACAGAGCGGATTTCATTTGTGGTCCAAACAGGCGTGAATCTCCACCATGGAACGATTGCTCCCGAGAAAATTCACCGTTTGCCCCAATTAATTGATGATCAATCGCTGCAAGCATTAGGTATATGCATAAACTTACAAGCAAATAGGATAGGGTATCATTGGTATGCATGGCTGACATGTATATATGACGGGGCAAGAAGCAGACCATTCCAAAGGCGAGCGTTCTGGCAAAATCAGAGACGTTAACTCTCTTCAAAATCAGATATATGACGCAAATATTTAGGACACCGTAAAGAAAGGGCAAAAAATGAAATAGCTTCATGGCGGAGTCTGTATCTGAGGTAACAGCGAACCCCTTGCCAATCGCAGCTGAGATAAGATAAAAGACAGGCGGCTGAAAACATTCCCAACAGGCATCCTTGGGTGGAAGCTTCCCCTCATTCATAATCAAGAAGATCGGTTCGAAATGGTCATCAAATGAATTTTCAGGCGGATTTGCCGCATAAAGCAGCAACCTCAACGAGATAGCCATGAGAAAGAAGAAAACGGTTAGGATTTTATAAATTGGAAGATCTCGCATGGGCTTAGAAAGTCGAGGAAAGCATCCCAGTACTATTGCGTAATGATACAAAACGTGTCGCTGCTGCAAACAAGCGGTCGAAATATTTTGGAACCAGTAGAGAACTTGGTTTCTTTTTTGTCCATCAGGATGGTCCGCCCAGCAACCCGGTAACATATTTAGAACTTCGGCTGCGTTGGATGGGGAAAAAGCCCATCAACTCTTGTAAGCGCTTGTGGTATTCCGGCGCGGCTTTCACTTCAATCACCACCGCAGAGGGAAGCGGCAGCCTGCGTGTCAGATTGGGTCGCGAGGCCATTCTCTGTTCAAAAGCCACTAGATCATAATCGAGTGTTGCGCGAACGGCCGCATCTGGGGAGACATAATACTCGCGCCGGTAATAATTTATCAGCACCGGTTGGGTGAAAACAAGGAGCTCAGGCTGCCACACCGCACCGGCATTGGCGCGGATGATCTGCCATATCTGCCTATGAGGCCAGGTCAAATCTAAAGCAACATCCAGCCGTTGCTGCCTCTTTATACCCAGCATATTTTTCTTAATTTTTAACTCCAAAACGGGATCACTCAGCAGGCTGATGCCCGTCGGGCCATACCAACGAAGGCGCAGCTTCCTGCGGTTGCTTATACCAGAAAGATTGTCATTGAAGCTTTGTAGATCAACCGTATCAAAATATAGGTTATTGACTATCCGCGGCGGATAAGCGACTCGAAAGCCCTCAGGATGAAGCCTTAACCAGCTTCGCGCCTGCGCCGGCGAAATGGAATCGTTGGCCAGCTTCAGTTCGTAGCGATACTCGGCAGCGAATGGTTCAGATTGAGAATAATGTGCTGACAGTAACTTTTTCATATCTTGCCCCTCACTCAGCAGAACCAGACTGGCTTTGCGTACCAAGGGGATCTGGATAACCAGGCTGGGCAGACGTCATGGTAACATCGTCCAAACCCAATATACGGGTAGCAATCTGAACGTCCATCTCATGTAGAAAATCAAGTTCCTCATCTCGCTGCAAAATTTCCGTGAGCGGTAGGTGGAAGCGAATATAAGGCAGCGCCAGAGAATGGTCGTCCCTTTGCGCAGGCAAAATTATCTTGCCCTGATCGTTCTCTACGAGAGCTGCACCCGAGCCCTGTATCCAGGCGGGATCGATTTCCAAGAAGGTAGCACCGTCGATATCAAAACCGATAATCTCTATTGGTAAATTGAGCACATTGGCTACATCAATTTGGATGATTCCTTCCTGGGCCAGGGTCGGGGGACCCAGGTAAGCAAATAGCGGTTGTACAGGACGTAAAGAGCGGTTCATATTTTCCTGTCTTTGCGCCAATTGGTCCCAGGGTAGTTGTTGATCGGATTCGGCAGTAAGCGCCTGCTGCAATGTTTCAAGTTCTCCCGGCAGCGAATCTGTAAACTGGGCCAGATAAGCGGTCTGCGCCATGCGCTGGGCGGCAATCAGATAGGATGTCTGAAGCGCGGGATCCTCATATGTTGCGCTCATCGACAGCCTTTCTGAGGAGCCGAATGGGTTGGCGTTAAAACTGATTGGCTCGAGAAGATTGGTTTCTGGATTGAAATAGTAACGAAGATTGGTCAATGATGTTCCCTGCGTCGCTGCCCACAGATCGGTGAGGCCCAGGAAACGGCCGTATTTTTCAAGATCGAAAACCGAGGAGGCAGGCAGCTGACCACTCTGGAGAGCACGAAGTAAGCCGATGGCTTTATCTTTTTGAGCCGATAGTTCTGGATCATTCGCTATCGCTGTATCGCGAAAAGTATCTACCTCAAAGAATTGGAAATCTTGCGGATTTAAATTGGTGATTGGATCCTCAATCGCATCCTGGAAATCGCCGCCGTAATAGGCCATTGATTCCCAGAGAGGGTTGGCGTCAAATTCGACAATTACACCTTGCGCACGATCATTTGCCGCAATCAACTCCGCACCAAACCCCTCCTGCATAGCATAAATACCCTGATAATCGCCATTTAGAAACAAGCGCACAAAATCGTAGCGCCCAGCCATCAAACCTTCTTGTTGCAAGGCTCGGGCAAAAGCATATTCATTCAGCCAATTATTATCCGCCGGATCGATGAGGTAAAAACGCTGCATGCCGCCAAGCAGTTGATCATTGCGCGTCCGAACCTCAAAATTCCACTTCTCTCCCTCCCCCAAATGATCCGCAGGTCCCTGCTGCAAGCGCATACGCACAGGGACTGATTGATCATCATAAGTTATATCCGCCTGCACGAAATCTTGATCACTAAGCATCACGACACCGGAGACCTGTGCTTCCGCTCGTTGTCCCAGGATCTGATCGTATTCCGGAAAGGCCATGTCGATCGCCATTACCGGTAGTTCAGCTTCGTCGCTGCCAATAGGCAGAGAACTACTCAGCTCACGCCAACGCTCATATGGAGCAGTGCCCGTCCTGGCCTGGTTGACGACCAGAACAAAGACCAGGAGCAGCAGGGTAGCCATGAGCCAAAATACTCGTGAATATCTCTCCGTCTGAGATCTTTTCTTTACAATCTTCATAGATAAATATGGACTGCATCACCAATCGCATCCTAGAATGCGCTTAATACCAAGGCAAAACAGATTGGCTATCCGCTGAGGGCATTATCCTGTTCAACGAAACTTAGTTCACAGCCGGGCAGATTTGCCCGTAGACTGTCCATTAATATTGTGATTGTCTCTCCATCTTCTGCGCGGATGAGATAGGTGGCTTGTAGCCCGGCTTCATTATGATCCAGCCGCCTCAGCTCAGCCATTTCCACATGCTGCTCTAACTGCTCATTAATCCTTCTAAATCCTTCATCCCGGTCATCCGTGGCCACGTTTAAGAATAGATTACTTCTCTCAGGACGGGGTTTAGTCAGGGCACGAACCAGCAGATAGGCCAGAATGATCAACGTGCCCAAGATGGTAGCCAGACCCTGATCAGCTCCCAATCCAAGGCCAATCGCAATAGCCAGGAAGAGATAAATTAGTTCTTCCGGCTCCTTAATCGCCGTACGAAAACGCACAATTGACAGCGCGCCAACCAGGCCCAGCGATAGAGCAAGTGAAGATTTAACGATTGATATGATTAAGGCCACAATCAAGACCAAGACCGGCAAAATAGCCGCCAGTTTCGATCGATTTGAGAATGATCGACCATACACCTTGTAAAACCAGGCCACAAGGCTGCCAAGAACAATTCCCAGCAGCATATTGATTGCCAGGGAACTTAATGAAAGTGGGGCATCTGTGGTGAGATTAAGCAGATTTTCCATCACTCCTCCAATTATGGGACTTCATAAATCAATATCGAATATCCTATGCGATCATCGGCTTCACGGCCGCGGAACCAAGGATACACGTTTTTTTTCGCCAGTGGCAGTTCCCAAAGGGCACTGACGCTGATGGCGTAGTAGCCTGGCTCCGGTGCGCTGGTATCAAATGGCGGGTTTGCCCACTGTGATATAAAGGGCTGGCGCGGAAATCCGGGCAGCGGTTGATAATCCAGGCCGTAATAGTCGGGATCGGCCGTGCCAAACCAGGCCAGATTTATCTGCTCGACGTCGTTTTTCTGCATCCACTCTTGTAGGCGAAGCAGGTCTTGTCCCCAATCCACATTGCTGTCGACCGCAATTTGGTGCCCATTGGCCGGACCGCCGGCAAGGAGATTGAAATAGCTCAGGTAATGGGGGTGGATCCAAAGAGTGATCACGATCAGGCCTAACAGCAGCAATACAACCGGAATCACAGGGGCGATTGATTCACCTTGTTGATCATCGCTCGGGCTCACAAAGTAATGCCAGGTCCACTCTCTTACCGGTTTACTGGTCATACCGCCTATCAACATGAAGATAAATGGCAACAGGGGCAGCAAGTGACGGTAGCCAAGATTGACGGCGCTGGTCATGATTATCCCGAAATAGATGACGATGGGAACCAGCAAGAAAACAGCGCTGCGCCTGGTGCGGGGTAAGAACAACAGGATGATGCCCGCCGCCAGCAGCATAATCAGGGTAAGCATCGGCGTTTTGGTCACCAGAATCACGGGGAAGTAGAGCGGAAATCCCTGATTGGAAAACTGGCCCAACAAGAAGCCGGGTCGCCCTCCGCTGCTGAGCAGCAATATGCGCTCGATTCCCGACCAGAAAGTAGGCATGGGCCCCAGCAGGTTGTTCAACCCGGCAAGCCGTTGATCAAGAAATAGAAAATGTCCCCATTCAAAGCGGTAAATAGCCCAAAGGATCAGCAGTGCCGCCAGGCTGGCCAATAAAAGCTGAGCCAGCCTCTTGATGGAAGCACTCAAAGTGCGATTCTGACCTGAACCATATAGGGGTAATAGGGCCAGGGGTGCCCAGATTATTGCAAATAATAAAATCGATAGTTTGCTACCAAAAGCCAGACCCACGGCCAATGCGGCCCACAGCCAGCGCCGCCAATTCCAGCCTTGTACCTGCCACAAGCGCCACAGCAGATAGGTTGCCAGAAAAGCAAAGAGTGTCCCTCCCAAATCGGTCGTCGAGTAACGGCCGTTAGCCAGGATATTGGGATCAAACAGCAGCAGCAAAAAAACGAACAGCGATGCGGGATGGCCCCACATCTCACGTGCGAATTGCCAACCCACCAGGGCCAGACCAATCGTCAGGAAAACGATAGGCAGGCGAGCCAGGAAAAAAATCTGCTGGATATCCAAATGCCGGTTAGCTTGCCACACCAATTTTTCGGCGAAAACATACCAAAATACATCTGCCGGCTGCCGGTCCCAACTTGGGTCATCAAGCGGCAGCTCGATTTCAGGCATGGTCAACAGCGGCAGGGCACTAAAGCCATTAACCAGCGGGGGATGTTCAACACTCAGGCGTGGATCACCTGTGCGCAGGTACGCCAAACCGCGGGCAATGTGGTTTTGTTCATCCATTGTGGGGCTGTCCCCAACCAGGCTGTTGAGGGCCAGGTAGTAAAAAAGCAGAAGAGCGGGAACGACCAGCCATATCCGCCAACGCGCGCGTACCATAGTGGGCGGATTATATGTCAGCGCTGGGGTGAGGCAAGCAGTCAGGAATACGCCTTTCTGATGGAAGCCCGCTGACTGGTCAATGCTCCGTGAAACATGGATGCCATCTAGGCCAGAATACAATACAATCGGCACCCCATATGAAGCGAAAACATTTGTCCACATTTCTCAAAATCGGCGTAACCCTGTTGGGCTTGGGTATCGTCCTCTCTCGCTTTGATATCAAAACCATTGCTTCGGCGATCCAACAAGCCGATTTCACCTGGATCCTCGTTGGATTCCTGTTAGTCAATGCCAGCGTCGTGTTGCGCGCCTACCGCTGGCTGCTGCTCATTCGCGGCCTGCAAACACGGGTGTCCTTTGGCAGATTGGTTGAACTCTACTATGTGGGCAGCTTCTTCAACGTATTCTTACCATCTGGCATTGGCGGAGACGTAGTACGCATTCTCGAAGTCTCGCGCGATGTTCCCAGCGAAATCGCCACAGGAACTGTCCTCATTGACCGCTTGACCGGGTTGATGATGCTCTTCGCCTTAGCCCTCCTGGCCCTACCCTTCCGTCCCGAAGGATTTCCCCAGACACTTCTGCTGATCATCGTTATTATCTGCACCGGTGGTCTGGTAGCCGGATTTGCGCTGCTGGAGGGCAGCATACTGCGTGCAATCAACCGTTGGCTGCCTCAGAAGCTGATGAATGTTGGTGATGGCTTTATGCTCAAGGTAACGCAGTCGGTAGATGAGTGCGGTTGGCGGGCCATCGGCGGGGCCATGGCTGTCTCTGTGTTGTTCAACCTGCTTCAGACAGCCTGGTGGACCACGACCAGTTGGGCGCTAGGTCTTAACATTGCCTATGGTTACTTGCTGTTGGTGGTGCCTATTTTATCACTGGCCATGCTGATGCCGTCAATCGGCGGCTTGGGAGTGCGCGAGTTCCTGGCTCCCGCGCTGTTCGCCGGAGCAGGATTAAGCCCAGAACAGGCCATAGCTTTGACCCTTGTTGTATTCGCTTTGGAACGGCTTTCGGGGTTGCTAGGTGCTCCAGTCTATATAGTCGCTACCCTACGCGATAGAGAGAAAACGACCCATGAACAGCCGCAAGATTAATTGCTGAATAATTCCAGTGCCGCTGTAATCGCTGTCCACCGCTCATACCACCGCCTTTTCAAGAGGCCCAACGCTTATGTCTGATATGGACCGTTCTGCAAAGTGGCACGCAACCCAGTGATCTTTCTTAATCTCCCGAAATTCAGGTTCTTCTTTAAAGCAGCGCTCCTCGGCAATGGGACAGCGAGTGTTGAAGTTGCAGCCCTCGGGTGGATTCTTAGGACTCGGAATATCCCCATCGAGGATAATGCGATTACGCTCAGGGCTCAGATCGGGATCAGGGATCGGAACAGCCGACATAAGAGCCTGGGTGTACGGATGCAGCGAATGAAGATAGATATCGTCACGGTCGGCAAGTTCCATCACTTTACCCAGATACATGACCGCAATGCGATCGCTGATATGGCGTACCATACTCAGGTCGTGAGCGATAAAGACATAGGTCAAACCGATCTGTTTTTGCAGCTCTTCCAGCAGATTGACCACCTGTGCTTGAATGGACACATCTAGCGAAGAAATCGGCTCATCACAAATGACCAGATCTGGTTCCAGCGCCAAAGCACGTGCGATGCCAATTCGTTGGCGCTGCCCACCAGAAAATTCATGTGGGTAACGATTGACAAAATCTGGGTTTAGACCAACGATGTCCAGCAATCCTTGAATGTAATCATGCCTTTCCTTACCACGCATTGAGGTGTGCACATCGAGCGGGCAGCCGATGATAGAACCGACAGTCATACGCGGGTTAAGCGAGGCATAGGGATCTTGGAAGATCATCTGCATTCGCCTACGATTTTTACGTAGTTCATCCTCGCCTAGAGAGGTCAAATCCACGCCATCGAAGATTATCTCACCCGCCGTAGGCTCATATAGACGCAGCATGGTACGCCCAACGGTCGTTTTTCCGCAGCCTGTCTCGCCAACAAGCCCAAGCGTTTCCCCTTTGAACACTTGAAAGCTAACATCATCAACTGCTTTTACGTCGCCAACTTTTCTTTGAAAGAACCCGCCTGTCACAGGGAAATACTTTTTCAGGTTGCGAACTTCAATTAAGGGCGTTGGTTGATCATTCATGTGCGCGTTCCCCCTGCAATTTCTTCCCAATGCCAGCATGCGACTGCGTGATTCCGGCCATCAATCTCCACCAGCGGTGGTGGCTCTGCCAAACATTGTTCGGTGCGATAGCTGCATCGAGCCGCAAATGCACATCCCTCAGGTAGGTCCAATAAGTCAGGCGGCAGCCCGGGGATGGCCATAAGCTCTGTGCCCGGCGGATCATCCAAACGAGGCAGCGAGCCTAACAGTCCGATTGTGTAGGGGTGTTTTGTGTCTTTATATATACGGTGCACATTACCAGATTCGATAATTGAGCCGGCATACATCACATTTATACGCTGCGCCATTTCCGCCACCACACCAAGATCATGGGTTATCCACATGATCGCCATGCCTAGTTCTCGCTGCAGTTTTTTGACCAAATCGATAATCTGTGCCTGGATTGTTACATCAAGGGCGGTTGTCGGCTCGTCGGCGATGAGCAGCTTTGGACTGCAAGAAAGCCCCATGGCGATCATCGCCCGCTGTCGCATACCACCAGAAAATTGATGTGGATAGTTGTCAAGCCGCGATTCAGCACCCGGTATCCCTACAAGTGTTAGTAATTCTGTGGCAAGTTTCCGGGCTTCTTTTTTATTCATGTCGCTGTGCAGGCGTATTGCTTCAACAATCTGGTAGCCAATGGTATAGACTGGATTAAGCGAGGACATCGGATCTTGGAAGATCATGGCGATATCACCGCCACGCACTTTTTGCATTTCGCTTTCATCGAGTTCGAGCAGATTGCGTCCGTCAAACCAAACTTCACCATTGGTGATCTTGCCCGGCGGATCAGGAATCAACTGCATAAGTGAAAGCGCATGCACACTCTTGCCGCATCCGCTTTCCCCCACGACACCCAAGATTTCGCCGCTTTCCATTGAATAGGAAACATTATTAACTGCTTTGACCACGCCATCCGTTGTAAAGAAACGCGTTTTAAGATTTTTGATTTCGATTAAAGGTGCCATTGATTGCCTAATTAGGTGCGTAGTTTGGGGTCGAGGGCGTCGCGTAGCCCATCGCCAAGCAGGTTAAAACCAAGAACGGCAAGCATAATCGCCAACCCTGGGAAGACGACCGCCCACCAGGCGCCGCTGGCCAGGTAGCGATAGCTGTCGCCAAGCATCGCGCCCCATTCCGGCTCCGGCGGGATGGCGCCTAAACCAAGGAAACCGAGTGCAGCCGCTGACAGAATCGCGGCGGCAAGACCCATGGTTGTTTGCACAATGACTGGCGAAAGGATATTGGGGGCAAGGTGGCGGAACAAGATCCGACCGTGTCCCTCCCCAACCGACTGCGCGGCCAGAATATACTCTTTCTGGATAACTGACAATACAGCCGAGCGTGTCAGCCGGGCGTAAATAGGAATACTAACAATGCCAATGGCAATCATCCCCTTTTCCAGACCAGGTCCCAAAAAGGCAACAATGGCAATAGCTAGCAAATAGCCGGGGAAAGAAAGGACGATGTCCATCAAACGCATCATTGTGCTCGAGAAAAATGCGCCCTCAAGATTGCGCGAAAGGAGCGCTCCAGTGAGTATCCCCAAAATGCCACAAACTAGAGCAACTGAACTACCGGCAAATAGTGCGGGAATTGCGGTAAGGGCGCCTCCTGCAGCAGCGAAAATCAGCAGGCGCAGGGGCTTATCCTTTTGAAACTTGGGGAATAATGCAGCCACGACACCCAGTCCCGCCAGTAAAAACGCCTGGACCGGCTGCGCGGCGATCCACGCCGAGAGAAGCCCCATGATAAACCCGGTTAATCCAAACAAGAAAAGCCGCTCTGTGGACGTCATAGTAATGTTTTCGTAGAAACCAGATACGAGACCGATTAGTCCGCCAACAATTAAAGCGATGCTTACAGCTACAATGCCGACGCGAAGTGAATTCCAACCGCCGTGTACAACCCGACGAAAAATGTCACGCCCCAACTTATCAGTGCCCATAATATGAACCGAAGGGACTTCCTCATTTGGAACTAGAGTCGGCGGTTTGAGTTTTAATGAATAGTCAATATCTTTTTTGGGTTCATATTCCCAAAAGTAATGAGCCCCAACAGCCGATATTACGAAAATAGCAACAATGAACATGCCCAACAGTGCCGTCTTACTGGAAATCAGTCGCCGCCAGGCATCTAGCCACAACGATCGATGCTCTCTCAAAGCATAGTCAGTTAAGGTAATTTCATCAGGTGCAATAACTTCTTCAGGAGTAATATTTGCCATAGAATCTCTCAATCATAGCGGATGCGCGGATCGAGAACCGCATACAGTATGTCCACAGTAAAGTTTACGACAACAAAGATAAGAGCGATGACCAATGTGCCACCCTGCACAATAGGATAGTCTCGCCCCAAGATTCCGTCATAGACCCAACGACCAATACCAGGCCAGGCGAAGATGGTCTCCGTCAACACGGCGCCTGCCAGCAGCGTTCCCATTTGCAGGCCAATAATCGTGACCACGGGCAAGGCAGCATTCTTGAGCGCGTGCCGGAACAGAACCAGTGCTCCACCTAATCCTTTGGCCTTTGCCGTGCGCACATAGTCTTCTTGCAGCACATCTAGCATGCTCGAGCGCGTCATGCGCGCAATAATGGCCATGGGGATCGTAGCCAGTGCAATCGCGGGCATAATGATGTGCTTTCCAGTATCAATAAAGCCCTCTAGGTTACCCGTAAGTATGCTGTCGAGGAGATACATATTGGTAATAGGCGTTATTTCAACACCCGTACTAATTCGTCCCCCGGCGGGCAGCCACTGCAAGTAGACCGCGAAAAGCATAATTAACATCAAGCCCAGCCAGAAGATAGGCATCGAGACGCCCACCAGCGAGCCAACCATACTAACACCATCAATAGCCGAATTTCGCCGCGCCGCCGAAATAATCCCTACCGGAATACCAATTATTATGGCTATGAACATCGATAAAAGAGCAAGTTCGAGGGTCGCTGGAAAACGAATCCCCAATGTTTCAGCGACAGGAATGCGGCGATGAATAGAGTCTCCCATATCGAGCACGAGCAGACGCTTCATGTAGCGAATGTATTGGCTGTCAAAAAAACCTTCTAGGTCACCCTCTGCCAATGCTTCCCGATCGAGGAAAAGCGGGCGATTAAGTCCAAATTGCTCGCGAATTCGTTCCACATTTTCATCAGTGGCATGTTCCCCCAACATGGCCACAGCCGGGTCGCCAGGGATGAGACGCTGAAACATGAAAATCACAAAAGTGACGCCAATAAGCGTTGGAATGACAGAAATTAGCCGGCGAATAATATAGCGGGGCAAAGATGACCTCCCTCATATTACAATTAAGGAGGGGCGGAGATTATCCGCCCCTCCCCTCTAGTCGGTCGAAAAGACCCTGCCCATGGCTAAATGGGCATCTTAACTAACTTAGTTGCTAAAACTTATTCAGCCGGACCGACG
The DNA here is from genome assembly GCA_963807975.1 of uncultured Chloroflexia bacterium. GTDB lineage: Bacteria > Chloroflexota > Anaerolineae > Promineifilales > Promineifilaceae > JAACFF01. The sequence goes on along the minus strand of CAWEDV010000006.1, from coordinate 122,411 downwards.
CTGGGGTCGATCGTAACTTCGCTCAATCCATCAGGGAAGCCGGCTTCAGTAAGCAGTTGACGGGACAGATCGGGATCATAGGTCCAATCTTCGATCTCATCATTATGGCCCCAGATCAACGGAGGCAGGAAATTGGACGCGGCCTCACCATAAGCGCCGTAGAAGTTCTCGATGAGTCCTTCACGGTTGATCGCATGGGCGATAGCTTCACGAACCAGCGGATCCTGAAACTCTTTGATACGATAGCTGAAAGCGAGATAGCCAGTGTTTAGGGCGGGACGGGTTGTAACGTAGAGGTCTTCGGAAGCTTCGGCAGCATCCAAATCTTCTACAACCGCCTGCTCCAGACCCTGAATATCGCCAGCTTGCAGCGCCAGGAAGCGTGCCGAGTCATCGGCGATGACGCGGTATACAACCTGATTAACAGTCGGTGCGCCACCCCAGTAATCGGGGTTGGCTTCGATAGTAATGCTGTCACCTTCAATCCATTCCACGAACTTGAAGGGGCCCGTGCCGACTGCGCCGGTGCCAGGCAGACCGTAGTCTTCGCCGGCGGCTTCAATAGCGGTCGGGCTGGCGATGGCGAACATATCCATAGCTAGGTTAGCGAGGAAGGGCGCGAGCGAGTCGGACAGAACGAATTTGACGGTGAAATCATCAATTTTCTCAACAGACGTGATCACACTGTTATCGTCAAAACCGCCCCACATATATTCGTAATACTCGAACACCTGGCTTTCCGGATGATAAGCATTGTCCGTGAAGCGCCAGCGATCGAAGTTAAAAACGACTGCGTCAGCATTGAAGTCAGTGCCATCGTGGAATTTTACGCCCTGGCGCAGGGTGCAAGTCCATTCGGTGGCTGCCTCGTTGGCGACACATTCTTCAGCCAGAGCCGGAATGGGGGTCGTGGTGCCGGGCTCATATTGGTAGAGCGGCTCCAAAATCTGTCCGGTAACGCGGAAGCTTTCACCATCGGTAACGACTGCGGGATCTAATCCAACAGAATCACCGCCACGCCCAAAGACGAAAGTATCGGAACCTTCAACCGTAACCCCCTCGAAGCGGTCGGCGCCAACAGGTTGGGCAACATAACCGTCAACAGCGCTTGAAAAGACCAACGGGGTGTTATTGTGTGCGATCCAGAGACGAGCTACATCGTCGTGCAGTAATTGCTCGACCTGCATGTACAATTCCTCGCGATCGCCCTGGTCGGGGAGGATGGAGGCCTGGTAGAGCAGTTGGGCTACTTCCGTGTTGGCATACCAACCCTCACGGGCATCAGGGCTTTTTTCCCATGCTGTGGGATCATCACCAACTTTGTCGTCCCCAGAGTAGCCAAAGAAATAGTTCAGGAAGTTGTCGGGGTCACCATTGTCGCCACCCCAACCAAGCATGTACAGACCGTCCAGATTACCTTCGCGGCGCAGACCCAGATAGGTGGGCCAGTCACCGGCGAGCTCGAGCTGAACGTCGAAGCCTGCGTTTGCCAAGTCAGCTGCCATACCTTCGGCAATTTCTTTCGGGCTGGGATAGTAGAAACGAGTTACAGGCATGTAATAGAGAGTCAGGGGGATTTTTTCGCCCATTTCCTCTTCAGCCGGTTCTTCAGCCGCTTCTTCAGCTGGTTCTTCAACCGCTTCTTCGACAACCTCTTCAACCGCGGCTTCCACAGTAGGGGCGACCTCTTCAACCGCAGCCTCCACTGTTGGGGCTACCTCTTCGACAGCAGCCTGAACGGTAGGTGCAATCTCTTCTACCTGCTCTGCCACTTCTGGCGAGCAAGCTGCCAGCACTAAGACAAGTGCCGCAATAATGGTTAGAATGACAAACCACTTCTGTTTCTTCATAGTATCTCTTCTCCTTTTATTGAGATAATACAATACTGCCGAACTCCAAGATCGACATCTATGAATAGTAACATGGTTCAAAGTTGAGGACAAGATGATCCCATTGAAGAGTCATTATAGGGTCATTTTGGGGTCAGGAACATCGGGTCCATTTTCGGGTATAATATGACGTGCTGTATATCAACTGTATTTATTATGTGTTGACCCTATGAATAATCGAGAAATTGCGGTCATATTTGACCAAATAGCCGACATGCTTGCCATTCGCGGCGATCAGATTCATCGCGTCTTAGCTTATCGTCGCGCCGCGGATAGTATCACCGCCCTGGGGCGAGATCTCAATGACGTCTGTGCTGAGGGCACACTCACTGATATTCAGGGCATTGGGAAAACACTGGCCGGGAAAATCGAAGAGTTGCTGACCACGGGCAAACTCGAATTCTATGAACGCCTCGGCCAGGAAGTTCCCCCTTCCCTATTGGAAATGCTGCGCGTGGAAGGTCTAGGACCAAAACGTGTGCAGCAGATTTATGACACATTGGGCATCACAACGCTTGACGATCTAAAAGTTGCTGCCCATGATGGGAAACTTCGCGAACTACCCCGGATGGGCAAGAAAAGTGAAGAAAGGTTAATCCGCGCGATTGATGCGCTGGAACGTCATGGAGATGAGCGCGTGCCCTTAGGGGATGTTTGGCCGGTAGCTCAGCAGATCCTAAGCCAGTTGGCTGATGTGCCCGGGGTGACCAAAACCGCCGTCGCCGGGTCGTTGCGGCGCATGAGAGAAACCATCGGTGACATGGATTTACTCGTAGCCACCGACGATCCGCAGCCGGCGATGGATCGCTTCTGTGAACTTGATATCGTGGAATCAGTCGTGGCTCGGGGACCGACCAAAGCGCGCGTGCAGCTGCTTTCCGGCCTAGGCGTCGATCTTCGCGTCCTGCCTGCCGCGCGTTGGGGCACCTTACTATCCTATTTCACCGGTAGCAAAGATCACAACGTGCGCCTGCGTGAAATGGCCCTAAGAAACGGATTGAGCCTCAATGAACATGCATTCACACCTGAAAACGGGGACCCGGAAATTCTCTGCGCTACCGAAGAAGAGGTGTACGCCACGCTGGGTATGCCCTTTATCCCGCCACCGCTTCGAGAGGATCGCGGCGAAATTGAAGCGGCCCAGAGTAGGAAGCTGCCGCAGTTGGTTCAAGTGCAAGATATTCGCGGCGATCTGCACACACACAGCACCTGGTCAGACGGCCGTATGACCATCCTCGAGATGGCCCAAGCTGCCCAGGCCAGAGGCTTGCAATATATCGTTATCAGCGATCATTCCCGCAGTCTGGGCATCGGCAACGGTCTCTCCATCGAGCGCTTGCAGGAACAGGCTGCCGCAGTACGCGAGGTAGATGAGAAAATGGGAGCAGATTTTCGTGTGCTGCACGGCACAGAGATGGAAATCAAGGCCGATGGAACACTTGATTTTCCCGACGAAATCCTGGCTGAATTGGATTTCGTTATCGCCAGCCTACATACCAGTCTCAGTCAACCGCGCGAACAAGTTACCGATCGCCTATTAAACGCCATATGGAATCCCCATGTAGACATGATCGCCCATCCAACGGGCAGGCTCCTACACGATCGGGCGGGTGCCGATCTGGATATGGATATGGTCCTAGAATCGGCCGTGGCTACCAACACGATATTGGAAATCAATGCCAATCCACGCCGCTTAGACCTTCGCGATACTCACGCTCGCCGCGCCTTAAACCTAGGCGCTAAAATAGCCATCAATACCGACGCCCATCACCCTGACCACTTTGAATTCCTTCATTATGGAGTAGCAGCAGCACAAAGAGGTTGGGCCACCGCGGAAAACGTGGTTAACACCTGGCCAATGGAAAGACTATTGGCTGAGATTGGCGGTAAATAGGTTTAGGAAATAGGTTTCTCTATGCATAGAGGCTCGACACATATACTCAGACAGGCATTTGGCGATAAAATAGAAGAGAGCACACTCGACACCTTGCGCGAAGCGGCCCATTCGCGCACATTCCCCACCGGAACTGTCGTCTGCCGCCAGGGCGAACGGGGGGAAAGTTTTTATATCATCGTCGACGGTCATGTTACTGTCACCCAATCGACAGATGAAGAAGAAGATCGGCTTTTGAGCGTACTGCACCCAGGAAGCTATTTCGGAGAAATGGCATTGATTGACGATGCGCCGCGCATGGCCACAGTCATAGCCGCCACGCCAATAACGCTGCTAGAATTCGATGACGAGGTGTTCAGTCGTCTCGTGATTGAAAGCCCGACCGTGGCCAATGTCTTTTTGCGTCGCGTTCTAGGTGATATGCGCAGGCAGGACCAGCGCGCCATCGAAGATTTGCAGCAGAAGAACGAAGAATTGGAACAAGCTTATGCCGAGTTGAAAATGGCGCAGGCAGAATTGGTCGAAAAGGAAAGAATGGAACATGAGCTGGAGCTGGCAGCCGAAGCCCAGCGCCATCTGCTCCCAGGAAAACTGCCCGTCCATACCATGTATCATTGTGCTGCCTACCAAACTCCAGCTCGTGAAGTAGGTGGAGACTTCTATGATGTCATCGACTTAGACGATGAGCATATGGGCATTTTGCTGGCAGATGTTGCCGACAAAGGATTGCATGCCGCCCTATACATGGCCGTGACCCGTACACTTTTTCGGCGTGAAGCGCAGCAAACACTCTCTCCCGCAGAAGTTGCCTTGGCTGTACACAGGGGCATGTTGGATATCGCCCCCGATCACGACAGTTTTGTGACCGCTTTTTATGGCGTCTTGCACCGGCCCAGCGGTAAATTAACCTATATTCGTGCTGCCCAGGAACGGCCGCTTCTGGTGCGCCAGGGCCAACCCGCCTCACAATTGCCTGGCGTCGGCCGTTTTTTGGGTATGCTCCCTGAACTTACCCTGCAGGAGTTCAGCATCCTGCTGCGACCCAACGATCGCCTGCTCATGTTCAGCGACGGCGTTCCAGATGCCATCAATGAATTTAACGAGGCTTATGGCAATCAACGTCTGGTGCACTCTTTCACACAGGCTGCGAACCTTCCTGCCCAAGAATGTGTCCAGGCCGTCGCCGACAGCGTCGGCAGATGGTCACAAGGCGTTGCCGCCTTTGACGATCTAACGCTGCTCGTCCTAGAAGTGGAGGGAGATCGGGATGAGCAGTGAGCGACCTGAACGGGAGCCTATTCCCTGGAAATGGTTGGGAATGGGCCTGCTTTTCACCATCATTATTTGTATGGCCGCGTTTCTGCTGCTTAATAACATCCTGTCCCAGGCCCCGGCGCCAACCGCCGCAGCCCCAGAACCAACCATCATCATCTTGACCGCACCTCCCAGTCCGACCGCCGATTCTACCATAACAGCCTCAGTGCCAACCCCCATGCCCACATTCACGCCAATTCCCACGCCAGATGCAGCCATTGCGCCGCCCGAGATCACCAGAGACTTCTACGCCGTCGTGGCCAATACAGACGGCTTGGGTGTAACCGTACGCGGTGGACCCAGCACACGCAATGTCGCCCTGCTGGTCGCTGACGAAGGAACAGTGTTGTTGATCCTCGACGGGCCAGAGGAGGGGGACAACTTTAGCTGGTGGCAGGTAGAACTCGTTGATGGCACAGAGGGTTGGGTAGCTCAAGATTTCTTAGAACCGGCAGCAGCGCCGTAAATATGGGAGACGATCATAACTCATGACACCTGAAGCGCGGATCAAAAAACTGACCGATGAAATAAACTACCATCTTTATCGCTATCATGTGCTCGACTCGCCCATCATCAGCGATGGCGAATATGATCAACTGTACCACGAATTATTAGCGCTCGAGGCAGAATACCCCCAACTCGCTGCCCCGGACTCCCCTACCCAACGCGCAGGGGCCGAGCCCTTGGATGCCTTCGAAAAGGTAACCCACCCCGCCCCAATACTGAGCCTCGCCAATGCCTTCAGTGAAGAAGATTTACACGCCTGGCGCCAGCGAATCGGCCGTTTGCTGCCCGATCCCAACGCCCACCTGACCTATGTGGCTGAACCCAAGCTGGATGGGCTCACAGTCGTCCTCACCTATCGCAATGGCGTATTTGAAGAAGGGGCAACACGCGGAAACGGCGAAGTAGGAGAAAATATCACCCTCAATTTGCGCACTATCAACAGCCTCCCGCGGCGCATCCCAGTTAATCCCACCAGCAAACTCCTCCCTCCTCCCTATGTGGTCATCAGGGGCGAAGTATTCTTTCCCCTAGATAAATTCGAAGCGCTCAACGCGGCGCGAGCCGCTGCTGGCGAAGCACTCTACATGAATCCACGCAACACCGCTGCTGGATCCTTGCGGCAGCTTGATCCCGCCAAAACGGCCGCAAGACCACTGCGTCTTTACTGCTACGACTTCATTGCCTGGGATGGCTTTACTTTGCCGGATGCCCAGTGGGATCGTCTACAGCTCCTGCGCGACCTGGGCTTTCCCGTCTCTCCCGACAATATCTACTGCGAGCGGCTGGATGATGTTGTAACCGCCTACTTGCGGTGGATAGAGAAACGCAACCAGATCAATTACGAAGTTGACGGAGTGGTCATTAAAATCAACGATCGTCCCTTAGCCGACAGCTTGGGCTTCGTAGGCAAGGATCCGCGCGGATCGATCGCTATGAAGTTCCCTGCACAGGAAAAAACGACAAAGCTCCTCGATGTCCAGGTCAATGTGGGCCGCACCGGCATCCTGGCTCCTGCGGCAGTTTTGGAAGCAGTAGAAATCGGCGGCGTGACGGTGCGCAATGCCACCCTGCATAATTATGACGAGATCGAGCGCAAAGATATACGTATCGGCGATACTGTTCTACTGAAACGAGCCGGCGACGTGATCCCCTATATCATTGGCCCGGTGGCTGATTTGCGAGACGGGTCCGAGCGCAAGATTGATCGGCCAACCCATTGTCCTGTCTGTGGCGAACCGGCCAACCAGCTCCCGGGCGAGGTTGCCATCACCTGCGACAATCCCGCCTGCCCGCAGCAGCTAACACGCCGCGTAGAATACTTTGTCAGTCGTGCGGCGATGGATATTGACGGCTTTGGGTCCCAAACTTCGGCTTTATTGGTGCAAGAGGGCTTACTGCATGATATTGGCGATATCTACAGTGTTCAGCCAAAGCAGCTTCTTAAGCTGGAAGGTCATAAGGACAAGAAAGTAGACAAGCTCCTTGCTGGCATCCAAGCCAGCAAAGAACAGCCCGCGGATCGCGTCCTGACCGCCCTAGGCATTCGCTTTGTGGGCAGTGCAGTCGCTGCACTGCTCATCCGGGAACTTGGGGGAATTGACGCCATTGCCGCAGCCGGACAAGACCGTTTAGAAACCATCGAAGGCATTGGCCCACAGACGGCCGTTTCCGTCCAAGATTGGTTCAGCCGGGAAGGCAACCAGATCATCCTTGAAAAACTGCGGCAGGCGGGCCTCAACTTCAGCGCCGAACAAGTGCAAGCTGCGGCCGACACCTTTGCCGGTCTAACATTCGTCATCACCGGAACCCTGCCCACCATGAGTCGTTCGCAGGCCAAAGCCTTTATCGAGCAGCACGGGGGCCGGGTCACGGGATCGGTGAGTAAAAACACTGATTACCTATTGGCAGGCGAAAAAGCGGGCAGCAAGCTCACCAAAGCCAATGCCTTAGGCATAACAGTTCTGTCCGAAGAGAAACTTCAGAGCATGATTGCATCCTCATAGTCATCGCCATCAGTTTAGGCGTTCACGCTTCTCAAATGGGCAATCCTTTTCACTCAACCACAACCTTTGTATCCCCTTCGCTCAACCGCGTGCGCTTCGCCCAACTGCCAGGAAATCACTTTCCAGCCCAATATCGCGGCAAAAGCGCCTATGCGCTCTTGTCTTCCGATGCCCTCTGTGCCCTAATCGAGGCCCGTGCCGCCGAGCTAGAACTTGATCCACACTGCGCCCGTCTCCTGTGGGATTTTGATCACTGTTTCCAATCATCATCATCCACAGTTCGGGCATCCGCCTTACAGATAGCCGCCGATTTCGGCCGCCGCCTGGCGCTCTTGGTAGCAGCCCTAAAAGGTGCCGCTCCGGCAAATCGCCGCGCACGCCCTTCTTGGAGCGATGAGCATTGGAAGCTGTGGCAGCGAATCGAAACCATCACCTTTGGCGGTGGGCTGCTCGCTGGGGCTTTGGGTCCTTTGGCCATATCCAGCGCTGAAGAGACGCTGCGTGGCGTCTCCTGTGGTGACATACGCTTGAGATTGTCTCCATTCGGAGCTTCCCTGCCCTTGGCTGGATTAGCACGGTCAGCACCTGCCGGCACACAGGCTATGTTACTGCTCGATTTTGGACAGACGAACATTAAACGGGGCATCGTCTCCTATGCTCCCAATTCCGCCCCCATACTGCATTTTCTGCCCTCTATTGAGCTGAAGTTGGAAAACGGTTCGCAGCAAGGATCTCCGCGGTCTGCCGCCGAAGAGACGGCCGAACTAATAACCAACGTGGTAGCCGACAGTTGGCAGGAAGCAGCCGAGTTAAAATGGACCATCACTCCCACCATTGGCTTGAGTCTCGCTTGTTACCTACAAAATGGGCAGCCACCTGTGCAAGAAATGGGATTTTACGGCCGTTTACAGCTTTTGAGTGATCATCTACAAACATACCTGTGCCAGCGCCTTGGTGATGCCGTGAAACGCAAAGTGCAGATCAACCTTTTCCATGATGGCACAGCCGCAGCCCTAACCGCTGTCGGCAGGCAAAATACGGCCGTTTTGGTCCTGGGCACCGCCATTGGCGTCGGTTTTCCTCCAGAAACGAAACGTGGACTCCAGCAACTCCCGATCCTTGTCGCCGATTGACCGGGACCTTCCTTGAAAAGCTAAAAACCAATCCGCATCAGAAATAACTGCAATCTCTATGACTCCATAGAAAATGGAGATAGAATTTTGAGCAAAGAACAAATCGTCCCCAAAACAAAAGCGATGCATTATGCCTGAATTTTTCAATGTTTTACCCCCTGATGAAGCACGCAAACTCTTGCTGCGACATTTAACGACCGTTATGCCCAGCGAACAGCTTCCCGTAGAAGCTGCCCTGGGCCGTGTCACGGCCTTGCCCCTATTATCTCCCCAACCCTTGCCATCATTCCGGCGCAGCACTATGGACGGTTATGCTGTGCGCGCCGCCGACACTTTTGGCGCCAGCGGCAGCCTGCCTGCATTCCTATCCGTTATTGCAGAAGTCCCCATGGGCCGTGCAGCCGCTGTTTCCCTAAACACTGGCGAGGCGGCCCTGGTCCATACCGGTGGCATGATCCCAGAAACGGCCGATGCAGTCGTGCAGGTCGAATTGACGCAAACAGTAGGCATCGACGGAACTGCCCAACCTCCCTTTGAAATAGAAGTTTTCAAAGCAGTAGCAGCCGGAGAGAATGTACTGCAGGTGGGTGAAGATGTGCGAGAGGGCGCCGAGATTTTGCCCCAAGGCCATCTCCTGCGACCTCAAGACCTTGGTGGTCTACTGGCCCTAGGCATCACATCCGTCGCCGTCGCTCGCCAGCCCCGCGTGGCGATTCTGGCTACAGGTGATGAAGTGGTGGCCCCAGATCAAACACCAGAACCAGGTCAAATACGGGACATCAACAGCTATACAGTCGCCGGCCAAGCACGCAAAGCGGGCGGCATTCCCCACTATGGCGTAATTGTCGCCGACGACTTGCACTCCCTTCAGGACGCAGCCAGCCGCGCTCTCGCCGGCGCTGACATGCTTGTCATGTCTGCCGGGTCATCGGTCAGCGTTCGTGACATGACAGTGCAGGTCATTGAAGGGTTGGGACAGCCTGGCGTGCTGTTTCACGGAGTGGCGACGCGCCCAGGGAAACCCACCATTGTCGGCGTGGTCGGTCACAAACCAGTCTTGGGCTTACCCGGCAATCCAGTATCAGCAATGGTGCAGTTCGATATGTTTGGTGTGCCGGCTGTTTACCGGTTGCAAGGACTGAATACCATGCCCAAACTAGGGTTCGTTTGGGCGAAACTGAGCCAGAATGTGGCCAGCCAAAGCGGGCGCGAAGATTATGTCCCGGCACGGTTGGAGGAGACAGACAATGGCTTGATTGCTGTGCCGGTTTTTGGCAAGAGTAATTTGATCTACACCCTGGTCAATGCCGATGGTCTGATCAAAATACCCCTCAACAAAGGTGGTTTGTTGGCCGGAGAGCTTGTAGAAATACGCCTATTCTAATACTTCGCCGCTGTACCCTTCTATATCAGTCGCCTCGGGACCCTTGTTAGTTTCCTCGACGTCATAAAGAATCCACATACCTTCGGCAAACTGTTCAGTATCTTTTACTGCTGCAGAACGGTGGAAAAATATCTCTTCACCAGCCCCGCGCAAGATAAAACCGTATCCCTTTCGCCCGTTGTACCATTTGATACGACCGATGTACTTGCCGGTCATAGGATCAATCTGAATGGATGTTGGTTCAGTCACTTCCTCGCGGCTGCTGCGCTGCTCACGCTGCTCACGCTGCGGCTCCGGACCTGGCTCAGATTCTGCCTTCCGTTTGGGGGGAGGAGCCGCCTGATCAATCTGATCCAGACTGGCCAACTCGACCGGCAGACCGGCCTCACTCAATTTACGCTGCATTTCAACTGTGAATAAGATTTGGTTTCCCGCTTCATCAGTCACGTAATGGTCACTAAAATTCATCTTTGTTCTCTCCATTAGCGTTTCGTCCCCTTTTTAGATTGGGGGGACCTTTTTCGTTTCTTCTTCTCAACCTCGAGCAGCGACAGCTGCTGCGCGACCGCACTCTCCTCAACTTCTTCCAATTCCGGACGATCCGTGACCCGAACGGCACCGATTACCCGATTGCGTACGCCTACTGAAAGGACTGAACGCGGCTTAATCGCCCGGCTGCCTTTTGCGCTCTCTTTCAACTGCAGCTTCTTCGTCGTGCCAATGGCAGTTGTTATAATGATAAGCGTATTTTCGTCTCCGACAACCGTTGAGGCAATTTCCGATGCATCTTTGGGCAATCGCATGTTGATCACCCCCTGCCCATAGCGACCTTGAGTAGGATATTGATCAATCTTTGTCGCCTTGGCCAGACCATTATCTGTTATGCTCCAAACGTACGTATCCGGGCGGAAAATATCCATAGCTACAACACCATCGGCGTCATCATTCAACTTGATGCCCATCACGCCTCCAGCAGCCAAACCCATGGAGCGCACATCCTTCTCCTTGAACCTGATTAACTGACCCGAAGCGGTTGAAAGTAATACTTCATCCTCTCCCTGAGTCAAACTGGCCCAACCCAGCGAATCATCATCCGAGACTTTGATGACCGAAAATGTCTCGCTGCTAATTCCCGGCAAGTCCGCCAGCTTAACTCGCTTGACAATACCACCAACCGTGGTCAAGAAAAGAAAACCATCGACAGCTGATTTTGGTTTGACCAAAGCCGCCGCCAGATGGTTGCGCCGCGAAAAAGGCGTTAGATCCGCCCAATGTGTGCCTGCGCCCAGTTCTCGCGCTTGCGGAAGCTGGTAGACCGGCATACTGACTGCATCACCGTTGGCGGCAAAGAGGTAAAGAATATCTTGAGTATTCGCTTCCAACAGGGCAACCGGCTGTTCAGGTGGTTTGCGCGGGATGCCAACTATTTCCGGTGTCGTCGTGCGCGCAATCGTCCCCTTTTCGCCAACCATCACCCAGACCTTTTCATCCGGCAGCAGATCGGAGGCGGTGATCATTTTGTTTTGTTCGCCATGAATGATCTGTGTGCGACGGCTGTCAGCGTATTTCTCGCGCACTTCAAGAAGCTCTTCTCTAACCGTCTTGCGCATCAATTCCGGATGATCCAAGAGGCGTTCCAGGTGGTTGATCAGCTTCTGTTTTTCCTTGAATTCATCCTGAATCTTACGCCTTTCCAATCCGGCCAAGCGGCGTAGCTGCATATCCAGAATCGCCTGCGCCTGCACTTCACTCAGCTTAAAGCGCTTTATCAAGTTGGTTCGGGCTGACTCCACTGTTCGTGAGCGGCGAATTAAGTCAATCACCGCATCTAAATGGTCAAGCGCGATGAGCAGCCCTTCAAGAATATGCGCCCGGTGTCGGGCCTGGGCTAAGTCATATTCAGTCCGCCGGCGGACAATTTCCAGCCGATGATCCAGGTAAACACGCAGCGCCTGTTTTAGGGTCAGCAAACGAGGTTCGCCGTTGACCAGGGCCAAAAGCGAAATGCTGAAAGTACTCTGCATCGGTGTCAGGCGGAACAAGTCGGCCAAGACATCCTCAGGTTGAACATTTCGCGTTGTCTCCAAGATAATGCGCATCCCGTTGCGATCTGATTCATCTCGCAGATCGGTCAAACCCTCAATCTTGCCATCTCGATGCAAATCGGCGATGCGACCCAGGAGATTGGTCTTGTTGACCTGGTAGGGCAGTTCCGTGATCACAATTCGCGATTTGTTACGTCCCATTTGTTCAACATGAGCCTTGGCGCGCACTGTCACCCGCCCACGTCCAGTGGCATAGGCATTGCGGATAGCATCAATTTCTTTGTCTTTGACCTGTTTATTGCGGAAGACTATTCCGCCGGTGGGGAAATCCGGTCCTTGGATAAACTGCATTAAATCAGTTACGTTGATATTGTCGACCCAGCGCCATTTGTCCAGCATATAAACCAGGGCATCGATCACTTCGCCCAGATTATGCGGCGGAATACTGGTAGCCATGCCCACGGCAATGCCCGAGGAACCATTAACTAGCAGATTAGGTATCGTTGCCGGAAGGACGGTTGGCTCTTTTAGCGAATCATCAAAGTTTGTGGCGAAATCGGCCGTATCCTTGCCAATATCCGCCAGCATATCATGGCCCATTTGTGCCATCCGCGCTTCGGTATAACGCATGGCTGCGGCGGGATCGCCATCAATGGACCCGAAATTCCCCTGCCCGTCCACCAGGAGATAGCGCATGGAAAAATCTTGGGCCATGCGCACCATAGCATCATAAACTGATTGGTCGCCATGGGGATGGTACTTACCCAACACATCGCCCACAACACGTGCCGATTTCTTGTACGCGCTGTTAGGTCGCAGTCCCATATCGTACATTGAATAGAGAATGCGACGGTGCACCGGCTTCAAACCATCACGTGCGTCTGGCAGGGCGCGGGAAACGATGACGCTCATCGCATAACTAAGATACGACTCACGCATTTCATGATCGATACTTACTTTTTTAACTAATCCAACTTCCATGTTGTTCGCAGCCTGTTAGATCTAGTCCTCATACAGGGTTGTTAAGTGGCAGCCTGCAGGGGATGGGAAAATTTGTTCTAGCATATTTAAGTCAAATATAGGCAATTTAGAGGGGGATGTCAAACGGAGCAAAAGGAGCTGCCGGCCCGGTTTTTTGGACCAACCAACTGCCTTTCTTAGTCCGATATCAGTCGCCTTTAACCTCAATGCCCGTTAACTCATGGACATCAGCCGCATCTCCATTGCATGCTCCTGACGAGCACACGTGCAGCCGTTCACCTGAATCGACATTGTACCAACCCAGAGTGATTGAATAATTACCTGGCACGACGTTTTCGAGTGACAATATTAGGGGATCACGCACAATCTCGCCAACTTCCCATATATCCGTAGGATAGGTCCATCTGCGCGGGATGGTATCTATCTGGGCCACGACTTCGCCAGAATCCTGATCCACCACATGTACAAAAAGCTTATTGGATGAGTCTAACACTTTCTCAGCCTGCCAGAATGTGGTTAGTTCCAGCGCCTCCAGGCTTTGCTGTATGTCAAATCCTTGCAGGCATATTTTGTCATCCCAACAGGTCGTAGAATCAAACTGCGGCTGGAAGGGATGCACCTGCACGGCGCCGAGCACGGCCGTTTCCCCTACCTGCTGATCTCCATCTACCGATAGGAATAGAGCCAGATCGTACATTCCAGGCTCTATTGTCCCATCCAATGGCAGCACATACGAACCACGCACCATCTCGTTTGCCGCCCATTGCGATGTCGGAAAACCGGGCGCGATTTCCTTGCACTGCCTCAATCCCTCTACGCCTTGCGAGTTTATCAAGGAAACACACACTTCGTAATCCACGTCCGGAGCCTTCTCGCTCGCCCAGCGCAGATCCAATTTCAGCGTGCCGGCCTGGTTAGCCTCGATGGGCTGGAAAGCCCACTTATACAAACCAATCCCTCCGGCAAAATCCTGGTTGATCTCCATCGCGGCGCCCAATTCAGAGGTCGTCGTGTAAACCAGAACAGTCTCGTCCTCGTATGAGGGCCGCATCGTCACCCAATCTTGCCAGCGTTCGAGATTGCCTTCGTTCAATAGATTTTTGTTGACCACAACATAGCGAATATTGGCCTCGGCCAATTCCCGGAACTGGCGTGCAACATCCACCTCGGCGAAATCGACCCACTCCTCCGGCTGCACCAACCAGGAGTCCTGGCGCAGCATCGGCCGTAAAAAGGGAATACTGGCCCGGAACGCATCCGCGTCAACCGGCAGCCGGGAAACATGCCCACCAGAAATCGGCTTACCGTGCTGCGTTTGGTAAAACATATAAAGCTTATCAAAACCACGCTCGTAGGTAGGAAGCTCGAGAATGCCAAATTGCTCTGGCTCTACAGCCAACTGCTGATACCATGCCGGAATGTCCGTAGACGTCGTCGGAAAAGGTCTAATTGGATTTTCCCAAAGGATAACTAGTCCCAGGATTGCCGCAGTAGTCGCTGCCAACCAAGGGCCGCGCTGAGGAAAACGGCCGTCCACAATTTCGATTAGATCAACCACAGCCCAGGAAACCAACATGGCCACAGGCAGGCTCAGGAACAAATTAAGCCGGTGCGGGCGGCGGATCAGTACATCAATCAAAGAATCAACCAGCAGCCGGTAGGGCACAGGTACTTGGGCGAATTGAGCCGCATCGATAGTCAGCGTGGGTCCCAAAGCCAACAAGAAATAGACCAGAGCTAGCAAAGCCCAAAACCAACTTTTCTTCCATTTCTTGATCGTGCCGTACAAGGCCAGAAGCAAGGTAAGATAGCCAAGAAACGGCACATAGTTGAAGCTGGCAGCGATGTTTTGGTAAGGATATTCCAGCGGCAGGCGAAAAATCGCATCCTGCCAATAATGGTTGTACGTCTCTGGGGATATCACATAGGACAGTAGATCTGTGCCTCCTTCCAGTTCAACGACATCAACCTCATTGCTGCTCTCCCGCGAAAGCTGATCCCTGATCAGTGGCGCCGCCAGCGGGGCCATCAGCAGCATCGCCAGCAGGCCGCCGCCAAGCAGCAGTACAACCACGCGCCGCGTGCGTTTCACTTTGTCACTAATGAACAAATAGAACACGTAACCGATAAGAATAGGGGCGCTCATCACCAGGAGCTGCCAGCGGGAAATACCGATCAGCGCCAAAGTAACACCTGCCAAGAGGGCATAGAGCAAAGTCTGCTTCTTAAAGGTTCGGTGGATGAGCAGTAACGTAAGAGGCACCCAAAAAATCAAGATCATATTGGGATGATCGTAGTGGGACATTGTATAGGGCCAAAAGCCAAACACGAGGCCGCCAACGAACGATCCTGGCAATGATCTAGTCAGCTCGCGGGCAAACAGGTAAAAGCAAAAGCCATTCAAGGCGAAGATGCTGATGATGATCAAATTGTAAGCGGCCGTGCTGCCCACCAGAGCCTGAAGAGGCAGCCACGCCGCTATATTCAGCCAGGCAATATTATGGGAGGTAAGCGACACCCCCTGCGGGAAATAGAGCTGGGTCGTGAAGAAAGGATTTTGTCCGCTTTGCAGCGCCTCTTTAACCCACCAGAAGGTCCATTGGTGGATCCAGAGATCAGAACGGCCTCCGGCCAGTTCCGTTCCCAGTTTGGCCATGGCTGGCCAGGTCATGACCACAGCCAGCAAAGCATAGATGCCAAGAATCAGCAGTGTGATACGTCTTTTGTTCTTGCCATGGCTTTTGAAGTTGGCCGCTTTAACGTTATCAGGCATTGTCGATAATGTCGGCAATGTGCTTATTCCAGAGATGCCTGTAGTAGCGCAGACTGGAGAGGCACAAGCCTCCTCCCACTCCAGCATAGACAATGGCCAATACTGGTCTAGGAACAACCATATAATGGCGCAGCGTTATACCCAAAAGGATCATAAATATTATCAGCGGGTAGCTGCTCCAAGCCTGAAAAGCAAAGATGCACATCTTGTCCCCTCCCAATGACTCGATGCGTTCCACGTTTTTGCTGGCCAACTTGGAAAAGAGAAGGGTGAAAGCCAGGGCTAGCAGAAGGCCGCCCAATACATATGGCATAGCTGCCGGCAGATCCAGTGGTTTCAGCCAACCTACGGCTAAGTTTAGCAGCATGATCCCAACTGCTGTCCAAAGCATACCAGCAGTAAGGTACAGCCAGGCTTTATTTACTGCCGGTCTATACTGAGTCAGAATTCTTTGCACAAGCACCTATTGTAGAGAGTGGCTCAAAGAGGCACAAATTACTCAATTGCTGCCCCGTTGTTCATGAAATCCTGAATCGCCAGATAATCCAACACAGTTTGAGAAAACCCCTGGTGTTTAGGACGCGTATATTTCACCGCCGCATAAACCTGAGCCAGGTTTTCAGCACCCGATTCTTCCACCAGCCGGCGCAGGCGTGGATACGTCATATAGCGCTCCCACCCTTTGATTTCTCGATCCTGATATATCTCCAGAATACGCTCGTCCGAGTAAGCTTGGTAAGTCTCCTGGTGCACCAATCCATCGAGCGGCAGCCGGTCCCGCGGCTGCGGGTCTTCATCCGCATAACCCATCGAAAAACCAACCACGGGCACCACACCAGGTGGAAGCTGTAGAACCTCACCTATTTGGTCACAGTTGGCCAGGGTGCTGCCCATATAGCAAATTCCCAGTCCATGCGCTTCCGCAGCCAGGGCCACATTCTGTGAAACGAGAATGGCATCGATCGCTGCCACCATGAAGCTCATAAAATTATCAAAACCGTCAGGCGCGTCACGTAGACGCAGCCATTGGCGCATGCGGTTGAAATCTGCGCAAAAGGTCAGCAAGATTGGGGCTTCCAAAACCATTCGCTGCTGCATATGTGGTTCATGCAGCCTTTTTCGCAGCGCCAGATCGCGGGTGACGATGATGGAATAAGTTTGCATATTACCAGATGAAGAGGCGCGAATGCCGGCTTCAAGAATTTCTGTTAACACTGTTTCCGCAACAGGGTCTGGTTTGTATTTGCGAATAGATCGATGTTTGTGCATCGCCTCAATAATGGTCACAACTATTCCTCCACTTCTGCTGGCCATGATTATGGGGGTCCTTTGATTCCCTTAGTAGGACTCCGCAGCCATCAGTTTAAGCACGCATTATAGGTTGGATTGTCATAGAAGGAAAAGTACATCTTGCTCGGCAAGCTGCTGCTTGATGAGCGTCCAATCTCATTTTGGAATCGAGAAAGAGGAAGATAGAATGCGCTACTTGTAGAGGAGACTTCAATACGTGGCCCCATACCACCAAGCTTTATGCTGACAGCCATTTTGGTCTGGCAAAAATGGTCTGGCAATCCATTGCTAACCTAGAAAGGAGGTGCAGTTCAGCTAGCAATTCAATCCCTCAAGAATACCTATCTTATCCAATTTGGAACCCAAGCTGCGCGAACAGATGCGTCGTGAAATCCGGCGCATCCAGATAGTGTTGGGCATAACCAGCGTCGTGCGTCCTGAGATGATGGAACTTAACCCTTCCGCGGCCCATGTGAATGGTGTTGTGCGCACCTCCTCCTACCTGGGAGATGTGACCGAATATGAAGTGGAGGTAGAAGACCAAATTCTAGCTCTGGTTGATAGAGATCCACGACATATAGTCATTCACCAATCGGGCGAAGAAGTTCAAATAGGATTCCTTGAAGACTGCCTTTACGTGCTGCCCGCACAGTCGTAATTATAATTCCATGGTCCCATCAAAAATAGTTCCTAGAAAGAAAACCCGGGGGGTTAACTAACGCATCGCCAGCCATCTTTTCTTGTATGGAATTTGGGGGCGGTTGGTAACACCTGCGGGTCTTGTAATCTCAAGCATGATGCCTTACTGGATATTGAGCCTGGCGATTTTATGGCCCTCATGTTTGCTTTAACGCCGTTTCAAACACTCCCGACCCGCACATTCAATCTGGCGCTACTTCTAACCCTTAGCGATTATCTCGCTGCCAACGATAAAGCGCCGCTTGCATTAATTGCAGCTCATTCGCTTCCGGATCGCGTCGCCGCTCATATGATATCCATCGTTCGACCATACCATGATCTCCCTGCGCTCGTAGAAGGAGCGTCTGGTACATCATACGCTCCGGATTGGATCGCCTCTTTGGGGCAATCTCCATAAAGTAGTAGGCGATACCTGCCACCAGAATGATCAGAGGAATCAAATAAATGCCCCACGGGACCGATGCCGCCAGAAAGGCGGACAAAGTAATGATAATAATTAAAACGATGAAATAATTGAGCCACGGGCGAGACTCTGAGTTATGACCAGGCGTCGAATCAACCTCATCATCATACAGATACAAACCATCATACGCCGTATCTTCCGACCAGCCGGTCTCATCATCCGAGCCACACTCAGGACAAACCACAGCATCCAAATCAACTTCGGTACCACAAATCGGGCAAATGAAGGTGCCGGTCATGCCTGATTAATACTCGTCAGGGGATTCTACATAGACGACGCCATCTTCAACCTTAACCTCATATGTAGGCACAGGCGAAGTGGCTGGCATCGAAAGAGCCGCGCCGCTGCGAATATCGAAACGGGCGCCGTGGCGAGGACATTCAACCTCATGATCCTGCAGTTTGCCGTTCTCAAGAGGTCCGTCGTCATGAGTGCAAAGATCCGCGATCGCATAATAATGGTCATTGACGTTGAAAATGACCAGCGTCTCTTCTTCAAATTCCATCCAGAATCGAGAGCCGTTTGGGATATCGGCGGCTGGCGCTACTTTAACGAACTGAGTCATAGTAAAAAGCTCAAAGTGGGATTGTCTTCAAAAAGAGAGGATTAGTCGTCTAAGCCACGCATGCTTTCCGGATCGGGCAACCCATAAGCGCCCGCCTTGAGCACTTTCAGCGCAAGTAGCGCGCATTTGACGCGGGCCATGCTTAAGGGTACACCGATCAGCTCCAGTAGGCGCTCCTTTGGAAAAGCCTTAACCTCTTCCAAAGTCATACCCAAGATCTCATCGGTAAGCAGTGAAGCCGAAGCCTGGCTGATGGCGCAGCCGTCCCCGCTCCACTTCACATCAGCGATGCGCTGCTGATCATCTAGCTGCACATCTATACGAATTACGTCACCACATAGAGGATTGTCTTCCTCATAGGTCCAGTCATTGGGATCCAGGGTGCCATAATTGAGCGGGTGCTCATAAAGATCAATTATCTGTTCACGATATAAACTGCTGTCCATATTGCCTACCACCAAAACGACTGGCAGTATTCCTCAAAAGTGAACGAGTTCCCTGCCGGATGCACAAACCCGTAGGGTGCGCATGCCACGAACTGTCGCTGTTTAGGAAATTATAACCGAAATACTTCCCTGACGTGATGCAAACCGGCGACCAGCTTATCAACTTCTTCTGTAGTTGTATGCACGTAGAAGCTGGCGCGCGATGTCGCATTGACGCCGCAGCGTTGGTGCAATGGCATAGCGCAGTGATGACCGGCGCGCACTGCAATCCCCAGCTTATCAAGAATATCGGCCACATCATGCGGATGCACCCCAGCCAGAGTAAAAGCAGCTACGCCCCCTTTCTGCGCCGCGGAAGGGCCTAATATCGTTAGACCCGGAACTTCACTTAGAGCTTCCAGGGCATATCCGGTGATGAACTGCTCATGGGCGTGAACATCATCCATGCCCAAATCAGTTAAGTAGTCAACGGCCGCTCCCAGACCAATCGCCTCGGCGATACTTGGCGTGCCCGCCTCGAATTTCCAGGGCAGTTCGTTCCAGGTAGCGCCCTCAAAATTAACGCGTAGAATCATGTCTCCACCGCCCATGAAGGGTGGCATTGCTTCCAGGATATCACGCTTGCCATACAGAACGCCTATCCCTGTCGGACCGCACATCTTGTGGCCGGAAAAGGCCATGAAATCACAATCCCATTCCTGAACATCCACCGGCATATGCGGCACCGCTTGCGCCGCATCGACCATAGCCAAAGCGCCCACAGCATGGGCAGCCTTCACCAGCTCTTTAACTGGATTGACTGTGCCAAAGACATTGGATACGGCTGTAAACGAAAACAGTTTTGTTTTTTCTGTCAGCAGCTCCGGTAAAGTCGTCAGATCGAGCGTTCCATCCTCCAAGAAAGGCACATAACGAATTGTCGCCCCTTTCTCTTTGGCCAAAATCTGCCAGGGAATAATATTGGCATGATGCTCCATCTCTGTGAGTAGGATTTCATCCCCCTCATCGATGTTTGTTCGACCCCAACTATAAGCCACCAGGTTAAAACCTTCTGTCGCGTTGCGCACGAAAATCACCTGGCAGGTGCCTGGCGAATTGATAAATCGCGCAATGCGTTCGCGCGCGCCCTCGTAAAGCAGGGTCGCTTCTTCGCTCAGCCGGTGTATACCGCGGTGCACGTTGGCATGGTGCAGCCGGTAGTAATCATTCATGACCTCGATCACGACCGCTGGACGCTGCGACGAGGCCGCGCTGTCGAGGAATACCAAGGGTACGCCAGAATAAACCTCACGTTGCAGAATGGGAAAATCGCTGCGAACTTTTTGTACGTCAAGCATGTTGTTTAGCAGAAAAAAACAGCCTAGCTGGCCTTTGTTTTCTCACTTATTTTTCCTTCGACGGATTCTCAATCGGCACACCTACCAGGTTGCCCCATTCCGTCCAGGAACCATCATAATTTCGAACGGTAGGATATCCCAATAAATAGGTTAATACAAACCAAGAATGGCTGCTTCGCTCACCGATCCGGCAGTAGGCGATCACGTTGTTTTCAGGAGAAAGACCCTGCTCTACTTCGTAGATAGCCCGCAGTTCAGCAGCAGTTTTGAATGAACCATCTTCGGCCACCGCACGGCTCCAAGGGACATTCACCGCACCCTTGATATGCCCGCCGCGCAGCGCCCCTTCTTGGGGCATGCCCGGCATATGCAGCAGTTCACCATTGTACTCTTGCGGGCTGCGCACATCTACCAGGGGCTGGTCATCGGCTATGTGGGCCATAACCTGATTGCGGAAAGCGCGGATCTTATAATCGGCGCGCGCCTGAGCCTGGTAGCTGCTGGGCCCAAAACTTACCTTCTCACGCGTCATCTCCCGCCCTTCGTCGATCCATTTCTTGCGCCCGCCATCCATAATACGGCAGTCCTCATGACCAAAAAGCTTGAATACCCAGAATGCATAGCAGGCCCACCAGTTGTTTTTATCCCCATAAAAAACCACAGTCGTCTTATTGCCGATCCCGCTGCGCGCCATAAGCGCCGCAAACTGTTCCTCATCCAGATAGTCGCGCCGGATAGCATCATTCAGGTCAGCGACCCAATCGATATGCACCGCATTCTTAATGTGACCCGTGGCATAGAGCAGCAAATCTTCATTCGATTCCACCAGGCGTACATCACCCGTATTATCCCCATTCTCAGCCACCCACTCCGTACTAACCAATACCTCTGGATGGACAAAATTCTTATCATTCATATGCATTGTGCTCCTTAACGTAATAGCCTGTCGTTTCTTCAGCCAGCCTCTCTTCTCTGCGCATCGCTGCGTCTTCCTCTCTGCGCCGCTCTACGTCATCATTTCCCCGACACCGAGCTTCGGCGCCTTCTTCTCTGCGCAGCTCCGCGTCTTCCCCTCTGCGGTCCTCTGTGTCATTCCTTTTCTTTCCCAAAAATAATCTAGTCACCAAAACCAGAATTGGCTTCACGATTATCCAGGAACAAAAAGCGGCTTGGTTTTTCGCGCTAAACTGCCCGAAAACAAAGCCGCCATTTCATTTGCTCAGGAACGGCACCACCTATCCGATCTTCTCCACAATGCGGTCGAAAATTCGATTTCGGATGCCCTCAAAAGGAATGCGGCGCATCAAAGGATCAAAGAAACCCTGCACCGACATTTCAACGGCGATTTTGCGCGGAATACCACGACTCATCAAATAGAAAAGCTCTTCTTCATCCAAACGACCGATAGCCGAAGCATGGGTGCAGATCACATCATCAGCCATGATCTCCAGACCGGGAATTGAATCAGCCCGCGCCGTGCGATCCAGCATCAAATTGCGGTTGGCCTGAAAACCATTGATCCGCTGCGAATCTGGCAGCGCTTTGATCATACCCTGCCACACCGTGCGCGACTTGCCCTTCAGCGCGCCTTTATACAAAAGATCGCTGACCGTCTCTTCAGCATTATGATTCTGCTGCGTATCCAAATCCAGATGCTGCCGCCCATTGGTGAAGAAAATGCCCGACATACGTCCCCAAGCGCCCGGCTGGTCCAGCTCCATGGTCTGGAAAGCCTTTGTCAGGCGCGTGCCCATCATGCTCGTAACCCAGTCCAATTTGCCATCCCGCCCCACGCGGCCCCGTTCATGGTTCAACTGCCACATATTGCGGCCAAAATCTTGCAAACCGGCATAAATCAAGCTGGCATTGTCCCCGACCAAAAGCTCGATCACGCCATTGTGCAGTGCCTGCCCTTGCCCATCGGCGGAGGCGTACTCATCCATAAAAATCGCTTCAGAGCCTGTTTCCAGCACCACCAGCGTATGGGTGAAAGTCTTGCCACTAGCAGACCAGAGCACTGTATGTAAAGGCGCAGCAGCCTGCGTGTTCTTAGGCACATAGAGGAAAGTGCCACCACGCCAAAAAGCCCCATGCAGCGCGGCAAACTTGCCTTCGCTAACTGGTACACCTTTGGTCATGAAATACTTCTGCACCAGTTCCGGATAGTCCTGAACGGCCGTGTGCATATCGCAGAAAATGACGCCCTGTTCTTTCAAACTGTCGCTCAGCTCATACCGCTCGACAACGCCGTCAATCTGCAGCATATTGCCGCCCGCTTCATCTTCCGTTAACTGCCCGCCTAAGAACTCAGGAATGGAAACACCTAAAGCAGCATCCCCATTTACCGAAGGACCAATCTGGTCCAATTTAAGACGACGCAGAGTCGTGCGCCGCCATTCTTCATCGTTGGTTGTGGGCATGGGCGTTTCTTCGTACACCTCCCACGCATTTAGCCGGAGATCGAGCATCCATTGCGGTTCGTTTAAACCAGCCGATAGTATCTTGACATTTTCACGTGTAAATTGTGACATATTCGCTTTTTCATCGGGCTAGCCGATTGAACCCTCCATCTGCAGTTGGATCAGGCGGTTCAGCTCGATGGCATATTCCATCGGCAGTTCCTTGACCAGCGGTTCGATAAAACCGTTCACGATCATAGAGGTCGCCGTCTGCTCGTCAATGCCGCGGCTCATCAGGTAAAAGAGAATCTCCTCACCAACCTTGCTCACCGATGCCTCGTGGCCGATATCGACCTCTTGTTCATCAATTTCGATATAAGGATAGGTATCAGAGCGACTGTTTTCATCAAGCAGAAGCGCATCACATACGACGTTCGATTTGACGTTGTACGCCCCATCATTGACTTTCAACATGCCGCGATAGGATGCCCGGCCGCTGTCCTTGCTGATCGACTTGGAGATAATGCGGCTGGTACTGTTAGGCGCGACATGCACGACCTTACCCCCAGCGTCCTGATGCTGCCCTTCACCGGCAAAGGCGATGGAAAGGATCTCGCCATGCGATCCCTCACCCATCATGTACACGGCAGGGTATTTCATCGTTACTTTAGAGCCCAGATTGCCGTCTACCCATTCCATGGTCGCGTTTTCATAAGCCACGGCCCGTTTCGTCACCAGGTTATAAACATTATTCGACCAGTTCTGAATAGTCGTATAGCGGCAGCGCCCACCCTTCTTGACGATGATCTCGACCACGGCCGAATGCAGCGAATCAGAGGAGTAAATCGGTGCCGTACAGCCCTCCACATAATGGACATAGGCCCCTTCGTCGACGATGATCAACGTACGCTCAAACTGGCCCACGTTCTTGGCATTGATCCGGAAATACGCCTGCAAGGGCATTTCGATATTCACGCCAGGCGGAACATAGATGAAACTGCCGCCCGACCAGACGGCCGTATTCAGCGCCGCAAACTTATTGTCGTTGTAAGGGATGATCGTGTTGAAGTACTCTTTCACCAGCTCCGGATATTGGGCCAATCCCTCGTCCATGCCTAGAAAAAGGACCCCTTTTTCTTCAAGCTCTTTCTTGATGTTGTGGTAAACAACTTCGGACTCATACTGGGCCGCGACTCCAGACAAAAATTTCTGTTCCGCTTCGGGAATGCCCAGTTTGTCAAATGTATCTTTGATGTAACTGGGCACATCTTCCCAGTTATCCTCATCCCGTTCTGACGGTTTAATGTAATAGTAAATATTGTCAAAGTCGATGCCAGAGAGATCAGCGCCCCAATTGGGCATCGGTCTTTCCAGGAAGTGCTGGTAGGCCTTCAAACGGAAATCCAACATCCACTCCGGCTCTTTTTTCATCGCCGAAATGGAACGCACGATATTTTCAGTTAACCCTCGCTCCGCTTTGAAAACATAATCCTCAACATCTGAGAAACCATACTTGCTTAGGTAATCACCTTGCTTGACAGTTGCCAGAACCTGTTCCTCGGTCAATTCTTGTTGGACCGTTTCATTGGCTGCCATATTATGCCTCCTCCAGCGTGGGGTGCTTTTCGCGAATCCAGTCGTAGCCTTTTTCTTCCAATTTCAGCGCCAGATCAGGACCGCCGCTCTCCACGATACGGCCGTCAAGCATGATGTGCACATAATCGGGCTTAATATAATCCAAAATACGCTGGTAATGGGTGATCACTAATAAGCCCATATTCATCTCATCTTTAAGCCGGTTAGCCCCTTCGGAAACTATGCGCAGGGCATCAATATCCAGTCCCGAATCCGTTTCATCCATGATCGCGATTTTCGGCTCCACGGTGGCCATTTGCAGGATCTCAACGCGCTTCTTTTCACCACCGGAGAAACCTTCATTTAGATAACGTCCGGCAAATTTGATGTCGATGCCCAGCATATCCATCTTTTCTTTTAGGAAGCGGCGAAAGGCAGGAATAGAAATTCCTTTGTCTTCAGCATCAGCCGCCTGCCGGCGCGAGTTGATCGTCTGGCGCAAGAACTTTGCCAGCGTCACCCCGGGCACAGCTGCGGGATACTGGAAAGCCAGGAAGAGACCCGCCCGCGAGCGCTCGTCCGCTTCCATCTCCAGTAGATCCTCTCCGCCGAAAATCGCTTGCCCGGCGGTCGCCTCATAAGCGGGATGCCCTGCGAGCGTATAAGCCAGCGTACTCTTACCCGAACCGTTCGGTCCCATCAGAGCATGTACTTCCCCTTGTCGAACCAGCAGATCAATACCTTTCAAAATAGGTTGATCACCGGCGCTTGCATGTAAATTCTTGATTTCTAAAGCAGCTGTACTCATCAGCTCGCACCTCTCCTAAATAATAATTTTTCTTAACCAGGGCCACCCACTGCGAAGACAATCTCCAGGAGCGTAAAGGGAATATTCAACTTCCAACATCCACCTTGGGATTGTTCCAGCGCGATGGAACGCAAGGATATTCAATAGTTAACGAAATTTGGTTTTCGAGTGCCAAAATTATAGCATACGCTCGCAAGCTCGTCAATATTTATGATAATAATGATAAAAATAACAAGAATTGACAGAAGGGGCATTGCCTGCTATAATTTCATGACGAATTTATGTCATTTTCTGCACCAAAAAACATTTTAGCGTGAAATATATGAGCAGCAATAGCAAGATGAGTACAAGGGATACAATCTTACATACCATTAAGTCTTCTCAGCAGGTCAACGTTGAAGGATTGGCCCAGGTAGCCGAAGTTTCGCCCGTTACCGTCCGCCACCATCTCAACGCCCTCCAGGCCGATGGCTTAATCGAGTCCTCCAGTATTCGACGAAAGGTAGGACGTCCTTATTACGTTTACAGCTTAAGCGAAAAGGGACATGAAATGTTCCCTAAACGCTACGTGCGCCTTACCAGCCGTCTGCTCGACGAACTAAAAACACGCCTCCCCGAACAAGAAGTCCAGAAAGTATTTGAAAGCGTAGTTGACAGTGTCGTTGAAGAACGGCGCGGCGAATATGAACATCTAGGTTTTGAAGATCGGCTCGACTATTTAGTCGAACTGCTGGCCGATGAAGGTTTTCTAGCCTCGTGGGTAAATGCGGGAGAAAGCTACACCCTTAAGGAATATAGCTGCCCCTACATTTCCGTCGGCCGTGACCATGGCGAGATCTGTACCATTGACAAGGAGCTTATTGTCTCCGTGATGCAGTCCCCGGTTGTCCAAAACCAGTGCATGCTTGAAGGGGACGACTGCTGCCAATTCAGCATCAAGCCAAATTAACTAGAACAATCTGTCATTCCTGCGCAGGCAGGAATCCATTGCAATAGATTCCCGCCAGAGCGGGAACGAGTCTGAGGAAACTGAGGAGCAAAAATGGTAACCCAAAAGGATGAACTTCTACTTGAGTCCTTGCGGTCGGTAATTGACCCCGAAATTGGTCTCAACATTGTCGAGCTGGGCTTGATTCGCGAAATCGAAATCCAAGAAGAAGCAGACACGGCCGACATCACCATGATCTTAACCACCCCCTTCTGCCCCTACGGTCCCGCCATCATTGAACAGGTGCGCGTCGTCGGCAACACGGTCATGAAAGGCGGCGTCGGCGTCCAAATCGGCACCGAGCTCTGGGACCCCTCCATGATGGAAGAAGGCGCCGGCGGTGATTGGGGACTCTTTTAGCTCCAAGCCTGTCATCCTGACAACTAAACACCCCTATCCGCTCCCACTAATTCGGTAGGGTCAAGACGGTTGGGTGCCGCCATTTAGGCCAACCAAGAATCCTCGTCACCAACCGTTTCTCCCCCCCACACCTTCAACTGTCATCCTAGACGCAGTCCTCGGAGTGAAGGATCCCAGCCTATTCGACAGATAAGCAACCAAATCTCAATCGAACATCGTTTAGACAGCTCAAGCCGATGATGCACCAGAAGCATAAGGCAGGCGAAAAGCTATTCGTTGACTATGCTGGACAGAAGGTGACGGTGGTGGACAGACAGACCGGAGAACTCCGGCCAACACATCTACCACACTTCCGCATTTCCGAATATTGACAAGAACATATGTTCTATGATAGAATGCTGGTAATTATCACGCCTTCATGATGGGAGCCAACCGTCCAGTTCCCCTAATTTCGCCGCCCTTTAACAACCAAATCCCTTCGCCTCTCGCCCCTCGCCACTCAATCGATGTCATTTCCGGGAGAAAAACATAAACGACATCATCATCGACCTAGATTCTTGGAAAGTGGCAGCATCCCTGAAAACTCAAATGTACTGCGCCATCCCCGCCTCAAACGCCTCGCGATCCCCACTCTTGAGGCCATGCAACGCCTCATCCAGGGCGTAAGTCCCACGGAAAAAGCGGGCACGCGGTAGTAACGCTCTAGTGGTCGGATAATGGCGGGCTAATCATCCCAATATCGCCTTACCCAACGTCGAAGCAGCCGCAGTCCATCCTTCTCCCGCCTACCTCAAGTTTTTCTCGATGGCTCTGATCAACGCCGCCGTGAGCTTTGCATCCCCCAGCGCATCGTGGGCCGCCACCACCCTCACCCCTTGCTGCTGGCAGGCGTTGCCCAATCGCTGCCATTTATATCCATAACGGCCCCGCTGCCCCCAATATGCGGCGTACTCCACCATCACACATTCGTAGTTTACATCATACAGCCATTGGTATTGCGCAGTTGCATTAGCCGCTTTAATGGACTGCCAGAGCATCTTCATGTCGAACTTGGCGTTGTAAATGGCCAGGGGACGACCGTGCACAATTCGCTTCAGCGGCTCGGCTAACTCCCCGATCGTTGGTGCATCTTTCACGTCAGCCGGAGCGATTCCATGAACCCGCTGCGCATCAGACCAGCTCCTGGCTCGCGCCGGTTTTAGGAAGGAATTGAATAGTTCTTCTCCCTCCAACGAGGCAATACCAATCTGCACAATTTCCGCTCTGTTATCGAGACCCGTGGTTTCGGTATCGAGAACCAGGGCATTCTCTCCTCTCAACTTCTTGATAAATTCTTTCATTGCCATTTCCCCTCTTCAAATTTCATTTCGCCATCACCCATTCTGCGGATCCTCTTCATCCGCGCCAACGAGATCAAGCGACTCCATCATTTGCCCCCCGCTCGATCATAGTCCAGCCCATATTGGATTGAAAGAAATCGACCGGCAACCATCCATTGCGGTTGGATTTCCAGAATTTCCAAACTCGTTTTGCCAAAGCCAGTTAATAATTACACACCTACATCTTGTATGGTAATCATAAATTTTATATCTCATTTCGAAATACCACCCAAACAAAATCTAGATCATACCCGCAATCCATCCTCTCCGCTCTTACGGAGCGCCGCCATCCTGGCGGCCCGTGTACGCCTTCCCACGAGCCACCTCACCACTCGCCACTCTTACGGAGCGCCGCCATCCTGGCGGCCCGTGCACGCCTGCCCACCAGCCACCTCACCACTCGCCACTCTTACGGAGCGCCACCATCCTGGCGGCCCGTGTACGCCTGCCCACCAGCCACTCACCACTCGCCACTCTTACGGAGCGCCACCATCCTGGCGGCCCGTGTACGCCTGTCCACCAGCCACTCACCACTCGCCACTCTTACGGAGCGCCGCCATCCTGGCGGCCCGTGCACGCCTGCCCACCAGCCACTCACCACTCGCCACTCTTACGGAGCGCCGCCATCCTGGCGGCCCGTGCACGCCTGCCCACCAGCCACTCACCACTCGCCACTCTTACGGAGCGCCGCCATCCTGGCGGCCCGTGTACGCCTTCCCACCAGCCACTCACCACTCGCCACTCTTATGGAGCGCCGCCATCCTGGCGGCCCGTGTACGCCTTCCCACCAGCCACTCACCACTCGCCACTCTTATGGAGCGCCGCCATCCTGGCGGCCCGTGTACGCCTTCCCACCAGCCACTCACCACTCGCCACTCTTACGGAGCGCCGCCATCCTGGCGGCCTGTGTACGCCTTCCCACCAGCCACTCACCACTCGCCACTCTTACGGAGCGCCGCCATCCTGGCGGCCTGTGTACGCCTTCCCACCAGCCACTCACCACTCGCCACTCTTATGGAGCGCCGCCATCCTGGCGGCCTGTGTACGCCTTCCCACCAGCCACTCACCACTCGCCACTCTTATGGAGCGCCGCCATCCTGGCGGCCCGTGTACGCCTTCCCACCAGCCACTCACCACTCGCCACTCTTACGGAGCGCCGCCATCCTGGCGGCCCGTGCACGCCTGCCCACCAGCCACTCACCACTCGCCACTCTTACGGAGCGCCGCCATCCTGGCGGCCTGTATACGCCTTCCCACCAGCCACTCATCCTACTTGTGACCACCCCGGTAAACGCTATAATCCCCTCATGTTTATACTAGCCAACTCCCACCGCTCTATTCGCTCGTTTACTTCACAGGAAATTGATGATTCCCTGCT
Organism: uncultured Chloroflexia bacterium; assembly: GCA_963807975.1. Classification (GTDB taxonomy): domain Bacteria; phylum Chloroflexota; class Anaerolineae; order Promineifilales; family Promineifilaceae; genus JAACFF01. The sequence continues at coordinate 92,801 of CAWEDV010000006.1, read as the reverse complement.
AAATGACATCCTCTACACCGGGCTGCGCAGTTCCAGCTCCGGCAATATGCAGACCTGGTCCGTCATTGTTACCAGGAACAAAAGCAGCCGGCACTGGTTCTACAAAGTTCACGGCGAGCAGAAAATGATCCTCGAAGCGCCGGTGCTGCTCACATTTTGCGCGGATGTCTTTCGCATGCGCGAGTGGCTGCGTGTGAATAACTCCAAACAAAGTTTTGATGATTTCCTTGGCTTCGTGACCGGCATAGTCGATGCCACGATCGCGGCACAAACCATCTCTTTAACAGCGGAGTCAGTTGGCCTCGGAATCTGCTACCTGGGCACAACCTGGTGGGCGGCGGACAAGATTATCAGATACTTGGACCTGCCCAAAGGGGTATTTCCCGTGACCAGCCTCGTCCTCGGCTACCCGGCGGAAGATCCCGATCTGCGCGGTCGTTTGCCATTAGAAGTCATGGTCCACCAGGAAAAATACCAGTGCCTGAGCGATCAAGAAATCCGCGACGCACATGCCGAAAGGGAAATTGACGCCTGGCAGCGTTACAACGCCATCGAGTCCACCCGCAAAAAGCTGCAAGCCGCCGGCATTACCCGCGTCACTGACTACTACACCTCAGCATTCAAGTATTCCAAAGAACTTCACCACCGTGTCAGCAAAATGCTTCTGGATACTCTGCAAGAACAAGGATTGTGGCTTTAAAATGCCAACTTTTGGAAAGTTGGCATCTTAGAACCAGTCCGGGATACGGTCGGTGCAAAATTTCTGCTTATATTTGGAAGAGATTTGTTCAACTTGATCGGTAAGCGTCTCTAAATCCACAATGATTCCTTCGCTGTTTATCACCCAAGCGTGTTCGTAAACTTCAACCCCCGTTCCACTATTTTCTCTGAGCCGCAGTGAGCCACTCGAATCAAAGTCTCGCTGCTCCGCGCTTGGGTTTCCCGAATTCCCCTTTTTGCATAAATGTGCCAGCTAGGCATGACCCGACCGTCTCTGCCAATCGGGTTCAATATTGGGGGTTTATGCGGAGTGTCACAAACGGAGTTCCTATGACTACAGCTTTTCATTATTCAACAGGTTTCGGTGAATTATCTTTACCGCGAAGGCGATAATCCATGTTCGTACTCAAGGGAATGGATGCCCGCCTGCGCGAGCATGACAGGCTCAGAGCGACTAATGAAAAACCCTGTCCTATGACAACCATTGGGTGATCAACGGCCCTCGATCCCCATAAATTGGGTCGGCTAGCGGTAGCGGCACATTGGCAATATTCTGCAACGCCCACGGCCGTTCACCGGCCACACCTCGACAAAGATCCCACTTCTGGCCCGTTGGATAAGCACCCACAACCAGCAAATCGCGGCTGGCTCCCAGGTTCTTATGCCCCACCCCAGCGGGAACAACCACCACATCTCCAGACTGTACGTCGATCATTGGACCATGTTCGCCTCCGAAGTGGACGCGCGCCGTGCCCTGGGCAATGATCAATACTTCATGCGCTGTGCTGTGATAATGGTGATAGGAATAAATCCCATTGCGCCAACTGCTTCCCCACAGGTTGGTCTTCAGAATCTTCTCACAGGCTGCTGCGGAGCCATGTTCTTTAAGCTGCAGGGCGCCGGCATATACGAGCAGCGGCAGTTTAGGGTTGTTAGGAATAGAGCCGTCGTCTGCAAGTAAATAGCTTTTTACGTTCAGCTCCTGGATCAACCTAATCATGATACCAACTTGTCATACTCGAATTATTTCCTTGTATACTACATAAATGCGACATTTTACCATCGTTCCAAAGCAAGCATGAATGATATGAACTACGCTCCCATACTGGAAGAAATCTACGCCGATATTAAACCGCTCCTTAGCCAAGGGCAAGTCGCCAATTACATCCCGGAATTGGCCCATATTCCGCCAAACAAATTCGGTATGGCCGTACAAACACTCTCCGGGGAGTTGTTCCAGATCGGAGATGCAGGGGAAAGGTTTTCGGTTCAGAGTATCTCTAAAGTCTTCACCCTGACCCTGGCCATGCAGCTTGAAGGAGATGCTTTGTGGGCAAGAATCGGCCGCGAGCCTTCAGGGACCGCTTTCAATTCGCTGGTCCAGCTTGAATATGAAAACGGCATCCCGCGCAATCCCTTCATCAACCCCGGAGCGCTGGTTGTGACCGATATTATCTTGTCCCACCTGGGCAATGCTCACCAAAGTGTCTTAAGTTTCTTGCGCAGACTGTGTGACAAACCGGCGATCGATTTCGATCACGCCGTCGCCCGTTCAGAACGTGAAACTGGTTTTCGCAATGCAGCCATGGCTTACTTCCTAAAAAGCTTTGGTAACCTGCACAATGATACACAGCATGTTCTTGATGCCTATTATCATCATTGTTCCCTCTCCATGAGCTGTATTGAAGTAGCACGCGCCGGCGCCTATCTGGCTAACGGAGGCAAGTTACTTGGCAGTGATGAAGTGGTTATTCAGCCCAATCAAGCCAAATACATCAACTCCTTGATGCTAACCTGCGGCACCTACGATTCGGTAGGAGATTTTGCCTATCGGGTTGGCCTGCCCGGCAAAAGCGGCGTGGGAGGCGGAATCTTGGCTGTCATGCCCAATGAATTCAGCGTTTGTACTTGGTCACCGGGTCTGAATACCAGTGGCAATTCGCTGGCCGGCACCAGAGCGCTGGAGCTTTTTACGACCATGACCGGGATATCGATATTTTAATTAGTGCTAGATTGCAGGGAATGAATATGAGCGAACAACAACTAGCCCGTCTGATTCTCCAAAGTACAGAAACCTATGCTTCGGAAACCGCCATGCGCATCCGGATCGACGGACAGTGGCGGGTGTCCAGCTACAAAGAAATGGGGTCTGCTATCCGCCAAATCGCCCGCGCCCTGCTCGCGTCAGATATCCAACCGGGCGACCGCATCGGCATCTTCTCCCAAAACCGGCCTGAGTGGTCATTGGTTGATCTGGCTATCTTGGCCGTGGGCGCCATCTCCGTTCCCATATACGCCACCAACACCGCAGAGCAAGCAGCGTACATCATCGACGACACTGATATGACCCTGATCTTCACTGGTGACCAACAGAATCAGGATAAGATTCAAGCTGTCTTGGCGGGATCGCCAAGTCTCAAGCGTGTAATCGCCTTTAATGATGAGACGAAAATCAGGGGCGAGAAAGTGCAGTATTTCAGCCAGTTCACGGCCCAGGGAGCGGATAAGACGCTGGACACAGAACTTGAAGCGCGGATAGCTTGTGCCCAAGCGGATGAGCTGGCGACCATTATATACACATCCGGCACAACTGGTGAACCAAAAGGCGTCATGCTCACCCATGGCAACCTTTACCACCAGTTTATCGCGATGCAAGGGCAATTCGATGTCGGCCCTGGCGATCGTTCGCTCTGCTTTTTACCCCTAAGCCACGTTTACGAACGCGCCTGGTCATTCTTCATTTTCAAATGCGGTGCTGAGAATAATTATCTGGCCAATCCTAAAGAAGTCATTGCGGCAATGGCAGACGTGCAGCCGACGGTGATGGTCAGCGTGCCACGTCTGTACGAAAAGATTTATGCCGCCGCTATACATGGTCTCGATCAAGGCTCCACCATCAAAAAGAAACTGTTCCATTGGTCGATCGGTGTGGGACAAAAATTCCAATATGCGCTCAAGAATCAAGGTTCGGCTGGAAGCGGGCTGACATTGCAGCACAAAATAGCCGACAGATTAGTGCTGAGCAAAGTGCGCGCTATCGTCGGTGGCCCTAAGAATTTCTTCTCCGCCGGCGGCGCCCCGCTTTCGCAAGCGATCGAGGAGTTTTTCTTTGCTGCGGGATTACTGGTTTGCCAGGGCTACGGCCTCACAGAAACATCCCCAATGGTGACCTTCAACACGCCGAAGGCATTTAAATTTGGTACTGTAGGCAAGCTCATTCCGGACTGCGTGGTGAAAATAGCGGAGGATGGCGAAATCTTGGTGCAGAGTCCCAGCGTAACGCAGGGATATTACAAAAAGCCCGCGGCCACGGCCGAAGCGTTTCGCGAAGGTTGGTTTCATACCGGTGACATCGGCGAGTTTGATAATGAAGGATTCCTGCGAATCACGGATCGGATCAAGGATTTGATCATCACCTCCGGTGGCAAGAATATAGCACCGCAAAAGATTGAGACAGTATACGCCAAAGACCACTTCATCGAACAGTTCAAGGCAATAGGAGACCGGCGCAAATATATTAGCGCGCTCATTGTGCCAAACTTTGAAGCGCTGGAAGCATATGCACGTGAAAATGGTATCGAGTATCAGACCTGGGCAGAATTGGTCAACAATCGCAACGTTCATGACTTTTTCAAACAGCGCATTGATTCCCGTTCAGATGAATTGGCCAATTATGAACAGGTAAAAGCGTTTACGCTGCTTTCTGAGCCGTTCACCCAAGAAACGGGAGAACTAACCCCAACCCAGAAAATAAAGCGCAAAGTAGTTGCCGAAAAGTACGCGCAGCAGATCGAGCAAATGTATCCTAAGGATTAGGAATTCAAACCGGCCAGGAAGGGTTACTAAGGTACCAGGCGCACAATGTGCCAGTTGTTTTGCCTGTCCAAAGAGTAAACGAAACGGTCATGCAGCCCATCCGCATGGCCTTGCCAAAATTCAATACTATGTGGTATCACCCGGTATCCGCCCCAGCGCTCAGGCAGCGGGATTTGCCGGTCACGGAATTTTCTTTTTACGCTCTCCACTTTCGCATGCAGCATCGAACGTGAAGAAACGACCTCGCTGGTCTGGGTCAGCCAGGCACCAATCTGACTTTCTCTAGACCGTGTTGTAAAGAATTTCAGCGACTCTTTGCCAGAAATTTCCTCAGCCCACCCTATGATCTTCACCTGACGCTCAAGCAGCAGCCAGGGCAACAAGAGGGCTACCTGCGCATTTTCTTCGATCTGTTCTGATTTCTTTGTGTCATAGCCTGAGAAGAAGACGAATCCACGCTTGTCAAAATAGCGCAGCAGGACTATGCGCGAGGACACAGACCCAGTTTGGGAAGCCGTAGCCAGGCTCATTCCTGTTGGATGGGGCAGTTTGGCATCCTGCGCCTGCTGCAGCCATGTCTCAAAAAGGATCAGAGGATCGGACGGGAGGCGCGCTTGAACCAATTTGATTTGCCTTATATCCGCACGCAGCGCCTCGATGTCCACTTCGCTTCAACCTTTGCCTAATACTACGCAAGCGGCTGTTTGGCCAACTCCCGTAAATAGCCTTGAATCGCTTTCTCGAGATTCGCAGGTTTGAAGTCAAATGGACCCAGGCCCGCGCCATAAACAACACGGCCATCCAATCCGACCAGATACAAGCGCGTCGGCCAGGCCCCATATGCCTTGGTTACGCCGTCATCCATTTCATCGACGAGTGTCGGGATACCATACTGCAAGGCCACATCGCAGCGTCCGGCGACCGAGCGCCGCTCTTCGATAGTCTGTGGATCATAGACATCAGTCGCGACCATAGTCGAGTAGAATTTCATCAACCACTTAAATGGCGGGCGCCCAAGCCACCAACCATCTACCGGATGGGCTTCACGAATATAGATCATCAAGAACTGAACTTGATCATGGTAGCGGTCGTACAATTCTTGGAGACTCACGGTCCCCTTAACGAAAGGCGGTCAAGTGAAGCTGCCAAATACGAGGGCAACCGGTTTGCGCCCGCGGTAGTCAGACAAACGGTGGGCATTGGCCCCATCAACATCTCGCAGTTCAAAATCCGGCGCCATATAGCCAGCGCGTGGGGCTTTAGCGTCGTAACGCTCCTGCCACGCCCGACCTGCCTGGCGATTTTTGATCGTCGTCATCAAACTACTCCTTAGCAACTTCGAATGCGGTATCTCTCTTCCCGCCAATTATGGTCATTTTGGTTTTCATAGCCAAGTCAGAAAATGTGTAAATTAGCCCCCAGTAATGAAATCAACGCTTCCGTTTTAAGCGATCTAGATTTGTGGTACAATCATCCTTGGTCAGAGATTGAGTAAATGGGAACATATCCACCACCAAACCAGGAACCTACATTTGAGCCTACAGCCGCCCAGTTAGAAAGGGATCGGGTACTGCGCCGCCGGCACTTGCTTTATATCTATTTACCCCTTGGGATTGTAAGTTTCATCGCCATTTTGCTGATTGTGCTAATCTTAATCGGCATATTCGCTCCGGGGATTGTGGGTACTGAGGTGTTTATATCGGCCTTGGCCGACATTATCATTATTCTTTGGATCTTTCCGGCGATGATTATGGTTTCCATTCTGCCGATTACCTACGCCGCTTACTTCATGAACAGGCGACAAAAACGGAAACTCGATCCACAAACAGGCCCGCTGGCCTATCGCAGTAAGATGCAGGTATTTAGCTGGCGAGTTCAGCAATTTCTGGATCAGGTTGAAGGCAAGACCAGCGATACGGCACCGAAAGTTGCTGAACCGGTCATTGGCTTTAATGCCTTGATCGCTTATTTAGGGGCCTGGACCAATATTTTAACAAGACCTTTTACAGGGAGTACGAATCATGACCGAGACCATTACCGAAATGGAAATGGAGCTTGATAACAGCTGGAAAAATAAAACCTATGCTATTGGCGCAGTTGTCGGCCTACTGGTCGGCCTAGGCACCGCATTTTTGCTAGTGCGCAGCTCTGATGAACGAAACGGAGGCCCTCCGGAATTAACCACCATGGATGCCTTGAAAGTCGGCGTGGGTGTCATCGGCCTGGTACGCGGTATTGCTGCTCTGGGTGATTAATCACTGTTTATTTGATCGCTATCAGCGGTCACGAGCGAGCATGTTTTCAGGCGAAGTCGTCGTTGTTGGAAGCGGCGACTTTCTTGCTGTCAGGGGAACCTGATAACCTGTAGACTATTTCGGGCAAGCGTAGCGCTTGTCCGTTAACATTATTTTGAGGATAAAATGACAAGAAGATCTTCTTCGCAACGAAGAAGTCCTAATCAGAAAAACCGCCAATGGCGGCGGATGGATTTACATTTGCATACACCAGGTTCAAATGATTATCAGGAACCAGATGTAGGTTATTTAGATATTTTGCGGCAGGCGGTCATTCGCGGTTTGGACATCGTCGCCTTCACCGATCACAACTCCATTGCCGGCTTTGCCGCGATGAAAAAAGAGATAGAGCAGCTGTTATGGCTGGAAGACCTGGGCCGGATTCAGGCTGCTGAGAAACAACAACTTGAGGAGTACCGGCGCCTACTGGACAAACTGCTGGTGCTGCCTGGCTTTGAATTTACAGCAACATTTGGTTTCCACATTTTGGGTATCTTTCCCTCCGAGACACCGGTCAGTTACTTAGAGCACCTGCTGCTGACCTTGAACGTTCCCGCTGATCAACTAAGCTTGGGTAGTTCCACCGTTGGCGCTACCAGCGACGTATTGACCGCTTATCGGGTCATCAACGAGGCTGGAGGATTGGTGATCGCCGCCCATGTTAACAGCAGCCATGGTGTGGCCATGCGTGGTCTGGATTTTGGCGGGCAAACACGAATCGCTTATACGCAGGATCCCAATTTACACGTTCTGGAGGTTACTGATCTGGAAAAGCGGGGTCGGTACACGACGCGCCGTTTTTTCGATGGCTCCAAGCCCGAGTACCCACGCTCGATGCGCTGCATCCAAGGCTCGGATGCCCACCGCCTGGTACGTGAATCAGCATCGGTTAAGAATTTGGGAGTTGGCGATCGGGTCACAGAAATACTCCTCGATGATGTCAGTTTTGAGGCCTTGGCTATTGTGCTCAAGGGCAGTGACTTCTCCCTGACACGGCCAGATAGGGGCAAGGCCAAACCGGTCGACTTCGTGCAGTTGGCGCGCGAAGAAGGTGAATCCATTGTGCAGGCATTCCACGAAAGCACTGCCCAACGCGGCGGTCACCTAGATAGCATCTTGCGCGATATTTGTGCCATGGCCAATACCAACGGCGGCACCATTTACATCGGCGTCTCGGACGAACCGAAAGACAACCCAGTTGGGGTTCGCGAACCCAAGAAGGTTATTGAACGATTGTACGCAGCAATTACCAATCGTTTTAGTCCCGAACCAGATGCCCATATCGACAGTTTGTCATCCCAGGGCAAGACCCTTGTCCGTATTACCATTCAGCCCGGATCAAAAATTCCCTACGCAATTGATAACACCAATTTCTATGTGCGGGACGAATCGGAGACCAATCTCGCCGTACGCGATGAGATTGTGCGCATGGTACAATTGGGCATAGCACGTCAGGATATCGAACAAGCAGTTGCGCCACCCCCCATCCCCGCTCCCGTGCCCGTAGAGCTGCCTGTTTTGGCCCCCGTCCAAGACCATCAGAAACAACAGTCGGAAGCGCCGCGCACCGGAGTAGAAGTGGTGAGTAGTGAAAAGCGGCAAGGAACCATCTACCATACAGTACGCGACCTGCGTAACGGCAACCTGATTCACAATGTAACAAAATCTTCAGCGCGAAAACTGTGGCATTATGCCATCAGCCAGGCTGAAGAAGGACCGGTTGATCCGCGTAAAGTCCAGTGGCATAATAACATAGCCATCCTTGACCAGCGCCAAAAAGGGGACAACGTCTGGTACGATCTGGCCCTGCGCAAAGGTAAGCAGGTTCATGTTTATTATGGCGTGACAGACAGTGGGCTCAATGATCAGTGGCTGGCCTTGGTCGGCGAGAATTCATAATAGGTTTTGAAGGAAGGAGGGTTTTTAGCCCTCCTTCTTTGTTTCAGATGATGAAAATTGGCCTCTTGACTATAAGCGACCGCGGAGCCACGGGGGAATATGAGGATCGCAGCGGCCCTTTGATGGCCCAGATTTTCAATTCCAATACCCCATGGGAGATCAGCCGGCAGGCCGTGATCAGCGATGATTTTGATATCATCGCCAAGACGCTCAGCGAATGGAGCGCAGAAGATCTAAGTCTAATCTTGACCAGCGGTGGAACCGGTTTCGCTGCGCGAGATAACACCCCCGAAGCGACGGAAAGCGTAATTGAACGTAAAACGCCGGGCATCGCCGAAGCATTGCGGGCTGAAAGTCTCAAAATTACGCGCCATGCGATGTTGTCCCGCGGTGTCGCCGGGATCCGCGGCCAAACTCTGATCATCAATCTTCCCGGGAATCCCAAGGCCGTGCGCGAAAATCTAGAAGTCTTGCTGCCAATCCTGCCCCACGCATTGGAGCTGCTTTGCGGATCGCCGGGAATCGAGTCTCAGCACCGGTCGGTCTGAATCTACTTCGTAGCGATTCTCGCGCGATTATCTCCTTCTGCATAACCCCATATAAACAAGCTGCGGCTTTCATATCGGTGTACGAATCTCTTTTTCCTATTCAACTGGAAGCTCAAAAAGAGGTTGGCAGTTCAGCGATCGCGGTGTTAGCGAGATTAGAACATGCGTGCTATTATCGCAGTTATGAATCGCAAAAGCAGCTTGAGGCAACAGCGAAAAAGCAGCCACATCAACTGGCGCAATGTGCTCCTAGATCAAATCCGCCTGGCCAGGCTGCCCGAGCCACGCTTGGAGTATCCATTCCACGCCAGCCGCCAGTGGCGCTTTGATTTCTGCTGGAAGCAGCAGTTGGTCGCCTGCGAGGTTGAAGGAGGAATCTGGATGAAAACCGCGACTGGATACAGTAAGGGACATGCGCACCCGGACCGTTTTGAAAAAGATTGCGAGAAATACAACGAGGCTGCCTTGTATGGGTGGACATTGATCCGCGTAACTCCGAAGATGATCCGCGACGGCCGTGCCTTGGACTGGCTGGAAAGAGCGCTGCTTGACTAAGTCACCAGCCCTTTGCGACCTAACTGGGGAACTGTTACACTGAGTTACTTTGATTGCCCCAAAAACTCAGAGTTTCTGGGGAACTATTTCTAGAGGAATCAGCATGGAAGGTATCAAAGGGCAGATATATCTTAAAAAAGGGCGTGAAAAACCGGTCAAGAACCAGCATCCCTGGATTTTTTCCGGGGCTGTAGAGCGGCAAGAAGGAGAAGCTGCGCCTGGAGACTTGGTATCCGTCCATGATCGTAACGGCCGATATCTTGCCACAGGCTATTTCAACCCCCACTCTCAAATCAACGTCCGGCTCCTTAGTTGGGACCCGCAGGAGCCCGTAGACAAAGCCTTCTGGCAGGCTCGCATACAGCGCGCATTGGATGCTCGGACGGCCTTAAATCAAGACAGCTTTACCAACGCCTACCGTCTGATCAACGCTGAGGCAGACGGGCTTCCGGGCTTGATCGTTGACCGCTATGACTCGAACCTGGTAATCCAATGTATGGCCAAAGGCATCGACCAGCGCAAAGAAATGATCGTGGACATGCTGCTGGAGACAGTTAACCCCCAGAGAATCATCGAACGATCAGACTCAGCGATGCGGCGCAAGGAAGGTCTACCTCGACATAAGGAAATGCTTTGGGGCCCGGAAATCTCCAAACCTGTGACCGTCAACGAAAATGGCAACCTCTTTCTTGTCGATCTTTGGCAGGGGCATAAGACTGGTTTCTACCTCGATCAGCGGGACAATCGTTTCACTTTGGGCCAGCCGGCACACGTCAAAGATAAATCAGTCCTCAATGTTTTCGCTTATACTGGTGGGTTTGCCGTCTACGCAGCGGCGGCTGGAGCGGGAAAAATCATCAATATTGATAGTTCTATTCCCGCCCTGGAAATGGCGGAGCAGAACATGATCCTGAATAAACTTGAACGACCTTTCGACGAGTATATAGCCGGAGATGCCTTTGAGATTCTACGCTATTATCGGGAGCAAGGTGAGCAGTTTGACGTAATCGTTCTCGACCCACCAAAATTCGCGCACAGCAAGGGAGACGTAGAGAAGGCAAGTCGTGGCTATAAGGACTTGAATCGCCTGGCGATGCTGCTCCTGCGTCCTGGCGGTCTGTTAGCTAGTTTCTCCTGTTCAGGCCAGATTTCACCCGATCTTTTTCAAAAGATCCTTTTCGCTGCTACAGTAGAAGCGGCACGTCAAGTACAGATCATCCAAACCCTCGGCCCGGGAGCAGATCATCCTATCCTCTTAACTTTTCCGGAATCAGCTTATTTGAAGGGCCTATTGTGTCGCGTCTGGTGAGTCAAGCACGCTTCGCTGTCGAGCAAACTCAAAGGCGAAAACGGCCGTAGAGGCTGCCGCTCCCAAGGAGTGTTTAAATGGGCGGCCATAGGGGATATTCACCCTCAAATCCGCCTGATCGAGGAAAGAACGGGTGATGCCCCGTTTCTCGCCGCCAATTAACAAGAAAAGTGGTTGGTTGAGGTCAGCATCATAAAGAGAAACGGCCGAAGATTTGGCTGTGCAGGCCACGATTAGACCCTGCTCTCGATAAAAAGCTGCCGCCTCCAGCGCTGATTCGGCAACAGCAGTGGGCATCAGCTCTGTGGCACCGGCCGACGCTCGCGTGACCGTTCCTGCAGCAGAAAGCCAATTGCGAGGACGGACGACCAATCCATCTATGCCTGCCGCATACAGCGCCCGCACCGCCTGTCCAAAGTTAAACGGATCCTCAATCCCATCCAGCATCACCACAAAAGGCCTCGACGATCCTTCCAGGAGTTCATTGAGCGCCGAGAAACGGCGTGGACCAGTACGAGCCAGCAGCCCCCCGTGGCTCTTCCCCACGGAAACCTCTTCGATAAATGCACCGTCTACGATTTCTACTGGAATACCTTTTTTTTCAGCGCTGCGCAGGAGCTGCCTGGTTGCACGATCCCACTTTCCGCGTCGAATATAGAGCGCTTCAATGGACCGGAAATGTCCGTGAAGCGCCGCATCTATGGAAATTCGCCCTTCCAGCCAGGCTGATTCATTCATCGACTTCACCTAGATCAAAATCTCCCGCAAACAGCAAACTGCCTGCGGGAGCATTATATACTTTTGAAGGATGGACCAACAACTAAGGTGTCGTGGATTCTTGGTCAGCTCCACCAGCGTCAGTTCCGGCCTCATCACTGCCAGGAACTGGAGTAGGTGGCTGCCGGAATTTGGGATCGAGAACAGGAGCAGTTGGCACACGGCTGCGCCACAAAGCACTAATCTCTACACCTTCCGTTCGTTCATCATCAAGAAGATCAAGCAGCAGCTGCTGTTTACGCCCTTCATATTCACCATCAGCGAGTTCACGCATTTCACGACCGCTCACTTGAATGATAAGGTATACTGGCGCACCATCCGATCCCGCTATTACCAGGACATCACTCGTTGTATCTAGCGGCAGGTCAAACACTTCACTAGTCACTTCATCTCCGAAGCTCGCCGCATAGCTGTCCCGAGTACGCCATAAGACCTCGGAGGCTGATGCCGTGCTCGGATTTTCCGCCTCAGGATCTGGCGGGAAGCTGCGAACAGTGTTCCAAACTGACAGATAATCACTCTGTTCAATTTCGCTCAGAGCCTCGTTGGCTTCGGCCTCATCACTAAAGGCCAAAAAGAATAGGCTGGCGTGTTCATCTTCTTTGGGCAGATCCTGCTCTTCGCCCAGCGCATCAACTAACCTTTCGGTGATGATCGCCCCTTCAACGACAGATCGATAGGTATCTTCACCAACGCCCAAGGCTTTGAAATCAGCCAATACCTCATCGTATTCCAGTTGGAATGACTCGGCGGAGACGGGGGTCGGTGTCGGCTGCAGCTCTCTGGTAGGCGCATCTTCAATTGGGGGTGCTTCAACGACTTCTGCGCCATCCTCGGGGATAGGCGTCAGCGATGGCGTTGGCGCCACAGTTTCCGTTGGATCCGGGAACGGTGTTGGCGAATCTCCCCCATAATAATTGAAGGACCCACCAATGCGTTCGTCAACATCAGCTTCCGAAGGCAGCATACCTCGCTGCTCTATCTCCTGGCGCATGATCTCTTCTTCGATAACGCGATCCAGCACCGCTTCGCCCAGGTCTTCAGCATTCTCGTTGATCAATTCAATAATGGTCTGGCCAGAAAACTGCTGTATGAGACCAATATCACCATTGAAGTTTTCAAGCTGGTCTTCCAGGGTCATGATTCGCTGGGCACGTTCATATTCAACGCGCTCTTGCCATTCGCTCAACGTAACCGGTTCTCCGTTTACTGTAGCCACGCTCCGGTTGGGCATAATCAGCAATTCATTGACCACAGCTACTATCAAGACCAAAAGGATAATTCCACCAACTATAAGCGCGGCTATGCGCACCATACGCATTTGCTCCTCGTGTTTTTGATCACGAAGAATCTCCTTGCGTGTCCGGCGCGAACCGCTGTTTTCCGTTTCTGTTTCTGTTTGCTTCTTAGCCATTTTCCGTAGACTTGGCCCAAGTTCCTGCCAAAACGGCAAAACCGGGATTCATAAACTTAGTCAGCAACAAATGGAAGTAGGGCTATGTGTCGTGCGCGCTTGATCGCCGTAGCCAAGCGGCGCTGGTGCTTGGCGCACGTACCCGTTTGACGCCGCGGCCTCATACGGCCGAATTCGTTGACGTAGCGCTTCAAGTTCTCTTGATTCTTATAATCAATGTAGTCGACATGATCGACACAGAAGGCACAAATGCGCCGGCGCGGCGTGAAACGACCGCGACGTCTGCCGCGAGGTGCTCCACTTCCTCTATTTCCACTTCTTGATCCTTGCATTGCAGTTCTCCTGAAAAGGCAGGTACGAGCTTATCCTAAAGATCATCCTCGCCCTTTTGATAATCGTATTTTTATTACTCAGGGTTTAGCCCAGCTAGTCTATTGAATCTACACCAGTTCTAGAAGACAACGCGATGATATCCTGGGCCACGACTTCGGTCCGAAAATGGGCCCGTCCCTGGTTATCTTCCCAGCGCCGGGTTTGCAGCCGGCCTTCAACATAGACTTGCTGGTTCTTAAATAATAAGTTTTCGCAAATCTCGGCCAGTGCTCCCCATGCAACCACGCTGAACCACTCGGTCTCCTCGTGCCGTTCGCCCGACGACGATACCCAACTACGCGGCGTCGCCAGGGCAAATGACGCAATTTGACGGCCGTTTGGCGTCTGCCGGATCTCCGGATCAGCGTCCACCCGGCCAATCAACATGACCTTGTTGAGCCCTTTATCCATGGCCCCAGTGAATCCCGTTCCTAGCTCTCTTTGCGAATAACTAGATAACGTAAGACGTCCTCCATATACTGCATACTGCGTTCAATTTCTGGAATGCGGGATGCATCGAGACGAGTGTCATACAAAACGTAATACCCTTCGGTATTCTTCTGAATTGGATATGCCATACGGCGCATGCCCCACTCATCAATAGCGGGCTCGTCTTCCTCGGCAGCTCCAGGCACCAACAGCTCACTGATTCGCTCAATTAACTTGGCGCGCTCTTCTTCTTCTAACTGTGATTGGATAATGATCGTAACTTCGTATTCTCGCACGTTGCAATAACCTCCTTTCCTTGGAATTACTCTGGCGAGTTTTGCCCTTGGTCCTGCCAAGAGCGGAAAACAGCGTACATTAACAACTATTCAATTGTTATGTTGCTGAGCAACGAGTTGAGGATAATAGCACAATCCCCGCTTTCTACAAGGAAAATTGGGAATTCTTTGAAATATCAGCCTCGCAGTGGTTTCTTACTCAAGTTCTACTTATTTTTTCTTGGGTTAAGATGGCTCTGTGGCCAATTGGGTTGGGTCTATTGCATCAAATCTTCAGATTGAAAGTTCTAAAACAACTGCTCCTAACAGTCGCTTTCGCGGCGCTGGTTCTATTCCTGGGCCTAATAAGCACACCCCAAACACATGCCCAGGGCCAAACGAAGCTTGTATTGGCATTCTATTATGCTTGGTTCAGCCCCGGTTCATTTGGCCCAAGTCTGACACCTTACCAACCACCAGCGCCCTATTATTCTACCGATGCGGGCACGATTCAGAGGCATGTTGGCGAGGCCCAATCGGCAGGCATTGATGGCTTTGTGCAAAGCTGGTACGGCCCGCAGATTGAAAATAACCAAACGGAAACCAATTTCCAGGCCTTGCTGAATATCGCTGCAGGCAGCGGGTTTAAAGCGGCGGTCGATTTCGAAACGGGCAGCCCATTTCTTTCTAGTAATGCCGACCGTATCAGTGCGCTGCAGACCTTGTTGGCCACCCATGCCAACCATCCCGCCTACCTGCGCGTCGATGGAAAACCGGTCATCTTTTTTTGGGCTAACTGGCTGCTCAGCCCAGGTGAATGGGACGCGATTCGCGCCGCAGTTGATCCCGGACACAATACGATCTGGATAGCAGAAGGGACGAACACGGCCTATCTAAGCAGTTTTGATGGCCTACATCTTTACAATACTGCCTGGTCGGCCGATCCAGCAGGCACAGCAGCAGCATGGGGCAGCAACACAAGAGCTGCAGCAGCCACCTATGGCAGCTTTAAGTATTGGGTAGCCACAGCGATGGCAGGGTGGAACGATACATTATTAGGTCGGGGCGAACGCGCCTTTTTCCGGGACCGCGTGGGCGGATCATATTACCAATCAAGTTTCGCCGGCGCCGCCGCCAGCGCACCTGATATGCTGATCATAACCTCTTTCAACGAGTGGCCCGAAGGCAGCAATATTGAGCCCAGCGTCGAGTTCGGTCGAACTTATCTCGACCTGACAGCCCAATTGAGCGCGGGCTTCAAGAGTGGCAGCATAGCGGCGCCTCCACCTGCGCCTCCACCTGCGCCTCCGGCTGAACCGGCAGCCACAGAAAGCACAATTGAACCCACGCCGCTGGTCGATTCTGAACCATCCGCAAGCGATGACCAGACGCTCGACACAACGCCATTGCCCAATAGCACACCACCGCCTGCGGCAACGGCAACGGCAACGGCAACGCCTACAGTAACGCCTACTCCATCACCAGTGGCATCACCTACGGCGCAGCCGGAAGGCAAGATCATCTACACCGTGCAGGGGGGTGATTCTCTGAGCCTTGTTGCGGAACGCTTTAACCTTAAGCTGAGTGAGCTATATCGCTATAACGATCTGACGGACACTTCTGTTCTACAAGTTGGTCAAGAACTTCTGCTTGGCTACAGTGTGCTGCCCGATGGTTCGGTTCCTCTTGAAGGTTTTCCAGCAGCACGCGTGCGGCCTGACGGCACGATTATTCATACCGTTGCCGCAGGGGATTCTTTCTACGCCATCGCTGCCACCTACGATATGACGCTTGAGCAGTTCTTTGAAATGAGCGAGCTTGACGAGTCCAGCGTCTTGCAGCTTGGGCAGGAAGTGACCGTTGGTTTTCAGCCATTACCGGAAGAAATCGGTGGATCGACGGATCTACCTGTGGAAATCGCATCCCCTACAATGACGCCAACGGTGACTCCTGAACCTACAGAAACGGCCGCAGTATCATCGCCGACGAGCGTCATACAAATAACTGAGGCGCAAGCCACTGCTCCAGCCCCCCCATCATCATCCGCATCAGAAGCACCAGACAACCGCTGGCTGCCCATAGTCATAGTGATCGCGGGAGTACTGGCTCTGGCCGGGGGCGTGCTCCATTTCTTGCGCCGCTAGCGGGGAATCTAACCTTTTTTTATGAGTGCCGCATCGAATGCCTCGGCCAAGTTCTGGCAGGTAACAGCTTCCAAACCATCGGGCAGTCTGAAGGTCCGGCGTCGCGGCGTTCGAGGGATAATGCAGCGCCGAAAACCAAGCTTCCGTGCCTCTTTTAGCCGCGCCTCTAGCTGGCTAACTGCCCGCAGTTCTCCGCTTAATCCAACTTCACCTATGGCAGCTATATCGGCATGGATGGGCCGGTCGCGCACGCTGCTGGCGATAGCCAGAGCGACTGCCATATCGGCCGCAGGCTCCTTGATCTGTAAACCTCCGACAACATTGACGAACACGTCTTTATCATGGAGGGGCATACGTACGCGGCGGCTGAGCACAGCGGTCAATAGAAGCAGGCGATTGTAGTCAATGCCATTTGCTGTCCGTCTTGGGTTAGGAAACGATGTCGAGCTGGCCAGGGCTTGAATTTCCACCAACAACGGCCGTGTCCCCTCCAACGTAACAGCAATTGCTGAGCCTGGTGCGTTGACCTGGCGTTCTGCCAAAAAAGCTTCGGAGGGATTGGTCACTTCCGCCATACCCTTTTCAACCATCTCGAACACGCCAACTTCGCTGGTCGCCCCGAACCGGTTTTTGACACTACGCAGCAGGCGGTATCGATGGAATTGATCTCCTTCCAGGTACAACACCGTATCCACAATATGTTCCAAAACACGAGGCCCGGCAATCGCCCCCTCTTTAGTCACGTGGCCTACCAGAAAAACGACGACCCCTGATTCTTTGGCCAACTCTTGAAACCGAGCAGCACATTGCCGAACTTGACTAACGCTTCCTGCCGCCGATCTTGAGTTCTCGGCGTAAGTCGTTTGAATACTGTCCACGATCAGCAAATGGGGTTTGATCGTTGTCACATGTTCCAAGATTGCCTCTAGATTGGTCTCAGTTACCAAAAAAAGATCCTTTGCCTGCAGGCCCAGGCGGTCAGCACGCATCTTGATCTGCCTGGCGCTTTCTTCCCCCGATACATAGAGTGTCGAACCGTATTGATCGGCCATCATGGAAGCGACCTCGAGCAGCAGAGTCGACTTACCAATTCCTGGATCACCACCGACAAGGATGAGCGATCCGGGAACCATCCCCCCACCCAGCACACGAGAAAACTCAACCAATGGTAATTTTAGCCGGTCGATAGCATCAGAAGATACCTCGGTAAGACGAACTGGTTTACTGTCGACCCGAATTGTGCCTGCTTGCCCTCCGGACCGTTCCGGATCGGCAACTATTTCTTCCTGCATCGTATCAAACTGACCACAACGCGGGCATTTACCCATATAGGCAGGAGTGATACGACCACAGTTCTGGCATACAAATTGGGAGCGCTTCTTTGCCATAGGACACCTATTGCTTAAAGATATAAGTATGAGTATACAAGGAGTTGCCTCAATGGCGATCATTTACCTTAGAAGCTGTCAACATTTTCAAGCAAGCAAAATCTCAAATATGTGCCAATTACTGGCCTCCATGTCCAGCCGCATCAGGCATTCTCGCTGAAGGCAGCCTACTTGCGGGCGCAGAAATATTCATATTAGATAGTGCAGAAATCGGCCTGATTAAACTTTCACGTCATTTTTCTGCCTACTCTACAAAGCTTGTGTTATACTTACCATAATGATCAACTGGCAGTCCCTCATATTCAATAGTTTTTGGCTAATGGGCTTGGCATTATTGCTGGCAGCCTTCAGCTATCACTACTGGTTAGCGGGGCAAAATAGTCGCCAACTGCGGCTGCAGTTGAGCGAACCTGGTTTTCTCAAACCCGCATGGCTGAGTCTGGTCTTTGTCGGTATTGGACTGGCTGGAAGCAGCCAAGCAACCTGGGAATTGGTTTTGTGGGGTGCAGTTACATTACTTGCTTTCGTTTTTTTTATTGGCCTGTACAGATAATTTTATTTAGAGCAGGAGCAGCTTATGGAACTCAAAAGGTATTTAGGAGTGCTCAAGCGATGGGCGTGGTTAATCATATTGGGAGCGATTGTTGCCGGTGTGGCTGCCTATTTTATTAGCAGTAATATGACACCGATATACAGTGCTGCCGCGCGATATCTCATCGACGAAGCACCGGGTAGCAGTAACGCCAACGAATACTCACAACTATTGACAGAGCAAAAGTTGGCTCAAACATATGTTGAAATTGCAACCGCCAGACCTGTTCTCGAAGAGACTATCATCAGGCTGCAATTGCCTTTATCGGTAAAAGATCTAAGGTCGATGGTTTCCGTAAATGCACCAGCAGACACGCAGATTTTGATCATTAGAGTCGAGGATATTGATCCAGAACGAGCAGCACTAATTGCAAACACAGTAGGCGATGTGTTCATAGACGTAAATCAGGCACGCGAGAGTTTGCGTTATGCCGAACCAATTGCCACTTGGCAAGCACGCATGGAATCTATCGTCGCAGAGATCGAATTGTTAAATAGCGACATAAGGAATTTGGGCGAGGTAGAAACCGCCGAACAGAATGCTGACTTGACCCGGCTGCAAACGACCCTCAATGAGGCGCAAATTCGCTATACCGACGCCTTCACTAGTCTGAACGACCTTCAACAAGAACAGGCAAAAGAAAGCAGCAATATTGTACCAATCGAGTCTGCCAAATCATCCATAATTCCCATTAGGCCCAGGACGATAACCAACACGGTACTTGCCGTCATCGCCGGTGCCTTGGTTGCGGTCGGCATTATTTTCTTGATCGAATATTTGGATGACACTGTCAAGAATCAAGATCAGGTCCTGGCTGATACCGGACTTTCATCTCTAGGTGCTATTGCCCAAATAAAAGCCAGTGATCCTAGTGACAGTATTATCGCCTTTCTAAGACCTCGCGATCCTTTGTCAGAGGCATATCGCGTTTTGCGTACCAATCTTGGTTTTGCAGCCATCGACGGTGAATTGCGCAGCATTTTGGTCACCAGCGGATCCCCTGGAGAAGGCAAATCGACCACTGCCGCAAATCTGGCTATTGTCATGGCCCAAGCAGGAAAAAGAGTTGTCGTCATTGACTCAGATCTTCGACGACCCGTCCAGCATAAGATCTTGTCCGTAGGAAACAACCGAGGTCTCACAACTGCTTTGCTTGATAATGAGACTCCCGTTTCATTTCATCTGCAAAACACCAAAATTCGTGGCCTTCGCGTTCTTTCCAGCGGTCCAATTCCGCCAAATCCGGCGGAGATTCTCAGCTCGCAACGAATGGTCCAGCTTATCGACGAGCTAAAAAATGAAGCTGATATCCTTGTCTTTGACACACCACCCGTCTTAACCGTCACCGACGCTGCTGTATTGGCGCCCAAAACAGATGGGACACTGTTTGTGGTTCATGTTGGTAAAACCCGCCGCGACACGCTTACACGTGCAGCAGAATTGATTAAGAAGACCAATGCTCATACGTTAGGTGTCGTATTGAACCGCATTAAGCCAAGTCACGGTTCTTATTACTACTACCAGTACTACAATACCTACACTCGCGACGGGAAGAAACGTGGAAAGAAGCGGCGGATAAGCTCCAAGGATCAAGTGACCACGACAAGCTGAGGATACTTTGGGTCAAGACAGTCACACGATGCCGCTGCCTAAAGCAGACAAAAGCATGTCCGGCGTCCTTCGGATAGGCATAGGTTTCATGTGGCTGTTATTAGCAGTTGCCTTATTGGTCTATCACTTTTCAGATACAGCGAAAATAGAAATCACTTGGGAAACGGCAACTGAGCAGGGAACAGTAGGCTTCAATGTATATCGAAGCAGCGACCCTGACAATGAGTACATCCTTATCAACAAAGACCAATTCATTGACAGCAAGGGAGGACCAGTCTCGGGTGCGCAATATTCTTTTGTCGACCAAAACGTCGAAGCGGGAAAAACCTATTACTACCTTCTCGAAGAAATTGAGTCTGATGGTCGGCAGAATCGCTATACAGATGAGATTATGCAGTATCCAGTTCCCGATAACACATGGTGGGCAGTTGGTCTGGCGGTTTTTAGTGCCCTTTTCGGGTTGGTGATATTTGGATTGGACCTGAAGGAGAAAAGAAAGCGATGAGCACCCCGTCACGAACCCTCAAGCTTGCCCCAGATCTGATTTGGCGGCTTTTAGATGACAATGCCGTGGTAGTTTCTCCAAAGGTTGGGGAAGTGCGCGTGCTGAATCGCGTGGGCACCATTATCTGGCAGCAGCTTGTTGATGGAAAAAGCCCTGCGGAAGTGGAAGATTATCTTGTCGCTAATTTCCAAGTCTCTGATCGACAAGCACAATCAGACTTGCTGGCCTTTTGTGATGAGCTGACAGATCGCGGGGTTTTGATTTGGGAGACTGGCGAGAGGTCTTGATTTAGCTTCCTTGATCGCAGAGAAGTCACGTCCTATCAATTTCATCTCTAATGCTGGTGCCTCCAACTTATGCCAGTCTAGCATGAGTGTTGTTGTACTCCATTTCTTCCATTAGCTATATTACGGCGATTGGTAATCCCATTTGAAGCGAAATCTTCTCGTAGTAGTCATGATAAGTTGGATTTATCGGATACAGGTAAGATTATGAAATTTCGTCTAGGAAATTATACCATTCTCACCATGACTATTATTGTCGTCATTTTGCTGTCGATCCCTTCATTTACATCTGCCGGCGCTCGAGGGCAGGATGGCCTTGAGCAATACGCAACTGAGCCAACATCTACCGCAATCGCCGTAATATCCTCAAACGAGGCCGGTATTCAGCTTGAACTGAACAGTTCCCCACTCTACTTTGCCGAAGATGGTTCGATACAGATCGACGGCATAAATGAAATCACTGCCGAGGAAGGGACGCCCGCACTTCCCTACTTCAGCACATTTATCGCCGTGCCGCCCGCTGCTGAAGTTACCGTTCAGGTAACCAGCTCAGGGCTGACCACTCACGAGGCAGTATCCGTCCAACCTGTTCCCAGTTTGCGGCTTTGGGGCGAGGAACCAGATACAGAGGATACATTTGTGTTTGCTCCCGGTTCAGTCAGAGAGAACGCTCCTGAGTTTGTAAAAGATGCTACTATTTATTATGCGGATGCTGAGTTTCCTGGGGCTGCTTATTTTGTTTCGGAACCGATGTATATGCGCGATATGAGGATGGTAGAACTTAGATTGTATCCTTTGCAATATAATCCCTACCGCAGGACCATAATCCAGGCGTCTAGAATGGCTGTTGCCATCAGTTTCACGGGGGCAGACCTGGATAACCTTCATCCGGCTGCGGATTCCTGGGAAAGACGGGAGACAGTCTGGCAGAAGCAGGTCATCAACTACAATCAAGCCCAAGTCTGGCGCAGCCTTCCGCAAAGTGCCGGCGCTGCTGACGTTGTAAAGCTGCCCATTGGCGTGAAAACCTACAAGATCGAAGTGGACCAAGACGGCATTTATGAAATTGCCGGATCAGTTCTAGCCGCCAAGGGCATGACTCTACCGGTTGAGCCACACACAATCCAAATGATGCAAAATGGCAAATCGGTCGCATACCAATTTGTCGATAGCAACGGTAATCAAAAATTTGATGCCGTTGACAAGATACGGTTTTATGGCTGGGCTTTCGACGGTTCACGCACAGACAAGAACTATGTTGGCAATAATATTTTCTGGTTGTGGGCCGGAGGGAGCGCAAGCAATATCGCTCAAGTTGACAATCAGGCCGGTACCGGCCCCACTATCACGGCATTTCGCGAGACTATAACAAAGAATGAAGAGTCGAATTACTCAAGCGCCTGGTCTATCACTTGGGACGAGAACGAGCCAACATCATGGCATACGCGTCGTGTATGGATTGAGTCTGGTGCAGCGCAGCATATTGAAAACATCGATCTACCAAATCCTGCCCCCGGCGGCGCAGACCCATCTTACTTGGTGGAGTTTACAACCTATTTGAGAAGATCATCGAGCGGCCCTTCGACCACTTCGTTTGAAGTAGAAACCTATCTGAACGATTCCGCCCAATTTGGCAAAAGCGCATGGACTGGATCTTCTAACCGCAATGTTGCCAAGACTATCAGTAAAAACAACCTCAAGAATCCCGGAGACGCAGGCTACCCGATCAATAAACTTAAGGTCAACCTTACGAGTGATAGTGCCGCTCCCATCAGAATGGACTTGACACGGTTTACTGTAGAATACACGCGTTTGTTGGTCGCCGTCGACGATGAACTATTTTTTGGTCGATCTGCTGCTGGCCCCAGCAGTTTCAAGATTTCAGGATTTTCAAATAGCGATCACGCCAAGGCTCTCGTTTGGGATATTTCCGACAAACACTTGCCCAAACAGATAAAAATACAGCCGGGAAACATCAGTGGCAGTGGAGCCAACCACACCTACAATATCGGACGCAGCCACGTGGCCAATGCTAATTTCATTGCCACAACCATTAGCAATGTGCAGAAAGTGAAAGCAATTTCTTCCTATGTTCCAGTGAATATTGATCCTGCTTCGGGTGGAGCAAGATGGTTGGCGATTACACACGGATCACTCAAGAGCGCAGCCGATGAACTGGCAGCCCACCGGGAGTCACAAATGCCCACCTATGTCGTAGACATCGCCAATATTGTCAATCAGACTGGCTACGGCTTCAATACCCCAGAAACCGTCCGCCAATATCTGCGCAATGCAGTTAACGATTGGGCTGTCGCTCCTGATTATGTGACGCTGTTTGGAGACGCAACCAACAATCCGCGCAATTTGGATTGTGCAGATTGCAGCGCGAGTTGGACCCCGCAAACGCCAAACCTATTAATAACCGACATGCAGTTTGTCGACCGCTGGCAAGGCATGATCCCTTCCGACTTTGCCTTATCTCTTTTATTTGGTGATGATTTGATTCCTGATATCGCCATAGCTCGATTACCCGCCAACACAAAACAAGAAGCAACAAATATGGCGCGCAAAGTGATCAGCTTTGAAACGCAGCGCATGGGAGAATTGAAAGATTGGCAAAAGAACTACTTATTTGTAGCCGATAATGCGGATGCTGGCGGTAATTTCTGTACTGAGAACGCCATCACCGGAGCACTATTGCCGGACGAATACAATCAGACCCATCTTTGTCTCGGGGTTCCTTCCAATGAGGAAATTGGCAAGCTGCGAGCTGATATGAGTACACAAATCAATGACATCGGTCTTTCCATACTGAATTACCGGGGTCATGGTTCGACTCAGAGGTGGGCCGGGTATCACGGCGAATCACCCATTCTGTCAGCCGAAGATGACGACTTTTGGCAGAACAGTGGACGAGCAGCAATTGTTCTTAGCGCAGACTGCCTCGATGGCTACTTCATTCAGAACCATCAAGAAGCCTTTGGTGAAACTTTTATGCGCCTAAATAACCGCGGCTCTGTAGCACATTGGTCTTCTTCAGGTCTTGGCTATTCTTCCGAACACAGCGTCCTGCACAAAGGTTTTTATGAGGGAATGTTCGATCACAATCAAGTTGCCATTGGTGACGCTGTGAATTTCGCCAAATTCAAGTATTATCAGTCTGGAAAACACCCTTCAGAGTTGTATGGCTTTATTCTGTTGGGAGATGCGGCAATGAACATTGTACCTGACAGGCAATCAAAGATCTTCATGCCGGTCACAATGGCCCGCAAATGAAAACGATTGTGCGGTTGGTAAACAGCAATGCGTAAGAATCGATATTGGTTGCTAATCTTTTTACTTTTTTCCCTCACATTGGCTGGGATTGCCGGTGATTTCGTCTTTGCGGCTCCGGCAGCTAATGTGGGATTAACGCGATTCGAGGTCATTCCACTGGATAACGCCGTTCGCCTTGAGTGGGACACTGATACGGAGCTTGAAACTGCCGGCTTCATGATTATGCGCGGACAGAACAACGCCTTTGACTATCTCGCTGATCCAACCGGATCGGGAAGATTGTTTATTGTGAGCGAAGGTGGACCGGCATCTGGCTTCAACTATGTTCATGTCGATGAAACGGTCGTCAATGGTGATACCTTTACCTACCGGCTCATCGAAGTTGAGGTCGACGGCAGTGAAATACTGCACGCAGAGTCAACCATCACCGTTGGTATTGTTCCTACCAATACGCCAATTGTCGTCGGTATTAGTGGTGGTAGTGGCAACAATGACAATGCTTCATCCGCAACGCCCACGGCCACCCAACAAGCTGTAGGCAGCCCCAACCCAACATCAGAGACGAACAGCACCTCGATCCCCTCGGCAACAACATTGCCTACCTCCGCACCGCCAAAATCGGCGACAACGGTCCCGATTGCCCAAGAAAACGCACCAGATTTAGCCACAGCGCTTCCCCCAAGCATCGTAGGACCCCGGATCGAATCAGAAGAGCTCTTAATTGACTCGCTAGACCAATCCGATGGGCAAGATGAGTCGAGCATAGCAGTTGCTTTTGCTCAGGAAGATCCTGAAAATTACCCCGCAGATGATGCATCTGAAGATGGCGGAGATGGGATCGACCCGATGAACGAATTGCAGGGTTCTACCGAGATTCAGGACAATTCTGAACGGCCTGACGTGATCGGTGCGCCCGAGTACCCGGCTGATTCATCGGCGGCAGAATCTGATCTGCAACCTCAGGACATAGAGACAACCTCGGTCCCATCCGGCTCGGCAGGCATAGCCTACCTTTGGATAGCATTTATCGCCGCATTGGTCATTTTCACCGCCGCTGTTCTGGGCGCCATTCTGCTCTACACGCGTCAGCGAAGCAAGGAGTAGATCCAAATGAGGTGCGCACCGGGCAAATCCTGCTTTCTTGGATTGCTGTTTGCGGCGTTTGCGATCCTGTCCACGTCTTGCCACATCCTTAGTCCAACAGAACGAGCCCCAACGAAAGCCCACAATTCATCCACATCCCAAATCAAATTGATGGTAGAAGAGGATGGGGTTTTCGCCTTCTCGCGCAATGATATGGCTCGGGGTGGATTGGAGATTGACGATCTCAGCAGCGAGTTTCTGAGTCTTAGCCAGGGTGGTGAACCAGTTCCATATTTAATTGAGGATGATCGTTTATTTTTTTATGGTCAACGACCGCAGAGCCGCTACAGTGCGGTCCGACCTTATATACTGGAAATTGGAGAAAAAGGATTATTAATGGAAAGGGTGGAGACACCCACACCCTCGGGACCAATTATCAACACCGTTCCGCAAACCATTCACCTAGAAGAAAACAAGGTGTATACGGCCGAAGCCCGCCATGAAGATACAGATGATGTTTGGTTTTGGGCCGTGCTCAAACAACAAGAAGCCTTTGAAACAACCGTGGATCTCCCCCAAGTCAGCGAGACGCCAGCGCAGATTCGCATCAACAATTGGGGGGTGACTCATATTCCGGACGTCGATGGCGATCACGATTTCCAACTACTAGTCAATAACAAAGCTGAGGGAGACATCGTTTGGGACGGACAGGTGTACAACACCAGCGATTTGGAGCTTGCCAGCGGTGTTCTGCGGCAAGGGGAGAATACGCTCACCTTAGACAACACGGCTGAGGGAGCTTCATTCTTGGATATTATGCAGCTCAATTGGTTCGAGATCAACTATCAAGCACCAGCGGTAGCTGTGGATGATCGCCTAACCTTTTCCTCTGTCACAGGACTGGTGCAGATGAGCGAGTTTAGCGGCAAGCCCCTATTGTTCAACATTGGGGATGGTGACAATCCCCAGCTACTCGAAGGCTGGGACTACAGCGCGGATCAAGCCACCCTGGCGGTTTCTGAAGAGATGATCATAGCCGCCGTTGGACCCGATGGTTACCTCAAGCCCACCATTAAATCCTTTAAGGAAAGTGATTGGCGCAGTACGGAAAATCAAGCGGACCTACTCATTATTACAAGTGATGAACTGGCGCCTTCCGTGGCACCTTTGGTAGAAGCCAGGGAGGGACAGGGGCTAAATGTTGCACTTGTTCATAGTGCCGAGATCTATGATGAATTCGGCTACGGGGAACCGAGCCCGGAAGCAATCCGCAGCTTCGTCACTTACGCATCTACATCATGGGCAAAACCATACCCAAGGTATCTCTTCCTGGTTGGTGACGCGACCACAGATTATCTCGGTCATTTGGGTGAGGTGCCAAACAATACCGTGCCCTCCTTGCTGGTCCCCGTCCAATTTAGCGGTGAAACAGTCAGCGATTCTCGCTTGGCTGATATTGATGGAGATCAGAGGCCAGATTTAGCTGTTGGGCGCTGGCCCGTGAGTACGCCAAAAGAGGTCAAAGATCTGGTAGAACGTACTTTAGTCTATGAACAAGGATCGGCTGTAGAAAAAGCGATTTTTGTCCCTGACACCAGCGAGGCGCGTTTCAAGAATATTGCTGCGCGTTTAGCCCAATCCGGCTCAATACCAGAAGAACAAGTCGTGCAGCTTGGTGAAGAAGAAACGCTGGATTTTGCCAATCAGGTAAACAAAGGGGCTTGGTTGGCAACATATGTTGGGCACGGAAGCATCACTCGCTGGGGCAAGGAAGATATCGTTAACATTGACTCGGTGCGGGATCTGAAAAACGAAACCCCGCCTATAGTCTTACAGTTGACCTGTCTGACAGGGCTCTTTGCCCATCCAGGTGAAACATCCTTGGCCGAAGCTATGCTAACTCAACCGGGAGGTCCTGTGCTGTCAATAGCTGCAACCAGCCTAACGCTCTCAGGTCATCAGGAACCATTTGCCATCGAGTTGCTGCAGCAAATGCAAAACCCCAATATTGTGCGTATTGGGGATGCCTTCCAAGCAGCAAAACTATCTCTGGAAACTGAGAATAGCAATGGTTTACGCGAGATTAGTGACACATTTGCTTTGTTCGGTGATCCAAGCACGCTCATGGTTCGCCCGTAAATACATTCCGCAAAACCTGTGAGCCAAATCATGATCGTCAAGAATTCCGAGATACCAGAATCGACAAGCAAAAGAAACCGGTGGCTGCCGTGGTTCAACATGCTTTTGGCGATCATCTTGATTGCACTCGGCATCTGGTACCTCTCGGGAAAAGTTAGCCTACAGGCGATCATTAATGCGCTTTTGCTCGCTGATCCGGGATATATCATTCTAGGCATTGGCATTATGATTTTTACAGTCATGGTCAAGGCATGGCGTTGGCAGTTGATGTTCAGAACACCCGCAGACTCTCCCGCTTATGCGCCACTGTTCTGGTCGCTTGTACTGGGCCAATATGTGAATCTTGTCGTTCCCTTCTTTCGTCTCGGTGAAGTGGCCAGGATATATGTCCTCAATCGCCAAACCGAAATCCCAATGGCGCGCTCGCTGGGGACTCTGGTTGTGGAAAAGGTTTTGGATGCGATCATGTTGGCACTTACTATTGGCACTATTCTGCCCCTGGTAATTCTACCGGAGTTTGTCGGCGAGCCTGGATGGATCATGTGGACCGTACCCATCGCGGCTCTCCTTGTTCTTTATCTCCTGGCCTACCAGAGCGAACTTATTGCCCGCTTCTTTCAAGCCTTTACCAAAAAACTACCGGTAAAATTTGCCTCTCGCTTGCTGCGCTGGTCCTTGTCCGGTCTTGAGGGTTTGGCATCGCTGCGTAATACACGTTTATCACTGCTGCTGGTTATGTCTTCGGCCATGATTGCTGCCTTATCAGTTCTTTTACCCTATGTGATATTTCTCGCTTTCAATCTAGATCTTGGCCTTGTCGAAGCAGCAGTCATTCATATCGTAGTCACAATCGCCACGACACCACCCAGCACACCAGGTAAAATTGGTGTATTTAACGGTGCTGTAGCGCTCGTTTTACTAAGTTTTGGTATGACCGATGAAGCCGTCGCCATAGGCTATTCAATTCTCTTTTACGTCGTTGTGATTGTCCCACAAATAATTTTGGGCAGTATTGCAGCTTCGCGTACCAATTGGCGCTGGCAAAAAACTATCGAAGGACGAGCGACTGCTTAATCAAGATGACTTCCCTTCCTTATCACGATGAAATGCAAAGTGAACCGGTACAGGTTTCGGTGGTTGTACCGGCATATAATGCGGCCGTTTCCATTGCATCCTGTATCTCCTCGCTGAAAGAGCAGGAATATGACCTGCCCTACGAAATCATCATTGTCGATGATGGTTCTTCCGACAACACCGCCCAACTTGCCGAAGCTTCCGGTGTTCGTGTCATTAAGCAAGAAAGGAAACGGGGAGCGGCAGCAGCACGCAACAGCGGCGTAGAAGCTGCCAAAGGAAAATTGATCTGCTTCACAGATGCTGATTGCAGGCCAAGAAACAATTGGATCCAGCAGCTTACCCTGCCCTTCACTGATCAAGAAATCATTGGAGCTAAAGGAACCTACGCCTCCGAACAGACGGAGCTAGTGGCCCGATTCGTACAGATCGAATATGAAGACAAGTATGATCTGTTGTTGACTCAAGACCGGATCAACTTCATCGACACCTATTCAGCCGCTTACCGGAAGCAGATTCTTGTGGCCAATGATGGGTTTGATGAACAAATCTTCTATGTTGAAGATCAAGAACTATCTTTTAGGCTGGCGGCGAGGGGATACCAAATGGTTTTCTATCCGCAGGCAGTCGTCACCCATTTACACAGCAACAGCTGGTCATCATATTTTCGCAAGAAATTTATGATTGGATACTGGAAGGCGCAAATATTGCGCCGGTTCCCAGGGCGAGCGGTACAGGATTCCCATACACCACAGGTATTGAAAGTGCAGATATTGTTGCTGGCCTTGATGATCGCCTCGGCTGCGGGGGCATTATTAACCACGTGGAGCGCCGTTGCGCTGGCGATCTTTGCTGTCATATTTCTGGTGAGCACCCTGCCTTTTCTAGCCAAAGCCTGGTCCAAAGATCGCGCCGTGGCCTTGGCTGCACCTTTCTTACTGGGCACACGCGCCTTAGCTCTGGGTTTTGGTTATGCCTGGGGATTAGTGCGGTCGCAGTCGAACATAGGCGAAGAACACACCATCGATGGCCTAAACTATATACTGAAAAGGGCAGCAGACATTGTCGGAGGAGTCTTTGGTCTGCTCTTCACATTTATTCTCGGGCCATTCTTAGCCTTGGCGATCAAGTTAGATTCACCAGGGCCTGTGATTTTTAAACAGGAGCGGATTGGTGAAGAGGGACGGCCGTTTACGTTGTACAAATTCCGTTCCATGCGTATTAATGCTGAAGAAGAATTGGAATACCTCTTAAGTCTCAACAGTGGCAACGACCCAATATTCAAGCCTAAGGACGATCCACGCCTAACCCGCGTCGGGCGCGTATTGCGGCGATGGAGTCTCGATGAGCTGCCCCAGTTCTGGAACGTGCTCAAAGGGGAAATGAGCCTGGTTGGTCCGCGTCCCGAAGAAACACGCGTCGTTGAAATGTACGACGATTGGCATCGTCGGCGTCTGGCAGTCAAACCGGGGATGACTGGTCCCATGCAAGTGAAAGGGCGAGGTGATTTGCCTTTGGATATACGCGTTCAGCTCGATTTGGATTACATCGAACATTACTCACTTTGGCGTGATGTCGTCATCCTTGCCCAAACCATTCCTGCTGTCATCCGAGGGGCTGGAGCGCATTGATCTGCCTATGACCGTACAGATTTCACCGCAAGATGCCGTCAACGAAGCAGATGTCGAGAGGCAGGATGCGCAGACATTCAGGCAAACATTTCCAGAACCACTCATTCTGGGAGTCTTGACCGGGTGTTTTTCCCTGGCTGTATATCTTGTCACCATCGCCCCTGATCTCACCTGGGCCAACTTCAGCAGTGATGGGGGTGAGCTGATCACGGCATCGGTAACATGGGGCATCCCCCATCCCCCGGGATATCCCTTATACGTTTTGGCGGGCAAACTGTTTGGCTTGCTGCCCATTGGATCTATCGCCTTCCGCTACAACTTCTTTTCGGCGACAGCCATGGCAGTTGCCGCCAGCTTCACAACTGTTACCGCCTATGCGGTTATTGCGAAAGAGAAATTTGCTTGGCCGGTTGCCCTGTCCACAGGATTGGCGTTTGCCTTTTCCCCATTGGTCTGGAGCCAGGCCACTGTGGCCGAGGTTTATGCTCTCAACCTTGCTGTTCTATCTGTATTTCTGTGCTTATTGCTTACGGAGCGCTCCTCATTGATCACGGGCATTGTTTTAGGAGTAGCACTAACCACCCATCTGACATCTTTGCTCATGCTTCCTTTGGGCTGGGTATTGACAGCCCGAAAGCAAAAAGGGCGGCTCGTTGTAGGGATAGCTCTGGGTCTTCTACCTCTCGCACTGCTGCCGATTCTGGAACAGCTTGGCAGTCCTGTAATCTGGGGTGACCCATCAACGCCAAGAGGTTTGTGGTGGCTCATTACTGCTCAGTTGTACCGGGCCAATATTGACTACCCCCAATTTGGGCCAACATTCTTGCAGCAGCTTTCAGGATGGAGTGCATTGGTCCTGCGACAGTTCGCCTGGATCGGCTGGCTATTCGTGGCATTGGGCATATTCAACAACCGGCTTGGAAAACTGAGGACACACTGGCTCTTGATTACAGCCACCTTCTATGCCGGTTTTAGCCTCATCTACAGCCCTAACGACGCCTTCCTAAACTTTCTTCCCGCATTAGTGTTGTTTGCTCCTTTCCTGGCCAGCGGATTAAACCGGATTAGATACTGGGCCCTCATCCTGCCCCTCATCATGCTGCTGCTCAACATCCAAACACAGAATTTGCGGAACGAACCCCAACTGCGCTCCATAGTAAACGAAGCGTTGAGCAGCATACCAATAGACGCTGTCTTGCTCACTCCCGGCGATCAGTCGATTTTTTCGCTCTGGTATTTCCAGCATGTAGAGGGCATGCGTCCTGACCTGATTCTGGTAGATGAAAATCTGCTAGCTTTTATGTGGTATCGAGACCGTTTGGCGGTACGATATCCCGACCTGGATGGATTGTTCGTCGACGACGTGATGCAATTCAGGGAACTAAACAGTAATAACCATCCGTTGTGTGAGTTGACTTTGCGGGAGCCTGAAGATTTAATCTGCTGGCTGAATGGGGATAGTGTCCCTCTTCCTGATAGATAGGATGGCAAGGTAGCCGTCTGGAAACTGACCGCGGCCATGAAGTATGAGGATCATTTGAACAGAAGAGAACCAAAGAAACGAAATCGTCTTGTTTGGCTGCTGCTGTTGGCTGGACTGGTGATCCTGCTAGTCTGGGCAGGGTTGAAAGCATGGCGCATTTACCAGGCGAGCACATCGCTAATGGCACGCCAATTCCAGGCCGAAAGCCTGTTGGCCGATGGACCAAATCTAGTCGATCCCCAGGCGGCCGAAAACCTTGTGTATGGCCTACGCAGCGATGTCGATAGCCTTAATAGTGAGCTCGCCTTTCTCATGCCGATTTTGCCCTATTTCGGATGGCTGCCCAGGCTGGGGCCGTGGGCGGAATCCACGCCACATTTGATGGCCATGGCTGATGCGGGGACAGAAGCCGCTGCATATGCATTTCGCGGTTTGCGGCCCGGGCTGGAACTGCTTCAAGAAGAAAATGGTGGAAGCAACCGGCTGCCACAGGCACTGCAGATATTGGATGATGCGCAGCCAGACCTAGCACGAGCTAGTTTGGCAATGGATCGTGTCGTTGTGGCTCGCGAGGCCATTGAGAACAAAGAAGCGCTGCCCTGGAGAGTGCGCACCTTGCTCGAACTGGCAGATGAGTGGCTGCCCCTGGGTCAAAATGGGCTGAAAATGTCGCTGGTAATACCGGAGATGATGGGCTTAAATGGTCCACGAAGCTACCTAATAATTGCCCAGAACGAAGACGAACTACGTTCAGCAGGCGGATTCATTAGTGGTGCAGGTCTGATTGAACTGGAGCAGGGACGAATTTCAAAACTTAATTTTCAAGATGCGAATTCTGTTGATGCCTGGGCTCCCAATCAGGTATTGACCAAGCCCTACGGCGACCCACCTAAAGCGCTTTCGGAGATGATGCTCTTGGATCTTTTTTTATTTAGGGATGCCAATTTCTGGCCACATTACCCGATTTCTGCTGAAAAGGCTATCGATCTTTATAGCTACGGCACGGGTGTCCCTCCGCTGGATGGGGCCATTGCTATCGACCAAAAATTTATCGAACTCCTTGTTTCGGGAACCGGTCCAGTTCTGGTGCCCGACAGCGGTGAGATCATTAATGAGAGCAATGCTATTGCCAGTCTACAGGATGCCTGGACACTGGAGGAAGGTGTCGGACAGCGCAAAGCATTCCTAGGCGTTTTTGCCCAGGCTATTCGCAACCGGCTTGAAAATGAGTTGTCGGGTGTGGATCCTATGCATCTCGCGCGACAAATGGGCACGGCTTTGGAAAGCAAGGATATGCAGATCCATTCCCGCGATCCTTTGACCTCATCTATCTTGGCTGAGGTTGGCTGGGACGGCCGTCTCACCTCACCGACAGATCAGGATGCCCTCATGGTAGTAGACAGCAATATGGGATACAACAAAGCCAACGTCTTCATTGAACGTGACATTGCCTATCATGTCCAGTTGGCGCAAGACGGCACTGCTCAGGCTGACCTTACCGTCACCCATACCCACACAGGCGAGGACAATGGCGAGCCATGTTGGCAAGGAACCCTCGATGAATATGAAGAAGGTGCTCGATATCAAGCATTGACCAATAAATGCTATTGGAACTATTTGCGTGTTTATGTTCCAGAAGGGAGCGAATTGCTTGCTGGCCCGCAGCATATCGTTCCTGGAGAAACCTGGTTCGGTGGATACGACTGGGATCGTCCTACTGAAGTTTTGGCTGAACTTCCAGGCTTTACGACATTCGCCAATTTTATGTTGCTGCCCAGGGCCACAGAGATGACCAGCCAATATAAATACATGCTTCCGGATACCATCACAGCGAATGAAGGCCGGTCCCGGCAATACCAGCTTGATTTGTATAAGCAAGCCGGGATTACCGACCAAGAAGTGGAAATCGCGGTAACCATTCCACCTGGCACCCAGCTTATTTCTGCACAACCAGAACCCAACGTGCAAGTGGGAGAGACAGTCACCTTCAATTTCGAATTGGATAGCGACAAAACCATATCGGTCACGTACGAATGAGCCATTAAGCACTCAACGAAGTCAATAGTGACAAGGATCGGGCCTGTGTTAATAAATCAGGAAAATCGGGGAATGTAAAAGGCTAATGGTTTACAAATTTGGTAACTGCCGTTAATCTACAGATGAGGATCCCAATTTTCACAATGTCCTGCTTGTTTCAATGCTATAATAAATAGGCTGAGGCACGCTACGTGAACTGGGAGTGTCAGAGGTAAGCATTATGAGAAAATTCCAGCGCTTGTATAGACCTATACTAATCACCCTTTTAATGGCCGCCGTTCTTGGCCTTGCCAACCCATTCCAAGCATATGGGCAAATGACGATTCCCACCCGCACTCCCGCCCCTCCTGACAATCCAGATCCGCCACCTACCGATGATAATGGTGGCGGCGGTGGAGGCGGTGGAGACAATGGTGGAAATAATCCAGTGCCAACGAGTACACCCGTTCCGCAGGATACCCCTGTACCACCAGCCATTTCGATACCGCCGACCAATACGGCTACCCCACTGCCATTAGTCTCCCCGACTCCATTGGCTGGAGAGACCATAGAGGTACCGGATGTGGTACTCACGGCAGAAGCTGAGCCATCCGCCACCATTGATTTTGCAGACCGTATTGATCAAATTGCTCCTGGCTCGACACCGGTAGATTTCCCCATTGTGGCAACGGCCTTTCCAACAGCCGAGCCCTGTGGTGAACCACCAACTCTAACCACCTTGACCATTGCCAATGTCTATGAGGGACCAGGCAGTGACTATGATGTTCGCGACACCTTAGCTGCCGATGAAGTTCGCCCGATTGTGGGCCGTGCTGCATTTGCGACCTGGTGGCTCATCCAGCTTGACGACCAATACCAACAGGGCTGGATCAGCGACAAGGCAGGAGTCGTTCAAGGCTTCACGGGCAATGTGCCCATCATTGAGCCCCCATTGATCAATGGTGTGCTGCCAACGCCAGGCGCGGCATGGGATCCAACACCGGCCCCTGCCTGCACCCCGACACCTACGCCCACGACCGATGGCAATGTTGTCAGCGGATCGATCATCGATTACAGCGATTCATCCCCCAGCACGGTGAGAAATAACACAGATGTCGAGTTGGCGGTTGACCAGCGCAGCCAAATGGCTGAAGCGGCAGCTCCCTTGGACTTGGAAGTACCGGCAACGACACCCACGCCAAATCTCTTGCCTATTGCCGGATTGGTTCTGGTCATAGCCGCAATATTTGTTGCTTTGTTCTTACGTAGAAGTCCTGGTGGCAGTGATACGAGCTCTTGAGTAAGCATCAATTCATCAGGTAGTCTATCGCCGGTTGGATCGATCTTTATTGGCAACTACTCTACGGTAATTTGGACCGGTAAAATCACGTGATCTAACCCGTCGCTTAGCAGCAAACGCTCCCCGGATGCTGGGTCATAAAGACCAACCTCAATAATACCCTGTCCCTGATAACCCCTATCGAGAAATGCTATCTCATGCGCATCCTCAATGTACTCTCCCGAGAGCCACCCTGATGAAGGCAGGGTGCCATGCGCCGGTGGACCGTCATGTTGAGCAACCAAACGCCCATTTTCATCCAATAAATGCACGAATACCACATAATCAGTCTCAGGAGAACTACCGAGCGCCTGCCATATCAACGTAATCGGGAGAGTCTCCCCTTGAGCAATCGTTGTTTGCGACAGGTTGAAGCCCTCTAGTAGGGCTAAATTACCAAACCTGGCATCAACTTGGTAATCGGTGACTGGCATATCAAAACTGTGCAACCGCTGCTCGATTTCAAGATCAGCAAGCACATACTCCTCACCTTCCACCCGCAGAATCACTTTCGCGGCGCCTTCCACATCAGAGGGAATTGCCAAAATTCGCCTCTCATACACCTGCTCTTCATTACCCCAGGAAGAAATTGGATACTGCCCATAAACCGGCGCCTGATCATTTTCAGCCAGATCCCTATCATCTTGAACAAGCGCAATGACTGGCTGCAAATCAGGTTGTCGTTCCCCCGTGGCTTGCCACAGCAGTTGGACGTTTAGCGGTCGGCCAGAAGCTGGCGTACCGGTCTCTACCTCTGCGCCCAGCAACGTCAAGCCCAGCGCCGCTTGAATGGGTTCAGCCCAGGGCGAAAGCGACAAGTTATCTTGGTTCCTCATCTGCGCATCTTGCCTGTAAGCTACGTGGCTGCTGCCGATCGTAGTTTTTTGGCCCTGCGGGGCGCCCAGATAATCCACGATGTTTAATGGGGTAACTTGTGCGCCATCACTCACATATGCTTGCAGTTCCAGGTCATAGGCAAATGGAGGAGTAGCTGGGGCGATTGGCAGTACATGAAATGTGGTAACGATTGAATCACTCGACCATTGATGTGTCGGACGGCCGTATTCATCGATAAGCAATGCATCTTCCACGGCAACCGGCCATCCTGCCTTATCCTTAAGCCGCAGTGATACGCGCACATCTTCTTCTATTGAATCGGCAAGTTCCCAACGCAGGGCCAGGGCCGCGCCATCACCTGCATGCCCATCCTGTTCAATCCAAGATCCGGTAAGGGCTAACGATCCATAATCAACCCACTGGAATTGCATATCAGGTTCTAATATTCTTTCATCGAGCGCGTAGGTATGCAGAATAAGTCCGTCAAACTCTATGGTTGACTGCACTGAGCCAGCCTTGGCAAGGGCAAAGGGCAGCAAACCCTGCCAATCTCGGGTGCCATTTTCATAATCTACCATGTGTACGCGGCTGACGCCTGTGGTCAGAGCTGCAAGGTTGGTCCATTTTCGATCTGGCTCGTCCAGACCCGGCATACTCACCGCAGCCTGCCCGCGATATTCAAATGGAAAGGACCAATCTGTGTCCGGAATGAGTATCAGATCGCCTGATTTGGCCGTCAATTCCAAATAGCGTGCCGCGCCCCGGACGTCGTCCTTGGCCACTGCCGGATCAACGAAATAAAGCCACAGCCCCCACATAGATGAGAAAAGAACTGCCAGAAAAGTAAATCCAGCCAATATTTTGGGAATGCCCAAAAGACGACGCCCCAGTTGATCCTTAGGGGGAAAAGTAATATAGGCCACGAGCAGTATGAGACCTGGCACAAACATAGATACATATCGGGGGTGCGAAAAAGAGCGCACTGTCCAGACAATCAGGGCGGAACTTAGGGGAATAAGCCAATGGGCCAACAGCTCGATCGTGTCACGTCGCGTGCCTTTTTGTCCCAATCTTATGACTAAAAGGATTAAGAGGGCTGCAATGACAGCGCCGGCTGCTTGGAGTGCCCATGGCCTGGCCAACACGCCGGCAAGACCAGTTAAATGGAACGCCCAAACCTGTGAAAGCAGGAAAGACAACGGCGCCGGCTCAGTTACAAAGGTTCCCGCGGCTGCCTCCCCAGACACGGCCGTCCAGTTACGCCAGACAGCCGAAAACCAGGGCAAACTCGCTATCAAGACCAGAAAGAGCAACAGGAGCCAACGGCGGAAATCAGCCCAGCACCGCTGGCGAATATAAGCAAACAAAGCCCAGACCGTTACATATGCCGCGACAAAAAGCACAATATAGTGCAAATGCAAGCCCAGCCAAATGAGCAACCCCAAAGCCAGCCATAGGCCAATGCCCGGCCGGCCTTCTTCCTGAACCGGTCGCGTCAGCTCACGAGTAACAGCCAATAAGAGCAAGTAAATGAGGGCCAGCATCGCGTAAACCCGTATCTCCTGCCCGTAGATGACTGAAACGGCCGAAAAAGCGGCCAAAAGCAGCGCAGCGGTACCCGTTCGCCGGTCGAACCAGCGCCAGGCCACAGCGAACAAGACAGCAGCCTGCAGCCAACTGACCAGCACCGATAAATAGCGGCCCGTGAAGGCACCAACACTCACCAATAAGAGCCAACCTTTGAGTATTAGAAAATACAGGGGGGGATGGATATTGTTTAGACGATCTAGAAACAGTTCAGCTGCGGAGGATATTGCCAGATTCAAGCTAATGCCTTCATCCCACCAGATGCTTTGCGCATCCAGCAGAAGAATACGCAGGGCAAAGGCCAACAACAGAAGCAGTAATATCCATATGGAATAGCGCCTCTTTGGGAGGGTTGTCGGTTCGCTTGCCTCGGGGAGGGACTCTATGGCTTTTAGATCTTCCATGAATTCGCTTTGATTATGGCCGTGTCAAGCCCGGCCTGATACAACCTTCATATGCTCGGTCTGACCCATCAAGGATGCACCGTTACAATTACCGGCAATAAAAAGGCATCATCTTTTAGGCGTCTACCATCCGCATCAACCGCTGGAAGCCTCATTCCGTTCTCGGCTGAGTATAAGCCAACCACAATTTGATACGCTCCCGGATCAAGGTCGCCAGGGAGAAGCAGTTCATACTCGTCAATGATCACCTGATCCTCAACCCATATATTGCTGGGCAGCCCGCCAGGCCAACGATCGACCTGTGCCCGGATCTCACCCTGATCATCGATAAGATGAACGAATGCTGTTATTGGTTCTGGCGTCCCATTCTCTGCTTGCCAGATCAGATCCAATTTAAAAACAGTCCCAGCCGCTGCCTCATCCGTTCCTGGTTCAACGCCGCGCAGTCGGATCCCTGGTTCAAATTCTGCATAAAGAGGGATTTCGATCTTCTCTGGAAGCGAGAACAAGCGATCAAGAGCTTGAATCTCCACATTACCCAGGACATAGTTAGACCCATTCATGGGACTGCCACTGGCAGAAACTGGTTGAACGGCAAGTGTGATTTGATCGGCACCCACATCACCAGGTACCTGCAGCCAGTATTTCTCATGAATGATCGTACCCGGCTGCCACAGCTCGCTGTCGTAGCGGCTTAATGGCAGCAAAACCGGTTCCTCATCGCCGAGCTGCCAAGCAGCTTGCACTCCCTTTGGAAGAATATCCTCAGCTTGCCAATAGAGGTCCAGAATCAATTCACCACCTGTAACCACGCGCTGCGGTAGTTCTCCATGACCCAACAAGCGCAGCGCGTCTTTTTCCCACGCGATCCCATCCACGCGCACCATTTCCAGGTCCTGCACAGCCACCATATCTTCCAGCTGAGTGACCTCTACTTCTCCCACGATGGTCGATACACCCAGGAAGGGCTCATTTTCGGCACTTACCGGCAGTTGAGCGCCAGATGATTCATCCAACACCGATAATTCTAACTGGTAATCGCCAGGAGCTATCGCCGGTGGCAGGTCTAAGGCGTAGGTAATGAGGGGAGTCTCACCTCGCTGCCAATGTTCAGGATAAAAGTAGATTTCGTTGAGAAGTGCAGTTTCCAGATAACTCCACTCATGGCCGTTACCGTCCTGCAGCCTTAATTTGACCAGATACCGTTCGTCACCTTGCCCCCGGTCCCAGCGGGCACTAAACAGCACTTCATTTCCATTGCAAGCCAATTCCTGGCTTAACAACTGCATCTGCGTGCCAAAAGTTAGCGGCTGGGGCAGATCAACCAAATCAATTTCTTGGCGCTGCGGTCGCGGGTTCTGATAGACCCAGGCCTGATCCAAACCACCATAGCGGACCACCTCAATTAACTCCAATTCACGCGTGCTTTCCTTGACCCCTTGTGAATTCATCTGTCGACTGTTGGCGGTTACGATAATATAGTCGGCGGCTTCATAGCTGTCATCCTCTGCCAACAGCGTTACTCCGGAAAAGAAAGGCGCCAAAGATGGTGCGATTCCGGAAACTGCGCTCTTTGAATCCGCGGCGGATTGCCTTGACAACCAGCTGCCAGCGCTGCTTATACCTTCGCCCCACCCTATCGGCAAGACATAGCCTGCACTGTACGGGCCACCAAGCAGCAGATTGTAAGCCGCCAGCGGATAGGGAGTCACAAAAACCAGGTAAATTAGCTGCACTGTGACTAAAGACCCCAGGAGTATGCGCTTCGCACGATCGGCAGGTCGCAGCCAGACGGTCCAGCCCACGGCAGCGAGCAATGAAAGTGCAGGTACTACCGGCAGCGCATACCGGTCAAATTTCTTTGCCGCCAGCGTGATCCCCACCACAAACACCACAATCCACACCGTGAGAACAAGAAGCAAGAGCTTAGGCAGCTGCCTTCTCCATTGTGGCCTAAGCAGCAAAAAGCTCAGGATGATAAGTCCAACCATCACCACCGGACCCATACGCCAGGCCAAAGCGATGGGATAGAAAAGGTTCCCATGATCAAATGCGACCTGTCCCATGAAGAAGGTTTGCCGCAGCGCCTCTTCAACATGACGATTGGCGTTGCTGCTCATCATTTGCCAAACATCAATAGGAGAAGTCCACAAAGCAGGGAAAAGCATGAACAAGATCAGAAGAAAACTCCCCACCCAGACCAGGCCTAGTAAAATAGATCGCTTCAGGCGGCTTAATAAAGGATTCTGTCTATTTGTCCATAGGCTGCAAAACAGGACAATGGCCGCCACCGGCACCAACAACACTGCAGGCGACTTGGCAAGCACGGCCAAAGCGGCTGTGGATCCGGACAAGAAAGCAATGAGAAGCTGCGAACGCAGCTCGGGTTCATGGTTCTCACTTACCAATGAAATGGACAGTGACAGCAACGACAGAGTGGCGAAGGTTGTTGCCAACCCATCCACATGTAATATGCCCGACAGGCCTGCAAAGAAAGGATCCAAAACAAGAAAAGCAGCGGCCAATAGTGCAAATATGTTTCCTAACAAGCGCCGCGACAGCCAAAAAACAAAGACAATGCCCATGCTGTTGACGATGGCCACGATAAGTCGTCCCGATGAAAGAAATATGCTCAGCTGCTGAAATGCTTTCATATTGTCTGGAGTCAACCAGGCAAGCTGCGTAATCCAGCGATAGACTTCCTCATCAGCCGGGTTCACGAGCAATTGAATGCTCGTGGCCAGCGTTCCCAACCACATAGTGATCACTCCGGGATGCCCAGCCTGCAGTGTGCCAGCCCACTGCCCAGCGTTTAATGCCTCCCGGAAATTGATAGCCCGGTATACCCAGATCAATTCATCTGGAGTGATGTAGCGTCCGATGGCCACCAACCTGGGAACCAGGGCGGCAGTAAAAATGGCAGCCGACAAAAGCAGCGGTCGCTGAAACAAGGCATGGTGCCAATCAATTATTGATTCTTTCGTCATAAGCAGTATCCAATAATATCTTATGTGGACGTGGTTTCAACCTTCCTTACCTAGGGCAGCTGGAAACGTAACAATTGCCCTGAGAGGTAACCTGTGAGTTCTTGTATATGTATCTAAAGACTGTATAATCGGGCAAAATTTACTCCCCGGTGACAGCATAGGGGAATCGATAGGAATGTTTTAAAGTATGACCAACGCATCAAGTGGCAATTCCAGCCATCCCATGGACTTCCTGCTCGACGAGGAATTGAATTTACCGTCAGCAGGCGAAACTCGGTCTGGTTGGGTTGTTTCCCAACGCAGCAACGAAATATTGATAGACATAGGCGCTAAATCAGAAGGCGTCATTAACAGCAACGAAGTTTCCATGCTGGGACCAGATGATCTTGATTATCTGGCTGTCGGCAACGAAGTGACAATATACATTGTCAATCCCGAGGATGGCAACGGAAATATCATTCTTTCTTACCTGAAAGCCAAGGAAGAAAAAGATTGGGTAAAAGCTGTTGAACTGATGGAAAGCCAGGAAGTTTGTGAGTGTTCGGTCGTTGGTTTCAACCGCGGCGGTGTACTCGTAGATGTTGGGCAGGTACGCGGGTTCGTCCCTAATTCCCAACTCCGCCGTGATCGCCGCATTCGCCGGGATGACCAATCCGAAGCGCAGCGAGCGATGCAGTCCATGATTGGAGAGACGATTCGGGCTAAGATCATTGAAGTTAGTCGTGAACGGAACCGCCTCATCCTTTCCGAAACTGCAGCTAGTAAAGAGATTCGCGAAGCGCAGAAAGCGGAATTGATGTCCGATTTAAGCGTTGGTGATATTTTTGACGGCCGTATTGTCAATCTGGCCAACTTCGGCGCATTTGTGGATATCGGCGGGATTGAAGGCCTGGTGCATCTCTCAGAGATAAGCTGGAAACGCGTGAGTAAACCGTCGGACGTTATGCAAGTAGGCGACCAGG
The DNA here is from genome assembly GCA_963807975.1 of uncultured Chloroflexia bacterium. Classification (GTDB taxonomy): domain Bacteria; phylum Chloroflexota; class Anaerolineae; order Promineifilales; family Promineifilaceae; genus JAACFF01. Next base: position 51,051 of record CAWEDV010000006.1, on the reverse strand, counting down.
TAAAAGTTTCCGTCATTAAGATTGATAATGAACGGCAGCGGATTGCGCTCAGCATTAAACGGCTAGAAGCAGATCCTTGGACGCTCATCGAGGAATCTTACCAGGTTGGACAACTTGTCGAAGCCACAATCACTCGCCTCACTAAATTTGGCGCGTTTGCGCGCTTGAATGACAACAATGAGCTTGAAGGTTTGATTCACATCTCGGAAATGGCAGATGATCGTGTGGAGCACCCCAGGGATGTTGTCAAAGTTGACGACAATGTCACCGTACGCATTATCCGCGTCGATTCGGAACAGCGCCAGCTCGGTTTGAGCCTTAAGCAAGTCTCATCCGAGAAATTCTTGGAGTCAGACCTGGCCATGTACAATTCTGCCTAAGGGTAGCCAGGAATAAACTCCCCCCAAGTTCTTTGCTGAATTTTGGCTGAATACATTAGCTTTCACGTCAGGCGTGTTGTTTAATAAGAGAGTAATGGGTCCTTTTCGATTAGAAACGTAAATCCATTACTCTTATAATTTTTTGCCTATCAAGTCAGCGAGATTAGTGAAGCGAAGCTTGCTTCGCAATCTCTTAGTTATTAACCGAGGTTTAAGCGGTGAACTCAAAGAACTGGGAAAGATTTACGCAACGCGCTCGCCGTGTGCTAAGCTTGGCACAGGAAGAAGCCGAACGGCTCAACCACAGCTATATTGGCAGTGAGCACGTACTGATTGGTCTGTTGCGCGAAGATGGGGGTGTCGCGGGTCGGGTTCTTCGCGAACTCGGGCTGGATACCGTTCGCGTTCAAGCCATGGTGGAACGTCTATCAGGGGGGCCTGGAACGCGCACTCCATTTACAAAGACCGAACTATCACCAAGCACCAAAAGAATACTAGAGCTAGCTGTCGAAGAGGCCCGTCGTATGGGCCAGCACTACATCAGCACAGAGCATTTGCTGCTGGGTCTGGCACGTCAAAACGAAGGGTTGGCTATGGACGTCTTGCGCAAGTTTGGCATAAGCGCCGAACAGATCAGACGTCAGACAAAACGCATGCTCAAGGAAAGCCCGGTAGCTTCAACGGAGAAAGGCCCTTCTCCAAGCCGTCGCTCAGGGAAAAAAGAAAAGAGCAAAACACCAATGGTCGACCAGTTAGCAACAGACCTTACATCCCTGGCCCAGAATATGGCTTTGGATCCTGTCATCGGCCGTAATACTGAAATCGAACGCGTGATTCAGATTCTTTCGCGCCGGACCAAGAATAACCCGGCGCTCATTGGTGAGCCTGGCGTAGGCAAGACAGCCATTATCGAAGGATTAGCCCAGCGAATCTTGGAAGGCAATGTCCCCGACACCTTGCTCGGCAAACGCGTATTGCAGCTTGATGTCGGCAGTTTGGTTGCCGGAACTATGTATCGCGGACAATTTGAGGAACGATTGAAGCGCGTCATCGAAGAATTGAAATCAAGTGATTCAATTTTGTTCATTGATGAGGTTCACATGTTGGTAGGCGCCGGATCCGCAGGGAGCTCAGTCGACGCTGCTAATATCCTCAAGCCATCATTGGCGCGCGGCGAACTTCAATGCATCGGCGCAACCACGCTGGACGAATACCGCCAGCATATCGAAAGTGATGCCGCTCTTGAGCGCCGATTCCAACCGGTTTATGTGGAAGAGCCTACTCCCGAAGAAGCGGTAGAAATTCTTAAGGGAATCAAAGGCGCCTATGAACAGCACCACAATCTGTTCATCACCGAAGAAGCTATCGAGGCCGCGGTTAATCTTTCCGTGCGCTACGTAACCGATCGCCATCTTCCAGATAAGGCAATCGACTTGATTGATGAAGGGGCGTCTCGCGTGCGTATGTATCGCGTTCCTCACGCCACCGATGTCCGCCAAACCTATGACACCCTGCGTGATATACGCCAGGAGAGAAGCGAAGCTGTTGAACAAGGCCAATACCAATACGCTACAGAATTGAAAGAGCGTGAGGATGAGGTCCAACATCAACTGGACCAGATGCGCGCCGGAGGCTCGGAAAAACCAGAAGAGAACAGTCTGACTGCTGAAGATGTCGCCGAAGTTCTTTCCATGTGGACGGGAATTCCTATCTACCAGTTTACGGAAGAGGAATCTACCCGCCTACTGCGCATGGAAGAAGAGATGAAGAAGCATATTGTCGGCCAGGATGAAGCGATTCAAGCCATCGCCAAGGCTGTGCGGCGTGCCCGTGCCGGTCTAAAGGATCCCAGCCGTCCCATTGGCTCTTTCATCTTCCTTGGCCCCACAGGCGTTGGCAAAACCGAACTTACCAAAGTTCTGGCCCGCTTCCTCTTTGGCAGTGAAGACGCCTTGGTGCAGTTGGACATGTCTGAATTCATGGAACGGCATAGCGTTGCCCGTCTTGTTGGTTCTCCCCCAGGATACGTTGGCTACGAAGATGCGGGCCAGCTGACGGAAGCCGTACGGCGCCGGCCTTACTCCATCGTCGTCTTTGATGAAATCGAGAAGGCACATCCGGAAGCTTTTAATATCCTGCTGCAGATCATGGAAGAAGGGCATTTATCCGACGCCAAGGGCCAGAAAGTCGACTTCCGCAATTCAATGATCATCATGACCTCGAATGTAGGCGCTGACACAATTAAACATGGTCCGAATCTTGGCTTCACTTTCCAAAAGGATGACGCCATAGAATCAGAAGCTAAATACAAGGAAATGCACAAAACGCTGATGGATCAGCTAAAGCGCAGTTTCCGTCCGGAATTCCTTAATCGAGTTGATAACATTGTCGTCTTCCGACAACTGCAGAAAGAAGATATCCGCCACATCGTGGATATTATTCTCGATGAAGTCAATGAACGTCTTGAGGAACACGAGTTAGTGCTCGAATCATCAAATGAGGCCCGCGACTGGCTGGGCGAGCATGGGTATGATGCCGAGTTCGGTGCAAGACCGCTGCGCCGCCTGATTCAAACCGAGGTCGAAGATCTGCTTTCCGATGCAGTTTTGGCCGGCAGGTTTAGCGATGGCGAAACCATCCTTGTTGACATCGAGGAGGACAAGATAATCCTCAGAAACAACGAGCATACCGAAGATGAGGAAGCCGTCGAGGAAGTGCTCCCAACGATATAGAAGAAATCCAAAGCCAGGCTCATTTTTAATGCCTGGCTTTTTTTATGCCTTCCTTCCGGCGCAAAGTTATGACTGTGCTGCTTTCCTTTCCCATCACTAATTGACTCCTCGGAGATTTGTTGCCGCAGAACCTGCCCTGCTGGATAATGCCGGTTACTGTGCGAAAAAGCTTCAACCCCCACCTTACGGCCGTCCTTCAAGCCCTGTTCGTGACATTCCTCTGGTCCACATCCTGGGTCCTGATAAAGGTGGGACTTCAAGATATTCCTGCGCTGACCTTTGCCGGCCTGCGTTACTTTCTAGCCTTTCTTATACTGATCCCCTTTTACCAATTTTCTGACCAAAAATCGGAAATAAAGAGCCTTTCCCGGAAAGATTGGGGCATCCTTACCCTACTAGGATTGTTTTTTTACACCATAACCCAGGGCACGCAGTTTCTGGGTTTGCTTTACCTACCGGCTATAAACTTTAGCCTGATGCTCAATGGATCCGCTCTCGTGGTCGCCATTCTGGGTATACTTCTGCTGCGCGAGATGCCCACTTGGCTGCAGTGGACAGGTATTCTGATTTTTCTCGCTGGGGTTGTGTTTTTCTTCTATCCCTTTGACTTTCCGGCCGGATCAACTCTCGGTTATCTTATCGGCGTAGTTTCCGTATTGGCTACCTCCCTCTCCAGTATCATAGGCCGCGGCGTAAATCGACAAAAACGCTTCGGCCCATTGACAGTAACCATCGTTAGTATGGGCATCGGTTCCATCCTTCTCTTGACCCTGGGCATTCGAGTGGAAGGTCCACCTAGTCTAGATTTGAACGGTTGGTTGATCATTTTCTGGCTGGCCATCGTCAACACAGCGTTCGCCTTCACGCTTTGGAACCGCACGCTGCGCACGCTCTCTGCTACCGAATCCAGCGTCATTAACAATACAATGCTCATTCAGATCAGCCTTCTGGCCTGGCTCTTTCTTGACGAGTCTTTATCATGGCTGCAAATCGGTGGACTGCTGCTGGCTGTTTTGGGCACGATTTCTGTACAGATAAAATACGTCCGGCGCAATCATTAGTGAAGCCCTTGCTTTATTGACGCCACCATTGGATTACTGTATGCTTTATATATCGTAAGTTCACACCGGATAAATCGTGACACAATTATCGCCCGGACTTCGAAAGCCCGGGTTGTTTGTTGTCTGGATATAGACGGGTAAATATAGTAGGAGTAACCTAATAATGGAAAACCAAGAAAATGGAACAGTGAAGTGGTTTGATACGCGCAAAGGCTACGGCTTTATTCGCCGCGACAACGAAACAGACATCTTTGTGCATTACTCAGCCATCATTGAGCCTGTAACCCAGTCTCTGGAAGATGGTGACCGCGTCACGTTCGTAGTTGGTGAGGGAAGAAAAGGCCCAGCAGCCAAAGACGTCCGCCGCGTAGCTGACTAAGGCATTCAAGTAATCAATTGTAATTGGAACAGGGGCATCTAAAGATGCCCCTGTTTTGTTTTATATAGGGCAGATTCCCCAAATCCGAGCTATCGAACCAAAATTGATTTACAGAAAAGGACCGTTATGACTACCGAGAATATGACAGTCACCAAAGATGTCGTCGTCACTATGGAGTACTTGCTGCAGCTGGACGATGGTGAAGAAATAGATCGCTCTGATGATCAGGATCCGTTCCAGTTTCTTCAGGGGCATGGACAGATCATACCGGGTCTTGAAAAAGAGCTCTATGGAATGCGTGTTGGTGAAGAAAAAACAGTGTCTGTGTCCCCGGCGGAGGGATATGGTGAACTTGATCCAGATAACTTCGAGACCGTTTCCCGTGATATATTCCCCGCTGACATGGAGTTGCTTGAAGGACTTCCCCTACAACTGCGGGATGCGAATAGTGGGGGCGTTATCCAGGCGACGATTTCCGAACTTGAGGACGAAAATGTCGTACTGGATCTCAACCACCCTCTCGCTGGAGAAACATTAATTTTTCAGATTAAGTTAACGGATATTCGCGCGGCAACGAGTGAAGAATTGGCTCACGGACATGTTCACACTCCGGGCCACCATCATTAAGAATCAGGTTGACCGGAAAAGACGAGACGGTTGGAAATGAACCATTGAATAACCATGCTTCTTATACCCAAACATCTCGTCTTTGCTCTGGATACCACATACAAGCATGAGCATAGGTTAACAACTGAAAACCATACTTCTCAGCAATAGGTCGGCTCATCTTTGACGCGTCAATGGTTAAGAAACTATAACCGCGGCGAATCGCCTCTTGCAGACGCACGGCCATCACGGCCGTATACAGTCCCCGACCTCGATAATCGGGCAGCGTGGACCCACCCCACAGACTGGCAAACTGGCTGTCCTTAGAAAACTGTATCCAGCCAACGCAGGCAGGAACATTATCAACATAAGCTGCATAAATGCTGCTGAAGGAGGGCCGTACAACCAGATCTTCTTCCAACAGCTTCCCCAACCCACCAAAATCCGTTTGCCATACCTCTTCAAGCAAATCAATCACAATCTTCACTTGGCCAGGCTCCGTAAGCCGGCGCACATCTGCTCCCACTTTTCTAAACAATATTGATGATGCCTCGTGTACATCAAGTACCATAATGGCATCCCGTTCACGAGGTTTGAAACCACGCATAATCAAACGCGCCCTTAGATCGGGTGGCGTATCATGATCATATACTTTCCATTCGAAAGGAGCATTCTTCTTGCGATAGTAGGTGACCTGGGCTTCAATCGCGTCATCCGCATTGGCGTCTGAAAGTCGACTGTACAGCACAAAATTACTGCTGTGCCGATCGGCAGGTCCTGTAAAGCGCACGACGCCATCCTTCACTTCTTTGGAGATATCAGGATAATCAATCTCAATGCGCTGCTCCTTATCGTAAAGCGCCAACAGTCCATCGCGGTCCAACATATTCCTTTCCTTTCCAATTATGCCGCAGTAATCGGGAGATTATGGGGAATTGACTTGTGGGTGTCAAATTGTGAGAGGATTTAGGGAAATCAACAGGGTCTAGAAACAGAGCGTCGCTGGCAACTTCGCCACCTTGAACGCTCAATCTCTCGCCGCTCTCTCCCGAATAAACGCCAACTCGTAGATCATAAGCGCCTGCCTGTAAATCCGCCGGAAGCGGGATTGACACAGGATCCCGTATGATGTCCCCTGGTAACCATACATCTGTGGCGGCCAAGCCCTTCAACGGTTTTTGATCGGCTTGAGCAACGATCTCCCCGTCGGTATTAAGCAAATGGACAAATACATCGTAGCTGGCAGCAACCTTCTCCAGGCTTTCCCAGTAGAGCACGATATCCAATGCATCCTTAATCTCAAGATCGTAACCAAGCAGTCCAATGCCCTCACCAAATTTCGCCGTCACCTTATGAGTGGGATTCGCTTCCGTGATATAAGGCCAGGTCGACTCATAGGCATAGGCATCCTGCTGAAAAATGATGGTATGGGTTGCTGTTTGCACGTGATGAACAGGCGTAGAAACCGCCTCGTTGGTGGCTATATCCCAACGCCAGAGCGGAAAGGAAACCATGAGATCAGGCTGCGCCTCGGAGAGTATGCGCGTAAGTTTCTGGCTACGTGGTAAACCTTCTGCAGCGCGCGCAGCTGGCCATACCTCCGGTGATACAAGACCGTTCATATCAATGATTCGCCGGCCTGATATGAAAGCAATCGCACCAATATCATCCACAGCAATTAGACTGTCCACATCGCTGTTTTCCACTAGCCATTCTCCCAGAGCCACATCGATCTCTTGCACTTCGCGGGCATTATTACCCAGCATCGTGGCCCAATGATTGAAGCGCCAGATGCCGCCAAGAAGTATGAGCAAAATGAAGAATATCGGTACTGCTTTCCAAATTGGGGCAGCTGACCTTGACATAGACCTCTGCATTAATGCCTCAACAATCCAGTGCGCTCCAGTCGCTGCGGCTGTCATCTGTAATGGAATAAGGGGCATCGTATAACGGCCGTGATGCCAGGTGAAATCGATAATGAGCGCCGTAAACAAAGGCAAACCCAGCAGCCAGAGCAATGAAAGCCTGCTGCGCCGCCACAAAGGCAGCAAGCTAAACAAGATGAAAATCATGCTAATAGGATTATCCTGCCAATGCCAGGCCAATGTCTCACGCAATGTGCGTAGGCTGAACAAATACTGCGCACCAACCTTGGCATAGAAAGTATTGGGTAGGGGTCGTCCCGTGGTAGCCAGGCTAAATAAGCTGTAGGGAGCAGCAGCCAAGAGATATATCCCCAAGGGCAGCAAGAACTGTCGTACCCAGGAGCCAATTCTGCCACCCGCGGCATTCCGATTCGCCCCCCACCAATTCCAGAGCGCATCTACCAGGGCCAGCGCGAACAAAGCATGTCCCTCCGGTCTTAACTGGCTCGCCAGGCCAAAGAGCAAAGCCGCAAACCAGCCGAATCCCCAACGTGAATAAGCCCAGATCGCCGCCAGGCTGAGCGCTGCAAAAGCGGTTGTTTCCATACCCGCCAGGCCCGCCCACAACATGCGTCCCGAAAAAATCAATCCCAGCCCAGCCAAAAAGGACGCCCACGTGCTGTCCGTTAACCAGTGCGCGAAGCCATAGGTTAGCCAAAGTGATAATAACAAGAATAACGCGCTCATACCCAGCGCCGGTACCAAGAAGTCGCTGGAAAGCAAACCAATACCGGCCAGAATCATCGTCCACAGTGGTGCGGTAGAACCGGGCGTTGGCTCTCCCGGATTATAGCTAAAGCCCTGTCCCTGGCTGATATTGCGCGCAAACTGAAAATGGATCCAGGCGTCATCCAACGGCGCTCCCAAATCACCGCCCGTGATCTGCAGTTCCGTGCGCAGAAAATAGCCCAATAGCAGCAGAGCCACAATCGTCAACAGCAGCAGCCCACCCCACTTGTATATCCGTTTTCTATCCATTTCTCATTTCTACTCGCGCCTAGAATTCTATCAAGGCCGCCAGAGAGGTACAACCATCACACCAAAGACACTACGCTATAATGGCTATACCCGTGGACATCACGACTTTTCAGTAATCAGCAGGTTTTGGTGAATTGTCATTACCGCGCAGACGGTAATCCATGTTCGTACCCAAGCGAATGGATGCCCGCCTGCGCGAGCATGACAGGCTCAGAGCGACTACAAAAAAAACCGCCGCAGACATGTCAACAGTTGCCAGAGTGCGCGACTCGTGGCACAGTAGATAGTCATGAACTCGAAGTCAAGAAACAATCTCCGAGCCGGAACTAAAGGGTTGGGTAAACATAGACTATGCGCAAGATTCGCCGCTTCTTATTGGAACACCGCCTTGTTATACTCCTGGTCCTCATCTGGACTATCGTCCTTGCCGCCTATGCCTTCGCCCGTCACGAGCGATTAAACTCGTCTGCCTATGATTTGGCCATCAAAACGCAGGTTATCTGGAATACCTTTCAAGGTGACTGGTTCGCTAGTTCGATCGAGGTACAGCATTACTTGGGCGATCACGTACAGCTCATTTTTCTGCTGTTGGCGCCGCTATTTGGCCTGTGGGCTGATGTCAAAGTACTGCTCCTGCTGCAAGCCCTGCTCTTGTCTTTGGCAGCGATACCGGTCTATCGCATCGCCATCCGTCAGCTTAATGACAAGTGGCTGGCCCTGCTTTTTGCCATCGCCTACCTGCTTTTTCCGCTCATCGGTTTTGTCAACCGCTTCGACTTTCATCCCGTGGTCTTCTCCGTTCTTCTCTTTTTACTAGCTTACGATTTACTGGAAATAGATCGCCCTATTTGGGCCAGCTTCTTTGTCCTATTAGCCCTGACCCTGCGTGAGGATGTCGGCTTTACTGTCTTTGCTTTCGGACTGTATGTAGCCCTTTTCATGAAGCGGCGCACACTAGGCTTGATCTGGGCTGTCGTTGGAATTTCCTGGTCATTGACCGCCGTATTCATAGTCATTCCCTATTTCCGCGGCGGCGCATCAGACACAATGGGCCGCTATGCCTGGTTGGGAAGCAGTCCACTGCAGATCATTGAATCACTATTTCGCCAACCAGGCCTGGTATGGGATCATCTGTTGGTCAGTTACCGTTGGCAGCTGTTGCTGAAGCTGCTTCTGCCCCTTGGCTTTGTCGCCCTCCTATCCCCCGCTCCTCTCCTTGTCACCATTCCTGCCCTGGCCTACAACATCTTATCGGAGACACCCAGCCAAAGCAGCATTTACTTCCAATATCTGGCTCCGGTTGTGCCCTTCATTTTCATTGCCGCCATACAAGGGGCAAAGCGCGTCCAAGGCTGGTTTACACCCCAACGCGCACGCCTACTCCTTGGCTGTTGGATTACGCTGGGGATTGCCTTAGCTTGGATCTGGGACAATCCCTTTACCAAGATCATAGAGGATCCCTATTTTCCTGTCTATGGCTTAACGCCCTTCACCAATAAAGAGTCCTTTGCTGCGGCCAAGGCCCTTTTGCCCCCTGAAGTCCCGGTAGCGACGATGATGGCCTACGCACCCCACATTTCCCTTCGTCCCGAATTACACCTATTCTACGACCGTCTGAAGCTGGAAGAACGGCCGTATGGCTTCCCACAGACCGAATACCTGCTGCTCAGCCTGACTGATCTCCGTTGGGGCGTTAATGCCCGCTTCTTTTATAGCGCCATAGAAACCGCCATCGGCCAATACGGCTACGAGGCCATGTATGCCAATCAAGATGTTATCCTGCTGCACCAGACGGATGAACCCCAACCACTTACCGGCGCCGTACTCGGTCGTGTTATCGACTTATTGGACAGCGGTGGCAAATACGCCCCCGCCGCGCAAGAGACAATAGATTGGATGGGCCAGCAGTGGATCATCGATCAGCTTCCCAAGACAGCAGCAGCCCAACCCGCCCAATTTGATCAAGAGATCTCCCTGCTGGGCTATGAAACCACGACCGAACGCGCACCAGGACAGCCGCTTTGCGTAACCCTCTACTGGCAGACTGCAGCGCCTCCGCCCCACGATTACACCGTATTCCTCCATCTAGCGGCCCCGGATGGCTTTGTCCAGGCCCAGCGTGACTCGCAGCCCGTATTCGGCTTTTATCCCACCAGCAGTTGGCAGCCGGGTAAAATCGTAACCGACATGCACTGTCTCCAATTACCCGCAGGCCTCGGCCCCGGCTCATACGACCTGCTAACAGGTCTATACAATCCCCAAAACAAAGAGCGCTTACCTCTGCTCTCCCCTACCGGCAGAGAAGACAACGCCCTCTTCCTTGATCAAGTTGAAATATCTCCTGAATGAGTGGATATAAATTGAATGTTATCTTATCCGGTTTCCATCCGCGTCACCATCAAAGGCAAATTCAATCGGGTAAAAATAGCTCGCGCTTCCTGCCACATCCCCTTTCCCCGCCTGTTATGTCCCTGGCTTAATTCATGCTGCGCCCAACGCCAGAGCGTGCTCGTGCGATCCCGTTCAAAATCGCCCACCTTGAAAAAATCAAGGCTGCGGCGAAAGCAAGCGACAGCAACATAGCACGGCTCATTTTCCACGTCTGGCAAGATAGGCTCACCCAATTGGGCGGCAACAAGACCTAGGACTCGCCTGGCGCGGCCGTTTTCAAAAACGTTTGATTTGTATGCCAGGGCAGCGCTTGCTGCGCCATCGCCAATGCTAGAAATGTTCTCCCCTGGCCCCAGTAAGCTTCGGCCAAAAAACGGTAGGCGTCAGACAGCCCGTACCAATCATGCCGTATTGTCGCAATCAATCCCTCCAGGTCGCCTGACGCTGAATCAAATTGTCCCAGCCTGATGCGAGCGCTGCACAAGTTGCTCAGAAGTACATTTTCCATGTCGCGATTTTTGATTTCGCGGGCAATGGCCAGCGCTTCTTCGTAATAGTGGGCTGCCGCCGCAAAATCACCCTGCAAACGTGCATTTTCGCCCATATTGTTTAAGACAGCACTTTCACCCTGCCGATGACCTAAGTCACGGTACATTGCCAGGCTCTCTTCCAGTTGCTCCTGGGCGATCTCGTAGCGACCCAGTAGGTAATAATTTACGATTCCCATCAGACCTCAGAATCGTGCCTTTGATCGATCGAGGTGCGCTGCCTGGCTCAAGGTGACCCCTTCATCAGCTGCGTGTAGGGCCGCCTTTGCCTGCCCCAGCCGGTAGTGTGCCCATCCTTGATAGTAGAGTGCCTCCGCTAATCCTGCCGCATCAACCACACCAGCTTTTTTGAGCAAGGCAACAGCCCCTTGGGCGCTGTGGAGCGAATCTTCATAATGGCCCAGGCCCTCATGCACGCTGGATACGGCGCTTAAGACATGCCCCCAGCCCAAAATTTCTCCGATTTCCTCCGCTGCACAACAAGCTCGTTTTTTTTATCCGCTCAGCTTCGACAAGATTGCCGATGCTTTCCAGATGCAGTCCCAGCAGTGAAGCCAGGGTGGCTGCCATTGGAACTCTCCGGGTAAGAGCGGCATCAGTGACATAACGCAAATGGATCGCTGAAAACGGCAGGGTGGAAAGATGCCCTTCCCTTTGATGATGATCTGCGACGGCTTGGGCAATCTTGGTGGTAACGGTAAGATGTGCTGCTGCGGCTGCCTCTTCTCCACTCATATCTCTGGTGAAGGCAGCTAACACCGGGTGCAGCAGACCGTACCTCCTGACTCTCTCAGCAGAAAGCCCATTGTTATCAAGCGCAATAAGCCATCCTCGGCCCGAAGCGTCATCATCAAGTTATCGTTGGCACCGCCAGCCATCGCTTTTAACCACGCCATCGGGATAGACTCGTCCGGAGCTAGGCAGGCAGCGTAGACCAACAGCTGGCAGGCCGCAGCATCTACTTCATCAGCCGGGTCCAGTTGATCCCAATTGAGGGCGTACGAACGGGCTACGTTCATTTCATGCCCGGATGGCGAATGGCTGGCACCATGCCCATGCAAAGAAGGATGCTGTAACAAGCCCTTCATCCCGCGGTTGTGCCTGATAGGCAGCCGGGCTGATCCGTTGATACCGACGCATAAAGCTGCCGGCCAGGTGCAGCGCTAAGGGCAAATGGCCGATTTCCCAAGCAATATCCGCTGCTTCCGACTCGTTCAAATGGGCTTCCAAAAGACACCACCGGGAAAATAACGGCCGTAGCGGTAGCAAAACCCCACCGCTGTTTGGGTTTTGCCCAATCCTCCGATACCCGTGATCGCCACCACTGAGGGACAGCTGTCTTCGGAGACCTCAGTGAAAGCCGACGCAATCCGCAGCAGCTTGGTTTCCCTCCCCACAAAATCCTGATTGCGATGATAAGGCAGGATGCTGTTGACCGGCATGGGTCCCGGCTCAAACAACGCGCTTGAGGCGAGCGCTTCGAGGGAGTTTAAGTCGGGCAGAAGCAGCGTCGTTATCTTCCTTCTCCAACCGTCTAGCTCCTGAGCCATGGTCTGAGTCGCCGGTTCAGGTTCAAGACCCCATTTATCCCCCAAGGTTCTTTGGAAAGCAGCTTAGGCCTGCCGGGCGGCGGCGATCTGCCCCTTGGCCGCCAGGAATTACAGCTGCCTGCGAACGGCCTCTTCATCCACTTCATCTATGGCCAGCCAGTGGGCGGCAGCATCCGCGCCCTCCGGCCAAAGCTTATCATAGGCCAGGACCTGGCACAGGCTGCGGTGGACGTCAAGAACAGCCCGGCGCAGCCTTCTCTTTCCAGGGTCAGCCATTCCATGTAGCGCGGTGCGTCCTCGAGATAATAGCCTTCCAGCGGCTCACCCCGGAAAAGGCGCAGATCGTCCAATGACGGTCGGTTCCTGCCGGTGGTCAGCAGATCGGCGAGCGTCAGATAGTCAATCGCCGCATTAGGCTGCGGGGGATAGCGATCCGAGCTGCGTGTCTTCACCAGGCCTGGGAGGTAGGGCCGGATGCCGGTCAGCAAGACGCGCAGGTTGCGCAGACTGCCGGCCGTGTCGGGCGCACCCCAGAGCAGATCTGCTAGATGTTCGCGGGTTTCAGAACGGTCGCGCAGGATCAGGTAGGCCAGCAGGGCACAGCCTTTGGCGCTGCGGGGCAGGCTGGAAGGCCGGCCGTTCTCGGCAATGGATAACAACAGTCCCTGGGCGACGGCAGTATCGTCGTCATTCCAGGTAAAATCAACATTAAATAGGCTAGAGGGGAGCGCCAGTGAACACTGGCGCTCCTCATCTTTTTGGCAAGACAACGCACTTGCGCTGAAGAGCAGCCATCGGATGTCACGCCCCTAGGTTATTGGTGTCAAATTACAGGGTAGCTGCTGCCTCCCACGTTTGTGCAGCTGTCTTGTTTTGCTTCTGCATATACCTTGGCAGCCCTTCCTCTTTCATCAACTTCAAAATGAATGATCTTAGAATCTCTTGGTAAATGTCCGCAGCGGTTCTCAGAAGGATGTAAATATCTCGAACGCGACCATGGCAGAACTAACAAAAAAGCCGGTATTTTACACCAGCTTTGCGCAAAAAAGTGGGCGCGGAGGGACTCGAACCCAAAGCTGAACGCAGTTCAGCCCCTCACGGACGTGAACCCTACAAAAAGCAAAACGGGAAGATCTATTACGCCGGACACCCACAGAGCGTGCACCGAAATTGATGCATGAGATCCTTGCGGCAGGCGCCATCAGTCTTACTCCTTTGGCTGCTCAACCGGGATCTTGATGATCGTCAGGCCGGCTTCTCGTTCCAATTCTTCGACAAAATCGTCAAATTCATCGATCTTAAAAACATTCCTTCCCGGACTGCGTGTTGGCCGGCCCGTAACCATCATCTCTGCCTTTGTCTCGTTGGCATAGCGGATCAATTCATCGCGAATGTTGCCCTCGGGCAAGACATAGTCAACCCGCTCTACCCCACGTCGTTGGGCGCGATCAGACAATATTAACATCGTGAAAGTACCCATTTCATTTAGTTCACGATAGACTACGCTTAACGGGCCAATAGTAGCGTACTCGAGAAACTCGGCGTCCAGGACATGGAGAAAGGTCAACCTTGCCTCATATGATAGGGCTAGACCAATGGCATGGGTCACTGTTTCTCTACTTTCCGGCCCACCTCGAACTGCACAAATAATATGCCGAGGCTTTTTTTCAGTCATGGAGAACTCCTAAATATGAAGACGGCAAGTTTCTACCACCAGCGAACACCAGCAGCCAGACACGGCCGCCCGCCGATTCTTCATTTATTGCAGTGTATTCGCTTATAAAGCATGCTTCTTTGTACTATCTCCAGCATCAATGTGGGAGCACCAAAAACCGGATCAAGAGCCAAATCGTCGCCAGCCCAACAGTGATTAGCAAAGCGGGGAAGCCTTTCCTGAAAAAGTAACCATAAGTGATGGAAAATCCGGCGCGATCGGCGATACCTGACGTCACCATATTGGCTGAGGCCCCGATCAGGGAGCCGTTCCCACCCATCGCTGAACCAACCGACAGGCAGTAGAACAAAACCTTGTTTTCCGCACCAGGTATGGTGACTGTTAGAAAAGCCACTACCGGCAGCATCGCCGCCGTAAAAGGGATGTTGGCGATAATGGTGGATAAGATTGCGCTTAGCCAGATCACGGCCAGCATGGCCAGGAGCAAGTTGTCGCCCACCGTCCGGCCAATAATCTCTGCAATGAAACTGATTAAGCCCACTTCTTGAATGGCTCCGACAATGACGAAGAGAGCGATAAAAAAAACGAGGGTGGTCCAATCGACGGCTTCGATCATCTCGTCGATGTTGGGTCGAATCCAGATCAACAAAGCCGTGGCTCCAATGATGGCTATCACAGCTGGAATAAGATGAATGTGTTCGCCAAAGATGAATAGGAACAACATGCCGGCTCCAACCACGCCCGCCTTTTGAAGATGATCAGGCTCTGTTATGCATGCTCGTTCCGCCAATCTTTCTTCCAGCATGTCCGAGGTGCCGCGACTACCGCTGGGGGAAAGATCCTGCCGGAAGACGAGCATGCAGTAAATAATCAATCCCAGGAGCGCCAGCAGAACACCGGGTGTCAGATTGATTAAGAAGTCGGTGAACGTAATGTGGGCGAAGGATCCGATCAGGATATTAGTCGGCGTGCCGATAAGGGTGCTGATTCCGACAACATTGGAGGCAAATACCTCTGGAATGATCAACGCAAGGGGGTTAATGCCTAAAGCCAGAGCAATCTGAACGCTGATCGGGGTCATGAGCAGCATGGTGGTCACGTTGTCCAGGAAAGCTGAGGCGACGCCAGTGATGATCATTAAAATTATCACGAGCAGCCAGGTTCGCCCCAACGAAGCGCGATATGCCGTAAAGGCCATCCATTGAAAGATGCCTGTCCGCTCGAATACGGCGATGACCATCATCATGCCCATAATGAGAAAAATCACGTTCCAATCTACATAAGCGAGCGCTCCTTGAAAGAGGAAGATGAACAAGCCATTGTTGATGGGCTCACCCAGGTAACTGACGCCGAGAACTATCGCCATACCCAGTAACGCGGCCAACGTGTTATGAAGGGTGCCAGTGGCAATGATCACCAGTATTCCGATGAAAACGAATGTAGCTATCCAAAAAGCCGGAGTGATTTTACGCACAAGCATCACCTCGGGCACTTCCACAGGTCGCCCGGTCTGCAATGTCTGGATGGACTCAACGCCCAGTTCGACCTGCTCTTCTTCAAAATGGGGTCGTTTGATCTGGATCAGCAGTTTATTGGGAATGGGGCCGCCCGCGTTCAGCGCATAACGGCCGTTTGGCTGGGTGACGTCCTCAGCAAGCAGCTCTTCCCTTGCTCCATCAATAAGCTTGACCAGCGCATTCTCGACCGGCAGATTTTGCCGGTCGAAGACCGTGCCCGTTACCAGGAATATGGTTTCTGCTTCCTCAGCCGGAAGCGATCCCTGGCCCAGGACGGGCCCGTTGGCGAAGGATAGAATGAAGACCAAAAGCGCCAAGCCAACCGCAGCCAGATTGGCCCACGATCGGCCGCTCATCAATTATCTCCGTCAAGCAAGACAACTTCGGCGCCTGATTGTTCTTCTACCAGGGCAACGAAAGCCTGTAGACGGGTATGCGTGAAAAAATTCGCCTCTCCTTCATCCATCTGCGGCCGGCCCAGGACAAGAAAATCAGCCTGTAGATCCCTGCAGAATTGGATGATCTCTTCGCCTACGCTGCCTTGTCTCACCAGACCCTCTGCCGCCACCTCCTGAACTAACGCGCGCCTTTGGGCGGCAAGCAGGATGAACTCTCCCATCTGCTCCATCTCACGATTGATGGTGTGTGTTCTCGTGCTCGTCGTGTGTGCCAGAAAATCAAGATTGACGATATACAGAAAATATAGAGGAAGACCTGTTTCCTTGGCCAAGGAAATTGCTTTGTCGATGGTCGACTGGCTATGAGGCCCCCCACGGATAGCGCAAACTACTCCACTCATTGTCACCCAACCATGTAGCTACGTATGATGCCAGAGTCGCTTGGAAAATTATAACAGAAATTCCAGGTGTTTGGAAAGTCCAAATGTCCAATTTCCAGAAGGATCTCAGTCCAGCTTCTGCACGCCAGCCAATGTCTATGACAATCAAGTCAGATACATTGCCCACACCCGGAGCCATGCAGCATTCTTACAGGCTTCCACCGCCATGTGCGTCTGAGAATCAGCTCAGTTAATGTCTGGCAGGCAACAGGCTCAGAAAGGCCTAACCTGAAGGCATCTTTGCCAGATGGTTCGCCAACACCATGGAAAAGATCATGGACGCTGAGTTGACCGACAATCTGGGATATGAGCCGTACGTAGCGGAGGGACGCAACAGCGGCAACAGCGGCACCAGCTTTTGAATTTCATTTTATGGTTCTTGGGGAGAATAGATCATTTCCCCAAGTTCCTCCTCGCCAATCTTGTAGGTAAGGGACAAACTGCCGAAATCGTAGCGCCAGGCGATGACCTCAGCGAGACGATCAAGGTAAGTCGTCTCCTGTTGGGAGGCAAAACTAGTACAACTTGATTGTGTGCCTGAGATAGGGCT
Source organism: uncultured Chloroflexia bacterium (assembly GCA_963807975.1). Classification (GTDB taxonomy): domain Bacteria; phylum Chloroflexota; class Anaerolineae; order Promineifilales; family Promineifilaceae; genus JAACFF01. The sequence continues at coordinate 33,921 of CAWEDV010000006.1, read as the reverse complement.
AACCATTATCGATTGGGGCAGGCCATCCTCGCCGGCCTTGATGCGGCCGTTATAGGTGCTGCAGCCGGTGGCGCCGCGGATTTGGCTGACGTCAACGCTCAAAGTGATACTGCTTCCGGCCATTAAAGGTTCCTTGTCCAAATTCATTTCCAGCAGATGCCAGTCCGTACCCTGCAGATCGGCCAGGGAGACCTTCCCCAGATCCTCACTGCTGCGTAAGACAAGACAGCCGTCCTCAATTTGGAATATCCGCCGCATATTGCGTGTTGGGCAGCAGGCCGCATCATCCGGACCTGGCCCAATGAATTCCGCGATCACCTGGTCGTCTTCAACAGCCAGAGATTTCACTGGAGTGCGATCACCAATCATGATCGCTTCCAGAGGTACCGGCGTGGTCTGGACGCTCAGTACCGCAACAAGATAAACAAAATCCGCGGATCCGGTGGTATTATCCACGAAGAAGGCAGCGGCATCCTCTGCCCCATCACGGTTGAGATCACCCGTGGCGATAAGGGAATCAATTAAACTCACGAATGGATGGCCGTTGCTTTCATCTTCATAATAGGCAGCGCCATTGGCCAGGGTGATCTGCTGGTCAGGAAGGAGACCACTGTAGCTCAAATTGTCCAATGTGTCTGCAAGGGCAGCCGTCGTTACCTCAGGAAATTCTCGCCCCTCCTCCATCCCGGCAGCCTCGTCGTTTGATCCACTGCTTGCTTCCGGTGCCGGTTCCACGGTGGGCATGGCTGTCACCGCAAGCGGTTTGGGCGCCGGCAATGGCGCCGCCGCGCCTAGACGGCAGGCAACTAGGAGAAGTGAGAAAACAAGTAAAGATAACCAACGCAACAATTTCATCTTTGCAGAAACTGGGGCTACGACCGTAAGAAGGACAGCAAAGCCTCCCTACGGCCGTGTACCAGGTTTCTAACAGCTAATCGTCCAGCTCAATCTTGAATGCATCAAATTGGACGTAAGCCCCTTTGTTTTCCGAGGTGCGCGTGACGAGACCAAAGAAGCGTTGGTCCAGGTACTTATTGTCGCGCGTATAAGCAGGCTGGTCGCGATTTTCGGCGCGGACGTAGATATGGCCGCTGGCGCGAACGCGGATCTCCCATTTATTCCAATCGTCTGGATTGACGCCTTCGGCGCGTGTCCACTCCACGAGATCTTCGCCGATTTCGACGTTGTTGCTGTCATGGCCATCGATGCGGCGGATGCGGTATTCAAGGTATTTTTCGCCACCGCTGTCGCGATAGCGGGTTAGGAATTCATAATAGCGATTGAAACAGCTGCCCACATTATCGCCCGGGCAAGGAACGCTTCCGGCATCAGCACTGAAAATGGCGCCGTACTGGTGTTTGTCCTGGCGATCCTGCAGCCTGGCGCGGAAAGTGATCTTGAAGGATCGTTCCGGACCGGCTATCAAGGGCGAGGCGATGACATAGGAGTTGTCATTACCCACAGCAACATCAAGGAAGCCGCAGTGACTGCCAATGCAGCTGTCGTCGTGCTTTACTTCATAGTCGGCGTCTTTGTGCCAGCGCACAGCCTGCCAGCTTTCGATGCCTTCCTTGAAGTCTGTTTCATACTGGTCTACTGGCACCAGGGGGCTGCTGACGAGGGGCAGGAAGGTGAAGTACTCTTGAACGGGTTCGGCCGTCACCGGCAAAGCGGCGAGACCGGCACCAAATAGCATGACTGCAGATGCGAGTACAATCAGATAAGAAAATGAACGGTTCATGGTATCTCCTTTATAAGCCTGATTCAGAACGGATTACAATCTACTCAATTAATTTCATTATCGCTGCCAATTGCGTATAAAAATGATGTTGATTCGTCGCATGTTGATATTCCACCGGCTTCACCAGCATGGTCATCATTTCTTCTTCCACTTCCACTCGGACAGCCGGCACTGCCCAGATATGAACCGCGCCAACGATACCGCCGTTGGGTTCACCCCGTTTGTGCAAATTCCCTCCATTTTCTGATCGACAGTCCTGCTTGAAAAGCGCAAAAAGACAGGGAAAAGTTAGGTCTTTTGCCAACCGGGCGGTACACGGGTCTCTACATTGGCGCAATATATGTCAGGTGGCCAAAAAAAAAGCCAGCCGTTGCAGGCTGGCTTCTTTGCTGCTTTCCCTGTCTCTATCAACGCATGATAGGCAGGTAGATCTTTATCGTACCGCCCGGGGTCACATTGACATCCTGGGCTGACAATCCGTCGTATTTGCTGTCGGTACTGGAGACCGTGTGCTCAATGACACCGGCAACAGTGCCCTCCACGGTGACCCGCTGGGCGCTGTTCCAGGTCTGCGGCGTGAAGGTCAGGCAGGACCCTTCCTCATGCCCACAGGAACCGGTTGTCACGAAGATGCCCTCGCTGCTGCTCAGGTCGATGACGACCGGCGCCAGCGGCTTCGTCGCCAGGCTCACCATGTAGCTGCTGGCGCCGCCTTCAGGCACGGGCAAGACGGTCCTGCTGAGCAGGACGGTCGCGCGGTCGTTGTCACCGACGGAGACGCTGATACCGTCTGCCACGAGCCCCTGGTAGAAGCCGTCCTCGCTGCTGACGAGATGGTTCAGGGCCGCCTGCGCCTCCCCTTCAGCCACCTGGTCATCGAAGGCGCGCACGGAGACGGTCTGCGCCCGATTCCAGTTGTCGCTGTCGAAGGTCAGGGTGGCCGGCTCAACGATAAGCTGCCCGCCGCCGTCGATGGTCACTATTACCGTGCGCGTGGGCTTGCTCTTCAGCGCCAGATTGTAGCTGGCGCTGCTGCCGCCTTCATCCACGCTCAGTTCCTGGCGCGAGACCTGGACCCCGGCGCTGTCGTTATCGGCAACAGTGCCCACCAGGTCGACCACCGCCAGGCCGTCGTAACCGGCGTCGCTGCTGCTGACGATGTGGCGGATACGGCCGCTGTGCTGCGCCTCTTCCGCCACCCGGTCATCAACGGCGCGTACGGTCACGGCCTGCGGCTCGTCCCAGTTGCTGCCGTTGAAGGTCAGGGTGGCCGGCTCGGTTCTAAGCTGGCCGCCGCCGTTGAGCGCCACTGTCACCGCCGCTGTGGGCGGGGCAGTCAGCGTCACCTCATAGCTGCTCCGCGCGCGCCCCTCGGCCACAGCGATAACCGTGCTGCTCAGCAAAACGCCGGGCATGTCATTGTCGACCACGAGCACGCCGACCGGATCGGCCTTTAGCCCATCGTAGCCGGCGTCGCGGCTGCTGATCGCATGGTCAAGCTGCACCGCCTGCGGCCCTTCCCGCCGCTCGTTTTCGGCTACGGCGAAGGAGAGCGTCTGCGCCTTGTCCCAGTTGTTGGGCGTGAAAGTCAGGGCCTGGCCGTCGCGGCTGACGGTCACGTTGGCCTGCGGTTTGCTGGTCAGGCTGACCTCGTAGCTGCCCTCGCTGCCTTCCAGCACGTTCAGCGTGGCCGGCGTGAAGGTCACGCCCGTCACGTCATCGTTGCGGATCAGAGCATCGATCGTCGAGCGGTCACCGTCGAAGTTCGGCCCATTACCACTGAAGTTGCTCGTGTTGTTGTACCGTCCATCACTGCTGCTCACGCTGTGGCTGATGTGGCCCAGATGGTCGCCGCAAGCCTCGCTGCCGCTGCCGGCGGCCCCCAGTAGATCGGCCGAACCGTTGAAGCAGTGCGGGTCGGGGGCATCGGCCACATGCTCATTGACCGGCGATGCACAGACCATGTTGAAGCGATCCTGCATCGTCTCGTCTATCCTGTTCCAGTTGGCCGGCTTGATCAGAACGCTGCCCTTATCAACTTTGACCTCGCTGTCGCCGCTGATGTTCACAGTCACGGCGCTGCGTGGTTGGCTGTTGAGCGTGACCCAATAGCAGGCCAGGTTCACCGGCGTGCCATCCTCGTCAAGATCAGTCACCGCGTAAGACTCGGTCAGGACCACCCCAGCTCGATCATTGTCGCGCACCAGAGTATCTACCGTATGCTTGTCCCCATCCAGGTCTTCAGGGCTGTTACTCGTGAAGGGAGTGTTGGGCCCAAACGAGGGATCGGTGGAGGAGGTGATGCGGTTGTCCACATAATCGAGGTGGTCGCCGCACTCCTTGTCGCTGATGAGGGTCGGGTCCATGCCGAACAGATCGGGACGGCCGTCCTTGCACACCTGCGCCCCGCCATCGTCGATCTGGTCGTCATTGCCGCGGATGCAGACCATATTGCTGCGCTCCGTCAGGCTGAGGCTGTTCCAGTTACTCGCTGTCAGCGTGACCGCGCTCTTGTCCAGGCGCACCTGGCCCTTGAGCGGCGTCATCTCCACAACGACCGAACCGCTGACGGGCGCATTGCTGACCACCCAGTAGCAGGCCATCGTACCGGGGCCGCCTTGCCAGCTCTCGGTGACGCTGCTGACCGCATACGATTCGACCAGCTCGATCTGTACCGGTTCATTGTGGAAAGTACAGGTGACATCATCGCCACCCGCAAGATCGATCTCCAACACGCCTTCGGATACCGACTGATAGAATTTGGAGGTGCCGAGCGTCGATTGGCACGCAATATCGCTCACGACCCAGCCATCAGACGGTTGTTCCGCTACCAGGTAAGGACCTGTCCGGACATTGCTCGCCGTATACGAGGGGTCCGATGGATCTTGCAGGATGAAGAGGTCGCCGTTGCCAAACTGGTCAAGGATGGCAAATTCAAACGCCGTATCGTCCGCCGGGTCGGCATCTTTGACGATACTGATGCTGCCCGATTGCTCGTTGTAATAGGTACAGGTGACGTCGTCGCCGGGCGCCAGCGCAACGAACGCCTCTGATTCACCGAAGTTGTAAGTGACCGTGCTGTCGCCGTATTCGCAAACAATATCGGTATTCTCCCAGCCATCGGGCACAAGCTCGGTGATGACGTAAACCCCCACCGGCAGGAGGTAGTCCTGGCTGTCGCCGTCGACAAGCGCGAAGGATTCAGACGCATCCCCACCCAGGGTAAAGTCAAATTCGGTCCCGTCAGATGGGTCAGCCTCTTTTACGATCGTAATATTGCCGCGCTCGGTATTCTCGAAGAGACAGTAGGCGGTCTGGCCGGGGCCGGTCAGGGTGATGTCCACGCTGCGGCTGTTGAGGTCGCCGCTGACATAGCTAATGCCGCTCTGGGAGTCAATGATCGCGCACTCCAGCGCGGTCAGGTCGTAATCCGGGCCCGGATCCTGCTCGGTGATGGTGAAAGTCCCTGGTTCAACCGCCTGTATTTCCACATCGCCGTCGTCTAACGTGAAGCTGCCCAGATCGCCGCTGAAGTCGAAATCTGTGCCGCCGGCTGGGAACGTTACCTTACCAATGACGATATGGTCATCCTCGGTGTTGGTGAAGGTGCAGGTGACTGTTTCTCCCGGATCCAACTTGATGTTTGCTTCCCGCGCCGCCAGGTCAACCGTCGAGGGATTCTGGCTGGCGCCGTCGTCGCAGCGCAGCCCAGACAAGAAGCTGTCCTGCTGCGGGTCTTCCGTCACGACGTACGAACCGGGCGCAACATCAAGGAAGGTCTTGTTCTGACCATCGTTGAGGGTGAACGCATTCGGTGTTTCGATATTATCGGTAAAACCATAGCCTGTGCCGCCGGCCGGCGCTGTTTTCTTCTCGATGATGATCGTGCCGGCCTCGACTTCAAACGCCCCGATGTCATCCGTCCCACCCTGGGGCCGGGCGATGCCGCGCTGGTCGGTGGTCAAGTCCGTGTCGCCGGCGCTGATCGCCGGGCTGCCGGTCAGCAGGGCGTGGGTTAGGGTCGGACCGCCGTTGTTGCGCAGGGGGCCCAGCAGCGGATCCTGGCCGACGATGCTGCCGTTGGCGCCATCGACAAAGCCGCAGTTATTCTGGGTCTGCACCAGGTTATGGCCGCCGTCGGTGATGGTGCCGAAAAGATTATCACAATCCTCTGCACCCGAGTTACCGGCAAGAATACTGTTCCGGGATGTGGCCGCGGCAAAACCAATCATCTGTAGTCCGGCGCCTTCCGCGCCATCGACGGCCCCTAAAGCTGTATTGTCGGTCACAGTTACACTGTCCAGGTTGAGCGTGCCGCCGTTGCTGATGCCGCCGCCGTCATTGCTGCTCGTGTTGCCGGAAATGGTGCTGTTCCTGATGGTCAGGCTTCCCACATTGTCGATGCCGCCGCCCGACACACCAGTAGAACCGCCCTGAACTTCATTCCCTGCGATCGTGCTGTCGTTGATCACCAGCTCGCCCACATTGCTGATCCCGCCGCCGTTGTTCTCGGCGCGGTTGCCGCGGATGATGGTGCGGTTGAGCGTCAGATTGCCCAGATTGCGGATCCCGCCGCCCCGCTCCGTGCCGAGTACATTGCCATTGTTGATCGCTAGGTCGTTGATCGTCACCGTGGTGTTGGCCTGGATCAGGAACGGCCGTGTACCGGGGATTAGATCACCATTCCAATCCACCGAATTGCCGCTGCCTTCGATCACCAAGCTGACGCCGGGGGTGCTGTTGTCAATAGGCGTCGTACTGGCCACCGCGGGAAAGCCCTGCGTGATATTGATGGTGTAGATTCCGGGGCTGGTCTTGGCGTTGAAGCAGTCAATCGCCGCATCTAGCTGACTCAGCCTGGTCACGAACCAGACAGTTTCATCACAAGCCTGGCTTTCATAGGCGCCAATATCGTCCGCCGCGCCCTGGGGCCGGGCGACGCCGCGCTGATCCGTGGGCAGGCTACTGTCGCCGGCGTCGATGGCCGGGCTGTCCAAGGCGAGGGCGTGAGTCTCGGTCGGACCGCCGTTGTCCGCCAGCGGCAGAAGGAAGGGGACCGTCACAAGGTTGTTGTTCACCCCACCGACAAAGCCACAGGGGTTGAGTTGGTCGTCTGCTTGGACCAGGTTGTAGCCCAGATCGTCGATAGTCGCGCCGCCAGAAATGGTCTTAAAGTAACAATCGGCAAACCCGTTGCCGGCCAGAATAGTGTTCTTGATCGTCAGGGTCACGGGCGTGGTCGTGTTGAAATAAATTCCTCCACCGTCTGACGCGCCGTTCTCCGTGATGGTCACACTTTCCAGCGTCATATTATCATAATTGGCGATACCGCCGCCCATGCTGGGAAAGCCGTCGGTTTCGTTGCCCGAAATGGTGCTGTTGCGTATCGTCACCTGGCCGTTTTCATTATAAATGCCGCCGCCGTTGCCGGGATTAGAGGGGGTGCCGGAAATATTGTTGGCGATGGTGCTGTCGTTGATCTGCACCGTACCACCCTGGGTGGCCAGTCCCCCGCCCCGGGTCTCAGTCGCGTTATCGGACACGGTGCTGCGGTTGAGGGTGAGATTCCCTCTGTTGAGAATACCGCCACCTCTACTGTCGACACCGCTGCCGACGAGGACATTGCCGCCGGTGGCGGTCAGGTCGTTGATGGTCACCGTGGTGTCGGCCTGGACAGTGATCGGCCGCACATCGAACTTATCCTGGCCGTCCACGGCAAAGCCGCTGCCTTCGATCACCAGCTCCACGCCGGCCGTGGCGTTGTCGATGGCTGTTGTCGATCTGTCTGTCTGTCTGTCTGACAGGAGGATGTCCTGCGTGAGCGTGATGGTGTAGCTGCCGGCGGCCGTCTTACTGTTGTAGCAGGCGATGGCCGCGTTCAGCTCGGCCTCGTTGGCTACAGACCAACTGTCGACATAACAAGTCTGTAGTTCAAAGGCCCCGATGTCATCGGCCAGGCCGAATGGGCGGGCTTCGCCGCGCTGATCGGTGATCTCGAGCGTGTCACCGGCGTCGAGGGCCGGGCTGCCGGCCAGGAGCGCTTGGGTTTGCGTCGGGCCGCCGTTGTCCTGCAGGGGGCCAAGAATGGGGTCGCCGCTCAGGTTGTTGTTGTTCGTGCCGTTGACGCAGGTCAGGCCGTCCTCGATGAGACTGTACTCAGCGTTAATCGTGCCGCCAGCGAGGAGGCAATCACCGTTCACGCTGTTGGCGACGATACTGTTGGTCAGCGACACGGTGGCATCGGTCGAGTTCGCGATACCGCCGCCGCCATCGGTCGCCTGGTTATCGCTCAGGGTGCTGCTAATCAAGTTCAGGGTGGCATCAGGAGAATTGTAGATGCCGCCCCCTCGACCCGAGGCCTGATTACCGCTCAACGTACTGTTGATCACCGTCACCGTGGCCCCTCCGCCAGGGCTGCCGGCGTTCAAGATAGCGCCGCCCAGGCCGATGACACCAACTGCCTGATTGTCGCTCAAGGTGCTGTTGATCACCGTCACCTGGCCATCGACGTTGTTGATGGCGCCGCCTAAAGCACCCTGATTTCCGCTCAAGGTGCTGCCTTGCACCGTTAATGTGCCGCCCAAAACACTAATTGCGCCGCCCGTGTCATTGCCACCACCACTAACATTGTTGCTGCCGGTAATCACTATATTTTGGATCGTCGCGCGCGTGCTGTCTTCAATTAGAAACGCACGTACGCCGCTTATATCCTGCCCGTCCAAAGTGTGGTCGCTCCCCTTCAATTACCAGCTCCACGCCGGCCGGTGCCGTTGTCGATGGCCGTCGTACTGGCCGTCAGGGGGATGTCCTGAGTGAGGTTGATCGTGTACGTGCCCGGAGTGGTCTGCTGGTTGTAGCAGCCGATGGCACGTTCAGCTCTCCTTCGTTGGCAGCGTCCAGCGGGAACGCGGGACAGATTACTTCTTCGAAGGCGCCGATATCATCGGCTGCGCCCTGGGGCCGCGCTACGCCGCGCTGGTCGGTGGTCAGCGTCGTATCGCCGGCGTCGATGGCCGGTGAGCCTGCCAGCAGCGCGTGGGTGAATGTGGGACCGCCGTTGTTTGCCAGCGGACCGAGGAGTGGGTCGGTATTCTGCTGATCGCCGGTCGCGGTGAACCCACAGGACGAATCGCTGACAAGGTTGTGCCCCGCCGAGACGATGCTCCCACCAAGGACAGTACCGCAAGCCGTGCGTCCCGTCGTGGAGGATGGTACTGTTCTGCACCGTGGTCACGCCAGGACTATCGGGCGTGGTAAATGTGTCATTTAAGGTGAATATGCCACTCACAGTTCCGCCACCATTTTCGGCAATGGTACTGCTATTGATTGTTACCGTGGAGCCAAAGTTGAGAATGGCTGCACGACCGGACCCCGACACGACAGTATTGCCACTGATGGTGCTGTTGTTGATCGTCATGCTGGTCATGTCGCTGTCGACTGCAATGGCGCTACCCTGGCTACCTGCCGAATTGTTGATGATGGCGCTACGGTTGATGGTTATTGTGCCATTACCACGGTATGCGGAGGAGTTGTCGGCGATACTTCCATTGTCGATACCACCACCAAATGCGATGGCTCCTGTAGCACTGTTGCCGGTGATGGTACTGTCGTTGACAAATAGTGTACCGGCGTTGGCGATGCCGCCGCCGTCGTTGACACCCACGTTGTCGCTGATGGTGCTTTTGTTGATGGTCAGGTCGCCGCGATTAAAGACGCCGCCGCCGTTATGGCCGGAGTTTCCGCGGGTGATGGTGATATTGTTTAGCGTGACCGTTGTATCCGGTTGAACGTATAGCGGCAGCACGCCGGAAGTTCCTGCCCATCCAGGGCGTGACCGTCTCCTTCGATGACCAGTTCCACACCGCTGGCGGGATTGTCGATGACGTGTGGTGCTGGCGGTCAGGGGGATGTCCTGGGCTCAACGGATCGTGAAGACACAGGGGGTCGTCGTCTCCGCGTTGAAGGCGGAAATCGCATTGTTGAGCTCGGTCTCAGTACCGACGGAGGTCTGCCGCCGCAGGCGGCCGCGGCCGGCCGCGGTGGGCTGCCAACCATTATCATCGCCGCCAGAACGACGATGATGATCAGCAGTCGGGATAAGGTTCCTCGTGTACTTTCTGAAACGAATGGGTTCATTGTTTTTCCCCTATTTTCCTCTGTTTTTCAGGCTAAACGGCCGCATCACCAGCCTCTTTAAAATCTTCCTTGGCAATGAAGCACTCATGGCCCGGCAAACAATGTCGTATTTCTTCCAGCGTACAATTTTACGCAGCGATGGATCATTGATGCCTCCAACCAAGGAGTACCAGAAAACCACACTCCCCAAGGGGAGCCGCACCAGCAGTACGGCCGTTCGGTTCACCTCGTCTGTGCAAATTCCCTCTATTTTCTGATCGACAGTCCGGCCTGAGAAGCGCAAAAAGATAGGGAAAAGTTAGGTCTTTAATCAAACTGACAGTTGAGATAGTTGAGATTGGTCCAATCTTTAAGATTGGACCAATCTAGACCAATCTACCCGGTTACGCTTAACCCGCCGCTTCCCCTGTTTCCTGCGGCACCCCAATGCGCCAAAAGGTGACCGCGACAATAATGCCCATGATGGCCAGCGCCGCGCCAAATTCGGTGGTGAAATATTCGGTAGCACCTGTGTTCACCGTCACTTTGTCCAGGAAGCTTTGAATGAAACTGTTGTGGACGGCGTGCATCAAGGCTGCCGGCCAGATGCTGCCCGAGGCCAGGCGAACCCAGGCAAAAGCAAAAGACATGCCAATGACAAGTACCATGAAGCCACTGATCGCAAACCAGGCCGGTGCGCCGCTGCTGTAGTCGCCGCTGATAATCAGGGGGACGTGCCACAATCCCCAGATTACGCCCGTAATCAACGCGGTGCGGGCAAAACTGTTCAGGCGCGCCAGCTGGGGAACCAGCAGACCCCGCCAGCCGATTTCCTCGCCGAGGGCCGTTACCAGCGCCGTTACGACGCCAATGGTCAACGCACTCAGCAGCCCGCCAACCCCGGCCTGGCTAAAATCTAAACCACCGAGTCCAATCAACCAGACAACCCCATAGGCTATGGTGGCATAAAGAACAGGCAAGAGATAGGCAATCAGATAATATTTGCCGCTGCCCAGCCCCCAACCCATGCCGCGCAGATTGCGCTGGTAGGCGAAGGTCGTGATCAGACCCGCCACGCCCGGCATCCACATCAGCGGAAACACATATAATCCGCCACCTCCCTCCAGACCGCCATTTTGGCTAACCAGATAGTAAAAGGGGGCGCTTAAAACAAACACCAATATGACATAGGTGATCACTCGTTTTGTCGCATCGTTTTGATTCATAAGTTTCTCCATTTGTACTGGAGTCTGGCGTTTTTTGAATTTCTCTCTGGTAGGGGCGTTTCGCGAAACGCCCCTACCCTCGACTGAACTTTAATTTTCGCCAGTGTCCATTTGTTACTCTGGGGTTGTAAAGACCATTGCCCCGCCATCTGCCGGCAGTTCGATAACCAACATGCCATTGTCAAAATGCCAACTGACAGCATCATTGAGATGCTGGGCCAACTGCCCGCCTTGAGAATCAGCATCACAGGTTAAGCTAGAAGTGTCAAGATCGATGTTGATTTGCCACGGCTCATCGACGGTGTAGGTACCGACGGCCGAACCGCAGTCGGGATTGATAAACAAAACGCCCTGATCCCCGGTGAAGAGAATTTGGAAATTGGCCGGCTCATCAATCTCAGTTGCCTCAACGGGCGTGACAAACTGCGTCCACTGCCACGCTGTGGGGCCGGCGGCAGGTAACAAAGTACCTGAACCTACGGGCAGAGGGCCATTACCCGCCAGAATATTACGCACATTTAGCAATCCATTGGCACTGTAGGTGGCTGAATTGGTCAAGCCCACAACCACAATCCCCTTTTCCGGATCGGTAAACCAGAGCGACTGAAAACCAAGTGTTTGACCCGCATGTCCCCAAACCGAACCATCTCCAGCAACATCAAACAATCCCAGTCCATAGGGGGTACCAAGGACTTGAAGCGCATCCGGATCGAATGTGAGCATCTCCTGCAGCGTTTCTGGGTCTTGGAAAAGCTCACCCGCAGCCAGGGCCTGGCCATAAGTCGCTAAGTCCGCGGCCGTCATCGCCGCCGCGCCGGCGGCCCAACCCTGGGAAGCATTCCAATTGGTGGTATCTAATATTTCATCACCTTCCCACCAATAGCCGTGGGTACTGATTTCTCCCTCTTGGGGCACGCCTTCGAGGAAGACTGCGCTCTCCATACCCAAGGGATCGAAGATGCGCGTCTGCAACAAATTGCCCAGCTCTTCGCCAGTGAGCGATTCAATGATCATGCCCAGCAGGACGTAGCCGGTGTTGCTGTAATGCCACATCCCTTCTTCACCAGGGGCGAAGTATGGCGCGCCATTGTCCACAGCATCTTGCACCAGATCGCTGGGCGTATATCCGGTTTCCATAGCATCCGTACCGGATAAGCCGTCGGCGATGATGTTGTCGCCATAATCGTAGAGACCGGCCGTGTGCTGGGCCATTTGGCGAATGGTAATTTCATCACCGTTGGGCAGCAGTGCGGCTTGATCGGGCAGGTACTGGCTCAAGGGATCGTCCAGAGCGATTAGACCATCTTCCACCAACTGCATAAGCAGGACGATGGTCATGGATTTGGTGTTGCTGCCGATTTCCAGTATGTCTTCACTCTGCATGGGGGTTCCGTCGGCCATATTGGCAGCGCCGGCGGCGTTCAGGTAGCGGCCGTCTGGCGTTTCCACCAGCAGAACCAAACCCGGCGCGGCCAATCGGGGGTTGCCCCCGTCGCTGTAGACCTGCGATTGCAGAAAAGCGTCCAGCTGGGCCGTGACATCCTCGGGCAGTGTGCTGCCGGCGGTGGGCTGTTCCTCAGGCGCCGCCTCTTCGGCCTCAAGGTCCCTTGTGGGTGTGCCGTCCGGCAGGATAAAGGTGTAAGGAGAGGGATCATTAGCGCAGCTTGTATCCAGCGGCGCTGTAGGATCCAGGACGAACTGGGTCATGATCTGACCGGCGCATTCGTTGGCGCCGTTCAACTGGACATGGGTGCGGCCTTTGAAGGTTATCAAGGTATCATTTGGCAGATCATCAGCCAGCTCTTGTGTACGGACGAGAGGCGTGGCGACATCCAGATCGCCAGTCAGCAGGAGGGTGGGAACGTCAAGCGTGACATTTTCGTCCGTGTTCGCGGGCAGTTCTTGGACGTCAACCATCGGACAGCCCAAGGCATATAACTCAGCCGTGTTCAGTCCGTGAACCCGTGCATATTCACTGACGCCCTCAACGATGACGTCATCTACGGAAGCGACGTAATCATCGGAACAGACCATGGCCAAATGCATGATGAACGCCTCATCCCCTTCAGTGAGGTCACGACTGCCCTCAATTGTCTGGCCCGCTAGCGGACCGAGTATTTCCGCTGCTGCGGCAGCGCCTCCCTCATTTATCTGCCAAAGAATAGTAGGCAGGGCGTAGGCGGTAATGCCGGCCCCTTGTTCTTTAAAGATCAGGTCAAACAAGCCTGCTTCAGTCACTTCGACGTCAAAGGAAATGGCGGGATCGTTTTCCGAGGTATAGGTATAAGTCAGGGGGCCATCGGCGAACAGGGCTGTGACCTCTTCTAACAAGGCCGGAATGTCATAGGTCTCACTGCATTTCTCATCAGCTTCACACAGCGCGGTCAGGTTGTCAATGCCCCACTGCGCATCCAAAGCCCGGTCTTCAACCCAGCTTTTACGCGAGAGTGGATTGGCCCCGTCCAGGACCACCGCTTCCAATATCTCCGGGAAATCGCGCATCACGTGCTGGCCGAGCTGCGAACCGTAGGAAGCGCCATAGTAGATGATTTGATCGTAGCCTAACGCCTGTCGTGCGGCATTGACATCGGCGGCATTGGCCACGCTGTTGTAGGCGTTCAAGTCTACACCCTCGGCTTTGAAATCATCAATACATTTCTGCAGCGTTTCAGTTTGCAAGTTGTAATCTGCTTCTTCGTCTAATCCTTGTTCCTGGGCTGCCCAAGATAAGGAGTAGATTTCAGGGCAATCGAGGAAGGTATCCGTGTTCTTGGTGCCGCGCTGGTCAAGAAGAACGATATCGCGCTCTTTGAGGATCTCGCCCAGTAATTCCGGCCGCAAATTGGCGAAATAGCTGGGATCGCTGAAGCTTTGTCCGGGACCACCAAGCAGCATAAAAAGGGGGGAACGTCCTGTTTGCGTGTCCGCATTCAGGCGCGTAAAGCTCAGCGTCACCGGGCGGTCCGTCTCCGCATCGTAGAACTCAGGTACGACGATATTGCCGCAGTCCAACTTCTGCTCGATGCCATATTCGTCGGGTGGTTCAATAAAACATTCTTCCAGCGGCTCGTAACGCGGCAGAAGCGAGTCGGGCACGGCATCTGCGTCTTCGCTGGCCGTCGCTTCGACCGTCGGTTCAGCTGGTTCGGTCGGTTCGGTCGTCGGTTCGACAGAGTCTTCCGCCGTTGGTTCGGGCATGGCTGTCGCCTGCACCTCAACCGCTTCCGTGCTTGCGGGAGTCGCCGCTTGCTGATTTTGGCAGCCGGCGATGGCCGCAGCCACCACAAGGAATAGGATTAAAATGGCTGTTCTTTTCATGAAGATTTACCTTTATATATCAAGTGATAGTTCATATCTATAAATAAACGCGACCGTGACGCAGCAGGGGCAACACACACGTAAAAAACCAACCAACGTGACCCCACCGGCGAACCGCACCAGCGATTCGGCCGTTGGATTCACACTGCCTAGATAAGCTCAAAACCACTCCGTCTGAGCAAACGTTACTCATTTTATAATCCGCAGCCCTGTATAAGAAGCGCGTAAAGATAGGGGAAAGTTAGGTTTTTTGCCATACTGACGGTTGAGATTGGTCCAATCTTTGAGATTGGACCAATCTACCCCCCTCCGTCGACGGCTGCGTCGGCAGCTGAGCATCACTTAAATCCGCTGCCGCGCATGTGCTATAATCCCCACAGCTTTGTGTAATTGCGCCGGCCTCTGCATCACCATGGTGCACTGGCACGCGCCAGGAAATCATGATCGACCTAGCGGCTCTTGTGCCGGATTCTGAGGAACTTATCCTCCTACAATCAAAATGCCACGTGCCTCCCCCGGCGCCTGATATTTTGGCCCGCGAAAGACTGTACAGCCAGCTTGACGGCTGGCCGTCGCGCCGGCTAACGTATGTTCAGGGTCCACCGGGCTTTGGCAAGACCATGCTGGCGTCCGGCTGGCTGCATGAGCGGCGCGAAGCACTCGCCGCGCTTGGCGCCGAAGTGAGCTGGATCAGTCTAGACCCACAAGATAACGACCCGCGCCTCTTTCTAGCCTACGCTGCGTCCGCGCTGCAGCCGGCGGCCCCTACCGCGGCCACGGCCGTGCAGCAAAACCTGCGCACGGCGCAGTTCGACCTACGCCGTGCGCTAACCATCCTGCTCAACGGCATTGCCGGCCGCGCCGCGCCGCTGCTGCTGATCCTTGACGATTACCAGCATATTGCCAACGAGTCCATTCATGAGGCAGTGCGCTGGATACTGGAACAAGGACCAGCCAATCTGCATCTGCTGATCTTATCGCGGCAGGGCCCGCCCCCGGCGCTTGGTTCATTCGCTACCCTGGCCGGCGTGCTTCTCCTGGATACGGAGGACCTGCGCTTTCGCCAGGATGAAATCGCCCGCTATGTGCAGCAGCTTCTTGGGCGGGTGTCCGACCCCGAGCTTGCTGAGCTGGCGGCGCTGTCCGGCGGTTGGATTACCGGTCTGAAGCTGGCCGCCTTCCAGCTGCCACATTCCGCTGATGCAGGCACCTATACCGCGCTGCTGCACGGACATAACCAGTGGCTCACCCGCTATTTTGTAAGCGAATTCCTGCTCCACCAGCCGCCGCGGCTGCAAGACTTTCTGCTGCAGACGTCCATTCTGGAGCATCTGTCAACCCCTTTGTGTACGGCCGTCACCGGTCAGGCGGATGCTGGCGACCTGCTGCATCAGGCAGTCGAGGCCGGATTTTTCCTGAGACCTACTGATCGCGCTGGAGCGCGCTTCGCCTATCACGATCTCTTCCGTGAACTGCTGGCTGCCGAGTTGGAGCGCCGCTCCCCATCGGCCCAACTGGCTCTGCTGCGGCGGCGGGCGGCTGCCTGGTTGGAAGAAAACGGCGAAATAGGCGCGGCGCTGCGTCACTATCTGGCGGCCGGCCTGACCGGCGATGCCGCCGCCCTGCTTGAGCAGCACTGCCTGCCAACAATCCTGCGTGGTGATCTGGACCGCGTCCGCCGCTGGTTGGCGCAGCTGCGGGATAGCGGCGCAGAGCTGAACGCCCGCCTGATCCTGGATCGGGGCTGGCTCTATTTGATGGCTGATCGCGTGGACACACTACAGCTGCTGCAGGCGACGCAAGCGGCATGGGAGCAGTTGATTGCAGGTGAAGAAGATGCTGAAGCGATGCAGTTTGAGCGCGATCTACAGCTTGCTGGGGCCCACCATATTGCCGGTAATCATCAAGAGGCGCTGTCGCGATCGGCTCAGCTGGCGGGCAGGATGTCGCCAGGGAGTCATTTTCTCACGCTTGGTACGCTTCACTTTTTGCAAATGACCCTGCGGATGGCGAAACTGGAAGAAGCGCGAGAGCACGGCCACAAAGCGTTGGCTGTTTTTGAAGAGCATGGCTGGATCACAGGGGTAACAAGCGTCTTGCGCGGGCTCAGTCTCGTCGCCCGCAACAGCGGTGACGCACAGGATGCGCTGCGCAAAGGACACGAGGCTCTGCGGCTGGCCAAGATCAACCGGCAGGATCAGACGCTGGAAGCCATCTATATCCACCGTCACCTTGCCAACCTCCTGTACACCCTTAACCAGCTTGACGAAGCCCGAGAAGAGCTGCGGGAAATGGTTGCCAAGTCGGAGCTGCTGGGCGAAACGCATTGGCTGAGGTGGGGAAAGACTATGTTGGCTCTTTGTGACCTCGAAGCAAACAGCGAGGCGTCCGTAGAGGCTGCCGTGGATCCCATGACCACTGGCCTGGACACAGCCGATGCGCCTGCGGTTCTTCTGGACACGCTGCGGGATATAACGATTCGTTTCTGGATAGCCGCGGGTAAGCCCGATAATGCCTGGAACGTGGCCCGCCAGCATGCTGTCCAGTTTAGCAGATCACCACACGACTATGATCCGCGGAAATTGATCGGCTATTTGAACGGCTATCTGGCTCACGGCCAGGACCTAGAGGCGATCGAGCACTTTCTAGTTGGGCTGCAGCAGGCCGTAGATGAACAAGGGGTTGTCGAGTATCAGCTGCGAGCACATGCTTTGCAGGCTTGGTATTGGCTGAAACGCGGCGATGAGGCCGCTGCCCGGTCACAGTTGGCGCTGGCGCTGGACATCGTCGCCCTGACCGGCTACGTTCGCTATCTATTGGATCTGCCTGATCTAAGCCCGCTGCTTGCCGGGCTGGAGCACCCGGCTATCAAGCAGTTCCCCGAGCTTGCCCATGTTCGCAGCAGCCAGGCTGCCGCACCTGACCTGACCGATCAGGAGCTGGCCATCCTCCGCCTGCTGGCAGAAAGACGCACAAACGCGGAAATCGCTGATAAACTCGTCATTACAGTGGGAACTGTAAAGTGGCACTTACACAATATTTACCGCAAGCTGGGTGTGCGCAATAGGCGCGCGGCGGTGGCCCGCGGTGAGGCGCTAGACTATTTCTGAATTTGGTGATAACAGGTACGAGTCCCGATCCAGCAACCTGTGCCCTGCAAAAAGCCCCGTAGCGACAAACTTTATCAATAGGCAGTAATTGAATAAGCTATATTAATTACAACAGAGGCCGGTGACAGCTTCTCTGAAAAACAAAGGTAATATCGAACAGGTAACAAACAAACGCATCAATCAAATATAAGAAAAAGCACCCGTCAACTTAAGCGACGCTGTCGATGAATCTGTTAAAAGTGGTAAGCTTCATCATACATTTGATGTGATTAACACAACTTCCAAATAAAGACGCCATACCCTGAAAAACCTCATCCAGGAAACATTTCGTTCCTTTGAACTAAGCCAGGCGACTCCTTGAGGCTGACAATATCCCTCTGGGAAACGCTGAACCACCATCTGCGACCGTTGCTACGAAACCAGAGGGCGATCACTACTGCTGCCCACGTTGTGGTCAGGTGATGCGCCCCATTAAGACCATAGGGCCGTGGCGATACCGGCCTCCATAAACTGCTGGCTAGTTGGTATGTTCTGATATGCTTTATCCGCTTTGCTCAGGTATTTTTTCTATCGCACTTATGGTTGAATCTTGTCTACTGATCATGATCCCAGCTTGTTACAGAATGAATTCGTCTGTGAGTGTCTCATCAGGGGCGCTAAATCGACCAATGTTCACAACATTTTTGCCCATCCAACCCTATCCACGACAGGTTGGCCCCATAGCACATCATTTATTTTCACCCCACTTTTTGGTTTATTCCCCAAAGCCCCGACTGCCGCCGGCTTAGTTCAAGATCTGGAAAACTTTTATTACACAAGGAGCACACAATGACAGATATCAGTATGGCACTCCTCGAGTATCTGCGCAAGAATGGCTTGGACCTAGATGCTAACAGCTTGCGTAGAATTCTCGCAAGATTTGTTTAAAGCTAAACTGTCAACCCCAAAAAAGAGCTTACTCAAAAATCCGCTCTAACTTGCGAAGAATTCGCGTATATTGACTGATATCGTCAAGCGTTTTTCAAAAGAACCCTAGGGTCTGATCTGCAGCGTTCATGCAAATCAGCCCCTTCCAACCCAGGCAAGATCACCTCCTCGGCCGCATCTCCGTCATTAGGGAGTGGCCCTTACTTCAGCTGCAATTCGCCGCACAGAACCGAGGAGCATGGGACGCGGCGTCATTGGTACCGGAGATCAAAAACGGCCGTCTCCATTTTTGGAAACGACCGTGAATACTCCCGTTAGCTTGCGGTTCGAGCTTTAAAAACTAGCTGTCAGCGATTGACTACTTATAGTTTCCTCCACCACTAGTCGGAAACTTATTGTTCTGACGCCTACTATTCTGAAAAATCTCTACTATGCACTGAGGTTTTCAACCATCGCGCTCTGTATCATTCTTTGGCTCAAAGTTTTGAAGTATATTACTAGACTACGTTGTTACAGTTCTTCAGCAAGTTTTATGAATTGAAAACGTCAGGATTCTCCTGTTTGTCTTTTTCTCCCTTTTTTGTCTTTTAGCTTGCTTTTTTTGTTTTGCGGTTTTCGCCGGCTTGTTGTTGCCCATCTTTTTATAGTTCCTGTCCTTGCTCATGATTATTTCTCCCTGGTGATTGATCCCAGTCCAAAGCTTTCCCACTTGGTTCAATTAATCTCTGCTACGCCACCGTCATCCTCCCAAACCATCAATGCCTTGGAAGTAACGCGATCGGATTGAATGATCTGCTCTTCAATCCCCTGCATTATGAGAGCATCTTGCGCCCTCCGCCAACGCATAAAGTCATCTGCGGTCTTGTAGATATAGTTAGCGGGGATTGCTCGCCGCCTTGATTTATTGATTGGCCTCATACAAAAGTCCTTCTTCAGAATGAGAATTTTATGCCTACCAAGACTCGTGTTCCCGGAAGCTGATCGCACCTTGATGAGAAAGATATATTAGCTTCCGGGATAACCAGTCATCTATTTGATTTTCATTTCTTGCCGTCTGTACAGCACTTCGCAGCTATGGTGTTTTTGTCAGTCGAGTTGGTATATTGGCCGGTCACAGCACTTACTGGGTGATGAGCATAAGCTGCCTGGTACATGCACTCGCAACCTTATTATCGGGAGCTGTCTCGCCAGGCATCGTGGCCCAACCCTGTTCCTTTACAAAGACGGTGCGTTTATCAACACTTAATCCCTGCAATTCCTCCAGCTTCAATGCCTGTTCGGGGTCAGCACCAGATTGGGCGACACAGATAGAAGTCAGGCGCTCTACAACCGCCCCCAAGGCCGATTCATTGGCCATGTTCTTAGCGTTACCTCCTGTCGTCCAGCCACCCTGGGTAAAGCCGAGAAAAAGTGTGAGAATAACTGCACCGACTGCGATCCAAAAAACTACTGATTTCTTCAGTTTTGCTTTGCTCCACCTTTTTCGAAAACTTGTCGTATTCGCTGTCATCGCATTTCTCCTTGGTCAAGCAATTGCGCGCGTCGCGCGAAACGTAAACAAACAGGGTTTCATTGCCAGTGAATTCGAGCAGCCGCCACCCGCAGGCGTTCAGCCACACGGTCCGGCATCTCGCCTTTGCTAATAAAGGCGTCGGCCCCAGTGGAAAGAACCGCCTGTTGCCGAGCGTCCAACTTGCTGATTAGAACGATGACGACGGCGGCCGGGCAGACTGCCCGCAGTTGCGACAGGGTATTGCCGGAGTCTAGGGGGATTGTTTCCCAATCGACCAATAACATGTCCGGCTCCGTCTCAGGGGCAAGAGTTAGAGTGGTGGACCAGTCGGCCGCTTCACCGACTACCTCCATGTCTAAATCCAGCAGCACTAGCTGGAGGGCTGCACGTACGTCAGGTTGGGGAGCGGCTACTAAAACAGTCGTCATAAACCAATCATACCCTTCACAATCGCTTAACACATCGGCTGGTCAGGGGGTTTCTAGCTCCCCCAGTTAGGGGAGATTTGTAGAGGTTAAACGATGTGGGGGGGGTGTAAGCTGAAGGCGGAGCCGGCCGCTCCTAAGAAAACTGGGATCAATCCAGGGTATCTTTTTCTATTTGCCTTGCCAAAATAAATTCTTGCCAGGCGTCATTGAAAACGGGGATATATCCTGGTTCAGCAATTCCAATAACAATATCGACCCAGTTTTTATGTTCATCAAACTTGCGCCTCGAGATTTTATCCTCGGATTTTTGCATGCTCAGAATACGAGCCAGATCGCCTATGAGATCTTCTCGATATTGTTGGTCAACCAGCCACTCATCGAATTTTAGAAACAACACCTTCACCCTATTTCGCTGAACGCTTAACCGCTAACTCGGACTTGGTAACTGATTTAGGCGGCTTGTTTTCTTGCGTTTCATGGACAGTGAACCGCCTCTTGTTTTGGCTCAACGTGAAGGAATTAGCATCACTGCCCAGTTTGCGAGCCATTTCCCGACCGGTGGCGCCATTTTTAAAGAAGATATCAAAGCGCAACGAAGTGGCCGATAAAATGTTAGTTTCACCAGGTTCAACCACACAGGTGCTGACAAGCGTACGTCCGGCGAATATTTGCGCCTGCACCCGTATTTCCGTTTTGTTCTGGAATGTTATTTCTGGCTCTACCACTTTTCTTCCTTCTTCCGGCTCACAGATCAGAGCAGACATGTGCTTGCCTGCAGCCGCCAAAAAATGAGATTGACCCATTGATCAATTTTATAAGAAGTACTTCCCAAAGACATCGGTCAGTTAGGGAGTATTTGGCTCCGCCACTTGGGGGATAGAATGGTGCGATATGGGGCGTTTTTGCAAACGGCCGTTTTGTCGACGAGGTGCTCGCGCACAGCCAATGCTGCGGCTTCAGTCCGGCTGGTGACGTCCAGCTTGCGCAGGATATGGCCGACGTGGGATTTGATGGTTGACGGACTGACAACCAGCTTTTCGGCGATCTCGGTATTGTTCAAACCTTTGACCAACAAGGCCAGCATCACGCGCTCGCGCTCCGTCAGGTCATGGCCAGGTGGTGGCGGCTGGTTTGCATCGTGAACCATGGCCTGGACGGCCGCCGGAGATAGGGTGGCCTGGCCGCCGTGGGCCGCACGGATGGCCTGCACCAGTTCTTCGGCTGTCACATCCTTGAGTAAGCAGCCGATGGCTCCCGCCTGCAGCACATTCTAGACCAACTCTTTTTCCGTAAAACTGGCAAAGCCAGCACCGGCACACTGGGAAAACGCTGGCGAATGACACGCGTGGTCGTCACACCATCCATATCCGGCATGGCCAAATCCATGAGCACGACGTCAGGATTGAGCCGCGCACACTGCTGGATGGCTTCGTCGCCGTTGGCTGCCTCGCTGGCTAGTTCCAGGTCGTCAAATACCTGCAATAAGGTCGCCAGTCCGCGGCAGACTTTTGTATGATCATCGACGAGCATCACGCGAATAGGCTGGGAGGAGGTCATAGAGCCTTCTTTCCTAGGAGTTCTGGCCAGCGAATGGTGATTTCAGTGCCGTGGCCCGGCCGGCTAGCGATTGATAACATAATGCCAGCAGCTTCCGCGCGCTCCTGCATCCTGTCCAGGCCACATTAATCAGAAGGAATATGCTCCCGCCCAAAGCCCCGGCCATCGTCGCCGATAAATAAATCGACACCGCCGGCACTATGCTCCAAGTGAATCGTCACCAGACTAGCCCGAGCATGTTTGGCGATATTGTTGAATGCTTCCTGCCTAAAACGGTAGAAGACCACCAGCACATCGGGCGGCAGGTCCCCTGCCCTACCGCGGTTGCCACTATGGGGATGTGAACCTCTTATTTATACTATTGGAGAACGGCTAAGAAATAGGGTAGAACAGGCGATGATGCCAAACACAGCCTGTCTACCCCTTACGCCGGTCACCTGGGGATCGAGGACCAGATGTGAACAGCGCTGCGAGCGCTACCTACGGATCGTCCCCCCAGGTTTACCAGGCCACACCGTTAAGAGTGTATCGCACTTCGAGTGCTCTAAGAGGTTTACGGTTGCCTGGGCCCGGCCAGGGCATCCAGTCATGAGCTCAAGGAGAATTCCATGAGCATCTACATCGGTATTGACTGGAGCCAAGATAAACATGATGTTGCCTTCATGAATGCAGCTGGCGCCATTATAGCCCGGCTGACGATCCCCCAGCAACCAGATGGTTTCCATAAGCTGGAAACGACTCGACAGCAGTTGGCTGTGACCGCAGCCGACTGCCTGGTGGGGCTGGAAACAGCGCACAACCTGCTGCTTGACTTCCTCTGGGACCACGGCTACCAGCACATCTACGTCATTCCACCGTGGGTGGTCAAGAGCAGTCGGGGGCGTTACGGTCACAGTGGAGCACGAGACGATACGCTCGATGCCCAGCTTCTGGCAGACTTGCTGCGCGCAGACCGCGCCCGGCTGCAGCCCTGGCGACCGGACAGTCAGCTGACCCGTCAGATTCGGGCTCGCGTCGGATTCATCAGTTTTCTGACCCATTCGGCCAACCGCACCCATAATCGGTTGCGAGCCGGCCTGTTGCGTTACTATCCCCAGGCTCTAGAGTTGTTCAGCGGGCTGATGGTTCCCACCACGCTGGCCTTCATTGCTGCCTACAAAACTCCTCAAGCACTGGCCGCGCGCTCATACGAGACGTTCGTTGCTTTCGCCCTCCAACAAGGGTGCTGGAACCGACAGGTCTTGCTCGCTTGTTACGCCCGTCTCCAACACACCCCGCTACAGGCCAGCCCGACCACCGTCGCCGTCTATCAGGATGAGGCCCGGCTTCTGGCCCAGCAGTTGCGCGAGCTCATCCTGGCCAAGCGCCAGGTGCAGCGGGACCTCAACACCCTCTTTTCCCAGCACCCGGACCAGGCTATCTTCACCTCATTGCCAGGTGTGGGTGCCTTCTTGGCCCCGGCTCTGTTGGCCAAGCTAGGCGATGACCGAGAGCGATTCCCCTCCGCAGCCAGCCTCCAGGCCCTGGCTGGCACCTGCCCTGTCACTGTGGCCAGTGGCAAGCATAAACGCGTGATCTTCCGTCATGCCTGTGACCATGAGTTTCGCCAGATCGCCCAGCAATGGGCACGCTGCTCCCTGCGTAAGTCTGTCTGGGCCGTGGCCTACTGGCAACAGGTTCGACCCCGCTGTGCCAGCGACCATGATGCTTATCGTCGCCTGGCCAATCGCTGGCTCGCAGTGCTCTGGAAGCTATGGCATAGTCGGGAACTTTACAACGAGGCTTATCATCAGCAGCAGCGACGCCTCCGTAGCAAGCCGCTCGCGTAGCGGCGAACTGCTGCGATTGTTGAAAATTTATCGTTAGTTGCTCATGATTGGATTGACAGGGATGGCATCCAGATGTAATAAGTTTACAGCGGCGCCGATTTTGCATGATGGTGCTGCGGCTGCTCTCTGCCTGTCACTCAAAACTGGGGCTTGACAAAGTGTATCCGTGGACGAATACAAACGTAAATACATGCCACGTCTAGTGGAAAGATTTTACATTTATGCTGATGGGCAATGAAATAGGGAAAAAGTGGGCGCGATTGGACTCGAACCAACGACCTCACGGATGTGAACCGTACAAACACGAAAACGCGAAAAAGGCGTTTCTAATGTCATCCTATCAGAGGTAGAAATATTTAAGGATCAGCGTTTTTCAAGGGAACCGTGGGGTCTGATCTGCAGTAGTGCTGCAGATCAGCCTCTCTAGGCTAAATTGATAAATCTTACCGATATTTTACAGCCATCGAGCCTCGCGTCAAAGCATACAATTCGCGGTGCCTATTATGCCAATTATCGCTTCTTACCAATGCCAGAGTCATCGGAGGTCGAAGTTTCCTAGATGCCGTATTGCGAGGGGATGTCATTCACATGTCTAACCCAAGTCAGGACCAGATCATAGTTATCCTAAAGAACTCCAATAACAGCCCGATTAACTGTCCACTTATCCCTATTCTGGCATTAGCCCCCGCGTCACCTCTACGTCAGCTCAATTTTCAACTGGGTGCCTTTGCCTAACTTTGTAATTTCCTTGGGAGACTCTCCTTGGGTCTGGCTAGATTGATATCCTTCGATATCATACCCAAGTGCATAATACCCACGCATTCGTTTTTTATACATGCGTAACAACATTGGGACATTCTCGTCCAAATAATCGTAAATGACGACTTCCTTCTTTTGGTGGTATTCGCGGTGCAACCGGCCAGCATATTGCGCTAAAGTCCCCTTCCAGGAAACCGGGAGCGTCAAAAACAGTGTGTCCAAGCGGGCATCGTCAAAACCTTCACCTAAATACCGTCCCGTAGACAGGATCACTCTCGGTTCCCCATCAATTATATCTGCCATTTGCTTCTGGATAAGACGTCGTTGCTTTTTCCCCATCCCACCTTTCAGAACGATGAGATTAAAGATATGGGGCTGTAGTAGTTCTGCAAGGAGCTTCAGATGATCCCGGCGCTCTGTCAGGACCACTGGATATCGCCCTGCCTTTACCGCTTTCAGTACGTCTTCAACTATTATGGCATTCCTGGGCTTATCACCGGAAAGGGCCTTATATATTTCCTGGATCGATGGAGGTTTACCCTCCGAATATTCATCGCTCATCCTAAACTCTGTGGTTCTTACCAATACCCGGTGTTGAAAAAGCCTTTTGGCTGCTTCCTGTCGCGGGTCCACTCGGTACCGAACCGGCCCGCATTGCATAAAGATAATCGGATGGTGACCATCTTTCCGGGTAACGGTTGCGGAAAGACCGATGATATATTTCGCCTTGCTCTGCCGGGCAACAAGTTCGAAACTACGGGCAGAGATGTGATGGCATTCGTCAATTACTAGCTGGCCGTACTCTCCAACGATATCATTGACTACTCCCTTCTTATGCAGGCTCTGGATTGTGGCCACGTCGATAATCCCTGTTGTCTTTTTCCTCCCTCCGCCGATTTGCCCAACTTGTTGTGGAGACAGTCCCAAGAAATTAGTCAGGTGTGCAATCCACTGGTCGAGAAGTTGCCTACGATGAACCAATACCAGAGTATTGACTTTCCGTTTAGCAACAAGGTAGGCGGCGATGACCGTTTTTCCAAATCCGGTGGTCGCCGCGAGAACCCCAGTTTCCGCCTTCAGCATCGCCTCCACAGCATCTTGCTGGTCCGGTCTGAGAGCTCCCTGAAACTCAATTTTGACAGGATGGCCGGAAAAACGTTCGTCGATGATCTTCAGTTTGATGCCATTTGTTTCCAACAGATCGACAACTTCATCCACACAGCCGCGAGGTAGGCCGATGTGTTTCGGGAAGTTCTCGGCGCAACTGATGATACGGGGTTTGTTAAAGGTAGAAAATCGCATTGCCTGGGCCCGATAAAATTCAGGATTTTGAAAGGCTGCCAGACGAACAAGACGGCTCCTCAGGGCTGGTGTTAAATCATCCTTGGCGACGTAGAGTTGATTCCCCAGGACCAGAGAAAGTTCTTTTGGTAGGGGACCGGTGAGCGGACCTACTTTCCGTTTCCTAGATGGTGGTGCTTCCCAGGGAGCATCTTCTTCCAAAACCACTCTTTGGACTCCCAAGATGCTCTCATCTTCGGTCGCCTCCGCAAGGATAACTTCGATCTCGTTCCGATCAATACGCCGAATAGATGAGAGGAACGCCCATTGGTCATCGTAGGGCTCGAATTTCTCATTCACGAAAATACTATTCTCTCTAGCTCGGGGCTTTTTCTGCAAGGGTAAAGCGATCAAGCTCCCAAATCCGCCTTGGGGAAGCGTATCTTGACTTGGAAATAACCGGTCGTAGGAATCAAATCCAATCCCAGAGTGCTGCTCCATTGTTTTGGTTAGCAAATAAGAGCCCAATCTCCGCGCTAACTTTGCCGGGATAGGTTTGGAAAAGAAGAACCAGACATGCCCCCCATTTCCGGAACGCGAGCGCTCAAGTACGGCGGGAACATTGTGAGCCTGACAAGTCTCCAAAAACGCGGAGGACTCTTCCTGCCAGTTGCTTTTATCGAAGTCGGCGGCGAGAAACCAACAAGTCTCGTCAAGTAGCAAAGGATAGACTCCCGCGGTGAAATCTCCTCCAGTAGCCTGGGATGGATCTCGACCCAGCAGGTGCTTTCGAATCATCGAATCATTAACTGGCAGAAAGGCCCGGTTTTCACAATCGGCGCATTTGATCCTCGGCTTATGACAGATCCCGGGCATCCATTCATTAGCACAGGCTGGCGAATACCCCGTCTTACCTGTTTTGACACTCTCGAATCTTCTGGGATAAACATCTTCTCTCCCTCTGAACAGAGAACGAAAGAGATTTATCTTTTCCTTTTCCGATGAAACGTTGATGATAGCAAACGGCTTGAAAGTCAGGGGGATCTGATTTCCTGATTGCGCTGCCAATGCCTTTTCGCGTCGTAAATCCCGGAGTCTGGCGATCAGTTCCGCGCGTTTGGCATTCAGACGGGCCAATTCTTCCTCTGTGGCCGTGATGGAGTGGTCGATATCTTTTATATCTTGCATAATCTCCCTCACCATGATCCTTATTTCTTCATGATCTTTATTTCTTCCGCTTTCTCATCTGGTGCGTCAGCAGTATGGGGTCTCACGTCTTTTCCAAAAGAGTGTAAGCCCGTAGTCAGTAGTTACCGATCACGTTCGAAGTAGTGTAGTGGAATGGGCCAGTTCTTTCAGCTGGTTTTTGCCACTTCCTACTCATATCCGAGCCCCATTGTCCAGGTTTTGGACTACCCCCTACGTCGCTTCTCACGCAGAATTCAGGTTGGCTAAATTCCAGAAGTGTCCACTTGCGGAACTGTTCATGGGTTCATTAGTACGGTTGACTTGGAAGAAGCAACTGGTTTTGAAACGATGTGAGAGGCCGTCTAGGCTTTACGAAGGTCATGATCGAGACATTCCAGATCAACGAGTTGGGCACTATGCTCGTTCGCGAGGGAGCTTGCAGCCTCAGTAAATCCATTGCGGCTGAAGAACGCGTAATGAACCTGCCAGCCTTCGCCCATTTCAGGTAAAATCTTGAGCACTTTTGGTGTTTTTACCTCAATCAGATCGCGCACGATTCGTTTTCTGATCGATTCTGCCTGCCACTTGGACTCGCCCAGCAATATTTGTTTTTCCCGCCAGTTTATGGCCACAACATCAACCTGGACGCCACCACTCCAATGAGATCCAACCAGTTCAACACCAAACGGCAACTTACCAGATCGTGCCTGGGTTAGCACCCACTCACGGCTTAACTCCTCAAACGCGGTCATACCTACAAATGCTCGTAGCTGTTCAGATATTCGTTTCTCAACTTCATCGTGAAGCTGTTGGGCAATTAAATCGAGGTTTGAACGTACAAAGCGGAAGTAGAACCGTAAGTAGTTGTCAGCCAACACATACCTGCTAAGCCGGGAAGTTTGACGTTTGTTTGGGGGTACTGTGGCCGGCAGTTCTCTGCAAACGTAATCCATCTCCACAAGCTGGGATAAATAAGGGTCCACGCCCGAACGTTGAGGCAGGTCTGCCTGCAATGCAATATCGGCGGGTTTGCGAGCGCCTAGCGCAATTGCGGATAACACCGCCTGGTAGACCTTTAAATCTCGGACCTGTTCGCCAATCAGGTAATCTGGATCTGTGCGGAAGAGACCGGTTTCGCGAAAAAGGTTGTGTCGTAAATTCTGCAATATGCTTAATTCGTCCGTAAACTGTTCTAGATAAGCGGGTACTCCACCTAATATGGCATAGGTAGCAACCCGTTGCTCAGCATTGTATCGAGGGAAGAATTCGGCCGTGGCAGAGTATGGCAGCGGCCGAACACGCAGAGGTCCAAGCATTCGACCATAGAGTGGCGCATCAGCTCCCAACAGCCGCTCCATCATCCCAACCTGGCTGCCACACAAGACCAACGATATGTTACTGAACTTCAAATGATGGTCCCAGGCATTCTGTAGCGCGGATGGTAAAGCCGACTCTGATTGAATTGCGTATGGGAACTCGTCGAGGACAACTATATGTCTTTGGTCTCCCTGACATGCTTCAGCCAGTGCTTCAAAGGCCTCTGACCAACTATCATAACGAAAGTTTCCTGGAACCTTCCGATCAGGATTGCTGTGTTGCCATACTTGTTTTGAAAACTGTCCCAATAGTGTTTCTGAAGGGAAGTGCGATCCCACCCAGTAGATATATGGATGGCCACTTGTCCGAGCCCAGTGCACAAGAAGCGTTGTTTTGCCTAATCGACGACGGCCGACAACGGCAAGGAGACTTGGTCGTGCGGATTGTAGCAGCGCGTTGAGTTCACCTAGTTCACGTTCTCGATCAACTAACATGACGGTATCCAAAAATAAGGTAATTACGATTAGCCTAATCGTACCATGCTTATTTTAGATGTCAATCAATTTGCCATCCGTGCGGTCAGCGAGATGCTTTCTGAGCCCTAACCACATATTCGGTGCCCATATAAACGAAAACACCCTGGTTTTTACACCAAGGTGCCATATATGGGCGCGGACGGACTCGAACCGCCGACTTCACGGATGTGAACCGTACGGACAGCAAAACGCGAAAATCGCGTTTCTAATGTCATTCTACCAGAGGTAGAATTATTTAAGGTTCAGCGTTTTTCAAAGGAACCGTGGGGTCTGATCTGCAGCGTTGTTGCAAATCAGCCTAATAAAGCTTTTTGGTCGGGCTGTTTTTTAGTTGCGTTAGCTAGAATTGGCCGGTTCGTTTCATCCCGCCTGCTTGAAATCTGCTATCATTGTCGGATAAGGAGGAGATGTTACCACCCGAATGGTGCAAATACTCCATCCAGATAGCGGTGAAGTGAGTTACCAAGTTGAATAGCGATTGATAAGTGTTTGTAAATATTAGGCAATTTGGTAGAAATCGCTGCTTGAATTGTTGGTTGACGCTGTGATAGCTATCGGTATATGACGAAATTTGCAGTAAGCTGTCTTTGGCAGTCAGCGATCTTTACCCTCTTTGGCTATTATCAAAGGTGAATTTATATCAACTTCGTTATTAATCCAACTCACCTGCCTAGCCGGGATCGATGCAAATGACCGAGATCAACGGCAAGCCAAGAGAATAGAGTCGACGAATAAGACCCTGTAAAGCGGCCTGGTCGACGACACCGGTCAGGGTGGTGACCGGCAAACCGGCATCCTCACCCTCGACCGTAACGGTCATCTCCCTGTCCCAATCTGACCAACTTTCATCGAGGTGTCCCGGCACTATGATCTGATAAGTTGCCAGCTGGTCTAGAGTTAGCTTTCGTTTGACTTCCTTCATCAATGATTACCTGTTACACCTTCAACATAGCCACAAAATGTTACCGGTGTCTTGCCCCTAACCTGTCATTCGTGGAGCAAGTATTCCATTACTTTATCTTTTATCTTTTCCATCGTTTGACGATCATCAGCTCCTTCTGCATATTCGATACTGTTTGAAAGATGCCAACTTCTCCCTCATTTATCAGAAAGTTGGCATCATTTTCTAGGCGCCCTCAGATCCCGATCCGGAAACCCGTGCATATCTGAGGACGCAAATTGATCACCATTTCCGGATAATTTTTGTCAAAATCAAGCAGCAGGATCGGCAACCATTGCCGACGAATTAAATCCTTTTACAATCAGCCACAGCGCCAGCGCCATTTCCTGAATGCCCAGTGGCATTTGCAAGAGCGAATCAGTCGTCGACATAGGCTCAATAGTGCCGAATAAGACCAGAAAGCCCGCGGCCAGGTATAGCAGTGCAGCGATGAGCCCCCAACCGGAAAGCCATCGCGGGACCAGCTTCGACTGGTAGAGCACAGTGTAAAACATCAGCGCACCCAGGATAAATACGATTGTCAACAGCGAGCCAAGCATTTCTAATTCCAGCAGTTCTGTCGCTACTGTTTGCAGAGCAGAACTATCCGTAACAGCTACCTGGCTCAAGATCAATAAGAACAGGCTGCTGATCACCATCGCGAAATAGAAAAACGTTTCGAGGGCGCCCCTGAATACAACATATCCGAGAGCCAGCACTTCATTGTGCCTTCGAAGGACGGGAAACATCACAACCGGAACCATCGCTAAAGCCAGGGCCATCACCAATATCAATAGCGCACCGAGTATCAACTGGCTGCCATCCGCGGAGACGGCCGTCAGTAAATCGGGACTATTGAGTAAAGGATTTATAAATACAAGGCTGAGAATACCGGCAACTGGCCGATGATGTACAGAACTCCCGTTACGATCGCATTCTTTCTGTAGTTGTTCATTTTTTCATTTACCTCCAGTGATAAAATATTACATTTTTCTTGATCGTTGATTCGTGCCGTCTCTAGTTTTGATAGAGGTAGGCAGGTTACTAAAGTTATCAAACCTTTCGAATACAGACTTAAATAGGCTGCTATGCCTCCTTCTTGATGATTCTTTTTGATCATGAAAACTTACACCATCAGCATAATTGCCAGGCGGTATTAGTGTCATACCCAGAAGTGGTTATTCAGGGGGTTATTTTCAGGCTTGGATTGTTTTAGGTTTTGCCAGGGGAAGATAAAATAGCGCGCCAGATGCTCGCCAGAATTTATTTTTTGTACGCTCTGAACACAATTCAGACTGTCACGCGCATTACTTTAGGGCAAGATCCCTAAAGCTCGAGCCTTTGCAACCGCTTGCGTACGGCTGTGGACACCGAGCTTGCTATGGATATTGCGAGCGTGGACTTTGACTGTGTTTTGGGAAAGGAACAGTCTAGACGCGATCGCTTTATTGGTCAGCCCTTCGGCAATGAGTTTAAGCACCTCAAGTTCGCGTTCACTTAGTGGCTCGAATAGTTCAGATTGATCGGCTTGAGATGCAATTGATTCAGGCTGCGCTGGTGTGTCAACTGAAAAAGTTGCCATTAGTCTACGCACATAATTTGAAGCAATCCCACGGTTAAGAGCTTCATTCAGCAAACGAGCCATCGGTGGGCCTTCATCCACAAAAATGCATGTGTAGCTCTCTGGTTCAGCCAGTGTGAGGGCTTCTCCAAGAAAAAGGATTGCGGTAGAAATTTCACCCTTTGCTTCGTGAACCAATGCCTTCAACAAAAGGATCTCGATCACGCTCCCAGTCCTCTTACCTCCTTCCGCCGCTTGCAATAGGCGATCCAGCAATCCCATTGCCACGCGAATGGCATCATCTGTGTGATCACTCCTGTATTGAGCGATGACGATTCTCGCTAGAGTAATGTGCTCGAATTCACCCAAATAGCTAAGGTTGTCGTCAACGGAAAGATTTTGTTCACGCACCCAACCAATGGCCTCAACCAGTTTACCTTGCCGGACCCACAACCTCGTCTTAAGCGCAGATAATGGGCGAACAACAGGGATAGGGTACCTGTAATACTGGCGTTCTGCCTCTTTTAGCATTTTGATTGCCCCATCCAGGTTTCCTTGAACTTCCATCATTCGGGCTTGAGCAGGGAACCAATGTCGATGCCAAGGTGGGAATGCAGGATGCTCGCCTAATTTCCTACTTTTCAGCAGATGATGTCTGGCAGCTTCCATGTCCCCCTGCTCAATTAATATCTCGCTCAACCCCAAATGCAAGACCACCGTTTCCTGAAATCCCGGCTTGCCCTTCTCCGTAGCGAGTTGTAACGCGCGCTTATATGTACTCGCTGCCTCATGAAGATAACCTTGTGCAATCATTATCTCTGCTAAGTAAGAAGTGAAACTAATTGTATAAGGAATGCTGTCTGCCTTCTGCATATTCGATACAGAATCAGCGACTGCCATGCGAGCGGCAGCCAAATCTCCACCTGCCCAGTCCGCGTACCCTAAAACTATTGATGAAATTCCGCGCCCAAAATAATCATCCTCAAGCAGAATCAAGTGCCAGTTTTGCATACTTTATAGTGTCGGCTCCATTGCCAAAGGCTTGAGCAAGATAAGCACGGGCATTTGCTATCGTCCCAGGTAAGGAGTGAAACCCGTCTTTATCTACCACTACCATCTTAACTGATGATCCAATATGATTCCCCTTTACATCTACCGTAGTGCCTAACCATCGTTCGGCATCCCGCAGACGGAGCTCGGAGGCTTCTAATTCGCCGGCATCCAATAGTGCCCATCCATACCCTGCACTAAGCACAGGCCTGGTACTGATTACCTCGTCAGGAAGCCCCTTTACCCAGTTGAGCCAAGTACCGGACTGGTAGTTACTGTCCATTGGACGCCATTCCAACTCTAATAGGTTGGCACTTCTTTTATAATCCTTTTCAGACCAGAGCGTGGTGGATTGCATCCGACATAAAATTATTTTGCTCGTACCATTCGCTAGCCCGGATATGTAACGTTGGAATTTGCTTTTTATCAAAAAGGCGCAATCGCTTTTGTAATAGATCCGCAAATAGATGGTGATAGCGGTACCAACGCCGTTCATCGTCCAGCGAGATAATAAACAGGTTGGCACGTTCAAGCATTTCAAGGGTGTCCCGACCGTTTTCTTGACCGGTCACGCTAACGCAAAGAGAACCTGTGAGCCAATCAAGAATGGCGGTTTGTAGCATGAACGCCTGCACACTTTTGGGCTGTGACTCTCCAACCTCCCTCGATCAGATAGTCGAGTACATAACGATGGCTACCGGCAAAGGATGTAATGAAACCCTCCAAATCCTCGCTGCCTTGCATGGAAATAGCAGCCAATTGCAAGCCTGCAATCCAACCTTCGGTACGGGTTTCCAGTGTAGGCAATGTGTTCCGTGGATAGGTTCAGGCCCATCACCTGGTTCAAGAATTCGGCTTGATTCAGAAAGAGTGAAACGTAATTCTTCGGCGCGTAACTCGGCCAATTGACCTCTGGCGCGTAAACGGGCCAAAGGCAGTTGCGGGTCAGTACGTGTGGCGACGACCAGATGCATCTGTGGCGGCAGGTTTTCGAGAATAAGGTTAAGCGCGTTGTCCACCGGCGACGAATCTATGAGGTGATAATCGTCAAGGACGAGGACAATTGTCGGGGATATAGTAACATCGTTGATTAAAGAGATCAGGATCGGCTCGGTCGGCGGTGGTTGAGGAGATTGGAGCATGCTCAGTGCCCCTTCCCCAATTTTGGCGCCATCGTTCCAACTCCGCCAAGAGCTGATCTGCAACGCAGCGACAATAAGTCAGAAAGCGTTCGGGTCGTTGTCGCCTTCATCCAATGAGAGCCAGCCAACTCTATTCGCGGTTTGGCTGTTATTATCGTTTTCCCACGTAGATCGCCTACCCACTCGCCGACCAATGTGGTTTTGCCAAAGCCGGCCGGGGCGGAGATGAGAGTGAGTTTGTGCCAAGCTGTAGACCCTGATTTAGTCGTTCGATCAGATGCGACCGGGGAACGAGGTTCGGCCGCAATGGTGGGATATATAGCTTTGTTCGCAGCAGCGTTTCTTGCATGTAACATTATAATGGAAATCGCCTGGTTAGCATG
>CAWEDV010000005.1:0-378278 GCA_963807975.1 uncultured Chloroflexia bacterium | reverse complement strand
CAGAGATCATCGCCCTGGTCTTCATAATAATCTTGGGCTTGATCCTGGCCCGGATATTGAAAGCCATCCTCAAGCGCATCGATAAGGCAGTGAGTAAAGGAACCACCTTTACCTACGCGCCTTGGCTGCGTAATGTGCTGGATCTGACCCGCTTGGTTGTGCTGCCAATTTCTCTCTGGCTAGCAGGCAAGGGTGTCGTTCGTGTTTTACAACAGTTTAAGCAGCCGCACGGCATCATCGATTATCTTTTATCCTTTGTTGGCTTATGGCTTGTCTACCGCTTGTTAAGCGGTCTGATCCAGATGCTGATGAAGCCGGAAAAGATCCATCTTTGGCAAGACCAGATTTTGCGTCCGACTTTCATTTTATTAGCCCTGCTGCATCTGGTTGGCATCCTGGATGGCATTTTGGCCTACCAGCTCAACCTGGGCAAGGGCATTGTTGTGACGGTTGGCGCGCTGCTAGGCGGCCTGGTGATTGTCTATATCTTTGTCCTGCTCGGTCGTTATGTACGCGGCTTGCTGCGTGATGTCGTCCTGCCCCGTATGGATACCGATCCTTCCATTATCCCCATCGTAGCCACTTTCAGCGGCTATTTAGTGATTGTTTTTGGGGTTTTGGTCGGCTTACTTGTTGCTGGTGTTGATTTAACGGCCGTGGCCGTGGTCCTTGGCGGACTATCCGTCGGGCTCGGTTTCGGTATGAAAGAGCTGGTCAACAACTTCGTTAGCGGATTTATCCTGCTCTTTGAGCGCAGCTTGGTACCTGGTGACGAGATTGTCACCTCGCGCGCCAGTGGTATCGTCGAAGATATCCGCCTGCGTTCCACACGCATTCGCACAAAGGACAACGTGCAGCTTATTGTGCCCAATGGACAGCTGCTCGGTGATGTCTTGACCAATTATTCGGAAAAAGAGGGCACAAAAAGAAAACGTATCAGTATCCCGGTTAACGCCGGCGCTAAAGATGATCCGCAAGCCGTAATCGAGGCACTACTGGAAACAGCAGGCAACCATGCCTATGTCTTGGAACGGCCGCAGCCCAATGTTCTTGTCACTGACTTCAGCGGGTCAAGCATCAGCTACATGCTGCATGCCTGGGTAGCCAACACGAAACAGATGAGCAATGTGTCCAGCGAATTAAGGCTGCAAATCTTGGTCATGTTTGCCGAGCACGAATTTGAGATGATTTGAGAATGAATAGGAGGCGTAATGGAAATAAATGATGAACCTGTCGTTCAAATGCGTGATGTATCTAAGCGCTTTGGGGACATTAATGCCGTAGATACGGTCTCGCTCGATGTGCCCCAGGGATCCATCTTTGGTTTTATCGGCCCTAGTGGCTGTGGCAAGACGACTACTGTGCGCTTACTCATCGGTAATTACGCGGCTACCGATGGCGTGGTTAAGGTTCTGGGCAAGTCACCGGACCGCTTTACCCGTGATGATCAAAAACGCATCGGCTACATGCCCCAATTATTTATCCTTTATCCGGAATTAACGATTTGGGAAAACCTCAACTTCGCCGCCTCCATCTACGGCTATTCCATGAAACGACGGGAACGGCTCGAGGAACTCTTGGAACTGGTGGAGTTGACGGGGCATGAGAAGAAGATGGTGCGCAATATCTCGGGCGGCATGCAGCGCCGTCTCAGTTTGGCCAGCACGCTCATTCATAGTCCTGAATTGATTTTCCTGGATGAACCAACAGCAGGCATTGACCCAGTTCTTAGACGCAAATTCTGGGATCATTTCCAGACGCTCAAAGGTCAAGGCCATACGCTCTTCGTCACCACGCAGTACGTGGGCGAAGCAGCTTATTGTGATTATGTCGGCGTCATGCGCAATGGCAAGCTGCTCATGGTTGAAACACCGGAGATGCTGCGCTATCGTGCCTTAAATGGGCATGTTGTCGATCTGCGCACGGTTGAACTGATGAACGCTGAAACAGTCGCTGCATTGAAGGATCACCCATTGGTCAAAGAGGAAGTCAAATTCCTCGATCCGCTTACAGCCCGGATAACCGTGGAAAATGCCAGCACCGCCATTCCGCAGCTGCTCGATTGGTGTGAAACGCAAGGATTAAATGTTGAGTCCGTCAGTGAGTTTGTGCCCCCGTTTGACGATGTATTCGTGATGATAATGGAACAGGTCAGCGAGCAAGAGAGGATGACGTCATGATCACTGAATTCCTAATTCGCGTTTCATCTTTTGTGCGTAAGGAAATGGCCGAGATCCTGCGCCAGCCACGGCTGGTAGCTACTCTCATCCTGGGACCGTTTCTCATCCTCCTCATATTTGGCATTGGCTACAACAACAGTTTGCGCACGATGCGCACGATAATGGTTATCCCTGCCGATAGTACAATTGACGAGGAAATCAGAGAGATCGCCGGTCGCCTTGCTGGTGCGGTGGATATGGTAGACATTGTCAGCTCCCAAGAAGAAGCGACGGCCCGGCTCAACGCCGGTGAAATCGACCTGGTGCTGCTCACTCCGGCGGATCCCTACGGGGATCTCCAGGATAACCAGCATGCTGAAATGGATATTATCCATCACGAGATCGATCCCCTGGAGCAGATGTTCGTCAACACGCTCGAACGCGCCTATGTCGAAGAAGTGAACAGATTAGTCATGATCAGGACCCTAGATAAGGCCAAAGAAGAATCTGACGATATCCTGGCCAAAGTGCAGGAAGCGCATACCGACGCCATGGGCCTCCGCCAGGATTTGGAAGATGGCAACAGCGAAAAAGCGGCCGATGATATCGTCGCTCTAGCCCGTGATTTCGAGCAGATTAATCTCGCCTTATCCTCCAGCCTGGCCGCCTTCGAAGGTATAAACAGCATCGCCGATGAGGATACAACTGAGGACCCGTTCGAGAGTCTGATCAGAGCCGAGCAGATCATGCTGCAGCTCGAAGAGTTTAGCCCGGGAGAAGAAGATTACAGCGCCGAAATCGAACAGGTGGAAGAGCTGGAGAATGAATTGGCCTTGGTTGACGATTTTCTGGTGCAGTTTGTCGACGTCGATTCGGCCGTCCTGGCCCGGCCGTTTGCCGGGAAAGCGATTCAGTTGTCTGATGTGACCTTTGGTCCGATTGATTTCTACGTGCCTGGCGTCATTTCGCTGCTCTTGCAGCATATCGCCATCACCCTGGCCGCTTTGGCCATCGTTCGCGAAAGGGTAGGGGGATCGATTGAGCTTTTCCGGGCGGCGCCCATCAGTTCCTTCGAGACGCTGCTAGGCAAGACCATCAGCTTTTTGATCTTGGGGGGCCTCTTAGCCGCTATCTTAACCGCGCTGGTGATATTCATGCTCCATGTGCCGATGTTAGGCACCTGGTTAGCCTATACGGCCGTTGTCCTGGCCTTGCTATATACTTCACTTGCCATGGGCTTCGCCATCTCTACGATCTCGCAGACGGACAGCCAGGCAGTACAATATTCGATGATCGTCTTACTGGCCAGCATCTTTTTCAGCGGCTTTTTCATCGCCCTACACCGCCTGCTTACCGGTGTCCACATCGTTTCTTGGCTGCTGCCAGCGACCTATGGCACGGCGTTATTACAAGACGTGATGCTGCGTGGTCTACAACCCGAACCGCTCTTGCTCATCGGTTTGATCTTGTACGGTGTTTTGCTCTTTACCTTTGCCTGGTGGCGCCTCAGAAGACTCATGGCCAGAGAGTAAGGATCTTTGTAGGGCAAAATTTCTTCTTGTCCACCATTTCATACGAGGAGTATGGTATGCGATTAACTAAAAGGCTTTTGCTCATTGTAACAATGTTAGTTTTAGCGCTGCTAGCTGCCTGTAATTCAGACGAAAATGACGACGCAGCCGGGAGTTCTGAAACCACCGCTGACGCGGTTGATACCGAAGAAACAACTGCCGGCCTGCCCGCTGCTGTTGGCGGATCCGGCTTGCAGTACAGCGAGGATGGTCTTGACATCGTCTTCTCCGGCGGTGGTGCTAAGAGCATCGCCCAGGTTGGCGCCCTCAAAGAACTGGAAGAACAGGGCATAAGCTATCGCCGCGTGGTTGGCACCTCATCCGGTTCGATCATGGCGCTCATGGTCGCTTCAGGTTACAGCGCCAATGAGATGGTCGCGGCCATCACTGAACGAACGCCGGACGGCAAGATCATTCTGGCCAAGTTTATGGATGTGCCGGGATCGTTTTCTGATGAAACTGTTCGCGAGAGCTTGCTTTTCGCGTTTTTCGAACACTTTCTGGATAGTTTTTTGCCGATCGATACGGCCGAGCAGCTTGACGAGTCCGTTATGCACCAGATTTTGGAACATCAGGCGCTGCGAGAAGCTTTCTCATTTATTGAGTTTGGCGGTGTTTACGCCGGGGAAGAATTTCTGGCCTGGCTGGATGAGAAACTGGATGCCGACGGCCGTAACTATTCGCAGCTAACGCTAGGGGAATTCCACGAAGAGACCGGCAACGATCTCACGGCGATCATCACCGATGTCACCGATCACAAGATGTTGATCATCAACCATCGCACGGCTCCTGATTTGCCGGTCGCCTGGCTTATCCGCATGTCGATGAGTATTCCCTTCGTCTACAATCACGTCACTTGGCAGCCTGAATGGGGCACCTACTTGGGTGAAGATATCAGCGGGCATGATATTGTCGACGGCGGCCTGGGATCAAATTTCGGAATTGAAATGGTTGTATCTGAAGAGCCGGAATTCATGGAAGCGATGGGCATCGAGCCTGATCGGGATCGCGTCGTGGGACTCTTTTTGAATGACGCCATTCCCGTTGAAGCGGCCATAGGCACAGAACCACCCGTCATAGAACATGACGATCCGCTGCACAGCCGCTGGTCAACCGTCAAAGAGCGAAACCAGGCGCTATTAACCACCTTCCTCAAGAACCATGATCATTTCATCGTGCGCACCCACCCTGACGTCGTCTGCCACCTTCCCGTAGGCGGTTTTGACACCCTGGAATTCGACATGAGTGATGAGCGCATCCAAATCTTATTGAACTCAGGTCAAGAGGCGATGCGCGAATGTTTGCAGGAAATGGAATTGGAGTAGCATCGAACTACAAATGTTATTGGGTCTGATCTTGTATGGCTTTCTATTATTCATCTTTGCCTGGTGGCGATTGAGAAAACCTATGGCAAAAGAACAATGATCAGGTGCGTATTTAATCCAATTGATTTAAGTGTCCCTAAAGGTAAGAAATTTCTATGAGCGTCTTTTCTAATTTCACCAAAGCCATCATGCGTTTCCTCGTTCTGTGGTTTGTTGATGGGTTATCTCTCTTAATAACGGCCGCCATTTTGCCCGGCATTGCCTTCATCACGACTGATCCGTTAACTGCTTTGTTAGATGCCTTTGCAGCGGCCTTTCTTTTAGGTGTTGTCAATTTTCTGATTAGACCACTTATCCTGCTCATAGCTCGACCACTTGGCTTCATCGCCGTTTTTGTCATTGGCTTTTTTGTGAACGCCATAGCTCTCCTCATTACTTCTTGGCTTTTACCTGTATTCCACGTCGAAGGGTTGCTAAGCGCGGTTATTGGCGGCCTTATCTTCTCGGCAATCAATGTCATCCTAACCGGTATATTGGAAGTGAAGGATGAAGGTTCTTTCTATCAAAGTTTGATTGAGCGTCTCGCACTGAGACATTCTTATATGGATGATTCACCAGATGCGCGCGGCTTAGTGATGATGGAAATTGATGGTTTGAGTTTTCATCATTTAAAGAAAGCCCTTGCCGACGGCCGCATGCCCACATTGCAGCGAATGATGGAGGAGGAGGGCTATTTCCTATCTCATGTTGATTGTGGGATCCCTTCGCAAACATCAGCTTGCCAGGCCGGAATCATGTTTGGGGACAACAACGATATTCCTGCCTTTCGCTGGTACGACAAGGAAAAACAAAAACTCTATGTTTCAGGGAGCGATGCTACTGAATTAAACGGCCGCTACGCACATGGAGAAGGTCTAATGCGCGGTGGTTCGAGTATCAATAATATGTTGAATGGCGATGCGCAAAAGTCGCTTCTGACCCTGGCCGGTTTATTTGATGCTGATAGTGATGAGAAAACGCGCAGAGCTGAAGATGTTTATCTGCTTTTGCTAAACCCATATTTCTTAGCGCATACCATTGTCTTGTTTTTGGTTGATGTTGTTCGTGAAATATGGCAGGGGTGGCAGCAAAGACGAAACGACGTGAAACCGCGACTGGATCGACTTGCCCATGGTTACCCGTTCATAAGGGCGGCCACAACCGTATTCATGCGCGATATCGCCGCCAATCTTACTATCTTGGATATCATTCGTGGCGCTCCTTCGATTTACGTTACCTGGCCGGGTTATGATGAAGTCGCCCATCATTCTGGCCCTTGGACCAGTGACGCTTTTAAGGTTTTGTCGACCTATGATCGGGTTATCAAACGAATTCATGAGACGATCAAGAAGAAGGCTCCGCGACCATACAGTTTAATCATTCTCTCCGATCATGGGCAGTCCTTTGGCGCCACCTTTAAGCAGCGCTACGGTGTATCTCTTAAAGAGTTTATCGAAGAACAGCTACCGCACGGGACTACGGTCGCCCAATCAATGGGCGGCGATACAGGGGTGACCTCCATTAATGCAGTATCCGGCGAATTGGAGAATATCCAGGAAACGGGTGTTGGCGGCCGTACAGGACGGGCAGCTGCTAAGCGAGCCAAAAAGATTTTGGACAACAGTGCTAGAAGACGGGAAGCAGCGGAAGGAAGCGATGATCGTCCTCATGAGGCACAAGTAACGGCTTATGGCAGTGGCAATCTCGCTCAAGTCTATTTTGATTTACACCCTCGAAAAATCAATCTTAATGAGTTGGATCAGGCGTATCCGGGCATGGTCGAGGCCTTGATTGAACATGAAGGTATTGGTCTGGTTTGTGGATATGAAGAAGATGGTTCACCGGTTGCCTTGGGAAAAAATGGCAGGCGAAATCTGCATACCGGCGAAGTAATTGGTCAAGATCCCCTAAAGCCCTATGCTCCAGAAGATCCTGCTTCTTTCGGCGCTTCCTCACTGGAGACGAGGGTTTGGCAAGTGCGGCGTGTAATGGATTTTCCGAATGCCGGTGACTTAATGGTAATCAGCACGGTTTACCCAGATGGAACAGTCGCTGCCTTGGAGGAGCTCATCGGGAATCATGGCGGCCTCGGCGGTGAACAAACAGATGCTTTCATCTTTCATCCACCAAGCATGGCGGTTGGCTCAACGCGGAATGCGATAGATGTTTTCCAGATTCTCAATGATTTTCGTAGCCAACCCATCTCAGTTGAAGAGTTGGCGGAGGAACAAGATCCAGCCCCAGCGGAAGGTGATTGGTCATGGGCTAATCTCTGGGCAGGTCTGAAGGATGTGCGAACCTGGTTGAGTTATGCAAGCCATGTGTTGATTCTTGACCGTTCCACCTATCAAAACATCGTGAACGATAGGCGGATGACCGGACCTGCTTTATTGCTAGGTGTTGGGTTCTCGGCGATATCTGCCTATCTTCGTGCCGATCCTGGATTCGAACTGCTATCAGTATTCGTGGGAATATTTGCCTGGTTGTTGTCTGTTCTTGCCATATTTTGGGCGGGGCGGCTTCTCACTCGAAAAGGGTATTTCACCAGGACAATGCGCGGCCTGGGATTTGCTCAAACTGTTAATATCTTGGATTTGTTGGCCCTGATTCCCCCTTTTGCACCGATCGCAGTTTTTCTGACATCAACGGTATTTTTCCTGGCGACTTGGATGGCGGCAGCCGAGGCACATGAGACATATGGCTGGCGAGCCTTTATTCTTCCATTTTTGGGAATTGTCGTCATGATCATAATTCCGATAGCGGTCATCGGGCTAGCCGGCGGCTTGATCATCGGTCTCGAGGCCATTTTCGAACGAATAGGATTGGTGCAACCTTAAGCAATGTTTAATCGATGTCATTTGGTAAGGATCTCCGGCCCGCGTCTCAATAAGTTAGGAAAGGAGGTGCTTAAAGCATACGGGGCTCAATTAATGTCTCATTATGGGGATCTCAAAACATCTTAGGACTTCTGAGACTAAAATCAGGGCTCAGCGTGGAACTTCAATCTCTTCTCCTCGATGATGAATGTAGTTGTATTGTGTACCTTTAATCCGAAACCTCTTATAAATGGAGAAAGGTCCATGAAATCAATCACAGACCTTTCTATATAGGGAGTACGCCCGGAGGGACTCGAACCCCCAACCGCCTGGTTCGAAGCCAGATACTCTATCCATTGAGCTACGGGCGCTTGAATCTAAGAGACCTCCCGCGCGAACGGAAGGTCTTTTTGATTTTGGGGCGAGTGAGGAGATTCGAACTCCCGATCTTCTGGGCCACAACCAGACGTGTTAACCACTACACCACACCCGCCATGAACTTCAGCGGGAATGCTATCATAACCAACCCTCTGCGGCAAATATGCTTAGCCCCTGATTGGTTTAATTATTGACCCGGTTCGGTATATTTTCTGATCTTGAAAAGAACAATAGTTCTATGGTATGATCCTCTTATGAATTTCTAGATATCTATCCATCGTGCGCCTGTCAATATGTCATGCACTGGCTCATGTCACTCATTAATTCAGCGTGACGAAAACGACACCGTTTCCCGAAAAAAAAGATTCGATGGCAATCAGTATCAACAAGCCATACCATTTCTTGTGGTATGACTAAAAGCCGACTAAAATGGTCCTATGATCGGCGAAGAAAGAATCCTCAACGACCGCTATAAACTTCTGGGCCGCATCGGCAGCGGCGGCATGTCCGTCGTTTACCGTGCCCAGGATCTGCTCCTGGGTCGGGTCGTCGCTGTGAAGATGCTTCACGAAAGCTTTTCTACCGATCAAGATTTCTTACAGCGCTTTCGCCAGGAGGCCTATTCAGCCGCCAGCTTGCAGCATCCTAATATTGTCACCGTCCATGATATTGGCGAGGATGGCCACGCCCAATATATCGTCATGGAATATGTCCGCGGTCTGACTTTGAAGCAGGTCATTCGAGAGTACAATAAGGACGGGCTGCTCATGCCCACCAGCCGATTTTTTAACTTGATCATCCAGATCTGTGACGGCATTGGCTACGCCCACAGGGCCAATCTCGTGCACTGCGACGTCAAACCGCAAAACGTGCTTGTGACCCGAGACGATCGCATCAAGGTTGCCGATTTTGGCATCGCGCGCGCTATGAGCGAGGCCAGCCAGCAGATGCAGGACGACCAGCTTTGGGGCACGCCCCAATATTTCTCCCCCGAGCAAGCGGCCGGCGAACCGCCGACGCCTGCTTCCGATGTTTATGCCATCGGCGTCATTATGTTCGAAATGCTCACCGGCCAGCTTCCTTTTTCAGCCGAATCCCAGACCGCGCTGGCGCTAAAACATATCCAAGAGAAGCCGCCTTTGGTCAGCGATCTCAACCCTGCTGTGCCCGAACAAATGGAACTGATCGTTGACAAGGTCCTGGCCAAAGAATCCTCCGGTCGCTACCGTACGGCCGGCCAACTTGGCCGTGTTTTGACTACTTACCGCAGCAACAGTCAGGCCGAAACCGGTCCTATGGGTGCTGTTGAGACCGCCACCGTGGCCAGCATAGCGACGCCCATCAGTGAACAGCAAACGCAGCTCTTCCCCAGGCCGCAGCGAGAGGAAACCAACGCCGCGGTCCCTGCCGATAAAACTAGACCCAGCGCACAAACGGACGCCTATACTACCCCGCCTCTCACACAAGTGAGCGGGCCGGATTGGATGGCCATTGGCCTGGGTATTATGGCCCTCATCGCCCTCCTGGGGCTGATTCCTCTCTGGTATTATGTCTATACTGCCTATGCCGGATGATGGGCAGTAAGCCTCGATAGCCCTTCAATCTAGCTAATTTCTTCCCTCATTATCCATTTAGGCTCTTAGCCACGGTATTTGCTTTCTGCTATACTGTGAAGGAAGAAGGATAAGGTTTGCCCCACGCGAGGGGGCTGCAAATTATGGAGAATTCAACGAGAGTTTCACGACTAGTTGTCTATGCGCTGATCGCCGTCGCTGCTGTGGCCGTTATCTGGAGCTTAAACATGCGCTCCGAGCCCCAGGAGTATTTATCTATCAGTGAGTTGGCGCAGCAGATCAAGGACAATGAAATATCTGAGCTGATCGTCTCCGGTGACGGCCGTAATGTCATCGTCGATTATCTCAACGACAACCGCACCGATACCCAAACCCAGATCAGTGATGTTAGCTCGCTGGAAGAGCTGCTCACCACTTACGGAATCACAGAAGCCGATTACGTTGATGGCGAGCCGGTCATCACTTATGAGCAGCCCAGCCCATGGGGTACATGGTTGAATTTGATCGGTATTTTCTTACCCGCTGTACTGATCATTGGCTTTTTCTACTTTATTTTCCGTCAGGCCCAGGGCAGCAACAACCAGGCCATGTCCTTTGGCAAGAGCAAGGCGCGCGTCGTTACCGGCGACCATCCCACAGTTACCTTTGAGGATGTTGCTGGATGTGACGAGGCCAAGGAAGAACTGGAAGAAATCGTTGAGTTTCTCAAAGAACCGGAAAAATTTGTCACCTTTGGCGCCCGAATCCCTAAGGGAGTTTTGATGGTTGGCAGCCCCGGCACAGGCAAGACCTTGCTGGCCAAGGCCGTTTCTGGTGAAGCTGGCGTTCCTTTCTTTTCCA
Organism: uncultured Chloroflexia bacterium; assembly: GCA_963807975.1. GTDB lineage: Bacteria > Chloroflexota > Anaerolineae > Promineifilales > Promineifilaceae > JAACFF01. The sequence goes on along the minus strand of CAWEDV010000005.1, from coordinate 367,576 downwards.
TCGCTGGTTCAGAATTTGTAGAGATGTTTGTTGGCGTAGGCGCCAGCCGTGTACGTGATTTGTTCCAGCAAGCCAAGCGCAACAGTCCTTGCATCATCTTTGTTGACGAAATTGATGCCGTCGGGCGCCAGCGTGGAGCTGGGCTAGGCGGATCTCACGACGAACGGGAGCAAACTCTCAATCAGATCCTGGTTGAAATGGATGGTTTCGATACGGATACCCATATCATTATCCTGGCCGCGACCAACCGCCCCGATATTCTCGATCCAGCACTCATGCGCCCGGGTCGCTTCGACCGTCGAGTGGTTATTGACCGACCTGATGTGCGCGGACGTGAGGCCATTTTCAAAGTTCATATGCGCGGCAAGCCGATCGGCACTGATGTCAATATCACTGTACTGGCCAAAGCCACCCCTGGATTCGTAGGTGCCGACATTGAAAACACCGTCAACGAAGCGGCTCTTTTGGCCGCCCGTCGCACCAGAAGAAGCATTGGCATGAGTGAGTTGCAAGAAGCGATAGAGCGGGTCCAGTTGGGACCGGAACGCAAGAGCCGTATCCTGAGTGATGAAGAAAAAGAAATCACCGCATACCACGAAGCGGGACATGCTCTGGTCAGCCATATGCTGCCCCATGCCCAGACCTTGCGCAAGATTACCATTATTCCGCGTGGAATGGCCGGGGGTGTCACCTGGTTCCTGGATGAGGACTCCATTTTCTACAGCCGCTCCAAGTTCAAAGCCCTAATCGCCTCTGCTCTAGGCGGGCGTGTGGCGGAGGAGATCGTCTTTGGTGAAATTACGACCGGCGCCAGCAATGACCTGCAGCAGGTCACCAAAATGGCCCAGGCGATGGTTACCCGCTATGGCATGAGTGATGCCATGGGCCTGCGGGTTTATGGCGACCGGCAGGAAATGGTTTTCCTTGGCCGTGAGATCTCTGAACAGCGTGATTATTCTGATGCCGTCGCAGAGCAGATAGATAAGCAGGTGCGCGAAATCATCGATGTGGAATATGAACGCGTACGTGAAATCTTAACCAACAATCGTGATAAGCTGGACCTGGTTGCGCAGGCTCTGCTAGAGGTCGAAACTTTGGAAGCGCACGAGTTTGCTGCCGTCCTGGAAGGTCTTGACCTTCCAGTAAAGCCACCCGTTGGTGAAGCGGAGCAAACTGAAATGCCTAAGACTCAGCCGGACACGGACGCTGAATGGGACAAGCCGCCATCTCTGGATTTGCCACCGTCACCATCGCCAGCTTAGAAAAAAAATTACTAATTGCTTCCCCCGGTCTGCGGGAGGATGCTTGCCAAACTGATGAGCAATACAGCAGAAGTCTTCGCTCTACTTAACGATATTATCCAGGCGGTCATCGTCATTTTCGGCACGGCGGTTGTGCTGTACAACAGCAACCGTCTGCGCCGGGCTGAAGTTACCCGCGCGTTTGCAGCCCTGGTTTCTTTTGTCGTTCTCGTATACCTCAGTGAACTGTTGGTCGGCCGTATCCTTGAACCCGACTCGGCCGAAACTTGGCTGCGGGTAGGTTGGATAGGCATCGCCCTCGTTCCTGCGGCACAATTTCATTTATCCAGTACGCTGCTGGCTACAACTGGAAAACTGCCCCATTATCGCCGTTTTCTCGTTCCCGCTGGATACATCGTTGGTTTGATTTTTGCCGGCTTAGCCCTTTGGACAGAATATCTCGCCGCTGATCTCATCATATTGCCCTATTCTGCGCGTCTCTCAGCAGGGCTGCTTTTTCCTGTTTTCAGCGTCTATTTCTGGTTTGTGGCCATCAGCAGCATTTACAATGTCTGGCGGGCACGGCAGCGCTGCATGACCTCGGCTACAAGACGGCGCATGACCAATACCCTTATTGCCTTTTTGGCAGCTCCTCTTGCTGTTTTCCCCTATATGCTGCTGGTTGGCAATCCAGGACAGGCCGTTCCCTCCTGGCTGTGGCTGGTCATCATCTTTGGGAACCTTTTGGTTGGCGTCATGTTTGGCGTCCTCACCGCCGAATTAGCTTATTTTGGCACCGTATCTCCCGATCGTGTCGTTCGCGTCCGTTTATACAAATTTATGGCTCGCGTGCCCCTGGCGGCAACCATTGTCCTGCTGGTCTATATTATTGTCAGCCGCAACAGTCCTATTCTCGGACTGCCGTTGGAGGTCGCCCTCGGTTTTTCTTTGGTAGCAACGGTGATGCTCGTCGAGTGGGCGATTCATGCCTATAAACGGCCGTTGGAACGATTTTTTGACCTTAATGACGATCCTGACGTGCGCCGCCTGCAAACCTTGAGCGAGCGTCTTTTGACCACCAATGAGTTCCGCCAATTCCTGGAAAGCATCTTGGCCGCCACAGTGGAAGCGATCCGCACGCCCACTGCTTTTGTCACCGCCATCACGGCCGCGGGACCCAAGCTGGAATCAGTGGTAGGACCGCTCACCGCTCCGGAAACTTTCCTTCAGGATGCGGAGCTACAGAAGCTTACGCAGGGGGGCAGCCCTGACCGGTTTGAGGCTGCAAATTTAGAGGTAATTGACGATTTTATCCTCTGGCAGGATTACTGGATCCGGCCTCTGTACAGCAGACATGGCGATCTCGTATTAGGCATATTTGGCATTCGTGCTCGCGCGGCCGATCCAGATTTGTCTGAAGCGGAACAGGATATCTTCGATCGTCTGGTGGTCCAGGCTGCTGGCGCACTGGAGGATCGCATCTTACAGCAAGAGGTGTTTGCGGCTGTCGAAGGACTGCTGCCAGAAATCACTGCCTTGCAGGAGCGCCGTCGGGCAGCCGCCTTTGGCGGTTTGCCGGTTCTAACCGCAGACAGCCAGCCGATATCTACGGTAACTGACGATCCCGCGTACAATGCCATGGTCCGTGACGCCTTAACCCACTATTGGGGAGGCCCAAAACTAACGGAGAGTCCTCTCATGAAGCTTCAGGTAGTTCAGGATGAGATGGTGGGCCACGATAACAATCCAACTAGTGCTCTTCGCGCCATCCTAGATAAAGCGATCGAGCAACAAAAACCGGAAGGGCAGCGCAGCCTGACTACAGGCGAGTGGATTTTGTACAATATCCTGGAGCTCAAATTCGTTCAAGGACGTCGGGTCCGTGATGTTGCCCGCCGGTTGGCGATGAGTGAGTCCGACCTCTATCGCAAACAACGTGTTGCCATTGAGAATGTAGCGCGCACGATTGTGGCCATGGAACAGCAGGTACAGACTCAGAACGGCGATTCTCAACTGCATGTCGAAATCGAATCCCAGACTGTTGTGGCTAAATAATATTCCTCTCTTGCCCTATGTTTCAATACCAACAACAGAACCTTACCTGTGAAAACCAATCTCTGGCCGAGATCACGGGAGACGTAGGTACACCTGTTTATGTCTACAGCCAAGCCGAACTTGAAAAGAGAGCCTTGGCCTATCTCAACCAGCCTGGTTCTTTGACCTGCTTCGCGGTCAAAGCAAATGGCAACCCCGTGCTCATTCGTATTCTGGGCGCTTTAGGCCTTGGCGCCGACGTCACCAGCGGAGGTGAGCTTTTCCTGGCCCTGCATGCCGGCATTCCGCCGCAACGCATCATTTATTCCGGTGTTGGCAAGCGCCGGGATGAGATTCGCTTCGCCCTGGAATCAGGTATCCGTGCCGTGCATTTGGAGTCGGAGCCGGAACTCAAGCTAGTGGCCGAGATCGCAGCGGAAATGGCTCGAACTGCGTCCATTGCCGTGCGGGTCAATCCTGATATTCAGGCCGATACACATCCCTACGACAGCACCGGGCGGCTTGAGCATAAATTCGGCGTTCCCCGTGAAACAGCCCTGACCATGTTCCACATGGCTGCCGAGCATCCCCGGCTTGAACCCATTGGTCTGGCGGCTCATATTGGCTCCCAAATCGCCAGTACAAGCCCCTATGGGCAGCTCGCCCATTTTCTGGTGGATCTGGCCAACGAGATTGGCGGGATGGGTATCGACCTCGATTACCTGGATGTAGGTGGAGGACTGGGCATCGACTACGAAGGAATGGGTGTCCCTGCTATCGAAGCGTGGGTAAGAACAGTCTCGCAGCCTATCCAGGATGCCGGCTATGATCTGGTTATGGAACCGGGACGCTCCATTGTGGGGCCCGCAGGGGCGCTGTTAACGGAAGTGCTCTATACCAAACAGCAGGGTGGAAATAGATTCATCATCGTTGACGCGGGAATGAATGATCTTATTCGTCCGGCGATGTACAAAGCCGTTCACCCTCTCCAGCCTGTTACGCGGCGCATGGGTTCTGATGCTCAGACCTTCTTGACCGAGGTTGTAGGACCGGTTTGTGAATCTGGAGATTTCCTGGCCCGCAAGCGATCGCTGCCGGAGTTGGCCGCCGGTGATCTTTTGGCTGTTATGCAGGCGGGCGCCTATGGTTTTGCTATGGGTAGCAACTATAACGGCCGTCTGCGACCAGCCGAGGTCCTGGTAAACGGAGATCAGTATCAAATCATCCGCCGCCGGCAGAGCTACGAGCATCTTCTGAATGGCATAGAGCAGTAAGCAATGAGCAATTTTCAAAATCGTCACTATCGAGTTTGAATAGAAAATGAGAGATATTATGAAAGAATTCTTCGCCGCATATTATGACCGGCTGCAAATCCTGCACCGTGATCTACAAGCCGCGTTGGCCGATTTGCCGCAAGAGGTTTTAGACTGGAAGCCTGCACCAAAAATGAATTCCCTTGCTGTCCTTGTCGTGCACACCGCCGGAGCCGAACGATATTGGATTGGGGATGTAGCTGGTCAAGATCCGTCGGGACGCATCCGTTCTGAGGAATTCCAGGTCATTGGACTGGACGCCGAAGAGCTGGGGCAGCGTCTTGATGCTGCTCTGGAACACTCCCATGATATCTTACAGCAGTTAACGGAAGAGGATTTGGATGCTGCCCGGCATTCAACACGCGATGGTGAAACCTACAGTGTCGCATGGGCCTTGGCGCATGCGCTGGAACACACGGCCGTCCATCTTGGACATATCCAAACCTTACGAGATATGTGGCAGTATGAATTGGCCGGACCTGATTAGGCCCGTAGCTCTCCGGATAAGACCGTAACCGCGCGTCCTCGCAGGTAAACGCGGTCTCCCGCCGGGCACACCTCCAATTCACCACCACGCGCCGAAGCTTGAAATGCGCGCAAATTGGATTTGCCCAGCTTATTGGCCCAATATGGCCCTAGTATGCAGTGCGCTGAACCGGTGACCGGATCCTCGTCAATTCCCACCCAGGGCGCGAAGTAGCGGGAGATGAAGTCGTAACTGGACGACTCAGCCATACTGGTGACAATCACACCACGACCAGGAAGTTTGCCTAAGACCGCGAAATCGGGATCCATCTGGCGTACAAATGATTCGCGCTCGACGACGATCATAACCTTGTTTCCTGACTGCCACGTTTCCACTGCCACTATACCGAGTGCTGCTAGAAGCTTCGCAGAGGCTTCTGCGGGTTCTATGGCTGCCGCAGGAAAGTCCATCAATATGCCATCAGGGCCGTATTCAGCCGTCAGCAGCCCGCTTTTTGTGTGGAAATGGGCCGGCTGAGAACGATCTAACAATCCTGATTGCCATAGAATATGGGCGCTGGCCAACGTGGCATGGCCGCAGAGATTAACCTCGGTAGCCGGTGTGAACCAGCGCAAACTATAGCCTTCTTTAAGAGGCCAAAGAAAGGCTGTTTCCGAGAGATTCATCTCCGCTGCGACATCCAGCATCCATGATTCGGAACGCTCTTTGGCCAGGATGCAGACAGCCGCAGGATTACCGGAAAATGGAGCAGTCGTGAAGGCATCTACCTGGTAGATTCGCGGATTCACTGTTCTTTCTCCTTGAGTGGATTGTGTCGGGCTAAAGGCACGCTTCGTATAGATATTTCCACGTGTATATGCCCTGCCAATGTCCATCACTCCACATGATGGTGATGGCATAGGTGCCAACAGGTTCAATTTGTTCCATTGTTAGGTTTGGATCCTGGGCTGTTGCCAGGATTTCCTTGTCCGCTGGACGGCCCATATTATTATGGCCGCCCTGGCACTCCGCACAAGGACAAACAGCGCGAAGCCCAGCGAATGGATAGCGGCATTCTTTACCGTCATTCCATTCGATGATCAGCGTGCGCTCGTTGCGATCGGCGGTGATATTAGTTGGTCTGATTTTGTCCATAGGTTTAGTCTATTTAGTCATGTGATCTGGTTGTTGATTCTTCAAGAAAGTCCCGTGCCTCGTTCCAGATTAAGTTTAGCTAACTAGAGCGAGTCTAGGCGAGCCTGGACTTCTTCCTGTTTTGCTTGTAATCGCGCCAATTTGTCCCTCTCCTTCTGCACCACAGGTGGCGGCGCTTTTTCGGCAAAGGGACTGGCCAATAGGGTTGATAGGCGTGTAATCTCGCGCTCACCATTGGCCAAATCCTTGGCCAGGCGTTCACGTTCTAATCCCAAATCCACCAATCCGGCCAGAGGCAGATAGCAGGTGACATCTCCCAAGGCGATGGTCAGGACATTGTCAGGTACATCGGCTGTTTCGGAAATAATCAATTTATTCTCATCCAAGCGGGCCAAGGAGGCCAGGATAGGTCGCTGGGCAGAATAGAAGTCGAGCTTGCCGCTGGCGGCGATGGTGGCCAAAATTCGCTTGCCCGGTTCGACATTATGATCTGCGCGTGCGGCGCGAATACGGCGCACCATCTCCTGCAGCTGGCTGAAATCTTCCGCCGCCTGCGCATAACGGTCGCCAGGAATTGGCCAATCGGCGATGATTAAGGCCTCGTCCCATCCCCCTTGCGGTTCCAAGCCTAGATCGGCTTGCACATAGGCTTGCTTAAGCTGCTGCCAGGTCTCCTCGGTGACGAAGGGAATATAGGGGTGAAGCAGGCGCAGACAATCGTCAAGGACCTGACGTAGTACTTTGAGCGTTGTCCAGGCGCGGCTGCCGCCTTGATTCAATTGTACTTTTGCCAATTCCAGATACCAGTCCGCAAATTCGCTCCACAGGAACTCGTAAGCCTGGCGACCCGCTTCGCCAAACTGGTAGCCATCCATAAGGCGATCCATATTGGCAATCGTCTCGCTCAGTCGGGTCAGGATCCATTTGTCCGCATCGCTGTACCGCGGGTTTTCGACTGCATCTTCAGGGCTGACCTTATCCAGACTGCGGGTCACAAAGCGCGTGGCATTCCAAATCTTGTTGGCAAAGTTGCGGTTGCTGGTCACGCGATCCAGGGAAAGATTAAGATCATTGCCTGGTGTGCCCCCTGTGAGCAAGGTGAAACGTAGCGCATCCGTGCCATATTTGCGCATGACGTCCAGCGGATCGGTTACGTTGCCGTAGCTCTTGCTCATCTTGCGGCCGTTCTCATCCCGCACCAGGCCGTGCAGGTAAACTGTATGGAAAGGAATGTCATTGGTAAAGAGGGCGCCGCTCATGACCATACGCGCAACCCAGAAGAAGAGAATGTCATAGCCCGTTTCCATCACATCGGTAGGATAGAATCTTTCTAGATCTGGTGTCTGTTCCGGCCAACCAAGGGTGGAAAATGGCCAGAGTCCGCTACTGAACCAGGTGTCCAGAACATCTGGATCCTGCTCCAATGCTGCACTGCCGCACTCTGTACATTGCGTGGGAATGATCGTTTCTACAATCTGATGGTCGCACTCAGTGCAGGTCCAGACCGGGATACGGTGACCCCACCACAACTGGCGGCTGATGCACCAGGGCCGGATGTTTTCCAACCAGTTATCCCAGACTTTGACAAAGCGATCGGGCACGATCTTGATTTTGCCGCTGTGAACTGCCTGTAAGGCTAGTTTAGCCATGGGTTCAGCGTCGACAAACCATTGTTTGCTTACCAACGGTTCGATTATTTCGCCACCGCGTTGGCTGCGGGGCACGCTGAGCGTATGGGCTTCCGTTTTAATCGTCAACCCGGCTTCTTCCATATCGGCCCACATTTTCTTGCGGCAGTCGAATCGATCGAGCCCGGCATATGGACCGGCCTCACGGCTCATGGTGGCATCTTTGTTCATGATGTTGATGATGCCCAGCTTATGCCGCTGTCCGATCTCGAAATCGTTGGGATCGTGACCTGGTGTGACTTTGAGAGCGCCGGTCCCAAAGTCCATGGCCACATATTCGTCGGCGATGACGGGTACCTCGCGATCCAGCATGGGTACGAGGACGGTTTTGCCTACGACATCTTGGTAACGTGGGTCGTCGGGATGAACGGCTACGGCCGTATCGCCCAGAATTGTTTCTGGCCGCGTTGTGGCTACCTCTAAATGCCCGCCATCTTTCAGGGGGTACTTGAAGTAGTACATCAATCCTTGTTCTTCGCTATAGTCCACTTCCAGGTCGGAGACAGCCGTCTGTAAACCAGGTGACCAGTTGACCAGGTATTCATCCTGGTAGATCAAGCCCAGACGATACATACGTACAAATGCTTCCCGCACAGCCTGCGAAAGGCCATCATCCAACGTGAAGCGCTCGCGATCCCAGTCGCAGGAGGCGCCTAAGTGGCGCAACTGCTTGGTGATGTAGCTGCCATACTTTCTTTTCCAAGCCCATGTGCGTTCAAGAAAAGCCTCGCGGCCGATTTCTTCGGCGCTTGTGCCCTCTTCACGCAGCAGTTTCTCTACCTGAAGTTGTGTGGCGATGCCGGCATGATCGGTTCCGGGAACCCACAAGGCTGCTCGGCCCTGCATGCGTGCGCGGCGGATCATCAGGTCTTCCAGCCCGACAAACATAACATGTCCCATGTGCAGTTCCCCTGTGACATTTGGCGGGGGAATAGATATCACAAAAGGTTTGGCATCGTCCGGTCTTGCCTCCGGCTTAAACCAGCCATTTTCTTCCCACCACTGGTACAGCCGGTCCTCAGTGCTGGCAAAGTCGTATGCTTTTGGCATTTCGCTCATAGTATTTCCTTCTTCACGGTCGGTCGATCTGCTGCCCTTCAGTTCTGACTCACATATTCATAAAAAAATCTCTCGTCCTTCAAGGACGAGAGATTATATCTCACGCGGTACCACCTTGATTCCGGCTTCTTAAAGCCGACTCTCAAATCAGCGATAACGGACTGACCCGTTTCTGTTTACTTATCTACCGCAATACCCTTGAGCAGCGGCAAAGGTTCGACAGAAAAACTCCAGGGCGACATTCAGCAGTTTTGTCGTGCACCGGCTTCCAGCCTTTGACCAATGCTCTCTAAAAACAAAGGACTCGCTTACTCTTCCCATTCATTGTCTTTGATTTTCAAATGCGCATAGAAGTATAACATACAGCCAGGGGAGGACAAGCAGGGGCGTGGTTTTCTCAACTGCCTATTTCGAAAGAAGGCTGTCTATTTGCCATGGTCAAGTTCACACAAAATTTGGCCTGGGATATAATTAATCTCTATGATTGAAAAGCGATCCTCCACAAAGTTCTTGGCCGTCCTGCCAGTTGTTGTTGATATAACAGCATTGGTGGTCTTGCTAGGATTACTCCCCATATTGACCAAGATTCTCGCCAAACCTTCTGGTTGGAACGCGCTGCTTTTGGTATTGTCTTATGTATTGTTTTGTCTGGGTGTCTACTTCATCCGCAAGCTGGAACCCTGTTCAGAAAGAAGCAAATGGTCGCCACCAGCGTTTCTATTGAACTCAAAGGTTCGTATTGGTTTGGCCTTCATTTTCGGTCTGCTGATGATGACCACGCTGGCTTATCAAATTGGGTATTTTAAGTCAGTGCTCAATATCGGCACGACTACCTTGAACGAAGGGGACTCATCAGCGCTATTTGTCTATATGCCGGGAGCTCTTTTGGGGTTCTCGATGTTGTACATTTTAGTGCTTGCATTTCCGGTGGATTCAAATGTTCCAGCCGAAAGCAGCCGTTATGTATGGTTCGGCTTGGTTGGATTGATTCTGGTTAACGGGATGCTGATCTTTACTACAGCGCAGGCAGAGGCAATTGTGTCTATTCTGAGCCTAAAGGGTGATTTTTTCCTCTTGGTTATTTCGCTGCTGATCCTCGTTCTTTCATATGCTCCTCCTCGTGCTCTTTTTCAAGCCAAACAGCCTCATCCGGCTGGCTATGTTTCCTTTGCACTCCTCCTCCTGTTCTCGTCCTGGCTGATTGCCGTTTAGCTGGGCCCTCGATGACAAGCGTGAACGGTCGAATCAGCTAGAATTGAAAAATGAACTTCGAGATTCTATTGGCCGTAATCTTTTTCTTGATTGCCACATTGTATGGGGCGGTTGGTCTTGGGGGCGGATCCGGTTATTTGGCTGTCATGGGGTTATTCGGCGTCTCGCCTGAAATCATGCGCCCGATTGCCTTGACCCTGAATATCCTGGTCGCGTCCATTGGGACATGGAAATATGTCCGGGCAGGACATTTCTCGGCGCGTTTGTTTTGGCCAATTGCCGCTGCATCTATTCCATTTGCTTTTCTTGGAGGGTACATTAGCCTCCCGGGAGAGCTTTACCGGCCCATTGTGGGTCTTGTGCTATTATACGCTGCGATTCGTCTCTGGCGCAGCGGTTCAAATACGCAGTCGTCCACAGGAAGTGAGCCGAAACTTCCGCTTTGGGTTGCCTTTGCTGCCGGTGCCGCGATCGGCCTGGTCGCGGGATTGGTGGGCATGGGAGGGGGGATTCTTCTAGGGCCGCTGCTTTTGTTTACCGGTTGGGCGGATACCCGGCAGACCATGGGAATTACGGCTGCCTTTGTGCTGGTGAATTCCCTTGCCGGTCTTTCGGGCCGTCTTACTGTTGTACCCGATCTACCACCGATTGTTCTGCTCTATCTCCTCGTAGTCGGTGTTGGCGGATGGCTGGGGGCGGAATATGGCAGCAAGCGCCTAAACCCGCTGTTATTGCGCCGCTTATTGGCCCTGGTATTATTGGCTGGTGCGCTCAGAATGTTCTTCTTTTGAGCTGAGATCTGGGAGAGGATTGGACTATGTCTATTGCGCCTGCCGACCGATTTGTTGGCTGTCTACTGGGTCTTGCTTGCGGTGATGCGCTTGGTGCGGCCGTAGAATTCATGCCTCGTGGAACCTTCACCCCCATATCTGACATGATAGGTGGTGGGCCTCATGCTCTAGATCCCGGCCAATGGACTGACGATACGTCGATGGCCTTATGCCTTGCTGCCAGCCTGCTCGAACGGGAAGGCCACGATCCCCATGATCAGATGACCCGCTACTGTGATTGGCAGGAAAATGGATACATGAGCAGCACAGGTGTCTGTTTTGACATCGGGATCACTATTTCGGGGGCGCTGGCCCGCTTCAAGAAGAGCGGTAATGCGCTCAGTGGCTCAACCGACCCTTACTCAGCCGGTAACGGTTCAATTATGCGTCTGGCTCCAGTTCCCATGTACTATCACGGTGACATGGAGAATCTGATATTCTTTTGTGGTGAAAGCTCGAAGACTACTCATGGCGCCGAGGAAGCGATTGATGCCTGCTGTTTGTTAGGTGCCATTCTGGCAACTTGCTTGTCTGGAAAAAGTAAAGAAGAGATTCTAGATCAAAGCGAATATGTACCGTTGACTCCCAAACTAAAGGGGATAGCTCTAGGTTCTTACAGGAATAAGGTGGAATCGCAAATAGTCGGTTCGGGATATGTTGTGGAGTCACTAGAAGCAGCCTTGTGGTGTTTTTATCAGACTGAGGATTTTCGTAGTGCCGTATTACTTGCGGCCAATCTGGGTGATGATGCCGATACAACGGCAGCCGTTTGCGGTCAGATTGCAGGAGCATACTACGGCAAGTCTGGCATTCCGCAGGAGTGGCAAGAAAAAACAAGCTGGCCTAGTTTTATTGAGGAAATCGCATTAGGGTTGTGGAGGAAATAACATGCCCAAGATCGCATTTATTGGTGCTGGAAGCACGGTATTCGCAAAAAACTTAATTGGAGATATTCTCAGCTTTCCGGAATTGGCCGATTCCACCATATCTCTTTTTGACATCGATCCAGATCGCCTACATACATCGCAAATCGTCGCCCGAAAGGTCGCTGATGCGCTGGATGTAAATCCAACGATTGAAGCCAGCGCTGATCGAAGACAAGCACTTGAGGGAGCAGATTATGCCATCGCTATGTTTCAGATTGCTGGATATAAGCCGGGAACTGCCGTTGATTTTGAAATTCCGAAGCGCTATGGCTTGCGCCAGACAATTGCAGATACACTGGGGGTCGGCGGGATTATGCGCGGCCTGCGCACAATCCCGGTGATGCTGGATCTAGCGTCCGATATGGAAGAGCTTTGTCCCGAGGCAACCTTGTTGAACTATGTCAATCCCATGGCAATCTTGTCTTGGGCATTGAACCGCGCTTCGCCGATTAGGAACGTGGGATTGTGCCACAGCGTTCAGGGAACGGCCGAACAGTTGGCGCGCGATATTAAAGTGCCTATCGAGGAAATTAACTACATCTGCGCGGGCATCAATCATATGGCGTTCTATCTGCAATTCGAGCGAAAGACTGAACATGGTCCACAAGATCTTTATCCACTGATCCGGGGCGTAATAGAAGAGGATCGTGTTCCAGCCTGGAATCGTGTGCGCTACGACATGATGCAGCGTCTTGGTTATTTTGTAACTGAATCGAGCGAACACTTTGCGGAATATGTACCCTGGTACATTAAGCGCGACCGGCCCGATCTGATCGAACGCTTCCATATCCCCCTAGACGAATACATTACACGCTGCGAGAACCAGATCGCCGGCTGGGAGCAGCTGCGCGAGTTCTTTGAGAATGAGGATATGCCCCTGGCGGCTGAGCGTACGCATGAATATGGCGCGTATATCATTCACAGCTTGGAGACTGGACAGCCCCGGGTAATCTACGGGAATGTTGACAACCGTGGTTTGATTGAGAATTTACCTGAAGGGTGCGCCGTTGAAGTACCTTGCTTGGTGGATGCCAATGGAATTCAACCCACCCACATTGGAAGCTTGCCTCCGCAATTGGCGGCACTCATGTTGACGAACATCAATGTGCAGGCTCTCACCGTTGAAGCTGCCATAACCCATAAACGGGAACATATTTACCACGCGGCGATGATGGATCCACACACCGCTGCTGAACTAGATCTTGAGCAGATCTGGAGTCTAGTCGATGATCTAATTGATGAACATGGAGAGTGGCTGCCTGATTATACTTGATGGCCCTCAACAAGGCTGAATGGTTGAATTATTGGTGCAAGCATAAATGGTTGATGTTTATCTGTTCGTGGCGGCTTAGATCACGTTATAATGTGCTGTGAGGCCAAAATTGATCAAAGATAGTGATTATGATTGAAACGAGCACAGATTGGGAAGACAGCGGCTTTGACTGTGAACACTGCGGGGGGGAAATCCTCAAACGCGTTGATCACGAAACAGGGCGCCCAGATTTTGTGTCTTATCAATGTGGCGAGTGTGGCTGCCAATGGGCGGTAGGCGGTGATGTTCTCCGGGTAGGAAATGGAACCTATTGCAAGGCGGCCCAGCGCCGGCGCGTGCAGCAGCGAGAAACGGAACCCAGCAGCATTCCGGAGCTGCCAGTGGATTTAAACCAGTGGGCTGGACTGCTATCCAAGAGTCTTTGGATACTTTTGGCTGTGATCGCTGCCGTCATTTTGCTTCGATTTGGGGGAGCAATTGTACTACGGCTCATGCTGCCATTTATCGTGATCGGTGTGGGTGCTTACTTTCTCGTCCGCTACGGACGCACCCAGAGCTGGTGGTAAGCGTTCGATTACTCTGCGGCCAGACTTTTTTGTGGAGATTTCTCGATTTGGATGGGTCCGAACATTGAATCTTGCGCTACTGTCACTTCCCTGCGTTTAATCAATTCAAGAACCGCTAGGAGCGTCACAGCGATCTCAAGTCTTGACGACTTTTCTGATAGCAGATCGTTGAATCGAACCCTGTGAGTGGTGCCGACCTTGTAGCGGAGTTTTTCGATTTGCTGTTGAATCGTTATGCGCCTTGGACGGACCAAGGAGACGCTGTCCTCCATGTCTTCTGCGCGCTGTAAAGCGACCAGTACCGCATCAAGCAGTGATTGTACTGAAACACCGCTCATGTCTAATTGGCCATGAGGTCTTGGTGGAGGTACGACACGCAGATAGGTCCTCAGGCCGCGTACCTCTCTATCATGCAGCCATTTTGCTGCGTTCTTGAACAGCCGGTATTGGCGAAGCTGCCGGATCAAGGCCTCAGCAGGGTCCTCTTCATTCTCGTCATCACCGGCCATCTTCGCCTCATTTGGAAGGAGCGCTCGACTCTTTATTAGAACAAGGCGTGCACCAATAACCAGAAAATCGATCAGCTGTTCCATACGGTTTTTTTTCAGTTGTTCGATCTGGCCCAGGTACTGTTCGGTGACCTTGGCCAATGATATCGCGGTGATGTCCAACTCTTCGCGATCGATTAGATGCAGCAGTAAATCCAATGGCCCGGAAAAGGCTGGAAGTTCTATTGTGTATTGGTGATTTTGCTTTGCAACACTCATAAGAAGGATATCAGTTCAATAATCTGGTTTACAGGCAATGGGCTGATTAGAAGCGTAGGGATAGGCAAGATAAGCCGCCATCCATTTTTTGCAGTTCGCTGGTCTCAACCTCGATGATGTCAAAATGGGCGTCGATGAGTTTGGTCTTGGTATTAAGAAATCCTCTTGGGGTCAAGATGTGACCATTGACTAGCAGAGAGTTTGCAGCATAAAGCTCTTTTTCATCAATTAAGATCATGCGGTATTCGGCAAATAAATCTGAACTGGCGATTGTCCTGGTTGAAAGGATTGTGCCCCGGCCGACATAGCTTATATCACTCTTCAAGTGCAGCCCTCCGGTGACCGGAATGGTAAAACAGTTGTAACCATGCTGCTGCAGGATTGTGCATAATTGTTGCGCCCCTTCCGTATTGGTCCTTGCAGATACACCAATGTAGAAATTGTCGCCAATTTGCATAACATCGCCGCCATCCAAGGTTCCGGGGGAATTAATCCTGGCAATTGGCAGATACTTGGCAAGGGCCGCTTCAATGAAGGCTTCCTCTCCTCGTCGTTCCCCGGCACCTGGTCTGCTGATCACGGCAATTGATGGCGTGACGACGGCAACGTCTTCCACGAAATAGGCATCAGGATAGTCTAGCAAAGGGGAGAGGACTTCGACTTCGACGCCCAATGATCTCAATATGGAAACATATGCCTGGTGCTGTTCTTTAACCAGTTTGTAGTCTGGAGCGCCTAATTGAGCTGTTGTTAAGCCCGATGCGAAGTTCGGACCGGGCTCCCTGGTTATGGCGTGCTTAAATTCAATCTCCATCTTCAACTCCTGATTAAATCCGACTTCTATTTATTGGTCACGTGGAAACATGACACAGTATACAAACCCATTCATCTGTACTAGCTCTTCTGTTTCATAGCGCTGGCCAATCGCTTCCAGAACCGGGGGTGGGTAAAACTGTGCCCGCAGTACAACTGTGTCGAATGCCTGCTCATCCAACATGGCCAACATTTCGGTTAAGTCAACGGCATTGTTGTTGTATAGGTTGAGGAGCTGTGTGGGATTGGTGATGACATCCCGATCGAGATAGAAGTTGAAGCCAGCATCTTCAGTGAATGCGGCCGTTTCTCCCTCGGCAATGAAGTTCGTAATGGCTATGCCTGCTTCACGGTCTGCTCGATTTGGTGGCCGGCCTAATAAGGAGACACCAGCGTCATCGACATATGGAATCGCTTCCGCCTCGCGTGGGGCAGAACAAGAAGTCTGAGGGGCGATCATGACTGCGTCTGGCCTTCCTAGAGCACGGGCAACAGCGGCCAATGTGGGTGTATGAGTCGGCATATGAAACATCTGGTTGGCTTGCAGAAGGAAGAGCAGGGGGACAACAGTGAGCACGGCTGTCTGCCAGGTCCAGCCGCGCGTTTTTGACCAATCCAACAGGTGAGCGAAAGTCATTCCGGTCAAAATGCAGCTGGCAGCAATGGCGGTCGCAAAATAGGATTCCCCGGCGCCCCATTTCCCGGCGGTGATGCTGTTAAGAACGGCCACAACAAACCAAATGGCGTAGATTGACAAACGGTCGAAATACAATTGGTAAATGGCGTAAATGGTGGCCACAATGGTGATGACGACGTGCAGTTGTAACCATTGCCGAAATAAACCTTGAGCCTGGCCTGGGATGAAGGGATTGATATTGGCCGTGACTGTGTTAAGCAGCCACATGCCGTTGGTGGAATAATCGATCCACAGGAATATTGCACCGGTTGCCAACGCAAAAGGAACTGCCCATATAATGGCCCGCCAGGTTTGGCGTAGAAAGAAGAAGATAAAGACAGCTGCTACCGTGGCATAGGCAAGCTGCTTTGTATAGCCTGCGGCGAGCAGTAGAAGCATCACCAAAAAGAGCTGCCACGGCCGTTTTTTACCGTCCTTTTCTTCCTTATCGATGGCTATGGCCATAAGCACAACGGCAAGGGTTTCAAACATGACCATGAACATATGCTGTCGAAATAGGGGACCCACATGATAGACATAGTTTGAAGCAAGAAAGGCGAGTCCCGACAGCGTAGACAGCCACCACCTTTTCCCTTTTCGCTGTACGGTGTAGCCGATGGCCAATGCCGTTATTAGCGTTCCCAAAAACGAGACCAATCGACCGGTCCAATATTGTGGGCCGAACAGCCAGACGAGAGGTATGGTGACCACGTGGAAGAGTGGGGGGTAGTTTGAGGAGTAAAAAGGATAACTGTTATTATCACGATAGGGCCACTCACCTTGGCTGAAAAGAACCGTGTCCATCAGTTCAAAGCCTTCCCCTTGATCGTAGTCAAATGGGAATTGGAACAGATTCCATGCGTAATTGGCGTAGATCATGAAATAGCCAATAAAGGCAAGGAGGGCGAGGACGATCAAAATGACCGGCAGCCAGGTGAGAACTTTTTGCCAAACTTTGCTTTTATCAGCCGGGTTGGGCTTATCGAGAATCCCCACTAAGCTCATGCGGGCCGGTCTCCTAAAGGCAGTAGACTGAGGCCGACGAGCAAAACGATACTTGCTGCGATTAGGGCAATTCGCTGCGCGGGTCCTATACCTTGGAACTGACCGCCACCTAATAAATCAAATGCAAAAGAGCCCACCACAGCGGCAAGGCTGATCAGTATAAAACCAATGCCAAGTTGTCTTTTTGTTATCACAGGCGAAGTCTAGCATTTAATCCGTTTTCAGGGCAAATAGTGAGGTAAACAGCTCCTTGTGGCATAATTGCCGCATGAGAAAGGTGCTTGATCTTGGCTTGTTTCTGTGCACATCAACGCTGTTCATCATTGGGAGCTATTTTTATCGTTCCAATTGGGAATGGCTGAATACCCGCTATCTAGACAACTTGGGAATGTTCCTATTGGGCAGTTTTGGTTTGGCGACCTTGCTTACTCCGTTAATCGTGCGCAGCCGGCCTCCCGAAATGAGTGCACGTGAGATTACATGGGTGAATGCCACAGTTTTCGCTCACGTATTTGGTATATTAGCCGGGATATCCGTTGTTCTAATGATTATTGGCGTAGTGATGGATCTTTTCAGCCGCTTCCCCTTAGGCATATTGCCTTTCCTGCTCCTGCTATTACCCATGGGTTTGATTATTATTGATATGTACAAAGGAAAAGTAAGAAGGTCCCCAAGGAATCTGTTAGTAGGCTATGGTTATTATTCTTTCGAAGCGCTTTATTTACTGCTGGCGCAACTGCTGCTGATACCGGTAATGTTTTTCCTGGGACCCATGGGCATCGCTCTTTTCCTGGTCTCAATAGCTGATTTTGTGGCCCGGTTGTCTCCTAGGCTAGAAGAAGCTCCCATTCAGGTTTTGTGTTATTGGACAGGAATAGGCAATCCTTGGTGTACGCCTTCATTGATCTTATTGTTTCTACTGTACGTGACCTTAGCTCTCATAGCTGTTCGATACGGAGACAAGATCATGGATGCGGCAGCAAATGGTTATCGCGCGGGGAAAGAAAGATTAATCGACGCAATGGAAAAGGAAGAAGATACGTGATTATTTCCGCCAGATAAAGTTGGTATTTAGCGCTGGAGTCATCTTCATAGGAGGCATTAAGGGGTCCTCAAAGTTCACCGATTTTGCCCACGGTTGCCATATAGATTGAGAATTCATGCTGGCCATCCACGCCCAGGATCCCATCGATTTCATCTTGTGGGAAGGAACCGATGGCACAGGTCCCGGCCCCGACAGCCAAGCTGGCTAAATACAGATTCTGGCAAACGTGACCGGCGTCAAATGCAATCATCTTGTGTGATAGGAAATCATAGCGCCATTCAGTGCGATATGGAACGACTGTCCAAACGAAGAGTACCGCTTCACCAGGTAGAAGCCAGGAGTCATCAATTGCCCGAGCTGTCAACTCCGCCATTGGGCAGGCAAAATAAAGTTTGTGATCCAGCACCTGGTAGCGGTATAGACCCGGTTCCAGCCCAGTTACTTGTTTGACAATCAGGTTTGTTTCAAGCGGGTGGCAAGCCCCGGCGGAGGGTACACTGCGTAAAGTATGCGATCCGTCGGCCGCGATCTTGTGCAGACCTTGGGTCGCCCACAATAGAAATGATAGGTCAGCCAGCGTTAAGGGCTGGCCAGTGTAATCTCTGAAGGAGCGTCGTTGGGTGATCGCATCGAACAGCGATAAATCATGCCGGTTGAGTGATTCTACCGGTTCCAAATCAATCAGCTGCGCCCCTGCGGGAAGAGGATTCTGCATTGGCGGTTGAGGAACACCCTTCTTCTGATCGGGAACCATGATATCCCATTGGCTCCAGCCATCATTCCTCAAGAAACGTCGATTTTCGGTATGGGAATCCATTTTTCCTTCCTCACGTGGCCAGCCTAAATGGGACTGGGCATGAACAATTTTGTTAACTATTAGCGGTCAATAATGTCAATTTGTCTGTGAATAGTACACTTGGTATAATGTTCGGCGCAAATTCGAAATTCGTGGAGTAATGCCGCTGTGTTCAGCGGTATTTCCAGTTTAATTAGGTACAGTTCAAATGTTAGCAAATAAACCGGCATTACTTACCCCAGCAGGGCTGGACAAATTACAGACTGAGTATAAGGTTCTTACGACAGTCGGCAGAGAAGAAGTCGCAGATCGACTGCATGCCGCTTTCGAAGATGGTCAAGATGATGATTTTGTTGATAATGCGGAGCTGGAGGCGGCTCGCAACGCCCAATCTTTTCTGGAGGGACGAATCCAGGAACTGGAAGATATTTTGGGTAATTACAAAATCATTGAAGAAAACGGAGATACTCCGGATATCGTTAATATCGGCGATCGCGTAACTGTGGTTGAAGAAGGGTATGATGAAGAGGAGTGCTACCATTTGGTAGGCGCTGCAGAAGCAGATCCTGTGGAAGGACGCATTTCTAATGAGAGTCCTTTGGGACGTGCCCTCCTAGGATCCAAAGCTGGTGACGTGGTTCAAGTTGATGCACCAGGTGGTATTACCAACTTCAAGGTAGTGAAGATCAACTAGATAGTCCAGATTTGCGAATGCACTAAGCAAGCCCGTGCCTCGCACGGGCTGTTTTTCGGCCTATTCCCCAGGAATAGTCTAGTGATATAGTCAAAATGTTTGATATTGACCGCTATGGTGAGGTGATCGATGAGTTGGCAACCATCTAAACTTGAACAGCAGAGATTAGACAAGTTAGAGCGACTGCGCGAAGCGGGCGTCAATCCCTATCCCCTGCGTATTGAGCGGACACATACAACTGCCAAGGCTATAGCGGCATTTGAAGCAGCCAGCGAAGAAGAACCAGTTGCTGTAACTGTATGCGGTCGATTGGTTAGTGTGCGCGATATGGGCAAAACGGTATTCGCCCATATAACCGACGAGTTCGGCAGATTACAGCTATTTGTACGCCGTGACGCAATCGGCGAGGAATCTCATGCGATCTTCCGCAAGCTGCTTGATCTGGGAGATTTTATCCAGGCCTCCGGCGCCCTATTTCGTACGAGGACGGGTGAAATAAGCGTTCGGGTTACGGAATGGAAATTGTTGAGCAAAGCGATTAGCCCTTTACCAGTTGTTAAAGAGCAAGAAGTAGAAGGCGAGACAGTCCGTTACAGTGCTTTTACCGACATCGAAGAAAGATACCGGCAAAGATATGCGGATCTAGCCGTCAATCCTGAAGTACGCGACATCTTTCGAACGCGTGCGAAGTTGGTTTCTGCATTACGACGCTTTTTTGAGGACAACGACTTCCTGGAAGTCGAAACTCCAGTCCTCCAGCCGCTTTATGGTGGGGCTGCAGCCCGGCCATTCACAACATTTCACAATCAGTTGAAGCAGGAATTGTTTTTACGCATTTCCTTTGAGTTGTATCTAAAACGCCTATTGGTCGGTGGATATGAGCGTGTTTATGAAATTGGGCGTGATTTTCGCAATGAAGGCGTGAGCTTTAAACACAATCCGGAATTTACACAGCTTGAGTTTTATGCCGCCTATTGGGATTATCGAGATGTGATGGATTTCACTGAGAAAATGATTGCTTTTGCTGCCCAGCAAGTTCTCGGATCAACCCAGATAACCTACAGTGGCAGAAGCATTGATCTCGCTGCTCCTTGGCCGAGGATAACCATGCAAGAGGCCATTAAGAAGTTTGCTGAGATTGATTATGCAGAGTATCCAGATGCGCAAAGCCTAGCTAAGGCGATTCGCGGTAATGGTGGGAACGCGCCGGAGGGTGCATCGTGGGGACAGCTGGTCGATGGCTTGCTAGGCGATTTTGTAGAGCCGATGCTCGTCCAGCCGACCTTTATCACCGAGTATCCCAGGGATATCTCCCCACTTGCCAAAGCAATTCCTGGAGATCCTAAGCATGTCGAGCGATTTGAATACTTTATCGGCGGCATGGAAATGGGCAATGCCTTCACTGAACTTAATGATCCTCTGGAGCAGCGCAAGCGCTTCGAGGAATTGCAGGAACTGTACAGCAGCGGCGATGAAGAGATAAATCCGATAGACGAAGATTATATTCGTGCTATGGCCTATGGAATGCCCCCTAACGGTGGGTTTGGCACAGGAGTCGACCGCCTTGTCATGCTGTTCACAGACAAACGTACTATTCGAGAGGTTCTGCTCTATCCTCACTTAAGAGAAAAAGATGTAGGGTAAGCTATTACATTTTGCTTCCCTACATCTTCAGATAATCATGATCTGTTGGCCAGCTTTGGCCAACTGTTGTCCCTATTTCACTTCAAAATAGTCAAATTTAACTTCCGACGACGCTTCTGACCCGGAGGCTACCATCAATCCAAAGAAAGGATTGTTGATGAAGTCACTGTCATTGGTTTCGCCGACCGTTTCATCATCCGCCTTTATGACGATATCGGCGTTTTCTTTGACTTTGACATCCCACTCCACAAAGTTATCTGGATCTTCGCCGATCTTTGTCCACCCGATTAAATCGGTTCCTAGTGGTCGGTTGTTTTCATCGTGCCCAGTGACCTTTACCAGTTTAAATTCCATCCATTGGTCATCTCCATCGTCACGGTAGCGGGTTCGTAATTCATAATAATGATTGAAGCAGGTGCTAAAATCATCAGTAGGACATTTCTCCCCGTTTGTGCTGGCCCCGAAGATAATGCCGTAGGAATCTCCATCGTCACGCGGGCTGCGAATCTTGGCATCGGTCTCGATGGTATATGGGTACGGAATGGAAGCGATTTCGGGTGATGTTATGGTATAGTGGTCGCTTTTATTCACATTGAGATTTAGGAAGCCGCAAACATCACCTTCGCAATCATCGCTGTGATCCAAATCATAATCTGCTCCATTAGACCAGCGCACTTCATCCCAGGGCTCAATATTGTTGGTGAAGCCTTTGTAGTAAGGTTCTCCTGGTGTGGTTGTCGGTGTAGGCGTTACGTCTGGGGTTGGTGTGACATCATAGATGATTACGGGCATATGCGTCTTTGAAGCTCCACGCACCTCAACCATCACATTATCAATTAACAAGCCCAATTTTTCGTTGGCATTTGGCAGATCATCACTCTTAAAGATAAAGGCGATCCATACCTGTGGCACTCCCGCATAGTCCTGACTCAAATCCAATTGGTTTTTCTGCCATTCTCCATTGCCCCCGTTTTGCTCAGGGCCAGAGAAATTTACCAGATCGGTTGAGGCGTGTACGGCGAAAGTGTCACCAGCATCAGCCTCAAAGAAGTACTCCCAAGAGAGATTTACGGTTGCCGCGGCGGAAAGGTCAAATGGACCAGCGATCAACCAAGCTTTTACTTCATCGGGATAGCCATCCTTAGACGGATCCAACGGTGGTTCTCCAGCAGGAGATTTTCCGACTGACCAAGCGACCTTGGTAGAGGCGGGATCAAAGATGTTTTGAATGGCACGGGTTCCATACTTGTAGCCTTCTCCACCCTGGCTAACGTTTAGATACCAGTCATCCTCCCAGTCGTTGTTCTCAAAGCTGGCTTCAAAGATGGTCTGCCATTCATTTCCAGGATCGGCGACCACTGTTTTTTTGGTCGAAATCCTTTGCCCTTCATCCAAAACGTTTTTGGTTATTTCTCCGTCGAAATCAGCGGCGTCCGGCGAAGGTCCGGCAATCGCGCTTTGCTGCTGCAGGGTCAGCGTCCCAATGACGATTATGATCGCAAATAGAGATGCTGGAGCAACATATTTAAGCGAGCGGAGTATGGTTGTTTTCATCGATATCATCTCCCTATGACTATTTTCCTTTCCGTTTAGATTGTATTATTTTCCCCCCTTTCGTCAATTTCGCTCACCGTGCCTTGAGAGTTGCGGTAAGGGCCAGAAACGATAAACTTCTCACAAATGCCCGAGAGAATTAAGCGCTACCAGCCTGAATTTATCGCATTTTGTTTATATGCTACCTTGACGGTGGTCATGACATGGCCGTTGGCTACCCAACTAGGCACTCATATTCCGGGCTTTGTAGGAGATTCTTTTGTCCACTTATGGACCTTCAACTGGGTGAAAGAGTCGCTGCTGTCTGCCCAGTCCCCCTTTTATACCGATGCGCTTTTTTACCCTTCGGGCACATCGCTGGTTTTCCACAATATCGCCTGGGTCAATATTCTTGCCTGGCTGTTTCTTCAAACCTTCATGAGCGGTGCAGCCGCTTATTCGCTGGTACATATGGGGGTTCTGGTACTCAACGGTTTTGCGACCTTTTTATTAGCTCAAGAGATCACACAGTCTTATAGGGCTTCCTTCATTGCCGGAATGATTTGTGCTTTCTGGCCATTTATTTTAAGCCACCAGGATCACCCAAACCTGATTTTTGTGGCCTGGATCCCTTTGGCGCTACTGTTCTTGCGACGAATGTTCGCTGAGGGACGAATCAAGGATGCTTTGCTAACGGCGCTGTTTCTCATTCTGACGGGAATTACACGCTGGCAGGTCCTGATTATGGCCGCACCAATTGTTGGGCTTTATGTTCTTTATATGCTGCTTGCGAAGAGGTCGACTCGAAACGGGCGAATATTCAAGCTGCTGCTTTTGGTATTTGTGGTGACTTTTATCTGCCTTTTACCCTTGGCAGCACCCTTGATTTACAGCCAAATTACCCGGTCTTATCCCGATGATCTTTTTGTCAGCGAGAATTTGTATGCAACGGATCTTTTAGGTTTTGTTATTCCCAGTCGCTACCATCCGCTTTGGGGGGATGAGGCATTTTCTATTACCTGGCGATTTGAGGGAAATATGAGCTATGTGCCCTTTCTCGGTTATACCACGATCGTCCTGGCGATTACTGGCGTCGTCGGAGCGTGGCGCAAAGCCCGATTTTGGTTACTTGCCAGCATGTTCTATGGGATCCTGACGTTGGGCCCAAGTCTGAATATTAATGGACTGCCCACGGCCGTACCTTTGCCTTACGCTTTGGTTCAAGAATGGTTTGTGGTTCAGGCGATTCGTTTTCCGGAAAGATTGAACATTATGCTCAGCATCCCTATGGCTATTCTTGCTGCAGTGGGTATTACAGTTCTGTTCCGCATCCGATGGGTATCGGACCATAAGAATTTGGTTTCCGTGGGGTTAGCCTCATTAATCGCCATCGAATTCATTATTGCTTTTCCATCATTAGCATTGGACACGCCAAAATGGTATGAATCAGCAGCGCAGGAGGCGGGCGAATTTGCGATTTTGGATGTTCCGATGAATATGCGTGAGATTTACGACAAGCAGTATATGCATTATCAGGCTACCCACAAACGGCCGATTGTCGAAGGGCATGTCTCCCGGCCACCAAGAGAAGCGTTTGAGTTTATTGATAGCATTCCAATTCTGCGTGATATTCGCGATCAAAGAAATCCTCCCGCTGGCCTGGGCGATATTTCACACCAACTGCAGCTATTGGATGATGCTGGTGTGCGCTATCTGGTGCTACATAAACGCTTCCTGCGCGATTCGCACGAAGCGGCATGGCGGCAGTGGCTGGCGGTTCCACCAAGCTATGAAGATGACGAAATCATGGTCTATCCAACGGAAGCAAATCGCTTTGGCGAGGGGCAAGTTCTCACTCATGTCATGCTAGAAAATGAATCCCAGCCGCAGCTGGGCCTGGTGCAGGTGGGATATTCGCCACAGCAGACGGGACCTGGAGGGTGGGTTCAAGCCGATTTATGGTGGAGCAGCAGCGAGCCCCTACTAGAAGATCTTTCTGTTTGTTTGAGATTGGTGCCCGAGAGTGGGAGTGCCATTAAAGTGAACTGCGAGCTGATATCTCCGGATCGTGCAACATCAGACTGGCGGGCGAACGAGATTACACGCTCGCAACATTTCTTCCAAATTGATCCAGACTGGGCCAATGGTAATTACCGGCTGGCTGCGCACTTGAAGAATGAAGCTGGGGACAGTTATGGGCAGGAAGCAATACTAGGAGATTTACGCCTGGAGAGCAGCGCTCGCTCCTTTGAAGAACCGGCAGTGAAGAATGAGGTCAATGGCAATTGGCAAGATATCATTCTGCTAAAAGGGTACGATCACGAAGTTAGAAACAATACCCTAGAAATGCTGCTATATTGGCAGGCGCTTGATAACGTCAACACATCTTATAAGATGTTCCTGCATTTGATTGATAATCAGTCAGGTGAGTTAGTTGGCCAGATTGACTACATCCCGCAATCTTGGTCATATCCGACTGATTGGTGGGTGGATGGGGAGTTCATTGCCGATCCAGTCTCCCTATCTTTGGATGGATTGCCCGGAGGAGAGTACCAGATCTGGCTTGGGATATACGATCCGGATGATGGCGAAAGATTATCTATTACAAATGAGGTAGGAATGGATGTGGTAAATCGTGCCTTATTGTTAACAACTATTACCCATGAGTAGATGAAATCTCATGGGTAAACGTAGAGGGTTGTTCTGAACACAAGAAGAAGTCGACTCGGTTTCCAACTAGCAATGTTGGGTGGAGCTGCAGGATTGTTTTCCTTATTGCAAAGAGGATATGGTTCATCGGCAAGCGAACGCGATATGCCTTTTCCTGGTGATGAATTAATCTCGAAGGCTAATTCTCAGACCACCCATGCCATTACAATTTCTGCATCAGCGGCTGAGATATGGCCCTGGCTTCTGCAGGTAGGTTACCATAGGGGTGGGTGGTATATTGATGCTTGGTGGGATCGCTGGCTCAATGAAAACTTTTGGCCGAGATTTGTTTCGAAGGATGACGCGCCGGTTTTTATACCCAGTCCCAATGAGCTTCTGCCTGAATGGCAAAATCTAAAAGTTGGCGATATTGTGCCTGATGGACCTCCAGGCAGCGCGTTTTTTGAGGTGACAGAGCTCGAAGCAGAGAAGGCACTAGTTTTGTTTTCAACCTCGCATATACGCTACCTGACCCCAAAGTTCCTAGAGGACACTGAGTTTGAAATCTCTGGAGATTTTAGCTGGGCTTTTATATTGCGCGAATTAGAAGGACAGGATACGCGTCTGCTGCTGCGCATGCGAGGTACGATGTCCCCCGTGGCCATGAGGCTGATAAGTACGCCATTTATTGCGCTGACGGACTATTTGTACACGCGACAGATGCTGCTGGGAATCAGGCGCCGGGCCGCATTATGACGACCTTCCTGATTAGAGAATGACAAGCTGATCGATCGAAGATAGAAGGGCATCAGCATGTGGAGCGAGCTTAGCGGGGTCACCTGTACTGCCCGTAATGCCAATGCATCCAGCCACAGCAGCATTCTTCCCAGTAAGCATATCATTGACCGTATCGCCTATCATGAGCATCCGCTCAGTTGGTATCCCGAGCTGATCGCTGATGTGCAATAGGGCTGCGGGGTCGGGTTTCTCCGGGACGGGATCGTCGCCGCAGACGGTGACAGAAATTTGAGGAGCAATCTCCAGGAACGTGATTGTCTCTTCCGTGGGCCGGCGATCATCACCGGTGGCAACAGCCAATTGCAGACCAGCACTTTTAAGACTACGAACGGTTCCCGCTACGTCGCCAACGGGACGTATTTCAGACGCCTTGAAGGGGGTTCCAAATTCTTCGCGGATGGTATGCAGGGCCAGTTTCTCTGCTTCATGCCAGGAAAACCCCTGCTGGTACAGCGCCCCAGCGGCAAGGGTCATCAATTTCTGAGCGGTGGTAACGGCAATCGGTCCATCGGGCACTACTTTTTGATTGGACCAATTGTAGCCTATGGCCTGGGAAAAGTATTCATGGTGCATGGTGCTGCTGTCGGGCAGCAGCGAAGATAATGCCCGAATCCAAGCGGTGGTGCGCTTCCCCCAGGTAAAGTCGAAATCAAGTAACGTACCGTCTTTATCAAAAACGATACATGCCACGTCAAATTGGATGCCATCAGCAGATACAATTGCCATTGAATACCTCTAAGAAGAAAATCGAAGTTTAGCCCGCCATTCTGAATTGAGTATAATTCTGAGCCATGTCTCAGACAACAGGACCAGCAAACAAAGGTAAAATCTGGATCTCGGCAATGCGCCCGAGAACGTTACCCCTGGCAATTTCCAGCATCATATTGGGATCTACACTTGGAGCTGTCTGGCAGCCATTTAGTTGGCCAGTAGTAATTCTATCTGTGTTGACCGCGGTACTGCTGCAAATCCTATCTAATTTGGCGAATGACTATGGTGATTCTCAACATGGAGCGGATCTGGCACAAAGGGAAGGCCCGCCCCGAGCCGTACAGAGCGGGGCAATCAGCAGCAGGACGATGATTGCGGCCATAGCAATTACGGCTGTTTTGTCCATGGTTTCTGGTATAGCCTTACTCTGGTTTGCCTTTGGAGCTGACGCGCAGGGTTTGTTTATACTGTTTGTGTTCATCGGGGCAATGGCAATCATCGCAGCAATCGCCTATACGGCTGGTTTTCGGCCATATGGCTACGCCGGATTGGGTGATTTGTCGGTATTGATCTTCTTTGGCTGGATTGGTGTAATGGGTACCTATTTCCTGCACACGCAGCGCTTCGATTGGGAGATCATGCTGCCGGCAACGTGCAGTGGGTTGTTGGCAGTTGCTGTGCTCAATGTAAACAACATTCGTGATATTGATTCAGACCGGCGAGCGGGGAAACACTCCATTCCCGTTAGGATTGGTATTGAGAAAGCTCGAATTTATCACTGGATCTTGTTGGCTGCTGCGGTTGCTGTGGCAGTGGTGTATGTGCTGATGGTCTATTCATCGATTTGGCAGTTTCTCTTTCTTCTTGCCGTGCCTCTGCTGGTGAGGAATGGGCTGGCGGTCCAACGTACGTCCGTGCCCAGCAAGCTAAACCCTCTGTTGAAGCAGCTATCTCTGGCGACTCTGTTGTTTGTTCTTCTATTTAGTTTTGGGCAGCTTATCTGACCCTGTCAACGTAATCTAAGACGCAAGACGTATACTCGTTTGGTTTCTCTAGGTGTATGTTGTGCCCTACGCCGGGGAAAATTCTCAACTCCGACGCTGGCAGGGCTGAAGAAACCTGATGGGCAATGCCAGCGAATTTGCTATCCATTTCCCCAGCCATTAGGTAGACTGGCAGGTGAATTGAAGTGAGATTAGCCCACAGTGAAGGCTGACGACCCGTTCCCATGCCGCGTAGGCTGTTGGCAAGTCCCAAAGGAGAGTTAGTCATTCTTTGCCTGCGAAGTTTCTCTAGCTTTTCATCCGGCAGCTTGTTTTGGGTCTCAAACAATGGATGCTGCTGCCAACGATTGACAAATGCCGGGATGCCGCGTTTTAGAATTTCATCCGCCAGTTGATTGTCAGCCTCTCTCCTTGCTTTTCTATCCTTAGGGGTTGCGAGACCTGGGGAAGAACTTTCTAGGATCAAGCTGTTTAGAAATTCCGGATAGTGGGCAGCCACATAAAGCGCCAATCGTCCGCCCATTGAGTAGCCTAAAAGGTTGATGTCGGAGAGATGGAGCGCCTGAAAAATTGCAATCAGGTCTTGGCTCACGTCGGACATGGTATACCGTTCGGGATCTTCAGGCGAGGTGGTTCGGCCGTGCCCAGGAAGATCAAGCAGCACAACTTGATAGCGCTGCGTGAACGGGCGAAGGAAATCTGACCAGCTTTTCGAACTTCCAGTAAAGCCATGCAGTAAGACCAGCGGCGGTCCGGTGCCTTGGAGTTGGTAGAAATACCTGATGCTATTGGTCTCAATTGAGGACATAAGACCACCTATTCCCTATGAAGATCATTTTCTATGTTCATAGAGGGTGGTCAGTTTGTCTACGACCAATCGCCTATGGATTTTTCCGGAGGATGTTAGAGGCAAACTGTCTGCAATTATCACAAAGCGTGGGAGTTTATAGCCTGCTAGTCTTTCCCGACCAAAAGCGAGTAAATCTTCATGGTCTAGGGATATGTTTCGCTCTGGTTTCACCATTGCTGCTACGCATTGGCCCCAGTGTGAATCGGGAAGCCCAACAACGCAGATCGCGGCCACGGCAGGATGCTGCATTAGAGTCGCTTCGACCTCGGAGGGGTAGATGTTTTCACCTCCAGATATGATGATGTCGTCGCGGCGCTGCACGAGCCATAGATCACCATCGGTATCGAGATACCCCATATCGCCTGTGTGCAAACGGTCGCCGCGCAGTGTGAGTTCAGAGGTTTGATAATCCTTATAGTAGCGAGCCATGATAGTTGGACCACCAATGCAAATCTCTGCTATCGTTCCTGGATCAACTTCTTGGCCCTGATCATCAATAATCGCTACGGTAGTGAAGAGCAAGGGCTTGCCAACTGATCCAGGCTTCTCAAGACTGGCGGGATAGGGCAGTGTTGCCACTTGAGAGGAGGCTTCTGTGAGACCGTAGGTTGTACTCACTGGAATATTGAGCGCCTGACAGCGGGCAAACAGCTCTGCGGTGGCTGCGGCGCCACCAAGCAGGAGATGGCGCAAACTTGAAGGCCACGGCCGACTGTGGCGATGATCCAGTAAACGCTTAACCATGGTAGGTACCAGCGAGATAAGCGTGATATCTTGTTGATCAAGACTGGCGCTGATTAATTCTTCGTCGAACCGATCATGTAAGACAACGGTTGTGCCATAAAGACAGGAACGCAGGATCACGGCCAACCCACCAACATGATACAGGGGAAGACAGCTTAACCAGCGATCATCCACCTGCAAACCGAGCCGGAATGCCGAAGCAGTGGCACTCCAGAAGTGATTGGCGAAGGAAAGAACGACCCCTTTTGGTTTCCCGGTAGTACCGGACGTGAAGATTATGGCTTGTGGATTGTCGAGAATAAATTCAGTAAAAGGCAAGGCTCCTGTCTGACCAGTAGTTCCCAACAAATCTCTGGCCATTAACAAGCGCTGATTTCGGCTATACGATTGGGGCGCAAGATGAAGAAATTCCTCAGCCGTGACCAAGAGTACGCAGTCGCTGTGATCGAGCTGCCAGGTTAGTTCAGGCTGAGTAAGGCGAGAATTCAGGGGTACAAGCACAGAGCCGATCCGCGCCAAAGCGTGAATCAGGCAAACATAAGCCAATCCGTTGGGCAAGAGCGCGGCGACATGCTGTCCGGGCATAATCAAAGGCAAAAGGCGAGCGGCAGCAAGGTTCGCTAGATCATTTAATTCGGCGTATGACCATTGGTTGTCACCAATTATCAACGCCAGGGTATCTGGACTTGATCTTGCTCGTGCTTGTAACCAGTCTTTCATTGATCAATTATTGCACCTATGGTCGCCAGGGATACTGCTTAAAGTTGGGATCTCTTTTTTCCAAGAATGCGTTTTTGCCTTCGCTTCCTTCATCGGTCATGTAAAAGAGCATCGTGGCATCCCCAGCGAGAACCTGTAGACCTGTTTGCCCGTCCAGTTCGGCATTTAATCCAGCTTTCAAGAAACGAATTGCTATGGGACTTTTGGTAAGGATTTCTTGGGCCCATGCGATACCTTCGCTCTCTAATTCGTCCAAGGGAACTACTTTGTTGGCCATTCCCATTTCCAGGGCCTCTTGGGCATTATATTGGCGGCATAAAAACCAGATCTCTCTGGCCTTCTTTTGCCCAACAATACTGGCAAGATAGCTGGCACCGAAGCCGCCATCAAAACTACCCACAATAGGACCGGTTTGACCAAATACTGCATTGTCGGCGGCAATGGTCAGATCACTTACTACATGGAGGACATGTCCGCCACCTATAGCATAGCCAGCAACGAGGGCGATAACCGGTTTGGGCATTGTGCGCATGATTCGCTGTAGTTCTAAAACGTTTAGCCGCGCCATTCCGTCCGTGCCTACATAGCCTGCATGGCCACGGACAGATTGGTCGCCACCTGCGCAGAATGCCCACTTGCCATCTTTAGGAGATGGTCCATTGCCGGTTAGTAGCACCACGCCTATTCCATTGTCCATCCAGGCATCACGAAAGGCTTCAATCATTTCGTCAATCGTTTGTGGGCGGAATGCATTGCGAATCTCGGGGCGATTGAAGGCGATGCGCGCCATTCCGTCCGCTTTGTGGTAGGTAATGTCCTCGAAGGTTTTTACTTTTTGCCAAATTGTCATTCAAATTCTCCTTGCAAAGAATATTTCTTATGATTGGTAATTAAGCGGAATTCAATTGGGATTTCAGAGCATTGATAATTTGCTGGCGAACTTGTTCATCTTTACGGCTGTCACTCTGAAACTCGATGATTGTTGGGTGCTCGTTGGTTAATTCAGTTTCAAAGATGGCCCGGAAACTGTTCAGGTCTACTGCAATGTGATGACTCAGGCCATACATGGCAGCGATGTGGGCAAAATCAAGGGCATGAGGGGTTAAAAATAGCTCCTCAAACGGGGGGGAGATATTAGCTACCGGCAAGCGGCGGAAAATACCACCACCGTTGTTGTTGAGCAATACGATGATCACTTTTCCGGCAGCAAGCTTTTTCAAGGCCAGTAGACCATTGCTGTCGTGGTAGAAAGTAATGTCACCGATGAGTATCACGGTAAGTTTATCGTTTGATGCTGCAATACCCAGGCCGGTAGAAATGTTTCCATCAATACCACTGGCCCCGCGATTAGCGAACAGGCGCAACGATTTGCTTTGAGGCTGGCCGAATTGGTCAATATGTCTAACAGCTAAACTGTTGCCGGAGAATAGTGCGGCGTCAGGAGGCAGCAGGTCGACCAAAGCAGCTGCCAATGATCCGTCAAACGCCGTTCTTGATAAATGGTTGTTGACAATGGCCCAGGATCTTGCTTCCAATTGGGTCCAATGTTGTACCCAATAGGCGTCAAGCGGACGTTCTATTAAGAGAGAAATCTGTTGGCAAAGCTGAGTTGGATTGAGTTGGAAAAGATGAGTTGTTGTATGATTCTGATCAGCCCATTTTCCGCTCTCTTGAACATGAATGTGACAGCCGGGGCGGGTATCCACTAGATAATGAATCAGCCACTTGGACGTAGGTACAGAACCAAAGCGGAGGACCAAATCAGGTTTAGGCCAGGCGTCTTGTTTGGTCTGCAAAAAGCTCTCATAACCTCCCAATACAGCTGTAGCAGCGCTATCGTTTCCAAATCGAAGTCCAGATAAAGGATCGGCCAGAATAGGGTAACCAGAAACTTCAGCCAAGTGGGCAACTGCCATAGGGAAATTGCCCGTGGGACAACGAGGGCCGCAGACAATGAGTCCGCGCGGATGTTCATTTACGAGTCTGGCCAAATAATCAAGTTGGCGGGCTGAAGGTTGAACGACACCCCTAGCGATTGTAGTGTAGGGCCGTTGGGGCTGCTCCGCTTGCGTTGAAACCAATAAATCCGCGGCAACAGTAGGTTCCAAAGGTTTGCGAAAGGGAAAGTTCAAGTGTATGGGGCCTTTTGTGAAGCCATCGCATAGAGCTAAGGCGCGTGCTGCCAGCGCACGAAGATTAGCAATCGCTTCCCGGGGTGCATCAGCCTGGGGGAGAGCCATATCTACGGACCATAGGACATGTTCCCCAAACATATTGACTTGGTTGATAGTCTGATTGGCACCACTCTGTCGTAATTCATGGGGACGGTCGGCGGTTAGAATTAGAAGCGGAACTTGAGACATTTTCGCTTCAATGATGGCTGGATAAAAGTTGGCTGCAGCCGTACCGGAAGTGCATACTAAGGCTACCGGCTTCTCTGTCGCTAAGGCTATACCCAAGGCAAAAAAGGCGGAACTACGCTCATCAAGATGAAGGTGAATCTTGATGTCTTTGTGGGCATAAAAGGCCAAGGCGAGCGGCGTGCTGCGTGATCCAGGCGAGATGCAAACGGCGGCAAGACCAGCTTGAACCAATTCATCGACAAAGATCCTGGCCCAGATGGTGGTAGGGTTTTCGTTAGGCGATATGGACAACGGTTCCATGGTCAGATTCACCCCTTTTGAGCCAGAGGAATTGAGCCTTGTTCGAGCTGCAGATCTAGAGCAGCAAACATGGGTTTAAATTTAAGCGATGTTTCAAGCCATTCCTTTCTGGGATCTGATTCGGCAACTATGCCCGCTCCGGCATAGAGCCAGACACGCCTATCTTGGGCGATGGCCGAGCGGATGCCAACCACAAACTGACCGTCCATTTGGCTGTTTATCCAGCCGATGGGTCCGGCGTACCAACCGCGCGGCACCGGTTCAACATCACGTATGAAATCGAGGGCCAATTCTCGGGGAGACCCGCCTAAAGCCGGGGTTGGATGTAATATCTCCAGTAGAGGGAGTACTCCCAATTCTTCATTTAGCTGCCCGTTAACCGGTGTTATAAGATGGTGGATATAACTCAAAGTTAAGATATCTGGCTGCCTCGGTATTCCAAGTTGGCCAGCAAATGGCTCTAGGCGGCGGCGGATTGAATCAACAACCAGTTGATGTTCGTGCCGATCCTTGGCTGCGTCCATCAATTGACGTGCCATAGCAATATCTTCGCTATGGTCCTCGCCTCTCCTGATTGAGCCAGCCAAGGCCATTGTTTGCAATTGACGCCCTTTTACATCGACCAGCAGCTCGGGTGTCGCGCCGTAAAAGGCATGATAAGGTCGAGGCTCGAAAAGAAATCGCGTACAGTCGACATAATGCTCGTTCAAATAAGCAAGTGCTCTGGTTACATCTATTCGATCTGCCGCACGAAGTTCACAAACACGTGAAAGGACCATCTTCTCCAAGTTGGAATTGTTGATCTTGGCAACTATCTCCTCCACGTTTCTGCGCCATCTTTCGTAGTTTAAGGGGAAATTGACGCTATACAAGGATGGATCCGGCACATGTTCTGACCGCACAGTATTGGCTGCTGAAAGCTGACCGAGGCGGGTGAGAAGGGCCTCGTGCAGCTGGAGATGAACATCGCTCAAATCATCGTCATCTGTGACAAGGGCGTTAATTATCAGCCAGGTATGACCGGCCTGTTTTACAAGTTGATAGTGTGGTAAAACGAAATGGGCGGGGTGGAATGCAGCCCAAGCATTATCAGGTGCAAAATCATCCCGAAAGGCGAATCCGCCAAAGAAGCGGGGCTGGGCAAGATATGTTTGTTCATTTAGCTGGACTGCGTCACTGAAGATAGACTTCATTTTTCTCTTTATTTCTTGAAATCGACCTGCACCCCAAGCCATTATCTGCACCGCTATGCCAAAACCGGCAAAAATCGATTGGTCGCGACTGCTCTGCCAAAATACACGTTCTTGACCTGTTGCATGCTGAAGAAATGCTGCAGCGCTGATATTTGGAGCCGGCAGACAATAGCTAATCAGCCGTCCTTCGGATGGAGATTGCAGCAAAGGGCGCTGGTATTTGCCTCTGGCCGACCAGTCATCTAGGCGCTCATTCTTCATAGCCCACACTTTTGAGCAGCAATGGCAGCAGGGTATCCATTATTCTTTCTGACTCTGGTTCTCCCGTATTCACCCAGCGGATAACAATATTATAAATAGCGCCCATCCAGGCAACGGACACGATTTCGGTGTCAACTGGTCGAATATCGCCGACCTCAATAGATTCGTCCAAGTAGGTCTGAATTAAGAAGGCAAAGCGGTCGTTTATCTCATTGCGCTTATATTCGAAAGTGGTTCCCAGTCCAACCGCCTGCACCAGCAGGATTTTTGCCGGTCTGCGGTAGCGTCCAAATGTTTCAAGGCAGGTGGTTAGGGCGACCTGTACACGGCTGATACCCTTTTCTTCCTGCTGAATAGCTTCAATCACTCTTCGTTCAAGCAAATCTGCAAATTGATCCACCAGGGCTAAGAAGAGGCGTTCCTTATTGGGGAAGTGAAAGTAGATCGCTCCCTTTGAGGTGTGTGACTGATCAACTATCTCGTCTAGACGCGTATCATGATAGCCCTTGCGGGAAAAAATGTTGAGCGACGCGTCTAGTATTCGCTCGCGCGTGCTAAGCGTATCGTTTGCTGAATTACTCATTGTGTCATTTTGCAGAGTATTGGACCGACTGGTCAGTCTGCCGCGAAATGATAGCACATATAGGACGGGAATAAGCGGTTTTTTAGAATTTTCTTACGCCAGATGTTTAGGAGATGTATTTCCAGGGGCAGATGCGTTTTTCCAGCCAGTCCACGGAAAAATACATGCCCAGACCAAGGAGGCTCATGGCAACCACCCCGGCATACATGGCAGGGTAGTTGAAGAGTGTGTTGCCATTGAGATAGATGTAGTATCCGAGTCCACGCTGTGTGGCAAACAACTCGGCAATGTAGAGTACGGCAACTGCGGTGCCCACCGATTGACGAAGTGCGGTCAAGATAGCGGGCAAGCTTGCGGGAAGATATACGTAGCGATACAGTGCACGTCTTCCAGCGCCGAGACTGCGCACGGACAGCAGCATCTTGGGCTCGATGCTCAATGCGCTGTCGCGAACGAGAACAAGTATTTGAAAAAAGAGAATGAGAAAGATGATAAATACTTTTGGAAGGTCACCAACGCCCAGAAGCAGGAGGATGATCGGGAGAAAGACGATCTTGGGAATAGGGTAGAGAACATAGATCATGGGGGATACAATGGCGTTAAGCCTATTGCTTTGGCCCAATAGCAAGCCTAGGGGAGCGGCAGTAACGATGGCCAGGGCGACACTCAAGAGGACACGCCACATGCTGACCAGAAAGTGCAGGGCCAAGCCCTTGTTTAGTTCAGCAATGAATACCGCAGCTACCTCGACTGGTCCAGGCAGGATGGGATTGTCAATCAATAAAGCGGTCAACTGCCAGACAATTAGTACGCCTACGATACCCAGCGCTAGTTCGCGCTTTTTCATGGACCTGGCTCCATTTCTTGGCGTAGGCTGCGACATAATTCAAAGTAAGCGGCTGTTTCTCGAAAATTAGGGTCGCCAGAGCCCGGATTAGGGAAAATTACAGACTGACTATTGGGTGGTTGGTTTAAGAGAAGAATGTGCTCACCCATGACCGCGGCTTCTTCTATAGAGTGGGTAACGATGATTAAGGTTAACGCTTGTTCCTGGCTTAGTTCTATCGTTCTGTCTTGTAGATTGGCTCGGGTCGGCGCATCTAATGAAGAAAACGGCTCATCCATGAGCAAAAGATCGGGTTGTAAGGATAGGGTCCGGGCTATGGCTACTCGCTGGCGTTGTCCGCCAGAAAGCTGTGCAGGATATTTTTGGCCATGTGCAGTTAATCCCAATCGTTTGATCCAGTACTCAGCTCGTTCATCGTATTGGCCAGGATCAAAGTCCTGAGGTGCATGCTTGCCATCAGGACCATAAAAGCGGCGAATATCGAGGCCAAGCTTAACGTTGTTGCGGGCAGTGGCCCAGGGCAGCAACCCGTAGTCCTGTAAGATCAGGCCCGTTTGTGGACGCGGCGCCTTTTGGGGATTGTCGGCAATCAAAATCTGCCCATTTACCGGAATCTGAAGCCCGGCAAGGAGAAACAGCAAGGTGCTCTTCCCACAGCCTGATGGTCCGAGAACAGCCCATCTTTCGGCGCGAGCCAGGTGCCAATTGAATGTCTCAAAGACCGGGGGAGTGTCCCTGTAAGCGAAGGTTACATCAGTAAATCGAACCATTGATATCTTCTAGGAAAATGAAGCACATATTGATTTAAGCGCTTAGGGTAGATAAGCGTCGTCAACCGAGCCGGTGTAATCCAACTCTCCTGATAAATAGCCTTTGTCAAGAGCCCAATCAAGCATGTCATCCCATTGGTCTGCGGTTGGCAAGCCCGCTTCAGGGAAATCGGGAACTGTATAGCTGCCTAACAACGGTGGAGGGACTAGGTTCTTTTCACTTAACAAGTCACCCCATTTGCTCTTGTCATTGTTGATATCGACTACTGCACGTTCGATAGCGCGTAAGAAACTGCGAACTGCCTCTGGATTCTCGTCAACAAGTTCCTTGCGAAAAGTGTAGACACTGTGACCGTATTGTGTGTAGCCCGAATCATCGATCACTACGGTGGCGCCATTCTGAATGGCCAAGGCTGCTGCCGGGTCAGGCATATTTGCGGCGGACAGTTCGCCTGATCCCAATAGGGCGAGGCGGTCTGGAATTCTTGGTACGGCAATGGTTTGGTAGTCATTTGGGGACAGGCCGGCTGCTTGAAGCAGCCTATCCGTCGAATACTCGATTATAGTTCCTTCAGATATGCCAATCTTCTGTCCGATAATATCTTCGACGCCTTCTATGCCGCTGTTTGCAGAGGCGAGGACGTAGAAATGGGGGTAATCCGGCGTTGCCTTGCGGGCATAGCGGACGGTTATTACTTCCGGCGATTCGCTGTTGAAGAACATTGTGGACAGCAATTCGTTGACCATCCCATCCGCTTGCCCTGATTTGATCAACTGGTCGCGATCAGGCGCTGAGCCAACGGGAAGGAACTCGACAGTGAGATTCTCATCGGCAAAATAACCCTGTTCTTGCGCCACATGGGCGGGCAGCGTATCCATGATTGGCAGGAGCGCGAGTTTCAAGGTTGTGGGCTCGTCGCTGCCAGCGCAAGAAGCTAGAAAACAAAGAGCAGCTAAAAGCAAGGTAACGGAAGCGTATTTTAGATGAGTATTTTGAAATTGCTGTTTTCTTGTCACTTAAACATTCCTATATCTTTCTGAGGCACCATGATGAAACGATTTTCCGTGGTTCAGTTAGTTGATTATCTAGCGCTTGAGCCTGGCCATGAAATGTGCATTTGCCCAGCGACCGGCACCGTAACTATAGAGCCGCTTGGTTCCTTCAATTTCAAAGCCAAATTTCTGACAAAGTTTAATAGCGGGCGCGTTGTCGGTAAGTACGTCCAACTCTACACGCTTCAGACCAAGCCAATTGTCGGCCAAATCGAGGGCTGTTTCCACTAGTTGCGATCCAACGCCAAGTCCCCAATAATGAGGATGAACGGACATACCGAACCAAGCCACATGCATCATACGTGTTTTTTGATACTGGTGCATTGTTAGATTGCCAATAACCTTGGAAGAACCGTTGTTATGTTGGGCGACGGCCGAGTAGCGGTATTGGCCGGGATTCTGCTGCTGGAGCCACTCGATGGTGGTTGGTCTTTCGCGGCTGGGCAATTGGTTGGTTCCGGATCCGACTGCTGGGTGGGTGAAGATTTCATGCAGGTCGGCGCCATCACCAGGTCTCACAGGCCTGATGGTAATTGAGACAACATCACGCGTCTTGCACGGGTATTGAACTGGCGCGATGGGTTGGGTTTGTGGAGCATTGGGATAAATGCGAGCCATGAGCAGTTGGTCTTGGTAACAGCCGTCGGCAAAGTCCGCTTCTTTTTTCGTGCCCTCAGACACAAAACCGAATTTCTCATAGAGACCAACTGCGACTTTGTTACTGGGCCGTACGCCTAGGCCAATCCTTTTCAGGTTCAGCCAATTGTCGCCCAGATCAAGTATGGCGGTCATGAGGGCCGTGCCGACGCCCTGTCCCCAATAATGTGGGTGGACCATTATGCCTAACGAGGCAGAATGAACCAGGCGGGGATTCTGAGGTTGGTTGAGGTTCACAAGCCCAATGACAGCAGCATTTTTGACTGCCACCAAGCGATGATGTCCTGGCTTTTGGTTCCGCAGTAGATTCTCTGTTTGGGCGATTTCCTTTGAAGGTAATTGCAGCAAAGTTCGTGCAACTTTCGGGTGACCGGCGATCTCATTCATAGCCTGAGCATCTTCAGGTAGGACAGGTCGAATGGTTAATCCCGTGGGTGAATCTAGCGGTTTCATGGAGTAATTACGGCCGATACTAGAAAATATCTTATCCGGGAAATATGCGGACGATTGGCAAACCTGATCGTTCTCGTTGTGATTGACATGGGGCAAGTATAGGTTGAGCCGCTTAAATTTCCAAGATTAAGACTCAGCTTTTAAAGGACTGATAAATCAGGAAAATACTCTATAATTTGGACCGATATGAGGATTCGACTGACTGCAATTGCTTTGCTTTTTATCCTTGCGCATACTGCTTGCGTAGGCGGCGCTGATGGGAGAAGGGATTCCGTCGAGGAGCCAACTGCCCCCATCTTGGAAGCGATTCCAGGTAGTGATGCTCCGGCCTTGTCGACTTTGCCACCGAAAACAGTGGAAAGTCGTTTGGCACCTGAGGATCCTCTTCCTATTGAGACGGCGATTGGGATCCCTACAAACAGTCCGCCAGAACCTATACCGGCGACCACGATGCCAGAAGCTCCTCCAGAGATTGAAAATAATGGGGACCCACTTCCTACCCTAGAGTCTGGTGCAAGCGAAGAAACAGGCGTTACCATAGAAGCCACTGCTGCTCTTCTTGAAGATGACGCAGCCACTCCCAATTATGGCTTCAAGATTGTTGAAGCGTACCCCCATGATCGAGGGTCGTTTGTTCAAGGTCTTGTTGTGGAAGAGGATTCAGATCTGCTTCTCGAAGGCTCCGGGTCATATGGAGAGTCCTCTCTGCGTCGAGTCAATCTGGAAACAGGTGAAGTGACTCAGATTTTGTTGCTCCCCGAGGAGTATTTTGGCGAAGGAATTACTACTTTTGATGATAGGATCTACCAACTGACTTGGAAATCGGGCGTGGGCTTTGTTTATGACAGCAGCAGTTTCGACCTGCTTGAGGAGTTTACTTATGCCCATCAGGGTTGGGGTATTACTCATGATGGGCAGCAATTGATTGTCAGCGATGGAACGGACACTATTTATTTCTGGGATCCGGCAACACTTGAGGAAACTGGACGGATTCAAGTCTATGATGAGATTGGACCCGTATTCCTCCTTAACGAGTTGGAATATGTTGATGGAGAAATCCTGGCCAATGTTTGGCAAACGGACCATATTGTACGCATAGACCCGGAAACGGGCGAAGTAACGGGCCGGATTGATTTGAGCGGCTTGTTAGCTGAAGAAGACCGCATTGGGACTGAGGGTGTGCTCAATGGGATTGCTTATGATCCTGATGAGGAACGATTGTTTGTAACTGGCAAGCGTTGGCCAAAGCTTTTCGAGATTGAGCTAGTTGAATTAGTGCCTACTGAGTAGATTGATTTAGTAATGAGCCAGCGTTCCTTCCAACCGCGCACGCTGCACTGCAAAGTGAAATACAAAAAGAGACAGCGGGAACAACAGCAGGCAGAAAACTAGAAGCGCAAATATATCGGGAGCAAGATCGCGCCAACTGGCCCCCAGGAGTAGAGCCTGACGCATCACTCGTAAGGCATAGGTGATTGGCAGTAATTTGGCCAAGATTTGTAGGGCTTGGGGTAAGATTTCCACCGGATAGTAAACACCGCCGACTAAATTGGCCAAACTGGCGATAAGACCAATGATAGCGTCACCGCGTTTGACGATCATGATGATGCTGGCAGAAATGATACCGATACTGGCGAAGGATATAATCGCCAGCAGCAATCCGGCAGCGGCGGCGGCAAAATTGGCCCCTTTGAAACTGACGCCAAAAAAAGCGATTCCTAAAAATAGATAGACAAATACTCGGAACGTGGTGAAAACGTAGCTCCAGGCTGCGGACCCAGTGATGATCGCGGGAAGAGATGTTGGCGTCATCATCATGGCTTCCAAGGTGCCTGTCGTTTGTGCTAAGCGAAGGGCACGAGAAAAACTCGTTAGCCCTACTCCAAAATAGCCGGCAAAGGCGACGCCGATCAACACAAATGAGAAATAATCGCCCTCAAAAGTTCCAAAATCAGCGTCAGTTGCTGCGTTTATGAAAATTGAAAGGAAGTAGAAAATCAAGACGTTAAAAAAAATGCCACCGAAGCTGGCTAGGAAGGACAAGCGGTAGCTGGTCTCGATGTGAAAGTCTCGGATAAGAAAGGCGCGTAAGGTTTTCATCACGGAGTAACGATTGTTCCGGTCGTGTAGTGGGCAAAGACTTCTTCAAGTGAAGGAGGTGTGCCTTCTATGGCTGCTATCTCCACTGCATTTTGACGGAGGTAATCGATAATATTAGTTAGTTTTCTGTCTTGCTCATTGGCTAGGAACTGGAGTTCTATCGTCTGCGAGCTATCTTCGCCTGATGAATAGGTAAGTCCTGATAATAATTTGTGCAGTCCGTGAAGTTGAGCTTCAGAAATTGATTTTATGGTAATAGTGTAGGTTCTTTGCGGATTTAGATGCCTGCGTAGTTCAGCTGGCTGCCCGATTTTCTGGATTTTGGACTCATGCATGAGAGCAACTCTGTCGCACAGCTTCTCTGCTTCTGCAAGATCATGGGTGATGAGGAATACGGTCATTTCCCTTTCGCCCACTAAGCGCAGGATGAGATCATGTAGTTGGCGGGTTGCTGTAGGATCGAGGCTGCGGGTTGGTTCATCGAGAAATAATATGCGTGGTTCATGGAGTAGGGCACGGGCAATGGCAAGTCGCTGGCGCATGCCGCTCGATAAGTCGCTGAAGCGCTGCTGTGCACGATCGAAAAGGTTGACGTCTTTGAGCACTGACTCTATGCGGGTGGATGCACGAGAGCCATGAAGGCCATGCATGGCGGCAAAAAAATCAAGATTGCGCTTGACTGACAACCGCCAATAAAAGCTGCGTTCATCTGAGACTACTAGACCAGTAACGGTTCGGATTTTTCTTTCATCGGCCAGATCAATACCGGCAACTTTTGCTCTTCCTGCACTAGGCAATATAAGTGTACAGAGCATTTTGACTAAGGTGGTTTTTCCAGCTCCGTTGGGACCCAGCAGTCCAAACAGCTCGCCTTCAGGGATTGAGAGGGTGACGTTGTCGACGGCCGTCTTTATGGAATTGCCGCTTCGGGTCCGCCAGCCTGTCGATGGATAGTATACTTTACTAATCTGACTTGTCGTTATGGCAAAATCCATGATTGAGGCCAAGTCTACGTGATGTCGGAATTATGTCAAGGATGAACCAGATCGGTTGTATCTATGATTATCTAGTCGTACAATGACGAGAGGCTCGATTTATTGATTTGATTTATAGTGATACGCTGGAGATCGCTGATGAAGGATATCATAGCTGAAATTGACCATTGGTACGCGGAGGGCGATACGGCCGTTGCCTTGGCCACAGTTGTATCAACGTGGGGATCTGCGCCAAGGCGAGTGGGTGCGAAAATGGCAGTCAGTGCAGATGGTCGTATAGTTGGTTCGATCAGCGGTGGCTGTGTGGAGGGAGCCGTTGTCGAGGCAAGCGGCGAGATATTGGAAAGCAAAGAGCCTAGGCTGCTTCACTTTGGCGTCGCTGATGAAACGGCCTGGGACGTTGGCATAGCCTGTGGTGGCAATATTGACGTTTTCGTTGAAGTCCTCGATCGAGCGTGGTATGAATTTTATCGTAAGGTTATTTTATCTGATTGGTCTGGAGCTGTTGCCACCGTAGTTCAAGGTTCTCCAGATCACAGCCATTCTAGGGCAGCGTTCGGTGGGGACGGCGAAGGTTTTGGTTTTCTTGAGCCTGGAATAGAGAGTGAACTGCAAAATCTTTTACCCTCTCTGCAGAATTCACAATTTGTCACTTTAGAATCGGGGCTCAAGGTATTTGTCGATGTATTTCGACCAGCACCTGTTCTGGTGATGATAGGCGGTGTTCACATTGCGATCGCGCTGACCAGAGAGGCAAGAAATCTAGGCATAAGAACGGTGGTCATCGATCCACGCCGCTCGTTTGGCAGTGATTATCGATTTCCTGATGTTGATAAGCTTGTCCAGAAGTGGCCGAGAGAGGCCTTTCAAGATACTTTGCCCTCGACAAATATGGCCGTGGCCTTGCTTACCCATGATCCGAAAATTGATGATCAAGCTTTAGGAATCTTGCTTGACAGTGACGTCTTTTACATCGGTGCTCTCGGCAGTCGCAAAACACATGCCAAACGGAAAGAACGTTTGAAGACAATGGGATTTACTGAGCAGAAAATCGGCAGAATATTTGCGCCGATTGGATTGGATATCGGTGCAGAAGATCCTGAAGAAATCGCGCTTTCGATAATGGCTGAAATAGTGGCCGTATACCGGGGCACAATCAAAATCGCTTGACCTACCATGCAAATTATCCAGACTTCAACCCACCGTCACGGGCGGCGCAGCACGAGTTTCTTGCTTTTACTATTTTTCATATTGGTAGGATGCAATGGTAACTCGGGTTTGCAGTTAGATCCCACTTCAGAAGCAGCCATTGTGATGGAATCAACAGATGATTTGGAAATTGATGAGAAAAAACAAGCGCCCATCATAGAAACTGGAACTTCAGAACCTACCGAAGAAGTGGGAACCAATATCAGCGGCACAGGAAACGCAGACGTACTTTTTGTTGAAGCAAATCTAGCGGATGATGGGTTATGGAGGTTCGCCGTCACTGTTGAGCATGAGGACACGGGTTGGGAAGATTATGCCGATGGCTGGGACGTGGTAATGCCTGATGGAACGGTCGTCAAACCCGATCCAGATAGCCATTTTACCCGTCTTCTGCTGCACCCACATGTTGGCGAACAGCCTTTCACGCGCAGTCAAAGTGGAATACTCATTCCACCGGATGTTGATGTTATAACTGTGCGGGCCCATGACCTGGTAGATGGGTTTGGCGGGCAAGAGGTTGTCGTTGATCTACATGCCGAAAGTGGCCCTGACTTCAAGGTGGCGCGCTGAATTGAGCGCTGCTGCGAGTGTTTCATGATGAACAGTGAGGTGGCGTAAATTATGCTGGCTGTTGGTGTCGATATGATCGAGATAGTGCGCATCCAGCGCAGTCTTGATCGTCACGGTGCGCGTTTTCTTGATCGGATTTTTACGCATCAGGAGCAAGCATACTGCACCGGAAGCGCAGAAAAACTAGCAGCTCGATTTGCGGTCAAAGAGGCTGTCGGAAAGGCTCTTGGTACTGGGATCGGTGATGTGGGTTGGAAAGAAATCGAGATCGTGAACAATCATCGAGGCCGGCCTGAGCTAGTTTTGCACAGCGCTGCTGCAGATTTGGCTGATGATCTAGGATTGAATCAGTGGTCTATTAGTATGTCCCATACTGATGATCATGCTATTGGGATGGTGGTGGGAACTACTGGAGACTACGTGAGAGCTGACCAGGTTTTTTTGAGATGAAGACAAAGATTGAGATCAAAATTGTGAAAGAAAAAGAGATTGTTCTGTGAGGGAAAACGGGATGGCGCGGAGATTGTTGGCGGTACTTGCCCATCCGGATGATGAATCTTTTGGATTGGGAGGAACGCTTGCTCGCTATGCTGCTGAAGGTG
Source organism: uncultured Chloroflexia bacterium (assembly GCA_963807975.1). Taxonomy (GTDB): domain Bacteria; phylum Chloroflexota; class Anaerolineae; order Promineifilales; family Promineifilaceae; genus JAACFF01. Next base: position 323,408 of record CAWEDV010000005.1, on the reverse strand, counting down.
TCGAAGTTCATGTGGCAATTGCGACGGATGGTGTTGCCGGTTCTGTAGCCACAGGATTTGAACATACCTTGGCTGATCTGGTGAATGTTCGCGTGCAAGAGCTGACGGAAGCTGTGGAAATACTCGGTGGCACGCTGCATATGATGTGTTATCGTGACTCGGGCTATATTGGAGATCCTGCTAACAAGCATCCCGAGGCTTTTATCAACTCGGATGAAAATGAGGCAATTGGACGCGTCGTCGGATTGATACGGGAAATCCAACCTCAAGTTGTCATTACGCATGATGAAACTGGTGGATACTTTCACCCTGATCATATTCACTGCTGCGAGATTACCACCGCTGCGTTTCACGCTGCCGGAGACGAGGGACAGTTCCCAGAGATTGGTCCTGATGTTTATCAGCCAGGTCGTCTGTACTACACTGCCTTTTCAAATCGGATGGTAAAGATATACATTATGATAATGCGGCTTAGAGGTCTCGATCCATCCAAGGCGGGCCGAAATAAAGACATTGACTTCACCAAACTGGGTATCCCGCCAAAGAAAATACATGCCAAGATCGGCTATAGGCAATACTGGGATGTTAAAAAATCGGCCAGCGCCAAACATAAGAGCCAAGGTGGGGGAACGAGCAATTCGCGGGCGCTTCCAGAGGGGATACAACGTCGCTTCCTGGCATCGGAGTACTTTATTCGTGCCTATCCACGGGTTCCTGATGGCTTCCGAGAGAACGAACTGTTTGATGGCTTATAGTGGCATTGTGGTATTGACCCTTCAGCATGGTACTTATCGATATTGCTGGGAAAGGGTGAGCGGAATCAAGTCATTGAAAATCGAACTGCAAACAATCATCCCTCTAAGGTATAATGCTAGTGAACTGGGCAAGGAGAGAGGATCATGGTGACATTTCGACGGGCATTACGATTATTCTTTGGAATAGCTGGATTCTTGTTGGGGGCCATGGTTGTGGCAGCCGCTTACCTGGCGAGAACGATGATCGCTCCAATCCGTCAGAAAATATGGGAGACACCAGCCGATGTTGGTTTGAAGTATGAAGAAGTGGAGTTTCCAGCACAGGATGGCGTCCGATTATCGGGATGGTTTATACCGGCCTCAGCAGGTGAAGAATCTGATGGTGAAACGATCGTTTTGGTACATGGCTGGCGGTGGAACAGGCTCGGTTATCAAGCTGAGGATATGTTTGCCAATGTGACCGGCAGCACCAATGTTGATTTGTTGAGTCTCATTCAAGCGCTGCACGGCAATGGTTTTCACGTGCTTACTTTTGATTTACGAAACCACGGGAAAAGTGCGGCATCTCGACCGGTCACTTTTGGCCAAGGCGAGGCCAAGGATCTTTTAGGGGCCCTGGCATACTTGGAAAACAGAGATAACGTCAATAAGGGCAAGATCGGAGTGATTGGGTTCTCTATTGGTGCCAATGCTGGCCTTTTTGCTCTGCCTCAGACTGATTTGATTCACGCACTGGTGGCTGTGCAGCCCATGACTCCATCACTCTTCTCGTATCGCCTAGCGACGGATTTCATGGGATTCATGGGATCGATTGTGCGCAGTATGGCAGAATTAATCTATCGATTTTTCGGCGGACCGAGAATGGAAGGTATTGTACCCGCGTTTGCGGCGGCAGGTGCGGGGGACACGCCGGTGCTGTTCATACAGGGGACTGGTGATGCCTGGGGCAGCAGTGAGGATGTGTCAAATATGGCGGACATGACGCCACATGCCCAGGAGCTGCTGTTTGTAAACTCCACTCATCGATTTGATGGCTATCAATACCTGGTGGATAACCCACGAGTGGCGAGCGAATTCTTTAAGCAATATTTTTTGTCAACCTAAGGTGCTAGCTGTTGAAAAAAGAGGCCGTTCCTTTAAAGGAGCGTCCTCTTTTTGATCTTGATATTTTGACCCAGTCGGGTCTTGAAAATTGTTATCTAGCTGGGGCGCAGTTCTCGTTTCAGGATTTTTCCCGTTGCGGTCATGGGCAAGGTTTCGCGGATTTCGACCATGCGCGGATATTTGTAGGCAGCCATGTTTTCTTTGCACCAGGCTACTATTTCGTCTGTAGAAATTTCGGCCTCGGCATTTAGAATTACGAAGGCTTTAATTTCTTCTCCATGACTATCATCGGGGACACCAATTACTGCTGCTAAACTTACGTCAGGGTGGGCCATCATCACTTCCTCAATCTCCCGTGGGTAGACATTGAATCCACCACGAATGATCATGTCCTTGACGCGGTCTGTTACATACAAGTGGCCTTCTTCATCAAAGTTGCCGATGTCCCCGGTGTAGAGCCATCCACCGCGCAGTGCCTGTGCTGTGGCATCGGGACGTTTGTAGTAGCCTTTCATTACACAATGCCCTTTGATGACTATCTCTCCCATTTCGCCCTGAGGTACTTCATTTCCTGTTGAATCAACGATGCGTATGGAAACTCCCCAAACGGGCATTCCTACGGAACCAGGTACTGCGGGGCGGTCATATAGGTTAAAACTAGCGACAGGACTGGTTTCAGAAAGGCCATACCCTTCGAGAATCTTCACCGCGTATTTTTCGGTAAACTCTCTCATCACCTCCACGGGCATTGCCGAACCACCAGAGGCCGCCAACCTGAGATTGTTGGCAATTTTCTCCAGGTCGAATTCTTCGGCGCCGGGATATTTAAGCAGAGCCCAATACATTGTTGGGACACCGGCGAATATGGTCACATTGTCCCGTTCCATAATGGCAAAGGCTACCCCCGGATCGAAACGGGGGAGGAGGGTCAACGTCATGCGCCTATAGAAACCAGAATTCATTTGAACGGTCTGGCCAAATGAATGAAAGAGCGGTAATGTGATTAGGGTCACGTCATGATCAGCTGCGGGATACATGTTGTCGCATAAAAGGGCGTTCATCACCATGTTGGAATGTGATAGTTCGGCGCCTTTGGGTTGGCCTGTGGTGCCACTGGTATAAAGGATGACGGCCGTATCATCCGGTTTGGTCAGGGCAGTATCAAAAACGGGGGATTGGGTGCCCATGAGCATGCCAAGCGTTTCTGTGCCCTCTATGGGTGAAGGAGCGGTGGGGTCGGCGGTAATCATGAAAAAGTGATTACAGGAACCAGCTTCTTGAAAACCTTCATAGCCAAACTGACCCATAGGTAGTTCTGGTGTGCCCTGGAAACAGAAAAATACTTTGGCATCAGAGTCTGCCAAATGGTAGGCAATTTCTCGTCCTTTTAGAAGCACATTAAGGGGAACAACGGTGGCTCCTGCCTTGAGGATGCCGTAGTAGACGAGAGGGAAATAGGGCAAATTGGGACACGACAAAGCCACTTTATCTCCTAGGCCAATGCCAAGTTTGGCAAGCCCATTGGCAATCTGATTTGCAGCACCATTGACTTGAGCATAGGTCAGCTTTGTCTCATTGAATATGATGGCATCTCTGCCTGGTACCTCTCGAGCGCTATCCTCTAGTAATACTGCTAAATTGAGCATCATTATTCTCCTTTCTGATTGACTAACTGGCGGCTAAAAGAACGGAAACTTCGCATCCAAAATATTATAGCACTAAAGGAGGGTTCTGTCAGGTATAGTTAACAATAACGATTGATGGTAATAGAAGAGTTGTATAAGGTTTATTGTTACGGGGAGTGTTCGCTGTGGATCTTCTATGCTATCCTCTAAGTTGGTAGGGAACTATTTGGATCAAGGAGAGATTGTGACCAAGATACTGGTGGTAGAGGATGACAAGACTCTGCTAGAGATGCTCAAATACAATTTGGCCCGGCAAGAATACGATGTATTGACCGCGGAAGATGGCCGCACGGGTCTACATCTAGCGCGGAAAGAGAAGCCAGATCTCATCGTCCTGGATGTCATGCTGCCCATCATAGATGGTTTTGAGGTTTGCCGGATTTTGCGCAAAGAAATGAGCGTCCCCGTGCTCATGCTTACGGCTCGCGGGGATGAGATTGACAAAATTGTTGGATTAGAGATGGGCGCTGATGACTATATCACCAAACCATTCAGTATGCGCGAACTGCTGGCGCGCGTAAAGGCGCATTTACGACGTGTGGAGTTAATCCGTGAAGATTTGCATGCTGAAAGTAGCGGGGAGTCAGCACAGAAATTGAAAAGTGTATCGAATCTGACTTTTGATAATTTGACAATTGACGAAAACCGGCGCGAGGTTAGCTTGGATGGCAGCCCGATCCGGCTAAAGCCAAAAGAGTTTGAACTTCTAGTTTTTCTGGCACGAAATAAGGGTTTTGCACTATCTCGATCGCTAATCTTGGAGAGGGTTTGGGGGTGGACCTATGATGGCAACAGCCGCACGGTTGACGTGCACGTGCGCTGGCTGAGGGAGAAGATAGAGCCGGACTCTCGCAACGCGACGAGAATCGTTACTGTTCGGGGTGTAGGGTATAGATTCGAGGGATAAACGCCGAGGGCAATGCTCCACAGGCAAAGTAAATCTAGGGAAGATGTCTAAAATGATACACCGCAACAGCCAACGTCAAATTGTTGTCTATGTGGCGACGATCGTATTAGTGTTGCTTGGGCTGGCCCTGTTTCTGAAGAGTTCAGCCTGTACCAACAATGGATCATGTCTTTCTACGGGCATTATCGGCGCAGCGACTTTGGAGATCATCATAATTTGTGGACTTGCCTTCAACCATGCTAGAAATCGGGAAATGTCGGTTCGGAAAATTGAGAGGATGTCGCAACAGATATTAGCCGGAGAAAACCATAGTCGCATAATACCTCGAACTGGGGATGAGATAGGAGAATTGACGCGTGTGATCAATAAAATGGTTGACTATCAGCACGATCAAATACAGGAGCTCACTGAGGGAAACCGGCAACTCGATATTGTTTTGGATAATACGGCCGATGGCGTTCTGATTGCTGATGAAATGGGCAGAATCCTGCTGATCAATGATGCGGCTACGGCAATGCTAAATACAAGCGAAGAAAGAGCATTAAGGCGAAGCTTTGCGGAGGTGGCACGTCATCATCAATTGATCGATTTGTGGCAGATTTGCAGGGATGAGAAACGGGAAGCAGTGGGCGCGGTTGAAATCGGCCGATCCCAATTTTTGCGCGCATTTGTGACGCCTTTTCTGGAAAGAGATAGGCTTGGATACCTGGTTATATTGCAGGATCTTACGCAGGTTCGATTCCTTCAAACTGTTCGCCGCGATTTCATCAGCAATATTTCACACGAATTGAGGACGCCGCTGACCAATCTGTGGGCTGTAGTGGAGACTTTGCAGGATGGTGCCTTGGAGGAACCAGTCGATGCCCACAGGTTCCTGGATAGGGCTGAGCGGGAGCTAGATACTCTCACCCAAATGGTTGAAGAGTTATTGGAGTTGTCACGGATTGAATCAGGCGAAGTGCCGCTCCGGCTTGAACCGACCGATGTGAGCGAATTGATAGATGATGTACTGGACAGATTGCTTCCGCAAGCTAAAAGAGCGGAAATTGAGATTCAGATGCAGATCGGGGATGGCATACCCATTGTATCAGCTGATTCTGAGCGATTACAGCGGGTCGTGGTTAATCTTGTCCACAATGCCATTAAATTTACGCCAGAAAACGGTAAGATCTTGATCACTGCACAAATGACAGATAGGACGGAGATGCCGGGGGAAGTCATTATATCAGTTAGAGATAATGGGATGGGCATTGCGACAGAAGACTTGCCAAGAATATTTGAGAGATTTTTCAAATCCGATCGGGCCAGGACGCGGGGAGGAAGCGGAACAGGACTTGGTCTAGCAATTGCGCGCCATCTTGTGGAAGCACACGGTGGGCGTATCTGGGTCAAGAGTAAAGAGGGCAAGGGGAGCACTTTCTTTTTTACCTTACCTGTCAGCCTATAGCCCGTTAACAAAGCCTTAACCAACCCTTAGCCAGATGTTAACTGAAACGTGATGACCCCATAATCGCGACGTGATATCCTCCCGTAACGGCAGCATGTTGTGCTGTACGACCAAAAATCCCCTTAGTGGAGGAGAAACATGCGATACATATTAGCAGCAATATTTATTCTGCTTGCGGTCTTGATTGCCGCCTGTGGCGGTGGTGGAGAGAGCGCTGATGCACCAGATGAAGCACCCGCAATTGAAGGTATGGCTCAGCTTGATTCATCAGGCTCTGAAGAAGAAGTAGAACAAGCCCAAGAAGAAGCACCTGCTGAAGCTGAGGAAGAAGTGGATGAGGATAAGCCTGCTCAAGGTGAGATGGGCGTGATCCCGATGCCAGATCCGTTAGGGGCAAGCGGCAATGTCGTCTCTGCAGGAAGCTCGACGGTATTCCCTCTGGCTGAGCGGATGGCGGAACGGTACCAGAGCGAAGGCTTCGGTGGTGATATCAGCATCGACAGCATTGGCAGCGGTGCGGGTTTTGAGAGGTTCTGTGTGGCAGGTGAGACGGATGTATCAAATGCCAGCCGGCCCATCAAGGATTCAGAAGTAGAGTCTTGTTCGGCAATCGGCCGTGTACCGATTGAATTCCGTGTTGGAACGGATGCGTTGGCGGTGGTTGTGAGTACTGAGAATGACTTCATTGAGGATGCAAGCGTCGAAGAGCTGGGCGAGATCTTCGGATTGGCCGAGACTTGGGCTGATGTGCGGTCGGATTGGCCGGCAGAGCCGATCCAGCGCTTCATTCCTGGGACAGATAGTGGGACCTTTGACTACTTCACGGAAGAGGTATTTGACGAGGATCCTGCGCCACAGTTGGAAGCGTCAAACGTACAGCAAAGTGAAGATGACAATGTATTGGTGCAGGGTGTAGCGGGCAGTTCCTATGCAATCGGCTATTTCGGTTACGCCTATGCAGCAGAAAACATAGACATCATTAAGCCAATCGCGATTGAAGGTGTGGAGGCGACGGCTGAAACGGTTGATGCCAACGAGTATCCGCTGGCTCGCCCGCTGTTCATCTACAGCGATGGCAGTGTGATGCAGGAGAAGCCACAGGTAGCTGATTACATCAACTTCTTCTTGACGTATGTCAATGACGAGGTTATTGATGTCGGTTACTTCCCGGCGAGTGCTGAAGCGCTAAATGGAGCTCGTGCTAAGTGGCTTGAGGCCATGGGACAATAGACGCGTGGTTTGCCCCATTCATTTGCCCTGCACACTTTAATAGGCGCAGGACAATGGATGTTGTGGTAGAAGAGGAGGCAAATATCCTATGGCAGAATCAACGCTGTCAGTATTGGAATCGCAGAAAGAAATTGGGGAGAAGCTGTCCAAACATCCGCGCATTGGCGAGACGATAATTGAAGGCCTACTGCTGCTGGCTGGAGTGATATCTATTGGCGTTACGATTGGCATCGTTTTTGTCTTACTTTGCGATGCGCTGCAATTTTTTGCACTTCCTGAAGTGACCCTGGTTGACTTCTTTACGGACACCGTTTGGCAGCCTCAAATAGGGCGTTTTGGTGTTCTACCGCTTCTCTCGGCCACATTGATGATCAGTACGATTGCCATGTTTGTCGCATTGCCGTTGGGGTTGGCCACTGCTGCGTACCTTAGTGAATACGCTTCAGTGCGGGCGCGGAACACGATAAAGCCGATTCTCGAGGTGTTGGCGGGCATCCCAACCGTTGTTTATGGGTACTTTGCCTTGACGTTCATGACACCCTTCCTAAGGGGTGTATTTGGAAGGGACACCGTTCAAATTTACAACGTTGCCTCAGCCGGGATCGTGGTCGGCATCTTGATCGTCCCTCTAGTGGCATCACTTAGCGAAGATGCACTACATGCGGTACCGCGAGCGCTCAGGGAAGCTGCCTTAGGGTTGGGGGCTACTAAGCTGGAAACTACTTTGCGTGTTGTAATACCGGCGGCGCTCTCAGGGATCACCGCAGCATTTGTTGTATCGGTATCTCGCGCTGTCGGCGAGACGATGATCGTGGCTATTGCTGCTGGTGCTGGTCCAAATCTCACGCCAAATCCGTTCGAAGCAGCTGAAGCAATGACTGGCTATATGGTGCGCATCAGCGGTGGTGATTTGAGCTACGATTCGGTGGACTACCAGAGTATTTTTGCCATTGGGCTCGTGGTCTTTTCTTTGACCATGCTGCTGAATATCTTCAGCCAACGAATCGTACGCAGATTTCGGGAAGCCTACGAATGATCGACAGTGAATATATTCGCAGGCAAGTAGAAGAAGATAGTCTTTACCCGCACGATGATGCCATGCGGGTACAAATAAGCGGACGCAGGCGGAAGGGAAGCATTTGGCGATGGCTTTTCTTGGCGGCTACAGTAACGGCGATTATCATACTAATGGTGCTGCTGTTGACAATCATCAACCAGTCATTTGGTCTGGTTGCAGAGCAGGTTGAAGTTCCAGAAGAGACATTGGTTACCAGTTACAATAAAGAAAGGTTGACGAATGCTGCTAATGTGATCGATTCAAGTGAAGATGATCAGGCGTTGGCTGAAGGTATTGCTGCCGATGCGCATGGGGCGGGTTTCTTTGGATATGCCTTTTATAATGCAAATCGAGACAATTTGAATGCGCTAGCTATTGATGGCATTGCACCTACCCTGGAAAACATTCAGAATGACAGCTATCCAGCGGTGCGTCCGTTGTTTGTGTACAGTTCAAAAACTATTATGGATGAGAAGTCTGAGGTGGCAGCGTTTTTGGGCTACTATCTGGAGCATCTTGATGACGTGATCGCCGAAGTTGGCTATTTTCCTGCTAATCCGGAAGCTCTGGCTGTTCAGGAACAAACTATTCGTGCTGCTCTGGGGATTGACAACTTAGCCGAGATTGACCCAGGCGATTATTCGGGAACCATCAATATTGCTGGCAGTTCGACTGTATACCCGATCAGTATGGCAATGGCAGATCGTTTTCGTGCGGACGGGTATGACGGTGAGATTTCAATTGAGAGTACGGGTACGGGAGGTGGGTTCGATGACTTTTGTGCCGACGATGACGATGAAGATTTTGACATTGTCAATGCCAGTCGTACAGTCGATACGCTCGAGTTCGAAACGTGTAAGGCAAACAAACGGGAACTTGCCGAATTTCGCATCGGCACCGATGCTGTAGTAGCGGTCGTCAGCGGTATGAATGAATTTGCGTCTAATGTCAGTAGCGAACAGTTGGAGCAGATATTCACAGGGGCAGTTACTTGGGCTGATGTTAATAAAGATTGGCCTGCAGAAGCAGTACACCGCTATATTCCAACGGCGGAGAGCGGGACAATGGATGTCTTCGTACGCCAGGTTTTTGACGTACAGACTCTAGAAGATATGTCACTTGATGGATTGGTAGTAACGTATCGTGACAATGTCAGTGCAGGACGCTGCCGCGCTGTGGAACGGGAGCAGAAGTTTTACACTAACTTTCTGATCTGTGATGATCCGGAGTCATATAAAGCAGCCTGTTTGAGCGACAATCCGCCGACGGGTTGTACATCTGACCCAAGGAACAAACAAGATTTAGAAATTCTGGTGCAAACTGACGTTATTAAACCACGTATTCTACAATCATGGTTCCTTTATCCATCAATATTTGAACGAGAAGCGATCGTTTTAGAGGCCAGTGAGAATTTACCAAATGCAGAGGTTAAGTTTAGGTCCTGGCTTTCTGCGGATTTTATCACCAATCCCCAATCAAGTACCTCGGAGCTCGCCGGTGTGCGTACGGCGTTACTTGGTTCTCTGTGGGTCGTATTTATCGCGATCTCGGTAGCTTTTCCTCTTGGTGTGGCTGCAGCTATCTATCTGGAGGAATATGCGACTGCAGACAAATGGTACAATCGCGTCATCCAGACCAATATTAACAATCTTGCTGGTGTGCCATCTATCATCTATGGTATGCTGGGGCTCGCGGTTTTTGTGCGCTTTCTTGAGCCAATTACGAGTGGTGCTTTTTTCGGGGCTGTAGAAGCAGGTACAACTGCCAACGGACGAACAGTTCTGGCAGGCGGTCTGACCTTGTGTCTTCTCGGGCTGCCGATCATCATTATTGCTGCTCAAGAAGCAATCAAAGCTGTACCTCCATCCTTAAAGCAAGCAAGCATGGGCTTGGGGGCGACTAAGTGGCAAACTATTTGGAATCACGTGCTGCCCAATGCACTACCCGGAATTCTCACTGGTACAATCCTGACCATGTCGCGGGTCATTGGTGAAACAGCACCTCTGGTGGTTGTGGGAGCATCTACTTTTATTACCACAGATCCAACAGGTCCTTTCTCTAAGTTTACATCCCTGCCAGCTCAGATTTTCCAATGGACAACTAGACCACAGGATACATTCCGAAATATTGCTGGAGCGGCAATTATTGTCCTTTTGGTCTTATTGCTGCTGCTAAATACAGCAGCAATTATCTTGAGAAATCGGTTCAGCAGGGAGCTTACTTAGTTCGGGAGGAGTTATGAATACGAATAATTCGGCAACGACCCATATGATTGAAGGTCAAGAATCCGTAGAATCTGTTAAGCTGGCGAGAAGTGAAGAAATGCATGATCATGATATTAATGGCGAAGAACAATCCCAGAGCGAATCGTGGGCAGTTAATGCTTCAGACAGTAATGTGGTAGCAACTCAAAGTCCGCCTGTTCTTGTTTCAGTGATGTCTAATGAATCCCAGACCCAGCCTATCAATGGTCCAAGTCAAGCTAACGAAAATCAGTACGCAATTGAAGCCAAAGATCTCAGTGTGTTTTATGGTGATTTTCGGGCGATAGAAGCCATCAATTTACAGGTCATTGCTCAGAAGATCACTGCTTTGATTGGACCATCAGGATGCGGTAAAAGCACAGTTTTGCGTTCTTTCAATCGTATGAACGACCTTATTCCAACTGCAAGAGCAGAGGGAGAAGTGCTTTTCCACGGTAAGAACATCTATGACGCTGATGTTGATCCGGTTGAGGTGCGCAGACGTATCGGAATAGTTTTCCAAAAACCAAATCCTTTTCCGAAGAGCATTTATGATAACGTTGCCTGGGGCGCCAAGATCAACGGCTTCAAGGGCAGCAAGCGGGATATGGAGGAATTGGTGGAAAGCTCTTTGAGATCGGCCGCAATATGGGATGAAGTAAAGGATAAGCTAGATCAAAGTGGGCTTTCGCTCTCTGGTGGCCAGCAGCAAAGACTCTGCATCGCACGTACCATTGCCGTCAAGCCGGAAATAATCCTTATGGATGAGCCAGCTTCGGCTCTTGATCCGATATCAACGCTGCGAATTGAAGAATTAATTCAGAAGCTGAAGGAAAAATATACTATCGTGATCGTTACACACAATATGCAGCAGGCAGCTCGTGCATCGGATTACACGGCCTTCTTCAATATGAATACGGAACGGGCCGGCTATTTGGTCGAATACGACGATACGGAGAAGATATTCACAAGACCAGACCATAAGCTTACAGAGCAGTATATTACGGGTCGATTTGGTTAGTCTTACTAGGGCTTGGCAGGATTTAGGATGGGGACAAGTTACCCTTATTACTTTCGATATGCATAGTTCATTCATTTTTAAAGCGGTGGGGACATAACTATGTTACGAGAGAGCTTTGATCGAGAACTCAACGCATTGAGGGAAGTGGTTTTGGCCACAGCCAGTGAAGTTGAGGAAAACTTGTTGAAGGTGACTAGGGCCTTAATTGAAAGGGATGTACCAGCTGCTGAAAGGCTGATTGCCGTAGATCAATATATTAACGAACGTTATATCGAGGTAGTCATGGGCAGTTTAACCTTGATAGCAACTCAGCAACCGATGGCCGGAGATATGCGCCTCATCGCGGCAATGATGGAGATTATGGGCGAATTGGAGCGTATCCACGACTACGTTAAGGGAATTGCTAAAACGAGCCTGGAAATCGGTCCTTTTGGAACGATACTGCCAGCTATCTCCGAAAATTTGCCACATATGGTTAGATTAACGCAGGATATGTTAAATCGATCGATGATTGCGTTTGCTGAAAATAATGCGACGTTGGCACGAACCATACCCGCTTCGGACAATTTAGTTGATGATCTTTTTAATCGTCTCTATGTGCGGATCGTCGAATATGCCGGAGGCCATCCGGATAATATTCCTCATGCAAATCAGCTTGAGTGGGTTGTGCATAATATGGAAAGGGCGGCAGATAGGGTGATCAATATATGCGAATGGGTCGTATACTGTGCCACGGGAGATTATCGGGAATTGGATTCAGAGTATGAGAAGCCTCCGGTCCTGTGAAAATGCACGATAAGATTGGACATTCTTTGTGATACGTAACAAGCTAACATTAACGAGTGGCCACTTGAAAGAGTTTTTTATGCCCGGTTATGGATTGTGAGAAGCAACGTTTTTCAATTGTTTGCCAGGAATTGTGCATGGGTTCTAATTCTGACCCTGTTGATTGCAGCATGTGGAAATAGTGGTGATTCAAATAACCTGCCACCCATCCTATATCTTGGACCTGACGAGTTTGGAAACAGCCAGGTTACTGTCGCTAATATCGGTGGCGAACCCCAACGAATCACAGAGGCTGAGGCAGGCGTGTATGATTTCGCGGTTGCACCTAATGGCAAGACAGTTAGTTATTCTACGACAGCAGTGGACGGATCAAATGAGATATGGGTGTCAGATGTAAACGGTCGAAATCCGGAGAAGATCCTCAGATGTGTGCAGGCTGAATGCAGCCGGCCTGTTTGGGCAAATGACAGTCGGCGCATTGCATTCGAAAAACGGCCGATAGGAGCAGATGGCAGAACACAGTCTTCCTATCTGTGGTGGTTGGACAGCGAGACTGGAGAAACGCTGCCATTATTTGAAGGGCAGCAAGAAAGGGGATCGGGGATTAGCTTTGCGCCTGATGGTCGATGGTTGAGCTATGTTTCACCGGAGGATGAAGGGGTGTTCATCACCAATCTGGATGAGGGCAGCACTAGTTTTGCTGCTGGTGAAATTGGTGTGCCCGCCGCTTGGGATCCGTCTAGCCAGCGGATCATTGTGCCTAATCTGAATCTGCTAATCATTCATGGTGAGGATGGAGAGGATCATATAGAGCATGGGCATGAATATGAATCAGCAACCCATCTATATAGCATGGACGTTACGGGCGAAAATACTTTAAACATTAGCGGCGATCTGAATGTAGAGGACAGCGTTCCGGCATGGTCTCCTGACGGAGAATGGATTGCTTTTGGCCGTAGGTATCCCGGCACTTCTGCCGGACGCCAACTGTGGCTTATGAGGGCAGATGGCAGCGAACAGAGGGTATTGGTGGACGATGCGAGCATCAGTTATGGGCCACCCGCCTGGTCGCCTGATGGGCAACATTTGATGTTTCAGCAATTCAGGATGGATAACGATGATGGTTATCCCAACATCGGATTGCTCGATCTGGAAACAGGTCAAGTTGTGGAGTTAGCAGGAGAGGGTATGCAGCCGGTATGGCTCGTGGGAGAGGATGGTAGCTAGAAGGCAGCGAGCAAAGGGAACTGCCGGCGCAGAAGGTGATCGGGTTGGGAAATTTGGAGAAATGTATCGTGAGTAAGAAAGAAGTTTTGGTCCTATGCACTGGAAACTCGTGTCGAAGTCATATGGCTGAAGGGATGATCAACCATTATCTGGGGGAGGAATGGACAGCCTATTCTGCAGGTACTGAACCAGCAGGCTACGTTCATCCTTTGGCAATAGCAGCATTGGCAGAGCTGGGCATTGATATTTCAGATCATGTGTCCAAATCAACCGATTTATTCCGAAATGCGTCATTAAACTGGGTCATTACGGTTTGTGATGACGCTGCTGAGAACTGTCCGGTTTGGTTGGGTCAAGGGAATAGGGCTCATTTTAGTTTCCCCGATCCTGCTAAAGTGACAAGATCAGAAGAAGAGAAAATGCGCGTTTTCCGCCAGGTGCGGGATGATATTCGCACGCAGTTGATAGAATTTCTGCCGACCGTCGCGTGAAAACTATCGCGGGTTATTATTAACGCGCTGCGTTATGATGCCTATAATATAAGAAAAATTATGCTACGCTTGAATTCAGGTGACATAGACCTGTCGGGTCCTGCCTCTGGGGGTACTAACTGCTTTCCATCTACCCGGCAGGCCTTTTTTTTCACCATTCTTTTTAATTGGATAGAATCAGTACGTGTCTGAAGATGGAAATCAACGCCCCGCACGGATTATAGGTGCGGCACTCATCATAATCGCCCTGACGATATTCGTCCTTTTTCTGGGATATCTCTGGTCGCGAGGTGCTTTGAGTACCAGGCAGAACGTGGCTGGCGATATTTCTGAAGCAATGCCTGCATCAGCCATGAAGCATGGTGACCAAGGATCTGAGCCTGATCAGACGATTTCTCGAGCAACGGTGACGGCACCAATCGTCCCGACGCCAATTGCCACAAGCAAGCCAGTGGCGCCTTCTTTGCCGCTTCCTTCGTTTGAGAATCCGGTCGTAGAGCAGTTTGCCGCCGAGGCAGCTACATGGGGGGCCACGTTTATCAGAGTCAATGATGAAAACAGTGGAGTATGGCAATATGAGGCTGACAATTTCATACGGCCAATCGGGTTGGAGGTCTATGAGGACCAGGCGTTTCTTCTAGATGGTGGTCGTGTATTGATTCTTAACCTGGAGACTCCAGAACCACCACAAATATTATTGGCTGCAGGTGATGTGGTATCAGGGGTCCGTGTCCTTGAACCACTTGATCTGGCCATAGACAATAATGTGTTATATGTGCTTGATCGGGCAGGGGATGTCTACCGCTATGACATTGGAGACGAGTTTTGGGAAGTTGACCGGTACGACAGGCCGGTTGAAGCTTCGTCAGGCCATTATTTCGTTGCCCTTGATGCAGCTAGCAGGCTGGATGAAACAAGCGGGCTAGATCAACAAAGGACCCTGTTAGAGACGAATTATAAGTTCAGTATGCAGTATGGGGGAGAGAAAGAGTCGCTCTGGAATCTGCCTGAAGGACGATCGGTTGACGTCACTGTTTTTGATGATGATGTTTTTGTGCTGCAGCGGGAAATGTTTGATGCAGAAGGGTTCATCACAAAATACCGTGATACACGGTCTCTAGAAGAATTCGTGCCGGCGGTTGAGATCGAAACGCCACGGCAATTGGTGGCAACGGAGATGGGGTTGTTGGTGCTGGACCAAGACGGACGACGTCTCTTGGCTCTCGATCGGGACAATGGGCGGCTGCACGAACTTTACCAACTGCCACAGGATGAACCGATTTCTGTTTTTGCGGTTGATGCAGCGGGTAGGTTAATCATGGCTGGACGGAATAGGTTATATTTTCTGGAACAGCCAGAGCGGCTTGCCGCGCCAGCAGGAGGACCAGTTGTGGAGGGGATACAGCCACATGATATATCGTTCTTAAGTGGTTTGGATAATTATACGGTTCCAATTGGGGGATCCAATATCACTTTCCGTGATTTTCAACTGCCTGGTGCGCCGCGACACTATCGCTTAGGAGTGCATGAAGGACTTGATTTCTATTGGCAACCGGGGACTAAGGTATTGTCTGCAGCCGATGGAAAGGTTATCCGGGCAGACCTTGATTATGTTGGGCCATCGGCCGTGCAGCTTGCAGCTTGGTGGAACGAGAGCCAGCAGCGTGGGTTTACCACCCGCGAGATGTTGGATAATTACCTCGGTCGTCAAGTTTGGATTGAGCATGACAATGGTCTGGTTTCGCGGTATGCACACTTGCGAAGTATAGAATCAGGAATTGCTGCTGGGGTAAATGTCACCAAGGGGCAAATGATCGGAGAAGTTGGGAACTCAGGTTCTCCTGCTTCTCTAGAAAGCGAACGCTCTGATGCGCATTTGCATTTCGAATTGTGGTTGGGGGACAGTTTCTTGGGGCAATACCTGCGCCCCATTGAGACTAGGGAATGGATAGAGAGGATATTCGCAAATTAGAGTTAGGAGACCAGGCCAGCAATCGTTTTAGTTGGCGTCATGGATTCCTGCATAAGTGGGAATGACTGTATTGCTTCCAATCTCGCATTGGAAAGGCCTTGAAAGCTTCGGTACTATTCTTCTTCCTCCACGCTGGCGGGTGATGTCGTGTGTATCAGATCTACCAGGGCGGAAACGCGATTACGGCGGTAGAGGTGCTGTAGGAGACTGCGCACTTTTTCTCGTTTAGCCCCGGCATCTAGTAGTTCCCAATCGATATCTAAAGCAGCGGCCATTTGTTCCAGATCGGCCAAGCTGTAATTGGCCAGAAGGTACTGGCGTAGTATTGTCGGTGGAGAATCTGCGTGGATTTTCTCCAGCCTAGGTAAATGATCGGGTGGTGGAGGAGTGAGGATCCTTTCGACAGCCAAAGCGAGGGCGGACATTTGTCCTTCTTGTCTGGCTGTGTCCATGATATTGACAATGAGTTGGTTCATGTTCTGATCAACGATCATAACGTCATTTTCATTGATGTTAAGATCGAACATGAGGTCGAGGATATCCTCACGGTCAAACCTTTGATAAACTTCCTCGTAAATCATCTTGATATCGACACCATCAATCTCTTCGTGTTCGAATTCAATAGTCCGTGTGTCAGACGTCATCTCAGGATCGGGCGTTGGATCTTGCGGTTGGGGTATTAAGGGATTGACGTAAGGAACGATGAGCCCCCAGAGCCAGATTGCTGCTCCACCAAAAATGGAACCAGCGAGAACAAAGTAGAAGAAACCTAGTTCAGCGCGCAGATCCTGACTACTAAATGCCCCTAGAAGGGCGTCCAAGAGCACGGCGGTTGTGACCGTGAGCAGGCCGATGCCCCAGGTAACGGAAGGCTTCCGCATAAACATCAACAGGAAGATGAGGATGATGACGAGTTTAAGAGCAAGAAGCCAAGTCATAATTGGGATCCATTATTAGTGGAATAACTGGCCAAGATTGTAGCATTGGTGCTTATTGCTGCAACTGGTTTATATGTGTTATTATTTAAGCGAATTAAGGGCATGCTTGTAATTTGAAACTATGTAGCCAAGGGCAACGTATAAAGGGTGAGACAATGAGTGACCAAAAGGAACGAAACGTGAATAATGATACAGCATTAGCCCCTACCGAAAAGCACAGTGGATTTTTTGGCGAACTGTGGCAACAGGTACGCCTTGTCTATAAGCTGCTTCTTGATCCTGAAGTACCGATTTACCTAAAGGTGCTGCCCTTTGCAGCCATTGTATATTTGTTGTTACCCTTTGACTTTCTTCCTGATGTGATTCCTGGTTTTGGGCAATTGGATGATTTAACGATATTGATTGTTGGCGCGAAGATGTTTATCGATATGGCTCCTCATCAAGTTGTCGAGCGGCACTTGAGAGGGATGCGGGCCAATGACGATGGCATTGAAGCAGGTAGCGATTTAGGTCCCGAGGCACTTTACGACGAAGATCCCGATGTCATAGAAGGGATTATCGTTGATGGAGGAAATGACCCTGAATAGTCCTAGGTTTGATTTTTTAGCTCGATTAGGATCAAGGCAGCAGCCCCATCTCGCGCAACAGTAAATCTCCGAGATAGTAATAGAATAGTAGAATGACGCTGCAGCAGCAGCAGATTAGCAATAACGCTGCGGCAGCCACAATCGTGCTTTGGCGGCGAAAATTGCTGCCTTGTTCTGCTGGGGGAGGTTCAGTCTTTTCGCCTTCATGAGGGATGACGACAGGTTCGGAGAATTGATCAGATTCATAGGTTTCGGCATCAACTATATCGGGGGGAGAAGATTGCTCTGGCTGAGGTTGATCCCAGACCGCTGCTGGAGGAAATGGCTCATTAATTGGTTCTGGCTGTGACTCTTCATCGATAGCAAAATCAGGCGTGTCGTCAGGCAAAGATTCTTCAGGACTCATTGGCAGGGACGATTCTACAATATCATCATCCAACCTCTCGGCAGCATTTTCCCTGGCGCTGTCTTCTAATTGTGATGGTTCGATGGGCTGCTGCGGTTCCTGGAAAGCAGCGCCCAGCTCAAGCATGGTTGCGGCTTGACCAGCATCATCATTGAGCGCTTGAAATAGTAATGCAACACCCCCGCCAATACTTATAGTTTGTCCAGATTGGAGTTCAACCGGTTCACCGCCAAGCCGGGTGCCATCGACGAAAGTTCCGTTCGTGCTGCCGAGATCTTGAATGCGGTAACCTGATATGGTGCCGATGAGGTGAGCGTGCCGACGGGAAACCTCCGGATCGTCGATGGGAATTTCAGACATCGGATCGCGTCCGATGGTCATGCTAACCGAGGTAAGCTCGATGATCTTACCTGGCTGAGGCCCCTTTCTTACGGTTAATTGAAATTGTTGGTCATTCATGGTTCTTCTCTAAGGATTAAGATCGTGATTGTATCTGAACAAAGCAGGCCCCAAAAAGGGTCAGGGCTGTAGCTGCAAGAGCGACCCGGCGTCATGGACGAGTACGTAAAGTTCACCGTCAACATCTTCTCCAAAACTGGAAATTACATAGTCGGAATCAATGACCTTGGCTGAGGACCACTTTTTTTCATTTTCAGGATATAGGCGCCAAATATTGCCGCTACAGAAATCCGCGACAAAATAGTTGCCATAGAGGGTTAAGAAGTTGCTGCCGCGGTACATGTAGCCCCCGGTAATTGAACACCCTTCTTGATGATCATACTCGAATATGGGCAGTTCCAGGCCGGATTTGTCGCATTGGCTATCCTGGAAACAGTGGCTGCCTTCAAGGATGTTCCAACCATAGTTTTCACCACCAGCGCTGGCGGCTGGCTGAACGTGCACTTCTTCCCAAATGTTCTGACCAACATCGGCGATAAAAAGATCGCCGGTCAGGCGGTCAAAACTGAAGCGCCAGGGATTGCGCAGGCCCCAAGCCCAAATTTCGTTACGCTTGCTGTCGTCAGAAATAAATGGATTTGAAGCTGGAATGGCATAGATTTCTGGTGAATGGTCGACATCAAGGCGGAGCAGGCTGCCCAAAAGCGTAGAGGGGTCTTGACCACTGCCAAGGGGATCGTTAGCGCTGCCACCATCGCCTAGGCCGACATAAAGATAACCATCGGGACCAAATTTCAATTGACCTCCGTTGTGATTTGGGAACGGTTGGTCTACACGTAAGAGGATGATTTCGCTGCCAGGATCGGCACGATTGGGGTCATTATCGCTAACTTGAAAACTTGATATGTGGGAGGTGCCCGCATGATCTGAGTAATGTGCAAAAAAACGACCATTTTGTTGATAGTCAGGATGAAAGGTGAGGCTGAGCAAACCTTGTTCTAGCTGTGAGGAGCCAACACGTTCGGTAATATCCATGAAAGGCTCGTCCAGAAGTTTGCCGTCCTTCATTATGCGGATAAGGCCAGCTTGCTCGACGATAAAGAGACGCTCATCAAAGGCATGGGTCAGGTAAACTGGGCGGCTGAAAACGCCTTCAATAATCGGAACCAGCGAGATGGAATCCACGGGGGCTGATGGTATTGGCGTGTTGGTTGGGGTCGGCGTGATAGTGCTCGTCGGGTTCAATGTTGGCTCAGCCGAGGGTTCCAAAGTGGTAGGCACGGGCGTTGGTTCGTTAGTGGGAACCAAGGTGCTGGAAGCTACGATGGGGGCGGTAGGGGCGGGCGTAGGCGTGGTTGCTGTGGTGGCAAGAACGGTCAGGTCTTGAACAGCTCCTTCCTGGCAGGCGGGTAAGATCAAGATTAGTATAAAAAGCAACGTCGCTAAAAGTTTTCGCATATTAACTATGAAAAACTGACCAGAGACATGACGTCTCTGGTCAGGATAAACATCAATACAATGGTGGCTGAACCATCAGCCAGAATTAGCGGTCGCTCATGGAAACAAAACCACGTTCGTCTTCGCCAAGGTAGATCTGACGGGGACGGGCAATCTTCTGCGTGGAGTCGTTCAACAGCTCTACCCATTGTGAGAGCCAACCAACGGTACGGGGGATGGCAAACAAAACCGGGAACATTGATACGGGGAAGCCCATGGCCTGGTAGATAATTCCAGAATAGAAGTCGACATTGGGGTAGAGGTTTCTAGAGACGAAGAAATCATCTTCCAAAGCGATCCGTTCCAGTTCCAGGGCAATATCTAACATGGGGTTACGCCCGGTGACCTCAAAGACCTCATTGGCGATCTGCTTGATGATTGTGGCCCGAGGATCGTAGTTCTTGTAGACGCGATGGCCAAATCCCATGAGCAGACGATCGCGGCTTTTCACCAATTCCATGAATGCGGGAACATAACTAATGTCTCCAATCTCGGCCAGCATGCGTAGAACAGCTTCATTGGCGCCACCATGCAAGGGGCCATATAGCGCCCCTGCAGCTCCGGCCATGGCTGAGTAAGGATCGGATTGGCTGGATCCAATGACACGCATGGTTGCGGTGCCGCAATTTTGTTCATGATCTGCGTGCAAAATGAAGAGAACATCTAGCGCACGTTCCAGAACTGGATTTGGCGCATATTTTGCCTCGCCCATTCTATCCAACATGCTCAAGAAGTTACCGGAATAGCTGAGGTCATTGTCTGGGTAAACATAGGGTAAGCCTTGCAGGTGGCGATAAGAAAAGGCGGCAATGGTGGGGACCTTGGCAATAAGACGTATGATTTGTTTCATACGAGTTTCAGGGTCCATGATGTTGCGAGATTCGGGATAATAGGTGGACATGGCGGCCACTGTGGAGATGAACATGCTCATGGGGTGAGCGTCATAGCGAAAGGCCTCCATGAGTGCCTTGATGTTTTCATGTAGGAATGTTCGATGAAGGATGCGGTATTCCCAATCGTCGTACTGATCCTGGGTGGGTAATTCGCCAAAGAGGATGAGATAGGCTACTTCGAGGTAGTTTGACTTCTCGGCAAGCTGATCGATGGGGTATCCACGGTAGCGCAGAATTCCTTTGCCACCGTCGATAAAAGTAATGTTACTTTTGGTCGACGCGGTATTTTTGAAACCGGGATCATAGCTGAGCATACCAAAGTCGCCTTCGTTGACTTTGATCTGGCGCAGGTCCATGGCGTTGATCGTGTCGTCGGCAATGGGCAACTCATAGGTACGTCCAGTACGGTTATCAGTAACGGTTAATGTATCGTTTGTCATTTTGCACTCCTAATTTGATGAAGATTATTGATTCTTATCGGTGACAGTTTGTCGCAACCGTTCACCATATTGGGTCTCGTAATAGTCCCGAAATTTGCCTTCTTTGATTTTACGCCACCACCACTCGTTGCCGGCGTACCATTGAACTGTTTTGGCGATGGCTTCCTCCGGTGTATTGCGGGGCTGCCAGCCCAATGATTTGATTTTGCTGATATCTAGACTATAGCGCCGATCATGACCCGGTCGATCTTCTACGTGTCGAATGAGGTCGTCTGATTTGCCTAAGGTCCGGAGCAGGATTTCGATCATGCGCATATTTTCCATCTCTTGACCGGTGCCGATGTTGTAAACCTCGCCTGTGATCCCTCTGCGGAGGACGAGATCAATGGCTTCGCAGTGATCGAGAACGTATTGGTATTCGCGCATCTGACGACCGTCCCCGTAAACTGGCAAGGGGAGGTTGTCGATGGCATTCGAGGTGAAAAGCGGTACAACCTTTTCTGGGTATTGATAGGGGCCGATATTGTTGGAGCCACGGGTGATTGTCACGGGCAGCCCATAGGTTATGAAATAAGCATTGACCATTAAATCAGCGCTGGCTTTGCTGGCGGCATAGGGGCTGCGGGGATCGACCTTATCTTCCTCTTTGCTAGAGTACCCCGCCGGTATGTGCCCGTAGACTTCATCGGTTGAAATCTGGTGAAAGCGCTGTAAATTATGTTTGCGCGCGGCTTCCAGCAGTACGTATGTGCCGTAGACACTGGTCTGTATAAAAGCATCGGGATCAAGTATGGAACGATCGACATGGGTCTCAGCGGCAAAATTGACAATGGTGTCAATCTGATGGTCTTTAATGGCCTTGGAAACTGCCGGTGCGTCACAAATATCAGCTTTGAGGAAATGGTAACGGGGATCATTCGCAACCGGCAGTAGATTGTCCAAATTACCAGCGTAGGTCAACTTGTCGTAGACCAAAACATTGATCTGATCATATTTGCCGAGCATGTAGGCAACAAAGTTAGAACCGATGAACCCGGCCCCACCTGTGACCAAGATGTTTTTCATGTATTGTCCTTCATGATTGGTTTAAGAAAGGGCTTGTCGCACCCAAATAATATTTTATCCCATTGGGCCCATTCGGTAAACATTATCGAAGATATTTTTAGCAACATTTTAGCCGCTCTATTTGTGTGCTCGTGCAAAAGCGTCGATCATCTGGCGGGCTATGCTGATGGGAGGAGGAATAGGGGGAAATTCCCCGGGTGAAAACCAATTGGCGTCGTCGATTTCATCCTCTTCGAGAATGATTTCTCCGCCATCGTATTGGGCAATAAAGGCGATCATCAATGAATTGGGAAATGGCCAGGGTTGGCTGCCGAAATAGCGAATGTCTCGTAGTTCGATGCCGACCTCTTCACGGACTTCGCGTCGGACACAATCCTCTAGTGATTCGCCAGGTTCAACAAATCCAGCTAATACGCTGTAGAAACCGAGTGGATGGCGTTTGTTATGGGCTAGTAAAATCTCTTTTCCACGGGGACCATCGCGCTCAATTCTGACGATTACTGCTGGGGAAAGTCTGGGATAGCTGGTTAAGCCACAGTCAGGGCATTTCTTGGCTCGTTCATGGGGCATAGAGTGGACAGGTATTCCGCAGTGCCCACAGAACTGGTGAGTGCGATCCCATTCCACGATTTGCACAGCCCGGCCAGCCAAGGCGAGAATTGTATCGTCTAGTCGGGAAAACAGCTGTCTTAAGCTGAGGTAGACCATTCCCTCAGGCAGTGAACCCGGATCTTTGGCTTCTGCAGAATAGACGTGAATTGGGCCCTGCGAATGATCAAGGTAGCCTAGATACTGGCTATGGGTAATGGAAACACCGATATCAGCGGGGCTGCGGAGGAGTGGCACACGTGCGTGGCGATCTTCGTCGTGAACCAGCAAACGAAAGCCGTTGAGAATCATCCAATAGGCTGGTTCGTTCTGATTGGTGGGGGGTGATACTAGGGAAATGAAGCTGTCTGGCATAAGGGCTGCGGTTCCTATTTGATCATAATTGACATTTGAATGTGGTCGAAAGCGATTTTACGGATATGGATCGGGTGTGACTGAAGGGGTTGGAGTCGGTGTGCTTTCGGGGCCCGGATATCCTCCTCCGCCATTTGTATCGGTAGCGGTGGCGGGAATGGGGGGGGCTTCGGCGGTTATGGTCGGGGTGCTGACGCCCGGGTCTTGGGTGGGACCAGCCGTTGGGGTAGCGGTGGAGGTGGGATCTGTGGCGTCGGGAATCTGGGTGCTGGTGGGGACGGTTCCCGTTGGCGAAAGGGGTGCGGTTGGCGAAGGTGTGATTTGTTCAGGAGAGGTTGGCGTCTCTGTAGGAATTATCTGGTCGAAAGGTGTGGCAGTGGGAATTATTGTGCCAGCAACCTCAGTGGCTATGACGGTTTCGGTAGCAAGCGGATCGCTTAGATTTGGTGAATCTGGTTGGATGATTTCAGGCAGTTCTGGCTGACCTGTTATGATTTGAACCGGAATTGTCTGGCCTCCCCGACCTACTAAGGGATTTGGTTGAACGATTTTCTTGGCTTCGAGGAACCACATGCTGCCGCGTGGCGGGGCTTTGCCACAACCGCGTGGACCCTGATAGAGTCTCCAGGTGCCTTGAATAGTCATGGGCGTGGCATCCGGCAGCAGCTGAACGATGCGCTCAAAGCCTAGGACATCAAGCTGAAGATTTTCGGCCGTAAGCGACCACTGTATAAGAGGGCCTGATGTGCGGCGGCAGTTTGATTGCTCGAGGGGTAAGAATTCACCGGATACGAGAATCGTCTGGTTTAAGTAGGCGAGCGGATTGTCATTGAGTTCGGTGAAGGTAATGGTCTGCGGTTCTCGTGCGGCATCTTGGACGTGAGGGGTTGGAGTGGGAAGCAAAGGGAAAAGAGGAGTTGATTCGGTTTGACTAAAAATGAGCAAAATGGCAGCGATGCCTGCGATGAGCAAAACGATCGCGGCTGCTATTCCGAGATTCCTGATACTCAACCAGCGTAAGCGCTCACCGTTATCATTCATGACAGATTGATACCCCTCACCCAAGTAACCCAAAGATTGTGCCGCCAAACATCGAACTTAGCAAGATTAGATCTCAATTCCTTATAGCAATGGATGAGCCAGAAGAGGAATCGGCTCGCCAAGAATCGCTGGAGGATTTTGGCGGATTACATCCCAGAGAGCAACGAGAGTGGCGGCTGTTTCGCGTAGTTCATACCAGCGGCGTCCACGGTAAGGACGTAGGTCAGCGGAGACGCCAACAGCGTCGACACCGAGTCGGCGACAGGTGAATATGGCACGTGGCAAATGGAATTCCTGGGTGACAAGAATGGCGCTTTGCAGTTGGAACACTTCCCGGGCGCGAAAGCAAGTATCGTATGTTCTTCTACCACCATAATCGGGTTGGACATCTTGCTTGGGAACGCCTCTTTCGATGGCATAGGCCATCATTGCTCCGGGTTCATTGTAGAACTCATTGCTGTTGTCCCCGCTGACCAGGATCTTGTTCACCTTGCCACTATGATAAAGTTCCACTGCAGTTTCCATGCGATCGCGCAGGATGGTGCTTAAGCGACCATTGTCATAGACGGCCGCGCCAAACACGATAGCCGCATGATCCTGTGGTGTCTCGGAGGATGAGTAAATCCGAGCTGCATAGTAGGAGCGAACGGCACGGCGCCAAAGTAGAGGGGCCGACGCCAGCGAAAGGAGCAGGATGGAAATGAGGATAAGGCCTCGGCGACGCTGGAGAATTGGGCGTGGTTTTTCATGTTCCTGCAGGTGATCGAAAATCTGTTCTTTCATCATGAGTGTCTAGCGAGTATCATAGCTTTGGCAAGGTCAAAATGCCCATTGGAGTGCAATCTGCTTAGGCAGTATTCAGATGGGCAGTCACAATGGAGGTGCTCTATGAGCCACCAGAAGACGTTGGTGGAATCTTTTAAGACAACGAGCTGGCTTATTGCAAAGTTTGCAGACGGTTTATCAAACGAGGACAGCGTGGCAGAACCGCCGTTCATGGCCAATACGTTCAATTGGGTGCTGGGACATATCCTGGTGGGTCGTGAGCGTGTATTGGGTTTGCTTGGCAAAGCCCCGGTGTTTGAGAAAGCAGAAGCTGATAAGTATCGGAGTGGGTCAGAACCAGTTGATTTGGAGACGGCCGTGCCGTTAGGAAAACTTCTGCAAGTACTGAACGCATCACAGGTGAATATCGTCGAGGGTTTGGAGGCAGCGACCTCTGATATGCTGCAAGAAATTGCCGACGAGGAACGAAAGCAAACCGTGGGCGAACGGATAGCTGGCGAACATTGGCATGAAACGTATCATGTTGGCCAGCTGGAAATACTACGCCAGGTTAGCGGCGAACGAGCGGCATTTCCATAAGGAACAGTGATTATTGGCCAATCTTATGCCTGCATTTCGGCCTGGGTGATCCAATCTTGTGGATCGGCCTGCCATTCAGCAACGCCGGTGATTTCTTTAATCTGATCGGCGGTGGCGCCGGCCAGGGCTTTATAGCTTTTGATACCCGCATCCTGCAGCCGTTTAGCAAATGTGGGACCTATGCCGTTGATGGCGGTCAGATCATCGGGCTTGGATTCGCTCTGCGAGGTGCTTGCAACAACTGGGACTTCTTCATCAGGGAAGATGGATTCAACCTCAATAGTTTCCTCCGGCGGATGATTGGCGC
Source organism: uncultured Chloroflexia bacterium (assembly GCA_963807975.1). GTDB lineage: Bacteria > Chloroflexota > Anaerolineae > Promineifilales > Promineifilaceae > JAACFF01. The sequence goes on along the minus strand of CAWEDV010000005.1, from coordinate 297,582 downwards.
GAACAAATTGGTTGTATCGTTCTTCGCCAACTTGGGCTAACTCGTCAAAGTTATCGTAAACGAGGCTAGCCAGACCAACTCCAAAGTAGAATACTTTTGTCAGCATGTGCATCTCCATTTAGTTTGCAGGGCATCCCTTTCTGGTGCCCTTTGACTGATGGTCATCAATGGAATGATGACGCAGTGCATTATAACATTTTGGGGGAAGCGGGGCGAGTGGTGAGTCAAGTATCTACCTTTGCGTGCGGGAAAGGGAATCCCGTCTGGGCCGGATTGACATTAAGGGTGTGAGATCATTTTTATGCGAGAGGATTGGCCTGGTACTGCCTCCTGTAGGTAAAGGAAAAGATGATCATGAGCAGGAACATAAGCACGGTGGTGAGGGCGAAGATTTCGTTGAAAAGCCCGGGCCAGATGTAGGCGGCGGTGCCAAGAGCGAGATTTATTATAGTAAAAAGAGAAAGGAAACGGCCGAAATTTCCGGTCGATTGAAAGAAGGGGACCAGCAGGGCGAAGGCAAGGGCAAGAGATCCCCATTTGGCCCAGGTAAAGAAATGTATGAGGCCCAGTTCAAATTGGGTTTGGCCAGCGGCGATCTGTTCCATTATGGAGAACATCTGGATGTTTTCCAAGATATCGAATAGGGGGGCAAGGATGGCAAGCCCTGCAGCGAAGTAATAGCCGCGACTTTGGGTTATCGATGTACAAATCAGGGCGAACGATAGTAGAAATGAGCCATAGAGAATAAGAAATAGAAAATCGAGCTGTGTGCTGTCGGTCATCTTTTGCATCATATCTTCACTTTGGGTGGACTGCGTGGGTCCGAAGATCTGCGTGACTTGCTCGTCCTTAGTGGCGAATTCGAAGGCGACAACAGGGGTCAGGAAACCTCCGAGGAGATTGTCCGACGGTCCGGGCCCCACTAGGTATATTAGTAGGCCAATGAAAATCAGGGCAATGCCGATGAATGCGCTAAGCAGAAAAGGTCTGTGCATCCTGATTTACTCCATTAATGATGTTCAGGGTGATGTGAGTCCGTTAAATGGGCGATAACTTCCTGGAAACTTCTTACCTTGCCGCCAAAGCCGCGACTAAACTTGGCGGCATCCTCGGCTTTGGCAAAACAGAGAACTGTGGGTTCGCAGCAGAGGTGGATATCAGAGGCGACGACATAGTGAGCCTGGTACACGTTGACCATATGGCCGTAGAGGTAATCTCGGGCTAATGCGGAGTCTGTATCCGAACTGCCAGCGACAAGCATAAGACCACAGTGGGGACAACAGGCAGTTAAGGGGATCTTTCCTTTGCGTATTACTTTAAACTCCAACCTCCTTGTGACATGCATGCCACACATGGCGCAAGTACGATTGTCCAGCCGCTGCTCGTCCTGAATCTGTATTACGACCGCGCCGCCACGGACTTTTTTTATTAATCCTTGTTCAGCGAGTAGGTCGAGATCTCGGTGTATTGTCATGTGCGAAACGGCGAGCCGGTTCTGCAATTCCTTTATACTCAGCGAGCCTTCTTCATCAAGCCAATTTAAAATCTGTTGGTGACGTGCCGCAGGCACGCATTTCTTGGTCATAATCGAGCGAATCTCCATATTGCTTGAAACAAAAGTCTGTTATAAAATCTTGAAAATAACACAATATCACATAATGTAACATTTTTGGAAGGGAAAAACAATGAAACGAATAATGATGGTAATGGTTGTACTTATCGTATTAGCCACGGTTGGCTGTACTGCCTCTGGAGGGGACGCTGGTGAGATCGAAGTAGAGAATGTCTGGGGACGAAATTCGCCGAAGGTCGCGCAAAATGGGGCATTCTACATGAATATTACTAATAACAGTGGGGCGGATGATGAGCTGCTGGGGGCGAACTCGGATGCCTGTAGCACGGTTGAACTGCACGAAATGTACATGAAAGAGAACGACGTGATGGGTATGCGTGAAGTACCTGGTGGCACAATCCCTCTTCCAAAAGGCGAAGCAGTTGAGTTAAAGGTCGGGGGACTGCACGTTATGTGTATTGAAAAACAGGCCGAGTTTAATATCGGGGACAAAATTCCTCTGACACTCAAGTTTGCCAAAGCCGGAGAAATGGACTTTGAGGTCGATATCCGGGAATCGGAAATGGGGGGAATGGATATGGAATAATAAGTGGACGATGACAGTTAAATTCTAGTCGTTTTCGCCTGGTGATTGAGGTGACATAGTCAACTCATTTATAGGAAAGATCAGTCCGTAGGGCTGGTCTTTTTTTATAGGGATGGATGCAAGGATCCAAGGTTAGGGGTTAAGACCGGGAGCGCCAATGGGTTAGTAGAGGGATCTCGTTTAATGGGGGAGAGAAAGAACTTGTGAAGTTTGTTTTTCGAGGAATAGGCAATTAGGATCGCTTGACATGATAGGTCAGGGTCATATACTTTGTGGTACAAAGTATCATTAAACCGTATTTAGCAAGCCAATACATTTAGTTAGAAGAAAGTAGGTAAAGCAGTGACTGAGATGGTCAATCGATTGGCGCCGAGGGGTGTGATTCACCGGACGGATAAGGCGACATTGGAAATGAGAGACGTGTCGGTGTCTTATGTGACGGCTTCCAATGGCAATGGTAATGGTCGAGGACGGCATCTGGCTCTGGTCGATGTATCGTGCATCGTGAATGAGAGAGAACGGGTGGCGATCGTCGGTCCGAATGGAGCCGGAAAGTCTACCCTGTTGAAGTTGATCGTTGGCAGGATAAAGCCAAGCAAGGGGCAGGTTAAGATATACGGTCACGGGCCGGACGACCATATTTGTATTGCTTTTGTGCCACAACGCAACCAGATTGACTGGTCGTTCCCGGCAACGGTCGAGGATGTGGTCATGATGGGGCGCGTCGACAAGATTGGTTTGTTCAAATGGCCGAGGCGGCAAGATTGGGAAGTGGTTGGGCAAAGTCTAGAGCGTGTAAATGCCATGGACCTGGCAAAAAGGCAGATAGGTGAGCTTTCAGGTGGACAACAGCAGCGAGTCTTCATCGCGAGGGCATTGGCTCAAGAAGCTGAACTACTGCTGCTGGATGAGCCTTTGACGGGTCTGGATATGCCGAGCCAAGAAAAGATGTTTACGGTGTTAGATAATGTGAGGGAGGATGGCGTCACAGTATTGGTAGCTACCCATGATCTTAATCTGGCTGGAGAGCAGTTTGACAAGGTCATGCTACTAAATCGGGGATTGGTTGCTTTCGGTCAGCCGGATGTTGTCCTTACCTCTGATAATTTAGTGCGGGCATACGGGGGACAAATACATGTGCTTGAGGGAGATGAGGGTGTTTTGCTGACAGATGGATGCTGTGGGAATGATGAAGAACATGGCTGACATTATGCTTTGATCAGCGTTTGCATGGAAAATTGGTTATGTTGGAATCGCTTTTAGAACCCTTACAGTATTCGTTTATTCTGCGCTCGCTCACAGCGGCGGTCATCGTAGGGGTGGTCTGTTCGGTGTTGGGTACCTACGTGGTGCTGCGTGGGATGGCATTTTTTGGGGATGCGCTTGCCCATACTATTTTGCCTGGGGTGGTGATCGCGTTTCTGATTGGTTGGCCACTGGCTGTCGGGGCGCTGATCTTTGGTGTGCTCACAGCGGTAGGAATTGGTGTGCTGACGGATCGGGGCATGCTTAAGGAAGATACGGCGATTGGCGTGGTATTTGCCGGTTTTTTCGCCCTTGGCGTGGCACTTATTTCGGCTACCGGAAATTATACGGTTGATCTGGCACATTTCTTGTTTGGGAATCTGCTTGGGGTCTCGACCTTGGACTTGGTTGTCACAGCGGTGCTCGGCTTGTTGGTACTGGTGGTGATTTTTCTCTTCTACAAGGAGTTTCTTGTCATTTCATTTGATATGGATCTTGCAGAAACGCTAAGACTGCCAACTACTTTCTTGCGCTATCTACTGCTGGTGCTCATCGCGGTTACGATTGTGGTGTCCTTACAGGTTGTGGGCATCGCGTTGATGCTGGCGATGTTTGTTACACCCGCGGCTACTGCATCTTTGGTTACTCATCGACTGCCGACAATGATGGGTGTGGCAGCGCTCATAGGAGCGATTGCGGGTATTACGGGCGTTTATGCTTCGTTCTATCTGGATGTTGCTTCAGGGCCAGCCGTGGTATTGGTAGCAACCTCAATCTTCCTGCTCGTATTCCTATTCGGTCCCGAAAAGGGCGTGGTTTGGAATAGGGCTTAAACGGGCGTTTTGAGAAAAGTTTGATGACCATGACAGAACAGGCAAAGATTCTTACAGATTCGTTGGAAGCGGAAGGGTATCGTCTTACCACGGCGAGACACGTGATCGTGGAAACGATGGTTAATAGTGGGCAGCACTGCAGCGCGGATGAGCTGGTCGATCTGGTTCGTGAAATCAATCCAGGCGTGGGCCGAATGACCGTTTACCGGACTTTGGATTTGTTTTGTCGATTGGGATTGGTACGGCCGTTTTACCCAGGAACAGGAGCGGCCCGGTATGTAATCATGGAAAGTGGGCATCACCATCACCTGATATGTAATTCATGCGCACGGATCATCGAAGTAGATGATTGCGATCTAGAGAAAATCACACAGGAACGGATCGGCCAACAATTTGATTTTGAAGTCCAGGGACATTTGTTGGAGTTTTTTGGCTTGTGTGGACAGTGTCGATCGTAGTTTCATGCTCCTCGTAATTCACTGGGACAGACTGTATAATGACCTGCGCTTGAAGTCTGACGAATTTCAATAGAAACCCATTCTGGAGGAACTGAGATATGGAAGGGCGAAAGCCGCGTATTTTAATTGGCAAGCCTGGTCTCGACGGTCATGATCGCGGTGCAAAAGTAATTGCCCGCGCTTTGCGAGATTCCGGAATGGAAGTGATATATACCGGGCTGAGACAGACGCCAGATATGATCGTCAGTGCTGCTCTGCAAGAGGATGTGGATGGGGTAGGCCTAAGCATTCTTTCCGGAGCCCATATGACACTTTTGCCGCGGATTATGGATATGCTGAAAAAAAACGAAATGGGAGATATTCCCGTCTTTGTGGGCGGAATTATCCCTGAAGAAGATGCAGATACGCTGATGAAAATGGGCGTTGCAGCCGTATTTGGTCCAGGATCCAGTCTAGAAGAAATCTCCAGATCCGTCTGGGAGATCGTCGAGCGTGAATGAGCTTCTTGATAAAGTAAGAAATGGTAATTTTCGGGCAATTGCGCGGATCATCACACAGATTGAGAACAGTGATGTTGCCGCGGCAGCAGCTATTGCGGCCCTCTATAAGGACGGTGGTCGAGCGCACATTGTCGGCGTTACTGGCCCACCTGGCGCCGGAAAGAGCACCTTGGTAAACGAAATTGCCAAGCAATTTGCGGCATCAGGGGAACGGGTAGCGATCATTGCGGTTGATCCCAGCAGCCCATTCAGTGGAGGAGCGCTGTTAGGAGATCGGGTGAGGATGCAGGATCTCTTTGGCGAGCAAGGGATCTTCATTCGCAGCATGGCCTCACGTGGTAATTTAGGTGGCTTGGCCAGCGCCACGGCAGCGGTAGTGAATGTATTTGATGCGGCACGATTTGAGACGATATTGGTGGAAACGGTGGGGGCTGGACAAGCAGAGGTAGATATTGCCAATAATGCCCATAGCACTCTGGTTATTGAAGCACCAGGTATGGGAGATGAGGTACAGACTATCAAAGCGGGAATTCTGGAAATCGCCGATGTTTTGGTCGTGAATAAGGCTGATCGCCCAGGGGCCCTGCGTGCAGTGAAGGCTTTGGAGACAATGGTGCATATGGGACGCCCAAATGACTATGGACATCATAGCCAGCTTGTTGAGGCCAAAGAAAATGTGGAACTTGAAGTGAGCAAAGGATGGCAAATTCCGGTTGTGCAAACCATAGCAAATGAAGGTACAGGAGTTGAGGAACTGGTGAAACAGATCCGTGCGCATCGTGCATACTTGTTGGCGACGGGTGAATGGACGGAACGTGAAAAACAACGCAGTCGCAGACAATTAACAAAATTGCTGCAAGATCGTTTTATGGCTCGTATGAGGGAAGCCATTCCTGAAGCACTGCGCGAAGATCTGGTGATGTCCTTGGTGCGGCGAGAGATGGATCCTTACAGCGCGGTGGACCAACTATTTGAGCGTTACGGTTAACAAGCGATCTGTTATTTGTGGTGGTTTACATTGATATAGAGACGCTGGGGTTATTATGTATGGTGACATAAAGTTATTTGCTGGATCTGGGTGTCCAATGCTAGCTCAGAAAATCGCTGATTACATCAATATTCCATTGAGCCCGTGGGATATCATCAAATTTCCAAACGAAAATCTCTTTGTGCGCTTACATGGCAGTGTTCGAGGGCAGGATGTCTATCTCATCCAAAGCCACAACCGGCCTGTGCACACGAATATCATGGAAATGCTGATCGCAATTGACTGTTTAAAAAGAGATTCAGCTGGTCGTGTTACGGTCGTGCTGCCGTATATGGCCTATGCTCAAAGTGATAAGAAGGATCAGCCTCGGGTGCCGATTTCGGCACGTCTTTTGGCCGATTTGATTGAGGCCGCCGGCGCTGATCGCTGGATGACTATAGATCTGCACAGTTCGCAGATTCAGGGATTTTTTAAGATACCTGGTGATTCCTTAACGGCTTTTCACATATTGACTAATTATTTTCGAAAGAAGGAACTTGATGCCGTGGTAGTAACTCCAGACCTGGGATTCGCGAAAAGAGGGCGCAACTTCGCAGCCGCGGTCGGTCTGCCAATCGCTTTTGTGGAAAAACGACGTCTCGGAAATCGCGGATCACGTAAAGCCGTGAATTTGGTGGGTGATGTGCGAGGGAAGGACGTGATTATCGTCGATGATTTGGTGGATACGGCGGGTTCGGTCATGGAGGCAGTTCATATCGTAAAGGCAAATGGAGCAAAGGATATTTATTTATCGTTTGTTCATCCTGTTCTTTCCGATCCGGCGATTGAACGATTGTCAACTCTGCGGATAAAAGAGATGGTTGCCACGGATACGCTGCCGATCCGGCAAGAGAATGCACTGCCAAACTTGAAGATATTGAGTGTTTCGGGGCTTCTCGGAGAGGTGATCATGCGTTCCCATGAAGGGCGCAGTGTGGGGGAATTGTTTAACGAATAGTTGGCGTGCTGCGGCAGCGATCTGGCAAACGGAGCGCGCGTTAATATTTATCTAAGGGTATGCGGCTACAATAACGCCTATGTTTAAGAAACTTATATCAAAGATTGTTGGTGATCCCAACAAGAAAATAATTGAAGATTTGGCGCCCCTGGTTGAAGCGGTTGAAAGTTTCGAGCCTGAACTACAGCAGGCGACGGATGAAGAACTACGGGCCAGGACGGCGGCGCTACGTGAGCGTGCCGAGAATGGAGAAGCTCTGGAAAACCTTCTGACAGAATCATTTGCACTAGTGCGAGAAGCATCGGTACGGACGACTGGTTTGCGACATTATGATGTGCAAATCATGGGGGGCATTCTGCTGCACCGTGGTGAAGTTGTGGAGATGCGCACAGGTGAGGGTAAGACCTTGGTGGCTACTTTGCCTCTGTTCCTGAATGCGTTGAGCGGCAATGGGGTGCACCTGGTAACGGTTAATGAATATTTGGCACGTCGTGATGGCGGCTGGATGGGGAATATATTCAGTTTCTTGGGGCTGACGGTTGGATGTATCGGCCCGCAGCAGTTTTCGGCGCTCTATGATCCTGATTATGTGAATCCTGGGGCAGAGCTGGAGGATGAGCGGCTTGTTCATTGGCAGCCCGGCACGAGGCAACAGGCTTATCTGGCAGACATTACTTATGGCATCAGCAGCGAGTTTGGATTTGACTACCTGCGCGATAATATGGCAAATAATCCAGAGAAGCTGGTACAGCGCGATTTGCATTTTGCCATCATCGACGAGGTCGATAATGTCCTAATTGATGAGGCTCGTACTCCGCTTATTATTTCGGGACCGGCACCCCGATCTGGAAAGGAATATAAACGTTTCTCCGGCTACGTGCGGAATTTACGCAAAAATACGGCCGCAGAGGAGGAAGAGGCGAACGGCCACTATGATATTGATGAGAAGAGCCGATCGATTAGTTTGACTGACTTCGGTATCGCAGAAATAGAAAAGCGTATCGACGAAATTGATGAAGCTGCCGGCGATAGTTTATATGATCCTCGCTTCTACCATCTTACATACTATCTTGATAATGCCCTGCGGGCAGAGTACCTGTTTAAGAATAATGTCCAGTACGTGATTAACAACGGCGAAATTATTATTGTGGATGATTTCACGGGACGTTTGATGCCGGGGCGCCGGTACTCGGATGGATTGCACGAGGCAATTGAAGCGAAGGAAGGTGTTTCAATCAAGCGCGAAACGGTCACTGTAGCAACAATTACCCTGCAGAATTATTTCCGCCTCTACGAAAAACTAGGTGGTATGACGGGTACGGCGCTGACGGATGCAGAGGAGTTCGACGAAATCTATGAGCTGGGCGTTACGCCCTTACCCACAAATGTGCAGCATATCGTGGATACTGGATCCATGGGTCTGATACCGGAGAGTGCTAAGGTTGAAGGTAGTGAGGCGATACGCTACCTGGATCCCAGCAGCAAGAGACCTGTATTTTTCAAGCGGATCGACTTCAAGGATCAGATCTTCAGTACAGAAGAAGCTAAAGACGCCGCGATTATTTCCGAGGTGAAGCGCGTCTATGAAAATGGACGCCCGGTTCTGGTGGGTACTACGTCGGTTGAACATTCAGAAACCATTCACTGGCAGTTGAAGAAAGCAAACATACCGCACAATGTTCTGAATGCAAAGATTCACCAATCTGAAGCTTTGATCGTTGCCCAAGCAGGCCAAAAAGGGGCGGTCACGATTTCGACTAATATGGCTGGTCGCGGTACTGATATATTGTTGGGTGGAAATCCAGAAGGTTTGTCGGCCGAAATGGTGTCGAAGCGACTCTTTGACCAGATTCTTTTCACCCAATTGGCGCGGCGTCTGATGGTGGACGGGCGGGATGCTGCTAATGAATTCGCGCGCCGCAACAGCAAACTAGGCGAGGATTTGGTGAGCTGGCTTGTGGAAAGAAACAGTGAGATAGAAGAGGCGCTGCCGGAAATTGAGCGCGTGGGATTGGCGAGGTACGTCGCACGTACCTTGTATGAACCCTACCAATTGGAATACAGCGAAGCAGAAAACATGGCGATGGCCATACAGGCAGGGGCTTTGCAGGCTACAAGAGAACGCCTAGCTGACCAGGCCAAAGATGTTGCATTTGTGGACCATGTGCAACGCGATTTAAATACTTACCGAAGTTACTCGGCTACGCTCCGAAATAGGCAATCAACAGCGGAGCAGCGGGCAGAAATCTTAGCAAACGTATTGGCGCAACTGCTGTTTGAGAAGCATTATAACGCACGAGCGGCGCTCATAAGGGCGGTGCTCGCTGGTGATATGGCGGCAGCCAGATCCGTGGTGGAAGAGACTCCCGGCATGGAACCGGTTCTGATCGATGAGATTAACGCGATCAAACAGAATGCGGAAACTACCCGGCAGGAGATTTGGGATCTAGGTGGTTTGCATGTAGTGGGGTCGGAACGACATGAGTCGCGGCGAATCGACAACCAGCTGCGTGGCCGTGCCGCGCGTCAGGGCGACCCGGGTTCTTCGCGGTTTTTCCTTTCGTTGGAAGATGATTTAATGAAACGTTTTGGTGGAGAAAGACTAAAAAGCTTCATGTCACGGACCAGTATGCCAGACGATATGCCAATTGAGAACACGATGTTGGACCGCATCATCGAGAATTCACAAGAACGGATTGAAGGATATAACTTCGATATTCGCAAGAACGTCGTTGAGTATGATGACGTGATGAGCAAACAGCGGCAAGCGGTCTATGGTGAACGGCGCGCTATCTTGGCGGGTGAGGTTGTTGATTTGGACGATAAGATTGCCGAGGCTTTTGATAAGGCGATTGAGGAATTGGTCAACCACTATGTGATCGATTATCAAGGCTATGTGCGGGAGGAGATTAACCGCATCATCGGAGAATTCAGCACCGATGCTACCGATGCGATCAATCTAACGGGGGTACTGCGCAACCTGCGCGGCTTGCTGCCGCGAATTATGCGCCTGGATCGTGGGGAGTTGGAAGAACTGTCTCCAGACGGCCTTGCAGAGCGGCTGATGATTCTGGCTTATGAGAATGAGGAACGGGGCGACAATTTGTACCAGCTCTTGCAGGCAATGGGGCGCTTTCTGCCGATTTTGCCATCAATCCCTAATATGGGTGTCCTGGCCAAGCATCGTTCGGGCCAGATGCAGACCAAAGATCGCTGGCGGCGGGAGTACGTAGAGCATATTAATGAGCTTTATAATGACTTCCTAGCTGAACAAATTGCGAGTGAGGAACGAATACGGATTTGGGCGAAAGCAGAGGCGGATCTCGATCAGGCATTTGGCCAATTCAAGACGGAAGGGCTGACGGCAAAGACGGCAATAGTACGGCAAAGTAGATTCCGACAACAGGTAGAGAAGTCTCTGCGCGATCTGCTGTTGGATAGCCTCTCGGCTCTGGATGGAGATCAGCTTATTGCCGCACTCAATGCGTACGTTGCCAAGCAGCAACAAAAGTGGAAGGATCGAATCGGGGAGGAAGAGTACCGGAATTTCCAGCGGTCACTACTGCTTTCAGGCATTGATAATGAGTGGCGCGACTATTTGACGGCTATGGATGATCTTCGGAGAGAAATTGGTTTGACGGCTCTCGGGCAGCGGGATCCCAAGGTGGAGTATAAACGGCGTTCATATGAGATGTACACCGATATGCGTCTGAATATTGACAAGGACGTGGCAGACCGGTTTTTCCGCCAAATTGCGAATCATGTTGCTTTTGTGGAACGGCAGCAAGCGGAGGTCGCTTACCAACTTCAGGCGCAAAGCGCGGGTTATGAAGTTGTATCCCAAGGAAAGGGAAAAAGCAGTGTGCGGCGGGCAACGGCTAAGGTTGGGCGCAATGATCCATGTCCGTGTGGCAGCGGTAAGAAGTATAAACTTTGCCACGGCCGTACGGGAGCGAAACCGGGCAATGAGCAACCAAATGCGCAGGCCCAGGGAACAACTGCATCATCAGCGTCTGCTGCAAGGCGAAAAAAGAAGAAGAAACGGCGTAGAAGATAGACTGGTTAGGGAGATGCCCAATTAGAGGACATCTCCTTTTTTATTTTTGGCAGTCAGCGCAGAAATGGGTGCTGCGGCCACCGAGTTTTATGCGTTGGATTGTGTCGCCACAGCGGAAGCAGGTTTGTCCGGTGCGGCGGAAGACCATGACCGCACTCTGCATGTCCCCTTTCTGACCATCAGGTTTAACATAGGAATTGATGCTGGCTCCTTCGCGGGCGATGCCAAGACGCAACACTTCTTGAATTCCAGCATGAAGGGCGGTGATTTCTGATGAGGATAAGCTGTCTGTGCGGCGTGTGGGCAAAAGACGGGCATGAAAGAGAGCCTCGTCGGCGTAAATGTTGCCTATGCCGGCGATAACGGTTTGATCGAGCAAGAAAGTTTTCAATGTGCGCCTGCGACCGGAAATGATTTCTGTCAGCTGTTGGGGTGTGAACGAAGGATCTAAAGGTTCTGGGCCAAGGTGGCCTAGTAGTTCACCCAGATTATCAACCAAATAGACACGCCCAAACTTACGCGTATCCCGGAAACGTAATTCCTGATTATTATCTAATTCGAAGATGGTGTGAGCATGTTTATCGGCTAGGCTGGACTTCTCCACTATGGCAAGATGTCCTGACATACGCAGGTGGATAACGAGTGTTCTCTGATCGAGAGTAATAAGGACGAATTTGGCGCGACGTGATACATCGCGAACTGTGCGGCCGATTATTTGGCGGCGTAATTCTGACAGGGTAGGACGATCAATATGACGCGCCCAGTCACAGCGAACGTTGGTTATGGAACGGCCGACTAGCTGTGGACGCAAGGCGCGAACGACTGTCTCGACCTCAGGAAGTTCGGGCATGCGGGCTAGATGACGAAGTCGCCATTTTCGTAAAAGAGCTCGTCATCAATCCAGATCTGGCTGCCGTCACGCATATCGCAAATCATGTCCCAGTGAATAGCGGAAATATTCTTGCTGCCGGTTTCGGGGTAACCTCGTCCCAAAGCCATATGAATCGTCCCACCAATCTTTTCATCGTAGAGAATCGACTTGGTGAAGCGATCGATAGAATAGTTTGTGCCGATTGCAAATTCACCTAGATAGGAAGCGCCGGGATCGGTGTCCAAGGTTTTGAGCAGAAATTCTTCATTTTTTTGCGCTTTTGCTTCAACAACCTTGCCATCCTCAAATTTGAGCTCGACTCCGGCAACTTCCCGACCGGCCACAATGGCTGGATAGCTAAAGCGAATCCAGCCATTGACGGAATCTTCAACCGGACCGGTGAATATTTCTCCGGAAGGCATATTGCGCGTTCCGTCTGAATTGATAAAGGAGCGCGCGGCGATGGACAGTTTGAGATCGGCGTTGGGCCCCTTAACAACGACTTTGTCTTTGCCAACCAACCAGTCTACTAATCGCTGCTGTTTTTCGCGAACTGCCAGCCAGGCAGCAACAGGATCTTCTTTGTCGGCGTGACAGGCACTGTAGACAAAGTCTTCGTAATCGGCGAGGGACATATCCGCTTCCTGGGCATGGGCGTCGGTCGGGTAAAGAGTGCCTACCCAGCGTAGTTCGCCTTTGGCGGACCGTCCCATATAGGTTGCCATTAATTCACTGCGGGCGGATTGGGCCAACTGCTGGCGCTGGGGATCGATTGCGGACAATGAGCGTGTGTTATTGGTGCCGCGAATGTTGATCATGCAATCATAAGTTTCAATGATAAGCTTCATGGACTCTGGGATATGCTGCAACTGCTCATCGCTCGCTTCTTGGTACAATATTTCGGATAGGGTGTCATCCTGTAGTTGTACGAGGGGGTGGCCACCAGCGCGCAGGATTTGACGGTATGTCTCCGAAACCAGAGGCATTGCCGCAGTTGAACCGTTTAAAAGGACTTTGTCACCAGGATGGACTTCCACGCAATAGTTGACTAATGTGCCGGCAAGATTAATTAGACGCTGATCTTTCACTTTAAGCTCCTGCTTGAATTTGGTTTAAATATAACCATGACCGATTCCCAAGCCATTTCAAGGTATATTGTTAATTGGGTGAAACGGCCGTAACTTGTTCAGGCTAATTATAGCGGTAAAAATCTAGTTTGACTGTGAATACGTGGGTGACCTAAAATTCGAACTGCCATGTATCCTGAAGATCGTGTATTGGTTGCCTATGTCCCTCGTCCGCAAGACTTTGATTTGGTGCGATTGGAGCGATGGTACCGTATCCCACAGCGCCATGTTCCGAAGGGTTTGTTTGCCGAATATGTTGCTTTTTATTTTGGCCGCAATTTTGGGGCAGAGAAGTGGGCGGTCTTTTATTATGCCCGGAACCTGGGGCATGAACTAGTAACAAGACGTGATCTGTTTCCGGATCAAAAGGAGCACCCGCGTGTGGAGGAACTGTACTACAAGGTACAGCTGGGTCCACTACAGACACGCGAGCAGCCGATCATTAGTCTGCGCTGGCGGCGAGTGACCTTCATCCATACTACATGGGATAGATTCGTAGACGCGAGAGAGATCAATGATCTTTATGTGGAAGGTGGAAAGTATGTTGATCGCCTATATGCAACTCTGAAAGAGCGAGGTATTCAGGCTGAACGGAATTATCGTGTGTCTGAGCCAAATGCAAGCTATGATGTGCCACTCATGATTCCCTGCCGGAATGGGCGTATTGAGATTACCGAAAATCAACTACCTCAGAGTGTAAATGAACTGGTAGTACTAGCCGAGGTGATTGCCAGCGAAGCGTTAATAAAAGGGGGAGTAATGGAACGAGAAAGAATCACAGAGGAGCCTGAATGAGACACGTAACCATTATCTATAATCCGTTAGCGGGTGCTGCGGATTTTGTCAAAACAATCGATCAAATTGCAGAGGAGTGGCGGAGTCAGGATTGGTACGTTGCGGTAAAGGCGACACGCGAGGCAGGACACGCGACGTCATTGGCGCAGAAGGCCGCAACCTCAGGCTGTGAATTGGTTTTGGCTGCGGGGGGCGATGGCACACTAGGTGAAGTAGTCAACGGACTGGCGGAGACAGATACGATTATGGGTGTTCTTCCCGCCGGAACGGCGAATTCATTCGCACGGGAGTTGAACATGCCTGTGCCTGCTGCCATGCAAATGCCACTACCTAAATCGCTTAGGCGAGGGAAGCTGCAAACGGCATCTGCCAGTCTCATGGAAGGTCGTGTGCAAGCGATGGATCTTGGATACAGGATGCTAACGGATGATGTTGATGCTAAAGACCAGTACTGGATGCTCTGGGCGAGTACTGGGGCTGATGGGTACCTGGTACATGAAGTGGAACCCAGACCCAAGTGGTCTAAGAAGCTAGGTTGGTCGAGTTATGTTCTACAAGGCGTTGCCGTTTTGTCAAGTTTTTCACACATCAAGGCACGTGTTGAGGTAGATGATTATATATTGGAAGACGAATATATCTTGGTTTTGATCAGCAACAGCCGTCGGTACGCAGGCGGCGTTGTGACGCTTAGTCAAGAGGCATACCTGGATGACGGCATGCTGGAGATTTGGCTGTTTGGGGGAAGGGGTTTAAGCAGTATTTCGCGGCATGGTTTCCGTGCGCTGCGCGGACAGCACCTTAAGAATCCAGACACGATATTGCTGCGTGGTCAACGGGTGTCGATCATTACCGAATCGCCAACGCCGGTGCAGATGGATGGCGATCCAGCCCCTCCTACACCAATGGAATGTATTGTAAAGCCCGGGGCACTGCGCCTGTTGGTGCCCAATTCCGCGCCTGACGACTTGTTCCAGAAACCGGGAATTTCCTTGACGGAAGCGGTGTAAGCAGTGGATTGAGCTTGCAATCTATCCAATATTACGTAAACTTAAACCATGGATAGAATCGATTTTCGCTCGGATACGGTCACCTGGCCAACAGCAGCCATGCGCTCGGCAATGGCCAGTGCTCACGTTGGCGATGATGTCTATGGGGAAGATCCAACAGTCAATAGATTGGAAGCGTTGGCGGCGGAGAAAGTGGGCAAAGAGGCTGGGTTGTTCGTCTCCAGCGGGACAATGGGCAATCTAACTGGCATTATGACCCACGCTACCAGAGGAGACGAGATAATTGTAGGGGCCGATTCTCATGTCATGTTATGGGAGGCAGGGAGCTTTGCGTCGTTGGGAGGGGTTATTCCCAGAACGCTGCCTACTGATGCGCAGGGAAGGATGGACATTGAGGCAGTCGAAGCATCCGTACGTTGGGATGATGTTCATTTGCCGCGCAGCCGGGTGATTCATGTCGAAAATAGTTATGGCAGCAAACATGGCTATCCACTGCCTCCGGCATATTTCGCTGGCATTCGAGAGGTTGCTGACCGGCACGGGTTGGCGGTTCATATGGATGGCGCGCGCCTATTTAATGCAGCCGTGGCTCAAGAATTAGACGCCTCAGATATTACGCAATTTGTTGATTCGGTGACCTTTTGCCTGAGCAAGGGACTTGTGGCTCCGGTGGGTTCTGTTATCTGCGGTTCGGCGGAATTTATCCGACAAGCGCGGCGGACTAGAAAATCACTAGGTGGAGGGATGCGCCAGGCAGGAATCCTGGCAGCGGCAGGTATTATTTCTTTGGAAGATATGGTGGACCGGTTGGATGAGGATCATAGGCATGCGCGCATGTTGGCCGAAGGTTTGGCGAAACTACCAGGAGTAGTTATCGACGTGGACAGGGTAAAGACCAATCTTGTATTCTTTGGTCTGGCGGATGATGCCCCTTATAAACCTCGAATTATTTCCAAGCGAATGCGTGAGATGGCGAATGTATGGGTTGGAACTAGTGGTTCACATGGTTTTCGCGCCGTAACGCATTACTGGATTAGTCAGAATGATGTAAAGTTATTCCTGGATGTACTGGAGGAGATTCTCCAAAGTTAGTCAGGAGGTTTAGGCTATGAGCAGCCTGATCGGGCAGACTATAAACAATCGATATCGCCTCGACTCACTTCTTGGCGATGGGGGAATGGGCACGGTATTCCGCGCCTTTGACCGCAATCTTGAACGCCAGATTGCGATCAAGCTGATGCATGGACATTTCGCCCGACAGCCAGAATTTCGACTGCGGCTGATTCAGGAGGCTCAGACGGCGGCCAAGTTGGATCATCCAAGTATTGTTCGAATTTATGATTTTGGGGACTCTGATCAAGGGTTGTTCATCGCCATGGAATATGTGGATGGGGGCAGCCTAAGGGAACATTTACAGCGCCTGCAAAGTATCAGCAAATTCTTGCCCTTTTCGCAAAGTTTGCAGATCGGTATTCAGATTGCAGAGGCTTTGGATTATGCGCATCGACGGGGAGTTGTGCACCGGGATGTTAAACCAGGGAATATCATTCTCAAACGATTGAGCCACCCAGACGAGGCGGGAGAGCAACCTTTTAGAGCTTTGCTGACTGATTTTGGCTTAGTCAAGCTGCAAGAAGGCTCGCCGATGACTCAGAGTGGGGCAACGGTGGGGACGCCGGCTTATATGTCTCCAGAACAGTGCGAAGGGAACGATTTAGACGGCCGCACAGATTTGTATTCGCTCGGCATTGTTTTGTATGAGCTGGTCACCAATCGACTGCCTTTTACCTTTCAATCCTTGGCGGATGCCATATCTACACACAGGCGGGGAACACGCCCGGCATCTCCGAGCGAGTACCGAGCTGATGCGCCAGCATTGATTGACAGCTTGCTGGCCAAAGCGCTGGCAAAATCACCAGAAGATCGTTTTACTGATGGTTTCGAAATGGCTTCGGCCCTGCGCAGCGCCTTGCTTTCATTGGAAGGGGCGGTTACGAGGGTGATGATGCGCCAGGAATTGGATATTTTGGATCAGGTGGCTGATCCTCCAGATGGGTATGAACTGCAAATCAATGCCCCGGGTCACGATCCGAGCGTTATGCCCTTGAACCATTCGGTTGTATCGGTGGGGCGGAACGCTGACAATGATGTGGTTTTGCCAGCGGATGGGGTCTCGCGGCACCATGCACGTCTGCAGGCAACCTCTTTGGGCTGGGAGGTGTTGGATCTAGGAGGCGTTAATGGGACTTGGGTAGATGATCGGCGATTGAGGTCGGATGATTCTGTACCTTTACCAATCGGATCTACTGTGCGAATTGGCCCGTATGAACTGGTACTGCATGGGCCGGATATTTCTGTGCCTGCATTGGGACTGGTCGCTGCAGGCGCCGCGCTGGGGGCGACAACGCGTGGCCTAGACCAAGTTGCTGTTCCTGCAAATCAGGCGCCACTGGGTATTTTTGCCATGCAGGAAAGCGTGGAGATCATCCCGGGAAGTGATACGGACATAAAGGTTGAGGTAATCAATCGCAGCGCAAGCAGCGATCGGGTTGGTTTGCGTATTCAAGGAATTCCGGCAAACTGGATCGCATATCAAAGTGGGTTTGTAACGATCCCTGCAGGGGAAACGGCTGAGCTTACGGCAGTTATTAAACCACCTCTTGATCAGAGTATTCCCACAGGTCGCCAGCGGGCGCTGCTGGAATTGGTATCACAACAAAATCCAGAAATTAACGCGTCGACATCGATGAATCTGTTGGTGAAACCATTTTTTAGTTATTCGGCCACACTCGATCCGCAACAGGTTCGACTGCCTGGAACGGTAACGATTTCGGTCCAAAATACGGGGAATGCCAGCGGGACATTCAGTGTTGTGCCCCGGGATGCGGAAGAAGCATTGGTATTTACAGGTGAAAGTGGACGTGTTCCCTTGCAGCCCAACCAAGCGGCCAGGGTAAATCTGGACGTGAAATCGCGCGAGACCAGTCTATTTGGCGGCGGTGAAACCATCCCATATGAAGTGAATGTTGTTTCCCGGGATGGAGGTAACCAGCAATTGGCCGGGGAAGCAGAATCGGGGAGCATGATACCAGTATGGGTACTTTATGCGCTGATCTTTGTTTGCACTCTCGCCTGTGCTGCTCTGGCGATTGCGGCGATCTTTAATAGGGACCGTCTTTTGGGTCAAGAAGGGACGCCAACTGTTTCGTTGGCTGCAATCCTGGCAACGCAAACGTCGGCAGCCATGACCCAGACGGCGGTTGCTACAATAGATATGTCGGGACCTGCCCCTGTGGGGATGACAATTGACGATACCAGCGGTCTCATTAACTGGGTACCGACAAGCGCAGGTGCTTTCAACGTTTCGGTCCTGGCTAACAACTCGGCGGGCTTCGACAGCCAAAGCTTCACTATTTATGTATCCGAGCGAACGTCGCAGACAGGATCGATACCCGCGACTCCAATATTCGAAGGTATAGCAGAAAGGTCGCTTTCCGGTTTCGGCGGAGCAAAGCGCCTCCAGATCGTAGATACATTTGCGGCACAAGCTGCTGAACCGCCCGTGATTATATCGTCGCCGGTGACCTCCGCTATGGTAGGTTCACTCTACACCTACGATGTAAACGCCTCCGGTAACCCAGCTCCGACTTTTAGTCTGGCAATGGCACCTTCAACTACTGCCACCCCGTTCATTCAGACGACGGCCACGGCGGCAGCTGCGACAGCAGCAGCCCAAGGTGATAGTGACGGAGATGGGCTGAGTAATGCCCAGGAAGAAGTGATCGGAACAGATCCCAATAACCCGGATACTGATGCAGATCAACTCTCAGACGGTCAAGAGGTCCTGGTATATGCCACCGATCCTCTTGTTTTTGACACGGATCTTGATGGTTTTAGTGATGGTCAAGAGGTGCTTGTTCTAGGTTCTAATCCGCTTGATCCGTTCGATCCGGTGGGGCCAGGGCCGATGCCGCCAGGGCCGATGCCGCCAGATCCCAAGCCACCGATGCCCACGCCGCCAATGCCGAAACCTCCAGGACCTCCGACGCGTACGCCTCAAAAGCCGGCCGGGCCACCGACACGAACCCCCGGATCGCCTCCTGGTCCACCGACGCGCACGCCTGGCCCTCCTCCGGTGTCGCCAACGGATACACCCATTCCAACGAACACGACTGTCCCGCCGACGCCAACCTTTACGCCGGTACCGCCTTCGCCGACTTATACGCCAGAGCCACCACCGCCGACGCCTACTTTTACGCCAATTCCGCCGACGCCGACTTATACGCCGGAACCGCCACCTTCAGGGGGTGCTTCTGTGGTCTGCGCTCCAGCTCCGAATATCGATGGGGTTTTTGAACCCGGTGAGTGGCCTTCTACGCCCTTTGCAACTTTCTCAGCGTCGACAAATCCGGCTCGTCGCGCGGAGGTTTATTTTGTGAAGAACGGTGGGAATTTGTACATGGCCACCTTGATGAATGATCCCGTTAATGAACCTACGGATCAGCTGCGCGTCTATTTCGATACGCTCGGCAATCTGGGGGACCCAGATGCGGCTGATCGCCTGGTACGAGCCAACCGCGATAGTTCTTGGGAGGTTTGGTCTGGCATCGGCAGTAATTCGGATTTCCAACTTTATGACGATTCTTTCCCGAGCGACAATTGGCAGGTCGCAACTGGTGAAAGTGGCAGCCAATGGGTAGTGGAAATGCAGGTCAATGCGGCGTCAGATATGCCGGGTCTGGCCAATCCTTTCGGGATGATGTCGCAGGTGCAGTTCACATCGGCTTTGGCAACGTGGCCCGACGGGGCTGATGGGAATAATGCGGGCACATGGCAGGCGGTGAATAACCCGAGCTGTTCACCTTAGACTATTAGAATCAGGTTATTGGCAAAGGCTGGAGACGGGCATATATATCCCCGGAACGGCCGTGAGCGAGCTTGTCCGAGAGATGGTCCAACATATCTTGAGTATTCAACCAGGTCTGGGATTGTAGACGGTGGCTTTCGCCCACTGACCAGTTAAATCGATAGCTGCCGATTCGATGAAGTTCGGCAATGCAAGCATGAGCCAAGGTCAAGGCGGCGGGAAGGTATTCAAAGGAGATGGTGGGGATAGGATAAGATAGACCTTGTAGGACTTGAAGTTCGTATCCTTCGACATCAATCTTGCAGAGGCTAGGGGAGCCGTGTTCTGCGATAAGGCGATCAAGAGTTGTGACCTTTACCGTCACTTGACGATCCCAATCGACTCCAGCGAAGGATTGTTCTTTTTTCATGATGTCGATCCAGGATTGTGAGAGGGATGTGACGGTGGGAAATCTGGTGCTGATGAATAACTGCGAATATCCCATCGCTGCGCCAACAGCCTCTTGAACTAAGATGATGTCGGACCGGTGTCCAAAGCGGTTTTCCAAATGGCTCATCATTTGAGGTTGGGGTTCAAGAGCCAGAACACGCGCACCTAGTTTGGTCCAGGCAGCAAGTCTGCTGCCGACATGGGAACCGATATCAAAACAGAGATCGCCGGGCTGTATAAAGGGTTGATAAAATTGAACCAAACGCCGTTTTTGGAATGGATTACCGTGATATAGTAATTGTGACCGCCAAAGGCCTAGGCGTTGGTTAATTAGTTTGCGCAAGTTTGGTCTCACTACTTCTTTATAAGATATGTTGTGGTTTCTACCTAAATAGCAAGGCATGGTCAAGTATGTGGCGATATTAACAGAAGCTGCTTTGCATTCATGAGGTTATTATGGGGTCAATAAGATGGATTTCAAACGGGAGCAAATGCTGATACAGGAGTTTTACGCGAGACCAGCGCGAGAGGTAGCGGTAAACCTGTTGGGCAGACGGCTGGTACGCGTGATCGCTGGGGAGCGAGTCAGTGGAATTATTGTAGAAACCGAGGCATATTGTGATGCGGACGTGCCTGATTTGGCCTGTCATGGGGATCGGGCAAATAAGGGACGGCCGACGGAGCGTACGGCGGTAATGTTTGGACCAGCAGGGTTTGCCTACGTGTATTTCACTTATGGGATGCACTGGATGTTCAATGTGGTGACAGGCAGTGAAGGCGAGGCGAACGCGGTATTGATTCGTGCTCTTGAGCCCATCGAGGGAATGTCCATCATGCGTTCCTTAAGAGATCGCCCGGATAAGGAGCTTACCAATGGACCGGCCAAATTGGCGCAGGCGATGGGAATCGACAAAAGAATGAATGGGGCTGCCCTGTTTGGAAACGAGAAGATGATCTGGATTGAGGAAGGAGTCCATTTTGGGCAAGAGGAGATTGAAAAAGGACCGCGAATTGGAATGGGAAAAACCCCAGAACCGTGGTATTCGATGCCCTGGCGTTTTTGGGTGCGAGATCATCTTTGGGTCTCGCGCTAAGAAACATTGGCCAGGAAAGAAAAATGGGAGGGGCGTAAATCCCGTTGCGAGTATCCATGGATTCCGGCTTCCCAGGGAATGACAAATCTGCCTTCAATCCGGACATCGGGAATGCCCGCCCCTGTGATCTAGTTTGATGCCCGTGACGTCTATTTCGGGTAAACTACCCAAGATAATGTCATTAAGGAGTATTGAATACTGACTATTTTGTTCTAGTAAGAACGCTTGTAGAGGAGGAAGGCAAATGATAAGTCGAATCAAGGGTGTTTTAAGGCTCGAATCGGAAACTTTTCGGGAAATCGAGCATGATAGTGGCGCGAATGGTCAAGCAGCATTGGTCGTAATTATTGCTTCGTTGTTAAATGCATTTGGCGCTGCCACGGGTCCATTTGTTGATGCCTTGGCAATTAACCAGAGCCCATTGTCATTTGGCAGCCGTTCACCATTCTTGATTTTTCTAGGGATCGCTGTTTGGTCGATTGTCGCCTGGCTGGTATGGGCCGCGGCTATTTATATTGTCGGAGCTAAAATCTTCTCTGGGAAGGCGACTTATGGCGAGATGCTGCGTGTGACTGGATTTGCGTATGCGCCGATGGCCCTCATGATTCTGGCTGCTATCCCATGCATTGGATTTGCGCTTTCCTTGATAATTACCATTTGGACCGTGGCGGCCATTTTTATTGGGGTGCGCGAAGGGCTCGACCTTGGATTTGGCCGCACGCTGATAACAGTGTTAGTGGGCTGGATAATCTACGGCATTGGTATGGCAATCATTGGCAATGTATTAGGCTTGTTCTAATACTTGCAGCCCTGGCAAGCTGCGGCTTATTGCGTTATTCATAAGCTGGGATGTGCGGTTTCTTGCGCGTGATTTGCTAGTCATAGTGAGGAATAAATGGTTCTAACCTTTGCCATCCTGGCGATCACGATCGTTCTATTCATTTCAGGGCGGATTCGATCTGACCTGGTCGCTTTGATATCGGTTCTGGCATTGTTCCTATCGGGAACAATTTCTTTGGACCAGGCGCTATCGGGTTTCAGCGATTCTACGGTCATTATGATCGCCTCCCTGTTTGTTGTAGGCGAAGGGCTTTCACGGACAGGGGTGACGGCCTGGCTGGGCGAGAAGATTTTGGAGCTGGCGGGGAGCAATAAAGTGCGGTTGCTGGTCGTTCTGATGGTGGGTACGGCTTTGCTTTCGGCCTTTATCAGTAATACTGGAACCGTGGCTACCTTATTGCCAGCCGTGGTTTCGGCGGCGTGGCGCATCGGCAGTGTGCCCTCGCGATTTCTGATTCCCCTGGCATTTTCGGCAAATACTGGTGGTTTGCTGACCTTGACGGGAACGCCACCCAATATCGTGGTTGCTGATACTTTGGCAAATGCGGGTTATGAACCGTTTTCTTACTTTGAATATGCTCTCATCGGCTTTCCTCTGCTTATCGCCGCAGTTTTTTATATGACCTTGTGGGGGCGCAGGCTCCTGCCGCGTCGAAAGGCTGAAGACCGACCGACGGAGTTGGCGGAAGAGGTGGGACAGCTCGCGGATACGTTTGCGCTAGCGGATGAATTGTATCGACTGCGGGTGCGGTACAGCTCTCCCTTAATTGGGCAATCGCTGGCACAGGCAGCGCTCGGGCATGACTACGGGGTGTCGGTACTGCGGGTAGACGCGTCTCCGTCCAGCGGCGATCAATCGGTTACGGAGCGAGAACCGGTACTGACGACCGCGATAGAACGTATTGAGAAGCTGCAGGATCGGGAACCAACCGTTCCGGGTGCAGGCACGGTGATTAAATCTCAGGATGTATTGTTGGTTAAGGGGAATGGGGAAGCTGTATATCGCTTAATGGCTGATTTCAATCTTGGCGTCCTTCCCGTCGAAGACGATGCCGAAGGACTATCTGAAGTGCTGCTTTCATCGGAGGTCGGTATAGCTGAGGTCTTGTTAACGCCGCGATCGATGTATATTGGTAGAACCGTTGTGCAAAGTCATTTTGCAGAGAAGTTTGGCGTCCAGGTGTTAAGCATTCGGCGTGGTGATCAGTCGCTTGTTCATGCGGATGAGAAGCTGACTTTTGGAGATGCGTTGCTGGTGCGCGGCAGGTGGGTGGATATTGAACAGCTACAGAATGAGAAACGCAACTTTGTGGTTGTAGGCAGCCCAGAGGCCATGTCGCGCCAAGTGACGGATCTAACTCCCCAGGCGGTGATAGCGGTATTGGCCCTTCTCGGGATGATTGGTTTGATGGTGAGTGGTATTGTACCCGCAGTTATGGCGACGATGGTCGCGTCGGTAGTGATGGTCTTGGGCGGGTGCCTTACCATGACCCAAACGTACCGAGCCATTAGCTGGCACAGTGTGATTCTCATTGCGGCGATGATTCCGATGAGTATTGCTCTAGAAGTGACGGGTGGGGCTGAATTCTTGGCCATTGGTTTGGTGAACAGCTTTGGTTCCGTAGGACCGGTGGCTTTAATGGCGGCAGTGTTTCTGCTGACGACCGGGTTCAGCCAGGTGATAAATAATACGGCGACGGCCGTGCTCGTGGCTCCAATAGTGCTCAAGGCGGCGCTTGAACTTGATGTGTCTCCGTATCCACTGCTGATGGTGGTGGCAGTAAGCGCGTCTACGGCATTCTTGACACCAATTGGAACAACGACAAATCTGATGGTGATGACACCGGGTGATTATCGATTCACAGATTACATGAAGGTTGGCCTACCTCTGCTAGTGATTTTCTTGGTGGTATCTTTGCTGTTAATTCCACTAATATGGCCCTACTGACGGCAAAACATGAATATTCCTAGGCATAATTGCTATATCCAAAGAGCTATTTGGTGACAATTGTGTTGGGCTGTTGGAAATGGTTTGAGGAACAATCGGCTAAATAATCTGATGCTCGTTGGCTCAAAGATCGAAAAAAGGACGTGGTATGAAATTATTGGAAGGTAAAAAGGCTCTTATTTTTGGTGTGGCTAATAAACGATCGATCGCGTGGGCTATTGCACAGTCTCTGCATGAGCATGGGGCGGAGATTGGATTTAGTTATGGGATTCCGCAATTGGAAAAACGAGTTGTTCCGCTGGCGAAGCAGCTAGGGGTTTCATTTGTCGAGAAATGTGATGTCACATCGGATGAAGAAATCGAGGCCGTGTTTGCTAAGGCTACAGATCATTTTGGTGAAATTGATATCTTGGTTCATTCGGTGGCATATGCTCCAATGGAAGAGCTCTCGGGACAATTTGTGGATACGTCGCGCGAGGGATTCAGGATCGCCTTGGATATCAGCGCATACAGTCTTGTAGCCATAACGAGAGCAGCATTGCCGATGATGGCCAACGGAGGAAGTGTTCTGTGTATGACCTATTATGGCGCAGAGAAGGTCGTACCTCATTATAATGTGATGGGCGTGGCCAAAGCAGCCTTGGAGGCAAGTATGCGCTATTTGGCAGCCGATCTTGGGAGACAGAACATCCGCGTGAATGCCATCTCTGCAGGTCCAATCAAGACGCTATCGGCAGCAGGAGTGGCCGGTTTTCGCAAGATGCTTGGCTACGTTGGTGAACGATCGCCCCTGCGCCGGAATATTGATCAGAAGGAAGTTGGACAGACCGCCTTGTGGTTGTGCTCTGATCTCAGCAGCGGCGTGACGGGGGCAGTGGTCTATGTAGATGCCGGTTACAATATATTGGGAATGCCTGAACCACCCGAGAATTGGGAGTAGCTGAACGAGCTTGGAAATGTGGGCGTGACAAATAGCGAGGCCTGTGTAACTCATTTTGTAAGGTTAGTTTTACAATATAGATTCTGTCCCTGTTTGACATCAAGCAGTGATTGGCTATACTGGCCATGTTGATAATTAAATAAAGCCTATTTGCGCTTATCTGGAGCAGTGGAGGGAACGGCCCTTTGAAACTGCAGCAACCCCTGGAGAACCGGGAAGGTGCTAATTCCGCCAGCGTTCGCTGGAAGATAAGAGGCAACAATGTGTAAAAACATGCCTCTTGCTATCCAAGAGGCTTTTTTCATGTTCGAAGGAACGAATATTGGAGGTAAGTGGAAAATGACCACAACTTTTATGGAGGCCTCGAGCCTGCTTTTTACGTCTGAATCAGTGACAGAAGGGCACCCGGATAAAATGTGTGACCAGATTAGCGATGCGGTTCTGGACGCTATTTTGGAACAGGATCCCCAGGCGCGAGTTGCGTGCGAGACGGCGATCAAGACCGGCTTCGTTTTACTGCTGGGTGAGATCACAACGACCGCTTATGTAGATTTTGACAAATTGGTGCGCAAGGTGATCAACGATATCGGCTTTGATGACAGCAGCAAGGGATTCGACGGCAGCACGTGCGGCGTGATGTCGGCTGTTGCCGCTCAAAGCCCTGACATCGCACAGGGCGTAGATATGGCATTGGAATACCGCAAGAATGGAGACAGCGAAGCTGAAATTGAGGACTTAGGGGCCGGAGATCAAGGCATGATGTTCGGTTACGCTTGCAATGAAACTGAGGCCTTAATGCCTCTGCCGATTTACTTGGCCCACCGTTTAACTCAACGACTGAGCCAGGTACGGCGTGAGGGTAGATTGCCTTGGCTGCGACCGGATGGAAAATCTCAGGTTACTATTGAGTACGCTTATGGCGTGCCAAAGCGCGTGCACACGGTTCTGATTAGTACCCAGCATGCTCCTGATGTTGACAATGAGACAATTCGCGCGGGCTTGATCGAGCATGTCATTAACCCTGTATTGCCTGCTGACCTCGTTGACGATGAACTAAAGATTTTTGTTAATCCAACGGGACGATTTGTGGTTGGCGGGCCAATGGGAGATGCAGGCTTGACAGGTCGTAAGATTATCGTTGATACCTACGGCGGCATGGGCCGGCATGGTGGCGGGGCATTTAGTGGTAAGGATGCAACCAAGGTCGACCGCAGTGGTGCTTATGCTGCACGATGGGTGGCCAAGAATATTGTGGCAGCGGGTTTGGCGGATCGATGCGAAGTGCAGCTTGCCTATGCGATCGGTGTCGCCCGGCCAGTCAGCATGAGTGTGGAAACGTTTGGAACGAGTAACTTTGCATCAGACCAGTTGGTTGAGTTGATCGATGGGCAGTTTGATATGCGGCCCGGAGCGATCATTCGTGATCTTGATTTACGCCGGCCGATTTATCAGAGTACGGCCGCTTTCGGGCATTTCGGACGTGACGATATCGATGCTCCATGGGAAAACACGGATCGGGCCGAGGCATTGCGCAAGGCTGCGGCAGAGCTGCAAACAGCGGTTGCTTGAGAGAAACCGAATTGTGGTTCAGGCGTCAGATTTCGGTTAGAAATGTTTCCTGTTCTTGACAATTGAGTATAATATAATTGCTTTAGGGGCGAACCTGGATGGGTTCGCCCCTGTTTTCGCGTCGAACAGCTCTCTTGACGTCGGATTTCTGCTAAGCTAGAATTCGTGGTCTTTTATTATTTTTTGACATATCTGGAGATTTTGTGTTTGAGTCCCTAGGCAACCGCCTGCAAACGGTTTTCGACAATCTACAACGCCGTGGCAAGCTGACTGAAGCTGATGTTGATGCAGCCATGCGTGAGGTGCGTCTGGCCCTGCTTGAGGCGGATGTCAATTACAAGGTTGTAAAGGCATTTGTAGGGCGCGTTCGGGAAAGAGCTGTGGGCCATGAGGTTATGCGCAGCTTGACGCCAGGACAGCAGGTTGTGAAGATAGTTCACGATGAGCTGGTAACAACTCTTGGCGAACCTGGCCGGCTAAACTTGGGGGCGCAATCACCGGCAGTGATCATGTTGGTGGGGTTGCAGGGTGCGGGTAAGACGACCATGGCGGCCAAGCTGGCTTTGCATTTGAGAAAACAGGGACGACGGCCGTTTTTGGTAGCGGCTGATGTTTACCGACCGGCGGCAATTGACCAGCTTGAAACTCTGGGCCGGCAGTTGGATATCACGGTATATCAAGAGGGAACAGACGCTGATCCGGTTAGGGTAGCAGAAAACGGTGTAAAAAACGCGGCCCGTTCCGGGGCTACGACGGTGATCATCGATACAGCGGGCCGGCTTAATATCGACGAAATGATGATGGGCGAGATCAAAAGGATCAAGGCCAAGGTCGATCCGATAGAGATGCTGCTTGTCGCGGATGCGATGACGGGACAGGAAGCGGTGCGTGTGGCCACGGACTTTGACAATGCTGTCGATATCACCGGTCTGATCATGACCAAGGTTGATGGTGATGCACGCGGCGGCGCGGCTATTTCTATGCGTGAAGTGACCGGCGTGCCGATCAAGTTCCTGGGTACGGGCGAAAAGCTTAACGCAATTGAGATTTTCCACCCTGAGCGGTTGGTAAATCGTATCTTGGGCATGGGTGATGTTATGTCGCTCATCGAAAAAGCCCAGGAAGAGTTGGATCAGGAAGAGGCGCAAATTGCGGGCGAGCGCCTGATGAGCGGTGAGTTTAATCTGGAAGATTTCTTGAAGCAGATGCAGCAGATCAAACGGCTGGGACCGATTGGCAAGCTTCTGGATATGGTTCCTGGAATGAATAAGCTGTCGCAAGAAGTGGATATGAGCGATGCGGAGAAGGATCTTAAGCGCATTGAAGCCATTATTCAATCGATGACGATTGATGAGCGCAGGCGCCCAAAGATTATTAAGGCAAGTCGTAAAAGACGTATTGCTGCAGGATCGGGTACCACTGTGCAGGATGTAAATGTCTTGCTTAAACAGTTCAAAGATATGCAGAGAATGATGAAACAGTTTAAGAAAGGGGGCCGCCGTGGCCCAGGTGGCTTGGGAGCATTATTGGGCAAAGGTTTTTGATAGATTCCGAAAAGGGAGTAGGATAAGAAAATGCTACGTATTCGTTTAAGCCGTACAGGCAAGAAAAAACAACCGAGCTATCGCGTCGTGGTAGCTGATATTGAATCAAAGCGTGACGGCCGAATTGTTGAGAGACTTGGCCATTACAATCCGCTAACTGAGCCGATTGAATACCAGATTAAGGAAGATCGAGCTCTGTATTGGTTGAGCGTTGGCGCTCAACCTACGGATGCGGTACGTCGTCTGTTGGAAGCACAAGGGACGATGGGACGCCTGCAGCGTTATCGCCAAGGGGAAGTTATGGACGAACTGGTCGCCGAGTACACAGGTGTTCCGATAGCTGTGTCTGTGGCAGACGAAGCGGCCGTAGAAGAGATGGCGGCGGCGGTTGCAGTTACCATAGCTGCTGAAGAAGAGTAGCAGGACGCCCATGAAAGAGCTCGTCGAGTTTATTGTAAAGTCAATGGTTGACCAACCTGATGAAGTTCAGGCGGTGGAGATTCAAAACGGGTCTTTAACTATCGTGGAACTCTCTGTGGCCCAGGGTGATATGGGTCGTGTAATTGGAAAGGGTGGGCGAATCATCAATTCGATTCGCAGGTTGGTGCAGGTTGCGGCAACGCGACAAGGGAAGCGGGTTTCGTTGGAATTGGTCGAGGATGACTATCGTTGAGTAAATCTGATCAACGAGGAATCGATAATCAGCGAGGCTCGGTCGAAAACAGCACTGAGCCTCGTTTTTTGGTGATTGGCCAAGTGGGCAAACCTCATGGGGTAAGAGGTGCCGTTCGCGTTGTGCCGCATACGGATATGCCGGAGCGATATACCTGGTTGGAAGAGATCTACGTTGGCGAGGTCCAACCACAGCCGGTGCCGGTGGAGTACGTCAGATTCCATAAAAATTGGGTGCTGCTCAAGCTTGAGGGATATGACAGCCGCAACGAGGTTGAGATCTTGCGCGGCCAATTGCTGCAAGTCAGAGAGGATCAGGCTATCCCTTTGGAAGAGAACGAGTATTTCTTGTTTGAGCTTATCGGTCTGCGTGTTAACAGCGATGATGGTGAGTATCTAGGGGAACTAGTGCAGGTAATTGAAACCGGGGCGAATAATGTTTTCGTTTTAAAAGGTTCCCGTGGTGAAATATTAATTCCTGATACGGCCGATGTTATGCAAGAGATCGATTTTGAGAAACGCCAGATGACCGTTCATTTACTGCCAGGATTGCTTTCGACTTGACGCATAAGTTCTGCATGATATTCTCAAACTAATGTCAGAAGAGAAATATTGGCTTGGTTTTAATCTGGTCAAGGGTATTGGCCCAGCGAAGATCCAAGCCTTGCTTAATTATTTTGGAGATCTAGAATCAGCGTGGCAAGCTCGCGAAGAGCAGCTGCGCAAAATAGGTCTTGATAAGCGGGCGATTGATAGTTTTTTCATCACCAGAGGAGAGGTCGATCTGGATCAGCAGCTTGCTGACGTTCAGGCAATAGGAGTATCTCTTCTTACCTGGCATTCAGAGGAATACCCTTCCTATTTGCGCGAGATTGATGGTGCGCCACCCGTGGTATATGTACACGGAAGCCTTGAAGATATCGATCGCTGGGCTGTGGCTGTTGTGGGAACGCGAAGGTTGACCAGCTATGGACGGCAGGTTGCACAAGAATTGGTGACCGGGTTGGTTTTGAATGGCGTTACGATTGTAAGTGGTTTGGCACGTGGAATCGACGCTGTTGCGCACAAGACAGCGCTTGATCATGGTGGGCGCACTATCGCGGTATTGGGCTCTGGGCCTGACTGTATTTATCCGCCAGAGAATCGTTCATTGGCGCGGCAGATCGTCAACGGACATGGTGCGGTGATCAGTGAATATGGCCTTGGTGTGCAACCAGAAGCCAAGAATTTTCCACCAAGGAACCGAATCATCAGCGGGCTTTCTCTAGGTGTCATTGTGGTTGAGGCCGGAGAGCGGAGCGGTGCAAGTATCACGGCGCGATTTGCTCTTGAACAAGGGCGCGATGTTTTTGCTGTACCGGGAAACATCAACAGCCCGGCTAGTATGGGCACGAATCGTCTCATTCAACAGGGCGCGAAGCTCGTGTCCACCGTAGATGATGTGCTGGAAGAGTTGAATCTGGCCATGGTGCTCGAGCATTCGGCTGTGCAGTTGGCGCTGCCGGAGACGAAGGATGAGGCAGCGATTTATGGACAGTTGTCTGGACAGCCGGTGCATGTGGATGAGCTGAGCCGCAACACTGGACTGACAAGCAGTGTCGTCAGCAGCACTTTGACCTTGATGGAACTGAAGGGTATGGTGCGTCAGGTTGGGGGAATGAACTATGTTATTGCTCGAGAGCCTGATCCAGTTTATGATGACTTGAGCAATGAAGAAGTCAATTAAGTTGCAACTGGTGGCATCAGAATTAGAGCTTTTGATTGAGAATTAAGTGCCGCTTCGCAGGCATTTTCCGGTCTTTGTTATTGAGGTATTTGGTTATTAAGGCGGCATATGGATAAAAAAATAGAATTGGACGGATATTGCTTTAAGTGCAAAGAGAAACGGGAGATGGTTAACGCTGCGGCTGAGTGGTCAGCGGGAGGTAGCCCTGGGACCAGGGGAACATGCGCGGTGTGCGGTGGTACGATTTATAAGATGGGGCGGACACCGGCACATGAACTTTTGCCCAAACCAGAAAAAACAAAGCGAAGTCGTAAAGGGAGCAAAAAGAAATCGTCCAAGAAGAGTATGCGTCGTTCAGGGAACCTGGTTATCGTCGAATCTCCAGCAAAGGCGAGGACGATCAGCCGTTACTTAGGCAAGGGCTATACGGTGAAATCGAGCGTTGGCCATGTACGTGATCTTTTAAAGTCACGATTAAGCGTGGATGTCGAGCATGAATTTACACCTGAATATCGCGTGCCCAATGATAAAAGAAAGGTTGTCAAGGAACTAAAAAGCGCTGCGGCGAAGGCGAAGGCTATCTACCTGGCAACAGATCCTGACCGGGAAGGGGAAGCGATAGCCTGGCACGTGCGGGAAGCAGCGGAGATGGATCCCGAGCGCACCAAACGTGTTGTATTTCATGAGATCACCAAACCAGCAATCCTAGAGGCTTTTGAAGAGCCACGTGTAATTGATATGGATCGCGTCGACGCACAACAAGCCCGGCGAATTTTGGACCGGCTGGTGGGCTATAAGCTGAGCCCACTGCTATGGCGGAAAGTGCGAGGGCGGCTGTCGGCAGGCAGGGTACAGTCAGTTGCGGTGCGGCTAGTGGTTGATAGAGAACGAGAAATCGATGGATTTGTACCTGAGGAATTCTGGACGATTGGGGCTGAGCTCAGCCAGCTTGAATACCGGCCAAATAATCCAAGACCGTACTTTGCGGCT
Source organism: uncultured Chloroflexia bacterium (assembly GCA_963807975.1). Lineage (GTDB taxonomy): Bacteria > Chloroflexota > Anaerolineae > Promineifilales > Promineifilaceae > JAACFF01. The sequence goes on along the minus strand of CAWEDV010000005.1, from coordinate 265,926 downwards.
AAGCTGCACAAACTAGACGGTAAAACTCCCAAATTAGGTACAGAAGAGCAGGTTAACCCGCACCTAGAGAGGCTTATTTCCTGTGCCTGGAACGTGGGCAAAGTGAAGATAGGAAAGCGAAAACGGCGACCTGCGGCGCCTTTTACGACCAGTACTTTGCAGCAGGAAGCCTCACGAAAGTTGAGTTTCGGTACGAGCAAGACTATGCGGGTTGCCCAGCAGTTGTATGAGGGGGTAGACATTGGGGCCAATGAGGTGGTTGGTTTGATCACCTATATGCGTACGGACAGCGTTGTTGTGGCCAAGGAAGCACAGAATGAGGCACGAGATTTCGTGGTGGAGCATTATGGCAAGGAGTATATTCCAGCCAAGCCACCGGTTTTCAAAACCAAGGCCAAGGCGGCTCAGGAAGCGCATGAGGCAGTCAGACCGACATCAGTTTATCGTTCACCGAAAAAGATGCGGCAGTATCTAAAACGGGACCAGTATCGTTTGTATAGATTGATCTGGGAACGATTTGTGGCAAGCCAAATGGCGGCGGCTTTGTATGATACGGTTGCGGCGGATATTTATGCGGGGGCGAAGGAACAGCCTGTAACTGAGCGTCCGTACCTGTTCCGGGCGACCGGCTCGACGCTGCGTTTCAAGGGATTCTTGATGCTATACGAGGAAAGCCGTCCAGAGGACTTGCCGGAGAATGTGGACCTTGAGCATCCTGTACCCAGCAATCTGCAGGAGGGTGAGGATGTTGATATGCTCAATCTTCTGCCTGAGCAGCATTTCACGCAGCCTCCACCGCGTTACAGCGAGGCATCTTTGGTAAAAGCGTTGGAAGAAAATGGTATTGGGCGTCCCAGTACCTATGCTTCGATCATTACCACAATCCAGAAACGGGGATATGTGGATCGAGAAAAACGACGACTTATGCCTACGGAAACGGGAGCCATTGTCAACGATCTGTTGGTGGAGTATTTTCCGGATATTTTATCGGCAGATTTTACGGCACGTATGGAAAGTCAGTTGGATGGTATTGCGGACGGCGATCAATGGGTCCCGGTGATCAGTGAGTTTTATACAAAATTCGAGAGTGATTTGGCGAAGGCGGATGAAGCTATTCCGAAGATGAATCTGAAAATGGAGCCAGAATTTGTAGGTCGGGACTGCCCGACATGTGGAAATCCTTTGGTCTTCAGAGAGGGGCGTTACGGCCGATTTATAGGATGCAGCACTTTTCCCAAATGTCGCTATACAGAACAGATCCTCATTAAGACTGGTGTGGTATGTGCGAATGGCGGAGGTGAGATCGTAGAACGCAAGACGCGGAAAGGGCGCATTTGGTACGGCTGTTCTCGTTATCCGGACTGTGAGTGGACGAGCTGGAAGCCACCGGTAGCCGATCCGGATGGGAACTGCGATGGTATTATGGTTCAGGTAAATAAAAGCAGCCAAGATTGTGTAGCTTGTGGTTTGAAAGAAAAGGTTGGAGAGAAGGCGGAAGCCAGCACCTAATGAGCAAGTGGTCTGAGGAGGCAACCAACCAGCCCTCTGAGACTGATGTTGGGCAAGAGCTGATCACCATCATCGTGCCCACGCGAAACGAAGCCGATAATATTGAACCGCTGTTGGACAAATTGTCTGACCATGTAATGGCTTTGGCGGTTGAGGTACTGTTTGTCGATGACAGCCGGGATGACACCGCTCAGGTCATTTCCTCATTGACTGACCAATACCCATTTCCGATCCGATTGATCGCACGACCTGCGGAGAAGCGAAATGGGCTAAGCGGTGCGGTGGTCGATGGATTGAAATCGGGGAATGGCGTTTGGGCATGTGTGATGGATGCCGATTTACAGCATCCTCCGGAAACGATTCCGCGCCTGTGGGAAAAGGCGCAGCGGACGGGAGCTGATATGGTGGTTGGGAGCCGCCGCGGAGACCTGGTGGGACCTTTAGGTTTGACGAAGATGCGCTCACTCACATCCAAGACTCTTACGATCCTGGCCCGTATGCTCTTCCCACGCCTGCTGCGCAATGTATCGGATCCTCTCACTGGTCTTTTCCTGGTTAGAAGGGACAAGGTTGATCTAGACGTGCTGCGACCAGATGGATTTAAGATTCTCCTGGAGATTCTCGTACGCTGTCCCGATCTACATGTCGCAGAGATTCACTTTGACTTTGCGCCACGCCATGAAGGTCAGAGTAAGGCGGATGTTCGCGAGGGCGTGCGCTTCTTTCGTCATGTGGTTCGACTAAGAATTACGGTAAACCCTCACCTCATTCGCTTTATCATCACCATACTAACAGGATTTATCGGGAATAGTCTTCTGCTCTGGCTGTTGGTCGATAAAGGGGACGTTCCAATTATTCTATCTGGTTTATTGGCTACGGAAGCGCTGGTCTTGTGGGACGTCATTTTGTTCGACCGGTGGGTGTTTCGGGAGCGAAATTTGCAGCGTCCGACACGACCGATTTGGAAAAGCTTCCTGCTGGCCCAGTTCGTCCTCGCCTTCATTTATCTGCCCTTGCTGCTTTGGCTTGTCACCTTGTTGGGGATTCATTATCTAGCCGCAAATGCGATTTCCGTGATGATAATGGGCTTGCTGCTATACGGCTTGTCAGAACAGTGGGTCTGGACAAGAGGAAGTATGGTCTGGCAGCCAAACACTTACATTTACCGCATCCATGATATTTTGACGATTGAATCACAGGTGAAGCTGTTAGAACTGCAATATTTTGCGGTCGAAACGGCTGATAATGAAGTGGATATTCAGATCCGGGTTGACCGCCAAGGAACACCATCTCATCTCCCAGGCGGCATTAGTTATGACGAACGTCTTGGACGGTTTGGATTTGGTTTGACCGTTCTCCCCGGTGAATATGTGCAGATTGTTGTATCACCGCTATTGGAGCGCTCACCCGGATTTTTATTCACCAATATCGTAGAGCCTATTCTGCGCTGGAGTCTTGTGCCTAAAGGGTATGCTATGGTTAAGGCCGCCAGCGTAAGCTTGGGAAAAGCGGCCGTTTTGGTTCATGCTGAGCAAGACTTGGGAGGGGTGACGAGCGTTCTTTGCCGGCAACACGGTTATTTGTTCATGGCTGATGATCTCAGCATTGTTGACCAGGTTGGAAACGTATATAGTTATCCGAAACCTGTAACTATCAACCAACGCATGCTGCGGGACGGAGGACTGAGGCCTGAGCTGCGCAGCAGGTTGGCTCAAGCGGGGCAATCTTTACTCTACACACGTTTTGCACGGCGGTTAGGTTTGTGGCTTAGTGATAGAAACCTCCCGGCAGCAACGGCAAACACCTATCTGCAATGGCTCGTGCCGCAGCGAAAGGAAATGCTAGGAGATGTTATACCGGAGATTGAATATGGCGAACAAGCTAGCTGTATGTCAATTTTCGCCGAAGGCGATGGAACCGAAGAAACAGTCGAGGATAGTGGGGCGACGATGATCAAAGTCTTGCAATTAGGGAAGGAAAGCGCAGGATTCCAACCGCACCCTTTGTTAGCCAGCCGGCTGCGCTATTGGCAAAATATTGATCTGATGGAGAAGGAGCATGCTACGATCAAGAGAACTGTGGATGCTTCTACTTTAGGCTGGTTCAGTTCCGGTGAAGGTGACCGAGATCATGAACTGGCGAACCATGTTTCCGAGAAATTTCTAGGTCACGATTCCGGAGCTGTTAGTGAAAGCGGCCGGCGCCAAGTAAATCAATATTCAGATTTTCAAGAAGAGCCAAATCGCTGATGAGTGAAAATTCAAAAGTTATCGTCGTGATGCCAGCCTATAATGCGGCCGAGACCTTGGTAGATACATACCAAAGGATCCCTCCTGATCATGTCGACCAGGTGATTTTGGTTGATGATGGAAGCATTGACGAAACGGTTGCAGTAGCCGGGAATTTGGATTTGGAATTGATCGCCCATCCCCATAACGCGGGCTATGGTGCCAATCAAAAAACCTGCTATATCGAAGCACTGCGCCAGGGCGCAGAGATCATAATAATGCTGCATCCAGATGGCCAATATGATCCAGATATCATCCCCCAAATGATCGCAGCAATTCGAGATGGGAAAGGAGATTTCGTGATGGGATCGCGATTTTTACCGCCTTCCAGTGCGCTGGCAGGAGGGATGCCGCGATATAAATATCTGGCCAACCGTTTTTTGACGACGATGGAAAACCTGGTTATGCGCACCCAGCTCTCAGAATGCCACACGGGCTACCGCGCATACAGTAGAGAACTGCTAGAAACGGTGCCCTTTTTGAGGAATTCTAACAACTTTGTTTTTGATACAGAAATGATTTTCCAGTCCCATCATTTCGGTTTTGATTTTGCCGAAGTGCCGGTGACGACGCGCTACTTCAATGAAGCGTCTTCCATTAGTTTCTGGGCGAGTTCGCAATATGGCTTGAGTACGCTATGGGTCGCTGGACGGTATTTGCTGCATCGCTTACGACTTTGGCAGTTTGATGTTTTCCGGAAACCTCTTCGACGAAAGGGGAAGAGCGAAGAGAGTATTGGTGAATCATAAGGGGCGGTCCCGAACGCCGGGTCGAGCCGTTTTTTGATCTAAATGGACTATCGAAAACCAGCCGTTTTTGGCGAAAATTGGTCTGACAGCCGGTATGAAGTGCTGCCATATTTTGCCGTGGAAAAGACAGTTTTGCTGCAGCCAGGTGTGGATCGAATTTTAGATCTGGGATGCGCTAATGGCTGGAATATGAGCCGATTTGGGCAGTATGGACGGGCTTCGATTGGGTTGGACATGGTGCCAGAAAGGGTTAAGCTGGCTGGAACGTATGGTCCTGTAACAGTTGCCAGCGGATTGGATATCCCTCTGGCTGCGGAGACATGCGACGTCGTTTACATACAGCATGTGCTACATCATATTGGGGATGTAGAGCGGGCGTTAAATGAGGCCAGACGGGTCTTAAGACCGGGTGGGGTACTTTTCTTGATAGAAACGATTGAAGACAACCCGATCATCCATTGGGGCCGTCGACTTTATCCGAACTGGATGGGAGATGAGATTAACGCTCCTTTTTATTTCCACAGTTTGCAGGAAATGGTTGGAGCAGCCGGTTTTCAAATAAGCCAAGCGGAGCAGTACAGCGTTCTGTTCTGGATATGGGAAATAATTCCCGATCAACTGCCGGCTGCAGAAAAACTGACTCCACTGTTTGCTGCATTCGAGAAGTTCTTGATCCGATATTTCAGAAAGTACAGCGCTCACTGCTTTTTAACTGCCACTAAAGGCTAATAATTCTCCCGATTTTTGCGACTCCATTCTTTTCTCCATTGGCATCGATTAACGCCCGCTACAATTCTCAATGATAAGCGAGTTACGGCTGTCAACCTAGGCCGGTATCGAGTAAAATCAGAGGTTATGGTGAGTTCTATCGTTTCGTCACAGAGCCGGCGTGAATGGCTGTTGATTGCAATGTTGCTTTTAATCATGCTACTCAAGGGCATTGTTTGGAGTCTGGCGCTGCCCCTATGGCAGGGACCTGATGAGGAGGATCACTATAATGTGATCCAATTCATTGCTGAACTGGGCAGGCTCCCGGATGCCCAAGACACATATCTCGTGGACGAGGTGGTCCTGTCGCGAGAATTGGCAGATGTGGGAAAGGTGCCTTATGCTCCCGAACAACGGCAAGCTTTCAGCAAGGGTGATACCGGTCCTGGAGAGGTTGAATTGGCCGGACTTTCATCTAGCACACGTTCCAGTTTTGATCTTCAGGCGGTTGGCAAACTTAATAAAGCGACTCCACTTTACTATATGATGGCGGTTTTGCCTTATCACCTATTCTATGATGGCGACTTAATGATTCGAGCTCAGGTCCAGCGGCTGTTTTCACTGTTGATGAGCAGCGGTATTGTTGTAGTGGCTTATTTGATTACACGGCAGTTATTCCCAAATAATGGAGCGATGCGGTTGACAATTCCAACGTTGGTTGCCTTTCAGCCGATGATGACGCAAATGGCGGCAGTTGTCACTGTTGATGGCTTCTTTGTCCTTTGCTATTCTGCGCTTATCTTGCTGAGTATCAAAGTCTTCCGGGATGGTTTTGATTGGAAATATGGCATGGTTTTGGGCATTGTTTTTTCCGTAGCGTTCTTGACCAAGCCGACTATCAACGGTTTTGCACCGCTAATTGGCCTGCTGCTGCTCTACGACTTTTGGCGAGAGAAAGGGCGACGAAAGCAGGTCGCGTGGGGCGGCATGGTTATGGGTCTGGTTATTCTGGCTTTGACTGGATGGTGGATGGTGCGCAGTTTGCGGATCAATAATGACCTGTTCTACTTCAATCCCGTATTGGAAGGGCACCGTATCATCCAGAATCCTTTTTTTAACTATGCACCGCTGGTGCATATGGTTGATTATTATCGTTCTGTTTGGGGCGGCATGTTTGTTACCTGGTGGGCTCATTTTGGTTGGATCGACACAGCTTTGCCGCCTTGGGTGTATACATTGTTAAGACTGATGACTTTCGCCGCCATCTTGGGGCTGGCCTATTCGCTGTGGCGTAATTGGAAAAAACGGCCGACGCTGGAAAGGTGGAAAGGGGGAGACAGCAGCGCTCCGATAGTTGTGTGGATATTCCTTACATTAACGGTCATTGTACCTGTTCTGCTGTTGCAAGGATATGATTTGATATTCTGGTGGCAATATGGCAACGGCCGTGGTCTGCAAGGTCGATATTGGTTGGGCACGATCGTGCCTATGCTGATCTTATTTACGTTCGGATTGTTGGTTTGGGTTCCGAAACGCTGGGAGTCATTGGCTCACAACGGACTGCGCTTAGGGATGGTGTTGTTCAACTTCACGGCATTGATGGCCTATGTACTGCCGCGTTATTACTTATAGGGGAATGAACGATCGCGAACGTAGACAGCTCCCATCAGGATAAATTCTGCAACCAACTACCCTGGATTATCGCACTTGTGTTGGCTGGTCTGCTGCTCGTGCTAATAAGCTTTGGTCGCTGGCAAAGTGCCGGGGTGGGTCCGCAGGTGCAAGTACCGATGTTTTATGACGCCCACTATTTGTTTCCACGGCCATGGACGCAAGAACAGGCTGCCCCGGGTGTGCCAAAGGCAGCGCCGTTGGCTTTCTATGGACCCAATCGAATTAGCCAAACATTTGTAAGCGGCAGTGACCAACTGTCGATGCTGCAGATATGGCTGGCAGGGCAAAGTGGGGACACGGTAGAGATATCTTTGGTTGACGAACATGGCGAGGGAGCCGGCGGAGAAATATCGCTCAGTGAGGGATTGGAAGGAGCATACTATTACGTTTCATTTGATCCAATCATAGATGCAAAAGGCCGATCTTTTAGAGTGACCATGGCTGCACCGGAGGCGACCCTTGAGAATCCGGTGGTAACGGGCAGTGTTGGCGGTGACCGTCTGGGGGGGCCGCTAAGTATAAATGAGTACAATCGTCCAGGTAACGTGGAACTAAAGAGTTATTCAAATGGATTGCCGGGTACCTGGTGGTTAGAGTCAATTGGCGAACAGATCATGCCAACCTTATTTGGGCTGCGGGTGCAGCAATATAAACCTGAGGCTTTCAAAGGTATGTGGTTCGCGATTTTGTTGTTGGCAACGGCGGGATTGTCAATCCTGTACCTAGTTTTAGCAACCCCACAAGGGCAGCCATCCGCTGGCCACCTAAGTCGAGCGTTTGGTTGGGCCGTGGTTCTGGTATTGACTTTGTTTCTCGCGTGGCAGCTTCTCGATAACAGGGTCGTTATTGGATCCTTGGGTAGGTATGTTTCTCTTACTAAGGGAGATAAGATCATCGGAAAGGCACCAGAACCCGGTGCGCCCGCGAGATTGACCCATGACCTGGTAGCCGGGCTTTGGACGGCGGAGCGTTTTCCTGAAGAACGATTTGTCCTGAGCGGCATCGTCGCGCATAAGCCAGGCATCCGCGTGCCGGCTGACTCGCGTCTGGAATATATCATCGACACATCACCTGGATCGCGGCTGCGAACTGGAGTAGTTGGCGAAGGACATGGAATATTAGAGGCTGCTATCCGGATAAATGGAGAAAAGGTCCATTCAATAGAGGTTGTTTCGGTCGTTGAACCTGGTGTGGCAGAGATCAGTTGGATTGACCTTGATCTGAATGAATGGGCAGGGCAGGCAATTACTCTGGAATTTATCACGGAAGGTGAGAAGGAGCACGTGAATGGTTGGTGGATTATGCCGCAAATTACCAGCCAATCAGAATGGGTGCTTGCGGACCCTCTGCCAACAGATGGTGCTGTTAATCCTATGAGTTATCGTTTTGGAGATGCCGTGGAATTGGTTGGGTATGAGGTGATTCCCGCGCCATTGGAAGCGGGAGAAATGGCGCGAGTCAAGCTCTATTGGCGACCTCTGCAAGAAGTCAGCGACTATGCAAAGGTCTTCGTTCATCTGCTTGACGAGGAGGGGGAACTGATAACCCAAAGTGACGTTCAGCCGGTGAACAACGCATATCCCATCCCCTTTTGGCAGAAGAGGACAACGATCCTTGATGAGCACAGCTTATTCATACCGGAAGATGCGGGGAGTGCAAGGTATACGCTGGCGGTTGGACTATATGATCCGCTAAGCCTGGAGCGTTGGCCGGTTGTTGGTGAGGATGGCACGGTAATCCCAGAAAGGCTGGTGATCCTGCCAACGACCGTTGAGGTAATCCCTTGAGAGAACGTTTTCGCCAGTTGAGCCAAACGGGTGCATTTCAAGGAGCGATCATGTCTGGAGCAATGGTGATTGCCGGCGGATTTGATGCGCTTGTCAGCATTCTGTCAGGGCGTTGGCTGGGTAAAGAGCAGTTTGCAGTTTTTGTAGCCGTGACGGCGCTGCTGCAGATCGCCGTCCAGTTAACCAATGTCATTCGTAATGTGACAGCCTACTATACGGCTGAGCTAACCGTCTCTCCTGAGTCACTTGCTGCTGTGCGCACGCTCTTGAGCAAAAATTGGCGTTGGGCGTGGCGATGGGGATTGATAGCAACGGCAGCGGCGCTGCTATTGAGTCCTTTCATCGCTCGATTCATGAATATCGACTCCCCGTGGCCATTATTTGCCGGTAGTCTGGCTTTGCTGATGCTGTTTGTACGTCCAGTGACGGACGGTACTTTACAAGGCATTCAGAATTTCATCGGGTTGGGCACGGTACAGGTTCTGCAGTCCGTTCTACGGCTGTTATTTGCGGTAGTGCTGATTTTGGCGGGTTGGCAGGCGTTTGGGGCTATGCTATCTCTGCCTTTGGCGACGACGGTAGCAATGTTGGTGGCGGTGTGGTTTTTGCGCTCTTATTTCCAAACCCCGGATAAAAAGGTGCCGGTACCCGCGATCAGTGTGCGATACTCTGCTTATACGCTCATAGGATTGCTGTCGTTTGCGCTGCTGGTCAATATTGATGCCATTGTGGTGAAGCGATTTTTTAGCGAGACAGCCGCGGGCGACTATGGCACGGTGGTCACGCTGGGAAAAATCAACTTATTTGCCACGCTGGGTATTGGCATGGTGCTGTTTCCGAAAGCTACGCAGCGGCACACGGCGGGTAGGGATCCTAGGCCGGTGCTGGGGCTGGCATTGGTGGCAACGCTTCTTGTTGGCGCAGCGTTGACGGCTTTGTATTTCTTTTTCTCGGGATTCATTGTGCAGACAGTGTTTAGCGATGTCTATGCGGATCCGGGCATCGTTCTGGGACTGGTGGGGGCCGCGACAACCTTGTATGCTGGGATCAGTATCTGGCTTAATTATGCGCTGTCCTTGGACCGGCATGCATTCGTGATCGCGTTGGCGATTTTGGTTGCCGGTGTTATTGCAGCCATGGGGTTGTTTCATGATAGCCTAGAGATGATTGCGAGTATTATGATTGGGGCGGGGATTTTGGGGAATCTGGCAGGGGCCGTAACGACGCTGCCGCAGCGGACGAGGATAGACGTGGGTAGCGAATAATGGAGCAGGGCGAAGTTGTGAAACTTTGGCTGTGAGCGGAGAAGACGAAGTAATGAAAGCTCGATTATGAAGGGGAGACGGGGCCGGATAGTTTGCGGGTTGCGGCGAGATGAGTGGCGGCGGTGGCCATGCCGAGAAGTATCCAGAAGGCGGTGACGGCATGATGAAATTCAAGATTGAAGAGATAGTGGTCAAAGAAGCCGGCGACTAATCCGCCGACCAAGGCCGCGTGTAAGCCCAACCAGACAGCGTCCTGCTGAGGATGGCTGTCAAACCAGCGCCGGTTGGAGTAGGCATAAGCAAAGACGGTAATCACCACGGTAAAAAACATTACGAGTCCCAAGAGACCCATGACCTGGGCAATGGTCAGGTATACATTGGCCACGCCTAAATAGATATCAATGTCAGGTGTACCGGCAAAGCCGACGCCTATCAGGGGATAGCGTTGGATGAGGGTGAGGGCATCTTTGTATTCGCCAAAGCGCATTTGGGTTGCCAAGTCTTGACCCTGGATCCCTTCAACGAAACGGCCGATATAATTCTGGGCGAAGGGCAGTAAGAGTAAAATGAGGCCAACGGCGACCATATAGGGCAGGAGTCGGCGGTAGCGCACGGCGGCCACAAATGCGAGGCCCGCGGACAATCCAAGCATGGCGCTGCGGGAGAAGGTGAGGACAAGGGCCACGAAGATCAAGCCAACGATACCCAAGGTTAACCAGCGCGGGAATAGGGGATGCTTGGCCATGAGTTGGGGGCCAGCTATGGCGCCGATCATCAATAGGAGGCCACCTAAAACGTTAGGATCGACGGAGGTGCCAATGGCGCGTTCGGAAAGGGCTGGGTTTTCCTCAATGTAACGAATCACCCAGCCTCCAGGGTAGCCGAGGCGGGTTAAGATATTGAGCATCGAATTGGCTGTGTCTTCGGGAATGAGCCAGAGGCCTATGGCTACAGCAGAGGCTGCAGCTCCGGTTAGAAGGAGTGCCTTTACTAATCGCTCCAACCGTTCCCAGCTTGAACAATAATCAATGATGACGAGCACAAAGCCCAAGCTTATAAGCAGCTCGGCGAATTTGCGAAGCAACGTTGGGGTCAGGGGGCCGTTGTTTAGGCCAAAGATAAAGGCGAAGACAGCGACAATAATAAATAGAACCAGGGGTAAGGTGATCGGAGACAGAACAATCGAACGCTGACGACCGGTGACAATAGCGATTGCCCAAACGACGAGCACGGCACCCAAGGCCATATCCAGGAAAGTAGGCGTCAGGCCAATGTCGAACGGGAGCGTGGCGAAGGGGAGTAAGGCGACGACGGCGATAACGGCCCAGAAGCCGATCTCGATATCACGCAAGATGATGAGGGCGGCAATGGAGGCGAGAAGCAAAGCGGCAGCAGCAAGTGGACCACCAAAGGCAAGAATGAGACCGGCAGCAACAGCAACCAAGCCTGCTAGCAGGCCGAGGCCTAGTGCAGACTGTGCTGGATTGAGATTCATGCGGGTCATGTTCATTGGATCCAGTCTATCAAGCTAGTCTATGCGTATACTGGTTAATTCTACAAAGTCATCCGTGAGCCGACCATCGGGCGTCAATATCTGCAAACGATCAAACCCTCCATCTTTGGTTTGAGTATAAGCGCCAATAATTAATGGGTAAAGCCCCGGTTGGCTGTTCTCGTCAAGGTTTAAGGTGAAGGTTAGGGGTTGGATCTCATCTGGATTCCACGATGATGTGCCCTGCGGAGGAGCCAGGTCGTGACTGGCCAAGCGGGTGGTATCTTCGTCAACTACCTGAGCGAAGAATGTGTAATCGTCCAACGGCTGCTTTGCCTGCCAATAGAGGGTCAAGTTAAGGGTATTCCCCGGAGTTGAACGTCGAGGATTGATTTCATAGCCGACCAAATCCAACTGCTCCTCAAGGTTTATGGAAACGGGATTGGGGAAGTCGTCGGAAATGGGTTTGATGGCTAGCTTAGCCAGGTGGACTGCCGTGTTGCCCAGACTGGTCGGTAAGCGGTCTCCAGTCCCAAAGTCATAGAGACCGGCAACAATCTGCAATTGGGACGGAGCTATGGTTGTTTGGGGAATCTGCAGTTTATAGGAGTTTATCACTCTGCGACCTGGTTCCAGCCACGATGATAGCAAGAGCCCCTGCCCAAGATGCATATCTCTTTGTGATATCGGTTGGCCAAGGACGGGATCGACCAGATGGACAAAAACGCTCCAATCTTGTTCAACCTGATCCAGTATTTCCCATTCGAGATGAACCCAAATTGGGTCGCCAGGTTGAAGCGTCGACTGCCCAGGATTAATTGGCTCAACCGCAGCGCCCCGCAGGCGAATCTTTTCCCCGAAGGTGGAATCTTGGGGATGGAGAACATAAGGATAGGGAGGAGAATAGGCATCAGCTTGATAGGCTGGAGCAATCCATAGGAAAGGAGCCAAGGCAGCAATGATCAAGAAGAATGCCGATACGGCCGCGGCGACCCAACGTGCAATACGTTGAGGGATCCAAGCGGTTAAGCCGACGACGAATAACACGCTGAGGGCTGATAAGGCTGTGAAGACTAATCTGCCCTGCGATGACCAGGTTGTGGTTGCCCAGCGAATGAGCCCGATGACGACCGCGGCTGCGAATAGAAGGCATATGACCAGGCCAATGTTGGTCACTATGAAGATCAAGAGGTTGTCGATCCAGGATCGAAAGCTCTGCCAAGCGCCCTTAACTTGAACTACCCACTGCCGGAGAAGACGGAAGCTATAGAGTAAGAATCCGGGAATTGAGAGCAGGAGCAGGCTGTTGAAAATGGTATAGACCCAACCGGGGAGGGGAACGTTTACACCACCAAATAGCCCCCAGTAAGCCATAAGGAATCCGCGTCTTTCGCCCCACAATTGTAGCAGAGAAGCGTGGTGTGCTCTTTGGCCCAGGACAGAGATAAAGGCGCTCCATCCGAGCAGGTCGCCATAGAGCTGAAAGTTACGGTAATACCACCAGCCGGCAATGATCAGGGCAGGCAAGATGATTAGTGAAAAACTCAGCAGAGAACGGCCGATGAGCTTAGCCAACCAGATCAGTGTTGGGGTAAATTCCGCTTTTTTCCCGGCGGTGTGCTGTCGATCTCTCTGCCAGGCATAGACGAATGTAGTACCCCAGGCAATGGGCAGCAGGCCAATGGTTCCTTGTTTTGTAAGCAATCCAGCTCCAATGACGGCTCCAAGCAAGAGCCAGCGACCGACTTCCTTCCACGTCTCCCTTGAGGAGCGGGTAGATGAGCGGTCAGCGGGTTCTTTCCTCTGCCTCTGGGATATGATGCGGATCATCATGTATAGCGCTAAGGAGGCGAGCATTATGGCTAAATTGTCGTTGTTTACGGCACCACTGATAAATAGAAACATGGGCAGGAAGGCGTTTACAGCGGCAGCGCCTAAGGCGATTTCAGGCCTTCCAGGAACAACCTGCTGAGCGATGAGGTAGGTTAAGATGACTGTTACGGCTCCTAATAGAACCGAGAATAGGCGGATGATGCGCAGCGCGAGCAGCGTTCCCTGCCAGGGGTCGGCGGAAGGATCGTGCATGACCAGGTTGATATTGCCGTCTTGGGTAATAATTCCATTATCTACATGTGAGTTTTCCAAACGGACAGCGGCCATATCGGAGGTGTCGATCCAAAAGGTAAGCGCAGCCCCTAGGTAGTAATATAGGGGTGGCTGGCTGGCTTCTTGTTTCCACGGACCGGCCTGAGCGGGATCAAATACCTGGACAGGCAGCGGATTGCCGTCGGCCAAATGACGGGCCATGGGATAATGCCACAGCTCATCCGAAGCTTCGAAGGCGGGCGTCATGATGGCATAGGTAATGCCCAGTAGGATAAACAGGATCAATATGAGGGCAAGCCAGCGTTTTTCGGTCATGGTGTTGGCTCGCTCAACTGGGCAAAAAACGCGGCTGTTGTGGCGGCAATGTGGTCCCAGGAGAAGAGCTGGGCTGTTTCGGCTGCCTTTGCGCCCAATGAGAGGCGGAGGGCACTTTCTGCGTCGAGTTTTTGAACAGCATCAACCAGGGCGGAGGCGTTATCCACGGGTACCAACCAGACGTTTTCACCGTCCTTTAGTTCGATTATTGGCTCCGTCGGATTGGTTGTGATTAAAGGACGGCCGTGGGCTAAGGCGGCCATCAAAGTGCCCCGGCGTAAGGAGGCGCCATCGCGATAGGGTATGGCCAGCATATCGGCAGCATGTAGAAAAGTCGAAACGCGCGTCTCAGCAAGGAAACCGGTCCAATGCACACGATCAGATAGTCCAAGATCTGTGATCAAGGATTTCATTAGGTCCATAAAAGCGATATTCGTAGGATCACTGGCGCCGGTTTGGCCACCGATAAAGACGAGATGGAAACGGGGTTCTAATTCAGCAAGGGCTTGCAGTAAAGTGCCAGCTCCCTTGCTCTCATTTAGAAAGCCAAAGTATCCTAACAGGCAGTCCTGCGGCGAGAGCCGCAGCATGTCACGGGCTTCGGCTATTTCGACGTGATTGGGTGTGTAGGCATCAATATTGCTGCCGATGGGGATTTGAGCCGCAGGTGTTGGTATGGCGGCGGTGAGGTTGGCATAGTCGGCGGCATTGGTGGCGATCACGCCGTGGGCTTTCTTGGCCATGTAGCGAACAGCAGAACTGCGCAGAGGTCCAGCTTTGGGGAAGAGATAGGGGACACGCAGGTCATGGAAGGTCACAATGGTTTTGATAATGCCTTTTAAGCGCCATGGAAGTAGATTGATGGCCGCGCTGTGCATATTGTAGGCGGCGGCTTGATATTGAATGTTGACAATGTCCAGGTCGTAGCGGAGGATGATATCGGCTATGGTGGCATTAGAGGGCCAACGCCAGCGCTCGATACGAGGGTGAAGCTGTGCAAAACCGAGGTCAATAGGATCGTTTCTGGTGCGAAAAGAACGTTCGGCGTCAGTAGGCCGGGCATCGCGACTGGTGATGACGTGGATTTCGTGATCCGCGGCATGCAGGGCGCGGGCTAGTTCCTGGGTGAAGGCGCCGACGCCTCCTTCCACGGGCGGAAATTCTCCGGAAACTAAGCCAATCTTCATGATCAATACCCCGCCGGACGCAAACCGGAACGAACCACTTGCCAGTAGGAATGGATGCGCTGACGGCGCATGGAACGTTTATGTCCGAGAAGCGCTTTCAGAGCTTCGAGTAGAATTTGCCATAGATAGTTGAAGAGCAGAAAAAGGCGTAGGATGATCGTGGGGAAACGGCCGTGATACTTGCGAAAATAGCGCAGTTTTGCGCGCTGGAAATTAATGTGGCGGGCAGTGACAGCCTGCTCACTGCTCTTACCGATGTAGTGCAAGATCTTGGCCTGGGGAAAATAGACCACACGCCATCCAGCATCGACGATGCGACGGCACCAGTCCAGTTCCTCAGAGTACATGAAATAGCCCTCATCTAGTACACCGACGAGGTCGATGACCCGCCGGGGAACCATCAGGCAGGCACCGGTTACCCAATCCACATCGGTGGTTTGATCGTCAGGCAGATCAAGGGCGTAGTAGTGCCGGTTGATTGACGCGGGGGCCAGGCTTTCCAACCAGGTGCTCTCAAAAATGGCGGTTAGGAATGTGGGGAAGCGTCGTCGTGAGGACTGAACTGATCCATCCTGGTTGAGAAGCTGTGCCCCTAAGCCACCAATGTCCACGTGCTGGTCTAGATGATCTACCATAGCAGGGAGGGCGTCACCAATAATCAAGGTGTCCGGGTTGAGGAGCAGGATATATCGTCCAGATGCCTGGTGAATGCCAGCGTTATTGCCACGAGGAAAGCCAAGGTTTTCTTGACTTGTTATCAGCTTGACCCAAGTGAACTCTTCGCGAACCATTTGCGGAGTGCCATCAGAGGAACCGCTGTCGACGACGATCATTTCGAGGTTTAACCAGCCTCGACCGGCATCGACGGAGTTGAGGCATTCGCGCAGGAGATCACAAACGTTCCAGCTAACCGTAATGATCGATAGGTCGACGGGGGCAGCCGGTTCAGCCATGGGCAGCAGGGTTCTCCACAAGTTTGGGGCCAAATAGTTTGACAGCATTGGCTGTCGTTTGCCGGGCAAAATCGGGCAGGTCCATGTTATGAAGCTTGGCGATCCTTTCGGCGGTGTATTTCACAAAGGCTGGTTCATTGCGCTTACCTCGTCGCGGATGTGGGGCGAGGAAGGGGGCATCGGTCTCAATAAGGATGCGGTCGATGGGGACTTTGGCAGCAATGCTGCGCAAGTCCTCGGCTTTCTTGAAGGTGACTGGTCCGGTGAATCCAAGGTAGAAGCCCATATCCAGGGCGGCCTTGGCTGTGGCCCATGAGGCGGAAAAGGAGTGTAGTACACCGGGCCGGGAACGGCCGTTTACGGGAGAGATGGATAATAGTTGAATGAGATCAGCGCTGGATTGACGATTGTGAAGGATGACCGGCAGGTTCAATTCGGCGGCAAGGGCCAGCTGGGAAGTTAAGGCCTGATGCTGATCTTCCTTGGAAGCTTTGTCCCAATAGTAATCGAGGCCAATTTCGCCTATGGCTAGTACTTTTTCATGTTGGGCATAATCACGGATTTTGTCGATCGAGGATTGCTGCCAGCCGGCTGCAGAATTGGGGTGAACCCCGACGGCGGCAAATATGGGGAGATAGCTGTCAGCCAAAAGGAGAACCGAGGGGCAGTTCTGCAAATCAAGGGCGGGGACAATGATGCGCTCTACGCCGGCCTCGGAGGCGCGAAGAATTGCCTGGTAGCGGTCCTCATCGAAGGTGTCAAAATCGAGGTGGCAATGCGTGTCTACCAACATGTGCTTATGAATCTGCCTTGGCGATCAGCTCTTCCAAGAAACTGTCGGGTACTTGAACAGCCACAACTTCCCCGGTGACACATTCGACGCCTTTGGCCAATAGAGAGGAGGTAACGACGACCCTACGGCCCTTGATTTCTTTGACTTTGCCGCGAATTTCTAAAAGGCAGTCAATAGGTGTTGGGCGCAGATAGTTGACGTGTAAGGATGCAGTTAGAAATCGGAAAGAAGGTTCAGTGTCCATTGCACGCCCTTCAGCCCGGTACATGGCGGCAGCGGCGGTTCCGGTACTGTGACAGTCGATTAGAGAGGCGATCAGTCCACCATAGACATAACCAGGAACGGCGGTGTGATAGGGGCGTGGGCGGTAGAATGCAACCGATTCCTCGCCGTTCCAAATGCTCTTGATCTGCAATCCGTGATCATTTAGACGGCCACATCCGTAGCAATGGCTCGTGCTATCTGGATAATAATCTTGGAACGCCTTATCCATTCAACCTCCTGCCCCTGCAGGGCTAGCGCAGACCAGCGATACGCAAACCGTCGTCAAGAATGGCCTGCACACGATCCTCTCTGGTTGTTTCACAATAGACGCGAATGATCGGTTCGGTTCCGCTAAAACGTATCAAAAGCCACCCACCATCTTCCATGATGAACTGGTGACCATCAATGGTAACAATGTCCGTACAGCGCAGACCACCGATTGTCCGGGGCCGGGCAGCGGCGACATTGGCCAGGATCTCTGGTTTGCGGGCCTTGTCAAAGCGGCTGTCGACGCGATCATAGTAGTGTGGACCAACTATCTCGAATAAGGTATCTAACAGTTCTGATGGCTTTTTCCCCGTTTTGACGATCATGTCGAGCAGGTAGAGCCCGGCGAGGATGCCGTCGCGTTCGGGAACATGGCCACGAAAGGCATAGCCACCGCTTTCTTCGCCACCGATCATGGCTCCGACCTCGACCATCTTGGGAGCAATGTACTTAAACCCAACGCCGGTTTCGTAGATTGGCACGTTATAAACCTGGCCTAGTTTGTTTAGCATTTTGGTAGTGGAAATGGTCTTAACAATGGGGCCACGTTCGCCACGAATTTCGAGGAAATAGTAACCGAGCATGCCATAAACGCGTAACTGGTCGATGAAGTTACCCGCCTCGTCCCCAAGACCAACCCGATCAGCGTCGCCATCGTTGATGATGGCCAAATCGGCTCCCAATCCCTGCACGAAACTCAGCCCATGGTCCACGTTGGGCGGAATGGGTTCGGGACGGGTCATGTTAGGAAATATTGGATTACGGCTGTTGTGGACCTCGTGGACGGTTGTGGTTCCACCTTGCAGTAATTTGGGGAACCAGCCGATGTTGTTGCCCCACATGCAGTCAACCAGGACCTGTAATCCTGCCTGTCGCAGCGGAGCAAGATCAATCAATTCGCTGAGCCGCTGTTCATAGGCTGGAGCGGCATCAAAGAGGGTAATGAGCCCATCACTGAGTGCATCGTCGAGACTTATTGGGGAGGCCGCTGCATCCGGCGGTATGAGCTTTTCGATTTTCTGTAAATCGGCTGGGGGGATGGCGCCGCCCAGCGGGTCGCGAACCTTGAAACCGCAGTCTGCTGCCGGGTTGTGGCTGGCAGTGATATTCACGGCTCCACCAGCCTTCTTGTCGACCACTGCGTGAGAGATGGTGGGCGTGGGGGTATTGCTTTCCGTCAACCAGACATGAATACCGTTGGCAGCCAGAACCTCTGCGGTAGTGGCTGCGAATTGGTCAGCCTGAAAACGTTGATCATAGCCGACAACAACACCTTTTTCGGCACGAACCTCTTGTTTTAGAAAAGCAGCAAATCCTTGTGCGCAGCGGCGCACGTTGGTAAAAGTATATTCATCAGCGATGCGTGCTCGCCAGCCATCGGTGCCAAATTTTATCTCTGTCATTTTATATACCATTTCCTTTGCAAGAGATCATTTTGGTTGAAACAACAAATGAGTGGTCCGGACTGATTCTTTGTTTCCGTGCGCAGACTTGATCAGACAGGTCGTTTTCCTTCCTGCACCATTTCTATATCAGCGTCAACCATCATTCTTACTAACTGCCGGAAAGTCACGGAAGGTTCCCAACCTAACTGTTGGGCAGCCTTTGTGGCATCACCCACCAGCATATCGACCTCGGCAGGACGCATGAAGCGGGGATCTTGAACAACATGATCACGCCAATCAAGATCAACGTAACCGAAGGCTTCCTGCAAGAATTCCTGTACAGAATGCGTTTCTCCGGTGGCAATGACGAAGTCTTCCGGATTGTCCTGCTGCAGCATCAGCCACATAGCATGCACATAGTCGCCGGCGAATCCCCAATCGCGCTGAGAATCAAGATTGCCCAAACGAATTTCTTTGGTTAGGCCAAGCTTGATCTGGGCCACATGATGGGTGATTTTGCGGGTTACGAACTCCAAACCTCGGCGTGGCGACTCATGATTGAAAAGGATGCCAGATGTAGCATGGAGGTCATAGCTCTCACGGTAGTTGACGGTAATCCAATGCCCGTAGACTTTGGCTACGCCATAAGGGCTGCGAGGATAAAAGGGAGTTGACTCGCTCTGAGGGACTTCGACGACCTTTCCAAACATTTCACTTGAGCTAGCCTGGTAAAAACGGATTTGGGGGTTGACAATGCGAATGGCATCAAGAATTCGGGTCACGCCCAGGGCGGTCACATCACCGGTGAATACAGGTTGGTTCCAAGAGGTCTGGACGAAAGATTGAGCAGCCAAATTATAGACTTCATCAGGCTGATACTCTTCAAGGAGGTGGATAAGGGACACCTGATCGCATAAATCGCCAGGAACGAGCTCTAGTCGGTCTTGAATATGGGTAAGACGATGGAAATTAAGGGTGCTAGTGCGGCGTACCATTCCTATGACTTGATAATCTTTCTTTAGCAAGAATTCGGCCAGATATGAACCGTCCTGACCTGTGATTCCGGTAATTAGTGCCTTGGGCATAGAATTAACCTCGCTTGTTGATTGCTTGATTCCTCCTCATTTTCTGAAGTGGATTTAGAAATTATATCCGACTGAGAGAGGGGCGTAAAACGGCTGTACCGCTTCGTGGGGCAGTTGTGGGACTAGCGTTGGGATTTACTGATTAAAGCGTAAACAATGTGGGCCCTGGCACGGCGCCAGGGTAGAGGGAAGAATCGCTCGAATCGGGCAAAATAACCTAAGCCCCACATGGCGATCGCTTCGCCCTTACCGCTGGTGGCATGCTCGCGTTGTTCGTTACTGCGTGTAATGCCAGGAGGGAATGGAGGCATATCGATGTATCCTGTTTTTAAGATAAATGGCGATCCTTTTTGATCATGGTACTCTCGATTCTGGTCGATGAGATACTGCAGTTCATCGAGCTGTAAGCCTGTCAGGCCGCTTTGGTTGGTATGGGCAGGATTGTCGTCATTGGGCATGAAAAGAGCCAGATAAGGAGCAAGCAGCATCAGCCGATTGATGAATGCTTCTCGGGCATCAAAGGGGATACGCTGCAAGGTCTCGGAGGAAAGAATGAGATCGAATGGCCCTTCTAAATCGGTCAGATCACCCATATTTTGGATAAGAAAGAAATCTGGTTGGAGGTGTATTAGTAAACCGCTATTCTGCGCGTTGTGAAGGGCATCTTTGGCTTTGTGAATGGCAGCCGAACGCTCGTCCGCAATAGTAACCGAAGAACCCATCTCCGAGGCAAGGAGCATGAAATCCAGACTTGAACCATATTTCTCCGGAAGGCCGGCGATTAGTATGTTGAGCGGCGTCTGATCCGGTTGTAACCAGGGGGTCAATTTCAGTCGCTTGGCGAAATATTCGTAAGCGGTTCCGACTCCCTCACCTTCAGCCAAGGCCAAGGGATAAAGGGATTTTATGGAATGTTGTTGTATCATAAGTTACCTGGTCAGCAACGAGAGTGTTGAATGGTGGCCTATACAGCCTACAAGTATCCGTTTTTTTGATACCAGCTAACGGTGGCGGATATGCCTTCTTGTAAGTCAAAATCAGGTCTGTAATTTAACTCTTGCTGGGCCTTGGTCCAAGAAAAGCGACGATCTTCGCTGAAGAAGGCTACCCCGGTGCGGCTCAATAGAGGGGATTTGCGAATGATTTTGCCTAGACCTTCCAGGCCGGCAGCACCAACCATAGCCAAGCTGCGGGGAACTTTCCAGCGAGGGGGCGGCACGTTCAAGGAAGTAGCTATCGTTTCGGCAAGTTCGCGAAAGGTCACAGGACGTGGCCCCGTGATATGGTATACCTCTCCTGGTTTTCCCTGTTCCAGACAGCGAAGCAGGCCATCGGTGGCATCGTCAATAAAGGTGGGGTGACAAGTGGTGGAGCCATCGCCAATGTAAAAGAAGCGTCGCTGCTGGATGGCCTGGAAAAGACCCAGGACATGGGTGTCGCCTGGTCCATAGATGAACTCGGGCCGGGCGATTACCACAGGTAATCCCGCAGTGGCGTAGACGCGAACCATCTGTTCAGCGACGGCTTTGCTGCGTTCATAAGGATTGCTTGGAGCCAGGGGTGCATCTTCGCCGGCGGGCTCGCCGGTGATGGGTCCTAATACGCCAGGACTGCTGACGTAGAGGGTCTTGGGCTGGGGAGAACATTTTGAGAGTTCGTTGAGCAGGTTTCTAGTTCCGTCGACGTGTAACTGCATGTATTCTTTTTCGGGCGTTCCAACCTCGCCCAACTTACCAGCGGCATGGATAACATAGTCGATGCCTTCAAATAGGCCATTCAGGGTTGCGGGTTGAGTGACATCTGCCTCCATCCAAGTAAGGGGCAGGCCGGCAAGTCGATCGGGTGATGAGGAGGGACGTGCAAGAGGGAATATCTCAGCTCCCGTTTTGAATAGGGCTTTAACCACAGAACTGCCAACAAAGCCGGATGCGCCAGTAACGACGAATTTCATATCAGGATTCGTCTTTTATCTGGTACGTCATCACCGGACGATAAACACATTGACACTTTTCTGGTCGATCGCACTCCTCAAGGGGAAGGAGTGGCGCTTCATCGGGGTGGTAAACTAGATCGGGATCCAGTTTCTGACATTGGGCACAACCCTGCGGATCATTGAGAATACTCACTCCGGCGATTGAGCCTTTGGCTCTCATGCCCAGTTTGTAGGCTGCCAGTGTTTTCGTGGCATAATCGTCTGGTTTTTGCATTTCCTGCTGAAAGTCACTGAGCCAGTTAAATGACATGTTGTTCCTCGCGTCTGGATTCGGTCGATGTTCGAAGAAGTCTATCGCTCTTACTCACCTGCGAATCAATCAGGCTGTTATACGGACCTTGACGATGATTCATTCACAGCAATGGAAGCAGGCGTAATTACCTTGGTGCCCACTCGAGCTAATGTTGGGATGTCATGCAGCATGTTGGTGTAGGAGGCATTGGCCAAGGGGCAGTGACATTCCTTGGCTGCGATACTGCGACGAACTTCTTTGATAGCATCGCCAAACCAAATATCGCCAAAATCGTAATTGTAATCTCGCAGATTTCCCAGATCGTCTGCGCGGACGCAGCAAGGCCAAACTGTGCCGTCGGCATAGATCTGGGCACTGGCCCAACCGGCGTAACAATCAATGACTTGATCTTGTTCTTCGAGGATTCTCTTGACGAGTTTGTAGTATTCGACCCGGAATGCTTCCGTAATTTTGGCTAATCCTGTGAAAGATTTACTTTCAACGTAGGTCATGAGACCGTTGATGGCTTGGGCATAATCTTCCTTAGCGGGTGTTATGGGTAAACCCACGGTGTCGAGTTCGATTCGTGGTTCAGCAATTTCCGTAATGAACTGATCGGCACCAGATTCTTCTGCGTAAACGATCAGTTCATCCAAATGATTAACGCTAAAAACAGACACCACGGAATGAATGCCTACGGTGAGGTTGGGAAAATCTTCACGCAGTTCAAAGTATTGTTTCAGCCGCTGTTCAAACTTCTCGAAATTACCTGGTACACCACGGATATGGTCATGCTTTGAGCCAACGCCGTCCAGGGAGAGATTGATAATTAGCTGGGTGTCGGGGCAAGTTTCGAGTATGCGCCGCACTTTTTGGGGGCCGCTGGGTAAAATGGCATTGGTGGGAATGTTGATGATGCCCGGTTTGTTGTGACGGTAAACGAGTTGGGCCAATTCGACGATATGCGGGTACATTAACGGTTCGCCACCGCTGATGGTAAACCAGTATGGCGCGGTGCCCAGGGAAGGTAAAACTTTGTCCCACTCGTCAAGTGACAGTTCGTCTTCGCGCTTCATCCAAATATTGCAGGTGAGGCAGCGTGAGTTGCATTTTGGCGATGGGGACAGGGTGATATTCAGGGGTAGTAATTTGGGCCAGCCAAAACGCCGGTAAGCCTTAAAAAGGGGGATGCGTGAGAGCACGCTAAACATTGAGTTCAATTTTTGGTTTCCAATTGTTTGGTGGTTGTAGCAATCTCCCAGACAGAGTGATCTCGTTGTCGCTTGTAATCTGCCCAACCGAGCAAGCGACCAGTTATTTCAAGGAGAACGACACCCCAGGTCCAGAAGAACTGTTTGGGTCGCCAATCAAGGTTGCGCAGAAGCAGCGATAGCACTTTGAAGCCGCTCATGGTGCTAACGGAGTAACCCAGGATCTGCTGTAGTTCCAGGTGACCGGCATAAATACGACGGCGCTGGCGGAGAAAGTCAGATGCGGTTTCGGGACCTTTGTTATAGACAATGGATTCAGGTATATAGCGGACTTGATAGCCCTGCCCGCGGATAAGAGGCTCTACGCTGGCCTCATCAACGGCCGTGTATTGGGGGATGCGCGTAAAAACCTTGCGAAAGGCGATCATTTCTCCAGCCTTGAAGCCATGAAGATTCATTTGATGATGCAAATCCCAGAGCAAGTGAGCGGCAAAGCCCATGAAGTTCGCAGGATCGTTAATTGGTTCTGGGCGACAGGCGGTCATGCCAAGTTCAGGATTAGCGAAGGGAGCAACAAGATTGTCCAAGGCATCTAAAGCTGGTTGAAGATCGGCGCTGCTAAGGACTAAAATCTCCTCCAAGGCCGACTCCATGAAAAGATTCATGGCCGATGCTTTGCCTTCGCGCCGTTCTTGAATCAGAAGCTGGATACGAGAATCGAGAGCCATGAAGCGGCGAACGACGGCTTCGGTATTGTCTGTGCAGCCGCTTATGACGACGATAATCTCGGTCAAGATGGCCGCATTAAACTCCTGTTGCAGCACAGCTTCCAACAGGCTGCCTATATTGGCTTCTTCATTATGGGCGGTGATGCCCATCGAAAATGGTACAGTGTCCATATGCGGGGCAAGTATAGCTTACTCCTTTGGCCAATCAAGCAGGACCTATCGATTCTAAGCCCGCTGACATGATGATCAATGTATTGACGTTCTATCGAACTGTGATCGTAGCGAGGTGGACGGCATCGTCGCCTTCTTGTATGGAAAGGCGTAGGCCATTCGCTGAATCGTAAAGACCTGTTGAGAGCTTGTAATCTCCGGGAGGAAGGGAGTTTGGCAATGGTATGAGATAATTATCGACGATTGAATCCCCAGCACGCCAGCAAGTGGGTGGCCACTGGCCATCTACGGGCCAGTTATCTTGCTGAGCGACGAGTTCGCCTTCTCCGTTTGTCAGGTGGGTGAAAACGGTAAAAGGTCGTTGGGAGGGTGCATCTGCCCGCCAAAAGAGAGTTAGGTCTATCTGATCTCCAGGCTGAACCTGCTGAGAAGCCAAGGAGAAGCCAAGGAGTGAAAAGGGTTGGTCGACGAAGTTAATATCAAGGCTGGCAGTAGGAGAAGCAAGGGTCATCGGTGGCTCTTGGGCAACGACGATCACGGCGCGAACGGGGCGCCAGGATAGGCCGATGGTGGCGACTATGAGGAGCTGCAGGGCTACGATCAGCCAGACATGACGTCTTCCGGGAAGCGATGAAGTCCAGAAGTGGGCGGAGGGGAAGGCGAGCAGGGGCATAAAGAACAACCAGATACGGCCGACCTCACCACGTGCTGATCCAGAGATATCAAGAATAAGTATGAATAGTGCCAAGCATAGGGCGAGGATATCCACAGGAAGCTGTTGTTTTTGATGCCAGGTCTTGAGTG
This sequence comes from uncultured Chloroflexia bacterium, assembly GCA_963807975.1. Taxonomy (GTDB): domain Bacteria; phylum Chloroflexota; class Anaerolineae; order Promineifilales; family Promineifilaceae; genus JAACFF01. The sequence goes on along the minus strand of CAWEDV010000005.1, from coordinate 240,960 downwards.
CCAATATGAGGCTGGCCAAGAAGCCGAGAGCCATAGGCCAGCCGCTGAAGATCAGCCAATCGAGCAGGTTCCAGGTTAGCCACCAATCGTAACGGCGCAGCCTGGTGACCAATTCATAATGTTGAGCAAGACCTACCCGGGCGATGGCCCATGGCGGAATTCCCCATAGCGCCCAGTTCAAGAGCCAGAGCGATATGGCAGCCATGGTAAAGAGGAAGAGGTGGAGTAGCAGAGTTGACCACTTGTAGGATTGAAAACCGATGTCGTTCTCTGTGCTGGACGTCAAGTGATTTAGCAGGAGGGCGTAGAGGACCAGTATTGGATACAGGGCGGCGTTTCCTAAACTGAGGGTGGTCATGAGAGAGAGAAGGATACCGGCCCCTAGCATGCGCCACAGAGATCTTCGAACCAAGGCGCCGGAAAAGATCCAGAGCAGAATGACGGCCAGCAGGGCATAGATCTGGACTGATTTGGGCGCGAAGAGCAATAGGGCAGGTACTGCGGCAACCAAAATAGCAGCCAGGCGCTGGGCACGGCCGTGCAGGAGCAGCTGGGCCAGGCCGAAAGCGGGTGCAACGATCAGGGCAGCGGCCAATATGGGTAAGAGTGACCAAACAGCGAGCCCGGCAGCTACTTGCGGAGGCCGATCAAGGAGCCAAAGGTCTGTACAACGCAATGGCCGGACTGATTGGGCGATATACTCGGAAAACGTGGGCCAATAGGAGAGTCCCTTGATCGTCAGCCAATGAGCAAATATGAGGCCAGGGGGATGGGTCTGAGCATGTTCGGAGGCGAATTGGGGCATTTGCTGTGGGTAGTTTCGCAGCACCTCAGACATGCTCTCGATTTCGGCCGCAGGTTCAAAAAAGCCACTGGCCTGATTGGAAAGGGTGCGATCGACGAGTTCGGCAGCGATATCTGGTCGATCGGCATAGATTAGGGCCAACTGGAGCAGGATCGAAGCGATGAAGAGAGCAATCAGGGCTATAAGGTTGCGACGACGATCTGATTTCTGGGGGGACAACCACCAGGCAGCCACCAACCAAAAGAGAGCGGCAACGATAATGGAAGGCCACCAGCGGAACAGCGGACGGAGGGTATGAGGCCAATACCATTCATTGGTTTCAGGCGCAGGGCCACGCAGATAGGGCAGCCAATCGGAGACAATCAGGATGGTCAGGGCCAAACTGGAAATAAGGATAAAGAGCAGCAAAAAACGCTGGGATCTTGGCGACAAATTCATTTTGTTTTCACCATACCCAGCGAAAGAAAATCTTGTGAATTAGGCGATTCGCTACCAGTTACCAGCAATCTTTCACCGGTCAGATCATCATAGAGCCCAACCCGTATTTCGTAATTGTCACTATACCCATCAAGGGTGATTCGATCGCGCACAATCTCGGCAGTCTGCCAACTCGTGGTTGGGTAAGTCCACTGGCGAGGGATGGAATCGCTTTGGTAGATGATTTGACCTGTTTCTTGATCGACGAGATGCACAAATACTTTGTAAGAAGCTGCAAGCGGCTTATCAGCCTGCCAGAACAGGGTTAGGATTAGTTTGTCTTGATCCGTCTCCATATCGTAGCCGGTGAGATGAACCTGATCCTGCCAATTGGCGGTGATGGTACGGGCGGGTGTAAAGGGATGGATATAGACGTCTCCCAGCGATGCTCTCGTCTCCAGCGTCTCGGATGACCCGGCAGGGGCGAGGGAAAGCTCGATTTGATAGGGACCGGGCTCGATGTCCTCTGGAAGCGGAACAATATAGTTGCCGCGGTGGACATCGTTGACCCTCCAATCGACAGTGGTCCGGTTTGGATCGAGGGGTTGACAGTCCTTGTGGGCGACGATTCTAGCCGCTGTTGTCAGGAGTAGACAAAGGTCGTAAGAAGCGCTCGGGTTATCCGCGGTTCCCCAACGGACATCTAGGGCAATGGCGCCGGCTTGAACCGCTTCTGCTGGCGAGAATTGAGCATTTATGATCCCGATATCCGGCGTCATGGCTGTGGAATAGGTGAAGTCTTGCTCAAACAGCGGTTTGGTGCGGTAGACGATCAATTCGTCATCTTCATAAGATGGCGATATGGTCAACCAATCGCGCCAAACTGCTTGTAAGCCATCATTAGTAAAATCTTTGTGGATGACGATGTAATGGATGCCGGCTTCGTGTAGTAGCCGCAGTTGGTCTGAAATGGCGGTTAAATTGGGATCAGGCAACTGATCGCGCTGGCGTAGATTCTGGGTTAAGGGAACGCTGTCGAGAAAATCAAAAGCTTCTCCTGGGAGACGAGAAACGTGTCCAGTGGCTAACGGCATCCCATGGTCGGTCTGGTATTGCATGTACCGTTTGTCGTACGAGCGATCATTAAGGGGGAGATCGAGAACGGCGAACTGTTCATTGGTGGCTGCAGCCCGCGCGTACCAATCGGGGGTTTCTGGTTTTGTAGTGGCGAAGGGAATGGGTGAATAGGCGAGCAAGATAAGCAAGACAACGGCCGTGACGGTGAGCTTCTGCAGGCGCGCATTAGGAATTCGGTCTGACAGCGCTTTCATGCCCCAGGCTGCTATTAGTGCCAGCGGCAAGCTGAGGAAGATATTCAGACGATCTGGACGGCGTAAAATGCGCAGGAAGATCAAATCTTCTACAAGTCGATAGGGCATGGGAATTTGGGGATATTCCAGGCCGTTGACGGCTAGTACCGGCCCTAGAGCGAGTAAGAAATAGATTAGGGCAAGCAAGAGCCAAAACCAGGTTTTTTTCCAGCGCCAGCTAAGGCCCATTAGGGCCAGAAGCAAGGTGATATAGCCGAGGTAGGGAGTGTAGAATTGGTTTACGACGAAATTCTGATAGATGCCGGAAACGAAATTGCGCCAAAGTCCATTGTGAATGCTGGGGACGAAATAGGCAAGAAGATCGGTGCGGCCCCACTGCGGTTCGTCGAGAAAGACATCTTCTGGGAATTCACGCGTGAATTGATCGACCAGCAGTGGCGAGGCGAGAGGGGCCATCAATATCAAGGCAATTCCGGCTGCGATGAGCAACTGTAGTAAGGTCTGTTTTTGGAATGGATGACCGCTTTTGACCAAAAGTAAAATGGTGTAGGCAAATAGTATTGGAGCGGCCATGATCAATAACTGCCAGCGAGTGATACCGATCATGGCTATGGTTAGGGCTGTCGAGGTAAGCCACCACCAATGGAACTTGCTTCGATCAGCAGAAGCTTTGTTGATCAAGTTGTGCAGGCAGAAAAGCGACAATGGAACCCAGAAAAGGATCATCATATTGGCATGGTCGTAGTGAGAAAGGGTATAAGGCCAAAACCCAAATATGAGCCCAGCAATCAAAGCGCCCAGGCGAGATTTTGTTAAGGCGTGGGCGAAGAGATACATGGTGAAACCGTTGAGGGTGATACCAATCAAAAATACAAGATTGTAGGCGGCGATGCGACCAGCAACGGCTTGCAGAGGGAGCCAGAGGGCGATATTGAACCAGGCGACGTTATGTGAGGTAAGCGAGACTCCGTGGGGGAAATAGAGAAACTTCGTATAGAAAGGGTTAAGGCCCTCCCGCAGCGCTTGAAGAATCCACCAAAATGTCCACTGATGTACCCACAGATCGTCACGCCCACCGGCTAGGTGGGTTAACATCCTGGTCGCGACGGGCCAGGTCATAAGAATTGTTAATCCCGCAAAGGCAAGCAGGATCAGAAGGTTTTCGCGAAGCCTACCTGAATCAATTCTGGACATAGCTTAGCAGCAGCGTGATCTGGCCAGCAGCACGAAGATTGAGTGGCTAATTCGCTGCCTGTGACAGCGCCTCGTGAACGGGCTGAGGCGTGAGCGGTATGCTGCGCACGCGTACGCCCGTTGCATCAAAAATGGCATTAGCCAGTGCGGGAGCGACGCCGTCCTTGGGAATTTCGGCGATGGCCTTGGCACCAAACGGGCCCGTTGGCTCATTGGTTTGGACCAGGATAGCCTTCAACCATGGCATTTCATCGGCACGGTAGATATGGTATGGACCAAACTTGGCATTGACCAAGGCACCCTGGGCATCGTAGGCCATCTCCTCACAATGGCCATAGCCTAAAGCTTGGACCATTCCGCCTTCAACCTGCCCACTGGCAGTTATGGGATTGATAGGCACTCCAGCATCAACGGCCATGACTAATTTGAGTACGTTGACCTGTCCTGTTTCCAGATCGACCTCTACTTCGGCGAATTGGCCGGCGAAAGGTGGAGGAGAGTCCATGCTGACAAACGAAGCTGAAGACATCAACTGCTGCTGCTGATCCTCGTGCAGACTGTGTAAAGCAAGATCACCCAGGTTGACGGAACGGCCGTCGGGGGCGATGGCATGGCGATTCTGCAATTGAATACCGGCTGAGTCATGCAGCTCGAGCATAAGCGCGGCTCGTTCGCGGATCTGATCCGCAATCTGTTCAGCGGCTTTTTTGACGGCCGTGCCAGAAATATAGGTCGTGCTGCTGGCATAGGCACCGGTATCAAAGGGGGTGAAATCTGTATCGCTAGAATAGATGATGATGTCTTCCAGGGGTACGCCAAGAACTTCAGCCGCCATTTGGGCCAGAACCGTGTCTGAACCAGTGCCTAAATCGGTGGCCCCGACCATGAGATTAAAGGAGCCATCATCGTTGATCTTAATGCTGGCAGCACCCATATCCAGACCAGGAATAGCGGTGCCATGCATACACATCGCAGCACCCAGCCCGCGGCGTAAATGGGGTTTTCCAGGAACTTTATGAAAATCGGGATCGTATTTGCGTTGCCAGTCTATGGCCTTCATACCCTGGGTGAAGCACTCGTTTAGCCCGCAGGACTGTATGATGGGCACATCGACGACAGTTTCCTTTTCTCCCTCGCCGAGGAGGGGTGCAATAGGCATGGGATCTCCGGCCTGTACCCAATTCATGCGCCGAAATTCTATTGAATCGATTCCCATCTCATGGGCAATCTCATCCATATGATTTTCCAGTGAAAAGAGTGCCTGCGGGGCACCATAGCCACGGTAGGCGCCAGGTACGGGAAGGTTACTATAGGCAACCTTGCAGTCAAATTCACGATTAGGACAGTTATAACTGCTCAGCCCGCGTAGTCCAGTTACAGTTTGTACCGTAAGGCCATGGGTCCCATAAGCGCCGGTATTGGCGACCACGGTGAATTTCTGGCTGTTGAGAGTGCCGTCAGCCATCACGCCTGTTTTCCAAATTATTGTTTGTGGATGGCGAGTCCGTGCGCTGCGAAACTCCTCGGACCGCGTTAGCTCGAGGCGCACCGGTCGACCGGTGGCCTTGGTTAAATGACCTACGATGTCTTCGATCAACATTTCCTGCTTTACGCCAAAGCCGCCACCGATGCGGGGTTTGATGACCCTGATTCGGCCGGCGGGGATGCCCAATAAGGGGGCAATCATGCGCCGGACGTGGAATGGGACCTGGGTGGAGGAACGGATAACCATCCGTTCGTCACTGTCCCACCAACTTATGGCGATATGAGGTTCAATGGGGGCGGCGTGAACCTGATGGACGTAGTAATTGCGCTCAAAAACATAATCTGACTCAGCAAATCCTTGCTCAACATCACCTACTTCGGCCGTAATATGGTGCACGATATTGCTGGCGGCGTCGTGGATATCTTCCGTATCTGATTCGTCGTGGATGATTGGTGCGCCCGGCTTAATGGCTTCGTTCTCATCGAAAACGGCGGGAAGCAGCTCATATTTAACATTGATCAGTTTTAAGGCTTCCTCCGCGATTTCGAGCGTATCAGCGGCGACAGCGGCGACACGATCTCCGACATAACGGACTTTGTTGTCAAAGCTAACCTGATCTAAGGGAGGTGGGTTGGGATAGCTTTGACCGCCAGAAGCATATTTGACGCGTTCAACGTTCTTGTAATGGACGACAGCGCGAACTCCGGGTAAGGCAAGAGCCTGGCTGTCATCAATATCGATAATACGAGCGTGAGCGTGGGGACTGGTGAGAAGTTTGGCATGGAGCATGCCGCGTAGCTCTATGTCATCAACAAAAGCGGGATTGCCCTTGGCCAATTTGATGGCATCGACCTTGGTCTCAGGCTTACCTACGACTACAGTTTCGGGAACCTGGCTCTGCAAAATAATGTCTGTATGTGGCTTGGTTTGTATGGAAAGGTGGGGAGAACCAGCGGCACCTTCAGGCCCGGCCAAGTCTGAGTCGCTGCCTTCACTAGTCGGCGGCATTTCTACGAGATAGCTGGCATCGATCATGTCTGGACCTTCATAGGGCTCGACATCTTCTCCCCGAGCATAGCGCGCGGCGCGTAGGACGGCTTCTACCGGTTTTACGTAGCCGGTCTCCCGACATAGGATGCCGGAAAGCGTGTCGCGCACATCGTCTTCAGTGGGATTAAGATTGTGAGCCAATAAGGCTTTGGTGGCCAGAATCATCGCCGGAGTGGCGTAGCCAGACTGTATGGCGCCAGTCTCGATGAACGCTTTTTGAATGAAGTGGAGTTCGCCCACTTGATGGATTAAACCTTCAACTGTTTCGATGGTATGTCCAACAGCCTGCCCAACGATCAGGGTTGTACTGCTGACAAGCTTGCCATCGAGCAATATGGCTGATGCACCAGTTGCGCCATCATCACTGCCATAGCGAACGCTATAATAACCAGCACTGCGCAACGCGTCGCGCAAATTGTCCGTAGGAAGGGCATAGATGGTTTCAGAACGGTCGTTGATGTTAAGTGGAATTTCCATTTAAGACTCCAGTCTGTGGGTTCATGGGTTGATAAGTTTCCGGGCACCGTAAGTGAAACGACGCTTTTGACTTTGGACAGTATTGTATCAGAAAAGAGCCTTCTGTGTTGGTGATGAGTGATCTTTGTGGGGCAAATCAACTCTGGTATAATGCGCCGCTTTGAGGGTAGCCGAGTACCTATGAGTGAGCAGCCAACAAAACCTCCCCAACCAAAAAACGAGAATGATGAAACGCGCTGTCCGAACTGTGACAGTGTTGTTGCAGGGGGTGCTGATAAGTGCCTAATGTGCGGGGCTGATATTATTGAACCGCGCGAGCAGGATGAACGACTGGCAGCGGAAGAAAAGCAGCAGCTGGCTGATTCGCGGGAGCAGGTCGCACCTTTTGGTGAGCCAGCGGCGATTTTTGAATCGGTCATGCGTGAAGATAAGTCGCGCTCGTTATTATGGTTGACAGTGATTATTGTACTGCTTACTTTAGTGGCTAGTATATTTCTTCTGCATACACAAGATTCCAATATTACTTTGGCCATGGTACCGACCATGACTTCTATCCCGCCCACCGGTACATACACCCCAACTTGGACGCCTTTGCCTAGCGAGACCAGCCCCCCTACAGAAACAGCTACCATGACGTTTACGCCAGTTCCAACGAATACGCCTCGTCCACCCCGGTATCACAACGTGGCCAGCGGAGAGACGCTTTTTGGCCTGTCTTTGTTCTATCGAATTGCTGCTGAGAGCATTGCTGATGGCAATGGTATTCCAATAACGACCCAAATACAGGTAGGGCAGGACCTATTGATTCCATGGCCTACAGCTACACCTCCTTTGGAATCTCTTATGTTGGAAGTTAAAGGTGAGACCCTGATCGCGGACGTAACTGACTGCGAAATAGTGGTTATTCAAGAAGGTGATTCAACCTACGGGCTTTCAGCTCAGAGAGGAGTGCCGGTGGAAGCTATTGTGGCGGTCAATCGTCTAACGGATGCGTCGATTCAGATGCTGCATCCGGGCGACACATTGTGCATGCCAAAGATTGTTTACAGTGATACCTTGCCACCGACGCCGGGACCTTCGCCAACAATTACGGCCACATCATTTCCAGCGGGACCTGAACTTCTTTATCCGGTAAGAGGAACGGTTATTGAACAGCTTGATGATGTGATCACTTTGCAATGGGTGGCGGTCAAGGATTTGGAGGATGCTGAGTGGTATATGATCGAGCTGACGAATATGGATCTGCTAGATAGCGTTCCGAAACGAGCCTTTACGCGGGACAATGCGTTTCGTGTGCCGGAATCGTGGCGACCGGCTATTCCAGAACTGCATAATATGCGCTGGCGGGTGGGTATTGTGCAGGTAACGGGCGAAAGAACGGACGGCGGATTTTTCTATGATTATGGCGGTCGAAGCAGCGATGATGCTTTCTTCACCTGGCTGGGGGCTGTTCCGACAGCAACCCCCACGCTGACCCCAACACCCACAGAAACCCCGCTGCCCTGATTCAAAGCGAGAACTCTTAATATAGAAACGGATTCCACGCTTTCTCCTTGCCAATGCTGGTCACAGGGCCATGGCCGGACAGGACAGCGGTTTCGTCGGGCAGAATCAAGAGCTCTTGTTTTATGCTCTGAAGCAACAGATCATGGTCGCCACCGGGCAGGTCAGTGCGGCCGATGCTTTGTTTAAAGAGTACGTCTCCATCGAACAGAACATCGTGGTCAGCCAAGTAAAAGCAAACGTGGCCTGGGGCATGACCTGGTGTGAAGAGGACTTGAAGATCAAGATCGCCGACTTGAAGCTGGTCGCTGCCTGTGAGCATGATATCGGCAGGAGGTGGCTCCGGGATTTCTAGCTGCCACATTTGGGCAGCCATCTGGGCATGTTCCAGGAGCGGGATGGCGTCGGGGTGCATATAGATTGGAGCCTGTGATAACTCTTTTAGTTCAGCAAGCCCGCCCACGTGATCAAAATGACTGTGGGTAAGCAAGATGTGGGTGATGGTCCACCCTTCTGCTTGGACCTTATCAGCGATAAGTTTTCCGTTCCAAGAGGGGTCGATAACGGCCGCTTTTTTTGTAACTTCACAGCCGAGTAGATAGCAGTTTGTCTGTAGAGGTCCGAGAGGTAGTTGATAGATCTTCAAAATGTTTCACCTGACTGAGCCATTTCTTCCAGCAGGGCCGGTGGTTGAAAACGAGTACCGTATTGTACGGAGAGTTGATGGCAGCGTGCCACAAATGGGGCAGGGCCGTAATCATTGATGTATTGAAGGGTACCGCCCTTAAAAGGGGCAAAACCCCAGCCAAATATGCTGCCGATGTTGGCATCTGCGACGGAATGTAGCACACCTTCTTCGGAACAGCGAGCGGTTTCCAGAGCTTGAATAAAGAGCAGTCTTTCAATCATCTCATGTTGGGAGAGCCTCCCGTTTTTAGCCGGAAACAATTTGGTTAGCTCAGGCCAGAGGTGTTTGATACCATCAGCAGGATAATCGTAGAAGCCCGCTCCATGAGCTTTCCCCAGACGGTTATGTGTTGCCGTCATGAGGGTAAGGATTTCATCGGCGGGATGGTGTTCTGTGGTCTTACCTTCAGCGGTGAGATCGCGCCGGGTTTGATCGTTAATTTGGCACATTAAGCTAAAACTAACCTCGTCGGCTAAGGCCAAAGGACCAACAGGCATGCCGGCTTTCAGCCCAGCAGATTCTATGGCTCGTGGGAGCTGGCCTTCCTGAAGGAGGGAGAGCCCTTCCTTGAGGTATGTGGAAAAGACGCGGGAAGTATAGAATCCACGGCTGTCGTTGACGAGAATGGGCAATTTGCCAATTCTTTGTACGAAGTCGAAAGCTTTGGCTAAAGCCTCATCCGAAGTTTGCGGTCCGCGAATGATTTCTACGAGCTTCATCTTGTGCACAGGAGAGATGAAGTGCAGGCCAATGAAGTTAGCCGGGCGTGAAACGACCTGGGCCAAGCTGGTGATGGGCAGGGTGGAGGTGTTGGAGGCCAGAACGGCCGATTCATCTAGCTGCGCTTCTGTTTCGGAAAGGACTTGTTCTTTCAGAGGACGATCTTCAAATACCGCTTCAATCACGAGGTCGCAGCCCTGTAGATGGGCAGGATCGGACGTAGGGAGGATGTGGTTAAGCGTTCTTTGTTGTTGTGACTCGGACAAACGCCCATGTCTGACGCGCTCATCCAAGATTGCGGCTGCGGAAGCTTTGCCGGCTGCGGCTTTGGAAAAAGATATGTCCTTCAGAATTACGTCCATACCGGCGGTGGCCGCGACATAAGCAATGCCATGCCCCATCATCCCTGCACCGAGCACGCCAACACGTTTTGTAGCCGCGGCAGGGATCTGCGCAGGGCGACTTGCGCCGGCCTTAATCTCATTTAGTTGGAACCAAAAGGCGGTGATCATGTTTTTGGCCACTTTGCTGGTGGCAACCTGTGTAAAATAGCGAGATTCGATGCGACTGGCTGTAGCAAAATCGACGTTAGCACCTTCAACGGCAGCGTTCATGATGGCTTCTGGAGCAGGGAAATTGCCGTAGGTCTTTTTCTTCAACATTGCTGGGGCGATGGCTAGCATTTGAGCAACTCGTGGATCAGCGGACGAGCCACCTGGCATGCGATAGCGGGGCATGTCCCATGGTTGAATGGCCGCTGGGTTGGCCAGGATCCAGGCACGGGCACGGCTCATGAGATCGGCTTCGTCTGCTGCTAATTCATCGATAATTCCAGCCTCGATCGCCGCTTGAGGGGTTATTTGTTTGCCCTCGAGTAAGTAAGGAAACGCTTTTTGCAGGCCCATAATTCTGGTCAGACGGATGATGCCTCCACCTCCTGGAAGGAGACCCAGAGTGACTTCCGGCAATCCCAGTTTATGGCGCGGATCGTCGATGACAATTCTGCGATGGCAAGCAAGGGCTATTTCCAAACCTCCACCAAGAGCTGTGCCATTGATGGCGGCGACGACCGGCTTACCAAGCATCTCCAACTGGCGAAAGCTATCTTTCAGAGATTCAGCGCTGTTAAAGGCAGCGGCGGCATCTTCCAAATGGACTATCCAGTCTAAATCGCGACCGACCATAAAGGATTTCTTGGCCGAGGTGAGTATGACGCCGTTCAATAACTTTTCCGACTGAAGCTTTTCAAGGACGTGCCGCAGATCAGTTTCAAACTGGTTGTTGATTACATTGGCCGCATGCCCAGCCATGTTCATGGTTAGGCAAACGATATCCTGGTTATCTTTTTCGTATAATATGGTCATGGTTACACCCGTTCGATAATGGTAGCGATGCCCATGCCACCGCCGACACAGAGGGTAATAAGGGCTGTTTCCAGGTCTGCACGTTCTAGTTCGTCGAGAACTGTTCCCAGAAGCATCGCTCCTGTGGCCCCAAGCGGGTGGCCCAAGGCGATTGCGCCACCGTTGACGTTCAAGTTTTCACTCTCCTCAATACCTAAATCGCGCATAAAACGAAGAACAACGGAGGCGAAGGCCTCGTTTACCTCAAATAGATCAATATCGGATACATTCATGCCGGCAAGTTTGAGCGCTTTTTTGGATGCTGGTCCCGGTCCAACAAGCATGATCGTTGGTTCGGTGCCGACGAGGCCCGCAGAAACGATGCGTGCTCGGGGCTTGAGACCCAGGGCTTCCCCCTTGGCCATCGAACCAATCAGAACTAGGGCGGCACCGTCGACAATTCCAGAGGAGTTCCCAGCGGTGTGGACATGATCGATGTATTCGACCTCAGGATATTCTTGCAGGGCAGCAGCGTCAAATCCCATCTCGCCTATTTTGGCGAAGGCGGGCTTTAGCGATGCCAAGGTCTCCAAGGTCGTTCCAGGCCGGATATGTTCATCTTGGGCAAGGATGGGCAGTCCATTCTGATCGTGAATGGGGACGATGGAGGCGTTGAAATAGCCATTGGTAATGGCATGGGCGGCGCGCTGTTGCGACCGCACGGCGAATTGGTCGATATCGGCACGGGTAAAACCTTCGATTGTGGCGATGAGGTCAGCGCCTATGCCTTGGGGAACGAAGTTGATCTTGCTGCTGACTTTGGGATCGAGCATCATCGCTCCACCGTCGGTGCCCATGGGGACGCGGGACATTGATTCCACGCCACCGGCAACGACGAGTTCTTCCCAGCCAGAGCGCACCTTCATGGCGGCGAGGTTTACGGTTTCCAGACCTGAGGCACAAAAGCGGTTGATCTGCATACCTGGTAGGTCGACGTCCCAATTGGAGTAAAGAACGGCCGTGCGCGCGATGTCGGCGCCTTGATCGCCAAGCGGGGTAACACAGCCTAGAACAACATCGTCGACCAGTGAGGTGTCCAAGTCGTGCCGTCCCTGCAGTTCCCTAAAAAGTGTAGCCAGGAGTTCCACGGGGGCTACCTCGTAAAGGGAGCCCGTTATCTTTCCTCGTCCACGAGGCGTACGCAGAGCTTCAAAAATGTAGGCTTCTTTATTCATATTCAAATCCTCAATCGATCTGGGAAGAATGGCGTGTATGACATTGCACGAGTTGGCTTCCCATGTAAAGCTTTGTCAATGCATCCTGGAGTAATTGGGGAGAGTTTAGAATCAAACAGAGAATTGATCAAGCTATCAGATTGTTAGTAGGATCATAAGGATGTCGTCACAAATATAAGAGGTTCAGGACGGGACGCCACCTAATCTAGCCAACAGAGGTGCGGTGCTGTCGATGGAGGAATAAGTTTAGGCCTGGGGCCAGAATGTGTTGCGTCCGCCATGAAAGATAAATGACCTCGAACAGGGCGGCAACGTTCAGGGCGATGGCTGCTGTCGGCAAACCAGGTAGTTCGAAGTTAAGACCGAAGGCCAGAATCGTGGCCGTGGTGGCCAAATTAATAACCATCCCGATGTTGACCTGACGGGTGATGCGCTGCTTGATTAACAGGCCGCGAAGCCAGGATATTAGTACGGCTAGGGCAGGAAAAAGAATAAAAAGAATGAGACTGGAGCGCGCCATTTCGCCCACCAAGAGGGTCATATCTTGCACCACAAAGATATAAAAGGCGGAGAGGGGCGTCAATACGAACAGGGTCATGATGAGGGTCAAAGCAGCGGCCATATTGAATGTAAAACGACGGATGGGAGGAAAGGTTTGCGGTCCCCTGCTCAAGGCGATGACGACTTCGGGCCAGGCAAAGGCGGCGGCACGGGACATGAGGGTGATCTGAAAAATGACAGGCCAGGCTGCGAGGGATAGGGTTGGGTTTTCCAAGCGGGCCAGACTAAAAGTGACCAGTGGTTGGGCGAGGAGAGCAAGCAGCGACGTTAGGGCCAAGGGTAGATGGAACCAGAAGAGCTCGCGATAGGTGAGGGTCTCATCGCTGGCTGGAGGGGTCCCGGGAGCAAGTTGAAAGCGTAGGATGGTGCGCACGGCTATGGTGGCGAAAATGGCTTCGGCGATTACGCCGCTCATCAGAGAGGTAGTGCCGATGATGACGCCAGCCGAATCGGTGACAAGATAGAGAATGACGGCCGTCCCACCAGACGCGATGAGGCGGACGACGGTGCCCCATGCGACACGTCTGGTCAGGCCATAATGAATCAGCACACCCTGCAAAAAGCGGCGCCAGGCGATGGCAGCGCTCCAAAAGGTCATTATTTTTAAGCCGGGCTGAACCCAGGCGGCGATAGGTAGGGGCGTACCCATGAGATCAATTACTATCAGTTGAAAGAGAGGGGTGAAGGCAATCAAGGCGGAAACGATGGTCAAGAAGATCATCCAATGGATAGTAAAACGTCGCACTTGAATATATGCCGGTCGATCCTTCACGAGAGCTGTGGAAGTGGCCAGGAGATTGATTATGGGGCTCTCGATGGTGACGGCAAGGGCAACGACGATTCCTTGCGCGGCAAGCATGATGACTTCATTTGGCATACGATTGATGATGGCGCTGACAAAAGGTCCTTCAGCGGTCATCAAGAGCCAACTGGCAAAGAGGGGTAACCAAAACCAAAAAATGTAACGCTGCCGCATGATTTCACCTTTCCTAAACAGGGGAACCGCGAAGTATAACACGCCCGACCATCCACGGGAACGGAAAACATGATACACTTCAGAAATTGGCGATTTTTCACAAGAGGAGAACCATGCGCAACAAAGTAATTCTGATCACGGGAGCCTCAGGGGAAATCGGACAGGCGCTCATACGCCACTATGCGGAATTGGGCCATTCCGAACTCCTGACGCTTGATTTACATCCTTTACCAGATGAATTGGAAAGTATTACGACGCATATTGTGGGCGATGTTTTGGACGATAAATTGTTTGCCCGGCTGGTGACCGAGTATGAATTTGAGTCTATTTTTCATATGGCAGCCCTGCTGTCCACGCGTAGTGAATTTGCTCCGGACCTGGCACACCAGGTCAATGTTAACGGCACACTTGCCTTGCTAAAAGTGGCTGCTGACCAGACTCAGAGAAGAGGAGAACCGGTTACCTTCATTTTTCCCAGTTCAATTGCTGCCTATGGGCTGCCAGATTTGGACACAAAAGCGCGTGACAGCCTGGTACGTGAATGGGATTGGAATTATCCGACGACGATGTACGGCTGCAATAAGCTGTATTGTGAAATGTTGGGTAGTTATTACGGGCGATATTATTTGCAATTGGCTAAAAGCCGTCCAGCTATGCTCGATTTTAGGGGGCTTCGCTTTCCGGGACTGATCAGCGCGCTTACATTGCCATCTGGAGGCACAACAGATTATGGACCGGAAATGCTGCATGCTGCAGCAGAAGGTAAACCATACGCTTGTTTTGTGCGTGAGGATACAGTGCTGCCGTTTATGGCTATGCCGGATGCAATTTCGGCACTACTGCGATTGGCAGCCGCTCCCCAAGAGCAACTGAGACGAAGTGTTTATAATGTGACGAGCTTCAGCCTTTCTGCGGCCGAATTCCGCGATAGGGTCCTGAAAGCTTTTCCCAATGCGCAAATCAGTTTTAAGCCTGATTTACGACGCCAGGGTATAGTGGATAGTTGGCCTGCAGGATTGAATGATCACGCCGCCCGCAGGGACTGGGATTGGCAGCCGGCTTATGATATCGATCGGGCCTTTGACGAATACCTGGTGCCTCATATCGTGAAAAGATATGGTTGATGCTACCGATCGGGTTGTTCGCGTGGAGAGCCTTCTTCACAGACAATAAGAGCCGCCCTCGGATGGAATTAGAAGATTCCTTGATCCTCCATAGCCTGGATCTGTTGGGGAGTAAAGCCAAAAATGTCGCGAAGGATCTCAACGGTATGCTCTCCAAGGAGAGGGGCTGGCAGGCGAATTGATCCAGGGGTCTTACTTAGCTTGATCGGAATACCTGGAAGCGATGTTTTGCCTGCCTGGGGATGATCGACTTCCACGATCATTTCGCGAGCGATAATCTGGGGATCCTTTATAACCTCGTCCACGGAATTGATGGGTCCATTGGGAATTCCGGATTGGTCAAAGATACTCCGCCACTCGTTTGTTGTTTTTGTGCGCAGCGTATCTGTTAGTATCCGTTTCAATTCTTGTTGATTGGCAGTCCGAAGAGGATTGGTATCGAATCTGGGGTCGTCCCGCAGTTCTTCACGCTCAATGACGGTACAGAACTTAGACCAGAGGGTATTGTTGCCTACGGCAATCATAAGCTGACCATCATAAGTGTCAAAAGGTTCGAAAGGCGTGATGGAGGGGTGCCGGTTGCCAATAGGTTCAGGAATCTCACCGTTGGCAGTATATCTAGCAATGGCGTTTTCCAAGATGGCAACCTGACTGTCGAGCATGGCAACGTCAACTTTTTGGCCCGTTCCTGCTTTTTCTCGATAGGCTAATGCGGCGAGGATGCCTATGGTGGCAAAAAGCCCGGCGGTGATGTCACCTATCGATGAGCCTACTCTTGTTGGCGGGCCGCCTTGCTGACCAGTAATACTCATGATGCCGCCCATTGCCTGGACGATGGCGTCATAGGCTGGGCGCTTGCTGTAGGGGCCACTATGCCCAAAACCAGAGGCAGCGGCATAGATCAACTGGGGATTCTTTTGTTTGAGCAGATCGTAGCCAAGGCCTAGACGTTCCATGGTGCCAGGGCGAAAGTTCTCGACGAGGATATCCACATTTCTTATCATCTGCAGGAAGATTTCTTTTCCGTGAGCAGATTTTAGATTTAAGGTCATGCTGCGCTTGTTGCGGTTTAGACTCATAAAATAGGCGCTTTCACCGTTTACATGGGGCGGAAACGCGCGAGAATCGTCACCAGTTCCGGGCATTTCCAGTTTTATTACTTCAGCGCCTAAATCGGCGAGGATCATGGTGGTATATGGGCCAACGAGGACCCGAGTAAGATCAAGAACACGCAGCCCTTCAAGTGCCAGAGCCATAGATGATTCTCCTAGTTTTTTATGATTGATTGTCTCTATGTTATGCTATAGCAATAGGGCAAGCTTGGCGAATATGCAACCCATGATCTTTGACCCAGTGAACACATGACAACTGACACATGACAGGTCATGCGCTTTGATGATAGAGTGCACCTGTTGCAGCCCACGATGCGGCAAGAACTTAGTATTATGAAGCTCTTGGAATGTTGAATAGGATCTGGCGATTCTAGTGATTTTCCAATTAGATTTCAATTTTTCTTTGTTAGCCTATAGCGTCTGACACCCACTTTGAAAGGAGAACCTCATGAAGTTCATTGATCTCACTATTCCCCTTGGTATTGGCACTCCCCCCTGGCCAACCTATGAGCCACTGCAAGTGAAGTACTTCAAACGTCTGGCTCCAAACGGCGCCAATGGACAGGTGGTTACTCACAGTAATCATGTTGGGACCCATCTGGACGGCGAAATTCATTTTTACACCCCTGGCAAAGATATTGCAGGGCTGGATTTCGATTTCTTAACGGGCGACGCAGCGATCGTGGATCTAAGCGACTGCTGTGGTGATTTTGATGTTTATACACCGGAGATGATTGAAGAACGGGTCGCGGTTCGGGAAGGAGATATTCTGATTATTCATACGGGCTATCATCATTTTGGTTGGGATCAGCCATATGGCAACGAGGTTCGCTATATGGTCATGCACCCGGGTCCTGATGCGCGATTTGCACGATGGTGTGAAGAGAAGAAGCTGAAGTGGATAGGTGTAGATTGTGGGAGTGCGGATCACCCAATGAACACAAAGATCCGCGATTGGATGCCTTCCCAGGCAGAGGATTGTGATCTTTACTTCCAGAAGAAATTTGGCAAAACACTGGCTGAATTCTTCACTAAAGATATGTACCAGATGATGCATCTTTGGATGTTTCATAAGGGAATAATCCATGCGGAGTGCGTAGGTGGCGACATTGATCTATTGGTCAACCGACGGGTCCAGGTGGGTTGTTTCCCGTGGCGATTTGTGGATGGGGAAGCAAGTATCGCTCGTATCGTGGCGATGGTGGATGATGATGAATACGAGGAGCTGATGGCGCGCAAAGCGACGATGCCCAAAACGCGATATGGTGATTGTTATGATCCCGAACATGTAGAACGACTGGGTGGAAGAGGAAGGACTTACTAGACTTTCTTCAAGTGGCCGTTTCTAGCCACCAAGCATGATAGATAGTTTGTAGCTATTTTAGTAGTGCAGGACATTGTGGTGATGTGTCCATGGGAGATCGATAATTATGCACCAAGCAACTCCCGGGCTTCCGGAATTTGATTATGTACGTCCGGCTTCTTGGCAAGAGGCCAGCCAGTTTCTTGCGGAACATGCCGGCGAGGCACGGCCATTTCTAGGGGGAACAGATACTTTTGTACGTTTGCGAGATGGTGTATGGAAGGATAAATATCTGGTGGATCTCAAGCATTTGGCGGGGGTGAAGGATATCAGCTTCGATCCAAATACAGGACTGACTATCGGCGCGGCGGTCAATATGAACCAGGTCGCGGCAAATTGGGCGGTTAGGGAGCACTATGCGCTATTGGCGCAGGCGTGCAACAGCGTGGCCAGCTACCAACTACGAACACGAGCAACAATCGTGGGGAATATTTGCAATGCTTCACCAGCTGGCGACACGATAGGGGCCTGTATTGTACTGCAAGGTGTTTTGAAAGTTCATGGTGTTGATGGTGTTCGCGAGGAGCCGCTGTCGGGTTTCTTCTTGGGACCAGGGCGATCAAAGCTTGAAGCAGGTGATCTCGTAGGTTCGATACGATTTCCACTGCCGCCAGAGGGCAGTTGGGGTGAATATATCAAGCTGGGACGAAATGCATCAAGTGATCTGGCAATCGTTGGTGTAACGGCATTTGGTTATCCCGATCCCACAGCCAGCTCTGGTTTTCGTTTTCGGTTGGCGCTCGCATCCGTGTCACCAACCCCGCTTATCCCACAGCAGGCGGAGAAAATTCTGGCAGACAAAGCGATAAGCCAAGAGATTATTCTTAAGGCGGCACTGGCGGCGCAGGAATCAGCAACACCAATCAGCGATCCTCGCGGCAGCGATCGCTATCGCAGATTAATGATCAGAAATCTGACCAAGCAAGCTGTCGAGAAAGTCTGGCAAGAATTGAGGAGAATTTGATATGGCACACCATTCAATTTCATTGACTATCAATAGGGAGCATGAACGGGTCATTGTGCCCTCGCAAATGACCCTCTTGCAGATGCTGCGCGAGGAACTGGTTCTGACAGGCACGAAAAATGGCTGCGCTGCAGGAGAGTGTGGGGCGTGTACAGTCCTGGTAAATGGAGAAGCGGTGAACAGCTGTTTAATGCTGGCGGTCGAATGTGATGGAGCGGAGATCGTTACTGTGGAAGGTTTGAGCCGGGACAGTCAATTGGATCCGGTGCAGCAGGCGCTCATTGATGCCGGTGGGGTGCAGTGCGGATTTTGCATTCCGGGCGTGTTGATTTCGGCGCGGGCGCTGTTGGACCGTAATCCACAGCCTAGTGAAGAGGAAATCCGCGAGGCGCTGGTGGGCAATTTATGTCGATGTACCGGTTATGTTCGTATCGTGGAAGGTGTGAAGGAAGCGGCAAGAATGGGAACGACCGTATAGGTTTTGGGAGGCAACATGCAACGGACAGAAAAGACACCTCAGCTAATTGGCAGCAGCATGGGCAGGCTGGATTCTCATGAGAAAGTGACTGGAACTGCGATTTATGCCGATGATATCCAATTTGGTAAGGGGCTGCTATTTGCGCGAATCAAGCGCAGCCCCCACCCGCATGCCTTGATAAAAAGCATTGACACGGAAAAGGCGCGAACATTATCAGGGGTAAAAGTGGTCGTTACCGGTGATGATTTCCCAAACCATCTTGGGCTGTATCTGAAGGACAAATATATTTTTGCACGGGGCCGGGTACGATTTGTCGGGGAACCAGTTGCCGGAGTTGCCGCAATCAGCGAGGCGGTTGCTGAAGAGGCGCTAAGGCTGATCGATGTGGAATATGAGGCATTGGAGCCTGTGTTTGACGCTGAATATGGGGCCACGGCGGATGCGCCGTTGATCCATCCTGATCTGGCTGATTATGAGGCACCGAATTTCATTTTCCCCCAGGCTGGCACGAATATTTCAAATCATTTCAAGATCCGCAAAGGGGATGTTGATAACGCCTGGGCGGAATGCGCGGCGATAGTGGAAAGAAAATTCCGCGTTCCGCATGTCCAACATGTGCCAATTGAGCCACATGTCGCTATTGCCCAGCGAAGTGATGATGGAAAGGTCACGGTCTGGGCTTCGTCCCAATCTCCGTTTGCGCAGCGGAATATATTTGCCAAGGCATTGGGTTTATCACAAAGTGATATCCGCGTGATCGCGCCCTATGTTGGCGGTGGGTTCGGCTCCAAAGCAGGGGTGACGATGGAAGCAATGCCTGTTGCGTTGGCGATGAAGGCGAATGGGCGTCCGGTGAAATTGCGCCTTACCCGTGAAGAGGAGTTTTATACGAATTTTGTCAGGCAGGGATTGATCATCAAAATGAAGGTTGGGTGTGATCGAGATGGGAATCTGCTGGCGATGGAAAATTTGATGTATTGGGATGGCGGGGCTTCAACTGAATATGGAGTGAATATTACACGGGCCGGTGGATACAGCAGTACCGGACCTTATGATATACCCAATGTGAAAACGGACAGTTTGTGTGTGTATACCAATCACCCCATCGGGGGTGCTTATCGTGGTTTTGGAATGTCGGAACTGCATACGGCTGTGGGTCAGTGCATGGATGAACTAGCGGCAGAGATAGGCATGGACAAGGTCGCTTTTCATAAACGGAACTGCGTGGAAGAGGGCGATATACTGGTCACAGGGATGATTATGCACGCCAACGGGCTGCAGGAGTGTATTGATAAAGCGTCAGAAGCTTTGGGATGGGGCGTCGAGTCTCCCGCAAGCGGACCAAGAAAGCGACGAGGTAAGGGTCTGGCACTGGCCTGGAAAGCTCCAGCTATGCCACCCAACGCGGGGTCAAGCGCACGGGTGCAGATGAATGAAGATGGGACGGTGACATTGGCTATTGGAGGACAAGAAATCGGGCAGGGGACGTTTACTGTCGCGGCGCAAATCGCGGCGGCGACGCTTGGCGTGCCTGGAGATTGGGTGCGAATCGCGGGACCACTCGATACGCAGTTTAGCCCTTATGAATGGCAGACGGTGGCCAGTCGCTTAACATGGAGTATGGGCAACGCGATCAAGCAGGCGGCAGGCGATGCCCGGCATCAGATCTTGGAAGTTGTAGCGGAAGCGTGGGATGAAGATATTGACGATCTCGATATTGTGAATGGGGTTGTAGTCTCGTATAAAACTGAGAATGAGACACCCTTGCAAGATCTAGTGATTTATGGCTTGCCAAATGAGGATTTTACGGAGTGGACTGGTGGTCCAATTGTCGGACGTGGCAAATTTATGCCAACCTATGTGACCGGTTTAGACGCGGAAACTGGACAAGGAAACCGTGCGGTGGTTCACTACACAGTGGGCGTCCAAGGGTTGGACATCGAGGTTGACCTAGATACAGGTAGACTTGAAATCTTAAAAGCGACGGCTGCCTTTGACGTTGGCAAAGCAATTAATCCCGAATTGGTTAAGGCGCAGATTGAGGGTGGTCTGGTGCAAGGGGTTAGTTCAGCCATCTTTGAAGAAATGCAGCTCGTTGATGGGATAATGCAAAACCCAAGTTTTGTTGATTATCGCATTGCAACCTCTGCTGACACGCCGCGAGAAATTGAAAGCATTATTGTGGAAGTGCCACAAGATGATGGACCCTGGGGTGCACGCGGTATCGGTGAACATCCTATGATTCCGACTATTGCCGCGTTGGGAAATGCTTTATATGATGCGGTTGGTGTGCGTTTAGATGGGCCACCGTATTCGGCAGAAAAAGTTTTTCTGGCGATGGTCGACGCCGGTGTGATTGATTAGGGAAGAAAACGTAGGAATAAATAGGCTGGCTTGATCCTGGTGGGAGCACAATGAGTAGACTATTGAAAGAAATCAAACCGCGCCTGCCGCTTGTGTTGGCATTTCTCCTTGGCGCGTTGAGCTGGTATGTTGTGTCTTATTGGCGAAAGCTTCTAGGCCTGCCGCCGATGGTGAGGACGCGGTTAGAAGGGCGCATTGACGCGAATCTATCACAAAGAGAGAAAGCGATTCAGATAGCCTCGGCAAACGTACGCGCGGGTATTGAGAAGCGGTATATGCCGGACGGGCAGCAGAAGCGGGTTTTGTGTGCGGGGATGCGTAACTTCCGGGAACCTTGGGCTCGAGATTTCGGATTTGCTAGTTTCGGATTGTATGAACTTAATGAAATTCAAGCATTAAGAGAGACATTGGAAGTGTTTCTTCAGCACCAAACGGCGGAGGGACAATTTCCGGTCAAGGTTCACGCAACGAATATGTTCGAACGGTATTTGATTTCGCTGATTGGCCGGCAGCAACCGATCGACCTACCCATACGACCGAAATATACGACGGCCCATAATACGATCTCGCTTGATGGGAATGCCCTGGTTGTCATTGCGGCACTGCTTTATATCGATCAAGTTGGTGATGAGGGTTTCTGCCTGACACACTGGACGGCATTGAAGAATGGGCTTCTCTGGCTGGAAGGGCATGCGTTGGGTGACGATATGCTTCTGCACCAGGGGGCGTATACGGATTGGGCTGACAGCGTAAGCCGCGTGGGACGTGTGCTCTATACCAATGTCCTTTATTGGAAAGCGCTGCATGATCTTGCAAGCGTGGCTGCGAAATATGGCTTTGAAGAAGATGCGGAGTTCTTTGGAAAGCAGGTAGGGCAAGTGAAAAGTGTCATCAATGATGAGTTCTGGAGAGAAGATTTAGGCTACTTTGTCACCAGTGAGCAATTTGAACTGCTAAATAGTGATGGCAACCTTCTGGCTGCAGCGTGGGGATTGGCCTCTCACGAGCAAGCCGAATTAATCCTAGATAGCATGGAACGGCTGAATATGGCTGAACCAGTACCAACTCAGGTCACGGACAAAACATACGGACCGAAATATATCGCGATCGAGAACCGCCTGGGGGGCATCCCACATTACCACACGCTGGCAGCGTGGCTATGGTTGGGCGGTTGGCATGTGGTTGCTTTGACCAAGATGGGGCGCGTTGCGGAAGCAAAAATCGTGCTGGATCGCATTGATGGGCTTATTGTTCGAGATGAGGTGGTACACGAAGTGTTTGGAAGTGATGGAAAACCGCTAAAAAGCTTCTGGTATTCCTCTGAGGCACCACTGACCTGGAGCGCAGGTGTTGTTGTTTATGCACACTCATGCTACCAGCGCGCTATGGGCAGCCAATAACAGCTTCTACTGCTGTTCTGAGGTGGATGGATTAGGTGTGGGAGAGGCGGTAACTACTTGTGGCCTGGTGAAGTAGCCATCCAGCGGCACCGCCTAGCAAAGTTGTCAACAATCCGGACCAATTACCCAGGCTTTGGATTAGGTCCGAACCGGGAAGCCCAAGTAAATAGTAAATGTAAAACAGTAGCGCTCCTATGATGGCCCATAATAGGACACTGATTCTTTCCGCAACAGACGCTTCATATTGGGAGAGAATGAGAACTCCAACAACAACGGCGATCAGACCCGTAAAGAGAGTGAGTAGCATTTCTAGTTCGGAAAGGACGATTCTTATCCCTGGTTCTTCAGGGGTAAGGGGGGGCACTGGTGTTGAAGTGGGGCGAGGAGTAGCTGTTAACGTCGGTTCCAAAGTTGATGTTGGCGTCTGTGTTGGTGTTGAGGTCGATGTAGGAGCCTGAGTTGGAACGATGATCGCCACCTGCGCCTCGTCCTCGATGGATATGTCGACTTCTTGTGAGATTCCTGCCTCACCGGCGGCTGCGGTGATGCGGAACTTCCCTGGTCCAGTGCGTGCCTCGAGAACGTAGTCAAGTCTTGACGTACCTCCCACAGTGGGAACCTCGGCGATAATACTCACTGTACCCTGTATACGGTCGCGCTGCACGAATTGGACGATGGTGCCATCCGGAACCTGGTTGCCATTACGATCACGAATGACGCCAGTCTGGAGCTGTAAGGTATCGCCAATTGCTGCTTCAAGAGGCGCTTGACTTGGTGGCGACTGTGTGTCTTCTTCAGTTAGTATGAATAGTTCGATTATTTGCTCTGGATCGGGCTCCAATTTCTCGGAGAGATCGTAGTCGATACCTTCGATAGATACGGGCGCTTTTCCAGTGAGGGGGATTTCTTGGAATAGAGCGCGGACGGCAGTGTCGATAAACATCTCAGAAGTGCTGTAAATGCCGTAGTAAGCGGATAGCTTACTGATTTCTGTGGAATCGAGATAATAGGGGGCGTCAAGCGCGAAGACAATGACATTTGTATCGCGCACGATGTCGGGTCTTTCGGCTAAGAAGCGGCTCAAAGATGGTGCGGGCGTGTCGTTGTCGAGTAAAGCGAAAACAATCCAATTTGCCCCACGTAAACCCTCCTGTACTAGGAAGTCTGCCGGTGGGGTAGGCGTCAACACGGGAGTTGGGTTTAGATCTAATTCATCGGGCGACAGCGTGGGAATTGGTTCGCGCGTAGGTAAGAAAATGGGGTCAAGTCCAGCGTCGAGGAATTCATTGAGTTCGGTGAAGGAGAAGCTTTCTATCTGTGTTGGCTGAAGCTGTCCACTGGCACTTGGCCCATAGAGGGCCATCATGCGTTCTGCAAAAGCGGCCTCACCGACGACAGCCTCCAAGGGACAGTCGCTACATTGGTTGCTCTCACGCACATCAGTAAAGATCACTATTCTGTCTCCGGCACCGGGAGGGCTGGCCAAGCGCTCAGCTAATTCACTTATGCTAGGAGATATGAGCGTTGTACTAGATTGAGCGAGATCAAAGACCATTGGGTCTCCATGACCAACTGTTTCGGGGACTCTCGCTACGTCAGGTAAGATGTTTTCGGGAGTGAGGTCTTCTGCGTAAAGGTCGAGCTTGAGCTGAATTATGCGCAAGGCTGCTTCGTCTACACGTTGTTGGAAGGATTGATCAGTCTCGTATTTCTCGCGGAACCATAGAATGGTATCCTTGATATTGGCCGATTGATCGGCATATGCTGCCTCTTCAAGAGCAAAATCCGACAGGGTAAGCAAATCATTTCCGGCTAAAAAGGCATCCTTGGCTACTTGGCGGTGTGGGAATTCTTGTTCCGTATCATCATATACACGGACAATACTGCGAGCACCGAGGGAATCGGAAACGATAAGCCCACCGGTTTGGCGCCATGGTGCGAATTCGGGTAAGCTCATCAATGTGACCAACGCCTGCGGGTCAAAACTGACGGGAGCTGTATTAGCTTGGATATTGCCCTGGAAACCCTGGTAACGGATGTGTGTGGTCATAAGACCGTCAACAGTTTCACCATCCTGAAAAGCTTCTCCGGTGACGGCAACAAAGGGAGCGAGCTCGACCTCCTGCAGCCCTTCGAGAGATTTACGCACGGTGGGGACTTCAGCATCGGTGGATCGATCACTGCTGCCAATTCCAGGAAAATGTTTGGCAATAACCGCGACCCGGTCTTGGCTTCCAGCGTGGACTCCGGTAGCAAACGCTTTGCCCATGAGTCCAACCCAATAAGGATTGCCACCATAGGAGGTCGTTCCTAGATCGGCTAGATTGGCAGGATTGGGATCCTCTAATATGTCTAAGGTGGGACCCAAAAGCATATTGACTCCAAGAGCCTCTAATTCCTGCCCTGTTATCCGACCCACCTGCTGGGCATAGTCTGGTTTCCAAGTGGCTCCTACCGCCATGTTTGTTGGAATGCCCGTTAGCCCACCGAGGGCACGAATGTCGCCAAAAGGTGTTCCCTGATGATTCATGGCCACAAATAGCGGAACCTGGGCGAACGATGAAGGGGTGGGAGGGAGCGTCTGAGCCGTTTCAGCTTCCCGGCCCAGGTCACCAGCTCCTCCTTCTGCTGGACGAAGATCGCCCAGCAGCGCAGCTCTCTGGAGGGCAGTAGATAGTTCAGCAATTTGCTGTGGGGTGTTGGCTGGGTCACCGTAGCCCGATAAGTTATCGTTACCAGGGAGCAAAAGTACACCGCCAACTTTGTAGTTTTGGATCAAATCGGCGACATCACTGTTTTCGTTTACCGAATCTCCTTCGAAGGAGACGAGGAACAACTGACCGACACGTTCGTCAATGGTCATGGCCGCAAGGATTTCCTGGGCCCGGTCGGGGGATTGAAGCGCAGAGACAGGTGTCTCGCTTGCTCCAAAGAAAGAAAGCGAAATCAAGGAAAGCAGGATCAAGCCAATATGCCAGAATCGGACCATCTTTGACCAATTGAAACAGGGGAGCGAACTCCCATCATTTGAATCTATAAATCGACGTAAACGACAACAACATAAGAGGCAAAGCGGCGTTTTTGCGAAATACGATTAGCGTTTACGTAAAAATTATACCGCAGATTGCCTCCCAGAACACCTGTGTTAAAATGTCTTCATCTGTATGATTGATCAATGTTTGGTCAGATGGTTCAAGCTACTGCTAGCCACCATCTGACTTTTTTGTGAGCTTCCCAATTTATGTCTGACAAAGCGAGAAACGGGCTAACAATTCTTCTGATAATCGTGTTGGTGGTATGTGCATTTACAGCAGGATACTTCATTAAAGATGTCCTATCGGCGCGTAATGCCCCTGTTTATGCTCAGGAAGATTTTGATGTTTATTGGGAAGCATGGGGCAAAATCGAAGATAGTTTCCTGGGAGATATGCCAGAAGGGCGGGAGCGGACTTATGCGGCAATACGTGGTTCGATGGCAACGCTGGATGATCCGTATACATTATTCGTTGAACCAGTAGCCAGGGAGCATGAACGTGAGCAACTGCAAGGCCGTTTTGGGGGCATAGGCGCCTACGTACGTCGACCGGAGGATGGTGGTGCGATCATTTTGGAGCCGATTCCCGGCAATCCCGCCGAAGATGCCGGGATATTGTCAGGTGATGTCCTCATTGCTGTCGACGGTGTTGAAGTGACGGCTGAAATGACGGTGGGAGAAGTGGCTGATATTGTAAAAGGAGAAAAGGGGACAGCCGTTGTTCTGACGGTTAAGCACCCTGGGGAAACTGAAGAAGTTGATATCGAGATCGTTCGTGATGATATCCTGATTCCTTCGGTGGTCTTCCGGCTTATGGAAGAAGACCCGCAGATTGGCTACATTCGTCTTTCCCGTTTTAGCGGTGAGAGTGGTGGTGAAGTGGCAGATGCTTTGGAGGAGCTTCTCGATCAGGGGGCTACACAGTTCGTATTAGATCTAAGACAAAATCGGGGCGGGTTGTTGGATGCAGCCATTGACGTTGCGGATCATTTTCTTAATGGCGGTCCGATACTCTTGCAGCAGAGTAAAGATGAAGGTGAACGAACCTTTAAGGCGTCTCTAAGAACCTTGGTACCGGATGCGCCCTTGGTCATATTAATTGATGGAGGCTCAGCGAGTGCCTCGGAGATTGTGGCTGGCGCGCTGCAAGATCGTGGGCGAGCAACGCTTATAGGGCATGAGAAATCTTTTGGCAAGGGATCTGTTCAGCTCGTTTTTGATCTTGATGACGGGTCATCGGTTCATGTTACGTCTGCGCGCTGGTTTACACCTGAGCGAACGCAATTGGATGGGGAAGGATTGGAACCTGATATTGAAGTAGAGCTTACTCAGGAGGCAATCGATAATGGACGTGATGAAGTATTGAAACGAGCTATGGAGTTGTTGCGGGAAGAATCCTTGCCATAATATGTCATGAAAGAAGAAAATCGCTCGACAAAGAAGACGCATAATAGAGCGCCGGTTGTGCTGCTATCAGCCATCATGTTGGTGCTTCTGATAGCAGGTGCCGGATTGGGAGGGTATTCGATGGGGCGAGCCAGTATGATGGCTGAGGCTGAACCTGCGAGCTCGCCAGCACCAATCATGGAGCAACTGGAAGTTACAAGGGAAGTGACGCGAGAAGTGAATGTTGAGGTGATAGTGACGCCAGAGATGATACCACCAACCATTGAGCTTGTGCAACCCTCAGACAGCCCGGCAATTGTAGAAACGGCCGTGCCCAATGAGATAACAGCAGCCAGTGAGAATGATTTTGGGGAAGCGGATTTCAACACTTTCAATGAAGTATGGTCTTTTGTTGAAAAAGAATTTGACGGTGAAGTGCCGGATGATCGGAAACGAATGTATGCGGCTATTTCCGGATCACTCGAAACTCTTGACGATGATTACACGCGATTCTTTCGCCCGGAGGTGGCGGAACGGATGCGTGCAGACATGAACGGATCTGTTTCCGGAATCGGCGCTTTTGTCCGTGAAAACGATGAAGGATTTATAGAAATCACACGACCTATCGATGGCCAACCGGCGGATCTGGCAGGGTTGTTGGCAGACGATGTGATTATTGCTGTGGACGGCGAAGGCGTTGAAGGCCGGGATTTTGACGAGGTTCTCTTGATGATTCGAGGACCTGAAGGAAGTATGGTTGTTCTGACGATTCAGCGTGCGGGCGAAGAAAACCCGCTGGAATTCGAGATAGTCCGGACCACAT
The DNA here is from genome assembly GCA_963807975.1 of uncultured Chloroflexia bacterium. GTDB lineage: Bacteria > Chloroflexota > Anaerolineae > Promineifilales > Promineifilaceae > JAACFF01. The sequence continues at coordinate 213,126 of CAWEDV010000005.1, read as the reverse complement.
TTGTCGTGCCTGTGGTTGAAAAAGGGATGATGGGCAGCGAGGAATTTCCAATTGCATATGTGAAGCTGTCAAGTTTTACACGCAGTGCGGAAACGTCCGTGGTTGACGCATTGGATGAGCTTCTTATACAGAATCCACAGGGGATCATACTTGATCTGCGTGACAATGGCGGCGGGTTTCTTGACGAGGCGGTTGGGGTCGCAGATGTTTTTTTAACTGATGGGGTTATATTGTTTGAGCGGAGCGCCAACGGAATTGATGAAACGTTTGATGCAGATGATGGTGACTTGGGCGAGCGTTTGCCGCTTGTGGTGTTGGTAAATGCAGGAAGTGCGAGCGCGTCAGAAATTGTCGCGGGAGCTGTTCAAGATCGGGAAAGAGGTGTGATAATTGGTGAAGCCACGTTTGGTAAAGGCTCTGTGCAACTGGTGCACAAATTAAGTGATGGATCGGAATTACGGGTAACCACTGCTCGTTGGTATACACCAGATAACAAATCGATAAGCGAAGAAGGTATTACACCGGATATTGAGATTCCTACGCCAACAGATTTGGGTGGGGAAGCGGATGGCCAACTGCAGCGGGCCATTGAGTTTTTGCTGGATGGGGAATAACCTGGGCAGCAATTGGTTCAACTTATGACAAAAAAGACAGGAATAAAGATCGTTAGCAAGAATCGGCGGGCATCTCACGATTATCATTTACTTGACCGCTTTGAAGCCGGGCTGGTGCTTACGGGTACAGAGATAAAATCTGTTCGTGCTAACCAGGTTAGTTTGCGCCGTGGGTTCGTTCAAGCGAGGGAAGGGGAACTATGGTTAATCGAAGCTAATATTTCTCCCTATGCCCACGGAAATCGTGAAAACCACGAACCGACTCGTCCTCGTAAATTGCTGCTTCACAGACGGGAGATCAATAAGATTATTGATGCACTGGCGCAGAAGGGGCTAACGGTGGTACCGACGAAGTTGTACTTGAAAGATGGTTTGGCAAAGGTAGAGATCGCCCTGGCACGCGGTAAAGCGGAAAGAGATAAGCGAGCGGACTTGGCTAAGAAGGATGCACAGCGGCAGGTTGAACGAGCTTTACGGGAAAAATACCGTTAGGTGGATGGCGTGTCGTCGGCCGAATCTTTAAAATAGAGCAACAAGCCCAATAGTAGGACAAGCGAAACAAGCAACAGAAACACGGCACTTGAGGTGGTCAGTGGCTGGTTGAGTGGTGAAATTGTGACATTTTTTGGGGCAGGGAATGCTTTGGGGGCGAAGGGGCTGCTGGTTGCGGCCGCAATTGGTTTCAGAGCTGAAAAGAGGGTTTCCTCGTCGTTTGCGACGCGCTGTTGATTTTGCTGCGTCAAAAGGTAAGTGACAAGCAAATCAACCTGCCGCGAACTTAGTCTCTGCGCATAGTCACGAGGCATGATATTGGGCAGACAGGGACCATTAGGGCAGTTGGCGGCCACAATAGCGTTGGGATCCAGGATTGACTGTTTGAGGTAGTCGTCCAAGGACTGGCCGTGTAAGGTCTCGCTGTCCAAGCTGCCAATATTGCTGAGATTGGGGCCAACTTTGTGCGCTTCACCCAGGCTGCCAATTTGATGGCAAGAGGTGCAGCCGGCATTTAAGAGAATTTCCTCAGGTTCAGTTCCATCAAGTGGCCGTGGTGTTACGGTGGGGGCGGGAGTTGCAGTTGGGGTTGGGGATACTGCAGATTCCGAGGTGGGTTCCAGAGTAGGTTTTGTTTCTTCAAGTTCTGAAACAGTAGGCTGCCTTAACTCTCCCTCCGGACGGGCATGTAAAACGGCATCGCACGGTGAAAAGGCAGGCTCTGGATCGGGCATGCACCAGTAAGGACCGCCTTTTTTGGAGTTCAACAAGGGTACGTACCAAAGGACGATGTTTTCTGTGGACAAAGCATCACCGTCGATCCATTGACGAGGGGGTATAAAGGTATCCCCTGGTCCGGTGGTAATAGGCCCAGCGCCTTCCGCTTCGTCGAATTGAAGTAAGAAGAAGTAGGCTTCGTCGAGACCCAAGGGATCGGTTTTTTCCATGGTCCAGCGATAATGAAGACCTTCGTCAAATGTGGCGAGTTTGTAGCCAGCGGGAGATATATCATCAACGACGGGATACGTTTCGAATTCTTCCAGGGCCTCACTCCAAGATTGTTCTGACCACAACCACACGCTGTCATTGTCTGGTCCATCTAGATCGACGTCAATACGCCAGAATGGGCGATAGATTGATAGGTCATCACAGCCTGGACCATGGGAGACAAAGCGGAAATCGAGACGGCCATCCTCGTAAAAACGAATTATTTGTTCGTAGCGGTAACAGCAGATGCAGTTTGGCCAATGCGTGAATTCGGTAAAAAGCTGATGTACCTCAAAACTATCCTCGAGATCTTCTACCCGCGTATCATCAAAGGGTGGAACCGAAGCGGAAAAGCCGATTTCGTCCCGGTAACCTCCAGGCCAGCTTGGATACCAGGCTTCAACCTGGCCGATCTTTGCACTGGAAAAGATAAGATCTCCGTTGTAGGTCGCATCGCGAAAGTTGAGACCATCATCAGCGGTCATTTCCCAGCAGACCTCCCAGCCATATTGCTCGTTGCAGCCATCTGTGTAGGCGTTTCTTTGGCTAACCGGTTTGGCTGCTGCCCGAACAGGGCGACTGCGGGTGTAGAAGGTGCGTGCAACCCGCTCTTGCTGCATATTGACAAACACGTGGAAAATGCGACCGGTTCCGTTGGGATCGTGATAGGTAAGATCGACACACCATTGATCGGCGCAGTCATCGTCAGCAAGCCATCCTGACATGGGAACCATGGCGGGATCAGCACGACCGATGTCGCCTAGAATATTCTGGACCGACTTATCGGCAGCGGCTATGGCCAAGGCTTTGGGCATAACATGGCTGCTACCGGCAGGGCGGGCCTCACTATTGGTCCAATGACCAACAACAGCGGCCCGTTCAAGATTGACAACCGCTTCCACTGTGCCACCGGCACCATAGTCATAAAAGGTGGCATGGGCACAGTTTTCTCCGGAACAGCCTACATCCTGCCAATAGCGGGCTTCGCCATGGCTCATGCGAACGGCATTGACAAATTCGAGATCAGCACCGTTTCCGGAAGCATGGATACGACCATCATCCAAGGCGATCTGCTGCACACGCTGTGCATCAAGGGCGGGGGCGGCATGAAGGTTCATATCCATCATCTGCTTGCTCTTGGCGACGGCGATCGCAACCTCCCCCTGCCGGCTACTATTGTTCCAAAGCAGAGTGAGGACCAGCAAAAGGATGTTGATGGTGAGTAGTTTCAGTATGCTACGCTGACGGCGATTTAGGCGAGACACTGATGGAGCTCCTTTGTGTTGATCTTCACAAGCAGAGATTATAACCCAGCCGGAAGGGGCAAGCAGGTTGAGTTATGTTGGGCCATTATTTGGGATTATGCCCGACCGTAGAAACCTGTTTGGAAAAACTCGATTTGCGCGTGTTGGACAGCGAATCTAAACTACCATTTATGGAACCAATCACCCTATTTAATGGTAAAAAAATCATACTCAGTGTGACGGGATCGATAGCTGTATATAAAGCGGTTGATCTGGCATCAAAGTTGACACAAGCGGGAGCGATGGTCGATGTAATTATGAGCGAAGCTGCCTGTCGATTTGTCAGCCCACTTTCGTTTCGTTCTGTCACGGGACGTCCCACGTTTGAGGATATGTGGGCACTTGATGAGCATATTCGGCACGTGGCACTGGGAGAGAATGCTGATCTGATGATCGTTGCTCCAGCTACAGCCAACACCATCGCCAAACTGGCACATGGAGCGGCGGATAATTTGCTTACAGTAACGGCTCTTGCTGCCCGTTGTCCAATGATTATTGCACCGGCGATGGATGGGGCGATGTTTGAGCATCCGGCAACACAAGCAAATCTATCCACGCTTGCGGAGCGAGGCGCACGGATCGCCGGACCTGACGTGGGCCGTATGGCGTCAGGACTTGAAGGTCGAGGTCGGATGAGTGAACCAAGCCGTTTACTAGACCATATCCGGCTGGTTTTGGCTGAGAGTGGGTCGCTGACGGGGCGCCACGTGGTGGTGACGACTGGTCCCACCCGAGAGGCGCTTGATCCGGTGCGGTTCATAAGTAACCGATCTACGGGCAAGCAGGGTCTGGCTGTAGCGCGCGCGGCGCTCGATGCGGGGGCAAGGGTGACTGTGATCGCCGGTCCAATAAACAAAGCCATCCCTTTTGGTGCTGTACATGTGCCGGTGCAGACAACCGCGGAGATGGGTGAAGCAACTTTGGCAGCAGTCAAAGATGCGGATGCTTTGTTTATGGTTGCTGCAGTGGCTGATTTTACTCCTGGGAAACGGTCGGAGAAGAAAATTAAGAAAAGTGAAACGGATGAGTGGGGATTAGCAATAGGGCTTGAGCCGACTCTAGATGTTTTGACAGCAGTAAGGGCACAACGCGAAGCAACAGGATTTCCACGGGTTGCCCTAGGTTTTGCTGCGGAAACACATAACGCTTATGAGTACGGCCGTGACAAGCTGCTGCGCAAGGGTCTGAATTTCATTGCCGTCAATGATGTCCTAGAAAAGGGGGCTGGCTTTGGCGTGGACACCAACCATGTATTGCTGTTAAGTTCGGCTGGCGTGGTCGAAGAAATGCCTTTGATCAGCAAGACGGACGTGGCAGAGCGACTTGTTGGGCATGTAGCGCGCACATTGGGTGCTTCTTTAGATTAGTTGATATTTAACTTTTTATGGGTCAAAGGTAAGGGATTATATTGGCCAATCATATAGAGGAATTTTTTATGCGGTACGGATATTTTGACGACGATCGGCGGGAATATGTAATCACGAGACCGGATACGCCACTACCCTGGATAAATTACCTGGGCAGTGAACGTTATTTTGGGCTCATATCAAATTCGGCCGGCGGTTACTCTTTTTATCAAGATGCAAGACTGCGACGTGTGACCCGCTATCGATACAATAATGTGCCTTATGACAGCGGGGGGCGATATGTATACCTGCGCGACAATGATAGTGGTGAATTTTGGTCTCCAACCTGGCAGCCAACACGCACGGACCTAGAAGATTATACGTGCCGGCATGGCATGGGGTACTCTGTTATATCGTCGGTTCATGAAGGTGTCTCGGCGAGTGTTCGCTATTTCATACCCCTAGGCCAAAATCTGGAAGTCTGGCAGGTAAAGGTTTCCAATAGACGGTCAACAACCGTTGATCTGTCACTCTTCTCTTGTATTGAATTCTGCCTCTGGGAAGCGTGGGATGACAGCACGAACTTCCAGCGCAATTTCAACATCGGCGAAGTGGAAGTTGATGGCAATGTCATTTACCATAAGACAGAGTATCGTGAGCGCCGCAATCATTTCGCCTATTTCGCCAGTTCTGAAGATATTGCTGGATTTGATACGCAGAGAGGGGATTTCTTGGGTGACTACCGTGGATGGGATAATCCACAGGTTGTGGCTGGTGGGGCAGCATCAAATTCCATCGCTCATGGATGGGCCCCGATAGGTTCTCACCAACTGCGACTTGACCTGCAACCAGGAGAAGTTCGATCTGTGATTTTTGTGTTGGGATACCATGAAAATCCAGATGACGAGAAGTTCGACCTGCTCGACAAGCAGAAGCTGAATAAGCGGAGTGTGGGGCCAATCATCGATCACTTTTTGGCCGAGATGAATGTGAACGAGGCTTATGCAGAACTGCAACGGTATTGGCGGGGCTTGGTGGACGGATACCAGGTAGAGACTCCAGACCAACATACGAACCGGATGGTCAATATCTGGAACATATATCAGAACATGGTGACGTTTAATATGTCCCGTTCGGCATCGTTCTTTGAATCGGGGATAGGCAGAGGCATGGGTTTTCGGGATTCCAATCAGGACCTGCTGGGATTTGTACATATGATTCCCGAGAGGGCCAAGAGAAGAATTTTAGACCTGGCGGCAACACAGCTCAAGAGTGGAGGCGCTTATCACCAGTACCAACCGCTTACGAAGCGGGGGAATAATGCGGTTGGGGGTAATTTCAATGATGATCCGTTGTGGTTGGTTCTGAGCACGACGGCCTATGTCAAAGAAACGGGTGATTTCTCGATTTTGGCGGAGATGGTTCCATACGACAACCAGGCGGGCAGTGAGAAACCTTTATATGAGCATTTGCAGCGGAGCCTGCAGTATACGTTAGATCGTCTTGGGCCTCATGGTCTGCCTTTGATCGGCCGTGCAGATTGGAATGATTGTCTCAATCTAAATGCGTTTTCAAATGCCCCTGGCGAGTCGTTCCAGACTACGACCAATAAAGAGGGCAAGGTCGCAGAATCGGTATTTATTGCCGGACTATTTGTGCTGGCTGCCAAGGAAATGGTGGCGTTGGCGCAAGCATATGGCCGAGAAGACGACGCAAAGAGATACCTGGATGAAGCGGAGAAAATGACCTCAGTTACGATTGATCAAGGGTGGGATGGAAGTTGGTTCTTGCGTGCTTATGATGACAATGGGCAGAAGGTCGGCTCACACGAAAATATTGAAGGTCAAATCTTCATTGAGTCACAAGGCATTTGCGTCATGGCTGGTATTGGGGCGGATGATGGGAAGGCAGGAAGGGCGCTGGAGTCGGTGCGCGAGCGTCTGGCAACGCCCCATGGAATTGTTTTGCACCAACCGGCCTTCACCCAATATTATCTTCATCTGGGCGAGATCTCGACTTATCCGCCCGGATATAAAGAGAATGCGGGGATTTTCTGTCACACGAATCCTTGGATCATGATCGCCGAAGCGGTTGGCGACAATGGGGATCAGGCTTTTGACTATTATCTGCGTATTAATCCGTCGGCGAGAGAAGGGATAAGCGAGATACATCGCAGTGAACCTTATGTATACGCACAAATGATCGCTGGGCGAGACGCGGCTAGTTTTGGCGAAGCAAAGAATTCTTGGCTCAGCGGTACGGCTTCCTGGAACTATGTTGCGATCACGCAATGGATTCTTGGCATTCGACCATCTTATGAGGGATTGGAAATTGACCCTGTCATTCCGCAGGATTGGCCTGGATTCTGGGTGAAACGGCGCTTCAGGGATGTTATGTATACAATCAATGTCAACCGAGTCGGGCCTGGAAAGCAAACAACGTTGTTTTTTGATGGGAAGGCGCTGCCAGGGAAGATCGTTCCTCATACAGGTGACGGCAGGACAGAGGTTGTGGTAGAGGTGCATCTCGGAATAAGTTAAGAGCGCAGGGATATAGTGATGAGATTGAACTCATATTGTGAAATAGTGCGAGATTTGAGGACACAACAACTAGTAATAGGATGGAATGATGAGCAAGTTGGAAGAAATTAGAAATCCAACAACAATCGATTTCCCCAAGCAGTTCACCTGGGGTACGGCTACGTCATCTTACCAGATCGAGGGCGCCTGGAACATCGATGGAAAGGGGGATTCGATCTGGGATCGGTTCGCTCATACTCCAGGAAATATCGCTGACGGCAGCAACGGCGATGTGGCTTGCGATCATTATAATCTGTGGAAAGAGGACATAGGCCTCATGTCGGAGATTGGGATACAGAGCTACCGTTTCTCCATTGCCTGGGCTCGGATATTGCCACAAGGACGGGGCGTAATTAACCAGGCCGGCTTGGATTTCTACAGCCGTTTAGTTGATGGATTATTGGATCTGGGAATCGAACCGAATGTGACGCTCTACCATTGGGATCTACCGCAATCTTTGCAGGATGAAGGGGGGTGGCGTGAGCGCTCGATTGTTGAGGCTTTTGCCGACTATGCAGATATTGTGTCGCGCCATCTTGGCGATCGGGTCAAGATGTGGGGGACGATTAACGAGCCAGAGGTTGCGGCGATGGCCGGCCATCGACATGGGGTGCATGCCCCAGGTATCAAGGAGCGCACTACAGCTTTCAAGGCTGCCCATCATCTGCTGCTTGCGCATGGGACGGCCGTGTCTCTCATCAGGACAAATAGTCAAGGGGCGAAGGTAGGCATCGCATTAAATTTGTGGCCGAAAATGCCGGCCTCACAGAGTAAAAAAGACCTCGCGCAAGCCCGCCTAGAGGATGGCGAGACCAATCGTTGGTATTTGGATGCGGTATCCGGCAGGGGCTATCCGTCTGATATCCTGACAGATTTAGGCGCAGAATTTGATTCCATGGCACCGGGAGACATGGAGAGAATCGGTGAACCCATAGATTTCCTGGGTGTTAATTATTATTCACGCAGCGTTATTCGCGCTGTGGAGTCTGATAAAGAGCAGGTAGTTTTTCCCGGAAATGAGTTTTCGGAGATGGGTTGGGAAGTTTATGCGGACGGGTTGTATGACACATTGCTTCGTGTCTTCTACCACTATGGATTTCCCGAGCTATATATCACCGAAAATGGTACCGCGTTTGCCGATGTCGTGACTGGGGACGGACGGGTCCACGATCAAAAGCGGATTTCTTACTTGCAGCGCCATCTTGCTGCCGCCCAAAGAGCTATAGCCGCGGGGGTGCCCCTCAAAGGATATTATCTTTGGTCATTTATGGATAATTTTGAGTGGTCGTTTGGGTATAGCAGGCGCTTCGGCATGGTCTATGTAGACTTTGAAACTCAAGAGCGAATCCTGAAGGATAGTGCGAAATGGTACCGCTCAACCATTGCCCTGCAGGGGTTTGAGATGGAATGATCAGGTCTGGACAGCGGTTTTGTTAGTTGCCCAGCTGTTTGGAAATGGACAACGACGAGAATGACCGAAGCGGGATAATAGGATTTGTGAGTATCATATGTTGTCAAATGAATGGGGGCGCTTATTTGGTGAGCTGCAAGCTCATATGTACCTCACCATTGAAGTGATCGTACCGGGTGAATCCGCAGTTTTGGTACAGACGAATCGCATCGTGCCAATCATCATTGGTTTCGACAACTATCTGTCTGTAGGAGGACTCGCGGGCAGCGACGATCAGATGCTTAGTTAGCAGACGACCGATTCCCATCCTTCGATGAGAGTTGGCGACTGAGACACGCACGATTCTTGCGGTTAACGGAGCTTCGTCAATTAGGGCTCCGGTTCCCACAATTTGACCTTCCAATTCAGCTACAAGAAACAGCGATCCTTGCTGAATATAATTGGCGTCGATATCGCGAAGATCAGGATTTAGCGAGGGATCGATAACTCCAAAGCGATCAGCAAGGCCCTGTAGGATCAAAGTATGGACGGATTCTTGGTCTTGGGGCAGGAATCCCCGGACCTGAATATTATCGACCATGGAATTCTCAAATCTGGAGGGGGATTTTGGTGAAAGAAGGGCTCAATTTCCCAGAACAGCGGCACGCAGCCGGTCTTGTGAAGCAAGGATGTGATCTTTCATTTGTTTAGCTGCCCGCTCACCCTCACCTGCTTTCAAACTTTCCCATATCAGGCGATGATCATGATTTGTACGTTCAAATCCGCCGATATCAGGAAGAAAATAATACCAGAGCCGTTCGTTCAGCGAGAGGAGCACTGTAATTGCTTCTCGTAAGAATCGATTATCGGAGGCCTCATATATTATTTCATGAAATGCTTCGTCCAATCGAATGAGATCGTGATCGTTTTTGGTATTCAAGTCTTGTGAATCTATAACTAGCTCTTCCAAACGTCGCCAGTGTTCCGAAGTGCCGCGTTGAGCAGCCAAGCGGCAGGATAATGTCTCCAGCTCCAGTCGCACTTCCAATAAGCGCTGCACATCATTGATGCCGATATTTGTTACGAAAATACCACGGCGGGGAATAATGCTAACCAAGCTTTCCAGAGCCAAGCGCTTCAGCGCTTCACGAATGGGCGTGCGGCCCAACTGCAGTTGTTCTTGCAGATCGGCTTCGTCAATGACAGAACCTGGAGCAAGATCCAAGGTAACGATCATGTCCTTAATTTGTTCGTACGCCTGATGGCTGAGAGGTTGGGTATAAGTCTGTTTTGTCATTATCAAACAATGAAACAATATGATATATTTAGGATATATTTTCAGACCTTAACAATATCATATGCACAGGGGATATGCAAGAATCTGGCACGGACCTCAACTGGCATTTTTATGCTGAGGTCCGTGCCTTAATCGTTCCGACTAGAAGAGTCCGATTACCCGTCCGTCCTCATCGACATCTACGTTCATGAAGGCTGGTTTGCTGCCTAAACCAGGCATGGTACGCATTGTGCCTAGAAGCGGATAAATGAATCCAGCGCCCACCGATGCCCTGGCCTCACGGACGCTCAATGTGTATCCTGAAGGCGCATTTTTCAGAGCAGGATCGTGGCTAATGCTCAAGTGTGTTTTGGCCATGCAAATCGGTAGATCGCCAAAGCCATTGTCCTCATAGAACTTGATCTGCTTTTCAGCAAGCGGTTCAAATACCACATCGCCAGCCTGGTATATTTCCTTGGCGATGGTTTCGATCTTTTCCTTAATGGACATTTCCAAAGGATAGAGGAATTTGAACTCGGATGGTTTTTCACAAGCGGCAACCACTGCCTTGGCCAGCTCAACTGACCCGTCACCACCGTTGGTCCAGTGGTCGGTCATGACCGCGGTTTCTGCTCCAGCTTCAATGGCTGCCTGTTCAATCAGGGCAACTTCGGCGTCCGTATCCTCGGTGAACCTATTTACGGCGACTACAACGGGTACACCGAAACGTTTAGCGTTGCGGATGTGGACGCGCAGGTTATCAAGACCTGCGCCGAGCAGTTCAAGATTTTCCTCTTTATATGCTTGATGGAGAGGCTTGCCAGGAACAACACGCGGGCCACCTCCATGCATCTTCAGAGCGCGGATGGTGGCTACCAAGACTACCGCATCGGGCACCAGACCAGAGTAACGGCACTTAATGTTCATGAATTTTTCCATGCCGATATCGGCGCCAAATCCTGACTCCGTGACGATGTACTCACCCAAACTGAGGGCAACCTGGTCAGCAAGAATGGAAGAGTTTCCATGAGCGATGTTGGCAAACGGACCGGCATGGACAAAGGCAGGTTGCCCTTCTAAGGTCTGCATTAAGTTCGGGTGCAGGGCGTCCTTCATTAGAACGGTTACGGCACCGGCTACTTTCAAGTCTTCGAGGGTAACAGGTTTGCGGGCATTGCTGCTGCCGATGACGATGCGACCAATGCGTTCGCGGAGATCTTTGAGCGCTGATTTGAAATCATGTCCACTTACCAAGGCTAAGATGGCCATTATTTCGCTGGCCACGGTGATATCAAATCCGGCTTCACGGGGACGGCCGTCCCATTTGCCACCAAGGCCGGTGATAACGCTGCGCAAGGAACGATCATTGACATCCATGACCCGATTCCAGGTTATGCTATAGGGATCGATATCTAGACGTTCCAGGCCCATATTAGCCAATTGATCATCACTTAGACGACTTTCGTGGAAGATACGGGCGTCGATAGCTGCGCTAACGAGATTGTGGGCCGCGGTGATGGCATGAATATCGCCTGTCAGATGCAAGTTAAAATCTTCCATTGGGATAACCTGACTGTAACCACCTCCGGCTGCGCCACCCTTTATCCCAAAGGTGGGACCCATACTTGGCTGGCGAATGCAAGCGATGGACTTCTTGCCGATTACACCCAAGCCTTGGACGAGGCCGATTGCTGTTGTGGTTTTTCCTTCACCTAAGGGCGTTGGAGTGATTGCTGTAACATCAATATACTTTCCGCGAGGACGATCGGCTAATTTGGCCATTACGTCTAGATGAACTTTGGCTTTGGTCGAGCCAAACATAATCAGGTCTTCGTCCTCTAAACCCAATTGATCGGCGATCTTTTTGATGGGCTTGACGGTTGCAGCCTGGGCGATATCCAGGTCGGAAGGGACGGGCAAAATGCGATTGTGGGAACTCATGGTTACTCCTATTTTGAATTGTAAACGAGTGAGACGTTTCAGTAATAAGAACTGCCAATTGACACTCACCATAACTTTTTCAACTGTGTTTAATGACTGAGGGAAAAGAAAGCAATTGGTAGTAAAGAATTCGATTATTTAAGTGCGGCGACATACTGAGATTTTACTTATGCTTTGAACAGAAGGCAACCAGATTGATTCGAAATTCGATCTAGATTTTTCGCCAGGCTGCTCGATATGATGTGTAATGTGGGCACCTGATCTAAACATAAACTGGCGCTGTGCCAATTGCCCTTTAGATGGGTACCGCCGTTCCAACTTCGTAACCCTTGCGCAAGACAAGGAAATTGGACTCAAGTAAATGGGCTTTATTAGCTGGAAGGTGATTTCTTAACGTTCCCTCCAAGGTTTCAAGGGTAAAAATTGGTTTGCGGGCCAGCATTGCACCCAATGCAGCCATATTTAGCATTTTTGACGAGCCATACTCTTCCGCTATGTCGTTGGCGGGAACGTATACGTGATCAATGTCCGTGCGATGGGATTGGTTGTCGACGATGGAAGCGTTTACAACCAGCAGGCCACCAGGGGCGACCAATGGCTCATATTTCTCGTATGAGGGGCCGTTAAATACGATCGCAATTTGTGGCTGCGCTACAACCGGCGCGCCTATGACATCATCGCCGATGATAACGGTGCAGTGGGCTGTTCCACCGCGCATTTCCGGCCCATAGGAAGGAAACCAAGTCACGTTTCGGCCGCTTTCCATACCGGCATATGCCAATAACTGTCCCGCAAATAGGGCTCCTTGCCCCCCAAACCCTGATATGATGATTGAAGTTTCCATAATTATTCCTTCGCGGCAATTGGCTAGGCTAAAGCAGGCGTTAATTCTGCTATTGGATTCAATTCAGAAGCGATCACCTCACCCAAACGACGAATTCCAAGATCGATGTTTTCCGGGCTGGCATTGGAGAAGTTTAGCCGGAATGTGTTATGTCCAGATCCGTCGGGGAAAAATGCGGTTCCGGGAACGTAGGCAACTTTATTATCGAGCGCCTTGGGCATTAGGGCCAGAGTGTCAATCTCTTCGGGCAGTGTGACCCATAGGAACAATCCGCCCTTGGGATGGGTCCACACAGCTCCTGGTGGGAAATAGCGCTGCAGACAATCCAACATACAGTCGCGTCGTTCGCCGTATACCTGGCGAATAAGACGGATGTGATTGGAGAGAAATCCATCCTTGAGAACTTCGTAGGCGGTCATTTGAACCAAGCTACTGGTGTGCAAGTCCATTCCTTGTTTGGCCATGACACAGCGCTGGATGACCTCCGCCGGGGCTACAATCCAGGCCAGGCGCAGTCCAGGGGCCAGGGTTTTTGAAAATGTGCTGATATAGATGACGTTACCGCGCATGAAGCCTTGGCCATTGCTGTAGTTTGAACGACTGCTTAAATGTTGGGCATCTAAAACCACCAGGGGGGGAAGGTGTTCCCCTTCATAGCGAAGTTCACCATAGGGATCGTCCTCAATTATGGGCACACCATAATGATCAGCGATTTCTATGAGCTGCAGCCGCCGTTCCATGGATAGAGTTACGCCCCCAGGGTTTTGGAAATTGGGCAAGATATACATGAACTTTGGCCCACCACAGAGTGCTTCTTCAAGATACTCTATTTGAAGTCCCTGATCGTCAATGGGTACGCTGGTGTAGTCCGCCTGGTAAGCACGCCAGGCCTGCAAGGCCCCCAAATAAGTAGGAATTTCCGTGAGAATTAGATCCCCGGGGTTGATCAGAATCTTGCCAATGAGATCGAGAGCTTGTTGAGATCCGCTGGTAATCAGAATGTTGTCGACGGTGCTATCAATGCCATATTTTGCCATGGTGTCAACAATCCATTGGCGAAGAGGGGGGTACCCCTCCGTAGCACTATATTGCAGGGCCTGGGGTCCGAATGTGTCAAGCACTCTGCATGAAGCCTCTCGGAAAGCGTCGACCGGAAACACGTCGGGGGCTGGCAGTCCTCCGGCAAAGGAAATCATTTCCGGATCTTGGGTTATTTTAAGCAGCTCGCGAATGAGCGAACCGCCTATTCCCTGCATCCGCGACGAATATCGATGTTTCCATGGTGTTGTCATCTTTCACTCTCCCATTTTGGTCTATCAAAGGTAGACCTAGTAGCGGTTTTTATGCTCATCTACTGCGCTTCTTCAAATTTTCCAACTCGGCTGCTACCTTGAAGTCTCCCAGAGGAAAGTAAGGAACCATATTATCGCGAACCCAATTACATGAGTCAGATGGGGTCATATGCCAGTTTGTCGGGCAGGTGGACAACAATTCGACTATGCTGAAGCCAAGACCTAATAACTGTGCTTGAAAGGCAATCTTAACGGCCTTCTTGGCCTGAATAACATGCCGGGCATCGTGAAGGCTGCGGCGAACACTATAAACTGTGCCATCTAGACCAGCCAGCATTTCAGCCATACGTATGGGGTGACCTGTTTGACGTAGATCGCGACCAAAGGGGGAGGAACGGGTTACCTGGCCGATTAGGCTTGTGGGAGCCATTTGTCCGCCGGTCATGCCATAGATGGCATTGTTGAGAAATATGATTGAAATCTGCTCCCCTCTTGCAGCAGCATGAATAGTCTCAGCAATGCCGATGGAGGCCAGATCCCCATCACCTTGATATGTGAAGACAAAATTATCCGGATTGACACGCTTAATGCCGGTGGCCATTGCAGCGGCGCGGCCATGGGCGGCTTCAGCGGAGTCCACATCGAAATATTTGTAGGAAAAAACGGAACAGCCCACAGCAGCGACTAGTATTGTGCGCTGGCGTATTTCAAGCTCATCCAGAACTTCAGCTACAATGCGGTGCGCAACGCCATGGGTACAGCCAGGGCAATAGTGGGTCGGCACATCAGTCAGCGATTTAGGTCGTTCGTAGACTACTTCTTCTCTCCTCTCATCAATTATTGTGACCATTGCTTTTCTCCAACCGTTGTGATGCGACCTGCTTGCACAATGAAATTATCTCGTTTTCGATTTCTTCTGGCGTCGGAATGGCTCCACCCATACGACCATAGAAGCCGACTGGGATTTGATTGCCAACAATTTCGCGAACATCGTGAACCATTTGTCCCGCATTCATCTCGACGACAAGAAATCCCCGCGCTTCCTTGGCAATTTGAGCCAGTGGTTGAGAGGGGAATGGCCAAAGCGTAACCGGCCTAAACAATCCAACAGCGATTCCATCCTGCCGCAGATGCTTAACAGCGGTTTGGGCAACTCGTCCTGCTGTTCCGAAGCCGACGATGACGAATTCTGCATCTTCGCATTGCAGCTCACTATGGCGCGCTTCTTCGTTCGACTCAATGGTGTTCAGTTTGTCCTGAAGTTGTTTGTTAAAGGCCTCGAGGCGCTCGGCACCGAGTTGAATTGAGGAGATAAGATTGGGTTTGCGTTCAGCTGCTCCAGTTAGTGACCAGGTGGGTCTCAGGGCAGGATATTCGCGCATAGGAGGCAGTTCAGCCGGTTCCATCATTTGACCTATGGAGCCATCAGCAACAACAAATACCAGGGTGCGGTATTTGTCGGCTAAATCAAAAGCCAACACGGTTAGGTCAATTGCCTCTTGAACGGTTGAAGGCGCCAATACAATGGGACGAAAATCGCCGTGACCAGCGGATTTGGTAACCTGGTAATAATCACCCTGGCTGGGTTGGATATTACCTAGTCCAGGTCCGCCACGCATGACATCCACAATAACCACAGGAATATCGGACGCTGCTATGTAGCTAAACCCTTCCTGCATTAGACTGATTCCAGGGCTGCTGGAAGAGGTCATCACTTTGGCGCCAGCGGCTGCCGCTCCATAAACCATGTTTATGGCGGCAACCTCGCTCTCGGCCTGCAGAAAAACGCGATCCAATTCGATCATTCGCTGGGACATATGTTCAAGGGCTTCTGTTTGGGGGGTAATGGGATAGCCGAAATAAGCTTCACAGCCGGCGCGAATGGCTGCCTCGGCAAAGGCGATGTTTCCTTTTAGGAGTTCCTTGGCCATGTTATACGGCCTCCATCATGGGCTTGCGTATCCGAGCTATGGGCAGGTCACGAAAAACGGTAATGGCGGCATCGGGGCAGACCACAGCACACAACGCACATCCAGTGCAAAGGTGGTCGGGATCAAGTAGTGTGGCTGGTCTGTAACCAAGGGAATTATGGTGCCCAGCCAGGTCTATGACTGCCGGCGGACAGGCGGCAATGCAAAGCTCACAGCCTTTGCATCGCTCTTCATTGATGATTATTCGTCCACTTGCCATACGTGGTTCCTCCATAAGTTGGGAATGGGAAATAGTAGGAAATACTTACTGGAAAATAGGCCGTCGAAGCGATACGCAAAAATACCATCACTTGCTCCGAAGCGGTTAAACTGTAAATGTGCAGTTTTTTGGGAATAACTCCTGTCACCCAAATCAAGTATGCCAGATTTGCAGCTTAGGCCATAGTGACAAATGACATCTTATGAAACGAAGAATGTCACTATCGAACTTGATATAGTAAAGATAGTTACCTTATTCTGATTAAATAGCTTATATAATGCACCATTATGAACCTATCGGGTTATGAATCTGAGGGAAGAAAGGAAACATGACGGATGTCAGCATATATAGGTTACATTATTCACTGCCATTATTTGTAAGATTCCTTAAACTTGTAATTGAAAACGGCTTGAGATGATCGCGTAAGAGCAAAAGGTGGGACAATGGAATTTGGGATACCAAAGGAAGTAAGGGATCAGCAAAGCGAGGCGCGTGTTGGCTTGACCCCGGCCGGAGTCGGTGCATTGACAAGGGAGGGACATATAGTATACGTGGAGAGACTGGCAGGTATTGGGGCAGGATTCAGCGATGAAGAATTCGTTCAACAAGGGGCCAAGATCGTTTATTCGGCGGCAGAGGTTTATGGGCGATCTGATATCGTGGTCAAGGTAGCCCGTCCCATGCAGAAAGAGCATGATTTGTTCAGGCCGGGGCAGACAATCTTTTCGTTCTTTCATATGCAGGTGTCTTCACCTGATTTATTTGAAGCGCTACAGAAGCGAGAGATAACGGCCGTTGCCTATGAGATGATTCGGGACAAAGATGGGCTTTTTCCCGTGCTCTTGCCAATGAGCCAGGTGGCGGGGCGAATGGCGCCAATCATTGCCGGACAACTGTTGATGAACACCAACGGAGGAAGGGGGACCTTGTTGAGCGGGATACCGGGCGTTACGCGTGGTTCGGTGGTGATTCTTGGTGCTGGCGTATTGGGCAAAAATGCCGCGCGGGCATTCCTGGGTATTGGTGCTCAGGTCATTGTCATGGACAGCGAGATACGGAAGCTAGAGTGCATTGACGATGCTAGTCAAGGCCGAGTCACGACGATGCTGGCTACTAGGCACAATCTGGACCGGATTAGCGATTTTACTGATGTTCTTGTGGGCGCAATTCAAAAGCCAGGTCGACGAGCAGAACAGCTTGTTACGCTGGATATGGTCCGTCGAATGAGGCCAGGTTCAGTGATAATCGATTTCTCGATAGATGATGGTGGCTGTACGGAAACCAGCCGTCCCACGACCTTGAGAGATCCTGTATATACGGCTGAAAAGGTTATTCATTATTGTGTGCCAAATACGCCCGCGGCTGTTGCGCGAACGACTAGTTACGGTTTGACCAACGCGCTTCTTCCGTACTTGCAAGCTGTGGGCGACTTTGGAATAGTGGGACTCGTGAATCAGGAACCAGGCTTTGGTCATGGTATCAACCTCTACCAAGGCAATTTAGCCCACCCCGAAATTGGGACTGCGCTGGGAAGAGAAGTAACAGCAAAGCTACCAATGGGAGGAAGTTAATGAATTGGCAGGCACTTTATCGCAGTAAGGTGTTGGATGCTGATACTGCCCTGGCGGGCATTCAATCAAATGATCGCATCTATCTTGCCGGGGGAGCGGGCGTGCCGTTGACATTGATCGAAGGATTGATGAAACGGGCTGACGAGCTTGAAGATGTCGAGCTGACACATATTTTAACTTTCGCGCCCGCCCCATATGCGGCGCCACAATATGAACGATCGTTCCGCGTGAATGCACTTTTCATTGGCCAAAATGTTCGACATGCTGTGCAAGAGGGGAGAGCAGATTTTACACCGGTGTTCTTATCAGAGATTCCTTCTCTGTTTAGAAATGGAACTCTACCGCTTGATGCGGTTTTGATTTCTCTTTCACCACCTGATGAACATGGATTTTGCAGCTTTGGTGTGGAAGTTGGAACGACCAAACCGGCAACGGAGGAAGCACGGGTCATTATCGCGGAGATTAACCAGCAGATGCCGCGAACTTTGGGGGACTGTTTCATCCATGTCAGTCGTTTGAGCCATATTGTGGAAGTTGATTATGCGCTGCCTGAAGCTCCGCAAGGGGGTAGCTCGGACCTGCATTTGCAGGTAGGAGGACATATTGCTGAACTGATTCCAAATGGGGCTACTTTGCAGATGGGAATTGGCAGCATTCCAGATGCCGTTTTAGCCAATTTAAGCAATCATCGTGATCTCGGAATACATACGGAGCTTTTTTCTAATGGCGTTATGTCGATGGTGGAAAGTGGGGTTATCACCTGCCGCAAGAAGAGTTTTCATCCAGGAAAGATTGTGACGGGTTTTGCCTTTGGTACGCAGGCTTTGTATGAGTTTGTCCATAATAATCCGATGCTTGAATTCCACCCTTCAGACTATGTCAACGATCCGTTTAATATTGCGCAAAACGATAGTATGGTGGCTATAAACTCCGCTTTACAGGTTGACCTTACAGGTCAAATCTGCGCTGACTCAATTGGCTCGCGATTGTACAGCGGTGTGGGCGGCCAGCTCGATTTCATCCGCGGTGCGGCCCGGTCAAAGGGAGGTTTGCCGATTGTCGCCTGCCTGTCCACGGCAAAGCAAGACAGCATCAGCAGAATTGTGCCTATGTTGTATGAGGGAGCGGGGGTGGTTACGACCCGAAATGATGTGCATTATGTGGCTACGGAATACGGGGTCGCCCATTTACATGGTAAGACTGTACGCCAACGGGCCATGGCTCTGATTGGAATTGCCCATCCGCAATTCCGAGATGAGTTGGCTTATGCAGCGCAGGAACTAGGTTATATTTAGATTTCCAATCGGTGGTGATGGGATGCAATCAAGGCGGATCGCAAGTGCCAGACGTGGTGGGAAGCGCATAGCCCGTTTGCGGGTCGGCGCAGTGACAGAAGGATGCGTTTTGTGGTTCTCCAACCCACATGAAGTAGGATACGCTAGATTGGGCGCAGGATGGGAGATCAGGGAGCGGCCTAGATATCTCTACGCCAATGCCTTCCGCATCTTTATCTTGTAGGACGAAAACACGCAGACTATAGGTGTTACGGCCAATCTTGATTTCCTGGCGGGCGGCAAGAAAAAAGGCAAAGAAAGGGATACTGATTAGAAAGAGCCAAAGAATGAGAAACAGGAAACGGCCGATAGATTTTGGCATGTGGGATGCAGATAACATGACCCTGCCAAGCATTGAAACAGATCTAGCTGGACAATGCTTGGCAAGCGTCAGTAGATGGCTTTAGTCGTTGTTGGTCATGGCATTAATATAGAGTTTGGTCGTATATTCCTTGACCATGCGTCTCATACTGAAACGAGGTGTGTTGGAGCGAATCGCTTCTACCATGACTTCGACCCAACCCCGGGGAACATTATCAAAGTCGCGATCGTAGTAAAGGGGAACAATTTCCTCTTCTAAGAGACGGTAGATTGCTTCGGAGTCATGGTCATCTTGCTCATTGCGATTATCGTACTGTTCGCCATTGATGGCCCAACCATTGGCGCCGTTATAGCCTTCGACCCACCAACCATCGAGAATACTCAGATTCGGCGCGCCGTTAAGCGAGGCTTTCATGCCACTTGTTCCACTGGCTTCGCGAGGTCGCAAAGGCGTGTTTAACCATATGTCCACCCCTTGAATCAGGTAACGGGCAACGTGCATATCATAATCTTCAACGAAGGCAACACGACCGCCAAGCTGATTGTGCTTAGCCATGTTGTAAATATCCTGGATCAAAGCTTTGCCGGGGTCATCAGCCGGATGTGCCTTCCCAGCAAACAAGATTTGCACAGGACGATGAATATCTAGCAGCATATTGCGTAGGCGATCAACATCCCGGAATATGAGATTGGCGCGTTTGTAGGTAGCGAACCGGCGCGCAAATCCAATCGTCAAAGCCTCGGGATCGAGTAAGGTGCCACTGGTCATAATGGTCGTCGGGTCATCTTGGCCGGAAACCCATCCGCGTCGAGCCCGAGCGCGTAAGAAATAGAGTAGTTTTCGTTTGAGTTCTGTATTGACATCCCATAATTCTTTGAGAGGCATATCATTCAAGCGTTCCCACAACTGTGGATCATCCTGCTGCTCTATCCAATGGGGACCCAGATATTTATTCAAGAGAATACGCAGTTCGCTAGATATCCAAGTTGGAACGTGGACACCGTTGGTAACTGAAATGATGGGAACGTCTTCTACCTCAAGCTCAGGCCACACGCTGTTCCACATATCACGTGACACTTCGCCGTGCAATTTGCTCACGCCATTAACTTGCCCTGATAGATTGAGAGCGAGAACGGTCATGTTGAAAGCCATTCCCCATTCTTCTTCATGAGCACCCAAATTGAGGAATTCCTCACGCGAAATCCCCAGCTGGTCTCTATAGCTGCCAAAATATTTATCGATTAGATGATAGCTGAACGCATCGTGTCCGGCGGGAACGGGCGTATGGGTTGTGAACACGGAGTGTTTGCGAACGGTTTCTTTGGCCTTTGCAAAGCTCAACCCGGATTCCACCATTTGGCGCGCGTTCTCAAGCAGCAAGAATGCTGAATGGCCCTCGTTCATGTGCCATGCCGAAGGTTTTATCCCCAATTTGTTTAGCAGGCGAACACCACCAATACCCAACATGATTTCCTGCCGAATGCGCATTTCGCTGTCGCCAGAATACAGGCGGGCAGAAAGCTCACGATCCCACGGATCATTGTCATCTACATCGGTATCCATCAGATATAGATTAACGCGACCAACTTTTACATGCCAAACGCGCGCATGGACCGTTCGCCCGCCCAATTCGACGCTGACCATGATTTCTTGCTCATCATCATTTGTAACAAGTTCAATGGGTGCTTGATCGATGGCCAACTGTTGGTAAACTGCTTCTTGCCAACCGTGTGAAGGGACGCGCTGGCGGAAATATCCTTGAGGATACATGAAACCAACACCTACAAAAGGTAGACCTAGGTCGCTGGCTTCCTTGGCATGGTCTCCGCTTAGTATTCCCAAGCCTCCCGAATAAATTGGTAATGAATTATGAAGGCCAAATTCAAAAGAGAAATATGCAATTGTTCGGTCAGCCAGTTCTGGGTAGGTCGTGTGGAACCAGGTATGACCGTTGCTCAACATGTCATCATACTGCAGTAGCACTTTGTCGTAAAGTCTGAGAAACGCACCGTCGCGTGCCTTTCTTTCAAGCGCTTCTACGCTTATTTCATTGAGCATACGGACTGGATTATGCTGTGTTTTGCGCCAGAGAGGGTAGCTCAATCGCTTAAAAAGATTGCGTGCTTCCAATGTCCAGCTCCACCACAGGTTGCTTGCTAGCTCGGGAAGCCTATCTAGCTTCTTAGGTATTTTCTCTTCTAAGGGCATCATAGTTTGTTTTTTCCTATTCCTCTTCAGAAAAACCGATTCGCGTTCACAAGATGTTGGTACTGTGAACTAAATACTCTCTTGTTATTGCGGATCAAATTCAATTTTTCTGATTATTTTCAACAGGTAATGGTCCCCAATCACCAGACAAGCAGAATCGCTTTGCTGCTCGGGTATGATATTTTGGAGGCGTTGGTTGGATTACCTGGACAAATTGTAAAGATCAATAACTACTATTCAGCATTAATCCTGCGAATCAGTTTAATCCTCAGGAAAACGCACAATTATAGCATGCTGTGGCTCTAAGCAAATTTCACTCTAATTCAGAAGATTGGGGATCAAATGTGAGCCGTTGAGGTAAGGGTTCTTTGATACGCTTGATGGCCAAGGATACCGTTTCGTTGACAGCCCATTCAAAGTGGTGATCAGTCATTAATTGTTTGTCGATGACAGGAGCCGGATTGGTGCCATTAATGACATAAACTTGGTCATCGCGCAGGACGTACTCAACCATGTTGATGTCATAACCGTAGGCCTGCGAGATGGCGACTGCACTGCTGATGATCTTTGCGGCGTGTGGGTTGTCGGTAAGGGCGTCTTCGGCCAGGTAACGATTATCTGGTCGTGAGTAGCAGAGGGGCATTACCGTTTCTTTACCAATAACAAGGCAATGAATGTGTTTCCCATCGCTGATAATCTCCTGGAGGATCATCGTACGTGTACCGCTTTCGTCATAGCGCTGAATGAGATCGTCTACACTGTTGACGCGATGAGCCCAGCGCCGACCGCCACTACGGGTTTCCTTGAAAATCGCCGGTACGCCAACGTACTCTATGATTCCTTCCCAATTCATGGGGTACTCGAGATTCCGGAAACTATCGGGTACGACAGGGGTCTCGATATCTTTGTTGGGTAGGACCACTGTTCGAGGACCTTGGAGGCCCAGGCGGTCAACCAATGCCGTGGCGAAAAAACGACTATCTGCTGACCAGACAAAGGGATCGTTGATGATGTAGCTGCCGTGCATGGCAGCATATTTCACGTAGGAACGGTAATAGGGAATTACCTGAGACATGCGATCGAAGATGACGGAATAGGGACAGGCTTCATTCATAAAGGTCCCACCGATCTTAACTAGCTCGGCAGTTATTCCTACTCTTCGCGCTTCCATTTGTTCAATGAAAGCTGTAGGCCAATCCTTTTCACGACCGACAATCAGTCCAACTCGTTCTTTATTTTCTTGACCCATGGTGTTCCTAGATTCTCCATTTTCTTAGGCGTGTGCCCTATGCTAATCATCCAGAAGCTTAGAATAGCATACTGCTATGACCAGCCATAATGACTATACAGCAAACTACTAGTGAAGCCTAAAAAAAGGGTTGGTTATTGGTGTAGTTTATTGTGCATGGCTATACCGATTGTCATAAGGAATCGGTGGCGGGGCAGATTTGCAACAGTGCGAGATAATGACTTCCAAACAGCAAACTGTCCTTTGGGTTGAATATGGTCCATTGTCGTTGAGACAATTGACTAGGATCTATTAGGGCTCCTGGGAGGAAAGCCTATAATTTTCCATGGCGCGCTGTAGGGCCAGTATAAGCAAGCCCGCTTGGTCGGGTGTAATATAGACATTGGTCTCATCTACCCTGAATAGTTTTTCCTCATCAGGGCAGTCTTCTTTGAAACGGATACAAATATCGTCTTCAAAATCACGATCCGATTCTTCAAAAAATACGTCCACAATGAGACTGTCATCCAGCAGTGCAATAGACATTTTTGTACTCCCTGATCTTCCTGTTGTTGATATCGGTTACTCTACAGCTTCAACGCGGTCTAGATCGGGAAAGAACTGTCTAACCGTTCCTTCCACCCAGCCGTGAAGTGTTACCGGTGCCAGGTCACAACCCTCGCAGGCACCGGAAAGACGCACACGGAGTGTGTTGTTTTCGTAGTCGACCATTTCGACTGCCCCACCGTGATAGTACTCGATGTAGGAACTTATCGCGTCTACCAGGGCGCGCATTTTTTCTTCGTCGTTGGCTTTGGAGGGTAAATTGTTTATGTCGGCTTTGGCCCCAGCATATAGGGTGGTCATCGTATCATCTCCATTTGCCTCTCCGTTTCAAGCGACCGGTGAAGGCACTAAATGTGTGTGATTCTCACCTGAACTATTGGCTTGATTCATTAATTGTACCCGCGTCCCGCGATGCAATACAAGCCCAATTTGACTATTCGTTGCCTTTCACTTTTGTTGCCGGAGCTTAGAAACCAGGTTATCTGGCGTCTGGACGATATAATTCTTAAGGATTGACGAGTAATGATAGACAAATAAATTCCGATTTCTTGGTTATGAATCATTATCGATCCAGATCGTGGCACCTTGTGGCACCAATGGGATAGTCAAGGTGCTTTGGGACACTATTAACTCGTGACCGCTGAAGTACTCGCGAAATCGACGGCCGTCAGCAACACCCCCACGAGAGATGGGAACAGACATGTTCTTAAGAGTAGTCTTGCCTCGGTGAGCAACGACCAGAATGTGTTCGGTTTCGCTTTCCCTTTGGTATGTGACGGTATCTTCTTCTACCAATAATATTTGAAAGCCACCACGAAGCAGCGCAGGTGAGTTCTTGCGCAAACTTATGATACTCTTGTAAAAAGCAAGCAAATCTTGGTCCCATCGATCCTGATCCCAAAGCATACAACCCCGACTTTCCAATATCGGATCATCGCTCATCCCAATTTCGTCGCCATAGTAGATGCAAGGAATTCCCGGAAATGTAAACTGGACAACGGCAGCCAAGCGGACTAGGGCATCATTATGCTTGACCGTGCTTTTGATTCGTGGTGTGTCGTGACTGCCCAATATATTGAACTGTTGAAGGGAAATGACCCATGGTATAGCTGCCTGGCGGCACTCCCAGGTTTTTACCATGGCCGCAGTGGACATCGCTGAAGCTGATGTTATGTGGCGGCGGAGACTGTGTGCCCACTCTTGGTAGATGTCCAGCCAATACCACAGAGGTAGGGTCAAACCCGTATAATTCATGATACCATCCCATTGATCGCCTTGAAGTTGAGGCGTGGCATCGAAAAAGTTCTCGCCAATCAAATATGCATTGGGATGTGTAGATTTGACGGCTTGTCGGATGCCGGAAACAATTTCGGTCCCAAGCTGTGTCTCACCTTGCCGACCAAGCATGTTGGCAACGTCAACACGCCAGCCGTCGGCTGAGTATGGAGGGAGCAACCAATGCTTAAATATGGAATCTTCATCCTCATACATTAGGCGGCGAAGTTCCCGACTCTTATAGTTGAGTTTGGGCAAGGTCCAAACGCCGAGCCAGGAAGCATATTCGTCGGGGTGGTGCTCAAAAGTGAAGAAGTCAACTTCCGGTGACAGGGGATCGGATTGCGCTTTTTGAAACCAAGGATGCCAGTAACCACAATGATTGGGCACGATGTCCAGGATATAATGCATCCCTCGCTGGTCTAAATCCTGCCGAAGTTGTGCTAACGAGTTGTTCCCGCCAAGGTGGGGATCGATCTCTTTATAATCAGTTACGTCGTACTTGTGGTTGGAACGGGCTGCAAAGATGGGGTTCAGATAAAGGGCGTTAACGCCGAGAGAATCGAGATGATCGATGTGGCCGCTTATTCCTGGTAAGTCTCCTCCATAGAATACGATTGGAAAGGGATGATCTTCAGGGGGAGGCGTAGCCCATGGAAACGTCTTGGGTCCATGACCTTTGTACTCGAAATCGCCTAGATGAGGATCTGTCTCGGAATTGCCGTTAGCGAAACGATCAGGAAAGACTTGGTAGAAAACGGCGGTTTGCAGCCAACTTATGAAGTTGTATCCGGCCAGCAGTCGAAAATCAGTGTAATCAAGGGGGATGTCACCGGTAACACCTGCGGCTGAATACCACCACAGTTTATTTTTGGTTCTTATGAGGAATCGATAGTGAACGTCTGGTTGGCTGATCTCAATTGACCCTTCCCACCATTGGCAAGGCGCAGCGTTGGAACGCCGGGTCATGGTTGAAAACTCTTGCTCGCCATCGGGAAAGGTGCGAATTAATACTTCTTGTACCGGTACCTGCTCTCCAATCCGCAAGCGAATGGCGACTTTTTCGCCCAGTTCTGGATAAGGATTGGATACATATTTTATAGAACCGTCGTGATGAACAGAGTGTAACCACAAAGGGTCAATTCTAGAATTAGTCATTACTTTCTCATTATTGAAATGGCAATCACTCCTAGACCCAATAACAAGGCTCCTGCAGCAAGCAGACTGGTTCCAGAGCCAGGGGTAAACAGTGTAGAGGAGCTGTCCGTATTCTCACTGGCCGGGGTTGCCGTGTTTTGAATCGATTCTAATGGAACTAAAGGTGAAGGCGTCTCGGTGTTTTCTGGCAAAGTCGTGGGGATTGGCGTTGTGGAAGGAGCAAGCGTAGCGGTGGCTAGAGGGGTTTCTGTGGGCGTAGGGCTGGGTGCGATTATTAGTAATTGGTCGCCAATGCCTAGCACTGAGTTCTCAGTCAGGGAGTTGAAAGCCAAAAGTTGTTCAAGCGTCAATCCATGTTGATTGGAGATGCCCCAGGCGGTATCTCCAGACTGGACCGTGTGCATGGTTTGGACCGTAGCAGTGGGAGGCGGCAGCTCTCCTGGCAGCAAGCGAATCCTCACTTCATCACCGGGCTGCACAAGACTGTCCTCTACCATACTGTTTAACCAAAGTATTTCCTCTAGGCTGAGTTTGTACCAGGCGGCAATGGTCCACAAGGATTCACCTTGAGATACTAGATGAGTTGCCGGCGGTGTTGGTGTGGGAGGCGGTTCTTGACCTTCGGCGAGTCGGATAATCAACTTATCACCGGGGTTAATCACACTATCTTCAACCAAATTATTGAAGAGATAAAGCTGATCCAAAGGGATTTCGTAGCGAGCGGCGATGGCCCAAAAGGATTGTCCAGCACCAACAACGTGGGTGATACCGCCACCTTCACCAGGTTCTGCCAATATGATGGGGGCGACAGCTCCGAGTGCATCATCAGCGAGGACGGGAGCATCATAGGAATCTGAGGATTGGCCAGATGGAACACCAACAACGAGCGCGAAGAAGTTTTGCCCGTGTCCCTGAGCAAAACCAACACCGGCGTGGATGTAGCGATCGGAAATCATGGTGTTGAAATGTGTGGGGCTATTTTGCCACCATATGACACCCTGGTTGGGGGTTAAGTCTGTGCCCCCTACTATGTTTTCAGTCGCTCGACCGGGATATCCGGCTGCTTGGGCGCGCGAATTAGGCGAGGATCCGCCAGCTCCCGTATGGCTGTAGATATTATTCGCAGCCATGTAATTGGCTTGATTTTGAGCGGCGGCGGCAAGCGTGCCTTCCCAAACAAAAGGGGGCAGTCCATAACCCGTTCGAACCTGGTTAACCAGGCGCAGAATTTCGGAGGGAGCTCCAGCTTGGGCCCGTGCTGTCGACGTATTGTTCTGGTATGCAAGGATTATGACCAGCACAATGTTCACGACGGTTAACAGCCAGTTTTTCTTCATGTGGGAACTATATCAAGAACTATAATGGGAACAAACGGGACTTATATGAGGGTAACGTACTTTTCAGGTCATAAACCGCGAATTATTTCTATATGAGAGCATGCCATTGGTCAAGAACTCTTTAGGGCATAAGACGTAAAAGCAGGTACTATAAATCACTGTTTAGCGGATAATGGTGGGTTGTTTGCTTCAACAGCGCTGTGAACACTACCCGGAGACAAATCATCTTGATGACCAGGTTTCGATTTAAGATATTGACATTCATCCTGATTGGAATTGCGGCAACGGCCGTGACAGAAAGGGCGTTTGCCAATGATGCGCCCTCTGAGACATTGCGCACCTTTGAGTCGACCGAATGTTGGTTTGAAAGCCCGATTCCCTTTTTGCCAAGCCCCGAATTTGAATGTGGTTATGTGTCGGTTCCAGAGAGACACGAAAACCCAAATGGCCCATCTATCCGGCTGCCAGTGGCGATTTTGCGCTCAACGTCAAGTGATACACACCCTGATCCTCTTTTTTTGGCACAAGGAGGTCCTGGGGGTGATGCTTTTGAGGTTTTTCCAATATTAATCGATTCACAGCCTTCAACTTTTGGGCGGGATATCGTCATTTTTAACCAACGCGGGGCTCCATACGCTCAGCCAGCGTTGATGTGCGATGAGAGTTTTGAGGCCGTCGATGAAATATTAGTGCTACCTGTCGAGCAGGCGGACGCGCGATCGCTGGAGATTCTAGAGGATTGCTATGACAGGCTGAAAGCAGAGGGAATTGACCTTTCCGCGTATAACAGCTTGCAAAACGCAGCGGACGTTGATGTGATTCGCCAGGCTCTTGGATATGATCAGTATAACTTCTACGGCGTGTCTTACGGGACGCTATTGGGATTACATCTGATGCGCAGTGAACCGGATCACCTGCGCAGCGTGATCTTGGATGGCGTTGTTCCGCCAGACCTAAACTTCATCCCTCATGTGGCCTCAAATACGGATCGCGTGTTCACGGAAATCATCCAGAGCTGTGATGATGATGCATTGTGCCGGACTGAGTATCCCAATTTAGAAGAGCGGTTTTTTGCCCTGGTAGATGAGCTTAACCAGACCCCAGAATTGATTGTCATTAAGGATTCTGAGACCGGTGAGCGGGTTAAGGCACGTTTGGACGGGGACACGTTGGTGGATGTGTTATTTCAGGCCTTCTATTTGCCAGATTCCTACTCTATCTTCCCCAAGCTGGTCGATAACCTGGAAGAAGGGGATTACACATTTATTCGCGCGATCTGGCCTTTGTTTGCTTTCAATCGCAATGTCAGCGAGGGTATGTATTTCTCAGTTATATGCGCTGAGGACGCAAACTTTTTGCCAACAGATGCCATCCTAGATGGAATTCGCCCCTATTTTGCCGATGGAGCCCAAGAAGAAATGCAGTCATATATTGATGCGTGCGACATCTGGCAAGTTGACGAACTGCCACAAAAAGCAAACGATGCCGTTTATAGTGATATTCCTACGCTCTTACTCTCCGGGCATTACGATCCGATCACGCCGCCACTTTTTGCTGCCAGTGCGTTGTCCAAACTAAGTAACGGCTATTCTTTTGTGAGTCCTACGGGCAGTCATGGTGTTGCTTTTGATGGAGAATGTATGAACGACATCGTCAGTCAATTCCTGGAATCACCTGAGAATGAACCGGACGCAAGCTGCCTGGAAAATATCGTGCCAGAAGATTTTGTACCATCGAGTGCGATTTCTTTCCCATTCTTGGAAGAGGTTAACCAGTTCAGTGAGTCTATGTGGATTCAACTGGGGCTGGCAAGCCTGTTTTTATTGGGAGTTTTGTCGTCCTTCATAATCTTGCCGGTCGTCTGGCTAATTGGTGTTTTGCGGAAGAAAGATCATTTGGACCAGATTTCAGATGGAGGTGCCCGACGATTGAAGTGGTTGGGCGGCGGACTAGCGCTATTTTTTGGCTTATTGGCCATCATATTTGTTTCGGGCGTTTCATTTTTCACCATTCAATCATTGTTCAATGGCCTGGCAAGTATTTTTTCTGTAGCGGCTGGCGCCACCTTGTTTTTCTTGATACCGTTGCTCTTGATTCCAACTGCGTTGGCTTTACTTGTGGTAACTGCCACAGCTTGGCGACGAAGATTTTGGTCACGCTGGCTGCGCTTATATTACGGTTTTCTGGCCGTCTGTGCCGTAGGTTATGTTGTGGTATTGGCGATGGGCGGAATGATCACAGTGCTACTATAATTAGCGCACTGTGAAGAAGAATCAAACCCAACGTTTTCTAACAGCGAGCATCTACTTTCTCAGCGGGCTAATTGGGCTGGCCGCCTTTCTATATCCTTTTCTGTGGATCGAAAGACAATCCTTTGCGAGTGATGCGTTCCTGATTCGTGCAGAGAGTGCACCGATATTGACTATGCTTCTGCTCGTGATCTGCCTCGGTGTGCTGCTGCTGGAGATACAAGGTCAGGCTGTCAGCGCGAAGATGATCGCGGCACTGGGTATCCTTGTTGCGGCAACGGCTACGCTGCGTTTTATTGAGGTAGCAATTCCCGGGCCAGGCGGTTTTTCGCCGATATTTGTGCCGGTCATTTTAACTGGGTATGTTTTTGGTGCTCGATTTGGTTTTCTGATGGGTACCTTGACCATGCTGGTTTCTGCTCTCTTAACGGGAGGTGTTGGCCCTTGGCTGCCCTACCAAATGTTTGTAGCGGGATGGATTGGATTGACATCGGGATGGCTGCCACAACCCAGAGACCCACAAGTGGAAATGGTCATGCTGGTGGCGGTAGGAGCAGCATGGGGAATTCTCTACGGCTTGATAATGAATGTATATTTCTGGCCATTCATGGGTGGTGGCTCTACCGGTTATGAGGCTGGGATTTCCTTTGTTCAGGCTCTGAAACGTTATCTGCTGTTTTATGCCGCGACGTCACTCGTCTGGGACCTGGCGCGAGCAATTGGTAACGGTCTGTTAATCGCTTTCCTCGGGCTTCCGGCGGTCCGTGCACTCAGTCGTTTTCGTGATAAGTTTCAGTTTCAGGTATTGGGGACATGAAGCGACCATTTGCTGCTCAGGCTTGGGTAATATGGCTCCTTACTATGGCTGTACTCACGCTCATGACGCGGAATCCATTTTATATTGTCATTCTGCTTCTGATTGCTCGTGTTGACCAACTTGCATGCGCTATTCCAGGGGCTGGGCTGAAGCTGCGCTTCTGGCGACTGGCATTTGTTGTTGTAGCCCTTTCGATACTATTTAACTTGCTATTGGTCCATATCGGCGAGACGGTTTGGGCTACTTTGCCAGGGAATTGGTGGGTGATTGGCGGCATTCTGACACTGGAAGCGGCCGTTTATGGGGCAATAAGCGGCTTGATCTTGGTAACGCTGCTGGCAGTTTTTCTTGCGTTTAATTCGGTCATCCCTGCGAGTGAACTGATCAGGTTGACACCGCGTGCCCTAGCAAATATTGGCCTTGTGGTGATGATCGCGATCACATATGTACCAGAAACTGCAGAGCAACTACAGCGAATTCGAGAAGCTCAGGCACTTCGCGGACATAAGATTAAAGGTCTGCGCGACTGGCAGCCTATTGTCATCCCACTTTTAATTGGTGGCCTGGAAAGGGCAATGAGTCTGGCAGAAACCATGGTTGCGCGCGGATACGGCGCGACAAGCAACGTCCGGCAGTCAATGACCTTGCAGCTAGGTTTGTTGTCAGCGTTACTTTTGGCCCTAGGCGGTTGGATCTTGACGTTTTGGGTAGATTGGGCCGGTTGGATCATGGTTTTGGTGGGAATTGGCTTGCTCGTAGCACTATCATTATGGTTGGGAAGGCAGGTACATCATACGCGCTACCGGCCGCGACAGTGGGTCTGGAAAGATTGGGCGGTAGTGGCCGGTGCTTTGATTCCCTTGGTGTTGGCTCTCCTGCCTACTCTATTGGTCGATCAACCTTTTTATTATTACACACCGTATCCACGAGCTGAACTGCCAGAATTTAACGTCTTGATTGGTCTGTCATTAGCAACTCTGGCAGTCCCAGCGATCATTGTAGAATTATAGAATCCACTTTGCAGCATCTTGGGATTTTGGCAGAGAAGGTGTTAAATCCCATTATTTTCTGTCGAAATCATGATCCAAATTCGAGAAGTAAAGTATTCATATCCAAATTCACACGAGAGTGCCCTAGCCAGCGTAAACCTGAAAATTGGCGCGGGTGAGTTTGTGCTGCTGGCGGGGGGATCAGGCTCGGGCAAAACAACCCTGCTGCGCTGCATCAATGGTCTGGTACCGCACTTCAGCGGTGGTGATATTTCAGGAATGGTGACAGTTAATAATGTTGACGTCATTGAGACTGGCCCAAGTGTCATGAGCCAGATCGTTGGTTTTGTGGCCCAAAACCCGGAAGGGCAAGCGCTGCTCGATACGGTTGAGCCAGAAATCGCATTTGCACTGGAAAACGCGGCCATTCCGGCCCAGGAAATGCGGATACGGGTCGAAGAAGCTCTTGATTTGCTAGATCTCACCGAGTTGAGAGATCGGACTATTTCATCTTTGTCTGGGGGCGAAAGGCAGCGAGTCGCTATTGCTGCCGTGCTGGCGCTGCGACCGCAGATCATTTTGCTTGATGAACCCACCAGCCAGCTTGATCCCAAATCGGCCGATGATGTTTTGAGTTCGCTAGTGCGCTTAAACGAAGATCTTGGCTTGACAATCATATTGGCAGAACATAGGCTGGAGAGAGTTCTGAGGTATGCCGACCGTATTGTTTTCATGGAATCCGGGCGGATTATTGTTGACGACTGGATGCCAACAGCGTTGGTGGAGATGCCACATTTGCCACCTTTGGTAAAAGTTGGGCGGGTACTCGGTTGGCAGCCCTTGCCAGTTACAGTGAAGCAAGGAAGACGTTATGCTTCCCAGTCGATCTATGAAATGGATAAGGCACCTTATGATGAACCTTCTAGGGTGCCAAAACAATCTTTGCCGCTACTGGAAGTAAAAGATATTCATTATGCCTACGATGGTCAAGAAGTCCTCAAAGGTGTTAGTCTGCAAGCTGTTCCAGGAGAGGTTTTGACAATAATGGGCCGCAATGGTTCGGGAAAGAGCACATTGTTGAAGTGTGTTATGGGTCTACTGCAAGTAACCCAGGGGAGTATTTGCTTTGAAGGGCAGCCACTGATGGCGCGAGATGTGGTGGAAATCGCTAAGGATATCGCCTATCTTCCTCAGAATCCGAATGATTTGTTGTTCGCGGAGTCTGTTGATGAGGAATTTCGGATCACGCTGGACAATCATGGCATTAACGAACAAGAAGGTGTGAGTAAATTGATCCTTGATTTGGGTCTTGAGGATGTGCAAGATGCATATCCGCGTGATCTTTCCACCGGGCAAAGACAGCGGGTGGCGATGGGTGCTGTAACGGTCACGGAGCCGAGGCTGCTCTTATTGGATGAGCCAACTCGAGGTTTGGACGTAAATACTAAACAAAGCCTAATCAGGATATGGCGCGAATGGTTAGCAAAAGGTATGAGCCTCGTGTTGGTTACCCACGATGTTGAATTGTCAGCAGCTATTGCTGACCGGATTGTTATCTTAAGTCAGGGTGAGATAATCGCTTCTGGTCCGACCGTTGAGGTGTTGAGTGGTTCGCCATTGTTCGCTCCACAGATATCCAGACTTTTTCCAGGAAGAGGTTGGTTAACGGCAGATCAGGCGCTTGATGGACTTGCGCTGAAGAGAAACGATTGAAGCAGCGGATTGACTTTATAGACATTGTCAATTGCATAGTGAGGAAAATAACATGCCACGGCTTACAAAGATTTACACTAAACAAGGCGATCAAGGGGATACTAAACTGAGTGGGGGACAGACTGTCCGTAAGGATTCAGCGCGTGTGCAGGCATTTGGCAGCGTAGATGAACTAAACTCGCAAATCGGCGCGGCCATCGCTCAGGGATTGGACGGGAGACTAGCTGAAGAGTTGTCGACCGTTCAAAATGAACTATTTCATCTCGGGTCTGACTTATCTTTCCTTGAGTCGGACAAGGAGAGCATCGATATTCCGCAGATCGGTGCGCATCACGTAAGTCGCTTGGAATCGCTCATTGATGAAATGACTGATGTTGTCGGACCACTAAAGAACTTCATTCTACCTGCGGGATCACCGGCAGCAGCACAACTACACGTGGCGCGATCTGTTTGTAGGAGGGCGGAGCGTGATGTGATAACGCTTGTGGAGCATGAGTCCGTGGGAACTTTTGTCATCTCTTATCTAAACCGGTTGTCAGATGCATTATTTGTAATGGCCAGATATGAGAACTATCGTAAAGGTTTCGCCGAAAGATTATGGAATTCGCGGATCTAGAAGGAGCCATGAGCGGTGGGGTGAGGTTTAAGAACTGTGACTTTGTAAAACTAGATTGTGAGATCCTCAGGTATTCATGGTTGTCAGGTGGTTCTATCATTTCAATCAGGGTAAACTCAATTTAGAAAGCAAACATAGCAAGCAAAGATACATTTAGAGCATTTATTAGCAAAGGAAAGCACTGATGAACCAAATTCTACTCATTGCTTTAATCATGATCTTATTCTGGGTTGTTGGTTTCGGTACATATGTTGTTATTTCGAACCGGCAGCGTGGACTCGTGGAGGATGTGAACCGCGTTTCGCAACTTCTTGAAGATGAAGGGATTGAATAAGGTAAGAAACATGAAAATTCGCGGGGTGTTAATTGCCTTTGGCATACTGGCAATGCTGCCAATATTAGCCGCCTGTGACTCGCTGCCGCTTCCTTTTGGAGATTCAGGGCCTGATAGTTGTGACAGCAGCTTTGCACTGTTTGAGGATGATTTTAGTGGTGAGCAAAACTGCGGTTGGCTTGAATACAATCGGGGAGGGGTGGTAACAGCGATCGAAGATGGTGTTATGAAGATCAGCACTAGCAGCCCTGGTGAGATCTGGTGGACCAACGCGGAGCGCGGTTTTGACGACATTGTGATCAACGTAACCTCAAGGCAGGTGAGTGGTTCTGATGATAACGCTTATGGCGTTATTTGCCGTTACCAGGATGAAGAGAATTTTTACTTGTTTCTGATCAGCGGGGATGGCTACTACGCAATTGGCAAATATCAAAGTGGCGAAGATCGCGTCACTTATCTCACAGAAGATGGTCAATTTGCTCAATCAGACCAGATAAATCAAGGTGCAGCCACCAATCAGATTCAGGTAAGGTGTGTCGACAGTGAATTAAGCCTGGCTGTAAATGGCTATCCACTTCTTACCGTGAATGATTCAGAATTTGCCGGTGGCGATATCGGATTGGCTGTCAGCGCCTTGGAGCAGGGAACTGTCGAGGTCCATTTTGACGATATACAAGTGCTCAAGCCTTAAACGGCGCCGGGAACTTGAGAGAAACGGTCCGATATCACAATGAAGTATTATCTTGCGCTGCCCTTGATGTTCTTTTTGACGATATTTCTTGGCGCCTGTGATGCAGGGGGCATGCCACTGCCAGGTGCTCGAAAAGCCATCTTTAGGGATGATTTCGTGCAAGGATTTACTGGGAACTGGCAATTGGAAGCAGATGAAATTGGCTCAACGTCCATTGTGCCCGAGCAGCTTTTAATTGAAATCGAATCACCGAATATGATCCAATATGCTATGCTGGCTGAGCCAACTTTCTCCGACTTTGAATTGGAGGTAGAGGCTGGTTTATATAATGGCACATTGACCAGTACATATGGTGTGTTATTCCGCATGCAGAGCCCAACAGAGTTTTACCGGTTCGCGATCACTGGCGACGGCATGTTTATTTTGGAGCGGCATGATGCGAATGGCGCTTCCATTATCTTAACGGATGACTGGCGAGACAGCGCGGCAATAAACAAGGGGTATGGGGCAACAAATGTCTTCAAGATTGATGCCAATGGTCCTAGACTAGGCATCTACATCAATGACGCTTTGCTTCAGGAAGTGACGGACGATAGTTATCGAGCTGGAAATATTGCTTTAAGTGCCGGGACTTTTGATGGTTCAGGTACACAAGTATCATTTGATAATCTGAACGTATATCCCCCACGGTGACAAGCTACAATCTACAACGAGAGATAAAACTAGCAATGGGCATCGGCGCCGTCGAACTTAGCCCGCTGAGTGGTGGCTGTGTAGGCCAGGTTTATGGCGTCAGGTTGGCGGACGGGTTGAACGTTGTGGTCAAGACGGATAATGGATCAAGACCCAGCCTTCATATTGAAGGGTATATGCTTCGATATCTCAAAGACAATAGTCAACTGCC
Organism: uncultured Chloroflexia bacterium; assembly: GCA_963807975.1. Lineage (GTDB taxonomy): Bacteria > Chloroflexota > Anaerolineae > Promineifilales > Promineifilaceae > JAACFF01. The sequence goes on along the minus strand of CAWEDV010000005.1, from coordinate 177,558 downwards.
AATACCGAAAGTATGGTACAGTTCACCTCAGCTGTTGATCATGTCCCGTTTGGCTGGTGATAGCATCTTCAACAAAGCATCCCAGGAAGATGCAGCGGAACTGTTAGCGCATCTACATCAGGTTAAGGGGCCGGCTTATGGCCTGGAAAGGGCTACGTTGATTGGTGGATTGCACCAACCTAATCCATGGACGGATTCCTGGCTGGACTTCTTTGTTGAGCAGCGGCTGCTGCATATGGGTCAAGTGTGTGTGCACAAGGAGCGATTTTCAAGTGAGTTCTTGGCAAGATTACGGCGTTTGTGCGAAGGGATTGGCGAATGGCTGATAGAACCAGAACAACCGTCACTGATTCATGGAGATATGTGGACGGGGAATATTTTGGCTAAAGGGGGTTGTATTACGGGCTTTGTCGACCCGGCAATTTATTATGCATCTCCTGAGATTGAGTTAGCGTTTTCAACTCTGTTTGGAACATTCGGGGAGTGGTTTTTTTCTAGATATCAGGAGATTAACCCAATCGAACCTGGTTTCTTCGAGGAAAGACGGGATATTTACAATTTGTATCCCTTATTGGTCCATGTACGACTCTTTGGCGGTAGTTACGTCAGTAGTGTCGACCGTACTTTGCGCCGGTTTGGTTACTAAGATGTCTTGGGCACTGCTGCGGGTTGAGAATCTTTATGAAGGATGAGATCGTACAGAAATTGCTGCTGCTAAATCAAGAATTCTATGCTCAGTTCGCTGCGCCATTCGCAAACAGCAGGTCAAGTCCCCAGCCGGGTTTTAGCAAGCTCCTTGATTATGCGCCCGCTTTAGGCGATGGTGTATTGGATATCGGATGCGGAAATGGTCGATTTGGACAATTTCTGGTGGACGAGAACTACTCTTTCAACTATACAGGAATTGATTTCACGGCGGATTTGTTGGGCTTTGCAGAAGAAAAAGTTAATGGTATGTATCTAAGACGAGATATCAGCCGCAAAGGGTATTTGGATGGTTTAGCTAAATTTGATTTGATCGTATGCCTGGCAGCCATGCAGCATATTCCAGGTCGGATAAACCGGCTTAGTATGCTGCAAGAGATGGGGAGACATCTTGCTGAGCAAGGAAGGATCATCTTGGCAAACTGGCAATTTATGGACAGCCCAAGGCAGCAAAGAAAGATACGAGAATGGGACATGGTGGGCGTTGACGAAGTTGATGTTGAAGATGGTGACTTTCTGTTGTCGTGGCAGCGTGATGGGGAGGGACTGCGCTACGTGTGCGCTATCGACGCCAAAGAGACAGAGGATTTAGCTGCAGCAGCTAAATTGGAAATAGTCACCCAATTCCGCAGCGATGGGAAAGAGGGGAACTTAAATCTGTATACGATCTTAGCCCATCGAATTGGGTGAGGATGGAATTTCGTCTTCACGAAAATGACAGATTGGTCCAAAAAAATTTATATTTGAATCGTCCGCAGACGCAAGCGGAGCGTGTTGACAGGCACGTTGCCAATGCTACAATCTAATTGTTCTTGGAGGACACTGAATGGCACTAAAAGAACAACTACAACTTGACATGGCCGACGCTATGCGCGCCGGCGATAAGGAGAAACGAGATACACTGCGTTTACTGCTTGCGGCTGTTAAACAGGTTGAGGTAGATGGACGAAAAACCCTCGACGACGATGGTGTACATGCGGTCCTTAATAAGCAAGCGAAACAGCGACGTGAAAGTATAACTGACTATGAAAGAGCAGGACGCGACGATATTGCTGAGGATGAAAAAACAGAGCTGGCAATCATTGAATCATACCTGCCAAAAATGATGAGCCGAGCGGAAATTGAAACGTTGGCATCGAAAACGATCTCCGAGTTGGAAGCCTCTGGCCCGCGCGATACTGGACCAGTCATGGGCAGCCTGATGCCGCAAGTGAAAGGAAAGGCTGACGGCCGACTTGTCAGCGAAGTTGTACGAGATTTGCTGCAGAATTCATAATCTGGCGCTTAATCTGTCGACATAAGAAGAAAATGGAATCATTACCTGCTGCACGTCAGCAACTCGGAAAAACGGTCAGCGAACTGAGATTAGGCGTATTCGCTGTCGTGCTCACGCTGGGTATGACCCTTATTCTCTCCTTTAACCTGGTCTGGTCCTCTCAAGTAAACGTAGTCGTTGGCGAACCTGCGCCAGACGACGTATTTGCTCCACAATCGCTTACCTATACCAGTGATCTGCTGACGGAAAATGCGCGGAAGCAGGCGCAGAACAATGTATCTGGTATTTACACTCCCCTAAACCTGAGCATAGGTCGCGAACAGCTAGCCCAGGCAGCTGCTATTTTTGCGTTTGTTGATACCGTTCGTGCTGATACCGAAACTGAGACGGAAAAGAAAGTCGAATATCTGCGGGGTATTACTGACCTCACTATTGATGATGATGTGGCCTTGGATATGGCCACAATGGGTCAATTGGATTTCGATGAGGTTAAGGAAGAGATCTTGGGGATTATCGACAGCATCATGCGGCAGGAGATTCGCGAAGATGACCTCGCATCGGTACAACAGACGGCAAAGCGGCTGGCAAGCCTCAGCCTAACATCGGCGCAGAGCAATGTGGTGACGAACCTGGTCTGGCAGTTTATTGTGCCAACTGTTTTTCCAGACGCAGAAGCTACCGCGGCTGCACGCGAAGAAGCGGCATTGGCCGTAGAACCTGTGACGCGCAGCGTGGCCAAAGACCAACGCATCGTACGCGCAGGTGAACTGGTTACGGTAGAGGATGAAGAACTGCTGGGCCAGTTGGGGTTGCTGCGACAAGATTTGAGCTGGCGAAATGTCGCCAGTATTTTCTTGGTTTCGGCTTTGTCCGTGGTGCTTATCGTGCTCTATTGGCGTCTATTCCGAGATAAGCTATGGGACAACAGTCGCTACATGGCTGTGTTGGGTGGGTTGGTCCTGCTATTTACGCTGGTAGTTAAACTTATGGTTGCGACTCCTGATTATTGGGCGCTGCTATTTCCATTGGCAGCAATGTCAATGCTTTTGACGGTCGTATTTGATGTCCAGTTATCAATCCTGGTAACGGTGATCGTGGCAGGCATTTTTGGGTTTGTTGCACCCAACTCTCTTAGTTTTGCCTTTTATGCCGGGATCGGTGGGCTGATCGCCGTATTGACACTGCGAGATGCACAGCGAGTTATCGCTTATTTCAGATCGGGTTTGTTAGCAGCAATCGGAGGGATGATTGTACTTTTGGTCTTTGCTCTGCCCCAAGAAACTGAACTTCTGCCTACGCTTACCCAACTGCTTTACAGCTTGGGTAATGGATTGTTGTCAGCGGCGCTTACACTGGTTGGTTTTTTCATTATTGGCAGCGCATTTGGTATTATAACCACCTTACAGTTACAAGATTTGTCGCGGCTCGATCACCCTCTTTTGCAGGAGTTACTACGCCGGGCTCCAGGCACATATCATCACAGCATCATGGTCGCCAATCTGGCCGAACAGGCGGCGGAGCGTGTCCGTGGTAACAGTACGTTGGTGCGTGTCGGCGCTTTTTATCATGATATTGGCAAGATGAACCGACCTCCTTTCTTCACGGAAAATCAGGAGGGCGTAAATCCGCATGACTCTCTTGATCCTCATACGAGCGCGCGCATTATCATTGGGCATGTGCCTGATGGTCTTGAATTGGCAAAGCGCTACCGACTCCCTCTGCAGATTCGGGATTTTATTGCAGAGCATCATGGACAGCGAATAGTGAAAGGCTTCTACCACAAAGCATGTGCCTTAGCAGGCGAGCAAGCAGATGAAGTGGACATTGAGCAGTTTCGCTACCCGGGACCGCGGCCTCGCTCGCGAGAAGCGGGGATCGTTATGTTGGCGGATGCAGTTGAAGCTACCTCCAGCGCGGTACACCCCAGTTCGCCGGCAGCGATCGAGAAGTTAGTGGCGAGCATTGTCGATGAAGATATGATGGAAGGGCAATTGAATAATTCTGGACTAAGTCTGGGTGACATAGAAAACGTTCGTGTTTCTTTCATCGAGACTTTGAAGGGGCGTTTCCATGTACGCGTGAAATATCCTGGCAATGAGCTGTTGGAGGCGGGGCCAACACCAACTGCAGCTCTACCGGAACCGGAATTACCTTTGCCGATGATCGAGGCGAAAGATGATCAGCTGCTGGTACAAGATGCTGAAGCTGAAGCATAATGGCTTACCAGATTGATATTCAATATAAGTCTGCAGTTCTTGAAGAGGCTAGGGAACCGCTTGAGACGGCAATTGGCGCCACATTACTGCATGAAGGGATATCAAACGCTTCATTGACCTTGCTGCTTACAGATGACAAACACATGCGCCAGCTGAATCAGGGCTTTCGTGGCCTGAATAAGACTACTGACGTCCTCAGTTTTCCCTCTGGAGATCCCGTTGTAGGGGCCACAAATGAATTTCCCTATCTGGGTGATATTGCAATTTCCAAACCTACTGCGAGCAGACAAGCAGCAGTGAGCGGCCATCCTCTTGTCGCTGAGCTTCAACTGCTTGCTGTTCACGGTGTATTGCACCTGTTAGGCTACGATCATTTATTGCCTGATGAAAAGCAGCAGATGTGGTCTGCACAGTTTGAAATCTTGGATTCGTTGGGATTGCAGGACATTTCGCTTACTGATTCATAGCCAACAACTCAATTATGCTTGATAATGACAACAGTGAATTTCGGAAACGTGCAAAGAGCTTTCAGTACGCGTTTGAAGGGTGGTGGTATGTGCTGCGGACGCAGAAAAATGCCTGGATTCACGCTGTTGTCAGTGTGGCGGTTGTGGTTTTGGGCTTGTGGCTGAAGTTGTCCCGGTCAGACTGGGCAATCCTTATTTTGACAGTAGCGATTGTATGGATGGCTGAATTTATGAATACTGCGTTGGAGGCGATCGTAGACATAGTTATGCCAGAGATTCATCCTTTGGCAAAGGTAGCAAAGGATGTCAGCGCAGCGGTCGTGCTTGTGGGTGCTGGTGCTGCAGTTTTGGTGGGGTTGTTGATTCTAGGCCCACCACTGTGGCAGCAATTATTTGGGTAAACGAATCTTATTCGGGGAGTTTTCCGTCCAATTCTTCAAGCGTGGGGTTGTTCAGATCGCGCAGGGACAAGATTGGCTTAGCAATGCCCCAATCTATTTTAAAGGCCGGGTCATTCCAGGCGACTCCATTTTCATCTACTCCGCCATTAAAGTAATTGTCAACGATATAAAGCAACGTTACATCGGTCTGGGCGGCGAAGCCGTGGGCCACACCAACTGGAATTAAAATTCCCAACTCATTTGTTTCGCCAATGTCAATGGTTTGGGTGTTTAGATAGGTGGGCGAAGAAGTGCGAATATCCGCCAGCCCAACTCTCATATGACCCCTGGGAACGTACCAATAGTCAACCTGATGATAGTGATAATGAAGACCGCGGAGAACTCCCTGTTTGGAGTCGGAGCGATTGCATTGGAAAATCTCCCATGACCGCTGCGGAAACCACTCTTTTCGGAAGGTTTCCATGAAGCGACCTCTCTCATCGGCGAATGGCTTCAGGTGGACGATGTGTACGCCTGAAATACTATTTGACTCTTCGATCTGAACCATAATTTTCCCCACGAATAAGTGATTTTTGTCAGCTTAGCGTTTCAACCTTCCAAAAAGCCTTTCAGTTGATGAGCAGATCGGTTATCGAACTCAGTATTGAGTTTAGCGCTTGATGAAATTGCTGATGAAAAACCAAAGATTAGCAGGTCTTTCGGCGAGGCGACGAACAAAGTAGGGATACCATGCGGATCCATAGCCGGTGTAGATGCGCATTTGATACCCTTGGCTGGCTAAGGATTCCTGCAATTCGCGACGAACTCCAAAGAGCATTTGAATCTCAAACGCCTGGCGATCGATTGTATGGGAATCGACGAAGGCCGTGACTTCCTGGATCATTGCTTCGTCGTGGGTAGCCAAGGCAAGGTGCGCCTTGTGCTGTCGCGCTTCCGAGCTCAAGAGCATCTGTGCCAGTTTAACAAAATTGCGATCGGTATCGATTTTGTCTGGAAAAGCTACATCAGGTGGTTCCATATAGGCGCCTTTGCAAAGACGGACTCGTGCACCTTCGTTGGCTAACTCCCGGATGTCCTCTTCGCTACGATATAGATAGGTCTGAATTACCACACCGACATTGTTAAACCCGAAGTCGTAGCGGAGTGCATGATAGATGTCTAAAGTCGTGTCTACAAATGCACTCTCTTCCATGTCAATTCGAACCCAATTGTCATAGCCTTGCGCGCGTTCTAGAATCATGCGCAGGTTGTCAAGGGCCAACTGGGGGTCTAGTTTAAGCCCAAGTTGACTGGGTTTGATGGATACGTTGGCATCCAAACCTTCCCTGTTAATGCGATCAAGGAGGCGCAATATCTCGTCCCTGGCGTCCATTGCTTCATAGGCTGTCGAGACACTTTCGCCAAGATAGTTCAGGGTTACGTGCATGTTGCGGTTGTTTAGCTCATGCGTGATTTGAACGGCGTCGTCAATTGTCTCTCCGGCCACAAAGCGGCGAGCTACACGTTGCGCGAGAGGAAAACTGCTTACGAGTCTTCGTGCCCAACCAGCTGTTGACAAATAGAGCAGCAAGTGGCGCAGCCATGTTTCGGCGAATAGGATTAGAAGCCCTACACCAATTAGTAAAACGAGCAAGCTGGGCAATAAGGTTTTGCGACGCGATCCATTGGCCATTTTCATCTTTTCCCCTTGTCAATTGCCCACTAATTGTGCGCGCCGGGAAGAATGCACAACGACGCTGCTCAAATTGTGGGCTGTAGGACGCTCATTTTAGCACCTGGCGGTAGTTGTATACAAACAATTCGGAACGATCATCGGAACGGTGATGGTGCAATTTGCAGTCGTCTATTTTGCAGCCATTTTTGAGGTACCAATCGCGGGCCCAAACCTGAGATTAACAGCAATGAAAACGGCCGTTTCCATGAAATTAAGGAAACGGCCGTTCATAGTAAAATCTGAGGTTTTGAAAACTAGTTGTTGCCCAAGCTGGCATATGGACTGCTAGATACCTCTTCCTCGTCAGCGATTACTTCTGGCACTGAAGCAGCATGATCATCGACAACTGCTGATGTGCTGCCAGCATCGGCATTAGTCTCCGATGGAGGGGGATCATCTGGCCAGGCAACTTCAATGGCGTGGCACATGCCGCGGGCCATCCAGCCATAAGGGGTACCGGGTGCAGGATTCAGGATCTTCATATCGATAGGCTCTACGTCAGGTCCTGAATAATAGAGGACCCTAACGTAGATTTCTTCGAATACAATATCGATGTCTGTGAACCAGCCACTGTCTTTCCAGCCATCTTCGGCATACCAACTGGCATAAACTGCTCCTCCCAACTCTGTCACATTATAGAGGCCGCGGCGGGCTTCTTGACCACCAACATCGAAATTGATGCGCACACAAGCGAGAAGTCGCGGTTTTTTAGTGGGCGTGACATCTATCGTGGGCGTTGGCGGGCTTTGGGTGACTGTGGGTGGGACGCTGGTATTGATGGGCGTCGGTGTTTCAGTCGCGGGGTCAGTTGGCGTTGGGGAAGGTCCATCGGTTGGTGTAGGTGAGGGTCCTTCGGTCGGTGTTTCAGTGGGTTCATCGGTTGGAGTAGCCGTGCTGGTTTCGGTGGGCAAAGGCGTTTCGGTTGGCGTTTCGGTAGGTATATCTGTGGGTGTGATGATGTCGATACAGGGTGTTATCCAGCCACCGACACTGTCCTCAGCATAAAATCTGAGATTGCCAGCTTCAGGAAGAACGAAGCTGCCCTCAAAGATCATACCCTGCTTAACGGTCTCGACTACATTCCCGTTGAGGTAGAATTTATTTATTCGGCCGTCATCATCATCATCTATACCTATGTATTCGATAACGCATCCGGCAGGTTTATCTCCTAGTTCAACCCAGTCATCCCATAGTGCGGTTGGGGCTGCGTTGAGGACGCTGATAGACCAGACGCGTTCCTTATCGACGGCCGTGTATGTGGGGCCGGGTTCAAAATCAAATCTATAGGGTTCCCTTTTGACGATGAAGTTCTGGAAAGCACCGGTATTATACGTGGCCGGACCCTCTCCTAGGTACGCCAGTCCAGGAAGATCCTGCATGGGTCCAGCTTCCTGCCGCATGGATTGAATCCAGATGGCAAGGATTACAAATAAGATAGTCGTCGCGGCTATTCGTTTCATTGAAATCCTCCTACTTACCATTCTGCCCCAGAATCCTTGCAAGTTTCCTTAATAGTGTGTGTGAAGTCGGGGTGAAATCGGATTATTTTATTATAGCTTATTGTGAGGAGATTTCAGTAAAACGGCGTGAATTTTGCGATAATCTGAACGGCGGTGCAGATGCTAAATCCATAGAATGGTTTTCAGGCCGCCGTTTAGCTCCATTTGATGCCGATGTCGAGAATAATGTCGGCTGCGCGATCTCCTTGATCGGAGGCATTGGACATATGACGAAGCACCTCACGTGATTTGAGCATTTCCATGATATGGGCCGTGTCTTCAGGTCCGGAGAATAACTCGACCAAACTGTGACGATAGGTGTTTTCCACTTGATTTTCGAGGCTCTTGATGCGTCTTGCATGTTCGTTGGCAACGCGAGGATGATCGAATAATCTTTGGATTGCCAAATGCAGTTCTGCCGCCATTTCCAGGAGGAGATCAGCGATAACCTTCATTGAGTCAGTGGGGGTCAATTCAAAAATTTCCAGTTCAGCAACAGTGTCGTACGCGTAATCAATGAAGTTATCAACGGCCCGCGCCAAGGCAAATATGTCCTCACGATCCAGAGGTGTAATAAAGGTGTCTTCAAGTTCATGGATTAATATGCGCTGGATTTCATCGGCATGCTTTTCGGTCTTCCTTGCTTGAACGCTGCGCTTTGTGCCTGGCTTTTTTAGATAATCCTGTAGGGCTTCAACGCTGGCAATGGCATATTCGCCTTGTTTTCCAAGCAGCTGTGGGAAGTTGCTTTGGGGTGGATTGAGGAAACGCTTTAGCCAATTCATAATGATTGATTCCTTCTGCGGTTTTAGAATCGCGCATCCAGCCAGGCGATTGGAAAGTAGATGAGTGCAGCGACGATAGCGGCCATGGGAATTGTTAGAACCCAGGCTACCAACATTTGATAGCCAACAAACCAGCGAACTTTCGATAGACGTTCGGCGGAACCCGCGCCCATTATCGAGGAACTCATCACCTGCGTTGTACTTACGGGACCACCGGAAATGGCCGCGCCAAGAATGATGGAGGCGCCGGCGACCTGCGAGACAAAGCCGTGTACTGGCCTGATCTTGTATATGCGCCATCCAATGGTACGAATGAGGCGCCAACCTCCAGAGGCTGTGCCAAGGGCAATCATGGAAGCACTCATAGTGATTACCCAAGTGGGGACTACGAATTCATCGATAACGCCTTCAACAACAAGTCCTAAGGTAATGATGCCCATCGTTTTTTGAGCGTCGTTGGCGCCATGGCTTAGGGCCAAGCCTAAAGATGTAAAGTATTGGGATCGCTTAAAGAATCCATTTACCTTAGGCGTGGCGCCACGCGTGAAGAAGAGGGTCAAGTGCATCAATATATAGCCTACAATCAAGCCCAGAATTGGCGAGAATAAGAGCACCAAGAACACTCGCAGCAGGCCGGCGCTATTGATCGCCTGGACACCAGCAGAGACTACAACCGCTCCTACAAGCCCGCCAATGAGCGCATGGGATGAACTGGAAGGAATACCAAAGTACCATGTAATGATGTTCCAAATGATAGCGGCCTGGACTGAGGCAATGACGACCGGCATGGTGACATTGGCGGGGTCGGTTATTTCGGTTCCGATCGTCGTAGCTACGGCAACTCCAAAAAGAAACGGGCCGATGAAGTGGGCTATGGCAACGGTCCACAATATCCACCTTGGCGAGGCAGCCCGAGAAGCAATCGGCGTGGCCACGATGTTTGAACTATCATGAAAGCCATTGAGAAAATCAAAAACTAGTGCGCTGACGAGCAAGATGATGAATGCCGGGCTCATAGAAGCAAAACTCTTGTTAACAATATGTTAACATAGTATACGTGTTGAGTAGATGATTTTCAATTCTCGAAATTTCGTGCTCTACATGGTCTAAGATATAATGGTGAAGGTAGCGATTGTCTTGATCGCTTCTTAAATTGGGAGAACGGTCATTATTTACGCGAGACGGCGCTCGCTATTCAGTTTATTTCCACGAGCCAATAAGCGTCTACGCAATCCTGTCTTTGCTAGACCGGTAACTTTTCCTGATATTCCGACATTACAAACCTTTTTTGAGTGAGGTGATAAATGAGCGAGGTTCTTGACCATTTTGGCGCCCGGACTTTACTTCCTGGCACAAACCATTATTACTACCAGATAGATAAATTATCTAGATTTGGCGATATCGATCGTCTTCCGTTTTCAATCAAGGTTTTGCTAGAAGCGCTGCTGCGTACTTGTGATGGGTATGAGGTTATGCCAGAGGATGTCACCAAACTAGCATCTTGGAGGGCAGAGGGTTCCGGTCGCGAGGAGCTGCCATTTAAGCCAGGTAGAGTTATTTTGCAGGACTTTACCGGCGTTCCTGCGGTGGTCGATCTTGCCGCGCTGCGCTCGGCAATGGCACGTCTCGGCGGTGATCCGCAGAAGATTAACCCCCAAGTTCCGGTCGATCTGGTAATCGATCATTCTGTTCAGGTGGATCGATTTGGTTCTGCCTATGCACTTATGTTCAATGCCGAGAAAGAGTTTGAACGCAACAAAGAGCGATATGAGTTCTTGAAGTGGGGGCGGGAAGCTTTCGAGAATTTCCGTGTTGTTCCACCAGCAACTGGCATCGTACACCAGGTCAATCTCGAATATCTTGGACAAGTTGTCATGACCAAGCCTGAAGGTGAGGATTCAGTGGCGTTTCCAGATACTCTGGTGGGAACAGACTCTCATACGACGATGATTAATGGACTCGGAGTCGTAGGCTGGGGTGTAGGTGGGATAGAGGCCGAAGCGGTCATGCTTGGACAGCCAATCTATATGCTAACACCGGATGTGGTCGGGGTAAAGCTTACTGGCGCTATGCCAGAAGGTGCGACGGCGACGGATCTCGTTTTGACGGTGACGCAGCTTTTACGCGAAAAGGGTGTGGTGGGAAAGTTTGTGGAGTTCTTTGGCCCTGGACTGAGCAGTATGTCTTTAGCCGATCGAGCGACTATTGCCAATATGTGTCCAGAGTATGGAGCGACTGTTGGATTCTTCCCAGTGGATGACGAGACGCTCAATTACATGCGCAATACAGGACGACCCGAGGAACTAATCGATTTAGTTGAGAACTATACCAAAGCACAAGGGTTGTTCCGTACTGATGATATGCAGGATCCCGAGTATACAGAGACGGTCTCACTTGATTTGGCCACTATTCGACCCAGTCTCGCCGGACCGAAACGGCCGCAAGACCGCATAAATCTGGCCGATATGAAATCTACCTACCGGGAAACGCTCCTGGCTCCAGTTGGCCCACAGGGCATCGGTCTACAAGAAAATGAGCTGGGACGAAAGGCAATCGTGTCTAATGGTAGCCAATCGGAGATTGGTCATGGCGCTGTGGTTATTGCGGCGATTACGAGCTGTACAAACACCTCAAATCCTAGTGTTATGATTGGGGCTGGGCTCCTAGCCAAGCACGCGGTTGAAAAGGGGTTAACGGTGCCACCCTACGTAAAGACAAGCCTGGCACCTGGCTCGCGCGTGGTGGAAGATTATCTCAATCGAGCGGGATTGCTACCCTATCTTGAACAACTAGGATTTCACATTGTTGGTTTTGGCTGTACGACTTGTATTGGGAACTCTGGACCACTGCCCGAACCTGTTAGCAAAGCGGTCCAAGAAGGAGATCTAGTCGTATCGTCAGTTTTGAGCGGCAATCGGAATTTTGAAGGGCGTGTCCATGCGCTAACGAGAACCAATTATCTTGCTTCACCACCCCTCGTGGTGGCTTTCGCATTGGCCGGCTCAACAGATAGAGATCTATTGAATGAACCAATAGGTACGGGCAACGACGGAGAATCAGTCTATCTCAAGGATATTTGGCCGTCGAACGAAGAAATTCAATCCGCAATTAATTCTTCTCTAGCGGCGGACATTTTCCATAAACAGTATGGGAATGTCTGGGATGGCAATGAGACATGGAATGCCATTCCGGTGAGCGGTGGTGATCTTTATGATTGGGATGAGGATTCCACTTATATTCAAGAGCCACCATTTTTCACGGAGCTGACGCTTGAGGTCAATCCGATTGATAACATCGAAAATGCGCGTGTGTTGGTCAAGGCGGGGGACTCGATTACCACGGATCATATTTCACCTGCCGGGGCAATTTCTGCCAACAGTCCGGCAGCCCAATATTTGCGCGGTCACGATATTCAGCCTCTCGATTTTAACACGTATGGATCGCGAAGAGGAAATGACCGCGTGATGACACGAGGGACATTCGCCAATATACGCATGCGGAACCTAATGGCTCCGGGCACGGAAGGCGGGTGGACGAGTTTTGTTGAAACCGATGAGGTCATGTCTATTTATGATGCTTCCTTAGAGTACAAGGCGAGTAAAACCCCCTTGGTCGTGTTAGCGGGTAAGGATTATGGCATGGGGAGCTCAAGAGATTGGGCTGCCAAGGGTGTGCTGCTTCTGGGCGTAAAGATGGTTATCGCTGAGGGTTATGAGCGCATTCACCGCAGCAATCTGGTTGGCATGGGCGTGCTTCCGTTGCAGTTTAAAGTGGATGAAACACCTGATTCTTTGGGTCTGGATGGGACGGAGCAGTACGCGACGTTAAATTTGGATGATGCTCTTGAGCCGGGTCAGGGCATAATGATTAAGGCGACAAAGGCAGACGGATCGGAAATCATATTCGAAACCACCTGCCGTATTGATACGCCCGTTGAGGTGGATTATTATCGGAATGGCGGTATTTTACATACGGTGCTGCGGAATTTCCTGGACGACTAAAATTAGTTGGCCGCAAAAAGATAAACGGCCTGATTGAGAACGTCTCAATCGGGCCGTTTTTGTTTGTATGTTTGCGCTTGATGATTATTCGAAGGTGGGTGAGTAGGATCGAACCACTTCGATGTAATTGGCGCGTTCAAAAGCGGTCGGGAAACCGCAGTTGATCTGGCTCATGCTACCTCTGAGGACTTCCAATGATTCATATTCATGCTCCATGAGCCATTCGCTCATCTCGGTAAGAATCTCGTCGATGCGACCCACACCATTTCTAAGGAGCTCGGAGGCCATCTGAACTACGTTGGCACCAGCAGCGCAGCTCTTCAAGGCGTCTTCAGCAGTGTGTACGCCCGTGGTTAAAGCGAAGTCAACGTCTAGTCGGCCGAAAAGAATCGCAATCCAACGCAGCGGAAGCCGTTGTTCGTGAGATCGGCTTAATACGAGATGGGGTGTTATTTCTAGATTTTCCAGATCGAAATCAGGCTGATAAAAACGATTGAACAACACCAAGCCATCCGCACCGTGATCAACCAGTCCTTTCATCATATTGGCGGTGGCACTGAAATAGGGACTTAATTTCAGTGCTACGGGAATAGAAATGGCTTTTTTCACATCGCGCAGCAGATCAAAGTAACCCTGTTCAATTTCGGCACTGGTCATTTCTATATTGGTGGGTAGGAAATAGACGTTGAGCTCAAGAGCGTCGGCACCTGCTCCTTCGATTTGCTTGGCGAAGTTCACCCAGCCGCCTGTCGAGACACCGTTAAGACTGGCAATAATGGGAATATCAACAGCCTTTTTGGCGCGATGGATATGCTCAAGATATGAGTCGGGGCCGATGGCGTGATAGGTTGGGGCTTCTGGAAAATAGGATAGTGCTTCAGCGAAGCTGTGTGTGCCCTCGGTGAGGTAACGATCTAGTGTTCTGCTTTCGTGATTGAGTTGTTCTTCAAATAGAGAGTACAAAACCACTGCTGCAGCGCCATTGTCTTCCATTTTTCGAATGGTGGTAACGCTGCGTGAAAGCGGTGACGCCGACGGCACAATAGGGTTCTTTAGGTTCATACCTAAGTAGGTTGTTCTCAGATCCATGTTCGTCTCCTTTTCGAAAGACCGAACAGGCTGCTTTCAAGCCTGTCCGGCATATCGAAAACTACTATTGATGCCCGTTTCCTTTGCCATTTCGGGCAGCCATTTCTTCATATTGATTCCAGCGCGTCATGACGTCGGTTTTGGCCAATTCTAACAGCCGTTCGGCCGCTTCAGGATTGCTCTTAGTCAACATCCGATACCGGCCCTCACGATAAATGTACTTCTCGAGCGGTAGTTTAGGTTTGCGCGAGTCAAGCGAGAAGGGATTCTTACCGATTTCGGCCAATTCCGGATTGTAGCGGAACAGTGGCCAATAACCGGACTGCACGGCGGCTTGCTGCTGCTCAAGGCCATAAACGAGATCGTAGCCATGGGCAATACAAGTGCTGTAGGCAATAATCAAGGAAGGTCCGTCATACGCCTCAGCTTCCAAGATGGCCTGAATGGTATGTCGATCATTGGCTCCAAAAGCGATGCGGGCAACGTAAATATTACCGTAGCTAATGGCCAATAGACCTAGATCTTTCTTAGGCATGGGTTTGCCAGCCGCTGCGAATTTGGCAACAGCACCGCGAGGCGTGGCTTTGGACATTTGGCCACCCGTATTGGAGTAGACTTCCGTGTCCATAACAAGCACATTGACGTTGCGTCCGGAAGCTAAAACGTGATCTAGTCCACCGTAGCCAATATCATAAGCCCACCCGTCACCACCGATTATCCAGACGCTTTTCTTGACAAGAACATCTGCCATGCTCAGTAGGTTTCTCAAGACGCCGGCTGCCTGAGCAGCTTCATCACTTTCGTTATTAAGAAGCTCTTGAAGACGGCTTTTGAGATTTGCTACACGTTCCCTCTGGGCAATGATGCCGGCCTCATCAACTTGATCGGCATAAAGGATCGTATCTGCAAGCTCCGCGCCGATTAAGGTCCGTAAGTTACGCAGCAAATGAATTGCGGCGTCTACCCGTTGATCGAGTGCCACACGCATGCCCAGGCCAAATTCTGCATTGTCCTCAAAGAGAGAGTTGGACCATGCGGGACCCCGTCCGTCGGCATTTTGTGCCCATGGAGTAGTCGGTAAGTTGCCCCCATAAATTGAGGAACATCCTGTAGCGTTGGCGATTAAGGTGCGATCGCCATAAAGTTGAGAGATCAATTTCAAGTAGGGCGTTTCGCCACAACCTGGGCAAGCTCCCGAAAACTCAAAAAGAGGCTCCAACAATTGGTTATATTTAACCTGGTTCAGAGGAATGCTGGTGCGGTCAATTTCCGGCAAATCTAGGAAGAAATCCCAGTTTTCGCGTTCTGCTTCGCGCAATGGATCCTGTGGAGCCATGTTGATGGCCTTGAACTTCGGCTGCTGCTTGTTTTTTACCGGGCAAGCCTGGACACAAAGTGCGCATCCTGTACAGTCTTCAGGCGCTACCTGAAGGGAGAATGCCTGCTCCTTAAATTCCTTATAACGGGCTGGGACATGTTTGAAGGTTGACGGTGCATCGGCAGCCAGCTCTGTGTCAAACACTTTCATACGAATGACGCCATGGGGGCAAACGAAAGCACATTTTCCACATTGGATACAAATGTCGCTGTCCCAAACAGGAATTTCTGTGGCAATATTTCGCTTTTCCCATTTTGTGGTTGCTGTCGGGTAAGTGCCGTCAACTGGAAGCGCGCTCACCGGCAGGTTGTCTCCCAGTCCTTCGATGATGCGAGCCGTAACAGAGTGAACGAATTCCGGCGCATGGGCAGGAACTACGGCTTTACGTTCAAAGGTGCTGGAGGCAACCTGGGGCACTGTAACCAGGTGCATATGTGCGACAGCAGCATCAACGGCGGCAAAATTGGCTTTTACAACTGCTTCACCGCGTTTGCTGTAGGTTTTCTTAATAGCATTCTTGATTTCAGCGATGGCCTCATCTTTTGGCAACAGCGGTTCGCCCGTGACCTGCTCAAGCAAGCTGAAGAAGCAAGTTTGCATGATCGTATTGATTCTGCGACCCATGCCGGTTTCTTTGGCTACTTCATAGCCATCGACGACATAGAATTTCAGTTGTTTCTCAATCATTTGATTTTGCATAGAGCGTGGAAGATAGTCCCATACTTCATCTGGCCCGTATGGACTGTTGAGTAGGAACGTAGCCCCCTGTTCAGCTCTCTTCAGCATGTCGAAGCGTTCGAGAAACTGAAACTGATGGCAAGCTACAAAATTCGCCTGGTGGATCTCATAGGTGCTGTTAATTGGTCGCGGACCAAAACGCACGTGGGAAACCGTTACCGCACCTGATTTCTTGGAATCATAAACGAAATGAGCTTGGGCATAATTGTCGGTGTTTTCGCCGATGATCTTTGTAGAGTTCTTATTTGCCCCAACAGTGCCATCAGAGCCTAATCCATAGAAGATCGCGCGAATCACATCACCACGTTCGACGTAGAAGGACTCATCATAATCGAGGCTTGTACCGGTCACATCATCGATAATTCCAACCGTAAAGTGATTCTTGGGTTTTTCGGTAGCCAGATTGTCGAAGATGGCCTTGATCATGGCCGGTGTAAACTCCTTGGAAGATAGTCCATAACGACCCCCGACTATCTTGGGAACAACATCAAAGGGAGCGTCTCCATCGGCAACACGTTCTACCATGGCGGTTAAAACATCGAGGTAAAGTGGTTCGCCTGTGGCGCCTGGTTCTTTTGTGCGATCTAGAACAGCGATGTTCTTAACGGTTGCCGGAAAAGCGTTTACAAAAGCACTGGCATCGAAGGGACGATAGAGTCGAACAATGACTGCACCGATTTTTTCACCCGCTTCCACCAAGTGTTCGACTGTTTCACGGACGGCTCCGACACCTGAGCCCATGAGCACCACGACACGTTCTGCATCACGAGCACCGATATAATCAAAAATATGGTACTGCCGACCTGTCAGCTCAGCGAACTTGTCCATTGCTTCTTGAACGATTCCTGGACATGCATCATAGTATGAGTTTACGCTTTCCCTGGCCTGGAAGAAGACATCGGGATTTTGTGCCGTGCCACGAATCACCGGTTTGTCCGGGGTCAAGCCGCGCGCCCGATGGGCATGGACAAGGTCATCGTCAATCATTTCTTTTATTACTTCATCGGAAAGTAACTCAACCATGTTGATTTCATGAGACGTACGAAAGCCATCGAAGAAATGGAGGAAGGGAACGCGAGCCTTCATGGTCGCTGCCTGAGCGATCAAGGCGCTGTCTGATACTTCCTGTGGAGAGTTGGCAGCTAGAAAGGCAAAGCCAGTGTTACGGGCAGCCATTACGTCACTGTGATCGCCAAAAATGGAAAGTGCCTGGGCAGCCAGTGAGCGCGCAGCGACGTGGAATACCGTAGAGGTCAACTCACCGGCGATTTTGTACATATTGGGTATCATCAACAGGAGACCCTGCGATGCGGTAAAAGTTGTGGTTAATGCGCCGGCTTGGAGGGAACCATGAACTGCACCGGCAGCACCACCCTCAGCTTGCATCTCAACAACCAGCGGCACTGAACCCCAGATATTGGTATCGCCTTGTGCCGAGTATTGATCAGCCCACTCACCCATAGGCGATGATGGTGTGATGGGGTATATGGCAATGACCTCACTTAGCTTATGAGCCACCCTTGCGGCTGCCTCATTGCCGTCTATCGTCGTTAAGGATTTTGTCATCATGAGACTCCTTGATTAGAGGAATACCTGGCAGACTACAATTGCCTGCCAGGATATTACAGAGTTGCTTAGGATTTGTCTGCCAAGGCTGCATGTGCAGCAGCCAGGCGGGCAATCGGAACTCGGAAGGGGGAACAAGAAACGTAGTTCAAACCAAGTTCATGGCAGATGGCGATGCTCTTAGGATCGCCACCATGCTCACCACAGATGCCGATTTCAAGTCCAGGTCGTGCTTTACGACCAGCTTCTACGGCTATTTTCATTAATTTGCCAACGCCTTTGGCATCGATGCTGGCGAATGGATTTTCCTTCAAAATACCAAGCTGCAAGTACTCCATGAGGAAGCCTGACTCTGCATCATCACGGGAGATACCGAACGTGGTCTGGGTCAGGTCATTGGTGCCAAAGGAGAAGAACTGAGCGACTTCGGCAACCTCGTCTGCAGTGAGTGCAGCGCGTGGGATCTCAATCATGGTGCCGAACTTGTAGCTAATCTCGGTTCCCATTTCTTGCATGACCTCGCGGGCGACTTCCTCAAGAGCTTTTTGCTGAACCTTGAGTTCATTGACGTGAGAGATTAAGGGAATCATAACCTCGGGCTGAACGTCGACGCCTTCGTTGGCTACAGCACAAGCCGCTTCGAAGATGGCACGTACCTGCATTTTGGTGAGGTCGGGGATCAGGATGCCCAGTCTCACGCCTCTGGTGCCCAGCATGGGGTTCATTTCGCGTAAGGCCTCAACGCGTTCAAGATAGTCTTGCTTGATGCGAATCTCAGCCAAGGCAGCGTCGATTTCGCTGAGTGTGTGGTAATGCTGGGTGCGTACTTTGAGGTCGGCCAGATCTTGAAGTAATTCCTCGAAGGAAGGCAAGAACTCGTGCAGCGGCGGATCGATGAGGCGAATGATTACGGGATACCCGTCCATCGCGCGGAATAAGCCTTCAAAATCGCCACGCTGCAGCGGCTGTAACATGTCAAGGGCTTCTTTGCGATCAACCGCATTTTTGGCCATGATCATGCGCTGTACTATGGGCATACGTTCAGATTCAAAGAACATGTGCTCCGTGCGGCAAAGGCCGATACCAGTCGCGCCGTATTCTCGAGCACGTTCTGCATCCCGCGGATAGTCAGCATTTGCCCAAACGCCCAGAGTACGGATTTCATCGGCCCATTCCAGCAGTTTGAGCAGGTATGGATTATTGATGTCAGGCACCACTGTTGGCAGCTGGCCTAGGAAAACCTGTCCTGTGCTGCCGTCAAGGGAGAGCCAATCTCCTTCTTCGACGACCAGGTCTTCGTCAATAGTCATCTGGCGACTAACGAGATCGATTTCAAGTTCACTCACGCCGACTACTGCCGGCTTGCCGAACTGACGAGCTACCAATGCGGCGTGGCTGGTACGCCCACCACGGCTGGTAAGGATACCGTTGGCAGCGAGCATGCCGTGGACATCATCAGGCTTGGTTTCAGGGCGCACCATTATGACCTGTTTGCCTTCTTCTTTGGCCCAACGAGCAGCTGTATCAGCATCAAATGCTGCAACACCAACGGCAGCACCCGGGGATACGTTCAAGCCAGATGCAATAACGTCGGCGGCTTTAGTCGCTTCTGCATCAAGCTGTGGATGGAGGAAGAAGTCGACCTGATCAGGCCGTACGCGCTGTACGGCCTCTTCTTTGGTGATGAGCCCTTCATCTACCATATCAACTGCAATGCGTACTTCTGCTTGAGCTGTTCGCTTACCATCACGTGTCTGGAGCAAGTACAACTTGCCGCGATCAATGGTAAATTCCATATCCTGCATATTGCGGTAGTGTTTCTCGAGTTTTTTGGCAATGACTTCAAATTCAGCGTAGATCTCAGGCATTTCGGTTTGAAGATCGCTGATTGGCTGTGTGATGCGGATGCCGGCGACGACATCTTCACCTTGGGCGTTCATCAAGAAGTCACCTTCAAGTTCTTTCTCGCCATTAGAAGCGTTTCGGGACATAGCAACGCCTGTACCGGAACTGACACCAATGTTTCCATAGGCCATCGTCTGAACGTTAACGGCGGTGCCTAAATCATGGGCAATGCCTGCGGCGTTGCGGTAGTCGAATGCACGACGGCCGTTCCATGACTTGAACACTGCTTCCGTGGCCAGTCTCAGCTGCTCGTAGGGATCTTGCGGGAATTCCGAGCGTGTAAATGTGCGGAAAATGTCTTTGAAGCGATTGGTTACGACCAGCCAATCTTCGCCAGTCAAATCAGAATCGGAAGTAACCCCAGCTTTCTTGCGACGAGCTGAGATAACAACTTCAAAGGCTTCATCAGGGACGCCCATGACAACACTGCCAAACATTTGAACCAAGCGGCGATATAGGTCATACACGAACCGTGAGTCGACACGATCGACCATTTTCGCGGCTACGATATCGTTCATGCCGATATTGAGGACTGTATCCATCATACCGGGCATCGAAAACTTCGCGCCTGAGCGGCACGATACCAGCAAAGGTTTTTCGTCATCGCCAAAGATTTTTCCAGTAGCGACTTCAACAGCCTTTATGGCGGCGAGTTCCTGTTCCCACATACCGGCAGGAAATTTCTCGCCCTCTGCCAGATATGCATTGCAAGCCTCGGTGGTGGCGGTGAATCCAGGTGGAACCGGCACACCAAGTCTGGTCATGTCAGCTAAGTTGGCGCCCTTACCGCCCAACAATCCGCGGACCTTGTCCCAATCTCCTCCGACGTATGCTTCGGCCTGTTCTATTTCGGTAAACAGGTAGACATACTTCGAGTTCGTTACTTCTTTCGTTTCGATTTCTTGTGTCATACTAATATCCTCCATCCAAGAAAGTAAAATGTGAAAGGTTGTGGTACCTCTCGTGTCTATAACGCAGCACGGAAGGCCTCGGTAAATGCCAATAGGGTGGGCACATATCCCAGGCCTAGAACCAACAACTATTTTTAAATGCGTCGCGATCCACACGCGCTACATGGTCTAACTATTCTAATTACGCATTGTATCGCCGAAATCAAGGGGAAGTCAGTGACAGATTGCACATGAACACATGACAAAAGTCATTTGCTGTCATGGATCTGAGCCAATTTTCGCTAAAATTGACCGTCGCAATAGGACATTTGTTATTTTTGACAACCGTATTGGGCAAGATTATGCTTAACATATGATAGAAAACGTAGCATCAACCAAGAGAACCTATTGGTGGCGCCAGGATCGCGATGATCACTCATGTGCGATTCATCTAGGACAAGGATCAAAATGCCCATCGTGTGGTGAGGGCACCCTGAAATACGATGGTCTGTTTATTTTGAGCTGCCCCCAATGTGGGTATGTTGCTTCCAGCGGAGCGTTTACTTGATGATGCACTATTAGGGGCGTGCCTTCTATCAGATATCATTAGCTCACCAACCTTGATATTGAAGCTTGGTGACCCTCTTTTGTCAATAATCTGAGGTGCCAGCCTTTTGGGTCAACTTTGGTGATCCCCTTAATCGAAGTTATAATAATGCCATGACTATGAGGCTGCTTTTGGTTGATGATCACGAGGTAGTTCGGCTGGGCATGAAGGTGCTGCTGGAACGACTACAAGGATTCACCGTTGTTGCAGAGGCTGATAATGAAGAGGAAGCTGTCGCGCAAGCGCTGTTGCATGAACCAGATATTGTGATCATGGATATTCGGCTTTCGGGAGGAAGTGGTATTGAGGCTTGTCATCAAATAAAGCAACAGTTACCAGATACCAAGGTAATCATACTAACGTCGTTCGCGGAAGACGAACTGCTGTTTTCAGCTATTCGCGCGGGAGCTACCGGCTACGTCTTGAAACAAGTTGGAGGGGGTGACCTTGTGAGGGCGCTCGAGGCAACGGCGCGCGGTGAGTCGATGCTTGACCCGTCACTAACACAAAGGGTATTTGTTGAAGTCCGGCGTTCTATAAGGAAAGAGGAGGCGGTTGCCTTCACTGACTTAACTGGACAAGAGAAGCAGGTGTTGGCTCTGATTGCCGCGGGTAAGACGAATAGGGAGATTGCTTCTGAGTTGTTCTTGAGTGAAGGGACCGTACGTAATTACGTGAGCAGCATTCTTTCTAAGCTTAATGTATCGAATCGGGCAGAAGCAGCAGCTTATGCTATTCAGCACCATCTCCAAGACCATCTGTAGCTATCATACTGTCTGCCGGATGCGTTCCCCTTATTCAAAACAATGATGGATTACTGTTGATGCCAGAAATCGGATACTCGGCTGTTAAAGCGTTGGATGCATTGAACCGCGCCGCTCTGGCAATTGCCGGAGAGTTGGATTCGGACAAGGTCCTGCAACAAATCGTCGATGCGGCACGAGAGCTTGTCGGGGCTCGTTTTGCTGCATTGGGTGTCCCAGGTCAATATGGCCGGATGCAAAGCTTTGTCCACAGTGGATTGACGCGCGAGCAGGTCGACCTTATGCCACATCCTCCCTTGGGTAAGGGGCTGTTGGGGGCGATAGTGGCTGAGCAAAAGTCTATTCGTCTGAAGCGGTTATCTGATGACGACCGTTCGGTTGGTTTCCCTATTGGACATCCAACTATGACGAGTTTTTTGGGTGTGCCCATTATCGGTGCTGGAGAGCCTCTCGGGAATTTATATCTTACCGAAAAAATCGACGCGCATGAATTCAGCGAGGCAGACCAAAAGCTGGTTGAGATGCTAGCGGCCCATGCTGCCATTGCGATTCAAAATGCGCATCTATATGAGCAAGTGGAACGCTTGGCAATCCTGGAAGAGCGTTCGCGAATTGGTATGGATCTTCACGATGGAGTTATCCAATCGATCTTTGCTGTTGGCTTGACGCTTGAATCGACACGAATTGTCCTTCCTGAACATGCTGATGAATCGGCACAACTGCTAGATGGGGCAATCGAGGGATTGAATGATGCCATTCGCGATATTAGGAACTTCATATTGGATCTGAGACCGCGGCGCTTCAGTGGAGATCTTTCGCAAGGATTGGCGAGGTTGGTGAGGGAATTTCAGGCGAATACGATGATTCCTGTGTCTTTGACTGTCTCACAGCAGCTTGATAATCTTCCAACATCTTTAGCAAGGGCTATTTTTCTGACTACACAAGAATCTATGGCTAATGTGGCCCGACATGCACGTGCTGCCAATGTCACTTTGACCTTGATGCGTTCTGAGTCATCGGTTACCTTGATTATTCATGATGACGGCCGAGGCTTTGACCCCTTTGATGATTCGCAGCAAGTGGGACATGGCTTGGCAAATATGCAAGCACGTTCTGAGGGATTGGAGGGAACCTTCTTTATTCGCTCTTCGCCAGGACAAGGTACGACGATTACGATGCGTTTACCCATAGCTCCATAAATCTATGTCATACCGGCGGACTTGAAAGCCTCAAGTAGTACATCTTCTATTTTCTTCCAACATTCTTTGCTCGAAAATCTGAATAACTGAATGACAGATGTCCTAACAATGGATGACATTTGTCACTGAGTTTGGATAACAGAAGGTTATATACTGAAGTTAAGTTGAGGATGCTGCCCGCTTTTCAGCGATCTATCCAGGGAGGCAATCGACACATTGGGTCATTGTCCGCAAAAGGCAAGCGTGTTATCAGAAAGCGTAAAGATGATCGAAGAGAATAAAATTAGGATTCTGATCGTCGACAGACATGAGGCTGTGAGACGTGCGCTGCGCATTCGCCTTGATGCACCGAGGCAGTTGGAAGTTGTTGGGGTGGCATCAGACCCTGCAGAGGCACTAGTCATGCTGAGAATCGATCAGCCGGACGTAATTATTTTTGGGCTTCAGAATGGTTCGGATGAAGACCTTTTCCAGACCGCAATTGCAATTCGTGATATGGTTAAGGAGACTCCAACGGTGATTGTCTTGGCTCCTTATGTTGACTCAGTTGAACGGGATTTGCTTTTGCAAGCAGGCGCCAAACGATACTTGCTCAAACATATCAACTCCACCAATCTGATCGAAGAAATTGAACTAGCTGTTTCTGACAATCCCCTCGTCTAAAGAAGCGACGGTTTGTTCTTAGCGTTTGTCGATATTATTGGCAAAATGTGCGAGTAGCATGCTGGATGTAATCAATCCTACCAGAGTATCCCCATCGACTACAGGTAACGCACCAAATTTGTAAGTACTGAGTTTTTGTGCAGTTCGGAATACTGGCGTATCGGGGGATACGGTCACGGGATCGGCGGTCATATAATCGGAAACGAGTTTGTCTTCAACGCTGACCACGTGTATTGCCAAGCAGATATCTCGATCTGTAATAATGCCAACTAATTTCCCAAGATGGACTACCGGCAACTGCAAGGTGCCTCCGGTTTCCATGAGCAACCTAGCCTCCTTGATCGGGGTATCGGGAGAGACTGATTTTGGATTAACGAGCATGAGTTTTCTTGTGGTAAGCACGTTAGTCGTAAACTCCTGTGAGCTATCTCCCCAAAAGCCGGGAACTGATATAGTATTTCTTCCCGAACACCATGATGGAGCAATCATGAATCTAGTTCATGGTTTCTTACCAACATATTATGCTAAATGGTATGGGAACACGACTGCAAGATGTCACTAATCTGGGGTGACATATTACGTGAGAATCGTGGCAAGGGATTTTTTTGGCTGCTAGGAGTCGTTTCTACTTCTTCTCAAATGCAAGAGGGATAGGATGAACATAACCAGGATGATCGCCGCAGAGTAGAGACAGTATTGGCAAAAGGCATGGATAACAAAAAATTCTAGTGCTGTTAGACCTAGTGTGAAAAGAAAGGCTAAGCTCACAAGGCCCATCATCAGTTCCGGCAGATTGTCGGCGACCATATTTATCCAATCCCGACTCCAGACCAACAGAAAAATGACTGCGTAGCCGATGAGACCAATGAGGGCGACCGGAATGGGGCCGATTGAGGAATATGGACTGTTTGGTCCGCTTACTTGACCACAATCGAAAAGGTCGTTAACGGTACAGGTCGTAAATAGCGAACCACTGTGATATAGGTAGAGATAATAAGCAACCATCATACCAGGCACAGCAAGTATCTGAATGATCCTAACCGGCCAATCTTTGGGGAGTGTCATTATCGATAACCGTTTTATTGGCTAAATAGGCGATCGAATTCGGACATCGGAACGTTACCGGACACCATCTCATCGTTAACAAAGAAAGTTGGCGTTCCCGAAACACGGGCGGCTCTAGCGGCCTGCTGATTACGGCCAATGGTTCCGTTATGGCGACCCTCCTCTACGCATGTTGTGAAGGCTTCAACATCAAGGCCGACTTCTTCGGCGGCAATCAAAAATCCATCACGAGTAAGGCCTATTTGCGTCGGTAAGGCGTAAACGGCATCCGAAAACTCGAGATATTTATTTTGTTCATTGGCACAAAGTGCAGCATTGGCTGCTGGTATGGTCTCGGCACGTAGGGCATAGGGCACAAATATCCATTTAATCTTGCCCGTGTCGACATAGTTTTCTTTTATCGGTGTGGATTTCTCTTGATGAAAAGCTTGACAGTGAGAACAGCCGAAATCTGAAACTTCAACAAAGGTCGTGGGCGCATCGGGCTCGCCAATTTCGACACAACTGCCGGCATTCTCGGAACAGTATTGAGCCAGCGACGGAGTTGCTTGAGGTTCTGGCGCACGAAGGGCCAGGAATAGCAAAGCAAACAGCCCCATAACACCAACAAAAACAACTCCACCAATTAGCACCCAGTTCGTGCCGCGTTTTTCTTGTGTTTTCTTTGTTGTTTTTCGTCTCTTAGCCATTTCAGTTTATCCTGCTTTTCTAGTTATTTATGTGGTAGGAATCTTGGCTGGGGAGTTTATCATGCTTGAGGCAAGCAGCAATTATTTCTCATGGATATCGAAAAAAAGGAATTATATACCTGAATTACCGAAGAATGTCATCAAACTTATATGACATTCGCCACAAGCTAGGCGGATGATGCTGATCTATACTACTAGTAAATGCAACGGAGAATCGATTGGTCTCATGTATTGATTAATTGGAAGTCCACATTGCAACGCCATTGATTCTACCGGGTGAGAAGGCGATATCGACAAGCAGATTCTATGAGGAGAATTGGCATGTTAACAGTTAGTGATTTGATGACGGTGGTTCCCTATTCTGTGACTCCAAACACACCTCTGCGGCGGGTCGTAAAAATGATGAAAACTGAGGGTTGTCGTCAATTCCCCGTGCTTAATAATAGTGAGTTGGTCGGAATTATCACCGACCGGGATATTCGTCTTGTTATGAATTCGCCGATGGTTGTTCATGGACGATGGCAAGATGAAGAACTGCTAGATAAGGTGCTTGTCGAAACTTGCATGACGGCCAATCCGATGGCGGTTGCTCCGGATACACCGGCATATCACGCGGCAAAGATGCTAAGTCTCTATAAGTTCGGCGCCTTGCCTGTTATTGATGAAGGTGATCTAGTGGGTATTATTACTGTTACGGACTATCTAGACTATTTTGCTGCTGGTCAGTCTGAGACTGTCATTGACGGAGGGTAGTTTTTCCGAGTTATCAGTTTTGCCATGGCATGGTAAATTTCAATTTATGAGGAGCTTAAAATGTTCAACCATATCTTAGTTCCGCTCGATGGGTCAGATATAGCAGAAAAAGCGCTGCGTCCGGCAGCGGGCATCGCCTCGGCGATGTCAGCAAGGTTAACCCTACTGCGGGTTGTTCCGCAATTTGCACTACTAGCTGCCGATCCGATGGTCTATGAGGAGATGAACCGACTTGGAGAGGACGAGGCGCTCTCCTATTTACGATCAAAGGCTGATGGGCTTGGATTAGGGGTGAAGGTCGAGTCGGTTTGTGAAACCGGACAGCCTGCGGACGCCATTATCCAATATGCTGAGGAAAATGATGTAGATTTGATAATGATGTCTAGTCACGGTCGTTCGGGTTTAAGTCGCTGGGTGTATGGAAGTGTTGCTGAACGCGTGATGCGACGGGGTCCGTGTGCAACTGCTATTATCAATGCGCGGGTGTCTGACGAAGCTGCAAAAACTAAAAAGATACTTATTCCACTTGATGGTTCAGATTTGGCGGAGCGAGCTTTGGAACCAGGTAGGCAACTGGGGATGGCTATGGGGGCTGAGCTGCATCTTCTGCGTGTTAATTCATCCACCCATCAGATGCTAGAAACGGCGTCTATGAGTGAAGTATTTGATGAGATCGAACATAAGGAAGTGGTAAAGACGGAGGAGTATCTGGAAAAGAAAAAAGCAGAAATGGCGCTTGATGACGTGCATGTTACGGCAGCGATGGCAAAAGGAACGGTTGCGGAGGCGATTTTCGAGTATGCTGCCGAGCGAGGGATTGATTTGATCATCATGTCAAGCCATGGAAGAACTGGACTGCAACGGTGGGTGTATGGTAGTGTTGCGGAAAAAGTGCTGCGCGGCGCATGCTGTGCAACGATGATTATCCGTGATCCGCGAACCTGACGGATCAGACCATTTACTGATGTGAGGTAAGTAGTGGAACGTATCTTTGCAATACTTGGTTCAATTATTATGTTTTTGGGTGTTGGCGCAGGCGCCTTTGGCGCTCATGGACTGAGCAGCTATTTTGAAAATTATCCCACTCTTGAGGGCACTTATGATACAGGGGTGAGGTATCTGCTGATTCATGGCTTGGGTCTCTTTGTTGTTGCGTGGGCGGCTAGCCATTGGCCAGGCCAGTTGGTCAATTGGGCGGGGTATTTGTTTCTACTGGGTATCCTGCTGTTTTCCGGGAGTTTGTTCTTGCTGTTGTTCACGCGACTTGGGTGGCTCGGGGCTATCACTCCACTGGGAGGTTTTTCATTTCTGGCCGGTTGGCTTTGCTTGGCCACTGCCGCATGGCGGGGATCGTAAACCTATTGGCACTAAATTCCGTTTCCGCAATATTCGATCGTACTGATTCTTCCAGCAATTAATAGATTTCACATTAGTGTTGCTGCAATACCAGTCTCCTGAGAATGGATGATAGTGTGCAAAATGTGAGTTGTTATGGACGATTACTTGAAGATATATGAGGTCGGACCACGTGATGGCTTGCAGAATGAGCCCGTTTTGGTTGAAACGGATCAAAAACTTAAGTTGATTTCTGAACTGGTATCGGCCGGAATGCGTGAGATTGAAGTAACCAGTTTTGTTCATCCAAAGGCGGTGCCTCAAATGGCAGATGCCGACAAGGTTATGGACCGTGTTATGAATGATCAGAACTCTGAGAAGGTTCGTTTTGTTGGTCTCGTATTCAATCAGAGGGGATATGAGCGCGCAGCAGCTGCGGGATGTCGGGCGATGGCATTCGGGGTGTCTGTAAGCGATACTTTCAGTCTGCGCAATACACGCATGACGGCAGAAGAGGGAGTCCGGACAACAGGACAGTTGGTTGAGCAAGCCAAGAGGGATGACATCTGGACTCGCGTGTATATCAGCGCGGCCTGGATTTGTCCGTTTGATGGACCAGTGTCGCCGCAAAAGACGGTGGCATATGCGAGTCGGGTGGAACAAATGGGAGTTGACGAAATGGTGGTGGCGGATACAGTTGGGCAGGCAAATCCACTGGAGGTTGGCCGCCTTATGGAACGACTGGGTCACCGGTTTGGAATGGCGAACTTGGCGGTGCATTTACATGACACACAAGCAATGGGTTTGGCCAATGCAACCACCGCTCTCCAAGCTGGGGTGCGGATTTTCGATACGAGTATTGGTGGCATTGGCGGCTGTCCCTTTGCCCCAGGTGCAGCGGGCAACCTGGCTACAGAGGACCTGGTCTTTATGGCCTATAAAATGGGTTTGGGTACGGGCGTTGATTTTGAGAAGCTATGGGGGATTGTTACTGGGTTAGAGAAATTGATCGGTCGAAGGATTGGAGGACGCATTAGACCGTGGTGGGAGAGCACCTGCCGGATTGAACCATCGGTTGAATACCGCTAGTTGAGCCCCCAAACTATGCAACTTGCTCCCAGATTGTTGTTGTCAGCTTATTGCGAAGGAGTATTTCCCATGGCGGATGAAGATGGGGAGATATTCTGGTATGATCCAGATCCGCGCGCTATTCTTCCATTGGACAGCTTCAACATCTCGCGAAGATTGCAGAGAACAGTGCGCCAGAGAGGGTGCGAGATCCGTCTAAACAGTTCTTTCTCAGAAGTGATTAAGGCTTGTGCGCAACCGGATGAGGGAAGAGAAACAACTTGGATAAATGACGATATCATTAGCAGCTACATCACACTGCACAAGTTGGGGTTTGCACATAGTGTAGAAACATGGATGGATGGCAAGTTGGCAGGTGGTTTATATGGTGTGGCGATAAATGGTCTCTTTGCCGGCGAAAGTATGTTTAGCTATAGGAAAGACGCAAGCAAACTTGCCTTGGTGTACTTGGTTAAACATCTTAAACAACAAGGGCTGATGCTCCTAGATATTCAGTTCTTAACTGAACATCTGCGACGATTTGGCGCAGTTGAAATTTCAAGAGCAGAGTATCGAGAACGTCTGGAAATGGCAATTTCAGTTCCTGTTTCATTTTGATAAGTTTGACCAGTTGGAGTCCTGCAAAGCGGAGGCATTAAGAAGGCAATGTTAGAAGAACTTAGAGGGCTGGATGCAAACGATGTGCGAATTTTTAGCGGTCGTTCCAATCCAGAATTGGCCCAGAGAATCGCCGATCAGCTTTCTATTCCATTGGACACGACTAATTTCTCGCGATTTAGCAATGACAATATGTACGTGCAACTTGGAGCCAGCGTTCGTGGAAGGACTGTCTATATCGTCCAATCATTTGTACCTCCGGTCAGTGACCATTTGATGGAATTGTTAATGATGCTTGATATCGCGAAAAGCGCATCGGCACGGGAGGTGCACGCAATTATTCCTTATTTTTCCTATGCCAGGTCTGACAAGAAAGACGCTCCGCGCATTTCCATTACAGCGCGGTTGGTTGGTGATTTGTTGATGACGGCAGGGGCCACACATATCATGACGATGCAGCTTCACTCGGCTCAGGTGCATGGTTTTTTTGGCGTTCCTGCTGACCCACTGACGGCACGTGGTTTGTTTGCGAATTATCTGGGATCAAGAGTATTTTCGGCCGAGGACACTGTTGTTGTCGCTCCGGATGTAGGAGGAGCGAAGTCTTCAGCTCGTCTTGCGGCAATGCTCAATTTGCCAGTTGCTTCGGCAAATAAGATGCGGATCTCTGATAAAGAGGTTGAGATTGGAGGTCTGATTGGGCGACAGGTAGCTGGTTTTCGCCGGGCGATTATCCATGATGATGAAATTGCTACGGGCGGAACGGTCATCAAGCTTTGTGAACTGTTAATCGAACATGGCATTGAAGAAATCACGCTGATTGTTACACATGGACTGTTCTTAGGAAAGGCGTTGGATCGACTTTCTAGTATGCCTCAGATACGGGAGATTGTGACTACTGATACGGTGCCCTTAAGCAGCGAAAAGCGGCTGCCGAATATGACGGTATTGAGCACCGCTCCCGTTTTTGCGGGCGCAATCTACCAGAACTACAATCGCCGTTCCATTGGCGAGCATTTTGATTTTGGCCTGGAAGGTGGTGAGGAAACCCTATGAAAGTAGGAATGGTAACGGCTGCCTATAAGCCAGTTGTCAACGGGGTGACGAATATGGTGTCACTCTATAAATTTCATTTGGAAGAGGCGGGTCATGAGGTAACCGTTTTCACCTTTGGCGATCCAGATCCGAACGGCGAAGAACAGGGTATCGTACGGTCTAAGGCAATTCCGTTGCAGGATTCAGGCTACCATTTTGGAATCAGTTATACGCGCGATGTTCAGGAACAGATTCGGGAGATGGACGTGCTGCATTGCCACCATTTGGTTGCCGGAGTGGATTTGGCTCACCGGTATGCCCGCTGCCCTATTGTATTGACTAACCATACCCGTCTTGATTTATATACCGGATCCTATATGCCTATGCCTCTGCCGCAGCAAGCGGTCGATGCTTTAATGCGCCAGATTTGGCCCGAGTATACGGATATGGCGGACGCGGTTGTTGCTCCATCGGAAAGTGTGAAGCAGGTATTATTGGAGTTTGGTGTGCGTAGACCAATCGAGGTGATCCCCAACGGGGTCGATCTGGTTCATTTTGATAATCCGCCAAACCCGAAGAGTAAGAGCGACCTCGGCATACCCGATTCTGCGGTGCTAACGGTATATGTTGGACGCCTCGCAGAAGAGAAAAATCCGGTCATCCTATTGACTCAGTTTGCGATCGCGGCAGAGATGCTGCCGGACCTGCATATCTGTCTCATAGGTACAGGAGCGTCAGAACAAGAACTAAGGGAGATGGCGCAGAGTCTTGCTTGCGCCGATAGAATCCATTTTACGGGAAGTGTGCCTTATGCAGAGATTTCCAATTATCTTGCAGCCGCTGACTTCTTTGCTACGGCTTCGGTGACTGAGGTGCATCCATTAACGGTTATTGAAGCCATGGCCGCAGGGCTTCCAATTGCGGCGACGCAGTCGCCAGGTATGATTGACTCGGTAGCCAACACAGTTTCTGGTTTTCTGGCGGCGGATCCGGAAAAGAGTTTGGCAGCTGCGATAGTTGGACTAGGCGCCAGTCCGGAACTGAGACAATCGATGAGTGCCTCAGCCAAAGAGGCAAGCAGGCCGTATGATATAAGGCTGACTGTAAAGAATACTGTGGCCCTTTATGAAAGATTGCGTGAAACTCGCCCCGATTTCGAACGTGCCCGGCCTCATGGGAGATGGTATCGCAACCGGAAAGGACTACGTCCAAAACTAGATCAGTTGGCAGGATTGATTCATCCGCGAGGTGAACGACGACGTATTTTGAGCCTTGATCCAATACAGAACGAAGAAGATCTGGAAAATGAGTGATGCACGGCAGAAACTCGGTCGTTGGGGTGAGGATCAGGCGGCAAAGCATCTGAAGGTAAAAGGATATAAAATCCTACAGCGCAATTGGCGCTGCCGTCGCGGAGAGATCGATTTGGTGGCTCAGGACGACGAAATTCTGGTTTTTATCGAGGTCAAGACAAGGCGGGGGCGGGATTATGGGACGCCAGAAGAGGCGATTACACGAACAAAGGCAAAACGACTGCTAGAGTTAGGCCAACGGTATTTGCTGGAGCATGATCTTGTGGATGTTGAATGGCGCGTGGACCTAGTGGCGGTGGAGCTAGATCACCAGGGCAGACTTGTTCGTTGTGAGCAAGTACCCAATATTGTGTGGGCTTGGTGAAGAAGCTGTTGGTAATAGTAGGGCCAACGGCCGTGGGCAAGACGGCACTCTCTCTACGCGTGGCGAGAGAATTAGAGGGCGAAATAGTCTCCGCCGACTCACGCCTCTTTTATAAGGGTATGGACATTGGCACTGCCAAACCTACTCCCTCTGAACAAACTGAGATACCGCATCACTTACTTGATATTTGTAAACCTGATCAATCTATGACTTTGGGCCAATACCAGCGAATGGCGTATGCGGCAATTGAAGATGTGCTGAAACGGAGACGAATACCGATTCTAGTAGGTGGAACAGGCCAATATATTATGGCAGTCATTGAAGGTTGGGGAATTCCTGAGGTTGCGCCCCAGCCGGCTATGCGTAGCCAGTTGGAACTGCTTGGGGAATATGAACTCTACCGCTGGCTAAGTGTATTGGACTACGTGGCGGCCGAAAAAATCGACCAGCGTAATCTGCGGCGCGTTATTCGTGCTCTTGAGGTTGTCCTGGTGACAGGGATACCCATTAGTATTTTGCAGCGCAAGACACCTCCCGACTATGACATATGTATGATTGGTCTCAATCGTGATCGGGAAACGCTATACCGGTGCATTGATGATCGCGTCGACATTATGATGGATGATGGATTGCTGGACGAAGTGATCGCCCTGAGGAGTGTTGGTTATGATCGTTCTCTGCCGGCGATGAGCGGTCTTGGTTACCGCCAGTTGATGGCACATCTTGATGGCGAACTAACTCTTGATGACGCCATCGAGAGGATAAAGTTTGAAACTCATCGCTTTGCTAGACAGCAAAACACATGGTTTAGGCAGGATGATCTACGTATCCATTGGTTTGATCTGGGCGAAAACGGCAATTGTGAGAGGGTTGTTACGTTGGCGGAGAAGTGGACAATGTCTGATGGGGCGGATTATGGTTGAACTTAGAGAGGACGAACCTACCTTTTGGGTGGGTGATATACCCGTGTATGGAGACGTTATCCTCTCGCCAATGGCTGGCTATTCGGACGTACCTTATCGGGCAATCTGCCGCGCGTTTGGTTCGGCGATGAACTACACAGAGTTCGTCCCTGTAGAGGCGCTATTAGGAAAAAAAAGCAACAGCAGATTCTGGCAAAGATTGGACAAAAAAGTGGATGAATATCCGGTCGTGTTCCAAGTTTTTGGCAACAATGCGCAGAAGATATTGGACGCTGCACTGCGCATCGAGGAGCTGGAGCCAGATATTATTGATATAAATATGGGTTGTTCAACGCGCAGAGTAAGCGCCCGTGGGGCAGGTGCGGGCATGATGCCACAGCCGGAGTTGGTGAGAGAAACGTATGCATTGCTTAGTAAGAATCTCTCGGTTCCGGTAACTGGAAAAATCCGGCTTGGCTGGGATGATAATCAGCGGAATTATTCTGAGATTGCAAAGATTATGGAGGACAACGGTGCAGCCTTGGTGGCCATGCACTCACGGACGAAGGTGCAGAATTATGGGGGCCGAGCTGATTGGGATGAGATTGCGCGGTTGCGTCAGATCGTCAATGTGCCGGTAGTTGGCAATGGTGATGTGCGTACGCCAGAGGATATTGATCGCTTGAAAGAAAAAACGGGCTGTGAGGCGGTGATGATTGGGCGGGCGGCAATTGGCAACCCGTGGATATTTAGCCGTTTGAATCGCTCAAGCATAATTGAGGCTGATATTGTCGCTGCGGTTGAATACCATTTGCAGGAAATGGTCATGTATTATGGCGAGAAGCTGGGCGTTGTCCTGTTTCGCAAACATCTGAAACATTACTTAGCGGAAATGGTGGATGCCCAGGAGTACCTTGGCCAGATGCTGCAAGCGACAAGCCAAGCAGAATTGCATAGGCTTCTGCACCAAGTCGCCGGTCCCACTCAGATTAATTTGTCGACCAGTCTTTGAATCTGGTTCTCGAAGGAATGATCGGCAGCGAATTGAAGATGATGATGCTGGATAATAGCCTGCCGGGCACGTAAATAGGCTTTTAGCAGTTTTCTAAAGTGAGTAGTGTTAACGTTCCGATCACGATTGAATTGAGCTTCGAATAATGAGGTCCGCTCGGGTCCGGGGGGCAGCACTTCAATCAGAGTAGGAATACTGAAGTGTAGTAATTGTAGGTATATCGGGAAGGATTTTTCGGTATCGCCGCGGACCAACAAACGCAAGATATCCCAATACATTACCCAGAATCTTTGATCAATCTGTACCAGCTCTCTATTACCTATCCCTGTTTGTGGTACTGCCAATCGACCGGACTGCGACTGATAATTCTCTGTCCACCCATCTGTGTCTTTTAAGATGCGAATCTGGGCGTCCCAAGGATTTGGCTGGAGCGTGTCCTTGTTTTCAAAGCGTAGATCGAGCTTGCTGCCATTGGCGAAAAGGACGATGTGAAAATAGGGTCGAATATGTTCTGCATCAAAGGATTTGAGTGATATGTAAGGCATTATTGACTTAGCAAACTGAATACGACTGTGCCAAGCGCGCTCTAGGCCAGCTTCATTTTGATAAACGAGGGCTATGTCCAGATCGGAGTATGCATCCTCAGCACGACGGCCGAATGAGCCGGATAAGAAGCAGGCAATAATTTCTGTTTGCTCTGCGACAAGTCGCTGCAAGCGGCCAATCATACGGTCTTGTTCAAACATAGGAATTACCGTGGTTAATTGCTGTTCCAGATCATGCTCACACAAAGCATCCAAACAGGGTCAGAAATAAGACGGTGCTGATACCAAGGACCAGACCGGCAACTACTTGAGCCGGCGTATGACGCTTTAAATAAAGGCGTACCACGACAACCGCGAACAGGAACGGTATTACAACTAAGCTAGCGGCCCAGCTAAATACCAATCCAGTTATCATCCATGCGGCGGCGATCGCGGCGGCATGAAAGCTAATCAACCAGCGTGCATTTATCAGACCAAGTGCGGATAAGGTGACGATGTTGAAGATGGCCAGACAACTTAGAAGCTGTGGGCCATCGAATATTTGAACGACGGCGAAAAAGATGACTCCACAAACGACGGCAATCAGGTAAGGTAGATGACGCTCACCTGTGTCACTCATGTGCAGCTCACTGATACGACCAGTATTTAGGAGCCAAAGTACAAACAGGATCGGCAGCAGAGAGATAATGAAGCCGTAAGCGGCTGCCCAGGCCAATGCCTGAGGTAGAGGGAGAACGCTCAGTGTGAGCGCCAGGCCAACAAAGGCAAATATTACGGGTGGGCTGACAATATTGGAGAAAAGGCGGCCTGCCCGAACGAGTCCTTTTCGATTATGCTCCTGCTGATCGAGGGGATTTGTCATGAAATGGCGGGAAAGGACGACCAACTGATGAGAGCCGATCGCCCTTTTCTAGTCTTTGATTATGTTCCTTCTTCCCACGAGTTGAGGTAAGAAATCTGTTCCTCGGTCAGGGCGTCGATTTCGATACCCATGGAGGAAAGTTTGATGCTGGCAATACTTTGGTCCAGCTCTTCAGGAATTGTGTATACTTTATTTTCGAGTTTGCCTTTGTTGTCAACAAGGTACTTGGCAGCCATTGCTTGACCGGCGAAGCTCATGTCCATCACAGCAGCGGGGTGGCCTTCAGCAGCTGCGAGGTTGATCAAGCGACCTTCACCTAAGAGGTTCAGTCGACGACCATCTTTGAGGTTAAACTGGTCGACG
The DNA here is from genome assembly GCA_963807975.1 of uncultured Chloroflexia bacterium. Taxonomy (GTDB): domain Bacteria; phylum Chloroflexota; class Anaerolineae; order Promineifilales; family Promineifilaceae; genus JAACFF01. The sequence goes on along the minus strand of CAWEDV010000005.1, from coordinate 141,771 downwards.
AACGGCCGAACGCGTTTTGGTTCATCGGTTGACATCTCACGCAAGGCAGGCTTATTAATCTCTACATCAAAATGACCGGAATTGGCCAACAGCGCGCCATCTTTCATTACTTCAAAATGGTGGCGATCGAGCACATGAATATCTCCGGTGGCGCTGACAAAAATATCGCCAATGGGGGCGGCTTCCATCATGGGCATTACGCGGTAGCCTTCCATTACTGCCTCCAATGCCTTAAGGGGATCGACCTCGGTTACAATGACGTTGGCGCCAAGTCCACGGGCACGCATGGCGATACCACGGCTGCACCAGCCAAAGCCGCCTACCACGACATTGCGTCCGGCAATGAGATAATTCGTGGCCCGTATGATGCCATCCATTGTTGATTGGCCAGTTCCATAGCGATTGTCGAAGAGATGTTTGGTCAGGGCGTCGTTAACGGCCATCATAGGGAATCTTAGAGCCCCATCATTGGCCATGGCCCGCAGGCGAACGATGCCGGTTGTGGTCTCTTCTGTACCACCGAGCATGTTTGGGATCAATTCCCGGTGAGACTTGTGAATGGTGCTGACGAGATCGGCACCATCGTCCATGACAATATGGGGCTTGGTATCTAGAACGGCTTCAAGGTGCTTGAAGTAAGTTTCATTGTCTTCACCTTTAATGGCGAAGACAGGGATCTCGTAGTGACTGACAAGCGCCGCAGCCACATCATCCTGAGTGCTCAGCGGATTGCTGGCTGCCAAAGCGAGATCGGCGCCACCAGCCTGAAGGGTCACCATTAGATTGGCAGTCTCGGTGGTTACGTGCATACAAGCCCCAATACGCAAACCTGCGAAGGGCCGGTCAGAGTCAAACTCTTCCTTAACACCGGCTAATACGGCCATTTCTTGGTTTGCCCAGTCGATACGACGGCGCCCGCCAGGTGCTAGGTCCGGATTCTTAATGTCAAATTCCATTGTGTGTTGTTCTCCTTAACAATGATAGACGCGAGAGGTGATTTTTCTTTCGCGTGTCGTGCCAATTATTTCTTGATTGATGCGGATTGAAGAAGGATATCGAGCGCACCGTGATCATCTTCATGACGGCGGTATCGCTCAACAAACTCAACCGGCGTGAAGTGATGATTTTGTGTGCCAATATTTTCCAAAACATAGGTGGAGGCCAACGCGCCGATCCGCCCAGCTATGTCCCAAGGTAGTCCGAGTTCGATACCTCGAAGAAGACCCCCACGGAAGGCGTCTCCAGCCCCTGTCGGCTCAACGATTTTTAGGGGAGGAAAGGTAGGAATTGCCCACAGCTCGCCATCGATGAGCAGCTCGGAACCAGCGGCTCCGCGGGTAACCAACAGGCCACCAACGCGGTCTTGAATTTCGTCGTGGCTAAGCCCGGTTCGTTCCTTTATTAAGCCGTATTCATAGCTATTCACTGATAACAACATGCAGCCGTTTAATCCATCATATAATTCTTCGCCACTGAGACGGATCGTCTGCTGACTGGGATCGTAGATGTAGGGTATGTCCAATTCCCTACATTCTCTGGCATAAGCACACATGGCTGCCGGATCGTTAGGAGAAATTATTACCATTTCTGCGTCTGGAGCATGTTCTCGAAACGACAATTTGTTGGCATGGGCCATGGCTCCTGTGTAAAAGCTTGCAATTTGATTTTGGTCTAGGTCAGTGTTGACGAAAAAGGAGGCTGTAAATTCGTCTTCAATCTCAACGATGGCTGATGTGTTAACGCCATTTTTCTCTAGCCAAAGGCGGTATTCCGCGAAATCTTGGCCGGCGGTAGCCATGACCTCTGGTTTTCCACCCAGCAGAGCTAGTGTGTAGGCAATATTTGGCCCATTGCCACCGTGCTGACGTTTCATGGAATCAACAAGAAAACTGAGGCTAAGATCCTGCAGTTGGTCGGGCATGATCACTTCGGCAAAGCGACCAGGGAAAGACATTAAATAATCGAAGGCTATTGAACCCGTTACGACAATTTTCATAAGACACACCCGACATATAGGGTTGATAAACCATGGAATCTTAGCAAGAGAATATTACGCTTACCCTTTCGATTTATTCAGCGATCCGTTCCGCACCTATTTTCTCGTCATGGCTATTAATTTTTAGGACAGGGGTACAACCCAGTCGATCTTTTATCATTGTCAAGAGGGCCCGTAAACCATCACGACTGGTAATTTTCTTCCCTTCGGCATAGGTTCGGGGATCGTAGCTGATGGGGATCTCGATTATCTCATGACCAGACAGAAGAATCTTATCCGGTAGTTCAAAGTCTAGATTGAAATCCGTTGTGGTTAGATTCAGCTTCTGGACAACATCGGCTCGAACCATTTTCGTGGCTGTGGCCACATCTGTTAGATGACCACCGAAAAGGATATTGGTGACGGCGGTCAAGAAACGTACACCTAAATAGGCGTGAGCGTATTCGTACTGCACATTTCCACCCATGACGCGGGATCCAAATATCGCCGACGCATCCGTTTCATCTGCCTTCTGACAAAAAAGCACATGTTCGGCAGGATCATATTCATTGTCGGCATCTTGAATGATCATGTAATCGCCAATCATGTTGGTGATACCGGTACGGATGGACATGCCTTTGCCCATATTTTGTTTGTGGAAAAAGGTCTTGATTTCCGGATCGTCTATCTGCTGCAGTATTTCCTTTGTTCCATCTGTTGAAAAGTTATCGATGACCAGAATTTCGCGGTTCCAATTAGGTCCTAAATCGACATTCTTGGTGCGATGGATTACTCCAGCGATGGTTGTTCGTTCGTTGTAACAGCAAATGATGACAGATAACGTACGCATTATAGTTTATTGAAAAACCTTTCGAATTGCTCGATCATGTAATCTAGGCGAGGCTGATCCATACCAGGATAGAGTCCTACAAAAAATGTGCCGCGCATGATCTGATCGGAAATGGGCAATTCACCAACGACTCGATAGTCAATATGCTCGTAGGCAGGCTGGCGTAAAACATTACCGGCGAAAAGCAGCCTTGTCTGCACCTTGTTGAGTTCCAAAAACTTGGTCAATTCGTGACGCATAAATGGGGCGCTCTCTTTCACAAATATCGGGAAAGCGAACCAGGAAGGATCTGCCTTTTCGTGCCATGTTGGCAGAATAAGAAATTCCTCAAATCTCCGCAACTGCTGGTAGATATGGGAAAAATTGCGTTTTCGGCTTTCGATAAATCCAGACAGTTTTTCCATCTGGGCTAAGCCCATAGCAGCCTGGGGGTCGGTTAGTTTTAGGTTGTAGCCGATCTCGGAATAATAGTAGCGGTGATCGTAATAGCCGGGAATACCGGGCACTTCCCTTTCAAAGCGGATACCACACTTACCATTGACTGGATTGTCATATCCACACCAGCAATCGCGGCCCCAATCACGAACGGCACGCGCGATCTTAGCAAGTCGCGGTTGGTCCGTGAATACAGCTCCCCCTTCACCCAGAGTAATATGGTGCGCAGGATAGAAGCTTAGGGTGCCCATGTGTCCGAAAGTTCCGACTAGTTTGCCATCCCAGGTTGAACCCAGAGCATCACAGGTGTCTTCAACTAGATATAGATCATGCTCTTTGGTGAAGCGCATCACAATATCCATATCGGCGGGATTGCCGAGTGTATGGGCAAAGCACAATGCTCTGGTTCGGGGCGACAGCGCATCTTCTAGCTGATTGGCGTCAAGATTGTAATTACCGAGGCAGCTATCAATAAAGACAGGAACCAGGTTGTTTTGGATGATAGGGTTGACGGTGGTGGGGAAGCTTGCTGCTGGTACTATGACTTCATCGCCTGGACGCAACCCGTCAGGCAGCTTATGGGAGCAAAGGGTTGTTAGGGCGACAAGATTGGCCGACGATCCCGAATTGACGGGAACAACCTCCCGAACATGTAGAAAACGGCCGAGGGCTTGTTCGAATTTTTCGGCATACGGGCCAGCGGTCAACCAAAAATCAAGGACCGCATCAACCATGTTTTGCATTTCGCTTGCGTCGAAGACACGCCCGGCATAATGAACCGTTGACTGGCCCGGTACAAAAGGCTTTTCCGCGTGTGACTCTTTATAGTATTCAGCAACCTGCGCCAGAATCGACTGGCGCAGTTCTTCACGCTTATCCATGATGAAACTCTACAAATTTACCTAATCGCCACCATAGTACAGGTGCCCTAAACCAAAGCGGAATTATAGCACAGCCAGGGTGATATCCAAGTTGCAAGGGCTGTTGAACTCTATGCTCAGACGTTGCTAATTAAGCGAAAAACCTTCGCTGATCAGGAAATGTGGGAATGTGAACGAGTCGTGTTTAGTGTTTTATTAAGTGTTGATTGCGGTTCTTAGATTGTGACAGCCGGCTTGCTGCGGGTGACTTTTTGGTCTGGCTGGGGGCAGTTGATCTTAGTTTGTTCCGTGCTGATTAATCTTTCGTGGGAGACCGGGCAGGAGGATTTCGGTTCCTACCAGCAATTGCACATAATCTAGGCAGTTGGCTCTGATTATGTGATAAACGGTGGTTCCGTGTGTGCGGGCCAACTTTGGCAGAGTGTCGCCTGGCCCAACCGTGTATGGTTTCCAACCAGAGGGAGCATCGCAACCTGCCGTGGTCCCTCCTGTGGGTGTGCTTAAAGGTTGTTGGTCAGCAGGCGGTACTCCAGTGGGGGGAGCCACATTTGTAGGGGTTGGGCTAATTTCTCTGGGCAGATAGATTGTTGCCAATTCACCGGCGGCTACTGTTGATTCCAGATCCACAATAGCCGGAACATTTGCCGGAACAGATGAGCGGCGCTGATAGGTGTCTACTTGGGATAGAAGAAGTGCGATGATCACAACCGCTACGACAGCTAGAACTAGTAGAAGCAGAGTTTTCCATGAAGTTATCGGGTCTGGATCTTGGCTCATGGATCTGTGAACTCATCAGACTGACGGCTGCGGACTTCATTGTGGATTGCCGCATCACCCGGGTCTTGATTAGCGCCGGATTGCTGGGTTGATTCTTGGGCGACTCTCAGAGCCGCGGCCAAATAGCGGGCTTGTTTCTGGATGATCAACGCCTTCTCCTCGGACTGCTTTCTTCTCAACACTGCTTCTTCCAAGGCAGATTGCAGTTCATCTCTCTCTGCTTGAAGACTGCTAAGCATCACCTGGTCAAGGAAAATGGCAGAGGGGACGGTTTCTACTACTTGCCTGGGTTCGGGCTGCGGTGGATCTGGCGCATAGCGGACAGCGGGTAAATCGCTGTTGACAACTGCTTGGGCGATATAGCGCGAAAGACCGGGCATAATCGCCTTATGTTCGTCAGCCCAACTCTCTATTTTCTTTCTCGCGGCGATTACCATTAGTCCGAAATTTGATCCGTTGTTCTGCAGTGGATGAATCAGCAGTGGTCCCAGTGGCTCAGCGTCAAAAGCGGCGTAGAAATCATACAGCTGGCGTGCACCAGTGCCAGTGGGCAGCAATTCTATGGTTTGGCCTTGGATGAATGCGGCATTCAATGTCGGATGTTTAGCAAGGTCTAGGGCCCATTGTTTGACAGATGTAGAGTTTTCTTCTGGCAAGCTGCTTGTGAAGTTGATGCGACTCGAACTGCGTTGATCGATTGTTCCTATGGAAGCAAATGCTGCGTCAAGCAAATGTGTAGACATTGCCAAGCTTTTCGATATTCGTCTTTCGCGCTGCCTAGTGGCTATTACTTCGGCCGCCTCATCCAGTCCTGAACCGAATCTGTGCACGGAAGCCTGGTACAATGATTGGCTTGCCAATAAGGGGGTTAGATAATGTTCGTAGGCGTAGACGGCCCAAAGTGGGAATACTATCAGGTACCCTAAACGCGTCCAGTAAGGGACGTTTGTATCAGTCGGGATCAATTCGGCGTAGTTCCACAAGTGGATGATAGTAGCCACCAGCAGTATGCCAAGAATGATGATGGGAAGTGGTTCTCTTCTTTTTGAATTTAGCAGCAGGAAAACCAGGCCGCCGATAAGAATGGTGATTTGAAGCACAGCCCAAATGACTGCTTGTGTGGTTCCACTGTAATAATTTAGGCCGGCTTCTAGAAGCGTGTTCCAATTCTGGACGGAAAAAAGATAAAAGACGCCAATGAGAACTAAGATTGCAGTGAGGAGAATGTCCCAAAGACGTGATCTGCGTGATTGGCGAGGGACCAGGGACCAGACGAGAAATGCGGCTGTGGCGGCATAGACGGCTTGTTCCAATGGCGGGAGTGCCGTGGCTGCGGCAATTGGGTCTTGTGCATAGATCAGACCGGCAATCAGCAAAAGAAACCGGCTAAGGAAAATGGCTGCCGAAGCCCACATCAGACGTCGAGCGATGGTGTCATCGAGGTCGATTCTCCAGCGAGAATACGATAAGGCAAATACAACCTGCAAGGCCAAAAGCGTTACGAGGTGGTAAATGATATTACCAGGAGGTTCGCTAAGAAGCTGAATGATCTGTAGTAGAAATTCCATCACACAATATTAATAAATGCTGAAGTCAGGTCAACAACAGGCAATTGAAAATAGCATAACATAAAGTACATAGTACTGCTATGAAGGCAGAGTTAAAGTGGGTAAGAAAAACGGGAAGCGTACCGTGGCACTCTTCCCGTTGACGGATTGGATTTAGGAGCTAGTCGACAATAACGCCGCTCACGTCTCCTTCCGGGGGTGGGTATTGAGGATTTAAATCATGTAAGGTATGTACGATAACGCGTTCGATGGCCAGGTTGCGATACCAGTTCTGATTGGCAGGAATGACATACCATGGGGCCTCGGCTTTTGAGGTGTGCTCCAGCATCTCTTCATAGGCGACCATATAATCATCCCATTGCTTCCGTTTCTCCAGGTCGCCAAAGGAGAATTTCCAGTTCTTTTCCGGAATATTGATTCGTTCTTGGAAGCGTTCGCGCTGCTCTTCCTTGTCTATATGGAGGTAAAACTTGAGGATAGTGGTTCCGCTACTGGCCAAAAGATTTTCGAAGTTATTGATATGCTCGTAACGTGGTCGCCAAACGGACTCGGGAACGAGGTTGTCGACGCGAACGATGAGTACGTCTTCATAGTGGGAGCGGTTGAATATGCCGATCATGCCGCGTGCGGGAACGGCCGAATGTATGCGCCAAAGAAAATCATGAGCCAGTTCTTTTTTTGATGGAGCCTTAAAGGAGGTTATCCTCACTCCCTGAGGATTGACGCCCTGGGTGACGGCGCGAATGGTTCCGTCTTTGCCACCGGCATCCATGGCTTGGAAAACAATTAGCAATTTTCGCTTGCCTTCAGCATAGAACTGAGCCTGAAGTTCACGGAACTCCTTGCGCAGTTCTTTGAACTCATTTTCCGCTTTTTTGCGATCGTCATGATATGCTTTGCCATCGGCAACAATTTTACTTAGATTCACCTTTTGATCGGGTGCAATCTTATGAGCTGCAGACATGCTTTTCCTCCTTCCTATAGGGCAGTACTATCGTTCCGCTCGATGGATCAATTGACAATAGGACTTGTACATCCGGTTGATAACAATAGTGAACATGACAAATGTATATCAAATAAAAAAAGTCTGCCACGAATGATTTCGCGGCAGACTTTTGGGGAGGAACATAATCATGTTCCATCCTTTTTATCTATTCAGTTGGGCTAGGACTTCTGTGCAGCTGCAGGACCTACATATTGGGCGTCGCCAAAGCCAAGGATTAGGTAGCCAATGATGCTAAAGAGCCATAGAAGCAGAACTCCGTATGCGGCGTCTTTGCCGAATGATTGGGCCAAATCGATGGCCATGATAATAGACACCACTATATTTACAATGGGGACGAACAGCAGCAACAGCCACCACCATGGGCGTCCGATGATCTGGGTCATAATATAGATATTGTAAATAGGGATGATTGCAGCCCAGCCAGGCTGACCGGCCTTGGTGAAGACCTTCCACAAGCCAGCGACTACTAGAATGGCGAAAGCTCCCCAACATAAACAGTAAATACCGCCAAATAGCGCGCCTACGATGCCACCATCATCATTTTGCAAGAGTGTGGTTGCTAGGACTAAAGCTGAAAACATTAATGACCTCCCGTGTCTATTAAAAAATGTCTCAGAAATTTCAAGGCTTGTATAATACTATATGAGATGGAGATATGCAATACTGTTTTTCGATTTGGATGATTATTTGTATACTTGTCAAGAAACCAGGACTGAAGCCGCCTGGTAGGTCCCCAGGCTTCATCAATCAAAGAATCTAAACATACCAGCGATCATTAAGGAGGCCCATCATGACCAATGAGAAAAAACTGTCGGGTGAAGTTTATTATCCTGCACCGGAGGTGATTGAGCACGCTCATATTCCGGATTATGAGAAGGTGAATGCCGAGGCTATGGCTGATTTGCCTGGATTCTGGGGCAAGATAGCAGCTGAAAACTATGAATGGTACCAGCCGTGGGAGACGGTTCTGGATGATCATAATGCGCCATTTTATAAATGGTTTGATGGGGCCAAGGTAAATATCATCCACAATGCGTTGGACCGGCATATGCGCTCGGCGGTCAGGAACAAGGCTGCGCTGATTTTTGAAGGTGAACCTGGCGACTCACGCGTTTACACTTACCAGCAATTGAATTACGAGGTCAGCAAGTTTGCCAGTGTGCTACGCGCCCTGGGCGTAATGAAGGGGGACAGGGTTACTATATACATGGGCCGGATACCAGAGCTGATGGTGGCCATGCTGGCTTGCGCCAAAATTGGAGCGATGCATTCGGTGGTTTATGGGGGATTCTCAACGGAGGCACTGCTGGACCGGATTAATGATAGCGAATCGAAAGTGCTGGTGACTTGTGATGGTGCGTGGTTGAGGGGTAATATCGTTCCACTCAAGGAGATCGCCAACGAAGCCGCAGCACGCGCCGGCACGCTGCAAAGCGTTGTCTGCGTCAAGCGAACCGGACAGGAAGTGGAGATGATTCCGGATCGGGATCATTGGTATCATGATTTAATGGCCCTGCCTATCGCTGATCCACATGCGCCGACTGAGGTCATGGATGCTGAGGATCCGTTGTTTATCCTTTATACGTCAGGGACGACGGGAAAGCCGAAGGCGATCATGCATACGCATGGTGGCTACATGGTTGGCACATCGACGACGTTGAAATGGGTATTTGACATCAAGCCTGAAGATGTCTGGTGGTGTGCGGCTGATCCTGGATGGATAACGGGGCACAGCTATATTGTCTATGCACCGCTGATTTTGGGTGCGACGAGCTTTATGTACGAGGGAGCTCCAACCCATCCTTATCCGGACCGTTGGTGGTCTATGGTCGCCAAATATGGGGTAACGATCCTCTATACAGCCCCGACGGCGATTCGAGGGCTTATGCGCTTTGGCCAGAGTTGGCCAAACCGACACGATCTTTCCAGTCTGCGCCTACTGGGGTCGGTTGGCGAACCGATTAACCCGGAGGCTTGGAAATGGTACCACCGTGTCATTGGCCGAGAACGATGCCCAATTATGGATACCTGGTGGCAAACTGAGACGGGCAACTTTATGATTACGTCCATGCCTTCCATGCCCTTGAAGCCCGGATCAGGCACAAAGGGTTTTCCAGGTGTTGATGTTGATGTCGTTGACGAGGACGGGAACCCTGTGGCAGCAAACGAGGAAGGGTATTTGGTTATTAAGTCGCCTTGGCCGGCTATGCTGCGCACTATTTTTGGGGATCCTGATCGGTATGTACAGCAGTATTGGAGCAGGTTTGAGGAACAAGGCTGGTATTTGCCTGGTGACAGCGCTCGAAAAGATGAAGACGGCTATATTTGGATTATCGGCCGGATAGATGATGTCATAAAAGTGTCTGGTTACAGATTGGGCACAGCCGAAGTGGAAAGCGCCCTGGTCAGTCACAAGGCGGTTGCAGAGGCGGCGTGTATCGGGGTTCCAGATGAACTGCGGGGCAACATCATCAAAGCATTCTGTATTTTAAGACAAGGGTATGAGCCTAGCGAACAACTGGCAATGGAACTTCGTGATCATGTCGGTCATGAGATGGGACCGATAGCCAAGCCAGCCACGGTCGAATTTGTCGAGAACCTGCCCAAAACGCGTTCAGGCAAGATTATGCGCCGAATTTTGAAAGCACGGGTTATGGGCCACGATGAAGGGGACCTTTCTACATTAGCAGATTGATCAAAAAAGGGGCAGGCCACACGCCTGCCCCTTCTGAATTATCAGAATAGAAGTTTTTATTAGCTGTTAGCTGAACGCCACCAGCGATAGTATTCGTTACGAAGATCCTCTCGTGGCGGCAGGGGGAAGTAAGCCAATTCTTCCGTATTGCCAATGTAAATGCCGCTATCGATCATTCGATAGGGGTATTCGGTTGTATGCACGCGGTCAACCATTTTTGTGTTGATGGGTTTTGTTTCTAGCTCCAACAAGCACTCACGCAAGCGATGGATGCCCTCATAAGGAAGGTCTTTCACCTTGCCAAATTCGGGATCTTCGGCCAATTCTCCTAGGCGAAGTTCGACAAAACAGACTGCAGGCAGGTGAATCATACTCGCCGAATCCTGGGTTAAGAACTGATACATCTTGAGCGGTGGAAGTGCAGAAACGACCAGGGGGTACTTGGGCGCGATCTCCTGATACATGTAGAGACCTTCCTCCTTGGAGGGATAGTCTTCGCTGCGTTTCAGGGGTAGGGCTTCTCCAAAACGGGTGACCAGATAGAGGGTGTCGACATTGCTTAGGGGAATATGCTCCAAAACGCGGTAGGTCGCAATGTAGACGGAACGTTTTGGTGATCCATCATCGTGCGGTACACAGCGAGCAATTCCTTCGTCTATGGCGAAGAACTCATGTCTGAAATCAGGATCGAGCTCGATAAACATGGCTTGGCCGCGCATTTTTTTGCTATAGCCGACGGTATAGTAGACGGCAAATTCTTCCGGAGGAAGCATAGAGGCGATTAGAGCCTCGGGGATGAGAGATAGATACAAGTGTACGGTCATCGCAATTTCCTTGATTGAATTTAACAGGGGGCTATTTTCGCCTGTCGCGGCAATTCTGGCAAACATAGAAAAAGCAGCCCAAAGTCTGCCTTTTCTGTATTGGATAGATTGCGCCAGCGTATTAGGTTTGGACAGTGACATTAGCCGGATCGGTTACAGCGGGTATGGGGCGCTTGGATCGGCTAATGGCCAGCCAAAGCAACGCGATCAAAATCACGATTACTATGGCAGAGGCAATGCTGATACCGCTGTAACGGACGATAATCGGGGCCATAATGAGACTGACCAGATTGACTACCTTAATCATCGGGTTTAGTGCGGGTCCAGCCGTATCTTTGAGGGGATCTCCTACCGTGTCGCCAACTACACTGGCCTTGTGCCGCTCCGAACCTTTGCCAGTATTGGCTTCAATGTCCCGTGGTTCGTCTTCAATTGTCTTTTTGGCATTGTCCCATGCACCACCCGCGGTAGACATGAAGACGGCCAGCAGCAATCCGGAGGCAATGATCCCGGCATTGAATCCACCCAAGGCTTCGACCTGCAATAAGAGTCCGACCACGATGGGTGTTACCACGGCCAAAATGGCCAAGTTGATCAAGTCGCGTTGTGCTGCAGTTGTAGAAATGTCCACGGCTCTGGCGTAATCGGGCTTAACAGTTCCCTCCAGGATGCCCGGGATACGGAATTGACGCCGAACTTCGTCTACCATTTGCCTGGCAGCACGGCCGACCGCTTTAATTGCCAAGGATGAGAAAAGCCAAGGTAGAGAAGCACCCAGTAGCAAGCCGACAAAAACGGTAGGGTTAGATACACGGATTCCCGAGGCAAGGGCCTCGGGATCAATTCGAGTTACATCGGTAATAAAAGCCCCAAATAGGGATACAGAGGCAATCACCGCGGAACCGATGGCGATGCCTTTGGTGATAGCCTTGGTTGTGTTGCCCACAGAATCCAGATCGGCCATGATTTGGCGGGCGTCTTCATCGAGGCCAACCATTTCGCCGATACCATTGGCGTTGTCGGCAATGGGACCAAAAGAATCCATGGCCACATTGTTTCCGGTCAGGGTAAGCATGCCGATACCAGTCATGGCTATGCCATAAAGTACGAACGTAACCTGGGCGAAGGCTGCTGAAGGGGCGGTGCCCGCGGCAACGAAGTCATTGACGGGCATATTCATGTAAATTAGTATGGCAGCGCCAATGGTGCCGGCGATAACCACAGCATTCCAAACACCGGACTCATACCCTTCGGCGATGCCGGCAAGAATTGTGGTCGCCGGTCCAGCATCGGCGTTTTCCCTGATTTCAGCAACAGGACGACCGTGGGTGCCGGTAAAATAATCTGTTAACCGGTCTATGACAATAGCCAAACCGACGCCGACAGCAGTAGAGAGGAAAGGTCGCCACCATCCGCCCGTTACGTTGCCCATATAAGCAAAGGCGACAATACCAAACAAGATCACGGAAATGGCTGCCGAAGTAAGAAAGCCACGGAAAATAGCGGACATGGCGTCTCCACGCTCATCCGAGTCTCCCTTAACCAGGTAGGTGCCAAATATTGAGGCCAATACGCCAATACCGCGGACTAAGAGGGGATAAATGATCCATTCCACGTCACCAGTAAAGGCCCATAAGGCGATGCCCAAAATTAGGGCTGATACGATGGTAACTTCGTAGGATTCAAAGATATCGGCGGCCATGCCGGCGCAGTCACCAACATTGTCGCCAACGAGATCGGCAATGACGGCGGCATTTCGCGGATCATCTTCCGGAAGGTCTTCCTCAACCTTGCCAACCAGGTCGGCTCCAACATCAGCGGCTTTGGTAAATATGCCGCCGCCAACACGCATAAAAAGGGCGATAAGGGTCGCACCAAACCCAAATCCTAGGAGGGCATCTGGGGCAGCGATACCCAACAGAATGAAGATTAGGGTGCCACCGAGTAATCCCAATCCATCAGTTAACATGCCGGTGATGGTGCCGGATCGATAGGCTATGCGCAGGGCATCACTAAAGCTTGTGCGAGCAGCGGCAGCCACGCGCACGTTGCCCTGAACAGCCATACGCATACCTAGCTGTCCAACGGCAAGGGAAAAGAAAGCGCCAACGACGAAAGCTAATGCACGGGAAACACCAATTATCAAGCGAATCCTGTCCTCAGACATCCCTTCAAAACGCTCCAGCGCTTCAAGGCTGGGCGGGACGATGTAGACGCTGAGAAACAAGATAACAGTCAAGATGGCGATGAAGGGTAAAATCGTACGCAGTTGACGGGTTAAATAGGCATCTGCCCCGTCGCGTATATCCCCCCATACTTCCTGCATTTCTTCCGTTCCTTTGTCTTCACGAAGGATCTGATTACGCAGAAATATGGCGTAGGCGAGGCCTAATAGGGCCACGCCAACAACGGCCCACAAGGCCGCTACCTCAAAGGCGCTAAGGTTCAGTATACTCATAGTGGGATTCTCCTGTTCCATTGACTGGGGCTAGCAATTGTTCTGTGGGAAAAACTTTGATAGCCTGAGCTTTAGCAACTGTAAAATTGTTAACAAGATGTTATCAAGGATAAATCTGCATTAAATCTTGTCAAGTGACAAACGTCATGTAGTTGATTGTGACAATGATAATCCTGGTCGCTGGTGGCTTGATTTCTCGTTTGACAGCCCAGATAGCATTCGCTACAATCAACGGCTTGCTACTCCTAATTTCGAGGTGCTTTTACAACGTAGATGGGCAAATCGTGCCTGTCTATTTTTGTGTTTGGAGGGTAGTCAACACAATATCTCACTCCCCTAAGGAGGTTCATCAAGATCTATGGATAATGCAATTCTCATGGCTCAAAACGCAGAACAGACACGACCGGATTTACCCGCTTTGTGGTGGTTGGGTCTCGTTGCTGCAGTGATTGCGTTAATTTATGCTGGCCACTTTTATCGCCAGGTTATGAAAGAAAGCGAAGGCACAGAACGAATGGTCGAGATTGCCCAAGCAGTACGTGATGGCGCCATGGCCTATCTGTCGCGACAATATAAAGTTGTCGCTATCGTTTTTGCAGTCTTGTTTGTCATATTTCTGATCATGTCTTTCTTACGCTTGCAGAATCCAATTGTGCCGATCGCCTTTTTGACTGGCGGGTTTTTCTCTGCGTTGTGTGGTTTCTTTGGCATGAAAGCAGCAACCAATGCCTCGGCTCGGGCGGCTAATGCAGCCAGCCACAGCTTAAACGGCGGCCTGCAGATTGCGCTGCGTGCAGGCGCGGTTATGGGTATGGTCGTCGTCGGTTTTGCACTGCTGGATATCACGCTGTGGTTCTTGATTTTATATTACGGAATTCCGGCAGTATTTCCCGGAAGCTTCATCAGCCAGGCGGCAAATCCGCTGCCAATCATCACGGCCACGATGCTTAGTTTTGGCATGGGCGCATCGACGCAGGCTTTGTTCGCACGCGTAGGTGGCGGTATTTACACCAAGGCAGCCGATGTTGGCGCTGATTTGGTGGGTAAGGTTGAAGCGGGTATCCCCGAAGACGATCCACGTAATCCGGCTGTCATTGCCGATAATGTTGGCGATAATGTTGGTGATGTGGCGGGAATGGGTGCCGACTTGTATGAATCATATGCAGGCTCGATATTGGCGACATCTGCTCTGGGAGTGGCGGCTGTGGCTACTGCAGGCGCGGCTTTATCCGGTGCCGTATCCATTATGGAAATGCAACTAAGGTTCATTACTGCACCAATCCTGTTAGCGGCTCTGGGCGTGGTGCTATCAATTGCCGCTGTTTATATGGTACGAGCGGATGAAGATGCCAACCAATCACAATTGATGGCGGCTCTAAGCCGCGGTTTGTATGGCAGCTCGATTGGAATTGCTATTCTCTCCTTACCATTGCTGTATGTCCTGGGGATTCCCAATTGGATAGCAGTATGGGTTGCCGTTCTGACAGGTTTGATCGTGGGAATCGTCATTGGTAAATCAACGGAATATTACACTTCGCATGCATATGGTCCGACACAAAGCATTGCTGAACAGTCGGAAACAAGCTCGGCGACCTCCATTATCGAGGGCATGGCCGTTGGTATGGAGTCTGGAGGAATTCCGGTAGTTGCGGTGATCATCGGGATCGCCATAAGCTACTACGTCCTTGGGGGTGCCACGAATATCCCCATGGGCTTGTATGGGGTAGGGATCGCCGCAGTGGGTATGCTTTCAACATTGGGCTTTACTTTGGCCACCGACGCTTATGGACCAATCGCCGATAACGCGGGCGGTAATGCAGAGATGGCGGAGCTGGGCTCCGAGGTGCGCGAACGAACGGACCAACTGGATGCGGTGGGCAATACGACAGCCGCGATTGGTAAGGGCTTTGCTATTGGCTCAGCCGCTTTGACTTCATTGGCTCTTCTGGCAGCTTATCTGGAAGAGGTGCGGCTGGTATTGAGCGAGCTGCAAGGAATCGAGTTTGTAGAAATTGCGGGAGAGATGGTTGCGGTTGCGGATATGACTATGATCGACTTTGTGGCATTTTACAATGTTACGCTGCTCAATCCATCTGTGCTCATTGGTCTTTTCGCGGGAGCGGCGACTGCCTTTTATTTCTCGGCCATGACGATGCGTGCTGTAGGTCGGGCAGCTGGCGGTATGGTAGAGGAAGTTCGGCGCCAATTCCGGCAGGACCCGGGTATTTTGGCCGGTACCTCCAAGCCGGATTACGCGCGCTGTGTTGAAATTAGTACTGTGTCTGCGCAGCAGCAGATGGTCGCCCCAGCGTTGATAGCAATTCTCGTGCCAGTGATTGTCGGCATTGTTTTTGGTGTTGCCGGGGTGTTGGGATTGCTGGCCGGTGGCCTTGCTTCTGGTTTCTTGCTGGCTTTGATGATGTCCAATGCCGGTGGTGCCTGGGATAATGCCAAGAAGTATATTGAAGAAGGGCATTATGGCGGCAAGGGCTCGGAAGCTCATAAAGCGGCCATTACGGGAGATACTGTTGGCGATCCATTTAAGGATACGTCTGGTCCATCGCTGAATATCTTAATTAAGCTGATGTCCATGGTATCGGTCGTCTTTGCAGGCTTAATCGTTTTCTTCGATGGCGGGCAAGGACTGTTGAATATGCTCTTGGGCGGTTAGTTTCGGGTTTTAGGAATGAAGTAGGCGAGAAGGTCTGGCTGCTAGACTTTCTCGCCTTTTTATTTTCGGCAGGAGAATATACTGTGGCAATTCTAGATCCGTGTTTTATTATGTCTTTGATCCCCTCGTGAGGGCATATTGCGACAGGATCCGTCTCATTTGGTAAGATTATGGATTCCCGCTTTCGAGGGAATGACAATTTCAGATCACTTCCTAACTGTGAAGTTGCCCAGGAAAAATACTTATTTGCGATAGGCACCTGTTTTGATAGCATTAACAATTGGTGGATAGACTGGGCTTGAGCAAGAATTGATGAGCACGATAATGGTGTACGCGCCGGGTATGGCGCATACAAAACTGCATCATCCGGAGAATGCGGCACGAATTGCCAACCTGCTGCCATCTTTGGAGAAATTTGGCCTTTTGGAAGATATCAAATCTTTGCGGCCTGTTGCCGCGAGCTATGAGCAGCTGCGGCGTGTGCATACTGATGGATTGATTGAATTTGTAAAGGCGGTGAGCGAACGTGGGGGTGGTCTTCTAGACCAAGGGGATACATATGCTACGGCAAACAGCTATGAATTGGCGCGGTTGGCCGTTGGCGGAACATGTGCGGCGGTTGATGCCATTATGTCGGGCCGTGCGCGTAATGGATTTGCACTGATACGTCCTCCGGGCCATCATGCAGAAACGGATCACATCAGCGGGTTCTGTTTGTTTAATAATACGGCTGCTGCAGCGCGGCAGGCGCAGATCGAGCATGGTGTGGAGCGAGTTCTAATTCTTGATTTTGATGTCCATCATGGAAATGGCACACAAGAGATATTTTTCGAGGACGATAGTGTTCTTTTTGTGTCCATGCACCTTTTCGCGCCTTATTTCTACCCGGGAATTGGCGGCTTCCATGAGGTGGGTACGCGACAGGGACGGGGTTACACGCTTAATGTCCCATTTCCACCAGGCGTGGGAGATGTGGGTTATTTGCATGCTCTCAACGATTTTGTACGACCGATCGTGGGTCGTTTTCAACCAGACCTGATCTTGATATCAGCAGGTTTCGATGCACATTGGCAGGACCCTTTGGCGATGGCTGGATTGAGCTTGACCGGATATGCGATCATGGCCCAGACGTTGATCAAGATGGCTGAAGAGGTTTGCCAGGGAAGAATTTTGTTTGTGCTAGAAGGTGGCTACCAGCATGATGTCTTGACCTATGGGATCGCCAATGTCTTTTCGGCGTTATTGGGCCAGGATAAGATATTTGATCCATTTGGACCGGCACCAGACGGGGAGCGAAACGTCAGGGAATTGATTCACCAGCTGCAAATTCGCGACTTGCCAATTTAACGGAAAATTCACATAATAGCTGTTAAGCCAAATCCCGGATTATTCCTTTGTCGTGGGATGTTTTCTTTGTGCTGAATGACGGTGACGGCCGTTTTCGGAACTAGCAGATGGAGTTGCTAAGTATGGACGAGCAAGAAGTAGAACCCAAGCGCTCGCAAGATGAGCCACCGGAAGAAGCAGAGCAAAACCCTGCTGCGGATGATGGCACGGATTTGACTGCGGTCGGTGATGCGCGTGACTCACAAGAGGGTCAAGCCGGCGATGCCCTAGCCTGGATAGAAGGACCGGCTTTTAGTTCCCCGTTTGAGGAGATGCCCACTTTGCAATGGCCTGAAGTGAACGCCGAGGTTGGCGATTCGGCTGAGGTAGCCGGTATTGAGGCGGAACAAAATTCCGAACAGGATGAATTGAGAGATGCGATACAGTGGCTAGAAGGCCTGGCCAAGGAGCAAGGCACGCCGATTGATGAAATGCCGACTTTGATCAGCGGCGAAAGTGACCAAGAATTGGTGGCAAAAGCCGCGGCGGCAAGGGGATTGGCGGACCTTGGTTATACTACACCGCCACCGGTAATGGACTCAGATCCTATGGCGTGGTTGGAGCAGTTGGCAATCGACCAGAATTCTCCTTTGGAGGAACTACCGAGTGTGGCGGATCGGCTGCTGGCATCGGAGATCGCATCGAATACGACACTGGATGGAGAGGCGGCGATGGCCCCGTTGGCTTCTCAGCCTGTTGAATTGGAAGAGGCTTTGAAATATCTTGAAGAGCAGGCTGCTGCCGAAGGTGTTGCATTGAATGAAATCACGTTTGACGAGGGGGAAGCTGCCGTCGATGACGGTGATGGTCTTGACATTATAGATAAGCTGGTCACAACGGCTGCGATTGGCACGGCTGTGAAGCACATTGTAGATTCGCCCTCAGATGATGATGAATCAGATATCTTGGAAGGATCTGTGGAGGATAAAGAAGAAGAGCCGGAAGATGAATTGGCCTGGTTGGGAGAGCTTGCTGATGAGGATATTGTGGATGATGCCGCAAATGTGGTAGATCCAATTGTTGAGGATGAAACAGCGGAAGGAGCTGCACTTGGGGCCGCGGGAGCTGTGGCGCTGGAGAAGGAATTGGGGAGCGAAGATCAAGAAGTTGTTCTCTCCGCAGTTGAGAGTGTAGAAGACCAGGTAGAAGAAGAAGATGATGGCTCGCCTTTAATGAAGGGTGCAGCAACTGCTGGTGCGGCTAAGGCGGGCAAGGCTTTGGTTGACGATAAGCAAGAGGTGGAAGAGGTTGCTGCCACTATCGAGGATCGGCGTATTGACGGAGATACCTTGGAAGGTATGCCGGATGATCCAGATGAGGCGATGGCCTGGATCGGTGCGCTTGGCGAGGATGAAGATTTAAGCCAACAGCCGGAGGCATTTGAAGGGCAAGCGACTGCTTCGCCATTTGATGGGCAAGAGGAAGAAAAGGACGGATCGCTGTTGAAAAAGGGGATAGCGGCTGTGTCAGCGGCAAAATTGGCCAAATCTATTACGGGCGACAAGGAAGAGGAAGCTGTTGAACCAGGGCAAGCGAAAGAGGGGGAAGCCCTTGATCAGGACATCTTAGAGGGGATGCCCGAAGACCCGGATGAGGCGATGACCTGGATGGTGGGACTGGCGGCACAGGATATAGTTGAAGAAGAGCTCCGGACGGATGACGAGTACCCGGAGGTTCAAGAAGAGCCAGCGTCGGATAAGGTTGAAGCATCGGAATCTGTGCCTGGAGCTGAATTTGAAGGGGCGCGTGCGGCTCTTAATGCGGGTGATGTGTCCGAAGCGACGAGACAATATCGTGATTTGCTTGACAGCGGTCAGGGCGGAAGGGAGTTGATTAGGGAGTTGGAGACAGCCGCGTCCGTCGGCGAGCCGGAACTGCTGCAGCTTCTGGGAGATGCGTATATGCAGGACGGACAAATGCAAAAGGCGTTGGAAACATATAATCAGGGGTTTGACCAATAAGAAAAATCGTTTATGATCCTTGGCGCTTTTATAAACCAGAGAGACAGTGCTGCGAAAACGACTGTCTCTTTTTCTTTATAAGTTCAGGGTACAGAGCAGTTGACTGGAATTATTCTCTGTGGCCAGGATGACAATCAGTTGGGAGAAGACTAATGGAACGTACATTGATTCTGGTGAAACCGGATGGCGTACAGCGGGGTTTGATGGGGGAGATTATCGGCCGTTTTGAGCGACGTGGGCTCAAGTTAGTAGGTATGAAATTCATTCAGATGTCACGGGAATTGGCGGAACGGCATTATGCGGTTCATCAAGGACGCCCTTTCTACCATGATCTGGTAAATTATATTACCTCTGGTCCTGTGGTGGCCATGGCTTGGGAAGGCAAGGATGCGATCAAGGCTGCGCGCAATACGATTGGCGCCACGAACCCGGCGGAAGCGGGCGCGGGAACGATTCGGGGTGATTTAGGAATGGAGATCGGTCGCAATCTGGTACACGGATCTGACAGCCCTGAGAACGGGGTCAAGGAAGTCGATCTATTCTTTGCAGAGGCGGAGTTGGTGGCGTGGGACCGAGTAACTGAGGTTTGGATTCGAGAGTAGTGACAGACAGCGGTTAGTATCAACCGTGTGTTTTAATACGAATAACTGCCAGGTCTTGTTGAGACAGCGCTCAGGCGCACTCTTAAAAAGACCTGGCAGTCTGTTTTACTGCATGCGCAAAATGACGTGCGCATCGTCCCAAATATCTTCCAACCCATAATAGTCGCGTTTCTGCGGCGAGAATAGGTGGACTACCAAGTCGCCTAGGTCGATCAATACCCAGCCTGCAGAGGCAATCCCTTCGATGCCAACGTCATTGGCTCCGGCATGGGTTTTGGATTTTAAGGCGATTTCCTCGGCCAGGGTCTTAAGCTGGCGCTCGTTCTCGCCGTTGCCGATCAAAAAGTAATCTGCGAACGAAGCGTATTCGCGAATGTCTAAGAGTAGAATGTCGCTTCCTTTCTTGTCGACAATGGTGTCGACAAGCATATGTGCCAGTTCTAAACTATCCAGATAACACCTCCGTGTGCTGATGGTGGAATTCTAACATGATCGAGGGAAAGTGGGAACAGTCACCGGAAGGAACGAGGGATGGGGAGGGTATACAATAAGCAGTCAACGGAAAACGGAAAACGGAAGGAAAAGGGAAGTGGGGTTGCTGGGAATGGGATGGGTCTTTACAATGAGCATAGCATGATTGGCCGGGATTGAGGTGGTATTGGCTTTGCATAGAGGCTGGTGCTCCAGTGAAGCTACGATTTTGCCCGATATAGGTATGGTGTATTGTCAATGGGATTTTTGGGAAGTGAGATTCAAGCCGCAAGCAGTGCTTGGACGGTCAGCGAACTGACGGGTTATATCAAGGAACTGTTTGAGATTGATTTTCGGCTGCAGGATGTCGAGGTCGAAGGGGAGATCTCCAATTTTGTGCGGGCGCGTTCGGGACATTTATATTTCACGCTTAAGGATGAACAGGCACAGTTGAAGTGTGTGATGTGGCGCACGCAGGTACAGCGGCTGCGCTTTTTGCCGGAGGATGGGGACGCGGTTCTGGCGCATGGCCGACTTTCGGTATTTGAATCGGGTGGGGTGTACCAGCTTTATGCGGACTATCTTGAGCCGGCGGGAAGGGGAGACCTGGCCCTAGCTTTTGAACGGCTCAAGGAACAGCTAGAATTGGATGGACTGTTTGCAACGGAGTATAAGCAACCTATCCCGGCGCTGCCTAAGAAGATCGGTATTGTGACTTCGGCTGATGGGGCGGCTCTGCGGGATATCTTGAATGTGCTCAACCGGCGCTGCCCGTTGGTCTCGGTTTTGATCGCGCCAACTTTGGTACAGGGGGATCAGGCCCCGGCACAGATCGTGCGTGCCTTGCGCTGGCTAGACGGCCGTGATGATATTGACACGATTATCGTAGCCCGTGGTGGCGGCTCCATGGAAGATTTGTGGGCTTTTAACGACGAGGATGTGGCCAGGGCGATATATGGCGCGCAGCACCCGGTGATCAGCGGAGTAGGGCATGAGACGGACTTTACGATCAGCGATTTTGTGGCCGATCTAAGGGCGCCGACACCTTCGGCGGCAGCGGAGATGGCGGTGCCGGATCTGACAGAACTGCCGCTTGTCTTGCAGGATTACAAAGCGCGACTGGCAGGATTGATGAAGAACCGGCTGCTGCAGAAAAAGTGGCAGGTGGAAGGGCAAACACAAACACTATCTCTGCTAAGCCCGCGGGCGACGCTGGATAACAGCCGGCAGAGAATTGACGGACTTTTATTAAGGTTGGACCAGTCAATGCGCTGGGAATTGCAGCAAGCACAGGGGAAAACTGCGGTGCTGCAGGCCAGTCTGGAGGTGGTGAACCCACTGGCGACTTTGGCGCGAGGATATGCTATTGTGCGCGCAGGGGATGGCGGTGTGATTCGCAGCGTGGGGCAAGTAAAGGAGGGTGATAGGATTGGCATACAGGTGAGTGACGGCGAATTTGGGGCGCAGGTTGGCTAAGGGCAACTTTCTGCGGATGGGACATTTATGGCAGCATTGGCTGGCCTTAACTAACAGGGAGCGTTTCACGCTGCTGCAAGCGCTGCTGCTGCTGCCGATGGCGGGACTCCTACTGCGTTTCCTTAAGTACCAAACGGTGCTTTCCATCTTGAGCAAATGGACTCCGGTGAAGGAACGTGAATCTGAGGCAGTGACGATGAAGGATGCGCAGCGGTTGGGCGAACTGGTGAATGCCGCGGCAAGGCGTGGACTTTATGACGCCTCCTGTCTGCGACGTTCTCTGGTAATGTGGTGGATGCTGCGCAGGCGGGGGATTGACAGCCATTTGCGGGTGGGTGTGGCCAGGAAAGGTGAGGCGTTTCTGTCTCATGCCTGGGTGGAATGGCAGGGGGTGGTCTTGAATGACGTGGCGGATATAGGTGAACGTTTTATAACGGTGATTTAGAACAAGGAACTGGCTGGTTTTTCGGAGAAATGATGTTGATTGATGTTGTAATGTTGTTTTTATCTTCCGGATTCAATGGGAATAACAGTCAACAGTTCTCGACTTTATCTATTTAAGTGGGTAACACAAGGTATCAACAAGCCCGTGAAACACTATAGCAGGCAGAACTACAGAATTGTCAGATTCAAAAGTGTACAGTCCCCTTGGAAAAGGGGAGTTGACCATTTCATGTTTGCCCACAAGTAGCGCCTCACAAGAGCCAGGGCATCAGCGAAGGTTGCTTCGGGTTTTTGATACCAAGCGCAAGTGCGAACAGACAAAGAGGACTAGATCGACCAACGATGGGCCAAGAAGGTAACCAGCGAGAAGAGGCCCAACATTACCGGCGTCGTCCAGGCAATAGCCAGGTCCGACCACTGCCGCTGCGTTTCCTTGCCCAAATGGGCACGAGCTTCTTGAAAAGTGACCTCTACACTGCAACGATAGATGTACCATTGCCGGATCTAAGTTGGAGACAGGGACAAGCCCGAGGACAGAAACGCCTCGGGCTACATCTGCCCCAAGGGGTCGCGAACCAAGACCCAACGCATAGGAAATGGCGCTCGCCCTGGGTAGCCCACAGCGCGGTTCGCAAACACAGCTCAACTTCTTTGCATTGTCCACTGTACCAGGGCAAAGTGATTTGTGTCCATTTCGTCTTGGGGTCAGTCAGTACTTGGTTGAGGGAAGGCAAGCGCTGACCTTTCTTAGCATATGCACGGGTGAAATGATAATACTCTTTGCTCGACCGCCTGTTATCGCGAAAAATGCTCTTGGCTCGTATCTTGGGACCCCAGCGTCGTTCCATGGTCTCATCACCACCCAGGAAAACCGATTGGTCTGCCAGTATGAAGGCTTCGATCAGCAGGGACAGCACCTTACTGACCTCCAGGGCAGACCAGCGAGCCCGGTTGAGCACACGGTGATAGTTTTGAAGCTGTTTCTCGTCCTTCAAGCCCATGACATGCAAAACCGACGAAACTGTTCGTTTGCCCGGGGCCAGAATGGCGCCGACGGTAAGTACTTGTACACAGTCCCAAATGCGACGGCTGGATATTTGCATAAATGGGGTAAAATTGTCAAAATTTCTTGCGGCAAGGTAGGTATATGATTTCTCCTTGGTCGGTGAAATCAGCTTACCCTGCCGTTTTTTCTTGTTAATCATTTGGGAAAAGTCGAGAAGTTACAAAGTGAATAGTAAAACGGAAAATGACAAAGAGGGGACGGGGCAGTGTGGTGAATGGATAAGGTGGGCGAATGGGGAAGGTGGGGGAATGGGGTCACTTTATAGTAGCTCCCAATATGGGATTGATTTCCTTACCTTTATTATACTAGAACAAATGTACTTATCAAGGATCAAATAGTAGTCCGATGGTAGGGCTATGATAATAGGTGATGGTGGTGGCAAATGAATGTAGCAACGTGAATGTCGATCACGAAGAACTGATTCGGGAATGTATTGAGCTGGCGTGGCAGGCGCGGGAGAAGGGGAACCATCCATTCGGGGCACTTCTGGTTGTGGACAGCCGCGTGGTGCTGCGTGCGGAGAATACGGTGAACAGTGAACGTGATGTTACAGGGCACGCGGAATTGAACTTGGTAAGCAGGGCTACACGTGATCTTGCTGTGCAAGACCTGGCGCGGGCGACGCTTTATACGAGTACGGAACCGTGCGCAATGTGTGCGGGAGCTATCTATTGGTCAGGGATTCGCGTCGTAGTTTATGGCTGTTCGGCAGAGAGGTTGGGACAAATGGCGGGTGCTTCGTTTGTCATTCCTTGCCGAGAGATATTTAATCGTGGAAGCGAAGCGGTTGCCGTTATTGGACCTATGCTCGGTGAAGAGTCTGCGCGAGTACATGAAGGTTTCTGGAAATAGATCGACGCAGAGCGATGGAGTCGGGGAAACGGCAGAGGCCTAGCCGGCGATACTTGTTCGGCAGCCAATCTTGTGGGCGGGGCAGCATAATGGGCAGCGCTCAGAAAGGGGGACGGGGATGGCCACGGGGTCTGCTGCAACAATCTCCAACAGTATTTTAGAGCAAGTTTAGAGAATATTTAGAATATATTTAGTTTTGTGAGCTATTCTTGGGTCACGATAGTAAGACTATTGTGAGATAATAGAAAACAATGCTTGAGCGAAGCATTATTTTATGAGTTGCTTTTTAAGCATACGGCATAAGGAGAGGACTTGGAGTGCCGTTTATGCAATAAGCGCTCAAATCATTCCGTTGTTTTCGGTCTGATACTGACCCGTGCAGGGAAGTCAGTTAGCTCATAACCAGGGCTATTACATCGCTGCCAAACATTTTAGTTGATTGACCGCAAAAAACCAACACCAGTACTGCTGTTGCTTAGGGACCTTAGGCGTACCTTTTTTAGCGATGGCATGGGCGTGCCAATGGTCGATAAGATCATTGGAGGTCGCCTTATATCCGGATATTGTCTGCTATGAGGAGCAATCAAAATGAGAATTATTGGTAAAAAAGCAAGCAGTGTAAAGACAGTCTTTTTGTCATTGGCTTTTATATTGGCCTTGGTAATGATTTTAGTGCTGGTGGTCACGTCGGCCATCGCACAGGATGTGCAGCCCAGTACAGGTAGCAAGGAGGCGAATGGATTTTTCAATGAGACGGAAGCGCTGCAAGGGGTGCGAAAGATTTTGGCAACCTCAGCTACCGTTTCTGCTGGTTGTATGGAGGATTTAGCCGGTATTTCCCTTAACTGCACGGCAGAAGATGTTGACGTAGCAGAAGCCACCAACATAACTATCATTGAACCATGCACTTATCCGGGCGACACCGTGACTTTTAGCGCAGACTTCGCGGTAGAACTAAACGCTCAGGCGCGTCATGATATCGGCATATATTTCGCTTCAGATGGGGATCCAAATGGTGATGGGGCATTCTCAGGGTTATGCGAGGTTTCAAATCTTCCCTATTCTCCTGACCCTCCATATTTGGACCTGGATGGGATCAACGATGATCCCAATGGGATCATACAAGACACATGTGGGGATATTGACGATGCCCACAGTCCGCTAAATCCTAACCTCACGCTCACGGTAACCTGCATTGACGACGATGGAGATGGGCAGATGGAGCTGCCGGTTGGTGTTAGTTGGCGCCAACCAGGGGCAAATGAACTTTGTACCAGCCCTCTTAACGCCTATCCAGGCAGCCCAGCCAAGTGCAAGGCGAATCCTGGCTTCAGTGTAGATATTCCAGTGCCGGCGAGAATTATCGTGCACAAAATTACCGATCCTGATCCTGATCCGACCGACACCAGCTTCCCATTTGCCGTTAGCGGCGGTCCAGATTCTCTAGATATTCCATTCATATTGAATAATGGCGAGACTTGGGACAGCGGACCGGCAGGTTTTCTACTTCTGCCGGGAACCTACCAAGTCACGGAGAGCGAGCCGGCTAACTGGAGCTTATCTGATTTGCAGTGCACGACCTATACCGGAACGCCAGATAATCGTGTTAATGAGCAGCCATATGCTTATACCAATGGAGCAGATGTAACTTTGGGTGACGGTGAGATACTTGACTGTAGCTATACCAATCTCGCGACCTGGATAGATCTAAGTATGGACATGACCTGTCCGGATTTTCAGGTACCTGCATCCGAATATGATTATGCAATTGATGTTACAAATGATGGACCGGGTGATGTAGCAACGCCAGTAAGTTTTGTCAATCAGCTGCCATCGGAAATAAGTTGGACCGGGAACTACACCTCGAGCCCGGGAGGAAGCTGCGCAGCCACGGGCACTCCGGGCGAGATATTATGCACACTGGACGCGCCGAGCGAGCTGGCAGAAGGGTCAACCTGGTCGGCCACGCTGGAGGTTTCGATCGACGATACCGGCCCACCGGTGAGCGTTACGAATGTGGCCACGGCACATGCGGGTAATGAGAGATTAAGCGCAGGATACAGCGCGCAATGTGCCTCAACGACGCCAGTCACATTGGCATATTTTTCGTCAGCAGCGAGCGGAGATGGAGTTGAGTTCGATTGGGCAACAGTGACGGAATCGGGCAATGTGGGTTTTAATCTGTATGTTTCCGGAGACAGTGGGTTTTCAAAGATCAATGATGAAATTATCCTGTCTTCGGCGATTTATTCATTGGCACCGGTTAACTATCATTATGCAGCATCGGGCATAGTGGGCAGCGAGTTTTACATCGAAGACCTGGATGTAACGGGTAAAGCAAATCTCGCTGGTCCATTCCTGTTGGGTGAGACCTTTGGGCTGCAGCCAGAAGCAGACGTTATCGAATGGGAGCAGATCGAGGCAGAGCATCGGGCCGCAGAAAACGCCACGAAAGAGGAGACGGCGGCGCTGGTTGGTCTGGCGGTTAAAGAACTGCAAGCAGATGCCACAGACAAGAACGATAGTTCGTGGGAGATAGAGGAAGCGTCAGGCACGGTGCGGGCGGCCCGGCTGGGCGTGAATGAGGATGGGGTATACCGTGTTACTTATGAAGATCTGTTGAGCAAGGGCATTGACCTTGAGCGGGGTCAATCCGAAGCATCTGGCTGTTAAAGAGGGGAGAACAAGGTTACCGCGGCGTATTACCGGGAGCAACAAGTTTGGGCCAGGAGATTATGTGGAGTTTGTTGGCTACGGTGTAACACACTGTATACGAAAGAAAGAGTTTATACCCTGTTGGTTGACAGGCGCGGAGTGCGCAATTTGGGAGCATATGGAAGAAGGCCGAGTCCCCGGTGGCTAAGTGTACCGGCGTATTATATGGATACGGTCACAGCGGAGAAGAATGCGAACATATTTCTTCGGATCGAAATCGGCGGATCCCTGGTTTGAGAAGTATATGCTGACTTTTAACTCTGCTAAGAGTTTGCCTTTCGCTGTTGATATCGATAATTATGTGGAGGGCGCGGCAAGTGACAGATTGGAAGTGAGCATGTCGGGCGTTACGGAATGGCCGCAGAAGTCCCGGATCATCATGTAACGGAACTTCAACGGAGACAGCGGTATTTGACGACACATTTGACGCGGTGACGGATCACGCAGGTGAGCACGGAGTTGTAGAACAGGCACCCTTAAAGAAGGCAGCAATAGTCTGCAGTCACCCTACCCGGCGACCTGGGCCTTGATTATGACATGGTCGCATTTGACAAATTCAGTGTTACTTACCCAAGAGCATTTGTAGCCAGTGACAATGAACTTAACTTTGAAGCCGCAGGCAAAGCTTTCCGCGTCGATGGACTTACTGAGGACGGATATCACCGTCTACATGGTGCAACGTGGGCGTCCCGAAATGGTTGAAGAACAGCCAGGCTAGCATGCCAGGGCAGCGGACAGTACAGCGCTTTCTTTGTTGGACATCGCAAGCACAGCCAACTATTATGTGGTCGACCGAAAGCACAGTAATGATCACCTCGATCGAGCCTGCGACAGAAACGGCCAAGCTGGTGGAGGGCAAGGCGGACTTGTTGATTATCGCCCATCCAAACTTCATCAATGGTCTGAGCCAACTGGTGGCAGCCAGAGAAGCACAGGGCTACAGGGTAAAGATCGTCAACGTCGAGCATATATATGCCCAATACAATAATGGCATCGTTGATGCGCAGCCGATTCGGAGTATATCGCCGAAGCGGCAAAGAAGATGAGTGTCACCTTTGTCATGCTTGTGGGCGCCGACACGTATGATTATCATGACTATCTAGGCAGTGACAGTATGAGCTTTGTGCCTTCGCTTTATATAGCTACTGGACCAATTGTTGGCTATGCCCCGCGGATCCGTTGTATGGCGATCTCAATAGGGACGGCGTGCCAGATCTCCCCGTCGGCCGGCTGCCAGTACGCACAACGGGCGAACTGCAGATGATCATCAACAAGATCCTGACCTATGACAGCAAGAGTTATGGCCAAACAGCGGTACAAGCCAGCGACAAATCCTTTGGTCGCGAGGGTACTAGCTTGGCGGATCTTTTGCCGGGCGGCTGGCAAGTCGACCAGGCGAATATCGACCAATCAGGTGTTGCCGGGGCACGTCAGACAGTTGATCGAGGGGTTCACCAAGGTGCGCTTTGACGAGTTACTTTGGCCATTCCGGCCTGACCCATTGGTCGAAGGGCTTCTTTGAAGCTAAAGATGCGGCGGCGCTAACCAATTTCAACCAGCCCACGGTGGTCACGCAGTATGGCTGTTGGAACTCCTATTATGTGGATCCGCGGAATCATACGATGGCTGACAAGTTCATGTTCTCCGGGACCAATGGCGCGGCGGCCGTAATGGGCGCGACCGTTCTCAGCGGTGCGGAACAGGAACATCTCTTCGGACAGTTGTTGATTCCGCTCTTGGTTCAGGAAAAAATGACTGTCGGAGAGGCGATGGTTCAAGCAAAGCAGCAATTAGCTGAATCTCGGGTAGGTGGAATATCGGATGATGTGCTGGCCAGCTGGACCTTGTTGGGTGACCCGACAACAATGGTTGTCCAGCCGTAAGTCTGTTCAAATTGACCTAAGAACAAGGCCCAGATTTCGCAAAATCGGGGCCTTGTTTTGAGCTCAGAGAAAGTAAAAGAAAGATATTGTGAATTCGAAGTAGGGGCAAATGTCGGAAAACAATAAAGACCCAGATGTTGTGTCTGGGTCTTTTTGATCCGAAAATGGGATGGACTCGCCTAAGACGGCATTGGCTGTGATTAATCTGGAAAGCGGGGACCCCCCGGATCTGATTCCCCAACCCCTTGGGAAGCGCCCATGGTTTGGGTTCTAAGGCCAGCAAAAGCAGTGAGATTGGGAGAAGCGTAGGGTTTCTTGCCACGCGTCGTGACTTTCTTTCCAATAATGCTTTTCTTGATATTATTTGACAGCTTGAACTTGTTCATCGTTGATTGCCCTGCCCTTGAATGTTGTTATCAATTTATTACCTTGAGCCACAACTCTAAGCTGAGACATTTCCAGAAGTGATAAAGCTCTTGTTGGTTTAACCAATACCTACCACCTGGCAGCCGTTCTTTAAGCCATGCTTCCTTTACTATATTGTATTCGACGATCAAAGATTTATCCATGATCCCCTTCACCAGAGCTTGTTCGCGACGCAAGCCAGCGATCAGTAATGATGAAAAACTCGTTTTGGATACCCGCTCACTCACGGCTGCCGGCAGAGACTCAGCCATCGCACTGCGGAAAAGCATCCTGCTGCGCCCTGGTCGGCCAAGCTGATCTGATGGAACAGCCATTACATACTCAACCAAGCGCCGATCTAAGTAGGGAGTGGACAATTCCAACCCATAGTAATTATACATGAAACGAATAGAAGATGCACCTTGCGCCGTGAAATTGTCCAGCATTGAGCGCCGTCGCAACCATCCTTCCGAACCTGGGGCAAATCCTGGGTGATAATCAAAGTATCTGCGATTCGCCAGGCGAGTGCGTGCGATAAAATCTGGGTGAAACGCGGCTTTGAAAACTGGCTGGCGCCGTTGGCGAAATTGCCCGTAAAGTGTGCGAAGGGCAGAGGGTATTCGGGGGTGGATGCCATTAAGCAGAATATCCTGACGCAGGTTTATTGACGGCCGTTGAGTGAGCATTGTACGGACGAGGTCTCCTAGTCGTAAATCGGCGATCATGCTTGCAGCCCAGTACCTGCCACTATCAGAAAGGTCGTCACCAAAATAGCCAGCCAAGAGGAGACGGCAGTCTTCTTTTTGGGCTGCGCGCATAACTGAATTGGGCAGCCAGGTATAGGGATCCCAGTAAATAAAAGCCGGATAAACAGGCCAATTGGGGAAATCGCTGAAAGTCCATTTATCATCACAGGGAATTTCAATAGACTCTATGTCGTAGCGGCTGACCAGGGGATGGAAATAGCGACGTTCATCACAGCTTTCGAGTTCATCAAAGACATAGGAGAAGCTCTTCAGGCGCTTCGGGAACGCGCTGCTGGAAGGCAGCAGGCTGCTGGCAAGGGCGGCTAATGAGCCGGAATCTAAGCCACCGCTCAAGGAGATTCCGACGGGACCGACCGTGCGCAGGCGAGAGCGGACGGCTCCGGTCAGCAAATGCAAAAAATGGGCGGCATAATCGCGCTCGTCCTTGTAGCGGATTTGATTCTGAGGATTGATATCCCAGTAGCGCCATTTGCGGAAGGAGTCAGCGGTAACGAGTATACAGTGTGCTGGAGGACAATAATAGATGTCTTGGTAATAAGTGTCATTGTGGTTGTGGGAGAGATCGTCGAGGAAATCGGCTATCTTACCTTCATTAACCAGGGGTGAAACGGCGGGGTGGGCCAGAAGCTGGTCAACCTGAGAAGCAGCCAAGAAGCGATAGGTATCGACATAGTAGCAAAGGCCAAAGGCGCCCAAGGAATCGCGAGCGGCGAAGAGCTGTTGCCGGTGAGCGTCCCAGATTATGAAGGCAAAATCACCGAGGAGTTTGCCAACACAGGCGGTGCCCCAGCGGCGGTAGGCGGTAAGGATCAGGGAACAATCGCTGATGCGTCGTTGTTCTGCTCCGTTTATGCCTAGGGAGATGAGCAGATCATCGCGATTGTCGAGGCGTGCGTCGGCGGATATGACAAGGTGCTCATTATCCTCAATCAGCGGCTGTTGTTCTTCCCATTCTTCAGGCGTGATCCAGAAGTGCTGGTGGGCGGCTGCGATGTTTCTATTGATCCATGAACCTTGCCCGTCAGGACCTCGTTCAGGGCAAGCAGCGAGCATAGGAGAGAGATCGGCGGGATCTACCGCCGAATTGTCCCGGTGAAAAATGGCCAGTATGGCACTCATTGGTAGTGAACCCGTGGATAATTGATACTTATTGTGAGAGCAGGATCCATCATTTGGGCCTGTGGGTCCGGTTGGCATATGCGATTTGCTAGTAATGGTATCTGTTTGCGATGACCTGGCCAAACTAGAAATCGAAATTTGCGAAAGTGCCTATCTAAGAGGGAGCGTACAAGTGCACGGCGATTAGCGTCGCCTAAAATGATTGTTCGTAGAATAACCGCCAAAGGGTATTGAAAAAATTATTGTTTTATGAGAGAATGTAGCTATCGTGCGATCAAGCATCGTTTTTTTATGATCGTATTGAGGCGGGATTCCTACATTTTTCATTTCAAGCAACAAATTTTGAGGTGTGATGGAGGTTTCTAAGGGGACATATCAAGTGATATTGGACAGCAGTGTCCATGGGATGTGAGCTAACAGAGGTGATCGAAAAGGGGAATAGGGAGGCCAATAATGACCCAGCAAGTTTTCCGAATTTTTTTGGCAATTCTGATCTTATGCTGTCTTATGATGTTGATGCCGCAAACTGCCCATGCGGCGTTGGGAACGCCTACGATTGTGGTGGTTACGCCACCTGATCCAGTACCCACGTCAAGCGCCAGCCCAACTTGGGGTGGATTGACAATTGAGATTACGGCAACGATCAGCGCAGCGGCGCCGAATATGTGGCGGGGGACCGAAATCCGGTACAGGGATTCAACGACCGGTGTGCCGGGATTGTGGTTTTGTATTGATACGGCCGATCATGGTGAAGGTACCTGGACGGAAACTGTTGCTATTCCCGCGCCGATATTGGAAGCCAACCCTCCAGGCACAGCATTTGGAAATCTAGAGGTGCGTATACGGGAAGGTGATGCGACAAGAGCTTGCGCCAACGGGTTTTCAGGGATTTCGTCACCGCCCATTCCCATATATATACAGGAGAACAATCCTGATTTGGCATTGAACTGCGGCATAGATGTGACACTGATTCTTGATGAATCAGGTTCGGTTTTTGGCTTGGGCTCGTTGGCGGATGATATCCGGAACGAGGTGCGAGATGGCGCTTACCATTTATGGGATGCTCTCGAGGGAACAGGCTCGACTCTCGCTATTGTGGAATTTAATACCACCGCGCGTGTGCCATTTGTAGAGCGACTAGACATAAGTCCGGGTGCAAACCGGTCACTTTTTGAGACCTATATTGGCGCGGTGCCAGGGAACCTGAGCGATCCACCGATAAACAATGCAGCTGATCCGGGATTTGAACCACTTCTGTATGGAAATCCAGACTACTTTGCCAACTGGGAGGCGGCATTCACGGCGGCGGCAGGTTTACCCGTGCCCGATGACGGGGTAACGGAGTTGGTCATTTTCTTCACAGGCAGCGAAGCAAATACCAACGACAGTTATCCCACAGCTAATGATCCGTCCGGAAGCAATATCAGCAGTACACATGAATGGGTTCATGCCAGCTATGCGGCTTTTGAAGCGACGACCGTCAAGGAACAGGGGTCGCATATCTTTGGATTAGGGATTGTTAACGGCAGCGATCCAGCAGCCTCACTGCCCCTGGTCACCGGCCCGCAAGCCTTTTTATCTGGCGGTCCCGTTTCAATGGGGGAAGCGGATTGGATGATCAGCACAGATTTGGGAGGCGATCTGCGGGCACTTGTTCTCGATCTTTGCAAGGCATCGGTCACTGTAACTACGGAGACCTGGGACAATAATGCCGGGACCTGGGTGGCAACGAATGGTTGGCAGTATACGGCGACGGCATTTCCAGCTACCGTGCCTTCGTTCGCGTGGACATCTCCCGCGCCGGCGACCGATGCGACTATTGTCGATGACAGCGGCGACACGGGCGCTCCAGGAACCCTTCTCCTACAATGGGTTCCAGCGGTACCAGGAGGGAGTACAAGCATCGATATCGTAGAGACGTTGGAAGAAAGGTTCGTCTTCAAAGATGCGGTCTGCTACGACACCGACAACAATGAGGTAAGTTGGCAAACGCCACCTACTAGACCTTATTTTGTTTCTAGCCCCCCGGCGGTCTATCTTGATGTGAACGCCGACGCGTATTTCCGGTGCACTTTCCAGAATACGGAGCCACTGATGGAAATCACGACTTCTGCTCCGCAAACTACGTATGGGCCTGGGGATCAGTTTACCTATACCATAGATTATGGCATTATGGCTACGGCGGATGAATTCGATTCTTCAGCCTATCAGGTTGAGCTAACTGATCAGCTAGATGATGACCTGATGTTCATCAGCGCGACACCAACGGGTAACTGCAGCGCCTCGGGAGGATCGGGAGGATTTGGGCAGCTTGTCACCTGTTCTGATCTGCCAGTTTTGACTGAGAGTGGTCCGCCTGCAGGGCAGGTAACGATCTCCGTCGAGGTTCAGAGCAGCGATTCATCCAGCCGGGAGGTGCCCAACAGAGCCTGTGTCGATGGAATGACTGCCGCCAGCGGTGGGACAGCTTTGCAGCAAAGTTGTGATGATTGGAATATCACGACACCAGTGACTTTGGCTTATTTCGAAGCGACAGCGAATGGAAACAGAATCGACTTCGATTGGTCGACGGTAACGGAGTCGGGCAATGTGGGCTTCAACCTGTATGAAGTCGGAGTCAAAGGGCGGGAGAAGATCAATCAGGAGTTGATAGCGGCGACGGGAATTTATTCACTTTCGCCGAACCATTATCATTTCTCGGCCAGTGGACTTGAAGGTGATGTGTTTTATATCGAAGACCTTGACGTATTTGGGAACGCGAATTCTAGAGGTCCTTTCCACTTAGGTGAGTCGTTTGGCACGAAGCCAGAGGTGGAGGTCATTGATTGGTCGACAATCCGCGCGGAGCATGAAGCGAAGGAGGAGGACCGGCGGCAAGAAATGGGGTCCCAAGTTAGTTCGACCCTTGATGATGACAAACGGGGTATACATGGGGTCAATGGTGGCGCACGAACGGCGCACTTGGGCGTACGCGAAGATGGGATCTACCGGATCACCTATGAAGATCTGCTGAGCAATGGAATTGATTTAAGTGGCGTAAGGGCAAAGCACCTGGCCATAACAGAGGGCAAGAAAAAGATTCCACGACGGGTTGTTGCGAGCGGCAAGAATTTTGGACCAGGTGACTATGTGGAATTCATTGGGTATGGGATTGACACTTTGTACAGCACAGAAAGAGTTTATACATTGGCGGTTGACAAGCGGTCGGCGCGCAATTTAGGTGGCTATAACAGACGACCGAGCAGCCGTTTGCCCGTGACAGAATTTTATTTGGAGACAGTCACGGCGGAGGAGAATGACATTTACTTCTTCGGCTCCAAATCGGACGATCCCTGGTTTGAGCAGTATATGCTGACTTTCACCACGCCTAATTCCTGGATGTACAGTATTGAGATCGACAATTATGTGGAAGGTGCTGCTGAGGCAACATTGGATGTGAGCATGTCAGGTGTCACCGAGTGGATGGCGAGCCCGGATCATCATGTACGGGGCAGCTTCAACGGGGAAATTGTATTTGACGAAGCTTTCGATGGCGTCTCAGACTGCCCAGTCAATGTGGAACTGAAGGAAGGCGCTTTAAGCGAAGGGGAGAACAGGCTGCAAGTGACGCTGCCCGGTGATTCGGGCGTGCAGTATGATATGGTGGCTTTTGATAAGTTGAGTGTCACTTACCCGCGTGCTTTTGTGGCCCAGGACGACCAGCTTAGTTTTGAGGGAGCGGGTAAGGTGTTTCGGATTGATGGCTTCAGCGAGGATGATGTTATTGTCTATCGCGTACAGAATGGTGTACCAAAATGGTTGAAGAACAGATTGGTGAGCAGCGAAGGGGGTGGGTTGTACAGCGCTTTCTTTGCCGGTCATCGTAAGCAAAGCCAATATTTTGTGGCTACTGAGAGCAGGGCTATGATCCCGGACATCCGGCCCTCAGCCGAGGTCGAGAAGATTGTGCAGGATAAGGCAGATCTGCTGATCATTGCCCATCCAGATTTCATTGAAGGTCTTGATCCACTGGTAGGGGCCAGAAAGGCAGAGGGGTATAAGGTAAAGATCGTCAATGTGAATCATGTCTACAGTGAATATAGCAATGATATCTTCGATGCGAAGGCGATCAGGGCATATATCAAGGACGCGGCTAAGAAGATGGGGGTCGAGTTCGTCTTGCTGGTGGGTGCTGATACCTATGATTATCACAATTATCTTGGCGATGGCAGCATAAGCTTTGTGCCTTCCCTGTACACAGAGACCTGCTCAATTGTCGGCTACGCCCCGGTAGATCCGTTGTACGGCGACCTTGACCTGGACGGCGTGCCGGATATCGCGGTTGGACGCCTGCCGGTGCGTACCTTGGATGAGCTAGAAACAGTCGTGTACAAAATTCTGACTTATGATGAGAAGGGATATGGGCAGACGGCGGTGTTGGCGAGTGACATGGGATTTGGCGCCGAGGCCACTGCGCTAGAGTTGGCTTTGCCAAGCGGATGGCAGGCAGATCAAGTGAGCATTGACCAACAAGGAGTAAGCGGCGCGCGGGAACGGCTGATCGAGCGTATTAATGAGGGTACGGCCTTGACGAGCTATTCGGGTCACTCCGGACTGACACATTGGTCGGAAGGGCTGCTTCTTGCGCAAGACGTGGAGGAGCTTAACAACCATGGCCGGCCAACAGTGGTCACGCAGTTTGCCTGCTGGAACACGTACTATGTGGATCCGCGTAATCAAACGATGGCGCATAGGTACATGCTTACGGGAGACAATGGGGCGGCGGCGGTTATGGGGGCGACAGTTCTCAGCAATGCTGAGCATGAACGCGTTTTCAGCTTGTTGTTGATGCCCTTGCTGACCGAAGAAGGGATGCCAATTGGTAGAGCGATTGTTGAGGCGAAGCAGGGACTAGCAAGCAGCCCGATTGCCCCGGATTCGTTGGCAGATGTAATTGCGAGTTGGACGCTTCTGGGCGATCCAACTATGGTAATTAGCCGACCATAATTTGGTTAAATAGCAAGCAGCAATAAGGGTCCAGATTGTAAAATCTGGAACTGCGTTTCAGAATTAGGGACCAAGTTCCTGGTGGATGGCAGTGGTCAGGATATCGACTAGATCATCGATTTGCTGTTGGTTGATGATAAGCGGCGGGCCGATCATGATGATGTCGCCATTGACTCCATCGGCACAGCCCTGTGAGAAATAGACGACCAGGCCCAAATCGAAGGCGCGCTGCCATATGCGCCAGGCCATTTTGTCGCTGGCGGGGAAGGGATCGGTGCTGGTGCGATCTTGGACGATTTCCAGGCCCCAAAAGAGACCGCGGCCGCGAATGTCACCGATATGGGGATGTCTGTCCAGCGCCTGATGCAGTTTTTGCCCAAGGTATTTACCCATGAGGCAGGAGTTCTGCACCAAGTTTTCTTCCTGAAGGATTCGCAAGGTTGCCAGACCAGCAGCGGCGCCAACGGCATGGTGGCTAAAGGTTCCTCCATGGTTGAAGTCGCCCAGTTTCTGGCGAATTAATTCTACATCATCCCCTTTTGCGGCGACGAATCCCAAGGGAAAGTAGCCACCGGCAATACCTTTTGATGTAATGAGGATATCGGGCGTGACATCCCAATGCTGTAAGGCCCACCACTTTCCGGTGCGGCCCATGCCTACGAGCACTTCATCGGCGATGAGCAGCACACCATGTTTGTCGCATATGTGGCGAATGCGCCACCAGTAGTCATCGGGTGGTTCGGCAGCGCCAAGGCTGGCCCCGCTGATGGGTTCGGCAATGAAGGCGGCAACATTCTCAGGACCGTAGGCAAGAATGGATTCTTCAAGACGGTCGGCGAGTTCATCGCCATCGGCAGGAAAGCGGTAGGCGTAGGGATGCCGAATGTGGGGCATGTTGTGCAGCATGCCCAGGTAGGGGGTGCGCAGTCCGGGCCGACCGCTGACGCTGAGGGCGCCGAGAGTCATGCCATGGTAACTGAGGGAACGGCCGATGACGATGTTGCGGCCAGATTGACCTTTGGCCATCTGAATTTGGCGCGCAAGTTTGATGGCGGCTTCGACGACTTCAGAACCGCTGCTGAGGAAGAAGAAGCGGGCTTCGGGCAGAGGAACGATTTTGGCCAGTTCGGCGGAATAGGTTTCCAAGGGATCGCTAGTAAACATGATGGCATGGACATAGGCGACTGATTCCAGTTGGCTGGTCATGGCTTCGACGATTTCGTGACGTCCGTGGCCTACATTAACGACGAGCGGTCCGCCAGAGCCATCTATGTAGCATTTGCCACTTTCGTCATAGAGATAGATGCCCTGACCATGAGAGATTTTAGGGCGAGCATGGCCCATTTTGCGATAGAAAACGTGTCCGTGGGGGTGGGAGTAATGCATGGTTTATGCCTCACTTATTTTTAGGTAAGATAGGGACCTCGAGTTAAGTAGTCTGGTAGTTGGATAGTTTGGTAATCCGGTTATCCTGGAGTTGAGCAGTCGCGCGGAGTGGTCGCGTAGAATGATTCTTGCGGCTGGGGTGGGGAACACGTCTGAGCGTATTGGGTAGATGCGGGTCATTATTTGTAAACTATTTTAACGATACATGCCCGCCGGATCGAGTTGTTGGCGAATGATTTTTAGTTCTGAGGGTGATGGCGGAGTCACCGGGCGAAGTCGGGGTGAAACGTGTAGGGGCCAGCCAACATCTTGTTGAATGGTTTCGGCCGTTTCGCCAGGAGCCACCTGGATCAGGGTCATCTCTCGCTGCAGGTTGTCAAAATCAAAAAGGGCGCGGTCGGTGATCACTAAGTCTGGACCAGCCCCGGATAGATTGAGCTCATCGCGCGACCCGGCTCCGCGCAGGTGACCGGGACTGGTTTGGAAGTCAAGCGTCTTGACAAAGGCACGACGTTTGAGGCGCATAATCATCAATGTCCTTTTAGCATTGATGGCGATTTCACAGGCTCCACCCGATCCGGGCAGGCGCACCTTGGGTTGCGCATAGTCACCAATCACCGTAGTGTTTAGATTTCCGTGGCAATCGATCTGGGCGCCGCCCAAGAGAGCTACATCGACGAGCCCTCCCTGGAGATAATACATAAAAAGATCGGACATGCTGGTCACAGATGTGGCGCCGCTGACCAGGGTAGGGTCGCCAATGGAAAGTGGTAGGCGGGCAGGCTGAGCACCGAAAACGCCGCTTTCGTAGACGAGTTCCATGTGCGGCGAGTGGCTGCGACGGGCCAGATTGCAGGCGATATTGGGCAGCCCGACACCGACAAAGACGACGCGACTGCCTTCCAGCGCACGCGAGGCGTTGACAATCATGAGTTCGTTGGCTGTGTAATCCATTTTTCCTCCGTTTGATTTCTTGTCCAGAATGGTCACTTGGTGGATTCCCGCCTATGCAGGAAGGACCGTTTCCTGGGCAAACCTTGCAGCCCGGGCAGCTAACTGGGATGGTAATATTTGCCCGGTTAAGCATTCCAGAAAGACTCCTGTTTTGGACCCAGATCCGGCGGCTTTGCTGATCAATTTATATCCCTCCGTATAGGTAAATGGGTAGGATCGGAAGAGCGGGTGGGTGATAAACTGCATGTTTTTGCGGGCATGATCGGGCGAGGTGCTGCCGTAGGTTATGAGATATTCGATGGTCTGTTCGGCTGTCTGTTGACCTGTATGGAAGAGGAATGCGGCATTGCCAGTAACCCAGCGCAGTTGGAGCATGGCTTCCTGCAAGTGCCAGATCTGATCGGCCGATTCCTGAACCGACATAGGAATTGTCGGTAGCAGTGTATCGAGGGTCCAGAGGAGATATTCGCGTTCGGGGAAAATTATTTCCACGGCGGTCATGGCAATGCCCTCGGCGATGACGGCTGCTGGTGAATGGAGCAGCATGACCGATGCTTCACCGTAGCCACGACGGCGCCAGTATTCTTGTTCTTTGAGAATGGCCTCAGTATGGTGACCCGGGTAGCCCTCGTGGGCAAAGAGTGGAACTAGGGCGAGGGCAGATTTGGGAATGTCGGTATTAAATTCGATCAGCGAACGGCTGTGGCCTTTGAACCAGTTATAGGCACTCCAAGGTTGATCTGTGACTAACTCTATGTCTACCGTTTCTTCCACGGGGAGGTCAATGAGCGCCTTGGTTCGCTGGCGTGTCTCCTTTTGGGTCAGTCGCAGCGTAGGCAGTAATTTTTCCTGGGAGATGTTGTACTGATCGCGCCAGGATTGGAAGCGATTTGCCAAAGAGCCAGTTCCAGGCAAGTATGTGTCCAATTGGCTGTGGGCTTGATGAAAGACGGCTTCATCAATACGCTGGGGCATTATGTCGTAGATGCGCTGCACTTCTTCCATGTAGGGAATGTCTGCACCGGCCATGATCTCAATGCTGGTTTCGACGGCGCGAAGAAGAGCCAAAAGGTAGGTTTGGCGGGTAGGATCCTCTGTAGGCAAGATTTCGCGCAATTGGGCCAGATCTGTGGAGAGTTGCTGTGCGGCCCTGCTGGGTTTGTTGGCGGCCTGCACCTGCAATTCAGGGGGGCCGATGTAGGCGTCGATGTAGCCATCGATAAGTTTATTTATCTCCAAGATAAGATTGATGTAGCCGCGGTCAAAATCTGTCAGTGGGTTCATAATACCTCGGAATTCTACGGATGAGGAGCTCTACCTTCCGGTTC
The DNA here is from genome assembly GCA_963807975.1 of uncultured Chloroflexia bacterium. Taxonomy (GTDB): domain Bacteria; phylum Chloroflexota; class Anaerolineae; order Promineifilales; family Promineifilaceae; genus JAACFF01. Next base: position 101,830 of record CAWEDV010000005.1, on the reverse strand, counting down.
GGGCAGGATTAGTGGTTCATTTTCGGGCCGGTTGTTTCTCTGAAGCGCCAGAATAAGGAGGCCGGCAAGCAATAGGCCGATGCCTATGAGGGCCACGGCAGAAAGCTGTTCTCCCAGGACAAATACACCTAGAAGACCCGCAGTCAGCGGTTCGGCAAGGGTCAATGTGGCGGCGGTGGCCACGGGAACGACGGTTAAGCCAATGGCATAGAGTAAGTAGGCAAAACCTACGGTGACGATGCCTAAATGGAGGGCAACGGCCATGCCGCGAGGTTCTAGAAGCCAGGAAAGATCACCTAAAAATAAGACAGGCAGGAGCATGATGACTCCCAAGGTGAAAGTAACAGTTAGCACCGCGCCGGCTGGATGTGTTTGCAGCAGATCCTTGGTGAGCATGGTGTACAGGGCATAGGAAAAACCGGCACCAATGGCCAGGAAGATGCCCATGATATCGGTTTTGACGCTGTTACTGGTTAGGATTAACACGGTGCAGCCAATGATGGCCAATGTGGTGGCGACCATCCAACGGCGACCGGGCCATTCATGGTGAACCAGCAAAACGAGAATGCCGGCGGCTATGGGGGTGCTGCCGATACCGACGATGGTGCCAACGGCGACGCCAGTTCTAGATACGGCGGCAAAAAAGAAGAGTTGGTAGGCGGCAACGCCGGCGGCGGCAAAGAGGGTTGTGACCTTGGGCCAGGAGCGCCAAGGGCGTACACTGCGCAGTTCACCACGGAGGGCAGCCAAGACGGTAAGGGCAATGGCGCCGATAAGGAGACGCATGGTGCCCACGGTCATAGGCTGGGCACCTTCAGGGGCAAAAACCTGGGCGGTTCCGGTTGTGCCCCATAACAGGGCGGCAGCAAGTATAAACCAGCTGCCTCCGGTAAGGGTTAGTTGGGGTTTGATGGCTTTGTTCATAGTCCCAACTTTGTCGTGCGACGGCCTAGCTATAGCGGCCGTAGTTGACTGATCCGGCCCACAATTCGCCAGGATTTAGATCGTCAAGTCTTTCCTGACCCAGTTTCTGCAAATAGGCTGCACGATCGGGCAGGTCATAAACCCATTCTTGCAGCCACGTTTCCACTGCTGATTGATCGCGTGAGATCTTATCCCAGGCAAGGTAGAACTCGTTGTCACGATCATAATAGCCTTGCACGTAACTGGGGTGGGCACCATACGGTTCGTGAACGACGGCATCCACGAGCAGCCCAGGAATTAGAGTGCGGTTTGGATCTTGGCGGATGACGGATTCGTCGACGATTTCTTCAACGATGATGATTACTTTCCCAGCGGCAAAGGCCACTTCCTTTTGCATGCCGAGGAGACCCCAAAGTTGGGTATTGCCCTGGGTGTCGGCCCGTTGAGCATGGAGAAAGGCAACATCGGGTCTAATGGGGGGGACGACGGCTATGGGACCTTCTCCATAAGGGCTGTCAACAAATTTGATTTTGGGATTGGCCTGCGCCATATCACTACCTTTGTAGCTTTGTAGAGGAAAGAAGGGAAGATTGCTGGCACCGGCGATGTAACGGCCGACCATGCCGAAATGGGAGTATTCCTCAATCTCCAACGGTTGAGGGATTCCCTTTTCGACGGCACGGCGGACGCAGTGCAGACTGCCAACACCAGGATTACCCAGATAACTGAAGATCAGTTTGCGGGCAACGCCAGCAGCGATCATCTGATCGTAGACTAAATCGGGAGTCATGCGTACTAGGGTCAAATCCTGCTTACGCTGGCGGATTATTTCATGGGCGGCGGCAAAACTAATAAATGCGGTAAAGCCTTCAATGGCAACCATGTCACCGTCGGTGACAAAGCGACTGACCGCTTCTTTCATGGTGCATTTTTTTTCTTCGTTCATGATTGTTGGCCCCTTTCTGGATAAAGAATAAGCCAAATAAGCTTCAAACCTCCCGGAAGCGTTTGCTCCCGGGAGGTTTACAAAGGAGGTGATAAGAATTTAAAGCCTAGTCGACGACGGTCTGACTCTGTTCGTGCATGTATTGCTGCACGTAGTAAAAGCTGCCTGCTGCTTTGCCCGTGGAGCCACTGCCTTTCCAGCCGCCAAATGATTGGTACCCGGGCCAGGCACCTGTCGTCGCACCACTGCTGCGGTTGACATAGACGACTCCGGCCTCGATATTGTCTAGGAACCACTGGATCTCTTCGTCATCCTGGCTGAAGAAGCCGGCAGTGAGTCCGTATTCGACATCATTGGCCTTGGCCATGGCGACCTCAAGATCCTCAAATCCAGCAACGGTGACGAAGGGCAAGAACATCTCGTGGTTCCAAAGGTAGTGATCTTCGGGCAGCTGGTCGACGATGGTGGGAGCGGTGTAATAGCCATTGCCTGCCAGCGTTTTGCCACCGAAAACGACGTTGCCTGCTTCATGAAGGTCGGCGGCAAACTTTTTATAGTCTTCGTATACGCCCTTGTTAACAACGGGTCCCATGAAGTTCTCTTTCAACGTTGGATCGCCAACATTGATTTGTTCGGTCAGGGCGAGAAGCTTCTCCATGAAGGAATCCTTGACATCGTTGTGGACGTAGACCCTTGAGCAGGCAGAGCATTTCTGGCCCTGTAGACCAAATGCGGAACGCATGACGCCCAAAGCTGCTTTGTTCAGATCGGCATTTTTACTGACGATGGCTGGGTTTTTGCCGCCCATTTCGGCCACGACCGGACGCGGATATTTGCTGTGTGAGAAGGTGCGCAAGATATTCATGCCTACATCGTAGCTGCCAGTGAAGGTGATTCCAGCCACGTCGGGATGGTCCACCAATGTTTGACCAACGGTGCGGCCGGGGCCGGTTATGAAGTTGAAGACTCCGTCCGGTATGCCCGCGTCGCGGAAGCACTCGGTGAGCAGCCAGCCGGTATAGGGGGTATCGGTGGCGGGTTTGAGGACGACGGTGTTGCCGGCGACTAAGGCGGCACTACTTGGACCACCGGCGAGGGCGCCAGGGAAGTTGAATGGGGCAATGACGACCCAAACGCCGTACGGTTTGAGCACGCTGCGATTATGGTGCTGTTCGCTTTCTGAGAGAAGATTGAAGCTGAAGCCGTTGTTTTTCTCCATGGCATCGCAGTTGTAGCGGATCAGGTCGGCGGTTTCTTCAACATCGCCCAGCGCTTCCAGGCGATTTTTACCAACTTCAAGGCTCATGACGGCGCCCATATGGAATAGGCGTTCGCTCATGAGATTGGCAGCTTTGCGCAGCAGCTCGACGCGCTCCTGCCAGGGACGGGCGCTCCAGACGGGGTAAGCGGCTTTGGCAGCTTCAATGGCGTCTTGGGCATCTTCGATACTGCCTTTCTGGAAGTGGCCCATGACGATATCGGTATCAACCGGGCTGATTTTGGCGAATGTTTCGTCGGCGAAACGCTCTTCCCCATTGATAAGGAGCGGGAAGGTTTGGCCAAAGTTTGCTTTGACTTCGTCTACTGCTTCATCAAAGTATTCGTGAAGTAGTGGATCTGGACTGGCCAGGGTGGAATATGTGACTTTGATATGTTTACGTTCTTTGCTGGACATTGGAGCCTCCAAAAGGGATTTTGTGGGATATGCAAGATGGCCAGAAGCTTGCAAGACAAGTATTTTGTACCTGTGATTGTGTGTACGCGGATTGTTAATTATCAGGTGGGTTTGTCCAGATGCATTCTGGTGAATTGCGTCGATATTATACACTTTTTCTGGGGGTGTGTATACCAGAATTGTTGAAGGGAGATCATGGTCACATGTGGCGCTTAGACGCGAATAATATTATCAAGTTCTGGATGGGTAGATGTCCTGGGCGTCGAAGAGGGACGAGCTAAGCAGTCTTGGCAACACTAAGGGACGAGCTAAGAAAGCTCGACTACGTGGAACGAAGACGGACAAGGTGATGGATGGTTAACTTGGAAGGTCGCAAGATTACGGCTGTGGGCATTTACAGGTGTTCCAGAAGGTAAAGGGATTGATGCTTGGATTATGGCGAGTGACGAGCAAGGTCAAAACTGTGCCATGGATTATGATGATAGGGAACCTACTGGGCTGCAAAACGTCGAGTACGTCGGCGATCCAATGTTGATAAGAGCCATTCCTTGGATGGAGTGGTGCGGTCAACCACGACACTGGCATGGCGGCGGAGTATGAGGCTGCGCTCCGGATTCATGATCGCGCAACGATTACGCTCGCACCTACAGAAGATCGTTTACTGATTTAGGCCGTCGAGGGACCATTGGGCGGGGTAGAAGTTTTGGTTGACAAGCAAGGCTTCCTGGTATGCTTCGCGGGCACCGGAAATGTCACCTAGAAAGGCGAGAGCATGCCCTTTGTACCAGAAGGTCTCTTCAACGTTGCGTCCACCCTGTGTCTCCATCGTGGCATCGGCCAAATCGACGATGTCTTGATAGCGCTGGAGTTTGAGGTAGGCGAGATAGGGTTGGAATTGGTACCACAGCATACGGGGAGGAAGACCGATTTCACGGGCTTGGTCAAAAGCTTGCGCACCACCTTGATAATACTTGGCATCACCAGTCAGCCCGCCCATGCGCGTAAGCGCTGTGCCGAGATTAAACCAGGCGATGGCGTCCTGCGAATTATCCTTGGCTTCGGCTTCAGCACGTGCTGCAGCATTCTGCCACATGGCGAAGTCGTCGAACATATCAGGACCTAAAATGGCGGCTACTTCCTGTTCCTGTTCAGGTTTGTAGACCACATAGAAAGTGTAATTGAACTGCTGCCAATACCGTTCTACTTCATCGTAGGAGGCAGCACGCCCAGAGCCATCAAAGGGGCCCAGGTAACTGTCCTGTGTATAGAGTTCTTGTTTTGCATCGTCATAGCCGTAGACCGTGAGATAGTGGCCCCACCAGCCGGAATCGGGCAGTTCATATCCTTTTTCGATAACGACGGGGTAGCCCGCGGAAACAAAGCGTTTTACCATTTCCAAGGTGCCACCACTACGGGCGATGGCATTGTAGCCAGGAGTTTGTTCATTGACGTAATCGGCAATCTGCCAAGGGCTAACATTGCGGTCTTCCGGGTTTGGTTTTAAGTAGTCTGCTACTTCAACCTGCGTGATGTCGTTGCCAAGAAAGTTTAGGGTCTGGGTAAGGTTGGCTGGTCCGCAGTTGTTAAAAGTCTGTTTGATCGTGCCCATTCCCGCGAGCAGGTGCTGGCTGGGTAGTGGGGCAAAGGTTGGCGTGGGCGCTGTGGTGGGCGTTGAAGCCGGTACTAAGGTGGGTTCGGCCGATTCGTTAGCAGAAGGTGCGACGGCCGTGGGTTGGACCGACTGTACTAGCTCTGGTGTGGTCAGAGGTAGGAGGTTATCAGGCTCAATGGTTACGGCTTCGGCAGCAATTAGGGCGGCGATATCAACCTGTTCAACTGCACCCATTTGAACAGGCGCTGGGAGCGCCGTGGCTACCGGTGCCACGGCCTCGATCACGCCCTCGGTAATGTCACTTAAGACTGGGCTGCGTTCTTGTAAGGCAACTCGGTAACGACCGGGGATTGCCTGCACGGCACCGGGAAGGAAGAGCAAGCCGACTATCAGAAAGAACTGTAAGCCAACTATGAATAAGATTATGTTTCTGGTTCTTCGTTTCATATTTTGAAACCTAATTGCGAAACCGCAATAAATTCAGGATCTGAGCGCCTGGATGATGGCTCAGATATGAATGAGCGGTCTTCTTAATTCTGCGTTTACTGTAATGTTTCGAGAGCCTCGACGGCGGGTTTGAAGTTCGGATTGAAGCTTGCTGCCTTTTCCAGGTTTTGGCGGGCACCTTCTTTATCGCCCAAGGCCGCCAAGGCCAGCCCTTTATAGTAATAGGACTCTTCAAAATAGGGTCGATCTTCTAATGTGACTTCGGCCAGCAGTAAGACGTCTTCGTAACGCCCTGCTTTGTAGTATGTTTCGTAGGGGCCAAATTGATACCAGAGCATGCGCCAGGGTAGTCCAATAGAGCGGGCCTGATCGAATGCGGTTTCCGCCTTCTCGTTTTCTCCCAGGGCGTTATATATGGTTCCAAGATTAAACCAGTAGAAGGGGTTGTCGGAATCTTGGGTCGTTTCGCGTTGGACCGATTCCAATGCGTTTTGCCACATGGTGTCGTCATTGAGCTCTTCGCCAATAATTGTATCGACCATGCTTCTTTGCTGCGGTTCGTAGAGAACCATGTAGTTGCGATTGAAATGAGGCCAGTAGGTCTCAAGCTCTGCGTAGGACATGATACGGCCGTCAGGATGGGCGTTTGTCAATGGTTCTTCACTGGTACCAAACCATGAGTCATATACCCAAAATTGATCTTGCTGATCATCATAGGCGACGACCAGTAGATAGTGCCCATACCAACCGAGCCAGCGAAATTCACCAGGCGGATCGATTCCAATTTCAATGATGACCGGGATGCCATTGGCGACGAATCGCTTAAGCATTTCGCTGTTACCGTCGACGCGCGAAAGGGCCTGGTACGGTGTGTGTTGGTTGACATAAGCGACCATTTCATCTGGGCTGACGTTGCGATCTTCGGGATTGGGTTTGAGTATAGCTGCCGTGGCATTCTGGCTGGTACTGATGTCGAAATAGGTAAGGGCCATGGCCAAGGTGGCAGGTCCGCAATTGTTCCATGATTGGAACTTATGCTGAAAACCCTGTAGACGACTGGCATCTGCTAAGGGCCAAGCCGTCGAAGTGGGCAGCGGAACTGGTGTGGCAGGAGCAGAGTTTGAGATGGTTTCGGACGTATCATCCAGAGTGCTCTGCAAGGAATCTTCGGGGGCCGGAGTGGCGAACGATGATACTGCAGCTAGGGTTGGGGTGATCATGATCATTTCGTTGGCTGTCCCGGTTTCAGAGATAAGGAGATTCTGAACTTCGACGGGTCTTTCAACGGTAGGCAAGATCGCCTCCTGGTTTTCAGGAAGACCGATTTTTTGTAAAGGTTCGGGCAGACGTATCACGTATCGATCTGGCAAGCCCTTCAGTATTGAAGGTACTGCCCAGATCAGTATGAGCAGGAGTAAGAGAATGGGAATGATAAACTTTATTTTACGCATATGATTTGCGAGTGCTGCTGACGATAAAACGAATCGGCTGAATTTTGTCCGAAGTCGGACAAAGCCTAACTTACCGCAAATGGCAGCGGGGCATTGTAACTCAGACCGCGAAGAGGTTGAAAAGGGTTAAGCAGCCTCTAAAACAGAAAACGACGAGCACTCAACTGCGCACAGAAAACAGGGAGCAGACAACAGTAGGAAGCGAGCAATGATGGACTACTACTTACTGCCTACTGTTTATCGTTTACTGACACAACCTCTTGGGCGTTTGGTGGAATAGGGTTGTGCTGGAAGGTTGTTCTTATTCCACGGTGACACTCTTGGCTAGATTTCGAGGTTGATCTACATCGGCACCGCGACGAACGGCGATGTGGTAGCTTAATAGCTGTAGAGGAATGACATTGATTATGGGAGCTAATAGTGGGGGAGCCTCGGGAACGAAAATGACGTGATCCGCTTCTTTTTCGATGGCTTGATCACCTTCGTTGGCGAGCGCAATTACGACACCACCGCGTGCCTTGGCTTGCTGCACCTGACTTACCATTTTTTCGTAGAGTTTATCTTTGGTCACTATGGCGACCACGGGCATAACCTCGTCGATAAGCGCAATGGGCCCGTGTTTCATCTCTCCGGCAGGGTAGCCTTCGGCATGGATGTAGCTGATTTCCTTCAGTTTCAGCGCTCCTTCTAAGGCAATGGGATAGTTTATGCCTCGACCGAGATAGAGAAAATCACTGGCCTTGAAGAAATGATTGGCTAATTCCTGATATTCATGATCGCGATCCAATACCTGCCCGGCAAGATCAGGGATAAGGGCGGCATCAGCGACGAGTTGGCGCATTCGACGAGCGCTGACTGTGCCGCGCAATTGGGCTAGAAGGCAGGCTAAGAGGTAAAGGTCCATGATGGAGTTAGTAAATGCTTTGGTACTGGCGACTCCAATTTCTGGTCCAGCCTGCATGGGAATGTGACCATCGGAACTGCGCATGGCCTGACTGCCAAAGACATTGACGATGGACCAGAGAAGAGCCCCCTGGGCGCGGGCTAGTTCCATTGCGGCCAAGGTGTCGGCTGTTTCTCCGGATTGGGTAATTGCCAGGACGGCGGTGTTGGGATCGATGATGGGATCGTAGTAGCGGAATTCCGAAGCGTATTCTACTTCCACGGGGATCCGGGCTAAAGATTCGATCATGAATTTGCCAACTAATCCGGAATAATAGCTGGTGCCGCAGGCGATGAGATAGATTTTGTTAAGGCGGTTCGCCAGTTTTACGTCGAGCTGCATTTCCGGAAGGAAAACACGGCCGTTTTCGAAATCGGCCCTACCACCCAAGGTATCGATGAGAGCCCTTGGCTGCTCGAAGATTTCCTTCTGCATGAAGTGTTTAAACTCACCCTTGGCGGCACTGACGGGATCCCAGGAAATGGCATGGATATCTGGCTCAACCCGGCTGCCGTCAAGCTGGGAAATGGTGAAGCCGGTGGCTGTTATGCGAGCTATCTGCCGGCTTTCCAAAAAGACCATCTGCCTAGTGTATTCGAGAATGGCGGGGATATCGGAGGCGATAAACATCTCCCCATCGCCAAGGCCCAGTGTAATCCCACCGGCATTTCCTAGACGAGCACAGATAAGCTCATCAGGATGATCGACGTTCATGACGACGATGGCGCTGGATCCTTTGAGGTGGGTGAGGGTCCGGCGGACTGCCGTTTCTAAGGATATACCTGACCCAAGGAATCGCTCGACCATCTGCACTATTATCTCTGTATCGGTTTCCGAGGTGAACTCAATGCCTTCGGCTTCGAGTTCTTCGCGAAGTTCTAGAAAATTTTCGACGATGCCGTTGTGAACTACCACAACGCGATTGTCCATGCTTATGTGGGGATGGGCGTTGCGTTGACTGGGTTCTCCATGGGTAGCCCAGCGAGTATGTCCTATACTAATATTGCCTTGCAGAGGAGAGTGAGCAAGCATCTGCTCTAGATTGATCAGTTTGCCGACATCTCTTCGCAGTTGGATATCTCCATTGTGGTTAATCACTGCGACGCCGGAGGAATCATAACCACGGTACTCTAAACGCTTGAGGCCGGTCAATACGATTTCAACTGCCTGTTGGGATCCAATATAACCTACTATGCCACACATCGATCTGTCTCTCCATATGCAGATTGCTAGCTTTCATTGACCCAATATGCACTTGTTGGCATTAGGGGAGTGTTCTAGCAGCACCTGCTTGCAGACGTGCCTGACCAGTTATGCTTATTGACTGGATAGGGAACGCCCCTTTTGAATGATAAATCTGGCCACGTACGGCAGGAATTTGTCGGACGGTTACCCGTCGCGCTTTGAATTGCCGTTTATCAAAGGGGCAATGAATCAGATTGTGGCTATTCTGGGAGGCATCCGCTGATCTTTCGATTTTCCCGGCTAACCGGTTAGCACCCACCTTGTGTGGGGAACCTCCACCTCGTCAACCGCAGCATGATTATATTTCTGCGGCCCATGCGCTTTCCAAGCCCCAACACCTATGTGTTCTTAATTCACATCGTAACCCGAGACTTGAATTATGTCAAAAGAAGTTTTGGGCAATGGGCGAGACACCGCGGAGACAGGGTAATGGTCCAATTCCAAGGCTCTTATGCGCCGCCGCGCCCGTACGATAGGTTCTGTGCTAGTGAGTTTTAGCATCAGTATTTCGAAGAGAGTGACAAAGTACCGTATAATCGAGGAAGCTGGATCGCCGCCCTGATAGATATAAGAGGACAGGAAACTATGACAAGTGAGATTGCCTTGGTTCTACTGATCCTCCTCGGTTCCATCATTCTGTTTGCCTCAGAGCGCATTCGCGTAGATGTGGTAGCGATGATGGTGCTGTTAACGCTGCTTTTTAGCGGTATATTGACGCCGGAGGAGGCGTTTTCCGGTTTCTCAAGTCCGGCGGTGATTACCGTGTGGGCAATTTACATTGTGAGCGCCGGTTTAATGATCACGGGCGTGGCTGATTCTATTGGCCTGCGGATTATGCGTGTGGCTGGCCTGACGGAATGGAGATTGGTGGCCGTGATTATGGTCACGGTGGGGGTGATGTCGGCGTTCATGAATAATATCGGGGCGACGGCGGTGCTACTGCCGGCGGTTGTGGCGATCGGACGTAAAGCACGGATTCCAGCCTCCAAGCTGCTTATTCCTCTGGCCTTTGGTTCGCTACTCGGGGGTGTCACGACGTTGATTGGGACTCCCCCGAATTTACTGGTCAGCAATGCCCTGGCTGCTGCAGGTTATGAACCGTTCTCCCTGTTCGATTATACGCCGATGGGCCTGATTATCATGGTTTCCAGTATTGTCTATATGGTGGCCATTGGGCGTCATCTCCTGCCACGACATGAAGCAGAAGACGAGAGTCTGGTCGGCGAGTATCATCTACGTGATTATCTGACGGAACTGAATGTGCATACGAAATCGAGCCTGGTGGGGTTGACGCTTCTGGAATCCCAACTTGGGGAAACGTATGGCTTAAATGTGGTAGGCATTATTCGTGATGGGGAAGTCAGGGTAGGTTATATGCCCAATGCCCGTATTATGGCCGGTGATTTGCTGCTGGTACGGGGTTCAATTGAAAGTATTCTGGATTCTGGAAAGGATATCGGGGTTGCTATTGATCCTCATTCACGGCTGAGCGATACAGATCTAAAATCCCCGGAAACGACTGTGTCGGAACTGGTTGTTAGCCAAAAGGCTTCATTTATAGACCGTACGTTGGAGGAAATCGAATTTCGAAACCGGTTCAATTTGACGGTGTTGGCTATCTGGCGGCAAGAAGCACCTATCGTCGATCGGATCAGCAAGGTTCGGCTGAAACTGGGCGACACGCTTCTGGTTCACGGCCGTCGGGAGCAAATTGTTGCATTACAGCAAAATCCTTCCTTTCTGGTGTTAAGCCCGGGTAAACAGGATCAACGCCGCCAATCGAAGGCTCAAGTGGCAATCCTCGTGTTCTTGTTAATGATTGGGCTTGTGGCTATTGGGCAGGTGCAGATTTCATCGGCGGCGGTTTTGGCGGCAATATTGATGGTCCTGGTAGGCGCACTAAAGATGGATGAGGCGTACCGTAGTATTGAATGGCAGTCTGTTTTCCTAATCGCGGGAATGCTGCCAATGGGCGTAGCTATGGCAAAAACGGGGACGGCGCAGTACCTTTCGGATCAGATAATTAATCTGGTGGGAGGTTACGGACCGTGGGCGATTATGATTGGTCTCTTTGTACTGACGACAGTTATCACGGAGTTCATGTCGAATGCGGCTGCGGCAGTACTGGTCGCGCCGATTGCGATCAGCGCTGCGGCACAGATTAATGTCGAACCTTACGCTTTTGTGATGGGAGTGGGTATCGCAGCGTCGAATTCGTTCCTATTCCCGATCGGGCACCAGGCTTCTGTTCTAGTTTATGGACCTGGCAACTATCGATTTTTTGACTACACCAAGGTGGGATTACCGCTCACGCTTTTGATCTGGTTTCTCCTGATTGTATTTCTACCGATATTTTGGCCACTTTAGGTGGATGATATAAGAAAGCAGTTAAATCGGGCTGCTGCGTGTTGCTATGGCAGCCTAGAGAGTCGTATAATGCTAAGCGGCTAGGAGCCGCAGATAGACAAGGACTTCATTTATGTCAATATTGTGGGCGTTGGGCGGGTTCATCATTGTACTCACGCCTGTCGTTATTATTCATGAACTTGGGCATTTTATTGCCGCAAAGCTCTCTAACATTCGAGTAGAGGAGTTCGGTTTTGGTTTGCCACCACGAGCTTTCAAGCTGGCGGAACGGGGCGGGACGATTTACTCGCTGAACTGGATACCGCTTGGTGGATTTGTCAGGCCTGCTGGCGAAGATGATCCTACAGTGGAAGGGGGATTTGCATCCGCCTCAAAAAGTGCTCGATTGTTTGTGTTGGCTGCGGGAGCTGGGGCTAATTTTATTGCCGCCATAATCATCTTTTGGATTGCATTGGTGCTGGGTCCCCCGGCGATAGCGATCGGTGAGGTTCATGAAGGATCGCCTGCTCTAGCGGCAGGGTTGTTGGCCGACGACGTCATTCTGAAGGCCAATGGGGTGCGGACAGAAAGCACAGGAGATTTGCTGCAGGTGGTGCAAGAAAATGCGGGAACTCCTATTGAACTATTGATTCTGCGCGATGGCGGAGAGCAAATTATCAACTTGGTTCCACGCCATGCGGGTGAGTATGACACAGTGACTGACGGGCCGATTGGTGTCAGCTTGAAAGCGGCGACGAATGGTGTGCGGATGAGTCGTGCTCCTGCAGAAGCGGCTGTTGATTCGCTGGCATTTATGTGGGAGAACATATCCTTGTACGGGAGACTCCCAGGTATGCTCATTCGTGGTGAAATCACACCTCAAGAAGCCCGACCGGTCAGTGTGATTGGTATCAGCCAAATAGCTGGAATGGCTGCAGAGAATTCAGCAATGAGCCGAAATTTGTATCCGATATTAACGATGGCTGCCTTCATTAATATTGCCCTGGGTTTAACGAATTTGCTGCCAATTCCCGCTTTGGATGGGGGGCGGATTATGTTTGTCCTCGTAGAAGCGATTCGCGGGCGCCGCGTGGAGCCTGAACGAGAGAGCATGGTGCATATTATTGGGATGCTCGTATTATTGGGGCTCATGGCACTTATGATATTTCAGGATATTGTTAATCCAATTGTCCTTCCCCAATAAGCAATCGACAGTGACAGTCGATTTGTAGTTGATTCCTCATTTTGTCCCAACCCGGAGAATAATCATGGAAGAAGATCGCCAGATCCCATTTGCGGAAGTTCTTGATCTGCTGTTTACATTGGATTCAGTCCCGATTCAACACCTTTACCGTTTGTCAGATTTGACCAACGAGCAGTTCAGCGATTTTGCGCTTCGTTGGCCGGTAACGTCTGATGATCGCAGGATCGAGATCTCGCGCCATATGTCGGACTTAAGCGAAGATAATTTTGTCGTCGATTTTGTCCCGATATTTGCGTTCATGTTAGCGGACAAGCTTGGATCTGTGCGCCAAGCGGCTCTTGACGGTTTATGGGATTGTGAGGACGAGAATCTGGTGGAGCCAATCATCAATCTGATGATGGAAGATACTGAGGTCGATGTGAGAGCGGCAGCAGCGCGCTCTCTGGCCCATTTCTTGTTGATGTCGGAATGGGGGCAAGTGTCTGTACGGAAGAGTGTCGTCATATTCGATGCTCTGCGCGCTGTTTACGAGGATCAAGACAGCGCTTTGCCGGTGAAAGCGGCTGCTTTAGAGGCCATGGGACCTTTTGCACATCCGCAAGTCAGCAGTTATATTGAAGAATCTTATGAAGGCTCCGTGCCAGAACTACAGCGCAGTGCTGTATTTGCGATGGGCACCAGCGCTGATCCGCGCTGGCTGCCTCTTCTGATAGATGAAATGGAAAGTCCGTATGCTGACATGCGTGCTGAGGCCGCACGTGCTGTAGGATCTATTGGCAACAGTGAGTCGATTTCGCAGCTTTCTGAGCTCATTTACGATGAAGATGTGGATGTGGCTCAGGCGGCGATTGGGGCTTTGGCTCAAATCGGGAGTGGAGAGGCAAACCGCGTGCTGGAAACCATACTCTCTGATGAAAGCATGGCCCATTTGCATGAAGCGGCGGAGGAAGGATTGGAAGAGTCTGTGTGGATGGAAGGTGAACTTGAGCTTTTTCCATGGACCGATGAAGATTTTGAAGAAAGTTCTGATCTAAACGCCAATAGTGAGTGAACCTCCGCCCTGCACTTCATTATCACTGATTTCGATTGATCTATAGCAGCTTGTCGATCGGTATGTTGTGAGCATGGCACTGGTCTGAGCTCCTCGGATGTTATTGGGTCCAACCGCATGCTTTTTTGCGGGCTCATATGCTTGCCAGCCTGGACGGATGCCAGTATTGTAGTGTTTGTGAATTCTTGATATCGAGAGAAGGAAGCAAGCGCGGGAAATCAGTGATCAGCAGGAAGATCATCAAACGCAACATTCAGTATATCAGCGCAATCATTATTGCCATCTTGATGTCTGGCCTATTCGTTCAGGTCAATGCTCAAGATAGTGAGCCAACTTTGGATTCTGGCTTCGAATATTCCTTTGGCGAAGAACTGCGTTTTTTACTGCAGGTCAAGAATGGCGCTGCTGTTGAAAGGATAACGCTATCTTTCCGCCCGGAATTGGCAACGGAAGTGTATCGGGTTGACGTGCCATTCGAGGCTAGAGATACAGTTTCGGTTACCTTTCCGGTGGATGTGGCGATGATTGGTTTGGAACCCTACAGCAGGCTGAAGTATTCCTGGCAGGTGGAAACGAATGACGGTTTGGTTTCTCTCCCTGATCAGGTTGTCATTTATGATGATGATCAGTTCGAGTGGAAACAAATGAATCGAGAGGCAGCGACTGTTCACTGGACGGGCAATGGGCCATCATTTGGCGGTGATGTGCTGAACATTGTTGATGAAGCCGTTATGAACATCGCGGAGGTGATACCATTGCAAGGTATCGTGCCTTTTGATGTCTATATTTATCCATCAGCCGCTGATCTTCGCAGTGGGATTGAGTCCGCAGGTTTGGACGGAAGTGATGCCTCCCACCCTGAATTGGGAGTTGTTTTGGTAACGGCTGTTAACCCGCAGTCCGCCGCAACGGATCTCGGCCAAAGCATCCCCTACGAGGTGGCACAACTATTGATTTACCAGGCCGCTGGAGATCGGTTTGAGACATTTCCGTGGTGGTTGAGCGAAGGCTTGGGATTGACTTTCCAGGCGACAGTAAACCCGACATTTGAACAGGTCCTGGATGAAGCGGTGGAGAATGAGTCGACAATAGCCTTGTGGCAGCTCTGCCAGCCACCCTCGGAAACGGGTCATAACGAAATGTTAGGCCAAGCACAGAGTGCATCAACCATCGCTTTTATTAGAAACCAGTATGGTGACGCGAAGCTAAAGGAACTAGTAAGGAGCTCTGCGCTAGGCAATGATTGCCAGGCTGGAATTGAGCGCGCATTGGATATGGATCTGGATCAGTTGGAGTCTGCCTGGTTCCGCACATACCGATCTCCTTCTGGACTAGAACAGTTTATTATGGATTATGGGCTTTGGATCCTCATTTTGTTGGCTGGATTTGCGGGCGCCTTGCTATTGATCCGGTACTCAACTCGGAGTGAAAACCAGGGATGACGAGAAAGAAAGCAAGAAAAACAGATAGTCATAAGACAGCAAAAAAGGTATCCGGATCGAGAAGCACGGCTACGGGAGAAGCGCAGAAGACAAGTGCACAATTCGACGAGGCGTTTCGGCGCGGAACGAGGTTGCTTCATCAAGGAAAAGCTCAGGAGTCTGTGCCGTATTTAGAGCAGGCGCATCAAATCAACCCTGATAGTGCAGATATCGTGATCAATCTTGGTGGAGCCTATATCATGACTAAGAAGTTTAGCAATGCGGTAGCTGTATTGTCACCGGCCAGCCAGAATTGGCCAAACAATTCACGGATCTGGATCAACCTGGGAGCAGCTCACCTAGGTAATCCAGTATTGGCAAGAAGGGAGGATCAGGAAACAGCAATTGCCGCTTTAAAACATGCGCTGGAGATTGACCCGGCTGCGCCAAGTGTGGCCTATAATATCGGCTTGATTTACCGTGATATGGGGGAAACTGATAAGGCGATTTATTGGTTTGGCCAGGCGGTGATACATAATCCAACTGACAAAGATGCACGTAGTTTGTTGGCCCGTTTAGAGTCTAGTGATGCTGCCAATTAGGATGAGCGGCTTTAGGGCTTCATCAAAATTCACATTATCTTGGGAGATGGCATGAGTCAGAAAAATGCCCAATTTGAACCTATTGCCGATCGCATGCGGGATGAGGGACTTCCTGCGCTAATCATTGATACGTTTTCATATTACTTCGAGGAGCTTGCCTCTGGTTCAACGGGAATGATTGGAGAGGAAGAACTCGTTCCTACTGCTGACGTGCCAGACATGGAGACACTGCCTGACCATTTAACGGAGGTTGGAAAGGCGGCTTTGGCGGAAACCGTCATTATTAAGCTAAATGGTGGCCTGGGCACCAGCATGGGGTTGGAAAAAGCGAAGTCCCTATTACCGGTCAAAGAGGGTTATTCTTTCCTAGATATCATCGCTCACCAAGCGATTAAGGCACAAGTCCCTCTGCTGCTCATGAATAGTTTTTCAACCGAAGCGGATTCGCTGGCGGTCTTAGATCGTTATGAAGAGCTGCAGGGCGATCTGCCCCTCAGTTTCGTCCAGCATAAGGTGCCTAAAATCGCTTGTTCCGATTTCAGTCAAGTTACATGGGAAAAGAATGCGGATTTTGAATGGTGCCCACCAGGCCATGGGGATATTTACACGGCGATGATCACACAAGGGACGTTGGATGCGCTGTTGGAAGCGGGATATAGGTATGCTTTCGTGTCCAATGCAGATAATCTTGGAGCGACATTGGACCGGCTCTTGGTGGGTTATTTTGCGCAAAACGGTTTCCCTTTCATGATGGAAGTTGCGGACCGGACGGAGATGGATAAGAAGGGTGGTCACTTGGCAAAACGAAAGCGGGATGGGCAGCTCGTTTTACGGGAGCTGGCACAGTGTCCTGAAGATGATCTTGATAGTTTTCAGGATATCGAACGATACAGGTATTTCAACACGAATAACCTTTGGATCAATTTGGAGGCGTTTCAGAAGGTGATGGCGGAGCAGGATTACCGAATGGGATTGCCAATGATTCGCAACCGTAAGACGGTTGATCCACGAGATAGCTGTTCAACACCCGTATACCAATTGGAGACGGCAATGGGCTCTGCAATTGCGGTATTCAAGGGTTCACAGGCTGTACGGGTGCCGCGCACACGCTTTGCACCGGTAAAGAAGACTGACGATCTGCTGGTCGTTCGGTCGGACGTGTATTTGCTATCCGATGATTTCGAGGTAATACAGAATCCAGAAAGAAGCACGAAAGCTCCAGTCGTCGAGCTTGACGGCCGCTTCTATAAGTTTGTGTCAGACCTGGATGCTCGATTCCCCCAAGGGGCACCCTCGCTACTGGAATGTGAGCGGTTAAGAGTTGAAGGGGATTTTCTGTTCGAGGAAAATGTTATTTGTCGTGGTGAGGTTGAATTACGAAACGACTCCGAGGATCAGGTTTCTATAGGTGCGGGAACCATTTTATGTGCGTGAGTTCTAGATTGATGAAGAGAGACCTGGTCATAATCGGTGGTGGCTTGGCGGGCACGGAGGCGGCCTGGCAGGCTGCGGAATATGGGGTGGTGGTGCATTTGTATGAGATGCGCCCGCAGAAGACGACCCCTGCGCACGAGACGGAAAAACTGGCTGAACTGGTTTGTAGTAATTCGCTTGGTTCGGTATTGGTGAATAAGGCTCCTGGTCTATTAAAGGCTGAACTTCGTGGTCTTGGCAGCTTGATTTTGGCATGCGCGGAGGAAGCGGCCGTGCCGGCAGGCTCATCACTTGCGGTTGACCGCGATCAGTTTGCGGCTCTAGTCACCCGCCGAATTGAGGGGCACCCAAATATTCAATTGATTCGCGAGGAAATGAAGGTTGTTCCCGATGAACCAACTATTATTGCTTCAGGTCCACTGACATCCGCGGCTTTAACCGGAGAGCTGGAGCGATTGTCCGGGTCGTCCTATCTGTATTTTTATGATGCAGTCTCGCCTATCGTCCATGCTGATTCGATAAATATGGAGGTTGCTTTCCGCCAATCGCGTTATGAAAAAGGGGTGCAGACCGAAGGTGACTATATCAACTGCCCAATGAACAAGGAGCAGTATGAACTTTTTCTGGCTGCGCTGGTGGAAGCGGAGACGATAGAATTGAAGCAATTTGAGCTAGAGGACCCCCATTTTTTTGAGGGTTGTATGCCAATTGAAGTTTTGGCGAAGAGAAGCCCCAAGGCATTGGCATTTGGGCCGATGCGCCCGGTTGGTTTGACCGATCCGCACAGCGGTAAACGGCCCTACGCGGTGGTACAGCTGCGGCAGGATAATCTAGCTGGATCTCTGTTCAATATCGTAGGTTTTCAAACCAATCTTAAGTGGGGGCAGCAGAAACGAGTGCTACGTACTATTCCAGGGTTAGAAAATGCGGAGTTTCTGCGCTTTGGCATGATGCATCGCAACACATATATCAATGCACCAAGCCTGCTGCAGCCAACGTTACAATATCGCAATCGCGCAGACTTGCTTTTTGCGGGACAGATAACTGGGGTTGAAGGGTATATGGGCAATGCCGGTACGGGTTTGGTGGCGGGCATTAACGCAGGGCGAATCTTAAAGGGAAAACTGCCGGTGATTTTCCCAACCAATACCATGCTTGGTGCGTTATGCCACTATGTGACACATGCGGCAGCGAAAGATTTTCAGCCCATGAAGGCGAACTTCGGCCTGTTTACACCTCCGCCCGCAAAAATGAATAAGAGTCAGAGATATGATTGGTATGCAAGGCGGGCTTTGACTTCTATGCGTCGTTTCACACGCGAATATGGACTAGAATTCGCTCGTGAGGTTGCGGAACGGGACCTGGTGGATGATGGAAAAGAAGGTTGAGTATAAGGTATCGGCAGTTACTGTATACACCGATCGAGCGCGGATCACTTGTATCGGTCTTCTGCAAGTTGCGTCTGGACAGCAAACGTTGTTGTTTGATGATTTGCCTTTGTCAATGGAGATCGACTCTGTGCGCGTTGGGGGAAGAGGGAAAGGCCCGGTAGATATAATTGGCGTCGAAGTCGTGCGCCAACATTTTGAACAATCTCCTTCTACACGCGTCGTAGAATTAGATCAAAAGATTGAATCCATGTCTAATGATTTAGGTGTTCTGGAAGATGAGGAGGCTAGATTTTCTGACCAGGCAGATTACCTAAAGGCCATGCTCCTCGAAACTCGCGAGTATGCCAAAGGATTATCGCGTGGACGAACCAGTGTTGACGACCAAGCCAAATTGTTACAGTATATTGCGGAACAAGATGAGGGGATCCGCGGTGCGCAGCGTGAAGTACGAATCAAGAAACGTAAACTGGTACGGCAACTAGACAAGCTACACCGAGAGCTGGAAGAAATCCAAAAACTTCGTCCACGGCAGCGATACCAGGCACGGGTGGACATTAATGCGGCGCAAGAAACCGAATTTCAGCCAGAATTGACCTGTATTATGCACCAAGCGGGCTGGGAACCACTATATGACGTCCGATTCTCGGGGCATAATGGGACCCATAATTTGGGCATCACTACTTTGGCTCAGGTCACCCAAAACACGGGCCAAGATTGGAGCGATGTAGCATTATCAGTTTCCACGGTACGTCCGGCGCTTAATCAGCGTCTGCCGGTATTGCATCCATGGTTCATTGATGAATATCACCCGCCGCAGCCGCGCCAACTGCGCGCACAGATGGCGAGGGCGGAACCCAGCATGGCGGTTGTGGCTGCGGCGTCACCTAGCTCTGATGTTGAAGTAATGGAAATTGGTGATTACCGTGATGCCAACGCAGCGCCGACCCATGCCAAAGAAGGGGAAAGTGCGGTAACATTCGATTTGAGCGGACAATGGGATATTCCCAGCGATGGTTCACCGCATAAAGTAACTTTGAGCAGCTTTGATCAAGAGCCAACAATAGACTATGTTACGGTTCCGCGTCATACAGAAGCTGTTTACCGGCGGGCGATAGTCTTAAATATTGGAGTTGGACCTCTGCTGGCAGGAATGGCAACGCTATTTGCAGACGATGAATTTATCGGCAAGACCAAAATGAACTATACACCGCTAAAGAGCGAAATTGAATTGCTGCTTGGCGTTGAAGAAAAAATTGAGGTTGAACGAAAACTTACGAAAAGAGAAGTTGATAAGCGCCTTCTGCGAGAAAATCGAACTGTCCGTTACGCTTACGAGATCGTGTTGGAAAACCTCAAGGATGAGGTTGTGAACATAGAAGTACAGGATCAAATACCTGTGTCAAAACATGAACAAATAAAAATTAAACTGGATAACGTACGTCCTGAGCCAGATGAACAATCTGATCTGAACTTAATCGAATGGCAGCCGGTGTTAGAGTCTAAAGAGAAGAAGAAGATCTCTTATGAATTTGTGGTTGAACACCCGCGTTCGCTGCGAATCGGGGGTATACCCGATTAATCATAAGGCAACAAAATCGCCTGTTTTATTGAGGCTATTGGAGGTATCCATTTCCGCAAATACTTTTGAGACTGCAGCACCACGAGAGAGAGCCTACTTGGCTGGCGTAGAACTATATAGAGGCCGTTCTCTACTTGATGCGGAGGACAGTTTGACGGAACTGTCGCTCCTGGCTGAGACAGCGGGTCTGGAGGTGACCGGCCAAGCATTACAGAGGCTGGATCATCCTTATCCAAGCACATATATGGGACCGGGTAAGATAGAAGAGATCCAGATCTTGGTCAAGGATTTGGATGTAAACGTCGTCATTTTCGACGATGTGCTGCTTCCCCGGCAACAGCGCGAATTGGAAAAAGTCTTTGGCGAAGATGTTAAAGTTATTGACAGGACCGCGTTAATTCTAGACATTTTTGCACAGCATGCACAGACAAAGGAAGGCAAGCTACAGGTGGAGCTGGCACAGCTTGAATACCGACTTCCGAGATTGACTCGGATGTGGACCCATCTGGCCCGACAAGCAGGAGGGCGTGCTGGCGGAGCCTCAGGCGGTGTTGGCTTACGAGGCCCGGGTGAAACCCAGATTGAGAGTGACCGCAGAGAAATTGGAAGACGAATATCACATATCAAAGGCCAGTTGGAAGCGGTACGAGCACATCGAAGAAGACATCGATCTAAGCGTCAGCAAACGGAGCTTCAGGTTGTCGCAATCGTAGGTTATACAAACGCTGGTAAATCTACCCTGTTGAACCAGATCAGCGGAGCAAATGTCCTGTCGGCAGATATGCTATTTGCGACGCTCGATCCCACAACGCGAAAGGTGACGATGCCGGGAGGACGGGAGGTCCTTTTTACTGATACGGTGGGCTTTATTCAGAAACTGCCAACGGAAATCGTGGCGGCTTTCCGAGCGACGTTGGAGGAAATTACGGATGCTGACGTGCTACTGCACGTGGTCGACAGTTGTCATCCCAATGCAGCCGCGCAAATTGAGGCGGTGGAAGACACGTTAGCGGAACTAGAGGTTGACCATTTGCCACTTGTTACGGCATTTAACAAGGCGGATTTGCTGCCCCAAGGAACCAATCCAATGGACGATCTCGTATTGGATCACGCCTCCGTTTTGGTATCTGCCAAGAGTGGAGAAGGCGTAGACAATCTAATGGAAGCCATTGAAGCAGCGATGGTGCAATATTTATCGCCACTGCACGTATTCTTACCATACAAACGAGGTGATTTATTGTCCATGCTGCATGAAAGGGGACAAGTCGACGAAGAGGTACACAAGGAGGAGGGAATTGAAGTGTATGCGCGCCTCCCCGAACGACTTCTTCCTTATCTTGCGAGATATAAGCTGGATTGAGAATCCTCTTGGCAAGCGTTGTGAAAGCGGGCAGAGAACAGCCGGAAGTACTATTTTCGTGGACCTTTTCAGGCCGTGAGATGAGTTTATGATGCGAATCAAGCAAATTGGGCGTGATCAACGTGTCAAGCGATCATTGGCGACCATTGTTGAGCGCCAGCAAGAACTGGTGGACCTGATCACCGCTATTCAACAGATCCCGGCGCCAACTTTCGCCGAGAAGGACAGGGCCGGATTCATTGAGGCGCAGTTTTCTGGTTTGGGATTGGAGGACGTAACTCAAGATGCTGTTCACAATGCATATGGCCGGCTGCCTGGAAAAAGCAATGCTTCCTCAAGACCTGTGATAGTTTCGGCACACAGCGATACCGTTTTTCCTGACGGTACTGATTTGACAGTACGCCAACAGGGCAGTCGACTCTATGGTCCAGGAATTGGGGATAATTCAGCAGGTGATGCGGGAATCATTCACCTGGCCAAAACATTGCAAGAAATGGAAGCTGAGCCGCAGGCGGATATTTGGTTTGTTTGCAATGTGGGGGAAGAAGGCTTGGGAGATTTGCGAGGTATGCGTGAGGTTGTCAAAAGATTTGGACGCGAAGGTATCTATATCGTCGTTGAGGGCGGGTCTTATGGCCAAATCATGCATGAGGCAATAGGCGTGAGACGATATCGGGTAAAGATAGTGTCTAATGGTGGGCACTCATGGGGCAGCTTTGGGCAGCCAAGTGCAATCCATGAACTCGGACATCTCATTGCGGCTATTTGTGAAATGTCGGTTCCGGCAAAGCCAAGAACCACTTTTAATGTCGGCCTTGTAGATGGGGGCACGTCTATCAACACCATTGCTGCGGAGGCAAGCCTTCATTTAGATCTACGATCAGAGGATTCTGCAGAACTAGGGCGACTAGTGGAGCAATTCAAGAAAACTGTCAGGCAAAGGCAATTGGCATCGCGCCGAGCTGGGAGAGAGGTAGATTTTGTAATCACACAGGTGGGTAACCGTCCAGCAGGCCGCATTCCTCGAGGTGATCCGGTTGTTCAATGGGCAAAAGAAGCCTTGCAATTTGTAGGCTGCTCACCAATAACCTTTATTGCTGGGAGCACGGATGCCAATATCCCTTTGAGCAAGGGGCTTCAATCAGTATGTGTTGGTTTAACGCAGTCTGGGAACTCACACAGAGTGGATGAATTTATCGAGCTTGAGTATTTACCAATGGGCATGCAGCAATTGATGCTGCTTACACTGGCGGCATCAGGAATTGATTAGCCTCATTTTTGAGCCTGAATGGATAGTGGTGGCATGAATCA
Organism: uncultured Chloroflexia bacterium; assembly: GCA_963807975.1. Taxonomy (GTDB): domain Bacteria; phylum Chloroflexota; class Anaerolineae; order Promineifilales; family Promineifilaceae; genus JAACFF01. Next base: position 78,888 of record CAWEDV010000005.1, on the reverse strand, counting down.
CTGAGGAAAAATAGGCGTTCAAAGCAACTTGAGAGGAGCTGCGTCATGAATTTCGAATTGACCGAAGAACAACGGGAACTACGACATATCGTACATGAGTTCGTCGCTCGCGAAGTAAAGCCAATGGCACGTGAGACAGATGAGACTGGACAGTTTAATTGGACTGCGGTGAAAAAAATGGGCCCCCTAGGCTTGCTGGGATTAGAAGTCCCCGAAGCGTTTGGCGGCGCCGCTTTGGATCCCATAAGCGCGGCAATAGCGATAGAAGAACTAGCATGGGGGTGCGGGTCAACGGCTTTGGCAGTTTCGGCGCATAATGGCCTGGGATTGGGTCCAATTGTTAAGTATGGTTCTGATGAACAAAAAGAGAGATGGCTGCCACCCTTGGCCAGCGGACAAGGTAAGTTGGCGTGCCTTTCGTTGACTGAACCTGGAGCAGGTTCAGACTTAAAGGGCGGTATTAGAACGAACGCTATGAGAGAAGGGGATTCCTGGATTGTTGACGGAAGCAAAATGTGGATGACCAATGCTTCCATCTCGGATGTGATGGTTGTTCTCTGCCGTACTGGTGGAGAGAAGGGCAGTCGAACTTTGAGTCATCTATTGATCCCATCTGATACACCTGGGATCACGATTGCGACCGCCGAAAAGAAGATGGGTTTGAAGGGATCGCCAACGCATGCGGTGACATTTGACGAAGTTCGCGTTCCATCGGGTAACTTACTAGGAGGCGAAGGGCTTGGTTTGCGGCAGACTTTGGAAACCTTGGACAGTGGCAGGGTGAGTATTGGAGCATTATCGATTGGGTTGGCCCAGGCGGCGTATGAGGCGGCGATCAAGTATGCGAATGAAAGAGAGACTTTCGGACAGCCAATTGCCAATTATCAGGCGATCCAATGGATGTTGGCCGACGCAGCAACGGAGATTCAGGCCGCTAGGCTAATGGTCTATTTTGCGGCCTGGCTGAAACAGGAAGGGAAGCCATTCACCCAGCAGGCCGCCATGGCCAAGTTGATGGCAACGGAGATGAGCGAACGCGTGTGCCGAAACGCAATCCAGATTCATGGCGGGTATGGGTACAGTAGCGAATTTGAAGTGGAGCGCATGTATCGAGATACGCGATTGATGACCATCGGTGAAGGAACAAGCGAGATCCAACGACTGGTGATCGCGCGCTTCGTTCTTGGCCTTTAAGGATGGGTGGAGCACTGACAAGAGGGCACTTGGCACGGTGCATTGTGATTAGCGCGTCAATATTGAGAGCTTGTATCGATAGGGTTCATCGCCGGGAAGGACATTGTCGGTTATTAACCAGATATAGTATTTTCCGGCTGGGAGCTTCTTAAGAAATATTAGTTTGTCGGTGGAGAAATCGCCATTATGTCCAACAAGTCGTGGGTGATCGCAATCCCCGCTAACAACTAGAATCTGGCCCTCTACCGGTTGGTACTCAGTAAGCGACACGGTAACATCACCCGTTGAACTGGTGGTGAAGGTGTACCAATCATCCTCATCTTCAGCTAGAAATTCATACTGAAGGTCGTTGGTAAGCGGATAGGCTTCGCGGCAGCTATCGTTGGGTTCATCAGATTTTGGCGCGGTTGTCGTGAAGTTGTGTATGATGGGCAGCATGATAAGTTTGGGGACAACAACTATGCGGCTGATGGCGCCGTTGCTGGTCCCCTCTTGGTCACGAACGATGAATCTTGCCCGGCGATCGACGGTTAATGGGCGGGGCCGTTCATTTTGGTAAGATACCGAACGAAGTACGCGCTCATAGTTCACCAAACTCTCTGTTCCAGATAACTGAAGTTGTCCAGATGCCGGATCATAAACGGCCGAAATATTCGTGCCATCAGTATTGGCTTGCAGGAATTCAGAATGGCCATCGGGGGCGTCGAGTAAAGTGATTGCTGCTGAGATCAAGGAACTATCGTCCAGATCCTGCAGATCGAGATCCGAGGCAATTGATACAGCAGTTCCTCCCCAATTAGATTGTCCGAACTGGACGGAGGTGCCATTCCCAGGTATATCGGCGCCATTTAGATCGACCAAGGGCAGATCGTTTACTGATTCTACACTTACGGTCCCGGTTATGGTGTTGCTTCTAGTTAAAACATCACCAACCATGAAGCTTATGGTCCTATCATAGGTGGCAGGATCGTGTGAACGGTTTTCAAAGGTCACAGTGCGCAGTACGGCCTGATAGGCGGCGACAGAAGCGGCGCCAGAGAGCGTGAGCGAACCGGTCTGACCGTCGTAGATTGTAGTGATTCCTGATCCGTTCGGAGATGCGATAAGAATGTCAGCTTCATTGGCCTGATGATTGGTAATGGCAACGGTAGCGGATTCGAGAACTTCACTATCGACGTCACTGACGTGGAGCGATGGGCCAGCGACAGTGACGGGTCCATTATCTTCAGTGAATAGGGCCATGATGCCATCTGGAAGGGATAACAGCGGAGGATCGTTGATAGCAATGACGTCGATGGAGATTTGGGATGTTTCTACACTATATGCTGAACTAGCTCCATATTGTGAAACGTCTACTCCGTAGCTGCCATTGACCCCTGAAGTCTGGTCCCAAGCTCTCACGGTCATTTCACGCTGGAAGCCACCGGCATCGGGATCGGCTAGGAAACGCAATCTAGCTTCAGAGTTTAGTAGAACGGCCGAATTATTGGCGGCATTGTCTATGGTCCACCATGATGACCCAGCGTCCACACTATACTGCCATTGCCCCTCTTCCGCGGAGGCACCAACAATGGCAAGACCCTGCAAGGCACCTTCGTCATCTTGAATAGGATCGGTTGTGGAGGTGTCTAGGATCTCACCGACGGTGTTTCCGAAAGGATTTTCTTCATCCTCGTATATGGTATCAAGAATCAAGGGGCCGGTGGGGTTTAACTGCGGCGCATTGTTGTTAAGCAGCATGTATAAAGTTGACGAAGTTATGGATCCATTTTCGAAGCCGTCATTGGCGATAATTTCAATGACTCTAGCGGCTTGATTGGGACTGCTGTCCAGGTTTTCGTAAACGATGCTGCGTACAATCTCACTGTATTCAGCCGTGGAAGCAGACCCGGAAAGCCGAAGTCTACCGTTGCGAGGATCATAAGGTTCAATGGAGATTCGGGATGATGTTGTTTGAGATCTCAAAGATTCCTTGTTGCCATCGGGACGGGTTTTCAAAGTGATAACGACCGATGAGAGTTCCTCATTGTCAACGTCGCTTATCATTGCTTGAGGGGCGGCGATGGGCACTGGTCCAGAACCCAAAAGATAGCTGCTGGCAAGATTCGAGCCAGGACTACGTCCATTTAAGTCGGCGATCGGCGGGTCGTTTATGGCCAGAATCTCAAGACTGAGCGGCGCTATGGCGGCGCTAAATGCGGTTGAGCCGCCATTGACAGATACGTCAGCATTGGTCTCCCCATTTTCACCAGTGGTCTGATCCCAGGCGCGAAATACAGCTGTAGTTGATCCATGATAGTTTAAGTTAGGCAAGAATCGAATACGGGCCGTTGGATCGAGTAAAGTGGCTGAGCTATTGGACAGCTGCTCAAATTCGCGCCAGGTAGTCCCAGCGTCGATTGAGTATTGCCAGGATCCGTTACCATTATCGACGCTGATGACGGCGATACCTTCTAAGCTCTGAGCATCAGGATCGGTGATGTGATCTTCACCGCCAGTTTCGGTAGGATCAATAAGGGTGGCCACCCTGTTTCCGACCTGGTTCGAATCATCTTCCTCAATATTGGTCAAATGAAACTCACCAGCCTCGTCCAATTGAGGTGCATCGTTGACAGCTTCAATTAGAACTGTACTGATGGCCTGCGGACTGGAGTTGGTCCCGTCGTAAAGCTCAAAGGTGACTATCCGATCTGTAGTTGCCGGAGATTCGGAGAGATTGTTGTATGAAATGGTACTAAGCGCTTTCTGGTAGTTGGAAATAGTGTCTGATGTGCTCAAGCGCAATTTGCCAGTTCCAGGATCGTAACTGGCATTTATGTTGGTATCCTCGGTGTCAATCTCTAAGTATTCGTCGCTGCCATCCACCCGGTTAGTGAGCATTACAGTTGCCGATTTGAGCGTTGAACTGTCCGTGTCGGATATGACCATTGAACTGGCCACAATGAGCCTGGGACCCTGGTTTTCAGTGAAGGTGGTGGTGTAGTTGTAATCAGGTTCAGGGCCGTTCAAATCGATAATGGGAGCTGAATCATCAACTGTCAACAACGAGGCAATTGCCTTGATCTGATTTGGTTCTGCCGATCGGGCGAAGGCCGTTTGAAGCACATGCAGACTACTAACTCCAAAGGCTATGATAAAAAACAATGCAAAGAGCCTTCTTCGATATTTTTGATTGCGCGATGATCTAGAGGATTCTTCCATAAATCTTTTCTTTCGCTATAGGGGCGGCGTTGGCGTCGATTTGGGTTTATCGGGCGGACTGCTTCCATTGCCACCTCCGCCTGAGGATGCGTATTGTGTAGCGGTAGGCAGCGGCGTTTGTGTAGGTGTGGGAGTATAGCTTGGGGGTGGGGCGGGTATAGTGACTGCATCAGTTACGGTGCCAATGATGGTTGATGCGGAAGGCTCGCCGACAGAGGCGGAGATCCAGCCGATGCGGCCGTCATGGGTCTCGACGACATACCAGATATCAGCGCCTGTGTTTTTGCCAATGACAACAACTGTCTCATCTTCAAGCAAGTATCCACCCACATCGAAAAGCGTGCCCGGTCCCCGACGTAAGCTGGCGGAGCTGACCGAAATACGATATTCGGGTAATGGGGTTGGTAAAACCTTAGTTGCCGCGGGCGAGGCAATGGAAGGTGGTGTTGTGGTCGGGGCGGTGGATGGCTCCGGCTCGCTTGTTGATGTGCTGACAACGGTCGGTATGACGGTATTGGTAACTTGGGGGCCGAGGTTTACTCTAGCTGTGGTGCGACTGGTCGGTGATGGATCCGCGTCGGTGATTGTGGGTGACCGTGTGTTGAGCGGACTAGTTTCGGTGTGTGCTGCAGTGGGCGTTGATGTGGTAACAATAGCCCCCGCTGGTACCAAGGATGGACTCTCACTTACCATGACTGCCGGAAGTTGAGCCGTTGAGCTGCCCTGGCCATTCCACCACATGACTGAGGCCAAGGTGATACAAATGAAAAGCAGCAAAAGGGGTGCCAAATATAGGGGGCGCGGGTGGCGCGGTTCTTCCAAATCTGTTGTATGTATGCGCAAGTCTTCGGCAGCAAGGGTCCGGTCTAAGGCGAGAAGAAAATCACCAACAGATTTATAGCGGCTGCCGGGCCGAAAGCGTGTTGCTTTTTCAACGAGGGTATAGGTCTCATGTGCGAGGTTCGTTCGAAGTTTGGGGAGGGCTGCGCCGGCGTTTCCGATCCTTCGCAGAGGTCGCTGCCAACTGGGTTTTTCTTGCAGCGGTTGTTTGGCTGACAACAGCTGGAAGAGTATGATGCCCAAGGAATACACATGGCTGCGACCATCTATGGTTTTATTATTGAGCTGCTCAGGTGATAGGTAGTCGGTGGTTTCAGGCTCATCAAGAGACGCATCTAGAGGTGTGAAGTCTGGCGGGATATCTAGATTGACTAAGACGGCCGTGTCATCTGCTTTTTGGGTCACATTTCTCAATAAGATGTGGCGAGGAGTTAACTCATAATGGAAAAAACCCAGGCGTTCGGAAAGAGATAAGCCAGACGCTATTTGCCGCACCAGGGTTAAGGCATAGATGACATGTGCCGGTGACTGCTGCTGCGCCAGACGGTTCAGTCGGTCGCTAAGAGGAAAGCCTTCAATTTGTTCGGAAATTACGTAGGGACGATCATCGGTCGTGTTCCCGGAATCAATTATGATAGCGATGTTCGGGTGGTGGAATCGAGAAAGGGCACGGATTCTCTTGCTGTATTGGGCGCGGTACCGATCGTCTAGCGCATAATGTTCGTTTAAGATCGAGGCTAGTACGTGACGGTGTCCTTCGGAATCAAATGCAAGATAGGTGGCAGCATAAGCATCTTTGCCCAAAAGATGTTCAAGCTCATACTGATCGATTGATTCTTTCGTTAAGTTTCTAACAGCCATCGCTCAAGTTAGCGCCAATTATTTCGCGAGCGCACACGCCTATATTCTCTTCAAGTATCCCATGTTGATTCTAGCTATGAAATATGTCGAATTGGCTTAAGACTCGCCATGACGCAAGGCTTATTATCATAATGGAACATGGGGGGTTATTCCTCTTGAAAGTGGATTTGCAGTTTGTATGGTTCGAGAACGTTAGGCTCTCCAGCATTGACAACAAGTACGTGATAACGACCAGGAGGCTGCAAACCTAAGGGTACAGGTTTCGATTCAAGGTCATTGCCATTGTTTTTTAGAACCTGCAGGGTATTACAGCGACCTCCGTTATAAATAACAATTTGCCCAAGCTTGGGAACGAAATTAGTAAGTTCTACCAGGACGTTTCCTTGTTTGTCTAAATCAAAGTAATACCAATCATCCAAATCATCAGGCATGAAATGGTAGGGTTGATTAATGCCCAAGGGGTATGCGTTTGAACAAGAGTCGTTCGGTTCATTAAGCATATCAAGCGTAAGGGGTATAAACGTCTTGTGTATAACTGGAGCGGTAATGTCAATGGTAGTAGTACCAGAATTGACGACGCTGTTCTGTTCTTTGTCCATGGCCCAGGCGATGACCTCGGCAGGGTATTGGGAGGTATCGCCGATTATCTCGGAATAAAAGGAGCAGGAGACGGCGTCACCATTCGGGAGCAGCAATGGAAGATTGGGGTCGGGAAGACAGCGGTTATCAGATACCAGTTGGTTGGTGGGATTGGTTAGGTCTCCAAATTGTGGGCTTGTCAGACTACGTAAGGCAACGGTAACGCTTCCCGTATTGCTAATGTGAACGGTGAACTTTATTGACCCACCTGGGGGTGGCATAGATGAAGGCTCCGCCTCGAGGGAGACGCTAATGTCAATGATGTCGACCCGCGCCGAATCTCGGGCGCGATCAATTTGATCATTCACAGGATTGGTACCTTGCACGGCTGCCCAGTTTATCAGCGGCTCTTGTACTGAATCCAGCGTACAAAGGTAAGTTGGGAAATTGGAATTTGCAGGCAGGTTGCCAATGGTTCGGCTGCAATCAGGAGCAAGGAGATCGACAACGGCGATGCCGGTAAGATTAACTGATGAATCTATGTTGGAGACGATTATGCTGAACTGTGCTGGTTCGCCTCTCTGTATAGTCTGTTGGTCAGGGTATTTTTTAATTAGGAGATAATCACCAACTTCTGGGCTGTTGGTTTGGCCGTTGGAAATGGCAACGGCCGTGTTTATTAATACAAAGATAACAGCGGTTATCCCAAACAGAAGTGTCAGAGAGAGTATTATCAGTCTGCGAGTGAGCAAGTTCTTTTCCACAATTCTACCAAGAAGAGCGGTCTCCCAACCTTTAGAGACGGCTAGGGTGTATCAACGACCAGTAAATAGGGCTGATCGTATTCTACTGCGTCCGAGTTGGTTACCCAGACATAATAGCGGTCAGGAAGTGCGAAATAGGTTATTTCCTTGGTGGGCAAGAAATTCGCATTATGCCCGACAAGTGTGTCCAAGTAATCACAATTTGTTCCTGTCCAAATGGCAAGCTGTCCGTCTTTTGGCAAGAAGTCTTGCATGCGGACTTTTACGATACCAGGAACCTCGATGTCATAATAGTACCAGTCATCAAGATCATCGGGCAGAAACAAATAGGTGCGATTGATGCTGATGGGATAGGCGGTACAAGGTAGGTCGTTCTCTTCATCTGGCTGAATATAGCTCTGAACAACCAGCGGCAGAAATGCCGTAGAGATTACGGGTGCTGATATATCGATCTTGGTCGCCGCTCTACGGACAATCGAATTTTGATCGTTGTCCCTGGCCTCAATGGAAATGGCTACCTCCTTAAAGGGAGGGGTCGCTTCGACCATACCGGAAAATGTACAACTAAACTGTTCACCGGCTGCCAAGCTGGGCAAGTTCTGAGAAGAACAGTTGTTACTAATTAATTGAGGGTTATCTGGATTCAGTAGAAGGCCATAGTCGACACTGGAAAGTGAGGAAAGTGTTACATCTACACTGCCTGGATTGCTGATGGTTAGTGAAAAATCAATGAGACCTCCGGGTGTGTGCAAAGTGGAGGGGGTGGCTGAAAGGAGTGCCGACAGATCGAGAAGCTCAACATTGGCGACGCTGCTGTCGATGACTGTTTGACCTGTTAGCAGGTTGGTTCCGGTGGCCGTAATTACGTTGGTAAAGGCTGTGGTCACGTCATCGAGCTGGCATTGATAGATGATGTCTTGACCAGCACGAAGATTGTTGAACTGGTGAATCCCGGTGCGGCTGCAGTCGGGAACCAGGGGGTCGACTACTGCTACGTTGATTAGATCAACGGTGGTGCTGGGGTTGATCACAAAAACATCAAAGCGCGCCGGTTCTCCCTGCAATGTTGTCTGGCTGGCTGGGCTTTTCACGACTTGAATATTGGGGTTTGCTACTTCAACGCGGGCTGAATCCTGAACCACGCTCGCATGGTCTAGATTATCATGCCCACTGGCCACAACAATATTGGTGAACTCAAGATAGTTATTGGGATGATTGCAGGAGTATTTTAGGGATTCTCCTACACTCAGCGTGCCGATTTCTCGTTCACAGTCCGGGGAAAGTTCGTCAGATATGGTTACTTCGTATAGAGGTGTGTTGCCAGCGTTTTGGATTTCGATTGTGAAAATTGCAGATCCGCCTTGAGCGATGGTTTGTGTTTCGGGTTGTTTGTCGACGATCAAGCGAGGATCAATGATGCTGATAGTCGATTGGGCGATGCTGCTGTTGAGAAGGCCATCACTCAACTGAACCTCGATCGTACGGGCGACTGGGCTGGGGGACTCGGCCGTATTGTCGTAGGTTATGGAACGCAAGACCTTTTGATAATTGGCTTTTGAATCCAGCCCATTCAAGGTAAGTGTCCCTGAAGAGTAGACGGCCGTTATTTGCGTGCCGGCTGTATTAGCGGTCAACACCTCTGCGGGACCATTCACTGGGTTAAGAAGAGCAACCGTGGCCGATGATAACTTTGTGTTATCTACATCTAGGACCCTTAGATCGCCGTCTGCAAACTTGATGGCATCTTCATTGGTGACAAAGTCGACAGTGGAATCGATACCTGGATCACCGCCATTTAAGTCGATAACAGGGGCGTCATTGATAGGCTTGACCAGGAGATTGAAGCTGCTTTTCGCAGTGGCCAGCCCGTCACTGATGGTAACGGTTAAGGTGGTTGATCCGGTTTTGTTGGCCGCTGGCCTCAATTTTATCGATCGATTACCTCCGCTTCCGCCAAACCTTATGCTAGCGTTGGGAAGCAAGATGGTGTTTGAAGAGCTTGCGGATACAGATAGTTGATTCGCGGGGGTTTCAGGATCTGCTATGGTAAAAGGTATGAATCCCGTCGGGGTATCTTCATTTGTGGTCCGATTGGATATTGCGGAAATGGAAGGGGATTGGTTGATGGGCGTTGGTGTATTGGTAGCAGTAGGCGGCGGCGGCGAATTGGTTGCCGTTGGCGGAACAGGTGTGTTGGTTGGGGTCGGTGGTAAGGGAGTATTTGTCGGTGTTGGAGGAAGCGCTGTGTTGGTCGAAGTTGGAGGCAAGGGAGTATTGGTAGGTGTGTCAAGCTGGGCTACGTGATCGATCTCGCCAGTGGAGGCGCCTACGGTATCACGGCCTAGCGCAATTGAACCGGCAAAAATGACGCCGATTACGCCAATGATAAGCAATCGTTGGGAAATGCTCAAACCCACCTTTCCTTGTCTCTAATGATTCTCATCCTAAGATGATGCTAAGCCTATTATAAAACAGCGATGGTCACCATGCTGTCAAGGCGAAGACACTCAAAGAATACTCTCAGGGAAATAGTGGGTCATTCTGTGGCCAACTTGATTCAAGTAGGCCGCCACTATGTTGTTTCACTTGGCGGACCTATTGGTCCCGCCATTAGGTTTAGGGCGTGGGTTTCGGAGGTGGGCGCGGCGTGCTGGTTCCACCACCTCCGCCGCCACCGGAACCGCCGCCACCACCGGAACCGCCGCCAGAACCCCCGCCAGAACCCCCACCGTCAAAAGGCTCGGGGGTATCGGTCGGTCCGGGTGTGGGGGTATCAGGTGCCAACGGTGGCGGGATAAATAACAACTGCCCGACACTGAGAATCGCGTTACGGGACAGGCAATTGGCGTCAAATATCCTCTGAACTTGGACGTTGGCACGAGCAGCGAAATAAGAGGGTGTTTCGCCCTGCTGTACACGATGTGATATCCAGCCAAATGGCGCAGCGGGTGTACAAGCAACCTCAGTAGCCGTAGGGGATGGTGGAATGTCCGTTGCAGTTGATGTCGGCGTGGGAGATTCCGTCGGCGGTATATTTGTAGGTGTTAGGGTTGGGTCGGCGGCGATAAAGATGCGCCGGGGATCACTCTCAACGATCATCTCACCCGAAGGATTAGCTTCGAGGAGAACTTGCCAAAGGTAGAAGCCAGCAGGAATACCAAGATCCTGGGCGGTGGTCTCCAATTTGTAGAGCGATGCATTATCAGGTTCCGTGGCAATGCCGACGTGTATTGGTTCTCCACCACTGTCTTCGGAGAAGAGGTATACGGAGAACTGTTCATCATTGTTGAGGACCGTGAGCCAAACCCAGGCAAAGCCAATGTTTTCGTCACTGGCGAATTCTTGGTCGGCAGACGGAGAAAATACGGAGATGGTCGTTGCCGACTCTGATGTAGGAGGTGCTTCTCGCGTGTTGGTTTCTGTTGGCTCAGGGGTATCGTCTCCAGTTAGCCCGCCAGCTACGGTATCGGGTGTGGTTTCAATCTGGCCTGCGGGAGCACCAGTGGTACCGCCAGATGCTGAGTCGGTGACGGCTCCCTGTTGGTCGCGGACGAATTGGCTCCAAGCAATGAGCAAGCCAAATATAAGTACGAGCACGGCGGCTAAGGGGACAGCTATATACAGCCATCTTCTACGTCTGCCGGCCCAGATTGTGGTTTTGGGTAGTGATTGTTCCGCCAAAATGGCCGTATCGATGGCGGAAATCAACTCGTCGGCTGATTCGAAGCGGCTCCACTCTTGACGCCAAAGACAGTTACGTACCAAGCGGTAGGTTTCACCGGAAAGTCCTTCCCGTTCTTCTTCCAGGGGGACTTCTTTGGGCATTGTGGAGCGTTCGAAAATGTCCCATGAAGATGTAGGTAGCAATGGACGATGCCCTGTTAACAGTTCATAGAGCAAAATGCCTAGAGAATAGATATTGCTGCGACGCCCAATTGTCTTGCCCTCAATCTCTTCTGGTGAAGCATAATCGAGGCTGTTGGACTGCCTGTTTGAAAGAACTGCATCGCGAGGTTTTGATGTTACCGGAACGCCCAAATCGAGCAGAACTGGGGAGTTATCCTCCCTAAGTATGATATTGGCCGGGCGTAGATCAGGATCTATGAGACCTGCTGGGTGGGCAACACTAAGGGCATCGGCGATCTGGCGAACCAGAAGAAGTGACTCTTCTACGGGAAGAACAGATTCCTCGGACTGCCATTGGGACAACTGCTCATCAAGCCATATGCCGGGAATATGTTCCATGATAGCATAAGAGTAACCATCGTCTGTGACACTAATATCTATGACAGGCGCAATACTGGGGTGTTTAAGCTGCGAGACAGATTCCATCCGTCTTTGGAAGCTGCCGGCTATTTCGGGGTCCTGCTCAATGGTGGTTTGGAGGAGCTCGACAAATACTGGTTGATCAAGCTTAACATCCCGGCCAAGATATAGATGGGAGGCATCACGGGAGATCAGCAATTCCTCCAATTCATAGTTGCCAATCTGATGTCCAGATAAGTTGGTTGTATTCTGCACTAACATCCCGTACGCCTAAAACTCTGCCTTCCGGTACTAAACAAGGTGGAAAGACGCTGAAATAATTCCGCTGACACTTAAGACGAAAGTCGCAAAAGGGTAAGCGATCCCTCCACCAATATCGAGACAAGCTCAAGCACATCCAGATGCCTTCTTTAGCAAAAAATATTGTTTTGCCCTGTCTAGTTCTGCCATGCTTAGCCAACTGCCTTAATTGCAACTAATTTACTACTTTACCATAAAAAATGCAATCGACGTTCACCTTGAGAAAGCGCGTTTTATGTGTGTCTTTAACTTTGGAAAGCCGTGCACCTGAGATGGTCGAAAGCAACCATAGCTCTGCGTCGATTGAGAAGGGATAATGGGCGGCAGCGCAAAATGACCGTTCAACCTATGCCAGGACGTTGGGTGGGAGTGTATTGATCTAGCGCTAGATGTTGGTGTTATATTGACGGGACTAGGTCATGCTTTACCAACGTCGTTCGTTTTCTGCCTGGCAGTGAACACAGAGCAGCGCATGTGGGAGAATCTCCAGCCTCTCAAGTGGAATGGGCTGGCGGCATTCTTGACACAAGCCGTAGGTTCCCCGGTCAAGACGTTCGAGCGCATGTTCAATTTGCTGCAACTGTTCACGCTCGATCACCTTTATGGCCACGTCTTTTTCAAGTGTTATGTAATCTTGAGCCAGATCGTCACGGTCGGGATTCATGTGCTGGGGAACTCCGCTGCCCCCTTGCACATTTTGCAGGATATGGGCTCTTTCATTGAGCAATAGCTTGCGTATCTTTACTTGGTCCAGATTTTTCACGACATTATCCAACTAAGTAGATTGACTACAAAATAGTATTGCTGATTCAATCCTATTTGTTATCTAAGCATAAATACGAGCAATCAGCAGGGCAAGTTGTAGCTGCTTAAAATAATCATCGATATGCGCATTATTTTGGATTTCTGCTCTCACGAGAGGATACCTTATTGTAAATATTGATGTCTAGTGCTTTTTGTTATGTTTGTCATGTGATTTCTGTCATATTTGCTCATTTCTGGATTTTCGGTTTCCGGTTCACTGCTGGCACGGGGATTATGCCGACTGGCTTACTTCGTACAGAAACGAGTAATTGGTGTATTGTCAACAGGTCCTGTTAGCAAGGGCGTTGCTTGTCAACCAGGATGGAATAATACGGAGTGCTGAGATATTGGATCAAGCGGACCATGGCTGAGCTAGAAGCGTAACGCGCTCGCCATCACCATTGTAATGTGAACAGGCTAGATGGGGAAAAGATGGCGCGTGACAATGGTCATAGGTGTTATGACCTCCGTCACGCGCGTCGCTCTCAAATCGGGCAGGATCAGGCCAGCAATGCTTTTAGCTTCTCTTGGGATGCTGCTTTTACTTGGTCGTGCAGGCTGCCACCGTGGCTATCCATGGTGACCACAACGGGGAAATCCTTAACTTTAATGACCCACATCGCCTCCGGCACTCCAAAATCGAGCTTGTAGACTGTAACAACTTTCTCGACAGACTGGGCAATCAAAGTTGCGGCACCGCCAATGGCATGGAAGTATACGGCAGGTTGGCTCGCGCAGGCTCTGAGCGTGTTGGGCCCCATGCCGCCCTTGCCGATGACGCCTTTCAGATTGAAATGGGCGATGACATCGGGTTGGTACACTTCTTCGCGGATACTTGTCGTCGGTCCGGCAGCGACGAAGGAATAGGTTCCATCATCATGTTGTTTGACCACTGGTCCGCAGTGATAGATCACTCCGCCATTAAGCAAATCCTGCAGTTTTGCGTATAGACCGGCTTCTTCCGGTGGGGGAGATTGGCGAATGAAGTTTTCGATCATGAACTTGTGGGCAGCATCGCGCCCGGTAACAATGGTGCCGTTCAATAAAACGGTATCACCCACGTGAAGAGCGCGAATTTCATCATCTGAAATGGGAGTTGTTAATCTAGGCATAGGACACCTCTACGGATTCATCTTGTAAAGTAACATCCATGTGCGCACGACGATTGGCCCAGCACATGTAGGCAACAGAGACAAAATACGAAGCAGGCAAACGATGTTGGGCACCAATCTTGACCCCTAAAACGGTTGTTTTGCCACCAAAACCCATGGGGCCAATGCCGAGTTCATTGGCCTGCTCGTAGATATCATTTTCAAGTTTTGCCAACCGCGGATCTGGGTTTTCGTCGTCCAACTGGCGGAAGAGCTGCTGTTTTGATTTGATATAGGATGAGCCACGATCGCCGCCAACCGACACACCGAGTACAGCCGGCCCACAGCCACGGCCCTGAGCTTGATAGACGGCATCTAAAACCGTCCTGCGAACACCTTCTAGGTCCCGACCCGCTTCAAGACCCGCGTCGGGTAGTTTGTATTGGGTGGACACGTTTTCGCAGCCTCCACCTTTCAATAATAGATCGACGTGAATGTGCTGTTCGTCCCATTCATGGAAATGCATTGTGGGAAAATCTTCGCCAGTGTTATCTCCACTGTTTTGCCCGGTTAGACTATCAACGGCATTGGGACGAAGGTAACTATGCTCCGTGGCAATACCAACCGCTTTTCGAATCTGATCGGCGAGTTTACGTGTGGAGATGCCCAAGGGGTAGAACACTTCGAAGATTGGTGTACCGGTGTCTTGACAGATAGGCGTTGAATGTTCGCGGGCCATATTGACATTGAGAAGGATTGTGTTCATGGCCCCCTCCGCTGCCGAGCCTTCAGCCTCCTGTTCTTTGGCCTCGCTAAGCGCGTTTTCCATATCTGCCGGTAATATGGTAGCCGCGCGTCTTACCAATTCCACGAACTGATCGGTTAGATCCGGCTGTCTTGTTTGGATCATCTTTTGTTGTCCTCCGAATTGAACATTGAATTAACTATCATCAGAGCAAAGGCTCAACTCCCATAGCAACCATACATTAGCTTAGGTGGCGTGCAAAAGCAAGTAAGATTGCTTGCAAAACTAGACCGGTTGGCCGGTTCCGTCCCCCGTGTTTTTGTTCAATCTAATTGTAAGCCAGCTAGGCGCAAAAATAGGCGTCTATAGTATTTTCGCTGCCAACGGTGCTGCCACCAGCGTGGTGTGACACAAATGGCACCATGATCAACACCATGGGCCCATTCATGGTACCAAAGACCCTTCTGGAGTTGGGTTGTGGCTGAGTTTTTTGCTATTTCACCGCCAAGTGGGTGAAGGCCGTTGGTGTGGGGTGCGATCTGGGAATGGGTTGATACCAAGCCGTCATTTTCCCACCAATTACGGCTATTGAAGTTGTCAGCGGGAATCGGCGACTTGGAAAACTGTTTTTTTCCGATGAAGCTTGCTGTTGCAAACAACGAAGGATTCATCAGTGGTGATGGAAAATAGTGCCCGGAGGGCCATATTCTGAAAGTTTGTTCAGAGACGATTGACATGTAGTAGGTTTCGGGAAAGGTTGGCCAACGGCCGTTATCTTCGAAAGCTCCTTGAAGCGTTGCCGAGTAGATGGCATTGTCTTTGCCCCAGAAAAAGGGCGACTTGGCAATACGACGTAAGTATGTAAGAAGATCTTCTTGCTGAAGGCGCTGGTAACCCCAATGATCAAGATCGAAATCATAGATTTGATCAAGCAATTCGCCAGTATACGAGGTATATAACTCCAGCAGGTGCAGGACAGGCGTAATTCCGCTGGAGCGAGAAAGGAGGCCGGTTTGCTCGTCAGCTCCGTAATAATAGGTGGCGGTGCTGCCGTTATTGGAGCCGCAGATAGATGTTATGGAACAGATCCAACTTCTGCTACTTCCCCAGCCCCAGTAATCAACATCAAGTAAGTATTGAAGGCAGCGGATGGTCGGTGCTCCGAGGCTGTGACCAACAAGATGAACGGGGCGTTCTGAGTTCCAAGCGGGGAAAAAGCCATGATTTGAATAATCTTTGCCCAAACGTGTGTGACCGTTGGTGTCTGCATGCTGCTGTCCATAATCTACCCTTGCTCCCTTGATCTGGGCAGCTAATTCACATGCACGATCATGGGCCGAGCTTATTGGGCCAACCGATGCTTCGAATCGAGGTAAGGGTGAGGGAACTTTAAAGGCTGCTCCCCAATAATCGAGATCGCCTAATTCTTTTGGCCCAAAACCAAACATACCGTGGACCAGAATCACGGGCTGGTTGTTAGGCATTTTTTGCACTCTTAACAATCTGAGACATGGCCTTGGGATTACCTAGCAGCACTCATTGGGAAATACAAGGGATCGCCACCAACAATTAGCGGGATAAGCTGCGAAGGAGTTTTGGGCTGACCTTGATTGTCCACAGGGATTACCTGAAAATACCAGAGCCCATGAGAAGGCGCTACATAATCAAATGATGATTCGAAGCTGTTCTTAGGAATGGTGGCGAGATGTTTGAGATTATTTCTGTCCTTGCCACCGAGCACCTGATAGGAAATAGTTTCGGTTGAGCCGTTCCAACTGAAGAATAGGCGAACTACTTCTTCTTTAACCTGTCCAATCAGGGCAGGGGGCCATGTTGGATAGCCTTTCCAGGGGAATCGGAATGTGCGGTAGCTTCCTGTTCCTTCAAGGGCATCCATCTTTAAAACCAATTCGCCATCTTCGGTAAACTCAGTAAAGAAGGGCTTACTAGACCGGCCCCAACCAACGACGACATTGCCATTATCCAGCTTCTGGATGTTGCCCAGAGCCAAGGCCCATACATCGGGTGTGTTGCGATACTCTCTAACTAGGGTAGCTTTCCCACCTATAAGGTCGAGTTTGTATTCCAAGCCGCGAGATACGCGGGGGCTGTTGAAGTTTCCGTTGTCGTACACGGTAATGTTGCCATTGGCAATCCGGCGGGCGTCGTGCTGGACGCTGAAGCCAATATCGTTCGTGAATTTAAAATTACTTTGCTTGCCGCCAAAACGCCAGATTATGGCACCGCTCTGTCGATCTATCTTGGTGATCTCGTTCAGGTTGCGGTTGGAGAGAAATAGGTGGCCATCGGTATCAGGTTCGACAGAGTTGCAGTGGATATAGCGGACTTCATTGGTATCGAGCGCTTGAATGGTATCGGTAATGGGGATATGGTCAGCGCTGTTCCACTCGAAAACGACATTTTTGTCCTGGTCAAGTTCCTGAACAATGCAATCAACGACAACTGCATCCGCTTTCCCCCCAAATTCGGTTAGATCGACTCTTCTGCGATCGTATATGAGCAGCAAGGCGTGTCCGTTATCAAGAATCTGTAAGTCGTGGAGGTCGGTTGTGTAGCCGTTGCCAGCTTCATAGGTGGCAACGGTCCGATATGACTGATCAAGGGCATAGAAACGCTGTTGGGCGGCTAAGGGTACAAAATACGTTAACTGGCCATTGGGCTGTTTCTTGAAATCATGTGTGATGGGAATTCCGGGGAGGCGATTATAATATACAGGCTCGCCATTGTTATCCAAGATGAGGAGATAGGCTTTGCTGCGGCCTACTGTTTCGTAGTCAAAATAGCTCAAGAAGATATAGCCTGCACCTGGAAGTCCGGAGCCACTGGTCACTTCAAAGGATGGTAGATCGCCCGGGGCGGTCATATAACGCGGTGGCGCAGCCTCAACCGTGGTTAGATTGAGAGATGCCGCGCTGCTTGTGCCGATGGTCCAAACGACGCCAACGAAGATTAACATTAGGAGGGATAGGGCCGCTACGTTTCTGGACGCTGATCCTCGACTATCTTCCTTGATTAATTCCCTGTGTTTAGACATAATTGCCTCTTTCCTCGTAGACCCTTGTTGTAAAGGCATATAGTTTATAAAGTGATGGCCAATAAGTTGATAGTAGGCTGGCCTTGTTACAAACGCCAGTCAAAAAGGATCTCTGATCCCAGCCCATACGAACGGCAACCTTGGGCAAGAGCAGCCCGCGACGGCCGTTTCCTTCGATCATAAGGCCATCTTGGCCAATCGAAATCTGATTAAGATCGGTGATTTCACGCATTGGGGAAAGAATGGCTATTTCGATAATCGTGGTCTCGAGTTCTGCAAGCGTAAGGGGAGGAAATCTGGGATCACGGGTGGATGCTGCAACTGCTACCTGCTGCACAAGTTCGGGGAGCGGGAGCGTACTTTGCAACTGACCAATGCAGCCGCGCAGAGCCGATTGATCAAGAGCAGCGGCTTCAGTATTATTGGTTTTACCCTTCCATAAGGTAACGAAAAGACCTGCATGAGATGAGGGGTGTGGGTCAGGCTTGCTGCTAACGGGTACCAGGCCATCACGCAGATGGACCCTGATGGCGGATCGGGCAAGGCGTAATAGTTCTTCGCCTGACCCGTCTGCAACCGGCGACGAAAAATCTGGGTTTGTGTCGTCTGGTGGATTGTTTTTCTCTCTACCAACCATGAACCATCACAGCATCTTCAAAGTAAGAGACACAGGTCGATTTGTTATACTTCCATCTTCGATAGCGACGGAGTGTATGCCTGCCTGCGCGGACGTGACAACTACTCCAGGAGTTTGTAATAATCCTAAACGCTTTGTGACCGCTTGTATGATTCGCCAATGGGTCAACTGACCAAAATCATACCACATCTGGATCCCACTTGCCTGCACATGAGTGCGCGTTTGTATGGCCAAAACAGTCATTATCGTGAGATAAGCGCATTAGGTAATGCCATGTTTCTGTAAGCCATTCTGCTATAATCCGCGAGCTATGTATATTGAGGTTCATTTAGGAGATACTGTTCGCTTGCGCAAGAAACATCCATGTGGCAGCTTTGATTGGGAGGTTGTTCGATTGGGAGTTGATATTGGCTTGATTTGCCAGGGCTGCGGTCGCAAAATAGTGCTGCCGCGCGGTACCTTTAATAAACGGTACAAAAGCACGATATCACAAGCCGAACAGAAGGAATAATGACCGATATACTCACATGGACGTACACGATAGTAGTTGCGCTGCTGTCGATTTATGGGTTGTTGGGAATTTTTACGCTCTTCCTTTATTGGCGACACAGGGATGAGAATGTTTCGGCGCCGGCTTTTGCAAATCGCGATCTTCCAAATGTAACGGTGCAACTTCCTGTATTCAATGAGCGCTATGTCGTCACACGATTGATTGAGGCGGCCGTGCATTTGGACTATCCATCTGATCGTCTACAGATACAGGTGATCGACGATTCGAACGACGATACGTCTGTTATTGTGGCAAGGCTCGTGGAAAAGTACCGCAATCAAGGTGCGCGCATTGAGCATATCCACCGGACTCATCGTGATGGATACAAGGCGGGTGCTTTGTCCCAGGCGATGGTTCAGGCCGAAGGAGAGTTTTTGGCGATTTTCGATGCAGATTTTCAACCTGCGTCTGACTTTTTGCTCAATACGATCCCCCATTTTTTGATCGCTCCTGATTTAGGAATGATTCAAGCACGATGGGGCCACCTCAACGCGGGAGAATCTCCGCTAACGGCAGCACAATCTATTGCACTGGATAAACATTTCGTGATGGAACAAACTGTGCGGCACCGGGCGAACTTGTTCCCCAAGTTCAACGGGGCTGCTGGCGTCTGGCGTCGAGAATGCATGGATGATGCGGGGGGCTGGCTGGATGACACGGTGTGTGAAGATCTCTGCTTGAGTACTAGAGCTGTTCTGAAAGGGTGGAGCTTCCAGTTCCTGCCTGATGTGATCGCTCCTGCAGAGCTTCCACTCAGTATTTCGGCCTACAAAAACCAGCAGGCTCGCTGGGCCAAGGGCTCCATCCAATGTCTCAATAAGTACTTTCTGGACATTTTGCGAGAGCCAAATTATTCCTTAACAGCGCGGCTTTATGCACTCATTTCTATGTCGGCGTATGCGACTCACATTCTCTTGCTAATGTTACTGCTGCTGCAAATTCCGATCATTCTGCTTGATGTACGATTGCCGTCGGTGATGCTCATGTTCACTATCATTGGATTGGGTCAGCCAATTCTCTTTGTCCTGGCGCAGAAAGAGAGTTATTCAAACTGGGGACGGCGCCTCCTGCATTTCCCAACTCTGCTGCTGGTGGCGGTAGGAACGGCACCGAGCAACAGCAGGGCGATACTGCAGGCGTTTTTCGGGAGTAGCCATCCTTTTGTGCGCACGCCAAAAGGAATGAGTGAAGGTAAAATTGGAGCGGATGCTAAGAATCGTTTCGCTTACCGGCTGCGCTGGGATGGAATCTGGATTGTGGAGTTATTTCTGGCACTTTATGCCGCGGTTGGTATTGGATTGGCAGTGATCAATAACAATCCTGGACCGATGTTCTTGTTGTTTACCAGTTTGCTGGGATTCGGATATGTGGCCTGGCTCGGAATTCGCGAAGTCCCGCTGAGCCGGTTGTTTGAAGATAGAAAACTGAAGACGAAGCGCTAATAAAGCAAAAAATCCCCCCCTATTCTCCAACCGCATTTATACCACTTGTTACGCTACCTTTGGGACAAAGGTCTATGGACTATGCCAACTAGATATTCCGGAGCAGTGAAACGGTGACGGGTACTTGCCGATCGAAAAAAATTCACTCAGATATAATAAAAATAACTACAAAGTACGAAATATTAATAATATACTTGACATTACGATGATTCTCATTTACTATTTTAATGAAAACGGGTTTTTATCAACAAAAAACTGTGGAGATTTGATTCCATGAATCCAGTAATTGGGCAATGCCCCATATGTCAAGATACGCTGCATGTGACACGTCTGAAATGTCGAAATTGTGATACAAGCGTTGAAGGTCATTTCACACTCGGCCGTCTCTATTATTTATCATCGGAACAGTTGAACTTCGTTGAAACGTTTTTACGCTGCGAAGGAAAGATTAAGTGGGTTGAGAAAGAACTAGGACTCTCGTATCCGGCAGTGCGGGCACGGTTGAACGATGTGGTACGTACCATGGGATATGAGGTCGGATCCCCAGATGACAAAGGGGTACCGGAAGAGACCAGAATCGAAGTGTTGACTGAGCTAAATAAGGGAAATCTTAGTGCCGAAGAAGCGTTGGAACTCTTACGAGGCAAGGGTTGAATCAAAGAAGGTGTTTGATGTCAGAAAAAGTATCAAGGGAAGAAGTCTTGGATTTGTTGTCCAGAGGGAAAATTAGTATTGACAAGGCAGTCAACTTGCTGGAAGGTTCGGCACAAGTAGAAGAGCCGGTGCCGGCTGGTGAACCACTATACAAGCCAGAAATGGAGGAAGGGTATGGTGGTGAAGAGGTGCTGAAGATCAAGGTCAGTGAAGAAACTGCTTTTGCCGACCAGATGGATTTTGATGAGCTGCCTGCTGCTCCAAAAGGAAACGGTAATGGTCATACCCTGCGCTGGCTGCGCGTGCAGGTCACCGACAGCAAGACTGGAAAACGAAAAGTTTCGGTAAACGTACCATTTGCGATGGTGAAATTTGGCCTGGGCGTGGCAAAGGTGTTTAGCCCGGAAATGAAGGGTGTCGATCTCGACGAGGTGAGTAAGATGTTTGACAGCGCGGAAGCCGGCCTGCTGGTTGATGTACAGGATGAAGAAAGCAACGAACACGTAAAGATATTCTTTGAGTAAGGGGATGTTGGAATGGTTACAGAGAAAATAGTTACGGGAAAGCTGCCGCGTCTAGAGATCGCTCAATGCGCGGGCGACCTGGTGATCCGGCCGTGGTCGGAAATGAGTGTGCAGGCTCAAGGGTCGTACGAATTGGTCGAGTCCGAGGGGAAATTCGTATTTCAGGCGGCGGGCGATTTGCGCATGCAAGTTCCGGCAGAAGCATCAATCTGGGTGAAGAATGTTCAAGGAGACCTGCTGATCAAAGGCATTCGCGGAGACGTTCAAGTGGGCGAAGTAAGTGGAGATGCCGTGCTGCATAACTTGATGGAAGCAACAATTTCTATTGTTCACGGTGATTTGTCAGCTAAGAATCTGCAAGGACAGCTACGGGTTGAGACTGTTATGGGCGATGCAGTTGCACGACGTGTAGACGGGGATTTGTCGGTAGAGAGCGTTTACGGTGATTTGGCAGCGTATTTCATAAATGGCAATATCTTTCTTGGACAGGCCATGGGGGATGTTAGCTTACGCACAGTCAATGGCGCAGTGACTATTAAGGCGGGGCGTCGTGACGTCAACCTGCGTAATCTGGGCGATCTGTGCTTAATCAAGGATGTTCACGGTGATATTCGTCTCAAGGGAGGGCTTGCTCCAGGCAAGCATTCGTTCGCAGCATCAGGAGATATTGTTGTTCGCTGGCCAGTAACGGCACCTATTGAATTGGCAGCAACCGCACCCAGCATAAAGAACCGCCTGCCGCTTGTTGATGTGAAAGAGATCGACGATAGCCTGATAGGAAGGATTGGCGATGGAGATACGGTGGTGACCTTAAGCGCGGGAGGCCAAATTAGCCTAAAAGAGGGCCAGCTCATCGACGAGAAATGGGGCGCCGATCAAAAAGAGGCATTTGATATGGACTTCTCGATAGATTTTTCTGAATTGGGAGCGCGAATTTCCTCTGAAGTCAGCCAGAGCATGGCCAGTCTGACGAAGGAGCTTGAGACTTCGTTTGGACCTGATTTCGCGCAGAATATCTCGGATAAGGTATCCCAGCAAGCGGAAAAGGCTGCCCGAAAGGCGGAGGAGGCGGCTGAGAAAGCACGTAGATATGCCGAAAGAGAAGCGGCACGTGCGGAAAAGTATCAAAGGCGGGGCTCATATTCAGCCCCGCCCAAGCGAGCTCGCTGGTCCGATCCAACACCGACGAAGACGACCAGCGAAGAACAGCTGAAGATTCTGAAGATGGTGGAGAATGGTACCATTTCCCCTAATGAAGCAGCCACGTTATTGAAAGCACTCGAACAATAGTTGATCCTGTAATGATGTGGATGTTTGCAGAAGCGTCAAACAACGGGCAAGGTCTAGTTCGCACTGATGCAAATTGCGGGTAGAATGGGAGATCGAAGTATAGATAGTGGAAGAGATTGATGGTAGTAACCATTCCCGCAACCCAATCCGGAAACGGATCTCGTCCGGTGGATCCCAACCGGGATTTGCCCCAACTGATTGATCTGCTCCGACAAGTGTTTGGCAAAGAATTGGATGCCGAAGGGCAGCAATTTATGCGCAGTTTACCAGACAGCAGGATGCCAGCCCTTATGTGGAGACTGGATCCGATGCTTTCCAGATTGGCTCCTGGTTTTGTCTGGGAGAGGGATGGGAAAATTGTAGGCAATGTGACCCTGCTGCCCACACGGTCCAAAACTCGCTACCTGGTTGCAAATGTCGGAGTTCTTCCTGCGTACCAGCGGCAGGGGATTGCGCGTATGTTGATGAGCGCAGTGCAAAATGAGGTTCACCGGCGAAACGGTAGAGAGATTATGCTGCAGGTTGATTTTGACAATGAAGCGGCCTTGAATTTGTACCGGTCTCTGGGCTATGATGCGTGTGGAAATATGACGAATTGGCGCTCCTCAGTATCACGTGTGCGTGACTTGCAGATTGATCCTGGAAGTGGTTACTATCCCACGAATGTCCGTAGAATGGACAGAAGTCGCTGGAAAGAGGCATATGAGCTAGACAATTATGTGCTGACTTCTGATCTTCGATGGCCAGAAGCGCTGGAGGTCGAGACTTATAAGCACAGTTTTTGGCAGAGAGCTGCAGATTTTTTGAATGGGCGTTTTCAGCATCAGTGGATTACCCTTGACAAAGAGCAAAGGATCAATGGCTTGGTAGGTATCCGAGGAGAATGGGGACGGCCGCACCAGCTCTATCTGAGGGTTCATCCATTGTGGAGAGGCCGGTTGGAACGAGCACTACTGCAGAAGTTGATTTACGGACTGCGAACGCTTCCAAGGCGCAATGTACAGCTGGTTCATCCTGCTGACGACGATGTGGTGAACCAGCAGTTAATCACGGCGAATTTCAGCCGGCACCGCACGTTAACGCATATGCGATTGGGCTTAAGATAGTGGCTCTTGAATAGATGCATGAGGCAGAAACCTTGGAAGTGTTAAATATCTATGAAGATCGCTCAAATTGTTTCGTGGATTTGAACTGTTATCGGAGGTAATAATGGCAAGCGCAGAAGAGAGAATGCAAATCTTGCGCATGATTGAAGAAGGCAAAATCTCAGCCGGTGAAGGGGCTGAGCTGCTTCGTGCGCTTGAGAAAACTGGCCATGGACCGCAACATGAACCGTTAAAGGGCACCAGCGCGCCGCGCTGGTTTCGGGTTCGAGTGACGGACACGAAATCGGGCCGTAATAAGGTGAATGTCAATATACCTATGGGTCTGGTGAATGTGGGCATCAAGATGGGGGCTAAATTTGCCCCTGAGTTGGAAGGAGCTCAGTACGAAGAGATAATGGAAGCTATTCGCAGTGGGCAGCAAGGAAAGATCATGGATATCGTCGACGAAGAAGACGGGGAACACGTAGAAATCTTTGTCGAATAGAATGAGCCACAAATCTCGATTCCAAAACCGCACATATCTTAGGGAAGATCAATACCGAGATTCAGGTAATCTTGGCGCACGCGCACGATTGCATGAGCAGTATGCCAGTAATCGTATGGGCTGGTTTGAGTGGGTTTTGGAGCATCTAGCCTTGCAGGATCGTGACCAGGTGCTTGAATGTGGCTGTGGGCCTGGGTGGCTGTGGAGGCATAATCTGGATCGTTTGCCAAAAGGGTGCCGTATTACGTTAACTGATTTGTCTCCAGGCATGGTCAGCGAGGCTCAAGAGGCGTTGGCTGGGAGCCAGCAGGTGAATCGATTTTTGGATGCTGATATCACCCGACTGCCATTTGAAGATCGGGAATTCGACTTGGTTGTGGCCAATCACATGTTTTACCATGTGGCAGATAGACCGAAAGGGCTGGCAGAGGTCAAGCGGGTGTTGAGGCAGGACGGCTGTTTGTATGCAGCCACTGTCGGTGCAAAACATATGGTGGAACTTCGTGATCTACGCCAACAGCTATTCCCAAAAATGGCGGCCTCATTCCGAAAGTTAGGAGAAGAATTTTCGTTAGAAAATGGGGGCTCGCAATTGGCGTCCTACTTCAGAAGGGTGGAATTGTACCGGTATGAAAATCGACTTTGCGTTACCGACACCGAACCAATCATCGATTATTTGCTTTCTTCATCTGAAGCAAGACGAGAAGTCGTTCCACATCGACTGAAGCACACTGTCATATCTATCCAGCACAAAATTGACGACTATGGCTGTTTTGAGATAAAAACAGATTCTGGGTTATTCGCTGCACGAATCTGATCGACTCCCATTTCGTGGGACCGTGCAACTTCGCCCAGAACCTGGCAACTATTCTGTTGAAAGGATGTGCAGTTTCGCGTGGGGTATCGTTTCAAAGGATCCAACGTGGAATTTTACGGAAAAACCATTTTCCAACAGCGGGTACTCGTGGGTCAGTTCTTTTGTACGGGAAATGGCAAAATCGACCAGTTCGAGGAAACGCCGCTGATGTTTCTGTTCCATCTCCTCAGTTCCAAACCCATATTCAAAAGGCACCGCCAGCCAGTGAATGGCAGCTTCAGGTTCGAGACATTCTATTAATGCCATTTCTTTCTCATTATCCAGCGCGATAATTTTGCCAGGTTGATCACCATTGAGAATAGCCACGAATGGGCCTAATTTGTCACTCATCACCTTACCCCTTTTTTTTGATCCTTCCTCTATCAACTGCCTTACGCCCATTTCGTGCTCAAGGCTATATCCTATCGTATCATTTATCGGATTGGTGGGCAACCGGGGAATGGTTATTCAGGATTTTTTCATTTGACTGACTAAAAGTGAAGGGAGTGCTCGTGGGTGGTGGCAAAGCTAATCTTTTCTCATATAATCTTCAGGGGCTACCCACTGTGAGCACGCTTACTTTGAGATTCTGCCCCAGCTTTTATAATCATCTACGTTTTGTATCCTCTTGAGAGAATTGGAGAGAAAAGATGCTTGGAACAAATTTCCGCTTGTACAATAAACTTTTACCAATCGTTTTGGCAGTACTCATCAGCCTATTGATAGCTGCGTGTGGTGGAGGAGCCAGCGAAGAAAGTCCGCCAGAGCCAGCCGAAGAACAGACAACAGAAGAACAGACAACTAGTGAGCAAACTGCAGAAGAATCCGTAGTTGAATCAACGAGCTCGCTGCGCGTGGCCATGCAGCCAATCGTGAACACTGATCCGATCGCGATTTCATCTGACAGCGAAGTATTGGTAGCCAACCATGTTTATGATTATCTAGTTGATATAAACCCTCAATCTAATATTATTCCACGTTTGGCTACAGAATGGAGCGCTTCAGATGGCGGATTAACCTATACCTTCCAACTTGCCGAAGGGGTTAAGTGGCATGATGGTAGCGATTTCAGCGCTGAAGATGTTGTGTGGACGTTTGAACGCCTGCGTACCATGGAAGGAACGCCGACGGCCGATTTGTATGCCAATATTGAGAGCATCGAGGCCACGGGCGATCTTGAAGTAACGTTCAAGCTAGCAGCGCCAAACTCTTTTTTCCTCTATGACTTGAGTGATAATCATGCTTTGATTCTCAAGGCCGGTACCGAGGATGCAGACAGCAATTTCAATGGGACTGGGCCTTTTAGAGTGGACCAGTACAGTCCCGAGGATCGCATAGAACTTGTTGCTAATGAGGATTATTACATTGAAGGAATGCCCAAGCTGGACGGGGTGGAAATCATTTTCTTCAATGATGATGCGGCGGCTATTGATGCGCTGGTTGGTGGACAAATTGATTTGGCCATGCGAATGCCAACAGCACTTTTTGTAGGCTTGCAGGACCAACCAGGGATCAATGCGATCAGCATTCCCACAAACGGATTCGATCTGGTTCGCTTACGCTCTGATCGGGAACCGGGAAATGATCCACGGGTGATGCAAGCGCTGAAGATGGCGACAGACCGCGAGGCAATTTTCAATGTTGTGCAGCAAGGGTTTGGCGCAATTGGGAATGATACACCGATAGGTCCATTGTATGAGTCATATTATGCTCCAGCTTTAATGCCGCCAACTCAGGATATCGAAGGGGCGAAGGCCCTATTGGCTGATGCCGGTTATGACGACAGCAATCCGCTGCAGATGACCCTGCATACGCCGGATACGGGTGGACGCCCAGATCTGGCAGCTGTTCTTAAAGAGCAATGGGGTCAGGCAGGTGTAGATATTGAAATAAGCGTGGAACCGGAAAGTGTCTATTATGGTGATGATGGCTGGTTGGAAGTTGACTTGGGGATTACTGGTTGGGGCTCTCGACCTTACCCGCAGTTTTACCTGGATACCATGTTGGTCAGCGGCGCGAAGTGGAATGAATCACACTTTGCTGATGAAGAATTCGATGAGCTCGTCAAAACAGCGGGAACTACTGTTGATGACTCAAAAAGAGTTAGCTCTTATCGTCAGATACAGCAACTTCTGATCGAACGCGGTCCAATCATGGTTCCGTACTTCTTCGCTCAATTAGGGGCAATTAACGATCAATTTGAGAACTTCGAGATGAAAGCGTTTGCAGGG
Source organism: uncultured Chloroflexia bacterium (assembly GCA_963807975.1). GTDB lineage: Bacteria > Chloroflexota > Anaerolineae > Promineifilales > Promineifilaceae > JAACFF01. The sequence continues at coordinate 51,414 of CAWEDV010000005.1, read as the reverse complement.
AGGACGGATTTCCGCGAAGTTGAATACAGCGGCTCCTAGAAACTAAATATGGCTGCCACTCAAGCGCAGGCCGAAGAGAAAAGCGCCGTTCCCAACCGGGTACGGCGCTTTTTCGCGGCTTTTCGCCGTCTCTTTGACCGACCAGTCACTGCCCTAGGCACGGTTATCTTCCTGGTATTTGTGACAATGGCTCTTTTTGGACCACTTATCGCACCCTACGATTACAATGAACAGGTCTACAGTGACGCCAGACAGGCACCTTCAAGCGAACATCTTTTTGGTACGGACAACCTCGGTCGAGATGTTTTTAGCCGTGTCCTGTATGGCGCGCGAGATGTTCTTGTCCAAGCAGGCATTGGAACTATTCTGGCTGTATTTTGTGGCACCTTTTTTGGTCTGCTGACCGGGTATCGCGGAGGGTGGCTTGATGAGATCACAATGCGTTTGTTTGACAGCCTGCTGTCCCTACCAGCGCTGCTGCTGGCACTGCTACTTCTAGGGACGATGGGCCAATCCCAAAGCGCTGTGCTGGTAGTAATGGTTATCGTTTACACGCCCATTGTAGCTCGCGTTGCGCGAAGTGTTGTACTCTCGGTTCGGTCAAAGGGCTTTGTTGAGGCGGCGCAACTGCAAGGGGAGTCACAAGGTTGGATTCTTTACCGGGAGATACTGCCCTCGGTGATACCAGCTTTGACGGTTGAGGGTGCTTTGCGCTTCTCATACGCGATATTCCTGGTGGCGTCTTTGGGCTTTCTAGGCGTGGGGGTACAGCCACCCAGCCCTAATTGGGGGTTAATGGTCAGCGAAGCACGGCCGTATGCGTCACAACTTCCCTGGGCTTTGTTCTTTCCAGCAGCAGCTATTGCGCTATTGGTCATCGGGGTGAACTTGATGGCAGATGGCATCAAGAATACGGTACAGACCAGTGACTCATAATATGGGTGAAGTACAGCCCACGCTGCGTATTGAAGGGCTCACCGTGGCTTACGGCAATAAGAAGGTTTGGCTAGAAGCTGTACGTGACTTCGGGATGGTGATCAATCCGGGTGAGGTTTATGGATTGGTAGGGGAAAGCGGTTCGGGGAAGTCGACGGTGGCGCTGGCGGTTATGCGACATCTGAGCAAAAATGGTCGGGTAGAGAATGGCGAGATTTTCTTTGGTGATCGTGATCTGTTGAAGTTCTCGATGTCTGAAATGCGCCACGTATGGGGCAACCAACTGGCACTGGTGCCGCAGGACCCTCTCTCATCACTGAACCCCTCATTGCGGATCGGAGAGCAGCTGGCCGAAATACTACGGCAACATACTGGCGTGATACGAAAAGAGGCAGCGAGCAAAAGTATCGAGCTACTGCGCATGGTGCGGATTCCAGATCCTGAACGGGTAGCACGCAGCTACCCACATGAGATTAGTGGCGGGATGCAGCAGAGAGCTTTGATTGCCATGGCGCTGAGCACAGAACCACGTCTTCTGGTTCTGGATGAACCAACCACAGGCTTGGATGTAACGACACAGGCGGCGGTGTTGGATCTATTCCGGGATCTTATCCGGGAGCGGCAAACGGCGGCACTCTATGTGACCCATAATTTGGGAGTGGTTGCGCGCGTTTGCAGCCGGGTTGCTGTTCTTTACGCTGGTGAACTGGTAGAGGATGCGTCTGTTGAGGAGGTATTCAAGCGCCCTTTACATCCCTACACTATGGGGCTGCTGCACTGCGTACCACAGATAGGGCAAACCAAGCGGGACGTGGAACTGCAGGCAATACCAGGGCAAATACCTAGTTTGCAGAATCGCTCAAGCGGCTGCGTATTCGCTCCTCGGTGCGCCATCGCTATTGAGCGCTGTCATGTGGAAAGACCTGCCATGGAAAGCCCTGCGAATGGCCGAAACGTGCGCTGTTTTAGGTGGCAGGAAATTGCGGATGGGGATCTGGAGATCAATCCCTTCATGGATAGCGTCACCTTTGAAAGTGATCGAGAATCTCAAGACCAGGTTTTAGTCGTCGACGATTTACACGTTCATTTTGCGATGGGGCGCTCCTTGAGCGATGTCATCAGGCGCCAGCCTGGGCAAATTGTCAAGGCGGTAGATGGAGTTGACCTAGCCCTGAAAAAGGGAAAGACGTTAGGAGTTGTTGGCGAGAGTGGGAGTGGGAAGACCACGTTGGCAAGGGCGATTGTAGGGCTTGCATACCGAACGGATGGTGAGATCGATTTGATGGGTTTCTCCCTACCAGCAAAGTTGAACGACCGGAAAATGGAAACACGAAAACTTCTGCAATTTGTTTTTCAAAACCCAGTAGAAGCGCTCAATCCCTACATGACTATTGGTCAAACTCTGAGACGGCCGTTTATCACGCTGCTCAACTATTCTGGTGAAGAGGCAGATAATGAAGTGTTAGAGTTGTTGGAGGCTGTGAACCTGCCCGCTGATTATGTAAGCCGGTTGCCTAGCCAACTAAGTGGCGGAGAGAAACAGCGTGTGGCGATCGCGCGCGCTTTTGCGACGAAGCCGGATCTCTTGATTGCCGATGAACCGGTGTCGGCACTTGATGTTTCTGTGCAAGCATCAATCCTTAATCTACTGCGTGACCTACAAAGTGAGCACCACAACACATTGATATTCATCTCACATGACTTGTCGGTCGTCGCTTATGTGTCTGACCTAGTAGCGGTAATGTATGTAGGACATATTATGGAGCTGTCGACGGCGGAGACCCTATTTCAACCGCCATATCATCCCTATACGGAAGCTTTGTTGTCAGCCATACCGTCGTTAGACCCATCGGCAGAAGAAGAACGTATCCGGCTGCAGGGAGATGTGCCCAGCCAGGTGGATGTGCCCAGCGGCTGCCCATTTCACCCACGCTGCCAACGTTTTTTGGGCGACATTTGCCGAACGGAGACGCCTCCGTGGAGAGAAACGGAAGCAGGAGGACGAATCTTCTGCCATATTGCTGCAGATGCTCTCACGGTGCTGCAAGTAGACGACCATGCTCCAGGGTAAGCCGACCACATCATGAGCCAATATGTACTGCGCCGGTTAGGTTTCTTGGTTCTCACACTGCTTCTTACTTCCTTAATTGTATTTGTGGTGACGCAGTTTCTCCCTGGCGATGTGGCGCGTGTTGTCCTGGGAAGAGAGGCGGGAGAAGAGCAACTTGAGGCTTTTCGGGAGGAATTTGGTCTAAACGACCCACTGCCCGTGCAATATGTCAATTGGTTGTCAGATTTTGTTAGAGGGGATTGGGGCACTTCATTTAGCACGCGGTCAGAAATTTATCCGGTGGTAATGGACCGTTTGCGGAATTCTATCATGTTGGCCAGTCTCACTCTGATCCTTGGGGTGCCCTTGTCCATATTCCTGGGCGTGATAGCAGGGCTTAATGAAAATAAGCTGGTCGACAGCGGAATAAGCATTGGATCCTTGTCGGTAGTTGGCCTTCCAGAGTTCGTGACTGGGATCATCTTGATTGAGATCTTCGCGCGTCGGCTGGGATGGTTTCCAGCGAACTCGTCGATTGCCCTTGATGCGACCTTTCGGGAAGCATTGCCCATGCTGATTCTGCCAGCTATGACGGCGACATTGGTCTTGTTGGCTTATATTGCCAGGTTAACGCGGGCCGGGGTGGTGGAGGAACTCAAAAAGCCATATGTACGGACGGCGACTTTGAAAGGCATTCCCCAGGCAGCGGTTACTTTCAAGCATGTGCTGCGCAACGCGTTGCTGCCAACGGTAACCGTCATCGCGATAAGCTTCGGGTGGCTGATCGGTGGACTCATTGTCATTGAAAATGTTTTTAACTATCCTGGTTTGGGCAGACTGCTGGTCTTTGCTATTGACAGACGCGACCTGCCTCTCTTGCAAGCGGTGACGATGGTAATCGTCGTTGTGTTCGCCCTCGCCAATCTGTCAGCCGACCTCATTTACGCTTATCTTGATCCTCGAATTCGCCTCGGTTAGATCTCAAAAGTGTAACAGAACTTAATCTCGCTCTTGCTTGGCCATCTCATTTTGTCTATAATATATTGTGGAAACGTATCAAACATTATAACAAGTGGAATTCGCGCTACCTGACGACTTTGTTCCGACTCGTTGGCGGTGTTCTCCAGGAAGGATATCTTTCGCTAATGAATGAGATTGTGCAAGACAGCAGCGTTCCTTATTACCAACAGCTATACGATAAACTGTATCGGGGGATCGCAGACGGCCATTGGCGCCCTGGAGATATGCTCCCCTCGGAAACGGAGCTCATTGAACAGTACCAGGTGAGTCGGGTCACCGTGCGGCAGGCGCTGGCGCTGTTGGTAAAAGATGGACTAATATACCGGCGACGAGGGTTGGGGACATTTGTGGCAGTTCCGAAAATCGAGCAGGGTTTGAACCGCATCATTAGTTTTAGCGATGATATGAGAAGGCGCGGATTTCGGGCGGGGACGGTGGTGCTTGCTTTGGATGTCAAGGCGGCGTCGACAGAGGTGGCCGAGCGATTGAAGTTGGTTCAGGGGGATGAGATCGCCTATTTAGAGCGTCTTCGACTGGCTGATGGTGAGCCGATGAGTATAGAGATCTCGCACCTGGACCACCAGCTTTGTCCGGGCATCTTGGGTCATGATTTTGCACAAGTGCCGTTACGGGAAACATTGGAGCGCCATTTTAACTTGAAATTGACACGCGCCCGCCAGCAAATTTGGTCGGTTGTAGCTCCGAAGGATGTAGCGAAGAAGCTGTCGGTTGGGGCGGGGGCGCCACTGTTCTATATTGAGCGGATTTCCTATTCACAGAGGAATGTACCAGTTGAATACTTGCAGCTTTTCCACCGCGGAGACCGGTATACGCTCCTTAATGAGTTGGAAGGTTGAGGGGGACCCATGGACTTGGTTGGATTTACTGATGTAAATACGGTTTCGGCGGAAACAGAAGACTTTTTTGAATAAGATATCACTTGACGGTGAAGGATTTCGGCTGGGATGCAAGAGAAGCGTTCTTGGCAGAAGGAGGAACTATCCAAACAGGATGACAAAGTGACCTAGATTCCCATGGGCAGTTTAAAGACAGTATAAGGCTTATGCAATAAGCTAACAGGAGAAATATTAATGAAAATCGGTGTTTTTACAGCGCTATTTCAGAATTATCCATTTGAGGAAGCGCTAGATAGGGCTTTGGCAGCAGGGGTTACGGCTGTGGAGATTGGGGCTGGCGGCTATCCGGGAAGCCAACACTGCCCAGTTGAAGAGCTTCTGGCGAGTGAAACTAAGAGGCAAGCGTATGTGGAAGCGATCAGTTCGCGGGGGTTGATGCTCAGCGGTTTGAGCGTTCATAACAATCCAGTCCATCCGGATCGAGAGACGGCTTGGGAGGCGGATCGGGTAATTCGCAACGCGATTCGGTTGGCGCAACTTTTGGAAGTACCTGTTGTGAATGGGTTTTCTGGTTTGCCAGCAGGAATAGAGGGAGATTCAATGCCTAATTGGGTCACCTGCCCGTGGCCGCCGCACTTCCTGGATATTCTAGATTACCAATGGAATCAAGTAAGCATTCCATACTGGAAGGAAACGGAAAAATTCGCAGCTGATCATGGGATCAAGTTTGCTTTTGAAATGCATCCAGGTATGTTGGTTTACAATGTCGAAACGATGTTGAGAATGCGTGAAGCAGTGGGTCTGGCAATCGGCTGTAATTTTGATCCCAGTCATCTGTTTTGGAATGGGGTTGATGCGGTGGCGGCAATCCGCAAACTGGGAGATGCCATTTATCATGTTCACGGCAAGGACTGCTATGTTGACCAGCTAAACATATCCGTCAACGGCTGCAATGATAACAAGCCTTACGATCAAATATTGGATCGTGCCTGGACGTTCCGCAGCATAGGTTATGGGCATGGGGCATCGACATGGAAAGATATCATCAGTGCTTTACGTCTCGTAGGATATGATTATGTGATATCAATCGAACATGAAGATGCTTTGATGTCAACAGATGAAGGACTTGGAAAAGCAGTCACGCTGCTCAAAGAGGCGACAATCTTTGAGGAACCAGGTGAGATGTTCTGGGCTTAGTGAGGCGGTAGACTTGCCGAGAAGCCAAGTTTCCACGATCGATTGATTGAGAAACCTGGTTTCTTTTTGTTTGCACATCGCGAAGAATAAGGCACTGTACTGTGACGCACAAAGAGGAAATTGGCACGGCGGCATTTGGGGAAATGTCCACAATAATTGAAACTACTTTGAACTGTTGACAAACTACCTATGAGGATCACCAAGCAATGAAAAGAATTCTTATCGATAAGCAAGGTTGGATTGCTGCTAAAGGATATAGGAAAAATGTGTTGGTGACGGGTGAGGAGCTGCATAGGGTGGGTGCTCTGATACAGTTGGTAAGTATTGATGCTGGCCAGGCGATCCTTGATCATTACCACCAGCATACGTTCGAGGTTTATTTTGTTGTTGCAGGTAGATGCCGGCTGGAGGTCAATGGGGAGAGCATTCTGATGCATTCAGGAACACTGCTGCTGATGGAGCCAGGAGATGTTCACAGTTTGCGCAATGATGGGTCAGAGAGATTTGACCTATTGGTATTCAAGACAAATGCAGTGGCTGGGGATTTGATTTGGGGCGAAAAGGCGTAGGTGGGACAAGTATGTTAATATTCTGGCTGGTTATCCGAGGAAAGGAGGAACTATGTCAAGTAAACATGTACGTTACGCCATTCTGGGTTTGGGCGCGAGTCTGATTGTCTTTTTGTTGCTTAATTTTCAAACTGACTGGTGGTGGTATTGGAACTGGTTGGGGGCGATGAGTCTCGTTACCTTCATCATGTACGGTTTTGACAAAGCGCAGGCCAAAAGAGATGGTGGACGAATACCGAATGCAATCCTGCATATGATGGCCTTGATTGGTGGGTTTGTTGGAGCTTTGTTCGGCCGTATTGTTTTCAATCATAAAAGCAATATTCGGAGTAATCCGCTTTTTCTGGTGACGTTGGTGTTGGGCTTTTTAATCAGCGGCGCTTTTGTTTATTGGCAGCTTTTTCTGTAGGGAAGAGTCTATTATTCAGGTTGACAATTTGGAGATGGCAGTTCTCAGAAGCTGGCATCTCTTTCTTTAAGGAATTTGAGCAGCCCGTAGGGGTAAAGCGGGGGGCCACCATCTTCAAAGTCAGCCAATGGTTTCCAGAAAACCTTAACAGGCGTACCAACTTCTTCATGAATATAAAAGGTCTGGCGTGCGTAAATGGTTTTGTCGGATAGATCCCCTTCAAATAGGAAAACGATCTCGTGACCTGGAATGCCTTCGTTGATGTATATGTTTTCGAATATTTGTTGGAAACGTAAGTCTTCGATTTCGCTGCCTGTCTCTTCGCATAACTCACGCCGGACTGCCTCTGTGCTGTATTCCCCAAATTCGATATGTCCGCCTAACGGGCGGTAATAGGTTTCATTCTTGACCCTGTCATGCGCTTCAAAAACCAAGATGTCTTCGCCACGGAAGATGACGCAAAATGCCTTCGCCTATATGATCTGATCACCAGGGGATGCTTGGTCGCGATCGTTATTCATAATCAGTTTACCTAAATCGTAATCTTGAACGACGATTGATTTAAATTATAGAAATGGCTGCTGCACCTTTCGCGCAGCAGCCATTTTAACACAGCCTAGACCGGCAGCAGCCAATCAAGTTGAGACCTTTAACCCAGGCAAGGTGCCGGAAGGTTTTTTCGGTTCTCCTTGTATGAGCCGGAATAGCTGCACCAATGCTTCTATGCTGCCAACGACAATGCCAATCCAAAGACCGAAACGAATAAACTTGTCAAGCCAGGCCATGGTGGTAATTGGTCCACCGGTCACAATCTGGAAGATGATGAACAAGTTAAAAAGATGGAGACCGAATTCAAGGAGTCGTGATACTCGTTCCCAGCGCCCGCGCCAAAGCAGTAGAATCTTGAGCAAAATCGTCAGCGACCAGTAGACTGTGAGAATAGGGATATATGCTGAAAACTCCGGGGCAAGAATGGGCAGGAGCGCGGCTCCCGATTCAAGCGATTCCACCATGATTATCCACTGAGGATAATAGTTGAAGAGCACGATCACGAACAGATAGAAGACGATGCCCGCCACTAATTCTGGCCTGTTGATTCGGCTGCGATCCTTTTTTTCTACGGGAGAAAGATCGTAAGGATTCCATTCTGATTCATTATCAAAATTAAACTTCTGCCCGGCAATGCGTTCGATTATGGCGAAGATGATGGTAACGAAAGCAAATGCAGACAGCCCGCCTTGAAATATCGCTGAAAGGAATGACGAGGCAGCGGAAATGATGTCTTCCATTCCTCCGGCAATGAAGGCGATAGCAAAGCTAACCAATAGGCCAAAGGTGACGACGGCAAGGACGATGAATATTATCATGCGGTAAAAAGGGAAAAGCCTAGGACCGATGAGATATTGTTCTGGAAGGTAGCGCGCGGCCATAGCATCTGGTTTTCCGTATTCGAGTAGCAGTTGGGCGGCCATTTCGGTTGTTGGTTCTTGGCCGGCTGCTCGTTCTTCAAGATCGTCCATGAGCAACGAACGTAGTTCCATTTGGATATCGTCCCGTTTCTTGCGCGGGAGCGATTGGCCAACTTCGTGTACATAACGATTTATCAATTCTTCTGCATGCATGAGATCACCTGGTTGGTCCTCCAAGAAGGCGGTTCATGACGCCAACTTGCTTTTGCCATTCGGCGGTTAGGTTGGAGAGGATCGCGGCGCCTGTATGGTTTAGGCGATAGTAACGGCGCGGTCGTTTACCATCAGCTATATGCCAATCACTTTCCAACAGTCCTTGGTCTTCGAGGCGGCGCAAGAGAGGGTAGAGCGTACCCTCATTTATTTGCATTCCTTGTTCGGCAAGAGATTGTTTCAAGGAATAGCCATATTGATCCTGATTGAGCTGGCTAAGGATGGCCAAAGTTAAAGTTCCCCGGCGCAGCTCAAGGGATAGATTATCTAGCAACGCTTCTTTACTTAGTTTTCTTGCCATGTATTACATTATACTATGTAGTATATAGTATTGTCAAGAACACGTTACTGTGATTACAAATTAGTTTTGGACTTTCTGGTAGAAAAGTTATTTTTGATAAAATGAATTGTAAATGTGTTGGAGCTTAGAAGTCGCCAACTTTCTTTGAGTTGGCGACTCTGTGGCGGTAACCGAGTATCACTTGACGACGGGAAGATAAAGATCGAAGATATATTCCTCCAGGGGAGCGCTAGCTGGGCTCAAGAGATGCTCTAGCCACTGATGATTGCCAAATCTGTATTTGCTGCTCTCACACCACTGAACCAACTGCTGCCAGCGTTCGCCGATGTTTTGCAATCCACGCAGGCGGTTGACGGCGTATAGCCCTCCTGGAAAGTCCTTGATCTTGACGCCTGCGCTTGCTTGGACTGTGGAAGACAACGGGAGCCATACTTCGTAGCCGTAGTTCTTGCTGCCGGGAGAGGGATCGGGATTATTGAAGCCAAAGGTATTTGGCAGTTCACCATCATGTAAGAGATTGTTTGCGGCGGCAAAGGCATGGATTATTTCGAAAGCCAGGTCTTCGGGACTTTCGCTAAACCCATAGGCTGAAGCGACTTGTAAGGGTTCAAGGGTAACGATACGGACTTCAATTTCGTTCAATGTTTTTCTCCTAGCCGGCCTTGACGGACAGCTTCTAGATCATGCTTCCAACAAGAATGCTTCCAACAAGAATGCTGATGGACGTCCTAGGCACTATTTTTGTATGGTACAATGTAATACCTGACATCTAGTGTCAGGTATTATTTGTTTGATTTGTACTATTGTGGAGATTGGATATGCGTGCGGATAGATTGCTGTCCATATTGATGATGCTGCAAAGCCGAGGTCGTATGACGGCGATGGAGTTGGCGCGAGAACTTGAGGTGAGCGAGAGAACGATATATCGTGATGTTATGGCGCTTGGATCATCGGGAGTACCCATTGTTACGGAGCAGGGACCTGGGGGAGGTATATCGCTTATTGAACGATATCGCTCTGACTTGACGGGTCTCAATGAAGAGGAGGTTCAGGCACTGTTCATGCTCAGCATTCCAGCCCCTCTAAATGACCTTGGTTTGGATCGCCGTTTGAAAGATGCGCTTTATAAATTGTCGGCTGCGCTGCCGGCTACGTTAAGGGATCGGGAGCAAAAAGTTAGACAGCGGATTCACATTGACAGCGATGGCTGGGATTCACCCAGCGACGCGGCTCCTCATTTGCTGCTGCTGCAGAAGGCGGTATGGGGAAACAGCTTGTTGGATGTCAAATTTGGGTCCGCTATTGGCAGCCGCGCAGGTGTTTTGTCGGCGATTGTTGAGCCGTATGGCCTCGTGTCCAAGGCGGGTGAATGGTACTTGATTGCGTATCAGGTGGATCATATGTCGGTATTACGCATTGACCGGATTTTACACGTGCATGCTGGTACTGATGTGTTTGAACGGGACAATGATTTTGACCTGGTTGAGTTCTGGCAGTTATGGTGCGAGGAGAATCAAGCCGGCAGGCCCTATTTTGAAGCTGTCGTAGAGGTCTCGGAGGCGTTACGGCCGTATCTTCCTACCTTATTCGGAGATGCGGCTACTTTGGTAGAGAAGGAAAAAACGGCAACCAACCTTGAAGGTCGGAGCACCTGGCAGCTGAAGTTTGGCAGTTTCGACGAAGGTCGGGGCCGGATTCTAGCGCTCGGCGCAGCAGTCAAGGTGATTGAACCAGTGTCATTAAGGCTAAGTGTTGAAGACTACGCACGGCAGATTGTCAAACTATATTTACACTGATTTTGGCGAGCAACATGGCAGACAAAATATATGCCCGCAACCGTCCGGACGCGTATAATATGCGTTTGGAGTCACTATATGGCGGAGATTGGATTCAAAGATTCGGCAGAAGGCGTGGTACCGCCCAGGAACAACACGCCAGATGATATTACGACAGTAGGGAGTTCTAACTGGGGAGCTGTGGCGCAGGTTGCCTATTTCCTTGGTCAGCGGCTTGTATACAGCATCCTCGTTCTATTGGCGGTCATTCTTTTGACCTATTTTGGGTTGTCAATGGCGCGTGGGATTGGATTCAGCGAATCGCTGCAGGAAGCGGTGGTGCAAACTATCGAATATGTGGGCAATTTACTGCAGGGGGATCTGGGGATGGCTACTGCTGCCAGTGGAGATGTTCGTCCACGGCCAATGGGCGAAGTCATCATCGAAAGAATGAGCCGCAGCCTGGGACTGTTATTCATTTCATTAACCTTAGCTACCGTCGTTGGCATCGGTCTGGGTTTACGCGCCGCTCGTAGCGGGTCAAAACGATCGCTGGGCATCATTCTAGTCACAATTATTGGCGTTTCTGTGCCCAGTTTCTTTGCAGCTTTCTTGCTGCAGTGGGGGTTGACCAGCTACACGCGATGGGCAGGCAAGGCCTTGCTGCCTGTTGGTGGATACGGATGGGATGAGCATCTGATCTTGCCGGTTATCGTCTTGGCGGCTCGTCCATTGGCACAGATTACACGCATATCATTCGTTTCCTTGCAAGAAGTTTTAAGTCAAGATTATGTGCGCACGGCGCGGGCAAAAGGGCTACGCAAATTCCAAATTCGTTGGTCGCATGTCATGCGCAATGCGGCAATTCCCATCCTAACCACGGTAGGCATCTCATTTCGATTCGCGCTAAGCACTCTGGCAGTGGTCGAGTATTATTTTGGATGGCAGGGAGCCGGATTCACACTGCTAAAGAGTATTTCCCAACAGGACGATAATTTGACGGTCACGTTTGTGATGTTATTGGGCCTGCTCATTGTGCTGTTTAATTTCATCCTGGAACTCGCATATCGAATTATCGATCCACGCCTATGGCAGCCACCGTCCCATGTGATGGACAGCAGCAAAGAAGGGTTTGGCGAATCGATACGCTCTTTAGGCAGTAGCATCCGCGACGTGGTTGTTGATAATCGGGTTAGCCGTTGGTTCAAGAGACGGATGACAGCCGATACGAGCGCAGAAGACAGGCTAGAACTTGGATCAGAAAAATCAGCGGAGAAGGATCTGGACAAGCCCTTCGTCGGAAAGCGCTCGGTATGGATTGCGCTGCGGAGAAACGGCCCATTTTCGGTTGGGCTGTTTCTCGTGCTGATTCTGGCGGTAGTTGTGATTTTTGGTCCGTTTATGTCACCGCATAATCCGTATTCTACACAAGGATTGATAACGATTGACGGTGAGCTCACGCGTCCACCGCTTGCTCCAAGTGAGACATACCCGTGGGGCACGGATGCTCTGGGCCGGGATATGATGAGCCTGGTTCTATCTGGCGCGCAGCAAACATTGTTCTTGGTCATTGTTGTGGTCGTGGCCCGTTTTGTTTTGGGTGTCTTCCTGGGTGCGCTTGCGGGATGGCGCAGTGGAAGCTGGATTGACCGGTTAATCCTTGGTCTGGCAGAGGTAGCTGCGGCTTTTCCAAACTTGCTTTTGGCCATGATTTTGATCCTGGCAGTCGGTATACGACAAGGAATGTCGACTTTTCTAATCGCACTGGGTTTTATTGGTTGGGGTGAGATTATGCAATTCGTGCGCAGTAAGGTTGGCGCTCTGCGCAGCGAGCAATTCGTTGAGAGTGCGGTTGCTTCTGGTGCCGGCACCGTTCGAATCCTGAATGCACATATCATGCCCAATTTGTTTGGTTCGTTGATATCGTTGATTGCATTGGAAATGGGGGCTGTTTTGATGCTGCTCGGCGAACTCGGTTTTCTGAGCATTTTCGTCGGCGGCGGTTCAATGATTGAACTTCCGGGTGTGCCGCCACAGTTATTCTCCGACGTCCCTGAGTGGGGCGCTTTGCTTAGCAATATTCGCTACCAGGCAAGGGCATACCCCTGGACTGGTTTTTACACAATGACGGCTTTCTTCCTGGCGATATTCGCCTTTAACTTATTTGGTGAAGGTGTGCGGCGTGCAGTAGAAAGTGGGCACTTGATTATCAGCCGCTTCGTCAATCGATACACAGTGGGATTGGCTATTGTAGGTATTCTATTTTTTAATTGGTTCCAGGCGAACAGCGGTGCTACTCCGTTTTACCGCGAATTGGCGCGGGCATTTGATGGGGAGAAAGCGATAGCCCATGTGGAAGCTTTAACTTCCGAAGCAATGGAAGGACGATCTTTGGGTACTACGGGCCAGGTGACTGCAGCGCAGTATATCGCGGATCAAATGGACGCCATTGGTTTGCAAGCTGGTGGCGAAAGCGCGACCTATTTTCAAGAGCGTTCCCATTCTTTTGAGCGATTAGAGTCAGCGCCTTCGCTTGTCATCAACGACGGCGGACCTCCTCTGGTTTACGGAATGGACTATACGGCCTATTCTGGGCTTAATATGACGGCAGGGCGAGCGGATGGCTCGATTAGGCTTGTGGGTATAGGCGCACCTGGGCCACGGGCGACGACTGGTTGGCGCACTTTTTACCCTGAATTAGACCGAGTTGATTATTCTGATGATATTTTACTGGCTGTTTCCGACAATAACGGCCGGGTCTTGTCGGGGCGTACGGAGCATGCGGGCTTGTTGGTTGTCGTGGACGATCCGGCGAAGCTGGCCGAGTCTCACACGCTATCCGGTCGAACCGGGCGGCATCTGAACCTATTCACTGGCGAGCTAAGGGGCGAGGAGACGCCAGCGATTTGGATATCGGAGGAAACGGGAAATCGTTTGCTGGCAGGGTCTGGACACACGGTTGGGAATTTACGAGAGCAATTTAGAGAACTAATGCCTGAGTCAGTGTGGGAAGAGGCGCTTCCCGTTTCGGTCAGCATGGAGGTAGAGGGCAGGTTGGAAGAGAAGTGGCCTGTGCAGCATGTGATCGGCTATCGACCAGGTGATTTCGGCTATGAGAGGTGCGTAGATTGTCTGGACAAGCAAATGGTTGTGGTCATGGTGCAATATGACAGCCCGCCACCAGGAGCAAATGGTGTGGTATCTCCGGCGGCAAATGACAATGCGAGTGGAGTCGCGGTCATGCTAGAGGCAATTCGTGTCATGGAGGAAGCCGATTACCAACCGCGCCGTTCATTCCTCTTCATTGCGTATAGTGGAGAAGGTTTGGATGGCGGCGAGCCTGTCGTTGATCCAGATGTGAAGCGATTCTTACAAGCGAAGACGGGCTTTGCGGGGCGTTTTGAACCAGTAGCAATTGTGCAACTACGAGGTGTCGGGGATGGAACTGGCGACCGGCTTGAAGTGTCGTCATCAGGCAGTTTGCGTCTGGCGGAACTATTCGAGACTGCAGCAAAGCAATCCGGCGTTAGACCGGTACGGTCGGAAGAGGCAATTGATATCAGTTTGATTTATGAGGAAGTGGATACAGCGACCGATTCGAGCGGGAAACAGGCGCCAGTTGTTCGTTTGTATTGGGAAGGTTGGGAGGAGACCTCGCGTTTGCCGGAGGACACACCCGAGAAGATTTCCGAAGAGAACTTGGAAAAAGCCGGACGGACTTTGGCTATGGCCCTGATGGCTTTGGGTCGGGAAATCGAGTACTAGTTTTGGGCTATTGTCACAACTTCTGTGCGGATAGACCTGGAATTGAATGCGATGATGCGCGGGCAACGAAGGATGCAGAACAGGCAACATTTGCTGTTTTCTGAAACATAATTTGAACTCAACACGTAAAGATAAACAGGTATGGGACAACAGAGTAGCTGGCGCCTGACTCTGGATATGAAGTTGGTGTTGGTGATGTCTTGCAATGGACAAGGCGTTCACTGGCTGCATACTGGGAGTTCGATCAAAGCAATCTGGGTATATTGGGCTAGGCTGTGAGAGAAACGTGCGCGAGGTATAAACTATTGCGGTTCGTTATGGATGGGCATCATGAGCAATGCATTGAATTCAAATAGGCTTCACAATGGCTCTATCATCGAGGTGAAGGATGTTTTCAAGAGCTTTCCAGTTGGCGATGACGAATTAACCATTTTGAAAGGAATTTCCTTTAGCGTTGAAGATGGCGAATTCGTGACTATCATGGGACCTTCGGGAAACGGCAAATCGACACTCTTGAATATGATTACGGGTATTGATCATCCTTCTTCCGGGGAAGTATTGGTGACGGGTCGTGGAGTCCATCAAATGAGTGAGAATCAATTGGCCACATGGCGCGGAGAGCATGTTGGTATTATCTTCCAGTTTTTCCAGATGCTGCCAGCGTTGAGCCTTTTACAAAATATCATCTTGCCGATGGACTTTGCTCGCAAATACTCGACAAAGGAGAGAGAGGAACGGGCAATGGTTCTCCTGGAAAGCGTCAGTCTTGCCGATCAAGCGTATAAATTACCGGGTCAGGTCTCAGGCGGTCAGCAGCAGAGGGCAGCTGTAGCAAGGGCATTGGCTAACGACCCTCCTTTGATTGTGGCTGACGAACCGACAGGGAACCTGGACTCACAGACGTCGGATGAGGTATTTTATCTGTTCCAGGATCTGGTGGAGCAGGGCAAAACTGTGCTAATGGTAACGCATGATAAGGAATTGGCTCGCCGCGTTCCGCGAGTAATCGAGATTATTGACGGCAAAGTCACGCGGAATGAGTTTGTGAACGGCGGAGACCGGGAAGGCAATTGAGCGGGCTCGCGCTCCAGGAATGATGATAGTGGGTGTAATCAGGCATAAAATCTGGAAGGATCTGTGGGCTAACAAGCCACGAACGCTGCAAGTCGTGCTTATTGTGGCTTTGGGCGCATTTGCTGTTGGAATGATCATCACGACTCGCAACCTGGTAATTAAGGGAATGCGAGATATGTGGGTGGAGTCGAAGCCAGCTATGATTGCCATGGCTGCCGGTGGTCTGATGGATGAAGACACGGTCAGAATTCTCAAACGAGTCGAAGGGGTCAATGATATCGAAGGGTACTCTTTGGCGTCGGTGGAATGGAGGCTTGATGAGGGGGAGTGGCAGGCCGCGAATGTGGTTTCTAGAACAGATTACGAAGATCAACGATTTTTCATACTCAGCCTGGTAGAAGGTGTTTGGCCGGAAGGTGACTCGGTGGCTGTGGTTCAGGGAACTGATACGGTCTTGGGCGCAGTCATTGGGGAAAGGGTTACAATAAATGTAAACGGACGTGAAAGAGAATTCTTAGTCACGGGAATTATCAGTGATCCTGTTTCACAGCCACCTGGATTTGGAGGGAGTGCGCAGTTCTATGTCTCGCAAAAAAGCTTTGAAGAGCTTTTTGGCTGGGATGATTCCAATATTCTGTTGGCAAATGCCAAGGAATATGATGAAACTGCAGTAACAGAAATCGCCAACCAGATGAGCGATAAGCTGGAAAAACAAGATATCGATACGTATGGCTTCATGCCTCCAGCAGGCAGCCGCATTATCGATCCAGAAAAACACTTTTTCCAAGATGCTATGGATGGTGTCTTCTTTGTTCTGGGGGTAATGGGATTATTGGCTTTGTTTCTGGGATTATTACTAGTGTATAACACAATAAGCGCCATTCTCACACAACAGATCGATCAAATTGGGGTGATGAAAGCGATAGGGGCCAATGCCGGGCAAATATTGTTTATCTATCTTCTGTATGTCCTTGCGTTTGGGTTAATGGCTTTAATCATCGCGGTTCCTTTGGGAGCCTTGGGTGGGTGGGCTCTGGTTGTGTTCTTAATGGATACCTTCAATGCGGATGCCGGATCGTTCGCCGTTTCTCCGCCAGCGATATGGGCGCAAGTGGCGATTTGCTTGTTGACACCCTTGTTGGCGGCACTAATTCCGCTAATCAGTGGTTCACGCATTACTGTACGCGAGGCGATCAGCACCTATGGTCTAAATATAAAGCCGTCCAGACTTGACCAGATGATTGCCCGCCTCAAGAGGGTTTCGCGCCTGCTTTTGCTTACAGTAAGCAACACTTTTCGACACAAAGGACGCGTATTTCTAACGCAGATTACTTTGGTTTTGAGCGGGCTGATCTTCATGATGGTTATTAGCGTTGGAGATTCGGCTACTTACACCTTTAATGACATCCTATTTTCGATCCTCAACTCGAATATCAATCTGGTATTTGACCATCCTGAGCGCAGCAACCGCATGGAAGCCTTGGCTATGCAGCATCCCCAGGTTCGAGCGGCAGAGATGTGGGGATTTGGCTCGGGAACTGCTCATATGCAAAGCGCTGCGGCGACTGATGATGATCCAACAGCGATCATGTTCGGGATGGTAGCGGAAACAGAGCTTTATGGTCACCAGATTCGCGCAGGGCGGTGGCTGCACGAGGACGATAGTAATGCGGTTGTCTTGAATCAGGAGTTGGCCCAAGATATTGGGGTTGGTGTTGGTGATTGGGTGACCTTTGACCTGGGGGTCACTGGTGAGTCGAATTGGAAGGTTGTAGGCTTGGTTTTTGACCCATTGTTGACAAATACAGCCTTGGTGCCACGAGAAGCCCTGTTGCGAGAGCAAAATAATGTTGGTAGAGCCAGTTCAATCTGGATTCAATTGGAAATTGATGATGCTGCAACTGAACAGATTGTTGTGAAAGAACTGCGCCAGCTCTATGAGGACAATGGAATCGGGCTGTCACCAGGTGGGGTGATCAATGGGCAAGATACGTCGTCCGAGGTTGTTGAGAATATTAATACACAGTTCCGTTCGATCATCGTCTTATTATCGACAATGGCTGTGCTCATCGGCGTTGTGGGCAGTATATCACTCAGTGGCGTTCTTTCGCTCGGTGTCATTGAGCGACAGCGTGAGATCGGCGTCATGCGGGCTATAGGTGCTTCTACGTGGGATATCGGGCGGCTGTTTGTGGGAGAAGGTCTGATCCTGGGATGGTTAAGCTGGTTGATCGCCTTCCCGGTGAGCATTCAAGCGGGGCGGGTGATGACCGAGGCGCTTTCGGCAGCACTGGGATCTGAGCTAATCTATTTTTACACGCCGCGGGGTGCATTAATTTGGCTGGTGATCATTACGATTTTATCTGCTTTTGCAAGCTGGCTGCCTGCAAGACGAGCGACGCACATCAGCGTTCGAGAAAGTTTATCCTACCAATAGTATTGGTTCACTTACCTTCCACGTAGATAGGGTACCCTCTTTCATGCGGACGATGCTTGCTTGCATGTTGATTGTGTAGTTCCCAAATTCTTGAAATCTTATGATGTTCTACGCGATTATGAATTCGCGGCTACAATTGTGCTTTTCGGCGCAAAGCGCAATTCTTGATTGGTGTCTATCATAGTTAACATAAGTTTACAAAAGTCTGGAGGTTGGTAAGTTGCTGAAAACAGAAAAGCCATCAATGAGATATGCTCGTGCCCTATTGGTCCTTGTTGTGATGATGGTGTCATTTGTCCTGGCTGGCAGCGTCATGGGAAATGGCGCGAGGCACGATGCTGGTGCTCGTGTTGACAATGGTCTGAATATGACGACGGAATCTTTAGGGGCACAGAACAATCTCTTCCAGCGGCGACAGCAGTCGCTGAGTAATGCAGCGGCAGATCAGTTTAAAACAGCCCCAGGGGATCTGCCTGTTTTCACGGTTACCAGAGGTGATGGGGAGACTGGAGAGGGCTATATTTTTATGGCCTACTTTAATTATTGGCAGCAAACGCCAGGAGCCTATTTGTTGATCCTCGAGGACAGTGGAGAACCGGTCTATTACCAACAGTTGGCGCCTATTCCAATTGCCATGGATTTCAAGAAACAGCCCAATGGGCTTTTGACTTATTATCCCTTCGCGGGAGCGAATCATTTCGTAGCATTAGACGACTCGTACCGGGCGGTGCGCACATATGAGGCAGGAAATGGATACAAGATGGATTTTCATGATTTGCAGATTCTCGAAAATGGAAATGCGCTGCTAATGATTCACGATGAGCGAACGGTGGATATGAGCCAAATTGTGGAGGGTGGCGATCCTGAGGCGACGGTCATTGGCTGTATCATTCAGGAGATTGATGATGCCGGGCGGGTGGTGTTTGAGTGGGACAGCTTGGACCATATCCCGATTGAGGACAGTAACCGGCCGTTACTCGATAGGAACATTAACTACATGAACTGCAATTCACTGGACCTTGATCATGACGGGCATATTTTGCTTTCAAGCCGCCATCTGGATGAAATCACGAAGATAAACCGGCAAACAGGAAGTATTATCTGGCGCATGGGGGGGCGACAGAATGATTTTTCCTTTGGCACAGATCCGGGATTTAATTATGCGCATGACGCACGCAGGCTGGACAATGGTCACATAACAGTTTTTGACAATGGGGTGGCGCACTTAACTCCATTCTCACGTGGAATTGAATATGAGGTAGATGAAATAAGCAAAACAGTTTCCGTGGTGAAGGAATTTCGAGATGATCCGGATCTCTTTTCCAGGGCGCTAGGAAACATGCAGCGGCTGCCTAATGGCAACACGGTGATAGGATGGGGCCGTTCAATTGCTATTCCGGTATTTACGGAGTTTGATGCCAGCGGCGATAAGGTCCTGGAGTTTCATGCGACCCCAGGCCATGGAAGCTACCGCGTGTTTCGATTTCCGTGGAAGGGGACTCCAAGGTGGGCACCAAAACTGCAAGTTGACGAGGCCGAAGGCCACGTGAGGTTATATTTCAGTTGGAATGGATCAACGGAAACGGCTGCATACAGGGTATATGGTGGGAAAAACCGTAAGCAGCTAGAGTTGTTGAAAGTTGTTAAGAGGGATGGATTCGAAACCTCAATTGAGTTTGATTCGCTTCAACAGGGCTTATGGTACTTTCAGGTTGCGCCAGTGGATGATCAAGGAACGCAGGGTCCGCTATCAAACCCGGTACCAATTGGCGTGGGCTATGAATCATTGTTTTTGCCTGCGGTTGGTGTAGGAGACGGTTCGTAATTCCTCATTTAAATACGGCCACGCGGTTTATTTACGGGCAATTATGTAGCCAAAACTTAGCCAACGGCCGTTATCCAGGGCGATGGTTTTCGGCTCGCCATCGGGATCTGCTTTGCAAAAGGGATCATGGGCGGCGAATTCTTGCCACCAAAGCTGTGCATCGGGGGCGTGATCGGCTTCAACAATCTCAAATCCTACCGAACCCACGGCAGCCCTGGTTTCTTCCAAGGTAACAAAGAATTTGTCCCACGAATACTCTCCTTGTGATATGCGGGTGTCTAAATCCTCGGGCACCGGCACGTCAAAATGCATGGGTTCAGCGAGACCTAAAACAGCATTTGGCTTCAGCAGGCGGTGCAATTCTTTCAATGCATCAAGATAGGCAGCCTGCCCGCCAAAACCGCGAATCATTTCAAGGGTGGTTGTGCAGTATATATAGTCAAACGTTGAGTCGGCGATGTACGTGTCTGGAAGGCCTACTTGCAGTCCTATAATGATTGAATCGACCTGCCATGCTCTGGCGTATTCCATCATGTGTTCGACATGTGGACGTCCATCGGTCCGGTCTTCTAAGGGATCTATGCCGACGATTTGAACCTCATATTCCTTGGCAAGAAAACAGGTCTGTAGGCCACGATTGGTGCCGACATCTAGCAGCAATTTTCCGGGTTGAAGACGCATTTTGCCGGCCAGGAACTCAGCAAGCTTGAGCCCACCCGGCCCACTGCAGCCGCGGTAGACCCAATCGAGATCTGGGTATCTTGCTGACTTCGTATAACTATACTGTTCCATGGTCTTGATACCTCCGTATGGCTACAGGTGGACTATTTGATCAACCTTTGGTAGAACCTCAGGTCTGTGAGAAATGATGATGGAGGTACGGCCGTTCATCAGCCGATCTAGCGCCAACCATATTTCCTTTTCGGTATGCGGGTCAAGGTTGGCAGTCGCTTCGTCCAGGAGCAGGATTGGAGCATCTTTGAGTACGGCGCGAGCGATGGCTAGACGTTGGCGTTCACCGCCAGATAGTAGGAGACCATGTTCACCTGTAGACGTGTCGAAGCCTAACGGCAACTGGGAAATAAAGTGGTCTATCTGGGCCTGCTGGCAAGCGTGCAATAGTTCCGCATCAGTGGCATCTGGCCTGGCTAAGTAGAGATTGTCACGAATTGTGGAGTTGAATATGTGGGTATTTTGGGAGATGACGCTGATCGACTTGCGCACATCTTCGGCCTGAATTTCCCTTAGTTGACTGCCCCCAAGTTTGATTTGTCCTTGCTCATAGTCCCAGAAGCGGAGCAGAAGATTTATGATGGTGGTTTTTCCAGATCCGCTAGGTCCGACCAGAGCCAGGCGCTGCCCTTGAGCAACGGAGAAACTTATTCTATCCAGTACGAGTGGATCCTCGGCGCTGTAGCGAAATGAGATATTGCGAAACTCAATATCGGTAGAAGCCGGCGCAACGACAGCGGGATGGGGATCGGTGACCGCAGGGGGGGCGTCGATCAATTCAAACAGCCGATGGGCAGCGGCGTGGCTGGAATCTAGGACTGTAAGAGCCTGGGAGAGGGGTTGAACCGCCTCGAAACTAGCAATGGCGACCAGGGGAAGGAGGGCAAGAAAAACTCCATCAATTTTATGGGTGGTGACCAATGGGATGGCGATAATAAGCACAGTTAGGCCTGCAAATGAAGTAAGTAAAGCGGCCAATCCACGGCTGAGACCACGTACGCGAGCCAATTTCGTATGGATTTGTTCAAGCTTGTGACTTTGCTGCACAATGCTCTCCTGGAACTGTTTGTTTTGTCCAAAGGCGATTAAATCGGCGATACCCTGCAAGCCATCGAGGAGGGAGGCATTTAGATGGGCACGAGCGGTGATTAGTTCGGCGGCAGGTTGGCGGCTTAGGGTCCGGCTAACTAGAGGTAGGAGGATGCCCGTGAGCAATAGGAAAACGAGAAGCGCAAGGCCCAAGGAGGGTCCAAATGAGCCCAAGAATAGGGTTGCGAGAACTATTACGAGGACAGCGGAGAATGGAGGAATGACCACACGGATGTAAAACTGTTCTAGGGTCTCAATATCAGAAACGATTATTGACATAAGGTCGCCGCCTCGAAGTTGCTGAAGACGGGCTGGGGCGAGAGGTTCAATGGCGCTGTAGAACCAGGTTCGCAGATGGGTGAGAATTCGGAAAGTCGCTGTGTGGCTGATTACACGCTCGACGTAGCGCAATAAAGCGCGAGCCAAAGCGAATAGTCTTACGCCAGCAATGGCCACTCCAAGCTGCGTGGGATCCGAAGCGAGGGCGGCTTTGGATATCAGATAGGCTGAAACCGCCATCAAGCCAATACTCGAACCAACGGTTGCGAAGCTAAGTAAAACGGCGGCAATTATCCACCAACGAAAAGGGGACATTAGTATGATCAGGCGGGACAATGTCTTCATGATTGATGACCTCCGCCTACAGGTCGGGCGATGAAATCGTGGACAAGCCGCCGGTAGGGTCCATCATAGGCCATCAGATCATGGTGAGCGCCACTTTCATGGATTCGGCCGTTAATTAAAACGACAATCCTGTCAGCATCACGCGCCAGGTTCAAGCGGTGGGCAATGATGATGGTCGTACGATCTTGCTTGAGGGCCGCGATGGCAGCAGCTATCTGCAGCTCGCTTTCTGAATCGAGGTGAGAGGTGCCTTCGTCAAGGATTAGGATTGGAGCGTTTTTTAGGAAGGCGCGGGCTATAGCAATACGCTGCAGCTGGCCACCACTTAAGCGGACTGCACGTTCTCCAACATGGGTATCATAGCCATGAGGAAAGAAGCGAATGAAATTGTGGGCATTGGCAGCCTTGGAGGCAGCGACTAATTCTTCGTGGGAAGCGGTTGGGTTGGCGAGAAGGATGTTCTCGCCAATTGTGCCGAAGAATAAGTGGGGTCTTTGGGGGATCCAGGTGACGAGTTGGCGCCATTTGTCTGCCGGTATTGAAGACAGGGGTATGCCGCCTACAGAGATCGACCCGCTTGATGGTTCAATGAAACGCAAAAGCAGATTGGCAATTGTACTTTTCCCCGCGCCTGAAGGTCCTACGAGTGCTACGGTACGGCCGTGGCGGAAAGTGATCGATAACTGGGAGAGGGCTAAGTGGTCGCGGGTCTCATAAGCAACAGAAACTGCTTCAAAGCGAATATCATTTTTGGTGGGAATGGTCTCAGGGATGGGAGAAAAAGGCGGCTGTGAACGAAGCTGTGATTCTGGCAACGGGGCTGCAATTAGCTCGAAAAGGCGGCCCATAACTGATTTCGCCTGCGCTCCGGCGTGGTAACGAAGGGCATATTGGCGCAGTGGCAGAAAAAATTCAGGTGTGAGCAGCAAGACAGCGAGAGCTACATTAAACGGGAGAGCATCGTTGAGCAGGCGCAGACTAACTTCAAGGGCGACCATGGCCGTGGCTGCAGTGGCTGACCATTCCAAAACCAGAGATGTTTGAAATGCGGTGCGCAGCACTTCCATGGTCGTCTTGCCGTATTGGCTGCTGATTTCTCTGATGGTCACTGTTTGCTCTCGACTTCGACCAAACATTTTTAGTGTGGGCAGCCCTTGCAGTATGTCTAGGAAAAAGGCACTCATCCAGCTAATTTCTTGGAATCGGCGCTGTTGAATGGCTCGCGTTTGTCCCCCTATTAGCGCTAACAAGAGCAGCAACATGGGTCCACTAACAACAAAGACTAACGTGGTCCAGGGATCAAGGATGAGTACGACCAGAAAGACCATTGAGGGGGCGAGGGCAGCCAGCGCTTTGGCAGGTAGGTACTGAGTAAAGTAGTCGTTTAAGGATTCAACGCCACCGACCAAAGAGTGAGTCAATTCACCACTGCTTTCCCGATGAATGTAATTAGGACCCAGGGCGATCAGCTTTTGAACGAGGCGATTGCGCAGGGAGTTCTTGACGCTGCTGGCGCTTGATTGGGCGAAGAGCTCCTCAATCCAAATTAACCCAAAACGGGTGAATATCAGTGCAGCGGTGACAACGAGCAAGCCTGCCTGCGCATCAAGGGTTTGGTTCCCGATGAATACTCTCTGTACAACTTCACTGACAATGAGGGTGAAAGAAATTTGTAGGGAAGCGGCGATGGATCCCAATGCGATGGATAGGCCCATGGATAGGGCCGCTTTTCTGTTTTCTGCCAGAAGCTGTGTCTGATCAAATTTGGACAGCAGTGCGAGTTTTATTGACACTTACGTTGATCGGTCTGTTGCGGCAGGATCCCTCTCGATTTTCAACAGATAGAAGAGCTGCGGCGATTGTTACCTTCAGGTACGGGTCAACCTGCCGACGAGGAGCATGATGGTGCCAATGGTAACTAAGATGAAACCAATTGCGGCAGCGAGAAGCAATGGTGTTGAGACAATAAATCCTGATTCTGGTAGGGTGGTCCCTCCGCCGCCGCCTGTTTGGTCTATCTCAATGATGCAGAAGTCAATGTTGGTGGCATCCGGGTTGTCAATTGAAAGTACGACCTCCAGCGTTTGTTGGGACGTCACGCGCCACCCTTGTCCAGGTAATATTGTGACGCTCCAAAGACCAAGGGTGTCGGTGGTAAAAGCGTGAGTCCCATCGGCGGCACTTGATATTCTGATCAGTTCGCCGGCATCGTCGGAAACCAGTTCCAAGGGTATGTTGGCGGCAACTTTAGGCTCATCTTCACTGGCGCACAAACCATTTAGGTTTAAGTCTCGATAGACAGTGCCGCTGATAGAGCCAGATTGATCCTGTGCCTGTACGGTAATTGGAATCAGGAAAAGGAAGGAGATGGTGAGTACAATCCAAAATGCTTTCTTCATTCGTTTACCTCCGGTTTAGAGGCCGGGTTTTGATAAAGGCAGGGCGACGACGACCAGCCGATGAGAGTTACTGCTGTTTGGCCAGCAAGTGACGAGGGTTAGACGTGCGTCATTGCTGGGAGCGATCCAGCGTGCGTTGCGTAAACGCGTTCTTAAGGGTTCGCCCGTTTCCGGTAGAAACTCACGGTGAACAACTTCGTAAATATGCTGACGATCAACTTCATAGAGGATTATCTGCTCTCCAAGCGTTAAATCGACCAAATCAGCGAATATGGCGCCATGTATGTTGTTGTGCCCGTTTAAGACGATGTTGCCGATCTGGCCAGGTGGGGCACTTGAATCGTGCCAGCCGACAGCATATAGATTGGGTACACTCCATTGTTTATAGCGTCTACCGCTCCTATTCTGTTTGTTCTGAGAGGAAACTGGGATTACGGGGGCGTCGATTTCCAGAGCCGGTATTGATAGGCGTAAGGTTGGGTTTGATAATTCTCTGTCATGAGCGCCCAGCGCCCTGGATTCAACATAGGATATAACATTCCAATTGCCTGAACTAGGATTCTGGGAAATGGAATGAGAGCTGCTGGCGGTTGAGGTTAATTCAGTGCCCAGGGTTGATAGTAGAGCTTTTGTGTGAACCGGCGAAGGTGGTGCAAAAGGGGAAAGCGCAGGGATTGAATTGGTCTGGGATAAGAGCGTTGGATTTTCAATCTCGGCAAAGGGAGTAGGCTCCATCCTGGGGGCTACCAGCCAGATAAGGATCACAGCCAGTAAGATGAGCGACCCGACCAAAAGGAAGATGGTTCCAAGGCGACTAATTGTTCTCATAGTTCCTTTTCCGAGATCATAGAAACTTACAGAAAAAGTTGGACTTGATTATAACACGGCAATAGAAAAACATATCCTAGTTTAGCTGCTTTAGGTTTGCCTGAAGGTAGCGAGTCATGAGACTGTAGAGGTGGTTTAGCGTATTCTTCCCCTCACTAATGGAATGTGATCTATTGGGGTAGGACATCATGGAGAACTGTTTGTCATGTTTGATAAGTTCATTGACAAGTGCTTCAAAGCATTGGTAATGAACATTGTCATCCCCTGTGCCATGAATCAGCAGCAGGTTGCCAGCTAATTCTTTGGCAAAGGTAATTGGGGATCCATTGGTGAACCCATCTGGATTGTTATCGGGAAGGTTCATGTAACGCTCCTGGTAAACGGTATCGTAATAGCGCTGATCGCTGACGGCGGCGATGGCAATACCGGTTTTGTAAATCTCAGGGTGTTTGAACATGAGGTTCAGAGTCATTGACCCGCCACCACTCCAGCCCCATACGCTCACACGATCAGGATCGATATACGGCCGTTGAGCGATGAGAATTTCCGCAGCCCGGGCTTGATCAGCGGTGGTGATGATGCCGACCTGTCGATATACCCCTTTGCGCCAATGTCGCCCACGGGGAGCTGGCGTACCGCGATTATCAACCGACATTACCAGATACCCGTGCTGAGCTAACATTAGATGCCACAGCTTGGCTTTGCGACCCCAGGAATCGAGAACGGTCTGACCAGCAGGTTCTCCATATACATGGAAGAGCAGGGGATATTTTTCTTGTGGATTAAAGTAGGGTGGTTTAATGCACCAACCATCCAGCAGGAGATCATCCTCAATCTTCAGACGAAAGAACTCCATCTGCGGCTGTTTCAATTCTTCAAATGCGACTCGGAGTTTCTCGTTATCTTCCAGGATACGCAGCTGCTTGTGTTCCGGAAGGGAAACTAGAGTCGTGTAAGGAGGTGAAGCGAATTGACTGCTGATGTGAAAGGCATGGCTGGCATTGGGTGAAATTTGATATTGATGGGTTCCAGGCTGGTCCTGCGGTGTTATCCGTTCAATCTCACCGCTGCCGTCCAAGTGAGACCGGTACAAGTATCGCTGCGTGGGGTTATCGGGTGAGGCAATGTAGTAGACCCAACCTGAGGTCTGTTCGATCTTCAGGACGGAGATTACGTCAAAAGAGCCGGGAGTTAAGTTTTCAATTTTGTGCCCGTCACGCGATATAGAAAATATGTGGCGCCATCCGTCGCGGTCGCTCAGCCACGTGAACCGAGCGCCATCATCCAGCCACTGCAAACTATCGTGAATGTCTATCCACGATTCATCTTTCTCGACGAAGATCCTGTTAGTTATTCCAGAGGTGATATCGCCAAGGTACAGGTTGAGCTGGTTCTGCTGGCGGTTGAGGTGTTGGATCAAGACCTCCGCTGAATTGGCCGCCCATTCCATTCTAGGGATATAGGAATCGTGCGCTTCGCCGGTTATATCAAACCAGGTTATATCTCCACCACCTGCAGGCACGACCCCAATACGACAGGAAGAGTTCTGTGTGCCGGCCTTGGGATAGGGAATCGGCTCCAGTTCCGGGTATAGGGACTCCGTGTTGTTGATCATGTAGAAGGGGGTCAATTGTGAGGTGTCGAACTGCCAGAAGGCGATTAACTGGCTGTCTGGACTCCAGCTAAAACCATCTCGTAGCTTGAATTCCTCTTCGTATACCCAATCTGATGTGCCGTTGATAATTAAATCGTCACCGTCGAAGGTTAGCGGGATTATCTGGCCCGTAGATATAGACTCAGCGTAAATATTGTTGGCCCGAACGTAGGCGACGTGGCTATCGTCAGGAGAAAACTTGGCGAACATCAATGTTGAAGGCAGGGCATCACCGCCAAGCTGACGTAATTCATTTGTTTCCAGGTTTAAGACCCAATAGTCGCCACGCGTGTTCTGGCGCCATACCTTCTTGGAGTTTGCAAAGATAAGCAGAAGTTTCCTGTCTGAGGACCAATGATAGTTTTTTACGATCAATGGTTTATCAAATCCAGACGGCGACAGTTGATACTGTGAGACGAGCACTTGCCTACTGGCGCCCGTCAGATTGTAGCGAACAATCTCTTTTACCTCGGCGTTTTGCGGCGCAGGTTCAAGCGTGGTGTAACCAAGATCATCCTCCAGCCAGCGTGCGGGACCGAAATGCTTGGTGTCAAATTCTTTCTCGTTGAATATGCGTTGTGTGGTTAATTGGGTGCGGTCATTCATAGGGGGATTATACGATATTGTTAGATATGTTTCCGAATCTGAATATGGGCCAGAAGAGGCCAAGGCGGATTTAGCAGGGTGGGGCGTCAAACATTAGTATTGAAGGTAGGTCTGTTGGGTGCGATAGGCGCAGCAGCTGATAGCCAATGCCGGATAGGCCAATCATCAAGCCTGGAATATTAACGGCAAGGGGACCACCACAGAGCCAGCCTTCAAGGTTGATGTTATAAAGCGTGTTTTGTGTATATTGATGAAGTGCTACCTCACTATTTTTTCGTGGTAGTGATTGATCAGCAACCAATAGAAAGTCCAATAAGCCCATATCTCCGTGGCAGAGGGAGTGATTTTGTCCAAAACCGCGGTCGGTTGTCGTTCTCAAGGCGGAATGGATTTCTTCGTATAGATATTGATCATTATAGAACTCGATCGTTTGTAGGCGTGCCAGACCTATTCCAGCAGCACCATGACACCAGGCAACAGGGTAGCGCTGTGGGTTCTCGCCTGGCTGAACATGGCGTAGGTCTGGCCAGTTATGTTCCGCTGGAGAGAACAAGCTGCGTTCATAGGCGATGGCCTGTTGGGCGGCGTCTTTAAAGCGGGTCAGGTCGGAGGTTTCCGATAACTGCAGAAGGGCGACTGCGATTCCAGCGGCACCGTGAGCATAGCCCAACAAGGGTTGGGGATCACGGTTTGGATTCGACCAGGCTAGGCCGTTTTCTTGTACCTGGGAAGATGAAAGCAGGTGATCACCGCAGGCAATGGCCGTTTCCAGGGCTAGAGGGGTTGACAAACTGTGATCGCAGCCTAGCAGAGCAAGAATGGCGCCCGCGGCACCATCGGAAATGGTGTAATTTTCATCTTGTGCAACGAATCCGGCGATGGTCTGGACCAGGTCCCCCGCTTGAGATGCCAGCTGGTTATCTTCCCATAGTACAGCGAGATGGGTCAATGTGTACAGCACACCAGCCCAACCTGTGCAAGCTCCGATCTCGGGTAGAATAGTCCTGTACAATTCGATGTGACGCAGGAGACCGTTGACGGATTTTCGGGCAAGGGCTGTGCAATCCTCATTTTTCAGAATAGAACCAGCATAAGCGAGAAAGAATGAGATTCCGGCGATGCCATTGTAGAAATCTGCTCCGGCGGGAGCGAGATCCCATATCCCGTCTCCAAGATGCTCAAGGCCAATCCAAGTGACATCATCTTGACCGTGAACGGCTGTGGTCACTAGTTCGCCCGCTATGGACCTGGCCGTGTCCAAGCAATCTGGATGGCTAGTTGCAG
This sequence comes from uncultured Chloroflexia bacterium, assembly GCA_963807975.1. Lineage (GTDB taxonomy): Bacteria > Chloroflexota > Anaerolineae > Promineifilales > Promineifilaceae > JAACFF01. The sequence goes on along the minus strand of CAWEDV010000005.1, from coordinate 22,301 downwards.
TCGAAGCCGGTGCCGGTTGAAAATTAGATTCCATGGGCGTTGTCAAACCAAATTCATGTGGTGTAAGCGTTGCCAGTGATGCGCGTATAAACCATTTTTGACGATCCAAATCGGTGTGGCAGAGAGTATCAATCCGCCTGCGGGCGATGGACAGACCGTCCTCAAGTAAGAGTTCGTGGATTGGCTCTCCTGCGGCGGACCAGAGTATTCTTGAAGCGGGGGTTGTAGTGAAGACCGGAATATCTCCTTGATGGAGATCATGCTGCTCAGCAGGAATGGCCTTGGCCATATATGCTCGGCTAGGCACAACGAGCCACAAACGATCGAAGTGGAGATCCCGGGGCAGAGCATCTGCAAGGACATCTGGATGGAAGCTCTCGAACAGCAGTTGATCGTAAGTCCGTGTGGGACGAAGTAGGACCCTGGTCTCATCATCGCCAAATCGAGCAAGAGGACCATACGAGGCCAACAGCCTTTGGCGGTGATTGAGCAGCAGGTCATACATGGATTCGAAGCCGTCAATGATATCTGGAATATGATCGATGGCGGTGGCTTCTGCACCATTTAGAAGCGGCCGATTGGCTTCACCTGCCATCTCCAGCCGGTCACGAACATAGCGCATTTCATCAGTGCCTGGAGCCTCTGGTTGGGGAACGCGATCTGGCGAAAGTTGCCCCGATTCACCACCAAGACCACTGATGTCCACGCCTGCGTATTCATCCTGAGACCAAAGTCGCTGGGGCAGCATGCCGACGACAAGAACTGAGTTGAGCATGGCTTTTGCTGCTGAAGAGGCTGCATCAGATTCGTCAAAAGGTTCAAAATCCGGATTAAAGAGGGTCTCCAGATCAATCAGCAGGGGGTGCTCACCACAGGCGATCAGGTTTTCGAGATGGAAATCAGAGGCATTGATAGCGTAGAGCAAGGCAAGGTAAGCGCCCAGGCGACGGTAGTAGCGATTGATCTCAGCGGCGGTTGTGCACTGCTCGTGGGCGATGTACTCGACCCAACCGTAGTCAACTTTATCAAGTATAGACAAGGCTCGGAAAGGTGGGCGAGATCCCTTTTCATTGAGCCAGGTAAGCAGCTGTTGAAAGTGGATGTCAACAGCCAATGATTTGGGCTTGTAAACCAAGCGGAAACCGGATTCGAACTCGGCGATCATGACGGAACGACCGCCGCGATGGGTATCTCCGGCTCCACCAGCAACCTCAATCAAACGCCCAGGGTCTTGACCGTTGCAGAATAACTGAACAATTCTTTGCCAATCGCGACAAAGGCGTTCGATAAATTCAAGGCTAACATTCACCCACTGATTCAGACATACAGTAATCTGCCGGGCCAATACCGGGTAATCAGATAGGATGGCGACGGCATATTCCGGTCTACGGATGCGTTCAATAAAGCTTTGAAATCGTTCTGATGGTTCAACACCTGAAAGGACACCTTGAAGTCTAGCGATGTTCAACTCGAGGACCATTGTACGACCAAGGCGGATAAGCAATGGTTCAGGAAGATTCATCAAAAGGATGTCTTCAATCTCACGAGGTTCAAATGGCAGGTCTGCAGCGTGCGACAGTATGTTTTCGATACCTAGGAAGAGCTGATCACACGCTTGGTCAATAAGGGGCTGGATTAGATCAAGAAAACAAAGCTCCTCGGCACCAGGGGGGGGATTGGCATAGTAGGATGCGGGCCGCGAATAGCCCTCTGTCAACGCTTGGACCCATTCCAGGTTGTCACTGCTTATAGCGAGATCTGTTATTGGGGCAGCCAGGAGCAAGGCCAGCTCATCCTGGTTTATTCCTTCGAATGCCAGGCGGCGCTCAAGCAGCTCGTCCGTTTCAAACTGTGGCTGAGAACGCCATTTAAGCAGTTGATTCCGAGCGATTTTACGGTCCAGGTCTTTGGGCAACTGCAGTTGGCCGTTCGTGGAAAAGACGGCGATACGTTCAGCCAGCGTCAGGGCTCTGAGCCAATTTGAAGAAGAAAATAGGTGCTGATCCATGGGATCAAAACGCGGGGCAGGTCACCCGTGGAAGATGAACCCTCGTCGGACTGGCTATCCAGCCTTCAGCCTACCCCGCACTAGTGCAGCACGCATGTTGGAGACACGCGTACCATCATCTAATCTACGGCCTCAAGTAAGTATTGCCCGTGTACATACCCGAATAGGATCTCGAGTAAGATCGCGAGTAAGAGCGTGAGTAGGAACGCGATTGGGAATAGGATTGGCTGTAAGGCCGGCGCCAAGATTGACTTGGGCGTGACATTGAGCGCGACTGGCTTCGCGAGCGGCTGGCGCTGTAAGATTGATGCCAGGATCCGCCAACTGCCGAATCCAACTCCTCATCGGTTAACTCAATGGCTCCCGCCGGATTCTCCGGCAGAGAGCTGAGCTCTTCATCACTGAGGTTGACTCGAAATTCCGGTTCTTTCCATGCACGGATAATCTTGTCTCGTAACATAGTCTACCCTCCAAATTATAGCAACGAACCCGCTGCCCTATGACGCTATCCGGCAATCTCGCTGCCGAAAGGCGTCTTCTGATCATGGACGAGTTCAGCATAGGCGCCACCGAGGGTCAGCAGTTCCCGATGCGTGCCACGTTCCACGACAAAACCTTGGTTCAAAACCAGAATCTGATCCGCATTCTGCACGGTGCTCAAACGGTGTGCAATAACAATGCGCGTGCATGATAATTGGCTGAGATTCTGGTCGACGGTGCTTTCAGTGATGGCATCCAGATCACTGGTTGCCTCATCTAATAATAGTATGGAGGGACGGTGAGCCAAAGCCCGCGCTAGTGCGAGTCGCTGGCGCTGCCCTCCGGCTAAATCTACGCCTCCTTCGGCGATAATTGTCTCATAGCCCATGGGCAAGGCGGCGATCTCATCATGAATAACGGCCAAATCCGCCGCATATGCAATTTCGTCCATGGAAAGGTTGGGGTCATTTGCAGAGATATTGTCCCGGATTGATCCACTAAATAACGAGGGGACCTGTAATACAACACCGAATTGACGGCGCAATGAACGATAATTCGTGCCGGACAGAGGCTGATCATCAAAAAATATTTCCCCTTCATCTAGGGGGTAGAGGCCAAGCAGGAGCATGGCCAGGGTGCTTTTTCCAGAGCCGGTTCGACCGACGATGGCTACTTTTTGCCCTGATTCAATGGTGATAGAAGCGCTGCGGATGGCCCAGGGCGCATGGGCATGGTAGCGGAAACTGATGTTCCTAATTTCTATTGTTCCGGACAGTTCAGGAGCGGGTTCCATCAGGCGGCCATCTTGCTCGGGCAGAGTCTGCAAAACGTCGGTGATGCGATCGAGGTTGGCACCGATAAGCTGAAGCTGTTGGCCTGTAGATACCAAGGAGGACAAGGGTCCAAGAAAAGCCACAGCCAGTGTGGTGACGGCCAGCATGGTGCCGAGACTCATTATGCCTTCTAGGACCATGAAGCCGCCAATCCAAAGGAAAAATACCGGAGCAAAAGACCCGATTCCCTCACGACCTGTTTCAATCAGGTTGCCCAGATGGCTGCGCTGAATAGAGATGTTTAGTTGTTTGAAGAAGAGGTTCAACCAATGATCCATGGCCCGATCTTCACTGGCGCTGGATTTAAGGGTGCCAATTCCCCCTAAGGCTTCGACAAGGTAGCTTTGGGATTCGGCCTGAGCAGCGAGATCGCGTTCGGTCAATTCGTACAGCCGCGGTGTTGAGCCGAGTAAGAGGATAACCTGGAAGGACCCAAAAACCAGGGTAAGAATGCCGAAAATTGGCTGCCAAATGAAGAGGATGAGTAAATAGAATATGGCCATGGCAGCATCGAGAACGGCCGATACAGTCTCACCAGTTAGTACTTCGCGAATAATGGCTATACTGCCCAAGCGCATCAGAAGATCGCCACTGGTGCGCTCTTGGAAGAAACGATAGGGAAGTTGCAGTACATGCTCGAAAAAGCTGAGCATAACCTCTGTGTCAAGTCTGGCCTCAAGGTTTAGGGCTAATGCGCCACGCAAATAGGTCAAGACTACCTGGGAAGAGACCAGGATAATCATGCCGATTCCGAGAGAAAGCAATAATGAAGCATCTTGTGTGGGCAAGATGTAATCTACCAGAATTAGGGTGAAGAGTGGGAAAATCAAACCTAGAATCTGGAGGAGGGCTGACGCGCCTAGAAGTTGGGTCAGTAGTTTTCTGGATTCCGGCAAACGAATCATGCCGGTCAGATATCCGCGCCAGGTGAGTTTGTGGGCTGATTGTTTCTGTTTGAAGTCTGCTCCCGGCGCCATGGTGAGCACTACCCCGGTAAACCCGTCATTGAATTCAGCATTTGAAAGTCTGCGGCGGCCAATGCCGGGATCGACCACCTGAACGCCATCGGGAGACCATTTTTCGAGAACCATGAAGTGGGAGAATTCCCAATGAATGATGGCTGGGCCTTGGATTTGAGATAGACCCTCTGGTTCCATAGAGAATGCACGCACTCGCAGGCCCAAATCGCGTGCGGCTTGGGTGATGGTGCGAGCGCTAAGGCCATCTCTGCCTATGTTCAAGTAGCTGCGGCATTCGTTGATGGTAGTTTCACGACCGTAAAAGGTGAGCACCATCGAGAGGCAGGCAGCGCCACATTCGATAGGGGTCATTTGTAAGATGACTGGAACGCGTTTCATCCTATCTCCATAAAAACGGTTCGATTAAGGGCCAAAAGGTAATGAGCGACCCAAGTAAAAAGAGTGCTAAGGCAATGATCCAAAGGACAAGAAATAGGCTCTTGGAGACGAGCCGAGGAAAGACCACTTTGTCCTGATTTGATAGGTAATTCTGTTCTGCGTGCGCACGGAAGATGGAACGCTCCTGAGCCATGGCGCCTGGATCGTTCTGATTGTCTGTATGACTACCTCGGACTGGGCTTCTTCTCATGACCAAACCTACTTGGACGCATATTTACCAAAACTTCGGACGTGATTTAGATTTCTGACTTGACGATACCCCGATAGCCTTAATGCGCTTGATATTATTATTATATAGAGTAAAACATTTTCTCGATTATGGATCAATGAGTTGTGTGAAAGGGCAGTGAATATCGTTTGGGTCAGTAAGCAACCCGCCGGAGTTGGATATTTATCGTTTTGTGTACTTGGCCATAAGTGGTCCAAAAACGCTTTTCGAAATAGTTGTTGAATAAGTCGTTGTTGAAATTTACTATTGCCAAGCTTCCTTTGGTATTGTTGATGACTTCACAGTTGCTGATCAGATTCCCGGTGACGTTTGTGAGATTGATGCCAACCCCACTGTTATTGTGAATGATGTTGCGGTTTACCTCATTGGCTCCTCCATGGTTATCTTTGCCGACTACCACTCCATCTGTGGCAATGCTGAGCCCATCTCCTGGGGTACCATTGTTGCATTCGATGACTTTTCCAAAAATCCAGGCGTGCTTTTCTCCCTCTCCGAGAGAGGCAGTGGAATTGACAAGTAAACCAATCGTGGAACGGTCGCTGTTGCCGCAGTTGCCCTGATGCCCGTCTTCATCACCGATGATATTGTTGGTGATGATAACATTTTTGGCCTTATCTCTTACCAAGATGTTTGGATTGTCTACGGCTCCATATATGCGCAAACCACTGATTGTTATTTCTTCTCCAGCGATATCGTGCACGCTGCCGTTGGCTTTGCTGCCATAAATATGCATATCTTGGTTTGCTCTGGCTGAAATCGTCGTTTTTACCTCGGTCAGCGCTGGCAGCTTTTCTTCGAGGTGTATCATAAAATGGGATTCAAACTCGATGGTTGTGGGTCCGTCATTTTACTTAGCAATATTAATGGCTTCACGCAAGGGGCAGTCGTTGGGCTGGTCAGTGCAAGGATTTTCGTTTACCTCGCGGGGATCATCTTCGCGGTCTACGACCTTGGCTCCTGCACTACCTTGATTGGTTCCCGATGCACCATTCTCCGCAATGGGACCACGGTTTAGGCCTTCGTCGCCACAAGCTGCAACCATTATCGATAAAGGAGCTAGAATGAGCAGTTAGATCAGGTACTTACGCATTATGTTACCCTCCGAGCAAAGAAACACACGCTCAACATATGATGGCTGCGCGGGCTAGAAACACGATCACACCAACTACTATCTACTATACCACAGATTGTGAAAGAGTTTACGATCCAATTGTGAGCATCCTGAAACATAGGATTCGCCCCAATTGTAGAGTGTTGTACTGCATGTGAAGAGCAGCTACAAAATTGATGCCGCCCCGTGCACCCATGGCATTCTTGAGAGTGGCGATTGCATCTTGGCCACCAACTGGACGAGATTTGGGATCAAAAAAAGGACCTGCCGATTGTCTGGACAGGTCCTTTATCGCTGTTTTATTTTGACGGGCTAGACCGGAGCGCCTTCAATAATGGCGGGGGTAATCGAGCGGAGTCTAGCTAATGTCTGCTTCTCGATCTGCCTGACTCGTTCGCGTGAAAGATTGAAAAAGTCACCCACTTCCTTAAAAGAGTGTGTCTTACCCCCATTTAACCCATAACGCATGCGCAAGATTACGGCCTCACGGGGAGGAAGGTCAGCCACAACCGCATTAACGGCTTCAGCCATCTGCTTATCAACAATGATGTCTTGCGGTTGAGGGATGCTATCATCGGGAATGATTTCGCCCAAATCGGAGTCTTCTTCTTCACCAAGCGGCATGTCCATTGACAGCGGGAAACGCAGTGTCTCCATGATGCTGCTAACGCGGAACGGTTCTATGCCCGTTTGGGCGGCGATTTCTTCATAGGTAGGCTCACGATGTAGTGTACGAGAAAGCTGTTCCACGGCGCGAAGAATACGTGGGACGCGCACATGAAGGTAATTGGGCAGGCGGATGAGACGGCCTTTATCGGCGATGGCGCGGCCAATAGTTTGTCTGATCCACCAGGTAGCATAGGTGCTGAAGCGGTTCCCTCTCGTGTAATCGAATTTGTCGACCGCGATGATCAGGCCAATATTTCCTTCCTGAACCAAATCGGCCATGCTCAGCGTCTGGCTATGATACTTGCTGGCGATGCTAAAAACAAGGCGGAGGTTGGCCCTTATTAGATAGTCACGGGACATCTCAGCCTCCCTAATGGCCGTTTCTAGTTGCTGCCGTGTCTGAGAATCAGCAACTGATCCCGAGTCAATAATATCGCGGGCCTCATTGCCAAGTGCAAGCTTTTTTGCAAGCTCCTGTTCTTGTTCAAATGTTAGCAAAGGAAGCTGTCTGGCTTCGATACTGTATAGGTCATCGATCTCGGCAGCAGCGTGTGATTGTCCCAAATTCTGCATATTCTTGTCACTGGCCAATGAATCGAGCAGTGAGTTATGGTCGTTTCCTGCGTCTAGATTTGAAGAGATCAAATTGTTATCTTCAAGTTTTAGGGGACTGGGATTGTTTCTGTTGCTCATTGTTATTCCTTTTCCTTCAATAAACCCAATAAAACGCCCAATAATTCAACAATGCGCTATATATATCATAACTATGATAAAAACACCATGGAATTATATGGAAGCGGTCTAGTTAATCCTTATAACAACCAGTATACACGATTGTCCATATATTGTCAAATAAATGTATAGAAAATGAATAGAAAAAGAAATCGCCAGTCTGAAGAATAAACAAACGCTCCGCTCAATAGCTTGAACGAAGCGCATTCAACGCTGCTGACTGATTTCGATCTAGTGACCTGGGGGAGGTGATACGGGCCGTTAGACTGCTTCACCGTAAAAGCGCCCCCTTGAGGATCTTGAAGCTCGGAAAACTTACCCATTTCGCCAGCCTCGGTAGGGGGAACCATTCGGTTGGCAATATGCCGTAATTAGAACAATTGGTCTGTTAAAGCCCCATATTCTACACGGTTTTTCCAAGCTCATAATTAATTCGGGGAAATTAGCCTGCTGATTGTCGCAGCTTCACGGTACGCGGTAGGTGACTATAGATGGTTAGTCAGCGAAAACTTGCGATCTTCAAAGAAGTTTTGTTCGTGATGTATTTTTTTACGAGTTTGGAAACGCACTGCCAAATTCTTAGGGTTTCGGTTGTACCTTGACGATCGTAATCACATTATAGCAAAATCGTGACTTCATATAATGTAGGATACACGGCAAAGCAGTACTCTTTTCAAGTTTTGTTTATGGGTAGTCAGAAATCGCAGAGGCGAATAAGGGAAGGGTGATGGATATTGAATACTGTATAAAAAGTCTAGCCGATAATTCGCAGCGGATTCGGCTGTTGGTTGAACAAGTCTCTCTGGGTCAAGCACGGTGGAAACCAGATTTGGATTCCTGGTCGATTCTGGAAGTTTTGAATCATCTGCTGGATGAGGAAAGGCTGGATTTCCGGGTACGGCTTGATATTACGCTGAACCGGTCTAAGGAGTCATGGCCGGCCATTGATCCTCCGGCGTGGGTTATTGAGCGAAATTACAACGAAAGAAATTTGCAGGAATCATTGATTGATTTCATGGAGGCACGTAAGGATTCAATAGCTTGGTTGGCGACGCTTAAGAAGCCAGATTGGGAAGCAGATTACGAAGCGCCCTGGGGGCGAATGAGGGCTGGGGATCTGATGGCAGCATGGGCAGCGCACGACCTGCTGCATTTACGCCAGCTAGTCGAACTGCATTGGGCCTATGCCGAGGATCAAGTCAAGCCGTTTCGTACCTTATACGCTGGCGAATGGTAAAATAGTTCTGCAGCAGTGCAAACGTGGGGGCGATCAGTAACTTTCAGCCGATAGTTCCACTTTGCCGCGAAAAATGTAGTATACGCCAGCGGTATAAGCCAAAACAAAAGGCAACCCTATTAGGGCAATCACAAGCATGGTCATCAATGAATTGGGAGCCGCAGCACTATTGTATATGGTGAGGTTGAAGGCGGGATCAATAGTCGAAACCAGCAGATTGGGATAGAGGCTGATGGCTCCGGAAAACAAGAGCAGAGCTATCATCATGCTTGAGGTAAGAAAGGCCTTGAAATAGTTCTGCTTACGCACAAGCCACCAGGAAGCAATCAGAGCGATCAAGGCAATAGCCGGGAAAATGACCAATGTCGCAGAGGAGATATAGTTGGTTGTGGCATTCGGAAGGCCAAAAAGGATAGTCAGTACCACTAAGGAATTGAGAACAAAGAAGATAGTCATGAGTTTAGGCAGCCAAGCGGTGACGCGCTCAAATAGTGCACCACCAACCTTCATGGTCAGATAGATTGCGCCGTGCATGGCCATCATGGCTACTGCGGCAAGGCCAACTAGCAAGCTTATGGGTGAAATAAGTCCAAAGAAGGAGATGTAAATATTCTGGTCGGCAGCAAGGGGCACGCCGCCAATAATATTGCCAAAGGCTACTCCAAAGAGTAAAGCGATGAGCAGGGAAGAGAGTGAGAAGACCACATCCCAAGTTGTACGCCAGGCCCTGGCTTCCCGTTTGCTGCGAAACTCAATAGCCACCGTGCGTAGTATGAGTACAAGCAGAATGAGCATCATGGCTACGTAGAAGCCGGAGAAGAGGGAGGCATATACAAGGGGAAAGGCGGCAAACAAGACGCCACCGCCAACGACCAGCCATACCTCGTTGCCATCCCAAATGGGACCAATGCTGTTGAGCATTATCCTTCTTTCATAATCGTTTTTGGCCAGGGCAAGGTGGAGGATACCGACGCCGAGGTCAAAGCCATCCAAGATCAAATAGCCGGCAATGATAATTACAAAGAGAACGTACCATACGAAATTTAGCCACATAACTCTACCTCATGAGGTGCGCGAAGGACGCCGGAAAATCTCACGATATGTATCGGGAAGAGAGGAAATGGGTTGTTCCTCATTCAGTGGGTCGGGTCCGTGCTGAATTTTATAGTTTAATAGATAGATGAAGAGAATAAACAAGATGGCATAAATTGCCACGAACATGAAAATGGAAGCGAGTACTTCCCCGGTGTTGAGAATCGGAGAGACGGCGTCGGCTGTTAGCAGCAGATTGTAAACGATCCAAGGTTGACGTCCGATTTCAGCCGTCAACCAGCCTGTTGCCGTGGATAGCTCGGTTAGAACAACCATGAGCACAAATAGCCAGAGCAGCCAACGCATCCCAAAGATCCTTTGCTTGCGATACAAGAACAGCACGCCCAGGAAACCAATCAGTATAAACAGCATACCAAGAGTCAGCATGAAATGGTAGGATTGAAAAGTTGCATTTATCGGAGGCCACAAAGTTGAGGGAAAGTCATTAAGCCCGGTGACAACGGCATTGGGGTTGCCATAGGCTAGGATGCTGAGCATACAAGGTATGCTGATCCCAGTCGTGGTACGACTTGCCTCGTCAACCCAACCTACGATCATCATCGGCGCACAGCTTTGTGTCTCCCAAAGGCCCTCCATGGCTGCCAGCTTGATTGGTTGGTAATCGGTGACGACTTCGGCACTGGGAGAACCCAAGAGAATGAGCTGTACAATGGCCAAAACAAAAAAGAGTGGAGCAGCCAATCTGAAGCCGGCTTGCGCCATGTCCTTGAATCTATTCTGTAGAAGATACCAGGCGCTAACGCTGAGGATTAAAGAGGAACCAATCAACCAAGAGGCAACCAACGTATGACCGAGACGAGCCATGAATGAGGGCGTAAACATGACTTCAACGAAACTGGTCATGATCGCTCGGGTGCCTTGCTCGGTAACGACTAATTCGTAACCTGCCGGTGTCTGCATCCAGGAATTAGCCATAATGATCCATAAGGCGCTGAAATGAGCACCAAATGCAACTAGAAATGTGGCCAGCAACCACATTCGTGGTCCTAAGCGGCGCCCCCCAAAGAGCATCAGGCCAAGAAAACCGCCCTCTAGGAAGAAGGCAAAAACCCCTTCCGCAGCCAAAAGACTGCCAAAGATATTGCCCACAAAGCGTGAGTAGTCAGCCCAATTGGTGCCAAATTCAAACTCAAGCACGATCCCTGTAGCGATGCCCATGGCAAATACAAGGGCATAAATTTTCACCCAAAAGAAAGATAGGCGACGCCACATGGAATTGCCTGTGCGAATGTATAGGAGTCCTATTAGGACTAACATGAATCCTAAACCAATGGAGATTGGCGGATAAATGAAATGGAAGACACTTGTAATACTGAACAGGACTCGGGAAAGAAATTCTGGATTCATCTAGGTCCCCATAGTTGATGTGCTGCGAATGTGTGAATTATATCACAAACAAAATGGAAATGGTGTGGTAAAAAGGATAGTTTGCGCAATTTGTGGTCTAATAAGGCGATTGAATAAGCCAAATTGAACTTGATGCCAGCAGGCATTGCCGAGCACTCCTGTTCAATCGGGCTTGGGTCGATTTAAAGGGGATATCATGGGTGATTCTGCATTAAGTGATTTGTGTGTGATCGATTGTTCGCGCGTCTTGGCTGGGCCATACTGCACCATGCTGTTGGCGGATTATGGGGCGGAGGTAATCAAGATCGAGCAGCCAAAGGTAGGGGATGGGACGCGCCAATGGGGACCCCCCTGGATTGAAGACCAGAGCGCTTATTATCTAAGCGTAAATCGCAATAAGCGCAGTGTAACGCTGAACTTGAAATCTCATGAAGGACGGGAGATTCTCCATGGGTTGACTGATCGGGCGGATATTTTCATCGAGAATTTCAAACCGGGAACGATGAAAAAGTTGGCGCTTGATTATGAAACAGTCTCTGATAGAAACCCTGGCCTGATATACTGTTCAATCTCCGGATACGGGCAAACGGGACCGTATCGTGATCGACCAGGATACGATTTCGCGATCCAGGCAGAAGGGGGAATTATGTCGATTACCGGTCCAGCGAATGGCCCGCCGCACAAGGTGGGCGTGGCGATCGTCGATATTAGCGCCGGCCTTTTTGCTGTTAACGGCATATTGGCGGCTGTTCATCACCGGATGAAGACGGGGGTGGGCCAATATATTGACGTTGCGCTGCTTGATGCTCAGCTTGGATGGCTGGCAAACGTGGCCCAAAATTACTTGATAAGTGGAGAAGAGCCAGGCCGGTACGGGAATGCTCACCCAAATATCGTACCTTATGAAGTATTTGCTACAGTAGACGGGAACCTGGCTTTGGCGATTGGTACAGATGCGCAATTTCGGCGTTTCTGTACAGCGGCAGGTCGATCTGATTTGGCGGCTGATTTGAGCTTTCGGACAAACTCAGATCGAGTGGCGGCGCGGGATGTTTTGGTGCCGGAGCTGCAGAGGGTGATTGAAAAGCGCAAGACGGACGATTGGCTTGAACTGCTTCGGCGGGAGAATATTCCTTCTGCACCGGTTAACAACATTTCTTCTGCATTGAATGATCCCCAAACCGTGGAGAGGAACATGGTGCAAGAGGTGGAGCATCCAACGGTGGGTAAGTTAAAGCTGATTGGTCCGGTAGCGAAGTTGTCGGAGACGCCGGCTGAGATTAGAACGGCACCCCCTCCACTGGGTTTTGATACGGATGAGGTGCTGCGCCAATACCTTGATTTAGACCCAGAACAGATAGCCAGATTGCGGCGGGAAGGCATTATTTAGTGGATAGAAATCTATGGGTTTGGGGATAACAGTGGGAAGCAGGTTTTGGTCAGGGGTTTACGCTGCTGTCGACGGCCGTTTCGGATATTGTTTTGGATGCGGCGCGCGGCTGGCGTAGGAATAGAACGGCAAAAACACCCGTTAAAAAAGTGATGGAAAAGGCAATCCAATAGACCTGATCGGAGGTCAGGATACCGGCAAGAGTGGTGATCAGAAGCGGGCCTACAACGCCTCCGGAGGCTGCGGCGGATTCTTTTAGACCCATCATGCGGGAACGATGTTGTGGGGCAGCAATGTCAAGGTAATATGCGCCGAGGGCAGGCATGAGCAGAGCCTCGCCTAAACCGGCGATAACGGCGATCAGCACCAACAAGATGAAATCGGTAAAAATAATCAAGCCAGCATAGAACAAGGCATTGAGCACAATGCCCGTGACGATCACTGGAAAGCGCGCGACGCGATCACTGATCGGTCCGGCGACGGCCTGTCCGACAGCGGCAGTGAGGCCGTATGCGCCAACCAATACGCCAAACTGGGATGTTGACCAACCAAGATCGTCGTACATGGTAAAAATCATCTGTGGCTCAACGAAAGCAAAGGCGAAAACGACGGCAAAGTCGACAAAAAGAAGAGTGCCAAGCATGAGCAGAGGACGGGGAAGCCAGGACCAGTCATAGTTTCGCAAATTAAGCCGAGATCTTTTGATCTGAATTGGCTCCGAACTGCCAGGATGGGTTTCAGTTACAAAGATAACAGCGGCAACTACGGCTAAGATTCCTAGAGCGGCCGACACTAGAAAGGGTGCTTCATAGCCCCAACCGTCATAGAGCAGGCCACCAACAAGCGGCCCAAAAATAAAACCTGCAGCATACGAGGCGGAAACAATGCCGATCCAGCGACCTCGCTGCCTTTCAGGCATCAGATCGCCGACCATGCCCATGGCTGAGGGATAAAGACCGGCGGACAGGGCTCCTTGTAGGGCGCGGATGGCAATTATGGCGGATATGGATGAGGCCATGAGGTATCCGATATTGGCCAACGCGAAAGCGACTAGGGAAAGAATGATAATTGGCTTGCGGCCCAGGCGATCGGCAAGAGAACCCATGATGGGGGCAAAAATGAATTGGGCGAGCATAAATGATACGGTCATCAAACCCAATGTTTGCACCCCGCCGCCTAATTCACTCAGTCTACGGGCGAAGATGGGGAAGACGATGCCCACACCGGTCATGAGTAGAGCAACCGTAAGCGCCAAAAACAGAATGATGCGCTTTTCCCGGCTAAGATCTTTTTGGGGTCCGGTTACGTTATCAGTCATTGCTTTTCTTGCAGTGATTCTCTTGTTGACCGCTCATCGAGCAGGGAATTATACCGCCATTAATGTGTTGAGTAGTTTGGTGGTCAGAATTCTAATGGTAAATGAGGGTCACCGTGTCCCTCGTATGGGTCTAGGTAAGAAATCCGAAAATGAAGGAGCCTAGCAGACGGAACAATATACGCCAGCTGCATACAGAGGGCAGCTATTTAATGGGCAGATTCGAGTATTGCTGCCAGCCAGTTGATAGGAAACTGATTATTACTTAGACAAAACATTAATATAAACTATACAGTGCGATCTAACGGGCCAAGATTGATATATATTAATCAAGGAAAACGAACCCACAGGTATATCAGCATCAGAGAAAATAGAGGTATGAAATGTTAACTTCAATGAAAGGAATAAACGGACAAACTGGATACGCAACTAATCAATATAGCAATGGTCACTCAAATGCGAATGGGCATATTCAAGAGATCTTGACCGGGCCGCCGGATAAGTCGGCTGAGAAATTGGCTATCGAATCGGCGGTAAGGACTATTCTCGAAAGTGTTGGCGAGGACACCCAACGGGATGGATTGACGGGTACGCCGGACCGGATCGCACGTATGTATGATGAAGTTCTCGGCGGTTATCAGGTGGATCCAGTGAAGCTAGTGAATGGAGCACTTTTTGATGTTGACTATGGGGAGATGGTCCTGGTGCGGGACATAGAATATTTCAGTATGTGTGAACACCATATGCTGCCTTTTTTCGGCCGTGCGCATGTTGCTTACTTGCCAACGAACAAGGTCATTGGCCTTTCGAAAATTCCAAGGCTTGTTGAGATGTTTGCGCGTCGTCTGCAGGTCCAGGAAAGGATGACGCATCAAATAACAGATATGCTAGACGAGATTTTGGCTCCCCGTGGGATTGCCGTGGCGATTGAGGGTCAGCATATGTGTTCCATGATGCGAGGAGTAAAGAAGGAACATCCGGTGATGTTCACAAGCGCTTATGTGGGTGAGTTCAAAGAGGACCGCGAATTGCGCAGGGAATTCCTTGACCTCATAAAGTAGGCAGAACACATTGGTGTAGACGAGGTAATAAGATGAATGTAAAAGATTGAGAGGAGTTGAAAGCGAAGTTGAACCAAGGAGATGTTATTAAAAGGGTGATGACTTTAAGTGAATGGGCATTTGAGGCTCAGAATATTCATGGTTAGCCCAATGTTACAAAACCTGCTGATATTACAGAGCATTTAGATGCGGATGATGTGGTTGTTGTGTACTGCTCGAATGAAAGCTGTATTCCCAGTCAGGTGGCCTATAAGACTCTGGAAAAAAACGCTTTCAAGAATATCCGCCGCTATGCAGGTGGACTGGAAGATTGATCTGAAGCGGGATATCTTCTAGAGGGAAGCGGCTTTTAGATTTGATATGTTTTGTTAAGAAAAACGTCCCAGGCAGCACCGACTGCCCGGGACGTTTTGTTAATTTGCGCTTTTAGTCCACGCATTCAACAACTGCATCGTTGTTGTAGAACCAATTGTACGAGTAGTACGGGTAGGCGTCATCCGAGTACATTAAGATCGTTATGCGGTATGCTCCAGTTAATTCAGCAGGAATTTGGAAGCTCTCTGATAATTCGCCGCCCTGCCCGGTTTCGAAGGTACCAGCTTCGAAATATGGAATCCAAATCTTTTTCGGAGGCATTGGTTTTTCCTTCCCAGGAGGATACATCGGCGGCATGGGGTGGGGTGGTTTGCCATGCATGCCCATACCCATATCATTTCTCGGTTTCATTTGACCATCATAATAGGGTTCCATTTTGGGGGATTCTGGCATGACGCCCATTTTTACTGTGAACAGTTTTTCTGCTGGAAAGTCGCTAGTGCCCACAAGTACAAATTCGTTCTTGCCGACCTCACAGATTTCAAACGCTGGAATGGGTTCTTCTTCCTCTACCTCGGCGGCCATGGCTGTTTGCTCAACCGCTTCTTCCTCACCGCCGGTCCCTGCTTCACCTTCTACAGCGACCTCGGTTGGGGCGCCATTGGCAGAGCCATTGGTAGAGTTATTATAGAACCAGTTAAAGGCGTAATATGGGAACTGCGGGAACTCATGGCCAGTTTGAGCGCGGATGGATATGCGGAACTCGTCAATCAATTCTTGAGGAATTGTGAAGGTGAGTTCTTGGGGATCCCCATTTCCTGAGTTAAAGGTGTCGACTTCAATTCCATCAATGCCGCGGGTATAGATATAGCCCATGGTTACAACGAAATCTTCATCTTCTGGAAAGTTTTCGGTCAGTATCGTAACGGTGGAATTCTTTTCCACGGCGACGATATGAATCTTGGGTACCGGCGCCATGGGCCACCATGGTCTGCTGGGCATGCCCCACATCCCTTTGCCATTGGGCTGCATAAAATTCAATGGTCCGCTTGCTTGCACTGCGCCTATGGCAATGACGACGGCTAAGAGGGCCAGGACAATTGCAATTCCTCTGCGGTGGGAGTTCAATTTTCGACCAACCGATTTCAATTTTTCCAAGATCATTTGCTTCCTCCTAAGGTATTAACTGCAACAAGAGCCAAAACAGCCGTTTATTTGCATAGTGGGCGGCAACACATAGGTGCGCCTTAAAAACATTATGTCACGTTGTAACTATACATAAAACATTAACGGTTGTCTATAGAACAATTGTTTTTGGTGTGATATTAACCTCTGTGTTGTCACCATTTTGTGCTATAATGTGTTCGTTGTTGCAATGAGGGAGGCTGGATATTGTTCGGCTGTTCCGGCATTGGGGAGTGACTGCGACAACGGATTTACAATTATTTACCTCAACAAATACGTGCTTGGAAGAAATCTATGAAACCAGCTCCATTCGAGTATATTGCTCCCAATTCTTTGGAAGAAGCATTGGATGCATTGAATACTCACGGGTACGACGGCAAGCTGTTGGCTGGCGGGCAAAGTTTGATCCCAGTGATGAATTTTCGCCTGGCGCAACCAGCAGTGATCATCGATTTGAACGGAGTCACTGAGCTAGAAACTTTGCTGCCGGGGCAAGATAAAGGGGTACGGGTGGGGGCCATGGTACGACACAGCCGGCTCGAATTCAGCGAGATTATTGCTGATCGGGCACCTTTGATCAGCGAAGTAATGCCCTATATTGCTCACGCTCAAATCCGCAACCGGGGCACGATTGGAGGCAGCCTGTCTCATGCCGACCCGGCAGCAGAACTACCTATGATTATGGTGACCCTAAAGGCAAGGTTTCGTCTGCAAATGGTAGGAAATGAAAGGTGGGTCGATGCCGTGGATTTCTACCAATCCCTCTTCATGACTGCCTTAGAGCCAGAGGAAATATTGGTGGAGGTGGATATCCCCCCGGTGCCGACCGGAAGCGGATTTTCCTTTAAGGAGTTGGCTCGCCGGCACGGCGACTATGCTCAGGTGGGTGTGTCCGCCGTGGTCGCCCTTGATGAAAACGGCGTCTGTCGCAACGCACGTTTAGTATTTCTCAATGTCGGTGAAATCCCAATGGTTGCCGAGAGGTCAGCAGATATGTTGGTAGGGGAGCGGCCATCAGACATTCTATTGAGAGATGCAGTTTTTCTGGCCAGCCAGGAAGAAATTGATCCCATTGGCGACATCCATGCTAGTTCAGAATACAAACGTCATATTGCGACCGTATTGGGTAAAAGGGCACTGCATGAAGCGATAGATCGTGCCAGTGAGAGACTTTCATTATGATGAAGCTACCAATCGAATTTACTATTAATGGCATTCACACCAGCCATGCGGTAGAGCCTAGAATGCTGCTTAGTGACTTTATCCGACATGAATTGGGCTTAACTGGTACGCATGTTGGCTGCGAACAAGGGGTGTGCGGATCGTGCACTATTCTTTTCGACGGCCAACCGGTGCGATCTTGTTTGATGTTCGCTGTTCAGGTTAATGGCCACGAGCTGCAGACGGTTGAGGATCTGGGTACACCGGACAATCTGCACCCGATCCAAGAGGCATTTCATGAAGCACATGGTCTGCAATGTGGTTTCTGCACACCAGGGTTTCTTATGACCTTGGTGCCGTTCTTGGAAGAAAACCAAAACCCAACTGAAGATCAAATTATCAGTAATTCGGTGCGTATGGGGCCCGGATGCCTCACGGTGGAGATGATCTCGATTACCCTTTGCCCATGAGACTCAGATAACCTCGTCGCATAGAGCGGTTGAGAGGCGGTGAACGAACCTGTGGCAGAGAACAACAGACATAATGCACTTCGCTCTATGATCCGGAGGATGCGTTGGAGAACCACCCTTTGCTGGTGTTCGGTATCGCGTTGATCGTGATCGGAATTTGGTCGTGGTACTGGACACCCAGCTCCAGGACCTATCGTGTGAGGATCTCGGGTGGTATTCCCACGATGAACCGTCACAAAGTTGCCGAGTACCTCAAGCGTCACGGCCAGGAATGGAATCTTGAATTTGAAATCCGGCCTACGGCAGGTACTGTGGAAGCGATTACGCTGCTGCAGTCTGAGCAACTGGATTTCGCGTTGGTCAATGGGTTGTTGCGATTCCCCAAGGCGAAGGGAATCAGGCAGGTAGCGACACTCACCTCGGAAGCGTTCACTTGCTGAGAAAAATGAGTTTTCTGAAGAAGTTGCTAGGGATTACAGTGTCTGGCGGGGCTGAAGATTAACTTGGGCCCGGACGGTAGTGAAACGGCGATGATGTCCCGAGCTCTAATGAAGTTCCTCCGGCTTCGCCCCGGTGATGACATAACCGCTACCAATTATGAAATTGATGACCTGATTGACCAGCTGGAGGAGATGGAAGCGGCGAGCGAGGAGAGGAAAGATGATTTGAGGAAAGCACTGCCGGATGTTGTCGCCGTGGTCTCGACGGTTCCTTCTGAATTCGTGGAGACGCTGGTCGACACGGCGGACTACGATTTAGTCCCCATTCACTTTGCCCGCGCGTTCGCGCAGATTCCCGTCGACGAAGAGGACTTTGATCGCGACCACGTCGACCAAATACGAACGGCAGCGGTGGACATTCCGGCATATGCCTACGGGGGCGCCGATCCAACTCCGGAGATCGACTGTCCCACGATGGCCTCCCCGTTGATCATCGTTACCCACAGAAACGTACCGAACGAGGTTGTGTCTCGATTGTTAGAGGCTATTCATACCGGCGCCATTGCCAGGCTATACCGGCCGCCCCCGCTTTCGCGAGGACGGCACCCTCTTTCCCCTGGCATAAGGCCGCTGAGACCTATCGGGACAAGGACAAGCCGCTGGTGCGCACCGACATCGCGCAATTGCTCCGCCAGATCATTACCGGACTCGGCCCTTTGATTGGCGGATGTCTCGCCTTATACGGATACTACCGATGGCGGCAGCTACTTCGATTTCTCGATACTTTCGTCAACTCCAGCAATACGATTTGGCGGCGAAAGGTCTTGTCGAAGTGGAGAGTCTGCCCCGCGGCCAGGTTGAGCGAACGCGAAGACTGGAAGAGCAGCTTGTACAATTGCAGCAAAAGGTCGTGAGCGACTTCTGCCAAAACTACTTCTACGGTGAGGGAGTGCTGGCGAACTTTCTGGTACTGATGAATGAAACCCGGGATTTTCTGCGTCGCTCCCGATTAGAATCACTGGCGAACGACAGTCCGACGTTAGACGAGGGAGGAGCTGGTAGCCATGGATGAGTTGTTCTTTAGAGAATGTTCCGGTGAACGGCGTGCAGCCCTCTTAGTTCTGGTGATCTGTGTCGCATCCATTGCCTTGCCCAGCGTACCCACGTGGGCGTCGATTCCTGCTGAAGACGTGCTGTCAGAAACGCCCAAGGTACTTACTGTTTATTACGGTACGAATCGGGACCACGAATTCCACAGGCCTTTCCGGTCGGACAGTGAATGGACTCTGGAGTACCTGACGCTAGGCACATGGGCTGTGACCTTGCTGCTGATCTATCGCTTTGGTCGGCGGAAGCGTCGCGCGACGGCTGTTCTTGCATGCGTGTCGCTCGTGACCGCCCTCTTCCTTTCAGGTACGTTTGTCAACGCGCTGATTGAGGAGTCACGTCAAGTAGCGGACGACCGGTACGGCACCGAATTGGGGCCGCTGAGTGTCGGCGTCTGTGACGTCTCGATCCCTCCGCATCATGTCTACGGTCAAGTGGAAAAGACCAGCATTTTCGAGTGGGAATTTGTTGCAAGTCGGATGGACGATGTAGTGATCCAGGAGACGTCGCCGCGCAACGTCGAAGAGTTCGGGCATTCGCTGACGACGGCGCTTGGCAAGGCATCGCGAAAGGACATCTTCCTCTTCGTGCATGGTTTCAACACTTCGTTTACCGACGCGGCGGATCGGATCGCACAGCTTGCTCACGATACGCGATTTCAAGGTGTCCCTGCGTTCTACAGTTGGCCGTCCCAGGCCATGCTCACCGAGTACAAGACCGATGAACGCTTGGTAGCCCAATCTGTTGAACCATTCCGACGCTATCTGCGGATGCTGATAGTCGATGCGAATCCCGCCACCATTCACGTTCTTGCTCACAGCATGGGAAACCAGTTATTGACGATGGCTTTGGCCGGTTGGGATTTGAAGGAAGAGCTCGGTCCTGGCGAGCAGTTGCCGGAGATTCGCCTCATCCTGGCGGCGCCGGACGTCGACGCGGACCATTTCTGCGCAGTTGCCCCAGAGATCCCATCCGCGCCGACCACGTAACGCTGTACACATCGCCTAGCGATATGGCCCTACTGGCCTCGCAAATGGAACATCATGGGAAGCCGCGATTAGGGATGTGGCACTTCGACGATTACGCAGCGTTCCTGCGGGTCTCGCCGTATCTGTCGGAAGACGCCGAGGAGCCATTTCCCGAGGTGGAGTCGATTGTCTACGTCGCCGAGGAATCGATCCCAGAGGAACTTGGCCATGGCTACTATGCGCACCACCCAGACGTCATCCTTGATCTGAGCGAGCTCATCAATGAGTATCGGTCCGCCTCCCAGCGGACCTTGCCCCGCGAGGCAACCGTGGCTGGCTCCGAACGAGTGCGCGTCTGGAAACTGAGGTAGCCCAGCGAATCATGATCACCTGATCATCCGCGAGACCGACATGATCTTCTCGTCGCTAACCACCAGCTCGATGATCGATTACACGTCTATTCCTGTTCCTGCTGTTTCCAGACAATGTTCGCCGTTTCGTTTTCGATATCGAGTTGGACGGATGCATGGGCGAACTCCCGGGCGTAAGTGTAGCCGTTACGAACCGCCGGCCCCTTGGGCGCGCCCAACGGGCGGTCATAGACAGCCGGATGCGTCATCCAGGTCTTGCTGGTTTTCGCGTCATAGCCGTCTTTCAGGTCAAAGTAGCTGTACTTCTCGGCGCAGATCAAGAAATATCGCCAACTGGTAGTCGAAACGGCTCTTAGCGTCCCTCGCCCCGCCTCTCGGGGTTGTCGCGGTTTGTTTCTGGCGGCAGACCTTGGGGTTTCATCCGCATCTTGCTGGTTTCTGCCCAATGCACACGTGTAGGCGATGATGGACCCCTGCCGGGCAGCTTTCTGAAAGTCCCTGATTCCCTGGGCAACATAGTCCTTCTTGGACATCCCCACGGCGCCCTCAAATCCCTCGATATAGGAGCCGTCCAACGCCTTGATATAACTGAGACCCGAATCCGGGAAACGCGCTCTCAATATATTCGCCAGCATGAGCTTCTGCGGACCGAGCATTTTCCGCGTATCCTCCATCATTGTCACATATCCGGCCAACTCGGCGGCTTTCTTCTCCTCTCCAATCACACCCTTCAGGAAGCCTGGCTCCAGGATCTTGACCACACCGTCCAGGAAGACTCCGTCAATGGCGGGATCGGAACAAACTTCTTTCGCGGCGTCGATCCACCAGTCGCGCAGGGCCTTGTTCGTGAGATCGTAGGCTTGGATACGGTTGCGGATGAGTTTGTCGTTGCCATCGCGCCCGACCAGAAAGGCACCGGGAATGTTTTTCAATGACGTATTGGCGGCGTAGCCACCGTAGTGCACGATCACGTTTCGGTAATACAATATCTTCGTCGCCGGATTGATCTCTTTAACGGCCCGGGCGGCCTTCAGCGTTCCCGCCTCCACCGAGCCGGAATCCTTGTGCCCCGTAGCTTTCTCAAACGTAATGAGCGGAAAGGTCGCAAGGTATTTAATCTCTTCATCGGTGAACGCGGTGTCCTTTCGGATATGCACGTACAAGGGCACGCGGTCCCAGGAGAAGGCCGGCATCCGCTCGGGATTCGCCAAGGACGCGGGCGATTCAGCCGCCTGAAGCGCACTCAGCGATGCAAGCAACACGGCGAGGAGGGTAACTGAGCAAATAGGTTTCATGTCTTTTTTCCCTCAAGTGTGATTGATCTACTGGATGAACTTTTCG
>CAWEDV010000004.1:0-216338 GCA_963807975.1 uncultured Chloroflexia bacterium | reverse complement strand
TTTGGAGAAAGAAATGGTAGTTACAAGAGAAAGGATTTCAAACGATCTTGAACATGACATTCCGCAGTATCAGTTATGGCAGATCCTCTTCATGTTTTTATGGCCGGCAGTTTGGTTTTCTTTCCTGATCTACGTCGTGGGACGGCAGTTCATCCCTGAGGGTGGGGTAACACCGACCTGGGTGATGTTAGCGGTCACCGTGCTGGGCACCGGGGCGGAACTGGTTGCTGGGCTGGTCATGCTGCGGCGCGAGGGCTACTCGTTGACCTTCGCCGCCCTGCGTGACCGGATCCGTTGGCAATGGCCCAAGGGCTGGCAGGCATGGTTAATCGCGTTGGGGGTTCTGATCGCAGGGCTGACGTTGAGCATGATGATGGGCGGTGCGAACCGGGCGCTGGCCTCAGTCCCGGGTTTTATGCCCCCTGATTGGTGGCCGGCAGCCAGCAATCCCGCTGTCCAGGTTTCCAGTGCAGCAGATGCATTCCCGGACATGGATCTACAGGGAAACTTCCTTTTTGTGCTGTTGTACTTTGTAGTTGGGCTGGTGTTCAATATCTTTGGGGAAGAACTCTACTACAGAGGTTTCTTGATGCCCAAGATG
This sequence comes from uncultured Chloroflexia bacterium, assembly GCA_963807975.1. Taxonomy (GTDB): domain Bacteria; phylum Chloroflexota; class Anaerolineae; order Promineifilales; family Promineifilaceae; genus JAACFF01. The sequence continues at coordinate 215,737 of CAWEDV010000004.1, read as the reverse complement.
CGGGGCGTTTTTGGCAGTTGGGATTGGGTAGCAAATGGGATTTTATTCACTTTAAAACATGTCTATCAGCGTTGGCTGTTCCCGGGAATTTTGGTTGGCGGACTGGGATACGCGTTCGCTTTTGGGCCGCTTGGTAGCCTGCCGCTAGCGATGGTCTTCCACTGGATTGGGAACTTCCTGTTCCAGATGGTTTTCCTGGTAATGGCTGCACTTGGGCTTGGCTGACTTATTTAAGGAGAAATTTAAATGAAAATTGCGATAGTTTATGACAGCAGTACCGGCACCACCGCCAAGGCGGCGGAGACAATGGGCAATATGATGGAAAAACATGGTCACCAGTGTTGGGTCCAATCAGTATCACAGGTCGACCCCGCTAATGTGTCCGAAGCTGACCTTATTTGCGTCGGGAGTTGGGTCAAGGGTCTATTTATCATTCGACAACACCCGGCAGAAGGGACGATGCGCTTTATAGAACAACTAGGAAATCTAGAAGGGAAGCAAACTGTCGTGTTTTGCACCTACAAGTTGGCGGTGGGATCAACTTTGCGGCAAATGGCGCAAGCGCTGGAAGGAAAAGGGGCGAAAGTAGTCGGTCAGTTCAAGTATCGCGGCCCCGAACCAAAGAATAAGTTCGCATCGTTTGCTGCATCCTTGTCGTGAGAAAGCGTGTCCTTAGGGGTCACCCACCGAGGAGAAACAAAATGCGAAAATCTAAAAGAATACTGCTGGCAATAACCGCTATCTTAATAGCCACTTCCATTTTTACTTTCCTTGTCTGGCAGCCTTCTATGATTCGGAGGGTCTCGTACCCCGCGCCTGAGCCAGCATATCACAGTTGGGAAGAGATTCTTTCAAATCCTCAGCCGGTCACCATTCGCACCTATTCTACCGGCGTAATGCAAACAACCCTGTCCGGCATTATGAATCTGGAGCACGAGAAGGCTCAAGATATCGAGGATGCAAGTATTGAGATACCGGTCAACGTGGGTATCATCCAACATCAAGCGTTCGGTGCGTATCTGATTGATTCGGGCCTAGATAAATCCTACGTTCACAGCCAGCACGGCACGATCAAGGGTCTTATGGTCGAGGGTTATCTGGGGAAAGGCAGCCAAGAACCCAACACGCATATTGCTGCGATACTGGACCAGGAAGGCATTCGATTAGAAGGCGTTTTCCTCACCCACTTGCATCAGGATCATACGGCTGGGATTGTCGATTTGCCTAAGGACATTCCTTATGTCGCGGGGAGGAATGAACGATATGTCAATTACAGGTTCTTCATGCAAAGTGACCATTTGGAGGGTATCGATGAACTGCAGGAAATCGACTTTAGCGGGGCCATTGAATTACCACCATTAGGCAAGGGGGTTGATGTTTTTGGGGATGGTTCGTTCTGGGCGATCTCGTCAAGTGGGCACAGCCCAGGGCATGTGATCTTCCTGATCAACGGCATCGATGAACAGGTTCTTTTCACGGGTGATGCCTGCAACGATCATTACCAATTTGAGACTGGGATCGGTCCAGGATATTATTCCAGCGACCTTGAAGGCGGCCAGGAGACATTGGATCGCATCATTCTCTTCAAAGAACGCCATCCAGAAGTCAAACTGGTCTATGGACATGATCTAATAACCCACTAACCTGGTGTGCGCGTTTCAAAGACGAACAAGCTCAGATGATTACAGTGGTGGCAGGCTAGTCTGTGGGCACAGGTGGATTTTGAATCTTGATTTGCTGCCTATAGAATAGCCGCCAAAAATTCCAAGCAAATACAAACAAAAAACCGCCTGACAATGTTGTCAAGCGGTCCTTTTCTCAAAATGCCCCCAGGGAGATTCGAACTCCCGTTTTAGGCTTGAAAGGCCTACGTCCTAGTCCCCTAGACGATGGGGGCAATGGGGAAAAATTTTATCATTCAGTCTGCTTTGGGTCAAGCTAAGTTATTAGGATTAATCTGCGATTCCTGAAGAGAAAATCTTTGGCAGCCTAATGCCTATTCGCGTGATGAGCGATCTTGCTTATAATGCAGGGCATGATTCGTCCATACAAGGATTCAGAAGCACCTCAACTGGCGGAACTTCACAATCTTGTTTACCCGGCGAAACAGCTAACTGCGTCAAGCATGGAGAGAGAAATGGCAGGCTTGCTGGCTGCCGGTGGTTTAGCCTGGGTTATATTTGAACCGCAGTTGAATGGGTATGCAAGGGTGTCACCGGTGCCTGGTCTGCCGGGTGTGGGGGATTTGGCAGGTTGCATCAGGCCTGAACGACAGCGCAGCGGATTGGGCAGTGAACTGCTGCAAGCTTTAATTGATGATCTGCGAAAAACTGATTTCTGGCAGATTGCCCATCACCTGACCGATTTGGAAGACCCGGCAGCCCGTTTCTTGGGCTGCCATGGTTTTTTTGTTGAGCATGAAGAATGGCAGTTGGCCCTCGACGACCTAAGCCGGCTGCCGGTCTTGAGCAGCAGGAAAGGAGCAAATTTGCGTTCTTATCCACGAGATGTGGCTATTGATCTTTTCTGCCGGCTTTACGAAGAGAGTTTTAAGGGGCTGGCGTGGGATCAACCCTTCGAGCCCTCAGAGGTGGATGCCACCTTGAAGAGCGCCGCAGATTTGCTTTTTCTATGCCGGGATGATGAGGCCACCGGTTTTGCCTGGGTGGATGTCGATGTTGAAGGGAAGGGTTTGATTGAACCATTGGGCATTGTACCAGCGTACCAGCAGCAAGGATACGGCCGTATTCTCTTGGAATCCGTGCTGAGGGAATTGAAAGCACGCGGCGCGCGGAGGGTGGAAATCGGCGCCTGGAGAGAAAATAAAGCAGCTATTCAACTTTACCAATCAAGCGGATTTCGTCATCAAATGACCTACACCTACCTCGCCTATAATCTACAGAACAAGCCTTCGTAGGCAGCAATCTTATACTCTGTCCTAACAAGCGCGCGGCTAAGCTTCAAATGAAAGGAGCTTTGCACAGAGCGATCAAGGTTTTACAATCTTCAACCTATTGGGCCTGACCTTGGCCTGCATGTAAATTAAAAACCGGAGAAATTATCCATGTTCAAAGATACGGCCGATGTCCACGACCGGTTGGGAAGCCAACAATACATTGCCTCGGAGGAGATTGGCACAGTGGTTTACCTGGCCCAAGAGCTTTCCAAGCCAATTTTGGCTGAAGGTCCCGCCGGGGTGGGCAAGACGGAATTGGCCAAAGCATGGGCCAGGGCGCTGGATGCACCGTTGGTACGCTTGCAGTGTTATGAGGGTCTGGATGAGAGCAAGGCGTTGTATGAATGGGAGTACGCCAAGCAGATGCTCTATACCCAGCTCTTGCGCGACACCTTGCATAATATGCTGGGTGATGTGAGCAGCCTGGCGGAGGCCGCCAGCCGTCTGGCAGAAGAAGAAGATGTCTTTTTCTCCGAGAACTTTCTCCTGCCACGTCCCCTGCTAACTGCTCTTACCTCTGATGAACCAGTCGTCTTGTTAATCGACGAAATTGACCGCGCCGATGTTGAGTTTGAAGCTTTCCTGCTGGAGGTGCTTAGTGATTTCCAGGTCAGCGTACCGGAACTAGGGACGATATCGGCCGTGCACCAGCCGATGGTGCTGTTGACCAGTAACAATACACGTGAGTTAAGCGAGGCCTTGAAGCGGCGCTGCCTCTATTTACATGTGGGCTATCCGACGGCAGAAGCGGAACTTAGTATCGTGAAGTTGAAGGTGCCGGATATGAGCGACGAACTCGCCCAACAAGCGGTGGCTGTGGTACAGCAGCTGCGCAATATGGATCTGCGCAAGGTGCCCAGTATCAGCGAGACCTTGGATTGGGCGCGAGCTTTAATCACCTTGAATGCTGCGGCAATAGACGAAAAGACGTTGAGCAATACCTTAACAGTCCTCTTGAAATATGAGGCGGATGTGCAGAAAGCGCGGCGCATGATGGGCGGTGGCAGCCGTCTCGACCGCTACGGGCGCTAGAAAGGTTAGAATGGACGAGCGGATTATCGAATTTGTGCGCGGACTGCGGGCTGCCGGGGTACGCGTTTCAGTCAGCGAGTCTATCGACGCGCTGAATGCGGTCGATGCTCTGGGCATCGAGAATAAAGAGCTGTTTCGCAGCTCCCTAAGGACGACGCTGGTCAAGGACTCAGAGGACCTTGCTGTTTTTGAAGAACTATTTCCGCTCTACTTTGGCAGCGGCGGTCCGGTCTTACAAAACGCATTGGATGATTTGAGCGCTGACGAACAGCAGATGCTGCAGGCAGCGCTGCAAGCTTTGAGCGGGCGAGTCCAGGATTTGATGGATTGGCTCACCAGCGGCGAAGGACCCAGCAAAGAAGCGTTGGAAGCCCTGGCACAGCAGTCTGGGGCCAACTGGGCGGACAGCGCGCAAGAAGGGCGCTGGGTTACACGCCGTATGCTGCAAAAGATGGGTTTTTCGCAGTTGGAAGAACAGTTGCAGCAGTTGATGCAGAAACTGCAAGAAATGGGCATGAGCCAGGAAGCGATGGAGAAGTTGTTGGGTGTGGTCGAGGCAAATCGTGAGGCGCTGAAGGAACAGGTGGCGCAGCAGGTGGGGCGGCAAATCGCAGAACAGCGCGCCAACCGTCCGCAAGATCTGCATGGATCCGATCTGATGCAGAAGCCCTTTTATGCATTGAGTGAAGAAGAATTCAATATTCTGCGCAAGGAGGTGCAGCGCCTGATCACGCAGATGCGCAGCCGTGCTGCGCTGCGACGCAAGCAGGGGAAAAAGGGACGCTTTGACTCTAAAGGCACTATCCGCGCCAACCAGCGCTATGGCGGCGTGCCAATTCAACTGCGGTATAAGAAGAAAAAATTGAAACCCAGCCTGGTTCTGATCTGCGACACGTCGCGGTCTATGTTATCAGTCGCGGAGTTTATGCTACGTTTGACCTATGAACTACAGGATCAGGTGGCGAAAACGCGCAGTTTTGGTTTTTACTCCGATATGGAGGAAATCAGCTTGTTGTTGGGAGACAGCCGCTCTGCGGAAGCAGTGGACGCCGTTTTGGACAGTTTCTACAATCGCGGCCCGCAACATTATGCCACTGATCTGGGCGGCAGTTTGCATACTTTTTTCAAGAATTGGCTGGATAGTGTGGACGGCCGTACGACGGTCGTGATTCTTGGGGACGGCCGTAATAATTATAACCCGCCCCGTCTGGACTTAATGAAGCAGCTGCAGCGACGGGCGCGGCGGCTGGTCTGGCTCAACCCGGAACATCCCCGGCAGTGGGGCACAGGAGACAGCGATATGCTTGAGTATTCGCCCGTATGTGATGCCGTTCATGTGGTGCGCAACCTGGCGCAGTTGGCTGCGGCTGTGGATAAGTTGATCGGTGGCGGTTGACGATAAGAACTGCTTTTGCTAGTATGGGGCTACGATGAATACGAGAGTTTTTGGGCAAAATTATTATTACGGTGAACTTATCCCACGTCCCCGCGTAGGAGGTTTAGCCTGCCTCTAGACTCATTTTGAAAATAAGTGAGGCTTCTGATAAACGCGGTGCAAACCGCGTTTTTGTTTTTTAGGGTGAGCAAGGTCTGATAAGATAGCTGCAGTAACTTGAGGAGAAAAGAATGACAGAAAATGTATTTGAAGAACTTCGCTGGCGAGGTTTGATTTTTGACAATACGGAAGGTGTTGACGAATTATTAAGTAAGAAAAAGATCACCGTCTACAATGGTTTCGACCCAACCGGTGATTCGCTGCATATCGGCCATCTTGTGCCGATGATGAGTCTCGCTCGCCTGCAGCGATATGGTCACACACCCATTGCCGTGGCAGGTGGGGGAACGGGTATGATCGGCGATCCCAGCGGGAAGTCAGCCGAACGCAACCTGTTGACTCTGGAGCAAATTGAGCACAATCTGTCCTGCGTGAAGGAGCAGTTGGCCAGCATTCTCGATTTCGAGGTCAAGAGCAATCCAGCAATGATCGTCAATAATTATGACTGGCTGTCTAAATTATCGATGATGGAGTTTCTTCGCGATATCGGCAAACACTTCACAATTAACTACATGATCAGCAAAGATTCGGTTAAATCGCGATTGGTGCGTGAGGGAGAAGGTATCTCATACACCGAGTTTAGCTACATGCTGCTGCAGTCTTATGATTTTCTGCATCTATTCGACACCCACAACTGTGTTATACAGGCCGGCGGTAGTGACCAATGGGGCAATATCACGGCCGGAATTGAGCTGATTCGCCGTGTCCGGGGACAAAAGGTCCATGGCCTATCTTACCCCTTGATCACCCGTGCGGATGGGAGCAAATTTGGCAAGACGGCCGACGGTGAAAGTACATGGTTGGACCCCAATCGTACCTCACCGTTTCGTTTCTATCAGTTCTGGTTGAATTCCGACGATGCAGATGCCATTAACTACTTAAAATACTTCACCTGGCTTGCCGCAGATGAGATCAACGGGCTTGCTGATGCGCTAGAGAATCAGCCGGAGCGCCGAGAAGTACAGCGCAAGCTGGCGCAGGAATTGACGCAGATGGTGCATGGAAAAACCGCTTTGGCCAAGGCGGAACAAGCTTCACAAGTTCTCTTTGGCGGCGAGCTTGAAGGTCTTGGCGCATCCGATATTGCGGATATTTTTGCTGATGTTCCTTCCAGCGAGGTTGCTCAAACGGATCTAGCTGGTGAGGGCCTCTCGATTGTGGATTTGTTGGCCAACAGCGATCTGGCGACTTCCAAAGGGGATGCACGCCGCTCGATAAAAGGTGGCGGGGTTTATCTCAATAATCGACGTGTGACCGATCCGGCACGCATGATATCCAGCGCCGAATCTATCGAAGGACAATTTCTTGTCCTGCGCAAAGGGCGTAGACGATATCACCTGGTTCAACTGAAATAGCTGAACCAGATAAGTTTTGAAATCGTGGCTGCTGCTTAGCTTTTGCTGCGCTCGGTAAAGACGAGCCAAATGCCGCCCAAACCGAGGAAAGTGACGATCAAGGATATCGCCCAACCGAGGTAGGGGATGCCGCATAGCAGCACGTAGATAACTAAACCTACGAGCAGTGGCCATGGTTTGCGCATGTTGGGCTTGGACCCAAAACGCTCGAACAGGAGCTGCCCAAACAGATAAGCTACGATTATCTTGCTGATGAAGGCGATGGCCACCAGGAAGAGCGCAAAACTTAGGGCCAGGGCTGATAGTCCGACGCCCCACCAGGCCCAGGCCAGGCTCCACAGGGTGACAACGGCAAAAGAGATGCCAATTACCAGGATGAGCAGTAAGAATATGGCATGGGCAACGAAACCCATGATATAGGCCACAAGACCCCAACCGGCGGCTGCTAAGGGACGTGAACGGACTTGATTGGCCCAACTTTCCAGATATTTGGGGAAGAGCCAGATCAACAGTCCACCGACCAGCAAGTACGTGACCAGTTCGCGCAGCCGCCCTATCAGCCAATCGCCAAAATCAGCGGATTCGGATGTTTCATCAGCGGTGGGATCATCCTGGGCCAGCAGTGTTCGTTGAACAGTACCGGCAGGCCCAATTGACCCGGCAAAAAGGTCTGTTTGATCAATTTGGGGAATAAGGGAACTTCTTTCGGCTGCGGGTGATTGTAGGCCAATTGTTTTGCCGGTGGTCACAGAATTCAATTGATCCAAGAGTAATTTGCCGATTTCGATAATGCCGGAAATGATGCGTGTGCTGCGCCCGACGTTTCCGGACTGCCTGGCACCCAGTGCAACCGCAGTCAGATCACGGCCGATTTCAGATTCTTTTTCCGTGACCAAGCTGATACCTAAGAAGTAGAGGCTGCGGCCGATGATCGCGTCTGAAATGTGGCTGAAGGAAACGGCGATGGCGTAGACGCTGCCTTCAACCTCACCATTCATGACCACATTCTCACCCAGAACGATCACACTGCCTTCGACATCTCCGTTGATGACGATGGTGCGGCCAGCAATTAGGGCATCCCCAATGACTTTCCCGTTCAGTGACACATCGGTACCACCAAGCAGCACGTCATTTTCGATGGTTTCACCGGTTGAAATTGAGCTGCCTTGGACGACACCATTGTCGGCCGATGCAGATGGTGCAAAAGTGAATAGGGTGATGATAGCTAAAAATAGGACGGCAATTAATTGGATACGACGAAATGGCAATCGATTCACCGGATTCCTCCTTGAAAGTTAAGGACTTGGTTCAGTAATATTATCTATCGAAAACTCGGCAGCGTCTAGGAAAGGATTCCCTGCCTCGTCCAGAAAGGGTACGTTCTCTAGGGAAGGGAAGCGGTACATACCAACGCGCATGGTCAATGGCGAAACGGCTGATTCTGGCCAGGGTATCAAGAAGCGGCTGATTAGCGTGTCACCCGCTAACCACTGTCTTGGAGAGAAGGCGGCCTCATCAAGCTGGGCGATACGTGTACCGCTTTCGTCCAGCAGATGATTGAAAAACTGATATTGTGCCGGATCGGGGTTGTCTCCAGTACGCCAATGGACCTGCCAGATGCCCGTGTCCGAGTTTAACCTTTGGGGCTGGTCGTAGCCGGATATATTGACCCAGTTGGCCAGTAAGAGTGGTTGGTCAAGGGGAACTTCCGGAGACGGCCGTGCATCTTGTTCAAAACCTAAGATCAAAAACGATCCTTCACCAGCACGGAGGGGGATCTCCAGGCTTGATGAGGAAGCCCTTTGGTAAAGGTCGCCGGTCCAGGGTTGGGACATATCCCGACCATCTAGAATGACAACTGCTCCCTTGGCGGGAAACAATGCAGAACTGCTAATATCGACGAAGCGATGGGGCGTATCGCGCAGTAGTAGATCCCATTCGGCGGGAAAAGGATCCAGTCGTGGTGATTCACCCTCTCCGGCGACCAGTATCTCGCCAGCTCCTGTTTGGGCCAAAAGCGCTCTGGCTTCGTCGGCCGTCTCAAGTTTCATGGCCAAGGGGGTACCGAATGCACCGGGCGTAACGACGGAACCCAGGAAGTTCGTCAGCGATATGATGGCCCACAATTGAGCGATGATTGTGATTAGAAAGATGGTCCAGACACCGACTTTGACGAACTGTCGCGAGGTTCGCTGCTCATTAGGCCAGAAGTTGAACAGGATTGAGGGGATGCGGCTGAAGAGCACACCTGCGGCGATATATTGGGCCGGTAGGGTAGCGATGAAATAGTGAAGGAAGACGGGCGTGCTGTGCCATAAAAAAAATAGGGGCGGCACCAAGAGCCAGATGAGGACGATTATTCCTGCCTGTGCTTCTTCGTTCTGCCAATGCTTCCAGGCCTGCCAAGCGAGCCAGGTGATTCCTGCGAGGATGAGCAGACCCCAAATCCAATAGACTGGAGTCATTGGTGGCAGCAGAGTCAGGAAATCCCTAAATGCTTCCGCTCCGGCCAAAGAATGGATATTGGTTCCCAGGCTGATCATGCTTGTGAACAGGACGGAATCGGTTGATAAACCCGCTTCTGACTGCCCATCAATGGTGGGCGGAAAAACGATTTCGTTTCGTACCTGGCCTAGATAGATGGCGAAGGGAATAATCGTGATGGCGGCGAAGGCCAGGCCTATGAGCAGAGATCGCCAATGCACGCGACGGCGAAAGACCAAGAGGAGAATGGCAGAAGCAGGCAGAAGGGCGATGGCGGCCAAGTGGATCTGCACCGCCAGGGCCAGGAAGAGAAAATGCAGCCAAATGAATTTCGACCGTTCTTCGACCAGGGCCAGAGCGGCGCTGATGGCCCAACCAACGACAAATAGCGGCAGCAGATTCTGGGCCCAGATTTTGCGTGAGAAGATGATGGCCCAGGGACTAACGGCAAACATCAAGAGAGCCGCTATGGCAGCTTGCATGCCCCAATAACGGCGCACAAACCAGTAGGCGGCAGCCGCGGCGAGGGTGTTTAACAAGCCGGTGAAAATGGTCGCCGCATAGGCGTGAGGCCAGATCAAAAGGGGCAGCGAATAGATCCAGACGCTGGCGGGGAAGTTGGGGAAGCCGACTGAACTGCTGATGCCGCGTAGGGCAAACTTTCCTTCGGCCATATGCAGGGCCAGGCTCAGCAGGCGGGCTTCATCTGCCTTGAACTCGGTTAGGCCAGGCGCCGCCATGCGCAGCAGCCCCGCTAACAATAAGATCAGAAGGACCAACCCCACTTCCAGATAACGAGGGAAGGGAGGAGAAGATACGGTGGATGGTTCAGGTCTAGCTGCTGCCATTGAGAGGCGCTTGAGAGTCGATCAAGTGCACATCACGCTGTGGAAAGGGCATTGATATACCTTCTTCGTCAAACCGCAATTTGACCTGCTCGGTGACATCAAAACGGACTTGTAACATATCATCTAGCTTGGTATACGGCCGTACGGCCAAATTTACGCTGTTGTCACCTAACTCCTCCACGGCGATAATGGGTGGGGGATCATCAGTAATTCGTTCATCGGCAGCAACGATTTCCTGCAATATGCTCTTCGCATTAAGTAGATCATCTCCGTAGCCAATGCCAAAAGTCATATCCACGCGAATCCAATCCATTTCCGAGTAGTTGAGAATGTTGCCATCCATCACATCGCTGTTAGGGACGAGCAGTACTTTATTATCTGCTGTGCGCATCTGCGTATGGAAAAAACCAACCTTGGTGACGACTCCACGCTCGCCACCAATTTCGACGAGATCGTCTACCAGGTATGGCTTTAACATAATGATTAAGATCCCTGAAGCAAGGTTGCCAAGTGTGTCCTGCAAGGCGAGACCAATAGCCAGGGCGAATGCGCCGAGAACTGCGATGAGTGATGTGGTGGGAATACCCAAGTTTGTCAGGGCAATAATAATGACGATCGCTAGGAGCGAATAGTAGATTAGCTGGCTGAAGAAATGCTGCAATGTCTCGTCCACATCTGATCGCTGCAGCATTCTTACCATGGCCTTGGTGATGAGCCGGGCCAGCCAACGGCCGACAATCAATATGATGATCGAGATGATCAAATTGGGGATGAGATTGTCGCCTACATTGTTCGACCAATCGTTAAAGAAATCGGTGATTTCCTGCTCAGAAACGCCCATATGAACCTCCGACAATATTACATTCTTTGACGAGCGTGTACTTTACTGTTTTTGCTGCAAATGAGCCAATTGTGTCCACTGATCTAAAAAGCCCCTGTCTAAAGTTTGACAAAGGCTTTGGAGTTTATTGTATCAGGCTTACGCTTTTCGTTGGGGCGCAGTTGAAGCTCCTACTGGATGGACTGCACCACAAAGCTCAGCTCACCCGCGGGGGTTAAAGCACGGACTGTGTCCCCAGATCGCGCACCCAACAATGCCTGGCCAATGGGAGATTCGTTGGAGATACGGCCGTTGCCGGGATCCGCTTCATGGGCGCCCACAATACTGTAGGTCTCCTCATCGTCATACCCTTCTTCGCTCACCGTGACTGTACTGCCCACGCGCACGACATCAGATGGACCTTCATCTTCAATTATCTGCGAACGACGCAGCGAATCCTCTAGATCGCGGATTCGTCCTTCGACGAAGCCTTGTTCATCCTTGGCGTCGTGATAATCCGCATTCTCCTTGAGGTCCCCTTGTTTGATGGCTATCTCAAGTTTTTCGGATATCTCTTCACGCCTGGTGGTCTTAAGGAAATGAAGCTCATCGTTGATTTGTTGTTGACCCTCTTTGGTCAAATAGACGATATTATTACTCATAGGTCACTCTTAGAAGTGGCGAGCAGAATGTGCCGGAGTTGCCTTCTGCTAGCAATGCACATGATATCAATTATTGGGCGATTGCCCCGGGCGAATTTAGAGTAAATAGCCCCGCGCGGTGCGAGGCTATTGAAGTACAATCTTCTATTCGAATTTACCCTAAGGATGCGTTCCAGTATAGCGCATCGAGATCGTTGTGTCTAGCTCTCTTAAGATCGTCGCTTGGTTCAAATTTCCGGAAATTGAACCAAGTTTACGTGCTAAGCGTCAGAACCCGCCATCAATAAGCCCACCCGTTCCCGCGTGGCTTCTTCAATAGGCATTATGGCCACGATCTTACCGTGGAACATGACTGCTACGCGATCGGCCAGACCCAACACTTCATCTAGTTCGGCGGAAACCACCAGTACGGCAGCCCCTTCATCTCGCTGGGCAACGATCTGGTTATGGATAAACTCGATGGAGCCGACATCAATGCCACGCGTGGGTTGGGCGGCGATGAGCAGCTTGGTTGGACGGGAAAACTCGCGGGCTACAATAACCTTCTGCTTGTTGCCCCCGGATAGATTCCGGGCCGGCGTCTGGGCGCTGGGTGTGCGAATGTCATATTTCTCGACTAGCCTATCCCCATTCTCATTGATAATATCTTCGTGCATCACCACGCCGCTGGCATACGGCTTCACATAGTAGCTGTTCAATACCATGTTATCAGCCAGTGAGTAGGCCATCACCAAGCCATGTTTCTCGCGATCTTCAGGAATATGGGCAACACCGATCTCGGTATTTTTTCGCGGTGAGAAGTGGGTGCTATCCTGACCATCGATGGTAATTTTGCCTTTCTCTACTTTACGCAGGCCCGTTAAAGCTTCGACCAACTCGCGCTGCCCATTGCCTTGCACACCAGCTACGCCTACGATTTCCCCTTTGCGCACTTCTAAATCCAGACCACGAACGGCCATCTGGTTGCGATCATCCTTAGCATGCAGATTTTCGATGCGCAAGACGACCTTACCAGGATCCGCCTCTTCTTTGTCGACTTTGAGGACGACTTCACGGCCGACCATCATTTCGGCCAGGCTGGCCTCGGTCGATTCCTGCGGATCGGCGGTGCCCACTAACTTGCCACGGCGCAGCACGCCGATGAAGTCTGCTATCGCCAGCACTTCCTTTAGTTTATGGGTGATGAAAATGATAGAAACACCCTGGTCGGTCAGATCGCGCATAATGCGGAAGAGGTCGTTTGCTTCCTGGGGTGTTAGCACGGCCGTTGGTTCATCAAGAATGAGGATTTCTGCCTCGCGGTAAAGAGCCTTAATGATTTCGACCCGTTGTTGGGTGCCAACAGGCAAATCTTCAACGACGGCCGCAGGGTCTACTTCGAGGCCATACTTTTTGGAGAGTGCTGCTACCTTTGCTTCGGCTTCCTTGATGGATAGGATACCACCACGACCCGTGATCTCTGAGCCCAGCATCACATTTTCGGCTACGGTCATGACCTGCACCAACTGAAAGTGCTGGTGGACCATGCCCACACCGCGAGAAATGGCGTCGCTGGGGTCCTTCATTTCGACCTTTTCACCCTTGATCCAGATCTCACCTTCATCAGGGTGATAGAGGCCGTATAACATATTCATCAAGGTGCTTTTTCCGGCACCATTTTCGCCCAGCAGGGCCAGGATCTCCGATTCATATACAACTAGATCTACTTGGTCATTGGCGATGACGCCAGGAAAGCGCTTGGTTATGCCCTTGGCTTCCAGAACAATTGGTTTATGTCTCTTACTCATTGTTCTTATCCTTTATTCCGATTCGTACACTTGACCAACCGCTGCCGGTGGTCGAGCGCGCCCGCCAAATCCAGCTAATACGATAATGGTCAGTACGTAAGGCAACATGCCAATGAATTGATGGGGGATTCCGACTCCCCAGAATTGGAACTGGGTTGAGAGTGCTGAGAATAGACCAAAAAGCAGTGCCGCTCCCCAAGCACCCAAGGGCGTCCAACGACCAAAAATCATAACTGCCAAGGCCACAAAGCCCCGGCCATTGGTCATGGCTCGCTCGAAGGAACCAACTGCCTCCAAGGTCAGGTAAGCACCGGCAAGACCAGCTAGAGCGCCAGCGAGTGTTACATTTATGTAGCGCGTGCGATTGACATTAATGCCAACGGTATCTGCTGCGCTGGGATGTTCGCCGACTGAGCGTGTTCGTAATCCCCAAACAGTGCGAAACAATCCGAATTGGACCACGAAGACAAGAATAATCGTTAAATATGTGATGGGTGGATTGTTGAAGAGCACCGGGCCAATCAAGGGAATGTCGGCCAATGGACCCAAAGGAAGGGTTGGGATCTTGCCTCTGGTGGTTAGTCCCACAACGTAAAAGTAACTGGTTAGCCCGAGAGCCAGAGTGTTGATTACCGTGCCACCAATAATCTGGTCCATTTTCAGGGAAACAGACATCCAGGCCAGGAAGAGACCGATCAGCGCTCCTGATAACACGCCGATTCCGACAGCAGTAAATAGGATAAAACCTTGGGGTACTGCCGGTAAAAGCTGGCCAAGATAGACATTGGCCATAAAGGCGATAAAGGCAGACATCAACATTTGGCCTTCAATACCAATATTGATGACGCCGGATCGCTCGCCGATCAGACCGCATAAAGCACCAAGGACCAGGGGCGTCGATTGGCGAATCGTATTGGCATAGAGAGACTGAGCCACCTGCGGGTCGATTAAATAGAAGACAAAGGCAGCGATCGCCAGAACGACAAGACCAATGGTCCAAGCTGTCTTGGAACTGATCCCGGAGCCCTGTTTTTCTACGGTTGCAGTAGTTGTAGTCATGATACTCCTCCTTATCCTCCGCCCCATCCAGAACTGAGCTGGACTTTATCCTCATCTACTGCGCCTGAACCCAAAATCTTGCGCACGATTAGGTCAGCGGAAACGAAGAATAGAATCAAGCCCTGGATGATGTCGATGATCTGGAAACGAACGCCGGCATCAAACTGCATTTTGCTGGCGCCCGAATCCATTGCTCCGATTAGCAGCGCTGATGGAATGACGCCGAGTGGATTCGTTTTTGCCAGGAGAGCAATCGTGATGCCGTCGAAACCGAGCCCTACGTTGAAGCCCGGTTGGTAACGTCCAATCACACCAAGTGATTCCACTGCACCCCCCATTCCGGCCAAGAAACCACTAAAAAACATGACCAGAACAATCACCGAAGTTACTTTTATACCTGCGTAGAGGGCAGCATTTGAATTCAAGCCAGTTGTTCGAATTGCATAGCCCATCGTTGTTTTATAGAGTATCCACCAGGTTAGAATAGCCATTCCACAGGCCAGGAGAAATCCCAAAGGGTAAGCCCCAACACTTGGGATCTTTGCGGTTTCGAGAACTTCTGGTGTCCGAGCAATAATCCCCTCATCCTTCCATGGTCCATTGGCCAGGTAATCGGTGAGATTGATGGCTATATAATTGAGCATGATGGTCGTAATGACCTCATGTGCTCCTGTATAAGCCTTGAGCGCGCCGGCTATTCCGCCCCATAGGGCGCCGGCGATGCTGCCGCCGAGGAGTGCCAGGGGCATATGAATGATGAAGGGCAACCCTTCAATTGCAAAACCCAAATATGCAGCCACAATTCCGCCAATCAACAACTGGCCTTGGCCACCAATGTTGAAAAGTCCAGCCTGAAAGGCGAAGGCCACGGCCAAGCCGCCAAATATGAGGGGCGTGGTTTTTTCCAAGGTTCGTCCAATTGCCTCTGGGCTACCCAAGGCTCCTTGAAAAAGGGCCGCATAGGCAGTAAACGGGTTTGCCCCGGAAATCCAGAGAATGAGACCCCCAATTACTAGTGCCAGGATGATTGACAGAACGGGGACGCTTGCGGCGCGCCATAGTCGCTGCAAGAAACCCTTCATTCTGCTTGAGCCATTTTCGGTACTATTTTCTGCTGTCATATTTTTGTCCGGTTGCTGGCTAATTGGCTAAGTCGCCAAACTTATGAAAATTATCCCGTGGACATTTCCAAGGAAATGTAGAATTTAGGGATGGTGACCGTTAACGGGTATATATTTGAAAAGTGCGGCGTACCTCTTGGCACGCCGCACTTCCTAAAATCCGTTAAGCAGTTTATCCGCCTGGATTGTAACCGGTCTCAAGGGAACCATCTTGCAATCCGGCATCAATTTCTGCCAGTTTGTCCTTCACTTCCTGTGGCACATCGCCGTCATGGTCGTGGAAGGGAGCAAGCCCAGTTGCGCCGAAGAAGTTGCCGGCAGGGAACTCACCTTTTGTGGACAGTTCAATCAGGTCAAAAACGCCAGGGGTGATGAGCTTCATTGCGCTGGAGACGAGACATGGATGGGCCTCGGGCACGGTCTCCCACTGGTCGGTGTCAACACCAATGCAGTAGGCACCATCTGTTCCAGCAACTTCGATCAGACCACCATTGCCGGTTTTTCCACCAGCGGCGAATACAACATCCGCGCCCTGATCGATCGCCTGCTTGGAAGTACTGGCTCCCCATTCTGGGTCGGTGAAGGCTACATCCATCCCACCCGGGTGATACGTGGAAATTAGATTGATGTCGGGATTGACATACTTGGCACCATTCTCGTATCCCTCTTTGAAGGCTACAACTGGGGGAACCAGGTCGGTGCCGAGCACAGCCGCAACTGTGTTAGATTCGCTGAGCATGGCTGCTAATGCGCCGCCGAGAAAGCCTGCTTTATCTTCATTGAAGATTAGGCCGGCCAAGTTGTCCATGGGTGCTCCTTGGAATTGATCGACGCCGACGAAGTTGATGTCAGGATATTTTCCAGCAGCTTCGGCTGTTGCTTCACCCATAGCAAAACCAACGGTGACGATAACATCGTAACCATCATCAGCAAATAGGGCGATATTGGCGCCATAATCTTTTGCATCTTTGGTCTCGATAAAATCAACCTGCGCCCCTAGTTTTTCTCCTGCTTGCTGGGCACCTTCCCATGCAGATTGATTGAAGGACTTGTCATCTACTTCACCAACATCGGTGACGAGACCAACGCACAGGACGTCATCGCTGCTGCAATCTCCGCCTTCTCCGCCTTCAGCTGCCTCATCACCGCCGCCACCACAGGCAGCGAGCATCAATGCCAGAAGCAACACGAAAACAACCATTAAGCCATTATTTTTCCTTCGCATGTTCTCTCTCCTTGGATACATACTCTAAGCACCTATAAAGTGGGTTTCTGTGGGTTAGTTCATCTCGTGAAACCCTGCACAAACCCAACGAAATATTATTCTAGATTATACTTAGTTTCATCTTCAACACAAGCCTGTCAACGCTCGTTATCTTTTCGCACGAGCAACGAGGGGGCATTGAGAACTGTGGGTTTCTTTTCACCGATTTCCACGTGTTCTTCAATGAACTCATCGATTTTCTGCCATACTTTGACATGAATTGGTTCAACCGGGCGCATTATTTCGTGACCAACCTGGGGAAAGAATTTCATTTCTTTGTCGGCTGTCGGCAGTAGTTGGAAAAGTTTTTCCGTGTTGCCGGGATTGACAGCCGGGTCATGCCCCCCTTGGAAAATGATCACTGGCTGGTGGATTTTGGGCCAAATCTTGCGACCTACTGCACCCATTTTGCGCATTTCATCAGTGCCATCGACGGGTATCCGTGTTGCTTCGATTAACCAATCTTGCAATTCAGGATCATTGACATCAATCGTGGGATCGAAATCAGTCACGCGGCCAACGAAAATTTCACGGTCTATCGCTTCATGCTTGAGCGGGTAAAGCCAAGGCATGAAATAGCGGCCCACGGCAGCGAGATTAATGCGCCAATCTGGAACTTTGTAGAGTGGCGCTAACAATACCAACCCACAGACATCAGGATGTTTTTCAGCCAGATAAGCTGACAATGGCGCTCCCATTGAGTGACCGATGAGGAATATCTGGTCACAATGTTGGCTTAGAAAATCAAAGGCTTCGTCGACCTCCGCCAGCCAATCCTCTTTTCTATATCCATGAATTTGATGGGGGAGGTTGCCGTGACCTGGGAGCAGCGGACAGTGAACAGTGATGCCCGAATCTGATATGTGCTTGGCCATTTCACGTGAACTCACAGGGCTGCCCATGAAGCCATGCAGCATCAAACAGCCGACCTTCTCCCATCCTTCACGTGGTTTACCAAAAAATGTGTAGGCCTGCCGTTCTTCAGGGACTTTGTAATGAGGTTGAAAAGGCATAAGTTCCTTTTACTTTATCTAGCAAGTATAGAGCAAATTATAGTGACTGGAATGCAAGTTGCAAAAACGGCATCGCACTATGACTTGCGATAAAACGAGCGGCAATAGATCGTTTTAGATGATCTGGTTAGAATCAAAGTAGTTTATCTGCAAATGCAGACAGGGAGGCAGTTCCACCGGTATGCCAAAACAGGACGGTCTGTCCCCGCGTAAAGGCTCCCCAGCGGATTAGGTCAATCAGCCCGCCCATGGCACGTGCCGTATAGACTGGATCGAGTAATATTCCTTCACGCTTGGCAACCAGACGTATCGCTTCTCTTTCTAGGTCACCAACCATGGCATATCCCTGACCCAGGTAATCATCGTTGACCAGCACTTTATCGATGATGGGCAACTGCTCTAGGCCTAGATGAGTGGCGGTTGCCGTGGCCAGGGCAGCGACCTGGGTGCGTAGGGCGTCGGCAGGATGATCAATACTTATACCATACACCTGTCCATGAAAATCAAATACTTGTGCTCCCAAGATGATACCGGCTTGTGTGCCGCCGCTGCTGCTGGCAAAGAGGATGAAGTCAACGTTTTGCTTTTGAGTTTCTAGTTGGGCCATCAGTTCTTCCATGGCCTTGACGTAGCCGGTGGCACCGACGACGTTTGAGCCTCCCA
The DNA here is from genome assembly GCA_963807975.1 of uncultured Chloroflexia bacterium. Classification (GTDB taxonomy): domain Bacteria; phylum Chloroflexota; class Anaerolineae; order Promineifilales; family Promineifilaceae; genus JAACFF01. Next base: position 197,118 of record CAWEDV010000004.1, on the reverse strand, counting down.
GGGGAATGGTGTAAGGCTTGCGGCCCATGGCTATCAGTTCCGCGGATACGGCATCCATATGTTCGCTGTGATTATCCTCACCGGTCCAATAGACATGCGCGCCCAATAATTCATCAAGGAGCAGGTTGCCAATGCTGCGATCGGGAGCATGGCCACGCAAGATTACACTACAGCCTAGACCTAAGTGCGCCGCGGCTGCTGCGGTTTGGCGACAATGGTTGCTCTGGGGGCCTCCAGTGGTGATCAAGTGGTCACAACCTTTAGCGAGCGCCTCTGCTACAAGGAACTCTAGTTTGCGTGTCTTGTTTCCTCCGGTAGCCAGTCCTGTCAAATCATCCCGCTTGATGATTATTTCTGGCCCGCCCAAATGTTTGCTAAGACGGCCGAGCTTTTCGATGGGCGTTGGCAGGTGTGCAAGATTAACATGATGCGGATATTTGGGACCCATAGTTTTCCTGTTCTAGTTCACTTGATTGCAGGCTGTTGAACGTTCCAAGTATCAATTATAACTTATCTTGACCTTGACATCACCGCTTGTCTAAAGGGAAAGTGCTACTTAAAATTTCTATCCGGACTATTGGCAAGATTCAATCTATGAGTTGGCCGGAAATTCGTGTTGATGTGATTGTAGAAAAAGCGGTGGTGGAGCATAGGTTGACGATGTTGTCTTAGTCATCTACATTTTTAGGTATAGGCGCATTTTGGCATGCGGGCTTGAAAATATGAGTAGACTGGGTCGATATAGGGCAGATTTGATAGTTCTGGCGGGGTTTCTTATCCTGCCTTTTTTGCTATTTGGCGCGGTGACGCTGGGTGGTAAAACGATGCTGCCTGTCGACAATCTCTTTCAATGGGCTCCCTGGCAAACGGCTGCAGAGCAGTTTGATGCGGTCGTCCCTCATAATAATCTGCTGACAGATCTTATTATCGAAAATTATGCCTGGAAGCGGTTTGCCGTCAATTCGCTGCGTGCTGGCGAGATTCCTCTTTGGAATCCAAATCTTTTTGCTGGAGTCCCTTTCCTTGCTTCTGGCCAACATTCAATGCTATATCCGTTTAGCTGGGTATTCTTCTTACTTGCCCCGGCAAAGGCTTATGGCTGGTACACGGTCATGCAGTTGTGGTTGGCGGCCGTTTCAATGTATGTATTTGGCCGTATTTTGGGCATGCGCAAGGGCAGCGCCGCTCTAGCGGGGTTGATCTATCAGGGCAGCGGCTTCTTGCTCGTCAGCGCGGCCGTTTTCCCCATGATTATCGGCGCCGCTGTGTGGCTGCCTTTCCTGCTGGCTTGCATCGAAAAAGTGATCGTTTCCTCTCAAACAAAGAGTAATTCGACCCTATTGTGGGTGGGTGTTGGCGCGATTGCGCTTGGCTTGCAGATATTGGCCGGGCATATTGAAATCACCTATTACACCCTGTTGATCATGGCCATTTATGCCGTGTGGAGATTGGCAAGGTTGTCCTTGAGTGCGTTCAGACAGCGATCTGCCAATCAGGCCAATAATGAGGATGATGCCGAAAGGGCGCAAAATCGGTCTTGGATTTGGACTGTCATACGGCCGTCTGTTTGGCTGATGGTGCTCGTGGCAATTGGCTTGATGTTGGGATCCTTACAGCTTATTCCATTCTACGAGGTAGGTCAGGCGAATTTTAGAGAGGGTTCAGCATCATTTGCCGAGGTGAGAAGCTGGGCGTTTCCATCACGAAGGATCCTCACCTTCGCCCTGCCAAATTTCTTTGGCAACCCGGCGCATCATTCATATGTGGATGCCTTCAATGGGCAGACTGTGCCTTTTGAGCTCAACAGCTATGGCGAATTGAATCCTCAAGGAGCGTACAGCAGTAATTGGGGTATCAAGAACTATGTGGAAGGGGGTGCATACCTGGGAATCTTCCCTATGCTGTTGGCGATGGTGGGCATTATTGCCAGTTGGCGGGCAGGTAAGGGTAGTTTGCGCCGTGCCGATGGCCTGTTTTTTACTTTCCTAAGTTTGTTTTCGGTGGCTTTTATTTTTGGCACGCCATTTTATGCGCTCCTCTATTATGGACTTCCTTTTATTAACCAGCTTCACACTCCATTCCGTTGGGTATGGCCGCTGGCTATCTCTGCAGCGGTGCTGGCTGGTTTTGGGATGGATGCTGTTCTGAAGCTAGGAGAAGAAAGAAACAATCGAGGCAGGCCGAGCGAAAACGGTCAGCAGGAAACAACGGCCGTGCGGCTGCTGGCGGGCGCAGCCTTGCTGGGTGGGGCAGCTGTGTTGATCATGCTGCTGATGGCTCGTCTTTTTTTTAACCTAATTGAACCTCAAGTGGATCGGGTGTTCCAGGCTATGGCTCTGGCGCCTTCAGCTTTTTCTGATGCTCGCGCTTTCTTCAGCTATGAATTTTGGCAGCTCTTTAGCTTTGGAACCATACTGCTTGTCTGCGCGGTTGTATTGTGGCTGGGCTTGCGTGGGAGACGCAGAGCTTTCCTGGTCCTGGCAGCCCTATTAATCATCTTTGATCTTTTTTGGGCCAATAAGGGATTCAATGCGGCTGCGGACCCGGCTTTATTGGATTACAAACCGAAAATGGTGGCATGGCTGGAGGAACAGCCCAGCCCTTGGCGTTTGACGAGCTTTGCACCTCGAGGGGACAAGCCTTTTAATGCTAATTCGGCCTGGTTGTACGATCTAGAAGATGTACGCGGTTATGACTCAATCATCCCCAAACAGTACACCGATTATATGGCGGCGATAGAGCCTCAAAATGAACTGCCCTTCAACCGCATTCAGCCCATAGGGAATTGGGAATCGCTAAACTCTCCACTTCTTGATGTACTGGGTGTTCGCTATATTATTTCTGCGGAGATGTTGGATCTTCCTAAACTGGCGCCGGTCTGGGAAGGTGAAGGGGTCATCATTTATGAGAATCTGGCCGTGGCGCCAAGGGCTTATACCTTGCCTGTTAGGGCTACGGCAGTGGTGGATGATGCACTGACGGCTATGGCGGGCCTTGATCCGCGCCAATATGTCGTGATTGAGAAAGGGGATCTGCCGGCGGATAGAGGCGTGATCATTGCTGAAGCAGAAGCGTCAACGCTTACTGCGGCAGCGATCAGTGAAGTCCGCAATATTCAAGTCATGGTCGATACTGTGGTTGAGGAACCATCGTGGTTGATTCTCAATGATAGTTATTTCCCAGGTTGGAAGGCCTTTGTTCGTCCGCAGGGGAGTGGAGAAGGACAGGAGGTTGAATATCCTGTTGTACGTGTGAATGGGAATTTCCGCGGCGTACAGCTGGAGCCAGGGAACTGGACGGTACGCTTCCGTTACAGCCCAGCCAGTTTCCAGTTAGGTGGGCTGGCTTCGGCAATGGGTTTGATCATCCTTGTTTTTGCAACCGCCGTATGGGGCTGGCGACGGTTCTATCGACCGCAAACTTCCCTGACTGCAGCGGCAAGTATCGCCAAGAACAGCGGACTGCCCATGGCTCTCAACCTGTTCAACCGGGCAATAGATTTTGTTTTTGCTATGTACTATCTGCGCGTCCTGGGGCCCGCTGATGCGGGGCGCTATGTGGCGGCGATTACCACGGCTGGTTTCTTTGAGATTCTGGCTAATTATGGGTTGGATATTCTCCTAATACGCGATGTTTCTCAAGATAAGTGCCGTGCCAATCATTATCTATTCAACACGACGCTGCTGCGCTTAGGGGCAGGGGTGGTGGCTAGCGTGCCCATATTAATATTTATGTGGAGCACCAGCCTCAGCGAGAATCCCCTGACGCCGGCTGAGGTTGTGGCGATCGTCTTGATCATGGTCGGCATGGTGTTTTCCGGCATGTCCAAAGGTGTCACCGGTTTATTCTATGTTTATGAAGAGGCAGAAATACCAGCGGGGATGACTACAGCAACCACGATCTTGAAGGTGGGTTTGGGGGTGGTGGTTCTGCTCTTGGGGTACAGTTTTGTTGGTCTGGCGGCCGTATCTATCCTGGTCAATATCATTACCTTGGTCGTTCTGTTGGTACTTGCCGCCCGTCACTTTGGTCTAGCTGGACCGTGGCGCTTTGATTGGGGCTTGCAGCGCACTCTGATGCACAAAGGTTTTCCGCTGATGCTCATCCACCTACTGCAGACCGTCTTTATTTCCATCGATGTCTTGCTGCTGCGGCTGATGCTGGACAACGGCGAAGAAGTGGTGGGCTGGTATCAAAATGCATACAAATGGTTTAATGCCCTGCAGGTTATCCCAGCCTTTTTCACGCTGGCCTTGTTCCCCATTATTTCGCGTGAAATTGAAAAATCGATGGACTCGGCGCGGCGCATGTACATGATGTCCCTTAAGCTGATGCTATTGTTGGCTCTGCCCATTGCTGCTTACACAACGTTTCTGGCATATTTCCTGGTGCGTTTGCTTGCAGGACAGCAATACCTGCCCAATGGGGCCATCGCCCTTCAGATTGTCATCTGGTCTATCCCGTTCGGGTGGTTGAACAGCGTGACGAATTATGTGCTCATCGCCTTGGGCTTGGAAAGGATGCAGCCGCGGGCCTTCACCATTGCGGTTGGTTTTAATATTGTGACCAATATTCTATTTATTCCGCGTTTTTCCTTCGTCGCGGCATCGGTGACGACCATTCTCTCGGAATTGGTCTTGATGGGTGTATTTGCCTTCTATCTCAGGCAGCGCATGCCAGGCGTTAACTTGTTATCTTTAATGTGGCGTCCCTGGCTTATTACGCTGGTCATGGTCGGAGCAATGTACTTGGGCAGCCAGCTACACCTGATCGTAGGATTGGTGCTTGGGGCATTGATTTATCCAGCGGGTTTACTTCTGCTGCGCGTTATTGGCGAAGATGAAAGAAAAGTACTGGCGACTATTTTGCCATCACCATTGGCAGGGCGATTACGGCTCAGCTAGAGAAAGATGTCTGCAATGGAGAACAATAATCCAGGGCTAGGAATGCGACATAAATTGGCTCAGATTCCCCCTGTCTTTTGGGTGGTATTAATTTTACTGCTCGCTGTTTGGCTGCGGGTTTATGGAATTTACCGGATTTCTCCCCCCGGTCTTGAACACGACGAGGTGGCTAACTGGTTGATCGATCGAGCCATCTTGGACGGTAACCATGCCCTATATTTCACAGAAGCATATGGACATGAAGCGGGTTTCCATTATCTTCAGGCAATGTCGCTGGCTCTTTTTGGGGATCATGCGCTGGCTCTGCGCTTACCGGCTGCTTTTGCAGGACTGCTGTTGGTCGCCCTTCATTATGCTTTGATCCGTCGTCTATTTGGTTTTCAAACTGCCTTGATCTCAACCGCTTTCCTGGCGGTGCTGTTCTGGCCGGTTTTTTACAGCCGGTTGGGACTGCGGGCAATTCTACTGCCGCTTGTTTCAGGGTTTTCACTCATTTGTTGGTGGAAGGCGTGGTATTTGAAGCCAGGCGCTGTCACGCTGGCGAATAAGAGCAGGCTAATCGATAAGCTCGGCCAACGCCCCGCTTTCTGGTTCGCTTTGGCCGGTATGATAGCAGGGTTGTCACTTTATACTTACATGGCGGCGCGTGCGGTGCCCATTTTCTTTGCTCTCTTTATGATTTACCTGGTTCTGTTTCACCGGACGGTGGTAAAGCTGCGCTGGCGTGGCATCTTTCTTTTCTTGCTTCTATTCGCCGCTACTGCTGCGCCATTGATCATCTTTTTCCAGACCAATCCTGGCGCCGAGTTCCGGATATCGGAAATTGATGCACCGCTACAAGCACTGGCTGCAGGAGATCTGCGCCCGGCGATGATGAATGGGGTCAAGATTTTAGGGATGTTTGGCCTATCAGGAGATCCCTTATGGCGGCAGAATGTGGCGGGGCGTCCAATTTTTGGTCCCCTGTTGGCGATCTTGTTTTATGCGGGGCTCACTCTGGCAATATGGCGGTGGAAAAATGAACGTTTTGCTTTTCTGCTGCTGTGGCTGGGTTCGGCGGCGATTCCAAGTGTTGTTACAGTCGACGCCCCTAGCTCTATTCGTATGATAAACGGCCTGCTCGTGGTCACGGTCTTTCCGGCGCTCATAATTCACAATATACCTAGGTTCTCCACAGTTATGCCCAGGTTATCCACAGCCGGGCCCTATCTGTTGGCCTTTCTGCTGGTTTTTGCCCATATATGGTGGACCGTGAATGGGGTTTTCCACATGTGGCCTGAGAATGACGAAGTGCAGTTTGTTTGGCAGGAGGCACTTACGGAAACGGCCGCTTATCTTGATCAGTCCAACGACACAAGTCCGATAACAATTGCTGGTTGGTCGCCGGCTACGCTCGATCCGTCGACGATGCTGCTGAGCATGCGTCGCACGGATCTGGATATGCGCTTTACCGGCTCTGACTCGAACTCGGCACCGATCAACACACTCATTGTTCCTGGATTCTTCGACGGTGAAGGTGCGCGAATCGCGCGTCCTTCCATCCGGGAAATTGCCCCTGAATTAGAGGAGCAGCTAGCGAATTGGGGAGCAGCACCTCAGCAAAAGGACAGCTTTGTTTTGTATGAAGTGCCATCAGGTGCAGCGGTTGAGGCACAGGTTTCCTTGCAGACCTCTTTCGACGAGCAGCTACAGTTTCTCGGTTACAGCATTGCGGGAGATTCTGGCGATTGTTTAGCCGGCAACTGCCGGTTGGTGAGCTACTGGCAGGTTGACCGCCCGGCTGATAACCGCTTGAGCTTTTTTCTTCATGCCGTGGATGACCAGGGTGTCTTGTTGGCGCAAGATGATGGCCTTGATGCTCCTGCCCAATATTGGCAAGCTGGCGATTTACTTGTACAGGTGCATGCCCTACATCTCGACCAAGAGGTTCCAGTAGAAATACGCCTGGGAATATATGATCCCCAATCGGGACGCCGTCTGCTGCTTGTGGATGGTCAAGATCACCTTTCTTTTGCCCTTCCTTAACGAGATTAAAACGCCCTCCTTACCCTTTCATTGTTTCCCCTGGGTATATATTATGGTAAACTAATTTTCAAAGGAGGCCTGTTATGTCCGAGCGTACTTACAATGTCATACTGGTCATTTTGATTGTGGTTGCCTGCATTGTAACAGGGGCTTTGCTGTACTTGATTTACAGTTCCACGCTGGCGCCAGAACCGCCGCTAACCCCCACGCCCATGCAGCCTGTGCTTCCGGAAGACTCTTGGGCACAAATACAGGCTTCTGGGAAAATGAACGCGGGCACGTCAGCAGATTATCCTCCTTTCGCCTATTGGACATCTGACTATAAATTAGACGGGTTTGATATCGCTTTGATCGGTGAAATCGGCAAGGTGTTAGGTGTCGAAGTCCCGATCAAGGATATGGCATTTGATGGTCTGAACTGGGCATTAGAGCTGGGACAGATTGATATCATTGTTGCCGCCTTGTCAGTTACCCCAGAACGATCTGCATCGCTAGATTTCACTGATGTTTATTATGTCAGTGAAGATGCGATTATCGCGCAGATCAATTCGCCAATACCGCCAATTACACGAGTAACCGAATTGGCTCCTTATCGTATTGGTGTGCAGCGCGCCTCAGTGTTTAGCAATTGGATTCATGAATCGTTGATCGATACCGGGCTTATGGCCGCCAGCCAGCTTCATGAATATGATCAAATGGATCTGGCTGTACGTGACCTTGTTGAAACGCGGCTCGATGTAGTGATATTGGACTTTCCTCCAGCACAGACGGCCGTCTCCCAGGGCGGTGTCAAGTTTGTTGGGCAGGGGTTGAACACGCAGTATTATGCTATTGGTGTGCCCAAGGGGGAAACTGCGCTTCGGCAGCAGTTGAATAATGCCATTAAAGAATTGTATGACAGTGGCCGATTAGGGGAACTAACTGAGATATATTTGGGCGTTTCTGCACCCTTACCCACACCTATCCCGACACCTGGACCACAAACGCCGGCCCCAACTCCCATTGCTTCAGCCACTCCAGCACCGTGTGTGGATGGGATGTCCTTTGTTGAAGATCTTAACCTGGATGACAACAATATGACGACTCCAGCGGTCATTCCACCGGGGCAGCAATTTAAAAAAGGTTGGCGAATTCGCAACACGGGCACATGTACCTGGGATGGTAGCTATAAACTTTCTTATGATGGTGGAAGCTCTCCAGCATCAAGTATGGGTGGTCAACCTACGCCCATCGTTGGCACTGTGCCCCCGGGTGCAGAATTCAACATGTTTGTCGACTTGGTTGCGCCGGCTGTACCGGGCATTTACCAGGGCTTTTGGGTCATGCGCAATGGCCAGGAACAGAGATTTGGCGATCGAATCTGGGTTGGGATCGAGGTTCCCAGTCCGCCTACGGTTACACCACCGCCTACACAGACGCCAGCCCCGGGTATCAAATTCACCGTTGATCGCAACAGAATACTGGCCGGAGAATGTGTTACTTTTAGCTGGGTAGTCTCAGGTGCACAGTCGGTGTATTTCTATCCCCAAGGACAACCGTGGCAGCAGAATCAGGTGCCTCTAAAAGGAAGTAAAGTGGAATGTCCGCCGGTGACTACAACCTTTGAACTGCGTGTTGTGAAACCGGACAATTCCTTCGAGGTCAGAGAAATAACTATCTATGTGGAACCCGTTCCTGGGGCGCCCGTAATCGAGAGATTCACAGTTGATCCGCCGCAGATTATGGCTGGCCAGTGTGTGGACATCACTTGGAATGTGTCCGGACAGGTGAATAAAGTTACGCTGCTGCGCGATAGTGTAATCTTGTGGCCCGGAGGGGCGCCAGTCAGCGGCACCATACAGGATTGTCCGCCAAGTGCGGGTTCGGTGACTTATTCGATCGAAGCCACGGGGGTCGGTGGGACCAGCCGCTTGCAGCGCAACGTGTTGGTTAACCAGATACCTACACCGGTGGTAACCAATACCCCAACTCCTCCGCTGTCCACAAACACCCCAATTCCTCCTCAGGCGACCGATACGCCCGTTCAACCTACATGGACGCCAACGCCACTGCCACCTGTGATATATGAGTTTACTGCAGCGCCACCAGAGATTCAGACCAGTGAATGTGTCAATGTATTATGGCAAGTTGGTGGAGATGTGACCCAAATCGATCTGCTGCGCAATGGGATCCCCATTCTGCCAAATGCGCCTTTTAGTGGCAGCATTCAAGATTGTCTAAACAGTGCCGGATCCTACACGTACCTATTAAGCGTTGCCGGGCGTAACGGCCAGTTGGTAACTGAAGAGCAAATTGTGACCGTTAACGAATCTTCAACTGATTTGCCGCTGCAAGGGACAACATGGTTCCTGGAATCCTATTTTGACGGGGTTGGCGCTACAGTCGCTCTAATTCCAGGCAGTTCCATAACGGCCGATTTTGGCACCGATGGCCAGCTTACTGGTTCGTCGGGCTGCAATACGTACACGAGCACCTATACAACGGACAGCAGTTCGATCTCAATCAGTGCGCCATCGGCTACGCAGATCCTATGTGCGGATCCACTGGGCATAATGGAACAGGAGAGCGCATACCTTGCAGTGCTGCCGATGGCCTCCTCGTACAATATTTCCTCTTTCATTTTGACTATCAGTGATTTCAACGGTCGCGTGATATTGCAGTATACTGCCCGCCGCACATGATAACTCTATTTCAATTTCACCAATACCCGCCCGAATGATTTCTGCATTGTATGGGCGGGATAAGTCAAACCGATATTTCTAAGAAGTGTGTGATAGGCACCATTCGATTACCGAACATCTGTGCTATTATTGTTGCGATCCTCGGCTCTTTATGGATAGGACAATAGGAAATGACGAATGGTAAATTTTAAGGCGTTTGCAGTATTGGTATTGGTCGCGGTTGGCACTTTTGTGGTCCTCTTATCATCATTGGCTGCAGACGATCAAGCTGATCAATATGCATTCTCTCAGAATGGAATTGAGGACATTGCCGCTGCAATTGATGACGAAGGTGATGTACCTGCGGCGGCTGATCTCTCTGGTGAGCACCTTCCTTTAATGGTGCGCTGGTCAAATTGGCGTCCTGAGTTTGGTCCAGCCTATGTTTATGCTCGCGAAAGGGATCTAAACGGGATGCTGGAGCTAAACGCGCCGGTTGAAAAAATGTTGATGGTTACTTCTATTAGTGAAGTGCAGCGATTGCTGCAGCAGAGTGATCAGTTGAAAGCAGCGGGCGTGACCACGATTGGTTTTAACAGCGAAAATGGCACCGGCATGACTCCGGCTGGCGAAATGAGCACGCTGAACAGCGCCGATCCCACGGTCAATGTGATTGCTAGAGCAGCGGAGATGGCTTCTGCGAAAGATTTCAAATTCATGTGGGGGCCCGTGCGGCGCACTGTCGATAGCTTAAGTGATGGGGCAATTCGAACGATGATCGCAGCGGGGGTAAGCGGGTTGGCCATTCAGGAACAGAAATTCATTGAAAATCAGGACGCCAGCACGCGCTTGTCGGCCGTGATGCAAACTCGAGAACGTTATCAGCGGCTGGCACGGGCGGAGGGAGTGGATGAATTTACTTTCCACGTACAAATTATGCACCAGCGCTGCCCGAATCTACCCAACTGTGTAACTTTCGTTGAGGGTTTGGAATCTATTCCCGTCGATTCAATTGCCATTTGGAGCAATGGGCCGATCCCTGTTGATTTTGTGAATGCGATCAGAATGGAATAGGGTCATAAAAGAACCGACTGCTTGTGGAAAATAAAATGCCCGGTCGATTTTCGACCGGGCATTTTTAATTGTGCTTGAACGGAACGAACTAGGCGTAGTCTTCGATGGGAACGCAAAGACAGAATAAGTTGCGATCGCCATAAACATTGTCAACCCGGCCAACATAGGGCCAGAATTTGCTTTCCCGAACCCATGGAGCGGGGTAGGCTGCCTGTTCACGAGAATAGGGCCGATCCCACACATCTGCTGTAACAACTTCTGCCGTGTGTGGCGCGTTGTGCAAGGCATTGTTTTCAGGATCGGATACTCCGTTTTCAATGTCACGAATTTCCTCACGTATGGTGATCATCGCTTCGCAGAAACGGTCCAGTTCATGGAGAGATTCGCTCTCCGTTGGTTCAATCATCAGAGTCCCAGGAACAGGGAAGGACATGGTTGGGGCATGGAAGCCAAAATCCATAAGCCGTTTGGCCACGTCATCCACACTGGCGAAATCCTTCAGATGGCGTAATTCGATGATGCACTCATGAGCCACACGATTGTTAATACCACGATAAAGGACGGGGTAGTGGGGTTCCAACTTTTCAGCGATGTAGTTGGCGTTCAAGATTGCTATCTGGGTAGCCACGGCAAGGCCCCAATCGCCCATCATGGCAATATAGGCGTAGGAAATGGGCAAAACACTGGCACTGCCCCATGGTGCGGAGGATACCGGGCCAAATGCTTTATCACCGCCTACACCGGGTACTACCACGCTGTTAGGAAGGAAAGGAGCGAGGTGTTCAGCCACGCCAATGGGGCCGACGCCGGGACCACCGCCACCGTGCGGGATGGAGAAGGTCTTGTGCAGGTTCAGATGACAGACATCAGCGCCAATGTACGCCGGTGAAGTGTATCCAACCTGAGCGTTCATATTGGCGCCATCAAGATACACCTGTCCCCCGTGGTCATGAACGATCTCGCATATTTCCTTGATCTCTTTTTCAAATACACCGTGAGTGGAGGGATAGGTGATCATGGTCGCCGCGAGATTGGCGCTGTGTTTTTCAGCTTTGGCGCGCATATCATCAACATCGATATTGCCATTGTCATCGCACTTGACGACGACTACCTTCATCCCAGCCATCACGGCACTGGCGGGATTTGTTCCATGCGCTGAGCTGGGGATGAGACAGATGTCACGGTTTGATTCATCTCTGGCGTGGTGATAGGCGCGAATGACCAACATGCCGGCATATTCACCCTGAGCGCCGGAATTGGGCTGCAGCGAGACGGCAGAAAAGCCGGTGATTTCGGCCAACCACGATTCTAGACGCCGGAAGAGTTCAAGGTAACCCTTGGTTTGGTCCAACGGGGCAAATGGGTGCATGCGGCTAAATTCAGGAAGCGTGATAAGCAACATTTCGGCTGTGGCATTGAGCTTCATCGTACATGATCCCAGAGGAATCATGGAATGGGTAAGTGAAAGATCCCTTTCCTGAAGACGGTGAATATAGCGCAGCATCTCTGTCTCAGATTGATAACTATTAAATACCGGGTGGGTCAGGAAATCGCTCGTGCGTTGTAAATCTTCATCATAGGCAAGAGATACCTCATCAGCCAGTTCACTGAGGCTGAAGGTGCCTGGTTGTGCGCCAAATACGGTAAACAGCTTCTGCAATTGGGCGTTATTAATTGCTTCATCTAAGGAGAGACCAACTGATCCGTCATCATAATGACGCAGATTCACTTCATTTTCAAAGGCGGTGTATTGCAGCTGTTCCTGTGATAGGGGACCATTACTGATTTTGAGTGTATCAAAGATTGGGGCCTCGTTCAGCTCGTATCCCAGCTTCTCCAATCCCGCAGCTAATACGGCCGTAAAAACGCGTACTCGTTTCGCAATGCGCTTCAGACCTTCCGGACCATGGTAGACGGCATACATGGAGGCCATGATGGCCAATAACACCTGGGCCGTGCAAATATTACTGGTCGCCCGGTCGCGACGGATGTGCTGTTCACGGGTCTGCAGGGCCAGTCGGTAGGCCGGTTTTCCGGTCGTATCGACCGAGACGCCGATCAAGCGGCCTGGCATAATGCGCTTAAAATCATCACTGGTGGCCATATAGGCGGCATGTGGACCGCCATAGCCCATGGGCACTCCGAAACGTTGGCTGTTGCCAACGGCCACATCTGCCCCAAATTCGCCAGGCGCTTTCAACAGAACCAGTGCCAAGAGATCGGCGGCGACAACCACCAAGGCTCCAGCGTCATGTGCTTTCTGCGTAAATGGACTGTAGTCAAGGACATCTCCGGATGTTGCCGGGTATTGTAGAAGGACGCCGAATGTCCCCTCTTGGAAATCATAGGATTCATGATCGCCGACAATGACGTTGATGCCTAATGGTTCGGCGCGGGTCTCAATGACGGCGATGGTCTGTGGGTGACACAATTCCGACACAAAAAAGGTATTGGCCTTTGATTTTCGGGGTAGGGCGCGCTGGCAAAGGGTCATTGCTTCAGCAGCGGCGGTGCCTTCATCCAGCAGGGACGAGTTGGCGATTTCTAACCCGGTCAGATCGCTGATCATCGTTTGAAAATTGATCAGCGCTTCCAGCCGTCCCTGAGCGATTTCAGCCTGATAAGGCGTGTACTGCGTATACCAACCAGGATTCTCTAAGATGTTGCGCTGGATGACGGGCGGGGTAATCGTGTCATAGTAACCCTGACCGATATATGAACGGAACACTTTGTTTTTACCAGCCAGCTCACGTAGTTCCTCAAGAACGGCGGATTCGCTGCGCGGGGATTCTAAATTGAGCGGTTTGTCGAGGCGGATTGTGTCGGGGATGGCCTCGTCAACTAGCGCTTCAAGGGAAGGTAAACCTAGGAAATCAAGCATATCGCTGACATCATGGCTGCGCGGTCCGATATGTCGTTTGACAAAGCGGTCGGCAGGCTTCAGTAAGTCGCGATTTCGCAATTTGGTTCCATTGTCAGTATGGGCGATGTTCGCTTCGATAATGTCTTGCCGATTTGTGTGGGGATAAGCGGAAATAGTCATATTCATTTCACCAGATATCTAGGGCGAAATAGATCGCCCATTAAGTTATTCACGTTCGTCGCAGTAAGCCTTGTATGCGGCTGCATCCATCAACTGCTCCAGCTCATCCGGTTCCGTCACTTTTATCTTTATCAGCCAGGAACCGTAGGGATCGCTGTTGATCGCTTCAGGTTCATCCATAAGGTCCTCGTTGGCTGCAAGCACCTCGCCAGCAACGGGCATCATGAGGTCAGCTGCTGCTTTGACCGATTCGACGACGCCAAATGTGTCGCCCATTTCATATGAATCCCCTTCTCCAGGTAATTCCAGATAGACGATATCGGAGAGTGAATCTTGCGCATAATCGGTGACACCGATGGTGGCTTCCTCGCCGTCAACAAGAATCCATTCATCTTCCTTGGTATAAAGGGCCTCTGCCTTAATCTCTGTCATGTTCACAATCTCCTTTTTGGATAACTAGAAAGTGGTCGTTGGCGATGGCAGCAACTTTTGTTTATTGCTAACAGCGCTATAAATAACAAAGGACGCATGGCAAACGAAATATTTGCCAGCGTCCTCTGTCGTATACCTGAGAGTTTCACCAGATCGAAATCTGGTTTGCCCCTTCGGTGCGGCGGACTCCATACGAATGTCCAACGCTTTCCAGAAGGCACCTGTCCGTACGGTCCTTTTGCCTGAGAGATTCACCTGTTTTACCAGGCTTGCCCCTTCGGCGACGGCAGTTTTGATTAACTGCTGTTCTCTCCCGAACGGCCGTTCCTAAAAATTTATTCCAATACTTATACGTCTGCATTTATTCTAAAGGTTGTCTGGGTATATGGCAAGTGTCTTTTTTAGAAAACTCCACCATTGTTTGTATTATGAACAGAATGTTCTAGTAACAGCAGTAATTTCAGTGATAGCGGGCGCATAGGTTACAATATCCAGATGCTAATAAATCAACCAACGATCATCGATAACGGCATCATCCGCCCCACCAACGTGGAGGTCAGTCTCGATCGCTTAAGTGAGAATTTCCGTGCTATAGAGGAAGCTGTTTCCCCAGCTGGGGTTATGGTCATTCTCAAGGCCAATGCCTACGGACATGGACTGGTTCCAGTGGCGAAGCATATGGTTTCTCTTGGAGCTGCGTACTTAGGCGTGGCTTTCCTGGAAGAAGGAATCCTGCTGCGTGAATCAGGGATTGAGGTACCTATCCTGGTGCTGGGAGGCATCATAGGCAATCAGGTACCACTTTTCCTAGAGCATAATCTAACCTTGACCGCGTCTTCAGTGGAAAAGCTGCAGCAAATTGATGAGACCGCAGCAGCCATGCGTATTCGAGCAAAAGTTCATCTAAAGGTTGATACAGGTATGGAGCGCATTGGCGTCCATTATTACAGTGCAGCGACCTTGCTGAAAAAAGCTCTGCAATGTACTTGCGTGGAGATTGAGGGAATATATTCGCATTTTGCCAATGCCGATGCTGCCGATTTGAGTTCGGCTCAGGTACAGTTGGAGCGTTTTAACCAGGTGTTGGATTTTTATGGCAAGAATGATTTGAAACATCCTCCCCTACGTCACATGGCAAATTCCGGAGCGATTCTCCAACTGCCTCAGAGTCATTTTGACATGGTACGCGCTGGGATCTTGCTCTATGGTGTTTATCCTTCAGATGAAACGCAGCAGACGATTGCCGTCCAACCCGCCCTGTCCTGGAAATCGCGAGTTGTCTACTTTAAGGTTGTACAACCGGATCACCCGGTAAGCTATGGCTCGACTTGGAAAAGTGACAAAATGACGCGGATAGTCACGGTTCCAGTGGGATACGGAGATGGCTATTTCCGCAGCGCTTCGGAACAAGCGGAGGTGATCATCCGTGGCCAGCGTTATCCGGTGGTCGGCCGAATTTGCATGGATCAATTGATGGTCAATATTGGTTGGGGGACAGCCTATAATAATGACGAAGTCATTTTGCTGGGGGAGAATCTTGAGGTGGGGGTTCGTATTTCGTGTGAAGAAATCGCCCGCTGGGCGGGGACGATCCCTTACGAGGTGCTGACCAATATCAATACGAGAGTGCCGCGTCTATACTGTTCAAGAAATCCAGACAGCGTGCGGGACTGCGTCAAGTGGTAATGATTGAATTTTTAAGAGATGAAATCTTAGGGGCCAAAATAGTCCAGAACGGGTGCGTAGAAACAACGGCAGCCATCTGGATGAGAACACTCATCGTGTGGCAGTTGGGGTACATGGTCAAACTCATATACTCCTTCCATCGCCTGACAGAAAGGACAGGCATCGCGATTGGCCAATATCCGTACTTTAGTGGCCAATCCCTCCACAATTTTCTCTAACGCAGCTTTCTGTTCGGCTCTTCTATCCACAACGGTTGCTCCTGCCACGGAATTCTCCTTTACGCAAACCGATGTTTGCGATGCTTTCATACGTAAATTGTACGGTTGAGCGCACAGAAAAACAAGCGGATCGAAGAACTGTTTTATACTGATTCCTTGCTATAATAGCTAAATGGAAGTGAATACTCTGACCGTCAACGACCAGGTGGCTGAAGCTGGACGAATCATCATGTCCCAGCAGCTAGCGAGCATTCTCGCCTATGGGGAGGGGATTCTCAATGAGGCCGAGGTGACCGCGGTGCATGAGATGCGGAAATCGATCCGGCGCACATTCACTTGTTTTAAGCTCTTTGGCCCCTATTTTGAGCCAGGGGTGCTGAGGAAATATCGGCGTGGTTTGCGGCGCATCATGCGACGATTGGGATACAGTCGTGATATGGCTGTTTTCCGCATGAAGCTGGAGGCGCACAACAGTCTGGTTGATCAGCCTCTCGACGACTTCGCCAGTTATTGGGCGGAGAAGCAAAGAACGGCCGACGCCATTATTGTGCATTATCTGTCCAAACCTAAGCGGCACGCTTTCTTCTCTGAGTACCGGGATTTCACAGAAACGCCAGGAAAGGGAGCGATAGTTCCCAGGGATCCCTGGACGAAAACGAAAATAGGGCATCATATTCCCATATTGGTCTACCAGCGAGTAGCGGCGGTGCGGGCTTTTGAAGATGAACTGACCAGTACGACGGTTGTACAGCTGCACCGATTACGGATCCAGTTTAAAGAACTGCGCTATACATTGGGGTTTTTCGAGCCTCTACTTGGTGAAGGTGTTCAAAACGTAATGCTTAACCTGAAACAATCGCAAGAAATACTTGGCGATTTGAACGATACGACTTTTGCTTTGCAGTTTTTGAATGAAGTAAAAGGCTATGAGGATTCTGTCGCTCATTATCGTGCTTATCAAAAGCAGGAACAGGAACGTCTCATGCGTTCGTTTTTCCCGGTCTGGCAGCAGTTTAATCAACCTCAGTGGCGGCGCGATCTGGCTGAGACAATCACGATGTTATAAAGCCACGGTGTTACAGGAGCTACGATGTTAGAGGAGCATGGAGGATTGAAATGGGATTTTTGAAAAAACTGTTTGGCGGCGATAAAGAACCTGGGCAGTATGTTGATAAGCAGGGTGTCTATTTCTATGTGCGGTGTGATAACTGTGGCACCATTACGCGGGTACGGGCCGATAAGGAATATGATCTGATCCGTGAAACCAATGGATTTGTATGGCACAAAACAATTGTCGATAATCGCTGCTTTCGTCCTATGCCTACAGTCGTTCAATTGGATGGTAAATACCAGGTTACGAGCGAAGAGATATCGGGCGGCATTTTTATTTCAGAGATGGAGTATAATGATTCGCTCAAGCCAAAAGAGAGCCGGGAGACGGATGAGGGTGGCGAAATTACAGAACAAGATGCCGAAGACGAGTAGGATTGGGTTGAAATTGAGGAGATAAAATTATGCCAGATCCAATCATTGTCTATAAGTCTGCCTTTTGCCCACACTCATGGAGCGTGGAGCGATTCTTGAAAGCAAACGATATTCCGGCTAGGTTCATCAATATTGATAAGGATCCCCAGGCACGTGAAGAGGTTATGGCGATCAATAATGGATTCGCCAGTGTACCTACCCTTATATTTCCTGACGGTACGCAGTTAACGGAGCCATCCTTCTCCCAGATCAGGGGCCAACTGGGCATGGGGGGTCCCAGTTTTATGAACTGGATAAAAGGTGTAATTGGCCGTTCGTAATTGGCAATGATCCCTTATATCATTATCATCATCTTGGTTTTCTTGACCGACCGGCTGAGCAAATGGTGGGCAGCCGGCTTTTTGCGAGAACATGGGCCAACCCAAATCAGTACATATCTGTCAATTCAGGAAACTTATAATAGGGGGATCGCCTTTGGTATGTTTCAAGGAGCGGGCCCAGTTATCGGTTGGTTCACCATTTTGGTCGTCATCGGCATGTTCATTTACCTGACCATTCTTCCCAAAGAGGAAAGACTACTAAAAATCGGCCTGGCCGTTATCATCGGCGGGGCGCTGGGCAATATGATCGATCGTCTCACCGCGGGCCAGGTTCTGGATTTTATTGAGACGCCGCTGCGTTCAAGCATTTTTAACCTCGCCGACGCAGCCATCAATGTGGGGATGGTCATCATTATAGCCGCTACCGTCTGGTCCCTGCTGCGCTCCCGGGAGCGGAAACCTGAGGCAACCTAAGCTCATTTACGGGACAATCCAATATATTAGTGTGATGCAAGCGCGTTATTGGATGTGATCTTTGAGTTTAATCGCCGTTTCGGTTTTGTTTGCGGAATAGGTAAAACAGCGAAGCTGAGATCATTCCAGCCGCTCCCACGATACTCCAGCTAAGTTGGTTAAGGCGTTTGGTCAGCAAGATTTGCTGCTTGGCTGATGGAGGATCCGGCTTGTTTTGAACGACGATTCGCCCTTTTTCAGCCATCTCCAACAACCGCAAAATGCGCGGCGGCATGTTCAGATATGGCCGAATCCCCTCTAAAATCACTTCCCGGCTCAGTTCACGAGCATCTTCTCCGCTGTCTTGGAAAAGCAGTTCCCGGCCGTACTTTTCAATTTGGTACCAGGGATTAATTTCAGGGTCTAGCTGCGAGAGTAGACCACTGACCATACCTAGCGCTCGGCCTAAGTAAATAAAATCTTGAGGAATTTGGAAGGGAAAATCAAAGAGAATGTCCCTGAATTCACTGGTCAGTTCCTGCATTTCTTTGGGATCAGGCTGTGCCAGATCGAGAAGCTTTCGTCCCCAAATATGATCGAGGACAACTGATTGGGCTTCAACAATGCGATCGATATCTGCACCAGGTAGGAGAAATCCCAAGTCTTGATATGCCTCTGTCAATTGGCGTGAATCGCGCTGCATGACGCCGATCATAATCTTGCGCAGGTTGTCGCCCATGAGACTGGGAATGTGCCCGACCATGCCAAAGTCGATGAAGATCAGCAAAAAAGGTCGTAAGCCAGGTTCTCCGTCCCAATTGGCTAGAGGGCGAACAAATAAATTGCCCGGATGGGGATCGGCGTGAAAAAAGCCTTCTTGAAAGACCTGTTTGAAATAAGCGTCCAGAAGGATGTCGGCTACCCTTTTGGGATCAATGCCAACATTGATCAAAGCGGCTACATCCCCGACTTTCAGCGTCTCGACATTTTCAAGAACGAGGACGCGCCGCGTCGAGTGTTCGCGAAAGACGTACGGGATGTAGATATTGGGGTTTTCAGCATGAATCTGAGCGAAGCGCAGGGCATTATCAGCTTCCGACTCATAATCAAGCTCTTCCCAAAGGGTCTTGGAAAATTCGTCTAATAGAGCCGGTACATCTGCGCGACGGCGGATGGGTGGATAGCGCATGAGGATGCGAGCGACCATGCCCAAAGCGGAAAGATCGACGCGAACCATCTCTTCAATATGTGGTCTCTGAACTTTGATCACAACTGGATGACCACGCTCCTGCTCATCGGATTCCGGCAGCAGCCATGCGCGATGGGCCTGGCCTAAGGAGGCAGCAGCAACTGGTTCTTCTTCTACCTGAGCGAAGTGAGCCGCGGGGTTCCCTAATTCTGCGCGAATGATTAGCTCGACCTGATCCCACGGAACTTCAGGAACTTCATCCTGGAGGCCCTTTAACTCGTCGGTAATTTCCTTGGGAAGCACGTCTACGCGGGCGCTTAGAAACTGGCCTAATTTGATCATGACCCCGCCCATCTCAACAGCTAATAAGCGAAAGCGGGTTGCCCATCTCCGGTGTCGTTTTGCGCGAGTCTGACGGGCTCGGTAACCAAGGAGAGGAATCTGGCTGACAATGAGATCCCACCAAATGACGTGCAGGATCATGCGGCCAAAGAAGCTGATGATGCGTCTGAAGCGATTATCTTCGATTAGTGTCGTGGGTGAGGCTGCCGCTGCATCCATTGCGTACCATTCGCTTCTAAGAAAATACCTGCTTGGTATCGGCCTGGGACTGCCAGATCACTAAAAAAGGCTCCACCCATTTCCTGGATGAAGCCTCTCGTTGTGCCCCATAGGGGACTCGAACCCCTGTTTCGGCCTTGAGAGGGCCGCGTCCTAGGCCGCTAGACGAATGGGGCTAGGTAGGCGGGATTCTAGCAAACGGCAGATACCCTGTCAATAACATGGCATCTGTGTTAAGAACAAGGCCTAATGATGCTACGTAGCGACGCTGGATGGTGTTATAATCCTTCGCCTTAATCCTGTAAATCTGACCAAGGATCGATTTATTCTCTTATGACTTCTCTTACTGGTTTGAATGAAGCCCAACAGATGGCAATTAAAGCTCCGCCAGGACCTGTACTCGTCCTCGCCGGTCCTGGCAGTGGTAAGACTCGTGTGTTGACTTATCGTATTGCCTACCTCATTGAAGAAATGGGGGTTATGCCCTGGCATATAATGGCGGTCACGTTTACCAACAAGGCGGCGAAAGAAATGCGCCACCGCGTCGAGGAACTCCTTGATGGACAGCCGCGCGGCTTGTCCATGGGGACTTTCCACGCAACCTGCGTGCGTATTCTACGGCGTGAGACCGATAGTTTGCCGGGTTATGATCGAGATTTTGTTATCTTTGATACATCGGACCAGCAGCAAGTGGTCAAACAGGCGCTTAAGAATCTCAATCTGGACGAAAAGAAGTTCCCGCCAAATAAAATGCTCAACGGCATCAGCAATGCTAAGAATGAGTTGATTACGGCCGAAATGTATGCCGCCAGCAACTATATCTCTGAGATCACACGGCGCGTCTATACTGAATACCAGGCATTATTACAGGCCAACAATGCCATGGATTTCGATGACCTGTTGATGAATGTAGTTCTATTATTTGATGAACGAGAGGACATCCTAAAAAAATACCAGGAACGGTATGAGCATATTCTTGTCGATGAGTTTCAGGATACCAATACTACGCAGTATACGCTGCTAAAAATGTTGGCGGCGCGGCACAGCAATCTATTTGTTGTCGGGGATTCCGACCAATCGATTTATAAATGGCGGGGAGCCGATTTTCGCAATATTCAGCGCTTCAGAGAGCAGTTTCCACAAGCCCAGCAGGTGCTGCTGGAGCAGAATTATCGTTCAACGCAGATCATCCTAGATGCGGCAAAGGCGATTATTAAGCCCAATCCAAACCGGGTGCATAAAGAGCTCTTCACGGTGCGCCAAGGAGGCGATCCACTTACCTTGCGAGAAGCGTACAACGAACATGAAGAGGCTGAGATGGTCGTTGATACAATCGAAAGGCTGATGTTGGCTGGCTATTCCGGTGGAGACGTGGCGATTATGTACCGCACAAATGCCCAGTCACGTGTCCTGGAAGAGACTTTTCTTCGTGTTGGGCTTCCTTACCGGCTGGTTGGGGCGACAGCATTTTACCGCAGACGGGAAGTCAAGGATGTCATCGCCTATTTGCGGCTGGTTCGCAATCCGGCGGATACAGTTAGTTTCGGCCGTGTGATCAATGTGCCACCAAGAGGAATAGGTGCGAAAACAAAGCAGAATCTGCTGCAGTGGGCAGAGGAACAGGGCTTGATGCCCGCGCAAGCAGTCATGAAGCTGGCGGTTGATGCGCAGGTTCGGCACCCGTTTACCGGACGTGCTCTGAAGGCATTAACTCGTTTTGGAAGTCTCCTGGCAGCCTGGACAGAACTGCGGGAAACGGTCGCGGTTTCTGACTTGCTGGACGTTATTTTAGAGCAAACAGCCTACCATAGCTATCTCGAAGACGGCACGACAGAAGGTGAGGAGCGCTGGGAAAACGTGATGGAATTTCGTAATGCGGCGGGTGAAGATGCGGACGTATCCCTCTCCGAATTCTTGGAGCAAGTGGCGCTGGTGTCTGAGGCCGACAATCTAGAAGAAACTCCCAATGCGACCACGCTTTTGACGCTGCACGCGGCCAAGGGTTTGGAGTTCCCCATTGTTTTCCTTACCGGATTGGAAGATGGCTTGCTGCCCCACAGCAGATCCCTTGACGATGGTGAAGAACTAGCTGAGGAACGTCGTCTGCTTTATGTGGGCATCACCAGGGCCAAAGATCGAGTTTATCTTTCTCATGCCTTTCGCCGCACATTCTATGGTGATTCGTCGGTGAGTGTTCCTTCTCGTTTCCTGGTCGATATTCCGCAGGAGCTGGTTGAAGGTGGCGGTAGCCCAGCAACACGCCGGCAAAAAAGCCGTCGCAGGGCTTCCAGTTGGTCTGGATCGTCAAGTTCAGCGAGCAGTAGAAGGTCTGCGAGCCGATCATCATCTTATTCTAACTCTTATGGAAACGACGTCCAACCGACAACGGATAGAAATGGGAGCAAAACTTTGCCCCAACCGCGCTCATTGGAGCCGGAATATGCCGATGAATTAAGCAAACCAGGGCCAAGCAAACCCAAGTATCACAGTGGGCAGCGGGTCAAACATGCCAAATTTGGAGAGGGAACAGTTATTGAGAGCAAAATGACCGGTAACGATGAAGAGGTCTCGGTCGCGTTTGCCGAGGGTGTGAAACGGCTTGCAGCTTCCTTTGCCAATTTGGAAATCGTTGGTTGATATGCTCTTGTGGTCGTTCACTGGCGATTCTGCTGACGAACCTGGTTCATTTTTGTAAAAGACAATGCAGTACTTAATCGATGGGCATAATTTGATAGGCAAGATGTCTGATATCAACCTGGACGATCCCGATGATGAGGTGGAGCTGGTACTGCGTCTGCGCAGTTGGGCGGCGCGGGGTCGGAAGCGCAAGGTGACCGTCATTTTTGACCATGGTCTGCCAGGTGGGGTAGAGAGAGGGCTCTCATCAGGCTCAGTGAAGGTGATTTTTGCTCCTTCTGGGCGAACAGCCGATTCTCTGCTGATCAATCGTATCGGAAATGTAAATAACCCGGGCGAATATACACTCATTTCCAGCGATCAAAGAATTATTCGCAGCGCAGAAAGGCGGCGGATGAATGTGCTGCGGTCGGAACAATTCGCCGACAAGATGGATCAAGAACAGGATAAGGGCAAAGAGAGGCCAGCGGTGGAGAGTATAGAAGATCCAGCGCTGAATTCAGATGAGATAGATATGTGGCTGAACATGTTCAGTCAAGATAATGGTGACCCGAATTAGGGCCATCCATTGCTGTCTTGGGTCAACGCAAAACCAGATTTTTGGAATTGACTATTATGTGGTGGGATCCAAGTAGTAGGCTTTGATCCAATCCTCTCCGCGGCGGAACGCCCGTTCCTGTCGAACCAGGTGATGCCTGATATGGTCGATAATGGAACAAATGCGCCCGACAACGTCGAGCTTACGGCAACCCTTTTTAAACGGAAAATTGACGCTCCAATCTGTCATTTGACGCAGATTTGCATCCAATCGCTCTTGGGTATTGATGAGATGTTTGGCCAATTCATCCATAGTCCACTGCTGAAATTCGGCCGCTGCTTGTTGATTGAGGACAGCCAACGATCCGGCTAACAACACAGGATCTTCCTTCAGTGATAAAGCTGCGGCGATTGTAGAATACTCACGATGCCAGAAGACAAGGTGAGCTAAAACTTCCCGCGCAGTTTGATGGCCATCATAGAGATTTTCATGAACAAGCATGAAGAAATCGGCAGCGAGAACGACACAATCGTTTAGATCAGAAAGCAGTTGATCACGATACACTAATCCTTCATTCATGTTTATTTCCTGGCCAAATTGGACGGTGTCGCTACTGCGTCAAGTAAGCAGAAACTTGGTGAAATATGACGCCAACAATACAGCCTATTCACTCAGACTATTACTGTAAAACAAAGTGTCTGGTTTTGATAGTGATAAAAGTCACAAGTGATATAGGATAAAGATCACATGCGGATTATTCTTCACAACAGCTGCCCAAATGCTTCCAGTGAATGCCATTCGTAGTAGACATTTGCAGTAAAATGTTGTAACATATTGATAAGCTTGGTCAGGTTAAGAGGAACTCCTCCCCCCAAACTGGCACGAGAGAAACGCGACTGGAACAACCCTGACTAGGCCTAGGTTAGCGCCCATCCCTCCCTCGACCCGGGCATTAATCGAAATCTTGGTTCAAATACTGCCCTCCTGGTGTTTGAGCCGCTAAAACCGCCTCCATTAGAGGCGGTTTTTGTTTTCTAAATATCCTTAAACCCGTGATCAAGTGACTAGAGGTGACCTGCCTTTAGGATAAAACGATCAGCAACCCAGCGTTTTGAAGCTGGAACATGGGCAGTTTGTGTTGACGATTAGGAACCATGGAGGGGAAGATTCGGGGTTACGTGGAGATGTTCTTGGTCGGTACCTGGACTAGAACGGGCAGGGGTAGAAAGACAGAATTAATCCGTGTTCTCAGCGTTCATCCGCGCCCGGCAAATTTCTTGTGTCGGCGTCCCATTAGAAATAAAAAGAGCCACCGCACTGGGTGGCTTTGTCATGGAGTACAGACGATAGGCCAATATTCGGCAACTGGGGTAATCCCCCGAGACTACCAACCAAGACTTGCCATCCATGCTCCAAATAGTTTGACTCACGACAATAAGCTGCCAGTGCAGTAGCTTAACACCATCATAGCATATCTTAGGATTCCTGGGAAGCGCGGTGGCTTAAAAATCTGCACTTTTTCGCCCTATGCACATTCTAGACTTGATCAGGCAATTGGTATAATTCCACCAGGACACCGCCTGCACCTTTGGGGTGGATGAAGGCCAGCTGCTTGCCATCAGCGCTCGTCATTGGCTCCTCGTCGATGAGCGGCACATTCGCCTTTTTTAAACGGGTGAGCGTCTCATCGATGTCATCTACTTCTAGACAGATATGGTGCAGGCCAGGCCCCCGCTTCTGTAGGTAGGCAGCGACACCGCTGGTGTCATTGGTAGGCTCGATTAATTCGATCTCACTATCCCCCACGGGAAGGAAAGCGATTTTTACCTGCTGTTCGGGAACCTCTTCGATTTTTTCGAGCGGCAGACCTAACGCTTCCACCCAAAATTCGGTACCGCTGGCTAATTCAGGTAGTAAAATTGCTATATGGTCGATTTTCTTGATCATCTTTCTCTATATCCTTAAGTCTCTTCCTTTGCCATTCGGGACCAGATGAGAAAGCCATTTAATTTATACGGCGATATGGGGACGATATTCTCCCCAGACGGCGCGCAAGGAGTGGCATATCTCGCCCAGGGTAAGCATATTTTCAACGCTCACTATAAACAATGGCATGAGATTTTCACCCGAGTGCGCGGCGGACTCAATCTGGCTTCGTAATTCAGCGACTTTCTGATTGTCGCGCTCCCCGCGCAGGTGGATCAATCGTTCACGCTGGTCTTCTTCAATGGCTGGGTCCAATTTCATCATCTCCATATGCAAGTTTTCGCTGTCTTGAAGAAAGCGATTGACGCCAACGACGATTTCCCGATTTGCTTCAAGGTCGCGCTGGAATCTGTAGGCTGCTTCCTGAATTTCGTATTGGACAAATCCGGTATCGATGGCTTCCATCATACCCCCCATCTGATCGATCTCCTCGATATAGGATTGGGCGCGAGATTCCAGGTCATCGGTCAAACTCTCAATGAAATAGGATCCCCCTAAAGGATCGATTGTATCGGCAACGCCGCTTTCATTGGCGATGATCTGCTGCGTGCGCAGAGCTATCTGTACCGCATCGGCCGTGGGCAGGGCCAGGGCCTCATCACGGCTGTTGGTGTGCAAGCTCTGGGTTCCGCCCAGGACAGCGGCGAGAGCCTGGAGAGTGACGCGGATGACATTGTTTTCTGGCTGTTGGGCTGTGAGGGTGCTTCCCGCAGTCTGAGTGTGGAATCTCAACCGCCAACTGCAAGGGTCTTTGGCTCCGAAGCGATTGCGCATGATTCGCGCCCATAAGCGGCGGGCGGCGCGGTATTTAGCGATTTCCTCCAAGAAATTATTATGGGCGTTGAAGAAGAAAGAAAGCTGTCTGGCGAATTTATCTACATCGAGGCCAGCGTTTATGGCAGCCTGGACATAGGTGATGCCGTTGGCCAAGGTGAAGGCAATCTCTTGCGCGGCGGTACTGCCTGCCTCGCGAATATGATAGCCAGAAATCGAGATTGGATTCCAGCGTGGAACTTCCCGGCTGCAGTAATCGATGACGTCGGTGATGAGGCGCATGGACGGTTTTGGGGGGAAGATATAGGTCCCACGAGCGACGTATTCTTTTAGGATGTCATTTTGAATGGTGCCGCGCAGTTGATTGTTCTCAACTCCTTGTTCTTTGGCCACGGCGATGACCATAGCTAAGAGGATGGCTGCAGGGGCATTGATGGTCATACTGACACTGACTTTGTCCAGGGGAATGCCATCGAGCAGCGTTTTCATGTCGGCTAGGCTGGATATGCTTACACCAACTTTGCCAATTTCTCCAGCAGCCAAGGGATCGTCGGCATCGTAGCCGATTTGCGTAGGCAGGTCAAAAGCTACGGACAGCCCTGTTTGACCTTGATCCAAGAGGAATCTGTAGCGCTGATTTGACTCTGCGGCCGTGCCAAAGCCGGCGTATTGGCGCATGGTCCAATAGCGCCCCCGGTACATGGTCGGCTGGACACCGCGCGTGAAAGGATATTCGCCGGGAAATCCGAGATCTTCTTCATAATCACGGCCGTCGGGTGGGGGCACGTATACACGCTCAACAGGGATGTCTGACGTGGTTTCAAACTGTTCTTTGCGCTCCGGAAAGCGCTTGACGATTGGATCGACAATTTCCTCTTGCCACCTTTTTTTGTTGTCCTGGATGCTCATCTGGTTGTCATTTACCTCCGCATTTGAAAAGCCTATGAACGGGCCTCATCTTGTGCCAAGAATAACATGGCTTGGGCTATATGAGAAGGCAAGATCAACAAAAAAAGCGAGCCAATCCCGCGATTCAGTAGACTTCTTTTAGGATGAACACGCAAAGTGTAAAGCAGTTTACACTATTTATTTGATAAAAAGCTTGTCAACTCCCAAAAGAGGGTTTATAATATAATTGTTATTAATTGATAGACACCTAACGGTGAAAGTCAGAAATAACTTCCTCTTTCCTCCTTTTTCTCCTCTTCCCGAAAAAGGCCCCGCAATCAGCGGGGCTTTTTTCGTTGTAGGGGCTATAATTTCCAGTATTAGTAACAACAGGCGAAAGCTGCGAAATACATCTGGGAGTTGCCATGTCTTTTGACGTCGTGATCAAAAATGGAACCATTGTAACGGCCGATTCCACCTATGAGGCTGATATTGGCCTTAAGGGGGAAATCATTGCAGCCCTAGGTCGCGGATTGGCTGGCGATAAGGAAATCGATGCTGCCGGTAAGCTGGTCATCCCGGGAGCGGTTGATATGCATACGCATATGCAGATGCCCATTGGAGAATTCGTCTCATCCGATGACTTTTTTACGGGCACGAGAGCGGCAGCATTGGGCGGGACGACGGCTATCGTGGACTTTGTCGAACCGCATGGCGCGGAAACGATGGTTGATGCGCTGCGTGACCGTCGTGCCCTGGCTGATCCGCTGGTGGTGATCGATTATGGCCTACATATGACCATTGGTCCCACCGAAATAGACAAATTGAACCAGGTGCCGCAGGCTCATGAAGCCGGCTGCGGCAGTTTCAAACTGTACATGGCTTACGGTTTACGCCTGGATGATGGACAACTGCTGCAGGCGTTGCAGGCAATCCGTGAGGTAAACGGCTTGCCTGTTGTGCATGCCGAGAATTGGGATGTGATCTGCACCTTGATCGCCCAAAATCTGGCTGCAGGACGCACCTCCGCGCACTGGCACCCGCGCAGCCGGCCCGCTCAATTTGAAGGGGAGGCAGTCAACCGGGTTATCGAATTGGCCAAGTACGTAGGGACGCGCGCCCACATATTCCATGTGACCTGCGAAGAAGCGGTGCAGGAAATAGCCCGGGCGCGCCGCCAAGGCTTGCCCATCAGCGGAGAAACCTGCCCGCAGTACCTGCTGTTAACCGAGGATGTTTATGATGCTCCAGGCGTTAAGGGCGCATGGCCGGTTTGTTCGCCCCCCATTCGCGCAAAGCAAGCGCAGGATGCCCTGTGGCGCGCCCTTGGTAATGAAGATTTACAGGTGGTGACCACGGATCATTGCCCCTTCACCAGCGCTGAAAAAAGCACAGGATTAGACAATTACAGCACAATTCCCGGCGGAGTGCCCTCCGTGGAGAGCCGGTTGGCGGCTGTTTATTCATTTGGCGTGCGCAGCGGACGACTAACCGCCAATCAATGGGTGGCGGCCTGCTGTACAACTCCCGCTGAGCTGGCTGGATTTGCCAACAAGGGCAAGATAGTGATCGGTTACGACGCCGACCTGGTGATCTTTGATCCCCATAAGCAGATCACATTGTCAACGGAAGCCTTGCACGAAAATGTCGATTGGACGCCCTATGATGGGATTGAACTAGAGGGATGGACGGAAACAACGCTCATCCGTGGACAAATCATCGTTGAAGATGGGCATTTCTGTGGACAGCGGGGTCAGGGGCGGTTTGTAGCTCGATAAAAGAAGAGTGGGCCATGAGGGACTCGAACCCCCGACCAAGTGATTAAAAGTCACCTGCTCTACCAACTGAGCTAATGGCCCACTAACATCAAGATTATAGCATGCGCCGTTATGGAGGCAACAGCGAAATTAAGAAGGGAATTAGGAAAACCGTTATGGGCAGGCAGTCTTAATCTTGCTTGCGTATTCTTAATCAGAACGTGGGTTCGGCCCGCATTTGCGCCGTCTTTTTGGCTAGCATATAATTTTTTAGATCCAGCGTTTAATGTGACGCATCTGATCATTACTCATTGATCGTAGGTGAAGGTGTCGATGGCAATTGCCAACCACGATAGACAACAGCCTGAAGAAGCAGGTGATAATAGCGGTAGGCAAATGGAGTCAAATTCATATCGCCAACCGCCTGAACTGGTTATACGTGAAGTAATCGAGACCTTGCTGCTTACCTTTTTCATTTTCTGGCTGGTACACAGCTTGATTGGACGCTACCGCATTGATGGCAGCAGCATGAACCCTACGCTGCTTGATGGTGAATATCTGATCATCAACAACGTTACTTATGTGATGGACGATCCGGAGCAGGGGGACATCGTTGTCTTTCGCCACCCGCGCAATGAGCTAAACTTGATTAAGCGAGTCGTCGGCGTACCGGGTGATCAGGTGGAAATCAACAACGGCACGGTCTGGGTTAATGGCGAAGCTCAACAAGAACCATTTATAGCGGATTCACCCAATTACTCGGGTAATTGGGAGGTTCCTACGGGCCAGTATTTTGTCCTGGGTGATAATCGCAATAATTCCAGCGATTCTCATTCATGGGGTTATCTGCCGGAAGAGAATTTATTGGGCAAGGCGCTGTTTGTTTATTGGCCTCCAAGCGATTGGGGAGAAGTTACCCATAGTGCGCAGGCAGCCAATTGAGTGCAGAGCAAGGGGATCCTAATTTGAGCCTTAAATGTGAGGAATGTCATGTGGGACGCTGCCGGCCTGTACCGAGGACGTATATGCGCAGATTCGGTTCTCATATGATCATTTTGCCTAATGCTCCGGCCAATCGATGTGATATGTGCGGACGAGTAAACTTCGATCCCCAATTTCTGCACTCGATGGAAAGGATGCTGGAGAATTTTGCCAGGGACTCAAAAGAGAAGCGGCGCAAGAAGACTCCTCTGACTGAGCATTCCCAGGAATGGACGCCTGTCAGAAGAGGCAGTTGATTTTAACAAGGATTAGGGTATTTTTTGGCCGCGACAAGCGGCCTTCTTTTTATGGCAGCGGTGCCCCCAAAAGGGGTGATGCTATAGTTCCGTTAAATCTTCTATCTCTCCTAAATGACCAGCAATGAAGGTAGGCTCTCTGTTCCAGCTCTCATCTTGGATTGCAGAGAAAGGCACGGAAAGCAATACCTTGCCGCTCAGTGGATCATAATCCTGGACAAAATCGGTCGGGATATAGAAATGTGTGCCCAGGTTTAGGCTGGCAACATCGAGATAGGCAGCGTAAAGCTTCAATTCGATATTGACTTCTTCCTGACGAACTCGCAGTTGAACTGCCTTGCCCAGCAATTGATCGTCGGACGTAAGCACATCACTAAATTTTATCAAACCCTTGTCACGCAGCATTTGCAGCGCATCTTCATTCAAAGGCCCAGGCTGACGATTAATCTTTGCACCCATGATATTTTTCCCCTTCGGTAAGTTTCATCTTGTCCATTGATCTGCTTCGGTCACTCGCGAAAGTTGTTGAAAGCCGTCCGGCGAGGTCTAAATCGCTATCCTTATTTTACTCCAATTATGGCACGAAATCATGCCGGCAGGGGAAAAGTGAGCCAAGAAAGCTTGGCTGTGGATCGCTTGGCTGTGGGGAGGCCGGTAGTTAACTATCGGGGGTTGCTTCAGGGAGCGTTTCAACCGTCGCTTCGGGCGTAGGTGTAACCGCGGCGATAACGATGAGGCTGACGGTATGCTCACTGCTGATGCCATTTATATTGGTGGCCGTGATCCTGATTTCTACCGGACCCTCACCGTCAGGTGTCCACATATGCCTTTTGACGGCCGTGAGTCCAGCATCCTCCACAGGCCCTCCCAGCAGCAGTAGATCATTGCCGATGTTGAAGTCGATACTGTTGACGCCGGCGTGGTCACTGGCGACGATGACCAGTTCTACTGGTTGGCCGGCGACCAATTCATCGTCCACCGGTGGGTTGACAATCGCAACGAGCGGGGCTTGAGACTCAAAGGCCTGTACCGTGGCATTGGCATGATCAAGATCGGTCTTGAGCTGAGTATCTTGTGCTTCGCGCGTCAGATCTAGTTGGTCGCTGTTTGCCAACTGCTCGGTTAAGCCTACATTCTCAGCAGCGGATGCCGTACTGCGAATCTCCAAGGTATCAAGGGTGGCTTGAGCGGCCGAACTTCGCAGTTCGATGTCTGCCTGCTGCTTCTCAACGGCTCGGACCTGATCGTTGGCGCTGTGTAAATCATTCTTGATGGCCTGCTGTCCCTGAATAAGAAAGAATACAGCGGCTGCAAGAACCAGCACCAGCATCAGGAGTGTGAGCGCTATGGCGGTCGATGTGTTCGACTTCATCTAAGCTGCTCCAGTGGATAGACTGCCAACTAGGCAATACGCGTTATAATCGGAGTGACGATGGTCACCATGACCAACCCTGTGAATGCTACACGAGGTTAAAACAAGGGTCAAGTTACCGGTGATCCGGATCTCTGTGCCACGGTTGGTGACAGAGACTAGAAACCGGTATTATGACCTCGTACAATAAGAATCTCCAGCGAATCGAGGAGAAATCGGTGACGGTAAAACCCAGGTTTCTTTCACTAAAGACGAGGAAGTAATAATGAGAAATGGTAAGCAATGGGTACTTATAGCAATTGTTTTGTTAGCGATGATGTCTATGGCCTGCGGCCTTGGTCTAGACCTGCCATTCAATTTGGGCACACAAGATTCGGCGATTTCACCTGAAGATGTTGCTGTGGCCGCTACGCGCGCTGCAGAAGCGGCAGCAACCGCCGCCGCAGTAGCTGGCGAGGCTGGTCAGATGGCGGCCACCGCCGTTTCCCAGGGTGACGGCGCGGCAGCCACGGCAATCGCTGCCCAGGTTGAGGAACTGGCCACCAGTTTGCCACAGGCGGCAGCAAGTATAAC
Source organism: uncultured Chloroflexia bacterium (assembly GCA_963807975.1). GTDB lineage: Bacteria > Chloroflexota > Anaerolineae > Promineifilales > Promineifilaceae > JAACFF01. Next base: position 165,305 of record CAWEDV010000004.1, on the reverse strand, counting down.
GACCGTAGAGGGATCATTGCCGCAAAAACTGGCCAATATTCAGCCTGATGCCAATGGCAACTTCGCCGTGACCATCACTGAAGCTGACCTCAGTGAGTTCATTGCGGGGCAAGCGGGTGCAATTCAAACCGAGGCCTTCAGCGCGCAGGATGTTCAGTTCGCTATTACACCTGAATACCTTGAGTTGACCGGCGAAGTAACCGAACCGGTGGCTTTGCCCTTGGTGGTTAAGCTGCGTCCTGTCGTGGTAGGTGACCGGCTACAATTTGAACTGCTTTCCGCGTCGGCGGGCATCCTGCCCTTGCCGGAATCCATGTTGGATATCATTGAAACAGTTGCCAACAGCGAAATCGCCGGCGCTTTGAGCGGCCTGCCTGAGGACGTGAGCATTCATGATGCGACCTTAGGAAACGGTGAGTTTACTATCTCCGGTCGCCAGAATTAATGGCCTAGATTGCTTTGGATAGCTTTTGACAGAAAAACAGACGTATATTTTCCTCGATCTCTGACACAAAGAAGGTGCTATGACCGCTGATAACAAAAAGAATAGAAAGTCTTCCCGCCTGCCGGGATTTTATAAGCTGCCGCTGGCAGAGAGAGTCGATGTCATTGCCCGGTGGGCCGGCTTGGATGAAGAAGAGAAGAACCGGCTCTCGGGGCTTGGTCTAGAGAATGGCCAGGCTGATCTCATGATCGAAAATACACTGGGTACGTTTGAGCTGCCCTTGGGCGTTGCGGTCAATTTCTTGATCAATGGTCAGGATTATCTGATTCCCATGGCTGTCGAGGAACCGAGTGTATTGGCTGCGGTCAGCCATGCGGCAAAATTGTTCCGGGCCGGGGGTGGTTTTGAAACCGAAGCGACGGATCCGGTGATGATAGGCCAGATTCAGGTGCTGGAAGTCCCCGATCTCGATGCTGCCATAGCCAATATTGAAGCCAATAAAGAAGACCTGATGCAGCGGGCGGATCTTTGTGATCCCATTATTGTCAGATTCGGTGGAGGTGCGCGGGATATTGTGTCCCGTCCATTCCCGGACACGCCTGTCGGGCCTATGCTGATTGTTCATCTCTATTTTGATACGCGAGATGCCATGGGCGCCAACGCCGTGAATACGGCCGTGGAAACATTGGCTCCCGTCATCGCTGACCTAACAGGAGGTCGCACAAGTTTGCGTATTCTCTCCAATCTGGCCGACCATCGTCTGGCCACGGCCCGCGGAATTGTGCCTGCTGCTGCGCTGGAAACCCATGGTATTCCTGGCCAAGATGTGGCGCGACTTATCGAAGAAGCCAATGCTTTTGCAATTGTCGATCCTTACCGTGCGGCCACGCATAACAAAGGGATCATGAATGGAATCGACCCGGTGGTCATAGCCACGGGCAACGATTGGCGAGCGATTGAAGCGGGTGCTCATTCATATGCTGCCCGCAGCGGACGCTACCAATCCCTGACTGATTGGCATGTCAATGAAAATGGGGACCTGTTTGGCGAGATTACGCTGCCCATGGCCGTTGGCCTGGTGGGCGGGGCGACTAAGGTACACCCCGCGGCCAAGGTGGCGGTCAAGATTTTGGATGTAAAAACGGCCGTTGAACTGGCCCAGGTAATCGCCGCCGTAGGTCTGGCCCAAAATTTGGGCGCAATAAAGGCGCTCTCCACCGTTGGAATCCAACGAGGCCACATGCGCCTGCATGCGCGACAAGTAGCGATGGCTGCCGGCGCCATTGACGACCAGGTACAGCGTATTGCGAACCAACTGGTGGCTGAGAAACAGATAAACGGTGAACGTGCCAAAGAGCTGTTGGCCGAAATGAATTGAGGTAAAGTTATGAATGAATATGATCCGCAAAAAGGGATGATGCGCCCTGATCGCCCTGTGGGCATTGTTGGCTATGGGGCTTACGTACCCCGCTATCGCCTTCCGGCAGTCGAAGTCTCACGAATTTGGACAGAGGGCGTCGGCGGAACGCCTGTTAAAGAGAAAGCAGTTAGTGGTCTCGACGAAGATGTCATTACCATGTCGATCGAAGCGGCGCGCAACACCCTTTTGCGTGCCCAGATAGATCCACGCGAGATTCGCGCCGTATGGGTTGGCAGCGAGAGCCATCCTTATGCAGTAAAACCCAGCAGCACAGTCGTCGCCGAGGCCATCGGCGCCGTGCCCCATACACAGGCTGCAGATTGGGAGTTCGCTTGCAAAGCAGGTACAGAAGCGATGCAAGCTGCCATGGGCTTCGTCGGTTCCGGCATGGCTAAGTATGCGCTGAGTATCGGTATGGATACTGCCCAGGGGCGACCGGGGGATGCATTGGAATATACCGCTGCTGCTGGTGGTGCGTCTATCTTAATCGGTCCGTCGGCCAAAGCGGCGGGTATCATCGAAAGTTCATATTCTTTTGTGACCGATACGCCAGACTTCTGGCGCCGTGCTCATGCCAACTATCCCTCTCATGGGGATCGTTTTACCGGTGAACCCGCCTATTTCAAACACGTCATCTCCGCGGCCCAGGCTATTATGGAAGCTAACGGTCGGACGGCGCAGGATTATGATTGGGCCGTATTCCACCAACCCAATGCCAAGTTCCCCATGCGCGCGGCCAAGATGTTAGGCTTCAGCCCCGAGCAGATCGCGCCTGGATTGCTAAGTCCACGAATTGGCAACACCTACTCCGGTTCGGCGATGATTGGATTGACCGCCATTCTGGATATTGCTGCGGCGGATGACCGCATCCTGGTGGTCAGCTATGGTTCCGGGGCCGGCTCCGATGCCTTCGAGATTTACACTACGGATCGGCTGGAAGAGGTCCAGAGATTGGCGCCGACGACTGAAGATTATATCGCCCGCCGCACCGAAATTGATTATGCTACTTATACCCGCTACCGGGATAAGTTGAAGATGTCATAAAGGAATTGACTCCATGACCACCGTATCCATTATTGGAATTGGAAAAACGAATGTGCGTGAGCATTGGGACACCTCGCTGCGCCACCTGGCCTGGTACGCCATCGAGGCTGCCCTCGATGATGCCCATATCAGTAAGGTCGATTCCCTCTACGTCGGTAATATGCTTGCCGGACAGTTAAGCAACCAGAACCATCTGGGGGCTTTGGTCGCCGATTTTTCGGGAATGAGAGGGATTGAAGCGGTCACTGTTGAAGCAGCCGATGCCTCCGGGGGAGCGGCCGTTCGCCAGGCGGTTCTGGCCGTCAAAAGCGGATTGGTTGAAACAGCCCTGGTTGTCGGTGTAGAAAAAGTCACGGATGAGACAGGAACACCGGTCAATGCGGCTCTGGCCTCCGGTCTCGACGCTGATTTTGAAGCGGTGCAGGGGCTGACTTATGCTGGAGCCGGTGCGCTGTTGATGCGCCGCTATATGTTTGAACATGACCTCGAGGTGGCTGATTTCGCTGGATTCAGCGTCAATGCCCATGCCAATGGGGCCAGGAGTCCCATGGCCATGTTTCGCAACCGGCTGAAACCAGAACGCTTTGCCATGGCACCCCTGGTTGCTGATCCCGTATCTTTGTTTGATGCTGCTCCCACGGGGGATGGCGCCGCGGCGATCATCGTGACCAGTACGGCAAGGGCCAACGATTTAGTGCCTCAGCCAGTAGAAATCATTGGATCCGCATTAGCGACTGATACCATGGGTCTACATGATCGCAGGGATATACTGCATCTTACGGCTGCGGCAATAAGCACTGAAAAAGCGATGGCGGCCGCCGATGTCACCCATGATGATATTGATCTCTTCGAGCTGCATGATTCTTTTACGGTAATGGCTGCCTTATCTTTGGAAGCGGCGGGCTTTGCTGCTCGTGGCCAAGGTTGGCAGTTGGCGCGAGATGGGCAGATTGGTCTTGACGGCCGAATCCCGATCAGCACTTTTGGCGGCCTGAAAGCGCGCGGTAATCCCATTGGGGCCACTGGTGTCTACCAGGTTGTAGAGGTTGCCCAACAGCTTCGGGGGCAGGCGGAGGCGTGCCAGGTCGAAGGGGCAAAGGTGGGTATGACCCAGAATCTGGGTACAACCGGGGCTACGGCCGTAACCCATATCTTTCGCCTAAGCTAGAAAGTATTAAAAAATATCAAACGATATAATAAACTGTGAAAGGCTGTTAACCCCCTTTTTTGGAGGATAGTGATAGCTTTTGACAGTTTTTTTCATTCTATTGGCAGGGAATGAAAGCGTTCCTATGCATAATTAGGATTGAATGTGAAGCAAAATTGTGTTTCATGGATCCATACCAATAGACTCAGTGAAGACTGGGAGGACTAAAATGGAAGTATCACGTCATTGGCGCTTAAACGAACAACGATACAGCCTCGTCGGCGAGGAGTGTGATTCATGTGGGGTCAAGCTATTCCCCCCGCGTGATGTTTGCCTGGAATGCCTTGCCCCGGCAAAAGAACTATATACCTTTGCTGGAACCGGCGAGATTTTCTCATATACGACTATTTATGATGCCCCGGCCGGTTACGAACATAATACCCCCTATACCGTGGCCTTGGTAAAGCTGGATGAAGGTCCGGTGCTCACCGCCCAATTGACCGATGTCAACAAAGATGACGTCTACATCGGCATGCCTGTGGAAATGGTTACCCGCAAGCTTCGCTCCGATGGCGAAGAGGGAATGATCGTTTACGGCTATAAATTCCGCCCGGCGGTGCAAGTACAGCCTGCCTAAATCTTCTTTTTTCAACGACACAACAGCCTGTTCCGCGAATTGGAACAGGCTGTTTTTATTTCCATAGTATTTAAATGACATTTATGGGTGCATCATTGCTCCCAACGGTCTATGGTTTGTTGTGGCCGGTTCTAAACCTGATCAGAAGCAAACTGCTTCTCAAATGGCTCCGCTCATCAGTACCAGGATTCGCTCAGCCGCGGAACCGGCGCGGCAGGCGCATCCCACCTCCTTTCTAAGCTCATCGGCCCGTTGAGTTCTGGCGCCGACTGCACTGCCTCCTGCCAGATGCGGCTGAACAGCGAGGCGCGAGGCAGGTCGTTCATCTGCTGTACCAGGCGGTAAATGCGCTTATAGAGGTCGTCCATCTGCGGCAGGGGATGTTGCCATGGAAAGGCCAGCGCTGCTTGATCAAAGCTGCCAACCAGTTCGTTCACCTCTGGCAAATCTAGGAGCCGTGAACCAGAGGGGATGAGCAGGCGAATGGCATACTGAACCGGCGAAACATTTTCGATCAAGTCTAACTCGGCAATAACGGCCAACATTTCCAAATAATCATTTGGCGTTGTCCAAGGAGTAAAGGCCACAAAGGTTGGGTTTAGGGTCATATCCAAATCGCGCAGCCTGGCGGCGATTTGCGCGAAATCAGCCCTCGTGTGCCCTTTGTCCATGATTTCCAGGATGTGATTGCTTGCTGTTTCTACAGCGCTGGTGATGAGGACGCAGCCGCATTCCTTTAATATGGGCAGAAAATGATCGTACTTGAGTAGATGTTCGACCTTGATGGTGACGTCGAAGGTCAAATGCGGGAATTCGCTGTGTAAGGCCTGGACGAGGGGGATGGCATGTCCGGGACCGTTCAAGAAATCGGGATCGCCAAAGGTAATATGATGCACCCCGGCTGCGACCTGCTGGCGGATATCGGCTAGTACGATATTCGGTTGAACGATACGGAAACGGCCGTTATAGATGGGGACAATCGGACAATGGCGACAAAGATGCTTGCATCCTCGACTAGCTTCCGTATAGCCTGACTGTCGCAGCGTCCCGTCGGGCAGCAATAAATGTGCATATTTCCCTGCCTTGGGCAGGGAATCACGTTCTGGAAGCAGAAACTGCTGTCTCTCCATGGAAACAAGGGTTTCACTTTGCACAACGTTAGATGCCTGCCCATTCGTCGCCGAGAGTTGTTGAAAAAGTGCTGTGAGGGGAGCTTCAAATTCGCCGCCAATGATCGTATGCACCCCCAATTCTCGCAGAAACGCTTCGTTTGTCGGTGCATAGAGACCAAAGCAGCACAAATGGGCATGTGGATTCAAGCTTTTGATGTGCGGAAGTAGATCAACTGCCAGGCGTGTTGCCGTGTGCATCGGCAGATAGAGAGCAATTAAGTCCGCCTCGGCTGCCAGATCGTGATCCAATGACTGCACGGCCGTATCAAGGCAAGATACCGAGGCACCAGCATTGATCAGCCACGCTGCCGGTGAGGCGAGACCAAAAGGCTGGTGACCTAATTCGTAGGTGGAAATCAATAGGATTTTAAACATAAGTGACGAAGTGTCTATTATGTTGCCAAGCTAGTCAATAACCATAATCAATCCAAACGAGAGTGGGTTCACTGGTCCCAATGTCCAAAAAGAATCAGATCCCTGATCTTCCTCTACATATATCAATCATATATCGCTGTTGACGTTGTTCACACACTACTTTAGAATAGGCGCATCTTCAGTTCTTCTGCATGGTGATTCCAAAGCTTATTAGACCCATCACGTAAAAATAATGGCGCAAGTGGGTCACTTCCGACAACTCGCAAAAATCAAGGAGGATGATAGAAATGATCGGAAAATTACGTCCAGAGAAGAATAGCAACGCGTTCCGCATAATTTTGGTATTTCTTTTAATTGCTGCCATGGCCTTGGTCATGACAGCGTGCGCAACTCCTGCCCCAGAGGCACCAGTTGAACAAGCAGAAGAAGCCCCTGAGGCAGAAGCGCCGCCAGAAGAGGCACCTGCAGAGGAAGCCGCGGAGATGGCTGAAGGCGCTACACTGGCAATTGAACATTTCAGTGTCATTGAAGGCACAACCTGGTCTGGCGCTCATGATCGTGCCGGCAAGCGTATCGCAGAAAAATACGACAACGTCGAATATGTATTTAGAGAAGAAGTTGGCCCGGACCTTACTGTACCCTATGCACAAGAAATGATTGCCGATGATGGGGCGACCATTGTTGTCGGTAACGCTGAATTCATGGGTATGCCCTTAATTGACATCGCCGATGAATATCCCGACGTATACTTCGGTTCAATCATCGCCAGTGATCTTTCAACAAAAAGAAATTTCATTCGCTTGTTCCCCAGGCAGTACCAGGCGCTCTATCTTGAGGGTCTCATTGCTGGGGCACTGACAGAGACGGGCAATATTGGTATCGTTTCCGCTTTCCCATCGGTGCAGGTTATCAGACGGCAGAATGGCTTTATTCTTGGTGTGCAAGATGCAGCCGAGATTCTGGACAAAGATATCAATATCTTCGTCAAGTATGCGGGGGATTGGTTTTTACCACCTGAAGAACGCGCAATTGCCGAGACCCTCATCTCACAATATGATGTCGATGTATTGACCCAACAAACGGATTCTGGCTCACCTTTAGATGTGGCCCAGGAACAAGAAATTTGGTTTATTGGCAAGGATATGGATACTGTTGGCTTCTATGGCTGGTCTGATACGGACACTGTCGCTGTGTCCTTTGATACACGCTGGGAAGTCCTCTACGAGCATATGTTGAACGATTGGCTGGCTGGCGAAGAAAATCCCGAAACGGTCCTATATCTGGGCATGAATGATTCCATGGTTTTGGCTGATGGCACCGATTTGCCAACTGTCGATATTATGAATGACAATAAAGTTGGCCTGGACGCAATTAGCCCGGCAGCATTGCCCTCGATTCCTGATGAGATCATACAGCTTGTTGAGCAGCGCCGGGATCAGATGATTGCCGGCGAGTGGGATCCCTTCACCGAGCATGCCTTTATCAGCAACGGGACAGGACTTGAGCTAGAAGGAACGCCTATTCCCGCTGCTGGTGAGGAAGTAAAACCAGCCGGAGAAGTGCCCACAAATGAGTGGCTGCTGTCCCAGTTCAATTTTGATGTTGAGGGTGTCGAGATCCTAGAATAGAATCTCCCTAAGCAGTCCACAAACGCAAGCTGACTTCATATTTCTAATAAAGTTGAGGCTCCCTATCTTGAGAGAAAAACTCCCAAAAACGGGAGCCTCATTGTTAACAGCTTGTCTTATCGAGTTAATGCTCAAAGAATGGTTCAACCACACAGATTGAACCATCCTGAAATTTTCACGAAGGACATATTGTGCTACTTCATCAGGTAAAACGGGGCGAGACCGTCCTAGAGGCGCGAGGCATAACCAAGATTTTCCCGGGAGTTATCGCCAATGATCAAATTGATTTCTCAATAAAGGCAGGGGAAATACACGCTATCCTGGGGGAAAATGGCGCCGGAAAATCCACCTTGATGAAAATTCTATTTGGCCAGTATCAGCCTGATGAAGGAGAGATCTACCTTGCAGGTACTCAGGTCAAGTTTAAGTCCCCTTTGGACGCCATCGACAAGGGTATTGGCATGGTTCACCAGCATCGCCAGCTTGTTCCAGCCCATTCCGTCATAGAAAACATCATCTTGGGCCATCCAGGTGCGGGTAAGATATTGGATCTGAAACGGGTTGGGCGTGAGATCGATGAGCTCTGCGAAAAATTTGGTTTTAGCATCGATCTTCACGCCAAAGTTTGGCAGATTTCTGAAGGCGAAAAGCAAGTTGTCGAGATTCTCAAATCACTTTATCGTGGTGCTGAACTGCTGATCATGGATGAACCAACTGCCGCTTTGACGCCCATAGAAACGGAAAAACTTCTGGAATCGATCGAGGCCATGGCAAGAGACAACCTGGCCATTGTGCCCTTCATTACACATAAGCTGCCGATTGTGCTCCGGATCAGCGATAGGGTGACCGTCTTGCGGCGCGGAAAAGTTGTTAGCTGTGTCAAGACGGCCGTGGCGACCGAGAAAAGTCTGGCTGAGGAGTTGGTGGGCAGAGAAATTATCTTCAGAACGGAACGAAGGATTGTAGAAAAAGGGGAGACTGTTTTGCAGGTCGATAATTTATCTGCCTTGAATGATAAGGGATTTAAGGCGCTTGACGGGTGCTCCTTTTCCATTCGAGAAGGTGAATTGTTTGCTATCGCCGGCGTCTCAGGAAATGGGCAGCGCGAATTGGTGGAAACAATCGCCGGCTTACGCAGTTCTGAATCCGGCTCTATCAGACTTGATGGACAGGATGTTACTACCCTGTCCAGTGCAAAACGATGGCAGAGGGGAATGGGCTATATTCCCTCAGACCGCAATCACATGGGGTCCATTGCTGACTTTTCACTGGTCTTAAATACCACGATGAATTATTACTTTGATGATGAATTCTTACATCGTGGAGTCCTGGATTACAAGAAGATCAGGGAACTGACTGAAGCAATCGTTGCCGAATATGGGGTGAAGACGCCCAATGTAGACGTTAAGGCCAAAAACCTATCCGGTGGGAATTTGCAAAAATTGATTTTGGCTCGTGTTTTGTCTCGCAAGCCCCGGCTGGTCATTGCGGCGCTGCCCACACAGGGACTCGATATTGGGGCCATTGAGTTTGTACGCAATAAGCTGACAGAGGCCAAGGCAAACAAGGCTGCTGTCCTTTTGGTTTCTGAAGACCTTGATGAAGTCTTTGCTATCAGCGATTGGATAGCGCCTATCTATGAAGGGAACTTTATGGACATTGTCGCCACGGATGAGGCCCGGCGTGAGAACATCGGTGCCCAGATGGCCGGAATAAGTTTGTCGGGTGAGAAGGCATGAAGTTAGGCAGTTATCAATTCAAACTTCAAAAACGAACGACGCTGTCAACCTGGCAGGCGGTATCCATTGCCGTGCTGGCTATTATTGTGGCATTGATCCTTTTTAGCTCGATATTTTTCCTTGCTGGGAAAAACCCCCTCGCAGCTTACGTCCAAATATTCTCTTATTCATTTTTCAATCCTTTTGGCTTACCGGTGACGATAAACCGCTTCATTTTCCTGTTATTGTGTACGTACGCTTTTATCATTCCTTACCGGGCTGGACTCTGGAACATAGGCATGACAGGCCAGCTATATGCGGGCGCCTTGGCGGCCTATGCCGTGCTTTTCGCCTTTGGCGTGAACAAGTTTAACACGACTTATCCTTCTCCATGGGTCTTGATTCCGGCGATGTTTATTGGAGCGGCCTTTGGCGGGGCAGCCTTGGGCGCTGTCGCCGGATTTCTGAAAGGGAAATACAACATCAACGAAATTGTGGTCACCATGATGTTGAATTTCATGATGTTCTGGTTTGTGTCATTCATGATCAAGGAAGGGGGACCATTTATGAATCCCGGTGGCAGAGGTGAAAGTTTCGAACTGCCGGATGCATTGCAGGCGCCAATGATAGGGGATGTGCCAATTACGATCTTTCTTGCCTTAGGGGTGGGTATCCTGCTGACCTATATGTTCGCCAAGACGCGTATTGGCTATGAGATCAGGGCCTATGGTCACAATCCAGCCGCGGCCCAATATGCGGGCATTAGCCGCCTTCGCATTCCTATACTTGTGTTTGTTTTGGGAGGTGCATTGGCCGGTTGGGCTGGGTACCATTATTTTGCGGCCGTACCTGGCGTGTACAAAATTGCCAGAAATTACGGGTTTTTTGGCGATCTCGCTTTTTATGGAATTATCTGCGGGTTGATTTCGCAGGGGAACCCTATTGCTGCCATACCGGTTGCCTTTTTATTTGGTGGCTTATCCGTTGGTGGCCGGTTCGTCCAGGGCAAACTGGGCATGAGCTTTGGCGTGGATTACGCTTTGCTGGGTGTGTTGATGATTACGCTCGTTGCCTTTCAATTCTTTTATACTTATCGAATCGTAAGTGAAAAAACCATTAAGGAGAGCGTAGATGTGGGAATTCTCAGTTAGAAGTCTGGATGCTTCGACAATATTCCTGATCGCAGGTCTGGGTGAGCTCATTGGCCAACGCTCAGGAATTCTCAATGTGGGCATTGAAGGGGTAATGCTCTTCGGTGCAACTCTTGGATTCATTACTGCGCAAACAACAGGCAGCTTCCTACTTGGTTTTCTAGTGGGCATTGCAGTTGGCGGATTATTGGGCTTACTGCACGGCTTTTTTTCCATTACATTAGGCGGTGACCAGGTCGTTAGCGGAATGGGGATCTGGATTCTCGGATTTGGTCTGACCACTTACATGGGTTCGCCGTTTACTGGCCCATTAGGGATGGAGCGCATACCAACCATTTTTGGACTTTCTCCATTCTTCTTCGTTGGCATCATCCTTGCTGCGGCCGTCTGGTTCATACTTTCTAAAACCAGTTTAGGATTACGGATTAGATCTGTGGGTGAAAACCCGATGGTTGCTGAGGTGTCTGGCATTAGCGTCGTTAAAACTCGCTATCTCTGTGTGATTAGCGGAGGCATGTTGATGGGCTTTGCGGGAACCATCTATGCCCTCGATTTCAATCCTGTTTGGAGCTACAATTTCCTGCTTGGGTGGGGTTTCATTGCCCTGGCCCTAGTTTTCTTCTCCTTGTGGAATCCCTTGATCTTAATGGCTGGCTCCTTGCTTTTCGGGACGTTGTGGCAGCTTTCCCTGAATCCCCAGTTGGTGCTGCCTGGAATTATGTCCCGCTATGTATGGCGTATGGTTCCCTTTGCCATAACTCTGGCCGTTCTTATGCTCATGTCAACCAAGTGGTTCCGGACCAGATGGGGTTCGACCAAGCCGGAAGCGTTGGGTCAGCCCTTTGTAAAAGAGTCGTAATTCTTAGTTTACTGATTAATTTAATAGGTGAGAATAAAAATGGTTGCGTCCGATTCCACCATCTTTTTGCGTGAGGTGAACAATGACAACTTCTGGCCGGTCATCACGCTTAGTGTGCATGAAGCCCAGGAAAAAATGGTTGCCTCAAACGCCATGTCTATCGCTCAAGCCTATTTTAATCGCGAGATCGCCTGGTTCCGCGCCATTTATGCTGATGATGAGCCCGTTGGTTTTCTTATGTTGGAAGATCGCGCGGAGAAGCAAGAGTATTTTCTTTGGCGCCTGATGGTTGATGCCAAATATCAGGGGATGGGTTTTGGTCGTAAGGCGATGAAGCTGCTCATTGAGCATGTGAAGACGCGACCTGGAGCGGTCGAATTAAGGACCAGCTATGTGCCCGGAGAAGGCAGTCCAGGACCGTTCTATCATAAATTGGGCTTTGAAGAAACAGGTGAAATTCTGGAAGGGGAGCGTGTGGTCAGCTTAAAACTGACCTATGCTGATGGTGATGGTCCAAAGCCCAGTTCAGAAGAATCAACCGATCAAATTCTTCACCTGATGAAGGAATTTCAGGAAGGGTATTCTCAACGAGATCTAAGCAATCTAGATGCATTTATGGAACTTTTTGCTCCTGATGGCGAGGTTGAAGTGATAGGCACCAATGCAATTACACCTGGCAAGGGTGAATGGTGTCAGGGAAGAGAAGCGGTGAGACAGTTGGTCAGAGGTGATTGGGAACATTGGGGAGATGTTGTTTTCAATCAAGACTCTGTTCGCATAACCGTAATAGATGAGATTGCTTGGTTGGCGACAACTGGTTCCGTTACAGATGTTATTACAGCCGATTACAGGCATGAGGGATTCGTCGATTTTGCCAAAGCTTCACTGGAAAATGATGAAGAAAGCGCAAAATCTAAGATGTTGGACATCACTCGGTTGGGCAACGATTTGATATCAAGTTTGCTTTTGCCTGAAACCTACGTATGGCCTTTTCGCTTCACGGCAGTAGTTGCTAAGAATGGCGGTCAATGGCGTTTCCATCAAATGCAGTTTTCATTCCCCACAACCGAATTCCCTGATGAGCGAATTCTTCCAGACGAGTGAGCTATACTCTCGATAAAACTGGACTGGGTCAGGTTTAGAAATAGATCATTAACCGGCCGAGGGATCGAGCCATTCAGGAACCGGCTGTGGAGTTGGTTCACGACCGTAGAAAAAATCATCCATCTTTAGCGCCGCTTCTCGAAATAACCTTGATTGCTTGAGTCCACGCCGAACCATGTTGTGGATGAGGTTGTCGGGATGGGAGAAAGGACAAGCGCGCATACATTGGGCGCAGTCAGTGCCAACGGTACACCAATAAGTGAAACAAGCCTCTGAATTGATCTGCCAGCGAATAGCTTCACCAATTTGTTGCTGATCTTTGAATGATATCGCCTTACTGGGGCAGACATCGGCGCACTTCTTGCAGCGCTTGCAGAAGTCGATCATGGTCAAGTCTCTATCCCTTTGATCATCAATTAGGGGCATATTGGTCGTTACGACGGCGATGCGCACACGTGGTCCCAGTTCAGGCGTCATTAGCAAACCCATACGGCCGATTTCTCCCAGGCCGGCATCGCGGGCAACGAGGGGGCAAATCACGCGGTAGCTGCCGTCAATATGGGCCCGAGCAGAATAGCCGAGGTGTCGTATATATTCGGCCAACTGTACGGCGATTGCACCCGATTGCAGGTACTGCTGGGAAGATTCCATGATTGTTGGCCCAAAGGGAGCATGGTCGAGCAAGGTCTTGTCCATTTCCACGGTCAAGGCGATGGCGTGTGTGTGGTTCAGTTCCACGGTTTGACCATATCGTTCTCCACGTCCGATGGTGCTGTAAAGATGATAGTCCTGCAGTTCAGTGATGCCGCTGGACAGGGCACCTAATTTACTGGCCCAACGCTTTATAAATTCAGACATCTTGGCAGGGTTCACTGGAATCGGGCTATCGTGGAGTTCTTCTTCATCCAATAGCGCATGAAATGCGGCGACCGTTTTAAAACTGGCATCGGCAGCAGCTACCGTGAAAGGATCGTAATATAGAGCACCCTTGCGCATCAAACCGGGACGCTTACGAAAGTTATCATCTAGCTTCCTCTTTTCAGGTTTGTCCAAATAATAGGCGTCAAACCGTTCGCTGCCTTCCTGCAGCAGCATGCGCGAAAACATAATATCTCTTTCGTCGAAGCGGTTCTGAGGGTTTTCTTTTTCCGGCTCAAGCTGATTGCAAATGGGTAGTACTAATGCCACGATGATTCCAGCTGTGAGAATAAGTAAGATAGCGGAAACGACGGTGTGTAAAGGCATGTCCTCGGCCACGAAGATTCCTGATCCGCCCAAGGCAAGATAGGGTAAGGGCAGAAGCACAGCCAATATGAGAGCGCGTCGTGCAGCGCGATGTTCATGCTCTTTCCAGGAGACTATAGCAAAGAATAACAAGGCCACCGCCAGGAGGATGCCGGAAGCAATGAGGAGTACATTCATATCATGCCCAATAAAAAAGCCCGGCTTCAGGGAAGCCAGGCTTCAGTTGTTTGCTTATTCAGCGGGAGCGGCCGTTTCCACGGCGCCTTCAATATCTTCAGGGTCAGCTGTCCCATTCTCGTTGTTTTCCGCTTTAGATAACCTTCCTTCACGAACCACAGCCAATGAAGCGACTGCATCACCTTCGTTGAGATCCATCACCCTGACGCCCTGCGTGGTCCTCCCTTGGCGGGAAATAAAATCACTAGACGTGCGTAAAATGATCCCATTGCTGGATATGCAGGTTACCTCATCACCGCTGGTTACTACGCGCGCGCCAATAATCTTACCGGTGCGATCCGGGTCTAGGATCATGGCCCGCACACCCTGACCATAACGCCCTTGTTGGCGGTATTCTGTTAGCGGGGTCCTTTTTCCATATCCCTTCTCAGTGATTACGAGGAGATCGTCTCCAGGATTTATAACATCCGCGCCGGCGATCTTGTCCCATGAATCGAGACGCATGGCATTTACCCCAGCGGCTGTGCGGCCCATGGCGCGTACGTTTTCCTCGCTAAAGCGAATCCCTTTTCCCTGTTCACTGACCAAGATAAGGTCTTGACTGCCGTGAGTCATTTTTACCCAACCCAGACTGTCATCGTTGTCCAGCGAAAGCGCGATTAAGCCGCTGGCCCGTACATTGGCGAAGGCTTGCAGGACGACGCGTTTGATGCGCCCTTTACGTGTGATCATGGTCAAATATTCAGCATCTTCAAATTTAACAACCGGCAGGGCAACCGTGATCTTCTCATCGGGCATTAAGGGCAGAAGGTTCATCAGTGATGTCCCTTTCGCTGTGCGGGACATTTCCGGAACCTCATATGCTTTGATGGAGTAAACCTTGCCAAGATTAGAGAAGAACAGCAGGCTGTTGTGGGTGCCCGCGGAAAAAAGATGCTCCAATTCATCTTCTCCACGCGTGCCCATGCCGATCAGTCCTTTTCCGCCGCGCGCCTGCTTGCGATAGGCATTGACAGGCGTCCGTTTGACCAGGCCGTGTTGGGTGATGGAGATAAACACATCTTCATCTGGGATCAGGTCTTCCATGTTGAATTCAGCATCCATACCCCAGGCGATCTCAGAACGCCTTTCGTCCCCATATTTGTCTTTTAAGTTGCCCAGGTCTTCCTTAATGATGGCTAGGATCTTGTTTCTGTCGGCCAGCAGGTCCCGTAGATATTCGATGTGGGCAGTGATTTCCTTGTATTCATCTTCGATCTTTTGGCGCTCTAGGGCGGCTAGACGGCGCAGCTGCATATCCAGAATGGCATTTGCTTGACGTTCGCTTAGTTTGAAACGGTCGATCAGGCGCTGGCGAGCTATATCTACATCGGCAGAAGCACGAATTGTCTCGATCACCGCATCCAGATTGTCCAAGGCGATCAATAATCCGTCGAGGATGTGCTGCCTGCGCAGTGCTTTGTCCAATTCAAACTGGGTACGCCTGGTGAGCACCTCAACGCGATGGTCAATATGGATCTGCAGGGCTCGTTTCAAGGAAAGCAGGCGCGGTTGGCGGTCGACAAGAGCCAGCATCTGTACGCCAAATGTTGTTTGCAGATTCGTGTGCTTGAAGAGCTGGTTAAGCACCTTCATGGGCTGTGTGCCCCGTTTTAGCTCTATTATGATCGAGATGCCGCGCCGGTCGGATGCGTCGCGCAAATCGGAAATATCAGGAATGACGCCCTTGTTGACAAGTTCTGCCATGCGCTGGATAAGCAGTGACTTGTTTACCTGGTAGGGCAGCTCGGTGACATTAATCTGCTGCCGTCCTGGACTGCGTGGGTTATCTTCAATATTAGCTACGGCACGGATAACAACTCGCCCGCGACCGGTGGCGTAAGCATTGCGAATGCCTTCAGTGCCAACGAGAATACCGCCTGTTGGGAAATCAGGTCCGGTGACGTAGTGCATGAGTTCGTCCAGGGTCACATTGTCCACGTCCCCTTGGCGGTCAATAAGGAAGTTGAGGGCGTCACAAAGCTCGGAAAGGTTGTGCGGGGGGATATTGGTGGCCATGCCTACGGCAATACCGGAAGAGCCGTTCAAGAGTAAATTAGGCAGTCGTGCGGGCAGCAGCAATGGCTCCTGCAAACTATCATCAAAATTTGCGCCGAAATCAACTGTCTCTTTGTCAATATCATCAAGTAGTTCGGCAGAGATCTTTGCCAGCCGCGCCTCTGTATATCGCATGGCTGCTGCACTGTCGCCATCAATGCTGCCGAAATTTCCCTGTCCGTCGACCAGCATATAGCGCATAGAAAAAGGCTGTGCCATGCGTACCATGGAGTCATACACGGAGGTGTCGCCATGTGGATGATACTTACCCAAAACCTCACCGACGATACGGGCGCTTTTACGGTGGGGCCCATTGCTGCGGATGCCCATATCGTGCATCGCATAAAGAATGCGGCGATGTACCGGTTTTAAGCCGTCACGTGCGTCCGGAAGCGCACGAGAGACGATAACGCTCATCGCATAATCCAGATAGGAATCACGCATTTCCCGGTTAATATCTATTGTATTAACTGTGCCGATTTCCAAGAAAACCTCCCAAGGTTTTACTTTTGCATCTAGCGCTATCCAACAGAAAAGGCGGGTGTTCCCGCCCCTGCAGAACAGTTCAACTGTCAGAAATATTTGACCACGTTTTATGGATTTTCAAGCGCTGAAAAGTGGTCTGCAAACCACCGTAATTATACCTTATTTCGGCCTGTTCAGCGAGTTTATGAGGCTGTCCTGAATGGTTAATGAAACAAAAGAAAACAATGCCCCTAAGCCGATGCTGCGGGGCATTGTTTTCAAAGGAGGTGAAGACTATTGTAAATTAGGGAGTAGCAAATTCGGCGACGGGGTAACCCGCTTCTGCCCAACCACCAAAGCCGCCTTTTAAGCTGCGAACATCGCTATATTCATTGGCCCAAAGAATGCTCATGGCGATGGTAGAGCGATGACCGCTGCCACAATAGACAACGATGGAAGCATCAGGATTTTCTGGCCACATATCTTTTTGTTCGATGAACTCTTCCAAAGGAATGTGAATCCAATTTTCTGCTTCAATAATGCCGTTTTCTGCCAATTCCTCGTCACGGCGAACATCAATCAAGATCAAATCTGGATTTTCAATCAATTCGACGTTCAGATCATCAGCGGTAATGACTCCATATCCATCTGGAACCTCTTGTAGCCAGGCGGCGGTCGCGGCGACCAAGGCCGGATCGGGCTCGGCGGCGTTCAATTCCATTGGTGCTAAAGGCAGGCCTTCAGCCACTGGATAACCATCTTCAACCCAGCCGCCAAAGCTTCCACCTTTTAGACCTTTCACATCTTCCCAGCCCATCGCTTCTAGGGCGGTCAGGGCAATGGTGCAGCGCCAGCCGCTGCCACAGTAGCTGACAATGGGGGTGTCAAAGCTGGGCAGCCACTCAATATGGTCAGCGACCTCACGGAGCGGAATATTTACGGCGCCTTCGATATAGCCTTTCTCTTCAATTTCACTTGCTTCACGAACATCAAGCACAAACGGGGGCGGATCTTCGGCCAAAGCCAGGTTCAGATCCTCGAGGCCAATCGTATTGTAACCTTCCATGCCGGCTAGGAAGGTTGCGAATGCGGCATCCATATCAACCGCTCCGCCTTCTGCCGCGGCCGTTTCTGAACCGCCTATCGTTGGGTATCCATCGCCGGCCCAGCCGCTGAAGCCGCCATTGAGGCTGCGTACATCGCTGTAGCCATAGGACCAGAGGATGCTCATGGCGATCGTGGAACGATGGCCACTTCCGCAGTAAACAACGATTGGTGCGTCCAAATCTTCAGGCCACATGTCTTGGTTAGTTACAAACTCTTCCAACGGAATGAAAAGGACATTGAGGGCATCAATCGCGCCATTTTCTTCAACTTCGCCCGCTGTACGAACGTCGATAAGGATCAGGTCGGGATTATCAGCCAATTCCGTGTTTAGCTGTTCGGCCGTGATGACGCCAAAACCTTCAGGCACGTTGCTGAGCATCTCGTCCATAGCGGCGACTAATTCCGGATCGGGGTCAGCAGCATTGAGCGCTTCCACGGCGGGAATCTCACCTTCTTCGATGGGATAGCCGGCTTCAACCCAGCCACCAAAACTTCCACCTTTCAGGCCTTTAACATCTTCCCAACCCATCGCTTCTAGAGCGGTGAGGGCGATGGTGCAGCGCCAGCCGCTGCCACAGTAGCTGACGATTGTCTCGTCAAAAGCGGGCAAAGCATCGACATTGGCTGCTACATCACGCAAGGGGATGTTGACTGCACCTTCAATCCAGCCTTTTTCTTCCAACTCGCCCGGTTCGCGAACATCAAGAAGGAATGGTGCATTACCTTCGGCTATCATCTCGTTGACCGCGTCGATACCGATGGTGTTGTATGCTTCCATATCCGCCAAGAATACTTCAAACGGCGCATCCAATGCGGACGCTTCGTCTGTCATTTCAGGTGCGCCAATAGTTGGGTAACCTTCTTTGGTCCAACCACCGTAGCCACCCTTGAGGCTCTGAACATCAGTGTATCCATAGGACCAGAGGATGCTCATAGCGATTGTGGAGCGATGACCACTGCCGCAGTAAACGACGATGGGTGCATCCAGATCTTCAGGCCACATATCCTGGCTGGAAACAAACTCTTCCAACGGAATGAAAAGAACGTTCGTGGCATCAATGGAGCCCTTTTCTTCGACTTCAGCAGCGGTGCGAACATCGATGAGGATCAAGTCCGGGTTCTCGGCAATCTCATTGTTTAATTGTTCAGCGGTGATCCCACCAAAGCCTTCGGGAACGTTGCTGAGCATCTCGTCCATAACCGCAACCATTGCCGGATCAGGATCAGCGGCGTTGAGCGCTTCCAAGGCGGGAATTTCGCCTTCTTCAAAGGGATAACCAGCTTCAAGCCAGCCACCAAAACTACCGCCTTTCAGGCCCTTAACATCTTCCCAGCCCATCGCTTCGAGAGCAGTGAGGGCGATGGTGCAGCGCCAGCCGCTGCCACAGTAGCTGACGATTGTCTCGTTAAAAGCGGGTAGTGCATCGACATTGGCTGCCACATCGCGCAAGGGGACGTTGACTGCACCTTCAATCCAGCCATTTTCCTCCAACTCGCCCGGTTCGCGGACATCAAGAAGGAATGGTGCATTGCCTTCGGCTATCATCTCGTTAAGAGCATCGATGCCGATGGTGTTGTATGCTTCCATGTCGCTCAAGAACAGTTCATATGCTCCATCAAGATCGGCTGCTGCTTCTTCGGCCGCCGGCTCTTCTACGGGTTCTTCCGCCGGTTCTTCCACCGGTTCTTCCGCCGGTTCTTCGGGAGCTGCTTCTTCAACAACAGCCTCTTCAGCCGGAGCTACCGTCTCTTCAGCGACTGGGGCTGTGTCGCCGCCACAGGCGGCTAGCATCAAGCCCAAAACGAGCAAAATGGTAAAAATGGTTACTTTCTTCATTATGTTTTTCTCCTCATGATTTTATGAATCATCACTTTCCGTTTCTTCACTCTCACTAGTGTTATTTTCACCAGGAGGAATCTCGGTTGTCGGATCGGTGATCAAGTCATCTATTGAAATCTCCGGAACCGTCATCGATGGAATCTCGTGGACAATAACCGGTAAATTTGCTTGAAGTTCTTCCGGCGCTACTTTGTCGGCTGTCAAAAACCAGTCTGGATTTTCATGACACGCCTCACAAGTTTCAGCCTGTGGTGTTTCAAGTTGAATATTGTGTGGTGTCGTGTAAGTCCAGGTAGGCAATGCATCATAGTTCTTTAGCAGGTCATCGCCGTAATATGCATAACTATCTTTGGCTACGGGCACATGGCGCAGCGTTACATATTCATATGGACGGTCATAGCTGCGCAGTGGATTCTTTCCGATAGCAAAACTCAGATAGTCTCCATCTGTAGCATAGAATGGGTTGCCCGTCTTTTCGCTGATCGCTACATGGCATCCATCGCAGCTGCTATAAGAGACGGAGTGGCAAACCTGGCAGGAAAGATCGCCAGAATGCTGCTCATGCATCTCTATGCCGTCCTGTCCGAGTGCAACAGGCACATGGCAGGTCTCACAGCGCGGGCTCTGCACACCACTGTAACGATGGTCCTTTGGCGGAATTTCGCTGTCTTCCATGCCTTCATGACACTCGCTGCATTGATCGGGCTGACCGTGCATCTCATGTCCCGTGTGACAACTAACGCAATTCATCCTGCCCTGGCGAAAATGTACATCAGGTTTCGTTTCCTCATGCTTGCCAAGGTATTCTTTGCCCACACGACTGCCATGGCAGGCGGTGCAGTTGCGGGTCATTGAAGGCGTCTTGTTAAAGTTGTGCCCATCGACAAGTCCACCGCCAACGAGATTTGGTTGGCTGACATGGCATTCTCCACAACTGGAGTGACAGGAACTGCAGTGATTGCCAAACATCGTTTGCAAAGCTTCGTGATCTTCAGGGGCGCTGCGCGCATCAAGAACTTTATGATAACCGGCGAGATTTGTGTGTAGGCTGAATTCATTCATGGCAACTACATTAGGATGACATTCGCCGCAAGAAGCTTCCGGATCATTGCTCGGATTTTCTATCAGACCTTCATGGGCGACTGTTTTGTCATCGGAGGTAGGATCGCCATTGTGACAATCGGCGCATGCAATTTGCCCGTGAACTGTTTCGGGATACATTTCGCCATCTACAAGTACTTTTTCCCAAGGCTCCAACGGAGCCACCTCTCCACCTCAACCTTCACCTTCGTTTTCGCTGATTACCTCTTCCTCCGGATCGGCTACCTGAATAAGGAGATCCTTATCTGTATGGCAATCAGAACAAGAATCTGGCTCGGGCAGTTCGACCGTGGGGGCAGGAGCGACAGGTGCGCTGGTTGCTTCTTCAGTAGGGGCGGCATCGACCGCCGCTGGCTCAAGTTCAACTGCCTCAGCGACTAGTTGACCTTCGTCAACAGTATCGTCTGGGCTGCATCCAGCGAGTAGGAACGTCACCGCTGTAATAGCGAAGACGATGATTAAAGCGGAAAGCAAACTTGTTCGTAACCCAGTCTGCTTCAAAATAGAATCCTCCAATAGTAAGCTGATTGCCGCGAAAAATTACTATCCATTCAGACTGCAATCAGTGAAATATTTCACTAACAGTATAACTAAATGCATAGTCAAAGCAACTAATTAACAAGGTTTTACTTATAGGTTTTTCTTCTTATGATTCATAAGGAAAAACAATGGAATGATGCACTCAACCTATTGAGTTGCTAATGGAATTTGTTACAATATTCACAAACGCGAGGTTCGGTTATGTTAGACACACACCAATTAAATGTATTTCTTGTCGCAGCAGAGTCGCTAAATTTCACGCAGGCTGCTCGCTTGCTGCATATGAGCCAACCAAGTGTTAGCCAGCATATTCAATCTTTAGAGCAAAGCTTCGGCCAACCGCTCTTCATCCGTTCCGGAAGAAATATCAATCTGACGGATGCGGGAGCAGCTCTGGTCCCATTGGCCCGTGAAATGGTCAAACGTTCGATTCAGATTGAGGAAACGATGAAGTCGCTGGAAGGTGAGGTTCATGGACACCTGCTGGTGGGGTGTAGTACAACGCCCGGTAAATATATCCTGCCCCAATTATTGGCGGATTTTCACCGGCTTTATCCCAAGGTCAAAGTATCCTGTAATGTATCCGCTCAGGGTGAAGCATTCAGGATGCTGTGTGATGGTGAAGTGCACGTAGCCATGGTTAGTGAACCTTATATGGGCTGTCGTGATGTTGAAGCGCGACAGTTTATGGTTGATCCGGTGGTCTTGATAGCGCCCCTCAATCATCCTTGGGCGCAGCAGGGTGAGATTGAACCGGAAGAGTTGTTTGATGGAGATTTCATCTTTCGGGAGGAAGGGTCGGGAACAGAAATGGTTGTACGAAGGGCCCTTGCATCGGCATATGTTGATGTTGATGAATTGAAAACCCTGCTGGTGTTGGGAAGTTCAGAAGCGATCGCATTATCTGTACAAGAGGGTATAGGCGTTGGTTTTGTATCTAGTATTGTCGTGACCAAGCTGGTTGAAGGACGGGTGGCTCCGATCCGAGTTAAAGGATTAGAAATCGAGCGGGAAATATTTATTGGATCCCACACAAGACGGCCGTCCACCGTTGCCCAAAGAAGCTTTTGGGATTTTGTTGTGGATGAGATTGCAAGGCGAAATCAGGTAGCTTTGCAGATTACAGAATCTTCTGCTGGCAAATTTCATCTTGATGAACCATCAGCAGTGGATCAATTAATAGCGAGCGAATCATGACTAATAATGTACGCAAAAAGCAGTTGATTTTGTCAATCCTGGCTGGATTGACCATGGGGCTAGTGAGCTTAGTGCTATTAGTGCTAACAGTACAGTTAGCATCTGCATCTAGTAAGCTGCAGTCGGAAGAAGAACCCCCTCCGGTCGAGCATTATACGGCCGAGGAGTGTCAGGAATGTCACTTAGATGTGACCAACCACTGGTCATCCAGCCCTCATGCTCATGCTTTTGACGACCCGATATTTCAGGACCGGTGGATTGGATTAGGCGAGCCAGGAGAATGCTTGACCTGCCACACGACGGAATTCTCGCCGACAACGGGTGAGTTTGAGGTTGAAGGCATTAGCTGTCAGGCCTGTCACGGAGCCGTGGCCAAAGACCATCCGGATGCGATTGTTCCCATATTGGCTGATACAGAGTATTGTGGCTCCTGCCATACAACTACTCTGGGTGAATGGCATCTAACAGGGCATGCTTCTAGTGAAATAGGCTGTACAGACTGCCATGATCCACACAGCCAGGATGCGCTCTTCGAGGTCGCCGATGACATGTGCTTAAACTGTCATGAAGAGTCGATGGGCGATTATCTAGAGGGTATTCACCATGAGAAAGAAATTGGTTGTGTGGACTGCCATGCCCTGGTTGTCCCTCCAGAAGATCCTCCAGAAGACGGTATTGTGCCTACAGGGCACGCATTTACGATCACCCCCGCTACATGTGTTGCTTGCCACACAGATGCACTTCATGCTGGTTTCTCCTTACCTGGTTATGAAAATGGAGCGACTGCGGCGATTAATGGAGATGCAGAGATTCATGAAGTTCTTGATGAGGCTGAAGCAACGACCGTAGAAGAAGCTGAAGAGAGCGTTGAGCAGGAACTGACAGCTGAACAACGCTCCGAGGCAATGGAAACCGCACTGGCCAGCCAAAATGTGACCCTGCTATTCCAAGGTGCCGTGGTTGGTATCGTACTTGGTGGTTCGACGGCTTGGATCGTCGCTACCAATGTTCGAAGGGGGAAGCTGGAAGAGCAAGAGGAAGCGGAAGATGATGAAGAAGACGAATAATCAGGACAAAGAAAAAACCAAACTACTAAGCCGTCGCGATGTTTTAAAGATTGCTGGTGCTACCGGGGCTACCGTCGTTGTCTCTCAGTTCTTTGTCTCTGGCCCTTTAACGGCTGATGCTATTGAAGGTCTAGAGCGCGAAACTGAAGCGAGCACATCCCAGGAATGGCATATGGGCATTGACCTGGAGAAATGCATTGGCTGCCAATACTGTGTCTGGACTTGCCAGGCAACCAATAATGTTCCGGAAGACCTGATGCGATGGAACGTTGGTTTCCCGGAGCAGACCGAAAGCGGCACTGATTTCTTCATGACCCGTCCTTGCCTCCACTGTCAAGAAGCTCCTTGTGTGAAAGTTTGCCCGGTTGGCGCTACCTGGGTTCGTGAGGATGGCATTGTAGCAATGGACTACGATCGCTGCATTGGCTGCCGCTATTGTGAAGTAGCCTGTCCCTATGATGTCCGTCGCTTCAATTGGGGCCCTCCAGAAGAAGAAAATCCATACGTTCCCACCTGGGGTACTCCAGAAATACCCCAGCGTGCTCGGGGTGTGGTTGAGAAATGTACTTTTTGTGTCCAGCGTATCGATCGCGGCGTCAGCCAGGGATTGACCCCAGGCATTGATTCCCAGGCAACACCAGCCTGTGTCAATATCTGCCCGGTAGGTGCGCGTGTTTTCGGCGATACGAACGATCCCGAAAGCCCCATCTCTGCCTTCCTCAGAGAAAATGAGACATTTGTGTTGCGTGAAGACTTCGGGACTGAACCAAAGGTACATTATGTTCGTCCATCAAAGGAAGAGGAGGCGTAATATGGCTGCTGGTGAACTATCTGTTCAGAAACCCCGACGATTATCAGCATTATCCTTATGGTATCTGCTCTTGGGTATCATGATCATCATTGGTCTGTGGGGAGTGTTCCAGACGATGGTTAATGGATTGCAAGTCACTAACTTGAGTGATCGAGTACCATGGGGGCTGTGGATTACCCATGATCTGTCGGCAATTGGACTTGGAGCGGGCGCATTTACGTTTTCAGCCATCGCCTATTTGTTCAAGTTCACACAATTTCAAAATATCGCCCGCGCTGCGGTCTTTGTCGGTTTTATCGGTTATACCTCGGCGATGATTGCCTTGGCGATGGATATTGGCCGCCCAGACCGGTTTTGGCATCCTTTAGTCTATTGGAACGTACACTCAGTGCTCTGGGAAATCACCTGGTGTGTCATACTTTATTCGTCCATCTTGTTTTTTGAATTTTTGCCCATTTTCCTGGAGAGTCACTTCTTTGATCGGTGGCCTGGGATACGCGTTGTTGGAGACTTCTTACACAAACTCACACCTGTCTTTGCAGTAGCCGGCATGGCGCTGTCCCTGCTGCACCAATCATCCTTGGGAGCGACCTACGGTGTATTGTCAGGACGGGCAATTTGGTTCAAGCCCTCATTGCCGGTGATGTTTATTCTCTCGGCCGTTGCGGCCGGTACGGCATTGACCTTGTTCTTGACACTGGTCGCTGGGCGATTCATGAATCAAGATCTGATAAGCGATGATTTGAAGCTTCGTATTGCTCGTTTTTCCGGCTATGTCATGCTTGGTTATCTCTATCTGAAGCTGTGGGATTGGGCTGCAACCTCTTATTATAGTCATGCACCTGGAACAATGGATGCGCTCAATCGACTGCAAGTGACGACGCCCTATAATCAATCTTTTTGGTGGCTTGAAGTCGTTCTGGGCACTTTGGTACCGGCGATCATATTCCTCTACCCCGCTGCACGACGCAACGATCGCATATTAATCGTTGGCCTGGGCTTGGCAGTTATGGGTCTGGTCGTCAATCGTTGGAATGTTACGCTGTCCGGGCTGGTAGTGCCCCCGCAGTGGTCGCCGGGTGTGTTGGGTGATGTGGTTACTGCAGCATACTTCCCATCTCCAATAGAGATGGCGGTGACCATCGGCATATTAGGTTATGCTTTACTCGCATTTACACTAGGTGTACGGCATTTACCTCTCTATCCAAAAGGCTCCCAGGTACATTAGATCTTCCTGCAAATGTAAACAGAACTTCCAGGGAACGTATTCATCCGTTTCTGATCACACAAGAGCATGGCCTTAAGAGCGACGGCTATGCTCTTTTTTTATCGATATGCTCTTGTGTCCTTTTCGTCAACGAAGTTGGGTCATCATTGTGATTCTGGTAAGATTGTAACTATGACTTCTGGCCCCAGCCAAGCGACATTGGACCTGCTCAGCGAGACGGTAATCTTCCATAGATTGAAACAGACGCAATTGCAAGAGATTGTATCTGCTGCTCACCAGTTTCGAGCCAAACGGCGCAGTTTTCTCTTCTATCAAGGCGAGCCGGCGGACGCTTTTTATGTCATTCTTGAGGGTAATGCCAGGCTGGCACAAATTACGCCCCAAGGTAGACAAGTAATTATGCACTACTTTGGACCTGGTGACGTAATGGGCTTTATTGTTGTACTTGCCAATGCTGAGTATCCTGTAACAGCCGAATTAACCAGTGATTGTGTCATGCTCAGTTGGGATCGAAAATTGGCGATACATTTGATGGAACAGCACCCTCGCCTGGCCGTAAATGGGATGGAAATGGTGGCTGGACGTTTCTGGGAACTGCAGAACCGATATCGTGAACTGGCAACGCAACGTGTCGAGCGACGTGTCGCTCATGCGATTTTACGTTTATCCGGACCGAGCAGCGGGCATGATTCCAGTAAACCTTCGCCAACCCTCCCTCTTTCACGCCAGGATCTGGCAGAAATGACCGGTACAACCCTCTTTACCGTAAGTCGGATATGCAGCCAATGGGAACAACAAGGATTGTTAGCCACTGGAAGGGAGCAAATCACACTTCTTCAGCCAGAAGAATTGAGCGCCATCGCCGAAGATATTCCCATAACTGACGGGCCCGTTTAACCCCGTAATCATCTCGACTCAAGATCTCTTAGATCTGGAGTCATCCTACTCTTAAGATACCTCTTCTTGTCCTGTGATTTCTTGCACTATCTTTGCGCCAGCGCAAGGACGCCCTCATGAATCTGCGATAACCTTCCTCTGCCAGATGTGGAGCATAGAATGTGCGCCATCTGGCATAAGTTAGCCTTACAAAGGGCGGAGCTTAAGGAAACAGCGAGAATAACTCCTTCTGCCCGTAATGACCATGACAATTGGAAACAAGAAATATAAAAAACGACAAGTAGTCCCAGTATTGATTGTGCTGGCCATATTTGCCCTGGTGATCCTGCCGTTTATTAGTTGGCTCGTCACCGACGAGGGTATTACGGCCACCTCCGATGCGGAATTTTGTGTCAGCTGTCACAGCATGGAGCTATTTGAGAGTGCGCATAATGACGATATCCATGGAGGCAACAATGATCATGGTATTCGCGCAACATGTGCCCAATGTCATCTGCCCCATGACAATTCATTTAACTACCTCTATACAAAAACACGCACGGGTCTTCATGATCTGTGGGTAGAGAACCTTGGCGATCCAGACAATATTGATTGGCAGGCAAAACGCGCCCATCGGGAAGAGTATGTTTATGATACGGGTTGCATGACCTGCCATACGAATCTGGAAAAAGCCACACAAGCCACACCCAAAGCACTTATCGCCCACAAACCTTATTTCTTGGGCGAAACCGACGACAAATGTGTTACCTGTCATGAAAACGTTGGGCATGCAGATTTAAGCTCACGCCTGGCGGCAAAATAAAAGAATGGATAATTAATCCTGTTGTTGAGGAGGATGTATGAAAAACTTATATCGTGGCGGTACGGTTGCCCTGATGCTGTTGCTAGTTATTCTCGTTGCGGCATGCTCAAACCAAGGTGCTAAAGAAGAAGCAGCCCCACGGGAGCCGGCCAGTCCAGCAGCTACAGTGGATGCGATTGCACCAACGCCTGTCGTCATCCAGGTCTCTCAAACAGTGGGAGATCTGAGTACGATTGGTAACCTGGCGGTCGATCGGGGCATGACCGAGGTTGGCAGGGAATGTGTAGACTGCCATAAAACCGAGAACCCCGGCATTATTAATGATTGGAAAGACAGCCGACACGCCCACGCTGGTGTGACCTGTATTGATTGCCATGAGGTTGATGCCGATTCGCCAATGGCCACGCAGCACGAAACTTTGGTGGGCACGGAAACCTTCATTTCCATATTGGTACCTCCAAGCACATGTGCTCGCTGCCATGGCACGGAAAGCCAACAGTTCAATGAAAGTGGCCACTTCCGCGCTTACCGGCAGATTATTCCGAAAGATAGCCTGCATGCGTTGACTCAAGTGCATGAAGGTCGCGAGCATTCGGAATTTAGCGGTGCCCCAAATGAGACAGGTTGTATGCAGTGCCATGGCTCGGAAATATTGCTGGATGAGAATAACCGTCCCACACCCGAGACTTGGCCGAATATGGGTATGGGCAGCATTTATCCCGATGGCAGCACCGGTAACTGCTCAACCTGCCATACACGCCATAAGTTTACGATTGCCGAAGCACGGAAACCAGATGCCTGCGCCGCCTGTCACCTTGGTCCGGATCATCCTGACATCGAGATCTTCGAGAACAGCAAGCATGGTCATATCTACAAGACTGACAGCGACGATTGGATCTGGAATTCTGCTCCTGACACATGGGAACCTGGCGACTATCGCGCGCCGACTTGCGCCACCTGCCATATGAGCGGTATTGGTGAACTGAATACCACGCATAATATCACCGATCGCTTATACTGGAACTTGTGGGCGAAACGTTCTGGGGTTCGAGACTCTGATGACGTATTGAGCCCGTTGTTGGGTAATGGTGAAGAGGGTCGCGAAAAGATGAAGTTGGTTTGCAATTCCTGCCACAGTTCGCTGCACACGGATGGATTCTTCAAACAGGGTGACGGTGCCGTGCAACTTTATAACGAAGCCTACTATGATGTGGCTGAAGCGTGGCGTGTAGAACTGGAGGAAAAGGATTTGCTAAAAGAGAACCCGTGGAAGGATGAATTCCAGATTCTCTACTACCATTTGTGGCATCATGAAGGGCGTCGTGCCCGCCAGGGTGCTATGATGGGTGCCCCGGACTACGCCCATTGGCATGGCTTCTTCGAACTGCAGCAGGATCTTTATGCACTAGAAGATATTTACGAGAAGCGTATAGAAACGGGTCAAATCGAGTCATAAGAGCAGGACTCTATCATCTTTACTAGAAAATCCCCGCGCTTGGCGGGGATTTTTTTATCGTAGCTGCATGGTCGTTTCACCGACCGAGAATTCGGCCATGTTTTCCAGCGCGGATGTTTTCACATAGCCCAGAGCCAATAAGCCCTGAGGCCCTGCTGCCACCGACGTGATTGTGCCTACATTCTTGCCCGCACCGGTGATATCTGCTCCAGGTGCAACGATATCGCTGGCACGCAGTTTCACCAGGCGCTTCGCCAATTTGCCCCGGCTTTCCATGCGGGCAATGATCTCCTGACCGATATAACAGCCCTTGGTAAAAGAAACGTCTGCCCACAAATCTGCCTCTAGAGGAATATAGGCCTGGGTTAATTCGTGCCCAAAACGTGGGAGGCCGGCTTCGATCCGCAGCAGATCGAAATCTGACTCGCTTGCCTCTACCAGACTTGTTTGCCCAAGAATCTGCTTTACACTATCTGCTGCGGCCATTTCACACATAAGGAAGTAGCCATTCCCATTAATTGGTTCTGTGCGGTGCAGATAGGTGGCAGCCCCTCCAATTTCTGCTTCGCGCCAATGGTGTAGGGGCATATCTACCTCCGGGAACCCCAGCTGCTCGCCCAACACTTGTGCCGCTTGCGGGCCGTATATAGCGAAGATAGCGGTCTCGGAGCTTATATCTTGAATATGGAAATCATCGTTGAAGAAAACAAAGCGCATCAGGTAGCGGGCGATCTCGTCTCCATTATTCTCACCAGTCATGGCATAAGCATTATCACTGCCAGTATATAGGATGAGGCGGTCGATGATTCGGCCGATATCCGTGGTCAGAACTGTTGCCTTCCCTGCACCGCTTTTCAACCCATTCACGTCCTGAGTTGACATACGGTGGATTAAGTCTAAGCGGCTTTCTCCCGTGATCTTTAGCAGGCCCAGATCGCTGCGATCGACGATCACGGCCATCTGATGCGCTGCCTCGTAGATAGAGGGATCAATCTGTGTCTTCATGAAAATTGTCCTCTGTGTTTAAGCTGAACACCGTGAGTGGAATGGTGCTATCCTCTTCGGTTTCAAATAATATCCACTGCTGGGCAAACAATTGAATGTGTGGGACGAAATTCTTTTCTCGCTTATAAGAGGCGCGAGCGATGATCTCTTGCAGCGCTTTTCCTCCCAGCCATTGATAGCGCTGGGGATTATTCAAGTCGCGTTCTGAGAACTCCGCAATCCACTCTTCAACCTGCACCCTTACCTGCTGTAAATCAAGGAAAACTTGATCGAGGTCTCGATCTTGATTCTCTGCATGGCGCAGTTCATCATATTGCTTTGGATCTTGCAGAGCGTCCAGTAAACGGGATGGGCGCTTGTTCTGGCGCAGGCGCATCATGCCTGTCACCAATTCCGCTTCCCAGGCAGTGATATTGTTCAGTACATCACTGATGGACCATTCGTCGACAGCTTGCTTCATCAGCAGCGCCTCATCCGGCAGTGATTCCAGGGTTATGAGCAGCTTCTCGCGGCTGCTGTCGAGTGCGTCTAATAGTTGATCGATGGATATCATGTTTAATCGGATCTACCTACGGTTCCCGGGATTTCATGCTTAAAATCGGGGAGTTAATTTCGTGAACTTAGTATAGCATGCTTTACCAACACTCCATTCTAAGTGACTTTTCGTCTCACTATTCAAGATTTCTCTGCTTTTAATCAGGAAATTATGATTAATGTCATGTATATTAGGTGCCATATGACGTTTTTAATATCCCGTCTATTGGATATAATCGGCATAGGTTGCCAACGTGATCACGTTGAAAACCTCATGAGATGCCTGTTTTTAGGTATCATTTCCCAGTATAATTCTGCGGCAAATCTATAAGTAAAGCTGATAGGCTCTCTGCGGCCTAGCGGGAATGTTGAACGATATGAGTAAAGAAACTAATACAGAAGAGCCCAAGGACAACCAGCAGAAAGAAATACATTGGGAAGAAGTGGCCACGACTGCGGGAATCGCTCAGGCTCAAATTATAGTCGGCAGGCTTCAAACTGAAGGGATTCCGGCCCGGGCCTGGCAAGAAAGCGTTGGGCAGTCAACTGGCATGATTTTCGGTTCTCTAGGTATGGGGCATGTCCTTGTACCTGAGGAATATTTCGACCAGGCCCTCGACATTCTGGATAATGTTGATGAAATTATTGACGAAGAAGATGACGACCAGTGGGACGATTAAATGGCGTTGTCACCAAATCTGATTGACGGAGTGCATTATGAGTGAAGCATCTTGGACAAACAGCGACAAAAGTGTGGAACTAGAAAAGCCCAAAAACAACCGGTTGAAGTTTGTTATTGGTGGTGTGGTATTGATTGCGGCCCTGGTTTATTTGGTCGTTAATGCAATGAGTGGCAATACGCAGCTTTATAAAACGGTTGACGAATTCTATTCAGATCAAACTCGTCTCGTGGGCCGCGATCTGCGTGTGGCTGGATGGGTTATCGGCGACAGCATCCAATATACACAGGTTGATGCAACGAACTCTCGCTTAGAGTTTGATATAGTCGACGATATTGACAATCCCAATCAGGCTTTGCACATCGTCGTTCTCAACGAACCGCAACCAGATCTCTTGCAGCATGAAGCGCAGGCTTTGGTTGAAGGTCATGCGGATAGCAATGGCGTATTTGAGGCCAATCCCGGTGGATTGATGCTCAAGTGCCCGACTCGCTATGAAGAAATGGAGGCCGGTGGTGAAGCGCCCCATGAAATTAATAGTGGTGGGGCTTGATGCTTTATGCTTGCTGACCTAGGTTATTTCTCACTCTTATTCGCCTTTGGCGCGGCTATATATTCGGCCGTGGCCGCCTGGTATGGTAATCGCACGGGCAAAACTGCCTGGGTAAAAAGCGCGCGCAACGCGACCATCGCCATCTTTTTCCTTGTTCTCCTGTCCAGCACAGCGCTGGTCCTCTCCCTTTTGAACGATGATTTTTCCATCGAATATGTCTGGCGCGTAAGCAGCATCGAGATGCCGACCTATCTCAAGGTAACCGCACTTTGGGGTGGGCAGGCTGGATCGCTGCTGTTTTGGAATCTTTTGCTGGCAGCTTTTACGGCTGCAGCTATGACCCGCAAATGGGATAAAAACCAGGATCTCATGCCCTATGTCATTATTGTAGGCAGCATGACACAGGTCTTCTTCTTGGGAATTTCCCTTTTTGTCGAAAATCCCTTTGCGCGCATTGCGATCATTCCTCCTGACGGAAATGGATTGAATCCACTTCTGCGTCACCCGGGTATGATCATACATCCGCCCATGTTGTATCTGGGCTTTGTTGGTTTTACCGTCCCCTATACCTTTGCCATAGCCTCTTTGATGGCCAATAGAAACGACGACCGCTGGATTAGGATCACCCGTCGTTGGACGCTTGTGGCCTGGCTGTTTCTTAGTCTTGGGCTCATTTTGGGCGGACGCTGGGCCTATGATGTGTTGGGTTGGGGTGGTTATTGGGGTTGGGACCCAGTAGAGAATGCATCGCTTATGCCCTGGTTGGTAGGAACCGCATTCCTACATTCTGTAATTATTCAAGAAAAACGGGACATGTTCAAAATGTGGAATATGATCCTAGTCATCTTGACCTACAGCCTGGTCATCTTAGGGACCTTTGTCGTGCGCAGCGGTGTTATCTCCTCCGTGCATTCATTTGCTCAATCTGCTATTGGCCCCCTCTTTTTTGGCTTCATCGCCGTGATGTTTGTCTTTTCTACCTACTGGGTCAGCAAGAGACGTGATGCTTTGGCTTCCGAAAATCAGATTCAGTCGTTTCTATCACGAGAAGCCGCTTTTCTTTACAATAACTTCTTGATCTTGGCTATTTTAGCCGTGGTTTTCCTGTTTACCTACTATCCAATTTTCTCCGAATTGATTACGGGTGAGAAAGGCTTTGTGGGACCGCCCGTTTATGAACGTGCTTTGGCGCCACTCTTTGCTTTGCTGCTCTTACTCATGGGCGTCGCACCGCTGACCATGTGGTATCGCAGCAGTTTGAAAAGAATCGAAATGGCTGCCATCTGGCCCGCAGCAGCGACGACCATCTTTGTGGTCATTCTCTTTGCTTTAGGCATTCGTAGTTGGGGAGCTCTCGTTGGTCTATGGATCGTAATATTTGCGTCGATATTGACTTTTCTGGAGTTTTGGAAGGGAACGCGCGCACGTATGCGCCGCGGTGAAAATGTTTTGACGGCATATTCTCATTTATTGTCCCGCAACCGGCGCCGCTATGGAGGATACTGGATTCATATCGGGGTTTTGGTAATGGCCTTTGGCGTCATTGGCACTGAAGTCTTCCAGCAAGAAACCCAAATAAGGTTGGAGTCGGGAGAATCAATTTCCTTGGGCAATTACGAGATGGTTTTTAATGAGGTCCAGCGTTATCCTGGCCCCGATGATCTTGTCATTACCGAAGCCATCGTCGATGTATACCGTGGTGGTGACCTGGTGCGCACTCTTACGCCGCGCTCCGAACTATACACCAGAACGATGCAGCCGATGACGATTCCCAAAGCGGTTTCCACCATCAGCGAGGACTTCTATATCTTGCTGGTCAATTGGGAACCACTGACCCCGGATTCGGCTACCTTTCGGGTCTATCTAAACCCGCTAATCAATTGGGTTTGGGCCGGCGGATTAATATTTGTAATCGGCACACTCATCGCTGCCTGGCCTGATGCCCAGGAGAAGGTTAGGGTCGTTGATCCCAGCCGGATTGTCGCGGCGGCTGCTGACTAGGGTAGCATGATGAAACGAGTTTTAAGGGTCTTAATCTATTCCATTCTTTTATTGAGTTTGCTTGTAATCGCAGGACCATTGCTGGCCCAAGATTCTGAAGTCTCAGATGACGATGTCAATGAGGTTGCCAAAGATATTTACTGCCCCGTGTGTGAAAATACACCATTGGATGTTTGCGCAACCCAGGCTTGTGCCGATTGGCGGGAGTTGATCCGCACCAAGCTTGACGAAGGGCAGAACAAACAAGAGATTTTTGATTACTTTGCCCGTCAATATGGTGATGGTGTGTTAGCCAACCCACCTAGCCGTGGGGTGAGTTTGATCATCCTTTGGGTTTTGCCTGTGGTGTTGATTTTAATCGGCGCCTTGATCTTCAGCCGTTATCTGCGTAGATTGCGTGCGGAACCCGCATCTGGAGCGGTCCCTATGGCTGATGCGCCGGATGAATCTGGTGGAACAGTTCTTTCCAAGGCCCAGGGAGCGGATGGTGATTATATTTCGCGAATCGAGGAAGAGGTTGGCAAAAGTAAATGAGTGAGAGAGAAAAGATAAATACGGTTGATGAAGAGAAACCGCGCCGCAGTCGTTGGGGTGTAGTATTCCTGTGGGTGGCTGTGATTTCTCTGCTGGCCTTGCTTGGTTGGAGCCTGGCCAATGTTAATGCGACGCGTCCCGAAGCAGGTGAAACAGCGCCTACGCTGGCCGTAGAGTTTTTCGATGGCTATGAGTGGGACGAACGAACCACGGCCGACCTGGAAGATATGAAGGGTAAAGTCGTCGTCCTTAATTTCTGGGCTTCCTGGTGCGTTGAATGCCGCCTGGAGGCAGACCTAATCGAGGATACATGGCGCCAATATCAGGATGATGATGTCGTTTTCTTGGGCGTGGCCTATGCAGATGTGGAGCCGAATTCTATTGCCTATCTGGATGAGTTTGACATTACCTACCCCAACGCCCCCGATTTGGGTACTGATATTTCTGATGATTATGAGATTACGGGCGTTCCGGAAACATTTTTCATCGACAAAGAAGGTACGATTCAGCATGTGCAGATCGGCCCCTTGAATCAACAAATGATGGATGCCGTTATCCAGCAGCTATTAGGAGAAGGGTAATGGCCATGGGATCGATTTTCCTCGGCCTGGCCCTGCTCGTCTTGCTTGGCTTATACCTCGCGCGCCCGATTATCAAAAGCCCGGCCCAGACAAATGTTTTCGCAGATCAGCGACGCCAGTTGCAACAGGAAAAAGATGCCTATGTGGCGGGGATCAACGGCTTGGATTTTGACTACGAAACCGGCAAATTACCCACAGAGGTCTATAAAAAACAGCGTGCCCAACTGGTTGCTGATGCGGCTTTGCTCCTTGAAGAATTAGATCAACTTCCGGCGGATGATGGGGATGATTATTCACAGATTGAGGTGGCAGTTGCTGCCCGGCGGCGCGGGCATGCTGCTTCCGATAATGGCCAGGCTGGTTTTTGCAGCCAATGTGGTCAACCACTTGACCCTGAGGATAAGTTTTGTTCCCGTTGCGGCCAGCCAATAAGAATCGCCGCACCCACCCCCTGACAAACTATGATGAATCGAGAGTTTTCAATACCGCCGCAGCTTGCCGGCACAATAGGTCGCAGGCTGTTTGGCCTCGTTTTGTTTTCGCTTCTGATCGCAGCCACCTTTTCTACATCGCAGACGGTCCAAGCGCAAGATCCGCTCGAACCACCATCAAAACCGGATGCCGAGAGCGGTACGCCGCTTTTTGCTGATCGCTGCGCCAACTGCCATGGCATAGGTGGTCAGGGAGATGGGGAGATGTCCGGCAATTTGCCTAAGCCACCGCGTGATTTCACGGATGGAGAATTCCGGCGTACGGCCGTGCCAGCCAAGATGTTCCAAACTATTAGCGACGGCCGTCTAGATGCGGGGATGCCTCCCTTTGGCAGTTCGAGTAGCAACCCCATTGCGGCAGCGAATCGCTGGGACTTAATCGCAGCTGTATATAGTTTGGCAACTCCGGCAGAGTCGATTGAAAAGGGGCTTGGCGTTTATGAAGAAAACTGCCTTACCTGCCATGGTCAGGATGGACAGGGTGATGGGCCGGATGCTGCAACTCTCGAGGTAACGCCCTCGGATTTAACCGATCTGCGCTACTGGAGCAGTCGCAGCAATGAAATGGTTGTCAATGCCCTGCAAGATGATGGAATAGAAGGGCATGATTACATGCTGGAAGAGGACGATCTTTGGAATGTTACCGATTATTCGCGCACTTTTAGCTACACTCTCTTTGATCCCAAGGCAGCCTTGGAGCCCATTTCTGCGGCAACGATATCGGGACTGGTAACCAATGGTTCGTCCGGCGAGATTGTCACCGATGGCGAGGTGATGTTACGCGCTTTTACCATGGATCTGGAAGAAGTCATGAGCGAAACGACTGCCATTCAGCCAGATGGCCGTTATATCTTCGAGCTAAATGATGTCTCTCCAGATTTAGTATACATGACCAGCGCGGAGTTTGATAAGCTCAATTACAATGGCAGTCCAGATCGCCTGTCACGTGCGGAACCAGAATTGGACATGCCGATTGTCGTCTTTGAGAAGACGACTAACCCTGGTGTAGTAGGCATTGAGCAAATCCATACCGTATTGGATTTCGCTGATGAGCAGGTCATGGTCAGCGAAATATACGTGATTAGCAACAATGACCAGGCGGTATTTGTCGGTGAAAGCGGTGAATCTGCGGATGGAACCTTTGAATTGGTACTTCCTTCTGGCGCTGAGAACGTGAACTTTCAACGTTCCTTTGGTTCTGGGGCGAACTTTATGCCGGCGCCGGAGTTGATTCAGACGGACCGAGGCTGGGCTGACACGGTGCCTTTGCGCCCTGGACAAGGAGCCATGAACCTCCTGGTTGATTATCAGATCCCCTTTGAGGATGGGGTGACAATTGCGCATCCCGTCTTTTATGACACGGCAAACGCCACCGTGATTATGCCTGATGTCGGTGTTTCATTGCAGGGCAGTGAGTGGGTGGACCAAGGCACGCAGGAAATGGGATCAGCCGGTGCTTTTCTCTCCTATGCTTATCCTGAGATCGAAGCTGGCGAGGCGTTAAGCTTTGAATTGGATGGGCGAATTAATAGAACCGAGCGGGCTGCTGTTGGCCCTACAGTGGAAACAGATGAAACGACCGGACTTATCATCAGCACCTCTGTTTTTCTTCTGGTTGTGGTTGGCGCGGTCTTCACTGTCCGTAGATGGCAAGAGCCTGTTCCCACTGCTGACTATGGACACATAGAGGCGCAGCTGCAGGCTGTGGCTAATCTTGACGATGCCTATGAAGCAGGTGCCATCGAAGAGACAAAGTATCGTAGCGAGCGCGAAAAACTGCTCAGCGAGCTCAAAAAGAACTGGCCGTAAAGCCAGTTTCATCTAGACAGGAATAAGATTCGTGTTCCAATTTACCACGCTTTATTATCGGGTTGATGATGAAGAGACTCTGGAAGAGTTCTTCTCTTCT
Organism: uncultured Chloroflexia bacterium; assembly: GCA_963807975.1. Classification (GTDB taxonomy): domain Bacteria; phylum Chloroflexota; class Anaerolineae; order Promineifilales; family Promineifilaceae; genus JAACFF01. Next base: position 128,287 of record CAWEDV010000004.1, on the reverse strand, counting down.
ACACATCTACAGTTGGCTGAACAACTGCCGGGGTTGATGAAGAGTGAAGTAAGTCGCATAACAGGACAGCCGGGTGGTGATTCCCGTTTTCATATGTCCTATTCGCTGTACTTCGCCACGGAGCAAAGCTTTTATATGTCCCTAACGTCAGAGCCAGGCACGAAGCTCATGCAGGCCCTGAAAGCTTGGGCGGATGCGCGCCTAATTGTCTGGTACTTTGCTGATGCTTTTGAAGAAGTAGTGAAAAGCCGGGGTAAGCGCGTTGATTTGGGGACTGGCTAAGAACTAATCCCTTATCATTCGCTCCCAGAGGAAGCTGCCGGTATATACGTTTGGTAGACCAATGGGGCGAAGACAAACGTATCATTTAAGTAATCCTCTCCATTTCGACCACCCAAAGCGTATATTCGGGTTTCAATATGCCCTACCCCAGCATGAGGCCAGTTGCCCTGCTCGTCCAACATTGGTGTATTCACAATCTGCCAGGTTTCGCTGTTGGGATCAAAGACCTCGCTGAATGAGAGTTCACCACCCCCGTCGATGCTGCCACCGATAACGTACAATTTATTGAGCAAAACGGCCGCTCCGGCAGCGGCGCGCGGCTGCAGCATATCTGGACACTGCGTCCATGTTTCATCTGAGGGGTCGAATAAAAAGCAGCTTGACAGCTGCCCCCGTTCGTTCTCTCCGCTAACCACCGCTAGTTTGCCTGTCAGTGCGCCTCCAGCAGTGAAGGCTTGTGCTTGAGGCATAGGGGATAAGGGGCGCCAGCTGTTGGCTGATGGATCATATTTGAAAACGGTATCCAAGTATTCTTGACCATCCCAACCGCCGAAGACATAGAGAAAGGCTCCGTCGCTCAGAGTCAAACCGCCGGCAACCGGCTGGGGCAATGATGCGATTGGCCGCCACGCGTCTTGGGTCGGGCTGTAAGCTTCGACAACGGCAGTGGCTTCGCCATTGGGCAGCCTGCCACCGGGCACATATAATTCTCCGTATAATTCGACCGCAGAGGCATCAGCGACGGCCGTTGGTTTAACTGCGGCGCTGCGCCACTCCCGCTCTACTGTGTCAAAAACGGAAACCTGTCCATCTACTCCCGCGGATGTTTCGCCTCCGATCTGGTAAATATCTAGGCCAACGGAAGCAACCGCCATGCCAGCGCGGCTGTCGGGCATGGGTCGGCTCGTCAGCCAACGCGAATCAGCGATATTTGTTTCTCGAAATGGTTCTAAAGAAACCTCTGTTTCGTTTTGGTTCATTACCTGCCAGCCCAGAAAGGCAATGACAATCACGCTGAAGAGCAGCAGCAGAATGAGAAGGAGGATGCGCCAGTTGTGTTTCTGGGGCTCTTCAACAACCTCAGCGCTGGAACTGGCTGCCGCGGGTGATTCAGTAGCTGTAGGGGGAACCGCTTCGTGCTTTAGCAAGGCAGCCGATCCATCTGCACCCGGAACAGCAATAAAGCCCTGCTGGATTGCCGCTGTCGTCGCCTCAGTCCGCGAAGAAACAGCAAGTTTGGTGTAAATATTGCGCAGGTGAACTTTGACCGTATTCTGGCTGATCGATAGTTCTGAAGCGATTTCCTTATTCGATGCGCCACGCGATACGCATTTTAGAACATCCAGTTCTCTCTCGCTTAATGCTTCACCCGACTCAGCCATTGATCTGATTATAACGATGCATACTAGGTAAGACGATAATTATTCATTAGAACTTGGTGGAATGAGCGACTCGGTCCCTGTGACCGGCAGCGTATTGGTTATTGCGGCGGGTGTTGGGGTTGCTTCGGCACACCCTTGTACCGCCTGACTCAGTTTCTCATCCAGTGCACGACTGCCGCCGTAGGAACGTGCCTCACGGTAGAGCTCCACCGCAGGACAAAAATCCATAGCAACCAGATATTGGTCACCATTACCAACCAGTGCTTCAAACAGTTTATCACAAGAGCCCTGGTAAAACGGTGCGGCCAAACAGATATCGCGGAAGAAACTCGCGGCTACATTCCAATTGACTCCGTAATAGGCCATCCCTTGCAGATGAAGCTCCGCCCACAGCCAAAAGTCCAGGGCTTCTTGTGGTAAGTCGCCCAGCTTCTCTGCCTGAGTGAAGTAATTAATCCCCAATTCTATGCGATCGCTTTGAATGTGTTTAAGACCTAGATTGAGATAGGAATTGTAGAGAAATCCATCTGTATCCAGCCTTTCGTAGTCAGGATATTGGCGCTGAAATGCGAGTGTTCCGGGCAGAAGGACATCCCAACGTTCCTGCTCGGCCAGCCGTTCTAGACGCTGAAATTCAACGTCTGCTTCGCCGATTTCTCCCGGCGTTGGTGAAGGTTCGGGCATTGATGTTGCTGTTGGAGGAGCTATGGGGGTTAAGGACGTTTTCAGAGCAGCTTCGGCCTGCCGTTTCACCGCCTGAGCGTCTGCGTTTTCTGGGTCTCGGGCCAATATCCATTCTAACCGGCGTAAAGCCAGATTGTAGCTGCCTTGACTGATATCATCTTGAGCAAGCGCAACCTGTCGCGCGAGTTGGTCTATGAGCTGGGTTTCTTCCAGATTGCTGCGAATGGCCTGTCCACTCTGCCAGCCCGCATAGCCGACCAGAGCATAAAGAGCCATCAGCGCAGCCACAAGGATCAAGATCAAACCGAGAATCCTGGCCAGAGACCAAGGGCTTCGCTCTTCGAGATTCTCTTGTCTAGCCTGCTGCGGATCGTCCATGTTTAATCCAGCATCTCGCGATAAACGGTGACAGTCTGTGCGGCTATCTGGCTTTGTGTATATTTCTGAAGCACACGCTCGCGACCCCGCTTCTCCAATTCGCGACGCAATTCCAAAGATTGCATTAATTCTAACAAATGTTTCCGCAATGCGTCGACACCATCTTCAGGGTAGATGAGTCCGGCTGAACCGATCACATTGGGGATTTCACCTGAATTGGACCCGATGACAGGCACGCCGCAGGCCATGGCTTCAACCAGTGCCCGTCCAAACTGCTCCTTCCAATTTTCTTTCGTGCGCGAGGTGAGAGCAAGCACATCTAGCTGCTGTAAGTAAGCAGGCATATCTGATGAAGGAATGGTGAGATCGAAATGAACGCGATCAGAAATTTGCAGATTAGCTGCCAGTTGTTCAAGGGCCGGTCGTTCTGGACCATCGCCCACGATATGCAAACGCCATATTCCGGGCAGCCGCGCTACCGCGTGCAGCAGCAGATCAACTCCTTTTTCAGGAACGAGGCGCCTGTTAGCTGAACCAATAACAAAGCCCCGCCCACTGTCCCTGGAAGGGGGTGGGTGGAAGATTTCTGGATCTACTCCAAATTGGGGGATTACCTTATGGGGTCCCGTGTACCCTTTGTTTTTCCACACCTGGACCGCTTCCTGGTTGCCCAGCAACGCATAATCCACTCCCTGCAGTACTTGTTTCTCCATCTTGCTGAAAGGGAAGGGGTAACGGCGTTCTAGATTTTGCCAGCTAAAAAAGAGGCTTTTAATGCCTGCAGATCGGGCGTGACGGAGAGCTAGCCACGTTGCCAGATTATAGGGTTCTTCGTCAATATGCAGTATGTGTGGTCGAATCTCTGACAGGCGCTTTTTTAATTTCGGATAGTAGTGCAAATGAAAATCGCCGTTGAAGCGAATGGGATCCACAATTAAACGATAACCTTCCATATGACCGCGTTCCAAGGGAATAGGCCCACTGGGATCGTTCCATGCAGGCGGGACGATGACCGTCAGCTCCACATCTTCATGGGAGGCAATCGCTTCTAATTTTGTCTGATAAGCACCTACCAGACATGCTTTTGAGACCATTAACACGCGCATGGATACCGTTTTATGAATCTTGCTCCAAAGAGCTATTTTGCTATACTTGCCCTGCTTTGACAACATTGCATAAGCGTACCCAAGATAGTTCGAGAATAACTCTTAGCCCCTCCCAGGTGGAGTGGGCTTTGTTGCTTTTGGCCCTGATTGTAGCCCTGATCTTGCGCTTCTATCGTCTTGGCCAGCTTCCCCCAGGCCTATATCGTGATGAGGCCTTGAATGGTCTCGACGCTCTCAAAGTGCTGCAAGGACAGCATGCCCTGTTTTTCTCTGCCAATAATGGACGAGAACCCTTGTATATTTACCTGACTTCCGCGGCTGTTTTTTTGCTTGGCCCAACCGCTTTGGCTGTACGCTTTGCCGCAGCACTCGTTGGCACATTAACAACGCTTCCCGTTTACTTACTTGGTAGAAGTTGGTATGGCTGGCGGGTTGGTGTGCTGGCTGCCTGGCTGTGGGCGATCACACTTTGGCCTATTCATCTCAGCCGCATTGGCCTGCGTGTTATCCTGCTCGCGCCTCTGCTGACCCTGGCCTTTTGGTTGGGAACAACGGCCTTTCGACGGAGCAAAGCTGGCTTGTGGTTCCTATCCGGGCTGGTTTATGGCCTGACTTTTTATACTTATCTAGCGGCACGTTTTACGCCCATATTCTTGCTGCTCCTGTTGACCTTCCTTTTGCTCAGAGGACGAAAACGGGATCTTTGGCCGGGCGTACTTTGGTTTGTCTTGGGTGCTTTTCTTGTACTTCTGCCATTTGCAGTTCTTGTCGTTCAGCAGCCAGAATTATTTATCGGCCGTTCGGGACAGGTTTCAATACTCCACCCTGACGTAAATGGTGGCCAGTTAGGGGAGACGGTTGGGCGGCATATTATGGCTGCATTGGGTATGTTCTTCATCCGCGGAGATTCCATTCTGCGTCACAATCCAGACGGCCGTCCCATATTTGATCTGTTCATGATTATTCCCTTTCTGCTGGGGCTGTTCTGGTCGATTCGCCATTGGCGCCGCCCTGCGTCGATGGCTCTGCTGCTTTGGATGATCGTAATGCTCGGTCCAACCATTCTGGCTGCCGATGCACCACACTTCTTGCGAGCGGCAGGGATTCTCCCGGCGATTGTTTTTCTACCCGCTGTTGGACTTGATCTCATCTGGCTGTGGAATCGATTGTCAACCTTGCTGCGTTCGCTCCTGGTCGCAGGGCTGATGCTGGGTAGCCTGCTGCTTACCGTGCGCGATTATGCTGCCTATGGGCGTGATCCACAGGTCGCCAATGCCTTTGAATCTGTTGCGGCAGATTTGGCACAGCATATCAATGATGAAGAGCAGGAAACCATTCTGTATCTAGATCAGCGACTTTGGACCAATTGGCCTTCATTGGAGTACCTGACGAATGAACGGGGAAATATGGAAGTGGTTTCTGTTCCCAACGATCTACCCGAGCGATTGCAAGGACCGGTGGCGCTTTATCTTTGGCCTTATGAGCCCCTGAATTTCATCCCTGATCTTGTGGATTCCCCTGCATTGATAACAGCATCCGGCAGTGGGCTCGTTTATGGTGAACTGGATGATTCCGCCTACAAACTCTATGTACGCTACCTTGTGCAGGATGTGCCTCCAACGTTGGTGGGGCCGGCGGCTTTCTTTGAAGAGGGACTTGTACTGCGACAGGCAGATGTCTTAGAACTGGCTGATAATCGTTTACAGGTTGATGTATACTGGCAAGTGGAAGATAAACTTGAAGAAGAAGTGGTTGTGTTTGTCCATGTTCTGGACGAAGAGGGGCTGTTAGCCCAACATGATGCTCCACCTGTTTCTGGGAATTGGCCGGCTGATTGGTGGCATCCCGGTCAAATAGTTCTTGATCGTCATGTAATTACGCTCCCTGAGCCTTATGAAATCGCCCGGCACAAGATTCTTGTTGGTCTTTATCGCGCAGCGTCAGGGGAAAGGCTGCTACTTTCGGATGCTGCTACAGATGAAGTGCTGGGAACTGCTTGGACAATAGATCCGGAATAGCGCTAGATGATGAAGGAACTGCCTACAATCCAGAAACTATCCGCGGATAGAGTCTCGCGAATCATTCAAGAATCTGATGTCCATTCCTGGATGGTTCTGGTTTTCTTGCTGCTTGCTTCGTGGCTCCTGTTTTGGCCCGTGACGGCACTTGCGCAGGTCGCTCCCACAAGTACTCCTGATGCCGATGGCAATATATATTACATGGTGCAGCCCAATGATTCCTTATGGAGCATTGCCGCTCGCTCCGGTATAAAGCTGCAAGAGCTGTTAGATCTCAATGAGATTGAAGAAAATTCGGTGGTGAATCCAGGAGATATACTGCTCATTGCCCATGTTGATCCACCGGCAACGCCCACTGTAGATATACCAACGCCCACATTAGCACCGCCAACGCCGACCAAGACAGCGCTCCCCGTGCGCACGGCCATATGTATGACGGCATTTGAAGACGCTAATCGGGATGGAAAACTAAACAGCAATGAGACGCAGCTGGCTGGAGTGGCATTTACTGTTTTTAATGACCAGATTGTTGTCGCCAATTACATAACCGATGGCCTTTCTGAACCTTACTGTTTGGAAGCGCTTGCGGCAGGAACCTATCATGTGACCCGTTCAATCGCCCCTAATGAGATCTTGACCACGCAGGGGGATTGGGCGATGATTGTGACCCATGGGTCGGAATTAAACCTTGCTTTTGGCAGCTATCAAGATGATGGCGGCAATGACAGAGACGTGATCGACAGCAACGCCCAATTTGAGACACGGATCGCGGGTTCGCCGGCTGCTACTCCAACTGCAGTAGCAGCGAACGATGACGCATTGTTCGCTGGCGACGCGCTTATCATGGTTCTCTTAGGTATTGGCGTCATCGCTTTGCTCTTGGCGGGTGCTGTGCTAATCTTCTGGATTGCTTATAGTCGTAAACGTGAAAATCCGAACGCTGACGAAGAGAATTAGATGAAGAAGAGACATCTTACAATCGTTTTAACCCTACTGGTCTTGCTTGTGGCATTTGGTGGGCACAGCTCGTTAAAGGCTGCGCCTGCCCAACAAGGGACCAATCTGCTCATTAACGCCAGTTTTGAACAACCGTTTGTCAATGGTGCAGCCGATGGCTGGACTACCTGGCATCAGGAGACTGAGAAGACAGACGACGAATGTTTATCTGGATATCATTTTAGGCCTAAGTGGAATATGGAGACTGTGGGTGCCAATGTCAACAATGGTATTGCCTCCCAGTATGTCGGTAATAATTGGGATACCTGGGCTGGTGGTGTTTACCAGACAGTCGACGTAACGCCGGGCACCACCTATCGTTTTTCGTTTTTTGCCAAAGGACGCGCCACCAGTGAACCAGCTCCCAATCCATCTGATTTTGGCGTCGATATGAATGTTCGTGCAGCGGTCGATCCGAATGGCAGTGGTCAATGGTACGACAGCGATGTCGTCTGGGGTCCATCATCATCACCGCATGACAATTGGCAGCAGTTTTCCGTGGAAGCCACAGCAACGGGGGACAAGATGACTGTCTTCACATCTGCAAACCTTGGCGTTCCGGGAGTTAACCAGTGTCGCCAATACCTGGACACCTGGTACGACAATGCTGAACTGATGGCTATTGCCGAAGCGGCGCCGCCAACTGCGCCTCCTCCGCCACCAGCAACAGCCGCCCCAGCCAACACACCGGCTCCCCAACCCACGGCGACGGCCGAAGCTGCTCCCACGGCAGAACCACCCCCCATGGAAGAAACAGAAGAAGATGCCCAAGCGCCGGTGGAGCCATCGTCAACCGGGGGCACAATTTGTGTGAATGCCTTCCATGACGTCAATGCCAATGGTCTGCTAGACCCTAATGAAGAGTTTATGGCTGACGTAACGTTTACCGTGGCCAATCAAACTGCCATAATCGGCACGGTGATCTCCGACGGCACCGAGAACCACCGATGCTTCGTCAATCTGGAACCTGGCCCTTATCAAGTGGCGCAGCAGGTTCCCGCTGATTTGTTGATGACATCTGAGGCGAATGTTGCCCTTGAAGTTGGCGCTGACCAGACGGCCATTGTTGCTTTTGGCAGCCGTGTTCGCGGAGCGCCGATCACCGAAGCTCCTCCTGTTGGCGGAGAATCTGGCAGTGGTGAGACCCAGCCAGTCGATCCCACCAAGCCCACTTCAGGCGGAATGATTTGTGTCAATGCTTTCCATGACGAAAACGCCAATGCAGTTGTCGATCCCAATGAAGGGTATATGGCTGGGGTTACGATGACCGTTTCCGGACCCAACGGCGTGGTGGGGCAGGTTCAATCTACCGGCTCTGAGACCCCACTCTGTTTCGACAACCTGGATCCGGACACCTACGAAGTGACGCAGCAGGTATCTGAAGTTCTAGAGATGACGACGGCCGACCGCGCTATGGTGGCGGTCGCCGAAGGCCAGGCATTGCAGCTAGAATTTGGCAGTCGCTTGAAAACAGGAGAAGAGGCGCCATCGGGCACCGGTGAAGACGGAACAGATGCTCAAAATGAGGGAGACGGAGGCGGGCCCAATCTTTTGACCATTGGTGGCCTGGCAGCAATTATACTGGGCGTTATTTTACTTGGCGCATTAATTTTCTTCTTACTTCGCCGCTAGTTCTGGGTCTGGCAGGCCTGGCGCTGTGATCCGAGTGATCCATGAGCGCACAACACTCAAGCACCAATTCAGAGAACTTGCGTAGGATTCCTTCATCAACGGTGCTCTTGCTGTTGGTCTTGTTCGTCGCCGTCCTGGCGGCCTGGCCGCTGATCGGCGAACCTGGGTTCCTAAATACACGAGGCGGGGGAGACAGCCCATTTTTGCTACAGCGCTTGCAGCAGTTGGAAACGGCCGTACGGGATGGTCACTTTCCGGTGCGCTGGATGCCTGATGCCAACTATGGCTACGGTTACCCCTTCTTCAATTACTATGCCCCTCTTTCGATCTATATAGCATTTACTTTTCGGCTTTTTGGTTTTTCAATCGTTCGCTCCATTGAGTTGGCGCAGCTGGCTGGTTTTCTTTTTGCGGCCTGGGGTATGTTTTTGCTTGCCCGACGCTGGCTGCAGAGCGAATGGGCGGGCCTGTTGGCATCCATTGCCTATACGGTTGCTCCCTTTCATCTGGTCAATATCTACGTACGCGGTGACTCGTTGGCCGAGTTCTGGGCCATGGCCTGGTATCCCTGGATTTTTCTGGCTGTCGATTATCTACTCGAATACAAGGGAACCTATTTCCCTCATGGTCGGGTAGCCGCCTTTGCTATCGCCTATGCCGCCCTGATCCTGAGTCACAATATATCCGCCCTGATCTTTTCTCCTTTCTTACTACTCTATCTCTTGCTGCGCGCTTCGGCATGGCGCCGATCGGCAGTACCCGACTCAGAGGCACAAGGTGGTCGCCAAAAGTGGCCAATATGGCAGGCGATCGTGCTAGCAATCGCCTTAGCCTTTGCTCTCGCTGCTTGGTTTTTTCTGCCGGCGCTGGCCGAGCAAGATCTGGCCCAGCTTGATCCCGTTACTTCTGGGTTTTTTCATTACAGTAATCATTTTCGCGGCGTCGATCTTGTGCAGCAGAGTGTGTTTTTTGATTACACGGTTGCCGGAGGGAAAGCCTTTCGCCTTGGTCTGATACAGGCTCTCGTTACTTTGGCTGGTGTGGTGGCTCTCATTCTGATCACAATTCGCAGAAGGCTGGTCTCGCCGGCAGTCGCCATTTTTATCTTCTTGGCGCTGGTGTTGGCTATATTCATGATCACGCCCCTGTCACGGTTCTTATGGGATTCTCTACCGCTGCTGCCTTTTACGCAGTTTCCCTGGCGATTTCTTTCTGTGCAGGCTTTTGCATCGGCATTGGCAGTTGCAGCTTTGGCTCTTCTTCCTGGTCGCAAAGTGTTGGTCCCTGTGCTCTCCATCGTCTTGATCGTGGGTAGTTTAGCAGGTTTGGAAACTGATCATCTACTGTTGGCTGATGAAGATATTAGCTCGCGGCGATTGGCGGAGTATGAATGGTTTACCGGTAATATAGGCAGCACGGTCAGCGCCGAATATTTACCGCAAACGGTCCAGCCTCGCCCCTTTACCAGTTCCTGGCTTACGAGCGGCACCAGAAATGATTTGCGTACGCTCGATGGAGAACTGCTGCAAACAATACAGCTTGAGCGGCAAACGGGTCAACAAACCTGGAAACTCACTGCAGCCGAGTTAGGAGCAACGCTAGTTTTTCCCACATTACATTGGCCTGGCTGGAGAGCAGTTGTTGACGGCCAAGAAACTGAAATTGCGCCGGCACCCGGTTCCGGATTGATCATGCTTTATCTGCCGCCGGGAGCGCACACCGTCGAACTGCAGTTGGGTAAAACAACCGAGCGCAGGATCGCCGAACTAATTTCGATCGTTGCCCTCCTCGCCGTGATCATTTTCCTTTTCAAAGCACGAAGAATACCGGGATGGTCTTCTAGCGCGCTGCTTGTCCTGTCACTGCTGCTGGTTGGCCTTCTGCTTCTTCGTTTCTGGCCATCAGATCCACTCTCAGCGAGGAATATGACCTGGGATTTCGCCCACATGGGCTATTTGCATCATGACGAGCTGGGTGTTCCCTTTGACAACGGAGTTGTGCTGCTAGGTTACGAATATGATCGTGAGACCATTGCTGCAGGTGAGGAATTAACAATAAGCGTTAGTTTTGATGGGGCGGATGGCCACGCTGTTGATCTCATCGTAGGAACACCGGCGGTTGCCTGGCCTGCCTTCGAACCCGATGCTCCCTTTTTCGCTGAGCAAACTCAAATTGTCGCAGCTAACCAGGCTCGCTTCACTCTAAATCTGCCGAAAAATATTCCAGGGGGTCTTGTCCTACCCCGAATTTCGATTCCTGACGGCCAGCCGTTAACACCATCGGGACATAAGCGAGGCGATATCTATTTACGTCCCTTGTATATTAATAGTGATCGGGCCGTGGATGGGGTAGGACCTGAACTTGATGTGCGCGCGTTGGATATCAAACAAGAAAAGCCGGACAGGTTCGAGGTACAGTTGGCATGGACCGCTCGCCGCCAGCTCGTGGAAGATTACAATGTGTCTTTGAGACTGCTCGACCGAGAAGGCCACTGGCTATCGCAGTTGGATGTTCAACCGGGTTATGGATTCCTGCCCAGCAGTGGCTGGCCAATAGGCACTGAGATCAATGATTGGTTGGCCATGTCCCTGCCTCCTGGCTTACCAGAGGACACGCCCCTGGCCCTGGTTCTTCGTTTGTACGACGTTGGGTCAGGCACGGCTGTCCTTTCGCGTAGATTAGGTGATATCACCTATAAAGGGGATCAATTGCTTTTTGCTGAGAATGAACCTGTTTTTGATCTGCCGCATGATCTGCAATCGCTCCCGGTAGATTTTGGTGAAGGCATCAGGCTGCATGGTTATAAAATTGACCAAGCAGAAACAGTTTTATCGGTGTACCTTTATTGGGAGGCGCTTTCGGAGGGCCAACCGGATTACACACGCTTTGTCCACTTGTTTGATTCGCAAACGGATGAGATCGTCGCTCAATCTGATGGCCAACCACGCAACGACAGCTATCCCACTAGCCAATGGACTACTGGCGAAATCGTGACCGATACCACGGTTTTTGATATGGTAGATGTTGATCCAGGCAATTACCATCTGGGCATTGGTTTTTATCGTCCAGAGGGCGAAAGCCTGCTGCATTTGACGGCCGTCCATGCCGAGACCCAGGAGACATACCCGTCAAATAGGGCACTTTTACCGGAAAAGATAGAATGGAGAGCAGCGCAAGATTGAAAAAATCAATAACGAAATTTGACAGCCTAGTTGCCGTCTGTTACTATGCAAAGCATCATGATATTTAGATGGATCAGGCAAATTATTATTGTGGAGCGCGGCGCTGCTGCCGCTGCCGGCCAGACCCCCGGTCTGGACTGTTGTATTGCCTGATTTCCGCCGCTAAATCGGCTTTTACAACCGCCAGATTGGAAGAACCGATCTGGCGGTTTTTTGTTGCTAAGATAAAATTCAGCGGCAGTAAGTACAACAGAAATTAGAGGAAGAAATGAGACCAACGACAAGTAATGAAATCAGGCAGGCGTTCCTGGACTTTTTTGCTGAATTCAGCCATGAGGTGGTATCCAGTTCGCCACTGCCTTTGTATGATAACCCGACCCTGCTGTTTACCAATGCGGGAATGAACCAGTTTGCCCCGGTTTTTCTGGGTAAGGAAAAGCGGCCCTACAATCGCGCCGCCACGTCACAAAAATGTATGCGCGTTACTGGCAAACATAATGATTTGGAGAATGTGGGTCCCTCTCCACGTCATCACACGTTTTTCGAAATGCTGGGCAATTTTTCTTTTGGTGATTACTTCAAGAGAGAGGCCATTCGCTTTGCCTGGGATTTTGTGACCGCGGTGATGGGTCTGGAGCCGGAACGCCTTTGGGCTACGATCTACTCGGATGACGATGAGTCCTTTGAATTGTGGCAGGAATACTTACCGGCGGAGAAGATATTGCGCTTTGGTAAGAAAGATAATTTCTGGGAGATGGGCGATACCGGTCCCTGCGGGCCGAACTCAGAGATTTTCTACTACATTGGCGATATGGAGAATTGTGATCCGTCCCGTCTCAACGCTGATGATGATGAGGAATTTCTGGAATTCTGGAACCTCGTTTTCATGCAGTTCAACCGGGAAGAGGATGGCAGTTTGACCCCCCTGCCTAAACCATCAGTAGACACCGGCCTTGGTTTGGAAAGGCTGGCTCGCGTTATGCAGAAGGCGGACAACAACTATGACACCGATCTCTTTATACCAGCGATGGATCTTGTGCAGGAGCTTTTGGGTGACAGTGGCGAAAAGCGGGCTGAGGATTACGTCGGCTATCGAGTGATTGCCGATCACGGCCGTGCGGCCACATTTCTCATTGGCGACGGGGTACGTCCGGGGAGCACTGGTGCAGGCTATGTGCTGCGCATGTTGATCCGCCGCGCCGCTCGTTTCGGTCGCTCAATTGGCTTCCAGGCACCATTTTTGGCTGAGGTGGCCAAAGTATATATTGCTGAGATGGGTGAAGCCTATCCAGAAATTAGAATGCATCAAGATCATATTCTGCGCACTTTAACCCAGGAGGAAGAACGTTTTGCCCGGACTTTGGATGCAGCTATCGTGCGCCTGCTGGAAATCATGGAAGAATTACGTCAGAAGGGAGAACATCTTATATCAGGCGAAGTTGCCTTTAATCTTTATGCGACCTATGGTCTGCCGGTAGAGATCACGCGCGATTTGGTTCATGGGCAAGGTTTCACGATTGATGAGATTGGTTACAACCAGGCACGTGAGGCACATGCCCTGGCCAGCGGTTCCGGTGCCTTTGGCAAGTATGAAACGGATAGTTCCGTCTATGGTGATTTTTTGTCTTTCTCCATCGACCAGGGAAAACTGGAAAATGGTGTGGAATATGATCCCTACTATGGCTCGCAGATGAATTCGGACATTGTGGGAATCGTCCAAGATGGCGAATTAGTACAGACGATCGCAGCCGGAGTAGAGGCAGAACTGATTACCGCTGAAACCCCCTTTTACGTGGAAGCTGGTGGTGAGGTAAGTGATACAGGGCGTATTTTCTTCCCTCAGTCTGGGGCAGAGTTTATTGTCGAGAATATGCACCGACCGGTAGCAGGATTGGTGGTCCATGCTGGTCGTCTTCTCCAAGGTCAGATGAGCGTAGGACAAGAGGTGACGCTGCAAGTTGACCAACGCCGGCGCAGCGATATCCGCCGCAACCACACCGCGACCCATATCCTCCACAAAGAACTGCGTTCTCACCTGGGTACGCATGTTGCCCAGGCGGGTTCGCTCGTTGCCCCAGACCGTCTGCGATTCGACTTCTCACATGGCGAAGCAGTTGATAAAGAAACGCTGGCTGCAATCGAAAGTGACATCAATCGGGCCATCTTGGCCAACTATCCCGTTCGTGTCAACTATATGGATCGGCAGGAGGCAATCAACCAAGGGGCGATGGCCCTATTTGGCGAGAAGTATGGCGATATCGTGCGCACAATAAGTATTGGATCCGATTCTGGCGACGACACTTACAGTTTCGAACTATGTGGTGGGTTGCACGTATCTGAGACAAACGATATCGGCTTATTCCGTTTTACCGGAGAAGAGGCGGTTGCGGCCGGCGTTCGTCGCGTTGAAGCTGTGACAGGCCGGGAAGCACAGCGCTTGATTGCTGACCGCTTGGATACATTGGAACGCGTTTCGCAATTGCTGAACACGCCGCTTAATGATGTGGAGACTCGCCTGGAGTCGCTCTTGATCGACCATAAGGCGATGCAGAAAGATTTGGCCCAACTGCAGCGCAAGTTTGCTCGAGTGCAATTTAGTGCGCTTATGGGACAGGTCGAGCAAGTTGCGGGCGTCAATGTTCTTGCTGCTCAAGTGGATGTGGCAGGGGTCGACAACTTGCGCGAGATGGCTGATTGGTATCGAGATAAGGTTGGCTCAGGCACAGCCGTTTTGGCCACGGTCAGCAATGGAAAACCATTGCTAATCGCTACTGTAACCGACGATCTGATCAAACGTGGTTTGAGAGCTGGCGATCTTGTGCGCGAGGCCGCTCGCATCGTGGGCGGTGGCGGCGGTGGTCGTCCCAATATGGCCCAGGCTGGCGGTCGCGACCCAGAGAAAATACCGGAAGCATTGGCTGCCGTTCCCGATCTGGTAAAGGCAGCTGTCGCTGATTAAGTCAGATTGTGAACCGAAACTCTACTGTAGGTGAAAGCAAAAATCCTGTTTTTGAAACGGAACGATTGGCGGTCCGCGTGGCTTCGGCTGCGGATACGGACTTATTCTTCGAACTTTGGACCGATCCGCGTGTGATGGGCAATGTGGGTTTTCCTAAGGGACTGCCCATCACAGGTGATGATTAAACTATTTACTTAACGTAAGGTAAACGGAGGGTCAAGTTGCCCCTTTTGGGTTATGCTTAGTCCGTTATGGAAAGTAAAGGGAAGGTCATGGCGCTTGATTTGGGAGAAAAGCGTATCGGCGTGGCGATCAGTGATGAGTCCCGTACCATTGCCAAAGCGCACTCAGTCATATCACGCAGATCGCGTAAGGAAGATTTCCATAAATACGCAAATATTATCGCCGAGCAAAAGGTCGCTCTTCTGGTAATGGGCCTTCCGATCCCTTTGAGCGGCATAGAGGGCCAGCGTGCGGCATGGGTTCGAAACTATACGGCCGAATTGGTTCAACATATAGACATTCCTGTTGAATTTTGGGATGAGAGCTTTTCTACTAAGCAAGCGGAAGCGAGTTTGCGAGCAAGAGGACAGAGTGGAAAGAAAATTAAGAAGCGAGTAGATGCCGTTGCTGCTGCCTTTATTCTGCAAAGATACTTGGATGCTCACTCAGGGTTCCTCGAAAACCCATGACCGGCAGTAAACAAAAGGTCTCAGCATCCAAACCGGTCAGGAGAAGACGCCTGAGTTGGCGTGCATATCTACTTCTCCTTTTGTTCTTTGCCTTTCTAGTTCTGGCTTTAATTATTGTTTCCGCGGCTCGTTGGCAGAACACTTTGCGTGATAGTGGCATTGGTTCGATGCCCGCCGACCCCAGCTTGAATTTCCCCCAACGCTTCTACTTACAGAATTACCTGACCAATCATGCCGACGAACTGCGTCGTCCTTCCGGCGACATAGGCGAAATGCAGTTTGAGATCGCTCCTGGAGCAACGGCCGATACTGTGGTCGATGATTTAAACAATACCGGCTTGGTAAATAACATGCCCCTTTTCCTCAACTATATACGCTATTTCGGACTTGATTCAGCGCTGCAATCAGGAAATTTCACCTTGAATGGGCAATTGACGATTCCCCAACTGGCGGCGGCAATTAGTGATGGTTCGGGACGCAATATCACGGTCAATTTCTTCCCAGGAATGCGCTTGGAGGAGATGATACATTATCTCACGGTAACCATGCCGGCCAAGATCGACCCGGAAGAGTTTCAAGATTTGGTTCAGCGGCGGCAGCGATTTAGCGTTGACCACTACTCCTTTTTGAATTCATTGCCCCCTGATGCTTCGTTGGAGGGCTTCCTCTATCCTGACAGTTACATCCTGCCTCCTGATGCCAACGCCGTTTTTTTGGTCGATCATATGCTGCAAAACTTTGATCGACAGATAACTCCCGCCATGCGCCAGGCGTATGGCGCGCAAGGGCTTTCACTTCTTGAGGCAGTGACTGTGGCCTCGATTGTGGAACGAGAAACGATGACGGACGAAGAACGGCCGTTGATCGCAAGCGTTTTTCTCAATCGGGTCCACTCCGGAATGCCTCTGCAGGCGGATCCAACGGTGCAATATGCCGCCGGCTACCAACAATCAAACAATTCGTGGTGGAAGGTGCCCTTAAGCCTGGCCGATTTGGAATACAACCATCCATACAATACCTATATCATTCCCGGGCTACCGCCAGGTCCAATTGCTAGTCCTGGAATCAACTCATTGAATGCAGTGGCTGAGCCGGCAGATACCAACTACCTTTTCTTTGTAGTGGACTGTTATGCTGATCCAGAAGGGCGCCATGTTTTTAGCCAGACTTATGAGGAGCATCTGGCCCATGTCCAGAAATGCCAGTAAATTCGCGCCTGTGCACCGGGTAGGAACCATAATAGTCAAAACCATCTTGTTTGGCATCCTGTTAGGGATCATGTGCGGCTGCCTGAATGCGGCTCCCGTGGTCAAGGTTGGCCTCGTAGCCCCCTTTGAGGGACGTCATCGTGACATCGGCTACGACGTTTTGTACAGCGCGCGCCTCGCGGTGCGAGAAATAAATGCCGCTGGGGGTATCGACGGCACACGCATTGCCTTGGTGGCCTTGGATGATGGAGGAACCCCGGAATTTGCCCAGGCGACAGCTGGCTCTCTGGTGATCGATCCTGGCGTGGTTGCTGTGGTTGGTCACTGGCTGCCCGAAACAAATGAAACAGCAGCTCCCATTTACCAGAAGGGCAATCTGGCATTCCTAGCTGGAGGAGACGCTCCTTTTAGGGCTGCAGATGCCCCACTGCTGCCATCTGAATTTGTCACTGCGTATGAGGAAGTAACCCCATTTGACGAGAGGCCTGGTCCCTACGCCCAACCTGCATATGATGCATTTCAACTTCTATTCCAGGCCATGGCAGATGTCCAAGTATCAGACGGTGAAATAACCCGCCAGGCTGTAATTACTGCGCTTGCAGAACTTAAATAGGGTGAAGAAGACGATGAACCAATTCATTCCCGGCCTTGAGCTCAGCCGCAGGTTTTATCTTGAAGCCGTCAAGCCTATCATGGACGCTGACTTTCCCCACCTTCAAATCTCTGCCGCGCGTCTTGGCCCCGGATCCGAAGTGCTCGGCTTTGATACGGCGCAATCCATGGACCATGATTGGGGGCCGCGCCTGCAGCTTTTTCTGGCAGAAGAGGAGTTTGGAAATTATCGTGAAGCTATCAACGATCGACTGAGTCACCGTCTTCCACGGCAGTTCCTAGGATTCCCAACCAATTTTGGTGACCCGGACCATGAAGGCACGCGCCTCCTTGTTGAGACGGATGGTCCCATTAATCATCGGGTCGAAATATGGACTATCTCCGGTTTTTTTATTGACTACATGGCTTTTGATTCGCGGCTGAAACCAACCTTGTTTGATTGGCTCACCTGGCCCCAGCAGCATCTACTTGGCGTCACTGCGGGTGCCGTATTTGAGGATTCATTGGGCGAGTTAAATCCGCTGCGGCGTTCCCTGCAATGGTATCCGCATGATATATGGCTTTACCTGCTTTCCGCGCAGTGGAGCCGCATTGGTCAAGAGGAACATTTTGTCGGCCGGACAGGGGATGTGGGTGACGACCTGGGTTCTCGGCTCCTGGCCTCGCGTCTGGTCCATGACTTGATGCAGCTTTGTTTTCTAATGGAACGCAAGTATGCGCCGTATTCAAAATGGTTTGGCAGTGCTTTCGCCGAGCTCTCCTACGCTCCGCGCCTTACGCCCATTCTTCTACAAGTTCTCAATGCAAAAGATTGGCGGACGCGTGAGGAATTTCTTTGCCTGGCATATGAATTGGTAGCTGGAGCGCACAATGCTCTGGCTGTAACAGAGCCTCTGACAGCCAAAGTTTCCTATTTCCACGACCGGCCATTCCGTATTATCGATGCTGATAGATTTGTCTCAGCCTTAAGTGCGCAAATAGGCGACCCTGAGGTACAGGCTATCACAACTGGCATAGGCAGTATCGACCAATTTAGCCATAGTACAGACTTGCGGTCCTATCCACACCTACACAAAAAGCTCCATTCGTTGTACAAATAGGGGAACTGGAAGTACAAGGAGGAAAATAATGTTTCGACGACTTCTCGGTTTGGTAATCTTATTGGTTAGTTTAGTGTTGGTTGCTCTGCTCTTGGGTGGAGCCTATTTTGTGGGACAGGCCGTGGACGCTGCTAGCGAAGGTCTGGACTCTGTCCTGACCCTTACTGTCGATACCCTCGACAATGTCGCTCTAACCTTGGAACAGACCAGGGCTACAGTCGCTGAGGCAAATAATGCCATGGGCACTGCATCTGATTCGACAGTTAGTCTGTCGATTATGATGAGCGATATGCAACCTCTTCTAGAAAGCACGACGCAGGTGGTTTCGGAAGACATGCCGGCTAATATCGAGGCAGTGCAGGCGGCCATTCCAAATATTGCTCAGGTTGCGGGTGTTATTGACAGCTCGCTGACACGACTGAGCAATTTTGGGGTCAGTCAGACAATTCCCATTCCCTTTAATCCTATCCAATTGGATTTTGATCTGGGCATTGATTATGAGCCTGACGAGCCCTTTGACGATACGATTTGGGCTTTGGGCGACAGTTTGGAAGGCATGCCGGATGAGCTGCGCTCTTTGCAGGGTGATCTGGAAACAATCTCAACTGACCTGGATATGCTCACCGGGAATATAGAGACCGCTTCAGGAGATCTGGATAATATCAATGATCAGGTGGCTTTGTTTATACCGATCATTGATGAATATTCGCGCATCGTCAGTGAGATCAATAATTCAATCGTGGACGTGCAGGGACAGATTTTCGAACAGTTGGAAACAGTAAAAACCGCCCTGGTTATCCTATTGGTTTTTCTTTCACTGACCCAACTTGCCCCTTTGTATCTCGGCTGGGAGCTGCTTTCGGGGCAGCGTTCGCCTAGGAAAACGCAGGAAGCCGAAGAAGCGGTACCTCCTCCGGTCGTCGTAGAAGAAGCGCCGGAAGAAATTGCCGAAGACATCGTGGATGAGGAACCAGCAGAATTGGAGCTACCAACCAAAGTTGAAGAAATGGAAGAGATCTCTGCTGACACCTCGGGTGAGGACTGGCAAGAATTCGAAGATCCCACGTTCGCCGGAGACATGGCCGCTGCTGAGGGAGAGACCATGGTCGAAGAACCTTCGGAATCGCCCACGGTTGTTGAACAGCCTTCCCAACCACCAGAAGCGGGTGGTGAGGAACACCAGGCTTAGTTGCGGCCTGTAAACGGGAACAATCTGCGATTTTTGCGGTCTGTTCATTTGTGAATTAAAAACCATTGCAGATATTGTTATGAATTATAAGCCATTGCAGATATTGTCCAGGGTTGTTGGCGGAGTGCTGATGGCCCTGGATGATCGAAGCACCAACCTGGCAAACATCCTGGCTGCAGGGCTTGTCATGGTTTTTGCGGCCGGTTGCGCTACCGAAGCAGCCGAGCCCCAAGCGGCGGCAACGGACGTTCCACCTATGGTCATGTTGCAGCCGACCCCTACCTTGATTCCCGGTGTGCCAACTCCCCCCCTGCCAACTCCGCCGATTACTCCATCTCCAACGAGCGGCAATTTGAGAAATGAGCCGGGATCGCCAGCCGTTGATATTTTACAAAAACCGGATCTTGAGCTGGATGAACGCCTTGATTTTGCCTCCAGTGCGCTGGAAGCCGGCAATTATGATTTGGCTATCGAGCAGTTCGGCGGCGCTTTGCGACAAGAGCCAACTATGGAGGTCCAGACACAGGTCGATACACTTTTCCAGTTGGGAATTGCCTATCTGGCTGATGGGCAGATGGGGGATGCGGCGACCATGTTTAACCAGGTTCTGGGGCTGGCGGGTGAGGATGCACCGGCTCCAGCCTATTTTCATCTTGCGCAGGTCAGTTTTGTTTCTGGTGACTATGAAACAGCATTAGATAGCTACCATACTTACGTTGATGTCAATCCGGAGATGGCTGCTTATGTCTATCCACTCATTGCCGAGTCGTATCTGGCGCTGGGGGACAGTGAGGCAGCATTGGCTGCCTATGAATCAGCTTTGGCGGGATCCTCACAGCGCCTAAAAGAATACAATACGCGCCTGATCCTGGCCAATTACTACCTGGCTGAGGGAGACTTTCAAGCTGCGATTGACCAATATGATGCCATAAAGAATTTTGCCCAAACCGAAAACACGCGCGGCCAGATGACTTATCTGGCTGGCGCGGCTGAACTGCAGGCTGGCAACAGTGATGCCGCTTACGAGCGCTTTCTTGAAGGCGTGGCCGAATACCCAGAAATATATGAAAGCTATTTAGGCTTGATTGAGCTGGTTAATGCAGAAGTAGCAGTCGACGATTTTCAACGTGGAGTTGTCGATTTCAATGTCTCCGCTTATGAGCCGGGTATTATCGCTTTTCAAGCGCATATCGCGGCTGATCCCGATGAATACCAGCCGCAAGCTCTTCTTTATCTTGCCTGGTCATATGAGGCAATGGATGATTTGGAAGCCGCCATGGCAGAATTGGAGCTTTATGCCAAGCATGAACCCGCAGAGGCACTTTTTGAACAGGCTGAGATGCGGTCACGTAGCGGTGAGATAGAAACGGCCGTTGCACTGTACCAGGAATTCTTGGCGGAACATCCTGAGGATGGACAGGCACCGCTTGCAGTCTGGCAGTTGGCCAAGTTGATTGAGCAAACGGGCGATATTGATTTGGCCGTCGAACAATACCAATATCTGGTGGAGGAATATCCGCAGCATGAGAATGCACCGGAGGCGCTTTATCACGCTGGATGGCTGGCGTTTAGCCGCGAGGACAGCGACACGGCGCATGAACTGTGGCAGAGAGTTGCCGAGGAATATTCGGAAAGCCAATTTGGCAGCGCGGCCCTGGTCAGACTGCTGCGATCAGAACAGGATCTGGATGACGATCTATTTACCGCCCTCCAGCAGTTGGCGTTGGACAGCAACAGCGACCATTATCATGCTTGGCGGGCACGAGATGTGGCTGGCGGAACGGAGCCTTTTGAGCCATCGGTTCCCTTTGTGCTGCCCAAGCGCCCATCTTCCGGTCAAGCAAAGGCTGAAAGATGGCTGCTCGATCAACTGGATTTGTCACCTAATGATATTGAGGATCCACCTGGGGATTTGGGTAGTGACCTGCTCGCGGATGAGCGGCTGCAAATAGGGCAAAAACTGTGGGAACTGGGCCTGTTTGAAGAGGCGAAGTTAGAGCTAGAAGATTTACGCGATACCCGGTCAGATTCAATGCTGGACAGTTACCGCTTGGCTTTGTTTTTCCGCGATTTAGGTCTATACCGTTCGTCGATCATCGCCGGCAGCACAGTCCTCGATTTGGCCGGACAATCAGTTGTAGAGGCGCCGCCCTTTATCGGCCGACTCGCTTATCCCGCCTATTATGCCGACCACATCGTGCCCCTCTCCGAAGATTATGGCTTCGATCCGCGCCTGCAGTTTTCCTTGGTTCGCCAGGAAAGCCTCTTTGAAAGCTTTGCCCGCTCCGGCGCTGCGGCCCAAGGTCTCAGCCAGGTCATTCCTGATACAGGGGCCTGGATCGCAGAGCGACTGCAGTGGGAAGATTACGAAAATGAGGACTTGTACAAGCCTTATATTGGTCTGGAGTTCGGTGCCTATTACCTTGCTCGACAGTTGGACGCCTTTGATGGCGATATCCACGCTGCTTTGGCGGCTTATAATGCCGGCCCCGGAAATGCGGCCCGCTGGTATGAATTAGCCGGCAGCGATATCGATCAATATATCGACGTCATGGATTTCTGGGAGACGCGAACTTACATTGAGCGCATTTATGCCGGATTCGACATTTACCGCAGCTTATATGAGCCGTAGAGTCGTTTGATTTTCACCTGGTTTATGGCCGAACATGGCCGTCCCCAAAACATACCCATTTATAGGTTGTCAATTCTTCCAGCCCCATCGGACCGCGCGCATGCAGCTTCTGCGTACTGACCGCTACTTCTGCCCCTAATCCAAACTGCCCACCGTCATTAAAGCGCGTACTGGCATTGACAAATACGGCCGACGAGTTAATCGCATTGACAAAACGGGTGGCATTGTGCCAATTATTGGTCAAAATGCTTTCACTATGTTCCGTACTGTGGGCGTGGATATGTGCTATCGCTTCTTCCAAGTCCTTGACGACTTTGATGCCCAGAACTAAGGACAGCCATTCGGTATCGAAATCGTTTGGTCCGGCGGGTACAACGCGCGCTTTGTGCCCATTGCGCTGCAAGATAGCCAAGGCCGTGCCCTCTGCCCGTATTTCTACATCCCGCTCACCAAGCCGCTTGGCCACCAGAGGCAGCAAATCGGCGGCAACCGTTGGGTGGACCAGAACGGTGTCCAGAGAATTGCATACACTGGGGCGCTGCACCTTAGCATTTTCGATAATGTCAACCGCGCTTTCAAGATCCGCGCTTTCATCTACGTAAATATGGCAAATACCAATGCCGCCAGTGATCACGGGAATGGTACTTTCTTCTCGACAAAGGCGATGGAGCCCGCCGCCCCCAC
This sequence comes from uncultured Chloroflexia bacterium, assembly GCA_963807975.1. Classification (GTDB taxonomy): domain Bacteria; phylum Chloroflexota; class Anaerolineae; order Promineifilales; family Promineifilaceae; genus JAACFF01. Next base: position 105,551 of record CAWEDV010000004.1, on the reverse strand, counting down.
GGGGGATAATCATGTCCACGTATTCATCCAGCCTGAGCATCTGGGTAACCAGAGCGCGATCAGGATTATCGATATACTGCACGGCCGCTTCGGGCAGCCCACTCTTCTCTAAAGCGGCTTGGATGACATTAACCAGGGCCAAATTACTGCGCAGTGACTCGCTGCCACCACGCAAAATGACCGCATTACCCGTTTTCAAGCTTAAGGTGGCGATGTCAATGGTTACATTGGGTCTTGCTTCATATATGACACCAAGCACCCCTATCGGGATCCTGCGCCGGCTCAAACGCATGCCATTGGGCAGCATGCGGCTGTCAATTTCGGACCCCACAGGATCGGGTAAACCGGCAACCTGTCGTGTATCTGCGGCGAGACTCGCCATGCGCTCCGGGGTCAACAAAAGACGGTCAACAAGTGCATCGCTTAAACCGCGACGGCGTCCATCCGCAATATCGAGCTCATTTTGGGTCAGGACAAATTCTGTTTGCTCTTCCAATTCGGTGGCAATGGCCAGCAAGGCCCGGTTCTTCCGCTCTGTTGTCAGCGTTGCCAGCTTGTAACTGGCTGCTTTTGCTGCCTTACCTAAGACATTTAGGTCTGTCATGCTTAAACTATCTCCAATACCGTTAACTACTATATGAGAATTAGATCATCCCGGTGCACAGCGACCGGTCCATAAATATAGCCCAGCTTCGCTTCAATCTCATCTGAGTGGCAGCCGGCAATTTTCTCTAGATCACGCGCGCTGTAGCGGGTGATTCCACGCGCTAGAATATTGTCCGCGGAATCTTGAATGGTGATTGTATCACCGCGCGCAAAACCACCATCAATTCTAAGTATTCCCGCCGGCAGCAGAGATCTTCCGTTTTCACATAATGCATGTGCGGCGCCTTCATCTACTATAAGGCTGCCGGCTACTTTCGGTGCAGCAAAAATCCAGCGCTTGCGATTGGCCAAAGGAACTTCCAAGGCGGGAAACCTGGTACCGATTGATTCGCCGGCAACTGCCCGCGTGATCACATCCGGCGCCTGCCCCGAGGCGATGATGACATCGGCTCCGGCACGCCGCGCGGAATCGGCGGCCTGCAGTTTGGTGGCCATACCGCCGACACCCAAGCCGCTGACGCTGGCGCCCGCCAAATTGCGCAGCGTTTCGTCAATGGTTTTGACTTCGGGAATTAACTGCGCATTTGGGTCTGTTCGCGGATCGGCCGTGAATAATCCTGGTTGGTCGGTAAGAAGCAGTAATAGATCTGCTCCGGCGAGGATAGTGACCAATGCTGAGAGGTTGTCGTTGTCGCCCACCTTGATTTCGGCCGTGGTTACGGCATCATTTTCATTGACCACAGGAACAATATTGTGATCTAGCAAAGCATTTAGCGTATCTCGGGCATTGAGAAATCTGCCTCTGTTCTCAACATCGGCTCTGGTCAACAAAATCTGTCCCACATGGATGCCATAAATCTCGAAAAAGCGCTCCCACATTTGCATCAAGCGGCTTTGCCCCACGGCAGCCAACATCTGCTTATTGCTGAGCGTTGCCGAAAGCTGGGGGAAATCTAATCTTTCCTGGCCCACGGCTATTGCCCCAGAAGAGCAGACGATAACGTCAATCCCTTTTTCCTGAATGGCCACACATTGGCGAACCAACTCCACCATGTGTGGCTGGTCCAAGCGGGGTGTTCCACCAGTGAGCACGCTGGTGCCAAACTTGACGACAATTCTTTGGTACATCGCATTAAAAAGGCCAGGCTTCTAATTCCTGGCCTTTCATAAAACTATATGTAATCGGCTAAATGCCTGTTCTAGAAGGTGTTAATTCAACCCTGCGTACATTGCCTCGATATCTTCCGCAAAATGCTCGTTTACAATGCGGCGTTTGATCTTCAGCGTGGGCGTCAATTCTCCATCTTCCACGGAGAAGTTGCGCGGTAGGATGGTGAACTTGCGCACGTTTTCTACCCGGGCGAACAACGGATTCACTTCCTCATCGATTCCACGTTGAATTTCCTGGATAAGCAGAGGATGATTGTGCAGTTCCTGACCTTCCAAGCCGTTCTTCTCAGCAAAGTACTGTAGAGAGTCGGGATCCAGGGTGATCAGTGCTGAAAGGAACTTGCGCCGCTCACCGATGATGACGGCTTCGGCTACCATATTCAGGCTCTTGAGCGCTGCTTCAATATTCTTGGGGGCGATATTTTTACCACCGGAGGTGATGATGATTTCTTTTTTGCGCCCCACAATGGTTAAAAAGCCTTCTTCGTCAAACCGGCCAAGGTCACCGGAATGCAGCCAACCGTCGATGAGCGTTTCGTCTGTGGCGGCCTGATCCTTAAAGTAACCCAAGAATACAATGCGGCCTTTGGCCAGAACTTCACCATCGGGCCCTAGTTTCACTTGAACTTCGGGAAACGCCTGGCCGACTGTGCCGTATTTCGTGGCCCCCAAACGATTCAGCGTCGTTGGACCACATCCTTCAGATTGCCCGTAGATCTCGAAAATCGTGATATCAAGGCCGCTGAAGAATTCCAGGATTTCCGGGTTAATAGGTGCAGCGCTGACCGACGCCATTTTTATTTCGCTTAAACCCAGTGCTAGTTTTACTTTGGAGATTACCAGGCGATGGGCGAGATGGTACTGCGCAGCTAACAACCCGGAAGGTTCTTTACCTTGGTTCCTAAGCGCGGAAACCTGGCGACCTACGCCCATCGCCCAACTCGCTATCTTGGCTCTTGCTTCGCTGGACTTTGATAGTTGCTCATTTACGCCGTTATAGAATCGTTCCCATACGCGCGGCACCCCAAAGAAGATGGTGGGCTGGACCTCTTTTAAATTGTCAGCCAATTTGTCTAGTGATTCGGCATAATAGACCGCCCAACCACCAGTCGTACCACCCATAACGGTGAACATCTGCTCGGCAATATGTGATAGAGGTAGATATGAAACAAGCCGCTCATTTGCGCCCAAATTGAACAGTTTAACGGCGTGATAAGCCGTGAATGCCAAGGTGTCATGGGAGAGCATAACCGCCTTAGGTGGGCCGGTTGTCCCGGAGGTATAAATAAGTGACGCTAGATCCTCTGATTTTATGGCAGCAATGCGCTCGTCAAGTACGGATTCCTCCGTCTCATCTCCCATGGCCATAAACTCTTCCCAACTCAAGACCAATGGATCATCTATCTTGGTGCCACGCATCATGACCACGTATTCTAGCTTAGGCAGTTGATCGCGAACCTCATTTACTTTGGACCATTGCCCTTCATCTTCCAACAGGACGACCTTGCTCTCCGCGTGGTCAATAATATACTGCACTTCGGGTGGAGAATTGGTCGTATAGATACCGGCACAGGCGCCGTTAATGGCCATCGCTGCTAACAGCACAGTGGACCACTCAGGCCGGTTAAAGCCGAGAATGGCGACTGTTCCTCCCGGTTCAACACCCATGGCGATCAGCGCTCGCCCCGCCTGACGAACTTGATGGACATATTCATGCCAGGCCGTGGGAACCCAGGACTCGCCAACTTTCTCGAAATAAGCGGGCGAATTGGGCCGGATCCGGCCGTTTTCATGTAAACGATGGATTACGGTGTCTTCTGTCATTGGGTCCTCTTCTTTTTTGGAAACCAGGTGCATATTGGATTGTTGGGATGATAGGGACGATGTGTAAATAAATCGCTGTTTGCTACCACACCTGGATTATAACAGCATTGCGCGCAACTATGCTAAAGATCCCAACCAGGTGGCCCCACATATGGGTGAATCTCTTTCTCTTGGAGGATTTGCTTGACACTGTCCTCGAGGCTGATTTCACCGTCGGTGACAGCCTGCTCATATTTTGACGACCAATAATAGATCATTCCCCGCGCCCGGCGCAGTTCGACAAGCATAATCTGTGCCAGCGGGCCTCCTTTTTCGAGAAAACCAGACTGGGCATAATCTTCTTCTATCAGCGACCGGTCATACTCTATACGGCTTATTTCCGCTTGCCAGCCGGCCTCTAGGCTCCACGTGAAACGACCATAGCTTGGTCGCCAATCGAGATCAAAAGGCGCCCCCACGGAGCCGACATTCACGACCAACGTTTCTTTAACTTGACGGATTAGGGGCTGGTGTGTGTGCCCGGTTACAAATACGGCAGGGGCAGGGGAGATCCGCTTCAGGCACTCATCTTCCGGCATTCCAGGATATATTCCATCTCGATTGCTGTTCATTGAGGCATGGATGACGCGGAACTCGCTGCTGTCTGGCGCATACCAGCTAAACTGTTCCGGCATATCCCACAATGCTTCCAGCTCTCCGTTTAGTTGTTGGTAAGCGAAATGGACAAAGCGATTGATTTCAAAGTCTGGACCACTGAGCGCGATATCCGGCCGCCGACAACGCAGCAAAAAGTCCTCATGGTTACCACGAAGCAAATGCCAGCCTTCGCGCTGCTGCTTGTCCAAGACGTAACGCAAAGCCGCTTGCGAACAGGGCCCGCGGTTGACGATGTCCCCATCAACCACAACTATGTCCGGCTGCCACTTTTCAATATCTGCCGTCACGGCGCGCAAAGCAGGCATATTGCCGTGTATGTCCGATAGGACTGCGATCTTCGTTGTTGCCATACTCTAAAATCAGAAACCGGGTCCCTATAATAATGTGAGGTGCTCGGCTGCTTACGCTGCTTTTGGGCTTCCCCAAGTTTACCTGTTAAATATCCAAATTACGCACTTCCCCAGCATGGGTGGTGATGAAGCGCCGGCGGGGAGGAACTTCGCTGCCCATGAGCATATCGAATGTGCGATCGGCACCTACCACATCTTCAATCGTCACCTGCAGCAAAGTGCGAACGGCAGGATCCATCGTTGTTTCCCACAACTGTTGGGCATTCATTTCGCCCAGACCCTTGTAACGCTGCAGGCCGTACTTCTTGTTCTTTAACTTATTCAGCAGCACCATGTTTTCTGCTTCTGTGTAGGTATAGTGGGTTTTTTTACCTTCTTTGACCGCATATAGAGGAGGCTGGGCGATATAAAGGTGTCCGTTTTCAATGAGCTGTGGCATATAGCGGAAGAAAAAGGTGAGCAGCAAGGTGCGGATATGGCTGCCATCGACATCGGCGTCAGTCATGATAATCACCCGACCATAGCGCAGATTGCTCACGTCCAATGATTCGCCGATTCCAGTTCCTAAGGCGGAAATCATCGCTTTCACTTCGTTGTTGGCCAGAATCTTATCCAGCCGTGCTCGCTCTGTATTTAAGATCTTACCGCGCAAGGGCAATATCGCCTGGAAGTGGCGGTCGCGGCCCTGCTTGGCTGTGCCACCCGCCGAGTCTCCCTCAACAATGTAAATCTCCGAACGCGAGGGATCCCGTTCGGTACAGTCGGCCAGTTTGCCAGGCAAGGTCATGCTTTCCAGCGCGCTTTTGCGCATGACAAGTTCCCGTGCTTTTCGTGCGGCGGCCCGGGCGCGTGATGAAGTCAAGCAGCGCTCGATAATGCGTTTGGCATCGCGGGGATTTTCTTCCAAATAGGTGGACAATGCTTCAGAGGTCACGGAAGAAACTACTCCACTGACCTCAGCATTCATCAGCTTCACTTTCGTCTGGCTTTCGAATTGTGGATCAGGGTGTTTCACACTGATCACGGCCGTCACACCTTCGCGCGTATCATCGCTGGAGAAATTGCGATCTTTTTCCTTTAAGAAATTATTTTTACGCGCGTAAGAGTTAATAACACGCGTCAACGCCGTGCGTACACCGGTCAAATGAGTGCCGCCATCTGGGGTATGGATTGTGTTGGCAAAGGCATACTCGGAAACAGCTATACCATCAGTATACTGGACGGCGACTTCGACTTCAATATTGTCGACTTCCTTACGGGCATAAACAGGTTCATGTAGCCCTTTGCGATTGCGATTCAAATAACGCACAAAAGATTTGACACCACCGTCGAAATAGAAGTTCATTTCTCGCGCGGGTGTGCTTCTATTATCCACCAGCTTTAAGTGCACGCCGCTGGTGACAAAGGCCATCTCCCGAAAGCGATTCAGCAGGGTTTCAAAACGATATACGGCATCTTCTTCGAAGATCGTATCGTCAAATTTGTAGGTTGTGCTTGTCCCCGTCCCTTCACCGCGCTTCAACTGGCGTTTCTTTTCCACCTTGGTAACGGGAATACCGCGCTCATACCGCTGCTGCCATACATACTTGTCCCGCTTAACGGTGACTTCCATCCATTCCGACAAGGCATTGACTGCCGCTGCTCCGACACCATGCAGACCACCAGAAACCTTGTAGGCGTCGTTATCAAATTTGCCGCCAGAATGAAGGCTGGTATGAATCAGCTCCAAAGCTGAAATCTTTTCTGTCGGATGAATATCAACGGGTATACCTATACCGTTATCCGCTACACTTACGGTGCTGTCGGGGTGAATAATCACCTCAATTCGATCACAGCGACCAGCCAAGGCCTCGTCAATAGAGTTGTCGACGATTTCATAGACCAGATGGTGCAATGCTTTTATGTCGGTGCCGCCGACATACATGCCAGGACGCCGTCTAACGGCTTCAAGTCCCTTTAAAACTTGAATACTGCTGGCATCGTACTTTGTTTTGTTCTCTTTTGTTTTTGTTGCCATTCTACTGTCCAGTTTTAACTAACTGATTCTGTTTCTCTATTATTCTTTACCGTGCAATGTCTGCAGTTCAATTGCGGCTTCAGGGTTGAACATTAAATTATAGCGATCACGATAAAAGACAAAAACGGTCGCGACCAAAGCGGTGCTCACGAAGGCATGACCGGCAATGTTCACCAGAGTTAACCAACTGCCGCTTTCCACTGCGAACAACAGCCAATCCAATATGGTTCCGATGATCAAAATCGTAAATAGGAGATAAATGACCGCAGGCAGATTGGCCTGTACCAGGCGAATGCTTTCCATTACAGCCGGAAATATCGGCCGTCTGTTGAGCACAATTCCAAACGGGGCCATACTCAAAACGATGACTACCCAGGCGATCAGAAACAAGCCTGCCATGACCGCGACGGTGCCCAAGGCGGGGTGGATCAGGAACAGAATTGAACCGATGATGATCAGGGGAGTGTATAAAACAAGGGTGATAAGCACGAACAACACTGCCAGACCTATCAGACCCGCCCAATTTAAAAACACACGTTTTAGCCAATCACCTGCTGCCATCTGGCTGGTTACTTCGCTTTGTTTGCTGAGAGCAAAGGCGATGAGTGTATAGAATAGGGCTGTTAGCAGCAGACCCAATATGCTCAATAGAATGAACAATCCGAACCACGATGTCCAGCTTTCCAACTCGAAGATCTGGGTAGGGATCGGTGTGGATTCTGGTGTTGGTCCAACCATGTACGCTGGAACACCCACCAACTGCACACTCAACGTAGTAAATAAATTGGTCCGTGGGGCAATAGATGCCAACTGTGTGATCTGATCAAGGCCATCTGCTTCCGCTGGAAGCACAGCCAGAAGCTGTTCGATTAAAGTCTGAAAGCGCAGGCGTGGGCCGAGCCAATAAAACACGTCAAAAACGACCGGGATCAACAGCAGCCAAAGATGTTTAGCTGTTAAATCAAATCCAGCAGAAATGGTGGCAAAAATGCCCGGAAGTGGTCTTGTACTCTCTTGTTCGTGCATCGTTTTAAACTTCCGAATTTTACCATAACTAGCTCATCTGAACTAATAAAAAAACGCCTTATGCGGACAAAGCTCATACTGTCCTATGAATCACCGAGAGGGAATTTACGGCGACGAAAATTAGGCATAATTAAGGCGTATTCGCATGGTGAAATCTGGGCGCAAGCCGGGTTAATCATGATCATTGACCCTAAAATGTCACCAAATCATTACCCTCTGGATGCAAACTTGATATACTGTGCAGCAAGTAATAAAATTATTCTTCGAGCATTCTATTATTTGCGGATCATCCATAAGCAATCCTTCTCTGCTCAGGGTCAAAATGACCATCTGTGTCTACCCGGAGTTACATTTAACAGGAGATAGTTATCAATGACTGATATACAGAACATTGCCAACCGGATCGTCGAAAATGTTGAGCGCGTTATCGTTGGGAAGCGCCAATCTGTGCAGTTGACCGTCCTGGGCCTTCTTTGTCAGGGACATATCCTTATTGAGGATGTACCCGGTGTAGGCAAGACTGTTTTGGCCAAGTCATTATCCAGATCTGTTGGCTGCCGTTTTCAACGCATCCAGTTTACGCCAGATATGCTGCCCAGTGATGTTACCGGCGTCTCTGTCTTTAATCAGAAAACTTTTGAATTTCAATTTCGACCCGGGCCTATTCATGCCCAAATAGTACTTGTCGATGAGATCAACCGGGCCACACCTAAGACACAGTCTGCGCTCCTGGAAGCAATGGAGGAGCGCCAAGTAACGGTAGATGGGCAAACCTTCCCCCTTGGCCCGCCCTTTATGGTTTTGGCCACACAAAATCCAATTGAATACGAGGGGACATTCCCCCTTCCGGAGGCGCAGCTTGATCGTTTTATGCTGCGCATTCGCTTGGGATACCCAACGAAAGAAGAAGAGATGGAGGTGCTTGACCGGCAGCGCAAATCGCATCCTATCGACTCAATTGACCAGGTTGTTTCCGTGGAGGAGCTCTCAGTAGCCCAAGATGCCGTAAAAGACATCTATGTTGATGAACTTGTGAAATCTTATTTGGTAGAGTTGGTACGTGAAACCCGCCTACATCCCGACGTCTATCTTGGCTCAAGTTCCCGTGGCGCTTTGGCGCTCTATCGACTTGGTCAAGCACGCGCGGCGATGTTCGGCCGTGACTATGTACTGCCTGATGATATCAAGGCCCTGGCCGGATCAGCCCTGGGCCACCGCATCATCGTCGGTCCGGCAGCGCGGATCAAGGATATTGAACAAGAAGCGATTGTCGAAGACATTATGGCCAAGGTTGCGGTTCCGGGCGCGCAAGTAGCGCCCAAGTAAAGATATGTTGCATCACCGTCGCACGGCCGTTTTCATCATGGCCATTATCGCGTTAGTGGGTGGATTAATCACCGGGAACGATCTATGGTTTACTTTGGCCTACCTGCTTGGCTTGCTGCTCATCTTCTCTTTTGCCTGGGCCTGGGCCAATATCAACTGGCTGCACCTGTCTAGGGTCACGCGTACGCGGCGCACACAAGTCGGCCGTCCACTTGAAGAGCGTTTCGTGGTGCGCAACACGGGCCTTGTGCCTAAGCTGTGGTTGGAAGTGCGAGACTTCGCCACCTTGCCCGGCCATTTTTCCAGCCGGGTAATCAACAGCCTGGCGCCGCGCACCAGTTACACCTGGCGAGTAACCACAACCTGCCGCGAGCGCGGTCGTTACCAGCTTGGTCCCCTGCGTCTCAGCACCAGCGACCCCTTTGGCCTTTTCCCCATGTCCCGCGAACTGACGCCAACCACCAACGTGGTCGTCTACCCCCTGACAGTCGATATTCACCGCTTTGCTCTGCCGATCGGTATGTTGCCGGGTGGCGATGCCCTCCGGCGGCGTACTCATTACGTCACGACCAATGCCTCAGGCGTACGGGACTATGCCCCGGGTGACAGCTTTAGCCGCATCCACTGGCGCAGCACGGCGCGCCGGAACCGGCTGATTGTCAAAGAGTTTGAATTAGATCCCTTGGCCGATATCTGGATTGTGGCCGATATGGCCATCTTTGGGCATGTGCCACCTCCTCCAGAATCGGAGCCAACGCCAGAAGATCTGCCCCCATGGATGGTCATGGAGAAGTTTGAGTTGGCCAAGACGACAGAAGAATATACGGTTACCATTGCCGCCTCTTTGGCTCAATTTTTCCTACGCCAAGATAGAGCGGTGGGAATGCTCGCTTATGGGCAGTCAAATGAGGCCGTACAGGCGGATCGCGGCAGCCGTCAATTGAACCGCATTCTGGAGACCCTGGCTGTATTACGTGCTGAAGGCCAGGTTCCGATTTCAGACATGATCCAGGCTGAAATGCATCTCATGCCTCGTGGAACGACCGTGGTCGTGGTCACCCCCGACCCCAGCAAGAAATGGGCCACCACTGCCCGGGAGTTGATGCGCCGCGGTCTGCGGGTGGTCACTGTCCTGGTTAATCCCGAGTCTTTTGGTAGTTTGCGCTCATCTGAACCCTTACTGCACCTGATGCAGGCCAACGGTATGGTCTCTTATATCGTCAATTCGGGTGATAATCTGACGGGGGTATTGAGCAGTGGCAACGTTCAATCCGCCCAATTTGTGATCGCCTAATACCAGGACTCTAGCCAGATTTTAGCTGCACGAATTCGGTCAGATCCGACTGCAAAATGGCGTCGATCTCAGCCATATCTGCATCGCCAGTTTCCATAATTAGAAAACCGAATACCGGATATTGTTCGAAGTTTATGGGCCGCCAGTCCAGCGGATTGCTAAACTGGGCCAATAAATGCTGCGCATCAAAACCCTTAATCGCGAGCGATTGCAGGTGCCGCGAACGATCAAGCACGATCAGCCCTGTGACCTCATCCCCCTTTTGGGTAAAGATATGGTCCCAATCTGGTTTCTGTCCCTGAAGGAACATTAGGTAGGGGTTGATGCCAAAGGCGTAATAGGCCATATCTACTGCACACCAGCCACCAAAACGTAGCGGGTTAACCTCAATGGGTACGATTTCACCGGCAGCGGACACGCGCATTTCGGCATGCACAGGGAAGCTGCGCAGCACTGCCAGGCGGCCGATTTCGTCCAATAACTCTTGAAAGAGCGACAGATGGCGGTCGATGATTGCTTTAGAGGTGATATAGGCACGGTCGCTCACATCATTCGCGGAAGAGAAAGGGTGCTGCATAATATTGACGATTACCGGCTGACCCTGCGCATCGAAATAGGCATCGATGGCATATTCCTCACCGGGAACGCAGCTCTCGACGATAAAGGTCGTTGTATCCAAGACCTGTATGGGAAAAGCAGCTTCTACCACCGCCAATTCCTCTTCTATTGCCGCCAATACAACCGGCCATTCCTCGACCGTGCTAACCTTGTGCACGCCGATGCTGAAAAAGCCTACGGCGGGCTTGATGATGAAGGGCAGGGACAGCGCTGTGACATCTAATTGGTCAAGATCATGGGCGGTCGCGGACGAAAATTCAAAGTCGGGATATAGAGGTGCTAAAAGATTACGAAAACGGACTTTGTCTTTTAGCAGCGCGATTTGGCGCGGAAGATCGGAAAAGTGAAGATGATCGGCTACCCAATCAAGGCTGTTTTCTGAGTTGCTGTATAAAAGCTGCGTATGGTCGCTGCGAAAGTCGCTCACGGCCGTTTGTTCAGACACAAGCCTCGTCCCGGCAGGGAGATCAAGGGATCGAGACATGGCGGTATCAATGACTTGCAGATTGTGATCGAGAATCGTCTGTCGCAGATAATTGGAAACGAAGGGCTGGTCGAGTAAGAGCATGATCCGTCCAGGCCAACAAAACTGTTGGCCATCATTTTGGAAACTAGAAAACGTTTAAGGGGATGCTCTTATCCTGCTGCAGGTTGGCGGGCAGAGCGCTGTTTCCGTCGACCAAATTCCCGGACATACTCCACGGCCCGGCATGGGTTACAAAAACCTGCACCAATTTGCTTTTTTGATCGCCGGAATCGGTGAAGAAAACCAGCTTGCCCTGCGGATTTCGACCACGCCAGCGTCCTTTGTGCAGCTCTTCAACAAGCACTTCTTCCGTACGGCCTACATAGTGACGCATTTTTTCCTGCAAAACTTCTTTTTGCAGCGCTTCTACAGCATGAAAGCGGCGACGCTTTTCTTCAGCAGGCACGTCGTCTGCCATGCGTCGTGCACTTACCGTTCCCGGTCTGGGACTGTAGCGTGCCAAATGGACCTTGTCCAGGCGCAGGTCAGCCAGAATGTCATAGGTTTTCTGGAACTGATCCGCCGACTCGCCGGGGAAACCGACAATAATGTCGCTGTGAATCGCCGCGTTGGGGATCACTGTACGCACATGCCTGATTAGATCACGGTACTGCTCCCGTGTGTAACCCCGTTTCATATTCTTCAAGACGTCATTATCACCAGCCTGGATAGGAATCTCTATCTGGGGCATCACCTTGGGTAAATCGGCGACGGCATGCAGAATGCGATCGGTCATGTAGTTGGGGTGACTGGTCAGGAAGCGGATTCTTTTTAATCCGTCTATATCATTGATGGTGCTCAGCAAATCGGCCAGATCGGGGCCATTGGGCACGTCATATCCATAACGGTCCACAATCTGCCCTAATAACATGACCTCTTTCACCCCATGTTCAACCAAGGAGCGCACCTCGGCTGCAATGCCGCCAATGGGACGAGAGCGCTCAACGCCGCGTTTTTGGGGAATGATGCAAAAAGAACAGGCGTGGGAACAGCCGTAGACGATGGATACGGGGGCGTTTACGAGGTTGCCGCGTTGATTGGCAGGTAGGATTACATCCCCATCTTGCAAGCTGTGTCGTTGAGTTGTTTCTTCGACTTCTAGTACGTAATTATCGGCCTGGGTTAAGTGAGAAACGAGCGGGGAGCCATCCGTAGCTGGTTCCATGAAAACGTCAACGAAGGGGAACTTCTCTTCCAAAGCCTGGTTGCCGCGTACGCCCACAACGCAGCCCATGACCGCCACAGTCAGGTCTGGTCGTTTCTCTTTCATGGGGCGTAGGCTGTGCAGCTTGTTGTACGCCTTGTCTTCGGACTGCTGGCGCACGGTGCAGGTTTCCAAGATGATGACATCGGCGTCCTCGGTGCTCTCTGAAGCCTGGTAGCCCAAGTTTTCCAATTCAGTAGCTACACGGCGGGCATCAGCGTAATTCATTTGACAGCCGGTGATCCAAAAGTGGTATTTTTTCGTCATTGCTATTCAATCAATCCGACGCAGATAACTTAGGATTCTTTATCCCCGCGTCAATCCTTGTTCGCTTTTGATGTGGCCAGGATGGATATCTCTGGAAGGCGAAATCGGATTTTATCGCCTGAGAATTGTGGCGTCAAGAACTCATGGGCTTTCTTAGGAGCCTGGATGAGCATTGCCTTCAGCCGCAGGCGATCCTCAGGACTGGGCGAACATTCGGCAATCCAGCCCTCAAAATCGTGTAATCCCTCGTCTGTTTGCACACTTTCGATAGCAAAGCTGTTGGTAAATAACAAATCCTCCAAGGAGCTCTGGCTGTAATAGTGCCGGTGTTGGGGGTCGCACAGTCCGGCCCAAGAATTGATATAGCAGCCAGCTGCGCGCAGCAGGCGCGCTTTTTTGCCTCGTAAGCGACTACCCGGAATGAGATATGTCGTAAGCGCTAAATTGCCATCTGCTTTGAGGATGCGGCCCGCTTCGCGCAGCCAGGTGGCAATCTCAAGCAGATGGCTGAGATGGTAAACAATGATCAGGTCGAAATGATCATCAGCGTAGGGTAAATGGTTTACATCGTGATCGCTGGGTTCGATATTATCCTCGTAGGAAAGTGAACCATCTTCCAGGGAGCGCTCGGCCGTTCCGAGCAAGTCCAGCAGTGTCACCTGCTGCACGCCATCAGCAATGGTTTTGGCGATAGCGGCGCCATTGCTGGCCAAGACCAGGACCTGCCAATCCGGGTACAGCGCAGGTAAATAGTTTAGATTAGTTGGTAAAGTGAGTGACGGTGACATAATTACGGACCTGTGGTTAACTATTAATCCAGCTTGGTGAGGTACAGTTATCGGCTGCTGTTTGAACTAGGTGTAAGGCCCCTTCCTGCGGTGCATATAAGCCAATCATATTATCGTCGAACATCATTGCCAACCAACGACCATCGGCCGACCAATCGTAGCTTGGAAATGGTGGAAAATCAGCGCCCACGGTCAGAAACGGCGTGGTTTCCCCACTGGCCAGGTCATGTATCTGCAAGAGCATATTCTCACGCTGGATATCAGGATCGTCTACATCATTTCCAGTTAAGATGACGTAGCGGCCGTCTGGCGAGATGCTAACTCCGTGATTGGCCATATAGCCGGCATTCATCAGCGTCTCTACCTCGCGGCTTCCGCGATCAAATGTAAAAACATAGGCTTGCCGGTCTCTTGCGCCGAAAGCGGTGACCAACAGTAGGTTAGGATCCGTTGGGTGAACCATGGCGTAATGTATCCAGAACAATCGCCTCTGGGAGGTGGAGCTGGGAGAGGCTTCAAGTAAATCTGCCGTGCTTAGTAAGGTTTGCAGGTTATCCTCCCCGACATGTGCATAGACAATAGACTGCGCCGGTCTGGTGAAACGGCTGTCTGCCGGGGCGATATAAGCGAAAGTATCCTCGTCAAGCCAGAACGGAGCATGCCCTTCACCCACATTTACCAGTCCCGCGATTTCAGCCAATGGCTCACCTCCCGTAAGCCGCGATGCCCCCGCTTCTCCTAAAGAAGCACCATCTCCATAATAGATCGCCAAACTCTCTGCCGAGGCGGAGGAATCAAATGAAAGCGTTCGCAGCTCTTGTTGAATTAGTGCTAACTGGACATTCGGTTCGTCGCCAAAAAGTACATGTTGGCCATCGGGTGACCATACAGGAATTCCGGGCACAACCTGGCTGGCGCAGCCTGATTCTACGCCGCAGTTGTCCAGATCAAAAAGCTTGATGTCTGCATCTCGACCTTCCGGGGGGAAAACATAGGCTGTCAAATTCTCGCCCTGAGGGTCCACTTGTCCAAATGAAACCGAATATTCCCCACTGTCCCCTACAAGGGAGATAATTTCCCCATCACGCCAGATTCCCGTTTGCCATTGGCCGGCATCAATCAGAACTTCCAACACCAGCATTTCCTCATCGCCGGGCAGGGGGCTTAAGAACAGGAAATTGGCTGTTGTGTAATCTTCACGCCACTCGTCGGCCGATATATCATAGCGCAAAAGCTGCGCGACTTGTCCTCCGCCTGATTCATTGCTGCCCAAAGTACACACAATCTCCAAATCCTGGTCGGGTGGCTGGGTCTTAAAAGCATTCCCGGACTGGGTCGCTTGTGGATAGGCCTGCAGCCAGAATTGGCGCATGAGATCGTTGTACAAACCTGCATTGACCCGTTCTCCATCATTGGCAAAGGATCCATTCAGCCAACCAAAGAAACTACCACGACTCTGCAGGTCGCGCTGCAAGCTTGCCGGGCTTACTTGCCCATCCGCCTGTAAAAGGTAGTCCACAACGGTGTATATCCGCCACCCTTCTGTGCTGTGCAGGACATCTGCATCTTCGCTGCGCCACAGAATGGAAAGATCGGTGAGCATCACGCGTTCATCACGAATCCTTTCGTAATCCGCGGCCGTAACCGGCCACGGCTTTAACGAAAGCTGGTTGAGCTGGTACTCGACCAAGGCCTGGTAAATGGGGAACTGTTGGCAGCAGTTGTAGCCGGTCAATTGGGTAATGAGCGCCGTGGCCATTTGTGCAGCATATCCACGGAAAAGCGCTTGATAGCCTGCATCGTCAATCGGCAGGCCGATCAGAGTTGGCGTCGGCATAGTTACCCGCAGGGTATTATTTATGGGTTGTGCCGGTTGGGGTTGGGTGGCTGCTGCCAATGTGGCCGGATCGGTGGAAAGTTGCAGCTCTACTAGCAAATCATCCGGGCAGTTGATATCGGCTAAGCTGCGGCACATCTCTTCCAGCTTGCGTTCCAGATCGGGCAGTAAACGGCTGGCCAATTCCCGATCGCGCTGCGGACTGGCTATCTGTAATCGGGTTCCCTCTATCGACTCATGTTCGCCCCAGAATTCGCCCAAGGGAGGGGCTAACAGCCAGCGTTCTTGGCCGAGTCGATAAACGGAGGTCTCCAGCAGTGTCACCGTCTCCGTCAGGCCCGAGCCGATGCTGATTGCATAAGGCTGCTGGCTGGTCACCTCAGCCGCCAGCATATCCGGCGCAAAGTCGATTGCCAGGGCCTCATCCGCAGCCGTTAGCGTTAATTCATCTGCTGCTAGATGAAGGCCGAACGGGGCGCGGTCTTGCAGCAAGCCCGCTTTGAAAAGCTCCCGTTGGGCAGCGGTCCATTTCTCATCCCGTCCGGAGAGTATGGAGATGAAAAGTTCCTGATCCCCTGCTTCATCGGCCGTCAATACAAGATCGCGGCTGGATTGAATGTCACTGCGCATCGCCTGGCTGTTCGCTTCCACGCGTTGGTTTACCCGGCGCATGACGACGAAAGATGCGCCAGCCAGCAGCAGCATGAGCAGTAGCAAAAATGGCCAACGCCAGCGCCAGCGCGGCGTTTGTTCCCTTGGGTCATCGGCAGACAGCGCATCCCAGTCAACATCATCTTCCGCCTGCCAGTCGAACTTATCAGACATGATTGATTTCTACTTTATAATTTATTGATCCAGGCTGCAAAATTGCATCACACATGCTAATGCAGATTCAAACAGTTGTATGCAGCTTTGACGACGATCTGAGCATTATTTGGCCTCTATCTTTCTTTCCCATTGCCGGTCGCTTCCAGATAGTCGGTATAGCCGCCAATGAATGATGTCAACTGCCCATCATCTAGCTCCACAATATTGTCGACCACTTTGTCCAAGAAATAGCGGTCATGGGAGATGACCAGCACCGTGCCCACGAATTCGTCCAACGTCTCTTCAAGGACTTCAATGGCCGGGATGTCGAGGTTATTGGTTGGTTCATCGAGTAAGAGCAAGTTTGGCTTTTCCAACACCAGTTTCGCCAACTGAAGGCGGCTTCTCTCCCCACCGCTTAGTTTGCTAATCGGCCGCTGCATCTGGTCATAGGTGAATAGAAAGCGCAGCAGAAAGGCCACGGCTGTTTCCCGGCTCACGGGTGCTGTCTGGCGGATCTCGCTGATCAGATCCTGGTTGTAGTCTAGCGTCTCCTGCTCCTGCGAGTAATAGCCAACCTTAATGCTAGGCCCAATCTTGATCTCGCCACCGCTGATGCCCTCCGGATCGAGACACTGCTTCATCAGCACCGACTTGCCCACGCCGTTGGCCCCCACCAGGCCCACACGTTCCCCATGCCAAAGGGTTAGGCTCAGGTCTTGAAAGAGGACACTGCCGTTCTCGAACTGCTTGGTCACAAGATCCATTTCCAGCACCTTCTTGCTGCCCCGCCAGCCGGCCAGATTCAGCTTCATGCGCTTGGACTCGCTGACCTTTTCAACCTTATCCATCTTATCCAACATCTTGCGCCGGCTGCGCGCCTGCTTGATATGCCGTTCATTGACCACCAAAGAGGCCCACAGCTCAAATCGCTTGATCGCCGCTTCAATGCGCGCGATCTCTTTCTGCTGGGCCGCATAAAGCTGCTGCTGGCGCAGACGGCGGATCTGCCGTTCGCTGGCGAAGGCGCTGTAGTTGCCCTGGAATACCGTCAACCTACCGCTGTCCAACTCCGCGATTTGTGTGGCGATTCCGTCCAATAGATAGCGGTCATGAGAGATGATGACCACGCAGCCGCTGTAACCGTTGATGATCTTTTCCAGGTTGCGCTTGGCCGGCAGATCAAGATGGTTGTCTGGCTCATCTAAAAGAAGCAGTTCCGGTTCTTGAACCAGCAGTTTGGCCAGCATGATCAGCTTCTTCTGCCCTCCACTGAGATGGCCGGTCAGGGTCTGCCATTGGCCCGCATCAAGACCCAGGGCGGTCAAGGTTTCGCGTACCTTGCTCGCGTATCGTGATCCGTCCAACTGTTCGTAGCAGGCCAGAAGCTCCTCATGTTTGCGCATCACCTTTTCTAGAGCTGCCGCGTCTCCGTACACTTCCGGTTGGCCCATCCGCTGCTCCAGCGATTCCATCTCCTGTTCTATTTCTGCCAATTGGGGCACGGCCGTCATCGCCTCTTTCAGAACTGTCCGTTCTCCAGGAAGGCTGGGCTCTTGGTGCAGCCTGCCCCAGGTCAGCCCCGGCTTGCGGTAGATATTACCGCTGTCAACCGTCCATTCTTGGGCCATGATTTTCATCAGCGTGGACTTGCCGGCCCCATTAGGTCCCACCAACCCGATACGCTGGCTACGCTGTAGTTCCCAACTGATATCGTTAAAGATCGGCTTGCCGGCCAGGCTGATGCCGATGGAATCGACATTAATTACTATTTCGGCCATTTTCTACTCCACAGAACAGAGGCTCATGCCTTTGCTGTCCTAAAAACAAAAAAGTCGAGGCGTTTGCTGCGCCTCGACTTTACTAAATAATGCCTATTAGTTTACATAACAATCATTCAGGAGGCGCGTTTAATGAAGGTAAGGCCAGTTCGGCGCCAATAACTCCCAGGCGAAATATCGATTGCGTGTGCCCTGCAAAGTAAACCATGAACCGAGAATAGCTCAAGTCTGGTCGGATCGCAAATGCGGAGACAGAAACCCGGTTATTCTGAGAATGCCTCCTATGCACCTAAGAAGCAAAGAAGGTTTCTGTTCAAAACCAAGTTTCCTATGGTTTGGGTCGTTTATCATTTACTGTTTTCTATTTCGTGACTATACTTTGCTCTATGCGTGTGAAATGGTTCATCTTAGCTCTTCTTCTATTCTCTGTTGCCCTTACAGCGTGTGATTTGCTGGAAAGTGCCGCGGATCCGGAAGCAGTTGCCGATGATACATTCGGAACCGTTACACCTGACGCAACCGTGGAAGCAGTGCCGGCTACCCTTGTATTTGAGGTTCCACCCACGGCAACGCCCTCTTCAGTTGATCTAAAGGTCTGGATACCGCCTGACATCGCTGTACGCACTGAAGCGGGAACACAGACCTTGGCCGACCAGATCACGAATTTCAATACCCAGCATCCCGAAGTTGTCATTAGGGTGGAGCAAAAAAGGGTTTTGGGCGACGGCGGAATCCTCAGCTATTTGCGCACGGGTCGCAACGTGTCCCCCTCTGTTTTGCCGGACCTTATTGCCATTCCTACCGAACTGCTCGATTCTTCGGCCAATGAGAATCTCATTTTTCCTCTTGATGATCGTTTAGATCCTGATTCATTAGAAGAATTATTTCCCCCGGCCCTGGAAATGTCCCAAGCGCAGGATCGTACCCTGGGCTACCCTTTTGCCCTGACTTGGCAGCCCCACTTAGTCTATAACAGCAACGCCTTAACATCAACATTGCCCTTGACCTGGGATAGGCTCATATCTGAGCCGGAAAGGAGTATGGTTTTCGCTGCCGGCGGTTCAGAAGGTGCCATTTTAGCGCTGCAGTTTTATCTTGATGCCGGCGGCACCGTTCAAAACGAGTCAGGGCAGCCGGCATTGCAGGTTGAACCTTTGACTGTGGCCCTGGAAGCCTTGCAGGATGCACGCGAGACCGAGTTCTTGGTACCTCAAAGCAGCAGTCTGAGTGTGGTTGATCAATCGTGGCAGCTCTTCCTGGGCGGCGGCGCCAACATCGTGCGCACGCGGTCTGATTATTTCTTAAGCCAAAATACCACGGGCTTACCCATGGAATTCACAGTGACACCGGGGATTGATAGGCCGCTAACGCCATTGGTAGGCGGATGGGCCTGGGCCATAAGTACCTCTGACCCCGGACGGCAAGAAGCAGCCTACGCCTTACTCAGCGAATTAATTGCGCCCTCTAATCAAGGAGCATGGAGCCAGGAGAGTGATATTTTGCCGGCTCGACGCGATGCTCTGGCGGAATGGACAGACAATGACCTGTATGTTGGCTTTGTGCAACAAGAATTGGAACGTGCGCAGCCTTTACCTGTAGCCACCAACAGCAAAACGATGACCGTACTCGGCGATGCCGTATTTCAGGTGGTATCGGGCTCAAAACTAGCGCAGGAGGCGGCGCAAGATGCGGCTGCTGCGCTGCAATCATAGCAGGATGGCCAAGAGAGGGGTGCCTTTTAACCAGGTGAACGAATGCCACAATTTAAAGATTATCGACACCACGTAGAAGAGCTAATGTCTGCGGCTATCTCCGCCGCGGATCCGGCTGATTCTGTACGCAAATACCTTAGCCTGGAAGGGGACATTCTCCACGTTGGTGATCTGGCCTACGATCTTAAACAAGGGCATGTGTTCCTGGTAAGCGTCGGCAAGGCTGCGGCCCCCATGGCCGAACCAGCCGTGCAGATGCTTGCCGATAATCTGCATGCCGGTGTGGTCATCAGCAAGAAGGGCAGTGAGACTGCCGTTGGTCTTCCGGGACTGGAGCATCCGGCGCTAACGCTTTTGGAAGGGAACCATCCCGTTTCCGGTGCCGAGAGCGTTCGTGCAACGCAGCTTGCCATTCAGATGTTGGTAAAAACGAAGGCCAATGATCTCGTCCTTTTCCTGATATCCGGCGGAGCCTCGGCGATATTGACCCTGCCGGCTGTTCCCCTAGAAGATTGGCAAAGTTTAACTGGCGCCCTCCTCGCCAGTGGCTGCACCATCAGCGAATTAAACACAGTTCGCCGCCAATTGGATCGCGTTAAGGGTGGTGGTTTGGCGCAGATGGCGGCGCCAGCGCATTGTGTGAGCCTCATTCTCAGCGATGTTGTCGGTAATCCGCTGCAGGCGATTGGTAGTGGCCCTACCACCTATGTCGAAGAGAATGCGTTTGATGCTCTTGCTATCCTAAAAAGGTATGACATTGTCCAAAACATAGAGGATACCGTCTGGGAACGTATTCTGCAGACCCTCAGCTACACGCCACGAACGCCAGAGGGAGTTGAACATCCCAATGAGCATATAATCGTCGGTGATGTCCGCCAATCGGCGACCAGTGCCTTGGCCAAAGCCATGCAGTTGGGCTTTGTGGCCCAGATATTGACCGCACGCTTGGAAGGGGAGGCACGCGAAGTCGCACATGTTGCCGCCTCAATCGCCAAAGATTTACCCATGGGACGCTGCTTGATTTTGGGTGGCGAGACGACAGTAACACTCAAGGCCGATGGTCTCGGTGGGCGCAATCAGGAATTGGCATTGGCTGCAGCGATCGCGTTGGATGGTTGGCCATCTGTGGTGATCGCCAGCTTTGCCACCGATGGGGAAGATGGGCCCACGGAGGCTGCGGGCGCCGTTGTCAGTGGGGATACATCCGATTACGGTCGATTATTGGGTCTTGATGCACTTGCTTTCCTAGATCGCAATGATAGTTTTCATTTCTTCCAACATCTTGATGAATCATTCCGTAATTCTGAGGTCGTGGCAGGTGTGGGAGAAGCGCCGCCACAAACATTGTTGACACCGGGCCCAACCGGCACGAACGTCAACGATCTCCTAATTATCTTAACTTATCCCGCAGATGATGAAATTGACGAATTGGAGTAGGCGCTGCCAGTGCCTTTCCGAATAACCTAAACTTTGAGGGTGTTTTTCTATGAGCATTAACTTTGGGACTGATGGCTGGAGAGCCGTCATCAGCGACACATTCACTTTTGCCAATCTACGTCTTGTTGCTCAAGCTATAGCCGATTATGTCCTGGAGGAAAACAGTGCTGATCCTAGCGTTATCATCGGCTTTGATACACGCTTTCTTTCTGACCGCTATGCAGCCGATGTGGCGCGCGTTATGGCCGCTAATGGCGTCCAAACCTGGTTGGCGCGGGCTGATACGCCGACGCCGGCAATCAGCCACGCCGTCGTGCACAAAAAGGCTACCGCCGGGGTGATGATCACCGCCAGTCACAATGCTCCAAGATACAATGGCGTTAAGGTGAAGGCCAGCTATGGCGGTAGCGCCAGCCCCGCGACCAATAAACGCATCGTACGCATGTTGGCTCGTAATGAGAATACGCTGCGCGGGCCTAATTTGATGGATCTTGGGATCGCCATCCGCCAAGATCGTATTGTTAAATTCGATCCCGCGTGGGCTTATTATGAACACCTAGGCACTTTGGTCGATTTAGATTCAATCCACGAAGCGGAACTGCGTGTTGTCGCTGATGGCATGTATGGCTCGGGCCGGAGAGCAATTGGTGAAGTGCTGATGCGCACCCGAACCTTAGTTCGGAATATTCGCCACGATATGAACCCGGGATTTGGTGGTATTCATCCAGAGCCAATTGCCTGCAATCTTGGTTTGCTCATGTCTGATATTCAATCGGGCCATTGGGATATTGGCCTGGCTACAGATGGAGATGCCGACCGCATTGGTGCTGTGGATGGCATGGGTAACTTTGTCGATCCGCATCGTATCTTCTCATTGGTCTTGCGCTATCTAATCGAGAAGCGTGGCTTGCATGGCAAGGTTGTGCGCACCGTATCGACGACGCGCATGCTGGACCGTATCGCCCAAAAATACGATCTCCCGCTGGTTGAGACGCCGGTTGGTTTTAATCACATAACCGATCACATATTGGCTGGGGATGTGGTAATGGGCGGCGAAGAATCGGGTGGCATCACCATGCAGGGGCATATCCCTGAAGGCGATGGCGTCTTGATGGGTCTGCTTTTGCTGGAAGTGATGGCCGATGGTCGCGTACCGCTACATGAACTGGTAGAAGATTTATTGGTTACCTATGGGCCGGCCCAATACAAACGTACGGATATCAAGCTCAAGCAGCCGGTGGCCAAGGCAACGATGGTCGATATGCTGGTTAAGCTGGCTCCTTCGCAAATTTCGGGCGTGAATGTCGAGGATGTACAGACAACCGATGGCGTTAAGTATTACCTCGACGATGGCAGCTGGCTGTTGATCCGGCCATCAGGTACGGAACCTGTCTTGCGGGTTTATGCGGAAGCACCTAGTGACGAGCGTGTGCAGGCGCTGCTTGATTTTGGCGAGGAAATGGCAGCCAAAGCCTAACTAATCTCAAGATTATCTTTGCCTTCTTGACGCGGCAGCAGCTGGATATTATTCTCTATCCAGCGGCGCTGCCTCATCATATTAGTTTTCACCTGCTTCTTCCGCAGCATCAAAGTCCGCGCCACCAGACGATGATTCCTCATCCAGGTTTAGCTGCGCTCCAAACAACGGCGCAAACTTCAAGATGCGGTTGTTCCCCGAATCAGAGATATAAACGAAATTCTGATCGTCGATGGCGATACCGTTGGGCAAACCGAAGTTGCTAGTCTCATTGCCAAATGAACCAAATCGGGCCAAGTAGCTGCCATCCGGGTTGAAGATCAGGACGCGATACCCTTCAGGATCGGTGACGTAAATGCGTCCAGCGCTGTCTACGGCCGTATAGGGCTTGTTGTTAATCGAGGTGCCGCTCCAGGCATCGACGGGCCATTCGTTCAGAGCAAAGAAATCTGGGGTGAACTCCTGAACACGACCATTCCATGTGTCCGCCAGGAATAATGAGCCATTGGGGCCTTGACTAATGCCGACCGGTTCATTCATTTGCCCCAGCAAATTGCCAAAGCCGCCAATCTGCTGCACAAAGTTCCCATCCCTGTCTAAGAGCTGCATACGATGGTTGCCCGTATCTGTGACCAGTAACCGATCATCATCGAGTAAGGTGATAGAGCGCGGACCAAAGAAAAGGCCTAGCCCCAGTCCGTCGTTAGAATCTGCCGGTGATCCACTGCTGCCGAAGCTTGCAACATATTCTCCATCCAGTTTGAACTTCTGAATACGGTGATTCCAGGTGTCGGCTATGTAGACATGGCTGTCATCGACAGCGATGCCCCATGGTTCGTTGAACTGTCCAACCTCTGTGCCTGATGTTCCCCAACTTTCTTGGGCATTGCCTAAGGCATCAAATACCTGAATACGATTGTTTCCGGAGTCCAGGACATAAATACGGCCGTCCGGGCCAACCGTCATATTTCGCGGGCCAGAAAGTTCACCGGCACCCAGTCCGGCGCTGCCTGATTCATTGATGACCAGCACTGGAGCCGGCATCAGCTCCCCCTCGGCATAGGGATCGACATAGCCTGCTATGCTGGCTGCTCCAACACCATAGTCCCATAAGGTTGGCAAAGTATCATTACGAATATAGAGGCGCAGATTATGGCGCAATGGCCATTCACCTGCAGTATACGTGCCGCCAAAGACATCCCCATATTTTTGATAATCGCGATAGAAGAAAATATCCCACAGCGCTTCGCGCACGTCAGCGTTGGCTAGACCGCGCCGCTGGTCTAAAGGCTCCTTGGGATCACCAAGAATCGCATTTGGCGAAATTTGACGGTATTCCTCCATCGGCCACCATAAAAAAGTATGCTCCGTATACTCATAATTATTACCCAAATAGGGCTCAACCTTATCCCAGTTTCTGGCGCCAACAATGATGACCGGAGATTGGTTTAAGTCTTGCGTTGGATTTTCAGCAAAAAACACCCGGTTCGGATAATCACGCAAATACCAGGTTAAGGGCCAGGAGACGTCGCTGTCGAAGGCAACCTTGATCCCCTTATCCCCATTCAAACGCATGGACAATGATTCTACCTGATCGAGGACGACATTCTTGGTGGCTGGTGCGCCGTGGGCATAGACTAAAAACTCGGTTGTATAATCGGCATTGGGAAAGCTGGCCATATAGGTAAAGCGTATGGTTAGCAAGCTAAACAGGGCGAAAAAGCTTAAAACTAGAATTGGATTGCGCAGCGATGATGTCGTACGCAAATAAGTGCGCCTCCAAATAAAGGCAACCACGGCTGCAATCAGAATTCCTCCCAACAATTGGCCGATGGCTGTCAAGCTGCTCAACGCTTGATCCCCGAATTGGATGCGGCCGCGAAACAACGGGCTAATGATCATGAGTAGCACGATAATGAACAGGACAGTCAATCCGCCCAACAGCAGCGATTTCCAGGAGAGAAGATCTCTACCTCGAACGTAGGCCAGTTTCTCATTAAAGTACCAACCAACCAGCATACCCATGGGGATAACAAAGTGAATGCTCAACCAAGGCATTTTTTCGCCGGCGTAGCTGTAGGCGATCCAGGTTAGTAAAAGCCACCAAACCAGGAAGGGCACGAATTCCAAGAGTGAACGTGCCTCGAACAGCTCGCTGATGCCATTCTCTAATTTAAAGTCGGAAATAATTCGCGCCCGATAACCGAGAAGCCAGATGAGAAGGCCCAGGCTTAAGACCAGGCTGGCAGCAAGAACGCCGGGAATGATGCTTGACTCGCCTGCGGAGGCCACGAAACCGAGATAAGCCCAGTTGGTGACGCTGTAGGCCAAGAACGCCAAGATGATGACGCTCAACCAGTAGCCGACCACCTGGCTGGTCCTATGTTTATGGGCCCACAAACGAACAGCCAGGAAAGAAAAAATGAGTGGCAGGAACTCGTAAAAAGGCACTACAAAGAAGTAGTAGAATGAAGGTTGGCTGCCTCGTTGCACTTCTTGCTGTTCCAGCCAATAGCCAAGGGACCCGACGATGCCGCTGGTCCAACCACTCAAATTCGTGAAAACCGATGTGTAAAGCGTCAGCAGGATGCCATAGAAAATGACCGCGGCAATGATCCAACGCCGTCTATTCCACCACAGACCGACCAGGATGGAGACGACCATCGTCAGCAGCAAGAAAAGCCCGGAACGCACGACACCAGACTCGAAGAAGGAAGACCAACAAACGGTATTACCCAGCCGGCCGACAAGAATTTGCAGGGTGGACATGCTTTCCTGGCCGGCCAATTGGCACTGGTTAAGTGTATAGTCAGTCGGATTCCAACCCGCGATAGTCGTCAACAAGGGGGAAGCCAAAGGTAAAAGCAGCGTCGTAAAAAGGATGATCAGACTAAATTCCGGCATATCGACAATTTCTGGGCGCATGGCCCGCGCAGCGAGGAACAGCCCCAGGCTCAAAACACCTATGCCAACTATTTGAGTCCATCGCAGCACCGTCTCGCTGCTGCTAGTCGTGGCCGGCGCTTCCGCTGTTTGATCGGCATTGGGATCGGCCGCAAACCCTTCCGTAGCTTCAACCGCTGCCTCCGGAGCAGCAGTCTCACCGACGGTCCGCTGGGCAACAAAGCCTGCTCCGGCCAGCAGGAGACCGGCTACAAACACGAGCAGTGGTATGCGCAGTCTGGCCAAATTTTGCCGCAGCCAGACCATCGGCAATGCCTTAACTAATAAGCGCACAATCAGATAGCTGCCAAAGATGGCCACGTAAATGAAGGCCACTTCTTTTGTAGCGAACATCAATGCCGTTCCTGCGGCAAACCACCACAGATATTTGTCCTTTTGTTCGCGGAAATAGTACCAAATGGCGATGAAAACAATCAAAGCCCAAAAGATGACGTAAACGTCATGACGAATGTATCGAGAATAATATGTGACGAAAGGAGAGATTAAGAAAACGAAACTGGTGAATAAGGCGCCCACACGGCCCAGCCAGGTGCGTAGAAAATAGGGCATGACGACCAAGATGATGCCAAAGATAGCCACCGGAACGCGTGCCGCGAAATCGCTGTCTCCAAACAACCAGTAGGACACTGAGGTAATGTGGAATAGGAACGGACCATGCATGAGGGGCGTGTGCTGGTATCCTTGTCCATCAAAAAACTGGTACGAGAACTGCGTATGTAAGCTCTCGTCATGACTCATAACACGATCGCCTAAGCCCCACAAGCGAGTGATGATGGCTAGAATAATGAATACTAGATAGATCGCTTTTTCCCAATCAAGGTTGATCGCGGCCCACAAAGGCTGGGAAAGAAAATCTTTATTATGTTCTTGCGGCCTAATACTGCTCTCGCTCATCTTCCTCTTTTCTTTCATTTGCAGGCCGAATGATTTGGCCCTATGTTGTTTTTATTGTACCGTCCGTTGAATTGCCGCAACTGGCGTTGGGTATGGATCCGGTGTTGTCAATAAATCCCCGCTGCCGGCTGGTGGTTTGGGAACGGACGCCTTAATGACCGGACCATCGGCAAGCAATACATGTTCCTTAGCGGTCGTTTTCTCATGGCTAACCTGAACCAGGGTGGCTGTCGGTGTATTGGTTTGGGTGGCTGTGGCGGCATGAGCTGTGGCGACGAAACCTGGTACGCTGTTTTCTGGAAGCATGCTGTTTACTGCCAATCCGCCAAAGAGCAAGATCAAGACCAACAAAGCCGGGGCTAACTGCTTCTGCCAGCCTAGCAAACTGAGATCGAGTTTTCTTCTCTGTGGAACAGCGGGCATTAAAGTGCGCAGGCGGGCCGTATTGGGCGTTGTGGCGGCATCCAGCGTAGATTGTACGAGTTGGCCCACGATTCTTTCGCTGGCCACAGCTTGTTGGCAGGCCGGGCAGTGAACCACATGCCGTTCCACGACATGGCTCTGATTGTCAGGCAGCAGCCCCAGTACATATTCAGGTATCTGGCGGAGGATGTCTTTATGCGTCATTATTCGTTATACACCTCACCTGCATCATTCGCGCAATCCTATCTCCACTTTGTCGAGTTGTTTTCGCAGGGCCCGGTGGGCCAACCTCACTCTGGATTCGGCCGTTTTCGGGGGAATCCCCAAGATATCGCCCATTTCGTTGTAACGCAATCCATGATAGTAACGGAGGACCGCGGCTTCACGCAGTTTGTCTGATAACCCGGTTAAAGCTTCCCAGACGATAATTTGCTGTTCATCAAGTTCCATCAGGCTGTCTGGTTGAATTGATTGGGGGTCTGGCACACCCTGCTGCGAAAAATCTCCCAGTGGCAAAGTGGGCAGCCATTTTCTGCGCCGCTTATTGCGGCAGCGGCTGACAGTGATGCGATAAAGCCAGGTCGTGAAGGCTGACTTCTGCGGGTTGTAATGGTTCAATCTACGGAAAGCATACTCAAAGCTGTCTTGCAGAACCTCTTCCGCATCCTCCTTGTTTTGCAGCAGGCCAAAAGCAAGGCGGTAGATCATGCCCGCATGTTGGTTGTACAGGTCCACGTAAGCAGCTTCATTCCCGCTGAGACAGCGTTGTAGTAGCGCCAGGCACGCTTCATCTGCGTACGTTGACGTTCGCGTTTGCTTTGTGTCAAGCCAGGAGGATAAAGTGTAGGCTTCAGTCACTTGCTTTCGTTAACCTCATCGTCTCACTAATCCTGGGTTATATCAGACCGTATCCAAAGGATGATTCGGTCCTCGCGGATGCTTCGTGCGGATTCATGAAATAAACTCCAGCGCAGGGTATCCAGCAGCGGTGTCATTGAAAGCGTCGTTTCCTCTGTTTGGGTGCGCAATAGTCCAAAATCTCCCCCCAGATAATCATCCCCGAGGATCGGTTCACTGTCAACTGCTGGACTGATAATGACCTCGTGCTGAGCTCCAAGGGGCAGCGCATGGCCAAACTGCGCCTGTGGGAAATCACGTAGATACCAGCGCAGCACAGGAGAATCTACAGCGCTGAAGATGGGAATCCCACGATCAGAATTGTCCGCTCGGCGCGAAATATCATATAAAGCGAGGCTCAATTGGCCCACATCATCATCTGTTGCTTGCTCCACCCAGCTTTCTCTCGGGTCATTGGCCGAGATATGGGTGAGATTCCATGCCGTTCCCCATTGAAAAAGCAGCAAAAGTATCATGATTCCCAGCCAAATACCCTGAACTATCTGCTTTCGATGTTCTGACCAGAAATAATAGATAAACAGACTTCCCATGGCAAAGGCCATTAAAGCAACCCATAAATTGGCAACCTGTGCTTCCACCAGCGAAACGCGTAAGAAACGGGCCACATTCACCAAGACAATAGATCCGATTAAGATGACCAGGCCAACGACGGCCCAGGTCCAACGATTTCTGTTTCGCTGCAGCAGTTGGTCCGAGACCAATCCCAGGAGAATATAGCCGGCTAAAGGCAGAAGTAAAGCGTTGTCGAGAATACCCCGCTGCAGCAGGATCAAGATCATACCCGTCAACAGCCAGTAGGTGCACAAAGTGCCCAGAAGATGATTGCGCCAGACTGCCCAAATAATGGCCAAGATCCCTAACGGTAGCAAAACAACTTCATATCTTGCCACAACCAGGAAAGGACTGATCAGCGCCTGCAAATCTCCCTGCAAGCTGAACTGAGCCAGCCAATCGCCAAGTAAATTGGCTGCGGCACCTATTCCCGAAAGATAGGTGAAGAAGCGCGTGCTCAAGGCTGTCGCAACAAGTAAGGTCAATATAGCGGCCTGAATGAAGGTCTGGCGCTGCGGTCGTTGAAATGGTTTCTCTTCAGGATTAACCAGCCGCCAGGTTAACCAGGCCAGCAACAGCGTGAACAAGCCAGAATAAAACAATGGGGAACTGGAAAATCCTAAGCCAAGAGCGGCGCCTGCAGTATAAAGCCAGCCCCGATTATCCTGTCCTCCAAAGCGGTTGGCGGCAATGAACAGCAACAGGATAGCAAATAGAGCAATACCCTCTCCCCCGGCGGTGCGAGACGTTATAGAGAAGAGCGGGGATACAGTAAACAAGGCCGCGGTGGCCAACACGCCTAAGGCGCCTATTTTTTCACGCAGCAGCCAGGGTAAAATAACCAGGCCCAGTCCAAACAGTGCCGGAATCAATCGTGCGGTCACATCACTGGCGCCTAAAAATGGCATAACCAGGCTGGTTAAGGTCATATAGGCAGGGCTGTTGATAGCCATATCCTGGCCTCCCCGCATAAACTGCCAGGCTGAAAGCGCACCTTGCGCCTCTGATGGTGAGAGCGGTAGTAGATTTAGACCGCTGAACCGAATCAGGGCCGCAGCAGCAACGATCAGCCCATACAGTGCATCAGTTATTGAAAGCTGCATTTTTGATTTATACTGGGCGCCCGTGATCTGCACTTCGCTATCACCCTGTTCGCGCGCTTGTTCAGCGGTTGTTTCCATCAAGTTTTCCATGGCAAACCTTTATTGGGGCTGCCAACGATAAATTGTAACGCTGTCATTGCTGTAGGCGATATCTAGATTTTCTGAAAATTTCTCCAATCCTGTCTCGCCATATTGCTGCTTTTCTAGATCACCTACGTAAATGTATTGTACCTGGTACTCATTAAGCAGCTCCGCAATTGAGATTAAATCCGCCTGACTGTAGATATTATTGACAGCGGGTTCTCTTTTGGCTGGTTCTGGAGTATCACCGCGCCACTGGTATTCATGGCCAGCCCATCCCAAGAGGGTTGGTAAACCGGTAGCCGCGGAAATGCGTCCGTAGCCGCTGTATTGTCCGCCGACGGCCTCCAAGATGACCGGCGCGCCTTCGATATTTTTGCGTAGCCATAAAATGGCCTCGTACTCATCGGCGTTATAACGATTGACTTGAGCCAAACCATCTATTGTTGCCGGCTGCCGGGGTGATTCCGCTGCCCATGAACCACGATATTCCATCGACCGGGAGTTGACCGCATAAGTGGGAAACAGCAGGGCGACAATGAAAGCTAGAGAATAGCCCACCGTGGCGATGATGGGAATGACGCGCCTTGACCCTTTCCACATCTGCCACAGATAACCAAGTGCAAAGAGGGCGGACACACCAAACATGAGCCAAGCTTGATAATAGAATTTGAAAATGGTGTTGAGGCGCACGCCGAAGTTGTCCCGCAAATAGACGAATTCTGGGCCGAGGGTGAGCAGAGCAGCGGTAAAGATGAGGAGCAAGGCAAAGGGCAGAACCTCATTCTTTCCATTTTTTGTACTGGATTCTCTGTTTTGGATCTTCTCCAGCCAGATCATGACCACAAGTCCGATCATGGACAGCAGAAATAAGGTCAAGATTGGGAAGGAAACTCTGCTGATCATGAAGTCAGGCAGTATTGCCAGAACCGCCGTTACTCCCCAGCCTAAGGCCAACCCCTGCTCTGGTCGTGGTACCAATGGGATACCCAGTTCATTGGCCAACCCAGTCACCCGTCCCGCACCCTCAGGACTTACAGAGACAATCAGACCAAAGAACAGGGTTAGCAAGAACAGTATCCCCAGAAGCAGACCGGCAGCCAGCAATCCTTTTTGCCAGTAGCGGAAGCGCTGCCTGACAGCCAGGGCGACGAGCGTAATTGACACCGCCCACAAGGGCATGCCGAAGATGAGCAGGAATTGAATAAACCTGGTCGGACGCATGAGCATTGGCAGTAGGTAGGGCGCTCCTGCCTGTGAGCGAAAACCAAGGAAGAATGGCAGATATAGCAGAACAATTGGCGCCAGTAGAAGCAAGACTACGAAGATCGTTTGCATGGCAATGCGAACATGCCAGCCATAATCACGCCAGCGGGCCAAGAAAAATGCGCCCATAACGACAAATAAATAGATTAGCAAATCCCATGTATTGAGGAAGGAAAGACCACCTAAGACCAGGGCACTGAATAACCAGAGCGGGATGCCAATGGTGTCCAAAAGGGCACGTATTCTTGCACGCCACTCCATACTGTCCCATAAAACGCCCAAGAGAGGTGGATCATGGGCCGTGCCGCGGTTGGGCAGCCACCAGACCAAGGCGATGGCCATGCTGAGCAGTGCAAATGGCAAGGCCAGGACGTGGGGGTGCAGATCGCCTAAGACGAAACTAAAAGCCGGGAATTCGGCTATGGGTTCCAGGCCTTCTTCAGCCCGGCCTGAAATATGGTACTCGTGAATCGGCCGTGATGAACGCCACCACCACCAACTGGCAGTTTCGTAGCGCGGTGTCGCTTCCGCTTCCAATGGTTGGTTTAGGTCACGCACGTCCAGCCACTGCCAGAAGGATGGAGATCCCATGCCGTTGGCCTTAGCCACTTCTAGGCCAATTACGAGATTGCCGGCTACAGGAATGGCCAAGGCTGCGACCAGTCCCAAAAGTCGAGCGCTTTTTCGTGCCCCCTGGGCTGATAATAGATTGTAGACAAGGCCAAATGATCCGGTTGCCGTACCGGCGACCAGCCAGGCGATTGACAGATTAAAAGCGAACTGCTCAGAAACATTGGCCAAGCGGGCGATGACCGAGGACATGACGTAGCCAAAATAGTAGTAGCTGATCCCGAAACCGGACAACCAGGGATCGAGAGGTGGAAAACCTGGGCTGCGCCCGACCGAGTTTAGAAAGGCGAACTCCATGGGCTTTTCGGTGGCGCTTATGGCCGGATTTTGCGCCCGTACCCATACCCAGGCAATGAACATCGTGGCAAAGATCAACTCCGTGAGAATGACCTGCCCACTGTGCTGGCGCAGCCATACCCAAAGAGAAATTTGTTCATCATCTTTGTTCTGCTGGGTGCGGTAGAGCCAGAACGAGAGTGTAAACAGCAGCCCCAGGCACAACAAAATACTGCCCAGATTGTTGTTAAGAAAACCGAGGCTGCCCAGGATCCAGAACAGATAACTGACCAGCAGCAGTCCTGCCATTTTTACGAAGGCATATCCCCTATCCGTTAGCTTGCGGAATAGGACAAAGAGCAAGGGGGTTGCTGCTGCACCAAGGATAAAAAGCGCAGCCCACCAACGCAAAACAGCCAGAAACTCAGAGTAGGGCATAATAAATAGTCGTTAGTCAGATAGTCGATGGTTCAGTAGTCATGCAGTCTAGTAATCCTTAGTTGCCAATATTTGAGTATAGTTTACAGTGACGAAATACCAACTGCTGTCAGCCAGAACTCCGACTACAAGACCAATCAACTACAAGGCTCTATAATTACAAAACTACGCAACTATCCAAACTGTCAAAACTCAATACCTACGATACCGCTCCTTCCAGTACCTTATAAATCGTAACCGCCTTATCCTGATAGACGATATCCAGTATTCCTCGATCGGCCATCTGGTCGAATTTTGCGACACCTTCCGGCCAATAGTAGTTTCGTTCCAATTCTCCCAAATAAACGTACGATACGCCGTATTTGTTTAATATCATTTGCGCCTGTTCAATATTCGGTGTGTTATAGAGCGCATTTACGTCCTGTATGCGATTGGATACCAGGCTGCCAGGCACAACAGCGCGTTGCTGGCGTTGGTGCCAATCCCAGCCGATAATGGCCGGCAGTCCAGTATACATCGATACCCTGTTGGCTATCGAACGATAGGGATTGCTGCCATGAGCTTCGGCCACGACCGGTGATCCTTCGATATTACGCTGCATCCAGCGCAGCGCTTCGTAATCGTTTGCCAGGTCAATGGTGACGCTGTTACCAGCGTAGTCCGTGTCACCGTATTCCACATAGGGCATAAAGGCCATACCGTCCAACGTGTGCGGTGCATCCTGGCTCATACGAATCCTCCATTTTGCCTGTGTTGCCAGAAGGGGATAGAGAGCGGCGATGAAGAATAGGACCACCAATGCGGCCTGCCATATCTTGCGCAGCGATCGTTTCTGGCTGACCGATTTCCAGCTCCATACGGTCGCAGCGCCGGCAGCCACGCTCAACATCAGCCACACCTGCATGTAAAACTTAAACACAGTATTCATGCGGCCGATATCACCATCAAGGACGACGAATTCCACCAGCACGGTCAATCCTAAAGCGGAGGAAATCAAT
Organism: uncultured Chloroflexia bacterium; assembly: GCA_963807975.1. Taxonomy (GTDB): domain Bacteria; phylum Chloroflexota; class Anaerolineae; order Promineifilales; family Promineifilaceae; genus JAACFF01. Next base: position 72,284 of record CAWEDV010000004.1, on the reverse strand, counting down.
ATCAACACCACGCGCCTCGCAGCCCCGATTCCCGGTCTCAGACCAAGCAACCCGGTTGCGATCACCAGGGTCAGTACCAAGGGCGCGATCCAATAGCCGCGCATGATCAACATCAGGAGCAAGATAATGTACAAAACAAGCATGAGCAGCAGCGGGATGGCCAAGGGTTCCATTTTGGCCAAGCCTTCAGTGGTCCAGGTCTGGGTCCAGGATCGCATTTCAGTCGCCAAGAAGGTGATGATCAAGAATAAGAACAAACCATATATGATCAAGTAATTACCCAGATGTGTATAGGATCCGGGCCAGAGGGAGGCGCTGCTGTAGCCCACGCCATAGCTTGCCGCGAAAGGCCAGAAGCTAATCGTCCCCAGGATGACGAGTGCGGCTGCCTTAAGCAAGGTCTGGCCGAGCATGGACAAGCTGAAACGGCCGAACTGCCTAAAAATATGAAACACAACCGCCAGCGAACCAATAAACAGATAAGTAGGCCAATCCCAGGTATTGGTTGCCCTAAGAACCCCAATTGCCAACCCACCGACCAGCCACTGCAGCGCTGTTTCCCACCAGGCTCTTTTCCCCTCTCTCGTTTGGGGAATTTGTAAAGCTAAAGCGACCGACCAGCCCAATGCCAACATCTGTAGAGGGAGACTGATCATATGAGCATGCAGATCCCCATATAGAAAAGTGAAGAAAGGGAATTCTGTGATTGGCGCTGTTTCACCGTCGAGGACATTGATAGCTCGTGTCGCCGTCCAGAACCAGTCTCCTGGGTAGAGAGGAGCTGCCTGTCCTCCCAGAATTTTTATCCCGCCGTCAAGCGTTCGAGCCACTCCTCCAATGAGAGGGATATCCGATAGGGTGGCCGATCCGGTTCTAAACCAGGCATCGAGTAAGACGCCAATCTCAGCCAGATTGCCCACGAACACGGCCAATAATATGGCCAGTACCCCGCCTACTAACCCATGTCTTGATAAGGAAGACCAGAACGATGAGGGTTGCTCTGATTCTTCTTTATGCCTGGTTTCACGATTAACGATGAGGTTATAGGCGATGCTAAATACTGCTGTACCGGTGAAACTGTAGAGCATAGGCAGGATGAGATTGTAGGCAACCGTAGGCACGATGCCCAAGAGCTTGGTTAAAGCGCCAACCAACACAAAGCCATAATAATAGTAGTTGATGTAACCACCGGCATACCAAGGGTCATATGGGGGGAAAGTCGTCGATTTGAGTACGGCTGTGAAATAGGAGAGATCCATTGGCTTTTCACCACCCCAAATGACATCCCACACGTCCGGATTACCAAGCCGGATCCCTATTTGCAGGACGTAGAGCAAGACCCCGAGCAGTTCGATTACCAACAGGGTGGCTAGGTTTGCACGCACGAAACTTTCGATCTCTTGCCGCCTGCGCAGGAAAATCAACACACTGGTCAAACCCAGCAAAGCCAAAGCCATCCAGAGCGTGGTCTTGTCAAAGGGCAGCCATCTTAAGCTTGCCGCAAGCCAGGCCAGGTAAGATATAATCAGCAGGGAAAGGATACGCGCCAGCGCATAACCACGATCGGGAAGACCTTTAAGGGTTACAAAAGTCAGAGGGAACGCCAGCCATCCCAATAGAATCACCGCCAGCCACCAGACTACGGCTGCCAGCGCCGGATATTGTGAGAGAAGGCCATCCATATTAAACAGCGAGCTGTAGGTACCATTCGCTTGCTGGACAGCTTGCGACTCAGCGGAGAGCAGTAGGCCATTGGGTGCCTGCGTTGCTTCCAATGGGTTCATCGGTGTGACTTGGGTCAGGTCTACCTGGCTCAATATCTCAAGGCTGTTCTCATGACTGTAGTCGGGTCCTTTCTTGAAGATCCATACGGGGGGATGATCGTAGACGCTAAAGGCCTCTTCCGAGGCCAGATCACCTGGTGGTGGCCAACCGATTTCTGGTTCCTCGCCCCAACTGACTTGTCCCGTTGTGTCGCTAATATGCAGAGGCCCAATTTGAAAATCCGCATGTTCTTCATGAACCAGTTCAAACCCCAATTCGCCGTTGAAGAGGCTCTCGTAATACTGCATCATTAGCGGATAGGTCAGTGGCAGCCGGGGCAGGTGCCACAGCGCCCGCTGGCTGCTGAGCATGATATAGTCAGCTTCGTCCAACCAGGCGATGACTTCCTGCAATTTCTCGGGGCTGTCGGGATGGGTGACCGGGCGCTGGCCACCGCTTACCTCAGTATAATACATTCCATAAGAGCTGCGGCCGTTCGTGCCTACCGGCAGTAGATCGTCCCAATGTTCGTTGGCCAAAATAGTGGTTCCAGCCTCGACTGGACCACCGCTGCCAAGTTCCATGAGTATTTGCTGGTGCGACTGTGCCTCCGCTTCTGTTGGCGGCACTGCGAATTCCACTACTTGTCGCTGATCAGTTAAGCTGAGTGCGGTCTGGCCAATTTCCTGACCATTGTAGCGCATTCTCAGCGAGTGCCCTTCACCCGAACTGCCCACGGGAAAATTGGGATCGCTGAGAAAGTTGAAGCGGAAGGCAGTAACCAATCCCTCTTCGGGCATGGTGAAATTCAACGTCAGCGGGATTCCATTTGGCTCGAACGTGAACCCCTTTAGAGGCAAATGATATTCGCGCGTTTCGCCATCAACTTCATAGATCAGCGTTGCGCCGCTCGGAATGTTTTCAAAAATCCAGTCCGAGGCCGCGACCCGCGTTACAGGCTGCCGGTAAATACCAATAAAGCTGTTTGCCCAAAGAAAGCTGGGTAGGATGACAGCCAACATGATCAGCACCACGACAACTTGCATGAACCGGCGCCTTTTAATTTCGCTCTTGCGCGCGCGATCCCACAAAGCAAAAAGTGCCCACGCTGCAAGAAGCAGCAGGGTGGGGTAATTGGGCAGAAAATAGCGCACCGATTTTACCCAGCGAGTGCCCATGAAAAGGAAATAGGCCCCAGACCAAACAACGGGAATGGCATGGCTCATCCAGTCAGCGCGAAACCGAACCAGGCGCCACAAAGCCCACAGGAAGCCAAAGATTGCAGCCAATCCCGCGGTCAAGCCCATGCCATAGAGGACCATATTGGTTAAAGGGAAAATGATCGCTGCCCGGTCTGTCCATTGTAATGCGGGGGGGAACGATGCCTCCGGCGCCTGCAACCTCTGGATCTCAGCCATATTGGACAGCCACTGATCGTTGAACCCAACCAAACTGCGCATGGCCAATTCCATCCCACCAGGTTCTCGACCTGTTTGCTCCAGCACCTGCTCTCGGGCCAGGGCGCTGTCCGAAAAGGCATAAGGTTGCGCCAGCCGGAAAGTGAGTATGGAAATTAACGCCGCCAGGGCAATTCCGCCCAGCACACGACGGAAGTCTGGACCACCAAGACTGTTCAGATTTTCCATACCGGGAACTTTGATTTCCTGGCGTCGAAAGAGCCATATGAAGCCGCTGATGGCGATCATCAAGGCGAGAGGGGCGACATTTACCCTTGACGCCGTCGCTAGCCCTAATCCAAGCCCAAAGAGCACATACCAGCGAGCGCGCCAATGAGGTTGGGCATCTCCTAAGGAAGAAGCGCGCACGGCAGCGTAAATGCTCATAGTCGTTAAGGATGCTGCCCAATTGTCCATGGTGAAGAAATGAGATTGCTGTATGGGCATAACCGCCAAAGCCAATAAGAGTGCAGCCATAAGACCAACCCGCCAATCATAAAGGCGGCGTCCAATAAGGAAAACAAAAGCGATGGATATCAGATCCATTAGTCCTGATAGAAATCGCCCCAGGAGATGGATACCATCGTAAGCCGTATAGGTGATGTCACAAAGGGAATGAGAGCTGTCGGGAAAAAGTGAACAAAGGCTGTCGGCCCACTCAGCGGCATAACGGGCTGCCGTCATGGGAAAATTGCCGTAGACGTAAAAACCCTGCCCGACATTGTAGGGATTAAGAGAAGATTCTGAGGTTTGTAGATAGCTGATTAGGTCTGACTCGGATTCCAAAGAACTGGAAACCATGGTTAAGAATCGCTCATCCGGATGGAGGTGGTGAGCTCCATCCCAATTCAGTCCTGTAAAACGAAAGTAGGCGCCAATCATGAGTATGATGACCACCAGAATAACAGATATAGACTCCCAACCCATCCTGCTCTCAGGTTGGAGTGCATCGCTCTCATTATCCGCCATTTGCACGTCAGGCACGGTTTCAGGCGGTTGAGTGCGGCTTGTTTCTTCACTCATGCTTTTATCTACAAGACGATTGTTCACGTTTCTTTATACACCCAAACAGATTTGCAGGCGCAATGACACGCTAAGTCTGTGTTGTTATTACCAAACTCACGATTTTATCCAACGGGAGGGGAAGTGCCGAATGACTCTAACGGCAGATGAAGGATCACAAACAGGCTCAAATAACATTCGAGTTGATTGTGACTGGGATGCCGAATTCCTGGCTAGCTGTATGCCGAGCCGCCCGAAATCAGGATCAGGTTCTCCAGGGCTTCTCGATCCAAAATTGTGAAACGGCGGTCCTTCGTCTTTACCCAGCCCTCGCGTCGAAAACGACCCAACGATTTGTTGATGCTGACTCGGGTTGCACCGGTCATTTCCGCCAAATCAGTCTGAGTTAGAGAGAGATCGATTTTGATGCCATCTTCTACAGGCTTTCCATGTTCATCAGCCAAACGCAGCAATGTTCGGGCCAGGCGACCCGGAAGATCAAGGAAAAAAATATCACTCAACTGGCTGTTAAGGCGACGAATGTGACGAGCCATCGATTGCAATACGTGCATGGCGAAGTCAGGATTGCTGTTGATAAAGCGCCGGAAGTCTGTACGATGTAGGGTTAAGGTTTCTGTTGGTTCTAGTGCCTCGGCCGTTGCCGACCGGGGCGAATCATCCAGCAGAGCCAATTCGCCAAAGAAGTCCCCATTGCCAAGAATGGCCAATAATGCTTCATGACCGTCCACCGTAGAGTGGGTGATTTTTACCTTCCCCTGGCTGATAATGTAGAGCAAACCTCCTGGATCCCCGTGATGGAAGATCACCTGACCGATCCCGAAGCGCCTCAATACCAATCTTTCAGCCAGCGCACTGATTTCTTCATCTTTTAGGTTGCTGAAAAATGGCACAGACTGGAGCGCCATTTCCGCTTGCCTATTCTGTCGCTTCATTTCTCCGTTCCTCTTTCCCCAGGAAGTGTCTCCTACCACACACCCTCATTTTAACCCATACTGCGTATTTCCTCTAGCAGCTGCTTTTTTGCAGCGTCAATAGCTTCTTTTAGTTGCTCGCCATCTATTGCCGGACCAACTCCTTGAGCAAACGCTGTGCTCCCTCCTCCGGAGTTTGAGCCAAGAATCTCCAGAGCCGTTTTTAGTAGCGTATTCATCTGTCCTGGTGCGTCTGCTGAGCGGCTGAAAATCAGATGGGAACGCTCCGCTACAGCGCCTAAGAGGGCAATTACGCCGTCGTGGCGAATGAGCTGGCTGCCCAGAGCTCGTACTTGGCCTGGATCACGATCGGAGAATACGCGCGCCACGATGGCTGTCTCGCCGATCCAGGAAGCTTGTTCGATAAAGCTATTTGCCTCCAGGCGGCTTATTGTCGATAGCTGTTTTTTCAACTGCTTCCGGGCTATTTTATTGTCATCCTGCAATCGTTCAACGGCCGAATCCAGCTCCGTGATGCCAGTCGTTAATCGGGCGGTCAGCCTAGCGATTGCCTCTTGTTTCTGTTGGTAATCATTTAGAGCGCGATTTCCACAGCGAAACTCAATGCGCTGTTTTTCGCCACGCTTTTCTTGCTTGATGATCTTGATCAAACCTACCTCACCAGTCTGGGAAACATGGGTGCCCCCACAGGCTGTTAGATCAAAATCCTCAATATCTACCAGGCGTAGTTTCCCATCTTGGGCTGGGGGTATTTTTCGAAGCGGTAGATTTCTGGCCTGCTCCATGGATACCTCTTGTACTGTGACGGGTCGGTTTTGCCACACCACCTGATTCGCCAGATGCTCAGCTGCGTCAATTTCATCTGTGGACAACAGTGTCCTATCGAGATCGATGGTGATCGAGGCATCACTTAAATGAAACCCAACCGTTTGGGCATTGGCAACCTGGACGAAGGCCTGTGATAGGATGTGCTGCCCTGTATGGTGCTGCATATGATTAAACCGGTGTTCCCAGTCAATGGCGCCGGAAATGTGGTCACCCTCTATTTCTCGCTTCAGCATGTGAACGATCGCACCATCCGCTGGTCGAATCTGGACATCGACAACGGTTGTTCCATTTATTTTCCCTTTGTCGCAGGGCTGTCCGCCAGAGGTTGGATAAAAGAAGGTCTTGTCTAAGACGACAGCTTGATGATCGTCCATGATCAACCGCTCAATCACGGTTGCATCAAATTGAATCGTGTAGGAATCATAATAGTAAGCTCGTTTGTTCATAAGATTCATTTTAACATAATCCGTTTTGATTGGCCTGGAAGTTTCTTCTCGCCATCAACCTTGATTCTGATAAACTGGAGTTAATGGATCACATGGACGAGGTTCCAATTCAATTTCATATCGATGGTCAGGGAATTGCTGTTTTACGTGTTAACCGGCCCCAGGCTCGCAATGCGCTAACCTGGGACGCCCAGCAGCTTTTTGCGGATCTAGTCGCGGCCGTTTCTAACGATCCCACTATTCGCGTTCTGGTGATCACGGGTACGGGGGATCGCGCCTTTGTCTCCGGCGCGGACCTAAAGGAACTTAACCATCACCCGGAACGTGCAGCAGGAGAAAGACTCAATCGCATCATGACCAAGGCGCTCACTCAATTGACAGAATTACCAATACCGGTTATCGCAGCCATTAATGGGGACGCACTTGGCGGCGGATGTGAAATCGTGACGGCCTGTGATCTGCGGATCTCCACCGAAAAGGCACGATTTAGCTTCGCACAAGTGAAGAATGGGCTAACAACGGGCTGGGACGGCGGCCTGCGTCTGGTGCAGTTGATAGGCCAGAGCCGGGCTTTGGAGCTGCTTCTCACGGCCCGCTTTTTTGATGTTGAAGAGGCGATGGATAATGGATTGCTGCACCGGGTCGTATCAGAACAACAAAATGTGCATGATGTTGCTCTTGATTGGGCGGTGGAACTAGCTGCCTTGCCGCGCGAGGCTATGACGGCAATCAAGGCCTTGGTTTACGCTGCTTATCAAAAGCCCCAGCAAGATCTGACTATTTTTGCCCGAGAACAATTCGTCAAGCTGTGGCAAACGGCCGACCATACGGAAGCCCTGGCAGCATTTCAACAAAAACGGCAGCCGGTTTTCAACCAGGATCAGCCACTTGACACACTAGAATGAGCGGCTGTTCTAGCGGACCATCGAATACAAAATGTATGACCTATTTGCTCGATATTACGATCTCCTCCATTCCTCATTAATCAGAGATCGTGATTTTATTCTGGAACTGGCTGCCAGGACGGAAGGCCACATCTTAGAACTGGGATGTGGGACGGGACGATTGCTGATTCCTCTGGCACGAGCTGGTCATCCTGTGACTGGAGTAGATAATTCACCGCAAATGCTGTTCCGGGCTGATGAACGTCTTAAGTCAGAACCGTTTCTCGTCCAACAAAGAGTTGAACTGGTAGCAGCAGATATGACAACCCTACCTCTGGCCAACAAAACCTATTCCCTGGTGCTGCTCCCGTACAATACACTTTTTCATTTCCCACACCAAGAAGCCAGTCAACTGCTGCGCCGGGCACAGGATCATAGTCAACCCAAAGGGCAGTTATTTATCGATGTTTCCAATCCATTTCTTATTGCCCAATATGAGGATGATGCTGAGCCATCATTTGAGAAAGAATTCGAAGATCAGGAAAGTGGCGCAGCCGTAAGCCAGTGGAGCCAATCTAAACTTGATATATCCGCTCAATGTCTGCATACAACGTGGATTTTCAAAATCAGGACCGGTCTGGAGCAACCTTCTGAACAGCAGATGATGGAGTTTGATTACTGGTATCATTACCCGCACCAGATCGAAATGTTCTTGCGCCAATCAGGTTATCAGCTAATAGAGCTGCTGGGCGATTATGATCGCTCTCCTTTTACTGAAGATAGCGACCGGCTCCTTATTCTCGCTCGAAAGGCATAACGTAAACCCGTTTTAGATCACATCTTAAGATTGATCCCGGGGTCCGGATCTCCATCGGCCAATTGCAAACGCACGAACAAGGCCGGTGCATAGTAGCTGGCCCACAGGGCTACAAGTGCGTAGCGTAAAATCCGCAGCGGAAGGGCCAGCCATAATGGATCATCCGGGAACAGCATGCCTAAACCACGCCAAATAATGACGGTGATGATGATCCCCAGAAGATAGCGGGCGATCCGTTTCACAATTGGACCGTCAGCCCTGAACCGAATTCGAGCGCCTTCCAAGATAATGCCTACTGTGTAGCCAACCAAGGCGCCTACAGCGGTGGCCATTTCCATTTTACTGTCTAACTCTGCTACTGGAAAATGTGCCGCCCAAGCGACGGAGAGATCGGGCTCACCGATTAAGATCAGAACAGCGACGTAACCCAGCACCAAAATCAAGGTAATCAAAAGGGCGAAGAGCAAGCGCTGGCCAAGAATGCGCTTGCCAAATGAGGTGGCAAAGTAGCGTCTCCAGAAGAAGATGCCGAGAAGAATGACGAGTCCTATTGTGAGCCCACCGATCACATCAATGATGAAATGATCGCCTAGATATATACGACTTAAGCCCATCAGGACGACGAGCACGATAGCCAAGAGCCAGGCCCAACCTTTATGGATCCAACTGGCGATAAGGAAAAACAATGCAGTGGAGTTTTGCGTGTGTCCACTGGGAATGCCATAGCCTCCAGTCTTCAGTATGCCAAGACTTGGATCCAGCCAAAACGGCCGTGGACCGCGGAATGCCTGCTTGAAAATGGTATTGGTTCCCGTGGAAATAAAAAGCACAAAGCCGAGGATTTTTCCCAGCCGTTTATCGATGGTCCAATAAATCAATGGGAGCGTCGCCAGGTAAAACTCCAAAGATCCCAGGCTGCTAATAAAAACGAAAAAGCCCTCAAGTTGGGGATATGTTTCTTGCAGCCAATTTATTAATTGCAGGCTGAATGCATAGAGAGCATCCATTACCCTCTCCTTCTAGCCTTAACCGACATTCGCAAATTCGGACATCGAATAATCCTCTTCCTAGGCTTGATTCTATCTGCTGATAGTCTAATCAGTCAATGATGAGTTATTGCGTCCTTGACTAGGCTGATTATAATCAGCTTAGATGTTAGCTTGGTTAGGCAAGGATTGTCATTTTGACATTACAATATATAAAGAGCTTGCCTAAATGATCAGGCTTAGCGGAGGGATAATATGTCAGCGAAGATTTTGGTAATTGAAGATGAGGAAAGAATCCGGCAATTTTTGCAGCGAGGGCTTAGTTTTGAGGGCTATCGCGTGGATGCTGCAGAGGATGGTCAGACAGGTCTCGATTTGGCCCGGGATAACCCACCGGATCTGGTACTTCTCGACTTAATGCTGCCTGGAATTGATGGGCTAGAAGTCTGCCGTCGTTTGCGGGCGGTAAGTGAAGTGCCGATTCTCATGCTTACTGCCAAGGAGGCCATCGAAGATCGTGTGGCCGGCCTGGATGCAGGGGCTGATGATTACCTGGTGAAACCATTTGCATTTGATGAACTTATGGCACGCGTACGCGCGTTGCTGCGCCGCGCGCAACCAACCCAACCCCAGGTTTATCGATTTGCAGACCTTGAATTGGATACCGGCACACGGCAGGGCCGTCGAGGGGGCCACACTTTTGATCTGACAGCCAAAGAGTATGAATTGCTGGAGTTGTTCATGCGCCACCCACGACAGGTCCTTACCCGTGATGTGATCTTTGATCGGGTATGGGATTACGATTTTGGTGGCGAGAGCAACATCATCGAAGTTTATGTGCGTTATCTTCGCCAAAAGACCGAAGAAGAGGGTTTGCCGCGTTTGATTCACACGGTCAGGGGAATTGGATACGTCCTCCGTGACGACAGCGCTGAATAGCGAGTAGAAATCTTTGTCAATTCAAAATCGCCTGCTCATTATTTACACCATCATATTCTCGATGGCTTTCATCGTTTTTGCGGTGATTGTTTATGAGCTGCCGCGATCGCGGATCCTCGCTCAGATTGATGGTGAATTGCAGGCATTGGCGACTGAAGTGGTCCAGCCCGGCTCTCTACCTGAGGTACTGGAGACTTTGGAAACTGCCTCGACATTGGTGATCGTGGCCGATGAAAATGGCGAGATCGTGGCCCGTTCCCGCAACTTAGCGATGTTCGATGACCTGCTGGATCCCAATGCTGGTCCCTATGAGGAATCTATGAGTGTCGTCAGGCATGGTGAATCTCAACTGCGAGTCTACACCGTACCCTTGACTAACTCTGACAGTCTGGAACCCCACTATTATCTACAGGTAGCGCGTCTTCTAGATACCTACCAACACCTTAATCGCGTCTCTCTGACCGCCTTGCTGATGGGTTTTGCTGCTGCTACGGCTTCCTTGTTCGTGGCTGTATTGTTGACGCCTGGCCTGTTTAAACCTTTGGAAGATATGGCCACTGCCGCCAGGCAGATTACACGAGCTGATGATCTAAGCAGGCGGGTGCCGTATGCCAACAGACCAGATGAAATTGGAGATTTAGCCCGTGCCTTTAATCAAACCCTGGAACGTCTCGAGCGATTGTTTCGCACACAGCAGCGTCTTCTTGCCGATGTTTCCCATGAATTAAGGACACCGCTGACAACGATAAGGGGCAATCTAGATCTCATGAGTCGTATGGGGGACAGCGATCCTGAATCTGTCGCCGCCATCCAAGTTGAAATTAAGCGTATGACGCGCTTGGTAGGCGATCTTCTGCTCTTAGCTCGCGCTGATTCTGGTGGACTGCCCCTGGAACGCAAGCTGGTTGAGCTTGATAATATTCTCTTCGATGTGTATCGCCAGGTGATGATGCTGGAGCCTCCAGTTGAAATTGCGCTAACGGAAGTTGATCAGGTAACCGTATTGGGAGACCCTGACCGGTTAAAGCAACTGTTCCTAAATCTCCTGGAAAATGCAGTGAAGTACACCTCTCCCGGAGGGAGAGTAAGCTTGAGTTTGTCGAAGAAGGCAGACTGGGCTTTCTTCGAAGTGGCAGATACGGGGGTTGGAATTCCGGCTGAAAATTTGCCCCACATTTTTGATCGTTTTTATCGCGTCGACAAATCACGTGCACGGGCACAGGGGGGATCAGGTTTGGGTCTGTCTATCGCCAAGTGGGTTGCCCAAGCCCATGGTGGGGCAATTCGGGTTACCAGCCAGGTGGGAGAGGGGACGACGTTTTCTGTTACGCTGCCGGTTTATACGCAAGTGGTCAATTCACCGGTCGAAGACCTTGAAAAAACACGGCCGAGTTTGCGGACCTTAGGGGCCAATATTCGTCGCAGATAACTGGCCCCTTGAATTGATTTATTTTCTATTTATTGCGCTTAATCAACATAAAAATGCCAAATCCGATTATCACCAGCGGCCAAAAGACTGCCCCGCTGATCCAATTCAGCCAACCTAATTGGTTGAAGAGGAAAAAAGCGCCGAGCAAGACCAGCAGTATGCCCACAGTTGCGCGTCGGTCAATTCCGGCCAATCCAGAAGATATGGAATCTCCAATCTCACCCAGATTTTTCTGAATGACCTCGCCATCAAAATGGCTGTCACTGTCCGCTTCGGGCATTATGATCCACAGGATCACATAGATCGGAAGTCCAATCCCGCTGGCGAACAGCAAAATCACAAACGCCAGACGAACCAGGGTCGAGTCAATATCCAGGTAGGCACCCAGACCCCCGCAAACCCCTGCGATCACCTTGTCACTTTTGCTGCGCGTTAGCCTTATTTCCGACATTCTATGGCCTCCAATTCCATTATTCTACCCTCTATACGGGAGAAGGCATTGAAAGTTGCTTGCCCGAGCTTGACTGCCAACTTCTGGAGCAAATTGATACAAAAGCAAGCGGGAAAGGGTTGAATGGAGATTAAGATCGCTGGATTCTGATCATGTTTCTGCTATACTGATCCGTTAGGAATTTTTAAGGTTTGAGCCAAGTATATGTTACATGAATAGAGATTCATCACCAGGTTTAGGACAGTGGATTGCCGCAACGGTCATGGTTGCGGTCTCGCTGTTTCTCCTTTATAAGCTTTACCAATACGCCGGATCACGTGGATTTTATCCTACTGGGTTAACTGTCGCTGGCGTCAATGTTGGTGGCATGACCTCTGAACAGGCCAGTGAAGTGATAGCCAATCGGTTCATAGATGCCCCGGTGGTCCTTTTTCATAACGATGAGTCCTTTGAGATTGGCCCATCGGCTGCGGAATTTACCCCAGATATTCCGGCTATGCTCAGCTTGGCTGATTATCAGCGGACGCAGCAAGATTTCTGGGCCGGATTTTGGGGTTTCTTGTGGGGTCGTCCGGTTGAAGTTGAACCAGTACAACTGCAGGCCACGCATAGTCGGGAGGCGCTGCAAGAAGTCTTGCGCGAGATTTCCAGCCTCGCCGATGAACCCGCCCAGCCCCCGCAGCCGGTGCCTTCTACATTGACCTTTCAATATGGGACCTCGGGAACAAGAACTGATGTTGATGCCAGTCTGCCGGATGTAGAGGCAGCTCTCTATCGTCCCAGCAATCGTGAAGCGCAGTTGGTTGTCGGTCCTTATGAACCTGAACGACCGGCTTTGAGCCTTCTAACCCGGCTGCTCGTCAACCAACTTCAGGTTTTTGAGCAAGAAACCGGCGGGGTTGCCAGCGTTTTTATTATGGATTTGGACACTGGGCAGGTCGTTCCGATCAATGAAAATGTGGCCATGTCCGGCATTGATCTTTTACGCGTCCCTATTGTATTGGAAACGTACCGAACTCTTGATCGCCTACCAACTTTGACCCAACGTAAGTTGATATCGGACACGCTCGTGTCGCAGCCAGAGAATGTCGTTGTTAATGAACTGCTTAGCGTAATTGCCGGGGAAGAGGATCAATACAAAGGCGCTGAAATTGTTACCGAATCAATGCAAAGACTGGGACTAGAAAATACGTTTATGGCGGCCCCATTTGATGAGCCCCTGCGTGCGGGACGTCCTGGTCCCGAAACGCCGGCAAATTCAGTCGAGGAGCTGCGGACGCGCATTGATCCTGCCATACAAACGACGGCTGAAGATATTGGGATATTACTCTCCATGATCTATTACTGTGCCCAAGGCAATGGTGGAACACTGCTGGCTGTTTATCCTGAGCAATTGTCACAGGAAGAGTGCCAGCAAACATTGGACTATATGCGTCAGAACAAGATTGGTAGTTTGATCGAAGCTGGTGTGCCTCAAGAAACGGCCGTGGCCCACCGTCACGGTTGGATCAGTGATACGCACGCCGATGCGGCCATTATTTCCACTCCTGGCGGCGATTACGTCATCGTTGGACTTCTATATAAACCGGACTGGCTAGAATGGGAGGTCAGCTCCCCTTTGCTCTCAGATATTTCCCGCGCCACGTATAACTATTTTAATTTTGACAGTCCCTATCTAGGTGATGCGAGTTCCAACTAGTGTCATTTAATTGGCCGGTACAATAAGCGGTATTCAAGACATTTAATGCTTAAGCTTCTCCAGAAACTACTTATTATCTTGCTCCTGATAATCAGCGCCTTATTCCTGCTGTACCAGGGTTTTCTATACATGCGTGCCAGGGACAAGATGCCGGTGGGCATGAACGTTGCCGGTATTGATGTGGGGGGATTGACTCTGGACGAAGTTGAGGAGGCGCTTGCCGAACATTATCTGCGCCCTGTTGTCCTCATGCATCGTGATGAATCCGTCGAAATGAATCCGCAAGATGTTGGATTCTTGCTTGATATGGAAATGATGCTGCGTGAGGCAGAAGAGAAGAGCACACCAGAGGAGCCTTGGCTGGGGTTTGCAGAGTTTGTGGTCGGCCGCTCCCTCGAACCGGTGGTTATCGAGCTCCACGCTACCCACGATCGCGCACGGTTAACAGAACACCTGGCCATGCTTGCTAGCTTTATGGATAAACCAGCCTCAGGACCTCGTTTGGTGCAGGAGACAGAATCATACGAAATGGGGCAAGATGGATATATTACCGATCTTGATCAGAGTTTGCCCCTGGTGGAAGAAATGCTCTACCAGGCACAGGATAGGCAGGTCCAGCTTGTCATCATCGATGAAGAGGCTAAGCCCTTTAATATGGATATGCTGTCAGAAACGATCCAACGACAGATCCAGGCTTTCAATGGACTGGGCAGTTTCTTCATCATGGATTTGGATACCGGTGAGGAAATGGGCATCAATGAGGATGTTGCTCTATCAGGCCTCAGCGTTGTAAAAATCGCCATTCTGCTGGAGACTTTTCGCGCCCTAGATTTTGAACCGACCGTTGATCAAGAGAAATTGATCGACGAAACGGCGATTAATTCTGGAAACTACAGCGCCAACCTACTGCTCGATGTCGTAGCCGGGCAAGATAATGCCTACTTGGGTGTGGATATCTTGACCGAATCTATGCAAAAGCTGGGGCTGGAGAACACTTTTATTGTGACCCCTTACGAAGAACCCGATCGCCCCGGTAAGGGCACACGCAGTACCCCGGCCAATTCGCGTTCAGATGTCAATACGTTCCCCGATCCTACCATGCAGACCACGGCCGAAGACATGGGTACGCTCCTTTCCATGATCTACTACTGTGCCCAAGGCGGCGGAACCCTTCTGGCGGTTTATCCCGAAGAGCTAACTCCTGGTGAATGCCAGGCGATCATTGATGTCCTTAGCCAAAATGAGGAGGGCAACCTGATTCGCTTTGGCGTGCCGGAAGGAACAGCTGTTTCCCATAAACATGGCTGGGCCGGCAATACTCATGGGGACGCAGGTGTCGTGTTTTCCCCGGGTGGCAATTACGTCATTGTCGAATATCTTACCCAGCCCGATACCGATTGGCTTATCCACGAAATAAGCTTCCCCTTGTTGCGTGAAATATCTCGGGCAGCTTACAATTACTTCAATCTAGAAGATCCCTACTTCGACGATTCCTTGCCAGAAATTGAAGAAGAAGTCCCTTACGTTGAACCAGATCCATCACCCGAGGGTGATCAAGAATTCCCAGAGGGAATTGAAGCTTTCACCTTTGGTGGAAGAGTGTAGCCTATGTCTTCCGTGGTTGGAGAAAATGCTAGATCGCGCTTGTCAAAACTTGCGCACCGCTTCCGCCAACAGCACAAGTTCTCTGAGAATTATTCCCAACTCTATGCCGCCCTTTTTGGCACCGTTGCCGGCTGGCTAAGTGAAAGACCCGCAGGGCCAGTTGCACACTGGCTGTTGGACATCTCTTCTGATCGGGCCGCATTTGATGTCTCCAATCTGCTAGCTGCCGGGCTACACCATGAGGTACTCACTGGGAACTCGGAAGTATCTACCTTGGCTGCATTTTATCCAACGGTAGGTGGAGATGCGTCGTCGGAGCATCTTTTTCAGATCAATGAAAAGGGGGCGCGGACGGCGTCGCCAGGCTTTATTGCCGCGCTGCATAAAGCGATTCTTGCTCGAAAAGAAGCTTTGGCGGTCTTTTTGCAGACAAAAACGGTGCAAACCAATGAAACGGGACGGGGCATTTCCTGGCTGCTGCCGCTATGCTTCACCCAATGGGACGGAGCGCATCTGATCGATCTTGGCGCTAGCGCTGGGCTGAACCTGATCGCCGAAAACAGAGATTTCCAATTCGTTGATGAACTCGACCCTAAAACGACGGCTAAATTTGGGCGCGCTGCCTCTAAACAATTTTCCATCCATGGTCAGGGTAATCACAATCGTCTAGTGGTTGGTAAGTTCCAACAGCTGGATATCCTAAGCCGTACTGGATGTGATCTTCATCCATTTCGCTTGCGCACGAAGGCGGATGAGACAGTTCTGGCATCCTATATTTGGGCTGATCAGGTTGAACGGATGCATCGTCTGCGGGAGGCCATAGCAGCTTTTCATCAGGTGCAGCAAGGCGAGGTGCCTGTCCGTCTCCTACCCGTGGCTCTGCCGGATCAATTGCCTGGCTTCCTTGACCAGCAATCTAATACCGATTCCGAACCACTGCTTATTTACAATACGTACATCAAAATGTATCTTCCGGGAAAGGGCCAAAGCATGCGTGAAATGATTTCCAAATGGGCAGCAGCAGAGAATAGGCCGGTTGTTTGGACTCAATGGGAGCCGCCACAATTCACATCGTTTACAGCCAATGATGCGCCACAATATGGCTGGTTGGCGTGGACGGCCGATCTTTGGCACAATAACGAACATCAGCACTTCCAGCTTGGATGGGTTCACCCCCATGGGCGTTTTGTACAATGGCTGCCTGGCTTGCAAGCATGGGCCGCATATTGGTCCACTTAATAATAGATGGCTATTGAGCAGTCACAGGCGTGGTAACACTATTCACAATGTCGACTTCAGAAAACTCATTTAGACAAGCAGTTCGATTAGGTAGTTTTCAGATTGGTTCTGCCATGGGTGACATCCTCGTCACCAGCATTTGGAACCGGGTGATGATCGCCAACTTTGGCATTCCTGCCGCACCCGTCAGCTTCTTGATTGCCCTACGCTACTTGATTGCCCCTCTGAGCTTATGGGCCGGCTTTTTATCTGATACCAAACCCATCCTTGGCTATAGACGAACGCCCTATATCTGGCTGGGTAGGATATTAATGATCCTATCCTTACCTTTGCTCGGATTGAGTCTGACCAATCTAGGCGGCGATCAAACAAGCGCCGCCGGGTGGGCAGCCGCAGCGTTGTCAACCTTACTTTACGGAATTGGAACCCTGATTTCGGGCAGCCCTTTTCTGGCACTTGTCCGCGATTTGGCTCCCCCTGAGAAACAAGGACTGGCCATTAGTACGGTACAGACGTCGCTCATCATCTTCTTTGCCATTTTCGGCATCATCTTTAGCATTTGGATGCCCGAATATGATCAGCAAGTTTTTTGGCAAATGGTTTGGGCAACGGTCATCGTGGGCGGCTTTTTCTGGTTTATTGCCATCGTCGGTGTTGAAAAACCGGTCGACAAAGCAGCCAAGATCAAACCAGATGCGACCTTACAGCACACAGGATTTGCCATCACAATCCGCAATATCTGGCAAGATCGACGTACACGGGCATTTTTCTTCTTTCTTTCTCTAGCAACGATGTCCGCTTGGATGCAAGATGCCATATTGGAGCCTTTTGGCGCCGACGTTTTCGCCATGCCCGCTGGACGAACAACGCGATTTAACAGCTACTGGCAGGTGGCCACGGTGATCTGTCTTACCGCTGCTATGTATTTGTGGCGTAGGAGACCGCCGGAGAGGCAGAGTAAAATTACGGGTAATGGGCTGTTAATCATGGCTGTAGGGATGCTGCTCTTGGGTTGGCTTTCCATGGCTGGACAGCCACGATTGACTGAGCTATCGCTCTTGATTTATGGGGCGGGCTTTGGGTTGTATACCTTTGGCGGATTAAGTCTTATGGCCGTGATGTCCTCAGATAAAGAGGCCGGCGCTTATTTAGGCTTGTGGACCTTATCAATCTTGGTCTTTAAGGGGCTTGGAACCTTCCTGGGCGGGGCGCTGCGGGATATTTTCTTCCTGAATATGGGCTTATCCGCTAATGTCAGCTATGGCCTGATTTTTGTCTTGTCTGCGCTGGGCTTATTGGGTTCGGTGCTGATCTTATCCCGTGTTGACGTCCTGGGTTTTGCTCGTGACTCAGGGCGTACATTTAGCCATGCTGAGGCCCAAACAGCAGGAATGGATTAGATTGAAGTTTGCTTAATCGTCCAAGAGGCCGAAATCAAAGCTTAGTTGGCGCACGCTGTTGTCCGTAAAATTACTTACGCCTACACCTAGTAAGCGAATGAGTTCCTTTTTTGACCAATTTTCTTTCCAAATAGCTGCCGCCAGCCGGTAGATGTCCTCTTCACTGTCCACACCAACAGCCACAGATTTTTGGCGGGTGAAGGTGGTGAAATCAGCCCAGCGATATTTAACAGTTACCGTGTGCGCAATGAAATTTCTGCGCTGCAATGAGTGAGCTACCTTACCGCACATCTTCCTTAGCTGTTTGTCAAGAATCTCGGCATCTCCTATATCTCGGTTGAAAGTCCTTTCTTGACTGATTCTTTTCGCCGGATCGCGATCAACCTTTACCGGACGTTCATCGATGCCCTGAGCACGTCGAACGAACTCATCTGTTTGCCGGCCCAAACTTGCCTGCAAGATCCCTATATCTACCGCAGAAAGTTGGCCGCAGGTTTCTATTCCCTGTTCAGCCAACCGTTCCGCCGTGCGCGGGCCAATTCCCCAAATCACCCGGGTCGAGAGCGGCTCTAGGAATTCCTGTTCGGTACCTGGGGGGACAACGGTAAACCCTTCCGGTTTCTCATAATCCGAGGCGATTTTGGCCACTAACTTGCTGGTTGCCAGGCCGATAGAGCATGGCAACAATGTCGCTTCTTTGACGGTCGTTCGGATTTGGGCTGCGATATAATGCGGGTCACTGTGCGCGGAAAGATCGACGAATGCCTCATCCACACTAATCTGTTCCAGAGGTCCGAATCCTGTTAATACGGTCATCACCTGTTGTGAATACTCGCGAATCTGGGACCAGTCTGCGGACACGATTAGGAGGTTTGGACAAAGGCGTAGGGCGCGTCTCGTGGGCATTGCCGAGCGGATGCCCAGCTTACGCGCTTCGTAGCTGGCTGAAGCGACTACCCCTCTTTGATCCGGCTTTCCTCCGACAACCAAGGGCAAGTTAGCATGCTGCGGATTATCTAGATTATGGACATTGACAAAAAACGCGTCCATATCCAGGTGCAGGATAGCCCTCGGCCAGGAATGAGAATCCATAAATTAAGCGTGACAGACGATAATAGCTTTTACTCGCTGCTGCCGATGGAGATTAACTCCCGTGGGAATTTGGTGAGCGAACGGCAGCCATCTGCGGTGACGACGATATCATCTTCGATGCGCACTCCACCGCGACCTGCTAGATAAATACCTGGCTCCACCGTGAACACATTGCCAGGAGTGAGTGATTCAATATTCCCCTCGGCCATGTTTGGTAGTTCGTGCAATTCCAGTCCCAGTCCGTGACCGGTGCGGTGAAAGAATTGAGCACCGTAACCGGCATCATCGATCACCTTTCTGGTTGCCCTATCGACATCCTGCCCGCTCTGGCCCGGTTTTGCCGTTTGTTTTCCGGCTTCGTTGGCCAATCTTACCAATTCGTAAATATGACTCAATTCGTGATCGATTTCGCCGACCGCAAACGTACGGGTAATGTCCGATGGATAACCATCAATAAGTACGCCCCAATCGATCACCACCAGATCACCCTCGTGCAGTGGGCGATCAGTAGGTACCGCATGTGGCGATGCACCGTTTGGACCAGAGGCAACGATGGGACCAAAGGCGATCGAATCGGCACCTCGTTTGAGGAGTTCCTGGGTCAACAAAGCTGCAACCTGTTTTTCGCTCATTCCAATCTTGATATTGGGAATAATTGCAGTCATCGCCTGTTCCGAAATCAAGATCGCTTTTTCCATCGCGGCGATTTCAGAATCATCCTTGATCGTTCTCAAGGCATAAATGATCGGCTCCGCGTGAACCAGTTGAATGCCTGCGGCAAAATCATGCAGGAGTTGGCTTTCAAAAACACGCATGTGGAATTTCTCGACTCCCAGCTTCCAATTCTCTAACTGTAAGCCAGCGCTCGCTTCTTGAAATGCCGCTTCATACCCTTCTTGATCGTTCCATTCAAAGATGCGCTCCGCGGGCACTCCAGCATTGCGCGCTTTCATGGCCTCAAGTGTGGGGATGATGATGGCTGGATCGCCCTTCGCGGGTAAAAATAGCAATATCGGCCGTTCACTTACATGGGAACTGATGCCGCTGAAATAACTCATATTAGGACCTGGCATCAGGGCCATTCCATCAAGCCCCTGACTTGCCATAAGAGTACGCAGTTTATTTAAGCGTTCTTGATTCATTTTTCTTACTCTTCCAATTCTATAAGCGGCACACCAGACTGGATTGATTCTCCCTCAGTACAATGGACAGCGATAACCTTGCTATCACAGGGAGCAATAATGGGGATAATCATTTTCATTGACTCGAGGAGGATAAGCTTGTCTCCTGCCTGCACAAGCTCGTCTTGGCTGACCAAGATTTGAGACACAACCGCGGGAATTGTTGATGATAAAGATCCATCCAAGACAGTGCCGCTGCTTCGTTGGCGAATTCTTTCGTAATTGAAGGAGCGGCCATTGACCCACAATTGCCGCCGATCGCCATCGACATGTCCCGCAGCGCGTATTTGCTTGGAAGAGCCATCAGGCATGGGCAATTGAACGACGAATGTGGCCCCTTCTTGATCTATTAGGCGCAGCTCGGCGCTTATACCATCCGCTTCAACATGCAACTGATCACCCTGTCGGGTCACCTCGACATCTTTTTCCTGGCCTTGAATATTAATTTTGAACTTGGTCATATTTAGTCGTAACATCCAGCCAATGCGTTCCCACACTCACCCATAACCTTTGGGCCTAGTGTGAGAAGAATTGAGCCAACAGGCGCATTTGGAGATGAACTTCTAGCTGTATATGTAATCTTCGAGATGGTTGATGATTATTTGCTGTTCAGCGATTATTGCTTTAACCACATCGCCAATGGATATAACCCCGAGCAGTTGCCCTTTGTCTAGGATGGGTATGTGACGAATCCGCTTATCAGTCATCAGTGCCATACATTTGGAGACTGATTGATCTGGGCCAACGCAAAGCACCTCATCCGTCATAATCTCTTTTACCAGGGTAGCTTTAGATGCCTTTCCCTGCAGTATAACTTTCCGGGCGTAGTCACGTTCGGAAAATATACCGATCACCTCATCATCTTCGACAACTACCAGGGCGCCAATATCCTGTTCGGCCATCATATTCAAGGCATCGTAAACAGTGCTCTTGGGTGAGACAGTCCAGGTTGGGCCTCCTTTCGCGTGCAGTATCTGGCTGACCAGTTTCATCTATTACCCTCCATAATTAGTAATTAAACAGCTAATCTGTCGATGTCGCAGCAGTTGGCATTCTTGCCATCCGAAATGCTTCGGCGGCTGGCTGATTTCACTGCTGTTTGTAAATCAAGTTTTCTTGCTGACGATTTGCATTGTAATACAAGGTTTCTGAAAAGTAAACGGAGATCAGCAGCTAAACTACTGGCTTTTTTCGACTTGCAGCATGACTCCGTCGACGGCCGTAACAACAATTGGTTCCCCTGCATTTAGTTCTTCTTCTGCTTTCGCGCGCCAAAGCTCACCTGCAACCAAGACCATGCCGGTATAAGGCCCTTTTAGCCTATCGGAAGTCATAGCTACCCGTACTGGTCCCTTCTGACCGATTAAGCCTTCCGCCCCGGTTACCGGTTTGGCGCGCTGCGCGCCAAGTGCCTTGCTCAAGACGAAGAGGAAAAACAAGGCGGTTGCAGCGCTGAGAGCAATTGCTGCCGGGATTGAGATACTTAAGAAATCTGGCGTGCCTGGAGAATTAAAAAGGACCAGCAGGCCAGCGACCAAGATTACAGCGCCTGTGAGTCCTAGCGCACCATGCGTCGCTGCTTTGACCTCCATCAAGAAGAGCACAAACGCGACAATTATAAAACCTAAACCGAGCCAATTGACTGGTAGCTGCCCAAGACCGTAGAGAGCCAGGCCAATGGCCAGGACGCCGATCAGTCCAGCGACCCATCCACCGGGACTAGACAACTCGATAAGTATCGCCTGTACGCCGAGCGTTAAGAGAATGCCTAATAGAATGGGATTAACCAAAGCGAACAAAACCTCTTCGACTGTATTGGCAGGTATTTCCTCAATACTGGCCGTAGCTGTGTCCAAAGTCACAGCCTGGTCGTTGACCATCACCGTTAATCCGTCAAGCTGCTGCAGTAAGTCAGGAATATCGCTGGCGATGGCGTCGATCAGACTTGCTTCGAGCGCTTCTTCGGCCGTCACTGCCCGTGCATCCTCAATCATTTCCTGGGCCAATTTCGTGGCCTCGGCTCCCCTATCGGCTGTGAGATTACGGGCCGTGGCTTTGAGATCTTCCGTGACTTTGCGAAATAACGTATCCTCCAGATCTACACCATTGTCGCCAACAGGGGAAGCCGCCCCTATTACGGTTTCTGGGGCCATAGCTGCTGCATGGCCGGCCATCGTGATAATGCTGCCCGCGGATGCGGCCTGTGCTCCACGAGGACTTACATATACGATGATCGGCACCGATGACGAGCGAAAGAGCTGCACGATCTCTTGTGTTGTGTCCACAAGCCCGCCAGGTGTGTCCAAAGCGAGTATGACCGCCTTCGCCTTTGCCTCCTCAGCCGATCGAATGCCGCGTTCCAGATAACCGAACATGGCCGGCGTGACAGCACCTTCCGCTTCAAGCAGAATGACGTCATTGCTTTGGGCGTAGACAAATCCACGACCACCAATCAGGAAAAGAGCAGCCGCTATCCCAATAAATAATTTGCGCATAGTTCTTCCAACTGAGTACATGCCATCAACTCCCATTGCAAGTAGCATAACAAAGGGTCAGATAAGCGCGCAATGCGCTCTAGGCAGCGCTTAAGGGTATAATTGGCTTGATGGAATCTTTGAGCCTCTATTTGCACATTCCTTTCTGCCAGCACCGCTGCGCCTATTGTGATTTTAATACATATACGACGGTTGGCGGGTTAAAGGAGCCATATATTCATGCGCTTATCCAGGAACTTGAGCAGATGGCAGCTCTGGCAGACACAGCGGGATTGATGCGGCCGTTCCAAACCGTTTTCTTTGGGGGAGGGACACCATCCCTGTTGGAAGTAGAGGATCTACGGCAAATCTTAGAAAGCATCCAAAGAACCTTTGGCTTGCATCCAGATCCGGAGATCACCTTGGAAGCAAACCCGGATACGGTTGATGAACCATATTTGGAGGGACTGCGCCAGATAGGGATCAATCGTCTAAGCTTTGGTGTTCAGAGTGCAGTGTCCTCAGAATTGGCCCTCTTGGAGCGAACCCACGATTTCGGTAAAGTCATTGAAGTCGTATCCTCAGCCCGCGCGCTGGGTTTTGACGATCTCAGTTTGGATTTGATCTATGGGCTGCCTGGGCAAGACATACCATCGTGGGCGCGCAGCCTGGATGCAGCGCTGGAGCTGGAGCCGGATCACCTCAGCCTCTACTGTCTGACAATTGAACCGGGCACGCCCATGCATCGTTGGTTAGACAACGGCCGTATCGCCCGCCCTGATCCCGATCGTGCCGCGGAGCAGTACCAATTCGCAGGTCGCCGTCTTGCCAAATCTGGCTTTGAACACTATGAGATATCCAATTGGTCCTTACCTGGTCGTCAATGCCGTCATAACTTGGCCTACTGGCGCAACCAAGAATATCTGGGCTTAGGCGCCGGCGCTCATGGCCAGGCCAACAGTTATCGCTACCAATTGGTAAAACAACCACAAGTTTATATCCGTCGCATGCTGAAAGGAAGCAAAGGCTCCTTTCCCTTGTCACCAGCCGTGGCTGAAAGTCATAAGATAGACCAGAAAGAGTCCATGTCAGACACGGTTATTATGCAGTTAAGATTGCTGCAAGAGGGTTTAAACCTTGGTGCCTTCCATAAGAAGTTTGGCATCACATTGGAAGAGGCTTTTGATGGTCTTCCTTCCCAGCTTATCGAATGGGAACTGCTGACACAAAACGGCGACTGCATCCTGCTTACCGAACGAGGTCGCTTCATCAGTAACCAAGTGTTTTATCGCTTCATCTGAAATCAGGAACAGTTATATGATCAAAGACCAGAATATACCTACTCCAAGTTTTCATCGGGAGCATTTTCTGATCAGCACAGAGAAGGAAAAGATCAACCTCGATACGGTCCATCATTTTCTGGCCCATAAATCGTATTGGGTCCCAGGAATTGCTAGAGAAGATGTCGCTTGTGCTATCGAAAACTCGTTATCCTTTGGGGTTTATGACCTATCAGGCAGTAGAGAGGTTCAAATTGGTTTTGCCAGGGTGGTGACAGATTGCTGTCGCTTTGCTTATTTGCAAGATGTGTTTATCCTTCCCAATTATCGTGGCCAAGGACTTGGCAAATGGCTTGTATCGACTATTTTGAACCATCCCAAACTGCAAAAGGTACGCAAATGGTCCTTGAACACAAAAGATGCATTTGGGCTTTACGAGCGTTTTGGATTTCAATTACATATTGAGCAAGAGTCATACATGACTTTCAAACCGCAAGATCACAAATTGGCAGAAGCCGCTAAAATGGTGGAGTAAAATCATGGCGACCAGAAACATCAACGAGAAACGAACAGATACAACCTATGTCATCGGGCATGTTAACCCTGATACCGATGCTATCGCATCGGCCATGGGTTATGCTTGGCTTCTTCAGGATCAAAACCCAGGCAGCGTCCAAGCGGCACGTGCCGGTCAGCTCAATCCCCAAACTACATGGGTGCTCAAAAAATTGGACCTAGAGCCACCGTTGTTACTGCCTGATGCCTCTCCACGTTTTACCGATATTGTGCATCGTCTGAATACGACGACGCCAGATCTCCCACTAAGAGAGGCGTGGGCTGTTGCTAATAAAACTGGCGGTGTTGCTCCCGTTCTGAATGGTGATGGTACGCCTTATGGCCTGGTTACTGTGCTTAGTCTATTTGATTTCATGAGCCGCTTTGTGGGATCGCACCGCCGTCGCGAGGATCTGCGCATCGGAGATATGCTCGATCGACCTTGCAAAGAGGCTTGTGATACCAAGGTTCCTCGTTTTCAGGCCAGCAGTCGCATAAAAGATGCTTTGTCCCGCATACTGCGTGAGGAACGCAGTGAGTTTTGGGTGGTCGATGAAAATGGCACCTATGTCGGCATATGCCGACAACGTGAGGCTCTTAATCCACCTCGGTTGAAGCTTGTTCTGGTCGATCACAATGAAGAGCAGCAAGCCTTGGGCGCATTGGAAGAAGCGGACCTTCTTGAGATACTTGATCATCATCGTCTTGATAATCCTACCACCCATGAACCAATCCGTTTTACCGTTGATGTCGTCGGCAGCACCAGCACACTTGTGTCCGAACGTATCGATCAAGCTGGATTAAGTGCGCCCCCGAAGTTAGCTGGCTTACTGCTTTCAGGATTGCTTTCCGACACATTGATTCTGACTTCTCCCACGACCACGCCGCGTGACCACGAGGCGGCGCAACGCTTGGGTCGCTGGGCGTTTATGACCGGTGCTCCGCTGGAAAATGAAACCATTGAGTCCTATGGAGAGCAGATATTAGAAGCCGGCGCTGGCTTGTCGAGTCGCAGTGCAGCGGAGATAGTAGGCGCTGATTTCAAGGTCTATGATACGGTAGGTATTCGTTTTGGAATCGGTCAGGTAGAAGTTACGACCTTTGCATCTTTGGGTGAAAAACTGGAAGAATTAACGCAGGCATTGATCGAATTGGGAGAATCTCGAGGGCTTGATTTTGTCATGTTGATGATCACCGATGTTGTGCTGCGCACAAGCCGCTTGGTCGTTACGCGTGATGTTCCAGCGCTTGAAATACTGCCTTATAGGCACTTGCCCGATGGATCGTTGGACGCCGAAGACGTTGTTTCCCGTAAAAAGCAGCTCTTACCGGTAATCCTGGGAGCATTGGAGGAATAAGTGGGACAGTTCCAGTTTCGACAATGTGTTTGGGATCAATGCCGGTTTCGATTTCCAGTAGAGGTGGAGTCAGCCCGATCGGTCCGCTGCCCGAGTTGTGGATCGGATACGATTCAAGTCGGCGTGCCGGTGCTAGGGCCAGAAAACCAACCATCTAGTTGGATACGTCCAACTTTTGAAGGACTATTAGATAATATTCGCAGCATACACAACGTTGGCTCGATGTTTCGCACAGCCAATGGTGCAGGGTTGGCTCATTTACATCTCAGCGGCATGACCGCCACACCGGCAAATATTAAGCTGGCCAAAGCCGCCTTAGGGGCTCAGGAGAAAGTATCCTGGACCTACAACGCCAATGGCCTCGATACGGCTGTTTCTCTCAAGGAAAAAGGATATCTTTTGTGGGGCATTGAAGCATCCGAAAATTCAGAACCATTCTTTTCCGCAAGTGCCGTTCTTCCCCATTCGCGCGTTGTTGTAATCGTGGGCAATGAAAATGCGGGTATAGACCCGGGCATTCTCCAGATTTGCGATCGGGTATTCAGCCTGCCTATGGCTGGCTTAAAAACGTCGCTCAATGTTGCCGTCGTCTTTGGTATTGTCGCCTATAATCTATGCTACAGCTTGCAGCTTCAACCAGATAAGTAATCTCCCCGCGCAAGGATCACGATCTAATTGACAGAAATTCGTCTTGACAATCCGGCAGATACTGATTTTGCTGAATTTTGGGCGGGCCAATGCTGCCAATCCGATTCCCATCATATTGCCCTGCCATCATGTGAATGGGGCTGATGGCTGTCTTCATGGATATTCGGCGCCCGGTGGTTTGGAAACCAAAGCGCGGCTTATTTGTCTCGAAGGAAGCTGGCTGATTTGATCTGACAGATTCCCATCTTACGGCGGTAAAACTCCCATTCTCGATAGAAGTCGATCCATGCCCAATTATATGAACAGAGGCTGGGGATTGCTTGTAGTGATTTTCCGCGTAGGCGACCAGCGACAGCCAGGCCATTACTCAGATCCAAGGTCGACTCTGATTCCTGATCAATCAATTCTCCATCGATAAATTTAAAGTTCAGCACCTGGTCGTCAACCTGTCTGGCGTAGGTTTGGTAACTATCGTCGTTTGCAGCCACAACGACGGGTACATCTCCCAGACAATCATTCACGATTCTTCTTTCCAGTACATCTCGATAATAGTAAGCTGTGCTGTCTTCGTTCAAGATAAGACCAGTCACAAAATCAGGATTAGATTGCTGCCTTCTCCCGATCAGCTCCAGATCATTTACCACGACCAATGTCTGCGGCTGCTTTTTCTGCCAGCTTGACAAGGTGGTAATCTGCGAGGGTAGCAAAATAAGTTCCACAATTCTGTGATCCCCCTCAAGCGCACGTCCCCAAGGTTGTGACCAGATCGATCGAGTTTCATGGTCAAACCAGGTCATTGCCTTCATAAATAAACTGCCCGCATTGCCAAATAGATGCGTCTGTCCAACAATTCTCAGGTCAAGAACCATGCCCGTATAGCAAAGCGGTCACCAAGTGACCAGGGTGGGGATGCCCGCAAGTTCATCATCGACCATTTCCCGGAAACGTAGGACCGTGATTGGATACGCTTAAGCTTCACCATCCTAGGCAACGCCCAACACCAATTCCTCATCATCCAGAGCAGCCTGCTCTGCCACGAAAAATTTGGGAGCATAAATCGGCCGTATACTTTCAAAACCTAGTGATATCGCGAAAGAACCCAGCTCCTCCGTCTCTAAACGCCTGTTGAGCTGAACCCCATCACTATCTTGACTTCGGGCAGTAACTTCATCGAGGCCATTCTGAGGTACAATCGTTCTTTCAGGCAGCGATGTCCCAACAATTGACGTATCTCTGACTGTTGAACAACCTGCCAGAAAAACGAAAGCCATCTAAATCACAGTTTGCCACATGATATAAAGTGTCGTCTGTTGATACCACGCTGTCTGTGAAAAGCTATGCAAACCGGCGCAAGGGAAAGATTTGGTGATCTAGCTCACGGTCTACGAACGCCACTCCGCTTAATCTTGGAAGCAGGTGCAGAGCACAATTATCAACAACAGCAACGGTCTCTCACCCAAATCCGAGGAAAACAAATGTCACAAGGAAAAACCAGGAAACGTAAATCAGCCCTTTTTCTATTGCTAGCGGCTCTACTGCTGCTGGTTGCCTGTAGCCCTGCTGCGGAACAAGTTCCGGCTGTGGATAGCAGAAGCTCAGATATCTCTGATTCTGCCACATCTGAGCAAGCAAACGAAAATCAGATAGGTAAACTTGACAGTGCCCAAAATGAGCAGAACGAAGCAGACCCGGACGCAGACGGCAGCAGTTCAGATACCGTTGGCGGACAGTCAATCCAAGCGACTGCGACTGAACCCCCAACGGCCGAACCGACAATCGAGAACACGGCAACCACCTCAGCCCAATCGCCGACCGCCACACCAGGGATATTGATGGAAGATGGCGCATTATTGCAGGAAAATCGTCCTGAGTATTTACGTCAGTTCACTGCAGGATGGGTTACAAACTGGGAAAAACACACGGTAGAATATGAAGATTTCCTATTAGGTGGGCCGCCTAGAGATGGCATTCGCTCACTCGATGAGCCGCAGTTCGTTTCCAGCGAAGATGCTAGCATTTGGCTGGCAGGAAATGAACCAGTCATTGCCTTAGAAGTCGCAGGAGAAGCACGCGCCTACCCTCTGCAGATCTTGACCTGGCATGAGATAGTCAACGATACCATCGCTGGACAGCCAATCATTGTCACATTTTGTCCTTTATGCAACTCGGCTATCGTCTTTAATCGTCAGCTAGACGACGAAACACTTGAATTTGGTACATCAGGGCTGCTTCGTAATTCAGATCTGGTGATGTATGACCGGTCAACCGAGAGCCTCTGGCAGCAGTTTACCGGCGAAGCGATCGTTGGCGATCTGGTAGGCCAGAATCTCGAATTCCTACCATCTTCACTGGTGAGCTTCGCTGACTTTCTCGAGGCCTTTCCTAAGGGACAAGTGCTCTCTCAAACGACAGGATTCGACCGTCCGTATGGGGTCAATCCCTATGCCGGCTACGATACTTATCAAAGCAGCCTTTCTCAAGATGGAAATATAGTTCTTCTCAAGCAAGAACAAGACCGGCGATTACCGGCGGCAGAGCGAGTCGTTACCGTTTCTTTACCCGAATCGGGCCTTGATGTCGCCTATCCACTATCAATCCTCTCTAAACTTTCTGTCATAAATGATCGCCAAGCCGAGCATGACCTGGTTATATTTTTTAAACCTGGAACATCCAGTGCACTTGGAGATCAATTAATCGCCATAGCCGAAGACGTTGGGGCAACCGCAGTGTTTGACCCTAACCTTGACGAGAAGCTGTTGACCTTTAGTATGGTTGAAGATCATATCATCGATGACCAAACCTCGAGTACATGGAATATGTTTGGACAAGCGACGGCAGGCGAGTTGGCAGGGAGCCAGCTATATCCCATAATTCACGGAGATCACTTTTGGTTTTCCTGGGCAGCCTTCAAACCAGAAACGCTTATATATGAAAACTAAGTCCCAGCAGATTGCCAAATGGCCAAAGACCAATTGCGACCCCTCTGGCGGATAATACTGAGCGCGACCGGCTCCATAGAAGATGACTCTTTGACCTGCGCAGAATGTTTTTCCATACTCGAGTATCTCGCTGACTCCGGGAGGCATACAATCAACGAAACCAACCAACTTCTCAAAATCGCACGCAAACACTTAAACAACTGCCCCGATTGCCGCGGCTACTATATGGCTAAACTGAACCTACTTGAGGAAACCTGGCTCAACACCGATACTATCCCGTAGCATTACTCACAAGCAGCAATCCAAATCACATGTTCACCGCCGGTCAACTATGCAAACAACGCTATTACTTCTATCCGCATACATTCACCCACGCTAAATCATAAGCATGACGTTGCCTCAAAAATCTGAAGATTGGAAAAACCAATTAAATCTCCACATTTGACGTATAATAAAATGAACCAAAAAGAAAGGTCACAGAGACTTGGTGCAGAGAATTTAATAACTGAGGAGTAACCATGTTAGGATCACTAATCGTTGCCGTATTTCTATTCATCTTAATCATCGCCATCATCGGCGCCGCGGTACGCATCGTTCCCGAATACGAGCGCGGGGTCGTTTTTCGCCTCGGGCGTGTAATTGATGCTAAAGGACCCGGACTATTCTTTCTCATTCCCATCGTTGACCGGATGATCAAGGTGGACTTACGAACTATCACGCTCGACGTTCCCGCGCAGGAAGCCATTACCAGCGATAACGTCACCGTTAAGGTCAACGCAGTCGTCTATTTCAGAGTTCTCGATCCGGTTGACGCCATCATTCAAGTTGAAGATTACCGGCGTGCCACATGGCAAATCGCTCAAACAAGTCTTCGCAACGTGATCGGCCAATCACAATTAGATCAACTCTTATCAGACCGGGAAAAGATAAATGAGCGCCTTCAGCATATTATTGATGAAGCAACGGAACCATGGGGAATCAAAGTCAGCATTGTCGAGCTTAAAGACCTGGAATTGACCTCAAACATGGTACGGGCCATGGCCCGAGAAGCGGAAGCAGAACGGGAAAGAAGAGCCAAAATCATCAGCGCTGAAGGTGATCATCAAGCTGCTGAGCGCCTATCCATGGCGGCAGCGGAAATGAATAAGGCCCCGGGAGCCATGACCCTACGCTATCTGCAAACACTCGTAGATATTGGCATCCAAAACAACACGACAATTGTCTTCCCGTTACCTGTTGAGTTCATTCGGCCGCTTATGAAACTTGCAGAGGGAATAAACGAAGAAGCTGGCTAGTAAACTACCTACCTCAGAGGTCTCCATGTGGAACCCGCTCAATGATACAAACGAGACCTCTGAGGTAATTCAGAAACCGGTGAAGGGCAAGTCTTCCCACCATTTTCGTAGCCTATATACCCAAACGTTCCGCTGCGCGCTGGCAACCTGGCCGGCCTCCGGCATCAAGCCACTCATTTAATGTCGCACTGCTCGCTGCACCGGCACTCGCATCTTCATATATACCTTTGGCCCAGCGAAAATAGCGTTTCGTCTCATCCGGCCATCCATCGTAATTACCACCAGAGGCCGCATATCCGCCGTTGTAGCCTGCAAACGACAAGTACAAATCGCCACCCGTGTATCGCAGCTGCTCATTAAGAAAATTCATGCCGCGTCGAGCATTGGTATCAGGATCAAGCATATCTTCTCCAGCACCAAAATGAAAGGGCATCACCTGAAACAAACCTCTGGCACCGGCTGTTGAAACCGCCTGTGGATCTCCACAAGATTCAATTTGCATAATGGTCGCCACAGCATTGGGATCAACATTATACTCATCGGCCCAGCTAATGATTTCAGATTCCCAATATTTAACCTCAGGGGTGAAGAATTCTGCTACTCCGGCTTGTCCAATCCCCACTGAAAGGGGAGCGGATAGCTGTACCTCTGAGGCAGCTATTGGTTCTACAATCTGCTCGCTGACTGATTGCTGTATGCCTGAATCAGTTCCTGCGGTGGCTGGCAAGGCTAACAATGCCAAGGTAGCAGCAACCAAGAGGGATATGCCCATTATAAGAACCATTCTAAGTTGGACCTGACGCACAGGATCATGAGAATATTGACTCTGGTAGACCTCTCGATGATTCAAGAGGGGGGTATCAATCCGATCCACCGACTCATTGTAATTGGTCATGATTTCCTCTCACAATACACTTCTATGATTTGTTTCATGGCTTCGTATCAAACTATCTGCTGCCGGCTTGCATACCGCTGGACCGGCGATGAATACCCGGGTTTGGTACAGGTGGACGCTGCCGGACACGAGTTGAACGTGTCGGCACAGACCCTGTATTGGGCGTTTTTGACAATTCGGCCACTTGTGATTCCTCCACCATCGGGGCGTAGGTCTGTTTCGGAGCTGCCTTAATTCTGGCTGTCGCCGTCTTGCGACCAGATCCCGATGGCCGTGCTTGATTTTTAGCTCTATTGGACCGGATTTGGTGCCGATTCATGTTCCCACTAAAAATCGTTTCGCCGGCTATGGAAAGCGAGCCAATGAATAGAATTCGGGTCAACCAAACCAACACGGCCACAAAGATTGGTACAAAGCGCAGCAGTTGTTCTCTGCCCAGCACCTCATTCCCAAGGTTATTATTCAGCAGAGTCACCGAAACAGCCCACCAAGTCATGACGGCATTCATCGTCGCACCAAGCAGCCATGCGCCCATGAGGAACCAGGCTTCCCTATTTTCTTTTTCGCTTCCTTCTGGGGTGAACAATCTATTGAGACCGGCAAAATCTATCGCACAGAAGGCGATTGCCAAAATAGTAGCCCATTTTAGACTTAGAAATGTAACATTTCCCAGCAGACTCTCAAGGGCAAACTGGGTCGTATCGAAATTAAAGATCTCGAAGGCAATCAACGCCACAAACAAAATGATGCCTATAAACAAACCGCGATTCGCCTGCAATGACGATTTGGAAAACCCGAATTGACCGCCTTTACTATAACGTTGACTCATCATAACCTCCAGTTAAATATTCGCAATTGGGCGTATAAAATCCGACTTAAGGCCGATCTACTCACCTGCAAAGGGCCAAGGTCAGTGAATAGCGGCAGTAGAACATTAGATCCAATCTAAACAATAGCACAAGTGTTCTAATACGTCAAGCCGACGTTCACCTTTTTTCCTTGAAGGAAGCTGTTAAAATGGGATTATGTATGCCGAGATTGTGGTTAATATTGAGGCTCCTTTGCGCAGCTCTTTTCACTATTTTGTGCCCCGTGATCTTGAGGATCAACTTTGGATCGGTCATTTAGTGGAGGTCGAATTTGGCCGTCGGCTTGCTCAGGGTATAGTTATCGGGTTTGATGACCGTGCTCCAGTTGAAGAAACTAAACCGATAATTGGCATTATAGATCCTGATCCCGTGGTTCAGTCCTGGCAGATTACGTTCGCGAGATGGCTCAGCAGTCATTATCTGGCACCACTCAACAGCTGTCTACGGTTGATGCTACCTCCTGGTTTGACCCGTTGGTCTGACCTGGTCTACGACTTGAACCCTTATTGGGAAGGTAAAACTAGGCTGACTGAACGACAGTCTGAAGTCGTTGAGCTTTTGCGCAGCCGCGGTAACCTCCGTACGAGACAAATAACGCGTGCCCTTGGCAAGAAGATGAATTGGAAACCTGCTGTTGATCAGTTGATCCGCAGGAGTATAGTGCGCAGAGCCTCCGTACTTGATCCTCCGCGGATGAAGCCCAAACGGATCAGGTATGCTCATCTTTCAGCAGATTTTCAGCATCAAGCGTACGCACTGTCTTCATTTGGTAGGAAGAATAAACAGGCTGATCTCTTGTTTTACCTTTTGCTAAGTGATGATCCTTTACCTGATTTAGATAAAGTTCTCCTTGGTTCTGGTGCTAGGAGGCGTCATTTGGATTCTCTGGTATCGGCAGGCCTAATAGTTGTGCTACCTGAAGTTAACTTGGTTCTGCCAGTTGGCTCCGAGGAGATGGTGCCGGATCATCTTGTTGACCATTTTCGAAAATTGCCTTTGTTGGAAGAAATCGAGGGGATTCATATTGAGGAGTTGCTTTCGTTAGGATTGGCAAGACTCCAGCGGCAGCGATCTGTTCTTGGATTGGCCGGCAGTGGCCAGGAAGTTCTGACTTATGCCACGGAATTGAAGGGCGCGAGTACGTACCTAGATGTACTTTCCTTTTTGACACAAGCCGCGGGTCCGGTGCCAATCTCGGATATTTATCAAGCAACCGGATGCTCCATGAAACACCTGCGTCGGCTGGATCAAACTGGGTTGATTCGTTTTTCTTCTGAACAGGTGTGGCGTGATTCTCTGTCTGATCGAGATTTCGTTGTGACAGACCCGCCGCCATTGACCGCTGATCAAGCTAAGATCTGGCTTCGCTTGAGGGAAAAGATGCGACTTCTGGAAGGAGGTCATGATACTGGTCTGGACTCGGAAGATCAGGCAAATACGACAGCCGTCTTGCTTCACGGCGTCACAGGCAGCGGGAAGACTGAGATCTATTTGCGAGCCATCGAATATGCGCTTAGTAAGGGTAAACAGGCTATCGTATTGGTTCCGGAAATAGCGCTCACTCCCCAGACAGTACGCCGTTTTTCGGCGCGATTTCCAGGACGAGTTGCATTGCTGCACAGCCGTCTCAGCGAGGGCGAAAGGGTTGATACCTGGCGGCGTGCTCGTCTGGGCTTGTTTGACATCGTCATTGGTCCGAGGAGCGCTCTCTTTACTCCATTTCGAGAAATTGGCGTAATTGTCGTGGACGAGGAGCATGATGCAAGCTACAAACAGACGCCGCCCGTGCCGCCCCCGTATTATCATGCTCGTGATGCTGCTGTTGCCCTTGGGCGTATCTTGAAAGCTGTGGTCATTATGGGCAGTGCAACACCTGATGTGGTTTCCTATCACTATGCGCGCAGCGAAAGATATCAGTTATTAGAGCTTCCAAGACGTGTTATGGGCCACAGGAAGCGTCTCGAAGATCAATCGGCCCGTCTGCAGATAGCTACTCAATACGTATCTAGTTCTGAAATTCCTGATGATGCTTTGGAAATCCCGCTACCACCTGTTCAAGTAATCGATCTTCGACAGGAACTGCGCGCTGGAAACAGATCCATATTCAGTCGCGCCTTGGCTCGTGCTATCGACGACACGCTTGATCGCCATGAGCAGGCCATTCTTTTTCTTAACCGACGTGGAACGGCTACATTTGTTATTTGTCGTGATTGTGGACATACGCTTAAGTGTCCTCGTTGTGATATGCCGCTGACGTATCACCGTCCGCATATGATGCTTTCTTGTCATCACTGCGGATGGCAGGAACCACCTCATCAGGAATGTCCCCAATGCGGATCAAAAAGGATTAAGTTTTTTGGGTTGGGTACCGAAGAGGTTGAGGTACGTGTTAAAAAACGTTGGCCACAGGCGCGTATCACTCGTTGGGATCGCGATACGACAGCCGGCAGGTATGCCCATGAAAAGCTCCTGGCCAGCTTCATTAACCGCGAGTCCGATATCTTGGTTGGCACGCAGATGATTGCTAAGGGGCTGGACTTGCCCTTCGTAACTCTTGTTGGCGTCATTTCCGCTGACGTTTCTTTGGGTCTACCAGACTATCGCACTGGAGAACGTGCCTTTCAGACATTGGCACAGGTTGCGGGCCGGGCTGGACGTGGTCTCCTCGGTGGACAGGTAGTTTTCCAAACCTATCAGCCCCAACACTACGCCATACAGGCAGCCGCCGAGCATGATTTTGCCACTTTTTACCTGGACGAAATTCGTTTTCGCACAAAGCACAATTTGCCACCATTTCGGCGCATGGCTAAGCTTCTATTTAATGATCCGATCGCCGATCGTGGACAGAGTGAGGCTCAGAAAATGGCGGCCTTGTTGAAGGCCCAGATTCGCGAAAAAGCGCTTGGTGCGACCGAAATTATTGGACCGGTACCCCCGTTCTTCAGTCGCGTAGACGGCCGTTACCGCTGGCAGATCGTCGTCCGCTCTCCGGATCCCACCCGGCTACTGGATGGAATCGTCATCCCCAAGAATTGTTCATTGGAAATCGATCCCATCAGTACTCTTTAGCTGAATATGGAGCAGTACATATCAATAGATTGGACAAGCCAATCATAATAAGTACCCCCGGACGGACTCGAACCATCATCGATCGCTTAGGAGGCGATTGCTCTATCCTTTGAGCTACGGGGGCATGTAGAAAACGCGCATTTTGGATATAATTATGGCCAAAGATTATAACAGATCATGAATAGTGGTGCATTGGACCAAATCCCCTTTTTTGTCTACGGTACCTTGATCCCTGGCCAGCCAAACGACCACCTTTGGCGCGATGGAATTAAGCGCAGAAAGCCTGCCGTTTATACCAATGGCAATCTCTATGATATGGGTTATTATCCGATGCTTATAGAAGAGAGGGGCGGAACCGTTAACGGGAAACTTATCTCTGTCGCAAGTAAGCAATACAAGGATATTTTGATCCGCATTGATAATCTGGAAGGATATGATCCCAAGCAATCGTCCCGATCCAGTTATAGGCGCGTTCGGCGAACAGTGATGATTGAAGGTGGACAAGCTATTCTATCATGGCTTTACGTAGGCCGTCAGGAATTTTCAGACAAAAAACAGGTGATTTCTGGGGGCGATTGGGTTAAACACGCTGCGCAATTGCGAATTGAAATGGACAATTGGTGGGAAACTGTGAACACGGTATTGGGTCTCCACGAGAGCAGCGAAGATTCTGGGCATTAGGATGCTGTTGGCTGTCAATGGTGTTGCCTTGCTGTCCGAAACCAGTACCATAATAGAAATTGGTGAGACCTTATGAAAAGAATAGGTGTACTAACAAGTGGTGGTGATGCTCCTGGTATGAACGCGGCGCTTAGGTCGGTCGTTCGTACTGCGTTGGAGAAAGGCGCGGAGACCTACGCCATTTACGAAGGCTACCAGGGGATGGTTAAGGGTGGAGATAAGATCCGACCCATCAGCTGGAGCGATGTTGGCGGAATTTTGCAGTTGGGGGGCACAATAATCGGATCGGCACGCTGCCAGGAATTTCGCGAAAGAGAAGGCAGGCTGCGGGCTGCCAGAAATCTGGTCAAAAGCGGTATTGAAGCGCTTGTGGTTATCGGAGGAGATGGCAGCCTTACCGGCGCTCATATCTTGCAGCAAGAATGGACTGGACTGCTTGAGGAATTGGCAGCGGCCGGGGAGATCTCCGCGGAAGAGGCAGGTCAATACCGCTTGCTGACAATTGCCGGCCTGGTTGGTTCGATCGACAATGACATGCATGGAACCGATATGACCATCGGCGCTGATACGGCATTGCACCGCATCGTCGAGGCTATTGATGCCATATCCAGTACAGCCGCCAGCCACCAGCGCACATTTGTCGTCGAGGTCATGGGCCGGCGCTGCGGCTATCTGGCCCTCATGAGCGCCCTCGCTAGCGGAGCAGATTGGGTGTTGATTCCTGAATCACCGCCTGAAGTTGAAGCGTGGCAATCAAAAATGTGCGAGGTGCTGTTCAAAGGACGAGAAGCAGGGCGGCGCGACAGCATCGTCATTGTTGCCGAAGGTGCCCAGGATCGCAATGGCAATCCCATAACCAGCCAGGATGTCAAACAGGTGCTCGAGGAGCGCCTTGGTGAAGATACGCGCATAACCGTGTTGGGACATGTTCAACGCGGGGGATCGCCTACCGCTTACGATCGAGTTATGAGCACGCTGGTTGGTGCTGATGCCGTCGAGGCTGTTTTGGAGGCGGGAGAACAAGAAGAGCCAATTGTGATCGGCATCCAAGGCAATAATATCACACGTACCCCCCTAAGTGAGTGTTTGCGCGTAACCTGGTCGGTCGCTGCTGCCATAAAAGAGCAAGATTATGAACGAGCGATGACCCTTCGTGGTGGCAGTTTTAAATTATCTTTCGATATGCTGCGTACCTTGGTGCGAACATTCCCTCGTGATCCTGAACCAGGCCGGCGTCGGATGCGTCTAGCTGTCATGCATGGAGGCGGTCCATCTCCTGGTATGAATACTGCCCTGCGTGCAGCTGTTCGTCTGGGTACCGATAAAGGCCACATTATGCTAGGGGTTCACAATGGTTTCCGCGGGCTTGTCGAAGGGGATGTAGAAGAATTGGATTGGATGAGCGTCGCTGGTTTGGCTCCCAGAGGCGGGGCCGAGATCGGTACAAACCGATATATGCCTGAAGGTCGAGACTTCTACGCCGTTGCGCGCACGTTGGACGAACACAAGATAGAGGGTTTGCTGATCGTTGGTGGTTGGACAGGCTACTTATCTGCCCTCGACCTGTTCAAACAGCGCCATAATTATCCCGCATTTGATATCCCAATTGTTTGCCTACCCGCGTCGATAAACAACAACTTGCCCGCAACCGATTTTAGCGTTGGCTCTGATACCGCGCTGCACAGCATTGTTTGGGCGGTTGATAAGATCAAACAGTCGGCAGTTGCCTCACAGCGCGTCTTTATCGTTGAGGTTATGGGCCATTATTGCGGCTACCTAACCCTCACAGGCGCCATAGCCACTGGGGCCGAACGAGCCTATCTTCATGAGGAAGGCGTTAGCCTAAAGGATATGGCCAAGGATGTTCAAGAGTTGAGCGAGGGCTTTATCGATGGTAAACGATTAGGATTAATAATCCGCAATGAACTAGCCAATGAGGTTTATGATACAGCTTTTATGGCCGCTCTCTTTGAGGAAGAAGGTGGTGATCTTTTTGATGTTCGTCAGGCCATTCTGGGCCATATGCAGCAGGGAGGTGATCCCACTCCATTTGATCGTATCTTGGGCACCCGCTTTGCGGCAAAATCTATTGAGTACCTGGAGGAACAAATTGCGCGGGATGAGTATGTCAGTGCCTGCATTGGTCAGATAAAGGGAGAGATTCAATTCACCGATTTTCTGGACATACCGCGTCTTCTTGATCTAGAACACGCCCGGCCCAAGAAACAGTGGTGGATGGCTTTGCGCGAAATCGCCAGGATCATGGCCCAGCCGGAGCCGGGTTGGGATCGGGCAAATCGGGATGATGTTATCAACTATGTGGTGAGCCAATAGTTTATCGAGTGCAGTTGTTGGGCAGTGCGCCACTCTGCTCACAGAGATTTCAGGGGTAATATTGCCTCATATAAATCACAGGAGAAAGGACATGGCAAATGGAAATGGTAATAGGGGCGTGATAGCGATTCTGACTGGTGGAGGAGATGTTCCTGGGCTAAACCCGGCGATCCGGGCCATAACGATCCGCGCCCTACGCGAGGGTTTCAAGGTAATTGGTTTGCGTCGAGGCTGGGCAGGCATCGTGGATGTCATCCGCGAAGAAGATGCCGATAACTCCATGAACTTCATCAATCTAACTGAGGAAATCGTCAATAAGGCCGGGCGGACAGGTGGCACGTTCTTGCATAGTTCTCGTACCCGACCCAGTCATGTGGCCAAGGCTGACGTTCCTATGTATTTACAGGATGAGTATTCGGCCGAAGTGAACGACCTTACCCCGGAGGTGCTGAAGAATCTGGAGTGGCTGGGCGTCGACTATATGATTCCCATAGGGGGAGATGATACCTTAAGTTATGGGGTTCATCTTTATCAGAAAGGTTTCAAAGTCGTTGGCATACCGAAGACAATGGACAACGATGTACCAGGCACCGATTATTGTATTGGCTTCAGTACCTGTGTTACCCGTACCATCGAAATGACCAATAGACTGAGAACCTCAGCCGGATCGCATGAGCGCTTCCTTATTTTGGAGGTGTTTGGTCGATACGCTGGATTTACGGCTATGCTGCCTACCATGGCCGGCGCTGCCAATCGCTGTGTAATTCCCGAGCACAAGTTTGATATCGATCATTTAACGCAACTGCTGACCGAGGATCGTGCCAAGAATCCAAGCCGTTATTCTGTCGTTTTGGTGTCCGAGGGTGCGATATTTGAAGGCATCGAAATGGTATATCAGAACCAGGAGCGAGATGCCTATGGCCATATGAAACTTGGCGGAATTGGTGATTTAATGTCGGCAAAACTTAAGGAGCTCTCTCCCAAATACAACAACGGCCGTCGAATCAATACCATCTATCAAAAGCTAAGCTATCTCGTGAGATCGGGCGATCCCGACGCCATCGATTCCATCGTGCCCATGGCTTATGGAAACCTGGCCCTGGATCTTATCCTTAGAGGTCTACACGGCCGTTTGATCGTGCTCAAGAATGGCCGCTATGACAATATGCCTATCGATGTTGTCACCAGCCACAAGAAAATTGTCGACGTGAAGAAACACTATAATTTCGACCGGCTCAGGCCACATTACAAGAGCTTTGAAATGAAGCCCTTATTTATTATGACCAGCGAGCTGGAATAGCCGGCGATTATTTTAATGATGCCGGGCTGCTGGTTATAATTCGATCAGCAGCCCTTCTTGCTTTTTACTGACTATACTATCTAAAAAAGGATACTCTTATGAGAATTGGAATTTTGACTGGTGGTGGAGATGTACCCGGCTTAAACCCTTGCATCAAAGCCGTTGTAAATCGTGCTGTCAATGAAGGGCACGAAATAATGGGGATTCGTCGAGGTTGGGGCGGATTGCTTTGGTATAACCAGGAGGATCCAGATACGGAAAAGTATCTGATGCCCCTGGATAAGCAAGTTGTACGCAAAGTCGACCGTACAGGTGGAACCTTCCTCCACACAAGCCGCACCAATCCGGCCAAGGTTCGTCCCCAGGATGTGCCGGATTTTCTGCGTGATCCTGAAC
This sequence comes from uncultured Chloroflexia bacterium, assembly GCA_963807975.1. GTDB lineage: Bacteria > Chloroflexota > Anaerolineae > Promineifilales > Promineifilaceae > JAACFF01. Next base: position 32,019 of record CAWEDV010000004.1, on the reverse strand, counting down.
ACCCGGAAGCAGAAGCGCTAGACACTAGCATCCGTGATTTTACTCCCCATGTGATAAGCAATTTAGACCACTTGGGCATTGATGTCTTGATTCCCATTGGCGGTGATGACACCTTGAGCTTTGGTGAACGACTGCACAGTGAAGGCGTCCCGGTCATCGCTATCCCCAAAACGATGGACAATGATGTGTACGGGACTGACTATTGCATCGGATTCAGCACGGCCGTTACGCGCAGCGTGCAGATTCTCAACCAATTGCGCACTAGCACCGGGTCCCATGAAAGAATTGCCGTAATTGAGTTGTTTGGTCGCAATTCCGGTGAAACAAGCTTGATTAGCTCCTATTTGGCCGGAGTTGACCGTGCCATTATTTCCGAAGTGCCTTTTGACCCGGAAAAACTTACGGCCTTAATTGTTGAAGACAAGAAAGCAAACCCGAGCAACTACGCCATGGTCACCATCAGCGAAGGCGCCCATATGATTGGCGAAAAAGTCGTTGAGTATGGCGAAGCCGATGCTTACGGGCATCGCAAACTTGGTGGTATCGGTGAAATCACGGGTGAGGCAATAAAGCGTATTAGTGGTTTGAATATCATCACCCAGCGCGTGGCCTACCTGATGCGTTCTGGCGCTCCAGATGCCCTCGATCTCATGGTTGGCTTCAACTATGCTCATTTGGCGATGGACCTGATCAGCACCGGAGCTAGTGGACGTATGGTTGCCTTGCGTGACGGCACCTATACACATATTCCCATGAGCACGGTTGCCAATGGGTTGAAACGAGTAGATGTTGACGAACTATACGATCGCGACAACTACCTGCCTAAAGTACGCTCAGTTCTTGGCAAACCAATGTTCCTCTATTGATGTCTATCAAAAAACTTTGATCAACAGTGTGAGTCCACACGGGATTCACGCTGTTGATCATTACTTGGGGCAGCGTGAGCGAAGCATAAATATGCCATCTGCTGCTTGACATATCAGTCGGGTCGATTCTACAATAAACACAGCACGGTCATTAAAAACTAAGCAAGTTAACAAAGCAAGGACACCAGCGTTATAGCGGATGGAATATAAGGATTACTACAAGATCTTAGGCGTACCCAGAGACGCCGACGACAAAACCATTAAACGCGCATATCGCCAGTTAGCGCGCCAATATCATCCTGATAAGAACCCCGGAGACAAACAATCCGAAGAGACATTCAAAGGAATAAATGAAGCTTATGAAGTGCTTGGCGATCTAGATAATCGAGCCAAGTATGATCGGTTAGGTCAAAACTATCATGGCTACCAACAGATGGGTGGCAACCCTGCCGACTTTGATTTCTCTCAATGGTTTGGCGGTGCCGGAGCAGGTGCCGGGGGTAGTTACGGCCGTGTCAACATCGATCTGGGCGACATCTTTGGCGGAGGCGGAGGCTTCTCAGATTTCTTCAACACCATATTTGGAGGAACCGCTGCGCGCGGCGCATCATCACAATTTCAGCAGCGTGATGATCTATTTGGCCAGGTCAGGGGGCAAAACACAAGCTTGAACGTAACTCAAACCATAGAAATAACTCTGGAAGAGGCCTTTCAGGGGACTCTGCGCACTTTCTCTCATGACGGCGCACAGTTTACGGCCAAGATTCCTGCAGGCGCGAAAACCGGCACCAAGATTCGACTAAGTGGCAAGGGCAATGTGGGATCATACGGTCGCGGCGATCTTTATCTTGTTGTCGATGTGCTCTCCCATAGCATATTCGAAAGGGCGGGTAATAATCTGCGCGTTGATGTGATTGTCGACGATGTCATGGCGGCCTTAGGTGGCAAGGTACAAGTTTCAACGCTAGAAAATCAAGTCCAGTTGACGATACCCGCAGGTACCCAAGGTGGTCAAGTTTTCCGACTAAAGGGGAAGGGAATGCCCCACCTTCGTGATGAAACCAAGCTTGGAGATTTGCTGGCACGGGTGAAGATTCGTGTCCCTAAGCGATTGACCGAGGCTCAACGCAGCCTCTACCAACAGCTGGCTGATCTTGCATAGGAGTGTGATTTGATTCCGGCGACTTCAAATAATTATCTGCTGGAGTAATCTGTTTTTATGAAATTTTTATCTCGTAAACCAATATTCTTCTTAATTTCGATATTCTTCTTGGTAACGATGGCCTGCCAGGGGTTGACAACGCTGCAAACACCGATCGCCCCTGTGGATGAAGATGCGATTATACGCAGCGCTGTAGCTACTGTAGAGGCGCGGCTTCCAGAGCCTGCTCCTCAATCCCCGCTTCCTCAAGAGCTTCCAACTGTCACCAACACACAGCTGTCTCCTGTGGACATCAGCCTTCAGGATGCTTTGGTTAATGTATACAACCTAACAAATCCGGCAGTGGTCCATATTTTTGTGTTTGATGAGATCGAAGACACATCTCTTCCGTTGGGTAGTGGAAGTGGTTTTGTTTTTAACACGGAAGGATATATCGTTACCAACAACCATGTTGTTGCCGATGGCGAACGATTTGAAGTTACCTTCGCCGACGGTGTTCGACGCTCTGCTGAATTGGTTGGCACCGATGTTGATAGTGATCTCGGCGTGCTCAAAGTTGAAGAATTGCCACAAGGCGTCGATGCGATTCCGCTTGGAGATTCAAACAACCTTCAGGTTGGTCAGTTTGTCGTAGCGATTGGCAATCCTTTTGGCGAAGCAGGTTCAATGTCTATAGGTGTTATCAGTGGACTAGAACGCACGCTGGAATCTCAACGCATCGCCGAGGGAGGCGGTCGCTACTCCTTACCCGAAGTAGTTCAGACCGATGCCGCCATCAATCCAGGCAATTCCGGGGGGCCATTATTGAACCTCGAAGGCCAGGTAATTGGTGTAAACAGCGCGATATCAACCCGAACAGGGACGAATTCAGGAGTTGGTTTTTCGATTCCTGTGAATGCCGTGAAACAGGTTGTGCCAAAATTAATCACGGACGGCGAGTATATTTATCCCTATATGGGCATTCGTATGCTGAGCATTGATTTGGATTTGCAGGAACAACTCGCCCTTCCTCAAACGAAGGGGGCATATGTAACCGAGGTGACTGTTGACTCTCCTGCAGAAGACTCCGGTCTGATTGGCGTTAATGGTCCAGGTGGTGATCTCATCGTCGCTGTGGATGGTGAACCTGTTGTTTCATCTGACGATCTAATCGCCTACCTGGTTTTTGAGACACAAGTTGGACAAACGATAGAATTAACCGTCATACGTGACGGAGAGGAGGTCAATATATCATTGCTTCTCGGGGCGCGACCCTAGGTTTGTCCCGAAAATTCCTTTTGTTTGTTAATGGCAAGCAGTTCCTTATGGATTTATTGAGTCAGGCATTGACGAAAGAAAATGCTACTATCTATGTTTCAATGCCTGATTTTCAAGAAAGAGTAGCAGGAGGTATTCATGTTTACCCAAGATCATTTGCAAGAGCTTCTATCATTTTCCGCCAATGGGACACCAGTGGTGAGTATGTATCTTGATACAGATTGCTCACAACAACCAGCGGAGACTATCAAATTGCAAGTGAAGGGGATGCTTCGCAAGTTAAACGGAGCAAATGAACAAGACGCTGAGGTAATTGAGCGCTTCTTGGACCACAGCTATGACTGGACAACGCCTGGATTGGCATTGTTTTCATGCGTCCCCAACGGATATTTCAAAACATATCCAGTTGCAGTCTCTTTCCGTAATCGACTCCGGGTAGGGCAAAAACCGTATGTAAAACCATTGGCTCATCTGCTCGAGTACTATGCCCATTATGGGGTAATCCTCATTGACCGTATGGGGGCTCGCTTCTTTGATTATCATTTGGGCGAACTTCAACAATCTGAAGGGGTTTTGGGTGAAGAGGTTCGCAAGATCAAGAAAGGGCGTGGTTCTTCTGCCGTAGGCACGCGCGGTGGCGACCGTGGTGTCCAAGGGGGTAGCCGTCACGAGGAAGAGGTGGCCCAGCGTAATATGCGCGAAGCCGCAGGGGCCGCGGCACAGTTTTTTGCCAATAAACCGATCCGCCGGCTCTTTTTGGGCGGAACCAGCGAGAATGTGGCCCAGTTTCGTGAGCTTCTATCGAAACAACTTCAGAGTACCGTTGCCGGGATTTTCTCCATAGATATGACGGCCGGTGAACATGAGGTACGTGAACAATCCCTAATCTTGCTGAAGCAGGCGAACAGCGACCGCGAACGGAAACTGGTGCAAACGCTGATCACGACCAACGCCAAGGGTGGAAGTGCAACTGTCGGGCTTGATGATACCTTACAAGCTGTTTCAGATAAGCGAGTTCAAACGCTGGTCATTTCCGATGGGTTGCGCATTCCTGGTTATGTGCTTGACCAGGCCGGCTTTGTAGTTGCCAACTTGGCCAGGAGTCCTCTATCTGATACTGAGCTTCTAGAGGTCCCTGACGTGATTGATTCGGCCGTTGCTTATACCATGATTCAAGGGGGACACGTCGAAGTAATCGCCGATGATCCTGACCTTGAGGCTGTGGGCAGAATTGGGGCCATCCTGCGTTATTAGTTACTGTAGCTTCCTATCCTGTTTGAGCTTTATGGGGGTGCGGCTTTAGAGGTCGCACCCCCTTTTTATTAGGGCAGGGAGGTACAAACGAAGCCTTCATCACCGCCGTCTAGATTGTGAATATCTTCCCCAGTTGCAGCCATACAGAAATCGAAACACGCTTGTGCAGCTGCTTGGCTGTTGAAATCTCGGCAGTCATGGTTGTTTTTGCCACATGTATCACATCCGGCGGGAAGGCCCTGCATTTCAGGTAGTCGCCACAAACCTCGTTGATCCTCGCGCGCGCGTCTCTGTAGATCGGCAAAGTAATCTGCGTTGGCAACATCTGGAGGAAAGGTAATCACCCGGCCAAACCCTTGGCTGATCAACTCGGCATTGACAAAGGTGCCATCAGGTAAATAAATATAGCGCAATAAACGGCCGAACTTGTCGGTTTCCGAAACATCCCGCACCAGAATAATCTCCTGGTCTTCCACCAGGACGCTGTTGGCCTTAGAGGCTTCCTCATAGTATGGCTCATCACGCTCCGGGGTATCTACACCAATATAGCGCACGCGATATGATTGTCCTTCAAACTCAATCTCAATCGTGTCTCCATCAATCACAAATAGGACATGTGCTTTTTCACCCTGTAGGAGCGCTGCCGGCTGTGGTTCCAGTTCCGGTTCTTCGCCCGGGATAATGGTAAGACAAGCAGATAACATCATCAGGAGGACGAGGCCAGAAAGATAAGTGACTAATATTCGCATGAGCATGATTATACTGAATTACCGTGGTTTAAGTATAATAGCCACGTTGCAAGCGTTATAAGGAAAGGGTATGAAAGCATTTGTTACAGGTGGCGCGGGATTTGTTGGTCAACATGTTGTACGCAAACTGCTCGAACGTGGTTATGAAGCAACCTCATTAGCACGTTCAAGGGAAAGCGCCGACCTTTTGGCTGGTATGGGTTCTCAAGTAGCGCTTGGTGATATCACCGATCTCGCTTCCATGCGTGAAGCCATGCGCGGCAGTGATGTTGTGTTCCATTTGGCGGCTCAGTATGTTATTGGCGCAGTTGACCGTGAAAAAATGGAGATTATCAATGTCGGCGGTACGCGCAAGGTGCTGCGTTTAGCCCATGAACTGGGTGTTCCACGCATCATTTATACTAGCACAGTCAATGTCTTCGGTGATACCAAAGGGGAGTATGTTGACGAGACATATTACAATGATGGTCCTTTTCTGACCGAGTATGATCGCACCAAGTGGTTGGCCCATTATAAGGTTGCCTTGCCTATGATGGAGAAAGGCGCCCCGATAACTGTTGCTATGCCTGGGCCTGCCTACGGACCAGGTGATCACAGCATAATCGCCGATGCCATGCGCATGTTCTATCGTGGATATCCCATCATGCCCGGTCAAGATACGGTCTTGACCTTTACCCATGTAGATGATGTCGCTGAAGGTCTCGTATTGGCATACGAGAAGGGGCAGGTTGGCGAAACCTATATCTTGACCGGACCGGCGATCCCCTTGGGTGAAATGGTCGACTTCTGGGCTCATTTGACAGGCAGGCCGGCACCGGCGCTTAGCGTGCCCTCGACGCTGGTTCGTGCATCAGCACCCTTTGTCGATTTGGCTGGCCCGTTTACCGATATTGATTCCGTTCTCAGCAAGGAAGGAGCCTCTCTTGTCGGGGCAACGTACATAACCCGTTCAGACAAAGCGCGGGAGCAGTTGGGCTGGCAAACCAGACCACTGCAGCTTGGTATGCTCGAGACATTTGATTGGATTGCCGCTACCGAGGATCAGCGCAAGACGGAGAGAGTTCACAGGCGTGAGGAGCAGGTCGCGCGTTTGGCTCTATTCGCTTCTTTCTTGCTCCTTCTGGCCTGGCTTTTTAGTCGGCGTAGAAAAAAACCCGAAGGACAAACAGCCCTTCGGGTTTGACAATCTTAGTAACCCAGTTGATTTTCCTATAGACCTCTTTCCCCACGAATATAGGGGACCCCAAGTGCTGCTGGTCCGCTTGATCGCCTTCGTCTGGCCATAATTGCACTGAAAACCAAGGCCAAAATCGTAAGAAGGTATGGTGACATCTTTAAGAAAAACAAATAGTTGGCGTTAACGTAGAGAGGATTTTCTAGTCCCAAGATAACGGGTACGCCTTGAAGATCTAAGATGATCCTTTGCAAAAAGGCGAAACCATAAGCGCCAATAGCAGCGATGAGCGGATTCCATTGTGCAAAAATCACCAAGCCGACGGCAATCCAACCCAACCCAGATGTCGTTTGAGCGCTGTACCAACCTGGCGAAACCGACAGGCTGATAGTTGCCCCGGCCAGCCCAGCAAGGCAGCCGCCGACAAAAACATAAAAGTAGCGCAGCCTATAGACACTAACACCTAGCGTGTCAGCCGCCTCCGGCTTCTCACCAACGGCCCGGAGATGCATGCCTGGTCGGGTTCTATAGATGTAATACCAAGCCATGGGAATAAATATATATCCGAAGTAAACTAGAACACTTTGGTTCGTGAACAAAACGGGTCCCAGGATGGGGATTGCTGACAGGACGGGAAGAGTTACGGTGGGGATGAGGGGTGGATTTTGACCGCTAAGTCCTTCACCCAATACAAGAGCCAATCCGGTTCCTAAAAATGTCAGCGAGAGACCGCTGACCACCTGATCGGCCTGAAAATGAATGGTGACCAGACCATGCAGAAGACTCAGAAATCCTCCGGCCAACAGAGCCATCACCAAGCCGATCCAGGGGTTTCCGACAGCCAATGATACGCCAAATCCTGCCATTGCTCCCAACAGCATCATACCTTCTACTCCAAGATTTAAAATGCCAGAGCGCTCGGCATAGATCTCGCCGATGATGGCGAAAAGCAGGATTGTCCCCGTAGCAAAACTAGCATGTAGAGCACTGATGATATTCATGCGGTTTGCACCTCCTCTGGTAAGCGCTTTTTGCGTTCAAATCGAATGCTATAGCGGAGTAATACTTCGCTGCTGATCACCATAAACAAGACAATACCCTGGATCAGGGTGGCGAGACCAGAAGGCTGTATCTCACGCCCAGCAACCAACAATGCGCCGAATAAGATGGAGACAACGACGACGGCAAACGGGTTTAGTTTGGCCAACCAGGCGATGATGATCCCCGTGAACCCGTAGCCTGATGAGATCCGTTCCTGGAGACGATGCACGACTCCGCTAACTTCTATCGTACCCGCCAGACCGGCCAAGGCACCGGAGAACATCATGACCAAAATGATATTTCTTTTAATATTTATGCCGGCGTAGCGCGCAGCCTCTTTGTTGTCTCCTGTGAGTTTGACTTCATATCCCCACTTGGATCGGCGCAGAATCCACCAGACTATAACCACGGCAATCAGCGCGATGATAAATCCAAAGTGCAGTGTAAATCCGGCAAGGCCAGGATACTGACGTGCGTAATCGGTGAGCCGCGGCAGCCAGGCAGACTTCTCAAAAGATGGCGTCATCTGAAATCCACCGTCGCTCCATCGGTCGAAGATCCAGAAGTTATTCCAGAGAATGGCGATGTAATTCAACATTAAGGTCGTGATGATTTCATTAATGTTGAGATACGCTTTCAGAGCGCCGGGAATGGCGCCCCAAATTGCGCCGCCGACCAGACCCATGAACATCATCGCCCCAATGATAACTGCCTTCGGGCTTTCCGGAGGGACGAGAGGGATTAAGACGACAAGACTGGCGAAGAAAGCGCCAAAATAGAATTGCCCTTCAGCGCCGATGTTCCACAGCTTCATTGTGAAGGCCACTGTACAGGCCAGACCGACCAGGATAAGCGGAGTCGCCTTGACCAGTGTATCTGATATCACAGCCCAGCTACCAAAAGTTGCATCGAAAAAGAATCGGAAGACCTTCAACGGTTGAGCCCCAATGATCCAGAGAATGATGCCGCTGATGAAAAACGCGACAATTACCGAACCGATTGAGGTGGCTGCCGGCATCCACTTGGGTACATCCTTTACCCGTTTCTCAAGCACAAGTTTAATGGGCATCTTGCTTCTCCTTTTCATCGGTATCCATTTGTCCACTGTTTGACAAATGCTTTGTGGACATTCTTGATCCCGTCATCATGAGCCCAATCTCGTCTACATCGGCATTTTCACCGTCGACTATGCCCATGATCTCCCCCTCATAGATGACAGCAATACGATCGCTGAGCGTCAGCAGTTCTTCCATCTCTTCCGATACAAGTAGTACGGCCGTGCCTGCTTCACGCTGTTCCAACAACAGCGTCTGAATTGCTTCTATAGCGCCTACGTCCAGTCCTCGCGTAGGCTGAACGGCGACCATGAGCTGCGGCTCCGCTGAAATTTCCCGGGCCAGAATCACTTTCTGTAAGTTGCCGCCGGAAAGCTTGCGGGCCATAGTTTCCACATTAGGTGCCAAGATATCATATTGTTCTTTGAGCACTTCCGCCTTTGATTTGGCAACTGTGTAATCAACGCTCCACCCAGTGCCAACAGGTGATTCTCGAAAATTCTTCATGATCGTGTTTTCTGTGATCGACAAATTAGGAGCCGATCCTACTCTTGAACGATCTTCTGGGACGTGAGACACACCACCTTTGATCGACTTTATCGGAGGTTTGTTGCTCATCTCTTGACCATTGATCTTGATACTTCCGGTGCAGGGTCGCAGGCCCGTAATTACCTCTGCTAGTTCGCTTTGCCCATTTCCGGAAACCCCAGCCACGCCGAGGATTTCACCATGACGAACCTGTAGGTCAACACCTCGCAATGCAGGTAGACCTTTATTGTTTTCGGCATGAACACCGTTTATTTCCAAGACCACATCGCCTGGTTCCTGTGGTTTTTTATGCACCGAGAAGACGACGCTGCGACCTACCATGAGCTGGGCTAATTTCTTCTTCGTCAAACCTTCAATGCCAATTCCTTCAGCAGTCACTTTCCCCTTGCGCAAGACGGTGATCCGATCGGCAACAGCTGTGACTTCCTGCAGCTTGTGGCTGATGAAGATGATAGACTTTTCTTGGGCGACCATGGAGCGCATTGTTTCCATAAATTCGTCGATTTCCGCTGGTGCAAGGACAGCCGTTGGCTCGTCAAGAATCAAGATATCCGCGCCACGATACAATGTCTTCAGAATTTCCACTCGTTGCTGTTCACCTACGGATAGCTGCCAGATATATGATTGTGGGTCGACGCGAAGACCATATTGTTCCTGTAGTTCAAGGATCTTTTTATCATAATCAGCAAGATTCATGAAGAAACGAGGTTCCGGCAATCCTATGAGGATATTCTCGGTGACGGTCTGGGTAGGCACCAGCATGAAGTGCTGGTGAACCATGCCAATCCCCATATCGATAGCGTCACGTGGAGAATTAAAGCTGACGGGACGCCCGTTAATCTTGATTATCCCTGAAGTAGGTTGGTATAGGCCCGCGAGGGCATTCATGAGCGTGCTCTTTCCCGCCCCATTTTCTCCAAGTAAGGCGTGAATTTCTCCTTTTCTTAGAGTTAGATTCACCTGATCATTGGCTAGTACACCGGGGAAACGGATGACGATCTCCTCCATCTCAACGGCAAATGGTGTTTGCTCCTGGTTCATATGTCCTTCCCTATGGCGTTTAGCTATATGTTGTCGAAGGAATGGAAAAAGAAAAGGCGTTTGATCTCCATCGAAACCAAACGCCTTGATGTTTAGCTACCTATTCTAATTCAGGTAATTCGGCAGTGATATTTTCATTCCACCAATACATACAGGTTTCGCATTCACTTCCAAATTGGGCGAAACCATCGAGGTCGAGCTGTTCCAAGGATTCGCCTTCCTCAAGAATTACATTACCCTGATTATCCGTGATCGGTCCTTTGAATACGTCAAAGCGGGTGAATTCACCGGCTAACATCGCAGCCAAGGTATCCTTGACTAACTGCAGGTCTTCTTCCGGCAGTTCAGCCACACCGGGTTGTAATTCTTCGCCTTCCATGAAACCATATAAGCCCATGGAGCCGGTATCGGCATCAAAGTATTCCCAACCACCTTTCCAAGTGCCTTCGCGAGAAGCTTCAACAATGCGAGCGTATTCTGGGCCCCAGTTCCAGTACATAGATGTCAGGCATGTATCAAGCGTGCAGTTGCCAGAATAGTCATAAGTGATACCCCATTTGCCTTCGGGAGCAGCCTCAGCGGGTGCCGGCGTATCAGCGCCGGTCATCACAACTTGCACACCGCTGTCAAAGAGCGATTTTGACGCTTCCTGTTCCAATATGGGATCATGCCACGTGAAGATCCACCGTACATCGACTGTACATTCAGGACAGGTCTCTTGGGCGCCTAAGGCGAACGCATTGCCCAACCGCAGCTCTTCTGGAATGGGGAAGGTCGGGATATAACCGAGTTTCGGGTTCCCATCCATCATGGCCCGTGATCCAGCTATCATGCCAGCCAGATACTTCATATCTTCCATGGCACCCATGAGGTTGCCGAAGTTTTCTCCGTTCGCCTTGAACCCAGTCAGGTGCACTATGTCCACGTTCGGGAACTCGTCAGCGACGATTTCTGAACCATCCATGTATCCGAAAGAGGTAGTAAAGATAACATCGAAGCCTTTACGTGCCAGGGAACGAATCACCTGTTCGGCATCAGCTCCTTCAGCTACGTTTTCTATGTAAGCGGTGTGTACATCGTCAACGTTTTCTTCAACATACATGCGGCCTACATCATGTGCCTGTGTCCAACCACCATCATCATGGGGTCCAACATACACAAAACCGACGTTATATTTTCCTTCCTCAATTTCAGGTATCTGATATCCGCCTCCACTGTCCACTGCTGGAACTGCTTCTTCTTCTGGAGCTGCTTCTTCTGCTGGGGCTGCTTCTTCCGCTGCTGGAGCTGCTTCTTCTGCTGGAGTGTCTCCGCCGCCGCAAGCTGCCAACATCAGGCCAAGGATTAACGTCAAGACTAACATTGCCCACAGGCGTTTCAGTTTCATTATTCTCTCCTCAAGTCTAAGTTTACAAAAAATTAAAAATCAACCATTTTCCTGCCCACTGCAGGCTGTAATTGGTTCAGTAATTCACAAAAAACTCGCTCGATAAAATACCTCCTTCTAACCTCACTGCACTGTAATGGTGAGCATACACGCATCAACCACTTTTGCCTAATGACTTTTCTCCAAAATTCGCATGACAATTGTTACTTACTTCGCCTTACTTACTGTGGTGTTCCATTTGTGACGCGCTAAATGTGTGCCCGGCGTGATTCTCCAACGTTTCAAGCTCTTGCCGGGCCATCGCCATTGTTGCCTGATCATCGTTTTTCTGCGCGCTGCTGACCACCGCCATGATATCCTGATATGCGTCTTCATAACGCTGCTGCCTGCGCAAGGCCTGGCTGCGGAGCAGGAGTACTTTACTGCCTGACCGGTCCTCTTTGGAGCGGTTGGCTAGTGCCTCGCTGAATTGGTTGACCGCAGCATCCGCTTGTCCCATCTCCAACTTATAGCGGCCGGTCAATTCATATGCAAATGCTCGCTGTTGTGAATCTGCTAACCCCAGTCCGAGAGCCTTTTCCGCGCTTTCACTCGCTTTCTTGGGGATTTGGTTCTTCCCTGCGCTTTCTAGTGCAGCCAGCTCCAAATAGCCGGTAGCGGAAGTAGGATTCTCGACCAGAAAGCGATCCAGATGGTGCCGTGCCTTGCGCTTAGCACCCCCTTGACGCAGTCCATCAATATATTGAATTTGCAGTTGGGCATCTTGTGGCGAGAGTGCTGCCTCCTTAGCCAGCATCTCAAATATACCTTGTGCAGCCATGTTCTCATGGCTGGGCGCCTCAAATACACCTGTCCGATCAAAACGCCAAAACAATACCAAGATCGCCGCGTGCAGCGTGGCTGTCCCTGTACTTAATAGCGGCGTGGCGCCAAAATTGTAGATAGTGCGCCAGTCACCGTCAAATCCGAACAGCGTGAATAGGGGATAGTAGATCAAAGAAAAGAAAACTTGGAAGCGAAATGCGCGCAGTCCAAAATAGCGCAATGTTGTGGATGGGGCTTGTCGAAATAACAGCCAGACGAAAAGACCAAAGGTTAATGATGCCAGTGTCCCCGCCAGAGCAATGAACCAATCTTCGGATGCGGTAAAGTTCCCACTGGGAACGACGTATCCCCAGAATCCGCGATAGCCAAATTCCACTACCTCGCCACCAAATGCCCAAACTGCCAGCGCATGGCCCAGTTCATGAGCCATAACCCCGATGGGTACAGCAATGAAGTAGGATGATTGATCGGCGAGTTGTTTCTTTGGAGGGGTAAATGGTTCGGCCTTGATCTGCGCCCATTCGCGCCAAATCTTGAGTCCCAGTTGTACGCTGCGAAAGAGGTAGATTATTGCCAGTATGTTGAACAGGCTAAAGACAGAGGACATACATATCTCAGGGTGATCGGGATAGCAGTGAATTGACCTTGTTCGCCATTTGACCGCACAGAGTTTTGTGCTTGCGAACTATACATGACTGTAAGTTCATGGGCAAATGGCCGCTTTTCCCTGTGGGATGATTATGTTAAAATAAATAGTAGGACGTGAAGTGTGACAACGAAACTAGAATTTCTACAGGCGCATCCAATTTTTGCCAATCTTGACGATGGCGATCTTCTAGAACTAAGTCGGATTGCACGCGAATACACATTCGAAGAGGATGCCATTATTGCCTATCAGCGTGATCTGGCCGATAGCATGATCCTCGTCGTCGATGGCAGAATGTATGCTCGTGAGGTTGATCAGCAGGGATTGGTTCGTGAGGAGAATACGAGAGCATTCGAAAAGGACGGCTATTTTGGCGATACGAGCCTCTTTAGACCAGAACAGCATTTTGCCACTGTAGAGGCAACCCACGCCGGTCGTTATATTGAGATAGAGGGCAACAGTTTTCGTGCATTTCTAGTAAACAATCCGAGGGTTCTTAAGGGACTAGAACCAGTCTTAAACGATGAGCTTGAGCGGGAAGGCGGACTGCCTGAACCGGCTTGGGAACTAGCAAAACAATTGCTAGTCGAAGGGTCTAACTCACCAGATGACCAGGCGACTGGCGAAAGGTTGATATTTCAGACGAGACAAAGTGAATTATATTTACTTTCGAAGATCGTTTTGCCAGGCTTCATCTTTGTAATTGCTGCTATGCTCTTGGTTGCCGGTGTGGTACAGGTAATTTGGCTTGAGCCGCGAATTCTTTGGGTCATGATTGCCATGCTCGCGTTGTTGGCCACCTCCTTGAAAATCAGCTATGAAATTTATGATTGGTACAAGGATATTTTTAAAGTCACAAATTTGCACATCACACTCGATGAATTTGAATTCCGAACATTTACGACATTGATGATGAAAGTGCCCATAATTCAGGTGCAAACTGTTTCGATCTTGAAGCCGTCAATCATTGCCAATTTTCTAAAGCTCGGTGGCATAGGGATTACCACGGCCTCTAGCGTTGGCGAGATCAAGTTCGACTACATTCGTAATCCAGGACAGGTTATGCAAGTCATTGCACGCGCTGTGGAAGAGGCGCAATCCGCCGAGGTTGCGGCGACACAGTCCGTCATGCGCGCGGCCGTCTCGAACTATTTCGACCTCGAATCTGGCATGAAGCCCGTCGATCCCGAAGATGAAATCGTTGATGCTGTTCCTACCACAAGAAAACGCCGTTTTTGGCCCTTTAGATTTCGAATCGTGGACGGTAACACCATCACTTATCACAGAAACATCTTTGTTCTACTTGCCAGTTTGATCAAACCAGGGCTCATGACAGTCGCGCTCGCTGTGGGATTGGCTATAGCGGGAAGCCTTTTCGGGTGGGACAACTGGATGATTTATGCCGGCTTTATTGTCGTCTTCTTAATCAACATCATCTGGTATGTCTACGAGATCATTGATTGGAACAATGATATTTTTATGGTAACAGACCAAATTGTGATTGACGAAGACCGCTCGCCGTTTCTTAGCCGTGTCAGTCGTAAACAAGCGCCACTTACAAATGTGCAAAATGTAAGAGTTAACAAAGAGGGCATCTTGGCCGCAATCTTTAATTTCGGCGATGTGTACATTGAGACAGCAGGAGCGACTTCGGATATTGTTTTTGAGAACATTCACAATCCTGGTCAAGCCCTTTATGATATATTCTTCCGGTTAGACAAACTTCGAGAATCTGACCGTCGAGGGGGAGGAGAGCTGCGCCGCCAAGAATATACGGTGCTGCTCGATGTATACCAACAAGAGCTCGAACGCGACCGTATTCCCAATCGTCTCCCGGAGATTGACGATTAGCGGTTTTCGCTTTACGATCAAGTCCATTACTAACAAGCAAACAAACTAGATACACTGATTGATCGCGATGACCTTACTAGACATTGTAACACTTCCCAGAAAAATCTTGCGCAGCCGTACCCAGCCTGTTGCCCAATTTGATGACCAGCTTCAACGGTTGATAGATGACATGATCGAAACCATGCGCGAGGCTCCTGGTGTCGGTCTAGCGGCGCCCCAAATCGGCCGTTCCATCAAACTGACAGTGATCGAAACATTGCCCGAACTTGACGAGGATGGCAACGAAATTGAAACCTCACGTGAACTCTATGTGATAGCAAATCCAGAAATCGTCTGGACATCACGGTCAGTGGTCGATGGTATTGAGGGCTGCCTTTCAATTCCCGGCTATCTTGGAGAAGTCGAGCGCTATGAATCCATACGCGTACGTGCCCAGGATCGGCATGGCAAGAAAATCAAGCTGCGTCTGAACGGCTGGACGGCGCGCATTTTTCAGCATGAAATTGATCACTTGAACGGCGTGCTCTATATCGACCGTCTCACTGACCAGGATAATTTCTGGACTGAGGAAGAATTCGAGGCCATTCAGCGCGCAGCAGAAGAAGAGGAATAGGTTCGAAGAACTCTATGTCACTAACGAAACAAGATACTGAGAAAATAGCCCATTTGGCTCGGCTGGCGTTGACCGCCGAGGAAACCGAAGAGTATCAGCGCCAGCTATCGGCTATTTTAGATTACGCGGCTGTGCTCGACAAGCTGGACCTTAAGGGTATTTCGCCCACCGTGCATGCGGTTGCTCGCGAAAACGTACTGCGTGAAGATGTCATAGAACCTGGTCTCGATATCGGAGATGTGCTCTATAATTCGGCACGTCAGCAGCAAGATCAGTTTCTCATTCAGTCCGTTCTTGAGGAGTAGGACGGGAGGCCATAGTCAGCATTTCCTTCCAGGGCCAAGAGCCCTGCTTTTCTTTAATTGCAGCATTCATTAATAGCGAATTGGGCTCTTCAGATTGGCAAAAATTACAAATATGGACTTTTCAAACCTGACCTTAATTGAGGTACGTGATGCATTGCGGCGTGGTGATATTAGCAGCGTTGCCTTAACACAAGGCATGCTCGATCGCATCGTTTCTTTGGATAACTCCGTCAAGAGCTATTTGACCATTACTGATGAATTGGCGCTTGAACAAGCAGCCCAGGCTGATACCTTACTGGCCCAAGGTCATGAGGCGCTGCTGCTGGGTATACCTGTCGCGATCAAAGATATGATTTGCACCCAGGGCGTTCGAACCACCGCCGGCAGCAAGATTTTGGAACGCTTTGTGCCGCCATACAGCGCCTTTGTCGTAGAAAGATTGCGCGAAGCCGGCGCTGTCCTGCTTGGCAAGACAAATACCGATGAATTCGCCATGGGTTCGTCGACAGAAAACTCGGCTTATGTCGTTACCAGCAATCCCTGGAATTTGCAGAAGGTGCCGGGGGGCAGCAGTGGGGGCAGCGCGGCTGCCGTTTCTGCGGGACTGGCATTTGGAGCGCTGGGAACGGACACAGGGGGCAGCGTGCGGCAGCCTGCTTCTTTCTGCGGAAACGTTGGACTTCGTCCCACTTACGGCCGTGTCTCCCGATGGGGTGTGATCGCCTTTGCCTCCAGCCTGGACCAAGTTGGAACCTTTGGCCGTACCGTATCCGACTGTACGGCTATGTTTCAAGCCATCGCTGGCTATGATCGGCGGGACAGCACGTCGCTCAATGTGCCCGTACCCGAATATCATGCTGCTTTGACCGGAGAAGTCAAGGGACTGCGCATTGGTGTGCCCAAAGAGTACTTCATCGAAGGTATTGAGCCTGCCGTTGAATCGGCTGTAAACGATGCCATTGCCCAGTTACAGCAGTTGGGTGCCGAAATCGTCGAGATTTCTTTGCCCCATACCAAGTATGCCCTGCCAGTCTACTATCTAATCGCACCAGCCGAAGCGAGCGCCAATTTGGCCCGCTATGATGGAATTCGCTATGGCCCACGCTTAAAGGGAATTGATATGATCAATTCTGTTAAAAAGACGCGTTCCTTGTTTGGTCCAGAAGTGAAGCGCCGCATCATGCTCGGTACATATGCCTTGAGCGCCGGCTATTATGACGAATATTATGGACGCGCCTTGAAAGTGCGCTCTTTAATAAAGCAGGACTTCCTAAACGCATTTCAGCAGGTCGATATTATTGCCTGTCCGACCAGCCCCACGACTGCATTTAATATTGGCGACCGCATCGACGACCCCCTGAGTATGTACCTGGCTGATATATTTACTTTATCAGTCAATCTAAGCGCAAGCTGTGGTCTATCTCTGCCTTGTGGTTTTGATTCTGAGGGATTGCCCATCGGGCTGCAGCTAATTGGCAATACGCTGCAAGAAGCGACCATTCTAAATGCGGCCTATGCCTACGAGCAAGCAACCGCATGGCACAAGGCATCACCATCTCTTGCAGTGGACGCCGGGCAGTAGTGTGTTACCAGCCATGGAGAAGAATTTGAACATCATCATATCGTTCACCGGTCTCAAAAACGAGCACAACGGGACTCCTTACCCTTTGCGCCACATCGCCAGCAGCACTGTCCTGGGTCATATCCTTGTTCATATTCTCGATCTTCCATTTAACCAGTTGATCTTAATCGTAAGCAGTGGTGAGGAACAGGTGCAAAAATGGGTTGGAGACCATTTGCCGGATCTCACTTCGCGCATGGTTCTTGCTCGAAATGCGGCAAATCCAGTTGAGGCCTTAAATGAATGTCAAAACCTTTTGGATGCACAGCCTCTCTTATTCATTTCCGGTAACTATATATCCGAGGCGAACTATCAGAGCCTGACCGGATACTCAGCAGCAGCCTCCTGTCTCGTACAATCGGAGCAAGATAATATCGAAGCAGAAGAGCTAAGAATCGACAGCTTGGGCCGGGTTACGGAAACTGGGGAGCTTGTCGTCCGTTGGGCAGGTGCCTGCTGGTTTGAGCGAGGAACCGACGTTGTTCGTGCCTTAGAGATGTCAGAAAACGGTCCAGTTCAGGGCATAAGAACCATCTTGTCGACCTTGCAGGCGTTTGCCCCCCACGTTTTATCCCAAAGGACTGCTTACTGTCTGGATACGCGATCGCCAGACAGCATGCTATATGCCAATGCCCGCTTGCTGCGTTTGAATTATGGATCACAAGATGCTATTGAGCGCAGCTACGCTGAGGATTTCACTGTGCTGCCACCCGTCTACTTGCACGAAACGGCGGTCATTGAGAACTCCGTCATCGGTCCTTTTGTAAATTTAGAGGCCAATGCCACAATCCGCAATAGTATCGTTTGCAACAGCCTTGTTGGTAAAGGAACCCTAGTATCCGACGCCATCCTGGAGAATTCATTGATCGGTGACGATGCTGCTATCTTCGGACGGAGAAGTACCCTCATCGCAGGTGATAAGGCTCATATTACGATTGAAAACAAGCAGATTTCAGACGCTGTTTGATCTTTGATAGCCCGTAGGAGGAACCATGAAAATATTGATGCCCAATCATTTCCCGTTGCAGGGATCAGGAAGTGGGATCTACACCTTAAATGTAGCCCAGGAGTTGGGACGTCTTGGCCACGAAGTACTGGTCATTGTTCCGGATCATCTTCCGGTGCCGCCCGACGCCTATCCGTTTCCGACGCAAACCATTCTCTTCAGTGATGGCGAGAACGAAAATGAAGCGGAAGCGGATTTCAATTTCCCCTGTTTCACGACCCATCCGCGTAGTGTGTTGACCTTCTACGAATTGGCTGACGAACAAATGATGGCCTATGTGGACCTGTGGCGAAAGCATATCAGCCAGGCCATTGTAGATTTTCAGCCTGACATCATTCACGCCCATCACGTATGGATTACGCCATATGTCGCGTCAGAAACCGGCCTGCCCTATGTGATCAGCGTTCACGGGACTGATCTGATGGGTTATGCCAACGGCCCCCGCTATCGTGACATGGCGCTCACCGCTGCCGAAAAGGCCGATGGTCTCATCGCAATATCTCATCAAGTGATGAATGATACGCTCAAGACCTATGGTGTTGCACCCGAGAAGGTCCATCTAATCGCCAATGGCTTCGATCTTGATATTTTCAAGGTGATTCCCGAGGCGACAAAAGCGGCCGTTCTTCCCCTGTTTGACATCGAGGCCACCAATGGCCCCTTGGTCAGCTTTGTGGGCAAATTCACCGACTTTAAGGGCATTGACGTTTTGTTAAAGGCGGCAGCCATTTATGAGCAGGCCGTGCCAGGTGTACAAACCGTGCTGGTTGGACACGGGCAGTTATGGCAAGAGATGCACGATTTAAGGGATCAACTGGGTTTGACGGGCGTGCATTTTCTGGGTCACCAACCACAACCCACCGTGGCCCAGGTTTACAATGCCGCCAATGTATCCATTGTTCCATCACGTATAGAGCCATTTGGCTTGGTGGCTGTCGAGGCCTTGGCTTGTGGTACACCTGTTGTGGCCACCAATGCGGGTGGGCTGCCTGATTTCATCAATGATCAGGTTGGCGCCTTGGTGCCCATGGAAGATCATCAAGCATTGGCCCAGGCTATCATCGCCGAACTAAATGAAGGCAGCAAACAGACAAAAGGTGTTTTTGCCGCCCAATATGCCCTGGATGACTACAGCTGGCCCAGCCAGGTGAAGAAGATGGTCGAGCTATACAACAGTGCCCTTGCCAAATAAGCTCGCTTATCGGACATGCGCTCATGTGCGCGCTTAGGACCAAAGACACATAATACGCAAAATTGGGTAAGAGATTATGGCCAAATTCGAAGCGGTAATCGGATTGGAAATCCATGCCGAGTTAATGACACAATCCAAGATGTTCTGCGGCTGTCGGGTCGTTGACAGCGTTGAAGCCTCTCCCAACACCGCCGTTTGCCCTGTCTGTTTGGGAATGCCCGGAATGCTGCCTGTAATAAACAAACGGGCCGTTAGCTTTGCCATGCGTGTCGGCTTGGCCCTCAACTGCGAAATTCAACCCCACAATATCTTTGCTCGCAAAAGTTATTTCTATCCTGACTTGCCCAAAGCGTATCAAATCTCCCAATATGAACTGCCCTTGGCCCGCCATGGTTGGCTGGACATTGAACTTGAATCCGCTGCAGCCAAGCGCATTCGCATCCGGCGCGTACACTTGGAAGAAGACACCGGCAAACTGACCCATTTAGAGGCCGGTGGATCGCTCGTCGATTACAATCGCTCCGGCGTTCCCTTATTAGAAATTGTTTCCGAACCAGATATCAGTTCCGGTGAAGAGGCTCGAGCCTACAGCAGCAAAATCCGTCAAATATTACGCTATCTCCATGTCAACAGTGGTGATATGGAGAAAGGGGTGCTGCGAGTTGAACCCAATATCAGCATCCGACCTGTCGGCACCATAGAATTTGGCACCCGGACCGAGCTCAAGAATCTCAACAGCTTTCGTTCGCTGGCCGACGGAACCGATTTTGAGATCGCGCGCCAGGCAGCCATTCTTGATGGTGGGGGTGAAGTTGTCCAGGAGACCCGGGGCTGGCATGATACACGTCGCGTGACATTTTCACAGCGCGTGAAAGAAGAAGCTGACGATTATCGATACTTCGCCGAGCCTGATCTGCCGCCCCTTGAAATTGATCAGTCCTGGATAGAAGCGGTTAAGGCAGGGCTGCCAGAGTTACCTGATGCCAAAATCGCGCGCTACCAACTGGAATATGCTCTTTCAGCCTATGATGCCCAGGTGCTCGCCGAAGACCAGCAGGTCGCGGAATGGTATGAGTCGGCCGTTGCTGCCGGAGGTGATCCCAAGCGCATGGCTAACAGGATCATCAACGAGCTTTTCCGCCTCATGAATGAACACAACCAGCACATTGCGCAAATTAAAGTGAACCCGGAGAGCCTGGTGCAGTTGAGCGCCATGGTTGCCAAACAAACCATCAACAACAACACTGCCAAAGAAGTTTTAGCCGAGATGTTTGTGACCGGGCAGACCGCAAACGAAATCGTCGAGGCCAAAGGACTGGCCCAGATATCTGATGAGCAAGCGCTGGCAGCCATTATCGACAAAATCTTGCAGGACAATGAGGATCAAGTGGCAGCCTATTTAGGCGGAAAGGAGCAGTTACGTGGTTGGTTTGTGGGGCAGGTGATGCGTGCTACGCGCGGCAAAGCCAATCCGGCTCTGGTCAACAAACTGCTCAGTCAGCAGCTTGCGTCTTGGACAGGCTGACCGTCTTTTTGATTTCCTCTCCAATCAGAACTGCCGGCTCGCCCATAACGTGAGTCAAAAACAAAATGCAATGCTCGTCCCCCCGTAAGCGTAATTGTACGCGTAATTGGTCTGG
Source organism: uncultured Chloroflexia bacterium (assembly GCA_963807975.1). Taxonomy (GTDB): domain Bacteria; phylum Chloroflexota; class Anaerolineae; order Promineifilales; family Promineifilaceae; genus JAACFF01. The sequence continues at coordinate 10,785 of CAWEDV010000004.1, read as the reverse complement.
ATCAAGTGGCGACCCTCTTTTCTTTATTGTCACGCTTCCGACATTGTGTTCTCGCAAATATCGCCTTAACTTCTTAAGCTGAAAAGGAAACCATGCTTCAAGCTTAAAGCAGCGTGCAAAGGGCGTTTGTACAAACCTATCCGTAGAAAGATAAGCGATTTCCGGATCAATCTGCGCACAGTCCAAAAGACAGGCCAATTGTTGGACCAAATGTGCGCGAATCACAGCCCCATCAGGTTCGTAAAGGTAAGTGGAAGGAATTCTGGCGCCAATCGTTTCTCCCGGGTAATCATCGCTGCTTAGTGTTTCTTTGGCTGGCAGCAGAGTTGCCCGGCGCGCAGAACCATCACGCAGGTCTCCATACCAGAGAACTCCTTCCCGCACTTCCCCTTTTTCCGAGATGAACTCTACTCCCGCTTCTGCGGGCAGTTCGGCATAATCAACCGCGGGACTGATCTTAACCGCTCCATGCGCCGTCTTGTCGCGCCAAATATCTACGCTTGATAGCGGAGGATCATAGCGCGCAACCGATTTTAATCGCTTCCCGTGCTTGTCCCTACGCGCCGGATCAAAGAAAAAGGCCTGAACGGCTGGGGCGGGCACAGTCGTCAAATCAGCTTCCAAGGCAAGAAAACGACTGCTGTTGCCATAAATCCTGACGTTTTCCCTGGCCATTGCTAGTCGTACTGGATCCAAATCGACGCCAATCACCTGCGCCACTTTCGCCATCGCCAGCGCATCCCCTCCAATGCCACAGCCAAGATCGGCGATTGTTTGCATGCCTGCCGCTGCGTATTTTGCTGCTCGATAGTGGGAGATAACCTCCGCCGATGCCTGTTCCAGCGCTGGACGTGTGAAATACATGTCTGCCGCTCGCTCAAATTTACTAAGCGCTCGCTGGCGCAGCAGCACCGTTTCAATCACCGCCTGTGCCAAGCCGGGCGCCAGCCTTTGGCGCAGATCAGAGGCCACTTGCAGATGATTTCTCGCATTTATTGGCGGGTCACTCACCTCACTCAACAGACGCTGTCCCGTTGGGCTAATCATAAAATGCAGGTCAGATCTTGTAATCATTTACGGGATAGCTAAGAAGGAAAACTTGACCTAAGGTGTATCAGGTTCAAATTGGAACAATGCATCAAACTCGTACTCAATCTCGTCTTCCGCAATCATCTTAAGAGGGCTGCCTGTTTCCCATCGGTCGCAGTAAGTTCCATAAGTACAAGAATGGCAGTGACTCCAATTATCCGTAAGAGACCATTCACCACCCTCCAGACAAGAATCAATTTCATCTAATAATGAAAGTATTTCAATCCAGGTTTGAGAATGTTTCTCTTTAGAGTAATTTATCGTGCGTGGGTTTTGCGGATCCGTGGCATACCAGTAAGTCAGCGCAATCTGTCCAGGATGCAGCGCCTGATTCTCTACCATGAGAGCACTGTCGCTTTCGGCGAGCATAGCCAGGTAAAGCTTAGATTGCCACGTCTCTTCTAGTTCGGACAACGGTAGCGGTTTACTGGTTTTCCAATCGTAAATGTGGATAAATGGCAGCCCATTCTCCGCAGTAATGTTAACCAGATCGAATCTGCCGGTCAGAAAATGATTGCCGGCTGGCACGGTCAGCCGCAGCTCTGGCAGCACACGCCCCGGTGGTAGGGGAATTACACTATCCTCAAAACGCTGCCACCAGAGACGCAGCTTGCTGTCGTTGATCTCTCGTTGATCAACCCGCAGGCCTAAGAAATGGCGTTCGATAGATTGGTGCAGTTTTTGTCCTTGTTCAATCGACTGCCGCTGTTCCTCAGAAAAGCGCAGATCAGGCCAAGAAATCTTGTCTACATACCGCAGTTGAAACCGGCGTCTGCAGGCCAGGAAGGACAGCAGACTGGCCTGGCTGAATGTTATGGGAGCCATGTCGATAGGCTAGGGCTGTTTACAAGAATAGAGCAGCATGGAATCAATGAGCCAGGATCTTGCTCAAGAAGAGCTGGCAGCGATCGGTTTTGGGGTTGTTGAAAAGTACCTCTGGTGTATCAATCTCAACAACTTGCCCCTCGTCCATAAAAACCACGCGGTTGGCTGCAGCCTTGGCAAAGCCCATCTCGTGTGTGACAACGACCATTGTCATACCCGCCTCAGCCAGATCGAGCATAACGTCAAGAACTTCCTTTATCATCTCCGGATCCAAGGCGCTGGTAGGCTCGTCGAAGAGCATTATCTTGGGATTCATGGCCAACGATCGGGCGATAGCCACCCGCTGCTGCTGCCCGCCCGATAGCTGGCGGGGATAAGCGTCTGCTTTTTCGGGGATACCAACTCGTTCTAGCTGCGCCATGCCGATTTTTCGCGCCTCTTCCTTACTTCTTTTGCGCACAAGCTTCTGAGCGATAGTCACATTATCCATTACCGATAGATGACCAAACAGATTAAACTGCTGGAATACCATACCCACCTCAGCGCGCATTTCGTTGAGATCGGTTTTCTTGTCTTCCAGGTTGACGCCGTCAATAATGACCGAGCCCCCAGTAGGAATCTCCAGGTGATTAATGCAGCGCAGGACAGTGCTTTTGCCGGAGCCGCTTGGTCCGACAATCACGACAACTTCTCCACGACCAACGCGTAGGTTAACATTCTTCGCCGCCTGTATATTGCCAAAATACTTGTGTAGATTATCTAGAACAATGATATCGTCACTCATTTTGTTAACTTCCTTCTTTGCCCATGCGTTTCTCGTACCATCGCAGCAATAGGCTCAAAGCGATGGTCATCGCCAGATAGAAAAAGGTCAGTACCAGATAAGATTCGCGGAAGCGAAAGGTGCCGCTGGCGTGGAGACGCGCACGCTGCGTAAGATCGCGCACAGCCAGCACCGACACCAGCGAGGAATCTTTGAGCATGGCGATGAAATCATTGCCCAAGGCAGGTGATATATTGCGAATGGCCTGGGGTAGGATAATATGCCGCATTGATTGAGCATAGGACATGCCTACTGAGCGAGCCGCTTCCATCTGCCCTTTAGGAATGGACTCGATGCCGGCCCGAAAAACCTCGGCCAGAAATGCGCCATAAATAATGGCCAAGGCGATAATGGCTCTTGTGTTTTGCGATACCGCTCTGTTGTCAATGCCAAGCAAATCGACCATGGCCGGTACTATGACAAACGCCAGCGTGAAAATAAGCACCAATGTTGGTACACCGCGAATAAACTCGATGTACGTAATGGCGATATTGCGGATTGCTGGGTTTTTACTAATTCGTCCCAGTCCTGCCAACAGCCCTAAGATCAAGGCAAAGGCAAAAGCAGTGAAGGTGGTATACAGAGTGATCTGTATACCGGGCAATATGAATTTGAATGCTTCATTGAATTCAGGAACCGTGATGATAAGCACGGCCATGAGACCCAAAAAGACGAAGATAGCTACCAACCACCAAGGAAACTCGCGCCAGCTGCCGCGCCAGTCTGCATCAGTCTCGATCTGTAATTCTGGTCCGGTCATGTTGCCTCCTGATCTAATAAGGGTGAAGTCAATTTATAATACACGGAAATTGCCTATTAACAAAGAAGCGCCGATCAAACCGGCGCTTCTGAATAATCAGCCTATTTCTAGACAAGGAAACCAATTCCATGCCTAGAATGTAATCAATTATTTACTCTAGATCATCGTAAGTGACGTCAAAGTCTGGACCGAAGAACAGCGCATTTTGTTCCTGCAAGAATCCATTAGCCTTCATTTCCCTGAAAGCCAGATTCACTGGTTCAACCAAATCGCTGCCCAAGGGGTAGATGAATCCCAACTCATCGCTGGACATACTTGGGCCAACCAATTTCACTTGGTCAGCATTCTCGCCCAGGTAACCCTGTCCCGCTGTCTCATCCATAATGACGGCGTCAATATCGCCGGCAATGAGGGCCTGTACGGCGAACGGGAACTGCTCGAAAGCCTGGATACGATCTTCAGGCAAATAGGTGGTGGCTGTTTCGTAGTTGGTTGTTCCCGTCTGCGTACCCAGCGCTAAATCTTCGTTGGCGACGATGTCTTCAATGCTCTCGATACGATCCTCATCGGCACGAACCAACAGACGTTGATCGATATTGATGTAGCCTTCGGAGAAGGCAACGATTTCCGCCCGATCTTCGGTGATCGTGATCCCATCGGCGGCAGTGCAGGCGGGGTGTGTGAGATGTGTCATGCTGAAGTACACGTAAACAAAAAAGAGCTAGAAGCTGCAAAATCTTTGGCGGATGATGCCTATTTCCCAGGGGATTTTGATTGTCCGATCAACTGGAAGATCTATGATAAAGAGTATGAATCTGGCTCCCGGGGTGCGCGCTGTTGAGACACCCGGACACACAGCAGGGCATATGTCTATGTTGATCGAGCTTCCAAAAGGAAAACCGATCCTGCTTGCAGGCGATGCAGCAGACTTGAGTGAGAACCTTGAAAAAGAGATCGCTCCAGGACTCTGTTGGAAGGATAATGAAGCCATGGCGATCGAGAGTATTCGTAAGCTTAAAGAGCTTGCATATCGTACAGGGGCAGAGATCTGGCCTAATCATGATATGCAGTATTTTGAATCTAAGAACTGTTTCCCACAGTTTTTTTCCTAAGGTACGAAAGAGCCTATCTTTTCGTTTCATAAGACGACTTATGAAATGTAAACAGTCGGGACGGCCCGTAAACTTAACTCTAAGGATGAAAAAATGTTTACTAAAGTATTAATTGCAAATCGTGGTGAGATCGCTTGCCGTGTGATTCGAACACTAAAGAAGATGGATATTAGATCTGTTGTTGTCTATACTGCCGCGGATGCAGATTCACTGCATGTGAGTCTTGCGGATGAAGCGTACTATATTGGACACGGTGTTGCGAGTGAAAGTTACCTGGACAGTGCAAAGATACTTGAAATAGTGATCAAGAGCGGTGCCCAGGCGGTGCATCCTGGATACGGGTTCTTAAGTGAAAATGCAGAGTTTGCCAATGCATGTGAAAAGTCAGGGATTGCTTTTATAGGGCCACGTACGGAACATATGCAAAAATTTGGTCTTAAACATACAGCACGTCAATTGGCAGAAGAGAACAGTGTGCCACTTCTTCCAGGTTCTTCAATTTTAACTGATCTTGAAGAGGCGAAAAGAGAAGCGAAACGTATCGTCTATCCTGTCATGTTAAAAAGTACTGCCGGTGGGGGCGGTATTGGTATGCAACTTTGTTATGATGAAACTGAACTTTGTGATGCGTATGAATCGGTGAAGCGTTTGAGTGAAAACAACTTCTCTGATGGCGGGATGTTTCTGGAAAAGTATGTTGCTTCTGCACGTCATATCGAAGTACAGGTCTTTGGGGATGGAAAAGGTTTCGTCGTTACATTGGGTGACAGAGATTGTTCGGTACAGCGCCGCAACCAAAAAGTGATCGAAGAGACGCCTGCACCAGGTCTTACAGATAGACCAGAGAAGCCCTCTATACAGCAGCAAAAAAACTGACAGCGTCTGTTTCGTATCTTTCTGCCGGTACAGTAGAGTTTGTCTATGATACGGCTACAGATGATTTTTATTTTCTTGAAGTTAACACACGTTTACAAGTGGAACATGGTATTACAGAAGAGGTAACTGGTGTAGATCTTGTTGAATGGATGATCCGCCAGGCGTATGGTGAGAACCCTGCACTCTATGCGTATGAACATGCACCGAAAGGGCATTCAGTACAAGTGCGTGTGTATGCAGAAGATCCGGCTAAGAACTTTCAACCAAGTTCAGGTGTTTTGACCAATGTTAAATTTGCTGATAATATACGATGTGATACTTTCATTGAAACAGGGCTGAATGTCTCTGCATTTTATGATCCTATGATAGCCAAGCTTGTGATTAAAGCGGACAATAGGAAAGAGGCGTTAGCAAAGATCGTAAAAGCGATTGATGAAACAGCTATAGATGGAATTGAAACTAACTTGAGATATTTGGGGGCAATCGTTCAATCGGATGTCTTTGAAAAAGCTGAACAGACAACCAAATATCTTAACACTTTTGCATATCAGCCCAACAGTATAGATGTGCTACGTCCTGGCACACAAACCACTGTCCAGGATTATCCTGGTCGTACAGGGTATTGGGATATCGGTGTGCCGCCATCTGGTCCTATTGACAACTTCAGTTTTAGATATGCCAACAGTATCGTAGGTAATGATGAGAAAGCATCAGGCCTGGAGATCGCTATTGCAGGACCGACACTTCGTTTTAACTGTGACAGTGTGGTTGCCTTGTGTGGTGCAGTGATCGATGCTTCATTAGATGGTGAAGCAGTCAATATGAATGAAGCTATTACGATTAAAGCAGGCTCAGTACTTAAACTCAAAAAAGTACATAATGAAGGTTTCAGAACCTATTTAGCGCTTCGCGGAGGGTTTGATCTTCCTCAGTATCTGGGGTCTTGTTCAACCTTTACATTGGGTCAGTTTGGTGGTCATGCAGGTCGTACACTGATCTCCGGAGATGTTTTACATGTGGGTGGACTGATAGCAGGGGAGGTAGCTACAGAGGCAGCAAAACCCTATAGAGCATATGGAAATTCCTGGGAGATCGGTGTCCTTTACGGACCGCATGGTGCACCTGACTTTTTTACAGACAGTGACATCAAGACTTTCTTTGAAATGCAATGGAAAATTCATTATAACTCTAACCGTACAGGTATTCGTCTTATCGGGCCAAAACCTGATTGGGCAAGAACAGATGGAGGAGAAGCTGGACTTCATCCTTCCAACATTCATGACAATGCTTATGCGATCGGTGCAGTAGACTTTACTGGGGATATGCCTGTGATATTGGGACCGGATGGTCCAAGTTTGGGAGGGTTTGTCTGCCCAGTAACGATCGTCAATGCGGAGTTATGGAAGATGGGACAATTAAGAGCAGGGGACAAAGTGAAGTTCATTCCTCTTGAATATGATACTGCAAAAGAGATGATACAAGCACAGGAGATAGCAATCTCTACACTCGAAACCTATGATGAGAGAGCTTTCTTAAGTCCAAAATTTATAGGTTCACCGATTATTTACAGTGATGAGGGGGAAGAGGATCTTCCTTCGATCGTTGTTCGTCAGTCAGGTGACAGTAATATACTTATCGAATATGGTGAGATGCAACTGGATATTGAACTGCGTTTCCGTGTGCATGTACTGATGGAAGCAATGAAAGAGGCAGCGATCGAAGGTGTGACAGATATCACACCGGGCATTCGTTCTTTACAGATACACTTTGAACCAAAAGTGTGTGACAGGGATGTTTTGATCGAGTGTCTTAAAGAGATCGAACTGACATTGCCTTTGATCGATGATATCGAAGTGCCTGCACGTATCGTACATTTACCGCTTTCATGGGATGATGAATCTACACGTGTTGCGATAGACAAATATATGAAAACCGTTCGTGCAGATGCACCATGGTGTCCGAGCAACATTGAATTCATCAGACGTATGAATGGTTTAGAGAGTATAGATAAGGTAAAAAAGATCGTTTTCGATGCGAACTATCTTGTCATGGGGCTGGGTGATGTTTATCTGGGTGCACCAGTGGCGACACCACTTGACCCTCGTCATCGTCTGGTCACAACCAAATATACCCGCGCATGTACATGGACCCCTGAAAATGCTGTCTGATTGGAGGAGCCTATATGTGTGTTTATGGGTTGGAGGTCCCGGCCGATCAATTTGTCGGACGTACGGTACAGATGTGGAACCGTTACCGTCAAACAGCAAATTTTATCGATGAAAAGCCGTGGCTATTACGCTTTTTTGACCAGATCAAGTTTTATGAAGTGAGTGCAGATGAACTGCATCAGATGCGCGAAGATTTTCCTAGAGGACGTGTGGAGCTGAAAACTGAAGAGATGACATTCAGTCTTAGGGAATATAAAGCGTTCCTTGAGAGCAATGAAGAATCAATTGATACTTTTAAAAAGACACAGCAAGAGGCATTTGAAGAAGACGTCAGATGTGGGAACGTACCGGGCTTGCGAACTTTAGTGCAGAAAGTGCTGATATTGAAGTACAGACAATGGAAGAGATTGAAGTCGGTGAAAATGATGAAGTAGTAGAATCACCAGTACAAGGAAGCCTTTGGAAAGTACTTGCCAAACTGGGTGATGTTGTTGAAGAAGGAGAAGTCCTGGCTATCGCTGAAGCTATGAAGATGGAAGTGGATATTGAAGCACCTAGCATGGAAAGATCACTCAGGTACTTTGCAGCGAGGGTGAGAATATCTAGCAGGTAAAAATGCTTTTTGTCATTGAACCGGTGTAAGTGTGTCTATCATGAAAATAGAACATTTTAAGACCATGTGGGGCTTTGAAGATGACTTTGAAACAGCCTGTATACAAGCCAAAGAGAAGGGGTTCAGAGGAATCGAAGGACAAGCCCCAAAAGAGAAAGAGGAGCGTGCACACTGGAAAGCATGTCTGGATAAATATGAGCTTGATTACATTGGTGAGATCGTGACAGGTAGAGACTATGTCCCTGGACGCCACCTAAATATACAAGCGCATATTGAAGATGTAAAAATTGCGATAGAGAACGCTTTGGAACTCAACCCGCGTTTTATGACTTGTCTGGGCGGGCTTGATGCATGGAGTAAAGAAGAGAGCATCACATTCTTTACCAGTGCGATGAAACATGCCAACAAGCATCAATTGGAGATCTTGTTTGAAACACATCGCAGCCGTATTCTCTTTACCCCTTGGATAACCAGAGAGATCATAGAGGCACTGCCTCAGATCAAATTGACCTTGGATATCAGCCACTGGTGTGTGGTATGTGAACGTCTTATGAGCATAGAGCTTGAGACGATCAAAGCGATCGCTCCTCATGTCCATCACATCCATGGACGTGTGGGGTACGACCAGGGACCACAGGTACCTCACCCGGGGGCACCAGAGTATAAAGAGGCGTCGCTTTCCCACCAGGAGTGCTGGGAAATCATTTGGGATGCACAGTTTGAGAAAGATTTTAAAATAACAACAATGACACCGGAATTTGGTCCTGACGGATATCTGCATACGCTCCCATTTACCAATGTGCCTGTAGCAGACCTCTGGGAGATCAACTGTTGGATGGCGGAAACAGAACGTGTCCATTATGACAATTATCTACAAAGAAAGGCTTTATCATGAGAGTACATTTACCTGTAATTGTTTTGCTTGGAGCATCAGTACTCTGGGGGTTGTCATGGTTTCCTCTTAAAAGTATCAATACTATGGGTATTGATGGTGTTTCACTTATTTTTGTCGTCTATGGGATACTTGCCTTGACCTTGAGTCCTTTGCTGGTCAAACAGTTTATGCTATGGAAAGAACATAAAAAGGTCATGCTGCTCATCGCACTTTTTGGTGGCGGAGCCAACCTTGCATTTACCTATGCACTCATTAACGGTGAAGTGATTCGTGTGATGGTGCTTTTTTATTTACTTCCTGTATGGGGTGTAGTAGGAGGACGTATTTTTCTGAAAGAAGATATTGATTTTTGGCGTTATCTGGGTGTATTTTTGGCCATCAGCGGTGCTTTTCTCATCCTTGGTGGTGTTGAAGTGTTGAATGCCCCGCCATCATGGATCGACTTGATCGCTTTGGCATCAGGGCTCTTTTTTGCCATGAATAATATCCTTTTTCGGGCATCTCAATCTGTACCTGTTTGTGCAAAGTTAGGTGTGATGTTTTTAGGTTGTTTCAGTCTCGCCGGTGTGTTGTTAATAGGTGGTATTGAACAGTTCCCTCAGGATATGAATGGAAATACATGGTGGATGCTTGTTAGTTATGCTCTGTTTTGGCTTCTTGTAGCCAATATCGGCTCACAATGGAGTGTGACCCACATGGAAGCAGGACGCTCTTCGATCATTATTATTTTAGAGTTGATCACTGCGGCTGTCTCTGCAACACTGATCGCTGGGGAAACGATGTCTCCTATTGAATATACGGGTGGTGCGCTGATTGTAGCTGCTGCTTTTATCGAGGCACTTCGTACCAAAGATGATGATATACCGGTTACAACATTTGAATAAAGGAAAAGAGATGAATATATCAAATTTAAAAGAATCATATATAAATAATACACTAACGCCAAGAGCATTGATGACACAGATAAAAGAACGTATTGAAGCGCATAAAGAGAATCCAATTTGGATTTATACATTGGATGAAAGTGAACTTGAACCTTATTTACAACGTCTGGAATCCTGTGAGCCTGACTCTCTTCCTCTTTATGGTATCCCTTTTGCCATTAAGGATAATATTGACCTAAAAGGTGTACCAACTACAGCGGCTTGTGCTGACTACAGTTATATCCCTGATAAGTCTGCCTATGTGGTCAATACACTGATTGAAGCAGGGGCTATTCCTGTTGGAAAGACGAATCTTGATCAGTTTGCAACTGGACTTGTGGGAACACGTTCTCCTTATGGAGCGTGTCAGAATAGTATCGATCCAGCGTATATTTCAGGTGGTTCCAGTTCAGGATCTGCCATCAGTGTTGCACTGGATATGGTTGTTTTCTCATTGGGTACAGATACGGCAGGGTCAGGTCGTGTACCTGCAGCATTTAATAATCTTGTTGGACTGAAACCATCTAAAGGGATACTGAGTACATCAGGGGTTGTTCCCGCATGTCGAAGTCTTGATTGTGTCTCTATCTTTGCTAAAACAACGGGAGATGCGCAACAGGTTTTTGATATTGCAGCTTCTTTTGATACAGAGGATCCTTATAGTCGGCCTATGCCTATGATACAAAAAAGCATTGGTTCGA
>CAWEDV010000003.1:0-472664 GCA_963807975.1 uncultured Chloroflexia bacterium | reverse complement strand
CGTGCACGATGGGCGGCAGGGCTTGGCGGCGGGGTCTATCGTGTCGTGTGGAATTGAGCGCGCGCGCTCAAATTCGAATTGCTCAATATCTCTCCCTGCTGCCCGCCACATCTCAACCAGGCGCTCTGTGGTACCGTTGTTAGCCAGTTTATCATTTGCAGTTGTAACGACGATCATCTCGCCATGAGGCGCAATACCCTTCTCAGCCTCTCTCAGCACTTCGTATGCTAGGTCGAGATAAGCCGCAATACCACGTGTAGATTGGCCGGGATAGGCCCATGGGCGATGCTTCTCACCCGGTCTGTGCACAGTCTTATCTGGCAAGCGCAGCAGCAGCTTCAATATCAAGGCCGTCAGCTTGTCCGGCAGGCGATAGAAACCAAAGAAGGGAACCAGGAGCAAAGTACGCTCAACCTGTGCGTGTTTTACGGCCGTCCAGGCGGCGACAGTGGCCCCGCCGGAGGCGCCAATCAAAACAAGTTCGTCGCCAAGTCCGGTGCCAATGTCCACTGCATTCTGGCCAAAAGCGCCTAGATCGGCCGCACTAAGCTGCGCCAGTTCGCCGACCTGCCCACTGCGCAGCCCATGGTAGGGCATGCGTGGAATGAGGACATTGTGGCCGCGCACCATTCGCAAAATACACCGATTGTTTTCTTTTACCTTCAAAGGGTTGTAAGACAAACGATGGATGTTATGGGCCCTTTTGTATTTGACAAGCAGGAAGTATTACGTTTGTTAATGGAAAGTATTGTCGTTGAAGATAATGCGATTACAATTAAGCATATCATCCCCACTGATGACAATAGTCGGTTATTACCACGGGACATTAGGCAAAAATACCCGAAATCCTCTCCAGAACAAACGCGAGCCGCTCTTCAGGCGGCAATACTGGTACCCTAATAATGCGATATCCCAAGGCACTGTAATCCTGGGCGTGCAACTCATCAAACAATCCCGTATTATCGATATCTTCGAACCTGAAGCTGTTCAATTGAAGAGGGAGTTGGTCGAGGATAAATACGGACGCATAGCGATGGTGGAAGCATTCGCGTAAGAACTCATTGGGGTCCAGTCCAAAGACCCGGTACCACGCAAGGGTATCTGGAACGGCTCGGTCGAGAAAGGCAAAATCATTTGCTCGTAATCCACGCTCAATTTCAAGTTGCATGTCTTTTATACCGCGCTGTAAAGCGACCGCATTGGCGTGGATTTGATCAAGACTTCGCCCTCTGGCTACTTCTCTCTCCATGTACAGTCGCGCACCCTCGGGAACCGTCTGGAATCCTTTGCCAGCCAGCAGATTAATCAGGGTTGTTTTGCCACAAGAGGGAGCGCCCGTTATCACATGCCAATTTGTCTGAACTCCAAAAGGAGTTGCAAGAAGATCCGGGTCTAGTTTTGTGGTTCTGAAATCGCGTTGAGAATTTTCAGGCATTTCACGGTCCTCGAATTCACATCAGGAGGAGGTAGCGCCAAGTTCCATATTGGGGGTTTTGTCGGGCAGCCAGCCAGCGAGCAGCATAAGCTGCTTTTGCTGCTTTTCCTATTCAGGCGGTACCGTAATGACGCCATCTCTGATGGCTCCTGCCATATCCTCTAATAACTTTGCAAACGTATAGAAGCCATCAGATTATTGGCAAAGCACGTCTATTTCATCGCGGGTGGCCGTGTCTAACACCTGTTTAAACAGCGGCACATAGTCATGCATGGTGCGCAGCAAGTCTTCATCCGTAGCGCCGCTAGCATAAAGTCGGGTAACGTAATCAACGTTTTTAATTGCCAGGCCAATCTGTTCATTCGTCAGTGCCATCGCTTTTAGACCTCCGTCTGGGTACGTGCCTTATTATACGCCTTGATGCAGGTCATCAAAACCAACAGGGCATGATCGTTTCGAGGAAGTTGAGCAATACAAGAGGGTAACAACAGCATACTCTAATCGACTGGTCCTTGACAAACACAATACGGATGGGCCTATAATTCCAATGTAGTACCAGTTTGGCACCACATATGACCCAAACAAAAGAAAAAATCGAACAAATAACTGCCAGTGCAGAAGTTATTAATTTCGCTGCGCCTGGAGAATTGAAGCGCGCCTTGCAAGCGCTGGCGAATGAGCGCCTTACTGCATTATGAAGAGCACAATAAACCAGGGGCTAAACTACTAGAGGCAAATGTTCGGCGGCACGTACCATCCCTGGATACCAGCGGCAGAAATTGTCTCTCAACTCTTCAGTGAGTGTTTTGGTTCGCACCTGAAGCAATAAATGAGCTGCTCATCTCCCAATTTTGCTTCTAATTTCTCGGCCACATGCTGGGTGTTTCTGTTCACGGTCATGACATTGGTGTTAAGCGGGAGAACATCCTCGAGCAAATCAACCGTCAGGCCGGAGACGCCGAACTCAAAGACCTGGCCGGCGAAGCGACGGTCGAAGACGAGGGCGGAGCTGCAGAGGGGACAGAAGGTAACGACGACGGGGATATCGCCGACGGTATCGTTGACGATTTCATGCCAGGTAATGACCGGCAAGGGGTAGGCGCGGGCATCACCTTCGATCTCCAGGACGATGACGGGCTCATTGGGGGCCAGCCATTCAGCCGCGGCAGCCTGATCGACGAAGCGGGGCTCGTCAATGGAGGGGATACCGTCGCGCGGCGGATCACCGGATAGAATGCTCTGATAGTCGATGGTGTGGCGCTCCCAGTCGGTGTTCCAACTGCTGGTGAGGGAGCGCAGACGATCGGGCCGGTCATCGACGGTGAGGATCTGGGTCGCAGATGGAACTGCTGGTGCCGGCGGATCAAGAGCAGGACCTGCGGGGGCAGGATTTGCGGGGGCAGCAGCTTCGACCACTGCGGACTCAACTTCGGCTGCTTGAGCGGCCGGCTCTGGAGCGGCGACAGACTCTGCGCGGAGAGCCGCTTGATCTGGCCTGGGTGAAGTGAAGTCACGTTGATTGAAGATGAGGGCTGCGCCGAATATAAGCAAGACAACGGCGCCTACTACGAGCCAGAATGAGGAAATGTTCCCATATTGTGTCATTCAATCTCTCCTTTTACTTCATGAAGCGGCAGCCGCTTCATGCTGGGCAAAAAGGCCAATTGGTTGGTCTTCGAAGCTGGCGAACCAAATGGCAAGATGAGGTGGGATGAGGGCATTGAATTGGGCCAGGGTGCCGTTGAGCATGAGCAGGGCGCCGCCGATGAGCAGCAGGATCTGCTGGTTTTACAGCAAGACACGGCCGAGTAAGGAGGCACCGGCGCCGAGGAGGCTGAACATGGTGGCCACGCCCAGTATGAGGGCGATGGTGTTGAGGGCGATGCGCGAACGGCCGCTTTGGGTGGCGAAGCTGAGGGGGGGGATTTGAGGAAGATTAGTTTATTATTATGAAAAGTAAGGAAAAGAAAACAATCAACCACCTATAAAAACGGAAATCTTGATAACGTGTCAACTGTTTATTTGCTATTTGCTAACTGCTCTATCAAAGAAGGTCCAAAAGCTGAACAAGCGTCGTGATTATGGAGATACGAGGCGGGAGGGGGTGGGGCAGATCTTGCTGTTTGCGGTTGAGCCAGACGCCTTGGGCAAAGCGGCCGTTTTGGACAGCGCCGAGGGCATCTGCGGTGTAGTTGTCGCCCACCAAGAGACAGTTGGCAGGTGGTGTGCGCACACAAGATGCGGCATGACGGTAGATGGTTTTGGCCGGCTTATGGACGCCGACTTCTTCGCTGATGATGATCTGGCGGGCAGGAATCAGGTCGCCCATCAATTCTTCCATCAGGCGGCGGGCGGAGTGGGAATGATTGGAGAGAATGCCGACGATGTAGCCTTGATCGCGCACGGCCTGGACAACGGCGCGGCTGTCTTCGTAGAGCAGCCAGGGCAAATTGGCATAGGTGCGGTAGATGGCGAGGGTCAGTTGCCAGCTGGTGTCCTGGTGTCCTAAGCGCCGTAAGATCTGGGCGTAGTGGTTGGTGATCTCGCGCCGGGTTTGGGCGGCGCCAAAGCGCTTAATCTGTTCCTGCCCCTCATCGGCGGCATACTGCTCTATGGCGGCAGCCATCTGTTCTTCCGTGTAGGGCAAACCGGCCATCTGGAACATGAGCGCCAGACGATCACTTATGCTGATTGAAGGTAGGTCAATAGTGGCCAGGGTTCCATCCCAATCGAAGAAGACAGCTTTTATGGCATGGTCACTCATATATTTTCTCGCTTATGGATAGGGCGTCCCTTCAGGCGTGAAAGTGGGAATGGGAAGTAAGGTTTCCACAGGCGTAAAGGGAGTAGCCGGATCAGGGACAAAGGTGGGGAAGGGTGTGGAGGTTGGCGGAATGGTTGGCTCCAGCGATGGTGTCGGCGTGGGTGTGAATGTCGCTGTGGGCGTCGGTGTATTCGTGGGCGTCGGCGTGGGCGTGGGCGTCGGTTGTAGGACGGTCAGCACAACCCGTTTTTCCATGGTCACCGGATCTTGTTCAGGAGTAAAAGGATTGTCGGGACCAAAGATAATGAGGCGTACGGTTGCCGGGCCAGAAAGGGCAAGCTGGGTGGTATTCCAATCAGCCAAATAGCCATTGTCAACGGTGAAGGGCTGGTAGCCACTGATGGCGCCCCAGCCCCCCGGTTCATAACCAAGGCCGTATTCTACCTGGTAGCCAGTGTAGCCGGGACCGGAAGCGGAACCAATGATGGTGGCCACATTAATCACCTCGCTGCCATTGGCGGGCTGCAGGATCTCGGCCCGCGGGCGAGGCGTTGAGCCGTCACAGGAGCGATTGGGGGGCAGGCGCAGGGGGATGCTGATCTCTCGTTTGGCAGCCCAGTTACGCCCGACAGGCGTTTGTTCGAGCCAAAGCTGGGCGCCGTTGCGCTCACGCTGCAGCACGTTGTCGTTGCCAAAGACGAGCATGGTGAAGAAATTGGCGTCGTAAACGGCTTCAGGACAGGCGTTGGTGGCCAGAAGCTGGGTCCAAAGATCTATGGCCTGCTTCTGGATGAAGTCATGGCTGCTGTCCAGCGGCGGCTGATCGGCGGCGAAAATCTCCTGGCCGCGGCTGAGGCATTCAGCGCCGGGCTGGGTTCCGGAATCGGCGCAGATCTCAACATCGACCACGGCAGTGGGGCGGTTAAAAGGCAACTGCTGGCGATTGGCCAGATATTGGCTCATGAAGCTGTTCCAGATCGGTGCGGCGACCCCTGTGCCTGACTGTCCGGCGGCAAGGGGACTGTTATCGGTGTTGCCCACCCAGACCGCGCTGACGACATCAGGTGTATAGCCGATGGTCCAAGCATCACGGACGTCCTGGGCGCTGCTGCCGGAGGTTCCGGTCTTGACGGCTGCATCGCGACCGGGGATGACGAGGCTGCTGCTGCGGCCGAAGGCAGGCTGCCGGGCATCATCATCGGAGAGAATATCGCTGAGCAGGTAGGCATGTTCGGGGCGCACGACCTGGGCAGCCGCGGGATCCGGGGGCGTATACTCAAAGACGATCTCGCCCCGGTTGTTCTCGATGCGGCTGATGCCAAAGGGAGGCATATAGCGCCCCTGGTTGGCCAGCGCCCCAAATCCACCGGCCATTTGCAAAGGCGAAACTTCCCCACCACCTAAGGCCAGAGAAAGGCCATGATCGCGGGGCTGTCCAACCTCGGAGCAACCGGCATCGAGCAGATCGGTCAGGCCCAACTTCTGCACATTGGCGATGAAGTTGCAGACGCCGACATATTCCAACGCTTTTACGGCAGGTATATTGTAGGAATTGCCCAAGGCCAAACGCAGGCGCAGGGGGCCGTGGAACTGATCATCATAGTTCTTGGGTTCATAAATATTGCCCGAGGCATCAGGGAATTGGGTGGGCACGTCCCATAAGAGGGTCGAGGGGGTCCAGCCACGTTCCATGGCCGAGAGATAGACCAGGGGTTTGATGGATGATCCGGGCTGGCGCGGGGTGAGGGCCATGTTGACCTGCCCGCTGATAGATTCATCTTGGAAATCGGCGCTGCCGATCAGGGCCAGGATATCGCCGGAATCAGGTTTGAGCACGACCATGGCCGCGTTGTTGGCCCCGGCGGCATTGATATTGGCGCGCTGATCGTTGACGGCCGTTTCAGCCAGGCGCTGCGTGTCGGGATCGAGGGTGGTAAAGATCTGCAGCCCGCCGCGATAGATGGACTGCGCGCCGAGTATATCTTCCGCCTGCTGCAGGACGGTCAAGGTGAAATGGGGATGTTTAATGGTGACCGTTGGCGGCGATAGGGTGGCCAATATCAGGTTGGCTTCATCCTGGGCGGCGCGCGCCTCTTCAACAGTGATAAAGTCGTCGGCGATCATCAAGCTGAGCACTTCGCTCTGGCGGCCGAGCGCTTTCTCTGGGGCCGAATAGGGATCCCAAAGAGCGGGCGCCTGGGGCAAACCGGCCAGGAGCGAAGCTTGGGCAAGATTCAATTCAGCCGCGGGTTTGTCGAAATAAGTCTGGGCGGCAGCTTCGATGCCATAGGCGAGATTGCCATAATAGATTTCGTTTAGATACAGTTCTAAGATTTCGCTTTTTTCATAAGTACGGGAGATTTCGGCGGCGAGGATAATCTCGCGAACTTTGCGGCGAAAGGTGCGCTCCATGCGCTCAGATTCATCGAGGAGAACGGCGCGCACAAGCTGCTGGGTGATGGTGCTGGTTCCGGCGATGGTTTCACCCTCTTGGGCGGCCTGCATGATCGCGCGGGAGAGGCCGAAGATGTCGAATCCGGGATTCTGGTAGAAGCGAGAATCTTCGGTGGCAATGGTGGCGTTTATTAGATGAGGTGAAATCCGGTCCAGGGGTACGTACAAACGGTTGCCGGTGTTGGGATCAGCCTGGGAGTAGAGTAAATTGCCGAAGCGGTCGTAGATGCGCACCGTCTCAAAGGCACTGGCGCGAGCGCTGAGTTCGCTGGGGGGCGGTAGGGTGCGCGCGATGCCGGTATAGCCGATGGCGGCGGTGGCGACGCCCAGGGTCAGGAGCAGGACACCAGCGACGAGGAAGAATAGAATGAGACGTCCTAAACAACTGCCCCAGTTTCGTTTGGCGGGCGGCGCGCTGACCAGCGGTGGCGCGCTTTGCCGTACGGGCTGGGGCACGGGCCGGGCAGCGGCAGGCCTGACTGCCGCAGAAGGTACGGTGACCGCGGGGCTTATGTCGTGGACCTGGGTTGGCTGCTCTTCGACGGGTGTGGCGCTTTGGGGACGGGCGAAGGCGACGCGAGGTTGTACTTCGGTTGCTTCTGGGTCCTGCTCTAACGGCCGTTCGGCAGGCGTGCGCAGCTGTTCCGCTGAAAGCGGCAGCGGGCTGGGTTGGGCTTCCTGGGTTTTGGGTTCACTGGTAAGGGTGACCGTGGGCTCGTCTTCATCCGGCACGGTCACGACCAGGGGGGCAGGGATTTCGGCCGTGTCCTCCTCGGGTGTGCCCGGCGCATCAGCCCCCTTCGTCTCACGAATGAGATCAAGCAGGGAAATGGTGCCTTCATGCTCCTCAGCGGCAGGGGCTAAGGAAGGAGCATCAGGCGTTTGGGGGTCCGGCGCACGATCCTGCTCTTCTTGCTGTTCTTTTTCGTCTTTATCGCTCATGGATCATGAAACGACAAACAGGGCCAAAATGTTCCCCAAAGGGCACAATTCGTTGGCCAATCAGGCCCAGGCTCACTCTTTGCCTTGTACCAGCATCAGCCAACTGCCACGCTGTACGGCCTTACCCTCCTGATTTAGAATGCGAAATTTCATAACGACTTGCCCACCACCCAGGCGTGGCAAGGGCTTCGTCTCCATAATTTCCAAGGTAACATGAATTGTGTCGCCAATAAATACGGGCAGGCTGAACTTGGTGCTCAGCTCGCGGAAGGCGAGCACAGTCCCTTCAATAACGCCTGATTGGACAGCGAGGCCCGTGGCAATGGACTGCACCAATAATCCATGGGCCACACGTTTTTCAAATGCGCCGGCAGCGGCATATTGGGCATCGGTATGCATCTGGTTGAAATCACCGGACAAACCGGCGAAACGAACGATATCGGATTCGGTGATGGTTCGCCCGGCGGTGATCAATTTATGGCCTACTTCGAATTCCTCGAAATAGAGTCCACGGGGCTTGTATTTGAGTTCTGTCATGGGGAGCTCCTATCGATTTGGTTCTTAAGCACTGCCGACAGCGGCCATCTTTTCGGCTTCATCGGCAACCGTGAGCGCATCAATATAAGGATCGAGGTCGCCATCCATGGTCCCCTGCAAATTATAGGTGGTGAGGCCAATGCGGTGATCGGTCACGCGCGATTGGGGGTAATTGTAGGTACGGATTTTTTCGCTGCGATCACCGCTGCCTACCTGCGCCTTGCGTTCCGCAGCCACCTCGGCATGCTGCTTGGCTTCTCCGGCATCTTGCAAACGGGCTTGAAGGATGGCCATTCCCAGGCGCTTGTTCTGGCTGAGGCTTCGTTCCGATTGAATTTTGACCATCAGACCGGAGGGCTTGTGCACGATACGGGCGGCGGTGGCATTTTTTTGCATGTGCTGCCCACCCGGGCCAGAGGAGAATTCGGGGGTGATTTCCAGATCTCGCTCATCAAGCGTGATTTCGACATCGTCGATTTCGGGCATCACAGCGACGGTGGCGGTGCTGGTATGGATACGCCCTTGAGACTCAGTCGTGGGGACACGCTGCACACGATGAACGCCGCTCTCGAACTTGAAACGAGAGAAGGCTCCTTTGCCACGCACAAGAAGGACAACTTCCTTGTAGCCCCCCACCCCAGTGTGATTTTCATCGGCAATCTGTGTTTTCCATTTTCTTCTTTCGGCGTAACGCATATACATGCGCAGCAGGTCAGCGCCGAAGATACCGGCTTCATCACCGCCGGCCCCGGCACGGATTTCGAGGTAGACGTTCTTATTGTCACGGGGATCCTTAGGAACCAGCAGGCTGCGCATTTTCTTTTCCAGCTTGGCGAGTTTTTTGGTGAGGCTGTTGATCTCATCGGAGGCCAATTCAACCATTTCCGGATCCTCCGCCAATTCTTGCAGTTCGCGCGCTTCTAGCAACTCTTCGCTGAGCTTCTGATGCCTGTTGAAAGCTTCAACCAGAGGTGCGATCTCGGCTCGTTCTTGAGCCAATTGGGTGAGCTTTACATGGTCGGTCAACACTTGCGGATCCGCCATTTGTCGTTCAATTTCATCGTAGCGCGCCACGACTTTTGTTATCATATCGAGCATACTGTCCGTCCAGATTTTGGTTCAATTCAATTATGCCGCTTTCTCACATTTGAGCCAATTCAATGATACAATCTATCCTGCTCGAGTATAAGGAAAGAAGGAACTATTTAATGAACCGTGAACATCATAGATGGTACAGCCCTGCTTTGGGGCGTGATATGGAATTACTGATCTATGGTCACGCCGGGGCTCGCGTCCTGGTTTTCCCTACCTCTAAAGGTCGTTTCTATGAGTGGGAAGATCGGGGCATGATGAACACCCTGGGCGAACATTTGGAAAGAGGATGGCTGCAGATCACGTGCATCGACAGCGTGGACGCTGAAAGCTGGTATGCTCGCTGGCGGCATCCGGGTGAACGGGTGTGGCGCCACATGCAGTATGAGCAGTATTTACTGCAGGAAGTACTGCCGCTGACCTGGCAAAAGAATCAAAATCCATTTCTGATCACGACCGGGGCAAGTTTTGGTGCTTATCATGCAGTCAATTTCGCTTTGCGCCATCCCTTTCTGGTCAGCCGGACCTTGGGCATGAGCGGCATTTATACGGTCGACGCCTGGAGGGATGGTTATTACGACGACAATGTTTATTACAACAGCCCCTGTGACTTCATCCCTCAGGAGCATGATCGGGCACGTTTAGAAGCGCTGCGCCGGATGGATATTATCCTGGTCGTCGGCGAAGGAGATGGGCTACGGGAAAGCAGTGAGCGCCTGTCGGCAGCGCTGTGGAATAAAGGTATCGGCAACGCGCTGCGCCTGTGGGATGGCTGGTCACATGATTGGCCATACTGGCATCAGATGGTTGCTGCTTATATTGGGGGACATGATTGAAAGTGGAAATTTCCCCGGAACTGTGCGTTTGCGGGGAAATGATTACTATAGGAGGATTTAGCACATGACTTTAAAAGTTGGTTTGATGGTCGGTCGTGAATGGTCTTTTCCCCCAGCTTTTATTGAAGCGGTTAACGGCCGTGATGCGGGTGTAACCGCGGAACTGGTGCAGTTGGGGGGCACGAGAATGGACGAGCCCAACGAGTACGCGGTGATCGTCGATCGCATTTCCCATGAAGTTCCCTATTATCGTTCCTATTTGAAAAACGCCGTCTTGCAGGGCACGACGGTAATCAACAACCCTTTCATGTGGACCGCCGATGATAAATTCTTCGAGGCTTCATTGGCGACAAAGTTGGGAGTTGCGCACCCGAAGACAATGGTGCTGCCGAATAAAGATTATGTGCCCGGTATTGTTCATGGGGAGAGTCTGCGCAACTTAATCTTCCCGCTGGATTGGGACACCATATTGGACTATATTGGCCTACCCTGTGTGTTGAAAGATGCTCATGGTGGCGGTTGGAAAGATGTGTTTATCTGTCACACGATCGAGGATATCTGGAATGCGTACAACCAATCTGGACTGCTGACGATGGTGCTGCAGGAGTTTATCAATTGGGACCATTACATCCGCTGCATGTGCCTGGGACAGAAAGAGGTGCTGCCGATGAAGTATGATCCCGGGGAAAAACGATACCATGTGGAGCACGCCCATATGAGCCCGGAGTTGGGGGAGCGGGTGGTTAAGGATGCGCTGAAGCTGGTGCAGGCTTTGGGCTATGATATGAACACGGCCGAGTTTGCCGTGCGCGATGGCGTGCCCTACGCCATAGATTTCATGAACCCGGCCCCAGATATGGACATTAATTCTTTGACACCAACTTATTTTGAATGGGTTGTACAGCATATGGCAGATATGGCCATCGACCTGGCCCAAAATCCACGACCACAGCTGACAGAATTGAAATGGAAGAGCTGGTTTAATCAATAATCACGCACAAGATTTTCACGGAAACTGGCAGTTTCTGCGAAATCGTCTGAAGGGTAGAGCGCGATGTCGTTAAATGATGCCATAAAAACTTATCACGACCTGTTAACGGACGAGGTCGCGCTGGAGTCGCAAGATCAGCTCGACCGGCAGTTGAAGCAGCGAGGGCTTTTCTTTGGTGACCGGCCTTTGTCCACTGTCTTACGTCCACGCTTCCTGCTGCCGCAGCAGTACAATTATTTGCGCCGCTCGATACAGCCCCTGTTGAAGGCGTTCGCAAAGATTTCGGACGTGGCCGTTGCCCATCCAGAGTTCCTGAGCCAGTTTCGCCTGCTCGACTGGGAGGAGGAATTGATCCAGATCGATCCGGGCTACAGCAGCCATACCCCCCTGACACGCCTGGACGCATTCTACTTGACCGACAGTGGGGATATGCACTTTACGGAATATAATGCCGAGGTGCCGGCGGCATCAGCCTATAATGACGTGTTGACCAAGGTTTTTCTGGGGCTGCCTGTCATGGGCCAGTTTTTGCACCAGTACGTGGTCAATCCCTTGATGACCCGCCATGATGTCTTACATGTTCTGCTGCACGCCTACAAGGAATGGGGCGGTGTAGAACGGCCGAATATCGCCATTCTTGATTGGCGCGAGGTGCCAACTTACAGCGAGTTTGAATTGTTCATCCGCTTCTTTATTGGCCAGGGTTTCGAATGCCGCATCGTCGATCCGCGCGACGTGGAATATAGAAATGGAGGGCTTTACGCAGGTGATTTTCAAATTAACCTGATCTACAAACGGGTATTGATCACGGAACTAATTGAACGGGGCGGGCTCGATCATGCCGTGGTGCGCGCGGTTCGTGATGGCAAGGTGTGCATGGTGAACCCCTTCCGCTGCAAGATCCTCTACAAGAAGACGAGCCTGGCGGTATTGAGCGATGAACAAAACGCGCATATGTTCAATAAGAGTGAAATGCAGGCCATCCAAGCGCATGTGCCCTGGACGCGCACGGTTGAAGAACGAAAGACAATTTACAATGACCTGCCGGTCGATCTGATTCCATTTATTCTCAAGTATCAAGAGCGTTTTGTGCTGAAACCAAACGATGATTACGGCGGGCGCGGTATTATATTGGGGTGGCAGACGAACCGCGGCGGGTGGGAGCAAGCGGTGCAGGATGCGCTGAAAACGCCCTTTGTGGTCCAGGAACGGGTGCCGATTCCTGAAGAACCTTATCCGAGCATTGTTGACGGGCGGCTGCAGATCTACGACCGTATGCTGGATACAGCTCCTTTTATCTTCTACGGGAATTATGTCGACGGCTGCCTAACGCGCCTTTCCACGGATCCACTGCTCAATGTTTCAGCAGGTGGGGGATCGTCGGTGCCGACTTTTATTGTTGAGAAACGATAAGCAACAATAGAACAATCAACAAAAAACTGAAAACTAAAAACGAACAATTCCTAGAAACCGAGTTTCTCTATTTCCCGCAGATTTAGCGCATAATAGAGAAATATTGGGCGCTTGACATGGTTAGCGGCGTGTGTATAATTGGAGAAACATATAGATGGTTGTCTATATGATTGGGGTTAATTGATGGATTCTTTGACATTTGCGAAGGCGGTGGCGGATGATACGCGGCAGCAGATTATGAGCATGTTGTGCTGCCAATGGCTCTGTGTATCGGATGTTGTCGATAAATTGGGTAATGTGAGCCAGCCGACGGTTTCACACCACCTGGCCATCTTGCGCGAGGCGCAGTTGGTGTACACACGCAGAGAAGGGAAGCAGATTTTTTACTCACTTAACCAGGATGCGGTAGCGCTGTGCTGCGGTGTGCTTATGCAGAATTTTGCCCCGGAGAAGGTAGTCATTCCCGTGGGCAATGTGCTTGATACAACATAGCCAGAAGTAGAAACCAGGTTTCTGCTCCTAATCTCTGACCGGGTTAATCAACACAAAGAAACCCGGTTTCTTTTTAGAAATACATATAGACGAATATCAATGTGAGGTGTGATGATGACGAAGCAATCTGATGAACAGATTCACGAGGAAGTGAAAGAATGGTACGGCCGTATTGCGGCTGCAGCAGCGCCGGAAATTGTTTCTTCCTGCTGTGGCGAGGACAGCGGGGCTTCTTGTTGTGAGCCGGTTGCCCTCTATGATATCGACACCGGATGGCTGCCCAACGATGTGACCAATCTTTCCCTGGGCTGCGGCGATCCGATAACATTGGCCGAACTGCAGCCGGGACAGACGGTGCTCGACCTGGGATCAGGCGGTGGCATTGACTGCTTCATGGCCGCTCGTCAGGTAGGGGAGACAGGCCAAGTGATTGGCGTGGATATGACGCCGGTGATGATCCAGAAGGCGAACCAGAATAAAGAGAAAGTTAACCTGGCCAATGTGGACTTCCGTCTGGGGCAGATCGAGAATCTGCCGGTAAAGACCGGCACAGTAGATGTGATCATTTCTAACTGTGTGATCAATCTGAGCCCGGATAAGACGGCCGTATTCCGAGAAACATTCCGGGTATTGAAGCCGGGCGGCAGGCTTGCTGTGTCGGACATGGTGACCTTGGGGCGCTTCTCAGAGAAAGAACGCGCAGATATGAACGCCTGGGCAGGATGCATCACGGGAGCGGAAGATGTAGCCGATTATGTGGCCGCTATCCGCGCCGCGGGATTCACGAATATCTCAGTCCGTGATAAGGGCAATCCCGATCTTGAGCTTGTGGATTCATTAAGCATCGTTGGCCTGGCGACGATTTTCAGTGCACGGGTGACGGCTGTTAAGCCCCACTAGAGATTTACTGGCAGACCCTGAGTCAAGAGAGAGAAAAATCGATGAATTTTAATGAAACAATTGACCGCAGCGTTTATCCGACCATGAAATGGAGCCCGTCTTTTCTGGCCGAACATTTTGGCAATGAAGCGGCCGTTCCCATGTCGGTTGCTGATATGGACTTGATGGCCCCTCCAGCGGTCGTGGCCAAGCTGCACGAACGTGTTGCCCATGGCGTTTTCGGTTACGAGTACAAAGCGGACAGCTACTTCAATGCGCTCGAGTCATGGTATCTGAATAGACATGGCTGGAATCTCAATCGGCAGCAGATTGAAGCTTGTCCATCTATCTTGAGCGCCATCGCCATCCTGATCAACCAACATTCAGATGAGGGAGACGGGGTAATTCTTCAACCGCCGGTTTTCTTTGAGTTCCGGATGGTCATTCGCAGTAACAAGCGCCGAATTGTAAAGAATGCTCTTAATCTGGTTGATGGGCGTTATGAAATTGACTTTGATGACTTGGAGGCCAAAGCAGCCAACGAGAACAACAAAATTTTGATCTTGTGTAACCCGCACAATCCCGTAGGCAGAGTATGGACGAAACAAGAGCTTGAGCAAGTTGCCGAGATCTGCAAGCGGCATGGTGTCTTTGTGATTGCCGACGAGATACATGGGGATTTTGCCTATGCACCACACCGCTATACACCCTTTCTAACCGTAACGAATATTGATACTGAGAATGTAGCAGCTTGCATTTCTCCAGCCAAGACGTTCAATATCTCGGGCATGGTTGATGCGATGGCAGTTATCCCCAATGCTGATCAAGGCCAACGTTTTCGTGATTTTGCCCATCGCTACCAGATCAACAAGATCAATGTATTTGCTTCAATCGCCACAGAAACTGCTTATCGAGATGGCGGCGCGTGGTTAGATGAACTGCTCGTTTATATGCAAGGGAATATTGCTTTCATCCAAGAATTCTTGCTTGAAAATGGAAGCGGCATTTCTTTGATTGAACCGGAAGGAACCTTTTTGGCCTGGTTAGATTTTCGGGAACTGGGTCTTGATGCCAAAGCGCTGCAAAGGTTCCTGGCCCATGACGCCAATATCGCAGTTAGTCCAGGTTATTGGTTTGGAAGAGAAGGGGCAGGATTCGCAAGAATGACCATTGGCACCCCGCGCTCCACGATCAAGCAGGCATTTAGCAATTTGGCCGGCGCGGTTTAAGAAGCGACCGCTGCATTAGAAATCAATAGTGGAGAACAATATGACTCGTTCACAATTTTACTTTGCCGGGGTAGCCGAAGAGTGGGATGAGATTCGCGGTGGGTTTTTCACTGAAGCAATGCGTGATGCGGCCGTTGAAAGGGTAAATTTGCCTCAGGGAGCCAATGTGGCCGATGTGGGCACGGGCACCGGTTTTGTACTCCATGGTTTACTGGATCATGCGGCGCAGTTAACGGGCTTTGATGAGAGTGCCGAGATGTTAGCGATAGCGCGCAACAACTTGGCCGGATACGATAATGTGCAGTTCTGGCAGGCGGAGGGAACGCATTTGCCGGCGGAAGCGTGCAGCTTTGACGCTGTTTTCGCCAATATGTACTTACATCATGCGCCCGATCCTGGGGCGGCGATCGCCGAGATGGTGCGCATCTTGAAGCCTGGTGGAAAACTGGTGATAACCGATCTAGATGCCCATAATCAGGCCTGGATGCGTGAAGCAATGTCCGACCGCTGGCTGGGCTTTGACCGGGGCAATATCCGCAAGTGGTATGCCACAGCAGGCTTGGTCGAGATTGATATTGATTGCGCCGAGGGAACTTGTGATTGTGTGGGGCCGGAAGAGGAAGATATCAGCCTGAGTATATTTGTGGCGATTGGCAAGAGAGGGGAGTAATGCATAGTTGGTAAACCCATAAACAAAAAGGCGCGGTGTCAAAACAGACACCGCGCCTTTGTTCAATTAGAAAACGTGATTGCTAGAAGGGGATCTCGTCCTCTTCTTGGGCCGGGGCAGCACCACCGACGTCCCCGCCTTCTGCTGAGGAAAAGTCACCAACATCGTCACGTCCACCTATGAAGCGCACTGTGTCGGCAGTGATTTCATAGGACGCACCTACGGTACCATCCTGTCGGGTAAACAGCCTTGGACCGCCGGTATTGGGATCCATGCGCAATCGTCCTTCGACCAATGCTTGACGGCCCCTGCTCAAATATTGATTGACACTTTCTGCTTGGCGACCCCAAACGCTGATTCTAAACCAGGTCGTTTCTTTTACAGGCTGGCCTGTATTGCGATCTGTCCACGTGCGGTTTGTCGCCAAACTAAAATTGGTAACGGCCGTTCCATCGGCCATATAACGCATTTCGGGATCTCCCCCTAAATTACCGGCAACAATTATCTTCTGATACATGTAAAGCTCCTTTAGACTTGCTAAGTTTATTGATATATTTCACAGTTTGGACCCAAGTCTCTATTGCTGTTTGTATTTTAGCACAAAGGTTCTATTCTGACAAGGGTTTTTCCTTGTTTTTGGACATGATTTACCCTTAAATTTTAACGTCATTTTTCCATCAAAGTCCTCTTTGGCACCATCACAAAAGCGCACCCTGTTTAGCACAGGGATCGACCTTAACAGTACAACAAAGAGTGCGACCACAAGGGCACAGCCCTACCATGGGGTATTTATTGTGCCGGATATCCCAGCCCGCAGGACTAGACCCAACCACGAAGGCGGACGGCTTCGGCGACGCGGTTGACGGCCACGAGGTAAGCGGCGACACGGTTGTCGACGCCCCGCGCCTGCGCCATTTTATGCACGGCTTGGAAGGCGATGGTCATCTTGTAATCGAGCCTTTCCTGGACCGTTGGCTCATCCCAATAGAATTGATAGGAGTTCTGGACCATCTCGAAATATGAGACAACGACACCCCCGGCGTTGCAGAGGAAATCGGGAATGATGTAGATTCCCTTCTCGCGGAAGATTCTATCCGCTTCCGGCGTGGTGGGCCCGTTGGCCAGTTCGGCGATGACGCGTGCTTTAATATTGGCCGCGTTTCTACCGGTTAGCTGGTTTTCAATGGCGGCGGGGATTAAAATGGCAACATCCAACTCAAGTAGGTCGGAGTTGCTGATTTCTTCCGTTCCCGGGCAGCCGGCTACACGACCTGTGCGGCGCAGATGTTTGGAGACGACGACGGGGTCAAGGCCTTCGGCGCTATAAATGCCGCCGAATTCATCGCTGACGGCGACTACTTGCAGCCCAAACTTTTCGTGTCCTAGTTTGTGAGCAAATGATCCCACGTTGCCATAGCCTTGAATGGCGCAGGTGGTACCGGCTAACTCCATGTCAAAGAGCTTGGCAGCCTCACGGATGGTGAACAGGCCGCCCATGGCCGTGGCTGGCGTACGTCCGGCAGAACCACCAAGCTGCAGCGGTTTACCGGTGATGGCGCCCGGTTCGTGTTGGCCAGACAACATCTCATGCTCATCCAACATCCAGGCCATGATCTGGGGATTGGTATGGACGTCCGGCGCAGGGACATCGCGGGTTAGACCTATGTAGCGTGAGATGGCACGCATGTAACCGCGGCTCAGGCGTTCCAACTCGCCCTGGGACATCTCGCGCGGGTTACAGATCACGCCCCCTTTGCCTCCCCCTAGAGGAACGTCGGCCACGGCCGTTTTCCAGGTCATCCACGCGGCTAAGGCACGTACTGTGTCAATGGTCTCATCAGGATGGAAACGAATACCACCTTTGGCGGGTCCCCGGGCATCGCTGTATTGGACGCGAAAACCTTGAAAAGAGCGCACACGGCCGTCATCCATACGTACCGGAATCGTAAAATGGAACTCGCGCATAGGCTGACGTAGGAAAGCATGCATATCAGGATCAAGCTGCAAAACAGCCGCAGCTTCATCCAACTGGGCTTGCGCAATGGCAAATGGATTAAGAATTTCACTCATGGAAAAACAACCTCAATTTGTAATGGGATAGGGACGCAGATTATATCACGAATCAAAGTAGGGTAATCTATTTATGCGGTCGCTGAAACGAAAGGAGGTCCTAGACTTATCTACCGGCCTAGGACCTCCTTTATCAGCGAATTTAAGTCGTTTCTTACACCCAGCCCCGCAAACGAACAGCCTGGGCGACGCGATCAACGGCGACGAGATAAGCGGCCACACGATTATTAACGTTCTTGGCTTCGGCCATCTTCTGCACGGCATAGAAGGCCTTGGTCATCTTCAGATCGAGACGCTCATGAACCATATCTTTGGGCCAATAGTATTGGTAGCCATTCTGTACCATCTCGAAATAGCTAACGGTAACACCTCCGGCGTTACAGAGGAAGTCGGGAATGACGTAAACGCCTTGGTCATAAAGAATATCGTCGGCATTGGGCGTGGTTGGCCCATTGGCCAGTTCGGCCGATATCTTGGCCTTAATCTTAGCCGCATTCTTACTGGTGATGACGTTCTCCAGGGCAGAGGGGAAGAGGACATCTACATCCAGCTCCAATAGATCCTCGTTGGAAATGGCATCGGCGCCCGGGTAGTTATCAACAGCCCCGGTATTCATCTTATGGGCGAAGGTTGGTTCGTAGTCGAGGCCCTTGGTGTTGATGATACCGCCGCGAGAATCGCTGACAGCAACGACCTTCATGCCCAAGAGTTCTTCGGCCAACTGGTGGGCATAAGTGCCGGCGTTTCCATAACCCTGGATGGCGGCTGTTTTGCCTTCTAGATTCATGCCCAAGACTTTTGCTGCCTCACGCAGCGTATAAATGCCACCGCGGGCGGTGGCATCCCCACGGCCTGCAGAACCGCCGAGTTCAAGCGGTTTGCCCGTAATCACTCCCGGTTCATGATGGCCCATAAGGGTTTCATATTCATCCATAATCCAGACCATAATCTGCGGGTTGGTGTAAACATCGGGAGCGGGAACATCTTGGGTGATGCCCACATAACGAGCGATGTTGCGCGCATAACCGCGGCAAAGACGCTCCAATTCCGATCGTGTCAAGGATCGGGGATCGACGACGACTCCTCCTTTGGCGCCACCAAGAGGAATATCGACAACGGCCGTTTTCCAGGTCATCCAGGCCGCAAGCGCGCGCACTGTGTCAATGGTTTCCTCCCAATGGAAGCGGATGCCCCCTTTTCCAGGTCCGCGTGCATCATTGTACTGCACACGATAACCATTGAACGTGCGGGTTCTGCCGTCATCCATGCGCACAGGAATCGTGAAATGATATTCACGCATCGGCTGGCGCAGGAAGGCGTGCATATCAGGGTCTAGTTGTAAGACCTCGGCCGCCTCATCTAACTGGGCTTGGGCAATTGCAAATGGATTCAATGTTTCACTCATCGGTTCATTTACTCCTGTTGATTGTGGGAAAATTGGGAAAGTGCAACAGTGGCCTGATATAGGACCACGTCCACAGTGTCAGCGAAATGACACGCCGTGTCAAGTGACAAGTGTCACGATCAAATATATGACACCTGGCACTTGTTGGAGGAAAAAACACGAGTGAGAATTCGCGGCTGCAGGCCATGGTGCTTTTATGGCGCAGGAACTTAGCTCTGGTAAACTTCCAGGGGTATGGTTCCCATGGGATCTGGCAGCCCGTTTTGTAGCAGTCAGCACATTGGAACCCTCTTAAGTTTTAGGATATTAGGTATGCTTAGTCAGTTAGCAATCGCTTTTTTGCTTAGCGCCATCGTCGTCACTCTGGCCTTTTGGCGTAAGTCTTTGTCGGGATCAGGGGCCGTAGGCGCGCTGGCTATTGGTACGCTCACTTTTGGCTTGGGTGGCTGGCAGTGGGGGGTGCTGCTGGTCATTTTCTTCGCCAGCTCGAGCATTCTCAGCCATTATAAAGAGGGCGAAAAGAAGTTAACGGCGGAAAAGTTTGACAAGGGGCACCGGCGTGATATCGGACAAGTGATCGCCAACGGTGGGCTTGGCGCCTGTATTGCCACGCTGAGTGCCTTTGTGCCCGCCAGCGTTGTGCCGCCCTCAGCCTGGTTTTTTCTTTTTATGGGTGTCGTGGCCACGGTTACGGCCGATACCTGGGCGACGGAGCTGGGCACGCTGAGCAAAAGCCCGCCCCGATTGATTACCACGGGACGCGTAGTAGAAGTTGGCACATCCGGGGGAGTCTCGCCCTTAGGCACCAGCATTTCATTCCTTGGCGGCCTGGTTATTGGCCTGACCGGGGGCTTGATCACGGAATACAATATCCTCTCCGCGGCCGTGGCTGGGGCCATGGGCGGGCTGCTCGGTTCGCTGGTAGACAGCTTACTGGGGGCCACGGTACAGCGCATTTACTACAGCGATGCCCGTGATAAGGAAACTGAGAAACGTTATGAAAATGACGGCACGCCCAACCGGCCTCTACGCGGCTGGGCGTGGATGAACAATGATATGGTGAATCTGCTCGCTTCAATCATCGGCGGCGTCACGGCCGTTTTTTTGCGCGGTTTGCTTGCCTGAGAACCATTTTCGGCCACTCAATTTCTGACGGCGTCCGCCCCAACTGATCAAACCTCCGAGAGCCAATAGTCCAGGAAATGCAAGCAGGGATGTGCAAAAACCAGAGCCAGGGGCCGGCTGAGCCGCTTCTGTTTCGGCCACCGGTTGCGTAACACTCAAACCGTTGGCGATAACCTCCGGTGTCTCGTCAATGACTGTTGTTGGATGCTGATTGGGCGGCGTTGCGCTTGTTTCGACACCTTCAACAATCTGGTAGGCGTGGCCATCATGCACAAGCAGCACCCGTTGATCAAGGGCCAGGTATTGGCCGATCTGCGGCGCACCGGATAGGAGATCAAAGTAAGCCTCACTGGCGAAGCGGACTTCTTGCACAGGGTAGCTATCTTGATCATAGGCGGTGTCTATCCATAAGCCATCACGCCAGACAAAGGTTTTGCTGCCCACAAATTCCACCAGGTTCTGAGCGCCGCCTCCGTTTTTTCCATCTTCACCATTGGCGGCACTGGGCGCGGGCATGAGCAGCGGGGCTTCAGCCTGGGCCAGATCGGATTGAACGGCTGCTTCCTCCACCTCCGACTCCAGAAACAGCCCGCCATTGTCACGTGCACCGCGGATCTCATCCTCGGCAATGGCCTCCCGTCCCGTCTGGCTGAAGATATCATCTTCTTCAATGAGGTAGCTGGTATAGGGGGTAATGATTCCGTAGCGAATACTGAGGTTAACGACGCTCTGGACCAGTTCATCCTTCTCGCCATGCAGGCGAATTTGGCGCAGCAGATGGCCAACGGCACGGGTCGCCCATAAACGAGGCACGAATTCATCCCCAGCGCTGGATTGGAAAATGTTGTCAGCATAGACAAATTTTTGGGGCTGGCCATTGACCTCACCGCTTAGACTGATTTTTGCAGGACCGCCATCACGATAGCGACCGGTGATGATTAACTGTGTACCGGCAAACAGATCGGGCAGTACCTGCGGATAGGTCTGTTCGACCAAGACGCCATCATAGTCGAGCTGGATGTTGGAAAGCACAGGGCTGCTCACCTTGGCATAGAAGCTGCTCACAGTTTCGTCCACGGCCTGGCCCGGGCGTACATAGGTTGTGGTGCCGCGGTGGTTTTCGGCCAGGTTGTCGAGTAAATCTGGATCAACATCGTTGCCAACACCAAAAGCGAAGACGCGGGCATTATCAGGCATGGCTGCTGAAACAGCATCGAGGAGCAAGGGGGTTTCGATGATACCCTCCGTGGCCAGGCCATCGGTGACGAAGATGATCGTAGTCGGCCGTTCGCTGTCAGCTTGAGCAGCAGCCTCGAGAAGGGCAGCGCTGATGTTCGTACCACCAACAGCTTCCAAACTGTTGATATAGGTCGCAAATGCGCCTGGGTTTGTCCCCGGCAGCAAACCAGATGCGTAGCGGCGAACGCCGGTGCTGAAGCTGATGATGTTGAAGCGATCGCCGGGATTGAGGTGATCGACGATGTAAACGGCCGCATCCTGAGCCTGCGCGAGTTTCTGTCCTTCCATGCTGCCCGAGGTGTCTAGGACGAGAAGCACATCCTTATCCACAACCTCTTGTGCTTCAACATTGGGAGCCACCAGGATCATGAAATAGCCATCTTGTCCTGCTTCGCGATAACTAAGCAAGTTCAAGCCAATCTCGCCTGTTGACACAGAGTAATACAACTCGAAATCTTCGCCAGCGCTAACATTTTTATCCTCAAAACCAACAAGCGCCTGATATTCGCTTTGGCGTACAATATCCACGGGGTGGCTGGGCGAATAAATGGCCTGTAGCGGTTCTTGAGAATTGATCTCGGCCCGAATACGCTGGCTATCCAAGGGGGTATCGGTATAGAGGTCGGTCGATTGCGGGTAGATGTAGCGTATGAGTCCTTCTTCGGCTGGTAGAACCTGCGTGTACTCGATTTCAATACGCCGTTCGGCATGAGGCGGGATGGGAAAGACATTGGCCTGGACAGCATTGCTGCCCACATACTCCAAGAGGGCGGGATCACGCAGTTGGCGCACGATGGCATCATAGATTTCGCGCGCTTGCTCTTTCTCCAGAATCTTGGCTTCGATAGCCTGCCCATCTACCCACATCGTCAGCTGTGATACGACCGCGCCCGGTGGCAGTGGGAACAAGTATGTTCCCTCCAGCATCCAATCATTGTTGTTCATGAATAGTTGGTCAACATGCGTGGTAGCCACCTGATCCTTGATGGTGACATCGACATACTGGTATGCGATTTCCAGGCCCTCGGCCCGCCAAACGGGCGGCATAGGAATGGGCGGCGGTTCAGGAGCATAGGCGTCTTGGGCGTGAACAGATGCCACCCCAAGAAAGGCGAATAGGGAAAAGAAGAGAAGGGCTTGTAACAATCGTTTGCCGTTCATATCATTGTCTCCTTTTGAAGCGTGCTTAGATCTGAGACGTCGCTTCATTCGTGATGGTTCCCAACTTAATTGCTGACTTAGCAAGGAAATCGGGATTCTTCACGCCAAGAATCAATTCAGAACCGCATTGGCTTATGGGGAGTTTGAAGGAGCGTGAATGGGTATTTGGGGCGGCTGGTTTATTAAAAAGGGGTCAGCTTTGGAGCAGCAAATAGACGGGTTGGGGCAGGCAGGATAATATTGTGCGGTTGGAAATTTACCGATTTTTTGGAGGATTGATGGTAGAAGAGAAAGGACAGATTACGGCAGAGGATCTATACCAATTACAGATCGTCTCCGATCCGCAGATCGCCCCAGATGGGGGGCACGTTATTTTCTGCGTGCAGCGCGTGGATAAAAAAACAGAAAAGAAGCATAGTAACTTGTGGCTGGTTGCCACAGACGGTGGAGAACCACGCCAGTTTACAGTTGGAGAGCAAAAGGACCGCCATCCACGGTGGTCGCCCGATGGGCGAGAAATCGCTTTTCTTTCCAACCGCCGAGATGAGAAGCAGGAGCAGATCTTCCTCATCCCCTTTAGCGGTGGGGAAGCAAGACCAGTAACGGAGTTTAAAGGCTCCATCGCTGCTTTTGAATGGTCACCTGACGGCACCCGCTTCGTCTGCCAACTGCGCAAGAAGGATGAGGAAGCGCTGCAGAGAGAGCAGGACGAGCAGAAGAAGAAGCTGGGGATCGTGGCCCGCCAGATCACCAGCCTGGAATACAAGATGGACGGGGGTGGCTACTTGCCGCAGGAGAATTGGCATATCTGGACGGTAGAGGCCGCCAGCGGGACTCTGCAGCAGTTGACGGATGGCATCTACCATGAAACGGAGCCGCGCTGGTCACCAGATGGGCAGCAGATCTTGTTTATTTCCAACCGCAGTAAAGATCCAGCACAGGAAATTGATGGGGATGATCTGTACCTGCTGCCGGCGGCTGGGGGAGAGATGCAGCGGGTAGCAACAGATTACGGTCGTAAATTCTTGCCCTCATTTTCGCCAGATGGCAGCAGGATCGCTTATCTTGGGCGGGAGCAGAAGGGGAAGGCTTATCAGAACAACTGCCTTTATGTCGTGTCCAGCGCAGGCGGCAAGGCACAGAACCTCTCTGCCCCTTTTAATCTGCACCTATCGGCAGCCGTAACCCTCACCGACATGGGCAGCGGCACGGCACAACCCCCTCCCGTCTGGTCAAGAGATGGTAGATTTATTTACTGTCATGCCATTGATCATGGTAAGCAGCAGCTTCTGGCTTTTGCCGTCGACCCTGACCGCGACAGCTTGACCCCTGTTATTGACGATCTTGGCGTCGTTGGCGGGTATTCAGTGGATGGAAAACAAGAAAAGTTGGCCTATTTATGGGGCACCTTGGACCAGCTGGGCCAGGTCCGGTTGAGAGAATATGGACAATCGAAGGCGCTGACATCATTCAACTCGGCCAAACTAAACCAAATGGATTTGGGCCAAATTGAGCAGGTTGCCTTCGCTGCCGCGGATGGCCCGCAGTTGGATGGCTGGATTCTGAAACCCGCTGGATTTAACCCCACCAAGCAGTACCCATCCATCTTAGAAATACACGGCGGACCGCCAACACAATATGGTTACGCATTCATGCATGAATTTTTCTACCTGGCAGCGCAGGGGTATGTTGTCTACTGGTGTAACCCGCGAGGCAGCCAAGGGTATGGCGAGGAATTTGCCGGGGCAATCTACAACCAGTGGGGCACGGTCGATTACGACGACATCATGGCCTGGGCTGATTACATGGAAGCACAACCCTATATTGATGCGCAGCGCATGGGTGTGACCGGAGGCAGCTATGGGGGCTATATGACCACGATGATCATCGGTCGTACGCAGCGCTTCAAAGCGGCGGTGGCGCAGCGGGTGGTCAGCAATTTCGTCAGCTTCTACGGTTCAAGCGATCTCAACTGGACCACGGAAGGGTTGTTAGGCACAGAAGCAGCGCCTTGGGACGATTTGCCAAATTATTGGCGCCAATCGCCGATCAGTTTTATTGGCCAAGCCGCAACACCCACCATGCTCATGCACAGCGAAGCTGACTTTCGCTGCGACCGGGAACAGGGAGAACAGGTCTTTGTAGCTCTAAAGCGCTTGGGTGTGGACACGGAATTAATCTTGTTCCCCGAAGAATCGCATGGATTGTCCCGCAATGGTCGTACCGACCGGCGTGTGCAGCGTTTGCAGCACATGGCGCGCTGGTTTGAGAAATATCTTAAATGAGCGCCTATGGGAAAACCTTTGTGGTATAATCGAATGGTTAATTCGAAAGAGGTTTTTTTGAGGAGATTACAAGAAAAATGGCAAAAACAGCTAAACGCCGCGTCCAGAAAGCGCGGCCTCATCAGCATAAGAAATCTAGTGGTGGTGGCAAGAAATCAATTAATTGGGCCCGTATTGCAATAATAACAATTGGCATTCTCATTGCCCTGAGCATGTTACTGTCACTTGTTATTACGCCAGGCACGGGTCTATCTGGTTCTTGATTAACCAGGATAATTCTCAACCACACTCATTCCGCTGAAATAGAAACCTCTATCCATTCCTGAATTTTAGTTTGATTCTCGATTGGATAGGGGTAATCCCATATTTCGGCCGTTTCTCGCCCCAAATTACCCATCAAATTCATTGCCGCGATCATGGCCTGACTGGTTGCCGCAATGCTAAATGGCGCCCCTTTTTCGAGGTTTTCGCAGCTCATGCGTGGGGCTGGATCGCGGAACGTATTTCGCTTTCGTGTTGGGCGAAGACATCCGTCTTGCGCATTTCAAATCGACGTGGGCGGGTAATATTTATCGGAAAATGATGGGTGATCGTTGCCGGAAGACCGTTGCCGCCTTCGCTGCCCATGACCAAAACCTCGTCGGCGAGGAAAACAGCTTCATCAATGCTGTGCGTAACCATAAAAACAGTGACCGGCATCGCCTGCCAGATTCGCAGCAGCTCTTGTCCCATGCGTTCTCTGGTCAGAGCGTCCAGGGCGCCGAAAGGTTCATCGAGAAGAAGCAGTTCTGGCTGGTGAACGAGCGCGCGGGCGATGGCGATCCGCTGCGCCATGCCCCCTGACAATTGGGAAGGGTAGCTCTTTTCAAAAGAGGCCAAACCAACGAGCTCCAACATATCCAGCACCCGTTGGACAGCAGCATGGCGTGTGTCCCCACGTAGCTCCAAAGGCAGGCGGATGTTTTCCGCAGCGGTGCGCCAGGGCATGAGATTATCTTTTTGGAAGACAATCCCTACGGGGGTCCGGGCTTGATCGGGCGCCTGGCCATCCAACAAGACCTCGCCGCTGGTCGCGGGCAGCAGCCCGCCAATGACCCGCAGTAGCGTGGATTTACCGATGCCCGATGCGCCTACCAGAGCCACAAATGCGCCGCGGCAAATGGATAAGGAGATATCGCTCAGGACCTGCGTGCCATCATCGCTATATGTATAGCTGGTATGGGCCAGGGTCAGGAAGGGCGAATCGTTTGCCATAAGCTTGCGCCGGAACTACGGTTGTACCTTCTCAATAAAATCATTGCTGTAGGCGGCCTGGAGATCTTCAACCGCTTCATCCAAGAGCCCCATTTCCAACAAGATTTGCTGCGTGCGTTCCCAACTCTTAGCCTCCGTGTAACCTAGGATTTCTGCTTCCCACATGGCCAAGGATGCTTCAAGCACCTCGCGACGGCTGTCATCGAGCCCTTCCACATATTTCTTGCTGATCTCATACGCTTGATCTGGATCGGCGAGGGTGTCGGCTAAACCACGCAGCATGGCTCGCGTAAAACGTTCCACCAATTGCGGATCATTTTTGATGGTCTCTTCGTTGGTGACAATACCGTTGAAGACCAAATCGACATAGT
Source organism: uncultured Chloroflexia bacterium (assembly GCA_963807975.1). Taxonomy (GTDB): domain Bacteria; phylum Chloroflexota; class Anaerolineae; order Promineifilales; family Promineifilaceae; genus JAACFF01. Next base: position 446,020 of record CAWEDV010000003.1, on the reverse strand, counting down.
CGGCAACCTCGATGACATTGACCTCTTCCCCAAGGTTGGCCAGTTGGATCGGTTCGTTGTTGGCGAAGACGACGACCGCCTCCGCTTGATCGGACAGCAAAGTCTCCACCTGCGTGAAGCCCACATCGACGGCATCTACATCTTCTTGAGACAGATCGTTGACCAGGAGCAGGCCGACATAGCCGACGTAGCTGGCGCCAAAGAAACCCGGCAGACCGACCTTTCGTCCCGCCAGATCGGATGGTTCCTCAATCCCGGCTGCAGCTTTGCTAACCACGGCGATGGGATAGCGCTGGAACCACTCCAGAACATAGACGACCGGTAGCTCTTGGGCGCGGGCCAAGATAACTTGATCGCCGCCAACGATGGCAAAAGGAACCTCATTAGCGCCCACAAGGGCCATGCCGTCTGTTTCAAAGCTGTAATCAAATTCAACAGCCAGGCCCTCTTCGGCGAAGTAGCCCTTTTCCTCAGCCACGTACAACGGCGCATATTGGGGATCAGGGATATAGCCCATGGGTAGGCGCAGATTGAGTGGTTCGCCAGGTAGACCGGCTGGTTCGCCAGGACTGCTGCAGGCGGCAATAAGCAGCAGGCCGAGCATAAAAAGAAATGAGAATGGGCGTTTATGTTTCATCGGATATTCTCCAAAAAGCAATTAGTACTCCGAACAATGGTTTGAACATTGGTTCATCCCCCTTGCTGCTGCTGCGTGTGATTGCGCCAATGCAGCATGCGCCTTTCTAATAGGGCGATCAGACCATAAAGGCTCAAAGCGATGATAACCAGGGTGATGAGAACCACAAATACAAGATCGGTTTTGAATTGATAACGGGCTGTTACCAGTAAAAAGCCCAGACCGGCGCTCTTCGGTTGCACAAATTCACCAACCAGGGCGCCAATGACAGCCAGGGTCGCGCCAACCTTTAAACCGGCCATGAGCACGGGCATGGCCGCCGGGATTTCAAGTTTTCGGAAAATTTGCCCGCGCGTTGCCTGCAGTGAATGCATCAGCTCATACAACTCTATGGGCACGGAGCGCAGACCGGCGATGCTGTTGACCAGGATAGGGAAGAACACGACCAGGACGGCGACCCAGACCCGAGCCCAGTAGCTGGAGGTGATCCAGATCGTAAGCAAGGGGGCGATGGCGATGATCGGGATGGCCTGGGAAGCGATGAGATAAGGTGAAAGCAAACGGTCGGCCAAAGGGGATTTAGCCAGCAGGTAGCCGAGGGGCAAAGCGATAAGAAAACCGATCAACAGACCGGGAATGATTTCGCTGATCGTAACCAGGCTGTGGCTCAGGAGACGGCCGTCAGCCAAGACCAGTAAAAACTGGCGCCACACATCGATCGGACCAGGCAGGATGAAGGGTGGATAATCCCCCCACCAGACCAGAAGCTGCCAACCGATGATCAGCAGGAAAAACGAGATTGAAACGACCAGCCAGGTTGGCTGTCTGTTCAGAAGCTGAACGAATCTTTTCCACATTGTTTCACAAAAGGGGGCAGGCGAAGAGAGCGCGCTTAAAAACAAAACCCCACCGATTTGGGGGGTAAGCATGACCAGAACGCATTCGTCTGGTCACCTTCTCCCATCCAGACTATCACTGTCGGCTCTGGACTTACACCAGATCCACCCCGATGGAAATCATCGCGGGTCGCGGGCTTGGCCAGCGCGGGCCTTACCGCCGGTCGGGAATTTCACCCTGCCCCGAAGGTTTGTATGTATTTGTTAGATCTTATCGTGAATTATAAAACAAACGGTATTAACAACCAACAGATATCAGCTAACAATCAACAAATAACGAAAGAGAAAACCTGGCAGGTTGATGTAAACCTGCCAGGATAGGCTACAACTGATCTGCTTTTTCGCCCTCTTCCTCAGGCTGGGGCGTAGGCTGCGTGCTCTTCACGGCGGTCAATCCATTGATCGTGGCCACAAGATCGATGCCGGTCAGCGCTTCGATAGTCTCCGGGAGTTGGGCGATGATATTGGTTACATCCTGGGTGATCTTAGATGCACCGGCGCCAGAGCCATTATCGCCTCCGCCGCCGATGACGACAATACGATCAGTCTTGGACAGCGGTTCGGAAATGGCCGCTGCGATTTCGGGCAGTTTATCCAATAGCTGCTGCAAGATAGCGGCCTGGGTGTATTCCTTCCATGCGTCAGCCTTTTGACGAGTCGCTTCCGCCTCTGCCAAACCTTGCTGGCGAATAACCTCTGCCTCTGCAAGACCTTTCGCTTTGGCTGCATCCGCCTCAGCCTCACCTCGTTGGCGAATGGCTTCTGCCTCACCGGTGGCCTCAGTCTGCAATTGGAACTGCTTAGCCTCGGCCAACGTCTGAATACGGTAGCGCTCCGCCTGGGCCGGTTTGTTTACCGTTGCATCCAGCTCCTGCTCCATGCGCAATGCTTCCTGCTGCTGCACCTCAATCTGCTTCTGCTTATTGATAACTTCAATCTGAACCGCTTCAGCCTTGACGGTTTGGTTGGTAATATTTTCCTGTAGACCGTAGGCGAGATCAGCTTCAGCCTTCTGGCGATTGGATGCAGCCTGGTAAGCCGCCTGCTGCACCTCAAAATCTCTGCGACTTTCGGCGATACGGGTTTCCGCCTGCAGCTTAGCCGATTCACCTTCCTGACGAGCACGGGCGCTTTCAATGGTGGCGTCGCGAGCTGCTTCCGCCTCACCTATGGCCGCATCCCGTTTGACCTGGGCAATGCGCGGCCGGCCCAAGGCCTCCAGGTACCCCTCTGTGTCGCTGATATCCTTGATCACAAAGGAGACGATCTCCAGACCCATACTGGCCATATCTTCCCCGGAGACTTCCTGCACCTTCTGTGAAAAAGATTCACGATCGCGATAAAGCTGCTCCACAGTCAAGGTGCCCAGAATAGCCCGTAAGTGACCGGCCAGTGTTTCATGAGCGATATGCTCTATTTCCTCTTCCGATTTAGACAAGAACTGGATGGCCGATGTGCGGATAGAATTCTCGTCGCTGCCAATCTTAACCTGCGCAACCCCATCCACAGTTACGGGCACACCCTGAATGCTGGGTACATCGGGCGTGGTTACATCGATGGTGATGATCTCCAGCGAAAGGTAATCCACACGCTCCAAAACAGGCCAGATGAAAGAACGGCCGCCAGTGACAATGCGGAAATTACTCTTCATATGCCCGGCTTCCGGATCGCGCCGCCCTTCACCGCGTCCGGAGATGACCAGGACTTCGTTGGGTCCGACCTTCTTCACCCGGCTGGAATAGGCAATGGCCAAGATGATGAAGATGACCACGAGCAATATGATGCCTATGGCTACGCCAAACATTTCTTTAAACCTCCAGGCACCTATGTGCAATCACATAGCCACCAACTAAAAAATATTGTTACGATGATTTGGAATACTTTGTGTCAAAAAAGATCTAGATCAGATCCGCCAGCTCCAGACAAGGCAAGGGCATTGAACTGGTTAGGCCGCGCCATCTCTCATGTCTTAAGCGATTTTGGCGGGTCAGGCGACTCCAACGCTTTTAGCTCATCTAGATCTTTCAAGGATTTTTCTGGCACCGGTGTCTCTGCATAGAGCCAGTTTTCTTCATCCACCGGTCTGACAATGGCCACGCGTCCCGTAACTTGTTCGATACGCACCGCTTCACCGCTGACAATTTTTTTACCGCTGGCTGAACGCGCTCCCAAAGTAACCCGGCCGCTGACATTATCAAAGGCGATTTGGCCCAGACCTTCATTGGGAACCGTGATAATCACTTGCGCATCGCGCCCGACGGCATCGACCGTTAGATTATAATGACTCGATTTGCTGGGGGAAAAGACATAGAGGAAGAGCAGTTGGGCCAGGATACCGATCCCGAGACCAACCACAACGGCCAGGAAAAGACTGGCCCCGGCCCCCATATCAAACCACAGGCGCGTGATCAGGCCCGTTACACCAAATGCAGCGCCAAACATGGCCAGGCCGAAAGGGCTGATCCTCAGGAAGTCAATACCATCAGCCTCAACCTCGGCATCGAAATCTATAGAGTCACCGAACTCAGTGCCCAACAAGGTGACAACAGCGAAGATAAAGCTGACTAAAACGGCCGCGGCGTATACGAAGTTTAACGCACCAGACGAGAAGAAATCTCCTAACATGATATGCTCCTGCTCACCTGGAAACCAAAAGGTTTACCACTACACTGGGGATTGACTGTCCCCTGACTTCTGCCTTAATAAGAATTATACTCGGATACCATATGCTGGCACAGATCGCGCCAACACAAAACAACTCGGCCAGGGTTGGGAAGGGGGCTGCCGCCGGTTATAACAGCACCAGTTCGATTGTGCCGTTAACCCTGACTCTGAGTTGATCCGTTTAATCTCACATGTTCTTTGATAGCTGCGTCGAGTGGCGCTTTTACAGCAGACCGACCAACAAAAAAGATTCGAAGATCGGCCCACCATCTTAAGAGAAGAGGGGTGGGATGTCTTTAGAATATTATACGTGATTACTGTTAGAAAGTTGCAAGAAATCACAAAGACAAGAGATGCTCGAGAACAGCAGCCGCTTGTTCACCACCCATTTTGGCATGGACGATAAGCGGGATGCCATGGGGACCACGGGCATCCTTCATATCCGGGAAAACAGCCAAGATCGCTTTGACTATATCTAAATGACCCAGCATGGCGGCAGAATAAATATCCATTCGCGCTCCCTTGGAGAGCAAATGCTCGGCAATATCTCGCCGTCCGACATGGGCGGCTGCCCCCAGACCTGTTTCCCAGTCCCCACCGCCCCAATCCCATGAGGCATTTACCAAAGCGGGTTCTCCATTTAAGAGTTCTTTTACACGATCCAGATCGCCATGCGCTTTGGCGACGAATTCGGCCACAAGCGCAGGATTAATTCTCGGTTTTCTCTCCATTTTACATTCCGGCTTTCTGTATTTTTAATTGTAAAGCACTCTCAACCGCCTGCTCTACACGCATCGCTTGCCCAGTATTATAGGCCTTATCATAGTCATCCAGACCTATTAATCCGATGGCCACGGCCGTATCACGATCAACGTCTACCTGCTCAACCGGAGGGCGCGGATCTTGATTAGCCGTGCGCGTGGCATCAGCCCAGGCATAGAGTATCGCCGCTTGTTTAGGCTGATCTTGACTTTGAGCCAGGCTGGCAAACCCTTCTATGGCAAATATTATACCGTCAACGCTGCCCATCTCATCAAAGAGACGCAGGCTTTTTTCAAGATATTCCTGGGCCTGGTTAAATTCGCCTAGGCGCAGGCTAACATGCCCCAGGCGAATCACGGCCCAATTATAGGTGAAATAGTGCCCTGCTTCTTTGCTGAGTGAAGCGCTCCTCAAGAACAAATCACGAGCTTGCTGGTAGTTTTCTTGTCGGAAACACAGGTCGCCATACAACTGCGAGACATACGCTTCTTCCTTAAGTCCCAATGCTTCCCGAGAATCCATCGCTGCTTCTAACATATGCTTAGCGGTGTCATAATCCCCCCGCCAAATAGCCAATTGGGCGAAACTGTCCTGGACCGTAAGAATACCCGCCAAATGACCTAATTCCCGGTACAAGGCTTCACTTTCAGTCAGGTAAGCAATACCTTGTTCATAATCATACTTCCATTCATGGAAGCCGAGTCCAGACAGCATATCCGCTGTCCCCAGCTTGTCACCCATTGCCCGCAGCAGGCCTAAACTTTCCAGGAGGAGTTCACGCCCTTTACCATGTTCTCCCGTCCACAACGTCGCCCATCCCAGACGGCCGATACTCAACGCGATCCCATGTTCGTCGTTAATCTCACGGTAAATGGCCAAGCTTTTTTGTGCCAGGGCATGAGCACGGTCAAGATCGGCTAAACCTAGATTTAATTCAGCTTGCACCAGTAACGCATCCGCCTTAATGCGCAGAGCGACGTCATCGGAATTGGCCAGCATTTTGGCCAGCCAATGCTCACCTTCACGGGCGTAGTTGAAGGCCCAAAAACGCCATAAAGCGATCAGTAAACGTAATCCCGCTTCGACATTGGTTTCGCGGGCCCAAATCTGCGCGGCCCGGTGATTGTCAGATTCTATTTCCAACTGTTTAAACAACACCGCCTGGCCAGATCTAACCAACTGTGGTCCCACCTTTTCTGCAAAGCGCAGATAATAATCGAGATGATGATTGCGGTATTTTTCAATTTGGCCGGTTATGAGCAACTGCTCCTGGGCATATTGGCGGATGGTTTCCAGCAGCCGGTAGCGTGTCTCCTGTCCTTGTTCGCGTTTAGGAATGACAAGGGATTTATTGATCAACTCGCTCATTAAATCGAGCAGGTCATGCGCGTCAAGACGATCGCCGGCACATACAGCCTCCACCGCTTCCAGGCTCATGCTCCCGGCAAAAACAGACAGCCGGCACAGCAGCAGCTTCTCAGCCTCGTCCAGCAAATCCCAGCTCCAGTCGATGAGAGCACGTAGGGTCTGTTGGCGTGGCAGCGCCGTGCGGCTGCCACCCGTTAGCAGGCGGAAACGATCATCAAGCCGGGCGGCAATCTGCGACGTGGTAAGAACATTAATCCGTGCCGCAGCCAGTTCCAAGGCCAGTGGCAGGCCATCCAGGCGCCGGCAGATTTGCACCAATGCCGGCAGATTATCTTCGGTGACCTGGAATCCAGGCATGACTGTGATCGCCCGCTCCACAAAGAGGCGCAGGGCATCATACTGATTCCAAGCCTCATAGTAAACCTTCTCGGAAACATCTGGAACCGCCAGCGGAGGTACGCGATAAGGCACTTCTCCAGGAACGCCCAAGGCTTCGCGGCTGCTGGCTAATATTTTCAGATCGGGGCAAGCCTGAAGCAGGGCGACGACAAGCTTTGCCACCGCATCGATTAAATGCTCACAGTTGTCTAGGATCAACAAACAGTTCCGCTCCCGAAGATAATCAAGCAGCACATCGGAAATGGGTTGGTCTGGCGATTCGCGCAGGCCTAAGGCATCGGCCGTCGTTTGGCGCAAAAGCTCCGGATCGGCTACGGGGGCTAATTCAACCAGCCATACGCCGCCGGGAAAAGATTCCAACAGGTGGCGACCAGCTTCTAGACAAAGGATCGTTTTGCCGATTCCCCCCGAGCCAGTCAGCATTACCAAGCGATTACTCTTGATCAATTCCCCGACTGCGGCCATCTCTTTTTCACGGCCCACGAAAGATGTGAGCAGTTGGGGCAGGTTATGACTGGCTTTCTCTGTTTGATTGGTCAGCCAAACATTACGGCGGGGTACTGTTGGCCGGGCGGCTGCCAGATCGCCGCTGCGGATGGCCTCGATCAGTTCCAGGGTTTCCCTTTGGGGCTCAATACCCAATTCATCTCGCAAGAGCTGGCGTAAATCGTTGTAATGAGTTAATGCTTCCTGGCGGCTGCCGCTGCCAGCCAAGGCCTCCAAAAGCTGCCGGTGGCTACTTTCACGCAGGTTATCAATGGTTAGCTGCTGCCTGGCCAATCTTTCCGCTGCTTCAAAATCCCCTTTCTGCAGGTGTATGGAGGTAATACTCTCCGCAGCGGACAGAACCTGACGCCGAAAATATGCGCGCCGTGCCGCTGCCCACTCCTCAAAAACTTCGCTGTCCGGCAAATAGAAGTCAACCAGAAAATCACCTCGATAAAACTCTATCGCTTGCGCCGGCTCTATTTCCACCAGATCGGCAAAGGCATCTATATCTACGACGTAAGCGGCGTCGGGGTTGATCTGGATCGTCTGTCTGTTTGTGAGCAGGAAAGGCACGGGAACTCCGCCATCGTTTCCTTTCACCTCGGGGATAATGCGCCGCAGTCGATAAAGCGTCTGGCGCATATTGGCCTGCGCCGACGTCAACGGCATCCCCGGCCAAAGCAAATCCATTAGCACCTCGCGCTGGTGTGGCCGTTCCGATTCACAAACCAGATAGATAAGCAGAGCCTGCACGCTCCTGGTGCGGAAGTGGGTCAGAGGCTGGCCATCAAGCGACGCAGCAAAGGGACCGAGCAAGGAAACAGATAAGTCTGCCATACTGCGGCCCATTTTAACACAATGGTTATGGTCTGGTTATGGTCTGGTTATGGTTGAAGGCCGTCTGATTCACGATCGGGTGACGTACGGCTGGCATACTGTGGATAAGCGATTGCATAGGGTGACAAGCGCTTCAGATTTAGAGTGAGGATATGCAGATGAACGATTACGAATTTGACCAATACCGGCTCGAACAATCGGTCAAAGCTCTTGCCCAAGAGACCTTTAATCAAGCACGTAAACAGGTAACCTGGCATGGCATCAGAAACCGCCTCCTGCGCAAGCCGCATCTGCTTGAATCTTTTGCAGAGGTATCTGGCAATGGTGAACTAAGTCAGCAGCATGAGCTGGGTACCCATCCAGTTCCTATCAAGCAGATTGTGGGCAGTTTGGGGCGCGTTGATGATTTTGATCCCGAATTTTTCCCCCGCAATGCGCGCAGCTTCAACCGTTGGATGAGTATTGCTCTTGCTGTTAACAAAGGCGTTGGCCTACCGGCAGTGGAGCTTTATAAGCTCGGCAGCCAATATTACGTCAAAGATGGCCACCACCGCATCTCTGTGGCCAGTACGCATGGCCAGACCTTCATCGACGCCGCCGTGACCGAGATTGTATTGAACTAAGTACGAATCTCCATTAGCCTAGGCCGAAGGCCAGGAGAGCGTAGTCATCTTTTGCAGCAGATTGAAGATGAACGGCCGTTGATCCTGGAAGGAGCCGCTTACCTGCCGGAGATCATGGCTCAACATGCGGTCAGCAGCGAGCAGGTGCTGTTCATGATACCGACCTATGATTTCCAGGTTACGCATTTCCGCAAACGGATGTGGATCCAGCTTTTCTTGCAGGCATGTGATCGGCCTCAGCAAGCATTTGAAAACTGGATGTTGCACGATCATTTATTTGGCCAAGAGGTCCTGCGGCAGGCAAAGAAGTTGGGCTACGAAATCATGATCGTTGATGGCCAGAAAAGCATCGCCATGCAATATGAGGCGGTCAAGAAATTCTTGCTGCCTGACAGGTCTGATTGAGCAGGCACTTAAGATCGGGATGATGAAGGCGAAAGCAGTGGGAGACTGGCTTTCGCCTTCGAATTGCCAGCTATAGAAGTAGACGCAGTGGGTTCTCCATGAGTTTCTTCAATGCTTGCAAGAAACGGGCTGCTTCAGCTCCGTCAGTAACACGATGATCGGCCGATAACGTAACCTTCATGCGCGTGCCCACGCCTAACTCACCATCAACCACGACCGGCACCTGCTGCGCCGAGCCTACGGCCAGGATAGCCGCATCCGGGGGATTAATGATGGCGATAAAATGATCGACATCAAAAGCACCTAGATTGCTGATCGTGAAGGTCGCACCCTGCACATCCTCAGGCTTGACCCGCCCATCGCGGGCCCGGGCAATGACTGCCTTGTTATCCGCAGCCACTTTGGAGAGGGTCGAACTATCGCTGTTGCGCTGAACGACAGTCAACAACCCACCCTCGACAGCCACGGCCGAACCAATATTGATCGCTTTGTGCAAGAGGAGTTTATCCCCGGCATAGGAGGCATTGAGATTGGGAAAATCGCGTAAGGTAAGAGCAGCCGCTTTGACAATGAGGTCGTTAACGGTCACTTTTTCCTCCGCGCTCAAGGTACTATTGATCTGCTTTCTTAAAGCCAGGGCGGGCTCCATATCAATTTCGGACGTGACATAAAAATGCGGAACAGTGGTCTTGCTTTCGGTCATACGGCGTCCGATAGCCTGGCGCAGGCGGCTGGTTTCTATTTCCTCGGAATCATCGCCAACTGGGAGCGGTACAGCCGACACGGGTGCAGCCGGCACATGGGCCTGTATAGGGGCTGCCACATAAGCTTCAACGTCCGCTTTACGAATGCGGCCGTTTTGGGCAGCAGCACCAACAGCCGCCAGATCGACACCATAATCTGCTGCCAGGCGGCGCGCAACCGGTGTGGCTTTCACGCCTCCAGGATATTGTGTCGAAACAGAAGCGGATACCTGGGCGCTGGCCACTTGGGGCGTGACTTCCGTGACCGGCTCTTTTTCAGCGATGGCGACCGGCTCAGAACTGCCGCTGCCGACCAGCATAGCCGAGATGTCTTCACCAGCCTCGCCCACGATGGCCATCTGAGCACCAATGGGAACCACGGCACCATCTTCTTCCAGTAAATGGAGCATCACGCCTTCAGTTTGAGACTCCAGGTCCAGCGTGGCCTTATCGGATTCTATTTCAGCCACAACCTCGCCTTGATTGACGGTATCGCCGACTTCTTTCAACCACCGATTCAGTACGCCCTCACGCATATCAAAACCCAGTTTGGGCATCATGATAAATTCAGCCATTAGAGCACCTCTTTTACCGCGTCTACTACGCGCTTGGCGTTGATCAGCGCGGACTGCTCCAGTTGCTGAGCATAAGGCAGCGGGACCTCAAGTTGGGCGACACGCTTAATGGGCGCGTCCATATAGTCAAATGCTTCTTCCTGCAAACGGGCGGCGATTTCCGATCCAACGCCATAAGAACGATATCCCTCTTCGACGATGATGGCCTTGAAGGTCTTCTTGAAAGATTCGATAGCCGGTCCCATGTCTAGCGGTCGTAATGAACGCAGATCAACCACCTCAGCTTCAATACCTTCCTGGGCCAGCTTTTCCGCCGCTTCCATAGCCACCAGCATACCTTGTGCATAGGCGATGATCGTTACATCCGACCCTTGTCGCTTGATCTCGGATACACCGATGGGCACCGTATACTCCTCGTCCGGCACCTCGCCCCGAATCTGGTAAAGCGTATGGTGTTCAATAAACAGTACTGGGTCATCAGAACGTATCGCCTCTTTCAGCAGACCCTTGGCATCATAGGGAGTGCTGGGCGAAACCACTTTAAGACCCGGGAAATGGGCGAACAGCGCATCGGGAGTATGGCTGTGCGTTGCTCCCAGCTGCCGCCCGCCGCCACCCGGTGCCCGAAATACGACCGGCGCTTTCATCTGCCCGCCAAACATATAATGCACTTTGGCGGCATGGTTGACGATGGCATCAAGCGCCAGAAAGGCGAAGTTCATGGTCATAAACTCAGCCACGGGGCGTAAACCGTTCATGGCCGCCCCGGTGGCGGCCCCACCAATGGCCATTTCGGAAATCGGCGTGTCCCGTACGCGACGCGGACCAAACTCGTCGTAAAAGCCTTTGGTCACGGCATAGGTGCCACCCCATATGCCTACTTCTTGGCCCATAATAAAAACCTTTTCATCTCTTTGCATTTCTTCGCGCAAGGCATCTGTAATTGCCTGGCGCAGCGTTATCCTAGCCATTTGGTTAAGCCTCCACATAAATATTGTCGAAGAGGGTATCCAGCGCCGGCTGGGGCGATTCTTCGGCAAACTGCACAGCTTCGGCGACTTCTGCTTCGACCGCTTCATCGATCTGGTCAAGCCGCTGCTGGTCAACATCAAATTCACTCATTAAATATCTTTCCAAAATCCCTATCGGATCATCTTCGCGCCACTTCTCTACCTCATCCTTGCTCCGGTAGCGCAGCGGATCCCCCATGCTGTGCCCTTCAAAGCGATAGGTAATGACCTCCAGGAACTGCGGGCCTTCCCCGGCGCGAATGGCAGCCAGAGCATCACGGGTCGCCGCATAAACGTCCAGGACATCCATGCCGTTCACGCGCTTGCCGGTCATACCATAGGCTGGCGCACGATCAAGCATGCTGGCGGCTGCAGTCGAGCGCGCGGTGGAAGTGCCCATGCCATACTGGTTGTTTTCCAGGATAAATACGACGGGCAGATCCCAGACACCGGCTAGATTCAAAGATTCATGAAAATACCCAATATTGGAAGAGCCATCGCCAAAGTAACAGAGCACAGCGCTGTCGCTGCCTTTGTATTGTTCGGCGAGAGCGATACCAGTCGCCAGCGGTAAATGACCGCCGACGATGGCATAGCCACCCCAAAAATTGCGCTGGACATCGGCCAGATGCATGGAGCCGCCACGACCTTTGCTCAAACCGGTTTCCTTGCCCATCAGCTCAGCCATGGCCTTTTTGGGATCAGAACCCACGGCCAGGGCTTGGCCATGGTCACGGTAAGCAGTGATGACGTGGTCGCCTGGCTGACGTGCGGCAATGGAGCCGACAGCGACTGCCTCCTGCCCGATGTAAAGGTGCAGAAAGCCACCTATCTTGCCCAGCTGGTATAGCTCCGCACTTCTTTGCTCAAAACGCCGGATGAGCACCATCTGGCGATACCAGTCTAACAAAGTGTCTTGATCCACTAAATCGGTCTTTTTCTGTAATGATTCTTGAAGCATTTTAATTCCTTATCCTTTGGGGCTTTCTGCCAGGGTCAGGTCCACAGGGGCAGGTTCCCTAAATAGACGGCCGATGTCACCATCGCCCGTCATTTTAACCAGCGGGAACGGATCGCGACCCGTTATCAGCCGCGCCCCACGCCCACGGGTGAAGTAATTCCAGGCCCATTGGGTCAGCACCAGTAATTTATTATCGAATTCAATCAGGAAACGAATATGGATAAAAATCCAGATCAACCAGGCCAAGAAACCACTGAAGCGCGCAAAACCCAAATCGGCAATAGCCGCATTGCGCCCGATAACAGCCAGGTTGCCTTTATCTTTGTAGATGAATGGAGCCGGTACCTGGCCCGTCGTTTGATCCTTTATCCGCTTGGCCACATAGTCCCCCTGCTGCATTGCTACCTGCGCCACGCCTGGAAGTGGTTCACCAGTCGGGGCGGCAAAATGGGCCAGATCGCCTACAACAAAAATATTGTCATGTCCTGGAAGAGACATATCGGATTCAACAACAACGCGGCCAATACGATCCAAAGCAACGCCAGTTCGATCGGCAAGTATTTCGCCCAATGGGGAGGCCTTGACCCCTGCTGCCCACAAAACGGTGCGCGCCGGCAAGGTTGTTTGCTGTCCCGTATGCATGTCGCGCAGACCAACTTGATCTTCTTCAATCTCGACCAGGGAAGTATTGGTGCGGATTTCAACGCCAAGGTCCCGTAGCGAATCCTCAGCTTTGCCCGCCAACTCCGCTGGATAGCTGTTGAGCGTGCGCTCCATGGTTTCCAGCACAATGATCCGCGTCTGTTCCGGATCGATGTTGCGGAACTCACCAGGTAGGGTGCTGTTGGCCAGTTCGCCCAATGCACCCGCTAGTTCCACCCCTGTTGGACCGCCTCCGACAATGACAAAAGTCAGCCATGCCTGGCGCAAGTCGGGATCAGGCTCTCTTTCCGCTGCTTCAAAAGCGAGCAGAATACGGCGCCGGATCTCAACGGCATCTTCTACTGTTTTCAGGGATGGTGCGACATTGGCCCATTGATCGTTGCCAAAGTAATGATAGCCGGCCCCCGTAGCCACGACGAGCGTGTCGAACGACAGACGGCCGTCGCGCAGAATAACCTCACCATTTTGAGGATCGATATCAACGACTTCTGCATTGATTACCGTCGTGTTATCAGCCTCCTTAAGCACCGTTCGCAGGGGAGAAGCAATATCCTCAGGTGATAGCCCTCCGGTCGCCACCTGGTACAGCAGCGGCTGGAAAAGATGGAAATTACGTTTGTCGATCAAGGTGATCGCTACAGGCGCATCCTTCAAGGCCTTAACGGTGTATAGTCCTCCAAACCCACCGCCAATAACAACGACGTGGTGAGATTTGGCTTGGTCAATTGGATTAGTCATCGAAATATCCCATAAACTTTATTACTGCCCGGTAGTGATAGAAATCGAGTCGTTACCCACTTTGTTTCAGATCACAAATGGGATCGTTTTTAGATTATATTTATCATAAATATATGTTAATAGCGCACAGTTTATCCCTTTTGTATAGGTATTGTCAATGTATTTGGTATATTTCTAACGGCTCTATTACATAATGAAGAATAACTTCGTCAGCAGTATGCGGGATCAGGCAAACAGCGTAGATTTTGGGCGGAGCGGCAGGGTACCGGTGCGGCAGATTTAGCCAGGCACCTATGGTCGAGGCAGTAAAGCAGTGGGATACGTTAGGAAAATATGATCATGGTCCCATCCAACGTGATGGGCACTGCATTATGAGAGCATCTGTAAACCCAAAGCAATTGCCCCCAGAACCCCGGCTCTATTGCCCAGGGCTGGAGGAACGATGTACTCATCAATGTTTTTGGTGATCGTCGGGTGCTGAACGTAGTTGTTCAGATACTCGACCGTATACGCCCGGACTTTGGGCAGGAGCCCAGGCACATCCATGACCCCGCCGCCCATAATGATCCGCTGTGGGGAAAACGTGCAGATCAGGCTTTGAAGGGCCTGGGCCAGGTAGCCCGCTTCCAGATCCCAGGCCGGATGATCAGGCTCTAAATCTTGACCTTTAACCCCCCAGCGCTTTGCAATTGCCGGACCATTGGCCATCCCCTCCAGGCAGTCAGCGTGATAGGGACAATTGCCCAGGAAAGGGTCGCGCTGCCAATCATGGTTAAGGCGCATATGGCCCATTTCTGGGTGGACAAGGCCGTGCAGCAGCCTGCCATTGACCATGGCCCCACCGCCGATACCGGTGCCAATGGTCAAGTAGATGAAGGTGTCCAGGCCTTGGGCAGCCCCCCATTTGCCTTCGGACAGGGCAGCGCCGTTGACATCTGTATCAAAGCCGACGGGCACATCAAATTCTGCTTGCAGCGTAGCGACAACATCCGTGTTGGTCCAGCCTGGTTTAGGCGTGCTGGTGATATAACCATAGGTGGGGGAGCCGGGATGGGGATCGATAGGACCAAAAGTAGCGACGCCGATGGCCGTCAGTTGCCCCTCTTCGGCCACTCGCTCCTGGAAGTAAGCAATGGCCTTGCCCAGCGTTTCCGCCGGCGTGGTCGTCGGAAAACGTATCTCGGGGCGCAAATCATCAGGCCCACTGCCCACGGAACAAACGAATTTTGTACCACCAGCTTCTATCGCGCCTATTAGCATTTTGTTCTCACTCTTTATCACTTGGGCAGAACGGCTGTGTTCATCATCCATTTATTATCCTGCCTAATCACTGGTTGGCCAAACAGCAACTATTTGTTTGCAGACAATATCTTGCTGGGCTATGATGATCGCTTGGCATGAGAGATACCTGACAGAGCACCTGTTACTATTTTAGAAGGGTTGGTTATGGATCAGATGAACAGAAAAATGCTTGCCCCACTCCTGGAGGCTGAAGATATTGCAAACCTTTCACAGACGGACTTGGTGTGGCTTTTTGAGCAAGATGAAAATTTAAAACAAGCGCTGCCCGATGGGCTGTGCCAGATCGATCCCCGTAATGGGGACCGGATTTTGTACGTCACCCAGCGCAGCGAAAGACCACAGGACAATATCCCGACAGAATCTACCGTTCCTCCCAACGAGGGCAAGTGCCCCATCTGCCGGGGCACGACGACCGGGGTCGTGGACGTGGCCGAGTTAAGCGAAGGTTTTACCTTCATCAATAAGAATCTCTTTCCTGTCGTTTATCCATTTACAGGGCAGGAAAAGGACCCGGCCTGTGGAACGTGGGGGATGCATTTCTTGCAGTGGACCTCCTCATACCATGACCGGGATTGGCATAATATGCCCGTCGATGATGGGGCCGTGGTCATGAGCAGGTTGGCGGCGCTGGAGAAGCAACTGGTAAAGACAGGAAAACAGGTGTTGATCATGAAGAATTACGGCCGTCTGGTGGGCGGATCTCTGATGCATGGCCACCAGCAGATCGTGCTCACCTCTCTCCTGCCCAATCGCTTTCTCGATAACCGCCGTTTTTTGCAGGAACAGGGGGAGGTCTTCTCGGCCTATTTGCTGCGCGAGAATGCGCCAGAGCTCATGCTACGCGATTATGGGTCGGCCGTCTTGCTGGTGCCCTACTTCATGCGCCGGCCCTACGAAATGATGCTTTTGCTAAAAGACCCCTCGCACCAATATTTACATGAACTGTCTCCAGCGGCGCTGACCGATGTCGCCCGAGGCTGGCGTGATGCCATCCGAGTGATGAGAGCCACGATGCCCGCAATCGGCCGTGAGACAGCTTATAACATCACCTGCCACAATGGGCCGGGAGCAGGTCTTTATTTCGAGTTCTTGCCCTACACCCAGGAATTTGGCGGCGTTGAACATTTAGGGATATACGCCTGCCAGGCTGATCCCTATGTCGTCGTCGCCGATATTGGGGAAATCCTGGTTTAGGAAACTAGCTTTCTTGAAACCGGGTTTTTGCATCTGAGCGTGATTGGTAACGTTCCCTTTAAAAACACGGTTTCTAGGACCCGCTAAAGGAGTAGATTTCTTGATAACAAGTAAAATATTCAAAAATAAAAGCCACATAGCCCTCATTCTGATGCTATTTTTCCTATTAGCATCCTGCTCATCACCTGCAACAGAAGGCGGAACGGCAGTTAATACAGATGGCGACAGCCTGGCAGGTATGCCGTTTGCACAAAACAGCACCATCTTTGAGATCGATCCCGCGCAGTCCGAAGCACGGTTTTTGATCGACGAGATTTTTAACGGGGAAGATAAAACAGTAGTCGGAACCACGGACCAGGTGCGCGGGCAGATCGGCCTAGATTTCGACAATCCCTCAACCGCAGCCGTAGGCCCAATCCAGGTCAGCGCCGGCACATTTGCGACCGACAGCGGTTTCCGCGACCGGGCCATCCAGAACCGCATTCTACTAGCGGGTATCTATGAATTCATAACCTTCACGCCCACCGCGATCAGGGATTTGCCACAAACCATCAAAATCGGGGAACCCGTGGCCTTTGAGATCGATGGTGAGTTGAAGATTACGACGATCAGTAAACCGGTCACCTTCGCCGTTATTGCCGTGCCCATATCAGAATCGCTGCTGGAAGCAAGCGCGATAGCCACAATCAATCGCAATGATTTTGACCTGGTCATACCCAGCGCAACCGGCGTGGCGGCTGTCGACGAAGAGGTTTATTTGGAGCTTAATTTCGCCGCTGCGGCGGCACAATAGGGTGCGGCTAAAATGAAGGAATACATATTTGCCTGTCTGGCGACCCTAGGTCGAGGGGCGCGCGAAGCGCTGCTGCTGGCGCGGAGCATACGCCGTTTCGCCGGCACCATGTCCGCCAGTCCAATCTGGGTGCTGATCCCCAAAACAGGACAAGCGCTAGATCCACTAATTGAAGCGCAATTCACCTCCCTGTACGTGCGCCTTATCCCCTTTACAATCGCTGAAGATGCGCTCTCCTTTCCCTATGCGACCAAGGTATTTGCCGCTGCAGTGGCTGAAACGCTGGCAGATGAGCAGTCATCTAATCTGATCTGGATGGACCGGGACAGCATTGTGGTCCAGGAACCTGGTGCGTTACGCCTGCCCCCAATAAAAGTGTTGGGCTACCGTCCCGTAGATCACACCTTAATCGGCTCCCCTTTTGATAAGCCGATCGATGATTTCTGGCAGTTGGTTTACAATCTCTGTTCTGTTCGCGTTGAACACCTCTTTCCCATGATGGCTTCCGTGGACGAAAAAAGGATTCGCCCCTATTTCAACGCCGGCATGCTCGTCGTCAGGCCGGAACGACATCTGCTGCGCACATGGGCTGAGAATTTCAACAGCATATTCCTGTTAACTCAATTTGAGCCTTTCTACGAGCAAGATATCCTATATCGCATTTTCATCCACCAGGCTATTTTGGCGGGAACGATTCTTGAAATCTGCGATCAAGAAGAACTTCAAAAGCTTCCCCATTTGATCAATTACCCACTGCATATGCACAGCTCCTACCCCCCAGATCGCCGCCCAGGGCGCATGAATGACATGATCACCGTCCGCTACGATACCCTCTTCCAGGTTCCAGTCTGGGATACCGATCTCCTAATAGATGAACCGCTGAACAGCTGGCTGAGAAAACAACGTAAATCCGTACCCTAGCACCAATCGCCGAAACCGGGCAAGAAGAACCAAACCAGACGGACTTTCCCATTCTAAAACACCTCAGAGGTCTAGCAAAAGAGTTTTCTCAAGTGCATCAAGTAAGACCTCTGAGGTGTAGGTGACGCAAGTTTATGCGGGTTTGATTATTAAGCGGTCATTGTATATAACTCCCAGTAAGTCTCTCTTCAAAACTGCATATACATACGTTATGCAGAATACTAAAAATGGAAGGTATTGGGGAATTTGATGAAAAATGTGGTAATTACGGGAAGTACGCGCGGGATTGGTTTTGGATTGGCCGATGCATTTTTGAGCAAAGGCTGCCAGATCGTCCTTAACGGCCGTACCCAAGAAAGTGTTGATCACGCCTGCCAGCAGTTGGGCGCTAAACATGTGCCAGATCGCATATCCGGCTTTGCCGCCGTGGTCACTGACCCTGCTCAAGTCGAAGCCTTGTGGCAGTTTGCCTGCCAGAAACTGGGTCAAGTAGATATTTGGGTCAACAATGCCGGCCTGGGGCATGATACGCAGCCATTCTGGGAAATAGCGGTAGACGAAGCTCGCTGCGTGATCGAGGCCAATGTGCTGGGCACGATTTATGGCTCTCAAGTGGCACTGCGCGGCATGGCCGAGCAAGAGAGCGGGCAGATTTACAATATGGAGGGTTTTGGCTCACGCGGAAATATTAGGGCCGGATTCAGCATTTACGGCACTTCCAAAGCGGCCGTTCGCTACCTGACCAAAGCCATGGTGCAAGAAACCAAGGAGAGCGACATCCTGGTTGGCTCATTATCACCAGGCATGGTCATGACCGACATGGTCTTGGATCGCTTCAAAGATGATCCGCAGGGTCTGGAAAAGAACAAACGCATTTTCAATATTATCGCTGACAGTGTGGATAATGTTTCTGCCTGGTTGGTCGAGCATATGTTGGGCAACGATAAGCATGGTGCGCGCCTTGATTATCTGCCACCGGCCAAGATGGCAGGCAGGTTTCTAATGGCGCCGTTTAGCAAACGGGACCTTTTTGCGGACGAGTCATCATGACTTTTCAGGTACAGGCACTCACTGCGGATCAGGTCCGCCTTATTGTCGGTTGGGAATATGGCGGCCTCTATGCTATGTACAATATGCCGGCAGAGAACGAAGAGGAAGATATTCGCTTTTTCATGGACCCGCAGAATGGTTACTTTGGGATTATGGACGAGAAGGATGAATTTCTGGGATTCTGCAATTTTGGCGCTGACGCCCGTGTACCCGGTGGAGACTACAGCGCAGAGGCGCTGGATATCGGCATGGGCATGCGCCCCGATTTGACCGGACAAGGCCAGGGCTCCTTGTACGCCGCAGCCGTATTTGATTTCGCCCAGAACCAGTATGCACCGCAGCCTTTACGGGTGACAATTGCCGAATTTAATGAACGGGCGCAGCAATTGTGTCGTAAGTTCGGCTTTGAGCAGATAGCACGATTTGAGAGAGAGAAGGATGGACAGCCGTTCGTGATCATGATACGTGGCTAACAAAGGGAGGGGTATTCTTCATGCTATTGGAGACTGAGCGGCTGATCTTGAGGGAATTTGTTGAGGAAGATTGGCAGGCTGTTTTGGCTTACCAGTCTGATCCCCAATACCTGCGTTATTATCACTGGTCAGATCGCTCCCCAGGAGCGGTGCGCGCCTTTGTCAAAATGTTTCTAGAGTTTCAGCGCGAACGACCGCGTACGAAGTTCCAATTGGCTGTCATTTACAAAGAGGATGAGCAGCTCATTGGCAACTGCGGCATTCGCATTAACGATCCCGATTTGCGCGAAGCGAATATCGGCTATGAGCTCAGCAGCCACTATTGGGGGCAGGGCATCGCCACCGAAGCGGCGCGAGCGCTTTTGCGCTTCGGTTTTGAGGAGCTGCAGATGCACCGCATATACGCAACGACTTTATCGGCCAATACGGGATCAGCCAAAGTCATGGCCAAATTGGGGATGCGCCTGGAAGCGCATGAATTAGAGAAAGAGTATGTCAAAGGGCGCTGGTTTGACAGCCTGACCTATGCCATGCTCGAAAGGGAGTGGCTGGGGGATTAGAGCGGTTCGAACTCCCCTTTTAGGTAAACACAGAGGGTCTGTTCGTTGAGGGAGAGGCGGATTTGATCCAGTTGTCCAGTAACACCTTTTTTCTGCAATTGAGCGGGCAGGGTTCTGCGAATAACTTCGGTGAGGTCTGACATCTCTGTACGTGCGATCTTCGGGACGTTCATGGCCGTCAGGGCTGCCTTGGCTTTGACATCGAAGCGGCGCGTCTTTTCCTTGATCCGCAAGCTGTCTTCCTCCAGGCACAGACTTTTTTCATTCTCATCGGGATGATTGGTCAATATGTAATCAAATTCGATAAAAACGACAATAGGTTTGTGGATGTGAACGACAAATTCCACAAACGCTTCCTCATCTTCAATCTTAACGAGCATGATCGGCACATTGTGTAAAATGTCGATTTCCCGCCCGGCAACGGTCTGCCTGGCAAACACAACATAGACGATATTGCGCAGAATGACTTCAAGATCACTGGCGTTGATATTCTCGTAGAACTCCCCTTTTCTTAATAGGGATTGAGCGATGCGCTCTTCGATATCATCCGTCGAATAGACAGCCGCGGTGGTACTTTCAATTTGCGCTTGTAGTTCGCGGTTTTCAGATTGCTGTACCGTCATCTAACTCTCTGGACTATGTGCCAATGGTGCCTAAGAAGGGCTCTTTCCTCACCTTACAGGCAAATTATACTCGCGATGCAGCAATCGTCCTAAAAGACAATAAGGGCAATGAGCAGGACAAGCAGGAGGCTAAAAAGCGGAATTGTACTAGTCCGTTTATTCATAGAGGGAGTATGGCACAGAATTGCGGCTGCAGTCTGTGTTTATGCTTACGGCTAATCTCGTATTGCGATCAAGCAGCTGTCCGCACCTGCTACTCACTCATCTCCCACTTTTGACTACAGTTTTAGAAGACGCCCAGGATAGTGACGCCGTAGATAGCAAGCGTTAGAATGGCATCGGTGGCAGTGAACCAGAAGAAGAAGGCCAAGCCTGATGGCGTGCGGCGGTGCATAAGTAAGGCCACCAATAAACCAATCAACATCATTATCACGGGTACGGTGAATAGAAGGATCTGTTCCCAGCTCGTCGAAACATCAAACCAGGCTGAAAAAGGAACATACGTGGTGATGGTTGGCAGGAAAAGAAATTTCATTAGTTGCGAGACAAAAATGGAGATGATCAGGACGACAATCGTTCCCTTTTTGTTTAGATCGCTGTCACCACGCCATAAGTGCCACAATCCAATCAGCAGCAGTCCTGGAACCAGCCAGATGCAGGCCAGAGGGAAAAAGAGGACGCCAGCAAGAACTTCCATACCTCCACTAAGGGCAACATTGGCCACATCATTGGCTTGGAAACGGTCCAGCTCATCACGCCCCTCGACAGCGGTTACGGCATAATAGGCCACACCCCCTCCCCCTTCACGCCAGGCCATATACAAGTTGCCTTCGCTGTCGGTGGCTATGCTTGGCTCCTGGGAGAAGGCTTCTGTTTTACCGGCCATCTGGTAACCGTCGAATTGGCCATCTTTGAAGATGACCATGCCGATCTGGGTCATGGTATCGAGACGGAAGTCCTGGTTCAGGGAGACGGCGACGGCGAGCTCATCTCCGCGGCTGGCGGTTAGAGAGGGCTCACGCACGAAATCGGTGCTGCCTGATACGCCCTGAGGTGGTGCCAATTGGGTGATGGTATAGGCGCTGTCATAGGCAGCATAAGAAGGGTCTTCATCGGGTGAGATGCGCACTCTTTCGGCGTTGACGCGCTGCGGGCTGTCCTTGGGAAAGGAGATGTATTCCGTAGAGGCGCTGCCTGCTTCGAGGCCGGTGCTGTTGAAGATGGACCAGATCACATAAGCCCAATCTCCGGCAATGGCAATCTCGGGGCCATCTATGTCTCTACCCGGTCCCAAAGGAATACTTTCCAATGATACGCCGGAAACAGGTGCCAGCTGGCCCTGCTGCCAGTTGGCAAATACTATTTCAAAACCGTCAAGCCAGGTCATATAGATATCGCTGCCATCAACGGTAAGGGAAGGTCTACTTCCCTGGTCGACAATGCGCACGGCATCATGTAGGACAGTACCGTCAGCGTCGATATGGCTGCCATAAAGTGCGCCATCTATGTTGGCTTCCCAGACGGTGTAAAAACCGCCTTGTCCATCACTGACTTTGGCGTATTGCACAACATTGTGCTCTGGAGGAGCCAACTGCTGAATTTCGCTAGTTAACAGGCCTTGCTCGTCAAACTGAACGTATTGCAGTTCCCACTCGCGACGGCCGTCCGGGCGGCTCATCCAGAGCAGGTGCTGTCCACCCCTATCGTTGGGCAAGATTTGCGGTATGCGCAGTTGTGTCTCGGGTAGCTGCAGATCGGTGGTAAGCTGGATTGCAGCCGTTTCATCGACCTGTGTATAGTGGACGCGGTTGCGATCGTCGTTGTCGCGCAGCCAAACAAGATGGACAAGACGGCCGTCGGGATTGACAGCCATATCGATATCACCGCGTACGAATACGCCGAGAGGAACGCTGCGGCTCCAATCAGGCCCTGGTTTTCGTCCCTTTTCACGTACCTGGAAAGCTGTGCCGCCAATCAGCAGGAGCAGCAAGGCTACCCACAACAATGGTCGCATCTTTTTCATAGCTTTGCTCACACCAATAAAGGCTTGCCGGATCACATGGTGCTAGAAAATGAAGCTACAGGTTGACCAAGATCGTCAATTAGCCGTTCATCCGGGTCTAGCAGCTTGCACACTCCCCAAATCCAGCAGCATAAAAAAAGAAAACGTGAAACGCAATCTTTTATCACGTTTCACGTCATTTGGTTCACTCAATATGCTTGTGGTTACTGTTTCATTCTGGGGTCAAAGGCATCGCGCAGGCCATCGCCCAGGAAGTTGAAGGCCAGAGTCGTTACCGAGAGCATAATAGCCGGCACCAGAACCTGGTTGGGGAAGGAACGAATACCGCGCGCCGCTTCGGAGATCATAATACCCCAGCTTGGCGTTGGCGGGTCCACGCCGAGACCGATAAAACTCAGAAAAGCTTCGGTGAAAATATAGCCAGGGATAGCCAGCGTTTCGGCGACAATCAGCGGTCCCAGAATGTTGGGCAAGATATGTTTGGCCATCACGCTGGTATCGGTCGCGCCAATCGATTCGGCCGCTTCAACATATTCCTTCTTCTTCTGTGACAGGACCTGTCCACGGGCGATACGCGCCATGCCGATCCAATTCACCAAAGCAATGGCGATGAAAAGGAAGAACAAACCGCCCATCGAATTATTAATGGTCACCATGCCCCCCATAATACCGGTCGCCCCCTGCCGCGCCTGCGCCTTAAAAAAGGCTTGCATCAATATGACCACGATCAAGAACGGAAAGCCATAAATGAAGTCGACGATCCGCATCATGATGCTGTCGGTTCGCCCGCCGGAATAACCGGATACAAGCCCATAAACCGTACCGATCGCCAGGCTCACCGTACTGGCCACAATGGCTACCGACAAAGAAATCCTGGCCCCGTGTATCGAGCGGCTTAACAGATCACGCCCGAGATGATCGGCACCCAAAATATAGTCGTTATTAATCGTGGCATAATTCTCAGCCCCGGGCGGCAGCAGGAAAAGCATCCACTCCGGGACGGCATTGTTCGCCGACAGATCTTGTTCGATCGGATCCTTAAATACATTGGTAAATGGGGCAACGATAAACGAAACAAAAAACAAAAAAGCAATGAAGACCATACCGATCACTGCCATTTTGTTCTGCAGCAGACGGTGCAGCGACTGCTGAAGCAGGCTGCGCTCTTTTCTTACTACTGCATCAACGGGTCCTGCTGGGATTTCGGCGACGGCCATAGGAATACCTCAACTCTCATTTATAACGAATCCAAATAAAATGCGACAACTTCGCTAACGCATGTCACGCGAACAGCGCTTTGGGACAGCGAACTGCCCCTGGCGAGGTTCTAATCGTAACGAATCCGGGGGTCGAGCCAGGCATAGCTGATATCGACCATCAGATTGGCCACCACCAAAAAAGAGGAGTAAAGCAAGGTGACGCCCAGCAACACGGTATAATCACGGTTGGTCACACTTTGCACAAAATGTTTGCCCAGACCATTAATGCCAAAGAATTGCTCAATGACAAAGGTCCCGGTCACCAAGGCGGCGAAGATGGGGCCAAGAATGGTCACCACGGGAATCAGGCTGTTTTTAAGGGCATGGATGATCACCACAGCCCGCTCATGCAGTCCTTTGGCCCTGGCGGTGCGGATATAATCCTCGCGAATGACCTGCAGCAAGGTCGCCCGTGTCAAACGAGATATGCCGGCCGCGGAGGCGGTGCCCAAGGCGAAAACAGGCATGATCGCGTAACGGAAATAATCTGCGTTCCAATCGGACAATCTGGGCAAAAAGCCCAAGATATACGGTGGCTTAGAGCCCCAACCGGCCACAGGAAACCATCCCAGACGCAGGGCAAAAATCCAAATCAGGATCGGAGCAAGGACAATATTGCTAACTGAGAGGAAAAAGACAGCCCAGAAGGTTGCCGTATAGTCAACCCAACTGTTTTGGCGCAAGGCAGCAATGATGCCCAAGGGCACGCCAACCATGACGGCGAAAATAACCGCCAAAAAACCAAGCTGGGCTGAAGTGGGGAGGGTTGTGGCAATGATGTCAGCGACTTCCTGGCCCCGATACTGCAGAGAGAGACCAAAATCACCACGGATGACCCCTTTCGAAGCGCCATTCCATGCTTCGGGATCGCCCGTGACAATGGCGACTACGTCGTCACCGACGACATAGGACATAAATTGTTTCCACATGGGCCAATCCAGATGATACTGCGCTTCGCGGTTGGCCTTCACCGTCGGCGGGAGGCCCTTCTCCGTATCAAAGGGGCCACCAGGAATGGCCCGGATTAACACAAAAGTGAAAAGCATGACGCCAAATAAAACGGGGATAAAACCAAGTACACGACGAATAATATATGTAGTCATCGTTTACACCTGCCTTCTTTCGATCATAATAAGCAAGATTTTCAGGGCAATGTTTGCCTATGGATTGGATCAATATAACTTAAAGAATACACGACTGTGCCCTATGATTCAAGTTGTTGTGTGCTTTTACAAATCGCGCAGCGGTTCAAGGGCGCGAATTTGCTTCTCCGCTCTGCCAACCCGATTGCCAATACTTCAAGAGCACCATGATCGTCACGCTTGTTTGAAGGATAAATTGGAGACCAATCCGATGGATTGGTCTCCAATTTATGTACTAGGCGACCAGGTGAGTGAAAACTTGCTGTTACACAGGTTGACACTCAAGCTGTTTCGGGACGATTTACTGGCCCAAGGCCTCCATCTGAGCTGCCTGGTCAATAGTCCAGGTGAAGAAGTCATTACCACCCACAGGCGGGAAGTTACGTGTCAGCCACGGCTTCACAGTTTGTACGACCGTGTAGTGGTAAATCGGAGCGTAGGCCACCTCATCTGCAGCCAACATCTGCTCAGCTTGCGCGTACAATTCAACGCGCTTGGCTGGGTCGGTCTCTTGTGCAGCCTGAACGGTGAGATCATCGAATTCGTTGGTCTCAACCTGCGTGCAAACATCATCAACACAGCCACGGCGCAGACGGTTGGCGCCGGCGTCGGCATTGAAGACCTCATGGATCCAGTTGTTCTCGTCGGCGTAGTCGGCACACCAGCCTAGACGCCAGATATGGGGCATTTCAGCGAGCGGAGTGTCGTTCTGGATGGTGTCAAGATAGACTTTCCATTCCTGGTTCTCAACCTTGATGTCTACACCAAGGGTGTCCTTCCACATCTGCTGGATGGCAGCGGCGATATTGGCATGGCCTTCGCTGGTATTGTGCATCAAGGTGACGCCCAAAGCATCGAAATCCTCTACCGTTTGGCCAGTTTCATCCAGATATTCCTGGAAAGCAGCCTGGGCAGCAGCGGCATCGGAAGGCAGACCAACGGTTCCCGGCTCCGGGGCACCAAAGATGCCAGGAGGCGCGAAGGAGGTCGCTGGTTCTTGTCCACCCTTGGTCACGTTATCAATCAGGCTCTGGCGATCGATAGACTGGACAAAGGCGGTACGCACGCGGATATCGTCAAACGGCGGCTTGTTGTTGGTGAAACCGTAGTAGTAGGTGCAAGGATCTGGCGCGTTAACCAGTTCGGGGCCTAATACGGGATCGGACTTGACGCGGTCGATTTCAGTCTGCGGTACACCGGCGGTATCCAGCTCATTGTTCTCGTACATGGCGAAGGAGGTCGAGGCTTCGGTGATCATGACGCCCTCAAGTCGTTCAATCTGTACTACATCAGCATCGGGCCACAGAGGGTTCTTGATCAGATTCAAATTGCCACCATGGATCCACTCTTCGAGACCGAGGGGGCCATTGGTTACAATGAGACCGGCTTCCGTCCATTTATTCGCCCACTCTTCGATCGCCCACTGCGGCTGCGCATTGGCAACCCACATACCGGCGATGGAGGGGAAGTAAGAGGCGGGGGAATTCAGCGTAAACTGCACAGTGAGGTCATCCAACGCTTCAACGCCAACGTCATCCAGAGTCACACCTTCCTCAGCGCTGTTTACTTCTTGCGCGTTGGCGATGTTGTAAAGGACGTACGAGTAATCGGAAGCTGTTTCGGGATCAATAGTGCGCTTCACACCGTAAACAACATCATTTGCCGTCACGAAGAGGGGATTGCCCTCATCGTCAGCGACCTGCGTCCATTCGCCCGTGGTGGGATCATAATTGACCCAGGGGATGTCGTCGCGCATATTAAAGGTGTAGACGGTGCCATCCTCGCTCACTTCCCAATCGGTGGCCAGGTAAGGCATCACCTCACCGGTGACCGGATCAGGACGGGTCAAACCCATGAATATGTTGCTAACGATATCAACAGAGGTGGTATCGGTAGCCAGCGACGGGTCAATGGTCGGCGGCTCAGTGCCAAAATTCCAGCGTAAGGTTACGGGCTGGGCCTCCATTGGGGCTTCTTCCATTTCGGGGGTAACCACGACTTCTTGAACTTCAGTAACCACACGTGTCACCTCAACCGACTCGCCTTCTTCGACGACAGTCTCGGTTATCACACGGGTCACTTCAACTTCCGTGACAACTTCAACGGTCTCCGGCTGGCAGGCAACCAGGAGCACACCGATCAGCAGCAAGGCAATTAATAACAAACCAGTTTTCTTAAACATTATTGTTTACTCCTCCAAAATATTGGAAATCTCTAACTATACTTACAAAAGGTACAAATTTTCCTACTCCATCAACTCTCTTCTTGTTAGCATCACCTCCTTCAGGTGGCAATCAAGGTTGTTGTGCCCTGTATTCAATCTCCAAGTGCTGCCATCCAGAAAAGGACCGAGCACTTCAGGAAAACACTTATTTAAACTGCTCCGCATGGTGGCAGGCCACCCAATGAGATTCCTCTGCCGTTCCCAAATTGCGATATTCGGGATCGTCTGTGCGACAAATATCAGTGACGTAGCCGCAGCGCGTATGGAAACGACAGCCTGACGGCGGATTGGCCGGACTGGGTACGTCTCCTTCCAAAATAATACGCTTCCTGGTGACCTCTTTATCGGGATCGGGCATAGGAATAGCGGAAAGCAGGGCCTGGGTATAGGGGTGCATAGGATGTTCGTAAACAGTATTGGTCACCCCCAACTCAACGATGCGCCCCAAATACATCACGGCCACGCGATCGCTGATATAACGAACCATGGAGAGATCATGGGCGATGAATAAATAAGTCAAGCCCAACTTCTCTTTCAACTCATCCAGCATATTGACGACCTGGGCCTGGATAGACACATCCAGCGCAGAAATAGGCTCGTCGGCGACGATGAACATGGGATTGGTAGCCAGAGCGCGAGCCACGCCAATGCGCTGCCGCTGCCCGCCGGAGAATTCATGGGGATAGCGATTGACAAAATAAGGGTTCAAGCCTACTACTTTTAGTAAATCTTGAACCCGTGCCTTGCGCTGTTTGGCATCACCTAACCCGTGAATCTCCAGCGGTTCGCCAACAATGTTACCCACGGTCATGCGCGGATTTAAGGATGCGTATGGATCCTGGAAGATCATCTGCATCTCGCGGCGCATGCGGCGCATATCGCTCTTCGTCAATGAAGTGAGGTCCGTCCCACGAAACTCTACAGTCCCGTCAGTCGCTGCCATGAGCTGTAAGATCACACGCCCGGTGGTTGATTTACCGCAACCACTCTCGCCGACCAAACCCAGCGTTTCCCCTTCGTATATGTTAAAGGAAACACCATCAACGGCCTGTACAGCACCAACCTGGCGGCGCAACACGCCGCGCATGATTGGAAAATGCTTCTTCAAATTGGTTACTTTGACTAGAGGTTCTTTCCCGTTTCCCTGGCTCATATCTCTTCTCCAAAGCGCATATCATCGCGCAACTCTTCCCAACGCCAACAAGCAGATACATGGTGCGGCCCTACATTGAAGAGTGGGGGATTTTCAGCACGACATTTATCAATGGCATAAGGACAGCGGGGGAAAAAGGGACACCAGGTCGGTTCTTGAAGCAAATCAGGGGGCAAACCCTCAATAGAAGCGAGCCGCTCTTGATCGACGGCATCAAGCTGCGGCATTGCCTGCAGCAGACCCAGAGTGTAGGGGTGGCGGGGCGAGTAATAGAGGTCACGAACCGCGCCCATTTCGACGATGAAACCGGCATACATAACCGCTACTTTTTCGACCATGCCGGCTATTACGCCCAAGTCATGAGTGATCCAGATGACGGCCATGCCCAGCTTTTCCTGCAACTGCTTGGTCAGCTCGACAATCTGGGCTTGAATCGTCACATCAAGCGCTGTTGTTGGTTCATCGGCGATGACAACCGCAGGGTTACAGGATAATCCCATGGCGATCATAACGCGCTGGCGCTGACCGCCCGAGTATTGATGGGGATAATCCTTTAAACGCTTCTCGGCATTGCCAATGCCGACCAATTCCAGCATTTCAATCGCGCGCTGACTCGCCTGTTCATCATTCATGCCCAGGTGCAGCTTAAGCGATTCGGTCAACTGCCGGCCAATGGTAAGGACTGGATTGAGGGAAGTCATTGGATCCTGGAAGATCATGGCGATTTCGCGGCCACGAATACGCCGCATTTCCTCATCGGAGATTTTGAGCAGGTCGCGATCGTTGAACAAGACCTCTCCCGCTTCCACCCGACCAGGCGGGTTGGGAATTAAGCCCATGATCGACAAAACGCCGACCGACTTGCCCGAGCCACTCTCGCCGACGATTCCCAAAGATTCCCCTTCATCCAGCGCATACGAAATGCCGTTGACCGCATGGACAACGCCATCTTCCGTATAGAACCGGGTCACAAGATTTTTTACTTCAAGCAAATGTGTCATATAACGGCCACCTTGTTAAGCAACTGATTAAAATAGCACCTGTCTGCCGCCTAGAACGAGCTTCTAGACAGATATCAAATATAGCGCAAATCATCAAAATGACACATTTTTTTTGTAAATTACGCTTTCTGCGCTCCAGACAAGCCTAACCAGGGCTTTTTTGTGACGCTTAGGTGTATTATACATGACAATTAGTGGTCTACGCCACCATTTCGGTGACAATTTGGTGACACACTCAGAAACGGGGTGAAAATCAAAGAACTGATAAGGACTAACAAGCGTCGAACCGTGTATACTAATAAGCGGAAAAGCAGCACGTGATTTTGGTCCAAACTGGTTCAATCTTGAAGATTGAACCAGTTTGCAAAACAAGACTATGAAAAAAATATTGATCATCCAACTAAATGAAGAAAATGGGAGCGAAACAGTTCGCTTTTTGGAGCATGAGTTGCAGGTTTTGCGTCGTGGCTGTGCCGGAGATGCGGATAAAGCGCGGGAGCTAATTCTAGCCCATGATGGCCAGGTCGACGCTATTGGGCTGGAAGGTCTGCCCGCTTTATTGGAACTGGGATCGACTCGGCGTGAGCACGCAGTAGGTGTGACTCTGCCTAAGGCAGCCAGGTTGACACCTGTGGTTGACGGCCGTGGCATCCGGGCCGGGCTTGAACGCTGGGGCACCATCCTTGCCGATCGCGCCGAGCCAGGCATCTTCAGCCAAAAACGGGTCTTAATGACCCCCGGCCTCAACCACAAAGGCTTGGCCCAAGCATTGGGCCGCCACAGCCCCATGGTGCGCTATGCGGATCCGGTGATCTACTTCGCCCTGCCCAACTTTCCCGGAATTGGGGGACAGTTCACCCTGGATCAAGCGGCGGTCCCGACCCTTGAGCAGCTAAAAAACGCGCCCTTCCGGCGCATCACCGCCCAGATTGGGGTACCCGGCACGCCGCGATATACAGATTCTTTTCTGTGGGCCGATGTATTGGCTGGTGATATCGGCGCCATCCGCAGATACGCGCCACCATCGTTAAATAACAAGACAGTGATCGTGGAATGGGCCACAGAAGAAGATCTGGAAGATTTGCGCCAGCGAGATGCAGCCATTGCGATCACAATGATGCCCTCCCTGAATGAGGGAGAAAGCTTAGGTCGTTGGTCAGCAGCAACCGTTGAGGCGGCGCTGGTTGCTCTGCGACCCGATCCAGAAGCCTCTTTAAGCGAGGACACTTATCTAGACTTGATGGCCGACATCGAATGGAAGCCGGAAATTCGTTATTTGCAGCCTGAAGAAGCGGCGATCAATCGCTTCGCCTTTGTGATTCATCCCTTGAACGTAAGCTTCATTCACAATCATCGCGCCTTTCGCTGGACGCGCTTCCTGCCAGATAAGCTGGTGGAAAGGGTGGCCGCCTATTTCCCTCCTATATATCTTTCTAAGATTACGGGCGGACAATCACCGACCACCGGGCAGCGCATCGAGGGCACGCTCATCTCTCTGGCGGCCACACCACGCCAAATGATGGCCCACGGTGAAGAGTTCACCTACCAGCGCTTAAACCAGGCCTCAAAAATGGCAGCGCGGCGCGGCGCGCGGATCATGGGCCTGGGCGCCTTTACGAGCGTGGTAGGGGATGCGGGCATAACGGTAGCTCATGAAGCTGATATCGCCATCACCAGCGGCAACAGCTTGACAGTGGCCGCCACGTTGGAAGCGGCCAAACAAGCAGTGATAAAAATGGGAGCAACGGATCTAACAAAGGGCAAGGTGATGATTGTTGGCGCCACCGGTTCAATTGGGTCGGTCTGTTCACGACTCATCGCCCAGGCAATCTTTGATGTCGTTCTGGTTTCCATTGAGCCCGAAAGGTTGATCGAATTAAAGCGCACGATTCAAGAGGAAACGCCCGGGGCAAAGGTATCAATCGCCACACGGCCCGATGAATTACTGCCGGACTGTGACTTAATTATCACGGCTACATCGGCATTTGGGCAGCGGATCATCGATATCAGCAAGTGCAAGGCGGGGGCCGTTATCTGTGATGTGGCCCGACCGGCGGATATTAACGCGGCTGAGGCAGCCCTGCGGCCTGATGTGTTGGCTATTGAAAGCGGCGAAGTGCTCATTCCTGGCGACATCGATTTTGGATATGATATTGGACTGCCGCCAAAGACAGCTTATGCCTGCCTGGCAGAAACTGCGCTGCTGGCCATGGAAGGGCGCTTCGAGGATTACACGCTAGGCCGTAATATCAGCGTGGAACGGGTGAAGGAGATTTATCACCTGTTCAATAAGCATCAGTTCCAGATCGCCGGACTGCGTTCGTTTGATGAGTTCATTGATGACGCAGGTTTGGAGGAAAAACGAGCTTGGGCAGAAAAATACCGTCAAGATCCGCAGCTTTTTGCACGTGTCCGCGAAGATGCGGGAGAAAAGATTGCATCGATGCCGGTCATGGCCAAAGGAGTAAAGGCCGGCGGTGGGTTCCCGATCGGGAAGGCCATGGGAACGGCCGTGCTGCTAGGGGGTATGTTGGCGTTCCTGTTAGGTAGAAAAAGAGGTAAATAACAGAAAACGAAAGACGCCAACAACCGAAAGAGGTTATTGGTCCTGATAAAGCCTGAGGTCGAAGGCGGCCGTTTTGGCCAGGATATGCTCGAAAATGGAAGACTGCAGATTCTCGAACTCGCCAATATCTATATCCATACTATAGGCAAATATCTCTAGGGGGATCCCTTTTGAGGTCTGGGCCTTTTGACGGACCATGATTCGTCTATCTTGATGAATCTGTGTTTGTGCTCGTAGGTAACGGACAAGATAGTCGCGGAACAGGCCAAGGTTTGTTTGCTCTGGGTCTTCATTGGCGGAAGCCGTTTCTTCTGCCGCGACCATCAGACCAGCTTGTGCATAACGAGCCAACATTTCCGGTGTACAGAAACGAACGGATTGCACATCAATGAGGGTGGCACGCTTGATCTGGCGGGCGCCAGACTCTTCGATACCACGCCAATTTTTGAACGACTCGCTTATCAGAGAGTAAGTGGGCACCGTGGTGATCGATTGATCGGCGTTGCGAATAGTCACGGTGGTCAAGGCAACTTTGAGAACCTCTCCACTGGCGTCATACTTTGGCAGTTCAATCATATCCCCGCGCGCGACCAATCTATTAGATGTGAGCTGAATACCGGCCATTAAGCCTAATAGGGGATCACGAAAGACGATGGTTAAGATGGCCATGGCGGCGCCGAACCCGCTTAGCAAGTATAGAGGGTTGCGATCGAGGATGATACCCAAGATAAGCAGGCCGGCTGTCAAATAAACGACAACAGAAATCACCTGGAAAAAGCTGGTGAGTGGGATTTCCTTGGTGACCTCTAGACGATGATACCGTTCCAATAGGCCACTCAACAGGGCGCGGATGGCCATTACACCAGCAAATATCATGAACAGAAGAATCAGTTTTTGCAACGAGACGATCGCCTCCGGATTGCCAAAGAAGACGACCGGCGTCATGAAGTAGAGAACCAGGGCCGGGGCAAGGAGGGCCAGATAGCGCGTAACACGGTTCTCGGCTATGACATCATCCAGGCTGGAAACGGTGCGCGAGACAGAAAAAGCGACAGCTGGGAAGAGAAAACGTTTAGCCACAACATAGGCTAGATAGCAGAGCAGGAAAGTTGATACAACCGCAATCAACCGCGCATAGGGCACGACCGATCCTTCGCTAATTCCCTGAATGATCAACCAGTTTGAGAGTATATCGATCAAGAATAATACCTTCCGCTGCAGATCCTTTGCAGTACCGCTGGCACCTGCGGTTAATCAGCGGGACTAAGATTGGCGATATCTACAGGCTCAATGGTGCCTTCCGGTTCGAAAGCGAAAACTTTACCATAAAAATACAACTCCGCTTCCAACGTACGTTTGATGTTCTCCGCCCGCCGAAAACCATGCTGCTCTCCCTCGAAGGGCAGGTAAGCCACGGGAATCCCCTTGGCCTTAACCGCTTCAAACATCGTTTCAGCCTGGTTAGGTGGAACGACACGATCTTCCAAACCTTGGAAGAGTATCAGGGGGCAATTCAGCCTGTCAGCGAAATGGATGGGAGATCGTTCGACATAGATTTCACGCTGCTCCGGATAAGGTCCAAAGAGGTTATCCAGGTAACGGGATTCGAACTTATGGGTCTCTTGGGCCAAGGCTTCGGCGTCACTTACGCCAAAGTAACTGGCACCGGCATTAAAGTCATCGCCAAATGTAAGGGCACAGAGGGTCGTATACCCTCCCGCACTTCCTCCGCGAATGGCCAGACGTTGGCCATCAGCCAACTTCTGTTCGACGAGATACAAAGCGCCGTTGGTGCAGTCTTCAACGTCGACGATGCCCCAGTTGCCGTTCAGACGTTCACGATAGGCACGGCCGTAGCCGGTGCTGCCACCATAATTGACATCGAGTATCGCAAAGCCGCGGCTGGTCCAATATTGAAACCCAATATTGAAATTGGCCCTGGTAGCACCTGTCGGTCCACCATGACTCTGCACAATTAAGGGCGGCTGTTCGCCTTCTGGGGCCTGGTAATCTTCATTATGGGGTGGGTAGTAAAAAGCGAAAGCAGTCAGGCCACCCGCCGTGGGAAACTCAATTGTTTGCGGAAGTGACAGGTAATTGTCGTCCAAAACTAAATCCGAAGAGCTGCGGATGACATTATAGTCCAGTGTCGCTAGGTCGAGAGCGATGACAGCGGCGGATTTTTGGGGAGATGAACCCAAGAAATAGGCGGTCCCGGCAGACACCTGAAGATCGGAAAGGTCGGAGAAGGGTAGATCGAGGGGAGTGAGTGCGCCATTGGCCAACTCAAGAAATGCCAGCGTCCATTGCCCACTTTGGTTGATTGTGCAGAGAATCGTATCAGCGTTAACGAATGCATAAGTGCGCATACCAAATACCCACTGCGGCCGGCCAAATTCAGCTTCAAGAGGATGTAATGGCTGGTCGTTCCCTTCAGCATAACGATAAAGATTCCACCAGCCGCTGCGGTCGGAGACGAAGACGAGATTGCCGTCGGGCGACCACTCCGGCTGGAAAATGGATTCTTCGGCGCCGCCGGCTACAAGGTGGTGATTGGTCAAGCCGCCGCTTGCCGAAAATTCGGCCACCCAAAGCTCCGTTCCATCCCAGGGCATATTGGGATGATTCCACGTGATCCAGGCCAACTGTTTGCCGTCGGGACTAATGCGCGGGGAGGCGTAGAAATCGTTGCCTGAGACCAATAAAGTGCCGGGATCTTGACCATCCAGGGCCAGAGAGACCAAGCTGTTGGCTGCTTCTTGTCCTTCTGTCCGATGGTCTTCGCGCACACAGATATAACGGCCGTCAGGAGCAAATACGCCATCGGCGTAGCGCAGCTTTTCGTGAGGCGTAACGGGCCGTGGTTCGCCGCCGGCACGCAGTTGGTAGAGTTTTTGGTCTGCAAAATTGGAATAGGTGATAACCCCCTCACGGGCGATGAATGCCCCGCCACCATATTCATGGACGCGTGTCCGGGCATTGTAAGGAGCAGGTGTCATATCTACATGATTAGCCCCGTTACCACGCCGGACAATAACATTGCGCCCGCCTTCTTCCGGGCGGCTTTCACTCCAGTAAAGATCACTCCCATCGAGAGCGATCTGTCCCAACCCAATGGTGCCGGCTACGATCAGGTCAGAGGTTATTGGTGATTTCCAAGAACCATACGGGGCAGTTGTTTTTGTCATCATGCTACTTTGTTTGCTCCTATGAATATCGGTCTCATTTGTGAAGGGACACACCTTGTTAATACATCGTGTCTATCTTAGACCCATGACCTCTATTTGCCAACTTGGTTCAAGCGACCTATGACTATTAGCGCATTAAGGCTGAACCTCAACGACGACACCTTCCTCCGCCCAATCATAGAGAAGCGCGGCATTGTCTGAGCTGAGGAGGACACAACCGTAGGTGACCTGATGTCCCAAATCTCCTGTCCAAAGCAGGTTGGAACCACTGCGAGTGGGAAAGCCATGGAAACCGTTCATGAAGTCGGAAGTCGGTACGGGGCGATAGATGCCCATGAAGCTGGGCATCCAAAGATCCCAATTACTGGCATAGGCATTGGGTTCGTGATTCTGAATCTGGAATATTCCAGGCGCTGTAGGGCTGTCATCTATACCGGTGCTGACCGGCCACTCCCATTTTAGTTGGCCACCTTCATATACCCAGGCCCGCTGTTGGCTGATATTGACGACAACTCGTTTGTTTTCTACGACAGGCAGAGGCAGCATTTCATCAGCGGAGGGAATGGTGATTATGCTGCCGGCCTGTAGATTCTCAGAACCGGGATTGGCCTGCTGTAGCCAAGGATAGGGTATGCCGTAAGCACGGCCGATTGCGGACAACGTTTCGCCCGCTTGCACGATGTGTTGGCTGGGATGGTGGAAGATGCGCGTGTGGACTGTAGGCTGCTGTGTGGTAATGGCGGTCATCAGAGCGGGAACGAGGATCTCACTATCCAGATATCTATCACTCCCAAGACCAGGAAGATTTGTGCCCAGATAGTGGGCTGCAGCCTCCGCGTCGAGACTCCACTGGAACTGCCCGCCATTCTCCTCACTAGGGCTCAAAACCAACCACGGCCCCCAATTCGTAGGCGCTAAGGTCCATTGAGCAGTTTCGTCCAGAATAGGATCATAAGCGCTTAGGGCAACAGATGTTGACAATAGACGG
The DNA here is from genome assembly GCA_963807975.1 of uncultured Chloroflexia bacterium. GTDB lineage: Bacteria > Chloroflexota > Anaerolineae > Promineifilales > Promineifilaceae > JAACFF01. The sequence goes on along the minus strand of CAWEDV010000003.1, from coordinate 409,790 downwards.
CGCGCTTCGGCAGCGGCAGAACTTACGTCGGTAACAGCGGCGGGGATGATTTTGGTGGATAGGGGTAGGCGAGCACTCCCAAGAATCGCGGCGGGATCGGCCGTCAAATAGGCCATCGTTTCTTGCATATCCAGGATACGGCCGTCGACCGCGGGGATTTCTAAGACATTTGTTTGCTCAATCTGCAAACTGGCATCAATAGGATCGACAGCCAGTTTGGGAGCAGCAGCAGCCAAAGTAGAAGCAGCGACGGCGGAATCAAAGGACCAAATTGGTTGGCCATGCCATCCCCCCAGCAAGAGACCAAGTAAACTGTCAAGCGAACGCCCTTGGTCGTGGGCGAGATTTACAGTCGCTTGAACATCGAGGGTCATACCCAATTCGGAGGTAGAAACCGGCCAGGCTCCATCGTTGTGTTCCAATATAACCTGCTGACTTTGCCATTGCTCCAGCAAAAGGGACTCGGCCTCGGCGCGGGTCATAGAGCCGACATCCGTACCCATCATCGTCACCCCAGGAGCGATGAGATCGCTGTTGACGAGAAGCAGCGCCAGGATGACCGCCATGCCCAGGATCAAAATGGAAAGTATGGCTATGAATCCGGCCAGGAGAAAGCTGCTGGAAGAGAAGCAGCCACTACGACGGTTGGTTGTAGAAGTGGCAGGGACATAGACCTCTGTGGGCTCAAGATTAGTCGGTTGCGGTCCTTGTTTTAGCCGGTCTGCCATTTTTCCCTTCGTCAGGTTCGTGGGATTGCGTTCGGAATATAAAAGCAGGATTGATCTTCAGAATTCAACTAATTTTAGCATATGCCGCTGGGAAACATGTGCTGAAAATTACCTTTGGAGGGTGAATTTCCCTACGATAGGCCATTATTATTTATGTTTATTGCATGCATTGGGGAGGGAAAAGCTGGCAGATCGCTCTGAACGTGCGTTCAGACAATTGTTCAACTCAAGATCTGCCAGGTAAAGTATTATTGATATGCTTTTTTCTTATGGCTGCTGCGCGCAGACCATCGTTTTTCTACCTTGCGACGGAATTTGAGGATGGCCTGCTTCACAGGTTTGATCCGGCTCAGCAGCAGCAATGCAAGCACAGTTCCATAAAGAAATGGGGAGGTATAGGCGTTTTTAACGAGCAGAATATAGTGCAGCACAGCCAATATTCCCGCCATGTAAACCCAGCGATGCAAGCGCGTCCAATTCTTGCCCATTTTGCGCATGGCCCAGCGTGTAGAGGTTATGGCCAAAGGCAGCAAGATTAGAAAGGCTATGAATCCGACAAGAGCGTACTGCTTTTCGAATATCGCTTCAACAATCAATTCTAGATCCAGGCCATAATCTAGCCAAACAAATATGAGCAAGTGCAAAGCAACGTAGAGGAAAGCGTACAGGCCGAGTATTTTCCGTAGGGGATGGAGTTGCTTCCAGCCAAACCATATTTTAAGGGGCGTAATGGCCAGGGACAGCACCAACAGAGTGATGGCGGCCTTGCCTGTGCGCAATGTTATTTCGCGGATGGGATCAGCGCCAAGTTGGCCCTGATTGAAATCCCAGATCAACAATAACAGGGGCAGCAAGGACCCTATATGAGCAATGATTTTGAGTGTGCGTTGTTGTGTTTTTTTGCTGATGCGATTCATGCTTAACCCTATGGATTCCGGCCTGTGTGCAAGTGACAGCACCTTGGAATCATAAAAAAGATTGCAACGGAGCTTTAGTAATTTACGGCAAGGTCCATGCCATCATAAAGATGGGCTACTTGTTCTTCATAGCCGTTGAACATTAAGGTCCGGCGACGGCCGAGTTCACCGATACGCCTTTCGGAGGCCTGTGACCAACGAGGGTGGTCAACCTCAGGATTGACATTGGCGTAAAATCCATACTCATTGGGAGCAGCATTCATCCATAAAGATGTGGGCATCTCTTCCACAAGGTCTATTTTGACAATGGACTTGATGCTCTTAAAGCCATATTTCCAGGGCACGACAAGACGCACCGGCGCCCCATTTTGGGGTAATAGTTCTTCGCCATAGAGGCCAGTCGACAAGATGGCCAGATCATTCATCGCCTCATCCACCCGTAAGCCTTCTATGTAAGGCCATTCGTACCAACGGCTGCGTTGGCCAGGCATTTTTTCCGGATCGAGGATCGTCTCAAAACGCACGTACTTGGCCTCGGCCTTTGGCTCGACTTCTTGCAGTAGCTTGGCCAGAGGAAATCCCTGCCAGGGGATAACCATGGACCATCCTTCTACGCAGCGCATGCGATAGATTCGTTCCTCTTGGTCATATTGAGTGCGAAAATCATCACCACTATAAACGCCAGGGTTGCGAACCAGTCCGCCAACTTCGACCCGCCAGGGGGATGTGGGGTAATTGGCGGCCATGGGAGCCACTTTTTCTTTATCGAGCGTGAACTCATAAAAGTTATTGTAATTGGTCACATCCTGGTAAGAAGTCGCCGGATCCCCTAGTTCATCCGTTATTGCAGCAGATTCTGTAGGGGCTGGCTCACCGGCTGCCGGAGCTTCGGTAGCGGAGGCTGGCGCACTGCTTTCTGGTTTGACCAGCGAAGCGGGACTGCAAGCGGCCAAAGCTGCGGTGGCAGTCAAGGCCGCGGCCCCGGTCATGAATTTGCGGCGTGACAAATAGATGTCTTTGGGAGTGATTTCTGATGTTGGGATTTCTAATCCTGTAAGCTTCTTTATGAGCATCGTGCAATCCTTCTATGGTGCGGCGTTTTTATTAATACAACCAATAATAGGATCAACATCTGAAAATGATGTGAACAATTTATTATGAATTGATTACAGGATTGAAAGAAATCATCTTTCGATGGTGATTGGGATGGTATGCGGGTCGCCAACATAGTTGCTGTCTCTAACAACGATAAGACGCAGGAAGTAGTCACCTGGAGCCAAAGCTTCAGCATGCAGCATTTCCAGAACACCATTCACAACCGGCACGTTATGAGTTTCACCAAGGGTTAGCCATTGGACATCGGGCCCATTGGGGATCCCCAGTTCGATTTTGAAGAACTCAACCTCTGCGGGGTCGAAATCGGCCGTGCCCATGATGGGCAGGATGCCAGAGACAGCATCACCAGCTATCGGTTCTGTTATGCGCCAGAAAGCAACGCGGTTGGGGTCGCGGGCCAGGGCAAGCAGATCGTCATTACAAGTTTCCGTGGGCAGTAGGGCCAGATTGTTCTTTTGGGCCCATTCATGAGCCGCCTTCAGACTTTGTGGATTCCGCGGAGGGGACAAAAACACCTGTGTTTGTGTCTCCGGGGGCAAGAGCGTCGCGTCGGACCCTTCGGGGAAATGGCAGAAGAGCTGCGCAGGGGGACTGTCTTCTTCTGCCTCCAGGTTAATCAGTTCGACGGGTATGGGGGGAAGCGGGAGCGCCGGAAGGCGATCGACGGCTGGCTCAATACTTTCCCAGATGACATCGTCCGGGCCAGGCTGCGTATCATCGACCTGCTGCGGCGTATCCAGCAGCCACTCCGATCCGCTGAGAGCACACTCTTGCGCACCGATAACCACTGAGGAAATGGCACAAAGCTGTTCTTGGGAAAGTCCCGCGGGCTGGCTAAATTCGGTGTCGGGGCTTAGTCCATTGATCTGCAGCGATTCTTGAAAGGCAGGATCGGCATACACGGCCTGCATGTAATCGGACCAAAGCGGCGCCGCACCACTCAACCCACTTACATCAATCATGGGGCTATTATCGGTGTTCCCGGTCCAAACGCCAACCGCTAAAGCAGGCGTGAAACCGACAGTCCAATTATCCCGAAAGTCATTGGTGGTACCCGTTTTCGCCGCTGCCGGAAAGGGCAAGGCCAAGGGGTTGTCATTGCCCATGGCAGGAACGCGCGCGACATCATCATCGAGAATATCGCTAATAAGATAGGCGACACGAGAATCGAGCACCTGAGTCTGGGGATCAAAGGGGTGAGCATGCAGCAGCTCACCATTTCTTTTTTCCACGCGTAGTATGGAAACAGGTTCAGCACCAAAGCCACCATTGGCAAAAGCAGCGTAGGCGGCAGTTAACTCAAGCGGTGTCACTTCAGCACCGCCCAAGGTGAGGGAGAGGCCATATTGGCTGGAGTCGTCCTGCCAGGTAGTGATGCCCAATTTGCGTGCGAATTCTAGGAATTGGGGCACACCAAGATCCTGCAGGAGGAGAATGGCGGGCAGATTATAGCTGTTGGCCAGGGCGGATCGAAGGCGCACTGGCCCATGAAAACGGCCGTCATAGTTGACCGGCTCATAGGTTTCACCGTTCACCTGGAGATATTCAGCCTGCACATCCCACAGAATGTCTGCGGCAGTCCACGCGACCTGGCCATCTTCATCAGGAGACAAGGCCGCAGCGTAGGTTAAAGGCTTAACGGCGCTGCCCGGCTGTTGTGCGGACAGGGCCACGTTGACATGTCCATCAATGCTTTCGTCATAGTAGTCAACGCTGCCCAGCATGGCCAGGATCTCTCCCGATCCCGGCTTTAGCGCAACCAGGGAGGCATTGTTGAGATTATGTTCGGGGCCAACTTCAGAGATATGCTGGCGGGCCAGTTGTTCGGCCAGGCGCTGATAATCCAGGTCCAGGGTTGTGGTCACGCGCAGACCGCCATTGGCGACGACATCAGTGCCAAACATCTGCTCCAACTGCTGGCGCACATAGACGGAAAAATGAGGAGCCGCAAGGCTGACCTCCTGCGCGGCAAACTGCAGTGGCTCTAGGTAAGCTTCTTCAGCCTGAGTCTGGCTGATGGCTCCGTCACTAACCATGAGGTTAAGGACTAACCATTGGCGCGCTTTGGACCCCTCAAGATTAGTCATAGGATCAAGCTTAACCGGGCTCTGCGGCAGTCCAGCCAAAAGCGTGGATTCGGCTAAAGAGAGGTCGGATGCTGGCTTGCCAAAGTAGGAATTAGCCGCGGCTTCAATTCCGTAGGCGAGATTGCCATAGTAAATCTCGTTGAGATACATCTCCAAGATTTCATCTTTTTCGAAGTTGCGATTCATGATCCAGGCCAGGAAGATTTCCTTGATCTTGCGATCATATGAGACGGCCGTGCGCTCTTCATAATCAAAGGCGACATGCCTGACCAACTGTTGAGTAATGGTGCTGCCGCCAACAGGCCGGTCACCAGGATTGCGCAGATTAGCTATCAGGGCGGCAACCAATGATGGGGCATCGAGACCGATATTTTCGTAGAACGTATCATCTTCGACGGCAATCGTGGCCTGAATCAGATACTCTGGTATTTCAGACAAGGGAATCTTCGTTCGTTTGCCTTCGCCAAAGATTTCCCAAAGCAAGTTTCCATGGCGATCAAGTATTTCCGTAGTCTCAAAGGTTTCGCGATCGCGAATGGTGTCCAATGCCGTAATTTCATCTTCTATCTGGCGCGTCCAATCGGCATAAACATAGGCGCCCACGGCCGTGACTCCACCGAAAAGGATCAGAGCCAGCAGCATTAGACCGGCCAGCAGTAAGCCGCCAAAACAACCACAGCCCCGCTTCTCAGGCCGGACCGCAGGGCGGTATTCGACGGGTTGTTGGTTCACATTTTGATTCATCGATGTTCCTACTTTGATAACCTGCTACAAACCATTTTAACGCCAGCTCTTTGTCGCTTGCTCTGCGCCTATGTTGTGACGTCATGCACACAGAATAGCAACGCGATCAAAAAAGAGCGCCTTGCATTAAGACGCTCTCAAGGACAATTTTGTTCCAACGATAGGTGTTTTAGCCCCGACGCAGTAGGTACACCCCTGCTCCAGCCAAAAGTATAAGCACACCGGCAACACCAAGGACGATGACACCGATATTATCGCTCAATCCGCCTCCGCTCTCAGGTTCGGAGGTTGTAGTGTCTGCTGGGGCGTCCGTTTCTTGGTCACCTGCTTCGGCAACGCTTTGTGACGCAGCCTGCAAACCAAAGCTTACAGGAATCATCACCCCTTCGGCTACGGCAACAGCCCAACTATCATCACCAGAAATGGAAAAGTCGGCCGTAGGAAAAATCTGAACTTGGTAGCTGCCCGATTCTAGTTCTTCAAAGCAGTGCAGTACACCCGAACCATCCGTGACATATGTTGTGATCGTATTGCCACCTTGGGAGAGAGTTACTGCCTGATCGGCCAATGAACTCTCACCCTGTTCGGCGCGCACACCATCTTGATTCAGGTCTTCATAAACCTGGACGCAGATGGATCCGGCCGTAATGTTGGGTAAGACCTCGGCAATTGGCGAACGGACATCATTGCCTTCTTCTTCCACGGGCGCTGTACTTTCTCCTTCTGAGGCTTCACCGTTATCATCTCCAGTGGATTCCGGCGTGGCCTCTGTCTGGCCTTCCTTTGCAGAGGATTCTTCTGATTCCTCCGGAGCTTCAGCAACTTCCTGCCCTCCACCCTCACCTGGTGGCACAATGATCAATTCCATGCCGTTGCTTATCACGGAAGGATTGTTATTCCGTTCAGGAATGACGGTCAAGGCTTCTTCCGGTGAAATTCCCATGGTCTCCGCATATTGAATAGCTAAAGACCAGAATGAATCACCAGGCTGGACGATATGCACGACAGCCCCATCGGCGCGAGGTGTGGCCGTTGGCAATGGCGTCGATGTGGGGCCAGCAGGCGCCTGCTGCCCTTGAGCAATCTCTTGCGAGATTTGTCCTTGCCCCGCGGCTACCTGAACCGCAGTATCGACCTCATCTAGAGCGTATAGACCGACTGTGTCGATGAAAAAGCCATTGTTAGGATGAGGGTAATTAGATGCCATCTCGATCCAGACCGTCATATCAGGTGCAGTGGCTGTAAATTCGTGAATAAAAGTAGGAAATGCTTGATAGAACGGATAGACATTCTCGCCGGTCCACCATCCACTATACGCAATGGCAGATTCATCACGCCAGGCAGCGCCGGGGAGACTGGTACCCAGGCGCACGCGCCCCTGACGCCCATCTTCTGGGGGGATTTTTTGCCCACCGGAATAGTCGGCGACCATATCAATAAAGATGGGTACGACCATACGATATTTCCGTCCCGGTTCTAAGCCATTGACATCTTGGGACATGGCAGCCCACATGGGCGCCCAGCCTTTAAAGATCTTGACCGTATAGATGCCATCTTTCCAGAAAACGTTTTTCTCGTTATCGGGTGCGCCGGCGATATTCCAGACAACTGTTTCGGGTCTTGCCGTTTCGGCATAGCCATCAAAGATATTGGACTCACGATTTGACCAATGCATGCGCCAGCCGTTAGGCACAGTGATTTCAACGATGCCGTCCTGGTTATAATGTCCTTCTTCAAAGCCAGGGTTCTTAAGCAGATTTTCACCCTGCGCCTGAGCTGCGAATGGAGCCAGTATGGTGATGAGTAATAGTAGTGATATGATGCTTAGGAAGACAGTCCATTTGTTTCTCATGGTTGTCTCTTCCTCCAGTGGCTGAATCCGAATCAGCCGCACTATCCAGTTCCAATTCCGTTTTAAATCTAGAAAGTGCTAGTTTGCAAAAATAAAGCGCAACTTTACATTGCGCCCTCACGTGAATCGGCATTTTAGCATAGATCAGGGGCTATACCAGTTTTCAAGCTGTCTGCCAGGGAAAAATAAGCACAAGCTTAAATGCAGGACGTATAGAAGGGGATTAACGACCTGCTATTTTGTTATTCAGCAGCCATCCAGCACCGATCAAAAGGATCAGGACAGCCTCTACCAGCCAAAGAACTGACAGATTGGCGGCATTGCGGAATATGTGGCTGCAAAGATATTGCCAGCTGCTCATGCTAGCTGTCATGGACTCAAGCTGGCTTAAATCGAGGTGGTAATTATAGGAGAATCCGATATGCAGAAAGATGTTGCGCACGGATAAGAAGAACAACGCATAAAATACAATTAGGAATGTGGCCTGCCAAACAGGTCTATGTCTGATTGAACGAAGCCAAGCAACTGCATAAGCCAGAGGGATGGCCATCAGGCCCAGAAAGGGAAGGAGATAACGGCCGTCTGCCGTGAAGCCATGTGCAGTCCGGTGTTTGGCAAAAAGCAGCAGGTAGACGAGAAAAACGGTTGTAGTGAGGATGCATTCTCGGCGCGCTTTGCGCCAATAGAATATCCATCCAGGAAGCGCAAACAATAGAATGGGTGATAGTAAGAAAATCCCTTGATTGTAACAAGTGCCATCACACCAACCGTCACCAGCTCCCCAATAGAGCAAGGCCTTTAGGCCATCCATAAGCGGGAAATTGAATGTGGTCAAGAATGAGCCGGCCCAGGGGTAATTAATGGCATAAGCATAAGAAAGACGAAAGGGGCTGCCGAAGTTCGTGTTGTTGTAAAAAGCGAGAAATAGAACTGACAGCAGGCCTCCAGCAACGATCGGTCCAAACAGGGTGAGCAGTTTGCGCAAGGAAAATGGCCATCGCCGCCACATGAGCGTGACAATCAGGATCAGAACCAGCAAGGCGTTAGAATATTCTACAAGCACGGAATAGCCGAGGATAAGCCCTAAGAACAAGGAACTCGCCCAATGAATATCCTTGCTGCGCGCCATGCGCAGCGTCAAAAAAATGGCAAGGATAGTTAGAAACGCAGACAGGGCGTGGGAAAACAAGACGGAACTGTATTTCCAGTGAACTGTTCCTACGGCGAACATGAGCGCTGCGGTCAGCGCCGGCGCGCGAGCAAGGGGCAGGTCACGCATGAGCGCATAGAGCAAGACGATGGTTCCTGCTCCAGCCCAGGCAGGCATCATCATTAGCAGCAGCAAGCGGGAGTTTTCGGCGTCATGGCGTGAGGGAAGTTCTGCCGCAAAGCCGGGAAGCCATTTGCCGGCGAGATAGAAGACGGTGCCAAGTAAGGCGTTTCCAGGAGGCCTATCGCTGAAGAGACGACCGTCTTCGGTGATGGCTATATCATTCCCCTCGGCGTAATCGTCAAAACCTTTGAGCGCAAAGGTTCTGTTCTCCACCATGGTACGCACCAACGCGTAATGACTGCCATCGTTGCTGCTGGTAATACCCGAGGTAGTGGCAAAATAGAGAGAGGAAAGCAACACAAATAGGGCGATGGCTATCAACCAATCATGGCGGTTCCACGTCTGTCTAGCTTTCATGCTGGTCCTGATTTTCCTCTAGCAGCCAAGATAGCAATCTACGCCCGTTCATACACCTGCTGCAAGCGCTCGGCCAACAGTTCCCAACTAAATTGAGCATGATAAAGAGTCTGGGCTTCTCTGGCCATTTGTTCCCGCTTGCTCTGATTATTCAGTATAGAAACTGTGCTGTCGATAAAGCGTTCACTATCTCCCGACGGCATTAGATAGCCAGTTAGCCCACTTTTGACATATTCGGGAACCTGCCCTACCGCTTCAGCTACCACCGGGACACCTACCGCGATCAGATCAGCCAGCTTCACTGGGCACTTTGTACGATTCAGCAGCGTATCATCCATTAAATAGAGGGCCACATCTACGCTGCTCAGCAGCAAAGGCAGTTGCTCAAGATCCTGCCAGCCAAGCTCGATCATCGCCGGGACAACAGCGGCACTGGCCAGCTCGGCTTGCAGCTGCTCAGCATCTTCCGCAAAGAGACTTGAGCCAATAGAAAGAACAGCCAAACCTGGCACAGCGGCTTTCACACCGGCGAGGATTTTGACTAAACGCGCCGTGTCAAACTCAAAAAAACGGCTGTAAAGCAAGAGAACTGGCCGGTCTTCAAGGCCCAGTTCTTTTCTTTTGGCAGCGATTTCCTCTGCGGTTGGTGGGGGACTCTGCGCCAATCCTGACCCGTTAGGTAAATAGTTAACTTTTTCTTGCTCGACACCATGGCTCCAAGCAATGCTCTGCAACGCTTTGCTGGCCACCGTTAATTGGTGGCAGTGGCTCATACCCCATTGTTCCTGCCAGGAAAAGAAGCGTTTTTGTGCTAAAGAATAGGGGGCACGATCATTCCATCCACCCCAACCTTCCCAGTCATCTGAGTCAACGACCAGACGCGGGTGCTGCCGGTGAAAATTCCATATCCACCAAGCCACCAATCCACTGTACGCTTTTGGTTTAAAGCAGTGCACCATATCTGGCTGCCAATCGAGTGTCTCGCGCAGCAGCCGGCGCGCCATGCCGATCATCCCCCCAGCAACCGGTATGTAGCGAAAATCAACTCCTTCTTGCTGCCAACGCCTATCCCCTTCTTCAGGCGTCTGCCAGGGTGGCATAAAGATGCAAACCTCATGGCCGCACTGTACCAACGGGCGCGCCAAACCAAGGGCTCTGCTGCTCATGGTTTTGTTGGGGTGCAGGCCAAAGGGGCCTACCATAGCTATGCGCATGCTCTACTGGATTCTACTAGAGTCAAACTGTTAATGACGGCTGTTCATCTACGAGTTCTTGCAGACGCGGCGCATCAATATAGACACCGCGATACTCGGGAGGAAGTAGCGCAGCGATACGGCACATAATTTCTTCAGTGCTCTGTTCAAGATATGCGTCTCTATTCTTGCGATCCATGGGAGGGAGAGAAAACGGTTCTCCAATTCTGATATTGATATCCAATCGACGCAGCCGGCGCAAGCGATGTTTTACGATCCGATCTTCAGTTCCTGTCAACCCAACAGGAATAATGGGCACGTTGGCTTTTGCTGCCAAATAGGCGGCACCTGGCTTTCCTTGACCCAGTGCTTCGGTCTTGCTGCGCGTTCCTTCGGGGGCCATGCCCAATATTTCTCCTTGCTTAAGTCGCTTGAGAACGATACGCAGCGTCCGAAAGTCGGCTTCATAGCGATCCAACCATATGGCATCCACTTTCCGTGCCCACCAGCGCCAGAACGCGTTTTTCTTGTATTTCTCAGCTACCATGAGAATGAAATCATCACGATCGGCCAGGATAACGCCAAGTATGGCATCAAGCCTTCCGATGTGGTTGGTCACCACGATAACTGCTCCGGTTTTGGGAATTTGCCCATATCCGGTCATGTTGACCCGGGCGATAATTCTCAATACTATACGAAAGAAAATTCGTATGATTCGCAGAAACATCTTCCTACCTCATAATACTGCCGCAATTCTCTGCCCCGATCTGTAAAACCTGAGGCCTTTCTCCAAGGCAATATTTTTCCTCTTTGACATGATTTTAACCGGCTGCGATACGTTCCCAATCCAAAGGTTCTTGAATATCTATGCGCGGCAATACAGTACGCAGCACATCCGGATACTTCTGCGACGCACCGCAGTTGTATATTATCACACGCTCGTGCGGTTCAATCCAGCCTGACTCAGCAAGCTGTTCGGCGGCGCCGACGCAAGCAGCCGCTTCCGGCCCAACCGAGAGGCCCTCTCGAGAGGCAGCTAAATACATCCATTCCCGTATTCGGTTTTCATCAACGGCAACCGCGCAACCATTGCTTTCACGTATGGCATCAAGAATCATGAAATCTCCAACTGCAGCAGGGACACGCAAACCACTGGCAATAGTGGCTGCGTTTTCGAATTTCGTGGCAAATCGCTCTCCTTGCTCATAGGCCCTTACCATGGGACAGCAGCCGTCAGATTGAACAGCCACCATGCGCGGAAAAACGTCACTTTCGAGCCAACCCAGCGCCTGCAGTTCCTGAAATGCCTTCCACATACCGATCAAGCCGGTCCCACCACCAGTAGGATAGAGGATGACATCAGGAAGTTTCCACTGGGACTGTTCAGCCAATTCCAACCCCATCGTCTTTTTTCCTTCAAGGCGATAGGGCTCTTTTAAGGTGGCTACAGATAACCAGCCCATGGGCTCCCTGCCTGCGGCAACGATTTTGCCACAATCGTCGATCAGGCCGTTGACGAGAAACACTTTCGCCCCCGCTATGGCACATTCATACTGGTTAATCTCAGGCGTATCATCCGGCATAAATACATAAGCTTCCATGCCGTCGCGGGCTGCATAAGCCGCCATAGCGCCTCCGGCATTGCCTGCGGTGGGAATGGCAACTCGCCGCACGCCTAATTCCTTGGCCATGCTGATGGCCACCGCCTGTCCGCGGCTTTTGAATGTTCCTGTCGGAAGCTGGGATTCATCTTTGACCCACAAGTTTGTAAGCCCCATTTCCTGACCAAGGCGCGGTGTGGAAACGAGGGGAGTCATACCCTCCCCCAACGAAACGATGGAATTATCATTATCTGGTGGCAGTAGTTCCCGGTAGCGCCACATCGATGCTGGTCTATGGTTGAGCATTTCTTTACTCAACACCTTGCCTACAGCTTGGAGATCATAGCGAACCCATAAGGGGCGATCTTTATGTGTTGTAAGGAGCTTACCCGGTTCAAAATGCGTGCCGTCAATGGCACTTTCCAGGTGTGTTACATATGAGGTCATCTGTATCTCCCATGGTCAGGTTCAGGAAACAGTCTTGGTCAATTGTTCTTTGGCAAAGCTTGCGGCGCAAGGATGGTGATGCTTTCTTTCTCCTGCTCAATACGTTCGCGAGAAAAGAGCATGGGATGGTATCGACCGTTGCGCCAATCAGCCAAACTGTCTTGATAGTGTGCGCTGGCCGGATGTCCCGATTGCCCTCCAGGCAGAACCGCCAGGCTGTTGTCCCATTTACCAACGTCAATGATCATGCGGCAGCTAGCAATAATTGCCACTGGCTCGGGAGGAAAACTCAATCCTACTTCGGATTGGTTGACCGTGTAACCATCTCCCCCAGCAGGAAACTTAACCGGTTTCCAGGTTCGACCTAAGCCGGGTATCTGAGCCAGGGGGTGCCGCAGCTCGACATAATGTAGTTTGCCCCACTGCCATTTTTGCGGATCTGGGCCAAATTTTTGCTGTAATTTGTGCACTGTTTTCCGCAGCGCAGGCCACAGCAGCGATCTACATTCGGCAAGCCATGGAGGACTCCCATGTTCCAGCCAATTTAGAGCCAGTTCAGTGGCTACTTCAAAGAAGGGGTTGAGTGGGAATGTCTCAGGGAGACCTTTGGTCAGTAATTTGGCAGCAAGATCAGGGTCAGTAGCATGCTCAATGACAGCGCGGGTGAAGTGGACCGACCAGCCGTGAGCAACTGCCGGCGGCATGAGATCGGGACGCATGTCACCATCCCAGTCACGCAGATTACGCAGTATCATGCTGACCTGGGTGTCCTTTTGCTTGAGTGCACCAACAATTGGTAAGGCTAAATCCACGAACCGTTTCAACGGCAGCGATATCGTATCAGAGTGAATACGGCCGTTCGCCTCCAGCGTCAGAGTTGCATTGTCCTCCAACAGCTGCCAAATCCTCCGTGCTCGATAATCGGGCAGCCATTCTCCGGTCAGCAAATGGGGATAGGAGCTTCCATGCACGCGGTTATTGGCCGTAACTATCATCCCTTCTCTAGGATTGGTAACTTTTGGCAATTCCTCAAAGGGGATCCAACCGTCCCACTCATAATCATCAATCCAACCGGGCACGGGCAACAAACCGGCACCTTTGCGCCTGCGGGGAACCCTCCCAGGCATCATGTATCCAATATCACCCCCAACATCAGCACAAACGATATTCTGACTGGCAAAAGCCCAGGATCGCAGGCCTTCGGACAGCTCATTCCAGTCTCTAGCACGGTTCATATCCAGGACAGTACGCAGGTGATTGTTTGGACTATACGAAGTCCAATTCAAGGAAAGATCGCCTTGATGGTGCGGAAGAAGATCGGAAAATACCGGCCCATGACGAGTATAACGGACATTCTCAACGACTTTCTTGCGACCCCTAATTTTGATTGCTTCGGCTGCCACTTCCACCTTTCGCCAACGGCCGTTCACTTCATAGAGGGAGCGATCTTGCTCGTGAAAACGTTCAACATAAACATCTTGCACGTCGGCAAAGGCATTGGTGATGCCCCAGGCGACATGATCATTGTGGCCGATGATCACACCAGGGACGCCGGGCAGAGAGAAACCAGCAACATTAAGGCTGCCCCCTACCAGATGATTCTCATACCAAAACGGAGGAAACAAAGGAGGCAAGTGCGGATCATTTGCCAGAATCGGCCGTCCAGAGTTCGTGCGCCGTCCGCTGACAACCCAGTTGTTGCTGCCGATCCCTTTGCCCGCCGGTATGCTACCCAGGGGCATATTTAAGATAGCATGTTGATAGCTCTCCAACAGCGCCCGTGCTAGACGAGTTCCTACCTTGGCATCAGGAATGATGGTCTGGTAATCATCGTCATAAAGCGCGGACAGATCGAAGCTCTTCTCTGGCCCCAAGATATCCAGCAATAGAGAGCGCACCAACTCACTTTCCCAATTGACGGACAATCCCCAGTTAAGAACGGTTCCCCATACGGCCGTATCAAAAAAGGACCATGGCTCCGGTTTGTAGGCCAGCAAGGTGAATTCAAGCGGCAGCTTACCAATTCCGATGTAGGCATTTATTCCGGCGCAGTAGGCCGCCATCACCTCGAGGACCTCTTGATCGGCATGGGATATCTGAGCTTCGGCCGCTTTGGGCCAGCCAAAATAGCGGGCAAAACGGTCGCTGGCCAGGCCGGGGGGCCCCAGAAGCTCGCTAATACGCCCAGCACCTGTCCGCCGGAATGTATCCATCTGAAAGAGGCGATCTTGAGCTTGTACAAAGCCTTGGGCAAAGAAAAGATCACGATCGCTCTGGGCATAGATATGAGGCACACCCCAGCGATCGCGGATGATTTCGACAGGTTTTTCAAGGCCTTCGAGCGTAAAACGGCTTTCCTTTGCGGGTAACGGCCGTCTTAACATGCGTCGCCAGGCATAGATCACAGAGGCTAGACCAGCCGCGCCAGCAAGCAGTGGAAAGGAGATCTTCACATTTTTCGTCAAGACACCTCGCTATTGAAGATCAACAGGTAGTTACGACGCCCACCCCCAGCCACGATCAGGATACGGGCTGCTTGAAATCATAAAGACCATCTTCATAGGACCAGCGCTTCCCACAGCCGGAACACAACAAAACCCCATCCTGCGGTTCTCCCAAAGACGTCTGACATGAAGGACAGGCAAAGAATTGGTCAGGGCCAGCGGGCGCTCCTAAAGACGAGTGGCGGCTGTGCACAAAGACACTGGGCGACAACTGCCACCAATCACCTGTTTTCTGGGCCAAACTATCCATTTTCACTAAAAACTGCAGGGGCACAACGCGCTTCAGCACCCCAATCCGAAAATGTGACACAGTCAACATCTTCCCTGGCTCAAAACCAGCCTCGCCCAGCCGGTCACGAATCCAGTGCGGGTGGAAATCAAAATTCAACTCCACAAACTCCACTGGCTCAGGGGAAAACGGGGACCACTCCTGCTTCCTGGTCCAATAGCGCAAGACAGCCTTTAGATTATGCTTACTGGCAAATTCGAGGACATAGGCAGCTTGCGGATGGGCTATACGCGATAGTTGCTGGAAGACGGCCGGGACATCTGCAGCGTGATGCAAGGTTCGGATCTGGACCACTGTCTCGAAAAGACCGGTTACAAAAGGCATCTCATACCAATTTCCAGCCACGTAGATGAAGCGTGGATCTTTTCCCAAACGGGCCTGCGCCTCACGCAACAGTGTGCGCGAATAATCAAAAAGGACAACCCTCTCATATCCAGTATACTCATCAGCCAAACGACCAAAACCAGCCCCTACCTCGATCAACGTCTTTCCGCTTGCGGGCATGAGCCGTCGCAGAGCGATGCGCTCCACGCTGTCTTCATAGTCGCGTCCGCCACCTTCCCAAAATCGAGCCCGGTAGTCAGATCCCTCGTAGTCGCAAACGGGTGGTAACTGCTCCATATTTTCAATCTCACCTTTAGATAGTAAGAGGCATAATAAGCCCAGAATAAGTATGCTAACATGCTTCAAGAGATAAGCAAAAAGCACCGTCTGCACAAATATGTTTCCCGGGAAACATTTCACTTCCGCCCAAAAAAGCTGGTGCAATTGTTTCCCGGGAAACAATTGCACCCCTACCAATTAGCAGTGATTATGGTAGAACAGCAAGGCACGCAAATCTCATTGCCAGAACGCGTGAATCTTGTAAAATCATTGAAAAACAGAATCGCGCCACCTTTCCTATCATCGTGGCGGGGACCCATCTCATGACGAACGACGCAGCCGTATTCCTAGATCTTGACAATCTGGTCATTGGCGCCAAGCAAGTAAACCTCTCATTCGACATCAATTTAGTTCTGGATCACATCAAGAAGCTAACTTCCGGACGAATAGTTCTACGCCAGGCTTATGGGGCTGGGCGGCAAAACCGCGAGGTTTTACAAAATCTAGCCCAAGCAGGCTTCACGGTGCAAACCGCATCCCGAATCAATAATTACGCCAAGAACCTAGCTGATATGCAGATCGTGGTCAATGCCATGGATACCTTAATCGATGGTCATGAATACAAAACCTATATCCTCATGAGCGGAGATCGAGATTTTACCCCCCTTGTGCAATCGTTACGAAAACGAGGCAAACAGGTCATAGGGGTGGGTATAAGACATACCACCAGCAGCAGCCTGGTGGAACTCTGCGATCACTATATATATTATGAGGATCTCGTACGTAAGGAAGAATTGTCTACCACAGAGTTAGAATCACTTCTGGCCATAGCCCGTGATGAGGTATTAAAAAAGAAGAACCAGGCGCGCGCAAGCCTGCTGAAGCAGAAAATGATCGATCTCAGCCAGGGACGATTTAGCAAGTCAACGTACGAAGAAAGCAACTTTACCAAGTTTTTACAGCAATACCCGCATATCATTTGTCTTCGCCAAGACGGAACGACGACCTATATCATGCGTCCGCAGCAGGCTGATATAGAAAAAAAACTATACCTTCGCTATCGCAGCGGGCTGAAAAAGCAAAGATTACGCGTTACGCCCGCGGCTCAGCGATTTGCTATCCTAAAAAAACTCATCAGCTTGCTTCTGGATAAGCCAGATCTGCTTTGGCGTGATGCCATCACAGCACTTGCAGCCGAATTCCATGAGAAGAATACGCCCGATATCTCCAGGAATATGATCAATTCCGTAATGCTCGTCGCCCGTCAGGGTGATGTGATTCGCACGAAACGAGGAAAATCCTTGTCCACAGCCCCCGTCTTTCTTGCCCTGGCAGGGGAAAAACCCTTTCAACAGGCTGTTATTGGCATCGATCGCGCCTATCTCGAAGCGATCATAAGTCTGCCAGATCCATTCGACCTAGGAGAGGCGGCCATTGCGCTCTATGATGACCAGAGCTTCACTCCATACTTGCAGCGAGTCTTGCAAACAGCCAATAGACAGATAAAGATAGTCGGATAGGAATTATCAAACCAAAGGTATCTCGTCCCGGTGCCCCAAGCCTTTACTGTTATCAATAAAAAACATTCTTTCTGGCACGAACCGGTACCAATTGACGCGGGCTAATCCCAAGCGGATTGGCGCCGAGGCATTCTTTATGAATGGGTATTTATTTTCATAAAGCTGCTGGGCTCGTTGACGCAGCTCCCCGCGAAGCTGGTCTACACCCCCCTCCATTTGGATCCCTTTTATCGAAGGCCAATCTTTGTAATCTTCTTGAATAGTGGCTGCTGTTTGGGGATGCTTGACAATATTTTGGGCATGCCGTGTATGCCCTGCCGATAAAAAGTAAAAGGTAAAGTTGTTGTTGACATAAAACAACGCAGCGGCCCATGGACCGTCTGGCCCTACAGTCGCCAAGGTCAACACCTGGTGGTTCTGTAAATAGGTTAAGACCTGTTGGCGCTGATCAAGATTCACCAGGCAAGCGCCCTCCTTGCCATCTTTGGAAGAGATCAGAAGGTAGATCAATTTCCACCAGGTCGAGAATGCGATTCACGGTCTGGTTAACGATGTCATCAATGGTTTGAGGACGATGGTAGAATGCGGGCATGGGAGGAACAATAACAGCCCCTATCTCGCTGACCTGAGCCATCATACGCAGGTGTCCCAGGTGCAGTGGCGTCTCGCGTGGGACCAGGATAAGACGGCGGCGATCCTTGAGTACGACATCAGCAGCGCGCAGTAGTAAATTATCACTGAATGAATAGGCAATACCGGCGAGCGTCTTCATAGAACAAGGAACAACGATCATCCCATCTGTTTTAAAGGAGCCTGAGGAGATCCGGGCCGCAATGTCCTTGAAACGATAGGTGACGTCAGCCAGGGACAGGACAGCGTCCACTGCATAGTCCGTTTCCAGCCCAATCGTGATACCCGCAGAGGTGCTCAGCACAAGATGTGTTTCAACATCATCAATTTCTCTTAAAACTTCCAGCAGACGAATCCCATAGATTACACCACTAGCGCCGGAAATTCCGATAATTAATTTCTTCATGTCTGCATATCCTCAGGAGCATCGCGTTGCGGTCAATTACAGGTATAATAACTGGCATTGTAAGACATGATGAGGTTTTTGTGAAATCAATATTTGTAGCGCAGTTACAAGCGGGTGAAGAGTTAATAAACGAGCCCTTTTTATTGGCTGATGTTGTGCGCCGGAAAACTCGCGATGGTCGTCCTTATGTCCTTTGCACGCTGCGCGATCGAACCGGACTCATGAACGGCGTCTATTGGGACATCCCTGATTATATAGACGCCTGGGCGAAACCAGGTTTGGCAGTGCTCGTATCTGGGCAAACAAATAACTATAAGAACGCTCTTCAAGTTAACATAACAGATCTTAATCAGGCGGGTGAAATAGATGCGGCCGAATTATTGCCTTCCAGCACACGACCGCGCGCGGAAATGCTGTCTGAACTTCAAGAACAGATCGCCGAACTGCAAGAACCGTGGCAAGCGTTGGTATCAAAACTACTGCTTGATGATGCTTTTTTGCCCCGTTTTTTGGACGCACCGGCGGCACGTAGTATGCACCATGCCTACATCGGAGGGCTGCTGGAACATACGCTAAGCATGGCTTATTTGGCCAACATATTGGCAGAACACTATCCTTATGTAAATAAGGACCTGCTTATAACAGGTGTACTGCTGCATGACATGGGTAAAACTGAGGAATACAGTATCGACGGATCTTTCGGTTTCTCAGAAGATGGGCGGCTGGTCGGGCATATCGTACGCGGGGTCATACTCATTGAGCAGGCAGCCGCTGAGCTAGATTTCCCGCCTGACGAACTACGTCAACTGCTGCACCTCATCCTCTCCCATCATGGCACCCTGGAATGGGGCTCACCTGTCAAGCCCAAGACTATAGAAGCAATTCTTCTGCACCAAATTGACTTACTAGACAGTCGTGTCCAAGGCTTTTTCGACCATTTGGCGGATAACGCCGGTGATGACAACTGGACAGCAAAAAGCAGCTTTATGCATGGAACAGAAATACGTTACCCACCTGATTTCCCAAAAGATGGTCAGAAAGAATAACAATCGGGGCCACATAAAATAAATTCTTCCTGATACAATTCCGCGAGCATGGAATCAGATATAAAACAACTAGTACAAAGGATCCACGACTGCCCCACGCAGGTTGTTCTTGTGGCGGCAGGCGCCGGTACGGGCGCGCTTTCTGATCTTTTAGGGGTAGCCGGTGCCACGCGGACGCTCTTGGAAGCACTCATTCCCTACAGCGAAGCAGCCTTCGACGAGTTTCTAGGTCAAAAACCGCCTCAGTATGTAGCTGATGAGACGGCCCGTCTCCTGGCAGGACGTGCCTTCACTCGAGCCCGCTGGCTAAATCCAACCAAGCAGCGAGTCATTGGTCTGGCCTGCACGGCAACCATCATCACGGATCGACCAAAACGGGGCCAACACCGGGCCCATATCGCCACCTGGCAGCCGTCCAAGTTAATTTGTCACCAGATTCAGTTGAACAAGGGCGCTCGCGACCGGAGTGGTGAAGAGGATGTCATTAGCCGGATATTGCTGAATGGCGTGGCCCAGGCCTGCGGTATTGAACAGCGCTTGTCGGTACCTCTAACCCCCGGCGATACCTTCAAGACGGAGATCACTGATTTCAAGCTTCTTCTCGAACAATTACGAGAATCTGAAATAGCCTTTTTCGGCATATACGATAACGGGCGGACCGTGCGAGATGAATCCCCACCCAGACTGCTTCTTTCGGGATCTTTTAATCCGCTGCATGACGGGCATCTGGACATGGCGCGCGTCGTGGGGCAAATGCAGGGAGAGGATGTAGCTTTCGAGCTTGCCGTTGACAATGCAGATAAACCTCCGTTGGAAACAGAGATCGCTTTGCAGCGCATCTCGCAATTTGCGGGGCGCTATACAATTTTCGCCAGCAATGCGCCCACATTCGTTGCTAAGGCTCGTCTATATCCTGGGACAACATTCATCGTCGGTTATGATACGGCTGTGCGTATTCTCCACCCCCGTTACTATAGTGCCAGCGTCGAAGAACTTGAAAAAGCGCTGGATGAAATTCGAGACCAGGGGTGTCGTTTTCTGGTAGCCGGGCGAATGGGCGACGATGGCATATTCCGGCGGGCTCAGGACCTCACAGTCCACAAACGATATAGCGGCCTATTCGAACGCATTCCCAGCGAGCTGTTCCGCAAAGATATATCCTCCACAGAACTGCGCCGTACGGGAAGAAAAGGAAGCCGCTAGAACAATCTCGCTGCCAATTCCTAAGCGACTGCTTTTCCTACTCCCCACCAAGAAACCCAGCTGTGCCAGATCGTGGATTTATCGTGCATCTTTGCTGATACGACGTATTGTTTGGCGTAGTTTTATGATGCTGTCTGAGGGATGATATCCCTTGCGCAGAGACATATTGGCATAGACCAAGGAACGTGCACCGACCAAAGAGCCTGGATTGAGCACAGCATTACAGCCGGTCTGGGCATCATCACCCAGGATAGCGCCCATCTTGGTCAATCCCGTATCATATTTGTGCCCATCAATCACCAGCAATATGGTCGGTCGTTTGCCTGTCTGAGGGTCCTTCGTGCTTAGAATACCGAGATTGCTCAGCTTAGTGCCCGCACCCAAATTGACATGGTGGCCGAGAATCGAATCACCAACATAATTAAAATGGGGTGCATGGGCACCGGGTAGGAAAAGAGTGTTTTTGGCTTCACTGGCATGCCCAAGACCACTGCCCGGCATGAGAATGACGTTTTCTCGCACAAAGGCGCCATGACGGACAAGCGCACCCTCTCCAATATAGGCGGGACCATGGATAAAGGCACCAGGTTCTATCCGGGCATTCTTGCCAATATAGATTGGCTCGTCGCCAATGTAGGCACCAGGCGCCACTTCTCCCAATATCGTCTGTTTTGACCCGACCAAGCGAGATATATGACGTCCGATATGGCTCAGGGCCTGCCAAACCAGATCACAATCCTCAAAAAAAATGGAGACTGAATCGTCGCTCAAATCAAAGAAATCAGATGGATGTAACATTATGCTCCTCTAAGGGCCTGCTCAATGGCAGGCGTCAAGCGTACGAGAAAATCGTGAACGGGCTCCAAAGCGAGACCCACGACAGCCCAGACGATGAAGAAATCCCACCGTATATAGGGGTTAATGGCCAATCGTTTTCCTGCGACCACATAATCCCATGGACAACGACCCGATACCCGTGCAATCAGCCAGCCGGTAAGCAGTTCAATGGTCGTAAAACCCAGAGACCAGATCAGGGCCCGAATCAACCAGGGCAGGTCACGGATAAGATCGTGAACCGGTTCGTAAAAAATGGCCAATAACCCATAGACCGGGAACATCCACAAGTAGGTCGTTCCCAAGAGGCGCCAATCCCTACGCGGTAGGCTTTCGGTAACAGCCGTAAACAGGACTTCACCACACCAGCCACCCAATCCATATAACACAAACCGGATCCACATTCTGCCAATGATACCCTATATGCTCTTGTGATAACATGACCATATAGGCAATAAAAAGGGGTAACCACAAATGCGATTACCCCCATGCGAGTAGACGGATAATAAAGGTGAGACCTATCAGGCAGGTGCAGCCTCGAACTGTTCTTCTTCCGTGGAGCCCTTTAGAGCTACGGTTGAGGCTTCACCACTGGTAATCGTCATCTGAATTTCATCAAAATAGCCAACGCCAACAAAACTTTGGTGCTTAATAGCGCGGAAGCCATGGGATTTTTGCATATCAAATTCATGCTCTTGGAAACGAGAGTAGGCAGCCATCCCTTCCTTTTTATACCCTTGTGCCAGCTCAAACATACTAGCGTTGAGTGTGTGGAACCCGGCCAATGTGACAAACTGGAATTTGTATCCCATCTTGCCAAGTTCTTTCTGGAAGCCGGCGATTTCCTTTTCGCTGAGGTTGGCCCGCCAATTAAATGAGGGTGAGCAGTTATAAGCAAGCAGCTTGCCCGGATACTTCTCGTGAATCGCATCGGCAAATTCCTGCGCCTGTGCAATATCAGGATGGGCCGTTTCACACCAGACGAGATCCGCATAGGGAGCGTAGGATAGCGAACGATTGATAGCGCAGTCTAGTCCGCCATCAAGTTCGTAGAAACCTTCCATAGTCCGTTCACCGGAAATGAAGGGCTTATCCCGTGGATCGATATCGCTGGTGATTAAGCGCGCTGCTTCCGCATCGGTTCGAGCGACGACCAGGGTTGGCACACCCATAATGTCGGCCGCGAGTCGGGCAGCAACCAGTTTTTGGATAAATTCCTGGGTTGGGACGAGAACCTTGCCCCCCATATGACCACATTTCTTGGCCGAAGAGAGTTGATCTTCAAAGTGGACCCCAGCGGCTCCTGCTTCAATCATAGCCTTCATAAGTTCAAAGGCATTTAGTGTTCCACCAAATCCAGACTCAGCATCCGCGACAATAGGCGCAAACCAATAGATGCCATTCTCCTGCTCCAAATGCCAGATCTGATCGGCACGCATGAGGGCGTTGTTGATGCGCTTGACCAGTTTGGGCGCACTATCGGCTGGATAGAGACTCTGATCAGGATAGGTATGCACGGCGCCATTGGCGTCGGCGGCAACCTGCCAACCACTGAGATAAATTGCTTTTAATCCCGCTTGAACCTGCTGAACGGCCTGGTTGCCGGTCATCGCCCCCAGGGTATTCACATAATCCTCTTGAATCAGAAGACGCCAGAGACGCTCGGCCCCCATGCGGGCCAGGGTGTGCTCGACTTGTACACTGCCCCGTAAACGGACGACATCTTCGGCTGAATAAGGACGCTTGATCCCTTGCCAGCGTTTATTCAGTTCCCAATCATCCTTCAACTTTGCCACATTATATGGTTTGAACATTTTGGTCTCCTCTTGTGCTGCAAAAATTATTACTCGCCAGGCACTCTATCCTTACTGCCTGTTTTGTAGACAGATTCCCATTCCTCTATTTCAAATAATCGTAGGCCTTGATGGTCAAAAAATCGGTAAACTCATCTTTGAGGCTTATCTCTTCAAAGAGCTTAGCCGCCAACTCGTAATTGTGTGTCGCGAAGAATTCTTCACCTACTTTGCCTTTCAATTCGGCCAGCACGTCAACGATGATCTTGTGGAACAGTTCTGTGGTGATGGGACGGCCGTCTTCCAATTGTGTGTGGGGATTGTGCAGCCACTGCCATATCTGCGATCGAGAAATCTCGGCCGTAGCCGCATCTTCCATGAGATTATAGATGGGCACGCAGCCATTACCGCTCAGCCAGGCCGCCATGTACTGGATGCCTACATCCACGTTTAACCGCAGTCCTGCTTCACTGATGGTTCCTTCTGGGACGGAAAGCAGTTCTGTAGCGGTAACCACATAATCGTCTAGCTTGCGGAAAATCTGGTTTGGCGTAGGCATGTATTTATCAAATTCTTCTTTGGCGATGGGCACAAGTCCAGGATGGGCCACCCATGTGCCATCATGTCCATCCTGAGCCTCACGCACCTTATCAGCACGCACCTTATCAATGGCAATACGATTGGCCTCTGGATCGCTTTTAATCGGAATTTGGGCTGCCATACCACCCATGGCATGGATTTCCCGCTCATGGCAGACCTTGATGACATACAAAGAATACGCACGCATCATGGTTGTAGTCATCGTGACCTTGGCTCTATCGGGCAAATAAAACTCCGGGTGCCGCTGGAATTTGCGAATCGCGCTGAAAATATAGTCCCATCGGCCACAATTCAATCCCGCCGAGTGATCGCGCAGCTCATAAAGAATTTCATCCGCTTCGAATGTGGCCAGTATATTCTCTATCAAGACCGTAGCGCGAATGGTCCCCTGGGGGATACCCAATTCATCCTGGGCTATGATAAAGACATCGTTCCATAGCCGGGCCTCCAAATGACTTTCTAGCTTTGGCAGATAAAAATAAGGACCTGTTCCCTTGTCAATCTGGTTCTGGGCATTGTGGAAGAAGAAAAGACCAAAATCAAAAAGGGAAGCAGACACTGGCTCCCCATCAATCAATACGTGTTTCTCAACCAGATGCCATCCGCGGGGCCGAACCACTAATGTAGCGACCTCATCCTGCAGTTGGTAGAACTTTCCAGTTTTGGGAGCTGTGAATGTGATGCCCCCGTTCACAGCATCGCGAAGATTTATTTGCCCCTCGAGCGTTGCCTGCCATGTGGGCGAGTGCGAATCCTCGAAATCGGCCATAAATACATTAGCACCAGAGTTAAGGGCATTGATGATCATCTTGCGATCGACGGGCCCCGTGATCTCTACGCGACGATCCTGCAAATCAGGGGGAATAGGAGCCGCAACCCACTTGCTATTACGAATATGCTCCGTTTGCGGCAAAAAGTCAGGCATGATCCCAGCATCAATTTCACTCTGCCGCTCATCCCTCTGTTGCAGCAGCTCGCGCCGGCGCTGGTCGAACGACCTTTGCAGGCCAGCCACGAAAGAGAGCGCCTCTGGTGTCAATATCTCAGCAAATTCAGGAGAAACCTCCCCCCGAATCTCTAAGCCACTAACCTCCGCTACCGTATCATCAGCTAACATAGGTATTTCTCCTTTTACCGGAATGACAAACTTAGCAAAGACACACTATTAGCGAATTTTCGCTTATAGTGAAAGAAAGTATAAGCACAAACCGATGGTTGTCAATACTATCCCAGCAAAATCTTGGCATTTAGCGAAATTTCGCTAAACTGGGCTGATAAGCGCATTTATAACGCGCTGCGTTATAGTATACCCGAAATGGGCACTATTTTGTCAAGAGGTAGCAAAAATGAGTCTGCACCTAATCAACATCATCTTTGGCATGAAAGTCCGCCAGGCGCGCATGGACGCCGGTCTAACGTTGTCAGAATTTGCCAGCGGTTGTGACTTGTCCCCTTCCTATGTAACCGAGATTGAGAAAGGGCGAAAATATCCTAGGTCGGACAAAATCGTAAAAATGGCTGATGTGTTGGGCAAGAGCTATGACGACCTGGTTTCAATTAAGCTGCCACCTTCTTTGACCTATCTGGAATCAACCCTCTCCTCCTCAGCATTTCAACGCTTCCCGTTTGCTGAATTTGGATTCGAAGCTGGCGATCTGGTCAACCTTTTAACAAGAAAACCGGATAAGGCGAGCGCCCTGCTGCACGCGGTGTTAGATATCACGCGACGTTATGATTTAACTGAAGAGGAATTTCTTCGCGCGGCTCTGCGCTCTTATCAAGAGATCCATGAAAACTATTTCCCCGATCTAGAAGAGGCGGCAGTGCAGTTCAGAGCCGACCTCGGCCAGCAGTATTTGCTAGGAGACGATAACCCTGCTCCATTAAGTACTTTGGAATCGATCCTACGAGATGAATACAACTATGAAATAGATGACCAGACTATAGCTTCAGCGAGCGAGCTTGAAAATTACCGCTCAATCTATATCCCTGGTAAGAAGCCAAAGCTCTATATCAACCAGGCCCTTTACTCCCGGCAGGTCAAATTTATCCTGGCGCGGGAATTAGGATATCAATATTTAGGGATCACGGAGCGTTCCCAGACATCAACCCCAGATCAAATAAATTCCTTTCAGCAGCTGCTCAATGATTACCGGGCGGCCTACTTTGGTGGGGCCTTGCTGATGAGCCGCGACCCATTCTTGAAGAATCTACAAGAATTTGTCTCCCAACCAACCTGGCGTCCCGACCTGCTGCTGTCAATGCTGGCCAAATATAATGTCACACCAGAAATGTTGCTCTATCGTTTCAGTGAATTGGTCCCGCAGTTCTTTGGTCTAAGGATTCATTTTCTCCGTTTTCACCATGCGGCTGGCTCAGAAAAGTTCCAGCTTATCAAACAGCTCAATATGAACCAACTGCTGGTGCCCAGCGGCATCGGACTGTTTGAGCATAACTGCCGGCGATGGCTGTCGATACGCCTGCTTGAAGAAAGCGCCTCTATGGCGGAACCACAAACGGTCGAAGAAATGCCGATCGGCGTGCAGCTTTCTGAATTCCTTGAATCAGAGGATAGATTTCTAAGCCTCGGCTTTGCGCGTAGATTAGTCCTTTCCCCAAACATATACAGCAGCGTGGTCGTGGGTTTCCGTCTTGATGCCGATTTGAAGCATACCATTCAATTCCTGGAGGATCCCCAGGTCCCACACCAGATCATCAACGAAACTTGCGAACGCTGCCCACTGGAAGAGAATCAGTGTGCTTTACGCGCCGCAAAGCCAGCTATTCTACGGGCCAACGAGCAAGATCGGGCACGTAAATTGGCGATCGATCTCTTGCGGGACCGTTGATTTTTACACCCTTCCTGTGGATAACTGAGGAAATACTGTGGATAACTGCGTGATTTTGGGGAAAAGTTTTACTAGTATTTGAACACCTTTCTGAGGGAAAAAGGCGCATGTGGGGCGGAACAATTGTTCGATGGAAGATATAGGGGCTTTACTGGTGAAATCACAATTTTGGGTCAGTTAACTAAACATAACGTGAGGGAGGTTCTTACGAGGTTATCCACGAGGACACACAACAAGCGAAATCTCAACCTCGGGCATAAATGGGGACGCTAGTGATGCAAGACCCATATCTACCCCACCGGAAGCGGCTATCCACAAATCCACAGGACCTACTACAGACTACTATAAATAATAGATATATGGATAAACAAGTGTATAACTCTTTTAATAACTAGAAACTGCCCTAATAACAAAGTAAATAGATATGGCATTGATTGACTTATTGTCTACGCTGCGGCGTAATCGTGATTTTATGACTCAGGTCGTGGCCTGGGAACGCTTGCCTGCTCGACCTGCACGCGTGATCGACTTTCCAGGAAATTTACCGGCGCCTCTTGTTCACGCTTTGCGTCACCGTGGCATTCATCATCTTTTTACCCATCAAGCAGAAGCCGTCGTGGCCGTACAGCAGAAAAAGCATGTCGTCATTGCGACGACAACTGCTTCGGGAAAATCTCTGTGCTATGGGATTCCGGTTCTGTCGCAGCTTCTTGCTGACCCAGATGCACGCGCACTTTATCTGTTCCCCACAAAAGCGTTGGCGCATGACCAACTGGCCGATACTGCCGACCTTATTGCCGGCGGAGACATTCCAGTTGAGGTGCACAGCTATGATGGGGATACCCCACAAAGCAAACGACGGCAGATACGCCAGTCGGGCGGGATATTGATCAGTAATCCCGACATGCTGCACACGGGGATATTGCCTTACCATCCTGGATGGCGGACCTTGTTTAGCAACCTGCAGTATGTGATTGTAGATGAGATGCACAGCTACCGCGGCATCTTTGGCAGCCATGTGGCCAACGTCTTGCGGCGTTTACTGCGTATCTGCCACTTTTATGGCAGTAACCCCCAGTTTATCTGCTGCTCGGCGACGATTGCCAATCCTAAAGAACATGCTGAACGATTGATTGAACGACCGTTCACGTTGATTGATGAGTCGCGTAACGGGTCGCCCACTGGAGAGAAGGAATTTATTCTTTATAATCCGCCAATTGTCAACGAGGAGCTCGGATTACGCGCCAGTACCGTGCTGGCGGCAAAGGATGCGGCGCTGACCTTTTTGGCTCAGGGCGTGCAGACGATTGTCTTCGCCCGCGCCCGGCAGACGGTGGAACTGATTTTGACCTACTTGCGCGAGGAACTGGCCTATATGGGCCAGGAGGAGAGGTCTGTCGCGGGCTACCGCGGCGGTTATCTGCCATTAGAGCGCCGCGAGATCGAAAGCGGCCTACGTTCGGGCAAGGTGCGCGGCGTGGTGGCCACCAATGCCTTGGAACTGGGCATCGATATTGGTCAATTGGATGCCGCCGTATTGACCGGCTACCCCGGTTCAGTGGCCTCTACCTGGCAGCAGGCAGGACGTGCTGGGAGACGTGTGGAGCAATCGGTAGCTATTCTAGTTGCGGGCAACAGCGCGCTCGATCAATATATTTGCAGCCATCCGCGCTACCTGTTTGGCAGCTCCCCCGAGCATGCCCTGATCAACCCTGACAATCTGCGCATCATGGTCAAGCATCTATTGTGCGCTACATTTGAACTACCGTTTTCCGATGATGAAAAATATGGCACGTTTGGTGCGGTGCAGCCCGTTTTGGATGTTCTGGTAGAGGAGGGTGTATTACACGAAACACGAGACCAATACCATTGGATTGGAGATGGCGTTCCGGCGCACCAGGTATCGCTGCGTACCAGCGGTGATGAGACGGTGGTCATTCAGGAGATGGGTGAAACGACCCCCAATGTCATTGGCGAAGTTGATTTGGAGAGTGTGCCCCTGCTGGTGTATGAAGGCGCAATTTATATGCACCAGGCGCAAACTTACCTGGTGGAAGAGTTGGATTGGGACGGCCGTATCGCTTACTGCCGGCCAATTGATGTGGATTACTATACGCGCTCCAGCATTGGCAGTTCGCTCCGGGAGCTTATGGCTGAGGATGAAAAGCAGGTTGATGGGCTGTTGGCTGCACATGGCGATGTGTCGGTGGTCACCAAGGCTACCGGGTACCGCAAGATCAAACGCTATTCACACGAGACTCTAGGTTTCGGCCAGATTGATCTGCCGGAAATCGAGTTGGAAACGAGCGGATATTGGCTTGTATTTTCCCTGGAATTGGCTGAAGAGTTGTGGGATGCAGGCATATTATTACGTCCCAATGATTACGGTCCCAATTGGCAGCAGCAGAGGCAGAAGGTATTGCAGCGCGATGAGTACCGCTGTCGAACCTGTGGTGCCGCCGGGTCGATCAATTTGCATGTACACCATATACGACCGTTTCGCGAATATGGGTATATTCTAGGCCAAAACGAAAATTACCAGCAGGCCAACAAAGTTGATAACCTGATCACACTTTGCCCCAGTTGTCATCGCCGGGCGGAAGCCGGGCAGCAAACGAGGTCAGCGCTTGGCGGGCTGGCCTATGTCCTGCGCAATCTGGCGCCCCTGTTCCTGATGTGTGACCCGGGTGATATTCAGGTGGGGGCTGAAGCAATGAACCCGCTGACCAAGGCCCCGACGATTGTCGTCTATGAGCGGGTTGCCGCCGGCGTGGGGTTCAGCCAGCGCTTGTTTGAACTGCACGATATGCTTCTGGCGGCGGCGCTGGAACTGGTGAGCGACTGCCGCTGCCGCGATGGCTGTCCGGCCTGCGTCGGTCCACCTGGAGATATTGGCCCGGAGACGAAACGCATGACGCGCCAACTACTGCGTATCATTCTCAACAGAAAGGAGTGAGCGAATTTGAAGGCAGATATTCCATACGAAGATTTTGGAGGGAGTGGGCCCACCCTGCACTTTGCTCATTCTAATGGATACACCCCGGGCTGCTTCCGGCAGATGCTGCAGCCATTAACGGCCGCATATCATGTAACTGGGATCCGTCTGCGCCCTTTGTGGCCTGACAGCGATCCAGAATCGTTGGCCAGTTGGGATGTGATTGTCGATGACTTGCAGCAATTCTTTGACCAACAAGATTACCGGCAGGTGATTGGCGTGGGACATTCGCTGGGGGCGGTGACGACCATGTTGGCCGCCGCGCGTTACCCTGAACTTTTTTGTGCATTGGTATTGATTGAACCTGTCTTCTTGCCCCCGGACACACTCAGCGCGATCTCTGCCAATCCAAAGTTGGCGGAGAAGATGCCCCTGCTGCCTGTAACACGCCGACGGCGCACCCACTGGCCAGACCGGCAGGCTGCTTTTGACCATTTTCGTCAGAAAGCTGTTTTCAAGAGCTGGTCTGACGCCGCCGTATGGGACTATGTCAATGATGCGCTGCATGAGACGAAGCAGGGAAAAGTGACGCTTGCTTTCAGCAGAGAATGGGAAGCACGTTTTTACGCCCATCCGCCATTAACCGTTTGGGAGGATATTCCTCAGGTAACCCAGCCGACGTTGGCTGTCCGTGGGGCTGCTTCGGACACTTTATTGCCCCAGGCCTGGCGTTTATGGCAGGAGTTACAGCCAGGGGCCTCCTTTGTGGAAATTCCTGACGCGGGGCACATGGTGACCATGGAACGGCCGCATTTACTGGCCGCAGAGATTCTTGATTTCTTGGGGTGAGGGACCTGTGAATAAAGACCTGCGAGGTTTTGAACACCTTTTATTGAAAATAGGGGTGGTCAACCTCGCAGGTCTGTTTGGTTAGGATTGGCTGGCGAAATAGGCGCCGAAGGCCAAGATAGTCTGCACACCATAGATAAAGGCGATGATGCCGATGATGATGGCTGCACCAGCCAAGATTCGTTTCGTGCGGTTGAAACGCTCGACGTCGGTGAGGACGACATAGGCCCCGGCCAGGGCGTGGATCAGGACGAAGAAAAGAAAGGCGATGTCGATCGCCTGCCACAGGGGTTGGGACATACGCTCGGCAATCCGGCTGAAGTCGATGTGGAAGGGCGGGTAGTGGACGACGATCATGTGGATGGTCATGAAAAATATCAAGGCTACGGCACTAATACGCTGCCAGCGAAAAGTAAGCATAATTGAAACTCCTTGGTCGTTAGTCCTTAATCTTCTGTTACTATTGCAAAGACCGCTTTTTTCATTTAGCTGGTTTCCAGCATAAAGAGCAAAATGGGGATGCCGCCGGCGATGACGATTAAAACAGATATGGCGAGAACCGCGTAAAAGAGGCTCTTGCGATAATCGGTGATCTTGAACCAATTCACCAGCAGTAAGCGGATGCCGTCTAGACCGTGGTAGACCACAGCGGCCAAGAGAGCGATTTCGGCCAACTTAAAGAATGGGGTCTGAACCATGTTTAAGCGGGCATTGAAAACTTCAGGTCCTTGATTGATAGAGCCAATGACCCACATATGTGTAAATAGGTAGAGCACCAGCATCACACCGGTAAAACGGCGTAGGATGAAGCTGATAAATCCGGTCGTTTTATACATAGCTTACTCCTTCTAAGATGTCAGCAGATTTCGCCGATTACGCAGACTTTTTAAGAAAGATAATTACTGCGAAATACGCGGACATCATTATCTTGATAGTCAGACGAGCGTTTTCTGCCGTTCCGCTCTTTGTTCTTCCAGCTTGCGCCGTTTGGTAGCCAGGCCACGCAGCGTTTCGATGGCATAAGTCGGATCGAGATGCTTGGGGCAGGCGTCAATACAGTTGAAGATGGTATGGCAGCGGGCCACGCCATCCCCGGCAGAGACTTCTTGGAGCCGTTCCCCGGGAATGGTGTCGCGGGGATCGAGCACACGTAGGAAATTCTTGAGCAGGGCGTGAGGGCCGATATACTGCTTGTTCATGCCGATGACGGAACATGCAGAATAACAAGCGCCACACATGATGCAGGTCTCGGCATTTTGGAGGGCCTCGACTTCTTCAGGCGTCATGCGAAATTCCTTCTCGGGGACATCATCGGGAGGGACGAGCCATGGCTTAACACGCAGGTACTGTTCCCAGAAGGAGGTGCGATCGACGACAAGATCCTTGATGATGGGCAGGTAGGGCAGCGGCCGAATCGTGACTTGTCCCTTGCGATCAAGATGCCTTTTGACCGGCTCATGACAAACGAGGATATTCTTGCCGTTGACGTTCATGGCGCAGCTGCCACAAATGGCATGGCGGCAGGATTTACGGAAGGTAACACTGCCGTCGATGGTTGTCTTAATGGTTTGCAGCGCATCCAAGAGGGTGGGATCATGTTCCAGAGAAACCTGGAACTCGTCGAAATAGGGTTTCTGATCCACATCCGGGTTGAAGCGCTGAACGCGTACAGTTGCTGATTTATAATCTTCTGCCATCTTATTTTCCCTAATCCACCTCAGAGGTTTTCTTGAAACCTCTGAGCTGTCTCGCTTATTGCTTAATACTGCCGTTTCTGGGGCGGAAAACGATCCCAGTCGATATTGACCGATTTGTAAGAGAGCTTGGGAGCATCCTCCCCGTTTTTGTGGGCCAGTGTATGCTTCAACCAATCCTCATCGTCGCGCTCTTTGTAATCGGTGCGCGAATGAGCGCCGCGGCTTTCGGTGCGGGCCAGAGCACCGGTGACGATTACTTCACTGAAGCCTACGAGATTCTCTGTTTCCAGGTTGGCCAATAGATCCGTATTAAAGCGCAAGCTCTTATCCATAATGCGCGCTGAGTGCAGCCGCTCCTTGAGACCCAGAATATCAGCCAGGGCTTGGGACAGCTTGGCCTCGTTGCGAAAGACGCCGCAGTTCTGAGTCATTGTTTCCTTCAGTTCCTGTCCGATATCTTCCACTAATTCGGTGCCATCGCTGTCAAAATGCTCTTGGATGCGCTGCTTGTTGCGGGCCACAGGATCACTGCCGAGATCGTGCAGTTGGGCACCGCTGTGGATGAATTCCGCGATGGCCGAACCGGCTCGCTTACCAAAAACGGAGGCTTCCAACAAGCTGTTCGAACCAAGGCGATTGGCGCCGTGAACACTGACGCAGGAGACCTCGCCGGCGGCAAAGAAGCCGGTAACAGGGGTGCCTTCTGCATCGGCGATGACCTGTCCATCGGCGTTGGTGGGGATGCCGCCCATGCTGTAATGGGCGGTGGGTTGAATGGGCACGAGATCGTTGATGGGATCGCGCCCGGTGAAGTCCATGGCGATCTCGCGCACCTGGGGCAGACGGCTGAGGATTTTTTCGCGGCCCAGGTGGCGTAGATCAAGATAAATACCTTGTCTGTCCGCGCCAACGCCTCGTCCTTCATCGATTTCTGTTTGTTCAGAGCGGCTGACGAGATCTCTTGGGGCCAGCTCCATCTTTTCGGGAGCATAGCGCTCCATGAAACGTTCTTCGTCGCTGTTGATCAGGTAGCCACCTTCACCACGACAGGCCTCGCTCATGAGGATGCCGTGTCCGTAGATGCCCGTGGGGTGGAACTGCACAAATTCCATGTCCATGAGCGGCACGCCGGCGTTGTAGGCCATGGCCACGCCATCACCAGTGTTGGCGAAGGCGTTGGAAGTGATTTTGAAGGCCCGACCGTAGCCCCCGGTGGCGAACATGACGGCCTTGGCACGTAAGGTATGTAGAGATCCGTCGAGGACATTCATGGCCACGATGCCGCGGCAAATATTGTCCTCGATGAGCAGCTCCAGGACATACCATTCGCTGTAGAATTGGACGCCGAAACGCAGGGCCTGCTCATGGATAGTGTGCAATAGGACATGGCCAGACCAATCGGCGGCGTAGTTGGCGCGGGGGGCGCTGTGGCCCCCAAAACGACGCTGGGCGATACGGCCGTCGGGCGTACGGCTGAAGACACAGCCCATATGCTCATATTCATACAGAATATTGGGTGCATCCTTGACCATGATCTCAATTGAATCCTGATCGCCTAACCAGTCCGAGCCCTTGATGGTGTCGAACATATGCAGTTCCCAACTATCCACCGGCTCGTCACCGGGCGGGATTTGCTCTAGTGGCCCGCGGGGGCCGGTTCCTTCCACTGGGCGAACGTTATTAAGCGCGGCAGCAATACCCCCTTGGGCTGCGCCGCTGTGTGAGCGCAGCGGATGGATTTTGGAGAGGACTCCGATGTCCTTCACACCGTTTTTGGCGGCCTCCAATGCTGCCCAGGTTCCTGCCAAGCCCGCGCCGACAATAATTACATCATGCGTTATGGTCTCAGATTCTCTCATATGAGTGCTTCCTTTTTGAAGTTACAAGGCCACAAAGCCAGCAATAAAATGTTTTTCAACTGACATGCCCTAAGGGTAAGGGAGAATAGCGTTGGACTCCAGTGACCAATGTCATAGAAGAAGATGACATTGGTCATACTCTTGAGAGAAGAAATGGGGGGTACCGGGTGGAGAGTCTGAGTGCCGAGCTATATTGAGTTGGCCTGTCAGGTGGTCAGATAATCTTGCAGTCAAGAGCTCCTGGGCAGCGGTTGCCATAATTCTAGTCGATGCGTATCATCTCAGCCTTTCTAGGACAACGGCAAAGGCAATGACAAATTGGCACTTGCAGATATCTAAGGACGTCGTAGGGTACAATGGTTTAACAGAAGTGGACTCGACGGAAGGCTGCCGCTACACGACCGTTATTTTCGCTGCTGCAGAGACGGCTGGTAGAGGGCACAAGGTGACGATTGACGAGCTTATCGACAGCGGTACCAGGTGGTTCAAGTGGCTGAAACTGCACGAAAGAAACTGAGAATCCTCATTCTCAATGATTTGGGGACACCATCGGGAGGCGCCGAACTGCTCACGTTGTCACTGCGCGACGAATTGCGCCGGCGCGGGCATGATGCGCGGGTTTTTGCCAGTACAGCTGGTTCACAAAAGGATACCTTCAGCGCTGATTATCAATGTCGCGGCACAACTTCTGCGCTGCGCAATTTTAATCGCACAGCGAATTTCTCGGCCAGACGGCAGCTCAAACGTGTGCTGGATGATTTTCGGCCTGATATTGTGCATGTGCGCATGTTTCTAACCCAACTTTCGCCGTTGATTTTGCCCCTGCTGCGCGGCATCCCAGCGCTTTACCATGCCTCCTGGTATGCGACCGTTTGTCCCAATGGGCACAAGCTACTGCCCAACAACAACATCTGCCAAGTTCGAGCGGGTGCGGCTTGTTTCCACAATGGCTGCTACGGCGCAGTCGGTTGGAGTACACTGATGGTACAGAGGCAGTTCTTGCAGCGCTGGCGCTCTGTCTTTGACCATATCGTGGCCAACAGCACGGCCGTACAGCAGCAGCTTCTGGAAAATGGCATTGAACCGGTCGAGATTGTCTGGAACGGTGTTCCAGATCGCGCCGTTCGTCCTCCATTGAAATCACCACCAACTGTCTCCTTCGCTGGACGACTAAGCCCCGAGAAAGGTGTGGATCTGCTCGTACAGGCGTTTGCCCTGGTTGTGGAGCAGAACCCTGCGGCGCGGATATTGATCGCCGGTGATGGTCCTCAACGGCGGACCATCGAGCAGCAGATCGGCGACCTCGGTTTGCGTGAGAAAGTCACCCTTCTGGGGCATCTGCCGCAGGAGGAGATGGAACGTCAACTGGCACCGGCATGGGTGCAGGTGGTGCCATCCCGGCTGCAGGAACCGTTCGGATTGGTGGCCGCAGAGGCAATGATGCGCGGCACGGCCGTCATTGCCAGTAACAGCGGTGGTTTGGCAGAAATAGTCGTTGACGACGAGACTGGATATTGTGTCCCGCCGAGCGACAAGATTGAATTGGCAACTGCTGTAGGCAAAATCTTAAATGATCGAGCCATGGCCGAACGAATGGGTCATGCGGGAAGGTCGCGCGCACTGGCGCATTTTAGCCACGACAGATTTGTTAATAAATTTGTACGTATTTACGAAAACCTATTAAGGGAATGAAGCATATGAAGAATACACCGCTGGTCATCCTTGGACTGGATACAGGGGATTTTGAGAAAATTCAGCAGTGGGCGGCTGAGGGTTATCTGCCAACAATCGCCTCCATTATGGATCGGGGCAGCTGGGGACAGACCGGCGGGCCAGAATTGATCTGCGAATATGGTCTGTCGCTGACTATGTTCAGCGGCATTTCACGTGCCGACCATGGCTACTATTACTTTCGGCAACTTGAGCGCGGAACCTATGATCTTAAAAACGTCATGCCGCGCGAAGTGCCTGCAGCCCCATTCTGGAGACAATTGAGGCCGTATAACCAGAAAGCTTTTGTCATGGACATCCCCGATATTGAGCCCGTGCCCGGTCTACAGGGAGCGCAGATCGCCGATTGGGGCACGCACCACGGGTCCAAGGAAGAACCGCTGACGGAGCCAGCGGAGCTGTTGACGGACGTGCAGCGTATTTTTGGGCCACGGATTATCGTTCACAGCGACCCGGGCCGAGGTGCCAGCCATGACAAGCAGGTCCTGCGTGATCTGATAAAACGGGTGGAGAAGAAAGGGGATCTTTGTGCGCAGCTGCTTGAACGTGACGAATATGACCTGACGGCGATCTTTTTCTGTGACTCGGATCCGGCCAGCCATTATTTTTGGCGCTACCGTCCAGAGGCAGCGTTAACGCATAGCGCGTACGAGGATGATCAAGAGCTGCGCCATGCTGTTCGGGATATTTATCAAGCCATTGACCGGCAGTTCGGTCGTTTGCTGCAAGATTTGCCCGACGAGGCCAATGTAGCCATCGTCTCCCTCTATGGAGTTCAGGATGAATACCCTACCGGAACCTTGATCGAATCATTTCTGCACGAGTTGGGATACCATGTGCCGGCCGAAAAAGAGCAGCAAAAAGCCACGTTTAGCCCGCTGGCCCTGGCACGCAAACTGCTGCCGCAATCGATGCGCCATGCCTTGAGCCGCTACTTGCCGGCTGCAGCCCAGGAAAATCTGTTAGCCGGTCAGCTGCGTGACACAACAGATTGGAGCCGCACCAAAGCATTTGCGGTGCCGTCACTGTATACGAGCTTCGTCTATGCCAATCTGCGCGGGCGAGAACCGCAGGGCATTGTGGAACCCGGCATTGAATATGAAACGTTATTGGCAGAGATTGAAGCGGACTTGATGCAGCTGATCGATCCGGTGACGGGAGAGCGCGCCGTGCGCAAGGTATCAAAGACGCGCGAACTGTTTGGACTAAATGTGCCACAAGTTCTGCCTGATCTTTTCGTGGAATGGGAACCAGTGCCCCATTTTATGGAACGAGTTGACCACCCGCAGGCGACGTTGGTTCAGCCCCGGCCCCACTACTGCCCGGACAGCCAGGAGCAGTTGACCGGTTTCTTTGCGCTGGCGGGTCCATCGGTGGCAGCGAAGGGCAATATAGGCCGGATTGAGGTGCTGGATCTGGCGCCAACATTCTTGGGGCTCATGGGACATGGCGCGCCACTGGAAATGACCGGGAAACCGCGCACCGATTTATTGCAGCCATTCATTGAGACGGAGCAGGGAAAAGAATAGCGTGCCCCGTTCTAATCAGCAGCGTTCCGAAGTTTCTACAGCCAAGCTTAGTGGGCATATTCCATTTTTTTTGCGCAAGACGCTGGGACTGCTGTCAAGATCGAGATTTCAGTACAACGATTTGACGACAGCCTTCATGCAAGTGAAAGACTGCGCTGGATCGACGATGAGTGACGAAGAGGTGCGCGACGAACTGCTGCCGTTAACTGTGACCGATTATGAGACTCTGGGGGACTGTCTGGGCTGGATATGGTAATTGCTAGCGCAGAATCCGGCAGTGTAAAAAAAACTGCTGGCTGAGCTGAAAATGGTGCTTGATAGTCGAGAACCGGAGGCGCGTGATCTGCACCAATTGCGATACACAGAGATGGTGATCGCGGAAGCGATGCGGCTCTATCCGCCAACCTGGATCTGGCAGCGACTTTTCTAGAGCTCATGGGACATGAGGCGCTGCAACAACGAACACCGAGCCTAAATGCTGTGAAGTCTGGCAGTTAATTGAGACTTTGACTCGTAAGGCTGGTTGATGTTGTTTATGTTGTGATTTTGATTTTTTTCTGCCGGTATCGACACCGATTCTTTTTGGGATGGTGCCCTGGTTTTGGATATACCGTGTCGGAGAGATATTCAGGTTGTTAAACAACCGCTGCCCAAGGGAGATAGTGGTCGGCTCCGATTGTGAAGGTGTGATAACTGATCGCTTTCTACCATAGAACTTATGTTCTCGTGAAGTGCTTCAGGCCCTTTTTCAGAACGTCGGGACGACCCTGCTCGAGCTCGATGAGGCAAATCCACAGTAAATGGGGATTTTCTGACGTAGTTTCAGTTGACCTATTTATCTTACTTAAATTGTTGAGACCTTGGCAGCGGAATGTGGGGCAAAGATGTTAGAAAAAGGGGAAGTTTAATCTTGCTCTAGGCATTTTCGTTGCGTGAAGTCAGGGCCGTATAAAGAACATTCGATACTCCTCATGGCAGTCGCGTCTTATGGTACAATAGACGGTGGAGCTAGAATTTTCTTCACGCGTGGTCACAGCGGTCATGGGCAAGGGAGGAAAGACATCAGAAAACTACTAAAGCCAAGTAATTTCCGAACATCATTTGCAGCCAATAAGTTCTGCTCGACGTCTCTTTTACCGCTGAAACCACTATTATGACTGGAAAAGTCCATCACAACCATGTTGTCCGGTCTGTTGCATTACATCGACAACCCTAGTGATCCTGTTGGCGTGCTCTTGACCAATGTGGAACCTATTATGCTGCCAATATGGTTATATTTGTCAACAGAACCTGAAAATGAGGAGGTGATTTACTATTAGCATTAAGACGTAATAAAGCAAGACAGAGGGTTCAATAATTATTTACTCTCGAATAGTCATGTCGGAGGGAGACCATGAACAAAAAAACAACCACAATTATCACTACGTTCTCAGTAACCATGGTGATGTTACTTATTGCAGTGTTAGCATTAGGTATGGCTCAATCAGGAGTCGCGCATGCTCAAAGTGAGTCGTGGCATTTCAATCCCGCCAATGGCCACTATTACCGGCTCACAGAGGAATTGAACTGGTTTGATGCGGAGGATCAAGCGGTTATCTGGGGCGGTCATCTTGTGACCCTTGACGATGCCGAAGAAGAGCTTTGGGTTAAGGATACCTTCAGCCGGTTCGAGCATTTTTGGATTGGGTTTAATGACATTGAAGAAGAGGGCAATTGGATTTGGTCAAGTGGCGCACCAGTCACCTATACAAATTGGGATCAAGGAGAGCCGAACAACTGCTGCGATTGTTCAGAATACCCGGGTTGCGAGGATGCCGCAGTAATGAATTGGCAGGCAGACACAGGCAGCGGTTCTTTTGGAGATTACTGGAATGACCTTGCTCCAGACGCTATGACCAGGGGAGTTGTCGAACGTGGCCACGTAAATGTGTCTATCGACATCAAGCCTGGTGGCGATCCTAACTCGATCAACTGTCAGAATGAAAAAGGGGTCATCACTGTCGCACTACTAACCACCAACGATTTCAATGCCCTGACTGTGGATCACACCACTGTAATCTTTGAAGGTGCATCCGAGACTCACAGAGACAAGCGCAGCGGCGAACCACGTCGTCATGAAGATGATGTGGATAAAGATGGGGATACAGACCTCGTCTTTCACTTCCGCCTTGGCGACACTGATCTGACTTGCGAATCGACAGAGGGGATGCTCATGGGCGAAACGGTTGATGGCATACTTGTCAAGGGTACGGATGCCGTGCGCATGGTTAACCCTGGCTGTCAAGGGTACGGATGCCGTGCGCGTGGTTAACTCTGAATAATTAGACAAGCGAGCCATGCTACAACAATGCTCAAGGATGGATCTGTTGTCATTCGTATAGCTAGGCAACGATTAAGGCTGGCCAAAAATATCCTAGAAAAGCGGCGAGTTCTAAAAATGAGCTTGCCGCTTACTCTAATTTTGAGACCGTCAGAAAGACAGGACAAGAAAGAGGTAACTGTAACAACTTTCGCTCACCTGGCCGATGTAGCCGACCCAGCTAGTATTTCCGCGATGACGATAGCGGGCATCGGGGTCATAGGGAGTTTCCTGACCGGGCAGAGCATTGGCAAGCTCTTTCTTACTCTTGAAACGGACTTTCTTCTCTTTTCATTCGTAATGCCGTTCCCAAACCAGGCGTAGCGCTCCAATCATGGGTAGTTTAGCCAAATCGGCAGGGGCATCTCGTTGGGCAATTAACTCGAGCAGGTGAAAATCATCTTCGCCTACAGTTTGATCATCCGCTTCGCGCCCAGCTTTGCTTTGGGGGAGGCGCTCATCTTCTATGCGACGACTGTAACGCTTGTACCGTTCGGCCGGCGCGACGCTTTGCAGCTGTACGTCGTCAGAATTAATGGGACATTTCTGGAATCAAATTAAGAGAGGATTCGCTGTTCCAATATAGCCTGTCGTGGACGTCTTGTCTTTGCTGTTGGCGCCGCGGATATGGGTCAGCTTGTACCGCTGCAGATATTCCTTGAGAGCCTGGGAGACGAAGGCCGGTCCGTTGTCAGATAACAATCGCGGCCGATGCTTAACCTTGACTGCGGTCACATCCACTTTGTCTTGCTGTCTTAAGATATCTGCGGAGAACGTCGATATCGGTAGACAATTCCGGTAAAGTGAATCAGAGTAAAGTAGATTTGAGACAGAATAGTCTTGCTTTACATCTTCGGGACAGTTTATTAGAAGGTTGAAAACCGTGGCTTCTTCTCAAACGTCGTCGATGGTCCAGTTAGAGGGTGTTAACAGGCAAATTTGAAAGCAGCAAAGCTTGACAGTAGCTAGGCGTTTCATACAATCTTCTTTGTGAAGTTAATTATTCAAATTCCTTGTTTTAATGAAGCGGACATGCTGCCGGAGACGGTGGCGGGGCTGCCGAAGCAGATCGACGGCGTCGATTGTATTGAGACGTTGGTGATTGATGACGGCAGCCGGGATGATACATTGGCCGTGGCCAGGGAATTGGGAGTGGATCATATTGTGTCCCATGCGCGGAATCTGGGCCTGGCGAAAGCTTTTGAAAATGGGTTGCAGGCGGCACTGTTGGAGGGAGCGGATATTATCGTTAACACCGATGCCGATAACCAATATCCGGGCCGCTTCATTCCTGATCTTGTGGCACCGATCATTGCCGGCGAAGCGGATATGGTAATCGGGGACCGGCAGATTGCGAAGATAGCCCATTTTTCACCGCTGAAGAAGGGTCTGCAAAAGTTAGGGAGCTGGATGGTGCGCACGGTGAGTGGAACAGCCGTGCCCGATGCGCCGAGTGGGTTCCGCGCTTATTCGAAGGACACCGCTTTGCAGTTGAATGTATTAAGCCGTTTCAGTTATACGCTGGAGACGATCATCCAGGCGGGCAAGCTAGGCCTGGTGGTGATCAGTGTGCCGGTGGAAACGAATGAGACAAAACGGCCTTCGCGTCTGCAGCGCAATATGTGGCATTTCATAAAGGCGCAGGCGAGCACGATTATGCGCCTCTACGCTTTTTATGAGCCACTGCGTACCTTCAGCTATATTGCGCTGCCGTTCCTGGTCGTGGGGCTGCTTTCTTGGATTCGTTTTCTGTATTTCTACCTACAGAGTATTGGCGGGCATTTACAATCGCTGACGATTGGCACGGCCCTGTTTCTCATGGGCGTCTTGATCTTATTGAACGGGATCCAGGCTGATATTGCCAGCAAACACCGGCAGTTAACGCAGGAGTCACTGTACCGCTTGAAGAAAATGGAGTTGGAGAAACATTTGGCGGAGAACGTACCTTGCCCGGAACAGGGGAATGAGCTTTCGTGAGGGGAGCTGTGCGGGTCTGGGTGAATCGGCTGTTTGTACGCTATCCGCTCCTGGGCCAAACTGGCTATGATCTGCTGCGCCTAACAGGGATTGACCGCTCGACGCAGGGCACGAAACAGTTTTTCAAGCGGCTGGCCCAAAAGGGGTATTCCCCGAAAACGATTCTGGATGTGGGTGCCAATTACGGGGGATGGAGCCGCGCGGTCAGCCACGTTTTCCCGGAGGCGCATTTTTTTCTGATTGAACCCCAGGAGGAAATGCGGCCGTTTTTAGACCGTTTTTGCCATAATCGGCCTGGTTCCAGATGGTACTTAGCAGGAGCGGGGGCCAAGACGGGAGAGCTGGCGCTGACCGTATGGGATGATCTGCAAGGGTCGGCCTTTCTAAGTTCCGAGATTCAAGCGATGACGCCTTATTCAACAGAGCGGACCGTGCCCATTATTACCTTGGATGCATTGATTTCTGCGGGCGAATTTCCTGTCCCTGACTTAATAAAAATTGATGTGCAGGGCTTTGAAATAGAGGTACTTCGCGGCGCTTTGGGCTGCCTGGGCCGCAATGAGATGTTGATTGTGGAATGTTCTCTGCACCATCCCTTGGCGGAACGGCCGAGCTACTACCGGGTGGTGGAACTGCTGGAAGCATATGGCTACCGGATTTACGATCTGGCGGATTTAAAATATCGCACGCAAGATGGGGCTTTGGGACAGGTGGATGTTTGTTTTGTACGGAAGGGAAGCCAACTTTGGGCGGCCAAGGGCTGAGGTTTGCGGCGCGACCCAGCGCTGTTCGATTGCCAAAGCGACTACGAAAACGACAACGATTTTTCATCCTTAAAATATACAGTTGGCCAGGGTCCCTGTGATATACTCGAGCGGGTGGGATTCGTGGCAGTACCCCTGTTTCTGTGTCTTTATCGAGGGCGATGTGGACGTTGAGGGCGCAAGACGCAAAGGGTGTAGAGAAAAACTACGAAGTGCCTGATGGTTTTTCAACGATCTAAGAATGGGTTGTTGGTCTAGCAAAGGTGATTTGGCTGATTTGGTAGGATAATTTTTGGGAGACCAGCGACAGATATGAGTGACCAGCAATCTTTTGTACACCTTCACGTCCACAGCGAGTTTTCTCTTCTTGATGGTTTAAGCCGCATCGACGATCTGGTGCAGCGGGCGGTGGAGTTGAACCAGCCGGCAGTTGCCTTGACGGACCATGGGGTGATGTACGGGACAATGCCTTTTTACCGGGCGGCGAAAAAGGCGGGGATTAAGCCGATAATCGGCATCGAGTCCTATCTGGCCAAGCGCAGCATGCATGATAGAGAAGCGCAATTGGATAAGGAACGCTTCCACATGCTGCTGCTGGCCCAAAATCAGACCGGTTATAAAAATCTCCTGCAGTTGGCCAGCGCGGCCCAGTTGGAAGGTTATTACTATAAACCACGTATTGATCGTTCCTTTATGGCGCAGTACAGTGAGGGCTTGATTGCCACGACAGGCTGCATGGCGGCGGAGATACCGCGGGCGATTGACCGCGGCAATATGAAGCTGGCGCATGAGTTGATGGGCGAATACCTGGATATCTTTGGTCTGGAGCGGCTTTTCATCGAACTTCAGGAACACCATATCCCAGAACTGACAGCAATAAATAAGAAACTGGTTCAAATGGCGCCGCGCTACGGGTTGGAGAATAACTTTCTGGCCACCAACGATGTGCACTATACGCGGGCGGAAGATGCCAAGCCTCATGAGGTACTGCTCTGCATCCAGACCGGGTCGTCAGTTAAAGATCCCAAGCTTTCATTTTCAGATACTGAATACTATTTGAAGTCTTATGATGAAATGGCACGACTTTTTGGAGAAGTGCCCGGGGCGTTGAGTAACAGCGTGCGCATTGCCGAGATGTGCGAGGTGAAGCTGGATTGGGAGGGGTACCATCTACCAAACTTTGAGGTGCCCGAGGGATACGATGCCAATTCTTACTTACGGGATCTGTGCGAGAAGGGGCTGATCTACCGCTATGGTGAAACCAGAGCAGCCACAGATGAAGGGCTGCGCCAACGACTGCAGCATGAACTGAGCATCATCCACAGCATGGGCTTTGAAACTTACTTCTTGATCGTCTGGGATCTATGTGAATGGGCGGCACGCAGTGACAGCTGGTTTGAAATGCACCGTGACCCATATCCATATGAGAGCTATGAAGAGTGGAGGCAAAATGATATCTGGTGGAATGTGCGCGGGTCAGGTGCCGGGTCGGTGGTGGCCTTCACCTTGGGCATCACCAATATCGACCCGCTGGCCAATGGGCTGATCTTTGAGCGCTTCTTAAACCCTGGACGGGTATCGATGCCTGATATCGACCTCGATTATCCGGATGATATGCGCCATTTGATGGTGGAATATACGATGCGGCGCTACGGACGC
Source organism: uncultured Chloroflexia bacterium (assembly GCA_963807975.1). Classification (GTDB taxonomy): domain Bacteria; phylum Chloroflexota; class Anaerolineae; order Promineifilales; family Promineifilaceae; genus JAACFF01. The sequence continues at coordinate 365,779 of CAWEDV010000003.1, read as the reverse complement.
GAAAAGGTGGCCCAGATCATCACCTTTGGGACCTTGGGTGCGCGAGCGGCGATTCGTGATGTGGGGCGGGCGATGGAAATGCCTCTGCCGGAGGTTGATGTTATCGCGCGCATGGTCCCGGCTATTCCCGGTAAACCGGCCAAAATTAAAGATGTCTTGCAGAAGGAGCATGAGTTTTATTCCTCTGAGCTGGCGGAGCGCTACCGCAAGGATAGTGTGGTTAAAGATCTGCTGGACACGGCCCAAAACCTGGAAGGGGTTTCACGCCATGCATCCAGCCATGCTGCAGGCGTGATCGTCTCCGATAAGCCACTGCATGAATATGTGCCGCTCAACCGGCCCACCAGTGGTGATGCCGGCTTAGGAGGCGTGGACCGGGTCACCCAGTGGCCGATGGAGATTGTGGAATCGATCGGTTTGCTCAAGGTTGACTTCCTGGGACTGAGCACACTGACCGTTATGCGCCGGGCTGCACGCTTGATTGAGGAGCGGTACGGCACGGTCTATACCATGAACAATATCCCTTATGATGTGGGGCATGTGGGACCGGATCCAAACAAAGAGCCGCAAGAATTGTTCAAAATGCTGGGACGGGGGGAGGTTGCCGGGGTGTTCCAGGTTGAGGGGGCGGGTATGCGGCGCTTGATGATGGAGATGAAGCCGACGCGCTTTGATCATATCATCGCTGCTATTTCTCTCTACCGTCCGGGCCCGATGCAAAATATCCCCCTCTATATCGAACGAATGCATTCGCTGATTTATGAAGAAAATGACATCGTCAAATACCATACGCCGGGCCTTGAGCCGATTCTGCAGGATACTTACGGGATTTTGGTTTACCAGGAACAGATCATTCGCATCGCTTCTGATCTGGCGGGCTATGATCCTGGCGAAGCGGACATGATTCGCAAGGCGGTGGCCAAGAAGAAAAAGAAGCTGATGGAGGAACACCAGCTCAAGTTCACCGATGGGGCTATGGCGCGTGGACTGGACCGCAAGACCTGCGATTTGATTTGGGGCGATATCGAGTTTTTCGCCCGCTACGGGTTTAATAAGGCACATGCGGCTGATTATGCCATGGTGACCTGCCAGACGGCGTTTTTGAAGGCGCATTATCCAGTGGAATATCTGACGGCAATGCTCAGCGTGGAACGGGATAATACGGAAAAGGTGCGCCGCTATTTCTCGGAAGCCCGGAGTTTGGGTATCGATATTTTGCCACCGGCGATTAACCAGTCGGGCTTGGACTTCACTATCGAGGATGAGGGAGAGAAGCAGGCGATACGCTTCGGACTGGGGGCGATTAAGAATGCGGGTGTAACTGCTTTGATGATCGTCCTGGAAGATCGAGAGGTGAATGGCACGTTCGCGGGGCTGCAGGATCTCTGCGACCGCGTCGATCTGCGCAAAGTCGGAAAGCGCACCATGGAGTACATGGTCAAGGCGCACGCCTTTGAGTCGTGGGGGACGGTGACCCAGTTTCTGGAAGCGCTGGATCGCATCATGGCTGAGAGCGGCAGAATACACCAGGCGGCGGCGATTGGACAGATGAGTTTGTTTGGCAGTACAGTAGGTTCGGGCGGGTTGAAGATGAATGCGGATTTGTTGAAGCCGGCTAAGGAATTGAAGGAAACGGAGCATAAGAAAATGCTGGAATGGGAGAAGGAGGCTTTAGGCGTGCATGTATCGGAACATCCCTTGGAACGGCCGTTGGCCATGATTCGCTCGCGGACGAATCTGACGATTGGCGAGATTGAAAGCCATATGAATGGCAAGGTCATTCGCGTGGGGGGCATGATCAGCACCCTGCGCACACTGACCACAAAAAAAGGGGATCCGATGGCCTTTGGCACGCTGGAAGATCTAGACGACAAAATCGATCTGGTATTCTTCCCGCGCACGTGGGAGAAACATTGTGATCAGGTACAAGTAGACCAGGTGATGCTGGTGATCGGTAAGGTACAGGATAAGGGGGATCAACTCAATATTATCGTGGACCGGGTCGTGACCAAGTTGGAAACAGCGCAGGCGGCTTATGATGGGCAGGATGACTTTATGGCACCACCTATGCAGAGTAACGGGGGTAGAAGTTATACCAACCGGCAGCAAATGCCACCGCCATCGCCGAAGATGGACGTTCAACCGGCTGCTTCATCCAGTGTAAATGTGGGTCAAGGCCCGCCACCGCCGCCCAATTTTGAGGGAGATGAATGGCCGGACAGCCCGGCAGCGAAGGTTAAGGAGATCAATAAACCTGCGCAAGACCTGCCTGAAAAGGCTTCTTTGCTTGATTCACCGCAGGCAGCAGCCACGGAAGAGAGCTATGTGGCGCGCAGTGGCGAGGTCATAGAAGTTCCCGGCAATGGCAATCAGCGTGCCAAAGAAATTGTTGTCGAGATTAAGTCGGCGGGGAATTGGCAAGATACCTGCCGGCGAACGTTAAAGACCGCGAAGGGGTTTCCCGGAGAGGACACACTAAAATTACGGTTTCCAGGCCAGACATTGGTGATGAATTTTCCGGCGGGAACAACTGATTTTAGCGAAGATCTGGTTGAAGCTTTGGAAAGGATTCCGGGGATTATTCGTGTTTACTGCCGTTGATCGGACTCGCTTATCGACCTTAAATCAAACTAGCCTTCTTCTTCTTTCTGGCGACGATAAGCAATGTAAGCTTGTTGGGCCTCTTCAAGCCAGGAGGCCAGCGCTGCTTGATTGTTTTCGTCGAGCAGTTCCTTGACTCGATCAAGATCCGCCTGATACTGTGCCAGTTGGGCAAGGATGGGTTCCCTATTCGTAAGCAAGATATCGAGCATCATGCGCGGATCAGATCCGGAAATGCGCGTGGTGTCGCGGAACCCTGAGGCGCTAATTGGCCAGACGCGATCATCTTTCATCTCTGCCGCTCGATGTATAAGGGCGGCGGACAACAGGTAGGGCAAATGGCTGACCACTGCTACCAATTGGTCGTGTTCATCGGCGGGTAAAAACATAGGCGTGGCCCCAATTTGATCAATAAGCGATAGGGAGCGTTCTTCAATCTGGTCGTTTGTGCGTCCGCTGGGGGAAAGAATAAAGGTTTGACCCCGGAAAAGGTCTGGGTCAGCGGCATGGAATCCAGCCGTTTCTTTGCCGCACATGGGATGTCCGCCAATGGCTGAAAATGATGGGGGAAGGGCGCTCATGGCGGCGCAGATTTCTTCCTTGGTGCTGCCCAGGTCGATGACCTGGCAGCCCTGAGGTTTTAGGCGGGGGAGGTCGGCCAAGATCTGTAAAATGGTATGCACGGGGGTGGCCAGGATGACGAGATCGACCGTTTTCAAGCCGGAAGCAAGGTCACCGGTGACGATATCAACCGCGCCGCTGGTTAGGGCCAGCTGACGGGTGGCGGCATGACGATCGACGCCCACGATCTGTTTGGCCTGCCCGCGAAGCGCTTTGGCCAATGATCCACCCATCAGGCCGAGGCCAACAATGCATATTCTCTGATCAATCATCTTTGATGAGATAGAGGGAGGCGCGTCGGGCTTGGGCCAGGTAGGCGACGGCGAGGGCCAGGGCAAGATTTAAGGCGGCTGCAGCGGCGAGCATGGCTATGGATTGATCCAGGGCTGCATAATACAACTCAAAACCGGTGAGAAAAGTGAAAAGACCCATACCTGCCGGTATAGGATCGCGGCTGGCAGCGAGGCCAACCAATCCCACTCCCATCAGGATTAAGATCGCGGAATTTATGTGCGGCAGTTCTTCAGGTATGCCGGGCAGGCGGATGGAGGTGCTTCGAGTGATGAAAAGGAGCAGCAGAATGGTGAGACCGGTGACGATGCCGCGGATGGCCAAATCACGCGATATGCTCCAACGTCCAAGGGGATAACGTTTGGTTTCTTGCCGCAGCCGGGCCGATTCAGTTGGTGATAGATCGTCTGGGAGGTGACCATAGTTCACCTGCCGGGCAGTCATGTAAAGAATAAGGCCGACAAACATGCCCACAAAAAGCTTGATGATGGCCAAACGCGGATCAAGTAGATCAGCAAATAGGAGGCTGGCCGCGAGATATTGGATGATCAAGGCCAGTAATGCCAGACGCCAGTCCAGAAAGAGGGCGATGATCGCCGCGGTCACAAGGACGATCCACACCGCCGGCTCACCGCGGAGGGGGGCCAATCGTTCGAGCCAATCGAAGATGGTAGGTATAGTCATAAACAGATCTTAGCCTGAAAGTGCAATTAGGAGAATGGCCAGAAAGGCCGTTAACCATAAGAGGCCGCGGTCTCCTTCGAGAATGTTGGCTGCCTCACCCAAGGATAAGAACAATTGTCGAGCAAACTTCTGTAAGATGGCGCCCATGTTTCCGAGTGGCAATCTGTCTGGGGACAAGGCGGTGTTGACGGTGACGATGGTCTCCTGTACCTCTCCAACATAGCGGGCCAAGAGCAGCGCGCCGGCAGCAGTTAGCAACAGAATTAGCCAGGTACCCCAGTGGGTCTCAACCACAGAGAATCCGTTGATCATGAGCAGACCTGCGGCAGGCAAAAGCTGCGCGATTTCGGAAACCGGTGAATGATGACGATGTCTGGAAGAGGGGTTCGTGTCCACGTGCTCGCGTACGAAGATGAAGACGGCCGTGATCAAGGGCAGCAGCAGCAGAACTAAGACAAGGCTCAAAACCCAAAAATTGTTTAACAGCCACCATGTATAAAGGGCATTGAGGGTAATAAAACCGGCGGTGAGAGGAAATGCGACCAGGGCCAATAGGGCCAATGAGGACCCAATGGCTCGCCACCACTGCCTGCGAGAGATAGGCAGGTTTTCTAAAAGGAATAAGATCGTTGATGCAAAGACAAGCAGCTGCATACCAGCCAACAAGGAGAGGGCGCCGGTCCAAATCGCGGCTAGAAAGGCCAGCCCGCTTAAGGATAAGGCGAGATCAGCGGGAAGGCGGGCGGAGGATCGCAGCTCCGTCCAAGAACGGCGCAGGCCGCTGAGAATAGTGAACAAGGCGAAGAGGGTCAAGATTAGAATCGCTGCCGGTTCGATGGTTGCTGTGCTCACGAGACGAGCAAGCAAACCAGCGCCAAGCAGCGGGGCGAGCAAAAAAAGAATAGGACCGTCAGCAGGTCGCCAATTGTCCGTTCGCGGACGCCAGCCGATAAATGGCATGATGCCCATTTGTGACATGGTGGTCAGAATGATGGCCAGGATGGCCACTTGTGACCAGCCGCCCATATCCAAGAGATTGGCCCCCAGTGGTTTCACGGCTGCGGCAAATCCGGCAAAGAGAAGTGGTAGTAGAAGCCAGAACATGCGCGGGGGAACAGATGGAGGAGCATCGCCGGTGGTCATTAAATACAGCCCCCATAACAGGACAAATAGGGTCCAGAAGGTCATTAAGGTGGCCAAAGTTGCAGCCCAGATGATGGCCAGGCCGGCAGCGGTCAAAGCTAGTATGAGCACAGGCTGCCATTCTGATCGTGACAACTGCCAAGTAGTACGCGAGTTCTCTCCTGGTGATAGGCGAGCGTGTCCAGTCCGATAGAGGAGCAGCGAAAAGAGGAGCAGTAGGTAAACCCCACTCAAAAGCCAGATGGTTTCATCAATCTGCCAGGTTAGCAGAAATGAATCAGCAGAAGCACCAGCCAAGGAGGATGTGAGAGGAATCTGCCGGCCTAGCGCAAACCAAATGACCAGGCTTAACCCCAAGACAACCGAAGCGATAAGGTAAACGGCGCGCGGCCACTTTATGGCTATAAAATAAGATAGCGCCAACCCGATGAGTAAAATAGCGAAGAGGAGTAATGGTGAAATCAACATGGTTCCTCAGCAAAGGTGCGAGATTCTAGCTTAGCTACCTGGGCCATGCAAAGCGCCTTTGGCAGCGCTAAGCATAACCCCGGGTCTGAGCAAACCTATAACGAGGCCTCAAAGATGAATTGTTCGGAGGGAACAGGGGGCTGATCCGGAGCGGCGTTAGAAGCGAGGGCGGCGGCAATCGAAGGCAGCAGTTCCAACGTAGCCTGTTTACCGGCGTCTATAAGCTCCATATAGCGGGACAAGCGCACAAAACTCTTGCCGACCAGATCGGGAATAATAAGGCAGTCGGCGTCGAGATCACCGCCACCGGCATGTTGAACCAGCGTTTCAACAGCGGCCAACATGGCCCCAACCGGCCCAAGGAAAGACCGAAATGCTGGAGCAAAAACGTCGACGCCAATAACGTAGTCAGCACCTAACAGGCGTGCCGCATAATCGGGAAGATTGTCGGAAATACCGCCATCGGTAAGGAAGCGCCCCTCAAATTCCAGGGGTTCTACTACCCCAGGTACAGAACAACTGGCGCGAATGACCTTCGCCAGCGGGCCTTCACGCATGATAACGCGTTCCCCCGTCGCGATATCGGTTGCGACGGCGGCAAATGGGATGGGCAGGTCACGGACATCGACATCACCGATGGTGTCGTATACCCATTGTTCCATTTTGGCAAAACTGAGCAGTCCATGTCGTGGCCATGTAGGGCTGCTTATCGTCAGCCATCCCGTTTCTGCAGCGATATCGATTAGCTGTGGGACTTCAACGCCGGCACAGTAAGCGGCACCAATCATGGCCCCCATACTGGTTCCGGCAACATAGTCGATGGGAATTTGGTTCTCAACCAACACGGATAAGACACCGATGTGGGCCAAACCCCGCGCTGCCCCGCCGCCTAATGCCAACCCAACCCGTATTCGTCCATCATGCTCTAACATTAATGGTCTCCAATTCCATGCTCGCCCTTAGAAATCGACTAATTTCCCATCATATGCGTAGCTGAACAGTTTTTCAACCTCCTCCGTTTCGGGAATACGTAGAGATTGGGTGATATTGACATCGGAGTCGGCGTGTTCAACCATGGCTGGGAGAAGTTCCTCAAACCGATCACGGTTGATGCCCGATTCTTCTAAAGATGTAGGTAGATTGATTTCGCGCATGAGATCACGCATGGCGGCAGCGAGGTTGAAGGAAGCTTCCTTTTCGTCAGCAGCAGGTAGTCCTAAAAACCTGGCCAGATCTAGATAGCGACCAAGGCCCTCTACGCCGGAAAACTCGATGGTATAGGGCATGAAAAGGGCTGTAATACGGCCGTGGGAAAGCTGTTTGAAATAGCCTCCGGCGCTGTGGCCCAGAACATGACCAAGAGCAATAGCGCTGGTGCCGATGGAAATTCCGGCGATGGAAGCGGCATTGGCCATTTTCTCTCGCGCTTCTTCGTCCTGGTTGCCATTGGCCACGGCGCGTGGGAGGTACTCGAAGACGAGCTTAGCAGCGTGGAGGGCAAGGCCATCATTGAAATCATTGGCGAAGGTGCAGCTGTACCCTTCAATGGCATGGCTGAGGACGTCGATGCCGGTATCGGCTGTGACTTCGGGAGGTAAATTGGCGGTCAAGATGGGATCTACCAGCACCAGCGTGGCCATGATTTCACGGTTGACAAGCGTGAGTTTGCGATTCGACGCCGTATCCGTCAAAACAAAGCCAAAGCCTGATTCCGATCCGCTGCCGGAGGTGGTGGGAATGGCGATCAGGCGTGCCTTTTTCCCCATGCCAATGTCACTGATGGGATCGAGATACTCCAGATCTTCGCCAGGCCGCTCATAGAGAACCCACATGCCTTTGGCGGCATCAGTGCAAGAGCCACCGCCGAGGCTGATGATCCAATCAGGCGCGAAGGAGGCTAAGGCTTCTGCACCACGATACACGGTATCCAAGGATGGATCATGTTCGACTTCGGCGAAATATTGGCTGTCGATGCCCGCTTTGGCCAGATGTTCCTGGATGAGCTGCACAAAACCAAGCTGCAAGATATTTTGATCGGTGACGATGAAGGCGCGCTCACCGTGGATCTGTTCCAAATAGCGCAGCGAGCCTTGGCCATAGTAATACTCTGGGGTCTTAAAGTACCACACTGTTATCTATCCTATTTATTCCCGAATACCGCAGGTCATTGTCCTGAAATCACTTTAGGCTATGCGGGCCACTCCGTATCGACGCTGGCTGCGCAGCCAACCAATTCCGTAGCTGCTTTGGGAGCCTTCATGATCTTCATCATATTGCCCTTGAGCTGCAGTTGGCGGGTCATGATGCCGCGAATGGGATCGATTTTTTTGTCCAGGACACCTTTCCAGATATCGAGAGGGGCGCGCAAAACGAATGCGGGGCTTAAGGCGCTCGAGTCTTCAACCAGGTAGGCATCCCGAGCTTCCCCGTGCCAAAGATCCAGGTACATATATATGTCTTCGGGAACGCCGTCTCCTTTTTCGACGACGAAATAGAAATCGCCTTCCCATTTTGCGGCCGCTTTGCGGTACGATTCACTGTTGTTGAGTTCAACCTGTAAAGTTTTTGCCCATTCATCTGTCGCAAACATTATAGCCATTTCTTTCCTCCCTTGTGATGAAAACAGGTTCTAATATGTTAAACCAAAGATAGCACAGCGGTTCATCTTTTGCCAAGCATGCGGGGGCTTGCAGGATGGCCTTTCTAATGTCAGGTATTTTGCCGTGTTTTCACAATCGCGTTCTTTTTCACTTCTTTTCATTCTGGATGCCCGCTTTACACTTATTCAACGGCAGAGTGGTTTTCTGCTGTAAACAAATACACGGCCGTGACTAAGGCAATGATTAACCAGGGCAAAAAACTTACACGTGTACCCCAAATGGTGATGTCGACCAGCCCATGGAATAAGTGGGCGATAACGCCGGCAAATAAGCCAACGGACAATGCGCGCAGCGCGCTGTCCGCTTGTGGTTCTGTATGCTTCACCGAGATGATGACCATATACATGGTCAACAACAGTATAGCAGCAAAAGCAATGAGACCTGGGAGGCCAAGATCGACGCCTATCTGTAGGTAGAGGTTGTGCGCTCCCGGATCGGCGACGTCAGGGAGGGGATAGAGGCGCGTGGCGACCACATTAAAGGAGCCCATACCTACACCGGTGAAGGGAAAATCTGACAGCATCCAGGAAGCAACACGCCACACTTGCAGCCGAAAAGCGAGGGTGCCAGCATCGGCTAATTCACCAGCTACGGTCGATGCTTGCTGCTCACCATTGCTTATGAGCCAGATACCTGTGCCGGTGGTGATCAGGGTCAAGATAAGGGCCAAGAGACGATATCTTGAAAACCACAATACAGCGAGAACACCGACGGCTCCGGCGACATAGCCACCGCGTGATTTGGTCAAAAGAAGAATGAAGGACATCAGGGCCAGGGTGGTTGTGAGCAGCAACGGGGCCCAGCGCGTGGATAGAGGCCAGGGTCCACGCCGGAAAGATAAAAAAAGAAAGGCGGCAGGCAGGGGGATAAGCAAGACCATGATCGAAGCCATGACGTTGGGATGGACGGCATCGGCAAAGAGCAAGGAAAAGGATTGGTAAATGATGTCCGGGATGGGGACGCCCTTGGCCAGGTTCCAGCGCACGATGACGGGAGCTAGCAAAGCGATTAGCGCGCCGCCGAGAATAAGTATGAAAGATGCCAGGAGCAGTCGTTGGCGATTTCTGGCCCAAGTCACGAGGGCAATAAAGCCCGTGATACCGGCTAATAAGCGGGTGACCTGTGGGTGGGTCAGATGGGGATCTGCGCTGACCAGGAGCGAAACACCGGCCATTATAACCAAGATTACAAGGGGCCATTTCAGGGGGGTGGATCGGGGTTTTTCGATGAATAGAACGAGGGCTGTTCCGGCAATGATGGCTGTCCAACCGAGCCAACTGGGGCCAAATAGGTTTTCCCAAAGGATACCGAGCGCTGCTATTCCGATGCCAAATGTAGAAACGGCCGTGTTAGAGGAAGACCATTTAATAGGCACCTATGCCCCTCAATACTACCCATGGGGTTTTTAGCAGGATGTAGATGTCCATCAAGAGGGAGTAGTTTTGGATATAGTAAATATCGTCTTCGGTGTGTAGATGCAGCGGTTTGTCGGCACGACCGTTGATCTGCCACCAGCCGGTCATCCCTTGCGGAACGGCAAAGCGCTTATGCTGCCATGGCTCGTATTGGCCAACCATCATGGGCAGTTCGGGGCGTGGCCCGACAAGACTCATATCCCCTTTGAGCACGTTTATGAGCTGCGGCAGCTCATCAAGGCTGGTGCGACGAATGACGCGACCCATACGCGTTACGCGCGGATCATCTTCCCGTTTGTAGATGATATTGCCTTGTTCATCGGTGGTGGTTAGCTGGTCTTGCATGGCTTCGGCGCCGACGATCATGGAGCGAAATTTATACATGCCGAAGAGTCGGCCGTTTTCGCCCACACGCTGTTGGCGGAAGATTATTGGTCCATGAGAATCCAGCTTGATAGCCAACGCAACCACGCTGAGGATGGGCAGGATGAGCATCATGAGGATGCCGCCAATAATTAAATCAAAGATTCGTTTGAGCAGCCTTTGGACATCATTAAGCGCCGGATCGCGCAAATTGATCATGGGCACACCGGCGAAATCGTCGATTGAAGCTTGGTATAGAGACAAGCTGTAATAGTCAGGTACAACGCGTAGGTGCAGCGGCAGGTCGCTCAAATCAAGTACAAGGTCGTTGACCTTGCCGTAGGCTTCTTGCGGTAAAGCAATGACAAGATCGTTGACCTGTTCACGCTCGACAATTTGACGAGCATTGCCAATATTGCCAATGGGTGAGATGTCGGTTGGTATTGCTTCGGGGAACGAATCATCCAAGTAGCCGACAAGAGTTAAGCCGGTCCAATTATACTCTTTAACCATCTTCCCCACTTGCAGTCCAAGCTCCCCCGCACCAACAATGAGAACACGACGTTCGGCTGCGGGGCCTCTAGAAAGACGCCAAAAAGCACGGGAGATCACACGCCAAGCCAAGAGGAAAATGGTGTTTAGGAATATAAAAGTGACGAAAAGCCAGCGCGAGAACTCGCGAAAAGTTAGGAAGAAAAGACCTGCACAAAGGAGGGCTGCCAGCAGGGATGCTAAAGTGACAACTTGCAGTTCATCTACAAGTTTATAGGTACGCTCCGGATCGTAGACTGATGAGACCAGGAAAACGATAACCCAAAGGAAGGGGACAGTAATATAAACCCATAGAGGGAGGTGATATTCTTCAAGGGAGACAAGGAATGGGACTTGGGGTAAATTGGATCGCAAAGAAACAGACAGAATCAGGGTAAGCAGCGTTACTACCATGTCTACTACCATGGTGAAGACAGCATAATTTACACTGAAGCGCCTTAACATTTATTTCCTCGCTGTTTCCCGATTCTTTGCAGTTAACTCCACCCAAATTATAGCCCTGATCAATAGGGGTGCAATGCATACTAGAATATAATTTACAGATTATCCGGATGGCTTTCCCAAAGGCGAATTGTAGAGCACTCAGTTCTCTGCTGATAAAGCCTTGTCATAGGCCTCAAGGAGGTAAGGCTTGCTGAAATCCCAGGCTAATTTACTGCGCACTCGCTCTACTCCATAAGTTCCCATTTCCTCGCGCTTGTCAGGATCATCGAGCAAATCTACTATTAACTCTGTGAATAAGCCGACTTCATTAGGTTCCGCATAGACTGCAGCTTCTTGGGCCGAGTAGTGATTCTCACGTAAATCGAAAGCCACAGTTGGTTTACCAAAGGCCATGTACTCCATGATCTTGTTCATTGTCGATTGGTTTGACCAATCAGTATATGGATCGGGATCAAGGCAAATATCTGTTGTTGATAGGTAGCGACAAAGGTCGTGATCGGTGACGCGCCCCTTGAATTCAACAAAGGAATCAAGCTTCATTTCCTTGTTCAATTCCTGTAATCTGTTGAGTTCAGGGCCACCACCCATTAGGACAATCTTGACATCATCGCGCCCATGTTCATCTCGTAGTGATTTTGCTGCTTCTAGAACCAGATCGACCCCATCCTGTGCACACATTTCTCCCAAATAGCAAATCATATTGGGAAATCCACCCTTTAATGATGGTTCCGAAGGGAGCATCTGCAGACGGTCGAAATCAGGCCCTGTGCGGACAATGAAGACGCGATCTTCCGGGACGTTTCCGCGCGTCATGGCGACCAACTTATGAGATTCATTTGTTGTGATGACGACATCGGCAGTTTTAAGTGTAAGCTTTTCCAGCAGCAGCAAGCCTCTGTGAAGAACGCCGTCTTTCTTGCCACCTTTGGCCAGATACATTTCCGGGGATAAATCATGGTGATCAAAAATGAACTTTTTACCTGCCAATTTATAAAACCAGGCAAGTAAAAAATACGTTTCTGGGGGGTTACAAGCGTGGATAATATCAATTCCCTGTAGGCGCCACACTTTCAGAGAGAGCCAGGCGGTCATTATCCAACAATACACAAATTCTATGACATACCCCAAGACCCCTTGTGCTTCTGGGGGAGCCTTGTAGCGATAGATATGGATGCCGTCCAGCGCTAAGTTGTTTTCCTGGTAGTTACCATGCTGTCCTTTTGGTGAAATAACGGAAACATCGTATCCAGCATCACGTAATGTATTGGCTTCCAACCACACCCGGCGGTCAAAAGGAACCGGTAGATTTTGAACGATGATCAGTACGTTACCAGGAGATGCCATAGTAAAGACCTTCGAACTTAGGCAGTGCTTGACCATCTAATCTGACAAGATCAATCAAAACATGATCTGGTCGCAGGTGTGCGATCATTTGATCATACTCATCTGCCGAAAGCTGCTTGGCGACGACAACAGCCTCCGCAGAGGCGATCGTTTCCGACAATGATGGCTGCATCAAAGATCCGATGTGCGGGATCACCTCTTCGATATAGCTACGATTACTACCCAACAGCCGGCTCAGCGAGACTTCATGGTCATAGATAGCCAGATCATACCCCTTGCCGATTAAGCGCTCAGCCAATTCCGTTGCTGGACTTTCCCGTAAATCGTCTGTATTTGGTTTGAAGCTTAGACCTATGAGCCCAACTTTTCGTTTGCCGCTGTCCTCGAGCAAATCAAATGCTTTTTGCACTTGCTTGGTGTTACTGGGTAATATTGCCCGCATCATTGGCATATCAACATCTGCCTGACGAGCTGCGTACAACATAGCTCGCAAATCCTTAGGGAGACATGACCCCCCAAAAGCAAAACCAGGTTTGAGATAAACGGGTGACAGATTTAGTTTGGTATCTTGCACGAATATGTCCATAACCTGATGGCTGTCGATCCCATACACTTGGCATAGGTTGCCTATCTCATTTGCAAAAACGATCTTAAGCGCGTGGAAGGCATTGCTGGCATATTTGATCATCTCAGCTGGTCCCAAGGGAACGCGATAAAGTGGGGCGTTGATTGAGGTGTAAAGATCAGCCACCACGTCACCGCTCTGCACATCGATCTCACCAATCACGGTGAAGGGCGGCGCATCAAAATCGCGTATGGCGCTGCCCTCTCTCAAAAACTCCGGATTGATGCAGAAGCCAAATTCTTTCCCTGCTTGCTTGCCTGAGCTTTTTTCTAAAACGGGCAAGATATGCTTTTTAGCCGTGCCAGGGAGTACCGTGCTGCGAATAACGATAGTTGTGTAAGAGGATTTTGCCTGCAATGCTTGGCCAATACTGCGGCAAACATTTTTCACATAGGTCAAATCAAGATTACCGTTTTTTTGTGATGGGGTACCAACACAAATCATGGCAACATCGTTTTCCTCAACGGCTTTCCTGACATCTACCGAAGCCTTCAATCGCCCGCTGCTCATTCCTGACTGGATGAGCGATGTAAGCCCTGGTTCAATAATGGGGCTTTTCCCTTGATTAATATCTGAGACTTTGTCCGGATTAATGTCAACGCCTAAGACCTGGTGGCCATCGCGAGCGAAGCAGGCGGCTGAAACTGTGCCTACATATCCAAGACCAAAAATTGCGATTTTCAATGGTTTACCTCTGTTCCCATGCGTTATCTAGTAAACGTAGTAAATTAGTGATTATATCTGATTGAGCGCCTAGTTCCAGGTTACTATTTAGGGCAATGATTGTTGAGAAGCGTGTTGGCAAGTCAAACACTGCGGCGATGCGAATGGTTGTCGCTGGCTCCTTTTGCCCATATTGGGAGGAATACCACCCGCGGATCGGGTCTGTCTCACCTCGATGCGTAGTAATCATCGAATCCGATGTGTTTGTAAAAAATGCTTCTAGTTCATAGTTTTGGCGAGACAAAAGAGCTCGATTATCTTTTATCTCAACCTGCCATGCGGGATGGATGTGCCAAAATTGTTCGATTTGGTGAGCACCCGTTCCCCGCAATTCATCTCCTATCAGCAACCAATCCGGTTTACAGAATATTACTACGCGTCTGAGGATGGTTCCAAAGTTGGCATATCCATCGTGCTCGGCAAGCAGACGATCTTCGTTTGTTCCTAGCTGACTAAATAGTAGGCTTGCGTTTGCTTTGTGCCCCCAGAGGAAGGTTCCTTTTATTTCACTCTGGCTACGGCCGTCTACGACAATTGTGTTGTGTGCGGCAGTCGATCGGAAGTAGTCGCGCCAAGCACCTCCTTCCTGGTAAGCGTAGGTGCCGGGATCAATGAGTAAGGGAAGGCCGTTGACAGCAGCGGTAATGCTGAGGGCATCGGCGTGCCCATGAGCGGCAGTGGACAGGTAGCCTAGAGGCCCAAAATCTGAAACAATCACAGAATTTGGTGAGCGAAATGCGGCATATCCCCCCTCCTTAAAGATGCGGGAGGACGGTTGCAAAGGCCCGGCGGGTAGTTCTTCAAACGAATGACGGCCAGTATCCCCTAAGAGCCACTGGCTTTTTTCATCCCAGCAACCGGCACAGGATTTCAAATCAGATCTGTGCAAGATAGCAGCGGCAGTGACCAGAATTGAACAATAATTGTTGGGCTGCCGACGATCGTCTAAGCGAACAACCCAAGCGTCATCACTATCGCCAAATGCCGGTATATTTCCGGCGTTATCCATGATATGGCATATAAAATCACAAGCGGCGCTCAATCTGTCATGCCAAATCTCAGGGGTGTCAAATCCGTTGAGCTGTGCTAACTGCCAGACGATCAGGTTGAAGTCTAGGACAAATCCCAGATAGCTTATCGCTTGTTCAGCGGGTACACCATCAGTAGATATTTGCCGTTCTAGTTCAAGCTTAAGTGTGTTGAGACTGGTATCCCGCCATTCAACAGAATGTGGCAGCCAAGGAAAACAGAGGGCCACAACAGCCAATCCGGCCACTTCGCCTATGAGGTGGTTGTTGGCCGAGCTATGCGCCGATCTGTGACGGGAAATATAGATAGCCTGTTCAGCAATGGACTGCATGATCTGACTAAACAAAACATCCGTAAGTGCGGAGGAGCAGCGCACAAATGCTAGCGCCCAAGACCAATTGATCAAACGCAGGGCTAATTCTAAAGAGCTTGTCCAATTAATACCCTGAAGGGGTGGATTTTCTTCAATCCATGCCTGCCATTGTTTTAAAAGCTCCTGAGCAAACCGCTCGTCTCCAGATAAGAAATAAGCTTTGCCCAAGGTTACAAAATGATGGTGCCGGTTTAGTTCCCAAACCCATTTCACTCCACCAGTGGTCTTTCCATCGCGTGTATCAATGCCTGCGTAGAATTCATTTGGCCACTGATTTTGTGTAAGAGGATCAACTTGCCAGGAAATCTTTTCGCCGAGTTCTAAGGATTTGCCAAAAAGGTGAAAAGAGTGCTTTATGAGTGATTCGGCCGTTTCTAAGGTTGCTCCATATTCTTGCTGAAATTTGGTTTTGAACTGTTGTTGAATGGTTGTCCGCTCTTCCCCCCGGAAAAAGAAAACAGAAAACTCCTCGTTTAAGAACGGTTCGAAGTAAGACGATGAACCAACAGAGGACCCCAATTTTGGCAAACCTTGCGTCTTATCTTGCATCACCATCCGTCGCTGCTGAAAGCGGTGTCCGATTTCAGCAGGGGACATGGAAACGAGGCGATGCAAATACCACCTTGCTTTCTTTAAGTCAGCCATATCCGTGCCATGTCATGTACTGAAGGATGTTTGAACGATCGCTGCATAAGCAATGATGGAGTGTATTGGATCTTCTTGCAGCTTGCGCCAGATAGAAACCATGACAGACATTATTCGCGTTTGCGCAAGAGTACCGTAATAGATTCAGAGACAACTGGCATCATAGGCAAGTATTCAACGATATCAAAGCCGGCCTCCGCGACTTCCCGTTTAAACAGCCTAGGTGAGATTGAATACCGGGGAAATTTTGTAAATAAGGAACGAAAATTGCGCCGCAAGTTCTGAAGCGAGTATTTGGTAGAATAGGTAATAATGACCCATTTACGCGTTACGCGATGGAGCTCGCTTAGCATTCCATGATGCATATCAGGAGGGATATGATGTAACAATCTTATCGTTAAAACCAACTCAAACGATGCATTAGGGAACTGAAGATTTTCTATATCACACTTTACAAAATCAACCTTATCCCCATATCTTTCTACTCGTTGCCGGGCATGGTCCATCATTTCGTCGGATATATCGCCAGCTGTAACGCGAAGTCCTTGCTGCAGAAGCAGTTCTGTCATGCGTCCTGTACCACAAGGAACATCTAGAACATGACCAGTAATATTGGCTCGCTGTAATGCCGTTAAGATGTTTTGTTTTTCCTTCTTATCAGTCATTTGACCTTTGCGACTGCTAAACCGCCGGTCATCATAATTGTCGGCCACGGTTGGATCCTGGTACCGACTTCTTCCCTCATAAGATGTGTTTTCCATCGTTTTCTTTCTCTCTTTACTACAAGCCAAATTTCTGGCTTACATATTTCTGAATCCAAGAGCGGTTTGCTGCTTTTGGTGTAAAGCTGTTCGCCATAAATCAGCGTACTGATCGGCTATGATATTTTGATTATAGTGCTCATCGATATATGCTGCGCTTTTTTCTCCTGCAAGACGTATAGCCTGTTTATCAAGGGCCAACAGCAATTTAGAAGCGTCCTCTGACCCACTTACAATGAAGCCATTTTCCCCGTGTTCGATGATCTCATCTACGCCGGGAATATTTGTCGTTATAACGGGAACATGACAGCGCATCATTTCTATCCAAGTCAATGGCGGCGCAACCGTTCGGTTTAGGTTACAAATGGGCGATAAAAACAGGTCCGCGGATTTTCGGAGGGCTATAAATTGGTGTCTATCGGTTTCAAGGATTCTGATGTTTTCAATGTCTGTGGCAGCTTCACGGTATTCTTCTTTTAATTTGTCGGGTTTAAAAGCAAACACAAACACAAATTCTTTGCTTTGCGAGGTCGTTCGACGAGCTATCTCAAGTGCGTAATAAAACTCACTTGAACCGGTATGTTGTAAAGGGCCTGACCATAGGACAATTCGATCTTGACTTTCAAAGTGTAATTGATTCTTTAGTCGTATGGCCACATCCTCAAAACCTTGCGATTCTACCACCTTCAACGACCAAGGAACAACTGATAATTTTTCGCCCTCAATACCTAGTTCTTCTAGTCTATTCATGGTTGCTCGTGAAGTAGGAACAATCTTGTCCATGGATTGCAAACCTAGATTCTTGATCGTGTGGTAAAAACGGTGTAATGGAAAGCCCCGATCGATATGTGTAGGCACTGTTATACTAAACAGCATTTCAGGATAGCGCTGTGTCAGTTGACTATTCAATAACCCAAATATGCGCATGTAATGCACAACGTTTATCTGGTGCTTTTTTATAAGACGTTCAAACATTGGTAGGTAATGCAACAACGTGTAGGTCTTATAAATAGTTGACAGAGGCAATTTGTGAAACCGCGATCCGGTATATTCAGGATCTTTCCATTTCATGGTATTGCCCAGGTAATGAGGCGGCACATTGTACAAGACGACATTGCGTCTCAGGTTCTCTTCCGGAACCTGCCGATTATTGACGGACAACACAACTACGGTCTTGAATCGGTGAGCGAAAATATCCACCATGTCGTTCCAGAAATTGATTTCACTAGCTTTCCGGACAGGGAAAAAATCGCAACCAAAAAGCAAGAGATTGATATCTTCTTCCTGCAAATCCATTGTACCAAGGCTGCCCGATGAGAGGGCACTATTCATCAGATTTGACCTTCCTGTTATTACTTGTTGATGTCTTGCATTTTCGAATAGTTGTTTCCGAAGAGTAACAAGTTTTATTACAGATATCTTAACTTAAGTGAAGACAGTTTTTGTAAACTTCTATCACTTCCATAGACTGTTTTCGCAGATCAAAAGTAGTGGCCGTTTCGCGACCGGTTTGAACAAGCTGTTTCCAGCACCCGTCATTTTTTAACACATTACGAAGCTCATTAGCTAAACTGGTATAGTCTTCAACGGGAAACAAAAACCCATTCTCTCCACAGTTTATAGTTTCACTTAATCCGCCAACATCGGCTCCGATGACCAATGTGCCTGAAGCCATCGCCTCAACGGCTACCAGGCCAAAGGACTCTCTTCTTGAGGGAATAACGCATATATCCGCTGCAGACAACCAGGAAAAAACATCATCAGGATAAATGGCTCCTATCATCACTACCGATTCTTGAATCTGATATTCGTCGATCATTTTCAGGATGTTGTTTTCTTGCGATCCTTTTCCCCCAATTAGCAATTTGAAAGGAACTCCATCGCTAGCCAGAATGTGAACTGCACGAAGAAGAATATCCAACCCTTTTTCTCGTTCCATATTGCCAATGGAAATGATGATTTTTTCATCCATAGGCAAATTTAATTCTTTTCGTGCATCCTCTTGGTCAAGAATGTGCTCTGGAGACCAAACCCCCATACTGATTTGGCGAATTGAAGCATCATTACGATTAACAATATTCTTGATATTCGCTTTGTGTTGTTTGCCTACGGCAATGATAACATCAGCATTCTGTAAAACCAATTTCACCAACCTGCGGACTACCCAGGGGCGAGAATAATAGTCATCAACAAAAGCACCGTGTGAGGTTAAAACAAATGGTTTTCCCCGCCAACTTAAAAGCATGCCAAATACACCTGCTGGGATTGGCCAATGGGCATGGACTAAATCATAATTGCCAATAACAAGGTGTTGGAGAAAACGGGGTAACAAAACAAGATATTTCCAGAAGGTTCTGATTACACCACGCCGGCTATCAAGTGGC
This sequence comes from uncultured Chloroflexia bacterium, assembly GCA_963807975.1. Lineage (GTDB taxonomy): Bacteria > Chloroflexota > Anaerolineae > Promineifilales > Promineifilaceae > JAACFF01. The sequence continues at coordinate 346,653 of CAWEDV010000003.1, read as the reverse complement.
GCTAAGATTGAAAATTTAAGACCCTCTTTCTGTTGTAATAGAACGTGCCGCCTGATGTAGTTGGCCGCATAAGGTTTATATGGGTTAGGATAGCCATTGGCAACAAGAAGAATCTTCATAAAAGCTGCTTTCGTGTAGATTAATACTCTTCGAAAACCTGAAACAATCAAGGGATGACTTTCGAATTGAACCTGATAAATATGGTGCAACTAATCTGTTTGAATCGCCAACATACTAGCGCCCAGTTGACGATGGTTTTTGTACATATTGAATGTTTCCTACAAGGATGGAGTCATAAATTGCATACAAATGTCCTAGAAGTGAATGAATGTTAAAGTTTTCATAGACAATATTGCGACCAGCTTCGCCAAATTCTTGAGCAAGTGATACATCGCCTAACAACAACAATAGTTTCTCAACAATCCCATCCACATCGCCTGACTGAACCAAGAAACCAGTTGTTTGATCCTTTACCACTTCTCCAATGCCCCCAACAGGGCAACTTATCACCGGTAGACCATAAGCCATGGCTTCTAGAATGGCAATGGGTAATCCTTCATGATATGAAGGCAATAAAAATATACTTCCTTGGCGCAACGCCTGCTCTTTTTTTTCCGCTCGTATCCACCCTAGCAACTTGACTTTATCTCCCCATGATTGCTTGGACAATATTGCTTGGATTTTATTTATATCGCCATCGCCAGCCAACCAAAATTCGGTGTCGGGATATGAGTCAAGGACTTGTGGAACGGCCTTCAAAATATCATATGTCCCTTTGCGGTGTCCCAGCCGCCCCAAGGTTAAGATTATCTGGTTTCGGTTGAGAATGGAGAAGTCACCCTGCGGGCATGCTACCGAATTATAAAGTACGTAAACAGGCGTGCTCAAATTGAATGTTCGAAAATACTCCTGCCATCTCTGTGAAACCAGAAGCAGCAGATCAGCCTTATTTAGAATCTGGCGAATGAATTGCTGAATAGGTTTCGGGTTTTGTTCATAGAAAAGATCGAAACGACTGGAATGGCAATGAAGCACAAGCTTTCTCTGAAACAGGTTAGCAAGGATGACAAATATTGCCATGCGTATGAAACTCGCTTTCCAGCCAAAATGGACATGTACGATTTGGGGTCGCCATGTAATTGATCGATAACAAAAGTCAACGATTGACCAGAGGAAGCGAAGAAGTTTGCCTAGTCTATTGGAGTTGCCTGTTGAAACAACGTACGTCAGACAGTAATGCTCAAAGTCCCAGTTCTCTAGATAGGATGCTGCAACAGAGGCCATGCCACCTTTCCTGTGTTTATCAGGTCCAACCATCAGTACTCTTGAACATCGTTTTTCGATTGATGGTTGACTTGTCTGAAGATTCTTCATAATCAGGTTTATTAAGGGGTAAAGCAGTAAAGAATTTTACCAATACTGTGTCAAGCCTTAATTGCCGACCTGGTATCTCGAAACATACCGCGGTGCAGCGAAAATGAGAGACCAGCCAATGCCATGATGAAATACCCAGTTGGCGGGCCAGTTAAATATACGCCAGCAAAGCCAGCCATTATGCCAAATAGAAGAGAACCCACGGCCGTATAAGCTAAGATTGCCATCTGATTATTTCGATAACGCCAATAAGCTGCTATCTTGGTCATACGGAAAACTACGTAAATAAGTATTCCTATGAAAAGTAACGTTGCCCAAATACCCACTTCCCCTAGATACCAGGCCCACCATTGGTCAGTAATGAAGGTTGTATTCTGTGGCGTGGCTCCACGTAGCTTATGCATATCGAAGCGATAGTAAAGTGGACTGTAGCGATAGTCTGTACTTATCGAACTGCCGTACATACCATATCCTGCGCCAAATCCATATGTTTCCTTGTTAATTGTCAGCGCGTTTCTCATCAATACGATTCTTACGCTATCAGAACTATTACTAAGACGAACCGAAAGGACATCAAGAAAAAGATACGAGAAAAGTATAATGGCGCTTATGCCCAAAATAGTTAAGGTCGTTCCCCCAATAAGGGTCTTCTTTGATGCACGGAATCCTTGAACTTTAACTAGCACAAATATGATGCCTATTCCTACCGGCAGTAAAAAGAGTGCCTTCATGCGTAGGGAAAGTAAAATCCCCACGCATACCAGAAAGAAGATAAACAAATGTTTTTTGGAATTTTGTAACAGCACATTGGCGAAGGCATAAAAAGCAATCAAGGTCAAAATGCTGGAAAAAGAACTGGGATGGGTAAAGAATGAGCGGGAAGGGGCCAGACCCAGTCTGCGTTCACCAGGAATGGAGCCTGGTAAGGGGTTGAAGCCAGCCCCAATTTCAAGAATGATGACGTAAGCGACTGAAATGACGGCGATGGCTGTCAGAAAGTAGTCAAACCATTTCAAGAATAAGATTGCGGATTTCTTGTCAAATGGAATCATCTGGTAGACAAGTAATAGGATCAAGGGTTTGATTATTAACAGAAATCCCAAAATGGCAACATCGAATCTTATGTTGCTAAGAAGGGTTGTTATCCAGCCAGACAGTGAAAAGAGAATGATCAATAATAGTATTAGGGGGCTGAAATAGAGACGTCGGCTTACCACTATAGCAATGGCGACAAAGAATATGAAACCGATGAATAACAACTCATCCAAGTAATTTGCACCCCGAGGACCACTGTTCGCTTTAATCCATTCTGATACGGATTTGCTCATTATGACGAATAAGAACATGACGAGCGTTATTAGAGCAACGGCCGAATAAAAAACTCGGCGTTTGCTAATGGGAGCTATGCGAGCGCTAGTTTGAAATGGGGTCGTCTGGCTCATGGTCATATATTCCAATGCCCCAAATCACGATCAATAAGCTCACTTAGCCGCTGATTATGAGGCTTATAAAAGTCCAGAAGCCGTGCGCGAGTTTCAAGATTCATGGGAGGGGGAGTGAAATCTTGTTCATTCGCATTTTTCGCTAGGTCTCTGATGTAATCCAGAGTGCGATCAGGGATTACTCTTCTAGCCATCTTTTTGATATTGGGTAAGGTGCTGCGGGACGAGGTCAACAATGCAATAGACCGAAAACGGTAAGCTGCCGAAGTATTGTGTGAGCGATCTGTATCCGGGCTAAATGTACTATCTAGCTCATCAAACAAGCCGTACAAGTTTTTGCAAACGCCCACTGGGTCTTCCTTTAACTCTTTCAGCAATACAACATGAATCTGATCACGAGGGAAATAAGCTGCTAATTGATTTATGTGATCGGCGTACAAACCATTGGCCAAGTAAGTTCTATTAACCCTCCCTGTCATATTATTGGCAAAGGTATCCGGGTCAAGTTCAAGTGCCGCTTCGAAGGTTTCTTGATCCTCCCATCCACGTCTTCTTGAGTACCAATAGTGGGAATATGCTCTATCAACTGGATTGCGCAAAACTACGACAATCTGTGCGTGCGGATTGTGAGCACACAAGCGATTTATTGCCTCCGGCAGCAGCATGATCGCAACACTTTTTGCAATAACTACGGATGGTTCCATTTCATCGCAAGCAAAGTAGCGAGGAAAAACCTTGTCATAACCCTGCTGATACTCCACATCAATTACAAAGTATGTCATATCAACTTGATTATGGGAGCAAATACCGGGGTGATCACCTAGATAGCGCAGCAACGAAGTTGTCCCTGCTTTTTGAGCGCCAACAATCATTAAGCGAATCGGTCTGATTTTTTCCAATTCAGACATGGGACCCCCTGATTTTCTTCAGAAGTAAAGTCAAAAATTCACGATCTTCTGAGTCTAAGCCTAATCGCCAAAAGACAGCTACAAATACAAGAACAGATGTTAAGGCATTAATAAAAATGCTCAGCCATACATTCTCTATCCCAAAGAGCCGCAAAAGAATGAGCGCTATCATCGCTGATGCAGCGGCAAACAACCCTTTTTTATAGCGCGTATCATATGGCCAAAGCCCAATGAGGCGCCTAACAGCGAATAAGCCACTCAAGTAAAGTGTACTAATGGCAATTGCTGTTGCAATTGCTGCTCCTATAAGACCCAATTGAGGGACGAGCATCACGTTCAATGCCACATTTAACGCAAAAGAAAAGACGGAGATAATTAGCCACAGGCGTTCGTAACCAGTCATGATCAGTATGAATCCTACTGCACCTGTGGAGACATTGATCATCTGACCTATGATCAGGATAACCAATGGTAAGGCGCCTGCGATATATTCAATGCCGAACAGCCCAACCATGATCTCCTGTGATGTGAAACATATAAACAAGAATACCGGGATACTTAAATAGATTCCCCATTTTGTGCTAATTTTATACAGCTCATTCAGGCGGTCCATTTCGCCAAGTTGGTATAAATTAGCGATCATGGGTGTGAAAATGGCATTTAATGAGCGAAGTATTATGGCAATGATTAGCGCCGGCTGCGCAAGCGCCTGGTAAATGCCAACATCGGCTGTCGTCGAGAGCAGACCGAGAAGAATGCGGTCCACCCAACTGGTTAAGAATGTAAAAGTACCGGCGAAGGCGGTGGGCAACGAGAAAAGCAATAGTTCGCGAAATGAAACAGCCTTTATTCTTCCAACATAGAAGATATCTGGGAATAATCTGAGGACATAATAAAGAGCCAGTATCATCGCGAAGCCCCAGGAAATAACAGCGGCTCCGACAGTCCCATAAAGACTCCCACCTAACAAGAAAACGCCAATGATTAAGAGCAAATTTGTTATTGGCTGCCCAAGATCCTCCGCGATCGCCGTATATTGCATGCGCTGCCAAATTTGCGTCACATTCAAGCTCACCCGCATAACAACAAGGAGTGGTATTGCGATAGCAAACCCACGCAGCACGGGCGACAAGCCAGGACTCTGAAAGATGTTTTCAAGCAAAGGGGCAGCAACGAAAATAAGCGTGCCGACCAGAACGCCAGACGCCAAAGATGGGAACAAGCCTTTGATAATAACATCTTTCAAGCGGCCCTTGCTATTTGGCCAAAAACGATTCCCATAACGAATGACACCGCTGCCTAAACCCAAAGGAGCCACCGAGCCTGCCAGACGTAGAATGGCCCATCCCAGAGCATATAGACCAAATAACTCTGGTCCTAACACGCGAGCCAAAATAATTTGCGATACGGCAAAAACTATCCGTCCTCCTACTTTTCCAACAAAAGAGATGCTGGCCCCCTTGGCCAGTACTTCAATATCAGAATTTATAGGACTGTCGCTTGTTTCTTTCAATTTGATTTCTTTTCTATCGGCTGATATAAGATTTCTAAAGCAAGAAAGATCGAAATCAATCACTTTGCAGTTGATTCATTCTCTCTAACGCTTCGTTGTTGCCGGGATCGATGTCTAATAGATTCTGATAAGTTTGAATGGCCAGATCCAGTCTTCCGCTCCATTCATAGAGTTCAGCTGTGGACAGATAATATCGAATCGGTGGATTTAGCGAGAGTTCATTTGCCTTGTCCAATATCTGTACTACCTGCTCTGGAGAGTCTAACAATCTATAGGTATGCGCCAATTCATAATATGCAGGGGCATAGGCAGGATATCTTGTTATCGTATCCTGATAAGCAGCAACAGCAAGATCATAGTCTGCTGATTGACGTGCTGTATTTGCCCGAATAAGTCTCCAACGGGGATTGCTATCGTTTCTTTCTAGTGCAGATTTGAACCAGGCTTCAGCTTCTGTATATTTATTTTCCTTTGCCATTAGCTGTCCCATGGCAAAGTATCCGGCGCCTGAGTCACTATCTACAGATATTGCATCTTCAAAGTGTCTTACAGCTTGACCACGATTTTTTTCCTGTTCATATAGTGACCACCCCAAACTAACCAAGAGTGAAGCGTCTTGTTCGTACTCATTTAACGCAGCTGAATAAATGTGATTTGCCTCATCCCATCTTTCTTGTTTTTTCAGAAGTTGACCTAATGTGTGCCAGCCCCATAAGCGTTCATAGAATTGGGCATCACTGTACAGCAGTTCCTGTAATAATTCTTCTGCCTCGTCATTTCTGGATTGGGCTAACAGAGCGGAAACATAAGGTTTAAAGGCCAGTGCAGGAGCGATTATCCAAACGCGCTCGTAAGCAGCGATAGCCTCGTCTATTTCACCTTCTTTTTCATATACTTCCCCTAGTTTCATCCAGGTCGATATTTGCCTTGGATCTTGATTGACAGCTTGTTTGTACCAAAAAAGGGCCAGGTCACGATACCCGGATCTGTTTGCGGAATTTCCCAGCAAGGCATAATGTTCCGCTGCCCAGACCCCCAAATCATTAAACGTTGCTAGTGTATGTTGGCTGTTGTCTTGCAGACCGGCGGATAGTGCAAGCCCTCTTATCGTGGACAGATTACCCTGATCAACATCCGCTGCTCTAGCAAAGAAATCTTCAGCGCTGGCAGCGGCATTTAGTTGGGTTGTTGCAGCTTGAGTGGACAAGGCGGTATTAAGCGTGACGAAACCCAAATTGGTGTTGAATCGTCCAATTACTGTTCTGGAATGCAGCATAAGAAAAACTAAGGCAAACAGGAGCAAGCCTACGAGCAGATATTTCCCAGTCACATTTCTTATGCGCATCTTCAGATCTCGCCCCAGATAGGATTTCAAGTATCTCTAGCGCGGCAGCAAGCGGGTATGGTCTCGATACCACATTATGATTGTGCCGGCTCTTTACCCCAGGCTCTGGCGATTATCACAACAATGGCAATCGTGGTGCCCAAAACAGTGGCGATTAGCATGATAATCCAACGACCTGATGATTCCGGGGTGGACGGGATGGCCGACCGGCTGGCCAAGCGCACACCGCTGTTGGTGTCTTGTGAGGTAATATGCTCTTCCTGCACTTTATGGGCGAGAGCTGTGTAGGTATCCTCGGCGACTTTTACATTTCTGGCCAGGCTATTGGCTTCGGAGTCTGCCTCCTGTTTTTCTTGCTGCACAACAAAAATCAAAGGCTCCAACTCAAGTAAGTGAGCATCAATCTGTTCCGCTTGCTCAGATAATATATCTTGTAATCCTGACAAAAAATCAACCTGTTCTGTTTTACCGGCGGTAGAAAATTGTTCCATATTAACTTGAAGCTGCCAGGGGACCGCAGCATCAGCAGTAGGAACGCCGCTAAACGTGCGCAGTTGAAGGAGGATCGCAGCCAATTGATCGGCCGAAGAGAGATCGCTGTTATTTCCGGTTCTTGACAACTGCGCTTGCAAACCGGCAGCATCTTGTAATAACAATGTGATCTGGCGACGTTTAGCGAGTTGATCGGCTTGTGTTTGTTGCAGAGCCAGCAGCTCGTTTTCCAAGATCATCGACCGGTTGCGTGTTTGATATTCAACCAAAGCATCTTCCGCCTGCTGCAGTTCTTCAGATGAATTTTCAAGCTGTTCCTCAAAAAAAAGAAGCTGATCATCACCTTGGGATCCAAAAACATCATTGGCTTTCACCACAAATAGCTCAGCCCATTTATTAACGATTTCCGCGGCCAACACTGGATCGCCATTCTGCACAGACAGATTTAAGAGGCTTGGATCAGCACCCGCCTTTGCGGACAAGATCCCACGTAGACTCTTTAAATTTGTGATATCGGAGGTGGCAGATTCAACCTCATTTAATAAAGAGACCAAGAGTTCATCACTGGTTGCCAATTCCGGATATGCATCAAACGGGAGTTCATCATCAGCTACTTTGATGCGTGGATCAAACTCAACAACTTGTCGCGGTTCAGTCACAGCGACGAGCGCGGTTGCTTCGTATGTTGGCGGGATAAAAAAGGTTATGGCAAAGGCAATCACGGCCGCCAGAATTGCTGCCCCGATTATCCATTTCCAGCTTCGTATCACCGCTTCAATGTACGGTCGTAAATCAATTTCTTCTTCCAATCATGTCCTCCATTTATGCCAACCTTCCGATCATACAAGAGGGGTAAGAGAACGACAAATGCGCTTATCAGCCACAAGTGAATCAGTATAGTAAGAAAAGGCTTAATTAAGATAAGTGGCAAATATCGACGATCTCCTCCCGTCACAAGTCCTCATGAGCAACTGAACTATTGACTTTTCCATTGCCTGTTACTTCAGCTGGTCAGGATCCAATCCATGATACTTACGCCACTCTCTAATTCGCTGGCCTGGTTTCTTCCAAAAAGTTAGATGTCCAGGATCAATATTTCTCTTGATCAACATCAGCCTAATCGACTGTACCAGCTGTGTCGTAAGCCGCCCGAAGGAAAAGGGTCCTTCCAACTGATGCGTGGCTTGAGCCAATAAGGCTCCTAACTCTTTCTGAACGAACTCTGGATCCTCACGTACAAGATCCATATATGTTTCTTGTGCGCCAGCTTTTCCATACCCACCCACGCTGCGTCCAAACTTAAGAACTGTAAGTGCTGGTATGAGCACAAACTTGTAATGCGATAACTGCCCAGATCTAAAAAATTTGACTCTTGGATTCATCCTGGTTTCTGTAGGTAGCTTCCAGTAGCCGAGTCTTTCGATCACCGCCTTGCGGTGTAAAGTGGCTGACGCTTCGGGAGGCCTTGGTGCATCGGGGTAATTGGGCACATCAACATGCGCTTCAAGATCTGTTGAGAACCGTTCGATAATTGAGTAGGCGAAATCAGCATTATTCTTTTCAAGACCTTGAACCAACACTTTCAGGTGATTGGGCAGCCATATATCGTCATCATTTAAATAGGCGATATATTTCCCTTCTGCGCGGCGCAGACCTTCGTTTGTTGGTGCAGACTGGTAGCCGGAGTTTTGCGGTAAGTTGAACCAATGCACACGCGGATCGTCGATTGCGCTTACTGCCGCTTCACTGCCATCAGTACAGGCATCCCCAATGACCCAGCATTCAAAGTCTTCGAACGTTTGCCACAAGACACTTTCAAGGGCATATTGCAGGGGCTGTTCCTTGTTGTAGGTTGCGATAATGACGGTGACTGTTGGTGAGTCTGCTGATTTCATGGTCGCCGATTCTGGCTGGAGATGTTGTTGGAACCTCTATGAACTGGGCGCTATTAATCTTTGCGACTTGTCTTCCAACTAGGGATTGCAGCTCTTGAGGATCTCAGGATATAGCCGCTGCGCATCGTGCAGCAATGGTTCCAAGGCAACAGACTTCCTGATGGGGCCTTTTGGTTTCATACGCCCGCTGCCCATCGCTTTTAATAAACCGATATCACCGAGCAAGATTTCATGAAGGGTATCGGCCGATAATTTGATGTCCAATACCGGCTTGACCTGTGTGGATCCGTAAACGATTTCAACCGGTTTTTTACGAGCGTCAATGGTGATGGCGGCTGTAGGATCGGAACATTGGAAGCGAATACTTAGTTTAGATTTCAACAGCGTTTCGGCCGCCGCTTGGTCTTCTTCCCCTATCCTTTTGAATAAGGCCTGGAAACAAGCATAAAGTTGTTCGGCGCTGGCATAAACCGCCATGACTATTCTTCTTCCTCGCCCATCAGACGCAGTTTTAACTGTTCAGCCTGGAACTGCAAGGAGTAATTGAGCATATACCAAACCCCTTTCCAGGTGTCGAGATCGAGAAGATCTTCCTTAGTTGCCCCTTCAAAGCTGCTGGCAATTTGGCGAGCGATGTCTGGGGTTATTCTGTCCAGGCCACCTTTCAGCAGCGAAAAGATTGAATCTGGCTTCAGGGGTCCAGGCATTTGTTCGTTAAGCTTGTCTTTGGTCTGCACAGCCTGGAACTGGGCGGAGTAGGCGATCATATAAGCCAACCCTTTCCAGGTTTCCAAATCCATGAGATCTTCGCGGGTCATATCCTCGAATTGTTCGAGAACGCTGATTTGGACATCTGGTGTGTATCTGGCGACACTGGTGCGTACAAGATTTATCATCTGTAATGGCGAGTATGGCTGGTTGGCGTCAGGTATTGATTTTCTTAAGGCAGCTACCAGGTCATCTAGCTCCGCTAAAAGGCGTCCCAGTTGAGATGATGGCTCAGATTGGCTTTCTTGCTCCACGGGCTGTGGTTCTTCAAGGGCTGCTTCTTCGGCTGCAGGCTGCTCAGGATCGGGAGGAAGTAGGCCTAGTGCGCTGCTGAAAGCCGTCAGACGCTGCGCCCGGAACTTTTTCAGCATATATTGTACCTGGCCCTTTGTTAACCCTGTTTGTTCAGCGGCATCGGCCTGGCTTGCTCCATCATCTAAGGCCAACAATGCAGCGGCTCGTTTTCCTTCGCTATCTGCTTGCAAGGCCAGTTTCTCGAGAACAACACGTTCTTCAACCGTTAGTAAGCGCTCCGTATTAGTCATGATCCGCTTCCTCCATCAATGTGCAATGTAAGAAACTTATTGTAGCCATTTTCCCGGTTTTTGCGATTTAAAATCAGTAATATTGACTTCCGATATGCAGGATGCTATATTCTAAAATGATGCAATGCGTCATAAAATTGCGTCGTGAGGGACAAAAATGACAGAACAGGAAAACGAAATAGTGGAAAACAATTCATCTTCTGAAGGCGGCACGTTTCTAGAAGGGCTGCGGCGAATTTTGATGGCCAGTATTGGTGTTGCGGTGCTGGCTCAGGAAGAGATTGAAGATTTTGTTACCAAGCTGATTGATCGCGGCGAGATCGCCGAGTCTGACGGTCGTTCGTTGGTAAGCGATGTTTTAGAGCGCCGCCGGAATGAGGTGCAAGATCGTTCAAAGCAGGCTGGTGAAGGCGTTGACCGGCGTATGGAAGGAATGTTGAACAGGCTAAACGTGCCGACGCAATCAGAAATCCAAACGTTGAGCGAGCAGATAGCCGAGTTGAGCCAGAAGGTCGATGAGCTTAGAGCCTTTGACGGAAACGAATAAGAGTAAGTGGCAGACATCATTCAGGGGAGAATACGGATGTTTTCTCCCCTTTTTGCATCTTGGGCATTCGTGCCTATACTAGCAAAATATGACGCAGTGTTCCATAGAGGAGCTGGCCCATGCCTGTAATCAAAAGATACCCAAACCGGAAACTATACGATACTGAAGCCAAGCGCTACATTACGCTTGATGGCATTGCTAAGTTGATCCGCGAGGGAGAAGAAGTAACGGTCATTGATCATACGACGGATGAAGATCTGACGGCGATTACACTTACCCAAATCATTTTTGAGCAAGAGAAGAAAAAGGGCGGGTTTTTGCCCAAGTCTGTTTTGACCGGTTTGGTGCAGGCTGGCGGTGATACGTTGAACACGCTGCGCCGTTCACTCTCGGTTCCATTGGATTTGTTCCATCAAGTCGACAGCGAAATCGAGCGCCGGCTGCAGGTATTGATCAACAAAGGGGAGTTGGCAGCAGAAGAAGCAGCTAACTTGCGTGACAAATTATTATCCTTCAGTTTCCAGCAGAACAGTGAACTACCTGATGGACAGGATTTTAGCTCGATACTCAGCCGACATGGGGTGCCGACGCGCAGCGAGATCGATCGCTTGAACGAACAACTGGCAGCATTGACCGTACAATTGGATGATGTTTTGCTGGAGAAGCGAGCGGCCGCCCCTGTAGAAGACCCTCCCAGTAGCGCGGCAGAAGATGAGGAATAAGCAATAGGGCAGCGAAGCAAGGAGACTGGCTGCGTGAAAATCGAAGGGAACTACACATTTAAAGCGTCACGTGAACTTGTTTGGTCGCTGCTTCATGACCCGGCGACCATAAGGCAGGCCCTTCCTGGCTGTGAGGAATTTGATCAAACATCGCCATCTGACTATATTGCTGCCCTGCGCGTACAGCATGGACCGTTCAAGGGGCGATATCAAGGTCAAGTTCAACTGCTCGACGATGAGCAAAATGACAGATTAGCGGTAACTGTTGACGGCGAAGGCCCTGAAGGAACCATTTCCGGTCACGGTATGCTTTACCTTGATCAGGGAGATGGCTCGACAACGATCCACTATGCGGGAGATGTAGATTTTATCAGCCAAACGGCCGAGGAATCGCCCCGCATGCTGCGCACCATGGCCAATGCCTTAATACGGCAGTTCTTGGAAGCGCTTGATAAGCAGGTTCGTTTACAGACGGGCGTTCATACCACCCATTTGCCTGGCGATAGAGTGCGTTCGCATCCTATAGATAGGGAAGGCACGATAGATGAAAAGGCCGAAATGAAGCAAGCGCGCCAAACCTTGTGGATTGTTTTGGCACTGATCACCTTCACTTTCTTTAGCTTAGCTGGGCTTATATTGATTCTGTTCTTTGTGGTTCGCTGGGGAAAGCGCATTTTTGACCGGCGCGTCTTAGCGGCGATCCAGCAAGAAAAAGAAAAAGCGCAGCCTGCGACTCCCCCTGAACAGGAGTGGTTCTCCCCCGAAGATACAGTTTAGATACCTGATGAACTGTACCTAATCTTCCGAATTTGACCCATCGTTTACATGATGGGTTTCAGTTTGTTTACTTCCGAGACTAATCGCCCTGGATTTCCATCATATTGTTGGCGATCTAACTCCCCATTCGTAAGTTGTAGCAGCACGTCGTTTAAAACATGGTTCACGGGCGTTGGCACGCCTGCATCCTTGCCAGCGGCGGCGACTGCGCCATTATGGAATATGACCTCACTCTTACCACGACCTGAGGCGAGGTCAATGTAAAAAGAGGGCATTTTGTCACCACGCCCTTTGGCCACGATTTTTGTAAGGATGGGCTTCAGAAGGAAGCGAGGTACAAACTTGAGTGCCGTGGCCAAGCTCTTGGCTGAAGGGCCCGGTAAATCGACGACTTGAAGCTGTTTCTGATCCATGACCGAAAGCATTTCGCGCAGCATGCGCACTTCCAGATTATAAGATGAATCGCTGCGATAAATATCCTCAGGGGTCATGCTGAGGATAGCAGATGTGGCATTGGCGACCATATTCAGCAGCGCTTTGGACCATTTCATTGATTGAAAATCTGACAGACCTTCGGTAGCAATACCGGAATCTTGAAATAAGGATACCCACCGGTCGATTTCTTGTCCGGGAAGCGCCGGCGCCAGGCCCAGGCCGCGATCGCTGCGTTCGATGACCAGGACGTTCTGTTCTTCTTTGCTCACCGGCGTTGTCAGAGATGCGGCGATGATGCGCTCGGCACCAAAGTGATCGATGAAAGGTTGCTCCACGCCGATGCCATTCTGCACGGTCAGGATGCGGGCGGAGGCGGGGCAGATTTGGGAAAGATGCTCCAAGGCAAGCGGTAGATCATAAGATTTCAAGCCGATGATGATCAGATCGATTTGGTCATTGTCTGCCAGGGCTTCTTCCATGGTGATGACGGCCGTTGGGGCAGCGTGCTCAATATTACCCGCCTCTTTGAGGGAAATACCGCCGGCATTGATAACATCAGCCATTTCTCGGCGGTCCAACATGGTCACCTGATGGCCGTTGAGCAGTAGGCGGGAACCCAAATAGCCACCAATGGCTCCGGCTCCGTAAACAAGAATATTCATAAGTACGTTATGATCCCAATCTTGCGCTTGAAAATTCAGGCCGTCCCCGCAAGAAGTCCGCAGCGCTCAGTGCTTTTTTCCCGGCTAACTGCAATTTGTGAAGCAGTAGAAAGCCATCAGCGGTTCTTACCAAAACGACATCTTTTTTTAGAAAAGAGGCTTGAGCATAGTTGTTGCCCAGATACGTTACAACCTGTCCTGGTGGTGCAGATGACAGCGATTCAAGGTTGATGTGAGTGAACAAGGATTCTTCACCGCTGTCTACCCGGGAGATTGGGCGGGCAGCCAGGATCTTGAGATTATTGCCAATCCAGGAGGTATATGCGCCAGGCCAGGGGCTCATAGCACGGATATGCCGGTCGATTTCTGCGCTGCTGCGCTGCCAATCCAGCAGCCCAGCATCTTTCTTGATCAGCGGGGCATAAGTGGAAAGGGTATCATCTTGCGCCGTGGCTTCGATACGCCCGTGCACAATGTCGTCTAAATGCTCTGCTAACAGATCGCCGCCCAATAGTGAGAGGCGATCGTGCAGAGATGCGGATGTTTCATCGACATCGATAGCCAAGGATTCTTGTAGATAAATAGGGCCGGTATCCAAGCCCTCATCCATGCGCATAAGGGTGATCCCTGTCTCATTATCTCCGGCCATGATAGCGTGTTGAATGGGGGAGGCGCCACGCCAGCGCGGCAGAAGAGAGGCATGGACGTTGATACAACCATTGGGTGGTAGGTTTAGAACATGGGGACGAAGAATCTGGCCAAAGGCGGCAACGACGATGACATCAGGCTGCCATTCTCGCAATGGGGCGGCGCTTTCTTCTGAGCGCAGCGATTTCGGCTGGTAAATGGGAATACCACCGCTTTCAGCGGCAGCTTTGACGGGTGACCGGCGCAGCTTGCGACCTCGACCAGCTGGACGATCGGGCTGGGTTACGACGCCAACAACCCTTTGCGTTTCGATTAGCTTTTTCAAGCTGGGCACAGCAAAGTCGGGCGTACCCATAAAGACAACTCTAGTCATGCGTGCATTCTAGCACGCGCCAAGGAGCCACGGCAAATTCCATGTTGACCGCGTGTGACTGGGTGTTTACAATGTGACAAACCTGCGTGACATTTGGGTTGTGCAGATGACCTAGAGACGTATTTCAAGAAGTAACTACATTAATGAGCTAATTGAATACAGAAAGAAAAAGGGGTGTCTTTTGCAGACACCCCTTTTTCTTTTATATCTTGGAGATTGGATCCCCACCGTCATCTGGTAAGGTGTCCAATACCACCGAAATCTTATCGGCGTCCTCATTTACTCCCGCCGGTTCGGCAGGGCCGGCATAAGCTTTTCGGCCATACTGTGTTAGGGCAACCGCTCCCAATCCAATAGAGATAATCACGATGCTCAGCAGTACATCCAGCCACCCACCGGTTAGCATGCCCACTATTCCCAGAATAAAGGTGAAGAGGAAGGTGCCCAATGCCGCTTTAATAGTCAGGCTACGTTCGCTGTTGCGAAACAAGCGTTCACCAAACCATGTACCAGCGGCGATCCAACCCATAACTGCCGCAGCAACCAGGGCCAGGAGGATGAGCATAATGATGGGGAAGCCCAGTAAGCCAATGCAGACAATGGTCAAAACGGCAGAGATAACAGCCAAGATGGCCACGAGAATGGGCACGGCGATCGCTGTTAGAAATCCTACAGCGCCGCTGGCAACTGGCTTCTTGCGCATTGTCGATTTGACCTGCTGCAAATGGTTCGGGAAAGCCGAGGCCACGACAAAAGCCAGGCCGCCGAGCAAGATACTGCTGAATAGGGTGCGGGTGAAATCAGCAAAGGCATTCCCGGCGCGAGATGCCGTCCTGGTTTCAGGAACGGGAGGTTTAGCCGGCATCTCCGGAAGATCGGGGACTTCAGGTACCGCAGGGTCGTCTGGTATTGCCGGAACCGCCTGAATCCCTCGAACAATGCCAGGGAGCGCGGTTCCTTCGATATTGGTGCAGCGAATATTGGCGGAAGAGTGGTTATCAACATCACCGTTTAGGAGGACGCAATCACCATTTATTGCGGCCTGTGTTCCTGCATCTAGATCGCCGTTGAAGATCACTAGATCGCCATTGACGGTTCCGTCGACGGCCGCATCGCCATTAAAAACGATCACATCCCCGTTAACAGTTCCGTTTTCTTCAATTTCAAGATCGCCATCGAAGACAATTACATCGTTGTTGACCGTTTCCCCATCTTCCACGACAGTGTCAAAGAAAGGCTCGGCCAACACGGTCCCCGAGGGGGCGATCAGTAGAAGTAGTACGATAGAAACTAACAGTAAGCGTTTCATTATTCTGCTCCCTAAGAATTTGCTGGTACTGTGCTAAGCTGCCGGTAAACACCACCCCAGAGGGATACGATGCCGAACATAACCAATAGCCAGCCTATCAAAGTTGGTTGTTGTAAAATCATCTCTCCTGCGCCGTTCAGAAGTGCCGACAGGATAGTACCGCCAACATTCATCGTGGTTTGAATACTTTGCATGATGCTCTGCATCAGCGCTGGTTGAGTAAGAATGGGTCCTAATCTGGTGATTGCCAAGATAGTCAGCAGCACTGGGACCAGGCCGCTGAGCAGCACAAGGCCATAGATGGCACTGATGGCCCAGACACGGACCCTGCGGTTGGGCAGTCGTGCTATCGTTCTTTGGGCAAAACCAACGGCAGGACTCAAGGCCGGCGTATGCCTGAACAATCTGTCGATAGCTAACAATGCTTGCCACTCACGCGTACATTCCGGACACGCGCGCAGGTGAACCTCCAGGTCTTGCTTGCCGCTGTCTGCAAGCTCACCATCGAGCGCGTCCATCATCAGGGTTACATACTCTTCATGTTCCATGACTCGCTCCAATACACTCTTAATCCTCTTCTTAATTCACTGGCTCGGCCTGTAGAGATTTGGCCAAACCTTGCTCAATTCCTATTTCAGCTAACTGCCTGCGTGCTCTAAATAATCGTGACTTAATTGCACTGACAGTGGTATCCATAATTTCCGCAATCTCATCATAAGAAAGCTCATACCAATAACGGAGGACGACAGCCTGTCGATAGTCAGCTGGAAGTTCTATTAAGAGGGATTGCACCATTTCTTGTTGTTCGCTGTTCATCATCTGCGCTTCGGGGCCTTTTTCCCCATCACTATGGAGAGCCGGGTGGGGTGGCAGTGGTTCATCAATTGACAAGAGCAGGGCGCGCCGCTTACGTAGTTGGTCGATGCAATAGTTGGAAGTAATTGACAACAACCAGGTGCTAAATTTATGCGACGGGTCATAGCTCTCTAGCCTCGTAAAGGCTCGGATAAACGCCTCCTGCGCAGCCTCTTCGGCTTCACCAGGATTGTTAAGCATTCGATAGGCCAGGTTGTAAACCGGCGTTTGATATGCTTCAACCAAATGTCCAAAGGCAACT
The DNA here is from genome assembly GCA_963807975.1 of uncultured Chloroflexia bacterium. GTDB lineage: Bacteria > Chloroflexota > Anaerolineae > Promineifilales > Promineifilaceae > JAACFF01. Next base: position 329,781 of record CAWEDV010000003.1, on the reverse strand, counting down.
TTGTCACCCTTACTGGCCTGTTCGAGCCAGGCCTGCTCATCAGCAAACACCTCAATCTCCTGAGAACTTAATCACCAATACGCAGTATGCTAATAAAAGTTTCAACTGGAATGCTCGTAGGCAGTGAGAGGCATCCTAGGGAGCGTTGAACTGCTCCCGGCATTTGCAACTTAATTCCTGCAAATCTATAATGCCGCAAAATCATCTGAAGAATATTAGAAAAACCATGATTACTAATAATATGAAATCTTTACCCTCTACGCTGTACACAGAGGAATACTTCTTAACCGCTTGCGAAGGATATGATGTTTTCATTGAATCTGAAGGCCAACATCTTTCACGCCGGCTGCAGGATGCATTCGCCGTTGCCGAAGTAGAGCCAGGGATGCGAGTGCTGGATGTGGGCTGTGGAAGAGGCGAAATCATTCTTCATTGCATGCATCTTGGCGTGGAAGTCTTTGGCATAGATTATGCCGAAGTCGCGGCATTGATGACGAAGGATGTTATCAATTTGGAAAAGGAGGCCGATCAAGAGGAGAAGAGTGCAATGTTCCTGGGGGCCGGCGTGTGCCGGTCTGACGCCAAGCGTTTGCCTTTTCCAAGTGATTATTTTGATCGTGTGCTTCTATTTGATGTAGTGGAACATCTATTTCCTTGGGAACTGCGGGCATCTATGTTGGATACGCGCCGGGTGTTGAAGCGAGATGGCCGGGTGATAATCCATACAGCACCTAATCGTTGGTATGACGCCTATGCCTATCCATGGGTGCGCTTGGTGCGCACACTGATGGGGCAGGGAGAAGCGTATCCCAGTGATCCGCGCGCAATCACACCGGTTAACCAGGATGTTCATGTGAATGAGCAGGACATCCTCAGCATGCGGCGTGCCCTGCAAGAGGTTGGATTTCAGAATATCAAAGTCTGGCTTGACTCTCCTCCACAAAATCGCGACGAGAATGGATTAATGGCAGCGCTGAGGCGAATTGCTTTTGATCTGCCCCCCTTTCGCTGGTTTTTCGAACGAGAGCTCTTTGCAGTGGCTCAAAACCAGTAGCCAGCCTGGTATCCCCAACTTGGGTGGGAACCCGCAGCCGCAAAAAAGCACTGATGCTAAAAAAACACTTACCGATCATCCTCATTTTGCTGCTGGCCTTGGCACTCCGTACCTATCGCCTGACGGAGCTTCCCCCAGGGCTAACGCATGATGAGGCCAATCACGGCCGGGAAGCCATCGAGATTCTCGACGGCGTTTTGCGCTATTACTTCCCATTAAATTACGGCAGCGAACCGCTTTATAGTTATATGGTGGCGGGGACCATGGCTTATTTAGGGGAGGGGATATTCGCCCTGCGCATGGTCAATGTTATCTTTGGCCTGGGAGCGATTGCGGCGACCTATATTTGGAGCAAGCAAGCATTCGACAAGACAACGGCGCTGATTACCGCGCTGCTGATGGCCCTCTCATTTTGGCCTTTGGCCTCAAGCCGCGAGGCGCTGCGAGCAGGCATGCTTCCCTTTTTCATGACGATGGCTGTCTGGTTCTTCTGGCGCATTATTTATGGGAAGCAGAGCGGTGAGAATAGAACTGTGGAGAGGGACAAGCCTCCCGTAAGCAGATGGCGAATGATTCTGCTGCTGTTGGGCTTTGCCTTGAGCATCTTGATCACGCTCCATATCTACCTGGCAGCCCGGGTGGCCTGGCTGCTTTTCCCCATTTACATGCTCTACTTAATACTGCTGCACAGGCAAACATTCCTGCATTCCTGGAAACCGGTTCTTGCCGGATTGCTGTTAGCAGGCATTTTGTCGATTCCGATGTTTGTCTACCTGGCCAACAACCCGCAATCTCAAACGCGGCTGTCGATGTTGGGTAGCACCTTGCAGCAAGTGCAGGAGGGAGATCTGCTGCCGGTTGTGGAAAATAGTGCGCAAGCTCTGCTGGCTTTTGTTTGGCCAGGTTATGGGGATCATTTTCTAGCCTACAATATTCCAGGTAGACCCGTCTTTGATGCTCTGACGGCTGCTTTTTTCATCATAGGTCTGGCGGTCTGTTTGTGGCGTTGGAAACGGCCGTCCTACATCTTTGTTCTGCTCTGGTTTCTAGTTGGCATCATCCCCTCTTTGATCACCGGATCGACGGCGAATACGACCCGTAATATCGCGGCGCTGCCCGCTGCCTTCATCATCCCAGCCGTTGGATTTGTGACCCTGGCCCGATTGTTAGCCCAGCGTTTTGGCATTTCACGCCGGGCCGTCATCCTCGTGGGATCGATCGTCTGGTTACTCTTTGCCGGATTGGTCGCCACACGAGACTACTTCCAAATCTGGGGACAATCGGCAGAAGTGCGCGGCGCATACCAACATACATTAATTGAAGAGCTGGGCTATTTGAATGAGAAGGAATTGGAAAACCAGCCGGTCACTATCTCGACCGTCTATCCTGGCCCAGCGCATGATTCTTCTATTGCAATGGTAGTGTCCGGAACAGATGCCGAGCAGATGCGTTGGGTTGATGCCCGTTATGCGATGCTTCTGCCCGAGGGTAAGTCAGCGCATGCGTTGATCCCTGATTCAACCCCCTACCACCCTGCCTTTGACGGACTACTGCAGCCGGTGGAAAGGGTAACGCTCCGTGACGACGATCTCGACCCGGGCTATACCTTTTTTAGTGTAGACGGCGCCGCAGATCGGTTCCCAGAAAATGCAGAACCCTTGGCTGATTTTGGCGGTGCGCTGCAGCTTGTTGAGGCGCAGTGGCTGTCGCCACAAGTAACGGCGGGAGAAACAGCCGAATTGTTAACAGTATGGCGGGTGAACGATCCAACATTGGTAGGTCCCGTGCATCTGCCAACGTCGACGACTGACGTTGTATTCTTCACCCACGTAATCGATCCTGACCAAAATATCGTGGCCCAACGAGATGCTCTAGATGCACCAGCATGGAGCTGGCAGCCAGGGGATGTAATACTCCAGATACATCCAATAACTGTTCCGGCAGATATTCAGCCGGGTGATTATGCAGCATCTGTTGGCATCTATGATCGACCGACGGGCAAACGCCTTCCACTTCTTGTTGGAGGTAATGAACAAGAAGAGAGTGTAATCGAGGTTGTTCCTTTGCGGGTTGCACAATCCTGAGATTGAGCGCAAAATTAGGGGCAAGGAGATATTGAACGATGGCTAAAAAGGTGCGCCGCGCCAAGAAAAAGCGGCAGCAGAACAGACAACCAACTCCCCCACAGGAAGAATCGGCCTTATCGGCCACGACGAGTGAAGCGCCTCGCGAAGCGCGGCAGTCGACGACGGATCAGTTTAGACAAGAGTATGCTTACGTCGTTAAAGATTTGCGCCGGGTGCTCATTCTGGCGGCGATCATGTTTGCCTTATTAATCGCTCTCAACCTCCTGTTACAATAGATCATTAACCTCTTGTGCTCATCCTCTTCTCAGGATATCGGACCACGGCGCGCAGAATATCTAAGATAGAGTTGATTTGGGCCAGAGAGGATTGACGCCATTATAGGCTTGTGCTATTATTTTTCTGCCTACTGGTTCTGATCAGTGGGCAATTTGTTGTATGTTACATCACTGCAGTGCTGTAAAAACGCCAAGAAAAAATAGAAGCGAGGTACCATTAAAAGAAGTAGACGTAAATTTAGTAGAAAGCCGACGACGCCTGATTATCGTATAAATCGCAGCATTCGTGTGCGCGAAGTGCGACTCATCGATCATGAGGGAACGAACCATGGTGTGGTTACGATTGAAGAGGCGCGTGATCTGGCAGTGCAAGCCAACCTTGATTTGGTTGAGGTGGCGCCTAGTGCGAAACCTCCTGTTTGCCGAATCATGGACTATGGCAAGTTTTCCTACGAGTTCGCGAAGAAAGAAAAGGAAGCGAGAAAGCGACAGAAGAAAATTGAAATCAAGACCATTCGACTAACCCCGCGGACGGATGATTTCCATCGTGACATCGGAGTGAAAAATGCGCGAAGATGGCTCGGCGAGGGAAAGAAGGTCAAATTTATGGTCCGCTTTAAAGCTCGAGAGATAACTTATCCGGAAATTGGACAAAAGGCATTACAAGATATTGCCGAAGAACTTAGCGATATTGCCGTTGTTGAACAACATCCAAAATTAGAAGGGTGGCGAATGACCCTTATGCTGGCCCCAGAGGGTGGTATATAGGTCGTCGAAATCGTCACAAAAGACTGGTCAATTCCAAAAGCCCGTCAAGGGCTTTTTTTGTGAGGGAAATAATGCCAAAAGCGAAAAAAAAGAAGTATAAGATGAAGACCTACAAAGCCGCTGCAAAGCGGTTTCGGGTCACAGGAACGGGTAAGATCATGCGCACGAAAGGCGGCAAAAGCCATTTGCGACGCCGCAGCTCAAAACGTGTGAAAGCTCAGTTCTCCAGAATGCTTGTCGTGGATTCAGCTGGTGACCGCCGGCGAATCAAACGATTGATGCCTTATATGAAGAAGTACAAGGCCAATCCACCGGCATAGCCAACGATTTATTGATAATTACGCTGCCTGGCCTCGGTGAAAATCGTGCGCTTGAGTGTCCAGGTTCTAGAAATGCGAGGTAAAAAGAAATGAGAGTAAAGGGCGGGACAACTACCCGACGTCGACACAAGAAAATAATAAAAATGACCAAAGGCCAGTGGGGAACACGCAGCAAGCTGTTCCGCCGCGCCAACGAATCCATGATGAAATCTTACTGGTATGCATACCGCGATCGCCGGGTGCGCCGCCGGGAATTTCGTCGTCTTTGGATTGCTCGTATCAACGCGGCCACACGAGCCAATGGTATGAGCTACAGCCAGTTTATTCACGGCTTGAAGATGGCTGATGTGCAGTTGGATCGCAAGGTTTTGGCCGACCTTGCGGTACGTGAACCGGCAGCATTTACACAGGTCGTGGAAGTGGCAAAACAAGCACTCGCCTAAGCTTTGGCACCCCTCTAATTATATTCGCCACGCTTGTATACAAGCGTGGCGTTTTTTTATACGCATAAGAGGTCTTTCGACGAGTTAATGCCTGGGTAACGTAGTTGTTAGACTTCATGCCATCCAGTATCATGCAGAATCTAGAATGAGCAATCGTGAGCCATCATCCAGAGCTAGATATTTGGGTTGGATGCTGCTGGTGCTGCTGGCAGCCGTCTTTCTGCGCCTGCACGATATTGCTTCTGTTCCGCCCGGGTTGACCCATGATGAGGCCGACCACGGGATCACTGCCTGGAGCATTGTTGACGAAGGGGTACGGGATATATATTTCACCGTTGGCTATGGGCGAGAACCTCTGTACGATTATGTCACAGCTCTGATGATGACTTTCTTGGGGCCGACTTTTATGGCCGGCCGGTTGACGGCCGTTTACTTTAGCCTCATTCTATTCGCAGGGTTAGCCTCCTGGGTGCGGCGAGCGTTTGACCGGCAGACAGCGATGCTGACTGCGGCGGGGTTAGCCGTGGCATTTTGGCCAGTTATGGCAGGCCGGCAGGCTTTGCGCTCAATTCTACTGCCCGCTCTTTTTGCCCTGGCTGTGGCCATTTTCTGGCATGGCCTGGAATTGGCGTCTCCAAAAGAGTCACCTCAAGCTGAGAGGGGCCGCAGATCCTGGATGCTCTTCATAGGTGCTGGGCTGCTGTTAGGCCTGACTTTCTATGCCTATATACCAGCTCGCGTATTATGGACCATTTTTCCAACCCTATTGGTTTATCTGTTTTTTAGCAGGAGAGCTCTTTTTAAACTTGTCTGGTCACGGACGCTGTTGATGCTGCTGATGATGGCTGTCGTAGCTACGCCTCTATTGCTCTTCTTGGGCAGCAACTCCACAGCCGAAGTGCGAATACAGCAGTTGGCCACACCGCTTACCGCCGCGCTGGGTGGTGAATTTGGACCTTTGCTGCAGAATATTACGGGTAGTCTGCGCCTCTTCTTTATCGAGGGCGATATGACTTGGCGTTATAACATTGCCGGACGGCCGTTGCTGGGTCCTTTCATGGGGGTGCTCTTTATGGCTGGGCTTCTCTTGGCGCTCTGGTATTCCTACAAACGGCGCCATGAACTACGCTATGGGGCCGCTTCATTTCTGGCTTTGTCATGGTTTGCTGCCGGATTTCTTCCTGTGCTGGTCACTGGCCCGGAGCTGAGCATGACCCAGGCGATAGGCATGCAGCCAGTTCTTTACCTCTTTCCAGCGCTTAGCTTGTTGGCCCTGGGGCGAATCCCCTGGGCAGGAAAGCAATTGGCCGGCAGCCGCTGGGCCACAGTTGGCTTGATTCTGCTTTTTGTGATCATAGGCGCTGTCACCTACCGGGATTATTTCATCACCTGGGCCAACAGCCCCGAAGTAAGGGTGCAGTATGAATCGACCATGGCCACGGCCATGAAGTATTTAAACGATCAAGGCGAAGGGATTGCAGCTATTTCTTCGATCTCCCCCGATCGTTACCACAGCCCCGCTTTGGCCCAGATGCTGCTGCACAACGACGGTGTTGAAGCGCGCTGGTTTGACGGGCGGAGTTCAATTTTGCTGCCGAAGATGGAAACAGGTCTAGTGATGATTCCCGGGTTTACGCCCATGCCCGAAATATTGCAAGGGTTTTTCTCAAAGGCCCTATCGGATCAATCACTGCCGCTGCGCGAAACGGATCTGGATCGCCCACTGGACATTTACAAAATAAACTATTCGCAAATGAGTGATGATTGGCAAAAGGAGCTCAGCAGTGCTGACGCTGAATTTGGGGCCGCGGTTCAACTCCTGGGGTACGCACTGCAAGCTCCGCAGGCCGCACCGGGAGAGGATGTACAGATTGTAACCTTGTGGCGGGCGCGCAGACCTGTTGAGGATGCCATGCTGTTTGTCCATGTGGTAGCGCCTGAAGGAGAGCCTGTCGCCCAGGCAGACCAGATCGGAGTGCCAAGTTACGCCTGGCAGGAAGGTGACCTTTTCTTACAGATGCACCAATTTACCTTGCCCGCAGATACTCCTGCCGGTAACTATCCGCTGGCAGTTGGTGTTTATAAACAAGCAGATGGTTCACGTTTGACTCTAACGGGTGGCAGCCAATCAGGCGACATCTATACTTTTTCTGACCTGGCAGTGAAACCATGACAGCTATGAAAAAGACCAACTCACGCAAAAACAGATATATCCTAATCCTGTTGGCCTTGATCACATTCCTGGCATTCGTTTTACGCTTTTGGCAGTTGGATTCGGTTCCCCCAGGATGGCGAGATGATGAACTGATCAATTCCTTGGTGATTTCTCAGAAAGTGGTTGATGGTGATCTCGCCTTTTATTACGCTGATGCCTCAGGCCATGAGGCACTATACCATGCTCTGAATGGCATCATGCTGGCCTTGTTTGGCCCCGGGGTAGCGGGCATTCGCTGGCTGTCTGCCCTGCTGGGAACGCTGACGATCCCCTTGACATATTTAGTGGGACGCAGGCTGTTTGGATCTGTAACCGGGGTCCTGGCCGCAGCCGCATTAGCGGTTAGTTTTTGGTCGTTGATGTATTCACGAGTGGGCATCCGCCATATTTTGACTCCCGTATTGGCTTTGGCGACTTTCTATTTCTTTTTGCGTGGGCTGGGGTTTGGGTCATCTCTTAGACAAACGGGCACAGGGGGGAGATGGATTGATTTTGCGTTGGCGGCCTTATTTATGGGTCTGGGCTTCTATACCTACTTTGCCAGCCGCGGTGTGCCCCTTATATTATTCGCTTTTTGTATCTACTTACTTCTCTTTGCCCGGGATGTAATCAAGCAGCGTTGGCAGGGTCTGCTGCTTATGTTTGGACTGGCGGGGGTTATGGCCATCCCCTTGCTGGTCACCTTGGGACAGCAGCCGGAGTCAGAAGCTCGCGTGGCCGAACTCGCGGTGCCTGTGGTAGAGGCACGGGATGGTAATTTTGAACCACTGCAGCGTCATATTATTACTACCCTGGGCATGATTCACGCCGATGGGGATGATGAATGGCTTTACAACATTCCCCATCGCCCACTTTTCGGCCCGTTTGCAGCTCTGTTTTTTTGGGCCGGCGTGATCATTGCTGCCGGCTATGCTTTGCTGCCAATCTATCATTTCTTGACGCGGCTGGTGCGTAAGAAGCAGGATATTGGAGACAGTCACCAGGATCGCAGCGCCGCTTTATCTTCTGCATTTCTACTGCTGTGGTGGCTGGGTGGTATTTCGCCTGGGTTCTTCAGTGTACCGCCGGCAAGTTTGGGGCATACTATCTTGGCCCAATCGGCCGTATATATCCTCGTAGTCCTTCCGCTCTGGTGGTTGGCAAGCAGCTGGTTTAAAGAGCGAAGATTGGTGCCTGTCGTAATCGGCCTGCTGCTCGTGGTGGCGATCGCCTGGCGGGATTTGCCAGATTATTTTCAGGATTGGCCGCAGCACGGTATGACCCGTTTCTTGTACCGGGCCGATATCCATGAAGTAGCCGGCTATCTCAATAACAATCCATCTATCAATGATTTTGGCATTACCGGACTGCTCGCTGGTCCTTGGGACAGATTGGCCCTCACAACAGATTTAAACGCTGATCGCTCCCAGGACGTGACACCCCGTTGGTATAATCCCGAACGCGTGCTACTGTTGAACCCTTCGCTCAGTTTTGCCGGATATCCCGAGCTAGACAGCCCCTATGCGGATTATTTGCAGCGTTTCCCCGGTGTTGAGGGGGTAGGCGCTTATAGGCTCTATGAAACAGCGCCAGAACGACTGCCCGCGGCAGGTGCCGTGAATGACAGGCAATGTTTCGGCAATGGATTGTGCCTGGTTGCCGCCAGGTATGATTCTGATTCCGCGAGACTGGAAATGGATTGGTTGGTTGCAGATTCCTTCGTGATGCCGCCCGGTCCCATAATCAGCAATCCGCCCCCTCCCGGCGTCTACGCGGGACCACGGCTGAGCGTTTTCGCCCAACTGCAAGATGAACAGGGAGATTTCCTGGTGGGGGATGATGGACTCTGGGTAGATCCGATAACATTGCAAGGTGGCGACCGTTTTTTGCAGCAGCATTGGCTGCCAATGCCGGAAGGACAGCAGGGCGTGACGGCCGTCTTCGGCTTATACGATCCCATGACCGGCCAACGAATTTTGACCGAAGAGGGCCAGGACGCTCTGCGCTTGGCAATAGGGGAGTAAAGTGGAGAGCGAGCGCATTTCAAGATGGGGGATCGCCATCATCATACTCCTCTTCATTACCCTGGGGCTGCTCTACAGTGCGGTAAACCCGCTGCATGAGGCGACTGACGAGCTGCGCCATTATCGTTTTGTGCAGCATATTGTGCAGCGCCGTTCGCTGCCGGAGCAAGGCAAAGGTGGCTGCAGCGCTCAAGGCCATCACCCACCACTTTATTATCTCCTGGCTGCGGGCGCCACGGGCTGGATCGATACTGGTCGTGATGTCTGCTATGAACCGGCCAAGAATCCATTCTGGGCTTATCGATACTGGGATGTGGGCACTGACAATAAAAACCAATATATGCACACGGCTGAAGAAGCTTTTCCATGGCATGGAGAAGCATTGGCAGTCCATCTGGCCCGAGCGGTCAATGTATTAGTCGGAGCAGCCGTGGTTTGGCTAACCTGGGCCATAGGACGCACAATCTGGCCTAAGCGTTTATATCTAGCGCTCGGCGGGGCAGCCATCGTGGCCTTCAATCCCATGTTCTTGTATATGTCAGGTTCGATCAACAACGACGTCATCGCTGCGCTCGGTGGGGCGGCAATCACCTGGGCCTGCGTGCGCTTGCTTCGAGATGACCAGGGCTTGCGACTGCGCTGGGGAGTGATTCTAGGGCTGTTATATGGTCTGGCCCTGATGAGTAAATTTAACCTGGCAGCCATCTTGCTGCCCATTGGTATTGCCGTGACCTGGGTGGCGTGGCGCAAGAAACAGTGGTGGCAGTGGTTGACGGTTAACTTGCTGATCGCTCTCTTTGCTCTACTTATTGCCGGATGGTGGTTCCTTCGCAACCAGATGCTTTACGGCGAGCCAACCGGTGTACAGCGCCTGACCGAACTGTGGGGTGTGCGCGATCCGCTGCAGAGCGTTGATCTAGCCTTATTTGAACTCTCTTACCTTTGGACGAGTCTCTGGGGGCGATTTGGCTACGGTCAGATACCCTTGCCCCAGCAAATTTACACAGTTCTCTGGTGGATCACTGTGTTTGCCCTGTTAGGACTCTTGATCCCGCTGTTGAAGCGACAGAAACAAGAAATCCACGCCTATTTTATCTATGTGGTTATCCTGCTGGTCAATGTTGGTTTGTTCTTTGCCGTCGTTTTTAATTATTTGCTGGTTAGCCCTGCCGGGCCAATGGGGCGATTCTTTTTTCCGGCGCTGCCTTCATTGGCACTGCTCATTATCTATGGTCTGATCTGCTGGCTGAATCTGCTGCCGCGGTCAATAAAGGATGATGATCAAAAACCACGAGGAACTGGAGCACTGGCTGCTTTGGTCACGATTGGCTTGTTGGGAGTCTCTCTGGTGGCCCTCTTTGGATATTTGGCTCCAGCCTACGCTCAGCCATCCCAGCTCGCGGTCGAAGAAACGATCCCCAATCCTGTCGAAGCCCAATTTGATTCATTTGTAAGGCTAATAGGCTATGAAATCGACAAGGAGAGCGCTGTTGCCGGCGAAAAAGTTGATGTAAACCTTTATTGGGAAGTGACAGGGCAGCCACCAGGCGACTACTTGATCTTTGTCCATATGTTTGACGAGGTTGGGACGATGGTCACCCAACGGGACACTCATCCAGGCTTGGGCAATTTCCCCAGCAGCCAATGGCAAGTTGGTGACCGTTTTATGGATACAGTCCCTTTGCACATTCCTGAAACGGCCTATACACCGGGAGAAGCAGTAGTGAGCATTGGTCTTTACGCCCCGGCGGAGGGTTACCGTTTGGGGATTACAATCCCGGGCAGCGATACAACGGTTGATGTATTGGAGTTGGGGACGCTAATGCTGGCAAAAGCGGAAAATGATAATTCCAACATTCCCAATCCACTAAAACAGGATTTTGGTGGTGAGATTCTCTTGACTGGGTATGAATACAATCAGCGCCAAATTGAGCCCGGTGAGATTTTAACAATTGATCTGTATTGGGCAGCATTGCGAGGTGATTTGCCCGACTATAAGGTTCAAGTACGTTTAAAAAATGAAAAAGGGGAAATCATTGAGACAAGCGAGCACCGCCCGCTGCTAGGAGAGGCGCCGACGAATCGTTGGCGGGCAGGTGATCTTGTAAGAGATAGGCAAGAACTGCAAATCCCCGACTCCGCAGTTCCTGGAGCATATTACATTCAAATTGCACTGATCAATCCCGAAAACAGAGAGCGGCAGAACATTATTGGGGATGATGGTCACTGGATTGATGAAACCCTCAAACTCGGCGGGCTTTACATTCTTCCCTGATCTGGCTTAACTCCTCAGATTTTAAGGAAAGCTGATTGACATGTTATGATGCTGATGTATACTTTTTCTATGGATGGAGAATCCGAAGCACGGACAATTTAGGGAATTCGTTGACGCACGCAAACCGCGTGCGTTTTTGTTTATTATGGCAGTTCACAGGCCTGTTTAACGCAAAAGGAGAGGTACTTATGGACTCTGGAATGATCGGAAAGATCGAGAAATCAAAAATCTACGCTGAAGAGCGAGATCGAATTGAATTTGAATCACTGCGTGTAACGCTTCGTGGCGATAATGACAGCGTTCACAAAGTCGCCTATGATGATGGCGAATGGAATTGCGACTGTTCTTTCTTTCGTACGCGCGGTGTTTGCAGCCATACCATGGCTATGGAACGTGTTTTGAGGGATATGGTAGAAATTGGAGTTGTTACCTATTCACAATAGCAGCCGTAGTTTTCCAAGGGTTGACCTTGCGATTAACCAGAACAGGGCCAGACCTTTGCGAGAAAAGTGATATCAAACGTGCCTGGCTCAGAAGTCGGGCACGTTTTTGTTATAATCAGAAATCGTAATGAGGAACAAAATGATCACTGTCGGTGGAGTTGAATTCGATCTTAAGCTAACATTTTTGATTGTATACAGCACCCTGGTGCCGATGTTGGATTATTACAACCACCGGCTCACGGGAACGAAGGCTTACGATCGCTTCATCTTTTACTTTATCATTCCTATGCTCATCATTCTAGTTCTCTTTCGGGATTCCCCCCAGTCTTACGGATTTCAACTGGGAAACTGGCGAATAGGACTGATATGGGTGATTGTAGGCTGCGTGGGAATGGCCATTATCTTGTGGTTTGTTAGCCGCACACCAGCGATGCAGCAATATTACAGTTCTCGCGCCCCATCATCCATAGGCCGGCTGATCTTTCAAAATGGTGTTGAGCTGTTCGCTTGGGAATTTATGTGGCGCGGTGTGCTGTTATTCACCTATGCGACCTATTTTGGTCCTGGGGCAGCCATCTTTTTGCAGGCGGTTCCTTTTGCGTTTATGCACTTGGGAAAACCGGAAGTTGAAACGCTCAGTACGATATTTGGGGGAGCGGCATTTGGCTTTATTGCTTGGCAGACGCAGTCGTTCGTTTATCCCTGGCTGATTCATTGGTTCATCGCTACCTTCACCACCTTGATCGCCATGGGCCGCTTCTAATCTTCCAGACAAGGGGCGGCGATAAACCATGATGGACGATCCCGTCCAAGTGCCTGGTCGTAGAAGTCCAGGCCATAATACCGGCGTCCTATTTCTACTCCGATGACGACTATGAAAGAACAAACTTTGAAGATATCTGATTTTGCTTATGGCGGCGCGGTGATTGGTCGAGACAAACGGGGGCGTCCCGTTTTTGTTCAAGGCGCTATACTGGGTGAGACAATTCGGGCTGCTGTATTCCAAGATAAGGAGCGTTATTCGCGCGCGAACCTGCTGGAAATAATTCATGCTGCCAAGGAGAGGGTCGAGCCAAAATGCCCGCATTTTGGTGAGTGCAGTGGTTGTCATTACCAACATATGGATTATGGGCTGCAGCTGCGAGCCAAAAGAGATATTACGCGCGATCAATTGATGCGCATCGGCAAGGTGAAGCGCCCTAAGGTGCTGCCTGTGCTGCCCAACCCTGAGCCTTGGGCTTATGCGATAGAAATGAATCTGAGCCCAACGGCGGACGGCCGTCTGGGGTTCTGGTCATCGAAACAGCAGCAAGTCATGCCGATCGACACCTGCTCTATACTCCATCCGCGGCTGTTGGAACTGTTCCAAGATATTGACCTGCAGCTTGATGGTTTGCGTAAGCTGAGCCTGCGCATTGACAGCAGTGAAAATATGCTGGCTGCATTAGAGATAGACGATGTGGAAGCACCGGAGTTGGTGGTTGATTTTCCAGTGTCTGTGTCCATCGTGCTGCCCGACCGGAATGCAGCTTCACTTATTGGGGATCCTTACTTGGTCCAGGAAATCAAGGGGCTGAAATTTCGAGTCTCACCGGGCTGCTACTTCCAGCCGAACCTAAAAGCCGCCGAACTTCTGGTCGATGTGGTTTTATCGTATGCGAATCTCAAAGGGCATGAGCTGGTCGTCGAGGCCTATAGTGGTGTGGGTATGCTAACCGCCTTTTTGGCAGCCCAGGCTCAAGAACTGGTAGCCATTGAAGAGAACGATGATGCCGCCGCCGATCTTGTGGCCAACCTTGACCATCTGGATAACGTTAAGCTTTATCACGGTTTGGTAGAGGAAACACTCCCGGCGCTTGAGGGCAGACCAGATTTACTGCTGACCAACCCTGGAAAAAGTGGGCTGACTGCCCCAGTTGTCAAGCACATTAAAGCGATGGGTCCAGCACGCCTGATCTATATTAGTTCAGACCTGGCATCGTTGGCGCGTGACGCCAAGAACCTTGGTCGCGCCGGTTACCGCCTGCAGGAGGTGCAGCCAATAGATATCTACTCCCAGACATATCGCATTGACACCGTGTCCGTCTGGAAAAAGGGGACTAAAACTCGGTAAAGCAGAGTGGTCTTGGAGCTGCAAAGAGGCGATCGAGCACACCAACGTAGCCGGCATCAGAAAGGGTCACCAGGCCATAATCAAATAATGAGTTGAAGCTAATTGCGCCGAGGATTAGCGATGAAAACTCCGCTACATCCAATTGCATTTCCACGTCAGATACCCCATCGTTAACCATGTTTGCCCGACCATCTTGGAAGTGGATGAGATATTCGCCCTCGTTTTGAGGAAAAAAGCTGTCTTCCAGGAGGATCTTCAACCTGCAAGTTGCACCCCCAAAGTTATGTTCGCACAGCACGTAAAATAAACGAGGCATATCGATAACGCGGTACATGATCCCCACGCCCTGGGTATTGGTTTCATGGTATACCTGCGGAATTAAATTACCGGAGTCATTGCGTGGATCGTGCAGCAAGAAGTGAAAATGCTCGTCCTGAGTGTAGAAAACAACCTGGTCGATCTGATCGGCTTGCAGATGCAAGAAGCGCAGCAGCGCCTGTAAATCAGCGGTCGAATCGTAGACAAGTTCGCGCACGAGAATGTCGTTGTTTAAGAAATGCCCCGCTTGGCCCTTCTCGAATTTAAAAATCAGATAGCCAGTTAACTGACCCTGGCGTGTAACACCTACAACCTTCAGCGAGGAACTGGCAAAGAGATCATCCCATACATAATTGAGACGTTTCATGAGACCATGGGTACGGGACATAAAACGGTTGTAACAAGCTTGAACCGCTTCCCTATGGTCAGCGGTTAAGAACGATGTTCGCAAATTGCCTGATCCCTTGGGCAAGCTGTCCGGGCGCAGGCGATATAAATTTCTCTTAGTACCATAACCAAAACCCATTCGCCGGTAGAAATCTGGACGGAATGGATATAGTGCGGTCAAACAGGCACCCTTCTCCCTATAATGCTGGAGGAAAAAGCGCAGCATATCGGCGGCAACCTTTTCTTTCTTGTGCAGCAGATCGACAGCGACGCCGCCCACGCCGCCAACCAACGTTCTGGTGGAAAGAAGATTCATGGTGAAGTCAAAGAGGCGCATGATGCCGCGCATCTCTTCATCTTCGAAAAGCGCATAGGTGGCGACCTTAGAACTGCGCATTGTTTGTAGAACCCGTTTCCGCCATTGCTGCTGCATCTCCAGGCTTGACACATCGATTCCAGGATAGGCATGAGTAAAAATCGTAAAAACGTTGTCAATTTCGCTTTGGGTAACTGGACGGACGGTACGCATGTGCAATTCCTAAAGTTGTAAACAAGACTCGGCAGCCAACCAAAAGAGTTTTTCGCGAGTGCTGGTTTGATTTTGCCAATTACGGCGATCCCAATTATCTCCCGTGAGATTATCTCCACCATATAGAATCTGGCCAAATGTCACGCCACGAAATTGGGCCACGGCGCAGAATGCGGCCGTTTCCATTTCCACGGTCTGGCACCCTTCACTGCGGCGCAGTGCCAGCTTGTCTGCCGTTTCACGATAGAATCCATCGGTTGTCCAGGTCTTACCGAGTAGGTAAGGCACATGATGGCCCTCCAGTGTTGTCCGAATAGCTGCCACTGCTTTATCCGAGGTGCTGACTTCGCGTGCTGGGGGCAAATAGTGATAGGAGGTGCCTTCGTCGCGAACGGCCGAAACAGGGACAACAACCTGCCCTAAACCAATCTTATCGTCCAAAACGCCGCATCCCCCGCAGGCGATAAACTTACGGCAGCCCAAGGCGATTAATTCATCCATAAACGCAGCAGATACAGGAGCACCTACTCCTGGGTGCATAAGGGCCAGGCGCTGCCCGTCGATTAGCAATTCATAGACGGGATTTGGCCCTCTTTCCGATCCGAGTTCGAAAACCTGCTGCAGCCGTCCTGCAATCTTTAAATCGGATATGACATCTTGGAAAAAGCAGAGCACACAATGTTCGGCAATATCAATGGCAGGAAGAATTTGTGCCGGTTCGATTATCGACTTAAGAGTGGGATCGAATTCCAGAATTGGATACTTATGTTTCATATTAGTTCTCTGGCAAACAGCTAAGGATCTTGACTTATGTCCCGGGATCAACAGGTTCTTCAATTTCCCCGCATTGCTTTGGAAAATCGCCGGGCAGAGTGAATGTGCCATCTTTATTAGCAGGGAAGTCCAATACATGAGACACAGCGTTTAAGTTTAGTGGGCCATAGATGTGAGGAAATTCTTCCCCCCTGCTATAGCTGTCTTCGTATACAAGTGCGGCCTTAAGCCGGTTTGAACGAATGCAGAGCAATACCAGATTTGACTGCCCGCAATAATACCTGTTGGCTGTGCACACTATTTGCCCTGCTGTCGAGCAGTGGATAAAGCCCTCGTCGAAAAGAGATGGATGTTGGTAGACCCCGTGGGAAAGGGCATCTTCCCACTGCGGACGAGTTGTTATGTGCAGAATCATAGAGGCCATTATCCCTCATAACAGCCGGCTATAAAAAAATATGGCAAAAGGGGGGCTAAAAAGGAAACGGGCTGGTCATTGGACCAGCCCGGAATTTTTAGTGAGAGTCAGGAACGCCGAAAACCTGACTCTCGTTAAAAGGAGGAGAAGAAGAAGAGATTTTTTACCCTTCGATAAGTATTCTATGTCAACCTCCCGTCGGGCACTGTACGTAGAAGCTACGCGGAGCCTACGCGATTTATACGCAAGTGAAACATTTCACAATATAACCGGAGAATCGGCCTTTTACTGTGATCGGACCATTTTAATGAGCGCAAATTTCGCGCTCCTGCTCTATTTCGACGCAGCCCATAAGCAAGGCTACAATCTTTAATATGAATCGTTTGACGCGTCATCATGCGCTCGCATTCATGGTTCTCTGCCTTTTGGTTGCAGCCGCCTTGCGTTTGCCCAACTTGCCGGATGCACCGCCCGGATTACATTATGACGAGGCGGCAAATGGGCTGCTGTCGGGTGATATAGGCCTTCGTGGAGACCGTCCCCTCTTCATTTCCAGCTACACGGGGAAAGAGGTGTTTTTCTTTTACCTGGCAGGGCTTGTGATGCACCTGGTAGGTGAATCGGTCTTTGCCCTGCGCTTAACGGCCGCTTTTGTTGGGATATTAACCGTGGCCGCGACCTATTGGTTGGGACGGGAGATGCTGGCCGACCGGCGCATGGCCATCCTGGCCGCGGCGCTGTTGGCGGTCAGTTTTTGGCATGTGCTTTTTAGCCGTCTGGGCTTTCGTGCCATCACACAACCATTCTTGCAGGCATTGACGATTGCCGCTTTATTCAGGGGATTGCGGCGAGACAGCTATGGTTGGCTGGTGGTTGGCGGGGTGCTCCTGGGCTTGACAGCCTATACCTATCTTGCGGCAAGATTATTTCCAGTTTTACTGCTAATTGGATTGCTGCCGCTCCTGCTAAACCGCTCCTATTTCGGCCGTCGCTGGCGTCAAATTGGTGTCTATGCCGGTGCGGCCCTGATCACCTTGCTGCCGCTGCTCACTTATTTCATCGGTCATCCCCACGCTTTTTGGGTGCGAATCGGCCAGGTGGCTCCCGGTTCGAGCGCGCCCGGTCTCACCCTGTGGGAGAGTTTGTTAAAGTCGTGGGGCATGATCTTTTTGCAGGGGGATTTATTCTGGCGCTTTAATCTGCCGGGTCGTCCATTGTTCAATTGGATTATCGGCGGGCTGCTGGTTATCGGTTGGATCGTGAGCATCATTCGTTGGCGGCGTTTTCCTTACGATTGGCAGCGATCAGCGCTGACCCTGCTCATAGTCGCGCCGCTGATCATGATTCTGCCCACAGCATTGGCAACAAACGAAATAGTACCCAGTAATCTGCGTGCAATCGGGATGATTCCCTTCATCTTCTTCCTGCCCGCCATCGGCGTGGTGATCCTGTTTCATGATATTGAAAGGCGACTAAGCAGACCGCCGGTGACCTTCGGCGTGCTATTTGTGGCCTTGCTTGTTTTGCTATCGGGTGGGCTGGCGACTTCCACTGCTTACTTTGAGCAATGGGCGCGGGAGACAACCTTGTTTTATGAATCCGATGGTGATTTGGCGACCGTAGCCCGTTTCCTGGATGAAACCGATCTGCAAGGAAAGTCAGTATTTGTTGCCGCGGCGCACTACCGTCACCCAACAGTGGCCTTCCTGAGCGATGCCTATGAGCAGGTAAAATGGCTGCCGGAGGCCGATGCCCTCGTATTTCCGAATTCTGGGCCGGCGCTCGTTGTCTATCCCCATAATACCCCTGCCCCGGCCTGGGCGATGCCCTATTTAGCTGCCGGGCAGCGGGTCGACATCCCATACAGCGACGCCCCTGACGATGTTTATACGGCCTACGAACTTCCAGAAACGGCTCTGCTGCTCATTGACGAAGCCGCTGATCTCAATTTTGGCGATGCCGTCAGCCTGCTTGGATATGAAACTGCTCCTGCCAAGGCCGGTACGGATCTGGCTGTGACTTTGATCTGGCGAGTTGACAATCCCCCAGCCGCTGATTACATGCCCTTCGTACAGCTTGAAGACAAGTGGGGTTATCGTTGGGGCCAGGCGGAAAGTTTTGCTTATCCAGCCGAACAATGGGAAAAAGGGGAAACAATCGTGCAGCAGGTACAGATTCTGCTCCCCGCAGGAACGCCGCCGGGTGAATACAGACTGCGTCTTGGGCTTTTTGATCCAGGGAGCAATGATCGACTGCCGCGGCTGGATGCAGACGGCCGTTTCGCTGGCGACGTATACTTCATAGAAAATGTAGAAATCCAAAATGGCAGCATTCCCAACCCAATACCCGAGCCACCCATCAAGGTTGACGAAACTGTGCAGCCCGGCTTGCGGCTGCTTGGATATGAAGGGGGTGGGACAACGGCGCAGGCCGGTGCCCCTTGGGGGATCTCCCTTTGGTGGCTGGCTGCAGAACCGCTGCCTGCATTAACCAGCAGCATTGAACTCGTGGCCAGTGATGGAACGACGCAGATGCTATTGACTGGGCAGCCCGTGCACGACACCTATCCCTTTGAAGAATGGGAGACACCACAGCTCCTTATCGATCGCCAATCAATAAGCATGCCGCTGGACCAGCCAGCGGGCGATTACCGGCTTCGCTTACGCGTCACGGACCTCGCGGGTTATGATATTTACAGCGCCGATTTGGGTTATCTGGCGCTTGAAGCAGCTGCACGCCAGTTTGTTCTACCCCCTATCGAAAACAATATTGCGGCATCATTTGGCAGCGAGATATTGTTGGCAGGTTACAATTTATCTACAGAAGGGAATGGAGCAAATAAGTTGACCCTGGTTTGGCAGGCCATCGAGGAACCAACGGCAGACTATACAGTCTTTATCCATGTGCTGGAACAGGATGGAACATGCTGCGTCTGGCAGCAAGATGCCATGCCACGGCAAAATGAATATCCTACCAGCCGCTGGCTGCCAGGAGAAGTGGTTGAGGATGAATACCAGATAGTCTTGCCTGAGGATCTTCCGCCTGGAGATTATCCGGTCGAGGTTGGACTTTATATTGCCGAAACAGGACAGCGTCTGCGTGTTGAACGACCCGGCGAACCTGAAAATGACACCGTTCTGCTGCGCCCGCTGCCAAACCCCTAGGTACCGTCCACGACTTATTACTGCCCCAACATCAATCGTCCAGCGGACGCGCTGCGGGATAGGAACCAAGGACCTTTAAGAAAGAAGAACACTTCAAAATGCCAAGCATTGCCTCACGAACCAGTGGTTCGTCCTCATGGCCGGAAAAATCCAAGTAAAAAAGGTAATGCCAGGGCCGGTTGCGCCGCGGACGGGACTCGATTTTAGTCAGGTTGATATTGCGGCTGGCCAACTCCGACAACACTTCATAGAGCGCGCCGGGTTTGTGCCGCGTTGTGAAAATAATAGAGGTTTTACTGGGATCCTGTCTTTGGGGAGCAGTAGTTCCTAACACAAAGAATCGTGTGTAGTTGAAGTCCAGATCCTCCAGGTTATTGATCAAGATATCCAACCCATAAGTTTCAGCAGCCAGTGCACTGGCGATAACGGCCGTATGTGGTTCTGGGTCTGCCGCCAGATCCTTTGCGGCTCCGGCGGTGTCGTAGTGGATGATTGGTTCAATGTCCATTCGTCGCAGCGTCTGCTCGCATTGTCCCAGAGCCTGGTAATGAGATTTGACCTGCTTGATATCTGATAGGCTCGTTCCTGGAGTCGCCATTAAACAATGCTCCACGCGCACGACGACTTCAGCCTGGACGTGGAGATCGTGATCGACCAACAGATCGTAGGCGGGAATAACGGTTCCAGCCAGGGAATTCTCGACCGGCAGCATGCCGTGCGTGGCCCGCCCATCTTGAAGGGCGATGAAAATTTCCAAAAAGCCGAGGCAGGGCAGTGTGGTTGGTTCCGGCCCAAAATGTTGGCGCACCGCCTGCTCAGAATAGGCGCCATGCTCTCCTTGAAAGGCGATAATCATATGATTTGATTTCATAACCGTCTCGCTTTTTGGCAACAGGGACTCTTTTCAAGCATATTTAAAATAGGGTATTATTATGGGTGTAGGTTGGAAGAGAAGTCAAGATCTAAATTCTCCATGCGGCACCCTCATGAGGATGACGAACAATGACTTGCCCACAATAGCGCAAATAGGTGTTTAGAGCAATTTGGCGACCAGCCCAAACGGCCGTCCCAGCTATTTTCCCAAGGAGGATATCCCAGTGAATCTCACATATGCAGACAAGCCATGGATAAAGCATTACGATGATGGTGTTGCCCCGGCAATTGATGTGCCTGATCATCCACTGCCCTGGCTATTGGCAGAATCCGCACGAAAAAGCCCCAACAATGTGGCCATTTCCTTTATGGGAAAAGATATCACCTACAGTGAATTAAATGAAGCGGTCGACGCTGTAGGCGCAGGATTGGCGGCGAGCGGCTTCAAAAAAGGAGATCGCGCGGTTGTCTACATGCCCAATACACCCCAATTCATCATGATTTATTTTGGTGTGCTGCGGGCTGGAGGCATTGTCATCGCCACAAATCCGCTTTACTCCAAACGTGAACTCCAACACCAGCTGCAGGATTGTGGTGCGGAAACGGTCTTTGTCATGAGCCGCTACTATCCAATACTCAAGCAAGTGCAGCGCGAGGGTAAAACCAATGTAAAACGGGTGATCGCCACCCACATCAAGACCTTCTTGCCCGGGATTAAGCGCATCCTATATGGTTTGCTTCGGGAGAGCAAAGCAGGTGATCGCATATCGCTGGAAGCTGGAGATACCTGGTTTAAGGATTTCTTGGCCATGGGTAGCCAGGCGGTAAAACATGAGGTGCCCGTTACCCCAGATGATGTGGCCCTTCTGCAGTACACTGGGGGAACAACCGGCGTGGCCAAAGGGGCGATAGCCGTTCATCAGAACCTCGCCGCCAATGCCAGGCAGCTGCAGGAATGGATAACAGATTTGCAATACGGCAAAGAAGTATTTATCGCGGCTATCCCTTATTTCCATTCCTATGGCATGGTAACGGCCATGATCCTGCCCCTGTCAATTGCAGCCAAACTGGTCGTGATTCCTGATCCACGTGATTTGGCAGCCGTCATGGGTAGCATACAGGATCACAAAGCAACCTTCTTCCCTGGTGTTCCGGCGATGTATGTGGCCATTAACAATCATCCAGATGTCCTAAGCGGCAAATATGATTTGACCTCCATTCGCGCCTGTTTGTCCGGTTCTGCCCCATTATTGGCCGAGACCAAGTTGCGTTTTGAGGAGATTACCGGTGGTAAGCTCGTAGAGGGCTATGGCCTGACCGAATCCCATGTTGTATCGCATGCCAACCCGCTGCTTGGTGACAATCGGACCGGCTCTATAGGATTGCCAATCCCCAATATTGAATGTCGTATTGTCGATTCGGTTGAAGGTGATAAAGAATTGCCAGTTGGCGGAATTGGCGAACTACTCCTCCAAGGACCCAATATTATGAGAGGGTATTGGAATATGCCTGATGAGACAGCCAATGCGCTGCGCGATGGCTGGCTGTTCACAGGCGATATCGCGCGTATGGATGAAGATGGCTATTTCTACATCGAAGATCGCAAGAAGGATCTCATCATTGCCGGCGGATATAATATTTACCCTCGAGAAGTTGAAGAAGTTCTGATGACCCATCCAGCCGTGATTGAGGTGGCAGTTGCTGGAGTGACCGATCCCAAGCGTGGTGAGACAGTTAAGGCCTGGATAGTCAAGAAAGAAGGGGATGCGACAACAGAGGGAGATATAATCACCTGGAGTAAAGATCACCTGGCCAAGTATAAGTACCCGCGTATGATCGAGTTCAGGGATGAGCTGCCAAAGACCACCGTGGGCAAGGTCTTAAAGCGAGAATTGATCAAGGAAGAAGAAGAAAAGCTAGCAAACTAAGCGCCAGATTCAAGCCGCTTGTTTTCCTGCCTTAACCCGTATGACGGGCTGCAAAGCTCGCCATAACGGTCCCTCTTGGAAAATTCCGCGCCGGTCAAGCTCGCTGTTGGCCAGTATTATGCCATCTGAACAGCGACCACATAACCCACGAATAATGCGGCTCAATAGTTCGTTACGAATGGCGAAGTCCTCGGTCATGGTCCAGGCTGTGTTGGGCTCATAGCTCTGGGTCAAGACAAAAGCGTTGCTGAGCGGTTGTTTGGGAATGTCCCACCAACCCGTTGCGGCCGTTTCTAACCAAACCTGCACGCGCATCGCCTGCCCCTCTAATAGATACCCATATATGGTCGATATCATAATGCCGTCTGGATCGGGAGGTTCTCCCAGATCAGGAGGGTTGGCGGAAACCAGCCCCTGATTGATGCCGTCGATGAAGGTTAAGCCAATCTGTTTGGATGATTGCAAGCCCATGGGCAGGGCTGCTTCGCGCAGTCGCGTGGCAGTTCTTACAAGCCAATCACAGACAGCCGCACCGACCACATCAGGTTCTGGCTGAAAGCGGCGCTGCGATAGAACTTGGGTAAATAGATCGTGTAAGAATTGGTCCAGGGCCATGTTGCTGGGTATGTTTGCCAGCCACAGACGTAGTTCTTCACACCTTTCCAAAAATTCCAGACCGATCCGTTCCTGAATTTTTTCTGGCATCTGCTCCAAGGGAAGTAAAATGCCAGTGTTGGGGGAGTATAAATATTTGACTGCCAATCCCGCCCGGGCAGGATCAAGATCTTGAATACTGACCGATAAAGCCTCGGCAACATCATAAGCTGATGGCAGCAAATTCCACTGTGGGTGAGCCAGCATAAGCCAGGTAAGCCAGGCGCGGATACGTGGTTCTTCACGAGGGCTGCTTCGACGGCGGAGCAGCCGGTAAGGCAGCTTGGCTCTGCTCAATTCCTGGGTGAGAGAATAGCGGAGGGCCCCATCCAAATAGGGGGTGATAATGGCTATTTCACCTGCGGGCACGCCGTCAGCGATCAGTTGCGATAGACGCTGCACGAGGTTGAGAACCATTTCGCGCCGGTATCGGCCGCTTGCCACATCGATGAGCATATCATCTGCACCATCCGTGGGTTTTGCACTATGTTGTAAATAATTTTCAACGAGATTGCTCAAATGAGCCATCTCTGGTGGGGCTGCAAAGCTGTCTGAGAATTGAAAAAAAGATTGACAGCGATGCTGAAACTGCCTGGCGCTGAGAGGATCCGCGGACATGAATCGCTTAAATCCTCCTTCTTCATCATACGCTATGGTGGTTGTTTGCGTCAGATCCATCAAGCTGGCGATAAAGTTTTGACCGGCCGGGGTTTGTTCTTCGACATTATCGACGATCAAATGGCGATACCGTTCGGTGAAGTAACGGTGGAATTCCCGATTGTGGACCAATTGTGTATCAAATACCTCAATGGACAACGAAAGATCCAATAAACTTTTTTGCAAACAAATATCGCGAAAGTCCTTGGCGATCAAAGACGCATCATGCAAATGCTGCAGCCGAGCTTTTTCGCCAGACCAACTGTTTATCTGGCGCTCGGCTGCTTGATCTAGGGTCAGACTGTTGAGGGCAGAGCGGTTGAGGGTGTCAAGTACCTGGCTGACAATTTGTTGTGGTCGCAGGCGAAGATCGGCGAAAGCACCGCCTTCCAGGATGGGGGTTGCGACTTGCCACATCAGCAGTTGGGCAAGATCGTAGGTGAGGATGGTCGGTGGCTGGTGCGGTTGGGCAAAACCAGACTGGCGCGCAATCAAAGGCCAGAAAAGCGTGACCATCTCTAAGGCCATGTGGCTGTATGTGGTCACTTTTAGATCGGTGAAAGGACCGAGTTTTGAGGACATGACCGCATCCTCAAATAGGTGGCGGTGCTGCAGTTCGGCGACCAGAACGAGAATGGTATAGGCAGGTTCTCCCCCGGCAAGAAGTCGCAGCAGACGTTCTTGTAAGGCCCTGCTTTTTCCTGTGCCTGCAGGGCCCAATAAGAAGCTGCTGCCGGAAGCACCAGCGGCGGCATCTTGTATCGCTGTTAGTTCAAACACGGGAGCGTTGTGATCACGATCCCAGCCGTAGGCTTTGGGGGCTGCTCTTGGGATCGCGAACAATCAACCCCCTTGCCTCCAAGTCGAGTTTAACGGTGGTCACATACCAGGTGATAGAGCCATCGAACCCGTCTACCAGTTTTTGATCAACCGCCGCCGGCAAATCCTGAAAGCGGATTTCCTCTTGTTCCTCAAGAATCGAGAGAATCGCCTGGCGAACGGTCTCGTATTTATCTTTGCTGATGTTAACACCCTGCTTCCCTTGGGGATGGAGGGTCAATATTTTTTCTTCCAATACGTTAGCACCTATATCAATATGTGCCGCTTGTTTAAAAATAGTGTGTTCTCGATATTTATCCTATTCCGCGTGGCGATATATGAGATGTACGGCACCAAGATGAATTTCATCACCGTCTGCCAGCTCCACACCATAATCGGGGACTTGCCGGCCGTTAACCCACGTCCCACTGGTGCTGCCTTCGTCAAAAATACGGTAGTCTTTGCCTTCCAGCATCATATTTGCATGCTGCCGGGAGACGGTCAAATCCTCTCGAAAAGCGATATCACAAAGATCTGGAGTACGCCCGATGCGGATCACAGGACCTGCCAGATCAAGCCGTTTCGGCATTTCAGTGATCGATTCCACGACTTCTAGCGAAGCATAAATGATGGTTTCCCCATAATCCTGCATGGCCGCCGCGGCTTCCAATGGTGGCTCACCGGTTTCATAGGTGACACCGCTCTGGCTGCGTTTTGATCGCCCCTTGGGGAAAAGCGTAGGCAGTTTGCCGCTGCGCCGGATCCAAAGGATGATGCCGGCGATAGCGCCGACGACGACGAGGATGAGGAAAATATCCAAGATGATTGTGCCCCAATCTGGTCCCGGCTGGAACTCATTGGGGATATCTTCATCCCCTTCCAAAACATTGATGATCGCCGGTGGGTTCGTGGCTTCAAGCCCTTGAGAATCCAGCACCAGGAGTTCGATCGTATTAGGACCATAGCTCAAATTTGTCAGATCAAAAGTGAAGTCATCGATTTCTTCGACGGGTACTTCGCCAACTTCGCGGCCGTTAACAAGAATTTTCACCGCTGAAATCTCGCGTTCAAGTCCATCCAACCAGGATACGTTAGCGCCTAGGCGAATAGGGACTGGCTCTTCCAGATTGGGGAGGGTTATGGTGTTGCTTTCAGTCGGCATGATGAGCGAGATCTGGGGTTGGTTTTCAGGCATTTCCACCAACAGTGATGCCTTGACAGATGGATCGCTGTCCAGATTCAATTCAACGTCGAATGCGCCGCCGGTCAGTTCGTCAATAACATAGCGGATGCGCGCGCGTTCCCGGAATCCGGCGATATGCTGCCATATCTCGGATAAACCCTCGCTGTCATCCAGTTTTGTTGCCACGCCGTAAGAGCTGTCGGAAATTTCCTGTAGGAATGCCTGTCCTGCCTGCTGCCCGTCGAAGGTTAAATCTGTGCTGTCAACCCAAATGGTGTGGATGGGCATGTTGAGTTTAGTGGTGCGGCTGATGATATCAGACGGTTCATTTAATGTGCTGACTACGTCAGTGCCGTCAGACATAACGACGACCGAGGCCGCCATCTCACTGTTGGGATTTACCTGTTCTATTTGGTCGAGTACACTAACGATGCTGTCTATGAGCGCTGTGGCTTCAGTTTCTGGTGCCAGATCGTCAACAAAGAAATTCTGTACACTGTTGTAGAAATTATCTGGGGCCAATAACTGCCCCGCGCTCGATTCGCCTACCTGATAAATGGCAACATAGTCAATTTGCTCTTGCATACCGCTTCCAGGACTGGCGAACTGCTTGATCGCATCTTGAATCGCCGGCAGCTGCGCCTCAACACCCGTAGGAATGTCGATTAAAAAGAGGGTGAATGTGCCGACAGGGTAAGTTTCGGTGGCGCTGGGTACAACGGCCGTGCCATCACTGGTCAACGTGAATGCTTCGGTGGCAAAATCAATAGCCCGCCCCTCAGCATCACGGCCGTAGACATTCAGGACGATCGTGGGAGGATTGGTTACATCACTGCCAAGGATATAAAGTTGAGGCATTTCAGGCAAGACAATTTCTTCGGTCTCTTCTACCTGCTCGACCTCTTCGGGATCGGGTTCAGGATCCTGAGCGTAGGCCGCTGTGAAAATGCCGCTCAAAGCGAAAAAAGCGATTAAAAAGGCGATCACTTGGGACCACGGATGAGTTTTCCCCCACATAGACGTCTCCTTATGGGTTGGATTTACCATGATATAATAGCAAACCATAGGCAAATTGTAAACATAATGTTGGAAAGTCGGTTAAAATCGGGAAAAACGAAGGGATGAGCAAGTAGAAATGGCAAAGATTTTTAGGTATTGGGCAGGTGGAATCCTGCTTGGTTTTCTGATCTGCTGCCTACCTGCCATATACGCGCAGGAAGAGGTGCAGCTCCATTTGGTAGCTGTGGACACAGGATCATTTCCTATCGTGACCCTTACCTTGTTGACGGCCGATTCTCGCAGCGCGCCGGCTGATCTTAGCGACCTGAGCGTACACGAGAATGGAGTAGCGATTACGGATCTTACATTTGATCATGTTCCCGTGGGCGTCGACGTTACTTTTGTGCTGGATGCCAATGCGGGATTTGGAGCGATAGATGATGATTCAGGATTGACCAGGCGCGAAGAGACGGCCAATAGTGTCCGGCGCTTTGCAGAATCATATATGAATCCCGACGGGCTGGATACAGTGTCGATCGTGGTGCCGGACGAAGAGGGACAAAGCGGGCAGTTTCTTATTCGAGGGGTAGACACAGCCAAGGAAGTTATAACGGCGCTTGAAGCGTATGATCCGCAAAGATTGGGTCCAACGGCGCTAAATGCCATGATTGCCATGGGTTTGGAGGAAGCGCAGGGTCGAAAAGATAACGGCCGTTATCAGGCTCTATTATTGATAAGTGATGGAAGGCGTTTGGACCAGCAGCTCTCCTTCCTGCAGTTGGTCGCCCAGGCTAATGATGCCAATGTGCCCATATATAGCGCCATACTTGGAGAGAGCGCCGATGATCATGAGATATCAAATGTCTCACGCTTGAGTGAACCAACGCGTGCTTTCTATGTACATCTGGCTGATTCCACAGCAGCCGATCCGATTTATCAAATCTGGCAGGATCAGAGCAGCCCGGTACAGGTTGAATACCGGTCTAACCAACGACAGAGTGGACGCAACCAATTGACCTTAAACCTGGGATCGGCTTTGGTTAGCAGCAGCTTCGATCTAACGCTGCTGGGTCCGAACGTCTCCCTATTTCTAGAGAATTCAGAGATCACCCGCGCTGGCACAGCGCCCGACACGCTTTTGAACGCCCTCCAACCAACCGTTCAACCAGTTACACTTACGATTGAGTGGCCTGATGGATTGGCGCGACAGATAAGCGAAGTATCGCTGATCGTCGATGGTCAGGAAATAAGCGCTGATTGGGAAACTGCCGCGCCAGGACAGATTTTGTTCAATTGGGATATCAGTTACCAGGAAGCAGGAACCGTTGAACTCGCGGCTGAAATCACAGATGAACTGGGATACAAAGGCACGACCGCAGCCATCCCAGTAAATTTCACCATTGAACGCCCCCTGCCGCCGGCGCCTGTTCCGGTGGCTGAAAACGAGGAACCAGAACCTCAAATTGTGGCAACAGAATGGATGAGGTGGGAATTGTTAGCGGGAACAGTCCTGGTACTGGTTTTAATTGCTGCGTTCTTCGTTCGGCGGAGGCGAAAGAAAACGATCGCGGCTGTGATCGAGACCACACAGGGGCCTACTGTTGGCAGCGCAGAACCAATTGCCGATGACATGCTGCTGGTCGCTTCACTCGAACCTTTTGGCGGAGGTGCTGGAGAGGTATTTCTGATTGAAGGGGGGAATGTGGCCATTGGCAGCGAAGCTCAAAAGGTGCAGATCTTCTTGAATGATAGCAGTGTAAATCGCCTGCATGCGCGAATACGGAAACAGAATCAAGATTATTGGCTGTTTGATGAGGGCAGTTTTGAAGGAACTTACCTGAATTATGAACGATTAGGTCTGGCGCCACAGCCGCTTAGTGATGGAGATGCGGTGCAGTTTGGCAAAGCGCAGTTCCGTTTTCGTCTACGTCAAGAACTGAATCAGGAAAGGTAATGATTCAATTAGCCGTTATATTGGATATGGATGGTCTCATGGTGGACAGCGAGCCCTTATCGCGGCGTGCATGGGATCAGGTGTTGGCGCACTATGGCCATGTCCTGAACGATGATGTATACAGCGCAATCATTGGTCACCGGACGGATGAAAGCGCTGCGCTGTTGAAAGAAACATACAATCTCCCCTTAACTATTGAAGCCTTTGCTCGAGAAAAGGGCGATGCGCTGGCCAAAATTCGGGCCGGTGGCGTGCCTGCGATGCCAGGCTTATATGATCTGCACAGGTGTATCATAGAGCATGGGCTGTCCTGGGGAGTGGCAACATCAAGCCCGCTTAGGCATGCCCTGGAACTCCTTGATCAGTTGGGACTTGGCAACTCGTGCCAGACTGTTGCTGGAGGAGATGAGGTTGTTAACGGAAAGCCTGCCCCGGACATATATCTTCTCGCTGCCAAGCGGCTGGGCCTTCGACCTGCACAATGCCTGGCAGTTGAAGATTCTGCTCCTGGCTGTCAAGCTGCTTTGTCGGCTGGTTTTATGGTTGTGGCGGTTCCCAATCGAGATACGAAGGCTTCGGATTTTTCGACCGTGGATTATACTTTTTCATCGCTTCTCGAAGTGGTTGAAAGGTTTGAAGATCTGTTAGTAGAGCTGGCTAAGCGCTGAAATCAACGACGGTATCAAGACGACAATTTCTGGATTTTAACCGGGTAAATTTTTCCTGAAGGCTTGGTAACATATCATTGTCAACGGTGTTTGGCTATGCTATACTTTAACCATAATTTCCAGATAGTAGGTGCAATGGAAAGTGGGCGTCCCCCACTTTTTTTGTTGCTTAGAGCTTTTAAGCTGGGTAGAAGATAAATTTCATGAAAAGCGAATTTCTTTTAGCCTTTAACGAGATATGTGAATCTCGCGGTTTACCGAAAGAGGATGTTCTAGAGGCCTTAACAACGGCCTTGGTTTCCGCTTACCGGCGTGATGCCAATGTCAGCAACTTACAAGATGTTAGGGCCGAGATTGATCAGCGAACTGGTGAACCAACGATCTATGCTGAAAAAGAGGTCGTAGATAGCATCATCGATAACCGCACTGAGGTGCTGTTAACGGTTGCTCGACGCAATGGATTCCCGGATGCTGAAATGGGTGATCTCGTCATGATTGATAGTACGACTGCCAAATTCGGTCGTATTGCGGCGCAAACGGCGAAGCAGGTTCTCTTGCAGCGCGTGCGTGAAGCAGAACGAGAGCATCTTTTTGAGGATTTCTCCGGGCGTGAAGGTGAATTAGTTAACGGGACTGTGCAGAGTATTAGCGGTCAGCACATCACCATCGGTTTAGGGCGTACGGAAGCGATCTTGCCTAAGAACCAGCAGGTGCCCAGAGAACGCTACCGCGCACACGACAAAATACGTGTTTATGTTCTCGAAGTGCGGCGAACAAACCGCGGCCCGCAGATTATTGTCAGCCGTAATCATCGAAATTTGCTGCGCCGATTGCTAGAATTGGAAGTTCCGGAAATCTACAATGGACAGGTTGATGTAAAGAGTATTGCTCGCGAGGCTGGACAGCGGTCCAAGGTGGCGGTTCATGCGCTGCAGCCTGGTGTAGATCCTGTAGGGGCGTGTGTGGGCATGCGCGGTGTGCGTATTCAAAGCATTGTGCGTGAGCTGAATGACGAAAAGATAGACGTTATTGAGTGGGACCCCAACCAGCAGTCTTTTATTTCCAAAGCGCTCAGCCCGGCCCGTGTTTCACACGTTTTCCTGGAAGAGCATCCAACCGAAGGAAGAACGGCCGTCGTCATCGTTCCCGACGACCAATTGTCCCTGGCAATCGGACGTGAAGGACAAAATGCGAGATTGGCGGCGAAGTTAACCGGTTGGCGCATTGATATCAAGAGCCTGACCGAAGCCGCATCAGAATCCTTAAGCCAACTCGATCATGGTGCCGTAGATCCCGCCGTGACCAAGGATGAGGTCTTGTTGGAAAAAGCAACCTATATCCTGGAAAAGAAGGAAGCTGGACGCCCAATTACTTCAGAAGATTACTTGATGTTGACTCGTCTGGTGGCTGGTGTGGAAGGACGCATTATTGCCAGCCGCGCGGAATCTCATGCAGAAGTGCGCCGCGAACTCTCTGAAGCTCGCAAACGCATACCGGCTCTGGCCTGGAAACTGCCTCTGGAGGAATTGGACCTGCCTGGGCGTATTCACAACTTGCTGCTGGACAACAATATCGAAACGGTGGGCGATGTCTTGTTGACCCTTGACCTTGGGGATGAGGTTTTCCTAGGCTACCGAGGTTTCGGTGACAAGATGTTGGAGACATTGAAAGAATATGTAGCCGTCTACCATCTGCCGCAAGAGGAAGTTGAGGAAGAGGCTGCAGTCGAAGTGGTCGAAGAAGAAGTTCTGGAAGCAGTTGAAGAAGAGATCATTGAAGAGGAAACTGCGCAAGAAGTCACGGCTGAAGTCGAAGAATTGCTGGAAGAGGTTGACGCAAAAGAGCAGTTCATCGAAGCAGTTGAGGCGATCGAAGCAATAGAAGAGGAAGAGATCGTCGAAGATGAAGCTGAAAAGGTGCCGGATATTGACGATCTGTCGAAATCAATATTTGAGCGTGCGCCCGAACCAGTCAAGAAAAAGAAGAAACCATCCGTGGTTGTGGTAACCCCAACCGACCGGCCTGGTGAAGAGTCAGAAGATGAAAAAGCGGATGCGCGAAAGGGTCGCCAACTCGTTTTCGATGAGAAGGCGGGTGAAGTGGTGGTCAAGCGCAAGCGCAAGCGTGGACGGGGACGTCCTGAGTGGAAAGATTTTGATTCGGAAGATTTGTAGTGAGCAAAAAGCAGGTACGACGTCCTAAACATGTTCCACAGCGGACATGTATTGTCTGCCGGCAGAAATTTGACAAACGTCGGTTGACACGAATTGTACGTACACCGGATGAGGGTGTTGTCGTCGATCGGTCCGGTAAGCGGAACGGGCGCGGCGCCTACTTATGCGACCAGATAAGTTGTTGGGAAAGAGCAGTGCAGAAACCGCAGCTACTAAACCAAGCGCTGATGACGGAAGTGACAGAATCAGAGAGAAAAGAGATAGCATCTAGCAAACCGATGGTTGACGAGATGACGGAGTAAAAGCATGACGCAAACAAAAACGCTGATTGAAGTGCCAGATTTTGTGACGGTCCGAGACCTGGCGGGCATTATGGAAGTAAGTCCGATTGATGTCATCAAAGAACTGATGAGCAATGGCATCATGGCCAACATCAACCAACAGATTGACTTTGATACGGCTGCCATCGTTGCCGAAGAAATGGGTTATGAAGTTGTGTCAACGGTTGTCGAGGTCGAAGAAGACGAAGAACCCGTCGAGCAGTTGGCATGGCGTAAGGTGCTGGCCGATGAAAGCGAGGCCGATCTAGAACCCAGAGCACCGGTTGTTACCATGCTCGGACATGTCGATCATGGCAAAACCTCTCTCTTGGATGTCGTACGGCAATCAGATGTTCAGTCTGGTGAAGCCGGGGGCATTACCCAGCATATTGGGGCTTACCAGGTCCGTCGTGAAGGCCAACTGATTACCTTCCTGGATACGCCGGGTCACGAGGCGTTTACAGCGATGCGCGCCCGGGGAGCCCAGGCTACAGATATTGCCGTGCTGGTCGTTGCCGCCGATGATGGCCTCATGCCTCAGACGCGAGAAGCGGTTGATCATGCACGTGCTGCTCGTGTGCCGATTGTGGTTGCTTTGAACAAGATTGATTTAGAGACCAGCAGGCCGGAACGCGTGAAGCAGCAGTTGGCAGAGATTGATCTGATTCCCGATGAGTGGGATGGTGATACAATGGTCATCCCCGTTTCAGCCACTGAAAAGTTGGGTATCGAAGATTTGCTAGAGGCGATTCTGTTAATCGCTGAAGATATTGAACCACGCGCCAACCCTAAAGCCTCGGCTACTGGAACAGTTCTTGAAGCGAAAATTGAGAAAGGGCGAGGGATTATGACCACGCTGTTGGTGCAGAATGGCACGCTCAATATGGGTGATACGCTTCTAATGGATCAAAACTACGGTCGGATTAAGGCCATGTTTGATTTCAAAGGGAATAAAACTCGCAGCGCGGGTCCTTCAATGCCAGTATCAGTGGCTGGATTGGGAGGCATACCGGAAGCCGGCGAACAGTTCCGTGTCGTCGACAGTGAAAGGACTGCGCGTAAGATTATTGCCGAGCATGTAGCAAACCAGCAGCAGTTTGCAGTCGGTCGGCAGCGAGCGATCAGTCTGGAAGAATTCTTCAGCCGGCTGCAAGAGGGTGAAACGAAATCGTTAAACCTGATCGTGAAAGCCGATGTGCAGGGCTCGCTAGAACCAATCGTCAATTCGCTGGAACAAATCGACAATGACGAAGTCTCTGTGGAAATTCTTCGTGCTTCCACGGGTAATGTGAGTGAAAGTGATGTCATGCTGGCCTCTGCTTCTGGCGCGATTATTCTAGGGTTCAATGTTAATGTGGATCCTGTTGCCAAAGCGGCAGCGAGCAGTGAACAAGTAGATATCCGCAATTACAGCATCATCTATAAACTATTTGAAGATGTTGAAAAAGCGATGAAGGGTATGCTTGAGCCAACATACCGGGATGTGGTTATCGGCCGTGCCGAAGTAAGGCAGGTGTTCCGTATTAGCGGTGTGGGTTATATCGCCGGCAGCTACATGCGTACGGGCGAAGCACGTCGCAACGCCCAAGCCCATCTTGTGCGAAACGGTAAATTGCTCGCTACTGGGCCGGTTAGCAGCCTGAAACATTTGCAGGAAAACGTGCGCGAGGTCAAAACTGGCTTTGAGTTCGGCGTAGGCATTGAGGGCTGGAATGATTTCCAGCCTGGCGATATCGTCGAATTCTTCGTGACCGAAAAGGTTGTGGACTAATATAAATGAGTAAAATTCGTCAGGAACGAACCGCGGAAGAAATTCGAATCATCATGAGCGAGCTTCTGCTGCGCGATGTAAGCGATCCGCGCTTGTTCAATCTAACCATAACCCGGGTGCTCATCGACCGTGAATTTCAGCACGCAAATGTATACGTGAATGCTCTTGGCGACGAATCGCGTAAAAAGGAAGTCATGAAAGCCCTCGATAAAGCTGGGGGCTTTTTTCGCTATGAACTGGCGCAGCGCATGAGCCTGCGCACGGTGCCTGAACTACATTTCAACTGGGATCCGACATTGGCTTATATTGAGGAAGTCGATCAAATTCTGGCTGACCTGGATATTCCACCGCAAGAAGAAGAGCCAGACGAGCCTGTTGATCCACCAATCCTATAAAAAGTTGAATTCGGGCCCATGATCCAACATACGCTAGAGAAAGCTGAAAATATTCTGGTCATTACGCACACCGATCCCGATGGGGATGCGATAGGGTCGCTGACCGCCGTCGGTTTAGCCATGAAACAGATGGGGCAAAAAGTGACCATCGTCTGTGACGACAATGTACCAGAACGCTTCAGGTATCTGCCCATGGCCGACAAAGTGCGCAGAAGTCCGCGTGATACAGCTCGCTACGACCTGCTCATCGCAGTCGATTGTGGCGATGAATATCGTATGGGACGAGCATACGCTAATTTGCCCGATTCGAAACCATTTATTATCAATATTGACCACCATATAACCAACACGCAGTTTGGCGATATCAACCTCGTTGATCCCAAGTCATCATCAACCACGGAGATTCTATACCGTCTGTTTCGTGACTTGCAGATTGAAATCTCTGAGGAGATAGCCCTTTCCTTACTAACCGGTCTGATCACCGATACATTGGGCTTTCGCACGACGGGAGTTTCAGCCAATACCTTGCGCACCGGAGCTGACCTAGTCGATGCAGGCGCCGACCTGGGTTTTGTTACTATGCAGGCCTTAAACATGCGCTCAATGTCAACCCTGAAGCTATGGAGCACGGGGATGAACAAGATGCAGTTGGAACATGGACTGCTTTGGGCATGTATCACCAACGGGGAGCGTAAAGCAGCTGAGTTTCGCAGCAACAGCAGCGTGGGATTGGTAAACCTCCTGGCCGATGTTGATGTATCGTCCATGGGCGCTGTCTTGATGGAAATGGATGATAACAGAGTCAAAGTTGGCTTCCGATGCCGTCCACCGTTCGATGTGGCAGAGGTCGCCTTGGCCTTGGGGGGTGGCGGACATCCATTGGCAGCCGGTTGTACATTGGTGGGGACATTAGAAGAAGCGGAATCAATTGTTGTCCGCTCCTGTCAAGAGGCAATAGCTAGACAGTCTCAACCCGCAGCCGAGATGCAAGCTAGCTCCTAGCATCCCCAGAAGATCACCGGATTTTCATTTCTAAATTTCCTTATCATGTCCCCTGAAGGCATTCTCAATATCGATAAACCCGGGGGAATTACTTCCCACGATGTCGTACAACAGATTCGCCGTATCAGTGGTGTGCGCCGGGTGGGGCACGCCGGTACGCTCGATCCGTTGGCCACAGGCGTGATCCTGGTCTGTGTAGGGCGAGCAACGCGCCTAGCAGAATACCTGGTTGGTCAAACCAAGCGCTATGAGGCAGTAGTACGCCTCGGCCAGGCTACCGATACATATGATGCTGATGGCCAAGTGGTGGCTGAGAAGCAGATACAGGTCGGCGCGGACGATATCGAGCAAGCGTTGGACCAGTTTCGGGGACGTATCCAACAAAAAGCGCCTGCCTATTCAGCCATTAAGCGTGACGGGCAGCCTTTGTACAAGCTGGCCCGGCAGGGCAAGGATGTAGATCCGCCGGTAAGGACCGTTGATATATACGAATTGCATTTGCTGTCCTGGCAGGATCCCTACTTGCAGCTTGAGATGACCTGTTCTTCAGGGACCTATGTACGCTCCCTGGCCCATGATTTAGGGCAGGTATTGGGCTGTGGTGGGCATATTACCGCGCTGAAGCGAACCGCAATCGGTGATTATTCATTATCACAGGCCACTCCCCTTGATCACCTGCACCAGGAGACGTGGACCAACAATCTGCTGCCCGCAGACAGCGCTGTGCAGCACCTACCGCGTATGACTTTGTCAGAAGAGGAGTCCGCACGAATGAAGGTCGGACAGCGATTAAAACAGTCGGATGACCAACCACAAGCGACATTGGCCCGAGTGTATGAGCCAGGAGGACGTTTTCTGGGCCTTGTGAAACAAAGGGACGGAGATTGGCAGCCGCATAAGGTATTCCTGCCTCTGCAAGAATAACCAAACAAACAAAGATTCTTGCTGTGCAAAACAGTATTTGTAAAGCGCGATCAACATTTCAATGGTTTTTGAACTTTGGTACAATTAGAGCTATGCCAGCATCCAGAGGCATTATTCTATGACACAAAAAATCGTACATGTAAACACCCTGGCTGATATTGCCGATCGCCAGCCTACATACATTGCGTTAGGCTCCTTTGACGGCGTACACCGTGGGCACCAAGCTATCTTGCACGCAATGGCTGATGCGGCCCAGAAAGCGGGCGTGCGATCGGCCGTGCTGACATTTTTCCCCCATCCAAAACGAGTGATTCAAAAGTTGACCGGCCGCTACTATATCAATCCACTGCAAGAACGGCTCAGCTTTTTGGGCCAGCAAAATGTTGATTTGGTCATTGCCCACCCTTTCAACGAGCAAATACGCTCTGTGCGCGCCTTGGCCTTTGTGGACCAAATGCGCGATTGGTTGGATATGCGCCAGATATGGGGCGGGGATTTCGCATTTGGTTACAAGCGCGAGGGCGATCAAGATTTCTTAAGGCGCATCGGGCCTGAAAAAGGTTTTTCCGTGCAGCAAGTGGATTTGATGGAAAGCTGGGCTGGCCAATTGGTCAGCAGCAGCCGCATCCGCAAAAACCTTGCCCTGGGAGAAATTGAGGATGTCAACGGCTGTCTGGGACGACCGTATACGATAACGGGTACTGTGATCAAAGGCGATCAGCGTGGGCGGACCATTGGTTTCCCAACGGCGAATCTAGCCCTGTGGGAAGAACTGCTGCTGCCGTCTGATGGCGTCTACGCCACCTTTGTGCAGGTAGGCGATGAACGTCATATGGCGGCAACCAATGTTGGTGTGCGGCCCACGGTCAACGGCCGTCAGCGACTGGTTGAAGCGCATCTGCTCGATTTCAATGGCGATCTGTATGGGCAATTGATCCAGGTAACATTCATCGCCCGTATACGACCGGAGCAGAAGTTTTCCGGGTTGATGGAATTAAAGATGCAGATCAATACCGACGTGCAGGAAGTAAAACGGCTGCTGCAAAGCAAAGTGGCGTACTGATCAATGGAGATGGGCACAGCCATGGATTATCGAGGACTGGGTGATAGTCCATGGCAAAATGTGCCGCTTGGGAAGGAAAAGGAAGTAGCTTAAGGCTAGCGCATAATTCTTACAAGAGATATTAAGTAAGAGCGACAGCCAAAGGACTGAGAGCTATGCTGGCCAAGGTGTTGAGCAGCGCCATCGTCGGGTTGGAAGCTGAACTGGTCGAAGTTGAAGTCGACATCATTAAGGGCTATCCTAACTTTCAAATGGTCGGCCTGCCCGATGCCGCTGTGCGCGAAAGTCGCGATCGCGTTCATTCTGCGATAAAGAATTCCGGTTTTACTTTCCCAAGTAATAGACGCATTACCGTTAATCTGGCGCCGGCTGATTTGCGCAAAGAAGGCCCGGCTTACGATCTGCCAATCGCCGTGGGCGTGCTGGCCGCGACCCAGCAGGTTTGGCCAGATAAACTGCAGAATGCCCTCTTCATCGGCGAATTGTCCCTAGAAGGAACCACAAGACATACAAAAGGCATTCTGCCCCTGGCTGCATTGGCGCGCCAGGCGGGACTAGAGCGCGTCTTTGTCCCTGCCGCCGATGCCGAAGAAGCAGCCTTGATGCCCGATATTGAGGTGATTCCAGTAACCAGCCTGGTGGAGTTGGTGGGGCATCTGACCGGTTTACGGCCGATAGAACCTTGTGCTGTAGATGTGGAGCAGGCCTTTGCCCAAGATCAAGTCATCGCTGCCGATTTCGCGGATGTCATGGGCCAGGAGCATGTCAAAAGAGCCATCGAAGTTTCGGCCGCCGGCGCGCATAACTGCCTTTTGACCGGCCCGCCAGGTTCCGGCAAGACCCTGATCTCAAAATCTTTGCCTGGAATTCTGCCCCGGATGACGGTCGATGAAGCGCTGGAAGTGACCAAAGTCTATTCAGTCGCCGGCCTTCTTCCGGCCGATACACCCCTGATCCGCATCCGCCCCTTCCGTTCGCCCCACCATACCATCAGCTATGCCGGCCTTGTAGGCGGAGGCGCATGGCCGAGGCCGGGAGAAATATCGCTCGCTCACCGTGGAGTCTTGTTCCTCGATGAACTGCCTGAATTTGGCGAAAGATTACTGGAGGTGCTGCGCCAGCCCTTAGAAGGCAACCCACGTGAAGTTTCCATTTCTCGTGCCTCAGGCACCATAACCTTCCCCGCCAATTTTGTATTGATCGCCGCCCAAAATCCTTGCCCCTGCGGCTACTTTGGAGACCCGACCCACGCCTGCTCGTGTTCCAATGCGACGGTTACGCGTTACCAGAAGCGCATATCAGGTCCGTTGATGGACCGCATTGACTTGCATGTTGATGTACCTCGAGTGGAGTATGAGAAACTAACCGCAACACAGAGGGGTGAACCATCGGCTGATATTCGCAGGCGGGTTGAACGTGCTCGCGAGCGCCAGTCTGCTCGTTTTAAGGAGCAGGATATTTATTGTAATGCCGAAATGGGACCCAGTGAAGTGCGTAAATTTTGCATTCTTGACGAAACAAGCAGTCGTCTAATGAAAAGCGCTATGGCCCAGATGAGTCTTAGTGCCAGAGCCTTCCATCGCGTACTTAAAGTCGGCCGTACAATCGCCGACCTGGCAGGTGACGAGCAGATAAACCCGTCGCATTTGGCTGAAGCGCTTCAATATCGACCTCGGAAAGCCTGATCATTTCTTTCTTCCCGCCATATTAATGCCAGCTCCCTAATTAGTGGATTTGCTTCGCACGATGCTGTCGCCGCGCAAATTACTCCTTCAACGTGTGACTTTTGTTATGACCGGGACATGAAATTGTCATATTAGGAGAGAACAATAAGCCAGGCACAAACCCGGCTACGCAGCTTTCGCATTTATCAACCACCTGCCAACTGTTGCCGTTATCGACCTATAAGTATGGGTTATAGAAACCACAAAATGGCGATTTGATCCGAGCATAATTGCGTTATTTATCAGCTACCTTCTCACATCTGCCGATTTCAGGTGGTGCGATTGGAGAATCACCAGTCCCCGTATCGGTGCTCCCACCGTATACGAAAATCTCGCCATTTGCGAAGTTGGATGGCAGAACAAATTAGTACCTTCTGAATATTTAAGGTGCCAGCTTTATACCATCTGTTCTTCTGTGGGTACATATATTTCTACATGTCGAATAGGGTCTAGCAACATCCATCTGGTACTTTCCGCTGGAAACCACCAATTGCGAGCAAGTTGCCATCTGCCAAAGTTATCATTTCGTGGCCAGCTCATCTTCCACATATCAGCAATTCTTATTTGTTCTTCATGACTGTACAAGTCAATCATTGTACGATTCATTGACGGTGAAGTATTGATTAAGATTGTTAAATCTCCTGCCCGCCGCTGAAGAATATCTTCGTTCGTCGGCTGAAACCGATTGAACGGCCCATAATGGAGGATGAAAGTCGTCCAGTTTTATCAAAAACGGAAGTTGTAGTCCCATTGAGATCGTATTATGTCGCCAATTATCCCGTTTGTCAGTAGTGTAGAGGAAGGGTCTAGCGGCAGCTCAACAGCAAATATAATCGCGGGTTTGATGTTTCTGCCAATCAAAATTATCTATCTCGAAGGTAGATTTCTTATCCTCCGAATTAAACATCGTAAAAGAATCCATGAGATCCGCAGAATAAGTCAGAACAGCCCATCCTCAATACCTCTGTATACCTCTTGGCATCCATGTTGGAATCTAAGTTGTCAACCTATCATCTTGACGGTTCGTATATCAGCGATTGGTAAAATCGTTATTCCACCCGAATAATCGACATCTATCAGAACATTTCCATCGGCCAATAAAGCAGCCGAAGTGTAACCCCCTTATCCACAATGATGTCTGGAAAGCTCTTAGTTTCAGGATCGTAAAACATGGGCAAAGTTCGATATGGTTCATGATATTTATCCTAACCCCCAGCAATGAATAGCCTCCCATCCTGTAGCATTTCGATATTTGGGCGGCTGCTGCTCGGTCCATCATTAAGTGTCTCAAATCACATATATACTCTAGTTCAGATCTCCCTCTACCGTTGTGCACTTCACTT
Source organism: uncultured Chloroflexia bacterium (assembly GCA_963807975.1). Taxonomy (GTDB): domain Bacteria; phylum Chloroflexota; class Anaerolineae; order Promineifilales; family Promineifilaceae; genus JAACFF01. Next base: position 289,747 of record CAWEDV010000003.1, on the reverse strand, counting down.
CAGACCAATCACTATTGTGGTATCGGAAAGGCGCGTACTCGGTAAGCAGTATTCTCCAGGTGCCAGGTTGGTCGTGTTTTTATCTTAACAAGGAACCCTCGTAAATGGGTATCCCAAGTCGTATCGTTGTAATTCTGCTTCAACTTGTAGATATTCAGCCCCGGCAACTGCTGTCCAGGAGACGGTGAAGTTGCCATCTTGATCACTGTTATCAATTTCATATATCGTTGGTGCCGGTAAACTCGGGGGACGGGCAGTATAAGTTGCGGTTGGCGATGGCGTGATTGAAGCTGTTGCCGTCGGCGTATGCTCTACTTCAGTTGTGCTTGTCGGGGTATTAGTATTGGTTGCCCAAGGCGTCATTGTTGGCGGCGGAAGTGTGGCGGTCGCTGTTGGACCTCGTTTTAGACTTCTGATATATGGCATGTAGTTCCAATTGGTTGCATAGAGTGTGGGGGTTACATAAATCTCGGCACCGGTGTTCGTTGCGCTAAAGATGATGCCCCAAAAAACTACGAACAAGAGAACTGATACCAATAACATGCCGCGTAGTTTTCTCTGATTCATGGCATCCCTCCTCTGATCTGTGTGGGCTGACACTATCAGTATAGAAGTGATCAACCGGCGAGTGTAGTGTCTTTTGTCATGTTTATCGTGCGATCATCAAATATACTGTAAGTTGAATTAGAGCCTTGATGCCTGTGGGGAATGTGCTCATGAGAGAACCGAAGACAGCCAGAAGGTTATCTGGCTATACTGCAGAGTATTGGAAGGGTTACGCTAAATAAGATCCGGTTTTTTGTATGCGGGTCTGGGTATTCATAGTTACCAGTTATCAAAAACGCATTTCGGGCCCGCTGATGTTTTTGGTTATCAAAAACACGCTGATGGATCGCATCGATTTGCATGTGCAAGTGCCGCGCGTGGAGTACGAGAAGCTGACTGCCATACAGCGCGGAGAGCCATCAGCCTCTATTCGCGAACGGGTAGAGGCCGCCCGTGAACGTCAGGCAGTCCGATTTAAACAGTTGAATATTTACTGCAATGCCGAAATGGGTCCCAGCGATGCGCGAGTTTCGCCCCTTAGACGAAACAGGCCGCCGCCTCATGAAAAGCGCCATGGCCCAGATGAACCTCAGCGCCCGTGCTTTCCACCGCATCCTCAAAGTCGGCCGTACAATCGCCGACCTGGCAGGCGAGGAACGGGTCCAAACCCCACACCTGGCAGAAGCGCTTTAAGACCAGCCGCGACAGCGATGATATTATTTTATACTTGACACTTTGCGAATAATGGGGTACTCTGTAGGAGGAATAATAATATAAAAAAAGCCCATTATTCAACGGAATTGGAAAGGAAGAATAAACATGGTTGTCCACTATAATCTACGCGAACAAGTGCTTAACGCTATCGGGAGCCGCATTATCAGCGGTGAATTATCACCCGGTGATGTTTTGCCCAAAGAGGACACGCTGAGCGAGCAGTATGGCGTCAGCCGCACGGTTATCCGTGAGGCAGTGAAAGGCCTGGCGGCGCGCGGCCTGGTGGAGTCCCGTCCCAAGGTGGGCACGATCATCCGTCCCCGGAGCGACTGGCAGATGTTGGATCCCTCTGTTTTGGAATGGGTGGCTTCGTCGAAGCCGGACAATGAATTTATGTATGGCCTGGCGGAAGTACGGCTGGTCATCGAACCAGATGTAGCCGCATTGGCAGCGCGTAATGCCAGCGAAGAAGAAATCGAGAAGATCGCTGCCGCCTACCAGCAGCTGGTAGATTGTGAAGAGGGTGATGAAGAGGCCTGGGCCAAAGCGGATCTTGAATTTCACTCCTGCATCGTCGCCGCCTGTCACAATGAATTTCTAGCTTATATTGTGCGTGCGATACGCAAGCCCTTGTACAGCAGGCGGCTGATCAATGCCTCGCTGGCTTCGATGATGAAACCGGAAGATGTCGCCGAGCCTTACAAGACGCCGCGCGAAGAGGTTCTGGCCCGTCATCGCGCATTGTTGGAAGCGATCCAGCAGCATGATCAAGAGGCCGCGGAGCGCGCTTCTTGCTTGCTGCTTAAGCGCGTCACCAAGATAATCTTGGGCAATGAATTCAGCGAATCTTGCGACTGATTGAAGCAAAAGGTACCTGAAGCCACAAGGGTGATCCGGTGTAAACCGGCCTTCCGTTGTGGCTTTTTTTTTATTGGGTGGATCTGCCGTAAAATTTGAGTGGTAATCTTTGTTCATTTACAACCCTGCGCAGAGGCCCAGATCATGATGGAGGGAGAGACATGACCGCAGCCGTGGCAACGATTTCCGATATTGAATCTATTGAATCCGTTCCCTTGAAACGGCGTAATTTGCCCAGCAATACGTATGAAGCGATCCAGCAGGGGGCAGCCCTAAAACCGGACAAGATCGCGTTGCAGTTTTTCTTGCAAGGCACACATTTTAACGACGCCCTTTTTTATACCTATAAGGATGTAATCGGTCTCATCAACCAAACGGCGAATATGTTCCACGATTTGGGCATCGGCAAAGATGACGTGGTCTCGATGATCTTGCCCAATATGCCCCAGGCCTTCTTTACGATCTTTGGCGGGGAAGCGGCGGGCATCGTCAATCCAATTAACCCAATGCTGGAGCCAGAGGTAATGGCCGATATTATGAATGCGGCGGGCACCAAGGTGTTGGTGACGTTGGCTCCTTTCCCAGCCACAGACATCTGGCAAAAGGTGGCTTCAATCGCCGACGAGGTGCCCACGCTGGAGATGATCTTACAGGTTGATCTGGCCAATTACTTGACCAGGCTGAAGAAGTGGGGCGCCAAATGGTTGGTCTTGCGCGCGGATAAAGGGCACAAGCCGCGAGCAAGAGTGGTTGATTTTGTGGCCCGGTCGCGCCGCCATATGACGCAAAGATTGGAGTTCGATAGGCAGATAGCGGCGAACGATATTGCGTCCTATTTTCACACGGGAGGGACAACAGGGACGCCGAAGCTGGCCCAGCATACCCATTTTAGCGAGGTGTTCGACGCCTGGTCCGCAGCGGAAACGATCACCTTAGGTGCCGATAAAATACTCTTCTGTGGACTGCCGCTCTTCCACGTCAATGGGGTCATCGTCACCGGCCTGATCCCCTGGATGAAAGGGGCCTCGGTTATATTGGGGCCCCCATCAGGTTACCGTGGAGAAGGCGTGATCAGTAATTTCTGGCGCATCGTCGATTTTTATAAGATCAATTTTTTCAGTGGAGTGCCCACGGTTTATAGTTCACTGCTCAATGTGCCCGTGGAGGACAGCGATATCAGCAGCCTGGAATTCGCTGTTTGTGGGGCAGCCCCCATGCCGGCCGAGGTCTTCCGCCAATTTGAAGCGCGCACAAAAGTTATGATCCTGGAGGGGTATGGTTTGACTGAAGCAGTCTGCATCAGTTCGGTCAACCCGCCGGGGGGCGAGAAACGAGTGGGATCAATCGGTTTTCGTTTGCCCTACCAGGAAATGAAGGTTGTGGAATTGGGCGGGGATGGAGACTACAAAAGGGATTGTGATAGTGATGAAATCGGGGCCATCATCGTGCGTGGTCCTAATGTATTCCCCGGCTACAAGGAGGAAATACACAACCAAACCGCTTTTGTTGACTGTGAAGATGGGGGCGACTCCTGGTTGAATACAGGAGATCTGGGTCGCCAAGATGAAGCCGGATATTTCTGGCTCACGGGACGGGAAAAAGAACTCATAATTCGTGGTGGGCATAATATCGACCCCCTGCTCATTGAGGAACCTTTACACAGCCATCCACAGGTTGTGCTGGCCGCCGCGGTGGGTAGGCCGGATGCCTATGCCGGTGAAGTGCCTGTCGCCTATGTGCAGCTAGAAGATGGAGCCCAGGTTTCCGAAGATGAACTGCTGGCCTATGCGCGCGAACATATTGGCGAGCGCGCGGCCGTGCCCAAGGGCATCCATATTGTCGATGAGATGCCGCTGACGACCGTAGGCAAGATTTTCAAGCCACGGTTTGTATACCGCGAGGTTGAAGATGTGTATAAGCTGGCTGTGCAGGAGATTGATGGTGTTGCCGCTTTGAATGTCCAGGCCAAGGCGCATCCTTTATATGGAACCATCGCCTATATTGAAGTCACGGGCGAATCGGGTGTAGATCAAAAAGTACTAGAAGAAACAGTGCGCCATACCCTGGGCCAATACGCTGTCCATTATCAACTGACGCTGACCTAAAAAACTGCCAGGCACTTTTGAAGTGTCTGGCAGTTATTAATAATCCGTTCTTGTCCTAGTTCGTTCGTGTCCTATCCCTTCTTCTTCCGCGGATTCTCCAAGCGCACCGCGCTGATCTTATACTCTGGAATCTTAGCCAACGGATCCAGGGCGAAATCATGGGTTAGCATATTGGCCGGAGCCTCGCGCCAGTGGAAAGCGAGGAAGATAGTTCCTGGTGGAACCCCCTCGCTCACCTTAAGACGCGTGCGCACGCTGCCGCGCCGGCTCTTAATAACCACCGCGTGGTTATCCGCTATGCCCACAGATTCCGCATCGACTGCATTCACTTCCACATAGCCACGCGGTTCACGCCAGGACAGCGGCCCACTGCGCCGGGTCATCGTGCCCGAATGGTAATGATAGAGCACGCGCCCTGTACTTAAGATCAGTGGATATTCTTCATCTGTCGCTTCCGCAGGATCATTGGCCCGCACCGGGCTGAGCATTCCCAAGCCGCGTGAGAATTTACCAACATGCAAGATTGGCGTCCCGGGATGTTCAGAGTCTGGGCATGGCCACTGCAAACCCTGACCTTGCAGGCGCTCATAACTCATACCGGCATAAATCGGCGTCACTTTTACCAGCTCTGAGAAAATTTCCTCAGGTGACTCGTAATGCCAGTAGCCGGGCGCTCTTTCAGTGTCCATCTGTTGATCGAAACGAGCCGCGATTTCGGCCGTTATCTTCCAATCAGGTAAAGTTTCCCCAGGCCTAGGCAAAACCGGATTGAGCAGCTGCACCCGCCGTTCCGTATTCGTAAACGTCCCCCCTTTTTCCAGGGAAGAAGCTGCCGGAAGAATGACATGTGCCAGATGAGCCGTTTCGCTGGGGAAAATGTCCTGTACAACCAGGAAATCTAGTTTGCGCAGCGACGCCTCAACATGGTTGGTGTCCGGATCCGACATCATCGGATTTTCACCCATGACATATTGAGCATGTATCTTCCCTTCATTAATGCCATGCATCGCCTCGACAATGGTCAAGCCGACTTTTCCTGGGAGATCATCCATGCCCCATTCTTGGGCGATTTTCCGCCGTTTTTCATCGTCGGTAACATGCTGGTAGCCAGGATAGACATTGACCAGGCCGCCCAAATCGCAGGCGCCCTGTACATTGGCCTGCCCACGCAGCGGGTTGACGCCGGTAGAGCGTTTGCCTAATTGCCCGCAGAGCATGGCCAGATTGGCCAGTGTCTTGACCATATCGGTACCATTGCTGCGTTGGGTGATGCCCATGGCGTAGAAAATGGCGCTGCGGCCTCGATCGTCATCATAAATTGATTGTCCGTGCACCCGCTCACCAAAAGCGTAGATGCGCGCCGCTTCTTCAATTTTGTCGATAGGGACGCCAGACTTTAATGAAGCACGTTCGGGAGTATATTCGGCGACGACGGCCTGGAATTCTTCAAACCCCTCAGTGCGGTTGGCGATAAATGCCTCATCAGCCCATCCTTCACGGATGATGATATGCATGATCGACAGGAAAACGTAAATATCTGTTCCCGGTTTGATTTGCAAGAAGAGGGTTGCATTCTCAACCAAGGGAATACGCCGCGGATCGACGATGATCACATTGGCGCCCCGTTTTGCGGCGCGCACAACTTCATAGCTGATCACCGGATGGGACTCAGCCGTATTCGAGCCGCTGATAAAGATACAATCACCATCACGGATTTCCCGGATTGAATTGGTCATCGCCCCACTTCCGAAGGCCTGCACGAGGCCTGTTACGGTTGAGCTGTGTCAAAGCCGGGCACAATGGTCGAGATTATTGGTACCTATGGCGGCGCGCATAAGCTTCTGGAAGACGTAGTTGTCCTCGTTGGTGCAGCGGGCCGAAGTGAGACCCATGATAGAGTCGGGACCATATGCTTTTACGGTATCCGCCATTTTTTTGGCGGTCAGGTTTAGAGCTGTTTCCCAATCGGTCTCCACAAAACTATCCAGGATCTCTGGTTTACGAACAGCCAGGGGCGATTTTTCCGGCAGTTCCCAAGGCTCATCGGTCAGACCGAGATCATAGGCCACATCACGACGTATCAAAGGTTTCGTCAGGCGATCGGGATTGCGCACAAAATCCCAGCCATATCGTCCCTTGCTGCACGTGAGCTCCCCGTTTACCGCATCCCCACCCGCACCATCGACATAAAGGATTTCCCCATCTTTCAGCGCATATTCAAGGTGGCAGCCCACACCGCAGTAGCCACAGATCGTCTCCACGCGATCCAACTCCCACTCACGCCCACGCCCCAGGCGCGACACCGGCATCAAGGCCGCCGTCGGGCAGATTTGAACACAGCTGCCGCAGTAAACGCAGGAAGAATCGATCATAGGACCGTCAAAAGGTGTGGCCACATGGCTTCCGAACCCGCGCCCGACGATCTCAATGGCATTAGCGCCGACAACTTCTTTGCAGACACGCACACAGCGGCTGCAGAGAATGCAGTATTGGTGATCACGGATGAAAAATGGATTGTCATCCTGATATAGGGTGCGCGACAGCTCAAAATCATGGCTGGTTTCAGAAATGCCATACTCATACGCATATTTTTGCAGCAGGCAGTTGCCCGCCTTGTCGCAGGTTACACAGTCCAAGGGATGGTCAGAGATGAAAAGGTCGATCATATCGCGGCGCATCTCGCTTAACTGCTTGCTTTGCGTATTGATGACCATGCCTTCCCGGCAGGCTAAGCCGCAGCTTGCTTCAGGATTGGCATATCCATCCACTTCCACCACGCACAAACGACAGCCACCTGACACGGACAGCTCAGGGTGGTAGCAAAGGTGCGGGATATCAATGCCATTGGCCTGCGCCGCCTCAATGACCGATGTCCCTTCTTCGATTTGGATTTTTTGCCCGTCAATTTGTAGCTCTATCATTGAATCAGGTCCTCATATTCGTGTTTGAAATACTTTAAGGTGCTCAAGACTGGATTGGGGGCCGATTTTCCCAGGCCACAAAGGCTGGTGGTTTTAACCAGATTGCACAGATTCTCCAGCTTGACCAGATCTTCCGGCACACTGTTCCCGGCGATTATTTCATCCAGCATGTGCCGAATCTTGACCGTACCCACCCGGCAGGGGACGCACTTCCCACAGCTTTCATCGACGCAGAAATCCATGAAGAAACGGGAGAAATCCGGCATACCGGTCGTATCGTCGATGATCACCAGCCCACCGGAGCCCATGATTGAACCGAGTTTGCCCAGGTTTTCGTAATCCACTGGCGTATCTAGGAACTCTTCAGGGATACAACCACCGCTTGGGCCCCCTGTTTGAGCCGCCTTGAAGGTGCGTCCGCCAGGGATGCCGCCGCCGATCTCATACACTATCTCGCGCAGGGTAATGCCCATAGGCACTTCAATCAAACCGGTGTTGCGCAGTTGTCCCGCCAGGGCAAAAACCTTCGTGCCCTTGCTGTCCTCGGTGCCGATGCCCGCGAACCAGCCGGCGCCTTTATTGATGATCGAGGGCACATTGGCGATTGTCTCTACATTGTTGATGCCCGTGGGCATATCCCATAGCCCGGATGCTGAGGGATATGGCGGGCGTATGCGCGGTATGCCCCGTTTTCCTTCAATGGAATGGATCAAGGCCGTTTCTTCGCCACAAACAAAGGCCCCGGCCCCAATCCTAACTTCGGCCGTAAAGCTAAAATCAGTGCCCATAACGGACTTGCCGATAATACCGCGCCGCTTGGCGGCGCGGATGGCGCGCCGGATACGCTGAATGGCGATGGGATATTCGCCGCGGATGTAAAAGTAGCCTTTGGTTGCCCCGACAGCGTAGGCATTGATGATCAATCCTTCCAGTACACGATGGGGATCATCCTCCATCACGGTACGATCCATATAAGCGCCCGGATCACCCTCATCTCCATTGACGATGACATACTTCTGCGGCGCTTCTTCCTGGCGCACAAGATTCCATTTCACGCCTGTGGGAAATCCTCCACCACCGCGACCGCGTAGGCCGCTGCGCAAAATTTCAGCACAGATTTCCTCCGGGGTCATCTCGCCCAATGCTTTGGCCAGCGCCGTATAGCCACCATGGGCCAAATAATCTTCTAGTTTTTCTGGGTTGATATGGCCCGTTTTGCTGAGGACGACATTGACCTGCTTGGTGAAGAAGGGCAGGTCCAGGGGAATGATGTTCTGTTCTAATCCTGCTTTGGCCTTTGCTTGGCGCCGGCTGGCTCTAAAATGCAGGAAGTCATGGGGATCGACACCCGCTTCTATATCATCGGGATCGATCTCATCGAGCTGTTCTTCTTCTGGCAGATGACGGGTGAGGATTTGCTGTGCGGCATGGGTCGTAACATCACCATATAAGACCGGATCCTCATCCTTTGTATCGACGCGAACCAGAGGTCCCTTGCTGCATAAGCCCATGCATCCCGTTTTTACGACTTCAGCCTCATGCTTATCGCCTTGATGGGCTGCTACTCCTTGCTGGACGGCCGTATGCACTGCTCCTGCACCGGCAGAGAGACAAGCTGTGCTGGTGCAGCAAAAGATGCGTCGCTGGAACTGATCTTGCCGCTCACGTTCTCGTTGGGCCAGGTCTTCGAGCTTGCTGTTGTTCATCCGACCTCCTGTAGATTCTCCGCGGACAAGGAGACAATTTCCTTGACGCGCTTCAAGACGGCACCTGGTGTTTCTTTAGCGCTTACCTGGCCATTTAGAACCGCAACCGGGGCCAATCCACAGCTACCCAGGCAGCGAGCGCTGCGCAAACTAAACAAGCCATCCGCTGTTGTTTCGCCATCACTAATACCGAATTCCGTGGCCAGTGCCTGCACGATCTGGGCCGATCCTTTGACATGGCAGGCGGTGCCGGTGCAAATAATGCAGTTGTTCTCACCCAGCGGTTCAAAGGTGAACATATGGTAGAACGTGGCCACGCCATATACCTGGCTGAGCGGGACATCCAGGTGGCGCGAGATGTAGACCAGGAGATCTTCGGAAAGATAGCCCATCGTTTCCTGTGCCGAATTAAGCACCTCTAAGAGCGCGTCCGCCTCATAAGCGAATAGCTTCATCGTGCGATCGATCGCTTTGTAGCGCTCATCGCCGCTCGGGTGTGGTTGATCTTTTTTTCTAGGTCTTGGAGTTGCGGTCATAGGCCCCTCGCTTATTGCTAGGTATTGCCCGATAATCAAAACTGGGACGGTCCGTTTTAGCCGTTAGAACTGGCGCAACGAGGCGTGTTGGTCCCAGTTAAGCCCCATAATTTCTGGGGAATCTGATCAATATTATAACCGGAATGTGAAAGAAATCACGAGGAAAATGTGGCCGCAAGTGGTAGGGTGAAAGGCGATGATTTACCCCTTTGGGGATGTGATCGGTGCTAGCGGTGGCGCGCGACAGACTCTCTAATTATTAATTCTGCATCAAAGATTTTCATTTCTGGTGATTTATCATTGATCAAATCTAGTATCGCTTTCGCAGCCGCCTGGCCCATTTCGATCGCCGGCTGCCTGAGAGTCGTTAGTGGGGGGGTCACAAAAGCGGCCGTATCTTCATCATCAAACCCAACCAACGAAATCTCCTCCGGTACCCGAATACCGCGCCGGTAGAGAGCCAATCCAGCGCCAAAAGCCATCTGGTCGTTGGCTGCAAAGATCGCGCTAAATGACCGACCACGTCCCAGTAACATTTCCACGGCTAAAACACCCGACTGCTGCAGCATATTTCCTCCTACGACCAAACGAGGATCTGGCTCAATATCTGCATCTACTAGCGCCTGTTCATAGCCTTTATAGCGGTTTAAAACATCGTCCACAGCCGCCACATAATGCATATCCGCCGTAATATGAGCAATATCACGATGTCCTCGCTCTAGTAAATAACTTACAGCACGATAGGCAGCGCCATAATTGTCAACATAAATTGTATGCCCCAAAAGAGATTCTAACTCACGGCCGACCACGATCAATGGTTTTCGCATCGCAATATCACGCAGTTTTTCCTCAGGGGTTTGCCCGCCAAGAATAATGATACCATCCACCTGCCGGTCTAAAAGCATATTCAAAGCGCGTTGTTCGATTTTTTTTTGCCAACGCCCATCAGCAAAGAGCGGCCAATAATTAGTATCTTCCAAACCCTCAAGAATCCCCTGCATGATTCCATTGTAAAAGGGATTGCCAAAGTTTTGGGTTAAGACACCAATCGTCATCGACTGCCCACTGGCCAGGCTTTGAGCGAAAATATTTGGACGATAATCTAACTCGAGCACAGCATCCATGACTGCCTGATGCTTTTCTTGTGAAACATCGACCGTCCCCCGTAATACACGTGAAACTGTACTGGTAGAAACATTTGCTTTTTGAGCGATTTCCTGAATGGTTACTTTCATGCGCTTACCCGTTATTTTTGCCCTCATCTGTGATTGTATCATGAAAACGCTTTCAATAACAACACCTTTTTTAGATTCCCTGGACTAAATCCACCAAAGCCGCAGCGTTTGAGCGCATAAAATGACGAAAACTATTGACAAACGACTAAAGTGATGCTACGATTATGAAAACGCTTTCATAATATGCAAGAATATGGATTATATACGTGAAAGCGGTTTCATAACCAGAGCTGTTTCATTCGCTGAAAGCAGCAGGTTGAAGGTTTAACGAGGAGGTGCTTTTGTCAGAGTAGGCATAATGAAGAACCGCAATAACATTTCAGGAATGAAAAACGCACGCGAATTATATGTTGATCCTGGTTTGTCCAGGCAGAAAAGGAGATTTCTGATGAAAAAGTCCAAATATTTCTTACTTATGAGTATCTTGGTAATTGCTGCCCTTATGTTGGTAGCTTGTGGTGGTGCCGAAGAAGCGGCACCAGCCGAAGAAGCAGCACCAGCCGAAGAAGCAGCGCCAGCCGAAGAAGCAGCGCCGGCTGAGGAAGAAGCGCCGGCTGAAGAAGAAGCGCCGGCTGAAGAAGCAGCCGCGCCAAGCGGTGACAGAACAGAGGTTCGTTGGTTCGTTGGCCTCGGTGCTGGTTCTGACGAGCCTATGTTCGATCCTCAAGAACAGGTCGTCGCCGAATTTAATGCTTCACAAGATGAGATCGAGCTTGTCTTGGAAATTGTAGATGCTGACCAGGCTTACTCGACCCTGGCCACTCAGATTGCAGCCGGTAATGCACCCGATATCGTCGGACCGGTCGGTATTCGCGGTCGTGACTTCTTCCGCGGTGCCTGGCTTGACCTGACCGAGTTAATTGAAGCCAACGATTATGATCTTACAGATTTTGACCCGGCCTTGGTTGAGTTTTACGTAGACCAGCAGGAAGGACAACTAGGCTTGCCTTTTGCCATCTTCCCCTCGTACCTGTCCATCAACAAAGAACTTTTCGATGAAGCGGGATTAAACTACCCACCGCAGGAATATGGCGCCCCCTATATCGATGCTGACGGCAATGAGGTCGAGTGGAACATCGAATCGATGTCCGAAGTTGCCAAGTTGCTAACGGTGGATGCCAATGGCAATGATGCCAACAGCCCGGACTTTGATCCGGAAAACATTGTGCAGTTTGGCTATTACAACATGTGGACCGATTTCCGCGGCGCCGCCACGCTCTTTGGTCCCGGGGCACTGGTCGATGATGAAGGCAATGCCCAGGTGCCAGATCAGTGGCGTGATGCCGCCGAATGGTACTACGATGCTGTTTGGAATAGTCATTTCTACCCATCGGGTCCTTACGAAAATAGTGATTTATTTGCCGGTAACGGTTTTGAATCGGGGAACGTGGCCATGGCCCACACCCACCTCTGGTACTTTGGCTGCTGCGTCGGCAATGTCGATTTCGAATGGGACACCGCGGCCATGCCGGCGAACGACTTCACTGGCGGACCAACAGCCAAAATGCATGCCGACACCTTCGCCATAACGAGGGACACAGAACATCCGGAAGAAACGTTCGCGGTCCTCGACTACTTCTTGGGTGAAAATGCTGAAAAAATGACCCAGATGTATGGCGGAATGCCGGCCCGGTTGAGCCTCCAGGATGCTTACTTCGACACCTTTGCCGGTACGGTTCCTGGCGGTGAAGAAGCCAACTGGCAGGTTGTGACCGACAGCATGGCCTACGCCGACAATCCCAATCATGAAAGCTACATGCCCAGCCCTCAAGAAGCCAACGAACGATACAATGAATTTTGGTCGCTGTTGTTTGAAAACCCAGGGCTTGATGTGCAAGCAGAAATTGACACTTTGGTTGTTGATTTACAAGCCATTTATGACGCGGCGGGTAATGAATAATCGACCTGTTCGGTTTTGTTTTTGATAAGTAATGGAAACATCCTCGAGATTGCTGGTAGTGGCATTCTCGAGGATGACTCCCCCCATCAGGTCTAAATCGTTTCTGGCAGTTGATTAACGAAAGATAATCTAAGCTATTGTTTCCAATAAAAGTAGAGCAGGGGGTAACTTGACCAGGTTTGTCCAGTTACGCCCACAAGGATGGCGTTCAAATGACAGCAGCAGCGACCGAAAAACTTGTAGAACCTGCAAAAGCAAAAGAAAAGAAACCCAAGCGCGGGCGAATCGAACGTGACCAAATGAAGTGGGGCTTCATCTTTCTAAGTCCCTGGCTAGTTGGGATTACCATTTTCACAATCGTCCCCTTTATCGCCTCGTTTTTCTTTTCCATGATGGACTTTAATCTAGCCAATCCGCAAGACGCCCAATTCATTGGGCTCGCTAACTGGCAGCGTGCCATTTTCAACGATCCCAATGTATATGAATCGTTTGGGGTCACCTTTCTCTTCGCCATAATCTCGCTGCCAATTGGCATGGCCTTTGCCCTCTACCTGGCAGTCTTGCTTAATTCAAAAAGCGTGCGTGGCAAAGCTTTCTTTCGCACGATGTTTTTTATGCCCACGATGATTCCTCTCGTGGCCGCCGTTTTGATCTGGCAGGGGGTGTTCAATGAGCAAACCGGCTGGTTCAACTTACTCCTCGAGAATGTCTTCGGCATACCCGCTTTAGGGGTTGATGGTATCCGCTGGTTTGCCAATCCCAACCTCATTTACATAACCCTTACCTTTATCGGACTATGGGGTATCGGCAACATGATGATGATTACCCTCGCTGGTCTTCAAGGTGTGCCTACCGAAATGTATGAAGCCGCCGAAATTGATGGTGCCGGTTGGTGGAAACAACTCATCAGCATCACGATCCCCATGATTTCGCCGGTCATATTTTACAATCTTGTTCTCGGCGCCATCGCCTTGATGCAATACTTCCTGGTACCTTTCGTTCTCAATGGGGGCAGTGGTTTTCCGGAAGGAAAGACTAACTTTGTGGGCATCTACTTCTTCAACCAAGCTTTCCGCTTCTTTAATATGGGCTACGGCGCTACACTGGCCTGGTTGATCTTTATCGTGTCTTTGGTTCTGACCATTGTTTTATTTGGCAGCGCCCGTTATTGGGTCTATTACGGTGGAGAGGAGGCATAGCAAATGGCTACCATATCGGCAACTACAAAACAAAAAGATTCTGGAGTAAGAATCTCACATAAAACAAGACAAATGTTGAACACGGTTGGCCTATCCGCAATAACCTTGATCACTTTGCTTATTTTCTTGATTCCTCTGGGGTATGGCATTGTAACCTCTCTGAAAACAGACGAACAGGTTTCGACGCCTGGCGCACCCTGGTATCCGGCATCACCGGTGATATTCACTTATGAAGGAAATGAGTACGATGTATATTCCGTGCCGGTGGAAGGCCAGGTAAGAAATGAAGATTGGGCGCTGGTGAAAAAAGGGCGTGAAGCAAGCCAATTTGTTGATCCGGCAAATCCCGAAGCCGGCTTGATCGACTGGGAAGGTCGCTGGCGAACGTTGGACCAAGTATGGTCATGGGATCCCGTATGGGCAAATTACATGGATGCCTGGGAAACCATCAATTTCCCGATCTTATTGCGCAATACCGTGATCTACGCGGTTGTAACGACCATCGGTGCCGTGTTTTCAGCCTCGCTGGTAGCCTACGGCTTCGCTCGCTATGAATTTCCCGGGAAAGGAGTTCTTTTCCTGGTGGTGATGGCCACGATCATCCTGCCGCCGATGGTGACCCTCGTACCGACCTATGCTTTCTTCAATCGCATTGGCTGGGTGGGAACCTGGTGGCCCCTTATCGTGCCCCAGTTTTTCGCCAATGGTTACAATATCTTTCTTTTGCGCCAATTTTTCATGGGTATTCCCAGGGCGATGGATGAGGCAGCCAGGATTGACGGTGCGGGCCACTTCCGTATCTTCTGGTCAATTATGCTGCCCCAAGCCAAGCCGGCCCTCATCGCGGTGACCCTGTTCCACTTCTTCTTTGCCTGGAACGACTTCTTCGGCCCCTTGATTTACCTGGCTGGCAATCCCGATTTGTATCCGATTACGGTCGGTTTGAATGGCTTCAGTGGTTTGTACGAGGGCAAAGATAACCTCATTCAGGCAGCCTCGCTGACGGCGGCGATCATTCCGCTGATTGTTTTCTTCTTCGCCCAACGGGCATTCATTCAAGGTGTCGTCATCACCGGAGTAGATAAATAATCAAGGATACTAATAAACAACACCTCAGAGGTCTAGATATACAGACCTCTGAGGTGTTTCAAGAATTCTATTTGGATCACTTAAGCGGTGAAGTCATTGAAATAGGGTATGCAGTTCAGTATTAAAGGAAGGTCGTGATGAGCGAAAGTAAGTTTGCCGTAATCATATTCGATGATGAGGCCAAGGCCGATACCTTTTTAAAAGGTGTCAAAGATTTAGAGAATGCTCAGCAGTTGAAGATTAACGATGCTGTCGTCGTTAAAAAAGATGCGCAGGGTAAGGTTAAGGTCCGTGAGACCACCGATTTTACGGTTGGTAAAGGAGCTGCCGGCGGTAGTATCCTCGGTTTTGTAGTCGGCTTCTTTTTTGGCGGGCCGGTAGGTGGGGCGCTTCTTGGCGCTGCCGCCGGTGCCTTGTTGGGCAAAAAGCTGGATTTAGGTATCAGTAAGGACAAAATGGAAGCTGTGGAAGAAGCCATGCAGCCGGGTAGTTCGGCTATCTTTCTGCAACTGGAAGCAAAGCGCGTAGACGTGTTGGCGGCTATGGTTCGTGACTTGGGCGGTGATGTGGTTGATCTGGATATCTCCGAAGATACCCAAATGGAAATGAATGAAATGTCGGCGGCGGCACACCGAACAACTGGCGGCATGGATCATCTAACTTAGACAGACACCTTTGCCTGACTAAAGGTAATTCAGTAATGAACGTGGGGCTGCCGGCCGGCAGCCCCTGTTGTCCCATCACGTCCGGTTAGAGATTGAGTTCATGATTACACCGCGGGGAACAGTTGTGGAGTATAGCAGTCTGTCCATCTGCATCCTGGCCCTAATCGTCTTAACGGTCGCTTGCAGCACGCTAACTCCCGCTCCCACAGCCACACCGGAGCCAACACTTGCTCCCACAGTAACACCCGTTTGGCTGCGTGAAGGGTGGGAACTTGTATGGCAGGATGAGTTTGAGGGTAATGATATCGACTCGAGCAATTGGACATTTGACATAGGTGGCCACGGCTGGGGCAACGATGAGAGCCAGGTTTATACTGACCGGCCCGAAAATGCCCGCCTTGAGGATGGGCTGCTCATAATCGATGCCCGTGAAGAGCGCTTTGTCAGCCGTGACTACACCTCAGCCAGACTCAAGACGCAGGGGCTGCAATCCTGGCAGTACGGCCGTGTCGAAGCCCTTATTAAGATTCCAACGGGGCAGGGCATCTGGCCCGCCTTCTGGATGTTGGGCGACAACATCCAAAAGATCAACTGGCCAAACAGCGGGGAAATTGATATCATGGAAAACATCGGCAGCGAACCGCACCGAGTTCATGGTACGGTTCATGGTCCGGGGTATTCTGGAAGTAACGGTATTGGCGCCAGCCATATCCTGAGTGGCGAACCATATGCTGCAGACTTTCACGAATACGCTATCGAATGGGAGCCGGAAGAAATCCGCTGGTACATGGACGATACACAATACTTTGCGCTCACGCCCGACAATGTGCCAGGCGAATGGGTTTACGATCATCCATTCTTCATCATTTTGAATGTGGCCGTCGGCGGAACGTGGCCAGGTTATCCCGATAAAACGACCACATTCCCGCAGCAGATGCAGGTAGACTACGTGCGCGTTTACCGGCTACATAGTGAGATTGGGGAAAATTAATTGGCCAAGGAGCATTTGAATAATCCATGGAGGTGCGATATAGGAAAACCTGTTAACTGTCCATTCAAAACCATGTACCAACCGGCATTCCAGCTAACACCCCATAACCAGGTTCGTTAAGTACTTTGCGGAGCACTGCGGACAAAGGGAAATATCAAATGAGACGCAACAATATTGGGATGATCTTTGGCATCATCCTCATAAGCTTATTCTTAATAATCGCCTCGGCGCCGGTTCAGGCCCTGCCACCCGCCCCAGGCGCCGTCTTCGACGACTTCGAGGACAATGATGCATCGGACTGGGATTTCTTCGGCGGCAACGCTGCGGGTGGCGGCGGAGGCACGCTCGACGACCATCCCGCAGAGGGCGCATACTACTTCAGCACCGGCTGGGGTGGCGAAGGGACGGCGAGCGGCTTCTATGGAGGAACCTTCAAGAACCTCCCCGACGGCGCCCAGGTCGTCCTCCCGGCCGACCCGTGGTTCAACATGTGGGTCTACAACCAGAGCGACGCGACCGTCGACCAGTACAATCTGGAATTGACGCTGCGCGAAGACACCAACGGTGACGGTTGGACGGATGGTCTCGAGGACTCGATCGGGCTCGACACCACCTTCACCAGCACCGCTTTTAACGACCAATGGACCATCCTCAGCGCCCCGCTGAGCAGCTTCTTTGACCGCAGCACCGGCGGCAACGGCGTGTTCGATGGCAACGTCGACGAGATGGTCATCGTCTTTGGCGGCGTCGAGGGTGGCGCTGGCTCGACCATCGAGGTCGACTTTGACACGATCACCTTCACCTCCGGTGCCCCGGCGGTGTTCGACGAGGTCGTCTTCGACGACATGGAGCACGGCGACCCGCTTGGCAACGGTTGGTTCACCTTCAACGGCGCGGTCGGTGGTGGCGGCATCAACCCAAACAACTCTGACCTCCCGCCCGCATTGGGCGGCGCGTTCTCGCTCGAGACCGGTTGGGGTTCGGGTGGCGTGCCTGGTTTCTACGGCGGCTTCGGCCGTACCAGCCCGACCGACCTGTCCGGCACCGAGTACTTCAACTTCTGGATTAACCCCAACGGAAGCCAGGACTACACGCTGGAGATCAACCTCCAAGAGGACGACAATTCCGATGGCGCCGCCAACGCAGCGGACGACGATGAGTTCCAGTACAACTGCGAGGTCGGACCGGCTGGCCCCTGCGCCGTTGCCGGCGGTGGTTGGCAGCTCGTCTCAATCCCGCTCGCCGACTTCTTCCACGATAACTCGATCTTCACCGGCGGTAACGGCCTGCTCGACCCGACCCCGCCTGCTCGCGGTGGCAACGGCGAGCTGATCAACGCCCTGTTCGTCGTCATCGGCAACGGCAGCGACGTCAACTTCCGCACCGACTACTGGGCATTCAGCCTGGCGCCAATCATGCCCGACATCAGCACGATCATCGACGACTTCGAGAACGGCCTGCCCTCCGGCGCCGCGGTTCCCAACGGCGAACCGCTCGGCTTCTACACCTTCCAGGGCGCCGGCAGCAGCATAGGCATCCTCACCGAGGGCACCCCGCCGGCACCGGTGCTCCCCGCGGTCGGCGCGACCAACAACGTGCTGACCATGAACATCGACTCGACGTCATTCGCCGGCTACATTCACGCCTTCGAAAACCCCGCAGTCGACACCTGGGTTACCCAGGACTGGTCGACCAGTGAGGGCATCTCCTTCTGGTTCAACGGCACCAACTCCGGCGCCGGCATGTTCATCGACATCCTTGACAACCGTAACCCGGGCTCGACCGTCGACGACGCCGAGCGCTGGACGGTTGCCTTCACCGACGATTCCGACGACTGGACGCTCTACGAGTTCCCCTTCTCCAGCTTCACCCGCAAGGAGATCGGTAACGGCGCCCCCAACGACGGGCTGGGCCTGTTCGACATGCACGGCTACGCGTTCGGCGCCCTCGGCACCAACGGTCCACAGACGTTCTACTTTGACGAGGTGGCCCTGTACGGCGTCGCCGAGCCGCCAGCGTTGGCGGCGCAGTTCTCCCTCAACAACACTTTCATCCCCGAGGGCACAACCGGCGACGTGGCGGTTAAGCTGAACCGGCCGATGGGCCCGGACGATCCGGCCCAGGTCAGCATCGACTACGCGACCGAAATCGGCAACGCCATGCCTGGTGAGGATTACACCCCGACCAGCGGCACGCTGACCTTCGTCAACGGCGGCGCCACCGAGCTGACCTTCCCGGTTGAGACATTCGACAACAGTAAGTTCACCGGTGATAAGCGAGTCGTGATCCGGCTCTCCAACCCGGTCGACGTCGAGCGCGGCGCGCTCTTCCAGGGGTCGGTCCTGATCCAGGACGACGACCCGTTCGACCCCGAACTGCTCGACGACTTCGAGCAGGGTGCCTTCCAGTGGAAAGGTGACGGCCTTGTCGATTTCGCGGCTGAGCGCATCGAGATCGGCACCCCTGGCGAGCGGCCCGGCCAGGATGTGGTCGAGAACGTGCTCGCCGCCGCGGTCCCCGAGACAGGTCCGGCGTACGACACTCAGATCCAGGGAGTGATCGACGACCTCACTGTGTTGCTGCCGGCGAGTGATAAGAAGGTCACTAAGGGCATCAAGAAGGCGATCGACAAGCTGGAGGACGCACTCGACCCAGACAACTGGGAGAACGGATATTTCCTTGACTCCAAGGACGGCAAGAAGGTTTTCGATAGAATTCGCTATGCCGTTCGGGAGCTCGATAAGATCGTCGACAAGGGCGAGCCCGAGGCCGGCGCCGTACAGGACGCCATTGACGATCTCGTTGGGATAGCCGCGACTCTTGCCGACAATGCGATCGCAATCGCCGAGCTCAACGACGCTGACCCCAGGTATATCACCAGGGCGTTCAAGGAGATCACGGCGGCCGATAAGGATCTCGCCAAGGGCAGGGTCGACAAAGCGATCGTGCACTATGGCAAAGCGTGGGGCTATGCAACCAGGGCTACCCAAAAGCTTGTCAAGGGCGGTACGACTCTGAGTGCAGCAACGGTTGGCCACGATTTCGCCCTCGGTCAGGATTGGACCGGGACCGAGACGCTTGACTTCTGGTTCAAGGGCACCGGCAGCGGCGAGGAAGTTACTGTCAACTTGAAAGATAATCGCGCGCCAGACCCCGGCCCGTCAGGTTGGGAGCTGGCCTGGAGCGATGAGTTCGACGGCCCGGCGGGTGCACCGCCGAACCCAGCCAACTGGAACTACGAGATCGGCGACGTCACGCCTGACGGCAAGAACGGCTGGGGCAACGAGGAACTGCAGTACTACACCGACGACCCGGACAACTCGTCCACCGACGGCAGCGGCAACCTCGTGATCACCCTTGACGAAGCTGACCCCTCACGTGAGTGTTATTATGGGCCGTGTGAATTCGAATCGGCCCGTCTGCTCACCCAGCACAAGGCCGAGTTCGCCTACGGGCGCATCGAGTCAAGGCTGCAGGTCCCGACCGGCGGTGACGGGCTCTGGCCAGCATTCTGGAGCCTCGGCACCGACATCACCTATAACCCGTGGCCCGGTGCTGGCGAGATCGACTTCATGGAGTACGTCAGCCGTCTGCCGAATGAGATCTTCGGCACCATTCACGGCCCCGGCTACAATGGTGGCGGCAGCTTCGGCGGGATCTACGACTTCGGCGAGCGGGTCGACAGCGACTACCATACGTTCACCGTCGAGTGGGAGCCGAACCTGATCACCTGGTACGTCGACGGCATCCAGTACCATCAGGCGACCCCGGCCGACGTGCCAGGGCCGTGGGTGTTCGACAAGCCCTTCTTCTTACTGCTCAATTTCGCCATCGGCGGCAACTTTGGTGGCACGCCCGATCCGGGGAACATATACCCGCAGGAATACAAGGTCGATTACGTGCGGGTCTACTCGGGCCCAGACACCGCCGAGCGCTTCGAGGTCACTTTCACTGACAGCTCGACGGGCTGGCAGCAGGTGTCGATTCCGATGGCCGACTTCGTTCGCAGCGCCGACCAGCCCGCTGGCGCCCCGGACGATGGGCTGAACCTCGACGAGGTGTGGGGCTACGGCTTCGACCTCCCGTATCCGGCGGCAGGCACGTACCAGTTCGACCTGGTGCGCCGCACACCATTCCCACCGCCGACCGAGCTCGTTGTGACCAATCTTGACGACAGCGGACCCGGCTCGCTGCGCGAGGCGCTCTCGCTCATCGCCGACGGCGGCACAATCACCTTTGACCCTGGACTAGCTGGCGCCACCCTGGTACTGACGTCGGGCCAACTCGAGATCGACAGCTCGGTCACGGTTGACGCCGCGGCGGCGGCCCCGGTAACGATCAGCGCGGGCGGCGCGTCACGCGTTGTCCAGATCGAAGCCGGCGCCGTGGTTGCCATGAACGATCTCATCATCCGCGACGGCGCGGCAGCGCCGCAGGGCGGCGGCATCCTTAACTACGGCAACCTGAGCCTTGACCAGGTCGTGGTGACCGACAACGTGGAGAACAGCGGCGGCCCGGCGGGCTTTGATCTGGGCGGCGGCGGCATCTATAATGGTGACAGCGCCGTGTTGAACCTCACCGACAGCACGGTGAGCAATAACACCACCCTGAACCAACCGGGTGGCGGTGTTTACGGATTATTCAACAGCACGATCAACATCACGAGGAGTACTGTCTCTGGCAATGTCGGCGGTGACGTTGCCGGCGGGCTGCGATCGCTGGGTAATTCGACGGTGATCAACAGCACGTTCAGCGGCAACACGTCGACCGCTTGGCACGGTGGCGGTATCTTCCACACTGATGGCCAATTGACCGTGACGAACTCGACATTCAGCGGCAACGTAGCGCCGGCGGGAACGGCTTCGGGCATCCTCGTCGCAACCTTCGGCGCCCCAGCCAACATGACGCTGACCAACAGCGTGATGGAGGGCAGCGGTGGTGCCTTCGCCTGTGCGATCGAGGGTGGTGGTGCGGCGACGATCACCTCAGGTGGCTCGAATGTGATCAGCGATGGTTCGTGTAACCCGAACGGGACAACTGACCAGTCATTCGCCGATGCTCTGCTGGGCGCACTCGCCGACAACGGCGGCCCGACGTTGACTCATGCGTTATTAGCTGGTAGCGTTGCGATTGACGCCGCGGATACAGCCGTTTGTCCCGCCACAGATCAGCGCGGTGTGGCACGAGATGCTGCCTGTGATGTTGGTGCCTACGAATTCGTACCGTAAGGCAGTGATGACTTTCGTCATCAAGCTTTTTCAACTTTGTAAATAGGTGTGAAGGCTTTGGCCGGAATATTTCCAGCTAAAGCCTTCATGCTTTCAGGTTGTTTGTTGTGAAGAGGATTTTAACCTGATGAATGACGGAAAAACTGACGTTTTAATTGGTCGCACGCTAATCAACAGAGAAATAGAACCAGCCACTGGCGGATTTGTGCAGTTCCTGGGCGAAAGGTATTATCGCATTGCTCACAGCGACCAAATGCCACCTTTTTTCATGACCCTCGTCAGCAGCTCCGACCATTGGCTGTTTATTGCCAGCACGGGCGGGCTGACGGCGGGGCGTATTGATGCCGACTCGGCACTGTTTCCCTACGAAACGGAAGATAAGATTACGGCGCACAATGAACTGACGGGCAGCAAAACAATTGTGCGGGTGCTGAGGAAAGACCTTCCCCACCTTTGGGAGCCATTTTCCAACCGCTACACCGGCATTTATCGCCTGGAGCGTCATCTATATAAAAACAGTTTTGGCAACAAACTTGTTTTTGAGGAGATCAATCATGATTTGGGGCTGACGCTGCGTATTGCCTGGCGCACAAGTGATCGCTTCGGCTTCATCAAAAGCGGCTGGCTGCAAAATAATGGGGATGCCTGTCAGATACAACTGCTCGACGGTTTGCAAAATGTGTTGCCCTATGGTGCGAACACAGTGCTGCAAACGAGGATGAGCAGCCTGCTCCATGCCTACAAACGGAATGAGTTAGAACCGGATACCGGGCTGGGCCTCTTTTCGCTCAGCGCTACGCTCACCGATCGCGCCGAACCGAGCGAATCGCTTAAGGCAACGGTGGCCTGGCAGGTGGGCTTGGACAATCCTGAGTACTTGCTATGTATGCAGCAGATGGATTGCTTTCGTTTCGGTCGTTCCCTCACCCCAGAACGGGACATCCGCGGACAAGCGGGAGCCTATCTTGTCACATCATCTTTTGATCTGCCGGCGGGAGCACAAAAACAGTGGCATATCATTGCTGATCTGAATCAGACCGCTGCGGCCGTAACCCGGCTGATTCGCTTCCTGCACCAAGATCAGGCAGTCATCGAACAACAAATAGAGGCGGATATTGATCAGGGCACTTCCGATTTGGCCCGATATGTGGCCGCTGCCGACGGGCTGCAGGTATCGGCGCAAGAAAACACAGCGGTTCATCACTTCGCCAACGTTCTGTTCAATGTCATGCGCGGCGGCATCTTCGTCGATGGTTATCAGGTAGATCGGGATGACCTGCTGGATTTTATACGTGTGCGTAATCGCGCCGTTTTAAGCGCACATGCTGAATGGTTTGCCGATCTGCCACAGCAGATACATATTCGTGACCTGTATGCGCATGCTGCGCACTCTGGTGCGGCCGATTTGATTCGCCTTTGTCACGAATATTTACCGCTCACTTTCAGCCGTCGTCACGGCGATCCCAGCCGTCCCTGGAATCATTTTGCCATCAATCTGAAACAGTTGGATGGATCGCCCCGGCTGGATTACCAGGGCAACTGGCGCGACATTTTTCAAAATTGGGAACCGCTGCTGCTCTCTTTTCCATCGTATACAGAGGGGATTATTGCCAAATTTCTGAATGCGACGACAGCCGACGGCTACAATCCCTACCGGGTGACGCGGGACGGCATCGAATGGGAAGTGCCGGAGCCGGACAATCCCTGGTCGAACATTGGCTATTGGAGCGACCATCAGATTATTTATCTGCAAAAGCTGCTGGAGATTGCGGAACAGATGCAGCCGGGCATGCTGGCCCAGCTTTGGAATCAGCCCGTCTTTGCCTATGCCAATGTGCCTTACCGGCTGCGTTCTTATGAGGAAATGCTGCTAGATTGGTACCAATACGATTGATTTTGATTATGAGAGCGATCGGGCAATAGAAACGGCCGTTGCTGCCCTTGGAATAGACGGCCGTTTACATCGCGACGCCAACGGCTTCGTGATTCATGTCACCATGATCGAAAAACTGCTGGTACTGCTGCTGGCTAAGCTGACCAACCTTGTGCCGGAAGGCGGCATCTGGATGAATACGCAGCGCCCGGAGTGGAACGACGCCAACAATGCGCTGGTGGGCAAGGGGCTGTCGGTGGTGACCGTGGCGTACTTGCGCCGCTTCATTGCCTTTTGGCAAGCCCAGTTGGCGGATGTGGAGGGCGAGACCTTTGTGGTCAATACGGCCGTTGCCACCCTTTTTAGCGAGGTGCAGGCCATATTTAGCACCTATCAACCCCATTTGGACACCGGTTTTACCGGTGAGTCCCGGCGCGAAATCATGGATGCATTGGGAACGGCCGTCACCAACTACCGGACAATCATCTATCAGAGCGGCATCCCCCAAACTCAGACAACCATTGCGGCCTCGGCATTGTACGATTTCTTGACGCTGGCCCAAACCTATGTCGAACAAACCTTGCGCGTCAACCGGCGAGCGGACGGGCTGGCGCACAGTTACAATATTCTAAATCTGGAAGCGTCGGGCGTGGCGATCGAAAATCTGTATCTGATGTTGGAAGGGCAGGTGGCGGCGCTCTCTTCGGGCATGTTGGCTCCGGCGCAAGCGGCGACGCTGCTGCACAATTTGCGTCACAGCGATTTGTACCGCGCCGACCAGCATTCGTACATGCTTTATCCCAACCGCCGCTTGCCCGGTTTCCTTCAGAAAAACAATATCACCGCCGTGCAGATGGCCGGTTCAAAACTGGCAGCGGCGCTGATGGCAGCAGGGGATGTGCGTTTGCTGGTGGAGGATGAGGCGGGAGTATGGCATTTTAACGGCCGTTTCCGCAATGCCAATGACGCGGCGGCCGTTTTGGACAATCTGGCTCAAGAGCCTGCCTATGCTGAACTGGCTGCTGCCGAACGCGACTTCATCCTTGACTTGTTTGAAGAAACCTTCAATCATCGCGCCTTCACGGGTCGTTCGGGCACCTTTTTTGCTTACGAAGGGCTGGGCAGCATCTACTGGCATATGGTTTCCAAGCTGCTGTTGGCGGCGCAGGAATGTTATCAACAAGCGGTAAATGAGGGAGTGGACACGGCTGTTATCGAAATGCTGTCTGATGCCTACTACGACATTCGTTTGGGAATAGGTTTCAATAAATCACCCGCAGCGTATGGCGCTTTCCCCACCGACCCGTATTCACACACGCCCATGGGCAGCGGGGCGCGACAGCCGGGGATGACCGGGCAAGTGAAAGAGGAAATCTTGACGCGTTGGGGCGAATTGGGCGTGTCTGTGAAGCAGGGAGCATTCTGTTTTGCGCCGACGCTGCTGCGACAAGATGAATTTCTGCCAGAAGCTGCTGTTTTTAATTTTGTTAACATTACGGGGGAGACTCAAACAGTGGCTTTGCTGCCTGATTCGTTGGCGTTTACGATTTGTCAGGTGCCTGTCGTATATGTACGTGGCGAGTATGAGCAGGTGGAGGTGGTTGATGGAAACGGCCGTTCGGCCACGCTTCCGGGCAATTGCCTTGATGGAGCAACGACCCAGCACATTTTGAATCGTGACGGGCAAATTAGACAAGTGACAGTCACCGTGTCCATATAATATCAAAGATGGTTGTAACAAGAAGTTTGCTGTTGAGTGAGTAACTTAACTGCTAAGTGAAGGGTTGGCTCTCCAAGCCATTCCTTCGCTTGCCGGCAAGAAATCACAAAAATCTATACGGAGTAGAGATCATAATGTCGGGCAAATATTATAAATATAGATCATTGGCAGGGATTGACATCACCAATCATTCCATCGATGAATTAAAAACTCTTGTAGGCGTAATATTAGGGCGCAAAATCCATGGAATTTGCTTTAGTCCTTACGCCGAAGAACAAGGTCCTGGCACACAGATCACTGAGGCTCAAATCCGCGAGCGTATTAGTGTTATTCAACCGTTTGTTAAATGGGTGCGCACTTTTTCTTGCTCTGAAGGAAATGAGCTGATCCCCCGAATCGCTGCCGAGTATCGGCTTAAAACCATGGTGGGCGTATGGTTAGGCAACAACCGTGAAAAAAATGAAGAAGAGCTGAACAATGCAATTGAAATTGCTAAAGCTGGTTATGCTGACCTATTGGCAGTGGGTAATGAAGTGTTATTGCGTGATGAAATGCCACAGTCCGAACTGATTGATTATATCAATCGTGCGAAAAAAGGTGCGCCAGGCGTTGCTGTAGGGTATGTAGATGCTTATTTCAAATTTGTGAACTACCCACAAGTAAGTGATGCTTGTGATGTGATATTTGCCAACTGTTATCCGTTTTGGGAAGGTTATCCCGCCGAACACGCATTAGTTTATATGAAGGATATGTACCGGCGAGCAGCCAATGCTGCGAAAGGCAAAAAAGTGATTATCAGCGAAACTGGCTGGCCTAATCTCGGAACGGTTGAAGGAGGCGCAGTGCCTTCTTTTGAAAACGCCATTCGATATTTTATTAACACCTACCAGTGGGCAGAAGAAGAAGGAATCGAGATATTTTATTTCTCTTCTTTTGATGAAACCTGGAAAGTAGCGGCTGAAGGAGATGTGGGAGCATATTGGGGACTTTGGGATAAAGATAGGAAATTAAAATATGTCTAGTGAATTAACGAAACAGACGACCATTGAACAGCTCATAAATCAAAACTATGGCAATGCTATTTGTTATTCTGGATACCGCGATGGCCAAGATCCTAGGCAGGGTGTTTTTCCAAGTTATGAAGAAATAAAAGAAGACCTCCTTATTTTGACGAAAAATTGGTCATTCATCCGGTTGTATGATTGCAGCAAACACGCCCAAACAGCGCTAGAAGTGATCCGCGATGAAAGGTTGGACTTCAAGGTGATGTTGGGCGTGGATATGGCGGCTGAAATGAACAATCCAAAATGCCCTTGGGGGGCAGCGTTTACCGATGAAACGCTCATCGCCAATCGCCAATATAACAGCACAAATATTGATCGCTTGATCACGCTGGCCAATCGTTACCCTGATATCGTTTTTTCGCTGTCAGTGGGCAATGAAGCAACTGTGGAATGGACAGATCATAGGGTGTCTGTGGAAAGTCTGGTTGCCTATGCTCGCCGCATTAAAAATGCGGTTCCACAGCCCGTTACATTTTGTGAAAACTACGTGCCTTGGACAACTAAACTAGAGCTTTTGGCAGCGGAATTGGATTTCATTTCGATACACACTTATCCCGTGTGGGAGTATCGCACAATCGAAGAGGCACTCGAATACAGCCAACAAAACTATAACTCCGTCGTTAATCATTATCCGGATAAACCAGTGGTGATTACTGAAGCGGGTTGGACAACTGCTTCCAACGGACGAGGCATTGAGCCCTGGAATGCATCCGAAGAGCTACAAGACCGTTATTACCGGCAGCTAATGGAATGGACAGAGCAAGAAAAAATCCTGACCTTTGTGTTCGAGGCATTTGATGAACCTTGGAAAGGTTCATCTGAACCTCAGGAACCTGAAAAACATTGGGGATTATTTTATGTAGATCGCACGCCGAAATTGGTAATGCAGCACATTTTTGAAGAAGATTTCCACAGTTTGGGCTGATCCTATCCTGGATTTTCAAGCGCAATCCAGACCATAAGTCAACCATCCAGCGAGTGAAATTAGCAGGAAAAAATCATGAAAGAAGCCCTAGAAAAGAATTTTGACGAATTAATCGCCCAGATGACCCCTACAGAAAAAGCATCTCTGATGGCCGGGGTTGATTTATGGCATACGGCACCTGTAGAGCGGTTAGACATTCCGGCGATCAAAGTGACCGATGGTCCGAATGGTGTAAGGGGGGCTGATGACATTTTTGGTCCTACATCTATTTGCATCCCAGTAGGCGTTGCGCTGGGGGCGACATGGAATCCCGTCTTGATTCACCAGCTGGGATTGTCGCTGGCGAGGTCAGTAAAAGCTAAAAGTGCCCATGTGCTCTTGGCGCCAACCGTGAATATTCAACGCACGCCAATTGCCGGGCGAAATTTCGAAAGTTATTCCGAGGATCCCTTCTTGAGTGGCACGATGGCAGCAGCCTTTATCAATGGGCTGCAAAGTGAAGGAGTGGCAGCCTGTATCAAGCATTTTGTGGCCAATGATCAGGAGTTCGAGCGCATGTCGATCAGTTCGGATGTAGAAGAACGCCCCTTGCATGAAATCTATTTGGAGCCCTTCCGCATCGCCTTGCAGCAAGCCAACCCCTGGTGCTTGATGAGTGCATACAATCGGGTTAATGGCGTTCACGCCAGTGAAAATGATGACCTGCTGTGTAAAATCCTTAAAGGAAATTGGCAGTATGATGGGCTGGTCATGTCAGATTGGTTTGGCACCTACAGCGACAAGGTACCCGCTGGCGGATTAGATTTGGAGATGCCTGGGCCAGCACGGTTTATGACCGTTGACAAGGTGATTAGCGCTGTTCGGAATGGAGAGGTAGATGAAGCTCGCATCGATGATAAGGTGCGCCGGCTGCTGCGCTTGATGGAGCGCGTTGGTGCCTTTACCAAACCGGAAATTGAACCGGAAATGGTCAATGACAACCCGGCTGACCGTGCACTAGCCAGAAAATCAGCCGCGGAAGCAATTGTGCTCTTGAAAAACGAGAATAAAGTACTACCAATAGATTTGGAACAAGTGACATCTATTGCCGTCATCGGCGAGAATGCAAAATGGGCTCAAATCATGGGCGGCGGTAGTTCAGCCGTTAATCCGCATTATGTTGTATCACCGTTGGATGGCATTCGAAACAGGGTAGGTGAACAAGCATCACTCTCATACGAGATCGGCACGCCCATTCATCGCTTACCACCCTTACTGGACGTGAGTTGGTTAACAACCGCTGATGGACAAACACCCGGTTTAACTCTCGAATATTTTGACAATCTAGAACTGGCAGGTACAGCGATACTAACTTCCGTTGTTAATAAAACATTACTCTCCTGGTTTGGAACCGGCAATCAGCACGTTGATCTGGCCAACTTCTCGTTACGCCTCAGCGGAACGCTAACTGTTCCTGAAAGCCGGGCATATGAACTGCATCTTGGGGCCATTGGCAAGAATCGCTTATTGTTGGATGGCCTGCTAAAAATCGACAATTGGCGAGTTCCTGACGCAGACAGCATATTGTCCGGAATTGTGACCCTTGACCTGGACGCCGGCAGACCCTATCAGCTCGTGGTTGAATACAGCACGGTTCCTAACGTTCATGATCGTGTCCTGCAAATTGGTTGTCGACAACCAATTGGTACTGATCCTATCCAGGCGGCCGTCGATCTGGCTGCACAGACGGATGTGGCGATCGTGGTAGCCGGTCTGACGCATGAGTGGGAGAGCGAAGGTTTTGATCGCCCGGATATGGACTTGGTCGGGAAACAAAACGAACTCATTGCCCGAATTGCCGCGGTTAACTCAAATACCGTCGTGCTCCTCAATGCCGGATCACCGCTGACCATGCCTTGGGTAAAAGATGTACCGGCAGTGTTGCAAATGTGGTATCTGGGTCAGGAAACAGGCAATGCTGTCGCTGATGTGATTTTTGGCGATGTCAATCCCTCTGGAAAACTGCCGATAACCTTGCCCAAAAGATTTGAAGATAACCCGGCATTTATCAATTACCCTGGGGAGAATGGCCGGGTCCATTATGGGGAAGGGATCTTTGTCGGCTATCGTTACTATGATAAAAAAGCAATTGCGCCCTTATTTGCCTTTGGGCATGGTTTATCTTATACAGAATTTACCTACCATAACTTGTGCTTAAATGGTGATTCATTTGGGCCAGATGATCAAATTCTGATCAGTGTAGATGTTACCAATTCTGGCAATCTAGCAGGTCAGGAGATTGTGCAGCTTTACATTCGGGATGATCAAGCCAAGGTAATAAGGCCGATCAAGGAGCTGAAGGCGTTCGCAAAAGTAGCTCTGGAGCCGGGTCAGACGAAAAGTGTTACCTTACAACTGGATGAGCAAGCGTTAGCATTCTACGATCCGGCAGTTTGTGATTGGGTAACTGAGCAAGGTACATTCGAGTTTCTAGTCGGTAGTTCTTCCCGCGACATTCGTCTGAGAGGACGTTTTGACTGGACAAACCAAACTGCATGACTCATCAATCTTAAGGGATAAGGATTTCCTTATTAGGAGTTTGGAAGTTTAGTACATCTAATAGTAATAGCTAAACCATGTTCTCGCTAGATGAAGGTGGGTTGAGGCACGGCTATTCCAAAGTCAATTAAATTCGTTGATTTGTCATTCCGGGCAGGCGGGAATCCATCTTCATAATTAAGCGAGTGGATGCCTACCATAGTTCACCCTCGCGGAGGCGGCGGCAGGCATGACAGTTCTAGAGTGACTTCGGAAACTCCCTCTTGGTTGAGGCACTTCTTCTGCGAAAACTCAATCGGCCGTTGCGCTACTGCCTATTGCATCCTCCAGCCACCGAGGAGCTTCGATCGCTTCCAGCGATTGTTGCCTGAAGGATGTATGGTACAGATCGGCATAATGCCCGCTGTTGGCCAGCAGGCTGTCATGAGTCCCTTCCTCAAGAATACGGCTGTGTTCCCTGACGATAATGCGGTCCGCGTTCCTGATCATCGAGAGGGGGTGGGCGAAGACGGTGGACAAGGGCAAGCATTTACCCTGATAATTAATAGCAAGCTATGGCATCTCCATAAGGCCATAGCTTACTAATCAATTGGCTCTTGAAGCGATTTTACTCGCCAGTTGGAACCCAAATATTTTTAACCTGTGTGCTCTCGTGCAGGAATTTATGCCCTTCCCCTTGATCGGCATTATGCCAATCCCGTTCGATGCCATAATTAACCCAGGTGCGCTTCATATTGGCGGCTGATTCAAACTCAGTGTGGTAGCTGCCTTCCGCGGAGCCAAAGTACCAGACCGCATCGACATCCTCATGTTGGATCAAAGTCAAGGTCAAATGATCGCGATCCCCCGTGACGATATTCACCACGCCGCCAGGGACATCAGAGGTGTCCAGAACCTGGTACAAATCAGTGGCGCTGAGCGGGTATTTTTGACTGGGGATGATCACGGCCGTATTGCCGCGCGCAATAACCGGCGCCATGAGCGACACAAAACTCAGCAGCGGCGCATGGTCTGGGCAGGCGATGCCCACCACCCCGATCGGTTCATTGACCCCCACCGTAATACCGCGCAAAGTCGTTTCCTGCACCGAACCCCCATACTTGTCCGCCCAGGCGGCATAAGTAAAGAGGCGATTAACCGCAGCGGTCACTTCCGCTTGCGCCGCCTTCAACGTACCGCCGCTCATAGCCGCCAGCCGCCTGGCAAACTCATCCGCTCGCGCGTCTAAATTCTCGCCGATGAAATACAAAATCTGGGAGCGGTTATAACCGTGGCGCATCGCCCAGCCAGGCTTGGCCAAATGAGCGGCGTGAGCGGCTTCGACAGCGTTACGAATATCCTTGCGATTGCCATCACCAACTTGCCCGACCAGTTCCCCCTTTGGGCTCAGGATGGCGCGCGTATAATTTCCATCAGGACGAACCTGTTTGCCGCCGATATACATCTTTGGGGTGCGGTCGACGCGCAATGGCCCCTTGCCATTTCCTTTACCCGTGGGCATCGTGGGCAATGCGGGCACATGCGCCCCCCAACTGCCTGAATTTTCGGCCAGGGAAGCGGCATCAACATCTGGGCGCGGCCGTTCCTGCCACGCTGGGCGCAAATATTCGAAAAGCCCTTCCTTGCCCCCTTCGCGACCAAATCCGCTCTCACGATAGCCGCCAAAGCCGGAGGCGGCATCAAAGAGATTTGTACAGTTGACCCATAAAGAGCCCGCTTTGACTTTACTGGCCACGTCCAGAGCCAGGTTAATATTCTCGCTCCAGACGCTGGCTGCCAGACCGAAGCGGGTGTTATTGGCCAGGGCAATCGCCTCTTTTGGGGTGCGGAAGGTCAAGGAGACCAGAACCGGGCCGAAGATTTCTTCCTGAACCACCTCGCAGGCGGGGTCCAAGTTTGTGATCAAGGTTGGTTTGTAGAATAAGCCTTGCTCAGGCATTTCGATATCTGGTTGGAATAATTCTCCACCCTCGGCCACGCCGGTCTTGACCCACTGGTCGACCGTATCCCATTGTGATTGATGGACAATGGCGCCCATATCAATCGCTTTGTCCAGCGGTTCGCCTACCCGCAGTTGGCCCATCCGTCGTTTCAATTTCTTGATGAACGCATCCGCCACATCTTCTTGCACGAGCAGGCGCGAGCCGGCGCAGCAGACCTGTCCCTGGTTAAACCAGATCGCATCAATGACGCCTTCCACGGCACTGTCCAGGTCCGCGTCGTTAAAGACGATGAAAGGGGATTTTCCGCCCAGTTCCAGCGATATTTTTTTGCCCGATCCGGCCGTCTGGCGCCGCAGAATACGGCCGACATCGGTCGAGCCGGTGAAAGCGATCTTGTCCACATCTGGATGGCCCACGATCATCGATCCCGCCTTGCTGCTGCCCGTTATCACATTAACCACACCGGGCGGCACTCCTGCCTCGGCCACGATTTCGGCGAAAAGCAGTGCCGTCAGCCGGGTGTAGGATGCCGGTTTCAAAACCACCGTATTGCCCATGGCGATGGCCGGCGCGATCTTCCAGGCCAGCATTAAAAGCGGGAAATTCCAGGGGATAATCTGGCCAATGACGCCCACGGCTTGGTAATCAGGCAGCTCCGACTCCATCAACTGCGCCCAACCAGCATGGTAGTAAAAATGCCTGGCCAGGAGCGGCACGTCTATATCTCGTGATTCGCGGATCGGTTTGCCATTGTCCATCGATTCCAAGACAGCCAGCAGCCGCTGGTTTTTCTGAATGTTACGGGCGATGGCATAGAGATAGCGCGCGCGTTCCGGGCCGGGTGTTTTATGCCATTTGTTAAACGCCTTCCGCGCCGCGGCCACGGCCGTATCCACCTCTTCCTGCCCCGCCTGCGTTGTATCCGCTAGTTTCTCCAGCGATGCCGGATTGATGCTGGCGTAATAATCAGCCCCTTTTGGTTTGACCCATCGGTTGTTGATAAACAATCCAAACTGCCGCTCATGCCCGTCCAACCACGCATTAACGGCCGCTGGTGATTCAGGCGCAGGTCCATAGTCCATCGTTTTAAAAACCTCGATCACACTCATGATTCACTCCATTTCCGCTGCTATCCCATCGTCTGGATGAGGCCGCATCCTTCGATGCCGCCCTGTCCCATTTGAGAATGCTCCCTCATCAAAATCGAGACATTAAGATCCATCCACGCTTAGCCCATCGGCATATGATGCCTGGCGGCGTAGCGCCCGGTAATGTGATGGTAAAGCTGCCGTTCAATATCGGTCAGTAAACTGCTGGCGCCAATGCGCAATAAATCCGGCATCATCCACTCCACGCCTAATTCCTCTTTCATCAACGCCTGCCAGGCCATAACTTGCTTCGCTTTGCTGATGCCTCCGGCCGGCTTAAAGCCAACCTTGAATCCCGTGCGCTCCCGATATTCGCGAATAGCGCGCGTCATCACCAGGCCAAACTCCAGCGTGGCATTGACGCTCTCTTTGCCCGTAGAAGTCTTGATGAAATCAGACCCGGCCATCATGGCCACCATACTGGCCTGGTAAACCTGTTTCAATGTTCCCAGATCGCCGGTGGCTAGAATCGTCTTCATATGGGCCGAATCACCACACGTCTCGCGGAAACGTTTGATCTCGTCATACAAAGCAGACCAATTGCCGGTTAAGACGTGCGTGCGCGTGATCACAACATCGATTTCCTTAGCCCCGAACTCGATAGCTTGCTCAATTTCGGCGATGCGCTGGGGCATTGGCGTTTGACCCGCCGGGAAACCCGTGGCCACAGAAGCGACGGGAATGTCCGTTCCCTGTAACGCTTCGACGGCATCGCGAACACGGCTGGGGTAAACACAAACGGCCCCGACGGTGATGTTTTCACCGTCCAGATCGAGCGCTGCCAGCATGTCCGGACGAAGCGGCTGTTTTGCTTTGGCGCAAAGCCGTCGAACACGCCCGGGGGTATCATCCCCGGCAAGTGTTGTTAAATCAATGCACGTAATCGCCCGCAGCAGCCAGGCCGCTTGCCATTCTTTCTTGACTGAGCGCCGTGTGGGCAGCGTGGCCGTGCGCCGTTCAACCGCGCTGCGATTAATCCGAGCATCGACAACCCAATCCAGATCGAGAGGCATTCCGGGATTGCGCTTATTTTGCGTAGCCATTTGGTTTTTCCTTGAAAAAAGTGGTCAAGCGATCGGACCCATGAATCTGTATGAATAACATTTTACCAAAAATCCCAAAAAACCCGCTCTTTACTCAAAATGTTGCATACGTGATTCGGATCAAACAGGATAATCGGGCTTTAACTGCGGGTCGAATGTATCGTTCTGGTGGATTTTGTACAATTTCGAGCAGTAACTATAATGTTAACGTCACCTACTCGGACACCCGATTGATGACAAGCCAAAAGAAATAAGGAAAACTGGTAGAATAGTGAAAACGATGGGCAAAAAGGTTCTGTATATACTCGTGTGCACTTGAATTCAAAGGAAAAAAGAGGAATGATTAATGAAAAAGTCAACATCAAAAAAGATTGATCCTTTCATCCCCAATCCAAACAAAGAGTTGTCACCAGAACAACGTGAAGAGCTGCTCAGAATATTGGAAGCCCGTTTTGAGAAAACCATGAACCGCCATAAAGGTCTTGAGTGGGCTAAAGTACGAGCAAAGCTGGAAGCCAATAGTGAAAAACTTTGGTCACTCAATGAAATGGAAAGAACCGGCGGTGAACCGGATGTTGTTGGTCATGATATAAAGACGGGCGAATACATTTTTTATGATTGTTCAGCAGAAAGTCCTAACGGCCGCAGACATATTTGTTACGACCGTGCAGGGCAGGAGGAGAGAGAAAAGAAAGGGGTGTATCCAAGAGGTAACGCTATTGATATTGCAGCCGTCATGGGCATTGAGATTTTAACGGAAGAACAATATCGAGAGTTGCAGAAACTTGGAAATTTCGATACAAAAACGTCGAGTTGGGTGAAAACACCTTCTGATATTAGAAAACTTGGAGGCGCCATCTTTACTGATCGCCGCTACGGCAAAGTCTTTGTGTATCATAACAGTGCCCCCTCTTTCTACAGCGCAAGGGCGTTCCGTGGCTCGCTGCGGGTCTAAATTAAGTTTCTCCATTCTCAAAAACACCCATAGAAGTTCGGCTGCGCGCACAAGATCGAGATTCTTGTTACGCTGCCGTCTTGCGGTTGACGAATTGGAAAAACTCTAAGAAAATAGCGCGGCTAATTATCCTACAATTTGACAAACATACACATCTAGCTCCTCATGCTTTCCCAGCATCATGCTGTAGAATGAGGAGATGCCCAAAGCCTTGATTAATCTGATATCGTTGCCGGATAGAAACGGCTCAATATTTCTGCTATGACAGTTCATACAAAAGGTTCCACTATGACCCCCCAGCCCCTTATGGTCGATCGATCCCTCCTGGCCCCGATTCTAGAGAAATACAAAAATCGCCAACGGGATGCTCTGCTGCCCATGCTGCACGAGCTGCAGGCCGTCTACGGTTGGCTGCCGCGCGAACTGCAAGAAATGGTCAGCAATACCCTGCGCGTGCCCCTGGCTGATATTCATGGCGTTATTGAGTTCTATACCATGTTCTATAACAAGCCCACGGGGCGGCGTGTGATTCGTATCTGCCAGGACTCCGCCTGCCACCTAGCTGGGTCGGCGGACGTGATGGCCGCGATTGAGCACCGTTTAGGCCTGCAGGATGGAGAAACGACTGCCGATGGTGAGGTAACCTACGAGCGCGTCCCCTGCCTGGGAATGTGTGAACATCCACCCAACGCCCTCAATGGCAACAAGCCGGGTGGCAACCTGACCCTGGAGACAGTAGGCGATTTTCTCGACGGCAGCCACCCGGAACCGAAACCGCGCATCTATGGCGCTCCCCTGCTTAAAGTGGCCCGCGTAGGCCACATCGATCCATCTAGCTTGCCAGATTATGAAGCGTATGATGGCTATGCCGCTTTGCGCAAGACTCTGCAAATGACGCCGCAGGAGATTATGGCCATGCTCAAAGCAAGCGCCGTGCTGGGACGTGGCGGCGCCATGTTCCCTGTGAATCTAAAGTGGGAATTCACCCGCAGCGCGCCAGGCTCTCCAGCAGATAAGCATATTGTGGCCAATGTTGATGAAAGCGAACCCGGCACATTTAAGGATCGTGCCTTGATTGATGGCGATCCCTTCAGCTTGATTGAAGCGATGACCATCGCCGCCTATACGGTTGGCGCCGAAAACGGCTGGATCTTTGTCCGCGGTGAATATCCACGCAGCTTTGAGCGCTTGAGCCATGCCGTGGACATGGCCCGCGCCGCCGGATACCTGGGCCACAATATCCTGGGCCAGGAAGGGTTCCATTTTGATATCGAGATGCGCCGGGGCGCTGGGGCCTATATTTGTGGCGAAGAGACGGCCCTGCTCGAGGCCATTGAAGGTAAACGTGGTTTTCCGCGCATTAAACCCCCTTTCCCCGTCAATAACGGCTTGTTTGACCAGCCGACGGCTCTCAACAATGTCGAGACCTTGGTCGCCGCAATGGCCGTCATTAACATCGGCCTGGATCAATGGCTTCAATATGGCACAGAGCAATCGCCGGGGACAAAATGGTTTTGTCTCAGCGGCCATATCGCACGACCCGGCCTTTATGAAGTGCCTTTTGGCCCGACCATCCGTGAATTGATAGAGATGGCCGGTGGCGTGCCCGGGCACAAGGAAATCCAGGCCGTGCTGCTCGGCGGCGCGGCGGGCGTTTTCATCGGCCCGCAGGGTCTCGATATGCCCCTGACCTATGAAGATGCGCGCGCCTATGGCGTGCCGCTGGGTTCAGGCGTGATCCAGGTTTTTGACCAAACGGCCGATTTACGAGGCGTCCTCTACCGCCTAAGCCGCTTCTTTGCCCATGAAAGCTGTGGCAAATGTTTCCCCTGCCAGATTGGCACGCAGCGCCAGATGGAGATCCTCGATCGCCTGGCTCATAATGGAGGTTCACGCCCAGAAGATTGGCAGATCCTGCATGACCTTGGCTTTGCCATGACCGAGACTTCACTCTGCGGCTTGGGGCAGACAGCCTCTACGGCCGTGCTCAGCGCGCTCGCTTTGTGGCCTGAACTACTGCATGGCTAACAGCAGCCGTGCAGATTCTTAGTACTAATCCGTGACGCAGAAGTCGCGATGACGAGATCATATGAATTCTGAATTTGCTACATCACCCGTCCAATACATCAGCGTGGACGGCAGCAAGCCCACAGATATCGAGGGCGAAATAGTTGAAGAAGGCTTGGTTTGTATTTCAGTCAACGGGGATGAGTTGGCAACCTTCATGTGCACCCCCTTTGACCTGCAGAAGCTGGCCTTGGGCTTCCTTTACAACGAGGGCATCATCAACAGCCTCGACGACGTGCGCCAGCTTCATGTTTCCAAAGCGACCACTTGTGTGGATGTTTGGCTGCGCGATACCAGCTTCACCCGGCCCGCGCGCGCGATCGTTACCTCTGGCTGCGGCGGAGGTGTGACCTTTGACGATCTTTCCGGAAGACACGAACCCCTGACCGCCGATCTACATGCCCAGCCCCAACAGTTGGCCGGCCTCATGCAGCAAATGCTGCGCCGAGCGGACTCCTATAAACGGGCCAGAGGTATCCATACCGCCGTGCTCGCCTCCCATGACCAGATCCTCCTCCAGGTTGAGGATGTGGGTCGCCACAACTGTTTGGACAAACTAAGCGGTGCCGCCTTGCAGGAAGGTGTGCAAACCGCAGGGCGCATATTAATCAGCAGCGGCCGCATCAGCAGCGAGATGATCAACAAAGCGCGCCGTTTGCAGACGCCCATCGTTTGCTCGCGCACCTCACCCACCAGCCTCTCGATTGCCCTGGCCGAGGCCTGGAATATGACCATCGTGGCCTATATTCGCAATAAACGCATGCGCATATATACCCACCCTGAACGCATTTTGAGTCCGCAAAAGAGCTGATTCTCTTGACCACTAATTCCTGAAGTGACCGGCCGGCAAACTCGGTCCACCAGGCACGGAGCAGAAGATGAGCGACACTATCACCTTGACCATAGATGGGCAGACCATTTCACTGCCCTCGGGCACGACGATCCTGGATGCCGCGGCCCAACTGGGCATCGAAATCCCCGTCATTTGCTACCATCCCCATCTCACGGGCAATGGACTTTGCCGCATCTGTTCCGTGGACAGCGGCGGGCGCGTGCAGTCCGCCGCCTGCGTCACCGCCTGCAGCGAAGGCATGGTCGTCGAGACCCAAAGCGCTGACGTACGGCGCGCACGAAAGACGATCCTAGAGATGCTGGCCTCGACCGTCGACTTGGCCGAAGCGCCCGAAATCCTGGCCCTGATCAAAGAATATGCGGCCCACGGCGACCGCTTTGTCGACGGCCACAAGCGCACAGCACCCATTTACGATGACAACCCCTTTTACCTGCGCGACTATAACCAATGCATCAACTGCTGGCGCTGCGTGCAGGTTTGCGCCGCTGATGCCCAGTACGCCTTTGCCTTGAATTTTGACGGCCGTGCCTACCACACCC
The DNA here is from genome assembly GCA_963807975.1 of uncultured Chloroflexia bacterium. Classification (GTDB taxonomy): domain Bacteria; phylum Chloroflexota; class Anaerolineae; order Promineifilales; family Promineifilaceae; genus JAACFF01. The sequence continues at coordinate 251,386 of CAWEDV010000003.1, read as the reverse complement.
AGATCGGCACCTTCATGGGCGACGGCATGATGGATACAAGCTGTGTCTTCTGCGGCCAATGTGTCGGCGTCTGCCCCACCGGCGCCTTGAAACCGAAGCGGCAGGCGCTGCTCGAGCAGGGTGAAAACCCGGACGAGATCTTTTTCCAGACCCGCGGCGGCCGCAAACGACGTCGTCAGAACAACGACAATGGATGACCAGGGCGCCGTTTTTCATTTACCCGGAAATTTGACGATCATAACTTTTCGGGAAAACAGAGAGGTAACCAATGATCAAAGCCGATAGAGTGGTCCGCTCAACCTGCCCTTACTGCGGCGTGGGCTGCCAGTTGGATTTAAGTATCAAAGATGAATATATCTATCGCGTCGACGCCCCCTTCGACGCCGCGCCCAATTACGGCATGTTGTGCGTCAAAGGGCGCTTTGGCACCGACTACGTCAAGCACCCGGCGCGCGTCAAGACACCCCTGATCAGAACCAACAAGCATCAAGGCCGCAGCGCCAAGCCAGTCTGGCGGGAAGCGACCTGGGATGAGGCGCTCGACTATGTCGCTGACGAATTGGTCCGTATCAAACAGCATCATGGCAGCGAAGCCATCGCCAGTTATGCCAGCGCCAAGGCCACCAACGAAGATACCTACGTCTTCCAGAAGTTCATCCGCGCCCTGATCGGCACCAACAATGTCGACCACTGCGCCCGCCTCTGCCATGCCGGATCCGTGGCCGGACTGTCCTTGGCCATTGGCTCGTCAGCCATGTCCAATTCCATCGCCGAGATGGAAAACTTGGAAGTTTTTATCATCACCGGTTCCAACACCGCCGAAACCCATCCCGTCATCGCCAACTACCTCAAACGCGCCGTGCGCGAGAACGGCGCCAAGCTGATCGCCATCGATCCCCGCCGCGTGGAGATGGTCGATTTTTCAACGATCTGGCTGCAGCAAAATGTGGGCACCGATGTCGCCCTCTTCCAGGCCATGGCCCATGTCGTAGTCAAAGAAAAACTATACGACGAGGCTTTCATTGCTGACCGCACGGAAGGATTCAGCGCTTACATGGAGTCGCTGGAAACCTTCACCCCCCAATGGGCCGCGGAAATCACCGCCGTGCCCGCGGAAATGATCATCGCTGCCGCCCGTCTCTATGCCAATGCTGACCGCGCCGCCATCTATTGGGGTATGGGCATCAGCCAGAGCACCCACGGCACCGACAATACACTTTCCCTGACCAATCTCGCTTTGATGTGCGGGCACATGGGCAAAGAGGGCACCGGTTTGAATCCCCTGCGTGGTCAAAATAACGTCCAGGGCTGCTCCGACAGCGGCGGGTTGCCCCATGTTTATACCGGCTACCAGAATGTCAGCCTGCCTGAAGTCCAAGAAAAATTCGAGAATCTATGGGGCATCAGCCTCAATTCGCAAGCGGGCTTGACCGCTACGGAGATGGTCGACGCCGCCTATACCGGCGCCGTGCGCGCCATGTTCGTCGTCGGCGAGAACCCCATGCTCAGTGAACCGAACCAGGCCCATACCCGCCAGGCCCTCGAAAAAGCCGAGTTCCTCGTCTGCCAGGATATTTTCATCAATGAAACCGGGGAGATGGCCGACGTCATCCTGCCCGCGACCAGCTTCGCCGAAAAAGATGGCACCTTCACCAATACCGACCGCCGCGTGCAGCGCTGCCGCAAAGCAGTCGAACCCGTTGGCGATTCGCGCCCCGACTGGGCCATCATCAGCGATCTCGCTCAACGGGTCGCGGCCCGCCTGGGCCTAACCCTTTCCACCGGCTTTGATTACCATCATCCGCGCGAAATCTGGGATGAAATGCGCGCGCTGACCCCTGATTTTTGGGGCATCGACTATGATCGCCTTGAACGGGAAGGGGGCGTCCATTGGCCCTGCCCCGATTTTGACCATCCCGGCACGCCTTTCCTTTTTGCCGACACCTTTCCCAGTGGCCGCGGTAAATTCTACGAGTTAGAGTACGGCACCGAATCCGAGCAGCCGGATCAGCAATACCCGCTTAATCTGACCACCGGCCGCGTGCTCTACCATTGGCACGGCAGCACCATGAGCGGCCGTTCCAGCCTCGAAGAAGCCTTCCCCGAAGCCATCTGCGAAATCCATCCCGACGATGCCGGGCACTATGCCATCGAAACCGGCGATTGGATCGCCCTCACCTCCCGCCGTGGCACCATCCAAATGCGCGCTCTGGTCACCGGCCGTTCCCCGCGCGGCACCATCTTTATCCCCTTCCACTTCGCCGAAGCCGCTGCCAACAAACTGACCAAAGTGCAGGTCGACAGCCGCGCCAAGATTCCCGATTTCAAGAATACGGCCGTGCGCATCCAGAAAACGGCCGCCCCCGCAGACTGGGACGAAGGCTATCAGGAACCCTTACTGCAGCGCGGCGCCATCAAAGACCCGCTCCAGTTTCACTAATTCTGGTACGGGCGAGACGGTTGGCCATGGCTGTGGCCGATAACCAAAATCGTCAAAACCAACCGTTTCGCCCGCTCACTCCCCATTCATGATTACCTAAAGACAGGCTGCAAATGATTGAAAACTCCAACTTCCCCATAAATCCAGCCGTCTTGGCAGTATTTAATTCATACCCGCCACAATATAGATCAAAGCTGCTGTTGCTAAGGCACCTCATACTTGACACAGCCGCATCAATTGCCGGCCTTGGCCAAATAGAAGAAACCCTTAAATGGGGGGAACCAAGTTACCTAACCCCTGAATCAAAAAGCGGCAGCACAATTAGAATTGCCTGGAAACAATCCCCCCAAGAGCATTACTCAATATTCTTTAAATGCACCGCCAACCTCGTTCCCGCATTCAAAGAAAAATTCCCGCAGCAGTTCAAATTTGGCGGGAACAGGAGCATAGACTTCAACCTGCATGATGACATCCCTGTCAAGGAGCTAAAACAATGTATAGCCCTAGCCCTGACCTACCACCGCAATAAAAAGCTGCCACCGTCCGCCAGGTGGAAAATGGTGGAAAAAGTCACCTAACAAATAGTTTAACCGGCCCACATATCGCCGCTGCCGTCGGCCGCAGCTCCGGAATCAGCCGCCATCACGGCCACGCGTACATGAAAATCGCCCGCTCCGCCAGACTGGCACGAACACTGCCAGGACCCCCTCCTCCAACGCGGCGCCATCAAACACCCTATACAAATCCACTATATTACACGCCAAGTGTAGAACGAATTCGCAGGATGGTACCTGTAACCTGTAACCCTTATCCTGACTCTTTCGCCGGATGGGTCCTGCCCAGAAAAGCAAACACCGCTATATTTGGTAGCACAAGTTCCATTACATCAGCGAACACTACTGTTGGAGATGCGCTTCAGAGAAATGATTAAGCTAAAATTCTAGCGAAAATATACGAACATGCTTGAGCTAAAAAAAATTTGAACTAAGCGCTTCGCGCAGATACCTCTTGAGCTAGAAATAGTTTCTTCCCCACATCCAGCCTAACTGAAAAAGGTTACTATCTCCTGTAACAGTAAATCGTCCAAATTTAAGTTATAGGAGATAGAACCATGACCCCCTTAAGACAAAGAATGATCGAAGATATGCAATTGCGCGGGCTGTCGCCGAAAACGCAGCAGTCCTACGTGCGTGTCGTGCGCCAACTTGCTGAATATTATAACAGATCGCCCGACCAAATTGATGAGGAAGAACTACGAGCGTTCTTCTTGTACCTGAAAAACGAAAAGTGTCTTTCTCGAAGCAGCTGCACAGTGGCCCTGTGTGGTCTCAAGTTCTTCTACGAGTACACGCTCAAACGACGGTGGCCTGTGTTTCAGTTGATACGACCCAAGAAGGAGAAGAAAGTTCCGGTCGTGTTGAGCACGGAGGAAGTGTGGCAGATTCTCCGTTGTCTGCGCCGTCCCCATTACCGGGTATGCTTGAGCACGATTTATGCCTGCGGTTTGCGTATTAGTGAAGGAGCAGGCTTGCAAGTGAGAGACATCGACGGCGGCCGCATGCAAGTGCATGTGCACTTGGGGAAAGGCAACAAAGACCGCTACGTTCCCTTGCCAGCCCAAACAGTAGAGCAACTGCGTCGGTTCTGGGTTACCCATCGGCATCCTGTGTGGCTGTTTCCGGCCCGAGGACCTCGTGGTCGTGATCCGCTTTTAACAACCACAACCCCCATGTCAACAACGGGTGTGTCGCAGGCATTCAAAGCGGCCCTGGCCGAGAGCGGTATCAACAAAGCGGCCACGGTGCATACGCTGCGGCATTCCTGGGCAACCCATTTATTGGAAGCCGGCATCCATTTGCGTCTGATTCAATTGTGGCTAGGCCATAGCTCACCCAAGACGACCGCCATGTACACCCATCTGACCCGAAAAGCCGAAGAGGTCGCCATGGCTACGCTCAATGAACTGATAGAAGAGTTGCCATGAGCACCATGGCCGAGATTGTCCATCAGTACGGAGCAGTGTATCAAGATAAGTTTGGTGATCGCCTGTTACCCAGTCATCGACGAACCTTGCGGGACATAGCCCACTGTCGAACAGCCGCCTTTGGGGGACACGCTTATCACTGTGCCACGTGTGAAGAAACACATTATCAGTACCATTCCTGTCAGAATCGACACTGCCCCCAGTGTCAACACAACGCAGCTCAAAAATGGTTGGACAAACAACAATCGTCTTTGTTGCCGGCACCCTATTTCATGGTCACCTTTACATTGCCGGGCGCCCTCCGTGATCTCGCCCGGCGCAACCAACGAGCTGTATACAATCTGTTGTTTCGCGCCTCGGCAGCGGCACTTCAAGAGTTAGCCTGGGATCCGCGCTTCGTGGGTGGGCAAATCGGTTTGGTCGGGGTGCTACATACTTGGGGGCGCAACCTGAACTATCATCCGCATGTCCATTATCTGGTACCTGCGGGTGGTTTATCAGCCGACGGCCGGCAGTGGCTCAGCGCCCGACATAACTTTCTGGTCCCTGTGAAAGCGCTCTCCCGTTTGTTTCGTGCTAAGTTTCGAGCGGGGTTACAAAAAGCATCGCTGACTAGCACCTTGGCAGCCGATACATGGACCTCAGAGTGGGTTGTCCATTGCCAACCGGTCGGCCGAGGCCAGGCTGCATTGAAGTATTTGGCCCCTTACATTTTTCGGGTGGCCATTGGCAACCGGCGCATCATCCGAGCCGCTAATGGCAAAGTCACATTTCGCTACCGTGCTTCTGATACGGGACAATTGAGAACCTGTACGCTGACTGCGGAAGAGTTCCTGCGCCGCTTCTTGCAACATGTTCTGCCGAAGGGCTTTGTCAAAGTTCGTTACTATGGCCTCTTCAGTCCGGCACGGTTACATCAGTTGGCCGTGATTCGATTGTGGCTAGACACGTCCGAGCCGCAAGCGGTATCAACGGATGGAGCAAACGGCGTTGTTGATTCTGCCAATTCGGAGCGCGGTGTGCTCTGCCCAACCTGTGGGCAGTTGATGCAATTGGTACTGACTTTCCGTCCACGGCCTCGTTGTCCTCCTTAATCATCTGACCGTTGCCCTATCGACTGACCAATCCGATTCCGTTTCCAGACGGTGTCATTGGCATTGCCTTGCCAACCGCCGATAAATCAGTGTTCAGATTAACAGTGAATAGGTATGGAAACCCTCTCTGCTCTTGCTGATAGCGTGCTTAATTACTCGGCTCCCTTCTTGATCGCCTGATTTCATCCGATAAACCGGATTCACCTATCCTTTTCCGTCGTCTTAAATTCCATACAACGCAACTGCCGGCTTAGTTCAAAGTAGATTATGTGGCGGCTCCGAAGACTCCGCGCCACATGAATCTCTTCATCTTTAGCTTAAGTATGATCGAACCAATGAGGACGTTCCTTTTTGCGGCGTATTTGGGTAACTCAATGTAAAATCAGTTGTCTATGACAACACAATGCCCTGAAATATACCATTTCGAGGGGATATGCAAAAACACCCAGAATGCTCTATGTAGTAATGTCAAAATCGTTAATTAAGTCAGGGAATTGGTGTGTCTGTTTTGGAGTAAAATCAAATGTTCAAAAACTACAGTTCCGAAAGGGTTGAGTTAAGACGTCCTCCAATTAACGTAAGTGCTATCCAGATGCTTGCGGGAACATTGCTGTTGCTTATGGTTTTGGCTGCCTTGTCTGCAAACTATGGTCTCATACAGGACGCATATGCGACAACATTGGGTTTTGCTGATCTGCTAGATTTGGGCAATGAGGCTGAGATGCTGTTTGGGGCACTGTATGTACTTACACTCTTTCTTTACCTTCTTTTGTTGATTCCAGCCATCTTTATTACGGTGACCAAAGGGATTTCTTATATCATTAAAGGGCTAAGCGAAATCGTTACTCCTTGGATGCCGGCAAACATACCTTCGCGATTTGGCAACTACAGAGAATTAGTCATAGGCTTCAAGGAACAAACGCTTTCTATTTATCAAATTCTAGATCCTTTTATTAGCGGATTCTTCGGCAAGAATACGATGTTTCTTTCACCTACTCGTCGAGATGTCGTTGTGGAGAATGCGAAATCGATGCGTTCTCGTTTGACCAACATATTCCTTATTGCTGCATTGTTGGGATGCATGTTCATATCATCCCGTTGGCTAGTTTCAAATGTGATGAATGAGTTGGCGGCGGATTTTGACGTATCCTTTTTGATCGCAACATTGCTAGATAGCGGAGGAGCGGGATCCGTGTCAACTCCTGTTTTACTGCTCATTGTTGCTCAACTAGTTGTTGGCGGAATCGAGTTGATCTCAAACTTTATGCTCGTCCCTAGGAGACAACCGAGCACATCTGTCTACGAAGGGGCGGAACATTTTCGAGGCTTTGGACATCCTTCGCAGCTTTTTACTCGCCTGCCCGACTTAGCATCTCCGTTGAAGTGGGAGGAATTTCCTAATCGAGTCTATCAAGAATGGGATGAGGAGCCCTCGAAAGCTGTGGGGGATGTTGGCGAATTTAGCGGCTATATTATCATTGAGCAGCAGCCACAACCTTTGCCTTCTTCGGGAAATTTTGCGTCTTATTTTCTGCTTTTGTCAGGATGGGGGTTAATCCTAATTGGCGCTGCCATTGTTTTGTTCCTGCTGCTGCCTTCGCAAGTCAGGGGGATAGGTTCCTCTTATGCTTTTCAATTTATCTTTGCCCCATTTTATGTGATTTTTATGGGGCTGGTGGTCATTTCTTTGATCAACAATGGGCAGCGATTTCGACGACAAGCTGAAAAGATGCTGCAATCGGCAAGATTCCGTTCACAAGCAATTCTAATTAATCTTGCCGGCACGCTATCGCGGGCAGATGTAAAGGTAGGAAAGTCCATTGCTGATTCAATAGAATCCAGCAGTCTCATCGCGCGTTCTGACTTCACAGCAAGTTTTTGGTCAGGAGAGTTGATTAGTGAGGCAGCCACGTTAGACGCCCAACGGGACCTCCTGGCTCTTAACCAAACTCAACTGGCACTGGAGTGGATCGGCTTCTTCAAAAAAGAAATCGATACACTTCGGGAAGAGGGCGTCAGGCCGGTTGGCGTAGACCTTCAATCGGCCGAGGTGCAAGAAATCGTTAGAGCCAACATCGATGTTTCAGCTCTACGTTCCGGAGCAGAGGAAAGAGCCCAACTGAAGGCGGCACAGGAAGGTGCTGACCAAGCGATGCTTACTGAAGAATCTAGCCGCGATGTGGACCAACCAGATATCAAACTCTTGGGCACAAGCGAATCCTCCCAGTTTGATGAGAGCCAATTCAAAGAATGTCCAGATTGCGCAGAGATTATTCGAATCAAAGCTCGTAAATGCCGATTCTGTGGTTATCGATTTGACAAAAATGATTAAGACGGCCGCTAAGCATTGATAATTGAGCGTACCCCATATGCTGGGTATGCTATAAATCGAGTAAAATCGAAAGTCACGGTGTTTATTTTTCCTTCATTGCACCTACAGTCTTTAATCCACTTCCGGATTGGTTTGTAATTTGGTCCGTTCGTGGAGAATAGGCCAATTTGGGGTTTGACTATGAACGGAACAGGTTTTGGCCGGCTAAAGTTACTAAATAATACGTTTTGCCGTGATTACAATTCTTTTGGGGTTCATAAGTGAGTGATTTACCCTCAAAAACGCTCTTTTTCGTCAACTGGCCGTCTCCTGTTCCATTGATGGCAATAATTAATGGTCAAACACGATCGCCAATTTACACGTTTACTAGAGAGAACAGCCATTTTAGGTGGTCGTTTTAGGGTCCGATCATAGTCAAACCCCGTATTGGGCTTTAAAGCTCTGCAGCAGCTCATCATCGAAGCCGGCGCTGACGAGCGCTTCATCGCTGCAGGGGCGCGAGGTGACGAAACTGGTCAGCCTCAGAAACTCGATCGCCTGATGGTCGACGCTAATGCCGCGCGGAGTCGTCTTCAGGGTCAGCGTGCGGTCTATCCCTTGCGGGTACGCCGCGCGAAAGGCGGGGGCCTGCAGCATGGCCGCTAGTTCCTCGTACGTTTCGGCGATTTCCGCGCGCATCGCTTTCAATACCGCGGACGAGGGCCGGTGCACGCCGCCGCCGGCAAAGCTTGCCCCCGGTTCGACATGCAAATAGTAGCCGGCGCACTCCCCGCCAGGCGCGATAGCGCCTCCATTGCTTGGCTTCAGCCGAATTCCTGATTTAGGACCCCAAAATCGGTCCGAGAACCCGATAACCTCACCAAACTACTGGATTTTTATCTATTCATGATATGCGTCACTCTTCTTGTTCGATAGGCCAATAGCCGTTCTGTATTTTCTCGCCAGCCCGCCGGCAAATAGGGCTGGTTCCACTTTAGTTGGTTGTACCAGGCCGGCACAAGTGATTTTCTGAAACCAGTTCGACCTATGAGTGGCTCCTCACCATAGAGCTCCATATAGCGCATGTAAAAGGCGGCCTTGATTGCTCTTGAATTATCGGTAGGCCTAACCGTCCCCTTGGGCAGTAAGACAACATTGCAGGCACATGTGAAGTCGCTGTAAGGATAAAGGTCGGGCCGAATAGAGCCAAAAAACTCTTTCTCAAACTCAATTTCTGATTCCTTATGCGTAAATATATGCGCTAGCTCAAACTCATTTAAGCCTGTTTTTTTCCAATTGGGGCCACTATAAGTTTTGCCATTTGTAAGGAAGGTCCATATGTGCCGCGGGAAGGTATTATCATCTATGATGGCCTGATAGCTATGGTTGTAGCTGCTCATTACTCCTTGGCCGCTAACATACCTCCGTACCCCCGGAAAAACACAGGCTGAACCGTCAAACAAATAGTTTGCAACTTCAACTTTATTTTGATACAGCTTGCTGAAGATTTCGTATTCTTCACTGTTCCTGGCTTGAATCAGCTCGACTATTTGAGGGTGAATATGGTAAGAAAGCTGGGCCAAGATTGCGCAAATTTCAAACTCAAATTCCGCGACTCGATTTTCAATATTCATGCTTACTTCCTGAAAATAAATGCTTGCGTTTATGTATCCTAAGCGAAAGAGTGTACAGGATACTGTCCGCGCCCGCTTGCCCAGGATTTATTTTTTGGTTCGTAAGTGATAGCGAGCGGTTGAATTCACTGTCTCCACTTCCCATTTACACATAATCTACACCCGATTTCTGGTACAATACCTAGCAAAGGATAAATGTGTCTGCGCTCGTGTTCAGCGGCTCGGCAGCGGCCAAAATTGAAGTCAATGCGCCACTTTCTATCAACTGGACAATGTTTTCGTGGGGGAAGATTGAATGACCTCAGAATTGGTATTTATTCAAGAGCGATTCGCTATCGTCAAGGATAGGCGTCATTGCATCGACCATTTAAATATAGACACGCCTCATATGGTTGACCGCAAAGAATTGATTGCTGTCCGTCGCGAGTACCGGCTCCTGGGTAAAATATTGGACGAAGTCCCAGAAGGAAGAATACTTGAGACACTTAAATGCTGGCGCGATCAACATGGCCAGAAATTGCACCGGCACAAGTTAAAAACCCGTGCAGCTCAAAATGCCGCTGATGATTATTGGCGGATGCCGTATGCCGAACGAGAAGGGATCGCCCCACCTAAGAATCCCTCAATAGGTATTGAAATAACTGACATGCACGGCCATATTTGGGTCATTGATGACCGTTACATCATGATGATGAACCGCATGATCGAGCAGTTGGAGCGCTGGCTGTCTTACGAAGAATAAGGGTTATTATTGGCATAGGAGCCGAACATCAGTCAACAACATTGATCGAAGATATGAATACGCAACAGGTTTAAGTAGATGCGTGGAGGTGCACCGATGATAGTCACTGCCTGGAATGACGGTAAAAAACTAGCAAGCGGGGGAGGATATGGTTTCAAATTATCTATTGCTGATCGGGACATGCATTTTCTTCGGGAATGGAAGGTTGTTTATTTGGAATTGGAAGAACACCCCAATAGTGTGAAAGCCAATATTGATAAAGACTCATTTTGGGGTCCAAATTGTCGGGAACTGATTAACAAGGAAATAGGGAAATGGCTGCTTAAAAAGCAATATGCTCCCTGGCCAAAGGGCAAGCCGCCTAAATTCCAAATGACCCATATTGAAAGTAACAGGTTTAAGGTTCACCCAGCCCAGCGGAATAACAGACAGTTCTGATTAAATATTGACCAGATAGTAGAGCATATTTCAACGATCATGGAGGACAACCGATGGTAAATATCGCATCCTATTTGCCCGATCTACTGCGCCTAGTAAAGCGCAGATACCCTAACTGGAGCGACTTCTCACACCCGCAGTTTGTAGAAGATGAAATTGAGTACAAACGGCAACCATCTCAACTGGCTAAAGAACTGCTGAGTAGAGAGGCGCTTGAGGGTGCGCTTGTGGCTGGGGATACGGATGACTTCATAGGTCGCCTGAAGACGGTGGCTGGCAAAACCAATCTGCTCTTTCTCGGCGTCCCGCAAAAAGGGGATCTGGCACTCATCAACCAGCCTGACGTTGAGCCCGCCCCGATTTGCCGCGCTATTTTTGAGCTCTTACATGGCCCAGCCCCCAGCATCGATCGCCTGGCTGCCTTTTTTGACTTCGTTGCCGCAAGTCAACTGCCCCAGAAATGGACCTTTCCTACCTATTACCTATTTCTGTTGTATCCCGATAGCGAAATATTCGTCAAACCAACCGTCATGAACTGGTTCTCAAAGGAATACGACCGCGTCGTCCCTTTTTCGTGGCAGCCTAACGCCGAAGTATACGGCGAAATGAGGACTGCTTTCCACGCCTTGCGTGAAGAACTTCGCGAATACGGCGCGAGAGACATGATCGATGTGCAGAGCTTTATCTGGGTCGCTTTCAGATCTGCTCAAAAAAGCGCCGTCTTTGATGCTGCTGTTAAACGTCTGCGGGCCGGTTTGGCAGACCTTTCTAATCACCAAGATCTGGTGGAGGTCGAAGCACATAAGGATGAAGTTGTTGAACGCTACGGTACCATTTTTTCCCTGGATCATCTGCCGCACTTGACGGCTGATGAATTCACAAGCTTTCTTCTTTATGAGAACAACAAACACTGGACCGGCATCAATCGTTATGGCTCACGCCTGACGCAGGATATGCCCAGACTGCGCGAAGTATTGGCTATGCTTCATGATGAAACACGCCCTATCGAGGAACGCTTCGATGAAGCCCGACAATTAAAGGGCTTGGGCAAAGCCGTTCTCACACCCATCCTTTTCGTGACCCATCCTGACCGCTATGGCGCCTGGAACGGTAAATTGGTCGCCACTCTCAATGAACTGAAACTGTATCCGAAAGTAGAAGGTAAATACAGCGAAGGTCGCCACTATGCCCAAATCAACGATCTTCTCAACCAGCTCGCAGAAGAACTGCAAATTGACCTTTGGACATTAGATATCCTTTGGGAGTGGCTCAACCGCCAATCAGTATTGGCTGAGCCATTCGCTTCCATTTTCGAAGATCGCGACCAGGCCGAGTGGGCATTTGACTTTATCTCTGACACCGTTGATCGGGTGGGTGGCAGCCCAAACGATAAGCGCTTCGCCATGACCTTGCGTCATTCCAAGACCTTGCTGCGATTAAATTTCGGCAACTGGATGCTTCTCGATGTCTCAAGGGAAAGCGGGACAATACACCTGGCCCTGTTGATCGAACCGATGCAGAGTCATTTCTCATTCAAAAGATGGGGGGCTTTTGCACAAGATAATGGTGTGGCGGTATTTACGATCCCGATCACAGTCGCGCGTGAATGGCCGCCGGAACTACAGTCAATTTACGAAACGAGTATGGACCATATTGCCAAACGTTTTCGCAAATGGAAAGGCACTCCGTTCATACACTCTCACCGTCCAGAGATCTTTCAAGCCCTTTTTGACGAGGAGAAACGAGATGATTTACTGCGAAAGGGGCTGAAGTCTGGAGCCAGAGAAAAACGTTACTGGCGCATTACATTGCCAGACAACTTACGTAAAGAAGCGGCCGAAGAGAACCGCATATATGATCTTTGGAGTGATTGCTTACGTCATGGTATGGCTGCCATTTCGTTCGACGACAATCCAGAAGATCCACAAATCGCGCGCTTTAGCGAGATTCAACCGGGTGACAAAGTGGTTGCCTTCTTACGCCAGAAGACCATTGGCGGCACCGGTATCGTAACGGAATCCCTTGATGAACGCGTGGCCCTGGAACGTCCCACCCACCGGGATTTTTTTGAAGGCGCTTTTTGGCTGCGTATCGGCGTCGACTGGCAGCCTCAGAACCTAGCCGTCGACCAATTGCCGGCGAAGGTTCGTAACAAGTTTCTGCAGGGGACTGTTATGGAACTGAGCCAGGATGAATATCAAGCGGTGGAACAGGTAATGGCTGGTGAGGCCGTGTCCGGCGGGCTTGAATCGGAAATCGCCAGGGAGTTTAAGGGTTTCACGGCCGATACCTTCGCCTTTATGGGTGAACTGCAAGAAAACAATAATAAGGCTTGGATGGAACAGAACCGAGACCGCTGGAAAAATAGTGTTCGCGAACCGATGCGTGCATTATTCAGCGATCTGGGTCCGCTTTTAAAGGAGAAATTTGATCCCTACCTGGTTCCGGATTCTTTGGAGATAAGGCCAACTGCTCATCATGTTCTAGCACGAATCCATAAGAATTGGGCGGCACGACCTGACAGTATGTACCATCCATATTATTGGGGAGCATTTTACAGGGATCATTTATCCAGAAAATCAGATGCGCAGCTATTTATAACGCTTAGGTCTGATGTCTTTCGCTTTGGATTCTATTTTGGGGATTCAGCAGTAGATTTCCGCGAACAGTTTCGACGCCGGGTGTTCGCTGAACCAAGCAATCTGCTTTACTTAATAGATCAACTGGAATTGGCAAATGCTTTTGATTTTGATCGTCGGCTTGAGAATGATGAACGGGAGCGAATCGAGATTCGCACAGCAGCAGATTTGAAGCGCTGGGTTGCAAATGGCGATTTTGAAATGCTCCAGAGTTTAACCCCGGCAGAAGCTTATGCTATGGGGCCAGCGCTTGCTGATCATGTGTATCAAGCATTTCTGCGAGTTTTTCCATCTATCTTTGGGCAATCTCAGAGGAACCAGAGCCAATAATTGAGCCGTATCTTGAAGTGGTATTTCCGGGGGACGATGACGATGATGACGATGAGGTAATTCTTCCCCCAACACCTTATTTGGAGTCAGATTTTCTGAAAAAGACCTATCTAACAAACGATGTGGTCACTGAGCTCCATGATTTGTTGTCGGAGAAGAAACAAGCAATCTTCTTTGGCCCGCCCGGCACAGGAAAAACTTTCGTAGCTCGACATCTGGGAAAATTACTGACCAGTTTGGCAGATCCGCCACCGGAACGGCTTGAGATCGTCCAGTTCCATCCTGCTTACAGTTATGAGGATTTTATTGAGGGGATACGGCCCAAGAGCATCCAGGAAGATGGCCGAAGTTACATGGATTATCCGGCCAGCCCCGGTGTTTTTGTACGCTTCTGCCGCAGGGCGGAAAAAATTGATGGCCCTTGTGTCTTTATTATTGACGAGATTAATCGTGGGAATATCCCACGAATATTCGGGGAGTTGATGCTGCTCTTGGAATACCGTAATTTATCGGTTCCATTACCATACTCCGGAGACCGTTTTCGCATCCCAGAGAATGTGTACATCATTGGCACAATGAATACGGCAGATCGCTCTATTGCCTTGGTGGACTTCGCTCTGCGCCGGCGCTTTCACTTTTTCCACTTCGCCGCGGATCCCGATTTATTTGATCGCTGGTTAGACAGCAATCCACCTTCCGTTCCCTATCTAGGCGAGCTTTACAGGCGGCTCAGCCAGGAGGCGATTGATGATCCCCATTTCGCTGTTGGACCCAGCTATTTCATGCAGTCTGGGATTGACCGAAGGTAAGCTGCAGAGAATCTGGAGGCGCAGCATTATGCCTTACCTGCAGGAGTATTACTTCGACCAGCCAGCCAAGGCGCAGCGCTGGGAGTGGGACAGCGAATTTATGCGCGGAATTCGAGGGAATCTGTATGGCGACTGAGCCGACGGTTCTGCGGCTAACTGAATACGAGCAGCGAAGCACGAACGAGGTAACCTTGAAACAGGCCGGCGTTCTACGTGAAAGCTACGGTTCCTATCTGACGGTGGATCGCAGTTGGGAGGAACTGGACAGATTCAATCTTACCGCAGGCCATTATATCGGCACGATCGTTACCGACGATCTTCGCATTCATATTGAGCCAAAAACGCCGATTACAAACTCTGTTTTTTATGCTGACGTATGCCTATAAGTTGGCGAAATTCCGCGATGGTGAATCGCCTCTGGCCGCAGGAGAGGATCTTTTCGAGTTCTTGCTGGAAATTTTCGTGAAGCAGATCGACCAGCTTGTTCGGCAGGGTATCTACCGCGGCTATATCGACTTTGAAGATGACCGGCCGTATCTTCGCGGCCGACTGATGCTGGCCCAGCAGCTGCGAATGAATGCGGCGCAGATGACGCGATTCCAGCAGCGAACGAATGAGTTAACGGCCGATCTGCGCGAGAATTGGATCTTAAAGTTTACGCTTTGGCAGCTGTCAAGGATGGGTTTTGATAACCCGGACCTGCGGCGCCGATTTGCGGCGGACTTTGTCGGCATTTTCGGAAGTGTCGTTAACGGCCGTTGGTCCGGCCGATTGCGACCGTATTGTTTATTCGAGATTGAACGGCGCCTATGAAACACCGATCAATTTGGCACGACTATTCCTACAGCATCTTTCTTTGGAAGGGAACGAGGGTGATACCAACTTCAAGACCTATTTGCTGCCCATGCATCCGATCTTTGAATTGTTCGTAGGCCGGTTCTTGAGGAACACTTTGCCGCACATCCGACGTTCAGCGTGGAGATCCAGCCCCAGTTATTTCTTGACAAGGAACATAAAGAAGAGGGCCATACCTGACATTGTGATCTTCAGGGACGGGCGACCATATTTGATTCTGGATACTAAATACAAACTATTTAAGGGAAAGCCCAGCAACGAGGATCGCAATCAGATGTTCATGTACTGCCACACGATGGGTGTTAGACGAGCAATTCTGATATATAGCGATCCTCATCTTGACTACTATCGAGAGATTACGAAGGTATGACGCTGGCGGCAAGGTCGTTGCGATTGGATGGGGATTTAGATACGTTTCGGGAACGGTGCCGGGTATTTGCAGAGGGATTTGCAAAAGAGATCGTGGCCGAGGACGAGATCCGTACGATGTGGCGGCATGAGACGGACCACCAGTCCTAAAAACATCCCTTCAGCCCCGAAACTTGTCTTGAACCCCAGTGCGGGAATCAACATTCCAATTGTCCGTGATATGGTGAGATTCCGGCCTGTCTGATCTTGTATAAATAGCCGGATGACGCCAAATATGGGTGCCACCCCCGGTGTCGCCATTGGAACTATCGTCCAATTAAATGGTGATTTCATTGCGCATCCCCCTCCCCTTAGCCCGCTCGTTAATTTTGGTCACAGATGAGTACAGTAAACTGGTCCAATAAATCAAAGCCCAAGAAACTTGGCACCGGCACGTTTTTTTGGACATGTCGATCTCCAGACATCACAACCCCTTGACTCATAGCGTCAGGCGCTGCGCCCGAGATTTCATATCCGGAAATTCGTCGGTTATTGGGGTGATTTGCAAGAATTGCCCGACAATCAGTTATGACATTTTTCTAAGGCAAGCATGACAAAAGACACCCTCCCAATGACGCTTTTTGGAATATGCTTACTTTATATTTCCGGTCTAATATGTAGTGGAATGGTTTATTAGCGAGGAGGGCAATCTTGTTAGCACTAAATTGGTTAAGCGATGGTCGTTCCGCGGGGTCAGCCAAGTACACAACTCGATGGGATGACAATAAAGGGCGTTTGGGCGCTTATCTAACGGGTTGGACCAATTGGGCCAAGCACGGCCGTGTGAATCGTGACAAAATCCACTGGCAAACAATGGGCGCAGCACGAGCCAGCTGCTTCGGTAGCCAGGAGATAGCAGCTAACGTTCCGGATCTGGTTCGCTGCTATATGTATCACCTCGATTTGATTGAATTTGTCAAAAGCGAGCGCTGCGCGCAGGACGATTGGAATCAAGAGCAGCGCGAGCAGGCAATCAGACTCTCACGTGATGAGATCGAGCGTCGTGGCGGTCAGTTTGGATAGTACCCCTATCGGTATCTAGGGATTCATTTCCTTATAGAGGCAGGAGGATTAGATGTCACAATGGGAAACCAGATCAGTTGAATCTGTTGTAAACAGGATTGTTGACGAACAATTTGTGCTGCCAGTCATACAGCGCCGTCTCGTATGGAATGAAGAAAAGATGGAATTGCTATTTGATTCGTTGCTAAAACGCAATTCGTTTGGGGGCATCATGGTCTTAGAGGAAGAACGTGGCGACCAATCGCTTTTCGCTTACCGGCGTTTTTCCAGCCATGGAGAAGACCATGACTCAAAGTTTGAGGAATCTCTCAGCGAGACAAAATTCCTGGTGATTGACGGCCAACAGCGTCTGCAAGCATTTCTGATGGGTCTACGTGGAAGTTATCACGACAAGACACTCTTCTTTAATCTACTTAGCAGCAACGACGACTATGAGTTTCGTTTTGCTCACGAGCAATCAGAGCTGCCTGAGCAAGAAACAAATGATGCTGGACAACCAACAGCCAAGCTGTGGTATCCCGCATCAACACTCTTCAAACGCCTTAACAAGGTTGAAGATGAAATCCAGGTATCCGATGAGATCGTTGCCAGATACGCAATCGAGAATGGCGGTGAACAAAAACGGGTCCAAGCAAACGTCATGGCTTTTTATCGCGGCATATTTATTCTCAAGTCAGTAGGCTTGTCATCCGTACGAGTCAACAAGTCAAAAGAACAGAACGAGCGTCTACGTATCGTTGAACTATTTCGCCGTCTCAATGATGGCGGGACTCGTCTTTCTTCATTCGATCTGGCCGCTTCAACCTTTAAAGGATACGACTACCGCATGGAGTCATTTTTCAAAGATGTTGAAGAGTTTTCCGATATACGGATTTATCAAGATGACATTATCAAGTTGTTGTTCTTGTTACAGGACGAACATACCAAAGAGGTAACTGATATTACCGAGACGGATGTCGCATTCGCCATCGATAATAAAGAAAGAATTATTGCCGCGTTGAGGGCAGCGCGCCTTTTTCTAAGACAAGCCCAAGTCTTCGACTATTATGCTTCAGGAAACCGCTCAATCATCCCGCTTTATTTTATCACCTATCATATCTTCCACCTTCAAGTAGAAACTGCTCAGCTGGAGTCGGTATACGCGAATTACGACATAAAGAACGCCGATTTTGTTCATATAACTCGCTGGCTCTACTTTTCATTGCTAAATAAAGTCTTCAGTCGTGGTTGTGGATGGATCCCCTATAGAACCGGGGTGCGCAAGATTTCGCTCGTTATGCGCCAAAATAAGGGGCGGCCATTTCCGGAACGAGCACTGTTCCAAACGTATGCAAACCACCCATTACGATTCAGCACAGATCTCGATATAGAGGCTGTAGATCGTTGGGATAACAGGTTTGTATTCTCGCTCATTTATAAAGACCAGGATGTTGCCAATCGTGATGTTGATCACATTCAGCCGCGATACCGATTAGATCGCTCTCAGCGACCCAAGTATGAACCGGCTGAAATCAATTCCTTGCCCAATTATCAGCTGCTGGATCCACACACAAACCGAAATGACAAACGGGCCATGATTTTTAACGACTGGATCGAAAAGATACCTGAATCCAATCGGCATGATTACTTGCAAAGACATCTTATCCCTGAAGATTCGAATCTATGGAAGGTCTATCGTTTCCGTAATTTTCGCCGGGAGCGCGCAAAGCTGATCCTTGAGCGGGTGGAAAGTTATATTCCTGCACATGTGGCGCGGCCTGTGGCGAGCGTAAAGCCACGCATCACAACGAAAATGTACGAGACTCCAGAGGGTTTGGAATCACAAATCAAGGTGACGTTGCCGACCTTAAGGGAAAATCATCCCATATTTCGGGATTTAACGGATTGGTACCTCATATTCAGACAAAACAAATTAGGTAACCGCTGGTCGGGTAGCTATAGAAGCGCGCTAAATGAGGTCGGTATCATAACGGTTGCCGATTTTGCGACGCGCATTGTGCAGCTAGGTCTAGAAGAATACGGAATGTCAACAAATGGGCCATTATATCGCTTTCTCTATCCTGGCCCCGATGGTAAGAGGACACAATTTCCTACAGATCGATTCGGCGGCTATGGCTGGAAGGTTGTCATGCGCGAGCTAAACAATCGAGGATTTAGATGGCAGGACTATCTAGCGTAATAGAGCAAGTCATCAACCGTGAAGATTGGCAAAATGTTGGGGTTAGAGACACTCTACTCAAGGGTTTTGTGTCGCCCAAGGTTGATTACATTGAGTTGGCCATTGCATCGGAATAAAAGTAACGAATCGTGGGAGTATCCAATATTCGGACACTCTCCCCCCATAGCCCATCCATCGTTATTAACCATATGAGAGCTCATTAATCCCGTCCAATGAATCAATGCCAATAAATCATGGTACTAGCACGTTTTTTTGGCATGTTGATCTCTGGGATTATCCATTGGATCGTATCGGCCGTTGCAATGTGTCAGTCCTTGGATATTTTTATCAAGCCCCACCTAGTCCATTCTAACTAACCCAAATTGGATCCAATTCAGGTTTGAATCCTGGAAGAAATGCACAGGACTAAGTATTAACGTAACGGATTGGGTTTTGATTCGACTTTCCTTGATAACTCCTGACCGATTTGCCAACATAGATTTCGCGAATATGCTGGGCAACTTGGCCATCAAATTCCCAACGGCCGCTTCCAAGAAAGTCTCTGCTGTCGCGTGTCTTGTATTTCAGTGTACCAGCAGGATGCCACTGATTGATCTGGTACACCTCACGCACAGTACCACGATAGACGGCAAAGGCGTATGCGGACCTTTCCCTTCTTGGACCCACTTTCCAGATACCGCGTGTGGCTTCCAGGAGTTCCAACGGGTTCATGTTGCTGCGGTAGCGCTTATTAATGGTGATCAGCATAACTCTATGGTCAATCTCTACCTGCTCGGCTGTAGACGTTGCTATGAGTTCTTTTAACGTGATGCGACCATAAGTGCGTGAATGGAGGCCTCGTACTTTATTTGTCAGTTGCGTAGTGCCAACAAAATCGATCAACGATGCCTCGATGAGGGCCGCTTCTTTCTCTGTTAATCCATAGCGAAGAATCTCAATCCTTGGCTCCCGTCCTCTATCGCGGATCTCTTGGATTTTGGCTACCTTGTCAGATTCCTCTGCTGCCGACAAATGGGAAAGCGCACGGTTGCCGTTACCCTTGCCAATATAGAAGGGTTCATCTGTAAATGGATCGTTATAAAGATATACGTAATGCTTTAACAGTTCGCTTACTTCGTGCGTTATGTCCATATCACACTCCAATTGGCTTCCCTGTGTGCGCTGTTCGCAGCCTGGCTTTGCCTACTGGACCTCTACACCAAGAATACGATTTAGGAAGCCACACCGCAAGTGCGAAAAACGTCCAGTTTTGAACTTGTCGGCAATCTCTTCAAAAGAGAGCAATAAGATGCCCGATATCAGTCCGATAACTTAGTGCGGAAATCAGAATCCAAATTAACAATGAATCCATGAGTTTCAGGACTGCCATCCGATACCTGGCCACATGAATTTGGTCATATTTGGGGCGGTAGATTCTGCCAGGTTTTTGAGGAAATGATCAGCACCTTTCTCTGCAATTTTAGGTGGCAAAAATCATCAGTTTAAACTATGCTTTGCTGCGGTCAGCCATCTAATGGCATCATTCATCCTCGTTTAGAAAAGGTGTTGTATGCGACAAAATAGTGGACTTATTATCGTTGATACCCAAGAAAATATGTTCGATCCTTCTTTTTCAGTTTATGATGGTACGCGAATTCTGAAGACGATTGGCGAACTGCTTGAACAAGCCCGTAAATCTCAAACGGCAGTGATCTATGTACGCAACAATGGATTACAGGGAGAACCCGATGAGCCCAATACTCCGGGCTGGCATTTGCATCCAGTCGTCGCACCAGAACCCGGAGAGCTTATCATTGACAAACATGGAGTTGACCCTTTTGCTGACACAAACTTCCAGGCCGAATTAGATCATCGCGAGATCGCTCATCTTATTGTGGTCGGGATGCAAACTGAAATGTGCGTGGCCGCTACGGTACGCCAGGCTACTCGCTTGGGTTACACGGTGACTCTAGTGGGCGATGGCCACACTACTTTTGATTGGGATGGAATCTCCGCGGTGGAAGCGATCGCGCAACACAATCAGACTTTAGCCCAAGTAGCGGACGTTCGTCATGCCGACGCGGTGGTTTTTAACTAAAAGCTCCCAGCAAATAGGCATATTGAACTCTGCAAATTTCGACTTTTCAGAGCGAATCAACACTTTGCGCGGCTTCTCAAATATTGTTCGGAGCAGTATCACACTCCTCAATTAGATAGAGTGCGCCAAATGTGTCGCTATTCATATGGGCAGTTATTATTTGCTCTCACCACGAAGGAGAGAGCAAATGAAACGAGATGATGAATCCTTTTCCCAATTACACTTGCGATTTACCGACCCCATCCAATTTGACTATGAAGTGATCCGGCCGGTTGTTCTATTTGCCCAATCAACAAACAGCCTCAGTCAGGAAACCGAGGTGCCACGGACAACGGTTAGGGAGAAAGCAAAACAATTTGTCATGGAGGGTATGTTGGGGCTGGTGGACCAGCGGGCAACAGCCAGCAGTAATCGGGAAGAGGGGTTTCCCGAACCGATAGCCCAATACATTCTGTACCTGAAGCATCTGTATCCTCCTATCCATTTTCGTGAAATCGTCCGCATTATCGGCAATAAGTTTGGTCATAAGACCGACCACAAAAAGGTGCAGCACTTCCTGGAACGCCACCCCATTCCAGTGCAATTGGAATTTGAAATCACACACTTCCACGATTTTGAGGATGCCTATGAAGCGCGTTGGACAGTGGTGCGGATGTTTTATGAAGGGTGGAATAAGAAGAGCATTGCCGCTGTGCTTAAATTAGCCCGGTCGCATGTGACGACGCTCATCCAGGCTTTTGAGAAAGATGGGTTTCAGGGCCTGGAAGATAAACGCACTCGACCGGAAAACCATCCCCATAACCAAATGACACTCCCTTTCCTCGAAAGGTGTTCCACGCTCAGCTAGCGTATCCCGATGCTGGCCGGTTTCGGATACACGGGATCTTGGAACAGGAAATGGATGATGACTTGCCCAGTGAACGAACCGTAGGGCGGGCGATGGCCCACAATCGTTTCTGGCGACAGGCCCCCGATCCGCTTGGGGAGCAGCACGTTCAACGACAATTAGAAATACACATCCATATATGCCAAACGGCGTGCGGTTTTGGCTGTGGCGGCTAGGCAACTTGCGCTTGATTTACCCATAATGAGCTGGCGATTTTTCTGGTTCTAACTGGCAGAATCTAACCCCCCAAATATGACCACTTTGATGTGGCCGGGTACCGCCATCCAGCCCGCATCTGAAGGGGCTGGCGGGGAGCGGTGGGTGGCTTTCCTTGATTGGGCAAGTTGCATCCTTCGCAAGTCTCATGACAATCGTTTCGGGTCGCGTAATTGTCTGCCTCTGCAGATTCTGATCGCCGCTAATTAACGGCCGTCCACTGCTCGCTTCAAAATTTGACAAGAACATATGTTCTATGATAAAATAACGCCAATAATAACGATGATAAGCGCGCTTTCGGGGCTGGAGCCAACTCACGAAATCCCCACCGGCGCCTGCATCTGTTCCTTTACATCACCCATACCCGCCCCTCATCGCTCGAATTCGCCGCTCAAATCGATGTCGTTTCCGGCAGAAAAACAGGTACGACATCGATTAAAACGACATCACCCTACCCACCACTCATTACTCGAGCTCACCGCTCAAATCGATGTCGTTTCCCGGAGAAAAACAGGTACGACATCATCGACATTTTTCTGTTAGAATTAGAATGAAATTCTCTGGATCGGTAAAACAATTGACCATTGTCAAGCTGGTTCTATTGAAATGCAAGATATGGGTCACGCAGATTGCCTGTTGATAATCTGTGTAATCTGGAAATCTGTTGATGATTTCGGAGGAGCAGCGAATGGAAATTAACCGCGTTATCGTAATCGTCTTGGACAGCGTCGGCATTGGCGAACTGCCCGATGCGGCCGATTTTGGCGATGTGGGCAGCCATACCTTGGGCAATATGGCCCGCGAGGTTGGCGGGCTGCAGATGCCTAATATGGAGCGCATGGGCCTGGGCAATATCGCCATTTTGCAAGGTATTTCGCCCCAGGTGCATCCCACGGCCGCTTATGGCAAACTGGCCGAGGTTTCGCCAGGCAAGGATACCACCACCGGTCATTGGGAGTTGATGGGCTTGCAGCTCGAACAAGCTTTCCCCCTCTACCCCGATGGCTTCCCGCCCGAGGTGATGGAGGCCTATGAGCAGCGTATCGGCCGGGGAACCCTGGGCAACTATCCCGCCTCGGGCACGGTGATCCTCGACGAATTGGGCGAAGAGCATATGCGCACAGGTAAACCGATCATCTATACCTCAGGCGATAGCGTTTTTCAAATTGCCGCTCATGAAGAGATCATTCCCATCGACGAGCTCTATCATATCTGCGAAGTCGCGCGCGAACTGCTGCGTGGCGAGCATGAAGTCAGCCGCATCATAGCCAGGCCGTTTGTAGGCTCCACAGGAGCGTTTACCCGTACAGCCAATCGGCATGATTACTCAGTCGTGCCCCCACAGCCAACCCTGCTTGACAAGCTTAATGATGCTGGATTCATGGTCTATGCTGTGGGCAAAATCAATGACATCTTTGTCGGACAGGGTATCAACGGCTACATCACCACCGTGGATAACACCGATGGCGTGGACAAAACGATCGCCGCCATCCGCGAGCAGAAAAAACGAGGCTTGATATTCACCAATCTGGTCGACTTTGACGCCAAGTTTGGCCACCGTAACAATCCCCAAGGATATGCGGATGCCCTGGCTGAATTTGATCGCCGGCTGCCAGAGATTGTGGACGCTTTAGCCGAGGATGACATTCTGATCCTCACCGCCGATCATGGCAACGATCCCACCACGCCCAGCACCGATCATTCGCGCGAATATGTGCCCGTTCTCATCACCGGGCAGGCGGTCAATCCTGGCGCCAATATCGGCGTACGCGCCACATTTGCCGATCTGGCGACTACCATTGCCGATATCTTTGGCGTAGGACTGCCGCCCAAAGGGCACAGCTTCAAACTGGATATCATGACCACGCTCGAAAATGCCGGGGCGCAAGAGCTGCTGCACATGATCGCCGCCGACCCCAACATCATAGCCCGCCTGATCGATCATACGCTTCTGCGCCCCGATGCGACACAGGAGGATGTGGCCACGCTCTGTGCTGAGGCATTGCAGTACCAGTTTGCCTCAGTTTGTGTCAACCCCACCCATGTCCGCTTTGTAGCTGAATCTTTGCAAGGTTCACCCGTAAAAACTTGTGCCGTCGTTGGTTTTCCTTTAGGGGCCACCACGACCCATGACAAGATCCGCGAAACGGAGCAGGTCATCCAGTTCGGCGCCCAGGAAATCGATATGGTGATCAATATCGGCGCCCTGAAGGGCCAAGATTACGATTTTGTCGAACAACAAATTGAAGCTGTTGTGCGCGCGGCTCACAATCATCGCGCGCTGTGCAAAGTGATCATTGAAACTTCCTATCTAACAGATGAGGAAAAGGTGCTGGTTTGCGAGTTTGCCGTGCAGGCTGGGGCTGATTTTGTTAAAACTTCCACCGGCTTCAGCGGCAGCGGGGCCACGGTTGAAGATGTCGCCCTGATGCGCCGCACGGTTGGCCCGCGCCTGGGCGTGAAAGCGTCGGGCGGCGTGCGCACTTATGATGATGCGCTAGCCATGATCACTGCCGGGGCCAACCGCATTGGCGCCAGCAGCGGTGTACAAATTGTAGCAGAAGCATTAAAGAGGAAGAGGGTAGATTAAATGATGAGCGTTCCCAAGAACAGCGCCCGTGTGCTGTGGAAAGGAGAAAACCTGGATTTTACGGGCACTTTTGGATCAGGTTTCGATTTTGATTTGAGCGGTGGCCCCGACAAAAAGGGCGGCAGTCCGATGGAATTTCTGCTGGCCGGGGTAGCCGGCTGTACGGCCGTCGACGTCGTCATGATCCTGCAGAAACAGCGCCAAAAAGTGAGCGGTGTGGAAGTGGAAATATCTGGCGCACGCGCGACGGATTATCCAATGGTCTACACCGACGTCGATTTGCTTTATATCATCCAGGGCCAAGATATTGATCCCAAGGCTGTGCAGAAGGCCATAGAGCTTTCTGAAGAGAAATACTGCTCAGCCAGCGCCATATTTGTTCGCGCCGGTGTAAAAATGCGTTCTTCGTACCGCATTGAATGACAACTCACATTGATAGCGATTGCCAAAGCAATTTTTCACCGTTTTCGCCAATCGGAAAAACCGAATCCGCTGCGGCCCGATAGCAAATCCCCAAAACAAAAGATGCCAACTTTTCGAAAAGTTGGCATCTTCCTTCAAAAAAAGAACCCCGAACAAAGATCAAAGAATAGGTTCCGGTTAGATTTGATACAGGGTTATGTAGGCGTATCCCTTGGTGGCCAGTTTACAATTACGTTGGCCTCGACCCCGTACTGCGACTTGTCGAAGCAGTTGGGCACACCAGAGGGGATCTCAGATCCCGTTCAACTATCTAACCCTGTCCCTTGTCTGTCCGGGGCATATGGCTTGTTAATATGGGCATTATAGCTTTTTTAGCGGAGCAGCGTCAAGCTCTCTTGCCTTAAAATTCCCCTGGTTCTCATCCAGTACCTCGTCTACGCCCAGCAGCGGTACTTGTAACAGAGAGTGGGCGCGATTGAGTAGTAAAGTACAGTCCGCAGGCCAGACATCGGCGTCTGATTTGCCTAAGATCAACGTGTCACGTTCGGTAATTTGCCACCAGTCCAGCAGGCGCAAGCCAAATTCGGCACGGCTCATTGCCTGTCCTCCAGCCACATTTAAGATGCCCTGAAAAGGTAGGTGGGCCAATTCCAGGCAGGCATGACAGAGGGTGTCTATCCACACCGGGTTGCGGATTTGATTGGTAAAAAGGGTCACAGGCTGCCCAGCGCGCAGGGCGCCCGCTATCCAGGCCGTACTGCGATCGAGACGATCGAGACCGTAGATGAGCGACGTGCGCACAATGACATGGTTATCATGCCTGGCCGCGATCGCTTCCGCTTCCGCTTTGGCCCGGCCGTATTCATGCAGCGGCGAAGGGGGTGACGATTCGTCGTAAGGAGCATCCCGCCCATCGAATAGGCTGTCCGTAGAGATATGGATCAGACGCGCGCCGCACTTCTTGGCCGCTCGTGTGACGTGCGTCGTACCGTCGACGATCACCTTCGACATATCTTCTGAGCGGTTGGAACCAACCGTGTGCATAATCGTCTCTGGCTTTAGGGTATCTACGAGCTGGGCCACGGCGGCTGCATCCCGAACGTCGAGTTGATAACCGCCCGCCATGCCCAGGGGATCGTTTTGGTGATAGGTATAGGCGATCTCGCTGCTTGCAGAAATCGTGGGAACGAGCTGTTGGCCAAGATAGCTGCTGCCCCCGGTGATCAGAACCGTGGCCATTGGCTAAGCTTCCTGATCGCTGACTCTGGTTAACGCTTCTGCAGCCGCTGCTTGCGCTGCGATCTGTTTACTAGGGCCGCTGCCCTCGCCCCAAGCGGCATCCCCAACCATGACTTGGACGGTGAATTCCTTGGCATGATCGGGGCCGGCAGAAGCGATAACTTTGTAATGGGGCGTGATGTTGTAACGTGCCTGTGCCCAGACCTGGAATTCACTCTTGGCGTCCTTGTGCAGCGAATCCTCGCGAATTTTGACCAGTGCCGGACCAGCCAGCTGCTCGATAAGCTGCTGCGCTTGGCTCAGGCCTTGATCAAGATAGATGGCGCCAACAACAGCTTCGAAAGCGGCACAGAGGATCGGCGAACGGCTGCGGCCCCCATTCTCCTCTTCCCCAAAACCGAGACGTAGAAAACGGCCGATATCCAACTGCCGTGCGAAATTAGCCAGGGTCTTGGTCTTTACCAGGGCCGAGCGCAGCACCGTTAGCTCACCCTCATCCACTTCCGGGAAGCGATTATAGAGATAAGCGCCCACCACAAAGTCGAGTACCGCATCCCCCAGGAACTCCAACCGCTCATTGTCTTCCAGCGCTGTCCCTGGATTCTCGTTCACATAGGAGCGGTGCGTCAATGCCCGTTCCAACAATGAATAATCGGAAATCTCCAAATTGAGGTTTTCTTCGAGAGCTCGTAGGTCTTCCATGTTACTTACTGCTTACTGCTGATGACGGGCGATCACAGTTCTTATCGCCTGGTTATTCCTCAAATTCCTTGATAACCAGCACCGCATTGTGCCCGCCAAAGCCAAAGGCGTTGTTGAGACAAACCCGTACGCGTGCCTTGCGCGCCTGATTGGGGACGTAGTCCAAATCACATTCCGGATCGGGTGTTTCGTAATTGATCGTTGGCGGCATGATTTGATCCCGAATAGCCAACGTGCAAAATATCGATTCGATGGCCCCCGTAGCGCCCATGATATGGCCGGTCATGGATTTGGTAGAGCTAACGCCCACATGATAAGCATGGTCGCCCAGAGCGTTCTTGATCGCCGCCGTTTCTGAGGCATCATTCAAAGGCGTTGCCGTGCCGTGGGCGCTGATATAATCCACATCCTCAGCAGTCAGGCCTGCATCCGCCAGCGCCCGGCGGATCGCGCGCGCTGCACCCAGACCTCCCTCAGCCGGCGCCGTGATATGGTAAGCATCTGTTGTCTGCCCGTAGCCGGCGACCTCAGCCAGGATATTGGCTCCCCGCGCCTGGGCGTGCTCCACGCTTTCCAGGACCAGTATCCCCGCTCCTTCGCCGACCACCAACCCTTCCCGCTCCTTGTCGAACGGCTTGGGCGTGCGGCTCGATTCTTGTGATGTAGCTCCAGCCCGTTCAAATCCGCCCACGGCGACGTGGGTGATGATGGTTTCTGTGCCACCGGCGAGGGCTGCATCCAGTTCACCATATTGGATCGCCCGAAAAGCTTGGCCGATAGCATCATTGCCCGATGCGCAGGCGGTGGCGATCGTGTTTGACGGGCCGTGAATGCCATATTCAATGGCCAGCATGCCCGCCGCGCCATTGGGCATGATCATAGTGATCGCGAAAGGACTGACACGACGCGGACCTTTGTCCATGACCACGTGCTCTTGCGCGACGAGGGTTTGGATGCCACCCACGCCGGTTCCGATATAAACCCCCATGCGCTCGCTATCACCCTCTGCGACCAGTAAGGATGCTTGCTGCATCGCTTCCCTGGCGGCGATGATCGCGAACTGTTGGAATCTATCTTGCCTGCGGGCGGAACGCCGGTCTAAGAAATCGTTGGGGTCATAATCTTTAACCTCACAAAGCACAGCAGCAAGATGATTGTCTTCTTCTATTTGTGTGAAGGGGCCAATGCCGGACTGTCCGTCGAGTATGGCGGCCCAGGTATCGGCTACATTATGTCCCAAGGGCGTAATTGCCCCTTGTCCGGTGACAACGACGCGGGATTTACTCAATTGTCCATTATCCATACTATCTCTCTACTATTTTCTCGTTTTACGCGATGGCGAATTGGGCTCTTGGCTGCCGAGGTTGGCAGTCGCTTGCCAGCGCCTGTTGTATTTATCTAGACTCATGCTAAAGGCGGATTCTAAATCAACGCCACTGCTGCTGGCCAACATGCATACGCTGTACAAAAGATCGCCCAATTCTGCTTCGAGATCTGGGCCGAATTGTGGCTGTCGCGCGCCATAATCGGTCGCCAAAAGAATCTCCTTGGCTACTTCGCCCATTTCACTGATAACATCTAAGGCATAAACACTCGTTGGTCGCTGCAAGTTACGTTTTTGCGTAAATTCGTTGGCCCGTACCTGCCAGTTTTTGTTCATAAGCTTTGTTTGCATTCGTCTTGACCGAATCTGGAACCGCCATCCTTATAAATTGTCATCCGCGGAAGGCTGGTAACCTCCCTCAACCCATACACTCTGGTCTTGTCCGATCTCTTTCTTCCAAACTGGAACTATTTCCTTCAGCCTATCAATACCATAGCGCGCCGCTTCAAATACACCTTGATCGCGGTGTCCGGCGGCGCAGGTGATAAATGTAGTAATATCGCTGATCTCCAGCTTGCCGATGCGTTGCACGATGGCGATGCCTTTCACCTCTGGCCAGCGCTGCCATATTTCCTGGGCGATTTGGGCCATCTTCTCTTCAGCCATGCCGCTGTACGCTTCATATTCTAAATATAGGGTCTCAGGAGGTAAACCTTCGCGCTGTGTCTCTCCACGAACCAGGCCTGTGAAATTGACGATGGCGCCGATATCCGGCTCCGTTAGCTGGTCATAGATGGCGCGCATATCAGGCGCATCAGGCGTTATAGCGAAGTATGTCGGGTGCGGGAACGGCGAGCCGCCGCCACTTACCGGTGGGAAAAAGGCTATCTCATCATTTTGCCCAACAACTGTTTCTGGAAAAGCGAAGTTCTTGTTAATGGCCACCAGAACCGTGGGCAACGAGGGGGCCAATGTAGGATAGGCAGCCTCCACGGCATCCAAGAGGTCTTGCACCGTAGCTGGCGAAGTGATGTCCACCTCGATTTTGCTTTGTCCTGCTCGATCTCTCAGCGTTGCGAAGAGTCTAATGTTCAATATCATGGTTCTGCCAAGTATTCTGTGTGCTGTTTATAGCCCAATCTTCTTGCTTAACCGCTGTCCGCCGTAAAGGTGCCGCTTTTACCACCCTCTTTGTGCACGACGCGGATAGCGCTGAGATGCATGCCGCGATCGACGGCCTTGGCCATGTCATAGATGGTCAGGGCGGCCACAGAAACGGCCGTCAGCGCTTCCATTTCCACGCCTGTTTTACCATCTACTTTAACCGTGGCCTCGATATCAACAGTGGAGTTGGCCACATTGGGCGTACAAAGGACATCGATCTTTTGCAGCAACAAGGGGTGGCAAAGGGGGATTAAATCGCTGGTCTTTTTGGCCGCCATCACGCCTGCAACCTGGGCCAGCGTCAGCACATCCCCTTTTTTCAAATTGCCTTCGATGATCAACTGCAGCGTCTCGGGCTTCATGGTCACCGAGCCGCGGGCAACAGCGATGCGTTCCGTATCCTGTTTGTGTCCGACGTCCACCATCTTTGCCTGGCCCGTCTCGTCCAGGTGGGTCAAGTTCTTATTCATATGACATGGTATTATAGGTAGCAATACGTCTCTGGCAACGTCGACTAAGGTCGAGTAATCACTGGGTTGCTTATTGAGCGGTCTAGAAACCGGTATTTTGGGTTTCTTGCAGACAAAGGTCCAGTGGTTTGCCAGATTTGTTAGTCACTAAAAACCTGGTTTCTTCCTCTGTCAACAAATCGTACGCACACCCATATCCTAATAAGGGCTTGATTATTACGGGAAGGACACCTTATAATTGGCCCACAGGATGAAAGGCTTGTCAATATGGCAGAATTAACAACCCGCGAACTGGCCTATGAGGATAATGGTCAGGATCGCATTTCTGGAACAAGTGCCCTCCAACCAGGATCGCTCTTACAAGAACGGTACCACATATTAGGTACGCTAGGAGTTGGGGGGTTCAGTTCTGTCTACAAAGCGCGCGATATGCGCTTCCCGGCGGTGACCAAGCTCTGCGCGATTAAAGAGATGGTCATGGTCACGGCCGATCCCCATCTGCGAGAACAAACGATCTTATCCTTTGAGCGCGAAGCAAGCATGCTGGCCATGCTCAATCACCCGGCAATCCCCGATATATCTGACTATTTTACGGAAGGGGACCTCAGCTATTTAGTCCTCGAATTGGTAGAGGGCAAGAATCTGCAGCAGTGGATTGATGATACAACCGACCTGATCGACGAACAAAAGGCGTTGGACTGGGCTTTGCAGATTTGTGAAGCTTTGGTGCACCTGCACAGCCAGAAACCGCAGTCTATCATCTTCCGTGATCTGAAACCATCCAACGTTATGTTGGATTTGGAAAACCGCATCCGCCTGATCGATTTTGGTATTGCCAAGCTGTTTGAAGCTGATCAGGATCGGGGCACAATGATCGGTACGGAAGGGTATACGCCTCCGGAACAATATCGGGGTGAGGCGACGCCGGCGGTTGATATTTATGCCCTGGGGGCAACGCTCCATCATTTGCTCACCCGGCAGGATCCCCGGCAAGAAACGCCCTTCACATTTAGCGAGCGTCCCATTCAGCAAGCCAACCCCAATATTTCGCGCGCCTTTGCCGCGACTGTCAACCGCTGCCTGGCCTACGATCCCAAAGAGCGTTTCCCTGATGCCATGGCTTTGAAAGAAGCGCTGCTCATGATTTTAGAGTCGGACCTGGATGAGATCGACCTGGAATCGTTGGGTGTGGTCACAGAGGGCGCTTCCCCGGCGGTTAAGATTGGCACCAGCCAGGTAGAACCGTTGTGGGTTTTCAAGTGCGAGGATGAAATCCGTTCCAGTACCACTTCAGCAAAAGGTATCGTTTTTGTCTCTTCCTATGACAACAATCTCTATGCGGTGACCGCCGATCGTGGGGAGTTCCTGTGGAAATTCCCGACAAAGGGTAGTATCGGCGCTTCTCCCACGGTATATGAAGATGCTGTCTTATTTGGTTCGTCTGACGGTCAATTCTATTCCTTGCAGCTCAGAAACGGCCGTGAGAATTGGCACTTCGCCGCTGAAGCCGCGATCTATTCCTCGGCAACGGCCCGCTTT
Source organism: uncultured Chloroflexia bacterium (assembly GCA_963807975.1). Lineage (GTDB taxonomy): Bacteria > Chloroflexota > Anaerolineae > Promineifilales > Promineifilaceae > JAACFF01. Next base: position 219,870 of record CAWEDV010000003.1, on the reverse strand, counting down.
GATCATGTCTTTTTTGGATCAGACGACGGATATCTATATGCCTTAAACGCTTTTCGAGGATTGTTGGCCTGGCGGACCAATGCCTACAGCGCCGTGCGTTCCACACCCTTTGTTTCCGAGGAGGGCATTATTTTTGGTACAGAGGAAGGCCATATATACAGTAAAGAACTGGCGGCAGGGGAAACTTTGTGGCAAGCACAAACCAGAGCGGCTGTTACCTCATCTCCTACTGTTGCTGATGATATTGCCGTTGTCGGTTCTCTTGACGGCACCGTTTACGCGCTGGATGCGATATCTGGTTGGCTTATATGGCGCTTCCGAACATTACGCCCCATCGTTTCATCTCCAGTTGTACATGATGGATTGGTGTATATAGGGTCGGCTGATGGCAAGTTATATGCTATCGATATCTCTACCGGTCGCAAAGTGTGGGCCTACCAGACAGAGGGACAGATTGCGTCGTCACCTCAAATCTGGAACGATGCCGTATACTTTGGCTCTACTGACGGCAGTATTTATGGACTCAGTATACGTCGTGGTGATTTGCTGTGGCGTTTTGAAACAGGCAGCCAGGTTATTGCTTCACCAACGATTGTAAACCATGTGATCTACATCGGTACCGTCGACCACCAGCTTTTTGCTTTGCCAATATAACTGCCAAAAAAAGTTTTGTCGTCAAAATAAGCCGGGCGCAGCCGTGCTCTAGCAAGGATCAAGTGATGATGCCAGACCGCAAAAAAAATCAACTGCAGACAACAGAAATAGAGGCTGATCCTCTGGCGGACACAAAGCCGGAAAAGCCGTTGGATAAAACAATGGTCGATGCCGCGCAAAATGGGCCACCTGGACCGTCTGGACCACCTGGACCGTCTGGACCGCCTGGACTGCAGGTTGCCCAGATCAGTGATGTTGGAGCCGTTCGCAAGCGCAATGAAGATTCATGCCTGGTCTTTAGTTCAGAAAGCGGTGGTCACTTTCCGCTGCTGCCTTTTGGTCTATATGTGGTTGCCGATGGCATGGGCGGGCATGAAGCGGGGCACCTGGCCAGCAAAGCAGCATCCAGAGCGGCCGCCCACCATGTTCTGCAGGAGATCTATCTGCCTCTTTTGCAAGATAAAAGCATCCCTGATCATGATCTGGTGACCCAGATCACGGAAGAAGCGGTGCAACTGGCGCATAAGGCGGTATACAATCCCGATCCTGCCCATGATGGGGGGACGACATTGACCCTGGCTCTCGTATTAGGACAGGATTTGTTCGTGGCCCACGTAGGCGATTCCCGTGCATATTGGTTGGTTGATGGCCAACTGCAGCATGTGTCCACGGATCACTCGCTGGTGCAGCGCTTGCAAGATGAAGGGCAGCTAACAGCCGAAGAGGCACAGGATTACCAATACCGCAATGTGCTTTTGCGCGCCCTTGGACAGGAAGATTATCTGAAGGTGGATACCTACCATCATCTGCTCCCGCAAAAGGGAAAGCTGCTGCTTTGCAGTGATGGGCTGTGCGGCTTGGTCATGGATCCGGAGTTGGAGCAGATTATGAACCTGCCCATTCAACCCTACAAGATAGCGGAGCAGATGATTGCCGCGGCTATGAAAGCTGGGGGGTATGACAATATTACGGCCGTTGTGGTGGAGTTTTGCTTCTAGATCATGAATAAATCATTGGGCTAGGGGAGCAAAACTACGCAGCCTGAAAGCATAGATATAAGATTACTGTAGTTTAACAATGCCGGGATCGGGCGCATAAGGGCATCCGGTTTCAGCCCTACCGGTAACAGCGAACAATGAGCAAGCAGAAGAAGAACTATTACCAGCTATTGGGTCTTAAGCGAGATGCTTCATCTCAAGAAATTGAAGAAGCATTCGCGCGAATTAAGGACAGTTTTGCTGATGCTGGTGATAAGGGGGGTGATTCTGAATTTGCCAACATCGTTCATGCATATGATGTGCTGAGCAGCCTGGAACGACGCCAGGTTTATGATTCCTTGCTGCAAGAGACGGAAGAGCCTCCACTGAACACCCAGGTGGTGACCAGCAGCAAACAGATTCAGGTATTAGATATTCCCCAACTTGTCTATTTTTTGGTTGAATTGCGTTCCCCTGATATGGGCGATCAGACACTACTGCCCCTTAATCTAAGTCTGGTAATCGATCGTAGCACCTCCATGGGAGGCGAGAGATTGCAGCAGGTGAAATTGGCTTTACAGATGCTGCTTGATAAGCTGTCTCCTGGCGATGTCTTGTCCCTGGTGAGTTTTAGCGACCGGGCAGAAGTCGTGCTGCCTGCAAAGCACATTGGTCAGCACCAGGATACAACTGACAAAATCCAGGAAATTCAGGTTTCCGGTGGAACAGAGATTTATCAAGGACTCGCAGCGGGTGTGCACCAATTACGCCAGTCAGCGCTGGATAAGCATAATAACCAGCTTATCTTATTAACCGACGGGCGAACCTACGGTGATGCAGTTCAATGCTTGCAATTAGCCGCGCGAGAAGCCGAAGCCGGCATCACCATGAATGCCTTTGGCATCGGATCTGATTGGGATGATCAGTTCCTGGATGCACTCGTTTCTCCATCAGGTGGCTGCTCTGCCTATATTGATTCTGCACAAACCATCATCTCGGTTTTGGAAACACGAATTCAAGGGCTTGGAAACAGTTATGCGCAGCGGCTGCGGCTGCAAAACAGTTGGCCCCGGCGCGTTGAACTGCTTGACGCTTTTCGCCTGACTCCTTATGCCCAACCGCTGCCCAGTGATGAAAGCGAAATTGGTCTTGGCGATGTCGAGGGAAGGACGCCGCTGACAGTCTTGTTGGAATTCAAAGTGGAACCACATCCCATACCGACACGTATTCGAATTCCACTGGCATTCTCAGCGGAGATTCCTGGAAGAGGGGAACTAACATTTAGCGAACGAGTGCAGTTGACGCTTATGGATGGCAATCCACCCGCCGATCCTCCCGCTGCAGTAGTTAGTGCTGTGCGCCTGCTGGCGCTCTACCGTCTGAATGAGCAAGCATGGCAGGAAATAGAATCGGGAGAGGTAGAGAGGGCAGCGACGCGTATGCAGCATCTATCGACCCGTTTTCTTGAAGTTGGTGAATCACGCTTGGCACAACAGGCTGATATGGAAGCACGACGGCTGTCACTGTCAGGCAAACTGTCGGCGGAAGGCCGTAAACATTTGAAGTATGGCACGCGCGCATTGATGGGAAAAACGATACAATTGGAATGGAATGATTAGTTGTCAATCTTGTGGCGCCCAGTTTTATCCGGGAGCGCTCTTTTGCATGGAGTGCGGTCGTTTCCTGCTGCAGCAAAGGACTCCGGTTGGCCAAATAGAAGCAGACCGGGAGAAAAATCTGCATTATCTGGTTCCCGGCAGCCGCCGTCAGGGAGAATTGGATACCAAGGAGCCGATTTGGATAGGGAGAGCGGACCCCGATATTCAATATTGGCCGCAGCTCGATCTTACCGATGATGGTGGCATTGAAATGGGAGTTTCCCGGCGCCATGCGCTTATCCAAAAGGAAGAGCAGGGACTTGTTCTCATTGACAAATCGAGCGTTAATGGCACCTGGATAGAAAAGGAGCGCTTGGTTCCAGATCGGGCATACCCGCTTTCACAGGCCACGCAGGTCCGGTTTGGACGTTTACCGGTACAACTATTCTTGGAGTGAATTGTTTATGCAGCAGTCCGTATTGCTACTTTTAACAGATAATGAACTGATTCTTGGTGAAATTGACCAATTGCCCGATCCAACTGATCAGTTTATGATCATCCATAAGCCACGGAAGCGAGATGGCAGCAAGCTTGTCCAGATACAAGAGAATGTACCAACCATTTTGGTTCCCTGGCATCAAATAAGCTATGTTCAGTTGTTGCCCGGCAGTGGCATAGATGAAGTAATTGGTTTTGTACGAGAATAATCATGGTCGAAAGAGTTCCTGAATCACTTGAGAAAACAGCACCCCAGCTAATCCTCATCGTTGATGATGAATCACGCATGAGGCGGTTTATTCGCATGAATATGGAATTGGAAGGCTACCAGGTCGTCGAGGCCGAAAATGGCATCCAAGCCCTTGATCAGATTAGAAAGCACACGCCCGACCTGGTAATCATGGATGTGATGATGCCCGAGATGGATGGGTTTGAAACGCTGCGTCTCCTTCGAGAAATCTCAACAACCCCGGTCATCTTGCTCACGGTACGAAGCGATGAGGAAGATATCACGCGCGGTCTGGATTTGGGCGCAGATGATTATATAACCAAACCATTCAGTCCGGGCGAGCTCACCAGCCGTGTGGGCGCCGTGCTGCGGCGAGCTCGTTGGCCAGCCCCACCACCACGAACTGTGCTGAAAATCGATGAGCGGCTTTCCGTGGACTTCAACAGACATCAGGTCATGATCAGCGGCGAGCGAGTAGATTTACGTCCAACGGAATACCGCCTGCTCTATGTTCTGATTCAGAATGCGGGTTGGGTTGTGCCCCATGAAACTTTGTTGGCCAAGGTTTGGGGGTACGAGTACCGGGATGAGACCCACTACTTACGTCTCTATGTTAATTATTTGCGTAAGAAGGTGGAAGAGGACCCGGCGGATCCGAAATATATCCTGACTGAACGCGGTGTAGGCTACCGCTTTGTAGATTTTAAGAAGCAACAATCATGAAGCAGACCCTCGCCGCCACGCCCGAAGAGTTTTTCGAGCGCATAGATGCTTATCTTGCTCCTGAGGATCGACTTAGGGTGCGCAAGGCTCTGGAGTTTGCTCGTCAGAAACATGGAAACCAAATCCGAAAATCTGGCGAGCCTTTTTTTATTCACCCCCTTACCGTTGCTTATTACCTCGCTGCTTTCCACCTGGATGCTCAAACCTTAGCCGCGGCCTTGCTGCATGATGTCGCTGAGGATGTCAGCGTGCCCATCGCGGAGATTGAGCAGCGCTTTGGGCGTGAGGTGGCTGTTTTAGTAGATGGTGTGACCAAGCTGAAGGATGTCTCCGTCGGCGTAGCCAAAGGGCGGCAGCTATCACGGCAGGAAATCCAGGATCTCAGTAACCAGAAACTATTCCGCGAGATGGTCAACGACGTGCGCGTCGTCGTCATCAAACTCTTCGACCGCCTGCACAATATGCGCACCATCAAACATATGTCAGAAGCGGGACAGCTGCGTAAGGCGCGTGAAACCTTGTATGTTTTCGCTCCCATGGCCAACCGCTTGGGAATCTGGCGGTTAAAGAGCGAGCTAGAAGCATTGTCACTGGAAGTGCTAAACAGCGGTGCTTTCCAGATCATCAACGAAAATCTACATGAACTCCGTGAGGGCCAGGAGGAAATGTTCCACCTGGTCAGCGGGCAAATATTCAACCAGCTGTTAGAGGCCAACCTTGATGTACGCAAGGTCGCGCTCGCCCCGGAAAATATCTACACCGTCTATACAGACTTGACTTCAGTTGGTGCGGCTTACCATGAGTTAGATAAGACGCTGCGCCTCGTGATCCTGCTTAACGACTGGCTTTCTTGCTATACGGCCCTTGGTCATATTCACCAACTATGGCAGGCGGTGCCAGACCGCTTTGATGACTATATCTCGGTGCCTCGTGATAATCTTTACCGATCGCTGCACACGACGGTTATTCACGACAGCGGTCAGCATATCAAGATTAGGCTGCGCACGGAAGCGATGGACAAAGTGTCACAGATTGGGGTCCTAGCCCGTTGGCTTTATACGGATACGCCATTGTGGAACAAAGGGGTGGCGGAACGGATCGAAGCGCTTTCTAATAATATTCGCGACACGATCACGGCCGATTTCCCAGATCCAGCCGCAGCGGTAAAAAGTGTCATTGAGGATGTTTTCGCCGAGCAGATTAGAGTCTACACGCCGCGAGGGGATGCCATAGAGCTTGCGCTGGGGTCGACGCCAATCGATTTCGCCTATTCGATTCACACGGACCTGGGTGACCAATGTCAGGGGGCCAAGGTCAATGAGATGCTGAGCCCTTTGAACCGGGTGCTGCGCAATGGGGATCAAGTGCAGATCATAAAAGGGCTGCGCGCAGAACCGCAGCGAGAGTGGTTGGATGAAGATTTGGGCTACTTAGGCACCAATTATGCCCGGTCACGAGCACGCCGCTGGTTCCGGCGACTTTCCAGGGATAAAGCTGTTGCCCAGGGGAAGCAGCTTCTGCAAGCGGAACTACGAATGCTGGGCCTGCCGCGCCATTCTCACCAGGCGGTAGCTGAGTCCTTTGGGCAAAATAGTATCGAAGAGCTCTATCATGATATTGGCCGGGCTGAACTGCTGCCAACGGTCATGGCCACGCGCGTGTTGGATGAGAAGTGGTCCGAAGAGCCGGTTAGAAATCTGGATAATGTGATATCCGGGCCCAGCGGCGAACAGTATATTATCGAAAACGCCAACAGCCGCCGGCTGCGATTATGCTCCACCTGCGAACCACGCCCCAGGGATAATATCATTGGCTATTTGCGCAAAAATGGCGGCGTTACCGTTCATCAAGAGGGCTGCCACAGCCTGCGCGCCAACCGCACAATAGGGCGCTTAATGAAACTGGGATGGGGTGCAGCAACACCGCGCAAGGCGCGCTTAATAACGATCCAGGTTGATGTCTACGATCGTTCTGGATTGTTGTTTGATATCACGAAGCCGATGCAGGATGATCACATCAATATCCCCTTCATTTGTACACCTGCAACGCCCCACTCGGGGGAAGTGCGCATCGTAATGAGCCTTGAGGTTGAGCGTGCGCGCCAGGCGGTACGCATACTGCACCAGATCCGTGCCCTAGTGAATGTATACAGCGTACGCTGCCTGCCCCCCAGCGCTGCCAGCAGTTATATGGGAACGGGCACCCCGTTTTATAAACCTGAGTAGAACGTTAGTTCGCCTTTCCCTGAAGCCCTGCTCCCATTATAATCCCGCGCTGGTTTGAGAAATTGAACAAGCTCCCCCCACTTATACTAATAATGGAGGAATAGGTATGCTAAAAAAACGATTCTTTAAAACAAATGATAACTGTGAAGTAACTTTCGAATATGCCGGCAATGAGGCTCACAACGCTGCTCTCGTGGGTGAATTTAATGAGTGGAGACCGCTGCCGATGAAGAAGGCCAAGAAAAAAGGCAGCCCTTTCCGCATTAAAGTGCGACTGCCAAAGGAAGGACAATACCAGTTTCGTTATCTGGTGGACCAAAGCATCTGGGTCAATGATGATGACGCTGATGAGTATTGGGCCAACGAGTATGGTGAAAGCAACAGTGTGGTAAAGACTTTTACAAACTAAAAAAATTCGTAACAGATGGTAAGATTTCGAAAAGGCGATTCTGCAAAGAGTCGCCTATTTTGTTGCCGAAAGAAAGAAACCAGGTTCTTAATCTGGATATTGTTAACCATGTGGACTCAAAAAACAGGGTTTCTGGGCTATGGTTTAAGCGGGCAGTGAGCAAGTATTGCGCCTGACGCGCACTTTGCTATCTTTCTTCCTGCAATGTCCAAACATTACAGCAAATATCCCTGGCTTATTTTGATCCTTGCTTTCTTGATTGTCCTGCCGGGACCCGTTAAGGCCCAGCCAGGCGATGCCCCAACACTCGACGCAGAATTGATTGTGAGCAATGAGGCCGTTGTCGATTATCCGACAGAGGTACGGTTTCGTCTGGAAGTCGATCCTGAGCTGAATATCAGCGAGGCGATCTTGACCTATGATGTCGACCAAGTAAGCTGCCTGGATGTAAGTACCCAGGTCCCCGTAGACATCGAGAATGGGGCAGCGGCATGGGATTGGGCGATGATTCGATCCGGCAATCCGCCGCCCGGCGTAGAGTTATGGTGGGAATGGACGGTGACAGATGATCAAGGGCAAACCTATCGAACGCCCCGTCAAAGCCTGGTTTTTAGCGACGATCGCTTTCAGTGGCAGACTGTCACGGAGGGGAATGTAACCCTGCATTGGTATGCCGGGGAAGATGTTGGCCCACTGCTGCTGGATGCGGCCGTAGAAGGTCTGGAACTTCTGGAGCAAGATATGGGTATCGAACTGCAGGAGGATGTCGAATTCTACATCTATGGCAGTTCCGATGATATGCGGGATGCGGTGCTTTATATCCAGGATTGGGCCGGAGGAGTGGCCTTCTCGGAGTACAACATCATTCTCATGGGTGTGCCGCCAAGTATTGCCTCGGATTGGGGGCGGGCCACAATCCGGCATGAGCTGGCGCATCTTGTGCTGGGGCAGTACGGTCGCAGCTGTGTTGGCGGGCACCGTCCTACCTGGCTGGAGGAAGGGCTGGCTATGTATGCCGAAGGGGAACCATCTACAGAGGTAACAGAGGATCTGGACCTTGGTCTCAAAGAGAACAGTTTTGCTCCGCTGCGCAGCCTGAACGGGCCTTTTCCGGCGCATGGCGAAGAAGCGGGCAGCGCTTACAGCCAGAGCTACAGCACCATCCAATTCTTGCGCGATGAATATGGGCAGGAGAATCTACGTGCCTTCATATTGCTGCTGGCAGAGGGAGAGAGCACAGACGATGCTTTAGAGCGTGTTTACGGCGTTAATGTGGACGGCTTAGAGCAGGAGTGGCGGGCCTGGTTTGGCGCGCCTATGCGACCCATGCCGCCCACGCCAACACCGATGAGCGCAGCCGCGATCCCTACTGTGGAACCTTTGGCCCGACCGCAAACGGTTCCTACTCCAGCGGCAGCATCCGAATCCCCAGCCCCCGAAACTCCACAAGCGGTGCCATCGTCGGGAATATGTGGACTGGGATTGGCTCCTCTGATGATTCTAGGTGTCGTGGCCTGGCGTAAGAAGAGGGTCGTTTGAAACGGCGCCTGATTCTTCTTTTCTTTGGCGCGGCCTTCTTGCTGCTTAGCTGCCAACTCTCTTCGGTATCCCTAACAGAAGTGTCCCGGCGTATGGCTGCCGAGGGGGTCAACCATAAGGAAGCCATTGTTCTGAAAGGGAGCCAACCGCGAACGCTCGATCCGGCAAAGACATTAGGCGGGCCGGATGGGCCATTGGGCCATATTTTCAGCGGCTTGGTGACACTGGATACGAATTTGCAGGTCCAGCCTGACCTGGCTGCGGGTTGGGAAGTGAGCGAAGATGGGATGGTTTACACCTTTTATCTGCACAAGAATGGGGTGTTTCATGATGGGAAAGCGGTCACGGCCGACGATGTTATTTATTCCTGGGAGCGGGCCACGGATCCAGCGACTGAATCGGAAACGGCGCGCACTTATTTGGGCGATATTACTGGAGCCGCAGAGAAACTTGCGGGCCAGACAGACAGGATCAGCGGACTGCGGGCCATTGACGAGCATACGTTGGAGGTTCGCCTGGCTGACCCGGTGATACCCTTCCTAGCCAAACTCGCTTATCCAGTCACCTTCGTGGTCGATCAGGAAAATGTGCGCGAGGATGATTGGGAGCATCAGCCGAACGGGACGGGACCATTTACGCTGCAGACGTGGCGAGATGATGATCTGCTGGTTATGGCTCGGAATGATCTCTACTATGGTGAACCGGCGCGGGCCAGCCATGTCGTTTACGATTTAGGTCCTGGTTTGTCGATGGCCATGTACGAAACGGGCGAGATCGATCTCGTCCCAGTAGGCACAGGCACGTTGGATCGGGTGCAGGATCCGAATAATCCATTGAGCGCGGAACTGCGCACGGGGCCGGGGATGTGTACCTCGACTATTGGACTTGACAACCGCCTGGCCCCCTTTGACGATGTACGTGTACGGCAGGCCTTTAATTATGCCCTAGACAAGGAGCGCCTGATTGAGACTTTCTCCGGCGGCAATGCGCTGGTTGCCGACGGCTCTCTACCGCCAGGGATGCCTGGATATGGCGGTTTGGACGGGGATAGCTACCGCTATGATCCGCAGAAGGCCCGCCAGCTGCTGGCGGATGCAGGGTACGCCAATCCGGCCGATTTGGGAACGCTGACCTACACCACGCAAGGGTATGGGGATGTTGGGCCGTATGTCACGGCTGTGATCACGCTCTGGGAAGAAGCCTTGGAGGTGAGCATTGAACCGGTCATGCTCGATCCTTTTACTTACTATGACGAACTGTATTCCGGCAATACCGGGCACTTTTATTCAGCCGGCTGGTGCGCCGATTATCCAGATCCGCAAAACTTCCTCGATGTCCTCTATCACAGCGAATCGACGCAAAATATTGGAGGCTTCAGCGATGGAGCGATAGACACCTTGTTGGAGCAGGCACGCATTGAGCAGGATGTGCAGAAAAGGATCGGGATGTACCAGGAGGTGGAGCGGCAGATCGTGGCCCAGGCGCCGGTCGTTTTTACCAGTCATGGCTTATCAGCCGTTCTGGTCAGCCCTGATTTAGAAGGCTATGTCTTGACCCCCATTGGTGTGCCCCAATGGCACCGCGTCGGCGTGCGGCGCGGCGGCTAAAACGTGATAAACTTTCCAGGTTTTAACCGTAATTAACATTTGATAGGTCCTCCGCGTCTTCTCCGTGTCTTCTGTGTCCGCTTTAGACAATGTGATCACGAAGTAGACGCAAAGACCTCAGAGAACGCGCCGAAAATTCATATGCTTATTGCCCTCATCGTCTTACTTGCCGCCTTTGTGCAGAGCAGCATAGGCTTCGGCTTTGCCCTCGTCTCCATGCCTCTGCTGGTCTCCCTATTGGGCATCCAAATCTCGTCGCCGTTGGTGGCACTAATGGCGCTTATCGTCGAAATCTTCATCCTCATCCGTTACCGGGAAGCGCTCAATCTGCGCGTGGTAGCCCAGCTAACAATTGCTGCGGTGATCGCCATCCCATTGGGCGTCTATGCCCTGCGTAATATTGATCAAGAAATCATCACCACCATCTTAGGTGTGCTCCTGGTCGCCTACGGCTTGTATGCTTTATTAAGCCCCCGCTTACCTCAGCTCAAATGGCGCGGCTGGGCTTATGGCTTTGGTTTTGTGGCGGGCATGTTGGGCGGCGCCTACAACACCTCCGGCCCCCCCGTGATCATCTTTGGCAACTGCCGTGGTTGGCTCCCAGATGAGTTCAAAGGGAACCTGCAGGGCTTTTTTCTCGTCAATGGGCTGGTCGTCATCGCTGTTCATGCTTTTAGCGGCAACTTAAGCAGTGAGGTGTGGGCGAATCTGTTGCTTGCTCTGCCCGGAATGGCCCTGGGTCTGATCGCTGGATTTTTGCTCTCCTCGCGCATTAACGCTGATTTATTCCGCAAAATTGTTCTGGTTATTTTGATCATTCTCGGTTTGCGCATGATCTTCTTTTAAACGGATGTTGGACGAAATCTTAAGACAAGGGAAAAAGATGACAGAAAATAATCTACCAGCCACCGCCATAAGAATGCCGGGGCTGCCACTGCCCCCACCTATATGCAGTGATGTGCCGGGAACCTGGGCACACAGCACAACCACGATCCGCATCAGAGAAACGGCGCGTCGCACGCTGGCGGAAAACGAATTTCCAGCGCCTATTGTGACCCGCGTCCAGGCACTAGTTGACGAGATCCCGGAAACGCCCATTCGACTGCTGCGCCAGGAGGCACCTGATGCCGCGCTGTGGGCGGGGGGGACGGAGCCCTATGTGGGGGAAAATTGGCGCGATCCGCCCTGGTTTTTCACGGAGACCTATTTCTACCGCCGTCTGCTGGAGGCGACGGGTTATTTCGAGGCCGGGCCAGGGCTGGGGCAGGATCCATTTGCCTACCAGAAGCGGCGGGGGCTGCTGGTCACACGACCGATGATCAATGCCGTGAGCGAACGGCTGGCGGTCTGGGTGGAGCAGGGCTGGCAGGCGTCCATAGTGGCGGCGCTGCTGAACATCAATTTATGGGGCAACCGGGCTGATCTAAGTCTTTGGCCGGCAGATGCCGGAGAGGACCAACCTTTGCGGGCCCACTGGCAAGGAGCGGAGGAGCAGACGCTGGTGGACGATACGGCCCAAGTGGCGCGCTATTTGGCGGGTCATGGAGCGGGGCGCATTGATGTAATGGTCGACAATGCGGGACTGGAACTGGTGACAGATCTGGCCCTGGCGGATTATTTATTGGCCAGCGGGACAGCGGAACAGGTGCGGCTGAATTTGAAGATTCACCCTACCTTTGTGTCGGACGCCATGATCAGCGATGTGCAGGATACGGTTCGGTTTCTGGCGCAGGAAGAGAACAAGGCGACGGCTGCTTTTGGAGAAAGGCTGCAGGGGTATTTGGAAGATTCGCGCCTGCTGATGAGCGACCATCCATTCTGGACCTCTCCCTTTGCTTTCTGGCTGCTGCCCGATGATTTGCGGCAGGAGTTGAGCCAATCGCGCTTGATCATCAGCAAGGGAGATGCCAACTACCGGCGGCTGTTGGGAGACCGGATGTGGCCCTTTACGACCTCTTTCCAGGCGATTATGAGTTACACGCCGGCGCCACTGCTGGCCCTGCGCTCGCTGAAGGCGGAGTTGGCGGCGGGGTTAACGGAGGCGCAGATTGAAAGATTGAATCGTGAGGACCCGGAATGGTTGGTGAACGGCCGTTGGGGAGTAATTCAGTTTGTGGAGTGAAGCAATTACCGGGTACAAGTTGCAGGTTTGCAGTTTACAAGCAAGTGATGTTGAATATTTTTCTGCCAGACACGGCATTGATTGACATTGAATCTTTTTTTGCCGGTAACAATGTCGATTTTCCTTAGGTGCAGTTCTGCGGTGGGCGTGATAAGTGTTGATGGAGTGGGCTGCTGATGGCGATCATGGGGTAAGTATAGAATAGAACTTATGTTCTGATCAAGTACAATAAGTGTACCTTTGATAGGTGATATGAAAGAGCTATTTTTGCTGGGTGAGGATGTTGTATTTTTGAATCATGGCTCTTTTGGGGCTGCGCCAAGAGCGGTGCTGGCGGTGCAGGAGGTGTGGCGGAGGCAGATGGAGGAGCAGCCGGTCAAGTTTTTGAACCGGGATATTGGAGGGTATTTGGCGCAGGCGCGGGAGGTTTTGGGTAAGTATGTCAAGGCGGATGCGGACGACCTGGTTTTTGTGCCCAATGCGACTTTTGGGGTGAATGTGGTGGCGCGGTCGCTGGATTTAGGGCCGGGGGATGAGGTGCTGAGCACGAATCATGAGTATGGAGCATGTGAGAATATTTGGTCATTTTTGAGCCAGAAGCGCGGGTTTAGCTTTGTGCAGCAGGGGATACCGCTGCCTTTTGGCAGCGAGGAGGAGATGGCAGAGCAGATATGGGGGGGGGTGACGGATAAGACGCGGGTGATTTTCATGAGCCATATCCCGTCCCCTACAGCAGTACGGCTGCCGGTGGAGGTGATCTGCACCCGGGCGCGGGAGGCGGGGATTTTGACGATCATCGATGGGGCGCATGCGCTGGGGCAGATCCCGTTGAATATGGAGGAGATGGGAGCGGATTATTATACGAGCAATGGGCATAAATGGCTGTGTAGCCCGAAGGGGTCGGCGTTTCTATATGCGCGGCGGGAAAGGCAGCAGCTGATCGAGCCCCTGGTGGTTGGTTGGGGTTGGGGAGCGAATGCGGATTTTTCATATGGATCGGCCTTCCTGGACAATATGCAGTGGCTGGGCACGAATGATTTTTCGGCCTATCTATCTGTGCCGGCGGCGATCGATTTCCAGGAGGAGCATGCGTGGGGGGTGGTGCGGCAACGCTGCCATGATCTGTTGGGACAGGCGATTGAGCGGGTTTGTGAATTGACGGGGCTGCCTACGGTGTACGAGAGTAACAAGGCTTTTATGCAGATGGGGATTGTGCCACTGTCATCGTTGGAGGATGTGTCGGGGTTTAAGGCGCGGTTGTATGATGAGTTTCGGGTGGAGGTGCCGGTTATTGAATGGGGAGGGAGGCAGTTTCTGCGGATTTCGGTGCAAGGATACAATTCGCAGCCGGATATTGATGTTTTGGTGAGGGCTTTGGATGAGATGCTGCCTGTTTAGTGGATGGGGAAGAAAACTGGTGAATTGGCGGATTAATGAACGGTTATTGATTAATGGGGGAAGAGGAGGGGAGCGATGGCTTGGGCCAGGAGGTTGGTGACGCCGCCTTCTTGTTGGACGGTGCCGGTGACGAGGAGGAGGCGGGTGGAGCGGATGGTTTTTTGGAAACGGCCGTAGACTTTGGGACGCAGGATGACGTTGATCATGCCATCTTCATCTTCGAGGGTGAGGAAGCGGAAGCCTTTGGCGGTGGGTGGAGCCTGGTGGACGACGAGCAGGCCGGCGGCGCGTGCCCTTTGACCGCTGGCACATTCACCCAAAGCGCGGCTGCCTAGAATATTGCGCTTGTCGAGGCGGGCGCGATAGAGGGTCATGACATGATCGCCGGGGGAGAGGCCCATGATCTCCTGCTCGGCGAGCATCGCTTCGGCGATGGTTTGTTCAGGAAGGTCGACTTCTTGGGCAGCAAAAACGAGATCCAGTTCCTGCACTTGATAGTTTAGGGTTCCTAATTCCCAGAGAAGCTGGCGGCGGGGCAGACTCCAGCCATCCATACCACCAGCCATGAGCAGGTTTTCGATGGCGCGGCGGCTGATGCGCGTGCGGCGGCAGAAGTCGAACAATGATGCGAATGGCGATTCTTCCCGCTGGGCGAGGATGCGCTCGACGTGTTCTTCTTTCAGGTTTTTGACGTAGTTCAGGCCGAGGCGAATGCCATCTTCTTCGACGGTGCATTTAGGCTGGCTGAGATGGATATCGACAGGGAGGACGAGCATGCCCTGACGCTGGATCTCGTTGACGAGAACAGCCGCATTCCAAAAACCCATTGGCTGGTTGTTCAATAGAGCAGTAAAAAAAATGGCCGGATAATATTTTTTGAGCCAGGCGGATTGGTAGACGAGGACGGAGAAGGCGGCAGCGTGGCTCTTGGCGAAGGAGTAGCCACCAAAGGCGAGCAGTTGGCTGAAGACGAGCTCTGCTACATCCGGGGGCACACCCTGCTCCTGCGCGCCGCGGAGAAATTGATCTCGAAAGCGTTCGATCTCTTCCGTGGCCCGTTTGGCGCCCAGGGCGCGGCGTAACTGTTCCCCCTGCCCGGGGGAAAATCCGGCCAGATCGCGGGCTACTTTGAGTACCTGTTCCTGGAAGAGGATCACGCCCAATGTTTCCGCAAGGGCCGGTTCTAAGAGAGGATGGAGATAGGTGACAGGTTCCAGGTTTTGTCGTCGGCGCAGGAAGGGGTGCACCATATTGCCTTGAATGGGGCCAGGGCGGATGAGAGAGATGCCGACGACCAGATCGGAAAATTTAGTTGGTTTCAGACGAGGGAGCATCTGGGCCTGGGCGCGGGATTCAACCTGGAAGACACCGATGGTGTCCGCTTCGCCGATCATGCGGTAGACGGCGGGATCGTCGAAGGAGAGGGCGTCCAAATCGGGGGCCTGCGGCGCCTGTTTGGGGAGCATGAGGGCAGCGTCGCTGACGGCGGATAACATGCGCAGGCCGAGGATATCTATTTTGATGAGACCAACGTTTTCGAGGGCGTCTTTGTCCCACTGGACGACGACGCGGTCGGGCATGGTTGCCGGTTCGGTGGGCACACGGCCCATGAGGGGTGCACCGGTGATGATCATGCCCCCAGAGTGGATGCCAAGATGGCGGGGAAAACCCTGAATCTGTTCGCTGAGGTCGAGGAGAAGGGTGAGGGGAGCGCGGTCGGCGGGGTTGGGGGATAAGGCGGTTAACTGCTCTGCGGGGAGGGAAGGCCGGCTGGGAAGCCGGTGCTGCGAAGGGGTGGGCTGATGGGCATCCTCCATGGCCTGGATGGCGTTAGCGATGATGTCTGGCTGTAAGCCGAGGACTTTGCCGATGTCGCGGATGGCACTGCGGGAACGGTAGGTAACATAGGTGCAGGCCATGGCGGTATGGGCGGCGCCGTATTTGTCGTAGATATATTGGATCACTTCTTCACGTCGCGCGGCGTCGAAATCGATGTCGATATCGGGCACGACCTGCCGTTCGCTGGAGAGGAAACGTTCGAAGACGAGGTCGTGGGCGATGGGATCGATGGGGCTGATATAGAGCAGGTAGGCGACGAGGGAGTTGGCAGCGGAACCACGACCCTGGCAGCGAATGCCTTCCTGGCGGGAGAAGCGGACGATGTCCCAGACGATGAGGAAATAATTGGCCAGGCCCGCTTCTTCGATGATGCGCAGCTCGTGGGCCAACTGCTCTTTGACCTGGGGCGGGGGATGGGCAAAGCGAGTGGGAATGGCCTGGCGGCAGAGGCGGCGCAGGTAGGCGCTGCTGCTCATGCCGTGGGGGGTGGAGAAGGAGGGTAGATCTTGCAGGCCGTAGGCAAGATCGAAGCGGCAGCGCCGGGCGATCTCCAGGGTGTTGGTCAAGGTCTGGGGATCGTCAGCGAACAGCGCACTCATTTCTGCGGCCGATTTGAGGGTGTATTCGGAATTGAGGCGGCGGAGATGGGTGGATTCGTCGAGGGTGGTGAGGTTGTTGATGCAGACGAGGACATCTTGCAGCCTATGCCGTTCCGGAACGGCATAATGGACATTGTTGCTGGCCACACAGCCTAGACCCAGGTAGGTGGCCAGGGCGGAGAGCCGGGGCAGCAAAAATTCGTCGCCAGGTACATAGTGGCGCTGGAGCTCGATCCAGAAATTGTCACGGCCGAAGAGATCAAGATAGCGGCGGGCGATGGTGATGGCCTGCTTCTGGGTATCCCCGCGCAGCAAGGCGGCGCTGATCTCACCCTGGCGGCAGCCGGAAAGGGCGATCAGGCCGTCGGTGCAGCCGTCTAGTTCCGAAAAAGGGAGCAGAGATTCTCCTTTGGGCGCGCCATGCCGCCCGCGGCTGATCAAGTAGCAAAGATTGTGCCAGCCGGTCTGGTTTTCGACGAGCAGGGTCAAATGAAAAAAGGTGCCGGGATCGTGGTCGGGGTGGATGGTTAGTTCGGCGCCGAGAATGGGTTGGATATTGTGTTCACGGGCGGCACGGATGAAACGGACGGCGCCGTAGACGGCGTCGTGATCGGTTAAGGCGAGGGCGGGCAGACCCAGGTGGGCGGCCTGGGCGGCGAGTTCTTCGGGAGAGCTGGCGCCGTCGAGGAGGCTGAAGAAGGAGTGACAATGGAGCTCGGCATATTGCTGTGGGGAAACCTCGCAGGTCTCAACGGTATCTATGCTTGAGTGGATTTTCATGGAAGACCTGCGAGGTTGTTCTCAATCATAGAGGCGTTGGAGGTACCACTGATCGTCGAGCAGGTCCTGGAAGATGATCAGCAGCAGGCCGGTATTGGTGGTGAGCTTGAAATAGTCGCGCCAGATGGGCTCGTCCCACCAATCAGATTTGATGCGCCAGTGGCGGGTGATCTGCTGGATGGTGTGCGTCTGCCCCTGCCAAACCAGTTGGTGGGGAAAGTTCTCTTTATCGCCCATGATTTCGATCAAAACTCCCTCAGGCCATAAGCGGGTCATGGAGGATGGCCTGCAGGTGGAAACGTCGTTCGGGTAAAGGGTGGGCTATGTCGGCCGTGCGTGGTTGGAAAAAACCACTCTGGGGGTATTTGGCGGCGAGATTGTCAATGGTGCGCCGGACATGTTGGGAGACGGCCGTGGCTTCAAACAGGGTCAATTGCTGGGCACGGGCGGGAAGTAGGCCGGGTAGGATGATTTTGAGGCTCAGCAGAGGGGAGGGGAAGGGTTCCTTATCGATGAGTTCGTGGACGGCATCGCCTAACTGCATGGCGGAGGCCGTGGGGCGGCGCAGGGTTAGCTCGCGCTGTTGGGGGCCATCTTCAAGCTGCATGAGCAAACTGATGTGGCGACTGTGAAGAGATTTTGTGTTGAGGCGGTGGGCTAATTCGGCGACGAGGCGATCGGCAACCGCTTTGATCATCTGCAGATTGTCCAGAGCATCGTCAAAGAGAAACTCGCTTTCTTCATGCAGCTCAGGGGTTTGATAGTGAACTGGATCCCCTGCTTCTCCACTGGCCAGGTGATAGAAAGGATCGATTTGGGGGCCAAATTGTTCCTGCAAGGCGGTTAGAGAGAGGTTGGTCAACTGGCCCAGGGTATAGATGCCCAGCAGGCGCAGACGGCGGGCCATCTCTTTATCCAAGGGCAGGAAATTGAGGGGACGGGGGGCGAGAAAGGCCGCTTCTTGTCCCTCTTTGACGGAGATGGCATGGCTGGTGCGGCAAACGGTGGCTGCGACCTGGGCGGTAAACTTTTGGCGAGCAAGGCCGATGGCCGGGTCAATTTCTATTTCCTGGCGCACACTGCGACCCATGGCCTGGATAAAGGGCAGTGCTTCCCGTTCGGGCAGCCCTTCTAAATCAAGGCAGTAGCGGGCGGGAAGGAGACGGCCGTGAGCGGTAAGAGGCTGGCGTGATTTGTCAAAAGGATGCCACAATTCTTGTGGTTCGATCAGGTGGGAATAGTCGGTGAGAACGTCGATGACCTCCCCAGAAACATTGCTGTAGCGATTCTCGGCGGCGGGCATGAAGTGGGAGGCGGGGGACAGGATCTGCACCAGGCGCAAGGACATGCCGATCTGGACACCTTTATGGGCTACTTCCTGGGAAAAGGCGTAGATTGGGCGCGCTTCCCAAGGTTGTCCTCCTATAGCCAGGGGCTGCTGCTGTAAGCCAGAATCAACGCGCCTCTCGACGGCAGCGGCGAAGTAGGGGATGGAGAGGCAGGCGATCATATACTGTCCCCATCGACCGTGCCGCTAAATGTAATGCTGATCAGCACATTTTGTCCCGGTTTGTACAGTTTATTTTTGGCGATCAGCACCTTCGCTTCGTAGCCGCGAATATCGCGCTCTTTGTAGAGCCAGCGTTCTTTGCTGAGCTGCAAACGCAGGGTGGCAAAGTGGGTTACGGGCACCTCCTGGGCCAAGGTGGCATTCGTCTGCGGTGGCAGGCTGGTTAAGAAAAGTAGGGTGCTGTCATTTCTGCTCAAAGGAGACAACATACGGCTCAGGGTGGAGTTGATATCACGGGCCGTTCGTGGTTCTTGCTGCAAGCTCAAGGGCATGTCACAGATAAGCAGATCAATGCCGCCATTGATGGCCAGGTCAGAAAGAATGGCCAGCGATTGGGGAACGGTATAGGGTTTGATCAGGGTCAGGTTGGTGAGCTGAACGCCGCAGCGCCAGGCGTAGCCGGAGTCAAAGGTGCGGGTTAGATCGAGATAAACGGCCGACCCGCCATTCCTCTGTGCCTGGGAGACGATTTTTTGGGCCAGGGTAGCCATCCCGGAGGTGGGAATGCCGGCTAATTCGCTGATGCGCCCACGGGGAATCCCGCCGATGCCCACGGCTTCATCCAATTGGGGGAAGGTGGTAGATATAGCCGGAAAGTCAGGGGCTGTTTGGGGGCTGGAACGGCCAATGATGCGTGCTCCCCAACGTTGTTGGATTGCGGAAAGGGTGAGGGCTAGTTTCTCTTTTTTATTTTCGGTCATGGTTGATTGTTGTTGAAAAAACCTGGTATGTCTTAATTCTGTCATGTCCGCGAAGATGGATTCCCGCCTTCGTGGGAAAGACATTTGTCGTTGTAAAACCTGGCCGGTCTAGTGAATTGTTAGGTAGGCTTTTGGCAAGACCTGTGATGTTTCATTAGTTGAGAACGTTTGTTCTATATCTAAGATAGAGGAAGTGGTGTGAAGAAACCGTAAAAGGGGCGTTAATTTTAATAAGAAAATAGGTGGGCTTGCGTAGTGGTTTGCAATAAGGAAGCGAGGTAGCATTCTTTTTATGACGGTTATGCTTTCGGCGCGGGATGAGGCGCTGGCGAATGGAGAGTTTGGAGATGCGGCGCAGATGGCGATGCGCATCTTGATCACCATGGCTGAAGTTTATGGCGCGCCGAGCCTGTTGGATATTGAGTCGGCCCATGTTGACGGCTGCCTTTACCATGGTTATTCAGGATTGGAATTTGCGCAGCGATTGGTGGCGGGGGGCGCGCAAGTATCTGTGCCTACGACATTGAATGTGGGGGCGGTGGATTTAATCCATCCCGAGGTTTTTCAGGGAACTGCCGAAGTGGGGCGCTGGGCGCAGCAAATGATGCAGGCCTATGTGAAAATGGGCTGCCTGCCGATCTTCACCTGCGCCCCTTACCAGGCCGCGCAGCGGCCCGCTTTGGGCGCGCAGATCGCCTGGGCGGAGAGCAATGCCATTGTTTTTGCCAATTCGGTCTTGGGCGCGCGCACCAACCGCTATGGAGATTTCATCGACATTTGCGCAGCCATCACCGGGCGCGCCCCGGCGGTGGGTTTGCACCTGAACAAAAATCGACGGGGCCAGAATCTGTTTCGCCTGCAGGGTATCCCGCAATATTTACTGGGCGAGGATGTGCTTTTCCCTGTTTTGGGCTATTTGATTGGGGCGCGGACAGGGACAAAAATTCCAGTTATTGAGGGGCTATTGCCAGAGACAACAGAAGATCAGTTGAAGGCCTTGGGAGCAGCTACTGCATCCTCGGGCGCGGTGGCTCTTTTCCATGCCGTGGGCGTCACCCCGGAGGCGGCAACATTGGCTGAAGCGCTGCAAGGTGGGGAACCTGAGCAGGTGATCGCGGTGACTCTGGCTGATCTGCGGGCCACCCTAGATCATTTGGGCACGGTTCCTGACGGGAAAATAGAGGTGGTGGCCTTGGGCAGCCCCCATTATTCGCTGGCTGAGTTCGCCCAATTGATGCCCCTCTTGGAACGGCATCCACCCCATCCGGATGTGGAGTTCATCGTTTGTACCCAACGCCTGGTATTGCAAGCACTGCAAGAACGGGGCTGGCTGGAGCGGCTGCGAGAGATGGGCGTGCAGGTGGTGGTCGATACGTGCGTTGTTGTGACGCCTATTGTTCGCGCCCGACAGGGAGCGCTGATGACCAATTCGGGTAAGTTCGCCCATTACACCCCGGGCAATATCGGCCTGCATGTGGTGTTTGGCAGCCTGGAAGAGTGCGCCCGTTCCGGATCGCTGGGCCGCGTGTGGCGTGATGAAGGATTATGGCAGAAATAGCTAAGCGTTCATTTCAAGCTCAGGTGCTGGTTAGCGGCAGTGGGCAAGGGCCGGCACTGGTCCTGCCAGAGGCGCTCAGTTTGTGGGGCGGTCTGGATCCGGAAACGGGGGAAATAATTGATCGCCGCCACCCATCATCAGGTGCGAATGTACGTGGGCATGTGCTGGTACTGCCCGTGGGCCGTGGCTCCAGCAGCGCCAGCAGCATCTTGTTGGAAGCGGTGCGGCAGGGAACCGGACCCACAGCGATCATCACCGCCGAACCAGATGCGATTCTGGCTTTAGGGGCGGCTGTGGCTCGGGAAATGTATCAGAAAGCGCCGCCGGTGGTCGTCTTGCAGGAAGATGAATACGGGCAGTTGTATAATGGACAATGGATCTGCGTCGAAGAAGATGGAACTGTGAGATGTGGTGAAGAAGGATAGGCATTCGATGGCAAGGAATTTGATTGGGCAGCAAATCGAACATTATCAAATTGAGGGGGTCATTGGGGAAGGGGGTATGGGCACCGTCTACCGGGCGATGGATGTTAACCTGGCCCGCCCGGTGGCGGTTAAGGTCATGCACCAGCCGTATGCGTTGGAGCCGGAGTTTAAGCAGCGGTTTCAACAAGAGGCGCAGGCGGCAGCACGGCTGGAGCATCCATCCATTGTTAGTGTCTATCATTTTGGACGGGAGCGGGGGCTGCTGTACCTGGTCATGGAACTGGTGCCCGGTTTAAGCCTGGGCACATATATGAGGCAGTTGGCGGCGCGGCGCCAGGTGATCCGGCTGGAAGAAACGGTGCTGCTTATGGCCCAGGTGGCGGACGCTTTGGGATATGCGCACCGCAGGGGGGTGATTCACCGGGATGTGAAGCCGGACAATGTTATTGTGAAGCAGTTGAACCAGGCGGAACGACCCGATGAGCCGCCACTGCGGGCTGTGATGACTGATTTTGGTCTAGCGAAGTTGATGGAAGGGGGTGTGGAGACGAAATCTGGGGAGTTTATGGGCACGCTGGCTTATATCTCGCCCGAACAGATCATGGATGATGCCGTGGACGGCCGTTCAGACATTTACTCTTTGGGTGTCGTGCTTTTTCAACTGGCGACCGGGCAGCTGCCCTTTACAGTGCGTACGCCATCCGAGGCTTTGAAGAAGCATATGCACCAGCTGCCCCCGGTTCCGCAAACGATACAACCGGGACTACCCGAGCAGCTTGATAGGATCATTCTCAAAGCGCTGGTCAAAGATGTGGGTGAGCGCTACCAAACCGCTGAGGAGATGGCGTCTGATTTACGGCAGGTGGCGGCGGATATGGTGGCTGATGTAGAGATTGTGCTGCCCCAATCAGAGCAAAGCAGCGTGGTGAGTATGGTTGTAGAGCTGGACAGCAATCCCAATCTGGCGAATACAGGGCGCTGGTTGGGCGAGGAGCAGGCACAGCCGGCAGGCTATGATCGTTTGCTGATCAGCCGCGAAGGGGAAGAGCCAGAGATTTACGTTTTATACAAGCGTAATTTTACGATTGGGCGCAGCCAGGGGAATGATATCGTCCTGGTGGGCAAAAAGGTGTCGCGCTGGCACGCACGGCTGGAATTTTCAGGTGGGAGCTGGCATATTGTGGATTGTGAGAGCACCAACGGTACTTATATGCAGGACAGGAAGTTGGCTCTGGATGAAGTCAGCGCCTGGGGTGCAGAGCAGGTGGCGCGTATTGGGCCCTTTTTCTTACGTCTGGAAACGCCGTCTCTGGTGCCCAAACCGGTGTTAAAAGAATATCAAGCGCCAATGCGACTGGTTGAACAAGTTACCCGGCAGGTGCAGCCGGCAGCGGTTGTCCCACTGGCACCGGTTTCCCCACTGGCACCGGCTGCCCCACTGGCACCTAGTGAGTTGATTACGGCCGATATGCGACCGCGGCAGTTGAAAGGATCGGGGATCTGTCGGGTTCTGCTGCTCAATAAAGGCGCGGCGCGGACGACGGTGATGATATCGGGCACAGAAAGCCAGGGGCGCGTCTATTTTGACGCCAGCAGCAAACAGGTGTCGCTGTCTCCGGGGCAGAAAGGGGTTGTGGACTTTTTTCTGGAAGCACAGCAGCGACCGTTGATCGGGCGCCGGCAAGCGCTGCCGTTTATGATGCATGTTAATTCAAACAATCGTGAATGGGACCGGTTGGAAGGTGAACTGCTGGTTAATCCACGCCTGTCGATTTGGCTGATTTTGGTGATGTTCTTGTTTTTCCTGGCTTTGGTTGTTTCGGTGATTGTGAGAGCGCAGATCTTGTGAACTGGGAACTGAAAACTGAGAACTGAAAGCTGTTAACTGATAACTAGTCTTGTATTTTTGGTGGGGGCCGCATATGATTCTGTTGTAAAAAAAATTCACGATTAGGTTGAAGAGGATGGCAAGCCATGATTAGAGAAATGCCCATGATTAACGAAAGTCACCGTGGTAATGTGGCGCAGTTGGATATGCCGCCCCGGCTTTTACTGGGGCCTGGCCCGTCGAATGCCCACCCACGGGTGTTGCAGGCGATTAGCATGCGCCAGGTGGGGCATCTGGACCCCAGTTTTATCCAGGTGATGAATGAGGTGCAGGAACTGCTGCGTTATGCCTGGCAGACGGATAATAACTTTACGCTGCCCATCAGTGGAACGGGCAGCGCGGCGATGGAAGCGGCCGTGGCCAACCTGGTCGAACCGGGTGATGTGGTGCTCGTGGGCGTCATTGGCTACTTTGGTGAACGGATTGTGGAAATGATGCATCGATATGGAGCGGATGTACGGGTCATTGAAAAGAATTGGGGCGAGGCTTTCAGTACGCCTGAGCTGTATGCGGCGGTGGAGAAACACAGGCCGCAGATTTTGGCCCTGGTGCATGGAGAAACGTCAACTGGTGTGGCCCAGCCTCTGGCAGATGTGGGCGATCTATGCCGCGAGTTTGATTGTTTGTTAATGGTGGACTCTGTGACCAGCTTCGGTACGACGCCGCTCTTCGTTGACCAATGGCAGATTGACGTGGCTTTTAGCTGTTCACAAAAGGGTTTGAGCTGCCCGCCAGGATTGGGACCGCTCACTTTTGGCCCGCGGGCATTAGAAAAGGTCCATAACCGGAAGCAGGGTGTGCGCAGTTGGTACCTGGATTTGTCTTTGCTGTCCAAGTATTGGGATGGAGAGTCTCGCTCTTACCATCATACGGCGCCGATCAATATGAATTACGCGGTGCGCGAAGGGCTGCGACTGATTGCGGAAGAGGGATTGGAAGCCCGTTGGGTGCGGCACCAGGCCAATGCGGAGTTTTTCTGGCAGGGTCTGGCGGATTTGGGGCTGGAATGCCTTGTGGCGGAAGAACTGCGCCTGCCGCCACTGACGACGGTGCGTGTGCCCGATGGGGTTGACGCGGCAGCCGTCGCACGAACATTGCTTTATGAATACAATATTGAGATCGCCGGTGGATTTAGCAAATTGGCCGGGAAGGTATGGCGCGTAGGCCTCATGGGCTTCAACAGCCGGCGCGAGAATATTGTGCTGCTGTTGGATGCTTTGGGGCGGGTATTGAGTTAGGCGAAAGGTTTTCATTAGGATAAGAAAGCGAAAGCGATGAGAAGTCGCTTTCGCTTTTTTGTTGATCGTGTTTGTTGATCATGTTTGTTGATCATGTTTGCTGATCGGCTAATGTGCCTAAGGGCATGATGGTCTGTGGATTGGTTTCGATAATCTCTGCTTGCAGACGGCCGTGGGAAAGCTCGCGCAGGGCTTCTTGAAAGAGGGGGAATTGGTCGACGACGAACTGGGCGCTGATAGTGATATCAGCGGCGAATTCTTTGTCCAGGATACGGCCGTGCTGCGCTTCGATCAGCAGTTCCATCCGTTCGTACATATTGTATGGTAGGACCATCATGACCGTGTGCGTGGGCACTTTTTCGGCGCGTGGAAGGATGGCTATGATTTCTTTGGTGGCATCAGTATAGGCGCGTACCAGTCCCCCGGTGCCCAACTTGCTGCCGCCGAAGTAGCGGGTGACAACGACGACAATATCGCCCAGACCGCTGCCCTGTAATACAGCCAGCATCGGCCGTCCCGCAGTACCGGATGGTTCGCCGTCGTCGCTGCAGTGGGCGGTGACAGAGGGGCCATAGCCAATGACGTAGGCGGGGACGTTGTGGGAGGCCTCTTTGAACTCGGCCTTGACACGACCGATGAAGGCGCGTGCTTCCTCGATGCTGAAGGCAGGGGCAGCGCTGGCGATGAAGCGGGAGTTGGAGACGCGGATCTCCGTTCGTGCCTCTTTTGCGGGAATGGGATATCGTCGAGTCATTCGTTTATTGTAACGTCCAAGCAAGGCTCATACCAACTACAAGACCGCAAGACTATTATTGATGCAGAGCAAGTGACCATGAATAATCTCGATGCGGCCAAGGCGTAACTTGCCCTATTTGATGATCCAAATTCGCAGCCGGAGCAGATAGGAGTGCTCTTAGCGCCGGAAGTGAACTATGAGAAATGTCCAATTTGCTGTCCCCCAAGGGGAGTGTGCGCAGTCATTCGAATCTGAGGCTGCGAACCTATCAGATTAATCTTTGATTTGTAAGGTGGTCTGGCGGCGGCGGTTGATGGTTAGCTGGGTGACGTCCGGACGGGAGTAATGGCCGGCGGGGTCGAAGTTTTGTCTTTCTTCGCGTACGCGTTGGTGATCCAGGGTAGCGACCAATAGTGTCTCTTGGCCGGCTGCCGGCTCAATGATCCATTTGCCATCTGGCCCGGCGGCGCAGGAGCCGCCATTGGCCAGCATATCGGGACAATCGCGCATGATGGCGTCCAGATGGGGTGTGTTTGCAGGAAAATCTTGACGGCGCATGAGGCCAGAAACGGAGATGACGAAGGAGCGGGATTCTTTGGCGATGAAGCGGGTGATGTCGTGGGTGTTGTGGGCGCTGCCGGGCCAGATGGCTATGTGCAGGTCTTCACCCAGAGCATACAGCGCGGCGCGGGGTAAGGGCATCCAGTTCTCCCAGCAGTTGAGGGCGCCCAGGGTGAATGGGCCTAATTTGTGGGTGCGCAAGCCGTGGCCGTCGCCAGGGGACCAGGTGAGCCGTTCTTCGTAGGTGGGCATGAGTTTGCGATGGGTGGAGGCGATTTGACCTTGGGGGTTGATGGTGACCAGGGTGCAGTAGAGGCTGTGCCCTCCACGGTCGGACGGCCGTTCAACGGTTCCGGTGACGATGGCAATCTCTGTGGCGGCAGCAACGGCCGTTAACGCTTGCAAATGACCGGCCTCGATCTGTACGGCCTGGTCCAGGTAATGGGCGTGGATTTCTTTTTGCAGGGGTGAGTTGAAGCGGGCGCCATCCGTTCTTTCAATCCAAAAGGGATAGCCGGGGATGAGCGCTTCGCCGAAGACAACCAGTTTGCAGCCGGATTCGGCCGCTTGCTCGATGTAGGTGACCATCTTCTCGATGGTGCGTTCACGATCTAACCAGACGGGCGCGATTTGGGCCAAGCCTACAGTTAACAGATCATCATTTGAATTCATAATTATTTCTCCTGATCAACAACCTATGAGGATGATTTATTCGTCATGGGCGGGCTTGCTTTTTGGCGGCGAGACATGGTGGCAAAGCCCAGGGAACCGAGGATGCCAATCAAGCTGCTGCCGAACCAGATCGCCTTGGGGCCGATCTGGTCATTTAGGATGCCGCCCAGAAGTGGGGCAACGCTGCTGCCGGTTCCTTGAGCAAGAGCGAAGAAGCTCATATAACGGCCGCGTTTGTCAACCGGGGCTGAATCGGCGACAAAGGTATTAGCGGTAGGCAGTATGATTAATTCACCAACGGTGACGATGACGTAACTGAGCCAGAAATCGAAGAAGCTGTCGCCTAAGATAATGGTGCCAACGCCCAGGGCATAGATGAGGGCGCCGATGGCTAAGACGGGTAAAGGTACATATCGTTTCGTAATGCGCGTGACGGCGACCTGGAAGAGGACGACCATGAGTGCATTGGTGGCCGATATCAGGCCGTATTGGCTTTCCAGCAGACCGTAATTCTGTTTAGCATAAACCCCTAATAGGACCCAGAGCATGGTGGAACAGATCTTGAACAGGGTAAAAGAAAGAATGAACGATACAAATCTCTTATCGTGGAGGATATCTCCATAGCCACCAAAACGAGGGGCACTGCGGGCAGCGGGACCATCTGTGTTGGGATTGGTTTCGCGTGTGAAGAGGGCAATGGCGATGCTGTAAAGGAGGAGCGAGACGGCGGCAATGGAAAAACCGACAGTATAGGAAGAGACGGCGATAAAGCCGCCGATGGCGGGGCCGATGGCGATGCCCACATTGTCGCTCATGCGCATCAAGGCGAAGGCGTCGGGCCGTTTTTTAGGCTCGACGAGGTCGGAGACCATGGCGTTGGTGCCCACGCGATAGAGCGGTTGAAAAAAGCCGCGCAGGCCCAGGAGCAGGGCGAAGGCCAGCAGGGTGGCGGCCTGGCTGAGCAGGAAGTAGATGGCGCCGCTGCCGGCGAGCCCCACGACGAGAATGCCTTTACGGCCGAAGCGGTCAGTGATAGGGCCGGCGACAAAGGAGGCAAATAGGGCAACCATGCCGTTGAGGGCCAGCAGACCGGTGACCTCGGTCATGGGCAGGTTTAGCTGTTCGCTGACATAGATGGTGAGGAAGGGCCAAATCATACTGGTTCCGGTGGTGCTCAGCAACAGTCCAGCCAGGATGATATAGAATTGGGATGGATAAGCGCGGCTGGCGATCCGCAGTCGTTCGAACATTTTGGATAATGCCAATTTGCCAGGTCTCACGTTCAGTACTATGCGGCATTTAGCCGATAAAGAGCTGGCGGATTTGGATTGTAACAAGATCGACTTAAGAGGCCATATCGTGCAGCAGCAATTTGACTTTTAGGGGGGCAAAGTTAAGCTTCTTATAGTTGTACATTTGGACTGAAAGATGATCAAAAGAAGAAAATTGAGAAGCTATCATTTACCCCCACAAACGGGAAAGGCTTTTACCCTGGCGCGAGGGGAAGTTTTGCGCGTCATTGATACGGAGGGTGAGCAGGTAGCTGACCTGGTTTGTTTTGTCCAGGATGATTTGAACGACTATTTTTCTGCGGGGCGGACGGTTGATTATAATGGCCGGCTTTTTTTGACTGCTGGTCATGTGTTGTACTCGAATAAGAGTAGGCCGCTGATGAGGATTACGGCCGATGAGATTGGCAGGCACACGTGCTTGTATGCCCCATGCAGCCAGGAAATGTTCGAGATCAGCTATGGCACGACTGAGCCGCATCCTAATTGTCTGCATAATCTGAATATGCATCTGACGGCGTACAAGTTAAGCGCTGATCAGGTCGGGGTGCCGTTTAATATTTTCTTGAATGTGACCGTGGCTGAAGATGGAGAATTGGGGATTTTGCCACCGCGCTCGAAAGCGGGAGATTTTATTGAACTGCAGGCTGAAGTGGATTTGATCGTGGGTTTGTCAGCTTGTTCGGCGGGGGCTTGTAATAATTTCCACTGTACAGCGATCGATGTTGAAATTTATATAGAGTGAGTGATATGTTGTTCATACAGTCGGAAAACTGGAAAGAGATGTATCCACAAGCGTTTGTTGGCGTCCTGGCCCTGGATAAATTGGCCAATCCAAAGCGTTGCGCCCCTTTGAATGAGGAGAAGGAGCGGTTGGAGGTTGATTTACGCCAGCGGTATGCCGGCTATGATCGTGCGGCGCTGCGCGCTTTGCCCTCGATTCGGCCGTACCATGCCTATTACAAGCGCTTTAAGAAAACGTACCATGTGCAGCACCAATTGGAATCGGTGGCCTTGAAGGGGAAGCCGATCCCCCGAGCAGCGGCCCTGGTTGAGGCGATGTTTATGGCCGAGCTAAAAAACCAACTGCTGACCGCCGGGCATGATCTGGCGCTGGCTCAACAGCCGGTGGGGGTGACAGTGGCCGAAGGGGGCGAGCAGTATGTGGGCATCAGCGGGCGCGAGTTGGTCACGAAGCGCGGGGATATGTTCATAGCGGATGAGGTAGGTATTATCTCCAGTATTATTTACGGCCCGGACCGGCGCACTTGTATTACTGAACAAACGGAGCAAGCGTTGTTTACGACGTATGCGCCCCAGGGCATTGAGAGAGAGGCGGTCTTGGCTCATTTGGCGGATATTGAACGCTATGCGCGGCTGATTTCTCCGGAAGCGGAAATGCTGCTGCTTGAGGTGTATGGGGGTTGATTTTTATTGGCGCCGCTGCTTTAACTTCAGAGCTTCATTGAGGTGGATGAGGTTGTGCCGCGTGGCAGGCATCAGTAATAATCCGATGATATCCCGTTTGCTCCAGTAATCAAGCACCCCGCGAGCTTCTTCGACGACAGCCCCTTCGTCACTAATGCGTTGGATACAAGCTGGATCAACTTTGCGCCTTAAATCTCCCGGCTGAAGTTCCCTAACGATTTCTCGGGTGCGTAGACCAACCGCCAGGCGGTAGGCGTGTAATGCCTCGATATCGACGGTTCGGCTGAGTTCAGATACCTCTTGCAGACCCATGGCATTGCCGGTATGGCGTACCGCGGTATTCATCTGTTTTAGCCACTTATTTGCAAGAAAGATTTGCGGGCTGCCAGCGACTAGAAGATTCATGGTTACATCTTCGATGCGGGCGATATGCCACAATATCCAGGCGATGGAATGTTCGCTGTGGACTGGAACGCGCCTGATTTGCTCCTCGTTCATATCTGCCAGGAGCGCATCGGGAAAGGACCAAGCTGATCCTTTGTTGATCTTGCTGGAATGGAGCATGGCGTGCTGGTCGAAGAACATGGCCATGCCTTGGTCAAATCGATCTTTATTGGCCAGGATCTTGCGCAATTCGGTCTGCTGTTGGAGGCAGTGCTTGCAGAATGATTCTATGTCTTCATTGCTGTCCATAATCGATCCATGCCGTAGGGATTCCATCAGAAAGATAAGTGCGTGTTGTTTAGGATGACCATTTCACTGTTCAATTTAACAGAGTCATGCGCTCTTTAGCAAGCGATATCAGCAGATGGCGTGTTACAATCTGCTCAGGGCTAACGAAGCTGGCAGGTCTTGGTATGGTTCTCATCCATGATCCCCATGGATGAGAGTGGGCATGTGTTACAGAAAGGAGAGATCTTTTGGTTGAACAAGCGACATACCACCCTTTAAATTTTAAGCGGCTTGATCCGGAAATCCAACTGCAGCGTTCCCGTGAGTTCCTGGCAGAAATGTGCCGGCGGCGGACGGTGCGCGAGTTTTCGACGGAGCCAGTGCCGTACGAGTTGATTGAAAATGCTATTGCCGTGGCGGGCACAGCGCCATCGGGAGCAAACCAGCAGCCGTGGACTTTTGTGGTCATTACGGATGCGGACCTGAAACAACAAATCCGTGTGGCAGCGGAAGAAGAGGAACGCGCTTTTTACGGTTCCCGTGCCTCGCAGGAGTGGTTGGAAGCGCTGGCCCATCTGGGGACGGATGCGGTGAAAAAACATTTGACGGACGCGCCTTATCTCATCGTTTGTTTCCGGCAGGCGTTTGGCTACCAGATTGATGAAGCGTCGGGAGAGAAGCGCAAGGTAAAACATTATTACAGCGATGAGTCGACGGGTATCGCGGTGGGTATGCTGCTAACGGCTTTGCATCACTCAGGCTTGGCTACGCTGACGCATACACCCAGCCCGATGCGCTTTCTAGGGGAACTGCTGGGACGTCCCGATAATGAACGGGCGTATATGGTGATTCCAGTGGGGTATCCGGCGCAAGATGCGCAGGTACCGGTACTTGAGAAGAAAACTGTGGATGAAATCTTGGTGCGAAAGTAATGATCTAATTATGAGGTGCAATGATGTCGAGAGAGATACATGCCCCACGGGGCACAGACCTGACATGTAAAAACTGGTTGATTGAAGCGGCTTATCGCATGATTCAGAATAATCTGGATCCGATGGTGGCTTTTGATCCGGATAATTTGATCGTCTATGGGGGACGGGGGAAGGTCGCGCGCAATTGGGAATCTTTTGAGGCTATTTTGCGCGCGCTGCGGGATTTGAATGTAGATGAGACACTGCTGGTGCAGTCGGGCAAACCGGTGGCGGTCTTTCGTACGCACGAAGATGCGCCGCGGGTGCTGATCGCCAATTCCAATATTGTGCCCGCCTGGGCCACCCAGGAAAATTTCGACAAGTGGGAACGTGAAGGCTTGATTATGTACGGGCAGATGACGGCGGGCAGTTGGATCTATATCGGTACGCAGGGCATCTTGCAGGGCACCTATGAAACCTTTGGATCGCTGGCGCGGCTGGAGGGATGGGATGGCTTGAAAGGAAAGTTTGTGGTCACCGCCGGATTGGGCGAGATGGGCGGCGCGCAGCCGCTGGCGGTGACGATGAATGGGGGCGTGGGCCTCTTTGTGGAAGTGGATAAGTGGCGGGCGGAGCGACGGCTGGAATTGCGCCAGTTGGATGCCATGACGGACGATCTGGAAGAGGCGATGACCTGGGTCGAGGAAGCGGTGGCGGCCCAGGATCCAAAATCGATTGCCCTGGTGGGCAATGCGGCCGAAATTCTGCCTAAGCTGGTGGCCCTCGATATTGTGCCAGACGTGGTGACGGACCAGACCTCGGCGCACGATCCGATGTATGGCTATATTCCGGCGGGACTTTCATTGGCGGAAGCGGACGGGCTGCGTGAAAGCGACCCAGAAGCGTATTTAAAGCGGGCGACTGATTCGATGACGACCCATGTGCAGGCGATGTTGCAGTGGCAGAAGAAGGGAGCGATAGTCTTTGATTACGGCAATAATTTACGCCAGCGGGCGTATGACAATGGTTTGAAAGAGGCTTTTGATTATCCTGGTTTTGTGCCGGCTTATATACGGCCGCTTTTCTGCGAAGGGAAGGGCCCGTTCCGCTGGGTGGCGCTCTCCGGCGATCCTGAAGATATTTATGTGACCGACCAGGCGATCTTGGAGTTGTTCCCGGAAGATGAACATTTAGCGCGCTGGATCAAGTTGGCGCAACGGGATATTGAGTTCCAGGGTTTGCCGGCGCGTATTTGCTGGTTGGGGTATGGCGAGCGGGCGCGGGCGGGCTTGAAGTTCAATGAGTTGGTGGCCTCGGGCAAAGTGAAGGCGCCGATTGTAATCGGCCGTGATCATCTTGACAGCGGGTCGGTGGCTAGTCCCAACCGGGAGACGGAAGGGATGAAGGATGGCTCGGATGCGATTGCGGACTGGGCGATTTTGAATGCGCTGATCAATACTGCCAGCGGGGCGACGTGGGTCAGCTTCCACCATGGGGGCGGTGTGGGCATTGGCTACAGCCTGCATGCGGGGCAGGTGATCGTGGCCGATGGCACGCTGGAGGCGGCGAAGCGCTTGGAACGGGTGCTGACGGTGGACCCAGGCATGGGCGTGGCGCGGCATGTGGATGCTGGGTATGAGCGGGCAGTAGAAGTGGCCAAGGAACGAGGTGTTAAGATCCCGATGATGGAATAGATCTTAGAAACCGGGTTTTTCAAAAACCCGGTTTCTAGTTGGAGAGACTAAATGGCGTGGATCAAGATCATCAGCGAGGATGAGGCGACGGGGCGGTTGAAGGAGCTGTACAACAAGTATTGGGATGACTCCTGGGGTGGAGTGGACAATATTCTGAAGATTCACAGTTTGAATGTGAAGTCGATGCAAGGGCATTATGATCTGTATGCGCATTTGATGCGCGGCCGTTCTGATTTGAGCCGCACGCAGCGGGAGATGATCGCCGTGGTCGTTTCGACGCTTAATCGCTGCCATTACTGAATGAAGCATCACGGAGCGGGTCTTCGTAAATTGACGGGGGATGAGGGGTTCGTGGAGCAGTTGAAGAAGGAGTGGCGGGGCGCGGAACTGGATGATGCCGACCGGGCGATGTTGGTGTATGTGGAGAAGTTGACGATACGGCCGTGGGATATGATCGCGGAGGATGTGATCGCTTTACGTGAAGCAGGGTTTTCCGACGCGGCGATCTTGGATATCAACCAGGTCAGCGGATACTACGCCTTCGTCAACCGGCTGGCGGATGGGTTGGGAGTTGAGTTAGAGACGTCTGGCGAAAACGAGGAATAATCTTCGTTTTTGTCTTTCTTGCGGTATCGACCTCGTCGGCGGAAGCGTCGGGGTTATTCGCTGCGATCTCTCAGGCGGCGGAAGGGGCGCCAGAAGAAGAGTAGCAAGAAGGCGGTGCTGATTTGCCAGATCCAGGCTAGATCGCCGGGGCCACCGGGGCCGGTGGCGGCGCTGGTGCGGCGGATGTGCAGCAGGCGGTAGCCGCGGGTGGCGGCGGTTAGTTCCTCGTCACTGATCTTGTGGGGGTTGATGCCGGCCAGGAGGGCGGCGAAGCCGCTGCCGATAAGCACCTGGCGCATGAGGGTGAGATAGTTGGGGGAGTCGGTGATATCGTCCACCTCGCCCATCCAACGGCCGTGCGGCAGCCATACTTCCACTTTGGGATGAGCGCGGATGTTAAGGTACCAGTCGGCGATACGGCCGAAGCCGGCGGTGCAGTAGAGTTCCCCGTCGACGAGGGCGTAGTTGACGGGTGTCTGGCGGCGCAGGCCGCTTTTGCGGCCGATATGGGTGATGACCATAATCTGGCCGCTGGTGCGCGTATCGTTCATCCAGATACCCAGCCCCAGCCGCCACATAAGGATCATGAAGCGGTTTAGCCACCAAAAGGCGCGGCGCAGGAATTGAGCCAGCTGGGGATCAATATTGGTTTCGTTTATGGGTGTGATGGTTGGGTCGGTTGTTTCTTTGTTCATAATTAGTCTCCCAAATACACTTTACAACAATTAACAATTAACAGTCAATGGAAAACGGAAAACTGGGGGATCGGACTGCAAGACGACCCGACTACGAGACAAAGAACTGCTTCACCACCAAACGATTCAACTAATTCCCTACTCGCAACTCGGATTTGGCCATGATACACTTGGCTTATGGCTAGAGAGCGCACATATCGGAGTGAGGCGGTGGTTTTGCGGCGGGTGGATTTTGGCGAGGCGGACCGGCTGCTGACACTGTACAGCCGCGAGCATGGCAAGATCAAGGCGATCGCCAAGGGAGCGCGGAAGCCGCAGAGCCGCAAAACGGGGCATGTAGAGCTGTTCATGCGCAGCCGCTTCTTAATCGCTAAGGGGCGCAATCTGGACATCATTACCCAGGCGGAAATGATTGAGCCTTATGTGGCCGTACGCTCAGATCTGGTGCGCACGACGTATGCCTCCTACGCGGTGGAACTACTGGATCGCTTCACGGTGGAAGAGGATAAGCATACCGGCATTTATGATTTGCTGATCAATGCTTTGGGCTGGCTTGGCGAGGCGGAGGATGTGCTGCTCGTGGCGCGCTATTATGAGCTGCGCTTGCTGTCCTTGGCCGGTTTTCAGCCGCAGTTTTTCCAGTGTGTTTCTTGCGGGGAACCGGTGATTGAGCAGGACCAGTTTTTCAGTGTGGAGATGGGCGGCTTTTTAGGCCCAGAGTGCCGGCATGCGGATCGTAATGCGCTGCCGGTTTCGGCGGTGATGGTAAAGGTGCTGCGTTATTTGCAGTCACGGCCGTGGGATACGGTTCAGCATTTGCATTTGAAAAAGCCGCTGCTGCACGAGTTGGAAGCGGTGATGCAGGCATATATCACGCATACGTTGGAACGGAATTTGAAGTCGGTGGACTTCTTGCATCGCTTGCGGCAGGAGGCGGAGCTTTTTGCGGGAGATGAGTAAGGAGAGGCAGGAGACAGATTGGGGAGGATGAACGAGATGCAATCTTGTTCTACTATTTTGGTGCCCATGCTATAATCTGCGGTTGATTGATAAATAAAACCTGCGAGGTCTTCCGAAGACCTCGCAGGTTTGTAATAGGGAAATTTATGAGTGAAAAATTGAGTTTTCAACAGATCATCATGCGCCTGCTGAGCTATTGGGAAGCGCAGGGCTGCTTGATCCAACAGCCATACAATGTGCAGGTGGGGGCGGGGACGATGAACCCGGCGACGTCGCTGCGCGTTTTGGGGCCGGAACCGTGGAATGTGGTTTACGTGGAGCCGAGCATCCGGCCTGACGACGGCCGATTCGGTGACAATCCAAACCGCATGCAAATGCACTTCCAACTGCAGGTGATTCTCAAGCCGGATCCCGGCAATCCGCAGGAACTCTACATAAAGAGCCTGGAGGCGATCGGCATCGACCCGCGTGAGCATGATATCCGCTTCGTGGAAGATAACTGGGAGAGCCCGGCGCTGGGCGCCTGGGGGTTGGGTTGGGAGGTCTGGCTGGATGGGCAGGAGATCACCCAGTTCACTTATTTCCAGCAGGCCGGCGGCGCGGAGCTTGAACCCGTTTCCGTTGAAATCACTTATGGTCTGGACCGCATCTCGCTCGCTTTGCAAGGCACGAACAGCGTCTGGGAGATGGATTTTGGGGCTGGCGTAGGTTATGGGGATGTGTTGTTGGAAGCAGAGATTGAACAATGTAATTATTATTTCAATGTGGCCGATGTGGATGCGCTGAAAAATATTTATGACACTTATGAAAATGAGGCGCGGCGCTGCCTGGAAGCGAAGCTGGTTGTTCCCGCGCATGATTACAATCTGAAATGCTCTCATCTATTTAACGTACTCGATACGCGCGGCGCCATTGGCGTCACCGAGCGGACGAACTACTTCCGGCGCATGCGCGGTATTTCGCGCCAGGTGGCGGATGCGTATATTGAGCAGCGGCAGCGTTTGGAATACCCTTTCATGGATGTTCCCGGCTGGCAGGAGACGCGGGAAAAAGAGGGCACGGCCGTGCCCCGGTGGACACCGTATGAAAAGCCGCAGAGCTTCCTGCTGGAAATCGGCAGTGAAGAGCTGCCGGCGGATGATTTGACGTCAGCTATCCGCCAGCTGCGCACCATCGTGCCCGAGTTTCTGGATGAGCTGCGCCTAACCTATGGGCAGGTCAGCGTGGAGGGCACCCCGCGCCGCCTGGCGGTCATGGTCAGCGAGTTGGACCCGCGGCAGATGGATTTGGAAACGGTGGCCAAGGGGCCACCGGCGGATCGCGCTTTTGATGTGGATGGGAATCCGACCAAAGCGGCACTTGGTTTCGCACGCAGCCGGGGCGTTGAACCCGCTGACCTGGAAGTTGTAGAAGAGAAAGGGCGGCGCTATGTAACGGCCGTGGTTAAGGAAACTGGACGACCGGCAGGAGAGGTGCTGGCGGAGAAGCTCGCTGGCCTGGTGGCCAGTCTGAAGTTTGAAAAGAGCATGCGCTGGAATAGAAGCGCAATTAATTACAGCCGGCCTCTGCGCTGGTTTGTGGCGCTCTATGGCGCAGATGTGATCCCCTTTGCTTATGCGGAAGTGAGCAGCGGTCGCCGCAGTCGTGGTTTGCGCCCTTATGATTCACCGCCTATTGAAATCAGCGACGCGGCAGCTTACCCAAGGATTATGCGCGAGAACAAGATCATCCTCTCCATGGAAGAACGCCAGAGCTTGATCAGCGAGCAGGTGGCAACCATCGCCGCGGAAAATTTGGGCACGATCCCTGCTGATCCCGGTCTGTTGGATGAGGTCAGCAACCTGGTAGAAAGCCCCACACCCTTCCGTGGAAAGTTTGAAAAACGGTTCCTGAATTTGCCGGATGAGGTGCTGGTGGCTGTGATGCGCAAGCACCAGCGTTATTTCCCAGTCTATGGCAAGAGCGGGAACCTGCTGCCCTATTTCATTGCCGTGCGCAATGGGGATGAGGGGCATCTGGATATTGTGATCGATGGCAATGAGCATGTCATTCGTGCGCGCTTTGCCGATGCCGATTTCTTCTATGGTATTGATGTGCAGCATAAGCTGGTTGAGTTTCTACCCAAATTGGACACGCTGATGTTCCAAACCAAGCTGGGCTCGATGCTGAACAAAACGGATCGTTTGCAGAAATTGACGCCGGTGATTTCCGGTATGCTAGGGTTGGATGAGGAGGAGACGGGTACGGCCGTGCGCGCCGCGGAATTGTCCAAGGCGGATCTGGCGACGAGTATGGTCGTGGAGATGACCTCCCTGCAGGGGATCATGGGCGGCCATTATGCACGATTGAGCGGCGAAGATGAGGCGGTGGCTCAAGCAATCGCCGGGCAGTATGAGGCGGTGAGCCAGACCCGACCGGCTATGGCCCTGGCCCTGGCCGATCGCCTGGACAGCCTGATGGGACTCTTTGCGGCGGGATTGGCGCCGAAAGGGTCAAATGATCCCTTTGCCCTGCGGCGCGCGGCAATTCATATCATCGAAAATCTGGTAGCGCATGAGCAGTCACTCGATCTACGCCAGGGGCTGCAGGCGGCGGCGCTTTTGCTGCCCATGGAGAGTGATGATCGCGTGGTTGATGATGTATTGGGTTTCATTAACGGTCGTTTGGCGGTCGTACTGCGCGAGAAAGGATATTCGTCTGCGGTGGTGAAGTCCGTCCTCGCCGAACTGGCACATGACCCGACCCGCGCTACAAGCACGGCGGCTGATTTGGGCCAGGCGCTGCAAGCCGAGGATTGGCCGGATCTGCTCAATGCCTATGCGCGCTGCGTGCGCATCACGCGTAAATTGGAAAGCCAGTATGAACTGCGAGCGGCTGATTTCGAGCTGGACGCGGAGAAAATGCTCTATGTCGCTTATGAGCAGGCGGCGGGAGAAGCGGATGGTTCGCTGCCGAGCTTTGTGTCCGCTCTGCGCGGGATGGTGCCGGCTATCAGCCGTTTCTTTGAAGATGTGCTGGTGATGGATGAGGATCAAAAGATCCGCGAAAACCGGCTGGCTCTCTTGCAGCATATCGCCAATATGACGAAGGGCATGGCTGACTTTTCGCAGCTTCCTGGTTTTTAGGCCGTTGTTTCTCTGAAAACGAAAGCGAAAGCGAGAGAAGTCGCTTTCGCTTTCGTTTTTCGTTGTCGAAATCGATCAAGTGGTTGATTTCCTTGGAATCCTGCTGATTCCTTAGAACATTCGGTTCATGTGGAGTATAATCTTGACCACATCGAGCCAAACCGTAATTTCGTCCAACGCCTGTATTTGCAGGCTTTTTTGTAAGGGTTCTTCTGCCTAGCAATGAGCGTTACGCAAGAAATTAAAAGCCGACTGGATATTGTAGATATTGTCTCCGAACAGGTTAATTTACGCCGTTCGGGACGCAATTATTCCGGCTTTTGCCCCTTCCACAGCAACACGCGCACGCCCGCCTTTTATGTATTCCCCGAGACTCAGACATGGCACTGTTTCGGTGAATGTTCAGAAGGGGGGGATCTCTTCAGCTATGTGATGAAGAAGGAAGGCTGGGAGTTCAAGGAGACCTTGAAACATCTGGCCAAACGTGCCGGCGTGGAGTTGGAGGAGCCTGATCCTGAGCTAAAACGCCGCCGCCAATCGGAAGGTAAGTTGGTGGAGCTGCTGACGACAGCTGCTGATTACTTCCACCAACTGCTACTCTTTGCGCCGCAGGCGGAAGAGGCACGCCGCTACGTCGCCGAGCGCAAGCTGAATGAGGAAACGATTAGCACATTTCGTGTGGGCTTTGCGCTACATTCATGGGAGGCATGCCGCACCCATTTCAATGGCCAAGGGTACAGTGATGAAGAGCTGCTGAAGGTGGGGCTGCTGACGGAAAACCCGGAACGGGGCACACGTTATGATCGCTTCCGCAACCGCCTAATGATTCCAATCCGTGACCTAGACGGCCGAGTGGTGGGTTTTGGGGCGCGGACACTAGATCCCGACGGCATTCCCAAGTATTTGAATTCGCCGCAGACACAACTTTTTGACAAAGGGCGCCTGCTCTATGGGCTGGATACGGCTAAGCGGCCCATTCGTGAGGCACGAGAGGTGGTGATTGTCGAAGGGTATATGGATGTGATGCAGGGCTGGCAAGCGGGGTTTGGCAATTTGGTAGCCCAAATGGGCACCGCTCTAACCGGCGACCAGCTGCGCTTACTAAAACGATATACAAAGCGTTTCATCCTGGCCCTGGATGCGGATGCGGCGGGGGTGAAAGCCACGATGCGCAGTTTGCAAGTGGCGCGTGATACGTTGGACCGTGAGTTTGAAACGCGTTTTGACGCGCGCGGCTTGGTGCAGCATGAAGGACGCCTGCAAGCGGATATTCATATCGTAACCTTACCGGAAGGAAATGACCCCGATAAGATTTTGCGGACTGATTCCGGACAGTGGCCAAAGCTGTTGGAACAGGCGCAGCCGGTGGTGTCCTATGTGATTGGCGTGGCGACACAGGGGCTAGATTTGAATGATGGCAAGGCGAAATCGGCCGTGGCGCAGCAGGTGCTGCCATTGATCAACGATGTGGGCGATCCGGTGGAACGGGAACATTATCGCCAGGAATTGGCTCGCGCGTTGCGTACTGACGAGCGCACCCTGCGCATGGTGCGCTTGCCTGCGGAGACGCCGCGCCAATCCACGCCACCTCCCCCACCTCCTCCGCCTGATGATGGCTTTCCCTATGATGGGAATGGCGCGGTGCAGATGGCTAAAAAAGCACCGCTGCCGGCACCAAGGAATAAACGGGCCGCCAATTTACTGCGGCAATGTCTTGAGTATCCACGCTTGATTGTTCAGGTAAATCAAGCGCTGATGCGACAGGAGCAGCAGGCGCTTAACAAGGCTGATCTGAATGTTGCCGAGGATAGATTGATCTTGGCCATGATCTATGAGCGCGTGGATCAGGCGCCGGTTGTCACCCTAGAAGAATTGTGCGATAGTTTGGACAGTGTCCTTTTGGAGCGGATGGAGATGCTGTTGGCTATAAAACCATCTCCCGAAGAAGAGTTAACCCGTCTCCCCGACCGGTTGGCGATGTCTGTGCTAGATTGGCGTCTGGATCAGGCTAAGATGGAGGTTGGACAATTACAGCAGCTGATTAGAGATTCTTCCACTGAAGAGGGTGCGGTCCCTAACCGGGTGCAGTTGTTGGGACGGATTAGCGAACTGCGATTGAAGATAAAGTGGATCAATAAAGCGAAGGACGCCGTATCAGCCAGTGGGCAGCGCCGGGCTGAGAAGGGTAATGGGCGTTGATCATCATTTTCGAGTATTAGCGGCATAAGAACAGGGAAAAAACGCACATCATGGAATCTGAAAACCTTGATTTTGAAGCCCTGGTAAAACAGGCTCGCCGTTCTCGCCGGATAGATGAAGCGGATGTTCAAGCAATCCTGGCTACAGCCAGCGAGGATGAAGCGGAACTACTCTATGACCGTTTGCAGAAACTAAATATTCGCATTGTCAATGACAGTGGTGATTTGTTGGATGATCCGGGTGAGAACACCGGCTTGCTGGCCATGATCGAGGATGATTTCCAAGACCAAGACCTGACGACTGATACCTCCGCTTATGTGGTTGTAGATGATCCCGTTCATACCTATCTCAAGGAAATTGGCCAAGTTCCGCTATTGACGGCGGAGCAAGAGATTTGGCTGGCCACGCAGATGACGGCAGCCAAGGTTCTTGATCGCCTGAACAGTGATGCCAAAGCCGATTTGAACGCTGAAGATCAAGACCTAGTTCGCGCTCAGGCAATGATTACTAATTATGCCAATTTGCTGGAGAACTGGAGCTGTGCGGTTGAGGCGAGTATGGTCTTGGAAATCGATCCACCAGACTTTCTGGCCATGCTTGACGAGGCACGCCTGCTGCGCCAAGATTGGCGGACGAGCAGTGATTCGTATGTGCGCCAATATTTAAATAAGGGCAATTGGGGGCAGGACGAGGCCTGGACTGATTTGGCGGAATGTGTGTTC
This sequence comes from uncultured Chloroflexia bacterium, assembly GCA_963807975.1. GTDB lineage: Bacteria > Chloroflexota > Anaerolineae > Promineifilales > Promineifilaceae > JAACFF01. The sequence continues at coordinate 179,023 of CAWEDV010000003.1, read as the reverse complement.
AATATGTTCACTGGCTTGTATTTGCTGCCCAATGAACTGGTTTATCGGACCACGGAGTATTTTGCGGCTAACGGCCGTGCCGCAGAGTTGGAAACTTTCAAGGGATGGATGGCCGAGAATGAAGTGGCCCTGGAGTACAATGCTTTCATGGTCTACCATTTGGCTGAGGAAGCTAAGAGTGCATTAACCCAGGCTAATCTGCGTCTTGTGGTCAGCGTAGCCAAACGTTATATGGGGCGTGGTATTCATCTGTTGGATCTGGTGCAGGAAGGAAATGTTGGTTTGCTGCGCGCAGTTGAGAAATTCGATCATACCAAGGGCTATAAGTTCAGCACATACGCCACCTGGTGGATTCGCCAGGCTGTGAGCCGGGCCATCGCTGATCAGGCGCGAACGATCCGTATTCCGGTGCATATGTACGAAACGATCAATAAGATCGTCAAAGTTCAACGTGATTTGGTGCAAGAACTCAGTCACGAGCCATCAGTTGAAGAATTGGCGCTGGAGTTAGATTACCTGACCCCTGAGGAATCAGCGGCAATCAAAGAGGCGCTGAAAAACGGTGATCCTGTGGACCCGGGGCTGAATCATAAATGGCGCAGCGCGGTGAGTAAGATTCGGGACATTCTGCGTATTGCCATGGATCCCATGTCTCTAGAAACCCCAGTGGGTAATAATGATGATTCCACAGAATTAGGCGATTTTCTGCCAGATGAAAGCATTTTGGAACCGGGTGATGCGGCTTCTAAAGAGCTGCTTCGCGAGCAGATTCGCGATGTGCTTGGTTTCCTGACCGATCGCGAGCGTGAAGTATTAGAGATGCGCTTTGGACTAAATGATGGCAAGGATCACACCCTTGAAGAAGTAGGCAAAAGCTTTGGCGTAACGCGCGAGCGTATTCGCCAAATCGAGGCCAAAGCCCTACGAAAACTTCGCCACCCCAGTCGCAGCAAATCGCTGCGAGACTATTTGAGCTAAACGTTCTCGGTTTTTGCTGGCCTATTTTGCTTGTGATAAAATGCACACAAGTGAATGAAGCGCAAAATCGCCATCGAGTAACTCTTAAGATATGAATCAAATACTGATCACGTACCTCCCTATCGCTGTTTTGCTAGGCATTGCTATTTTTTTCGCCCTGTTCTTGCCGATCGCGTCGATAAACATCGGCCCCAAACGGGCAAAGGGGCGTTCTTTGGCTCCTTATGAGTCTGGCATGACAGCCATTGGCGAAGCGCAGCGGCGGCTGCCGGTCAAGTTCTATCGCATTGCCGTGCTGTTTATTCTTTTTGATGTAGACATCATTCTTCTGGTGCCCTGGGCCGTTTCATTCCGGCAGTTAGGCTTTTATGGTTTGGCAGCGATGTTGTTATTTATGTTCATGTTTATTCTGGGCGATGTTTGGGTCTGGAAAAAAGGAGTGTTGGAATGGGAGTAGAACAAAAACTTGGCGACATGGGAGTCGTAACTTACCGGTTGGAGGATCTTGTCAACTGGGGGCGAAGCAATTCCATGTGGCCGATTTTGTTCGGACTGGCCTGCTGTGCGATCGAGATGATGAGCGCCCAGGCTTCACATTTTGACCTCTCGCGTTTTGGCATGGAGCTGAACCGGCCATCGCCACGCCAATCAGATCTGATGATCGTTTCCGGGCGTGTTTCACGGAAGATGGCACCGATCGTGCGCCGTTTGTACGGGCAAATGCCTTCGCCAAAATGGGTTATCGCTATGGGTGATTGCGCATCATGCGGCGGGGTGTTTAATAACTACGCTATTGTACAGGGCGTCGATGAGATCGTTCCAGTCGACGTTTACGTGGCGGGTTGCCCTCCCCGGCCCGAGGCATTAATCGACGGCATCATGACCTTGCACGAAAAGGTTCGTGGCGAAAACTTAAAGGAATGGGCGTAATGGACCGCGAAAAACTCGTTGTCGACAAGATAAATGAGGCAATCTCTGGAGCAATTGAAGAGGTCAAGGATTTTCGCGGTGAGCGAACGCTGATCATTAAGCCGAACCGGTTAAAAAAGGTATGCCAACTGCTCCATGATGATCAGGAGCTGCAATATGACTTGTTGTCAGATATTGTTGCCGATGATCTTTTGCCGGATTTCCCGCGCTTTGCCGTAAGCTACCATTTATTTTCTATACCGTACAGCCACCGCTTGCGCCTGCGAGTTATGGTTGACGATCCTGACAAAGGGCCCCAAACGATGGACTCGGTTTGGCCTATTGCCACCTGGTTGGAAATGGAAGTGTGGGATCTGATGGGTATCCGATTTAAGGGTAATACGAGCCTACGCCGCCTCTTCTTACCGGAAGATTGGCAGGGACATCCCTTACGTAAAGATTACCCGCTCGGATACGAAGAAGTACAGTTTTCCTTTAATTGGGAAGAGATTGCGGGTCGTAAACCGCATCCAAAAGAATAGGAATGCCAGGCGTAAAGAGACACCTATGACAATGGCAAGCCCCCCTACCTCCGGTGGAGACACCATTCAAGAATTAACGGTTGAAGAGCTCCGGGCCAAAGTTGGCACCGGCATGCAAATTGATGATCCTGAAGAGAATTTGTTGCTCAGTATGGGTCCCCAACATCCCAGTACACATGGCGTCCTGCGCCTGCTGCTGGAACTAGACGGGGAAACAGTGGTCAATCTTGCCCCTGATATCGGCTTTTTACATACGGGTATCGAGAAAGAGATGGAATCCAAGACCTATACCAAGGGCTTGGTGCTCACGGATCGAATGGATTATCTGACACCGATGTCCAATAATGCGGGCTATATCATGGCCGTTGAGAAGTTGTTGGATGTGCAGATCACGCCGCGTGCAGAAGTGATCCGGGTCATTCTCCTAGAGCTGGCACGAATCTCCAGCCACTTGGTCTGGTTGGGCACCCATGCCCTGGACCTGGCGGCGATGACGGTCTTTCTATACTGCTTCCGCGAGCGAGAATATATTCTAGATTTATTCGAGATGGTTGCCGGGCAGCGGATGATGGTCAGCTACTTCCGTCCAGGTGGCTTATGGCGTGATGTGCCGGAAGAGTTTGTGCCTGCTGTGCGTCATTTCTTGGACTTTTTCCCGAGCAAGATTGCCGATTACGAAGCATTGTTGAAGAACAACCCCATTTTCTTGCGGCGTACAAAAGATATTGGATATGTATCTCCTGAAGATGCGGTTGGTTGGGGTTTGACCGGACCCAGCTTGCGCGCTTCCGGTGTGGAACTGGATTATCGCCGAGCTATGCCCTATCTGGGCTATGAGAATTACGATTTTGATGTGCCTGTCAGCGATGTGGGAGATGTATACGCGCGTTACCGGGTGCGGGTTCAGGAATTCTGGGAGAGCCTGCGTATCATCGAGCAGGCGTTGGATAAACTGCCTGATGGTCCGGTAAATATTGATAATCCTAAGATCGTCCCGCCCCCGCGCTCCGAATTGGGGCGCAGTATGGAAGCGGTGATTCATCACTTTAAGTTGTGGACGGAAGGCTTTACGGTGCCTGCAGGGTATGTTTATCAAACTGTGGAGTCGCCCCGTGGCGAATTTTCATGTTATTTGCGCAGTGATGGTTCGTCGAAGCCAGCACGCGTTCATTTCCGTACCCCATCCTATACAAACCTGGCTTCTTTGCCGAGGATGGCAAAGGGTCGCTTTTTGGCTGATTTGATGGCCTTGATTGGTTCGATTGACATCGTCTTGGGCGACATTGATCGGTAATTATCTGACATGGCTGCCTCCAGGCGGCTTTAAGGACGATATTTTCGGAGAATACTTTGATTAGGGAAACGTATAAACAAGAGATTGAGGGGATTCTGGCGCGATATCCGGACAAGAAGTCGGCCGTTTTATCCTTGATGCATCTGGCTCAAAAAGAGTATGGATATATGAGCCCAGAGGCAAAGCAGGAAGTCGCCGAAATCTTGGATCTTGATCCCACCCATGTCCTCTCTCTGGCTGGTTTTTACTCACTTTTTCACGAGGAGCCGACCGGTCAATATGTGCTGGAGATTTGTAATGATCTGGCGTGTGCTTTGCGCGGAGCTGACGAGTTTGTGGAAATGGTTTGCCGCGAGTTGGAAACGCCGGTTGGTGGCACGACGGAAGATGGCTTGTTCACTATAAAAACAGTCATGTGTTTGGGTGCTTGCGATAGGGCGCCCATGCTGCAATACAATCTAAAATATGCTGAACACCTTGACCAAGAAAAGTTTATGGAACTGGTTGCCCAACTGCGCAGTGAGGCGGATGCGGATGACGTGAAACCATCCGTTGTACAGCGTATAGCGGCATTCGCGAAAACGAATAGAGAAGGGTAATTCAGGAAATTAAGAAAACCTATTTTTCGAGTAAAGCTATGGCATACACCTTATTACGTCACCGGGATATACCTGATATCAAGAAGCTGGATGTTTATCTGGACAATGGCGGCTACGATGGATTGAAGAAGGCTTTGGGCATGGCGCCTGAGGATGTCACGGGAATCGTGCGCGCATCCAATTTACGTGGTCGCGGCGGGGCCGGCTTCCCAGCGGGGATCAAATGGGGCTTTATCCCCAAAGCTCCTGGTGCAAAATACATCATTATCAACACCGATGAATCGGAAACGGGCACGTTTAAGGACCGGGAGTTGGTTGAAGAGAACCCACACCAGGTTATTGAAGGTGCGTTAATTGCTGCCTATTCGGTTGGCGCGCAGTTGATCTTTAACTACTTCCGCGGCGAGTATATGGATGCCGCTTACGCCTTCGAGGAAGCACTGAAAGATTGTTACGCCAACTACCTGCTAGGTGAAAAGATCCTGGGCAGTGATTTTAGCTGTGATTTCTACTGCCATTACGGGGCCGGGGCCTATATTTGCGGGGAAGAAACAGCGCTGATTAACTCGCTTATGGGTGATTTGGGCCAACCTTGGTCGAAACCGCCCTTTCCTGCCGTGGAAGGACTGTATGGCAAACCCACGGTGGTTAATAACACAGAAACGCTGGCCAACGTCCCTGCCATACTTGTCAAAGGTGCCGACTGGTACACGAGTATGGGTACGGAGAGAAGTACGGGTGTTAAGATCGTTTGCATGAGCGGTCACGTGCAAGATCCTGGCAACTACGAGGTGGCGATGGGCACCACCTATCGGGAACTGATTGAGATGGCTGGTGGGATGCGCGATGGCAAAGCGTTTAAGGCGCTGCTGCCCAGCGGAGGATCTGGGCCGGTGATAACGGCCGACGCGCTGGATGCCCCCCTAACTTATGAAGGTTTGGATGATTATGGATCGGTGATGGGCTCGGCCTCAGTCATCGTCATGGATGAAACGACGGATATGGTATGGGCGGCGTCGAAGATGATCCATTTCTTCCGCCATGAGTCGTGTGGTAAGTGCACACCATGCCGCGAGGGGACTTTTTGGATGGAGAAGGTGCTGCATCGCATTTTCGAGGGGCATGGGACTGAAGTAGATATTCCCCTGCTAGAAAGTATCGCTAACCAGATGAAGGGAAAGTGCCTATGTGCGCTGGGCGAGTTCGCTGTGAGCCCGGTACTGTCGACCATTGAGCACTTTTTGGACGAATATAAAGCTAAGATTCGAAAAGATGAACTACAACCGGCGTGAGGATCAGCATGAGTGATCTCGTTTCGTTAACGATAGATGGTGTTGAAGTCAGTGTTCTTCCGGGAACGTTGGTATCAGACGCCGCGAAACAAATAGGCATTGATATCCCAGTATTTTGCTACCATCCGAAGCTAGAACCGGTGGGAATGTGCCGTATGTGTCTAGTGGAGATTGGACGGCCCATGTTTGATCGTGCTTCCGGTGAACCGCTGCTCGATGAAGATGGGGCCCCGCAGATCAATTTTGGGCCAGGAATGCAGACAGCCTGCACTGTACGGGTTAGTGAAGGCATGGTGGTACGTACTGAAACAGAAGTTGTTGAGGGCGCGCGTGCAGATATTATCGAGTTCTTACTGACAAGCCATCCTTTGGACTGCCCCATTTGTGACAAGGGCGGCGAATGCCCGCTGCAGAACTTGACCATGGCCCATGGCAAGGGGCACAGCCGTATGATCTTCGACGAGAAGTTGAAGCTCGACAAAAATGTACCGTTGGGTGATCTGATTTACCTTGACCGCGAGCGCTGTATTCAATGCGCGCGCTGCGTGCGTTTCCAAGATGAAATCGCGGATGATCCAGTGATCGCTTTCCACAACCGGGGTCGTCTCCTGGAGATCGTGACGATGTCAGACCCGGGATTCGATAGTTACTGGAGTGGCAATACGACAGATATTTGCCCGGTGGGTGCGTTGACAACGGCCGATTTCCGTTTTGGGGCCCGCCCCTGGGAATTGAAACCGGTACCTACTATCTCCACCCATGGTCCTGCAGGGAGCAATATGACGCTTAGCACGCGCCGCGAGGCCAAAACAGGTGGACGCAGCGTTATCAAACGGGCGATGCCGCGTCAGAATGAGCTGGTCAATGAGATATGGATATCAGACCGCGACCGTTTCGTCTACCATTTCGCTGAGGCAGAGGATCGCCTAAAGACGCCTCTTATTCGCAAAAATGGGGAGTTGGTCGAAGGCAGCTGGGATGAAGCATTGGATCTGGTTGCCGGAAAGCTGCAGCAGCATAAGGACAGTGCGGCAGGCTTGAGCGGTGACCGCTTGAGCAATGAAGATCTTTTCTTATTCCAAAAACTTTTCCGCCAGGGGCTAAAGAATCAAAACATTGATCTTGCTGCTCGCCGACTGGGCGGCGGAGAAATTGTGGCCCAGGTTGGATTCCAATGTGATGACAATATTGGCAATCCGCAGCGTTTAGGCGCCGGGGATGCGATTTTGGTAGTTGCCAGCGACCTGCATGAAGAAGAACCTATCTGGTGGCTGCGCGCCAAGCAGGCGGCTGATCGGGGAGCTTCCATTGTAACGCTCAATTTACGGCCGACGCGCCTAGATAAATATGCAGCGCACAATATCTATTACGAACCTGGTGAAGGAGTGTCCACGGTGCGACAGCTTTTGTCGGCCGCCAAAGTGGAAACAGATTCGAACGATCCGTTGTTTGAAGCTTCCAAATTCCTGGTTGAGGCTGAAAATCTGACCGTCTTTTACGGATATGAGGGCTTGACCTATGAGGAGACAGAAGCGGTGGCGAGCCTCTTGGCTAATCTGCTGCTGGTAAAGAACGGCGGTGATCAGGATCACACCGGTCGTGGAAACAACGGCCTGATTCCTGTGTGGCCGCATAACAATACGCAAGGCGCCTGGGATATGGGTATCCATCCTGCCTTGGGACCTGGGTATAAACCGGTGGCTGAAGCCGGCATGGATGCGGCGGCGATTTATGATGCCGTAGAAAACGGATCACTAAATGCTTTATACGTCATGGGCGCCGACCCGGTGGGTGATGGCCTTTTGACGGGGCGGGGAGCACTTGATTTCCTGATTGTCCAGGAACTGTTCTTAACGGAAACAGCAGCGCTGGCTGATGTCGTTTTGCCCGCCCAAAGCTGGGTGGAGCGTGATGGAACGTTCACCAGTGGTGAGCGGCGAATCCAGCGCTATTATCCGGCTATTCAAGCGGTTGGTGACAGCCGTCCTGACTGGCAGATCCTGGCCCTCGTTGGCGAGCGTGTCGGTTTAGACAAACCACCGTTTGCCACGGGGCAAGTCTTCGGCGAAATAGCCAAGAGGGTGCGACCCTATAAGGGGGTCGATTACCGTAAACTGTCTGAGGTAGAGAAGCAGTGGCCAGATGTGGGCGGCGATGACCTTTATTATGGTGGGAATGCTTATGAGAACCAGGCTGGCTTAGGCCAGCAGTGGCTCCCGGTCGCTAAAGCAAGCGAACTGTTCGATATTCCAGAAACAATGCCTCAAGCACAAGGGGATGGGCTGCAGGCGGTGCGCATAGCAGCGCTTTATACCCCGGGTACATTGATTAACAAGTCGCATGTCTTGAAGACACGAATGGCTCGCCCGACATTGATTTTACATGCTGCTGATGCCGCTGATTTGGCGCTTGAAGAAGGTGATGGCGCGTCTGTCACGGTCGACGGGCGTGAGCTGGAGATGGTAACGGCCGTTGCTGATGATATCCAACAAGGATTGGCACTGCTGCGCGGCGTGCCCTTCATGTCCGGTTTATTAGCGGTACAGATTAGCAAGATTGAAGAACGAGAAAAGGAAATGGTAGCATGACACCAGGCTTAATTGCCCTACGTGCCTTGGTCGTGGGCTTCATCATCTCGCTGGTGGTAATTTCCGGCTTTGCCTACACGACTCTGCTGGAACGGAAAGTTTTGGCGCGTTTGCAGCATCGTGTTGGACCTAATCGGGCCGGGTATATTCCCTTTCCCCGGCGGGATGGGAAGGAGCGGAAGCTGCTGGGCGGCTTCTTACAGCCTGCGGCAGATGCCGTTAAGCTTTTTCTGAAAGAAGATCCGACGCCCGCAAAAGTGGACGTGCCGGTCTACAATCTGGCCCCAATGCTGGCTGTGTTATCGGCCGTGCTGCTGCTGGCGGTTATTCCCTGGGCGCCGGCGATGAATATCTTTGGCATTGAGTTCTCACCTTACTTTGCCATTGCGCCGGGTGTCAATGTGGGCGTGCTTTACGTCCTGGCCGTAACTTCCATTGGTGTATATGGCATTTTCCTGGCGGGATGGGCATCAAATAGTAAATATGCGGTTCTAGGCGGTATTCGTTCCTCGGCGCAAATGATTAGTTATGAATTGGCTTTGGGCCTTTCACTGCTCATACCGATCATGCTCGCGGATTCGATGGACTTGGGTGAAATTGTCGAGGCACAGCGGGGGGGATGGTTTGTCTTGCTGCAGCCAATAGCGGCAGTGGTCTTTTGTATCGCCGCACTGGCGGAACTGCAGCGCCACCCATTCGATCTGCTTGAAGCGGAGCAGGAGCTTTCGGCCGGATTTAACGTGGAATATGCTGGCATGCGCTTTGGAATGTTCTTCATGGCTGAATATATGAAGATGGTTATTCTGAGCGCTCTGGCGGCCGTTTTCTTCTTTGGTGGATATCTGGGCCCGTTTGTCGACCAGGTGCCGGCATTGGGCTTCGTTTACATGTTTATCAAGATCGTTTTCTTTCTCGTGTTGATGATCTGGGTTCGTGCTTCTTGGCCGCGCTTCCGTTATGACCAGCTCATGAGCTTTGGGTGGAAGGTACTGCTGCCGCTCTCCGTGCTGAATTTTATGATCACCGGCTTCTTCATCGTGCTTTTTGAAGAAGGTGTGCTGGAGCCGCTTTTCGACTCGGCAAGGAGATTTTTTATAGGTTGAGGGTGACCAAAACCCGCAACTAGCCTGGGGTGATAATTTCCCTTCAGGGAGACACTTATGATTGGTGAACTACTCAGAGGTATGGCTATTACCTTAAAGCATTTTGTGAAGCCACCGGTGACCATCCAATATCCGGAGGTCAAGCGCACGGTGCGACCACGCTTCAAGGGACGCCACGAACTCAAGCGCTACGACAATGGGTTGGAAAAGTGTATTGGCTGCGCGCTTTGCGCCGCCGCCTGTCCAGCAGACGCTATCTTTGTCGAAGCATCTGAGAACGACGACGACGAACGATTCTCGCCTGGAGAGCGCTACGCGAGCACCTACGAGATAAATATGCTGCGCTGCATATACTGTGGTTACTGCGAGGATGCCTGCCCCACGGAAGCGATCGTATTGGAGCATAGCTACGAATTGAGTTTTTATGATCGCGCCAGTGCTATTTATACCAAAGAGATGTTGATAGTTGACGTGCCGGTGAATGGCAGCGTGACACCGCAGCAAGTTGAACCGGGAACATTTGATCGGGCCATCCCCGATATGGAAGACCCGGAGTAATCGATATTGGTGCCCTGCACGGTTAGTAAGGTATCTATTTTAGAGTAAAGAGAGGAAAGTTCAGGCGACGATATGGGTAACCCACTTCTATTTATTTTTCTTGCTGTGATAGCTATCGCCGCAGCGTTGGGTATGCTGTTTAGCCGTAATGCGGTACACAGTGCGTTGTTCCTGGTGCTGAATTTCGCGACCATCGCCGTGTTTTATATTGTGCTAAATGCGCCATTTATCGCGATGGTGCAGGTGACGGTATATGCGGGAGCTATCGTAATTCTTTTCCTGTTTGTGATCATGCTCCTGGGGGCTGAACGGCTGCGCGCTTTGGGTAGCCTCAGTGGAGGCGATCGCTGGCAGCGTGTATTGGCCGGCGTTTTGGCCCTGGCTCTCCTGGGTGTGACAATTGCGACTTTGTTTCAGGTCAATGCTCCCGGAGGTGAAATCCCATTGATTGACAGCAGCCCCGTGGCTTTGGGGCTGACGCTCTTTGAAGGCTATTTGTTGCCCTTTGAACTGACGGGGGTGCTGCTTCTGGCAGCCATGATCGGCGTCGTCGTCCTGGGTAGATCCAGAAAGCGAGGTGAAGATGCCTAGCACAGTCCCTATTGAATGGTACGTCGCCTTGAGCGTTATTTTATTCACCATCGGTGCGCTTGGCGTACTGCTGCGCCGTAATGCGATCATTGTCTTTATGTCTGTTGAGTTGATGTTGAATTCGGCCAACCTGTTGTTTGTGGCTTTTTCCCGCTATTTGGGTGATCTTGACGGGCAGGTGCTGGTCTTTTTTGTCATTACTGTCGCTGCGGCTGAGGTGGCTGTGGGGCTGGCTTTGATTGTGGTCATCTTCCGCACTAAACACAGTATTAATATTGACGAGATCAATTTGTTAAAAGGATGAAGGAGGCGGGTGATTGGGAGCCGTGCTCCTAATGCCCACATTTTATATGAATGCTTTTGCTCTAGCTCCCCTCATTCTACTGCTGCCATTAACGGGCGTTCTCTTTAACGGTCTTGTCGGCCGTCGCTTCGTAGTGGCGAACCGGAAGACGGGCGAGAAATGGTCAGGTTGGTTTGCCACGGCGATGGTATTGGGCGCGTTTATCGTCTCTATATTGCTGCTGTTTAGCCTGCGCAGCCACGATTTCCACACGGAGATCGTGCCCTTGTTCACCTGGATCAATGTTCCGTCGGCGAATTTAAGTATCCCGTGGGCTTTGCAGGTAGATACATTGTCAGTGACGATGATGCTGGTGGTTACCGGCGTTGGGTCACTGATTCATATATATGCTATCGGCTACATGCATGGAGACCCGAATTTTTCACGTTTCTTCGCTTACTTCAACTTGTTTATACTCTTCATGCTGATCCTGGTCAGCGCAAATAATTACCTAGTTACTTTTGTGGGCTGGGAAGGTGTGGGCTTATGCTCCTACCTGCTGATCGGTTTTTGGTGGGATCGTGTGGACAAAGAAGGGGTGCCGATGAATGCCAATGCGGGGCGTAAGGCTTTTGTCGTCAACCGCATCGGGGATTTTGGGGTGATCCTGGGCATCATCTTGCTCTTCTGGACGTTTGGTACCCTGAATTATGTGCCGCTCTTTGATTCCGCTGTCGAGATGTTCATCTCCGGCGAAATGGTGCAGTTTGGATTGGTTGAAGTATCGCTGGGGGTAGTGATAACGGCCGTTACTGCACTCTTCTTGCTGGGTGTGGCTGGTAAATCGGCGCAGATACCACTCTACGTCTGGCTTCCGGATGCGATGGCAGGGCCAACCCCCGTTTCGGCGCTCATTCACGCCGCGACCATGGTCACGGCGGGTGTTTTTCTCATTGTGCGCAGCGATGTGCTGTATGAAATTGCACGGGTAAGTGGGGTTTTGATCTTTGGTCTGGTCAGCTCGCCAAACCTGGTCGCTTATGTTGGGGCGGCTACAGCGCTGTTGGCGGGCATAATCGCCGTTACCCAAAACGACATCAAGAAAGTGCTGGCCTACTCAACGGTCAGCCAGTTGGGATTCATGGTCGCTGCGGCGGGCATGGGCGCTTACGTGGCAGCGATGTTCCATCTCATCGTACATGCCTTCTTTAAGGCGCTGCTGTTCCTCGCTTCCGGCTCGGTCATACACGGCATGGAACATGGGCATCATGAAGTCGCTCACCATGGCGCTGAAGATGATTTTGATCCGCAGGATATGCGCACGATGGGCGGCCTGCGACATAAGATGAAAACAACATTCTGGGTGTACCTGATTGGTGCCCTGGCTTTAGCGGGCATCATCCCCCTGGGCGGCTTCTGGTCGAAGGATGAAATTCTGGCGCACGGTTATCAGAATTTGTTCGTCGTTTTTATCATGCTGGCTATCGCCGCATTTGTTACTGCATTTTATGTAGGCCGTATGATGCAGATCGTGTTCTTTGGCAAACCACGGCATGAAGCGGCAGAACATGCACATGAAAGCCCACCGCTGATGACTCGACCACTGATTGTCCTGGCCTTCTTAGCCATCTTTGGCGGCCTGCTTAACCTACCCTTCTTGAGCCGGGTATGGGCAGAGGCAGCACACAGCCATCCTTCGGGCATCTGGTTGGGATTGGAAGCGTGGCTTGAACATACGATCCAGTCCTACGGTTTGACGGAGGAAGGGCTTGTAAACCTGCCCAAGACGCCAATTGTGCTCTCACCGCTGGTAGCCGGTATTTCGGTTGTATTGGCCATTGTTGGCCTGGCTTTGGGATTTTATGTCTATCGCAAACGGCCCAAAACGGCCCTGGATCCCGATCCCTTACAACGGACGCCGATCTGGTGGTTCGCCATACTGCCGCTTAATACACTGTACATGAATTATTTTGTGCCCTGGTTTAATCGCTTTGCCGCCTGGCTGGCGTATGCCGTTGATTGGAACTTCTGGCATGATTTTGTCCATGATAATGTGATCCGTGATATGTTTATCAGTCTGGCCGATTTCCTGGCCAATATCATCGACGCGCAAGGCGTTGATGGTGCAGTGAACGGGGCCGGCAAAGTCACGCGCGGTTTCGCTGGCGCTCTAAGCCACTTACAAACGGGCCATGTTCGCAACTACGCACTGAGTATTTTCTTGGGCGCAGTTGCTCTGCTAATTTATTTCTTGTACTTCGCAAGATAAACAGGAATTGGAAAAATGCCTCTTCTAACAATAGTTACCTTTTTTAACCTGATTGGTGTCGCCATCATCCTCCTGCTTAAGCCGCTGAAATGGGAGACAGACGACCGCATCAGGCGCATTGCGCTGGCTACTTCAATCATTACCCTTATCGGTACGGTGATAATTCTTGCGAATTTCAACCAGGATGTAGCGGCTTTACAAATGGTTGATAGGGTGCAGTGGATCCCCGCATGGGGAATTTCCTACTTCGTGGGGGTGGATGGTCTAAGCATTTTGTTTATACTGCTGACCAGCTTTATTTCTACACTGGCCATTTATTCCTCCTTCAGTGCCATCACGGAACAGGTAAAACTCTACTACATCTTCATGCTGCTGCTGGAGATCGGCATGTTGGGCGTTTTCCTGGCCCAGGATCTGTTCCTATTCTATGTATTCTGGGAATTCACCCTGATCCCGATGTATTTCTTAATCGGTATGTGGGGCGGCAAGCGGCGCGTTTATGCTTCGATAAAATTCTTCCTCTATACGATGGCCGGCTCTTTGCTGATGCTTTTGGCCATCCTGTACATGGGTATTACCTTACAGACTTTTGCCCTGCCGGAGCTGATCGCCCAAAATGAGGCCTTCGCCAATATGCAGAATATCCTGTTTATTGGTTTCTTCGTGGCCTTCGCGATCAAGGTGCCTGTTTTTCCCTTCCATTCCTGGCTGCCGGATGCGCATACGGAAGCGCCGACAGCAGGCTCGATCATTCTGGCGGGTGTTCTGCTGAAGATGGGCACGTATGGCTTCGTACGCTTTAACCTGCCACTTTTCCCGGATGCTTCCTTCCAGTTCGCGCCCTTCATCGCCGTGTTAGCCATCATCGGCATCATCTATGGGGCGATCGTTTCCTTTGCCCAGAAAGATGTGAAGAAGCTGGTGGCATACTCCAGTATCAGCCATCTTGGTTTTGTGACGCTGGGTATTTTCGCGCTGAACAACGCCGGTATTCAAGGTGGAATTCTGCAAGGCGTGAACCATGGCATCAGCACAGGCGCTTTGTTTTTCTTGGTCGGTATCCTTTATGAGCAGCGGCATACGCGAGAGATGTCTGATTATGGCGGCGTGTGGAAGATAATGCCTGTTTTCTCGGTCCTCTCTTTGATTGTGGTGCTTTCCAGTATGGGTCTACCGGGCTTGAACGGCTTTGTGGGCGAGTTCACCATTTTGCTGGGATCGATGGGTTCTCCGTCTCTGGCGCCCACAGCGTGGATTTATACCGCATTTGCAACCACAGGTGTGATCCTGGCTGCGGTCTATCTCTTGTGGATGTTCCAGCGAGTATTCATGGGGCCGGTGACCAATGAAGGTACAAAGGGGCTGCGCGACCTGAATGTGCGCGAACTGGCGATTATGCTTGCCTTTATCCTCTTTATTTTCTGGATAGGTATCGCGCCTACTCCCTATTTCAACCTGATGGATACCTCGGTATCACAATTGGTCTCTGATATAAGCTCCAGTGTGATAGCCATGCCCTAGGCGCTTTGATTTCTTAATTACACCGTTACATGGATGACGTGGAGCGTCTACACAATTGGATTGCGCTCCACGTTTCTTTTTTTGAGCAAAGAGGTCCACGATAGAAACAATCTATTTCGTGCATATCAGCGACACGCATATTGGTTCCAGTGCCGGTTACAGCGTGCATGGGAATGTGCCGCTGCCCTGCGCGCAGCGATTGGTCGATCTGATCAACAATCTGCCGGTTAAACCAGATTTTGTCATGCATACAGGAGATATTGTGACCGATCCGCATCCGGACTCTTATGCTCTGGCGGCAGAAACCTTAGGGGCGTTACGCGTGCCCACCTATTATGTGAGCGGCAATCATGATGCGGCGCAGGATATGCGTAAGTACCTTGCTATGGGTCCGAAAAAAGATCTCATCCCCGATCTTGACCAGCTTTCCTATGCTTTCGAGCTAAAGGGCTTTCGTTTTCTGGTGCTCGATGCGCGTGGCCCGCACGAAATCGATCCCCAAGGGTATTTATCCGCAGAGCAAATGGAGATAGTACGCGCCGAAGCGCAAGCAGATGGTCCGCCGCTGGTAATATTTATTCACTACCCACCACTGCCCATGGACTCACCCTGGATGGACAGCAATATGCTGGTTGTCAATGGCGAAGAACTGCATCAGGCGCTGCGGCCGGCAAGGAAGCGCCTGCGGGGCGTGTTTCATGGGCATGTGCACAATTCGATGCAGACGATTCGTGATGGTATATCCTATATCGCGGTGGGGAGCAGCTTCTCCCAATTCACGGCATGGCCCAGCGATGAGGTTACCGGTTATGACGCACAGGCGCGGCCCGCTTTTAACTTCGTACATCTGATGCCAGAGCAAACAATAGTTCACCAGCATACTTTCTTACGTCCCTAAGGGGCGTGGATAATTGAGCAGGAAAGGAATGAGCGAACAATGACGGTCCGGCGAATCAAGGGTGTATGCCCACACGATTGCCCAGATACGTGCGCGGTATTCACGGAAGTGGAAGATGGACGCGCGGTCCGTTTTTACGGGGCCAAGGATCATCCCATTACCCAGGGCTGGCTGTGCACCAAGGTACGGCCGTATCTCGATCATGTGTACCATCCAGAACGCTTGAAGTATCCGCTGCGCCGCAATGGGCCGAAGGGGAGCGGGCAGTGGCAGCGAATTTCTTGGACCGAAGCGATTGAGACAATAGGAACCCAGTGGCGAGATATCGGCGCCGATTTCGGCCCGGAAGCGATCCTGCCCTACAGTTACAGCGGAACATTGGGATTGGTGCAGATGTCGGTGTCCAGCGCTCGTTTTTGGAACCGGCTGGGAGCTAGCCAGTTGGAGCGCTCTATCTGCGGCGCGGCTGGGCAATATGCGGTGAAAGCGACGCTGGGAGCGCGAAGAAGCCCTGCCTATGAAGATGTGCAGCACAGCAAGCTGCTCATTGTTTGGGGGCATAATCCCGTGTCCACAGCGCCCCATTTCATGCCCTTTCTACGCCGGGCGCAGCGCAACGGCTGCCAACTGATGGTCATCGATCCGCGCAAGACACGCACAGCCGCCGGCGCGGATTGGCATATCGCGCCGCAGCCGGGGACAGATGGTGTGCTGGCCTTGGCCGTGGCCTATGTCCTTGTCGAAGAAGGTTATCATGACGAAGCATGGCTGGAGAAAAATACCCTTGGTTGGCCACAATTAAGGGAACGACTGCAGGAATATCCTCCAGAACGTGCGGCTGCCATCACGGGATTGGAGCGATCAACCATTATGCGCCTGGCCCGTTTATATGGTCAGGAAAAGCCGGCTTTGATTAAAATTGCCGATGGCATCCAGCGTAACTTCAATGGCGGGCAGACCGTGCGCGCCATCTGTACGCTGCCGGCACTGACCGGACAATATGGAGTGTTGGGCGGTGGATTGGCTTACAGCACGAGCGATTATATTCGCTGGGATGCCAAGAGCGTTCATTATTGGGAACAATGCCCTCCTCCGGCGCGTATGGTCAATATGAATCGCTTGGGGGCCGCACTGCTGGGTGAGGTTAACGATCCTCCCATTAAGTCTCTGTATGTTTTTGGCTCCAATCCGGCGGCAATTGCGCCCAATGTGGGCCAGGTGATTGCCGGTTTACAGCGCGATGATTTGTTCACCGTGGTGCACGAACTGTTCATGACCGATACAGCCGATTATGCGGATATTCTCCTGCCGGCTACCTCGCAGTTGGAGCATGTTGATCTGCACAAAGCATATGGGCATACAGGATTGGCCTACAACGAGGTGGCCATCCCCGCCTATGAAGAGGCGAAGAGCAATTGGGACGTGATGCGCCTTCTGGCTCGGGAGATGGGCTTCTCTGAGCCATGGCTGCAGCAGCCGGCAGAAGAAGTCATCAAGGAAGTTCTAGAGGCGACCTCAGCATCGAACAAGGCCCTAACGGGCATCACGCTGGAGAGTCTAAAGGAAACGGGATATCAGACACTCCAGTTTGAGCCACGGGTTCCATTTAGCGACGGGAATTTCCCTACTGCGAGTGGAAAGGTTGTCCTTTACAGCCGGGCTATGGCCGATCAAGGATTGGACCCGCTGCCGGGCTGGATTGATAAAGAAGATGATGGCCTTGCCTCAGACGAAGCACGCTTTGCGCCACAGAAGGCATTGTCCTTGATCAGCGGCGCGGCACACCATTTTGTGAGCAGCAGCTTCGCCAACCATCCTGACTTCTTGGGGCGTGAAGGGCAGCCTTTTGTGGAAATCCACGCTCAAGATGCGGCGTCACGTGATATTGAGCATGGGGACAGCGTGATCATGGAGAACGGCCGTGGCTGGTGTGAGCTGCAGGCCGTAGTAACGGATACCGTTCCACAGGGTGTGCTGGCATCACCAAAAGGACGGTGGAACAAACTGAGCGGCGGCCGCAATGTGAATTGGATGACAACGGACGCAATTGGCGACATGGCGGGGCAAAGCACCTATCACAGCAGCCGTGTCTGGCTGCGCAAGAAAGCGGTGAACGGCAACGGGAAGTGGGCGTGATTCAGACCCTTCTATTTACGCGCCGGGCGTCAAGTGTGGTATTATTGTGAAAAGTAGAGCAAACAAAAAAGGTTTATAAAAAATGGAGTTTCAACCCCCTTCAATTAACCTCATTTTGGCTGCACCATTGATCGTCGTTGCCGGGACAGGCATGCTGCTGATGCTCTTGGAAATATTCGTTCCAACATTTGTCAAGCGCTGGTCAGCCTGGATCGCGTTGATTGGCCTGGCTGTGGCCTTAATCTTAACCATTGACGCCTGGGGACATCCGGACGCGACTTTTATTTCAGCCGCTGGTTCGCCCATGCTGGTGTTGGATAACTTCGCCGTTTTCCTCAATATTATTTTCTTATTGACCGGGATCTTAACTATCCTGATCTCGGTGGACTTTTTACGACGTACAGAACTTGACCGGCCAGAATTTTATATGCTCATGCTCTTTTCGATCACGGGCATGATGCTCATGGGCATGGCCAATGATCTGATCCTGATCTTCTTGGCCCTGGAACTGCTCTCTATCCCGCTTTATATCATGGCCGGTTTGGCCTGGCCGCGGCCCGATTCCGAAGAATCGGCGATGAAGTACTTTTTACTGGGTGCTTTCTCCTCGAGTATCTTTGTGTTTGGCATAGCCTTCATCTATGGCGCCACCGGCACCACGTCCTTGCCGGAAGTGCTACAGGCCACGAGCGACCCCAATGGCTTGCTCCTGGCGGGTATCGCTTTTCTACTGGTGGGCTTTGGCTTTAAGATCGCTGCTGTTCCCTTTCAAATGTGGACGCCAGATGTCTATGAAGGCGCGCCGACAGCGGTTACGGCCTTCATGTCTGTGGGCGCGAAAGTCGGTGGTTTTGCCGCCCTGCTGCGCATTCTAATGGGCGCACTGCCCAATCTGGGTGAAGCATGGGTTCCGGCGATCGCCATCATGGCCGCCTTGACCCTTATTGTCGGTAATGTCGTGGCTATCTTACAGCAGAATATTAAGCGCATGTTAGGCTATTCCAGCATCGCCCATGCTGGATTCATCCTGATCGCTGTAGCTGCCAGCAGCGAGAGCCCGGATGGTGTCAGCGCGGCGCTGTTCTATATGTTCGCCTATCTGTTTACCAATCTTGGGGCATTTGCTATTGTCATTGCCATGGAGAAACAGTTGGGCCAGGGCGTACATCTGGACGATTACAAAGGCCTGGCGAAGACACATCCCTGGATGGCGCTGGCTATGGCTTTCTTTATGCTCTCCCTGACTGGGATCCCACTGACAGGTGGGTTCGCGGCAAAATTCTTCGTTCTGCGCACGGCCGTCGAGGCTAATCTGGTGTGGCTGGCGATTATTGGTGTTGTTACCAGTGTCGTCTCCGCTTTTTACTATCTACGCGTGGTGTACTTGATGTACATGTACGATGGTGAAGCGGAAATGATCAAGCGCCCGGCGCTGGTCTTGGCCGTATGGGTCACAGCCATTGTCACTCTGCTGTTGGGTATCTTACCCGCGTGGGGCTATGAATTTGCGCAAAACGCGGTGCTCGAAAGCGTTCTGCTTTTGGCTGGTGGTTAGAAAGTTCCTTATTTAGAACCGTTCGAACCGAATTTGCGCAGTACCAGGCAGGAGTTCTGACCCCCCATTCCAAAAGAATTGGTTAATACATAGTCTAACTCCCCATCGCGCGGGGCATTGGGTACATAGTCCAAGTCGCATTCCGGATCTGGTGTTTCGTAGTTCCAGGTTGGAGGAATGATACTGTTCTGCATGGCCTGTGTGGAGATGATGGTCTCAATGGCACCCGTTGCGCCCAAGGCGTGCCCCAGCACAGATTTGCTGCTGCTGACAGGAATCTCATAAGCTTGCTCGCCAAAAAGTCTCTTGATGGCGAACGTTTCCATGGAATCATTCAAAGGTGTTGATGTACCGTGAGCGTTGATGTAATCGATCTGCTCCAAATTGACCTGCGCATCTTCTACGGCCCAACGCATGGCGCGGACGGCGCCTGCTGATTCGGGATCGGGCTGAGATATATGGTAGGCGTCCGAGGAAGAGGCGTAGCCAATGATTTCAGCATGAATATGTGCCCCACGGACCAGGGCATTTTCCAGACGCTCTAGAATGACGATACCAGCTCCTTCACTGATAACCGTGCCGTCCCTATTTTTGTCGAAGGGGCGCATCGCTCGTGCAGGATCATCATTGCGTGAGGATAAGGCGCGCATACGGGCGAATCCAGTGATTGATGCTTCATGCACCAATCCTTCAACTCCGCCGGCGATGGCCATGTCGGAACGGCCGAGACGGATATTGTCTACGGCTTCTCCTATAGCTTGTGTGCCGCTGGCGCAGGCGGCAACGATGGTGCTGATATGTCCCTTCGCTCCGGAAAGTAAACTGACGTGGTAGGCGGGCATATTGGGCAGAAAGCCGACCATCGCGAAGGGACTCACGCGGTTGAATCCTTTGCTGCGCAGAACCTGAAGCTCGCGATCGGCGACTTCTAAACCGCCGGCGCCGGTGCCAATGATGGTTGCCACCCGCTCCCCGCTGGTAATCGGGGTCTGTAAGCCGGCATTTTCTAGGGCCATGCTTGTAGCAGCGATGGCCAATTGGGAGGCGCGGGATATGCGCCGCGCCTCTTTGAAGTTCATGTATACGCCGGGATCAAAATCTTTGACCTCACCGGCAATATGGATGGGCAAATGATCAGTGTTAAACTGCGAGATGGTTGCGATGCCGGAACGACCGCTGAGCAGGCTCTCCCAGTTTTCTTCAGCCGTGTGCCCCAAGGGACTGATGATGCCGACACCCGTAATCACAACACGGGGACGGCCGTTTGCACTAAATTGATTCAACGCTGCTCCTCCTCACCTAATTGGGGTTTGTTGTTAGGCATAAGATAGTTTATTGGTTTGTATCTATAAGATACCATTTTGTTAAAAGTTCTTCATATGTGCCGTTCTCTTTGATTTCGAGAATGGCATGATTGATGATTTCTTCATAAGGGCTTTCTGGGGGCAAGGCGATACCATAGAATTCGGTATTAAAAGGGGAGCCTACCAATTCTAGCTGTGAATTATTGGATGTGGCTATATGGTATTGTAGAACCGGCGCATCGTAGACGATAGCCTCAGCGGCACCACTTTCTAATAAAATGAACGCCTCTTCGGTGGTGGTAACACTGCGATAGGGAATACGCTCCTCATTCAGATATTGAGCCGAGGTCGTGCCAGAAAGGGTGATAACCTGTTTGCCGCGCAGATCATCAACATCGGAAATATCGGTTTCGAGGCGCGAGACGGTTACTTCTGCGGTGACATAAGCGGTGAAATTGGCGATGAGAAACAAGCCGGCGAACATCCACAAGAGACCAATAAGCCGGCCCCATTTATCCTTGACAGTTCTGTCACCATAGCCAACGGTGGTCACAGTTGCCGCAGCCCACCATAACCCTTCCCATATTCCATTTACATAAGATTGGGGGAAGTCGGGATTACTTTTGCGCTCCACAAGCCACACAATATGACCAATAATAATCAAGATGAACATGAATGCGCCAATGCCAATCAAAAAGCGGGAAGTAAAGAGAAAAGAGAGCAGACTGGCCAGAGTCGACTTGGGCTTACCGGTAGTCATGATTTGCAGCCCGGCAATATAATATGGATAAGCGAAGTCGAAATCTTCTTCGCGCGCCGGGGTCATGCTAATGGCGGCGATGGCAACATCCGCTTCCCCAGTGCTTAGCGCATCTAACTGCCCGTTCACCGTATCCACTACAATGAATTCAAAAGGGATGCCTGTGAGCAAAGAAATCTCTTTCCAGAGATCGATGCTGAAACCGGTGAGGCGCTCGCTGTCCTTGATGACAAAGGGCTCGATTATTTTAGTGACGACCCGTATGGTACGTTCTTGTTCTTGTTGGGGATTGGATGCATAGGATGGGTTTGCCGAGAAAAGCCCGGCTGTGACAAACAATATGCAGATTCCTAAAAACCCCACGATATGATGACGCATAGGCAACTAAAAACCCTTCATAATATCAGTCCAATGGGCCCAATCCTTGACCAAAGAGCCCACGCTGATATGTAAATTTCATTGGATCTTTAAATTATCCCGTGACACCCCCTAATGTGACAAGTATTTTAGCGATCATATTAGGCGCCTTTGCCGCAAAGACCATATTTCCCACAGTGCGGAATCCATGATCTCTTTGAAGCGGCTGCAAACAGCAGTATCAGATCCGGTAAATTCGTTGCTGGCAATAGCGTAATTGAAAATTCCTATTCGCGATCGGTCAGAATGCGATCCAGGGGATTATCATCTTCGTCGGTATAGGTCTTGCGTGTTTTGCCCCCGCTCTTGGGATCATCGACGAGCCCCATCTCGTGTAAATGTTCCATCAAACGGGCTGCCCGTGGATATCCAAGGCGCAGCCGGCGCTGGAGAAATGAGGCAGAGAGATGGTCGTTTTTCTTGGCCAGTTCTATGGCCGCTTCCAGCAGCGTATCGGTTTCGTCGAGCAGGGCATGTTTGGCAATAAGTGTCTCCCAAGGTGGATCACCTGGGGTGTGATTGGGCCTCATTTTCTGCCAAAAGATGACCACCTGCTCTACTTCCGTATCGGTGACGAATATGCCCTGTATACGCATGGGTCCGCTGGCATCGGGACCGAGAAAGAGCATATCCCCACGGCCCAGGAGCTGCTCGGCGCCGATGGAATCGAGAATGACGCGCGAATCGGTTCCGGAGGCAACGGCAAAGGAGAGTCGGGCGGGGAAGTTGGCTTTGATCAGGCCGGTGATGACATCGGTCGATGGACGCTGCGTGGCCACGACAAGATGAATGCCGGTGGCGCGGGCCATCTGCGCCAGACGGCAGAGGGTGCGCTCAACATCTCCCGGGTACATGTACATGAGGTCTGCAAGCTCGTCGATAAAAACGGCGATATGGGGCATGGGTAGAGCTTCCAGTTCCTGCTCGCGAAGGCGACGACTGTAGCCGTTGAGGTTGCGGGCACCTAGCTTGGCAAACATCTCGTAGCGCCGGTCCATTTCGGCCGTTAGCCAGCGCAGGACGCCTACGGCGCGATCAGCATCAACTTCTACCTTGCCAATCAGGTGTGGAAGCCCGTTGAAGCGGATTAATTCAACTTTCTTGGGGTCGATCATGATGATCTTCAACTGTTCGGGCGCATTGTTGAAGACGAGGCTAGAGACAAAGGCATTTATGCAAATCGACTTGCCCGATCCGGTTGTACCGGCGATGAGTAGGTGGGGTAGTTTTGCCAGATCGATCGCTTCCGGTTCTCCGGAAACATTGCGTCCTAAACCCACAGCCAAAGGGGTTTTCATCTTGACGAATTCTTCTGATTCAATGACGTCGCGCAGGCGAACGAGATTTACTTCATCATTCGGTACTTCGATACCAACAACCCCCCGACCCGGGATGGGGGCCTGGATTCGTAAGCGGGGGGCTGCCAGGGCCAAGGCTAAATCTCGCCGCAGGGAGGCGATCTGCCCGATACGTACTTTGCTCTTTTTTACGTCGCCATCGGGCCCGGTGCGTTCGATATAGCCGGGCAGTACGCCATATTGGGTGACGGCTGGACCACGGCGGATCTGGGTAACTTCAGCGGGAATCCCGAAATCGGCCAATGTGTTTTCAATGATTTCCTTCTTGCGCGTTACCTCTTCATCGTCGATTTTGGCACGCGTCCCTTTTTCCAGCAGACTCAAAGGCGGCAGGCGCCGGTCACGACGCATGGATGGCTCAGCCTGGGGAGAAATAGGCGTAAGCGTTGGTGGTGGCTGCCGGACCGGCAAAGCCGGTGGCGGATGCACCTGATTTTCTGCCGCTCTCTCCTCCTGATTTTCGGGCGCGACTTGAGCGGCCCAGTTCCCGGCACGGTGAGAAAGACGCCAAAGCAAGCGGTGGACCATGTGCCAGCGCAGCCCAATGAGCAGGAAAAAGCCCCAGATGAACAGGGCAAAATAGAACAAACCGGTTAAGAAGGGACCAAAGAATTCAAGCAAAGGTTCTGACAATGCCCAGCCCACGATGCCACCCGCCTGGCCTTCGTATGCTTCGACTAAGGTTGCCTGGGAAATCTGGTGGGTCAAGGCCAGAGCCGGTAAGAGCATAAGCTCTAGAGCTATAATCTGGGCAGGTCGCAGATGATAGGGCTGGATGACTTTGCGCAGGATCAGATAGATGCCGGCAGCGGCAGCGATGAGGGACAAAGCATAGGCCCCCCAGCCTAAAGCGGTGACCAGGAGATTGGTCCACCAATTCAGCCATTCAGACCTGGTAAATCCGAGTAAGGCGAAGAGAGTGAGCATGGCTAGAACAAACATGATTAGCCCTACCATTTCCAAACGGTAGGGCAGCAGCATTTTGATCAGCTTCTCATCCCAGGTTGGGGGTGGAGAACTTGGCTGCTTGGAGCGATTTGACGCTGATTTTTGTCGGGCCATGTGCGTAACGACCAGCGGCTGCGAATCCACTGCCTACGCTTTCCATTGTACTCGCTCGCCCGAGCTATATCAATGCGCTTTTAGTGGGCGGATTGCACTACGTCTTTTGGGATCATGTAGAACCCCGATTTGCAGGTGAGGAGTGGGCGGTTTTTTTGCCTGAGCTACGAGTTGTCGATGGCTCTAAGGCTGAGTGCTAGTTTTTTCTTGGGGCCATTTACATTGATGACACGCGCCTGGACAACCTGCCCATGTTTGACGACATTTCGCGGGTGTAGGAATGATCCCTCGGCCAATTCCGAGATATGAATGAGGCCTTCTAGTTCATTTTCCAAGAGGATAAAGGCGCCAAAGTTGACGATGTTGCTGACCTGCCCGGTAACGAGGTCTCCCGGCTTGTAGCGTTCTTCAACCGCGTGCCAGGGATCGCGCTTCAGGCGTTTGAGGCTCAAGCCCACCCGTTCTTTTTCGCGGTTGACGTTGAGGACGATAACTTGCACGGCCTGCCCCGGCTGCACAATTTGGCTGGGATGGGTGACCCGGCTCCATGATAGTTCGGAAATGTGAATCAATCCCTCAACGCCCCCTAAATCAACAAAAGCGCCGAAATCGGTCAGATTGGTGACGGTGCCGGAAATGATATCCTGGGGTCTGATGCTGTGTAAGAGACCCACTTTCTGATCAGCTTTGATCAAGGCGGCTCGTTCAGATAAGACCAGCCGATTTTTGTGCGCGTTAACTTCAATGATTTTCAGATCAAGGGTCTTGTTGCGCAGTGCGGCTAAAGCCCGCAGCCGTTCATAGGCCACATGAAGAAGCGGAAAATCAACAAGTTGTGATGCCGGTACAAAACCTTGCAGATCATGCCAGGATACGAGCAGCCCGCCCTTATTGAAGCCGGTGACCGGCAGACGCAGGGTGGCATCCGATCCAAAAGCCTCTAGTGCTACCTGCCATGTTGGACTGCTGCCAATGGGACAGCCATTAGTGGATGGCTCGATATCTTCAATTGTTTGCTGCTCATCCGTTGTGGGGGGAGCGATGGTCAATAATTCTTCCTGCAGAAATAGAGCCGACCAATATGCGTCATCCTTCACTACAGGGGTCACGGTGTCTGTTTGTTCCCTACTCATGATTCTTTCGATACTTCCTTCCCAAGAGTGGGCGTGAATAAAGCGTGAATATTCCCTTCTGGCTATTATACGGGCAGAATTTACTATGTCAACTAATTCGTTATGTTTAGTTCAGAAACTGCTTAGGCTGAGATGGGGTGGGCGGGGTATAATGAATTGTAGAAATCGGCCTGTATTTGATCATGAATCGGCCGTAGTGGATGGCTTGTATGAAAAATGAACTCAGCGAAACCGCTGTTGCAGCAGCAATAAACACAAAGTGGCTTGGCTGCTCCTACCAATATCTGGAAAGCACCGGTTCAACCAATGATTTGCTCAAAAAACAAGTTGCGGCTGAAGGGCTGGCTGAATCACCAGAAGGTGCGGTTGTTCTGACCGATCATCAGATGAAGGGGCGCGGCCGTTTTGATCGTATTTGGACAGCTTCCCCGAATAGTGCGCTGCTTTTCTCGGTGCTTTTTCGCCCCAATTGGCCCGCGGTCCAGCTTTCCTGGCTGAGTATGCTGGCCGGTTTGTCGGTGGCAGAAGCGATTGAAAAAGAAACGGGATTGCAGGCTGCTCTAAAATGGCCCAACGACGTGGTTCTGGAGCAGAATGGCATCTGGTCCAAAGTTTGTGGCATTTTGCTTGAGGGTACTATATCGACGGAAGGCGGATTGGAGCATGCTGTGTTGGGTATTGGCATCAATGTTAATATGACCTTGGATGAGCTTCCGCCCGTGTTGCCACCGGCGATTAGCTTAATGGCGGCTGCAGGTCATTCTTTCTCGCGCTTGGCTCTTTTTGGCGAGCTGTTGCAGCGGCTGGAAACGCATTATGAAGCAGCCTGCCGTGGGGAATCCCCGCGGCAGGCGTGGAATGGCCGCCTGGTCACGCTGGGCCAACGGGTAGAGGTTTATTTTGCGGGGCAGTCGTCGATGCTGGAAGGTACAGCCGAAGATACGGATGAATGGGGTCAGCTCCTGGTTCGGGATGACCAGGGGCAGCTGCATACGGTCATGGCGGCTGATGTCTCGCTGCGAGGTCCCGCTTTATGAAAGGTCTGCGGATGTGGCAGTGGTTGGTTATCCTCTTGCTTGTCATGCTTAATCTCATCGTGCTTACTCTTGTTGTTTTAATTCTCACGGACATCCTGCCGACTTGATCCAATCATCCTAGAATACTTACTTGTCCTTGATGCAGATATTTTTGGTACAATCTCTCAGGGTCGGCGGGCCAAATAGTTCTCTAGGAGGTATCGATGGAGAATCAAGCAGAAGCAATGAACCATATCGAGGTGGGCCAGGATACAGTATGGTACCAGGCCGTTCTGAACAGCTTCATTGACGCCATGGTTCTGCTTAATGATGCAGGCTTGATTGTTTCCTCTAATCCTGCTTGCGCACAGTTATTTGGTTTTCCCGCCGTGGAGGTGAATGGTAAGGCAATTGGTTTGCTTATCTCCGATCTGCCGGTGGATGATCAGGATACCCCATCAAAGTTCTATGTGCCGGCGGGTATTGACCATGAGCATGTTGGGCTGCGCAAGGACGGCACCACCTTTCCCCTGCGAATGGATGTAAGCAAGTTTGTGTATAGTGGGGAAAACTTCTATGCGGCACTCATACGTGATGATTCGGCCAATAAGATGGCGGAAGAGATGCAGCAGGAAACTTTAGCGGAGGCAGTTCAGGAACTGGAACGCCAGCGCGAGGAAGCAGATAAACGGCGCAGCGAGATCCGGGCCATCATTGATACGAGCGTTGACGCCATTGCTTTTGTGCAGCCTGATGGCACTTTCGACTACATTGATCAACAGTTCACTGAGTTTTTTGGGATAGAGGAGAGCGAGATAAAACGGCGCAACTGGTCGGAAATGATCCCATTGGTCGGCCGTATCTTCGAGGATCCCGCCACAGTTTTGGAGCTTCTGGCGGATACGGCACCTGATGAAGCGTTGGAAATTCGAGAGCCTGTGGCGCAGCGTTGGCCGCAGGCGCGCGATCTAGAACTACGCTCCCGGCCCGTCATGAGCAAGCATGGACGATATCTGGGCCGGCTCTATGTGTTCCGTGATGTGACCCATGAGCGGGAAGTCGATCGAATGAAAACCCAGTTTGTGTCTATGGTCTCCCACGAACTACGAACACCGCTGACGTCGATCAAAGGGTTCACGGAGATGATCCTGGACGAAGATTTTGGGGATATCAATAATGACCAGCGAGAGTTTTTGGGCATTGTCGAATCGAATGCAGATAGGTTGATTTCCCTGGTCAATGATTTATTGGATATCTCGCGTATTGAATCAGGACGTGTGGAATTGAAGATGGTGATAGCCGATGTTGGAGAGATGATAACCATCGTCGTGGCCACCATGGAGCATCTGATCGAGGAGAAATCACAAACTCTTGAAGTGGTCGTCGATCCAAGCTTGCCGCTGATAAAACTGGATCGGGACAGGATTATCCAGGTGTTAACCAACCTGGTCAGTAATGCCTATAAATATACACAGTCAGGTGGACATATCCGTCTGGCAGTAGAAGCGGCAGGCGCCTATGTGCGCTTTTCTGTCGCCGACAACGGATTTGGTATTTCCGATGAAGATCAGCAGAAATTATTTACCCGATTCTTCCGTGTGGACAGCGAGCTGACCCGGGAAATCGGGGGAACGGGCTTAGGACTGAATATTGTCAAGACCATTATCGAAATGCATGGGGGAGAGGTCACTTTAGATAGTAAATTGGGTGCTGGTTCCACTTTTGCTTTCACGGTACCTCTGATGACGGGCAGCGAAAGCTTAGCCGGCGAAGATATAATCGAAAAGGTGCGGTTCTCCCCTGAAGGGCGGATGATTCTGGTCGTTGAAGATGAGAAAGACATCGCTTTGCTGATTCGCGCGCTTTTGGAGAAAGAGGGCTATTCTGTAGAAACAATAAGCAGTGGGGAAGCTGCGTGGGAGTATCTGCAAAAAAGCAGTGACCTGCCTGATCTGATCACCTTGGATATAGAACTGCCAGGAATGAATGGTTTTGAATTGGCGAACAAGATGGCCGCCAGCCCCTTGACCGCGGATATTCCGATCCTGGTGATCTCCATTCTGGGTGATGATCCTCAAGGTGAAAAACTGGGGCTGGTTCAGGGTTTGGCTAAACCGGTTGACAGAATACAATTGTTGAGCAAAGTTTCCACTATGCTTGGACCGGCAGAAGCTGGTGGCACAGTGCTAATGATCGAAGATCATTTTCAGCAACAAGAGGAGCTGCGGGTAGCACTGGAGGAGCAGGGTTTCAACGTGCTGCACGCTGTGGAGGGTAAAACAGGATTGGCTTTGGCCCGGGAAGAGCAGCCTGGGCTCATATTGCTGGGTATGCGACTGCCCGATATGGATGGACCGGTTATTCTACGAACATTGAAGCAAACGCCGGAAACAGCTTCGATTCCGGTGATCATTGCCTCTGATGAGGGGTACCAGATAAGCGAGCGTGCTCGCGCGCTGGCTTTGGGCGCTGCAGATTTTATGACCGGACCATTCGACCTAGACGTTTTGTTGGATGAAGTGAAGATGTTTATTCTAGATGAGGAGTCATGATCGATGACAATCAAAATTTTAACCGTGGATGATGAACCAGATGTACGACGCTTGATAGAGATCAAACTCAAGAAAGCAGGGTTTGAGGTGATAACTGCAGCCGATGGGGAAGAAGGGGTTGAAAAAGCAAAGGCGGAAAACCCAGATTTGGTCTTGATGGATGTGATGATGCCTAAGATGGATGGGTATACGGCTGTCGAGAAAATCAAGACAGAGATGGATCCAGCCCCCCTGGTGATGATGTTGACTGCTAAAGGGACAGAAGATGATGTGATGCAGGGGCTTGTCGGTGGAGCAGATGATTATATCACCAAACCCTTTGCTCCAAGGGAATTGGTTGCACGTGTGACGGTAGCGTTGATTAAGGCTGGTCGGAAGGCCGATCTGCCCGAATAGTTGAAATCTTAGGGGAAACTATGGCTGAAATAGGGACATCGCAAGAAGCAACCACGAAGAGGCGGCACTATTGGCAGGCACAGAGCTTGGCGGAAATGGCTCTGGCTGAATTTAATGATGCCCAGCGCACAGGAGATACCGCTAAACAGCGGCGCGAGTTTTACATTCTGGCCAACTACTACGGCCGTACACTGCGTATACTGCGTACGGCTGTGAACAACGGCAAGGAACCGTTGGCCCAGGCAGCACTGCAGAATCTAGTCACGCTGCATCGTCCACTGGCGAAGATGCATGACGAATCCCCGGGAAGCGTGCCTCTGGCCCTTTCGTTAGACCGCCAAGGGCGTGATGATCTTGTGCGCGACCTTGTTGTGCGCGTCTTGAGTGAGAGTCCGGAAGCACTGGATCTTGATACTGTGATCAAGCGGGTGAATCACCTGGACATTATGGGCACTATCCGCAAGGGAACAGTGCAGCGCCATCTAAAGAATCTGGTTGATTCCGGGTTCGCCGTGCGTAATCAAGGGTTATATGCACGTTCAAAACGGGCTTATGCAGAACTGGATCTCGATGCGCACAGCTTACGGGCGATGACTGGACCGGATCTGTATGAAAAGTTTAGCGCTGCAGGGTTTATCAACCTGTATGAGGTGGATGCGCGCCAGAGTGTCTTCCGAGAGCGGTTCGCGGCGCTTACAGGATTGAGAGAGACAGAGACGTCCGATCTCTTTTTGAATGCGACGGCTGCGCTTCTGCACAGTCTATCCGAAGATACCAGCCCCTGGCACCACAACGATCTGCTTGGTTCTTCCTTCCCACGGCCGTACCAATATGAAGCATACGCTGTTTTCCGCGGCTTTGGTTATCAAGGCCAGGTTATCGAATCGCCTACGGGAAGCGGCAAAACCATGATTGGCATGATGTGCATTCAAGATTGGCTGCGCACGCTTTCGCTGGGTCAATCCATTTTAATCCTGGTGCCGACCAAGAACTACCAGCAGCAGTGGATCGGGGAGTTGTGTTATAAACCCATAGGCCTGCGCTTATCTCCGGAGGTCGTGTTTTCTGGGACGCCTGCCCAGCTTGAGCGTTTTCAGAAGCGGACCGGGAATCATCCCGCGATCCTGATTATGACCTATACATCCCTTTCGCAGACGGGCTCGGCAATCGGTAAAGGGGGATTTGATGCAGATTCCATTGAGATATTCCTGCAGGAGGCAAATGTTCAATATGTAGCCTTAGATGAAGTGCATAAGGTTGCAGAGAACATGAAGAGCATGTCGGCGGCAGTGACGAGATTGTTGGTAGAGTGGCTGCAAGATACCAGTATTCGGGGCATGATTGGATTCTCGGGCACGGCCGAATCCTACCGCAGCCGCTTTGAACGACTGGGTCTAGACCTGGCCCATAAGATCCCGCTCGACGATTTGATCGCTTATGGATTTGTGGCCCCCTTCGCTGAATTTGGCGCCCCTTTTGCCTACTCGGCCCGCGAACGCCAGGTACGCATCCTCTTGGATGAGTACAAAGCGCATTTGCGTAAATTCTTTACCCTTCTGGGACCGGGACAGTTACGCCAGTTATTTGCTGAAATACCTATAGAAGAGCGAGTGGCCATTGGTCGCGATTTCCTGGGCATGTACCGGGGTCGAGCCAATGTGGAAGATGCCTTAAGCAAACGATTTGAGGATTGGGAGAATGGCCGAGCTGATTTTTTGAGCCTTTTGGAAGCAAAGTTGGTCACGATCACGCAGGTTGCTTTGGGACTGTCAGATGCGGAATTGTTTGGCCGGCTTGAGGGAGACCAAGAAGCATTCGATTCAATACGACAAAGTGTGGAAGAGATTCGCCGAAAGCTAACAGACCTGATCTACTCGCCAGATACCCTTGACCAGTTACGGCTACCAGGCTTTGCGACAACACTGGATGTTACAGCACTGCAGCAGTTGACTGTGGTTGATCTCTCCAAAACGGGGCGAATAGACCAGGCAAAAAACCTCTTATCCGTAACGCTAGTTGGCCAATACGAGGATCTCAGTGGCTGGTTCCGCCGTGTTGGTGAAGGGCGCGTGGAGACGATCAAGGCCTTAATTGAGGCGGAACGTGCGGTGCGACCGGTTAGCGGGATTATCGTTTTTGATAACGCAAGACAAATTCACTGGCGTGAAGGCTTGGTCGCTCCTGGATACCAGGGCGTTGGCGGTCTCTTTGCGCAGATGCTGGGAGACAGGCGATTCAAGCCCGTTGCCGTTTTGTCTGGTGAAATGTATCTTGCCTATGACGAAAAGAATCCACTGCCGCCAACGATTGCTGAGTTTGTGGAGCGAGAGTTGATGCGCGGCGAGGTAGCCGAGGCGATTTATGGATTGACGATGCAGGGGACCGATCTTGGTGAGAAAGAGGCTGTGGTATTGGAAAAATATTTCTATGAATTGATTGATGACTATATTCCCTCGCTGATAAATATTTATGCCCGCCGCCCGGGTGACTTTAGAAAGCGCGTCCTCAATCCGATGCGCCGCCTGGTGCGTAAGATGAAGTTGGGCAGCGATGGCCAGCGTCTGCTCATGCGCTTGGATCTGCGTAATGTTCATCTCGTGGGCCTGGTGCAAACATTTTTTGACTACGCGCTCATTGCTAAACGTTTCCGGCAGGCGCGAACGGCCGAACTTGAGCAGGTAAGCGGCGCGCGACAAAAATTCTTCGTTGTTACTATGATCAGCGGCAGTCGTAAGCAGCTCATGTACGATCTAACCTCCAGAATCGTTGATGATGAGTCCTTGGGCATAAATCTGATTATCGTCTCCACCTGGGCAAGAACGGGATGGAATGTGATCAAGCCTAATGTGCTGATCGACGCCACCGCAACGCGTGATGTAACTGCATGGCAGCAGCTGCGCGGGCGTGCGATACGCGCGCTGCGCACCTGGAATAACGACTGTTATCGCTTGATTTTACTGCTGACCGGAAATCGCTCATTGGGATTCAGCGCTGAAGACGATTTACCCGAGGATGTGGCGCGCGCTTTTGATGAAGTTTCGAAAGCGGGAGAGCATAAGGAACAACTGGATGTGCGTATTCAAGCACTCCTTGAAGAAGTGGCAGCACCAGCACTACTGAAGCGCATCGCCAAGGATGGGATCGGCAGCTTGAGCGAAGAAGAACGAAACAAACTGGCTGTTGCCTTAATGCGCCAGCGCAACAAGGTGACCCACATTTACGAACTTCTGAAGGCCTATGGGTCAACGATCCAGCTCATCTATGATCGCCCGATGCGAAAATGGCGCCGCCGGGACAATATCGCGCTAAAGCACGAGAATGAGATATCGGTTCAGCCCTTTACAGGGGTGAAGATGACAGGGGCGGGGCATGCCCCGATGCTATATGCCAAGGATCCGCGCACCGATCTGCCGGAAACCTTAGAGGAAACAGTTCAAGAATCTATCAGCGGATCAGACGAAATTATCGTTACTGGTTGGATGGAACATTGAGCCTGAATTGGAAAGGATACAATCTCATGAAGAAGGTTCTCTTATGGTTGTTGGTTCTGTTTGTGGCCCTAATCTTGGTGGGTTGCGACCAGCTTAGTGGTGGTGAAGAGACGAGCGAGAAGCGCGTTTTTGTGGGTCCTACCAAGGTCGATTGTGAAGGAGAAGGTCCGCAAACCTGCAATCTGATCAAGGAAGATCCTTACGATGAATGGAGTCTTTGGTATGATGAGATTGAAGGCTTTGATTTTGAGCCAGGGTACGAGTATGAGCTGATCGTGGTCGAAAATCAGGTGGAAAATCCACCTGTGGGAGGATCGTCCATATCGTGGTCCCTGGTGGAGATTGTTGCTAAAAAACCTGCCACTGATGACGCTGTCTCAGAAACGCCCGGGGAATCTGAGACAACGGAAAGCGAATCCGATGTCCAAGATGAGGGCAGCGAAGAAGCGCCGGCAGTCGCTGAGTTTGTGCCTATTGTTGTAGAGGAGATGGGGGTGACGACTGTGGCGCCGGCGAACTGGCCCAAAATTGAAGGGGATCCATTGCTTAAGGATGCCTGGGGGCCAGGCCAATACCGGTTTGTGGCTTTCCATTCCGTTCCGGGAGAGGATGTCCAGGCTGCGATGGCCCAACTCCTGGGAACATCGGTGGAAGCATTGGATGCGGGCACCATCGATGGCAGATATTGGACTGAAGCAATCGGTGAGAAGCAGTGGGAAATGTACGAAATTGATAATCCCGATGTCGGTTTGGTGCAGACGGTTTCCATGCTGGGAGAGCAGGGAAATATCTATGTCGTCAGCCTTTTTATCGAGACAGCACAAAAGGACTCCGTGCTAGCTTCGGTATTGGAGAATTTTGTAGTTGCGGGGGAAGAATCCGCCGCTGAAAGCGAAGATAGTGAAGAAGTGGATGACGCTGGCACTGAAACAGCTGCAGAAGAAAGCGGTGACGAAGCGTCCACGGTCCTGCTAAACAGCAGTTGGACTTTGATAGCACGGGATGATGGCAGTGGGCAGCGGGCTGATGTGCTGCCGGATGTTGAAGTAACGGCCGTTTTCACGGCGGAAGGACGCATGTCAGGGTCTGCGGGATGCAACGATTACTCGACAGTCTATGCGGCTGAAGAGGACAAGATTACCATTAGTATCCCGGCCAAGACCAGAAAAGAATGTGCCGATCCGGCAGGTATCATGGCCCAGGAGACGAGCTACCTCAGCGATTTAACTGAGGTTGCTTCCTATCTGATCGACGCTGAAGAACTGCAGCTGCTCGATAGTGAAGGAAATGTCATAATGGTCTTTTCGCCATTTTGAGATTATGCTACCGTTCAATGCCCCAGGAGGAAATTCAGATGATGGGTAATTCAAGACAATCTACAAAGATATGGGCTGGTCCTTTTACGACTACGTTTTGAGCAGCAGCGAAGCCCACCCACTTTTAGAAGACCAATCGCTCTTATCAGCGGATAATCAGTTGTTCCGCCTGGCGCGAAGCGGCCGTCTGCGCCTGCCCCAATCCTGGCTGCAGCGCCAACCGCTGCTGTTTGATAAGATCTTGTACCCGGCAGCCGTGATCTTATTTGCCTACCTGGTCCCCATCTTAAGTTCCTTTATTGGCGTGCCGTTGTTGGCGCTGCCCTATGTTTTCCCCGAGATTCAGCAGACGGTTTGGAATCAGTTCTTAATTTTGGTCGGGGCGTTTGCACCCTTTTTCTTCTTGATTTGGGTCTGGTTGTGGATTCTTGAGCGACGACCGTTGTGGAGTACGGGTATGGAACGGCCGTTTC
Source organism: uncultured Chloroflexia bacterium (assembly GCA_963807975.1). GTDB lineage: Bacteria > Chloroflexota > Anaerolineae > Promineifilales > Promineifilaceae > JAACFF01. The sequence goes on along the minus strand of CAWEDV010000003.1, from coordinate 144,629 downwards.
TGAGGAAATATCTTCGCGGTCTGGTGATTGGCTTTTTGATGTTTACGGCCGTAGTAGTGCTGCTGGCCATTTTTGATTTTGTGATAACCGAAACACCCTTTACTAAACGTTTTAGCCTGCTTTCCATAGCCGGAGCTATGCTTGTTTTTCTGGGTTGGATGGTTCAAGGGGCGGCAGAAGAACTCTTAGCGCGGGGATTCTTGCTGCCCGTGATTGGTGTGCGCTGGGGGCCATGGGCGGGGGTTATCATATCGGCTCTGTTTTTTGCCTTGCTGCATCTATCGAACCCACACATCGATTTTCTCAGCATTCTCAACCTGGCCCTGTTTGGCTTGTTTGCGGCCCAATATGCCCTTTATGAAGGGAGCTTATGGGGGATTTTTGCCATCCATGCCATCTGGAATTGGGCCCAAGGCAACTTCTTTGGTCTTGCCGTCAGCGGGCTAGAAATAAACAGCGGGATGTTGTTTGATTTGATGGAAAATGGTCCCGATTGGTTGACAGGCGGGCTATTCGGACCAGAGGGAGGTCTAGTTGTCACGTTTGTGCTGCTTATGGGTATGCTGCTGCTTATATTGGTCGGGCGTAGGCGAGGAAAAAAGCTTGCCAAGCGTTATAATTAATGCACTAAATATTTTGATGGGGATATGGAAGAAGGATGAATGAAAGCATAGTGCCGGATAAGACGAACACCAGCGAAGAGAGCAGTGAGCGACCGACCGTGATTAGCGTGATAGCAGTAATTATGTTTCTCAATGGAATTGTGACCCTGGCCAGCGGTGTGATGTATGAAGCAGGCCCTTTGGTATTGGCTTCAGGTGCGGTGGCCATACTATTAAGTTTAGGGCTGTGGAAACTATGGTCGTGGTCCTGGTTGGGGACCATCTTGCTGCAGATCGTAGCTCTGGGAACTGCCCTTTACTATTGGTACACGCTTGGCTCAATAAATTTCTGGGCTATCGGTATCGCCATCATCATTATTTGGTACCTGCTGCGATCGGAAACAAGGAGCGTTTTCTTTAACTAGCGTAGGAATTTAATGGCTGAAATTGAAGACCGGCTGTGCTCAGAGAACAGCCGGTCTTTTTTTTATTATTGGGGTTGGAGAACAAGATGCTTGACAGCAGCGGCTTCCACTGCTTTGCGGCTGAAGGGCATAGGATGGTATTGTCCCGTTAAGTAGAGCGGCATCTGGTCATCGTAATGCTCATTATAGGGATGACCGCTGTTCCCAGTGGGGATTACGCTGCGGCTGTTATCTAGATTGCTCATGTCGACGAGCATGCGCTGCGAAGCCTGATGATTAACAACAGCGGGCTCATCGTTATCCCAAGACTGGGCATTGACCAAATCGCGCCCACTATCTACAGCAAACGGGCCACGATTGAAGATGGCCTCAATGGGAGCAACGCCGCTGGCGCCTAGAACAGCGTCCTCATAGATGATGGTGTGGATCTTGCCCCAGGTCCAATCATTCATGCTCCCACCTTCATTTTCTTCCAGCCAGGCGATGGCGTCAGCCAATGAGAGCAAGATGATTTCCTGCCACGATTCTTTTTCCGGCGTGTCCTGGTTGTCCCACCAGCTTGCGTTCAGTTGGTTGGCTAGATCATGCATGAAAATGGTTTTGGGATGGTAGGGCAGCATATCCAGGTTCTCCTGGCCAATATCATCGGCGAGGACATTGTAGGCTAGGTAGATATAGAATATTTCAAATAAGGAGGTAGGCACGCTGTCTTGTGTTTCACGCAAATCCCAGCCGCGCAAGCGTTCGAGGGCGGCCTGCACGTTGGGATCTTCGCTGGACAAGCCTCGCAGGAGGGGCACATAAGATTCAGCGGGGAGAGATTTGCTGTCGAACTGTATGCGGGCCAAATCCTTGAGTGTGATATTGCCACCTCTGCCTATTTCGGCGTTGATCAGTTCCGTAATGCGCTGCCCGCGGTCACCATTGGCCCAATCACGATTGATAAAGTAGGGATAATCTTCGTTAACCACGGCATGATTGGCGGTAACGATGTAACCTTGTTCAGGATTGAACAGCGCGGGCAGTTCTTCATAGGGAATCCAGCCTACCCATTCGTATTCCCCGGTCCACCCGGGCACGGGCACTTCTCCGCCGCCATTTCTGCGAATAGGGATCAATCCGGGGGTTTGGTAGCCGATATTGCCCTCCGTATCGGCATATATGACATTCTGTGAAGGCACGTCCCAATAACGTAAAGCTTCGCGGAATTCTTCATAATTTTGAGCCTGGTTCAGCAGGACGACTGATTGCAGAATGCGCGACGGTTCCTGCTGCGACCATTTTAGAGCGAGGACGTCCTTCACATCATCGCGGATATCGCTGATGATGGGACCGTGGTGGGTGTTTCTAACTTCCAGGATGATGTCTTCACCCCCGTTCACTTTAATGACTTCTTCGATGACTTCCATGTCTAGCCATTCACCCTCGAATTCATATTGGCGGGCATTGCTGGGATTAATTTTCTCGATGAAAAGGTCCTGAACATCGGGTCCAACATTGGTTACACCCCAGGCGATCTTTTCGTTGTGGCCGATGACGACGCCAGGCACACTGGCAAAGGAAAGGCCGGTTACATTCCATCCCGGAGCGTGTAGACCAACCTCGTACCAAATGGAGGGCATTTGCGCCCTTAAATGGGTGTCGTCGGCCAGGATCGGCAGGCCTGATTCCGTGTGTTCACCGCCGACAACCCAGTTGTTGCTGCCCACCATAGGGCCGCTGCCCATGGCCAGGCCGCCGGCGGGGAGTTCTCCTATGACATCCAGGTTAACGTTTCCCCAATTCACACTGCTGCCGGCGCCGGCTGCGGCTGATCCATTCTCACCTCCTGACAAGATATTTACCTGCTCGTCAGTAGGAGCGATAACCGGACGGCTTTCATAAGGATAGGATGGCACGATCTGTTCCACAGTAGCTTCGCCCAGGTTCTGGATCAATTTGGCACGAGTGATTTCGGCATTCATGTTTCCGCCGAGATCATAGGACATGACTATACCCCAGGATACAGTGTTGACCGGGGTCCAAGGTTCAATTTCCCAGGGCTCGTTTACCAGACCGAGGATATCAAAATGAAGGGAGAGATCGTCAGGATGTTTATTGATATAGGCGTTGACGCCAGCGCTGTAGGCCTCCAGGATATTCATATAATCGGGCTGCTCTTCCTGGTAGTAAGCCACGGCCGTTTCCGCCATGCGATTAAAGCCAATGGTGCGAATAGATTTATCCACGTCAATAGTGGCCGCGCCGGCAATCTCTGAGAGACGCCCCTGGCCCATATGGCGCCAGAGCTCCATCTGCCAAAAACGATCTTGAGCATGCACATAGCCCTGGGCAAAAAAGAGATCATCTTGATTGTTGGCGTAAATGTTGGGGATGCCATATTCGTCACGAAAAATATGGACTTCCTCTTTAAGACCAGGAACAGTCAGGAACCCGTCAGTTTCTGGAAAGGGCTGCCGGGTTACGTAATAAGCTCCGACTGAGGCGATGACGACCAGCAGGATGACAACACCAAGAATGATCAGGACAATGCGGATCAGGCGCTTCATTCTCTCCTCCAATGTATGCAGTTGTTTTGGACTACATTCTCTTTCACTGGCAAATATGATACACCAATGGCGCAAAAGTGAAAGGACCTTTTTTAGGAGCTCTTTTCCAGTTCGCTTGTTCAAAGCTATAATTAAGGGGATGGCTAATAGTCAAGTGGCACTCCTGGTAACCATTGTTTATCTTCTCGTCCTGCTGCTGATCTTGGTGATCGATTTGCGCCAGCGCCGAATATTGAACGCAGTCGCGCTGCCGGCGACGATATTGGCGCTGCTGGTAGGAATGCTCGCGGGGTGGGATTCGTTCCTGTTAGCGCTTTTGGGTGCCCTGGCCGGATTTCTCTTTTTTTATCTGTTCTATTTGTTGGGCATGAAGCTCTACGGTCCAGGGGCGCTGGGCTTTGGCGACGTAAAATTAGCGGCGCTGCTGGGGGCGATGTTAGGTTTTCAATATATTTGGCCTGCTTTGTTATTGGGCATGCTGCTCGCAGGTTTGGCCAGCATCTTGCTCGTTTTGTCGGGCCGCGCCCGGCGGCGAAGCAGCCTGCCTTATGGTGCATTCTTGGCCGGGTCGGGGATCATGGTCCTGCTGTGGACCAGCGTTGGGGTATTATGAGTGATATAGATATTCGGCCCATGCAGGGCATGGACGAGATGAGAGATATTGAGGAAATCCAAATGGATATTTGGGGCAAGGATGAGCGGGAGATGATGCCTGCCCATCTTTGCCACGCTTTGCAGCACAATGGTGCGTCATTATTGGGCGCCTTTGATGGCGCAAAGCTGGTCGGTTTTGCCCTGGCTGTCTTGGGCACCGTTGAAGGGCTGGAGGAACGTATTGACCAAGTAGCCGCTGCCCGTCTGAAGATGTACTCGGTCATTGCCGGCGTACTGGAAGAATATCGGGACAGCGGTGTGGGTTATCGTTTAAAATTGGCACAGCGTGATTTCGCCCTACGTATTGGCGTACGCCTAATCACCTGGGTGTATGATCCCCTGGAAAGCCGCAATGCTCGCTTCAATATTGGCAAGCTGGGAACCGTATGCAGCCGCTATCTGCGAGATTTTCATGGTGAATTGGCGGGTATTAATGCCGGGCTGGCTACTGATCGTTTCGAGGTGGAATGGTGGGTGACAAGCAATCGGGCCAAGGGCAGAGCAAAGCAGCAGAGACGCCCTCTGTCGCTGCAGAATTTGGTGGATGGTGGGGCCGCCATTCTGGTCAATGAAGCGACTTTTGGTAGCGCTGGATTACCAGAACCGGCGTTGGAGATTTTACTACAGCCTGGCAGTCTGGCGTTGGCGGAAATTCCAGCCGATATTCAACGCATAAAGCAGGTGGACTTTCGCTTGGCTGTTCGTTGGCGTGAGCACTCTCGAACCGTATTTGAAACCTTATTTCGAGAAGGATATATGGCGACCGATTTTGTAAACGAAGTCGCAGGTAACCGGCGGCGCAGTTTTTACCTTATGACCCACCAGGATGCGTAGAGCCGTTGAGGGATAAGCAGGGAGGAAGTATGAAAATTGAGGCGATAGATCTCTACGCCATTAGCCAACCGCTCATTCGCCCCTTTGTCACAAGTTTTGGACCACAGTTGGAACGGGATTGTTTACTCGTGGCAGTTCACGCTGAGGGGTTGACCGGATGGGGGGAATGTGTCGCGACCAATGATCCTGGTTACAGCTATGAAACGGCGCAAACGGCGTGGCATGTGCTGAGTAAATTTCTGATCCCTGCATTGCTGGACAAGGATTTGCAGGAGCCGCAGCAGTTATTTGAATGGTTCCGTTCTGTACGCGGGCACCCCTTAGCCAAAGCGGCACTTGATCAGGCAGCCTGGGATCTAACAGCCCAGCGAGATGGCCTGTCTTTTGCCCAAAAGCTGGCTGCTCCCTATGGGGAGGGTCCGCGCGAGCGAGTCAAGGTTGGAGTGAGTATCGGGATCCAACCGACGATAGATGCAACTTTGGATCTTATCCAGCAGCATGTGGATAAGGGATACGGCCGTATCAAGCTGAAGATTAAGCCAGGTCACGATATTGCCTTGGCGCGAACAGTAAGAGAAACATTCCCCGATCTAATCTTCATGGTCGATGCCAATTCGGCCTACAGCTTGAAGGATGTGGAAACACTGCGCGCCCTGGATGAATTTGATCTCATGATGTTGGAACAACCCTTGGGTTACAGTGATATTTATGACCACAGCAAGCTGCGCCCGCAGATCCAAACGCCGCTCTGTCTGGATGAAAGCATCACATCGGCCGACCTAGCGAGTTTTGCTCTGGAGATCGGCGCGTGCGATATCATCAATATCAAGCCCTCGCGTGTGAGCGGTTGGACGGAAGCGCGTATCGTTCATGACATGGGCCGGGAAGCGGGTATTGATTTATGGGTGGGTGGTATGTTGGAAACAGGCATCGGCCGTGCAGCGCAGCTGGCCCTGGCCTCCCTGCCTGGTTTTACCCTACCCGGGGATATCTCAGCCACGGAACGTTATTATGATCCGGATATCACAGCTCCCTTTGTGTTAAACAGTGAGGACAGTACGATTGATGTTCCTCAAGGCCCTGGCCTTGGCGTGGAGATTGATATGGCGCGGCTGGCAAGCGTCATACAACGCCGGACATCTTTTGTACGTAATTAGAGGTGAACATGTTTAAAGACCAGACCATAGCCTTTATAGGCGCCGGAACGATGGGCGAAGCGATGATACGCGGCCTGCTGAGCCTGGAAATCGTCGAGCCGGAACAAATCATTGCTGCTGATCCCTGGCAGGATAAACTCGACTATCTCGCTGAACGATACAAGATAGCGGTAACGCAGGATAATCGTGAAGCAGCCGAAATTGGCAATATCGTCATTTTATCCATCAAACCCCAGAGCATCCCCTATGTCTTACCCGATATTCGAGGTCATCTGCGCCGCCAGGATCTGCTGCTGTCAATCATTGCTGGCGTACCGATTAAGAAGCTGGCGGATGGCTCAGCCCACGCTTCTGTTATACGGGCCATGCCCAATACGCCAGCCCAGATTGGCCTAGGTATCACGGTCTGGACATCAACATCACAGGTGAGCGAAAAGCATCGCGAACAGGGACGCCTGATCCTGGGCTCTTTTGGTGAAGAGATCTACGTTGAGCATGAAAGCTATATGGACATGGCGACCGCTCTCAGCGGATCGGGGCCAGGTTATGTGTTCATGATGATGGAGGCATTGATCGATGCTGGGGTTCACCTGGGATTCTCTCGCCATATCGCGCGCCAGCTTATCTTCCAAACCATGCGCGGATCGGTCGAGTATGCCAGCCAATCGAGCAAACACGTGGCCGAACTGCGCAATCAAGTGACCTCTCCGGGCGGAACGACGGCTGCTGCCCTCTACCATATGGAAAAAGGGGGACTACGCACAGTGATTTCACGCGGAATCTGGGCTGCATACCAACGCTCGGTGGAATTGGGCCAAGGTGAGGATGTTAAGGGGCCGGACACGTCAAGTTAATTTGTCCTTCTGAAAAGTTTAGAGATTTGCAGATGGCTGTAATCAAGGAAGAAATCATCAAGGTACCAGCGCTTACCTACGGACGAGTGGTACTGCAAGCTGGATCGCGCTGGCTAACCTTTGCCGATCCGGTGCGCATCATCTCTACAAGCGCGCCTGAGGAAATCGCTTCCTGTCTGCAGGAGATCGATGATGCGGTAGGCAGCGAGGGTCTCTATGCTGCCGGATTCCTGTGTTACGAAGCTGGTGCCGCTTATAATCTTGCCGTCCATGAACCTGAGGCCGGCGCTCTGCCACTGCTTTGGTTTGGGCTATACAACCAGCACGAAGAGATGCCATCGATTCCAGATACGCAGGAAGTCCCCTATATGTTGGAGGGCTGGCAGGCTAGCTTGGGCGAAGAGGCCTATTTTGAAGCGATCGAACAGATCAAGCAGCGTATAGCCCAGGGTGATACCTATCAGGTTAATTTTACGATGCACCTGCGCAGCCAATTTTCTGGTGATCCGTGGGCGCTTTTTTATGATTTGAGCCAGGCGCAACAAGCGGGGCATACCGCTTTTCTCGATCTTGGCCGGCACGTGATTTGTTCCGCATCGCCTGAGCTGTTCTTTGACCTGGATGGAGACCTGCTCAGTGCCCGGCCGATGAAGGGCACGGCAACGCGCGGGCGAACACTGGCCGAAGATGAAGCACAGATGATGGCCCTACAGACCTCGACCAAGGATCGCGCCGAGAATGTCATGATCGTGGACATGATTCGCAATGATTTTGGGCGCATTGCCGAGATTGGCAGCGTCGAAGTCCCCACGCTGTTCACGGTAGAGCGCTATCCTACTTTGCTACAAATGACGTCGACGGTAAAAGCGCACAGTATGGCCTCCCTGCCGGAAATAATGGAGGCTGTATTTCCCTGTGCATCGATTACCGGAGCGCCAAAAGTGAGCACTATGGAGATCATCAAGGGCTTGGAACCGGAACCACGGGGAATCTACACGGGCGCGATTGGCTATTGGGGGCCATGCCGTCAGGCATCCTTCAATGTGGCGATTCGCACGGTTGTCATTGATAGAGAAAGCGGTGTGGCCGACTATGGTGTGGGCAGCGGTATCATCTGGGATTCCAAGGCAGACGCTGAATATGCGGAATGCCGCCTCAAGTCACAGGTTCTGGTAGAACGTTTTCCCAGCTTTGAACTGCTGGAATCGATGCTGTGGACACTCGAAGAGGGGTTTTTCTTACTGGATCAGCATCTGCAGCGGCTGGCAGGATCGGTGCTATATTTTGGGTATGTATTGGACGAACAGGTGCTGCGCTTGAAACTCATGAAATTTGCCCAATCGCTCGTTGAGACGAGCAAGTTGCGCATCTTGGTCGGGCAGAATGGGCAGACGACCATAGAGGCGCAGACGGTAGGGGCAGCCAAGGATGCGCCTCCGGTACCAGTGTGCCTGGCGCAGACGGCCGTTGATTCTAGCAGCGTCTGGCTTTACCATAAGACAACGCGCCGGCAGGTATATGAAGATGCGCTGGCGGGTGTTCCTGATGGGTATGATGTCATTTTATGGAACGAACGCGGCGAGATAACGGAAGCTTCAAGCGCAAATGTGATTCTCGAACTGGATGGCCAGATGGTCACACCTCCGGTCTCGTCCGGTCTCCTGGCGGGAACATACCGGCACTCGATGCTTGAGCAGGGTATTATCCAGGAACGGGTTGTTACAACGGCCGATCTGCAGCGTAGTTCAAGAATCTATTTGATCAATTCCGTGCGCAAGTGGCGGGAAGCTGTTTATATTGATCTGCAGTAATTGACTAGCTGGCAGCACCAAGACCTGCTGGTGGCAATCCCAGGTTGTGGATTCTTGCTTATGCAGGATTCGTTGGTGTGGGTAATTGATATGTCAGGACATAAGTTATGAAACGAATTTTGGTTACAGGTGGCGCGGGCTATATTGGCAGCCACACGGTGCTGGAGTTGTTAAATAGTGGCTACGAGGTCGTGGTCGTCGATAATCTGTGCAACAGCAGTGATGAATCACTGGCGCGCGTGCGTGAGATTACGGGCAAAGAGGTTGAATTTTTCCAGATAGATATCCTGGATAAAGAGAGCTTGAGCCAGGTATTTGCGACAAAAGCGATTGATGCTGTCATTCACTTCGCGGCCTTGAAGGCTGTGGGCGAGTCGGTGGCCCAGCCTTTGCGTTACTATCACAACAATGTCACCGGAACCTTGATCCTCTGCGAGGCTATGGGCGAATATGGCGTCAAGGATATGGTCTTTAGCTCCTCGGCCACGGTATATGGGGAAGTTGAGCAAATGCCCCTCCTGGAAGATTTTTCGATTCTGCCGGCAACCAATCCCTACGGCCGAACCAAACAGATGATGGAGTATGTCCTGCGTGATCTGGCCGTTTCTGATCAGGAATGGAATATCGCCCTGCTGCGCTATTTTAATCCCATTGGCGCTCATGAAAGCGGCCGTATCGGCGAAGATCCGAACGGCATCCCTAATAACTTATTGCCCTATATTGCTCAGATAGCGGTAGGCAAACGGCCGTACCTGCGCGTGTGGGGGAATGATTACCCCACGCCGGATGGCACGCCTATTCGCGATTACATCCACGTGACGGATATTGCCATTGGGCATATTAAAGCTTTGGAAAAGCTGGCGACCAAGCCCGGTCCCGTGACTTATAACCTGGGAACTGGCAGGGGGTACTCGGTTTTCGAAGTATTGGCGGCCTTTGAACGCGCTTGTGGCAAAGAGATTCCTTATCACATTATGGAACGACGTCCGGGTGATCTACCAGTTTCTTATGCGGGAACAGAGAAGGCAAATAAGGAATTAGGCTGGAAGGCCACGCGCGATATCGACGACATGTGCGTTGATACCTGGCGCTGGCAGTCGCAGAATCCGAACGGATACGCTTAGATTGGATAAACCTCGCAAGTCTTCTTAGACTTGCGAGGTTTTTGGAGATCCATTATTTCCCTTTAAACTCAGGCTTGCGGCGCATTAAAAAGCTTTGCGCCCCTTCCATAAAATCTTCCGTTGTGAACAATTGGCTTTGAGCCCAGCCCTCTAACATTAGGCCGCGGTCGATATCAGCGAGACCATCAATCACGCGCTTGGCCATGCCCATGGCCAGTGGCGCGGCGAGGCTGAGTTCCTCAACCAGCTCCAACCCTTTGTCCAGCAAGGCCTCGACGGGCACAACGTAGTTGACAATCCCCCACTTCTCGGCTTGCTGGGCATTGATCATCTTTCCGGTGAAGATCAACTCTTTGGCTCGTCCAGGACCGACCAAACGTACGAGCCTGGTTGTGCCGCCCACATCGGGGATCAAGCCCAGGCGCGTTTCCGGCAGGCCCAGCTGGGTTCCTTCTGCGGCGATGCGCATATCACAGGCCAGGGCCAACTCCATGGCCAGGCCAAGACAATGACCATGTAGTAAGGCGATGGTGGGCAGTTCCAGCCGTTCCAGACGTGTGAGCACCCGCTGAAAATCATCGGTGATCAGCCGCCCGCGCTGCTGCCAGTTTGGCCCGTATTTTTGAGGCAGGGTGAGGAAATCGCTGACGTCGATGCCTGAGGAGAAAGATTTTCCCTGGCCACGGATCAATACAGCCCGAACGCCTGCTGCGCGGGATGCTTCGGCGACGGCCTCATCAAAAGCGGCGTAAAGACCAGCATTGATCGCATTCCGTTTGCTGGGGCGGTTGAGAATTATCTCAAAATAGCTTTCGTGCTGCTGCGCCAGAACAAGATCGCTCATGGGGAAATCTCCTATTATCGATATCTAAAGAAACCTGGTTTTTCCGGAAAACCGGGCTTCTGGTATGGTTTAGGATGCCTGTACACTGTTCACGGATCGCGCTTTGACCCGGGTCATGGTCAGTAAAGCCAGAAACATAAATACGCCGCCGTAGACAAAAAGCCAGCGGTATTGGTCACCGAGTACATCGACCATTACGCCACCCATGGTTGGCCCCAGGACGGCGGCCAATTGTGATGAAAAATAGTAGAGCCCGGTATAGGCGCCAATGCGGTGCTCGTCTCCATGATCGTAGACTAGGGGCAGGCTGTTGACGTTGACGAAGGCCCAAAATATGCCAGTAAAGATCAGGGCCACGACAAAGGTGGTCGGATCTTGGATCAGGAAATAACTGCCCAGCATGATAATGGTCAGGGCGATCAAACCGAGGCGAATGATGGAGCGACGGCCGTACTTGGTGCCCAAAAATCCGGCGGGCATGGCGGCCAAAATAAAGGTTACCGAGACAGCGCCGGCGAAAATAGAGGCTGTTCCCGGGGCAATGCCCAGAGTAAAGACTGCGAAAGAAGAGAGGCCCGCTTCTAAGGCATTAAAGGCCATGAACCAAAGGAGAATGGATAAGAGCACGAAGAGGCCGCTTTTGTCTGGGTTCTGCCAGGCAGCGCGCAGGTTAGCCAGTACGCCCTCATTTTCAGGCTGATCTTCGCCGTCGATTTCTTTAGGCTCTTTCACACCGACGAGAGCGACGATCATCGCTGTCACCAAGAGGATCGCCCCGCCGATGAAAGGGGCCGCTCGGCCGAAGTTGTTGAAGAGATAGCCGCCGCCAAAAAAGGCAAGCAGGGCGCCGATGCCACCCATTAAATTAATGATGCCATTGGCTTTGCTGCGATCGTTGGGCACGAAAAGATCACCCAGCCAGGAGACGGTGGGGGAACGAAATAAGGCCATCCCGAAATTGGTGATCAGGATGAAGACGGCGATGGCCACGGCCGTTTGTGCAAAGGGAATCAGCGTGAAACCGATCACGGCGACCGGTACCCCGATGATGATCCAGGGCTTCCGCCGGCCAATTCGAGTCCAGGTGCTGTCACTCTTCGCGCCTACCCAGGGTTGGAAGAAGACATTGATCAGGTTATCCCAGGTCATGATGAAGAGGGCCAAGGCCGGTGTCAGGCCAAAGCCGATGACATCAGGTATGTCCCGGCCTGCTGCCAGGAGCTGCCTTTCGAATTCCGGGTTGCCTGCTTGTAGGAAAATGGGGATGAATTGATTGAAAATGGGCCAGATGATACTGATGCCCAAGAAACCGAAACCGACGACAAAAGTCTTGCGGTAGGAGAATCTCTTCAGGTCATCTTCCGGCTGCGCTGCTGCTGTCATTTCTCCCTCCTGACTGTGACAAAGGTTCGATGAATGGTCAGCTTAAGGAATTATAGCCTTAGGTTGGAGAAAGGGCATTGACTGCGGTTTGCCTCGGTAGGCGACTACAATAATTCGCGCCTACAGGGAGAACATGAGTGTGTGCGCATACATCTGGTTCACCGGGTTGCTCGTTGATGGCTGTCGTTTTATCATAAAAACCTATCTTGTAATCTAGGACTTCACGAAAATCTGGCAAACAACGGGTTCACATTCACACACTAGTAAGCTGCGGCGGAGTTGGTTGATTCTTGCCCTGGCCTGGTTGATCATTTGGTTGGCGAGTTACCGCCTACTGCTGCCTGTATGGCCCACTGCTCTGCGCTGGTTGGTTTTATCAGGTTTGTCCCTGGCTTATGGCCTGTGGATACTGTGGCGCGCCTTGCCCTTGAATTTCAGGACTGGTGAAACGACGTTGCTGCCCACTCTGGGCTGGGGCAATCATTTGTCGCTGCTGCGTGCCTTAATCATTGGTTTGTTGGCCGGTTTTCTCTTTTCATCAAAGCCGGCAATGCCTTTGGCCTGGATCATAGCCTTGCTATATACGGCAGCCAGTATCGCCGATTGGTTGGATGGCTATGCGGCTCGCAAAACGAACCATGTGACGAAATTGGGCCAGCGGTTGGACATGGAATTTGACGGTCTGGGTGTGGTCATCGTCAGTCTGCTGGCCATTGGTTTTGGCCAACTGCCGATCTGGTTTTTGAGCGTGGCCCTGGCCCGCTATCTGTTTGTTTTTGGTTTATGGTGGCGGCAACGGTCCGGGCGACCTGTTTGTGATATCCCGCCCAGCGTCCACCGTAGGATTATGGCTGGGATGTTAATGGGCATGATGACCGTCGTCCTGTGGCCGATCCTACCAGTGCAGATGGCCACGCTATCTGGTTTGGTCATGGCTGTGCCTATCCTGTTGGGCTTCTGCCGGGATTGGTTGTTCGCCAGCGGCCGTTTGAATCTCAAAAACGAGCTTTATCGTCAACTACAGCGCCGTCTTTATGTGATTATGGCTCTATGGCTTCCACCCCTTTGGCGATTACTGGTTTTGTTGGCTATGTTCACGATCATGCAGCAAGCAGCCCCCTGGTACCTGCCTCAGGCATGGCTAGATCTGCTGACCTCCTGGCATTTTCCCCAGGCGGGCGCTGCGGCTGGAATGCTGGTTGCCCTGGCTGTGTTGGGCACGCTCTTTGTTCTTCTTGGTTTTGTGGGACGGCTGGGAGTTATTTTGCTGCTCTTTCCGATTGGTTTTGATATCGCTACGCGGGGACTCCTGTGGGAGAATGGCCTGGCTTTGATTGCTGCGTTGTGGATCGCACTCTTGGGATCGGGCTATTTTTCCTTGTGGCAGCCGGAGGAGGCCTGGGTCAACCGGCGCAGTGGCAGCCAACTTGTGGACGAGATTGATGACTAAGCGCACATGACGAAGAAGCGCATATTAAAGTTCTTACCCTGGTTGCTGGCTGTCGCTTTGCTGATCTGGGTGCTGCGTGCCGTGCCTCTGGTCGATACCTGGGCGGCGCTGCAGAAGCTACGCTGGTCACAGATTATGCTGCTGATTGGCTTAAACGGGTTGATCTTACTTCTGCTAAACGGCCGTTGGTGGATCATCCTGCATGGTCATGGCCAACACATCCCCTTTTTCGCGCTTTTTGGTTACCGGATGGCCACCTTTGGCGTAAGCTATTTCACGCCCGGTCCCCATTTTGGCGGTGAACCGCTGCAGGTTTACCTGGTAGAAAAAGAACATCAAGTGCCCAGAGCGACAGCCATTGCCGCCATGTCTTTAGACAAGACGCTGGAATTGTTGGTAAATTTCACCTTTTTGCTCAGTGGAGCGATTATTATTATCCGCCAACGATCGTTGGGCGATACCGTGGGATCGGAAGTGATCCTCTTTGCCGCGCTGCTGCTTTTCTTGCCCGGTGGCTATTTACTGGCTGTTTGGACCAACCATGCCCCGCTTTCCTGGTTGATGGCGCGGGCAGGTGTTCTCCCGCTTTGGCAGCGCAAACCAGAATGGCAGGCGCGTTTGCAACGGGCGCAGCAGGCGGTGCTTAGCAGCGAAATCGAAACCGCCCGTTTTTGCCGGCGGGCGCCAGCCACGGTGGCCCTGGCCCTTCTTGTTTCTGTAGCCGGCTGGGTATTAATGATCGCTGAGTTTTGGTTGATGGTTTCCTTCTTGGGGCTTTCGTTGTCGCTGGTGCAGTTGGTCACCGCTCTGACTGCAGCGCGCATCGCCACTCTATTGCTGCTGCCGGGTAGTATTGGGGCGTTGGAGGCCAGCCAGGTCTTTGCTTTTGGCGCTATGGGTTTGAATCCGGCCATCGGTATCACTGTTAGTTTGCTGACCCGCGGGCGAGATATCTTATTGGGCGCCGCCGGTTTGTGGTGGGGTAGCAAAAAGGTATCGAAAGGGCGCACAGGCCGACACGTTGATGATAAGCCGGTTGAACCGGCGTCTAGGCTGGAACCTTAAGCTAGCTGCAGCGCTATGCTGGCAGACGGACTAGAAAGTCTAACTGGTGGGCGATATAAACCAGGGTTCCCGCGTCAACCTGAGCGTGGCGTTGGGCGATCCAGGCCGCAAACAAGGAGCGGTCCAGCTCCGGATGTCCCTGCAAGGCCCGCTGCATGGTGTGCATGATGAAGTGCAAGAAGTAAGCTTCGTCACCCGGGTAGCCATCCTTCCCGCCATAAACGACCCAATCGGAACTGCCTGCCGCCAATATCTCGCCACCTGCAGCCTGCATCTGGCGAAAGAGGTGGCGTCCGGTGTGGCTGTCTCCAGAAGGACAGCCGTCGACGATCCGTTCATCCATGGTGCGATGATAAAGGGAGATGATCTGGGCATCGATTTCGGGATCGATGACTGGTTCAAGGATAGTGTCGCCATCGAAGTTCAGAGTGGCATATAGCAATCCACCGGGCTTCAATAAGGAGAAAAGCAGAGGGAGCGTATTGGGTAGGTCTACTAGATCGAGAAAAGCATGGGCGATGAGCAAATCCCAGGTTCGCCGCGCCTGTTCCCGGGCGACGAAATCAAAAAGATCGATTGCCTCAAGCCGCAATTCAACTTTTTCTGGAAGTGCGTACAGTCTGCGCTGGGCCTCATCGATATTGGCCGGTTGGGAGTCGATAGCGGTGTAGTTTGCTTGCGCTGCAAACAAGTGGCGTTGCATAACACGTTCGACCATAGTGCCGATCCCGGCGCCGATTTCCAGAACGTGTAGAGGTGATGAAGGCAGTGAATTCGCCAACCTCCGCCAGATGTGTTCATTGAGCGCGCGATCGTCTACGCTCTTTTTGGCGGCTAAATAGCGAGTGAAGGAGAAGTCGGCAGGGGTTAATCGGGCCATTTATAATGCTCCAGAAATCAGTGATATCAGAAATTGGCGCACACGGGCCATGGTCTCAGCCCAGGTTGGCTGCTGCTGTGCCCGGTCAAGGGCGGCAAGACTTTGCTGGGCCAAGAGCTGGCGATTATCGATAAGTAACTGCAGGCGCCGGGCGAGTTCCATGTAATCATCTGTGGGAACCAGGTAGCCGTTAACGCCGTCGCTGATGATCTCGTACGCGGCTCCGTCGCTGCCGGCAATGGCAGGTAAAGCATGGCGCATGCCTTCCAAATAGACGATTCCAAAGCCCTCGTATGTGGAAGGGACGACGAGCACATGACTGACGCTAAGCAGGCTGACAAGGTCGGAATCGGAAACACGGCCGTGCCATTGGATATAAGGAGCTATGCCAGACGTATCGACCTGGAATTCCATCTGGCGTACATATTGGGGATCGACTGTCATATCGCCCACCATTTTCAACTGCCAGCTTCCTTTGGGCAGGTTGGTCAGCGACTTCAGCAGCAGCGCGCATCCTTTGCGCGGGATAATATTGCCCACGAAAATCAATCGTAAAGGACCAGGGGTCAAGGCCCGTTTAATGACCGCGGCGCGATCCGTTGTGGGGTGGATGTGATCAACTGCCGGATAGGCGACGATGTGAGGTTTCTCTTCCCTCAGCAGAGCATTAACAACTGAGCAGGTGGTTTCACTGTTGAAAATGAAACCATCTACGGAACGGAGGTACCGTTTTTCTATCTGGCGGTAGAGAACGGTCATGGATCGGGAATGGTGTTCGCTGCTGCGTAAATGGTGCACGATGCTCACCAGGGGTAAGGTTTGGCGCCGTTTCAGGTCCCGATTCAGCCAGAAGAGGGAAGGATGGTTGAGCTCATCCTGCAAGAGGATATCGAAAGATGAATCTCCCAGTTTGCGCTGCAAGGCAGAATCAAAATTGTGCAGGAGATGCTTCCCGTAACCCGTCCAGGGCAGAGAGATGATCTTTACGTCATCCCCCTGTTCCTGCAGATAGCGCACCAACTGCCGGTCGTAGAGATAGCCGCCAGAAATGGTGTCCAGATCCCCGTAGATGATCAAGCCTACGCGCATGCTAATTAGCTTTGTCCGGCAGGACCCTGATGCCCAAGTTTAGCGGCTGAGCCGGAAGCTGGCCCAGGCGATGTCATTCTCCCAGAGGACAACAGTCAAAGCGCTCAGGTTAGTGGCTGTGATGCGCTCATCCAGGGCCTGGCAAATAATGCGCGAGAAATGCTCGATACTGGGGTTTAGCCCCGCAAATTGAAGCAGGTCGTTCAAGGTTCGATCACGATAATGGGCCACAATGGCATCCAACTGCTGCTCGATATCGACGATGTCGACCAGGTAGCCATGTTGGTCTAATTCCGCCCCCTCAAGGCTCAGCTCGACCACATAATGGTGCGAATGTTTCTCATTTTCGGCTCCCCAATCACCACCGATGAGGAAGTGTTGGGCTACAAAATCTCTCTTTACCGCAACTGTGTACATGATCTATCCTTTACTTTAAAGAATTCTGGCTGCCAGGTCCGGCATTTTCGCCGGATCTGGCAGCAAAGGGAAACAAAAAACCGTTCCGGTCTTGGCGACCTGGGAACGGTTCCTCTCACAATCTGCTTTTTTTTGACTGCATTTGTACAGAACAAGTCCGATTGATTCTGTGGCGCCAGTTGGATTTGAACCAACGACCTAGGGCTTATGAGTCCCCCGCTCTGACCAACTGAGCTATGGCGCCAAAGCGAAGCAAATTATAGCCAACTCGCTTAGTACTGCCAAATTCTAAGGGACAATCTTAAGCGGAAAATTGGTTTGACAAAAAGATGTCAACTTTACCTCCTGCGGCAGGGAAAACATGAGTTTAAAAAGTTGGCATCTTTGAACATCAGGGGGTCACGATCTGCAGCGGTAAGGGGATGAAGACCAAAAAGAAAAGCAGGAGGGTCAACACGGCAAACACGCGCCGGCGTGGATCCAGTTCGGTCACATCATCCAAGGGGACAGCGTAGCGGCGACCAAAGAGCAGCAGCAGCGCGATCCAGAGGATCCAGGTCAACGTTCCGGTTAATAGGACCAGACCGCCCAAGATGATGATCACGGGCCAGAAGAGATACCTAGCCCACTTGCCAAATAAGACATAGGCGACATGCCCGCCATCGAGTTGGCCTACGGGGATCAGATTGAGGCTGGTAACCAATAAACCAACCCAGCCGGCCCAGGCGACTTGATTTAAATGAACATCGAGGCCATCAGCAGGAAGAAAACGGCCGAAGATAATGATCTTCATCAGAGCATAGAGAAGTGAATTGCCTTCAGCCATGTAGGGCATACTTTCTGGGAGAGGCAGGACCTCTGATGTGGCCAATCCCAAGAATAAGATGGGAATAGCAAAGATTATGCCCGCCCAAGGTCCAGCGGCCCCTACATCTAATAAGGCCCGTTTGTTCTTCACCGGTGATTTCAGCTGAATGAAGGCGCCCAGGGTTCCAATAGAACCTGGCATGGGTAGGGGGATGAAATAGGGCAGTGAGACGGGCACTTTATGATACTTGGCGGCGAAATAATGGCCTAATTCATGGGCGCCAAGGATTAACATGAGGCTTAGACTAAAAGGCCAGCCGCGCCACAGCATAAACATTTCTTCGGTCGTATTTGCCGTGTAACTGGCGCCGACGAATAAAGTGGAAAGGATGGTGGCTAAGAGAAGTAGGATGTTGATCGTTGGTTTTGATTCACGCGGTTTGAATATCGCCGGAAAGGCGATCAAGACGGCACGATTATTCTGCTCCTTGATCATGGGCGTGAAGCCATGGCGTTCAAAACGCTCGCGTAATTCGTCGAAGCATTGGGCGGGATCTTGCAGGAACTGGCCGCGAAAACGAACGTGCCCCGGTTCGGGATCATCCAGGGTAGTATCAGATACCTGAAAAAACTCAGTGATATCGCTGCGTAGTTCCTGCACAGCTTCCAAAGGAACCTGTGTTGCAGGAGGATCGGAGGTCATGGAGTTGATTCGGCCTGATTGTCTTCTTCGAGGGCGACGGCATCGTCATCGTCACCCCAACTAATAATCCAGATCGCAGCACCGGCGACGAGGATGGTTACAACAACTAGCCAAAACCATTGGCTTGTCTCCAAACCGACATCGCGTGCTTCGAAAAGAAGCAGGGCGACCATGCCAAA
The DNA here is from genome assembly GCA_963807975.1 of uncultured Chloroflexia bacterium. Classification (GTDB taxonomy): domain Bacteria; phylum Chloroflexota; class Anaerolineae; order Promineifilales; family Promineifilaceae; genus JAACFF01. Next base: position 125,802 of record CAWEDV010000003.1, on the reverse strand, counting down.
GGCCAGGACAAGCCAGGCGGTCAGATTGGGATGTTTCTTGACCCAGTTCTTTATGGTTTCCATAACGTAACTATACTCCCAATGGCCTTTTTTTGTGACTGGTCAACGGCCATTGCTAAAATGTTCTAATCTGTAACTGTACCTAATCTGCCTGCGGAAGGCGAACCCAGGCGCGTACAAATTGACGCCGTGTCTCATCCATTAACCCTTCGGTATCGATGATGATATCCGCCTGGCCAAATTTTTCTTCTTGAGGAGCCTGGGCATTGATGCGCAATACGGCCGTTTCTTTGTCCAGACCACGACAAACTCGTAAGCGCTCCAACTGGCGTTCACGGGAGCAGGTTGTGACCCAGATCAACTGGCAGACACCGCGCAATTTTCCTTCTAGGAGTTTGATCGCTTCGATCATTACAATGGGCGCTGAGCTGTTCTCAATGAGGGCCAGAACGTGATGGTGTACGGCGGGGTGGATGATCGCTTCCAGCCGGCGCAAGGCCTGCGGGTCGCCAAAAACGATCTGGCCCAGCGCCGGGCGTATGATGCGTCCATCTGCTCCTTGGATTGTGGGGCCAAAGGCGTCGATAATGGCTGCCTGCACGGCCGTATCCTGCTCCAGAATCTGGTGTACCACTTTGTCGGCATCGATGGTCAGTGCGCCCTGTTCCTGGGCCAGCTTCATGACGGCCGATTTCCCGGTAGCGATATTGCCCGTTAAGCCAATGATATATTTGCCTTTAGGTACCGTCAGGTTTTCCATGCTGGCTTAATAATCCTCATGCTTAGACAATGTTATTCGTCGTGCGCCTCTTCCCAATCTTCCAGAAGGGCGGCCAATTCCAATTCAGTATCGGCATAGGCCTGGCTGATACGCCGGATTTCCGCGACATCTTGCCGGTCAGATGCTCCTTGCAATTCCTGGCTGATTCTTGCCAGGCGAGTCTCCGCTTCGTGAATAAGCTCTTCTATCTCCTGCAGCTTTTCCGCCTGCCGGCGCAGCTCATTCTTGCTTGGTTTATGGCCGTTGGTAGGGGCTGTATCGGTAGAAACAACCGCCTCCGAGGCAATTTCCTGGGCGCTCATAGACTCTGCCTGGCGCTGGACCAGGTATTCTTGATACCCGCCGCCGGTAACGTGGAGACGCCCGTCTTTTAAATCCCAAATCTGGGTCGCCATGCGGTTAATAAGGTAACGATCGTGGGAGACCAAAAGGATGGTCCCGCTAAATGCTTCCAAGGCCACCTGCAGCGTTTCCTGAGCGGGGATATCCAGGTGATTGGTCGGTTCGTCTAAGAGCAGGAAATTCGCTTTCTCCAAAGCGAGGATGGCCAAAGCGAGGCGCCCTAGTTCGCCTCCGCTGAGGGTGCTGACCTTATTGTAAACATCATCACCTCGAAATAGAAAACGGGCTAAGAAATTGCGCGCCTCGCTGACTGGCAGGGGCTGGTGGTCAAGAAATTCATCCAAGACGGTGTTGTCGGGATTTAATTCTTCATGGGTCTGGGCGAAATAACCTACTTTCAGGCTGGAACCCAGATCAACTTCCCCCAGCAAGGGAGGATGCTGCCCCAGAATGGTGCGCAGGAATGTCGTCTTGCCGGTGCCGTTGGGGCCAATCAGTGCCGCACATTCCTGCCGGTGCAGTTCGATATTATCGGCCGCGAAGAGCATGTTACCCGGATAGCCGACTTGTAGATCGCTGGTGCGCATGATGATATTGCCGCTGCGATGAGAGGCCTGCAGTTCCATTTTTAATGATAAAGGCTGCATGGGGCCCGGGATCTCTTTGATTCGTGTGTGCAGTTCGGCGGGTGTTGAAGCGGGACGCATCTCCAAGCCAACCTCGTTTTTTACCTGCAGCCAACCTTTGCTGCGCAATGCCGGCAGTACATCCAATCCACCTGCATGGACAGCTTCCACCTCGCGCGCCAGCCGGCTCATTTTGCCTTGGGCCATCTGTGTGCGTTGGCCGGCTATATTACGCCGAATGAAATCCATTTCCTTGGCATAGCGCTGCATGAGCGCTTCGTACTCTTTCTGTTTGCGCTGCCACCGGTCGGAGCGCTGTAATAAATAGGCGCTGTAATTGCCGCGAAAAGTCTCGATCCCCTCCGGGCTCATTTCCCAAATGGTATTGACGACGCTGTCCAGGAAGTAGCGATCGTGGCTGACGATCAGAATCGCCCCGCCCCATAATTTCAACGCACCTTCCAGCCATTCGATGGCCTGAACGTCGAGATGGTTGGTTGGTTCATCAAGAATGAGCAGATCCGGTCCTTCCAACAGCAGACGGGCGAGCAGGGCGCGCGTTTTTTGCCCGCCGCTCAAATGATGTAGGGGCATCTGCCAAGAGGTGCCGTCAAAGCCCAGGCCGGTGAGCGTTTGTTTGATGCGCAGTTCGTAGTCATAACCGCCAGCCATTTCAAACTGCTCCTGCAGGGCGCTGTATTGGGCCAGCAGGGATTCGGAAAGCTGCCCGCTGCTCATGGCGGTTTCCATTTGACCCAGTCGGGAGGCTGTTTCTTGCAAACCAGCGAAGACAGTTAGCATCTCTTCGAAGACGGAGTGCCGCTGGCCACGAAAGGCATCTGAAGATTCCTGAGATAGATAGCCCAGGCGAGAGCCACGTGAGATGTGTACGGTCCCAGCGTCGGGTTGGGTGAAACCGGCTAGAATCAGCAGTAACGTGGTTTTGCCCACGCCATTGGGGCCTACCAGACCGATTTTGCCATCTTTGGGAATAGTGACGGATATACCGCGAAAGATATCATAGGCGCCAAAGGAGTGACCGACATGTGCTGCGCTGAGGATAGACATGATTCGGGATTATACTGAACGAGAGGATTATTGCGTAGTAGACAAGAAAACCGCGGCGCCCAAGGTGCCGCGGTTTTAATCAAGTCGATTGTTGTATATTGGTTTGTTGATGTGCTAACTCACCGGCGCCAGAAGGGAAGAGTTAACCCAGCCTTCCGTACCGCTGTCCAACCTGATCCGTACCCAGGGACCGAGTGATCGCCGTCCAATTAGGCCGACGATTTCACCCATGTTGAGTACGGACAGTGAGTCATACTCCACGCCAGGTCCGGAGCGCATATTAAGGGCACCGGTGTCTACGAAGGAGTATCGAATCACCGGGTATGAGGTGACGGTGGGTAGAACTTGCCCGCTGGCAGCGGAGACTTCCGTGGAGGCGCCGCTTTGATTGGCGTTGATCCAGCCTTCTGTGCCATTTTCCAGGCGAACGTTTACCCAGGCAGCGCTTTCGTCAAGACCTAGAATGGTGACAAACTGTTTGCTTTCGATTTGGGAAAGCTGTTGCCCCCCACCCGCTGATTGGTAGACAGGTAGGAAACTGACCGCTTCTGAACCATCTTCTAGCGACAAAGCTGAGCTGGCAACTGGGCCGACCAGAACCACTTGCTCACCGGCATCATTCGTTTGTGTGGTTCCTGCAGGTGCCGTGGAAACGTCCGTGGTATCCGTGGCAATGACCGGCAAATCGGCCGTGACCAGCACAGGTGATTCCTCCCCTTCTGTTGTCTCAGCTTCTTGGCTGCTCTCCGCCTCGACCTCGACGACCTCTGCAGCAGATTCTTCCACAGCGGCTTCTGCGGTTTCGTTGACGGAAGCAGCGGATTCCGAACCTGTTTCAGAATTGGACTGCGCTTCATTTGCTGCGCTTGTTTCCTCATTGTTGAACTCCATATCGACGGAAACTTCGGCTGCCGGCTGCGCGGACGATGAGGAGGATTCGCCGCTGCCTCTGGCTACCGAGGAACGTTCTGCGGCTTGGAGTGCATCCTCAGTCAATTCTGAGTCGGTCAGTAATGGACTCTGGTCCTCTGTCACGGGATTGCTATCTGCTGGCGCTGCAGAAGGAACGCTCGTATTGTCCGCCGATTCCTCTTGGTGGGATTCATCCAGCATGGCTTCGGATGATGATGGCGCCTCTGCTTCCGGAGCGCTACCAACAGTTTCTTCAGGGGTGTCCACGGGCTGCTGCGCAACCGGTTTTCCAGTGAGGGTCGCGCCCCCACTTATTTCGTTTGTGTACTGCGCCCCTCGCACCAGAGAGTCTTGGATAGTTGTTCCCGGAGCAGGCCACCAAATTATGGCTGCCAATAGAATCAAGACCAGAATGATGGGCAGGGCAAATAGGCTGAGGCGCCGCTTGTGCTGTTTCGGGGCAGTTTGCACAACAACCAGCTCTTCGTCAGCTTCCTGCTCCACTTTTGACAAAAGAAAAACATGGCAGTTAGGATGTTGATCGGTCAGACAATAAGCTTCCTGATGGGATAAATCAATAGACGCTGGGGATTTATCCCGAAAGCAATGATTGGCCGCTGCCGGGTAGGCCAGAGATGTGTCAGTATCCTCGAGTGTCCCCAAATAGGGGCAGTTAAACACAGATATTTTTTTCGTGCCCAATAAAGCGCTGACGCTGCTGTTTTGCATATCGTTGCGTTGATTTTCCACTTGTATGCTCCTTTGGTACTTCTATTTGTGCATACGATTACAAGGGTACCCTTACTGTGAAGGATATATCAAGCATGACAATAGCCCAATGGATAAATCGTGAACCGATCGTGAAAATAGAGTTAAACTTTAGCCTACCGCAATGAGTGATATTCGGCTCAACAATGGCGCTTTATTTTGTTTGGGACTGATCACAGCCAGCTTCCTCACACATAGTAATTTTATGTCAACCTGTGAAAATAATCAACACGTTCTTTAATGAAACACATGTTTGGTAAGGGCGTTCCATAATGAACCAAATATCTAGTTTTCATTGCCGATACCCTCTAATATCTTGTAAGATAGACAAGTGTGCAGAATGACCGATAAGATCCCTGTTTTGCTGTCGTTTTTGCATAATCGTACCCCTTTTTTCAGTGTAATTACTTTTCAATTCTATGATCAATTGGCTGTTGCAGTTGATCTTCAGGTTCGGATGTTGGGGTTTTTTAGATGGTTGTAAGGGAAAGGAGAGTGAATATCGATCCAGACCATTTGTAAGCGGCCTCGAGTGGATATTTTACACTCAAATATTTTTACCGATTTTGATTGGAGCATCTGATTTGAAATAAGGAGCGGAAAATGAGCAGTCCATTTGTTGGTGAACTTCTTGGCACAATGTTTTTGATTATCCTTGGGGATGGCGTTGTGGCCGAAGTGTTGTTGAAAAAATCGAAAGGCGAAGATTCAGGGTGGATCGTCATTACGACGGGCTGGGCTTTCGCTGTTATGGTTGGCGTGTTTGTAGCCCAAGCCACAGGTAGTGCAGCGGCATATATTAATCCAGCTGTCACGGTTGGTTTCGCCGTTATTGGCAACGAACAATGGGCACAAGTGCTCCCACTAATTGTCGCCCAATTGATTGGTGCGTTCATTGGTGCGATCATCGTGTGGTTGGCCTATTTACCCCATTGGAAAGAGACAGAAGACCAAGGTGCGAAACTTGGCGTATTCTCCACCGGGCCAGCGATTCGCAACGTTGTCTCGAACAATATCACTGAGATCATCGGCACCTTCGTCCTGATGTTCGGCGTATGGGCTATCTTCGCTGGTAGCATTTCAGACGGCCTAGGGCCATTCCTGGTAGGTGCATTGGTTTGGGGTATTGGCCTGTCGTTAGGTGGTCCCACTGGTTATGCCATCAACCCAGCCCGTGACCTCGGCCCACGAATTGCACATGCGATCTTGCCCATCCCAGGCAAAGGTGGTTCCGATTGGGGGTATTCCTGGATTCCGGTTGTGGCCCCGATCATTGGCGCCATTATCGCCGGTCTGCTGATCTTGGCGTTTTAGAAAGGCAAAATTGCTTTATGTTCACCTGGTTTTTACCCAAGCTAGGAACTGGCCAGGTTGAAAGGCGAGAAAATCATAATGAAGAAATTAGTAAACGGCATCGACGATGTCGTGAAAGAACAACTTGAAGGTATGGCGGCTGCTCATCCTGATATGTTGAAGGTTAACTTCGAGCCTTACTATATTGTGCGCGCAGATGCGCCGGTGGTGGGGAAAGTAGCCCTGGTATCTGGTGGCGGCAGCGGGCATGAACCGATGCACGGCGGCTTTGTCGGTGTAGGCATGCTCGATGGTGCCTGCCCTGGCGAAGTATTTACTTCGCCGACACCGGACCAGATGTATGAAGCAGCAAAAGCGGTTGATGGCGGTGCGGGCGTATTGTTCTTAGTCAAGAACTATACGGGCGACGTCATGAACTTCGAGTTCGCCGCGGAAATGGCTCATGGTGATGGGATTAAGGTACAGAGCATCCTCATTGATGATGATGTGGCGGTGAAGGACAGCCTGTATACGGCGGGAAGGCGCGGCGTGGGCACCACGGTTCTGGCCGAAAAAGTCGTTGGTGCTGCCGCGGAAGCGGGTTACGACCTCGATCAATGTGCCGATCTATGCCGCAAAGTGAACCAATACGGGCGCACTATGGGCATGGCCATAACCTCCTGTACTGTTCCTGCAGCAGGCAAACCGACCTTTGAACTGGGCGATAACGAGATTGAAATCGGCATCGGCATTCATGGTGAACCGGGTCAGAAGCGGGTGAAGATGATGACCGCTGATGAAATCACACAGATGATGGCGGACGAAATCCTGGATGATCCTGCCTATTCGCGCACCGTGCGTGAATGGGATCGGGAAAATGGCGCCTGGGAAGACAAAGTACTCGTCGATACTCCTTTCGAGGAAGGGGATGAGGTGATTGCCTTTGTTAACAGCATGGGCGGAACGCCGGTATCCGAACTGTATGCCGTCTACCGCAAACTGGATGAAGCCTGCAAAGCAAAGGGAGTTAAGATCGTTCGTAACTTGATCGGTCCCTATATCACTTCCCTGGAGATGCAGGGTATGTCCATTACTCTTCTCAAGGTGGATGAAGAAATCCTAAAGTTCTGGGACGCGCCCGTTGTTACTCCCGGCTTGCGCTGGGGAGGCTAGGATGAACAAAGTGCCGTTAATCACCCTGATTAACGGCACTATTATTAAGTTGAGGATCTGAAAAGATGACAGTTACAAAGGACCAGATCGTGCGGTGGTTGGAGAAAACAGCCGCTGTACTGCACCAGAACAAGGAGTATCTCACCCAGCTTGACTCGGCAATAGGGGATGCGGACCATGGAATCAATATGGATCGCGGCTTTCGCAAGGTAATGGAGAAGCTGCCGACAGTTTCCGATAAAGACATTGGCAACATCCTGAAGACGACGGGGATGACCTTAATCTCCAGTGTTGGCGGCGCTGCCGGTCCGCTTTATGGAACATTTTACCTGCGCAGCGGCATGGCTGTGCCCTCCAAGGAAGAACTTGATAGTGACGACTTGGTGAAAATGCTGCAAGCGGGTGTGGATGGTATTGTGCAGCGCGGGCGGGCTGAGCTGGAGGACAAAACCATGTTTGACAGCTGGTCTCCGGCCATGAAGGTCCTCAACGAAGCTGTGGCCAATGGGCAGGATCAGGTATCGGCCATGCGCGCTGCAGTCGCTGCTGCTGAGCAGGGCATGAAAGACACAATTCCTCTGCAAGCGCGCAAAGGCCGGGCCAGTTATCTCGGTGAACGTAGCATAGGGCACCAGGATCCTGGTGCCACCTCATCTTACTTGATCTTGAACGTACTGTTGGAAGTGATGGAAGAATAAATCTTTTGGGGAACTTCTGCGAATAGTACCGCTACTTCCCCAATAAAGGAGAACAAAAGAACATGGCAAAATGTGTAGCTGCAATTGACCAAGGTACAACCAGTACCCGCTGCATGCTTTTTAATCATGCAGGCGAACCAATTGGTGTGCACCAGTTGGAGCATGAACAGATTTACCCCAAACCGGGTTGGGTGGAACATGATCCGGAAGAGATTTGGGCCCGGACACAAGATGTCGTCAAAGACGCCATGGAGAAAGCAGGTGTCACGGCGGCCGATATTGCCGCAGTTGGCATCACTAACCAGCGTGAAACGACGGTTGTCTGGGACAAGAACACGGGTAAACCCTATCACAATGCTATCGTCTGGCAAGATACGCGTACGGATAAAATCTGTAATGAATTTGCCAAGGACGGCGGTCAAGATCGTTTCCGGAGCAAGGTCGGTCTGCCCCTGGCGACCTACTTCTCCGGGCCCAAAGTGAAATGGATGCTGGATAATGTCGATGGCCTGCGCGAGGCGGCTGAAAAAGGTGACGCCATTTTCGGCAACATGGATACCTATGTCATCTGGCATCTGACTGGCGGATCACACGTAACCGATGTGACCAATGCCAGCCGGACGATGCTTATGAATCTAGAGACGCTGGATTGGGATGATGAAATCCTGGCGATAATGGGTATTCCGAAGCAAATGCTGCCCACGATCGTTCCCTCCAGCGATCCAAATACTTGGGGCAATACGTTGGCAGATGGTCCGTTTGGCGGCGAAATTCCTGTCTGTGGCGACCTGGGCGATCAACAGGCAGCCACTGTTGGGCAGGCTGCCCTTAGCCCCGGCGAAGCCAAGAACACTTATGGCACTGGCTGTTTCATGATTTTGAACACCGGTACCAAAATTGTTCCTTCTTTCCAGGGGTTGTTAACTACCCTTTGCTACAAGTTTGGCGATAAACCAGCCGTCTATGCGCTGGAAGGATCCATCGCCATCACCGGTGCATTGGTGCAGTGGCTGCGTGATAATCTGAACCTCATTGATTCAGCGCCTGAGGTAGAAGAGCTGGCGGCTACGGTGGAAGATAACGGTGGCATTTACTTCGTACCTGCCTTTTCCGGCTTGTTTGCTCCCTACTGGCGTTCAGATGCCCGGGGCGCGATCGTGGGCATGACTCGCTACGTCAATAAGGGTCATTTTGCCCGCGCCACTTTGGAGGCGACGGCTTACCAGACCCGCGAAGTGCTAGATGCTATGAACGCTGACTCTGGCGTGGATTTGACGGCATTGAAAGTAGATGGCGGTATGGTTTTCAACGAGACGTTGATGCAGTTCCAGGCAGATGTCTTGGGCGTACCGGTTATACGGCCCAAGGTGGCGGAAACTACGGCTCTGGGCGCTGCGTATGCGGCTGGCCTGGCAGTCGGCTTCTGGGAAAGCGAGGACGACATCCGCAAGAACTGGGGCATAGATAAGACCTGGACCCCGGATGAAAACAGCAATGCCGGCACAGAATTGTACGGGCAATGGAAAAAGGCAGTCACGCGTACCTTTGACTGGGTGGAGGAGTAGGATTCTTCTCACTAGCCTTTTGTTAGTTTAGTGGCTTATACACCGCCGACCGCTTCATTTGTGCAGGCGGCCGGCGGTTGGTTTTTGGGGCGCACTCGCCTGCGCATCAAAGCGAGGAGCATATGCATAAGATTCAGACCGAAGTTCTAGTGATTGGCGGCGGGGCCACGGGTACGGGTGTCGCCTGGGACGCTGCACTGCGCGGCTTCAAGGTGGTATTGGTAGAGCGGCGTGATCTCAATCATGGCACGACGGGCCGTTATCATGGTCTGCTGCACAGCGGTGGTCGATATGCGGTTAAAGATCCCCATGGGGCTGCGGAATGTATTGCCGAGAATCGGATTCTGCGCCGTACTCATGCACACTGTATTGAAGATACCAGCGGCTTCTTTGTCGTCACGCCGGAGGATGAGGGGGAATTCCCAGATAAGTTTAAGGCGGGCTGTGCGGCGGTTGGCATCCCTTGCAGTGAGATTCCGGTCGCTGAGGCGCTGCGCAGAGAGCCGCTGTTAAATCCGCACATCAGCCGTGTCTTTGAAGTACCTGATGGCAGTTCTGATGGTTTTCTTGCCGCTCATTCGACGGTACAGGCGGCGCGGCAGCATGGGGCCCAAATCATGACTTATCATGAAGTGCGCGACCTCCTTGTCGAAGGAGCCGAAGGGGATCGTCGGGTGGTAGGGGCCAGGGTGCACAATGAAGTCAGCGGTGAAGATGCGGAGATCTACGCCGATATTGTGGTCAATGCGGCGGGAGCGTGGACGGGCCATATCGCAGAAATGGCCGGGTGTGATGTCTTGATCATGCCTGCCAAGGGAACGATGGTGGCAATGGCTCACCGTTTGGTCAATACGGTGATCAATCGCTGCAAGATGCCTTCTGATGGGGACATTCTTGTTCCCAGCCATACGGTCTGCATTATTGGTACGACCTCCATAAACGTGACCGATCCCGAACATCTGCGCATTGAGCCGTGGGAAGTCAAGAAAATGATGGATGAGGGGGACAAGATGGTGCCGGGCTTTAAAGATGCCCGCGTGTTGCGGGTCTGGGCTGGTGTGCGTCCTCTGTTCCAGGAGACGTATGAAGGGGCTGGGGGTCGGGACGTGACGCGCAAGTTGGCCCTGCTGGACCATTCAGAACGAGAAGGGATCAAAGGGTTGCTGACGATCACTGGCGGCAAGTGGACGACTTTCCGATTGATGGCCGAGGCCACGGTCGACAAGGTTTGCGAACAACTGCAGACGGAACGGCCGTGTACAACAGCGACGACGCCCGTTCCCGGTGCCGACCAGGGACAATATTGGCTCGGACACAGGCTGCATGAAATCGAGGAAAAAGAACTGCACGGGGAGTTGGTTTGTGAATGTGAATTGGTCACGCGGACCATGTTGGAAAACGCGGCGCAGCAGAATCCCACGGTGACCCTTGATGACTTGCGCCGTGATGTTCGTTTAGGAAAAGGCCCCTGCCAGGGAGGTTTCTGCACCTATCGTGCCACAGGTATTTTGCATGAACTACGGCAGACTGGCGCCTGGCGCAGCGATATGGCCGACAAAGACAGTGATGCGGCGCAGTGGGACACGGCCTATTTGCAGTCTCCTGCGCATAATTTGCGGCCTGCTCAGCCACCTCCTGCTGGTGCTGAGGCGGGGCAAACACCGCCTGTATTTAGCCCAAATTTGCTCTTAAGAGACTTTCTACAAGAGCGTTGGAGGGGGTTGGTGCCTATACTCTGGGGTGGCCAACTAAAACAGCAGCGGCTGAACCAGTTGATTTACATGAGTCTGATGAACGCCGATCATTTGCCGGATGAAGATTTTGCCAGTCCGGTAACCGAATTTTACCGCTTTGACACGACGCCCGGCCCCTATGAGCCGGAACCGGAGCATAAATAATGACCAGGTGCAACCATTTATACCGGGGAAAGGCAATCGTCTGGGAGGTGACCGATGCTTGATCTATTGGTTGTAGGCGCAGGATTAAGTGGATTAATGGCGGCTTATACAGCGGCTAAGGCAGGGCTGCAGGTGCGAGTGGTTAGCAAAGGACTGGGCGCGATGCACTGGAGCGCCGGCACCATTGATCTGTTGGGTTATAAATTATCCAGCCAGCATGAAGCGATCCAACAGCCACTGGAAGCGCTTGATGATTTTCGCCGCGAATACTCTGACCATCCATTTGCCAAACTCGAGACAGCTCTAATAGAAGAGGCATTGAAAGCGTTCTCTGCCTTGACTGCAGAGCTCGGAATTCCCTATGGCAGATCGGAGAATGGTGTGGATAATCTTTTCTTACCCTCTCCTGCGGGTGCCTCTCGCCCCACTTTTATGGCACCAAAAGCGCAGATCGCCGGCGATTTGAGCCGTCCAGAGCCCATGGTAATCGCTGGGTTCAAGAGTATGCGCGATTTTTACCCCCTGGTGATTGCTGAAAATCTGACCAAGTTGGGATACCAGGCACGGGCGGAAATGCTGCCCATGGACCTATTAACATCCCGGCGAGATGCGAACAATGTTCAGCTGGCGCAAGAGCTGGATGATGAGGAGCGGCGCAAACAGTTGGGACGGCGGCTGAAGGAAATTGTGCAGGCTGGTGAACGCATCGGGCTCCCAGCCATCTTGGGGCTAGACGCCCATGCACATACCATGAACGATTTACAAGAACTGTGCGGCGTGCCCGTTTTTGAAATCCCGACCTTGCCGCCCAGTGTTCCCGGTATCAGGCTATACAAGGCGCTGAGCAATAAGCTGCTCAGCATGGGAGTTCGTGTGGAGAAGGGCATGGAGATCATTGCCACGGAAAAGAACGACCCTGCGAATGGAACAGCGGGAAAGATCGCCTGGATGGCCAGCAAATCTACGGGACGGCCGTATAAGCACCAGGCTCACAATTTCCTGCTGGCTACGGGTGGGATATTAGGGGGCGGCTTCAACAGCGATGCGGACGGGCGGGTGTGGGAGACTATCCTGGATTTGCCGTTGACGGTGCCCCAACAGCGCAGCGAATGGTTTGACAGCCGTTTTCTGAGTTCAGATGGACACCTTGTTTTTACCGGCGGTGTCACGGTCAACAATGAATTCCAGCCAGTCGGCGGTGATGGCCTGCTGCTCTATGAAAATTTATGGGTGGCGGGGCAAATGCTTGCCGGCGCAGATCCGATTGTCGAGCGCAGTGTTGAAGGGATCGCCCTGACCAGCGGATTTGCGGCCGGCATGGCTGCTGCTTCGAGGTAATTGGAGGAACAATGCATACAGAATCATGGCTTTCTGTTGGCACCACACTGGATGAGTGTATCAAATGCAATATCTGCACCAGCTACTGTCCGGTTGCGGCGGTCACAGATCTCTTCCCCGGGCCTAAATATGCCGGGCCTCAAGCACAGCGATACCGCGAAAAAGGGCAGAAGATTTCCCCTGACCATTTTGTCGATTACTGCTCTGGCTGCCGAATCTGTAACGAAGTTTGCCCCAGCGGCGTCAAAATCGCGGAGATCAATGCCCGCGCCCGGGCACAAATGGCGGCTGATAACGGGATACCGCTGCGCAATAGACTGCTGGGACGAAATGAACTGATGGGCAAGGCGGGCAGCCTCGCTCCGGGACTGGCTACTTTTGCCTTACAGAATAAGCTGAGCAGAGTCATTGCAGATAAGGTTTTTGGCATCGCCGAAGGCGCCCAACTGCCATCCTGGAACAAGGATGGGACGTTTGGCAAGTGGTTTAAGAAGACAACCGATCAGCGGCTGAAATCCGAAAAGAAGGTCGTCTATTTCCATGGCTGCGCGACCATGCACTATGAATCTTTTGTGGGCAAAGCAGCCGTAGCCGTCTTTGAACACAATGGGTATGAGGTAATTGTTCCCCCGCAAAACTGCTGCGGCCTGCCGATGTTAAGCAATGGCGAATTTGGCGCCGCAGGAACATATCATGACAACAATATCAACAAATTACTGCCTTATGCGCAGCGTGACTTGCCCATTGTCGGCACAACGCCAAGCTGTACCTTGACCCTTAAGGATGAAGCCCCTGAACTATTGGACCGCCATGATGAAGATGCGCATGCGCTGACGGAGGCCGTGTGGGATATCTTCGAATGGCTGCGCGATCTCCACGAACACGGAGAGCTGAAAACTGATTTTCGCCAATTGGATATGGTGCTGCCTTACCATGCTCCTTGCCAATACCGGGCGCACCTGGTAGGAAAACCTGCCCTGGACATTCTCAAATTGATTCCGGGCCTCGATGTTCGCGAAAGCCATGCGCGCTGCTGCGGCAGTGCCGGCACGTACGGATATAAAGTTGAGAAACATGATATCAGCATGGCCGTGGGCCAGGAATTGTTTGACTTTGTGTTTGAACAAGGGCCTGAGATGCAGATGACTGCCAGTGATACGGAGACCTGCCGCTGGCAGATGGAAAGTGGTACGGATCTGCCGGCCCGGCATCCGATTGAGTTTCTGGCTGCAGCCTATGGTTTATATAACGTTGAGTCGAGAACCTTGTTGGTCACTTAAGAGATACGCATTGTTGTCGAGCGAAGAGAAAGACAGGGAAAGCGCGCGCCAGTTAAGATGAAACCACAAATAATGGGCAAGGTGCCAGCTGGACTAGCAGACGATCCATGGGAAGCGATGTGGGCTCCCTATGATGAACCCACCTATGCAGCGGTGCTAGATGTGATTGGAACCGATGACATCGTGCTTGAAATCGGAGCGGGAGATTTACGTTTGGCAAGGCGGATTTCGGAACGGGCGCAGAAGGTTTATGCCATCGAACGCAATATGGAATTGGTCGTTCATCCCCAGCCAGATCTGCCAGCCAACTGCCAGGTGATAGCGGCTGATGCTCGACAGATCCCTTTTCCTGAAGATATCAGTATCGCTGTTTTACTCATGCGTCACTGTACTTCTTTGCAGCAATATTGGGTCAAACTTGGGCTGACGGAATGCAAGAAACTGATCACCAACGCCCGCTGGGGTCTGGGCATTGAGATCATAGACCTGAATGAAAAACGACTGCCTTTAGAAATGATACCGGTGGGCTGGTATGCCTGCCGTTGTGGTGATACGGGTTTTGTGACTGGGGCTGTGGAATTAATAACTGAGCATATCATGGACAAGGTTTGGGAAGTGGACGAATGTTGGGCATGCCAAGGCAGAGATTTGATCCCCGTCAACTATTACGGGCCAGGAACCACAAGCAAACGATAATAAAGAAATGGACAAGCGAGTATGGTGGGTATAGTCTTTGTTTCTCACAGTAAAAAGATAGCAGACGGGGTTCGCGACCTGGCAGAGCAAATGGTTCAGGGGAAAGTCCCGCTGGCGGTGGCGGGAGGCATTGACGATCCTGAGAATCCGATCGGCACCGATCCGATGAAAGTCTACGAGGCGATTGAGTCCGTCTACAGCGACGACGGCGTTGTGGTGCTTATGGATTTGGGCAGCGCCCTGCTCAGCGCGGAGATGGCCCTGGAGTTCCTCGATCCAGATCAACAAGAGAAAGTGTCATTATCAGCAGCTCCCTTCGTGGAAGGGGCTGTGGTTGCTGCTGTGCAAGCCTCTTTGGGAGGCAGTCGTGCAGAGATATTGGCCGAAGCCCATGGCGCCTTGGCGATGAAAATCAGCCAATTGGGGCAGGAACCAGAATTCCACGAGATAGAGGGCCGTGCCACTGTTGGTGCTGCGCAAGGTCACAGTGAAAGTTTGACCTTGATTATTCGCAACCAGATGGGGCTGCATGCCCGCCCTGCGGCGCAATTTGTTCGTACGACGAATTCATTCGCCGCTGATTTCCAAGTTAGCAAGGATGACCGGCAGGCGAATGGTAAGAGCATAAACCAGATCGCCATGCTCGGCGTGCGCCAGGGAGAAAAGATTCAAATTGTGGCCACTGGTGTGGATGCCGGCGAGGGGCTTGTCGCTTTGAAAGCGCTTGTTGATGAAAATTTCGGAGAGCCAGTTGGTGAAGGCAAGCCAGCGGAAACTGTGATCAGGCAAACAGGTCCGGTTGTTGAAGGTGTGTTGGCAGGCGTTGCTGCTTCTCCCGGGATAGCCGTGGGCCCTGCAGCCTTGTACCAGCCCCAACTGCCGGCGGTTGCTAAGCAGAGCATTGATGATCCTGCGTTGGAGTGGGTCCGATTCCAGGAAGCTGTTGAGGCGGCGCTGCGCGAGATAAAAGATCTTGAGCGGGAGTCGGAAGAGCAGGTTGGGGCGCAAGAGGCAGCGATCTTTCAGGCACACGCGTTGTTCTTACAAGATCCAGCGCTTATCGAGGGGGTGAAAAATCGTCTGTTTAGCGAATCTGTGAATGTGGAAGCGGTCTGGGAAGAGGCGGTCATGAAAACGGCGGATGAGTTCCGCGCGCTGGAGAATCCCTATATGCGCGCACGCGCCGCTGATATGGAGGATGTTGGCCGCCGCGTTTTACAGCAGCTAATGGGGGTGGAACTGCCGCCTCTTGATTTCGACCGGCCATCAATCCTTGTAGCCGAGGAGCTGTCTCCTTCCGATACGGCTGGATTGGATCGCACGCAGGTACTGGGCATCTGCGTGGCACAAGGTGGAGCAACGTCGCACAGTGCCATATTAGCCCGCGCATTGGGTATTCCGGCTATCGTTGGTTTAGGTAAGGATCTATGGACGATTGGTGAAGGGGATGTCATGGCCATTGATGGCCAAACAGGACAGGTTTGGCTGGAGCCCAGTACTGAAGAACAGACAGAACTGCTGCAGAAGCGGGCCGCCTGGCAGCAAAGTCTGAACCAGGCTAAAAGGGCGGGAAAAGAAACGGCGGAGACGGTTGACGGCCATATGGTTGAGATCGTCGGAAATATTGGTGGCCCCAATGATGCTGCTGTGGCCCTGGAATATGGAGCGGAAGGTGTAGGATTGTTCCGGACGGAATTCTTGTTTATGGACCGCAGTTCGGCGCCAGGGGAAGAAGAACAGTTCCAGGCTTATGCAAACGTGGCGCAAACCATGGGCAAACGGCCGTTAATTATCCGCACTCTGGATATTGGGGGGGACAAACCGCTGCCTTATCTGGATTTGGGACAAGAAGACAATCCCTTCCTTGGCTGGCGGGGCATTCGCTTTTGCCTCGATCGACCGCAGATTTTTCGACCGCAGCTGCGGGCAGCCCTGCGTGCTAGTGCGCTGGGCTGCGTGAAGCTCATGTTTCCCATGGTAGGGTCGGTAGGCGAAATACGAGCCGCTAAACTGATCCTGGAAGAAGAGAAAGAAGATCTGCGCCAGGCCGGGATATCTTTTGACGAAGAGATGGAAGTAGGCATAATGATCGAAGTACCATCAGCCGTGGCCATGGCCGATTTTCTGGCGGCGGAGGTTGATTTCTTCAGTATTGGCACCAATGATCTGACCCAATATGCCATGGCCGCTGATCGCGGCAATGCCAAGGTGGCCGATCTGGCGCAAGCCTTACAACCGGCTGTGCTGCGGCTGATTAAACAGACCATAAATGCGGCCCATGAAGCAGGAATATGGGTCGGTGTATGTGGTGAACTGGCTGGAAACGCAGCAGCTGCCTCTTTGCTCGTCGGATTAGGCGTTGACGAACTGAGCATGAGTGCGCCATCGATTCCAGTGGTTAAGGCATCTATTAGGCAAACTAGCTATGCTGAGGCGCAAGCTATGGCTGAGACTGTCTTGACGCTGGACTCGGTTACGGCCGTGCTTGAGCATCTTTCCTGATCTCCACGCGCGCCATTTTTGGAATCACATCGTTATCAAAAAGGCCCAAGAGTGCATTCAAATCGCCTCCCTGCAGGCTTGATTTCGCCTGTTTCACTTCTTGACGTAATGATGTAGAATATAGACATAATGAGTTCACCATACGATGATAATACATGGGAATCATCGAATATCGCCTGGTTTTCAATACTTGGACGTATTCTGCCCTTCGTGCTGTTTATGATCCTGGCTGTGGCGGGAATGTATGCCATTTATATGCTCTTCGACCCCTCCGGAGGAGAGACGGATGTCATCGAGGCGGTGAAGAACACGGGTCTCTCGGCCCCATTTATAAAAGCCATTCCGCCACAACCGGTGAGCCAGCGATTGGTGCAAAGCGCCCGTCCCATGCGTGTTGCTATCATTTCTGGTCATAAGGAGTTTGACCCCGGTGCTGTTTGTGACGATGGCTTGACCGAAGCCGACGTGAATCTGGCGATCGCGGAAATGGTCGTCGCTAATTTACGGTTGCGTGGAATTCGCACCGATCTATTTGATGAATATGATGAGCGCCTGAATGACTTCAGTGGCACGGTCCTCGTATCGATTCATGCGGACTCCTGCGAATACTACAACGAAGGCGCTACGGGATTTAAGATCGCTGGTTCCATGTTTACGGATTCCTCAGCATTGTCTACTTGTATGGAGGAAAGCTACCGGACAACGACAAACCTGCCCTACCACGCCAATACTTTGACCCAAGATATGGCGGATTATCATGCCTTTCGCGAAATAGCATTTGGCACACCGGCTGTGATCATCGAAACGGGCTTCATGTACCTGGATCGGGAACTGTTGACGACCTATGCAGATGTCCCGGCCACGGCTATTACTGAAGGCATTCTCTGCTATATTGGCACCACGCGCTAACCGATAATTTACACGGAGTGATAATACTAGACGCTGAACAGGCGAGGATACATGGCTGAGAAGTTCGCAGAGACCATGCAACAAGCAAGAACTGCCATACGCAAGGGAGACTTGTCTAAGGCAAGACGCCTCCTGCGCCAGGTGGTGCGTGATGATCCCCAAAATCATGCCGCCTGGCTGTTATTGGCCAAGGTGACACCATCCACGGCAGCGGCTGCGGAGTATGTAAAACGGGCGGAACTGCTGCAGCCCAACAGCTCCCTTGTTCAAGGGGCACGGAAGGAGCTTGAGCAAAAAGAGCAGCAGAATGCTGCCAGGGCCAGTCGCTCACGCTGGCGAATGGCTGTGCTCGTGGGCGGACTTGTGCTCCTATTTGTGCTGATAGCCGGTGGCCTTGTTCCGGCGTTTTGGGAGCATGTTTCAGCACTGCGTGGGGAACCGGTTGTAGAGGTGGCCAGCCCACCTACGGTGGTACCCACCTTGGAAATGATTGTCCAGACCGAAGTGATGGCAACGGCAACCCCGGTCTTGCTGCCAACGCCAACGATGCGGCCCACGGTTGAGGCTGTGCCCACCGAAGAGGTGTCTATTGAAGAGGTTGGTGAAGTTGAAGATTCGAGCAGCAGTGCCGGTGACGAAGCGCAAGACCAGGAGCTAATAGAAGAACTAACTTCTGATGATCCCACCGGCTTGCGGCCAGCTGGTGTGGGACAATACGATCGCTGGATCGACGTCAACTTGAGCGACCAGACATTGGTTGCTTATGAAGGGAATACAGCCGTATATAATACGTATATCTCAAGTGGAACCCAAGAATTCCCGACTGTTACCGGGCAATTTCGTACTTATATGAAATATGAAACGCAGGATATGAATGGTTACCTGATAGGGTATGATTACTATCTTCAGGACGTGCCCTATGTGATGTATTTCTTTGGCAATTTCGCTATCCATGGTGCATACTGGCACTATAACTTTGGGATCCCTATGAGTCACGGTTGCATTAATGCCAGCCCCGTGGATGCGGGATGGCTCTTCAATTGGGCGCCTGTGGGGACAACCGTAAATGTTCATTATTAAATTATTTTTGAAATCGCGCACTGCTTCGTGGAAGAGGTAAAGGCGCCAAAAATAATGGGGCAAACGAGCAAATGCTGGCAGGGCAATGAACTGCAAGGGGAAAAACTATGCCTTTGAACATTGTTGTTGGAGCCCAGTGGGGTGATGAGGGAAAAGGGCGCATCACGGATTTGTTGGCAGCACAGGCAGATATTGTTGCTCGATACAGTGGTGGTGACAATGCCGGACATACGGTCACGATTGGGGATGAGATATTTAAGCTGCACCTGATTCCCTCTGGGATTGTCCACCAGGATACTTTGTGTCTTATTGGCAATGGCACCGTGATCAATCCCGCTGTATTAATCAGGGAAATCGATACCCTGGCTGTTCGTGCCGTCGACGTGGCACCTGAGCGGTTGAAAATTAGCCATAAAGCGCATCTGATCACACCGGCCCACATCGCCTTGGATGGAGCACGTGAAGCACATAGAGGGGCTGTGGCGATTGGCACCACCCAGCGCGGGATCGGACCGGCCTATGCGGACAAGACCAGCCGCAGCGGCATCCGTGCCGGGCAAATGAAAGATCCCGATAAACTGGCCGATTTGTTGCTGGCTCATATCGAGGCCCATAATCAGGTGTTGATAAAGATCTACGATGCTGAACCAATTGACGCAGAAGAAGTTGCCGCTCAATATCGCAAATTTGCCCAGCGTCTAGCGCCGCATCTGACAGACGTGGACCTGATAATTGACGCTGCGCTCACTGCTAAACAAACCGTATTGGCGGAGGGGGCACAAGGCACTCTGCTGGATATCGATCATGGCACCTACCCCTATGTGACCAGTTCGTCCCCCACTTCAGGGGGCGCGCTCTGTGGTTTGGGTATCGGGCCAAAATGTGTGAACCACATTGTTGGTGTGGCCAAGGCGTTTACAACGCGCGTAGGCAGCGGACCATTCCCGACGGAATTGGAGGGCGCACTGGCTGCTCGTTTACGCGGTACGGGTGAAAATCCTTGGGATGAATATGGCACGACGACGGGACGGCCGAGAAGGGTGGGCTGGCTAGATCTGGTTATTTTGCATCATGCGCGGCGGATCAACAGCCTGACCGATTTAGTGGTTACAAAGTTGGATATATTGAGCGGCTTTGAGGAAATTCCTGTTTGCGTAGCCTACGAATTAGATGGCCAGCGCATACGCCATATTCCGGCCGATTTGAATGATCTGGGCCGCTGCCAACCAGTTTACGAAAATCTACCGGGCTGGAGAGCGGATATCATGGGGGTGCGTCGGCTGGTTGATCTGCCCCAAAATGCGCAACGATACGTCGCCTTTATCTCTGATCAAACAGGTGTGCCTATCAGCCATATTTCAGTGGGACCTGGGAGAGAGCAATCAATCACGGTTGGCTAGCTCGATCGCAAAGCAGCCAGTGACCTTCAATAATGAAAACCCGGCTTCTCATTCTTTAGAGAGGCCGGGTTTATTATTTTCCAGTGATGAGCGTAATCGCTTTAGACGTGGATCGGATCCCCCTCAACGCCATGGGCTGCTTCCATCAGGGCCTCACTGAGTGTGGGGTGAGCATGAACATTGCGGGCGATCTCTTCCGCCGTTAACTCCGCATTGTGGGCCAGGGTAAGCTCGGGCAGCAGTTCTGTGACGTCGGGACCTACCATGTGCGCCCCGAGAATCTCACCATATTTGGCATCGGCGACGATCTTGATGAAGCCGTCTCTTTCGCCCAGACCCAGCGCTTTGCCGTTGGCTTGGAAGGGAAAACTACCGACGTTTACTTCATATCCCGCTTCCACAGCCTGGCTTTCCGTATAACCAAAGCTAGCTACCTGGGGTACGGAATAGGTGCAGCGCGGCAACATTTTATAATCCAGTTTTGCCGTCTCATGACCAGCGATGGCTTCGGCGGCGACGATGCCCATGGCTGAAGCGATATGAGCTAGACGGTAATCGGTGGCCACGTCGCCAATGGCGTAGATGTTGAGCACATTGGTTCGCATCTGTTCGTCGATACCGATGTTGCCCCGTTCGGTTAGCTGCACGCCTGCTGATTCCAAGCCCAGATTTTCTACATTGGGCTGGAAATTAATGGCCAACAGGACCTGATCCGCCTCAATTTCAGAACCGTCTTGCAGGGCGACTTTTACCCCATCGTCCGTCTTCTGCAATGCTTCTACGCGGGTGTTGGTATGGAACTTCACCCCTAACTTCTTATACGCTTTTTCCAGAACAACGCTTATTTCCGGATCTTCATTAGGCAAGAGATGAGGCAGCATTTCCAAAATGGTGACCTCAACGCCATAGTTGGCCCAAACATAAGCGAACTCGACGCCAATGGCGCCGCCGCCAATGATGATCAAACGTTCGGGCAGTTTTTCGGCGAGGATACATTCCACATAGGAGACGATGCGCTGGCCATCAAACTCTATGCCAGGCAGGGTGCGTGGTCGCGCCCCGGTGGCAATGATGATATTTGAGGCGGTAAGCAACTTGCTGCTGCCGTCGTTTAAACTGACCGAAATGGAATTGGGCCCGGTTAGCTGGCCCGTGCCTTCAAAGACATCGATATTGTTCTTGCGCATCAGGAAACCAACCCCTTTGACAAGACGGCTGGATACCTGGCGGCTGCGCTTAAAGGCTTTTCCATAATCTAGTTCTAGATTATCAAAACTGAAGCCAAACTCTCGCATGCGATGCTGCAGGGTATGGGCCAGTTCCGCATTCTTGATCAGCGCTTTGGTGGGAATGCAGCCAATATTGAGGCAGACGCCACCCATATACTCTTTTTCTATAATGGCTACTTTTTGGCCTAATTGTGCGGCTCGAATTGCGGCCACATATCCCCCAGGACCAGCGCCGAGGACTAATAGATCGTAAGAATCACTCATATTTCTCTCCAAATGGATCCCTTGGTAGGTTGAATTTTCCCGCCATCTGATTGCTTTCCCATGGGCGGCGAGCCCTAGCGATGGCGCAGTCGGAAGACGGGCCAAAGCATCATTTTGGCGAGTTTTTAAACTTCAAGTAGGTAGGAAATTGTTATTATGGGCATTATACCTGCTACCTTAGTGATTTACACGTTGACCCTAAATTGGTTATAATCTTGCCGCTATGGGTTTCCCACTGTGGACTCTGTGGGGTATGGGCATTACGGCCGTGGGCACAACACTCATGTTGATCCTGGCCTATCTTGCTCAATCACCACGATTACTAACTCGACTTGGCCTATCCGGCTATCGCCTGGATCTGCGTGCTCGTACCTTCACCGGTTTCGCACTGGCTTTGCTGCTGTTATCAGGCGGTTTTTTTCTGGCAGGAGTGCCCCTGGGAGGGGTGACAGGCAGCGCGACGGCCGAGGCGACACAAGTTGCTGATACTAATGAATCAGGCGCCATGGGTGGATTGGCCGGACCTGTATCGACCGCGGTGCCCAATGGTTCGGACGAGGGCGTCACTATCGATGATGGAACGCCTGACAGCGGGGCATTTGGTGGGCCACCGCCTGCGGCATTGACAGAGACGGCTGTGGCCATCAGCGCCGCTGGTGAGGAAGAGGCTGAGGCGACAGCGACTGAAGTAATTTTACCTTCATTGACGCCGAGTGCGACGCCAACAGTTACGCCTTCTCCGACTTCCAGTCCAACGCCTACTATAACTCCGACGCCGACCAACACCCCCACACCAATCTTTGAAGAAACAGCCCTGATCAATACCGGCAGCAGCACGTTGTGGATTAAGCGGACGCCGGGAGGTCAGGATTATGTCCTGGTTCGGGGAGGCGACACCGTGATCTTATTCCCCGGGCATGCGAGTGTTGGCGGGGGCATCTGGCGTGAGGTAAGCACTGTTGACGGGGCGGTCGGCTGGGTGTTGGAATCCTATCTGGGCAGCGGCGACGAGGCCGCGGACGGAGAAGGGGGAGCATGAAAAGAGGACCTCAAACTTACAGCTACTACGAAATGATTGATGCCTGCCAGAAACCAGGCTGCCCCTTGTGCCGCCTAGGTCAGGCATCGGCCAACCGCCACTTGACCTCTCTGATTTATGACAGCGTCAACGATATCAGTCTAAGGGCAGCGCTGCGCGATTCCTTGGGATACTGCAAAGAACATGCCTGGCTGCTGCCTGGTGCGGGAGACAGCGCCCCACTGGGTATCGCCGTTGTACACCGTGACCTGGTGAACACAATTCACAAACGACTGGGGGAGATTACATACGGAAAAAGCCGCAGAAGCAGTCTCAAGTTGATGATGACCGACGTGATCGGCCTGGATGAAGGAGCAGCAAGAGAAGCAACAACCGCCAAATATCTACCTGAAAAAGCGCAGTGCCCGGCCTGCGAACGGCGTGATGAAGCGGAAAAGCTGGCCCTTAAGTCTGTTTCCCAAGCGCTGGCCAAACTGGATGAGGATATGGCATCTGCTCTGAAGCATTCTGATGGATTGTGCCTGGTCCATCTGCGCATGGCGCTGGAAGCGGCGCGTAATCAGGAAGCTTTTGACTTATTGGTGACGATTACTCAAGAGCAGCTTACGGAACTGATAGAAAACTTAGACGAATTCATTCGCAAGAGTGATCATCGATTCCGGGATGAGAAAATCACGGACAGCGAGCGCCAAAGCTGGCGCAAAGCTTTACAGCGTGTGGTTGGGCCGGAAAGCAAGCTTTAATCAGCCAAATATTCTTCCAAGGCATCAATTTCAGCAGCCAAAGTGATGGGGGGTGCTGCCTGATCAACGGCCGTTCCCGGATCCTTCAGCCCATGACCGGTGAGGATGCAGACGGCCGTTTTGCCTCGTGGATCAATCTCGCCCTGCTCAATCTTCTGCTTCAGCGCGGCAAGGCCGGTCGCTGATGCCGGTTCCACAAATACCCCTTCAAGTTTGGCCAGTAAGCTCCAGCTTTCCAGGATTTTTTCATCAGTCACGGCGGTGATGATGCCGTCTGATTCATCCAGCGCTTCTAGCGCCTGTCGCCAACGGGCCGGATTGCCGATGCGGATGGCCGTAGCGATGGTTTCAGGATTTTCCACCACTTTGCCCGTTACAATAGGGGCTGAGCCGGCGGCCTGTCCACCCAGGATTTGGGGTATACCTTTGTCGTACTGTTTGTAGCCCATCCAATAGGCGGTGATATTGCCGGCGTTGCCAACCGGCAGGCAGTGCCAGTCGGGTGCATATCCACCAAGTTGATCGATGATCTCAAAGGCGCCTGTTTTCTGCCCCTCTAATCGCCAGGGATTGATTGAGTTTACCAGAGCAACCGGCTGACGTTTCACAATTTCGCGAACCATGTCTAGAGCATTATCAAATGAGCCGTCGATGCTGATCACTTCCGCGCCATAAGCAAGGCTAGCCGCCAATTTACCCAGGGCGATCTTGCCTTCTGGAACCAGCACCAGGCAGCGTAAACCGGCGCGCGCAGCATAGGCAGCGGCACTAGCCGCCGTATTCCCTGTGCTGGCACAAATGACCGTCTTGGCTCCTTCGATCACGGCCTGGGTCATGGCTGCTGTCATGCCCCGATCTTTGAAAGAACCGGTGGGGTTCAAGCCTTCATATTTTAGAAAGAGTTTTAAACCGGCATTGGGGGCCACTACTTCGGCCAAGTTTCGCGCTTGAATTAATGGGGTATTCCCTTCGTTCAGCGTGACGACAGGGGCATCGCTGGAGAAGGGGAGATAGTCATTATATTTGTGGATAACACCTTGCCAATTCATCTTCTATCCATAAATCATAAAGGTGCGACTGCTGCCGCACCTTTAGGCTAGTCATTGATTAAAAGGATACGTTCGCTATTCGCTCGCTGGGATAACGAGCGTTTGCCCAACCTCTAGAGTATATGGTGATTCGAGCTCGTTGGCCTCTACCACCTGCGTCCAGATAATGCCATATTTGAAAGCAATGGTAAAAACGGTTTCATTTTCCTGGACGACGTGGCTAGCACCGGCTGCTTCGCCTTCTGCACCACCTTCAGTGGATGATTCAGCCTCTTCACTTTCTTCAGCCGTCCCCGCATCTGCTTCCTCTTCCGTTTCTGCCCGGGGGATGATAAGCTCCTGGCCCGCGTAGATCTGGTCAAAACCTGGCAGCTCATTTGCGCGAGCAATATCCATCATAGTAACGTCATATTGTACGCTGATGCTGTAGAGCGTATCCCCAAATTGGACAATATAGGTCGTTTCCTCGGTCGCTTTCGCTGGTTCCTCAGCTTCGGTGGCCTCCGCCGCATCGTCTGCAGCTTCGGCCGTTTCTTCTGTTTGCTCTAGATCTTCGACATCAGGGATGACCAAAACTTGCCCGAGGTAGAGACTGTCGGGATTGGTGATGCCGTTAGCTTCGGCAAGGACGACCCAACTCATGCCATACTGCATGCCAATCTGAAATAGGGTTTCACCGGCGCCGACTGTATGGGTCCTGCCGGTCTCCATGGCAGCTTCTTCGATAGATTCATTCGCTGACCCTTCTACCGTTTCACCTTCAGCAGCTTCACCCTCAACCTGTTCGCCGTCTCCTGTTTCACCTTCAGCAGCTTCACCTTGTGCGGCTTCACCTTCAACCTGCTCTCCATCTCCCGCTTCCCCTTCCGTGAGCTCGCCTTCTGCGGCTTCTCCCTCGAGAGTCTCACCCGCAGCAGTTGCACCGTCAAGCTGCTCGCCTAAAGCTTCATTCCCTGGACCTCCAGGATAAGCATCGATGCTCTCGGCTTCTTCAGCAGGTGGAGTCGGTTCATCCTCTTCTCCTAATGGATAGCCTTCAGTGGGGGGCTCGTCCGCAGCGGGACTGCCGGCGTCTTCAGCCTCTGCTGGCGCGGGATAGGCCTCAGCGGGGGTGGCTTCCGGAGCAGTACTCCCGTCAGTCGGCAGCGGCCGTTCACAGGCCACCAAAAAGAGACCAAGCATTATGAATATTACAAACAAAGCTGACCATTTTCGTATTGAGGTCATAGCTTCACCTCCATAGTTAAGCCGCCATTTTTCGCTTTGTAAGGTGCTATACCGTAAACTTAAAATCAAGTATTCTCAGTATAGACAATGCGAATTATCAGCGAATTAGCAGGCTCATTACGTGCGGCAAATATAGCACGGTTTTTGTATTACGTAAAGTTGCGCCTCTGATAATTGCTTCTTGTCGTTGGAATTGACAGGACAGAAATGACAGTTAATCGGCCTCTAAATGACGGCGAGAGCCAGGAAATTCTTTCTCGAGCAGAACCCTTACTGGCCCCAATCTTGAAACTGCAAGCGCAGATTCGCGATGCGGTTGTCCTTGCTTGTGAGCAGAGCGAAGTGGCTGATCTGGCCAGGATCGTGCTTGAAGAGAAAGGCGACACGATATATTCAATCGACCGCGTAAGCGAAGATCTTATTATCTCCTTTCTCGAACGCGAGATTGCCTCTATCGCGCCGGTGGTCCTAATCGCTGAGGGTCTTCTACAAGGAGTTGTGGTTTTACCCCATGGGACTTCTGCCGAAGATGCACAGTGGCGCATTATCGTTGATCCCATCGATGGCACGCGGGGATTGATGTATCAAAAAAGGAGCGCCTGGATCCTGACCGGAATCGCGCCCAATTATGGACCGGACACCAACCTGCAAGATATCCTGATTGCGGCGCAGACTGAAATCCCCTTGGTCAAGCAACATCTCTCCGATGTTGTCTGGGCCGTTCGAGGTCATGGTATCGGGGCTAACCGATACAATCGCCTAAGCGGTGCAAGCCACCCCCTTAACCTACGACCATCATCAGCCAGCACGATAGCCCATGGATTTGCCATGATATCCAGGTTTTTCGCTGGAGTTCGGGAGGAATTGGCGGCGATTGACGAAGAAATTGTGATGGGTGCTTTGGGACCTGTTCAGCCTGGGAAAGCGCATTGTTTTGAAGATCAATATATTTGCAGCGGTGGGCAGCTGTATGAGTTAATGGCTGGGCATGATCGCTTTGTGGCCGATCTCAGGCCCCTTATGGAGAGATTATTGGCTCGACGAGGGCTTGCACTGGGCATTTGCTGCCACCCCTATGATGTCTGTACAGAGCTTATTGCCCGAGAATTAGGTGTGATTGTTACCGATGCTCAAGGCCGTCCTCTGTCTGCACCGCTTAATGTCGAGGCCAATGTGGATTGGATTGGTTATGCCAATAGGCAGATCCAGATCCAGGTTGAACCACTGCTGCAGTCGGCCTTAAGGAGCCGGGGGCTCCTTTAGTTTAGCGACGTTTGTCTTTGGACTTGCCGTAAAGCCACCAATAGACATCCTCAGCATAGGCTGGCTGCCATTCGTTGGGCCAGACAAATTCGCCGGATTCCCACTGTCTGCGCAGTTGGCTATCAAGAAGGGATACTTGCTGGGGGATACGTGGATCCAATGAAAAAGGAGCCAGTTCGAGTTGATCTTGCAAGCCGCTGATCATGGCCCGAACTTCGACCACTGTGGCGTAGTTGCTTTTTGATGAGGCCAGGCCGCGATCGATATCTTTGATATGTTCTCCCCATTGACGAAGCCGCGCTTCTAGCTCGCGATGGGCCTTTTTCTCAAAACGGACGATTCCTTCCGACAGAACCGTATTGTAGGTAGTGATGGCCGATTCCAGTTCAGACAGTTCTGCGGTGGTCAAGAGATTGTTGAGTGCCAAGAGACGGTGCTGACGCATCAGGTAACCACCCAAGGTTAGAGCGGGCATGCCCGCTTTGCTCATGCGCCAAAAGAGGACGTCACTGTTCAAGTAGGTTTCCATTTCCTCTGACATGGCAACCAGTATAGAAAGATCGCGTTTCAGTTTGTTGTTTTCTGTGCTCATTGCACCACCTCCTTGACCTGTTTCAAAGCAATAATAGGGCAGAGCGCTGTTTGGGGCAATTGAATAATTGTGAGGCCGGTTTGCGGCACATAGGGGCAAAGGTATAATCCGCGCGGCAGGGAAAACAGAAATATAGCCGGCCAAAAGAGTGCATCGATATCCATGGGTGGAATGAAGAAAATCTACAGAACTAGCACCTATTTCATGCTGCTGCTGGTTATTAGTCTACTTGCTGCCTGCGGCAATGGTGCAGAGGAAGAAGGTGAGGCAGCGATGCCAATTAACGCTTCTCCAGAGGCTGATGTCTCACAAGGAACCCCATTACCACCACCTACAACCGCTCCGACGGCATCACCTCTCCCATCGCTAACGCCAACCCCGCAGTTGGCGGCACTAGTCAACGGACAGCCGATCCTGCTGGGTGACTATGAGCGAGAATTAGCTCGCTATGAGCTAGCTCAGACGCAGCTCAGCATAGGCCCGACGCAGCAGGAGGGCGACTATCACACCCTGGTTTTGGATGCGTTGATTGAAAGGGAACTAATGCGCCAGGCGGCAGTTGTTCTGGGGATAACCATCCCCCAGGAGACAGTCGAACGAAAAATGAGTGAACTGCGTGAGGTGACTGGCCAGCAAGGCGGCTTTGACGATTGGTTGGCCGCGAATTTGTATTCCGAAGAAGAATTCCGCAATGCATTGGCGGCGGAGCTGGTTGTGGAACAGATGGTGGCGGTAGTGACGGCCGACGTTCCCTTGACAATGGAACACGTACACGTACGCTACATCCAGGTCGATGATGAGGGCCTGGCGCAGCTTATATCAGGTCAGATTGGGGAAGGTGTTGATTTCGCAGACCTGGCTAAACTGCACTCGTTAGACCAGGCGACAGCGCCTTTTGGGGGAGATCTTGGCTGGTTTTCGCGTGGATCATTATTGGTACCTGAAATTGAAGCCGTGGCTTTTGCCCTTCAAGTGGATGAGGTCAGCGATATCATTGCCGTAACTGATCCTGATGACGGCCTGACAACTTACTATATTGTGAAGCTGTTGGAGCGCAATCCCAACCGTATGTTGGGGACAGATCTGCGCCACCGCCTGCTGCAAGAGGCGTTTGACAACTGGCTGCAGGAACAGATTGAGGGAGCGGCAATAATTAGCTATCTAGGGAATTAGAGATAGCAAGATATTCTCTATTTGCGCAGTATTTCCTGCGCCCAATCATCACCCACTATCACCAATACATCATAATCTTCTGTGGTGAAATTTTCGTTTTCTAGATTGAGCGGGGGAATCCCCATTTCCTGGATTAGAAATTGCACGGTATGGGGATGGGAACCATAGTCGATTATGCGCGAGGTCAGGTAAGCGGAGGAATCGGCATTGCCAATTTCAGTGACAGTGACATCCAGATTTTGTAGATACGTCTCGGTGTTGCCTGCCAAACCAAAGACAACCGTACCGTTATGAATTGCCACCCGGGCATTCTCTTCAGCCATTAGCTGGGGTAGATTTTCATAATCAGGTGTCGGAGCGACGGGCACGACGAAGAGTGTGTCACGCAGTTTGCGGATCTCATTGCGGAGGGGTACGAGCACCTGACGGCCGTCCGGCGTCGTCTCATTATAAACATAGTTATAATCGAGAACGGCCGTTTCTATGTTTTGTGGGGGAATATTCTGGGCTAGCAGAGCCAGCTCCATGGCATCCTCAAATGGCAGGTTTGTGTTCACGTTGTCTTGGAAAGTTTGCCAAAATTGGGGAGCCTGGACGATCAGTTTGGGAAATTGGTCGACACGCAGCACTTGATCGCGAACAGCCAGGATTACTTCCTGCTGCCGTCCTGCGCGATCGACATCACCACCAAAGGTAGCCCGCGTTCGGGCATATTTCAGCGCCGTTGTTCCATCTATGCGCTGTGTTCCTTCGTCAATGGCAAAGGGCTCGTAGCCATAGCAGTTGTCCGGATAATCGGGATCATCAATGGGCTCCTGCACATTGACGACAATTCCACCGACAAGGTCGACAGCGTCAACAAAGCCCTGAAAATCAACGGTGATAAAATAATCAACGGGGATACCCAAGAGAGTTTCGACGGTCTCCATGGCCAGGGCCGGCCCACCTCCGGGATACTCGTAAGCCTCGCCATAATAGTGGGCTTGATTGATCCGGTCGACACCGAATCCAGGTATCTCGACCCACAAATCGCGCGGCAGGGATAAAAGAGCAGCCGATTTCGTCAGCGGGTCGATAGAAACGATCATGATGCTGTCGGTATGGGTTGGCCCCTGTTCATCACAACGGAGATCGACGCCCATAAACAGGAAGTTGATGCGCTCCTCACCAGACCAGGGCTGTATATCAGCGGCGGAAACAACTGGGGCAGGCTGCACAGGATTATCCTCAAACGAGATATCCCCTGCAGATTGGTCTCCAGCTTCACCAACCTGGGATGCCGCAAATTCCGGCACGGTTGACGTGGATGCCGACGCCATGGCCTGCACACTGCGGAACAACCAGATGGCTCCGAATGTGACAACAATCAATACCACACCGATCAGGATCGCCATAGCCCAGAGGGGAATGGGGGCAGAGCGTTTTCTTCGACCTTGTGGTTCCGATGTCATGGTTACTTATCTCGTTTAGAGTTGCTCCCATCTTGCCAGCGATGAGAAATTGCAACCCTGATAGCAATTCATCAGACCTGATCTTAGCGATTCATCATACGCTTGACAAGTAAGGCCACATTCTTATAATCAGTGTTGCAAGCAAAATTTAGAATGAACTCGCTGATTGGGACGAGTAGCTGCCAAAACTGCGTTAGAGATAAGCGGCCATATGCTGAAAGCCGTTTTCAAAAGTCGGTAGTGAATACCCCCCAAGAGTGATTTTCTGAACGGCTGTATGATCATTTGCCAACTAGGAAAGTCCGGACGGCCCCGTTACCGGCCACAACGAGAGTGGAATCCATTGGCCCATTTTGCTATCGGACCAATTGTTTTCCCTAAAGTTGGGTGGAATCGCGATCGCCATCGCCCCAATTTGGGTGGTGGCGTTTTTTATTACCTGGAGGCATTTATGTCCACAAATGGAAACGTACCATACGAGGAATCAATTCTATATCGCATCAGGCATTCGGCCGCGCATGTTATGGCTGAATCCGTCCTAGAGCTTTTCCCTGAGGCAAAGCTGGCTATTGGGCCGCCTATTGAAGATGGCTTCTATTATGATTTTGACTTGGGGATGGGTGAAAACGGCAAACCTATTACCTTTTCGCCCGAGGATCTCGACCAAATTGAACAGAAGATGAAAACCTTGCTCAAAAAGAACGCCAAGTTCGAGCGCTCATCGATGACGGTTGCTGAGGCCAAGGAATTTTTTGCCAGTGAGCCTTACAAGTTGGAATTGATCAATGAGCTGGCGGCGGGTAAAACGGATGAGAATGGGCTACCTATCTCAGAGCCGGTTTCTGAAGTAAGCATTTATCGCCAGCGTGATTTTGTTGACTTATGTCGTGGCCCACATGTCAATTACACCAAGCAGGTGAAGGCTAATTCCGTCAAACTGCTGCGTACCGGTGGCGCCTACTGGCGCGGTGATGAACATAATCCCCAACTGCAGCGCATTTACGGCACAGCCTGGCAAAATCGCCTGGAACTTGAAGAGTACTTACGCCTGGTGGAAGAAGCGAAAGCGCGCGATCATCGCCGTCTGGGCAAGCAGCTTAGTCTTTTCCATATTTCACAATTGGTTGGTGCCGGTCTGCCCCTGTGGCTGCCAAAAGGGACGATCCTACGCGAGTTATTGGAAGATTATTTACGACAGGCGCAGGTAGAACGCGGCTATTTGCCGGTCATAACCCCCCATATAGCAAAGCTTGATCTTTATATTACCAGCGGTCACTATCCTTATTACAAGGACAGCCAGTATACGCCCATTGATGTGGATGATGAGCAGTTCCTGCTCAAGCCAATGAATTGTCCGCATCATATCGAAATTTATCGCAGCGAACCGCGAAGCTATCGTGATTTGCCGCTGCGATTGGCCGAGTTTGGTACGGTATACCGTTATGAGCAGAGTGGAGAACTCAACGGGCTGACACGGGTGCGTGGTTTTACCGTTGATGACTCCCATTTATTTGTGACGCCCGATCAGCTTGAAGAAGAATTCATCGGCGTGGTGGATTTAATACAGTTCATCTTTAATACTTTAGGGTTTGAAGATTTCCGGGCCCGTCTGGGGATCAACGATCCCAACAGCGATAAATATGCTGGTGAGCCGGAGATGTGGAAGCGGGGCATCGCCGCCATTCAGCAGGCGGCTGATAAAGTGGGCATGGAATATGTCGTGGAGGAAGGTGAAGCTGCTTTCTACGGGCCGAAGCTGGATTTCATTTTCCGCGATGTGCTCAAACGTGAATGGCAGCTTGGAACGGTGCAGGTTGATTTTCTGCTGCCGGAGCGCTTCGACCTGGAATATACGGCCGAAGACGGACTACGGCACAGGCCGATCATGATCCATCGTGCCCCCTTTGGCAGCATGGAACGTTTTACGGGCATCTTAATTGAGCATTTCAACGGTGCATTTCCACTCTGGCTGTCGCCGGTTCAGGTGGCGATGATTCCTATCGCCGACCGGCATAACGAGTATGCCGAGCAGGTGGCTGCTCAGCTGAAAGCAGCCGGCATGCGTGTGGAAGTTGATAAAAGCGGTGAGCGTATGAATAAAAAGATACGAAATGCCCAACTGCAAAAGACACCCTATATGCTGGTTGTCGGTGATAAAGAGGCAGAAAATGATTTGGTGGCTGTGCGCACACGCGAGAATGAAGATCGCGGAGCGATGCCCTTGTCCGAGTTCGTGACCCGGGCAACGGAATTGA
Source organism: uncultured Chloroflexia bacterium (assembly GCA_963807975.1). GTDB lineage: Bacteria > Chloroflexota > Anaerolineae > Promineifilales > Promineifilaceae > JAACFF01. Next base: position 93,188 of record CAWEDV010000003.1, on the reverse strand, counting down.
TCACCACTAAATCATTGGCGTTATGAGCGGCGAAAAGCACCTATAAGTGCAAATTCTAGTGAAAAGAGCCGCTCATCAGAGTGGCTTTTTTGTTGGAGGATGTTATGATGCAAACAAACCCGCAAGAATATGAAAGTTCCCATTTGTACCGCGTGCGGCATACAGCAGCGCATATTCTGGCCCAGGCTGTGTTGGGAATGTACCCACAAGCCAAGCTGGGCATCGGTCCGCCCATTGAGAATGGTTTTTACTATGATTTTGACTTGGGTATGGGCGAGGATGGGCGACCGCAGACATTTAAGCCAGATGATTTACTGCAGCTAGAGAAACGGATGCGCCAGATTATTTCCGGTCACTACCCCATACAGTATCGGGAAGTCAGCGAAACTGAGGCACGCCAGCTGTTTGCCGACCAACCCTATAAGTTGGAACTAATTGATGGGTTGGTAGCCGGAGGGGAAGATGAATACGGAAACCGCTCTGTTTCGGAACTGGTTATCAGTACCTACTGTCAAGATGATTTTGAGGATCTCTGCCGTGGCCCCCACGTGCGGGACACAAGCCTGGTCCCTGCGCAGGGGTTGAAGCTGATGAGCACAGCGGCAGCGTACTGGCGTGGGGACGAAAAACGGCCGATGCTGCAGCGCATCTACGGCACAGCGTGGCCTGGAAAGAAAGAGCTCAAGCGCCATCTGCAGTTGCTGGAGGAGGCGCAGAGGCGAGATCATCGCAAACTGGGACGTGAACTAGAGATCTACTTTATGGATGATGATGTCGGACCAGGTCTTCCATTGTGGCTGCCCAATGGCAATATCATACGCGAAGAGCTGGAAAAGCTGGCCTATGAGATGGAAGCCAAGGCAGGGTACCAGCGGGTCTCGACGCCGCATATTGCCAAAGAAGCGCTTTACCAACGCAGCGGTCATCTGCCCTATTACGCGGATGAAATGTACGCGCCCATGGAGCGCGAAGGTTCGCGATACTTCCTGAAGCCCATGAACTGCCCCTTTCACCATAAGATATATGCCAGCAAATCTCGAAGCTACCGCGATCTACCCCTGCGATTGGCAGAATATGGCATGGTCTACCGTTACGAACAGTCTGGTTCGTTATTTGGTTTGATGCGCGTGCGCGCTGCCGAACAAAACGATGCCCATATTTATTGCAGCGAGGAGCAGCTGGAAGAAGAGTTTATGGCCGTCGTCGATATGTACCGCCATTACTTTGATCTGTTTGGTATTGAGAAATACATCATGCGCCTCAGCAAACACAGCAAAGAGGGTCTGGGCAAGAAATACGTCGACAATGAAAGATTGTGGCTGAAAATAGAAGACAGGGTCAGGCAGGCCATGATTCAAGGGGATGTGCCCTTCGTCGAAGCAGAAGATGAGGCCGTCTTTTATGGACCGAAGATTGATGTGCAGGTGTGGAGCGCAATTGGGCGCGAGTTTTCACTGGCGACCAACCAGGTGGATTTTGTCGTGCCAGAACGTTTCGATCTCACGTTTGTTAATCGGGAAGGGCAGGATGAAACGCCACTTTGCATTCACCGTGCACCGCTGGGCAGTCATGAGCGCTTCGTCGGCTTCCTGATCGAGCATTATGCGGGCAAATTTCCTGTTTGGCTCAGTCCCGAACAAGTGCGCATCATCCCTGTCACAGACGCCCACCAGGAATATGCCTCTAATCTGGAATCACGGCTGGCTGCGGCGCAGATTAGAGCCACGGCCGATCTAAGCAGCCAGCGTATGGGAGCAAAGATCAGGGCGGCGCAGTTGATGAAAGTGCCCTACATGTTGATCATCGGCGACCGGGAGGTGATCGGAGGGGCCGTTTCTCTTCGCAGGCGGGATGGTAAACAAATTAATGCTCTATCCCAGGATAAATTTATCGACGAGGTGCGAGAGCGGATAAGAACACGATCATCAGGGCTGTAGGGAGGGTCAACAGTGCTCTGTTCGATTACTTCAGGATGTAATTCGTCCCTTTCTTAGAGCCGATTTTTAATAGGAGTCCTTTTTCTACGAGATCGACCAGATCGAGCCTGAGCGTTTCCGCTGAGACTTGAGGGCAAATGCGGCGGTACTCCGAGTTAGTGATACTGCCATTTTCACGAACGTGGGCCAGAGCCTTCACCTGGCGTTCATTCATGCTTTTGGTCCATTTAGGCGACGCTGGACGTTCCTGCTTATTGGAGAGGGTGACCTTGAATTGGTGGGGGCTGGCCTGGAAAGCTGGCGGGGTGTGTCCAGCCTCGACCATTTCCTCGATCATCAGATCGATTCCCAGGCCTAGCTCTTCGATATAACCCCACTGGTAGAGACCATTGACAAGGCGTGGGTTGCGCGAGAAATGCTCTTCGACCAGATTGTCGATGGTCATATAGCCGGGCAGCCCGCCTGGGCTGATAATTTCCAGGCGGTCGGCATACATGCGGATTTCAATACGCCGTCCTCGGATGCGATAATCACGGTGGGCGACGGCGTTGACCAGGGCCTCGCGCACGGCAAAGCGCGGGTATTCGGTAAGCTCTTGGCGCTCCAGAGTATTGACCGCTGCGCCAACACGCATTTCTTCGAAAACGACGTTCCAGGAGCGGGCCACGAGGCGTGCCAGGGGGCCGTTCAGCTCATCGCGACGGCCGTAGCCAATGCCCCCATTATCTCCCTTTGGCTCAGTACCCGGAAAGCGAACGAAAACGATTCCACTTTGGGGAAAAAACATTTGCGGCTTCTTGCCAAAGAGAAGGATACCGGCTGTTGTCGGTGTACCCTGCCGATCCGTAGCCCCAATCTCGAACAGAAGTTCGCCAGTGGATGTAATCTGCGCCGCGCCGCGCTTCTCGCGCCCTTCCAGGTATTCATTGATGATTTCAGGATCGAGATCATCTAACTGTGCGCCGGGCACGACTTCCGTCTCGAATTCGGCCGTGTGCTTGCTGTTGGCCAGGTCTCGAATCTCATCGCCGGAAAGGGGCCTGTTTCGCGATCCGCTGCGAATCAGGACACGACCGTCATATAAGCTGTGCAGATCAAGACTGCGGGCGACATTAATTCCGATCAGAGTTGTGGATTGGGCTTCAATGGACTGCCAGCGGCTGGGAACTGGAGGACGGCAGAGGTTGGCAGCTTCCCGCAGCGCACCCTCCGCTTCCTCGCTCCAAATCTCCTGGGTCATCTGCCCATTCTCATTGACACCGAGCACGATCAAACCGCCATCGGCATTGGCAAAGGCGACCAAACATTCGGCCAATGATTCCACATCAGCAGAAGAAAGGTAGGCAAGACGGGGACCGGGCGTTCTGTTTAGGGTCATAAATCAAACCAATATTTATAGTGGGGCGTAACCTTATGGTCGCGCACATCAGGTCGGACACAAGGCCAGCCCCTACAGCGTTTTAGATGGAGCAGTCTCCCCCAGTTGAAGCTGTAGCCGCGGCGCCGATGATGCCCGCTTCATTCAATAGTTTCGCGGGGACGACCTCTGCTCTTACATCGATATATTTAAGAAACCGGTCATGCTTTTTACTCACACCGCCGCCGATTATAATTCGCTGTGGTGAGAATAGGAATTCGATATGTTGGAAATATTCACTGAGTCTTATGCCCCAATCCTTCCAGCTGAGATCCAATTCCTTGCGGGCGCGATCGGAGGCGTAAGTTTCAACGTCATGCTTGTGTTTTGGCAAATATAGATGGCCTAATTCCAAATTTGGCACACAATGCCCTCTGATAAACATCGTGCTGCCGATTCCCGTGCCCAGGGTAAAAATCATCGTCTCACCAGTGGAACCGCGCCCAGCGCCGTAGCGCATTTCGGCGAATCCTGCCACGTCCGCATCGTTGCGCACAATAGTTGGGCAGCCCGTTGCCTTGGCGATGGCCTTTTCCCCGGCGAAGTTTTCCCAATCTTTGTGGATATTGACCGCCGATAGCAATTTGCCGTTAACGACGATGCCGGGAAAGCCTATGCCTAAGGGACCCTGGTAGTCAAAATGTTCGATTATTTTTTTCACAGTCTTGATCACCGCTTTGGGAGTTGCTGGACGTGGCGTGGCAATGCGAAAGCGATCGGTGACCATGATGCCCTGATCTACATCAACCAAAGCCCCCTTGATGCCGCTGCCCCCAATATCAATACCTAAAGTCTTCATAAATGAAGCTCCTCTACTTTAAGCGAGTGTTCTTTCACGCCGCACTGTTGAATGGTAAACAAACGTGTTCAGTTTGCCGGCAAGCGCGCCTATTGTACGACGCCGTAGAAATGGGGTAGGCGCTCTACTGCCGTCCCGCCAATTGTAATAGCCGCCAAAACTTCTTCGCGGGCTTGAACTAGTTTGTCACGGTCATTGGCATGGATGGTGCCGATGGTTGCTCCATCTTCAACCTGATCGCCTACCTTGACAGTCAGAATTAAGCCGACGCCGTGATCGATCTGGTCACTTTTTACAAAGCGACCACAGCCTAAACCTACAGAAGCCCAGCCAATTTCGGCTGTGTCCATTGCTGCGATGGTTCCACCTTGAGGTACGTTGATGGGTTCGATGAATTGTGCTTGTGGCAATAATTCAGGATTGTCAACTTGGGCGGCATCACCCCCTTGGGCTATAACCATGTCGCGGAACTTTTGTAGGGCTCGCCCATCGTCGCGTGCATTTATGGCCAGCTGCTGCGCTCCTTCCAAAGTATCTGCCTTGCCTGCCAACAGAAGCATATAGCCGGCGACCTGAAGACAGTGGGACCAAAAATCGGGCGGTCCCTCACCACGTAGGGTAGCCATAGCCTCCTTGACCTCCAAGGCGTTGCCAATAGCATGCCCAAGCGGCTGGTTCATATCGGAAATGATGGCCACCGTCTGCCGTCCCGCATCACGGCCGATATCCACCATGCTGCGTGCTAACTCCTGGGCTTCATCTTCTGACTTCACAAAAGCTCCGTTGCCCATTTTTACGTCAAGGACAATGGCGTCGGCGCCGGCAGCGAGTTTTTTGGACATAATGGAAGCGGCAATGAGTGATTTATTGGCCACGGTTCCGGTGACGTCACGCAGAGCGTAGAGCTTGCCGTCGGCGGGCGCCAGGGCGACCGATTGGCCGGCTAGAACCAGTCCGATATCAGCCAACTGTGTCTTGAACTGCTCCAGCGGCATGCGGAATGTCCATCCCGAGAATGATTCCATTTTATCCAACGTGCCACCGCTGGAACCCAGCCCTCGTCCACTCATTTTGCCGACCGGCACGCCGCAAGCTGCGACCAATGGTTGGACGACCAAAGTTGTTTTGTCGCCTACTCCGCCTGAAGAATGTTTATCGACGACGAATGGGGCAATGTCATGCAAATCAAGCTGATCGCCCGATTGGGCGATGGCCTTGGTAAGAACCACGGTTTCATGACGGTTCATACCGCGAATATAAATAGCCATCAGGAGCGCAGCTGCCTGATAGTCCGGTATTTCGTCGGCTGTATATTTTTCAATGAAAAAGTTGATCTCTTCCGTGCTCAACTCTACACCGTCCCGTTTTTTCTCAATAAGGTCAATCATCTGCATGGGGAGCACCCTGTTCCTGTATAGCGCCAACTAGAAGAAGTTAAAACCATAAGTATTGGATATTTTAGTAGTTGTTACATTATATCAGGAATCGGTATAATGCCTGAACAATCCGGCTTGCATATTGTTGTGAACAGTCGGTTTCCTTATTTCCAAGCGACGGGAGGCGAATCTATGTCCATTACAGCAGACAAAATAATCTCAGGTGGCACAGTAGTGACCATGAATGGTAGCTTTGAAGTAATTACCGATGGCGCCATCGCCATTGGCGACAACAATATACTCGCTGTGGGGGACCGTGTTGACATACTTGCCAGGTATGAAGCGGCTGAAACTGTCGACTGCAGCGGAAAGGTGATTATCCCCGGCTTGGTTAATGCCCATACCCATATCCCCATGACCTTGTTTCGTGGCTTAAATGACGATCTTCGTCTCGATGTCTGGCTGGGATATCTGATGCCTTTGGAGAGAGAATTTGTGACCCCAGAATTTGTGCGTTTGGGGACGCGTCTCGCTTGTGCAGAGATGATTCGTTCGGGGATCACATCATTTGCCGACATGTACTACTTCGAGGAGGAGATTGCCGCCGAAACTGAAAAAATGGGCATGCGCGCGCTTCTCGGACAGACGATTCTCATTTTCCCAGCACCTGATGCCAGCACTTACGAGGAAGGGCTCATTCGCTGCCGGCGCTTTATTGAGAAATGGAATGGGCACCCACTCATCCAGCCGGCGGTTGCCCCGCATGCTTGGTATACCGCTACTCCCGAACTGCTGCGCGCCTGTACCGATCTGGCGATGGCTTTTGATGTGCCCCTGCACACTCATGTTAGCGAAACCGCGCTAGAAGTGGAAAACAGCCGCAAGGATAATCATATGTCTGTTGTGCCCTGGATAGAACAACATGGCATTCTTGACACGAAGCTTCTGGCAGCCCACTGCGTCCACGTGGACAGTGCTGAGATGTTCCAGCTTGAGAAGGCGGGAGCCGGCGTTGCTCACTGCCCAACAAGTAATTTGAAGTTGGCAAGCGGCATTGCACCAGTTGGCGAAATGATAGCAATGGATCTTAATGTTGGCGTGGGCACTGATGGCCCGGCCAGCAACAATGATTTGGATATGTTCGAAGAGACACGGCTGGCTGCACTCTTGGCAAAAACTGCCAGCAGTGATCCTACCGTTCTACCGGCGCGTAAGGCTCTGGAATTGGCTACGATTGGTGGAGCCAAAGCACTGCATATGGCCGATATCACCGGCAGTTTAGAGCCTGGGAAAAGGGCTGACATTGCCATTGTCGAAGTTGATGGGGTCCACAATCAGCCCCAATTCCATAACAATCCAGAAGCTGTTTACTCGCGCTTGATCTATGCGGCCAAGGCTCCTGATGTTTTGCATGTGCTTTGTGATGGGAGATGGCTCCTGCGTGACCGGACTTTGCTGACCGTGGATGAAGATAAGACGAAAAAGGAAGCCGTTGTTGTGGCGGCTGAAATCGACGCATTTGTCGTCGAAAGGGAGTCCAGTCCTTATAACAAGTTGGTGCTCCTTGCCGGTGTAGAACGCCAAGAGAGTTTTGAGATGCAAGTCAAAGTACCTATAGAAGACAATACATCCATTATTTCCATGCTGGAGGGCGGGCAGTTAAGTATCGAAAAATACTCGCATTATCGACAGTTTGACCACTATTTTTATTTTTCCAAGGCGGATCCGGATGTTGCCCGATTACGCTATCGAGAGGATGAGTTCATTACGCCTGATGGAGAGGTAAGCCAGGTTCGTTCGCGCCTGACCTTAATAGGCGAGGAGGAACGGGAAGGATTCGACAATACAGTTATGTTGTCCCGCTCCCGTTTTCTAGCTGCGGCTGACCGTAGTTTGCGTTTCTATCAAGAATATTTCGAGCCCACTGCTGAAGTATTTGTCAATAAGGACCGGCTGCGCTGGCGCATTGTTTACAAGAGCACCGACTTTGCTGTCAACCTCGACCGCATCCTAAAGCCGGAGATGCCTGGCTATTTCTTGGAGATCAAATCGCGTACCTGGTCGCGCAGTGATGCGAAACGCAAAGCGGGCTTGATTGCGGAGCTGCTGGCTCTCTTTGGGGTTGACCCACAAATGGCTGAACCACGGGACTACCCGCATATAGTTGCTGAGCAGCCGTAAGTAAAAAAAAACAGCCGGTGGACCTTATAATCCACAGGCTGTTTTAATTTCGATTGATTGGCGTGTTTGCCGCTTTTGCTTAGAGCCCGACCAAGGATTGGAATTTCATCACAGCGTTCAAATCGCCGTCCACTTTAATTTTCCCGGACATAAAGGCCATCATAGGATTCAAATCTCCACTGGACATCGCCGCGAATTCATCGGCATCCATGGATAAGGTTGCATCCGGATTATCAACGGCGCCCTGACCGGTATCAATTTTGCCATCGGCAATCTTGGCATAATACTGCCCACCACCATCACCGCTTAAATCAAAAGCGACGGATAAGTTCAAGTCACCTGCTTTGCTCGAATCAAAATTCTGACCCAAGCTTGCGAATATTGCATTCAAATCTGCCATCTTTGAGGATCTCCTTACTGAAGTAAAAATACGTTTGCCTTGGCAAAGGGTAACGCCTAGCTCATGTTAGAGGAAGTATAGCAACGGCGGTTTCGGTGTCAAGATTACAGAATATCCCCTCACATCCTCTATAATTGCCCTATTAATTAGCAGCGCGAGAAGGATTATAATGTTCAATTGCCAGAGCTTGTTTTGTAAAAGTGGACCGTTTTTGCTGTTGGCCTTGGTGCTTGCAGCTTGTACCACAGCCGGTGGGGCTGAACCCCTGCCGACGCCAAAACTGCAGGATTCTCCGGAGAGTGATACGCAGGAAGCAGCCGGTCAAAGTCCAACGCGCATACCGGCTGACAAATATACCGACCTGGAGATCGTCACCTTGCTGCCCCGTGATGCCATTCCGGCTGTGGATGACCCGCAGTTTTTATCAGCGGCAGAGGCGGATGATTTTTATGATCCCGATGAGTTGGTTATTGGGGTTGATTTTGATGGGGATGCACGTGCCTATTCAATTCCTTATTTGAGCAATCGAGAAATCGTTAATGATACGGTGGGCGGCGAAAAAATCGCCGTCACCTGGTGACCGCTTTGCTTTACGGGCATCGTGTATGCTCGCGAAATTGAAGGTGAAGAGTTTACCTTTGGCGTTTCCGGCAAGCTGATTCGAAATGTTTTGGTTATGTACGATCGCCAGACAGAGAGTTATTGGAGCCAATTGCTGGGCGAGTCGGTGGCAGGCACAATGGCGGGCACAAAATTGGAGTTCTTGCCTTCATGGATGATGAGTTGGGAGCAGTGGAAGGAATTACACCCGGAAACGATTGCTCTTGATAAAGGTGGGCGCCGAGGTGGGCGCGATTCCTATGAAGGATATTATGCTTCAGATCGAGCGGGCGTGATTGGCAAGACCAATGATGACGAGCGTCTGTACACCAAAGAATTTGTCGTTGGCGTTGAGCTTGAAGATGACGCAGTCGCTTATCCGTTCAGCGCCTTGAACGAGGAGCCGGTCATCAACGATGCGCTCAATGGACATGATCTTCTCGTAGTCTTCGACCGCCAACGCGGGACGGGCCTTGTCTACGATCGCAATGTAGATGGTCAACTGTTGACATTCACTCAGAATTCTGACCAAATGACTGTTAAGGACGAAGAGACCGGTACCGTTTGGGACGCTTTCTCGGGGCAGGCCTTAGAAGGGCCATTGCTTGGAAAACAGCTAGAAAGGGTTAAGAGCACGATCGTTTTCTGGTTCGGATGGGTTGATTTTCATCCTGATACGTTGGTTTATACACCTGGGTGAACGAGCTGGGCGGACCTAAATGGATCCTTAGTCAAAATTAACGTTTCATCAATGAACCCCCTCCAATAATCCTCTCACCCTGTTTTCAGCTTGTCAGCAGAATTTCCCTTGTGCTAGAATCCTCGACATTCAAATAGCAAATTGGTGGCGGCTCTCTCATGGCCGCTTTTTTGTGTTATGTGACTTTACTGTGATGCGCATCAATTATCCACATGAGGGTATGTTTCCTCGGAGAGAATATGGACGAAACTGATACAACAACATCGAAGCGACCAACAGGATTGATTATCGGCGGCATCATCATTGTCGTTGTTCTCATACTGGTGGGGCTATTTTTACCTCCTGTTTCTTTGGGAGAGCGTCTGGGATTGGCAGGAAATGAAGCTGATGAAGCGAGCGCTGAAATACACGAGGGAGAGGTTTCAGAAATTGAAACTGGTGCGGAATCTGTTGAGCAATCCGTCGCGGCTGATGGCGTCGCCCTTTCCTTGAGCGATGGCCAGGCGGCAATAACTGTTGTTCCGCAGGCTGGATTCATGGCTGAAAATTCGGCCGCAGCGCTGCCGGAGCAGGTCACGTTGGTTGGCGATGTATTTGCTATTGAACATGAAGAAGGAACTGCATCCGGTCAAGTTGCTTTGCCGCTACCGGCAGAAGCAGGCGATCTAAAGACATTGGATCTTTATGGTTGGAATGGCCAGCAGTGGTTCTTTATGCCCAGTCAGATCGATCCCAACAGCCAGCAGATTGTCAGTATGGAGAATGAACTGCCCTTGGCCCTGTCCATGGCGCAGGTAGCTGCTCCGCAGAATACCAGCACCGGCGCGGAAGTGTCGGGTGGCGAAGTGCTGCCACCCGAAATTGATGCACTAGTCTCGGAGCTGCTGGTGGGCGAATTGAGGCTCAGCCGTGATGGTTCCCTTTCCGGAGAGGCTGCATCTGTACCTGAAGGAAATTTTGACCAGTGGCTGCAGACGACCAATGTGGGACCGGTCACCGATCAGGCTGCTCTATCCGCATTGCTTGATGATCCGGCTGTGCAAGAGGAGCACATAAACAGTCTGGTCAGTAAAGCGGAAGCAGGATTCAACGGTATCAATCTTGATTATCAAGGTGTTCCTGAAGGGCAGAAGGCTGCCTACACAGCTTTTGCCGCCAAATTGGCTGGCGCTTTACACGATAAAGGACAGCAGCTTTTGATCACTCTCGGAACCCCGGTTGTTTCTGGAAGCAGTTGGAGCACGGGCGGACAAGACTGGGTCGCCTTGGGCGAGATTGCCGATGTCGTCTATGTGCAGCTGCCATCTGATCCCAAGCAATATGATGCGGATGACAGCGCAGTACAATTGATGGATTGGGCCGCACGGCAGGTTGACCGTATTAAATTGTCTGCCTTGAACAGTGCAACGGCCGTTGACCGTATCGGCGAGACCTTCATGACCATGTCTAACGAGGACGCCTTGGCCAACTTCGGTGAACTGCAGTTTGTGCAGGGCGGAGAGGAAGTACCACCCAATGAGACCGTGGAAGTCGCCTTGTCAGGGTCTGCGAGCCCTTTGGAATGGGATGGTGACAGCCTGACATACAAGTACAGCTACCAAAAAGATGGGGCCAACCATGAAGTGTGGTTGGGCAGCGAGGCCTCGCTAAGCCATCGATTGCAGCAGGTAAAAGATTACAACTTGCGCGGGGTCGCCGTTAGCGGATTGGGAAATATTGCCAACGGCGCTGGCTACGCCGCTTCTATTAATAGCTTCCTTGGTTCTGCCGATGCACCTCAACCTACAGGGGCGGCAATTGTTTGGACAGTACGTAATGAAAACGACAGTGTGCTGGCAAGTGAAAGTGGAAACGATCTAACTTTTTCCTGGGAGGTCGGCGAGGCTGAAGGGGATTATATCGTCAGTGCTGATTTTGCTTTGGGTGAAGAAATCGCCAGCCTTGACTCCCTGAACGTTGCGGTCCGGGCTTCTGCCGAGGAAGAAACGACCACGGAGAGTGAGCAAGAAGAGGAGAGCGTCGAAGAGATGACTGAAGCCACAGCGGCAGTCAACAGCGGTAATACGGGTGATGCCGATGCTGTAGTTAATGTTGGGGCTAATCTCCGTCAGGGACCTGGGCTGACCTATGGAACGCTGGCTGATGGCGCAAAACCAGGAATGGAGCTGGATTTAATCGGCCGTAATTCTGATGGATCTTGGCTCAATATCGTCACCCCGGATGCCGTCGAGGCTTGGATTTTTTCCACCCTGGTAACCGTCAACTCCGCTATCAATATCAACGATTTGGAAGTCGTCGAAGTTGCCCCACCGGCGGTCGCCGCAGCCCCTGCGGCTGCTGGATCTGATGCGGGCGGAAGCGAAGGGGAAGAGGCGCCACCTGCCCAACCCGCTGCTCCAGCCCCGGCCCCAGTTGCCGTCGCTCCTGTTGCCAATGCCGGTTTCGAATTGGGTGGGCAAAGCCATACATTCGCCAACCCAACATTGATGGATTATGCCGGTATGAACTGGATTAAATTCCAACATAAATGGGGACCTGGCGATGATCCCAGCGCAGTTGCGGGACGAATCCAGCAGGCACATGCCAATGGTTTCAAGGTGCTGCTAAGCATCCCCGGTGCGACAACCTATCCAAGCAGCATTGACTTCGCCGGGTATACTGAATTTCTTGGCGGCGTTGCTGCACTTGGACCGGATGCCATTGAAGTCTGGAATGAGATGAATATTGACTTTGAATGGCCTGCAGGCGAAATTGACCCAACTTCCTATGTTAATAATATGCTGGCACCCGCCTACAATGCGATTAAATCTGCCAATCCCAGCGTGATGGTTATCAGTGGCGCACCAGCCCCAACCGGGTACTTTGGCGGTGGCTGTGGAACCAACGGTTGTGATGATAGTGCTTACCTGGCAGGTATGGCAGCAGCCGGGGCGGCTAACTACATGGATTGTATGGGCGCCCACTTCAATGCTGGGGCAACACCACCTTCCCAGTCAACGGGCCATCCTGCTGGCAATGATCACTACAGTTGGCATTTCCAACCAACCCTAGACCTGTATTATGGAACGCTTGGCAAACCCGTTTGCTTCACCGAGTTGGGCTACCTTTCCGGTGAGGACTATGGCGGTGTGCCCGGCAGGTTCTCTTGGGCGGGTAATACCAGTGTTGGCGAACATGCTCAGTGGCTCGCGCAAGCGGTAAGCATGGCCGCCAACAGCGGCAAAGCGCGCATGGTGATTATCTTTAATGTCGATTTCACCCAGTGGGGCGATGATCCCCAAGCGGGTTATGCTATGATTCGCCCGGATGGGGGTTGCCCTGCCTGTGAAACGCTGCGGCAAGTCATGGGCCGCTAGAGAGTGACTAGAAGAAAGATTCTAATGTTCGAGGCGCATTCTGAGTTTTGCTCATATGCGCCTCTTTTATGAAGTGGAGGACTTGAATCATGAAGAAATTGTCCTTATTAATAACATTGACAGCGATATTACTCATGGTTGCCGCTTGTGGCGGAAGCGGTGATACCGCGCTGGAAACCGACGCTGAAAGCGGCGCAGCGCCAGAAGAATCAACGGAACTACCGCCCCCGGTTATCTCTGAAGTTGAAGAGGGTGAGGTGGTTGAAGATGCAGCCCCGGTCGAAGAGCCACCTGCTTCTGATTCTGGGAATGAAGCCGCTGCGGCTGAGAGTGAAGCAGCAGCAGAACCGCAAGGGCCATGGCCGGTGGAAGATTTTGGTTACGGTATCCAGGTACACGGTAATGCCACGGTAGGTGATGCCGCCGATACGATGCGCGTTGTCAACGATCAACTGGGAATGGACTGGGCTAAAATGCAGATCCAGTGGTGGCTTGTTCATCCCGACCCAGATGTGGATCAATGGTTTTTCTACGACAGCGTGGTTGAGGAAGCGCATAAAAACGGCCTGAATCTAATGATCAGCATCGTCGGCGCTCCGGCTTGGACACGGTCTGACGGGACTGAAAATGGCCCGCCTGATGATTACAATCAGTATGCTGAATTCCTAAAAGAGCTCTTACAGCGCTACGATGGCAAAGTTGATGCTATCGAGGTATGGAATGAGCAGAATCTCGATCGTGAGTGGGCGACCGCCAACGGCGTAAACCCGGAAGACTATGTGCGCTTCTTGCAGTTGGCCAACGAGACGATTAAGGCGCATGATCCCAATATCATCGTTATCAGCGGCGCCCTTGCCCCCACAGGGGGTGGAGATTGGGTCGGTTGGATCGATGATTTTCAATGGCTGGATCGTGCGCTGGCAGCCGGTTTGTTAGACCACGCCGATTGCGTAGGCGCCCACCATAATGGTTATAATATTGCTCCAGATGTGACCTTTGAGCAGGCCCCATCTGATCCTGAAGCGGCAACCGCCATTTTCCGGGGTCCTTTCGATAACGCGCATCACAGTTGGAGCTTCAAATCAACCCTGGATACCTATGCGGAAAAGGTTCATGCCATTGATCCAAATAAGAAATTGTGTGTAACTGAGTTCGGTTGGGCCAGCGATGAGGGCTATGATTCTTATCCAGAAGGCTTTGAGTTCGCTCAAGATAACACCTTGCAAGAACAAGCGGATTATATTGTGCAGGCTTTCCAACAGATGCAGACCTCGGATGATGTATGGCTGGCCTTCTTATTCAATTATGATTTTGGCAATAAAGGCGGCGGGCCAAGCGATGATCCCGTGCCTTACAGCATAGTCGACACCCAAGGTATTCCCCGCCCCGCATTTGGCGCCGTGTCCTCTATGGAGAAAGCGCGCTAATTTAGCGCTTGACGAATTGAGTTTCCTGCAGATTGGCCTGTTCTCGTTGGGCAGGCCAATATGGCATGATAGTTCCCCCATGTTCCCCGAAATGCGAAAGCTCTTGCCTTGTTTAATTCTGCCGGCCCTCCTGCTGGTGGGATGTGCCCTGATGGAATCATTTTCCCCGGAACCAAGCCCAACCTCCGTCCAGGCGCTGATGGGTGACGAGCCTGTCCAGCAGTTATTTGACTCGCCAGAATACGGCATCCACGCCTTTATGTGGTGGAAACCAGACTTGGTAGAAGAGGATCTGGCCCTGGTAGATGAGATGGGCTTCGGTTGGGTTAAGCAGAAATTCCCCTGGCGAGAGATCGAGGGCATCGAGAAAGGTAAGTACGATTGGTACCGACCGGATCACATTGTCGATAAAGCAGAAATAGCTGGCATCAATCTGATAATCCGTCTCGATCGCCAGCCATTTTGGTCGGAACCAGAAGATAATCTTTGGCACGAGAACCAGCCCCCAGGTGACTATCAGGATTATGGTGACTTTTGCGGCGCGGTTGCTGAGCGTTATCGCGGCCGAATTAAGGCTTATGAGGTTTGGAATGAGCCAAACCTGGGCCGGGAGTGGGGTGAACGATCGCCTAATCCGGCTGAATATACGGAACTTCTGAAGGTCTGTTACGAAGCAATCAAGATGGCTGATCCCCAGGCGATTGTCATATCTGCCGGTTTGGCGCCTACAGGTACTGAGTCAGACCAGGTGATGCCGGATGATAGGTTTTTACAAGGCATGTATGATGCGGGAGCGGCCGAATATTTTGATGTGCTGGGCGTGAATGCGCCCGGCTACAAAGCGCCGCCGGAACTTTCACCAGATGAGGCGCAAAGCGAGGAGTATGGTGGGGGCCGCTGGTTTGCCTTCCGGCATGTTGAGGACATTCGCGAAATCATGGTCGCTAATGGCGATGGTGAAAAACAGGTGGCGATCTTAGAGATGGGTTGGACCTTAGATGAAGTCAATCCCGATTATGCTTGGTTTGCCGTCGACGAAGCGACGCAGGCCGATTATCTGGTCCGCGCCTATCAATATGCGGCCGAAAACTGGCAGCCATGGATTGGCCTGATTACGACCATATATATTGCCGACGATAGTTGGACGGCCGAAGATGAACAATGGTGGTGGTCCATCGTTCTGCCGGATGACACCCCTCGTGCGGCATTCCATGCCCTGCGTGATATGCCAAAATAGGGTTGGAGGAATGCCAACCAATTCACATCAGACGCAGCAATAATTCGGATACTGCATAATTAGGCATTGGACTTGCAAATGTTTTGGATTTTAGCCGTTTCCTATTGGATTCATCTCCTGGCAACCATCATCTGGCTTGGCGGCATTGTTGTCATGGTTTTTATCGCCTGGCCAGCTTTGCAGCAGGGAACCCTTACCTCGAACCAATGGTTAACTATCCAACGCCGCTTCTTGCCCTGGGTCAATGCCAGTTTGGTCATTTTGTTGGTTACTGGATTTTATCAGATGACAAGTGACAGCAATTACACCGGTTTCCTCAGCGTTGACTCGGCCTGGGCCTGGGCTATACTGCTCAAGCATATTGCCTATGGTCTGATGGTGATCGTCACTGTCATCGTTCAGTTGTATCTATATCCAGCCATGAATCGCCTCACGCTGCTCTCAGGAAAAAGACCAGAGCTTGCTGACGCCGAACGTGAAAGGCTGCAGCGCCAAGAAATCCGCTTATTAAGGTTAAACTTGCTTTGCGCAGTTGTCGTTCTCCTCTTCACCGCCATCGCTACCGCCGTCTGATTCCCCCAACCACTTACTCCCTACTCGCCACTCTCCCGAATTTCCCAACGTAAGGGATATTGTAAGCCAGACGGAATATGTTATAGAAAGCGAGAAGATATCTCGCAGTCTATGAATGGACCCTACATAACCGGGCGAAAGAAAGAGATGATACTAGCACCTGTATCTTCCAGAGTGAAACTTCAGAAAGGTGGAGCCAAGAACTTGAAGCGCTCCTCCAAATACCAGCGCTTGGTCAAGATCGCCTTCGATTATGCGGTTGTTATCCCCGCTATGATTTCCCTGGCCCCTTTAATGCTGATAATTGCCCTGTTGATCAAATTGGAGTCTCCGGGTCCTGTTCTGCACCGGAGGCGTGTCATCGGGCGTAAGGGGCAGGAGTTCAATGTCTACCAGTTTCGTACGATGTATATTGATGGGGATAAACGTCTGCTGCAGAATCGTCGGCAGTGGGTGGCCTTATTGCGACATGGGAAAGCGGTACACGATCCACGCATCACAACGGTCGGTTCTTATCTGCGCCGCTCGGGCCTGAATCACCTGCCGCGCATGTTCAATATCATCGCCCGGCATATGTCCCTAGTAGGCCCCTTTATCATGACCCGCACCGATTCTATGCGCATTGACCGGCAGCGAATCGAGGATATCACGTCAGTTTTGCCCGGTGTCACCGGCTTGTGGCAGGTGAACTCTGGCAGCTCATCAACAAAAGAGCGCACGCGGCTGGAGCTTGAGTATATTAGCAACTGGTCGCTGCGCCTTGATATTAGAATACTGTTGAGCACTTTTATCGCAGTTCGGGAGGAATCACCCTCTTGACCGTTCAGGTATCCAAAGCCTGAACCAATAGCTCTCACGGTTCCCTGTCGTGAGAGCTATTTTTTTGTCCCCGCTTTGCCGTTGCTGAATGTCACGCTTTCATAGACAATAAGAAATCGGCTGGAAAATGCCCAGCCAAGCAGCATCTTTTTTCCGAGATACCGGTTTACAGTTATGTTTGAGTTGGTTTTTTTAGGCACGTCCTCTTCAGCCCCTTCCGTTAATCGTGGATTGTCAGGGCATATTATCATGCATCGCCAATACCGCTTCCTGCTGGATTGTGGTGAAGGGACCCAGCGCCAGATTTTGAGGAGCGGTTTAGGATTCAAACGTCTTAACACGGTGCTGTTGACACATGGTCATCTGGACCACATCTTGGGTTTGGGCGGGCTTGTTTCGACGCTCAGCCGCTGGGAGAACCTCGAACATCTGGATATATATGGTGGGCGATCGGCACTGGATCGGGTGAGCAACTTGTTGTTCAAGGTGGTTTTTCCAGACCAAAATGTGCCGGTTGAGATCAACCTGCGCCCTCTCAAGCCGGGCCAGGTTATCTTCGAAGATGACAAGTTTTCACTGTCTGCCTTCGCGGTACGCCATAGAGGACCAGATTGTTTTGGTTTCCTTTTTAAAGAAAAGGCGCACCGTCCCTTCTTGGTCGAAAAGGCCGAAGCATTAGGCGTGCCCAATGGGCCAGAAAGAGCGCGATTGGTTCGTGGGCAGGCGATCACAATGGCTGATGGACGGGTCATCGAACCGGATGAGGTGCTTGGTCAAGAGGTTCCCGGCACGAAGTATGTGCATATTGGGGATGTTGGCCAGACGAGCAATCTACTGGAAGTCTGTCGTGATGCTGATGCGCTAATCATGGAATCTACTTATGTAGATGAAGATGCGCAGATGGCTCAGCAGTTTGGCCATATGACAGCCGCCGCTGCGGCTAGGCTGGCCCGCGAAGCCGGCGTAAAAACGCTGATATTGACGCATCTTTCCCGCAGATATCGCGAACGGGATATTCGCCACGAAGCAAGGTCACTCTTCCCTGATACCTATGTAGCTCGCGACCTTGATCACTTTCAAATTACGCGTGATGGTGCGACCCGCTTTAAGAAGAGTAAATGAACTCCTTTGCAAAGAAGGCAGACATCGTCATATGTGGGGCAGGTATCGCAGGAGTCGCGGCAGCATATTTCTTAAGTATGCGCCGCGATTTTGGCTCTGTGCTGCTGGTAGATGATCAGGCGCCGCTCACCCTAACCAGTGACAAATCCTCGGAAGGGTATCGCAATTGGTGGCCAGGTCCGGACGAGGGGATGGTGCGCCTGATGAATCGCAGCATCGACCTGGTGGAGCTTCTGGCCCAAGAAAGTGGAAACCGTTTCCACATGAACCGCCGGGGATACATTTATCTGACCGCTGATTCGGAACACCTTTCCACTATGCGGCGCGAAGCGGAAGATATTTCACGGCTGGGGGCTGGTCCCTTGCGATTTGGCCAATCTTACGCAGCATCCTTGGCGCCTGCATACGACGATCCGATCCGTGGCGCAGACCTGGTTCTCGACCAAGAGGTCATTCACAAAAACTATCCATTCTTGAGCCGTGATGTCGTGGGGCTGCTGCATGCGCGACGCTGTGGCTGGCTAAGCGCCCAACAGTTAGGTATGCTGCTTTTGGAGAAGGCACGTGAAGCGGGCGTTCAACTGCTGGTAGGACGGATCAGCAAGGTTGTCACAAGGCAGAATCAAGTTGTATCTGTTTCCGTTCAAACTACTTCAGAGAATATCAAGATCGTCACAGAACGGTTTGTGAATGCCGCCGGACCTTACGCAAAAAGTGTTGCGGCTATGCTGGATGTTGATCTACCACTCTATAACGAACTACACGGCAAGATCGCCTTTGAAGACAGTTTGGGCATTGTCCCCAGAAACGTACCTTTAATGATCTGGAACGACCCCATTTCACTGCCATGGAGCAGGGAGGAACGCGCAGATTTGGCTGCCTTTGGCGATATGGCCTGGATGCTCGAACCAATGCCGCCGGGTCTGCACTTTCGCCCAGAGGGAGGCCCAGGGAGCAAAACTTTGCTGATTTTGTGGCCATATCATATCCAGCAGGTGGAAGAGCCCGTATGGCCTCTAAAATTCGATCCGGAGTTTATCGAAGTTGTGCTGCGTGGTATGGTGCGTATGGTGCCTGGCATGGAAGCTTACCTGGATCGAATGAGCCCACCGTATGTTGACGGGGGGTATTACACAAAGACGCAAGAAAATCGTCCCTTGATTTGCCCTTTGCCAGTTGGCGGCGCCTATATCATAGGCGGGCTGTCTGGTTATGGTATTATGGCTGCCATGGCCGGGGCTGAACTGTTAGCCGCATATATTTCTAATGACTCTTTGCCCAACTATGCGAGTTCGTTTCATTTGTCTCGTTATGACGATTCCACCTATCAATCCTTACTTAAAGATTGGGATGACATGGTTGGGCAGTTGTAATTGAGCTTGTTTATCCCATGCATCATTTTGTTCCTTCCCTGATTATAGATAATTTGAGCAAGAATATCCTGCAAGGGGGCTTCCCATGTGCCTCTTTGTTTGTTGATATCTCTGGTTTTACGAATGTCACGGAAACGTTGATGCAGCATGGGCAGCATGGTGCTGAGGTCTTGGCCGTTGTTATGCGCATGATCTTCACCCCCCTGGTGCATAGCGTTTATGAACAAGGTGGGTTTGTGACCAATTTCGCTGGTGATGCGGTAATGGCTGTTTTCCCTGCGTCTGCTGACAATCAACAGGAGGCGGCTGTTCGTGCTTTGGCGGCAGCGTGGCAGATCCAACAGCATCTGGACGCCAATGCACAAACGGATTCCCCATACGGAACGTTCCAGTTCTCGGCCAAGGTGGGACTTGCCACAGGTGACGTGCAATGGGGCACAATCTTGTCGCCAGATCATGAGCGGGCCATCTATTATTTCAAAGGTCCGGCCATTGTTGAGAGTGCCAACGCTGAGAAGCGGGCCCAAGCAGGAGATATCATCGCTGGTGATGCTGTTATCGAGGCGATTGCCAGCCATGCTACGATCGAGAAGGTATCTGACCATTGGCGAGTCATCCGCTTGTTATCGACCTTGCCCGAACCACAAGTGATTGAGACAGCCCCACCAAATGTGGAACAGATGGTACGTTTTTATCCCCGTTTCTTGGTGGAGCAGGAGATAAGCGGTGAGTTCCGGCAGGTTCTCAATTTGTTTATTAGCCTGCATAGAACACCTGATCATGCAGAATTAGATGCCTTCATGACGAGCGTTTTTCGCGCTCAAGATAAGTATGGGGGACTGATCAATCGTATTGATTTCGGGGATAAGGGCTGTCATATGCTTATGTTCTGGGGAGCGCCTATTAGCTATGAAAATGACATTACCCGAGCCTTATATTTCATCTGGGAGCTGCAGCAGGAGACCCAAATTCCTCTGCGAGCCGGCATAACTTACCGAATTGCCCATGCCGGCGCCATCGGTTCACCTCTGGCAGAAGAGTATACCTGTTACGGACGGGGTGTTAATTTGGCTGCGCGCTATATGATGGCCGCAGATTGGCACGAAATTTGGGTCGACAAAGAGATTGCCCGCCGCGCGGAAAGAGGTTTTTCATTCAGAGCCCTGGGCGAAAAACAGTTCAAAGGCTTTGCTGATCCACAGCCGGTGTTCCTCATAACCGGATACCGTGAGGATTTACCAGTGCTCTATGAGGATTGGCCGTTCACCGGACGCCATAAGGAGCTTCAGCAGCTTGAAAAGGCGATGCAGCCGATCTATGAAGGGCGTTTTGGCGGGGTCGTATGTATCGTTGGAGAGGCTGGTCTTGGAAAAAGCCGGCTGATGGCTGAGTTTCTGGATCCCATTGCCGCTGCCGGAAAAGCGACGATTTTTCTATGCCAGACAGATGAGATCATTCGCCAGTCGCTTAACCCATTCCGCTACTTCTTGCGCCACTATTTTGACCAATCATCAGCCCGTGATGAGGCTGACAATCAAAGCCGCTTCATGGAAATCTTGGACGAACTGCTGTTGTTTGTCCCTGATAGTGAGCTGGTGGCTGAAATTGAGCGAACTGCTTCAATACTTGCCAGCCTGGTTGGCTTATATTGGGAAGATTCTCTCTACGAACAACTGGATCCAGCGCTGCGCTTTGAAAACAGCTTGATCGCGATCAAAACATTGCTGCGCGCGGAAAGCCGGCGCCAGCCGCTGGTCATGCAGTTGGAAGATGCTCACCTGCTTGATACGGATTCACAAGCGTTCCTCAGCTACCTTACCCGTAATATGGATGATTTTCCGCTGCTGCTCTTAATGAGCAGCCGTGACCCACTGCCGGCAGAAATATTCGCTCCTAACATTCCCTTGGAAAAGATTCACTTGCAGGAGTTAGGGGAAGAGAGCCTGGTCGATATGGCCTATGCTCTCCTCGATCAACGGCCATCTCCTGCCTTGCTAAAATTGCTGAAAGAAAGATCCGGGGGCAATCCTTTTTACGTGGAACAACTGCTGCATTATCTACAAAAAAACGATCTATTGGACGGGATAGCGCAGTCGGCTGGCGGTGTTTCACAGGGAGAGATCTATATTCCCACTGATGTGCGTGCTCTTCTCACAGCCCGCCTAGATCAATTGCCGGCACCAGTCAAGGATGTGGTGCAGTACGCGGCCGTATTGGGGCGTGAGTTTGAAGCCCCTATTCTCTCTGAGATGATGGCCAGGAATTCAGACTTGAAGATGAGTCTGGATACGGCTGTAACCCAATCTATTTGGATTGCTTTAGACCAGGTACGCTATCTTTTTCAACATGCGCTGCTGCGCGACGCTGCCTATGATATGCAGCTTCATTCCCGTTTGCACAACTTGCACAAGCTGGCTGCTCAAGCTTTCGAAAACCAGTTCCGGCAAGATCTGGAAGTAAGACCCCGCTATCCCGAAATTGCGTACCATTTTGACAAGGCTGAAGAAAGGGCAAAGGCCGCCCATTATTATGGAGAAGCAGGGGAGCAGGCCAAAGAGTATTTCAGCAATATAGAGGCGATCAGCTACTTCAGCCGAGGGCTGGAACTGGCAGCTGATGACGATTTACAGGCTCGCTACAACTATTTGTGCGGGAGAGAAACCGTTTTCCAGTGGTTGGGCCAGCGCGATGATCAACAAAGGGATTTAATCGAACTGGAAAGAATCCTTGACCAGCATCCAGATGTTTACAAACAGGCGGATTTAGCTCTGCGCCGGTCGTCATATGCCTTGGTGACTGGGGATTATGAAACAGCCGTGTTAATGGCTAAGGAATCACTTGCATTTGGACGACGTACAGATCAGGCTGTAATTCGGGCCAAAGCGCATCATCGTTGGGGAAGAACACTATGGCAGCAGGGCCGGGCCAAAGAAGCAGAAGAACACATCCAAAAAGCTTTGCAGCTGGTTGAAGGGCATGGATTACGTGATGTAGAAGCAATGTGTCATTACGACCTAGGTGCTGCCTATTTTGAGTTGGCCAAATATGATCAAGCGATCCAACATGTAAAATTGGCACAGCAAGCATACGATTTTCTTGATGATCAACAAGGGTTGGCCAATTGTCAAAATGCACTGGGTGTCATCAGTTATGCTCGTGCGGATTATGCTGGCGCACTCAACCATTATGAAGAAGCGCTGGCCTTGTGCCATAAGATAGGTTGGCGTTATATGGAACCCCGATTTCTTTCCAATCTTGGAAATAACTATTTTGATCTCGGGAACTTCGATATGGCGAAAAGCTATCACCATCAGTCACTAGTAATTTGCCGCGAAATCAATAATCGTGAAAATGAAGCTGTTAACCTGGACACGCTAGGACTCATTGCCCACTACCAAGGCCGGCTAATAGAAGCGATCGATTTATACAAAGAAGCACTAGCCATACACAATGTGATTGAAAATCCGAAAGAGAAGGGTTTTGCGCTCACCCACCTTGGCTATGCTTTTGTGGAAAATGGTCAGCTAGACGATGCTCGTTTAACCTTAGAAGAGGCTCTCAAGATTCGAAAGGAACTTGGCGCCAAGGCATTGGCTATTGATACGTTGGCTGGATACGCTTATCTTCATCTACAGGAAGATCGCCTGGAAAAAGCGAAGCAGGAAACTGAATACATAGTCTCCTGGATAGAAGCAAATGGGGTTGAGGGGATCGAACTGCCCGTGCTTGTATATCTTATTTGCTACCAAGTGCTGAAGGCTGCAGCAAAGAAGGACTCGCATCTTAGTGAAAATGCTCAAACGATACTAAATAGAGGACAAGCATTGTTGCAGCAACATGCCCTGCGTATTCAAGATCAAGAATTGCGCAAGCAGTTTATGGAGAATGTTCCCTTCAATCAAATGCTTCATGCTGCCTGGCTAAATACCCAAAAAGAGATTGAAGATTAAGGAGCCTTTCAACTACCAGGGACAATACCATCGGGAGAACGCTTTGGAGGAG
Source organism: uncultured Chloroflexia bacterium (assembly GCA_963807975.1). GTDB lineage: Bacteria > Chloroflexota > Anaerolineae > Promineifilales > Promineifilaceae > JAACFF01. Next base: position 69,869 of record CAWEDV010000003.1, on the reverse strand, counting down.
CCAAATAAGGGATAACAGCCTTATTACCATCTATCCAAATCCAATATACATTTCCAAACTCAAAATGGGTGACATTGGTCGCCAATATGTCTTGTGGTTGTATTCCCAGGTCTCCTTGGTACACCGTTGAATAGGTGCCAGAAATGGAGGCCAAGGTCCTGGTAACTGGACGCGAATCCGGTAACGGGTAGCTGAAAGTGTTCCACCCTGGGAGGAGCGTAGGCATGGTTACCGAAGACATCACAGCGTACGTGCCATCAACATCCTCCAAGTTCGCAACCACCAGGTTTTCAACATATCGTTTGGTGTCCAGTTGCTGCCAATTTGAGGTGCCTTTGGGCAGGAAGTATATATCTAGCGCATGTTCATACCCATCTGGAACATCCCTCTGCAAATACGTTAGAGTTATGATGCGCTCATCATCAACGTCAGGATTAAGATGGACAGCATAAGATTGTCCAACCGGGACGAGCCAAGGATGGGTATCAATTTCGGGTATCCTATCCAAGATTTGTAAAGTTTCGATACCGTTGTCTTCAAAAAGTCCATCTTTACTATAAATAACAACTTGGGCATCAGCCGATAATATGGGGGCATTAAATGTCAGCGATTGGGCGCCGCCGCCGAAGCTGCTGCTTGGTCCGCCGCCGAAGCTGCTGCTCGGTCCACCGCCAAAACTACTGCTTGGTCCGCCGCCGAAGCTGCTGCTCGGTCCACCGCCAAAACTACTGCTTGGTCCGCCGCCGAAGCTGCTGCTCGGTCCACCGCCAAAACTGCTGCTCGGTCCACCGCCGAAACTGCTGCTCGGTCCACCGCCGAAACTGCTGCTCGGTCCGCCACCGAAACTGCTGCTCGGCCCACCGCCAAAACTACTGCTCGGTCCGCCACCGAAACTGCTGCTGGGCCCACCGCCAAAACTACTGCTTGGACCAGCGTCGACACTTTCCCAAGGAGGATTTAGCCTCAATTGGTCGATGCTTTCTCGCCCACTATCACCCTTGACCCAAACACGAACGGAAACCTCATAAGCTGGTAGTCGTAAAGTCAAAGTCTGAGTATGAACATCTCCGGAAGTATTCATGGTTGCCGTTGGTGACAAGCCGGAAAAGCCAGGCGTCGACCAGTACTGAGCCGGATAGATCTGGACATTTAATGATGAACTATCTGTTACAGCCTGTGTTACCGTAACTTGCATGGTACGACTGGTCACAGGATGGACTTCAATCTGCGGCTGCCAGTGGCTGTTAACCGCAGACAGATTAACTGAAACATCAGAATTGCGCAGGTTATCATCACATCCTGCATAGGCCTGAGAACCACTGCGATCAAACAGACATAAACGGTCTCCGGGAAATGCGCCGCGCACTTTAATCCGATCGCCGCCGCCTGTGGGCGTTCCCAGCCGCACCAGGATATCGTCGCTGGGATCATTGGTGCCTTGGGTCTGGAATAAATAGGCTTGAGCATCAGGTAGCCGCAGTCTCTCTGGTTCAGTTTTATCATCGCGGACTTCAAAATTGCGCACGGGTAATGATTGGCGGTCTTCTTGTGGATCGACGAAGAAAACAGAGGTCACTTCTAGTGGGAGGTTACCTGGTCCCTCCATCGTGGCTTTTGGAGCTTCAAGCATGGGGTAAAAGGTTTGTATGGTTTTCCAATCAGGACGGCCTGTTGTTCGCTGCGCTAAACTGGACTGGCAAATTCCCGTCCAGCCATCTTCAGTGAGAAATTCGCTATATTCAGGATCATATGTGGAAGTCATGAAACTGCCCTGGCAGTTTATCTTGCCCAGGGAGTCTTCATCCTTAAAGCCTAGGTAATCATCAGGTAAGAAGAATAAATAGTGGGCCAGTTCATGTGCCATAGCCTGCCACCAATCTGGTCCTAGGTCTGTGCTGCTTTCTCCAAATGGATCCCATACAGTTCCCATTCTGATTTGGCTGTTCACATAAGCATTTGAAATAACTTTTGTACCCGTAAGGCCGACCCGCACTGTTTCCGACAATGGTTTTTGTACAACTCCGCCGATGGGAGCATAGGGACGGAAACTGTTGCTGGCTAATACGACTACGTCCGCATCTGGCCAGTACTCTTTGGCTTGAAAAATGCGGACTTGTCCTAAAGCGGCCTGTCCATTTGTTACATCATAGAGCAGTTCAGAAGCTCGCTTTACCCCTTCAACCAATTCGGCCTGGAACGATGGATCATTGCGCACATCCCACTCTAAGGACATATCGATATCGAACAGAAGTAAAGGGTTTTTCTCGGAGACTTGTAATTCAATGATTCCAGGCTCTTCAAACGTAAATAGGTCTAGCCCACTGTCCGTCGGTTCGGCACTGGTATGAAAATAGCGGACCTTGTTTGTGAAACTAATTTCCTTGGAAACATCTACGGGGAGTAGAGCCATGAGCTGATCCCCGGCCTTCAATTCGCCACCGCCAGCCAACAATCCCAAATCATCTGTACGCAGAGGGTTTTCACGCGTGGGCATCAATTCTCCCCCCGATACTTGTCCGGCGGGAACGCGAAATACGTAGGCGCCTTCCACATCTTGACCTTGATCGTTCTTAACCTTTATCTGGGTGCTTTGTACCCGGAATGGGAATGATGTGGCCGTGACAAAGGGGCGCTGGAAGTTCCCAGCCACACCATCTATGTAGCGGTAGGTGCCGCTTAACACATCTGTGCCCGCAGGAGGTGTGGGATAAGCGACCATACGCACGACTACGTTGTCCGACTGCCCAAAAAAGTCGCTGCCAAAGGTATCCCACAAGAAGACATGAGACGTTCCCGCAGCACTCGAATCAAAATTCGTTGTCTGAGTGCCGGTCAAGGGCTGGGCCGGTTCCCAGTTGTCTCCGCCATCCAATGAAAACTGAACCTCAATTCGACCCACAGTTTCTTCGCGCGGATCGCGCAGAAGAAATGGCAAAGATATGGTTGAACTGGCTAAAACCTCCGGAGAAGCGTAGAAATTCGCTGAGGCAGACTCATAAGGTTCATCAATGCTGAGCATGACATTGCTGCCAGTAGTCGTTGTCACTCCTTGCAAATTGTTTTCATACACTTGATTTGGCCGGCTTTCGCTGTCGCAGCTTCTGCTGACACAGGCATTGGCAACAGCCAGATCAAGATCGCCATCATTATCAACATCCCCCCACGCCAGCGCGTGCGATGTTACCAGTACCCCATCCACCTGATAGCGGGGATCCGAGGAACGCCAAACTGCATTGCGGGATAAGGTATCACCCGTATTTTCAAATATCTGGTTTGGCTCGAAGCTCAATTTGGCCGCGTTGGACACAGATAGGTCGAGATCCTCGTCGCCATCGATGTCAGCCCAGGCAACATCTGTTGTTTCCTTGATATCATAGGCATATGATTGCCAGCCACGATTGGATAGTGGCGAAATATGCAGATAACCGCCAATGTTTTCATAGACGCGATTTTGCCCGGATGTGCCGACCGCCAGGTCAAGATCGCCATCTCCGTCCATATCTCCCCAGGCTACGCTGTTGGCCTCAATATTGCCTTTCCAACCAAAGCCTTCACGTTCATCCAAGAACAGATTGCCGGCAACATTCTCGTAGACTCGAGCGCCGAGGGCCAGATCGAGATCGCCATCATTGTCCCAGTCACCCCATCCGACCGATCGAGCACATAGTCCCTCGGGAGAACGCCAGCCCAATTTCAACTGCTGGTTTTCCTGCAAACTGTATCCGTCGTTCTCATAGATGATGGCAGCTTCCGGCAGCGCTTCAAGATCGTTAGGATTGCAGTGACCAGCGGCGAGATCGAGATCACCATCCCGATCCCAATCTCCCCAGGCGACGCTCTGTGTATAAGAGATGTGCTCCGTCTGCCAGCCGAATTCGCCGTTAAGCGTTAATGACAATGTTTCGCCAACGTTTTCGTATACAAAGTCCTGCTGGCCCATATTGCCCACAGCCAGATCGAGATTGCCATCACCATTCCAATCACCCCAGGCCACGCTGGAGGTCATATCATCTGTGACGACCGTAGATTCCCAGCCAAGCCCGTTCTGAGGATCAAACATGAGCCGGCCATCTTCATTCTCATAAACTTGGTTAGGCTGTCCTTCATTGCCTACAGCCAGGTCGAGATCGCCATCGCCGTCCCAGTCTCCCCAGGCCGTGCTCGTGCTCTTTCTCCATTCAGTTGACTGCCAGGGATTGGGATCCAGAGCCACCACCGAGGCGGTATTAATGAGCACGAGATTGGTTTGACCTCCATTTTCGCGACCACCATTACCGACCGCCAGGTCCAGGTCTCCATCCCCATCGGCGTCACCAAGAGCAACAGCGTAGGTTGTTTCAGCATTTAAACTTGGTTCTATGGTTGACTGCCATCCAAACCCGCGACCAGGATCGAGCCGCAGTTCGCCCCCAACGTTCTCGTACACACGGTTCTCTATTCCCTGGCCATCTCCAGCGTTGTTGCCTGTGACGAGATCCAAGTCTCCATCTCCATCCCAATCTCCCCAAGAAATGGATGCGGGCTTAAAAGAGCTTGTATCCTCGGCCATCTTCCAGCCAAACCCCTCGCCAATCTGCAGTGTGCCGCTGATATTCTCGTATACATATAAAAACGCCCCACAACTGCTGCCATCATTTCCGCCACCGGCTGCTAGATCAAGGTCACCATCACTATCCCAGTCTCCCCAGTCAAGGCTGCGAGTCCTTGAGGCGAAGTCAGGATCGACGGAATCCCCACGAAATTGGAATTTGCTGCAGCGTTTTGTGTCTACCCTTAGATCGGCGGTCGCAGGGGACTGCCACCCCAGGCCATTTTCAGGATCAAGGGTCAGCGTGTCACTTATATTTTCATAAACCTGATCGACGCCGTCATAATTGGCAATAGCCAAATCCAGATCGCCGTCATTGTCCCAATCGGCCCAGGCAATGTCCCTGGTGTGCAGCTTGTTGTCGATTTCCACAGTTGGGGTGACCTCAAGCGAACCGCCGCTGCTGCGGTAGATCAGATTAGGAGTGGCGTTATTGCCGATAGCTAAGTCGAGATCGCCGTCTCCATCCCAGTCCCCCCAGGCCAGGCTGGTCGAGGAGGTGCTGATGTTTGCGGTCCAGCCCAGTCCTGCGTCTGGATCTAGCAAAAGTTGACCGGAACGATTTTCATATACTTTGTTGGATTGGCCACCATTGGCCATGGCCAGGTCGAGATCGCCGTCTCCATCCCAGTCGCCCCAACCCAAGTCCTGCGTGTTGTCAGCGGCTAAACCGATATCAAATTCGGTGAATTTGCCCTTGCCATCATTGGCGTAGAGTTGGTTAACTGGATCAGATATATTGACGCCAAAAAAACCATTACCAATAGCAAGATCAAGATCTCCGTCACCATCATAATCACCGAAAGCCGCACTTGAAGTATGGCGGATCGTGGTGCTCTCAAAATGTTCAGCAAAGCGACTTGGTCCTTGATTTGACTGCACCTGCGGTAATATGGCAGTCTCATTTTTCAATGGTGCAGTGGCGGATTCGGGGGTGGCGTGGGCAACATTTAGGGTGGATATTGAGATGAACAACAAAAATAGGCCGGCAAAGGCGGGAATCATAAGCACAAGCCAGCGCTGTCGTTGGATATTGGGGATCCGCTTTTTTTTGTTTGGGAGGTTCGTCATCGATCATTTTCCTGAGAGTGCAATCAATGAGCTCAATCGGCAGGGAGGGTTGGATGTGATTCGTGGTGCCCCACATATATTGTTTAATGAGCTACTGGAATTATGATAGGACTTTACGCTCAGATGCCTGGTTTGTCAACCCCGCTAATACCTTTGTCCGCCTCCGGGGCTGCAAGTACAATAGCGGTAGATTAACCCTGGAATGCTGCGGAGTGTGCTATGAGTGACGAACAGCCGATTACCCTATTATGTCTGGCAAGTGAACTTAAAGGTTTACCCGTTATTGAGGAAGCGAAGCGGCTCGGCTGCCGCGTTCTGTTGCTCGTCAAGGAGGATATCGCCGGTAAAGAATGGCCAAAGGATTTGGTCGACGGTTTCTACCGCATGCCCGATCTGCATACGCAGCCTGATATCACCTTTGCCGTAAGTTATCTGGCCCGATCGAACAAAATTGACGCCATTATTGCCCTGGATGACTATGATGTCGCACCGGCAGCCTCGCTGCGCGAACATCTGCGCCTGCCAGGAATGAGTGAAACGGTGGCTCGCTTCTTCCGCGATAAATTGGCGATGCGGGTCAAGGCCCGGCAGGCGGGGATATTGGTGCCTGAGTTTACGGCCGTTTTCAATTACGCCGACCTAGCAGCATTTATGGAACGAGTTCCGGCGCCATGGGTGTTGAAGCCACGATTTGAAGCAGGTGCGGTCGGTATCCGAAAGCTTCACCACGCGGACGAGGTATGGCGAGCGTTGGAGGAATTGGGGGATCAGCAATCATATTACCTCCTGGAACAATTCTTACCGGGCGCTGTCTTCCATGTGGACTCGATCATCTGGGAACAAGAAGTGTTGTTTGCACTGACCAGCCAATACGGCGCGCCGCCACTTTCTATCACCCAGGGCGGTGGGATATTCAATACACGCATTCTCGACCGGGCGTCATCGCAGGCGATTGCCCTGAGAGAGATTAACGCCCATCTTCTAAGGACCTTGCAGCATGAGCATGGCGTGGCCCACACCGAGTTCATTCGCTCTGCCGCGGATGGCCAGTTTTATTTCCTAGAAACGGCCGCTCGCGTAGGCGGGGCCAATATCGACCGTATGGTTAAAGCGGCGACAGATATTGAATTGTGGGCCGAGGCGGCACGCGTCGAAATTGCAACTATAAAGGGCGAACGCTACCAACTCCCTGCTCATCGTGAGGAATATGCTGGATTGATCATCTGCCTGGCGCGAGAAGAGCAGCCCGATCTCAGCGCCTATAACGATGCGGAGATCGTCTGGCGTCTGGAAAAACCATATCACGCTGGTTTGTTGGTCGCCTCCGGTGAAGCGCAGCGCGTGCAGGCTTTGTTGGAACAGTACAACGACCGTTTCGCCCACGACTTCCTGCACCATTTACCCGGCGCAAAAGAGGTTCGCACTACGATATAGCCGCCAATGGGTCCCACGGCTAAAGGTAGAAAATCATGCCCTGTTTGGCCACAACCGCACCAGTTTTTCGTACATACTCTTCTTCTGGACCATGCTTGTCCAGCACTGGATTGGTGTGGTTGAAGTGCGTGAGTACCAATTGGCAGGGCAGATCGGCAAATCGATTCAGTGTATCTTGTACAAGGGGGTGGGCTATGGGTTCCCGTCCCCCAAGCTCATCAACACTGTAAAAACTGCCATCCACCAGGGCAAAATTGACGCCAAGCAGCGTCGATTCCCCCTCTGCCCATTGATCCCACGAGTCGATATCAGGTAGATAAAGGAGCGATTGCTGTGGGCCATGAATGAGATAGGCTACCGTTCCCACCCCCCATTCATCGCGATGCGGAACCGCCACCGGCGTGATCGACAAATCCGATGCTAGGGCGACAGCTTCACCTATGACAAGCGGGTTCATAACGAAACAGGAGATCGCGGGCCGCCACAAACGAGTTGACTGCAGCAGGGAGTCCAATCCCTGGGCAGCGAATAGGGGCAGTTGTTCCACGGCCATTGCTTCCGGTCCCAACTGCGACAGCCCTCCGATATGACCCATATGGGCATGTGTAAGAAATATCCCATCCGGTTGGCGCACGCGGTTTACCCGTTGGGGATGTTCTCCCAGCTCACCAGCCAGCAGGTTTAACTGCCACTTGATATCCGGAGTGGCATCGATCAGCCAGACCAACGCTGGCTTCCGGCGCTTATCGACCAGAGCCAGGCAAGCGGCGTATTGCGCCGCACGCGGGTCCTGGAAAGCGGCCGTACAGCGCGCACAACGACAGCCCGCATGTGGCAGTCCACCATCTTGCATCGTGCCCAGAACAATGGCTGAGACGTGGTTGTCTGGTATGGTCATCGACGAAGCGTACGCTCTCTGTTCTCTTTTGACAAGTGACGAATATTCTTTTGCAGCAGTTTGCCTATAGACAGCCTGTACACCTAGGCGTAAAATACAGGGGAGCAATTTTGTATGAATTGTTCTATTGTTTCTTTGAGGAGAATGACATGAAAGCGCTATCCGATTTAGCTATAAGCATACCTGCATCCGTTACCTTGGCTGTTAGCGACAAAGCCAACGCCCTGAAAGCAGCCGGACAAGATATCATCGCCCTGGCCGGTGGTGATCCTGATTTCGCTACTCCGGACCATATCACGGCAGCAGCCCTTGCGGCCATAGAGAACGGTGCTACTCACTACCCTGGCCCGATGAAAGGAATTAAGCCGCTTCTCCAGGCGATTGCCGATACCCTGGCCCAGGAGAACGGCGTCCAAGTTAATCCCAATACAGACGTGGTGGTTACACCTGGTGGTAAATGGGCTTTGAATTTAGCTCTAGGCGCCCTGGTTAATCCTGGCGATGAGGTTATTTACCTCGAACCGGTCTGGGTTTCATATCCACCGATGATTATGCTCGCTGGAGGGACGCCGGTTCCTGTCAGCCTGCCCAGCGATGACAATTTCCGCATAACAGCCGATCGGCTGCGGGAGAAGGTGACGGGCAAGACGAAGGCGATCATGGTTAACTCGCCTTCCAATCCTACGGGCCGTGTACTGACCCAGGAAGAAGTTGACGCCGTTGTTGAGGTGGCCTTGGAGTCTGATCTGTATGTGATCAGCGACGAGATCTATGAGAAGCTCATCTTCGATGGGGGCCAGCATATTCCCTTGGCCGCACAACCGGGCATGGCCGAGCGCACCATTATCATCAATGGCATGTCTAAAGCTTACGCGATGACTGGTTGGCGTCTCGGTTGGATCGCCGGTCCTACCCCTATTCTTAAACTGGCGGCGCGCTTAAACAGCCAAACTGTATCCTCTGCGGCGAACTTCACGATGCATGCCGCGGTGGCTGCCCTGACCGGGCCGCAAGATTGTGTCGCCGAAATGCGCGAATCATATAAGGCGCGACGTGATTATATGGTCCCCGCATTGAACAGCATCGATGGTATCCACTGCCGTTCCATTGAGGGGGCATTCTATCTCTTCCCCAGCTTCCCCAACAGCGAAAAGAACAGCCTGGAACTGGCAGATGCATTACTAGACAGGGCACAAATTGCGGCTACGCCTGGTATCGCCTTTGGCAGCAGCGGCGAAGGACATGTCCGTTTCTCGATAGCTACGGCAATGAGCGAGCTAGAACGTGCCGTGGAGCGGCTGGCCAAGATCGCACATGAGATTTAATATATTTAGAAATTGAATAACGTGTCGGCATGATAATTATGCTGGCATTTGTGAAGAAGCCGGGCTTTTTGATTGTAAAGAGCCTGGCTTTTTTGTTTCAAGTTATCTTAAGTGATCGACGTGAATCTTGACTTCAATGATAGCGCCAACTATGATGGGCATAGTTAATCGGCTGCGGCTACCTGGGCTAACTGTGATGAGTCGATGACGTCTTCTAGCATAGTAAACGGTCTTATTACAGCTATTCAATCCTTATGGGCGATCAGTTTAACTGGCAAATTGAAGAAGATGCGCTAGATCCAGCGCTGCACAGCTCATCTAAACGCCGATGGCTGAGAGGGTTGCTTTTCTGGCTGGTTGCAGTCGCCATCGTTGGTTCATTGCTCGCCAGTTGGGTAATTACCCGGGAAAGGGGCCAGGAAGATAAACAACAATTACTTGCAGCAGTGCAGGAACTGCTGGACCATCAGCAGCAGGCTCTCGTTAGGGGTGATGGAGATCTTTATTTCTCCTTACAGGAGAATAATGCTAACTTATTTTCTGCCCAACTACTGCCAGCCAATCAGGAAATTGTACGCAGTGGTCTGCAGGCAACCAATGTGGAACAAAATGGCGCCGCGATCTGGGTCAACGCCACCTGGGAAGCGCAGGGTGAGTCTTTGCAGCGCATCCTTTTCTTTCAATGGCGGGCTGGGCAGCTTAAGCAGATTGCTACGGATTCTAACTATTGGGGCCCACAACTGCAGAGGGAAGAGAAATGGGGAGTGTTGACCTATCCTTCCGTAGACGATCCCTGGACCACTTCAATTGTCAATTTTGTTGATAACAGCATTACCGATTATTGTGCGCAGGAATGTGAGGCCAATCGTCTGCCCATGACCGTGAATGTTCGTGATGATTTTCGGGAGACGGCCGAACTAAACCACATCAATATTCCCTCCCCACGATTGCTGGGCTTGACTGCCGATGGAACGCCCTCATCCCGCTTCTGGCAGGAATTAGAGCGGCGTGTTCAAGCTTACATAACGCCTGCAAAGATCCGCTTTGCTGTTTTACAAACTCCTGAACGGGACAATCAGAGACCCCAATACTTTGACCAATTGGCGGCGCAGTTTATGGCCATGCATCCTGGGATATCAATTGAGATTAGTTATCTAGGATTATCCCTAGGCGATTTTTCAGAGCTGGTTCAAGAATATGATGGGGTGTCTGCTCCCCCAACAGAAGCGCTGTTGGCTTCTGGCTTGGTCCATGATCTAACCGATTTTGTCAAAACTGATCCTGATTTCGACCAGGGAGATTTTTATGAGCAGATCTGGCAGGGTGCTTTGTGGCATGAACGCACCTGGTTCGTGCCCGAAATGGCAGAGATGCAGGTGCTGTATTATGACAAAATCGCCTATGAGGATGCACAGCACCCAGAGCCTTCATCACGTTGGACCTGGGATGAGATGGGCCAGGATGTCAGTTCGATTGTAGCTGAACAGACGCAGGCCAGTGTGCTGGAATATGGATTCCTTGATACAGGGATGGATTCAATGTTCTCTTATGCCTACAATTGGAATAGTCCATGCTCACAATCGGTGACAGCCTACTGCCACTCTCCCCTGCATTCAGAAAACGTTGCAGCAGCATTGGACTGGTACGCACAGATGGCCAGCCAGGCAGGGCAGATGCCAAATTTGGCAGGCCAGTTGTCCGACGTTTTTTCCAACACGCAAATATCTACGATGGGCAGTGCCTTTGAAGATGAACGGCAGGCTATGTTGCTGTTAAATTTCCAAGGCTCAGAACGCAAGGCGGCGGTATGGGTTGACTCTCCATTGAACTATGAATTCAACCTTCTGCTCTCGCCTGTAGGTGTGGTCTCCTTCCCTGGATCGGATCGCTTCGACGGAATTACGCCATTGTGGTTATCCGGAAGCTTCATCAGCCAACAGAGTGAACGGCCGTTGGCGGTCTGGCAGTGGCTTAAGTTCTTGAGCTACCAGGAGCCGCCGCCACGTTACATTCCGGCACGGCCATCTGTGGCGACTGATATGGGGTATTGGACGACACTGCCCCGGCCCGTGGGCGATGTGATGCGCACCGCTTTCCCATTCGCGCGCCCGGTGACCGTTGCGGAGATGGGCATGCTGAACTGGGAGAAAGTTACGGCCGTTGTCAATGGAGATGCGACCCCATTGGAAGCGGCGCAGCAGCAGCCGACCATCACCTGGTTTAGTTATGATCGAGATTAAACCCCTGACGGCTGTCGTTTTGGCATGTATAGAGGGTAAATATTGAGTAAATATTGTATAATCTGATAATTATCCAAGGAGGTTTGGGAGATGAGTAAAGAAGCATCATTCGAGGGGATTATTGTCGCCGCTTATGTCGACGAGGGAGCCGCCGATCAAGCCCTGGAAATAATCAACAAGGCAAAGAAGGACAAAGCATTTCTGTTTTGGGATGCGGCTGTCGTCAGAAAAGATGAACGGGGCAGATATTTCTACAATGAAACGAAGGATATGTCTGCGCCCAGAGGGGCCGGTATCGGCGCTGTCATAGGTGGGCTTATCGGTCTGCCTGGTGGCCCTGCCGGTGTCATTGTTGGTGCGGGCTTAGGGGCTGCCTTGGGAGGATTTGCTGCCAATACAGATTCTGGCCTAAATGATGACCGTTTAGAGGATATTGGTCACGCCTTGCAGTCGGGCAATTCTGCATTATTGGTCGTGTCGGACCATAATTATTTACGGGATATGCGCGAATTTGCCGGTGAGGAAGATACCACGGAAGCGGTGAAAAAACTGACCAATGGCGTTTCAGCGCATATGGTACGTGGTGAGAACGTCGCTTATATTATCACCTCAGCCGGTAGGAGTGTTAGCTGTCACGATCTCGATTCTGACAGCGATGCGGCCGCATTTCTAGGTGTTGCCTAAGCAGTAGAAATAACGCCCTTTGGTAGGCGCCTGAGCTGGGCGAGAACTTATTCTGTTATCTCGATATTGATGCCGGCTTTCCTTAGTTCGCGCATCAAATCATCAACGGTTGGACCAGTAATCACTTTTTCCGGTGTAATAAATAGTTCGCCTTCTGTCTCTAGTGAGCCGGAGGCGATCATGCGGGCCACGATGGCCCCAGTGAAAGCGGTGGTTCTGGCCATGGAAGTAATGCCCGTTTGCTCATCATAGCGGTCCACCATCTCCGCCTTGGTGCGGAATGAGCGGCCTTCTTTTTCACCAACCAGTTCGATGCGAAAACAGGTGATGTCTCGTTCTCCCTCGTCCAATTTGACATGCGGATAGAGTACTGCATCGAAAGGCTGCTTGGGTTTGACAAGAGCGTCATCCACCAGCACCGGGTCCAGGCTGAGCAGTCCCAGATCCTTGAGCACAGTTACTTTTTCGGCGTAGCCGGGCCAACGGACAGTTTTTTGTGTTCCTAGCTTGATATCTTTCAAGTCTGGAACATCTAGTATCCAGGGCTTGAACCCTTCATGCCATGCTTCGCAGCGTCCGACTCCGGGAAAGGTGACGGATTCCACGCCTGAATATCGGGGCACCATTTCGATCTGCCCCTCTTGCACAGTTTCGGAATCGGCTTCGCTCAGAGGCATTTGTTTTCCACCGAAGACGATCTTGTAATCCAACGGAGGGACGGGATCTTCCGGGATGCCGCCGCATTTGATATGCAGTTCGTCGACGCGATCCATCTTTTCCGCGAGATGGCGGGCCATGATTTCGGTGAGACCGGGCTCCACCCCACAGCCTAGAATGATGAAGCCTTCCGATCCAGCCACCTCTTGTTTCAGCTCTTTTTGTGTATTGGGGTAGGATTGCGCCAGGTCTACCAGGGGTAGGTCGGCAAGCAGTGCTGCTTTCATGGCCAGACCGTTGACCGGGCGCGGCAGCGCTGCCACGGCGGCGTCAAAATCAGCCATGATCTTTGATGCCGCATTGAGATCGGTCAGATCGAGCTGGGTGAAGGTCAATTTGTGGCTTCCCGGCTTGTCACGTAGAAAAGCAGCGCAAGCATCGAGCTGTTCCTGACTGCGATCGGCGATGGTTACATTCGTTACAGCGGCATCGATCATGGCATTGTAGGCTGCTGCGGGACCCATTAAGCCACTGCCTAAGATCAAGATTTTCATAATTTCTCTCCGCAATAAGTAGCACAACCTTTCCAGGTTGTGGGCGTAAGCTTTCCAACTTGCGCTGCTAAGTTGTTTAATACTCCCAACGGGAGCGGATAGGCACGCAGGTGCGGGCTATCGCGTCGGGGACGGACATATCATTGGTCTGCATGATATAAGTGTGCCCTTCTCCGCTGCTGAAGCCGGCGTAATTGCCGTTTTTGTCTAGAGCGATGAGCCGCATCATGCCCAGGAAACGGCCGTCGAGGTCGTTTAGATCAGCCATGGCTCGCTGCCCGGCTTCCTGAAGAGAGAGGCCCATCTTCATGTAGAAGACAAGGCTGTGAGCAGTAACGGCACGGATGGCCATTTCACCCATGCCCGTACAGGTAGCGGCGCCGTACCGATTGTCTGCATAGTTTCCGGCGCCAATAATCGGCGAATCACCCAGCCTGCCGGGATAACTCCAGGCCCAGCCGCTGGTGCTGACGCCGCTGGCTATGTCACCATTGGCGTCTTGAGCGATGAAGTTAACGGTTCCTTTGGCCCGTTCCGGATCTGTTGCCAGCCGCACCCAACTGCTCAGTTCTGTTTGTTCTTGCAGATGGTTAAAGGTGTGTTCAGGCATATCTTGCTGCAAACGCCGGGCCCAAACAGCATGTGCCTCTTCGGTCAGCAGGTCCTGCTTGGTAAAGCCCATCTCAGCGGCAAAGCGCTCCGCCCCTTGGCCGACGAGCATGACATGGGGCAAAATCTCCATCACTTTGCGAGCCACAGAGATCGCATAAGGAAATTCTTTCATAGCGCCCACCGCCCCACTTTCAAGGGTCTTGCCGTTCATGATGCTGGCGTCCAGTTCAACTTCTCCCAGCAGGTTAGGATACCCGCTGTAACCGACCGTATGATCGTCCGGGTTCGCTTCAACCTGGCGAATCCCCGCTTCAACAGCATCGACGGCCGTGCCTCCCTGCTGTAAGACATATACCGCTTCCTTTATGCCAACAGCGCCATTGTGGCTGGCTATAACAATCATGATTTTTCCTCAAAGAATGTCGCTAAGCGACCGTTTCACGCATAATATATTACGCAGATTTCAATAATTGGAGAACGTTAACTCGAGTGAGTAGCTTCGTCAAATAGAAAAACGGCTGGTAGCATTACCAGCCGTTTTTTGCTCGTCACTTTGCACCGCGATGGGCACAACCTAGAGGAGGTTTTTAATGATGCAGAATCTGCGACAAAAACAGTTTCAGGCGATCATGTTTTGGATTGTCAAAGAACTCGTTAGGATCATCTTGTTCCAGAATCTCTCCATAATCCATAAAGACGATGTGGTCAGCCACGCCGCGGGCGAAGCCCATCTCATGGGTCACGGCGACGATCGTATAGCCTTCCCTGGCGAGATCGGACATCACGTCCAACACTTCCTTGACCATTTCGGGATCCAGAGCCGAGGTAGGCTCGTCAAAGAGCAGCACTTCGGGTTCCATGGCTAGCGTACGGGCAATGGCCACGCGCTGCTGCTGCCCACCGGAAAGCTGCCCGGGATATTTGTGCGCCTGCTCCGGGATACCGACCCGCGTCAGCCACTTCATGGCTGTCTCCTCCGCCTTTTCGCGCGACCATTTACGAACGTTGATCGGCGCCAAAGTGACATTTTCCATGATCGTCAAATGGGGGAAAAGATTGAACTGCTGGAAGACCATGCCCACTTCACGCCGTATTTCGGCGATATTGCGCACATCGTGAGTCAGGGTGATGCCATTAATGATAATATCCCCTTCGCCATGCTCTTCCAGGCGGTTCATGGCGCGGATAAATGTGGATTTACCGGAGCCGGATGGGCCCAAGATGACGACCACATCACCACGCTTGATGGTCAAGCTGACCCCGCGCAGCGCTTCAAACTCACCATACCAGAGATGAACATCCCGGCAGACGATTACTTCTTCATTTGATACATTTGCAATTGCAGCCATTTTTTTTCCTCCTATCGTTGGCCGACAGCAAGCCGGCTTTCCATACGACGACTATACCAGGACATAATGAAACTGCCCGTGAAGTAAATCACACCGACGAACACATATAACTCCTGGCGTAGACCTAACCACTGCGGGTTGTTTGTGATGTTGTTTGTGATCCCTAGTAGTTCAAACAAGCCTACGATAGCCACCAGGGAAGATGATTTGTATGATCCAATAAACTGGCCGACAATGCCCGGGATGACAATGGTGATGGCCTGGGGCAAAATGATAAAACGCATCTTTTGCAGGGTGTTCAAGCCTATGGCATCTGCCGCATCATACTGCCCCCGGGGTATGGCCTGCAAACCACCGCGGATAAGTTCAGCCATATACGCCGCTGAAAAGAGCGCGTAGGCGATGATGACCGCATAAACATTCTCCAGGCTAGCTCCTTGTCCGAGGAAGAAGGGGGCCATGATGATGCCCATAAAGAGCAAGGTGATCAAAGGCACGCCCCGAATTATCTCGATAAAGGTAGTGCTGGCAGCGGCAATGACATTGCC
The DNA here is from genome assembly GCA_963807975.1 of uncultured Chloroflexia bacterium. Lineage (GTDB taxonomy): Bacteria > Chloroflexota > Anaerolineae > Promineifilales > Promineifilaceae > JAACFF01. The sequence goes on along the minus strand of CAWEDV010000003.1, from coordinate 53,909 downwards.
GTCGAACAAACGCTGTAAAATGAAGGCTAGGACGAGGATGAGCAGTGGCCAAAAAGCGAGGACCTGCTGCCAGGTATTATCCGCTCGGGCCAATATTTCTGGCGTAGAGGTTGCTAAGCCCCAAATGGTGGCAATGATGGCCACCGGCCAAATGAGCCACCAGGGAATGCCACGGATTTCACTACGCCGTCCCAAGGCCAAAACCATGCCCAGGGGGAAGGAGAGTAAGATCACTGAGGAGGCGATAATCAAGGTCAGCAGCAGCCCTCCCCAGGTAGCAACGATAATCGGGGGGAAAGCGCCGCTTGTGCCAATGGCACGCCAGGCTATGTAGGCAACAGGCCAGAAAAGGGCCCAGCCAATAAAAGTTGGCCAACTAAATTTGATCACCCGCTGCCACCAAAATAGAGCAAAGAGCCCCAAGATCACGATTTCACCCACAATCAAGGTCGTGATGTTGATAAAAGGACCTTCTGCCGGGACGCCGGCTAAGAGGATGTAGACTATTGCGGGGGAGACAACCCATAGGGTGGTGAGACCTAAACGCAGAGGCTTGTTGCGCTTCCAAAGCCCTGTTCTTTGGGCAGCAAAACTGCCTAAGGCTAAGACAATAAAATAGGCCACGGTCAGCAAGACTCGACCCATTTGATCACGCGGGAAACGGCCGACCATCAACAAATCCCAGGCACCAACGATGACGCCCCAGTTGGCGCCATCCTGGCTGCGAAGTTCGGGTGTGGTGAGGGCCGGAGAGAACGTAGCATTGACAACAGCCCATTGCCACATTGCGTCTAAAACTGCGTATATCACCAAAATGATGAATAAAGTGAGCAGCGCATTGGACACGGATCCCAACATATTGGCTTTTAACCAGCGGCCAATCCGAGAATGGCGAAAGTGTAATCCTTCGGCCACGGCCCCCAGCAGCCCAATCAGCCACAGCACGAGAATGATTGAAGTAGCCGTGGGAAAGGCATTCAATTGCCTGACGGTTAGGGCCAATGTGGCCAAGGCCAAAATGACGACCCAGACTGTTAAAAACCAGGAGCCAGTAATATTATCCTGCAAGAAGTATTGCCAGTTAAAGCGCCGGCTTATGGATTCCTGAAAACGTTCTGTTATTGATCCAGCTAATGTTGTCATTGTTACCTCTCTACCATCTTGCTGCGATCGTTGTACCAGTTCAAGAGCAACGAGAAGACCAGGCTAATTGTCAGATAGACCGACATCATCAGAATCACCATCTGCAAAGCGCGGCCTGACTGGTTCTGGATTGTACGGGCAACCGCGTACATGTCGGGGAAGCCCAGAGCGACGCCCAGACTTGTATCTTTCATGAGGCTGAGGTAGATACCAATCAAGGGGGGAATGATTACCTTCAAGGCCTGGGGTAAAACGACCAGACTCAAGCGCTGGCTTTCATTGAGACCCAGGGCGCGAGCGGCTTCATTTTGTCCCTTACCCACAGATTGAATACCGGCGCGGACGATCTCGGCCATTGTTGCCCCGTAGAAAAGTGTGAGGCCGATTAACAAGGCGGTGAATTCCGGTCTGAGCGTGCTGCCGCCAGCGATATTCAAGCCTTCAAAGACTGGCACGCTCCAGACGATTGGGCTTTCATTAACACTCACAATCATATGAGCATTGGGATTTTCTAGAGTGGAGCGTTCCGCAGCCAAAATAGATTTTGGCGCGGCGATGATTTCACATGTCCCCTCATTATAATCTTCTGTAGCCTGGTCATAGCGGTCAGAACGATGCACCTGATAAGGGATCTCCATACGCCGCAGCTGGCGGGTTAGATTGGTTTCGGAAGCTGAATCGCGCAGGACACAGACGTGAAAAGTGGCTGCAGTGATTTCTTCTTCGGACAATGTATCCAAATCAGCGAGGAAATCCAGGCCAGTTCTATTGAGCAAAATCTTTTCCAGATCCTCAACCTCGCGAATGCGGCTGGCCTTGGGAGCCAGCAATCCTTGGGAATCGGATACGGCCCCGGCTACAAACCAACCAATACCGGCAATGATTAGAAAAGAGAGAATTCCCCAGCCCCAACGGTTGCTGCTGCGACCTGTTTTTTCCTCGCGTCGGCCCAGTAATATCCACATCACCTGAAACTGGATGATCCCCAGAATGAGAAAAGCGAGCCAGATGGCGGCTGAGGAGGTCAATTGGGGGGAGGGTATGCTCAAGCCGCGATTGGCGATGAAAATAGGTAATCCCAATGGTTGAGCAGCTTCGCGCGCATCAGGGAAGGCCAAAATGACGGTGAAATAGATGAAGAAGAGCTGTAGGAGTATAGGTGTGTTGCGGAACAGCTCGATATAAGCGAGGGCAACCTTATTTACCAACCAGTTTTTGGAGAGACGGGCAATACCCACAAATAGGCCCAAAAAAGTGGTCAGGACGACCGCCATCAGGCCAACTTTGAGTGTATTAAGAATGCCAAGCCAAAAAGCATACCAATAGGAATCGGTATTAACATACTCCAGCATGGTGTCGGAGATGTCAAAACCAGCCTCGCTGTCCATAAAATCATACGCACAGAGATAACTGAAAGTGCCATCGCGGCAGATGAACTGGGATTCGCCGAGCCTGTCCACATTATCAGCGAAATTTCCAAAGATCAAGCGAAAAAAAAGGATTGCTACGATAATGAAACCAATCTGACCAAACACACCCAAAATGCGTGTGTCGCGCCAGAATGGGACGGATTGTTGGGCTTGTAGTTCTGTTTTCGGGGGTTCGGCAATCTGGGCCATACTAAATCCTCCTCCAAGGTGGGTTCTTGGTAGCCTGAAGTTCAGAACCCACCAGTGTCACCATGGCAATACGGCCCGTACATGCCGGACCGTATTATTGCTAAAGCCAAATGAACGGCCAATAGGGAACCAATTTCCCGGAATATTCAGATATTCCAGGAAATTGGAACCTCCCTATATAGCCTGAATTTTAGCGGAACGGAGGCGAGTACAGCAGGCCGCCGTTAGTGTAGAGTTCATTTAAGCCACGTGGCAAATTGAAGGGAGTATCCGGACCGAGGTTGCGGTCGTAGATCTCACCGTAGTTGCCGACTTGCTTGATGATCTGCACGCAGAAGTCGTTGTTCAAGCCCATCGCTTGGGCTAGGTCACCTTCCACACCAAGCAGGTTGAGGACGACCGGATCATCACTGCCCAAGAATTCGTCTACATTCTCAGATGTGATACCCAGTTCTTCAGCCGCGATGGTGCAGTTGACGGTCCACATAACGATGTCACCCCAGTTGTTGTCGCCATGACGCGTCAGAGGTCCCAGCGGTTCCTTGGACATGGTGGCCTCAAGGATGGTGTGATCATCAGGAACGGTCATCTGGGTCTGCGTAGCTACCAGGCCCGACTTGTCCGTTGTATAGCCGTCGCAGCGTCCTTCATCGTACGCTTCACGGGTCGCGTTGGCGTCTGGGAAGACGACTGATTCAGCATTGATGCCCAATTTACGGAAGACATCAGCTAGGTTCTTTTCGGTGGTCGTGCCGGCCTGCACACATACGGTGCCTCCTTCCAGACCTTCAAGTTCGGTGATACCGGAGTCTTTGCGAACCATCATGCCCTGGCCATCGTAAAAGGTGGTGGGGGCGAAATCAAACCCAAGCGATGTATCACGGCTGGTGGTCCAGGTGGTGTTACGAATGAGGACGTCGGCTTCACCAGACTGCAAGACGGGGAAGCGATCGGTCCCGGTCGTCGGACGACCTTCAACCGCTTCTGCATCACTGAAGACAGCCGCAGCTAGGGCACGGCAGTAATCCCAATCAAAGCCGCTGAAAGAACCATCCTCTTCTACGAAGCCGAAGCCAGGCACGTTGGCGTTGTTGGCGCAAACGAGATATCCACGGCCCTGTACATCAGCCAGGGTGTCGCCACCACCAGAGAATTCGACGGCTTCAGCTGCGCCACCACCTTCGGCGGGTACTTCAACTTCAACGATGCGGGTAACCTCAACTTCCACGGTTTCGGTTACGGTCTCGCCTCCGCCACATGCGGTGAAAACGAGAGCAAACAATAACAATGCGACCAATAAACCAAATTTCCTATTCATTTTCGAATTCTCCTCCATTAAGATTCTTGAGATTAGATTGACTGAACCAACATAATTGTGCTTGGGCTGTTTTTCTAAAACTAGAGCAAAAACCACCTCCTTCGCTGCACGACAAATAATCCAAAAAAGCTCTGACTCTTATTTCTCAGCTTGCAGGATAATTGTTAAGTTACCTCACATTTTTGATATCACAATCAAGACCACAATTCACGATGTGATATTTCTGTGATATTTCAGCCACTATTAGTATAACGATTGGATATGTATTGAGCAAATAATTCCAGTAGATAAGCCGTGGGGAAGCGAGAGGTTTCACCAGAGGGCATTATGTTATAATCCTCCAGTTATGCTAAAGAACAAAAAGGTTCGCGGTATATTGCAGATTTTACTCAGCTTGACGCTGCTGCTGCTGCTGCTCAACCGGGTCGGGTTTAAGGAAGTATTTGGTACCCTGATCAATATCGATATGGCCTGGTATCTGCTCGCCTTTGCTATCTTTTTACTCAATGTTGTGATCCGCTCCTATCGCTGGACCATTTTGCTGCACTCGTTAAATGAGCGCCCCCCTTTCAGGCGCTTGCTGTATCTCTATTTCGTTGGCTTTTTTGCCAATAATTTTATTCCGAGTGGCTTTGGCGGTGACGTGGTGAAGGTCGTCAGTCTTCGGCAGCGCTATGGAAGAGGGACGGAAGCATTGAGTTCGGTGATCATGGACCGCCTGACGGGGCTCTTAGGGACATCGCTGATCGCTTTAATGGCGCTGACATGGAATACTCTTAACCAGACCACGGCAATTGATTTACCCATCGGACTTTGGTTAGCCATATTTGCGATTAGTTTTGGCATGCCAGCTGGCTTTCTGCTTATGCGCTATACTGATCTGGTCGGTGTAATTACAAGGCGCTTTCCATCCATCAGCCGGCTGCCGCTCTATGATCGCTTCGCGAGATTGGTCGACACGGTTCACCGCTACCCTTTTCCAACTTTGTTCAAAGCGCTGTTGATAAGTTTGCCGTTCACGATCAACCTGGTTTTGATCCAATACAGCGTGGCCAGAGCTTTGTCAGTGGAAGTTCCGCCAATTCTTTTCCCCTTGTTTGTGCCCTTGATTGCCCTGCTCAATCTTTTGCCCATTTCATTCAATGGTCTTGGCGTGCGCGAAGGGGTTTACCTTTTTCTCTTTGTCCCCGCGGGCGTGGCCCCAGAGGAAGCAGTAGCCATGTCTTTGGCTTATTATTTACTCCGTTTTGGGACAGGAATCGTCGGTGGGCTGCTCTATGCGCTTTCAAGTGTGACGCGGCTCATGCGCTCACCACACGCGGAAAACCTCTAATAGATAAGAAAATATATGGGTCGTAGTTGATGAAAGATTCTAAAAAAACTAGCCGTAAAGTGGCGGCCTTTGGCCTGGATGGCGTCACATTTGATTTGCTGCAGCCCTGGTTGGACGAGGGGCGTCTGCCGAATTTAGCTAATCTATTGGACGAAGGTGTTCAAGGTCGTTTGCGCTCAACCATTCCTCCTGTTTCCGCTTCGGCCTGGGCATCCTTTGCCACAGGGACAAATCCGGGACAGCATGGGCTGGTCGATTTTACGTATCCCTCGGCAGGGGGATATGATATTCAGGTAACCAACAGCCGCAGGCGGGCTGTACCGGGTATTTGGGAGATTGCTGGCGCTGCGGAGCGGGAAACGGGCGTGGTCAGCATGCCCATGACCTTTCCCCCGCAGCCACTAAACGGCTTCATGCTCTGTTCCTTCCTTACGCCCAGCGCTGAGAGTGAATACACTTACCCGCCGGCCTTGCAGCAAGAATTGACGCAGGCTAATGGGCCTTTTCCTCTGCATATGTCGGAAAAGGGTCGGGGCAAAGATCCCAGTCTCTTTGTCAAGGCTGTCAAGCAGATGGAGATCGATCGTGCGAAGACGGTCCGCTATCTGATGCAAAATCGGCCCTGGGATTTGTTCATTTACGTATTTGAAACGACCGACAACCTACAACACGAGGTGTGGCATCTCTTGGATGAATCACATCCTATGCATGATGCAGACATGGCAGCCCGCGTAATGCCCGACATCCTCGATTACTATAAAACGGTGGATCGTCTATTGGGAGAGATGTTGGCCTTGATTCCTGAAGATGTCCTGGTTGTAGTGCTTTCTGATCATGGCTTTGGTCCGTTCCACAAATTTTTTCATATTAACAATTGGCTGGCCGATCAAGGTTGGCTGAAGTTTAAGCGCAATCCGATCAGCTTGATCAAACGGGCCGCTTTTAAGTTGGGTTTGACGCCCATTAATGCCTTGAAATGGGTTACGCGGCTGCGCCTGGGTGGCATGCGAAAAAACGTGAAACGAGGACGAGGTGGAAAGACGCTGCGCCGTGTTTTCCTATCTTTCAATGACGTAGATTGGAAACGGACGAAGGCATTTTCTGTAGGCAATTTTGGCCAGGTTTATATTAACAGCGCAGGTCAGAGAGAGATGGGCACGGTCTCGGCCGATCAGTATGAAACGCTGCGAGACGAAATCATCGCCGCCGCCCAGCAGCTGCAGGATGCGGCTGACGGCAGCAAGGTGGTGCCGACCGTATACAAGCGCGAGGAGGTTTTTCAAGGCGTGAGCGCGGAGCTGATGCCGGATCTTGTATTGCACACCGACCGGGCCAAGTACGTCTCTTTTGGGCATGCTGATTTTGGTTCGAACAAGATAATTGAGCCGAGCACAGGCCAGACTGGTCACCATCACATGGTGGGCATCGTCGGGTTAAAGGGGCCAGAGGTGCGCCGAGGGGAGATCCTGTCCGAGAGCAGTCTGCTGGACCTGGCGCCAACGATTCTGCACTATATGGGCCTTCCTGTGCCCAGCTATATGGACGGCCGTGTTTTGACCGAGGCCTTCAGTGATACCTTCAACGAGGCCAATCCTGTGCAGATGATTGATATCGATTTAACTAGCGGAGGAGAAGAAGCGGGCGTCAGCGATGAAGAGGAGGCGCTGGTCTTGGAGAAACTTCGCGACCTCGGTTATGTGGCCTAGCTGGGCAGGCGCTCCTCCCAATTCACAAGAATGAGATCAGCATGTTACAATCAGCACTATGGTTACGAAAGATTTAAGTCTGGTAATCCCAGTCTATAACGAAGTTGAAAGTTTACGGCCGCTCATGGCTGAAATAACGGCCGCCCTGGATGATGAAATCCTGGATTACGAGGTCATTTTCATCGACGACGGCAGCACGGATGGCAGCTTTGAATTGATGGAAACTTTGCATGAAGAAGATCCACGGGTGGCCATCATTCGGTTCCGTCGCAACCATGGCCAAACCGCGGCCTTTGCGGCTGGATTTGACCATGCCCAAGGGCGCTACATAGTAACCTTGGATGCTGACCGCCAAAACGATCCGGCTGACATCCCCAGCCTTTTGGTCCGCATCGAAGAGGGAGACTGTGACGTCGTCAACGGCTGGCGCAAGGACCGCCAGGATTCGCTGCTCACGCGCAAAGTCCCTTCCCGTATCGCGAACTGGCTGATCGCCACCACCAGTGGAGTCAAACTCCGCGATCGGGGCTGTTCCCTGCGCATGTTCCGTCAGGAAGTCACCCAGGAAATACATCTCTACGGTGAAATGCACCGTTTTATCCCCGAATTATGTTCCTTTGCCGGCTTTCGATTGGCGCAGGTCCCCGTCAATCACCGGGCGCGGGTCGCCGGGGTCTCTAAATATGGGATCTCGCGCACTTTTCGGGTCATCGTTGATCTCTTTACCATTCTCTTCTTGCGTAGATACGGCGACCGTCCCATGCACCTGTTTGGCAATATCGGTATACCGATGGGTGGCCTTGGTTTCCTGATGCTCCTCGTATTGGCTTTCAGCAAAATTTGGGCTGGCATTACCGGTGGTTGGGCAGGGTTCCATGCCTACAAAATTGGTGAACGGCCGCTGCTGCTGCTGGGTGTTCTGCTGGTGATCCTTGGTGTTCAATTTATCGTCATGGGTCTCTTAGCCGAAATCATCGTGCGTACCTATTACGAGACACAAGGCAAAACGGTTTACTATGTTCGCCAGTTTATCCCCAGCGCAATAAAGGATCGGGAAGCATAAGCAGCGACGTTACAGAAACCTACCAGGTTTGGGCTTTACGAATTTAGTTTATGAAATTACTGATTATCGGCTTCGATGGCGCAACTTTTGATTTGATTCGCCCCTGGGTAGAGGAAGGGCATCTGCCTAACCTGGGAGCGATCATGCTTGGCGGCGTGCACGGAGATTTGCTGTCGACCTTACCTCCCGTTACCAGCCCCGCCTGGCCTACCTTTATGACCGGCTGTAATCCCGGCAAACATGGAGTCTTTGATTTCATCCAGCCCCATGGCGAAAACTTTACCCTGGTTAATGCCACGCGCATCCGCCAGCCCACGATGTGGCAGCGTCTGTCAGAGGTAGGTTATCGAGTGGGGGTGATGAATGTCCCTGTAACCTATCCCCCAGCAGCCATCAATGGCTTCATGATTAGCGGGCTGCTCAGCCCCAAGACAGGACAGGTCAGTGAGCCGGCTGATATCGTCAAGCGCTATGAGCAGGAATGTGGTCCTTATCGTGTTGCCCCCAACGTACAGTACAAAGAAGGGCTCGAGCAATCATTTATCGACGATCTCTATGATCTCATTCGTACCAGGGGTGAATGGGCGCTCAAGCTGCTCGAGCATGAAGAGATGGATGTCCTGATGGTCCACTTTATAGCCATGGATGTCATGAAACATGCCTTGTGGCGCTTTATGGATCATGCTCACGCTAGATATGAACCAGGTCCTTATGAACATGCGATCCGGGATGGTTACCGCCTCGTGGATGAGTACATCGGGCGTCTCATGGATAAGCTGCCGTCGGATGCATCGACCATCGTCATGTCTGATCACGGTTTTGGTCCTTTGCGCAATATGGTCAATCTGAATGTCTTCTTCATCGAAAAGGGCTTAATGAAGTTGAAGCGTGATCCGTGGACCCAGTTGAAAGCACTGGCTTTTCGCTGGGGCATTACCCCATCATCCGCCTACCAGTGGATTAGTAGATTTGGCATGCAAAATCTGGTCGCCCGGGTATCCAAAAATACGCGCAACAGCGTCATCGGCCGTTTCCTGAGTTTTGACAGCGTCGACTGGAACCGGACTATCGCCTACAGCATGGGGCACGTGGGCCAGGTCTATCTCAATGTTGCTGGTAGAGAGCCACATGGCATTGTTACTGCTGACGAATTCAAACAAAAACGCCAGGAAGTGATCGACGCGCTGCAAGATCTAAAAGATAATGCAGGACGGCCGATTCTCAGCAATATGATCACCGGAGATACCACCTATCAAGGTCCCTACGCGGAGAAAGGCCCTGACTTGCACTTGGTGCTTGATGATTACAATATGATCGCCTGTCCTCTTTTCGCGACAGAAGGTAAGGTCATGACCAACCAGATTCGTGGTGATTCCGGCTGCCACCGCAGCGAAGGGATATTTCTGGCACAGGGTCCGGCCATTAAACAAGGGGTGGCCCTTGAAATGAACAATATCCTCGATCTGGCACCGACGATTATGCACTTACTAGGCGAGCCGGTGCCGCAGGTCATGGATGGGCGCGTGTTGTTGGATATATTCAACGAGGAGCAAAATGTTGCTTACGATACAGAGGAATTGGCAGCAGAACTGGCCAGTGAAAAAGGATTTGACGCCGATGAAGCAGCGCAGGTTGAAGATCGCCTGCGTGGCTTGGGTTATTTGTAAGATCTCGTGAGCCTAACTATCGAGCGCATGCAGGTCGAAGATTGGCCGCAAGTGCGCACCATTTACCAAGAGGGCATCGACACGGGACAGGCGACCTTTGAAACGGCCGTGCCCTCATGGTCAGCGTGGGATGCTGGCAAACATACTACCTGCCGTTTTGTGGTCAGAATGAACGGGGTCTTAGCTGGTTGGTGCGCCTTAAGCCCCGTATCCACGCGTGAGGTATATGCCGGCATTGCTGAGGCAAGCATTTATATTGCGGCCGTATTCCGCGGCGAGGGCATAGGTAAGACTTTGCTGCAAGCGATGGTCACCTGTGCTGATGAGAACGGGTTTTGGACGCTGCAGGCGGTGATGTTTCCGGAAAATCAAGCCAGCGTCGCCTTGCACCAGGCTTGTGGATTTAGAATGGTCGGCCGTCGCCAAAAGATCGCCCGGCATCACGGTGCTTGGCGTGACACGGTTCTTCTAGAACGACGCAGCCAGGCCGTAACGTAAAATTTCCATCTTGCGTAAATGAACAAGCTAAAAGCTTGCTCAACAGGTTGAAGGGAGAAATTTGTGCGCCAGCCAATTCAATCTCACGCCCGGCCTTTCCTAAAATGGGCTGGAGGCAAACGGCAGCTACTGCCGCAGATTGATCGCTTTCTTCCGTGGGAATTAAAAAGTGGTTCTGTTGAACGCTATCTAGAGCCATTCGCCGGCAGCGGTGCCCTCTTTTTCCATGTGGCCCAATTATATGCACCCGCCTACCTCTACCTTTCAGACTTCAACCAGGAATTAATCATGGCCTACCGTTCCATCCAGGGCCGTGTAGAGGATGTTATCGCTGCCCTGCGCGATATCTCGGATCAATACCTGCCATTAACGGAGCAAGATCGCGAAGCTTTTTTTTACCAGCAGCGTACGATTTTCAACGCCAGCCAATCTAAACCACCCAATGATTCAACGGGGTGGGAAAACCCGGAACGCACCGCCCAACTGATTTTCCTCAATCGCACTTGCTACAATGGCTTGTTCCGTGTGAATTCAAAAGGGGCATTTAATGTGCCCTGCGGCCGTTACAAGAACCCCACCATCTGTGATGCCCCTAATTTGCGCGCCGTGGCCCAAATTTTGCAGCGTACCGAGATTAATTTTGGACCATACCATGACTGTGAAGATAATGTGGACGAGAAGTCGCTGGTCTATTTCGACCCGCCCTACCGTCCCCTGAGTCAAACGGCGAATTTCACGGCCTATTCCAGAGAGGTCTTTGATGACCAGGCGCAGTCTGATTTGGCCCTTTTCTACCGTAAACTAGACCAACGTGGGGCGCGCCTCTTGTTAAGCAATTCAGATCCCAAAAATGTTGATCCCGATGATTGTTTTTTTGAAACGGCTTATGCCGGCTTCCGCATCGAGCGCGTCATCGCCAGCCGGCGCATCAATAGCCGCGCAGAAGGGCGCGGACCTGTAAACGAGTTGTTGATCATCAATTATTGATGAACGCGCTTATTCCTTGCTGTACACTTGTGGCCTATGAGTAATTGGCGAAAAGTGCCGGTGACCCTGTGGCAGCTCCTCATCGTCACTTTGTTGGGACTGCCCTTAATCACGCCGCTGCTGCGTTGGGCAGCCGTGCCCTGTACCCATGATGGCCATCTCCATGTACACCGCGTTGCAGCCATGCGCCACGCTTGGGAGAGTGGTATCTATTTCACCCGCTGGCTGCCCGACCTCGCTTTCGGCTATGGCTACCCCTTTTTCGTCTACCGTGAACCAACCCCGCTCTATGCTCTGCTGCTGCCCCATCTGCTGGGCCTGTCTCTGCCGGCGGCATCTAATCTATTTTATGCCTTATGCATCTTTGCTGCCGGTTGGTTCATGTTCCTATGGGTCAAGGACGTATCTGGGTCAAAAGCGGGCGTTGTATCTGCCGTCGCTTATATGGCTGCTCCCTATATTCTCATAGATGCCCTCATTCGCGGCAATGCGCCGGAATCGCTGGCCTTACCCCTCTTCCCATTTTTACTTTGGATAGGCAGGCGCTGGATCATTCAAGGATCGGCCAAGGCCTTTCTGCTCAGTGTCTTTGGCCTTGCCTTTCTCTCCTTGAGCCACAATATCTCAATATTGCTGTTTACCCCGCTGTTCTTCCTATACTTGGTGGCTATTGGCTGGCTGCAGAATATGTCCTGGCGACCACTGCTGGTGCGGCTGCTGCTCTTATTTGGTCTCGGTTTGGGGATGACCTTCTTTTATACCGGGGGCGCACTGCTGGAAATGGACCAGGTCACCCTTAGTCAATCGACGACTACTCGCAATAATGATTTCCACTTCAATTTCGCTTCCTGGTCAGAGATTTTGGCCCCAGTTTCGGCGGAAGATCCCAACCTGATCAATCCCCCACTGCCCATTCGCCTAGGGTGGGTTCCGGCAGCGCTGGCAGCGATAGGACTCTCCACACTGCTTTGGAAGAAGATTCGCCGTGAGCAGCGCTGGCATGTGGTTATGATGGCCATGGCCGCGGCCTTGTTCCTATTCATGGCCTTGCCCATCTCCCTGCCTCTATGGGAGAAAATTCCACTGATCGACTTCGTCCAGTTTCCGTGGCGCTTTATCGGCCGCGCGGCGTTGCCGCTGGCCTTTTTAGCGGGCGCCCCCTTTGCGCATACATTGGGCAGCGAGTCAGTTAAAGCCAGCAAGAGAAAAATATTCTTGTGGCAGGCAGCCCTTGTGGCTGCCATAGGCCTGCTTATTCTGGAGGCTTTGCCCAATCTTTATCCCCGCACCTGCCGCGAAAACAGCTTTCCAACCATTGTGAATGTGCATGAATATGAACAGGCGACAGGCCTCGTGGGCATAGATCCCGAAGGCAGCTATTTCCCGCGCACCGTAGAAAAAAGGCCCAAGGCTTCACCATTGCAGGCTGACTATCTGGCAGGAGAAACGCCGCAGCGCTTTGATAGGTCGCTATTGCCTGATGGCGCAGAAGTCGATACTGCCTACCAGCCGCTCTCGGCCAGGGTACAAATCAGCACCCCGACACCGTTTACTGCCCGTTATTTCAGCTTTGCTTTCCCCGGATGGGAGGTCACCATCGATGGCCGGCCTGTGCCAATTTTTCCTGGCGATCCAGATGGATTAATCAACTTCAATGTGCCCGCTGGCGCCCATGAGATCGTCATTGCTTGGCAGTCGACTTTGCTGCGTACGACGCTGTCTTTGATCAGCTTTTTGGCCTTGGTCGGTGTTGGTGTAACAATCGTCTCACTCATGCGCCGTGCCCGTCCCGAAATCGCTGCTCCAATGAACGGTGAAAGCGAGGATTTCCCTTATTGGCCATTGATTATCCTGGGCATTGGGCTACTCTTATTCAAGGTCTTGCTCGTGGACAATGGACAAACCCCATGGCGAAAAGCGGGATCGCCTCCGGTAGCAATGAATGGCGCTTTGATCGCCGGAGAGTTGGGGTTCGAGGGCTTCATACTAAGTCAAAAGCAGGTCGCCGGAGGTGAGACCTTTGATATTGATTTAGCCTGGCGGCTGCTGACTCCGACTGAGTCCTGGTACCAGTCCAATATTTGGCTGGCGGATGAAGAGGGTCTGCTGTGGAGCGCCAAGGATACAGAACGAACGCGAATTTACGAAGACGCGCCGCCGACGAGTGAATGGGTCGACGATCAGTGGGCCTGGGACAGCCGTGAGGTGGCTGTTTTGCCTGGTACACCAGCGGGTGAATACGATATTGTCCTGACCTTGTTTGATCTGGCTACTTTGCAGCCGGTGACGCTGCAGGATGAGCAGGGACAGGCTGTGGGGCCAACGGCCGTGATTGGGCAGATTGCCGTGCAAACGCCAGATGAAGTGCCCTTGATACAGCCCCAGTATTCCAGGGCTGAAACTGTTCCTGGGACGGGGCTGCTGTTAGCGGGATTCAATCTGGGCCGAGAAACGGCCGCTCCTGGCGAGGAGATGCTGCTGACATTTTTCTGGGAGCGGGACGTTGATCCCGTTGCTGATTCGGTCGAACTACAGTTAGTGACCGAAGAGGGAGAAGCGCTGCAATATTGGTCGCTGCCAGTCACGCAGGTAGATTTCGATCTGACAGCGTGGGAGCCAGGCCAGCCCCTGCGTGGCCAACATCTACTGCGCCTGGACGCGGCGTTAGACAGCGGGACTTACGAATTTAGACTGCAGAATTCTGTTCCCGTAGGCGGAATCGAAATCCAGGCCCCAGAACGCATATTTGATGAGCCCGAGATGGAAACGGCCGTAGACATGCTCTTTGGGGACACGATTGCCCTCGTAGGATATACCCTCGTTGATCAGCCATTTGGTTTAGAGCTAATCTGGTCCGCTGCGGATCAAATAGACAAAAGCTATCACGTTTTCGTGCACTTGGTCGATGAAAACGGCCGCATCGTTGCTCAAGCGGATGGTCAGCCTGCAAACTGGACACGGTCTACGACTGGCTGGGCGCCTGGTGAATACATCATTGACAGCCATACATTGCCCGTTCCACAAGAACTATCAACGGACAAGCTGCAACTGCGTGTTGGTTTGTATGATCCTGTTGGCGGGGAGCGGGTGCCAGTGAATGGTTTAGATTTTGCCCTGCTGGAATTTCAGAAGTAGATCTTCGTTTACACAATATCTACACTTCTCAGACATTCTTCTTATGTTCGACATACATTTTTCTAACGAGCTTGTTGGATAATATCTTCAGTTATCAAGCAGTAGAGCTAAATACGAAGATTAAACAAAAAAGCAGCAAAAAGCTGGAGGTAGAATATTATGAAGATCGTACGTTGGAACCCAAGAGTGAATCACATGCGCCATTTTAATGAATTCGAACGTCTTATGGAACGCCCGATGCACCGCGGCTTGCCTCTCGATGTGACCGAGAATGAAGAGGGCTATGTCGTCAAAGCTTCAGTCGCCGGCATTAACCCCGAAGACGTCGAGATCACCATCGAAGAGAATGTGCTGAGCATCAAGGGTGAGTTCTCCCAAGAAGATGAGACCGAAGAAGAAAATTATCTGATGCGTGAGCGTCACACTGGCAGCTTTGGCCGCGGCATCCGCTTCCCGGTGGAAGTCAATGCCGATGCCGTCGACGCCAATTACGAGAACGGCGTCTTGACTCTCAACGTTCCCAAGGTTGAGGAAATCAAGCCCAAGCGCGTCGAGATTAAAGTAAACTAACGCGAAGCGACCAAACAACAATCAAGGCGTTGGATGACTACCATCCAGCGCCTTTTTTATTGGTAATTTGCGGGATAGCCGGCTGTTAAGGGGAACCACCAATTCCAACTGCGCGTTGCATGCGGAATGAGAGTGATGGTGACAGTGGGTGTCGCTGATGAAATTGGAGGTGATGTTGACCCCGGTTTTGGCGTTGAATCAAGGGTCGCCGTGGGGGCTGGTGTGCTCATAGCTGCTGCTGCAGTCTGAATGGCAATAGTGGCGATATCAACTCTGGCCTGTCCCCTTGATGTATTGTCGCCGAAAAAGAGCAGATTTGGCGTTTCGTAGGGGTCCAACAGCCCTTCGAAGGCTGTGTAGTCACGCAGGGGACCGCTGAGGATTTCGGAGCCATCGGCCGTCAATGTATACGTTCCACCAGCAATATGAAGCTCGTACGCCGTGAGTGCGGCAGTTGTGTCAAAATCTACTTTTTCGGCGCGTCTGAACAGCGAATCCACGCCACCTTCCTGGGCCCATATTTGATTGGTCCAAAATCCCAATTCAATGCCCTGTAGATCACTGCTCAGAACGGTCATGCTGAAACCAGCGCGGCTTCGGACCTCGTGGAATTCCTCTGCGATCTGGATACTGAACTGTACTGAGTAGCCTTCCTGCTGATCCAATGGGGGAAGATCTTGCCCGAAATAGCCGGCCTGATCATCTATTGTGGGCATGGTGTTAAGAGTCGTTACGCCCGCAGCATAGCTTTGCGTCGCCGAGGCCGCAAAGGCTGCATAAGTGAACCCTTGGTTATCCGGCGTTCCCCCCAGAGAGCCGTCGTACAAAACCGTCGTTTGCCGAACTGGTTGGCCCTGCACGAAAGCGGCTAACAGGAGGATCGTTAGCAAGCAGGCGCCGCTCAACACAGCTTTGCGCAGAGAACGCTTGATCATTGTTTATTCAGTCGGATCAATCGGCCGAGGGCTGCTCCTGCCTATTGCGGTACAGGTTAGGATCGACAACCTGGGCCATTTGTACGCTGTCCAGTTTCCCACCTAGAAACTCATTGATCTTGGCCACATTGGGCAGTGGATCGGCTAGAATTTCACTGTAATGAACATAGAGGACCGACATATTGGGCTGTTCTTTGAGCCACTGTTCAACCTGGCGTACATGTTTAGCAAAGAGCTCAGCCATCTGCTCATCATCCATCTTGTCCGGATCTTCACCGCGCCGGACAAGCATCTTGCGCTGTGAGGCCAGAATTTCGGGCATATTGCGGCGGATGTAGACGATCTTGTATTGGTACTCGGACGGCAGGTATTTCAGCAGTGCAGAAATGACTTTCACTACTTTGCCCTGGGCATCCGCTACCCAGGCCGTATCTCCCTTATCCATCGCTTTGACACGCTCAAATTCATAGTAGCCCTTGGGATTGTCATCATCTGCCGTTCGAATGCTGTCCGTTACGGGCGGAATGCCGCCAGCTTCCAGCATTTTCATGAGCATAGATGTCCCTGAACGGGGCAGGCCGGAAACAACGACGATCGCCTGGCTTTCTTCTGATTTGAATAGTTTCTTGAACAGTCCTTTCATGGCTTAACAATCCTAGAAATCCGGTTTTTCATAATAGCTAAATCGATAGGATCAATTCCAAAAACAGGGTTTCTTTTAACAATATGCAATTTACAAAGAATTAGCAGACCCAACGGCCTGCTAACTATCCCAATGGTATCACAAGCAGGAACGGTGCTCAATTCAAGCCGGTTCTATTAACCTTCAATTGCATACGTTTTGGAACACGGCTTTTACTGGCGTGCAAGCGAATTTTTAAGAACTATTGTGCAAGCGGATCTATAGAATTCTGCTCTGGCCCGGGATGACGCAGGAGCCTCATGCCGTTCAGTGTCACCAGCAGTGAGGCTCCCATGTCGGCAAAGACGGCCAACCACATGCTGCCATATCCCAGCAAAATCAGCAACAGAAAGATGATTTTGATCCCAATGCTGAAGGCGACATTGACCCAGATTGTGCGCATGGCTGTCTGGCAGAGGCTGATGGCGAAAGGCAGCTGGCGTAAGTCATCGCCCATGAGGGTCACATCGGCCGTTTCCATCGCTTGCGCCGTATTCCCAATAGCGATGCCTACCGTGGCCGTCGCCAGGGCCGGGGTATCATTAATGCCATCCCCTACCATGGCCACGCCTCCTTCTAATTGGCCCAATTCTTCAACAACCCGTACCTTATCCTCCGGTAAACAATTGGCGCGGATGTCGTCAATGCCTATCTGATCAGCTACCAGGCGAGCTGTCTGTTCATTATCACCAGTGAGGATAACCAGCCGTTTCATGCCCAGCTTCTTTAGGTCGGCGATCACCTGGGTGCTACTCGACCGTACTTCATCGGCCAGAGTCAGATAACCAAGATATTCCTGATCGCGGCTGACCAACATCGTGGTATAGCCTTGCGCGGCTGCGTCGTTCACTTCGCCGCAGTGGTCTGAGTGTGCGATCGTTTCCTCAAAATAGCGGTGGCTGCCAATGGTTATGCAATGGTCACCTACTTGCCCTTTTACCCCTTGACCAGTCAGGGCAACAACGTCCCCAGCGGTATGGTAGCGACTTGCCAACCCCTGAACCGCCGCTTCGTGGACGATGGCCTGAGCCAAAGGATGCTCACTCCGTTTTTCGACGCTGCTGGCCAGGGCCAAGAGATCATCACACGAAGCACAATCTCCATTTGCCGTTGTGCAGGCCACGGCGCGGACCTGAATGACCGTCGGTTCTCCCCGGGTCAAAGTGCCTGTTTTATCAAAGGCGATGGTCTTTATGCGCCCTAAAGATTCAACGAAGGCCCCACCCTTAAAAAGGACCCCGTGATGAGCCCCATTGCTGATAGCGCTGACAATGCTCACTGGAGTGCTGATCACCAGAGCACAAGGACAGGCGACCACCAATAAGGCCAGAGCGCGGTACAACCAACCCTGCGTTGGATCTTCGCTGACTATCAGCAGTTGATCGAAGAACACCGTTGGTACAATGGCAACCAGGGCCGCAAGGATGACGACTACGGGCGTGTAATATAGCGCAAAACGATCGACAAAACGCTGCGCAGGAGCACGTTTTTCTTGCGCTTCTTCCACCATGGCAATCAAGCGGCTGATTGTGTTGTCCGCAGCCAGGTGAGTGACTTCAACTTCCAGTGAACCTGACCCATTGATACTACCGGCAAAGATTGTATCGCCGATAACCTTATCAATGGGGTGGCTTTCACCCGTGATCGGTGCCTGATTGACGGCCGATTCGCCGGCCAGAATTCGGCCGTCCATCGGAATGCGCTCGCCTGGTTTTACAAGAATCGTTTCGCCGATTTTTAAATCTTCAACTGCAGCGGAATGGGGTTCCAGGCCACAAAATGGACAGGGGCCTCCAATGTATCCGTCGCGACCAAAATGGGAAATGCAATCAATACACGGGCGCAGGACGGTGGCTTCATTGGGCGCGACTTCCACTAAGCTGCGAATCGATTGCCGCGCGCGATTGGAAGTATATCCTTCGAGCATCTCGCCAAATGAAAAAAGGACCATGATCAGCGCCGCTTCAATATAGGCGCCGATAATCACCGCGCCAAAAGCGGCAATGGTCATGAGCACATTCATGTCGATGGTGTGGTTGATTTTTATGGAGCGCCAAGCATTGAGCACAATAGGATATCCGGCGACCAGCATGGCTATGACGGCCAAACCATCGATCAGGGGATGATCAATGCCCAGCCCTGGCATAAGTTCATGGAAGAACAACCCAGGTAAAACGAGGAGAAAGCCCAGGAGGGCGAGTCGGGTCTCCGTTCGCTGCCCCATGTAGGACCAAAAACTGCTGGGAGCGTGAGCAGGGGACGGACTACTGCCCGCACTGCCTGCACTATTTGATGCGCGATCGATCACATCATAGCCCAGATCACGCACCCGTTTTACGATCGTTTCCGATGCTGCATTGCCCGCCACCGACAATTTCCCCGTGGTGAAATTGAGCGTGCATGAATCGACCCCGTCTAGTTTATCGACGCCGACGGCGATCTTCTGGGCGCAGCTGGCACAATCCATTCCAGTTATAAGGTAGGTCTGTTCGTTTTCCATCATTACGGATTATCAGCCGCTATTCGTTATTTAATTCCACAAAGATCTCCCCCGTAATACTTGGCCCCAGAACTGCGCTCTCTCGATTCTCTCCAATTTGCAGACGAAGGGTTTGGTCAAAGGGCACATAGGCAACGGCCGTTATCCCTACGCCAGGTTGCAAACCAAGGTCGGCAAGATAGCGCAGCAGTTCCGGATCGTCATCTTCAACCCGCCGGATAATGGCATCCTGCCCGGGACGCAGTTCGTTCAGGGGGAAATCAGTCGTGGGTACCATTTTGAGATTGTGATCCGGTATCGGCTGACCATGGGGGTCACGGCTCGGATTCCCCAAGACAGCCGCCATACGCCTTTCCATATCTTCAGAAATGACATGCTCAAGACGCTCCGCTTCTTCATGGACCTCATCCCAGGGATAGCCCAATACTTCGTGCAGGAATGATTCGACAAGACGGTGATGGCGCATTATCTCCAGTGCTGCTTGTTCCCCCTCACAGGTGAGGACAACCCCTTTATGTTTCTTGTAATCCACCAGGGGTGGATCTTCTTTGGCCATCTTTTGCAGCATACCGGTTACGGAAGCAGGTTTTATCTCCAGAGAGTCCGATATCTGCGAGGTGGAGGCACGACCTGACCCTTTCGTGAGATCGTAAATAGCTTTCAAGTAATCCTGTGTGGCAGGAGAAATGTTCGCAATCATCAAGGTCCATCAACTTTAGTCAACAATTGTGACTAATTAACGATTTAGGCGGGGCTAAAAATATACCTGCATTATAGGTAATAAGCGGCCAAAGTTCAATAGAAGCATCTATCTCACAGGAATTCTAAGAGTATAACTTAGCTGATCATCATCTTCGAGCTTGAACACCGTGGTTGATTTGGTGGAGTCGTTTAGAGGGTGTCCGTCTAGATTGAAAGGCAGTAAATTCTTTTTCGATAGGATCCAATCTCCGGCTTTGGCAATGGCGGCAACAGGGTCGCGACGGGCGATCAGCGAGGATCCTTTTTGATTGGGCTTCTCTGGAATAGGCACCCACTCCGCGAGCAAGCGGCGGCCGAAGCCGCTGCCGGTGAGGATGAGCAGTTCTTCGTTGGCCCGTGCCAGGGCAGCAGCAGCCACCATGTCGTCTTTTCCACAGTTGATTAGCTGCAATCCACTGATTCGTAACCCTTTGACCGACCCCCGAAATCCGCGCCCACCAACCGTAACAAGGATGAACTCATCCTCGTAAGAAGCACCAATTGTTAAAACAGGCAGACCGGGCAGAGGATGATCTAATTTTAATGGTACTGCTGCTTCAATGCTGTCACGCATTATTGACAGCGGGAAGGCGCGTACGAATCCGCGCGTTGTGCAAATTAGCAGGTGTTCTTGCTGGAGCATTTGGCTCCACGAACCAAGGGTACACAGTGATTCCTCAGCCGCCAGACGGTGCAAATCGCTGATTTCCATCTCAATCGACTGCAGGTCAAGTAATTGGCGTGGAGTTGTCAATAGAAAACGATAGGTAGAGGTGACCAGCAGCAGTTGTTCATCCAACTCAGCCAGGACGGCGCCATGGGGCAGGTCCGCGATGCCGAAATCTGCCATAGGGACGGGGTTTTCGAGTTGAAAAGTAGATGCTGGTGTGGTTTTGGCCGTTATCGTTCGTTCGTCATTGAGCATGACAAGTACCGGTTCAGCCGCTGAGGGCACCTCGGCCACATCTCCTTCAGCTAGGAGGATCCTTTTTTTCATGAGATCCAAATTGACCTGGCTGATTCTAGGGCGCGAGCCGCGGGCTTGGGGCGGCGGACTTATATCATCTGCAGTATACGCTTTTGCGCAAATTTCTCCGGTCTCGATATGATGCGCATAAATGCCCAATCCGGCGGTAACGCTGCTGAAGGTGTCTATCGACTGCACCTTATCAGAGCCGAAGATATCCGCTAACATCTCATGAAAAACGGGAATCTGTGCCGATCCGCCGGTGCGAATGACGGCGTCGATGCCCTCTGGATCGAGACCAGAGGCCACTATCGTGCGCTTAAGTTCGGTCTTGATCGCCAAAATATCGGCATGAATAATATGTTCAAATTCAGAACGAGTCGTGAATTCACGCACCTTGAAATCTGGTCCATCGAGGCGGATTTCTGCGCCTCTCTTATCTGAAAGTTGGCGTTTCGCCGTTTCTACCTGGTCAAACATTTTGAGACCGTAATTGCTGGTCACCAGGCTGATGAGGGCTTGAATTTGGTAGCGGCGCTGTGCTGTGCGCGCGATATCCTCCAATACACGCCGGTTCTCTTGAGACTGTAATTCAATAATCGTTTGCCAATCAGAAAAGGCATCGTAGATCCAGCGCGGCGTCTTTTTTGCCTTGTGACGAGAACCGTAGAGACTGCCCTCACCGAAATGTTTGGGCAGTTTTGCACGGGTCATCTTGCGGTCGAAGACGTCACCGGCGATGGGAATGCCGCCCGTGGCCAACACGGGCCGGCCAGTACCTTCTCCCAGGCGCATGATTGTGATATCCAGGGTCCCGCCGCCAAAGTCAAATATGAGCACATTTTGGGGTTGGTTCAGGGTGGTTTCATAACTGAGAGCGGCCGCTATTGGCTCGTATTGCAGATAAACCTTTTCATAGCCAGCACGGAACGCGGCCTGCAGCAAACGGCCTTGTGCCAGCCGGTCATGCTCTTTATCCAAGGAAAAATGGACAGGCCGGCCCAGCACGACCTGGCGAATGGGCTGGCCAAGCATACGCTCCGCCCGCAGCCTAACCACATTTAAGTAAAGGGCAATCAGATCTTCTAGGGTGTAGAAGAATTGGCCGACTACCGCTCCCGGGTGATCTTCCTCGCGTAAACGGGTTTTGACTGAAAGCAGCAGCCGGCCTGGTTCTGATATGTCGATCCAGGCGTAGGCATCGGTCACATAGTAGAGATCTTCGGCATATACTTCAATTTCGCCAATCCAGACTTTGCGGGTTTTGACAATACGGCCGATATTGTGCTCGTAATAATGGTCAACCGCAGAGCGGCCGATATGCACCGCCTGCTCGTTGGTGATGTAAAGCGCGGTGCGCAGCACGCTGGGATTGGTATTGGATGGATCGAGGGGCAGGATCTTTACCTTGTCTCCATCGAAAACAGCCATCCCTGAATTGGTGGTGCCAAAATCCATGCCTACGATCATGGTTGCCGTTCTCCGGTATCGAAATCTAGGATGCCTGAACAAGTTTATCGGAAATGGAAATTTGAACACTCAAACCTTATCATTTTACCTGCTGAATACCAATTCGCCAGCAAAGAAGGTTTGTTCGATCTTGGTTTCTGGGATGGCAGCGGATGGTATCGCGAATAGATTCTGCGATAGCACAATGATGTCAGCCCATTTGCCAGGCGTGAGCGAACCGAAACGCTCCGATTTCCCGGAGAGGTGAGCAGGCTCCATAGTGTAGGCATGTATTGTTTCGGCGACGGTTAATTTCTCTTCAGGATACCAGCCCCCGTCTGGTCTTCCAGCCCCATCTTGGCGGCTGATGGCGGCGTAAATGCCTAACATGGGATCCAGCGGGGCGACGGGTGCGTCAGAGCCAAAAGCGACAAGCGTACCCTGGTTGAGCAAAGATCGAAAGGCATAAGTATAGCGGGCTCGTTCACCCCAAACACGATCGGCGGTGGCCCAGTCAGTCTGTAGGTGCACAGGCTGCATGGAGGCGACGACATTAAGCTGGGCCATGCGTGGTAGATCATCAGGGTGGATGAGCTGCACATGCTCAATTCTTTGGGGCATGGTCAAATCGGATGTCAGGTTTACCGATTCTAGTTCGCTGAAGACATCAAGAATATCGCGCACGGCCCTGTCGCCGATGGCATGCACCGAGATCGGAAAACCTGCTTGTGCCGCTTGTCGCGCCAGGTCCCACAGCTCGTCTCTTCCGGTAACGGCCAGGCCTTGGTTTTGGGGATCATTGCTAAAAGGTTCCAGCATCAGGGCGGTCAGTGAGCCCATGGTGCCATCGGCAAAGCTCTTCATATGGCCCAACCACAAGTAATCATCGCCAAAACCGGGCTGCAGGCCCAATGCAGCGGCCTCGGCGATGTAGTCGGTGGCTATATTGGCGTGCACACGGTGTTTGAGCTGCCCTTCTCGACGAAGTTGTTGGAATAGGCGCAGACTTTGCTGGCCTTCTTTTTCTACCCGTTGGTCGTGGAAGCCTGTCAGTCCTAGTTGGTGCGCTTCATCGAGCGCTTCCCGCATCCAGGATAATAGCCGATTACTGTCAGGTTGGGGGATGAGCGGTTCGACCAGGGCAATGGCGTTCCACTCACGCAGCAGGCCCGTTGGCTGACCCGTATCGTCTCTTTCAATGACGCTTTCCGGCGGATTGGCCGTCTCGTTGTCAATCTGCGCTTGCTGCAAAACGGTGCTGTTTACCCACCAGGTGTGCATATCCATCCTGGCCAGAACGACCGGATTATGCGGTGCAGCTTCGTCCAAATACCGGGCCTGAGGTAGTTTGTCCCACAGGTTTTCATCCCAACCCCAACCGATGATCCATTGGCCTGGCTGAGCTTCCTGCGCAGCATCTGCTACCATCTGCAGAACCTGATTGAAATCAGAAACGCCAAACAGCGGAACCTGCTGGCGGCGGATGGCGTACTGCATAAAGTGAACATGAGCATCAATGAGTCCTGGCAAGACCAGTTTGCCGGCGGCGTCATAATGCTTAGTCGCAGAGTCAGCCAGAGATTGGATGTCGCTGTTATTGCCGGTGGCCAGGAGTCGTCCGTCTCGACAAGCCAATGCCTCAACCCACGGCTGTGCCGGGTCGACGGTGTAAATTCGGCCGTTGGTGATGATCATGTCAGCTTTTGCCATCTCTTTTGCTCCGTGTTTGGTGGCGTTTGGTAGTCAGTAGTCAATGAGCTGTGATCAGTAATCAGTGAGCGCTCGCAGCCTTTAGGGCCACTTCCATTGTTTGCAAGTTCGGCTTATGCCCGGTCCACATTTCAAAGGCCAGCGCCCCTTGATGAAGAAGCATACCCAGGCCGTTGCTGCATGGGCATTGAGCGGCACTTGCCTGCTGCATAAGGCGCGTTTGCCAGGGATTATATACGAGATCATAGATGAACGTACCGGATGGAAAGGGAAATTCATCAGACCAAATGGATTGATCAACCTTGGGACTCATGCCCAGAGGTGTGCTGTTAACAATGAGAGGCGCATCAAGGACGGAAGCCTGTGAGGACAGGCCGTCAAGCGAGCCAATATCGATCGTGGCCACGCTGCTGAGCTCTGCCGCCAACTGCTCTGCCTGGGCAGTTCGACGCGCCAGGAGAATGATGTTGGCGCCCGCCTGGGCCAGGGCGTATACAATGGCTCTTGCAGAACCGCCAGCCCCGAGAACCAAACAGTCGCGCCCCTTCACATTCACTTGTAAAGCTTTGAGATCGGCCAAGAAGCCTAGCCAGTCTGTATTGTGCCCTACTAAATGCCATGGCTGTTCCGACCTTTCTGGATCGAGGCTGATGACGACGGTATTCACGGCCCCGATGATCCTGGCTCCTTGTTCTACATCGTCCAGCATCGGGATGATGGCTTGTTTATGGGGAACGGTTACATTAAAACCCTTGAATCCCAAGGCGGGAAGTCCGCGCATGGCCGTCCCCAACGCTTGTGGGTGCACAGGCATAGGAAGGTAAACCCAGTTCAATCCCAGCTCAGCGGCAGCAGCATTGTGCATAGCCGGGCTGAAGCTGTGTTCTACAGGCCAGCCGATCAGGCCCATAAGCTGGGTTTTTCCATCAATGGACGCTTTACTCATCGAGAATGTCCTCACGGTGCGGTTTATCGGGGGGATCAAAAAATGGTGCTGGCGCTTCTCCACGGATCTGTTTAAAAGCGAATGGGACGCGTAAATGGTGGCCGGCTGAGAGGGGCGGCAGCTCGTCCTCAGCAAAATAACCAGCGGCCAGCACTTCAGAGCTGGGATTGGGCATTGGCTCGGCGCTGCTGATTAGAAACACCGCATGGTAGAAGTGAATCTTTTTCTCACTGTGCCACAGGCGCGAATCAAACAGCCCCAGCAGTTGGCTTACCTGTCCCACAATTCCCGCCTCTTCCCATAATTCGCGCTGTGCGGATTGGGCCAGGGTCTCGCCTGGATCGGTGATACCTCCAGGCAGCGCCCATAAGCCATCATCCGTCCGCTGCACCAGGAGGATTTTCCCCTCGTGCATAACAACAGCTTCGGCGCTGGGCAAAGCGCTTAATTGAAAGGCGTTTTCATGGTACTGCTGCAGGATTTCTGGAGATGATTGACCGCTAACTAAGGCCCGTAAGCGGGCGCTGGCAGAAAGCACGGCATGATAACGCTCATTGTCGTTAGGATTCTGAGCAAAATTCAGACCAAAGGCCGCGATCGATCTTAATTCATCGGCGATTTCTTGGATTTCATGCTGGTGATCCACTATTTGGCCGCCTCTCCACCCGCTTCCTGGGACAATCGCAGCGCCCCTAATTCATGAAGTGTGAGCGTTGCAGTAACGATTGCTGCTGTCTCAGCACGCAGAATTCGCGGGCCTAAGGTGACTGCTTTGATGCCCGCGGCCTGGGCAGTTTGAACTTCTGACGTCGAGAATCCACCCTCGGGGCCAAGAAAAAGTGCAATGCTGCGCAGCGGTTGGGCCGCCCGCTGCCGGGTATGGGCCACAATGCTGGCAATATCCATTGCTTTTTCTCCTGTCCAAGGGATCAGGGCCAGGTGGCTCGATCCTGCTTCTTGAACGGCCGTGGCAAAATCAATGGGTTGTGCGAGTGTGGGAATCAGGCCACGTCCCGATTGTTCGGCTGCCTCACAAAGGATGCGCTGCCAGCGGACTAGCTTATTATTTTTCAATGTCGTTTGACGGATGACCGATCGCTCGGTGATGGTGGGTACAAAGGCTGCAACGCCGATTTCCGTCCCTTTTTGCAGTATCCACTCAAATTTATCCTGCTTCAGCCGGCTTTGATAAAGGGTTAAATGAACCTGAGGTTCACTGTCGACTCGCCAGCGCTTAATCTTACGTCCATTTACCAGGTTGGGGCGTGTTGCTTGAAGCTCCACTTCAATTTCCCAACCTTCATTGTCAAGAACAGATATTTTGTCTCCGGGCCGTAAGCGCAGCACCTGGTGTATCTGGCGCGCCTGGCTGCCAGAAATGAAGATTGCGTCGTTTCTAATCTGTTTTTTGTCGATGAAAAAACGGTGTCTGGTCATTTTACGGGTAGAAAGTCATAGCCTGTATTAAAAGCGCATAGGTTGGTATAGGAACTGCCTTCCTATAAGTCTACTTGATATGGCTTCTCGGCCACAAAAACAAGTTCACCGGTGAACATCAATTCTGTAGCCGGCCATTCGTGCCCGACAGTGAGCTTATCAAAAAACTCGCGATAGCGATTGACAAGATTACGTCCGCCATGGGTGCTGATTGAAGGAAAGGAGATAACCAGGTAATGGACCGGCAGCGCTGTCAGAAAATTTCGCCCGCTGCCGGGATAGTTGCGTTCAAAACGGGGCATTTCCTTCAAGAAGAGAGCCACATCCGCCCTTTCTTGCGGCTGGTTCAAAGCGACATCTTGAACCCTGGCCAAAGGCGCTAAAGATTGCAAACGAAAATAATGATTAATGAAATCAATACGTGGCTCGTGGATATCGTAGGCATGATATTGTACGGACTGGGGCAGGTTCATCCACGGGTAAGCAAGAGGATTGAGTCCACAGGCGATGTCAAGAAGCGTTTGAGGCGTACCGGTTATCTGAAATATTTCATGGTAAAAATCTTCCATGATGGGTAAGCGCTCGCGGGTGGACAAATGGGAATCGAGCGCTCCTTCACAGACCTGCTTGATCCTTTCTTCATCTCCTGCGGCGAAAGCGGCGCTCAGATCGAATGCCGCCGTTTCATAATCGGGATCACCCAGGTAAGGGGCCATGATACTGTGCAGCCTTTTGCGCACCGCCTTCGTTGCCTGCTTTGGTTTTTTATGCTGTTTCAATGCGACTGCGGCCAGTTGGCGAATGGTCTCTTCACTTGTATCACGATATTTCTTGGACTGCTTGATAGCAGCGACGATGGCCTCGACTTCGGATTCCCTGTTCATGTTTCGTACAAGCGTTTTTAAGTGTCCTCGACCGCAACAAGAAAAGCCAATTCCGTGGCAAACTCAAAGCGTTTAACCTGCCAACGTCGCCCATCCGCCAGGCCGCGGAAATGGGCATCATAATTGGAGACCATCCCTTTGCGGCGTCCACCTAGGCTGGTTACTGGATAGCTGATCAGCAAGTAGCGTGCCTGGACAGCATCCAGCAGCGTGGAAGAGGCTGACTTATCTAGCTGCTCCAAACAAGGCAAGGTCTTGAGGATGAAAGCGAGATCGACAGGCTCTGCAGGCGTGTCATGCAGGACATCACGAACTTCGGCACGGCCGTTGATCGAAATGAGCCCCATGAACTCCTGGACAAAGTGCATGGCATCCGCATATATATCATAGGCAACATATTTAACTTGGTTGTCAAAAGGCATCCATGGGAAGGCCAAGGGATTGAGGCCACAGGCCACGTCCATAACAGTCTGTATGGATTCTACATGCCGCAGAATCTCACCAAAGAAATCCTCTAGGATCGGCAGCCGTTCGCGAGTAGAGGTGTGCCAATCCATGATCTCGCGGCAGGCGCGACGGAATTCGGATGGGGAATCGACACTGTCGCGCAGCATGTCCAGCGCCTGGGCGTAATCCATTTTTCTATTTTGATATGCGGCCCCCACCTGGTGCAGTTTGTTCTTTGTTGCCTTTACGGCTGCTTTCCACGAGGGACGAATGGAGAGTTCACGTTGGCCGATAGATCGGATGAGGTCGAGACTCACCTGCCGGTATTTGGCGCTGGCCGATACGGCATCTACCAGTGCTTGAAGCTGCTGGTCATTCCCGGCCATTGAGCGATGCCCTCAGGTTTGCCATTAGCTGGCTCATAAAACGCAAATTATGTATGGTCGCCAGACGGAAATACAAATGGTCGTTGATTTTATATAGATGGCGTAGGTAGCCCAGGGCATAATGGGTGCAGCAGTGACAGTCGCAGAATGCCGAGACTGGCTTGCTGTGCTTGATATGTTTCTTGTCTTCCGGGTAGAGGAAGCTGAACCACTCCCTGCCCTTTAGTTCGTTTGCTTCAGGATTGATGGTGAAAGTGTATAGACGGCCGTGACGCGCGTCTCGCGTTGGCAACGTGCTGTCAAATAACTCATACCCTATCTGCACGCAGCGGCGAATGCTCAGAGGATGTCCGACGCCCAGAGCGTGCAGGGTGAACTGCCGGGGAATGAGTTCGCGCGTAAGAGCCAGCATTTCTTCCAGCAAGTTGCCCTGGCTGTCCAGCGGCCAACCGCCATAGCCGAACCCGTCAAATCCAATTTCCAATAGTTCTGTCGCACAGTGGCGGCGCAGTTCGCTGGAGTCGCCCCCTTGAATGACGGCGATCAATAACGGCCGTTCTTCCTCAGCCACGCCCCTGTTTTCCAATTGCTGCAGATATTCGTCTTTGCATCGTTTGGCCCATTGAATGGTGCGGCGAACTGAAGCCAACTGTTCGACAAGGGCATCGTCGACATGGGTACAGTCGTCGAGGCAAATGATGACATCTGCTCCATAGCTCATCTGCAGCTGCACGCTTTTTTCCGGTGTGAGCTTGAATTTGCGCGGCGCTCCATGGGGTTGGAAGGTAGCGCCTCGTTCGTTAATACGGCCGAATTTGGGGTTCTGGCGAATCAAGGAGTAAATCTGAAAACCGCCAGAATCTGTGAAGATCGGTTTCTGCCATCCTGACATCCTATGCAGACCGCCCATGGCCTGAATGGTGGATGAGCCTGGTCTTTGCATGAGATGGAACACATTCATCTGCACTGCCTGGATCTGGCTGGCTAGGATATCTTGGGCATCAATGGATCGCACAACACCTTGAGTACCATCCGGTAAAAAGGCAGGCAATGAGATCGTTCCGTGGGGTAGCTGTAGCTGGTCGCGCATAGTCCTTCTGCTTATTATCTAGCGGCTTAATATTAACAGGAATCGGGTAAAGTTGCCTTGTTTAAGCTGACAATCGCTTGGCAGAAACAAAAAACCCCTCGGGTTTCCTCCCAAGGGGTCATAGTTAATTTGATACGATATAGACTGGCTTACGGCGTGACGATCACCTGCCCGCTGACGACATTATTCCCTTCATTAGTTTCCCCCTTGATCCAATTGTTGCTGTCTACCTTAGCCCAGTAGTTATATATGCCAACCGGAACATTAGACCAGGTGACGGAAGCCCAATCGGTTATCCGGCCCCAGGCACAGCCGTTGATCAGACCTGTACGGCCCGGTCTCACGGTGGTTTGAGCGATGATCTGGGTTAAAGCAGCATCTTCGTAAAAAGTGACCCGAAAAGGATCGACGATGAGGCCGTTACCGTTGTTGAGGAAGCCGGCTGATAGTTCGACATCGGCCGTGCCCCCTGGTTGGTCAGCACTTGTTTCCACATCTTTGGCCTCTCCCGCCACCAAATCAACCGTCTGTTGGCGGCTGTAGATGCGATCCCGGTAATAATTGCCCACTCTATTGAGGGCATTGGGTGCATCGGGAGAATAGTTAGTGTAATTATCCACGAGCAGATTGCTCGAAGCGCCCGTTGAATCCGGATCGGTCCACATACTGTACCAGGACCATTGTTGAACCAGCTTGTAATTGTCGGCAGGATATCCCAGATTGGAGTCCTTAGCTGTTTCCAAGAAGTCCATGGTCTTTTCCATATAGGAGATGACGCGATCTTTGGTGAAACATTGGCCGAACTCATCCATCAGGTAACAGCTCGTAGGATTAACCGGATCATCGTAATCTACAAAGGGATATAACAATGAATATTCCGAAAGGAATAGTGGGCGATCCTGTTGGCCATGATCTTTCATCCACGAGCGCATCCCCAGCAGTTGATCCTTAAAGATGCTGAAATTATCATGCTCGGCGCGGCAGTGAACCTCATCTTTCGGACACTCTATTTCTGGCTTACCATCAATATCTCTTTTAGCCAGGGCTGGGTCCGTGCCCAGCGCTATCTTGCCGTCGCTGTGCCCTCCATCACTCGAGCGAATCTCCGGCAAAATGTATAGGTGTATGTTCCACATATCGACAGGCATGGGCACACCATATTTCGCAAGGTAAGTTTCCCAGACTATATCCAGATATTGTAGGCGTCCCGGCGTCATCATCGATAATCCCGCGATTCCAGTATGAGCGTAGGGATCCAGATCTTTGATGTATTGGCGCACATCATGATATGCCTGGGCATACATTTCGGGATACATATTATCCTGCACAATATTGGCAACATCTGGCTCATTCCCTATCAACCACAGCGTTCCAGGATTGGCCAAAACGAGCATTCCAAGACCTTCTTCGCTCATATTCATTGTTGGCGTAACTGTATAGGATGGCAGATATTGGCCATCTATACGATCCTGGCTCAGGCGCACTTGACGAATTAATTCCACGCTTTCCGGAATCAGATCGGCGACTGGAGTGGCCATGAAATTGATGTAGTGACCAACGCCAACGGTGGTCATCCATTGTCTTCCTGGAAGGTGAGGTCTATTGGCCACCCCATAGCGGCAGTTGGTGAGCGTCGGTGTGTTGGTAGCCATGGGGATATAGATGGTCTGTGCTTCGCTGCTGTTGTTTATGCTATTGCCTATGCCCACTTCAGCCGTCGCCTTGTTGTCAGGGGAAGACGTGACCAGTAGCGTGGCGAGAAAAATCGATATGAGGAAGATGAGTCGCATTCGGTTCATACTTGGCGCTTGTAAATTGCTCTTATGAAGAATCAGATTTGACCAGTACGGATAACTTGGGCCAGATGTTTCCAATGGCTGATGGGTCGACCATACCGGGCCAAGAGCCATTTTTTTTCCGGCCATAGCGTGCGGAAAATTAAGCGGCCCATATCTCGTTTACGATCTACGAGCAATAGTAAGTAGAGGAAGCGAATGTGTCCACCGGATAAATCAGTTCCTAATAAAATCGATTCTGCTGAAACAAGCCGCTGAAGATAGTGGCGACGCCAACGGGAGGTTGAAGCTGCTGCATTGGCTGCTCAAGACCAGATATTCCTATCAAATCCTTGAGAAGTGATAAGCTAAGCCAGATGGCGTTACGAACGCGCATTTGGCGGGTACTCTCGACAACTAGTTTCCAGTTGATAGATCGGATGTTCATTATCTGAGCGATATCAAGCAAACTACGTACGACCATGAGGCTGCATTGGTGATTTATAGCCATATGGATCGCTGTATGAATGACACTATCTTCAGGCGACAATTGAAATACATATTTTTGGTCCGTTAAGGGTTCCTTACGAGTCCAGATGGCATGGTTGTCAACAGCCGCAGTTCTTTTTAACCACCAACCGGCGTATGGCGACAGGTGAAGCTCTACTAAGCTTCTGTGCGCATCTTGAAGGTAGTACTGTATTTCGCCATCAGACATCATCTGTAGTGTCACTAGGGCGGGATGCTTTGTTTACAGTGTAGAAGCCAAGTTCACGCATGGATTGATAGGATTGTGGAATATCATCGTTTTGCAGCCAAATATCTATATCACCCATCGTGCGCGTTTCCCAACCGCCTTCAACTTCTCGGCAATCGCCGCCCCTTTTAGCAGAACCGATGCGACACCTTTTTGCGAAATGCTCCGTTATCCGACTGATGTTGCTGCTGATGAATACTGTTCGCAGCCACATTTGAATATCGATCCTTCTGCAACGAGTTGACCAAAGTTTGGATATTCCATCTTGGCAGCGGGCATATGCCAATGGACCGAGTCCCTCCTCGACCAACCATTGGGCCAGTTTTTGTCTGGTCGACTTTTTCTATAATGGAGGGGGCTAAACTTCAGCCTGTGACCAGATAGAAATGCTAAAAAGGAACGAGCCGCAGCCACATCTGGCCACGGCCCAAAATTCAAGTCTTTCACGTGGTAGCTTCTGTTATGCAGGTACCCACTCATATATTGGGAGCTGCAGCCGGTCTGATGATGATTTCCTTCTCCACAGTTTTGTTTCTGCTTGAATGGTAGAGACCGGATCGGGTGGTGCAAACTCAGGAATTAGATTGCGTAAGCCGAGGCTAATTGCTTGTGAATCATTCCGTTCGGCCGCAGCGGCCAAAATGGCAATAGCGACTGTCGAGGCCATCGGGAACAAAGCGGCTGGCATTGGCAGCAATAAAGATTTTTTCGTGGGTCGTGCGTTCATATTCTTCACCAGGGATGAAGAGTTCTTCGAATAGTTTATCGCCAGGGCGGAGGCCAATGAATTTGATCTCAATATCACGGCCGACTTCGTAACCGGACAATTCGATGAGATCACGTGCCAAATCCACGATTTTTACCGGATCGCCCATGTCGAGGACAAACACCTCTTCCCCGTTACCCAAAGCAGCCGCTTGAAGTACTAGTTGGACCGCTTCAGGTATGGTCATAAAGTATCGTTTGATGTCCGGGTGAGTGACCGTAACTGGGCCACCTGCCGCTATCTGTTTCTTAAAGGTCAAAACCACGCTGCCGCGACTGCCGAGCACATTGCCAAAGCGTACGGTGACGAATGGCAGCCCGCTTTTCTTGGCGGCTTGATGAACCAGCAGTTCCGCCGCGCGCTTGCTGGCGCCCATAACGCTCGTGGGCAGCACTGCCTTATCGGTCGAGATCATGACAAAACGCTGTACGCCTGTGGCCAGGGCTGCTTCCAACAAGTTCTGTGTGCCTAGTATGTTATTAGTAATCGCCTCGGCAGGGTTTAATTCCATTAAGGGCACATGTTTATGCGCCGCAGCATGGAAAACGATCTCCGGACGAGTCTGTTCGAGCAAAGTCTTGATTCGGGTGGGGAAGCGTACATCGGCGATGAGCGGTGTAAGCTTTGGCCCTTTGAGACCCAAACGGCGCAAAGCGTGAAATGTTTCAAAAACAGAGTTTTCGCCATGCCCCAATAAGATCAGTTCACTTGGCCCGCAGTAAAGTAGTTGGCGGCACAATTCGGCGCCAATAGAACCACCGCCGCCGGTAACCAGCACGCGACGTCCAGCGACCAGTTGCTTAACGGCCATAATATCGGTTTTCACAGGGTCGCGGCGTAAAAGATCCTCGATGTCAACATCACGCAGTTGATCGGCGCGGATACGGCCGTCCAGAATCTCCTGCATAGCCGGCACGATTTTGGTTTCCAAGCCCAGCAGCTCGCAAGTGCTAGTGATTTCACGAATGACATCCCCAGAAGCAGTGGGCATAGCGATGATCAAGGAGATCAATGTTATTTCGGGCAGCCACCCGAGGAATATCTTTGCGACCGCCTAAAACAGGGAGCCCATGAATGTGCATATGCAGCTTTTGCGGATCGTCATCAAGGAAACCAAAAGGAATCATGCGTGATTCGGGCGTTTTTTGTAATTCTCTGGCGACGGTTTCTCCAGCACTCCCAGCCCCCATAATCAGAGCCCGACGGCTGCCCTCCATGGGTTGGTAGCGCCTGACTTTCCATGAAGCGTACACTGAAGCGCAGGCCACCAGCGGCCAGGAGGACCAGCAAGGCGTCGATGATGAGGATCGATCGCGCAAATGCAAAGGGGTAATATCGCTGCGCGCTATCAAAATGAGTAGGGTTAGCAGAAAAGTGGATACGAGGACGGCTGTGCCGATTTGCACCAATTCATCGATACTGGCATATCTCCAGAAGCGAGAGTAGAGGCCGAACCTGCGAAAAACAAACAGACGCACGAGAAGACCGGCGATGGTATAGGCTGCCAAACCAAACCAAAAAGCCTGGGGGATGCCTATCGTGTCCAGGCGCAGCATCAAGGCCAACGTGGGCGTCAACAACAAAATCGATTGTATCTATGATGAAAAAGTGACGATTTCGAAACTTCAATAAGATCATACGCTGTAGATTTTTTTTTGGCTTTTACAACACTGAAGCCATTTGCTGCTCAATCTGCTAGGCCAACCTATTCTTCTTCAAGTACGGTGAGGTTGTTTTTACCCCGTTCCGATTCCAATTATCCTCCGCTCAGCCAATAATACGAAACCATAAAGTCCCAAGACAAGCAAGGGCATGGAGACAACCAAGATAATACCGCTGAGCGGCAAACCATAATACCATGCAGTCCCCAACATAATACCGATGAGTGAAAGCCCCGCGTAAAGCAGAGTAACAAATCGATGACTAAATCCGCATATGACCAGTCGCTGGTAAAGATGTGTGCGGTGGGCTTCAAAAACATTCTCTCGCCTAAGCAGGCGGCGCAGAAATGTGAATGATGTATCCCATATGAAAGGCCACAAAATGAGCAGGCCAAGCGTAACCAGGCGCGGATCGAGCTTTCCGTTGTAGATGATCAGGACCGCGAATGTAAATCCGATGAACGTACTTCCAACATCACCCATGAAAATACGTGCTGGTGCCCAGTTATGAATTAGAAATCCCAGAGAGGAGGCTCCCAACAGAATGCCGATTAATCTAGTGGTCGTCGCCGGTAACAGAGCTGTGCCAATAGCCACCCAAGCCAATCCACCCAAGACGGATTGCAGGCCGGCTAGACCATCAATACCATCCATGAAGTTATTGGCATTGATCATTCCTACAATGAGCAAGAAGGTCACCGGCAATCCCAGCCAACCCAATTTGATCTCGTCGATAACTGGCAGAGTCACGAGGTCGAGGTATCCAAAAGAAAGAATGATTAGGACAGCGCCTAGACCCTGGGAAAAGAAACGCAGCCCAAAAGGCAGGGGGTGCAGATCGTCAAACCAGCCCACAATGGCAATCAGCATAGCTCCAGCAATAAAAAACCGCCATTCGCTGCCAACTAAACTGAGTCCGAAAAATGCAGTGATCGTCAGCCCTAGCAGGGTAACAAAGACGATCATCAATCCACCGCCGATAGGAGTTGGCCGTGAATGAGAGCTTCGCGCATTGGGGATAGCCAAGGCGCCGCCATCTTGTACCCAACCGCGGAGAGCGGCAACACCAAGAAATGAGAGAATAAAGGCTGCTGTCCCAATTAGGATCAAGGAGTTCATTGTTGCTTGCTCACAATAACTCGCACGGCAGAGGCCTATAAGTCACCAATGCGCCTCATCTCTGCTACGGTTTCCTTCCATCCCGTTGCCATATCAAATTGAGGTGTAAAACCAAGTTGTTCCTGAATACGTCGACCGTCAACAGCTATTTCTTCCGTGTATTTTTCTATCGCAGATCTGGAAATGGGGGATTTGCGATTTAACATACCCATGACGTCTTCAGATAATCCTGCCAGGTGGCGAATAGGATTTACAGGTAAATGGAAACGGGGTGGTCTACGATTCAAAGCATGACACATTTCAAGGATAATATCTTGAAGAGTATGAAAATGACCGTCAGTTACATTGTACCTTTGTCCTGCAGCCTGTGGAGCCTCTGCTGCTAACAGCGCAGCTTGTGCCACGTCCCGGTCGTATATGAGTGTTCGCCGGTTATTACCTTGACCTATCGGTATAAACCGGCCTGAATTTGCAGACGACCATAAGCAATCGCCTGTAGTTGCCCTTTACACGTGGGCCATAGGCTGCCGCAAGTCGTAAAACTGTCCCCAGTGGAGATCCTTCACGATTTCTCGCGCTGCCAAAACAATGCTTTCCGCATATAACTTTTGTTTAGCATATTCCGTGCTAGGTGCAGGCTTAGTTTCCTCCGTGGCCACTTCATCAGGGGCTCTCTTCCAGTATACAGCAACATGCTCCTGAAAATACACCAAACGATAAACCCCTTCTTGTTCAGCCGCTTTTACAACATTTCTGGTTCCACCAATGTTTATTTTTTGATATTTTGTTGTCATGGAAGGGGATGGCTCTGTGATATGCAAGAAGGCTGCCAAATGAACGACAATATTGACGCCTTGCATACTGTTGGCTACAGATTGATTGTCGGTAATGTCGCCAACGCGGTTATCAGAATCTCTTGGCAGAAGCTCATCAGGCATCGAATTTGAGGACAAAGTTCTCAAGCGATAGCCCGGGCCTCAGACATGGCCTCTGCCACTCGAGGACCAATAGAACCAGTAGCACCGGTGATCAGGACAAGCGGGGCTTCCGGAGAAATTTTAGGATTCCTTTTTCCCAACTATTTCCTCAACCAGCCGCCCATACTTTTTGGCGACCGCTTGGCGAGAATGATTTGACATCACGTAATTTCGCCCACGTTGACCCATTTGTGATAGTTTTTTACTTTCGCGAATGCTCTCCCGAATAACAGCAGTCAACGCTTGAATATCATCTGGAGGTACTGCCCACCCGCAGGCGGCTTCTTGCACCACCCAGGCGAGTTCAGAATTTTGGTCCGCTGATGCAACCACTGGTTTTCCTGCAGCCATGATAGTGTATATCTTTGAAGGGAAGGTCTCTTGTGCGGTTCCAAGTTTCAACGGCACAAGACAAAGATCGCTGCTGGCATAAATCTGGGGAACCATGGAACGAGGTTGATAGGGCAACAACAACACATTCGAGATGTCTAACCTGTCTAGTTCTTCCTCTAGCCAACGCCGCCTTGTTCCGTCGCCAACGATCACTATTTGCACATCGGAAAGATCCTGTCTTCAGCCGCAGCAAGAATGGTTTCAAACCCTTGTGTTAAGCCTATATTTCCTGCATATAGAACGACGAACTTCTCATCGAGCCTATGTGTTTCCGAGAATTTATTGCTTCTTGGCCCGGGCTGTATGAAATCTGTATCGACGAAATTTGGTATCATGACCAGTTTTGATTCTGAAACGTTTTTCTCTAGGAGACGCCCGCGGAACCGCTCGGAAATTACTGCAATAGTGTGTGCGCGTTTGTAAATAAAGCTTTCCAAAAACTCGAAGAACCTAATAGAAGAGCGATTCCTCAAAATTCCAAGACTGATAGCAATATCTGGGTAAATCTCTTGCACATTGTATATAAACGGCACCCTCCTTTTTAGACCCAACACCCAGGCACTAAGACCAATCGTTAGCGGTGGTGATGGACTGAGAATAATATCGTAGGGTCCTACCGATCCAAAACCTACGAACGTGCCAATAATGTGAAAACGAGCGTAGTCGATAAGGCGAGATGCAACACGACTCCCCTTTTTCGATATAGACACATGGTAAACAGGAATACCTTGATAGTTGCTTTCATAAAGAAGTCCACCCCAGCGTTTCTGAAGTGGTTGACGAGACCTCACTTCGGTTCTACATTATAATGTGGTGTGGTTGTTAGAACCCACTTCATGCCCTTGAGACTGAAGCTCAAGAGCAAGTTCCGACATCAATATTGAGGTTGATACACCATCTGGCGCAAACACCAGGGTAAGCAAAAGTATACGAGACATGGGCAAGTCGTTTATTTAACTTTTATCAGTGCCTTCTCAGTTAGGCAATACATTGCCAGCTTTCTTTTTCCAGTTTCCTGCACATCTACTAAATAGACTGTTTGATGACATTTAATCATTGTCAATTTCCCGGATAATGCGTATTGGATTTCCTGCCGCAATCACGCGCTCTGGAATATCACCCGTAACCACACTGCCTGCCCCAATTACACTACCATTTCCAATGGTGCTTCCTTTCAAAACAAGGACATTCATGCCAATAAATACATGATTTCCTATTATGACTTCGTTGGTTTTTCCATGTTTAGGATTGACAAGCCGTTCGCTAGCTTGTAGAGGGTGAAAATCAGTGTCCACTATTGAACTGTTCGCGCCAATCTGCACATAATCCCCAATGGTTACTTTGGACTCAGACACGATAGCTGTGCCAGTTAATCCCACGTGATTTCCAATTGTGATTTTAGCTTGGGCTGACCATGTGGCCAATATGGAGCGGTGATTGACACCCAGCGGGTTTGAACCAAACCAATTACGCATTTGCAGGAAGCTGCCAATATGAATCTCACTTCTACGGTTTTTTTGTATAAGTGGTAAACCAAAAATGCGCCAGCCGGGCTGCCAAGAAATGCCATGCACAGCAAAGTATAGGCGACACAAAGGTATTAAACCTATTCGAAACAGTTCATTAGATATTTTCCAAGGAGTGTCAAATGCATGCACTATGTTAACCCGTTAAGAACGTGTATAGCTAAGTTTCATCTTCCGGAATGTGTTTGACCGCCAAGAATAAGTCAAGGTGAATACTGACGGTCTTCAAGATGAGCCGTAATTATCACACAAGCGGAAATGATTAATAAATAGATATTGCTCTACTAGTGAATCAGCCCATCTTATTTTTGGAGTTGTGGTAGATTGATTTCGAACAGACCAAGATCATCATAGTGTGCCGAAGCGGATCGAGGATCATATAGCCCAAGATGGAGGTATACTGAACCTTCATCCTGGTATGAAAATACTCCTCCGCAAGCCGTCGCCGCCTGGTCGGCTGTGCAATCAATATCTATTGGAAACTGATTTATGTTGTTGACAGTCTGCATTATTTGAAAATTGGTTCCTTGTGGTGCATAAAAGCGGCCCACAAGTAAGTACGTGCTTCCCGGCCGCAAGCCGTGTAATAATGTTGACAGAAAAGTTCGCTCCCACTCGTTTTTCAATTGAAGATATGTATTGCTAGCTAGCATGTCGTCTGCTTGGACAGTCACAGCCTTGCTTATTGATATCTCGTCAGATACTACCTCGACAGAAGGCGTTCGGTTGGGGTCCAATGTAGCCAGTAACCACGGGTATGGAAGGGACCATTTATCACTCAGCGAGATCCATTCGAAATCACCGTTCGCAATAAGGTTACGAGCATCAAATACTTGAACTATTCGATTGCCCCATTGGTATATGCCTGCACTTGGACTCAGTTGTGTAGGGAGAGTGTTGGGAGAGTGCCAATAAAGGGCAACGTAATTTCTCGTAAACTGTTCTTGGGATAGAGTTGCCCAATCATATCCCTCAAGCTGTAAATCACCGTAACGGAATTCATTCCTAATTCGAAACTCCGGAGATTTTTCGCTCAGGTAGGTGAGGATTCTTTTTAGGTGATTTATCATCTGATTTAGCAAGGTTTATGCTTGCTAATACGAGCCAAGCTTCCACGTTATCTGTTCGATTGGCAATGGCCCATAGGACTTGTTTCTCCGGTTCGCAATCAGCATCCTGAAGCTCATAACATTTGATAGCGGCTTGGATTTGAGATTGGTCAGAATTACTATTTTGTACAAGCATAGAATTCATCTGATAATCGTTTAACCAGGACCGTATAGAAGCAAGTCGTGATTGATTTGAATCTAAGGCAAGGGCATAATCGATAGTTCGCGAACTTAGACTAAGAGATTCGGAGGTCGTCGAGGATGAATTGATAGTTTGCAGAAATCGAATCCAGGCCAGATTGCTAGCCAATTGAACTCGAAGAAATCCAAGATTGCTGTAGACAAATAGAATTATCATGAAAGCAACGATACCAATTAGAAATACAGAATCGTACCGAAGCTGAATAAGATTTATCCGTCAAAATTTAATGCCATTTTGATGATCTGAATATGAATATTTGGGTAGGGCTTGGTCTTATGAAGCATGGATTTTCCTGTTATTGGTGAGAATAGGAGCTTAATCGAAGATACCAAAATAATCAGCCATTTTACCAGCCAAAATTCGATCTGACTGTGATGTTTTCTGAATATATTCAGTATTCCCTTGTGTTGGTCGATGATGATTCTGGGTTCATGATTGTCAGTGCTTAAGTTTGGCCCACCAAAATGTACTACTCCAGTGATTGGAACGAAATATACTTTCCACCCTTTTTTGCCTGCTCGATAGGCCCACTCCCCTTCTTCAGTATACATAAACGTGGTCTCATCTAATTGACCGACATCTTTAATAGTTGCTGCGCGCATCAAGAAAAATGCGCCCATCACTGTTGCCACTTCTCTTATAGATTCATGATCCCAATATCCGGGAAATAGATTCTGGAGACGATGCGGCAGCATGGATATGAATTGACGCCAAAAGGCATTCTTGGGCAGCAATCCTCGTAGGCCGGTCAATCGCAATAAAATCTTAAAGAATGACATTGTTCCAAACGTAGAAGGCTGAAGAGAACCATCTGGATTCAATAATTTGCAACCGGCTAAACCAACCGCAGGGTAAGCATCCATGAATGCGACCATTGTTTCGACAGTTCCAGGCAGCACAATCGTATCGTTATTGAGGAGTAAAACATGCCGGCTGTCACATATGTCGAGCACCTGATTGTTACCTTTGGCAAAACCAAGGTTATGGCTGTTTCTTACTAAGACAACATTGGGATATCTTTCTGCGACCAAATCTGCGCTACCATCGCTGGAATTATTATCGACCACATATACCTGATAGGATATTCCCAAATTCATTATAGATTCAAGGCAATCCATAAGCATTTGCCGTCGATTGAAATTGACAATCGCAATCGTTAGATCAAACATCTATCAGTCATTCCGATGACTCTTTCCTCTTCAACAATCCAAAATACATAGTCAAAATCAATAGTTGAGGGCTTCTGGCTGTAAATCTTTTCGTCGAATTTTTGGTCTATCTAGACCTGCTTATTTATGATTTGTCTCATAGACAAATAGAGAGTTGCAAACAGGGGAGTAAACGGTGTTGTCAAATATGGGTTTACGAGTCCAGAGGTTAGAATCCCAAGAGTTGCTGCTAAAAATGCGAGTGCCATAACTTCATCACGAAGGTTGCTGCGAATTTGCTTATTACCCATAAACTGGAATGGTTCGAAAAGAAACCACAAGATAGGAACTAGAAATATCAGAAAAACTACCCCACCAAATCGATAGAGAAGTTTGTGGTACTCTAATTCCATCGCAAGATCATCGAAATAATTTGCCGACACCGAATACCTGCGCAATGGAACTCCCACACCTTTTCCCAATATAGGATTTTCCTTGAAGGCCT
Organism: uncultured Chloroflexia bacterium; assembly: GCA_963807975.1. Classification (GTDB taxonomy): domain Bacteria; phylum Chloroflexota; class Anaerolineae; order Promineifilales; family Promineifilaceae; genus JAACFF01. The sequence goes on along the minus strand of CAWEDV010000003.1, from coordinate 12,758 downwards.
CAATTGCGAAACGCGATTGTTCTGTTCGCTTATAACTAACCCATTGGTCAAACCCTTCAGACCCGACCGTGAATTTACTGATCGATTCCTCTGGGACGACAGTTAACATGACCACCACTGCCGCAATCACAATCAAGGGGATAATTACTAAAATGCGAGCCTTCCGGTGCTCATAGTAGCCCGTAAGCAGTGCGGCTAAAGCGAAGATCATTAATACAATTACGCCGGCGATTAGGGGGCCTCTTAGATACGTCACAGACATGGGAAGAAGAGCAATAAGACCGAACGCTACCCATTTTAATCTGGTGAACAGAGTACGGGAATCAGCTATTGAAATAAAGAAGCTCAAGAAAATTGGAAAGAACAGTAAAACTACATGGACAAGACCAATCCGACTAACACCACTTACCGTAATCCCCACTCTACGATCTTTATTTAGCAGCGCTCCCACAATCGAATCCCTAAGATTTAAAGGACCCATTGCCATTGCAAGAAGCAATACAATAAGAACGAGCGAACTACCCAACAACCAGCCCAAAACAGTGTCGCGATGATTGCTGAGCAAATCCCGTAGTGGAAAATAGACCAACAACGCAAGTAGAAAATCTACGTCACTTAAAGCATCAGAAATCGAGGTGTCACTTGCAAAAACTGAGTACATAACTAGCCAGATTGGTAATACAACACCTAGTAAAATAATCCAAGTTATAACCTTCGAATCATGATTTACTGATGTATTCTTCGGGTTAGCACGATTTCCAAGCTGTGAAATAACCCATACGAAAAGAACTAAACCCAAGAGTATCCAGCGCCCTGATATAGGACCTATTAGAACCCATCTGCCACTCCCTCCGATGAAGATCTCATTGATCCAAGTTAGAGAAAGAGCATACGAAAGATTCTGCGTGAGAAAAATCCCAAGTAACAGAGGCAAGAGGAATATGCTGATGATACTGAGGACATAATTGTCTGGCCAAAAAATAAGCGAAATATAGCCGATTGAACCGCAAAACAGCGCAATAATTAGGCTAAGCGGCGCATTGCCATTTAGGATAGATCCCTCTTCTATACTGATCGATTTTGCTCGCTGAATGCTGTCTGCTGTAATCATGTAAATTAATGCAATCCTAGAAAGTGTGATCTACTGCCAAGTCAACGATCCTTTGGAATAAGCTTACTCCCCACATATTTTGTCAACTTTTCCAAGGCGATTACGAATCCCATTATAAATTCCCCGAGCCATGCAGCCTAGTTTTATACGCTTGTCCTGCTCAAATAAAACTACCTTAATAAGGATTTCCATAAGGTATTTGCATGCAGCCAGTGAAAATAAGGAATCTTTCCAGATTTGTTCACGAGCAAGCACAGCCAAATTGCGATACCCATAGTATAGCCTGCTAGCGTTGTGGTTGTGAACTTGAAAGGTTTTGCCGAATAGATGATGTGTACTCTCGTCGCCAAGTGAGTGCTCAAATCCTACCTCATTGATCCTTACTATCCTATAGCCCTTTTCACGAGCACGTAAGCAATAATCATAGTCAACTGATCCTATAACAAATTCCTCGCGAAACTGCCCAATGTCCTCATAGGTTGCCATTGAGAATAATGATCCGGAGGTGATTATCCCTCGTTTATCTTCCCAGAGACGTAAAGAGGATTTCTCACTATTACGTTCCGCACCTGTTGGTGACCAGGCCATGCCTATCAGGCCAACGTCCGTGTTTCCATTAAGCAGGTCGAGATAGTATATCAACCGGGACACCATATTTTTTTTTACCAGACTGTCGTCATCAAGTGTAAGGATCCATTGAAAGCCATGGTTTTTGGCAATAGTTAATCCACTGTTCAAGGAGGTTGCTATTCCAACATTCGTTGGATTATGGGAAACTATTATGTCAGGAATGTCTCGAAACCAAGTATTTAATAAATTCACATTGTTAATGGTTGCTCCATCATCGACAATAATGACCAATCCTGTCTGAGCTCGTATGCGCTCTACCCTACATGGGAATGAGTTATCAGGGTGGAAAGTTGTAAATATTGCGCAAACTTCCGCTGGATCAATTGGCATAGGCGTGCGTTAATAGTTGGCTTTCAAATTTACAATCCAAGTTTCTGCTTTCCATATCTGGAGTAGTTCAGGAGTGATTGCCAAGACACGATCTTTAGGCCAAACAGGAGGGCGATATATACCAAACCCCCGAGCATAATACTGATACCTAACTTCATGCTAAGTTGTTGCAAGATTATGGCCGTGATGACTGCGGCCATAAAAGACAAAATTATCAATAAAGTCTTGCGATAATGCGGCATCTTCCTGTTTTTTTGTAGGACAACAACATGAGCAGAAGTGCTGATTGCGTAACTGCCCAATGTGGCGAAAGCTGCACCAAGTACACCAAACCTGGGTAGTAGATAGGCGTTAAAGAGCAGATTGGAGACCAATGCTAGAGCTGCAATAATGATAAAGAACCATTCTAGGTCTACCGCAATGATACTTCGCCCTAGTGTGTTATTGATACTTTGAAAAAGGATGCCCCAAATTAGAATTTTGAGCAAACTAGCGGCCAGCATAAAATCATTCCCGAAGGCGATTTGAACAATTGGAACGGCAAACAAGAAAACGGAACCAACAATAAATCCAGCGAGAACTAAGCTTGTTTCCATTGATTTTGCTGCCACACTTTGATATTTTGGGAAAGCGTTCTTAAAAGATCGCGCCATTTCTGGAAATGAAGCGCCTGCAATTGCCGCTGGTATTATGATAAATGCCTCGAATATACGATAAGCTGTTGAATACTGGCCAATATCTTCAAATGAAACAAAGCTTGGCATGATTAGTACATCAACATGTTGGTGCATGGCGCCCATGAAGTTCAGCAAGACGAATGGTATTGAAATTTGAAGTAGAGTGGATGACCTAATTTTTGTGGGTATTTTAACTGGATTCTTGAGGTTGTTCCCACGATGAAGAAGGTATGCTCCAAGCAATGATGTTGAGAGCCGTTCCCAAATCATAACCACAGCAAGAGCTAACAAGCCCCCTCCAAGGAACATAACAAGACTACCCAAGATCAGCAATTGCATGGCAGAGATGACACCGAGTGAGGAGCTGATATCCATACGCTCCATTCCATCAAATGAATGAGTCACAAGGTTGTATAGACACGCAGCCGGTACCCACAGCAGCAGCAGCCAAATAATAATTGCTAGCTGCATATCACGTCCTAAATACAGTGCAAGAGCGGCTGCAAATGGAAGTGAAATGATCCAGATACCTAGTTGACCACGAAACGCCTTTTTCAGAACGGCCCCCAGGGTTTCAGGTTTCCGGCTAATCTCTCGCAGCACAGTTCGTTCAAGGCCAAATGAGACCAGAATAAACAGTAATCCGATGAAGGTTGTTACAAAAGCATATTGGCCAAGAAACTCATCTCCTCGTAAGCGTGCTATAACTATAAGAAAAAGGAATAATGTGGCACGGTTGGCGGTTTGACCTATTAATAGGAAAAACGCATTTGTTGAAATTGGTCGTTTCGACTCCTTCCCGATCAATAGAGGGTCCAACCTACTGTACAAGTGATTTGAATCGTCATAGAACGCATTAATTCAATTAGTTGGTTTCGGGGGTAATAGGAGCACCGTGAAATTTGCAGGGCACTTACGTGAATCAATGCTTCTGACTAATTCGCCTACCGATGTTTTGCCTTTGCGTAGCCTTCGCAGCCAGGTGGGGATCCATGGTTCGTCTACCTGGCGATCAATCTGTATGCATTGTTGATAGCCCAGAGATTGAAATCTTACCAACAGATTTCTTACAGGATCAAAGCCGGTAATAAACGGGTGAAACTCTACCATTAGTTTTGGCGTGTAATTGGAAATTGTTTGCCAGGCACCCTCGAGAGCATTTATTTCTCCCCCCTCAATATCCATATGGATCAGGCTGGGAGAATAATTTTCCTTCTCGGCCAGGTAATCATCGAGTCTTACACCTTCTATGGATAAACTCCCCGTCATTTGAAGACCGTCAGTATAGATCAAGCTTCCCCAATTCGGAATGTCTGACACATAAAAATCAGCAACTTCATTCTCATTCGAGATTACAAGTTGTGAAACTTGAACATTGTCAAAGTCTGCAACATTCTTGCGTAAAACAACGAAGTTATCTGGTACGGGTTCAAAGCCTAATACGGACCCGGAATCTCCGACAACACTGCGTGCTAAGAGTACGTAGTAGCCAATGTTGGCACCAATTTCAATGACATTTTCGCCACTGTGAACGTGGTCTAAATATACGCTAGTGGTTTTTGGTTCATGAACACCATAGAGCCAAACTGCTTCGCTAACACCTTTCATGCTGGGATGGAAATACTTTAACGCTCCACCGGCAGTTTCTGGTATGGGTGCGTGCCTCTTTGATTCTTGATAATTGTTGCGAAATTTAGCAGAACGCAAATCAAAAAACTTGCGCACGGAATACCAAAAAGTGTTTGCAATACCTCTGGTCCGTAGAAGAAATATGGCTGTATTTAGTCGACGCAATTTATTACTCTCATATATGGTTGGTTTGTTGATAGGTTGTTGGCTGACACAAGTTAAGTGAGAGTGCTACTTTGGTACCATTCCCAAAAGTTACTGACTCCTTCCTTGACAGATACATTTGGTCTATAACCCAGCAGCCGTCGGGCCTTGGAAATGTCAGCTTCGTTCCGCAGAAAATCGGCCGCTAACATTGGTTTATAAATGAGATTCGCCTTGCGTCCGGCCAGCGTCTCAATCATCCCCACAAAATCTTTTAGCAAGGTTGGCTCACCACGGCCGAGATTGATGATCTCATACCCCAACGGCCGATCCAAAGCCGCAACAACCCCATCCGTGATATCTTCAACATAAGTCCAGTCGCGGTACATCATCCCCTCGTTATATAGCGGGATTTGGACGCCCTTGGTTGCACTTTCAGCCAATAGATAAGCCATCATATCCGGACGGCCGTTTGGCCCATAAACCGTAAAAAAGCGCAGCGCCGTGAAATTCATGCCAAAGAGATGATGATAAGAGTAGCCGAGAATCTCTGCCGCCCGCTTAGCCGCAGCATAGGGCTGTAAGGGGCGGTCGCACGGGTCCGTCTCCACAAAAGGTATTTGCTTCGTATTGCCATAGACAGAAGACGTCGAGGCAAAAACAAAATTCTGGAACCCTTCCGTAGCCCGCGCCGCATCCATCAAGTGCTGGGTGCCATTGAAGTCTACCTCTACATAGAGGTCGGGATACTTTACCGCATTGCGCACGCCGGCCATGGCCGCCAGGTGGGCCACCGTTTCAAACTGCTCTTCCTCGAAGATGGCGAACATGCCCTCCCGATCGCGAATATCGGCTTCGACCATCTTGAAATTCGGGTAAGCAGCCAGCCGCTTTTCATTCGCCCGTTTTTTTCGAGGATCATAATAATCATTGAAATTATCAAGGCCAACAACATCGTCTCCACGCCGGGCCAACTTCTCAGCAAGGTTGCTGCCAATAAAACCTGCCGCACCGGTTACCAATACTTTCATATCAATCCTTCATTGTGGCTGGCACGCTCCGCCCTTTCCGACAACCGGAAACCATGATTATGAGCCCTTCTGCTGCTTTAAAAAGCAGCCTTGTGATGCCAGCAATTGGTAAAACATACTGGCATTGTAGCACAGCCGGCGACCGGCTTTGGCTACGAACTGCTAACGATTATTTGGCTGCACCACTACTAAATTACTCTAACCCTATCATACGCGCCATGCTTTGTTATGACAAGTTGGTGGCCCGCCCTGCCTTCCATCAGCCAGACATCCGCTCTGTCTCGCCGCATCTGCCATTTTGTTGCCCAGTGATCATCAACCAGGTGCCAGGACAGGCAGCCATATGACCGGCGCATAGATATCATAGCGAAAGGATCCCGATCTGTCCGTAAACGACCCGTTTACCCTCTGTGAACATGACACAAAAATATTTGGCTGGAGAAAACGAAAAAAGGTATCTTGAGCAATACAACGAGAATTACTTGTCGATCTTTTTGATGCTCTCCGCATCAAGCTCAACTGGCTGAGGGTGCTGGCTGAGGAATGAAAGCAGCACCTGAACGCGATCTTTACCGGGCAAGCGCATATCAAAAATCGCCTCGTAACCAGCAAATGGCCCCTCGACAATGCGCACTTTGTCCCCCTGCTCCAAATCGACTAGAATCAGTCCCCCCTCCGCTTCAATATGAGCGAGGCGCTGGCGGATCTCAAGAATCAAGTTTTCGGGCACCACAGCAGGTGTGCCCCCAAAAGAGACGAGCCCAATAGCCCCCGGCATCCAGTTCATGGAATTGGCGCCGACCGACTCTAATTCTGCGTGGATAAACACATAACCGGGGAAAAATGGCTTCTGCTTGGCTGCGCGAGGGTTCTTGGGTTTGACCCGAACCAGGGGCAAATAGGTCTCAATGTCCCAACCTCGTAACCGTTCAGACACGGTCCGTTCTTTATGCGGCTTTACGCGTAGGACATACCAATATTCACTCATGGAACCAGCCTTTGACCACTGTTCATGTTATGCTCCGGTCATCGCAGAGACCCGCTTGATCGGCCAGGCCCCTTGCAAGCTACTCAACTTTCCAAATAGTGCCGTCGGCTCGATCTTCCAATGTTACGCCCAGGCCATTTAATCGCTCACGAATCAGGTCGGAAGCGGCCCAATCTTTCTTGCTGCGCGCTTCGGTCCGCAGGTCGACCAGCAGCTGCAGCAAACCATCTTCCCGTCCCGCATCAGCGCCGCCTACAAGCGCTTCGGGAATAATTCCTAGAACATCTCCACCCAGTTCGCGGTAGAGCTGATCAATCGCTTCCAAGCTGCCGCGAGACTGTGGCCCCGATTCATTCAGCAGCGCGTTCACCTGGCGGGTCAGGTCTTGCAACACCGCCACCGCAGCGGGTGCATTAAAGTCATCATTCATTTTGGCCAGGAACGCAGCTTTCGTCCCCGCCAACATTTTTTGCACGCCGCTGGTTGCTTCTCCGGCAGCAGCATCCTTCATTTGCCGCCGCACCAGGGAAACGGCGCCCCAGATACGCTGCCAGCCCTTTAATGCCGCTTCAACCGCATCATCCGAAAAGTCGATGGGGTTGCTGTAGTGGCTGGCCATTATGAATGTGCGAATCGCTTCTGGTCGCCAACGCTCCAGGGCTGCTTTAACAGTTAAGGTATTGCCCAGGCTCTTGCTCATTTTAACGCCATCCATAGTGAGAGAACCCGTAAGCATCCAATAACGGGCAAAAGGTTCCTCGTGGGCTGCTTCGCTTTGAGCAATTTCACACTCGTTGTGGGGGAAGATATTATCGATGCCCCCACCATGGATATCAAAAGTTTGCCCCAGGTACTTATTGGCCATGGCTGAACATTCTACATGCCAGCCGGGGAAACCATCCCCCCAGGGGCTGGACCAGCGTAGAATATGTTCCGGCTCCGCCTTTTTCCAGAGAGCAAAATCTGCCGGATGCCGTTTCTCACTGCGCACCGCTTCACGCGTGCCTTCTTCCAGATCTTCAACACGACGTCCGCTTAGTTTTCCATACTCAGGGTAGGAGGAAACATCGAAATAGACCGACCCGTCCACTTCATACGCGTGCCCGCCCTCAAGCAGTTCCTCCACCATAGCGATTTGCTCCGGGATATGCCCGCTGGCTCGCGGGCTGATATCGGGTCGCTGCACGCCGATAGCGTCCATATCGCTGAAATAGCTGCGCATATAGGTTTCTACAACCTGCATCGGTCCGGAAGATAGCTGGCGCGCTCTTCTTAGCACCCGATCTTCTCCGGTATCCAGCATATGGCCCACATCGGTGATGTTTTGAACATAAAGTACATCATAGCCAATGTAGCGCAGGTAGCGGACGATGACGTCGAAGCTTATATAGGTCTTAGCGTGTCCAATATGTGAATCATCATAAACCGTAGGGCCACAAACATATATATTGACCTTGTTTTCGGTCAAGGGCACGAACGATTCTTTGGTTCTAGAAAGCCTGTTAAATATTTTTAGGGTCATGTATTAATCCTTCAAGAAACATCAACAGATCACACAGATTTCGTACTGGCAATCCATTCATTGCCGCGCTTGGAGAGCACGCATAATGCACATATTATTATACCCAATCAAAAGAGACCCAACCTGGAAATACAATAGTCGTTCATACAACTCGACGGCTGCCGTTGCGTCGGCAACGGACTGGGCTTCTTACGGCTATATTCGAGCGAATATCATGCGACCGGCTGTGGTCTGCAATATCTTGGTGACGGTAACAGATTGAATTTGATCTATATGCGCACGACCGTCTTCAATCACGACCATAGTACCATCTTCCAAGTAGCCTACGCCCTGGCCGAATTCCTTGCCCTCTTGAATGATCTTCACTTCTAACTCTTCCCCTGGCAGATAAAGCGCCTTTACAGCGTTGGCCAGATCGTTGATATTCAAAACCGTGATCCCCTGTAAATCAGCGACCCTGTTGAGATTGTAATCATTGGTCATGATTGGACAGTGCAAACGGCGGGCCAGGGCAATGAGCTTGCTGTCAGCCTCGCGCACCTCCGTGATATCCATGTCCGTAAAGCGCACCGGGATTTGGGTTTCGTTCTGTAAGATACTCAAGACTTCCAGGCCGCGACGCCCTCGATTTCTTCTCAACGTTTCCGCACTGTCCGCGACATGCTGCAGTTCCAACAAGATGAAATTAGGCACGAGAAGTGTTGAGCGAATGAAACCCGTCTTGCTGATATCTGTGATACGGCCGTCGATGATAACGCTCGTGTCTAAAAGAATGACATCATCCTCAGCCTGCGCAGCAGGTTCTTGCGTTGCGGTAGGCCGCAGGTTTCTAACGGCCCCTTGCAGATCCTTATGCCGCATCATGAGCAATGCCACGCTCACATAGACAAGAGCCAGGGCGGCGATCAAGGGCAATATCTCGCGGAACGGGGAAGGCAGCAAGGAGAGAGGCAGCGAAAAGAGCGCCGCCGCCACAAGTCCCAACAAGATGCCCACGATTAAGGCCAAAAGGCGCTCCGGTGGCATCACAGCCAGGCTGTTACGCACGTAGCGCATAGGACGGATGGTGAAATAAGGGGTCAGAACAAAACCGCCTACCGCGCCCAATATTACAAAAATGACGATAAATAAATCTGATGAATAATTTAGAGTCTTAGCCAGGCTGTTGCCAAATATGCCCAGTAAAACGCCCCCGACAATTGCTCCCAAAATCCTGATCAACAGTTCAATAGTTAGACGCATGACGAGACCACTGTATAAAAATAAAAAGGCGAACGTTACTCAACGTTCACCTTTCCAGGATCAGGTTCTATTGCTGCCTTTAGGGAAAACAATCTGACAGGCTTGGAAAAAGGCCAATCTATTGTCTATGTCTTATCTATAAAGAAATCAGGCAGTTGTACAATCACCACAAGAATATTTGCGACTTAATGAAGATTGATTCCCAACAAATGAAAGATCGTGATAATGACCTGGAAAAACGAACGTCAAACGCTCAATATAATAATGGATTCATGGTATCACAGGGGGGGGCAAATAGCAAAGGAAACAAGCGCTGACCTCCTAAGAATGAGGCGTGTGAACTACTAACTATTAACGTGATGAACCACTGTGCCCGGTGTTTGACTAAGCATCTGCCCACCGATAGAATCCAACAACCGTTAACGCATACCCGGTGAGTATTCAGATATGAGAATAGCAGTCGATGCCATGGGAAGTGACAATTACCCGGTACCTGATGTTGCAGGCGCCGTTATAGCCGCTCGTGAATTTGATGACACGATTATTTTGGTCGGGCAAGAAGCGGTAATTGAGGCCGAACTGGGCAAACATGACACCAACGGCTTGTCGCTTCAGGTCGTCCATGCCGATGAGATCATCACCATGGAAGATAAGCCATCGAGGGTTGTGCGCGAAAAGCGCGGCTCTTCGATGCATATCGGCATCAATCTGGTTAAAGCAGGCGAGGCGGATGCCTTTGTGACCGCCGGCAACACGGGCGGTGTCTTGGGCGTGGCCATGCTGCGCAGCGTGGGCCTGGGCCGCATCCAGGGCATTAAGCGACCGGCGTTGGGTCTGATTTTCCCCACGCGCGAGCGGCCTTTGCTTATCGACAATGGCGCCAACGCAGATTGTAAACCGGACTATTTGCTGCAGTTCGGCCTGATGGGCAGTTTGTATGTTGAGCGTGTATTAGGCATTGAAAGTCCACGCGTGGCCTTGATTTCCAATGGTGAAGAAGAAGGCAAAGGGAATATGCTCATCCAAGAGACGATCCCCTTGTTGGCTGCCAGTGGGCTCAACTTCATCGGCAACATTGAACCCAAAGAGTTCATGTATGGTGGCGCAGATGTAGCCGTAACCGATGGATTTACCGGAAATATAATGATGAAGATGGCTGAATCTGTGGCCAGCTACATGTCGGCGATGATTCGCGAATATATTAAATCAAACCCATTTACTGCCGTGGGCGGTCTTCTGGCACGCCCAGCTTTCGACAAAGTGAAAAGCCATCTCGATCCTGATGAGGTTGGCGGTGCACCGCTGCTTGGCGTCAATGGTGTTGTTATAGTCGGGCACGGCCGTTCAAGCGCAATGGCAATTAAGCGCGCGATCGAACAGGCGAAGCGGGTTGCTGAGAATAACGTAGTTGAAGCAATCGCCACAGGTATAAATGAGGTAGGCAATAATTGAATGGGTAGTTTTACTGATAAACGAGGCCGCCCCCGGGTCGTCATTACGGGCGTAGGAATCGTCAGCCCACTGGGGCATACGGCCGTTGAAAACTGGGATAGTTTGCTCCAAGGTCGATCCGGTATTGGACCGATTACACAATTTGATCCCACCGGTCTGCCGGTGACCATCGCCGGTGAGGTGAAGGATTTCAAACCCGGTGATTACGTCAATTTTAAAGAAGCGCGGCGTATGTCTCGTGTTTCACAGTTGGCAACCGCCGCGGTGAAAATGGCCTTGGATGATGCGCAGATCTCTATACCGATCAACAATTCACTCGATCCCGAACGGGTCGGCGTTCTCATTGGCACTGGTGTTGGCGGTTTTGAGATCGCCGATAACAACCTGACCATTTTGCGAACCAAGGGCTATAACCGGGTCAACCCCTTCGCCATGACCTCTTTTCTGCCCAATATGCCCAGCTACCACGCCAGCCTTCTCGCCCGCTCGCTGGGCCCTATCAGCACCGTCAACGCCGCCTGCGCAACCGGAACCCAGGCGCTAGGCGAAGGATCGGAGTTTATTCGGCGCGGCGTGGCTGATGTCGTAATCGCCGGTGGTGCAGAAGGCTTGATTCATGTTGCTGCTGTCGCTGGTTTTGCGCGTATGCGCGTCCTGTCGACCGCGCATAATCATGATCCGGAGCGCGCCAGCCGGCCATTTGATAAAGATCGTGATGGCTTTGTGCTCAGCGAAGGGGCAGGCGTCATGATTCTAGAACGGTTGGACAAAGCGTTGCAGCGTGATGCCCATATCTACGCCGAGCTCGTCGGCCATGCTTCGTCATCCGATGCATTTCATGTCGCTGCCCCTGATCCCGAGGCGGCCGGCAAGGTACGGGCCATGCGCTGGGCCGTGGAAGATGCTGATCTTGAGCTAACCGACATCGACTATATCAATGCTCATGGCACGGCAACAGCGGTCAATGATTCTTCGGAAACCTTTGCCATCAAGATCCTTTTTGGCCAGCGAGCCTATGAAATTCCGGTGAGCAGCAGCAAATCTGTTCTTGGCCATGCCATGGGCGGGACAGGCGCCATCGAGGCCATCTTGTCCACATACGCGCTGCGCGATCAAATCATTCCCCCCACATGGAACTATGAAACCCCCGACCCTGAGTGCGATTTGGATTATGTTCCTAACGCTCCACGGCCGGCAGATTTAAAATACGTCCTATCTAATTCATTTGGCTTAGGAGGACAAAATGCCTGCCTGGTGCTGGCTAGGTACGATAACAACCAATGATAATTCTTAGAGATGATCAACGTGTTCAAAGGCTGAAGAAAATTGGCCAATATGTCAGTTTTCTCGGTATGGGTATTCTTCTTGTCGGTTTAGCCATCATTTTTTGGGGCAATGAGAATGCGGTGCTTTTTCAACTTATCGCCCTTGCTGCTGGCTGGGCTGTTTCTCAGGTCGGTATTTATTTGGGCCATCGCTATGGTCGTATTCCACGACCGGATCAGGTCTTGGATGAGTCTCTAAAGCAAGTGGCGCGAGACGGCCGTTTGTACCACTATCTCCTGCCCGCCCCTCATGTCCTGCTTGTGCCCAGCGGCGTCATCATTCTGCACGCCAAATACCAAGGCGGCGAAATAACGGCCGATGGAGATAAGTGGAAGCAGAAGGGTGCCGGACTGCGAAAATACTTTGGCCAGGAAGGTCTTGGCAATCCCAGCAAGGAAGCTGAGCGTCTAGTCAGCGCCATGGCCAACTATATTCGCAAGAATGCTCCTGAGATCGAAGAAGTGCCCATGGCCCCCATGATCGTTTTTACGACCAAAGACGTCAAGGATCTGGATGTGAAGAATTCCAACATCCCCGCCATGCACTACACAAAATTAAAAGGATTCCTGCGCCAGCAGAAGAACACCCTGCCGGCCATGCCTGCGGCGGAATATGAGGCCCTGCGCGCCGCATTCGATAAAAAAGCCGTTCGTCTCATTGATAAGGAAGATGCAGA
>CAWEDV010000002.1:0-505459 GCA_963807975.1 uncultured Chloroflexia bacterium | reverse complement strand
TGTGATCAGAAAGAAATGGTTTGAAAATATATACAAAAATTTTAGGAGAAATAAGATGTCTGATGATAATGAAAACACCAATTTTGTCTGGGCTGTTTTTGACAGCGAAGATGCGGCTATAGATGCCGGCAAGGCGCTCAAGAAGTGGGACAAGGCTGATAAAGAAATCAAGCTGGGTGCTATCGGCATACTTCATATGTCCAAAAAGGGCAAGCTGAAGGTCAAGAAGATGGTCCCTGTACCACCGGTAAGGGTGCTTTATGGGGCGCCGTAGCCGGCGGACTGGTTGCCATCTTTGCCCCGGCCACCTTAATTGGTGGCGCTATTGCCGGTGGTTTAGCCGGTGGTGCTTTGGGTGCTTTTCACAAGGAAGGCTTGGGATTATCGGATGAGCAAAAAGATGATATCAAGGCTCACCTCGATGCAGGTAAAGGGCTCTTGATTGTCCTGGTTAACGATGATGAACTTGATGACACCAAAGCCGAGTTGGTTAAGCTGGGTGGCGAAACGCAGAGTTCTAAGGCCAACGTGGAAGAGATAGAAAAAGCGGATGAAACGATGGCCGAGGCTGGAGTTCAAGCACCCGTAAAGACAGTCACGGATGCCCCTGCCGAAGCCGATGCAGATGCAGATGCCAAATGAATGGTGTTTGACTTAGAAAGCACTAGAACTTGCTCATAGATGGGTAACCCGGTTGGTAGCAATATTAACCGGGCCTATCCAAAGCTTTTCAGTTTCCGGAAAGATGAATGAAGCTTTGTTAACAATGTGCTCAACCTTAGACCCGCAATTGGCATGTAGGAGCCGATCATGATTGAAGCAATTATTGTTGATGATTCAAAAAGATACGTTGAACTGCGCGTATTACTCCGCGAATGGTATCTGGATTCGTTGACCCTGGTGCCGATGCTTTGCCTTTTGGGTGCGGTGATCCTGACCTGGATCATGAAGGGTCTTCAGGATTACTTGCTGGATTGGGTCAACGCGCCTACCTGGCTCTTTGGAAGCACCGGAGCGGCGATCTCGGTGACATCGGTGATTGCTTCCTCCATGTTGAGTTTTTTGGCCGTGGTCTTCTCGGTCACGCTGGTCGCCTTGCAGCTGGCGAGCCAGCAGTTTACACCAAGGGTGCTGCGCACATTTATCCGCTCGCCCATTGTCAAGATCATGCTGGGCCTTTCGGTAGGTACGTTTGCCTATTCAGTGCTGATCCTCTTTTTTGGCATTAGCCGTTCGGAAGCGATCGAGCCGGTGTTGGCCATCGCTGTCGACGTGGTGCTGGTCTTTATTGCGACGATCTATTTTGTGATTTTTGTCAAAGAGATTCTGACGATGATTCGTATCGGCTATATCATCAGCATCGTCGCTGAAGAAACCCACGATGCCATTCAGGATGTCTTTCCGCCACAATCTTCTTATCGCCAATGCTCATCAGATTTACTCTTAGAGCAGCCAAATCAGTTGATTCACTACCAAACTGGCAAACCTTTTCTTTTTGGCCCCTCTGCGCAGCAGGGCGTCTTTGTATCTGTAAGCAGCCAACATCTCGTGCAGCTGGCCCGCAAGCATGGATGTCTGATTAAGACCTTGCCGGACACGGGTGACTTCATCGTAAATGGCGATCCTGTGCTGGAAGTATACGGGGATGTTGAGCTATCATCCCAAGATTGCTTGGCCACGTTTTTTGTTGAGCCAGAGCGGACCATCCAAGATGATCCCGCCTATGGATTTCGTGCGCTAGTGGATATCGGACTGCAGGCGCTGTCCCCAGCCGTCAACGCGCCGACCACAGCTACCCAGGTGATTTACCGTCTCGTCGCGCTTCTATTAACCATGTCCAAGCGGCCAACGCCGACGGGCTATTTCGCTGATACGGATAATATCGTGCGCCTAGTACGGCCAACAATGGCATGGGATGAATATGTGGATTTGGCTTTTGGCGAGATCATCGAATTTGGCGCGACTTCCTCACAGGTTTGCCACACGCTGCAGTGGGCATTTAACCGTTTACTGGTGAATGTACCACCCGATTTTCAGGAACCGCTGCAAAAACAACAACGTCGCTTACAAGCAGCAGAAAGTTGTCAATGAGGATATGAAGGTGGCCGAAAACGGTATTGGATCTTATATGGATATGGTGATTTCTTAACTGAGGTTGGAATTAATTAATTGCGGAGGTGATATATGGCGGTTCTTTTAGCAACATTTACGGCAATGGGTACGTTTTTTCATGCTATTTGGAGCATGTTTAAAAAACCGAAATATCGCGCTGGGCTCATTTGGCTGTTGATTTTGATGTTAGTGGGGATGATTTTCTATCATCAGGTTGAAGGCTGGGGATGGCTCGATTCGCTTTATTTCAGCGTCATTACCCTGTCCACGGTTGGTTATGGTGATATGAGTCCCACGACTTCCGGATCAAAGATCTTCACGATGGTTTATATTCTTTTAGGCCTGAGTATTTTCGCCTCCTTTGCAAGCATGTTGGTGCAGGAACGAGCGGAGATTAAAAAGCAGCGTATCGATAAAAAACAGCAGAAAAAGGCAAAGAGAGATGATGACGACAAGTCGTCATGATACTAGATGGTGATTCGACGTATGACATTTCAAACGACCCACGCTATTTATTGATTGCTTCGTTGGTGCTGGGAGCCGATCGAGAACGTCTTGATAAGTCACACATAATGGAGAAAGCCGCATGAGTACTATTTCACATCTATTTACGGAAAATAAGTTTACAGAGGATGACATAGCATCCTTCGAGAAAAAGGTCTTTTTTGAAGGACCCCGAAAAAGGCCGTACCTGGTCCGTTTTACCGTGCTGCTCTTCCTATCAACCATTATCGCTGCCTACGGCGTGATTAACGATTCAACCGCCACGGTGATTGGGGCCATGATTATAGCGCCATTAATGACGCCCATTATGGCCGAAGCGGCTGCCGTCGTCATGGGCAATAGAAAGCGTGCGCTGCACTCGTTAGCTATCGTAGCCGGTGGGGTCGGGTTGGTTATCGTCGTATCGGCAATCATTGGTTGGATAGAGCTACAGTATAATTTTATAGCCTACAGTGACAACAGCCAAATTACCGGGCGCATCTCACCCAGAATAACCGATCTTGTTATAGCGCTGGCATCAGGAACGGCTGGCGCTTTCGCGATGAGCCGCGATGATATTTCCGACTCAATGCCCGGTGTCGCCATCTCTATCTCCCTGGTGCCGCCGCTGTGCGTGGTTGGTATTTGCCTCGCCGGCAGCGAGTGGTCCGCAGCCTGGGGAGCCTTGCTTTTATTCCTGACCAATTACCTGTCCATCCTGTTGTCTGGTGGCATCGTGCTCGCTTTTCTGGGCTTGGAAAAAGCGGCCAACGTTGATCTTGACAGACGTGAGCGACGCAAAGCCTTTACGGTCATCCTTATAGGGGTTGTGTTGATCAGTCTGCCATTGCTGGCGACAAGCAGGCGTGTTGCCCAAGAATCGGCGCTTGAAGCCAGAACCACCACTGCGGCCACAGAATGGATTGAGGGATCGGAATATGAGCTGCGGAGAGTCAGAGCACAGGGGGGTGAGATTGAAATCTTGATCGCCGGTGAAGGAGATCCACCGCCGTACGAGGAATTGATTGCGGGCTTGCAGGAGAAATACCGTTCGAAAGTGATCGTCAACCTAGAGATGATTCCGCTGCAAGATACGCGTTTGGAGATAGTGCCGGTTGCAGAATAAATGGCTCTGCGACTTTCTTGACTTGACACCAATGAGATGAATGGATGGACAAAGAAACTGGTAATTGGACGAAGGTAAAGGCTCTGGGAACAGGAATTTATCGTATTTGGATCGGAGAGCGTCCAGGGCCGCTGGCCGCGTCGTTGGCGTATTATGCCCTTTTCTCCATGGTGCCGATAACTTATGTGGCCGTTGTCATTGCCGGTATATTTGTTGATACCTCGCAGTTAGTTACGCGGTTGGCGGATCGGTTGGAGGGGTTGCTGGGAATAGAAGCGGTCGAACAGTTTGCCGGTGCGGTCGATACGCTGGCTGAAAGTACAGCCAGGGGATCAACATTAGGTTCAGCGATCAGTTTCATTGTGCTCCTCTTCAGTGCCTCATTGATATTCTTCCAACTACAGTATGTTTTGAACAATGTTTGGCAGGCGCCAGCGCCCACGCGTGGTGAGACGCAAAACTATATCAGAAATCGCCTGCTGGCCTTCATCATGGTGCTTTCTGTTGGTTTAGCTCTGGTCTTGGCCACGGTGGCCAACATTATCCTTTCCCTGGTCAGCACCTTGCCTGGCTTTGAAAGCTCACTATTCCTGGTCAATTCTCTACTCTTTGGATTGTTACTTATGCTGGCCTTAGCCTTGATTTATAAATACCTACCAAACGTAATAATTGCCTGGCGTGACGTTTGGGTGGGATCGGCTGTGACTGCGGCGCTTATGCTCGTTGCCTTTCAGGTATTTGGAAATCTGTTGACTGCCAATAGGTTTGACACGGCGCTACAGGCGGCCGGCTCTGTGGCCTTGTTCCTTGTCTCATTTTACTTCTTAGGCACAATTTTTATCATTGGCGCCGTTTTCACCCGGGTATACGCTACATTGTTTGGTTCGCATATAGAACCGAGAGGGGAAACAGACAACTCAGAGGAGATAAATCCTTGACGAAAATGACAATGAACGGCCGTACTCGAGTGGTTATCACTGGGGTAGGCACTATCAGTCCTTTGGGGCATACGGCTGATGAGAGTTGGGACAGTTTGTTGAATGGCCGTTCCGGCATCGGTCCCATCACACAATTTGACAGCAGCCATCTGCCCGTGCATATCGCCGGCGAGGTGAAAGATTTCAACCCAGGCGATTACATGAACTTCAAAGAGGCGCGGCGCATCTCTCGTGCCTCGCAGCTGGCTATTGCCGCGACGAAAATGGCGCTGGAGGATGCGGGCTTGGAAGCTCCTCTCCCGAGTGCTGAGCGGGTGGCTACTATTATAGGCACAGGCGCCGGGGGATCTGGAGGTTGCTGATCGCGAACTGAAGATTCTACGCAGCAAGGGCTTTAACCGTGTCAGCCCCTTCGCCATGGTTGGTTTCCTGCCCAATATGCCCGCCTACCACGTCAGCTTGCTGGCTGGTGCCAAGGGGCATATCAGTACCGTGGTCGCCGCCTGCGCCAGCGGCACCCAGGCAATTGGCGATGCCCTGGATACTATACGCTTGGGGCGAGCCGATATGGCCATCGCCGGGGGTGTTGAAGGACTCGTGCATGAATCATCTTTGACCGGTTTTGCACGCATGAGGGCGCTGTCGACCCGCAATGACGATCCGCAGCGGGCCAGTCGTCCTTTCGACAAGGATCGGGACGGTACTGTTATCAGCGAAGGTTCAGGCATCCTCATCTTGGAGCGCCTGGATCATGCCCTAGCTCGGGGTGCGAATATCCAGGCCGAGCTTCTCGGTTATGCCTCCTCTTCCGACGCTTTCCACATTTCACAGCCTGACCCGGAAGCCGCTGGAGCCATTCGCGCCATGGACTGGGCCTTGGAAGATGCCCGGTTGTGGCCAGATGAAATTGACTATATCAATGCTCATGGCACTTCTACCCCGCTCAATGATGCCATGGAGAGTTATGCGATCAAGAAACTGTTTGGCGAGGAGGCTTACGATATCCCCATCAGCAGCAGCAAATCGGTGCTGGGTCATGCGATGGGAGCCTCGGGAGCCATTGAAGCGATATTTTGCGTCAAGGCCTTGCAGCACGGAGTCATTCCACCCACCTGGAATTACGAAACACCTGATCCTGACTGCGATCTTGACTATGTCCCCAATGCTCCGCGAGAAGCCAAATTAAGTCATGTTCTGTCAAATTCATTCGGTATGGGAGGCCAGAACGCGTGCCTGGTCATGGGCAAGTTTGAGAACCACAATGGCCGCTAATTACATAACACTATTTTCAATTGTATCGTGTAGGAGGTAAAAATGGACCCGTATCAAGTAATCCTTATCGCTTTTATTCTGCTGTTTGTTATTGTTTTCCTTGTAGCTGTGTTACTTTTCTGGAGATACAACAATCAGCAACGAGAGATAATTAAGACCGCAAGATACTTATATGATCAAGCTCTTGATGAATTGAGGCAAGATCCGAATGATTCTGAAAAAGGGAAAAAGCGTTAACGCTTGGGAGGAGATATGCCGATCTTGCCCATGATGATAAGCACAATACGTTTGATGAGGTCGCCCTGATGAATGATCTCAACGCGATCCAACCAACGGCCTCTACGGTATTCGTTGAGGCTGATAAATATGCGGAACATGTTGAGGACAAAGAGCAGCGCCTAAACGAGCTGGAGCAACTGCGCGCAGATGGCTTTATAACCCCAGAGGAGTATCAAGAACGTCGATTGGCTATACTAGACGAAATATAGATCAATTAATCAAATGTCCTTTCAGGATAGATCTGAATTGCAAGGTTTACCAAAGTTTTTCGCTGCGAATCATCAGAGAGTTCGACAAAGCTTGATATCCTATTTTCAATTCCATCGGGGCTATGAACAAGCTGTCTTTCTGCGTGGCTTTATTCCTGTTCTTGGCCTTGTCAGCTTGTGTACCTGACCAGATGATAAGCTTACCCTCAGGTCAGGCAACCATCTTGCCGTCCTTGCCATCACCAACATCAGTGGTGGAATCGACGCCGTCACCAAATGCCGTAAAAACATCAGTCTCTGAGGCGGCTACCAGCACGATGACCAAAACGGCCAGACCATCAGCTACATCTACATCAATGAGGACCAATACGCCCACTGCTCGACCAAGTAGGACGCCGACATCTTCGCCGACTTACTGGCCAACGCCCGCCAACCTTCCGCCTTCCCCCCACGGCTGGCGTTGGCAGATGCACGCTACTGCAATTCCTGTCACACATTACATCATCTACGAGCTTGCTCATGAAGATTGGGAGGAGCCTCTAGAACGGCCGTATGGCCTGGATGACCAACCGCTGCCCAGCATTGAACCCTTACCTCGACCATTTCTAATGCAGACGGCGTATCAAGGATCCGGCCGTTTGCCCAACGGGAATATCTTGCAGTATGCGGCCGTGCGCCCACCGGTGGAACAAGGGCTGGTGCCATTTCGCTATTTAATCACACCGGTTGATCGTTGCGCGGGTCATCCGCGGGCTGGAAATGGCACATGCAGCGTACCTCTGGAAACAGCGGCAACTACCTTGCGTGAAGGAGAAGAGCCGCTGGTGCCTGTTGGTTCAACTATTTTCATCCCTGAATTGAACCGCAAACTTCGCATCAATGATATTGCTCTAAGCGAAGGTCCGCCCAAAATCGACTTATATACCGGTACGATAAACAACTATGAATATGAACGTCCGGATGGAGCAACGATCTGGATCTTGACGGAAGATTCAGACTAAAATTATCTTGTATCTTCGACCCTTGTAACTATGAGGAAATCGACGCTTGAACTGCTGGTAGACGGTGTGGTAGGATAGCGTAGCATGAAGAATTTTCAGACAAATGATTTTGATGGATATATCGGGGCAGAAACGTCACCACCATAATTTTACACGTGAGTGCCCCATCCCCCGTCGCTCCCGTGGGCCTATAGTAAAAATCTATAGGATAAAGAACTCTCAAGATTACTTGGGGGTTCTTTTTGTTTTATGGACTACCATGAAATTTGTTCGCGGGAGCGATAGATAAAAGTTCATATAAGCCGTTCTTGCCGGTTGTCGGATGGTGTATAATGACCTTAATAAAAAATCCAACTAATAAATGGGAAAATTATGACAACTAAAGAAATGGCAACAAAAACGATTCAAACAGAAGTTCCAATTGGGTTGCTGACCCAAGCTGAAGACCTGGTTGAAGCTGGCTGGTTCCGCAATCTAGACGATCTCGTCCTGGATGCATTGCGCCGCTTTCTCGAATCCCGATCGTGGTGAATTGATGGAGGGATTTATTCGTCAAGATGTAGAATGGGGCTTGACCGGGGATGAGTGAAGGTTCAATCAGGATTGTCTGTGATGCTGGTCCACTTATTCATTTGGAGGAACTGGGCTCCATTTCTTTGCTTAATGATTTTAGTGAAGTCTTTGTCCCAGAAGAAGTATGGCAAGAAGTGGCACATCATAGACCAAGTGCATTGGTGCACGCCAATGTTAAGCTAACTAAAGTAAACGTCGATATTTCCTCATACGCTCCCTTTCAAGCATTGGTAAAATCACTGTCATTAGATTTAGGCGAACAGGCCGCTCTCACACTTATGGAAAACAATCTGGGTGGTATTCTGCTAACAGATGATGCGGCGGCCAGACTAGTGGCCGTTACGCTCGGCTATCAGGTACATGGCACAATCGGTATTTTGATTCGTTCTATTCGTCGACAGCAGAAATCAAAAGAAGAAATCTTAACGATTTTGCATGATCTTCCCGATTTGTCCACGTTATATATTAGGCCAGGGTTGTTGAAAGAAATTATTACGCGTGTTGATTATGAATCGTAATTTTACCTTTGACGAGATAGATTTTGATGAATTTCAATCGATAGCTGATGGGTTCATTGAACGCTCTTCACATGAGTTTGGAGAAATGTCGGCGTCAACTTTTTTTGAATTACTATTTGAAAAGATGGCGGAAAAGGTAACGGAAACTATCGAGTTAGAGGGGGAGGTTGTTGACAACGAACTCATTTTGCGTCTGCCGACTGAGTTAGGGACCGCCGTTCATGTAAAAAACAACGAAATTCTTATGAGCAGATCGTCGTATCATTGTCAAACTGAAGAATGGACCAGTGTATCCAACTGCACATTAACTAGATGTTGGGTACCAATATATGAGGGCAAAAAGGCAACGAACAGATTTATACACGTGAGCGGTCGACCCCCGTCGCTCCCGCCTAAGCCTATAGTGCGAGACACTAGGTCACAAAGACCTCTGAATACCAGAGGTCTTTTTTATTTCCCGCTATTTCACCCAAATCCTATAGTTCATAGAGTGAGCGAGACCTATCGTTCCCGCGATAATCAAATCGTGTTCTTAGCGCGATTCTACACTCCAAATACCTATTTTGAGTAAAGAAATGGAAGCAATTCCTTTCTACTGAAAGAGTTTTGTTGATGGCCATCTTGTAGTATATTGTATAGGATGTAGGGGCAAACTTGGTAATCCGTAAAATCCTGGAGACATAGAACAGCTGAAGGAATCTTATGTCCCTGGAAAACAGCCTGATATTGAGGACGAAACTCTATCCACCGCCTATCACGCCAGATCTGGTGCCGCGCTCGCATCTTATCGATCGTCTGGAGCGCAACTGGCAACGGCCGTTTACACTCTTCACTGCCCCAGCCGGCTCCGGCAAGAGTGTGCTGGCCAGCATGTGGCTAGACCGTTGCCACTGCCCCAGCGGCTGGGTCTCTCTTGATGAGCGAGACAATGATCTACCTACCTTCACCGCTTACTTGCTGGCGGCAATCAAAATGGCTTTCCCCGATATTCTCTTGCAATCTGAAGCGCTCCTGGAAATACCAAACCCTTTACCGCCGTTCATACTGGCTCGCAGCCTGCTTAACGATCTTGACCAAATAAAGAAGCCATCCATCCTGGTGCTGGATGATCTCCATGTCATTCACGATAAAGCCATCTTCGATTTCTTAACTGAAATAATGGAACATCCACCCCGCGCCATGCACATTTTACTGATAAGCCGCCAGGATCCCCCGTTACCGGTTGCATCGCTGCGGGCTTACCGCTCTATCACCGAGATCCGAATGCGAGATTTGCGCTTCAAGCCGGCTGAAACAGCCATACTCCTCAAACAGGTTTTGCAACGCGAAATCGAGGAGGAGTTAGCCGGCGAATGGACTCGCCAAACGGAAGGCTGGCCAACCGCCCTGCACCTGGTTGCCCTTTCTCTCCGTTCTCACTCGGAAACGACCAATATCAGAGTGAACATTGAAGATTATAGTCGCCATTTACAGGAATATTTGTTGGTTGAAGTGCTCAACTATATTTCGGCGGACGAACAAAGATGGCTGCTAAAAACCGCCCTGCTAGACCGTTTCTGTGCCCCTTTATGTGAGGCTGTTTGCCAGGAAGATGGAGAGAGTCTCACTGGGCAGACATTTATGAGTTGGTTGCAGAGATCCAATTTGTTCCTGGTTTCCCTGGATGACCAGGGTGAATGGTTTCGTTTCCACCATCTATTCCAAACCTATCTACAGAATCTGCTTCAGAGGCGATTAAGCGCTGAGGAAATAGCCGGCTACCATCTACAAGCCAGCCGCTGGTTGGCTGAAAATGGGTGGGTTGAAGAAGCGATTCAACATGCGCTGCTTGCAGGAGATACAGAAACGGCCGTTGCTATTTTGATTCAAAAACGCCTGCAACTTATGAATAAAGATCAGTGGAATAACCTGGAACATATGATAAATATGCTTCCTGAGACAGCCGTCGCGCATAATCTGATTCTTTTACTCACCAAAGCCCATATTGCCAGCGTTCGTAGCAAAGATGCTGAGCTTTTCAAATGTTGGGAGCAAGCTAAACGTCTTGTTAATGACCTCCCATCTGAATCACTGATTGAGAGAGAAGTCCAGGGAGAAATCTCTCTATTACAATGCATGGAAGCCCTCTTTAGTGGGCAAGCCGCCGATCTAATTGCACACGGAAAAAGGGCAAATGAATACTTGCCGAAAGAGGCACATCACCTGCGTAGTACTGCCATGGGATTCTTGTTAGCAGGATTTCAAATGTCAGGTGATCTGAGGCGCGGTGTCTCGCTCATCAACGATTCACTGATAACCTCCACTTGGCCGCCATTCATACATGCAAAACTGCTCCTCCACTTGGGCTTTTGTTTACTTTATGGATGGTGATCTACCTGGAGCAAAACATCATATAAGTGAAAGTTTACGCCTAAGCAACAAACACGAATTTGGGGTTGTACGCAGCCAGGCACACTATATTGCTTGGAAAAATCAACTACCTGCACAACGATCTGACCGCAGCGGAAACAAATTTATTGACACTTGTTGAGAACCCTGCTTTTTCCGCTCCATCGTACCTTGCCCATGCTGTCTGTATGCTGTCCCGTATTTATCACCATCAAAATAAGCCTGAAGAAGCCAGTCGAATCATTGAGCAAACCAGCACCTATTTTGAAGAGTCATGGAATTGGACAGCACTGGGAATTATTCGTGCCTTTGAAGTTGAGTTAGCACTTGATCGGGGTGATTTTGTTCGGGCAAATTACTTGGGTTCATTAGTTGATTTTAATGCGCGTCCGCCACTTTGGTTTTATTACGTGCCGCAGCTAACGCCGGTAAAAATTCACTTAGCGCAAGCAATCAACCAATCATATTGAAGAAGCCCTGTCTAATCTAGCGCAATTAGAA
Organism: uncultured Chloroflexia bacterium; assembly: GCA_963807975.1. Lineage (GTDB taxonomy): Bacteria > Chloroflexota > Anaerolineae > Promineifilales > Promineifilaceae > JAACFF01. The sequence continues at coordinate 494,059 of CAWEDV010000002.1, read as the reverse complement.
GAATATATACGCGCACTCAACCGCAAGACAATTTACATTGATGTGTTGGCTTTGCAAGCGTTGGCATATGAAGCGCAAGAAAATTGGCAGAAAGCGGCAGAGAAACTCGCTATGGCGCTGCGCTTGGCCCAGCCGGGCGGCTTCATCCGCAACTTCGTCGACCTGGGGCCGCCTATGGCCAGCCTGATGAGCCGGCTGCAAAAGCAAAGCAATAAGGCTATAGGGGCGTATATTTCCCAGATTTTGGCTGCTTTTCCAATGGAGAACCAGAGCATCCCTGGTCCAGCGCTAAATAACGTGTTAAGCAGGCGGGAGTTGCAAACCTTGAAATTGCTGGACACGGATCTTTCACCTGAAGATATTGCGGTTCAAATGACCATCTCTCCGGCCACAGTGCGCACCCACACTCGAAATATTTACACCAAATTGAAGGTAAACGGCCGTTTTGAAGCTGTTTATCGTGCTAAAGAATTGGGATTGATAGAGTCAATCTGATAATCACCCCTCCGTTGAATAAAAAAATACCCAAAAATTACCTAATTTAGGTATAGGTATTGTACAGAATAACCTGTACAATACCTCTACATAAGTTGTCTTGGATTGTCCAGCACAACATGAGTCATCGATTTCTGCTTTATCCATCGAGACTCATTCAATATTGTTGGTTTAAATGAAATCGGTATGATGAAATTCCCTTACGATAATCCTGGTGTTTATGCCATTCATATCGCAGGCAGAATTGAATCCAGTTGGGTTGATTGTTTAGGTGGATTGATGGTGAGGTATGAAGAGGATTCAAGTGGTGCGCCCATCTCTGTCCTGAAAGGCTCGTTGCCGGATCAGGCCGCGCTGTTAGGCATCCTGACAGCACTCTATAATGCCCGATTTCCATTGTTATTCGTCAGATACATCAGATCTGAGTGAGAAACATCTTGAAGTTGGAAGTTATTTGTTTATCCATGCCATTTCCTGAACATTTTCAGATATGGCTTTAAAAATCATTCACACAAGGAGTGTAAAATGAGTAAAAAAGATAAGGGTCAAGCTGCTGTATACAACATTGTTGCTTTTAATTTCGATGGCAAGGATACAGCCAAAGAAACTATCAAAGAAGCCAAAAAAGCCGGGCGCATTGGATGGCTACGACATTGTCGTGGAAGCCATTGTTGAGCAAGATGAAAAAGGCAAAGTTCATTTGCATGAACCGGGCCATGGCATTATGGGTGGGGCCGTTGGTGCCGGTGGCGGCGCTTTGTTGGGATTGATTGGCGGCCCGGCCGGCTTGCTGGCCTGGACAGTTGGCGGTGCCGTAGTCGGTGGTGCGGCTGGAAAATACTTGGGTCGTCCTATCTCCAAAGGGGATCTCAAAGAGATTGGCGAAGCGATGGCCCCCGACACCTCTGCCTTCTTGCTCTTGCTGGAAGACACGCAAACAGAAGATGTGGTCAAGAGTATGTCTGGCTACAACGCCGGTGTGGTTACGTTGACTGTAGGGGATGAGCTGTCTGGTCAGATCGCCTCTTACGTCGCCGGTGCTGCGGCTGATGACGCAGGTAATGTTGTAGCCGGTGAAGCCGCTGTTGAAGCTGACAGCTAACCACTAAAATTATTGTCCGCATTCAAACAGTTTGCATAAACAACAAATGGGCAAGCAGCGGCGAGGATTTTGCAATTTTTCGCCGCTGCTTGTTTTTTTTAAAATGCAAAGAGCATGGAAAACACAGCAACCCCTTAAACTCCCATTGAAACGTCCAGAGTTTTAGCAGTAGGGAAGACATCGAATGAAATATGTGACACAAATATTTTTCTGGCTAATCATTTTATCTGTTTTCCTGACCAGTTGTTCAGCCAATTATGAACAAGAGTATCAGTTCAATGACACCTTTGATGAAGACCAACAGGGCTGGGTTGCAGGCTTTGCCGATTTACCTGCCGATTATGATCAGGCCCAATTTATGCTGGATTCTGGCTGGGGCAGCCTTCCTTCTGGTTTAGAAGGGAATGCGCTATTCCTGAGTGGAAATAATCATAGTGATGATCTCTTCATGTTCATCCAAAAACAGTTCACCGGATTAAAGCCAGAGACCACGTATCAGGTGCAATTTGACGTGGAACTGGCCAGTAATTCACCAGCCGGCATGATGGGTATTGGCGGTTCACCTGGTGAAAGTGTGTATATCAAGGCGGGCGCAGTTCCCCATGAGCCTGAAATTATTACCGATTCAATTGATTGGCTGCGGATGGATATTGATAAAGGCAACCAAGCCAGCGAAGGGGCAGATATGATCAACCTGGGCACGTTTTCGAATCCTAATATCGATGCGGAAACACAGGTAGGCGATGAATACGCGCTCATGCGTTTGGATAATCAGTACGTTCCATTTCAGGTAACCAGTGATAAAGAGGGGAATATCTGGGTAATCATTGGTAGTGATTCCGGTTTTGAGGGAGCAACGGCCGTTTACTACAATTCCATCAACATCACCCTCACCGAAGAAAATCAATAGCATATGGAAAAACACCTATGACACGATTATTACTTGGAACCCGTTATTTGATCCTACTCCCCATACTGGGATTGGCACTTGCCTCAGTCGTTTTCTTTGTTTTCGGCGGTATTGGCCTCATTAGCCTGCTGTTCGACCTCGTTTTTCACGCAGCTGACAGCGCACATGAAGCAAATAGCCAAGGTGTGATTATTTTCGAAATCGTCGAATATGTACACACCTTCTTAGTTGGTACCGTACTCTACATCACAGCCGTTGGTTTTTTCCAGCTCTTTATCAAAGAAGTAGACTTTGTAGGCTGGTTAAAAATCGACAGCACAGAGGAATTGGAAACCAGCCTGATCGGTGTCACAGTGGTCGTCTTGGCAGTCAACTTCATGGGCGAGGTTTTAACCAAGACCGATAACTTGCTTAATTATGGCGCGGGCATAGCCCTGCCCATCGCCGCCTTGGGACTGTTTGTTGGATTACGCGCTTGGTCGGCTAAGCTGGGAAAGGAAATCCACAACACCCTCGATCATTCCAAAACAGAAATTCAATGATGCATGTTTTTGTAAAAAGTGCGCGTTGACTGGTGCTTGCAATGAGACTGCTAACGCACACTTGTTAATTTTAATGAGGAATGAGAACTTAATTTATTTTTAAGGGGAATAAACATGCATACTGAAGACACAAAATCAACAACGAAAGCCAATCCGTACGCAGTGAAATACGGAGGTATTGACTCATTTGGAGTCGATGGACGACGAGGCTGCGTGGCAGGATTTGGATTTAGATCGCACGTAAATTTAAGTTGTGGCTAGTGAAGCTGCCGCCGCTGAGGTTGACAACAGAGGCGTTTGCCTCGCTTTATGTAGCTAAAAAATCAAGGAAACGAATGACGGCTCGAACCATTTGGAAAATTTGACGATTCCAGGAGATGAGGATTCGATTGGCGCATTGGCTCCTATCCACCGGGTTGTCGCCGATGAAACTGGCAAACTAACAGAATATTTCAGCCCCGCGTGAGAGCAACGCTGGGAAATCACTATTTTTATCTAATTTACAGACTCGTAACCTTGCAAGGGCACAAGTCTAAAGGAGAACAATAAAGATGACAGAAACAACGAACAAAAAATACGATATTGTTATTACCGGTGGGCGGGTCATCGACCCCGAAACAGGACTCGATGCAGTGCGCAACGTCGGCATCAAGGGCGGCAAGATCGCCGCAGTCACCGAGGAGCCGATCAAGGGCAACGAGACCATCGATGCCACCGGGCATGTGGTATCTCCGGGCTTCATCGATATGCACTCTCACAACGGCGGTTACCCGTTTGGGCAGAAACTGGCACTGCACGATGGCGTAACAACACCCATGGAGCTTGAGTTAGGTGTCTACCCCGTGAAGGGCTGGTACAACTCTCTAGAGGGTAAGTCGCGGACCAATTACGGCGCGACCGTCGGCTCTGTCCCGATCCGAGAGAGAATCCTCAACCCGGATTTCAAGGAATTGTTCGATGGCAATCTCATACTCGACGCTCTCGATCGCCCCGCGGACTCACACTTGAGCATGAAGTGGTCTAAGGAGCATGCATCTGCTGAACAGATTGAGCAGTTCGAGCGTATGATGGAGGAAGGTCTCCAGGAAGGGGCCATCGGAGTCGGTCACGCGGTAGGGTATATGGTGAACGGCTGCTCGCAGCAGGAGTCCGTGATTGTCCAAAAAATGGCGGGCAAGTACAGCGTATCGTCCTTCGTCCATGCCCGCTTCTCCAGCCAGATGCCGCCAACGAGCGGTCTGCTCGCGCTCTTCGAGATGATGGCTCCGCAGGAGATATACGGCGGCGGGATCGTCTTCCAGCACGTCCATGCCCAGGCCTTGCGGGATTTGATGAACGCTTTGACGCTCTTTGACACAGCGCGCGCGAAGGGGATCCAGGTCATCGGAGAGATCTACCCCTACAACTACGGCGCCACCATCGTCGGCGCCGACTATCTCGTTCCAGAAAACTACGGTCCCAACATGGGCCGGGATTACAGCGACATCATCGAAACCGCGAACCTGGAGCCGCTCACCAAGGAGCGCTACAACAAACTCATGCAGACGGCCCCCATGACATCGGTCATGTTCTACAACGCTCAGGAAGAAGATATGCTGAAGGGACTGGCCCACCCATCCACAGTTGTCGGCAGCGACGCCTTCCCGTACACCGTTCGTGAGACGGGTGAGATAGCGCTTGCCTGGGACACGCCTTTCGATGCAGTCGTTGGCCACCCGCGGGGAGCCGGCACGCACGCCCGCATTCTCGCGTTGGTGCGGGACAAAAAGCTCAATATCTCCTTGCCCCTTGCCGTCTCCAAGATGACCTACATGATTGCGCAGTACCTGGAGGAAAACGGAGTTCCGCAAATGGCCGACAAGGGTCGCATCCAAGTGGGTAAGGATGCCGATATCACCATCTTCGATCCCGAGACCGTTCAGGACAATGCCACCATGCAGACGGGCGCATTGCCCTCCAGCGGCATCCCCTACGTGCTCGTCAACGGCACCGTAGTAATCAATGATTCAAAGGCGGTGGATGACGTGTTCCCCGGCAAAGCAGTCTGGGGTCCGGGCAAGGCCGCCTAATGGGAATTGAAATCGCGGGAAGCCGGAGTCGATCAAGAATTCCGGTCACGCTGATCACCGGTTTCCTCGGAGCAGGGAAGACAACCCTGCTCAACCACATTCTGAGCGAGGACCACGGCGTGCGCGCCGCGGTCCTCGTCAACGACTTCGGTTCGATCAACATCGACGCGAAGCTCATCGTCGGGGTTGAGGGCGACACGGTCAACCTGGCCAATGGCTGCATTTGCTGCACCATCCGCGACGACCTGGTGGGAGCCTGTTTTGGGTTGCTACAACGGCCGGAACTACCGGAGTACCTGCTTGTAGAGATGAGCGGTGTGTCAGACCCTGTGCCTGTGCTAAACACCTTTCTGGAAACCGAACTGGCGCAGTTTTTCGCCTTCAACAGCATCCTGACGGTAGTCGATGCTGAGCAACTGCCACAACTGGAGGGCGATATGGCACGGCTGGCTCGTGCTCAACTCGGGGTGGCCGACATTGTCGTCCTAAACAAGGTTGATTTGGTAAGCCAGGGTGATCTTGATCGCGTCAAGAAACTGGTGCAATTGGTGATTCCGGGATCGCGGGTCATTGAGGTTGTGCAGGGACGGATTCCGGTGGAACTTGTCTTTACTGAGCATGGTGATGCTATCCACCCCCAGCAGGGGAAAGAGGCACAACAGGAAGACCCGCATACCCACGATCACCCGTTTGCCACCTGGAGCTGGACGAGTGAAGCCCCCCTCTCCCTACCCAAACTGCGCTCAACGTTGGAACAGCTGCCGGCGTCGGTTTATCGCTGTAAGGGTTTCGTCTATCTCGAAGAAATAACCGTTGCCCGTTATGTCCTACAAATGGTGGGCAAGCGTTATCAACTGGCAGAATCCGGCCCTTGGGATGATGAACGTCCCCGATCAGAGATTGTCCTCATTGGAGGCAGAGACGGCATCGACAGTGAAGCGTTGCAACATGCCTTTGACAGCTGTGTGGGAACCGGCGACGACTCCCAATCACCGGTTCTCCGGCTGGTACGCAAACTTGCGCCGGAATTGTTGAGTCCAAAGCAGACATAGGAACCAAAATTCCGAAACGGCATTTGTAAGGCAACAGCAATGGCGCGTAGTAGCACGCTCACATCATCACACAGGCGTTTGATGCGAACTGGTAGGCTATTTGCCAGAGCATAGATCAGCTTGTGCTGAGAACTTGGTGCGACCTTACCCTTGATTTCCTTTGGTTGCAGTAAGCCAAGAGGAACGAAAGAAGAGAGGAAGAATTGGAAGAATTATTGCAACAATTGTGGCAACTATTGCAAAATGCGGCGGATAGTAGTTCAGTGGTGCAGGATCCGGAAGCCGAGGCATTGAACTTGTTCCTGTTCTTTGTTCAATGGTCGGCTATCATCCTCTCGTCGCTGTCTGGGCTATACGCGGCTCGAGCATATGGAATGGATTTCTATGGCTCTCTGGTCATCGCGTTTGTTGTGGCGCTGGGCGGGGGGACGATACGCGATATGTTGCTAGGACGCTATCCTGTATTCTGGCTGAACCAGCCAGTATATGCCATAACCGTCGTAGGGATTGCGCTTCTCAGCCTGTTTGTCGGCGATCAGGCAAAACGAAGCAAAGTAGTCGCCAGAGTCGCCCAACCTGTCAAGCAGTTTACAGAAGACCAATCAACAGCATATCTTGTCGTTGACTCTTTGGCGCTGGGCTTGTGGGCTTATCTGGGCACTGAATATGCGCTTCAACTAGGAACGCCACTGATAGTTGCTCCGATTATGGGCGTGGTGACGGCGTCATTTGGCGGTGTCTTGCGTGACCTGTTTTTCGCCAGGGTGCCACAATCATTTATGCCCGGTCAGATGTATGCCGTGGCGGCGGCGGTCGGAGCCGTTGTGTATGTGCTGTTGTGGGGTCTGGGAGTTGGTAGCACGGTAAGTTTTCTGGCCTGCTTTGTCCTCACCTTCCTCATACGTATCGCCTCTGTCAAATTTAATATTCGAACCGTTTAATTGCTTTTAGGCAATTAAACGCCTTACATTACATATCTTCGTTCTAGACGATGTGATTGGAGAACAAACAATGAGTGCAACAACATCTGATTCACAAGAGGAACATGGGCGCACGCCCTCACTGGCGGCTTCGCTGTTGGTGTTTGGGGTTATGATCGGTTTGATCGTGCTATCGGTCGTCTTGTTTGGTGCTGATGTTGCCGAAGGCCCACTGCAAGTGAGTATGACCCTGGCGACTATCTTTGCGTTGATGGTTTCTATTTTCTATGGTTATCGAGGCGCCCTGATTTCCCAAGCAATTGTGACCAGTGTGAACGGAACGCTAGGGACTATTTTCGCGCTTCTGGCGATTGGCGCCATCATTGGCACGCTCTATCTCTCTGGAACGGTGGCGGCCTTTATTTACTATGGTGTGGAGATTCTTAGTCCGGGTATTTACTATGTGGTGGTATTTGCATTGGCTTCTCTCTTGAGTATGTTGCTGGGTAGTTGCTTTACCGCGGCGGCGGCGGTTGGTGTCCCTTTTGTGGGTTTGGCGGCGCTTATGGGCGTGTCGCCAGCAATTACGGCGGGAGCGGCCGTTTCTGGTGCTATGTTGGGTGATAAAACAGCCAGGATTTCGGATACAGCGTTACTCACGATTGCTACCGTGGGCGGTGTTACAATTGAAGATCATTCGCGGATGGTGTTGCGTACTGCTATCCCCGCCGTAATTGTAAGCGCCTTCCTGTATCTGGGCTTGGGATTGTTTGGCAACACAGGCACCAGCCCTATTGATCCTGCTCAGATTCAGGATTCGATTTCCCAGTACTTTAATGTTTCGCTGCTGGCCTTCCTACCAATTGTACTGGTAGTTGCATTTTCGGCTCTTCGCTTTTCTGCGTTCATAAGTCTGATGTTATCTGCCATCATAGCCGCTCTATTGGCGGCATTTACTCAGCACGATTTGATCGTTTCGTTGGCTGGTGATCCCAGCCTGAGCTATGTTGAGTCTGCCTTGAGGGTGGGCATTGACACAATAGGCAATGGCTTTCAGCTTACCAGTGGCAATGCACAATTAGATGGTCTGTTTTCCGGCGGTGGCTCGTCGAGTATGCTAACAACGATCTGGTTAATTTTGGCGGCAGCCAGTTTTGGTGCTGTTGCTGACTATACGGGTATGCTGACACAGATTGTTACACCGGTGATCAACTGGACGAGAGGCCCAGCGACGTTGATTTTGGCCACAATGCTAACTTCAATGGGTCTGAATACGGTGGCTGCCGATCCTTATGTGAGCATTGTGTTGGCGGCACGTATGTTCCGCAAGGAGTATGAAAAGGAACGCCTCAAACCTGTTACCTTGTCAACGAGCATTGCTGACTCTGGCACTGTGTTCTCGTCTATCGTTCCATGGAACGTCAACGGTGCTTTTTTTGCCGGAACGCTGGGGATATCGACGCTCGCTTTTGCCCCTTTTACGTTCCTTGCTTTTCTGTCACCCCTGTTCACTTTGATAATCGGGTTCCTGTATTTTCGGAAGGATCGCCTGCCGAGTGATGATGACGCGACGGCCGTTTACGGCACGGAACCAAAAGACCTCCCATCACAGAAATTAACCGCATAGGGGAGATGTGGAAGATCGGACGTTACAATTCTTAGAGAGTAAAGCAAGTCACGATGAGTAAATCAAACACAAAAAAACAACCATCCCATAATAAGCTGGCACGGTACCTGCCAATTGTGGGATGGTTGCCTACTTATGACCGCTCTTGGCTAAGGAGCGACATCATTGCTGGATTATCCGTGTGGGGGCTAACGGTGCCGACGGCTCTGGGGTATGCCACCATCAGCGGCGTGCCTGTGCAGTATGGGCTTTATGCGGCGGCGTTGGGGTTGATTTTCTTCGCGCTATTCACGACTTCAAGGCAGGCAACGGCCGGGCCGGGGTCGTCAACGTCCGCCGTTTTAGGAGCGGGCGTTTTGGGGATGGCTGTGGCCGGGTCTGATGAGGCGATTGCTCTGTCTGCCAGCATTGTGATGGTTGCCGGTGTTTTATATCTGCTCATGTACCTGTTTAAGATGGGCTGGATTTCGCAGTTTTTGTCGGCCGCTGTGCTAACTGGGTTTACTTTTGGTGTGGCGATTAATGTTGCCGCTGGCGAACTGTTTAAGATCACTGGCACAGAAAAAGCGGGGGCAAACGGTTGGCAGAAGCTATGGATATGGGTGACTACGCTGGATGAAACCAATATGGCAACGCTTGTGGTAGGCGTTTCAGCACTCGTGCTTGTGTTTGGAGTTAAAATTTTTGCCCCAAAAGTCCCCGGCGCGTTGATCGCGGTTGTATTGGGTATTGCGGCAACGATGATATTTGGACTAGGGGATTTGGGCGTGGCGTTGGTGGCCGGTGTGGAGGACTCTGCCCGACAAAAACTCGAAAGGACGGGCAAGCTGGCCATTATCGGCAACGATAACGTTTTCGCAATAAGTGAGCATTATCAAGAATCGATGTTGGAAGCACGCGCTGAAGCAGAAAAATGGCTTAAAGGGTAGGAATGCAGTTAGAAATTGTGAAGATCGATACATTTGGAATTAATACCATGATGTTATTCCAAGGGTAGGTGCATGAAACAGCAAAGAAAGCATTATGGCCGCTCGCACCACAAAACTTCGTTATAAAATGTCACAAACAGTCAAACGTGGCTTGTTGTCTTTCTTGCTCCTGGGTATGTTGATTCATCTGGCGGGCTGCGCCAGCCAAAGGTCACCGGATGGGACAGCGCCAACCTTAGCACCGACAGCAACACCAGCTATCAGCCAGGAAATTACCCAAACACCTGCTACGAGTGATGCCGACAGCCCGATGATGTCTGATCTAGCCACCCTGGTTCAGGTTGCACCATCCCGCACCCCGCGACCGACCGCGACCCCGGATGCCTTATCTATGGCTGCTGATGAAGTGGCTCAACAGACGGGCTTGGCGGGCACAACCATTTTGGGACTGAATATCGAAGATTGGTTTAGTATGGCGGCGTCATTACTGTTAGTGTTAGCCGCCTACCTGGTTGGCACCTGGGCAATCCGCTGGCTCTTTCCACGTCTCACTGCACGCACAAAAACGGACCTTGACGACCAGCTGATGGGCGTAGCTGGTAATGCTGTCCGCTGGTTAATCGTGGTCCTTATTCTACGTTTTGCCACCGAACGACTCGATTTCATCGGTCCGCGCCTGCAGACGCCCCTTGCCGATGTTTATTTCTTGCTCGCCTTAGGACTGAGCATCCTGATCGTTTGGCGATTGATTGATCTGATTGCCAAAATACTCGACGGGAAGGCACAAAAAGCAAATAATCAGAAAGAAGCCGAATCCCTGATCACGCTTGTTGTTTGGGGATTGCGCCTAATCTTGCTAATTATTGCCCTATCGATATTTCTCAACCAATTTGGCTTCAATGTTACAGGCTTTGCGGTTTTCCTGGCTATTATGACATTGACCATTTCTCTGGCTGGCCGCGATGTCCTCGCTGATGTGATTGCCGGAGCATTCATATTACTGGATCAACCTTATCGTATCGGTGATCGAGTGGGACTGGAAGGCCTGGATACATGGGGAAACGTGGCCGAGATTGGCAGTCGCTATACTAAGATACTAACTTTCGACAATCGCATGGTGATAATGCCCAACTCGCAAATGGGTCAGAACCAAATTGTTAACTACAGCTACCCTGATCCCTCCTATTATGTGCAGGTAAATCTCGGTATTGCGTACGAGAACGACCTCGACCAGGTGGAAAAATTGGTGAAGGAAGCCATCCACTCGGTGGATGGCGTGATGAATGACCGGGCTGTCGGCACATTTTTGACTGGCTTTGAGGAAACCCAGATTGTTATTCTTTTAGGCTGGTGGATTGATTCATACACGGACTTGTATGCAATTCGCGATCAGGTGAGCCGGGCTATTGTCAAAAAGCTCAAGGAGGCAGGTGTGATATTCCCTTACCGAAGGTATACCTCTAGTTTTGGTATAACTTCTGATGAAAAGGTTTCTGATTAGGAACCGGAAGTGACTTTGTGGCTTTGTCGAATGACGTACTACTGATTGATAGTAAAGATATAGAAGCAGTGACCAGCCTTATCGCCGGTTTATGAAACATAACAGTGGAGGATAAATCATAATGACATTTTCTAAAACAATTCCGGTGATTATCAATCCATCTTCTGGAAAACCGCAGCCGATTCTACATACGATAGTGCCGATTGTTTATAGTGGAGGGTAAAGAAAAGGAAGGATTTCTGGATTTTTTGTTGAGAGACGTGCGGAAATAATAGGCTGCTTGTTGCTGCCGCCTTTGAACGAGGGAGTATGAGAGAAACATTAATGGGCTGCCATTTGTCAAGATTTTGTGTATCATTTGTTGATATATTATCTAATTTAGTTAAAGGAAATTTAACATGAGCAAAAAAGATGAAGGACAGGGCGCAGTATACAACATTGTAGCCTTCAATTTCGATGGCAAGGATACGGCAAAGCAAACACTCAAAGAAGCTAAAAAATCCGGCGCTTTGGAAGGCTATGTCATTGTCGTCGAAGCGATCGTCGAGCAGGATGAAAAAGGGAAAGTGCATTTGCATGAGCCGGGACATGGTATCTTGGGCGGCAGCGTAGGCGCGGTCGGCGGTGGCTTGCTGGGTTTGATTGGTGGCCCGGCGGGTTTGTTGGCCTGGACAGTGGGTGGCGCAGTCGTTGGCGGCGCTGCCGGCAAATACCTTGGGCGTCCCATTTCCAAAGGGGATCTGAAGGAGATTGGCACAGCAATGACTCCCGACACATCCGCCATATTGCTTATGCTGGAAGATGCCGAAACAGAAGATGTTGTTAAGGGTATGTCCGGCTACAGCGCTAACGTCGTTACCTTGACGGTTGGTGATGAGCTTTCAGGCCAGATTGCTTCATACGTTGCTGGCGCTGCCAGTGATGATCAGGGCAATGTGGTAGCCGGGGAAGCGGGCGTCGCCGCTGATGCGGAAGGTAATGTCGCCGCTGGCGCTGATGTAGCTGCTGCGTCTGACAGCTAATAAGCCAACTGAGCATAGACTTCTAGTCTGTGGGTCATTGGTGGTCAAAAGGGCGAGTAGCAAGGTTGTCGAATGTATCGTATCCTTGTTTACTTGTCTTTTTTACTTCACTCACATATATAAACCATAGGAGAAAATCATATGACAGCTTTAACCGTTTGGAAATTCAATGATGCTGGCGGCGCGCGCGCCGCATTGGATCAATTGAAGAGTCTGCAAAAACAGCAGCTGATAGAAATCCAGGATGCCGCAATCGTCGAATGGCCCCAAGGAAAGAAGAAACCGAAGACGAAGCAAGACAACAGCCTGACAGGCGCCGGCGCGCTCGGTGGCGCATTTTGGGGCATGCTCTTTGGTTTGCTTTTCTTTGTGCCTTTCTTTGGCCTGGCGATTGGCGCTGCCATGGGCGCTTTAGCCGGTCACTTCAGCGATTATGGTATCGATGATGATTTCATCAAATCCGTGCGCAGCGAAGTGACCGAAGGCACCTCAGCTCTATTTTTACTTACTGGCAATGCCACAGTGGATAAACTGGAAGCAGAGCTCAAAGGCAAGATGGGCAGCTTGATTCGCTCAAACTTGACCGATGAACAGGAAGCCAATCTGCGCGAAAGTTTCGGCGAAGAATAAGCCCCAAAATAGGCATCATATAGGAGAGTGCCTTACTCAGGTGCTCTCCTGTTGTCATTTAACAGGAAGGAGATATTGACGATGCATTCTGCTGCCCCAGATGAAATGAAGCATATCCCAACGAGCCGTTGGGAAGCATGGTGTGATACTTTTAGCAATGGCAATCGTGGTCGCTTGATCCGTATTGAACTGGATGAAGAGCTGGGTGGGGAGCCTCTGGTTGCAGGGGCAAAACTTGTAGCCATCGATTATGATCCACCCGGCAAAGGTAATGCATTTACCATCAGTTTTGGTCCTGATGAGGCCCCCACACGGCATACGATTAACAACCCGGTCGCGTTAAGGCAAGACCAAGATGTGAATGGTTTAGTCGTATCAATTCGCGTAGAAGATGCCGAAGGTGGGGTAACGATGGCTAGGTTTGATTAACTGTTTGGGCAGGGATGGCAGGTCATTCGCCAAAGTGAGAAATCGCATGCTTTGCCCAGTGCTGCTCTAGGTGTGTTTGTTGCTATGTGTGCCTGGGTCGAGCAAGATGAACAAGGGAGCTGAGGCGCTTATAACAAACAAACATCCTGCCTCTCAGAGCATTTAGCTAACTTAGAAACCGCGGAAGACGGATAAATTCTAAAAGGAGCGCGCCGGTGAAAATGTCAAGTAATTGGCGTCATCATGCAGCAAGGTAAAGGTGAAGGTAAAGGATGTTTTCATATTCTTTCCAGAATGCTGTTTTTGGATGTTCTATTCAACCGGAGCACGGGCCCGATATTTATTTATGTCGGCATCATTATCAGTATCGGTGCGGTGCTCTACCATTGGTTGGAAGGTTGGGACTGGTTAGACTCCTTCTATTTCGTCGTCATTACCCTGACCACAATTGGGTATGGTGATTTTTACCCCACCCAGCCGATTACAAAATTGATCACGATATTTTATGGGGTAAACGGCATCATCATAATCCTCTTGATGTTTGACATCATACGCAAAGTACGTGGATGGGATATTGATGGACCGGCAGCAAAGAAAAATGAGCAAAAAGATTGATCTGGCTGCGAGGTTTTGAAAGAATGCCGTTACTAAACAAATAGAGGACTCTCATGTGTACAAGCATACTTATCAAAGCTCAAGATGGCAGCCCGATTTATGGACGGACTATGGAATGGGGCGGATTTGATCTCCGGTCCGATCTTCTCCTGGTCCCGCGAGATACGACATTCACGTCGGCACTTTCTGACCACAAGGACGGCATGGCGTGGCAGAATCAGTTGGGCTTCATCGCTATCAATGCGGTCAAGAAACCCTTCGCGACTGACGGGATGAATGAAACCGGCTTGACCCTCGGCGTATTGTACATGCCGGGTTTTGCCCGGTATCAAGATATAATGGACGGTGAAGAAGCAGCTTCGCTGAATAATATCGATCTCGCCGCCTATATCCTCGGCCAGTTCGGCCGTATTGCCGATATCAAGGCTGCCCTGCCAGCACTGCGCGTGGTCTATAACAAAGATCTTGAAAAGGCTTTTGGGGCACCCATTCCCATCCACTGGATAATCACCGATAAAGCCGGAGATTCAATTATCGTTGAATATATGGATGGCCAGCTGCAAATTCACGAAAACAAGATCGGCGTGTTGACCAATTCTCCAGGTTATGACTGGCATTTGTTAAACCTTCGCAATTATTCCAATCTTCAGCCTCAGGATTTGCCCACTGATAGAGAAATCAACGGCGTCAGCCTGAGGCCTTTTGGTGTCGGCAGCGGCATGCATGGCCTGCCCGGAGATTCTACGCCGCCCTCACGCTTCATCCGCGCTGTCGCTTTTACCCAGACCATGCTGCCCTTTGCCGATGCAGCGCATGGTGTGCAAGAAGCGGGCCGTATTATGCACAATTTTGACATCCCCAGAGGCCTGGTGCGCGAGGGGCAGCATGGCGACAAGATCATTGCCGGTTACACGCAGTGGACGGTCATCGGCGATATTAGAAACAAGCGCTACTATTACTGGACTGAGTTTAACCGCCGGATGCGTATGGTAGACCTAAGCAAACTAGACTTTAGTGGCAACCAAGTATTAACAATTCCCCTCGATAAGGTACGCAGCGAAGATATCAAAGAGCGCACGGCCGATTTCTCGTAGGCGAAGGCGATCATGGATGATCTGTTGTCTCGAATCGAAACACCTTTATCGTCAACAGCCTCTTTGAGCAGCAAAGGGTTAGGCGAGGGAAAATGAACAAATTGAATGGTGGTGACAAGGCACATAAACCGCCCAAGGGACCAAGTGGTGTTTCCCGCTTCATACCAATCCTGCAGTGGGCGCCGCAGTATGAACGGCCGTGGTTTCGTCCAGATTTAATCGCTGGGTTAACGGTAGCAGCACTGGTTGTGCCCAAGTCTCTGGGCTATGCGGGTATTGCCGGGGTGCCAATTCAATACGGCCTCTATGCAGCCGCAGCCGGCGCTATCTTATATGCCATATTTGGTACATCACGTCAGAGCGCTGTCGGGCCGAGTTCTGCATTGGCAGCCGTGGCGGCCAGCGCGGTTATCACGGCTGGCGTCTCCAGCGACGACGACAAGGTGGCGCTGGTCGCAGCCATTACCTTGCTTACAGGGTTCTTCTTCTTGCTTCTGGCATTGTTCAAGATGGGCTGGATCTCACAATTCCTATCCAAGGCTGTGATCACAGGGTTCCTGTTCGGCTCCGCCATAGAGGTAGTGATTGGCGAACTGCCAAAGATCACTGGCACAACAATCGCGGACGGCAATTCCTGGCAGAAATTGTTCAGCTGGCTGGGGAGTCTGCCTGATACAGATGGCCTGGCGCTTCTGGTAGGCATCCTTTCGCTGGTATTGATCTTCGGGCTGCGGTTTCTAGCCCCGAAGGTGCCAGGGGCGTTGGTGCTGGTCGTCGTGGGGATTGCTGCCACGGCGGTGCTTGGTCTGGGTGATCTTGGCCTGGCGCTTGTCGGTGATGTTCCTCGCGGTTTGCCGTCGTTGGCAATCCCTAATCTCAAATTTTTCATAGAATATCTGCCAGTGATCGCTTCCGCGGCTCTCGGACTGCTGCTGATAGGTTTCTCGCAAAGCGCAGGTGATGCCCGCGCTTTTGGTACTAAGCATAAGTACCGGGTTGACATCAATCAGGAAACGGTGGCTCAAGGCATAGCCAATGTCGGTTCCGGATTGGTGCAAGGTATCCCCGTTTCAACCAGTTTGTCCTCCAGCTCTCTCAATGATACGTCGGGGGCCAAGACTCCGGTCGCTTCGCTGACCACCGGGGCGCTGATTATTCTCACCCTCCTGCTGCTGGCTCCCTTGTTCTCTGATTTGCCTAAAGCGGTGCTGTCCGCATTGATTATTGAGGCTGTGGTAATGGGCATGATGGATGTTCCTGAAATGAAGCGACTTTATCACGTGAAACGGGTGGACTTCTGGATTGCTGTCGCTGCTATTTTCGGTGTACTGGGGGCAGGGGTGCTGGCAGGTGTGTTGATTGGCGTGGTGTTGTCTATCGGGTGGCTGGTCTACATTTCGGCAAGCCCCAATATGCCAGTACTTGGTCGCAAGCAAGGAACCCAGGTGTTCAGGAGTATCGATGAGTATCCTGATGATGAGACTTATCCCGGACTGCTGGTGCTGCGTTTTGATGCGGGCCTCTTTTTTGCCAGTACGGGTGCATTTGGAGACCGGTTGAACGAACTTGCGCAGCAAGCAGATCCGCCGCTGCATACTGTCGTTATCGATTTCGAGGGCATCAACTACATTGACGCCCAGGGTGCCGATAAAATGGCAGAGATGCTAGACCTAGCAAAGGGCCACGATATTGAACTGCGTCTGACCAGGGTCAAACCCAGGGTAAAAACCATCCTGGAGCGCGATGGCGTTATCGACCAGCTTGGCGAGGATCACATTTATGGCAACGTCTATGAAGCTGTGGCTGACCAAATTCCTAATACTAAAAATTAGGTCAACTACTCAAGATTTCGCGTAAAGCTTTCCAGGTCCCTTGCTGGCCAGAAGGAGTGGAGAAAATGACGGACCTTTTAGCGTTTAAAAACAGGCAATTACCAGTTAAGGCGCGTATTGAACTGGGCAGAAGTTTTCGAAAACAGGTGCCGCGCAGCAGTCATGGCGACTGGACTCCTGCAGCTAACCGGCCAAATCCCATCAGCCTGCTGCAAGAACAGGACAAAGGCCGTTTGCAGCAGTTGCTGCCGATCAAATACGGCCGTATGGTGGCGTCTCCTTTTGCTTTCCTACGTGGTTCGGCTGTGGTGATGGCATCCGACCTGGCGGCTTCTCCTGTCTCAGGTTTGCAGGTGGTTTTATGTGGGGATGCCCATCTTTCTAATTTTGGCATCTTTGCCACACCTGAAAGAAACCTGGTTTTTGATATCAATGATTTTGACGAAACTTACCCGGGTCCGTGGGAATGGGATCTGAAACGATTGGCAGCCAGCGCAGTGGTGGCGGGCCGGGAAAATGGCTTTAAAGAAAGCAATTGCCAGGATCTGGCAGGTGTTGTGGCTCGTTCTTACCGGGAGGCAATGAAGGAGTTCGCCGAGGCAGCGATTTTGGATGTTTGGTATTATCGGATTAATACCGATACTTTGCTGGAAGTATTCGAAAAATATGCTAAAAAAAGTTCAAAAACCGCGCAAAAAACGATCGATAAAGCACAAGCGCGCACAAGTGAAAGAACGTTGGCGAAGCTCACGGAAGTGGTGGATGGCAAACGGCAGTTCATTAACAGCCCACCTTTGCTCGTTCGCCTAACTCATCTGTTAACTGAAGAACAGATACAACAAGTGTCTGAACACTATGTGGAGGATGCCTGGAATTCGTACGTAAACAGCTTGCCTGAGGAAAGACGCCGGTTAATGGGTAGATTTAAGATGACTGATGGGGCGCTTCGCGTGGGCGGCGTCGGCAGTGTGGGAACGCGTTGTACGGTCAGCTTATTGGAAGGAGACGCAGAGCATGATGCTCTTATTTTGCAGCAAAAGGAAGCAGGACCATCTTCTTTAGAAGCATATTTACCTAGGATAGAATTCACCAGCCAGGCACAGCGTGTGGTGCTGGGGCAGCGTTTAATGCAGGCTGCATCTGACATCTTTTTAGGTTGGAATGAAATTTCAGGCAATGATTTCTATTGGCGTCAATTGAAGGATCAAAAAGAGTCATTTGATATGCAGAAGCTGGATGAGCGCGGTATGGGATCGTATCTCGGTGTTTGCGCTGTGTGCCTGGCGCGGGCTCATGCCCGAACAGGAGATGCGGCAGCGATACGTGGTTATATGGGCAGCGGCACAGTGTTTGATCAGGCTATTAGCCAGTTTGCTGTGGCCTATGCAGACCAGACTGCACGTGATTATCAGTTGCTTGCTGAGGCAGTAAAGAGCGGCCAAATTGAGGCGGAAACTGGGGTGTAGTTTGTTTGGGGATTTTTTTCAAGCTGGCGGGAAGGAAACGGCCGCTGACCTTAAAGATGCGCGGGAAAAATGGGAGATGATAGTTATGAAAAGTGTAAAAACTACCGCAGCGGAATTAATCGCCGCAGGATACCTACTTGAAGTGAATATGGAAACGGCTCAGACTGTACTGACCTCGTATCATGCAGCGGCAGCCGATGCGCAAGCCGCTAAAACATTTACAGTAGAAGACAAAGCTCACCAGGCCCAGGTGATCAGCGATGCCGAAGGGTTGGCTGAAGCGGATTTAGAAATGGGCCAGATTGAAGACCGCTTTGTGCAGGCTGAAGTCATTGAAAGTGCCGTTTCGCTGGCCGAGAAAGATGATGCCTTATTTGAACGGGCAGATGCTTTAATAGTTGCTGCCTGCACCGAAGCTGCCGCTGCTTTAGAAGTAGCCGGTCTTGTTGATAGTAATGATTTAGAAGCTGTGACCCGACTTATAGCCCGACTTTGGAAGACAGACCAGGAGGAAGATGGACCATAAGCTATTAAACCAGCGAAAGCAGTTGTAAACTTTTGTAATTTAAGGAAACCAATCTGGAGAATCATATTATGTCCGCAACAACCAAAAACATACCCGTAATCATCAATCCATCGTCTGGAAAACCGCAGCCGATTCTACATACTATCAACGAAACATTCCGTGCCCATAACCTAAGCTGGCGTGGACACCTCACCTATAAGTTTGGCGACGCTACTCAGTTTGCCCGGCAAGCTGTGGCTGATGGGGCCGACATGGTCGTCGTTTATGGCGGCGATGGCACCGTGCTGGAAGTGGTTAATGGGGTGATGGGCAGCGATGTGCCCGTGGGCATTATTCCCGGCGGTACCGGCAACGCAGTGGCCACTGAATTAGGTATCTCACGCGAGATCGAAGAGGCCGCTGAACTAATCTGCACGAGCCGGAATCGCCTACCTGTAGATGTAGCGCAGGTTGAAGATCGCTATTATTTGCTGCGCGCCTACACCGGCATTTCCAAAGACCAGGCTGCCAGTCGTGATTTAAAAGACAAATATCATTTAATGGCCTACCCCATGGAGGTTGTGAAAGTGCTAGAACATGCGCCCCATGCCCATTACAAAATCACGGTTGACGGCCAAAAATTCGAATTTAAGGCGATGACCTGTTTTGTGAACAACATCGATAATTTAGGTGGATTCGACATCGACATCGGCCAAATTACCCCGGATGATGGTCTGGTGGATGTGATGGTTGTCAGCAAGGACCGGCA
The DNA here is from genome assembly GCA_963807975.1 of uncultured Chloroflexia bacterium. Classification (GTDB taxonomy): domain Bacteria; phylum Chloroflexota; class Anaerolineae; order Promineifilales; family Promineifilaceae; genus JAACFF01. Next base: position 474,550 of record CAWEDV010000002.1, on the reverse strand, counting down.
TGATTGGGAAGAACTGGGTCATTATGTGCTTAATGTGGGCCATATGAAAAGAGCGCACGGCTACCATGCCCAAGGCAAAGAAGTAATTATAGAAGCTGACCCGCCGCAAACCGTGTGGTTGGATGGCGAGTTTTATAAGAATACCCCAGTGACAATTAAGGTTCTTCCCGGGGCAGTCCAAATTATTGTGCCTTAAGTTAAAGGAAAGAAGATGAAGATACGTAATCCACTATCTGATATTTCTCAATTTAATATCGTTTCGGCCATTTATCCAAGTAGAGGGGAGTCATGAAAAATTTCGGATCGCGTTGGAATTGGAAAGTGCTGCTCATGAGCCTTGTTGCAAATATGACGGCGATATTTATCATGGCTCTGCTGCTGCCAGGTATCACTATATTGGATCGTCGGGTAATCTATCTCGCTTTACTGGCTGTGGGTCTGGGTTTGTTAAACACCTTCATCAAGCCGATTCTTCAAGTAATCACCATTCGCTTGCTGTTTTTAACTTATGGTTTAATTCTGATTGTAACCAATACGATCATTTTACTGCTGCTAAACTGGATTTTTGCGAGTTTCACCATCACTGGATTGCTTAGTGCAATATTTGGGGCCATTTTGATCAGCCTAATTGGCGCATTTTTAGATTATTTGTTGGGCGTCACCCCGCCTATAGGTTTCCAACAGGCACTTCAGGAACAGGAGGCTGCCCATGAAAGAGCGATCTAATCTCGATAAAGGACGTGAAAGGCTTCGTCTGCAACAAAGCTACAATATCATCGGCCGGTATGCCATGGATCTGGTCTTAGACCGGGGGATCATAGGCTCCATTCGCCGCTTTTTTCTGGAAAAACTGTATAACTTGCCCCACCTGACACGACGCTTGACAACACCTGAAAAAGTTCGCTATATGATGCAGGATTTAGGCCCTATTTACGTTAAGGTGGGGCAGCTTGTTTCCAGTCAGGCCCAGGCGCTACCCCCGGAATGGGCTGCAGAAATGAACAAGTTACAGAGTAATGTTCGACCATTTCCCTACCATCAGGTTGAGGCACAAATCGTTTCTGAGCTGGGATCACCTCCAGATGTGGTTTATGGGTCATTTGACCACCAGCCGTTGGCGGCGGCTTCGCTGGCTCAAGTCCATCGCGCCACGCTGAAAACAGGGGAACAGGTCGTCGCCAAGATACAGCGACCAGACGTACAGAACCAGGTCAAAGCCGATGTTGGCATCATGGACTGGCTGGCAAACTTTGCCGAACAACGCAGTGGATGGGCAAGAGACATGGGCCTGGTCGGCTTTGTCCACGAATTCGGCCGCCAGGTTCTGCTGGAGCTTAATTACGGCAACGAAGCGTATAATGCGATACGGCTGGAGAATAACCTGGCCGAAATCGAAGGGATTCGCCTGCCCGTTATCTACAACGCATTCTCCACCAACCGTCTCTTGACCATGGAATTCGTCGATGGTTTCAAGATCACTGACCTTGATGAAATTGAAGCGTTAGGCATCAGCCGCGAAAATTTAGCCAATATTGCCCTGCGCGCTACCATCAAAATGATCCTCATTGATGGCTTTTTTCATGGAGACCTGCATCCGGGCAACATCTTGGTCAACCGGGCGGATGGTGACATAGTCTTACTGGACACCGGTATGGTTGGTGAACTTGATTTTAATCAGCGGCTCAACTTGATCGGAGTCCTGCTGGCCCTTTTCCAGCAAGATGTACGGGGTCTTGCGCAGAATGTACGTGCATTGAGCAAGCCGTTCAAACCAGTTGTTGATGAAAAAGCGTACCTAAAGGAATTTGAGCGCAGCGTCGGCCGTTTGCTGCAAATGACAACTGTTTCTTTCTCAGAGGTAATTAACACGGTTATGGCGGTACAGCGAGATAATGGTCTGGCCTTCGATCCTTCCCTAACGCTGGCGGTCAAATCAATCATGCAAATGGAAGCGATCAGCACGGTCCTGTTTCCCGGCGCCGGTTTGCTGGATCAAGGCCTGGCAACGACCTTGGAGCTGGTGCAGGAACAGATCACCGCTGAAAACATTACAAATGTGCTCAAGAAAGAGGTCACTTCTACCGTGCGTGAAGTAGCGCAGCGCCTGCCAACCCTGCAAGATGCTACATTACGCTGGTTGAACCAATACGAAAAAGGCCGCTTTGAAGTGTATCATGACTTCTCCAACCTGGATGATTCGATAGGCCAAACAGGACGTTTGATCCGGCAGTTGATTATAGGTGTTTTGCTTACCGGGGTGATTGTTGGCTCGGCCATTGCTACAGGCATTGCCGCGGCGTTTGGATTGGAAAGGTCGGAGTTGTTTACGACAGTAGCATTTATTGGCTATGTTGCTGCCACCATTTTCGCCGGATTATTTATAATAGCACTCTTATGGCGATTATGGCGGGACAGACCTAAGCAAAGATAAAGGACAAATCGATTTTGGTACGTGACCCAGACAAAGATTAGCCAAAATCAAAGTAAAGGAGACCTTGATTATGTCAGAAAAACCTTATGAAAAAATCCATGTGGTCATTAATCCCGCTTCGGGAAAGGACGAACCGGTGTTGAATGTCATCAATGATGTCTTTCATCAATTTCCCGACATCAAATGGTCAGTGAGTGTTACCCAGAAGTATGGTGATGCCACGGAACAGGCGCGAGAAGCAGCGCAAAATGGAGCGGATCTGGTCGCGGGTTATGGCGGCGATGGAACCCAACATGAAATTGCTAACGGGATTATGGGCACAACGGCCGTTATGGGCGTTCTTCCTGGTGGTACCGGCAATGGCTTTGCTACAGAACTCGGCACACCTAAAACATTGCAACCGGCCTTAGAACTGCTATGCAGTCCCAATGCAAAGACACGAAAGATAGACATCGTTAAAATGGGTGACATTTATTTTATTCAACGCCTTTACGTAGGAATTGAACCAGAAGAGCAAACCAGCCGCGAAGATAAAGATAAATATGGAACATTTGCCTACGCCATCAACACCTATAAACGTGCACGAAGTAAAAAGCCAAAAGAATTTCAATACCACATTGTAATTGACGGGCAAACTTACGATTTGCCGGCTTCTAAGCTGTATGTTGTGAATGCCGCCAAAGCCGGAACAGGTATCTCCGTTACCGGTAAGATTTCTAAACCAGATGATGGTTTGCTGGAAGCCTTTATCCTGAATAATAAAAGCTTGAAGTCGTTAGTTGCCGCAGGGGAACGTGTGGTTCATCTGGACACCAAAACGGCCAATAGCTTCATTAAGCAAGGCAAAGAGATTTCTATTGACACAGATCCTGATCAACCAGTATGGACAGATGGCGAATATACCGGTCGCACCCCCATTTCTATGGCAATTGTGCCCGGTGGATTGACGGTGGTGGTTCCCTAATGACATCATTAATTCGACTGATACGTGATAAAATACGGGGCATCCCTAAAGATGTGCCGCTCGATTATTCGCAGATTACTAACAATTTATACATTGCCGCCTGGCCCACGAAATATCATCGCGAGAAAATTATCTCGCTTGAGGTGAAGCTGGTTATTGCCACGATTTTAGAAAGCATTGACAAGGAATTAGATGAACCTCCATTGACCTTGGTGCATACACGAGGCACAGATATTGGTTCTCGTCTGATTTACCCGATGGGTCAATTGATGAAAGGGGTCAAGCCAGCAGTCGCTACTATCCAAAACGGGGGTAAGGTAATGGTCTTCTGTAAAGCAGGCAAACATCGTAGTGCAACGATGACAGCTTGTGTTTTGGTCGGGCTTGGCCATTCAACTGATGAAGCTATTAAGATCGTGGAGGCGGGTAGAGAGCAGGCAGACATAAAAGAGACCCATCGTAAAACGATTGAGAAATTCGAACAAGCGTGGGCGGCGTAGGATGAGGTTTTTGCTGGGAACGTGACCTATACCGATAAGCGTGGAAAAAATCTGGGCAACCAGGAACCAAATCATGAAAAAGAATACTCCAAATTGGTGATTTTTCTGATTCTACAAGAATCTAAATTTGGAGCATGTTATCGCTCCGTACTCGAGGGAAACTCATTTGGATGGAATTTTTGCGTAGTACGGGGAACGATCAAGAGTTGGAAAACGTGTTAGTCTTCGGCAACACAATGGACATCACCCTGATCGGATGCGAAGATCCCCTTTCTGTTGAAATTTTGGGTCAGAATTTGCATGAGATGAATGCTAAATTTAATGACGTCACCCTAAAGAATTAACAAGCAAAAGAGATTTCTGTGCCTACAGCAATTGGTGGAGAAACTGAGTGAAACGGCAACAGCCGTTTCTCATCAGGTGCTTTGTGCATTTTTGTGAAATGAAAAAGGTATAGAAAATGAACCCGCTAGCCAAGGACCAAAGACTTGTATTGACAGGTGCAGTGGGTTTTGGCGTGACATTTGCTCTAAACGCTATTCTGATATTACTACTAACCCGATTGCGGCTTGGATTAACTTTGGCTCGGCTGGTTAACCCATCGCAGATTTTTGATGAATTGTTGGTGATTTTAATAACCAATTTGGTTTTATTGGGGTTGGCGGGTGCCCTAACGGGATGGATTGGGAGCCGGGCATTGAGTAGGGAGATGCCTCGTCTGGCCACAAAGAAGTTTGGGTGGTATTCGGCCGTTTCTTTTGGTGCGTCACAAGCCATTGTCATTCTGCCTTTACTCTTTTTCACTGCCCTGGTGGGCTTTTATGAAAAAAATATAGCCCAAAACCCTCTGGACATTATGCTTTTGACCACCACCTACGCCGCTATCTACGGTCTTGTCCTGGGGTTGTGTTTGGGGTTCCTAACAGTTAATTGGCGCCATAGTTGGCGCATCCTCTTGGGCAGCGTTATCGGATTTGGTCTGGGAGGATTTTTGGCCGGATTTTTTGTCTGGTTAGGGTTGGCCGACAAGCTGGCCTGGCTCCCCAACAGCCTGCTTTTCGTTTTGGCCTTGACGACGATGGGACTGGTTGGTGGGGCGGCGTTGGCGACCGCCTATTATCGGGTGGAGTCCTTAACTGGGGAACCTTCCGCAGGCAAAACTGAACACCGCTGGCTGGCCAGGCTGGAAAAAGTGGCGATCGTCATCGGTGCCATCATGCTGCTGAATGGCGTCTTGAATGCCTATCAAATACTGCAAGTTCAGGAAGCACCCCTAAATGAAGTGATTTCTCTGCCGACAGTCGGAACACACTTTGCAGATCCGGTTGCTGTAAGAAACGCGACGACCACGCCGGCCCTGTTTGCCTCACCCGACGGCCAGCCGTTTCTCGTCTGGATGGAAGAAAATGATGTTTATTATGCCTGGCAGGAAGACGGCAGTTGGGCGAACCCAGTCAATGTATCCGGTTCTGCGGCACAATCAATGAGCCCGCAAGGTGCAGCGGAGGCGGGCGGGCAGGGCAATATGGTCTGGGCGGAGGAAGGCCAGATAATGTTTAGCCAGTGTATTGGCGGGGCGTGTATTGCACCGGTAGTGCTGCCTGCGCCTGCGTGTGCGCCGGGAAACGGAAGTGACCCTGTCATCGCCTGGGATTCTGGCGGATTGATCATGGTCGCTTGGGAAACTGATGAGCAGCAACTGGGCTATGCCGCTTGGAACAGCGGCGAGCAGCCTGAGAATGCAGACGTAGGCTGCGTGGGGAAGGGTCAAAATCCGCGGCTCACTGCATCCGGCAATAACACTTTCCAACTGGCTGCCGACACGAGCGATATGCAGATTCTCCAGGCACAGTTTGACGGCCTCTGGCAGATGCTGCAGCCAGTAGGTATTGGCCACAGCCCGGAGATTAACGCAGATGCTCAAGGCCAGGTGCACATGGCCTGGTGTGCCGTAGATGCGCGCGTGATTTACCAGAACCCGCAGATGCAGCAGACGGCCGTCGATTTTCCACCGTGTGCAGACCGCCCAGGCATTGGGCAGGATGGGTCCGGCCAGCTCCATCTTGTCTGGAGTGCAGGCGTGGCCGAAAAGAATACAGGTGTTACCAGCTCTGATCAGGCATTTCTTTACGAAAGCGTTTTGACGGATAGCGGCTGGTCAGATCCGGCAATCATATCAACCACAAGCGCCCTTGATGCCGTGTCGTTAACAGCCGCTGCCGATGGCATTTTACATCTGGCGTGGAATAATGGCTCGCTGGCTTATGCGTCCCAAACACCTTATTCCTGCGGCTCGATCGAACCACAAACCGAGGCCGGGCAGCGGGTATTAGAGGCATTGAGCCAGCCTAAGTTTCATCCTCCCGACCAGCCGGTACCCTACTGCCAGAACCGCTATGATACGCTGCTTTACACGCCGAATCCCGATCCGGCCTTCAGCAGCCAGCCACCACGCACCAATTCGGCCTTTGAATACATGCGCGACCTGATGGAAACGGCCGAATACGAGGCTTTGTTTGCAACAATGCAGTGGGTTCCGGATGAGAATGGCGACAGCCCTGGTTTCGTTATTGCCCAAGGGGTTGCATCGCTGTATGAGAAGCTAAAAGCTGACCCTTCACAGTATCCGCGTGGCCTGACAGTGCGTCTCTTGGTGGGGAATATGCCTGCTTTTGACGTTTTTCAGACAAATAACCAGGTTTGGAATATCCTGGCTGATTTGCGTGAGGCCGGTGTTCCTGAGATGGTCAACGAGGACATCGGATGGCGCGTACAAGTAGCCAATTTCAGCGGTTTATGGCCGCACAGCCACGCCAAGCTGATCGTGATTGATGGTGAGACGGTCGTTGCTAAAGGTATCAATGTTAGCTATCTCCATTACCCCATCGATAATCCCTCTGGCCAGGGGTTGGGAATGGTGGACTACGCCATCATGGCCACCGGGCCGGTGGCGCAGCACGCCGTAGCCACCTTTGACGACTTGTGGAACGGCTCGCATGAGGTGGTTTGTGACAACATGAATCCCCTATTGGATAAGCTGTGGCTTGTGACCTGTGATCGGGTAGCAGCCGTTCCCGAACACACCCCTGAAGCTTTGAAATTCACCATTCCTGCAGAAGCGGACGACATCGTTTTTTCCCAATATCGTTCGCACGTGCACTTCGCCTCCGATGAAGCTGTCCTGGCTGCGTTATCATCCGCCGACAAGTCACTTGATATCTTTGAAGTGAACTTCACTCTGGATTTGATTTGCGATGCAGGCATCGTTTTTAACGGAGTTTGTAACTTTGAAGATCACGCGCTGCCCTTCATGCGCCAGTTGATGGACCAGATTGATACCAATCACATTCCTGTGCGTATTTTGGTCGAAGAAGAAGCAATGGATGGCATGGAAAACAAAGTCGCCATCCAGGCTTTTGTTGCCGAGTTGGAAAAACGCGGCTTGACGGAGTACGTCGATATTCATTTTTATAATGGTAAGATGCACGCCAAAGGTTTCATTGTAGACGACGAGTTCTTAGTCGTTGGCAGCCAGAACTTCCAATACAGTTCCTGGGGCGATGAAGCGCTGAATGAATACAATTTGAGTACAGAAAACGAAGAGGCAATTCAGACATTTAAGCATGCCTTTGAGTTTTACTGGGCTGACAGCACCCCGGCAGAAGAGGTGATGACGCCAAGACCGTTTACGGAGAAGAACCGAAAACATTTCCTCAGCCTCAGCAGTCTGCATAGCGAACACTTCAAGAACGGAAGGAAATCATTACTTAGTGAAGATTAAGGACGACATCTATTACAATGCCATCGAGTAGTTGGGTACAATCACTTCTCATAATCAAGAGAGTGTAGGTAACACACATAAAGGGTACAAATGAAAATGAATGCCGAAGAAAAGCGTTTGGATGAAACCAAGGCAGCAGGAGTCCCGTGGAAGAGATGGGGGCCATATCTGAGCGAAAGACAGTGGGGTACGGTGCGTGAAGACTACAGTAGTGATGGGGATGCCTGGTCCTACTTCAACCACGATCAGGCTCGCTCGCGCGCTTATCGCTGGGGAGAAGACGGCCTGGCCGGCATCTCAGACGACCAGCAGCAGCTTTGCTTTGCCCTGGCCTTGTGGAATGGCGCCGATCCGATTCTCAAAGAGCGCCTCTTCGGCCTGACCAACAGCGAGGGCAACCACGGGGAAGATGTCAAGGAATACTATTTCTACCTGGACAGCACGCCGACCCATTCCTACATGAAGTATCTGTATAAGTATCCGCATGCGGCGTATCCCTACGCTGACCTGGTGCAGACCAACGGACAGCGCAGCGCTGAGGATTTTGAGTATGAGCTACTCGATACCGGCGTTTTCGACGAGGACCGCTACTTTGACGTCTTCGTAGAGTATGCCAAAGAGTCGCCGGAAGATCTTCTGATCCAGATTTCGATTCACAATCGGGGGCCGGAGACAGCGATACTGCATTTGCTGCCTACGCTCTGGTTCCGCAACACCTGGTCTTCTGATGGGACTAGGCCAAGCCTCGCAACGGGTGAGAATGGCCAGGGATTCAGCACGATTGTGGCACAACATGAGACACTGGGCGAGCGCTTTCTCTACCTGTCCGGAGATGCTGCCGCTGCTTTTCACCGAGAATGAAACCAATAATGAACGCCTTATTCGTCAGCGCCAACACCAGCCCTTACGTCAAAGACGGCATCAACGACGCGGTGATCCACGGCAACGCCTCAACTGTCAATCCCGACCGCACAGGAACAAAAGCAGCCCCTCATTTCCAGATCACCCTTGAATCCGGTCAGAGTGATGTCGTCCGCTTGCGACTGACTACAACAGCGCCAGAATTGCTGAAGTCTACCTATCCGGCCGAGGGGTCTCCCTTCGGCGCTCATTTCGAGAACGTCTTGCGCACCCGGCAAGAGGAGGCAGATGAGTTCTACGCTTCGCTCACACCAGACCGCCTGTCTGAGGATGCCGGCAATGTTATGCGCCAGGCCTTAGCCGGCATGCTATGGACCAAACAGTATTATAATTATGACGTAACGCGTTGGCTGGAGGAACATGGTCTTACGTCACGCGTGGATCTGGAGCATACCTCAATCCGCAATAAGCAGTGGTTCCACATGGTCAACGCCGACATCATCTCCATGCCGGACAAGTGGGAGTATCCCTGGTATGCAGCTTGGGATTTGGCATTCCATACTGTAGCCTTGGCGATTGTCGATCTTGATTTTGCTAAGGAGCAGTTGGCACTCATGCTCGATGAACGCTACCTGCACCCAAATGGTCAAGTACCTGCCTATGAATGGAACTTCAGCGATGTTAATCCGCCCGTTCATGCGTGGGCCACCCTGCGTGTCTACGCCATTGAAAAAGCTATACGTGGCCAAGGCGACATCAACTTTTTAAGAGATGCCTTCCAAAAGCTGTCACTCAATTTCACCTGGTGGCTCAATCGCAAAGACCCTGATGGCAATGATCTCTTTGGTGGTGGCTTTCTGGGATTAGACAACATTGGCGTCTTTGACCGCAGCGCGCCCCTGCCGGTCGGTGGGCATCTTGAACAATCAGACGGCACGGCCTGGATGGCCTTCTACGCTTTGTCGATGCTGCAGATTGCCATAGAACTTGCGCTCGACGATCCAACTTATCAATCCATGGCCAGCAGATACTTTGAACACTTTCTGTGGATCCACGACGCCATGGATCCGCAGGACGATCGGTCGGACTCGCTGTGGGATGACGAAGACGGCTTCTTCTATGATGTCCTGCGGCTGCCCGACGGCCGAGCTGCACCCATGAAGGTTCGGTCGCTTGTCGGCTTGCTGCCGTTGGCAGCGTGTGCCATTATCCGCCCAGATGAGGCAGACAGGCTGCCTGATTTTATGGATCGAGTGCGCTGGTTGAATGAAAACCGTCCCAAGTTAGTGCAGAGCATACCATCTCTTGGCACCGGTGGAACCGACGATCGACGTTTGCTCTCAGCGGTGGATGAAGAGAAATTACGTCGCATCCTGCATTATATGCTGGACGAAGATGAGTTTTTTAGTCCACACGGCATTCGTTCTATTTCGCGATTCCATGCCGAGCATCCTTACGTCTTGCATGTGGGTGGCACTGAATATCGTGTCGATTACTTGCCAGCCGAGTCGAACAGCGGGATGTTCGGCGGCAATTCCAACTGGCGCGGCCCTGTCTGGTTTCCGATCAACTACCTGCTGCTCAGGGGCCTAGTCCACCTATACGCCTACTACGGCGACGAATTCACGATTGAATGTCCCACCGGCTCCGGGATCCAGATGACATTATGGGAAGTCAGTCAGGAGCTAGCACGCCGTCTGGCGCAGATCTTCCTGCGTGACAACGAGGGAAGGCGCGCTGTCTTCGGCGGTCTAGCAAAGTTCCAGTCCGATCCTTACTGGCGGGACCATATTCTCTTCCACGAGTATTTCCACGGCGATAACGGCGCCGGTTTGGGTGCCAGCCATCAGACCGGATGGACGGGCTTAATCGCGCAGGTATTGACCTTTTTCGGCGCGGTAGACGACCTCGAGCTGGCCATGGAAACCTTGGAGACATTGACGAAGGAGAATGATCATGCAGACACATGATACCTTGCCGGGTCTGCCCGATCCCGCTAGGTGAGCCATGGGGATACCGTGGAGAACGGCGGCGTAAACTTCGCCCTCTTCTCCTATCATGCCGACGAGGTCGATCTCCTGCTCTTTGACCGCCCTGATGCCGTCGAGCCTGCGTCCGTCTTCTGCCTGGATCCACAAACGAATCGCACTGGCTCTTATTGGCACATCTTTGTATCAGGACTCCAGGCCGGACAGCTCTTCGGCTATCGCCTCAATGGACCTTTGCACCCGAGAATGGGCACCGTTTTGATCCGTCCAAGGTACTGCTCGATCCCTATGCACGGGCTGTCGTAGACGACCAGTATGATCGGAGTATTGCGTCTCAGGTTGGCTTGGAGAACTGCGCCCAGGCGATGAAGAGTGTCGTCGTCGACCCCGACTGCCTATGATTGGGAAAGCGACCAACCGTTGCGGCGCAGCTTCGATGACGTCGGCGATCTACGAAATGCACGTGCGCGGCTTCAGCCACCATCCTAATTCCGGGCTGTCCGGTGCCACCCGCGGCACGTATGCCGGCTTGATCGAAAAGATCCCCTACCTGCAACGATTAGGCGTGCAAATCGTTGAACTGATGCCTGTTTTCAGTTCGATCGCCAGTCGGCGCCCGGCGATCGACCCAACTACTGGGGTTATGAACCAGTGACCTTTTTTGCGCCGCATCGCGGCTATAGTTCTCGCCAGGATTGGCTGGGGCCCGTCGATGAGTTTCGCGACTTGGTCAAGGCGCTGCACCATGCCGGCATTGAAGTAATCCTGGACGTTGTCTTAACCATACAGCTGAGGATGGTGAAGACGGGCCCACGCTTATCCCTGCGGGGCATTGACAATCAGATTTACTATCTGCTTGATCCGGCCAACCGCGCCGAGTACATCAACGACAGTGGGGTGGGTAACACGCTCAATAGCAATCACACGGTTGTGCGCCGCATGATCATGGACAGCCTTCGCTACTGGGTGCAGGAGATGCACGTCGACGGTTTTCGCTTCGATCTGGCTTCGGTGCTTTATCGAGGCCAGGACAACCAAGTTCTGCAGATTCCGCCCCTTTTGTGGGACATCGATTCAGACCCTGTGTTGGCTGGTACGAAGATCATTGCCGAGGCCTGGGATGCGGCTGGACTCTATCAAGTTGGTTCGTTCGTTGGTGACAGATGGGCGGTGTGGAACGGCCGTTATCGGGACACTGTGCGCCGCTTCGTCAAGAGCGATACTGGCGTCATTCGCGATCTGGCCGATGCCATTAGCGGCAGTCCCCAGGTCTTCTCGCTGCCAGACCGGGGTCCGATGCGCAGCGTTAACTTTATCACTGCCCATGATGGCTTTACCCTCAATGATCTGGTCTCCTACAACGACAAGCACAATGAAGTCAATGGCGAAGGCAATCAGGATGGGAGCAACCAGAACAACAGCTGGAACTGCGGCGTGGAAGGCCCAACAGATGATCCGGAAATTGACGCATTGCGCCGGCGCCAGATCCGCAATTTCTTCACCATTCTCCTTCTGTCACAGGGCCGGCTCATGTTTCTCATGGGCGATGAGTTGCGTAACACGCAGAACGGAAACAACAATGCCTACAGTCAGGACAATGAGATCAGCTGGTTTGATTGGGACAAGGCTGATGAGGAGCAGGCACTCTTCCGCTTTGTCTCCGGCTTGTTGCGTTTTCGCCAAAACAGCAGACTCTACCGCGATCGCGCTTATTGGACCGAGCCCGGTGGTACGAATATTGTGTGGCACGGTATGAACCTGCACCAACCAGATTGGGGCGATCAGTCGCACAGCATCGCCTTTGAGCTGTTTTCCCCCAATGGCGACGACGAGCATGAACATCTTTACGTTGCCCTCAATGCTTATTGGGAACCGCTCATCTTTCAACTGCCGGACTTGCCGGCGGGATGGTGCTGGGCACGTCTTGTTGATACATCACAATCATCTCCAGCAGATTTTGCCGAACCGCCGGTGACACTGCCCGAGAGTCAAAGCAGCTATCCTGTAACAACCCGGTCAGTTGTTGTTCTAATCACTCAAAACAAAAGCCAAGGAGGCAAAACGATATGATTCTAATCGTTAGGGGAATTGTTTGGTATGGTTTCTACTTATTCTTGCTATTACTGCCACTGTTAACAGCAGCTTTATCAAATCCTGAGCGGGCCGCCCAATCCTTTCTTGTTGAGGTGGCGGTCGCGGCTGGCTTTATCGGTTTTTCGATCATGAGCTTGGAATTTGCGCTTATATCGCGCATTAACCGCTGCTGCACAGCCGTTTGGCGAGGATGCGCTGCAACAATTCCACAATACAATGGGCATAGCTGCCCTGGGTTTTATGCTGGCTCACCCCATATCTGCTCATCATTTCCGGCTATCCGGCAGGCTGCTGGCTGAATCCTTTTTCCAGTTGTGCCAATGTCGCCACCATCACTGCATTTTCTGCGGTATTTATTTTACTGCTGCTGATCATATCCTCCATCTGGCGCAAACGGCTGGGCATACGCTATGAGATCTGGTATGTAGCCCATGGTTTTTTCGCCCTGATCGTCATCTTTTCTGCGCTGGTACACATTTTCTTGATCGGCCGTTACACGACCACTTTAGAAATGAAAGTCGTCTGGGCCTTGTATGCGGTTTTGGTCCTGGGCCTGATTAGTTGGTACAAAATCTACACCCCCATTCGCAATTGGAACCGCCGCTGGGAGTTGGTAGAAAATCGTGAGGAATATGGCAACGCGCACACGTTGGTGCTTAAGCCAGATAACCATGATGGATTTAACTTTAAGCCGGGTCAATTCTCCTGGATCAAAAGCGGCCGTACCCCGTTCGGCATCGGCCAACATCCGATTTCAATGTCCTCGGCGGCCGATGTTGAACCATCAGGAACAGTAAGCTTCACGATTAAGAACTTAGGAGATTGGTCGGGTCAAGTAGTGCCTAATTTGCAGCCAGGGGAAAAAGTGTGGTTGGATGGTCCACATGGTGTTTTCTCGATTGATCGAGAACAGGCAATGGGCTATGTTTTTATCGGTGGTGGCGTGGGGATTACGCCCCTTCATTCCATGATCCAGACGATGATCAAACGCGAAGATAATCGGAAAGTATTCCTCTTTTACGGGGCGCGCTCCTATGCTGAAATGACCTTTCGTGATGAGTTTGAAGCATTACAGCAGTCGAACAAGTTGAATTTCACTTTTGTCCCCGTTTTGAGTAATCCTGAAGATGATTGGCAGGGTGAAACAGGATTTGTAAACGCTGATGTCATGCGACGACACATGGCAGATTATGCTAAACAGTATAAGTTTTTCAAATATTTGATATGTGGGCCGCCAGTGCTGATGGATGCGATGGAAGAAGCGCTCCCTGCCTTAGGTGTCCCCCCACAGAATGTTTTGACAGAACGATTTGATATGGTTTAAGGAGAGTGTTCCATGCATCACATAATCGTGAAAAGATTTGCTGCTATTCTCGTTGGTTTGCTGATTCTTATGGCCATCCTCTTTGCCTTTGTGGTCACTTAGGACTGACGATCAAATAATATACGGAATTGCATGGTCAGCCTTGAGGAACGGTAAGGAAACAACTTCGTTGTCTTATTAAAATTCCGTTCCTTAACCCCATAAATTGCACCATTAAGGAACAAGAACCATTTATTATGCTCAACTCAAAATTTAGAACGCTTTATATCGGTACTTACACGCGGCATGAATCGTATGTCGATGGTCACGCAGAAGGTATTTACGTTTATCAGTTTGATCCGAAAAACGGCAAGTTGCGTCATCAATCAACAATGACCGGGGTGGTTAACCCCTCATTTGTAACGGTTGAACCACGTGGGAAATTTCTTTATGCAGTGAATGAATTGACCCGCGAGGAGGAAGTTAGCGGCACCGTCAGCGCATTTGCTATCGATCCTGTGACAGGAGATCTCGCTTTCCTGAACAAGCAGCTTACAGGGGGGCTGTCACCTGCTTATGTCAGTACGGATCAAAAGGGTCGCTATGCTTTTGTGGCCAATTACATCACGGGCAATGTCGCCGCATTTCCACTACAAAAAGACGGTGAACTGCTGCCGGCATCCGACCACGACCAACATCATGGCTCTGGCCCCGACCCCCGCCAGGATGGGCCACATGCCCACAGCATTCTTCCTGACCCATCCAGTCAGTTCCTTCTTTCCGCAGACCTTGGCGCTGACCACATCCTGATGGTATGGTTTTGACTCCCAGAAAGGAAATTTTCTGCCCCATGATCCCCCTTTCATCTCCGTCCCGGCCGGTAGTGGACCGCGACATATGACCTTCCACCCCCACGGAAACTTCCTCTATGTCGTAACCGAATGTGCCTCCACCATCCTTGTTTTCGCTTATGATGGATCGTTGGGTCAGGCCCAACATATTCAGACAATTTCGACGCTTCCAGATGATTTCACCGCTTTTAGCGCCGGCGCTGATATCCATTTCCTGCCGAACGCTGACGGCCGAATCCTCTATGCCTCCAATCGTGGTCATGATAGCATCGCCATCTTCGCGGTTAATGCGGAGACAGGACGGCTGACCCTGGTCGGGCACGAGCCAACACAAGGTAAGGAGCCACGCAACTTTGCCCTTGACCCTACCGGGAAATATCTTTTGGCAGCCAACCAGAACAGTGATTCAGTGGTTGTTTTCCGCATAAATCCGGAAAATGGAGCGTTAACACCAACCGGGGAATCATATCAAATACCTTCCCCTGTTTGCTTGCAATTTGCACCTCATTAGCATTTCACATAATTAAGAAAGAAAGGAATTTTAAGTCATGACATTAAATGGTAAAGTCGCTATCGTAACTGGTAGTTCCAGTGGTATTGGCGAAGCAATCGCTGTGGCCCTGGCTGCGGCTGGAGCAGCCATCACAATTAACTACCGCTCCAATCGGACCGCGGCTGAGGATACCCAAGAAAAGATTACTAGCACCGGTGGACGGGCAATCGTTGTGCAGGCAGATGTAAGCAAGTTGCCCGACCTGCAAAACCTCGTCGATGAAACCGTGCAGACACATGGTCGCCTGGATATCATGGTCAACAATGCTGGAATTGAAACCCGAACATCGACTTTGGACACAACCGAAGCTGAGTACGATCGGGTATTGAATGTCAACCTCAAGAGCGCCTTTTTTGGAACGCAGTTTGCCGCCCGGCAGATGATTGCCCAGGGTAGAGGCGGGCGGATAATCAACATCAGCTCTATTCATGAAGATTGGCCCATGCCGGGCAATTCACCCTACTGTCTATCCAAGGGTGGCATGCGCATGTTGGCTCGGAATGCAGGGGTTGAATTAGCCGAACATAATATCACTGTGGTCAATGTCGCCCCTGGGGCCATTACCACGCCCATCAACGAACAAACAATGGCGAACAGCGGATTACGTGACAAATTGGAAGCCGTGATTCCCTTGGCGCGCATGGGAACCTCAGAAGAAGTTGCCAACCTTGTGGCATGGTTAGCCTCTGATGCTTCCAGCTATAGCACAGCCACGACCTTTGTCATTGATGGGGGCATGATGCAGTTCAGTCCCGGTTTATAATTCTGCATTTTAAATACTGCCCGGAGGGATATTTCATGATCAGATTCCAGAACCATCATCGCCTTACTTTGCCCATCATTCTTATTTTGTTCAGCATGGGCCTGGTCGCCTGCGCTGTGGCACAGGCCTCGGAAGAAAAACATGAGGAGGCCTGGGAAACGTCAGCCCACGCCATTGATAATTCGGAACACTTTGAAGATGAAGTTTCAGAGCGATGCGCAAAATGCCATACAACGCCCGGTTACCTGGAATTCCATGGAGCTGATGGCGGCACGCTTGGAGAAGTTTCGCAACCAGTATCTACCGATCAATCGGTAAAATGTGATGTCTGCCACAGCGAGTTCACCCGGGATAAAACAGAAGCAGTCATGCCCTCTGGTCAAGAACTCACCAACTTAGGGCATAATGCGAATTGTCTCGAATGTCATCAGGGAAGGGCTTCCATCGTCAGTGTAAATGAAGCCTTGGCCGCTGTAGATTTGGAACCGAACCAGGTGAGTGCCGATTTGAGCTTACCCCGGCTTCACAACAACCCCGTCGGGCCGACCCAGTACGGTACTGAAGCCCAAGGGGGTTATGAATATCCGGGTAAGTCATATGTTGGTTTCAATACCCATGTTTTGCAGTTTGAGACCTGTGTTGAATGTCATGATGTGCACACCTTGCAGATAGATCCACAGCAGTGCAGCGTTTGTCATTTAGGCGTCCGATCAGTTGATGATTTAAACGGTATTCGTACCAGCCGCAGCGACTATGATGGTG
Organism: uncultured Chloroflexia bacterium; assembly: GCA_963807975.1. Classification (GTDB taxonomy): domain Bacteria; phylum Chloroflexota; class Anaerolineae; order Promineifilales; family Promineifilaceae; genus JAACFF01. The sequence goes on along the minus strand of CAWEDV010000002.1, from coordinate 457,699 downwards.
ATGGCGATACGAATGAAGGGTTAAGTGCCGAGATTGAAACGTTGCAGAACAGGCTCTTAACCGGCATGAAAATTTATGCCCTCGCTACCGAGGGTGTGGATGCAATTGATTTTGTTGACGGTCAATTCCAAGACAAAGACGGAGAAGCCTATTCAACCTGGACGCCCCAGCTATTGAAAGCTGCTTACAATTACCAATACAGCATATCAAGCCAGGGAGGATATGCTCATAATGGTAAGTACCTAATCCAGCTCTTGATAGATAGTATGGAAGATCTGGGATTTGGGACTTTTGGGATGACCCGTCCTGATTGATCAATATAAAACAATCTAGCAAACTTAAACATAATAGTGGGAGATAAACGCATGAGAATAGTTACTAGATTTGTAGGGCGTCTCACTTTCTTTTCGATTGTTGGCATGATCTTGTTTCGCATTGTGAATGTCTGCACGCGGATCTTTTGGAACACGACCCCCGACTTGAAGATTGTCGCGTACCCTGCAAATACCTCATCTCGATAAATCCAGCGATAATTTCATCTGCTTTACTACAGAACCTTGGAGTGGTTTGCAATATAAGGCACGAGTTCTGGGCGTGAAACGGGTTATGTTTAGCGTTTTTTGGTGAAAACTGCAGGAGAATGCGCTGTGATGTGGTGTAAATTGCTGCCCATATAGTAACAATGTCTTGCCGCTATAATCGGTATTCGATTGACTAGAAGGATTTTAGTGCAACGGACTGGAGAAGTGCTGGGGAGCGCAGTAATAGTCGTTGATGATTCCGCCCAACACTTCGCGTTTCCTGACTTGCCCGGAGTAGGGGACAGATTTCCTTGGAACTGGGGTTTGTTGATCTAGACCCTGGTGCGGTCGTGATGTCTCGTGGTAACTGATGTAACTATCCAGAACACGCTTCAAGTGCGACTGGTTCATAATCAACAAGTGGTCGAGACATTCCTCACGCACCGTTCGCACCCAGCGTTAAGCGTGTGCGCTGGCATCCGGCGCCCGAAGTGGTGTGTGATTAACATGGAGGTCTGCCGACTTGAACACATTGTCAAAGGCGTTCGTAAACTTGCTATCTCGATCATGAATTAGGAACTTGAGGTCAGTATCACTATCCTCAAGATTCCAGACGAGCTGTCTGGCTTGCTGGGTTACCCAGGCCGAATCGGGATTGGCAGTGATGCCGGCAAGGTGAACACGCCGCGAACCTAGTTCAATGAAGAAGAAAACATATAGAGTCTTCAACCAGAAAGTCTCGATTGTGAAGAAATCACAGGCAATGATCTGCTCTTTGTAATGCTTCATAAGTCGTCGCCAGCCTATCGAGCCAAAACGAACAGGGGCGGGGAGAATACCATTGCGGTCCAGAACATTACGAATGGTTGTTTGGGACAGCCTGACACCCAGCTTGATTAATTCACCTTCAATCTTGCCGTATCCCCATCTTGGATTTTCCCTAGCCAGACGCACGATCAATGCTTTAAGCTTGTGATCGATCCTGGGACGGCCGCCTTTGTTTGGATGGTCTTGTGTCCATTTACGCCGCACCAATTCACGATGCCACTTGAGAACAGTTTCTGGTTGAAAGATGCGAACGACATTCCGGAGTTGGCTAGCAGAGCGATCGCCTAGATTCTTCAGCTTGTTGGTCAGAACAACCAACGTGAGTTTTTCAGCATTCGAGACCTTAATGGGATGAGTACGTTTACGTTCCAAGATGTCGAGTTGGTGCCGAAGAATCAGAATCTCAAGATCCTTTTCTCGTTTGGATAGACGGCCGAGACGAAACAGATCCAATAGAACCGAGAAGACAAGAGCAACGATAGACCAAAACATGTGAACCAGACCTCAAACAGAAAAATGAGGCGTGATTCTAACAAGGGGTGCAAATAGGGGAAGTTGGTCTCATATTCTGAGGGCAGATTTCAGGCTGGATGAAGTTTTTGCAGGGTACGGGTCAATACCGTTTGAAAGTGGGGGAGCGTTAATAAAAGGAACGATTTCTAGGAATGTCAAATTGATCTTCATTAGCTGATCCGGTAAGATTGAGGATAGAAAGCAAGGGTTTTACCCATTCAGCTAGATTACTTCATTGAAATCAAACCAAAATGAGAAGATGCGAATTATCCATCGTTTCAAAGAGTACTACCGGCAACGGCCGTTTCTCTTATATATCTCCTAATTAACATCCTGGCACACTCAAACGACCGTTATCGAGGAGTCAACCCATGGCCACCCCATAAGCAAACATAGGTTCCTGCAAATTTATTATTCCTTGGGATAATTCTCGCGGGAGTTAGGATAGTATAGGGAAATAATTATTTATGCAGGCAAAAAGCCTCATTCAAACCAAACTCAAACCGCCAACCCTCAGCTCGGATATCCTTCCACGCCCACATCTGATTCAGCAGTTGGAAAACGGCCGTCTCCGCAAACTCACCCTCATCTCCGCGCCCGCTGGCTATGGAAAATCCGTCCTGGCTGGCATCTGGCAAAAAATATGTGACCGCCCTGTTGTCTGGCTCTCTCTGGACAAAAACGACAATGATCTCGGTGTTTTTCTCAGCTACGTAGTCACTTCCATTCAAACAATCCTTCCAGATACCTACCAAAATACAACAACTATGCTCAACGGTCTGCAACTGCCGCCTGTGGATGTATTGGCAACGAGTTTGGTCAATGAAACGATTGCAGTGTCGCGGCCTTTTCTCCTTTTTTTGGACGATTATCACTTAATCCATAATCCAGACATTCATCAACTGATCGATACCTGCATTCAGTATCAATCTGCGAACATGCACCTGGTGCTCATCACCCGCCAAGACCCGCCGCTGGATATTGTCAACCTGCGTGCCAAAAATCAGGTCACGGAAATAAGATTAGCCGACCTGCGTTTCAATGAAGCAGAAGCACAGCAGTATTTGAACCGACAACTGCGTCAGGATGACTCACCGGAGTTGGTTCATCAATTGTTTCACTATACTGAAGGCTGGGTCGTAGGGCTGCGCCTGGCGGCATTAGCCTTACGCAACCCAGCAAATCAGGCGCGGTTGCTGGAAACATATCAAGGCGCAAACCAATACATCATGAGCTATCTGGTGAGTGAGGTGCTGGCACAGCAGCCCCAACCCGTGAAGACTTTTCTTTTGGCGACCAGCTTGCTCGACCGTTTCTGTGCGCCACTCTGCGATGCCTTGCTAAAGTCAACCGCTCTTGAACAGCAAACCAGCAGTCAGAAAATTTTGGAACAACTCTACCAGAAAAACATGTTCCTCATTCCCCTGGATCATCAGAACGAATGGTTCCGCTACCACCACCTATTTCAAGATTTACTGCAACAACAACTGAGAACGGCCGTTACTGACACCCAAATCAACCAACTCCATATTCAGGCCAGCGACTGGTTGGCACAACAAGGCTTCATCGAAGAAGCCCTGGAACATGCCTTATCTGCCAATAACACCCAACAGGCCATCCAAATCGTAGCGCAGGCACGATACCGGTTGATGAATGCAACAGAATGGCAAAGGTTACAGCAGTTGATACGCCGCTTTCCCCGAGCTGTTATTGATAACTCTCCCGATTTGCTGATAGCTGAAACGTGGCTTTGTTATCACCAAGGCCAGCTCACAAGAGTTCCTATCCTTCTCGCCCAATTAACGCAGCTTCTTGATGAAACGGCCGTAGACCCCGAAAACGAAACCCATCTCATGGGAGAAATCAACGTCCTGCTCAGCATTCTCTCCTACTTCACTGTGGATATCGACAGTATCCGCACTCAGGCAGAGCAATCCCTCACCCAAATAGCACCAGAATTATGGGGGGTACGTATCCTTGCCCGTTTGATGCTGGCTCTCGCCCAACAAATGGCTGGTGATTTACGCAATGCTTATGCTACCATGTTCAGCAATTTCGTTGAAGAATCTGAACAAAGCAACCAGTTCAAAGCAATTACATTGGTCACTTCTGGCGTTGTAGAATTTATCGCCGCCGACACAGTCAGCATGAAACAAAATGCGACACAAGCACTTACCTTATGCCAAGATGAGGGTGCATCCGAAATGATAGGCTATGCCCATAACCATTTGGGCACAGTGGCTTACCTGCAAAATGATTTTTCTACCGCTGAAGAACATTTTACCTTTGTTCATAAACGGCCGTATAGTACATACGGAGAAAATTTTGTCCCCAGCAGTTGTGGTCTGGCCCTCATCTACCAAGCCCGGGGACAAGAACAAGAAGCGCGCGATGTCGTCGAGGCTGCGCTCGCTTTCTTCCTCGCCACCGGCAACCCCCAATTATTGCTGCTCATGAAGGCCTTTCAGGCAGAATTGGCGTTACAGCAAGGGCAGTTGAGCATTGCCTTGCAGTGGGCGGCCCAATTTGATTCTCCTCCCCCGCTCTTACCGATGTATCACTTTTATGCGCCTCAGTTCACGCTGGTCAATATATGGCTGGCTGAAAACACGTCAGACAGCCGCAAAAAAGCAGCCGACTTGCTGGTAGAAATAAAAACATTCCTCGAATTCACCCATAATGCCATCTTTATGATCGATACGCTGGCGTTGCAAGCTGTCATGTATCAGGCGGATGGAAACGAAGCACTGTCCATGACTACGCTTGAAGAAGCGTTGACGCTGGCTCTCCCCGGCAGCATCATTCGCCCCTTTATCAATCTGGGGCAAGCCATCGGCCAACTATTAGACAAGCTACCGGCACCAGAGCCTGAATTAGTTGCGTTTAAAACGCGCATCCTGACGGCTCTTACCCCAGCAACCAATCAACTGGCTTCCCTTCAAGAGAATAATGACCTGCAACCACTGCCCGAACCACTCACGAATCGTGAACTGGATATTTTGACACTTCTAACTCAGCGTCAAACATACAGAGAAATCGCGCAAGAATTATTGATTTCCCCCCATACCGTCCACTCCCATATCAAAAATATCTATAGCAAACTCAACGTCAACAATCGTCGTCAAGCAGCTGACTGCGCCATAGAACTCGGTTTAGTCACGCCTGATTAACCATCTCCCCCGATTTATACCCAATAATCCCCCATGTTTTGGTGATGTAAGAATCACCCCCTGTGGCATTCTACGCATACTGCTTGAGTCAAAACAAAATAAAGCTCAAGCGGGGAGTGTTTTATGCCAGAAAATCAGGATTGGTCTCAATTCAATTTGGGTACCCCAGCGGTTTATCACATAAAAATACGAGGTTACCTGGACGATAACTGGTCTAACCGTCTTGGTGGTATGGCTATTCAACACAAAGCCGCCACTGGCGGGGCGTCCATTACCGCGCTGCAAGGTGAGATGGTCGATCAGGCAGCCTTGTTTGGTGTGCTCAACAGCTTATATGGCTTAGGCTTTCCCATTTTATCCGTTCAATGTACGCCTGCATTTCGGGAATTAGACGTTTAGGTGAATCGCAGAAAGTATTCGGACAACCGTAACGCTAAAATCTGCGGTTTCCTTGAAGGAATCGGCAAGGCTTCACGTCAATTAATTCTGAAAACTTCTTGCCGATTACCTAAATAGACCTGTAGAAACCAGGTGTTGTGAAAAAGTATCTATACAGGCTCAGCCCTCGTCTAGTTGTACGGTTACGTGAAAAAATCATCTTAGAGGGTTAAGGAGAATACAATGAAGAATCAAAACAATTGGATAAAGGTAGTTTTTATCCTCGTCCTAGCAATCTTGTTAATCTCGTGTGGTGGGGAAGACCCCACACCCACCCCAGTGCCTGAAGAACCGACAGCGGCACCGGAGGTGGCAACACAATCTGAAGAGACACCGGTTGCAGAACAGCCGGTTGCAGACGCCCCAGAAGCAAGCCAACCCATCTCCAGTTGGGGTGAAGTGGCCGACCAACAATGGGTACTCGTCGGCTATGGTGATGCCGCCAACTCCACCGTTGTTCCTGAAGGGACAATGATAACGGCCGTTTTCAGCAGCGTAGAACCGACGGTCAGTGGCTCTGGTGGATGTAATAACTACTTCACCAGCTACGAATCCAACGAAGATGGCAGCCTGACCATCAGCGGCCCTATCGGCGCCACCATGATGGCCTGCGAAGGCACGATGGAAGCCGAAGCGGCCTATTTTGCTGCGTTAGAAACCGTCACTAACTGGACTCTGACCGAAGAAGGTCGTCTGGAGCTGTCTTACAGCAACGGCCAGTCCTTTGAAGAAAAATTGATCTTTGCCCCTGGCCAAGTCCCGTTAACCGGCACAACCTGGCGCTTGCTTTCCATGGGCGACCCAGAAGCTCCGACAGCAGTTGAAGATGGCACATCCGTAACGGCCGTTTTCACCCCCGAAACAGACACCAACGGCACCGTCAACGGCAACGCCTCTTGTAATAACTACATGGCTACTTATACATTGGATGGCAACAACATCAACTTTGAACTTGGGGCTAGCATAGCGCTGGCCTGTCCAGTTGGCAATGAACAAGAAGGCATCTATTTGAGCGCACTTGGCTCTGCCCAAACCTACGAAATCTTCGGTGCCAACATGCAAATCGTGTATGACGGCGGCGTGTTGAATTACACCGCCCTCAATTTGCCCTTAGAAAATGTGTTGTGGCAAGCGATTATGGTTGCTGACCAACCCGTCCCCGAAGGCGTAGAAATCACAGCCCTGCTAGAATCTGGCGACACAACTGACGCAGGCACGATTGGTGGTAACACAGGCTGTAACAGTTACAACAGCGGCTACACCGTCAGCCACGACAACAGCGTCCCCACCACCCATTTCCTGACCGTCAACAGCCCCATGGCAATGACGATGATGGCTTGCCCCGATGAAGCGTTGTCTGGATTAGAACAAGCGTATTTAGCCGCGCTGGAAACGGCCGAAAGCTACGAAATCTTCGGTGATCAACTCGTGGTTCGCACCCAAAATGGCGACATCCAGTACGCCGCCGACCGCCAACCGCTGGAAGGCACGCTCTGGCAGCTCATTTCTTTGGGCGATGCCACGAATCCGCAACCACCCATCGAAGGCAGTGACTTTACCGCGCTGTTCAACCGCCCGCCCACATTGCCCTCTGGCTCGGTCGTCGGTGGAACGGGTTGCAACGATTACAACGCCACTTTCACCGCCAACTTGACGGAACTGAAAGTCAATCTGCCCGCTAAAACAAAGAATGAAGAGTGTCCTTGGGGCAACAACTTTGAAGTAGAACAGCAGTTTTTCTTGGGTCTTAATGCAGCCACCAGCTACCGCATTTTGGGTAATATACTGCAAATTCCTTACGGCGAAGGGGACGACATGAAAGTTTTGAACTTTGTTGCCACCCAGCCGCCTGTTGAAGAGGGCGCACTCGACTTGACCCCATTAAACGGCACATTCTGGTATCTGTCGGCTATCGGCGACAATCCCATCCTTTCTGGCAGTGAAATCACGGCCGATTTTGTCATTGACGAAGGCGGCACAACGGGAACGATCAGTGGGGCAGGCGGTTGTAATGGATACAGTGGCCCCATCGCTGAAAATCTTGTAATTGGCCCATTGGCGACGACCGCTAAAGCATGTGAAACGGCCGTTATGGATCAAGAAGGCGGCTATTTTGACTGGTTGAGCAAGGCGTATGCGTTTGACCGCGCCGGTGATCAACTGCTCATCTCCACCGCCAATGGCGTTCTCACTTACAATAGCACCCCCGTTCTGGATCAAGCGCACGAACTGCAAAATAAAACGTGGTACATGGTCACTATCGAACTTTTCGACGCGGTAGCGGGCAGTGCGCCGACCGCATTCTTCGCGCCCGATGGGGTCTCGTTGAACGGAGTCACGGGCTGTAATGAGTACAATGGTGCTTATGATGCCGTGCAAGGCAATGGTCTGACGATTGGCGAACTGACCACAACTCGTACCGCTTGCACCAGCGATGCCTTGTCTCAACAAGAGACAAACTTCTTGCGCCTGATGCCCACGGCCGTTAGTTACACGGTCAACGACACAACGATGCAGATTCTAACTGCCAGTGGCGAGCCGATTCACTTCACTTCGATTGCACCTGTGGTTGCTGAACCAACGGCCGTTATTGTCAGCGAAGAGTTGGCCGAAACTGGGCAGGCAATTTCATTTGACGGTTCACAATCCGCAGCCGGTTCCTCTCCCATCATTCGCTACGATTGGGATATGGGCGATGGCACCTTGTTGAATGGTGCGAATGTGCAGTACAGCTACAACACGGCAGGAACCTACACCGTCAACCTAACCGTCACCGATCAGGCCGGACAAACGAATACAACGACGAAATCTGTACAGATAACGGCCGTTGTAGAAGTAACGCCGCCAACGGCCGTTATCGAAGGGCCAGCGATGGCTTTCGTTGGCGAGCCCGTCACATTCAGCGCGGCTAATTCCCAACAGGGAACGTCCGCCATCGCCAGCTACCAATGGCAATCAGGCGACAGCAACGACACAGGCGCATTGCCAGACAACAGTTTCACCACCATCTACAGCCAACCTGGCACCTATTACCCCTCGGTAACAGTGGCCGATGTGGCTGGCTCAAGTGATAGCGCCAGTATGCCCATCATCATCAATGCCACTCTGGACGGCACAAATTGGATTTTGAGCAATTTGATTCCTGGCAGTTCCATTTCGTTGACCTTTGCCAATGGCACACTGTCTGGACATGCTGGTTGTAATACCTACAACGCTGGCTACACCAGCACGTTGGCTGCGGGGAACAGCAACGCCATTACGATTGACCCAATCACGGCGACGGGTATGGTCTGTACACCAGAATTGGCAAGTCAGGAGTTAGCTTATCTGGGTGCGTTGCAAACCGCCAGCGTCTACACCATCAATGGTGCCATGCTAACCCTGACGACTGCGAACGGGCCGCTGATCTATAATGCGACCCCCGTTCCCACGCCGTTCGCGACACAATAATCACCTGCCTTGTCAACCATTAGGTGCGGCGCATTTTCAAAATGCGCCGCACCTACTCGTGCACCACCAAACAAATGCTGATGGATGGAGTAGAGAAAACATGCAGATGAAAGTATGTATAGCCATGCTATTGGCTTCGATCTTGTTTACTGCTTACGGAGAAGTCATTTCCCCGTTTCCAAACCATCACACCTTCCCAGAAGTTAATCTTGAGGCCAATGCTCTTGAAACAATCCCTAAGAAGGTTTTACTGTGCGCTTCAAATCGAATGTAGATTCATAGGAAGACAGATGTGAACCAAGAGTCAAAGACCAAGTCCAAAGAAAGCGAACCGCATAGAGGTTCTCTTACTTCAATTAGTTATGATCTGTTTATCCTCGGTTTAACCATCTTCTCTTTGATTGTAGCGGCGGGCATCCTAGTGCCGGGAAACCCTTCTGTAAACTTTATCCTCTATTCGACTGACTTCATCATTTGCTTCATTTTCGCCATCGACTTTCTGCTCAGGTTGCGGCGGACTCCAAACAAAACCGACTATTTCCTCAATCAAGGCGGGTGGCTGGATATTCTAGGTGCTATTCCGGCTGTGCCGGGTCACGCCTGGACGGCCGTTTTCCGATTGGGGCGTTTAAACCTGATGATCCGTATCATCAGGCGTTTGCAAGGCAAAGCGTATGAGGAGGCTGACATTAACGCACATTGGGGCTCCGCCAACACCGTATTGCTAAGCACCCTCTTAATCGGCATCATGCTCATCACCGTCTCCAGTATGCTCGTCCTTCGAGCTGAACGCTTGGCACCCAATGCCCAAATCATCAATGGGAAAACTGCTTTTTGGTGGGCAATCGTGACGATTACGACGGTAGGGTATGGCGACTATGTTCCAGTCACAAACACGGGCCGCATTCTGGCTATCGGGCTAATGATTTTTGGCATCGGCGTTTTTGCCGTTCTCACCAGCTTTATGGCTTCAAAATTCGTCGCCATACATAATGATACAGAAGAGTTATTATCCCAAATCCAAGAGGAAAACACTTTCATTCGCGCAGAATTGACTGAACTCAAGGCGTTAATGCAGCAGAAAAAAGAATCAGGGGAAGCGTAAAGATTCCATCTGCTCATCACACAGTCGTGAAGCAAATTTGATGACGATGCTTTGCTTCAACCGAGCTAAAACATTTTGTCAGGAAAACCATCAGGGAAGAACAACATATGGGATTAAAAGAAAAAATAGCCGCAAAAGGATTTATTAATCCACACACATTGGCAGATGATATAAAAGCAGGGCTTGTTTTAGGCATCGAAAGCGTGCCTGACGGCTTGGCACAAGGCTTTTTAGCCTTCGTCAATCCCGTTTTTGGCTTGTATGGCTACATGATGGGTACCTTTTTTGGCGCATTCTTCACCAGTTCCACCTACATGACCATTCAAGCGACTGGCGCGATGGCGTTGGTTGTCGCCAGTGTGCCGCAAACCCAACATCCCGAATATGGTGATCAAGCTGTTTTCACATTAGCTATCCTAACTGGCATTGTGATGTTGTTGGCTGGTGTTTTCAAATTGGGTTCTTTGTTGCGTTTTGTACCCAATGCAGTGATGACTGGTTTTGTGAATGCGGTAGCGATGCTCATTATTTTAGGACAGCTAGGCGATTTCACAGGATACAGTGCCACCGGTGCTAATAAAATTGCCCAAACATTGAATCTACTAGGCAACCTGAATCAGGTGCATTTGCAAACGTTGATGGTTGGCTTAGCGACCATCTACTTGATCATTACGCTGGAAAAAACGCGCTTAGGGCCACTAGGCTTAGTGGCGGCGATGATTGTTGGCTCATTACTCGTCCCCTTGTTTGGGTGGGATTCAGTTCAAATTTTGAGTGATATTGTCGATGTACCGAGTGCCTTGCCTCGTTTAACCGCACCGGCTTTTGATCTAATCCCCGTTTTGATTATACCTGCGGTTTCATTGGCCTTTGTCGGGCTGGTGCAGGGAGCCAGTATTTCCAAAAGCTACATCAACCCCGATGGTCAATACCCTGATGCTTCTGGTGACTTTGTGGGGCAAGGGGTGGCAAATATTGCCTCTGGTTTGTTCCAGGGAATGCCAGTGGGCGGCTCTTTCTCAGCGACATCATTAGTGACCAACGCCGGAGCAAAATCTCGCTTTGCCAATATTTTTGCGGGCATTGTGATGGCGGTAGTTATTGTTGTTTTCGGCAGTACCATTGGCTATATCGCCATGCCATCCATGGCTGGCTTGTTGATTGTTGTCGGTTTCCGCACCTTTAAGCCAGATAGGGTGGAGATGGTGTGGAAAACGGGGCAAATACAGCAGGTCGTCATGGGAATCACTTTTTTTGCCTGTCTCGTCATTCCCTTGCAATACGCGGTGCTGGTTGGCGTGGCGATGTCTTTACTTCTATTTGTGGTTCAGCAATCGAACAAGATTACGGTGAAAGAGTGGGTTCCGTCAGAAAATATACTGCCGCGTGAACAAGAAGCACCCCAAACCGTGCCATCTAATGAAACGACTTTGTTGGTGGCCTATGGCAGTCTGTTTTTTGCCACAGCCCCTTTGTTTGAAAAGCAGTTACCTGATGTGACGCCGGAAACGCATAATGCCGTGGTGATTATTAATTTGCGCAGTAGTCGTGATTTGGGCAGTACTTTTTTGCAGGTCTTAGATCATTATGCGGATGATTTACAAAAACATGACAGCCAATTGATGTTGGCCGGTGTATTGCCTGTGGTGATTATGCAGTTGGAAAAGGTAGGGTTGATGCACAAGATTGGGCGGGAGTTTGTCTTTGTGGAAGGGGAAATTGTGGGCCAATCGGTACTGACGGCCTTGGATGCATCTGAAAAATGGCTGGCCAATGAGCCACAACGACAAACGGCAAAAGCGGAGGCTGAGGCGGCAAAAGCGTTGGTCGAAGAAGGGGAAACGGCCGTTTATCTTGAGGACAAGTTGATCAATAAACACATGGGGAGGTTTAAGCAAAAGAACGAAAAACACACAGATGATCCAACAGGAGCAAACGATGAGTAAAAATAATGTTCAACTTCAATTAATCCTGGCTGTTTTTGAAGGCACAGATAGCGCAGAAACGGCCGTTAAGCAATTGCCTAAATGGGAGAAAGATGCCGTTGAAGCCATCGTCATTCAAAAAGATGATACCGGCAAATTAACCTTCCGTGATGTAGGGCATACTCCCACAAAGAACACAATCACGGGTGCCATTATTGGCGGTGTTGTTGGCCTGGTAACCGGTGGTACGGGTCTGGCACTAGGCGTTTTGGGGGGTGTCATCGGACACTATCGCGGCAAAAAGAAACTGACAACAGAGAAGATACCAGAACAATTAAGCAAAACAGCCGGTTCCTTAGGCTTGGATTCCTCCGCCATTATCGCCGTTGTTGCAGGCGGACTGGCATCTGAAACAATCACAGCCATTGAGGCATTAGGGGGCAGTATTTATCAGGCAGACTTGCCAGACGAAGCCTCTAGTGAAGTGGCAGAACAAGGAGAGCAAGCGTATGCCGCCTTGTTAGCCATCCTGGCTGAAAAAACCGGTGGTGAAGCAAAACTAGATATTCCATACCGCAAGATCCACGTTGTCGTCAATCCAGTTTCTGGCAAAGACCAGCCTATCCTCAACATACTCAACGATGTCTTTTATAAAAATGGCGTTGAGTGGGATATTAGCATCACCAAAAAATTCGGCGACGCTACCAAATTTGCACGGAAAGCGGCTGAGTCGGGATACGATCTGGTCGTGGGGTATGGCGGCGACGGCACGCAGCACGAAATCGCCAATGGCGTTATGGGCACCGGCGTGCCTATGGGTGTTTTGCCCGGCGGCACAGGGAATGGCTTTGGCAACGAGATGGGCATTCCGACAGAGCTGAAACCCGCCGTCGAACTGCTCTGCACTAGCTACAACACACGCAAAATCGACATTGTTAAATTAGAAGATGGGGATGAAGGCTATTTCGTTCAGCGACTGTTCACCGGCATTGAGCCAGAAGAACAGACCAGCCGTGAAGACAAAAACAAATATGGCACCCTGGCTTATTTGGGTAGAGATATTAAACGCCTCAAGGCAATCCAAGACATCAAATACAGCCTAACTATTGATGGCGAAACGATTGAAGTGATGGGCCATAAATGTTATGTTGTTAACTCAGCCAAGGCTGGGACGGGCCTTTCCATTAGCAAGAAATTCGAGGTCGATGACGGCTATCTGGATGTTTTCATGCTTAGCCGAGACAAAAAGAGCACCGATGCGGCTTTGAATCGCTTCTTTAACCTCGAAAACGAAAAGACCGGCATGTTTTACTGGCGTGGTCAGAAAATAAAAATAGACGCAGAAACCGACCAACCCGTTTGGACAGACGGTGAATTTACCAATCGAACCCCTGTTTCCATGGAAGTCGTAGCGGGTGGTTTAACGGTGGTTGTGCCGTAATCTATTATGGTTCTTTGGGGATTCTCGGGATACCCGTCATTACTTCGGCAAGCTCAGCACAGGTCTAACCGCAGTGAAGCATGACGGGACTGAATTCCCAAAGTTCCTGACAGATTGTTCTTGCACCCCGTGGGGGTGAAAGAGGCCATTCGGAAAATCACGGAGAAACAAAAATAACATGACATCAATTATCAGACTCATACGTGACAAAATGCGCGGTATTCCTAAAGATGTACCGTTGGATTATTCGCAGATTACAGAAAATTTATATATCGGTGCTTGGCCAACGAAGGTTCACCGAGAGAAAATCATCTCGTTAGGTGTGACACTGGTTATCGCTACAATTTTGGAACGTATTGACAGGGAGTTGGGCCAGCCGCCTTTAACTCTTGTTCATACGAGAGCCAATGATTTGGGGCCACGCCTAATCTATCCGACAAATCAATTAATGAAGGGTGTGGAGCCGGCTGTCACAACTATCCAAAATGACGGCAAAGTTATGGTCTTTTGTAAGGCTGGTATGCACCGTAGTGCGACGATGTCGGCTTGTGTTTTGGTGGGGCTGGGTCATTCATCTGATGAAGCAATCAAGATTGTTGAAGCGGGCAGAGAAAAAGCAGAAATTAAGGGAACTCACCGCAAGACAATTCAGAAGTTTGAGCAAACGTGGATTGCTAAACATGGAAACGGCCGTTTACCTGGATATTAAACACATCAACAAACATGCAGAAACCGAATCATCGGAGTAAGAAGAATGAAATTTTTTAAACGCATCATAACAGGTATCATCATTTTAATAGTCTTGGCCGCGTGTGGGCCATCAGAACCTGACCCGACCGCCACGCCAATGGAAGATTTGCCTGAAGCAACGGCCGTTCCTACCAACCTACCCGCCACACCAGAAATCTCAGAGCCAGAAACCTATCCAGCCCAAGTAGTCAGCTACAACTTGGGTGACGCCACCATCATTCAAGTGGCGGAATTAACGGCCGTTGAATTGACAAACATAACCGAAGTCGCCCTCATATTCGATCAAACCCCAAGTGGCTCCCTGTTTATGGCCGATTTGGAACTTGTAAAGTAAACGGATCACAAATCTAATTGGATTATCAAGCGATCCGAACTAGGAGGCCCTGAATGAAGCGCATCATAACTGAAGAAAGGAATCGCAAAGTCAAGAATGAACTGAAGACACCACGAGCCGCGGCGGTTGCCGGTATCATCTTTTCACTCCTGATGTTATCCGTGTTATTCATTACAGATGGTTTCGCCGAGGTCAATACAGAAAACATAGCCACCGAATGGGTAGAGACATGGTCCAGGCTTTCTTCCTTGGCGATCACAATGATGTCTTTCGCCGGGATCGCATTTCTATGGTTCACGGGTGTCATACGAGACCGGCTGGGAGATCAGGAAGATCGCTTCTTTGCGACCATTTTTTTGAGCAGCGGCATCATCCTGGTTCTGCTTTTCTTCATGTGGGGCGCCATCCTGAGTGCAATTGTAAATACCGAGATTTTAATCACAACCCAAGTGGCTACCCACCTCTATATCTTTGTTTTTACCCTGATGAACGAGATTCTTGGCAACTATGCCCTGCGTGTGGCAAGCGTCTACATGTTCTCAATCTGTACACTTTGGACAAAAACAGGTGTGATGCCGCGCTGGTTGACTGTCCTTACCTACATTCTAGCTTTCGGATTTCTGGTTACGGCTCAAAGCATAAGAGAAGCGAAATACATTTTTCCAGCCTGGGTATTTTTGGTGAGCGTCTATATTCTCATTCTAAACTACCGCAATACGCACGATAAAGAGACATTGGGAACGAGCCTAAATAAGGAGATAAAAAAAACGAGCCATTAATAGCGTGGAGTGATATTAGCATACACAGCAAAATTATTTCAATTGTAATGAATTAACATAAATTCGCGGGAATTCGTTGCAAAAAACAAGGCGCAACTGTTCAAGATGGCATCGTTTTTTAACTGTGTTCATCAGTGCAATCAGCGTCCCATTTACAAAAGGAGAAAAATCATGACTGAAATTATGGAAACATTAGCAGGATTATCCTTACTGGTCTTTGTGATCGGTAGTATGACCAGCATGGGGTTAACCCTCAAGATAAACCAGATCATCGCCCCACTCAAGAACATCAAACTGGTGGTTCTGGCTCTGGTTGTCAACTTTATTCTCGTGCCCATCGTGGCCTACCTCATCACCTCTTTGATGCCGCTCAATGAGCCAGCACGCATCGGCCTGATCTTGTTGTCTACAGCCGCTGGCGCCCCCTTCCTGCCCAAACTGGCAGAAGTGGCCAAGGGCAATGTCGCCTTTTCCGTGGGATTGATGGTGCTGTTGATGATCGTCACCATCATCTACCTGCCCATCGTCCTGCCCTCTGCTGTTGGGCGGTGTTGAAGTCAGCCCATGGGACATTGCCCAATCGCTGATTGTGATGATGTTGATTCCGCTGACGGTTGGGTTGTTTATAAACGGCCGTTATGAAACCATCGCCGCCAAAATCCAGCCCACCTTCGGGCAAGCCTCCAATATCGCCCTGCTCGTTATGGGTGTACTGGCAGTGGTACTCAACTTCAACGATATGATCGGCCTTGTGGGATCATGGGGCATTCTGGCTGGGGTTATCTTTATCGTCGCCGCCGCCGCGATTGGCTACTTTCTCGGCGGTTCAGACAGCGGCATTAAGAGCGTGATGGGACTGGGAGCAGGGCAACGCAATATCTCCGCCGCCCTCGTCGTCGCTGGACAAAACTTTGACATGGATGTCGTCACCTACTTGATCGTCATTTCCGTTGTCGGTTTTTTGGTTCTGATGCCGCTGGCTGGCGAGTTGGGGAAACGCGCCAAAAATGTTCCCGCAGAGACTCCTGCCTAAGCTCCAACCCGTTACGGACAACCATGAACTTACGAAAAAGAAACAGATTGTGGATGAAGAAACTGACACGCACAACGAATTAATTAACTTACCAATATTATCAAAATAAAGGAGAACAAAATGGAACAAGAACCGACCTCCAAGTTAACCCCAGAACAGATTCGTGAAGAACAAGCCTATACGCTGGGTACAGCCGCCTTCGCCTGGGGCTTTACGATGACCGAACTCTACCGAGTGCGACACACAAGCTTGGCGGCTTTTGGTTGTTTCAATGAATTTATTCATCTACAGCAGCTTGTGAGTGCGGCCACATGTAGGAAAAGCGGTGTGGTTTCTGCCAATAATGCCACCGTCTATTCTAGCACCTGGTTGGATCTGTCGCTGGAACCGATTGTGGTCGATATTCCACCCATCCCAAATCGCTACTTCACGATCAACTATTCCGATTTCTATCAGAAAGTTGAGAACTTGAGCAACCAAACGATCGGCCGTCAAGGAGGTTCATACGCCTTTGTCGGCCCCAATTGGGAAGGCGTGCTCCCTGCCGAAGTAGAACGGGTCAATATTGATACCAATGCGTTGTGGATTATCGGGCGAACTGAAGTAAAGGGGCCAGATGACTTGCCCAACGCCAATGCCATTCAAGACCAATACGCGCTGACGGCATTGAGTGAGTGGCGCAAGGGGAAGCGCAACACGATGGGCGACAATCAGTACGAGGAATGGCTTCCTTATGATGTGAGCGACCCCCTCAACTGGTTTGCGATACTCAACGACGGGCTGCGCCGCAACCCGCCCTATGGCCCCGATGCAGCCATCGTGGGATTATTCGAGAGCATTGGTATCGGGCCAGATAAAGCCTTCGACGCTGCCAAACTCGACCCGGCTACGGCCAGAGGCTTACGCAGAGCCGTTGAAGTTGGCCGCCAAATAATGACCCAGGAGGCCGAACAGCGTCTGGGGATCACAAAAAACAACTGGGTTATGATCCCAAATTCCATCGACTATTCGACCCCCAGTGGCGCTTTCGACTTTCTCTTCCGGACGGCGGTTTCGCTGCGGGCGCAGCCAGGACAAGACTCGCGCGAGAACTTTTTCAACTTTGCCTACATAGATGCCGATGATGAGCCTCTGCACGGCGAACACAACTATACGATTCGTTTTGAGAAAGGCACGCTTCCACCGGTTGATGCCTTTTGGTCCATCACCATGTACGACTATCCGGCTGGCTTTCTTGTGGAAAACCCACTGGATAGGTATCAGATTGGCACCTACGACGAGATGAAATACGGCCAGGATGGCTCGTTAACCATCTATCTTCAGTCCGACAGCCCAGGTGTTGATAAGGAAAGCAACTGGTTGCCGGCACCCAAAGAGCCTTTATATCTTTGTTTGCGCCTCTACAACGCACGTTCCGAAGCACTGACCTTCGACTGGCTGCCACCGGCTGTGCAGAAGGCGTAAAGCACGAAGCAAAGCCACCATCGTATCAAATACATAAGGAGAGTATCATGAATAAAATTACACTAGAAAAAACTAAACAAATTGCAGAAGAAGCGTACACCTATGGCTTCCCCATGCTGATGGGATACCGCTTTGCGTATGCAACGTTCTTGCAACCCGCCTCACCAGCGTATCGCGGGCCTGCCAACGTTGGCCCATTTGGGGAAGCGGTTACGTTGGATCACACGTTCAACGAAATTATCACCCCGAATGCCGACACCCCCTACTCATGGGGGATGCTGGATCTGCGTGGCGGCCCAGTGGTACTCACCGTACCAGAGATTACAGACCGCTACTACGTGATGCAGTTTGAAAATCTGTTAGGCGATAACGAACTCTTCATCGGCAGCCGCGCCACAGGCACTGCGGCTGGTTCGTATTTCCTGATGGGACCGACATGGGAGGGTGACGTGCCAGAAGGATTCGCTGGTTCATTCCGCTTTGAGACGGAGTTGGTATTTTTGATCGGCCGTACCCAATTGCTAAACCCTGAAGATCAGCCCGCCCTTGCCGAGGTGATGCGCCAATATCGTTTGGAGCCATATGAACTGTTTCAAGGCGGAGAAGCCCCATCGTTACCGTCGTTTGATTGGCCGCACTGGGACGATCCCGCCTCCCGTGATGAGCGTTTTATCGGTTATATGAACGCTTTACTGCCCCTGTGTGAACCCATCCACCCCAGCGAAACGGAACTGTTTGCCCGATTCGCCTCAATTGGAATCGGGGCTGGCGTACCATTTGATCCTGACGCATTGAGCGATGAACAGCGCCAGGCCATCGTACAAGGTATTGCCGCAGCCGTAGAAGCATTCGCCCAAGCATTTTCGGCGGTTGCGCAAAATGTGAATAGCTTTGCGATGGCGGTAGTGTTTGGAAACCGCGCATTCTTCAACGGGAATTACGCCTTACGCGCCGTAGCCGCCCAGCTTGGATGGGGCGGGAACGACCAGATCGAAGCGTTCTATCCATTGGCTCGGGTCGATGCTAATGGCGAAAATCTTGATGGCGCACACGCTTATCAGCTTCGATGGGAAACCGATCCGCCAGTGAATGCGTTTTGGTCGCTCACCATGTACGACAAGTCGTATGACGGTGCGGCTGGCTATTTGGTAAAAAACCCCATCAATCGTTACCTGATCAACTCAACCACAGAAGGGCTTGTACGGGATGCTGATGGCGGCTTGACGATTACAATACAACATGCGGAACCAACCGATCCAGCCCAAAAAGCAAACTGGCTTCCCGCACCTGCCGAGGAGTTCTACATATCTTTGCGCTTGTATTGGCCGAAACCAGCGGCTCTTGATGGCACATGGGAACCGCCGCTAATTGTACGTATAGATTAAGGATAAACAGTCCGATAAACGCAAGTTAAAGAATTTCAGGAGTGGCAGGTATCAAGCAACCTTCTGTTGTCAGACTGCCACTCCCAACCATCCAACATAAAGGAGACTATCATAAATAAGATTACCCTAGAAGAAGTCAAACAAATTGCAGAAGAAGCCTATATTTACGGCTTGCAGCAGGCTGTGTTTTATGAAACCCGCTTTGCTTTTGACATAAATAAAATATCCTCCCTCCCAAAAAAGGGAGAAACTTTACAAACTTAAATTTGAAGGAGAAAAAAATGAGTAAAAAATACAAAATGACTACCGATATTCCAGCCTCAATCACCACCCCCGATCAGGTGGAAACCCGCCTGGGCAAGCTCAAATTCTTTGATGGCTTTCCCAGCCAGGATACCGCAGAAAAATGCTACGATCATCTGCTATTCATGCGCGGCGTCGAAGTCTTCCTTAACTGGATACCGGCGGCTTCTCTGTGGGCGGCGCGAGAGGGCTTCCGGGAAGCCGGAATCACCCGCAACGGCATCATTGGTATTTACGCAGATTTGATGGATTCAAAAAGTTTATTCCTGACCGCCAATATAGACAGCATCTATGCTCAAACCTGGATAGACTTACGAGATGGGCCAATTGTAGTGGAAAGCCCGCCCAACACCCTGGGAATCTTCAATGATTTCTTCTTCCGGTATGTCGCCGACTTAGGCAATGCCGGACCGGACCGCGGCCAGGGTGGCAAATACCTTTTCCTGCCACCGGATTATGAGGGCGAGACGCCAGAGGGCTATTATGTTTATTCATCTCCCACCTATGGCAATGTCCTGTTTTGGCGCGGCTTCCTGGTGGATGGCGATCCCAAACCAGGCGCAGAGAGCATCAAACAGCACACCCGCATTTATCCGCTAGACAAACCCGAAGAACGCGAGAACACGAAATTTATCAACTTCTCGGGGAAAGCTTTCAACACGATACATTCCAACGATTTCACTTTCTATGAAGAAGTCAACATCGTTATTCAAGAAGAACCAGCCGCCGCCTTTAGCCCCGAACTATTGGGATTATTGTATGCGATTGGCATCCGCAAGGGGGATGCCTTCGCCCCGGATGAACGCACAAAAGCCACTCTGACCGAAGCGGTCGCAGTAGGCAATGCCACCGCCCGCACGATCTCATTCCATCAGAAAGGGAGTGAGATCACTGAAAAGGCTTATCTTTACGAAGATTCAGCCTGGTTCAACCCATTTTTGGGCAGCCACCAATTTGAAGAAAACGGTGCGCGGGTGATGGATGCGCGCACCCTGTTCCATTACCCCTACACCGGGGTGACACCTGCCATGGCGATCGAAATGGTGGGGGTGGGTTCTCAATATGGGATTGCCAGCCTGGATGCAGCAGGCCAATATTTGGATGGCGGCAAGACCTACAAACTGCACTTGCCTCCGGATGTGCCCGCCAAAGATTTCTGGTCAGTGATGGTCTATGACCCACAGACCCGTTCAATGCTGCAAACCGATCAGCAGTTCCCTGGGTTGAACAGCACCCGCAGCCAGGTGGCCCCCAATTCGGATGGTTCTCACTATATATACTTTGCGCCAGAGCCACCCACCGGACAAGAAAACAACTGGATTCAAACCATCCCTGGTAAAGGCTTTATCGCCATTCTGCGCGTATACGGCCCGCTAGAAACTTGGTTCGATCAAACCTGGCGGCCCAGTGAAATCATGAAAGTAAGTTAAGTCCTGCCCGCGCCCGAAGGGTTCTTCTACCTGGTCATGCGCATTTCTTGGCCGAAACCAGCGGCTCTTGATACCACATGGGAACCGCCGCTAATTGTACGTATAGATTAAGGACTACTGTTTAGGGAATAGTCGTAAATAACTGTGGTCAAGATGCCCGTCACTTGGCAAGTGACGGGCATCTGAAACTCAAAAGTTAAGAACGAACCTTTCCTATAGTTTGATGAAGAGAAAGTAGAGGATAGTTGAAAATGGATGTAACCGCCGCCCCAGACACCACCCAGCCTAAAAAGGATTCCCACACACCTAATGCTTCTAATGTGTTGCAGATAGGCAGAAATATCGTTCAGGAGCGTTTTTTCTTTTTTTTGCTCTTACTTCTGCTTCTCTTTCTGAGTTTGTTGTTGATCTGGCCGCATATGACGGCGATTTTAACGGCGATTGCGCTCGTGGTAATTGTGAAACCGCTTTACAACTGGGTCTTTAAGAAAAAGTGGATAGGGGGTAATCCGAATCGGACAACGGCCGTTACCATTATTACCTTCCTTTTCCTCATCGCCCTGCCCGTCCTCTTCTTCGTATGGATAGCCTATAATCAAGCGACCACGCTGCTTGCTAATCCGTTCACCGAAAGCGATGTCACGGTAGGTGTTCTTGCCGACGGGATTGATACCTTTTTGGAAGCGGTAGCGGAACAGGGGGATGACAGCTTTAACCGTGATGACATTCTCAACAATTTGCAGGAAACCATAGCTATATTTACCAATTGGTTAGCTGCCGCATTTATTGGGCTGGCTGGCTGGTTGGTTCAATTTTTCACATCCGCTGTTATTGTGCTGGTCATTATGATGGTGATGTTGTCTCGTTTCAAAACGCCAGATCAGGATCAGATGGCTGGGCTAATCCCTTTTCCGCCAGATATTACGAAACTATATCTGGACAAGATCGAGTTGATGATTATGGCTATGTTCAAAGGGACATTTCTCCTTGCCATTTTGGAGGGCGCGGCGATGGGAGTGGTTTTACTCATTGCGGGTGTGCCTTATGTATTTCTTCTGACCGTCTTATCTATGTTTCTGGCACTGCTGCCCATGATTGGCATTTCCTTGGTTGCTTGGCCGATTGGCATCATTCTGATTTTGGATGGACAGGTGTGGCAAGGGGTTTTTGTTATCGGCGCGTTTTTGTTACTGGTGGCGAACATAGACACGGTGTTGCGACCTGTGTTAGTGCCTAAAGGTGCTTACCTTAATCCTGCGTTGATGATGTTGAGTGTGTTTGGCGGGTTGAGCTTGATGGGTTTTATTGGTCTGATTTATGGGCCCGTGATTATGATTTTGCTGGTGACAAGTCTTGAAGTATATACCAAATACATCATGCGTTCTGATTTAGAGCCGTTTTTGGCAGAAGATGGTTCGCTGAATATGGAAAAGTTGGGGCTGCGTGAAGATGTGGAAGAGGAGCAGGCAGGCAGCGCGTTGAATGTTGTGCAACGGATGGCACAACGATTCTCTGGTAAGCAAGATAAATAGGTAGGTAGGTAAGATAAAACTAAAAAGGAGATGTTGTGATGAGTTTTGAAGGTATTGATTTTTATTTGATTTTCGATATGTTTTTACTATTTTTGATTGGTCTGGGGCCGAAAATCGCTTTGGTACCTTTCATAGATTTAACGAAAACGATGGATGCTGAAACGCAATTGAAGGTTGCTAACAAGATGGTAAGCACGGCCGTTTCCACATCGCTGCTCTTGGTTATTCTTGGTTGGTTCCTCATGCGGCTTTTACACTTCACATCAGGAGCAGCCAACATTGCTGGCGGTATCGTGCTACTCCTGCTGGCATTGCATATGTTGGTCAGCCCTGCCAAATCTGAGCATCACGAAGAAGCCTCTGATCGCAGCGCTATGCAAATGGCCGTTTACCCGCTGGCCGTGCCTTATCTGCTCAATCCGGCAGGTATTGCGGCGTTAGTTATCGCGTCCAGTGACATTGATTCCATCATGATGGCGGTGATTGTTATCGGCCTTGTATTGATAGTGGGAGCCATTGATTTTGCTGTATTCAGAAACATGGACAAGTTGGCAAAACACCTTGATCCTTCGCGGCTGGCGGTAACGGAAGCTGTGTTTGGTGTGTTGCTGGCGGCATTGGCTGTGCAGTTGATGGTGGATGGATTGGCTGATTTGGGAATCATAACGGCCGTTTCCCATTAACACAGTGACGAAAGGAAGAATCATGGCAGAAGAATCTACCACAGGATAGATGGTACTGCTCGTCATCGTTACGACTATCGTAATGCCCGTAATATGCAAATAACCTATCCGAGACTAAAGAGGGAGAAAGCACCGTCTTTTTTAGCCAAGAAAGAAGACTATTGTTCACGGTAAGGAGGTAAATTTGCAGAAGGATTGGTTTCTCAATGTGCCTAAATGGCCGTAAAATCGGCTGTCGAAGAGTAAGCTGGAACGATGAAATTGACTCCAACCGTCGTCAGAGCTGCCTGATGAACCAAAATAGAAAGCAATTAGCTTAATTGGGGCGAGAGGGCGTTGTTGCCTGGAGACCGATAATAATCATTGATGATCCCACCCAGAAGCTGACGCCGTTTAACATTTCCAGTCTTCGTTTGTTCTGGATAAGGGATGGGCGATTGCTGCTCTAGGCTCTGATGCGGCCGGCGGGAATTATAATAGTTGATGTAGGATTGGAGCACATGGCGGAGATGAGCTTCGTTGAGAATGAGTACATGGTCTAAGCACTCTTCTCTTACGCTTCTGACCCATCTTTCTGCGTAAGAATTAGCATTTGGTGCCTCAATGGGGGTATGAATGACATGGATCTGCTTCGATTGAAATACATCATCAAAGGCTTCGGTGAATTTGGGATCATTATCATGAATCAGACAACGGAATGTCTCCTCTCTTTCTTCAATGGACCAAACGTATTGTCTGGCTTGCTGAGCGACCCATTGCCCGTTCGGATTGGCAGACACCCCGGCTAGATGAACGCGTCTGGTTCCAATTTCCAAGTAAAAGAGGACGTAGTAGGTGCGTAAGAAAAGCGATTCAACCACAAAAAAGCCACATGCCAGCAACTGTTCTTTGTAGTGGTTCATCATGGTTTTCCAACCAATGGACCCGTATCGAACGGGTGCTGGGATAATGCCATTTCTGCTGAGAACATTACGCACTGTTGTCAGTGAGGCATCGAAGCCTAATTTGGTAAGTTCTCCCTCGATCTTGCAATAGCCCCAGCGCAGATTCTCTTTAGCAAGGCGTACAATCAAGTGCTCCATTTGGTCATCAATACGTGGTCGACCTCGTTTCCCTTGACTTTCTTGAGTCCATTTGCGACGAACCAAATCCCGATGCCAGCGAAACACTGTTTCTGGCTGGACAAGTCGAATGATGTTTTTGAATTGATTGGCAGGTCAGTTGGTCTGCTTCTTCAGCCTACCTGCCAGCACAGCCAGAGTCATCCTTTCTGCGCGATTAGCTCGAACTGGTTTCTGCATTTTTCGTTCAGCGATGCCCAACTGGTAACGTAAAACCATGATTTCCAAATCTTTGTCCGTGTCGGACATCCTGCCGATTTGAATGAGGGAAGTTAGCGTGGAAAAAATCTGCGCATCCAGAAACCAGACCATATAAATGCATACTCCAAATTGGGGATTTTGCTGATTCTACCGGAATCTGAAAATGGAGCATATTACCACTTTGTACTCGAGAGAATCTCATTTGGATGTATTTTTTGCATAGTACGGGGCAGCGAGGAATTCTTGCTTTGTAATATTGAGCCCAGAGAACGTCTTGACAGTTAATGAATGAAGACAAAAGAGACCCTATCCTCATTATTGGCGCGGGAATGGCTGGGCTTTCCGCTGCTTGCCGGCCTCCAGAAACTCTTTGCTCCAACGATAGTACACACTCTCGCTGATGCCTTCTCGCCGGCACAATTCAGCGACCGTTTCCTCGCCCCGTAGTCCCTCTAGGACGATACGTATCTTCTCCTCCCCTGAATAACGCTTGCAACTATTGCGCCTGATATTCCGAACGGATTTTGCTGCTGACGTTTTTGTGATTTTCCTTGCCATCGTTTTATCCTCCGTAGTTATTGTATCCGATGGCGAAAACCTCCCTTATTCCTAGCTACCGATCTGTCCTACAGTTTCTGACTTCACACACCCTGTTTTCCAGAATGCATGTTTGCATAAGCAATTGAATCGGTTTAGTATATTCTCAATAATCCTGAAGAACAGTCAACATACGGTGGCACTATGGTCGCGGCATTTCCAATCCCTGGCACCTGTCCATTGACAATATTCACTTGTTAGCAAGGAAACTCAAATAACCCATTGACTAAGACGCTAATTTTCCACCTTTGGTACGTCGCACAAAGTGTTAATGCCTTTTGCCCCAAATATATCTGATGAAATGATAGGTTGTGGTCAGGCGTTTATTATGAATTGAACAATGAATCTCTTAGATGATTTTCGCTCATCCCTCAAACCGGAAGAGAAACGGGTTCTTGATGATGTGGCCGAGTATTTTGAGTGGATGGTCGGCCGTCAGCAATCAGAATTCATTCCTACCGATGATGACGAAATCGACCTGCGCGCCTATTTGCTCCATCTACGAGTTCACGGGGTGGGGCGGAAGGGTATTCGCCAAAAGTTCGCTTCCCTGCGCCGCTTTTACAGTTGGGTTAAGGAAATAGGGTTGATTGATCTTGACCCTTTTTCCAGTAAAGAGTTTGACCGGCCAATTCTAACCAGGGATGAAGTCAGGCGACGCAAAGCGATTCCACCAGGAGAGGCTCAGGTTCGGGAGCTGACCCACCTGCGGGCATTGCATGAACTGACCCAACAACTCAACAATTCGAAAGACGTGAGCTCCGCACTGGAGACGGCGTTGGAAACATTGGCCGGAGCAATGAATCTGCAAACGGCTTGGATGTATGTTATACCTGACATTTACCATCAATTCGCAACAACCCGTGAGAGGCTCCCGCATGATTTCGCAGTCCCGGCAACATTCGGTTTGCCGCCCGGCCTGCAACGTGATGATCCCTGTTATCTCCGCCAACCCCCTGATTGTCACTGCCAGAAATTGGCCAGATTGGGACGCATGAAAAGGGCTGTTAATGTGGTCGAGTGTACTAGACTCCGTGATTCAGCCCGGGCGGATGGGGATAATCGCGGTTTATTCTACCATGCCTCAACACCACTCATCGCCTCGGGTCGCCTGTTGGGTATTATCAACGTGGCAACAGTTGATTGGCAGCTTATTATTGATGATGATTTGCAGTTCCTTTCGATGGTTGGCAGCCAGATTGCGGTGACGCTGGAATGGGCTTATCTCTATAATCTAGCAAAGGTGCAGCGAGAACGCCTGGAACGGGAACTGGAAATGGCGCGCGAGGTCCAGGCTAGCTTGCTGCCGCAGCGGCTGCCCGAGATTCCCGGATTTGAGCTGGCAGCCAGCTGGTATGCAGCGCGGGAGGTGGCCGGGGATTTTTATGATGTATTCCCACTGCCGGAAGGACGTTGGGGCTTCGTCATCGGCGATGTTTCGGACAAGGGCGCCCCGGCTGCTCTGTATATGACCATGGTTCATAGTTACATTCGGGCCACGGCAGCGTATGCACCCAGTCCGGCCGACACGTTATTGATTGTCAACGAATCGCTGGTAAAACAATCAGATTCAGATATGTTTGTTTCCGTTTTCCTTGGTGTGCTGGAGCCAGATAAGGGCATGCTAATCTATGCCAACGCCGGGCATGATCCGCCTTACTTGCACCGCTCTGAAGGTAAGATAGAGCGTTTGGTGCGAACTGGGCCTATTCTAGGTGTATTTGAGGAGATACCTCTGGTCGACAAGATGGTCAATCTTGCAGCAGGTGACGCACTGCTGGCTTACACTGACGGCGTGACAGATGCTTTAAATGTCGAGGGTGAGGAATATGGTGCATCGCGCTTCTTAGATGTTGTTGGAGATAGCGCAGAGACGGCCGTAGATTACCTGGCAAGAATCGAGGCTGATTTGTCGGCGTTCATCGGGCAAGAACTACAGACGGATGATATAACGATGTTGATCATCAAGTCCGCCATGCAAAAACCTGGTCATAGTGCCAGTTAACCGACCAATGGCAATGGAAAGCCACAAATTGTGATTTTTTCGGTACCTGGCAACATCTCTCTCTTACCCGACTTGGGGTTAATACTTGAGTTTCACAAAGGCGCAAAAACGGCCGTTGCTGCAAATCAAACCGGTCTTTGAAGACTAAAATTAGGGACTGCAGGGTCAGAACGACCAAGAAGACCGGATCTGGAAACCAGATGGCTATGACCAGCCCGTAGTATGCAAAAACCTGGATCGCGTTATTGCTTGTCAAATGGGAGTGGGTTTTCTGCTTGCTCTACGAGGATCAATCGAAAATCACGACCTGGTTGAAAGTCTCCCATTCAACTTTACCGACAATTCAGACACCCCGAATGGTCCTTTTCTCAATAACAGCCCTGCCAAAACACTCTCATCAATTACTGGGATGGTGCAACATTTTTCAGTTTTAAGTCAGACTAAGTGAGTCAAATGGCTCTTGCTTCCGGCGAGCGAAAATAATCATTGATGATGCCGCCAAGTACCTGACGCTTACTGACTGATCCTATCGTTATCGGTTTGGTACGTGGAATCGGGGATTGCTGTTTAAGTCCCTGATGAGGTCGCCGATTGTTGTAGTAAGCCAAATATTCGTTTAGAACCCGGCGCAAGTGAGATTCATTCACAATCAGTAGGTGATCAAGGCATTACTCACGCACTGTGCGCACCCACCGTTCTGTGAAAGCATTGGCATTCGGTGCCTTAAATGGTGTCGGAATGATATGAATGTTTGAGGATTCGAATATAGTGTCAAAAGCTTTGGCATACTTCTTGTCATTGTCACGAATGAGACAGCGAAAGCTGGTTTGTGATTCGTCGAATTCCCAAATGAGTTGTCTGGCTTGTTGAGCTATCCAAAGTCCATTAGGATGGCTGGTAACTCCAGCCAAGTGGACTCGTCGCGTACCCAATTCGATAAACACCAGCATGTAGACTGTTTTCAAGAAGATCGTTTCTACTGTAAAGAAATCACAGGCTAGAAGTTGTTCCTTATAATGCTTCATCAGAGTTTTCCACCCAATAGAACCATAGCGGATGGGAGCCGGCACTATGCCGTTTCTGTCAAGTACATTCCGCACTGTTGTGAGGGAAACCTTGAACCCGCGCTTGAGCATTTCACCTTCGATTTTGGCGTAACCCCAGCGTAGATTTTCCTGAGCCAACCGTACGATTGAGGATTCTTTTTCTTGAATGACTTTTGGTCGACCACCTTTGTTCTTCCGATCATGGGTCCATTTGCGACGTACCAATTCGCGATGCCAGCGAATGACTGTTTCCGGTTTGATGATACGAATGACATCACGTAGCTGGCTGGTTGTACGATTTGTGGACTGTTTGAGCTTCTTGGTCAGCACTGCCAACGTCATCTTTTCAGGCCGATTAGGTTTAACAGGCTTGGTTTGCAGACGCGTCATTACATCCAGTTGATGACGCAAGTTCATGATTTCCAGGTCTTTGTCTTTTTCAGATAAACGGCCGATATGCAATAATTCCAGACGGGCAGAAAAAATATGTGTGGTGGCTAACCAAATCATCAAAAAATCCTGTTCCAAACATAATGAAGCAGGATTGTATCAAAGAATGTAAGATTGCAGTTCAGGAAGTGTTTTCTCTAGAGAATGATTTGGATCCGAGTCCTTGCATATTACGATACATTGCCGCAGCTTCGCGCCGAGCAACGAAAATCGGATCGAATAATTTGCCCTGCAAATAATTATACACGGCAAGCTTGCATCCATTGTACAGATATGTACTGCAATCAATTATTTGAATATAGTAACGGTATTGGAAATTGCCACTTATGACAACGGCCGACCCCCGTCCACCGGAACGATATTGCCCGTCATAAGCGTCAACGTTGTAGCGATAGCCCACACGGTTTCAGCCACATCTTCCGGGGTAGCCAAGCGGCCAGCGGGGGTTAAGTCAACCTGTTGCTGTAAATAGGCAGGATCGAATCGCTTGGCGTACTCGCCTAGCACCCAACCGGGTGCGATAGAAACGACGCGAATCTTTGGCGCCAGAGCCCGTCCCAGCGAGCGCGTCATGGAGTCTATGGCAGCCTTGGAGGCGCAGTAGGCGACATTGCTGCCCACACCGGTGGTCCCGGCTATTGAGGAGATATTTACGATCGTACCACCGTCTCTCGCTTGCAGCAGATCTTTAAATGCGCGTGCGCAGGCAAATGAACCGCGCCAGTTGACCTGAAAAATGCGGTCAATCCATTCATCAGATAAACCGTCAAGATCGTCATGGGCTACAGGGGTTGTTACACCGGCATTGTTGACCAACAAGTCCACCTTTCTATGCCGATCAGCAATCTCCCCGGCCAACCTCTTCAAAGCAGCGCTGTCTGTGATTGAGGCATTGAAGATCATGTGGTTCTCCCCAGGCAAACTTTCTACCAGCACCTGCGCCTTTTCTTGCTGAAGGTCGATTACGATTACTTGTGCACCGGCATTAGCCAACCGGCGGCAAATTGCTGAACCAATCCCCCCCCCGCCCCCGGTAACGATCGCCACTTGGCCGGTCATCGAATTGTCATTCGTCATAAAGCCACCTTAAATAAACTGACGATTCAAGCCAGTGTTTCGACAGTGACTTGAATCGTCAATCCTAAATTGTGAACCGTAAATTCTAGCTTCCGTTCCCGTATCGTTCAACTCGCAAAT
This sequence comes from uncultured Chloroflexia bacterium, assembly GCA_963807975.1. GTDB lineage: Bacteria > Chloroflexota > Anaerolineae > Promineifilales > Promineifilaceae > JAACFF01. Next base: position 427,998 of record CAWEDV010000002.1, on the reverse strand, counting down.
CGGCCTGTGCTTTATGTGCCCAGAAACGCTCGATGGCGCAGAGGCGGGAGCAGTAATCGCCAATTAACGCGCTTGCTTCATCAGTCAGTATACGCTGGTAGGTAACGGTCTTGATGTATTTCCCGACCCAGAGGCCACCGGTATAACGGGCAGCCAATTTGGTGGGTAAGGTATGGTTGGTGCCAATCACCTTGTCGCCGTAGGCTACATTTGTGCGCGGGCCAATAAACAATGCGCCGTAATTGGTCATGTTCTCCAGGAAATAGTCATCATCGGCGGTCATGATTTGCACATGTTCGCTGGCGACTTTGTCAGCCTCAACACATGCTTCTTCAAGACTGTCTACGAGAATGATCTCACCATAATCTCGCCAAGAGACGCTGGCGATATCGGCCGTTTCCAACGTTTCTAATTGGCGGGCGATCTCAATCTCAGTTTCACGGGCCAACTTTTCGCTGGTAGTGATCAGAACGGCAGGGGAGGTGGGACCATGTTCCGCCTGGCCCAGCAGGTCGGTGGCCACCATCTGTGCATCAACCGTATCGTCGGCTACTACCAGCACTTCGGTGGGGCCGGCCAGTAGATCGATACCTACTGTGCCGAACAGCTGCCGCTTGGCTTCCGCGACGTACGCATTGCCCGGACCGACTATCATATCCACCTGTTCTACTGTCTCTGTGCCGAATGCCATGCGGGCGATGGCTTGTACGCCACCAATGATATGAATCTCATCGGCTCCGCCAAAGTGCATAGCGGCAATGGTTTCGGCGGGGAGTTGACCGTCGATTGGTGGTGTACAGGCGATGATACGCTTCACACCAGCTACCTTAGCTGTGAGCACGCTCATATGGGCGGAAGCAACCATCGGGTACTGGCCGCCAGGAATATAGCAACCAACGCTGTTGACCGGGATGTTTTTGTGACCGAGGATGACTCCAGGCAACGTTTCGACTTCAATATCCAGCAATGCATCCTTTTGATTTTGGGCGAAGTTGCGAATTTGTTCCTGGGCAAACTTGAGATCTTCGATAGTCTGTGGATCTATTGAAGCGATGACTTCTTGAATCTGCTCATCAGACAATTTGAAATTGGGCGGATCCCAATTGTCGAATTTGATAGATAATTCACGAACTGCTTCATCACCGCGTAGGCGAATGTCTTCCAAAATTCCGGCCACAATTTGTTGAACTTTGACATCGGCAGCGTGGGCCGCTTCATCGCTGATGCCAGGTTTTAAGATTTTTGCCATGATTTTTTCTCCATCTCGTTTGAAAACTTTTCCCGGCAGCCCGACTATCGGGCTGCGCGTTATTTTTTGAACTTATTTACGATGTCTTCCGCGGCCGATGTGAGCATCCGAGTATCAGTTGAGACAGTAATGAGCTGGTAGCCAAGCTGCTTCATTTTTTGGCCGGTTTCCGCGTCGGGAACCCAAATGCCGGCTACATGGCCGTTTTCCCGTGTGACTTCAGCGATTTGTTGCAGCGCACCCAACAGAATCGGATCGCTCAAATCCATGCCAAATTTTCCGGTAAGGGAAAGGCGTAAATCTCCTGGACCGACAAAGACGCCATCCAAACCAGGGGCCGCCAGAATCTCTTGCAGGTTATCCATGGCTTGCTGAGTCTCTACCATGGCCAGGGCGATGATGGTTTCGTTGGCGTTTTGAGCATAATCCGCACCGGCATAGACGCGGGCACGGGTGGGGCCGAGGCTGCGGTAACCTAAGGGGGGATAGCGACAGGCGCCGACGAACGCTTCCGCTTCGGCGCGCGTGTTGATCATTGGGCAGATGATGCCATAAGCACCCGCATCGAGCAGGCGCATGATTTGGGCGGGATCATTCCACGTGGATCGAGCCATAGGTACCGCGTTCGTGGTGGCGATGGCTTGTAACATGGTCACAGACGCCTGATAGCCAGACAGTCCATGCTGCAAATCGACCGTCACACTATCCCAACCGGCATGAGCCATCACTTCGGCCGACCAGGAACTGGGAATGTGCAGCCAGCCGTTAACGGCCGTTCCGCCTTCAGCCCAGATTTCTCGTAATTTATTGGTCCTCATACCACCTCCTTGAGGAAATCAATTCTCCAATTTGAACCTCTTGCATACGTATTCATGAATACGTATGCATACTGTAAACCAAGGGCAAGTTTTTGTCAATACCGTGGAACGGAAATCTTTAAGACAATCGCGCCAACAAGTCGACTTCCGATTCCATCGCAGCGCCGATAAGGTCAATCAAGACCCAATTCTCCAGCAGTTTGTCGCCATCTCGTTTCCAGAAATCCATGATGTTTCAGCCGATGCGTTTGCCGGTTGCAGGCCAATCCATATATTGGTTCACGTGTGTTCCACCTAGGCTGGGCCAACCCGTGGAGGCGGCGAACTTGCCTTCAGCGATACGAGCTTGGTGACCAACTGCTTTGCGATCTGGAAAGGCGTGAACGATTGGTCCTTGTGCGTTCTTCTTATACTCTACTGGCCCATAGGCTGAACCTATACCCACTGGTCCATGCCAAAACATATGCGGATGCCAAAAACGTTCCAACCCCTGGCCGGCCTGGCTCTCGCTATCATACTTATTTAGCCCACCAAAGATCATTTCCGTGACGAGGTCATAAGTTTGTTGAGATTCGGCGGGATCTTGTTCTGCCAAGCACACGCCATCCCCTGCTAATGGTCCGGGAATCCCAATATCGCAGCCATAGTTAGGTGGCATCAGTGTGATAGCGCATTGTCGCATCAAATCGGGCAGGTCGATGATAATCCTGATTTCGGCGATCTTATCATTCTCGACTTTGCAGAATTCGCCAAAGCGAACGTGAACGTTGGTACGCTGGCTAGTATCGTAATGCTATTGATCTTCCAATCGTTGGCAAATGTACCAATGAAATCACCTGTGCCGCAGGCCCAAGCATTGGCTTCAAAATCGCCGCCGATGAAGTGAAACGGCCGTCGTTGTAGATCGGGAATAGCGGTGAGCAGCGGCTGCCAGAATTGTGACCAGATAGCCTGCGCATCGTTCAACTGTCGCAGTGGCTGGAAACCGTGCCAGAGAACATCTGGATGCAGATATCGAACGACATCAGTCTGGTCTCCACCATTGGTCATCGCCTTCCAGTAGTTCCACACGAAGCGCTTGTTTTGTTGGTTCATACTCGTCGTATTAGAACCAATTCAGTGGTCTGGGTTTACGATCTTCTGGGTGCGATCAAGAACGTCCAAACCTTGTTGTTTAAGCCAGTATGGGATATCGATCAATACCCAATTCTCAATCAATTTGTCACCTTCGCGGCGATAAACGTCCACCACTTGCATGTTGGCGTTTACGCAGCCACCGGGTAATCCCAGCCAGCCACCAAGATGCGTGTTAGAGAGGTTGGGCCAACCGAAGAAACAGGCAAAATTTCCTTCGGCAAAGCGGCATACGTGACCGATGAATTTTTTGTCATCGAGATTGTTACGGAAGGGCAGCTGGTGTTGCTCTTGATAGCGGGGAATCGTATAAGTCGCCCCAATGCCAGCAGGGCCATACCAGATCATATCTTTAGACCAGGTTCTTTCCAGCACTTCCGGAGGGCAGCTCATGGACCCGCTCTCGTTCAGTGCAATCAGGTCATCGACCATCTCGTTCACCAGTGCTAGCGTTGCCGCGCTTTCCTCCTCCTCAGCATCCTCAAACAGCAGACCATCATGCGTACGTGGGCCGGGATAATTAAAATAAACGCCTGTTGATGGCGGCAGGGGGTAAGAACCCGCCTGGACCATCAAGCCAATGATATCTATGAACAAGCCAGTTTGGGTGATCTTATCGTTTTCAACACAGTTAAATTCCGCATAGCGCAGGTTAGCTATTTTTCGCGTGTGGCGAATACCCAGCCAGTCTGCATCAAATAGGCCCATAAAGTTGCCCATGCTCATCACCCACTGCTCACTATTAAATTCATTGCTGCCGGCGATGAAAATATCCTGGCGACGCTGCATACGCGTCAGCGAATTCATCAGCGGTGCCCAAAAGATTTTGGCCACAGTTGCAGCGCCATGTTGCTCGCGAAATGGGTATACGCCACGCCATAGATAATCTTCGCTGGTAAACGCCTCTAGAACATCTCCAACTGTTTCAGGTGAAGCGTTTTCCAGCGCATCAAAATAGCTGCGTACAATTGCTTTTGCCGCTTGATATTTGCTCAATTTGTTATCCCTTATTTCTAGCTAGCGTTGCTTTTCATCAATTTCGTTGGCGAGCGTAGGTCATTTCGCGCATCCGGGAAAAGACATCAATACCAATTTGATCATACACATTGAGTAAGTCGACAAGTACCCAGTTTTCACGAATGAATCCATTCTCGCAGCGCCAAAAATCTAAACTGCGCATGGTGATCGATTGATTGGCTGGTGCAATACCCAGCCAGCCATCGCCGCTGATGGTCATCCGCATACCCGGCCAAGCAGTGAAGCCAACATAGTCGCCATCACCAAATAATGCCCCGTGTTCGAGAACAGCCGCCCGGTCAGGCATCGCATTTAGGAACGGGATTTGATGCCAGCTGCGGAACCCGGATATTCGCCGAGCTGTGCCAATGCCAGCCGGGCCGTACCACAACATTTTGGGGTGCCAGAAGCGATCTAATTCCATGGCTTCAACGCCTTCCGGCGATCTTTTTAACCCGGTCAGCATGTCCAACACAAGCTGTACGCTTGAGTCGGCTTGGTTATTTTCATATGCCTTTGTGATGATACCATCCTCCGTTGCTGGACCTGGCACGAGCCATTCAACGCCTAAACTCGGCGTCATCGGCCACGCATTGGCCTGCATCATGACTTGGGGAATATCCCATAAGGCCTGCATTTCAACTACTTTGTCATCCACGATGCGGAAAAACTCGTGATAACGCATGGCAACGGCGTGTTGAGTTGGGGGAATGTCGAGCCACGGCCGTTCAAAAACACCGACATAATGCCCGGCACAACCGACCCAATCATCCCCGTTCGCTTCACCCGCCATAACGATGAAGTCGCGGCGCTCTAAATCGGGAACGGCCGTGATCAGCGGCTGGTATACACGACTAAATAATTCGTCAGGCCCATCCAAATCTTCAAAAGGGTAGGCCAGGTGAATATCACAATCTGTGGCGAATACGTCATGCAGCTGGCTCTTCAGAATTGCCACATCGCAATCGTAAAGAGCATTTCTAAACTTGCCAATGAACTGCTTGTTATGATTATAATTGTCTGGGGGCATCATAGTTCATCCATTATCTTCAAAATATTCAGGCGGCTTGGAGCCGATGAATTTCAAGACCTTATCGACGTCATAATCGAGTTGTTCAAGAAAATCCAATATGTCTATCAGCACCTAATTTTCCTTTAATTTGTCCCTCTCCACACGCCAAAAGTCCATATAGCGGATTCTCACCCGTTTGCCGCTAGCGGTAATCCCCAGCCACTCACCGCTGTGCGTAGCATATTGAAAACCTGTTGCAGCGACATAATCACCTTCGGCGATGCGGATGTCGTCGTGGGCATTTTTATCGGAAAAGGCGTGCAGAAACGGTCGCTGCTGTCCATCTTGAAACCCATTAATCCCATCCAAAGTACCAATCCCTGCCGGACCGTACCAGACCATATCCTCATGCCAGAACGCTTCCATGCCCTCAATCATATGGTTATTCAGACCGTCATACATACGGGCAACCAGATTTTTGTTTTTTTCTGCATCGTTCATATAATTTCCAAATTCACAGGCTATTTCAGATATTGCAAAAAGAATAACCGCGAGAATGGGCGACCAGCAAGATCAACCCGAACCCACGGCTAATTATCCAAGACAAACCTCAATGCTTGTTAGGGAATACTATGGAAAAGACAATAGTGCGAATAAACTTATCCTTTTTTCTTCAATGCACGTCGCAGAGATTCTTCATCTTCATTCGATAAAGAAGTTTGCAGGATTTTGCCCTCGTACGGGCGTAGTGCAGCCAATGCAATATCCGGATCGCCGTCACGCACGATGATGAAGAGGGCCGAACTGTTCTCGGTCATTGACTCCGAAACCTCTTTGACAAAACTCTTGCTAATGCCCAATCCGGCAGCTGATCCGATTAAGCCACCGGCTACGGCCCCAATGATTAAGCCGCCAATTGGGAAAAATACACTGGCCAATAAGATTCCTAGTAGTCCGCCGGTAACGGCACCGACCTTAACGCCGCGATCCATTTGATCTTTGACGTGGATCTTGCCTTTTTCATCCTTGACGACAACTGCTGAATCATCCAGCCGCAAGCGTCCTTCATGTTCTACACTTTTCAAGCTGGCCCGCACTTGGCCGGCCTCATCAACTTCATCGAATACAATTACAATTAGATTTGACATTTTGTTCCTCCAAAAATGATTATCCTTTCACCGCGCCAGCCGCTAAGCCCTTCACCAGATGCTTTTGGAAGAAGAGAATGAGTATTACGATCGGGATAGTGGCAGAGACCGCGGAAGCGGCTGCCAAGGTCAGGTGGCGCGGATCTTCACCACCAGTAAAGCGGGAAATAGCGACCGGCAAAGTCCAGTTCGTTTGTGTTAACAGGCGTACCAGCAAAAATTCATTATAGGCCAGCAGCAGCGAGAAGAGCGCAGTGGCGATGATCCCCGGCCAGACAATGGGTACAATGACCCGCGTGAAGGCTGTTAGACGATTGCATCCGTCAACCATAGCTGATTCTTCTAGCTCCCGGGGGATGTCCATGAAGAAGCTGCGCAGCATCCAGATCGTAAAGGGTTGGTTTACTGCTACTAAGGTGATGATCACCAGAATTCGCGTATCGAGCAGGTTGGTGGCCGAACCAATCCAATAGTAAGGCAAAATAAAGGCTAAACGGGGCAATGCCCGGAAGCCAAGCGCAGCAATAAGAATCACAACGCCAACATACCCGGCATATCTTGCTAAGCCATATCCCGCCAGAGCACCGATGGTAATCGAGACGGTAACGGTGCCTACGGTGACGATCAGGGTGTTGATGAAATAGTCGTAAAACTTCGCAGTCTGTATGATTTGTGGAACTGCCCAAGCCAGTAAGACAAATGACATCAAGACAAAGAGATAAATTACCCAATTGCGCACCGGTATATAGCGCGCAAATACCAATAAACAAATGAGAATTACCACAGTCGCCAGAAGAAAAAACATGATTGTGGCAAGATTCTCGGGGACCACACGCAGCCAAATTTCCTGGTAATTTTCCCAGGTGGCATCAAAAAAGAACAAAGGTGTCCGCGAATTGGCATCTTTCAGGTTTTTAAAAGATTGTAAAAATGTCCAGAAAAAGGGCACAATGCTGTAAATTGCGAATAAGATCAGGGCCAGGTGAATAAACACGCGACCAATGGGGCTTGTTACTTTCTCCATTTCTAACGTTCCTCCATTTGCTCTCGATAGGCCTGAACCAGGTTGGGAATCAATACAACCATGATCCCAAGTACGGTCAAGATGGCCATTGCATTGGCTTTACCCAACCTCTGTACAGTGACGGCTGTCTGGAATGTATAGGTCATGACCGTGTCCGCTTTGTAAATCGGGTTCATTTCCGATAGGACAAAAACACTGTCGAAAACCCGGTATGTGTCCATTATCGAAAACAGCAGAATCAAAATGGTCAATGAGCGTACATGGGGGATGACGATGTGGCGGATCTTTTGCCAACGAGAGGCGCCATCAATTGAAGCCGCTTCGATCTGATCTAATGACAAGGTCTGCAAACCGGCAAAATAGACCACGAAGGCAAACGGAGCGACATACCAGATGCCGTATAGTATGATCAGCACTTTGACCGATATCTCATTGTAGCGAAATTTTGTGTCTAGAAGTTGCTGATAGATATAGGTGAAAAGCCCCGATGGTTCAAAGAGTTGTTTAAACATCAACGTACCGACAATGGGGACGATGATGAAAGGCAGCAGAAAGATGGACATATATATGCCCCGCGTCACTCTCCCGACCTGATCCAATAGGATAGCGACGGTGAAGCCGACGATGATCGTCGCCGGCACAACAAACAGGGCATACATGATTGTGAAGCGAAAGGATTGCCAGAATCGTGGATCTTGTAGAATTTCCGTAAAATTTCGTAGACCAATAAACTGCGGGTCGTTTATGTTGTTAAAGGTTACAAAGTTCATCCCCAACCAGATGGCCATACCCAAGGGGATCACCATCAAAAGCGTCATAACGATCATACTGGGGGCCATGAACTGGTAAAATGTTTTCCGAGTCATGCGAGCTTTTCCCTTTTCTCCTTTGCAGATACCTATGGGCCGGAGATAAAAACGAGGAAGAAGGATGAGGGACGAAGAGGTTGCCCTCCGGATCCACCCTCATCCTTCCGGATTAATCTTTAGCTTTTACTCAGTGATATATCCTTGGGCAGTCGCTTCTTGGATATAAGCTTCGGCAGCGGCATCAAGTGCTTCTTGCGCTGTCATATCACCGGAACCCACCAAGGGCAAGAATTCGCCGAGCTTGGAACGCACGATACCAATGGCCTGTTCCTTGCTGTAGATGCCAATTCCTTCAGCGACCGTTTGACCGGCTGCTTCCAGGTAGGGTCCGCCATATTCGGCTACGGCTAAACGGGTGGTCATACCGACCTCGGCTGCATCCCGTTGGCTGCGCTCATCAGCCGCTTCCATGATGATGCGGAAGACGAGATCGGGATCATTGGTTACGGTTGTCGGTATGCCGTAGAAGTCATTCCAGGCTGAGCCGGCGCGCGGGCTGCCGGCCTCAACGCGTGGGGCGGGGGCATAAGCGATCACGTCACCCAAATCTGTACGTTCAGGATCGGTCATATTGGCGGCGCGGCTGGCCCACATGTTGGTAGCTGGCAGGGTGCCCAGTTGGACAGCAACTTCTTGATCGTTTAAGTCGAATGAGTAGCCGTCGACACCCATGCAGGCATCGGCAACTTCTACCAACTTATTGACTGCGGCGACACCCGTCTCATCGTTAAAGGTGGGATTGTTGTTTTCATCCAGGAACTGGCCGCCATAGGCACGTTGCATCTGGAAGAACTCGATCTCCCAGGCCCATCCGGCGGATAGGTTGACCGTAAAGGGCATATCCCAATCCGGATTATCCAGGCCAATAGTGTTGCACATCTCGATGACTTCATCGTAGGTATCCGGTACTTCCAGCCCAAATTCATCAAAGACATCTTGGCGGTAGATTAAGTGAAGAGTGTTGCCAACGATCGGCACACCATATATGTTGCCATCAATGGTTGCACCTTCCCACGCTTTCTCGGGAATGTCACCAAGGTTGTACTCATCCCAATATTGGTCAACGAGGTCATTGAGCGGCAACAGCCAACCAGGAGCGCCCCACTCACCGACCTGGGCATTGGCGAAGTGGACGATATCATAGGGAGAATCGCCACCAGAGGAGAGGGCTAGACGCACCTGTTCTTGGGCATCGGCCGAGGCCAGCAGGCTGGTATTAACAGTGAGGTTGTCAATCTTGTCACATTTTGCCACCTCATCGGCATAATAATCGGTGATCGGGAAAGACCAGCCGATCATATTGATTTCCGTTTCTTCAGCCGGGGGGTCTACAAGACATTCGGTGGGATCGACGATGACTTCTTGTTCCACCACACGCGTGACTTCCACTTCTTGTATTTCAGTGACTGATTCACCTTCGATCATACGGGTCACTTCTACTTCTTCGACAACAGTTTCGGTGACTGTTTCACCAGCTACCTCGACAACACGGGTGACTTCAACAGTTTGTGGCTGGCAGGCAACCAATAACAGCGCGCTTAAAAGCACAAATATTACCAACATAAAAACAGTTTTTCTATTCACGGGTCTCTCTCCTTGTTCTACTAAATTGATCTAAATGAGTGTGTGGTTTGCATCAATATTGATTGGTTCTTATGGCGTTGATCACCTCCTTGCTGAGTAAACATATGTTGCCTCGAAATCGTTTTTGTCACATCGTAAAAAACTGAACTTCTACCTGCTGAATAATAGACATAATAGTGCTCAATCAGCACCGGTTGTTGACTCCCGGGCAATAAGCTCTACAGGAAGAATGATTTGGCATGGTGGTTGGTTGACGTCAGTAATTTGAATCAGTAATGCTTCTACTGCTCGCTTTCCAATTTCCTGCACCGGCTGCTTTACGGTGGTTAGCGGTGGTGTTGTCACCATAGAGGAATACATACCATCGAAACCAGTGATGGCCACATCTTGCGGGACGCGTAGCCCCCGATCTAAGGCTGCTTGCAGCGCTTCAATGGCGACATAATCGTGAAAGGCGAAAACGGCCGTTGGTGGATCGGGCAAATCCAGCAGCGTATGCATGGCCGCATGCCGGGTACCAGTTTCCAATGTCACCGGAACCAGCAGTGTTTCGTCAAAGGGAATCCCTGCTTCATGCAGCGCCTGGCGATAACCGGACAGCCGATCTAGATTCGTTTCGCGTAATTCCGGGATGGGCATAAAACCAATACGACGGTGCCCTTGTTCAATCAAGTGGCGGGTTATCTGAAGGGCTCCTTGCTTGTTATCGCAAACGACGTATGAGATATTGTGGTTTGCAACCCGACGGGCCACAGCCACAAATGGCATTGCCTCATGTTCGATCAAGGACAGTGTATTGTCCAACTGTCTGGCCCACAACACCAGCATACCATCCACCTCACGAGAGCGGCAGATGCGGGTGATCTGATCAACTTGATCGGCAATTGTTGTGTATAGTACGAGGTTATAACCTTCTGTTTCCGCAGCCAGGGCAGCCCCGGTGACGAGTTGCGAAAGGAACTCCCCTACCGATGCGACAGGATAGGTGATTAAAAGACCAATTTTGTTGGTGCGGCGGCGGCGGAGGCTTTGGGCGGCTAAGTTAGGGTGGTAATCTAGTTCACGGGCCATTTCCAAGATCCGCTGGCGCGTATCATCAGATACATCAGGATAGCCGTTCAACGCCTTAGAAACAGTTGAGACGGATATGCCAAGCCTTTTGGAAATGTCCTTAATCGTCACAGACATAATTGAGGATTAATCCGTGTAATGTACTAAATCGTTTTCTGAATACGTATACAATACACCGAAAACGATTTCGTGTCAAGCAAAAAATAGAGGGATCGGGAAATTAGCTTTCCCCGATCCCTCCTTCATTAATCAGAACGGTATAGCTGTTTTAACAAGGCGAACTGATCAAAGACCATCCATTCGCGCGTGATTAAATCGTTTTCGATGTGTTGGTGGGTGATACCCAAGATGCGGATATGTCTACCGGTTGGTGGCCCATACCAGCCAGGACCATCGTGGGTGCCCTGCATATTCCAGCGAATGGCGACGCGGTAACGGCCGTCGCTGTCGTGGACCCAGCAAACATGGTCCACCTGCACAGTGAGGTCTGAAAAAGCCGCCAGCAGCGACAGAATATGCGCTTTGTATTCACCTAAACCATATAGATAACGATTCGGCGGCACATAAGCCCAGTGGCGCGGCGTGTAATACTCCGCGACCTTGTTGAGCAAGCGCCAATTCCAAATCTCATGGAATGCGCGACGTACAAAATAATCGACGTCAAACCCTTTTTCTGTTGGTTCAGGCATTGGTGGTGGAGGCTCTTGTCCGCGTAAGCGGGTGATTTCACCCTGGTTGACCGGACCAACAGGTGAATTGTCTTGACGATTTGTCTCCATTTCAGCCATGCGTCGGGCCAGTTCATGGGGATTGAAACCCAACTGCAAAACCAATGCCATTTCATCACGCGCGATCCACTCTTCAACGATGCGGTTTTCTCTAACCAGGCAGTGGGCGATGCCATAGCGCGTGATAGCTCGACCGGTAGGCGGACCGTAGACGCTGTAGCCGGTGTTGGTTCCTGTCCAGAAGATGCGGTGGGAGGAATGAAAACCCTCTTGATCATTGCCGGACCAGATGACATCATCGCCAATCAGGCGTACATTGGGAAAAGCATTCATGACGCGGGTAGATCCAGCGATGACGGCGTCTCGGCCGTATGTCACCCCATCCGATGTTTCGATGAGAATATTGTGGGCATAGTGGGAATAGATCAGCCCAATGCCCTTTTCCTCCCAAATCTTATGGGTGCAACGGATGATATAGTCGACTATGTCAACGTAATCTTTGTCGAATCCTTGCATCCCGTGGCGGCGTCCCGTGTTGGCGGCAGCCATGAAATCCCCAATGTCCGGATAATCACCCATGTTCATAACCGGTTTCGATTCATCCTCACCCTTTTTTTGTGATTCTGATTTCTGAGCAGACATGATTAGTTTGCCTCCGTCATATGCTGGTTATGCTGCTGCCGCATTTCTATATCTATGAGATTAGAACGAAATCGATTTCGTGTCAAGGAAAACAAGTAATTGAGCGCATCAGTAGAAAGGAAAAGTTAATTTTGGCTGTTAGCGGCAAATCAAAACCGGGCGATTGCGGGTGCGCAAAATGTTATCGACGACGCTGCCGGATACAATTCCTGATAGAGGATTACTGCCATAGCCGCCCATTATGATCAGTCCACATTCAAAGTCGCGCGCGGTTTGTAAAATGATTGGTGCCGGCTCTCCTTTTTTTACGAGGTAATCTGCCTGGATATCGTGTTCTTCGAGGTAGCGGCGGGCATGCATAGATGTTTTCTTTCCGCTGCCCTTCGCTTCCTTCACTGTAACAACCAGCAACGAAGCTTCCCATTTTTCGACCATGTAGCGCGCCACAAACAGCGCCTCATTCGCTTTGGGACTGCCATCATAGGCGAGCAATAAACGCTGCAGCCCTGCGTCGACCCGCGGCACCGCCAGCAGCGGACGCGGGCAGCGCCGCAGCAGCTGCGCAAACTGTGAATTGAGCCTGTCAACCGGTCCAGGACCAGGTGGGTGGCTCAGGCTAACCACCACCAGGTCCGCCCAGCGGGCCCGATAACTGATTGTGCCGGTTGTTGGACCTGTGGTGAAACTGATTTCTCCAGGTAGAACTGCCTGGCGGCAGCGCTCTTCAAATTCCGCGGCGATCCCTTGTAGCACCGGGCTATTTTCCTGCTGCCCATCGTCGACTACGTGTAGGCCAAATATCTTGCCGTTTTCACGGCGTGCCACATGGAATGCCTGCCGCAGCGCATTCCAACCCTCCTCATGCCCGTCGATAGCAACCAGGATGTGACTGAACAGCCTTGCTTCATGATAGGTGTCCAGCCACGATTCGCGCCATTCGCCAATTGTGGGACCAGCTTCAAGCACAGAGGGTGTGATCGTATCTCGAAGCTTTTGGCCCATTTTTTGTACCACAGGTTTGGAATCGGAGGCCTGTTTTCCAGCCAGATCGCGAATCGCTTGCTCCGCATCAACCGCCCAACCCAATTCGCCGGCTAACTCATGGCGGTGTTTGTCAATCCACACATAAAGGTCTGTTTCTGTGCGATTGGGAAAATCACGCATCATGCCACGCCTGCGAATTATTTGTATGACCGGCCAGTAAATATAGGTGTACCAGCGCTCAGCCGCTTCACTGAAGGATATATCTTCCTTTTTATTCTCAATCACCCAATGCTGGTGGACCCCAATTTGCTGTTCCAAAATGCGGTAATTCCCTGCCACGCTCATGCTTAAGTCTAGATCCGGGAATGTTTCATCCAAGCGAGTTCTTTCCAGAAAACGGGCATACCGTTCTTTGGAAATCAAATCATCAGGTTGAATATCAGGTTCCAGCGTTACTGGCGTTTCGACCTCGGTTACATAAGCTTCAATATGGGTTGCTTCGAGCCCGCGGGCAACCGAAATACGATGGTTGCCATCGCGCACAAAATATACCTCTCCAAGCTGATAAACTTCGACGGGCGGTAGACCTTCCAGGCCCAACGTGAGCTCCTGAACGCGCGCCCAACGTTGTTCATCTCTTTCAACAAGGGGGAAGAAGTGTCGCGTAAAATCCTTGTAGCGGCCGACGCTGCCGATAACAGCGTCCAATGGGATCTCTTTCAGTTCGCGCCGGTTGGTCTCCCGAGCACGTACTCTTTCACGCACTTCTTCATATGAAAGCAGGTCGGCCGATTTGCCAGTCAGAGCGGCCTTGACCTGTTCGATTTTGGCGTGCAAGCGTGCACTGCGGAACTGATCAACGGCCGATAATGTCACATTGCCCGAATTATCATTCATTTCTTAAACCAGTTGATACGAGAACGAGTGATATGATCTAGGCGGCTGCCCGATCTGAAATCTGTGTACATGATCTATTTTCTTGTTTTGCTTGATCAGAATTGATGATAGGGATATCGCCTACCTGAACCCAACCTTTTGGCAGATCAATGTCTATGCCGTGTAACATATTTATCCAGGAAGAAGATCCTTCCAACTGCCGGTTGACCGGCGGCTGAATCTGGATTAAATCATGCCCGTATTTGGGCATTCTTTGAGATCTTTCATAAGCTTGCACCCAGACGCAAGGCATCTCTGGTTTAACTTCACAATTACCGTTCATGCGCACACCACCACAGGGGCCGTTGCGCAGGTTCTTGGGGCAAGTCATGGAGCAGGTCATACCGGTACTGTGCAGAATGCACTGGCCACACATCTGGCAGTCGAAGACAGCTTCTTTGCCTACTTTTTCAGCCCATGTAATGGCGGGTTCCAACGGAGAACCGGGCTTCAGCCAGCGGCGAAAAGGCAGTAAGATCCGTTCGAAAGCAGCATAGATGACCTCAAGTGCGTGAGGGTAATTCTGGAGAAATCGCAGCACTGCTTATTCCTCTATTTTCTCCTGACCATTTTGTTGGATAAGGGCTCGTAATCGTTCGGGTGGGTAGGCGGCCTCTACTTCAGCAAGAAGGGCATTGGCAACTTCATCTAACTCTCCATCTCGCTCCTGCCATTCGCCGTTACGCCACTGGGTTAGATAATCGTCTGAACCGGTCAGGCCGGCGCGCATAGCTGCCTCGTCAATAGCTACTGGGAAGCGGTTGGATAACGGTTGTCCTGCCCGCTGTCGCCCAGCTTTTACCTTGATTTGGGCGGGTATGTCACGCCAATAAATGATTTGGTATTTACTCAACATCAAGTTGGTATCCTTTGCAATAGAAAACTAAATTTTCGTCATGATTTGTCCATCAGAGTTACCAGCCGTTCTTCCAAAGCACCGTAGCCTGCCGGGCGGATTTCTAATGGTAGCTGCAAGTAAGCAGCCGCCTCCTGTGCTTTCTCTAGCAATTCAGGATCATCACGCTGTGCCAAATATAGAACCCGGGTGTAGTGTTTGAAATAATCTTCCTTTAAGTTAGGCCAACGATCCAAACCCAAACCCTCAATGACTAAGTGGTCAAAGGATTGTGTTAGATAATCAGTCAGAAAATAGGTCCCAGGTGCCTCGGCCATCATCTTTTCAAATGTCCCATTGGCATACATTTCATAACAGTGTGGCCCAGCCACGCGCTCCACGCCTTCTGCCGCCAGCATTTCGTCCAATTTTCCGGCTGTGCCACAGTCACCATAGATAATGATTAACTGCTTATAGTGCGTGCGCAGTTCCAAAATGCGTTTCTGTACCGCAGGTGGAATGCGCTCCGGCCAATTATGTAATAGAGCAGGGACAGCAAGCACATCTGCCTGCCAACTGTATTTGTTGCGGATGGCAATTACCTCTCGTGCCAGGGCACCACAGGCAATGAGCACTGTATCGGGCTTGTTGTCGATCTTAATCTCAGTAAAGGAGGTGGAGGTTTTGAGAACGCGTTTCATTATAAATTGATTGGGCTAGAATTTTGAAATTCGAGATTGAAGGTTTCCAAAAGGTCACCCGACCTCGGATTGGCGGCGAAGAACTGCACGCCTTGACCGTCGTCTTGCGCCGTTATTTGAGATGACCGGCTGCTGAGGTAATAGTTCGGCGATATGTGAGAATTGGTCACTGCGATGGGGAATGTGAATGGCGCCGGAGAACTCCTCTTGGAAATCGGGGTCGACGGCCGTTTCAACATAAGTTACCCATTCCACCAAATCTTGTGCTTCAATCCGCTTTTGCTTGTTTAACAAAGCGATTCGAGCGCCATCCCCGGCGGCATTGCCCACAGCGTACACATTTCCGAGATCGCAATCTGGGATCATGCCCAGCACCATTGCATGTTTGGTATCGATATTACTGCCAAACGCTCCGGCCAAAAGCACCCGATCAACCCGTTCCACACCTGCTCGATTCATCAAGAGTTTAGCCCCGGCATAAAGCGCTGCCTTTGCCAACTGCACGTTGCGTACATCGGCTTGGGTAATATGCAACGGCCGTCCGTTGGTTGTTTGCGATTCGCTGGCCAAAAGGTAACTGCCACGCGACCCCTCCCATTGCATTCTTGGGCTGGGAGAATTGGTGTTGAAGCTTCCGTCACGCAGCAGAATACCAGTCAAATACATTTCAGCCACAACTTCAATGATGCCTGAGCCACAAATGCCGGCTGCCAGGTGCTGCGGTTGTTCTGCGAGCGGAGCATCTGGCGCCAGGTTCCATGCATCTGACCAGCGTTCCTCGCCAATGACGCGAAACCGCGGTTCTTTAGTCTGGGGATCAATCCGTACCCGTTCAATCGCACCAGGCGCAGCCCGCATACCATGTGTAATCTGTGCCCCTTCGAGCGCAGGTCCCGTGGGGCTGGATGCAGTGAGCAGCCACTCTTGGTTCCCCAACACAATTTCTGCATTTGTTCCCACATCAATAAGCAGTGTGATCCTATCTTGTTTGTGGGGCTCTTCGGCGAGAAGTACAGCGACGTTATCTGCACCAACATGCCCTGCTTGCGCGGGGAGAACATGGACGTAGGCGTTGGGATGGAAGCGCAAACCCAAATCAAGCGCCCGAATATTCATCCCATCCCGATTCGCCAGCGCGAAAGGAGCGCCGCCAAGCTCCCTTGGGTGTATGCCCAACAGCAAATGCACCATCGTGGTGTTGCCTACGAACACAGCATCATGAATGTTGCGCGAGCGCACGCCGGCTGCTTTGGCCGCACGCGCAGCCAACTTGTTTAGGGCCTCAATCACGGCATCGTGCATTTTATCCAGGCCGTCTTTGTGTTCAATGGCGTATGAGATGCGGCTCATCAAATCCTCGCCATAGGTTACCTGCGGGTTCATTAACGATTCAGTAGCCAAGATTTTGCCCGTTCGCAAATCACAGAGGTGACCGGCAATGGTTGTGCTGCCAATATCGACAGCCAAGCCATAGATACCCTCAACAAAACCAGACAGCACGTCAATCACCTCTCGGTTTTGCCAAATTACGACCGTTACCCCCCAGTTTTCTTTACGGAGGGCTGGCTGCAATTGTCGCAAAGTGCGCAGATTAATGGTCAGCTCGGTTAACCCCTCTTGTGCTGCCAGCGCGTCCTGTAATCGTCCCCAATCACCCCGATGTTCTCCCAATTCAGCATGATCGACTTCAATGTAAATCTGGCGGATGGTGGGTGCGACCTCAATGATTCGTTCCGTGGCCGATTTGCGGATGACTTGTTTCTGACCACGACTTTCTTCGGGGACGAAGATGAGCGCATCCCCTTGCACGCGTGCCTGGCAAGAAAGCCGGCAATCAGAGCTTTGCAATCGCTCTAGTAATTGCGTTTCATCAGCGGACGAAGGGGAGAGGTGATTCGCAGCAGAAGTAATGCCGTGCTTAACGAACTGACCATCTTCGACACGGACCCGGCATTTGCTGCAAGTGAGCTTGCCTCCGCATATGCTTTCGATTTCTACGCCTAACTGGCGGGCAGCATCAAGCACGGCCGTTCCCTCAGCCACACGTCCCCTCCGTCCAGAGGGCATGAATATCACCTGGTATTGTGGCTCTAGTGATTTATCATCTTTGGCAGATTGCATACTAGGATATACCCATTTTCGCTTTTAATTCGCGGACTAGGACACTGGCATTAGGCGCGTAACCATCAGCGCCGACCTTGTCGCAATATTCTTGGGTGACGGGCGCGCCGCCGACATAAATGATGACGTCATCGCGAAAGCCCGCTTCCTGGATAGCTTCAATGGCCGGTATAAACATGGGCATGGTTGTGGTAAGGAAGGCGCTCATGCCGACAGCATCCGGCTTGTGTTCCCGAATGGCATCTACAAACGCTTGCTCCGGCACGTTGACGCCCAGGTCAATCACTTCAAAACCAGCTCCTTCCAGCATGATGTTGCATAGATTCTTGCCGATGTCGTGGATATCCCCTTTCACTGTTCCCATAACGAATACGCCAGTGGGCTTGGCGCCAGTTTGGGCCAGGAGAGGCCGCAATACGTCCATCGCCCCTTGCATCGCCTTCGCCGCAACCAACATTTCGGGCACGAAAAAAGTGCCTTCTTCAAATAAGCGACCCACTTCTTCCAGCGCCGGAATGAGGCCATCAAACAAGATGACCAATGGGTCCATGCCCAGTTCCAACCCTTCGTTGGTTAAGGCGATAACCTCATCCCGTTCACCATCAATGGTATTGTCGTATAGTTCGTCTAGTAAATCATCTGCTCTGCTCATGGTCTCTCCTTGGCTGTATCAAGTTTTCAGTAACCGGTGACCGGTAAACAGTAAAAAGTCTTAAGAATGACTGCTCACTGCTCACTTTTCACTGAGTACTGATCACCGTCTTGGTCTTGGTCGCCGCTTGCGTTTTGGGGGTGCTGCCTGAGATGCAATTTGCTCAGCGGTAGGTTTTTGCCGGTCTTCAGGTTTTAATACGTCGTCGAGTTGAATGGGGTAATGGCCGTATTCATGTGCCGCTTCGTACATCGCTTCTGTATTTTCCGGCGGCACGTCAGAGCCGATGTTGTGGCAGGGCGCCAGAATATACCCACCGCCTCGTCCAAGATCATAAATCCGTTTGGCCACATCGTAACGCACCTCATCTGGTGTGGAGAAGGGCAGCATTTGCTGCACATCTATCGCACCGTGGAAGCACAGCCGACCGTGGTAGAGTTCCTTGAGCACGGCCGTGTCCATCCCCAGAGCCGACGTTTGAATAGGATTCAGGATGTCCACACCCATCTCGATGATGTCTTCCATCACTGGCGTCACCGTGCCGTCCGTATGGTACATGAACTTCACATCAGCACAGCTTTTGATATGGTCGATCAAACTGACCAAGGCGCGGCTTAACCAATTGGCGAAAGGTGTCAGGTGAAATCATCATCGATGATTGCCCGCCGATATCGTCCGTGAAGTACACTGTCTGGACATAAGGCCCTACGGCAGTCGAGGAAATTGCTCCAAAATCCCTTGTATAGGTCGAGCAGCTTGTCCATTAATGCTTCCGCAACTTCGATATTATTCGCCAAATCGGCAAACATTTGCTCGTAACCGCGAACTTGCAGCGCTTTGGTTAAAATACCACCCTTGATCGAATCACCGACCAGTACATAATCGGTATTCTCATAGAGCCACTTTGCTCGTTCCTTCAGGCCGGTGACCAGCTTGGGATCATTAGGATCAGGCCAGGCATGATTTTCGATATCGGCGATCGTTTTGGCTTCACTCAATGGAGATGAATAGACGCTGTAAGCATCCAACATATACTGCCACTCGATGCCCCACATATCACGGTAAATGTCGTCACTGACATCAACTACATCGATCCAATGGGGCGCGATCCAGCGAAAATCGATGTTATATCGCTGCAGCAGCTTCTCATCCGGCACCACATTTTGTACCATGCGATCCAGTATCTTGTCCTGGTTTTCCAGGTCAGGATCGTTCAGATATTCCTTTAATGCCTCGTAAGAGAAACGATGAATTGAGGCGACATGGCTGCCCATATCAACGGGCACGCGATCCGCCTCTTGGAAACTGGTAATCTTTTTGTATCGCTCACGTCTGTCCATAAAACCCTCCAGGAATGGTAGTTTGTAAGGGTGCTTCGCGAAGTACCGCTACAAGCCTAATCAAAGAATTGCGGTTCGATGTCCATTAACTCACAAAAATGAACCAGTTCTTCAACACGATTGCCCGGCCACGCCCATTACATGATTGGAGCCAAATCCACTGATAAGCCGTTCCACGTTTACATCTAGTTTCAGGAAGGCTGTAGGCAGTTGGTGACTGCCTCGCGCCTGCACGAAGGTGTCGTACTCTTCTGCTGAGATATTGACGGTTTCGCCGCTAATGATGCCCATCTTGTAACGGCCGTCTTCCCTATACAAACGCGCCAGCGTCATTGGCCCTGGAGCGGTTGTGAAATAGGTAATCGCTCCACCGCCGGGCCGGTTGGCCGGGCGCAGTTCAATCTGCTTCATATTTTCTTGCGGATCATCAGAACGGGCTGCATACCAGGAACAAAACGCGCCACAGTTGGGAAAGTAAAAGGTGCTCCGCTCATCGTCAATGTAACTGACATCCATAAACAGGACCGGCATGCCGCCGGAAATCTCCTTCAAGATCTCCATTGTCAGCGCCGCGTCCCCATCCGCTTCACAGGCCATCATGATTGGGTCCCGTTTGCCATCAGCATCATACGGGCTGGGCAGCAGGGCGGCCGAAATACACTGCGGTACGAAATGGGTGGTCAAGTCGGGCATGCATTTGATGGCCACAAAATCCAAACCCATCTCGCGGATGATTTCCATTGTCGCCAGGTAACATCGCACTTGAAATGCTAGTTTTTCGGGGGTGAATTTGTCGTCATTGTAAGCCACCTTGCCGGCACTGCGCGTCAGCCAGGTCATCATCTTCTCCGTGTCAGCTTCCGGCACAAGATCCGCACGGCGAATGATTTCCAACTGGTCGATATGTTCGGTGTCGACGCCAAACATCTTTTTCCACTGCATGGGATCGAAGGTACCGGTGTCAATACCCAGCGAGCGCCCGCCGAAAGAGGCCAAACACTTTACCCTTCAAACGCGCTTTCGCGGCCGCTGCCTGGAAAAAGGGCATCACTTTCTCCGCCAGCGCTTCATTAAAATCTTCGCGAATGCGCATATGTGGATACCCAATCTGGCTTAACGTTCCGCCAGCGCCCAACAGACCGACCGTGCTGTGGGTGCCGGGATGTTTGTTGCCCAGCAACACCGTTGGCAGATTCAACCGCTGGATGCCGCGCACGACCAGATTGGGTGAGGTCCAGCAGGGCGTATGGGCGACCAATACTTCGACGCCGGCCGCGCGCAGCGCGTCGACCTGGCTGTCGATCTGTTCTTTTGTCCGGGCAACGGCCGTGTCCGCCAGCAGATTCAACGAGCAGATCCTGCAAAAAATGACACCGCCTTCGCATGACGGGGTTCCGTCATCTTCTTGAAAACATGTTCCCATTCATGAGCCCGGTGATCACCAAACGTGATCAAACCAACTTTCGGTTGTGACATGGTGCCTCCAAAGATCTGTAAACGCTCGAGACTTCCTGGTCTTATTCATCCCGAAAAAGAGTCGGTTTCAAGACCAGAATCCGCGTTTCTTCTGGCAGCGAATCCTGGCTGAACTCAACCTCCGAGCTTTCCGACCAGGCCACTGACTTTTCTGGATAATAGCCGGTGAATTCCGTCACCGGCAGCATGAAGAACCGCGGACCGGGAATGCGATAATGCATGGGAATGATCACTTTTGGTTTAATACGCTTGATGACCTCATTCAGATCGTCGAGTTCGATGGTGGGAGGGCCACCAACCAAGGCCAAAAGGATGTCCGTGCCGGCCAATGCGTCCATTTGTTTCTCTGTTAGCGGATTGCCGACATCTCCCATGTGGGTGATGTTGATGCCTTCCAGAGTAAAGCGGTACATGGCATTATCGCGCACCACTTCTTTGTGAATATGACTTTCCTCAGACCAAATTGCATCGAAAAATTAACACCTTTGAGCAGTTGGCTCCGGTATCCACAATGTCAGTTGCCGTGACCAGTTCAAACCCGGGTGGAATGGTTTCCATGAAGCAATGCGCCTCATCATCGTCCGAACTGCGGACGACAATATCAGCAGCCTCAGTAACGGGCGGCAAATTGATGACCTCATTGGGTTCATAAGGATCGGTGATGATCCGTAAACCGTCACCTTCGATCAAGAACGAAGCGTGGGCCAACCATCTGATCTTCATACAATTATTTCTCCATTCGCCGTGGGAACGCCTGAATGCTGCGCCCACCATCCGGGTAAATCGTCTGCCCGACCATGTATTCAGCTTCCTTGCTGGCCAGGAAGATGATCACCCGTGCAATCTCTTCACAGGTGGCAATACGGCCGAAGGGCAGCCGGTCCATCAACTGCTTGCGCTTTTCCTCATTGTTGAACCACGCGCTCCATCAGCTCCGTCAATACCGGGCCGGGTGCGCAGCAGTTGACCTGGATGCCCTTATCCACCAGCGACAAAGCCATCGCCTTTGTCAACTGGTTCACGCCGCCCTTGGCCGCGCAGTAGGGAATCTGGTCGGCCAACGCCAATTGAGCCATGACGGAAGAGACATTGACGATCGAACCGCCTTTGCCTTGTTCAACCATCACTTTTGCCGCGCCCTGGCTGACGAAAAATGTGCCTTTCAAATCAACGCTCATCACCCAATCCCAATCTTCCTCGCCAATATCAAAAAAGTCGGCGCTGTGATTGACGCCGGCATTGTTAACGACCACATCGATCGTTCCATAATGGTCTACAGTTGCTTCAATTAGGGCATCTATTTGGGCTTTTTGACCGATATCGCAGCGTACAAACAACGCATCGCCCCCCTTGGCCTTAATATCCGCAACCACTTGTTCGCCTAAATCAACCGAACGACCAGTGACAACGACCTTTGCCCCTTCTTTGGCAAATTCATACGCGCACGCTTCGCCAATACCTTTTGTTGCCCCTGTAACAATGACTACTTTGTCTTGAAATCGCATCTTTATACCTCTTAATAGCTTACTGCAGATCGCGCATATTGGAGTTGAAAACAGTATTCCTCATCCAACCTGCACCATCTGCAGATCGCGTTTTAGCTGTTTTCCAATACTCACGTTTCCAATGGCTTGACGCCGGGCTCATATCGTTGCGAATATCTTCAATTAGCTCGGCAACATGATCGGTCAGGCGGGTGACGATTTTTTCGCCCTTCTCGCGGGTGGCTTTCGTTGCATCGCCGATGATGCCATTTTCCAATTCGCGATATTCAGGACGGGCAAATGTGCCTTCAAAATGATACATCGTGCCGGGACGGGGACGCGCACCGGGAGCAATGATGAATTTGCGGTCAACCAAGGGTTCGCCGCCACCTTTATGCGGCTTTGCTCATATCGACGAATTCGGGGAACAAGTAAAGGGCGACAGAGGTTTCGGCCTCGTCGGCATGCCACATCCAGTCTTCCAATACGTCTTTATCGTCGCGCAAGAAATCGTACCAATGCAGGGACAGAGTGAAGATCCCTTCCAATCCTAATTTGTGAACGGCCACGATGGTTGATGAAACTTGCCCGTGTGCCGACAAAATGATGAATTTATTGAATCCGGAGACGGTTGCCCCTTTAATAATGTCCATCACCAAACCGATGTGGGTTTCGTAGGTAAGGGGGATATTGCCAGGCATACCCCAATGATGGAACGGATGCGAGCCATACATCGGACAGGGCAGCAGCATGACGCCTGTTTTGCGGGAAATATGCTCGGCCATGCCAATAGCGTTGTAGCTGTCGTCACCACAGGGGCAGTGGGGTCCATGTTGTTCAATGGCGCCCAACGGCAAAATCGCGATATCATCCTTCTTTGCATGTTCTTGGATGGCCTCAGCGGTCATCTCTTGCCACCAAAATGCTTTTCCTTCTGACATTTCCTTAACTCCTTTTCCGAAAAATAATTGTAAATTGCGGGATGAATCACAAATGTTCATTTCCCGTTGTAGTTGTTACCAATAATTGCACACTGATTGCTAGCCGCTGCGAGCAGACCGAGTACGACGCGTGCGACGCGTGCGACGCGTACTACTGTCCCCGGTGCCACTTTGTTTCTTATAATAGGTGATCCAGGCCGCGCAGTTTTCATCATGGCCGAGCAGTGCATCGGCAGCTAAGATCGCCTTAACCATTTCACTTTCAAGTGGATTGGTGATGGCTGAGGTCATCCCGGCACCGATAATCATGGCCAAAAAAGCGGCATTCAGTGACGGCCGTCCTGGCAATCCAAACGAAATATTCGAAGCCCCACAGGTTGTATTGACTCCCAGTTCTTCGCGTATGCGTTGTACCAGTTGGATGAAAGTCACGCCGGCGCCATGCACAGCACCAACGGGCATTGCCAGCGGATCGATGAGCACATCTTCCCGCGGAATCCCATATAATTCTGCTCGCTCCACAATCTTTTTCGCCACTGAGAAGCGCACATCTATGTCGTGGGAAATACCTGTCTCGTCGTTGGTAATGCCGATAACGGCCGCGCCATGCTCAGCTACTAAAGGCAATACTGATTCTAATCTCTCTGTTTCACCGGTGACGGAGTTGACCAGCGCTTTACCCTGATACGCTTCAAGACCAGATGCCAGCGCAGCAACGACAGAAGAGTCGATGGCAATGGGCACGTCGACGACGGACTGCACAATACGAATCGCTTCCGCCATAATCGCTGGTTCATCGCCCATAGGAACGCCGGCGTTGACATCAAGCATATGCGCTCCAGCTTCTACCTGTGCGACAGCGTCCTGGCGCACACGATCAAAGTTTCCTTCTGCCATCTCTTTGCCTAAAAGCTTGCGCCCCGTTGGATTAATGCGCTCGCCAATGATGACAAATGGTTGGCCAGGACCAATAATGACTTCTTTTGATAGAGAGGTGATAATTGTTTCCATATATTTCTCCTAAGTAGCACTCTCAGTAAGCAGCTGTAAACTGGGGGTAAAATGATTCATCCACTTGAATACGTATACAGTAAATGCCAAAAATTTTTATCCCTCAAGTGAAAAAGGGACATTAAGCTCCACTCCGACGGCCGCCAAATCCTCATAAAGCGCCGTAGGAATTGGAATACCGTTTTCCCGGCGGATTTGTGCGGTACGATATTCAATTTCTCCCGGCAGCATCATCTCCCGCGTATCATCCCACATGGGCGATGCTTTGATCGTCTTGTAATACTCAGCCATACGTTCCTGCATGACCTCGCGACTCATCAATATCAAGGGATTGATGACGATCATGAAGTGGCAAGTCAGGCTGGGATCTTCCTTCTCTTTGTACATGCTCTTGATGCCATCCTGGAAAACGCCACCAGTAATCAGGCCGGATAAAATATCAACGACATAGGACAGCCCCAACCCTTTATGCCCGCCCACCGGTAAGAGGAAGCCGGCAAATGCTTCATCCGGGTCAGTCAGTCGGACGGCCGTTTTTGTCGGTTGCCCAATCCAGCGGTATTTTTTCGCCCTTCTTGCTCGCCAACAGTAGTTTGCCCCCGGCAACATTTGACAACGATATGTCCAGCATGAAGGGAAACTCGGCAAAAGTCGGGATGCCGATGGCGATGGGATTGTTGCCGGCGATAGGTTTGCTGCCGCCAGGGGCGACGATATTGGGTTTTACATTGGTCATCACGATACCAATCAAGCCTCTTTGTGTCGCCATCTGCGCATAGAGGGCAGCTGCGCCAAAATGATTGCTACGAAACACGCCCACTGCACCTATGTTAAATTGTTCTGCCAATTCGATGGCTCGCTCCATAGCCGCTTTGCCGACCACGTAACCCAACCCATCATCACCATCGAGCACTTCTAGTGCCAGGCCACCACGCACGGTCTCTATGGTAGGAGCAGCGTTCACGGCACCAGAGACAAGGCGCTCGAGATAGATGGGGGCGCGGAGAACGCCGTGGGAATCGATGCCCCATAGATTGGTTTGTACCATAGCATAAGCACAATATGCGGCGTCTTCACGGTTCATACCGGATTGCTCAAACAAGCGTGTCATGTAATCCTGCAAATTGCTTGCAGGGATGATGTAACTATTTTTGGACATTGCTCCCTCGTTGAAATGGATGGATTCCTGGAACCTGCACTCGCAGGCGGTAAACAGTCGTGGTGGCGGTGATGTATAAGGTGCATAAATCGTCGTCACCAAAGACAAAATTGGTGGCGAATTCAGGCGTGGCTATAATGCCTAGGTGAGTTCCGTCTGGTTTAAATATATGAATCCCTCCTGGACCACAAGAATAAATGTGGCCGGCACTATCTGCTTTCATACCGTCGGCAACTCCTGGCGCATTCCCTTCCAGTTGGGCAAATAGACGGCCGTTGGCCAACAACCCATCTTTTGTTACATCAAACACGCGAATATGCTGCCTTTCTGTATCATTAACATACAAAAGCTGCTCATTTGGCGAGAAACATAGACCATTGGGCTTAGCAAAGTCGTTAACCAGCAAAGTCAATGATTTTGTATCCGGTTCCAGCCGGTAGACTCCGCTGAAGGGCAGTTCCGGTTCCCTCGGCACCCCATATCCTGCACTGCGACCCGAGGTAGGATCGGTAAAATAAATGGCCCCATCTCTTTTTACAACCACGTCGTTGGGACTGTTTAGCCGTTTATCCTGGTAGTGAGTGGCCAGCACCTCCAGTTCGCTGCCTTTTGCAAAATTGGTGCGGGTAAGGCGGCTGGTGGCATGTTCACAGGTGATCACGCGCCACTGCTGATCATAGCTGTTGCCGTTGGCCATATAGCTGTTGCGCCGTAGCGTTTCCAGGCCTGATGCTTCTGACCAGCGGTAGATTGAATTGCCCAATATATCGCTAAAGATAACTGTCCGCTGCACAGGATGCCAGATGGGTCCTTCGGCAAAGTCAAAGCCGGAAACCACCGGCTCGATTTTCGCGCTGGATTGAATTAACCCGTCTATTCCGGCGAACGCTACAGCCATTGTCATCAGTTTAGGCCATCCTCGCCGAGTCACGAACGATCAGTTTCCCCGGCAGCAGTTTTGTTTGGCCAGTGGGGATGCCGTTGTCTTTATCGCTGATCAGGTCGATAGCCGCAGCGATCATTTCATCTACTGGTTGGCAAATAGTGGTCAAGTTGTAAGCTGGCCAGCTGGCCAAGGGTATATCATCAAAACCAATAATGGACAGCTCTTGCGGTACGCGAATACCTAGTTCGTAACGGGCCACATCCAACGCTCCCAGAGCCATAACATCGGCTGCACAAAATATGGCATCTGGAGGATTATCCCTATTTAACAGGGTGCGCGCTGCAGAACGGCCAAAATCATAGGTATATCCCCCTTCTTCGCGCAAGAGATTAACATACCCGCGCGCTGCTAGTTGCTCGACAAACCCTTTTTCACGCATCTGATTCGTGGCCGTACTACTGGGTCCGGCGATATAGGCAATCTGCTGATGTCCGGCATCTAAAAAGGCATTGGCAACCTGGCGCCCACCTTCTTCGTTGTCACAACATACGACATTAGCTTGTGTTGCGGAAGAGAAGCGATTAAACAAGATTACGGGAGTTCCGATTCGGGCACATTCATCAATAATGGCTCGTCCTGGTGTAGTAGAGGCTATGATTAGAGAATCCACCTGATAGCCCAAGACGTGCGGTAGGATTTCATCCACGGTTCTGTCCGGCGGTGCACCAAAAAGTAAAACTTGTTTTCCCATCGCCTGTAACCGCAGCGTAAACTTTTCCAGGACATTTGGATAAAAGTAACTGGAAGTTAGATTGGCCATGATGATACCAACCATATTGGTGCTGCGAGATTTAAGACTGCGAGCGATGACGTTTGGAGTATATCCAAGCTCTGCTGCTGCTTTAAGCACACGAGCCCGCGTTCTTGGTGAAACCGGCGAGTCTGGATCAAAAGAGCGAGAGACAGTAGGTTGGGACACACCAGCTAGTTTAGCGACATCCACGGAAGTAGATTGATTCTGGGTCATATTTTAGCTATTCTCAACTCATAGAAACCAAATTGCACAGTGTCAAGTCGATCGATTGCATACGTATTCAATAGTTTACGCAAAAGTACCTGATTGTCAATAACAATCGCGGTTTCTGTAGAGTATTTTATGATCTAGGAAATGAGTGTTGAGTGGTTAAGGATTGGTACCAGGTTGTTATAGTTGGCTTGTTATGGTTTATCGAAATGAGCAGATGAGTTGTTAGCAGGTGATCAAGTTTGCTATTTGGACAGTAAGCACTGGCCCAAATAGTGGTCTCACATTATCTGGCTGATCCACGGCGAATCAATTCGCCAGGAAGCAAGATGACTTCACCGGTTACCATATTGCCATGGTCAAAGTTAAGCAGTTGAATGGCCGACTCCACCATCTTCGTAGCTGATTGGCGGATTGTCGTCAAATCATAGGTAGGCCAACTTGCCATGGCAATATCATCATAACCGATGACTGAAAGCTCTTCGGGAATCTTGATACCTAATTTGTAGCGGGCCGCATCCATTGCACCTAGCGCCATAATATCCGCTGCGCAGAAAATTGCTTCTGGTGGATCATCCCGATCTAGTAGCCTCAAACCTGCTTCATAGCCAGAATCGTATGAATAGGCACCCTGTTCGATAATTGGTTCACCTGCTTTCCGTTCACTGAGCCGGTCGGTAAATCCTTTCTGGCGCAGAACATTGGTCGCAGTAATTCCGACACCAGCAATAAAGCCCAATTGGCTGTGACCAGCATCTAGCAGCATGTCAGCCACGAGCCGCCCACCACCTTCATTATCGCTGCATACCGAGTTGGCACCTGTATCTGGTGCTGTTCGATTCAGCAAGATGACCGGCATTCCCCTCTGTGTACACCTGTCAATAAGTTTCCGGCCTGGGGTGGTGGAAGCAATGATTAGGGCATCAACCTGATAACTCATGATGCGGGGCATGATTTCGTCAACGGGCCGGGTCTCATGGGAATTGAAGAGCAGTACCTGTTTGCCCATGGCTTGCAAATGGCGGGTGAATTCGACCAATACCCTGGGGTAATAGAGACTCCTGGTGATGTTGCCCAAAATGATGCCCACAATATCGGTGCGTTGGGTTGTCAAGCCGCGGGCAATGGCGTTGGGTTGGTATCCTAGCTTATCCGCAGCCTCCAACACACGCGCACGCGTCTCTGGGTTAATGTTGCCTTTGGGATCAAAGGCCCGCGAAACCGTCGGTTGAGATACGCCAGCCTGTTGGGCTACATCGTACGAGGTGACTAATCGTTGTGGCATGGTATCTATTGTCTCTGATTGGTAATATGAATGCGTATTCAATCATAACCGAATCTGCAGAAGTGTCAATAAAAATCAGGACATCTGACCGATATACCAGCAAATTCGAATTGAGTATTGACAAAAACTATTTCCTCGTTTAGAGTTATGAATACGCATTCATGAATGCGCATTCATACATCGTATGGTTTGACTTGAAGAGAGAGTTCAGACGAATTATTCATTCCCGGCACCTGATTTGGAAGAGATCATGGATAGCTCCATCAGCAAGATTGAGTTGAAGGTGATGCCCCGGATGTCCGGAAATACAAACGAACGGCCATCCATCGGTAGGCCATTCAAAGCGAGTATTAGACTCGTCACCTTGTTATTCCCCCAACCTGTATCCAATAAGAGAAAAATAGACGCAGTTGACAACCACTCAAGGAGGTGAAGATACGTTATACCAGTGAAAAATCGGACAAATGATTTTTGTTTACAGTTTAGTTATCCAAGTGAACCTTAGATTTTGGAGGATAAGAATGAAAAAGAGTATGTCGTTTTTGTTAGTTCTAGTAGTAGCTCTAGCCCTTCTCTCCGCATGTGGTGGTGGAGAACCAGAGGTTGTCGAGGTAACCCGTGTTGTTACCGAAATGGAACAAGTAGAAGTCACACGCGTCGTTGATGGCGAAGTCGTTACCGAGGTACAAGAGGTGGAAGTGACGCGCGTTGTGGAGGTGGAGCCTGAACCGGCAGAGGCTGCTGTGGCCATGCCTGCAGGGGAGGAACTGCGCCGCAAGACGGTTATTTTTGATATTGGTGGTGGACGAGTCGCCAATCCTGAGAGTTGGAATCCCTACATTCCTGGTGCTGTCGAGGATATGGGTTTGCATCAAGCCATGATGGAGCCGCTCTTCATTCTTAATTATGAAAGCGGCGAGATCATGCCCTGGCTGGCTGAAAGTTACGAGCAAAATGAAGCTGCTGATGTCTGGACCATCAAACTGCGCGAAGGTATTGAGTGGAGTGATAGCGAACCAATGA
Organism: uncultured Chloroflexia bacterium; assembly: GCA_963807975.1. Classification (GTDB taxonomy): domain Bacteria; phylum Chloroflexota; class Anaerolineae; order Promineifilales; family Promineifilaceae; genus JAACFF01. The sequence goes on along the minus strand of CAWEDV010000002.1, from coordinate 397,844 downwards.
ATGCTGATGACGTCGTCTTCACCATAAATATGCTGCTTGAGCATCCTGAGCTTGATATGGCCGGAGAAATGGTGACCTGGGTAGAAAGTATTGAGAAGCTTGATGATTTGACAACACAGTTTAACCTGACAGGGACCAATCCGCGCTTCATCTTGGATCATTTTGCGGTAAAGATTTACGGCCGGCACAACATCATGCCCGAGCACATCTGGAAAGATCAAGACCCCACGACTTTCACCAATTACGATCCCGAAAAGGGGTGGCCCGTTTTCACTGGACCGTATCTGCTGGAAACCGCAAACGAGACCGAGTTTGTTTACACACGCAATGATGATTGGTGGGGTGCTAAAAGTGGTTGGATGGATCTGCCAATGCCCGAGCGATTGGTTTGGACGACCTTCGGCACCGAAGATACCAAGGTCGCAGCCATGGCCAGTGATGGTTTGGACAGCTTAATGGATATCAGTTTGGGCGCCTTCTATGCCCTACAACAGCGCAACCCCAACGCCTTCGCTTACTACAGTGATTTACCCTATGCTTGGCCCGATCCTTGCGCACGGAACATTGAGTTTAATCTAACTGTTGCGCCCTGGGATGATCTGGATATGCGCAGGGCTTTGAACTATGCCATTGATCGCGATGAAGTGGTGACAATTGCTTATGAAGGTGCAACGACGGCTTCAGAATTTTTCTTCCCAGCCTATGCTGGTCTGGATAAATATGTCGATTTGATCGACACTAGCCCGATCACAACATTCGATCCCGATCAAGCAAAAGCGATCATCGAGTCGAAAGGTTACGTTTTGAATGAGGGGTCAGGATACTACGAAAAAGATGGTCAGGAGTTGGCAATCAATATCCAAACGCCCGAACCGCTGATCGAGAATCAGAAAATTGCCCAGGTTGTCGTCGAGCAATGGCAGAGAATTGGCATCAATGCCACCTTCGGCAATGTTGCTTATGGTACATTCTGGGATAACTTCTTCAATGGTAACTATGAATCACGCAGTGGCTGGCAAACATGTGGTTCGATTAATGAGCCATGGGCTTCGATGAACACGATGAACATTAGCCACCTTGTGCCTGTTGGTGAGCGTGCCAGTGCCAACGCGTGGCGTTGGGAAAATCAAGAATATAGTGATTTGGTCGATCAAATTGGCGTGCTCCCGCTTGGCGATCCCCAAATTGACGATCTCTTTGTCCAGGCTGCCGAAATTTACATGGATGAGTTACCTGTGATTCCGGTCACGCAAGCCAAGAAGATCATTCCCTTTAATGAGACCTATTGGACGAACTGGCCATCGGCCGAAAATCCCTACATCCATCCACCAACTTGGTGGCAAAGTACGCATGTGATTATTCACAATCTGGAGCCGGTCCAATAGGCTAAAATAGGCAAATACCACCGGTGGTCAACATTCTTCAGACCACCGGTGGTTTTCCAATGAGAGGAGGCGACTGATGGGTGGTTTAACGCTTAACTATGTTCTCAAGCGGTTTGGCATGTTTCTGGTGACCGTCTGGTTGGGAGCCACGATTATCTTTATTATCCCCCGTCTGGCCCCCGGCGATCCGGTCACGGCGACAATTGGTCGAATGATCGCTCAAGGGGGATCAGTAGAAAATGCTGATGAGATGATTGAAGCCTGGAAGGAGCGCTTCGGTCTTGATCAGCCAGTACATATTCAATATATCCGTTACCTGGGCAATCTGGCTATGTTCAACACAGGCTTTTCGCTGGCCTTCTTCCCGGCCGAAGTAGATGAATTGGTAGGCCGCGCTTTTCCCTGGACCTTTTTTCTGTTATCGCTTGCTACTTTTGCTTCTTTTTTAACGGGCAATGCTATTGGCGCCATGATGGCCTGGAGACCCGTTCCCGGTTGGATTCGCAAGATTCTACCGGGAACGATCGTTTTTACTGCGATTCCACCCTTCATGTTAGGCATTCTCCTCATCTTTATCTTTGCTTTTCAATTGGAGTGGCTCCCTTTTTCAGGAGCCTACGAACGTGGTCTAACACCTGGCCCCAATTTGCCGTTTATCATGAGCGCATTCAAACATGCCATATTGCCGGTGCTGGCTATCATGCTAACTTCCATGGGTTTTTGGGCATTAGGGATGCGAGGTATGATGGTCACCATAGATGGCCATGATTACATGATTCTGGCTGAAGCCAAAGGGCTGCGTCCTGGTCGTATCTTCATGCGCTATGGTATTCGCAATGGTATCCTCCCGGCTCTTACAGCCCTGGCCTTAACTCTGGGTAGTATTGCCGCCGGCTCAGTGATCATCGAGTATATCTTTGCTTACCCAGGCATGGGTTATCTACTCTATCAGGGTATCATCAACTCAGATTTCAACCTGGTAGCGGGAATTGTTTTTTACCTGATTCTAGGCGTATCTTTTGCGGTGTTTGTGCTCGACCTTAGTTATCCGCTGATCGATCCGCGCATCACGCACGAAGGGAGCTAGCCCATGACTACCACAACTTCAAATCAAACTCAGCCAATCCCTAAAAGAAGGAAGCTAATTGATTGGGACTCTCCGTGGATGAACCGGAAGTTTATAACTGGCTTCATCATCTTATTGTTTATGTTCTCATTGGCGTTCATTGGACCAGCAGTTTGGGATGTGAGTATGGCAACGGCCGCCTCCGCTCCCTTGAATATGCCTCCTTTTTGGGTAACAGAGGAACTCGGTCCCGGCTTTAATCCACCCAGCTTGGAACATCCACTGGGCACGGAGAGTACTGGTCGCGACATGTTGGCAATGATCCTGGTCGGTACGCCGCGGTCGTTGCGAGTAGGTTTTGTAGCTGCCCTTATTGGAATGACTGTCGGTATTATCCTTGGGTTTACGGCAGGTTTTAAGGGAGGCAGAATCGATGCCGTCATTAGGGTATTGTCGGACGCTTTCGTGACAATACCTGTATTGGCTGTGTTGATTGTTATTGCCGCCTTGGTAAATCAAATTAGTTTGGAAGTGATGGCCTTCTTGCTGGCCCTTTTTGCCTGGCCCAGACCAACACGCTATGTGCGGGCGCAGGTGCTGAGCATGCGGGAACAAGGGTATGTACAAATGGCCCGATTCTCAGGCGCTTCCAGTTTTGATATTATGTTTAAAGAAATGATGCCCAACTTGCTGCCCTATTTGGCAGCCGCTTTTATTGGTACCGTTTCGGCCCTTATATTAGCGGCTACCAGCTTGGAAGCCCTGGGTTTGGGTCCTACACGTGTGCCTACATTGGGTATGATCATCTTTTTCGCCATCAACGGGGCGGCAATATTGCGTGGCATGTGGTGGTGGTGGGGCTTTCCAGTTTTGATGCTAATCATCATCTTTATCTCTCTCTTCTTGATGAATATCGGCCTGGATGAAATCGCCAATCCTCGTCTGAGAGGACTGAATTAGACATGACAATACAACAACAAGAACTTACCAGGGATATTGGCACGACTGAACGGGAGGTAGTGCTGAGCGTGGAAAACTTGAGTGTGCATTATGACACACCCACAGGCGATGTGATTGCCTGCAATGATGTTTCCTTTAAAGTTTATCAAGGTGAACTAATCGGCCTTATCGGTGAATCAGGCTGTGGCAAAACGACGACAGCGATGGCCATTTTACGGCTTGTGCAGCCTCCGGGGCGCATTGCGAAAGGGCACGTTCTCATCAATGATAAGGATTTGGTCAGCTTGAATGCGAAGCAATTACGTGACGTTCGTTGGCGGGAAATGGCTTTAGTCCCCCAAGGTGCAATGAACTCCTTGAATCCCCTCATGAAAATAGAGGATCAAATTGCCGATGCAATAGAGACCCATGAAGGAAAGCAGCCCAAGAAAGAGCTAGAAAAGCGCATCTTACAACTCTTTACTGATGTGGGGCTACCCAGCCGCATTTATGACATGTACCCTCACGAGTTAAGTGGTGGAATGAAACAACGAGCTTGCATTGCGATGGCCATTGCCTTAAATCCGCCGTTAATAATTGCCGATGAGCCCACCAGTGCCCTAGATGTCATTGTGCAGCGTATTGTCGCGCAGACTATCCTGGATATTCGCGATCGATTGGGCGTATCCATGATCATTATTGGCCATGATATGGGATTGATGGCCCAGTTGGTGGATCGATTGGCCATTATGTATGCCGGTAATCTGGTTGAAATCGGGCCAGTGGAGGGTGCTTTTGCCGAACCTTTGCACCCATACACACAACTTCTCATCGAATCTATACCGTCAATCAGTGAACGCAAACCCCTCAAATTGACTGAAGGGTTGACTCACGATCTGCGTAATCCACCGCCCGGCTGCATTTTTCAGTTCCGCTGTCCAGAGGTGATGGATGTGTGTCGCGAAGTACGGCCATTACTAGAGGAATATAAGCCGAATCACTCTGCTGCCTGTCATCTTTATGCAAAAGAGGAGGTAAGTTGACATGACAACACCCTTGTTAGTAATTAAAAATGCGACGAAGGTATATGGTGGCGGCGGAGGAATATTCGGAGATAGCAAACAGGTTGTGGCCTTGCAAGATTTTAATCTGATCATCCCTGAAAAACCCGCAAAAATCGTCACCATTGCCGGTGAAAGCGGCAGTGGCAAAAGCACATTGGCTGGTCTCGTGCTGGGTTTCATCGGGCTCACGAGTGGTGATGTTGTGTTTAAAGGTAAAAGCATCAAGAATATGAACCGCAAGGAGCAGCTTGAATACCAACGGCAGGTTCAGGTCGTTTTTCAGGATCCCTATTCGGTTTACAATCCCTTTTATCGAGTGAAGCATATCTTTGAAATGGTTATCAAGAACTTTAAGATGGCCAGTAACAAAAGCGAAGCACGTGATCTGGTTGAGGATGCCCTTAATGTTGTGGGTATGCGGGGCGAGGAAGTATTGGAGAAGTACCCTCACCAACTCAGTGGCGGGCAGCGCCAGCGGATGATGGTTGCCCGCGCCTATATGCTGAAACCGAATCTGATTGTGGCTGACGAGCCAGTATCAGCAGTCGACGCATCTTTGCGAGCCATGATTCTGGACATCATGATTCGGCTTCGCGACGAACGCAATATTTCTTTTCTGTATATTACGCATGATCTATCTACAGCATACCAGATTGGGGATGAAATGTTTATGCTTTACCAGGGAGCGGTTACCGAGACTGGAAATACGGTCAAGATTATCGAAAATCCTCAACATCCCTATGTCCAAGAATTGATTGGCTCTATTCCTGTACCTGATCCAAAGATTAAGTGGGATACTGATATTGTTTTGCCTGATGATGAACAACTGCGGGCGAAGGTCGACAGCGGCTGTCGCTTCTATCCCCGCTGCATCCATCGCATGGACAACTGTCTGGATAAGAATCCGGCACTTTACACTGTCGACGATGATCATCATGCTGCTTGTTTTTTGTACAGTGACAGACCACTTGCAGATCTAGCTGCGGCTGCAACGGTTGTCTAAGAAGTGGTTAGGAACCTGATATGACGCCACGTGAACGATTCATTGCGGCATTGGAGCGTCGGCCAATAAGCGGTCGAGTTCCTCATTTTGAACTCGTTTTTTTCCTGACGATGGAAGCCTTCGGCAAGGTTCATCCGTATCACCGTAAATATGATCAGTGGAAACAGATGGAAGAACAAGAACGACAACTGCACCGGAGTGATATGGCCGATCTTTATATCGCCACGGCCGAAACCTATGAGCACAGCGCTATTTTTCTCCATCCCAATCCTGATGATATAGAAGAAACAAAAAGAACTGTTGATCTCGTGCGCGAAAAAAGCGGTGACCGCTATTTTCTATTGCGTCATGGTGATGCGACTTTTCCCATCCCTGGCGGTGACCGCCTGCTCGACTTTGTCTATCGCCTGGCCGATGAACCTGGCAAAGTCAAGAAAGTCGCCAAAGATAAAGTAGATCATGCTCTTGAACGTGCGGAGCAGTTAAGTAAACAAGGTGGCCTTGATGGGTTTGCTCTTTGTTCCGATTACTGCTTCAACAGCGGCCCTTTTCTCAGCCCGGCAATGTTTTCCGAGTTTGTGACACCCTACCTCAAACAATTGGTGGAAGGGTATAAGGATCTTGGCTTCTATGTGATTAAGCACACCGATGGCAACATCATGCCCATCATCGATGACCTTTTGGAGGGAAAACCTCATGCGCTGCATTCTCTTGATCCCCAGGCAGGCATCGATATCGCCGAAATCAAACGTGATTATGGTGATCAGGTGTGTCTAATCGGCAATGTTAATTGTGGTTTGATGGACACAGGAACGGAGGAAGAGATCATCGAATCTACACGATATGCACTGAAGCACGGTATGCCAGGCGGAGGGTACATATTCTCGACCAGCAATTGTATCTATACAGGTATGCGTCTGTCTCGATACGAGTTGATGGTAGATTTCTGGCGCCAGGAAGGCAACTACGACGAGCACAACCCTGCCACCTAAATGACAGATGGCAGGGTTGCTAGACCATTTTGTTTGTTCTTCTTTAGCTTATATGGGTAGCAGATTTGGCCGTCGTGGGCTGCGTATTAAGCTTGAATACTTGGCCCAGCCTTGCCACAGTTTGAACGAAATTTAACATCGGGCGTTTGGTTGAAACAGAAGGGTTTGTACCATTGTTGTTTAAATGGCGCTGATGGGCCGATTGTTTTACGCGCTCTTCATAGACAATAATGCTTACTTGATAATCAAAAGGATTCATTGTGAAATCTCCTATAAATGTCAATTCAGTTGATATGTCCCACATTCTAATCAGCCATCGTTCCAGGATCGATCCAAATACCGTTCCAGACCGCGCCCCAATAGTAACTGGCGAATTCAATCCTGATTATGATTTTGCGATAATGAGATTTGTAAGGGCTTGATCGCATGCCTGAGTTGAATTTGTTCCTTCTTGGTTCCCCACGCGCAGCCATTGACGGTACGCCAATCGATATAAATCGCCACAAATCGATAGCGCTTCTGGCTTACCTTGCTTTGGGCGATCAAGAACAGCACCGTGACACTTTATCAGCAATGTTTTGGCCAGATAGTTCACAAAGCCGGGCTCGCGCTTCGCTTCGCAGGGATTTGTCCACACTAAATAAAGCGCTTGGCGAAGATTGGTTGATTGTCGAAAGGGATACGATTGCCCTGCAGAACACGGGTTTATGGATTGATGTGCTTCAATTCAGAGCACTATTGGCGAAATGCCATACCCATGCCCATAATCCGGAAACGATCTGTGTTGATTGTTTGCAGCTGTTATCAGAAGCAGTGAGTCTTTATCAAAATGATTTCATGACCGGCTTCACGCTGCCCGATTGCCCCGAGTTTGATGAATGGCAATTTTTCCTGACAGAGGAGCTTCGACAGGAGATCTTCTTCGCATTGAGGCGATTGATCCAAGGTTACACTACGGCAGGTGAATTCGAACTAGCCCTCAATTATGCCCGAAGGCTGCTTGCCCTCGATCCACTGCATGAACCTACATATCAGAGTCTCATGATTCTTTATGCACAGACCGGTCAAAAATCGGCCGCCCTCCGTCTATATCAACTCTGTGTGCAAAGATTTGAGGAGGAGTTGGATGTTCCTCCTTTAGAGGAAACAACCGCGATATATGATGAAATCCGAGCATCAAATATGGTCAGCGACGGGATACGTGAAAATATTTTCCTGATCGAGCAAGATCTTCAACAGCGTCGATCAGAATTGGTGAACAATTTACCAGTACCGGTAACGCCATTCGTAGGCAGAGAAGAAGGTTTGGTGCAATTGGCCCGTCTGCTTGACGATCCAGATTGCCGGTTGTTGACTTTGATCGGTCCAGGGGGAATCGGAAAAACGCGATTGGCAATACAAGCCGCACAAAACCTGATCTTTAACAGCTATGGTCAGGACTTGGTTGTTGATGGCGTAGCATTTGTTCGCCCCATCGCTGCTAGTTCGCTGTCTCAGCTTACATCTGCAATCTCGGAAATTCTGGAAATCTCGTCTTCTCCATCGGAAGATGTGCAAAATGATTTACTTTCCTATTTACAAGAGAAGAGAATGCTTCTCGTCTTAGATAACTTTGAGCATTTTCTGGTTGATGACTTTGAAGCAAACGACAGACTAAGTGATGTCGAAGGAAAATTGGTTGGAGGAACCGGCTTAATAGTTGAATTGCTGGAGGCAGCCGCAGGGATAAAAATAATGGTCACTTCTCGAGAAGCGCTAAATCTACAAGGTGAATGGATTTACACAGTACAAGGTATGCGCTATCCATCAGCAGAGGATGATGGGGTAAAGAAATGGGAGGAATACAGCGCTGTTCAATTATTTGAACAGGGGGCAAGGCGTGTACGGCCAAATTTTTCCTTGGAAGCAGATAAAGCTTGTGTTGTTAAGATTTGTCACTTGGTGGAAGGCATGCCTTTGGCCCTTGAATTGGCTGCTGCGTGGCTTAAGGTGTTATCTTGCGCCGAGATCGCACAAGAGATTGAAATAGGTCTGGATGTCTTGGTTACATCCTTACGCGATGTGCCCATTCGTCATCGCAGCATCAGAGCAGTTTTCGAGTCCTCTTATCAAATGCTTTCGCCCAGAGAACAGGAGATTTTGCGATGTCTTTCCGTGATACAGGGTGGTTTTGGACAAGAATCGGCAGAGAAAGTTGCAGGTGCTTCCTTGTCGGAGATAACCACACTTGTCGAAAAATCGCTACTACGACCAATAAAAGATGGCCGGATTCGAATGCATGCGTTACTCCGGCAATACGCGTTTGAGAAACTGGAAGCAAGACCTCAAGAAATGCAAATCGCACTGAATCGCTACAAAGCATACAAGGCTGGAAATATTAACCATTCATAGCTAAATCGGAAAATGATATGCCAATACGCAAGCCAAAGGATCCAGAACGAAGCTCGGACTTACCCCAAAATTGGATTCAACGACAGCTTGAATATCTAGAGAAATTTCTCCTCTACGATGCTATCGAGATAAGGACCTGGGACTATCGCCGGGCCCGACTCGTCGGGTCTAATGAATATGAGTACCTAGATGGAAAGTGGGGAACCATCGATGTCGGCGATCAGTGGGGCGGTTATGATGTAACTGGATTTTTCCGTAAAGTTCTAACAATTCCACATAGCCATGCTGGTCCCGACACATTTCTGGATATTGATATGGATGGTGGTGAAACACAGCTATCCATAAACGGCCGTCCCTGGCAGGGATTAGATTGGTACCGCAGCCTTGTTCCGTTAGGGGATTTCGCTCAAACGGGGCGAGAACTCGAACTGGAAATGGAAGCCTTCATCATTAATCATCCGTATGATGAGCGACGCCGTGACGAGCGCGAACACCATCGTTTTGCCAAGGCTCGGTTGGTGAAACTTGATCGCAAGATCGATGGTTTTCTATATGATGCCCGGTTTGTGTTGGATGCCTATTTGAGTTACTGGCAGAGTGATGAAAATCGGGAAATTGAGGGTTTTCTTTTACATCATTTGGAAGAAGTATGCCGATTGATTAACCCACAGCTAGAGATGCGAGAAGAGATTTATGAAGCCGTCAGCAAGGCACGACACTATCTACGAGATAAGATCTACGCGAGCGATATGTACCGTTCCGAGGGTAGAATCAGCATTTGTGCCCACTCGCATCTTGATATTGTCTATCTGTGGCCTATCAAAGAGACACTGCGTAAGAACTGCCGGACGATTACCAATATGTTGAGTCTAATGAGGGAGTATCCGTTCTATCGCTTTAGCTACAGCCAGCCATTCCTTTATGAAAAGTTGAAGGAAATATACCCGGATGTATTTGAAGAGGTGAAGCAGCGAGTACGGGATGGAAGATGGGAGGTGATAGGGGCCATGTACCTTGAGCCGGACGGGAACCTCCTTGGCCCAGAAAGTCTGGTACGACAGCTTCTGTTTGGAAAACGATTCATAAGACAAGAGTTCGACATTGATGCCCAAACTTGCTGGCTCCCTGATGTTTTTGGCGTCATGTATACGCTTCCGCAGATACTCAAAAAGGCCGGCGTTAATTATTTTTCTACGGCAAAGTTGAACATATGGAATGATACAAATGTTTTTCCCTACGACACTTTCCGCTGGCGAGGTCCTGATGGAAGTGAAGTGATCGCTCATTTCCCGCCAACCCACTTTGCACAAGCTTACGAAGCGGATAATCTACGCCGCCATTGGCGAGACTTTCGTGAAAAGCACATCACCGAGGAAAATCTTTTTATTTATGGTTATGGCGACGGTGGCGGTGGTCCAACAAGAGAAATGGTTGAGGGAAGCCAGCGTTCCCGCAAATTTCCTGGTCTTCCTGAAACAAAAATTGAATTTGCGGAAGAGTTTTTCCGACGCCAAGCAGAAAAGGCTGAAAAGCTGCCTGTTTGGGATGATGAGCTATACCTGGAAGCACACCGAGGGACGTATACGACTAAGGCAAGTCTGAAACGGTTCAATCGCAAGGTTGAATTGCTCTACCGGGATGCGGAAATATTGAGTTCAATGGCTTGGCTATACGGGGCTCCTAGAGCACAGGAGAGACTAAATGAGGGATGGAAATATGTTCTCCTCAACCAATTCCACGATACCCTACCAGGTACGCACAAACCAGCATGTGTGTCTGATATCGAGCGTGATTACCAGGCGGCTTTTGCGATTGGAGAAAAGGTTCGCAGTGAGGCGCTGACCTTTATTATGGAACATCTTGACCTTGAAAGTGCTGCTACGTGTGATCTCCTCCTGTTTAATACCTTATCCTGGGAGAGGAGCGGGCTGATTGATGTGGCTCATAACCCGCATGCCAGTTCGATCCAATTCGACGGTGTAGAGCTGCATCCGATTCAGCATTACAACGGCCGTACATGGGTCAACGTCCCTGCACTGCCTTCTATGGGTTGGTCCGTTGCCACTTTTAGCGAGGTAGTTCTAGAGGTGGAAAACGCCATTCAGTTTGCAGAAAATGAAATCGTATCCTTGTTCTACAAAATAGAGCTTGATGAAAACGGGAACCTAGCAAGCATTTGGGATCAGGAAAATGATCGTGAAGTATTATCTGCCCCAGGGAATGCTTTCCAGGTGTATGAGGATAATCCGGGGTTCAAATTTAACGCTTGGGATATAGCTTATCATCTTGAGGAATATTCATACCCTGTCCGGCAAACGGAATCTTGGCGGCTAAAGGCCAACGGTCCTTTGTTTGCCGTTTTTACCAGTCGTTGGCAGGTACTTGACTCCACCATTGAGCAAGAGATGTGGTTATATGCCAATGATCCCAGAATCGATTTCCAGACCAGTGTTGAATGGCAGAATAGCCAGAAACTGATGAAGGTCGCTTTTCCACTTCAGGTGCGTGCGCGGTTTGCCACCTACGATCTTCCCTTCGGAAATATTGAACGTGCCACGCACCGCAACACAAGTTGGGAGCAGGCGAAGTTCGAGGTCTGCGGGCATAAGTGGGTTGACATGTCAGAAGGAAATTATGGCGTGGCCTTGTTAAACGACTGCAAGTATGGCTATGATGCAAAAGAAAATGTCCTGCGCCTCTCACTCTTACGCAGTCCCATCCGTCCTGATGGACAAAGTGATATTGGATCCCATCAGTTTACCTATGCGCTTCTGCCGCACGCAGGTGGTTGGCGGCAGGCGCAGGTTGACCGCCATGCGTATGAGCTTAACATCCCACCTATTGCGGCTGAGATCTTACTGGATAGGCATGTCACTGGTTCTATCGTTCCCGCTCGACAATCGGTGTTGGAAGTGGCATCCCCATCCTTAATTGTTGAAGCCATCAAGCAGGCTGAAGATAGCGATGCTCTTGTTCTCCGCACTTTTGACAGCCATGGCAGCCATTCAAAATCTTCATTTGCTTGTGCCGCGAGTATTGCCGATGTCGTCGAAACCGATCTGTTGGAAGAGAATCCCGAATCTGTAGAACTAACTGAACCCAGCAGCTTTCACACTACCTTTTCGCCTTATGAGATAAAAACACATCTATTACACTTTCATAAGCATACACAATCATGAAATTTAAGGAGATATCGTAATGGAGATGAGTTCTAGACAAAGGCTGTTGACAGCCCTGGATGGAGGTATTCCGGACAGATTACCGGTGACGACCCACCATCTGCAAGACTATTTCAGAGATAATTACCTGGATGGCATAAGCGATATTGAAGTATTCGATATGTTTGGTATGGATGCCATCTATTGGACGGGGCCTTATCTGCCCGATCAGTCCGCCCATGCTTACTTTGATCCCGAACAAGAGCAACCTGCAAATCCACGATTTTCAAAACGCATTGTATCCGACGATTGGACTATCACCTCTGAGGATATACCGGATGCCCAATACGAAACAACTCGTTATTCCATTGCCACGCCCAAGGGCTCGTTGACCACCGTCTTGCAGCGCAATGAGTATACTACCTGGGTGTCAGAGCATCTGGTGAAAGATAAAAAAGATATCGATATTATCGGCGAGTATGTAACCGCGCCGCTGTGTGATGTCAAAGAGGTCAACCGGCAAGCAGAAGCATTTGGTGAAAGAGGGTTGATTCGTGGAGCTATCTGTGGTTTTGACATTTATGGTCAGCCAGGCACCTGGCAAGATGCGGCCGTTCTCGTAGGCATTGAAGCCCTAATCTACGCCACTTTCGACGATCCAGACTGGGTTCACGAGCTGCTAGGCATCCTTTTTCGTCGTAAGGAAACCTACATACGTACTCTAAAAGACGCAAATTATGATGTCTTGGAATTAGGTGGTGGTGACGCATCATCTACAGTTATTTCTCCCAAGATCTTTCGGAAGTTTGTCGCTCCATATGACAGCAAACTTATTGGGCTTGCACATGATGCAGGGCAGCGAATTACCTACCATACCTGTGGCGGCATGATGCCCATCTTAGACGATATTGCTAGTATGAGTCCTGATGCTATGGAGACTTTTACACCTCCAGAAATGGGCGCTGATGTTCGGTTAGCTGAAGCAAAGGAACGTGTCGGCGATAAGGTATGCATGATCGGCGGATTTAACCAGGCCCATTACTTCAAGGATTGCCCTGAAGAAAAGACGAGAGAAGAAGTCCGTCGTTGTTTTGCAGCAGCAGGGAACGGCGGTGGCTATATCCTCAGCCCTTCCGATCACTTCTTCGATGCCGACCCCGAGCTGCTAGCGGCCTTTGCCGATGAAGCACGAAAGTGCACATACTAATAGACACACAATATTGACAAAGAGATATTAGGGATACGGTGAGAAAATGGAGTTTTTAGATAGTGTATATGATGCGGTTCTAGATGGCGATCAGAGGGGAACGAAGGAAAGCGTACAGGCTGCGCTAGACGCAGGCGTACCTGCGGCTGATATCCTCCAAGAGGGAATGATAGCTGCCATGGGTGAGGTCGGCCGCCTTTTTGAAGAAGGCGAATATTTCGTTCCTGAGATGTTGATTGCGGCCCGGGCAATGCAAGCGGGATTGGCAATACTGAAACCACGTCTGGTAGATTCAGGAGTGGAACCGGTCGGGAAGGTCGTTATTGGAACAGTCAAGGGCGATCTGCATGATATTGGTAAAAATCTGGTAGGGATGATGTTAGAAGGCGCCGGATTCGAAATCATCGACTTGGGCACTGATGTAGCGCCAGCGGCTTTTGTAGAAGCAGTGCAAGATGGGGTTGACATTCTCGGACTTTCAGCACTGCTAACCACTACTATGCCCAGCATGGAAGCGACGGTAAAGGCGATTGGTAAAGCAGGGTTAACAGGTAGAGTCAAAGTGATGGTTGGAGGCGCGCCGGTAACGGCTGAGTATTCGCAGCAAATTGACGCCGATGGTTATGCGGCCGACGCCAGTCAGGCAGTGACCACTGCAAAATTGCTTTTAGCCTGATTTCAAGAGAAAATTGCCGGATCAAAATTCTCGGTAATTTTATGCTTGATTACTCCATACATATCTACATCGTCGTTGCTTTGGGCATGTTCATGGTGGGGATGGCCAAAGGTGGGGGGTGGGCATCGTTAGCTGCCCTGGCTGTTCCTTTTATCGGACTTGTCTTGCCCATCGACGATGTAATCGGCATGATGCTTCCGGTACTTATGCTGGCCGATATCCTCGCCATCGGGGTCCATTGGAAGAAATGGGACAAGCGCCTAATAGTGATACTCATCCCGGCGTCGATCGTTGGCGTGACGATTGGCACTCTGTTCCTCACCAACGCGCCAGTTCGCTTGATTCGGATTGTGATTGGCGTGATTGTACTCTTATTCGCCTTTTACAAACTTTTTGAGAGGAGCATTTTTAAGAAACTGACGTACACACCTCGAAATTGGCATGGTCTGCTTGCGGGTTTGGTTGGTGGTTTTACTTCGTCCGTGGCCCATACAGGAGGTCCTCCAATTGCTATATACCTCCTTTTGCAAAATTTACAACCCCGAGTTTTTGCCGCAACCCTTGCCTTCTTCTTTTTCATCCTGAATTACATCAAAGTGCCCTTCTATTACTTTGCAGATGTATTCAACTTTGATTTATTGCGACAATTCCTGTGGTTGTTGCCGGCTGTGCCAATAGGTATATGGACAGGGAAATGGCTGGTGGTGCGGGTAAGTAAGGAACAGTTCGATCGCATCATCTTGTTCATGCTCATCATCACTTCTTTACTGTTGATTTTTACTTGATGTTGATCCAAGCTATCAGAAGGAAATCTGTGCTTGAAATATGGGTTGGCGCCGTGTTAGGATATCAGCAAATGAGGAAATCTTTGATAGATAATCTTGGTGGCGTATTATGCAAAAACCTGGATCGCGCTATTGCTTGTCAAACGGGATTGGTTTTACTGTTTAATCAATGAGGATCAATCGAAAATCACGACCTCGCTGAACGTTTCCCACTCAAATTTATCGGCAATTCAGACACCATGATAGGTCCTTTTCTCCATCACGGCTGTGCCCAAGTACCCTCATCAATTACTGGGATGGAGCATCACTTTTTTTTTGTCGGACTAGGTGAGATAAGTGGCTCTTGCTTCCGGTGCACGAAAGTAATCATTGATGATGCCGCCAAGTACGCTACGCCGATTGACCACTCCACTTGCCACCGTTATAGAACGAGGAATTGGGGATTGTTGTTCAACCGCTTGATGAGGTCTCCGGGCATTGTAGTAGGCTATGAACTCCCCTAAAACTCGACGCAAGTGAGATTCATATGCAACCAAGAGGTGGTCGAGGTATTCTTGACGAACCGTGCGTACCTAACGATCAGTGTAAGCATTTGCATTCGGTGCCTCTATCGGTGTCGGAATGATGTGAATATTTGAGGATTCAAACACAGTATCAAATGCTTTGGCATACTTCTTGTCATTGTCTCGAATGAGGCAACGAAAACTGGATTCCGATTCCTCGAATTCCCAAATGAGTTGTCTAGCCTGTTGAGCTACCCAAAGTCCATCAGGATGGCTGGTAGCTCCAGCCAAGTGGACTCGTCGCGTACCCAATTCGATAAACACCAGCATGTAGACTGTTTTCAAGAAGATCGTTTCTACTGTAAAGAAATCACAGGCTAGAAGTTGTTCCTTGTAATGCTTCATCAGAGTTTTCCACCCAATAAAACCATAGCGGATGGGAGCCGGCACTATGCCGTTTCTGTCAAGTACATTCCGCACTGTTGTGAGGGAAACCTTGAACCGGAGCTTGAGCATTACACCTTCGATTTTGGCGTAACCTCAGCGTAGATTTTCCTGAGCCAAAAATACAATCAATGCTTCAAGCTATTGATCGATTCTGGGACGGTCGCCTTTGTTGGGGGTTCTTGTGTCCATTTGCGCCGAACCAGTTCACGGTGCCACTTGAAAACAGTTTCAGGTTGAAAAATGCGAAGGACATTCCTTAGTTGGCTGGCAGAACGGTTGCCCATTGTCTTCAGCTTGTTGGTCAGAACAGCCAGCGTGAGTTTTTCAGCATTGGAGACCTTAATAGGTTGAGCACGTTTACGTTCCAAGATGTCGAGTTGGTGCCGAAGAATCAGAATCTCAAGATCCTTTTCTCGGTCGGATAGACGACCGAGACGAATCAGATCCAATAGAACCGAGAAAACAAGAGCAACGATAGACCAAAACATGTGAACCAGACCTCAAACAGAAAAATGAGGTGTGATTCTAACAAGGGGAGCAATTAGGGGAAGTTGGTCTCATATTCTATGGGCAGATTTCAGGCTGGATGAAGTTTTTGCAGGGTACGCCATAATTCGTTGTAGATGTATGGCGATTCATCTGGATGAGAATCCAGGAGCTAGCGGTATTTGATTGCCTGAAGACGCTTTCAGTTCAGTGAATGGGAAAAGGGCTGGGGAGTACAATAGTAGTCGTTGACGATGCCACCCAATACCTCACGTTTCCTAACTTGCCCGGAGGAGGGGATAGGTTTCCTTGGAATGGGTGTCTGTTGATCGAGACGCTGGTGTGGTCGCGATAATTCGTAGTAGTTTATGTAGCCATCCAGAACACGCTTAAGGTGCGTCTGATTCATAATCAGCAGGTGATCAAGGCATTCTTCACGGACTGTTCGTACCCAGCGTTCAGCATATGCATTGGCATCCGGTGCTCGATGAGGCGTGTGGATGACATGCAAGCCAGCAGACCTGAACACATTGTCAAATGCATATGTGAATTTGCTATCTCGATCGCGAATCAAAAATCTAAGATTGACATCAGCTTCATCAATCTTTCACACGAATTGCCTGGCTTGTTGAGTTACCCAGGCTGAGTCCCCCAATGACAACTAGAATTACCCACGGTGGTACCTGAGCCAGGAACTCGGTACGCGCCTATGTCAATGTCCTATCCCTGCCAGCAGCAGTGTCACGCTTAATACCCAGCAAGAAGGGGTCTGGAACTTACTGGTCCCGCTATTCTTGTTTTCTACCTTTTTGGCGTCTTTGACGTCAGAATTATCAACTTCAGACATGGTTTTCACTGTTCCTATTGAGCCATATTGCGCATTATGGCTTGCTTTGAGGCTGTTGTAACAGGTGACCGTTTTGACTTTCCGGGCCTGGATCGCGATGAGGGTAGGGTTGGAAGGCGATCACCATTTCTCTGGAGCAGAATAGATGGATCCTGCTTTTTGCAAACTGCGCTAGCTACCGATGTTTGTAGACCACCGCTGAGTATTCTGCCCGCGAATATGAACAACTTGGGCCAAATTTAATAAAATATATACAAAACCTTGACAAAATATCTACAAGCATATATAATCTGTGTTGTAAATTGACAACGCACGAAAGAAATAGCGCTGAACGCAATAGAGATAGAGGTAGCAGATGATTTCAAAGAACGGAAACGGGCACAAGAAAAGCATTATTGAATTGAAAGATATTGTCAAGACTTTTCCTGTTGGCGATGATGAGATAACGATTCTGCACGGCATTTCGCTAAACATCCAACAAGGTGAGTTTGTCTCTATCGTCGGACCTTCCGGCAATGGCAAGTCAACCTTGCTGAATATGGTAACCGGCATCGACCGTCCTACTGGTGGCGAGGTAATTGTTTCCGGACGCCCGATCCACGAAATGAGTGAGAACCAACTGGCCAAATGGCGCGGGCAGGAAGTAGGAATCATTTTCCAATTTTTCCAGATGCTGCCTTCACTCAGTCTGCTGCAAAATGTTGTTCTACCGATGGAGTTTGCCAATAAGTACAAGCGTGCACAACGACGAGAGAGAGCGATGGATCTCTTAGAACTAGTTGGTTTGGCTGACCAGGCGAATAAGCTGCCCAGTATGGTATCTGGCGGACAGCAGCAGCGTGCAGCCATCGCTCGTGCATTGGCAACTGACCCGGCTTTGCTAATTGCCGACGAACCAACTGGCAACCTGGATGCGAAAACAGCCGGTCAGGTATTCGATCTCTTCGTCCATCTGATCGAAGAACAGGGCAAGACGATGCTGATGGTTACCCACGACCAGGAACTGGCTAATCAAATTCCACGGAAGGTTGAGATCGTGAACGGCGTTATCTCTCACGACAGCCGGCCACAACCAATAGAAACCGTCCCGATCCCGTCTAACAGGGACATCGTTATCGATACGCCTTCAAACGGCTTAAGAGGAATCTTTGGTCGCCGCTTGGTACCAAACAGCTTATCAGCCTAAGGGCAGGGAGAATTGGAATGATTACGTTACTGAACAAAGTCTGGTTTGATTTGTGGCAAGATAAATCGCGTACATTGCAGGTAGTGCTCGTAATTGCCCTGGGAGCAATTGCCATTGGCCTGGTGATAGGCGGTCGTAATCTCATCGCTGATTCTGTGCTTACCGGGTCCCAAGCTGCTGAACCGGCCCACATTAGGCTTAGCGTTTCACCGCCTGTAACCAAAGATCAATTAGAAAGGATTGAGCGAATTGAAGGCGTAGCCGAAGCCGAAGGGCTGCAATCAGCACCCGTCGAGTGGCGTTATGTTGGCGACGAAGAGTGGCAAACAGGTGTGCTCAACGGCCGCGAGGATTACACCGAACAAAAGATGACTGTGGTGGGTTTAGTCAGCGGCGTATGGCCGGGACGCGACACAATTGGTGTCGGCCAAATCTCGGTCGGTCCAAGCACTGTTTCTGAGGGTGATACGATTGAACTGCGATTCGGCGATAGAGTACGCACGGTCGATGTTATGGCCACGATGGATCCCGTCGGCCCGACACCTGTTTTTGGTGAAACATTCTATGCCGATGGCCGTACTTTTGAAAGGATCACAGGCATTGATACCTATAGTTTGATCCAGACCAGAGACATCGAATTCGACCAGGAACGGGCCGAGGCAACCGACCTGCAAATTCAAGAATATTTTGAAGATATTGGCGTCGATTCAGTAGGTCTTGGGTTCCCGTTTCCAGTTCGCGTCACATCGCCTGATGTTACACCGGCGGAATCAATTCTGAACGCATTGTTCTTGCTCTTAGGCATCTTAGGTGTAATTGTTGTAATTCTCGGTATCTTTCTTGTATACAACAGTATCAGCGCCATCGTTTCGCAACAGGTGAATCAGATCGGAGTGATGAAGGCCATAGGTGCAAGTTCTCGACAAATTCTTGTGAGTTATCTTCTGTTGGTAACCGCCTACGGATTTCTAGCAGCGATTATCTCCATTCCTATTGGTGCGACCGCCGCTTTAGGGCTGCAAAACTTTTTCGCCGATTTCCTCAATTTGGAAATTTACGAGGTGCGAGTCGACATGACGGCCGTATATGTCCAGGTCGCTATATCCATGATTGCCCCGTTGTTAGCCGCATTGTTTCCGTTGCTTTCAGGCGTAAGTATCACCGTTCGCGAAGCGATTAGCACCTATGGTCTCAATGATTCAGTTGGTACGCTCGATCGCCTGGTAGCCAAGGCAGTACGCGTCCCATATACGCTTCTATTGACCATCGGTAATACGTTCCGCAACAAACGTCGTGTCATCATCATTGAGGTGGCATTGGTCGTGTCTGGCGCCATTTTCATGATGGTCATCGGTGTAAACGATGCTACTAAATTCACGTTTGGCAATAGGTTGGCGGAAATCCACAATTATCAAGTGACGATGGCATTTGAAGATTCTGAGCGTTCACAGGAAATTGAGGGCATTGCCCAGAGCCTTGACGAGGTTGCGGCCACAGAGTCCTGGCTGGTGCTGCCGGCCACGGCAAGACCAAACACCCAAGTAGAAGCAACAGTGGCCGATCAACGGGTCAGCCTTTTCGGAATCCCGGCAGAAACAACGCTTTATAAGCCACAGATTGAAGATGGACGATGGCTGCGCCCTAACGATACGAACGCGGCCGTGGTCAGCAAACAGGTTGCTGATGAAAAAGAATGGCGTTTGGGCGATGTGATAACACTTGAAGATGGAAACAGCCGAGAATTAACGGTTGAGATCGTGGGAACGCTGTTTGATCCGGCGATCAATACCTCTATCCATCT
The DNA here is from genome assembly GCA_963807975.1 of uncultured Chloroflexia bacterium. Taxonomy (GTDB): domain Bacteria; phylum Chloroflexota; class Anaerolineae; order Promineifilales; family Promineifilaceae; genus JAACFF01. The sequence continues at coordinate 377,908 of CAWEDV010000002.1, read as the reverse complement.
ACCGATCAGCGCGATGCAGCGCGAACTGCGCTATACCGGCCTGGCCAATACACTATGGGTACAAACAACAATGACTGATGTAGATAGCCAGACGACCGTAGCGGAAGCGCTGGAAGCGACCCTGGAGCAGAAGGGCATCAGCGTCAGACCTTCGAGCACCTTTGGTGAGAAAACCATCGCCGGCATTACCGAAGGGGCGGGCGAAGGATATGCGATAATCTTAAACTTGCTGGCAGTAATGGCTATCGTCATCGCCCTAGTTGGCGGCGTTGGTCTAAGCGGCATCCTTTCGCTCAGCGTCCTGGAACGACGGCGCGAGATCGGAGTGATGCGTGCTGTCGGCGCGTCCTCCTGGCAGGTGATTCGACTCTTCATCGGCGAAGGTTTACTGCTTGGTTTGCTAAGCTGGATGATCGCTCTACCCTTAAGCATTCCCATTGCTTATGCATTCACCACACAGGGCCTTTCTCTGGCATTGAACCAACAACTGGTCTATCAGTTTACGCCTGTCGGTGCGGTCCTGTGGCTGGTAATCATTACCATGCTGGCCATCTTCGCCAGTGCCCTGCCCGCCCGAGGAGCATCGCGAATCAGCGTTCGAGAGAGTCTTTCTTACTCATAGATGGAGACAAGTAAGTAGAAATCGCAATGTATTCAAAGAGAACAGAACAAAAGCGAGTAGTCATTGTTGGGTCAGGATTTGCAGGACTGGCTGCGGCCAAGACCCTCGCTGATGCACCGGTCGAGGTATTACTCCTGGATCGGCACAACTACCATACCTTTTTACCGCTGCTGTATCAGGTTGCGGCAGCGGAAGTGGATCCGTCGCAAATGGGCTTCCCTACGCACCATATTACGGCCGTTGGACAATGTTGACTTCATGATGGCCGAGGTTGAACGCGTGGACTTTGAAAGCGATGTAGTGATCACGAAACAGGGACCGGTTCCCTACGATTATCTCATCCTGGCCACCGGAAGCGAAGCACGTTTTTTCGACATCCCCGGCGCGCAGTCGACGACCTTTACCATGAAATCTATGATCGATGGTATCTACCTACGCAACCATATGCTTGCCAGGTTCGAGGAAGCGAGTCGTGAAACAGATCACGTGCGCAGGCAACGCCTCCTAACTTTTGTGGTTATTGGTGGTGGGCCCAGCGGCGTCGAATATCCAGGCGCCCTGATGGAGCTAGTTGATGGACCATTGGCCAAAGACTACCTAATTTCTGCGTCGATGATGCACGCGTAGTATAGGTTGAGGCTGCCTCTTCCCTGCTAGGCGCGATGCCGCAAGAGCTTCGACTCTATTCAGAGGAACGCCTGCAGAACATGGGTGTGGAGGTGCTTCTCGAAACGGCCGTAGCGGAAGTGACGCCTGATGCGGTCATTCTCACCAACGGTACGGCGATTGCAGCTGCAACGGCTGTCTGGACGGCAGGGGTAGGCGGCGAAGGAATCGCCGTTCGTTCTGGACTGGATACCAGGTCAAACAAGACCGTCTCCGTATTACCAACGTTGCAGGCCCCGGGTGAACCGAACGTCTACATCGCTGGCGATTTAGCTGCATTCGAGCAAAATGGAGAGATTTTAGCGATGGTGGCCCAAGTCGCCATGCAGCAAGGCGAAGCAGCGGCGCAAAATATTATGCGCCAGATGGCGGGAGAATCGTTACTACCCTTCAGCTACAGGGATAAAGGATCGATGGCCGTGATCGGCCGTAATGCGGCCGTGGCCAACATTGCCGGTCGGGCTTTTACAGGCTTTGCAGCGTGGCTGATCTGGCTGCTGGTACACATCGCACAGCTTATCGGCTATCGAAACCGCCTTTTGGTCCTTGTCAGCTGGGCCTGGAGCTACTTTACGTTTGAACGAATGGTTCGTCTTATCTTGCCGAACCGGCTTAACGATGAAGAACAACAGGTAGTTGAAGCCGCCCCCTACATATCCGTTGAACCAGAGTTCGCTAAAGAGTGAGCCGGCATATTTCTCCATCGGTTGGGATGTGGGCGGCTGGAACTGCGACAAGAATCCCCGCAGCCGCGATGCCATCGTTATCCTAAATCCAGATCTGGAGATTGTGGGAATTTCCTGGAGGGGAAATTTACGACTTCTGATTAATGACGCACAAACATCCGCGGAATGGATTGCTGGACTATTGGCGTTGTGCAATGTTGAACGGCCGTCCGGTAGCTTCAAAGTCCACCTGGCTATCGACACGCCACTGGCATTTTCGCAGGCATTCGTCAACCTGGCGGCGAAAGGCAGGCCAGTTTCTCAGTTCCTGGAGGCGTCACAGACCAACCCTTATCTCGTACTATGCAATTAGTCGATCCAAGGATATTTAGCAGAAAAAGTCGCGTTTTTAGCCTAGGAAAGACACTCCTGCATATTCGCTTCTAAATAACTCAACAGACTTATCTGGTTGGACAAGTTGGCAAACGACCGTTAAATCGGCCGTCGATGAGTTAACTGGCATTAAGAAATTGCCCCAGCCGTCGTTGGAGCAACTTCGTGAAGTTAGATAGACGGCGATCAGCTTAATTGGGGTGAAAGGGTGTTGGTGCCGGGAGCCCGAAAACAATCGTTGATTATGCCACCCAGCAGCTGACGTCGTTCAACGGCTCCCATCTTTGCTGGTTCCGGATACGGAATGGGCTATTGCTGCTCCAGGCTTTGATGTGGCCGGCAGGTGTTGTAGTAATCAATGTAGGTCTGGAGAACGTGAAGAAGATGCCCTTCACTGAGGGATAGTACATGATCTAAACACTCTTGGCGCACGCTTCTTACCCATCTTTCCGCGAAGGAATTGGCATTCGGAGCCTCAATGGGGGTGTGAATGACTTGGATCTCTTTCGATTTAAAAACATCATCAAACGCTTCAGTGAATTTGCGGTCATTGTCATGAATGAAACAACGAAAAGTTTCCTCCCGCTCTTCGATGGACCAGATGTATTGTCGAGCTTGTTGCGCTACCCACTGTCCATTCGGATTGGCCGTGACACCAGCCAGATGGACCCGTCTGGTTCCAACCTCCAAGAAGAAAAGCACATAGTAGGTGCGCAAGAAAAGCGATTCCACCACAAAAAAAATCACAGCAAAGCAGCTGTTGTTTGTAATGTTTCATCAAGGTTTTCCATCCAATCGACCCATACCTTACTGGAGCGGGGACAATTCCATTTCGACCATGGACATTGCGAACTGAGGTGAGGGAGATATCAAAACCCAATTTGGTGAGTTCCCCTTCAATCTTGTAGTAGCCCCAACGTAGATTTTCCTTAGCCAGCCTCACGATCAAGTGCTCCATCTGGTCATCGATTCGAGGCCGGCCGCGTTTTCCCTTGTTCTCCTGCGTCCATTTACGCCGGACCAGGTCCCGTTGCCAGCGAAACACTGTTTCTGGCTGAATTAATCGAATCAATTGTCTGAATTAGTTGGCCGGACGACCGGTCTCTTGCTTCGACTTTCCAGCAAGAACAGCCAGTGTCATTCTTTCCGCCCGATTGGCCCGCAGTGGTTTCTGCATTTTCCGTTCCGCGATGCCCAGTTGATATCGAAGCACCATGATTTCCAGGTCTTTGTCTGTATCGGCCATCTGGCCGATCTGAATGAGAGAAATGAGTATGGAAAATATCTGAGCAACCAGGAACCAAACCGTGAAAATGAATACTCCAATTGGACGATCTTGGTGAATCTACCGGAATCTAAATCTGGGGCATGTTTTTTCTTTATTCGCGAGTGAAAGTGATTTGGATATCTTTTTTGCATACTTAGGGGCAATCATCTGGAGATTTCGAATTCAGTCTGCGAGGGCCGCGACGCTTCTGAAAGAAGTCATGCCACCAACGGCGGAGGCAACGGCCGTGTTTGGTCAGATGTAAATGGCCAGGCAGACAAATATGAACAGTGTACATTCGAGGGGAGCTAGATTGAACTTCATGAGCTGAACGGGTAAGATTGGGGTGTGAAGGTCATGATTTTTCCCAAACGGCTGGATAAGTTCACCAAATTCGGCCTAAAGCGAATAGACGTGAATTGTCCGTCATATTGCAGACCACTACCATAAATCGTTTTAACTGTGAGGCAGTGATGGCGGACCTCCAAATTGCACCAGCATTACTAAAGACCAAACTCCATATTCCCCACCGGCGACCTGATATGGTCCCAAGATCACCGCTCATCGAACATCTTAATGAACGCATCCAGCGCAAACTGACATTAATAACTGCACCCGCAGGGTACGGAAAAACGAATCTGGCCTCGGAGTGGGTACACTCTCTTCAATCTGAGACCGTTGAGACCACAGCCAATTATCGGATCACCTGGCTCTCTCTTGAAGAAGCCGACAGTGAACCTATCCGTTTCCTTTCCTATTTGATCGCCGCGCTGCAGCAAGGTGCCCCTGAAATCGGGGTTGGCGCGCTTAGCTTATTTGAGATGGCGCAGAGTCCTCCAATAACCAGTTTTCTGAACGAACTGATCAATGACATAGCCGGGCTGGACTATCACATTATGTTGGTGCTGGATGATTATCATGTGATCAACCACCCGGAAATACACGAGGCCTTTCTCTACCTGGTAGAACATCAGCCGCATCAAATGCACCTGGTCATTACATCACGTGAAGACCCACCTCTACCACTGTCGCGACTCAGAGCGCGTGGTGAGATGGCTGAAATTCGCACGCACGATCTGCGTTTTTCGTTGGCTGAAACGACGCAGTTTTTCTCTAACTCTATGAAACTTGACCTGGAATCAGAGGAAATCGGTGTGCTGGAGGCGAGGACTGAAGGGTGGATCGCTGGTTTACAATTGGCAGGATTTGTGTTGAAAAACCTGCCAGATCATCACGTGTTTATGGACACGTTCAGCGGTAGCCACCGTTTTGTGTTTGATTACCTTACCGATGAAGTCCTCCAAAGCCAGGATGAAGAAGTTCGCCAGTTTCTCGTGCAGACAGCCATCTTAAAGCGGTTTAACACCGATATCTGTCAGGCGATCACCGGCAACCCAAACAGTCAATTCATCCTTGAGCAGTTGGAGCAAACAAACATGTTCATTGAACCCCTGGATGATGAGCGTGTCTGGTACCGTTATCATCGCTTGTTTGCTGATTCGCTCCTCACAGAGTTGAGCAAGGCAGAAGCATCTGAGCTGTACAAAAAGGCCTCTTCCTGGCATCAAGCCAACGATATGTTCTTTGAGGCAGTGACCTATGCTCTGGACAGTGCCGATCCTGAATTTATGGCCGATACGACTGATGTCGCCTTGCAGCAAGAGACTACCTGGTCGAGTGGTAATCTGGTGCTGTATTCATCGTGGCTTGAAAAACTCCCCGCCCAGGTCTTTGCCAACCGACCCCGGTTGAGCTTGAATGCCGCATTTGTTTTGTACCTGTCAGGCCGTTTTGATGATGCATTACAACTCATCGCCCTGGCTGAGACCGATCTGGCGGTACAACCAGCCTCACCGGTAGTCGAGAACCTGCTCGCCTTAGTCGCGTTGTATCGGGGATCAATAGCCGCTGTTCATGGTGATGTGCAGCAGGCCATTGAACTAATCACGTTTGCCCAATCACGATTACCTCGCGCCGATAACAAGGCGCATGCCCGCGCACATTTCAGCCTTGGGTTGGCCTATGAACTTTCAGGGCAGGCTGACGATGCGGCAAAGAACTTTTTGCGTGCCAGTGATAAAGCGCAATTAGCTGGTGTGCTGCACCTCGCAGTTCACGCCCGCTGTTCGGCGGCCCAGGTATTGATCGGCCAGGGGCGACTGCATCTTGCCGAGAAAGCGTGCCGCACGGCAATTGATCTGGCAGAAGGTCGGCGATTCCCTCCATTGGGCATAGCGCTATCGGTTCTTGGCGGTATTGCTCTGGAGAGAAATGATCTGGCCTCTGCCGAACAATTACTTAATGAAGGTATTGCGCTGTCACGAAAGGGGATGCTGTTGGATAAGGTGATTGCCGGTATGGCGTTTTATGTCCATTTGACAGTATGCCAGGGCAACACGGCTGAATTCTTAAACGCTTTTGATGAAGTGAACGCTATCATCGAAGGCTATGGTGTGCAGCGGGTCTATTTGGTCGTGGCCGCTTACCAGGCACGCATGCAACTCTTTCTGTCGGATAGGCAGGCTGTGGATCAATGGGCTAAAGCATATCAAGCCAGCAGGCCTGAATCCGCGTTCGAATATGCAGAACTTACGCTGGTCCGTTATCTTCTCAGGAGCGGGGATTACGCGGATTCATTCGGATTCGCAGAATCCACAGAATCCGCCGTTGTGCCATCCATATTGCAGCCTTTGCTGGACACTGCACGCCACGAAGGACGACTCCGGGCCAGTATGGAAATCAAACTCCTCTTCTCTCGCCATTATCAAGATAAAGGAGACATCCCGACGGCTCTGAAGTGGCTGTCCGAGGCCCTGGAAATCGCTGCGCCTGAGGGGTTCATTCGCCTTTTTCTCGATGAGGCGCCTGTGCTCGAACTTCTACCACAGGTTCGAGAGACCGCACCCAGTCTTGTCGATGCCATTTTGAGCCAACAGAAATCAGTGGATGACGTCGCTTCGCTCACGCAGGCCGCTTCGCATAAGGGGGTTGAAAGGCCCGCTCAGCCGCAGCTGCCCGAACCACTGACCAAGCAGGAATTGAACATACTGGCCCTCATTGTGGGCGGGAAAACCAATCAACAAATCGCTGATGAACTGGTTATCACACTGGGGACAGTCAAGTGGCATGTCCACAATATCTTACAGAAACTAGGCGTCAACAATCGCACGCAAGCAAGCACTCGCGCAAAGGAATTAGGGTTGCTCTAATTCTCCTGGCCCCCCAGACCCTCAAAAGAACTGAGCAATCAGTTCTTTTTTTAATTTCCCTACCCCTATCCTTAACCCTAAACCTATCTTTCGATAGGCGATTAATGCCCCGACAGCTCTTATACTGCTGAAGATGGTAATTCCCACCAACAGTAAAGGACAGACTTATGATTATTGGACGCATGTTAAGGAAAGATTTTTTGCGGAAGAAACTGATAACGATCGTGGTGTTTGCATTCATTTTCCTGTCGGCCTTGCTGGTAGCCAGTGGCACGAACTTGATTATTGAATTGGGTAATTCCCTGAATATTCTGTTCACCAGAGCAAATACGCCGCATTTCGTGCAGATGCATGCCGGGCCGCTCGACCAGCCTGAGATCGACAACTGGGCAGCCGCCAATGAGTTGGTCATAGAGCAGCAGACGGTCGAGATGATCACCATGGATGGCTCCAATCTTACTCTGGGAGAGAGCCGGAACCCTGAAGAAAACAGCATCATGGATATCAGCTTTGTGACCCAGAATGAAGGCTTTGATTTCTTGCTGGACCTTGATAACAACATTATCGAACTCTCACCGGGAGAAATTGCTGTTCCTGTGTACTACAGTCAGCAGCGGGATCTGGCAATTGGAGATGAGGTTCGTGTAAACACGGGGGCCGAGGAACTGGTTTTCGCCATTACCGCCTTCAGCCGCGACTCGCAGATGAACCCCGCCATTATTCACTCCAAACGCTTCCTGATTCACGAGCAAGACTATGCCAACCTGAGAGAAACTATGGATGAAACCGAGTATCTGATTGAATTTCTGCTTGTTGATGACAGCCAGATCAGCACATTCGTCTCCGCATACCAGGCATCGGATTTACCCAAGACCGGGCCGGCCGTCGATCAGGGATTGTTCAGAACGCTAAACGCCTTGTCCGACGGCCTTGTCGCCGGTGTGGTGATTCTGATGAGCCTGCTGCTTATCGTCATTGCCATCCTCAGTTTGCGTTTTACGCTCCTGGCGACCATTGAAGAAGACACGAAAGAGATCGGTGTCATGAAGGCAATCGGCATTGCACGCTCTGACATCAAGCGACTCTATCTTGCCAAGTATGTCGTCATGGGTGCGGCCGCCACGTTACTTGGTTACCTGACCTCACTACTGCTGAACCAGGTGCTGTCCGCCAATGTTCTGTTATATATCGGGAGTGCGTCAAAGAGCGTACTGCAAACGGCACTGCCCCTGGCAGCAGCTTCCAGCATCTTCCTGATTGTGACCATCTCATGTGTGGTCATACTCAGACGATTCAATCGCATCTCCGCCGTTGAAGCGCTGCGCTCTGGTAGTGTCGGCGAATCCATGAGGCGCATCCCGATGCTCAATCTCAAACGAGGCAGGGCATTGAACATCAACGCCTATCTTGGCATTCGCGATGTCATACAGCGCTTCAGGTTATATGGATTGCTCGCCTTCGTTTTCTTCTTCTGCGCGGTGATTATCATCATCCCGATCCATTTCCTGACGACGATTCAATCACCGACATTCATTACGTATATGGGCATCGGGCAGAGTGACATTCGGATCGATTTACGTCAATCAGATGACGTTGCCGATAGATTCGATAGGACAGTCGCCTTTCTCACGGATGATCCCGATGTAGCGAAACTAGCGCCTCTGGTGACATCGCAATTCAAAGTCATGCAGAGTGACGGCACCCTGGATAGCCTCAATATTGAAACCGGTGATTTCTCATTGTTCCCGCTGGATTATGTGAAAGGAACTGCGCCACAACAGGAGAATGAGATCGCACTCTCTTTTCTCAATGCCAGGGAAATGGAAAAACAAATTGGCGATACCGTCACACTCGTCATCGAGGGGCAGGAACGGGAGATGGTGGTCAGCGGTTTCTATCAGGATGTGACCAATGGCGGCAGAACAGCTAAGGCAGCACTGCCCTACAATCCGCAGACTGTGCTCTGGTATACCGTCAACCTGGACCTGGCAGCAGACGCCAACATAGAGGAGAAAGTGTTGGAATACTCGCAGATATTTGACCCGGCACGCGTCACCGACATGGCCGGCTATGTCTCGCAGACGATGGGGAATACAGTTCAACAGCTAAAGACAGTGACCGTAGTCACGGTGGTTGTGGGGCTGGCCGTATCCGTCCTGATTACATCGCTGTTCATGATGATGCTCATTACCAAAGACAGTAATCAGATTGCGATCATGAGGAGCCTTGGTTTCTCAATACGGAATATCCGAATTCAATATCTCACCAGAGCCCTGTTCTTGCTGGCATTCGGTATCGTGCTGGGAACCCTTTTCTCAAATACGTTAGGGCAGCAGTTGGTGAGTGTTGTCTGGTCGCTGCTGGGCGCGTCTCGCATCAGTTTCGTTATTGACCCGCTCCAGGCTTATGTGATGTATCCCTTGATCCTGATGTTTACGGTTGCTGTAACAACCTTCCTCAGCACGAGAACGGGGATCAAAGAAACGAATATCGCCGAAATGATTATGGAATAAGGAGAACTAAAAATGACTGCAATACTGGAATCACAACAGCAAAGCAAGAGCTTTGTACAAGGAGAACTAAAAATGACTGCATTACTGGAATCACAACAACTATGCAAGAGCTTTATACTTGGAAATGACAAGGAGTACACTGTTCTGTCTGATGTTGACCTCTCTATAGAGCCAGGCGAGTTTGTATCCGTGATGGGGCCGTCAGGCTCCGGCAAATCGACGCTGCTGTACAACATCAGTGGTATGGATAGAGCAAAGTCAGGGCGCGTTCTGTTCAATGACCAGGATATCACCGCCCTTTCTGAGGAAGAATTATCAAAAGTCCGCCTGACCGGCATGGGATTTGTTTTCCAGCATATTCACCTGCTGAGGAACCTATCTATTTTTGATAATGTCGTACTTCCTGCTTATCTGGCACTTGAGGAAAGCCACGATCAGATCGACCAGCGGGCAGAGGCGTTAATGGAACAGGTCGGTGTAGCGCATCTTGCCGGTAACGATATCACGCAGGCTTCAGGTGGTCAGTTACAACGTGTTGGCATATGCCGTGCACTGATCAACAAGCCTGACATTCTGTTTGGTGATGAACCCACAGGTGCCCTCAATTCAAAGGCCGCTGGCGAGATCATGGATTTGCTGAAAGAAATCAATAAATCCGGCACAACGATCATGCTCGTGACGCATGATGTGAGAGTGGCGGCAAGGACAGAGCGGGTGCTCTTTATGCTGGATGGACAAATCGGCTCTGAGAAGTACCTAGGTAAACCTTCCGAGAATGGGACAGAGAGAAGAGAAAGAGAAGAGAGCCTATCAAGTTGGCTCACTGAGTTGGGGTTCTAGCTTAACGATTTCCATTCTTGGGCAAGACAACATCATGCTTGATCAACGCTTTAGCTCTCCATTATGAAACAGGAAGGCTTTTCTCATGGCTACACAATTTTCTCTAAACGACAATATACCCTGGAAAACTCGCTTCTTTATTATCTGGGGTGGACAGGCACTCTCAATTATTGGGAGCCAGCTTGTTCAGTTCGCACTGATCTGGTACCTGACGGTTCAAACAGGCTCAGCGACTGTTCTTGCAACAGCTTCACTGGTTGGGTTACTGCCCAATGTGATACTGGGCCCCTTCATCGGCACACTTGTTGACCGCTGGGATCGCCGCCGAATCATGCTGGTTTCTGACACCGTAATCATGTTGGTGACAATTGGGCTGGCGGTTTTGTTTGCCCTGGATGCTGTTGAAGTCTGGCATATCTATGTCGTGATGTTCATTCGTGCATTATTGGGATCGTTCCACACCAATGCCATGATGGCCTCAACGTCGCTGATGGTACCGGTTGAGCATCTGACCCGTATTCAAGGGATCAACCAGATGCTCAATGGCGGTCTAAATATCATCTCGGCTCCACTGGGTGCTCTGCTTCTCGGCGTACTGCCCATGCAGGAAATTCTGGCTATTGATGTCTTCTCAGCCCTATTCGCCATCGTACCTTTGTTATTTACTCGCATTCCACAACCTGATCGTCGCACCGGCATCATAGAGGATGAAGGACAGGAAACAATATGGCAGGGGGTCAAATCCGGACTACGTTATGTGATTAGCTGGCCGGGCCTGTTGATTGTTAGCCTGATGACCGTCGGCATTAACTTGACGATCATCCCCGCCTTTTCACTGATGCCACTGCTGGTGAAGGAATACTTCGGTGGCAGCGCCATCCATCTAAGTTGGGTTGAGTTAGCTATGGGAATCGGCATGTTTGTTGGTGGCGCGGTCCTAGGTGCGTGGGGTGGTTTCAAGCGTAATTTCGTGACATCCATGCTTGGATTGATGGGCATGGGGCTTGGTACGCTGGTTTTTGCGGTAACACCCTCGACCGCTCTATGGTTGGTAGTCATTGGCTCGCTGCTTGTTGGGATCATGACGCCGATGACGATGGGGCCATTCTACGCCATGATACAGACGATTGTTGAACCTGATATGCAGGCCCGGATATTCTCGCTATTGAACAGTTTCGGTGCTGCGATGGTGCCTATTGGACTCTTGGTCGCAGGTCCGGTAGCCGACCGGTTTTCTATTCAGGTATGGTTCTTATTTGGCGGGCTGCTCTGCATTCTAATGGCCATATGCGGGTTGTTTATCCCTGCGGTAATGCAAATCGAATCACGAGACACACCCATGCCGGGTGATGTCCCACAGTCGGGTGATGTCACACAGAGTTTGGCCTGATCGCTAAAGTGGATGCATCATGAACACGAATGCCTGTTATCACATTTACGTAAACGGCCGTCTGGATGAACGCTGGTTACGCTGGTTTGAAGGTCACACGGTTGTTTATCTCGACAATGGAAAAACATTGATCGTGCTGACAGCTGTCGATCAGCCTGCCTTGTTCGGTGTTATCAATCGGATACGTGATCTGGGATTAGAACTGATTTCGGTTCAGAAAGATGATTTGCGGTAACTGTGCGAGTGATTGTCCGGTACAACCGGCTAAGGCTACCCGCATAGAACCGCAGGTGTAAAATCCTGATCCAGACAGTAGTGAAGCGACTTTCAAGGGAGAATTATGCTTGACATCTGTTAGACGAGTGTTTTTAAACTTCATAATATAGGTAGAAATCGGGTTTGTGTGCGCTTTAAGTCATCCACCGGGGTTTTGATGGCCTTTTGCAGATACCAATGGCTGTATCAGGGCCTTGGTCAGTTTCAGAGAAGGTATGTGATTATGCTGCACCGGCGGAAATCGGGAGTGTAGATAGCTATCTCATCACGTACCGCTCATCACAAGTCTTCAATTGGTAATGTAAACTGAGCCCACAAACAACTTCTGTCGGTGCTCTGTATCAGTCCATCCCATTGTGAAAAAGTGAGTTAATGGATTGTAGTTGAATATGTATAGCTACGGTGAAGCCCACGAAGAACCGGTCTAGAAACAATTGATCCCTTGGGTTTATTTGATAGTGGCGAACGTGGTTCATGGAAACGGTTGGGAACCAACTTATCAATACCCTGATGCGATCGTCACTCGTAATAGTACGCGACAAACTCATCGACGACATGACGCAACTGACGCTCATGCAGAATCAAGCAGTGGTCAAGGCAGTCCAGTTTCAAGGTGCCAATAAATCGCTCACAAATGGCATTTGCGCTGGGAGCTCGCACTGGGGTGTTGATATCTTTAGTGCCTGAAGTCTCGAGAACGTATTTGAACTTGTGGCCATACTTGCCATCGTTGTGTCGGATGAGATATTTCGGCCGTTGACCCCAAGGGGTTGCTTCTCGCATTTGTTGAGCAGTCCATTTATCGGTGGGCGAGGTGGTAACGGCCGCGTGTACGATACGTCGCGTTTGATGGTGAATGATCACGAAGATGTAGAGAGGCCTGAAGAAAAGGGCGTGAACCACTGTAAAATCACAGGCCCAAATCTCCTGAGCATGATTGCGTAGGAAAGTAGCCCAGGTCTGACCGCAATTTCGCTTGCGAACTTTGCGCATGTGTCGTTGAATAGTACGCTTGTGGACACTAATACCCAACTTCAGTAGTTCTCCGCATATCATCTTTGCACCCCAACGCGGATTCTCGATGGCCATTTGTTTGATGAGGTCAACGGTTTCTCGAGGAGTACGTGGTTTGCGCGTCTTTGGCTTTGATTTTCGTTTCCAGTAACGGCGAAAGCGGTCGCGATGCCATCGAAGTAACGTTTCTGGTTGGACAATGAGCAAAGCAGAAGGCCAGAAATTCGTTAAACGCGCCAGAAATGTCAGTCGAATCCGGTCTGAATTAGTCAGGTTCGGCCGTTTCACAGTGCGATTGAGAACAATTAGCTGCTGACGAAGTATGGCATTTTCAATGATGAGGTCATATTTACTTCGAGGTACGTCTGAGAGGATGTCTGTTGCAGGCGATGCTGTGGCAGGTCTGGTGATCTTCTTGAATTTCTCTTTGAGGCGACTGGGAAACGATCGGCAAGTGTTGACTATGGTAGCGAACATGAACTGTAGCGATCTCCGTGGTGATGGGGAAAGGGAACCTAAATGGCAGTAAGAGTGTACATGATAGGCAGGCGATCTGTTAGGGGGCGTAGCGTTCTGTTTTGAGCCGTCTTCGAGGTAGGTCCAGAACCATCGAATGGATCTGAATCTCGAACCATTCTAAGAATGTCTCCAGGTCGCGGTTCGGGGGCCAATCGCTTTCTAAACGGTGCCAGCTATTGAGTTCTTCCTTGAAGATAAACTCAAAATGAGGTTTGATGATCTCGACGGTGTCAACCACATAATCAGTGATGTCTTCTACTAGATAAACAGTGTGTTCTGGTAAGGAATTATCTCCGAACTAAACATGGCTATCATCTACTGAATTGGCCCAGTTGATGAATGGTTGTTTGGGGACGACGATAACGGCCGTGCGTTTCACGCGCTTCATAATTCATTCCTCTTAACTCATTGGGTTGAGTGAATTCTGCCGCATCAGATCCATTCTGTCGATAAAGATGAAGAGATTCATGTGGCGCGGAGTCTTCGGAGCCGCCACATAATCTACTTTGAACTAAGCCGGCAGTTGCGTTGTATGGAATTTAAGACGACGGAAAAGGATAGGTGAATCCGGTTTATCGGATGAAATCAGGCGATCAAGAAGGGAGCCGAGTAATTAAGCACGCTATCAGCAAGAGCAGAGAGGGTTTCCATACCTATTCACTGTTAATCTGAACACTGATTTATCGGCGGTTGGCAAGGCAATGCCAATGACACCGTCTGGAAACGGAATCGGATTGGTCAGTCGATAGGGCAACGGTCAGATGATTAAGGAGGACAACGAGGCCGTGGACGGAAAGTCAGTACCAATTGCATCAACTGCCCACAGGTTGGGCAGAGCACACCGCGCTCCGAATTGGCAGAATCAACAACGCCGTTTGCTCCATCCGTTGATACCGCTTGCGGCTCGGACGTGTCTAGCCACAATCGAATCACGGCCAACTGATGTAACCGTGCCGGACTGAAGAGGCCATAGTAACGAACTTTGACAAAGCCCTTCGGCAGAACATGTTGCAAGAAGCGGCGCAGGAACTCTTCCGCAGTCAGCGTACAGGTTCTCAATTGTCCCGTATCAGAAGCACGGTAGCGAAATGTGACTTTGCCATTAGCGGCTCGGATGATGCGCCGGTTGCCAATGGCCACCCGAAAAATGTAAGGGGCCAAATACTTCAATGCAGCCTGGCCTCGGCCGACCGGTTGGCAATGGACAACCCACTCTGAGGTCCATGTATCGGCTGCCAAGGTGCTAGTCAGCGATGCTTTTTGTAACCCCGCTCGAAACTTAGCACGAAACAAACGGGAGAGCGCTTTCACAGGGACCAGAAAGTTATGTCGGGCGCTGAGCCACTGCCGGCCGTCGGCTGATAAACCACCCGCAGGTACCAGATAATGGACATGCGGATGATAGTTCAGGCTGCGCCCCCAAGTATGTAGCACCCCGACCAAACCGATTTGCCCACCCACGAAGCGCGGATCCCAGGCTAACTCTTGAAGTGCCGCTGCCGAGGCGCGAAACAACAGATTGTATACAGCTCGTTGGTTGCGCCGGGCGAGATCACGGAGGGCGCCCGGCAATGTAAAGGTGACCATGAAATAGGGTGCCGGCAACAAAGACGATTGTTGTTTGTCCAACCATTTTTGAGCTGCGTTGTGTTGACACTGGGGGCAGTGTCGATTCTGACAGGAATGGTACTGATAATGTGTTTCTTCACACGTGGCACAGTGATAAGCGTGTCCCCCAAAGGCGGCTGTTCGACAGTGGGCTATGTCCCGCAAGGTTCGTCGATGACTGGGTAACAGGCGATCACCAAACTTATCTTGATACACTGCTCCGTACTGATGGACAATCTCGGCCATGGTGCTCATGGCAACTCTTCTATCAGTTCATTGAGCGTAGCCATGGCGACCTCTTCGGCTTTTCGGGTCAGATGGGTGTACATGGCGGTCGTCTTGGGTGAGCTATGGCCTAGCCACAATTGAATCAGACGCAAATGGATGCCGGCTTCCAATAAATGGGTTGCCCAGGAATGCCGCAGCGTATGCACCGTGGCCGCTTTGTTGATACCGCTCTCGGCCAGGGCCGCTTTGAATGCCTGCGACACACCCGTTGTTGACATGGGGGTTGTGGTTGTTAAAAGCGGATCACGACCACGAGGTCCTCGGGCCGGAAACAGCCACACAGGATGCCGATGGGTAACCCAGAACCGACGCAGTTGCTCTACTGTTTGGGCTGGCAAGGGAACGTAGCGGTCTTTGTTGCCTTTCCCCAAGTGCACATGCACTTGCATGCGGCCGCCGTCGATGTCTCTCACTTGCAAGCCTGCTCCTTCACTAATACGCAAACCGCAGGCATAAATCGTGCTCAAGCATACCCGGTAATGGGGACGGCGCAGACAACGGAGAATCTGCCACACTTCCTCCGTGCTCAACACGACCGGAACTTTCTTCTCCTTCTTGGGTCGTATCAACTGAAACACAGGCCACCGTCGTTTGAGCGTGTACTCGTAGAAGAACTTGAGACCACACAGGGCCACTGTGCAGCTGCTTCGAGAAAGACACTTTTCGTTTTTCAGGTACAAGAAGAACGCTCGTAGTTCTTCCTCATCAATTTGGTCGGGCGATCTGTTATAATATTCAGCAAGTTGGCGCACGACACGCACGTAGGACTGCTGCGTTTTCGGCGACAGCCCGCGCAATTGCATATCTTCGATCATTCTTTGTCTTAAGGGGGTCATGGTTCTATCTCCTATAACTTAAATTTGGACGATTTACTGTTACAGGAGATAGTAACCTTTTTCAGTTAGGCTGGATGTGGGGAAGAAACTATTTCTAGCTCAAGAGGTATCTGCGCGAAGCGCTTAGTTCAAAGAACATTAGTCAGCATGTACCTGATTGTTAGCGATGTAGAGGTAGAAATGGAGCTGGATGAATTAAAGCGCCCCCACAGTGGAGAAAATCTGGGTAACCAGGAACCAAATCATGAAAACGCATTCTCCAAATTTGTGATTTTGCTGATTCTACAAGAATTCGAATTTGGAGCATATTTTCGTATTGTACTCGAGAGAAACTCATTTGGATGGAATTTCTGCATATTACGGGTATTTGCAGGCTGCGCGTTTATTGTGCTAACGGCTGCAAGCTGAGCGGCGCAGCAAATCAATTATCAACGTCAAACCGCGCTGAGATTGCGTGCCGCTTCAGTAAGCTGTTGGGCTGCATCCTCGGTCATCGCCAGCTCACATGATGATGACGACCTTGCCTTGGGCGTGCTCTTCTTCGAGATAGCGAAAAGCCTCGGGAGTCTCGCTTATCGGATAGGTTCGATCGATGACAGGCATCACCTTTCCGGCTTCGATGAGATCCTTGATATAAATCAAGTCTTCGGCGTTGGGCACCGAAAGGAACGGACTCGCGTGCTGGCGATTGAAGGCTGAAAGTGCATACGCTTTGATCACGTACCCCATACCGCCATGGCCGGTGTTAGGAAGGTGAGTTCCTCCGGGGGTGAGCACGCGTCTGCAATCGGCGAATGAATGGTTCCCCACGTTGTCGACGATAAGGTCATAGCGCCGCCCGCTCTGCGTGAAGTCATCTTTGGTGTAGTCGATGACGTGATCTGCGCCAAGCGACCGCACCATGTCTACATTCTTCGTGCTGCAAACGCCGGTCACCTCTGCCCCAAGCGATTTGGCGATCTGCACCGCGAAGGTTCCCACGCCCCCGGAGGCTCCGTTGATCAGGACATTCTGCCCCGGCTGCACATTCGCTTGATTGCGAAGTGCATGGAGTGCGGTCATTGCGGCAGAAGGCACGGCTGCTGCCTGATCAAGCGTTAGATTGGTTGGCGTCATCGCGAACTTATCTTCGGGTGCACGCGCATATTCAGCAAGAGTACCTTCACAGGAGGCGAAGACCTTGTCACCCGGTTGGAACCGCGTCACATTCTGACCAACCGCCTCAACGTGTCCTGCGACGTCCCATCCGAGGATATGGTCCTTCGGTTTAGGAAATCCGACTGTAAAGCGAGCAAGCCACGGACTGCCTCTCATGGAGAAGTAGTCGCCCGCGTTGAGGCTTGCTGCGTGAACACCAACCAGTACATCGTTCTCGGTGACCTCCGGTTTGTCAACTTCCTTTAGTTCGAGGACATCCGGTCCACCGTACGCGTTCATGACGATTGCTTTCATTGCCTTCCTCCGATCCGGGCCGTGCGAAGGCGGCCCACCAACTGCTTATGATGAACGGCAGCCAGCATATTCCCCTGAATACCCGGATAGTCCACACGATCCATTAATTCGCTGCGATAAACGTGAAGATCAGTACCGCAAATGCGCGCGAACATCGATTTAATAAGGACTTCGTTGGACTTAATTTCAGGATCAGGCGCGTCGCCAAACCGAATATCTTGATCACCGTACAAAATACCAGCTTTCATATTCATACCTCTTTCTGTATGAAGTCTTCGCGGTAAGGTGTGAATATGTCCAGCAAGATCTCTTTTTCAAGACAAATGACTCCATGTGGCACATTCGCTTCTAAATATACTGTATCTCCAGGTTCGATCACCTGCTTTTTCCCATCAATATTGAATTCTAACTTGCCTTTTAATACTCAACCAATTTGTTCATGCGGACGCGTGTGCACAACTCCTACAGCTCCCTTTTCAAGGTAAATCTCTACAGCCATCAGGTTATTATGATAGGCAAGCACCTTCCGTTTTAAGCCATCCCCCAAGTCTTCAAGCGGCACATCAGCATTATAATAAAAATGTTTGAATCTCAGACATGGGTATCCTCCCCATAATTATCCACTTCATTTTGAATTTTTGATTCGCTCAGTATCGCGGACTGCAGCGAAGAACGATAAATAACTATGATGATGTTTTCACCAATAGCTTGTACTCATTCTCACTACCGTTGCACCCGACCTGATCCATCAAAAACAGCGTCCCAGTCAAAATCATCTTCTTTTGCGGCGCTGATCGACGAGTGGGATCTATCATAAACAACGTTGGAAGCGCGCTGGTTGGCTCCGACCTCGAGGAAGTAAATGCCGATACGCTCACCCTGTCGTGCGATAAAGGAGGTATCAACACCGTAGCCGCGCAAGTGCCGAATGCAAGCCTCGGCCAGGTGATTTTCCGGCAGTGCCGTTACAAATGAAGCATCCAGACCGAAGTTTGCCAATGATAGGGCCACATTGCTTTCGCCACCGCCGAAGGTTGCTTCCAAGGCTGGGGATTGAAAGAAGCGTTCTAAGCCGGGTGACTTCAGACGGAGCATAATTTCGCCAAGTGTTACAATCCGTTTATTCATTGCGTGCCTCTGTCATTGCGCGCTTCTGCCACAATACTGACGGCCTCCCGCGCTAATTGGGTAATTGCTTCAAAGTTGCCTGCGGTGATCAATTGCTTCGTGACCATAAAGCTGCCTCCGCAAGCGTGAACCATGGGCAAGCTGAGATATTCAGCCAGATTATCACGGTTGATGCCGCCGGTGGGGATGAATTTGATGCCTACATATGGGCCACCAATTGCCTTGAGAGTCTTAACGCCGCCTGCCGCTTCGGCCGGAAAGAACTTGAGAACATTCAACTCCTTGGCAATCGCCTGGTTGATGTCCGTTGGCGTCATAACTCCGGGGGTGACCGGCATGTTATTTTCCAGGCACCAGTCAACCACCCGGACATCAAAACCTGGCGTGACAATGAACTTTGCCCCCGATGCTTTTGCCAGATTGGCCTGGCCGACTGACAAGACCGTGCCCGCACCGACCAGAATTTCGGGGTAAGCGGCGCTCATTTTCGCAATGGCGTCTGCTGCTGCGGCTGTTCGAAACGTGATTTCAGCGCACGGAAGTCCGCCATCAAGTAATGCTTGGCCAAGAGGTACGGCCGATTCCGCATCCTCGATTGCTACTACGGGAATAATGCCAAATTGACCAAGTCTCTGAATTATCTCCTTCATTTTTTATTTTCCCCTCTCTGCGCTTTACGCAGATTATTTTCTCCTAGTAGGTTCTGTTACCATCGCACTGAATTTGTATGCGTCGTCATGGCTGTGCCTGCCAGTGCGAAACGTTTTCGTTGTGTCATGTTCTCCGCCGCAAATTAGCGGCACAACCAGCCGCCATCAACAGGCAGGATGACACCTTGCAGGTAATCTGATGCGGTAGAGGCCAAGAAAACAGCCGTTCCCTGCAAATCAGATGGTTTCCCCCACCGTCCAGCGGGAATACGATCTAAAATCGCCTGGTTGCGGGCTGGATCCGCTCGTAATGGTGCGGTGTTGTCGGTAGCCATATAGCCGGGCGCGATGGCGTTGACGTTGATGTTCTTTGCCGCCAGTTCATTTGCCAGTGCCTTGGTAATACCCGCCACGCCGCTTTTGGCCGCTGTGAAAGAAGGCACCAAAATACCGCCCTGAAATGAGAGCATCGAGGCAATGTTGTAGATTTTGCCGCTGCCCTGCACCGCCATGTGGCGGGCTGCTGCCTGGGAGAGTAAAAAGACAGCCTTCAAGTTGATTTGCCGTACATCATCCCAGTCCGCTTCGCTGAATTCAAAGATAGGCGCACGGCGAATAATGCCCGCATTGTTGACCAGAATATCCAGGCCACCCAACTTCGCAACCACTTCCTGGACCACTCGGGTTGCATCATCAGGTCCCACTGCACTTAAATCACAGGTGATGTCGTGGAAACGACTGCCAACAGCCTGTACCTGTTCACAGGTTTCGCCACACGTTTGCCGGTCTAGTCCTGCGATGTCTGCGCCAGCCGCCGCCAATTCTAAAGCCATGCCCTGGCCCAGCCCACGGCTAGCTCCGGTGACCAGAGCAACTTTTCCTTTAAGGGAGAATAAGTTTATATTCATAGTTTGCTCCGTTTTGAGAGGTTGGAAATTGACCAACCTCTTGTCTTTTTGATGCTCCAATTCCCGCAGCATAGGTAGGGTTATGCTGATAGATTTTACTTTCCCTGCTGTCGCTAACGAAACGATCGACATAAGCGGCGAGGCCCTGCCAGTAACGGCTGTTGCCCGTCTGCTGCCACAGGTTATAAATCCCTTTAACCAAAAGGCCATACTCATAATTCCAGCGGCTTTGACCCATGTCACAACGAGCCAACGCTGAAGCGGCAATCCGTTTTGACCAGGGGAATTCAGTGGGAAGGGCTGATGATTGATTCATAAGGAGGGAATCCATAACCGATAGCTACCTTGGTGCAGCGTCCAATAGTCGTCCGGCAGTGAAGCAGTCGGTAATGAGCACATTGATCAAATCACCGCGTAAAGCGCCGAGGATCGCTTTCTGTTTTCGTTTACCGCCAGCCACGCCAACAGCTCGATCTACATCCTGCAACTGGGGCAATGACATGGAAATGACCCGATTGTTCAGTGATGTATCGACTGGCTGACCATTTTCGTCGAAGAAATGCAGCAAGATATCGCCCACAGCACCTGCGGAACGGAGTATATCCAATTCAGTGCCTGAAAAAATATTACCGCTCTCCGCAAGCAGTTCAGAAGGTTCCACAGCCCCTATCCCTACCAAGGCTAAGCCTACTTGGTCGAAAAGAGCCATCGCCTCTTGGACATAAGAATCTGCGAGCAAGACTTCAAGAGATTCTTTGGAGCCAACAACGCCCGGGGCGGGCAAAAAAGTGGCTTGGCCATTAACCAATCTTGCCAAGCGACTGGTGAGGCGGGCAGCATGAACTTCCGCACTGGGATTCCCGACACCTCCTAAGATTTGCACAACCTGGACACCAGGTTTGCGAGGAACCTGATGCATAGCATCGACCAGAGCTAATAAACTTGAACTCCACGACGAGATGCCGATGACTTCATTTGGTTTGATTGTGGTCTCTACATAATATGCGGCAGCAGCACCTACATCGCGCTGAACAATCTGTTCATTTTCACTAACACAATCTACAACAATCGCATCTCGCAGATCGTATGCAGCAATTAGTTCCTCTTCCATATCGGCGTAAACGCCTTGCGGCACATTCACAGAAATGCGCACAATGCCTTCATCCCTGGCGCGATTGAACACACGAGAGATCGTAGCCTGGGACAAGCCTAACTGTTTGGCAATGTCGGATTGCCGCATAGCTTGCTCATAATGCATCCGCGCGACCCGCGTCATAAGTCGTAATTCATCAATGCGAGCCATAAATCATTCCTCTATTCAAATTTGTTGTCAATTAAGGAAACAGGTTTCCTCATGACTATTATGCAACACTTGTGAATATTATTCAATCTTTGAATAAATATACATTTCGTCTTGAAACCTTCAATTATATTCGAAAATCTATCTATGATTGAAAATATATCGCCGCATGAATAAATATTCAATTCCAAATCTGATGGACGGCTAACATGATTGGTCATATCTTACAAGAACTCGAACTCAAGTTCATTAGCTGTGTAGCAAAATTATTTTGAACGGATAATCTCCTTCACATTATCTTCAATCAAGGAAGTAACCACGTGGAGAATCCATTCAAGGGCCGCCATTTCCAGGCAGACATTATATTGATCTGTACCCGCTGGTATTTGCGGTATGCTCTCAGCTATCGCGACATCGAAGAAATGATGACTGAACGAGGTTTGTCAGTCGATCACACAACTATATATCGTTGGGTTCAGGAGTATTCGCCTGAATTGGATAAACGTAGCCGCCCATATCTGAAGCAGACCAATGATTCTTGGCGAGTCGATGAGACCTACGTCAAGGTCAAAGGCACGTGGATATATCTCTACCGAGCTGTTGATTCCACCGGCCAAACCCTTGATTTCCTCCTGAATCAGACCCGTAGCACTCGAGCAGCTAAGCGTTTCTTCCGCAAAGTCTTGGGCAGGCAGCACATCACAACCCCTAGGGTGATCAATGTCGACAAGAACCCGACCAAGCCCATGGTGCCTACTTTGACCCCGCACAAGAGCAACCCACCAAACCGCGCTTTGGCCGGCGTATTGTATCCGACGATTGGCGAATCTCAACCGAACCAATCCCGGATACACAGTATGAAACAACGCGTTATACCATAACTACGCCCAAGGGATCGTTAACCACCCGAAGGGTGCAAAAACCTCATCCAGGTGGTTGTGAAGCGAGTTGTTAGGAAGAATAGCGCTAGAAATCTGCTAGATAAATGCTACTAATGTCATATTTAAAGGATAAAAATCGATTCTTGATTTGCTTGTTGACGGTGTGATAGGATGTTAGCGAATGAGGCAATAGTCGATAAATACTCCTGGCAGATATATCGGGGCAAAAACATCAGCACCATAGTTTAACACGTGAGTGGTCCATCCTCTTACTTTACACTATTGAACCGAGGGTCAGAACGGGGTAGAACAGGAGAAGATACCAAATCAACCTGTCTACCCCGTTTGCCTTCCACCTGGGGCTTGAGAACTACGCGCAACACGCGCCGCGAGCGCTGCGACGGGACGGTTCCCCCCAGGTTTGCCAAGCGGCACCGTTAAAAGTGTAAAGCGACGTGATTGGCAGAAACAATCACCATCACCCTATGAGGAAAACGGCAGCTTGTGCCCGGGCCAACGGGCTCCAGTCAGGACGCAAAGGAGAAAAAGATGAGCGTCTGCGTGGGGATCGACTGGAGCTAAAAGAAGCATGATCTTGCGTTCATAAACAAAGCTGGGAGCATTATCGCCCAGCTGACCATTCCATAGCAAGCGAGCGGATTTGAGAAACTGAATAAGACGAGAGAGCAAGTGGGCGTTGAGGCTGCCGAATGTTTGATCTTTTCGCTCCCGCGATCGAATCGCTACCCAAGTTATGAGAAACTTCTTCCTGTAAATTGGCCAATATTGAGTTATGAAATCGAACAAATTTATGTCTATATGAGATATTTGCAGGGAACAGGTCAAGGAAGCCTAGCCGATCCAAGCCTCGTCAACGATAAACTCTTTATCACGCGTAATATGACTGGTCGTAGGTGTCTAAGATTGAGTTTATTTCCAGTTGGGTAGTTATTTCCAGAGGTTTAATGGTGTGTACATCGAGGAGTCTTCCGGTCTCAGCGTGCGCCCGTTCGATGCTGCCTTCAGAAACAGGGATTCCCCCGACTAATCCCTGTCGCACAGCTAGCCGTGGAGTCCAAACTTCATTGGAACGCAAGTAGCGGAGGGTAAGCTCATTTGTTAGAAATTCACCAGAATCTGCTGATTCACGAACAGAATCAAAAGCAAGATGATCTGTATCAACCTGAACTCCCGCCAAGGTGCGGAAAATCGCACCGTAAATTTCGTTATCAAGCAAGATAGACTCGTATGAAGTAAGCGTGACGTTTGCCAGGCCGCCCAATCCGCCTAGCAGCGATGGTCGCGCCAAAGCGATTAGCAGCCCATTTAGCGTCTTTTCCGCTGCAGCCTGATAATCTAGGCTCGAGGAGCTCGTGTGGCCATGAGCACATGAAGGCATACCTAATTGATTTGAGAGTGATATGGTCATCTGCCGTATCAAGCCTGTCTCTGGACCTCCCGTGGTAGATGCTAACGTTTTCATGTCCGCAACACTAGGTGTATTCTGATTCAAGATTGGCAGGCCAGGCGTGATTGTGTGTGCTATCACCATCGATGCCAGAACTTCTGCATGCCCTAAGGCGACGGTGCTGGCAATCGTATAGGGGGCGGTTAATCCCATAATTGGATTAGTAAGCGCGATAATCGGTAGCCCGCTTGTTGCTATACAGATCAAAGCATCAACGATGTTCTTCGGGAAAAATAGGGGGGACAAGGGACAAATAAAGGGCACGCAGATTGGATATTTCTTTAGTTGATCGCCGTCTCCACCACGCACAACGCGGGCAATATTCACAATGGTTTCCGCCTCGGCTCGATTTGTAACTCCAGGGCCGATAAGTGGTTTGGTTGTATTCGCGACCACAGCGGCGAAATCGCTGACGGTAACCATGTGTGGCGCTAACTCAGTCGCATCCACCAACGAGACGTAAACAGCGTGCAAATACTCCATAGCATCCATGAGGCGCGTTGTCTTCCTAACATCGTCTAAGGTACTTCGACGAATATTGCCGCTGTCAAAATCATAAATATTGGGGACGATACCAGTATTGATCCCGTACGTGTTGTCTGATCCGACAGTAATATAATGATCTAGCTGCCGACCATAGACTTTAAATGAGTTGGGCGTCTCCCGTAAGGATGAGTCAATTAATTCAGGTGGTATAAATACTCTTTCATCTTCAACGCGGCAACCTCTATCTGCTAGCCGTTCGCGAATCCACTTGTGATCTGTTTTAAAACCGATTTCTAGAAGTGTTTTGACAGCAGTTTCATGGATATGTGCAAGGTCTTGCTGAGGAACAAATAAAGATGGTGTCATCGTCATATTTAACATTTTCTCGCTTTTTGTTTGCTAGTTATCAATTCTGAACGCAAATCAAGTCAGTAAATTGATTGGTATGCCTTCATTGTATGCTTGGAGGCGATCAAAGAGAAGGGTGCAAATACACACCCAAGCTAGTTTCGAGGCAACCATTTCTGGGGAATATATTCGGGAATTATGTATCTTGGCAAGTTGACTCGTTGAGTAGTCCAGTGGGAATCGATTCTTGAGATGCCGGTTGGAACCGCGGAGGATAAAAGAAAACGATCAAAGTCGCACTTTTGCATTTGATGATGCGAACGGAAATTTGTTCTGGTATACATAATGTTTGACCAGAAGTGTAGCAAATAGTAGGGAGTATTGTCCCTGTAGCCTTTTATGAACCGAATGCCCTCCTCAGTTGTTTCAAGTTTACCTTTGTTTTCGCTGTTTGATATAATCAGCCTTTTGCTAAATAGAAGGATAAAGTTCCATTAAGAATATGGACGATTTGGCAAAAATCTACGAATTCAAAATACAAGGAATTAATAATGCCTATTTGTCTCAATTTAGGAGTAATTGTTGCTGAAATCATTTCTGCCGATAAGTGAACTGGTAGCGGCGGCAACGGCCAAGTTGGTAGATACCTTCCGCATTGATCCCGCTGCGATCCGTCATCTTTTCGTGCCTTATCGTATTTGCCCCCTGGGTGCGCATGTCGATCATCAAGGTGGCCATGTCCTGGGACGGATTATTAACAGCGGAACGGTACTTGTTTACGTCCGCCATCCTGAACCAGAAATTTGTTTGGCCAGTACTAACTTCGATGGTCCAATCTCATTTCCCATCGGTGCGGATGTGCGGTCTGACCATTGGGCTCGCTATGCACAGGCTGCTGCGCTGGCAATGAATCAGTACTATACCTTGTCGAAAGGTTTTATAGGCGTCAGCAGCGGCACGCTGATCGGCGCCGGTCTCAGCTCTTCGGCGGCGGTGGGCTTGGCTTACCTTCAAGCGCTGGCTGATGTTAATGACATTTCTCTGACCACTCTGAAGTTGGTGGAGTTAGATTACCAACTTGAGCATACATACTTAGGTTTGAAAAATGGGATTCTGGATCAAAGCAGCATTCTCTATGGGCGGAAAAGCGAACTGGTCTATATTGATACCCGCTTCCGCCAGACGCGCTCTATTCCCGATGCTCCGAAAACGAAAGATGCGCGCTGGCTCATCGTTCATTCTGGTATTGTCCGTGAATTGACGAAGAGTGGTTTCTACAATCAAAGCGTCGCTGAATGCCGTGAGGCGGCGAAGTGGTTGCAAAAAAAGGCGGTTGTGCTTTCTGATGTGTCCCAAGAACGATTTGATGACCTTGCTCCTACTATGCCCGACAACCTTCGCCGACGTGCAGCGCATTACTACGGCGAAGTGGCGCGGGTTGCTGATGGCGTTCAGGCATGGCAGGAGAACGATGTTGTTCGATTTGGGTCGCTAATGAATGAATCTTGTGCGAGTTCTATCCACAACTACGAATCTGGACAAGACGAAATTATTGCCCTACAGGATATTGTAAGCACTGCACCAGGTGTTTATGGCAGTCGTTTCAGCGGCGGTGGTTATGGCGGCTGCGTCATTGCACTGGTCAACAGGAATAAGGTGGAAACGGCCGCTGATCTAATAGTTCAGGCATATGGCCAGATGTATCCGGCATTGTCTGAAAAGGTGGCGGTTTACTTGGTAGAAAATGAGGATTCATCATGACCCAAAAACCAGAAACGGCTGTTCTCTTGGCTGCAGGTCGCGGCCTGCGGCTGCGACCATATACGGATCTTACGCCCAAACCACTTTTGTTAGTTAACGGCCGTCCCACACTGGATTATGTCCTTACTGCGTCTGCTGAGGCGGGTGTTAAGAATGTATGTCTGGTAACGAACTATTTGAGCGAGCAAATCGAGCGCTATGTTGGCGATGGCTCAGCCTGGAAATTAAAAGCCGTTTATTGTCGCCAAACCCATTTGGCTGGAACAGCCCATGCCTTACAAACTGCCGTGTCTGAATATCCGGCGTTTTTTGCCAGAGAAAAATCATTTTTTCTGACCGCAACGGATTACATATTACCGCCTGACTACTTGACAAACTTGATTACTGCCCATCATGAAAACGACACAGATATGGTCATTAGTTTAAAAAAACTGCAGCCGGATGAAATCCTCGCCCGCAGCAGCGTACAGTTCCGGCAAAATGGATACATCGGCAAAATTATTGAAAAACCTTCTCCTGATAATATTTCCAATCCCTTCGTCGCTTCGTTAACCTTTATACTGCCGGGAGCCATTCTCGATTATTTTCAACATATGGAAACATCCCCGCGCGGCGAGTATGAAATTCAAAGCGTCATCAATCAAATGCTGCAAGATGGCTTTTCTGCTTGTGGGCATGCACAAGCTGCGCCTCTGGAGTGGGATGAAGTACGCTATAGTGAATAGAGTTGGGGAAATATTACTCGCGCTTTAGATTGATAGCTGGTTTTAGCAATCAGTCGCTGCAATAGTTTCTGCCAATTCCATACTCAATTCAGCCACAATCTTGGGCTGTTCTTGCCAAAGATTATGCTGCTCCGCAAGATCTTCAGCGATGATATATAGTTGACCGGTAGGACCGTCTGGCCAGGGATCGATGCGTGCGGGTTTAGTGAATCCGCCAGATCCAAGCCCTTTGATGAGTTTCCATGGGCCACGCCTTATGGAAAACATACCATCACCGGAATGATGCACTAGTGCGTCCCGAACTGGTTGTTCGCTCCCTTGCAAGATGGGCAAGATATCGAAGCTGTCTGGTCCACCCTCGTCTGGCAGATTGTCGCCTACAACTGCAGCACAAGTGGCCATTAGGTCACCAAGACAAATAAGCTGGTAACTGATACTGCCCGCCGCTATTTGATCTGGCCAGCGTGCTATAAATGGTTCGCGATGACCGCCGTCCCATATGTCTGCCTTTTGGCCCCGAAGATCGCCATTGCCTTTGTGGCTCCAGGTATTGCCGTAAAAGTCCGTTATTTGTGCGCCGTTATCACTGGTGATGAAAAGCAGGGTATTATCAACGAGTTCGAGCCGTTCTAGAGCTGCGTCTATTTGACCCACCAGCCAGTCAAAGAGAACGATCATATCTCCGCGTAACCCAGCATTACTAGTATCCTCGATGAAGTTAGGAGGTATGCAGGGGCGATGGGGCGCCGATGGGGTTAGATATAGGAAAAATGGTTGATTCTCATTCGTATGTTCCTCAATCCAGGCAACCGCTTTTTCAGCAAAGGTCACATCAACAGCGTCGTCTTGCCAGTTGGGGGACATAAGACCGGGACGCTGCTGCGGATAATAAGGCTCCTTTTCGGCTGTGGGCACATCTACCACACGGCCGTTCTCGATAAAGCAGTATGGTGCCATATCCAGCGATCCGGATATGTTGAAGCTGTAATCGAAGCCGAGACTGTTTGGCCCGCCGGTGAGGGGAACTGTGTAATCAATGTTATGGCCGTTCCCTTTGTGATCAGGATCGCTGCCATCTACCGTTTTCCAATTCAGACCAAGGTGCCATTTGCCGATGCTGGCAGTCCTGTATCCGTGACTTTTCAGGAGGCTGGCGACAGTGGGACGATCTTGTTCAATCAGTGGTGGACTAAAGCCCCACAATACACCCCGTTTGAGCAAGCTGCGCCAGCAATAACGGCCCGTAAGGACGCTGTAGCGACTGGGTGTACATAACGCCGATGAGGAATGGGCATCGGTAAAGCGCATACCTTCACTCGCGATGCGATCGATATTGGGTGTAGGGATTTTGGCTGCACCATAACATCCCAAATCGCCATAACCAAGATCGTCAGCCATGATGAAGATGATGTTTGGATTCATAATTGGTAATCTAACTTCCAATTGTTTTGAGAATCAAGTCAATTACCAGCGTGACCTAATCGAATTGCCTCATGATCCTTGATCCTGTTGGAATACAAAGTTGAAACCTACAAAAAGCATTTTCCGTTGAACTCAGTATATTGACAAGCGATCCAATTTACTGTATCCTTCAATTATCAAATTGTGAGCGCTCACAATCTCCTAGTTGCTTGACATTCTTTACCTCAATTGGAAGGTCAATGGGTCGACGAAGGGTAACAATTGACGATGTAGCTGAGTTAGCGGGGGTATCGTACCAAACCGTTTCGCGCGTCATTAATAACAGCCCCTTTGTAAAAGATGAAACACGGGAGCGCGTTCAAAAAGTCGTTGCTGAAACTGGATACAGACCCAGCCGTATTGCCAGAAGCCTGGTTACTGCGCGGACAGCAACAATTGGCTTGATAATTCCTGACATTTCTAATCCCTTTTTCTCAGCCGTAGCCCGCGGGGCCGACCAAGTCGCTTCCGAACACGGGTACAGTATTCTCCTATGCAATTCCAGTGAAGATGCCTCCCGTGAAATCGATCTCTTAAATCTACTGCACGAAAGGTATGTTGATGGTGTGATCGTCTGTGGTTCACGTCAAGAAGACACTCCATTGACAGAAGCGCTTTCTCAATTTCGCGCGGCCGTTTTGGTGAACCGGCGTGTGGCAGGAGGGTCGATTCCCGCCGTTCTTGTCGATGATGCCTTGGGCGGCACCATGATTACCCAACACTTACTGCAATTAGGACACAAGGCTATTGGCTTTGTCGCCGGCCCCAAAAACTCCTACAGTG
Organism: uncultured Chloroflexia bacterium; assembly: GCA_963807975.1. GTDB lineage: Bacteria > Chloroflexota > Anaerolineae > Promineifilales > Promineifilaceae > JAACFF01. The sequence continues at coordinate 348,451 of CAWEDV010000002.1, read as the reverse complement.
GGAGGCAGCGATTACACGGCTATGAACAAGCGCTCGCTGCTGCTGATATTGAACCCCGACCTGGCTGGGTGCAGCACTGTCTGCCCACGACCACCGCTGGGGAAGAGACCGCCAATTTGCTTCTGAGCGCCAATCCGGAGTTAACAGCTCTCTTTTGTTATAACGATCTGGTTGCCTTGGGCGCGCTTCGGCAGTGTGGGGCATTAGGACATCATGTACCCGCCGATATTGCTGTGACCGGATTTGATGACATCATGCTGGCCGGAGTTGTGGCCCCTGCACTGACAACCTGCCATGTGCCTCGCGTTGAGATTGGGAGCCGGGCGGTAACAATGCTGCTTTCCTGTGTCGACGACGAAAGAGATATATGTGACGAAATCGTGATCAAACCGAACCTTATAGTTCGTGATAGCACAGTAGTAAAAGAGCTCGCTAATTGATGACGGTATGTAGATCAAGATGCAATCTTGTCTTGTATAATAAGAGGAGGTGATTGGAAGCAGAGAAATGAAGTAGGGAAATAAAGTGTACCATCTGCCAAGTGGCGTTGATACGACGAAATCATTATTTTGCTTCTGTTGTTGATGAGTTGGTCATCAGAAGTTGAAAAAATGTTTTCGCAATTGTTTTAGGAGTACTACCACGTTTGTCACGGAGGACGAATATGAAGATCAGATCGAAGTCTATATGGACCTTGATGTTAGTAATGGGCATGTTGTTAGTTTTTAGTCTTTTGTTAGCTTCATGTGGGGGATCGGAGCCAGAAGAAGCGCCAGTAGAAGAACCGGCTGCTGAAGTAGAAGAACCAGCGGAGGAGCCTGCAGAAGAACCGGCAGAGGAACCGGCTGAGGAACCAGCAGAGGAACCAGCTGAGGAGCCTGCAGAGGAACCGGCTGAAGAACCAGTTGAGGAGCCTGCAGAGGAACCGGTTGAAGAGCCGATGGCCGAATCAATGTACCATGAAGCACCAATGCTGGCCGATATGGTAGCTGCTGGCGAACTGCCGCCAGTTGATGAACGTCTGCCTGCCGAACCATTGGTCGAGGAAGTGGTTGACGAAATCGGCCAATACGGCGGCACCTTGCGCCGCGCTTTCACTGGCCCTGGCGACCACAATAACTACACCCGTGTGGTCTATGATGCCCTGGTGCGCCATGCGCCTGATGGCAGCCAAGTTATTCCGCACATCGCCAAAGGGTGGGAATCGAACGATGATTTCACCGAATGGACCGTTTTCCTGCGCGAAGGCATGAAATGGTCGGATGGTGAGCCCTTTACGACCGATGACATCATGTTCTGGTATGAGAACATCCTTTTGAACGAAGATCTTATGCCCACTATTCCCGTCTGGATGCAGAACGCAGATGGTTCCGTCGCCACAGTTGAAAAGATCGATGATAACAGCTGTGAAATGGACTTATGGCCAACCGAACACGGCCTTCTTGCTGGATCTAGCCAATAAAGATGGCGCTGATAAGGCGATCCCCAATTTGTCCTTCGTTCCTGCCCATTACATGAAGGATTTCCACCCCGATTTTGCCGACGAAGCAGAACTGCAGGCCAAGGTTGACGAAGCCGGGTTCGATACCTGGGTTGAGCTCTTTTCCGTCGAAGCTATGCCGCAGTCAGTGGGACCCGGCCGAGCACGGCCGCCTGGATGCCCTTTGGGACCAGCGTATCGGATCAAGTCTTTACTATCAGCGCAACCCTTACTACTTTGCCGTCGATCCAGAAGGCAACCAACTGCCCTATATCGATGAGGTACGCTTCACGTTCTTCGCCGACAAAGAGGCCTTGAACCTGGCCGCCGTTTCTGGTGAGATTGATATGCAGGGCCGGCATATCCATATGAGCACTTACCCGTGCTCAAAGAAAATGAAGAAGCAGGTGGCTACCATGTGATCACCTGGCCGACCTTCGGCGGCTCTGATGCTGTGGTCATGTTTAACCAGACCTGGATAGCCAATGATCCCGTCCTTGGCGCACTGTTCCAAGAAAAGGACTTCCGCGTCGCCCTGTCCCATGCCATCGATCGTGATGCGATTGTTAGAATCAGCATTCCTGGGGCTTGGCGAACCGCGCCAGGCCGTGCCTGCACCCTTCCATCCTTACTATCCTGGGGATGAGTATGCTTTCAAATACACCGAACTCGATCTCGACACCGCCAACTCATTGCTAGATGGCTTCGGTCTGACCGAGCGCGATGCCGACGGCATGCGCCTCCTGCCCGATGGCAATCCAATGGACATTGAACTTGGTGTTGTGCCCGCCGTTCGGCAACTGGCCAGATATCGCCCAATTGATCGTCGAAGATTGGGCTGAAGTAGGCATAAAGGCTCACGTGGAAATTCGCGAACGTACCCCTCATTTCGCGATGAGACCCAACAATGAACTGATGGCCGAAATCTGGAATGACGATACCACCGGCTTCCCCTTCAGCGGCGCAGCCTAAACAGGATATCCGCAGCGCTATCGCTTTGACCTTTGGCCCTCTCTACCGGGTATGGTATGAAACCGATGGCGCGGAAGGGCTCGAACCGCCGGACGAAATTAAGCAACTGGTTGATATCATCGACGAGGCCAAAGTTTCAGGTCCTGAGCGCCAGATTGAGTTGGCTCAAGAGTTGTTCAAGATCTGGGCCGATAACGTTTATGAAATTGGCACCGTTGGCCTGACCCCCATGGTTCAGGGTGTAGTTGTAGTCAATGAAAACTTGATGAACGTTCCCGCAGTCGCAGGTAATGATTGGCCCTTGCGTACACCTGGTGATACCCGTCCCGAGCAGTACTTCTTCTCCCAGTAGAACTGATTAGATAAGATTGGTTCAATCTTTAAGATTGAACCAATCTCAAGTTAATAGTAATTGAGATTGGACCATTCTCACAGAATGGTCCAATCTAGAGGCCCTTTATGTTACCTTCACTGAGGTAATCACTATGTCTCAATACATCGTCAAGCGTCTTTTGCTGCTGCCGCTGCTGCTGGTCATCTTTTCAATTTTCGCTTTCATCATCATTCAGGCGCCGCCGGGAGATTTTATATCGAGCTATATCGCCGATTTGACAGCTTCTGGTTCCTCAGTTGATCAAGCGCAGGTCGACGCCCTGCGCGAACGGTATGGCCTCGATCAGCCGATGTATATGCAATATTTCAAATGGACGAGCCGCATGGTCACCGGTGATCTCGGTTTCTCCCTTGATTGGCAAAAACCGGTCAAGGAATTGATTGGCGAGCGCATTGCCTTGACCGTCATGCTCGGACTCTTCACTTTTGCTTTCACCTGGCTGCTGGCCATCCCCATCGGCATCATTTCCGCCGTAAAACAGTACTCATTGCTCGATTATTCTTTCAGCGTGTTCAATTATTTTGGTGTGGCGACGCCCACGTTTATGGTCGCACTGATCCTCATGTGGCTGGCCTTCTCGCAGTTCGGCGTGAGCGTGACCGGTCTTTTCTCAGCGGAATATATTGACGCTCCCTGGTCAGTAGATCGGGCACAAGATCTCTTACGGCATATCTGGCTGCCCATGATCATCCTGGGTTTAGATGGCACGGCGCGGCTGGCGCGCATCATGCGCGCCAATCTATTGGATGAGCTGAACAAGCCCTATGTAGAAATGGCGCGGGCCAAAGGCATGTCGGAGTGGAAGCTGGTGTTGAAATACCCGGTGCGCCTCTCTCTTAACCCATTGGTCAGCACGATTGGTTGGTATCTGCCGTTGATTTTCTCCGGCAGCGTAATTGTGGCAACCGTTCTAAACTTGCCGACCATCGGCCCCATGCTGCTGCGATCCTTAATCAGCCAGGACATGTTCCTGGCAGGCACGATTGTCATGATCTATCTTTTCCTTGCTGTCATCGGCACCATTATCTCTGATATTTTGTTGGCGTGGCTTGATCCACGTATTCGCATGGAGTAGGCTGCCATGAGTCCCGAAACCAATCCCACCGCAACTACTCCCGAGATCGCCATCGAACCGCCGCTGCCGCAAGGTCCTCCTGCCCATGAGGAAGAAGTTGATTCGATTTACGTCGCGCCAAATTGGAAGTTGGTCTGGTGGCGCTTCAGAAAACACAAGCTGGCTGTAGCCAGCAGCTTTGTCGTGATCCTGATCGCCATTGTGGCCATCATCCCGGGCTTTTTCAGCACGCAAGATCCGCATGAATCTGTAGCGACCGAGTTATTTATTCCCCCCCAGCGGCTGCACTTCTTCGATGAGGGCCGGCTGCAGCTGTTTGTATATGCGGTCGAAGGCGCCCGCAATCCGGAGACGCTGCGCATGGAGTGGGAGACCGGCAGTGAGGAAAAGATCTATCTGCAACTATTCGCGCAGGGGTATTCCTACGAGATACTCGGTCTTATCGAAACCAACCTTCACTTTATCGGCCTGGAACATCCTGAATCAGGCGATTTTTTCCATTTATTAGGAACGGATCGCCTGGGACGTGACCAATGGTCACGCTTGATGTACGGTACCCGCACCTCCCTGTCGATAGGTTTGATCGCCGTTATCATCAGCACGATTTTAGGCATTGTCCTTGGCGGGCTGTCCGGTTATTACGGTGGCACAACGGATATGATTATCCAGCGGCTGATCGAACTGCTGCAGTCGCTGCCGGCCGTTCCCATCTGGCTGGCATTATCGGCGGCAATGCCGCGTACCTGGTCGGTTGAACAGACCTATTTGGCTATCACAGTTATTCTGGCCCTGATCGGTTGGACGACCCTGGCGCGCGAGATCCGCAGTCGTTTTCTTTCCCTGCGCGAAGAAGACTATGTGGTTGCCGCCAAATTGTCTGGCGCGAAAGAAGCGCGTGTTGTCTTCCGCCATATGATGCCGACCATGTACAGCCACATCATCGCTGCCGTGACGCTCGCGATTCCGGTCATGATCATCAGCGAGACCTTTTTGAGTTTCCTGGGCCTGGGCTTGCGCCCACCCGCGATCAGTTGGGGTGTGCTGCTGCAAGAGGCGCAAAACTTACAATCCATCGCCCTCGCGCCTTGGCTGCTTTTACCGGGCTTGGCCGTCGTAATCACCGTCTTGACCATGAATCTCATGGGTGATGGTTTGCGGGATGCGGCGGATCCGTATAGTCATTAGGCAAGTAGTTAGAAAGTTGTTAGTTTGATAGTTGGATAGTCAGGAAGCATAAGAGTTTTAATGGATAACGATAAAAAATCTTTGCTCTCGATACGAAATTTGAAGACCTACTTCGTCATGGACGAGGGGACGGCGCAGGCTGTCGACGGTGTCAGTTTTGACGTTCATGAAGGTCAAGTTGTCGGTGTTGTCGGCGAAAGTGGCTGTGGTAAGAGTGTGACCATCAAGTCCGTCTTACGCATTGTGCAGAAACCAGGAAGGATTGTCGACGGTGAAATCCTCTGGAGGCGCCAGTTGGAAGGCGGGCAGGAAGAACTAATCGACCTGACCCAACTGGATGCGCAAGGGAAGCAAATGCGATCGATCCGCGGCGGCGAAATTGCGTTGATCCCACAGGAGCCGATGGCTTCATTTAGCCCGGTGCACACCATTGGCAACCAACTCATTGAGGCGGTCCGTTTGCACATGGATGTTAATAAACGAGAAGCGAAAGAAATTGCCATCGAGAGATTACATGAAGTTGGGATGCCCAGCCCAGAACAGCGTTTGGACGCCTACTCTTGGGAATTGAGCGGTGGTTTACGACAGCGGGCCATGATCGCCATGGCCTTGTCTTGTAACCCGCGCCTGTTGATAGCGGATGAACCGACCACTGCCATCGATGTGACTACCCAAGCTCAGGTCTTAAACCTCCTGCGCCGCTTGCAGCAAGAGATGAATATGTCGATTATCTTCATCACCCATGACCTGGGGGTCATTGCGCAGATAGCAGATTATGTGGTGGTCATGTATTTGGGTCGTATCGTGGAAACTGGACCGGTGGACGACATCTTCCACAATCCGCAGCATCCTTACACCAAGGCGCTGTTAGAATCCATCCCTACGATCCACCAAGAATCAAAAGAGTTGTTACCAACCATCGAAGGCTCCATCCCTCATCCCTTCAACCGTCCAGCCGGGTGCCCCTTCTATCCCCGTTGTTTTGCCTTCATGCCCGGCACTTGTGACCGGCGAACACCGCGCCTCCTGCCGGTTAATGAACTGCAATCGGCCAGCTGTTTCCTGCATCACGACGCCGCAGAAGAAAATGGCCAGGTAAATTTGAGCGCACAAAGTGAGTCATAGTCAGTATGTTTCGTCGATATCTCAATCCCAATGGCAAATCCTGTGACTGAATCAATTGATGTGAAACCGATAATCCTAGAAGTTAAAGACCTGAAGAAGTATTTTCCGATTCAGAAAGGATTCTTCAAACGCCTCGTCGGCCAAGTTCGGGCTGTTGATGGCGTCAGCTTTTTCATTAATGAGGGTGAGACGCTGGGCCTGGTCGGGGAGAGCGGTTGTGGCAAAACAACAACCGCCCGCTGTATTCTGCGCGCCGTCGAACCCACCGATGGCGAAATTCACTTCCTCAAATCCTCGGGTGAGAAAGTGGACATTGCCAACTCCCGGAAGAAGAAATGCGGGTCATGCGCAGCGAGATACAAATGATCTTTCAGGATCCGTACGCCTCGTTGAATCCGCGCCATAACATCTTGGACATCGTCGGCGAGCCACTTTTTGTGATCCAGCAAATGACTGATCGCGAAGAGCGGCACGGAGCGCGTGCGGGAACTGCTGCAGTTGGTTGGATTACGACCCGAATATATGCAGCGCTTTCCCCATGCCTTCAGCGGGGGCCAAAGACAGCGCATCGTCATTGCCCGCGCTCTGGCCCTAAATCCACGTCTAATCGTGGCTGATGAGCCTGTCTCTGCCTTGGATGTTTCTGTCCAAGCCCAAGTCCTTGAATTTGATGTTGGACTTGCAGCAGAAACTGAACCTGACTTACTTGTTCGTGGCCCATGACCTAAGCGTCGTCAAGCATATCAGCGACCGCGTGGCTGTGATGTACGTGGGCAAAATCGCGGAGATGTCGCCCACCGACGAACTATACTATAGGCCACTCCATCCTTATACGGAGGCGCTCATGGAGGCTGTGCCTGTTGCCGATCCACGAGTGCGTTCAGCCATGACTGAACTTGAAGGCGATGTCCCGAGTCCCGCCAATCCACCCTCCGGCTGTTATTTCCACCCACGCTGCCAATATGCCATTGATATTTGCTCCAAGGAGCCGCCGCAGCTAATCGAACTCAGACCGGATCACTATGTCAGCTGCCATCGCGCACAAGAGTTGACGCTAGAAGGTATTGGCGAGCTTCCTTAGGATTGATGATCGAAGAAAAATGGGAGAATGCTTGATGAAGACAATTCGTTGGGGCATTGTTGGCTGTGGCAATGTCACCGAAGTCAAGAGTGGTCCGGGCTTTCAAAAGGCACGAAATTCTTGCCTGGTGGCAGTGATGCGACGTGATGGGGAGTTGGCGCAGGATTATGCCCAGCGCCACAGCGTGCCCCGATGGTATGATGATGCCCGGGCGTTGATCAACGATCCCGAGGTGAACGCCATTTATATCTCGACTCCACCTTCCTCTCACAAAGAATATGCGATCATGGCAGCGCAGGCGGGCAAACCGGTCTATGTCGAAAAGCCGATGGCCTTAAATGCCGACGAATGCCAGGATATGATTGGTGCCTGCCATGAGGCGGGTGTTTCTTTGTATGTGGCGTACTACCGGCGTTCCCTGGCCCGCTTTTTGAAGATCAAAGAATTGCTTGCTGCCGGAGCGATTGGTGATGTTCGTTTCGTATCAGTTGCCCTCTACCAGGCGGTGCGTCCGCAGGAGCTGGACAGTTCCAACCTGCCATGGCGTGTGCTCCCCGATATTGCCGGCGGCGGTATCTTTGTTGACCTGGCTTCACACCAGTTGGATTTTCTTGACTACGTTATAGGACCGATCACGGACGTCGAAGGTTTTGCCGGCAACCAGGCGGGTCATTACCCCGCCGAAGATATCGTCACCGGTACCTGGCGCTTTGAGTCTGGCGTGCAGGGCACGGGGGCCTGGTCTTTCACCACATTTGAGGCGGTTGATCGCACAGAGATCCTGGGCAGCAAAGGGCGCATAACCTTCTCGACGTTTGGCTCCGAACCTGTTTTACTAACCACAAGCCACGGCGAAACCGAGTTCGCCATTGAATACCCACTTCATATCCAGCAGCCCTTGATTCAGAGTGTAGTGGACGACTTGCGCGGCGAGTCACGCTGCCCCAGCAGTGGCGTGAGCGGTGCGCGGACAAGTTGGGTGATGGATCAGATGCTTGCCGGATACAAAGCCGGAATAGAATTGTAGGTGTCAATAATTTCATCTAATTGGCAACAGAAATTAGATGGACGAGAAGAGATAATAACAATTTATGGCTGAAGTGTTGGATTATTAATGAAGCCTCTAGTTAGATAAAGCTATCGAGTCTGAGGCACATTCTACCAAGGAATCATGTTCCAAATAACCGTTCAACAATTCACAATTTTGTTATTTTTCCTCAACTGATATGAAATACACCTTTAACACAATTAGCCCCATTTTACTAGGGAGTAACATCTTATGAACTACGTGTTCTCGACGAAACAAACACAACGCTACCGTTTTCCGACGCATATTAACGACCTGGTGATGGATCGTTCGCAGGCCTCAGCCAGCGAAGTGTTTATCGTCGTCATCAGCCCTGGTGGCGCGCCTCCACTGCACCAGCACGACGACACGGAGCAGATCTTTTACATCTTGCAGGGGCAAGGGCGCCTGGAGATTGGCGGGGAGAGTGAAGATTTTCTGGTTGAACAGGGCGATGTGGTGCGCATCCCGCCAGCCACGCCGCATGCCATCCACTGTGAGAGCACGACTGATCTCCATTACCTGGCTGTTGATTGTTTTCCCACAGGCCGGCCAACTGCCGAACCTACCTGGGATTCCCATGTCCAGGCTGTATGCCGGCTGCAGGGATGGGGTTATGACGAGGTCCTGGAGAAATGAGTTGCGCATAGACCTCCGGTTTTGTGACTTGCTCTCCATTTATCGTGCGGAACTGCTGCAGCGTACGGTCCCGTTCTGGTTAGAGCACGCTGTCGATTGGCAGCACGGCGGTATTCGCACCTGTATCTCCGATGAAGGGCAAGTGCTGAGCAGTGACAAGTATATGTGGTCACAGCTGCGGGCGATATGGACCTTCAGTACCTTGTACAATCAGATCGAAGCGCGGCAGGAATGGCTCGATGTGGCCTGGTTTATTTTTGAGTTTGCGAAGCAGTACGGCCGTGATAAAGATGGCCATTGGGTCTTCGCCGTTGACGAGCAGGGGGATGTTTTAGAAGGGGCCACCAGCATTTATGCCGGCGGATTTGCCATCTATGGGCTGACGGAGCTGGCACGGGCCACTGGCGATCCGCAAGTTATCGCCTTGGCGTTGGAGACTTACGAAAACGTACAGAAGCAGTTGGCCAACCCGGGCTCGTACAAAACGGCACCATACCCGCTGCCGGAGGGCGTCAAAGCCCACGGTGTTTCCATGATTTTCTCATTGGTGTTTCACGAATTAGGCCTGCTGCTCAAAGACGAAACGATCTTGGCGGCGGGCCTGCAGCAGGCGGAAGAGGTTATGACCGCCTTCCTGCGACCAGAAGAGGGTCTCATCTACGAGTACCTTCATCAGGACGACAGCCTCATTGATTCCTCACAAGGGCGGGCCATCGTCCCCGGGCATGCCATCGAATCGATGTGGTTCATGATGCACATCTACCAATATTGGGGAAACAAGCGCAGAATCGAAGAAGCAGTAGCCACCATTAAGCGTCACATCGAATATGGTTGGGATGAGCAGTATGGCGGCATCATGTTGTCGCGCGATGTCGCCGGGGGAGAGCCCTGGTGGCCCTTCGCTGGAAGCAAACTTTGGTGGCCGCACACGGAGGCTCTTTATGCCCTGCTGCTTGCTTATGAGCACTTTGGCGCTGATTGGGCGCTAGATTGGTTCGAGCAGGTGCATAATTATGCCTTTACTCATTATCCAGTTGCCGGCTATGGAGAATGGACGCAGAAGCTCGATCGCCAGGGCAAGAAATTTACGAAAACGGTTGCCCTGCCCGTTAAAGATCCCTTCCATTTACCCCGCTCGCTGATCTATTGTACGGCCGTATTGGAGCGCTTGACTGGGGAAGCGCCGCTACAGAAAAGTGATTTATGAGCGCTCCCAATCTTCTCTTCTTAATGACCGATCAGCAGCGCGCCGACACCATCGAGGTCCAGACTGCCTGCCAGACGCCAAACCTGGATAAACTGGCGGCTCAGGGTGTCCATTTCAAACGCTGCTACACGGTCAATCCTATTTGTTCGCCGACGCGTGCCAGCTTGATGACCGGACTGCTGCCGCATAATCATGGCATGGTTGACGTGACTCACGCGGTTCCCACTTACCGGGCCAGTTTTGATGCGACACTGCCTGTGTGGCCGCAGTATTTACAAAACGCGGGGTATGACACCGCCTATTATGGTAAATGGCATGTGGAACGCAGCAACCGCCTGGAGAATTTCGGCTTCAACACCTATGAGATCAAGCAGTATCAACAAAAATTGGGACTGGTCGAGGTGGAAGACGATTTAGACATGCGGCGGATGGTGGGACAAAAAGGGTATTCTGATTTTCTGCTCTATGGCGTTACTGATGAACCAGTGGAGGCGCAGCCTGAATTCCAGATGTACAGCGACGGCATTCGTTTCATAGAAAAAGCGGCGGCATCTCCGGAACGGCCGTGGGCCTTATTCATTAGCACCGAAGCGCCCCACGATCCCTACGTGGCCCTGCGTAGCTTTTACAATCGCTACAACCTGGATGACATTTCACCACCGCCAAACTTCGACTCCGATCTGGCTAACCAGCCTGCCATTTACCGGCGTATCCAGCGCGTTTGGGAGGATTTGACCTGGGATGATTACGCCCGCGCCACTGCCTGCTACTACGCCAACTGCACCATGATCGATGAACAGGTTGGACGCATTTTAGCCACCCTAGACGCCTTGAATATGCGTGACAACACCATAGTCGTGTTCACATCTGATCATGGTGATTACATGGCTGAACACCGCTTGCTGCTCAAGGGTATCCCCGCCTTCGAAGGCGCATACCGCATACCGTTGGTATTGAACGGGCCGGGCATTCAAAATGGCGCACCACTAGATGAAGTTGTCAGCTTGCTTGATCTGGTACCGACCCTGGTGCTGCTCACCACCGGTGATGATTTTTCCTGTCATGGGCGTTCTCTGCTACCCCTGCTGCAAGGTGAAAATAGCGTCTGGGACTCTGAAGCTTTCGCGGAATGCCACGGGCAGCGCTTCAATTACACACAACGCGTGCTCTGGCGCAATGATCACAAATATGTATTTAATGGCTTTGACGAGGATGAGCTCTACGACCTAGCTGCAGACCCGCACGAAAAACACAATTTGGCCGGCGATCCGCTTCAAGCTGCTGTCTTGGAGAGCATGGCGGCCAGGATGTGGGCGATCATGCGCGAGACGGATGACGCGAACATGATAGAAGCCCAATATGGCATGTTCCGTTTTGCTCCGGTCGGGCCGGAAATGGGGAAGGGGTAAGGCAATGAAACCAGAAGGAACGCACTTCGCTTTGGTTAACGGGCAGGTTGTACTGCCCCAATCTATGGAAGCCGGAAAAGCGGTCATTGTTGAGGGGTCAACGATTGCCTGCATCGTCAATACAGGTGAATTGGGACCAGATATCGAAAGAATCGACGTGGGTTCCCGCCTGATAGCTCCCGGCCTGATCGACATACACACGCACGGGGCCTTGGGCCATACCTTTAATGAACCAACTGCTGAAGCTTATGGCGTCATCACCCGCGAGAATGCCCGGCGTGGCGTGACCTCGCTTTTGTCGACCCCCGCTACGGCCCCGATTGCCAACTTGTTGGACTGCTTGGAGTTCAGCCGGCAGTGGATGGCCGAAAGCAACGATGGAGCACAGGTGCTGGGGGTTCACCTCGAAGGTCCCTATTTCAGCCTGCCACAGGCGGGCGCTCAAGACCCGGCTAATGTTCGTAATCCGGATGATGGCACGGCCGATCAATTGCTGGGACACCATGAAGTTATACGCATGGTATCCTATGCGCCAGAGCTGCCGGGTGCGCTGCAGCTCACAAGCCGCCTGGACGCTTTGGGCATCGTCCCCGCCGCCGGACACAGCTCAGCCAAAGAGGATGAGGTTGCTGCGGCGATAGAGAGAGGATTGCGCCATATCATTCACATCTGGAGTGCCCAGTCTACCACGGTGCGCGAGGGTCCCTGGCGCAAACCAGGTCTCCTTGAAGTGTCGTTGACATACGACGATTTGACCGTGGAAATGATCAGCGACAACAAGCATTTGCCGCCCACGCTGATGAAACTCGCTTATAAGTGTATCGGTCCTGACCGTTTGTGCGCGATTTCGGATGCGACGAGCGGCGCTGGTTTGCCGGAGGGTTCCCGTTTTCGCATGGGCGAGATGGAGTATGAAGTGCATGATGGCGTAGGCATGATGTTTGATCGTTCCTGTTTTGCCGGCAGCACAACCTTGCTGAACGAAATGATTCCGATTTTGATTGAGCAAGTTGGCATCCCCCTGCACGAAGCGCTGCGTATGGCTTCGCTTACGCCCGCCCACGTTATCGGCGTAGACGACCGTAAGGGCAGTCTGGAAGTGGGAAAAGATGCTGACATCGCTGTATTCAATGATGATTTTACCGCCTGGGCAACGCTGATCAACGGCCGTTGGCTAACACAGCCCGAATCACTCGGCTAAGCATGATTTGATGGAGACGACATGCGTCGTGGCGCACTACCAGGATTGAGTACTACATTTTGCAGCGCATGCTTTCCAGCTTGCGCCCGCAACTTGGAAAGGTTGCGAACAATAATCAGAGGAGAAAAATCTTGACTGCAAAAGCCATACTAGAAACGAAGGTTAATTCACTGCCGGTTACCGTCTATCAGACAAATGAAGAAATGGGTAGGGCGGCAGCCCTTGAAGCTGCGGCGATCATTAAAACGGCCATTGACACAAAAGGATTCGCCAACATCATCATCGCCACCGGGAACTCGCAGATAACTTTTTTGCAGGCGCTGCGTGGATTGGATGGGATCGACTGGTCGAGAGTCACCATATTCCACATGGACGAATATATCGATTTGCCGGAGGGTCACCCCGCCAGCTTCCCGACTTTCTTGCACGACCACTTGCTCGACCATATTCCAGCGCCAGCCGCTTTTTATCCCGTCATGGCGCGTACCGGACAGATAGAAGCGGACTGCGCTGAATACGCTGCAGCGCTGCATTCGCATCCGGCGGATTTATGCGCCATGGGCATTGGCGAAAATGGGCACATTGCTTTTAACGATCCGCCCTTTGCCGAATTTGATGATCCCGTATGGGTGAAAGTGGTGCGCCTCGATCAAGCTTCACGCCGGCAGCAGGTGGGCGAGGGACATTTCAGCGGGTTGGACGAGGTTCCATCCCATGCCATCACCCTCACCATTCCGGCGCTTCTGTCTGCTGAGCGCGTTCTATGCATCGTGCCCGAGGAACGCAAGGCAGAGGCCGTCTACCAGACTTTGAATGGGCCCATTTCAGAATTATGTCCCGCTTCTATCATGCGCCAGAACCCTCATATCCATCTCTATCTGGATGCTGACGCGGCGGCGAAAGGATACCCATCACTGTGAACTCGCGAGAACGCGCCTTAATCGCCCTCGATCACCGTGAAGCGGATCGGATCCCTTTCGATCTTGGCAGTGTGCAGGTCACCGGCATCCAAGAAACTGCCTACTGCAATTTACGGCACGTGTTGGGATTGCCGCAAACGGCTGAAAACCTGAGCGACACCATTCAGCAGTTGGCGATCATAGAGGATGACTTTGCTGAACGGCTGGGGATTGATTTTCGTGGTCTCTACCCGCTCAATAGCCACAATTGGGGGATTAATGAGGAGGATGCTGGAGAATATTGGGCCTATCATGATGAGTGGGGGATCACCCATCACCGGCCCAAAGAGGACGGATTTTACTACAGCATCGTCGAGGTTCCCTTACCAAAATTCGATATTTCTAAACAAGAAGTTGAACAATTCCCCTGGCCTGATATGGGTGCGCAGTGGAGAGTGGCGGGACTGCGCGAGCAAGCCAAACAGTTTCGAGCCGGCGGCTTTGCCGTCGTTCTCAAAGATGCCTTTGCCGGACTATTTGAATTCGCCCAACGCGTTATCGGTATGGAAAACCTGCTGATCATGATGAGCATGGATGAACAAAAAGCGGGCATTCTCTTTGACAAGTTATTGGAGCTAAAGCTCGCTTATTGGCAAACAGCCCTGGCAGAATTGGCAGATGTGGTTGATGTGGTTACCTACGCCGATGATTATGGCACCCAGTTGTCGCAGTTGATTTCTCCCACTATGTTTCGCAAACAGCTCAAGCCGCGCGTCAGGCAGGTATTTGAGTTGCAAGCGTCACTCGCTCCCCAAGCCAAGCGCTTTTTCCATTCTGATGGCAATGTACGACCGTTGATTCCCGATTTCATCGAGATCGGCGTTGATATTCTCAACCCCGTGCAGACGACGGCGACCAATATGGATCCGGTGGAGCTCAAACGCGAATTTGGCCGGGACCTCGTATTTTGGGGTGGCGGTGTCGATACACAAGGGACGCTGCCCAACGGTACAACGCAGGAGGTCAAAGAGGATGTGAAACGCAGCATTGATGCGTTGGCTGCCGGCGGCGGCTATGTATTTAACACCGTGCACAACATCCAAGCTGACGTACCGCCGCAAAATATTCTGGCTATGTGGGAAGCGCTGCAGGAATATGGAAGTTACCGCTAAGCGTAGCCGCGATTTCACAATCGCGAAGGTTTGTCACTTTAGAAATTAGGACGGAACGAAATTACGAATTTTCGGCTACGGGCTGAGATAAACAAGGGGAATGGTGTGCTGTTATGAAAGTACTCTTCATTGGTGGAACAGGCGTCATCAGTACCGCCTGTACAGAATTAGCTGTGCAGCAGGGCATTGATCTTTATTTGTTGAATCGTGGGCGAACGCAGCGCGACCTGCCGGAAGGCGTCAGTTATTTGGTAGGCGACATCAATGATCCTGCTGTTGCTGATGTGCTGGCTGATCATACCTGGAATGCTGTGGTCAATTGGATCGCCTTTGTCCCCGAACAGATCCAGAACGACATCGATCTTTTTTACGGCCGTACCGGGCAATACATCTTCATCAGTTCCGCTTCCGTCTACCAGACGCCGCCAAGTAATTTGCCGGTGAAGGAATCTACTCTGCTTGACAATCCGTATTGGGATTACTCACGTGACAAGATCGCCTGTGAAGAAATGTTGATGCAGGCTTATCGCGACGATAAATTCCCCATGACCATCGTCCGTCCTTCGCATACCTATGACCCCAGCAAGATCCCACTCTTTGGCGGCTACACGACCCTTCGCCGGATGGCCCAGGGCAAGAAAGTGTTGGTCTATGGCGACGGTACCTCCCTCTGGACCTTGACCCACCACAAAGATTTTGCCAAAGGCTTCGTGCCCTTATTGGGTCATTCTCAGGCGATTGGAGAGGTGTTTCACATCACCTCGGATGAGTGGCTCAATTGGAATCAGATCTATGGAATCATGGGCCAGGCCATGGGCGTGGAACCGCGGCTGGTGCATGTGCCATCCTATATGGTCGCAGCATACGATGCCGAAATCGGCGCCGGATTATTGGGCGATAAATCAAACAGCATGATTTTCGACAACAGCAAGATCAAACGTCTGGCACCAGACTTCGCCTGCACCATCCCCTTTTCGTGGGGGGCACAGGAGATAGTTGATTGGTACCAAGCTGATCCGGCGCGACAAGAGGTAGATGAACATCTAGACAAGCTCATAGACGAAATCATCAATGCGTACGAGTCAGTATTTCCAAGTGACCAACCGTAAGAAAGATCTTGAAGATCGTTTAACTCTTGGAATAAAATTATGACGGCCGGCCAGTTCATTCCCATTGAACTCGTTTTCAACCCAAATTGGTGGCATCAGACTGCCGGAATCTCCTTTGATGAATCCTTCTACTTTGATCCTGTTACCCGCATCCAAAATGACGTGATCATGCGCCGCATTCTTTATGAAAAATTTGGCGAAATGGGCATGGGCGAACCAGATCCCCAACCACGGCCAATCATCGGCTCACAGCATGTTGCCGGCGGTTTTGTCATCCCCGCTTTGCTTGGCGCCGACGTTCGCTTCGAGAAGGATGCCGCTCCACAGCCAATGCCCAATCACCTGGATTCGGCGCAGATAGAGGGGTTGGAGAAGCCTGATTTTCGTAACACCTGGCCCATGAACATCATCATCCAGCAGATGGATGAGCTGGAAGCGGAGTGGGGGTATCTGGTTGGCGACATGAATACCGATGGCCTCCTAAATGCGGCCTACCATTTCTATGGTCAGGAGCTGTTCATCGATTTCTATGAAGCGCCCGATCGCGTCCGGCGCCTGCTTGAAATGATTGGCGAATTGATCGTCGATGTTGCCGGCTATATACGCCAACGCACCGGTGGATGCTCGATTTCGGTCAACCGCATGGTTGCGCAGGTCGATCCCCACATATTCTTCCATGCCAACTGTTCCGTGCAGATGATCTCGCCTACAAACTATCGTGAGATTCAACTTCCGATCGAGATGCATATGGCGGACCGTATCCAACCATACGGCATCCATCATTGTGGTGACAATTTACATAAAGTTGCACCCGTCTACGCTGAACTGCCGTTGGCCATGGTTGATGTCGGTTGGGGATCTGATGTTGACAAGGTGAGATCGGTGCTGCCTGATACCTTCCTCAACTTGCGCCTCAATCCGGTGCGCATGCTCCAGGAAGGCCCGCAGGAGATAGCTGCCGATACACGTCGTCTATTGGAAGCGGCTGGGTCGCTCGAGAAAGTGGGGATTTGCTGCATTAACATGGACTATGGCACCCCTGACAAAAATATTAATGCCATGTATGAGGTGGTGAGACAATTTAGGAGCGAACAAGCTTAGGCATTAATCACCTTGCTTTGGCCGGCCTCCAGACCGAGCCCAGTAAGTTGAAGTACCCAATGAGGAAACAATGACATCATCCTGGGAACGATTTAAACAGGCAGCGTATTTACAGGAACCAGATCAGGTTCCCGTTGCCCTCATCGTCGACAGTCCCTGGCTACCGGGCTATGCGGGCATTGACACGCGCGACTATTTTCTGTTTCCCGAAAAATGGCTGCACATTAACCTAGACCTTTTGGATCGTTTTCCTAGTGCCGTCTGGATACCAGGTTTTTGGGTGGAGTATGGCATGGCAGATGTGCCATCCGCCTTTGGCGCACGCTTCCGTTTCTACCGTGATCAAGCACCCTCTATCGAACCGCTGACGACGGACATTGATTACTGGGCCAATGTATCGCTGCCTAATGTAGAGGAAGATGGTTTGCTGCCCCTGACGCTTCGTTTGTATGAAGATATGGAATCTCGCTTGAGAGCGAAAGGGCTGGGTATTAAGATGGTGGCTGCCCGGGGCCCTGTCGTGACCGCCAGCTTCTTGCTGGGTGTCACGGAGTTGATGATGGGCCTTGTTACCTATCCGGCCAAAATCAACCGCTTCTTGGAGACAGTCACGACGACGATCATTAACTATTTTCATGCTCAGTTGAAGCGGCTGCACGAGCCTGAGGGCATTCTGCTTTTGGATGACGTTGTGGGTATGGTTTCGCTCAAGCATTATCAAGAATTCTTTGCCCCCCATCTGCAGCGCATCTTCACTGAATTTGACGGACTGCTAAAAATCTACCACAACGATACACCCTGTGCGCATCTATATGGAGCGTTGTCCGGAGCCGGATTTGATGTTTTTAACTTTTCTCACCTGGCGGATATAGGTGAAGTAAAGATAACTATGGGCCATCGTGTGGCCTTGATGGGCAATGTCGCTCCCTTAGATCTGGGCGTTCGGGGAACACCACATGAAGTCGAACAAGCGGCGCTTACTTGCCTGGACAAGGCGGCGCCAGGAGGCGGTATGATCTTATCTTTTGGCGGCGGCGTTTCACCAGGTACACCACCCGAGAATATCGATGCCCTCCTTCAGGCTGCTCGTACTTGGCCCAGACTCTCTTCAACGACAAAGGCAAAGGACCTTTAATTATGATCACAAATAACCGGCATCTATCAAAAAAGCGCTATTTCGATCCGGATCCAGCACAGCATAGGATCGCCGTTGACCTCTACCAATCTGTTAAGGATTTGCCTTTAATTTGCCCGCACGGCCATGTGGACCCCCGCCTGTTTGCCGACCCTGATTATAGTTTCGGCTCGCCTACAGAGTTGTTGATAATTCCTGATCACTACATTTTCCGCATGCTCTATTCACAGGGGATTCCCCTCGAAGAGCTGGGGGTACCGCGGGTTGACGGTGGCATGGTAGAAACCAATCATCGCCAAATCTGGCAGACCTTTGCCGATAACATGCATCTCTTTTTGGGCACGCCGTCAGGCATATGGCTGCAAGACGAATTGTATTTTGTCTTTGGCGTTCAAGAGAAGTTAGGTAGCGCGAACGCACAGAAAATTTATGATCAGATTGATACTAAGCTGAAATCTCCGCAATTCAGTCCGCGTACGCTTTATGATCGTTTTAACATTGAAGTGTTGTGTACAACGGATAGCGCAACCGACACGTTAGAGTACCATCAAGCGATTCAAGAATCAGGATGGCACGGTCGTATCTTACCCACCTTTCGTCCCGACAATGTGATAAATCCCACTATGCCCAATTGGCGTAAAAATATCGCCACGTTGCAGGAGGTCTCCGGCATCGAGATTTGCGACTACCGTTCCTTTATTGAAGCTTTAGAAGATAGACGCACCTTCTTCAAGAAAAACGGGGCGAAAGCGACGGATCACGCGGCGCTCACCGCCTACGCTGAGCGTCAAAGTGATGAGTGGTTGGAGGCTGTGTTCTATCGCGCCTTGAAGGGCAGCGGATCTGAGGAAGAGAAAATTGAATTCGCTGGTCACATGCTGCTGGAAATGGCGCGCATGAGTGTTGAAGACGGCTTGGTGATGCAGTTACATGTAGGATCTTTTCGCAATCATAATGCCGTTATTTTCGATCGTTTCGGTCCAGACAAAGGCGCCGACATTCCCATTGCCACAGAATTTACACGCTCTCTTCGGCCGTTGCTGTCTGCCTTTGGTAATGATCCCAGGTTAACGCTTATCCTTTTCAATTTGGACGAAACGAGCTACGCCCGCGAACTGGCCCCACTGGCTGGCCATTACCCGGCTGTCAAACTAGGTCCACCCTGGTGGTTCCATGACAGCTTGAATGGCATCTATCGCTACTTCGATCAGGTAATGGAGACGGCTGGCATTTACAACACGGCCGGTTTTAATGACGATACCCGCGCCTACCCATCTATCCCCGCCCGGCACGACCTCTGGCGCCGGGCCAGCACCAACTGGGTCGCTGGATTGGCCGTACGGGGCATCGTCGACGAAGAAGATGCTCAGCAGATGGTCCACGCGCTGGCTTATGATTTGGCCAAAGAGACTTACAATCTATAAAGCAGTTCAACCCCCCGGTTTTTTGAGGAAAAAGGATTTCTAAAATAAGGAACTAAACAATGACATCCATTTCATTCCCACAAGGTACTATCTATGCCCCTTCGATAGTCACCCGCAATGATGACATATTTGCTCTAGCCAAACTGGCGGATAATGGCGAGAAACGCTTGCTTGTACAAGGTGATACGACTGGATTTAACGGAGAAAAGAGGAATGACCTGTTGGTTTGTGATCTGACGGTCGCTAACGCGGCCGAATTACGCTCCCGCCTCAATTGGTTGAATCCTGTTCCCTTGGGAAGGCAAACCTCCTTTGGCTTTGGTGACCGGTTGGGGTCAGCCACACCGGGTCACGTCGCTTCGCTGCGTGCCGCTGATTCTGCTAAGCGCATCGCCCCCATATTTGCCCAACAGTCAGTGCGCGAGAACACGCGCACGGGTCGTACACCGCAAGGTGTCCTAGATGATGCCATGTGGGGTGTTTTCCAGGAAGGATGGCGTGAACCGTGGGGCGCTGACGCCGACCATATAAAGGAAGAGAATGACCTGGCTCCATTCATCGATGCCGGTTATACCTTCTATACAATTGATCCCAGTGATTATGTGGACAATGCGGCGCAAACAGATGGCCTGCAGACGCTGCAAGAAAAGGCATCCCGAATGGCCTGGAGGCGAATGGACAGCACTTACGAAACCATGAAAGAACGGTACTGTGCACAACCCCAGCTGCTAGGCGAGTTGACGCTGCGCTTCGATGAGGAAACTTTTCTGCGGGCCATGGTGAAGTATGGGCGAGCAGTTCTGCATGCGGTTGCAATGGCCGCAGCCCTCGAAGATAAAATGTCCGGTCAGCATTACGATCTGGAAATGTCCATCGATGAAACCAACACGCCGACTTCTATCCATGAACATTATTTCATCGCCAATGAACTGCACAATCGTGGAGTTCCCTTGGTCAGCCTGGCCCCCCGTTTTGTAGGCAAATTTCAGAAAGGGGTCGACTACCTCGGAGATATTGAAGAGTTTGAATCGGAATTGGTCAGGCATATGGCCATTTTGCACTACTTCGACAGCTATAAAATCAGCATCCACACTGGTTCCGACAAATTTAGCATTTACGGCATCATCAATGATCAGGCCCGTGGTTATGTTCATGTAAAAACCGCCGGCACGAGTTATCTGGAAGCGCTGCGGGTTGTCGCTTACCAGGACCCGCAACTTTTCCGTAAGATGTTGGATCTGGCCCATCAGAACTTCGAGAAAGATCGCAAGACCTACTTCGTGGATTGCCAACCCGACAAGGTGCCAGGTAGCGATCGATTAACGGATGGTCAGCTGCCTGACCTGTTGGAGCAGTTTGATGCGCGGCAGTTGCTGCACGTTACCTTCGGCTCGATTCTGGACGTGTACGGTGACGCACTTGACGCATTTATTATTGCCTATGAAACAGATTATCGGGCAGGATTGGAAACTCACTTCGCGCACCATATACGGCCGTTTTGCTGAATGAAAGGAACCCGAAATCAGGTTACAAAAGAGTACGAAATTATGAATCTACAAGAACTTACCCAATGGTATGACTTCAGCAACAAAACCGCCGTCATCACCGGTGGCACCGGCGTGCTCGGGGGGGAGATGGCTTGCGCTTTGGTCGGCTGCGGCGCTAATATAGCTGTCCTAGATCGTAACCCCAACCTGCCTGAATATCTGCTGGAGCCGATGGATGCCGGGCCGGGTAAATATATGGTCGTATTCGGCGATGTACTGGTCCGCGAGAATTTGGAATCGGCTGCTGAAAATATCCAGGCTGCGTTCGGCGACATTGACATACTCATTAACGCCGCAGGAGGTAATCATCCGCAGGCCACCACAAGCGAGGACGTCTCTTTCTTTGATCTACCAGATGAAGCCCTGCGCTTTGTATTTGATTTAAACATCCTGGGTACGATTTTACCCAGCCAAGTGTTTGGGCGCATGATGGCAGATAAGGGGGAGGGTATCATTCTCAATGTTTCATCCATGAGCGCCTTTACGCCATTGACGCGCATTCCCGGCTATTCGGCGGCCAAGGCGGGTGTCAGTAATTTTACACAGTGGCTGGCCGTGCACATGGCCCAGGAATATTCACCCAACATACGCGTAAATGCTATCGCGCCCGGTTTCTTCCTGACAAAGCAGAATCGCTTCTTGCTGACTGAGGAAGAGAGTGGCGAATTAACCGAGCGTGGGCAGCAGATCATTGACCATACGCCAATGGCCCGCTTCGGTGCACCGGAAGATTTGTTGGGCGCGGTCTACTGGCTGTTGTCCCCAGCCTCAGAGTTCGTTACCGGCGTTGTACTACCAATCGATGGCGGCTTCGCCGCTTTCAGTGGAGTCTAGATGATAGAAATCGAAGCAGTAGCCCCGCAAGATCAACTACTTGATAAGGATACTATCCGCCAAACATTATCCTCTGGTTTACAGGGTAGATATGGCGGCCAAAAGATACTTGTTCTCATTCCTGATCACACACGCACTATCCCTCTGCCAATGTTGTTTCGCATGCTCGTGGAAACATTGCACGATGCACGACAGCTTGATTTTTTGGTCGCTCTCGGGACTCATCCATCATTATCAGTCGATCAGTTGAATCGACTGGTTGGTATCTCGCAAGAGGAGAGGCGAACAACATACAAGAATGTGGGCTTGCTCAACCATGACTGGGGCGATCCAGGCACCCTTATACAACTAGCCACTTTGCCCCAATCGCAAATTCAAGAGATCGCGGGGGATAACTGGCATCCCACCTTAGGCGGCGATGTAGCCGTCACTATTAATAGGCTTGTATTGGAATATGATCAGGTACTAATCCTGGGACCAACGTTTCCCCATGAAGTTGTCGGTTTTTCAGGCGGCGCAAAATATTATTTTCCTGGGATTTCGGCCGCGGATATGATCAATGTCACCCATTGGCTGGGCGCGTTGGCTGGGGTGCGGGGCACTATCGGGATCAAGGAGACGCCTGTGCGGGCCATGATTCATGCCGCCGCCGATCATGTACCCACACCGACAACGTTGATCGCCCTGGTTGTTGTCGGGGATGGTCTAGCGGGGATATTTATCGGTGATTATAAATCCGCCTGGAGCGCCGCTGCTGAATTTTCTTCGCAGCGGCACATTATCTGGGTGGATAAGCCATTCCAACGCGTGCTGTCTCGCGCGCCGGTGATGTACGATGAATTGTGGACAGGTGCTAAAGCGATGTATAAGCTGGAACCGGCGCTGGCCGAGGGCGGCGAACTTATCATCTACGCGCCGCACCTGGACACGGTCAGTCATGTGCATGGCAAATATATTTACGAGATCGGTTATCATGTGTTGCCCTATTTCCTAAACCAATGGGAGAAATTTACGCACGTGCCGCTGGGGGTATTGGCCCATAGCACCCACGTGCGTGGAGACGGCCGTTATGAGAACGGTGTGGAATATCCCAGAGCTAACGTCTCCCTGGCTACGCAGCTCGCGCCGGGAGATTGCGCTCAATTAGCCCTTGGCTATGTTAATCCGGACGAGATCGATTTGGCTGAATGGCAAGAACGAGAAGACGAGGGGGTTCTATACGTGCCCAAGGCTGGTGAGATGCTATACCGCTTGAAGGAAACAAGTACAGAAGAATGAACGTGCAAGAGGTTCGATTCTTCGTGATAATGGGCGTTTCCGGATCCGGCAAAACAACCGTGGGGGAGGCGTTGGCTGCTCATCTAGGCTGCCAGCTTTATGATGCAGATGACTTCCACTCGCCGCAAAACCTGACCAAAATGGCTGGTGGCGTGCCATTGAACGATAAAGATCGCGCACCTTGGCTGGCAAGTCTTGCAGATTTGATCGTGGAGCATTTTGAAAAAGGGGAGACGGCTGTGCTTGCCTGTTCCGCGCTGAAAAAAAGGTACCGTGATCAACTCCGGGTTAACGAGCAAATTCAGTTTATTTATCTAGAAGGTGAATTTGATCTTATCTGGCAGCGCATGCAAGCGCGCGAGGACCATTATATGAAGCCGGAGATGCTGCACAGCCAGTTTGAGGCCTTGGAACCGCCGCTGGCGAATGAAGCGATACACGTACGCATTGACCATAACGTCGATGAAATTCTGGCCCTGATTTTACTCGCTATTTAATCAATTATTGTTTGAAAATGCGAGATAACAAAATGACACAACAAGCAGACATTGGATTAATTGGATTGGTCGTCATGGGCCAGAACCTGGTATTGAATATGGGATGATCACGGATTTACAGTAGTCGTTTTCAATCGCACAACCAGCAAGGTAGATCGTTTCATGGAAAACGAGGTAGGCGGGACCGAGGTAACTGGCACCCGCTCTTTAGAAGAATCGGTATCCATTCTAAAACAGCCGAAGCGGATTGGGATCATGGTCAAGGCCGGCTGGCCGGTGGACGCGACCATCGAATAGCTCGTTCCCGTACTGAAGCCTGGAGACATCATTATTGATGGCGGCAATTCCCACTACCCCGATTCCACGCGCCGCACCAGGGAGCTGGCCGAGAAAGGATTGCTATGCATTGGCACCGGCGTCTCAGGCGGTGAGGAAGGGGCACGCAATGGCACTTCAATCATGCCCGGCGGTGCGCCGGAGGCATGGCCACATGTCAAGTCGATTTTCCAGGGGATTGCGGCCAAGGTGGCCGATGGCTCTCCCTGCTGTGATTGGGTTGGCCAGGAAGGAGCCGGACATTTTGTGAAGATGGTGCACAATGGCATGAATATGGGGACATGCAGCTTATCAACGAAGTGTACGATGTGATGAGCCAGACATTGGACATGCCCGCCGCCTCCGAAGTGTTTGGCTGGAACCTGGCCTACGGCAGTATTGCTCTGATGTGGCGCGGTGGCTGTATCATTCGTGCGGCCTTCTTGGATGACATCAAAGCGGCCTATGATAAAAACCCTGACCTCAATAACCTGCTGTTAGCCCCATTCTTCAAGGAGCAGGTGCAGAAAGCGGAAGTTGCCTGGCGGCGAGTAGTGGGTACGACCGTATTGTTAGGGATCCCCGTCCCAACTATGTCCAGCGCATTGGCCTTCTATGACGGTTACCGGCGCAAACGGCTGCCGGTAAAACTGTTGCAGGCTCAGAGGGATTATTTCGGCGCGCATACCTATGAGCGCATCGATAAGCCACGGGGCGAGTTTTTCCACACTAACTGGACGGGAAAGGGTGGCAACGTGACAGCTACGACGTAAGATGCTTAGGCATTGGGTTGTAACGGGAAGAAACAGTAGTTGACTTAACCGATTTGCAGTTCTTGCTTAAGAATCGACTAGTACCGGCGCTTGATTACTGGTTGACCTGATGGTAGGATATCAGTGCACGATATATTTTCGGATAAGCGATTATAGCCGACATATCGAGTCAGAAACATCACCCGTATGGCGCATAGACTATGACGCCCGACCCAAGGGAAATCTTGCCCACCGAATAATGCTGAACGGACATCTAGAAATTGGTAGAAAAGATTGGATCGCCGAGGAAAATTTGGCCGCAATTGCGATGGCCTCTCGTTTCTGATGAACGCCAGATAGCAGAATACCAGGCGAATAGCGTAGCGAAGAAAGCCCAGATTAAACTTCTGGGTTTTTTGTTGCGGGTATTTGAGCAAGCTCTTTTTAGCTTGTTGAAATGATATTTTCTTCCGGAATCCGGACGTAGTCGTTGATGACGCCGCCTAGTATTTTGCGGCTTTGAATAAGGCCAGATGCCTACGATGGGGGAGAGGGGATTGGAAACTGCTGATTCAGACCTTGGTGTGGTCGTCTCAAGTTGTAGTATTCTACGTATTCAGCGAGCACACGACGCAGGTGGGTCTCGTCGACTATAAGTGGGTTGTCCAGACACTTGGTTCGAAGCATTTGCACCATTCACTCAGCAAAAGTATTAGCAATTGGAGATTTTAATGGGGTGCGGATGATGTTGATGCCTTCTGATTCGAAAACAGAATCAAAAAAATCAGTATTCTTACTGTCATTGTCGCGAATCAGGCAACCATGATTGGTATCTCGCTCTTGCAGGAACCAGCTGATCCTTCACGCTTGCTGCGCTACCCAATGAACGTTAGGATATTCAGTGATGCCTGCAATATGGACACGGTGTGTTCCGATTTCAAGATAGAAGAAAATGTATAAAGTTTTCAAGAACAGAGTCTCAACAGTCAGAAAATAACAGGCCAAGAGCTGGCTCTGGTAGTGGTTCATCAGCTGTCGCCAACCAAGTGAGCCAGCTCGGACCGGTGCTGGGACGATTCCATGCCGATTGAGGATATTACGGATCGTCGTTTGTGATATATTGATGCCCAGCTTGAGGATTTCGCCCTCGATCTTGCCGTATCCCCATCTTGGATTTATTTGGCCAGGCGAAGAACCAGCTCCTGTATGTCATGGCTTATCCGTGGACGACCGCCCTTGTTTTGATGCTTGTAGGTCCATTTGCGTTTGACCGGATCATTATGCCAGCGAAAGACGGTTCGTGGAGAGAGGAGCCTAACAGAGCTTCGCAGTTCATTTGTCGAGCGATAAGTGGCACTCTCCATCCGGTTCACCAGAACTGCCAGAATCAGTTTTTCGATGCGGCTGGGCTTGATGGTTCGGTTCAGTTTGCGATCGGCGATGACTAGCTGGTATCGAACGACAAGTATTTCTAGGTCTTTGTCCAGATCGGACATACGACTTATTGGTATCAGTTCAAGTAGTAGGGAGAAGACATGAGCGACGGCTGACCAAATCGCAAAATCTAAACCTCAATTTGCGAAAGAAACGGATTCTATCAGAAGACAAAGATTGATCAGAGTTGGTATGAATTCTTTGGCAAAAATGGGATCACTGCAATATTTGCCCCATATGGCGAGGAGAACTAATAATTTGAGACTGAATCTTGTCGAGATGAGGTTTTTGCAGGGAACGGGCAGATCCTTTGCCGCCCGTCTTTCCCCAGTACCCGCAGTGAAATCGCTTTAGCGCATCAGACCAGCTTCAATCAACACATCATGCACATCCGCGAATGTGTCTGCTTGCATCTGTGTAACTGTTGTCCGCTCAACAAGAATAGTGAGCAGCGCTGGTAGATTATTTCCCTGCATACGTAGACCGGTCTCGGCCATTAATGAATCCAAAGCCGTATGAACAAGATCGAAGTTGTCCGCGTCTGCCTGATTTATTAAACTGGCTTCCATAGCCTCCGCCAGCATCTCTAACCGGTTCTGCTGCTCGACAGCAGGGTCAAACGCCGCACCGCCCATTTTGTGCTGCGGCTCCACGTCACCCCGGCCGATTGCCTGCACGTAGTTAATGACGTCCCAGCGTTCTTGTTCATCCAATGTGTCTTTCCAAGTTGGCATTGCCGACTTGAGCGGATCGCCCTGGCCTCCCTCGCTGATGCGCCAGAACAGATAGGCATCGCTCAACATTTGACTCGTATGCACAATTGGTGAAACAGGTGGATCAAGATTGACTGCACCCGGTCCGTCGCCCATGCCGCCATCTCCGTGACATACTGCACAGCTGGAGCTGTAGATAGCAGCGTCGCGTTCCAGTGAGTCTGCGTCGGCTGTAACCGGATTATTTGACATGACGTACGCTTGAGGAATCTCCGAGTGGTGGGCGACGCGCATGCTGTTGTTGCCCATCATCCCCATTCCCATGTTCATCTCTGTGTCCGCTTCGCCGGTCATTGTTTCGGCTTGCTCAGAGCGCTCCACTTGGGCATGTGCGCCATGATCAGCCACCTGCTGGTCAAACCACGCATGCAGCGCAGTAATCAGGGCGCCATCTTCGGATGTATAAAGCATCTGGCCGCCGCCATCCACGTCGCTGTAAACAATCGTCAACTTCTCTGCACCCGTCGTCAGCTCATGCAGGCCAGCCATATCCTCCCCATGAATCATCGCCGGATCATGAAAATCACCGCGACTGAAACGCGCTGCTTCATCGGCAAGGTGCATGCGGATAAGCTCGATCTGCGCACCGTCGCCGTCATCAGAGACAACTTGCTGCAAGCCGCCGTTATCGAGCTTTTCAAAGATGTGGGTCGTGCGTTCTAGATCAAAAGGCATCACCTCCGCTCCCGTCTCCGCAACTTGTTCCTGCCGATCCGGCGTCGCCGATCCGCAGCCCACCGCTATCCAAGCAACTAGTAATAGGAAGATCCTTATTGGTTTCATGGGCATTGATTACTCCTTGTAAATCATCTAAACAATTTGGAGAGCATAACACTGTCCACATGAAATTAGTTCGAAATCCCCACCTTACTTCGGGAATTGTTAGTTAACTTTTCATCTCTGTCATCTGAAGCGTACAAAGATCTCATCCGGCATGATCTGAGGTAATTATCGAAAAGAAAATATCGGGAATGCGGTATGCTGCCAAAGTGGCACGACAAGCTACCAGGTTGAAATCAATGCTTGAAATGCGGGTTGGCGAAATGATAGGATATCGGCGTTCTATGAAATTCGCGGTTAGCGTCTTAGTCAATGGTGTAATTTGAGTTTCCTTGTTAACAACTGAATAATGTCAATGGATCGGTGCCAACGGAATGGGTAATGCCGCCAGCTTAGTCTCATCGTCAGGTTCCAACAACTCCTTCATCGAGGCCAGGCTGAAGTAGCGTCGACCTATCTGCCACTCGTCGTCAATCTCTATCAGCAAGGCGCCAACAAGGCGGATGACGGCGTTTCGGTCGGGAAAGATACCGACCACATTGGTACGTCGCTTAATCTCCTTGTTGAGCCGCTCTAGCGGATTGTTTGAATAGATCAGCCGCCAGTGGCCCTGCGGGAAATGCATGAAGCAAAGGATATCCTCTTCGGCTTCAAGCAACATATTCGCCGCTTTCGGCCAACGTTGCTGCAACACGGAGGCCACCTCGATGAGTTGCTGGCCAGCTGCTTCCCGCTCAAGATGGGCGAAGATAGTGCGTACAGCGGCTGCGACCATCGCCTTGTCCCTTTTGGGCACATAGGCCAACAAGTTGCGCATGAAGTGCACCCGGCAGCGTTGCCAACTCGTTTCGCTCATCGTCTGGCTCAAGGCTTTTTTCAGGCCCAGATGGACGTCGCTGGTGATTAAGCGTACGCCGTGTAGTCCGCGTTCTTTCAACCGCCGCAGGAACTGCAACCAGAAGGCCTCATCCTCGCTAGCACCGACGTCAAAGCCGAGAATGTCCCGTTCTCCACTGGTACGCACCCCAATGGCTATGACCACGGCCAGGCTAACGATTCGGCCGTTCTGGCGAACCTTAAGGTACAAGGCGTCCAGCCAGAGGTATGGATACGCATCGTTGAGTGGTCGGTCGCGGAACAACGCCACGACGCTATCCAGCTCCTTGCAGATGCGGCTGACCTTGCTCTTGTCGATGCCTGTTAAGCCCAACGCTTGCAGCAAGGCGTCCACCTTGCGGGTGCTCACGCCCTGGATGTACGCTTGCTGCACAACAGCCAGCAACGCTTTTTCCGAGCGGCGACGTGGTTCTAGCAAGCTCGGAAAGTAGTTGCCGGTGCGCAGTTTCGGTATCTGCAAGGGAATCTCGCCTACTCGGGTTTCCCAAAGGCGTTCCCGATACCCATTCCGATGCGTACGCCGTTCTGGATTGCGCTCGTATTTACCG
Organism: uncultured Chloroflexia bacterium; assembly: GCA_963807975.1. GTDB lineage: Bacteria > Chloroflexota > Anaerolineae > Promineifilales > Promineifilaceae > JAACFF01. The sequence continues at coordinate 319,122 of CAWEDV010000002.1, read as the reverse complement.
GCGCGGATCTGTTCACTCACTTCAAGGTCCATTACCATCTCGCTGAGCAAGCGGATTCCTTCTTTCAGGAAGTTAGAATCCTGGTCCAGGCCATGCTTGCGCAGGTACTCGAGGAGTGCCATACTGATATCTGTCATCGTGTGCTCCTTGTGTTATAGATTTTTCCTGATCTTCAAGGAAACACACGATGACGCCTTTTGTCAACGTTCTAAATTACACCACTATGTAAGACATTATCAATTCGCGACAAAAAATCTTTGTATATATGTCGGGGTAAGAACAAGACTATGAGGTGTATACACGTGAGTGAGCGTGGCCTCTTACTTTACACTATTGAATAGAGGGTCAGAACGGAGTAGAACAGGATAAGATACCAAACAACCTGTCTGCCCGTTTGCCTTCCACCAGGGGATTGAGGACTATGCTCGACACGCGCTGCGAGCGCTGCGACGGGACGGTTCTCCCAGGTTTGCTAAGCGTCACCGTTAAAAGTGTGAAGCGACGTGATTGGCAGAAAGAATCACTCGTGTGATGCAAAAACTATGGTGCTGGACAAGGGAGATCTTGCAAACCTAATTGTGCTTAATGGACAACTAGAAATTGGCAGGGAAGCTTGGGTCGCCTAAAAAGATCTGCTGATTTCGCTATGGTGCGGCCTTCTTGAGTTGTAGTAATCAACATATTCAGTAATCGCTCGACACAGAAGGGAGTGGTGTTTATTGCGAGTAAGTGATTAAGATCTAGACTTCCATATACTTCTGGAATTAGGAACTAGGTTTTTAAATATCACGGGTGTAAATTGGGGAAGGAGAACTAATAATTTGAGATAGAATTTAGCTGTATATGACTTTTGAGAGGGGTTGATGGTGTATTGCAATAGAAGTGGTCAGCGGATTACTAAATGCATAATCTATTACAGATAACAGTTTTCGTATGAAAACAATGTGTTGAATAGCTCTGCCGTGGAAGCAGTAGTTTGAAGCATCCGTTCAATACTTTAGAATTAGTGGTAGGAAGTTTTAGTTGTCTTCCTACCGTTTGTAATCATTTTCTTGCAAAGAAACAATGTCTGAGGAATAGTCTCGATGCAAAGGATTCAATCGCAAGGCGTTCATCATCTTACGTTTATCGGAGCAGATCGCCAAACGTCAATTGATTTTTGGGAAGGTTTGTTGGGAATGCCCTTCATTTTTGAGAAGCCGAATCTGGATGTTCCTGAGCAAAACCATTTGCATTTTGATCCCGGAGAAGGCCGTTTGATTACCGTTTTCACAAACGAAAATTACCAAACTGATCCGACTCATAACCCCGAAGGGGTAGGCAATTTACATCATATTGCCTTCCAGGTTTCACGTGCGACCTTTACCCAGGACAAAAAGCGACTGGATGAACGTGGAATTGGCAAAACAGGCAAAGTCGATCGCGGCTTCATGTTCTCGATTTACTCTCGTGATCCGTTGGGGCAGCTAATTGAGCTTCCCTGCCACAAATTTGAACCACCAACAGGAGTGACTCATTCAGAAGTGCTATTGGAGGCGCACAAGATACGTGTGGCATGGGACGCCTATAACATCAATGACGAGCATTTAGCTGATGCAATTGAGAACTTGACCCAACAAACAGCGCGCTCTTTGTCTGCTGATCGCACGGCTAATGATCCATATGATGCCGCAGATGATGCGCTAGACAAGCATGTTGATCATGATCTTGCTTTAGAACCATCGTGAAGACCGCAATCTGATGCAGTTTCGCTACGATACAACCGTTCAAAAAATATTCTTTGGCGCTGGTGATTGTAAGCTGCTGCCGGCAATCGTGGATGATTTCGGCTGGCAAAGGCTTTTGCTGTGCACGTCTCCTCATTTGCAAGCGAACGGTACCGTGAGCAAGATCGTTTCCGGGTTGAAGGAGAAAGTGGCGGCTGTCTTTGACCAGACTGCCTCGCACGTTCCTTTCGATCAAGTGACAGAGGCGCTGGCGATTGGACAGCAAAACGGCTGCGATGCTGTGATCGGCCTCGGGGGTGGAAGCCCCATTGGTCTGGCGAAGGCTGTAAGCTACGAATTGACAAATCGGCAGCTCGCGAAACAGTTGATAGTTCAACCGACCATTCCTACCATCGCCATCCCAACAACTTATGCTGGTTCGGAAATGACACCCATTTTTGGCGTCACACATCAGCAAAGAGATGGATCAAAGCGCAAGGTAACAAAGCGTGATGCACTGATTACGCCAAGGGTAGCACTCTATGATCCACAGCTAACCCTTGATTTACCACCCTACCTGACCGCAGCGAGTGGTGTGAATGCGCTGGCCCATTGTATTGAGGCGGTTTACTCTAGGACGCGTAATCCATTGTCCACGTCTGCTGCCCTGCACGGTATCACACTGATCACCAAGGCTTTGCCTGTTTGTGTTGAAGATGGACACAATTTATCTGTGCGCAGCGAGATGCTGGAAGGGGCGCATCTCGCGGGCACGGCCCTGGCAACGGTGGCCATGGGTATCCATCATGGGACCGGGCATGTGCTGGGTGGAACGGCTGGTGTACCGCACGGTGTAGCGAACTGTATCGTACTGCCTCATGCGATGCGCTTTAATGCCGACGCTGTGCCGGAGCGTTTGGCGGCTGTCGCTAAGGCAATGGGCGTGCAGCGAAATGGCCGTTCCGATTACGAGATGGCTCTCTTGGCTGCAGATGTTACCCAAGAGTTGATTGGTCAACTGAAGATGCCTCAGCGCTTACACGAAGTTGGCCTCAAGAAATCGCTCCTGCCCAAACTGGGACAAAATCTACTGATAAGTAAAGCAGTATTGAGCAACCCCAAACCGCTTACGTCTGAGAGAGAAGCCCTTGCTTATTTGGAAGCAATGTGGTGATAGATACTGGTTTCAAAAGTCTTGCCATCGGCATCGCAGATTATTTGTATACTGTTTTTGCCCGACGCTGCGGCCAATGTGACCGTCCCGCCAGGTTCGACCCAGTGCCCAGCCATATAGAAATTGCTCAAACCCGGTAGGCGCGTGGGAACCCCCAAAATCATCATCGGCATTGTTTTGCCGGTCAACAGCCAGCCTGAAGTGGCGCCCATCCAATTGCCTGTGTAGCGTTCATAGCTCAATGGCGTCGCCTCGTCGACGAATTCGATATCGGATGCAATGCCCGGATGCAATTTTTCCAGGTGCTCGATAATAATATCAGAGACCTGGCTTTGCTCTTCGTCATAAATGCGCCGCCCGTAGATACGTTGCCAATAGCCATAATTGGTGCGAATGATCAGCTCGATCACTGATTTGCCTGAGGGCGCAAGGGAGGGATCAAAGCAGTAATGCTTAACACCCAGCTCGTGCCGTTCCTCGCCTGCCAGGAGAATAGGTTCATTGAGCAAGACAGTCAGCCAATGGGGTTCGGCCGAAAGGTCGCGATTGACGCCCATAGAAACCTGGCACATTTGGTGCGTGGGCAGACTGCCGTTGTACATATTGCGAATCCTGCGATTGGTGTATTCACCGTCTAGCATATCGAAGATGGTGCCGCGCCCATCGGCAGCAGATATGATCCAATCGGCGGTATAGATTTCATCGTTATAAAGACGCACGCCTGTGGCACGGCCGTTTGTAGTCAAGATCTTCTCCACTTGGGTTTTGTAGTGTATTTTCCCTCCCAAATCGAGGTAACGCTTTTCCACAGCCCGAGCGAATTCTAGAGATGCGCCCACGGGAAAACCAGCATTGCCCAGATTCTGGTAAGCCAGAAGCATCATGCCCATCATCACCGGCGCTTCCTCCCAGGAAAACATTTGTGCTACGGCCTTCTGTAAGAAAGGATCCTGGAATTTTTGGGCAAACTGGCGTGAGGATTGTCGCGCCCACTTGACCAGCGCAGGCACAAAAGGCATCATTCGCGTGCCTAACTTGAGCCAGGCCAGCGGACCCATCATCGGCTTGGGGATATCATACATGGCTGACATATCAAATTTCATGAAATCGCGAACACCATCACATAAGGCGCCGATAAGTTTACCATCGCCGGGACTAAGACGGTTCATGTGTGCTTGCAGCCGGTCAGGATCTGTATAAACGATCAATGTTTTTTGACCATCAGTGACGCGTTGGTATTCTTCGTGGTTAATAAATTTGCGCCCTTGTACAGCGCCCAACTGTCGCCACATCTCGTTGAAAGGCAAGCCATCACCCGATCCAAAGAGGTAATGGATACAGCCATCAAATATGAATCCTTTACGTTCCCAGGCGGTGCACAAACCGCCTGGAAGATGATGCATTTCGAAAATCTGGCTCTGGTAGCCATTCATTTGAGCATAACAGCCGGCTGATAATCCCGCTATTCCCCCACCAATGATGATGATGGATTTATTTTGCCGCATCTTTGCCTCCGCTAGTTTGAGCTTAAGTTGTGTCAGTGATGCAGGTATTCACTGCAAGCAGTAGCAATATAAGCCCCAGGCCGTTAGTGACAGTCATTTTAACATCTATTTTATGCTTGGTCTTGTTCGTCAAGGCTTCTTGACCCGCCTGGTAATTATGCACAAAATGCACAAAATATTGACAATAATTGGAGAGCGGATATATTTATTGGCGACTTCATCTCAAAAAGAGTTAATTTGACGCTTGGCGGTGTATTGGCTGTTTTATGACGTTTATATCCATTGGGTTGGTTACCTTTTGTGTTGAAGCTGGAAGATCACAGTGTATTTAAGGGTCTGGTTTGAATTGTTGCCGAAATCATGGTCTGCTTTAAAGCTCAGGCGGTGGTTTACTCAATATTTTGAAGCAGATCATTTAGGAGATTTCCGATGCCTGATGCTTTAATTTGGGGAGCTTCTGGTGGAATAGGGCAAGCGCTCGTGTCTGAGCTGGACGGCTTGGGTTGGCGAATATTTGCCGCTGCCCGTGACATAGCCGCGATACCAAGCGTCGTCCATGAAAGCTATAGGTTTGATGCAGCCGACCAAAGCGCAATTAAAGATATCGCCATTGATCTGGCACATAAAACAGATGGCCTGGATTTATGGGTCTTTGCAGCGGGGGAATTGCAGGCGAGCTTACTGCGCAAAATGGGACCGGATGCCTGGTCGGCTGTGCTTGATTCCAATCTACATGGCGCTTTTTTGGCCGCCAGCCAGACCGTTCATTTGCTGAAGGATGGGGGACAAGCGGCGTTTATTGGTGCCTACGTTGATCATCTTATACTGCCTAAAATGGGTGCCTATGCCGTTGCCAAGGCAGGTTTGGAACCGCTGGTTCAGGTTATGCAAAAAGAGAACCGGAAGGTGAACTTCACGCTGGTTAAACCGGGCGCTGTTGATACTAACTTCTGGAATAACGCGCCCTTTAGAATGCCTGCCGACGCCAAATCACCAAGTGTTGTCGCCCAGGCCATACTCGCACAGCATGAGAGTGGGCAGCGTGGTGTTCTGGCCTTATAGACATGGCATTTGGAAAAAAACATTCGTGAATGAACACGAAGATTAAACCAGATCCCATCATTATTATTGGTGCAGGAATGAGTGGCCTTACGGCGGCTTGGCTGTTGAATGAGGAGCAGCTACCTGTCCTTGTTTTGGACAAAAGTCGTGGTGTCGGCGGCCGTATGGCAACACGCCGTTTTGGCGGCGGCCGATTTGATCACGGTGCACAATACTTCACTGTGCGCGACGAACGTTTTGGTAGATTGGTAGTTGACTGGCAAGCGAATGGCGTGGTGAGCGAATGGGCACGCGGCTTTGCGGACGCTTATGGAACTCTTCCAGCGTATAGTCACCCTAGATATCAGGCAATTGACGGCATGACGGCCGTGCCCAAACATCTTGCCCAACGACTCGATGTGCGCTTGCAAACGCCTGTTGTCCGAGTTTCCCAAGAGGGTAAGGTTTGGCTTGTTCATACACAATCAGGCGAGCGATTTCGTGGCTGTGGTCTGCTGTTGACGCCACCTGTCCCGCAGTCACTAAGATTGCTGGAATCTGGTGATGTTTCATTGCCAGACGAGGTTCGGTTAGGTCTGCAGAAGGTTGAATACAACCCTTGTTTGGCGGTCATGGCCATATTTTCCGGTCCCAGCAAACTACCGGAGCCAGGCGGGCTACGGTTTTTAGAAGGTCCCATTGCCTGGATGGCCGACAATTACCGCAAAGGCATTTCGCCTGGCGCATATGCCATCACCATTCATGCATCACCAGAATACAGCCGGCGACACTGGCAAACTGACGAAAAGGCCATCGTAGAGGAGCTGCGAGATACAGCGGGGCCATGGCTGCACCAGGAGTTGGTTGCATGGCAACTTCACCGCTGGCGCTACAGCCAGCCGACTACTACGTATCCAGAGCCGCTAATCTACCTACCTGGACCACCCGTATTGGTATTTGCTGGTGACGCATTTGGCGGGCCACGTGTGGAGGGAGCTGTAATTTCTGGCTATGAAGCAGCTGCAGCATTGATTTCAGACCCGTATTAGGAAACACAGAATAGAGTAAGTTGGGAGCGGTTTTTCGACATGATACTTTCAACTGAACAAGGTTCACTGATTCGACACAGCTTTGCCCTGAATCCGATAGTGATCAACTTCGTGTTAAACGGGTTGATTGCCTGGCTGATCTATGGCCGTACGCCAGTTGTCCCCCTCCAGACCCTGACAGTTGATACGCTGCTTACCAGCTTTCTCATTCCGTTGCTGACCTGCCTGATTGTGGTGCCAATTGTGTGGCAGTTGGTGCGGCAAGGCGATATCACGGCCGTAGCCTGGTCACGTTCCGATTTCTGGTGGCTGCGCTGGCTGCCGGACAGCAAATGGGTACGCGCACTGGTCGCTGGTCTGGCCACGGCTGTTCTGGGCACGTTCATCATTATCGGACTGCTATCGCTATTGGGCATCGAAAACATGGCGGGCGGCACGTTTGTCTGGTTTAAAGCGGGCTACACGGCCGTCCTGGCAGCGCTCGTCACACCGCTGCTCGCTCTGGCATCGCTGGGAGATGCGAGCACGGATGTCGTCAACGATCCAGACGCTGCTGTGGTGGCCATTCCCATCGCCGAGTTGCCAGTACCCTGCAAAAACATCATCTTGATAAATCCAGCGACAATTTCATTTGCATAATTACCGAAATTTGAATTTGCTTGCATTGATAGGCGAAAGTTCTACTCATTAAACGGGCTCTATTTGGCTTATTTGGGCAAAGGGGCTGGATCCTAGTTTTTGCATATTGCTGCGCATTCCCCGCCTCTGAATCCGATAGGTTCGAGCTCGTAATCAGTAGCTGTATCTTTTATATGCCAGCCAGCCGCGGCAATTTGATCGCGCAATGAATCTGCCAACTGCCAGTCTCTGTGGGCCCGAGCTTGCATTCGTTGTTTGGCCAGCGTGAGAACCGCGTCAGGTGCCTCAGGTTGGGCGTCTCTGACCAGGCGCTCCTGCCAAGCAACGTCAGCCGCCTGCCAGATGTCATCGGGAAGTTGATCGCTGGATGGTAGGTGCCAATTGCCCAGTTCCTCTAGATTAAACTGCGCACCACTCTCGAATTGCCTCTGCTTACCATCTGATAATATGGTGATACTACTGCCGCCGATAACCGTAACCAGACCGCTCTGGAAATCTAACATGGCCGAAGTATGATCATCAAGGCCCAAAACAGTTTGCCCAGGTGGTAGCATTTCCAATAATGGTTCAAAACGGGCCATTCCCACATAGCAGCGGCTGGTGTCCAAATCCGCTCCCCCATCATTGTTGTTCCAATGGGGCACAATCGTTAGCTCCAGACCATAGTCAGCAAAGTAATCGAGTCCTGCTTGCCAATGGAGCTCTTCGCCAACCTTGTAGATTTCGTAAACTGGCATCGTACATTGGCTGAAAGAGAGTGTCGCTGAGCTGGAGATCAGCAGAAATCCACCTTGCCACTGCCGTGCTTTGATATAACTTAACGCTAGGCTATCTTGCAGCTGACGGACGCCATAGGTGGGACTGCCCGGGCCAAGGACGATCTTGTCAGCACTCAGGATAGGGGCAACAATCTCATGCTTGTCAGGGCTGAACGGGGTGCCACGCTTGCGCGCAGCCACCACTTCGACTCGCGGTGCATAATTCTGCAGGCGCTGTTCGATGAATCTGGCCAATTTGGCCGCTACCATGTCTGAGTTTAGCTCAAATCCGGCTGGCGTTTCCAAAACAGCAATCCGCATCCGAGGCGGCAACCGCTGGGCCAGATATTCGTGTGATTTACCGCTGGCGGGGATGGCAGCGCCACCTCCCAAAAGACAAACAACACCCGGGTTGATCATATTACTCGCCTCTGTCAATGCTTAGATGTGTGGCCCACTTCAGGATAAGTTGGGCCAATTCTACCGGGCGGTTGATATGAATATCGTCGGCCGGGTCTGGAAACCATTTGACCTGGGCACGGGCAATCCCGGTACAGGCGGCCTGGTTCTATTGCAAAAATAATGCGCTCAAGTAACCTTCGCCGCTTTATACCTTAATCATAACATAACAAGGCGGCGACAAAAAAGCCCTTCTATCGGCGACATCAGGAGTCCTATATCATCCTTCTGGCAGTCCGGTGGTATTTCGGATATTCATTCAATTACCGTGATTTGGAGGAAATGATGTCGGAACGCGGTTTGTCGCTAGGTCACACCATTATCTTCCGCCGTATCCAGCAATACACCCCTGAAATCGTTAAGCGCATCCGCCATCATTTGAAGCAAACCAATGATTCCTGGCAAGTAGATGAGACCTAGGTCAAGGTCAGGGCAAGTACAAGCGAAGGCCCAGCTTGCCCGATTTGCTAGACCTTGCCCACATTTAGATTTCTGGAATTGTCTACAATACTAGCTTTGATAATGTGTTCAAAATATGCAATTGACTCGTCCTGATCTGTTAAGTAGACTATCCTATGTCAAATAGACTACATGAAGTCCTTCATGAAGTGCAGTCCGTGGTTGTTGGCGGTCGTAGTGTGATTGACGCCCTTGTGCCGCCTGCATTGTTCTTTGTTTTGGCCAAGGGATTAGGCTTTACTTATGCTGTATGGGGAGCTCTATTTCTGGCGATTCTCGTGATTGGATGGCGCTTGACTCGTCGTCAATCGGCGCTATCGGCCATAGGCGGACTCCTGGGGGTGTTGCTCGCCATTGCTGTGGCTCATATCCTGGACAGAGAAGAAGGTTTCTTTTTGCCTAGCATAGTGACCGGAATAGGTATCGTCTTGCTGGCTGCGGCTAGTATCTTGACGGGCCGCCCGATGGCGGCATGGACCAGTCATCTGGCTCGCCGCTGGCCCCGATCGTGGTATTGGCATCCGCAGGTACGCCCCGCCTATTCCGAAGTGACATGGTTGTGGACCTTATACTTTCTCTTGCGTGTCATCCTGCAACTGAACCTATTTCAAGAACAGCAAGTTTCTCGACTGGCAGGGCTCAATCTTGTGTTGGGCTGGCCAGCCACACTAATGTTACTTATCGTTAGTTACCTATACGGTACTTGGCGCTTGCGGCAGCTGGCGGGACCCAGCGTGGCTGAGTTCATACAGAAAGCAGATCCTCCCTGGCAAAGTCAGCAGCGTGGTTTTTAGATAAACGATCATGACCGTTCCATACCCATCTGGAAATATGATCGCTACGACCTGTTAAGGACCAAGACAACCGCTGCATCAGATGACACCGGGTCGACAGAGCAAGGCCAATTTCCAATTTCGGCCGGACATTATGTTAAAATGGAGTATTATAATCTCATGAAGATAGAAGATCGCAATGCATTGGTCACCATTCCCATTGTCATACTGATCGGCTTTGGCGTCGCTTGGGTCGGCAGCCAGGGTGGAGCTTCCGTCCTTGGGATACCACTCTTCGCATTCTCGGTTGGGTTGGCCTTCTTGATCCAGTGGCTGGCCTTTATCCCATCATTTCTATTACAGACCGAAAAATTCTTCGACCTTATCGGAAGTGCTACCTACATCTCCGTGACATTTATGGCGGTACTTCTCAACCCAGTTGTCGACAGCCGATCGCTTCTACTGCTCGCCTTGGTGACCATCTGGGCGATCCGCTTGGGTACTTTTCTGTTCCTCCGCATCCATAAGGCCGGTAAGGACGGCCGTTTTGATGAGATTAAACCTTCCTTCTTCCGTTTCCTCAACTTCTGGACCATACAAGGTTTGTGGGTTTCTTTTACCGTTGCCGCTGCGCTCGCTGCTATCACCACTACAACTCGCCAGGAGTTGGGTTTGTTTGCCTTGATTGGCTTTCTAACATGGGTTTTCGGATTTGTCTTTGAAGTCGTAGCCGATATCCAGAAAAGTCGCTTCCGTGCAGATCCGGACAACGAGAGTAGATTCATTCGAACCGGTCTGTGGGCACGGTCCCGCCACCCTAACTACTTCGGTGAGATCATACTCTGGATCGGCGTGGCGATCATTGCTGTGCCCATTCTCAGGGGCTGGCAGTGGATCACACTGATTTCGCCGCTTTTTGTGACGTTGCTGCTCACCCGTGTCAGTGGGATACCTTTGCTTGAGAAGAGGGCTGACGAAAAATGGGGTGGTCAGGATGAGTACGAGGCTTACAAAGAACGCACACCGGTGCTGATTCCCCGAATTTGAAACTCACCTGCTCTGTGAGCCGTACCATGAAAGAACCATATCCACATAACGCCCAGTGGCGAGTGTTACTTAAACAGCAGCGAATCGTGAATAGGTTGAAATTACTGAGCACGATTGCTGCAAGAGAAGTGGACCTAAATAAATCCAGGTGGCTTGAAATGAGTATTATTCCACCGTATTTCGGATTTATAAGCGTGCCAGTAGACCGCGTAATATGTAAAAAACGAATCCAAGAATTTAGAAGCAGAAAACACGGCGTTTTTTGTTGAGAAAAAGAGAAATACCTCACGATCTTTTGAAGTTTATCGGGATTAATTGATACGCCAGACTGAATAACGGTCGTTAATTCGGCCGTCGAACAGTAAATAAGCATATAGATATTTGCCCTGACCAATGTCAGAACTGCTTGAGGGAACTAATCAGTTAGGTCTAGGTCAATTGAGGTGAAATCGAATGGTTGCCAGGCGTTCGATAGTAATCATTTAAGACGCCGCCGAGAAGCTGCCGTCGTTGAACAGTCCCCGTATTCGTGGTCTCTGAGTATGGGATGGTCCTTTGTTGCTTCAGGCACTGATGTGGCCGACGGTTATTGTAATACTCAATGTAGGTTTGAAGAACGCGATGGAGATGAGTTTCGTTGAGAATTTGGACATTATCTTGGCACTCTTCACGCGCGCTCCTGACCTCGTATAGTGCAAAAACTATGGTGACGGATCCAAGGGAGATCTCGCACACAGAATTATGTTTATTGGACAACTAGATATTGGCAGAGAACCTTGAGTCGCCTACAAAGATCTGCTGATTCTCCGATAATAATCCGTCTTTGAAGAATATCAGACAGCAAAATGCCTTGCCAATGGTAGAGTGAAGAAAGCCCAGATCACATATCTGGGTTTTTCGTTGGGGGCACTAGATTGTGCGAGTTTCAGCTCATAGAAACGACAGCATTTTCCGGAACTCGGAAGTAGTCGTTAGTGATACCACCCAGTACTTTTCGGCATTGAATCATGCCAGATGATATTGGTTGGTGAGAGGGGATTGGAGACTGCTGAAAAGGGCTTTGGTGTGGCTTTCTTGAGCTGTAGTAATCCACATATTTAATAAGCACTCGACGCAGGTGGGACTCATTCACGACAAGGTGGTTATCAAGGCACTCAACCCTCAAAGGTTTTACCCATGGCTCTGCAAATGAGTTGGCATTCGGTGCCCTGAATGGCGTGCAGATGATGTTGATTCCATCTGACTCGAAAACGGTGTCAAAGGAATCAATATACTGGCTCTCATTGCCCCGAATCAGGCAAATATAATTGGCATCACGCTCTTGTTGAGCTATGGTCGACCAAATCATAGAATCCAAACCTCAATTAGCGAAAAGACGGTCTCTATCAGCGGAAAAAGATTGGTCAGATTTGGTATGAATTCTCAAGCAAATATGGGATCACTCTAGTATTTGCATCCTACAGGGTGAGACGATTTGTCTAGCGAATAACAAGCTGCCAGCTTCTAGAAAGCCGGCAGCATTTTTGCTCACACAACAAAAAAACAGGAAACGGAACCTCGCTCCATTTACTGTTTCTTCGTTCACAGTTCCTTGTTCACTTACAGAACAATTACATTTCTAATTTTTCCCCAATCCAAAAGTTCCCCGGCAGAATGCCTCCCATCCATTCCACCATCGCCACGAATTCTTCCGATTCCGTGAAGCGCGCGTAATTCTGCGCCGCTTCTAGATCGTCAAACTCGTGAATAACCAGCACCCCTTCCCCATCGGCCAAGCGATAGGCGCTCGTGTGCTGGATACCCGCATCTTTGCTGCGCTGGTTATCCTCCTCCAGAGCGTCTGCTCCCGCTTGCATAAATGCGTCGAAATCTTTCACCTTGTGTTGGCCAAAAAGCGTGATCATAGTTTCTCCATTGTGACTGTTATTTGAAGTCAGATGCGATCCAAGAGGGTTACCTAGGGGAATGTCTGCTGTATAATCGTACTGTACTACCTATGACTGACGCTGTCAACAGCGGAAATAGTTTTACACGCCGCCCTCACCTTCTGCACGCGACAATCCCCCGTACCCTGCAAGGACCTCACCTCGACCAATATATGTGCCAGTCAGATCATCTTCTCCGCCGAATCCCGAATTGATATGACTTTGCTGGGTGCGAGTTCTTTACCAAGTATGTGTAGAGATTGGTGTTCTTATACTCAAACAGCGGAACCAATACGACGTGATGCTCTGTTGATCCATGCCGAAACATCAGAATGTGTATCCAGAAACTAGCGATTCGATTGATGGAGAAGATTTCAGTTCAGCACTGCAATTTAAAACACCTAGAACTAAACAAGGTCCACCAGAACCAGTTTAATACCCATCTGAGTTAATGCTTTGCAGAATGAAAGAGGTGCAGCGCGATCCATCACCATGACGTCTACTTCAGCTAATGTGGCAAGGTGAACAAAGTGAACTTGACCAACTTTACTAGAGTCAGCTACCACCATCAGTCGTCGAGATTGTTCAATCATAATTTGCAGCGCAATAGAGTCGAGTTGGCTGTTTACGGTTAATCCTTCTTTTAGAGTAACGCCACTTACCCCAATCACAGCAATATCATAATAGTGTGCACGCAAGGCGCGTTCCATTACTGGGCCGGTCAGCGTGTAGTGATCGCTTCGCACGTCTCCCCCAGTAGATGTGATCTGCAGGTTGGGACTCAGCACCAAGTCCAGGGCGATGTTCAACGCATTGGTCATGATATGCATCGGTTTGTTGTCGAGTCGAGCAAGCTCCCGCGCGACTTGTGTGGTTGTAGTTCCTGCACCGATGGCAACGTACTGGTTTGGCCTCAGCAGCCGAGCCGCGGCCCGTCCAACTCTCTGTTTTTCAGCCAGATTCTTGCGGCTGCGCTTATCAAATGTATCAAACGGAGGAATTGGTCGAGGCGCTGTGAGTGAAACCACACCATGCTGGCGCTGAACCAGCCCCTCCCTTGCCATTGATGCCAGATCTCGTCGTACTGTCCAGCCGGATACGCCTAGCATATCAGCTAGAGTACTGACTGATATCGAATTTTTCTTGGTAAGAATCTGTATGATCTCTTCCTGGCGTTTTAACAATCGAGAGTTCTTCACTGTTATGCTTGCTCCCTGCAAAAATATCGGTACGGTTACAAAGATATTGCAGCTTACTCATACTGCACTATATCATCAAGAGAACAAGTGTGCATAATTTCTGCACAAAATAGCCAAATATGTGCAAAATGAACCTTGTATTGCACATATATGTGCGATATGATGGACTTTTAAAAGGAACGTGTGCATGATGATTCAATATGAGCGGTATTTGGGACTCTCGTTGTATTGGTTGGGCAAAAATCCATTACTATCCAATAAATCCTCCGATTTATCGATCGCTGGGGTGAACCGATGACTGAATTGCTGCTAGGCATTGACATCGGCACGACTAATATTAAGGCGGTTTTGACGACGCCAGAGGGTTGGATCATCGCCCAGGCTCACACTGATTATCCAACTTATCGCCCCAAACCCGGCTGGGCAGAACAGGATCCGTTGGATTGGTGGTGTGGAACTATCGATGTGACCCGCGCTGTGTTGACCAATGCTCCTGCTAGACCTGACCAGATTGTAGGTATTGGGGTAAGCGGTCAAGGCTGTGCGGTCACATTAATCGATCAAAAAGGTGATGTTGTTCGCCCGGCGATTATCTGGATGGACATGCGTTCAGAACCACAGAGCGAGCAGCTGCGCCAGTGCTGTCAGGCGGAAATTCTGCAGCAGAACGGTAAGAAGCCCGCCCCTTATAATGCTGATCCGGTTCTTCTTTGGCTGCAGAAGCATGAGCCTGAATCAATAGCCGCTGCTTTTACCAGCTTGACCAGCACGGGATATATCAATTATCTGCTTACAGGGGAAAAAGTAGAAAACCAATCAGATGCTAGCATTCTATTTGCCTTTGATCTGGCAAAGGGGACATGGTCTGAGGATTTGATTGCTGCCTTTGGGCTGCCACGAAAGCTGTATCCAGATGTCGTCCCTTCAAGTGAAATCATCGGCACGCTTAACGCGGAATCTGCTGCAGAATTGGGTCTTAATCCCGGGATACCCGTGGTCGCGGGAGGGGAGGATACGTCTTCCGCCGGATTGGCGATCGGCGTGGCTGAACCTGGACAGGCATTTTTGTCTTTAGGTACCGCGGGCACGATCTATATTGTTGAAGATCGGCCGATCGTTCACCCGCAGCTGTTGGCCTTTTTGCACGTCTTGCCCGGACAGACGCTGTTAGGTGGATCGATGACGGCCGTTGGCGCAGGAATGAATTGGATTCGCAAACTATTTAATGCGGAATTCGACTACATCCAATTAGGTGAGATGGCCCGCCTGAGCCCGCCAGGTGCAGGTGGCGTACTGTTCTTACCTTACCTCAGCGGTGAGCTGCAACCGATTAACGACGGCAGCGCACGTGGTGTGTTTTTTGGTCTAAGCATGAATACCAGCCCCTCGCATATGGTTCGTGCCGTCATGGAAGGCGCAGGCTTTGCTATTGCCCATAATATTGATATTGCCCGCGAGGCCGGATCAACGATCACGGAATTGAGGGCTGTGGGCGGTCCTACCAAAAGTGATCTTTGGTGCCGCATCATCGCCAATATTACTGGTTATCCGTTGACAGTCCTAGCCGACAATGCTGGCGCGCCTCTGGGGAATGCCCTTTTGGCGGCGACTGGTATCGGTCTGATCAATGATCCGGCGGAAACTGCGCGCAAGGTTGCTCGCATTACCGGTCAATACGAACCAAATCCTAAATTCAGGGAGCGGTACGTGGAGCTGTTTGCCATTTACAAACAGCTTTACCCCCAACTGAGAGATCAGTTTGCAGCGTTGGCGGCAATCAAAGATGTTCATGAGGATCCGGCATGAGACTAAAAGACAAAGTAGCTATCATTACCGGTGCAGGTCAGGGCATCGGCCAGGGATGCGCTGAGGCCTTTGCCCGTGAGGGGGCGAAAGTGATCGTTGCCGATCGGCTGAGTGAACTTGGTCAGCAAGTCGCAGCAGCCATCGTGGAAAAGAATGGAGACGCTATTTTTATTAATGTTGACGTATCGCAGCCTGAGCAAGTTGAAGCAATGGTCTCACAAACTGTTGATCATTTTGGAAAGCTTGATGTTTTGGTTAGCAATGCCGGCGCCGGTGGGCGAAAGTTTGGAGATGGCCCTATTCATGAATGTACTATTGAAGGATGGGACACTACGATGAATGTTAATCTGCGCGGTATGTTTCTGGCCTGCAAATACAGTATTCCCGAACTGCTGAAGACGAAGGGAAATATCATTACTATGTCTTCGATATTGGGTTTGGTCGGCTCACAAAGTTTATACGATACACATGCCTATATGACTGCGAAGGCGGGCATCATTGGACTAACGCGCAATATTGCATCATATTACGCTAAACATGGTCTGCGGGCTAACTGCCTGGCGCCCGGATTGGTTGATACCCAAATGGCGAAACGAACAAAAGCGGATGAAGAGCTGCTGGCGCAGATTGGATTTTGGCAGCCGCTTGGTCCTATTGGAGAAACATGCGATGTGGCTAACACGGCCGTTTTCATGGCCAGTGATGAAGCCAAGTTTATTACGGGCGTCGTGCTGCCGGTCGATGGCGGCTGGTCGGCGCAATGACTGAAACAAAGAAAAGATAGGAAGGAAACAGAAATGGAACTGACATTCCCGGCACAACTAGATCTTGTCAAGCGTGGCGTTATGGCGCAAGCTGAAACGTTGAGAAAAGTGGCCGAGATTTACGCTGAGGCGTTGGAGCATGGTGGGTTAGTGCACGTATACGCCAACGGGCATTCAAGGGTCACGGTAGAAGAAATGGTCGTGCGCATGGGCGCGCTGACTGGCTTTCATCCACTGCTAAATACAGGGTTGGCCAATTTTACCGATGTCGTTGGTTCCAACGGGGTTCGCGTAAACCAGGCTATTGAGAAAGTGGAAGGCTTGGGCGAAATTATTCTCAATGAATACGATATTGGCCCTCATGATGCCCTGGTCGTCGTATCAGCTACGGGCACGACAACTGCAGCAGTGGATATGGCCCTGGCCTTCAAGCGACGCTACCCGGAGCACCCACTTGTTGCCCTATGTTCACTTGAGCAAGCTCGAGAAGCTCCGGCCAAACACAGCAGCGGCCAGAATTTGTATCATGTCATTCAGGAAACAAAGAAGGGATTATTGCTGGATAATTGTATGCCCTATGGCGATTTATCGGTATCCATCACAGGACAAACTGGCACATACAACGTATGTCCGCTTTCCTCGATCGGTGCGCTGACTCTGGTGCAGTCGCTAAACGAGTTAACGATTCGCGAGCTGGATCGTCGAGGTGTGCAGCATCATGTGCTGCGGAACATGCACCTTAATGATACTGAGGACAGTTACGAATTGTGGGTGCGTGACCAACGCCAGCGATATGCCAAAGCGATGAACTACGTGGATGCATCGACGGCTGATTGATGCAATAGAGACACTATTGATTCTAAAAAGGCTTTGAGTAGATGGATATTTATCGTAAGAATCTCCCGCTCTTATTGGACACAGATGTAATCGTTGTTGGTGCTGGTTCGGCTGGTGCCACAGCGGCGATTGCTGCGGCGAGAAAAGGAGCTAGGACGATATTAATCGAGCGATTTGGTTTCATAGGAGGCACGAGCACCCAAGTTTTGGATACCTTCTATGGTTTCTACACACCTGGAGAAGTTGCCTACAAGGTAGTCGGTGGGGTGCCCGATGATGTCGTGGCTGCGCTGAAGGATCGAGATGCGGCTTTCGAACGGCCGAATTCTTTCGGCGCCGGTACAGGTATTACCTATGACCCTTTTACCTTGCAGTTGGTTTGGGAACAGTTGGCCCAGCAAGCGGGTGTGCAGCTGCTTTACCACAGTTTTTGCACAGATGTACTCATGGAAGACCAACGCATCACGGGCGTTGTTATCGACGGTAAACGTGGTTTAATGAAAATCACAGGACGTGTTGTGATTGATGCCACAGGTGATGCCGATATATGTCACCAGGCAGGTGTGCCTTATGAGAGGGCAGGAGATATCGACCCGGCGCAAACGTTGACGACGACTTTCCGCATGGTGAATGTGGATACAGCGCGAGCAGGGGCCTTTGGGAAGAAGGCGCTGTGGGCAAATATGGAGGAAGCCGCTGCCTCTGGGCATTATAATTTACCTCGCCGGGAAGGAAGCTGGCACATTACCACCCAACAGGGTGTGACCCATACAATCATGACCCGGGTGGCAGACATGGATGGCACGGATCCGGTGGCGCTTACTGCAGCGGAGATTGAAGGACGAAAACAGGCTTTTGAATATGCTCGCTTTCTGCGTGATTATGTCCCTGGTTATGAAGGGGCAAGCCTTTCCTGGCTTAATCCGTCTATCGGTGTGCGTGAGACGCGGCGTATATACGGCCGTTACCGGTTGACGCGTGATGATTGCCTGCAAGCACGCAAGTTTGAAGACGCCATTGGCGCATGTGGTGCGCCTATCGAGGATCACAGCCCAGGAGCAGATACGACGTGGGTATATCTACCCGAGGGAATGACCTATGACATTCCCTACCGAACTTTGTTACCTCAAAAGGTCGAGAATTTACTGGTCGCTGGTCGCTGCTTCAGTGCTACGCATGACGCGCATGCATCCTGCCGGTCAATGGCGCAAACGATGACCATGGGCCAGGCAGTGGGTGTAGCGGCGGCAACAGCCGTAAAATGTGACGCTTTGCCTGCTGACCTTTCTGTCCATGATTTGCAGAACAGTATACTGGCAATGGGGGCTAAATTTGGCGAGATTGCGGTCGAGCTTGATCCGCAATACTTATATTAAGGAGATTTGATGAATCAGTTATTACCCACCAGTGTTGTAGGTTCCTATGCTTGGCCAAGCTGGCTTCACAGCGGCCTGGCAGCAGCGAAACGGGGTGAATATGGTCCGGTCGATTTGGAAGAAATGTTGAATGATGCGGTTGACATGGCCATACGTGATCAAGAAGACGCGGGCATTGACTTGATTTCCGACGGTGAAATGCGGCGTGCTGGTTTCTTTACAGCCGCTTTCTATGAGCATTTAACAGGGTTAGAGCCGCTGGAACCAGCGCGCAAAGTTGGGGCTGCCGGGCACGATCAGCAGCACCGCTTCAAGGTCACAGAGCGCATAACTGCTCCTCATGGTTTTGGTGTTGTGGATGAATTCCTCTTTGCTAGGTGGCGGGCGACGAAACCTATAAAATGCCTTATACCGGGCCCATTTACACTGGCTGGCCGATTGAGTTATGGTCCGGGCGAAATTTATAAAACACGTGAAGAAGCTGCTTGGGATTTTGTGCCGTTGGTAAATGCAGAGATCAAAGCTTTGGTAGAGGCAGGAGCGGACTTTATTCAGCTTGATGAACCATCTTCCGCCATCCATCCCGACGCAGCAGCGCCTTTTAGTGAACTGTTCAATGCCGCACTGGAAGGCGTGAGCGGGGTGACTTTAGCCTCACACCTTTGTTTTGGAAACTTTGTGGGTCGGCCCCTTTCGAAACGCACTTACATGCCGATCTTTGATGAAATGATGGCCTTTAATGTTGACCAACTGCTGTTGGAGTTTGCTAATCGCGAGATGGCCGAAGTTGAACTGTTGGCCGAGGTAGCCCAGGAAAAAGAGGTGGCTGTTGGTGTTATTGATGTGAAGAGCTATTACATTGAAACCGCCGAAGATGTCGCCGAACGCATTCGCAAGGTCTTAACAACCGTGCCCGCAGAAAAATTGAGCCTCATCCCAGACTGCGGTTTTAGTGAAACAGCTCGCTGGGCTTCGAGAGCCAAGCTAAATGCCCTAACAGGCGGCGCGAATCTCGTTCGTCAAGAGCTAACAGGTTCGGTTTAGGAGCAAAAAATGAAAACAGTTGAAACGACATTAGGGCCATTGACGGTCGGCCAGCTTGGAACCAGAATTAATGCCCACGATCATCTTTTTCTTGACAGTGGTCCTGGTGGAGTGAATGTGCCGGATTTTCTTCTCGATGATGTTGAAAAAACATCTGCTGAAATCCAACGTTGGGCAGATGCCGGCGGTGGGGCCATTGTGGATACGATGCCAACCACCGGGCGCAATGTTGACAAATGTGTTGCAGTCAGCCGCCAAACTGGTGTGCCGATTATCATGTCGACCGGGTTTCACAAAGGTGCTTACTATTGGCCCGATCATTGGCGCTATTTGTATGATGAAGATGAGATGGTGGCCTTGGTTGCCGCCGAAATCAATGAGGGAATTGAGCGTTCAAACTATCGCGGTCCACTCATCCGGCGAAGTCCTGTAAAGGCCGGAGTCATGAAAGTCGCTGGTGAGTACAACCGTGTGACTGACAACATGAAGAAGCTCATACGGGTGGTCGGTCGTGTGCACCAGCAAACGGGCACCCCTGTATATGCGCACACAGAACACGGTACTGCGGCGCGGGAACTGCTGGATTTGCTGGAGGAAGCCGGCGTACCCCTTTCCCGGGTGTTGATTTGTCATCTAGATCGTAACCCGGATCTTTTCTTGCACGAAGAAATTGCCAGGCGCGGCGCCTATCTCGAATATGACACGCCCAGTCGCTTCAAGTACCAGCCTGAAAAAATCGTGATCGAATTAATGCGATCGATGATTGAAGCCGGATATGGCGATCGACTTATGCTGGGTGGGGATATGGCTCGGCGCTCGTATTTGAAAGCCTATGGCGGAGGTCCTGGCTTTGAATATCTGTTGACCCGCTTCACCCCCCGACTTGCAAGAGAAGGATTTAGTGAAGAGGAACTGCAACTAATTTGGGAAGCTAACCCTTGCCGGTGGTTGGCTGGTTGATCGAGATTGTCGCTGCCTGGTCTCGAGTCAATACAGGCAATGCACTTGTTGATAATAAGTTAGAGTAGAAACAATGATCCCCGAACAAAGTATCGACACCGCTGATTGGTGGACAATTGAACTAGACACGAAACCAGATTTTGAAATGTCAATGAAGCGTGTATACGCCTGGCATCAGCAGGAAATTATAGATCGGGCGCCGGTACGGTTTGTAGCTCACAATGAAGCTTTCAATGTGGCGAGCACTCACAACAAATCCCCGGAAGAGTGGAAACAGATCTGGTTCGATGTTGAGCCCAGAATCGACCAGTTCGAGAAATCGCTCGAAGGCAAGAATTTCCTTGGTGAGACATTCCCCATGTTTGATCCCAATCTTGGTCCTGATATTTATGCCGCCTTTTATGGAACAGAGCTTTATTATGGCGAAGTAACTTCCTGGTCCCACCCCATGGTCGAGAAATGGGATGATATGGAAAAATTGAAGTTGGATATGGGAGGACTTTATTTCAAAAAAATTGAAGAACTGATGACCTCTGCTCTTGAACGGTGCGCCGGCAAGTATTTGGTTGGCTATACGGACCTTCATCCCGGTGAGGACTGCGCCATGGCTTGGCGTGGTTCGCAGCGTATGTGTATGGACCTCTACGACAGCCCGGCGGAGGTGAAGCAATTAATTGATATTGCATTCGCCGATTTCCAGATGATCTTTGATCATTTTAACGCCATTCTAAAAGCCCACCGGCAGCCATCAATGTGTTGGATAGGTATTCCATCTTTCGGGAAATTTCATGTTCCGAGCTGTGACTTCTCGGCTATGATATCGCCTAGTTCTTTTGCTGAATTTAGCATGCCTATCCTGCGACAGGAAGTGAAAGGGATGACGCACAATGTCTACCATGTGGATGGTAAAGGGGTTGCCAATCATCTCGATCAGATTCTCTCTCTGCCGGAAATCAACGGCATCCAATGGGTCCAAGATCCGCACAAGCAGGCGATCATGCAGTGGGTGCCATTGGTAAAGAAGGTGCTCACAGCGGGTAAGTCAATCATTGTCGACTTAAGGCACAGTGAACTGGAAGATTTCATTGCTGCCATGGACTCACCAAAAGGGATCTACTTCTGGATCAGTACCAATGACGAAGAAGAACAGCGGGCTATAATCAACCGCCTGGAAAAGTGGGCTTGATATGAACAAGCAAGAGAGACTGCAACTCGTCCGTGACACTGGTATCATCGCCATTATGCGAGCGAATAATCCGGAGCGATTGATGGTTGCGGCCCAGGCGATACGCGACGGCGGTATTCGAGTCATAGAGGTTACGATGACAACGCCTGGCGCGCTTGATATCATTGAGACGGCCGTGGATACATTCAAGGATGATGTGCTTTTTGGTGCCGGCAGCGTGCTAGATTCAGAGACTGCCCGGTTGGCGATTCTGTCTGGTGCACAGTTTGTTGTTTCACCTATACTAAATCTGGGATTGATTTCATTATGTAATCGATATAGCGTGCCCGTATTTCCTGGCTGCTATACGCCGACTGAAGCCCTAACTGCATGGGACGCGGGTGCAGATATGATCAAACTCTTTCCTGCTGGATTTGGCGGGCCTGGGCTTGTCAAGGCTTTTCTAGCCCCTCTACCGCAGCTGGAAATTGTCCCGGTTGGGGGCGTCAATATAGAAAACGCTTCTGAGTTTATGCAAGCTGGGGCAGCAGCGCTCGGGGTTGGGAGTGACCTTGTTAGTCAATCACTGCTCGATGCAGGAGACGTGGCTGAGTTAACTAGACGAGCAGCAGCATTTATTCGCGCAGTTCAGGATGGTCGATAGAAGATTTATTTTTAGATATTATCATGTCACGGGTAGAAGGCGATAATAACACCAATTCTCGATCAAGGGTTGCGGATCAAGCTGTTCCGTTCCTTGGAGGACGGCCGACCATCGGATTTCTGACTGCCAGCCTGCGCGATCCGTATGCTACCTTCACGTGGACGAATGTCATGGAGGTAGCCAAGAATAGGGATGTCAATGTTCTTAATATCGTCGGTTCAAGGTTACGGTCCACGGCCGACGAGCAGGAACCTGAACAGGTGATGTTTGACCTTGTAGATCCTTCTTTGATCGATGGCCTAGTGGTTTTTTCGGAAATGCTATACCACTATGTGAGCGTGGCCGAGCTTAAACAGTTTCTAAACCGGTTTGGCTTTCTACCAATGACCAGTATTGGTGTTGTTGAAGGCATCCCTAGTGTGATGTTGGATAAAGAAGAGGGGATGCAGCAGCTGGTTGATCATTTGGTGGACGTTCATAAATACCGGCGGCTGGCATATCTTTCTGGGCCATCCGGAGAGCAGACGGCCGAAGGACTATATCGAGGATTTCTGAAGGGATTAGCTAAACATGATATTCCGTTCGATCCACGATTGGTTATCCCAAATCAGCCAAGTTGGGGAGATCCCATTGGTACAAATGGCGTGCGCATACTGCTAGATGAGCGGGGATTACAGCCTGGTCTAGATATTGATTGCATTGTTGCCTGCGGGGATCGGGAAGCTACAACGGCAGTAGAGGCTTTACAGGCGCGTGGGGTGCGGGTTCCCTATGATGTCGCTGTCACCGGATTCAACAATCTTGAACAATCCCATTTAGCTTGTATCAGTCTTACCACTGGAGACCGCCGGGTAGATGAAGTAGCCAGACGAGCAACTGAGATCCTCGTAGATATTATTGATGGACAGACGCCGCCACCAAACGAAATCCTACCTCCAGAAATGGAGATTCGTTGGTCATGCGGTTGTATTCCAGAAACGGTGCGGCAGGCGGCTTCGGAAGGCGTTGGCTCAATCTTGCCACCAGCTTCTCGATCTGAAGATTGGTCTGTTTCGATTGATAAAAATCGTGTTCTCGCAGAGATTATCAGGGCTGGTGAATCAGCATTGGTCGAAAATGTTCCAGACCTTAATTCTGATTGGGCTGAAAGATTACTTGATGGATTTCTCGATGAGTTGAACGGTGAATCCCCGTGGCAGTTTTTGACTGTTTTGGAGGAGATCCTGCGCATTGTAATGACCACCGGCCATCGTGTGACTCCCTGGCAAGCAGTTCTATCTGCTATGCGTAGAAATATCAGACCGTGTTTGCATGATGTGCTGATGGTAGAACGGGCAGAGGATTTGTGGCAGCAGGCGCGTACCCTGCTGGGTGATTTTGCTGAACGAGAGCAGGGCTTCAGGAGACTCAATGATGTCGCTCAGGTACAGATATTCAATAGCATTATCCAAAGACTTATGACAACCTTCGATATTGACGGGATCATGGATGTGCTTGCGAGCGATCTGCCACAGCTGGGTATCTCAAGCTGTTTTCTGTCCATATACGAAGATCCATCTGATCCGACCAAGTGGGCAAGACTGATGCTGGCGTATGATGAAAATGGCCGAATAGAGATCGGGCATGGTGGCTTTCTTTTTCAATCCAGCAAACTTGTCCCCACGGAATTCCTGCGTATCGACCGTAGACTTGATCTTGTCGGATTACCATTACATTTTCACGGCGAGCAATTGGGTTTTGTTATTTTAGAGATGGGACCCCTTGATGGAAATATCTATGAAGCACTGCGCATGCAAATCAGCAGTGCGATGAAGGGGGCATTCCTCGCTTCGAGAAATGAAGAGCTCTATCGTGAAGCAGTGGAAGCCCGTAAAGCGGCCGAAGCTGCGGATCAATTAAAGAGCCGCTTCTTATCTACCGTTAGCCATGAGCTGCGAACCCCTTTGAGCTTGATTGTGGGCACCATCGAAATGCAGCTGAGGGAAGATGCCAGCAGTGAAAATCCCTTACCCGATCGCTACTATCGTGATCTTAATAATATCCGGGCTAGTGCCCATCACTTGAACCACCTGATTGGAGATGTTCTCGATCTAGCCAGCAGCCAAGCCGGTCAACTCAGGCTAGTCCGATCAAAACTGCGAGTTAGCGATGTATTGGCTGAAGTCATTGCCCTTGGCGAAGTAATGGCCCGTGAAAAGGGTTTAACCTGGCAGACAGATGTGCCAAAAGAATTGCCGTATGTGTGGGGGGACCAAACAAGGCTGCAGCAAGTCACCCTAAATTTGGTTAGTAACGCGGTGAAGTTCACCCGAAGCGGTACAATTTCGCTTTGGACTGAAGTCGGGAAAGATCAATTGATGGTGGCGGTTTCTGATACCGGCATCGGTATCCCAGTTGAAGAACAAAACGCTATTTTTGAAGAGTTTTTCCAGTCTGATCGCACTGTTAACCAGGGATTTAGCGGAAAGGGGCTGGGCCTGGCTATAAGCCGCCGCCTGATTGATCTTCACGGGGGCCAGGTTGGTGTGTTGTCTTCAGGAACCGCCGGTTCAGGGGCAACAGTTTACTATACATTACCAATCATAGATCAGACTCGGGAAAAGGAGACTCATTCTCGTGATCGCTCCGACATAGTGCTTATCCTTACGGAACATGCAGGTGTCAAACATCGACTGCAAGCGCATCTTCAATCCAGGGGTTTTAAGGTTGAATTAGTCGATATTAGTGATCAGAGAAGTTGGAGTGAAGAAATTGTTTCCGCACCTCCTGGGGCGATCATCTTAGATTATGAGCCCGATGGCGACCGCGGTTGGAAGGTGATGCGAGATTTAAGAGACTATCTGCCAACTCAGGATATCCCTGTGGTCTTTTATACGTTGTCTGAGGATCGAGATCGAGGAGCGCTTCTGGATCTCGACTACTTAACCAAGCCCGTCTCTTCATCAGATTTGGCTCGCGCACTTGAACGTCAAGGTCTAACGCAAGAATTGAGTGCTGGAGATCGAACAATTCTGATTGTTGACGATGATCCGGGTATTCTCGATTTACATGGTCGTGTTCTTGAGAAGTTGATACCTCGCTGCCAGATTATCAGCGCCACAAATGGCCGTGAGGCTCTTGATATCATGGCCAAGAAAACACCTGATTTGGTTGTTCTAGATCTAGTGATGCCAATAGTTGATGGCTTTGGAGTTTTGCAAGTCATGCGGGAACAAGAGACGACCCGTAACGTGCCCGTTATCGTTCTCACCGCGCAGATCTTGACAAGACAGGATATGGTTCGCTTGCGGAGAGGGGTCGCGGCGGTTTTGGCCAAAGGGCTGTATTCCAGCAACGAATTATTGACGCAAGTTGAGACAGTATTGAGCCGGAATAAACAATTGTACAGCGATACGCAGTGGGCGATGCGCCAAACAATGGCTTATATTCATGAAAACTACGCCGGGACAGTTACACGGTCAGAACTGGCTGCACATGTTGGTCTGAGCGAGCGCTATTTAACTCAGTGCTTTCGTCGTGAAACAGGTCTCACCCCCATCAAATATCTTAACCGTTATCGTATACGCCAGGCGCGCATTTTCCTGGAGCGGGACCAGATGAACGTTACTGAAGTTGCATTTGCGGTTGGTTTCACTGATCCGAACTACTTTGCCCGGGTTTTTCGAGATGAAATCGGCATCTCGCCACGCGCCTATCAAAGTGGAGAACGGCTGTCAACACACTAATAAGATCCTCTTGGCTGCCTAAGTCAGCCAGGTATTTTCACAGATTCTTCCATCTGTGCGGGTTCATATTCCATTTCTTCTAGACCTTATCTCTTGCTGTCGTTTAAGATAAAGAGTATGCGGGAAGAGGTTGATAGGTTTAGCCATTGTCTGATCGCTGAATCAGACCAGTTTATTTCACAATTGCTCCTCAGATATGCTGAGGGAAGTAAAATGGTTTGCGTAAGAGCTAAAATTGGAGAGGATGTTGCATTATTGGCACGCCAGCTCAAGCCGCAGGTTCTTATAATTGATGCCGAATTTCCCGGAGACACAATTGGTTGGGAAGTCATTCGTGAACTCAAATCTGATGATACCCAAGATGTCGCCTTGATCAGCTGTTCTTGGTTGAGTCAAGCTGAAGTACGCAGTCTGGTTGGCGATTTAACAGGATACCTGCAAAAGCCTAATATCTCATATGGCGATTTTGAAAGTGCATTACAGGCAGCAGGCGTAATTAACGCCGGTGTTTAGCCCTCACCATTTAGGGCAAGGTACAGATGATAGGAGGTGATTAGGAATCTGACATTTACAGAAATTGATAGCAACATTTAAACAAGAATTTAGCTTTCTGAAGATAGGAGAGGACAAATCATGAAAAAGTTTTTGTACATATTATCACTGTTGATCATCACATCGATGATCCTTGTTGCATGTGGCGGCGAGGCACCATCTGAGGCTCCGGCAGCTGAAGAAGCGGCGCCCGTTGAAGAAGCAGCGGAAGCCGAAGAAGAGGCAGCACCAGCTGAAGAAGAAATGGCCGAAGAAGAACTGCTCTTCGTGGCGATTAACAAGAGCGCCGACCAGCAGTATTTCATCGACTTACAGAATTCGTTCATTGAGATGTCGGAGAGCATGGGCGCAGAGGCGCTGAAATTCGACGCCAAGCTGGACCCGAGTCTGGGTGTCAGCCTGGTGAACGATGCCATATCAGCCGGTGCCCAGGGCATCTCTATTACAGTTCCCGATCAGACGATTGGGCCGGCAATTGCGCAGGCTGCACGGGATGCAGGCGTTGTCCTGATTGCGACTGATGACGGCATTGTCGACGAGAATGGCGACCCGGTACCTTTCGTCGGCTTCGATGGCAAGGATATGGGCAAGAAGGTCGGCGAGGCTGCGGCTGAGCTGCTGACGGAAAGCGGTTGGCTGGATGATGCTGACAAGAAAGTTGGCGTCCTCTCGGTTGAGGTACAGACTCTGTCCGTATGTAACGACCGAACCGACAATGAGAAAGCGGCCGTCATCGCGGCTGGTGTACCGGAAGATCAGGTTTACCCAGTTCCATACACAGGCGAATCGCTGTCTGCACAAGATGCGGCTGGCCCGATCATCACCGCTAATCCTGATGTAACCAACTGGATCGTCTTTGGTTGTAATGATGAAGGGGTATTGGGTACCTTGAACGCATTGGCGACCACAGGCTATGCTCCAGAGGACATTATCGGTGTCGGTCTCGGTGCCTATGAAGCATGTAAATTCTGGGCTGCCGACCAACCGTCCGGTTTCAAAGCTGGTCTGTTCATCTCCGGCCAGGATGTTGGAAACACTGCAGCAACCGTGCTTTATGACGCGGTTGTCAATGGTGTGGAACCGCCGGAACAGTCGTTTGCACCAACAAATATTGTGGATGCATCCAACTATCAATCGATTATGGATGAGATATCATTGGCGAACTGCGGTGCGGAGCCGGCAGAGATGCCTGTTGCTGAGGAAGCGCCCGAAGATCTGCTCTTTGTAGCGATCAATAAGAGCGCCGACCAGCAGTATTTCATTGACCTGCAAGACTCGTTCATTGAGATGTCGGAAAGCATGGGAGCATCGGCGTTGAAATTCGACGCCAAGCTGGACCCGAGTCTGGGTGTCAGCCTGGTGAACGATGCCATATCAGCCGGTGCCCAGGGCATCTCTATTACAGTTCCCGATCAGACGATTGGGCCGGCAATTGCGCAGGCTGCACGGGATGCAGGCGTTGTCCTGATTGCGACTGATGACGGCATTGTCGACGAGAATGGCGACCCGGTACCTTTCGTCGGCTTCGATGGCAAGGATATGGGCAAGAAGGTCGGCGAGGCTGCGGCTGAGCTGCTGACGGAAAGCGGTTGGCTGGATGATGCTGACAAGAAAGTTGGCGTCCTCTCGGTTGAGGTACAGACTCTGTCCGTATGTAACGACCGAACCGACAATGAGAAAGCGGCCGTCATCGCGGCTGGTGTACCGGAAGATCAGGTCTACCCAGTTCCATACACAGGCGAATCGCTGTCTGCACAAGATGCGGCTGGCCCGATCATCACCGCTAATCCTGATGTAACCAACTGGATCGTCTTTGGTTGTAATGATGAAGGTGTATTGGGTACCTTGAACGCATTGGCAACTACCGGTTATGTTCCTGAAGATATTATCGGTGTCGGTCTCGGCGCCTATGAAGCATGTAAATTCTGGTCCGCCGACCAACCGTCCGGTTTCAAAGCTGGTCTGTTCATCTCCGGGCAGGATGTGGGAAACACTGCGGCAACCGTGCTTTATGACGCGGTTGTCAATGGTGTGGAACCGCCAGAACAGTCGTTCGCACCGACAACGATTGTTAGCCCTGACAACTATGCTGATGTCATGGATGCCATATCACTGGCGAACTGCTCTCAATAACAACTAAGTAAAAGTAGTCTGCTATCCCTAAAGGGGCTGGATATCCATCCGCCCCTTTAGGGTTTACTCGCAGGCGATACCAAAAGATGAATGGGAACCATGACTGAAGAAAACAGCACCCCAACCGGCACCCTTAAGGTCCGAAATATCAGTAAGGCATTTCCCAATGTCCAGGCGCTTGTAGATGTTTCTCTTGACATTCGACCAGGAGAGATCCTCGCTTTCATGGGTGAAAACGGCGCTGGAAAATCAACACTGCTAAAAATCATCAACGGCGATTACCAGCCTGACTTTGGGACCATTTCGATCGATGGCGAGGAGTTTTCGTTTTCAAATCCCAAGCAGGCTCACGAAGCAGGCATTCGGGTCATTTACCAGGAGCCTGAAATCGTCCCCGGAACCGATGTCCCTGAAAACATTTGGATTGGCGAGCTTCCGAAGCGATTTGGTGTACTTGATCGCCGCCAGCTCAACGAAAAAGCTCAAAGCCGCCTGGAAGAATACGGGTTTGAAAACGTTTTACCAATCCACCTGATGGGAGAGGAGCTTTCATCTGCCCAACGACAGCTTGTGGAAATTATGCGTGCTCTCAAAAGAGATGTTCGCGTTCTCGCGTTGGATGAGCCGACATCGTCACTGACGGACGAAGAAGTTGACCGGCTCTTTGCACTCGTGGAGCGTCTACGTGATGATGGGGTCGCCATTATTTATGTATCACACCGCATTAACGAAATTAAGCGTTTGTGTGACCGCATCGCAATTTTACGTGACGGAAAGTTGGTTGCGGTCAGGCCAGCCTCCGAGATGACCGAAGCTGATATCGTTAGCTTGATGGTCGGACGTGATCTCTCTGATGTTTTTGAGCGACACCCTTCTGACAGCGAAAGGGAAATGCTGCGAGTTGAAAATCTATTCAGCAACTGGCATCATGATGTCAGCTTCCATATTAATGCTGGCGAGGTGGTGGGCTTTTCTGGCCTCGTCGGAGCGGGGCGGTCAGAGTTGGCTAAGGTGATCTTTGGCGAGTTCGCCAAAAACGAGGGGAGCATCATACTGGATGGCGAAGAAATTTCAGTTAGTCGTCCAGATCAGGCTATTGCCAAGGGAATTGGCTTCGCGCCTGAGGATCGCAAACGAGAGGGCTTGATCCTGATGCGTAGCGTGCTTGAAAATGCTTCTATGGCGATCCTACGCCAGCTAAGCCGCTTCCACATTGTACGCCGAAGCAAGGAACGAGAAGTCGTCGGCGGTTTCGTCGAAAAGCTCCAAGTGCGGACTCCCTCTCTGGATCAAGAGGTCGGCAAGCTATCTGGCGGTAACCAGCAGAAGGTCGTCTTGTCACGCTGGCTGGCGGCAAGACCCAAAATCTTGATCCTTGATGAACCGACACGTGGTATTGACGTTGGTGCAAAAGCTGAGATCTACAACTTGATTGACGAACTTGCAAACGAGGGGCTGGGGATCATGTTTATAAGTTCCGAAATGCCAGAGATTCTTGGACTTGCCGATCGCATCTATGTGATGCAGAACGGACGTATTACCGGGGAGCTGTCAGGCGCAGACGCTACTGAAGAGGCAATACTCGAACTGGCGATGGTAGATGATTTGTCGCTTGCCCACTCTGAAGCGAAAACTAATTCTTAAGGTTAAGAAATATGAGCAACGAAACAACAGTAAAACCAACCAGTGAAAAGGCTAATGAAGGCATACTTCGTAAGATAATCAATTCGATCGGCGTTGATAATCTGACCCTTATTTTCGCCATTATTGTGCTTCTTCTTCTTATCATATTTGTAAGTGGCTGGTTTGGTTATTCAGGTGGGGATAAGTTCCTCTCCTGGCAAAACCTAATGAACAGCCTGGCCCAAGCAATTGTGATCGTCGGGTTGTTAGCAGTCGGCGAGACAGTGGTTATTATTGCCGGTGCGCTTGATATCTCCGTCGGCTCGATTGCCTCGATCGGCTCGGTCGTCGCAGCCTCGTTTTTAGTCGGTGCTGGAACCGTTGGCACGCTCACCTTTCTCCCGACAGGGAATGTCTTTTTTGCCGTGTTAATGGGTATGCTGGCCGGCGTGATCTGTGGGGTCGTTAACGGCTTCATCGTCACTGTCCTCAAAGTTAACCCGATCATTGCTACCCTTGGTACGTTGGCTGCTTTTGGAGGCATTGCTTTCTTGATAGCCCCCGAGGGCAAACCAGTGGGTGTGATGACACAGCCGCAGTTTACGTGGCTTGCCCAAGGCCGCTTCTTGGCCGACATGCCAATGCCACAATTAGGCAATACAAACTGGCCCGGTATTCCTGTATTAACAGTGATCTTGCTTATTATCGTGTTAATCGCCCATTTTCTGATGGCCTATACAGATTTCGGCCGGGCGATCTATGCTATCGGCGGCAATGATGTTGCTGCTCGTCTGGCAGGTATCAACCTCTCCCGCGTACGCATGCTGATGTACATGTTTTGCGGTAGTGTTGCTGGTCTGGCTGGGGTGCTGCTGGCTGCACGCACCACCTCAGGAAATCCCATAAATGGGGTTGGGTTGGAGTTACAGGCAATCACGGCCGTATTTCTTGGCGGCGCGGCAACCACGGGGGGGAAAGGAACAGTTGTGGGCACCTTCCTTGCCGTCATCTTGGTTGGGGTACTCAACAATGGCATGAATCTGCTTGGCTTCAATACCTTTGTCCAGCGTGTCGCCCTCGGTTTGCTGCTTATCGCCGCTGTGGCCGTTTCTCAATGGCGCCAGGGGCGGGCCGAAAGAACCCGCACGCGGATTGCTGCCCAGGCATAAATCTAGGTAGGTAGATGTTAAATCTGACGTAATACCTTTAATAAAACAAGGAAATCACCATGGAACAAGTTCTCGAAGAACTCTATGAAAGTATTTTGGAAGGGAATGCCAACGGGGCCAAAGATCAAGTCCAGGCTGCATTGGATCAAGGCATTTCGGCACCGGTCATATTAAACGAGGGCATGATCTCCGCCATGACTGAAGTGGGACGCCTATTCGAAGAGGGGGATTATTTTGTCCCTGAAATGTTAATTGCGGCGCGGGCTATGCAAGCTGGGCTGTCAGTGCTCCGGCCTCATCTGGTGGCTGAAGATATCAAGCCGGCTGGCATCGTTGCCCTTGGTACCGTAAAGGGCGACTTGCATGATATTGGCAAAAACCTGGTGGCCATGATGGTAGAAGGGGCTGGGTTTGAGATCAATGATTTGGGTACCGATGTGGCGCCCGAAGCCTTTGTTGCCGCAATTCGTGAGGGGGCCAGTGTTGTGGGCCTCTCAGCTTTGCTAACAACCACGATGCCCATGATCGAAAAGACGATCCAGGCCATTGACGATGCTGGGTTGCGCGATCAAGCCAAGATTATGGTCGGCGGAGCACCTGTGACGGCCGAATTTGCTGAAAAGATTGGTGCTGATGGATACGCTCCTGATGCCAGCCAGGCGGCCAGATTGGCATCGTCGTTCATCGCCTAACGAAGGGCACAATTACGCATATGAAGCATCGTGACCGTGTTTTAGCAGCGCTCAATAGAGAAGTCCCTGATCGCTGCCCTATGCAGATTTCATTCACGCCTGAATTTGCCGTACGGCTGGCGAAGGAAATCGATCTAGGCAGTGATAAAATCCACAATCCGCATGGAGGTGGCAACACTTATGAACTAGAACGCGCTCTGGATCAGGATCTGCTTCTGACTTCTGTTGGTTGGGCGAATTCATATTATCAAGATGCGGATGAATACAGTGATGAATGGGGTATTGGTTGGAAATCGGTGCAGTATTCAACCCCTTATGGCGTTGGACGATATACCGAATTTCCTCACCATCCTCTGGCTGAAGATGATGCAATCGACAGCTACCAGCCCCCCGATCCAAACCGTCCTGAACTGTATGAAGAAGCGAAATGGGTGCTGCAAAAGTTTAAAGATGAGTATTGGATTGTTGGGGTAACGGTTACAACCATATTTGAGACCGCCTGGGCTTTGCGTGGCTATGAGCAGATGCTGACCGATCTGGCTCTAAATCCTGATCTGGCGCAGAGAATCCTCGAGATCCCTTATCAATACCATTTGACTGCAGCGAAAAAGCTGACGCAGATGGGGGTGGACATGATTTGGGTTGGCGATGATATTGGCGCTCAGGATGCCATGCTTATGTCACCAAGGATGTGGCGCAAGTTCCTCAAACCGCGTATGGCAAATATCATTAGTGAGGTGAAGGCCATCAATCCCCAGGTGAAGGTTGCCTACCACTCAGATGGCGTGATCACCCCCATTATCCCCGACCTGATCGAGATTGGTCTGGATGTGCTTAACCCCATCCAACCCGCCAGCATGGACCCCGCCCAACTTAAGCGAGAGTTTGGCGATCAACTTTGTTTTTGGGGATCGATTGATGAGCAGCACACTCTACCGTTTGGATCAGCGGATGATGTCCGGTCTGAAGTGCAGACGCGGCTGGAGACGCTTGGCAAGAATGGCGGTTTGATCATCGGTCCTACTCACCATGTTCAACTCGATACGCCAATGGAAAACTTCTGGGCAATGGTCAATACTATAAGGGACACACCTTATCCGACATCATAGTTTTCGATGGTTCAATTATTAGAAGTGAGAACACGTGATTAAACCTACAATCAGCAAGACTTCCTGGCATGATCAGGACGCCTGGGTGTTGGAAAGTGATGTTCTCCGCACTGTAGTAGTCCCTAGAATGGGCGCCAAGATTGTTTCCTTGTTTGATAAGCGCAACCAACTTGAATGGCTGGTAGGTTCTGGTGAACGCCCCTTCAAAAAAGCCCCCTACGGAGCCAACTTTATCGAGCAGGATATGAGTGGTTGGGACGAAATGTTTCCGACTATTGTTGCTTGTGAGTATCCGGCTGAGGGCGAGAATTTTGGTGTAAAGCTGCCTGACCATGGGGAAGTGTGGCCGTTAGCCTGGACGCTCGAGCCAACACAACCGGACTGTCTACGGTTTAGCGTAGAAGGAAAAGTGCTCCCATATTGGCTGATGCGCACCTTAGCATTCAGCACTCCAGATACCCTGCTAATGCAGTATGAGCTGAAAAATCGAGGCGTGGAGAGGATGCCATATCTCTGGTCTGCTCACCCACAGTTTTTATATGGTGATGCGGCAGCAATTATTCTTCCTCCACGGGTGAAGAAGGTGTGCAATACACTGCCAGCTGAGTGGGGTTGGGGCGAACCGGAAACGCCTTTTGATTGGCCAGAGGCGCTGCGGACAGATGGGCAGCTGGCGCAGATCGATCGGATTGGTCCAGCTTCTTTAAGACAGGCGCGCAAGTTCTTTGTCCCACCGGGAATTTCTATTAGCTGGGCTGGGCTAATTCGCCAACCGCAGCAGGATTGGCTGAGGCTTGATTGGGAACCAGACCAGGCGCCCTTTCTTGGGCTTTGGGTTGACGAAGGCAAGATTAGTCATGAAGCGGTGGCTGCTTTGGAACCGATGACCGGCTATTATGACAGTCTGGCGACAGCCTGGGAGAAAGGATTGGTGGCCATGATTGAGCCGAAAGAGATTAAATCGTGGTCCTTGTCCGTGCGTCTAGGGACAGGTGATCAGTCGTTTCCAACCGCAGATCAGCCACCCTCAATGTAAAGAAGGATGCCCTATGAACAATCTTGAACGCTTCAAGAAAGGTATTAAGTGGCAAAAAACCGACCGCATTATGACCTATGATCTCCTGGACAATTCAGAGATTCTCGTCCAGTATGGCGGCTACGATCCCGGACGGCATTATAGTTTTGAGGAATTGTTGGAAGTCAATGCCCGAGCTTGGAAAAACAGCGGCGTTGACGCTACTCGCGTGGTTTATGATCCTGTCGAGCATTGGATGGGGGCAAAGATAACCAATTGGATTCGCTTTTTTGGCGTCGATCCTGCAAATTGGGACGTAAAACAGGCTGGGGAAACAGCCTGGATTTCTGACCGGCCGTTCAAGACACTCAAAGAACTTGAAAAACATATGCCCAACAAACCGGTTTATGAAGAAGTCAGGGATTGGTACCAGCCGGTTATTCGCCAGATCCAGGATGTCGCCAATCAATATGATGTGGTGTTCCTTGGAGCGGTCGAAGGACCTATTACAGACGCCTACAGTTATATGGATATGGAATTGTTTGCCCTGGGCATTTACGATGCGCCAGAGCTTGTATCGCATATTATGGATTGTACAGGCTTGTTCTCCGCCTATATTGCCAGGGCCTATGCCGAGGTTACCGAGGTGCCGATGATGTTCATGGGCGAAGATATCTCGGGCAGTACAGGACCAATCTTCAGCCCGAAATTTGTGCGTAAGGAAGGCTTGCCACGCTGGAAATGGATCACGGAGCCCATCAAAGAGAAGGGTTTCAAATTCATGTACCATACCGACGGCCGTTATGGCAGTTTCTTGCCTCTGATCTTCAATGACCTGGAGGCCGATGCACTTAATCCCATTGAGCGCAATGGATGCAATGATATTTTCGCGATTAGGGAAGAATATCCGGACAAACTGCTATTTGGAAACGTATGCTGTATGCAGACATTGCCCCATGGCAATTTGAGCGATGTCGAGGATGAGACACTGGAGCTCATTGAGAAAATCGGGCCACAAGGCGGCATATTTATTGGATCTTCAAGCGAGGTCCATGACGCAATTGCAGCTGAAAACGCGGTCAAGATGTACCAGACTGTTCATGAATATGGATCCTATCCGATTGATGTTGAGGGGATCAGAGCCAGACGAGCAGAGCTGCGAAAAAATGACGCACTCGCGTTAAGGTCCAACCAGCCTTTGTAGCAGAATCGAGGTTTGATCATGAATTCACGTGAACGTATTCAATTAGCCCTGAATCATCAAGAACCAGATCGAATTCCCCTTGACCTGGGTGCAGGTTTTCAAACAGGGATGCACGTACAAATGGTATACAAATTACGGCAAGCCTTGAAGCTTGACCCCATTGGTACACCCGTAAAAATAATCGAGCCTTACCAGAACCTGGGTGAGATCAAAACGGATTTACTGGAAGCTGTGGGAGGCGATGTTGTAGGCGTTAACCCACCTGGGTCCATGTTTGGCTTCAAGTGCGAGAACTGGAAAGAGTGGGAATACTTTGATGGCACTCCTGTATTGGTTCCGGAGCATTACAATACCCAACCTGAAGCAGACGGCAGCATCTTGATGTGGCCGGATGGTGATAAATCAGTTCCACCGAGCGGCGTGATGCCTAAAGACGGCTATTTCTTCGACGCAATTGTTCGGCAGCCAGTCCTAGAGGAAGCAAACCTAAATGTGGAAGACAATTTAGAGGAATTTGAGCCTATCTCCGATGAAGACCTGGCATTTTTTGGGCGCGAAGTTGACCGCCTGTATACTGAGACAGACAAAGCCGTTTATGCAAACTTCGGCGGAACGGCGTTTGGCGACATTGCCTTGGTGCCTGCCACCTGGCTCAAGCATCCTAAGGGTATTCGCGATATCGAGGAATGGTATGTCAGTACCCTCACCAGACCGGATTACATCTACGAAATTTTCGAGCGCCAGTGCGAGATTGTTTTAGTCAATCTACAGCGGATTTATGACGTGGTTGGCAACCGGGTGGATGTCGTTTTCCTGACTGGTACCGACTTTGGTGGGCAAAATGCGCCGATGATTTCTACAAAGAGCTATGAGAAGCTTTTTAAACCTTTTCACAAACAGCTAAATGATTGGATCCACTTAAATACGACCTGGAAAACGTTCATGCACACGGATGGCTCATTGTTGCCGCTGATTCCTCATTTCATTGAAGCTGGTTTTGACATCCTTAATCCTATTCAATGGACAGCAAGCAATATGACGCCGGTGGATCTCAAACGTGACTTTGGTCAACAGCTGGTTTTCTGGGGCGGGGGCGTCGATACGCAAAAAACGTTACCATTCGGCACACCAGACGAAGTCCGTCACGAAGTTCAAGCCCGAATCGAAGACTTTCGGCTTGGCGGCGGGTGGATCTTCAACACAGTTCATAATGTAATAGCTAATGTACCGGTTGAAAACCTTTTGGCAATGTATGATACGTTTCGTCAGGCAAGAAGCTATCTTGTTTAATAATCACTTAGCCCTAATTAACTCAAATTCGCATTTCTGACTGATTCCCTGTTAACTTAATTCAAACTCGAGACGGATATCTTGCTGAAGTGGAGATTGTTCTTATGCATGTCGATCAAGTGAAGTGCTGGTCTGAACAGGTAACGATTCCCACCTACCGCATTGGCGAGCCAGATAAGAACCCCATGTTTCTTGAAAAGCGTGTCTATCAGGGGAGCAGCGGTGTGGTTTACCCTTATCCAGTGATTGACAAGGTGTTCGACGAGAAATATGACAAAGCGTACACTGCCGTCTTTCTGGAAAATCGCTATCTAAAGATTATGATTCTGCCTGAAATCGGCGGGCGTTTGCAGATGGCCCTGGATAAGACAAATAATTACCATTTTGTCTATTACAACAAGGTCATCAAGCCGGCGCTGGTGGGATTAACGGGTCCCTGGATCTCTGGTGGTATTGAGTTCAATTGGCCACAGCATCACCGGCCAACAACTTATTCTGCGGTCGATTGGCAAATTGAAGAGAATACGGATGGTAGTAAAACTATCTGGTGTGCGGAGATCGAACCCATGTTCCGTACCAAAGGGATGCATGGTTTTACTCTTTTCCCCGACTGCGCTTATTTCGAAGTCAATGTGCAGCTCTACAATCGCACCTCGGAACCACAGACTTTCTTGTGGTGGGCCAATCCCGCGGTAGCGGTGAATGATGACTACCAATCGATTTTCCCGCCTGATGTTCACGCGGTCATGGACCACGGTAAGCGGGATGTATCTGATTTTCCCATTGCGACCGGCACCTATTACAAAGTGGATTACGGCCCGGGCACTGATATCAGCCGTTACAAAAACATCCCCGTACCTACTTCCTACATGGTATATCATTCAGACTACGAATTTGTTGGTTGTTATGATCATGGAAGGGGAGCGGGCATGATGCATGTGGCCAATCATCATCTTGTGCCGGGCAAGAAACAATGGACATGGGGCTGCGGTGATTTTGGTCAGAGTTGGGATCGGCATCTTACCGACGACGATGGGCCGTATATTGAACTGATGTGTGGTGCTTATACCGATAACCAACCTGATTTTACCTGGCTGCAACCTGGTGAGGAGAAAAGCTTCAGTCAAGTCTTCATGCCCTACAAACAAATCGGTGGTGCAAAGAATGCTTCTAAGGACGTGGTCGTCAATTTAGAGGTGGATGGCACAGAAGCGATTATTGGCGTTTATCTAACCAGACCGCGCCGAGTACTGATTACGCTTTTAGAAAATGAGCGGTTGATTTATCAAAAAGAAGGTGATTTGAGCCCAGAGGCGGCGTTGATAGATACCGTTCAATTGACTCCGAAAACTGGGCCCCAAATGCTTACTTTACGGGTGATGGCTGAAGAGGAAGAACTGATTTCCTTCAAGCCTTTGCCTGATGAGAAACCTGCTATTCCCGCTCCAGCCATGCCTGCTAAACCACCGCCAGAAATTGACAGTGTTGAAGAGTTGTACCTAAATGGTTTGCATTTAGAGCAATACCGCCACGCGACCTATGCCCCTGAACCTTATTATGAAGAAGCGCTTCGTCGCGATCCTGGTGATAGTCGCTGCAATAATGCACTGGGCCTGCTGCTTTACAGGCGAGGTAAATTTACCGCGGCGGAAACCCATTTTCGTCGCGCCATTGAGAGGTTGACCTCTCGTAATCCGAATCCTAATGACGGTGAACCATTTTATAATTTGGGGCTGTCGCTCAAGATGCAGGGGCGATTCGAAGAAGCATTTGACAGCTTTTACAAAGCGACCTGGAATGCAGCCTGCCAAGATGTGGCATTTTTTGAACTTGCTCGATTGGCCAGCCGGGCAGGGCGATTGGAAGAGGCGCTTAAGCTGACCGAGCGTGCTTTAGTGGCAAACGGCCGTTTTCACAAGGCGCGACATCTTAAAGTAAGTCTGCTGAGACATTTGGGAAATCGCGACACTGCCATGACTACGGTTGATGAAAGCTTGAGCATTGACACAATGGAATACGGTGCGCTGTGGGAACAAAGTCTTTTGAGTGGTGATCTGGCATTTGCGCAAATAACACACATGGCCCCGGATACATTGATCGAATTGGCACTTGATTATGTCCATGCCGGATTATTCGACGATTCGATAATACTCCTGAAAAGTGCCAATGATAACCACCCAATGGCCAAATACACGCTGGGCTGGATCTACGAGCAAAATGGAAAGACAATGGATGCCTATGAGGCATTCAAGGAAGCGGCAGATCTGCCAGCCGACTACTGTTTTCCCAATCGACTTGAAGATGTTCAGTCCTTAACTTGCGCCATGCGTCTCAACCCGAGTGATGCACGTGCCCCATACTATTTAGGAAACTTCTGGTACGCACACCGGCGCTACGAGGAGGCGATTGCAGGTTGGGAGCAGGCGCGTCGACTGGACGATCAATTCGCCACGGTGCATCGCAATTTAGGATTGGCTTACTTCAATAAGTTGAAGCAAGATCGCCGTGCCTTGGATAGCCTGGAAAAGGCTTTCTCCTTGAATCAGAGTGACGCCCGCGTTTGTTTCGAACTAGATCAACTTTATAAGAAGCTAAATCATCAGCCTGAAGATAGACTGGCGTTTCTTGAGGAACACCAAGATCTAGTCGTCCAGCGCGATGATCTAACTGTCGAATGTATCACCTTGCTAAACTTATTGCGCCGGCCGGAAGATGCGCTAGTTATGCTCATGAACCATAGCTTTCATCCTTGGGAAGGAGGTGAAGGCAAGGTAACGCGACAATACGTGACCTGTTTAGTGGAACTGGCGCGACAACACATAGATAATGGCCACTACGTAGAGGCTGTACAATTCCTTGAAAGAGCTCAGGTTTACCCGCCAAACCTTGGTGAAGGCAAACTGTATGGTGTTCAGGAAAACGATATTTTCTACTATCTCGGCTGCGCCTACAAGGGGATGGGAGAAGCAGACCAGGCAAGAGAATTGTTTATGTCTGCTTCTGCCGGATTGAACGAGCCAACATCAGCTATGTTTTATAATGATCAGCCGCCTGATAAGATTTTCTATCAAGGCTTGGCGCATCAGAAGCTTGGGCAATCGTCTGAAGCCCGGGAAGTCTTCCAGAATTTGGTGGATTATGGACAAAACCATATGAATGATGCAGTTGAGATTGACTATTTTGCAATCTCTTTGCCAGACTTTCTGGTCTTTGATGAAGACCTAATTGAGCGAAATCGAATTCATTGTCATTACATGATCGCCTTGGGCAAAACTGGATTGGGAGAATATTCCACCGCACAGATTCAATTCGAACAGGTATTGAAAATGGATAAAAATCACTTAGGCGCAGTCCTACATAGAGGCTGGGTGAGGTAATGTCCAGCGAGTGGCGGTGGAAAGCGTCGAGCCAGACTATCGACCGTAGTATGCAAATACCTTAATCGCGTTATTGATTGTAAAAGAAGCATCACATCCAGTTGTTGGCGCAAGATCATGATTACCAGATCTTTGTCTTTTTCAGACAAACGACCGATGTGAATCAACTCCAGAATGGTGATTGTATCAAAACATTCGAGAATGGGGTTCGGTCAGCTTTTCTCTCGAGTTGAGGGGTTGGATCCTAGTTTTTACATACTATGGGGTTTAAGGACTGCCTAAAATTATCGGATTGAAAATAATGTCTGAAAAATCCGCTACTAACTCCTCGAATACCGCAGTAGGATGTACATCTCTATCAACTAAAAGTTTGATTGTCGGGCTGCCCTCTTCTATATCACCACGCCATTCTACGAACCGCCATCCGGGTGCTGGTAGTGCAAAAAGAGTGATCTGATCTCTATACAGGTAATAGTCCTGATTCGGATCGATAGTCACTTGCCCATCACCAGAAATATCAACTACGATTTCGTATTGATCTTGTTCAAAATGGGCTTCGATTGTGAGATCATCGTTCATGCTCACGGTCGCCTGTGGAGCGTTGCCGATTATGGCTCCTTTCCATCCTACAAAGCTCCATCCGGAGTAGGGAACAGCACTCAATGAAATAGTAGTGCCTTTTGCATGGGTTGGCCCAACTGGTGTTGTGCTTACCGTACCACCCACTCCATCCCCTTTGCTAATGATCTGAACATCCAGGGTATGGATGGGTCCGGTAATGGAAAGCTGTCCGGAGCCGACATTATCTGATTTATCAGACTCAATTAAGATATTGTTGCTATCTAATTTTACCCAAAATTGATGGGTTCCTTTGTCCGCGATCTCCCATTCCAACCCTATAGAAAACGCTTCTGTCGCACAGCCGCCGATATTCGCTGTGACCTTTGACGAACCGATTGGTTTCGTTAGCGCGGCATCTTTGTAAAAGGTTACAGTGAATGGTTTTTCGACGGAACTGTTACCGTTGTTACGGAAGCTTACGGAGAGTTGTGCTGTCGCAGTGTCGTTTCCATCCTGCGAAACCACAGTGCCAGCCACATCGTCAACGATTAGGTTTAGGTATGTTGGCTCTTCATGAACATGATCCCGAAAAGTTTCGCCCATCAGAGACAAGGTTTTTTGGTCGTTTAGCAGCAGATCCGCAGAAGCAACGTCCCAGTTCCAGGCGCCGTACCAAATCCATTGTTGTACCAGCTTGTCGTCATCGGTCGGCAAACCTAAATCGGGATCACGCGCATTATTAAAGTAATCAAAGCTCTCGAGCATGAATTTGGATACGCGTTCTGGCGAAAAACATTCTCCATTTTCATCTCTGATTCCACATGAGCCGTTCTCTTTTACCCTATACATATAAAGCGTTCCATACTCGGTCACAATGAGTGGTTTATTTTGCTGGCCATGATCTTTCATCCACTTTCGCATTGAAACCACCTGTTTTTCAAGTAGCGATGGATCGTCATGCTCCACTTTGCAATAGACATCGGGGTCGACGCATTTTGATAGATCGCCCCCAGACCCTCTTTTACCAAAAGCCAGGTCAGTACCTAACGGAATACTGGCGATATTATTAGGCTCACCATCTGCAGTTAGCTCAGGAAGAACATAGGCATGAGTTGTCCAGACATCCACCGGCATCGGCACGCCAAACTTCCTCTCGTAGGCATCCCACATCATATCCAAATATTGCAGCCGTGTCGGCGTTATCTGTATCAGTCCGGCATTGGCAATTCTGGCTGTGGGGTCGATGCTTTTAATGAAATGGTAGATTTCGTGATACGCCTCGGCATAGATGCCGGCATGAATATCATCCGTTCTGGGGGTATAAGTTTCACCGGGATTGGGACCACGCTCGGGCTCGTTGCCTATCAGCCACACAGCGCCGGGATCACTGCGGATTATTTCAGCCAGATCGTCATTAAGACGCACTTTGGTGTACCAATACGGGAGGTATTGACCGCTGGAAGTCTTGCGCTGCCGCGGCCTGATCATGCGCAGCAGTTCGGCACCATTTTCGGGCAAAGGGGTCGGCCAATCTGCCTCCCATCTGTAGAAAACGCCAGCGCCGATTTTTGGAATAATATGTGCTTGCCCAGTATTCGAAGTGACTCCATAGCGGCAGTTGGCTAACTTTTTGTCGTCGGATTGGCCAGCTGTCTGGGTATCCATGGTCCCTGCCATGTCCTGTTCTTTGTTTATGGCATGGGTTAGATTTGGGCCAAGAAAGTGGGCCAATATTAGTGCTGTCAGGAGCGTTGTCATCAATAGGACCATTGACCGCAACGGTGAATAATCTCCAATTTTCCTCAATCTCTCTCTCCACGAATTTAAAACGGCCAAGCTTGCGCAGAAAATCTCTGGTTATTAGCCAAATTGTAGACAATCGGCAGCGGAAAGTCGACAAGTGTCAATCTTCATTCAAAGTGACAGTGTGCTATATTTGCGCGAAGAGACGGGCAGGTTGGTTGGATGTGGATAGTTGGAAGATGGGCAGATAACGCTATACTTGCTTAGCTTTACTGCTGGATATAGAACATTCACCTAATGGACATGCCAGGGTTCAGTCACATTGATCGTGAATCATATGTTAAATTAATATGAAAGCAAGCGACTTCGTAACTATTTTTCAATAAAGTTTGGATTCACTTTCATTCCGGGAAGAGCAAGTTAGCCAAGTGAATTAGCTTAGTTGAACCTTCCTGGAAATGGGTAAAAACAGAGAAATTTGAGCCTGTATAAATCTATTGGACTCTGACTTCATATCTAGCGATGTCAGAATTGGCGGAGCGATCCTGGAGATCGTTTCTCGGGTCGATAGAAAATGTCAATAAAAGAAGAGTTAGTAAGCAAGTTTAGGAGTCGCCAGGCACGGTTAGGGATCATTGGTTTGGGGTATGTCGGATTACCCCTGGCCGTCGCCTTCGCCG
Source organism: uncultured Chloroflexia bacterium (assembly GCA_963807975.1). Lineage (GTDB taxonomy): Bacteria > Chloroflexota > Anaerolineae > Promineifilales > Promineifilaceae > JAACFF01. The sequence continues at coordinate 275,899 of CAWEDV010000002.1, read as the reverse complement.
AAAAAGGTTTCCAAGTAATAGGCATTGATATCGATCCGGCCAAAGTAAAAGAGATCAATGAGGGGCGAAGCTATGTTGAAGATGTGCCCAGTGAACAATTGGCGCCCCTGGTTAGTTCTGGCTTGCTGCGGGCCAGCACCGATTATGCCGATTTGGCCCAGGTTGACGCGATCTCCATTTGTGTGCCTACACCCTTGCGCAAAACAAAAGATCCTGATATTTCCTACATAATTGACGCCGCCGAAAAGATCGCCAAACATGATGGCCGCGGCAAACTGATCGTGTTAGAGAGCACTACCTATCCCGGATCAACCAATGAGATCATCTTGCCACGCCTCGTCAGTAATGGCGATACCGTGGGCGAAGATTTCTTCCTGGCCTTTTCCCCGGAGCGCGTTGACCCGGGGCGCACCGACTACAACATGGAAACCACGCCTAAAGTCATAGGAGGCGTCACCCCCGATTGTCTAGAAGTTGCCCTGGCACTTTATGGCGAAGTCGTTCGCCAGCCGGTGCCCGTCTCCAGCACCAGCGCTGCCGAAATGGTCAAACTGCTGGAGAACACTTTCCGTGCCGTCAATATCGGCCTGGTTAATGAAATGGCCCTGATGTGTGACAAACTGGGTCTCAATGTCTGGGAAGTGATTGATGCCGCCAAGACGAAGCCCTATGGTTTTATGCCCTTTTATCCCGGTCCAGGCTTGGGTGGGCACTGTATCCCCATTGACCCCCACTACTTAAGCTGGAAATTGAAGACGCTCAATTATACGGCGCGCTTTATCGAACTGGCAGCGGAGGTCAACGGCTTTATGCCGGAATATGTCGTTGGTAAAATCACTGACGCTCTCAATGCTGAACGCAAAGCGGTCAATGGCAGCCGTATCTTGATTCTCGGTGTCGCTTATAAACCCAATGTAAGCGACGTGCGTGAAAGTCCAGCGCTGGATATCATCCATTTGCTGCAAGAACGTGGCGCCCAGGTTGATTATAACGATCCCTTTGTTCCAAACCTTATGGCCGAAGGTTTCCAGCTTGAAAGTATTGACCTGAATGCCCAAACTCTCTCCCAAGCGGACTGTGTGGTTAATGTAACTGACCATGCTACCTATGATTGGCATGAGATCGCAAGCATGAGCACTTTACTCGTTGATACGCGGAATTCGCTGCGCGATATCGATGGTAAACATATTGTGACCCTCTAACACTTTATGCTAAAGAATCAAATAAAAAATAAAAGAGGGCGTCTGATTGCTTCATTGCTCGGATTATGTTTCCTCTTTATTATTATCAATTTAGGAACGCGCCGGCAAATTGCAGTTGATCGCGTACAAGCTGCTGGTGACGTTTTAGCTGTTGCTCGTGCTGCAGCAGACGCTTCCGAAGCTGACCGATCGATCACCAATTGTCGTTATGGAATCATTTCCGGATACGATCTAGAGCAGCATGTCGCGCGCATTGGAGCCGGCTGGCACCTCGATTTTAACCCGCCGCGCTTTTCGCCGGCCACTGGCAACAACGCTGAGTTTGCCCAGACCTTATTAGTTTTCCAAAATAAGACGGAGGATGGCCAATATCTGCCTGGCTACCGCACCGCCGTCCCCCTTGATGCTGATTTTGCAGCCTACATCCGTGCAAACACAGGAGATTTGTGGCTCATCGGCAATGAAGTCGATCGCGGCCCTAATCCTGACAAGAATTGGAGTGGGCAGGGGGATATGTACCCTCATGTCTATGCCCAGGCCTTTCATGAAGTCCGTACCTTCATTAAACAACATGATCCCACGGCACGCATAGCCATTTCCGCCTTGGTGCAGGTGACCCCTGGTCGACTGCAATATCTGGACAAAGTGTGGCAAGCATACCAGCAGCGTTACGGCGCTCCCATGCCCGTCGACGTTTGGAATATGCATGTCTATGTTTTGCCGGAGGTGGAGCCGGATGGCATTACCCCCAATGGCATTGCCAGTGTCGCCGTGGGCACCGATCCAACCTTAGGCAAACGCAGCAGCGGTGGCAGCCCACAAGCTTGCACCGATCCAGATGTCTATTGTTATGCCGAGCATGACAGTATCGAGATATTTAATGAGCAAGTCCTTGCTATGCGGCGTTGGATGAAAGCACATGGCCAACAGCAGAAGCCGCTCATTCTCAGTGAGTTTTCCCTCCTTTTCCCCAATATCGAAGAAGGAGAAACCTGTTTTTTGCAGGATGAATATGGCAACTGTTTTACGCCCAATCGTGTTACCAGTTACATGACCAAGGCTTTCAATTACCTAAACACGCTTAAGAATGAGGATTTGGGCTATGCTTTGGATGGAAACAGGCTGGTCCAACAATGGGCTTGGTTTTCTGTGTTCACAGATACGGTGGGCACTGTGAGTAATATTTTGGAGTCTGATCAGCAAACTTTGAGCCAGGTTGGCAAAGCTTACCAACAAAAAGTATTTACCGAGCCACCAACTGTGAATTTGGTGGTCGAGGATATTCCCAGGGTGTACGCGACCGTCGATAAGACAACAGAGAAGGCGACCGCAAATCTGCGCGTTACCTTCCGCAACAATGGCAACACGGCCATAAACAAACCCTTTAACGTGACCTTCTATCTTGACCCTGGTCGTACCAAACCTTTCGCAACCGTACCCATTTCCGAAACCGTTAGAGGCTGCGCGACGAACGTTTACACCGCCGAATTCGCTTGGCCTAGTCTAAAACCTGGGGTCTATTTCTATTGGCTGGCCCTGGACAGCGGTGGTGTCATCGCCGAAACGCCCGCTGGACCAAGCGACAACCTCGGCTTTGGCCTGGTAGTCGTCCATTCCAAAGGCAGCTACATGCCCCTTATGATGAGGTAAGCCGGTCAGTTTACGCTGAGAAACCGCACAATACGCTCATTGCCAATGTCAAATCAAACCAGCACAGTTAGCAGATCATCTGCCCGTACACCCCTTCTTGCCTGGCTGTGGAAACTGCTCTTTATCCTTATCTTAGGGCCTTTCTTGCTCTTTCCGGGGCGCTTCCCAGAGCAGGTTGTTTTTATTGCCCTGGGCTTACTGCTGCTGCCCGCAGTCCTGCGCATCCTGAGCACCAAACAGCTCCTACCGCCCACGCCCATCAATTTCCTTTTACTGCCCCTGCTCCTCGTTTTCCTCCCGTTTAGCCTGCTGGTTACCCCCTTATTATGGCAAGCATCCTGGCCCAAAGCGACGAGCTTATTATGGTCTGTGGCCATCTTTTACGCCGTCGTTGACGCTGTTCCCGCACGATTACCGTCCAAGGTGCGCCGGCGCCGCTTAAGAATATTGGCCATCATCTATATCGCCGCTGGCCTCTTCATGACCATCGCCGGCCTCATGGCCATGGAATACTTTGCTAGCCGTTTGCCTGGACCCTTCGCCACGGCCATTTTCTCCCTCGTCCCTGGACAAAGCATCAACCCCAATGAAGTGGGCGGAATCATCACCCTTTATCTGCCCCTTGTCGTCGCTGCCTGGGCCGGCGCCTGGGCCATTCCTGAGCAGCGTTCCCCTTGGAGTTTTGCCCTCTTGTCGCTGCTGATCCTCTTTGTTGGTGGCGCGCTGCTGCTGACCGCTTCCTTCGGTGCCCTGATCGGCGTTTTTGTTGGCAGTGCCCTTGTACTTCTGCTGTTGAACCGGCGGGCACGCCTCCTGCTGCTGCCGCTGAGCATCATCACCTTTTTAGGTCTGGTGGTCGTACGCTTGAGCCCTCTTTTTGATCAACTGGAGCTGGCGGCAAGAGTTCGTTGGAGCGACTCGATCGTTTCCCGTTTAAACATTTGGCAGCAGGCGCTGCATAGCACGCTGGATTTCCCCCTGGGAACCGGTCTGGGAACCTTTCGTTACATTGCCCCTATCCTCTACCCTCTGAGCGATCTTAAGGAAGATGTCTTCCACGCCCACAACCTTTTTTGGCAAGCCGCCCTTGATTTTGGTTGGTTGGGCGGTCTGCTTTTTGCCCTGATCTGGTTACTGCTCTTCATTCACCTTGCTCGTTCACTACGCCGTATAGAGTATGGCGAACCGGAGGTGATGATCCGCTTGATTGGCGTCGGGCTGCTGGGATCATTAACCGCTCACGCCTTATACAGCTTGTTTGATGCCCTGGCCCCCGGCGCACGGCCAGGTTTTGCCTTGTGGTACCTCTTTGGTCTGACGGTGGTCACTGGCATCGCCCTCAGACCCCGTCGCCAGCAGGTTCGCTACTGGCCTCTGGCTGCAGGTACAGCCATCTTGATCTGGTTTGCTGTCTTGCTCAGCCTCTATTGGCCCATGCAGCGGGCCAGCATGGCCACCGCCAGTGCCTTATTACTGCAGCCACATCTTAACGACTCCGCCGTGATCCTCTCCGAGCGCCTGGTCGAGGAAAACTGCCGCTTCCACTGGCAGGTCGGCCGTTTGGCCCACGAGCGAGACGACATCGCCGCCCGTAATGAGGCCTGGCAGCAGCTTCTAGCCTGTTCGGCCCATTATACGCCCTTGATGCAGCGTATAGCGCCTGCCGATCAAACCCTATCCGCCGCCGCCGTCGCCCAACAGCCGGATGAGGCCGCCGGTTATTTCTGGCGCGCATCACAAGAAACAGAGGCCGATCCCGCCGCCGCCATTGCCTACTATGAACAGGGCCTCGCCTTATCACCTGCCGATGGCCTTAAATGGGTCCAATTAGGCCACCTCCGCGAAGCCGCCGGAGATAGTGATGGCGCGCTCGAAGCCTATGACCAGGGCTGCTTCTACGTCGACCAGGGCAAAAACGGTTGTATGCGTGCTGGCAGGCTGTATATGGCCGCCAGTGAGTATGAGATGGCCGCCGAGCGTTACCGCACCTCCATGAAGCAGCTCCCCGGCTGGCTGCCCGCCCAACGCGGCCTCACCGACGCCCTCCTGGCCATGGGCCGCGGGGAAGAAGCCATTCCCTATTTGACCAATCTGGCCGATAATGGGGACAGTAGCGCTGCGGAACAACTGCAAGAACTGCTGCAAGGTAACCAATAATTCATGACCATATCCGATAACGCTGACCAACCCGTCGAGAAACTGATCATCGATGCCGATCAGCGCCTGCCCCTGATAGATTGGCGTGAACTGCGCCAGTACCGCGATCTCTTCTATTTCCTCGTCTGGCGCGACGTCAAGACCCGTTACGCCCAATCCGTCCTCGGCGTCGGCTGGGCCGTCGTCCAGCCCGTCTTCAGCATGATCGTCTTCACCATCGTATTCGGCAATTTGGCGAATGTCGATTCCGACGGTGTCCCCTATGCCATCTTCAGCTACACCGCCCTCGTGCCCTGGACTTACTTTTCCGGCGCTTTAACCGGAGCCAGCGGCAGCCTATCCGGCGCTTCCGGCATGATCACCAAAGTCTATTTCCCCCGCCTCGTCATCCCCTTTGCCCCCGTCCTGGGCAAGCTCGTCGATTTCGGCATCGCCATGCTGCTTCTTTTTGGCATGATGCTCTGGTTTCAGATTGCACCTACGCTCGGGATCATATTCTTACCCGTTCTCATCCTGCTCATGATGGCCACCGCATCCGGCATGGGCATGTGGCTCACTGCCCTCTCCGTTCAATACCGCGACATCAACTATGCCATGGGTTTTCTCGTCCAGCTCTTGATGTACGCCGCCCCCGTCGTCTACCCCGCCAGCGCCGTGCCCGAGCAGTTTCGCTTGCTTTACAGCCTCTTTCCCATGGCCGGTGTCATCGAAGGCTTTCGCTCCGCCCTCCTAGGCACCAACCCCATGCCCTGGGACATGATCGCCGTGGGCACAATCTCCGCGCTATTCATCTTTATCAGCGGCGCTGCCTATTTCCGCAGAATGGAGAGCATTTTCGCCGATGTGGTGTAACCATGACTGACGATATCGCAATCCGTGTACAGAATTTATCCAAGCGCTACCGCATCGGTTTGCAGGAAGAGGTGCATGATACGCTAGCTGGCATATTCACCGACTGGGTCAAGCGGCCCGGGCATAATTTGCGCCGCCTACGCCACCTGACACGCTTCAGCGAAGATGGACAAGAGGCGGAGGATGTCCTTTGGGCGCTGAAGGATGTCTCTTTTGAGGTGCAGCGGGGTGAGGTGATAGGCATCATCGGTCGTAACGGCGCTGGCAAGAGCACTTTGCTGAAGATCTTGTCACGAATAACCCATCCTACAAGCGGGCGAGTGGAGTTGAACGGCCGTGTTTCCAGCTTGCTCGAAGTCGGCACTGGCTTCCATCCCGAGCTGACCGGTCGCGAAAATATCTACCTCAACGGTACCATCCTGGGCATGCGTAAGGTTGAGATCGATCGCAAACTTGACGAGATAGTCGATTTCTCCGGTGTTGAGAAATTTATTGACACTCCAGTTAAGCGTTACTCAAGTGGGATGAAAGTCAGATTGGCGTTTTCCGTTGCTGCTTATTTAGAACCAGAAATCTTGCTTGTTGATGAGGTTCTAGCTGTTGGTGATTCTGAATTCCAGAAGAAAAGCCTTGGGAAAATGGATGATGTAGCCCGTTCGGGACGTACTATCTTGTTTGTAAGTCATAATATGGCATCAATACTATCCCTGTGTCAAAAAGCGTATTTGCTGGATAAAGGACGCGTTGTGCAAATGGGAAGCGTTGAGCACGTTGTTAACACTTACCATGAATCTGCCATTGTTGATTCGGACACAATGGCATTGTTAGACCGCCAGGATCGGGCCGGAGATGGAAGCGTCAAGTTTGAATCAATAAAAATCGAAAATAGTGATGGCCGCGCATCAGTTCGCAGCACGAGTTCGATGAAGATTACGCTTAGCTATCTATCCGAACAACCATTACTTTTTCCAGTTTTTGTCGTTGGTGTATTCGATATGAAGGGGAACCGTATCTTCTTCATAAAAAGCGATATGGTTGATATAGTGCCCCGAAAGCTACCGGCAACTGGGAAATCTATTTGCTTGACGGGTCCAATCAACGTTACATCAGGCAACTGCTATATTAATGTAGCAGTCTACAATTCAGGGGTGTTAGCCGATCACGTTATGAATGCTGCAGTAGTAAATGTTGAGGAAGATGATGTGTTTCATACAGGAAAAGTGCTATCCCGAAGTATGGCTATCTGTACGTTATCACATGACTGGTACTGGGAAGGGTAGTATATGAAAGATTTCGAAACGCATATACCGAAAGACGAAGTAATACCTCATTCTGTTACTTCTCGTGATCGTAACGGACGTTTATTCTCATGGGATGGTCGCCTGTTCCGCGGTATCAAGGCCCCGGCGGCTCAAATATACACAGAATTATTTACAAGTGGAGCGGTCGAACGGCTTGTTGAAAAAAGGTTGCTTATAGAAACAGAGCGAGTTCCGCTATCTTTACTAGGCTATGAATTTGTCATTGAGCATCGAAGATTGCCTTTTGTTTCATACCCTTATGAATGGTCACCTCACATGCTGAAAGACGCCGCCTTGCTCCTGCTTGATCTGAATATGGAACTAGCTAAATTTGGACTTGGAACCCATGATGCTCATTCTTTCAATATTCTGTTTGATGGAAGTCACCCTGTTTTTGTTGATTTCAGCTCAATAATGCTTTTGCCAGAAGATTCAATTTGGCCGGCTAAGAACGCCTTTAGTAGGTATTTTCTATATCCGCTTTACCTCTATTCAATGGGGAATTTTGGGATTACGCGTTGGCTCTTACATGATTACGCTCAAGGTATTATCAGAGACGACTTTATAGCATTGAGACCACATGGAACAATCGAGCCGACTATCTGGAACACTATTGGCCAGAATGGCAGGAACTACTTTCAGAAAGGGGCCAACAAAATACGACAAAGTATACCATCTCCAGCACGTACTCTTCTGCGAAATATGCGTGGGCAATTCTTGGAGGATGAGCAAAATAATCAACCGGTAACTCTTGCCACCCGTCTCAATTTCTTTGAACGGATTCGCCGAGAAATTGAGGCTATTCCTTTAACGTTTCCCAAGACAGAGTGGTCAAATTATTATGACTCATCCTTCCCCCGTTTTGATGATCAATCTGCTTGGACGCCGAAACATATTAATTTCAATAAGGTTTTGGAAGATATTAAACCACAGACTTTGCTGGACATTGGATGTAATCAAGGTTGGTATTCACGGCTAGCTGCTAAGCAGGATATTCATTGTATAGCAATCGATACGGACGTACCGAGTATTGATAATCTGTATCGGGAAGCGAAGTCGGAGGACGCAGCCATAACTCCGGTAATCATGGATATTACCAATCCTTCGCCGGGTTATGGGTTAGGGAATCGATGGCTGCTTCCAGCTACCGAACGTTTGCCGCGTGATATGGTTCTGGCGTTGGCCCTTGTTCATCATATGGTGTTTAAAATGGCCCTAGATTTTACGCAGATTGTTAATACTTTCTCTCAACTGACAAAGACATGGCTATTAGTGGAGTTTGTTCCTAAAGAGGATCGCTTTGTATCCCTTTGGTATTCAGATTCGTTTCAATGGTATACATTAGATGAATTCGTCAAAGAACTGAAAAGCAGCTTTAAGATAAAAGAGATCTTGCCTTCATTTGAGTCACCAAGGCAATTGATATTGTGTAGAAAACTGCGCGAAAGCACTCCTAAACATGAAAGGGGTGTGAGTTCGTATTTTTCTACAATATAGATACCTCCTGAGGAAAGGGCGGTATCAATAATCGTTGTGTTGCAGATGCGGAAGTTGTGGCATCTTGGGATAAACCTGGCGCCAGATATTGAAATTCACCGTTCTCAAACCGACAGCGTGTAAGTAAATGAACACATGGAAATTGATCCGCCATCAGTTTGTCCTTGCCCGTAGACGGTTGTTTGACAAAAGCTATAAGCAGAAAGGGAGAGAAGTAGAGCGACTTAAACGGCTGCCTCGCTATCAGCCCACAGTGACTAACTTGATTGGTGAACCCCTCCATATAATTGATGCTGCATCGTTCCTCTCTTCGTACCATCAGATATTTGAGCGGGAGATATATCGTTTTGAACCGCAAGACGGGGAGCCTACGATTATTGATTGCGGTGCAAATATCGGACAGAGTGTTTTCTATTGGAAGCACCTGTTTCCAAAATCCAGAATCATTGCGTTTGAGCCATCTCCTTCAGCGTTTTTTTCGCTGCGGCAAAACTGTGAAGAAAATAATCTCGAGAAAGTGAAATTGATTCAAAGCGCGGTTTGGATTAATGATGATAAATTACCATTTTGGGAAGAAGGCGCTGATGCTGGTCGAATAAATACTTCTCACACAAGCGGCAGCGAAGAAATGATAGTTGTGTCGGCCATTCGGCTTAAGGATTTCTTGAACCAGCCAATAGACCTCTTGAAGTTAGATGTTGAAGGTGCTGAAGTTGAATTACTGATAGATTGCCGAGACTCGCTCGACCAAATTGACCGTATTTTTGTTGAATACCATTCGTTCGTTGACCAAGATCAGCGTTTAGATGAGATCTTAAAAATCCTGCGGCACGCAGGGTTTCGAATTCATATTCACCCAGAACTTGTAGTCAATAAGCCATTCTTGCAAGAAACGAGCAGCATCGGCATGGATCAACGGTTGAATATCTTTGCCTTTCGATCATGAAAATAGTTCACTTCAGTACCAATGACATCACAGGTGGCGCAGCAAGAGCGGGCTATCGTTTACACAAAGGTCTAAGGAGCTTGAATTTAGATTCAAGCATGGTTGTCATAAATCGTAAAAGTAACGATCCCAATATTATGCGCTTCAATGCGTCGCGGCATCTCACCGATCGAATTCAGCGTTTCATGCGCCGCCAGAAAATTCGGCGTGACTTCTCGTCATATGAAGCAACTCGCCCTAAAGGATATGAGCGTTTTACGGATGACCGGACGCAATATGCTGGATATGTTCGATCTTATACGGACAAGGTAGATATTGTTAATCTGCATTGGATCGCCGATTTTATTGACTTGCCTGAGTTTCTAGAATATGTCTCATCACCTATTGTATGGACTCTGCACGATATGAACGCTCTTACCGGCGGCTGTCATTATGATGCTGGCTGTGATCGATACATGCGCGGGTGTGGCGCCTGCCCACAGCTGAGATCAACAAGTGAGAAAGATTTATCGCACCGGATTTGGCTGCGTAAATTGGAGACTTTTAGGAAGCTAGACAAGAATAAGTTTCGAATTGCGGCACCATCCCATTGGCTGGGTGGACTGGCAGCGAGTAGCTCACTTCTAGATGGGCTTGAGATTTCGGTCATTCCGTATGGTATTGATACCTCTGTTTTTCGGCCTATTGATTATCGTGCGGCACGTCAGGCACTTGATATACCTAATGACTGTCGGGTCATTTTGTTCGTTGCCGATTCCGTAAATAACAGGCGCAAGGGCTTCTCATTGTTGTGCGATGCTCTCGATCATGCCGACTTAACTTCCAATACATACCTCTTATCCATTGGGAATGGTAACCCTGAAGTCCCTACCACGATGCCTCACCGCCATCTGGGAAGAATAGAACAAAATTGGATGTTGGCTATGATTTACAGTGCAGCTGATGTTTTTGTAATTAGTTCGTTGCAAGATAATTTGCCCAATACCGTTCTGGAATCATTGGCTTGTGGAACACCAGTGGTAGGATTTTCGGTTGGTGGAATCCCTGATATGGTGCGGCCAGATATCACTGGATATTTGGCAGCCGCAGGCGATGTGAGGGCGCTGCGTGCTGCCATAATCAGACTGTTAAAAGACGATAACATTCGCACCGAAATGGGCATCGCGTGCCGGGAAATTGCTACCAACGAGTATGCCTTGCAGCTGCAAGCGAGCCGATATGTAGAAGTTTATGAAAAGATGATCGAAGGGTCCTTGACCCAATTGAGGCGGCACGATGCAGTGTCCTAATTTGGCCCAGCTGCCACCGGTTCCCGATCGGGAAGGATGGCCCTGGACCGAGGAAACGCCACAATTGCCTGAGCGAATGGCGGATGGTTCACCATGGCCATGTATCAGCGTCGTCACGCCATCTTATAATCAAGGACAGTATATCGAGGAGACGATTCGGTCAGTTTTGCTCCAAGGGTACCCAAATCTCGAATATATTGTGATGGACGGTGGCTCCTCCGATAACAGCCTGGAGATCATTCAGAGGTACAGCCCCTGGTTAACATACTGGACCAGCGAACGGGATGAAGGGCAGGCTGATGCAATTAATAAAGGGTTTGAACGAGCGAACGGCAAGTTGATTGCTTGGCTAAACTCTGATGACATCTACTATCCTGGTACAGTTGCTTCCAGCGCAAGAGCTTTCTTGGATAAGCCGAAGCCGGGCTGATTTATGGCATTGCGATGTATTGAAGATGGTGGGGATTCTATCGGATTCAAAGGTGATACTTGGAATTACACGAAATGATATCACCTAGCTATTCTTGCATTGGCCAACCGGCTACATTTATTAACGCGGCAATCTATCAAGAAGTAGGACCGCTTGATGTCACGTTAAATTTAGTCCTTGACTGGGATTTATGGATACGTTTTGGATTGTTAGAGAGGCGTTTTTGTAGCCTGAGCACTGGGCAAGGGACCGGCGATGGGAGGGATGCAAGAGCATTCAACTTGCCCACACTGTAAAAGGAGAGCAGCGTTGTGTATTTCGTCGACTTCTGTCAGATCAATCGATCAGCGGAAGTGTGCGCAGCCAAATTCGAAGATCTCTGGCACATCTTGAATGGCGGGAAGGCGAGCATCTTATAGACGAACGGCAGTGGGAACAGGCCGTCAAGTATTTCATATCCGCTTTACGTCTAGATCCATATTATGCAGTTAACAGACTTTTGTATGATTGGGCAGTAAGATCGCTTCCTGCATCACTTCAAGGCAGCGGTGTACGTTTAAAGCGTGCCCTGGCTGAATGGTTATAAGGTACCAATATGGTTACTGATTACTTCCAATTTAACGATCCTTGGCATACAAAACCAAAATCGACCAGAAATTTGGCGTGGTTGCAGATATAACAGGTGTTGTGGTTATCGTAAAGATGTCATCTAGGGCCGTATTCGGAAAACAGACTTTCTCCAGATTGGACAGGAGTGGTCTGGCTCTTCTGCATTTAGAATTGGCCTGCAGCCATCAATGAAAGTGACAAGCTAGGATTTATGGTCAAGCTTATTGTGGATGGACAAATATATAGTCGTCAACTGCATGGTGGTGTAACACGTATCATAGATGCAACACTCCCTATCGCTTGTGAACAGAATCCTGATCTCTATGTCGAGATATTGACTTCAGTAGATCTAGTACATCCGCTACCAGAGCATCCGAATATTGCCAGAACAAAGATTCCACAACGAACGTTCCGGATCCTTCGTCTTCGTAATCTCGGACGTAGGATTGAACCAGCAATAAATAAGAGGATATATCAGAAAACCATCAGTCGTCACTATGGTACCGGGAGCGGTGCAATCTGGCATTCCTTTTATTATCAGGTTCCGAAGAGCTGGTCAGGACCAGTTGTCGTAACTGTCTTAGATATGGCGTACGAACGATTTCCCACATTATTCACTTCGGCAAACGCATCGTCTGTTTGTTAAGCATAAACGTAACAGTATAAATAGGGCAGACGCCGTGATTTGTATTTCGGAAGCTACACGACTGGACGTGTTGGAGTTTTGCTCCATTCCCCCCAGTAAAATTCATGTCGTGCATCTTGCCGCTGACCCGGTTTTTAAGGAATGCCAACACAATACTACTTCAGGAGATCCGCCAAACAATACTCCATATCTCTTCCATTTGGGAAACAGATCTCTCAATAAGAATTTTCCTCGACTTCTTGAAGCATTTGCTGTTTGGGATATGAGGAAATCGGTGCCCCTCGTAGTGGCTGGTAAAGATTGGTCCCCAAAAGAGAGGCAGCTGCTTATAGATCTCGGGATAGAAACAAATGTGAAGAATGTCGGGTATGTTGAAGATGTGATGCTTGCACACCTTTATCGCAATGCCGCTGCATTTGTTTACCCGTCGCTGTACGAAGGATTTGGAATTCCCTTGTTGGAAGCAATGACTGCTGGCTGCCCAGTTGTGGCATCGAGGATTCCTTCAACCGAGGAAATTGCACAGGATGTGCCGATTTACTTTGATCCAAATGATACGGATGAATTGCGTTATGCGCTTGATCAAGTGTTGTTTGAAGGGCGTGAATCAGAAAGAACCTTGAAAGGTAAGGAAAGATCATTGCAATTCTCTTGGGAACGAACAACTAGAGAAACTCTGAGGGTTTATGACTCCTGTTTATGAGTTCGCGGCAAGCCTATTATCAGCAATGATAGGATAGCTTGGAGCTAGTTTCAAAGCCCTGGAGTATCAACTGTGTCTCCAAAGAAGCACCCAGCCTGACCCAAGTCTCCTGTGTATAGAAAAATTCTGATATTGGAAAAACATAGAAATGAAAAAGCTGGCTAAATATATTGCAGCAAACCTAGGTTACCAGATTAAACCTTATCCCAAAGGGAAACCAAGCCCAATTCATTTGTGGGTCGATGATCACGCCTTTCAGGCTCTTTATCAGCAGATTAGGTTGCACACTGCGGTATCTGAGAAGCGTTGTTTTATGCTCTATCAATACGCCAGGCAGACTGCCCAACTGGGCGGTGAGGTGGCCGAGATTGGTGTATACAAAGGCGGCACAGCCAAATTGCTGGCTATCTTATGTGCACGGAACAGCAAGTCTCTACATCTGTTTGATACATTTGAAGGTTTACCCCCAACTGATTTAGAAAAAGATATACTTAAAGAGGGCGATTTTGGTGACACCTCTTTGCAAAAGGTTCAGAGCTTCTTGGATGATAATGCCAACGTCACTCTTTACCCAGGTATTTTTCCGGCTACATCGGCTCCTATAGAAGACAAGATATTTTGTCTGGTCCATATTGATGTTGACATTTTCCAATCGGTTATGGATTGCTGCCATTTTTACTACCCTCGCGTCGTGCCGGGAGGCATGATGGTTTTTGATGATTATGGGGATATAAGCTGCCCTGGCGCGAAGATGGCAGTGGACGAGTTTTTTAGGGATAAGCCGGAAAGCCCTTGCTATCTGCCTACCGGTCAGTGTGTCGTCTTCCGTTTAGGATTGTAAATTGAGTGTAGCAACAGATCTTCGATCATTACAGAGCAATTGGAAAGCTGTTTACCGCTATAACGGAGGATTACCCTCGTTGGCAAGGTGTTCCTATGGTTCATTGAAGCTGCGAACAGGAGGACAATCTAGAGGAAGTGAGTCCAGCCCCGGTGTGGATTGCCTCACCTTTTCTGTCGTCCCGAACTTGACTGCTCTGTGGTTTGCGTTTATTGAACGAGCCATGGTTCTGCAGCCGCACCGAATTATTGTGGGCGACTGCGCAGGGAATCTTCACCTTAGATTGACTTCCACCCCCAATGCTGAAATATACCCCATATTTAATCACGTCCATGGACTGAAACTGGATTGGTTTATGGAGAATGTTTGCCTCGCAGATTATGTTTTTATCACTGATGATGATGTCTTTTTGCTTAACCCTGAACCCTTACGCTGGGCGTTTATGCAAATGCAAGCCGATCCCAATATCGCCGTGGTGTCCCTAATGCCAAGAGGATATGTCCCTTCATACTTGCAGGGGCAAGTTACGCAGCCGATGGGCTCCTATTGTTTGGTAATTCGACGAGACATTTGGCTAAAAGAGAATCTCAGTTTTAAAGTGGTTCGTTCCCCAAGCAAGGAGCGAATCTATGATACGGGCCGACCTGGTTAACGTCCTATTACTACAACGGGGTTATGATGTGGTTATTGCCCCGGAAAAGCTCCGGGAACAAATAACCTCTTTTGAAGGGATCAGTCAGTGGACGCTGAAAATCCATAAACACAGAGGGAATATCCGCCATTTGTTCGGTGGAGAAAATCCCTGTCAGACAAGAAAAGGCACTCTATACCGTATATTTTGCCGAACAATTTCCCCATGTCGCAAGGAAAATCCTGAATATTGGCGACGATCTCGAGATTATCCCCAATAATTTTACAGAAAGGGCCAAAACTGTTCTTGAGCCACTTCTTGGCTATTTCAAATACCAGATTCAATCCGGTGTGAAAAAAAACATGAGAGAATTACTTGAGGGATTTGCCAAATCGACAAATGGTAACTATTGAGTAGATTGACGAGTGTCCAACTGTTCATAAAGTGGGTTGCTGAGTGCATCGATTGTAACGGCACAAATTTCCTTACTAGCGAAAGATGCCATGCAGGATACTGCGACCAAAGGCTACGAAACCGCAATCCGGATTCATGAGTAACCATGTTGCAATTTTAGTGCCGTATTTCAGCCCGATGCTTTCGGCCGACCAATTGTTATCATGTGGCGCCATCTCAAACGCCAATCTCTTGGTCTTCAGGATGTTATTATGATTGTGCCAATTGGATTAGAGCCACCAGTATGTGGGGGTGCGAAAGAAAGAGTCGCCACCAATCACTTCGATAGTATTCCAGCTTATAGCCGTCTTTTGCTTTCACGGGAATTTTATGAGCAATTTCAAGATTTCGAGTATATCTTGATTTATCAATTTGATTGCCTAGCCCTATCGTCTGATTTGTCCACATGGTGCAATCAAGGATGGAGCTATATTGGAGCCCCCTTTTTCGCTTCAAAATCTGATCCAAGTTTGGGTTTTTCGCGAGTCGGCAACGGCGGCTTAAGTTTACGAAACGTAGCTGCGACTTTGAGAGTACTAACGAGTGACAAAATACCAAATTTGGACGCAATGTGGAACGATATGATGCCAGACGTACCCGTTGGCGAATATAAAAAAACGATTGCAGGTGCTTCGTGCTGCAAGACGGGGGTGGACTGGTACGCAGGTCATTATACGTTGAACGAAGATCTGTTTTGGTCTGATCGGGCTGATTATTTGATCCTTCATTTTCCATTGCGCCCGTCTCGTATGGATTGCAATTCGCCTTTGAGGCTCATCCACGCTACTGTTTTGAGCAGAACGATCACCGGCTTCCCTTTGGTGCACACGCCTGGCCAAAGTGGGATCGTTCGTTCTGGGAACCTTATCTTTTAAGCTCATGACAGAATTAGCTTTTGATACTCTGACACCGGTATTCATTCTAAGCATCCCGCGTTCCGGCACCACATTGGTTCAGAGCTTGCTCGATGGGCACCCGCAGTTGATCATTGATGTGGCTGATTCCCATTTCTACAAATATTATCAGCGGGCGAACAAGCTTACCTTTGACCAACAAATTGAGTTTGCTGAATTACACATGATCTCCCATATCTTTAACGAAAAAAGTCAATACTACAAGGATTATTTAGCACATATTTCCATTGTTGAGTTTAAACAAGCATTTCGCACCCGTGCACGGCAGTTAGGCGGAACGCCCAAAGATTTCATGGAATCCTATTATTGGGCCTTGGGGGAGATCTCTGGTACGCTGCAAGAGCAGACGCGCGGTTGGGTTCGACAAGACATTGTCGCACGAATATTTGCATAAACGCTATCGTGAGTGGTGGCCTACGGCTAAATATGTTCACGTTGTGCGCGATCCGCGTGATGTCTATGCATCGTATAAAGCGCGGGACGAGAAGAATAACCGGCCTGTTACTGCGATTGATGCCTTTGCCTTCGCTTGGGGACGGTCAGTACTTCAGCTTAAAGAGAATTTGGGTGATGTTGGTGAGTCCAACTATCTGGTCATTAAATATGAAGATGTGGTTTCTAATCCAGACAAAATGATGGCGAGCATTTTGGCTTTTCTCGATCTTGACCCACACGAGATCACCGCAACACCAACAAAGGGACATGGGCGTGTTCCGTGGGGCGGTAATCCAGAGTCAGGGAAGAAAGAATTTAAGGTATACAGTTCCGCATTGAGGGAAGTGGAAATCGCGGTTGAGCCAGAAAGAGGTGAGCGCGATTGAAAATCTGCTCCAGCATGAGATGGCGATTGCAGGTTATGAACGATCAGGCGCCAAGCTTCGTTGGTATCCCATGATGCGGGGTAAAAATCAATTGCGGCAGATTAAGTATCTCATTCGATATCGAGGGCTGTAGGTGTCGCAAGATTCTTCCCGCCGCCGCTGGTCGGCAAAGCCGGTTGGCCATGGACTGATGAAACACCACAGCTCCCGACCACTGAATCTGATGGATCTTTACCGGACATTAGCATTGTCACGCCGTCGTACAATCAAGGACATTTCATAGAAGAAACTATCCGCTCGATATTGAGACAATCATATCCACAACTGAGAATATATTGTTGTTGATGGTGGAAGTGTGGATGGCAGTGTTGACAATCATCCATCGCTATGAGGGTCAACTGGCTTACTGGATGAGTGAAGCGGATGATGGGCAAAGCGATGCTATCAACAAGGGATTTGCTCGTGCTACCGGAGACATCATTACCTTCTGCAATAGCGATGACTTTACTTACCAGGTACCTTGCAGATGTTGCAGAACATTTCAGAAAAATCCAGACTGTGGGGCCATTGTGGGGGGATTTCGTTATATCGACGAGAAGGGACATTTACGAGCGATACGCGTATGCCTGTACTTCACGTACAAACGCCTTATGACTTAACACTTGGCCCACCGGGTGTTTATCGCCTCCACCAGGCTGCTACTTTCTTTACAGAGAGGCTTACGCAAGTGGGCCGCTATGTGCGCACCGATATGGAGTATGTTCTCGATCGTGAGTTGCTTTATCGGATTGCCCGCAAGTTTCCGATAGTGACCGACAAAAAATTTACGCAGCGTTCCGGCTGCATAAGGATAGTAAGAGCGTTGCCCAAATCCTGCCTTTTGCTGAGGAATTTGCTCGCTTATATGAGGAAAGCATTTCCGGCCAGCGAGAAGAGGAAAGTAGCGGAAGCGTATGGCGCAACATATCGGTGCAAAGGGCTATCTGAAGTATGCTCAAGCTGCGAGCAGCCGTAAGGATGGAGCATCGGCCTTAGGCAAAGCGCTCCATAATGCAACCACATTATTTGATTGAATAAGGGATATTATTTGCGCTGGTTGAAACTTTTGGTGCTACGAGATAAACGGTGAAAACTGAAAGCGAAATCTTAGCAATCATTCCTGCACGGGGCGGATCCAAGGGTATTACAAGGAAAAATCTGGTATCTTGCATGATCAACCTCTTACTTGGTTACTCAATCTCTCATGCACTGACTACATCGAGTATAACCCGTGTTGTCGTGTCAACCGATGATCAGGAAATAGCAGCGTGGCCCGGGCTTTTGGTGCGGAAGTGGTTTTACGGCCCAATACGCTAAGTACCGATACTGCAAGCTCTGAATCGGCATTGAGGCATACCCTTGATTGTCTCCTGGAAGAAGAACAGTACGAACCTGATTTCGTCGTGTTTCTGCAAGCCACATCCCCCCTTCGCAAAGAAAATGATATACAAAATGCAATAGATCTCCTTATAAAGAGAATGCTGATTCCCTTTTTTCTAGCTGCGAAGTTGAAGGATTTACCTGGCGCACCGATGGCACATCCTTGCAGTCAATTATGATCCGGTAAAACGGCCTCGAAGACAAGACTTGATTGAGAGCATTGTTGAAGAAAATGGTTCGATATACATTTTCAAACCCTGGGTACTGCGTGATCTCGAAAGTCGTCTGGGGGGAAGAATCTGTACCTACAGAATGACTCGCGCCTATTCATTTCAGATTGATGATCTACAAGACCTGGTGCTCATGCGGCAGTTGTTTGAAATGCAAAGGGTGCAAACAAACAGAATTGGCGTCCTTCAAGACATTGACTTGATAATCTTTGATTTTGATGGCGTGTTTACGAATAACACGGTGAGCGTTGATCAAAATGGCATTGAGTCGGTGGTTTGCCATCGTGGCGATGGATTAGGCATTGCGCGTCTGCGCAAGCTTGGGATAGAAATGCTGGTCCTATCGACCGAAAAGAATCCAGTCGTGGCCAGCCGATGTAAGAAACTGAAACTACCCTATATTCAAGGCTGTGATGATAAAATATCGGAGTTGAAAGAAATTGCTTCGGAGCGGAGATTGGATCCGGCGAGAATCGCATATGTCGGCAATGATGTTAATGATTTGGCATGTATGAAATGGGTGGGAATCCCGCTTTCTGTTGCTGATGGTGTGTCGGAAATTAAGCAAGTGGCACGATTCACAACAACCAAAGTAGGTGGAGATGGAGCAGTGCGTGAGGTTGCAGATTGGATAATACAGGCACGTTTATGAATAATGAAAATAGTAATTGGGAAATGGAAGCAGTTCGCAGCACTTCGTGAACTAAGTCTTGTGGCTTCTACTATGGCTGAAAAGGTCGACCCGGAAATCGTACGAGCCGGAAGGTTGATTGCTGGTAGCTTGCGCCAAGGAGGTAAGGTGTTGGCGTGTGGTAATGGAGGGAGTGCAGCGGATGCCCAGCATTTTGTGGCTGAGCTGGTTGGCCGGTTAAGTATTGAACGACGATCGTTCCCAGCTATATCGCGTAGAAGCGATCCATCAGTCGTCACGGCCGTTGGCAATGATTATGGCTATGAGCATCTGTTTAGCCGGAAAATGAAGGTTTAGGTCAGCAAGGGGAAGTGGTGCTTGTGCTGTCAACCAGCGGCCAATCGGACAACGTTATTCAAGCTGTCGAAACGGGCCCAGGAGCAAGGCCTGAAAACGATAGCATTTATCGGAATGAACGGGAATCCCCAACTATCGGCATGCGACAGCTGCATTCGAATTCCAGCAACGAACGGACAGCATATCCAAGAATTCATTGCTGTGCCGCATATCATTTGTACCCTTGTCGAAAAAAAACTATTGTAATTGACATTTAGAAATTTAGACTCTAGCAATTGAAAAAGGGCTAAAAAAATATGTCTAACAAGGTGAAAATCGGAAATAGGTTGGTTGGCGATGGCGAACCCTGTTTTGTTGCCGCAGAAATCGGCATAAATCACAATGGAGATACCGAGATTGCACGAAAATTGATTGCGGCTGCGAAGTTGGCCGGGCCGCGATGCGGCCAAGTTCCAAAAACGCACCGTTGACGTTGTCTATTCCGCAGAAGAACTGAAGGGACCAAGGGAATCACCGTTTGGAACAACCAATGGGGAATTAAAGGTCGGCCTTGAGTTCGGCTTTGAGCAATATCAATCCATCGATGCTTACAGCAGGCAACATAATATTCCCTGGTTCGCTTCATGTTGGGATGAAGCCGCGGTCGATTTCATCGAACAGTTGAACCTCTTTGCTATAATATTGCATCAGCCAGCCTGACCGATGACGATTTGCTGAGGCATCATCGCCGCTATGTATGATCATTGATTTTTTCTATCGTAATGATACCATCGAGCAGATCGATCATGCTGTAGACTTGCTGGGAACAGAAAATTTGATTCTGATGCACTGCACCAGTACTTACCCTTCACGTCCCGAAGAGCTTAACCTGGCGACCATTCACACCCTAAAGGAACGCTATGGACTTCCTGTAGGCTATTCTGGTCACGAGGTCGGTCTGGCGACAACAGAAGCAGCTGTAGCCCTTGGCGCCTGCATGGTCGAACGACATATCACGCTTGATCGCGCTACCTGGGGCAGCGACCAGCAGCCTGCGTCGAGCCTTATGGCTTTCAACGGCTGGTTCGCGATATTCGGGTGATCGAGAATGCTCTGGGGAATGGAGTTAAACGTGTCTACGATTCTGAACTTCCAATTATAGCGAAACTGCGCCGGAAATAACATCTATCGTATTCCAGTCATATATGGTAACGTCTAGTTCGCGAGTCGCTTCATTTTGACGTGAATGAATACTGTGAACCATGATTCATTTGTCGAGCATAATGCACTATCAGCATTATTGAAAAGTTAGACTTCTGAAAGATAAGACAAATTCAAGACAGCCGCACATCATTCTGGTCATTGGCCGTGGTGAAGCGGTACGAAATTTCTTGTACTCGGATACGTTGCCAATTTTGGCCAAATCTGCACGGATTACGATTTTGGCGGCGATGGTTGATGCTGAATTTTTAGAGCGGTTCGGGGCTTTTTCCGAGCGGATTCTGCCACTTAACGAATACGTAGAGCGCCGACCGACAGTCACGCTGCGCACTTTTCTACACTACGCCCATTTTCGCTGGGTATGGAGTGAAGCGGTCGAATATCATTGGGGGTTGCACTCCGCCAGATCCAAGACGACTCGCGAGAAGCTGCGGTGGCGACTTTCATGACTGGAGGGCGTTTGCTAGCTATCGATCGGTTCTGGAATATTGACTCCCGTCGACCAGTCGTAAGCTGGTACCTGCGTCCGACCCGGGATTTCGAGGTATTGTTTCGTGATTTACAGCCCGATCTGGTATTTAATGGTTCACATATTCATGGGCCTCGTGCTGATTTGCCATTACGAGTAGCTCATAGACTCGAAATCCCGACGGCTGGCTTTATCTTCTTATGGGACAATCTGACCTCGCGTAGCCGAATATTTGTACCTTATGAACATTACCTGATGTGGAATGAACAAATGCGCCGGCAGCTACTCGTCCAGTACCCGTTTTTGATTCCGAATCGGGTAATCGTCACCGGTACGCCCCAGTTCGACTTTCACTTTAATCCGGGCTTTGTTATGCCTAGGGAAGAATTGTGTTCTCAGTTGGGGCTTGACCCCACACGTCCGTTTATTTTATACACCACTGGCCTGGACAGTGACTTTCTTGATGAACATCGCATTGTCGAAGCCGTCATCGATTCCTACATAGTGGCGCTCTCAACCCGCAGCCGAGTTGGTTGTGCGTACCTATATTAAAGGGACAGCCCGGAGATGCTTGCCATTGCTGAGCATAATCTTCCGGATGTGGTCTTCCCGCCAATTTTGTGGAATAAAGAGTGGATCATGCCCATGGAAGAAGATCAAACGATCTATAACAGCCGCTAAGCCACTGTGCGCTGGGGATTAACGCTGCCTCCACCGTGTCACTGGAGTGAATGATGTAGATAAGCCAGTCATCAATTTAGGATGGAGCCGCCGGGCAGTGAACTGCCATATTATGCGCGGTTCGCAAGACATGTGGGATATGATCATTATGCGCCAGTGGTGGCCAGCGGCGCGGTTATGGTGGCGCGATCAGTTTTTGAATTAAAACAGATGATCAAGATGGGATCGTCTGATCCTGAACGGGATAGTGCTGCGCGCCGCGAGTTTTTGGAGACACCATGTTTGGGAATACGTTAGATGGTCACTCCGGTGAGCGCGTGGCCGAAGCCCTCTTGCGCCTGGCCCACTGTTCGTGAGCGTAGCTTCAAAGAACCATGGATATATCTGTCGTGACGCCAACGCTTCGTCGCCCTTTTGAAGTGCGCGATCTGCTTCAAAATTGAGCCTGCAGACCTATCTTCCATCCGAACTCGTGCTGGTCGATGCATCGCCGCCAGGTGAGGAAGAAACCACGGAGGTCGTGGCAGAACTGGCGCCGACGCAGCTCATTCCCCGTGCAGCATATTCGACGCGGTGGGGATCCCGCGGTTCAGCGCAATTTAGGCATAGATGCCGCGCGAAGCGCGTTCATTGCTTTTGTGGGACTACGATATCCGCTTGGAGCCTGATTTTCTCGAACAGATAATGGGCGCTTTTGCAGCCGATTCCGAAGAAGCAATCGGCGGTATCACCGGCTATATTACCAACCAACACCTTGATCCGTTAACATCACCCCGTTGGAGGTGGTATCGTCGTCTACACCTTTTCACGACCTATGAGCCCGGGCGCTACGATTTTGAAACAGGCTATCCCATCAACCGCTACCTTCAGCCGCCGCATAACACCTTAAAAGTATTGATTTATGGGAGCTGGCTGCGCCGTCTGGCGGCGTGAGGTATTTGAAAGCGGGGTTTGTTTCCACTCTCGTTTTGTGGGCTTTGGCGTTCTGGAAGACGCCCATCTGGCGCTGCAAGCTGGAAAGAAAGGATGGAAATTATTGGAGTGCGGTTTCGCCAAATGTATCCACCTCAAATCCCAGGGCTCGCGCGAGATATGCCACAAGTCGTGCGTAAAGCCGCAGTCAATCAGCGCTTTGTTTTTATGGACATTGTGCCTGAGCGCACATGGAAGCAGGAGATGCGCTTTTGGCGGGTGCAGCTTTTTGACACATTTCGTCTGGCCGCTGCTGCTGCGCGCCGCCGAGAGACTGCAGGCTGGCAATTCGGTGCCGGCAAGCTGCAAGGGGTCATGGCCGCGGCACGGTTGAAGGTCAAGCATGAGTAAACTACGACGTTTGATCCTCATCCTGCGAAAACGTGGCCTGGGTTATCTTCTTTACTATGTGAGGGGCGTATCGTGGCCGAAGCTGCGCTATAGGCTGATGCTTAGCTGGCCCAGGGAGCAGCGCGGATAGCGGCGATTGGTGGGCTGCCCCTGCGACGCCTGGTCTGCATGAGTTCTGAGGCGGGGGTTTTCAAAGAAAGAAGCACAATTTACGTGCTGGAAGAATTATCCCGTTTCTGAGGAGTTTCGCCGGGCGATCAATTAGCAAGCTCCTGCGGAAATTGTGATCGGCGATATTGATAATGATGGTCGTTTACAAAGCGATATTGGCCTGCTGCCCTTTATTGAAAACGTCAATGGAGCCGAATTTGTACTGCGCCGTCGCTTTCCGTTTGATATTGTCCTCCGCGATGGCCATGTCCTTATCCGCAAGGATTTCCACGGCGACCGGCACCGTTTTACCCATGAATGGTATAATCTCGCCCGTCTGCAAGGTCAAGCCAATGTGCCGGCACTGTATGCAGTAGACGAACCGCAGACCTTACTTTACAAAAACTATGTGATGGGGCGTACAATTCGCGATTTTGTGGCTGATGCGGGGGCGCGAATTCTCACTGTACAGACAGAAGATGATATAAATCTTGCCCAGCTAGGTGAAACTGAAAGACTCTATGCTGTCTTACAGCGCGGACTAGAAAGGTTCCCTGCTTGTTTTTCTGAGCAGTTCATCCCATCGATTGAAGCGCAGATGAACGCGATTCATGCACAGGGCGTGGCCAAGTTGAGCCTAACCTTTGGCAACATCATGGTGGATGCGGACGAACAGCCGTGGTTCATCGATCTGGAAAGTTCTGAGGCATTTTCATCAATAAATACGCCTCTCTTTCAACTTTGGCGCGATCAGGATCGTGAGAAATTCAACCGCATCTATGGACAGAAGCTGCTGACCGAGGCAAGCGCGCGCCTGGCTCTGCAGGCGCAGGCCAAAAAGCTCGGCGGTTGGTACGCGCCAATTGATTTTGGCAACGGTCTGACTATCGGCGGCATTCAATCGATTGAAAGCGGCACGGGGCGTTGGGAATATTGTAATAAAGAGGTTATGACTCCCTTTATTAGGGGCAAACGTGTCCTTGATTTGGGCAGCAATAATGGTGTTATGCCGTTAATGATGTTGAAGGCCGGGGCGCATAAAGTTCTCGGGGTTGAGTTGATGCCTGAGTATGTAGAAACGGCCAAGTTCGTGCACCGTATTTTTGAGTGGCGGGATTTGCGACCGTATATTCTTAAATACTTCAGGCCAATATGACCGCTATTGTCGACAGCTGACTGGGGAGAATTCGACGTTATTACCGCTCTATGTACACTTTACTATCTTACCGGCGGAGATGGCCACTGTGGTACGACGATGCGGCTGAATCGCACCAATTATGATTTTGCAGGCGAATTCCAGCACGCGGAAGAATGCAGATGATAACAAAGCGGAGAAATCATCCGTTTCTTACCTCCAGAATGTGCTTCGTAAGAACGGGTTCCCAAATGTTCGCGTTGTTGCTCCACCACTTTATGACAGGGGACTACTAATTGGAAAAAATTAGCACATTCAATTGCTATTTGGCTCTCCGATTTTTCCGAGCCTTGATGGATCCAACTTTGTTGTGTTAAATACCGCGATGATCGAAAAATTGGATCAGATAAATAAGCCGCTGTTCATAATTGGCGTTGGTCGCAGCGGCTCTACATTACTGCACAATCTATTATCTTTCCACCCGGACCTAGCCTGGTTGTCAAGCCTCTGCAACCATTTTCCGAGAAAAGGACAATTTAACCACCTGCTATTGCAAGCCATCGATATGCCAGGTGTTGGGTCGAATTATTCGTGATCGTTTTGGTCCAGCGGAACCATACGAATTTTGGGAAGCGCATTCCCCAGGCTTCCGCCGCCCCAAACGGGATCTGGTTGCCACTGATGTGACGCCAGATACTGTTTGCCAGCTTCATAATGAATTTGAGTTTATGCAGACTGTAAAACGGCATCGATGGCTTTTTAAGATCACGGGTTGGCCGCGTATTGGATTCTTAAAACAGATATTTCCTGATGCGAAATTTATCCATCTAGTACGTGACGGCCGTGCGGTCGCTTATTCGCTTCTAAATGTCGATTTTTGGCGAGGTCGGCAAGGTCCGGAAAAATGGCGATGGGGAATACTTGCTCCTGATCTGCAAAAGAAATGGAAAGAACATGATCGATCCCTGGTTGCCTTGGCGGGATTGCAATGGCATTTATTGATGCAGGCCATGGATAATGCAGCGAGCAGCTTACAGATCAAGGACTTTCTCGTCGTTCGTTATGAAGATCTATGTGCCAATTCGGTCAGACACTATTTGAAATCATCGATTTCTGTGAATTATCCTGGTTTGAGTCTTTGGGCGATCATGCCAGCATCATGATCCGCGAATCTCGTAATATCAAGTGGCAGACGCACCTATCAAAGGAAGATCAAGACATCCTGAATGACGTGACCCGCCCTTACCGCGAGAAATTGGGGTACGTATAGCGATGTCTGATCACTGTATCGACTATATGAATCTTGTTGTAATATCGAGCAAACGATGCTGGCGAGATAATAATCAGTCAGGTCAATTTGCCACAATGGCGGTTTTCCTCAGCAAATGGAGCATCTGTCGGGCTTATTTTCAAGCACGGAGCTCGACATTGTTGAAAGCAGCTCGAAACCACCCCCGAATCTGGTAGCTTTTAGGGGAAGATCCATTCAAGTTAAACCTGTCCCGGAACCTCCCGGTACCGGCTTACGGCGAAAGTTAGCCTTATTGATCTGGTTGCCACAACACGGAATACACTTGTGGCATCGCATTCGCCGGGCAGATAGTGTCCATACACCTGTTCCGGGAGATGTAGGTTTTATTGGTCTACTGCTGGTTTGGTTGCAAGGCAAACCACTCTTTGTGCGCCATTGTGGAACTTGGGGTGAACCGGTGACGATAGCCGACAGGCTGTTGCTGTGGGTACTGGAGCGAATTGCCGGTGGACGCAATGTGGTGATGGCCACGGGCGGGGGCGACCAACCCCCATCGGCCCGCAATCCCCATATTAGCTGGATTCACTCAACCACTTTGACGGAAGCCGAATTAAATCTGATTCCTATCAAGATTCCTTGGAATCCTGGCGAGACGGCGCATCTTGTTACCGTAGGCCGAGTCTCCCGTGGAAAGAATATGATCGATGCTGTTCGCGCTCTGCCCCAAATTCAGGCAGAGTATCCTGATACAGTTTTGCACATAGTGGGTGATGGAGAGGAAAGACCGCACCTGGAAGCGGAAGTGAAGCGGTTGGGATTGCAGAAGGCAGTAATGTTTCATGGTAATGTAGAGCATGATGAAGTGCTGCGCATTTTGCAGGTGTGCCATCTTTTTGTTTTTCCGACAAAAACCAAAGAGGGCTTTCCAAAAGCAGTATTAGAGGCGTTGGCTTGTGGGCTGCCGGTGATCACGACCAATGTATCGGTCCTACCCTATTTGATTGGATCGCAGCGGGGTGTGGTGTTGGATGAAGTTTCGTCCGAGGCTGTAGCCGAGGCGGTGTTGAAAATTTTGTCCGATCCTGATGCCTTTGCGAAAATGGTTCAGGCGGCGCAAAGTGTGGCCCATGAGTATACGCTCGAGCGCTGGCAGGCGATTATTGGCCAGCGGCTGGAAGCTGCGTGGGGACAACCGCTGCGCCGCATAGATGAGGAGACCAGCAATTAGTCGCTTCCAAAATGAAGGTGTCTGGCTGCTGTGGCGCAGTGGGGGGAGTGATTTATCTCGCAAGCTCTTGGTCGGTGATGGTCGCTTTGTGCTTGAGTTTCATAATGTTGTCTCCCAGTACCCATCCGATATTGAGTCCGTACAGGTGCCAGGACTAACCAAGGTGCAATTTGCCACGATTCTAGAGTGGCTCTCCAAGCGGTTCCCCTTCCTATCAGTGGAAACATTTCTGAAGGGTGACGTCCCTGGGGTGCTGCTTACATTTGATGATGGGCTGGTGGGAAACTATACGGAAGTGCTTCCGCTGCTGGAGTATTTCGCGGCGCCAGCGGTTTTTTTTGTTGCCACCCAACATGTGCGCGATCCCCATAATTGGCTGCCGGCGAACCGCAGACTGGCCGCTCTGATGTGGCCTGATGGCGCCTATGATGCTTATGCCCATGCCTTGTTCGACGGCATGTCTGAGGAGCAGTTGTCTGCGGCTGGCCAACATCCGCTGATTACCATCGGCAGCCATACGGTTACGCACCCTTTTTTGACAAGCTGCGATGACGCTGCCTTGACCCACGAATTGCTGGAGTCGAGACGTTATCTGGAAGCGATCACGGGCCAAGTAGTGAATCTATTCGCCTACCCAACGGGCGATTACGACCGGCGCGTAGCGGAGGCGGTGCGCGCTGCCGGGTATCAGGCTGCATTTGTTGAAACAGCACGAAATGTCGGCTTACCCGTATATGAGATACCGCGTGTAGGAATCTACCGTGATGATCCTGCCTATCTCAGTTTCAAGTTGAGCGGCCTCCATCAGGCTGCGCTCAAGAAACCGTATGCATGAGAAAGTGACCGTGGTTGCCTTGATCGATCACCTTGGTCGCGGTGGTAGTGAACGGCAGCTTTTTTTGACGATGGTCCATCTAGACCCGGCCCTATTTGAGCGGCATATTGTCGTCTTTAATCGCAGTCCTCATGCGGTATATGATGATGCGCTGCGTGATGCGGGGGTGAGAGTTTGGCTTTTACCGGACACATGCCGCACGATCCGGCAGCGGCTGCAATATCTTGTCAGGCTGCTGCGTAAGCTGAAGGCTGATGTGGTCCATTCCTGGACCATTCATGACAACCCTTATGCGGGCCTGGCCGGCCGGCTGGCCAAGGTGCCCGTTCGCTGGGGCTCGCTGCGCGGCTCGCTTAAATTGACGGGCTTTCAAGCGCTGCCATCTTATTTTCGCTATGCCTCGTTACATCTGGTATCGCGAATAATGGTGAACGCACCTTCACTGCAGGCGGAGCTTGAAGAAGCTGGTATCAAACCGCAGCGCATTATTCTGTTGCCTAATATTGTAATCGTGCCGGTCCAATCTACCACGGCCGTGGATTTGAGCGATCTAGGCATTACGGAAGCTCACCGTGTCGTAGGCACAGTCGGCAATGTGCGTCAGGTGAAGAACCAGCAGCTGCTGATCGAGGCGCTGGCAGAAATCATCCGCTTGCACGAGGATGTGCGCGGGATTATTGTTGGCCAGTCGATACCCAGCGAGGCAGATCTGCCGTCCCAACTGCAGGTCCGCATTGATGAGCTGGGGCTGAGGGGACGGGTTGTGATGGCCGGCTTTCGCGCCGATATCCCGCAATTGATGCAGCGTTTGAACGTATTCTGCCTGACTTCGCGTCGCGAGGGGACGCCGAATGCCTTGTTAGAAGCGATGGCTGCCGGCTGCCCGGTGGTGGCTACGGCCGTCGGTGGAATTCCAAATATTGTCCTGCATGAGAGGAACGGCTTATTGGTACCATCTGAAAATGCAAAGTCGCTTACCAGCTCCATCCAGCGACTGCTAGAGAATGAAGCTTTCGCCAAGAGACTTGGCAATGCCGCAAGGCAGACCGTAGCGGCAGAACACAGTTTCCAACCAATCGTCAATCGGTTGAGCGACCTTTATCAGCAGGCGGTCAGTTGATGAAGGAATACAAGCTGGTTACGGGGTGCGAGGTTGATCTGGCTGCTGCTGCCGAGTTCTTAGGGCGTGTATTTACCAGCGAGAAGAGTAAGTTTATCCTCGAACATGGTCAATGGCTCTATCGAGGTCGTGAGAATCAATGGTTCATTTTGTCTGGCGCGGAAATCGTCGCTTACTGTGCTGTTATCCCGGTCGACTGCGCCGTGAGCGGGCGGCGTGTACCGGCCTTATGGTGGGTCGATTTGATCGTCGATCGCGCATTCCGTGGGCAGGGTATTCAAACAATTTTTGATGTGCGTGTGCGCGAAGCTGCTGGTTTGCTGCTGGGTTTCCCAAACGAACTGGCGGCAAAAATCCACCGTAAACATCAGTGGGGAGTGCGCGAGGATGGGGATGTACTGCTGCTGCCACTGTACCCGGCCAGAGTTAAAACTGTACGGCAAGCAGAGGGGACCCGGGGCAAATGCTTGAATCTTGTCGCGAAGGGGCTGTCTCCCTTGGCTCGTGTTTGGCGGCACCGTTTGTGCTCGCAGGATATCGGTGAGGCCCGGAGTTGGCCGGAAGCATCTGCTGCTGATATGGCCGCTATCTTTGAACGGGTCAAAGCGCACTACCCTGCCACCATTTACCGCGATGCCGCCTACTGCCGGTGGCGTTATTTCGAGCCGCCGTACGGGGAAGAGTTGTTGTTCTATCGCGCCGGACCGGCTGGAAAGCCAACGCACTGTCTCATCGCCCGCCGGGTGCAATTTGGGGGCATACCGGCCGTGCGTATTCTGGATTTCATCGGTGACCGCGAAGATCTGTCTGGTCTGCGGCAGGTGGTGCTGTTATTATTGCAAGAGGCGATTGGTTGGGGGGCGGCGCAGGTGACGGTATTAAATTTCTTGCCGGAGTTGCGGCCTTTTTGGCGTGGATTAGGTTTTGTCATGCGCATTCCTGGCCGTTTCTGCTGGCAGAGCCAGGATAAGGAACTGATGGCAAACATGGCGCTAGATAATCATTGGATGTTAGGTGACAGCGATCTCGATGCGCCGGAGTGAACCATGAGAGAAACATTGCGACCGGTTGATAACCGGGATTTGCCCAGCAACCCGGCGCGGCTGTTAACTGCTTCACCATTGGTGCGCATCATTGCCTTTTTAGCTTTAAACATGGTTGCGGCCGTCGCCATGGATCGCAGCAGTTTACTGGCCACGGCCCTGGCGCTGCTGACTGTTGGCGCCGGCCTCTTCTTCTTATATCGTGATCAAACATCTGAGCGTTTGATTTATGTAACCGGCTATATCGTCGGCGTCGAGGTGATCTGGCGCGGCACCGGTGCCGGCGTGTTTTGGGAAATGGGCAAATATGCCGTCATCCTCCTGCTTGCTCTAGGCTTGTTTAGGGAAAAGCGTCTCTTCCAGGCCCCTAAACTGCCCATCTTTTATTTCATACTACTCATCCCCTCCATTGCCCTTCTGGCTCGATTTGACCGTGAACAAATCGCCTTCAACCTCAGTGGGCCTTTGACCCTTGCCGTGGCCATGATGTTTTTCGACAAGATCAAGCTCACCTCAGCTCAACTTGAGCGCTTGCTGCTGGCCATCCTGGGGCCCATAGTCGGGCTTGCTTTCCTGGCTAATTTCGTCATCTGGACGGCCGACTCGCTGGTTATTCAAGTTGGTGGTAAGGCAACATCCGCCGGCATTGGCCCGAATCAGGTATCGTCGATCCTGGGTCTAGGCATGGTTGCCGCCTTTTTCTTGGCCCTTTTATATAAAAGGCATCGCGGCGTGCGTTGGCTAATGATCATCATCGTCATTTGGCTGGTAGCCCAGGCTGCCTTGACCCTTTCCCGCGGCGGGTTGTGGACTGGTCTAGGTGCTATCGTCGTTTCCGCCTTCTTCCTGGCTCGCGATAGGCAGATGCGCACCCTTATTATTGCCGTTGCCATTGTTGGTTATATTGTGCTTAATTTCTTCGCCCTGCCTCGGCTTGACGAGTTTACAGGAGGCATCGTCACCTCACGCCTGCAGGATTTTGATTTGACCGGGCGCGATGATATTGCGCGCGCTGATTGGCAGATTTTTCGTGAAATCCGCTGTTCGGCGTAGGGCCGGGTCAATCCTTATACCTGCACGCTGCCACATTTCGGGCATCGTCAGCCCACAATGAGTACACGCGGCTGTTGTCTGAGCATGGCAGCCTGGGCCTGGCGGCGCTGCTCATTTTGCTTGTGCTTGCTTTCCGTTTGCTTGCCCGTCCACAGCCCCCTTTAGCCAAGGCATTTTCAGCTGCTGGAATCGCCTACACGTTGATGTTTCTATTCCATTCTGCCATGCGTCTTGCCGCGCCGGCTTATACCTTTGGACTTGCTGCAGCGACGATAATAATGGAAGCAGATGATGACGAGCCGTCAGGCGATAATGCCTGAGATCGTCGACGCGACAGCCATATCACCACTTGTTGCTGGCCACATTCCAGCTATGTTGTGGCGCACGCCCATTGAAGAAGATTATGCTGTGCGCATGATGGCCCTTGGTGATATAGGATTTTCCGGAAGAATTGGTGAACTAGCGCGGACTTCTGGATACGATGCGCCGCTGGCCGCCATATCTCCCCTGTTGCAGCGGGCGGATATTGTTCTTGGCAATCTAGAGACTCCGCTCCTTCCTGATCTCCTTCCAGGAGCACTATTTGCTGCATCAACAGATGCCGCACCAGCCTTAGAACGAGCAGGCTTCACGCACCTGCATCTGGCCAATAACCACATCATAGATTATGGTAGTGCAGGACTTGCAAACACGATCTCTGCTTTGCGATCGGTTGGCATAACCCCCTTAGGTGTTGGCAAGACTCGTGAAGAGGCTGGAAATTTGGTCATCACTGGTGTGGACGATTTTCGAGTTGGCTGGCTGGCTTGCGGTCGTACATTACGCAAGCAACAAATCGCAGATGCGTACTATTGGGAATTTGCCGGCGATCAACTGCTCTCTGCTGTTAAACAGCATCATCAAGAGGTCGATTTACTCATCGTTTCTCTCCATATCGGTCTGATGTACCTGGATTACCCCGATCCCGCCTGCCGGGAACTAGCTCACCAGTTGGCCGCAGCCGGAGCCGGTCTGGTACTAATGCATCACGCCCATGTCCTGCAGGGAGTAGAGTTCGTCGACGACAGCTTTGTTGCTTACTGTTTAGGCAATGCTTTATGGGATTGGCAGGAAGGACAGGTTGTCAGTGAAATAATGGTCCAGGAGCAGCAGGAAAGCGCCCTATTTGTCATCGATTGCGCGCGAAGCGGCATCATTCAGGTGGCTGCGATCCCTATTATTATCGAAGAAGGCATGCGTGTACAATGGGCGACTGGCGCCCACGGCCTGCGCATTCTAGAACGATTGCAGCGGATTAGTCTAAAGCTGTCCACGGGATATGATAAGGAATTCGCCGAGCAGCGTGCTGCGCGCAATGCTGGACATACGATAGCCGTACTTGGGCATCACTTAAAGCGCGGGCGACTGGGAATCGTCGCCCGCGAACTGCAGCAGGTAAGACCCGCTCATCTGAGACTGCTCCTGCGTTATGCACAAGAAAGAGTACGCCATAGAAAAAACGCCTAGCCTTCCGCATCTTGGTTTTGTTGGTCCAATGTTGGGGCGCCATCCTGGATGGGTGAACAGCCAGGGTGAAATTGTCGCACGCCTTTTTATTGAAGAGGGATTCGCCGTTTGGCAAACATCTTCATTCCGCAGCCGCTTGCTTCGTCTTGTTGATACTGTGCAAAGCATTGTGAGATGGCGCAATCAGATTGATGTATTGATCGTAATGGTCTTTAGCGGCCCTGCATTTGGCATTGTTGACATTGCTTCACTTGCTGCCAAGATCTTGCGTATCCCACTCGTATTTTGGCTGCATGGTGGCAATTTGCCAGAATTCGCCCAGCGGCACCCTCGCTGGACCAAACGAGTGCTACGCCGTGGTCAAGCCATCGTTTCACCCTCTGTCTTTCTAGCCCAGCTCTGCGAGAACTTTGGCTATCCGGTAACAATTATTCCCAACGTTCTTGATATAGAAAAATACCCATTTAAATTAAGACGCAAACTTCAACCACGTTTGTTATGGATGCGGACCTTTCACCCGATATACAATCCTCTCCTGGCTTTGGATGTCGTTGAGCAACTACGTCGCGAGTATCCCGATGTCCTGTTGACCATGGCCGGGCAGGAAAAAGGCCTCTTGGATGCGGTTAAGCGTCATGTTATCAAACGCGGATTAACAAAGCAGGTTCAGTTTCCTGGCTATTTAGACCTAAGCGAAAAGCAAGAAACCTTCGCACTGCATGATATCTTTCTGAATACCAATCATATTGACAATATGCCGGTTAGCTTGCTTGAGGCGGCTGCCTGTGGGCTTCCTATTGTTGCTACCGAAGTCGGCGGTGTTCCATATTTGCTTGAAAATGAGAGTACTGGGCTTCTTGTTGGGGACAATGATGCCGGCGCCATGGTCCAAGCAGTTACCCGCTTGTTAAATGAGCCGGCGGTCGCCGAACGTCTTTCGCGAAACGGTAGATTGCTTGCAGAGCAAAGTGACTGGACTCGTGTATTCCAGAAATGGCAAGATCTCTTTTGTGCGTTATTGACAGAGCTTCCTCGAAAAAATGACCGTGGTTGATCTGCACCGGATTTTTCTTAATCTTCCTTATCCTGCGAAAGTCGCTGCAGCGAGTACGCGTGGCTATTATTTGCGCCGCTGGCGGTACGGGGCTGGCTTTGAAAGCTTGGTTGATCAAGCTTTGGATAGAGACCGGTGGTCTGCCGCTAGTTGGCATTCGTGGCGCGAAGAACGATTAGCATTAGTCCTCAATCGAGCGGCAACAAAGGTTCCCTATTATCGCGCCTATTGGGCAGGCCTACGCCGGGCGGGCAGCAGCTTGTCTTGGGAGCGGCTCGAGAATTGGCCGATCCTACAAAAAGATTCCGTTCGCAAAGCTCCTCTTGATTTTGTGGCCGATGATTGTAATCCGCAAGAGATGTATCATGAACATACGAGCGGTACCAGTGGAAAACCACTTAGTGTGTGGTGGAGTCGACAAACCGTAATCGAGTGGTACGCATTGGTTGAAGCACGCATGCGCCGCTGGCATGGTGTAAGCCGCCATGATCGTTGGGCGATTCTTGGCGGCCAAATGGTTGCATCTGTGGACCGGTCGCGGCCTCCATATTGGGTATGGAACGCCGGACTACAACAGCTTTACCTCTCATCGTATCATCTCAGCGAGAAAACTGTACCGGATTATCTGGAAGCTATAAAACGGCATAATATCACCTATTTGCTTGGCTACCCGTCAGCCATGTCGTACCTGGCACGGGTCGCGCAGTATCAGCATCTGGAAGCACCCCAAATGCTTTTTATTACCGGCAATGCAGAGCCGCTTTACGCATCCCAACGACAAGTGCTGGCCCACGTATTTGATTGTCCGATATATGATAGCTACGGTATGGCCGAGATTGTTGCCGCCGGTAGTGAATGCGAGGTTGGTTCACTGCATATCTGGCCTGAAGTCGGCGTGGTCGAGATTCTAGATGATCATACTGATAAACCAGTATCAGGCGGCAGTTCAGGAAGAATTATCGGTACGAATCTGCTGAACGCCGATATGCCCTTAATACGTTACGAGATCGGCGATCGGGGTGCTTTAAATTCGGCCGATAGGTGCGCGTGCGGGCGGACATTGCCGCTCTGGCAGCGTATTGAGGGGCGCATGGACGATATGATTGTTACACCCGATGGGCGTCATCTAGGACGTCTTGATCCGATCTTTAAGGCGGATCTGCCCATAGTCGAAGCACAGATCATACAGGAATCGACCGAAAACCTGCGTGTGAAAGTCGTACCGTCAGAAGAGTATTCAAGCCAATCGCCAGCCTTGATAGAGCGTCTTATGCAAGATCGTGTCGGCAAAATGAATGTAATAGTCGAAGAAGTTGATGCTATTCCAAGAACAAGTAATGGTAAATTCCGAGCTGTGATATCGAATCTAGAGAATCCGCGGACATGAGTATCGATTCGTGGCCGTTCGTCACAATTATTATGCCTGTACGCAATGAACGGGCGTATATAATGCGGAGCCTGAAATCAATCTTTGCCCAAGATTATCCGGTGGAACAGATGGAAATCATTGTCGCTGATGGTTTGTCCACCGACGGCACTCGAGAAATAATCAAGCAGCAAGTTCAAGAACGGCCGAATATCCGCCTTCTTGATAACCCACAGCATATTGTTCCCTCAGCGATGAACATTGCGCTCCACCAGGCATCTGGCGAGATCATCGTACGCGTTGACGGTCACTGCGAAATCGCCTCCGATTACGTCAGCCAATGTGTCCGCCACCTACAGGTAAGCGGTGCCGACGGCGTCGGCGGCCCCATTGAGACCATCGGCGAGACAACAGACGCCCAGGCTATCGCCCTGGCTATGAGTTCCTGGTTCGGCATGGGCGGCTCCGCCTTCCGCACCATCAAAGACCGCGCCCTCTGGGTCGAAACCGTCCCCTTTGCCGCCTACAAAATGGAGACCATCCGCCGCATCGGCCTCTACGATGAAGAACTCGTCCGCAACCAGGACGACGAATACAACTATCGCCTCCTCAAACAAGGCGGCCGTATCCTGCTCACGCCCGATATCCAATCCCGCTATTACAGCCGCAGCTCCCTGCGCAATCTGTGGCGTCAATTTTACCAGTACGGCTATTGGAAAGTGCGCGTCCTGCAGAAACATCCCCGCCAGATGCGCTGGCGCCAGTTCGTGCCCTTCATCTTTGTCCTCTCCATCATCTTGGCCGCGCTGCTGCCCATCGGCTGGGGACTCCTAATATTCATCCTCCTCGCCTATGGAGCCGCCAACATCATGGCTTCTCTCCAAATCGCCCGCCAGCATGGCTGGAAATACCTGCCCGGCCTGCTCATCGCCCACCCAGTGATGCATATCGCCTATGGCTGGGGTTTCCTGGTCGGCCTCGGCCGTTTCGCCGGGCGCTGGGGGGATAAAAAAGGTGGGGTGCCCTCCTGGTAATTGCTTCCTGTTCCTTGCCTCGTGAGCAACCTGTTGAACAAGATTCCATCTTGTTCCCATGACCGCAATGGGTACGCTATGCTCGTGGTTTCAATCCCCCAATTATGAATGATCTCGACCGACTCAGGGCTGAATATGCTCGCCGCGCTGCAAATCGCACCAATGTAGATCGGTATTCCCTTTTTAACCAGGCCAACCTATTTACATTGCAGCAAAGACAACGTGCCCTGACGCACCTTCTGCGCAGGCATAGGCTGCTGCCAATGGCCGGTAAAACGGTCTTGGAGATAGGCTGCGGCGGCGGCGGTGTCTTGCTGGAAATGCTCGGTCTTGGCGTCAAGGCGCGCGATTTGCAAGGTGTCGATCTGCTGCCCGACCGTCTCGCCGCCGCCCGCGAACGGCTGCCCGGCATCAGCTTGGAGTGCGCCGACGGCCGTCACCTACCCTTTCCCAGTGCCTCCTTCGACCTCATCCTCCAGTTTACCGTCTTTTCCTCCATCCTCGACCGTGCCATTCAGCAAGAGATAGCCCGCGAAATGCTGCGCCTCCTACGGCCGGCGGGCGTGATTATCTCCTACGATTTCTGGCTCAACCCTATCAATCCCCAAACTCAGGGCCTGCGCCCCACTGATTTGCGCGCCCTCTTCCCCAACTGCGTCCTCCACTTCCAGCGCATCACGCTTGCCCCACCCCTCGCCCGCCGCCTCGTGCCCATCTCCTGGACCCTCGCCGTCCTCCTCGAAAAACTCAAAATCCTCAACACTCATTACCTGACCCTCATCCAGCCCCGCCTCTCCTGACCCAATCAAAGTGTTTGCTATTGGCCCAAAACCTGTCACTTTTTGTGTCTTGACAAGAACAAATGTTCTATGATAAGCTACAACCATGAATCTGTGCCATGAGGTTATTTATGAATAAAAAGAAGCGTAAGTATAGTGATGCATTCAAACTAGAGGCAGTTCGCATGAGTGAACCAAGTGCGCAGTCTGTCGCCGAGGTCGCTCTTCTTCTCGGCATCAAACCTAGAAAACTGGCGATGTGGCATGCCCGCTTTGGCCATGAGGGGGAAGAAGATTATCCCCGCAACATTATTGCACGCCTTGAAGAAGAAGCGCGTGCCCTGCGCACGGATAACAATCGTCTGCATCTAGAGAATGCACATTTAAAAAAAGCGCTCTCCTTTTCAACCGCCGCCCTCAAATCCCAGTTAGAAGGAGTATGACTTTGCAGATTACGGGCGCACTGCAACAATCTGCCCCTTGTAACCTGTAACCTGCAACCTCCAAATCGATGTCGTTTCCGTAAGAAAAAAAAACAACATCAATCAATATCGTTTCCGACGCCCTGGCCTTCATCCCCCTTCTGCTTTGTCAACAACGCCTCAATCACCAGGCGAGCCCCCATCCACCAATGATATGGATAAGCCAGCGGCAGCAGCCACGACCGTGAGATTTTATACCGCGAGCGCAGCGCATCCGGAGCCGGGAAGAGCCACTTCAAGACATAAGCCAATCGCCTGTGCCATCCCGTAATCTCCTGCAGTCGCATCCAGTATCCCTCACCCTCAGACTGTTTGACCGCCGTACTGAGCGCAAACGCGCGCCTCTCCGCTTCCGTAACCGGCAAACTTTGCAGTTGTTCCAACACCTCTTGCGGCACCGGCGCTCCCCAATCGCGCGCGATCGGCACGAGGATCTTTTGCGACGGTAATATTAATTGCAAGGTTTGTGCCTTATCAATAAAGATATCCCATTGGATCTTGTCCTTATTGGTGAAGATCAATTCGGCCAGATCATTGCTCCAGAGCAGTG
Source organism: uncultured Chloroflexia bacterium (assembly GCA_963807975.1). Lineage (GTDB taxonomy): Bacteria > Chloroflexota > Anaerolineae > Promineifilales > Promineifilaceae > JAACFF01. Next base: position 238,060 of record CAWEDV010000002.1, on the reverse strand, counting down.
ATGGTTGGTGGATATGGTGCAGGGCTAAGTGGCCGCAAAGATGCAGAATCTGGGCCTCCAAACCCAACACCTTCATCGGTTCGGTGCTGGACGGCGCGCAGGTTGCCGTCTCCCAAAACCAATCCAGCGCCAGATTCTGCTGGTAATGGAGCGAATGAAAAAGCGACCGGTGCAGCTCTAGCGTGACCGGCTCGATACCAGATTTTTCGAGTACGGCCGGATAAGATTCTCGCTCAATGAATGCGGTTTGTCTGAATCCAGCCTGAGCCATAAGCGTCAGCGCCGCCGCCCATTGTTCACGGCGGATGAGAAGGTCGAGATCACGCATGGGACGCAGGGCTATATTTTTATAAACAGTTTCTGTGAGCGCGGCCCCTTTGAGGACAATGGCCTCCACACCGGCGCCGCGAAAAAGGACCAATATTTGGCTGAGTTCATGCAATAAGAACAAATTGCGCCGCACAATATAGGCGTATTTGCGGGCCAGCATCTCTTCTACATAGGCGGGGACGATCGCCTGGCCGGCCAATATGTCGTGCAGTAAAGGAGAGACGAGCTCATCATCGGCAGCGAGGAGCAAATAATCCCAATCGAAGCCAGGCTGTTCGGCCAGCGCACTGGCAGTAGTCAGGTCCCCGTTCGTAAGGCGGGACCTTAAGCATTCACCAATAAATGCCTTGGTCAAGTCATCTGGGGATTGCAGTGCTGGTTTCATGAGCTTGCCCTGGCCCGTCAATCTTCACTATATATGGAAGGAACGAGCTTCTCTTACTCTAGTTTATCAGCTTTTCTCGCAACCACTCATTATCCACCTGCGCTGACTAAGCCCGCAGCATCCTTCGCGTCTGCTGTAGCGCTGTGAATAAATTGTGAACATTGCTGGTAAGGTCCTTTCTATTTCCTGGGCATAGATTTAGAATAGAATCTAGTGCACTCGAGAGATTATTCCTGTATTAGAAGTTTAAATCTGTAGGCGTACAGTTGTACGACCCATGGATAATGAGAGAAAGTAATGGAACTTAGGCTGCTGTTCGTCTTATTTAGACGATGGTTTTGGTTATTATTTTTGGGGGCCGCCATTGGGGGCGCCGCTGGCTATTATTACAGCATTTCCCAACCATCTGTCTACCGCTCTACGACCAAAGTGATGGTCATGCAGCCACGCGAAAGCCTGACCTCCGACTTAACCGACCTGACCGACACTGAATTAGCAGAAACCTTCCGCAATTTATTGGTCGTCAAACCAGTGATAGACGCCACGAGCGAGCGCATTGGCGGGCCCGTGAGCGCGGGTCAAATTAGCTCGAAACTCATCGAAGGGACGCAGTTGCTGCAAGTTACCGTACAAGATAAAGATCCCGAACGCGCCGCCCTCATTGCCAATACGCTGGTAGATGCGCTTATTGAGCAAAACGATGCTTTACAGTCAAACCGTTTCCGGGCATCAGAGGAAAGTTTACAGGCCCAGATCGCTCAGGTTGAAGCGCAAATGGAAGCATTGCGCGCCGAAGAGGGGCAGCGCACGGAGCTGTCCGGGGAAGAAATAGCGGTACAGAAACAGACGTTGGAAACTGAGATTCTGAGTTGGAGCGAGCAAATTGCCAAGCTTAATGAAGAAATCGCCGACTTGAGTGGTACGGGCGAATCTTCCTTGTCGCTCTCCCCCGTCGAAAGTCGTTTGCTGGAAGAAAAGAATACCGAGTTGGCCATTGTCGGTTCCCAGTTAACGGGTGCCCGTAGTCGCTACGAACAATTGTTGTCCGACGGCGCCTACGAAGGTGAACTTGAGCTGCAGAGCACACGAATTATCGACCTTGTTGAAGCGAGGAACGAACTTGAAAAATCGATCTTCGCTATTACAGGCACCGTTCAAACAAATGCTGATGGGGAACTAGATACTGAAGCGCTTTCTCAGGTACTTACGCCCGAACAGCTTCAGGAGTTCGAGGAAATGAGTGCCGAATTAGCCCTCTTGGATTCACAGTTGGCCGGTGCCAGGAGTCGTTACGAACAGCTAATTGCCAATGGCTCATTTGAAGGGGAGCTTGAAACACGCCGCACGCTTGTGGTTGACCTTATTGAACAAAAGAGTGAACTTGAAAAATCGATCGCCGCTATTACTGTTACCGGTGAAACTTCGCAGCAAAAGGAAGAACGGCGGGCGCTGCTGCGCGACAAACAAGCTGAACTGGCGCTCCTGCAGCTTAACCTTGATTTTGCCGGGCAAAGGTATCAGGGCTTGGTTTATCCCCAGACAGCGGCGCGCGATGAGAGCGGTCAACAGTCGCAAAGTGGCGCCAATATGGCCCTCTACCAGCAGATTTATTCCAGCTTGCTCAGCAATTTTGAAGCGGTACGCCTGGCCCGCACGCAGGGTACACCCAATGTCGTCCAGGTTGAACGGGCCTCTCCGGGCGGTCCTGTACGGCCCAATGAGTTTTCTACCGCGATTCTTTGGGCGACCATCGGCATGATCATTACCGGGTCGATCGCTTTCCTCATTGAATATCTTGATGATACATTAAAGACTCCAGAAGACATCGAAAGAGTGTTGGATGTTCCCGTTGTTGGTTTTGTAGCTGATACCCCTGAACTTTCGGCGAAATACGAAAATGACGAAGGCAAAGTCGGACCTTTTGTGAGCATCAATCCACGTGCTCCACTTGGCGAGACTTTCCGCAACTTGCGCACGAATCTGGAATTCGCTGATGTTGATGATTCTTTGAAGACCATCCTCGTCACCAGCGCCGGCCCAGGTGAAGGAAAAACGACTGTTGCCGCCAATCTCGCTGCCTCCTTCAGCCAGCAGCAAAAGAATGTTGTGCTCGTCGACTGCGATTTACGCCGGCCGAAAGTACATAAAGTATTTGAATATAGCAATGATGTCGGCATGAGCGATATGTTCTTAGGCCGCACAGATTTGGAAAATGCGTCCCATATGTATAGCGAAAATCTGCGCGTGATCACCAGCGGCAGCCTGCCCTCCAACCCTGCTGAACTACTGGGTTCCGACAGCATGACCAATTTCCTGCAGCATGTGGAAGATATTTCGGACGTGGTCGTGATTGACAGCCCGCCATCTATTGTGACCGATGCGGCCATCCTGTCGGCCAAGGTTGATGGCGTAGTGCTCGTGGTTCATCCAGGTAAAACACATGCCGACGATGCCCGCGCCCAGCTAGATCAAATGCGGCGTGCCGGTGCTCGTGTTGTTGGTGTTGTTCTCAATCGTATCCCACGGAGGCGTGGCGGTTACTATTCCCGATATGGATATAAGTACCACTATTATCGCAACTATCGTTATGATTATGGTAGTAGCTACGGTCTCAGTGAGAATGGTCATTCCAGAAACGGGAAAAATGGGAATGGCAAGAAGAAACGCTTCCGTTTGTTTAGAACCAACGGGAAGAAAAAAGCATCCAAATAACAATCTTGATCACTTATGACAGCCATCTTCAGGCAAGGTAGATTGGATGCTCCACCCCGTGGAAATCGATCTCCTAGTCGCTCGCTCTATCAAGAAACATGATAGCCTCTCCAAAAACAGCGGCTGATTTCTGGCACGATAGGCAGATTTTGGTCACCGGATCCGGCGGGTTTATCGGGAGCCACCTCGTCGAGCAGCTTCTGCTCCATGGGGCCAGGGTCCGTGCCTTTGTTCGCTATAATTCGCGCAGCGATCAAGGCTTGCTGCGTATGGTGCCCCCAGAAATATTAAATTCGATAGAAGTGATCAGTGGCGACTTGCGAGATGGTGACGCCGTGTCAGCGGCTGTCGCCGGCTGCGACACCGTGTTTCATTTGGGCGCCGTTATCTCCATTCCCTATTCTTACGTGCACCCCCTGGAAACAACCAGCAGCAATGTCATCGGCACCTTGAACATGCTCCTTGCCTGCCGCGATCACAATGTGCGACGCATGGTCCATACCTCCTCCAGCGAAGTCTACGGCACAGCGCTACAGGTGCCCATTGATGAATCACATCCGCTGCAGGGCCAATCTCCCTACTCGGCGGGCAAGATCGGCGCCGACAAACTGGCCGAAAGCTTTCATCGCAGCTATGGCTTGCCGGTGGTAACCATACGGCCGTTTAACACATTTGGCCCCAGGCAATCCGCCCGCGCCGTTATCCCCACGATCATCACCCAGGCCCTTGCCCAGGAGGTGGTGCGCCTCGGTAGCCTAGACCCACGACGTGACTTTACCTATGTTGCCGACACCGTTCGTGGCTTTCTCATGGCCGCAGAGGCGGAAGGTCCCAACCTTCTTGGCGGCGTCTTTAATCTCGGAACTGGCGCTGATGTTTCCATCGGCGACCTCGTGGCCGAAATCGGCGTGATCTTGGGTCGTGAACTGCAAGTTGAAACAGATAGCCAGCGCATCCGGCCCGTTAAATCAGAAGTCATGCGTCTTATCGCTGATAACAAGCTTGCTGGCAAAACCTTCGGCTGGCAGCCCCAGTATTCTCTGCGCCAGGGTCTGGAAGAGACCATTGCCTGGATCGGCGGCAACCTCGCCGCCTATCGCGTCGGCCAGTACGAGATATAATGGACAGATCACGAAACGCTCTGTCATTTCCGCGCAGGCGGGAATCCACTTCGCTGCTGTTGAATAAGCAGTCCGATCAAGATAACCAAAAACCATGAAAGCAGTCATCCTCGCCGGCGGCAAAGGCACTCGCCTCGCCCCTTATACAAAAATACTCCCCAAGCCGCTAATGCCCATCGGCGACATGCCCATCCTTGAGATTCTTCTGCAGCAAATGCGCGCTGCAGGGGTTGATCACGCCATCTTAGCTGTCGGTCATTTGGCCAAATTATTGGAGCTCTTTTTCCAGGATGGCAGCCAGTTGGACATGCGCATTACCTACAGTTACGAAGAGCAGCCTCTGGGTACTGCCGGACCCCTTGCGTCAATACCTGGCCTCGATGAACCATTTCTAGTTAGCAACGGTGATGTCCTGACCACACTTGACATGAAGGAGCTAATTGCCTTCCATAAGCAAAGCGACGCCGTGGCCACCATCGCCATGAATCGCCGCCAGGTTAACATCGATCTGGGTGTTATTGAACTTGACGGTGAAAATCGCATTCGGGATTACATAGAAAAACCAACTTATGACCATATGGTAAGCATGGGCATCTACGTCTTCGAGCCTTGTGTCCTCGACTATATCCCTGCCAACCAATACTTCGATTTTCCGAATCTGATCCAAACTTTGCTCGCGGATGGCAAAGAAGTCCTGGGTTTCCCCTTTTCAGGCTACTGGCAGGATCTCGGCCGTCCCGATGATTACGAACAAGCGGTCGCCGATTTTGAATCGATGCGCTCACAGTTCTTACCCGAATAAAAACCGCTGAGGTTTTCCCAGACCGCGGAGGTTCTAGAAACCTCTGCGGTCTACAAACTGTTTGACCTGAACCATTATGAACTGGGACATCCCCCTCGCTGACCTCGATATAGGGCCTGAAGAAGAAGCGGCCATTCTCGCTGTCCTGCGCCGCCGCTGGTTGACCATGGGCGAAGAGACGAAAGCCTTTGAGGATGAATTTGCCGTTCTCACCGGCGCGAAACATGCCGTAGCCGTCACCAACTGCACCGCCGCCCTGCACCTCTCCTGCCTGGCCCTCGGTTTACAGGCTGGTGACGAAGTGATCGTGCCCTCCCTCTCCTTTGTGGCCACCGCCAATGCCGTGCGCTATACCGGCGCGACGCCCATCTTCGCCGACATAACCGGCGAGACCGATCTTTGTATCTCCCCTGAGGCTATCGCCGCCAAAATATCCCCCCGTACCCGGGCCATCATCATTATGCACTATGCTGGCTACCCATGTGACCTGCCGCCCATCATGGCCCTGGCTGAAGCACACAACCTGCCGCTCATTGAAGATGCCGCCCATGCGCCAGGCGCCGAACTTGATGGCCGCGCCCTGGGCACCTGGGGCACCACCGGCTGCTTCAGCTTCTTTTCCAATAAGAATATGACCACCGGGGAAGGGGGCATGATCACCTGTGATGACGACGACCTTGCCGTTAAACTGCGCCATCTACGTTCGCACGGCATGACTACTGTCACCTGGGACCGGCACAAAGGACATGCCTGGAGCTATGACGTGATTGCTTCGGGTTATAACTACCGCCTCGATGAGATCCGCGCTGCCCTCGGCCGCGTCCAACTGCGCAAGCTAAAAGCCAATAATGAAAAACGGCGCGCACTGGATCAGCAATACGTAGAAATGCTTCAGGAATTAGTCCCTGAGCTGACCATCCCCTTTGCCGAGCACCCGGGACTATCCGCCCACCACATCCGCCCCATCTTACTGCCCGAGGGCAGTGACCGCATCCAATTCATGGAAGCCATGAAATTGACTGGTATTCAGACCAGCATTCATTACCCGCCCATCCATCAATTCTCAGCCTACAATCGGGATCAGCGGCTACACGGTCTGCCGCTTACCGATAAGGTCGCAGCACGCGAAGTTACCCTGCCCCTCTACCCCCAGATGCGACCCGAGGATGTGCTGCGTGTCGTCGAGACCGCGCGCACCGCCTTGCGATCATGAATCAAGAAAACCGATAAAGAATCAGAGCGCGATTGCGAAGCTTATTCACTTCATTCTTGTTGTTAATTTACGCCAAAGATGGATGGCATGGCTTAATTTACCATTAGCATGATTTTATATATATAGAGCGCGATATCAGCTGCCAATTCTTCCAGCCCTGCCAAGCGGTAGGATGCTGTTGGTTGCTTCTGATGCTGTTTGTTCATTGGCCCGATTGGAAGAGCGGGCCATTCAAGTGGAGGAAACAAAAATAATGCACCCTTTAAGGACTTCCCGCGATAAACCGCCGGTTGAAAAACCAAGACCGGCCAAAAGAACGAACGCTCTTTTCAAAACCATGAAGTGGACTCTATTGGCCTTCGTCCTGGCCGCGGCATCGATCTTTATCCTAAGCCAGCCGGATTCGGCAACGGCCGATACAACAGCCAAGTATGTTATCGTCATGATCGGTGATGGCATGGGCCCGGAGCATGTGAAGGTCGCCCGTAACTTCAATGGCGGCCCTCTGGCGTTTGAGGGGCTCGCCCAGCATACGACGATGACCACTTACGCAGCTAATGACCCCGTCACCGATTCAGCCGCTTCAGCCACGGCCATGGCCGCCGGCCAAAAGGTCAATAATGGCGTGATCAGCATCGCCACACCGGGTGACGGCTCTGAATTGGAGACTTTGTTGGAGACCTATAAAGCGGATGGGAAAAGTGTGGGCCTGGTGACCACCACCTACATGACCCATGCCACACCGGCTGCCTTTGGCGCGCACAACGCCTCGCGCAACAACACCTCCGATATCGGCTCCGATTACATCAGTCAGACGATGCCCAATGTCCTCTTTGGCGGCGGCGGCAATGGGATGTCCACTTCCTCGGCCGCTTCTGCCGGCTACACTGTCGTAAGCGACCGCACGGCCATGCAGGCGTTGAACACGGAGAGCGAGACATTCGTCTCCGGCCAGTTCGGCAGCAGCCATCTACCCTATGAATATGATCAAAGCTACGCGACGCTGCCCCACCTGCATGAGATGACCCAGTCCGCTTTAGCCATCTTGGACAACAATACCTCGGATGGCTTCTTCCTCATGGTCGAGGGTGGTCGTATCGACCATGCCGCACATGATAACAATATCAACAGGAATATTGATGAGACTTTGGAATTCGGCGAGACCGTCCAGGATGTCATTGATTGGATCGAAGCGGACAACGACAGCAGCTGGTCCAATACGATTCTCCTGGTCACCGCCGATCACGAGACGGGCGGCTTGACTGTCCTTAACAATCCAGGCCAGGGTGTTTATCCTTCCGATTCTGGTTCGGATCCAGATGTCACCTGGCTGCACGGCAGTCATACTGACGCCGATGTCGACGTCTTCGCTCAAGGTGTCGGCGCCAGCCAGATCAGTGCCCCAAATATGGACAACACCAACGTCTATGACTATCTCAAGGATGATCCAGGCGGATCAGGCACCACCATATCCTTCCAGGATGGGGTCGCCCCGGACAGCGGTTACGCTGGCACAATAGACACAACCATTTCGCAGAACGCCCCGGCGACAAACTACGGTAACGACGCCTCTTGTTATGTCGATGGTGACGATCCCTCTGGCTCGGGAGACGATCTCTCCACGTTATTCCGCTGGGACGTCAGCGCCGTGCCGGCAGGCAGCACCGTTGAGCAAGCCAGTATCACCTTGAATGTCTTCAACTTGTCTAACGACACCTATGAACTCTACCAGTTGTTACCTGACTGGGTGGAAAGCGAAGCGACCTGGAACCTCTATGTCAGCGGCGGTAGTTGGCAAATAACTGGTGCCCAAGGCCCTGCAGATCGTGGGTCTGATATCATTGGTACGTTTGCACCTGGCAGTACTGGTTTGCGTTCGATTCAACTTAATTCCGCCGGCATCGCCATGCTCCAGAATTGGGTCGACAGCCCCGCTTCTAATCACGGCGTCATACTTGCTGATAATGGTGCAGTCGACGGCGCCGACTTTGATTGTAGTGAAACCGGTTCAGCCGCCAACCGGCCTAAACTGACGGTTACCTACAGTGGTGGCACATCATCGAACATCCCGCCTGCTTTCAACAGCGATCCAATTGTCGCCAGTGACGCCACAGAGGATGCTCCATACAGCGGCACCCTGGCCGGCAGCGCTGCAGATCCAGATACGGGCGATACCCTGACGTATACCAAAGTCAGCGGTCCCACCTGGCTGGACGTGGCCGCAAATGGCGCACTCTCGGGCACGCCAACTAGCGGCGATCTTGGCCCCAACAGTTGGACCGTGGCCGTAGAAGACGGCAATGGCGGCGTCGACCAGGCCCAGCTGCAAATTGAAGTGCTTATCCATAACGACCCGCCCGCTTTCGACAGCAACCCCATCTCCAAAGCGGACGCTATCCAGGACGCCGCTTATGCCAGCTCCCTGGCGGGCGACGCCTCTGATCCTGATATCGGCGACAGCTTGACCTTTTCCAAAGTTAGCGGTCCAGCCTGGCTGTCCGTAGCTGAGAACGGGGCGCTCTCAGGCACGCCGGCAAATGAGGATGTCGGTAATAACAGTTGGACCGTGGCCGTCAGCGACAGCTTTGGCGCCGCTGACGAGACGACGCTTGAGATTACCGTTTTGAATGTCAATGATGAACCCGCCTTTGACAGTGACCCCATCGTCGAAGTGGCAGCAACCGAAGGCACACTCTATGCGAGCACCCTGTCTGACGATGCCAACGATCCCGATCCTGGCGACAGCCTGACCTTCTCCAAGCTTGGCGGACCTATCTGGCTCAGCGTAGCCGGCGATGGCACACTCTCGGGCACGCCAGGGGGCGGCAATATCGGCCTCAACAGCTTCACTGTTGCAGTCACTGATGGAAATGGCGGCAGCGATAGCGCCACACTAAACATTACCGTGACCCCGCTCGCACCGGTTTGTTTACTCTTACAGCCAGACGGGAGCGCGGGTGTGGATTCCTACATCAAGCAGGACAGAGCTGATGAGAATCGGGGCGAAAACACTGATTTCCGCGTGAAAGGAAAGAGTAGGGCAGAGCAGCGATCGTTGATCCTGTTCGACCTCTCGGTTCTGCCGACGAATCCGGTCGTGGACAGTATGATGATGACGCTCTGGGTGGACGACCTCAAGAACGGACCGGTTGATGTTAGTGCCCATCAGATCACGCAATCTTGGACCGAGAGCGGTGTAACCTGGAACGATCGCGACAAGAACAGCGGCCTGGCCTGGGATGCAGCAGGCGGCAGTTTCACCGCGTCAGCCGTAGATACGATTACTGTTAACGGGGAAAAGCTGTTTGTGTCGTGGGATCTAACCGGCCTGGCACCTGCCTGGACCGGCGGCGACAATCTTGGCGTCTTGCTAAAGACCTCGATTACCGGCAGCCGGCCGGAGGTCAAATTCAAGAGCAGTGAAGAAGGCGTCGCGGCCTACCGCCCGGCGCTGGAGGTATGTTACTTCGACGTACCGTTGGTCGACCTGACACCGCCGGTGATTACGCTTGTGGGCGCCGATCCGCTGAGCTGGGAAGCCGGCAGCGTATACGCCGATCCGGGGGCAAATGCCGTTGACAATATCGACGGCGATATCTCGGCCAATATCGTGATTGACGCCAACGGGGTCAACACAGCGGCATTGGGCTCTTACACCGTGACCTATAATGTCAGCGACGCGGCGGGCAATGCCGCCAGTGAAGTAGTCCGCACGGTCAATGTGGTCGACACGACGGCACCGCTGATCACACTGCTGGGTAGTAACCCAGTGAACTTGAACGTGGGGGACCCCTACGTTGAAGCGGGCGCCACGGCGACCGATATTGTCGACGGCGATCTCTCGGCCAATATTGTGATTGACGCCAGCGCAGTTGATACAGCCGTGCAAGGTTCTTACCCCGTAACCTACAATATCAGCGACGCCGCCGGTAATGCCGCGGCCCAGGTTGTACGAACGGTCGTTGTCGGCCCCGACGCGCCATTATGCATCGTTCTCCAACCAGGCGCCGCCGAGGGCATGGACTCCTACCTCAAGCAAGATAAGAGCGGTGATAACAAAGGTGGCGATTCGGACATGAGGATCAAGTCGCAGACAGGGAAGCTGCAGCGATCGCTGCTGCAGTTTGACCTTTTCGCGCTGCCGCCAACAGCGACGGTTGACAGTATGCTGCTGACGCTTTGGGTGGAGGATCTACCGCGAGGCACGACCCAGGTCAACGCGCGCCAACTGTTGGAATCATGGAGCGAGAGCAGCGTGACCTGGGATGATCGTGATGAGAACGCCCGTCTGCCATGGTCAACGCCCGGCGGAAGTTTTGCAGCGCAGATTGTTGACTCGGTCACCGTCGACGACGAGCAGACCTATTTCTCCTGGGACCTGACCAACCTCGGATCGGCGTGGGTTAGCGGCGATAACCACGGCGTCTTGCTTGAAACACCTGCCAGCAGCACGCGGCGAGAAGTGAAGTTTAAGAGCAGTGATGAAGGGACTGCTGCTAAACGACCGCAGTTGGACGTTTGTTATTATCCATAGGTTTCTGAAAATAACTTCAGCCGTTCAGGAAGATCTTCTGACCACACCTGAGCGGTTGAGTTTTGAGGAGAAATCGAGGGTTCTAAAAGGAGTAGCTCCAGTTTTTCGCAAGGATGGCTGTAAGACAAAAAAGTGAAACTTTGAGCGTAGCCGTATGTACACGGGCATTGTTCCGGTCGTGAAATGAGAGAATGGGGTCGATTAGCAGACGATGATTTATAGAGCGACGGCGAACACCGTTTTCCGGGAAACGGATGGCCAGGGCATAGCACTCAACCTGGAGAGTGAGCAGTACTACACAATGAACGAGATGGGCACGCGCATTTGGGTGCTGCTGCAGGAGAAGGATTCAATCGACGAGATAGTGGAACTGGTAGAGGCGGAATATGAGGTGGCACGTGAACAGATTGAAGCTGATCTGGCTTCCTTTCTAGCGGACCTTCAAGCAAATGGGCTGATTGAGCAACCATGACCGAGACATTTATGCGTAAAAATACAATCTGTGAAAGAAAAAAGCCAGGGCATGTCCCGGGCAAAATGGGCACTATATTAATTGTGACCATCTTTTTGTCGCTTGGCATTTGGACAACGGCATTGGGAAGGGAGCAACCAGTTCCCGACCAGGTCGACGAGAATGTCCAGTGGCCGGAGATAGGCAGCAGTTCCGCCTCCGGGGGCGGCATTAGCGCCAACGGCGAAGATTCCAGGCATCCTTCGCTGGCGATAGGCTCCAACGGCACACCTATCGTCACCTGGCATGATTTAGCCGGCGGCGATGCGGAGATTTATGTACGTCGTTGGAACGGCAAAGCCTGGGTAGAGATGGGCAGCGGCTCCGCGTCGGATGGGGGCATCAGCGCCAACAACGGCGATTCTCGAAGCCCATCCTTAGCGATCAGATCTGATGGTATACCCATTGTCGCCTGGTCCGATCGTTCGAGTGGCGATGCGCAGATATACGTGCGACGCTGGAACGGCACCAGGTGGGTGGAGATGGGCAGCCAAGCGGCATCCGGAGCAGGCATCAGTGCCAATAACGGGCGTTCTGTGGAACCATCCCTGGCGATCAGGCCAGACGGCAGCCCAATCATTGCCTGGCAAGATGATTCCGGCGGTGATTCGGAAATATATGTGCGGCGCTGGAACGGGTCAGCCTGGGTAGAAATGGGCAGTGGTTCGGCAACTGGCGGCGGTATTAGTGCCAACAATGGATTTTCTTTTGCACCTTCTTTGGCGATTGCCCCAGACGGCAGGCCCATTGTCGCCTGGGTAGATGAATCAGGGGGCAACTTTGACATATACGTACGGCGCTGGAACGGGTCAACATGGGAGGAGATGGGTAATGGCTCCGCCTTTGGTGGGGGCATTAGCGCCACGAGTGGACTTTCCTTTGATCCTTCGCTGGCGGTCAGCGCCACTGGTACACCCATCATAGCCTGGGAGGATGAATCAGGAGTCTTTTCGGATATTCTCGTACGCCGCTGGAACGGTGCGAATTGGGAGGAGATGGGCAGCGGTTCCGCCTCCAGCGGGGGCATTAGCAACGATACCCGAGATTCTATATCTCCCTCTTTGGCGATCAGCTCCCAAGGAATACCAATAGTCTCCTGGGTCGGTGACTCGGGTGACCATGCAGATATTTACGTGAGGCGTTGGAACGGGACAACTTGGGAGGAGATGGGCAGCGGCTCAGCGTCCGGTAATGGCATCAGCGCCACCAGCGGGCTGTCAAACGAGCCCTCGCTGGCGATCGATCCCCGCGGTATGCCCATCATCACCTGGGCAGATGATTCAAGTGGTGACTGGGAGATTTATGGCCGGCGCTCGCTGCCTTTTGGAATCTATTTGCCAATGATTCTCCAATAGGCTATTCAATAGCCGCATAAGTCTGGTGGGCGAACAGCGTATCACGCTCAAATGGTCGGGCCAACAAATCCAAAGCCTATGTCGAAAATGCCCGCCATTTTCGCTTCCCGAAAATATCAGATATAAAAGCGCTGACAGGTATACGACACGCCAATAACTATAACAGCGAGGTGATAGATGAATTTTAGAACAGCATCCAATAGAAAATTAGGTGGCAAAACTCTTGCCGGAACAATCATTTTATCAAGGTCCGCAATATTCTTATTGCTTTGCTTTCTAACTGTATCGCTTGGGAGTGAGCAGCAGGCTTTGGCTGATGAACCGGAAGGTGGCCGCTGGGCAGAACTGGGCGCTGGCTCCGCAACAGGTGGGGGCATCAGTGCAAATGACGGGTATTCTCAATCCCCTTCGCTGGCGACCGGTCCCGGCGGGACCAAAATCGTTGCCTGGGCGGATAATGAAGCTGGTGACAGTGAGATATATGTGCGGCGTTGGAACGGTGCAATTTGGGCGGAGATGGGCAGTGGTTCGGCCAGCGGCGGGGGAATCAGCGGCAACGATGGTGATTCTTACTCCCCTTCACTGGCGATTGCTCCTGACGGCACGGTGGTCGTCGCCTGGGCCGATGAATCTGAAGACGATGTAGAAATATATGTACGGCGTTGGAATGGAGCGGCCTGGGTGGAGATGGGCAGCGGTTCGGCAAGCGGCGGGGGAATCAGTGATAATGATGGCGATTCGTGGTCCCCTTCGCTCGCGCTTGGTCCTGACGGCATGCCGATTGTTGCCTGGGATGATGAGAGTAAAGACGATGGGGAAATCTACGTACGGCGCTGGAATGGCAGCTCCTGGGTGGAAATGGGCAGCGGCTCGGCCAGTGGCGGAGGAATTAGCATGAACAGCGGATTTTCTGCCTATCCTTCGCTGGCAGTCAATTCCTACGGCACGCCGATCATCGCCTGGGAAGATGATACGGGAGGGGACGCCGATATTTACATTCGACGCTGGAATGGCAGCTCCTGGGTGGTGATGGGCGCCAACTCGGCCAGCGGCGGGGGTATCAGCGACAACAATGGCGATTCTTGGTCCCCTTCGCTGGCAGCAGGTCCCGCAGGTACAACCATTGTTGCCTGGGAGGATGATACAAGTGGTGCTGGCGAAATCTATGTCCGGCGCTGGAACGATACCTCGTGGGTGGAGATGGGCGCCAACTCAGCCAGCGGCGGGGGAATCAGTTCCAATGGCGGGATTTCCGCGTCCCCATCGCTGGCGATTGGCCCGGAGGACATGCCTGTTATCGCTTGGGACGATGATACAAGCGGCGACGCCGAGATTTACGTGCGGCGTTGGAATGGCAGTTCCTGGGTGGAGATGGGCAGTGGCTCGGCCAGCGGTGGGGGCATCAGCGGCAACGAGGGAGATTCTTGGCTCCCTTCGCTGGCGATCGGCTCCGACAGCATGCCCATTGTCGCCTGGGAGGATAATCTAAGTTTTGATGCCGAAATTTATGTCCGGCAGTGGCAGCTAACAATTGATTCTGCCATTTATATGCCGGTAATTCTTAGATAACCGCTCCTGGACCATGACCTTATGCAGAACACGGGCCTGGTTTAGTGAAATGAAACAAGCCTTGTGGACGTACCACAAGGCTTGTCGTGATCAACCCAAGCTGTAGATTGTATGACGCGGGCAGTTCGAGATGGTTTGGTTGAAGAAAAAAAGCGGACCTTGACGAAGGTCCGCTTTTTCGTAAACTTTAGAAGCGCTGCCTAGGGCACGATCATCAAGCCATCCATATTTTCAGAGCCATACCCATGCGCATCCCCATCCCAATAGAGACTGAATGTGCAGCTAGTTGTGGGATCGAAGGATCCTGGCGTGCAGCGAAAAATATCGTCGCCGTCGCCACTCAAACCAGTGACGCTGTAACTTCCATTAGAAGTGACGTAGATATCGCTGCTGCCGGCATTGACATAGACACCATTTATATCTTCACTGCTGGCGTCGTTGAGACCAACATCAGAGCCATCGAGATAGAGGGCCCAGGTGCCGCTGGTACTGCTGCTTCCGAGTGTACCTGTGAAGGCGAGTAGATCTTCATCACCAGCGGTAGATACTCCGTTCACGGTGGGGCTCCCGGTTGTGCTAATTAACAGGCGGCCATCTGGAGCAAAACCAATGGCGTCTATGTCCTCAGAACTGGAGCTTAATTGAACATCCGAACCTTCAAAATACCATTCAAACGTTCCCGATGTATGGGTACCAAAGCTGCCCACAAAGCGCACAATATCCGAATCGTCTACCTGTCCAACATTTGGGATCGTGGTCGCTCCCAGAAAACTAAGCAAGAGGCTGCCATCATCCATCAGATAAAAGGCATCGATGTCCTGGTAAACGCTGCTGCTCAAACCAACATCAGAGCCGTCGAAGTACATAAACCAGCTGCTCGTGCCGGTGTCATAAGCCATGATGTCCTCATCAGAAAAGGATTCACCGTCGATTGAACCGCCTGAGGTCGAACTGACGTAAATAACGTCACTACTGCCTGTTTGAACAGCCGTACCGAAGACGATGTAAGCGACCTGCTCCTTGGTGTGTTTTCGTTCCGTATCGCGGATCTGATCTTCGTCAATGGCCAGGGCCAGGCTTGTGTTTGATAGGGGATTGGCGCCATATAAGATCGCCCAACCACCATTGTTGCCGTCCATTGCGCTCTGGCTGACAACCGCCACCTGGGCTGGTTCCAGACCACCTATACCATATGTGTAGGGCGGGTTATCATCTATCCCGGCGATTGTGTCCGTTCCCAGAGCGGCTGTGTATTCAAAACCGCCTACGGAACCCTTACCACTTTCGATGACGATATAGCCAATGGTCTCTTCCGCCCTGGTCGTGTTCGTGTCTTCACCGACCATCTTGCCGGCGTAGAAAACGGCACTATTGGGTGGGGTATAGGCATTAATGCCATGAGTCCAGAATATGGACCAGGCGGAATCATTGTAGGTCATCACCTGGCCGACAACTACGGGGTTGGCGTAGACATTGCTGTATGTGCGACTTTCGCCTACCCAGCTCCCACGGTAGTCTGTTACTGTCGAGTTGAACTTAACCGCTTCCATTTTCACACCACTGGTCGCTTCAGTATAGACCCCTTCTTCAACCACGGTGTAGTGCACGGTTACGTCGCTAATGATGTCTGAACCGTTGACGCTGTCGGCGCGCACTTCAAAACTGCTGCCGGCGGCGTTTCTGATCCTGACGGCTGCCGGAGCGTCACCATCGTCATAGTTCGCAGTGGCGACCACGACCATGGAGGTATATGTATCGGGTAAGCTGACCGTTGTCCAGCCGCTGTTGCCCACACCGCTCACTGTTCCGACCTGTAATTTAGGATCGGTGGCGGGCGGCGGATTGATGGTGATGAGCACATCGTCGGCATCAACAGCGCCGTCATTGTCGGTGACGGTCAGGGTCACCGTGTGGGCGCCGACGCCAAAGCTGGTGGCCAGTGTTGCACCTGATCCAAGGGAGGTCGCGCCTTCCGTCCAGGCATAGGAAACGATGGTGCCGTCACTATCGCTGCTGCCGCTGCCGTCAAGGGTGACAGGCTCGGAGCCGCTGCCGTCGTTGTCGACGACCGTCTGATCAGGCCCGGCATTGGCCGTTGGAGCCTGGTTCGGTTGTGGATTGACGGTGATGATCACGTCATCGGTATCAGTCGCGCCGTCATTATCGGTGACGGTCAGGGTGACGGTGTGAGCGCCGACCCCAAAGCTGGTGGCCAGTGTCTCACCTGATCCCAGGGAGGTCGCCCCTTCAGCCCAGTCGTAGGAAATGATACTGCCGTCACCGTCGCTGCTGCCGCTACCGTCGAGGGTGACGGTCTCGAAGTTATTGCCGTCACTGTCGACGACCGTCTGATCAGGCCCGGCGTCGGCCGTAGGCGGCTGAGCGGGTTGTGGATTGATGGTGATAATCACATCGTCAGTATCCGTGGCGCCGTCGTTATCGGTGACGGTCAGAGTAACGGTGTGGGAGCCGACGCCAAAGCTGGCGGCCAATATTGCGCCCGATCCCAGGGAGGTCGCGCCTTCTGTCCAGTCGTAGGAAACGAGAGTGCCGTCAAGGTCAGTACTGCCGGAACCGTCGAGGGTGATGGTCTCGAAGTTGTTGCCGTCGCCGTCGACAACCGTTTGATCAGGCCCGGCATTGGCGATGGGATCCTGGTTCGGTTGTGGATCGACGGTGATGATCACATCGTCGGTACCGGTAAGACCGGCATCGTCGGTAACGGTCAGGGTGACAGTGTGGGCGCCGACCCCAAAGCTGGCGGCCAATGTTGCGCCCGATCCCAGGGAGGTCGCGCCTTCCGTCCAGTCGTAGGAAACGATGGTGCCGTCAAGGTCGGTACTGCCGGAACCGTCGAGGGTGACGGTCTCGAAGTTATTGCCATCGCTGTCGACGACCGTCTGGTCGGGCCCGGCGTCGGCGGTTGGGTTAATTGGGGAGGAGCCGCCACTGTAAGTCAGCGACAGTTTTGGCCGGTTGGCGGCTGAACCAGTTTCACTACAATCAAAATCAGCGCCGTCGGTCGCTCCGGAGTCGGCAAGGATGATACCACCATTGGTGCTCGGGTCGTCAACCCAGGACTGAACCAGGGCGATACCGTCGGCATTCAACTGAATCGTTTGGAAACCGCTATTGGCTGGGGTAAATGCGCCAAGAATGTCAGAGCCACGATCGAGAGCACCCAGTGCTCCGGGCGTCTGCCAATTGTTGCCACTGCTGTAGATATTCCAGGTGGCCTCATTCTCAACCCAATCGCGCAGTACCCGGAACAGTTCATAGGTATTCGGGGAGACATTGAAGACATTCAGGGTGATACTGGCTTGTTCAATATTGCTGCCGGCTGGAATGGCGCTGACATCCCAGCGGAAAAGCGTGGAAAGATCGTCTCCCCCGCCATCGTCACCGTCTATGTAGCAGGAAGCATTGCCGCCATCGTTCGTCAATGGGGCGCCCTCTGCGATAGTCACATCGGTGGCGCCGTCGTAGCCGCTGTCCGGAGCGACGCCTTCCTGGAAGGATATGGTTGTGCCTGATCCGCCTGGATCATCGAGGTCATACTCATCAACCAGGGCGCCAGTGCGGTAGTAGGATTTGAAATTGATATTGCTATCGGTGGCAGTGACCAGCATGGCGCCGTAGTCGCCGTTTAGGCATCCTGAGCTGCCGGCAATGGGCGATCCACAACCGTAAAGGGATCGGCCGCCATTACCGGATACGAAGTAGGGAATGTTGTCGACTATAATTCGTTCGTAGGTGTGGTCATGCCCCTGGAAAATGGCGTCAGCCCCCCATAGGGCAAAGGGCCACTGCATTTCCGGCGTTGATCCATGATTGGTGGATGAAGAGTAAGCGGCATGGTGGAAGTAAACAACCTGCCACGGGGTGGTTGAATCGTCCAGTTGGGTTTGCAGCCAATCTTGCTGCGCCGTCATGTCCGAACTACTGGTCAGAGCCCCCTGACTATCAATCACGAAGAAATGTACCGGCCCTTGAATGAAATCGTAGTAGCGTCGGTTATCGATACCGGACGTGCCGGTGGTGGGAATACCAGTGCCGGGCAAGTTGCTGAAGTAATTGAGATACTGTGTCAGGCCACCACCGTCGGTATAATCGTGGTTGCCCAGCGAAGGGAAGAAGGCGTTGGTGGGGCTGTTACCACCGGAGGTGCAGTTGGTACCGCTGCCCACATCGGTCAGAAAGTCACAGAAGAACTGGCCCACGGTGTTTTCGTAGGTCGTGTTTCCATAGCGGTTGTCGCCTGTGGTGATGACAAGATCGGGACTCCAACCATTGATCATACCGGCCACATCCGCCTCAGCTTGACTGGCATCGCCAAAGTCGCCGATGACGGCAAATTGCACCGTCTGCACCGGTAAGGCCGCAGGCTTGAGATAGTCATAGACGTTGGTGTTGTCCATATTTGGGGCACTGATCTGGCTGGCGCCGACACCTTGAGCGAAGACGTCGACATCGGCGTCAGTATGACTGCCGTGCAGCCAGGTGACATCTGGATCCGAACCAGAATCGGAAGGATAAACACCCTGGCCTGGATTGTTAAGGACAGTCAAGCCGCCCGTCTCGTGATCGGCGGTGACCAGGAGAATCGTATTGGACCAGCTGCTGTCGTTGTCCGCTTCGATCCAATCAATGACATCCTGGACGGTCTCGCCGAATTCCAAAGTCTCATCAATATTCCTGTTGATATTGTTATCATGTGCGGCATGGTCGATACGACCACCCTCGACCATGAGGAAGAAGCCATCCGAGGTATTGTTGTCCAAGATGGCTAAAGCGGACTGGGTCATCTCATGCAGGTGGGGCAGCGTCGCGTAGCTTTGATCATATTCATAGGGTAGATGGCTGCTGCCGAACTGGCCGGAGACGAATGTCTCGCTCTCCGTGTTCAACGCCTGCATGGCCGTGCGGTCGCTTACGACAGTGTAGCCGGCAGAAGCGGCCGAGGAAGTGGACATCCCATTGCCGCCGCCGCCAAAGAGGACATTGGGCATCGTCTGACTGATGTAATCGGAGCCGATATCGGAGGTGTTGTTGCGCGAGGCGTTGTGCGCGCCAAAGGCAGCCGGTGTGGCATGGGTCATGTAGGTGGTGGTCACCAGGCCCACACTTTTCCCATCCGCTTTATAGGTCTCCAACAAAGTCTCCAATTCAGAGCCGTCACCCGGTGTGGCGATGCTGATCACGCCATTATTGACCTTTTGGCCGGCGGCCATGGCCGTGGCTGAAGCGGCTGAATCGGTGACGGGGTCATTAGCTGCGTAAGTGGTCATCGTCGTATGCTGGGCGAGCCCCTCAAACGCCAGAGGGCCGCCATTGAAGTTACGGGCGACCTTCACATGCTCCGGGCCCATGCCATCACCGATCATGACGATAACATACTTGGCTGTTGTATCGGCCGTTGCCGAATCCGGCTGGCTTAGGATAAAGATCGATATGGTGATCAAGATAAGGACCCATGCAGCCTGCCTGATCATTCCGGAGACAGCTTTGGTCTTCGTTTGGCCATAATTCACGGCGGATGACCACTTACTCGATTTCTTTTCTACGTGTACTATTTTCTTTTCTTCCACTGAAACTCCTTACTCTTTCCCACATATAAACGAACTAAGTTCCTTACTCTTTCCGGCAATCGACTCGCGAACACAATCACAATAATCAGTGATCAACCCAATGGGCGCGGTTGATTCACTGAAAATAGATCTCAGTCCCATCTATATATAAACTCGCTATAGAAGTAAATTAAGGTATCTGAACTGTAAATGTTGTAAATAACCCGTAAAAAGGGCGTGAAAACAGACCCGCTGCCAGATAATGAAGAGTTTCGCTTATTTTCTCCTAACAGATGGGGCGTTGATGGCAAGACATGCTGTAAGGCACTGGAGTGACAATGGGTAGGATTCTGGCAAGAGAGACTGGCGTGGCATATTCAATAATTGATGCTGCCGAAAAGTTTAACATTAACGATTAGTTAAACATGGGGTCTAATGGTATAATTAATTATGGTCAGCGGTTTTGGTTTGGCGCTGAACTGCCGATTCTGGTTGTGGTATTCATTGAGAAGGTGAGACCAATATAAAATCGGGCTGTGCCGCAAGTGAAAACGGAAAGCATGTCGATGCTCATGAGCTTCCCTTTAATCCAGGATGAGGAAAGCCGGTTGAACTATCAACGGGCCTTATTTGCTATTTACTCTCCTTTTGTTTCTAGTCGTGCTTAGGAGTTTCCATAAAAATGGCTTGCAGTGTGAGAAGCGTATCATACCAAGTGCAGTTAATAGACTTTTACCCGTTGATAATGTTTTTTGAGCAGTCGTCCACGATGTGCCTGTAATGGAGGAAATAAAAATGTACGCTAAAAATATGAGACCCAGAGGAAGAAGACAATTGATTAGCCTGGCTGGCCTAGCCTTGATCCTGATTTTGGTCATGAGTCTGGCAGCGCCCTTGGCCGGCGCCCAGCCCATTCCATCAGACCGTGCGCCCAAGGCGCTCGAAGCCATTGCTGCCACAACCGTCACGATTGAGGGCACTGCTAATGTTTTCACAGCTGGCGATGACAGCGGTGATGCCAGTTTTTCGCACACGCTTGGAACTGGATCTGACCGCCTGCTGCTGGTTGGCATATCATTCTCCGACAACGATGACAACGAGAGTGTGAATGGGGTCACCTATTCCCCTAGTGTCGGATCGGCGATTGCGCTGGATGAGGAGGTGGCTATTAACCATATAAATGGTAATGATTCAGAGGCGGGAATAGCGATCTACAGCCTGGATCCAGCGGACAACCCACCGGCGGGCGACAATGGAACGATAGACGTCGATTTCTCGGGCGAAATTCGCAGAGGCTATGTGATTGGCGCTATTAACTTCGCGGGAGTTGATCAGGCGGATCCCATTGGACCGACCAACACCGCTGTAGGAGATAACGACCCGACTGTTACCGTAACTGGTCTTGTTGGAGATGAGTTGGTGTTCGATACGACCGCCCTTTATGACGGAGACCCGATTGGCTCACCCGGTGCCGGCCAAGCCGAGCAATGGAATGAGACGGCTTCAAACCGCCATGACGGCGCTGCCAGTACTGAAGACTCCAACGGCAGCAGCTCGGTGACAATGAGCTGGTCAACATCCACTGATCCGTGGGCCATCGGCGCCGTGGCCATCAATCCTGCGCCGCTGCCTGACGTCGGGAACCATATCTGGTGGGAGCTGGACGGAGATGGCCTTAAAGAAACTGGTGAAGTGAACCTGGCCGGTGTTACGGCCAAGCTCTTTAACACCAGTGACGTCGAGATTGACAGTGACGTCAGTACTGCCGGCAACAGCTATGGATTAGCAAACGCCGTCGCCAGCACTGACTATTATGTGCAATTCGTGCGTCCCCTGGGCTACGCCTTTGGCCCGCAATCTGTCGGGGACCCACAGTCGACCGATAATGATAACGATGCCGCTGCCGCAGATGGCAAGACGGCAACTTTCACCTGGTCCGCGCTCACCAATAATGTGGACGCCGGCCTTTACCCCAACTCCAACGGCGAATCGGAATGTCTCTATCGCATACCGATCGTGGATGCGGGCGCGACTTGGAGCTATCTGGAAACTGATCCAAGCGACCCAACCTGGAAAAATGTGGGTTATGCCGAAACTGGCTGGTCAAGTGGCGCAGCCCCATTCAACGACGGCAACCTTGGGTCGGGTGGTACGGACTATTTCCGCTACGAGTTCGACTTAGCAAATGCGGCTGATTATGATGGCCTTCGCATGCGTGCCCAGCGCGACGATGGCCTCGTGGTCTATCTCAACGGCACCGAGGTCTACCGCAATAATATGCCGGCAGGGCCCATCTCCGATGGTACCGATGCCTCGTCCAACGTCACGGATGGCGATTTCTGGTTTGCGCCAGGGATCGATCCTTCGCTGCTGCTAACGGGCGGCAATGTTATCGCCGTGGAGCTGCATCAGGCATCAGGAGATGATGATAACAAATCTTTTGACTTCCAACTGACCTCTGCGACCTGCCTGCCACCGCAGGAGCAGATCTGCTACGGAGCAGCCGATAATGACCCAGGTGATGGCCGCAGCACTGTCGATGCGCTCTACGCGCTGAATGTGAACACCGCGCAGATCTATGATATTGGCGATACGGGCACAGGGTTGACCGTTCAAGTAGGCTATGGCTCCGATGGCGCTTCGCCGCAGGTGGGTCCCCAAACCCAAGGCATCGAAGCTCTCGCCTATAATCGAGTGGATGGCACCCTATATGCCGCCAGCGATTCTAATGGCGGTATCGCTTTCGTGGGATCATTGGACACGACGACCGGCGCCTTTGACCAGATTTCCCCGTCCACCGGTTTGGGAACGGCGAATTCGCCTGGCACTTTAACATTTGGGGACCCCGATGGGCTCACCTTCGACAGGAATGGCGTCCTTTATGCCTCTAACCGCAGCGGTGGCAATGACGAATTGTTCGTGATTGACCCCTTAACCGGTCTTTTCGTCAATAATGCCTTTTTTAGCGCATACGATTACCTGACCGTCAACGGCTGCACGCTGGGTGACATTGATGACATTGCGGTCGATCCCAATGACAACAATATCATCTATTTGATATGCAATGGCGGGCCGACGACGACACAGGAATTGGCGATAGTAGATATTACCGACAACAGTAACGCGGACGGCACGATCGATGCCACCGTCCTCGGCGTTTTCCAGGAGGGAGGAACGCCGCCGGATATCAACGACTTTGAAGGCTTGGCCTTCACGGCAACTGGCCAGCTAATGGCCAGCAGTGGCAATGATAACGCCAGCAACAGCCAGAATGAGCTGTGGCAAGTAACGCTGCCTTGTGCTTCCGGAATTTGTACTTCGACCAAAGTGGGCCAATTTGACAGCGCCCCATTCGACGTCGACTTTGAGGGTCTGGCTTGCTTCAACGTCACGGCCCAGGTTTCCTTCGGCCCATCCAGTATCGGCAACTATGTCTGGCTGGATGAAAACAGCGATGGCGTCCAGGACGCGGGCGAAGCGGGCATCCCCAATGTACGCGTCACCTTAACTGGAACAGACAGCAATGGTGATCCAGTCTCTTTGGAGACACGGACGGACGCCAGTGGGCATTATCTCTTCCCCGATCTGCTGGACGGCACCTACACGGTCACGGTGGACAGGACAACTTTGCCTGCCGCACAAGACAACTGGACCGGGCCGAAAGCGGGCCAGGTGCCAGGGGCCGACTTTGGCAATCAAAATCCTGGTGGTTACACGATCGCCCTCGGTACCGGGGTCGACAATAAGTCGGCCGACTTCGGTTTTAACTGGAACACCAATGATGAGGTCAATAACAACACAGGCACTGGCGCTATTGGTGACCGGGTGTGGGTGGACAGCGACGGCGACGGCGCGCAGGATTTGAATGAGGTGGGCGTGTCTGGTGTGACTGTAGCCTTATATTACGATTCCGATGGAGATGGTCTATACAATGACCTATATACCGTTGGTGGTTACTCGCCGCTACTGACAACCGACAGCAACGGCAACTACGTCTTCGATGACCTGCCAGCCGGCGCCTACGTGGTCGAGGTGATTGATTCCGGGCTCGCCAGCCATGATATTCTCAACAGCTCGCATTACAGCCAGACCGGCGATCCGGACGAGTGGGGCGTCCCATGTACAACATGTGACGGCCAAACGACGACGCCGATCATCATCGCTCCGGGAGATGTTTTCCTTAATGCCGACTTTGGCTACGAACCGACGGGATTAGCCCCATTATATAGTATTGGCAATACCATCTTCTTTGATGCCAACAGCAACGGCACTTACCAGCCAGGTTCCGGCGAGTATGGCATCGCCAATGTGTCGGTATCATTGATTAGTGACACAAACGGTAATGGTACATGGGATCCTGGCGAGCCGATCATCGCCACCGACACAACGGACGCCAGTGGCAATTACCTGTTCGACGGTTTGCCCGCTGATGACTACATTGTCTGGGTCAACGACACCGGCAGTGTGCTGGGCGGTCTGGATCAGACAGGCGAACCGGGCGGCACTGATGGCGGGGTAGCCTGCGGCACTTGTAACGATTTTTCCGCTGTTACTGGCTTGGCTGCAGATAATTTACTGCAGGACTTTGGTTACGCTCCCCCTGATGATGACAGCGGCGCCAATACCGCCGGCGTCATCGGCGATACGATCTGGCTTGATACCAACGGTGATGGCATACAAAATAACGGCGAATTGGGCATCGAAGGCATCGAGGTGGTGCTTACCCTGCCCGGCGGCAGCACGCTGACGACTTTCACGGACGAGAATGGGCGCTATTACTTCTCCGATCTGGCTACAAGCAGCGGTGCTGGCACAGAATACACAGTCACGGTCAATCCGCCCGGCGGCTTGACCCAGACCGGCGATCCAGATAGTACGTGCCCTGGAGCTGGATGCGACAATAGTTCAACAGTGTCGTTGACCAACGCCGATCCAATCGATCTCGACCAGGATTTTGGCTACCGCGGCGACAACAACATCGAGGGCACGATCTGGGAGGATAGTGATGCCGATGGCACGCTGGAAGGTGGCGAGCTTGGCAGGTTTGAGGGGGTGACTGTCGTGCTGCTGGACGTCAACGGCAATGTCATCGGCAGGACCGAGACGGACACCAACGGCGACTACAGCTTCACGAACTTACCTGATGGAGATTACGTGGTCCATGTCACCGATGAGGACGATGTCCTCAATGGCTACTGGAAGTCGGATGGGCCTAATGATGGCAGCGATAACAACAGCCAACCTGATCCCTATGCGGTCAGCGTCTCCGGCGGGCAGACCAACACGACAGGCGACTTTGGCTTCTACGTTGATCCGGCCGTAATCGGCAACCGCGTCTGGCTCGATCAGCCCGGAGCGCCTTTCGGTCGACAAGATGCCGGCGAAGGTGGCTTCGAAGAAGTGATTGTCAAGCTTGTGATCCAGTATCCGGACGGCACGGAAAGCACCGTTTACACGCTGACAGACGAAGATGGCTATTACAGCTTCGGCAATCTATTACAGGATGAAAATTATGATGGCACCGGCACTCCCGGTACTGGCGGCGATACACCTAAATACACGATCAGCGTTGATAAAACCTACTTGGGCAACGCCTTGATACTTGGCCTTTATGATGCCAGCCCGGTGAATGCTACTACCACAGATGTTAACGATAAGAACGATAGTGATGATCACATCGGCGTCGATGCAACTGCGGTGCAGGGCGTGACCGATACAACCAGCGATGACACCAACCCGAATAATGAAGGGGATAACAATTCCTATGACTTCGGTTACTTCCCGACAGATACAACGCCGGTGACGATGTCTTTCTTCCAAGCTGTGCGCGAAGGGGATACGGTTGTCTTCGAGTGGCAGACGGCGAACGAAATGGAAAACGCGGGTTTCAACCTCTATGTGCAGACGGAGGATGGCCGGCAGCGGATCAATGAAGATCTTGTTCCCTCGCAGGTCATCAGCTCGATAGCGCCAGAAGAATACCGCTATGAAATCAGCGGCGTCAGCGGCGACACTTTCTACTTCGAAGATGTCGATCTTGACTACGAGACGAGGCTGCATGGCCCGTTTGAGGTGGCCGAAGCGTATGGCGCGCGCATTGAAGTTGAGCGCATTGACTGGGCAGCCATTCGCGCCGAACATGAGCTGAAGGAATCCATCAGGCAGGAAAGGATGACGGCCGATATTTCCAAGGCTCTACGGGCGGATGCGCTGCAGATGGAAACGCTGCAAAGCGAGAATGAAGCCCAGAGCGTTAGCATCAGCAGAGATGTGCGCATCAACCTGATCGTGGCCGAGGATGGCCTCTACCGCGTAACTTATGAGGATCTGCTGGCAGCGGGATTCGATTTCCGGGGTCAGAGAAAGAACAAGTTGGCCCTGCTCAATCGGGGCGTGCCGGTTCCGATTCGCGTAGAAGGAAGGGCCAGGTTCGGAAAAGGCAGCTATTTCGAGTTCTATGGCCTGGCTTCGGATACCCTCTATACAGATGAGAATGTCTACACCCTGATCTTGGACCGCCGACAGGCGAAGCGAATCAGCCTGGATAGAGTCAGGCCGAAGAGCAATCTGGTCACTGCAGCCTACTATATGGAGACGCTGCTGGTAGAAGACGAGAATGCCTACAACGAGATCGCCCTGGGTGGCGATCCCTGGTACGATACCCGCTTCTATGTGCGCACAGGTCCAGATACCTGGGACAAGCAGTTGGAGATTGATAATTATGTCTCTGGGGCGAGTCCGCTGCTGTCTGTTGGCATGTGGGGGCAATCCAATGGCGGTCTGGTAGATGCACCCGGCCATCATGTTGTAACCGCAATCAACGGCAAAACGGTGCAAGACAGCTTGTTCGAAGGAACAGTGGATGCATCGTTTAGCGTGGAACTTGCTTCTGGTGCAATCGCCAATGGGAACAATACACTATCATTCACATTGCCGTTAGATACAGGGGCGCGCAGTGACACTGTTAATCTGGATAGTTACAGCCTGACCTATCCACGGGCGGTCGTGGCCAAGGAGAACGGCGGGTTGACTTTCGATTCGACGGGAACAGAGAATGGGTTCCGGGTGCAGGGCTTGCCTTCGTCTGATGTGGTCGTTTACCGGCTGGTTGGTGACCAGATAAAGAAACTGCGCATACGCGTTGAAAATAACGGCGATGGATCTTACAACGCCCTTTTCAAAGCGTTGACGGGCACGCCAGCAACGTACGTCGTCGCCACGGATGATGCGCGGTTGAAGCCAGCATTCAAGGCAGCACGACCGCACAGCGATATCATCAGCGGAACGGCGGATTACCTGATCATCAGCCATGCAGATTTCATTAATGATGACCTGAGCCGCTTGGTCACAGAGCGTCAAAAGAAATTTGAGGTTCGCGTGGTGGATGTCGCCGATGTCTACGCTCAATACAGTGATGAAAACTTCGATGCCCAGGCGATCGATGATTACATCGCTGACGCGGCGCTGAAGATGGGCGTAACCCATGTCCTGCTGGTTGGCGGCGATACCTATGATTACCGCAACTACCAGGGTGACAATGGCATCAGCTTCCTCCCCTCGCGCTACGAGTTTGTACTTGATAACAGGCGCTTTGCCCCTGTTGACCCATTGTACGCGGATGTGGACGGCGATAAGATACAAGATCTGGCCTTGGGCCGCTTCCCCGTGCGCACTTCAGATGAATTAATGTGGATGGTAGATAAGACTTTGACCTATCAAGACAATGTCAAGAATGAGTATGGCCGCAAGGTGTTATTCGCCGCAGAGATCGGATTCAACCGTGACAGCGACAGCTTTGCGGAGCAGATGCCGGCAAGTTGGGATGTGTCGAAGGCCTATTGGGGACCATTGTCAATGGCCGAGGCGAAGCAGGCGGTGATCGACGGGTTTGAAGACGGGCAGGCGATGATCAGCTACGTCGGACACTCCAGCCAGTACAGCTGGTCGGAATCTGGTATGCTCATTTACTGGGATGTCCCGGGCATTAATAATGAAGGAAAGCCGACAGTGGTAACCCAGTGGGGTTGTAAGAACACTTATTACATCAATCCTTCCTACAATACGCTGTCGAGCCAAATGCTGATGACGGAAAATAAGGGTGCGGCGGCCGTGATGGGCGCGACATCTGTTGCCGAAGCTGCTTCAGAGTGGTTAATGGGCCAATTGATGACCCCACACTTGATTGAACCGGGTGTGACGGTTGGCAGCGCAATAGCGGCAGCCAAACAAGAGCTGGCAGGCGTAGAAGGCGGCTCAGCCATGACGGATGTTCTGTATGGATGGACACTGCTGGGCGATCCGGCTTTGATTATTGACCCCAACGTCGGTAAATAACGGTTTCTTGCAGCGATTTAGTTTGGTTTAGATAAGAGGCGCGGCACACAGATCGAGTGCCGCGCCTTGATTTCTTTAGGCTATAACGCAAACTGTTATGAGCGCCTTTCTTTCAATCATTAATAAAAATGGCAAGCCCGTTGAGCGGGGAGTCATTGATCGGATGCTGCAGGCCAGGCCAGAAAGGTCGGTCGATGGCCAAGATCAGTGGTGTGAAGGCAATACTGTTCTCGTTCACCAGCACTTTTGGGTCACACCGGAGGAGTGGGGCGAGCGACAGCCGATCATGGACGCGTCTGGCCGGCTGATCATTGCCGCCGATGCCAGGTTGGACAACCGCCCTGATTTGCTAAAGCAGCTTGCGCTAAGCGACGTGGACGACAAGCAAATAAGCGACGCGGCCTTGATCTTGCGCGCATTCCAGTTCTGGGGCACAAGCTGTGTCGAAAAACTGCTGGGCGAGTTTGCTTTCATTATCTGGGACCGTGATCAACAGTGCCTTTTTGCGGCGCGTGATGTATTGGGCGCCCGTGGTCTTTGTTATTATATCGATCATGATCTCTGCCTGCTTGGCTCCGAGGTCGCGCAGCTTCTGGCCCATCCGAATGTACAAACAGAATTAAATGACGGTAGAATTGTTGATTTCCTAGAGGGCAACTATCATAATCAGGAAGAAACATACTACCAGGGTATAAAGTATTGTCCCCCGGCACACTGCATGCTGATCACGCCCGAAAAGGTCGCAAAATGGCGTTATTGGGAATTTGATCCCCAGGTTCAAATCCGATACAAGAATGACCGCGATTATGCGGCTCGCTTCTTGGAGCTGGTCAGTGAGGCGGTAAACAGTCGTCTGCGGACTGTGGGTCCGGTCGGGCTCTCCTTGAGCGGAGGGCTGGACTCTTCGCTCCTGGCAGCAGTGGCCAGCGGGCTGCTGCCAAAGGCAGGATTAGCTCAAGATCGCCTGATCAGTTTTTCCTACGTTTTTGACAAATTGAGCCAATGTGATGAACGGGAATATATCCAGCCGGTAGTTGATCGTTACCAGCTCGATGCCAGCTATATCGCTGGCGATGACAAGTGGACGCTGTCCAATATTGAGCATTGGCCTTTGGATGAGGGGTATTTGAGCTGGGATGCATATAGCTGGCTGCCAACGGCGGTGATGGCGGCGGCGCAAAAAAAGGGGTGCCGGGTTCTGTTGAACGGGCATTTTGGCGATATGCTTTTTCTTGGTGGAAAATCTTGGGCCGCAGGTATGATGGCCGATTTAAGATGGGGACAATTGGCTGGAACCTTGATGGACCACCCCAGCGATATTGATCTACATCGTGATCTCCTTCTAAATGGCGTGCGCCACATGATCCCGCATTCCTGGCGCATGTCCTATAGTCGCCGTAATCCCAACAAGGAAACGTCGATCCATCCGGGACTGCACCCGGATCTAGTTAGAAGGACAAATCTGCAGGCGCGACGTGAATTTGATCAGAGTGAACGGCGTTTCTTTGGCCCTGATCAATGGCATCGTTTCCTGGATTTAAATCTTAACATATTTTCTCAGGGTGCATCTGCTGCCCATTTTCGGTATAATGAGTATGGATTAGAGCGTGCTACGCCTTATTGGGACCAGCGGTTGATTGAATACGTCTTGGCTGTACCTGCTGACCAGCTTAGTCGGCCGCACCGGCAGAGATGGATGTTACGGAATGCCATGGGTGACTTGCTCCCTTCTGCTATTAGCGAACGAAAATATAAAACGTCTTTTTTCGCCTTAATGCAAAAAGGACTGGTAGTGAAGGAAAAAAGCACTGTGGAAAGAATATTGGATGAACCGCTTATCTTGGAAAGGAAATACATCCAAGAAGATTGGCTGAGACAACGGATGGGCAGCGAAAATCGTTGGTCCCGCTCCAAGGATACGTATTATCTATGGAAAAGTCTTAGCCTGGAATTGTGGTTGAGATTCTTGGACGCACAGAAGGCCGCAAATGGAGTTGGAGGAGAATGGTATGCACGGTATAAGTAAGAAAGATTCTATTAGCGCAAATGGTGACGAAACAAAAGTTGTTTTGAAAAAAAGAAACGAGTTTTGTAAGAAACTGTATCAGGCACCAACCCTTATCCCACAAGAACATCTACGTGACATCACCTTGGGTGGGTCGCCTGGTCTTGACGAGAGCACTGCCCCTGACGATTTTGAGCCTTTGTTTGGTCCTCTCGGCGCAGAAAGTAAATCTAGTAAGAGTGGGTCAGGGATTTTTGAAAATAACATCTTTGATTAGATTTCATTGCGAAGATCTACAATCATGCTGATCGAGGCATTATGTAATTGCGTACGGGACTGGTTTCCTCTGGGGTTTGTAACAAGGACATTGTCTTTGACAACTGAGAGAAACATTTTTCCCTTCGTTAGTTTATGATTGATGTCACGCTGCAGCCAGGGACGCTAATTGGCGATGAAACGCATTTTTGCTATCGCCTGGCGCACCATGATCTACGACTCGATCTTGCGCTCCCAGTTTTGGTTGGATTCGAGCAGACATTTGAAAGCAAGGTCAAGCTCAGGAGTCGGACTGAAAAGCCAAATAAGCAAAGTGACGAAAGTGAACTTTACCACGGCCCAGGCTGGATTGGAAACGTTTGGCGTCAGGTTACCGGTTTTTCGATCCCTTGGGGATACCGGATCGACGTGGCGGGCATTGGCGTTTATGAGATTGCGGAGAATGGCGATCATATTGTTCTAGCAGAGAAGGAACAGAAGGTTGGCTGGGATCTGGTGATTGAAGCTTTGCTCGGACCGGCCCTTATTTTAGCCTTAGGATTGCACGGCGTTTACTGCCTCCACGCCAGCGCAGCACTAGTTGATGGGAATGCCTTGGCCTTCGTGGGTGAGTCTGGAAAAGGTAAGTCGACCTTGGCGCGCTGGCTTGACACTCATGGGAAGGGATCGTGGCGGCGAATTGGGGACGATGTTTTGCCTGTTTCTATGAGAAGCGATGGCAGCGTGGATGTTTTGCCACATTTTCCGCAATTAAAAATTGCAGCTCTCAACCAGCCATCGGCAGGAGTGCCGGAGCGAGTGCCATTAGCGGCTGTGTATGTTTTGGACCGGCCGGCTGTAGGTGGCCGGGTCGAAATCCGGCGAATGGGAGCACAAGAGGGCGCTTTGGCTCTGCTGCGGCACACGGTGGCCTCGCGACTTTTTGATGGCGATCTACTGCGGAAACATCTGGACTTTTGTGTGCAAGCCGCGTCTGATATCCCGGCGCACCGATTAATCTATCCATTGATTCCCGAAGCGCTGCAAGAGCTGAGTGAAGCTTTGGCAGACGATCTCAAGGCGCAGCAGCTTTCCATGACCGATTTGGCCTCACGCAATACTTGAGAAAATTTATTTTGATAGGCGAGGATCGGGCCTGTTCGTGCCCATACAAGCCGGCAAACCAATTGCACCTTCTAAAGGACCAGATAAAGTGAAAAAACGAATTGTCTTGATACCAATCACATTGACAATCCTCATATTTCTGCTTGTTTCCGTTCTGTCGGCCAGCGAGGGGACGGTGACGGAAGATGCAGTCGTTTATCTGCCCCTGGTACGCAATGTCTCTGACCAGGTGTTTCGAGATGATTTCAGCAATGACAAAAGTGGCTGGCCCGTTGTTGATAATGGCTTGGTGCGATGGAGCTATCAGGACGGGGAGTATGAGATGCTCATCCGCGAGGCGGGCCGGTGGGCAGGCGCTATAGCTCCCGTAGATGGGCTCACTGCCTACAATGTGAGAGCAAGTATGCGCCGCCAACAAGGCAGGACGGGCGACTATGGTCTCGTTTTTGACTGGAAGGATTGGGACAATTTCTACTTCCTGGCCATGGATCCAAGTGGTGGCTGGTTTGGCGTCGCGAAGGTTGTTTTCGGTGAACCCGAAATCGTCATCCCACGAACGGACGCAGCAGTTATTCTGCCAGGATACGCCCAAAACCGTCTGCGCATTGATAGGGAAGGGCTAGATATCACGGTCAGCATCAATGGCAAACGTCTTGCCACCGTGCAAGATAAGGAGTTTTCGGGCGATGTTAGCGTAGGTTTTTATATGGAGGCGGATGAGGATGTTCCGGCCAGAGCGCGCTATGATAATATTGAGGTTTGGCGGCTGGGGACTGGACAACTGCATGAGGTGAAGATGCGCCCGATGGGAACTTATTTTTCGGGCGGAGATGATTTTGATGCGGCACTAAATTGGGAACGGTAACGAACCCGGTTTTCTTTCGGCAAGATGCATTTTGTATGCAGTGCAAATGGACCAGGGTGGGTACGAATGACGGTCCAATCTGGCGAGGAAGGACAAAATGATGAATGTGTTGAAGTGGTTGCACATTCAGCAGTTAATGGTTGGTAAGCGCTACAGCCATCCCATTGTGCGGCGGCTAAACGCAGTTTTGCGACGCACGCTCGATCTATCGGCGTCAGCGGTTGGCCTGCTGTTGCTTTTCCCATTTTTCGTCTTTATCGCCATCATCATCAAATTTGACTCCCCAGGACCTGTCTTTTACTGGAGCCCGCGCGTAGGTAAGCATGGTAGACTCTTTAGTATGCTTAAGTTCCGCACGATGTATGAAAAACCTGAAAGTTATTCCGGGCCACGAGTTACTGGACAAGGGGATAAGCGCATTACGCCAATTGGACATTGGCTGCGCGATACCAAGCTTAATGAGCTGCCGCAGTTGTGGAATGTACTCAAAGGGGAGATGAGTCTGGTAGGCCCACGTCCGGAAGATCCGGCCTATGTGACTCAGTGGCCAGAAGAAACGCGGCAGCTTTTGCTTTCCATTCGGGCAGGCATGACCAGCCCGGCGTCGATCGTTTACCGTGATGAAGAGGGGATGCTGTCAGAGAATAATGTTGAAGAAGAATATTTAAACGAGATTTTGCCAAAGAAGCTGCAGCTCGATTCCCGTTATGTGCGCCGGCGCTCGATCTTGGGTGATATTGATATTCTGTTCTGGACGGCCGTCGTCTTAGTCCCGATGCTAAGGAAACGGAAGATTCCAGATGACCATCTATTATGGGGACCCGTCGCTCATTTTACTAATCGTTATTTCTCTTGGTTCTTTGTCGATGCCCTGGTTGTGTTTTTTGTGGTTGCCGTAACCGGTCTTGCATGGCGCAGTACGGGTCCTTTTCACATTGGCATGGGTGCTTCTGTCTTGTTGGCAATCTTGGTAACGATGGTATTTAGCCTTGTCAACTACATATTGGGCTTGGGCCGGATATATTGGTCGACTGCCAGCGCTGGCTATATCTTGGCGCTCTTCGCTTCGGTCGCCCTGGCCACGATCGGCTTGATGCTGGTCAATATACAGCTGCCGACACCTTTGCCGGAAATGATGTTGATTGTCGTTGGCGTGCTTTCTTGGCTTGGATTTGTCATTGTACGGTACCGGCTGCGGCTGGTCTCCGGAGCTGCTCAGCATTGGCTCAATATGCGGCCTGGTACCAGTGTGGTAGGTGAACGGGCCCTTATTGTAGGTGCTGGCGTCGTTGGCCGCTTTGCGGCTTCATTGTTAAAGAATGAAGAGCTGTTGCCCGCCTATAGGACGGTTGGTGGTGTAGATGATAATGTTCGACGTCGTGATGCGCAGATCGGTGGTTTTCGAATATTGGGAACAACCAGCGATATTCCCCGGCTGGTCAAAAAATACGATGTTGAAGTTATTGTCTTTGCGATTTCCGCAGTAGAAGGCGAGGATCGCAACCGTATCTTGAATCTTTGTAATCAGACCAAGGCCCGAGTTGTCATCATACCGGATATCGTGGATACGATAATAAGTAGTTTTGTCGCTATTTGATCGTCTGGCCCGTTATTAACCTAGACAAAAAAAGACCCCCTAAAGTGTGGGGTCTTTTTCTTTTCCCCGATTCTTGACCCAATGAATGGATCAAATGCGAGAGTGACTATTACGCTCTCAACTATGATGCTCTAATAGAAAATTATTGGCAAGCAGCCTGCTTGCTCAGCAGCTGCCCGCTCAGGTGAAGGGACTGCGAGTTGGTCGGGCACTGACTGCCGGCGCAGCCGAGCGACTGATCCCCCCGATGGCGATTTTACCAATAGATTTACGGGTGTTCATGCTGCCACAGCCGGGACAATCCTGGGTTTCGCTTGACTGGGACATGCGTAATTTTCTTTCAAATGGCTGCTCGCATTCGCGACAGACGAAGGTGTACATGGGCATAAGTCGTTCTTACTCCTTTTACACGATAATTACCATGGGCAAGTATATTTAAGCAGCACAATTCTGCTGCTATCTATTTAGATGCAGCATAATCAATTTGGTGACATATCGTGCAAATTTCGTACTAAAGGGACAATTTGCTTGCCTTGGAGTTGGCAAGTTTCGTAATAGCAATTAGAGTATGTGTGGGGTACCCTTTAGAAAGACAGGTCCGTAACAGATAATGGAGATAATGATGGCTGAAAAAGACAGTGAACTGATAATTGCTTTTTTCCCTTCGGCTGATGAGGCTCAAGAAGCGGGAAAACAGTTGAAGGAATGGGATAAGGATCTTAAGCATCTAGAACTTGGTGCGATAAGCATCTTGACCATGAATGATAAGGGTAAGTTAAAGGAAGATAAGGTGGGTGCTCGGATCGGGGGTAAGGGTGCCAAGTGGGGTGTTATTGCCGGTGCTGCGTTGGGTATTCTCAGCGGTGGGGCGACATTAATTGGCGGTGCTCTGGTTGGTTTGGTTGCCGGCGGCCTCGGCGGATCGCTTATTCACAAGCAGATTGGCATGAGTGATGAGGATCAGGCTAAGTTGGAGAAACATCTCAAAGATGGCGGCGCAGCTTTGGCGATCATGATGGACCTAGAAGAAATGGAGGCTACCGTAGCTCAACTAAATAAGCTGAATGCCGAAGTCGCGACCTATAATATTCCCCAACAAGTACTTGACGATGTGGAGAGAATGGCCAAGGGTGAAGCAGTGATCCACGATCTTGCTCAGAAAGTGCAGCCAGTCGAGAATACGGAAAACGAGGCTGGCGTTTGACCTAATTGAATAGAAATTAGTATCGGGAAAACCGGTCAGAACTCGACCAAAAGGGTTGTAGTTCGATATTGTTTGTAGGGAAGGATATTGGCTTTCAGAAATCAGTAGATCTGACTCAATTCCGAAGCTGGCAGTTCTTTACGATCAGTGAATATTGTGAAAAGTTGCCTTAAGTGCAGGGTACAGATCGCGGTAATGCGGGTATTGATCCTGGTAAACTGCGCGTTGCTCCCCAGGAGAAGTTGAGCCTGTGATTCTGATTGTGCTGGTACAAGCTTCCTCAACTGTGGCATAAACGCCTGTGCCGGTGGCCGCTAGAAGCGCTGCCCCGTAGGCTGCTCCTTCTACTGTATTGACGGTGACGATTTCGGCCTGGAATACGTCAGCCAGGATCTGACGCCACAAGGGGCTTTTCGCCCCGCCACCGGAGATACGTACTTGATTTATTTGGGTGATACCAGCATTTTTCATCAGCTCGAAACTGTCACGCAAGCCGTATGATACCCCTTCTAGTACCGCCCGCGTCATATGGTCTCGCGTATGGCGTACGGTGAGACCTACAAATGCGCCCCTTGCCAACGGATCGGGGTGAGGAGTCCGTTCACCGGTTAAATAGGGGAGGAAGAGCAGCCCATCACTTCCGGCATTAACCGCGCCAGCGGAATCGACCAATTCTGAGAATTCCTTGCCTGGAGCTAAGGTGTCACGATACCAGCGCAAACTGCCGGCTGCGGAAAGCATAACGCCCATAAAGTGCCATTTGTCGGGGACGGCATGGCAAAAAGCGTGAAGACGTCCTTCTGGCTCGATGGCCGGGGTATTGGTAGCGGCGAAAACGACGCCTGATGTGCCGAGACTAAGAGCGACAATTCCCTCAATAACGGCACCTGTGCCCACGGCATTGGCAGCCTGATCGCCCCCTCCGCCGACGATTGGGATGCCAGCCGGTAAACTGGTGGCGGCAGCGGCCCGTGCGGAAAGAAAGCCGGTAACATCTGTGCCTTCAAAAGTCGGTGGCAGCCATTGGGGATCGATTTCCAATGCCGCTACAACTTCTGTTGACCAATCCCGCTTTTGCAGGTCGAACAACAGCGTTCCAGCGCCACCCGCACGGTCTACTCCATACTCACCGGTCAGTTTCAAACGTACGTAGTCCTTTGGCAGTAAAATATGGGCGATCTGTTCGTAAATGTATGGTTCTTCTTGCTGGACCCAGAGGATCTTCGGCGCGGTAAAACCGGTTAAGGCATCATTGCCCGTAATCTGAATGAGCCGCTCTTTGCCTATTCTGGACCGGATGTCATCACACTGTGCTTGTGTGCGCTGGTCGTTCCACAAAATGGCGGGGCGCAAAACCTCATCATTCTTGTTGAGTAATACCATGCCGTGCATTTGGCCGGTTAGGCCAATACCTTTTATGTCCTGAGGGGAAACGGCGGTGTCGGCAACAAGCTGTCGAATACTCTCCACGGTCGCTTGCCACCATAATTTAGGGCTTTGCTGACTCCACAGTGGCTTAGGGGTGTCATATGAGTATTCTGAAACAGCAACACCGATAACGGTGCCCGTTTCGTCAATCAATAAAGCCTTTGTGGCCGTTGTCGATGAATCTATGCCAATGTAGTAGTTCATATTCTTTGGTGATGCGCAGTGGGTGAAGCAATGTATTACGCACTGGGCATTGATCAATTATCTGTAGCCTAACGGCAATTAAAATGGGCAACAGCGTCAAAATGACGTCCACTATTATAGCTGATATTTTCCAAAAGCTTTATCAGAAATAAATGGGTGGGTGGTTATATTACTGTTAATGTCAGGTTCTGCGTTTTTGCAGCCTTTACAGTATTGGACGCAAACAAGAACTGCGTTTTGCCGACGAGAGAGATAACTGTTAATTTGGGCAGGGATTCACATCGCACCCACGGTAATCCCCGTAGTTGACTGACCAATCCCTTCAGTGTGGATCATTTCTATGGTTTCCTTCTATAGAATGACGGCCGTTGCTGCAAATCGGACTGTTCCTTATATAGCAAAATCAGGGACTGCAATGCCAAAACGACCAAGAAGACGGGATCTGAAAACCAGATGACTATAATCAGTCCCAAACATACCAAGGCAAGCATCAGCGCCCAACCAGGCGGACGGATGAGTAACCGCCAAAAGATTAGGAACCCTAACGCTGGCAGGGAAAGGCTCCAGATGGTCAGGCCAATCCATACGCCAAAGGCCGTTGCCAATGCTTTACCACCCTTACCACGCAAAAAAGGAGAAAAGGCGTGCCCGGCGACGGGAGCCAGCGTGACGGGCACAATGCGCCAATCCTGGATGCCCCATACCTGGTAAGCAAGTCCTACTACCAGCGCACCCTTGCTGATATCCAGGGCCATCGCTAGAAGAAAGCCAACACGGCTGCCCGCACGCAGCACGTTGGTTGCCCCAGGATTTTGGTCACCATATTTCCGAATATCCTCACCCGTCGTCACCCGTCCAATCCAGACGGAGACGGGTAATGAACCGAGGAAGAAGGCAAGAATTGTGTAGAAAATCAGAAAGGATAAAGAATCCATCTCTTACCTTACCTTTCGATCCTTCCATGAAATGCCCCAACCCAATAGGCGCGATACCAATCCCCACAGTGAGGCTATCTGCACAAAAACCGCTGCCGCTGGAGCCATCATTACCCCAAGCGCCGTTGACCTTTTTTTGTTCTTTGTCTTTCGATTTCCGCTAAATCTGCTCAGCCAGGGCAAAAAACCAATTATGGACGCAAACCAGATCAACCATAGGTTTGGCATCTCGCGTACGTAGCGACGATTAAAAAGCAAAGTCCAAATGGGCATCATTAATCCGGTGACAAAGATCGTTGGAATCAGAGCAAATAATCCGCTGTGGCGTAACGATCCGGAGCCTAGCCGGTTGATGCCGTGCCACATTTGTCGCCAGTTCTCGTACATATGAACTTTAGCCAACGATTCACCACGCATCATAGGCACCTGGTACCCCATGTCCGCCAACAGGCGACCGTAAGCAAGATCCTCCATCATTTCAGACCGTACCGCTGCAAAACCGCCGCTGGCCTCGTACACCTCACGCCGAATGAGCACATACTGCCCGTTCAGCATCGTTGTCGAACGGCGCAGCCCGGCGAATAATCCGGCAAAGGCTACCATTAATACCGCGCTGTCCAAGAGCCCGCGCGTCACCTGCTGCGGGAAAATACTCAGCCCGTCCAGATTGTTGGCCAGGGCAAAGGCCATGGCGCTGGCTGCACTATATGGTTTGTGCTCTGTATCTGCATCGAAAAACAATAGCCATTCCCCGCGCGCGGCACAGGCCCCAGTATGGCTGGCATTTGGCTTTCCCAGCCATCCTGCAGGCAGTGAACCCGCAGGAATCGATTTCAACGCACAATTTGTATGCTGCCTTAGCGCAAGACTTTGTTGCCGGGACTCGACCACACCCGCCGTACCGTCAGTCGAATGATCGTCAACAACAATGATCTCCAATTGACCCGGATACTCTTGCTTTTCCAAAGAGGGTAACAGACGTCGCAAGTTTTGTGCTTCATTCCGTGCAGGGACAATAATTGACAATGATGGTAACGTGGCGCTAGAAGCTTGGGCGTGAAGCTGCGGCATATCATGATAAATCCGTTCTGCCCGCGCCAAAAAGGGCAAGACCGATAACGAAAAGCCCAAAGTCCAATAATGTCGGCTGGCTTTGAGGTTTGAACTGCAGGTTTTCGGAACCAATTCTGTAACCTGCCTGGTTTTCCGTAATTTATTCACAGCTATTCTTTCCTAGTTCTCCGTTTCAGGATTATCTTCACGACTGGTCTTGGCGCAAACGTCGCTCCCATATACAGCCGTATCGTTTGCCTGGGCGAGAGGCGTAAGTTAAATTGCTGCAATATCCTCGCCAGAACCACTTTGCTCTCGATTTACGCGAAAGCAGCTCCGAAACAGTACGTGGCCCACTGCCAAACGGGCTATATGAAGGTGGTGGCATTCCTTGCAACCAGTTGAGCCAATTAGAGTATGTTGCTATTATTCTCAGGACTTAGCATTTGGATCCTCCTATCTGGCTCCTTTACAGACATTGGCGTCAATTCAAAGGTTCATATCGCTAACAGGATCATGATCATACTTTATCTCCAAATGCTCTGGAGGCAACTTGAAAGAATATATAAAAGAATATAAATGGTCCAATATTCGCGCCATGTTACGTAATCTAAAATTAGATCCCGAAATATGTGCCGATGATTTTGATAACCGTTTAGTTGTAATTACCGGAGCAACTTCAGGTATAGGTTATGTTACAGCAGAAAAATATGCTTCTCATGGTGCCGACATTTTATGTATCAACAGGAATGAAAAAAAATCAAGAGAATTATGTGAAACACTAAAAAGTCAATTTGATGCAAAATGCACCTATATGATTGCTGATTTTTCAAAATTAACAGATGTCCATGCTGTTGCAAAGCAATTGTCTGCATTGGATAGAAATATCGATGTCCTAATCCATAATGCTGGTGTTTATGTAACAAAGAAGACTTTCACGGCCAATAACCTGGAAATGGTGTTTCAAACAAATTATCTTAGTTCATTTGTTTTGAATTATTACATTAGAGAAAAATTCATCAATCAAAAGAGTGGGCGAATAATTTTTGTGAATTCTGAGGCACATAGATTTGCTGTGTCGGGCTTGCATTTGGATGATCTTGCCTGGGAAAAGCATCGTTATTCAGGATTGAAAAGCTATGGCGCTGCAAAAACGGCACAATTACTATCGATGATAAAACTCAATGAATACTATACTGGAACCGGAGTAACTGTGAACGCAATGCACCCAGGTAATATAAAGACTAATAGTGGTCAAAACAATGGTGAGATTTACAAGTTAATCAAGAGGATATTTATTGATAGAACGGCGAGACCTTCAGATATTGCTGCGAAAGCCCTATATTTTTTAGGTGTTTCCAGCAAACTAGATAACACTTCCGGCAAGTTTTTTAATCTTACAACTGAAGAAGAACCTGCACCTCCAGCATTGGACAAGGAAGCAGCAGAAAAACTGTGGGTATTAAGTCAGAAGTTGGGCGGATTAAAATGACAACGAAAAAAGAAATTGTGATAGTGGGCGCTGGAATGGCGGGATTAACTGCGGCAGCTTATTTGGCCAGGGAAAATTACAATGTTTTGCTATTTGATAAGAATGACAGAAGCGGGGGATTGCTAAATACATTTGATTATGATGGATTTTACTTTGATGCTGGTCCAAGGGCTTTTGTAAATTCCGGAATTGTAAAACCAATGCTAAAAGATTTAGGAATCAGTTGGGATTTCCTTGCAAACAAAATTTCAATAGGTGTTGAAGACCAATTGTTCCGTGTCGATTCAATGGATGACATTAGTGAATATCAACGTATGTTGGTCAATCTATATCCTGAAAACATTGGGGATATCGAAAATATCATATCAAAAATTTATGAACTATCTGGATACACCAAAGTCTTATATGAATTTGACAATCCAAATTTTGTAGATCTTATGAGTGATAAGAGATTTATCTTTAGGAAGTTGATACCTTGGACATTAAAGTTCCTAAACGCTTTAAGAAAGTTTAATCAGTTTAATATGCCCATGGAAGTTTTTCTTGAGCGTTTAACTGATAGTCAGTCTCTCATAGATATATTGACCCAACATTTTTTCAGGGAGACACCAACTTATTTCGCGTTGGGTTATTTTTATGTTTATCTCGATTATTTTTACCCAAAAGGGGGAACCATCGCTTTGGTTAATCTCCTAGAAGAGAAGATATTGGTTGGCGGCGGGGAGATAATACTAAATAAGCATATCAAAGAAATCAATCCATCGGAATCGAAAGTTACTGACTCAGAAGGCAATGACTATAGCTACGATCATCTGATATGGGCAGCAGATTTAAAAGCCTTATATCGGAATCTAAATCCGGGAGGATTAGGTGCAGAATTGACTAATAAAATTGAATCTAATGCCCAGAGCATTCTTTCTTCCAAAGGAGCTGAATCTGTCTTCATTCTGTTTATTGCAGTAGACCGTCCGCCTTCATATTTCCTATTAAAGGGTGGGGAGCACATGTTCTACACTCCTTCAAGAAAAGGATTAGGAGAGACTAATCGGAGGGAAAGGCAGAGTCTTATAGAAGATTTTGACAAAATATCCAAGAGCGAAGTATTAGATTGGTTAGATAAATTCTGTAGTTTGAACACTTACGAAGTTTCCATACCCGTTCTCCGGGATCCTACCTTAGCACCTGAAGGACAAACAGGATTAATGATAAGTTGTCTTTTTGATTATGATCTTATTGAAAAAATCGAAAAAGCTGGCTGGTATAATGAGTTTAAGGAAATAGTGGAAAATCGCATAATCAGAATTTTCTCTCGAACAATATATAAGGGCTTAGCTGATGATATCCTTTTCAAATTCTCATCTACGCCCCTGACTATAAATAAGGTATCTGGGAGTTCTAAAGGAGCGATTACCGGCTGGTCTTTTGAAACAGAAATTCCTGTGGTGAATAAATTGAAAGATCTACCAAAATCTGTTTTAACTCCTATTCCAGGAGTCCTTCAAGCAGGTCAGTGGGCATATGCTCCTTCAGGAGTGCCCATAGCAATGTTAACAGGCTGGTATGCAACCAAAGAAATTATGAAACGATCCTAGAGATAAAGAAATAGTTTATGCATTATTTCTCTACCGTACAGATGAGATAGAATAGAAAAACGGGGTTTTGCGGGATTAGGATTAGAGATTGTTTATTGCGGCTGCAACGCGCATTGCACCCACAGTCACTCCCGCAGTCGATTGGCCCGGGAAAATTGAGTCGCCGACCAACCACACATTGGGCAAGCCTGTTTTGGGCCCGCGCGCAGCGAACAACGACTCTTGCGCAAAGCCCCCTACCATTCCCTGAGGTCGCCGGGTGAAGCGCTCAAAAGTCAGCGGTGTTCCTGGCAAACAAAGGCGAA
The DNA here is from genome assembly GCA_963807975.1 of uncultured Chloroflexia bacterium. Taxonomy (GTDB): domain Bacteria; phylum Chloroflexota; class Anaerolineae; order Promineifilales; family Promineifilaceae; genus JAACFF01. Next base: position 195,567 of record CAWEDV010000002.1, on the reverse strand, counting down.
CTGCCCGACGCAGTCCTGGAATCGCTCGTTCTGCCGCTGCCAGCATCCGTTCCGCATACTCAGTACGCCGCGCATCGTAGGCCAGGATATCATTCTCTTTAAGCTGCCACCAAGGGGCAATTGCCGTGTGTGTGGACAGCGTTGCCGCCCTATGACTTTTAGGTGCGCGTGTTTCATCTTCTGCATCAGACAGTGATATAAAAACCGAGTTCGTCTCTCCCAACGACCGCTGCGAGTTAACCACTACCTGGTGATGATCGGCGATGTTACCCGGTAATTCTTCGGCATCCAGGCCCAGGTACAGCGTAAACGCACCCCACGTCGCCGGCGTTTCGATTATTGTTTGTTTCAGAGAAACCGGCGCCTTTTCACCTAGCAGTTTCGCCAGGCCCCACGGTGTAAGATTGGCCAGCACAATATCCGCTTCGACTTCCATGCCCTTGTTGGTATGCAGCAGCTTGCTGCCATCATTTCGTATTACCAGTTCCTCTGCCTGCTGGCGAAAATGGAGCTCGCCCCCATTCGCGCGGAACCAATCTGCCAGCGTGCCTGCGAGGCTGCCCATCCCTCCACGCACATGATTCACACCCCGTCGTGGCAGATCTAGCGCCGCGCTGCCGTAAAGCGCGTTCGCTCGCTCGCCCCTTGTCTGCGCCGAGATCAACAGCTGCGCATCGAGGAAAGTGCTGAATTCAGTGTACGATCCGGGACGACTCCCATTTTTGGAGAAGCGCGATCGCATTAAACTATCCATCGTCCGTGTTAGGTAGGGGGCCGCGCCAAGCGTCGGCACTCGTAGCGCCCGCACCAATGACCACCAATCGCTTGGCGATTGGGGAGGCCAGGGGAACGGCCGTGCCGAGATATCCCATGCAATGGCTGCCAGCTTTTCCTGCAGAAGCCAGAATTTCTCTGTACCTGGCAGCTTCTCTCGCCGCTCCGCCTCCCAATGCTCCTGATCCGCCCACTGCGTGATCTGCTTATGTGGCAAATGTACAACCCACGCCGGGTCCACCGCACTTACCGGCCAGGTCAAATCCAGAATCTCCGCCAGGCGAGCATGCGGACCTCCTGGTGAAAAGCCGCCGGCCAGCGTTGCTCCGGCATCAAAGCGATATCCTTTGTGGTAAAAAGTACCGGCGCTGCCCCCTGGATAGACATGCGCCTCCAACACCGTCACCGGAAATCCCGCCTTCAATAATAAACAAGCGGCTGTCAATCCTCCGACACCCGCTCCAATAACAACTACTTGTTGATCTTTCTTGGCCAATTAAACCTCTATGCCAATTTCAACGGCATTTTTCTCAAGCGCTCACCTGTTAGTGCAAATACTGCATTGGCGATCGCCGCCCCAATCGGACCAATCGGCGGTTCGCCTACACCCGCTGGCTCCTGCCCGCCAGTGTCCACCAAAATAGCTTCCACAGCCGGTGCTTCTTTCATCGTCAGCAGCGGGTAGGTTTCGAAATTATTCAGAGCCACACGGCCGTTTTCGATGCGCACCTCTTCTTGCAACGTTGCACTCACACCCCACATGGCATTGCCTTCTATCTGGGCTTTGGCTCCATCGGGGTTAATCACCAGTCCACAATCCATAGCGGAGGTAATATGGTGAACACGTATCTGTCCTGTTTCTTGGTCAATAGATACCTCAGCAACGGCGGCCACAGTGGTTCCATAATCATGGGCGCAAGCCAACCCCTGGGCGCGTCCGGCTGGCAGCGAGCGACCCCAATCCGCTCCCTTTGCTGCCACTTGCAAAACGGTGCGCAGCTTATCCCCACGCTCCGTATCCGCCAGATTCAGCAGACGGAACTGCAGCGGGTCAATGCCTACCGAATGAGCCAATTCATCCATGAAACTCTCGATGGCGAAGACATTGGGCAAAAAGCCCAACCCGCGCCATGAACCTGTCTTTACCGGCAGCTTCCGCCGCCAAACTACCGTTTCTATATCCGGCACGGCATATTGAAGACGTGCACCGCGCGTCACGCCAATATCCGCACCAAAGACAGCGATCAGCATCGGTGAGAAGAAAGCGAAGAGAATATCACCGCTAGCCAGTTCGTGTTTCATGGCCTGGATTCGGCCATCTTCGCCTACTGTCGCCTGCAAGCGATGGTGGGACATTGGCGCAAAGAAACCGTGCTTTAATTCTTCCGGACGATTCCACCCCAGGTGCACAGGTAGACGTGCACCTTGCGACAGCCGCGCCGCTTCCACGGCCACGTCACCGAGCTTGCGGCCGAAGCCACCGCCCAAAAACGTAGGCACAACTTCAATCGTCTCTTGGTCCAGACCGGTAACCTTGGCCGCCAGTTCTTGTACGCGCGATTGTGCCTGCGTCGAGGCCCAGATGCGCGCCCCATCTTCACGCACATCGGCTAGCGCTGCCTGCGCTTCTAGAGGTGTCTGCACCATCAGTGGCGTTCGATATTCGGCCATAATCACATTACCGCCATTTAGCATACGGTCTGCGTTGCCCTCTCTTTGGATCGTTACTCCACCACGACCGCCGGCGGTAATAAGCTCTTCGAGCTCTTCTTGCTGCCACAACTTCCCCTCATCCCATTCCGCTTTTAGCTCATCGATAGCCGCCCATGCCTCTACGCGTGATTCGGCCACCACACCTGCGAAATCGTCTTCAACAATTACTTTAACGACGCCCGGCATTTGCTCGGCGATCGTCGTATCCACGTTCTTCAATCGCCCTTCAATAGTCGGGGGGCGTAAAATTGCCCCGAATTTCATCCCTGGTAGCTTCATATCGTAGCCGTAAACCGCCTCGCCGGTCACCTTACTGGGGATGTCATCGCGGGCGACAGGTTGGCCCACGGTCTTGTATTCACTGGTTAGCTTCAGAGGAGCTGGTTCTTCAGGCACTTCCCATTCTTCCACTTTACTTGACACGATTTCCCTGAAGGTGATCGATGCTCCATCGGCTGTGGCAAAGCCTGTTCCCCGCATAACTAGCGCACTGACGGGTATACCTAGTTGTATGGCCGCTTCCGCGCGCAGCATCTCGCGTAATGTCGCCGCGGCTTCACGCAAGGGTAGAAATGAAGAGGAAATGGAAGTGCTGCCCTGGGTGCCACTGCTGTCCTGCGGACCGAGCGAGGTTGTGCCCTGCCGCACTTGCAAGCTGTCCCAGGGAACTCCAAGTTCCTCCACAGCTATTTGCTTAAGCGCCGTATGGACGCCCTGTCCCATTTCTACTTTAGGAACGTTGAGGGTCACACTGTCATCAGAGTTAACTTCAAACCAGGCCAGCGGATCGTTGCTCTGCGCAAAAAAACCGCCGCCGCCTTCATCCGTGCTTTCAGCAATGCGCAGGCGTGCTGCGGGGGTGCCAAACAGGACGCCGAGGGCCAGTCCACCCCCAGCCAGCCCGGCTCCAATCAGAAACTGTCGCCGCGAAAGTCGCCAGCGCCGTTTCTCGTCTGAGCTAGCTGTTGCGAGTGTGGGTTTCTCTGTCATATAGCGCTCTCCACAAGCTGCTGCACAGCTGTTTCTTCTGACGCCTTCTCTACAGCGGAGAAAATTCGCTCATAGCAGCCGCAACGGCAGTAGTTTTGGCCCATTGCTTCGACGATCTCTTCATTGCTGGGAGTTGGATTCTCTTCCAGGAAAGCTGATGCAGTCATGATCTGGCCGCTCATGCACCAACCGCATTGCGGCACCTGCTCATCTATGAAGGCCTGCTGCACGACATGCAAAATAATCGAACCATCGGCGTTCCTCGTGGCCAAGCCTTCAATTGTGCGTACATCTTTACCTTCAACCGAAGCGAGGGGTGTGATGCAAGAACGCATTGCCTGGCCGTCCACATGCACGGTACATGCGCCGCAAATACCCACGCCGCAGCCAAACTTTGTTCCTGTCAATTCCAACTCATCGCGCAGCACCCACAGAAGTGGCATCGACGGGCTATCCTTCACTGTTTTTTCTTCACCATTGACATTCAAGAGCATAGTCATTCCTTGGTATTGTTCATAGCGTTCTTGTTATCTTTCAACGCTGCTTTTGTGCGCCAAGCGCGATAGCCAAACAGCAGCGGCAGATTAATCCACATAATTCGACTGAGCAGGTTGCCGTATTCAGCCTCGATTTCGTCAGTTACTTCTGTCGTTTCATCGTCTAGCGCTCGGAATTGGTGATGGTGGTGCCAGCTGCGAAAAGGCCCCTGCTTTTGGGTGTCTACGAAGCCGTTTTGCTCTGTAACCTCGCTGTGTACAGCTACCCAACGCAGGGAAATGGGTCCAATGCCCATCGAAAAATCGGCCACAGAATCTTCGGCCAGCGGCTCCACACTATTAAACTGCACAGATAAAGGTGGTGGTGTCAGCAGTTGCAGTGCGCGTGTATCTTTATGAAAATCGGCCACGACCGCCAGAGGCGCCTTGACCTTGAAACTATGCCGGTACTTCATTTCATATACCTCTATCGTTGATATCCTTCGGCGATGCTAGGATAAAATCAGTGGTTTGCATGATAAAAACCAAGTCTCCGGCAGCTTTAGCTGCGAGCTGTCCTGCGGCGTAGAGCAAAAAGAGTTAACAAGTACATGGCGGCGCCAAGAATCACACAGGCCAGAACGCCGGCCATAATCTCTGGCCAGACCCATCCTTCATTGATTATCGCTCGCATCGCCTGCAGTACGTAGGTAATCGGATTTAACTGCGCGGCCACACGAAGCCAGCCTGAAAGGAGTGCTAGAGGCACAAATGTGGGAGCCAGGAAGGTGAGTGGAAAAAAGACGAAACTGGCACTTTGTGTAACGGCTGCATTGCCACTGCCTAATGCTGCGGACATGGTAAAGCCAGCAAAGCCTAGACCCAGCAGAACGGACATGCCGACTACCGCAAAAGCGCCCAATAGACCGGTCTCGATTCGCAAACCCATCAATATGGCTACACCTAAAACCAGTGCCGCCTGCAAGCCTAAAATAACTGCTCCAGACAATATCGTGCCAGTTAATAAGGCTGAACGCTTAATCGGCGTCAATAATAACTTGTCGAAATAGCCACTCTCAATATTGCGCACCAGGTTCTGGGCAGCGATGCCTGCGCCAGAAAGCGAGGCACTTACGATTGAAAGAGGCAGTATGAATCCTAGATAACTGTTTGCGCCTAGATCGGGAATGAAAGCGGATGCACCACCCAGCGTTGAGTTGTATATGACCAGAAAGAAAAGACTAATGGCAATTGGTGGAATAAGGGCTGCTGGCCGCCGGAAGATGGTTAGCAAATTCTGCCGGGTTATCAATGCGATTTGCTCTACTATTGGCAGTTGGGTTTCATTCTTTACTGGATGATTGTTAACAGCTGCTGTTTGTATTGTCATGGGTAATTCCGTTGGTGAAAGCTAATCTTCCCTATATGGATTCTAGGTAAGCGCTGGTTCTAGTCGTTCAGCTTCTGTACCTTCATTGTCTAATGTAGTTCCCGTAACCTGTAAGAATACATCGTCGAGGGTCGGTTGGGTCAAGGTCAGGGAAACAGGGTCCAGATCGGCCTCATGAAGCTGCTCGATAATGGCGGGTATCTCATGGGCAACATTGTTCATGTACACACGTACTGTCACCCTGTCCAACTGTGTCTGTTCTGCTAGGGGCCGCAAAAGCAAGTTGGCACGTTCGGCTGCTTCTCGTTCGCCAAAAACAAGGTTTAGGGATTCTTTTCCAAGAGAGGCTTTTAGGCCTGCCGGAGTACCGCTTTTAACGATCTTGCCGTTATCAATAATCGAAATCATATCAGCTAATTCATCTGCCTCTTCTAGGTACTGCGTGGTAAGGAATATTGTCATTCCCAACTGCTCGTTTAGACGGCGGACCTCGCGCCAAACATCGCGCCGGCTGGCTGGATCAAGTCCCGTTGTGGGCTCGTCCAAGAAAAGGACGTCCGGCTCATGTACCAGGGCCATGGCCAGATCCAGACGGCGTTTCATGCCACCGCTGTAAGTACCTACTTGGCGATCGATGGCATCTTCCAGCCGCACCAGGCGCATCAACTCCCCAGCTCGTGCGCGGGCATCTTGTTTTGTAGATCCAAAGAGGCGTCCGTGCAGCGTTAGAAGCTCAAGTGGTTTCATCAATGGATCCAATCCGACATCCTGCAAAGCTACGCCGGCAATTCGCCGAACTTCACCGGCCTGCTTGACGACATCGTATCCGCCGATGGTGGCCTTTCCGGCTGTGGGCAAGGCCAAGGTAGTCAAGATTTTCACTGTGGTGCTTTTCCCCGCACCGTTTGGGCCCAAAAAACCGTAAATCTGGCCGGCATCGACGTGTAATGATATTCCATCTACAGCGAGGATATCGCCGGGATATTGTTTTTCTAGGTTTTCTATCGATATCTCACGATTTGACATATTCATCTTCATTTGGCGCCTAAGTAGATAGTGCTTCTGTTGGCAAAACCAATGAGCAGCTGACAAGAAATATCTGCCAGCTGCTCCATTTGTTAACCAAGTTTGATTCGATTAATGTTGTTACAAAGCTTTACCTTAGCGTGGCCAAGGGCCAAGAATAACATTGTCGACAACATGAATTGTGCCATTGTCGGCGATGATATTTTCAATGATGACTCGTGAATCGTCGTTGACAAAGAGTGAGCCATCGAAATACTTCAACCCAGCCAACTGGCCATTGGCCATGGTGATGTCACCTTGATTCGCCTTTGCTTCCGCAGAGGAGACGTTGCTGGTTAGTACATGGTAGAGCAGGATGTCGGTCAGTTCTTCTTTGCTGAAGGCTGTCGCGACATTACTGGCATCCAGACCCAATTTAGCGAAGGCATCATCGGTCGGAGCGAAAACGGTCCACTCACCACCAGAAAGGGCATCAGCCAAATCGGCGGCCACTACAGCGGCTACCAGTGTGTCGAAACGGCCGTCCTGGATAGCGATAGCAGCGATTGAGTTGCTAGAAGCTGCGGCGGATGCGGCGTCATCCGACACCATCTCAGCGCTTTCGGCTGGGGCAGCATCTACTGTATCTGGAGCTGTTTCCATCACATCTGCTTCAGCCATATCAGGCGCAGACGGCATTTCCATTTCAGCCTCTTCACTGACGCGAGGCCACGGGCCTAAGATTACGTTGTCAACGACATGGATGGTGCCATTGGCGGCCACAATGTCCTGAATGATGACGCGCGAATCATCGTTAACCCACAGGGAATCGTCGAAATACTTCAGACCGGCAGTCTGTCCGTTGGCCATCGTCACATCGCCTAGAAGGGTCTTCGCTTCAGCCGAAGAAACAGAGGCAGGAATGGCGTGATAGAGCAGGATGTCGGTCAAATCTTCTTTGCTGAAGGCCGTGGCTACATTGCTGGCATCCAGTCCTAGTTTGGCGAAAGCGTCATCGGTCGGGGCAAATACTGTCCATTCACCACTGGAAAGTGGACCAGCCAGATCCGTGGCGACCACGGCGGCTACTAAGGTATCGAAACGGCCGTCGTTGACAGCAATATCGACGATGCTCTGTTCTTGCGCGCCAACAAGAGGCACAACCATAACAAGCATTAGAACAACAACTAACAAAACTTTACTAATACGTTTCATGACAAAAATCTCCTTTGTGAATTGTCAATTTAAAATATCGTTTTTTTGTTTACCGGACCTTAAGGATATATCTGTCTTTCGCCGGCTTACCCACATAATATACAGCAATTGTACATATGTTGGAAAGCTATTGTTCACTTATATGAACAGCTTCTCATATTTCTCCTATACCCGTTCGATGATCGCCTGGTATCCATCACAGAGATCTGTAGACGTGAAACATTAATCGGCATCTGCCAGCCGATCAATGCAACCGTGGTCATTATTCCGCAACACCTTGGGCGGCACCCCTGTGATTTGAGGGAAAATGATAGCAACTCCAGGCCCATCTGACAGCACCTTCAATAAGAGGCTGTCTTAGGCCTGGTTATATTTGGTTTAATGACTAAATTGGCTTATTGCTTTGCGCAGGGTCTCGCCCTTGTCTTTCGTGAATTTGCCCTCAATACGCCAGAGCACATTGCCCGATTTGTCGAACAGGAATAACCAGATGTTTTGCTCAGTGTCAATAGCGAGGGCTTCTCTAAAAGTGCGCTTCTCTACATACAGCGTAATTGTGCGCGCGCGGGTGGCGTCGTTAGGGATGCCGGCCCGCATCCCTTCATTTAGAAATGTGCGATAAATGAGGCCCTTGCGGGGTAAGGTGGGGAATTCATAATAATGCAGTTCAGGTTTTTCTCGCGCAAGCTGCTCAACAAAAGGAACCCATTCATCGATAAGATCTTGGTGACGGCGAAGAAAAGCGATAAAGACCAGATTGATCGCACCGGCAAAATCATCTGGAAATATCATTTTTTGGCGCTTTAGGTTGCTGCCTTTAACGGTTGGTAATTTCATTCTATGCTCCCAAGCCTTACTTTTCCATTTGCAGCCGCTTATCAAGCGGTCGCTTCATCCTCTATTTTAGTACAGATTTGAATAGATCTAGTTTGCTGGGTCTGACCTGCTGGATTCGGGAACTATTGAATATTCAGCAGCCTGTTGAGCGACAGCATTGATCATCCGTGAGAAGATGAGCCCGTGTAAGGGGTAGATGCTATACCAGTAGAGCAGACCGAAGAGCCCTTTTGAGGCAAAGTATGCTGTCTGTACCAGGTCCGTATCGCCATCTTGGCGATTGTGCGCTTCAAATTGCAGCCAGCCGCGGCCTGGCATTTTCATCTCTGCCCGCAAACGCAGCAGGTGGTCAGTCTCCACCTTCTCCACGCGCCAGAAATCTAAGGCTTCTCCTTGACGAAGCTGATCTGGGTGACGACGCCCGCGGCGCATTCCCACGCCGCCCCAAAGTCTATCTATGGCCCCACGCAGCTTCCACAGCCAGTTAAATGGGGGCCAACCGCGTTCCCCACCTAGCCCACAAAAGGAGCGAAAAACAGCTGATGGCGGGGCAGCCACCTTTGTTTGCCTGCGTTCAATGAGCATCCCTTGTTCCTGAGTTAGGAAAGTGGGCGTGATATCTTTCTGGCTGGAGGCAAGGGCATCACTCCACAAGGATTCGATATCCCCATTTTCAATGCGGGCCAGCGCCAGGCGGACGGCTGTTTCAAAACCGATTGGATCAATGTTAGGAAATAAGGACCTGGCTGACTGATCGCGTACGATTAACTCGTTGCGCAAGCCTTCAATTAGCGGAGTGGCTACTCCAGCTGAAACGGGCGTCATCCAATGCACCCAATAGGATGAAAGACGCGGCGTCAGCACTGGCACGCGCACGATTAGGCGATGTAAGCCACGTATGCGAGCATAGGTCATCATCATTTCGGCATAAGTCAGCACGTCAGGAGCGCCTATCTCTATAATCTTGCCCTGACTTGCCGGGGTTTCCAAGCTAGAAATGAGATAATTAAGTATGTCGCGAATGGCAATCGGCTGCGTTTTTGTATAGACCCAGCGGGGTGCAATCATAACTGGCAATCGTTCTGTCAAATTGCGCATCATCTCAAATGAAAGGCTGCCCGAACCAACGACCATACCGGCCCGAAACTCAGTCACCGGGACTGCGAACTTTCTTAAGGCGTCGCCGGTTTGCTGCCGCGAGCGCAGATGCTCAGATAGGTTGCTGTCCACATCCCCAAGCCCGCCGAGATAAATGATGTTTCTAACTCCGGCAAAAGCGGCCGCGGAGGCAAAGTTTTCTGCTGCTTGAATATCGCGTTTGCTAAATTCTCCCTTGCCACCCATGCTGTGGATGAGGTAATAAGCGGCATCGATGCCTTGCAAGCCTGCGGCCAGTGTCTCGGGAGCCAAGACATCGCCAATGATGATCTCGACCTGGTCTTTCCATGCACGGCCGTCTAGCCGGCTGGCGGTCCCTCTGATTAAGACCCGGACATGATAACCAGCCTGCAGGAGACGAGGTACTAAGCGTCCGCCAACATAACCGGTTACGCCAGTCACAAGAATTGATTTTATGTCTCTCGATGCATTCATGCTTGTCAGTCCTGGGCCCAAAAGGCCTTGTTATTCTTGTCCCTTCTCTCGATTATCAAGATAGGCAGCCAGCATTAGGGGGCCAACCGCCAGAAGAAAGGCAAGTATACCCCAAATAAAGATCCAAGTTTCATTCATCGCTGCTGCTCCCGGCGAAAACCAAGGCGCCAAAGCTTAGAATGGAGGGAACCCAGATGCCGACGAAGATGCCCTGATCGTTCGCCCCTGTGAACCAAAGATATACTGATAACAGAAACGACAAAAAAGCGGCCAATAATATTGAAGCTTTGGCTATTCGCATTCTTGAATTCATTGTAGTCTTCTCCTTATTATATAAAATCCACACGCGAGCAGCAGTTTCCTGATGATTCGCAGTTGACCTGTGTTCTATATCTGGCAGCGGCTTTGTCTGCCAATGCAATTAATTAAGGTTTCTTGGGCAAATCGTTCAGCAAACTTTGCAAATCAAGTGGCTTTAAGTGAAGTGAATACGGGGCCTGCCTGGCTACTGCTGTTGCGGAACCCGTATTCACTATTCACAAGGAGAAAAGAAAGCTATGCATATAATAGAAGTAACGATCTGTGAAATCAAACGGTCACTGGTTTTGCAATACCTAATTCATTCGTCGCGGGACGACTGTTTCTAGCTATCGGCGTAGACCAGACTTGGAACTTGGCCCTGGTCTGCTCCTATATCAACTACTGCTGACTCATTGCGCTTCACGGCAACCGCATTAATCCAATCGATCTCTAAGAAAAACTGTCCTTGCTGCTTGTCGGCAACCATCAGACCAAAAGAACGAATCGATGCGGGGTCTAGGGGTCCAGCCGCATTTACAATAAATCCACGGTAAGTTGGAATCATTTCAGCAAAGGGAATGTACACTTCTTGCCAGGTATCAACCTCGGTCTCGAATATGGCCGTATAGGCAACCTCGGAGCCAGTTCTTTCTGTCCGCGTACGGAGCCGATAAACGTTCCCATCACCACGAACGCGCATCAAGATGCCATCATAGCCACGAAGATCATAGCCGGCCCAATCAGACCGTGTCGAGGCGAATCCACCATTGTTATCTAAGGAGACATTACCGGAAAAGGTCAATTTCTGTAAGGCAGGATCAACACGAACCGAGCTGCTTGAAATGCCACCCATTACATTATCATCGACTGTATACCAGGATGGCTCGGATCCGTTGAAAGTAAATAATGCTCGACCTGGATTTCGTGCAGACGAATCTGACAGTTCTGGTGCGGGTTCAATCTCTGAAGGGACGGTGTCTTCTCTATCAAACATGGTTTCATCCTTTGAAGGTTTGTTCACTGTCGGTCTATTTTCTTCTACAATATAATCTGGTACGGTTTCTGTCTCTGTAGGCGCTATTGACTGCGTGACCGTGTCGATTGTTTTCTGTGATACCACGCTTGCGAAACCAACGCTTGCGAAACCAACAAGTAAAACTGATAAAAAGACAATTGAGAATAATAATTTTTTCATTGGGCCATTCCATGTTGCTTTTCAACTGCAAAGCATCCTTGGTTATTCTGGGGGACCCAGCTCAGGACATATCCTTGCCGAGTCCCCACATTTTTCCCGTCCTAAAGAAGGTTTAGCGAACCACTTAGGCCTTTTGGCCAGCGTCACACGTTGAGTGTGATGGCAGGGCTTGCATCTGTGCAAAGGTTTGAGTTGCATTCGCCTGTTCCGGATTCGGGAGCAGCACGCCGTCAATAACGTGGATAATGCCATTTGAAGCGATAATGTCGGTAATAATTACCTGCACAGTATCGTTCAGTATGACGCCATCTTCACTAACACTGATGGTAATTTCACTACCTTGTAGAGTTAGGGCTGAATCAAGAGTCACTACTGTCTCGGCTGGCACCACACCTTCGACCACGTGGTACAACAGGATATCGGTTAATGCCCCTTCCGGATCTTCCAGTAAGGCCTCAACCGTACCTTCAGGCAGGGCAGCAAAGGCATCGTCTACTGGAGCGAAAACGGTGAATTCACCTTCGCCAGACAGCGTCTCAACCAGCCCAGCTGCATCTAGGGCAGCCACTAAGGTTGTGAAGCGTCCATCTTCTACGGCGATTTCAGCAATTGATTTTGATTCCATCATTTCATCCGCAGCCATTGATTCATCGTCAGCGGCTGCTTCACTCATGCTCGGAGGTAGAATGACGGCGTCGATGACGTGAATGATGCCATTCGAGGCTTCGATGTCTGTGATCACTACGGTTGCGCTATCATTAAGTACAACCTCTCCATCAACAACAGCTATCGCGACAGCTTCACCTTGAAGGGTATCAGCAGAATCTAGCGTGACCACCGTCTCGGCCGGGACAACGCTGCCGATAACGTGGTAAAGTAAAACATCTGTCAAAGCTCCCTCGGGATCCTCAAGTAAGGATTCTACAGTTCCCTCCGGGAGGGCGGCGAAAGCATCGTCGGTTGGAGCGAATACAGTATATTCTCCATCAGTGCTCAGCGTATCGACCAGTCCAGCCGCATCTAGAGCCGCCACCAACGTTGTGAAGCGGCCGTCTTCTACAGCAATTTCAGCTATTGATTTAGCGTCCATCATTTCGTCTTGGGCTGCTTCACTCATGCTTGGAGGCAGAATGACAGCGTCGATGACGTGAATGATGCCATTTGAAGCTTCGATGTCTGTAATCACAACTGTTGCGCTGTCATTAAGTACAACTTGACCATCGACAACGGCGATAGCGACACTTTCACCCTGAAGAGTATCGGCAGAATCCAAAGTTACTACCGTATCCGCTGGAACAACGCTGCCTACCACGTGGTAAAGCAAGATGTCTTTCAAGGCTCCTTGCGGATCTTCTAATAAGGACTCCACGGTGCCTTCCGGTAATGCGGCGAAAGCATCGTCGGTCGGAGCAAAGACAGTAAATTCACCCTCACCGCTCAGTGTTTCTGCCAGACCCGCTGCTTCTACTGCGGCCACCAGGGTTGAAAAGCGGCCGTCTTCCGCGGCAATTTCGGCGATCGATTTGGCATCCATCATTTCATCTTCGGCTGCTTCACTCATACTCGGAGGTAGAATTACAGCGTCAATGACGTGGATGATGCCGTTAGAGGCGGTGATGTCAGTGATGATTACGTTTGCGCTTTCGTTCAACATCACATTGCCGTCTACAACTGAGATTGCAACGGGTTCGCCCTGGATCGTGGTTGCCGAATCAAGCGTTACGACCGTCTCAGCCGGTACGGCACCTTCGGCGACATGATACAGGAGGATGTCCTTCAATGCGCCTTCAGGATCTTCAAGAAGGGTTTCGACTGTCCCCTCGGGCAGGGCAGCAAAAGCATCATCCGTGGGAGCAAATACAGTGAATTCACCCTCACCAGCTAATGTTTCGGCCAGACCAGCGGCTTGAACTGCGGCCACCAAGGTTGTAAAACGGCCGTCTTCAATAGCGATATCTACAATGGATTTCTCTTCCATCGCCTCTTCCCCTGCTTCCTCTTCCATAGCCGTTTCGTCAGACGAATCTGCCGGTTCAGATGCTGGTGCAGTTGTCGGTTCAGCGGCGCCTGCACAGGCTACCAATACTATACTAAGAACAAGAACTGCGATTAAAAAAGTAAAACGTTTCATTTTGATTCTCCTAATTTGTGAAAAGATTTTTATTTGCTTCAATTTTGTTATTTGGTCGTTGGGAATATAAGCATCCGAAATATGTCTTCGGAACTACAGCGAATCAAGCTAGAAAGACGCCGGCGAATATCAACATTACGGCTACAAGAGCAACTGCGCCGGTGACGACGTCAGCCGGATTTGAGGTTTTCTTAGTTGTTATCTGCGGCGCCTGATCATAGTTCATTTGCGTCAGCTCATATCTGAGTTGTGTACGATAACTGTTTAAAAACTGTAATCGTTGATTTGAATCATTCATGTTTATCTCCTCTGTGTTAGCTAGTTATCAGTTGTCAAACCAGGTTTCTTGACCGGTAAGTCGTTAGCGTGATTGTCAAATTCAACCTCGGCCTGCTTATTTTTTCCTTGCTATGAGTGAATGATACGATTTTGTTACACTATTGTCAATATATTGCACACATAGGCTCAGTTTTGTCTAATAAATGTATAATTACTGGGTCTATTGTGCCTCGCTTTACCCGCAAACTTGCAAGTCTCAGTGATGGCGAAACAGGCAGGGAATCCTTCAGCCAATGGCTGGATTCGATGCGGAGAGAACCGGGGCGTGATATATTAATAGCGCTGCAAGAAAAACGGCCCATTTACTGAAGGACCATGATGTTAAAAAGGGAGACGTTATGAATTTAGCAGTCTCTGTTGAAAAGTTTTTTCACGGAACCAAGATTCCCCTGCGCCTATCAACCAATACATCTTCCGGTTGGCCCGTGGTCTTATCTTTATGGTATCTATATGAGGATGGCGCCTTGTACTGTGCCACGCCTCAGAGTGCCAAGGTGGTAGATTACTTGATGCAGGAGCCACGGTGTGGTTTCGAGGTGGCAGCTGATCAGCCTCCATATTGCGGCGTACGTGGGCGGGCCGTGGCGGTAATTGAGGAGGATCGAGGATTGGAAATCCTGGAACGACTTCTGGTGCGCTATTTGGGAGGTATCGAAAGTTCCCTCGCCAAGGATCTTCTGAATAGGCCAGGTTCGGAGGTAGCTATTCGACTCGAGCCACAAAGTTCTTATAGCTGGAATTTTACTAATCGGATGCAAGATTCGCTTGCGTCCCAAAACGCCAAGGTTTGCCCTGACTAGGGAAGCACTGGGCAGGCCGCACTGGCTATCGCGGGCCAATACTCGAAAGGCCTTACAGCTATGCGATTTCGAGAATAATTGGTGAGGTAGTGGTTCACTTGCAGCACTTGTTGATAGAAATTCAAACAATCTAGTCTATTGAGGAGAAAAGGATGAAAAAGGATACAGTTCGCCAGGTACTTGTGCTCATATCGGTACTGGCTACGATTATTGTCAATGGCTTGGCCACTGGTTTGCCTTTGAACGGGAAGACAACGGGCGAGATCTCGGATAGTTTTGATGTCTTTTTTGTGCCCGCGGGCTATGTGTTTTCAATATGGGGGCTCATTTACGTGGGCTTGATCGCCTATGCCATTTATCAACTACTGCCGGCTCAGGCGGATAACCCTGACCTGAGAAGTATTGGCGCCATTTTTGTCTTATCCAGCGTGGCCAATATGGGCTGGATTTTCCTGTGGCACTATGAGGTATTCCCGCTCACGGTTGTGGCTATGCTCATCCTATTGGTCTGTCTCATCCTCATTTACCTGCGTCTGGATATTGGACGTGCGCAGGTATCATCAGGTATGCGCTGGTTAGTACACCTGCCATTCAGCCTATATCTGGGCTGGATCACGGTGGCCACCATCGCCAATGTAACATCATTGCTCGCCTATTGGGGATGGAATGGTTGGGGCATTGGTGCTGAGGCGTGGGCTATAATTATGCTCTTCATCGCCACGGCAGTCGGCGGTTTGGTCAGCTTCACCCGGGGTGATATTGCTTATGTGGCGGTCTTGATTTGGGCGTTCATCGGGATCGCCGTTAAGCACAGTGATAATACAGCAGTGTCTACGGCGGCCTGGGCGGCCGCGGCAATAACTGCGATTCTCTTGATCTTTGGCGTTTATCGTTTCAGGCGAGATGGGGCTGACCGAATCTGAGGTCGCACTAACCCGGCCAGCCGTGCCAAATAGACATTAACGCACCAGGCTCAAAAACTCTTTACGCAGCTCGCGGTCTTCTTTGAACTCGCCTAAGAAGGCGCTGGTAAACATGACAGGGTGTTCTTTTTTCACACCGCGCATCATCGAGCACATATGCTGTCCCTCGACAGCAACAGCGACGCCGCGGGGAAGAAGAATATCGTCCAACATGTCTGCGATTTGATGAGTTAGGCGTTCTTGCACTTGCAGACGGCGCGCAAACATCTCCACAAGTCGTGGAATCTTGGAAAGCCCGATCACCTGGTCAGTAGGTAAATAAGCAACATGGGCACGTCCGTAGAAGGGGAGCATATGATGCTCGCACATACTGAAGTATTCGATATCACGTACTAGAACCATTTCGCTGTAATCAACGTCAAATAAAGCGCCGTTGACTCGCTTGACGGGATCGACGTGGTAACCGCCTAGTACTTCATCGTACATGCGGGCGATGCGATCTGGTGTGCCTGCCAGCCCATCTCGTGCTGAATCGTCGCCCACGTTATCCAATATGGTACGGACGGCCGATTCAATGGCTAGTTTCTCGGCTGGTTTGGCCAAGACCAGTTCTCTTGTAAGCATATTTTCGTTAGCTCTTCCATTTCCATTGATATGCTGCCCATTGCCGTTGGTGCTATTGCTATTCATATTCGTTACTGTTTTCAACATTATTTTTCCTCGTCTTGTAATTCAACTATTTCACCATCAAGTTGGTGGCTTATGATGGCGATTTCTTCCTGATTCATCTCATCCACCAGAGACAATAGGGCCTCAATTGATGGGATGTCCCTCATCGAATGTCCATAGTGGACAAAGCGCGCTATGCCAGTTTTGTCCACCAATACCTGCGCCGGCATACGCCCAAATTTAAATAACTTTACCTCTTGCCCATATTTCTCGAGGATGCCATGCTTTGGATCCGGCAGCCCTGTAAACGGCAAATTATGTTTGGAAAAGTAGGATGCAAACTTCTCAGCTTCTTCTGGTCCAATCACCAGGATAGTCACTTCCCGCTTCACAAATTGTTCATGGTCCTGGCGCAACTGCGCCATATGCGCTCGGCAGAAGGGTCAAGTAAAGCCCCTGTTGAAAATCAAAAGAACATGCTGTTTTCCCCTGAATTAGGATATGTCTACCATATTTCCTTGATAATCCTGCAGAGCGAAATGCGGTGCAGGTGCATTTAGAACGATTATTGCCATATCGATACTCCAAATAATTGATTCAACATCAGCATAACGCAATTTTGAAGAATTGTCAAGTTATTGTATATATATTGCATAATAAATAAGTAAGAAGGGGTCGCGCATCCCCACCACTGCAAGGTTTGTGGGCAAGCACGGCAGGTGAGTCAGTGTGGCGAGAATGGGCAGAGATCTTACCCAGATCTAGAATCGGCAATATTGGGTAGAGGGATTCGGATTAGTAAGTCTGTATAAACTATACAAATATATGATATATTATCCACAATATGTATAATGTATAATATTTTAAGTGGTTTTTTCAATTCGTCGAACGATTATATGAACAAGTTTAATGGTACAACAAGAGACAATGCACCGGCCTTTAAGCTGAGATCGGTAACGGCTCGTACAACGGTGAAGTCACCATACAGCAAGAACATTTCACTTCGGCACTCAGCCTTCAACGACTGGAGATGTTAGTGGCTGCCACACTACAGCCCACCTGGAAAGAGCGAATCATAGTGGACACAGCCCTAGGAGATTATCATATTTTTGGCCCACTACTATTAACCTTTTTGCTGCGCAGAAGAGGTTGGGATGCGATCTACCTGGGTGCAGATGTGCCCGCTGATGAACTGGAATCAAAAATCCAGCAAATACAGCCTGAGTTAATCATCGTTTCCGCCCAGTTATTGCTTACTGCAGCTACCCTGAAGGAGATAGCTTTAAAGGCGCAGGCACATGGAGTACCATTGGCTTTTGGTGGTTTGGTCTTTAATCAAATGCCCGAATTACGCCAACTAGTACTAGGCCATTTTCTTGGGGAGTCGCTTCAAGATGCGGCGCAAGCGGTGTCTGCGCTTATGACGCAGCTATTGCTAACGCCACAGTTTGTAAAACCCTCAGATATCCATCAGCGAGCACTGAGCCAATATAGTGAGCGTAGAGCCTTGATCGAGTCTCAAGTGCGGAGTAGATTTATAGCCTCTGACAAGCCCACCGAGCATCTGTCGTCGATGAACAATGATATCGCTCAGGAGATTCAAGCAGCTCTCGAGCTGAAAGACATGGGACTTCTGGGCAGCAAAATTATCTGGATTGAGCACTTGTTGATGAGTTATCGGCTGTCTAAACCTCTGATTTCGGAGTACGTTTTGGCTTATTATCAGGCAGCGACAATTCATTTAGACGAATCTGCCAGCATCATTGTGGAGTGGTTGTCATATATCCTCATACGGGCGAGTTTAATCGAAACAAAATGAACAAACCAAAGCCAATCAAACCCAGAAGCGGGCAGGAATCTGTTTGGGATTATCCTCGACCGCCTCGACTGGAGCGATCTTCAAAGCGATTGCAGGTAATATACAATGACATCCTCGTTGCTGATAGCAACCGAGCCTGGCGGGTGCTTGAAACAAGCCATCCGCCAGTTTACTATATCCCCCCAAACGACATAAATCAGAGTTACTTGCGCCCTGCTCGGGGAACCTCCTACTGCGAGTGGAAGGGCAAGGCCTCTTACTACGATGTAATTGTGAATGAAAAGATTGCGCCTCGGGCGGCATGGGACTATGCACAACCTACGGCAGCATTCTATAGCATCAAGGATCATGTTGCCTTCTATGCCTGGGCGATGGATGCTTGCCTGGTGAATGGCGAGAAAGCGCGTCCTCAACCAGGCAACTTTTACGGCGGCTGGATTACCGACGATGTTATAGGCCCTTTCAAGGGTGGTCCGGATAGTCGTGGATGGTAACAGCCCGGCGTAGCGACGGGTGATGTTTGTGGGGTGAATAGAGTGAGTACAACGATCTGGTGGATTCGACGGGATCTGCGACTGGCTGATAACGAGGCACTCAGTGCGGCGGTGGCCCAATCGGAGAAGGTTTTGCCGGTGTTTATTCTGGATCCACGTTTACTGAACTCGCCCTATGCAAGCACTCAGCGTATCGCCTTTCTGTTTGCCGCTTTACGTTCCCTGGATCAAGATCTTCTCCAACTTGGCAGCAGACTAGTCATCCGAAAGGGAGAGCCAGTCGAATCCTTATCGACCTTAATGTCAGAAAGCGGTGCTACCTACATTATTGCTGAGGAAGACATATCGCCGTACGCTCGCCGTCGAGATGCTCAAGTGCAGGACGCGCTGCCGCTGCAATTGACTGGTGGCCTGACCGTTCATCCACCGGATTTTGTTCTTAAGAAAGACGGTCGACCATATACGGTTTACACACCATTCAGCAAAGCATGGAAAGCATTGCCTAAACCACTACCGTGCGAACTACTTCCAAAACCCATGTCGCTAGACACACCAGATTTTGTGCCCTCGCTGCCTATACCTGATGAACCACGAGCCACGAGCCAGGTGCCGTTCAAGGCTGGTGAAGAAGTAGCCCTTAGGCGCCTGGAAAACTTCGCAACTTATGGCCACAGCTCCATTTTTCATTACGAAAAGAGGCGTAACCGGCCTGATATTGATGGCACTTCCAGCCTTTCGCCCTATATTCGCTTTGGCATGCTTTCCCTACGCCAAGCCGTGGTTGCGGCAAGCCAGGCGATCGACCGTGCTTCAGATAAGCACGGTCGCGAAGGAGCGGAAACCTGGTTAAACGAACTCATCTGGCGCGAATTCTACCTTACCATCCTCTACCATTTCCCCCATGTTCGCCAGAGAAGCTTCCGGCCACAATATGATGCTATTGAGTGGGACAACGATCCCCAGGCATTCGACGCCTGGTGTCAAGGGCGTACCGGCTATCCGATCGTCGATGCAGCCATGCGCCAGCTTGCGCAGAGCGGTTGGATGCACAACCGGGCACGGATGATCACTGCCTCATTCCTGGTCAAAGATCTGCTAATTGATTGGCGTTGGGGTGAGCGCTGGTTCATGCAACACTTGATCGATGGAGACCCGGCATCCAACAACGGTGGTTGGCAGTGGACGGCTGGTACCGGCACCGATGCGGCACCTTATTTCCGCATCTTTAACCCTGTCTTGCAAAGCAAGAAATTCGATCCACATGGCGATTATATCCGTCGATGGCTGCCTGAATTGAGCGGCTTGCCTGACATGTACATTCATGAACCGTGGGGGATGCCCAGTGAGATTCAGAAGCAAGTAAACTGCCGCATTGGCCGGGATTATCCACAGCCAATTGTTGATCACGCCGCTGCCCGGATACGGACGCTTGCTGCTTATAAGCTCACGAATACTTAACGCCGTAGGTGGAAGGACTCACCCTAGGGCTGGAGGTGTAGCCGGGTAAAAGAATCAATACGAACGGAGCTCTGCTTGCGCGGCCTATAAACGGTGCAAAGATAGACATGACCAAGGATGACATTGTCAAAATCATCCTAGGCAATGAAACCATCTGCACTTTACTTCTGGCTAGTAAAACACGAGGTTGATTACCAATGAGCCAAAGAAGTATTCGTTTTGCCGTCACAGGCCTTTATCACAGGCATATCTATGGCCAAACCAGAAGCATGCTGCAGGCAGGGGCTAAAGCCGTCTTTTTTCGCTCCTAAAGATGATTTAGCCGCTCAATTCTCAGATGCCTTCCCGCAGATTACGCGCGTTAACAGCCTAGAAGAAATCCTAGAAGATGACAGTATTCAGATGGTGCTCAATGCCGGGATTCCTGTTGAGCGTTTTCCCATCGGCCTCAAGGTCATGCAGCATGGTAAAGATTATATGGTGATAAACCGGGCCCGACAACGCTGGAACAGCTCGAAGAATTGCGTAAAGTTCAGGCTGAGACGGGACGAATTTACTATGTTTGCTATAGTGAACGATTTTGGAGTAAGGCAGCGACCAAGGCCGATCAGCTCGTAAAAACAGGAGTGATTGGTAATGTGATCCAAACGCTGAGTATGGGGCCGCACCGGCGCAATCTGCCTTCCCGACCTGATTGGTTCTTTGTCAAGGAGCAATATGGGGGCATCCTAACTGATATTGGCTCGCATAATTTCGATCAGTTTCTGCATTTTACCGGCTCAACGGTGGCTGAAGTTGTTTCTTCGCAGGTGGCCAATTTTCACCATCCTGCATATCCTGAACTTGAAGATTATGGCGATGTGGTTGTCCGTGGTAATGGTGGGTTAGGTTATGTGCGTGTGGATTGGTTTACGCCAGATGGATTGGGCGTTTGGGGAGATGGACGGCTGTTCATGACGGGCAGTGATGGATATATTGAACTGCGTGAATATATCGATATCGCTGGACGTCCTCGTGGAGAGCATTTGATCCTGGTCGATCAAAAAGGTATTCAGTATTATGATTGCAATGATGTTCCTCTGCCATACGCAGCGCAATTGATTGACGATGTTCTCAACCGGACTGAATCTGCCATGACCCAGGCTCATTCTTTCCTGGCGATGGAGCTTGCGATCAAGGCCGAAAACATGGCTGATCGTCTAGGCAATCTGAAATAGATTTTGGAGTCGTTGTGGCAAAAATTAAACTTGCTGAAATTGATGTGGGTGTGATAGGCAGATTACACGCCAGGGATATTGATGCATTGAAGAGGTCCGAACTAGTTGGAATCTGCGATATCAATCAATCCAGGGCAGACAAAAACACTGACAAGTATGGTATCCCACGATATTATGACTATCACGAGTTGTTAGAAAAAGACGATCTTGACGCAGTGCTGATTGCAACATCCCATAACGATCATCCCATCATTGCCATTGATGCGTTTAAGCACGGCCTTCATGTGCTTACCGATAATCCAATAGCCGTGCATGTGCAGGCAGCCCTAGAAATGATCGCTGGATATGAAAAAGCATTGGAGAACTACCCGAACCGGATCTTCGCTGCGATGTTCCAACAGCGTACCTATGGGTTTTGGAAGAAGATTAAATCGCTGATTGACGAAGGTGAACTTGGCCAATTGATGCGCACAACCCGGATTATCACTGACTGGTTCCGCACGCAAAGCTATTATGACAATGGTGGATGGCGCGCCACATGGAGAAGTGAAGGAGGAGGCGTTCTCCTTAACCAATGTCCCCATATTATTGACCTTTACCAATGGTTCGTTGGGATGCTTATACGGGTCGCAGGGTTGGCGGCCATCGGCAAATATCACAGTATCGAACCTGAAGACGAGGTCACCGCCTATCTGGAATATGAAAATGGCATGATTGGGCATTTGATCACATCCACGGCCGAATCTCCTGGAACAAACCGGCTTGAGACTGTTGGGGAGAAGGGGAAATTGACTTTTGAGGAGGATAAGTTGATTTTTTACCGCAACCGTACTTCAACCTTGAACACATCAAGCGTTCAATCAGCGGTTATTAGCTCGAAAAAAATCGGAAAATCTCTGTTAGATACAAGCACCACGGGAAGCCAGATAACAAAATGATAATCAAGAACTTTGCCGACGCGATTCTGAATAGTGAAGAACTTATAGCTCCGGCGGTTGATGGGATTAACTCACTCACGCTTGGCAACGCTAATATGCAATCATCATTTTTAGGGCAGGTTGTTGAACTTCCAATGGATGGCGAGGCCTACGCAGTTTAACTGCGGGATCTGATTGAAAACTCTCGCTTCGAGAAAAATGTCGTCGAGCGAGAGGTGGCTGATGTGAGAAGTTCATTCTAATGCAGAAAATCAGTTTTATGACGCTTGGCTGCCCACATTGGGATATGGATACGATCTGTATGCGTGGGCAGGAGTATGGCTTTGACGGTGTTGATTTTCGCTGGTATCGAGATCAGATTGATATCACCTTACTTCCTGAGTTTACGGTCCGGTCGGCTGAAACCTATAGAAAGCTTCAAGACGCAGGACTGGCTGTAAGTGGCATTAGTTCAAGTATCCAGGTTTGCGTTCCCGAAGACTTGGAAAAAAACTTGGAGGAAGCACGGCGCACGATTGCAGTGGAAAGAGCATTCGAGACCGTTCATATTCGGATATTTGGTGGCGGAAATCTTCCGAGGTTTTCACTTGAGGAGTTGGCCGATTTTGGTTGTGAATGTGTTGACCAGATTTTGTAGCTTGACCGAGCTGATGACTTAAAATGGCTGTTCGAAACCCATGACAATTGGGTAAAGAACGAACACTGCCGGCTGCTCCTTGACAGTATACCAAATCCGGATTTGGAACGCTGTGGGATATGGGCCATACCTGGCGAGTAGGACGCGACAAGCCTGCTGATTCTTGGGGTTCAATTGGTGCAAGAGTCGGATACACAGATGTCAAGGACCCGGTATATGATCCAGATTCTCCCCTGGGCATGGAAGATGGTTGGTATTATGTTGCCCCTGGAACTGGGGATCTTCCCCTTGAATAGTCAGTTTCCTTGCTGGAGGAGGCAGGCTATGATGGATGGCTGCTTTTTGAGCATGAGAAACGCTGGTATCCCAATCTTCCTGAACCGGAGGAAATATTTCCACAATATGCTAGCTGGATCAGAGCAAAGCTTGCGGCAGAGAATTGACGGGATATGCTCAAAATCACAGCTACCCGGTTGCCCACGGCAGCAGCACCATTGAACTTCGTGGGTTGATTGGATATGATTGAAGATAGAAGTGAGTTAAGTAAAAACAATAGAAGACGAAGAAATCACAATGAGGTAGATATGTATAGGATTCTTATTTCTGATAAGTTAGGCCAAGCAGGTTTGGATCGTCTCGATGATATGGATGATGTGGCCTATGAGATGATCACGGGCATGAGCCGGGAGGAGTTAATATCGACCATCCCGGACTATGATGCGCTGATCATCCGTAGTGGAACGAAACCAGACGCCGATATCATTGCCGCTGGAGTTAAATTGAAAGCAATTGGAAGGGCGGGCATCGGCGTTGATAATGTGGATATCGATGCAGCTTCACAGCATGGTATCATGGTTATGAATACACCGCGAGCAAATAGTGTGGCCACAGCCGAACAGACTATGGCGCTAATGTTAGCTGTTAGTCGAAATACTGTTCCTGCCCATAATTCGCTGGCTGCCGGAAACTGGGATCGCGCGCGTTTTGTGGGATCGGAGTTGGAGGACAAGAAGCTGGGCATTATTGGTTTTGGTTATATCGGCCGTCTTGTTGCGCGCCGGGCACAGGCGTTCGGTATGAAGATTGTCGCCTATGATCCCTATATTGCGGAAGAGCTGGCATCTGAGATGAGCGCTGAACTGCTCGATTTGCCGGAACTGCTCGCCCAAGCTGATATTATTACGCTGCACAGCGTTGTCACGCCTGAAACCACGAACTTGATTAATGCGAACACAATCGCGGGAATGAAAGACGGTGTTGTGATTGTCAACGTAGCACGCGGTAAACTGATTGACGAGCAAGCTTTAGCGGATGCTCTAAGCAGTGGCAAAGTCGCGGCTGCGGCACTGGACGTGTACCAGCAGGAACCGCCACAAGGCAGCCCGCTTATTGGACTGCCCAATGTACTGCATACCCCACACCTAGGTGCCAGTTCCAAAGAAGCCCAACTGCGTGTGGCGGTAGAAATCGTCGAGCAAGTAGTAGATGCGCTGCGAGGAACAGACTTCCGTAATGTCCTCAACATTGCAACCATCGGTGGGTGATCGTTTTTCTACTGCATCTGATAACCTAAACAGCCTAATGCATTTGTGCATTAGGCTGATCTGATCAAAGTGAAATAAGGGAGCATCCAGTTGAAGCTTGGTAGCTTTGGGAAACCCTCGGGATTATCTCTACCCGTGACTTTTCTGCTGATAGCTACTTGCTTAAGCTAACCCTAACTCATGTAATTTTTCCTTAGTTGGGACACCTTCTTCATCCCAACCACGCGCCTTGTAGAAGAGCGGCAGCATCGCTTCCAGCTCTACCACATGTCCGGCTGCCGGTCCCTCGGTCAGGGGTTCTTCCAGCATGCGCGGTGGCAGCGTATCGTCAGCCTTGGTAATTCCTGCTTCCAGCAAGAACATGCGCTCCAAATTGTAAACTCGCTCCGCTGCTTGCATGATGGTTTCGGGCGTGTAATCTGCTCCTGTTGTAAGATTCATTAACTCTGTTAGCCGTGTAGGCCAGAGCATTACATCTTCGTCGAAAACATAACGGACGGCCAAGAAGACGCATAGGCCAGCAGAGTCGATGAGCGTGAAGGCGTCCTCGTAGCGCATGATCAATGCTGGTTTGTTCTCTATGGTCAGCGGATCGATCTTTTTGGGGGTGCCAAATACTTCGGCATAGGCCAGATCACCTGCCATGTGTGAAGCGCCGATGTTTGATGTGGCATACAACAGCCCCATGCCTTTCGCGCCGCGGGGATCGTATCCGGGGAATTCCAGTTTCTTGGCACTTATGGAGTATTCGGGATATCCATAGCCTGCGGCCAAGGCATAACTTCCTTCAGCCAATTTGTCACCGAATCCTTCGCGCAGAGCCATTTTTTTGAGGAAGGTTATCATGCCGTCTGCATCACCAAATCTCAGCGGCTGGCCAATGTCGCTTTCTGGAATAATGCCCGCTTCGTACATCTCCATGGCGCAGGCGATGGTCATGCCGACGGTTATGGTGTCCATACCAAATTCATTGCATAGATAATTAGCTTTGGTGATGGCTGCCAGATTGTCTACAGCGCATGCACTGCCTAGGGCTCCGATGGATTCGTATTCCGGTCCTTCCCCTTCACCCTCATAACCTGGGGTATCTACTTTTGTGATGCGATTGCAGACGATGGGGCAGCGATGGCAGGCGCCGGGACGAACTAGGAAACTGGCGTTCAATGCCGGGCCGTTGATTTTCTCAACGCCTTCAAAACGGCCAGTTTGGAAATTTCGTGTTGGCAAAATGCCCATTTCGTTGGTTACATCGGGGACATACGGCGTGCCATAGATACGCAGTGTAGATGTTTTGGATGCTTCCCCCACTTCACGCTGCATAGCAAGGCTAAGGGACTTCATGCCGGGCGAGTCGTCCATGCCGATCTTGTGCGTCCCGGTGGCTACAACGCCCTTCAGATTTTTACTGCCCATCACTGCGCCGACACCAGAACGGGCGGCGGCACGATCTTTATCGTTCATGATAGCAGCGGCTTTGACCAGGCGTTCTCCCGCGGGACCAATGCAGGCTACCTTGGCTTTGGGGTGGGTCTCGGAGAGCATTATGTCTGTGGTTTCGGGTACCTGTTTGCCCCAGATGTGGCCGGCAGGACGAATTTCAACTTGATCGTCGTTGACCCAAAGATAGACAGGTTGTTCAGCGCGCCCTTCGAAGATGAAGAGATCGAAGCCGGTGCGCTTCATCCAGGTGGGGAAGTCGCCACCAGAGTTGGAGTTCGTGAGAACTCCGGTGAGAGGTGACTTGGTGATGACCATGTATCGATTGCCAGTGGGCGCGGGACTGCCCGTGAGCGGACCTGTGGCGAATATGAGGATGTTTTCAGGCGATAGGGCATCGGCTCTGGGATCCATGCCATCCATCAGATATTTTATTGCCCAGCCTCGTCCACCGATATAATCCTTGGCAAACTGGGGGTCTACTGTTTCTATTGTATGGGTTTGATTGGTTAAATTTACCCGCAATACTTTACCGTACCATCCATTCATTGTGGGGGATCTCCTTGAAAAGTGATGAATTGGGAGTTAACCGCCGGCGGTCGCAGGGAAAACGAAAACGACGTTTCCTTCCTGTAATGTTTCGCCAGGGTTGGGGGAACGGCCGTCAACTAAGATCACGCTCTCCTCAATGGGAACACCTAACTCGGCTAGAACAGAAACAGCCGTTGCGCCTTGCGGGGCATCAATCAGTGCCCTGCCCTTGTTTTCGGGTGGCAAATATTGGCGATATGTGGCGATTAGTTTGAGTTGAACTTGCATGAGGCACAAGATAAACCGATTTTGCAGATAAAGCAACCTCCAAGCACAAAGTCAGAATGATTAATCATCCTGCAATTTCCAAGGCGATTTCGACCATAAGTCGCAGAGATCGTTCTTTCTCCTCTGCGGAAAGGGATTCTTCGCGCTTGATGTGATCGCTGACGGTTAAGATTGTCAAAGCATTAGCTCCAAATTTGGCGGCCAAGGTATAAAGAGCAGTTGATTCCATCTCCACGGCCAGAACACCATAGGCGATCCACAGATCCCACACTGCCGTATCGTCGGGGTAAAAAGAGTCACTGCAAAGGATGTTGCCGACATGAACCGGTATGTTCTTGGCCTCAGCTGCTTGGTATGCTTTGAGCAAGAGTGGGAAACTGGCTGTGGGTGCATAATCCATACCGCTGAAGCGCAGTTTGTTAATATGTGAGTCGGTGGAGGCGGATTGGGCCAAGACAAGATCACGAAGCTGCAGGTAGGGTTGGAAAGCGCCAGTGCTGCCGACGCGAATCAGATTCTTCACGCCGTAATCGTTGATCAATTCATGAACGTAAATTGATTGGCTGGGTAATCCCATGCCTGTTCCTTGTACCGATACTCTTTTACCCTGGTATTTTCCCGTGTAGCCGTACATCGCTCGCACTTCGTTGTAACAGACGACATCTTCAAGAAAGGTTTCAGCGATGTAGCGGGCGCGCAGTGGATCGCCGGGGAGAAGAATTGTCTCAGCGATGTCGCCGGGTTTGGCCTCAATGTGAAAGCTCATGAATTTTCCCTCCGGATTTTGTTGATTTTTTAGGGTGAGTAATATATTATATAGTCAAGTGTATTAGAAACATATGAATAAAGATCTGTATACGCAGTAATATCGGGAGTATGTGTCTTTATAATGTATCGATTTTCAAAGGGGTCTTTCTCTTCATAAACAGACCTAATTAGGAACCTGTTTTGATAGGGATTACACAATCTTTCATCTCTTCGCTTTAATAATAAGCGATCGTCATGGTGGGGGCGAATCGGGTGGGGGAAGATTGAACCATTTTGATAACGTGATCGTTTGTTGACTTTCACCAAATAATCGACAGATAAATTTACATCTCGGTGGGGAACGAACCGGAATGTCCTGTTTGCAAGTAAAAGGTTTTGCCGGCCTTGAGCTTAGAGCCAATGGGTGCTCAATTGGTAGTTTTCCCACGCATCATGTCGAAGAACTGCTCGGTTATCTTCTCCTGAATCAGAACAAAACCGTTAGTCGTGATCTGCTAATTGAGCTTCTGTGGCCTTTTGAAGTATCAAATAATGGCCGCAGCTGTTTGAATACCGTGCTATGGCGACTACGCTGCACTTTAAGGCAGTTGGGATTCAAAGCAGGTTCATTCTTGGTTTCCACTCGCGATGAAATCGTTTTTAGCCCAACCGTGCCAATACAGTTTGATGTTGAGTTGTTTTCCGAACGATTTGAGAAAGCTATGAGCGCTCAGAATGATACAACGAGAATCGTTGAGCTATCAAAGGCACTAGAGCTATATCAAGGGGATCTATACTCAGGTATTTTTAGTGATTGGTGCCTCATAGAACGCGAGCGCCTGGCACGAATGTATCTGCAGGCATTGGGCGAAATGTTGTACTGCAATATGCGCCAAAAGGATTATGCAAAAGCGATAATTGTTGGGCAGACGATTCTAGATAATGATCCGCTTCGCGAGGAGGTACATCGAGCTCTGATCTTGTGTTATGGTCGACTGGGACATCGTGCGGAAGCATGGGACCAGTTCCAGACGTGCACGCAGAGTTTGATGAGCGAAGTTCAGGTCCTACCCATGGCCGATACCGTTCGCATCTTCCAACAGGTAATGAATGCTTGCGCGAATAATTGTCTGGATACCCCTGATACTGATTTGCTTAAGCCTGCTCATCAAGCTCTTGCCCAGTTTGTTCAGGCTGGCGATCGACTCCATGATTTACTTGACGAAATTGATAGTTCGCGGACTCTCATGCTTTCCTGAGGGAAGTCTCACAAGAAGTCCAGTCCTTGTGAGACTTTTGTGAGACTAATGAATTAACGTGACCGGTAAGGATTGCGGCCATTGTTCTGTTTTTGAAACTGTATCGACACCCAAAGCCGCAATATTACGAGTAACTATTAAATCATGGGTGAGCTTGTGGCGAGTGAAAAAATGGGATTTGATCGGGATGCTTGCTCTTACGTCATTCGTATGTGGCATGAGAGAGCCATCGACGAACAGGAGAAGGGGGAGTGGCGCGGCTGGATATTACATGTCCAAAGTGGAAAGCGAATCTTTTTTCGCGACATGGCTGCGATTACTTCCTTTATAAATGAGTATCTTTGTAAATCCTACCAGTCGTGATCAACACAATCAACGCATACCGTTGCAAATCCTAAAATAGCCTGTCCGAATAAACAGATGATTCACTTTGGAATCATGTTTAAATCGGCGGAGCTTGTCAGCGACTATTAGTCTGGAGAGGGATAAAAACTATCATGTCCACTCAAACGCAATTACCTGTCCATAAACGGTCGTTACTTTCAGATGATAAACCGCCCCTATTTGCGCCTGGAGATTTGCAGTTTGTTTTTGCCACCTTCATCATCTTCGGTCTTCGTCTGCTGCCAGCGTCGAAACGTTCGCGTTTCCTGATCCAAATGAGCCAGGGACTGGGTGCCATCTGGCACAAGAGCAATATGCAGGATGTGCGACGGGTTCGTAACCATCTAAACCTGCTGTTTCCTGAGAGTCATTTGAATGGCGAAATTGAAGCGATCGTGCGGCAGCAATTAGGATTGACCATCTGGAATTTCATGACGCTAAACTTAATTCCTACCCTTACACATGAACAGTCGGTCCAATTACTGCCTGTCGAGGGTTTGGAGAAGCTCAAATCCTTACGGCAGCAGGGGAAGCCTGTGCTGCTCCTTGGAGCACATGTTGGGCCGTATGCGTATCCGATCGCGTCCGTCTTGCAGGCCAATAGTTTCGAGGTGTACGAGGTGGGTCACGTAAGACCGCGACAAGGGAGCAGTAGACTTTATCGAAGGTTATATTGGCCACGGATAAAGGCGACCTGCCAGTTTATGCAAGTTATTGATCCACTTAAGGGAGGGCAAGCGGAACTGTTTGATGTGATTCGCCAGGGAAAGATCTTGTTTTTGCTGCCGGATCAACTCTACATACTGTCGCCTGAGACCCCGCGGTCGGCACATCTTGTACCAATTAATTACCTAGGACATACCGTAAATCTGGAGACGGGTGGGTTGCGGTTGTGCAAGCGATTCGATGCAACCGTTTTTACAGCGCTGCCACAGTTCGTCGACGATCAATACCGGATAACAATCGAGCCTTTTACTTTGCCAACGAGCGGGTTGAGTCCTGGAGAGCTGACCGAAGACTTGCAGCAATTTATGAATAAGGTGCAGTCCCATATCGAAGAGCAGCCATTTTTATGGCGTGATTTGCGCCGGGCTGATTTGCTGCCGCGATTGGGAATAACGGAAAGGACATGACAGCTTCGACAAAGGTTGCTGAGCGTGTCGCTAAAAACAGTGTGGCACAGGTGGTGGCCATGGCCTCCACAATTGTGTCCAAGCTGCTGATCACTATTGTCATTGGCAGATTATACGGCGCGGAGCGGGTCGGTGAATTCGCTGTTGTCATGACTCTCAGCTTGCTTTTTACTTTTCTGGCTTCGGCAGGGTTGAACTGGTCTCTAATACGTGAGACTGCGACTCATCGGGATCAGATTCATCGTTATGCAGGGAACGGATTTACTCTGGTTTTCTTCACTGGTTCGATCACGATTCCATTGATGATTGGCACGGCTGTTTTGCTCGGATATGGGGATGAGTTATTGGTTGCGGTGGGTCTGGTCGGTCTGGCACTGATAATAGATTGTTTGGCCCAGGTACTGGGAGCTGTATTCAATGGCTTGGAACGCATGGAGTTGGGGGCAGCTATTATCATCGGGCAAGAATTAGCTTTCTTGCTGATTGGTGGAATGGTTCTGCTGTTGGGGCTGCCTTTCATATGGCTGTTTGTGGTTTATATTCCGTCTAGATTTGTAGGCTTAATAATCGCGTTGTTTCTCTACCAGCGCATGTTTGACCAAGCTTTCCGTCCCCGTTTTGAATTTCCGTTTATGCAGTCGCTCCTGCGAGTTTCAGTGCCGTATGCAGTGAATATGGCCCTTGGACCCATTTATCTAAGAATCGACGTATTGATGCTTTCGTTTTTTCAGGGCAGTGCTGCCGTAGGGCTCTACGAGGCGGCAACCGCTATCTTCTACCGTTTCAATATCGTGGCCCGCATGTTAAACAATTCCATGATGCCTCTCCTTGCACACGAGTATGAGAAGAGGAGTAGTCACTTTCGTCCTCATGTAAAAGCCGCGGCTAAGTATCAGATCGCGATTGGAATGCCTTTGACGGTACTCTGTGCCGTCCTTGGTGGTCAAATCATCACGCTCTTCTATGGGGAGGACTTTGCCAGTGCAGGAATCGTCTTCAGTTTGCTGGCTACTATCATTACTTTGCGTTTTCTAGATAACCTGTGGGCGATGATGTTAACTGCTCTGGACATGCAGAAGCATCGCTCTGTTATTGTCGCGCTCGCTGCTGTAGTCAATATAGCTTTGAATCTCTACTTCATTCCTCGATATGGGTTCATGGGAGCCGCGATCACAACAATCTTGACGGAAGTCTGCTTCGCCATTGGGCTCTATTTGGCTTTGTCAAGCCGTATTCCACGGCCTATGCCGTGGGAGGTATTGGTTCGGCCATCCATAGCAGTGGCAGTGATGGGGATTGCCCTCTGGCTGCTGGTCGATCTGCCACTCTTGGCGCTCCTTTTGGCGGCTGGATCTGTATATCTGGTTGCGCTTGTTTCTTTGGGAACATTTTCCCCAGAAGAGTGGCGCGTTCTGATGCACATTTCCCAAATTGAACGATTGAAAAAGCATCTGCATCAGAAATCAAAGGTAAGGGAGCCCGCAACTTCATACAAGGATGGAAATGAAATTACCCGGTAAGAATGGAAAACGAGTTTTTGCTCTTGGTTTAGATGGAGCCACTTTTGACCTAATTCAACCCTGGGTTGCAGCAGGTGAACTGCCCACTCTGGCGCGGTTAATGGAAGAAGGGAGCTGGGGGACGTTGCGTTCTGTCATTCCTCCGGTAACCATGCCGGCCTGGGCCTCCTTTTTAACAGGGATGTCTCCAGGAAACCATGGCCTTTATTCTTTTTTGCAGCGCAAACCAAATGGTTACAGTATGACGCCTTTTAATGCCAGCTATTTGAAGGCACCGGACATTGGCACTCTCTTGAGCCGGCAAGGAAAACGTGTTGCCCTCATAAATGTTCCTGCTACTTATCCTCCAAAAGCGCTTAACGGCATGGTCGTCACCGGATTAGAAACACCCGGACCAACTGTATGCTTCACCCATCCACCTAAACTGCAAGTGGAGCTGCGAACCCGTTTTGACTATGAAGTGGAACGGACAGAGAAATATGATCCCGGTCAGGAAAAGATGTTCTGGAAAGCGGTGGAACGTGTCGAAGATAAACGTCTGGAAGCGGTGATGTGGCTGATCGATCAAGATGATTGGGATTTCTTTGCGGTTGTTTTCCGAGGCACAGATATTCTGGGCCACGCATTCTGGCGATTTATGGATGAAACACATCCAGCGCATGATCCAGATATGGCAGAAGAATATGGGGATATCCTGCTGTGTCATTATAAAAAGATGGATGCTGCCATTGCCAAGATCCAATCCAAACTGGGATCGGAAACGATTTTGCTCCTGATGTCTGATCATGGTTTTGGACCGATTTACCGGGATGTGTACACCGACAACGTGTTGGCTAAAGCCGGATTGTTATGTATGAAGAAATCGCCCAAAGCGCGGCTGCAGCAGTTTATGCTGGGGATAGGGGTCTCACCACGAAATATCTTGCGTCTGCTGGCGTACCTACGTCTGCGTAATCTAACGCGCAAACTTATACCACAAAACCGGCGGATAGCGATCAGTACGGGATTGTTGATGCATGACAGCGTCGATTGGTCGCGTACAAAGGCTTATCCTTTGGGCGGGGCAGGTCAGATATTCATCAATTTGCAGGGTCGGGAGCCAGAAGGGATTGTAGCACCCGGTGTGGAATATGAAGAGGTTTGTGATGAGGTAGAACGCCATCTACTAGCGTTGCGTGATCCTGACAGTGGACAGCCTGTGGTCGCTCGTGTCTGGCGCAAAGATGAGGCATATGGCGTAAATGCATTGGCTGATATGCCGGATCTCTACACGGAATGGGTGAATGATCAATACTGCGATATGGGGGGGATTGGCTACGGACGAGGGATATTCTCTGAACCCGTGCGCGGTCGTTCTGGCGGACATACGATGCGGGGCATATTTTTGGCGCATGGTCCAGGAATCAGGTCTGGACAAACCATCAAAGAGGCTTGTCTGATCGATTTGGCGCCAACGATCATGTATATGCTGGGGGTGCCGGTTTCTTCGCATATGGATGGCAAAATTCTGACGGACATTTTTGTGAATGAAGAATTGATGGAAGTGACGTATGACGATGCGGTCATAGAGGTTGAAGACGCTGTCCACGTATTTTCAGCCAATGAAAAAGCGGCGATTGAAAAACGGTTTCAGGATTTAGGGTATATCTGATGGAATATCGGGGTTGGTCACCCGGCCATGGCGATGCCGCAGTAAGCGGAAAAGGCAGGTCCTTTTGGATCATCCTTGCTTCTTTGACTATTGCCACCTTACCCTACGAACGCATTATGGGCCCGGCATCTTTGAGAATCGTAGATGGGGTTGTGGTGCTGCTCTGCTTAGCTATGACCTTTAGTTACTGGCGCAGCCGCAAGCGAATCGTTTTCCCGCTTGTGATTCCTATGTTGTTCATTTTGGCTTCTAGTTTAGTGGCCTCAATGCTAGGTTTTGCCTATGTCGTCAATATCATAGCCATGGTCCAGGAGATTTACCTTTGGGTATTTCTGGTCATGATGACCAATTTACTACTCCAGCTCAATACCAAAGAACGGGACACTATTCTGATGATTTGGACCATCGTTGCCTGTCTGATTGCCCTAACTACTGTGATGGGCATGTTGCATATTGGGCCTTCTATGTTTTACGAGATTCCACAGCGGGATCGATATCAATTTGAAGGGTTTGATCGGGGTGTAGGCACCTTTATTAACCCCAATGCAGCGGCAGCCTATCTGAGTAGTAGTTTCTTCGTGGCGATTGGAGCACCGCTACCCGTTGTCTGGCGCATATTGGCCTGCGGTTGGATTTTTGTTGGGATGTACGGCACGGGATCAAATGGGGCCATGGGCACTACGGTGATTTCACTGGGCCTTCTCGCCGTGGTATTTTCGATGCTGCGATGGCGACGATCGGCGCTAGGTTGGGCTGCAGTTGGGAGCCTGGGGATGGCTGTGGCGCTGTTCCTACTAGAAAGAGCACCCATGCTCTTGCCCCAAAACTTCTCCTCCGGAGATGGACTGCTGAGCACCAGTGCGACGCGGGCTGCAAGGGCGCTATTGCTCCGTTTTCAACTGTGGACAGCCGGCTGGCGGGAGTTCCAGAAAAGGCCATGGGGGTTTGGACCGAACAGCGCGAGCGAGATACAAGCTAGTTTACATAACGATTACCTGGCTTTTCTATTCGAACGGGGACCTGTGGGGTTAATCGGTTGGATTTTGCTGCTGTTGGAACCGTTGATTTATGTGATTCGGGCTGCGCTTCAGTCTCAAGGGGATAGGAAGCACCAATGGCAGATTCTGGCACTTGGGGCTGGTTTTCTAGCAAATGGGATGAATGCGGCCGTCCATGAACTATCCCATACGCGGCAGTTGTGGCTGCTTATGGCATTCATCTTTGCCCAGGCGATTACGCTCTTACGTATAAGCGAGAAAGAAGAGGTTTTAGCAAAGACTAACCCACATCTGGGTCATTCATATTGAGGTTGGCAGGTATGGATATTCGTAATTTGCTGGCACTGGTTTTTCGAAAGCTCTGGTTGATTGTTCTGGCCGCCGTTTTGGCTGGAATGGTCGTCTATGTTGGAATGTCACGATCAGAGGCGGTCCCCCGCTACAGCGCTACCACGGTTGTAGCGATTGGCGGAGATATTTATGGGGAAACACTGGATACCGTCTATATTGAACTGGCGGATATCATGATGGCCAACTTGCTGAAGCTCTCAAAGTTGGAGGTTGTTACAGGGGCAGTCACACATAATCTTGGTTTAGCCGAGTCTCCTGAAGAGGTGGCTGAGATGCTTGATGTTTCACAGGTAGAGGGCACCAATCTGCTCTCGATTCGAGCAACTCACCGCACTCCTGAGACAGCCGTAGCAGTTGCCAATGAGGTCGCCAACCAACTGCGTCAGCTATCCCCATCCCGGTGGCGCAACTTCGTATTGGTTATGGAATCAGCACAACTGCCAACAATCCCAGATAATGTGACTATCCTGCCGGTAATCTTAACCTCTTTTATGGCCGCGCTATTTATGGCCAGCATCATTTTCCTCATCGAATTCTTCCGACGACCCTTCTATGATGAACGGGATGTAAGCGAGATGTTGGGACTGCCTACTATCATCACGTTGAAGTCTGTTCCTTTTATCTGGCAGCGATTCATCCGTGGGAATTTGATGACAGAGTCAGAGCCCACGGTGTGGTGGTCGCTTAAAGAGGCTTGCCGGCGGCTAATGGACCAGGATGGAGAAGAAGTTGACCAGCAAACGATTTTGGTTATCAGTCCAGATGCCAGTATCAGCCACGCTTATGTCGCTGGGCACCTGGCAATTGCCTGCGCGAATGAAGGCCAGAAAACTGTCCTGGCCGATATTGATCTAACCCGTGCGGATGCGACCAAGCTGTTTTTTGAGGCTGCGCCGAATGCTGGCTTTGCATCTCTCATAAGGCATCCGGATAGTGATCCATCCAAATTGCTGCAGAACGTTCCCAAAAATCAGCACTTGTGGATGTTGGGCAGTAATCAGGAAGAGGGAAGCCGCTCTGTCGGCCAGTTGCATAAGGCCATACAAGGGTTATGGACGTTGGTAGAACAATCCCCATGCACCATCATTAGCGCCGGCCCACCGGTATCAAGTGTAGAGACTCTGATGGCGGCATCGCGTACGACGTTGGTTCTATTGGTGATGGACGTCCGATATACGCGATATCAACAGGCTGCCGAAAACGTCTCTTTACTCGCGGCTAATAATGTGGCGGTTGATGGCGTAGTGTTGGCCGACATGGGAACGCGAGGCGCTGTATTCTCAATCGCGTGGCGTGTAGTACCGTTCATCCGACACTTTATGAAGCGCTTCTGGAGAGCACCGAAACCGGTTAGTTCATCCTACAATGTCGACCGGCAAACATAGATTTGCATGCGATAATCAAATGAGTAGAAGATATTTTGGCTTAATTAATGGACTATTTCTTGTGTGGCTTGTGGGCTGCGGAGGCAATTGGCTGCATGCTAGAGATGTCAACGGGATACCGGCAGGTTCAGTTGGTAGGGCGACCGCGGTTACGGCATCCCATTCCGTATCGCCTGCGCCGGAAGCAATCCTACCATCAGCTTTTGAGGGCGGCTTTGGTATCGATTATTGTGGAAAGGACCTGGAGGCATGCTCGAAGCTGGGGGCGACCTGGAGTCGCCACACGGGTGTCACAACGCCAATCCTGGCACAAAGGGCGCTTGACGAAGCCGAGTCGCTGAATATGAAACTCGTCATTCGGATGAGTCAGGGAGACTGGGGATGGGACGGCCGTCAATTTGACCTTTCACAATTAGAAGCAATGAAACCGGTCTTCAATCACCCGGCGTTGATTGGCTTTTATGGATTGCATGAGCCATTGGAACGCTTCTCTTTGGAAGAGCTGCAACTGTTTTACCAACAATATCGAGACATAGTGACAAACCCAGATATCTTATTGTGGCATGACATTATGCGCATACCGGCTGGATTTGAGGATGGTATCTGTGATTTATGTGGCGTAGCGACAAATCCGCACATCATTGACCCTCATACAGGGGAAGCGGCTAATGATTGGAGCCGAACTGATCCCCGTTTGGAGGAGGCTTTGCGAAATATAGGCGGCTCTTCCCGTTCACAAATTTGTGTGTTGGTGCAGGTCTATGGTGGTGATGGCCGAAACTTTTTGCGTATGCCTTTACCCTCGGAGTATAGAGAGAATCTGCGAAGGATAGTAGAAGAGCATGGCATCCACTGTGTTGCCAACTATTCCTTCTATCACAACGCCTATAAACAGACGCTAGGCCAGGCGGAGCAAGTGGATCTGCGAGTGGCGGTTGAAGAGGGCGGGCGAGAATATTTTGGACAGTAGGTTGTAGAAAAGAGGTTTTCTCATGGATGAAAAACAAAAAAGGGTCTTGATCCTATTCTTTGCTGTTATCGTTCTCTTGCTGACCGTATTGAATCCGACCACGAAAGCTGAGCCCATTCTTATTGATTCAACGGGCGCAAGCGTAGGCACGACGGGCTACCGGTTTACCGATATGGTTGCGGTTGATCTAGATGGAGACGGCGATGACGATTTGGTTACGTCCAATGTTTTAGGCCAATTGACCGCTTGGGAAAACCAAGGTGTACCGTTTGACGTGGGATGGCCTTCAGTATTGATAGGACGTCGATATCGTACATCCACCATTGCTGCTGGCGATCTGGACAACGACGGAGATATGGATATCGCCACCGGGTACCGGTGGTATACAGATTTGGTAGTTTGGGAAAACGATGGAACCCCTTTTAGCGGCACCTGGTCATACTGGGTTGTTGGCCACAATCTGTCCAATATCGGCGCTTTGGCGATAGCGGACATAAATCTGGATGGGCAAATGGAAATTGTCAGCGGAGGCGGTCCCAGCGCTGATGTGGATGCACCATCAACCAATAATAGAGTCACGATATGGCTTAATGCGCCATTGGAGACGACTTGGACATCCGTTGATGTTGGCGAAACCTATTATTCAGTCCGTGATATTGTTGTCGGTGATTTAGATGGCGATATCGATCTAGATATTGTAATTGGGACCAATCATGCTCCGTCTGCCGGCAGTTCAGAGGAGCCAGTTCCTCAGGAAGAATGGGCTGATGTCTACCAAGTGCGCGCTTTTCGACAAGACAGCGTGGTGGATTGGGTGCCCTTTAATGTAGGGCGCGATCCCGAGTTTGAGACGCTATCCGTTCTTTATCATGGTTATTGGGGAGCGCATATTTCGTCGGTGGCATTGGCCGATGTAGATGGCGATTTCGACCTCGATGTGGTCGCTTCGGAACATATGGAAGGCGACTTCCAAGCCTTAGCCTATGAGAATGATGGCACTCCTTTTAGTGGGGAACTTTGGCGTGGGGCAGCGATCTCCTATCCTCAAAGCCGTTTTCACAACTGGCTAGCTGCCAATATTATGGACATTGCCGTTGGTGATTTCGACCAGGACGGAGATGTGGATCTGGCTTCAGTCAGTAATCAGACAGAAACCCATCAACTGATTGTTTGGGAAAATCTGAACGCGGTGGTCTGGGAAGATTGGACAAGCATGACATTTGACCCTGAACGCGTAGGGGATTATTCGACAGGCTGGCTGCGCCATGATATCGCCACATTGGGCGGTAATATGATGAGAATTGGGGCGTCGGATCTTGAAAGAGACGGCGATCTGGATCTGATATCGACAGCCTATTTGGATACGGAGCCCAATGCGCTGGTGGTTTGGCAAAACCATCTGTTGGCTCCGGAAGCGACACCGACGCCGGAAAATACGCCTACGCCAACATTGACCCCAACCCCCGATGGCAATTCTGCCCCAGTACCTGTAAGTTTCGACGCTGATCATGGCACTGGGGTAGTGGGAGAAGCACAAACGTTTACGACAACCTATTTCGATGCCAATAGCTGGACAGATTTGAGAATCGGATACCTTTTGGTGAATATTGGCCTACAAGGCAATGGTCTGTCATCTGCCTACTATCGAGATAGCAACCGGCTTTATTTGGCCAATGATGCCGCCAATGGATGGGTGGGGTGGTGCACGCCGGGTACGCCCCAATATTTGAGCAACAGTTATGTGAGCCTGGACTGCGCGGCAACGGCCATTTCTGGTTTGGAAAATACTATGACGATTAATTGGCGAATTATTCCCACAGCACCATTTAGCGACACCTATGGGACATACACGGCATTCTTACGGGTGACGGACATGAGCGGCATTCGGAGCGCATGGGAAAATGTAGGGGAGTGGGTTCTTGAAGAAGGTTCGGTAACGCCAACAGCGACAATGACGCCTACGCCTTCGCCCACAGCGACACAGACTCCTACACCGGGAGGTAATTCACCTCCAACAGTTGGGCTATTTGTTCCTGACGGTGGCAGCGGAAGCATCGGTACGGCACAAGTATTTTCAACCACATACATGGATTTAGATGGGTTGACTGACTTGAGGCGGGTCAGCATTCTGATGAATGTAGGTCTTCAAGGGCAAGGGCTTATGGCAATGTATTACCTGCCCCAGAACCGCTTCTTCTTATCTAATGACGAGGCGAATGGTTGGGTTGGATATTGTACTCCGGGAGAGTCACAGGTATTGAGTAACAACTTTGTCAGCCTTGACTGCAGCGGCAGCGGCGTTAGTGGAGCGGCCGAAACTTTGGTGGTTGATTGGTTGGTAACGCCACTGGCTCCGTTTTCCGGTAGTTATGGCGAATATCAGGTGTATCTACGGGCGATGGATCTGGCCGGTGATCAATCAGGGTGGGTTGCGACCGGAACCTGGACTTTGACAGAGTAGCAAGATGGCATAGAGGATCAAAATAGCGTAGGAGTAAGCTAGAAACCTGACGATGGGAGGTGAAAATGGGGATCAAAGTTGTACACATCATCAACAATGATATTGGACTGCGCATACATGCTCGTCACTATTTCAACTATCTAAGACAGCAAGGGTACGAAATGAACGTGATCTGTGCGCCTGGGGATTATGTGAAAGGTGATATGGTGACCTCAGATGGTATTCCGGTCATTGCCATTCCATTTCCACCGCGCTACACACCAGTGTCCGATTTGAAAACGATTTGGCGTCTGGTTCGGCTGTTTCGTAAGAACCGTTACGGAATTGTGCATACGCACTGCGTAAAGCCCGGTCTTTTGGGGCGCATAGCGGCAAGACTGGCAGGGGTGCCAATTATCGTTCACACTGTTCATGGATTCCATAACTGGGACGATATGAGCCGTTTTGAGCAGTGGTTTTTCCTGCAAGTTGAACGATTCGCTGCGCGATTTTGTGATGCCTTGCTATCGCAAAATCGAGAGGATATGCGGGTGGCAGTTCGAGATCGTATTTGTCCACCATCAAAGATCCGCTACTTAGGCAACGGTATTGATATTGAATATTTCCAGCCCAACAAGGTATCGGCTGAACAAGTGCAGCGCATGCGTCAGGACTTGGGCGTGCAGCCTGGAGAGTATTTAGTGGGCATGATAGGACGCCTGGTGCGGCTAAAGGGATTCTATGATTACATGGCGGCAGCTCAGCAACTTCATGAAGCGGGTGAACCGACAAAATTTCTAACGATCGGTTTTTCTGTGCCGGAAAAGCGAGATGCGCTTTCACCAGAAAAATTGATTGCCAAGTACAACCTAACCGGCGCCATGCAGCATCTTGGGCCCCGTAAAGATATCCGTGAGCTGATCGCGACAATGGATGCCGTGATACTGGCCTCCTATGCTGAGGGGATTCCACGAGTGCTAATGGAGTCGGCAGCTATGGGCAAGGCGGCGGTAGGTACTGATGTGCGTGGCACGCGTGAGACGATAGTGGATGGCGAAACGGGTGTTTTGGTTCCGCCACGCAACCCACCAGCTTTGGCCGCGGGGATCATGCGAGTCCTTGAAAACAAAGCGCAGACGGCCCTCATGGGCGAGGCTGCGCGGCGGCGAGCAGAGGCGAATTTTGATGAACGGTTTTATTTCTGGCGCACCGATCAGGAATACCGCCGCTTAATCCGGCAGAAGCTGGCTGGGCAGCAGTTGCAATCGCTGCGAGATGTGCCGGCAGAAGCTGAGTGGCTGGAAGCGGTTTAGTGTAGGGGGTGAAGAATGAGCCGGTGTACAAACTGTGTGCTGCCAGGACAGACACCAAATATCGAATTTGATGTGACTGGTGTTTGTAATTATTGTCACACATACAAACCTGTTACGTACCAAGGGGAAGCGGCCTTTGTGGAGCAGCTGGATCGTTTTCGCAACACGGATGGCCCGTATGATTGTCTGGTTCCGATAAGCGGTGGGCGGGACAGTAGCTATGTGCTGCTGAAGCTGGTCAAAGACTACGGATTGCGGGTCTTGACTGTCAATTATGAAAACCCGTTTACGGTACCGCAAGCGCGTTTAAATATTAGGAACGCAGTTGAAGCTCTGAACGTCCCGATCGTCACTTTTCGCAGCGGAGATGAAAATCATCGCATCACTTTTCGGCAAACTGTTAGCGCATGGTTGGAACGGCCGTCACCAGGACTTATACCCATCGTCTGCATCGGCTGCAAACCGGCGTGGTGGCATATATATCGCACAGCGCGCAAGAATAAGATCCACTGCATAGCAAGTGGGGGGAGCCCTTTCGAAGTTATTTCTTTCAAACGGGAACTAGTTGGTATTTCGCGCGATGAGGCCCCGGACAAGGCGTTCTACAAGTATTTTTATGCGCTGCGCAGCTTGTTCCAGAATCGTGCTTATTGGAAACCTCGTGTATTAATGACATTGGCGCGCGGTTATCTGATGGGAAATCCTAACTCATTGGGTATCAGGCTCATCGGTCGCAATATCACATGGCTGGAACTGTTCAATTTCATTCCCTGGGATGAAGCGACTATCATGCGGCGCATCTCCACAGAGTTGGGATGGGCGTCCCCTCCTGAACTGCAGTCCAGTTGGCGTTTTGACTGCCGTGTAAAGCATCTGGTTGACTTGATGTATCTGTCTTCTTTAAGAATGACGGACAAGGATGATTTCTACGCCAAGCTTGTGCGTGAGGGACTTATGTCTCGGGAGAAAGCGATTCAACGGATTGCTGTGGAGAACAAACTCTATCCGGCTGAAATTGATATATTGCTGCAGCAGGCTGGTTTTCATGACACTTCCCTTATTGAAGAATTATTTGCAAAGACGACTGCTTCCCAAATGGAGCCAGAGGAGGTGTGGGCGTGAGCGACCAGATTCAAATCTGGGTGCTGCCGCGTCTGAGTTTTCGCGGCCAATTGTAAGGTCGTGGGGGTAATGATGAGAAAACGAAAAATTATCCTGGGGTTGTGGGGGATGGCGATTGTGGTAGCGGCGACTGTTTTGCGGCTGACGTTAATAGCAACAGCGGCCCCGCAGCATGCGAGTGGAGCGGGCATGACAATCGATCACAATGCGGTCGACTCCAGCCAGATTCCGCAGGAATGGCTTGACGCAGCGCGGGAGTTGGACACCTTTTTTGCCCATAGGTCGGTCGGGAACAACATCCTTGCCGGAATGGCCGATTTACAAGGGCAAGACCCGGTACGCTATGCCATTGAGATCGCAGGAAACAGCCCCAGTTGGTTTGTCTCCAACAGCGGTATTTTGCATAGGTCATTAGGAATAAACGGAGAACCGCAGACGAAGATTAATGGCTTTGATGATTATATTCGTGGTGGTTACCACGTGGCAGACGTGACCATGATGAAATTTTGTCCTGGGGACACTTTACCATTTGGCAGTGTGCCGGCTGAAGATATTTGGCCCGCTTACCAGGCAATGATGGAGGGCTTGGAGCAGGCTTATCCAGAAACGATATTTGTCTGGTGGACCTTGCCCATTTTCACCGCAGCCGATGATCGTGGTAATGATGAGAAGGAAGTTTTTAACGGACTGATTCGAGACTATTGTGCTGCAAACGGCTGTGTGTTGTTTGATATTGCCGATATTGAGAGCCATGATCCGGATGGAAATCCGGTGACGAGCGCCGCCGGCTATGAGGCAATGTGGAATGGCTATTCATACGATGGTGGTCATTTAAATGAGGCGGGCCGGGTTCGAGTGGCAAGAGCATATTGGTGGCTTTTGGCACGATTAGCTGGTTGGGAGTTAGAGCCAACCCCAAAACCGGACTTAACCGTGGGTATATCGCCGGAATTGGCAGAGGTGGTGC
Organism: uncultured Chloroflexia bacterium; assembly: GCA_963807975.1. Taxonomy (GTDB): domain Bacteria; phylum Chloroflexota; class Anaerolineae; order Promineifilales; family Promineifilaceae; genus JAACFF01. The sequence goes on along the minus strand of CAWEDV010000002.1, from coordinate 152,614 downwards.
AGGGCAATACGGCCGAATTTATTGTGTCAGTGGAACTGACAGAAGGATATGACCTAGCGGTACATCTAGATGTATCGGGCCTTCCGCCCGAAGCAGACGTCAGTTGGGAACTCAATCCGCTGCCACCAAACCAAGCTACGAAGATGACCGTTGGGATAGGTGAAGCTGTGGCTGCTGGTGATTATGATTTCACTGTGGCGGCTGCGGTCGATGGCACTACGGATGAGACAGCCGCTACATTGCGGGTTGTTGAGCCTGCTCCTGAACCAGGTTTTTCATTAAATGTAACACCAGAAAACGCTGCGGTAATTTGGGGCGAGAAGGCGTCCTATACCGTATCTGTTGAAGCCAGGGGTGGATTTCAACACCCTGTTCAATTGGAGGTCATAGATCTGCCAGAAGAGGCCGTCATCGTCTGGGGTGTTAATCCACTGCCGGTGGATCAAGCAACCACTCTGACGGTTTCCGTCGATGAGCGGGTGCCTGCCGGGGAGTATGGATTTGATGTCAAAGGAAGCGCCAATTCGCAATCGGAGGTGGTAAACGCAGCTCTCAGCGTGCGCCACCCCATCTTTCTCCCAGCAATTTTCTACCAGCGACAATGATGCGCAGATTTTTGAGGAATCAGTTGTGACACGGAAACAACAACTCTTAGCGGTATCTAGCCTGCTGCTTTTGATGGCTGCAGTCGGAGTCATATTTTTCTTATGGCCACGAATGAGCCAGATCATTGTCCGTCTCCGCACTTATCTGGCGATGCCGGTGTATCACGAGACGGTTGCTAGCGATGGCACGTATACCAATCTCATTTTTCTGCACCATTCTACGGGTCGAAATATGATCGACGAAGGAAATGTTCGTCTGCTTTTCAAAGAACGTGGCTACCAGTTTTGGGATCATGATTACAACTATATTGGTTTGACTGACCCGGACGGCAATCGTACCGGCGCACATTACGGAATTCCAGGTAGATTGTGGTATGGCGATACCGATGTTAGCGGTTTGGCTGCTCTTTTCTCACAGCCTGTAGACGATTTGCCGGACAATACCTTCGGCCGTCTCATGCAGCATGAGGTCATCATTGTGAAGTCTTGTTTTCCCAACAGCGCCATTGAGGATGAAGAGAAGCAGAGGCAAACGCAAGAATGGTATCTGCAAATGCGGGACAGTATCGACGCACATCCTGATCGTGTGTTTATTATCGTCACTTCACCACCACTGCATCCACTGGCAACCAATCCAGAGGATGCCGCGCGGGCAAGGGTGGTTGCTAATTGGTTGTCCTCGGATGCCTTTTTGGAAAACCATCCCAATCTGTTTGTTTTTGATTTCTTTGATCTGCTGGCGGATTCTGACTCGAACACATTACGGACAGTGTATCAAATTTCATCTTCGGAAGCGGATTCGCATCCAAGTCGACTAGCCAATGAAGAAATTGGGCCACTGTTTGTTGATTTTGTGGATACGGCCGTGCAAACGTATCGTGAGGGTTTAGATATCTTTGGGAGTATAGGGAACGCGCTTGAATAAGAAACAGCAATTTATTTCAAAGCTTTCGCTGACAGGTATATTGCTCCTGCTGACTCTGTGCTTTGGGTTGAAAGCGCAAGATAGTTTACAAGCGAGAACGAGTTACGATGGAACCAAGCCGCATAGACCAGAGCACTATGGGATAGTTTATTTGTACCCCCATTCTAATTGGGGCCCGAACATGGGGGCTGAAGTGGAAGCGGCGCTGTTTCAGGCCAAGAACCGGGGTGTGACGACCATTATCCAGACATTTCCTGCCGCGCTAATGGGCACGCCACAGGCGGATGCATGGCTGATTTTTTTAGACGCTGCGGCAGCAGCGCAAATTGACGTGATTGCGTATCTGTGGCCAAGTACGAGTTACCCGGTCGTCGATGGGCCATTTAACTACGAAAATCTTAAATCGTTCATTGATGTGGTGGGGAATCATCCGGCATTGATTGGCTATGTTGGATTGCACGAGCCATTGGATCCCAACTTCAAAATCAGCGCATCTGAGCTGCGGGGATTCTATGATGAGATGAAAAGCTATGCCCCGCACCTGCTACTGGCTCATTTCTTGGATGATATGGCCTACGCTGAAGACTATCGCAGCGATGGTTGGACTTTCAGTGATGGCATGTGCGATCTCTGCATTATTTGGCAATATCCTTTTGAGCATGTTGGTGGGCAGCCGGTATTTAACCATGAAGAGGTAAGACAGGTAACAGAAGCCAATATTAAATTGATCGCGGAACGAGATCCCGATGCCCAGGTCTGGTTCCTGGGGCAAACTTTTACCGTTTCAGAAGCTTTTCCACGCCGCCTGCGTATGCCAACTGCACCGGAAATGGAGGCACTATATCTAGTTGTAATGGAGTATCCGATGCATGGTTTCTTTTGGTATCCGTGGAGCCACTCAAAGTCATACGTTCAGGTCTTGGGCGATGCAGAGATGGTAGAGCAGCAAGAAATGGTGGGCACCATTGGAAACAGATATGTAAAGCGATTTGTAGAGCTGTATTTCCCGGCGGTGATATATGAATATGATTATTGAAAAGGCTCCGGTAAGAACTGCGTTTCTACCCTTCAATCGGCCAGATATTACGGACGCTGAGATTGACGAGGTAGTGGATACGCTGCGGTCAGGGTGGTTGACAACAGGTCCAAAGACAAAAGAGTTTGAAATACAATTCGCCGATTATGTGGGGGCTAAACATGCAGTGGCGGTCAATTCATGTACGGCTGGTTTGCATATTTCTCTGGCAGCGGCCGGTATAGGGCCAGGTGATGAGGTGATTGTGCCGACGATGACATTTGCAGCGTCGGCCAATGTTGTCATCCATCAACGGGCTACGCCGGTTTTTGTGGATGTGCTGCCCGATACACTGAACATTGACCCTTCAGCGGTCACCTTGGCTATATCGCCACGGACGAAAGCGATCATCCCGGTCCATTTATATGGGCATCCCTGTCGTATGGAGAGATTGCGCGCTATTGCCGAGGCACATAATCTGCTGCTTATTGAAGATGCGGCCCATGCGATTGGCGCATATTGGCATAATCAGGCAATAGGAAGTATAGGGGACACCACCTCGTTCAGCTTCTATGCAACGAAAAACCTGGTCACAGGCGAGGGTGGTATGGTGACCACTAATAATTCAAAAATGGCGGAAGAGATGCGCTGCTGGGCTTTGCATGGGCTCAGCCGGAATGCTTGGGACCGTTACTCCAAACATGGTTCTTGGTATTACGAGGTTATAAAGCCCGGTTTCAAATACAACATGACTGATTTACAGGCCTCATTGGGCTTACGGCAGCTGGAAAGATTTCCCCTCATGCAGGCCCGGCGCCGGCATATTGCCGAGCGGTATGAAATGGGATTAAGCGAGCTCGCGGCTATTGAATTGCCTGCGCCGCGAGATGAAGTGATTCACGCCTGGCATCTATACCCAATTCGGCTTCGCCTGGACGAATTGGCTGTCAACCGTGCTCAGTTTATGGAAGACCTGCGCGCAGAAGGGATTGGCTGTTCGGTTCATTTTATTCCGCTGCACCGGCATCCATATTATCAACAGCAGTATGGTCTACACCCAAGTCAATTCCCGATTGCCGATATGGCTTTTGAGCGATTGATTTCGCTGCCCCTCTATTCACGCATGACAGATGATGATGTGGATGACGTGATCATGGCAATACATTCATTAATATGGGAGTATGGCCGTTCCTAGAACGGCAGAAGCATAGGCAATTATTGGAAAGTTGAGTGAGTATGATGAAAACTGTTTTGCTCAATGAGGCTAAGAATGAGTGGGGAAGCAGTATTCTCTCAGGATACCGGTTTCAGCCATATTGGTGGATAAGGCAGGTCGATGCTGCAAGCCGGCAAGCATTGATGTGGCGAGATCTGCAGCAGCTTGAGCAGGATGATACAGTCATCATGATCGGGCTCTACGCAGATCAGAAACCAGACATGATAGGATTTGCTGCGATACGACCACTGGCCTGGGACAGTGCCCATTTCGGCATCGATGTTTGGCGCCTCGCTTATCTTGGTACATGGGGAGATGCGGTCCAGCAGCAAACGGCGGCCTGTGTTCTAGCACAGGCTGTTAGAAACGAGGCGTTTCAGAGGGGTGCGCAAACTGTTCATGGTTGGATGCCTTTAGATGCTCTACCGGCGATTCATGCCCTGGAAGCGGTAGGGTTCCAAACGATGGAGTCACAAGTGTACTGGTTGTTTGACTTCAATCGCCAGCCGGTGCCGCCAAAAAAAACAGATGTTCATTGCCGGCCTTATGAACCAGCCGATAGGGATGCATGTGTTGCATTGGCGAGGCGCAGCTATACGCCTATTCCCAACAGGTTCCACGCCGACCCTCATCTGCCCAATGATTTATGTGATGAGCTATATGCGGAATGGATCAGCAATTCTTGCAAGGGCGATGAAGCTGACTACATGTCTGTTATTGACGTTGAAGGTGAGGTCGTGGGTTATGTGACGCTTCGTTATCTTGATGATCAGGACGGCCTATGCAATAAGCGCCTGGGCCAGTTTATGTTGGGAGCGCTAGATCCCGATCATCGGGCGCGAGGAATTTACGATGATATGCTGCGCGTTTTGCTTGTCTGGTTGGCTGACCATAAGGCAGATATCGCTTATGTGGGCACGCAGACCAATAACGTCGCTTCGCAAATCGGGATGGCGCGTATGGGATTTAAGCCGATGTGTAGTGGTCTGTCGCTGCATTTATGGCGGGGAAGATAAGAGGGTTGGGACGCATGGAGCATAAGTGGCCTTTAGGATTTTCTATTGCTAAACAGAGTGTTGATCTGCTTTTGGCATTGTTTGGGCTGATTGTACTCATGCCCTTGTTCTTGATCATTGCCGTCTGTATAAGGTTGGATAGTCCCGGCCCGGCGTTATATCTAAGCAAGCGTATGGGGAAGGATGGGCAATTGTTCACGCTCTATAAATTCCGCACGATGTTTTTACAGAGTAAAGCGGTGCGCGGCGCCGATGGCTCATATCTGGTATTTGACGATGACCCGCGAGTTACGCGCGTGGGACGGGTACTGCGAACCGGTCTTGACGAACTTCCACAGCTGCTCAATGTCTTAATAGGACAAATGAGCTTGATTGGGCCACGTGCAGATCCGCCTGATGCGTATGAATTGTATGACGATGCGGGAAGGAAGCGACTGCTGGTTAGACCAGGAATCAGTGGATTGGCTCAGGTGAATGGCCGTACTCGCCTTTCTCTTGCGCAGCGAGGCGTCTATGACCTTGCTTATGTTGAAAGCCAATCAGCCATGCTTGATACTTGTATCTTTTGCTTGACCATTTTTGAGATCATGCCTTTTTTGGCAAAGCGGAGCCAGCGTTTTCGACTATATTTAGCACGGACAACTCAACAGTTTGTCGTAAGTACCAGTTGAAATGGTTAGGGATGGGGGGATATGAATCTATTTGGAAGACCTACAAACATACAGCAGCAATATGCCCGCCGCATATTGCTAGATATAGTTGTGATTCCGGCGGCGTTTTATTTGGCGCTTCTGGTGCAGTTTTATGGTGATTGTTCGGCCGCTTTGGTGGCGCAGTTGACCTCTTTTATCGTTTCATTAACAGCCGTACATATTGTCATTAATGCAGCATCAGGTATTTACCGGCAGCTGTGGGCTTATGCTGATTTGCGGGCCGCCTGGCATATCCTGCGTGCATCGGCAATTGCAACGCTGATTCTATGGGGCGGGAATGTTTTCTTTAATTTGTTCCCGGGATTAGACAACGGTGTCATCATCGTTGCCGGCTTGTTTAATGCTCTGTTGTCGACCGGTATCAAGTATCGACGTTTCCTATTCCCGGCATCTATTCAAGATGTTTTCGTGGCCGGCATTTTCACTCAGAGAGATCCTGGAGTGGAACGCGCACTCATTATTGGTGCCAACAGCATTGCCCGGCGCGTATCGTCCCGGTTGTCCAGCCATAACTGCCAGGCCAAAATCGAAGTTATAGGATTCATCGATGATGATCCTCAAAAAGTAGGCATGACCATCAATGGGTTGAAGGTCTTGGGATTGACTGCCCAGATACCGGAATTGGTAAAGATTCTTGCCATTGATATTGTTATTATAGCTGACGAAAACATGAGCCAGGAAGCAGTCTGGCAGCTCATTTCGATTTGCCAAAAAACGGCGGCTCAGATCAAGGTGCTGCCGGATGTAACGACATTGATGAATCAACAATACCAGCATCCCCTATCTTTGCGAGGATATCAAATAGAGGATCTGTTACAACGGCAGCCCTCCCGAATAGACAACGATTTTTGCAGTGACCTGCTGCAGGGCAAGGTTATTCTGGTCACGGGCGCTGCCGGTTCTATTGGCTCGGAACTGTGCCGCCAACTTTGCCGTCAGGATCCGGCCCAACTGCTAATGCTGGACAACAACGAATCTGGGTTATTTGAATTGAATCTTGAGCTGAACCGGGGTGGTAAGAGGCCGGCTCAGATAGTGCTTGCCGATATTACAGATCGCGGCAAGATGGAAAGGGTCTTTTTGCACTACCGACCAGAAATTGTCTTCCATTCTGCCGCCTATAAACATGTGCCGATGGTAGAGGTGAATCCAGATCAAGCCTTGCGAGTGAATATTATGGGGACGATGATCGTCAGCGAGTTGGCTCACAAATATCGTGTCCGAAAGTTTGTATTTATTTCTACTGACAAAGCCGTAAAACCACGCAGTGTGATGGGGGCCAGTAAGTATCTTGGCGAATTGTGGCTGCGGGCGTTGAATAAAGAGAGCGAATCGATTTTCTCCGTGGTTCGTTTCGGCAATGTGATCGGCAGTCGTGGCAGTGTCCTGCCGGTTTTTGCCAATCAGATTGAGCGAGGTGGTCCGGTAACAGTGACTCACAAAGAGATGAAAAGGTTTTTTATCAGCATTCCGGAGGCGGTCAGTTTGGTTATGCAGGCTGCTGCTTTTGGCCAAGGGGGTGACCTCTTTATGTTGGATATGGGTGAGGAAGTGAGAATTCAAGATCTGGCCGAGCGAATGATCCGTCTGAAGGGGCTACGTGTGCAAAAGGACATTCCCATTCACTATATCGGGGTGCGCCCTGGAGAAAAACTGAGTGAGGAACTAACCTATGATGACGAACAATTAATCGAGACGCCGCATCCTCGTGTCTTTCAGCTAAGGACGTCTGCAAAACTGCCATCTATTAAGAAACTTGAGGGGAATATCCAGAAGCTGGAGAGGTATTCACAACAAAATGGCACAGCCAATCACTTAGGAGAGCGTATTCTGCGGATGGCTAACCATATGCCGGATCATAGTCCGGCAAGATCTGTACAGACGAGTCAATCAATTTCAGAAGCAATTGAGGGGCGTTTAGAAGGAGTTAAATTGTAGGGAGACAACCATGATGACCATCGAAGCAACCATTAGACAATATGTGGCTGAGAATATACTGTTCAGTGATAATGGATATGAGCATCCTAATGACACTTCGTTTCTCGACGAAGGGATCATTGATTCCTTGGGGGTGTTGGAGTTATCCATTTTTGTTGAAGATACTTATGGGTTAAGGGTAGAGCGCGAAGATCTCACACCAGAAAACTTTGACTCAGTGACCAATCTGGCGGCTTATATTCGGCGGAAGCAGGTAGCCGTTCTGGTTTAGGTAAAGGGGGGCATCATGCTCGTACAGGATCTACTGCAGAGGAGCGCAGATGTTTATGCGCAGAAGACGGCGTTGGTTTGCAATAACCAACGACTGACATATGGTGAAGTTGAGGCGATGGCCAACCGCATGGCCAATGCATTCTTGAAGCATGGTTTGCAGCGCGGCGACCGTGTCGCGATTTTCCTTAATAACTCCGTTGAGATAGTCACTGCCATCTTTGCCACCCTGAAGGCGGGGGGAACATTTGTGGTGGTTAACCAGTCGACGAAGAAGGATAAACTGGCCTACATACTGAATAATTGTGGCGCTTGGGGGCTGTTGATCGATGGGCGAAGGCAATCAATGGCTGATCAACTGGTTCCCTTTCTGCCGGCTTTGAGATTGACGGTTTATTGTGGGAAGCGGCCAGAGATGATGCCATTGGGTACGGCACATTTTGACGATATTCAAACGATGTATGCGGCTGACCGACCGCCAATTAGTGTTATTGACCGTGATCTGGCCTGCCTCATTTATACCTCGGGCAGCACCGGTGACCCCAAGGGGGTTATGAGCGATCACAGCAATATGGTGTTTGCGGCAAAGTCGATTATCAGTTACCTGGAAAATAAAGTGGATGACATCGTGATTAATGTGCTTCCGCTCTCTTTTGACTATGGGCTTTACCAACTGCTGATGACCTTCTGCTTTGGCGGTACGCTTATTCTGGAGCGAGGATTTGTTTATCCAGCGGCCGTATTAGAGCGCATGGAAGCGGAGAGGGTAAGCGGTTTCCCGGGTGTCCCCACCATTTTTGCGATTCTGTTACAAATGGATTTGAGTGCTTATGATTTGTCCAGCTTGCGCTATATCACCAATACTGCGGCGGCGCTTCCTGTCAGCCATATTAACGCTTTGCGACAGAAATTCCCCGACGTGACGATCTATTCGATGTATGGCCTGACAGAAACGAAGCGCACCCTGTATTTACCCCCGGCAGAATTGGACCGCAGGCCCGGTTCCGTTGGGATCGCAATTCCGGGTACGGAGGTTTGGTGTGTCGATGAAAATGGGCAGCGGCTGCCTCCTGGAGAGATTGGCGAACTGGTAGCCCGGGGCCGGCACGTTATGCGCGGGTACTGGGAGAATCCCGAAGCCTCGGCTCAACGCTATCGGCCTGGCCCATGGCCCGGGGAAACTGTCTGTTATACGGGCGATCTGTTCCGAATGGATGCGGATGGATATTTTTACTTTGTGGGGCGCAAGGATGATATCATTAAGTGCCGTGGTGAGAAGGTAGCTCCTAAGGAAGTAGAAAATGTGCTCTACTCCCTGCCAGGGGTGGTGGAGACGGCCGTGGTCGGGATTCCAGATGAGATTCTTGGACAGGCGATCAAGGCCTTCGTCGTCCATGATGGGGACGGTTTGACACAAGGCAAGGTGCTGGCTCACTGCCGCGCTCATTTGGAAGACTTCATGGTTCCACAATCGGTTACGTTTTGTGATGAGCTGCCAAAAACGTCGTCAGGAAAGATTAAGAAGACAGGATTGAAATAATGTGTGGCGTAGTAGGATTGCTCAATTTGAATGCAGAAGGGCCGGTCGCGTATGACACCATGTGCCAAATGGTGGCACAGGTACATCATCGTGGTCCAGATGAAGGTGGTATTTATCTGGATGGACCTGTTGGATTGGGCCATGCGCGATTAAGTATTATCGATTTAGGTGGAGGGCAGCAGCCGATTGGTAATGAAGATAGCACGATGTGGATTGTGTACAACGGAGAGGTATACAACTACGAGGAATTGCGTAACGAACTGCTGGCCCGCGGTCATCTATTTAGGACTCAAACTGACACTGAGGTGATTTTGCATCTGTACGAAGAGTATGGTCCCGCCTGTTTGGATCATTTGAACGGTCAGTTCGCCTTTGCTATCTGGGATGGGCAAGAAAAGGAGCTGTTTTTGGCGCGCGATCGGGTCGGAATTCGGCCGCTTTTTTATACATTTAGCCGAGGGCGTCTTATTTTTGCTTCGGAAATTAAGGCGATTTTGGCTGCACCACATGTGGAAGCGGCGATTGATCCCGCTGCCCTCGATCAGATTTTCACCTATTGGAGTCCACTGGTACCACGCACGGCTTTTCGAGGAATTTACCAACTGCCACCGGGGCACTATGCGCTTGTAGGGCATGGTGAAGTGACGGTTCAGCGTTACTGGCAATTGGCATTTCCCGAAGATGGTGGATATGGGAATGGAAAGGGGGATCTTGCTGAATATTTGGCTGAGTTTCGGGAGTTGTTGATTGATGCCTCCTGCATCAGGCTGCGCGCCGATGTGCCTGTGGGGGCCTATCTAAGCGGAGGTCTCGATTCGTCGACGACGACGGCGATCATAAAGCGCTATGCAACCTCTCATTTGGCTACTTTTTCGATTGCGTTTGAAGATCCCGCTTTCGATGAGAGCGCCTACCAACGGCAAATGGCTCTTGAATTGGGCACCGACCACGCAATTACTTCAATTGCAGATGCTGATATCGGGGCCTTCTTCCCGGATGTCATATGGCATACGGAAATGCCGGTACTGCGTACGGCACCGGCGCCTATGTACCGGCTGGCGGCACTGGTTCGCGAACATGGTTACAAGGTGGTTGTTACCGGTGAGGGGGCTGATGAGTTTCTGGCGGGTTACAATATTTTCAAGGAGACGATGGTTCGTCGTTTCTGGGCGAGACAGCCGGAATCGACGATGCGCCCCATGCTGCTGCGGCGACTTTACCCGTATATCAGTGATTTGTCCAGCAGCGGCGATGGTTATTTGGCTGCATTCTTCCGCAAGAACTTGAGTGATGTAGACGAAGCGGATTACTCGCATCGTTTGCGCTGGCAAAACACAAGCCGGACGAAACGCTTTTTTTCTGCTGACTTAGTGGCTGCAATCCCTGCCGCAGAACCGCTGTTGCTGCCGGCTGACTTTGAAAGGTGGCATCCTTTGCATCGCGCCCAATACCTGGAAGCGACGATTTTTCTGCCACAATATTTGCTTTCATCACAAGGGGATCGCATGTCTATGGCCCATGCAGTTGAAGGACGTTACCCTTTTCTCGATCACAGGGTTGTTGAGTTTTGCAACCGGCTGCCACCGGCAATGAAGCTGCGCGGCTTGCAAGAGAAATGGTTGTTGAAGAAGCTGGGTCAGGAGTGGCTGCCGGAAAGTATCTGGCGTAGGCCGAAGCGGCCGTATCGCGCCCCTATCCACCGCTGTTTCATCACGCCAAACAGACCGGAATATGTGCGTGAACTGCTGTCGCCTGAATCGATAAGGGAAGTGGGCTTGTTCAAGGAAACGGCCGTGCAGGGCTTGGTAAAGAAAATCGAGCGAGGGCTGCCCATTGGGGAGACAGATGATATGGCTCTGGCTGGTATTCTCTCCACCCAGTTGGTTCACCACCAGTTTGTCCAGAATTACCAAGCGCTAACCGTGACTACGAAACATGCCAATATGCGGGTTGTTGGCGGGCGGGAGTTTGCCTAAGAATATGATCTGAAGGGAGCATGCAATGGAATTTAGTGCTGAGGTCTTGATTATTGACGCTCATCAGGAAACAGAGCGCCTGGTTAGCTGGCTGCGGCAAAACATGGGTAAGGTGCTGCGCCGTCGGGGGGCAGTCGTGGGCATCAGCGGCGGGATAGATTCGGCCGTTGTCTTAGCCTTGTGCGTCCGGGCGCTGGGACCAAAGCGGGTAACAGCGGTGATGATGCCAGAAAAGGACTCCGATCCCGAAAGCGAGCGCTTGTCGCGGCTACTAGCGGATCAGTATGGGGTAGATCCTATTTTGGAAGATATCACCCCCATTCTGCAAGGATTCAACTGTTATCAACGCCGAGACGTGGCCATAAGGCGCGTATTTCCCGAATATGATGCCACCTTAGGGTATAAGGCAAAGATTGTTCTGCCGGAAGATCTCCTCGGGGGCAAGGCGCTGAATGTATTCTCCCTGGTGATTGTCGCGCCCGATGGTCAAGAACAACAAGCTGAGCTGGAGATGCCGGAATATCTGCAGATCGTTGCTGCCTCCAATTTCAAACAGCGGACGAGAATGGCCATGCTTTATTTCCATGCCGAACTGCGCAATTATGCCGTCGTTGGCACAGCGAATAAGAACGAACATGATCAAGGTTTTTTCGTCAAGTACGGAGATGGGGGGGTGGATATTCAGCTTATTAGCCATTTGTATAAGACGCAGGTTTACCAACTGGCTGAATATCTGGATGTACCAACTGAGATTCAAAAGCGACCGCCTACAACAGATACTTATAGCGCGCAGCAATCCCAAGAGGAGTTCTTTTTTCGTATACCGTTTAAGACGATGGATTTGCTGTGGTATGCACAAGAAAAAAAGGCACCAGTAAGACAAGTGGCAGAGGTCATGGATCTGTCCTCGGAGCAAGTACAGCGCGCATTTAATGACTTTTCTAGCAAGCGGCGTACAACAGATTATTTGCGGTTACCTCCGCTTGAATATGAACCTTCGTAACAATCTGAAGATGCAATTATCTTTAAATGTGAAAGAAAACTACTCGCCTTTCGCTTAATTGTTTTCCTTCGGCACCTGATACATTATAATTTCGTTGGAATTTTGCATATCCCAGCAGTCTAGATCTACTGGGAATATTGTTTTGTTTAGAGGTAGTGAGCTAATGAGTCAAACGACTATCAGTTTTGATCAATGCGTTCAAACGCCAGAAGATGTGTTGTTCCGCGAGTTAGACGGCGAAGCAGTATTGCTTAATCTTGATGATGAATCTTACTACGGTCTTGATGAAGTGGGCACGCGGATGTGGATCGTTCTGGAGGCTTCAAAGACAATTAGTGAGGCGTATAATAAATTGCTAAGTGAGTTTGAAGTTGACGCCGAAAGACTAAAGGTTGATATGATTGAACTTATTCAGGAATTGAATGATCACGGGCTGATACTTATTGAAGACATTTAAATTGGATATCAGGTCGATGGGTCTGCACCAAAAGGAAAGCAACCGCGCCTACGGCGCGGTTTTTTTTATGCATCATTTAGGTAATCAGAAATTAAAAAAACTAAACGCTGGGGCCGGTTTCTAGACCGGGAACCCACTGGCACGGTCTGGACACCGGCCAGAGCAGTGATGCTTTTATTAGGGTGGGGCTACCTCTGATTACCATCGAGCCAGTTGGCCAGGCAAAGCAATCGGAGATCACGCCCAAAGGCAAAGCTGTATTCGTGCTGCACACCCGCATTAAACTGCTCCAGAACGGCTGAGAGGTCTCCGAAGCGTCGAACGTCGTCAACTACACCGGCCAAGCGCGTTGCCGTCTTCTGCCAGTTATCATGATCCCATTCGTGGATAGGACGGCGGGCAAGCGGCGTTTTGGGGCGATTGACGATTTGAGCCGGCAAACGGTTTTTCAAGAAGGAGCGCAGCAAGAACTTTCCCACACACCAAGGAGCGGGAGGGAGACGCAGGCTGAAGTTAATGAGCCGGATATCCAAGAAAGGATGGCGAGCCTCGATAGGAGTTGGTTGAATGGCGGGATCAAATTGATAGAGCAGCGATGACCAAAAAATGGGGTTGAGTGATGAAGCTGCTGCCGGGCGGTTTGGGTGCCATCCTCGCGGAGAATAGTAGTATTCATGACTACGTTCAACAAGGCCGAATTCCTGCACAAGGTTTTCATTTAGCCAAAATGGAAGTGGTGAGAAAGGAAGCTTTTCCTGACCTCGTCTAAAACGGCCGCGAAACCAAGTTCGCAAATAGAGGGGTGGGAAATTGCCAACTTGCCGGCATTGATTCAGACTAAATAGAAGGTGGCGAAACTGCCCTTTGCCAAGCAGGGAGTACAAATAGTATGGTTCTGGAAAAAAGAGGGGATCTCCTCCAAACCCAGTCAACATGAGACGAGATTTTGCAGCTATTTGATTGCTGCGATCATGATTCCAGGCTATCAGAGTCTGATTTTTCGGTTCGGTGGATGCCAAATCCAATTTATCCCATTTTTGAAAAAGATGATAATCATCTACCTCTCGAATTTGAAGGGGTATATAGAGATGGTCGGCTGCCATTTGTGCATAATGACCTTCCTGATCTGGAATCAGGCGCGAATATGCTTCTGTTAGTGCCCATAGCGTATATGAATCAGACCCACTAACTAGTTTTTCGGCAGCGACGGAAGCGACGGCTGTTGAATCGAGGCCGCCGCTCAATGAAATGGCGATCCGCGAACTGTTTAAGCGGTCTGAAACAGCAGCATTGAAAAGCTCTCCAAAGTGCTCAACATACTCGTCCGCACTTCGGTAAAGCAGAGGTTCCTCAAACGGAATTGACCAATAAGGTTGAACCGAAAATTCTCCTCTTTGATAGATCAGATAATGAGCAGGGGGCAGACGGCGAATTGTAGAATAAGCTGTCATGTCACCCTCCAAGTAGCGGTTGAAGAGCAGATAGTCGGCGATGGCCCGGTCGTCTAGTTCCTGAGATACATTTGGATGTTGACGTACACAACAGAGTGTATTGCCAACTATTAAGGTATTCTCGGCAAAGGTATAGAAGAGAGGGCGAATACCAAAGTGGTCGAGCGCACAGAATAGGCGCTGCTGCTTTTGATCCCAGATAATGAAGGCGAAGTCACCCATTAGGTGGTCCAAGCAAGCGGTGCCCCAAACATGGTAGGCATGAAGAATGAGATCGGCGTCTGTCACCTGAGATTGCAAGGTCCGTCCTGCTGAGGCAAGCTGACGAAGCAGCTCGGAGCGCCCATCAATCCGGGCATATGCATTTAGCCAAACACTTCCATCAAAACTCAGAGGCTGTTGCTCTCGTTGGGAATCTACCGTTGTAGAAAAAGTGGCGTGGCCCATGCCAAATGCATTTTCTACCCAGACTGATGCTCCATCTGGTGCCCGAAAATCCATGCAGTTGGTCAATTTCTGCAGTAATTCGGGATCAACGGTTTTTCCGTCAGTATTCAGGATAGCAAGTATGCCGCTCATAGTACCTACGTTATGCTGTGCGTTTTTCCAATAATTTCGTTACGAACGTAAGCGCATCTTTCGAGCCGCGGAAAGAATCGGGATATTGCTCCAATAACTTATGGGCGATTTCCGCACTGCTCATCTTGCCGTCAACTAGGTTTAGCGAAAACAACTCCATTTGCCCTTTCAAATCTAACTCGGGCACATAATCTGGGCGTCTTCGCTGAAGATCGCTTCGGGTGACGGGGGACGAGAAGAATGAACCTTGTGAGAATTTTGATTTGATGTCTCCAGAATGATTTCTTAGCGTACAATGCCACAGCCAATGGTACTTTGAATATACTAAATCGGCGTTGATAGCGATTGAGACAATATCTCCTGGTTCGACATCCACGGGATTGGACCAGGGGAAGAATGCGCTGCCATAGACTTTGGGATGCACTTCAATTCCAGGCTCATTTGAAAATCCGACGTTGGCAAATAGATTCGTGTTAAACCAGATTATAAGACCGTGGGCAGTTCCATTTTTGTTAATTTCCACTTCGACCTGGCTGTGCACGTCCGGACTTTCTACCGTTCGGTAGTCCAGCGTGGACCAGGTTGCCGGGGGACAAAGCAGCTGGCTGCGCTCGACGCGTCCCGGATACCATGAACTAGCTGTATATCTGGTGGCCGAAGACATATCAAATCCATAGGGAGAGCTGGACCAGGGTTGGTCGACGGGTTCATAAAGTTTTGGCGCGTGAACAACCGCCAAGCGCAGCTTATCCATTTGTGGAATCAACGTGCCATCTGGCTTCAAGAGCCGCTGGCGGGCATCAATCAATGAGGGAATATGGGCACCGAGCAGCGGCAATACTCCGCGCAAATCAGATATGACGACATCGACTGGTTCGGGAAGGGTAATGTTTGTTGATATGTCTTGGTAAAATGTAATAGCCTCGTGCACACCATTCTTTTTGGCAATTTCTATGCCGACCTGGACAGCGGGAGATGGATCGACGGCATAGACATGAGCTGCGCCAAGGCTTAAAGCGAGATAAGAAAAGATACCTGTGCCGCAGCCAATATCAAGGACGATTGCACCCGGGAAAACTGCCTGCCGCAACGCTGCTTCATAGGCACCCATTCTAACTTCATCGGCAATCATCGAGCCAAAGGCTGGCAAACTATAAGACATACTTCACTACCTATACAAAACAACAAGAGATTTATCGTATAGAAACTGGCGTTGGCTATGGATATTTACTGGAGATCAGTAACGAATAGAGCAGTCTTTGCTGTGGCAAAGATAGTCTGTGCTGCTTAGGCAGCCGCGGGATTGCATTCATCTGCCAAAATCGCATCGCATAAATCAGATAACTGTGCAGGGCTGGTCACGCGTGACAATAATCGGACAGGGACTTTATCAACAAGGATAGAAAATAGCTCAAATTCTTGACGACGCATGTTTTTGTCTATCAGCTGCGAAAGGTAGCCTAATGTAGACAATTTCATCAAAGCGTCATTTTTTGATAAGCTAAGCATCCTGATATGTTCTGGATGGTTTTTCATATCATCAAGGATGTAGACGGCCGCGGGGAGGAGGGCGTGACGGGCAAAGGCGGGAGCGTCTTCAGACAGCTTGAGGTTGTACTTATTCCAGGAATTCGTAATTAATGGCAGTTGATGCGCATTGCCAAATAGCGTATGTGCAGAGTCACCCAGTAAGCGCATAGAAGGGAAAGCAGGTGGAATGAATATCTGACCATTCCTTTCTCGGAGAGCAACGGTATCGTCGGCCAGGGCAGGATAGCCACGCAGAGCCAGGGCAGATGTTATTGTGGATTTACCGTAGCCGGAATGTCCAGCAATGATGACTGCTTTTCCATTCACGGCGACAGCTCCAGCATGCAGAGAGGGAATACCGCGTATATGCAATACCAATCCAAAGACAATACCGCAAAGTAAGATATGGGCGTCAATTTTGTTCTCGCCAGTTAAATTATGCGACCAGACTCGAGAGCCGTCGCCAGATATCGTGAAATCAATTCCTTCGGCGAAACGTAGGTGAAACCCGCCGTCTGACACCCTGCGCCATACAACTAAACTAGGTGTACCATCTGGGGAGGTCTCCAGAGTTTTTGACCAATGACATTCGTCATCTTCTGGTGGATTATCTTGCGTAATTATCTGGAGGTCAGGAACCAAGATTTCCCGACCTTCTTTGAGGGCTGGCAAAGGAATATCGGCCCTGATAGCAAGGCCAAATGCCTTATAAAAGAAGGTCACTGCGTGGATAAAATGAAGTTATTGTCTTCCACCCCGATCCGACCCGCCTCTTGCACCATTTGGAGCGAAATCGCCTCGGTCTGAACTGTCAAAAGAGACGGGAGAAGTATAGGTACCAGGAAAGTTGGGATTTGTGTCATCGGCCTTAAAGGCGTCATTGCTATTTGTGAGGGCAGCTAAATCGCCATAGATGAAAAAACTGGGTGATTTATAGGCCTGTTTCTTTGTATTCATAACTACAGTACTCCTCGCGGACCTTATTCCGGCAATTAAAACTAGAAGGTCTCCTTACATTATACACAGTATACCAGATTTGGGAATTCCTTTTTGGACTTAGTCGCTCATTATTCTAACTTCCGTTTCGAAATTGGCGCCGGGTTTCATCGCTCACGGTGAACCTATCTGAATTCAAATTCGCTGTGTGTGTGGCACTCTCATTGAATACAATATTGTTGGTCATGAAGGATTCTCCAAAACTATCTACTTCCGAAAACACCTCCATATACCAATCGTATTTTTCCCCATATTTGATATCTGACGCGAGGGAAACGACAGTGAAAACCTCTTTGTCTCGAACAAATTTCGTGTCCCAGGTTTGACCGGTATCGGAATCAAGTAAGACCACGCGATAATCTTCGACCGCAAAATCACGTTTATCCCAGGTGAAGGTAACCGGCAGCGATCGAACCGAGCCAGATTGTGGTAATTTGAGCGGTATATCGGCAATATCGAATGTGCCCCCAGAAACGCTGTCTCCGGGATTAAACTTCATTATTAGAGGTCCATACCAGGAATAGACATATTTTGGTTCCGTCTTATTGGGACCAAATCGTACATAATACATCTGATCCACGTCCAGGCTGCTTATTTCCGCAAAATGGTAGAAGCCGTTGGTACCTGTTTTGGTTTCGGCTATAGATGACCACTGGTGACCATTGAAGAAGTAGAGGGTAAGCTTGATCCCGGCAGCAGGATCACCTTTGTAAGAAACATAGCCCGAAATATCTGCAGGATAATTGTTCAGTATTATTGGTAAATGTGTCTTGAACTCGCCCTCTGACTGATTGCCTAGGGCAGATGTCATTGGAATTCCAGAGATGCTTTGACTGAGTAAAATAAACGTCAGGAACGACAAGGCAGCAAGTATGATAAGACCGCGAGTAGTTATCTTATCAATAATGGGTTGGCCAAACTGATTGTAAGTGCGATTGTCCGGCTTTGACATAGGCAAATCTCCCTAGATGTTAATTGATAGGAGAGTGGTAGAGGCTGATAACAACAGCGAATGAGCAATAGAGTCCTTGTTTTTGGCTGCTGCTTAATCTTTTGCCAAAGCTCTAACGCTCCCGCTTCGATCAAGTGCATTATAGGCCTGCTAGAACCGATTGTCCATACTACTATGGTTGAGCAACACTAGTCCAAATACCCTAAATCATGCATCCGTTGTAATAGCTCATTATCGATCTGCGGGGATTTCGCCACGGCCGTTTTTGTGGACTGTGCAGCGGCTATATGCTGGGCAAGCAGCGATGAGAAATCAGGCACATTGTTCCCAGTGATCCCTCTAAGGTTGTTTTTTTCTTTTGGATCATCATGTAAGTTGTAAAGTCGCCAATCGTCGGGTTTTCTGATATCGATTACAAATTTATAGTTGTCAACCTTGATAGCAAATAAACAAACGCCTACCCCCAGGTCGCTGCGATGAAACTCTGTAAATATCGCACGTGGTGGCCAACGTTCTTGCGTTGATTCGATCATGAGTGGCAGCAGTGAATCACCCAACATTAATTCTGGGATTTCAGATTTGAGCAAATCAGCAACCGTCGGAGCAACATCCAACAGCGAAACTGGAGTGTGAACCACCTTGGGTTGGAACTGTTTTGGACCTACGATTAGCAAGGGGATATGCACGATCTCCTCGTAAAAACTACCGCTGGCATGCCCTAGGTTTCCGTGTTCGTAGAACTCTTCACCATGGTCTGCGGTAGCGATGATCAGCACGTTGTCTCCAACTTGCTGATCGACTGCATGAAGTAAACGACCGACCTGCTCGTCAACCGTTTGCAGCGCCTCATCATACATCTTAATCCATTGAGTCAAATTCTCAGGAGATGGACGCACTTCTCGCATCATGACCAGATATCCAAGTTGGCGATCCTGCCAACTTTTCGCCAGGTCTTGCGGACTGTTGAGTGCCTCCTGATCAAAGTAGGGCCAATGGGGGTCCATATAATGCACCCACAGGAAAAACGGTTCCTGTGGACTGTCTAGCATCGCAATGGCTCGATCTGTTGCCATTTCTGCATTGGCATAAATAGGAGCAGGTCGAGATTCAAAATGCGCCAGTTGGGCAAGACGATGAAGTCCGGTTTTGCGCAGCAGGCGTTGAATCCCTTTTGTTTTATACCACGATGGCGGCTGCCATGGTGGCTCTATTTGTAAATATTCATTCAGCCCCCTTCCATAGCCAAAGCGCCGATCTAATAGTGGAGAGGTCTGCACGGCGAACGTGCCATAGCCCTGGCTCTGCAGCCATTCCGGAAGACTTGGTCGCCGTTCTGCTAATGGTCCCAGACACCCTTCATACATTGAAGCGTATGTTGATGTTAATAACGCTGGAAACGCAGCTTGGGTCCAACCACCGTTGGTGTAGGCAGACTGAAACGAAACCCCTTCTGCTGCCAATTCCTGCAGATTCCTTGTCTGCTGCCCTAGACGATCAAATCGCCAGCAATCAATGGTAATTAGAAGAATGTTTGGTTTTGTCATGTTCATCAAGCGTTTTTCAGAGCGATTATTTGGATTGTAACGGATTTGGAAGCAGAAAAACAAATTAGCATGAAAATAAAAAGTGGTAGGAACCTGCGCTGGTGGTTCCTACCACTGTCTAGAAATTCAATTTATTAGACGACAGCAATGTTCGTACATATGAATCCCGTTCAGGATATCCCGAGGGCACAGTCCCCACAACGAGAAAATGCCCTGCGGGGGCTTGTTGAGGCCACTACAGGGCATTTTATATTGAACTGACTTGGCGCCTAGATCGCTAGCTGAGTCCTCACCCTGCTCGAATTTCGGCGATGATCAACTGCCCCTGTGTTCGCAAATAATTGGCGACATCTGCAGACAATATCCCGTACTTTTCCCATCTGTTTACGTAGCGGATAAAGAGGTTCATTTTGTATATTGCATATCTTGTCTTGCAATACCCAAGATATTTCAATGCATAATCAAGGAGTTTTATTAATTTCGTGGCTTTGTATTCTGGGATCTTCCCACCTTCAGCCAGTTTCTGGATTTTTACCTTGAGTTGCTCGATCATCACAACTGAACAATTCCCATAGGGAATACTGACGGAGTCCGAATTGTTATCTGGATTCGGATCAACAAATATGCTGTTTGGAGCTGAAATTGTGGCCGTGTTGACGATCTTTCCACACTTGTACTCGCATTCATTTGGTTTGCAGTTCTTACCGTTGCCACCAGTTAGGTATTGATCGATACCAGTGCTCACACCTGGTAACTGCTGGGTTTCGACGATGTTATTGCCATTACTGTCATCTACTGTCTCAACTCTGATGGTCAGAGTCTCGAATTCTCCTGCGGGAAGATCGAAACCATCCCAAAGGCCACTGTTGGGATCAAAGCTGCCGGCTGAAGTTGTGTGATCCAAATAAGTCAATTCCTCGGGTAGCACGTCAACGACTTCAACCCCGAGAACGGGACCATTGGGGCCATGATTAATAGCTGTTATCGTGTACTCCAAGTAACATTCCTCTTCCGGTGGATCGTAACAATCTATGTCGCGTTCACCGCCATTGGAGTCTTTGCAGCCACATCCACAGACAGGTTCGCATACGATCTCATAATCCTTGGTTACTTCCAGATCAGCTTCTGAGTCTTTGACGACAGAGACGATGGTCTCATCGATGCAGTAATCGAATTCTTCCGTGTAGCCAGTGGCGGTAACCTTGTTATCGGTACGTTCGGTTATCCATACCGGTGGATGATCATAGGTGATGGTCTGACCTACGGCCAGCGGCTCGTTTACTACAATGCCGAGATGGTCGTCGAAAAGTTCGACATTGACAAAATCCTGGCTGCCTGGATCGTTGGGATCGGCCGTGTTGGTTACGGTGAATGAGTAGGCCACATCTCCGCCACCTTCAGGCACTCGACACAAGGTATTGCCTGAGCCGGACAGGTCGGAGGCGCAGGTCTTGGTCACCGTGAGATCACAGGCTTCCGTGGTGGGGACCAGGTCGTAATCGGCGTGCAGGAACAGGTTGTTCTTAGCGTCGGCGTCCATGATTTCCCAGGTGTAAGGGCCAGTGGGCAGAGAGGGGACCAGCACATCAACGCCATGTTCAAGCTCAGTGCCAAAACGGGTCAGCTCCCATTCACGATTGCCGGATACATCCAGATTGTCGTGAGACCAGGCGCCACCGGGGGCCGCAACCCGCCACATGATGGGGCCCTCATTGGTGAAGGGGTCAATCGGTGCAAACGGTGGAATCCGGAAATCGTCCGTTGGGGAGCCTGACAGCGCACCCTCGGCATACGTGGTGGTTGGTGTTTCAAAAGGTGGATAGGCAACGGTCTCCCAGCTTTGAGTGACATCATTGAACTGCTCAATCTCACATCCAGCAAGCTTTTCATGGAAGAAAGCATTGACGATAATTTGGTCAGTGCCCGTCGTCGAATACCAGGGCAAGGCTGGAGGATCGAGGCTGTCGTCTAGGCGCGCGCTCTGGCATGGACCCGAGGGAGTGTTGGCATCATCGCCATCGAGGCGCAGGTCGAAGTCGCCATCATAGAGGTCAATGACCACCGGTTCCCCTTCCTGTCCGGCATTGGGATCGACCGGCACGAAGAAGGTGAAATTGAAGTGGCCATCATAAGGAATGGGGTTGGTGCTAAGACATGTATCACCCAGCGTTTCACAGCGATAACTATCTGTTTTTACGCCCTGGAAGCCGATGGTGCTGCCGGCGAGGAGGAAGACACGTCCTTCGCTGGCGACTTTGATGAAGTTTGATTGATCGGGGTTCGGTTCCGGTTGGGTGGGTGGCAAGTCCCAGTCAACAACAAAATGATAGAAGCAGGCGCCCTCAACGCAGGCACTTGGATCCTGAGTTACTTTGCGAATGGGCGGCGTGTCCTCTGAAAAGCCGGGGTAGCTATTACAGCTCTGAAAGCCATTCTCGTTGTCGGCTGGGTCATCTGCCAAATCACACCATCCATTGTCGAGCATGCCACTTCCATGCCAGATGCCCAACAGGTTGGCGGGATCCGTGTTTGCATCTAAAGCGGGGTCGGCATAGAGTCGGTACTGTACCGGGTCCTGCAAACCTGTCTGGTCAAACTGGATACGGTCCCAACTCATGCTGTTGTCGCCGTCGAAGATGCTCAAGATAAACTCGCTTTTTTCAGCGGGAACGGCGATGGAAAGGCTGATGACTTCATCAACTTTGCTGGGGTCACCCAATGTCTGCAGACCGCTCGAGATATCGACGAATGCACCATCGTTCTCAATTCCAAGGTTTGCATTTGGATTGGGAATGGGATTTGGGAAGCCATACAGCGTTGGTGGATCCACCTGTGCACTGGTTGATTGGACCGCAAGGCCGACCAACAGCAGTGTCAAAAAAATGAACAATAGCGAAACCCTTAAGATCTTCATTGTACTTCTCCTGGTGGGTAATTGAGAGAGGGGAGATAAGCGGGAAGAACTTGAGTATTGCATTGATGAGAGGTGTGATCGTTTTGAGGACGCCCTTCAATGATGCGACTTAAATAGATCGCTCCCAAACTTAACCCACCCAAGGCCCCTGTATTCACCAGTTTCTCCCAATAACTAGTAATAACTATCCAGCATTATACCATATCTGGGTGCGCTAAGATAGGGTGATTGAGCGAAGGTCCGACTGTATTAGGGGGCAAAAGTGTTTGGCAAAAATGCGTGGTAGTTGAACGAAATTGGGCGCCGGCAGTTGTGGCAAACCAGTGCAAAATCTTGGTCAGTGATATCTTCGTTGCCTGGCACACCATCACCGGCAATATTTGCGGCTTTCACTACAATCTCAATTGAAGTTCTCGGCTCGACGGGCAAGAACACCGCTTCTACTGTGTTGACGGAATCGGGGGCAAGGCCGGATTGGCTCCACTCACCACTCATCTTGTTTCCAAAATAGATGCCGTTATCGGTTTTGACGATCAGATCAAGGTCGTTAATGCGTGGATACAAAGGATCATTCAGTGGATTTGTCGCTGCGCCAGGCTGGTCTGTAAAGGCCATGACGATGCGTACGGGCTGCGTACGATCGGCGGGTAGTATATCCATTGACCAGGATTGACCTGATTCTTTAAATTGCGGGGGCGTTTCTTGTTCGACGATGATGCGCGCGGTGTGGTTAAAGGCGCGAGTCATATTAGGGATGCCAAAACCTTGATTGTTACTGGGCAGGTCATCGCCAGCCCAGGCGCCGCGTAAATAGCTGCTGCTGGCGACTAAGAATGCTTTTAGTAGGGCAGGACTGGGATCTGGCGTTCCTAGCTTTTCTGTTAACCAGAAAGAGACCAATGAAGCATAGCCGGCAACGGCAGGTGCAGCATGGCTGGTACCAGAGGAGGCGGCGAAAAGCTCTTGATCCGGAGGATGATATCGGTCGCACACGGCGCTGCCATTGTAGTGTGGTGATGTGCTGGCTGTGCCAATGATATGCGTTCCAGGGGCCACCAGATCAGGTTTAACGCGGCCTCCAGGGACGGGGCCGCGGCCTGAGTAGCGGGCGACATCTTGTGCATTATCGGCGTCTTCGGCGCCATAGCCACAGCCATTGCCATCGATCCAGGTCGGTCTCACATTTTCTGTGGCGCCAATGGCGATTACGTTCTTTCCATTGGCGGGTGCGTTTATGGTGCCTGCCTGGCCGCCATTATTCCCAACTGAAAAAAGGATCAGCATCTCCTGATTCCCGGGCATTGTGGCATCTGCATCGCGCACGGCCGTGTCATAAGCTTGGGTCGTGGGGTTGTACTCATAACCAAAGACATTCCAGGAGTTGCTGACAATACGTGCTCCCGCCTGGTAGCTTTGCTTGAGAACATATAAGTAATCCCACTCGCACTTGGAGAGATCAGAAGAACCATTGATGATGCGTGTTCCGGCCAATCGGCCGAAAGGGTTGATGCCCATGCCGTGTTGGTACCCTTCTTCATCTTGGAATGGGAATCCCGACCGGTTATCATAGCCGGCAGCGATACTGGCATTAATATGGCCATGTCCCGATGCGCCTTGAGCATCGGCGGCTGAGGTACAGTTCTTTAAGTAGACCAGACGGCTTTCTTGCTGCTGATCGCCGGCGATGCGAAAGGTATTGTCGCCAGCAGCGGCTGCGGCGATGCCGGTTCCAATGCCATCGTCGGTGATATCGATGATGGGATACTTCCGCGGGTCGGTACTAAAACCACGGGCCATCAGCCAATCGAGATAACCTGGCCCGGCGGGTTCGGTCTGGTTTGCATTCAGGTTACCGGCCAGGATCTGGGCCTGTACTTCATCTGATACCTGTGGCGTTTCGTAGGTGGCGATCCAGACTACATCGGGTAAATTGGCGATCATGTTGAGGGTCGACAGGGGAACCACGGCGTTCAGATTTTCGTAGTTCAATACCTGGTGCCAGCTACCAAGTCTATCTATTATTATTTGATCAAGGATGTCTTTCGTTCGCTGACTGCCGGTATGGTGCAAAATTTGAATGGTAACCGTGACCTGATATGCTGGATCTTTGGAAGCCTGAGCTTCTGCCAACGAATTATCCAGCTTAAAGTCAGCCGTGTACGGGAAGCTTGCCAGCAGATATTCGTTGCTGGCTTCTAATTGTTCGGTCTCCTGTCGTTCTGCTGAGTTAATCCAAATGAGGTAGCTGTCGTTTCCAATATAATGGACAAGTTCTCCTCCCGCTGCTTCAACAGCCGCCAGCCACTTATCCCGAATTGGTCCAGAAAACTGCACAATATGCAGCGCTTTGCCCTCCTGGGCAGCTGATAGGTCAGGATCGCTGAGCGGGAGAATGGTGTTTTGCGGATTGGTGACTCGCCTAATATTTGAATCGAGATCTAGTTGGTTAAGCTGTTCTGAAGCAGCATAAGTTAGGTGCGGCGCGTCGACGACTGATTGAATGGAAATGAACGTTTTCTGTCTTGGAGATTCAGCACGAAGCATATTTTGGGAGCTGCTCTTAACGATGGAAGGGGTTTCATTTAGTCGTTGAGCGGTGAATAGGATCAGCAACAAGAGTGAGATGAGAAGTAGGAGTTGAAATAGAGGTAAACGCGCATGATTTTTCATGGCGATATCATAGCGTGCGAAATTTGGCTGGGCAACTGCAACTGAAGCTGTCTAGCAGACTCTAGCTTATTTCAAGTATCCGGGGGGGCAGTCGCCGGAAGGAAGAGCTGCTTCAATCCTTTTTCCGCGGACGAGCTTTGTCTTTTCTCCGGGGCCGAGGAAGCAGGCGGGCTTCATCCACTATTTGAGCCACCAGTTCTTCCTGACGGTAGGCCATGACATGTACCCCGGCAACCCCCTCAATTTCGCGAACTTGTTGAATGATCTCCACACAAATTCTCTTGCCCTCAGCCTGTTTCTGCTTTTTGGGAGTCTTCCGAAGACGTTCCACAATTTGGTCGGGTATAAACACGCCGGGAACCTTGGTGCGCATAAATTCTGCGGCGCCATCGGATCGGAGGGGGCCGACACCGATGAGAATATATGCTTTTTCGTGGAGACCCATGTCACGGGCTTGCTGCATAAATTTTTTAAGCCGTGGCACATCGAAGCAGTATTGGGTTTGGATGAAGTCAGCTCCAGCAGCGATTTTCTTGGCCAGCCGCTGAGGCCGCCAGTCGTAGGGTGGGACAAAGGGATTGGCTGCCGCGCCAACAAAGAATCGCGGCGGCGTCGTCAATTTTCGCCCACTGAGGAAGACACCCTTCTCCTGCATGATGCGAACCGTATTGAGCAATTGGATGGAATCAAAATCAAATACGCGCTTAGCTTCAGGCTGATCACCATTGGTGACATCATCACCAGTAATACAGAAAACATTACGAACCCCCATGGCTGCCGCCCCCAGTAAATCGCCTTGGATGGCGATGCGGTTGCGATCGCGGCATGCAACCTGGTAGATGGGATCGTAGCCGGCGCGGGTTAATAGGGCGCAAATGGCAACGCTGGACATATGGCAGTGGGCGCCGGAGGCGTCGACGGCATTGATGCCATCACATACGGTAGAAAGTACCAAGGCGGCCCGGTATACGTCTTCTGGGTCGGCGCTGTCTGGTGGATTTAGTTCGGCGGTAACGGCGAAACGGCCGCTGCGCAGAACGCGCTCTAGGCGGCTGCCTGATCGGTAATCTGCTTCCATGTGTTGTTATCCTGCCCGATTTTGGCTGAATTTATTGTGGGAATGTCATGCACTTGAACCCAACCTTTGGGCATTTCAGTGTCGATATCGTGCAGCATATTGATCCAAGAAGAGGAATCTTGTAGCCTGCGGTTGACTGGGGGTTGGATATGGATCAGGTCATGACCATATCGAGGCATGCGCTGTGACCTTTCAAATGCTTGAACCCAAATGCAGTGTCTATCCGGGTAAACTTCGCAGTGGCCATTGAGGTGGACACCGCCACAAGGACCGTTGCGCAGATTTTTAGGGCAGGTCATGGAGCAGGTCATCCCAGTCGAATGCAAGATGCATTGGCCGCACATCTGGCAGTCGAAAACAGCTTCTTTGCCGATCTTTTCGATCCATGTGACGCTGGGCTCCAGAAACGAGCCTGGGGTTAGCAAGCGGCGGAATGGCAGCAAAACTCGTTCGAAAAAATCGTAAATTAGTTCCAGTGCATGAGGGTGATTTTGTAGAAAACGTAACATTTGTTTAATACCACAGGGTATAAAGTTCCAAATAAAAGCTTGGATAGGTCTAGAGAAGTGTGCATGATTTATTTTTTCGTGCAAGAAATGGGACAATAAGTAATCTTGTGTAGAGAATAGGGGTTATTTGGCCAATTCTCCTGCAGAACATCCTTACCAAAGCAGCGATGTCCAGGGTTCTTTTATTAGGATTTCCTAGCCAAAGTTCCCCCTGTTGAAGAAAATCCTCTGTCGGTCTACACAGCAGAGAACCTATTGGGTATATTAGTGCTCTCTATTAGGTAAGCGTTAGGTGGAAAATGGTTCAAAATGACAAAGATGCGTTGAGCCGGGATATTCATTTGCTGGGCGATGTACTGGGGCGCGTGATTCGACGCCAGGCAGGGATTGAGATCTATGAGCTGGAAGAGCGGATCCGGGCTTTAACGAAAACGAGGCGGATCGATCACGATACGGCTATTGATGAGCGCTTGGCGGTCATTGTCGACTCATTAGGTGGTGATGAAGCCGAATTGGTTGCCCGGGCATTCACGGCCTATTTTGAGCTGATTAATCTGGCTGAGGAACAGCAACGCGTGCGTGTTTTGCGCGCTCGGGAGGCTGCAGCACATCCGCAACCAATGGCGGAATCGATTGCCGCTGGCGTGGCCGGTCTGAGCCAGATGGGTGTCGACGACTATGAACTGGGCCGGCTTTTGGAACAATTGCACATCGAGCTTGTTTTTACGGCCCATCCTACTCAGGCCAAGCGGCGCACGATGTTGTCCAAGCTGCGCCGCATTTCCAAGGCGTTGAGCGATCTTGAGGCGCACGATATCCTGCCTGCTGAACGGGAGCGGATCATCACCCAGATAACGGCGGAAATAACTCTTTCCTGGTTAACCAATCGCAGCAGAACTAGTAAGCCATCAGTGACTGACGAAGTGCGCACCGGACTTTATTATTTTGACGTTACTTTGTGGGAAGTCTTGCCGCAGATCTATGAGGCGATGGATGCTGCTTTGAAGCGCTACTACCCGCAGCTGGAGGTGCCGCAACGGTTTGTTTCTTTTGGCTCCTGGATTGGTGGGGATCGAGATGGAAACCCAAATGTAACAGCCGAGGTAACGGCGGAAACCCTACGTCTGCATCGCGGCCTAGCGGTAGAAAAGTTCCGTGCCCAGGCGCAGCTGCTAGACAGGTCGTTAAGTATCTCTGATGAATTGATCGACATGGGTGTCAGTCTGAAGCCTTCACTGGACAACGGTAGAGCGAAGACGGGGCATATTGATTATCTACGGCAGCGGTATCCGCAAGAACCATATCGTTTGTGGGCGGCTATGTTGGGGGCGGCGCTGCGAGAGGCATCGGCTGGCGATATGGTCTCGCGCTTAAAAGGAGTGGCCAATCCTCCTCTAGATATGCGCAGCCTGGAAGATTTACGGACGCCGTTGGAGCGCATGGACAAGACTCTAAAGGAATTAGGACTGGAGGATGTGGCCAAGAGCGATCTGGCGCGTATCAGAAAACAGGCTGATATTTTCGGTTTGCATGGCGCACGTCTGGATATGCGGCAGTATAGTGATTATCATACGACCGTCCTGGACGAGTTATTGGGCAAATTGGATCTCGTCGACGGTTTTGGGCAGCTCCCGGGAAGTGAGCGGGAACTCGTCCTGACTACACTGCTTGCAGCTCCAGTTCCTGATCTGGATTCGCTGGAGGGATTGTCTGCGGAAGCTAGTGATACTATTGAGTTGCTGCGGATTCTGAAACGGGCGGTTGACTTCTATGGCCATGAACTCATTGGTCCCTATATTGTGAGCATGACGCGCGGCGTGGAAGACATTCTGGCCCCACTGCTGTTGGCTTATTGGTTTGGGCTCTGCTTACAACCTGGCGATAAGGGTGAAGGATTGGCGTTTGCGCCGTTGTTCGAGACGCGGGCGGATTTGAAGGCTGCTTCGGAGATTATGACCCGGTTGTTCAGCCATCCCAATTATGCTCGGCACTTGGACCGTTTGCAGAAGCAGCAGACGATTATGATTGGCTATTCGGACAGCAATAAGGATGCTGGGTATTTGGCAGCCAACTGGGAGCTGTACCAGGCGCAGGAGTCATTGGCGGACTGCTGCAGAAAAGCGAATGTGATGTTGACCTTATTCCACGGTCGAGGGGGGACCATCGCTCGCGGTGGTGGCCCGGCCAACCGGGCTATCCTCTCCCAACCCCCGGGATCGGTGGGCGGACGGATACGGGTCACGGAACAAGGGGAAGTGATCGATGAGCGGTATGCGCATCCGGCAATAGCCCGCCGGCATCTGGAGCAGGTGGTGCACTCGGTATTGATGTCTAGTGTGCCGGAGCGGTATCAGGCACAAAGAATGCCCAGACCGGAATGGCGGGTGGCGATGGATGAGCTGGCGACAGTTTCTTACCAAGCGTATCGCCAGCTCATTTATGAAACGCCAGCCCTGCTGACTTATTGGAACCAGGCGACCCCTTTGATTGAGATCAGCCAGATGAGCATTGGCTCTAGACCGGCGCGGCGCACGGCCCAGTCCACATTTGAGACACTGCGCGCGATTCCTTGGGGTTTTAGTTGGATGCAAGCGCGCCATGTACTACCGGGCTGGTATGGGGTGGGCCAGGCCCTGTCTGCGTTTGGCGCTGACCGTGAAAGGCGAAATCTGCTGCAGGATATGTATCAAAGCTGGCCATTTTTCCAGGTGGTCATCGACAATGCTCAGCTTTCGTTGGCTAAGGCGGATATGGGTATTGGCCGTTTGTATGCCAGTCTGGTAGAGGAAGAAGCGGTACGGCAGGAGATATTTGGGACTATAGAAGCGGCGTTCGAGCAAACGTGCCGATGGGTGATGATTGTTACCGGACAGCAGGATCTTTTAGAGAATGATCCTGTGCTGAAGCGATCGGTCAGGCAGCGAAATCCATATGTCGATCCGCTTAATTTTATTCAGGTTAGCATGCTGCGACGGCTGCGGGCGATGCCGGATCCGGATAGTTCCGAAGGGCAACGTCTGCTGCAAGCGATCTTCCTCACGATCAATGGCATCGCTTCAGGATTGAAGAACACCGGTTAAAAGAGAGGCTTGGCGTTGAGCGCCAGCTGCGTCCCTAGCCCAGACCTCTTGCTGCTAGGTATTGGTAGCTGTTTCTGATGGCGGTCATCATATCTGTGGCACATCTGTCCAGCTCGATGATCAGATAGTGGGCACGCTCGCCACTGGCGGCAATGATGCCTTCAATGTCAACTTCGCCTTGTCCCAAAGCCAGCATTGGCTCGTCGCGCCGGGTACTGTCTGCCGGTCCATCTTTGATGTGCAGCAGTGGGGAGCGATTGCCCAAGCGGCGGATCAGATCAATGGGGTCATAACCGGCAAACTGCACCCAATATGTGTCTACTTGTAGAATAATCGTGGGATCAAGCTCTTCAATCATGATGTCATAGGCGGTTCGGCCGTCAATCTTCGTGAACTCGAACTCATGATTATGGTAGCCCAAGACAACATCCTGATTTTGAAATAAGGCATTGGCCTTATTGATCTGTTCACAAACGCGCTGGATGCCGTCCAAAGTGACGAAATTCTCAGGTGGAAGCCAGGGAACGACCAAATATTGCAAGCCATATGCTTCTATGGCCTGCATAACTTTGTGCTCATCCTCTCCGAAAGGTAAGGGGAGGTGGCAGCTGCGCATGCTAAGCCCATGATCTGCCAATAGATGGGCGATAGCATCGGGCGCCTGGGGCATATCTGACCACCCTTCAACAAATTCAAAGCCAATCTCTGCTAATTCTTGGATATTTGCTGCAAAATCTTGCGTCAATTCCTGGCGCAGAGAATATAGTTGAACTGCTAGGGATTTCGACATTTGCCCATCCTTTTTACCAAGCCAATGCAATCTTACAAAGTCATTATAACCAATTTCAGGGATTGAATATAAGGACAATGACCAACTTATGCAACGGTGCTTGTCAATATCGGCCATTCTCAACTATTTTGTCGATATCATTACAGTTGAACGGATTTGGAGATAAGATATGAACACGAGAGACCACTATGATTGAATTTCATGAAGCAGGACGATTGCCCGCTGCGGGCGATAACTGTGCAATTGCTACCCGGACCCTTCCGGTGGGGACGATTATCAATGCTGGTGACAAGCGGTTTGCCTTGAGCCACACCATTCTCGAAGGACACCGTTTTGCAGTCCAGTTTATTCCCGCAGGCGCCGCTCTTCTTTCTTGGGGCATGCCATTTGGGCAGGCACTGCGCGACATCAAGAGAGGGGAGTACCTTTGCAATGCGGCGGTCCTGAAAGCGTTGGGAATTCGAGCCCTGGATTTTGATTTACCAACTGCGCCTAATTTTGGCGATGATTTTGCCCGATTTCAATTCGAAATCGAAGCATTTAGGCCAGCGCCTGTGCTGCCCAGTAACCCTGACCAACGTACATTTATGGGCATTCGTCGCCCAGGAACTCGAGGTGTTGGCACGCGCAACACGGTTGTGATACTTGGCGTTAATGCACTTGTCACCGGTTTCGTACAGCGCCTGGAAAACGATGTACAACGGTTGGCTGGGGAGTACAGCAATATTGATGACATTGTAAGTGTGACCCATACAGAAGGTAGCCAAGCCGGCGGAAACAATCAAACCCTGTTGCTGCGCACACTGGCTGGGTTTATGGTGCATGCCAACGTAGCAGCGGTGCTCGTTCTAGATGCTGGGAGTATTGGCGTAACCAATCAGATGCTGCGTGACTATGCAGAGCAGAACGGCTATCCGCTGGACGATGTGCCGCATCAATTTCTCACTTTAGGAGGTCCATTAGAAGTGGATCTAGAGCGAGCGGCGCGAACGATACGAAAGTGGCTTCCAGAAGTTGACCGCAAGAAGCGAACGCTTCAACCATTGGGAGAGCTGAAGATTGCTTTGCAGTGTGGGGGCTCCGATGCCTTTTCTGGCATTTCAGGTAATCCGCTTGCAGCTTGGGTGAGTAAAGAAATCATCCAGTCAGGTGGTCGCGTCGTATTGGCAGAAACGGATGAGCTGACGGGGGCCGAAGCGTATGTGCTGCAAAAGGTGCGCGATGCGGCTACGGTGGAACGTTTTTTGGCGATGAGTGCGCGTTTCAATGAACAAGCGACGCGGCATGGGCATTCTGCACAAGGCAATGTTTCCGGGGGAAACTTGTACCGGGGACTTTATAATATCTACCTCAAATCGCTAGGTGCCGCGACCAAGCGACATCCGGATGTGAGGCTTGATTATGCCATTGAATATGGTGAGCGCTTGAGTGCACCAGGATACTATTTCATGGACAGCCCAGGGAATGACCTGGAAAGTATCGCTGGTCAGGTAGCATCTGGCTGTAATTTGATCTACTTTGTCACCGGAAATGGTTCTGTCACCAACTTTCCCTTCGTACCGACGATTAAGATTGTGACCACGAGTAGGAGATTTGACCTGCTGGCAGATGAAATGGATGTCAACGCCGGGAGCTACCTCGAGGATCGCTCGCTCAGGGAACTGGGAAGCACTACCGTAGATTTGACGTTGGCTGTTGCCTCCGGACAGCGCAGCGCCGGCGAACGTGCAGATCATTCCCAGGTACAAATATGGCGAGACTGGCCTCTTACTGAATATATTGATATCGAGCAGATCTGGTCGCTGGAGCAGCCAGACGGTCAGCCTCTCTCTATCCCAGCACCTGGCAAAATAACTGATAGCAGATGGCGGGCTTTGCAAACAGATTCAGGCATAAGCGCTGACTGCATTGGTCTCGTCTTGCCATCCAGCCTATGTTCGGCTCAGATTGCACAAATAGGAGCACAACAACTCAATAAAATTGCCATGGGCAGAGAGAAGCAGATTTCTCGATTCGTGGCCCTTGCCCATACGGAAGGGTGTGGAAATTCCACTGAACCTGAATATGTGGATACGATGCTCGGCTATATGGCGCATCCCATGGTGGCGACCTGCCTGCTCTTGGAACATGGTTGCGAAACGACGCACAATGATTTTTGGCGGTTGCAGCAAAAAGAAAGGGGATTGCACGCGGAAGAATTTGGCTGGGTAAGTGTGCAGTTGGATGGGGGCATCAAGCTGGCGTTGGCAAAGGTTGAGGAGTGGTTTGCTGCCGACTGTGCCCGACTGAAGGCTGCAAAGGAGATAACTGCCGGTCTTGGTGAGGTTAGAATGGGCATTATGGTGGACGGGGAGGTTGACGAGGTGACGGCTGAAGCCATGGCCCAAGTGGTCCAACAAATTGTGGCAGCGGGGGGAACCGTTATTATGCCTGGCAACGATTCACTATTGACCAATATCACATTTACCAAGAGTCTGCAGCTAGATCAAGAACCGAGGCCAACCTTGGCGTATGCCCATCAACCTGCGAAAGCAGGGGTTCATATTATGGCTAATCCGACCGCCCAGTGGTCAGAAATCGTGACGGGGCTGGGGGCAGCAGGAATTGAGCTATTCGTAGCTTTGGTCTCTGCCCGGGTTCAACAGAGCCATCCATTCATTCCCATGCTGCAAGTGACAGCGCAGGCAAGTGGATGGCAACCGTTTTACGCTGATGTCGACCTTATTTTGGATGGATCAGTCACGCAGCGTACAGCGCATCTGCTGCAAAGCATAACGGCCGTGCTCTCACGGACGCATAAACCTAAAGCAAGCCAAGCGAACATTATTGGATTTCAAATCACGCGGGGACAGCTTGGAGTATCTTTATGAGAATCAGTTCTTGTGAGAATCATTGAGAATTATTGTGGCTAGATCGGGCACGGGCTAGAATCGATATTAAAGGGAAGATGAGGTGACTGCTGGCTTTCAGGTAGCAGGTGAAGCAGTTGGTTGGAGTTAAAGGACAGTTATCATTAGTTATGCGCGTGAAGAACTATAGGCAATTCTGCAACGGCCGTGTGCTTCCAATCCTGGCCCTTGCTTTGATTGGCGTGTTTTTGATGGCTGCCTGTGTGGAGCTGCCGTTGGAAGATGCGCCGGCCGTCGTCGATGGTGGCGAAGATGGCCCAGCTGGGGTAAATACAGTACCAGCCACGATCAGCGTGGAGGATGTGGCGAGCGCGACGGTGTCGGCAACGGCCATACCTTCAACAACGCCAACAGCAACGGTTCCGGCAACGGTAACCGTGCCACCCACGGAGACACCTACCGTCTATACTGTGCAAGCAATGGACACGCTTTGGGGAATTGCCGAGCGTTTTGGTGTTGCGCCAAAGGCGATTCAACTGGCTAACAATCTGAGCGATGGAAACTTGATTCAGGTAGGACAAACGCTGCACATTCCAAATGGGAACGTTATTGAAGAACCAGGTTCGCCAGCGACGCCAATCGCTGTCGAAGGAACGGGTATAGAAAGTACGCCAGAAACAAGTGCGGCGGAGACGACAGCCCCGCTGTCTGCCGGATCAGACAGCCCGCCGGCTGCACCCACGGCGGAGCGCGGGATTTTGCACAATTCTGTTCTCTGCCCGCAGGAAATTCCAGTGGTTCCAGTGGGTGCGCAGGTCGTGGGTTATTCGGCCGTGTGCCAGATGCCTATTCTGAGCTATCGACTTGGCGATGGGGATACGCCGATCATTTTGGTCGGGGGTATGCATGGTGGGTATGAATGGAATACCATTCTGCTGGCGTATAATTTTCTCGATTACTTGCAGGCGAATCCTGAATTCATTCCGGAATCTCTGAGCGTGCACCTGATTCCTAATGCCAACCCCGACGGATTGTATGCGGTGACACAGAGGAGCGGCCGTTTTAGCGCTGCTGATGTGCAGGGTAACAGCGCTCCTGGGCGGTTCAATGGCCGCAATGTTGACCTAAACCGCAATTGGGACTGCAACTGGTCGCCTGTGTCTACGTGGCGAGACAATGAGATCAGTGGGGGCAGTGCGCCGTTTTCGGAGCCGGAGAACCAGGCGCTGCGTGATTATTTCCTGGCCTTTAAGCCGGCGACGGTCCTGTTTTGGCACAGCGCGGCAAATGGAGTATATACAGCCGGCTGTGGCGAAGTGGACGCCAACAGCAGAGCGTTGGCCCAGGTATATGGGCAGGCTTCAGGTTATCCGCTTTATGAAAGCTTTGAGCATTACGATATCACCGGCGATGCCAGTGATTGGTTGGCGACGCAGAATTTAGCCTCGTTTACGGTGGAATTGAAGACCCATGAGCTAATGGATTGGGATATGAATCTAGCCGGTATGCGGGCTTTGCTGCGACATCTTGCGATTGGTGGTTAAGAGAGCAGAGCTGTATCGTGGAAAAAGGAAAGGATACTGAGTGGGCAATGAGTTCAATCGAAGGGATAAAACCAAGGGTCTTTGTGACCAGAAGGCTGCCGCAGGTTGTGTGGGAGGAATTGAGCCAGCATGTTGAGGTGGAGTTATGGGATGAGGAGACGCCGCCCCCTTACGATGTTCTGCTGCAGAAGGTGCGCGGTAAGGATGGGTTGCTCTGTTTGCTGACGGACAAGATTGATGCGCAGTTCATGGCGGAAGGCCGCGATCTGAAGGTGATCAGCCAGATTGCGGTGGGATATGACAATATCGACGTAGATGCAGCTTCGGCGAGGGGGATTCGGGTAGGGAATACACCCGGGGTCTTGACGGACGCGACGGCCGATTTCACGTTTACGCTGCTGATGGCTGCTGCTAGACGACTTGGCGAGGGAATTGAGTATGTGCGCCAAGGAAAGTGGCGCACGTGGGGGTTGACGCTGCTGCTAGGGCAAGAGGTTCAGGGAGCGACGCTGGGTCTGGTGGGGTTTGGCCGGATCGGACAAGCTGTAGCCAAGAGGGCGCGGGGCTTTGATATGGAGATCATAACCACGAGCCGAGGGAGAAATCTGGAAGCGGAAAAGGAATTTGGCGCGCGATATTGCGAACTTGATGAACTGCTCCGAGCAGCAGACTTCGTCAGCCTGCATGTCAATCTGAATGATGAAACACGGCATCTCATTGGATCGCGTGAGCTGGCGTTGATGAAGCCGACGGCAGTTCTGATCAATACAGCCCGGGGGCCGGTTGTGGACTCAGAAGCCCTTTACGAGGCATTAAAGAATAAGCAGATCGCCTATGCCGCACTGGACGTAACCGATCCGGAACCACTTCCGGCGTGGGACAAGCTGCTTTCCTTGGAGAATATCATCATCGTGCCCCATATCGCCAGTGCTACGGTCAGCTCCCGTACGAAAATGGGCATGATGGCTGTGGAAAACTTGGTAGTTGGGTTAAAGGGTGAGCCTTTACCGTTCCCTGTCAATTGATACCAGGCTAGACCTGGCCTCAATTGCAGCCGAGGAGCGCGAGGCGTTAAGCCGCCGATCGTTTTTCGGGATAAAGGCCAAAAACAGCTTCTTCTGATGCGGCGCAGACTCCGCGTTCGGTGATGAGTCCAGTCACAAGACGGGCCGGCGTCACATCAAAGGCATAGTTGGCAGAGGGGCTGTCTTCAGGAGTCAGTAGTACAGATATTATCTGACCCTCGTGTAGTCCTTGAATGTATTTCACTTCACTCGCGTCGCGCTGCTCGATGGGAATCTCGCGTACGCCGTCACGGATTTGCCAATCAAATGTGGAGGAGGGGAGGGCGACGTAGAAGGGAATGTCATTGTCTTTGGCGGCCAGGGCCTTGAGATAGGTGCCAATTTTGTTGCCAACGTCGCCGGTATAGGTTGTGCGATCGGTGCCGGTGAGGACGAGGTCGACCAGGCCATGCTGCATTAAATGCCCACCGACATTGTCGGCTATAATTGCGTGTGGTACGCCGTGTTGCCCTAGTTCCCAGGCAGTCAGCCGTGCGCCCTGATTGCGGGGGCGCGTTTCATCGACCCAGACGTGAACTTTGATGCCCTGATCATGGGCGGCATAGATGGGCGCGGTGGCCGAGCCGTAATCGACAAAGGCAAGCCAGCCGGCGTTGCAGTGGGTGAGAATGTTGACGGCTTCTCCATATTTGCGGCGGCTGATTTCTTCGATAAGGGGCAAGCCATGCTGGCCCAGGCGCTGGCAGAACTGGGCATCCTCGTCGGCAATTTCACGCGCGGTCTGGCGCGCGGCCTGAATTTTGGCGGCGATGCTTTGGCCGGCAGCTTCCACGGTGGCTAACTGCCTTTCAACAGCCCAGGCCAGGTTGACGGCCGTTGGTCGGGTGGCCCGCAATGTTTCGCCACTGGAGATCATGCCCTGCATAAATGTTTCAAGAGAGTCTTGGGGAGCGTGCAGGGCGGCGATGGCCATGCCATAGCCTGCAGCAGCGCCAATCAAGCCGGCGCCGCGCACATGCATATCTTTGATTGCCGTGGCCACCTCGTTAACTGAAGTCAAATCCTCGACAATAAATTTGTGTGGAAGGTGGCGTTGATCGATGATCTGTACGATGTCGGAGTTATGCTTGTTTTCCCATATGGTGCGGTAATGTTGGCCGTTGATATTCATTTAAGATCCTTAAATAGCACCTTTAAAACGTGCAAGTGAATGTGGAGGATTGGATACTTGATTATTACGAGTGTGAAGGCTGAAGGCAAATCTGAATCTATCTAAAGGTGAGTACTGACCAAGTTGACATAATGAAAAGTGCATATATTGATATGTTGATCTGATAATGGGACTGTCAGCGATGTCGTTTATGTTTTTTTCCCGGAAACGACGTTGATTGGAGTGGCGAGACTGGAGAGAGGAAGTTAAGCAGAGGTGCGCAGAGAAGGGCGAAGGGTGGGCGGCCCGCTGGATTCCTGCTCCACGTCTTCGCGGGAGTAGGCTCTGCGTGGGAATGACAGTGTGGCACGTGGCGGCTGTTTAAAGTGATCATGGTAATAATGTATAACAGAACGCACGTTTTAATCAAGGGGCAAAAAGTGAACTCATTTGGTACATTAGTTAAACCCTTCGGTTTGACCGCGGCCTGGCATATTTGTAAGATCAAAAAAAGAGAGTCCTTTGTGGCGAAGCTGAATGAAGATGAGCTGTAATAGAAAAGGATACAGAGAATTTAGCTTCGTAAACGGCATTTTTTTGCCGCATATTTGAATTTTGGCGATTTAAGTGGTGGGTACCTAGAACCGTAACTAGAAAAGGGCACTGAGTAGTGGCAAATATGGAACAAAGTCGATTGAGAAGCAGCAGGGGAAGGTTGACCATTTTACTACTTGGTTTTTGTATCCTTTTGGCCGGCGTAGTGTCTTTCAGTGGGCAGAAAGGGGTGGAAGCTACGGATAGTGAAGCGCCTACGATGGATGGTGGAGAAGCTGCTGCTGAGCACAATGAATCTATTGCTAACTGCCGCTATGGTGTTGTCGCCGGGTATGGGGTCGAGGAGCAGGTTGCTCAAATAGGAGCTGGTTGGCACCTCGATTTCAATCCACCACGTTTTATTTATCCTCCGAGCAACAATGCTGAATTTGTGCGCGTCTTCATGGTATTTCAAAATAAGACACAAGATGGCCAATACTTACCAGGGTATCGCACGCGCGTCCCGCTTAATGCGAGTTTCGCCAACCTAATTAAGGCCCATCCAGGGAGTTTATGGTTAATAGGTAACGAAGTTGATCGGGGACCTAATCCTGATAAATCGTGGAGCGGGCAGGGGGATATGCATCCAGAGGTCTATGCCCAGGCATACCATGACGTGCGCGAGTTTATTAAAGATCAAGATCCTACAGCACGAACCGCGATTTCGGGACTTGTACAGGTGACCCCAGGGCGGCTGCAATATTTGGACAAGGTCTGGCAGGCATACGAGGATCAGTATGGTGGTCCGATGCCGGTTGATGTTTGGAATATGCATCTTTATGTCCTGCCAGAGGTTGAATCTGATGGGATAACTCCCAATGGAATCGCTAGTGTGGCGGTGGGCACTGACCCAACTTTGGGGATACGCGGCAGCGGCGGTGACGCAGCGGCGTGCAGCGATGCCGATGTTTATTGTTTTGCTGAGCATGACAGTATTGGGATTTTTGAGGAACAGATTGTAGCTATGCGGCAGTGGATGAAAAGGCATGGCCAGCAGCAGAAACCGCTGATTTTGAGCGAGTTTTCGCTGCTTTTTCCTTATATCGATGAAGGGGCTTCGTGTTACTTGCAGGATGAATTTGGCAATTGTTTTACGCCGGATCGCGTGAAAAGTTTCATGACCAATGTTTTCAATTTGCTGAACCAACTGCAAGATACAGGTTTGGGTTATGGGCTAGATAATAACCGATTGGTACAACAATGGAATTGGTTTTCTTTATATT
This sequence comes from uncultured Chloroflexia bacterium, assembly GCA_963807975.1. GTDB lineage: Bacteria > Chloroflexota > Anaerolineae > Promineifilales > Promineifilaceae > JAACFF01. The sequence continues at coordinate 113,462 of CAWEDV010000002.1, read as the reverse complement.
CAGACGAAATTGGGACGGTCAGCAATGTCCTCCAGGCCGATGAGGAAACATTGAGCGAAGTTGGCGAGACCTACAAGCAATCTGTTTTGACCGAAGCTTTAGGTGTTAATTTGCAGATTGATGAAGTGCCAACGGTGACGACGGCCGTGGGGCTGCCAGCGGGCAAGGCAACGGCGCAGATCGGCGTCAGTTTTCGAAATAATGGCAATACTGCGGTAGACGAGCCCTTTACGGTCACTTTTTATCGCGACGAGGCGCGTATGGACAAGATTGGGTCAGTTGTGGTTGCGGACATCGTTAGAGGATGTGCGACGATTAAGTATACGGCGGAGGTAAGTTGGCCCGGGCTGGTGCCTGGAATATACCCGTTCTGGGTGACGGTTGACAGCGGCGGCGATATTTCTGAGATGCCGCCGGGGCAGCAGGGTAATCTTGGTTCGGGTTTGGTTATCGTTCATGCGCAAAGCAGTTTTATTCCAATTGTGATGAGGTAATCTGTTTTACAAAGCGGGATAAAGATTCGTATTTGACCACGAACGCTGACCGGCGCAGGGGGGAAGGGGAACGCGATAACAAACCGCGCCGACGAATTTCCGAATTTCCGTTTGGAATTGACAAAATTGCTATTCGCTAATATTCTGTAGGGAAGGAAAGATTTGGGACCACCATTCCAGATTTCCTTGCCTGAGCACGCGGCTGCACCCGCGTGCTCTTTTCTTACAAAAGACCAGAATACTGCGGGCGAGAATGGGCTAGACAATAATCAATGGATCGTTAGTGTGCGAGCGGTTATGCAAAGGTATCCGCGCGCTTATTTTGGATCTTTTGCAACCTCGTGAGGTTCGAAAAAGCCGGGGACAAAAGTCGAACTATCAATCTTGAAGATCTAGGGGTATTAAGGTGCAAAGAGGACGTTAAATCTGGCGCTAAGTCGGCTGTTTCTTTGGATTAATATTCATTGACCCAATAGGGTTTAGGTGATGTGCGGGAATCGAAGGAGAGCTAATATGAATCGTTCACTTACTCAAGGTAGTAAAGCATCGAAGGCTGTTTCTTTAGAAGGAACGGGGCATTTTCTCTCGCCCTGAAATAAGTATTATTCTTGAGCTTGGTTTTGATTGCTGATGTCCCGTTTGCCAATGCGCAGCCTGATCTGGAGATCGCTGCTTGTTATCTCACTGGTGATGGCCATAAAAACCCAGATGCCAGCGAAGGCGGCGCCCAAGATACATTAGCGTATGCTGACGTTGACCCTTTTTCACATCATGCCATACACAATTCCCCTCCAGATACGCAGGAGCACACCGGCACATTTACTATACAATATCGAGACGATCGAGTGGGATTATGATGGGTCAAAGAACTCTGTGACACTCGTCCTTTATGCCGCTGATGCTGATAGATTAGGGATAATTAATACCGGCACTGGCGTGTGGACGGAGTTATCTGGCAAAAAACACTTCACAACTCTTGACACCGACCCTGATGGGGACAACAGCGTTCCCGCGGTCATTTGTGAACGGGATGGCGAAACCTGCAATGTGCATATCACCGATATTGATGGGCTGGCCTACGATTTTCTTACCGATACATGGTGGGGCACAGATTGGGACGGACCAGATATATTGTCCCGATTCGATCCGACAGCTACTGGAGAGGCGGATGGTTTAATTTTACGGGACCAATTCGAGCTGCCAGCATCTGATGGTGGGAACAATACCTGCGATGCGGTCGAGGTAGAGCCAGTGCCTAATCCTGCAGGTGGCAATCTGAACAGCATCGATGATGCCGTGTTTGATCCCTTCACCGGTGAAATGTATGGTTTGGCAAAATGCGGGTGGCGGATCCGTGACCATGGTGGTGCGTATCAATAGGACAAATGGCGATACAGCTGATCTAGGTACGATCTTCTACGACCCGAGTACTGCAAACCTTCTGCCGGATACCGAAGGTTTTGGGTTTGACGAGACGATCCGTCTGTCCGTCTCTACGGTTAAGGATGGCGATGATGCACCATGCCCGGGAATCGACTGTTTGAGCTATCGCGCGGTGACGTCACCGGTGTGGGAGGCAATATCAGCGCCACATTTGTTGGCGATCTTGAAAACTCACGGGCCAATGCGTGGCCCATCGATTTCGAGGTAGCCACCTGTTTCAATATCAACCAGCAGTAAGTTGCCTTCCTTGGCAATCTGGTTTGAGAAGATGTTGGGGATGGCATCCAGCAGGAAAATGAATTCTGTGTTCCCGGCCTCACGGTCAATTCGTACAGCGATATTGATGGCGATCCGAGAACGACCGATGATCAGGATTTGGAACAGACGGTACGGACCGGCTTTACCGGTAAGTTTCTCATCACCGCAATACCCGGTGAGAACTACTTGATCGAAGTGGAGGCGGGTTTATTTGCACCAACAGATCAGGGGGGGTGATCCAACGAAGGATAGTGACTTCGGTCCGACTTCGGGGCGAACGCTAGTGACCTATTCTCTCTCCAATGAGCAGCAAAATATCGATATTGATGCCGGAATATTAATGGAGGGTATGGATTATGGAGATGCCGCGGATCCAGACTTTCCGACGCTGCTGGCGCATCCCAGAGCATCATTGGCACCCGTTTCCGCTGCTCAACCGACGGCTTGCTCCCGCCAGATGGTCCTGCGACAGATGGTGAGATAGAGGATTATAATGTACTCGTTACTGGCCCGCGAGCAGGAGAAGAGCTCGGTCCGGATGGGGATTTCGACGACACCCACTCCACCGGGAAAGCGAACATGTCAATACCGATCAGGTGGTGGAAATCGGGACAGATTTACCCATTGAGTTTGCACTGCCTGACGGTATCGCCGAGGGCGACCAACTGCCTTGGCGCGTGCGCCTTGCGCCAAGAGATCCCGCCGGCGGGTGTAACCCGGATGATGCTTACGGTGGACCAGCAACCAGCGACGGTGCAGCGACCGGTGGTGAGGTGGAAGACTACGTGATTGACAATATACCTACGGCGATTGGTCTGTTGACATTCGAAGGTAGGTTGAGCTCTGGTAGCAGCATTTTCTTCCTGCTGAGCACGATCATACTGCTCATCGGCGGTTCGCTGATCTACCTGCAATGGCGAAAAGGAAAAGCGGTCTTGAAATAGAGGCCGCCCTATGCATAGGGATGCCTAGGCAGACAGTTTGTGCTTAATATTGCTAGTGTGTGGTTTCCTCAGCGGAAGCCACACGCTTTTTTGATCGGGATAAGCAGGAGTGGTTTAAACCCACTTTTCTTTTTATTGGACGAAAGGCCCGGTCTGGGGAGCCATCCTGAGGAAAGAGCCAGGGCTGGGGCTCAATTCCAGTTTTCTATTTGTACCAGATAGCGACAAAGGCCAAATTACTGTATTCATATTTATATATGAACCGGGTATTAAAACCCGGCTGTTTGTGGTCGCCAGTGCATTGATAAGAAACCTTCACTTATATTGGGCGTGATTTTGGAAGCGATTACATTTATTCTCATATTTACGGCGATTTTTGCGCTTTGTTTACACCAAAAGGAAGCTGGTAAAAGTATGCTGATCGGGATACTGCCTGCATGATCCTTGGAGATGCATTGTGCATTGGGAAAACCTATACATGAGCGGAGATCGTCGGAGAGCGCTACCAGGGCGGCATACCTACAAAAGATTGGGTCTGCTATTCATCCTGGGCATAGTCCTGCTGCTGCCGTCTGTGCTGGGGCGTAGATCTCTCGCGGCTTTGCCAGGAGCCAGCCATGCGCCAGCAGGCGTTGAAGCGGATGTATTATTCACGGGAACCAAGGCGACGTATATCATCGTTATGATCGGCGATGGCATGGGGCCGGAACAGGTGGAAGCAGCCCGCTATTACGACGGGGATGCTCTCTCCTTCGAAACGCTGCCGTTCTGGTCAGAAATGACCACTTACTCTGCCGGCGATTCGGTGACTGATTCAGCGGCGGCGCCGATCATTGGGGTGGCTACGCTGCTGAACGGGCTGAAATCGCCAATTACATCAAGGACAATAAGATCCCCACTGTTTTCATTCTGGCAGCGGATGCACATATGCTTGCCCTCGACGACGGCAGCAACAGTGACTATGCCACGGATGGAGGCGCGGCGATGCCCGTCTTTCATGCTGCTGCCCTTAATCGGGGTGGTTCGGTGAAGGGAGGGCCCTATAGTGAAGGGACCTATCCGAATATCTCGGAGGATATTGGCCAATATTCGCTGGTGACGGTCAACGTCGTGAGCACGACAGAAATCGAAGTGACTTACAGCGGTAAAAGGCAGGCCGCCGCCGGAGCTAGCACGCGCGGAGCCGATGCTCTGAGCGAGACGGAGATCGTTCTCGGGCCATGGAGCACAACGGTTTTCGTGGAAGAACCGACGGCGGTTGAGTTGGCCGATTTCTCACCGGCGGGTCAATCCACTTTGACCACGTTTATCATCATTTTTAGTGCCTTATCAATCATTTCTCTGCTTTTTTATTGGGAATCTGGGTACAAAGTCGAAGATAAGTGAGATCAAATCTCACATTCAGGTGGATGATGCCTTCACACTCCATCGAGAGACATTTTTATAAGTAAGGCGATTTAACGGAAGAAGCGAATATTGGAGAAGGATCATGTTTTTATACAATCGAATTGCTAAGTTGCAGGGCGTGGTTTCGCGCCGGTTTATCATGGCTGTTGTGGGCCTATTTGTTATTGTTGGCTTGCTGTCCCTCCCCGGAAAAGGGCAGGAATTGGCCGCCGCGCCGGGAGATACCCGGGCGCCGGTAGGACGTGATGCCTTAGAGGCGACGTCTGGAACGACGGCGACCAACGTCATTGTCATGATCGGCGACGGGATGGGCCCGGAACAGGTGGAGGCTGCACGGTATTACTCTGGGGGCCAGTTATCATTCGAAATCCTACCCTACCAAGCAGAAATGACTACCTACTCCGCCAGCAGCTCGGTAACCGATTCAGCGGCGGCGGCGACAGCCATGGCCACCGGCGTTAAGGTCAACAATGGCGTCATCAGCCTGGCCATCCCCGGTGACAGCAGCGAACTACCAACAGCTCTTGAGGAGTATAAAGCAGCGGGCAAAATGGTGGGCCTTGTGACCACGGCTTATGTCACCCATGCCACCCCGGCTGGTTGGGGTGCGCATGAAACGAGCCGCAACAACTACAGCCAGATCGCCACGGATCTCATGACGCAGACAAAGCCACACGTGCTGCTGGGTGGGGCCAGCTACGTCACAGAGAGTGGGGCTCAGGCCGCGGGCTATACCGTGGTCGATGATCGGGCGAGTATGCAGGCGGTCAATACGGACACGCCGGGCCTGATGCTTTCCGGTCAATTCGGGGGCGGCGGATATATGCCTTACGAATATGGTGGCGAAGATGATTATACCGGCATCGGTGCACTGCCCCATCTTAGAGAAATGACCGTGACCGCACTCGACGTGCTTGACAATGATCCAGATGGTTTTTTCCTCATGGTTGAAGGAGCGCGCATCGACCATGCGGGTCACTCCAACTTGATTTATGAAAATATCTTCGAGACGATAGAGTTTGGCAATGCGGTGCAAGAAGTCCTGGATTGGGTCGATGAGCCGAGCAATGGCAGCAATTGGAGCAATACCCTGGTCATCGTCACCGCCGATCATGAGACGGGCGGCCTAATTGTTACGGGCGATAATGGCGAAGGTGAATTGCCAGACTACGATTGGACCTCAACTGGGCATACCGGCGTCAATGTCCCCGTTTACGCTAAAGGGGACGATGCCGAACAGGTGACTGGCGTTGTTGATAATACCGATATTTACAATATCTCCACCGTTGCTCCTGCCCAAACAAGCTTCACCTTCGCCGCTATTGGCGACTTTGGCGGTGACACCGCGACCGAGGGATATGTCGCCGATATGATCGCTGGTTGGAATCCTGATTTTGTGGTTACAACGGGTGACAATTATTACAACAATGCTGGCGGCAGCGGCACGGGCAAGTATGACGAAGCGATTGGCAAATATTACTGCAGCTTCCTGGAAGGCATTACCACAAGCGGTACGAACTGCCCAAACGGTACGGCGGCGACAAATGCCTTCTTCCCCAGCCTGGGCAACCATGATTACTCCGATGCGGGCGGTTCTTATGAGGCGGGGAATTATATTGATTATTTTGATCTGCCCGGTATTGCTGGGAACAGCTCGGGCAGCGAATATTACTACGATTTCGTGCAGGGGCCGGTACACTTCTTTGCCATCAACAGCAACACGCAAGAGGATGATGGTTACACCAGCACATCGGTCCAGGCGACCTGGCTGCAGGCGCAGCTGGCGGCGTCGACTGCGCCTTGGAAGGTCGTTTACTTCCATCATGCTCCTTACTCGACCGCCGGCGCGCATGGAGATACCAGCTATATGCAGTGGCCCTTCAATACGTGGGGGGTTGATGTGGTACTCAACGGGCATGACCATACGTACGAACGGTTGGAAAAGGATGGCGTCTGGTATTTCGTCACCGGCAACAGCGGTTGGAATTTGCGTACAGGTGACTGTTACACCGATCCAACGGCGGCGACGAGCCACTTCTGTTATGACGCTCATTATGGAGCAATGCGCATCACGGCTACGGACAGCCAACTTTATCTGGAAGAATTAATCATTGATGATGGGGCCAATGGGGCCAATGGTGGGCGCGTGATTGATACGTTCACGCTGCCTGAAACAGGCAGTTCGAACGCATTGATCGACAAGGGGGACACGTGGAACTACCTGGACAATGGATCTGATCAGGGTTCAGCATGGCAAGCCATCTCCTTCAACGACAGCGGTTGGTCCTCCGGTTCCGCTCAATTAGGTTACGGGGATGGAGATGAAACCACGGTCGTGAGCTATGGTTCGGATGCGAACAATAAATACATCACGACCTATTTCCGCAATACCTTCACCGTGGCTGACGCTTCGGCTGTCAGCAGCCTGGCGATGCAGATCTTGCGCGATGACGGGGCACTGGTTTACCTGAACGGCAACGAAGTTTACCGCAGTAACATGCCTACGGGGACGGTCAACTACCTAACCACAGCCAGCTCGGCGATCGGCAGTGCGGATGAGTCAGCCTTTAACCCAGCCACGATTGATGCAGGCTTGCTGGTGGATGGGGCTAACGTCATTGCCGTTGAAATCCACCAGTCGAGCGGTACAAGTAGTGATATCAGTTTCGATTTCGAGCTGGTAGGGACTGGTGGTGGCGGTGGCATTCCACCTGGAACCGGTGAGGGCACTGTTCTGCGCGAGTGGTGGACAGGGATATCGGGCACGGCTATCTCAGGCCTGACCAGTGATGCCGATTACCCGGACAATCCGGACGGCTCTGACTTCCCCACCAGCTTTGAGGCGCCCACCAATTGGGCCGACAACTATGGCACGCGTATGCGCGGTTATTTACACGCGCCGGTGACGGGACAATATACTTTCTGGATCGCCAGCGATGATAATGGCGAGCTCTATTTGAGCAGCGATGCTTCGCCAGACAATGCGGCCCTCATTGCCAATGTTCCGGGATGGTCCAGCTCTCAGCAGTGGGATAAGTATGCAGAACAGCAGTCGAACCAGGTCAGCTTGCAAGCAGGTGAGCTGTACTACTTGGAAGCGCTGATGAAAGAAGGGGGCGGTGGTGATAACCTAGCTGTGGCCTGGTTAGTTCCTGGTGGATCGCAGGAAGTGATTCCTGGTGAATATCTCACGCCTTATGTTCCCAGCGGAGCGGTTACGGTCGACTTCCAAGAAGGGGTCGCGCCAAGCGGTTCTTATGACGGAACGCGGGATACCTACATTTCGCAAAACAGCCCAGGATCAAATTATGGAAACTCAGGTGAGCTTCTTCTCGACGGCGATGATCCTTCGGGAACGGATGATGACCTATCAACACTGCTGAAGTGGGATACGAGCAGTATTCCTGCTGGAAGCCTCGTCCAGGATGTTACGATCACGCTCGACGTCTTCAATTCGTCACCCAACACCTACGAGCTGTACGAAATGAAGCAAGAATGGGTGGAGGGCGAAGCGAGCTGGAATGAATATGACAATGGACTGGCGTGGGCGACAGCCGGAGCATTGGCTGGCGCCGATCGAGGTAGCATTGTTTTGGGGACGATAACACCAAGCAGTACGGGCTCGTATGTGATTACGCTGAATGCTGACGGCCGTGCCTTGGCGCAGACCTGGATCAACAACTCCAGCAGCAATTATGGCGTGATAATTGCTGATTCCGGATCGACGGATGGCGTTGATATGCGATCAAGTGAATATGGAACGGCAAGCAGCCGGCCCAAACTATCAGTCACCTATATTCCAGGTGGACCGGTAGACGTGACACCTCCGGTGATCAGTTTGCTAGGCGCTAATCCAGTGGAATTAAACGTTGGCGACAGCTACAGCGAAGCAGGAGCGACGGCCGTAGACGATATCGACGGCGACATCTCGGACTACATCGTGATCGATACCAGCGAGGTGAACACCACGGCTCCCGGGTCTTACCAGGTGACCTACAATGTTAGCGATGCAGCCGGCAACGCCGCCACCGAGGTGGTGCGTACGGTCAACGTATCCGACGTAACCGCCCCGGTGATCACCTTGCTGGGCGCTAACCCGCTGAACCTGAATGTTGGCGACACCTATAATGAGCCGGGAGCCATAGCCGTTGATGAAATCGACGGGGATATCTCGGTCAATATCGTGATTGATGCCGGTGCGGTTAACACGAACGCGCCAGGCTCCTATGCCGTGACCTACAATGTGAGTGACGCGGCAGGCAACGCTGCCACGCAGGTGGTGCGCACGGTCAATGTGGCCGACGTGACCGCCCCGGTAATTACGCTGCTGGGCGAAAACCCGCTGGCTTTGGATGTCGGAGACACCTACGTTGAGCCAGAGGCCACGGCCGTGGACAATGTCGACGGCGTTATTACGGCCAATATCGTGATTGATGCCAGTGCGGTCAATACAGCAGTGCCTGGTTCCTACGCTGTGACTTACGACGTGAGTGACGCCGCGGGTAATGCGGCCACGCAGGTTATACGCACGGTCAACGTGGTCTTGGTCGACGTGACGCCACCGGTGATCTTCTTACTAGGTGATGCCCCGCTGAACCTGAATGTTGGCGACTCCTACAATGAGCCGGGAGCCACGGCCACTGATAATGTCGACGGCGACATCTCGGGTGATATCGTGATTGATGCAAGTGCGGTCAATACATCAGAACCTGGTTCCTATGCCGTGACCTACAATGTAAGCGACGCCGCAGGCAATGCCGCCACAGAGGTTGTGCGCACAGTCAATGTGAGCGATGCAACTGCCCCGGTGATAACTTTGCTCGGTGTTAACCCGCTGGAACTGGAAGTTGGTGACACCTATAATGATTCAGGGGCGACGGCCATTGACAATGTCGACGGTGACATCTCCGACGATATCGTTATTGATGCAAGTGCGGTCAATACGGCCGTGCCAGGCTCCTATGCTGTGACCTACAACGTGAGCGACGCGGCGGGCAATGCGGCGAACGAGATTGAGCGCACAGTCAATGTGGTCGACGCGACCGCCCCGGTGATCACGCTGGTTGGCGCCAGCTCGCTGGACCTCGACGTTGGCGATGCCTACATTGAGCTGGGGGCTACGGCCGTCGACAATGTCGATGGCGACCTCTCAGCTTTTATACTGATAGATGCCGGTGCAGTTAGCACGGCCGCGCCAGGCTCCTACAACGTGACCTATAACGTGAGTGATGCGGCGGGTAATGCGGCCACACAGGTGATACGCACAGTAAACGTGCACGACGTACTGGCTCCGGTGATCACTTTGCAGGGCGCTGACCCGCAAATTGTAAACGCCGGCACTGCCTATCTTGAGCTGGGAGCGACAGCCGTCGATGATATTGATGGTGATATCTCAGGCAATATCGTTATAGATGCGAGTGCGGTCAATACAGCCGTGCCCGGTTCCTACGTTGTGACTTACAACGTAAGCGACGCAGCCGGCAATGTGGCGAGCCAGGTCTCGCGCACGGTCAATGTGGTTGACGTGATCGCGCCGGTGATCACGTTGGTGGGCGCTAGCCCAATGAACCTGGACGTAGGTGAACCCTATATTGAGTTAGGGGCGACGGCCATTGATGATATTGATGATGACATCTCTGGTGATGTCTTGATAAGTGGTGCGGTCGATACAGCCGTGCCAGGTTCCTACGCGGTCACGTATAACGTGAGCGACGCGGCGGGTAATGCGGCCACGCCGGTTGTGCGCACTGTCAATGTGTACGATGTAGTGGCCCCGGTGATCACAGTGCTGGGCGCTAACCCGCTAGATCTCAATGTTGGTGATATCTACATTGAGCTTGGGGCAACTGCCGTTGATGATGTTGATGATGATGTCTCCGGCGATATCGTGATAAGCGGTGTCGTCAATACAGCGGTGCCAGGTTCTTACGCGGTAACTTATAATGTGAGCGACGCGGCGGGTAATGCAGCCACGCCGGTTGTGCGCACAATCAATGTGCACGATGTGGTGGCCCCGGTGATTACATTGCAAGGGGCTAACCCGCAGACTGTAAACGCCGGCGCTGCCTATCTTGAGCTGGGGGCGACGGCCGTCGATGATGTTGACGGTGATATCTCAGGTAATATCGTGATAGATGCCAGCGTCGTCAACTCGGCCGTGCCAGGCTCTTACATCGTGACCTACGATGTGAGCGATGTTGCTGGTAATGCTGCTGTGCAAGTTGAGCGGACAGTCAATGTGGTCGATGCGACTGCCCCGGTGATCACGCTGATGGGCAGCAACCCATTGTCCTTGAACGTGGGCGATACATATACGGATCCCGGAGCAACGGCTTTTGATAGCATCGATGGTGATATCTCAAACATTATCGTGGTTGATGCCAGCGCGGTTGATACATCACAGGCCGGATCCTACAGTGTGACCTACAACGTCACCGATGCCGCCGGAAACCAAGCCGACGAGGTTGTGCGTATCGTCAACGTGGTATATGTGGACATTACCCCGCCGGTTATCACCTTGCTGGGTGATAACCCGATGACACTGATTGTGGGTGAACCCTACAGTGAGCTAGGGGCGACAGCACAGGATGATTTTGATGGCGACATTTCGGGCGATATCGTGATTGATGCCACCGCAGTTAACACGTTGCAGCCCGGCTTCTACAACGTGACCTACAATGTGAGTGACGCCGCCGGCAACGCCGCCAGCGAAGTGGTGCGGACAGTTGATGTAGTCGACGTGAACGCGCCGGTAATCACCTTGCTGGGCGACAATCCGCTAACGCTAAATGTTGGGGACACCTACACTGATCCAGGAGCGACGGCCGAGGATGATATTGATGGTGACATCTCGATCAATATAGTGATAAATGCCACTGCAGTTAACACGTCGCAGCCCGGCTCCTACAATGTGACTTACAATGTTAGTGATGCCGCCGGCAACGCCGCCAACGAGGTTGTACGAACCGTCAGTGTGATCGACGAGACGCCACCGGTAATCACCTTGCTGGGAGACAACCCGCTGAGCTTGAACGAAGGCGATCCCTATGTTGAGCCAGGGGCGACAGCACTGGACGATTTAGATGGTGACATCTCGATCAATATCGTTATTGATGATTCTGCAGTTAACACGTCGCAGCCCGGTTCATACAACGTGACCTACAATGTGAGTGACGCCGCCGGCAATGCCGCCGCCGAGGTTGTGCGCACTGTCGAAGTTGTGGTTGTGCCAACGGGTCCCAATGTGCAGGTCGGGACAGTGACCGGGGTGGGCAGCAGCGGCTGGACGAAGGTGAATCTTTCCTCGAGTTACAGCTCTATGGTCGTCGTCGCTACGGCGAACTACGGTGCTGGTGATGCCCCGGCAGCTATACGCATTAGAAATGCTGCCGGCAGCAGCTTCGAAGTACTTGCCGAAAGTGTTAACGGATCAGATACAATCATCGACGTAACCGTTTATTACACCGTGGTTGAAGAGGGAGTTTATACGGTAGCGGCTGATGGCGTGAAGATGGAGGCGGTTAAATACCTCTCGACGGTTACGGATCGTAATGGTAGTTGGGTGGGTGAAAGTCGCGCTTACAATAACGCCTACACCAACCCCGTAGTCGTCGGACAGGTTATGACTTATAACGATGCCGACTGGTCCGAATTTTGGGCCTACGGCAGCAGCATTGGTAACCCGCCCTCATCTTCTGCTTTCTACGCGGGTAAAATGGTTGCTGAAGATAGCGATTTGGACAGGGTTGATGAGATCATCGGGTACATCGTCGTCGAAAGCGGACAGGGCTCTGTCAGCGGTCTCGACTATGTGGCGGGTGTCGGGGCTGATACACTTGCCGGTTTCGGTGACAGCCCGCCTTATACATATGGCTTCAGTGCTCTGGAATCGGCACATACGGCCGTCGTCAGCCAAAACGGCATGGACGGAAATAATGGCGGTTGGGCGGTTCTGTATGGAGCCAACCCGCTTTCGGCCGGCACGCTCGCCCTGGCCATCGACGAGGATCAAATTCGCGACTCGGAGCGCAATCACACCACCGAGCAGGCTGCCTACATCGTCTTCGGCACAGCCATTCAGATGAGTGAGGATCTGCATCTGCAATATGGCGTTGTCAGCGGAGTGAACAACAGCACCTGGACGACAGTTTCTCTTGGCCATTCCTATACTTCGATGATCGTCGTTGCCGCGCCTAATTACGATGCGAGCAGCCCGCCTTTGGTCGTGCGCTTGCGTAATACAGCCGGCAGTAATTTCGAAGTTCGAGTCGACCGGGCAGACGGTTCGACAACGCCAATCAGCGGCATCGACGTCCACTACATGGTTGTCGAAGAGGGTGTGTACTCGGCTGCGCAGAACGGCATTAAAATGGAGGCTGGGAAGTACCTTTCTACGGTGACGGATGACAACAATAGTTGGGTGGGTGAATATCGGGCCGCGGTCAATAACTACACTAACCCTGTTGTCCTAGGTCAGGTTATGACTTACGCTGACGCTGGCATTTCGACATTCTGGGCACGCGGGTCGAGCCGTTCAAGCCCTCCCTCAGCGGGCAATATCTACATGGGTAAGAGTGTTGCTGAAGATCCGGACAATACACGCAATGACGAGATGATTGGTTACATCATCATCGAAGCTGCAAGCGGAAGTATTGATGGCGTGGAGTATATGGCAGCGTTGGGTGCCGATACAGTTGAAGGCATGACGAACAACCCGCCTGATACCTACACGCTGAGTGGCATGAGTTCGGCTTCAACGGCGGTGATTAGTGCCGCTGGTATGGATGGTGGCAATGGCGGCTGGCCGGTTCTGTACGGGGCAAGCCCGATAACTACCAGTGGCTTGCAGCTAACGTTTGACGAGGATCAACTTCAGGACAGTGAGCGCGGCCATATTACAGAACAGGTAGCCTACATCATTTTTGAATAAGATGGACAAGGGGTGATATCACCCTGGGATAAATATGGCGAGAGCTTGAATAATCAGGAGGTTGGTGCATTTCACCAACCTCTTTTTTTACTTTATGCCGCAACAGGGCTGGGGTAAAATATATGAAGCAGCGGCTTATGGCACTCTAGAAATATTCGCGGCGTTGAGATGGCTGAAGCGGATCAGAAGGGATGTTCGTGCACAGCAACCGAGTGATTAATACTTGCTTGTTTGTTTAATAGGGGAGATTGTTGATGGAAGGTGAATACGGAAACGTTTACGAAACGATCAACAAGATGATGGATCAAAGCTACGGCTGTGCGGAGTCTTTTGTGGCGGCCGTGGGTGAGCATCTATGGGGCGGCGTTGACGACCAGATCCAAATGATATCGACTGGTTTTAGCGGTGGCGTGGGAGGAACGCACGAAGAATTGTGCGGCGGTGTGAGCGGAGCGGCGATTATTGTTGGTTTGATCTATGGTCGCACAACGGCTGATGAAGCGAAGATGATCCGCTGCAAGCGTATAGTGTCCACGCACCGGGATTGTTTCGTCGAACAATTCGGGGAAACACGGTGTCAGAATCTGCGCGACGCCCAGTTTGGAGCCGACGAACGGAATCCTTGTTCGGCGATTATTGGCCCGGCGGCGGTGATGTTGATTGATATTCTGGTGGAAGAGGTAGCGCTGGAGCAGACGAGTGCGGCGGCAGACGGGAATGGGGATGTTGAACTTGACGTTCTTCCTCTGGATCAATTTGTGAGCGAACATGGTGAAGATGGCGCTGTGGAACTGCTGGCTCAATTGGCGAGGCGTGAATTGGCGCACGAACATCGAGCCTGGATTGGAGAGCGGATGGCTGAGATGGGAGACCCGCGTCCTGGGGTCAGCCAGCTGCCGGAAGGATTGCCCGATATCTTGTGGCAGGGCATTGATGGCGGCGAAATAGAGGTGGAGCGCGCGGGAATGTTTGGCGTTGAGCCGTTCTTTCTGTCGCGATACCCTGTGACTATGGAGCAATTTGCGTCTTTTCTCGAAGATGGCCATGGGTTTGGCAATGAGGTGTGGTGGCTGGGCCTGGATGTAACCGCGGAGCATCGCGCCGCGCCTGGTGAGCAACGCTACGGCTTAGCCAATAATCCGCGTGAAAATGTGAGCTGGTTTGATGCGGTGGCCTTCTGCCGCTGGTTGACGGAGCGTTATATAGCGCTTCCCGAGGACGGGCTGCAAGATATGGCTGCCCGCGAGATTCAACGTCTGATTCAAGAGGAGGGTTGGCAGATTCGGCTGCCAACGGAATGGGAGTGGCAGCAGGCGGCAACTGGTGGGCGACCGGAGAACGTCTTTCCATGGGGGAAGGAATGGGAAGATGGCCGTGCGCATACCAAGCACAACCAGTTGAACCGGTCGATGGCAGTGGGCATGTACCCGCACGGTGTAACGGTTGATGGTCTATTCGATATGAGCGGCAATGTATGGGAGTGGTGCCTAAATCCTTATGATGAGCCAGGGAATATATCACTAAAAGGCGCAGAGAGACGGGTGCTGCGCGGCGGGTCCTGGTACCATTGGGGATCTTATGCGCATACGGATATGCGCAGCCGCTACTTTCCGGATCACCGTTATAATGCAGGTGGTTTCCGGGTGGCTTGCGGCAGGCCGGGCAGTTGACTGGGAGCTATGACGAAGATCAGATAGGCGAAGAGCAGCAGCAGGGCCAGCAAACCGGAGACAACGATGGTTCGTGGTTCTACCAGGTGGGCTGCGATGTTCTCCAGGAGGGGAACAGGGCGTAGTAAGAGGTCCCAACTGTTCCAACGCAGGAAACGGCCGACAAACACGCCCAGCCCGCTAAGGGCTAATACGAGCAGGACAAAGGCCCAACTGATGGTGCTGCCAAAACGGCCGCGGACCAAGTTCTGGACCATGGTCAGGGATGTGAAACCGAGAAAGAGACCCATCAAGGCGAAATCGAACAAAAGGATGAGATCGTACCAGAGGGGCACGGGAGGGATGCTCCTTAGGTGAATGAGGTCTGTGACCAGGTAAGGGGCATTGGGGAAAAATAGGAGCCAGAGGAATAGAGCTGCCAGCGCCAACAGTGGGCGACGCTTCCATAGCAGCGCTAACCAGGCGAAGAGCAGCGGCAACCAGGCCAGGAAAAGGTTCCAAACAAGAAAAATATAATTGATCTGACCACTATATATTGCTCTCGTTGCTACCAAAACAACGGAAAACAGTGAAATAATGACGAGAGAGAGAAGAAGAGACTTGTATTTCATAAGCATACCCACGTTATTGATAAACGACTGACAATTATTGCGGTTGTGGACAATCTTTTTGTAATAGACCTAGCTTCACGGCTGTGGCTTGGGGCGAATAGAAACAGGCCAGGGCCTGGTTGGCCTGATAACGGGCATGATGGAAGGAACGTCCTGCTAACCAAGCCCGATCTTCGAGCATATTCATATAGCGAGCATATAGATTTTCATTGAGTAGATCACCTAGTGTCGACTGACATTCACCCCTGTAGCAGTAGGGCAAGTCGATCAACTGATCATCGTCTCTAACCAGTGGCCAGGACTGGACCAATTTGGGGACGGCATCGGCGGAGAGGTTTGTTAGATAGACTATATCCAGATCGCCCGTTAGCCGGTAACGCTCCAGGTTATGTTGGACGATGCGCGCGTCGAGATTGATCAGGTTCAGAGTGGCCACAAAACCGAGAACCACGATCAAAAAGCCGATGGCAAAGTTTTCCGGGGAGCTCCAGAGGGTGAGCAGGAACCAGATTAACAAAAGACCGAGCCACAATTCAAAGATGAGCACGATAAGGCGCAGTTCGGTATAGCCATACGCCTGTTGGTACAAACGCATACGCCAAAAAGCGGTGACCAGGATGAGCAGGACCAGGCCGATGAGGATAGTGCTTAGGAGATTGAACGATTTAAGCTGGTGCTTTGTCTCGCGACGCGTGAGCCAATTTAGCAAGAGAATCAACCCGAGCGATAAGGAGGCCACGAGGACTAACTCGAAAAAGCCACGGCGTGCGTATTCAGCATAGGTGAATCCTTCGATGTTGATATTGGTTTTGCCGCCGAAGAGGTAACGAACTTGCAGCAGGACGAATGATAAGAACAGACCACTAACCAGGAGCATGATCGTACCGGTTTCTGCTGCGCCTATTGAAATGTGCAGCGGCAGTTTACGGGTGGCCTGTTCTACCCAAGATCCACTATCATCTTCCTGGCGCAGCCCGCGGATGGCGGAGATGGCCAAGGCTCCTGCGGCGACGGTGGCGATGAGGAAGGCAACGAGACCGCGACCGATAAAGGGCGTTAATAACTGCAAGTCAAGACCAACCAGGCGCTGCAAGTAGGTTTGGAAGACAAGGTCAGCAGAGGCTAAAAGGGTAGTGAAGAGGAAGATAATGGGCAGGGCGAGTACTCCACCCCTTAGCACAGGAACAAACCGCCGGCGGTGGACGTGGCTTGCTGAATGGTGTTCAAAACTGGCAGCAGCGGCGGGGCCAACGTGGATCAAGGAAAGAGCAGCCATGCGCCAGGGAAGAACGACTATTCCTGCCAATGACAGATCACGGACTGATCCGGCGGCATAATAGAAGAATACAAAAGCAAGGAGGCCAACCGTGGTGATGATGTTAAGAAAGGTCAGAAAGGGATTTGCGCGTATGAATACCATGGTGGCGAAAAATGGGAGTGGAAGCCACAGCCAACGATTGGGCTGGGCGACCTGCAGTCCTGCGCGTCGACCTGTGAAATAGAGGGCGGCGAGCAGGGACAGGATTAAGACAAGCCAGGAGATACCCAGCGAGTGCCCAATGAGCAGCCATTGAGCAAAAAGACCTAGAGCCAGGGCAAGGGGTAGGAAGCAGGTTAGTTTATGTTTTCGCAGTAGAGATTTTTCTTCTTTCAATTGATCTGCTCTCCGGCTGTTAAGTTTTGCAAAATGATTAAGGCAAGCTGCTTATGGCGAGAATAATGGCGATCGTAGCCTGGAGAAAAGGGGAACGCGACCATCCGAGGACCGAATGGTGAGCACTCAGGTGCTTGACCTGGGATGTGGCTTGGGTCAGGCTATTAGCGTCGCCCACTTTGTCCGCAGAGTTGGCAGCTCGGTCGAGATAAAATGATGGTAGAATTGCATGATGTTGAAATGTTTAATTGTCGAGGATAATGAAAAACTACGGCTGGCGATGCGGGCGGGCCTGGAGAATACGGGTCGCATTGCTGTGAGCGGCGATTGTGATGCGGGGGAGACGGCGGTGGAATTGTGCCTACAGGATCCAGCAGACGTCATTCTGATGGATGTGCATTTGGCCGGGAAAATGAACGGCATTGATACGGCGGTGGCTATTCGTCGCGAGCTCCCGAGGCTGCCGGTGGTTTTCTATTCCATACAGGATGATGATGCTTATTATCGCGCTTTTCGAAAGGCGGGCATTCTCAGTCATTATGCTTATGTACGGAAATCGAACTTTTTGCTGCCGGAAATGATCGTGCCTCTGCTGAAGGATGCGGTACTCGGCCGTAGTTATATCGATCCTGAAATTGAATCACGGGTGCAAGAAGTTAGACAGAAAGACGAAAACGCTCCACTGGATTTATTGGAGCCCAATGAACGCCAGGTAGCGCTGATGTTGGCCCAGGGGTTGAGCAACCAGCAGATCGCGCAGCGTATGGGCTTTCGTGATAAACGGACGATCAGCCGCGTAAACGGCCAAATATATACGGCATGGAATCTCAACCAGACGACCAGTGATGAAAAAATCGCGCGTACGCGGGCGGTGTTGATCGTCCATCACGGCCGTTTGCTCATCTGGGATAAAGATGGAGCAGTCAGGGCGCAAGATGGCCACGGCGGTTGGCAAGCGTGGCATCTGCCTCCGCCAGACATGAGCGGAAATCTCCTTACCGATTGGGCCATTCTGGCTATTTCCTTGTTTAATGCCATCTTATTGGCCTGGTTGGGGCTGACCGTTTTGCTCAACTCTGACCGGAGACGTTGGGGTATTTGGGTGGCAGGTGGGGGTATGCTGCTGGGGGCAGCCTTTTTTACCAGCCACACGGCGCTGCTGGGGCTTGGTCTGCTGAACCTCGGTTGGGACACGCTCATTTTCTGGTGGTCGGTGGGGTTGTTATCAGCGATAGCCCTACCTTTCCTTTGGTACGTGATCATGCTCTGGTATGCTGGTTTCTGGGAAGATGCCGATTCCGATCTGCGACGCCGGCATAAACCATGGCTGTTAATCACACTTGTTATCCTGGTCGTGGGAATCGTGGGAATCATCAGCGCTGCTGTTTCCTTGGGCATCGAATCGCCCAGGTTTGGCAGTTGGTTCATGTTTCTGCGCCATTCTGGCAGCGGCACGCTGCTGCTGGTCCTGGGCTTCTCGTTTTATATGCTTATGAGCATCCTGCTGTCGTTGGATGCTTTACGGAAGCCAGGGCCTTCGGCGCGCGTTATGGGACGCCTGGCACGGAGACGAGCCAGGCCATGGTTGGCAGGGGCGTCTGTCGCTCTGTTTTTTGTGGCCGTGATTGTGGCAGCGACGCTGTTCTGGGTGGGGCAGCAGTCACAACAGGTGCTGCTGTCGGAGGTTTATCTATCGATGGGCCCTCTGCTGGCTTTCTTGGACTTGATTGTTTCGGCGCTGATCGGATTAGTGATCATCTTCCTGGGCCAGGCTATTGTGGCCTATGAAATATTCACGGGGAAGAGCTTGCCCCGGCGCGGTTTGAGCCGGCAATGGGGGTGGGCTCTGATCTTAGCGGGCAGTATCAGCGGCTTGACGGCAGCGGCGGTGACGTTGGCGATTCGATCGATCTATGGATTGCTGCTGGCGGCTTTGCTGATGACGCTCTTTTTCGTGCTGGTAAGCTGGCGATCGTATGTGGAGCGGGAGCGACTGATACGGAATCTGCGGCCGTTTGTGGCCAGCCAGGGGCTTTACGAGCGACTGCTCAAGCCGATGGAGACGGTCGAAATAGATCTGAAGGCTCCTTTTAATGCTCTTTGTCGTGATGTACTGGATGCAAAGCGCGCCTACCTGGCAGCCCTAGGAGCGATGGCGGCACTGGTGGAAAAGCCGTTGATCTATCCATATGGAGCGGATATGCGGCTGCCAGATTTGCAGGCGCTTCTGCAGCAGTTCAATGGGGCCCGATTGGAGCCTTTGCCGATCGATCCGGGACAGTATGGGGGCGCAGTTTGGGCGGTGCCGTTGTGGGGGGACAGCGGTCTGACTGGGGTGCTGCTGCTGGGTGAAAAGCGAGGCAAAGGATTGTATACGCAAGAAGAGATGGAAATTGCGGCAGTCACCGGCGAGCGGTTGATCGATACCTTGGCAGGGGCGGAGTTGTCGCAGCGGTTGATGCGCCTGCAGCGCGAGCATATGGCACAAACGCAGGTGGTGGATCAGCAGACACGCCGGGTGCTGCACGACGAGATTCTACCTGACCTGCATGCGGCGATGATTGGCCTGAGTCGTGGTCAAAACAATGACGCGGGCACATATGAGGAGCTGCTGGCGCTGCTTTCTGGAACGCACCGGCAAATTTCTGATTTACTGCACGAACTGCCGGCAGCGAGCAGCCCTGAGGTTGAGCGATTGGGTCTACTGCCGGCGCTGCGGCGCACGGTGGAGGTTGATTACAGCCCGTCGTTTGATGTAGTCAGGTGGGTGGTAGATGAATCGTTGGCAGACCGGGTGCAGAGTTTGCCTGATATGGGGGCTAGTGTGATTTATTACGCGGCTCGGGAGGCGGTACGAAATGCAGCTAAATACGGCCGTGCTGCCGCGGCAGATAAGCCCTTTGTCTTGACTTTACGGGCTCGGATTCCAAATGCCCAGGAGCATCTGCTAGCCCAGGAAAATCAAGAGCTGCAGATCATTATTGAAGATAATGGGCGGGGTCTGCCTGTTAAGGACGCGGGCCAGCAGAATGGCGGGCAGGGATTGGCGCTGCATAGTACGCTGATGGCCGTTATCAGCGGCACGCTGGCAGTTTCCAGCAGTGCCGGTGATTTCACGCGGGTGACATTGGCCTTCCCGGGATAAGCGCCTGAAGAAGGGCTGCCGACTCTAAGGATTATGAACGAACCAGGGGCAGGAATATCCGTTCGTCTCCTGGGGGAGGGGAGGGTGTTGGAGATGGTGTTGGGGTTGGCGGCGGCTTTGGGTTGTCATAGATGGGCGGAATATCAACACCTTTGACGATGCCCAAGGGGGAATAATTTTGGTAACCGGGGAAGACAATGCCTAAACTGGGATTGGCAAATCGGCGAATGAGGATTTCACTGAGCACCTGGCGATAATCGGTTGTCACGGCCAGATCAGCGCCATCATAGAGCTGTTCGTTTTGAAGACCCGGCCACTGCCCATAAAGGCCGCCATTGACGTTCCCGCCCAGAGCGAGCATGATGCCGCCATGGCCATGATCGGTGCCATAGTCTGCATTTTGGCGCAGGCGACGGCCGAACTCGCTCATGACGACGACTGTAAGGCGGTTGGTATATTGTGTGTCGAGATCAGTGTAAAAGGCGCTCAGGCCAGAGGATAATTGTCCCAGCAAATTGGCAAAATAACCTGTGCTGCCGCTGCCCTGACCATTGTGGGTGTCCCAACCGCCCAAATCCAAGGTAACGACCTGTAAGCCCAACTGCAGCTTGATCATTTGGGCGATGGATTTGAGTTGATCGCCAAATGTGTTGTCGGGGTAAATGGCGCCATTAGCGGGGATATAACCGTCCAGGTTCTGATTGGCGACGATATCGACTACGTCAAGAGCTTTGAGTCCAGTTACTTCAACCAAATCTGGCCCGGAATAGAGTTTGCGCATGGCAAATCGCTGGGCATCCCACCATTGAGAATAGCCTGTTCTAAGATTGAATGTGTCCAGCCTAGAGGCTACCAGTGTGTCTATATGGCCCTGGAGCGAGGTCGGTCGTTGGCCTCCCAAGGACATCGCCGGGATGAGGGATTCGACTGATGCGCCGCCTGTGCTGAGCAGATGGCGCGTCAACCAGCCGTTATTGGTACCTTTGTAGCCGGGTGTTCCGGATTCCATGTACTCCATGGCATCAAAATGGCTGCGCGTATCTTCATGAAGGCCAACGGCCTGCACAACTGCGAGCTTGTTGTCTTGAAAAAGATCGTGAAGGGAGGCGGCGGAGGGGTGCATGCCAAACTGGTTGTTGAGAGGAATTGCCGCTCCTTCGCCAGAGGCGCCGATTTTTAGCTGTGGGCGGGCCGCTTCGTAAAACCCGCGATCTGTTCCGGCAATGGGCATGACGATGTTCAGAGCGTCACAGCCACCGCGTAGAAAAATGTTGACGAAGATTTCTTGGTTGGGTTCATCAAGTGGATTTCCAAAAACGGTCAGGTTTAACCTGGCGCCAGCCATGGCAGCGATGGCTGTGGAACAGCCTACCAAAAATTCACGACGGGTCACGCGGGTCATGTTGTAATCTCCAATCGGCCGTTCAACGGTATTGAAATTCGGGTGACATAAAGAGCAAGGCCACCAAACTGCTCAGGCGCCTCTTGGTGGCCAAGTCAGTGTCAAGGGGAAGATCGAGATCGGGATGATGACCCTGGGCCATAAAGTCGATAATGTGTTGGCGGTCTGCGGCAGGAATAGTTCGACCTAATACCCGATAGATCCAGAAATCCGCTATTTCTACGGCGGACCGGATTTGGGCCGGAGTCTGGGATAAGACATCCATGCGCAACCTGCCGTTTGAATCCTCACGGGCAGACAGCCAGTTTAAAAGGCGCCAAGCGCCAACCATGGATGATGAATTTAGCCAATAAACCTGCTTATCCGGGTAGCCATCAGGCGAACGACGTCTGAATAGTGGTTGTCCAAGCTGCTCAAAGAGCCAGTAGATTGAGCCGTTGTCGGGGTCATCGGCGGCGAAAGAGTATTCGGCCGCACTTGCTCTCAAAGCGCTGGCGATCATTTCATAGGGACGCTTGGTTTTTTGGCCCCAACTGTTCTTGAATTCGGTTGAATTCAAGATATGGCGCAGTACCTCTGTGATCTGTTGGGGCGAATTTCGTTTTTCGTGGAACAAGGCAGCCGTGGAACTGACGATGCTCGCAGAGGGTTTGTCACTAATAAATCTCTGGCACAGTTTAAGCGAAACGTAGTGGGCCGTGCCAGGGTGAAAGGCCAAGAGGTCCAGGAGCTGCTGACCATCGACCATGTTTGCTTGATCGGGAGCAAAGAAGCTTCCGAGCACATGTTTTTGAAAACGATCATGCCAATCAGCGCGATAATAGAATTCTCCGGTGTTACCTATTTCCGGATTGTTTTGTTGATTCCTGATCGTCCATCCGGTCAGACAGCGGGCAGCTTCGTAAACATCATCATCTACATAACCGATGGGCCGGCCCTGCGAGTCTTTGGGAACCTGATCCTGCCGGCCAACGCCACGGTAATTGATCGCGCCTAAGGTATGAAGTTCAAATAGTTCCCGGGCATGATTTTCGTTCGGCCCCGCGTTAGAGTTCGTGTAATTATCGAGATAGGTCAACATGGCCGTACTCTTGGTTACGGCATCCAAAAATTCACGGAAGTTACCAAGCATATGCGGACGAATGATGTCGCGATCGTGGTGAATAAAAATCGGCGCTGAATAGTAATCTAGGGCGTAAATGTTAAAATGATTGTGCCAGAAATCAGCCATGACTTCGGCGAGCTGCCGTTTGCTGAACACAGCCCTTAAAAAGGTGAACAGTTCGGTCTCACGATAAGGGAGAGTGCGGTTGGTGTAATCCCCGTAATTCACATGGTGGTCAGTCCATAGCTGGGTCAGACTCTTGTTAATGGTTTTGTATCCAGCCGATGCCAGACGAGCTTCGCAATCAGTGTCTGCAATCGCTATAGGATTAAGCTGCTGTTCAATGTAGCTGCTCAGTCTTTGATCGGCGGTGCTACCTAAGGATTGGAAAGCGCCCAGATCGCCGGGCCTGGGACCGAAGCCCAGGCGGTTAAGGGCCAGGATACCTAAGGGGGTGGCGGATAAACTGTTCCGTTCCTGTTGGGAACTGGGCAAGGTTTGGTCCATAATAGATTCGCTTTGGCATCAATATGCCGTGCAAAGCCAGTAGTATAAAGCATCTGCGGATGATCTGACCTTATTTTAATTAATGTTGAACATTGGGGAGTTGCAGGTTACGCTAACCGGCAGCTTATGCTTGGCCATGAATTTCCATTTGCGGTTTAATTGGCCGCAGAGCATGAGAAAGCAGTGGTTTTTGAGTTTAACCATCATACAATAGAAACCGAGTTTCGCTGCACTTGTTTTTCGCGGTTAAGACGAGCAGTGGATAGAGGGGAAAAATATGCACCAATCGATCATTATTGGCTTTTCTATTATCGTCATCCTGGGAATCACGGCTCAATGGTTGGCCTGGCGCTTCAAGCTTCCGGCTATCCTTTTGCTGCTCATTTTTGGCTTTATTGCAGGTCCGGTCACCGGTTTCGTAAATCCGGATGAATTGTTCGGCGAACTGCTGTTTCCGTTTATTTCTGTGTCAGTGGCGATAATTTTATTTGAAGGCGGGCTGAGCCTAAAACTGGATGAGATTCGTGGTGAACAGGGCGTGGTGCGTCTGTTGATTTCGTTGGGGGCGCTGGTCACCTGGGCTATCGTATCTCTGGCAGCCTATTTCATTTTGCAGCTTGATCTGGAAATGGCTGTCCTTCTGGGAGCTGTTTTGGTTGTGACTGGTCCTACGGTGGTGATCCCCCTGCTGCGGCAAATAAGGCCGACAACGCGCCTTAGCTCGGTGCTGAAGTGGGAAGGCATTCTCATTGATCCGATTGGGGCAACGCTGGCGGTTTTGGTTTTTGATAGCATCATCGATGGGGGAACAGAACACCAGGTTACGATATTGAGCATTGTCTCGGGTATTGTGATTACTTTGCTGGTCGGAACGGGCATTGGCGCAGTATTCGCCTTCCTGCTAGTCCAGTTTCTAAAGCGGAATTGGATCGCTTCATTTTTAGAAACGGCAGTGGCTTTGATGGTTGTTCTGGCGGCGTTTGCTCTGTCTAATGAACTACGTACGGAGTCGGGTCTGATGGCGGTCACGGTCATGGGTATCATTCTAGCAAATCAGAAGCAGGCCAATATCAGCCATATCACCTCGTTTAAAGAGGAGCTGGGCGTCTTGCTGCTCTCGGCCCTATTTATTGTACTGGCGGCGCGGGTGAATCTTCCGGCATTGGTGCAGGTTGTGTGGCAGGAAGTGGCCTTTTTGCTGGTGATTATTCTAGTGGCACGGCCGGTATCAGTATTTGTTTCCACCTTGTTCAGTAAGATTCCGCGTAATGAGAAGCTGTTTTTGTCGGCCATGGCTCCGAGAGGTATTGTGGCCGTGTCTGTTGCTTCATTGTTTGCAATTGAGTTGGAGGAAGCGGGTTTCGCCGGGGCAGAGCAGTTGGTGAATATCACCTTCACCGTGGTCGTGGGGACCGTCATCGTTTATTCGATCATTTCGCGGCCATTGGCGGCAAGGTTGGGGGTGACGCAGAAACAGCCGCAGGGCACATTGATTGTCGGCGCCCATCATTGGGCAAGACAAATCGCGGCAGCTATCCAAGAGGCCGGTTTTGATGTGTGGCTTGTGGATACGAACGGCCGCCATATTGAAAATGCCGAAGAGGCAGGGCTGGCTGGTTTTCATGACAGTGTCATGGCTGACGGGATCCTCGACGAACTGCCAATGGAGTGTACAGGTCGCCTGCTGGCGCTGACGGACAATGATGAGTTGAATGCCCTTGCATCGCTGCGCTATGGCGAATGGTTGGGTGATGACCATGTTTACCAGCTTGTCCCAGCACAGCACAAGAAGGATCACGCGATAGCGGAACGGCTGCGAGGCCATACCTTATTTGGCGAGGATATAACTTTTCGAGCGCTGGAGGAGCAGTATTTCAGCAACAAAGAAATCGTGTTGGTTAAGGATAATGTACCGGAAATGCTGACCACCTATGAAGAAAAAGGCATTTTTGCCTTGGTGATGTTTGTTGTTTCCAGTGACGGCCGTCTGTTGGTGTCTACGGCCGAAAATCCGCTTACACCGCAGGCGGATCAGGCGGCTATACTTTGGGTTGACTCCTCTGCCAGCAGACAAGTTATGGCTGATTATCTTGAGGCTGCTCCCTTACCGACGATGGGCGGCTGATACCATTGCCCATGCTCCACCTTGACGCAGGATGGGATATGCTTGGTTAAAATTGGATAGCGTGCGGGACGCTCTGTACGACGACATTTACCCAAGATTTCATGTCTTCCAGGCCGACTGCTGCCTTGTAGATATCCTCTGCAGCGTTTACGCGCTCGAGGTCTTGAAATAGTTCTTTATAGTCAGATTTGGCTATCTTCTCCACCGTATCAAATTCAGACTCAACAAGGAGACGCGCAAATTTGGGGCCAACCCACTTCAAGCGGGCCACGTCAGTTAGATGGGTCAGTTCCAGGATAATCTCTGGGGCGATCTGGTGATTTTTGGCCAGCTCTGCTCTGCTCGACGGGGTTAGTACATATGGAAACAACTGTAATGTATTCTTGATTCCCTGGAGGTCCAAGGTGGCGATGGCTGCAAGATCGACGCCTGGGAAGTTACGCAAGTTGATCGGTTTGGGCTGGTAGCTGTTTACCTCGCGTCTCAGTACCGTCAAATAGTCGACAGGCAGTCCGACGGCAGCAGCGAACGAGGTCAGGCGTTTTTTTGTTTTTAGTTCACTTTGTAACTGAGCTAAGTTTTCGATGCCATGCTCTCGTAAAATGGCGAATTGCCGGTCGATGTCCTGGAGAAGTATTTGTTGGCTGGGGAGCAGCCTGATTTGCTGCAGCAGATCCTTCAATTTCGTGATGCTAAACTGGTTGAGGTCCAGGTAATATCCAGCGGTTGACATGAGGATTGATCCTTGCTCCCCTATTTCACTTCAGTTTCTCAATTGATATTGCCTAGTTTATATCTTAGCGTATAGACTTGCGAGAGAATGCAATATAATCATTGTGAAGACATCGTGGAGGATGGTAATGGAGAAATATGGGTATAGGTTTTCTTTTGGACCCTGGAATATTCATGAAGGGGCAGATCCTTTCGGGCCGCCGGTTCGGCCGTCGAGGACGTTTGCCGATAAGCTGCTGACCTACCAGGAACTTGGATATGATGCGGTTCAATTTCATGATGATGATGCGGTTCCTAATCTGGACAGCCTAACAGCCGCCCAGATTCGTCAAGAAGCGCGCTCGATGCGTCAGATGCTGGGTGATGCCGGGTTAACGGCTGACTTCGTGGCGCCCCGCTTATGGGAAGATCCGATCACGGTTGATGGTGCCTACACGTCAAATAACGCGGCGGCGCGGCAATATGCTCTTGATCGTTCTAAAGCTACGATTGATATCGCCAAGGAGATGGGAACTGATTTAATCGTGCTGTGGTTGGCCAGGGAAGGGACCTATATGCGTGAGGCGAAGGATGTTCCCCTGGCGATGAGGCGCTTAATTGAAGCGTTGGATATGATGCTGGCATATGATCGGGATATCCGCATCGCCATTGAGCCCAAACCTAACGAACCGATGGATCTGGCTTATATTCCCACGATTGGCCATGCCCTGACTTTAGGGGGCCAGACACAGGACCCGGATCGGGTGGGGGTGGTGATGGAAACGGCGCATGCGATTTTGGCCGGTTTGGACCCTGCGGATGAGATCGGGTTCGCGATGGCGTTCAATAAGCTGTGGAACGTGCATCTAAATGATCAAAATGGGTTGAAGTTTGACCAGGATCGTTCGTTCGGTTCAGTTAACCTACGCAGTGCCTTTAATCAAGTGCGCGTTCTGGATGAAAACAATTACAGTGATGTTGGAATTGTGGGGATGGATGTGAAGGCGATCCGCACGCAGCCGGCAGAATTCGCTACTAAGCATCTGCGCAACAGCTTGGATATGTTCTTACGTCTTGTAGGCTTGGTACGCTCCCTGGACAAGGAACTGGCTGCGGAGCTGACTGCAGTGCAGGATTATGAGGAGCTGGATTGGCTCATATTGAACCATTTGTTGAGAGATTGATGGCGGTCGTAGGTGAAGCAGTGGTTGATCTACCGTTAGGTTGAAATGCTGTTTTTTCTCAGCGGTGAGGGTGACGACACATTTCTTCGAACAATAAGAATTTGAAGAATAAAGTGCTTCCCGGAGATGCCACTGAGATTCACAGATAAGATGTTAGGAGGACGGCCAACTTTTCTGGTCACTATTTAGCCAATAGGGCGTAAGGATTTTATAGGCAACCACTTATTGGAGCAGCTATGAGCAGTAAACGGTATCGTCTACAAGAGTTAATCAATTCCAACAGCGGGCACAGCCTGGTCATCGATACAAGCAGCGGCTTGTCGTTAGGACCATTGAGCGGATTGGAGTATTTTGAGGAGGCTGTCAATCCGATTTTGCCCTGGGCGGATGGCATAGTAACCAGCCCTGGCCAATCGGGCCGGCTGGCAGCGCGGACGCGCACAGACGCGGCTATGTTGATCAGTGGCGATTGGACAAACGCTTTTAGGGGGAGGGATTTTGTGCTGCCTCCGGAGCAGATTCATTATATTCCACTCCTGAATACGAAGGATGCGCGTGACCTTGGCGCCAGCGCTCTCGTAATGCACTTCCTCCTGGGTCACGAAGAGACGATAGATGCCCATTGTTTACAGCAGGTGGTGCAGCTGGCAATCGAGGGTGCGAAAAGCGGTATGCCCTTGATCGTCGACGTTGCTCCAGTTGGACCACGCGTCGTATTGATGTCCAAAGCGATTGAACTAGGTGTTTCTTATGCGCTGGAAGGAGGGGCTGATGGCATCGTGATTCCGTGGCCAGGCAGCGATTCGTTCCGGGATATCAAGACGATGGCGGCAGAGGTGCCGCTGTGGATTAAGCCGGACAGTGTCGAAGAACATCCGACACAAATATTAGAAAAGCTGGACGCAGGCGCTGCCGGATTCTGGCTGGATGAACGCCTGTTTGCCGCTGAAAGCGCGGTAGAGATCGCCCGCTGGTATCATGATGTTCTGCACGGTGCGTTGGAGGTATGAAATGAAATCAGGTCTTCAAGCACGCATGGATCGCTTGTTTAACCGGCATGGAGACGGCCGGGCCATATGTGTTGCCGCTGATCATGGTTATATGAGCGATGTCACGGCCAATGTAGTAAATCTGCGGTCCATCACCAGTGCGGTTATCTCCGGCGGCGTAGATGGGATTCTATTGGCTCCCGGGCAGGCGAAGCGCCTGGCCCCATTGTTTCAAGGGCGGGATGGTCCAGCGCTGATCCTGCGCGCCGATTGGATGAATATGCCCAGGCTGGGCACTTCCAATGTGGCCAATGCTGTTCCGCAGCGGCTGCTTCTGCACCAGAAGGTGCTGACCGCAGAGCAGGCCATTTCTTTGGGCGCGACGGCCATAACTATCTATCTTTTCTTGGGTTATAGCGACCGAATAGAGGCTGCCGGAATTGATAACTGCACTCGATTTGTCAATGAATGCCGAAAGGCAGGCCTGCCCTGCATTATCGAGCCGCTGGCTTATGGGGGCCAAGTGACTGGCGCGAACCAGGTTGAGATACTGACCCTCGGGGCGCGCATGGCTGTTGAGATAGGGGCCGATGCACTCAAGATCCCATACACAGGCGATGTAGAGTCTTTCCGGCACCTGATCAACGTCTCGGGTGTGCCCACATTGGTGCTGGGTGGCGCGCGGTCGGACAATGAGCGGGATGCTTTAGAGCTGTATGTGGAAGCTCAAGCGGCTGGGGCGTCGGGCTGCTTGATGGGGCGCAATGTGACCAAGTCCCCAGATCCCAGGCATATGATCAAACAGTTAACGGGCATTGCCCACAAGGGATGGACGGTAGATGAAGCCCTACGTGGTGAGACCTGGGATTTTCTGAAGCTTAAAGCCCGGCCTGCTTTGTGTACTGGCTGTAATTTGTGCGTGGTCGCTTGTGTGACCAGCCACGGCACTGGTGATTATGGAACCAAGCTTGCGCGCTTGCGCATTGATCCGGGCAGGAAGCCGGGGCAGCATAAGGTAATGTTCTGTACCTTGTGCAAGAAATGTCTCGACGTGTGCCCTAGAGAGGCTCTGCGTTGGCACCCTGATTCAGGGGCTGTAGAACTGCTGCCTGATCTTTGTGATAACCGTAGTGAATGTGTAGCTATCTGCCCCACTAAGGTCATTGTCCATTCCGATGAGGGGATATCCTTCGCGGATGGACATGCACTGGATTGGTATCCTGTTGTATGTGATTTATGTGGCGGCGTGCCTGAATGTACAAAGATTTGCCCGACAGATGCGATTTTCATCGCTGATCGGAAGGGCTTTGAGCTCGTCGAGATATAGGAGTCGACCATGCAGCTATCAGAACGCGCTTACTGTGACCGAGTCTTGCATATCGATCTCAGCAAGGGAGCTATTCATACGTCACCTTTGCCTGAAGCAATGCCCTTAGTCCTGGGCGGAAAGGGGCTAGGGGCCTGGATGCTTTATCATGGCCAGCTGGCGCGGATCGATCCGCTGGGGCCGGAGAACCAATTGATATTGCATACCGGGCCGCTAACGGGGACAACGGCACCAACGGCGGGACGGTTTGGCGTAACGACAAAAAGCCCAGCGACGGGCACTTATTTTGATGCCTATTGTGGTGGGTACTGGGGCCAAATGTTGAAGTATGCAGGATATGACGCCCTAGTTGTGACCGGAGTATCAGAAACGGCGGTTCAAATCGTTGTTGATAATGATCGCGTTGAGATCTTGCCGGCTGATCATTTATGGGGCACGACCATTAGCGAGGCAACGGAGCAAATCTGGGAGCAGTTCGGCCGAGATTATCAATCGCTGGTAATTGGCCCCCCTGGGGAGGCACAGCGCAATGTAGCCGGAATTTTTAATGAGAGCCGCGCCCTGGCCCGGGGTGGCGTGGGCGCCGTCATGGGAGCCAAGAAGCTTAAAGCTATTGTGGTGCGCGGAAGACAGGGAGTTCGTGTTTTTGATAAGAAGCGTTACGAGCGTGCTCTGCAGTTGGCTTTCAGAGCGGTACGCATGTCTAGTGAAACCGTCCTGCTAAGCAGGGAAGGTACAGCGAATATATTGGAAATCATCGACGTTATGGGTGCTCTGCCCACGCGCAATTTTCAGCGCGGACAATTCGCCGATGCTGATCAAATCTCCGGATTTGCCTTTCGTGAGAACCATTGGAAGAAGGAGTATGCTTGTTTTGGCTGTCCAATCGCCTGTGGTAAATGGACAGAACCGCTGGAAGATGGCACGGTGATTGAGGGGCCGGAATATGAGACTATTTATGCCCTGGGTTCCAATTGTTCTATCGGCAATCGTGAGACTATTATTAAGCTGAATTGGATCTGTGATGAGTATGGCATGGATACGATCAGCGCCGGTGGGGTTCTGGGTCTGGTGATGGAGATGTTTGAAAAAGGGATCATTTCCGCCGCTGATCTGGAGGGAATCGAACCATATTGGGGTGATTCTGAGGCGGCAATCGCTCTTATGAGCAAGATGGGTCGGGTTGAAGGATGTGGGGCATGGTTGGCGCAGGGAGTGGCGGAAATTGCCAGACGTCACCCGGAGGCGGAGCCTTTTGCCATGCAGGTAAAGGGCTTGGAAATGCCGGCTTACCATCCCAATGCGGCTAAAGGAACGGCGCTTGCTTATGCGGTTAGCGAACGGGGAGCATGTCATTTACGAGGGGCACCTTTAGGGGAATTGTTCAGCGGCGCAGCCGATCCTTTGGCAATTGAAGGAAAGCCGCAGTTGTTCCGCGATCACCAGGCGGATAAGGCGGTGTGGGACAGCGCATGTCTCTGTGTTTTCCCAGCCTACGGCATGTCTCTAAAAGAATTGTGGCAGCTGGTGACAGCCGCAACAGGCTTTGATTACGCTACGCCAAGGGATTTAGAACGAGTTGGCGAACGGATTTCAACCCTGGCTCGCCTATTTAATGTGCGCGAGGGATTTGCCCGTGAAGCGGATACGCTGCCCGAGCGCAACCTGGTGCAGCCCATGGTTGGCGGTCCTGCCGCGGGACACGTGGTGGCATTGGATCCGATGCTCGATGAATACTATCGCATTATGGGCTGGGATGAGCAGGGCGTTCCGACTGCAGAGCGACTAGATGGGCTGGAACTGTCGTGAACAGCCGTGAGCGATTCCAGGAGACGATGAATTATGGCCATCCAGGCCGGGTGCCGTTGTTTAAAGAAGGTATTCGGGAAGATGTGCTGGAAAGCTGGCGAACGGAGGGGATGCCCGCGGGAAAGGCATTAGCCGATTTATTTATAATGGATGAGCGAGTCGAACTGCAGCCGAATCTGCTTCCGCGGCCTGGATTAAGTGCATGGCCGATTCAACGCGCTCATCAAGCGGAGTTTGAGCGCAATTTGGACCCGGATGATCCGGGACGATTCGCTCAAGATTGGAAAGAACGTGTGCTGGAATGGAGAACACAAACAAACACGATGATGCTGCGAGTACACCGCGGTCTTTATCAAACCTTGGGAGTGGCAAGCTGGCGCGGTTTTGCGGATGTAAATTATCTACTGATGGACGATCCGGGATTGGTGCATGAACTGCTGGCCATTCAAACAGATTTTGCGGTGCAGTTGATTGAGAAGGTCTTAGCAGAAGTGGCGGTTGATGCAGCGGTGTTCAGCGAGCCAATTAGCGACAATAATGGCCCTCTGGTTTCTCCGAAGATGTTTGCAGCGTTTGGCCATACCAGCTATGAGCCACTGCTTGAGGTTTTACGGAAACATGGCGTGCAGACGATCATATTCCGATCGTATGCCAACGCGAAAGTCTTATTGCCTGTGGTTATGGAGTGGGGGTTTAACTGTTTGTGGGCTTGTGAGGAGAATTTTGGGGATATGGCTTACAGTAAGATCCGGCAGGAGTTCGGCCGTGATTTGCGCTTGATTGGGGGGATTGATGTCGACGTCCTTCGACAAGATAAGGACCTGATCCGGCGCGAAGTCCTGGAAAATGTTCCCCCCCTGCTGGAAGATGGCGGGTTCATCCCCCTGGCGGATGGGCGGATCCGGGAAAATGTTTCTTATGAAAAATACCGCTATTACCGCGGTCTTCTGGAGGGGGTAGTTCGAGGGGCAGCGGGAGCTGAATCCGCCACGGCTGAGAACTAGCGGAATTTGAATTCTTCGTAATGGATCTGCCTTGCGTGAAGGCCAAGGTCCTGAAACCCTTTGCTGAATCCTTCAATCATGGCCCCAGGGCCGCATAGATAGAACTCTTTGTATTCAATCCTGCCCCCGCTGATTGTGGCAATTTGCGCTGGGGACAATCGGCCGTCTTGGGATGAAAGTTGAAGATGGCTGGAAAATGAGGGATGAGCCTGTGCCGCTTGCTCGAATTCGGTCCAGAAAATGGCATCATCGCGCTCCCGGCATAAATAAACGAACAGGATTTGGCGATCAAGCTGTTGGTCCAGATCGCGCAGCCAACTGAGGAAGGGCGTTACACCTATACCACCGGCAATCCAGATTTGCTCTTGGCCACCTTTTTTGTAGTTAAACCGGCCGTATGGACCGGAGACCTGGGCCTTCATTCCCGTTTTTATATGCTGCTGCATATGGTTCGTCCAGTCACCGGAAGCCTTAATGGTCAGGCGCAAATTCTTTTCTCGGGGGGAACTGCTAATTGTAAAGGGATGTTTTTCCTTTAGCTTACTTTCGCTAGGAAACTGGATAAACTGAAACTGACCGGCGTTATGCTGCAGCTTATTATTCTGGGGCCTTAAAACTAGCTCGATTATGGACCTGTTCAATGATTTGGACTCAGCAACCATATAAGGAAAGCGGGGCTCAAAAAGGCGAGCCAGGAGTTGTTTGTAAATGTAGGCCAATGAACCCGCAACCGCAAAGGATGCCATATAGTAACCAGGTATAGATTGTAATGATTTAGGCACGACCCAAATATAATGAATCAAGCCCATGATAAAGAAAATGCCAATGAATCGATGGGTGTTATGCCAGTGGTTGTAGCCGAGATGCAAGATATTGCGTAGAACAGGGGTGCGTGGGGCCAAGGCTAGTGAAACGGATACAACGATGCCTATAAAGGCGAGCGTGCCCATGATGGTTCCTGGCTGATCAGGAGGAAGATCGACATTTATCAAGAAATGAATGATAAGGAATCCAAAAGCGGTTGTGGCCAAACGCCTGTGCGTCATGTACATCTTGTCCAGACCACCAAATAGGCCCTCAAACCAGCGCGGTCTTAGGGATAGGAATATGCCCATGGCCATCAAAATCATCGCAGTGCCGGCCAGAATTTCGGCTAATAATTCAGGGGAATAATCGGAGGGATTGATTCCGTTTAGCGTTGTCAGCCACAGCAGTGGGTACAGGAGCGCGAAGACGATAACTACTATGTTGCCGATGTGATGTTTTCTCATACTCGAACTCCTTAGTGCTTTGAGATCCCCCAAGGGATCTCTTCGAAATACCTCAGGGGGGTCCTTCACTTCGAAGATTATGTTCTGGGTGACAAGTGTGCACCCTTTTTGTCACCAGAGCACTGAGTGTCATTCGCAACTTGGTGTTGTCAACTGCGGGAGCGGTCTTCTGTGTTTTCCAGGCGTGTTCTTATTGATTCTAACAGCGCGTAGGCTTGGGACAATTGAGTTTTAAACTCTAACTGTTGGCGCATGATGGTGACTTGTTTTTGATCGTGCTCAATCATTATCAGCTTCAAAGCGTGGAAGCGAATCTCCATTGCACGAAGTTCTTGGGCGAGAAGCTGGTTGAACTCGTTCTGCTGGACCGTAAGTACCTGAGCTTGCTCTCGCGCAGCGACCCTGGCCCATAAGGAGCGCAGTCGGGCAATAAGCGAGCCAATTAGCGGCGCCTGGGAGCGGAAGGGCAGTTCTTGTATTTTTGCTTTGTTCATTATTTGTAAGGTCTGATTTGGATCGAACTCCTGCTTGACTGCTAATTGGCGCAAGCGGAGTAGGCCGGCTTCCAGCCCTGCTTTTTGGGGTGTATTAACCGCGCCGTTATGATGGCCAGTACGCGTGGTTAGAATCTCATCGAGGTCAAAGGTAACGGCGCGATAGGCCTCACCTAAAGCGAGAACTTCCCTGGGCTGCAGATTTGGAAGCCATTGTTCTTCTGCGGTGAAAGTAGAGGCAAGGATCTCAGACGGGTCAAAATGCTTGAGAATGTAGCGCCAGCGCCCGGTGTGGAAGCGTCGTAGATAGGAGGGGCTGCCCTTCACGGCGATGGCGGACTCATCATGAACTGCGCTGGACTGGGGAACAACGACCACACGAAAGTCCGCTGCGCGAGCACGCGCACACCAATCAGCTTCTTCGAAATACATAAAGAAACCTTCATCAAGACAGCCGATTTTTTCGAGTACCGATCGCTTAATGGCTATGGTTGCTCCAGTTACGTACTCAACGTCCTTAATGTCATCGCCCTGCTGGTGATCTGATTCCAACACTCCCTGATGGACCGGCATGGCTCGTGGATGGCTGATGGAACCGCCTAAGTGTTGGATGGTTCCATCTGGATAGAACAGCTTACAGCCGGCGATGCCGATGGAAATGTCATTGTCCATGGCCTCGATTAGATTGGTGAGCCAGTCTGGCGTCACGACGATGTCTGGGTTAACCAACAATGCGTAATCTGCACTGAGCTGACGAAGTGCTTGATTGTTGCCAGCGGCATAACCGAGGTTTGCTTTGTTCTTAATGATGCTGACATGGGGATAGTGGCTGATCACAAATTCAAGGGAGCCATCGGTTGAGTTGTTGTCGACAAGCAATATATCGTAGGAGGGATAATT
The DNA here is from genome assembly GCA_963807975.1 of uncultured Chloroflexia bacterium. Taxonomy (GTDB): domain Bacteria; phylum Chloroflexota; class Anaerolineae; order Promineifilales; family Promineifilaceae; genus JAACFF01. Next base: position 78,079 of record CAWEDV010000002.1, on the reverse strand, counting down.
GAGATTGGAGAGGGCGGACAGACAAGCATCAAGCAAATGAAGCCCATTCCAGTTTAATACAATTACCTGAGCAGATGGAAATTTATCCATGTATTACGACATCCAAACTCAACCGCCAGGACACTAGGGTAACTTTTTATGCGTCGTCTGACCACTGTTTGGGTTCTCGCCAATTATGTTTCCTTGTTATACTAAGGAAAACGACCAAGTTAATTGGTTCTGCTATTAATGATTCAACGACCATGGTACCGCTCTCCCTTATTAGTCTTGCTGGCATTTTTCCTGCTGCAGTGGCTGCTGCTGTTCTCGCTCAAGGAACCAACCTGGGATGCGGTGTCCTACTATGTTTATGCGCGGTCGGCCGTATTTGATGGGGATTTGCAGTTCGAAAATGATTATCAGCTCTCCTACCCAACAGCTGGGGAACATTTTGCATCGAAAGAGCTTGACCAGGTAACGACCCCGACGGCGCGCGTGGCGAATCTTTTTGCGATTGGCACGGCTTTGTGGTGGCTGCCCTGGTTGGTGGTGTTGCGTGCCGGAGCACCTGTCTTTCTTTCCTCGGCGGCGGCGTTGACGGGTTACGAACGGTTTTTTGTCAGCAATCTGGCCACTTTATCGGCCTTGTTTGGATTTCTGGCTATCTTGCTCTCCTATCGCGTGGCGCAGGGAGCGATCAATCGACGGCTGGCCCTATTTTCGGCGATCACACTTATGTTTGCTACGCCGTTGATCTTCTACCAGTTCCGTGAACCGATGTATTCCCATACCACCTCAGCATTGGCGGTGGCCCTGTGTGTGTTCGTGTGGTGGAAGCAGCATGAGCGGATGGGATCAGGTTGGCATGCGTTGGGTCTGGGGGCGTTAATTGGTCTGGCGGGATTGGTGCGTTGGCAGAATCTCGCTTACTTATTGCTGCCGCTCAGCTCGATCTTGATCTTATGGCTGCAGGAGCCAAATAGAAAAAGCCGGCAAGTATGGGGCCGTGCTCTTTGGATTATATTTTTGACGGGAGTGGGAGCGCTGGCGGTTTTCTCGCTGCAGGCGGCTGTTTGGCGCGTCTTGTATGGCAGCTTCGTTACGATTCCACAAGGGAATACGTTTATTGATTGGCGCGCCCCTTTCACGATCCCATTTCTATTTTCATCATTCCGAGGCGTGCTGCCCTGGATGCCTCTCTTTTTCCTGGCTTTGGCGGGACTCCTTATGCTTAGTAAAAGAAATGTGCGGCTGGGGCTGCCACTGCTGCTTATGCTCCTGCTTGCGGTTTATATCAACGGTAGTACGCGGGATTGGTTTGCCGGTGCCGGGTTTGGTCCGCGGCGGTTAACTAGTGAGTTGGTGATTTTTGTCGTGGGCTATGCGGTGTTCCTGCAACTGATGCCGGTACGTATCCGCACCTGGGGCGCGGTATTGATTGGGGTCGGGCTGGCTTTGCACCAGTGGACTCTGCTGCGATTTGGTTTGCCGGAAAGGCTTGGTGGTCGCGTGATGAGTATGGCGCCAACTTTTGAGTGGGAAGAGGTTCCTCTTACTCAGTTTGCTGCGGAATTGGCTGCGCTGCTTATTGAGGCTGGAAAACGGCCGTTGGATTTTTTGATCTTCTATGGCTCAGCGCTGGACACGGCCGTGCGCCAAAATTCTGTGCCGGTTCAGCATTTGGGCACCTTGCTGGCGACCAGTCTATTTTTACTTCTGGTCGTGGGTGGATTGATATTCTTGAGTAAGAGGAATTTCGTTAAGAATCATCCGATCTGGGTGCTCATCTTCGCCGTGTTGGTATTGGGTTTATCTAATCTTTGGATTATCGCGGGGTCATGAAATTGATGATGCCCGCAGACTCACTGTTTGAGTCTGCGGGAGTAACAACATTTATTTTAAGCCCTGGATCATGGGCAGAAAAGCGCCGTTTTTAACAACCCTTACGTTGCCAGAACCAATGTTGTCAGCAGTGGTTAACTCGGTGATATCATCACCGCTGTCGATCTTGACCCAGTAGTTGTAGACACCGGCATTCAAGCCAGGCCAATCTACTGACGTCAGGTAAGGTCTATTGGCACAGCCAAATACGTTGGCTGTGATATTCGTCGAGGCGATAGGTTTGGTCAGGCCAGAATCTTCATAAAAGGTGACGGTAAAGGGCTGGTCGATTTTCGTATTGCCATTGTTACGGAATGTCGCGGTCAGTTTTGCGGTTGCGGTTCCTTCAGTCGTAATAATGGCGTCGTCGCTGGCGACTGATTCAACCAAAAGATTGCGCGTGGGATCCTCACTGGTCACATGATTCTTGAAGTTTTGGCCCAGAATGGTCATTGTCTCCAAATCTTTCTGCAAAAGATTGCTGACTTCGCCAACCCCTTCGTTGTATACCGAGAACCACATATACTGCTGAATCAGGCGATCATTATCCAGTGAATAGCCAAGATTAGGATCGTGGGCCAAATTATTCAGGTAATTATAGGTTTGGGTCATGAAATTATTTACCCGATCCGGTGTAAAGCATTGGCCAAATTCATCTTGAATAAAACAAGTGTCACCGTCAACAATGTAGGGGTAGAGGATCGAGAATTCAGTTAAAAGAAGAGGTTTCTCTTTTTGTCCATGATCGGCCATCCAACTCCGCATGGCTACGACCTGTTCTGCGAATACAGAGATCTTATCATGTTCGGCAAAGCAATATACGCCGGGAGCGGCACAATTGGCCGCGTCGCCGCCACTTTCTCGCTTACCAAGCGTTGGGTCGGTGCCTAAGGCTACATTGGCGACGCCATTGGGAGTTTTACCATCTGGCTTAACCTCGGGAAGTATGTAAAGGTGCATGGTCCAAATATCAACGGGCATTGGTTGGCCAAAAGTTTGCTTGTATGTGCTCCAGACTTTATCCAGATACTGCAAACGTCCTGGGGTGACTTGCACGAGTCCAGAGGTGGCAACCTGGGCGGTGGGGTCAGCCTGTTTGATGAAATTGTAAGCCTCATGAAAGGCCAAGGCATATACTTCTGGATGGGTATCACCTTGTCCGCGGACATCGGGATTGGTTTCGCCCGGACTTGGCCCGCGATCGACTTCGTTGCCCAAAATCCAGATGTCCCCAGGATTATCCTTTATGTAGTTGGCCAGATCGTTGGTCAGCTTGGGGGTGATATCGTAACCAGTCAAATAGGCAAACCCGTCCTTCTTTTGTCGGACATGCAGCATATGCACAAAATCGGATCCGTTGGCGGGTTGGGGATGCTGGGCTTTTGTACCAAATGTCAGATACCAGCCTGCGCCCAAGTCAGAGATAGCAGCCGTTTTTTCGCCTGAGTCATCTTCGGCTGGGGCAGCACCATAACGGCAGTTAGCAAAAGTTTCAGTAGTGGCTAGTGTCCCATGGGTTCCGCTCCCTATAGCGTCATATCGTTGGGCAGATGCATTGGCGGCGTTTAGGCTCGCGGCAATGATGATGATTATGGCAGATATCAGCAAGGCTGCTATCGAAGTTAAGCGCTTTCGATTCATATTTCCCTCAATTTTCAGCATGGCTGTGGGTTTAGTCTATGGGCCATGGTGACTGACGAGCGTCAAGTATCAGTCTTTAGGTCAATATCAAAATATTTCTAATGAGTGATAATGCTCGGTAAATTTAGCGCGCATTGTATCTCACGTTAAATAATGGGCCATGGCTGTCCAGTGGGAATTTCAGGAATGGTTCATAATTGACCGGGTTGTTGAGGCGCTGAGTTAGGTTCCTTTTTGTACGGTATTCTATGAAAAGCAGCTTCTTTACTGTGGGGATTATGGTGGGCTAGTCGCGCTGCTGGTTCGTCGCAGCCTGTTCAAGACCCAAATAACAACTACCAGCCATACCGGAATTGAAGCTGAACGCAAGATGACGGCAACGACTGTCGGTTCGAATAGTTTGTTGAGCCAGGGATAGAGATGGAGTCCAAAGAGATGTATGGTCATCATTATGGCGCCCATAATGGAGTACCATTTTAACCAACGTTGTTCTTGGAGCAGGATGGCGAAAGCAACAGGCCACAAAAGCCACTGGATGCCCATGCCCAAAATTACGGCGAAAATGGACAGCATGATGGTGAGTAAGGCGTTTAGTGCATCTTGTTTTCGCGTCCACCATAGGGCGGCTGCACCTACCGCTAGCATAATAATTCTTTGGAAGGGAATGATCCACTGCAGGAGCTGTTCGGGGTCGAACAGCAAACCACCTGGTAAATACATAATAGATGATAGGCCCCAATAGCCTGGAACTCCGGCATGGGTAAGGGTGCGGCGGAGCATGGGGGTTGGATTGGCATCAAAAGCGATGACATAAGCTGCTGTAAAAACAATGGGGATGCCAAGGGCAAAAGCCGTGTAAGCTAGTCGCTGGCGAAGGTTGGGCAATCTGATAAAAGCGATAGGAAGAAATAGGATGGGCCAGGTCTTGCTTAATATGGCAAACCCCAGCAGCAGGGCCGAGCGACTGATGCGGCGTCCAAAATGCCAAGCGTACCAAGCCAAGATAAGGAACAGAACAGGGATGGCATCGAATTGGCCATGATAGGCAGAAACAAGAACAGGGATAGGGTTTAGTGCATAAAGAAGCGCGAAGAAAGTTGACGTGACGACGCTTCTGTCCCATTTTCGAAAAGATATATAGATCAGGGCCACAATAAGTGAATCAGCCAGCACAGAGGGTAATTTGAGCCAGATGACGAATGGAAGTGGGGTTGAACGGGACAAGATGGCTGCGATAGCGACGAGGTACATCTGCAAAGGGAAATAGGGGTGCCGTCCTGCAGCGGCTGAGCTGTAGACATCCTCACCGTTTAGGAGGGCCTCACCAACGAGATGGAAGGATTCAACGTCGTATCCGGCGCCAACGGGGAGAATCAGCAGGGGCAGGGAGCGGGCGATGAGGGAGACAAGCATGAGAAAGAGTAGGGGATGCTTGAGCAGGTAGGCTCGCCTAGATAGGTGATCTTTTCGAAGCAGTAGAAAGGCAATTGATAGGGCGAACAGCCAAAACAACGCCCAAGTTAGAGCTGGAACGACAGCCGACCACATGGCTACTGCTGCCTTGGCTGCCACTCCCACGTGGCCGGTAGTTCGATTGCTCCATCGATTTCTGGTTTGTCACCGGCTACCACACGGAAGGGGTAAGCGAGTTCATGGTAGTCATATGCCTGCATAAGCCGGCTGTCATGAATGGCGGTCGTAATCTGGTAGCGGGCCGGCAGAAGAGGTAGGTTCGTTATGTGATAACGAATGGTGCCTGGACCCTCGACTTTTCCAAGCTCCATACCGGCCATTTGCGTGTTGGGACCGCTGACATTTAGGCCGTCCTGCCGGATGATGGCCAGGCCAAACTCAGGTTCGCGAATGGGCTCATGAGCTGTGTAGGCCATTTCAATGATCATTTCTTGGCCGGTTTGAAAAATCGACTGTTCTTCACCGGCAGAGTCAAGAATGCACACGGAGGTCAGTTCGATTTCCTGGCTGCCCCAGCGGCGGAAAGAGCCTTCCTTGCTTTCCAAGGCCAACTGCTGGCCAACTGATTGATTTGAATACTCTTTGTATTGGCTGGCCACTTCCTCGGCGGGTCCGCTGGCGCGCATTTCCCCATGTTCTAACCAAATGAGATGAGAGCACAGCCGGCGGATGACGCTTAGGTTGTGGCTGATAATGATGATGGTTACCCCTTGGCGTTTCATTTCATGAATGCGGTCGATACATTTCATTTGAAAGGCTTGATCACCAACAGCTAATATTTCGTCTACAATTAAAACGGTGGGATCAACATGGATGGCGACACTGAAGCCAAGACGCATGTACATGCCTGAGGAGTAATGTTTGACAGGCATGTCGATAAATTCGCCAAGTTCGCTGAATTCTACAATGGAGTCGAAGCTGCGATCGACATCTTCTTCGGTGAGTCCCAATACGGATGCGTTAAGGGCGATGTTCTCACGCCCGGTCAAGTCGGGGTGAAAACCGGCGCCTAATTCCAAGAGGGCACTGATCCGGCCGTGAACCATGACCTGTCCTGAGGTGGGGCGCAGTATGCGGGCGATCAGTTTGAGGACGGTGCTTTTGCCACTGCCGTTACGACCGATAATGCCCATTGCCTGCCCAGGGAGTACGTCAAAACTCAAATCTCGAACCGCCCATAGTTCCTGTTTGGGATGTCGCGAGCGACGGCCGAAGATAGAGATAACTGTCTCGAGAACCGACTGTGGTTTTTCCTTGGAAAAAGTAAAGCGTTTGTTGACGCTGCGAAAGCTAATGACGGGCTGAGCTTCTTTACCCATGAAAGATTATACCTTGACTATTTTGAATGATGGCATTGTAGCCCAAATAAAAATCGTCACCAAACAGAAGCGGCAGCGCTGACTGCCGTAGATCATAATTTCCGTTATACTTAATCGTTACGTCTGTGACCTGCATTCGTATATGGGGCGCAGGAGTAGTTGAAACTATGGATAAGAAATCATTACGCATATTGGAATTTGATAAAGTACGCGAGATCTTGGCGGGATATACCAGTTTTAGCGCGGGGCAAGACCTGGCCCAAAACCTTGTGCCTACCGCCGATCCTTTCAAGGCCCAATTGTGGCAGGAAGAAACCAGAGAGGCTCTCGATCTCCTGGAAACGCATTCCAGCATTACGATTGGCGGTGCGCGCGATGTACGACGTGCTGTTGATAATGCGGAACGTGGCTTCACGCTGCCCGCCGAGGATCTTCAGGCGATAATGACCACGATCGTGTCGGCCCGAACGCTGCGCCGCAATCTACTAAAATTGGAAGTTGAATATCCGCATCTGGCAGAGATCGGCATATTGATCGAAGAGTGCCCAGGCATCGTGTCCGCAGTAAATCGGACTATAGACGAGCGCGGTAATGTATTGGACAGTGCCAGCACCAAGTTGGGCAAAATCAGGCAAGAGCAGCAGATCATATACGGCCGTATCCATGAGAAACTGCAGCGCTTGTTGAACAGCAGCATGAATCAATACCTGCAGGAGCCAATTATCACCATGCGCAGCGGTCGGTATGTGGTTCCTTTACGCGCAGATGCCAAGGGCCGGGTCAAGGGGATTGTCCATGACCACAGCGGCAGTGGGGCCACCCTGTGGGTTGAACCGATGAACACGGTTGAATTGAACAATGAATACCGGGGACTGCAGCTGCGGGAACAGGAAGAAATCAATCGCATATTGCGCGAATTGTCGGCGATGATAGCTGAGCAAGGAGAGGCGATTAAGCGGGTCGTGGAGCGAATGGCCGAGCTCGATCTCATCTTTGCCCGTGCCCAATATGCAGCAGTCACCGATGGGGTTGAACCGCAATTTGTGCCCTGGCGTTCGTTTGAGGTTCCCAAACCACCTAAGCATGAGAAGGTGAGGCAGAAGTGGACCCCTCCACCACCCAACTTGCACCCAGGCTCAAATATCTGGATTAAAGGGGCCCGTCACCCTCTTCTTGATCCGGAGAGCGTCGTACCAACAAACCTTACACTTGATGAAGGTACCTTTACGGTCTTGATAACTGGCCCTAATACGGGTGGAAAAACGGTAAGCCTCAAGACCGCAGGCCTGATGATCTTAATGGCACAAGCAGGTCTGCATTTACCGGCCATTGAAGCCCGGCTGACAATATTTGAAAACGTGTTCGCCGATATTGGGGACGAACAGTCGATCGAGCAAAGTCTGTCGACCTTTTCGGCTCATCTGACCAACATTGTGCACATATTGTCCGAAGTTGACGATCGGTCGCTTGTACTGCTGGATGAACTGGGATCGGGAACTGATCCGACCGAAGGCGCAGCCATGGCGCAGGCTATCGTTAGTTATTTGCGTGACAAGGGAGCGACAACCTTTGTGGCTACGCATTACCCGGAACTCAAAATCTATGCCAGCCAAAAACCGGGAGCGATTAATGCCTCCTTGTTATTCGACCTGGAAACACTTTCACCTACCTATGAAATGAGCATCGGGATACCAGGGCGATCAAATGCGTTTGCTATTGCCAGAAGATTGGGTCTTAATGAAACTATTTTGGATGATGCAATGCGCCAGGTGGGGGCCGGAAGCCACGAAGCGGAGGATATGTTAGATTCGATCTACGCCCTGCGTGAAAAAATGGAAGCGGAAGAAGCGGGAACCCGATTGGCACTGCGTGATGCTGAAGGCACGCGTGACAGGCTCTTGAAAAGATTGCAGGAAGTTGAAAAGGAACGAGAGCAGATCCTGGCTGAAACCCGTGAACAGGCGGAAGAAGAGCTGGATGCGATACGCTCGGAACTGAGACGAGCCAGGCGACAAATAAGAGACGCTGCTTCAATTAACATGCTCAAGAAAATTGGCAAGGATGTTGAGAAAATTGAGGAAAAACAGGTTGAGCCCATTGTGCCACATAAGAAGGTGGCGACAGATGGGCAGACCAAGAAAAAAACACGCCAGACGAGAAGAGCTCTTAAGGCTGGGGACAGTGTCCTGGTAAAGTCTCTGGACGCCAAGGGTGAAATCGTAGAATTAGGGAAGAAGGATGCCTTGGTTGCTATTGGCCGGATGCAAATGCGGGCCAGATACGAGGAGCTCGAATTTAAAGGGCGGGCGGTTGAAGAAGTGCAAGAAGGGGACCTGGTGCGGTCGCCCTCGCCTTCTCCGGGGATGGAACTGGATATTCGCGGTCGACGTGTTGAAGATGGTTTGGATGAACTTGACCGTTACCTTGATGCGGCATTCCTGGCTCACCTGCCGTGGGTGCGCATCATTCATGGCAAGGGCACGGGAAAGCTACGAGAAGCGATTCGAAAAGCACTGAAAGTGAATAGGAATATTCAATCATGGGAAGAAGGTAAGGATGGCGAAGGGGGAGCGGGCGTGACCGTCGCCAAGTTCAACGAGCAGGACTAAGCTGGTTCTTGGGCTTATTGTACTAATGCAGGCATTGGAAAAGATTGAATGAAAATAGAAGCAGTAATTTTTGATTTGGGTGGAACACTCATTGAGTATGCTGGCCGGTATGCAGTTTGGCCGGATCTGGAAACTCCAGGACTAGAGGCAGCTTATCGTGTTCTTGATGCGAAGGCTGTGGCCCTGCCAGATTTCGAGAAGTTTTCAAGGTCGGGATTCGAACGTTTGCCATTGCGTTGGCAGATGGCAACGAGTGGGGATCGCAATTTGCGACTGATTGATTTTCTGGCTGAGATTCTAGAAGCATGTGACGCGGGTCATGTTAAGCAGGCGTGGCTCAGAGAGGCTGCCGCCGAGTATGAAAAGGCTATATGTGCGCAGGCAATTCCCATGGAATCGGCACAGCAGACTTTAGAACAGTTAAAGGAGCATGGCTACCGGATAGGCCTCTTATCCAATACGATGTTTTCAGGTGCAGCGCATATCGCCGATTTGGAGCGGTTTGCCATGGACAGCTATTTTGATGCACTGCTTTTTTCTGCTGATGCTGGAAAATGGAAACCCAGTCCCGATCCCTACCTTGATCTATTGGCCCAGCTGAAGACATCCCCGGAACAAGCTGTTTTTGTAGGAGATGATCCGCTCAATGATATGGTTGGGGGACAAGCAGCTGGATTGGGTACGATTTTGATGCGGGCAAACCAACGGTTTCATTTGCCTGATGATGTCAAACCAGATGCCACGATAACCCAGCTCACAGAACTACTGGACCTTTTGACCGGCTGGTCGAACGAAGAATAGAGTGAGCGACGAGAACTTATCCCGCCAGCAAGCCAAGATCTTGATGGATCATGCCTACAGGCAACAGATGAAGGGTGAATTGGCGGACGCCATTGCTCTCTATAAACGTTCCATAGAATTGTTTCCAACGGCGGAGGCCTATACGTTTCTTGGCTGGAGCTACAGCATGATAGACCTGTACGATGAGGCCATCAACTTGTGTAAGAAGGCGATAGAACTCGATCCGGCGTTTGGTAATCCTTACAATGATATTGGTGCATATCTAATTGAAATGGGTCGATGGGAGGACGCCGTTCCCTGGCTCGAGGAAGCAACCTCGGCGCCACGATATAGCTCGCCTGAATACGCCTATATGAACCTGGGGCGCGTTTGCGAACATCTGGGTGAATATTACAAGGCGCTGATCAATTTCAAACGCGCGCTGGCTGCTGCTCCCCTATATATGCCAGCCGAATGGGCCAAAAATGCATTGCTGGGTCGGCTTAACTAATGACGAAAGGCGGGTCAGATAAGATCATTGTTGCTGCTGTAGGGAAGCTCCGGCATCGTGACTGGGCAGCTATTCAGGCAGATTACTTGAAGCGATTACAACGGTATACGAAGGTTGGGTTGGTAGAGGTTAAAGATGCCGTGGGACGCGGTTTTCCAGATGCTGTAGCCATGCGCCGGGAAGGAGAACAGTTGCTCAAGGTTTCGGCCAGCGCTCAGCGGCGAATCTTACTGAGCGAACATGGTAAGGAATTGAGTAGTAAGGGATTGGCAACCTTTATACAAATGCAGATGGAAAGCAGTAATCAGATCGCCTTTATGATCGGTGGACCCCTGGGATTCGCAGATGAAGTTGTCCAGGCGGCGGATATGCGTCTCGCGCTATCACGGCTTACCTTCCCCCATGAGATGGCACGGATCGTTTTCTTAGAACAACTTTACCGTGCATTCACCATATTGCGGGGCCAGCAGTATCATAAAGAGTAATTCAACAGGTAGATTTGCCCAATATAACGACTATGAAAAGAAATATTTACTTAGAAGACATACCATTGGATGAAGCGCAAACTGTCCTGCAAACGGCACTGGAAGCAGTTGGTTTGTGGCAGGCAATGGGGGCGGAACGTGTGCCTGTGGCCCTGGCAAATGGACGCGTAACGGCTGCAGCGGTATTCGCGAAATTATCTTCGCCTCATTATCATGCCAGCGCCATGGATGGTTATGCCCTGCGTGCCCAAGATAGCGTTGGGGCTACTGAAACCAATCCCTTGCAGTTTGGCTTAATTGAGAAGGGAGATGACCCAACGGTGACCAAACCTATCCAGGCCATGAACACAGGACAACCAGTGCCGGCCTGGGCCAATGCGGTGATCATGATCGAACATACCCAGCAGGTAGAGCTTGAGCCAGATGTTCCAGGCATTGAGATTCGGGCGGCGGTGCCACCGTGGCATCATGTGCGCCCGATGGGTGAAGATATGGTGGCCACAGAATTGGTCCTGCCGGCCAACCACCGCCTGCGTCCCGTTGACCTGGGCGCGCTGGCAGGTTCCGGGCACCATACGGTTGAAGTGTACCGGCAGCCACGTGTGGCTGTCATTCCTACAGGTTCGGAGCTGGTGCCCCTGGGGGATGATTTTACGCTGGGAGAAGCTCCGGCTGCCGAGATTAAGCCGGGATCGATTATCGAATACAACAGCATCGTACTGGCCTCTCAGGTAGAGGATTGGGGTGGGGTGGCTACGCGTTGGTCTATTGTGCCGGATGAATATGAGGCGATCAAAGCGGCCGTGCGTTTGGCGGCAGGCGATCATGATTTGGTCCTGGTAAATGCCGGATCCTCGGCGGGGAGTGAGGACTATACGGCCCATGTGGTGCAGGAATTGGGGGATCTCTTGGTGCATGGGGTTGCTGTTCGACCGGGACATCCTGTGATCTTAGGGATATTAACCGCTGAAGATGATAACGAAATAACGAGGCCGGTTGTTGTTATTGGTGTACCCGGGTATCCGGTCAGCGCTGCTTTGACCGGAGAGATTTTTGTGGAACCATTGCTAGCCCAATGGCAGGGCCAGCAGGCATATGAACCGCTGACGATTGAAGGAACTTTAACACGCAAGGTTATGTCCCATACTGGAGATGATGATTTTGTGCGTGTCTCGGTTGGCGAGGTTGGTGAGAATGTGATGGTCACGCCCATCAGCCGCGGAGCAGGGGTGATAACTTCTCTGGTGCGAGCCGACGGTATTCTGAAAATTCCGCGCTTTAGTGAAGGGCAAAATGCGGGTGATCGGGTGACTGTACGCTTATACCGGCGGCCGAATGAACTGCAGCGGACTGTGGTAGCTATCGGCAGTCATGATCTGACCATTGATCTGCTGGCTCAATTTCTGGCTGAAAGGCAGGGTGGGTTCCGTCTAATGTCGGCCAATGTGGGCAGCCTGGGTGGACTGATTGCTCTGCGCAGAGGTGAGGCTCACCTTGCCGGCTCACACTTGCTGGACCCTGAGACAGGCGTTTATAATGACAGCTATATCAAACGTTATGTTGCGGACCGGGACATCATACTCCTGACCCTGGTTGGTCGCCAGCAAGGTTGGATTGTTCCCGCTGGTAATCCGAATGGGCTGTCCGGCTGGGCCGATATTGCCAATCAAGATTTGCAGTTTGTAAACCGGCAGCGAGGTGCGGGAACCCGAGTGCTGTTGGATTATGAATTACAGCAGAGGGACATCGATCCGTCCCACATTGAGGGATACGATCGGGAAGAATATACGCATTTGGCGGTAGCTGCGGCGGTGGCATCCGGCGTGGCTGATGTTGGCTTGGGTATTATGGGTGCGGCACGTGCCTTGGGCCTTGGTTTCGTTCCCCTTGCTTCTGAACGGTATGAGTTGGTTATCCCGCAAGAATTCTACGATGGCAGTGTGCTGCAGCCGCTGCTGGACACAATCAAAGACGATCAATTTAAAACGGCCGTGGACGATCTACAAGGTTATGACACCAGTATCATGGGCCAGATACGGCGGCTGACCAGCGAAAACTAATGAGTTTAGGAGTTTCCAGATGAAGAGAGCTTTTATTGCTGATTTGCACAACCATACCACAGCATCCGACGGCGAATATACAGCCACTGAGTTGGTGACCGAGGCGAAAAATCTTGGTTTAACGGCCGTTGGCATAACCGACCACGACACACTTGCAGGACTTGATGAGGCGATGGCTACCGGTGAGGAGGTAGAGATCCTGGTCGTGCCTGGGGTAGAGGTGTCCCTGCGCTTCCGGCGCCCATATTTTGTGGGCACTTTGCATTATCTCTTATACATCCGCCGTGAACTATTGGCGGACGAAGCGTTCCGGCAGATGGCGAGTGGTATTTTTGCCCAAGGACGCGGAGCGGGATTAGTGCGGGCGCGGGTAACGGCGATTAACGCCACATTTGGACCAGACGGCAGCCAACCTATGTTGAAACGGGATTTGACAGCCGAAGAAATTGAAGCGCTCTCACCCAATGTGACTAGGCGCCATTTTGCACTGGCTCTGAAGGAAAATCATGGACTTGATAAGGCACAAATTAACAGTTTGATTGGCAACGATGCTGTTTCGTATGTACCATCAGGAATCGAGCCCTCTCAGCTCACGCCGCTGCTGCATAAATACCCGCAGTTGGTGCGCGTATTCGCCCATCCGGCAGCAGGCTCTTATCCCGGTGAAAGCCTGTATCGCGAGGTGCTGCCTGATGTTGAGATCGTGGATATGTTGATGCCCGAGTTCCTAGACGATGACGTTCTGGGCTTGGATGGCTTGGAAGTGCAGTATCCTGGCCACGTGGCCAAACACCGGGCCATGATGGCCAAATGGGCGGATAGGTATGGCCTGATTCAGACGGGTGGTTCCGATTGTCACGACCGGGTTGATAGGCCATTGGGCGTCGCTGGCGTATCACAACAAGAGTTAAACATCCTGCTGGCCAAGCTGGGCGCAACAGTTGTTCCAACGAAGTAGCATCGTTTTTAGAACTGCCCACCAGCGAGATGCTGGTAATTCTGAAAAAGAGAAGCAAGCAATAAGCGCTATGCAAAATCTGCTTACCATCACGCCGGGCACTGCACGCCGCCTGGCAGGACCTGCTCAGCGATTTGAGGCGCGTCCAAGAGTCGCGGATCAGCGGACCATGCTGTCTGTTAATCGCCAACTGGGATGCTTGCAGATTGACTCGCTCAATGTTGTGACCCGCTGCCCGCCCTTGTTTTATGGAGCCGTCTGGGAAACTACGCTGTTATAATCTAATCATGCCTAAACGAGTGACAATAATCAGCAGTCTAAATAATTCGCGTATCAAGGATTTGGTTAAGCTAAACAACCGCCGCCAGCGTGAAGCGCGAAAGCTCACGGTGGTGGAAGGTCAGCGCGAAGCTGAGCGTGCGCTGCAGGCCGGCATTGTGCCGCTTGAGGTATATGTATGTCCAGACCTTATGGCGCAGGATGATGGTTTCAAGAAGAGTCTGGCGTCATTGGTTGAAGCAACAGGAATACGGATCTTTGAAGTGACGCCGGCGGTTTATAAGAAGATCGCCTATCGGGGGGAGAGCGGCGGTGTAGTGCTGGTCATCCCTTATTTTAAGACTAGCTTCTCTGATTTATCTGATAGGGGAACGGCATTTCTGGTTGTGATTGATGGGGTGGAAAAGCCTGGGAACCTGGGGGCGGTTTTGCGAACGGCTGATGCCGCAGGTGTCGATGCGCTTATTCTCACCCATGAGGGGGATACGGGCACTGATCTGTACAATCCCAATGTGATTAGGGCCAGCCTGGGAGCCATTTTTACGGTGCCGGTATTATCTGTAACGGTTGATGAAACGGTTAGGTGGTTGAAAGAGCAGAACATACAGATTGTGGCCACGTCGCCCGAGGGAGAAGCTCTTTATTCAGCCGTGTCTTTAACAGGTCCTGTCGCTGTTGTCCTGGGCAGTGAAGCTGCCGGACTGGGAAATCTTTGGCTGCAGTCTGCTGATGTGCGAGTTCAGATTCCGATGTTTGGCAGCGTGGACAGCTTGAATCTCTCTGTATCAACGGCCCTGCTGTTGTATGAAGTGGTGCGGCAGCGGACTGGCAAAACAGACCACCCTTGATCCAATTTCACCAGTTGACGAAGCTAACCGGTCCACCTTTTCAGGACCTTAATTTGGGTAGCGCGATCAATAGGTTCGGGCCATAATAACAACTGTTCCCATATGTACATGAACAGCAAGCAGAATCAGCCAGTGACCAGCGAAATAGACCGTTCAATTTGCACGTCAAGGTTATTCTGCGCCAATTAAGTTCCCCAAAAAGGAGATTGTAATATGTCTAAAGTAGTCAAAGTTGCTGTTACTGGCGCCGCTGGACAGATTGGTTACGCTTTGCTGCCACGATTGGTCAATGGCGAAGTGTTTGGTCCGGATACAAAGGTAGATCTACACCTGCTCGAAATCACTCCCGCACTGCCAATGTTGGAAGGTGTGGTCATGGAAATGAATGATTGTGCTTTCCCATTGATGAATAATGTGGTGGTAACGGACGATGCAAAAGTAGCTTTTGACGGTATCAACTGGGCAGCGTTTGTAGGTGCCAAGCCGCGCGGTAAGGGTATGGAGCGCGGCGACTTGATCCGTGAGAATGGCCCGATATTCGTAGGCCAAGGGCAAGCCCTTAATGAGCGAGCCGCTGATGATGTGCGGGTGGTTGTTGTTGGGAATCCCGCCAATACAAACTGCCTCATCGCCATGAACAATGCGCCTGATATTCCGAAAAGCCGTTTTAGCGCCTTGACGCGCCTGGACCAGAATCGAGCCTATGCTCAATTGGCTGAGAAAGCGGGGGTGACAGTCAATGAAGTAAGCAATGTCACTATCTGGGGCAACCACAGTGCTACCCAGTATCCGGATGCAGCCCATGCGAAAATTAATGGCCAACCGGCCTTTGATGTCATTAGCGATCATGATTGGCTGCGTGGGGACTTTATTAGTATCGTACAGAAACGGGGCGCGGCAATCATCCAAGCCCGCGGAAAATCATCCGCCATGTCGGCTGCCAGTGCTATCCTTGATCAAATACGCAGCTTCCTTTATGCAACTGAAGAAGGAAACTGGTTCTCCGCCGCTATCGCTTCCGATGGAAGTTACGGTATTGATGAGGGATTGATCTTTTCTTTCCCTCTGCTCAACGACGCTGCAGGCAACATCGAGGTCGTGCAGGGTTTGAGCATCAGCGATTTTGATCAAGAGAAAATCGATGCTACTTTAGCGGAACTGCGCTCGGAGAAGGATACGGTCGCTGATTTGCTGTCCTAACACGTGAAAACAATGGAATGACCACTTTTATGGGTGGGCAAACTATGTTGTAAATTCAAAGGAGGTGCCTGATTCACTATCAGGCACCTCTTTTGAATTATTGGTTAACAGCAGTATCTATTTGGGCGGGAGCGTGCGGGCGAAATCTACACCGAGAGAAACCCAGTGTTGAAGATCTTGATCATTGATCACACCATCCGGATCAATCATGACCCAACCATTCATTGGCCGTCCAGTGATATCTAAGGGGCGGGCATGAGGTTGGATCACAGCTTGGGGATAGTTATCAAGTCCGACACGCACGATTAAATCGTCCTTATTCACGCCGCAGGCCATATTGCCATCAAGTATAAAGCCTACGCCGCCAAACATTTTCTTCTCAACCATGGCTGGCTGGTCTGCTAGTAGGTATCGTACCCGGTATGCTAAACTTTCATCATAAGCCATGACAGGATTCTCTTTCGCATAGCAATGGTTTTGGGGTTCTTCGATATGCTAGGCGCTAACTCTGTAAGAAGGACTGCAGTTCGGCCAGAGGAACGAGGTGGCGGTCAGCTGAGTCTCGCCGCTTTACTTCGACCGCGCCTTGGGCGAGCCCACGCGCGCCAACAGTGATGCGCCAGGGAACTCCGATCAGATCGGCGTCCTTAAATTTTACGCCCGCGCTCAGCTCACGATCATCATAAAGGACATCTATTCCGGCTTGGGTAAGCTCTGCGTATACAACCTCTGCGGCCTCGTGGACATCGTCTCCCTTGCCGAGGTACAGTAGGTGTACCTGATACGGGGCGACGGTGTTGGGCCAGATGATGCCATCTTTATCGTGATGAAGTTCCACGATAATTGCCATAAGGCGGTCTAGTCCGATGCCGTAGGAGCCCATAAAAATGTGTTGGGGACGTCCGTTTTCATCCAGATAAGTGGCGCTGACCGCCTCACTATAACGAGTACCAAGCTTGAAGCAGTGACCCGCTTCGATGGCGCGGCGGGATTCAAGACGTCCACCGCATACTGCACATTGGTGGCCAGTTGCGGCCCGGGCAATGTCGGCCATGCGGCTGACGGCAAAATCGCGAGGGTAATTGGTTCCTGTGAAGTGGAATCCGCTTTCATTGGCTCCAACGACGAAATTGGAGCCATTTTCAATCGAGGGATCGGCAATGACCACAACGCCGGGGGCATCAAGTGTTTGAGCAACATTAAGGCCAACGGCGGAGGCGTAGCCTGGTGAAGCACCAGAGGTGGTGATTTCTTCATAGGTCGCTGCCCGCAGCTCGCCGCCACCCAGGAGGTTGATGACTTTTACCTCGCTGACGTCTAGATCGCCGCGAAGGAGAACAAAGATGAAGCAGCCGTTTTGGTCAGGTTCGCCCCATTTCGTCCACCAGTAAAAAACTGCTTTCACGGTCTGGCTGGTGGGCACGCCAATGAAGTCAGCCACATCGGCGATGGTGGTGCAGTTGGGTGTGGCTACTTTTTGCAGCGGGGCCGGAGGATCTTGGCTGCCTTTTTGGCGAATAAACTCTGCGGCTTCTACGTTAGCAGCATAGTCACAGTTGGAGCAGGAGATGAACTGGTCTTCACCTTGCTCGTGCGGGACGACGAATTCATGGGAGGTCTTACCGCCCATGGCGCCGACATCAGCATTGATGGCTTGCGCCTCAACGTCGCAGCGTTTGAAGATGTTGAAATAGGCCTGCATGATGTGGGGATAGAATTCGTCCAGGGCAGACGCGGAGGTATCCATGCTGTAGGCGTCTTTCATGACGAATTCGCGCAAGCGCAGCAGACCACCACGTGCGCGAGATTCGTCGCGAAATTTCTTACCAATATGATAGACAACCTGCGGCAGGTCACGGTAACTATCAATTTCACGTAAGGCCAAGTCGACGACGATCTCCTCATGCGTAGGTGACAATGTATATTCACGACCGCTACCGCCTTTAAACTTAAAGAGCACGTCGATGCTGTCCCAGCGACCTGTGGCCTGCCACAGGTTAGCCGGATTTAGATTGGGCATCCACATTTCTTGCGCGCCAATGGCATCCATTTCTTCAGCCATGATCTGCCAAATCTTGCGCAGCACGCGATAACCAAAGGGCATAAAGCTGTAGATGCCTGCCCCAGCCGGGCGAACGAAACTGCCGCGCAGCAGCAGTTGGTGACTAATCATCTCTGCGTCAGCAGGTGCTTCACGCAGTGTCTTACCAAATGATTTACTTAAGCGCATGTTGTTGTCCTGTTATTGATCAATGCCAGATATTGCTGATATGGGGTAGGGAGAGATCGTAATATGGCTTCACATTTTCTACTGACGTTTCTTGAAGAACAGCCCATAAAGCAGCAGTAATACGGCGGCGATGATGCTGACTGTTAACAAGAAAGCCATCCCCAGGATGAGCAGCGATGTCAGATTGGTTCCCAACGCGGACATAATTTTCTCCAGGACCAGCTACCTTCACAATCTGGTCGCTGATCTCTGTACGCTTATTATGCTTTCCTAGTTGCGAAACCAAATGTGGCTGAATGCTCCTAGTAAGCACGGCCGAAAATGGCGACTTTGTCCGCAGGTTTGCCGGTATAAAAACAAGTTCCGCTGCTACCTGGTTGGTCAAAGGGGAAACAACGAATTGTGGCTTTGGTTTTCTCTTTTACTTCTTGCTCTTGGTTATTATCGCCGGCCCACCAAGCGCGCGCAAATCCTGTTTTTACCACTTCTTTGAATTCATCGAAGGTGTCAACATCATGGGTGTTTTCGTCACGGAAGCGAGTGGCGCGATCGAGCAGATTCTGCTGGATTTCCTGCAGAAGTTGGGCAACGGTTTCGGTTAAACCTTCTTGGGAAACAAACTGCTTGCCGTCTCGACCGGGTATGTCACGCCGGGCCAGGGCAACGGAATTCTTGGCCAGGTCACGGGGGCCGATCTCCACACGCGTGGGTACGCCACGTAATTCCCAATCATTGTATTTGAAGCCGGGGCTAAGGTTATCCCGATCATCGATTTTAACCCGTATATCCGCTTCGATTAACTGCACCGCAATGCGATTGGCGGCTTCAAGGACGGCCGCTTTATCAACTTCCTTGCGATAGATTGGTATGATCACGGTCTGAATCGGCGCCAGTCGAGGTGGAAGCACCAATCCTTGATCGTCCCCATGAACCATGATGATCGCCCCTATGACGCGAGCGCTCAAGCCAAAAGAGGTGGTCCAACAATACTGCAGTTCGTTGTTGTGATCGAGATATTGGATATCAAAGGCCTGGGCAAAATTCTGGCCCAGGTTATGGGAGGTGCCAGATTGCAGCGCCTTTCCATCGCCCATCATAGCTTCAATGGTCAAAGTGTCATCGGCGCCAGCAAAACGTTCACTCTCAGATTTGGTGCCCCGGATAACGGGAATGGCGGCCTCATTAATAGCAAAATCAGCATAGACTTCCAGCATCTGGCGCGTTCGTTCCTGCGCTTCTTGCGCTGTTGCATGGGCGGTGTGCCCTTCCTGCCAGTAAAATTCTAGCGTACGCAAGAATAGCTTGGTCCGCTTTTCCCACCGCACCACACTATTCCAAAGGTTAATCAATATGGGCAGATCGCGATAACTTTGGATCCAGTTCGCATAAGAATAACCGATGATTGTTTCTGAGGTGGGACGAACGACCAAAGGTTCTGCCAGTTCTTCACCACCGCCGTGGGTTACAACAGCCAACTCCGGTGCAAAACCTTCCACATGCTGAGCCTCTTTCTGTAAAAAGCTCATGGGAATAAACATGGGGAAACCGGCATTTTGCACGCCAGTAGCCTTAAATCGTTTGTCTAAGGCGGCCTGAAGGTTTTCCCAGAGGCTCCAGCCATATGGTTTTACAATCATGGTTCCACGGGCCGGACCGTAATCAGCAAGGTCAGCCTTGAGAACGAGCGTGTTGTACCAATCGTTGAAATCTTCATTGCGCGGTGTTAGCTTATCTTTTTCTGCCATTCTGTTTTGACCTTTCTG
Source organism: uncultured Chloroflexia bacterium (assembly GCA_963807975.1). Lineage (GTDB taxonomy): Bacteria > Chloroflexota > Anaerolineae > Promineifilales > Promineifilaceae > JAACFF01. The sequence continues at coordinate 58,063 of CAWEDV010000002.1, read as the reverse complement.
GAAGCGGTGTGACGACCCATGGAAGCACAGCGCACCTAAATATGCGAATAAATCCTAGAGGTACAATAGACTTATTAGTCGAACTGCACCCAGAAATGGGAGTATAACAGTGCCTAAATCGGGCGTCAAAGGGGGCTCCGCTCATCTATATCTTATATTTTCATCTGATATGTTGCCATCATAAGGATTTTGACTTAGTATGCCAATTGTGCCGAACAAGATTATTTATTGCTGTCGTAGCGCACTATCATCGGCATATCAATAGGTTCCAGTTTTGATAGCGTGACAGCAAATAAGGAAGGATAAAATGGCTTACAGTTACACGAATGCTAAGGGTCGTACATACTACCTGCACATGAAAGAAACCACCTTGAAGAGCGGCAACAAGCAGACCATCTACTTTTTTGCAAAAGAAATTAAAGATGAGGGTGCTTTGGATGCCGTGCCGGAAGGGCGTGTTGTCTCCGAGACCAAGAATGGTCTACCGGTACTTAAGAAGGCCACCTAAGCTGGCTCTCTAATTTGAAAGATACCCCGGCTCTAGGTCGGGGTTTTTTGTTTGAGATGGGGCCAGATAAGAATAGCTGAGAGATTGTCGAAGTAGGGCATTAAATTCTTGCCTGCAAATGGGTTGCGTGTTATATTTCTCTACTCGGCCCGCCAGGCGGGCTCTCTTTTTGCACTAGGACAATTAGATACTGTTTTCAAGGATCGGCGAGCTGCTGATACAAGGTGGCGAGCGCGGTGCTTGGGTGAAGAATAAATGGCGGGTAAAATAGACCCGAGGTGGAGAATTTGACATGTCTGACTTGCTGCTAAAAACTTTCGACCAGGAAAAAGAAGACCATCCTGACCTTCATGCTGGTGATAATGTGACGGTTCATGTACGTATTAATGTGGGACAACGCGGCGAGCGTGTTCAGATTGTGCGCGGTACTGTTATTCGCCTGCGCAGCGGCGGGAACAATCGCAATTTCACAGTACGCCGGATCGCCTCAAATGGTATTGGCGTCGAACGAACATTTTTACTGAATTCCCCGCGTATCGAGAAAATCGAGGTGCATCGTCACGCGCATGTGCGACGCTCTAATCTCTATTTCCTCCGCGGACGGACCGGTAAATCAGCAAGACTGCGGGAAAGACGAATTTACAAAAAATAGTTTTTAGGTTGCTGCCCTGTTTTGTACCGCCTGATATTCTAATTTCAAGCTGGTTATATATGATTCGTAGATTAAGTGGAAAGCGATATGCCTTCCACTTTTTTGTTTATTGAGCCAAATTATGCCTTCAGCCTCCAACCAATCTCGCCCAATAATCGGCCTAACAACGTACCGCAAGAACAGCCGGGATACGAACCGGCCTCTATTTGGATTAATGCGTGCTTATGTCAAAGCGGTTACAGCCGGAGGTGGCATACCACTCCTGATTCCTTTGGGTTTGAGCGATAAGGATTTGTTGACCATTGTCAAACGAGTGGACGGCTTGGTGCTGCCTGGAGGCGGCGATATTGATCCGGATTTTTATAGCGGGCAAGATCATCAGGCGCTGCGGGGAATTGACCAAGATCGCGATCGTGTGGAAATTTACATTTCCCAACAGGCGACCCGTTTGGAAAAACCATTCTTGGCAATCTGCCGGGGGCACCAGGTGCTAAACGTGGCCTTGGGCGGAACGATGTGGGAGGATTTGGCCAGCCAACGACCGGACGGTATTAAGCATGATTACTACCTGACCGGACGGCGTACAGATTTGCCACACAATGTTGAGGTGTCTCCTGACTCACGGTTGGCGGCTGTTCTTAGGCGGGAATCCACGCCGGTGAACAGTTTGCATCACCAAGGGGTACGTGATATCGCGCCGGAATTGGCGGTGTCGGCGGTGGCTCCGGATGGATTGGTTGAAGGGCTGGAGGTAGCCGGCCATCCTTTTGCGGTTGCTGTGCAGTGGCATCCGGAAAACTTGATAGATGATGATCCCGCAATGTTGGCCCTTTTTGAGGCGCTGACTGCAGCATCTCAAAACGGATAATCCCAGCGGTGTGATTGAAGCGTATTTATTGATAAGCTCTTGACAGAAACAGCCGTCCGACCCATAGGTGTTTTTGACTCCGGCGTAGGAGGATTGTCGGTCCTGCGCCATATCCAAGATTCTCTGCCTCACGAAAATATCATTTATTTCGCCGATCAAGCGCATGTCCCTTATGGTTCGCGCTCATTGGCTGAGATCCGCTATTTTAGCGATGCGATCACCAGATTTCTATTGAGTCAGGGAGCCAAGATCATTGTTGTGGCTTGCAATACGGCCTCAGCAGCAGCGTTATCTTTGCTGAGGGAGACATTCCCAGACGTGCCATTTGTGGGGATGGAGCCAGCCGTCAAACCGGCAGCCCTAACGACTCACAGCGGTAGGGTGGGGGTTTTGGCGACCGAGAACACCTTTGCAAGCCCACGGTATGAGCAGCTGATGGCGCGATTTGCGGTCGACGTTGAGGTGTTAGAAGATCCGTGTAGGGGACTGGTACAGTTAGTTGAGTCGGGTCAGATCTCAACTCCTGAGACAGAACAACTGCTGGCTAAAGTGTTGATACCTATGCTTGATCAAGGGGTGGATACCATCGTTCTTGGGTGCACACACTATCCGTTTATTCGCTCAGTCATCGAATTAATCGTTGATGGACATGCTCCAAATAGGCCGGTTTCGATCATTGATCCTGCACCGTCGGTGGCGCGACATACAGCAAATTTATTGGCCCAGCTAGGATGGTTGGCTCCTATGAGCCAGAATGGATCGGTACGTCTTTTGACGTCGGCCAACGCTCGCTCTTTGATCGATCTGGGAGATAAATTATTGAATCAACGGTTGACGGTTAATGAACTGGTCTGGCTCAGTTCTGGCTTGGCTTCTGCATAAATTGACTGCCTCCTGTATAATCTCGCTGATCCCTTGACTACTGAAGAGGTAAGTCCGAAGCAAACCAGGAACGAATCAACTAGCATTATGAAACGACGCAATCCTGTACGCTGGCGAGCACTGGAAGCCCGGCTAGGGCGGCAGAAAGAGATATGGATGGCAACGGTTCGGAACGACGGCCGTCCGCATCTTGCGCCACTGTGGTATATCTGGCTTGAAGATAAGATATGGATCAGCACGGGAATAGAGACACAGAAATTTACTAACCTGCGTGGCAACCAGAGCGTTTCGTTGGCGCTGCCGGATGCGACCAATGTCGTCATTATTGAGGGAGAGGCCCATGTGGCCCCAAGAAATGACGTGGACAAGCTGGCCGATTACTTCTTCAACAAATATGAGTGGGATTTTCGCTACGATGACAGCGCCAAATGGCAGCTGATCGAAATCACTCCGCTGAAGATTATGGTTTGGGGTGATGGGCATGATTCTGAGGGAACGCGCATCTTGTAAATAGTTGTATGCTAATAAATTTGAAATATCTTTCTTACGGGAATCCAATCTTTACCCGGTAGACTATCATCGCTCGATTTCTAATTCTTCGGGTTAAGGCGCCATCATATTGATAAGGGTGGATGCTATAAGCAAATATTGAAGTAAGGACAAAAGATTATGCGATTTGATCGTTTTACGGAAAGAGCCCAAGATGCTGCCGCACGAGCTTATGAGATTGTGCAGCGCTACGGACATTCCCAAGTGGATACGGAACATTTATTCCTGGCCATGCTTGAGCAGGATGAAGGAGCCATACCTCAAATCTTCGAAAAGCTAAATGCCGATTCGGGAGAGATGCGAGATCGTCTCGTCGAGGAATTGAAATCCAGCCCTAAGGTATCGGTTTACGGTGGTGGTACGGGCCAGGTATTCTATACGCCGCGCATTCGAACTGTATTGGAACTTGCCCAACGAGAGGCCAACCGCTTAAAAGATGAATATATTTCTACCGAGCATATATTCTTGGCCATTCTCGGCGAAAGAAATACCGGCACAGCCCGCATTTTGCAGGAATTTGGCATTTCTCGTGAGCGAGTCCTTGATGCTATCCAAACGCTGCGCGGTGGTCAGCGCGTAACTGATCGCCAGTCTGAGGGTCGCTATAAGACGCTGGAAAAATACAGCCGTGACTTGACACAAATGGCACGAGAGGGGCGTCTCGATCCGGTCATTGGTCGCGATGATGAAATCTTACGCGTGATCCAGGTTCTCAGCCGGCGGACCAAGAATAACCCTGTACTCATTGGTGAAGCTGGTGTCGGAAAAACCGCGATCGTTGAGGGATTGGCGATCAAGATCATAACCGCAGATGTACCTGAAAATCTGTTAAACAAGCGCGTGGTTGGTCTTGATTTGGGGGCGATGATTGCCGGCAGCCGTTTTCGCGGCGAGTTTGAAGAACGTCTGAAGGCGGCGATGGAAGAGATCCAGCGCGCTCAAGGAGAGATTATCCTCTTCATCGACGAACTTCATACTGTCGTCGGCGCCGGATCGGCTCAGGGCGCGATGGATGCCAGCAATATGCTGAAACCAGCGCTGTCCCGAGGTGAACTGCAAGCTGTAGGAGCGACTACGCTGGACGAATACCGGCAATACATTGAACGAGATAGTGCGTTAGAGCGCCGCTTTGCGCCCATCTTTGTCGATGAACCATCGGTTGAAGATACGATCGAGATGCTGCGCGGCCTACGCAGCCGCTACGAGGCGCATCATAATGTCACTTATGCGGATGAGGCTCTGGTGGCGGCGGCGAAACTTTCTTCGCGCTATGTCACAGACAGGCACCTTCCGGATAAGGCCATCGATCTGATGGATGAAGCCGCGGCGAAACTCCGTGTGGCGTTGCATACGCTGCCCAAAGAACTTAAAGATCTAAAGAAGGAAATGGACCAGCTGACGCTGGATGAAGAGGAAGCGCATACAGTTCGTGATTATGAGCGCGCTGCCAGACATCGCGCGGAACGTCTGCGCATTGAGACGGAGTTTTCTGAGCGATATGAGGCGTGGCAAACTGATCAACAGTTGGATGAAATCGTTGATGCGGAAGACATTGCCGAGGTTGTTGCCGCGTGGACAGGCATTCCGCTGACACAGATGATGGAAACGGAGGCGGAAAAACTGCTGAACATGGAAGAGCGCTTACAGGAGCGAATTGTCGGGCAGGAAGGGGCTATCAAGGCTCTTTCGGACGCGATACGCCGCAGCCGATCGGGGCTAAGTGACCCGCGCCGGCCTATTGGCACCTTTATCTTCCTCGGTAGCTCCGGTGTGGGCAAGACGGAATTGGCCAAAGCATTGGCAGAGTTTCTCTTCGACGATGAAGATGCATTGGTTCGTGTGGATATGAGTGAGTTCCGCGAACAGCATAATGTCAGCCGTTTGTTTGGCGCACCTCCCGGTTATATTGGCTATGAACAAGGTGGTCAATTGACGGAACAGGTCCGCAGACGGCCGTATTCGGTGGTGTTGTTTGATGAAATCGAGAAGGCGCATCCTGATGTGTGGAATGCTATGCTGCAGTTATTAGATGACGGCCGATTAACAGATGGGCAAGGAAGAATCGTCAATTTCCGCAATACGGTAATTGTCATGACCAGCAATGTTGGCACATCCTTTGTAAGCCGGTCTGGTGCTCTTGGTTTTTCGGGCAGCCATGATGAAGATGAGGCGGTAGAGCATAAGCGCATTGACGATGCTCTGAAGAAGACTTTTCGTCCAGAATTCATCAATCGCATCGATGAGACCATTATCTTCAAGCCATTGGATGTTGAGCATGTCGTGGAAATCGTCAATATACAGATGACCGATGTGCAGGCACGGCTGGCTGAACAAGCTGAGCTGGCTATTGAACTGACAAGAGAAGCGCAGATCTGGTTGGCCAATCAAGGCTTTGACAAAGACTTTGGTGCCCGACCCCTTAAGCGCGCCATCCAACGCTTTGTCGAAAGTCCGCTGTCTATCCGCCTGTTGAAAGGCGAGTTTGTGGCTGGTGATCGCATCTACATCGATGTGGATGATGATGGACTGACGTTCACTCGGATGGAGAGCATGCCCATTCCAGCAAACGCTGTGGAGGAAAACGCAGACGCAGCTTAGGGCTGAGCATTGTTTCAAAAAGTAAAATGCCGTCCTCACCTTAAGTGAGGACAGCATTTCTGTTTAATATGGCGATATATCAGCGCAGTACTGCTTCTGCCACTTCTTTTATTGTAAGCTGATTGGCCCGGGCGTGCTGTTGGAGCGCACGGTACGCTTCTTCCTCGCTAAGACCCCGTTCCATTAAGCGGCCCTTGGCTTTATTTACCAATTTGCGAGTTTCTAGTTTTTCTTCAAGGCGAATATTCTCTTCAGCCAGGGCCTGGGTTTCGGCGAATCGTTTCTTGGCCACGGCGATGGCTGCGGATAATTCTGGGGCTTGAATGGGTTTAACCAGGTAGCCCTGGATGGGAAGCTCGGTGGCACGATCGACAAGGTCTTGTTGGCTAAAAGCGGTTAGGAGAAGGATGGGCATCGGTTGGGTGCGGGCCAGGGTTGTGGCAGCCTGAAGGCCATCGGTTTTTGGCATCTTGATGTCCAGAATGGCCATATCAGGCTGATAGTGGCGGGCTAACCTCAGCGCTTCATGGCCATCAGCGGCGGCGTAAACTTCATGTCCCATTTCTTGCAGCATGGATTTTAGGCCCATGCGGATGATTGACTCATCCTCGGCTATTAGTATTCTCATCTCTTCCGATTCCTGTACCAGGCACACAGAAAAGGACAATGCCCAGATACAGGGCGTATTTATCAGAGACGACTCTCTTTGTCAAGCGGGAGTTGGTTTAATCTTAGCGATCCCATTCTATGCGGCGGGGAATGCGGATGCTGACCTCGGTGCCGGCTTGTAAGCGGTTGAATTTGATGCCTCCGTGCAGGTCATCGCGCACCAAGGTCTCGCTGATTTCCAGACCAAGATTGGGGGAAAAATCTACCGGCAGGCCCTGGCCATTATCCTTTATCAGAATGATGAATTCATCTGGTGAGTGGCCCAGGGAGATGTCAATCTGACCCTGTTTTTTGCCAGTGAAACCATGTTCCAAGGCGTTCTGAACGAGTTCGTTAATGACCAGGGTCAACGAGGTTGCCATACGACTGGGCAACTGCATTGTTTGTCCGCGAACTGCTATTTTTATTTCTTGGCCTGGGGTCAGCATGGTTGAGGCCGTTTCACGTGTAATGCGATCGAGGACATCCTTGACATCAACCAGACGAAAGCCCTTTTCAGATAGGACCTCGTGCACGGAAGCGATGCTGTGGATGCGGTGAATATTGGTTTCCAGGGCATGACGGGTGGCAGGGAGGTCAGTTTCATAGACCTGCATTTGCATCAACATGGCTATTGTCTGTAAATTGTTTTTGATGCGGTGGTGCATTTCTCTGACTACGGCCGTGTTGGTAATGAGTTGTGCATTTTCAATGGCCAGGGCGGTCTGATTGGCCAGGGTCAGCAAGAGTGTTCGTTCGCCATCCGTAAACTCGCGCGCGGTGGCGGCATAGCAACTTAAGACGCCAATGACACGATCGCGCACACTGAGCGGTACTGACAGTAGGGCGACCAGGCCCTTTTCTAAGGCCCAATCTCGCTCTTCAAATGCCTGTTCAAGGGCAAGATCGGGGACATATGCAGGAAGTCCACTGGCAGCGACACGACCGATTATACCCTGATGAAGCGGGAAAACAGAAGGCGCCTGGCTGCTGTTGCCTGTATGTCGCTGCAGTGTGGCGCCAGATTCATCCAAAAGGTAAATATGACATACGGTGGCATCCATGATCTGGGCCGCCATTTCGCTAACGATGCCTAGCATTTCATCGAGGTAAAGGGGCGAAGTCACGGTTTCGCTGACCTGAGCCAGGGCACGAAGTTCCCCTATCTGGCGCTGTTGGCGATCATGGAGTTGGGCACGCACCAGGGTCGTTGCTGCCAGGTCGCCGATAAGCGAAAGGACCTCGACTTCATCGGTCGAGAAGGTGTGGGATGCGGCCGTTTGCACATTCAAGGCACCGATCGGCTTGTCTTCGATGACCAGCGGGATGGCCAGGAGCGATTGGAAACCGGTTTCTTGTGCTTCATCGACAAACTTAAAATGGGGATTCTTTTTCGCTTCGGTGGCAAAGATAGGTTCATTATTGAGAACAGCATAGCCGGTCATTCCTTCCCCGATCTCTAGCACTGACCGACCTAAAGCCCGCCGGGACAAACCGGTAGAGGCCTGTAAACGCAGGGAGTGACCATCTGGATCGAGGAGATAGATGGTGCAGCTATCTACCTGCATCACCTCGGTAGTCTTGCGCGCAATGAGGTCCAGGGCGGTATCCAAATCCCAGGCGGAACTCAATGATCGGACAATTTCGCGTAAGGCGGCAAAAGCCTGGGGGCGGGTAAAGGTGGTCAATTGAGACATGCCAGTCGATTTTTTTCCGAATTGTAGAATTGGTGAATCACAAATTGATGGACAATCTGAGATCTTTTCTCATTAGCGGAGACCAGACAGGCATATGCTGCGGACAACCGCATATGTTTTTAGCGATGAAGAAGCCCTTCACGTGATAAGAAGGGCTTCTTCAAGAATATTTATGAGCTTAGCAGCCATAATAGAGTAAGAACTCATAGGGATGCGGACGGAGGCTTACTGGTCCAACGTCAGTTTCTCGTTTATAGGAGATGTAAGCATCGAGAAGGTCCTGAGTGAATACCCCGCCTTCCAGCAAGAAATCACTATCAGCCTCGAGTGCGTCAAGGGCTTCATTAAGTTTACCGACAGTCATGGTGACCTTGTTGATATTTTCTTCCTCAAACAGGTCGATATCAGCCGCGTTGCCGGGATCGATCTTGTTCTTGATACCATCCAGCCCTGCCATCAACATCGCGGCGAAGGCCAGATAAGGATTGGTCGCCGGATCTGGGCAGCGGAACTCGATACGCTTCGCTTTTGGTGTATGGGAATACATCGGAATGCGAACCGCAGCGGAACGATTTCGGGCAGAGTAGGCCACGACTACCGGCGCCTCATAGCCGGGGACCAGGCGGCGGTAGGAGTTTGTCGTCGGTGCAACAATAGCTAGAAGGGCGTTGATATGTTTTAAGATACCGCCAATATAGTATTTAGCAATCTGGCTGATTCCGGCGTATTCGTCTCCGGCAAAAAGGGGCTGGCCATCCTTCCACAAACTTTGGTGCGTATGCATACCGGAGCCGTTGTCGGCATAGATCGGTTTGGGCATGAAGGTAACCGTCTTGCCATTGGCCTTTGCTATGTTCTTGACAATATATTTGTAGAGTTGAACCTGATCAGCCATCGATACCAGCGTGTCGTATTTCATGTCGATTTCACACTGTCCGGCTGTGCCAACCTCGTGATGGTGCACCTCGATGCCGACGCCTGATTCAACCAGAACTTTCACCATTTCAGAGCGTAGGTCCTGCAGGGTGTCGAATGGTGCAACCGGGAAGTAGCCACGCTTGTGGGGAACGGAATGTCCAAAGCCAAAAATATCAGAATTCCATGGGCCTTCTACGCTGTCTACCTGGTATGCTGATGAATACTCGCCGGCGGAATACCTGACCTGGTCAAAAACGAAGAACTCTGGTTCCGGCCCGAAGTATGCCGTATCAGCGATGCCGGTGTCCTGCAGATATTGCGCCGCCTTTTTGGCGACATAGCGGCTGTCACGAGAGTAAGGTTCTCTTGAAATGGGATCGTAGATATCACAGACGAGGCTGAGTGTAGGTGCCTCGCAGATAGGATCGATTACGGCCGTTGTCGGATCAGCAAGTAAGATCATGTCGCTGGCCTCGATGCTTTGGAAACCACGGATAGAAGAGCCATCAAAGCCCATGCCATCTTCAAAAGCAGTCTCGATATCAAACATACTGGCTGGCATTGAGAAGTGCTGCCACTGACCAAATAGATCGGTGAACTTTACGTCGACAATCTCTATATTCTTTTCGGCAATATAAGCTATTACATCTTTGGGGGTTTTCATATTCCATTCCTTTTCAAAATAGTTTGAATCTCCAAGAAAACAAACAGGACGCCTCTGGTTAGGGGTTTTTCAACCCAACCATGAGGCGTCCTGGCCTTTACTAGATATTCGATTGGCAAATCTGGTAAATACTTTAGCGCCGGTGGGCAATCAAGTCAAGAGATAAAAACATACAAAATATCAGAGCCAGATGTTGTGCAGTATGTATGACAGTAGACCATGGTAGGTATTAACTTTCAATTGTACATGATTCGAGCAAGGAGCCACCTCATCCCTAAATGTACATTTTTCACAAATGGTGGTTCTGAAGTTGTGTGATTCTGTCTCTTAACAACAGAGGCAGCATAACACTATACTAAAATAGCGCAGTGTGCATTGCGCGCGCTTGCTATTTGAGATCAAGAGCGGACTTTTCCAATTGACTCTGGAGGTAAGGAGATGAATCAAATTCCATCATCAGCAAACAAGGTAACCATCGTCCACCGCCAGCCTATCCAACAGGGTCTTTACGATTGGCGTTTTGAACATGATGCATGTGGCACTGGGTTTGTGGCCCATGTAAAAGGAGAGCGCTCGCACCGAATTGTTCGCCAGGCGCTGACTGCGCTGCAAAATATGAGCCATCGTGGCGCTGCCGGTAGTGAGCCTAACACGGGAGATGGAGCTGGCATCTTGCTGCAGATCCCCCATGACTTCTTGAGCCGAGTATGCCAGGATACTGGATTTAATCTGCCAGACCTAGGGCAATATGGTGCGGGCATGATCTTTTTGCCTTCTGATCCTGATCAGCGCCAGATTTGCGAAGGTAAGTTTGAGGAAATTGTCGCCGCGGAAGGGCAAGCGGTTATTGGCTGGCGAACAGTTCCAACTGACAATCGTTCCTTGGGGGCTACGGCACAAGCGTCTCAACCATTTATTCGCCAAGTGTTTATAAAACGAAGCCGAGATATTGAAGACGAAATGGCTTTCGAGCGCAAGCTATTTGTCATCCGCAAATTGGCTGAAAAGAGCATTCGATTCAGCGATATACAGTCTGGGTGCACCTCGTTTTACGTGGCAAGTCTTTCCTATAAGACGATTGTGTATAAAGGAATGCTGCTTGCAGAGCAGGTTGATCAATTTTACCCTGATTTGTCTGAAACGGACTTAGTCTCGGCCATAGCGCTTATTCACTCTCGTTTCTCAACGAATACGTTTCCAAGTTGGGAGCGAGCCCATCCAAACCGGTACATCAATCATAATGGCGAAATAAATACTATTCGCGGCAATGTCAATTGGATGCTGGCGCGAGAGACGACGCTGAAGTCAGACTTATTTGGCGAGGACTTGCAGCGCATTCTGCCCATCATTGACCCCGATGGCAGCGACTCGGCGATGTTCGACAACGCCCTAGAGTTTCTGACCCTGGCAGGAAGACCCCTGCCCCTGGTGATGATGATGATGATCCCTGAACCGTGGTCAAAGCATGAGACCATGGGTGATGAAAAGAGGGCTTTTTATGAGTATTATAGCGCGCTGATGGAGCCTTGGGACGGTCCCGCTTCGATAGCCTTCACGGATGGATCGGTTGTCGGGGCTGTGCTAGACCGGAATGGCTTACGCCCGTCACGCTACTATGTAACCAAAGATGATCTGGTGGTCATGGCCTCTGAGGTTGGTGTGCTCGATATACCCGCAGAACGTGTCCTTCATAAAGGGCGTTTGCAGCCGGGGCGGATGTTCCTGGTTGATACGGTCGAGGGTAGGATCATCAGTGATGATGAGCTAAAACAGCAAATGGCCCGAGCGTTCCCTTATCGAGAGTGGCTGGACAAGAATATGGTGCTCTTGGAGGATCTTCCGGCGCCAGCGGCTGGGCCTAAGGCTGGTCAACTTTCCATCGTTCAGCGCCAGCAGGCGTTTGGTTTTACTTATGAAGATTTGCGCCTGATCTTAGGGCCGATGGCCCAGAATGGCGTAGAACCAATCGGCTCCATGGGAGATGATACGCCGTTGGCAGCTTTGTCGAACAAGCCACAACCTCTATACAATTATTTTCGCCAGTTGTTTGCCCAGGTAACAAACCCACCAATTGACGCCATTCGAGAGGAAATTGTTACCGGCACCGAGATTCTTCTAGGGTCGGAGAGCAATCTATTGGATACCACGCCAATAGATGCGCACCAGATCAAGGTATCTGCACCCATTCTAAGCAACAAGGATATTGCTAGACTGCGGCATATTGAATTAACTGGTTTTCAATCTCTAACGATTGCGATCCTTTACCCAATCAAGGATGGCCAGCAAGGGCTGGAGAAGAGGCTGGAGGCGATTTACAAGCAAGCGAGTACGGCCGTTGAGCAGGGGGTGAATCTTATAATCCTTTCCGATCGCGGTCTTGACCGGGATAACGCGCCCATACCGGCGCTCTTGGCTGTAGCCGGGCTTCACCATCACCTGACCAGACAGGGAACCCGCACCCGGGTAAGCTTAATCTTGGAGTCAGGCGAGCCGCGTGAGGTTCATCATTTCGCCGTGCTGCTGGGCTATGGCGTTTCAGCTATCAATCCATATCTGGCCTTTGAGACAATTACAAGCATCATCGAGCGCGAGCTGCTTACAGGCATTACGGCAACAGCTGGGGTGCAGAAGTATATTAAGGCCAGCGTTAAGGGCGTGGTTAAGATACTTTCCAAGATGGGCATTTCCACCATTCACAGCTATCGCGGGGCGCAGATCTTTGAGGCGTTGGGACTAGACAGTTCTGTGATCGGCAGATACTTTGCGGGGACGCCTTCACGGATCGAAGGGGTGGGAATGGATGTCATAGCCGAAGAGGTGCGCATTCGACACGATGCCGCTTTTCCAGATCGATCGGCCAATGGACATACGCTGGATGTGGGCGGGCAGTTCCAATTTCGCAGTGGAGGTGAATATCATCTCTTTAATCCGGAAACGATTAACAAGCTGCAACATGCCGCTCGAAACAATGATTACGAGGCATATGAAGAGTATGCCGCGGCCATAAACTGCCATGACCGAGTATTTGCCACGCTTCGTGGCTTGCTGACTTTCAAGAGTGATGACAGTTTGTCCATTCCGATTGAAGAAGTAGAACCTGTGGAATCGATCATGACCCGCTTCAAAACTGGGGCGATGTCTTATGGCTCGATCAGCAAAGAGGCTCATGAGACGTTGGCTATTGCTATGAATCGCATTGGCGGCAAAAGTAATACAGGTGAAGGTGGCGAAGACCCAGACCGATTTGAAAAGAATGGGAGCAGTGATTGGCGTAACAGCAAAATCAAGCAGGTAGCATCAGGACGCTTTGGCGTAACCAGCCATTATTTGGTGAATGCTGAGGAAATCCAGATCAAAATGGCACAGGGGGCCAAGCCTGGTGAGGGGGGGCAGTTACCGGGTAAAAAAGTCTACCCCTGGATCGCCAAAGTGCGCTACTCGACCCCAGGTGTAGGACTCATTTCACCACCGCCCCATCATGATATCTATTCCATTGAAGATCTGGCGCAGCTCATATACGATCTGAAGAGTGCCAATCCAAGGGCGCGGATCAATGTCAAACTGGTTTCAGAAGTTGGTGTTGGCACTATTGCTGCCGGGGTAGCCAAAGGGCATGCGGATGTTATCTTAATCAGCGGGCATGATGGCGGCACGGGGGCATCACCCCGGTCCAGTATCCGACATGCAGGTCTGCCTTGGGAACTGGGTGTGGCGGAAACGCACCAGACATTGGTTCTTAACAGGCTGCGCAGCCGGGTACGCATCGAGACGGACGGGCAGCTAAAGACTGGTCGTGATGTCGTCGTGGCTGCTCTTTTAGGGGCAGAAGAATATGGCTTTGCCACGGCCCCATTGGTTACTCTGGGCTGTATCATGATGCGTGTCTGCCAGCTCAATACATGCCCGGCAGGAATTGCAACCCAGGACCCGGAACTGCGGCAGCGTTTCGCAGGAAAACCAGAACATGTTGTGAATTTCATGCGTTTCATTGCCCAGGATATGCGCAAGATGATGGCTGAACTGGGCTTCCGAACCGTGGACGAGATGATTGGGCGCTCGGATAGATTGGAGATGGCGGAGGCAGTTGTTCATTGGAAAGCAAAGGGGCTTGATTTCTCGAAGATATTGTACCAACCGGATATGCCGGCAGAGGTTGGTCGCTACCAAACCATCGCCCAGGATCATGGTCTGGAAGAACGATATGATAATCGTGTATTGCAGGAAATCTGCCGCCCAGCGATTGACGAAGGACAGAGGGTAGAGGCCACATTGGCGATCAGAAATGTGGACCGGGCAGTAGGAACGATTATTGGCAGTGAGGTTTCGCGACGCTTCGGGGCTGAGGGACTGCCAGAGGATACCATTAAGCTGCATTTTCATGGTTCTGCTGGGCAAAGCTTTGCCGCGTTCATGCCTAAGGGAATGACTTTCTACTTGGATGGTGATACGAATGATTATCTAGGCAAAGGTTTGTCCGGGGGAAAGGTTGTGATCCGTCCGCCGGAGACAGCAACCTTTGTGCCGGCGGAAAATGTCATCACGGGTAATGTTGCTTTTTATGGGGCGACGGCAGGTGAAGCGTATATCCGCGGGAAAGCAGGGGAGCGTTTTTGCGTTCGCAACAGCGGTGCGCGGACGGTGGTCGAAGGTGTTGGTGATCATGGCTGCGAATATATGACCGGTGGTTGTGTTGTGGTATTGGGAGAAACGGGACGAAATTTCGCTGCGGGAATGTCGGGGGGCATCGCCTATGTCTTGGATATGGACGGCGATTTCAAATCACGTTGTAATTTGAGCATGGTCGATTTGGAAGGTCTTAGCGATCCGGCGGATATTCGGGAAGTGAATGAAATGATCTGGCAGCACGCCTTTCATACTGGCAGCCAGGTAGCATGGCGCGTGCTCGGAAATTGGCAGGTGCTTTGGCCGCGCTTCGTCAAAGTTCTTCCCAAGGACTACCGGCGGATGCTGCAGCAGATTCAACGGGCCGAAGAGAATGGATTGAGCGGCGACGAGGCGATTATGAGCGCTTTCGAAGCCAATGCCAATGATTTGGCAAGGGTGAGCGGAAATTAAGAGCGCGATCTGGAGAATAATCCAGTACTAAAAACGGATGGGAAGGACGAGGAATGATTAAGGGTAAAGCAAGAGGTTTCTTAACCTACAACCGGGAAACGGCTGGGGAACGGGAACCCGCCAAGCGCCTGGAGGATTGGCAGCCATTGCACCTGCATATGCCGGATGATTCCTTACAGCAGCAGTCGATGCGCTGTATGGATTGCGGTATTCCATTTTGCCATAAGGGGAAAATATTGAATGGCATGACAACTGGCTGCCCGATCAACAACTTAATTCCGGAGTGGAATGATCTGGTATACCGTGGTCTTTGGAAAGAGGCTTATGAGCGGCTGCACCGCACCAATAATTTTCCGGAGTTCACGGGCCAAGTTTGTCCGGCACCTTGTGAAGCAGGCTGCACGCTGGGAATAAGTGATCCGCCAGTGACGATTAAGAATATCGAATATGCCATTATTGAGAAAGCGTTTGAAGAAGGGTGGGTCAAGCCAGAAATCCCTTCGCGGCGCAGTGGGAAAAGAGTGGCGGTCATTGGTTCCGGGCCTGCAGGGTTGGCCTGCGCCAGCCAGCTTAATGCTGCCGGACACGCGGTTACTGTCTTTGAGCGAGCAGATCGGGTTGGTGGTTTGCTGACCTATGGCATACCGAATATGAAGCTGGATAAAGGAATTGTGGAACGACGCCTGGACCTGATGATGGAATCGGGCATCGATTTTGTGACCAATGTCGAAGTAGGACAGGATGTCACAGCGGCGGACCTTCGGCATGAATTTGACGCGAGCGTGATCTGCACCGGCGCAGCCAAGCCGCGCGATTTACCGGCTGCAGGTCGGGATTTAGAGGGAATTCACTTTGCGATGGATTTTCTGGGTCCTAACACAAAGAGTTTGCTCGATTCAAATCTGGCGGATGCTCATTTTATTTCGGCCGAAGAGAAAGATGTGATTGTCATTGGTGGGGGAGATACGGGCACGGATTGTGTGGCGACGGCACTGCGCCATGGATGCCGCAGCATGACACAATTCGAGATTTTGCCCAAACCGCCCCTGGCCCGAGCGGCTGACAATCCGTGGCCACAATGGCCTAAGGTTTATGGGCTTGATTATGGACAGGAAGAGGCGATGGCTGTTTTTGGACAGGATCCACGCTCCTACCGGATCATGACCAAAGAATTTATTGGCGATGAGCAAGGGCATGTTAAAGCAGTGAAGACGATTCAGGTTGGATGGAATCCGAATGGACACGGCCGTCCGCGCCTTGAAGAACTGCCAGGAACAGAGAAGATCTGGCCGGCGCAGTTGGTGCTGCTGGCCATGGGATTCTTGGGGCCGGAACAGCCACTACTCGATCAATTCCGGGTAGAGCGGGATGCACGCTCCAATGCCTGGGCGGAGTATGGTAAGTTTATGACCAACATCGACGGTGTTTTCGCTGCTGGTGATGCTAGGCGTGGGCAAAGCCTCGTCGTTTGGGCGATTAATGAAGGTCGGGGAGCGGCAAGAGAAGTAGATCGCTGGTTGATGGGCGAGACGAGTTTACCTCTATAGAACCGACTCCGGCGTTTTTGCTACTTAGTGATAGTTCCAAGACCTAATATCTGCAACCTAAGAGCGACCAATTAACGGTCGGTCTTTTTTATATACCAGCGTGCTTTTGTGTTAGAACAAAGTTGATTGTCTTGACCGTGCTCTGTGGCTGTAATAAGCTGTCTTGCAGAACTGAATACGAAGGATGGACCAAATTATGACCAATGAATTTGAAGGCAACGAGCGTGAACAGGCTACACTGGGCGGTGGATGTTTCTGGTGCCTGGAGGCTGTGTTTGTAGAGCTTGAAGGTGTGGAGACGGTTGTCTCCGGATATGCCGGGGGGCATGTCAGCAATCCAACCTATCGCGCGGTTTGTAATGGTACGACCGGGCACGCCGAGGTGGCCCAAATTACGTTTGATCCAACGGTAATTACGTTTGACGAGATCTTGCAGGTCTTTTTCGCGACGCATGATCCGACGACATTGAACCGTCAGGGGGCAGACGTGGGGACGCAGTACCGTTCGGCAATCTATTATCATAGTGAGACGCAGAAAGGAACGGCCGAGGCGATGATCGCTGAGTTGAACGGTGTCGGCATCTGGCCCAATCCAATTGTCACAGAAGTGGCGCCGCTGGACATTTTCTATCCCGCGGAGGATTATCACCAAGATTATTACAAGTACAACAGCCAGCAGCCATACTGCCAGGTGGTCATTACGCCTAAACTGGCCAAGCTGCGCAAAACATTCGCAGGGAAACTGAAGGCATAGAAGAGGGGTTAACCGTGACGAACAGCATGATGAGTGAGTATTATCCCACGTTCGAGTATTACCAGGCGATGCGCAACCAGCTTGTGGAAATTCTTGAGGATGACGATCTGGTGTTCACTGCCGGAGGTGATAATCTCGATTTGGGAGCGCTTTGCGTTGATATTGGGGAGACAGAGGTCAGTTACATTGAATCATTTAAGACATTTAGGCAGGATTTCTCCTACCGGAATAGGGAACCAGGACTCGATCGCAGTGTGGTCCGTTTGGCGGCGTGGTTTGCTGAACTGGATAAAGAGTTGAAGTCGGTGTTGGAGGCGATCACGGAAAATGATTTAAGAACGCGCCTCGTCAAACGTGGGGGTGGGTTCGAGCTGCCTATTCACATCCAACTGGAAGTCTATAAGGAAGCACTGCTAATCTTCTATGGCAAGGTAAGTGTTTATCTGAAGGCGATGGGCAGGGAACGTCCGCAGCAGTGGCAGGAGTGGATTGGTTAGACGATCGTAGAGTGTTAAAGACCGGATTTCTCACTGGTTTGCATTGGTGTGAAGCAACACTAGTGAATCCCGGTATTTTGTTATAGATGGGCCGTCATGTATAAGCCGTCGATTTCAAAACCATGCTTGGCGTAATATTGGCGGGTGCCGATGGCGCTGATGACGGCGATGTGTCCGAATTCGGCTTTGATAGCCATTTGTTTTGCTTTCAATATCAGTTCAGAACCCAAGCCCATGTGCTGGGCTTCTCCTTGGCTCTCTTCGCCCAAATCTAGTGCCGGGCCATAAACATGGACTTCGCGAATCATGGCATGGTTTGCCAATTCGGGAAGTGGGTGAAGCTGATCCTGGTGGGGGAGAGATAGACGTAGAAAACCGGCGATGCGTTCATCGGCCGTTTCAAAGCTGAGAAAATGCTCTATGGTGGCATCGGTTGGATAGGTATCGATGCGCAACGAGAGATCCTGCCGGCTGACTTTGTCTCTGCGGATCTCCCGATTGCGGATATCTTGTCCAGTGATTCCGCGGCGGTCCATCTCTTGTTGGGCCAACTGGCGCATATTCGCTTTCTTGTTTCCGGCGACGACATTGGTAGTGGGAAAATCACGAATGACGCGATTTAAGCGTACCCAACGGGGGGTTTGCGCCATGCAGTTGATGAGCAGCTCGCGCACCTGTTCTTCGCTGTATGGCTGGTATTCTCCACGCCGCCAATATTCGTAAAGCTCGGCGTTCTCAACGAGCATGCAGGGATAAATCTTAAGTTCATCGGGCCGGATGGCGGGATCGGCCCAAAGCTGCCCATAATCCAATAAATCACTTTCTGGGGTAGCGCCGAGTAAATTGGCCATCCAGTGGCCATGGATTTTGAAACCGGTCAAACGCAGCAGTCGAAAAGCGTCACGCGTGGCCTGAACATCATGACCGCGCCGGTTGAGAGCGAGGATGTTCTCATTGAGGCTTTGAATGCCCACTTGTACTTTGGTGACGCCAAGATAACGCAGCCAGCGCAGTTCATCTATGTCGATACGATCCTGGCGCGTTTCGACAACCATGCCCACATTGCGCCGTTTGCCTTGAGCATTGATTTCCTGGGCTTCGACAAGCGTGGCCGCTTCAACGTCGTTGATGGCGTCCAAGCAGCGTTTGACAAACCATTCTTGATAGCTGCGTTGGTAGCTGGACCAGGTGCCGCCAAGAATGAGCAGTTCTATCTTCTCCGCAGGATGTCCTATTTGCTCCAGGGCGCGGATGCGGGCCGAGGTTTGGGCATAGGGGTCAAAGCCGTGCCGCTCCGCCCTCTGCGCGCCTGGCTCATCATGCAGGTAGCTCTTTGGCATGCGTACATCGGTAGGACAGAAGATACATTCACCGGGGCAGGGATAAGGCTTGGTTAAGACGGTGACCACAGTGACACCGGCCTGCGTACGGGTGGGCTTCATTTGCAGGTGGATGCGCAGCTCCGGCTCGAAGGTCATGAACTCTTGCTCACAAAGCCGTTCGTAAACGTCGATGATCTGTCCTTTGTTGAGCCAGGGCAGGCCCTGGTGAACATAGCTGCGCATGGTGTGGTTGTATTTCTTGCCGGTCAACGGCCGTTTGCGGCCCAGCGCTTCGATGAGTTCGACAAAGAGCGCTTCTTGTCCGCTGATATCAACCGCTTCGCGCTGGGCGTACCAACGACCGTCTTCTATGGAATCCAGGGGAATAATAGTCATGGGTCTAGTGTGAGGCCGCCTGAGAGGCAGTTTGCCTTAAGGCAAGGGCGACAATGGTGGCCCAGGCCAGAAGTTTAAATTCTCCGGCGACTAATGCTTCTTCGAGCTGATCACGACTTAAGAGCAGAAGCTCCTGCTCTTCGAGATCATCGGTATCAATAGCTGCAATAGGATGAGCGTTGGTGGCCAGGAAAAAATGGGCATTACCGGCGCCGCGGTTGCCGTCGACGGTGAAGCTGCCCAGGAACTGCCACTCGGGCGCAGCATAGCCAGTTTCTTCAAGTAGTTCGCGCTTGGCCGCCGGCAGTGGTTCTTCGCCCGGTTCCAGATAGCCGCCAACGGTGGCTAATGTGGTGCCTTCGATGCTGTATTTGGTCTGCTTGAATATGAGATATGCGCCGGATGTTGTGATGGCGACGACATTGATGTAATCGGGGGTGATAATCCAGGGCCAGTCCTCAATGACCTGCCCATCGGGAAGCTGCACCACGTGATCTTCTACGCGTAGGAACTTGCCACGATCCAATATTGTCTTCCGCGATAGTGTTTTCCAATTTTCCATCATTCGTCCATCGGTTCCGATTGCCTATTCGCCCACTAACTCAACCATTGTTCGCAGCGCCTGGATATCATAAATCATCATGTTCATGGTGGTCACTGGGCTGTCGATCCAGGTTTTAAGTCTCTCCTTTATGCGTTCTTTGGGGCCAATCAAGGCGATCTCATCGATTAGCTCGGCCGGAACTCTGGCCATCGCTTCCCCCTTACGGTCAGATAGGTAGAGCTCCTGGATGTCGGCGGCGGTTGTTTCATAACCATAGCGCGCAGCCAGGTCATAGTAGAAATTGCGTCCCTTGGCGCCCATGCCACCGATGTACAGGGCGAGCATCGGTCGCAGCATGTTGTATCCAATTTCGGGATTATCGATGACGACTACCGAAACAGAGGGAGCGATGTCCAGATCGTCCATGCTTTTGCCAGCTTTTTGTAGCCCGGCTTTGATATTCTTACCATAAATGGACTCGAATTTTGCGGGTGAAAAGAAGATGGGCAGCCAACCGTCAGCGATTTCGGCGGCTAGTTCTACATTTTTGGGTCCGATGGCAGCCAGATAAATGGGAATATCAGGTTGGGCTTGGAGGGTGCTTTTTAATGGTTTGCCCAGCCCGGTGGCATCGTCACCTTGATAGGGAATCTGGTAGAGCTTACCGTTGTAGGTTAGTTTATCTTTGCGCTGGAAGATTTGGCGCACGATTTCGACGTATTCACGGCTGCGAGTTAACGGCCGTTTGTAGCTTTCACCGTGCCATCCCTCTACGACCTGTGGACCAGAAAGGCCAAGACCCATCAGGAAACGTCCACCCGATAACTGGTTGAGGGTCATGGCGGTCATGGCCGCATTGGCGGGTGTGCGCCCGGGCATCTGCATGATCGCCGTGCCCAGCTTGACCTTCTCGGTTATAGCGCCTAGCCAGGCCAGGGGGGTGACCGCATCGGACCCGTAGGCCTCCGCAGCCCATATGGCATAGACGCCCAAGCGATCCGCTTCTTTTACAAGTTCAACCGGCAGTTCTATCTTGCCGGCAGCATATCCGATGTTCAATCCTAGACGCATTGCTATTCCTCAATTTACCTCGGGTTTCAAGAACTCAATGATGTGGCGAAAACTTGACCTCACCGGTTACCATTTCACAGAAAATCATGGATGGATTGTAAGGGATGTAACAGCTTTACCCAAAACGAAGCGGTGACTTTAATCTGAATGCCAGAAGCCGGCGACTGCACACGTTTTTAATGGTCCGGATAGCACACTCCCTGCTTCCGCAATCAGTCTGCGGGAATAGAGGCTGTGGCAGAATGCGTATTGGAGCTGTTAATGGCCTGCGCTGTAAATATGAGTGTCCCCACTAGGGCGGCCACGGTCAGCAGGGAAAAGCGTAGAGAAGTTACCTCGGCGATTAAGCCGATAATTGGCGGACCGGCCAGGAATCCAGCGTAACCGATGGTAGCGACACCGGCAATGCCCACCCCAGCAGGGAGCTTGGACAGCTTTCCGGCAGCGCTGAAAGCAAGGGGGACGACATTGGCGACGCCAAAACCAACGGCGGCAAAGCCCAAGAGGACGATTATTGGCTCGGTGGTAATAATCGCGGCCATGATGCCGATGAAGGCCAAAAGGCCGCCAAAACGAACGACGAGCGTGGGACTAAATCTGGTCGCTAGCCAATCACCGGCGAAACGTCCAATGGTCATGGTTAGGGAAAAGGCGGCAAAGCCGAGGGCGGCGAAGGCAACGGTGGTTTCAAAGGTGCGGCTGAGGTAGACACCACTCCAGTCGGCCATGGCCCCTTCGCCAATTGCGGCAGAAAAAGCGATGGCGCCTAAAGGCCAGACCACGCGTGGGGGCAGACGAAACATGCTCTCGCCCTGCTCTTTTTGCCCTTCTGCAGCCAGAAGATGTCGAGCAAGGAGAGCCAGAAGCGCAAAGAAGAGGATGGAGGAGAACAAGAAATGCGGCAGCGATCCAAAGGAAAGGGCGGAGATGGCGACGCCCAACATGGCCCCCACCAAAGAACCGATGCTCCAGGAACCATGGAATGAAGACATGAGCGGTTTTTGGGCTCGACCTTCGACCATGACGGCTTGGTCGTTCATGGCGACATCCATGGTGCTGGTTGCTGCGCCGAAGAAGAATAGGGCAAACCATAAGGCGATGGCATTGGGTGCTAAAGCGAGCAGTGGTAGGAATAAACCCATACCCACTGCACCGCCTATGATGACGGCACGGCTGCCGAAACGGCCGATAATACCCCCAGCCAATGACAAAGCCGCTAAGACGCCCACTCCTATGCCAAGCAGAACGATACCAAGTTCTCCTTCGCTCAGGTCAAGCTTTATTTGAATAGCTGGTATGCGCGATATCCAGGATGCCAATAATGCGCCATTAACGAAAAAAGCGACAAGGACAGCCCACCGTGGCATACGCCAATTTGTATTCGTGTCCATATTATTAATCCGAGGGCTCCCAATTACAAAAGCGTGAGGGGTTGGCTCAAACGAAAGAATCAATTACCGGTAGAAGCCCTAACAAAGTGCTCCTAACTCTATCTGATGCTCAGGTGCTGTCAACCGATCTGATTATCTATTGCCTGGCGGAGGATTTGCGGCTGCAGCTTTGACGTATCAAGCCGCCGGGCGTCGAGGAATGTCATGAATCTGGTGAGGCCCTTAGCCAAAGCACCGATGAAAGTTTGATCAGCGTTGAACCAACCTTCAATCCAGAAACCGTTGATAATCAGGGTCTGGTTAGGACGGTCAAGTCTAGCGTCCATCCGCGCCACCAACTGATCGCCATATAGAACAGGTAAGGTGTAGGGTCCATACAAACGCTGTTGGGCCGGTTTGTAGATCTCCCAAATATAGTCGAAATCAAACAGCTTCAACGCCCGGCGCCGGGCGCTGACGTATTCAAGCGGTGAGAGAAAAGTGACTTCCTCAGATGTAGAGGCATTAAGCGGCAGCCATTCCTGCGGGGTTTGTCCTTGCTGAATGGTCTGCAGCGCTGGCAAATCTTTGGACAGACAATAATGAGTTTCTTTCTTGCCCTCTATGTGCAGCGGAGTAACCTGACCTGAATCCACCAACATTTCGAGATTCGCTTCGGCTTCGGGAAGTGTAACCGGTTTTTCCTTGATGCTCTTTAGGCTGGCACGGAAAGTTCGAGAAGTAATCAATCCGTGCTGGGCAATGGTCTTGCGGATGAAGTATTCCTGCGCTTGTTCCTCGGGTACCGTGCCGCGTAGGCTTTCTGGAGCGATGTTTTCCAGAAAGTCATAAACGCGTTCTTTGCCATGACGGTGGTAGGTCATTAATTCTCCCGTCAACCAGAGATAGTAGAGGGCAACGCCAGTTTCTTTACCGGCGCGATAATGGGTCACCTTCTTGCCCTTGAGTTCTCGATTGCGCAGAGGTCCACGCTGCCGGAGTGCCTGCTTGACTGCGTCGATTACAGCCGGATTGGCGGCAGAAAACTCAGTCCAACGTTGGTCCTTCTGGCGACGCTCCATTTTATGGCGCCAGTAGGGGAGTTCTTCCATGGGATAGATGAATAAGGCACCGCCATAGTCAAAGAAACGGCGCTCATCGTAGGCGAGGGTGATCAGATGGGACGGCTGATAATCTAGCACGCGTCCCCAAAGTACAATATCATGGCTCTGGGAAACGACTGATACGGGATCGACTTGAACGGATTCACAGGAGCGCAATGCGTGCGCTGTTCCCTGTTTACCAGCCCAACGTCGTCCAGGCCATAAACCTTGGCGACCAAGGATGAAGCGACGCTGGGTGGCTGGAGAAATGGAAAGGGTTGCTTGGCTCATAGATATGCAGATAGTTCTTGGGCGAATAGGCCATAGTGCCATACTGGTGCTTTGCTTGTCATTTGATTCCCTTTGTTGTTGGCCGGACACGGTCATTCCTGAGATGGTGGGTTTTATGTGACATAATCGGCGAGAAGAGACAATTCTTCCTGGTAAATGCGGCGGTGAAAGGAGGATTTAGCAGTTTCTCCAATATGCCGCGCAGGCCGGGACTTGGTTTGGATGTGGTTGATATGGTCACGTGTGAGTTATGACCCTGATCCGTGGGTCGATGGAAAAGGTTGTCGTTAACCCAGATTGCTGATATTTCAATTTTCATACTTTATTACTTGCGAGTTCATTGGCATTTCGTGTTTAGAGAGCCGGTTGAAAAATAGTGGGCAGGATAACCACTATGATTGTTGGGCTGGCTGAAATGGATGAGCAGTCGGAGAACAATTGTTATTATCCTATAAGAGCGCGCTCGTAATTATAGCTCAACTGCGATGCTTATGCAGGGTAAGGTGCAGGACGTATTTGATAAGCGAACGCCAGAGAGTCCAAGCTGCTGTCGCCCCAGATATGACTGATGAAAGGCGCAGTGGGATAATCGGCGTAACGTGATCTTAAAACGTTTGACAAATGACAGACTTCTCAAATGAGGTGATATTGATGACTGAAATGAATCATTTTGGTAAGGGTACACAATGTGTTTGGAGTGGTGAAGAGCGTTACTTACTCCAGGGGGCAACTCAGGTGCCGGTGGTGCACAGCGTCTCATTTGGATATGAAGATGTCGATGAGTGGATGGATGTAGCTTTAGGGAAGAAGGAAGGGCATATATACGGCCGAAACACCAATCCAACCGTCGATGCTTTTGAAGAGAAAGTGCGCCAATTAGAAGGAGCACAGGCCGCGACCAGCGCGGCGACTGGGATGGGGATCATCAGCAGCGCCCTCTTCGCACTCCTTTCTCCGGGCAAACGGGTGGTGTCGGTAAAGGATACTTATGGGGGCACCAATGTCATTTTCACTGAGTTTCTGCCGCGCTATGAGGTGCAGGTAACGCTTTGTGATACAACCGATCACGAACAGATCGAAGCGGAAATCGGGAAGGGTTGTGATGTGGTTTATCTGGAAAGCCCTACCAATCCCACGACCAAAGTGATGGACATCGCCCGGCTGGCGCAAGCGGCACACCGCGTAGGCGCCACGGTTATCGTGGACAATACCTTCGCCACGCCGATTAACCAGAACCCCCTGGAGCTAGGCGCAGATCTTGTGCTGCACAGTGCGACGAAGTTCCTTGGGGGGCATGCGGATGCTTTGGGCGGCGTGATCTGTGGTCAGAAATCGCTGGTGCAAAAAGTTTATCATTTCCGTGAGATTAATGGGGCAACCCTACACCCGATGGCGGCCTACTTGCTGCTGCGAGGGATGAAAACGTTGGCTTTGCGAATTCGCCAGCAGAACGAGAGCGCCATGCGTATCGCATCGTATTTGGAGTCTCATCCAGCGGTAGCCCGCGTTTATTATCCTGGACTGGCCTCGCATGAAGGGCATGAGATCGCCAGGAAACAAATGCGGGGTTTCGGGGGCATGCTCAGCTTCATGTTGAAAGAGAATAGCTTTGGTGCTGTGCGCCGTTTTGTGCCACGGCTGCAGTTTGCCCATGCTGCAGCCAACTTGGGCGCGGTGGAAACGATTGTTGGCCCGCCGGCAACGACCAGCCATGTCGAATGTACGGCGGAAGAGAGAGCAGCCATGGGCATTCCGGAGAGCCTGATTCGTTATTCGACCGGGATTGAAGATGTCGATGACTTGGTGGCTGATCTGGATCAGGCGCTTCGAGGTTTGTGATTCTAAAACGGTGCTTTGGTGGCGGCTTTTTGCAGCAAGTGCCTAACGGCCGCTCCAGCGAGAATATATAGAATCCAGTCAATGGGCGCTCTATAGCGGGGCATATAAGCAACAATATAGTAAATCAGCGGGTAGGTCAGGAGAGGAATGACAAAGGCAGCCCGTTGTGGCTGGGACAAAGTAGGCCAGGCCCACCGTAAGCCCGATATGGCCAGCAAGGTAAGAGCGAACACTCCGGCAGCAGACCAGGGTCTGTGCAGCGGTCCTGCCCACAGATTGGCAAAGCGCTGCACAGACAACCATAGAAACTGGAAAGGTTGAGACCTGATCCACTGCACTGCTTCCTGCTGCGCCAGGCGCATATACGCTATCTCACCTACATCACGCAGCTTTCGGGCCTCGGCGAAGTGAGTGCGAGGATGGTTGTGTTCTCCCTGAGCATCCATTAGTTCCATAGTGGCCACGGCCCCCTCATGATTGCCCATGCGCAACTCTAATCCCATATTACTGCGGATGAAAAAGATTGAGTGAAACGTCTCATAATTACGCCATGTCCAAGGGGCTGTGGCGAGTAAGATGCCTGCGACCAGAAGCCCCACCTGGACCCACCGCCCCGGATTTTTGCTCCAGTATAATTCGAATAGAAGACAGCCGATAGTCACTGGTAACAGGGCAGGCTGCAAGAGAAAGGCAAGGCCAGTACATATCCCAAGGATAAATGAACCGCCGCGCGTGGCCTTATCGCGGGTCCAGCGCTGCAAAAAGGCGATTAGCAAGAAGCCCAGGATGATGCCGGTAAGGTATTCGCCGTGACCAGCCCAGATTACAATTAATGCACCGGCAATCCCACCCAAGAAGCCCGCTGTTTTTCCAGTGCCCAGCTTGGAAGAAAACCAGGGCAGCATTGCATAAAGAGTTGAGCGTGTCGCTATGATAAACAACCAGGTTGCATAGCCGGCTGAAGAACTCAAGCCTAGACAGCGGTAGAACAGGCTGAGAATAAAAGGATAGATCGGAGGCAAATGGGCGGTGGGTCCGGTCGGGATCATGTAAGGATCAGCAAACTGACCGGTTTTCATCAACGAGATGGCGATGGAGCCTAGTTCCCACTGATTGCTGGGAACTAGGTATTGGGCGGGGATTTGATTGAGCTGACGCAGGCTCATGAAAAAAGAGAGGGGAAAGATGATTATGGCGGTTCGCCAAGATGAATTGATAATCCATTTGACCTTGGAGTGAATTATGCTTAAGGGATTGGTTGATTCCAAAGTCTTCATACGCTTGTGATGGGAGACGAGAGCCGGCTGCAGCCCCTCGCTTTCAGAAGGCAAAATGATCAAATTCTGTTGATATAAGACATTATACACCGTGGCACAAGATACGAATGAGGGACCGGGTGAGAAATATGACAGTGATATTGGTGCGCAATTGGATATAATGAAATTGGGGCAGGATTGAGGGTGAAAGAGGAAAATCTTGGGAATAGGTTTTGGCGAATGACGAGGGTGTCAAGGAGAAGCGAATGATTTTAGTTAGTGGGGCAGTGGGGAAAACTGGTCTGGCTGTTATTGAGCACCTGGTGGCCAAGGAACAGCCCGTTCGGGGGCTGGTGCGCAGACCCGAACAGGCGACCCAGCTGCGATCTTGTGGTGCTGCAGAAGCCATCATTGGTGACATGGCTGGGCGGGAAACATGGGAGCGAGCTGCCGAGGGAATTAGAATGATCTACCATATTTGCCCAAACGTCCATCCACAAGAACTGTCAATTGCAGAAACGGCTATTCGAACTGCCCAAGCGGCTGGTGTGCAGCGCTTCGTCTACCATTCGGTGCTGCACCCGCAGATAGAAGAAATGCCGCATCATTGGCAGAAAATGCGTGTTGAAGAGAGGCTGTTCGAGTCCGGTCTATCCTACACAATCGTGCAGCCAGCAGCGTATATGCAGAATATACTGGCGAATTGGGAGCGTATTGCTAACGAGGGAGTTTATGCTGTGCCTTATGCCGTCCAGGCGCAGATGAGCATGGTCGATCTGCGTGATGTGGCAGAGGTTGTGGCCAAGGTGATGGTGGAAGAAGGGCACGAAGGGGCGGTCTATGAACTGTGTGGGGGTGAGATCCTTTCCCAGCAGGAGATTGCCGCGATCATAGGCCTGCATCTTGGGCGAGAGGTAAAAGCGGAGGCAGTTGCGCTGGATAAGTGGGAGCAGCAGGCGCGAGCCTCCGGGTTAAATGGATATATACTGAATACGCTGCTGAAGATGTTCCAGTATTATGATCAATATGGTTTTTGGGGTAACGGGAATGTTTTGGGCTCGCTGCTCGGCCGTTCCCCGACGAGTTTTAAACACTTCCTGGAACGAGTTAAAAGTGAGCGTAGATGAAAGAAATCCAAATACGTTCTTAGCGGGCATGTATCTTTTTCATTAACCCTGCATACCTAATCAGTTATGGCGTTCGTCAGCGATGCATTATGGCGTTGGCGTAATCTTAACGGCCGTTTCCCACCAACGACATTTCCGGATACACCATTGCTCCATAGATCAGGTTATCCCCTTCTTCTTTTAACTCCTGGCGGAAAAATGCAGATACCATGCTGTTCATCATGCTCACCACATAATCACTATCCATTTCACTGGAGAGATCCAACTGCGCTGTGAGTGGAGTCAACAATGGAACATCGCTGAAGTCAAAATGAGCGGCACCGGTAATGGTCGCCAAGTACCCTGTGTCTTGTAGACCTGCCAGCAGTGCATCCGCGATATCAAAGTTGTCACCCGCATCAGAAAAAGCCCAACGGTCGGCACGTAAAAAGAGGAATGGTTGGGCCAACCCGCCGGCCACTATCCCATCTGACACCGGCTCTACCCAAGCATCAAGCCCAACACCCGCCTTACATCGATCATCGCGACCGCAAAACTCCACGGTGGTCCCGCCGCCCGTTGAATGGCCAAATACACCTACTTTTGTGAGGTCTAGGCGGGAAGTGAAGGGATTCCCATCTGCTTCATTCCAGGCAGCCAACTGATCGAGAACGGTGCCGATATCGCCGGCCCATACGTTAACGAGGAGGTTGCTTGTATGGGTTGGTTCCCCTTCTTCTGATAGGACATCGGGATTGTAAAAGGCTATCCGTCCATCGGGGAAAACAGTAAGTACATTGCCGTAAGTGTGATCAATCGTCGCTACAACAAAGCCGTGGCTCACCAGCTCGCGAACCATGGAGGTGTTTTGCACGCGAATGCCGCGCAGACCATGAGAGAAGACAAGAACGGGGTAGGGGGCATCAGCTGCAAGCAGCGGCACATCTTTCTGGGCATCCACATCTACCAGGTTTATGTGGTCCAGCAGGAATGAAGGCAATCCCAAGCGCTCTGCAAGAACAGGCCCCATTGTTTCTAAGTCTTGCAAGAAGAGAACGGTCTCGCCCACCGCGTCTGCTTCGGCCGGATACCACAGCTGCATCATGATCTCTCGCCTGTCTGTCGGATCAGGTGTGTAGATTTCTTCCCTACTTTCATCTACTAGGTGAAATGTCTGTGTACCGATGGCGTAAGGGCCGGTCACGTCGGGCAGCCGGGGGACGGGTAGTAGATAAGGCAGCGCTAGCGCCACAATCCAGAGTAGAAAACCGAAAACAGTGCCGGCAATTGCCCATCCCGACCAGTTCGTTTCCCCATTTGACGGCGAGCGCAGTTTGGGCAAAGTCACCAGGAACAGGATTAGAACCAAAGCATAGGCAGGCAGCATTTGCCAGCGATAGCCTTCTACGATGAGTTGGATGATCATGATTACCACGGCCGTCAGCGGCAAAAAATCTACCCAACGTGGCCGTCGCCAGGGGAATAGGGGCCAAACCAACACCGACAGGATGGCCAGGAGCATCAATATTTCAAGAGGTCGCATAATCAATCAGTTATAGATACAGAAATGTTAACACAGATTATGTTTAATGCTACGCTGTTAGCTGTAATGCTCTGGTTGTGGCGTCCCAAAGAAGAGAGGCATCCGTCGGTTGAGTCAGTATAAGATGTAGAAGATACCGGCGCGGTCAGGTTTTACGCAATGGATTAGGCTGACGTCCTGACTAGCTGACAGCTTACCAGTGAACTGCTGCAGGCTATGGTCCTAGCTGGAGCTGCTATAATTCTGCCCACATAGGAATGAATAGTGGCATATCAGTTCCATTCACATAATTAGACAAAAGCAAAAACCCCAGGTATTGTGGAAGTTGACGATTACGGGTTTTAAATCTTTCAAGCTGCATCCCTCAGCCATTCATCGATCATGAAAAGACTATCTCTATTAGGATTAGCTATATTGAGTATGACGGGGTGCGGTCATTTGTCATCTATTCCCTATAACCCTGAACAAACTCCCGATAACTGGCTCCTTATACAACCATATATTAATCTTAACACGGGGGCTGCCAACTTTGTTCTGGTTCAGCCAAGCTCAACGATTTTCGTCTATCTGCTGGGAATCATTGCCCTTGGTGCTGGGCTGTACTTCTTCAAAATTAGAGAAAATTATCAATCACGGATATGGTGGGGAATTGCGTTGCTGCTATGGGGAGCCGGTGCGCTGTTTGCGGGAACGAGCTATCAAGCATTCAGCTACGAGATTAAGTGCGCAGGGCAAGCGATATGTTCTTGGACAAGCTGGTGGGAAATAATCTACCTGCTGCTTTCGGCAGCGAGCATAGATGCTATGCTAATAAGCGGCGGCTACTCAAGCTGTCAAGGAAGATGCCGAAAAGTATTGGTATCCTACGCGATCATAAACATTACTTTGTATACGGTTTTAGTTATCATAGGCGTGTTGTCGCTAAACAAGTTCTTGATTTCTTTTGAGCTGCTGCTCATCGTTACTGCACCCACCATACTTTTTTTGCTTATCTTGAACGGGTGGCGATATTTCAAGTGTCGAGACCTTATGGATTTGGCACTATTGGTCATGTGGCTCTGGTTGGGGGTCATAATCGGCGCTTATTTCATTTACCTGGTTCTCGACATTACAGAATATTTGTGGGAGCGAGGCATCTGGTTTTCTGAAAATGATGTGCTGCATAATGGGCTTATTAGCTGGATGCTAACAATTGCACTTTTTGTCGCAAAACGCATTACTGATAGATCTTGAATAGGAGGCATACCTAGCTGCAAGCAGGGACAGGGCAGCAGGAGGTCAATGTGAGGTGCTCGCTTTCAACGTCGCGTGTAACATTCTGCTGAAGGCCGTCGGATTTTAAATCTGGTCGATATTTTGAAGGGATGGATAGTGATATGAGCAGTTCTAATACCGCTTGGGCATGGCCCTGGTGGACCGTAATCGTACTCATTAACGTCACGAACCTGGTCGTTTGCGCGTTTGTGTACAGACGCTCTTTGGTTCCAAAAGATGGCAGTGACACGGTATACCGCAGACGGATGCGCATGATGGGGGTAATTTTTACACTGGTTGCCG
This sequence comes from uncultured Chloroflexia bacterium, assembly GCA_963807975.1. Classification (GTDB taxonomy): domain Bacteria; phylum Chloroflexota; class Anaerolineae; order Promineifilales; family Promineifilaceae; genus JAACFF01. The sequence continues at coordinate 26,807 of CAWEDV010000002.1, read as the reverse complement.
CCTATCGCGCGATTTTTGTATCGCGGTATACGGCGCAGTTGGCCTGGTTTGACACGCTTGCCAACAGCTCTCTTCTAATTCGGATGTTCGCGGTGGCGGCGGAGCTTTCATTCAGTGGGCTCATTGCGCTGGCGATGCTGCGCGTCAATCGCGATCTACCCGCGTCCGATGAAGCCCATGACAATAAGTTCAAGTTGTTCATGACCACAAAGAGTCCTTACGTCCTCATCATCTGCATTTTTCTGGCACAGTTCTTTGCTACGGGTGGCTTGATTACCAAGAATCAAACATTGTTTGCCATAGAGGAAACATTGTGGACCCTTGGCTTCCTGTCTGTGCTCCCTCTTGCTCTCATACAACTACGCCGCGTTTTTGCGGTTAAGGATAATAAGACCGTGGCGCAGTTAAAAATGCTGCGACAGTCTACGATGATCATAGCCGCCTGGTGCATGTTTTACTGTTCTTATGGATTGTTTTACCATTTGCCGTTGGAAACCTGGGCTGGGGCGATCAATCAAATGGAAACAGGGCTGCCTATTGTTAAAAGCGGCGCAGTTGCGCTAAGGGATGCATTTTTGATTGTCAACGAAACGAAAGCGTACAGCGACTGGGGATTTGGATTTCTCCTATGGCACTCGGCCTACTTTACCATCTTGGTTTGGATTTCAATATTTTTAGTGCGAGCACCGCGCAAGTTAGCAGGAGATTGAATCTGTGAAAAACTTGCTCTTATATCCAAGCCGCCAGTTTAGTGCGGCAGCGCTCATTATGGTTATTTGCGCCGGTCTGGTTTATTGGGAACTTGGATTTGGCCTACTCAATGATGTCGGCTTTGCCTGGGATGAGTCGATTATGTTGGCCTTGTACAGCCTGCGCCAGCCGTGGCTCAATGCCTTCTTCTTATTTATTACGCGTTCTGGCGATGTCTTGATCGTGATTCCAGTGCTGGCGATATTGGCCTATCTATGGCGGCGCTCGGAGAGGATAACGGCCGTCTTGTATTTGGTTTCTGTGATCACCTTCCCGCTGATCAGTCTGGTTATCAAGAATGATTTCGCCCGACCGCGTCAAGAGATTATCCCCCCGCTTACTATTGAACATACCTATAGTTTTCCGAGTGGTCATTCATTGACAGCCACGGCCGTTTATGGCTTTGCTGCGGTGCTGCTTTGGCAGCGGGGACAGCGAGTACTGGCCCTGCTCTCGGGTTTCTGGGTGTTTATGATTGGGCTGAGCCGGGTGTACCTTGGCGCCCATTATCCTAGCGATGTGTTGGCATCCTATGCTGCAGGAACCATCATGTTGATCATTATTTTGTATATTGATAAGCGCTTGAATGCCTGGAACGATAGACGAAGATCGCTCAATGAGGACAACTATGCCCCATCATAAAGACCGGCTTAATGCAGCACTGCCTAGTGATATTCATGGCAATACGATAGTTCTGGATAATGTGCTCGCGGATAATCAAGCCGAAGGTGGGGACGATGAGTAATGGTTCTTGGGAGATTATGCAGCCATCGGTTTTGATCCAGTAGGTGTATTGGAGAGGATTGCCGGCCTTCCGAACGCACGATTTATAAGGGGAAAAACCGAGAAGCATTCGCAATCCATTTCCAACGGACCTGAGGGCGAGCTACGCAATTTTATCAGCCGCTGAAAGCGGCTTTGAAATCGAATACAAGCGAGTAGATTACAACAGAAACGCTGTGATTAAAGCAGTTCAGGACGTAAATCATCCATCTGCAGAATATATCGTCAGGTTCATGAAAGGCGAGATTAGAACGGAGTGATGGCTATGATGGCCACTCCTCACCTTCAGTATACCTCGTACCGCGGTGCCCTTGCTTGGCAATCGGTGCTGCCAACCTTTCGCCCGGCGCGTCGACCATGATCAGAGTGCGTGGTTTGCCCGACTTGGGATTGACGGCGCCAGGGATCAACTCCTTGATGCGCAGCCGGCCGATTAACTGATTCCCATAGATGGTGTAAACGTAGTGGCCAACCTTTAGCTTTGAGGGAGAGCCGGCCATATGAAACTCAAACTCGGATAGTGTGCCATCGTACAATGCCTCGACCGCCTCTTGACCTTCTTTCGCCGGGATCGTCTTCGTGATTCCAAAATTCATTAATCCACCTCCATTAACTTCTAATTTTATGCTGTTTGTCATATTAGGTAAATAGCTGGACTTTGGCGTAAGTGCCTGAGTCCGTGACGGGAAGTATTTGCGAGGGCTGGTTTAGGGAAACACGAAAAGATGCTGTTCAGCGCCTCTGCCCAATTTTCGGCCAGATGAATAAATAAACCGCTTGACAGTCACGTCAAACGGTCCATTTTTGCTTAATGCCCCTGAGGGGATCCATTTCGAACTACTCCGAATATCGAACCGATTTTGCTTTTTGCTCTTACTCCATTTTGTTTGAACGATAATAAAGTACAATATACCTGATAAGATGAGTATCAAAGTTTTCTAATCGGCGCGCAGGTTAATAGTAAGTTGTTTCCCAAAACGACAGCGGCACAAGGAAATCTGCGGAGGGAACAGATGATTGATCACACGAACTTGGAGGATTACGCGGATCCGATACTGTTTGACCTTGGGAATAGCGACTTTGAGCCCGACGGGACGTTCTATTTATCCCTAGCTAAAAAGCAAGGCGGCCCGGTGCTTGAATTAGGGTGTGGTACTGGTCGGATCGCGATTCCTCTGGCCCGAGAGGGAATTGATATGACCGGGCTTGATCTTGTACCGGGAATGCTTGCTCGAGCCCGCGACAAAGCTGAAAATCTTCCGATCCATTGGGTTGAGGCAGATGTGCGCGATTTTCATTTGGGAAGACAATACAGTTTGATCTGTGCCCCTGGTTTCGTGTTCGAGCATCTCCTAGAACGGGCAGACCAGGAAGCTATGTTGTCTTGTGTCCGAGAACATTTGGCTGCCAAAGGGCTCTTAGTAATCTCCATACGTTTTCCTCACCCGGGATCCATGGAAAGCGATATGGAAGAACAAGATTGGTTCCAGTACACTGACGAAAGCGGAAATGAAATACGTGTGACCGGGACAGACTATTATGATCCGGTCCGGCAGATTAGGGAGGAAACTGCATACCGTCGTTGGCACGATGCCGATGGGAACGAGGTTACCAAACGATCACGCCTAGCATTGCGTTTTTTATTCCCCCAGCAGATGGAGACTTTACTGCATTACAATGGTTTTACGGTGCTTCAGCGCTATGGGGATTGGAACTTAAAACCGCTGACCGGCGAGAGTTGATTGATTGTCTATGTGTGCAAAAAGGCACCAAAGCGACAAGCAAGTGACAAGCGTCACAACTGCAGCGAAAGCATGGGAACGAATCTGCATACTAAAGAATAATCGGCTCCCGGACGCTACCACCCAAGGAGATTCGAACTCCTTTGGCCGAATAAAAGCTTCGAATTTAGCCTGTATCCTTCTTTTTCTTCCAAATACCGAGCAATAACAAATAAAAAACCGCTCGACAATGATGCCAGACGGTCTTTTTCAGAAGAATGCCCCTTGTATGTTTATCAATGTGGGATAATCTAGTCATGTGATTGTCCTATCAGCAGTGTGGTGACGTTCGGTCGCCCCTGAAGTCTCAGAGCTCGTTCCTTAGATTAACGCCCACACTGCTTGCTCTATCATGAGGACGGATGGTATCTGAAGCCCCAACAACGGAGAGCTTGTATTGGCAAGAGTGTCCTGAGGATAGAGTTGGTGAACACCTTTGTAATCATAGGAAGTGAATCATGTCATTTGCAACCCTCGGTATCGACATCTCCAAAGACACACTGGATGTAGCCTTGTATCAGGACGACAGCTATCGACTGGCCACCTTCACCAATGAGAAGGACGGCTACCGGCGGTTGGCCAAGTGGCTCAAGAAGCACAAGGCCAAGGAGTGTCTCGTTTGCATCGAAGCCACCGGCCGCTATGGCGAAGCGGTGGCCATGCACCTGTATGAACGGGATTACACCGTGAGCGTTGTCAATCCCGCACGCATCAAGGCTTATGGGGCCAGCATGCTCAAGCGTAACAAGACCGACCGGGAGGATGCCAAGGTCATTGCCCACTTCTGCGCCACCCAGAATCCGGGTGTCTGGGCGCCTCCTCCCCCTGAAATCCAGGAGCTGCAGGCTCTCACACGCCGCCTTGAAGCGCTCAAGGCCGACCGCACTCGAGAACTGAATAGGAAGCAGTCCGGCGTTCAGTCCAAGACTGTCTTAGCTGATATCGATGCCCATATCGACTTCCTCATGAACCAGATCGCCATCATCGAGCAGCGCATCCGTGACCTTCTTGACCAGCATCCTGATTTGCGCGAGCAGCACGACCTCTTGACCTCCATTCCCGGCATCGGCGACATCACAGCCGCCAGGCTCATTGCCGAAATCCCGGATGTCAATGACTTCCAGTCCGCTAACCAGCTCGCTGCCTACGCCGGTCTGACGCCCAGAAACCATAATTCCGGCTCTTCTGTTCACCGCCGCGGGCGTCTGGTCAAAACCGGCAACAAACGTTTTCGCACCGCTTTGTTCTTGCCCGCCCTCGCCGCCATGCGCTTCAATCCGATCGTGCAGGCACTCGTCGAGCGCATGCAGACCAACGGCAAGAATCGCATGACCATTGTCGGCGCCGTGATGCGCAAACTGGTTCATCAGGCGTATGGTGTGTTGAAGCATCGCAAGCCTTTTGATCCAGATTATCTTGTCAATGTGCAAGTTTCCGCTTGACTTTTAACATGGTATCTAAGGAGACTCATGTCGGACTTTATAATATTACAAAAAGCAGCTATTTTTCCTTAGTAACAATATTTCTGAGTGCTCGTAGTCGAAGAATATTGACCAATCATATTCTCTCAAATGGCGGTGGTACATAAGCCCAGTGTCTCAAAGCGTGCTTATTGAGACACTGGCTAGCGAATATGGTTTAAATCTGTTTGGATATAAACGGTGTGTAATCTCCTGCGGATTCATGCTAACCAGACATTTTCCAATATAATGTGTGCATGCCTGAAACATTTCTGCGCACAAAGCTGTTTGTCCCTCCAGTCCGGCCGAACCTCGTTCCCCGCCCTCGCCTGATCGAACGACTTAACCAGGGATTAGAACTAGGTCATAAACTCAGTCTGGTCTCTGCCCCCGCCGGCTTTGGCAAAACCACGCTGGTAAGCGAATGGGTCACCGGCAGCGACCGACCGGTCGCCTGGCTGTCGCCTGATGAAAGGGATAACGACCCTATACGCTTTCTAACCTACCTCGTCGCTGCTTTGCAAATTATTAAAGAGAATTGTGCAGAAAGGGTATTGGCTCTGCTTCAATCCCCTCAACCGCCACCAACTGAATCAATTCTGACCGCCCTACTCAATGAAATCAGTACCATCCCGGACAATTTCGTCCTGGTCCTTGACGATTACCACGTTATTGATGCCAAAGCAGTGGATAGTGCCTTCACTTTCTTGCTTGAACACCTGCCACCGCAGATGCACCTGGTCATCACCACTCGTGAGGATCCATCTCTGCCCCTGGCTCGTTATCGCGTGCGCGGTCAATTAACCGAACTGCGTGTCAGCGACTTGCGTTTTACTAACTCCGAAGCCGCCCGTTTTCTCAACCAGGTGATGGGACTGAACCTTTCAGCGGAAAACATCGCCTCCCTGGAAACACGCACCGAAGGCTGGATTGCCGGGCTGCAATTAGCGGCGCTTTCCATGCGGGGACATAAGGACGCCGCTAGCTTCATCCGATCTTTTTCTGGCAGCCACCATTTCGTGCTCGACTATCTGGTTGAAGAAGTCTTGAATCAGCAATCCAAAAGCGTTCAGTCATTTTTACTGCGAACGTCAATCCTCGACCGCTTGTGCGGCCCTCTGTGTGATGCTGTGCGTTTCGGTAAAACGCCAGGCAGTTCCGGAGGAACTGCCATTCTGGACAGGGACGTAGACCCGCACCTCACCTCCTCCGGCTCCGGGCAAGAAACCCTGGAATATCTCGAACGTGCCAATCTTTTCATTGTCCCCCTGGACAACGAACGGCGTTGGTACCGCTATCATCCTCTCTTTGCTGATTTGCTGCGGCAGCGACTGCAGCAGCAAAGCACCTCATCAGCAGGAGATGGGGGAAGGGGCATGGCCGCATTACACAACCGTGCCAGTGTATGGTATGAAGACAATGGCCTGGAGATTGAAGCTTTTCACCATGCCGCTGCCGCCAATGATATCGAGCGCACCGAGCGTCTCATTGAAGGAGTGGGCGTACCCTTACACTACCGTGGTGCGGCTGTACCAGTCCTTCACTGGTTGGAGTCGCTATCAACTACGGTGTTGGATGCCAGACCCTCGTTATGGGTGACATTTGCCTCGGCTTTATTTTTTGTCGGACAACATACCGCAGTCGAACAGAAACTACAGGCCGCTGAAGCAGCCCTGCGAGATGCCAAAGAAGAGGATAGCACCCAAGACCTTGTTGGACGCATAGCTTCCATACGAGCCACATTGGCCGTCATCCAGCATGATTTGGAAACCATCATTGCCCAATCGCGCCTTGCCCTGGAGCATCTGCATCCCGACAACCTGCTTTTTCGCGCCGCCGCTGCTTATACGCTGGGGGTTGCCTATCATCTCCAAGGAGATCGTGCCGCGGCCAGCCAATCCTTCACTGAAGTCCTATCTATCACTGAATCGTTAGAGGATTCCATTTACACCATGGCGGCTGCAATTAGTCTCGGTCAAATACAGGCAGCAGATAACCAACTCTATTTGGCGTCAAAGACTTTTGAGCGTGCCCTGCAAATGGCAGGTGATCCGCCGCAGTTGATTGCCTGTGAAGCGTTTCTGGGCCTGGCCTGTATAAACTACCAGTGGAACGATCTGAATACTGCCCAACAGTACGGTCTGCAGTGCGCTCAATTGACACAGCAGATGGAAAGTATCGACACCTCCGCAATGTATGGAGTATTTCTCGCCCGCCTGAGACTTGCCCAGGGAGATTTCCAGGAAGCAGCCACAGCTTTGGATGAAGCGGAAAATTTCGCACGTCAGCATAACTTCCTCTTTCGCATACCTGAGGTTGCTGCCGCCCGAGTGCTCGTCCTGCTCCGGCAGGAACCGTTGCTTCAGCAGGATAATCTGACGACAGCAGCTGATCTGGCCGGGCAGTACGAACTCCCCATCAGCCAGGCCCGTGTTCTCCTCGCCCAGGGAGAACCCACCGCTGTCCTTGCAGTGCTGGGCCCACTGCGCCGGCAAATGGAGGACAAGGGTTGGCTGGATGAACAACTCAAGATCATGATCCTACAGGCACTTGCCCACCAGGCGCATGGCGAAAAGGAGATGGCTGTGCAGCAGTTGGGTGAAGCGCTAGCCATGGCGGAGCCAGGTGGCTTCATCCGCATCTTCGTTGACGAAGAGCGGCCAATGGCTCAACTATTATCCGAAACGGCCGCTCGTGGGATTATGCCGGGCTATTGTGGTAAGTTGCTGGCTGTCTTTGAAGCTGAGAGGAAAAAGGAGGTAGCTAAAGCTTATCCACCCCCCGCACAGCCCCTTATCGATTCTCTCACCAAACGCGAGCTGGAAATCTTATTCCTCATTGCCGCAGGACTAAAAAACCAAGAGATCGCCGACCAGTTGTTTATTAGCCTCAACACAGTCCTCTATCACATAAAAAACATTTACAGCAAACTGGGTGTCAACAAACGTACCCAAGCCATCGCTAAAGCAAAAGAAATTAACCTCATTTAGATCCCCCCAGTTTTTGCCCACTTAAACTACAGTTTCTTGTGGGGATATGTCGTGCTATTTCCCCTATCCTATGGACATGAAGAATGAACACACCGTATACCCATCGAAATTAAGAGTCATTTGGATACCTGTTGGCAAGATTGGTTCGATGGCTTAAATGTCAATTTGACCGGCGATGGCAACACTATTATTAGCGGTGTCATCTTGGATCAAGCTGTACCGCACGGTGTATTGAAAAAGATTAGAAATTTGGGATTCACATTAATTTCAGTCAATCTACAACAATAAACAATTTATCAAAGGAGAAAATAATGACATTGATCTATCCTATTGAAACCACACGAATAATCTTACGTCCTTTTGAGCTAATGGATATTGATGATTTATTTGAGTTTCATGCTCGGCCTGAAGTCGCCCAATTTCTTTATTGGAAAGCAAGAAACTGGTCTGAAACAGAAAAGGTGCTTAAGAAACGGATGTTAACCACAACCTTAAGTCAAGAAGGTGAGAGCCTTATTCTAGCGGTAGAGCTAATCAAACTTAATAAAGTCATCGGTGATGTGTCTTTAGTATGGCGTAGTGAAGAACATCAACAGGGTGAAATTGGGTTTGTTTTTCACCCCGAGCATCAGGGTCAAGGATATGCCACAGAAGCGAGCAAAATGATGTTATCACTAGGGTTTAATGAGTTTGGGTTCCATCGAATTTTTGGGCGATGCGATGCTTGAAACGATGCCTCGGCCAAGTTGATGTAACGTTTAGGGATGCGGAGAGAAGCTCATTTCGTCCACAATGAAATCTTCAAAGGTGAGTGGGGAGACGAGTTTGTATACGCTATTTTACAAGATGAGTGGAATAAACGTGCGCTCAAATCAGCCAAAACCAGTTAAACTCAAACGACAGGAAAAAGGTAATCATAAATGCCAAATAAAAAACGTATCGTTCAAATACTCAGAATAATCATGCCTATCGTGGGGATAATCTGTGTTGTGGTGTTCTCGCCTTGGGACGGAATATGGGCTTGGATAACACCATTACCTGATACTGTCCAAGAACAAGTCGATGGCGCAATTGGTCATGGATTGGATGGAATTATTGTGTATGTGGATGAAGCAGGTGAACCACCAGCATTTTATTCAGCTGGTTGGAAAAACCGAGAAAATCAAATACCAGCCGACCCGCAATCATTATTCAAGATTGCCAGTATCAACAAGTTATATATTGCCGCTGCTACCGTCATGCTGGTCAGTGACCAAAGCCTGTCGCTGGATGACACACTCGCAGATCATTTTCCAGAACTTGTGGGAAGAATTGAAAATGCAGAAACCATCACCTTGAAATTAATGTTGCAGCATCGGAGTGGCATTCCCAATTTCAGTGACCATCCTGATTATCCATGGGACGACCCACCGCAAAGCAGCAGCGAAGTGCTTGGATTCGCCCTGGATTTGCCTGCTGACTTTGAACCGGATGAAGATTATGGTTATTCAAACACGAATTATTTTTTGCTTGCCGAAATCATTGATAAAGTGGTGGGGTATAGCCATTTTCAATATATCAAGGAAGAAATTTTGATACCGCTTGAGATGAACAATACTTACGGCTCGATTCGTGAAGTGGATGTAGACGATGTTATGAGCGGCTACTATGTAGGCTGGGAGCCCGATTTAAAGAATACTTATTTCGGCTCAATGATAGCTACAGCCGAGGATGTAGGCATATTTTTGAGGGCACTAAACGATGGCTCATTGTTAAATGATGATGAGCAGGCTATTTATTCCGATGTTTATGAATATGAACATACAGGCTTATTACCCGGATACTACAGTATCGCTCGTTACCACAAGGACATTGATACGGTTGTCGTACAGTTTGTGAATACAATTGGCGGAACCCCGATGGTTCCGCTTTTCGATACAGGCGGTGGAACCAAGGTGATGGTATCGAATGTCGTTTACAACCGTATTGTCCGGATTCTGCGTGGGTAAATAAATATTGATGGGTAAATATATGAAAGCAATGGTATGTATAAAATACGGCTCACCCGAGGGGCTTCAGCTCCAAGAGGTAGAAAAACCTATCCCCAAGAATGACGAAGTTTTGGTAAAAATACGGGCGACAACGATAACCGCAGGAGACAGTAATAGGCAGGTTTTTACTCCTTTCGGGATTAATTAAATTGGGAAACAACAATTCATTTGTAACGACCGTTATCCTCCCCCACACTTTCCCCTATAAATCCCGTGTGGAGACCATACTCTTACAAACCAAACTCTATACCCCCTCAATTCGCCCCAGCTTTGTGCCACGCCCCCATTTGGTGGCTAAAATACAAAGGAAACGGCCGCGTAAACTAATCTTGCTCTCGGCTCCGGCCGGCAATGGGAAAAATATTCCGGTCTAACAGTTAGCTGGGCTAGGCGAGAGCACTGCCAGACGATCTGGTTCGCGCCAGACCTGTACTCAGCGTTGATCTCGCCAGGGCATATCTGCTCGACGGCGATTTGGCGTCCGGCGAATCCCGATTGCAGGATGCTGAACGGTGGCGGGACACATCGGCCAATGTGAGTGAGCAACTGGAAACTGAACCGGCCGAGATGGTCGTCGTGGATGAAGAATAGTTCTGCTATTTACCCGTATCGATAGCCACCACCCATACTTACGCTGCCCTGGCTCTCGGCGACGTGGCCAATACCGTATTTAAACTTCCCACAATTATTTCCCGCCAAAACCACAGTTTTTTTCTCAATTCCCACAGTTTCCTGTGGGGATTTGTTGTGCCAATTCCCCTATCCTATGGGCACGATGAAACAACAGACTTTTTATCACTTCAAAATCAAAGATCATTTGGATCCTCGCTGGCAGGATTGGTTCGATGGCTTAACCTTCACGCTGACCGACGATGGCCACACCATTTTAAGCGGCATCATCGTAGACCAGGCTTCTCTGCACGGTGTATTGAAAAAGATTCGCAATCTGGGCTTGACGCTCATTTCAGTCAACCCTCAAGTAATAGGAGAGTAATTATGAAAGCAATTGTATATGAAGAGTATGGGTCTCCCGACGTTCTGGAATTAAAAGAGGTAGAAAAACCGATCCTCAAGGACGATGAAGTACTGATAAAAATTCATGCGGCAGCTGTCACGGCTGGTGATGCGATTGTATTGGAAGGTAAGCCTTTCGTAACCCGCTTTGCTACCGGGCTACAAAAACCAAAAAACACGATTCCCGGCAAAGAAATGGCGGGACGTGTTGAAGCGGTTGGCGGAAACGTAACTCAGTTTCAGCCAGGTAATGAGGTATATGGGGACTTATCCGTGGCCGGTTGGGGTGCTTTTGCCGAATATGTAGCTGTTCCTGAAAATGCAGTAGCCCTGAAACCGGCCAATTTGACCTTCCAGCAAGCAGCGGCCGTGCCTGAATCGGCCGTTGTCGCCCTGCAGGCTCTGCGCGAAAAAGGAAAAATTCAGCCAGGACAAAAGGTTTTGATCAATGGCGCGTCTGGTGGTGTGGGGTCGTATGCGGTGCAGATTGCCAAAGCCTTCGGGGCAGAGGTGACGGCCGTGTGCAGCTCGAAGAATACAGACATGGTGCGCTCTCTTGGTGCGGACTATGTCATTGATTACACTCAGGAAGATTTCACCCAAAATGGGAAGGAATATGACCTGATACTTGCTGCCAACGGCTATCATCCGATTTCAGATTACCGGCGTGCATTAAGTTCTGAGGGGATTTATGTTGCCAGCGGAGGTTCCATGGCTCAAAGCTTCCAGGCTGTGCTTATTGGACCAATCATTTCAATGACTGGGAGTAAGACAATGGGCGGCATGATGGTCAAACCAAACCAAAACGATCTGATTTTTATGAAAGAGCTTCTTGAAGCCGGCAAGGTCATACCTGTGATCGATAGATGTTACCCCTTAAGTGAGGTTGCCGAAGCATTCCGGTATATCAGCGAAGGACACGCCAAAGGAAAAGTAGTCATAGTCGTGGCGCAGAACAGCAAATGACAAACAATAATATCGCCAGAAATCTGACAGATGTGAAGATAATCCTTTCAGCCTTATGGGTTGCTCGAATGTTAACTGGTTTTGTAGGTGATGTGCTGAAATTTTATGAACCGGGGATGGTGGAACAGATACTAGCCGGAGAGGTAGATGGCATGCCATTGAATCAGGGATTTCGCTTGGCAGCTGCAATAATATTTGTGCTTCCAGTTTTTATGGTTTATCTTTCACTGACACTGCCGGATAAAGTGAATCGCTGGGTAAACATCATTGTGGCCATACTCTTTTTTGTTTTGAATCTAATTGGAGAATTACCAACCTACGAATACGCATATAGGACATTCTTGGTTATTGTAGAAATGGTGTTCCTTGCTCTGATTGTCTGGTATGCATGGAAGTGGCCAAAACAGGAAGGCGTACTGGCCAGCTAGAATTCCGGAATTTTTTTACCGACCAACAGAAGAGAAAGGATCGACACAATGACAAAAGAAAAATTCTTGACCGTACAGTGGAACAATTTACTTGCGCTGGGATTGGGACTACCCGCTCTGATCTATGTTATCGTCGCTTTATCCACCTCGATTTGGACGGGACGGAATGGAATGATCGGGCTTGCGCTTATCGGGGCACTCTATTGACTGGTTGTCGAAAATCATACAGCCATGCGGTTCGTATGGCTTCGGAAAAACTCAGCAGGCGGCGATTCTGTCAGAAAAGGGTTCAACAGCCGGCTCACTAGGATGGCCTTTTGGGCTTTTAACACCATCTTCTGGGTTTTCTTGCTCCCCTTCTTTACGCCAATCGAGTACAGCACGGGCTTTATTGCATTTACCGTAATTATCTTTATGAGACTGGCTGCTAATCTCTATTCGAACAATGTCCTCAATCCGCAGCAGTTCGAAAGTTTTCCATTCCGAATTCCATTGAATAATTGAACAATACAACCGAAACCAAATACGGGCAGGCGGTAGACTATAGATTTCGCTTTATCTGCCGCTGCCATAAGGTTAATATATTCGGTGAAGGGTGTGCGCAAGCCTCAGCCTGAGGCCGACGCCGCTCTGAAGCCGGCTTAGCGAGCGAGCGCGAGAGATGGTGCGCCCACTCTTCCAGAAGCCGGGCGCGTGTCTCCCACCAGACGCGTCGACCGCCACTAAAGCGAGGTATGACGGAAAGATGACAGCACAAGACACAAACCTTTACACCATACGGCCGAGACCGTGGCAAAGGCTAACACTGGCGGAGTACGTTCGGCGACGCAACGGCGTTCCTCTTGGTGATAGTCGCTCGCTGCGTAACATGCTCATTCGTAGCTTCGGCGCCGGTTCCTTTGGCCAGTTCTGGCAATACTGGAATCCGATATTCGGTTACGGATTGGGCAAGTATGTTTATTCGCCCCTGCAGCGATTCCTGCCGCCTGCCGTGGCGCTCGTCATGACTTTCATCGTCTCCGGCGGTATTCACGACCTGGTGACAATGGCGATCAGGCGGTCGACCGCGTTTCTTTTCATACCATGGTTTTTCTTGCTCGGCGTTGGCGTGGTCATAGGGCGTGGATTAAACATCGATTTTTCAGAGCGACCCTGGTTGGTGCGGGCCGCCATTAATCTCAGCTACATGCTTGTGTGTCTGGCGATTACGCTGCTTGCCAGGCAACAATTCGGCATTTCGTAAAGCGGTGAAGAAAAGCGGCGACGCTTTTCCTCTATGTGAAGAACAGCCATGAAAGCGATTGTCACGACTCGCTATGGTTCTCCATACGACCTCAAGCTTCAGGAAATCGAACGGCCGGCACCAGGGGACAACGAACTGTTGATCCGGGAACGCGCGGCAACCGTCACGGCCGGGTGGCATCACCCAGCTCGTTTTCGCGGCCGATAAATCTTGTCAATGGCAATGGTAGACTTGTCGAGGCCATCTCCGACAAATATACCCGAAATCATCAAAATCTCCCCAACCAATTCTTATGAATGAAAGGAAATCACTCCATTTAGCAATATGCATGGAGCGCAGCCAAGTTAGCGCACTTTGTATCTGACCTAAGGAGATTCGAACTTCTTTTAGCTATTAACATCATAAATGTTGCTCTGTTTCCGCAGATTTCCCCCGATCTCTAAGGAAATTGAACGAAAAAACCACCTGACAGTGATGTCAAGCGGTCTTTTTCAGAAGAATGCCCCTAAGGAGATCCATTTCGAACTTTATGATAGTACAATTCGACAGAATCGTACCTCGTTTCTGGTGGTGCGAATAGGCAAATGGGCCGTCAAGTTCACAGCCGACGATCGCACCATAATAAACCACAAGCCGCTTGAACTATACCTGTAATAGAGTCGCCGGTCACATGCCTGCATAGGTGCGATAGCTGGAAATTGCGAACGGCGGTTCACTTCCGTGAGGTCGGCGGTGCAAGTCCGTCCGCGCCCATCTTTGAGACCCTGGTTCAATGCCATGGCTTTCTTGTTCAATACATGAGCTGGAGCCGCAAGGTCAACAGGGCCATTGACCTAATCTGGCGCGACATCTCTTTGTTTTGGAACAGACTGGATTTCTGAACCTGGAGTTTTCCTTTATAATGTGCCTATGCTCGAAACCTTGCTGCGCACGAAGCTATTCATCCCATCTCTACGGCCGTCGCTTGTACCACGCCCCCATCTTATCGAAAAGCTCAACCACGGAATGCAACAAGGCTGCAAACTCACCCTGGTCTCCGCCCCGGCCGGCTTTGGCAAAACCACATTGGTCAGCGGTTGGATTAACGAATTACAATTGACGCTTAACGCTTCATCATCAGATACCATCAACCAAATCGCAAATCGTAGATCTAAAATCGTAAATCGGGCAGCCTGGCTTTCGCTAGATGAAGGGGACAACGATTTAGGCAGCTTCTTAATCTACTTCATCGCCGCCATACAAACGGTAGAGCCTGACATTGGACTAGAATCACTAGCCGCGCTGCAATCATCCGCAGCGACCAATGTTGAAGCAGTTCTGATGGCCCTTCTTAATGAGATCGCGGGCCTTCCCCAAACCCTGATTTTCATTTTAGATGACTATCACGTGATCGAAAATCAATCAATTGACAAAGCAGTCACATTTTTACTTGATCACCTGCCTGCCACGATGCACTTAGTCATCACCACGCGCATCGATCCTCGCATGCCATTGGCCCGTTTGCGAGGTCGAGGTCAATTGACCGAGCTGCGCGTGGCTGATCTGCGCTTCACCAATGAAGAGGCCACTACATTTCTCAACCAAATGATGTGCCTCGACCTCTCAGCAGAAAATATCGCCGCATTGGGATCGCGTACCGAGGGTTGGATTACAGGATTGCAGCTAGCCGCACTTTCTTTGCAAGAAAGAGACGGAGAGCAAGTCACCCGTTTTATCCAATCTTTTACCGGCATTCATCATCATGTCCTCGATTATTTGGTCGAAGAAGTCTTGCAACAACAACCCTCAAGTTTGCAATCCTTTTTGCTGCAAACGTCAATATTGACGCGCCTGACCGGTTCTTTGTGCGAAGCTGTCTGTGATTTTGAAATCGACAGCACTAATCACAGGGATGGGCACACATTATTGAACCAACTCGCAAAATCCAACCTGTTCATTGTGCCGCTAGATGATGAACGGCGTTGGTATCGTTATCACCACCTGTTTGCTGATCTGCTGCGCTATCGCTTGCAGCGAGAGCAGGCCGGTACACTCCACGATCTTCATCGTCGCGCCAGCAAATGGTATGAAGAACATGGGTATATCGACAGCGCGATTCGCCATGCCATAGCAGCAGACGATCTTGAACAGGCAGCACGTCTGGTTGATGAACACAGCTTCACGGCAAACGAGCGGGGTGAGGTGAGCACGGTGCGGCGATGGTTCGAGTTGCTACCAGATGAAAGAGTCCGTTCGAGCCCCTCATTATCTGTCAACTATGCTTGGAATCTATTCCTCAGCGGTCAGATTGGCGCTGTTGAGGAGCGCCTGAACGATGCAGAAGCTTTGCTTGCCAGGCAAACGACACCCTTCAACAGTGAACAAGTCGCCGAACTATTTTGCAAGATAAACACACTACGCGTGATTCTCTATGGTATTCAGGGAAGACCGATGCGCGGCATTGAAATAGCTCAACAAGTGCTTAAGCTCCTACCAGAGGATAACCTTTCCTGGCGCGGGATTCTCCTCTTAACACTCGCCGCTCGCTTTAGAGATGTCGGTGACATAGCGCAAGCCAGCCAGTCATACGCCGACGCTGTCACTCTGCTCCTGGCAGCCGAAAACGTAATGGCTGCTATTATGGCCGTAGAACAGCTGGTTCGATTATTGGTGATGCAAGGGAAGCTTGGACAAGCAGTCGAAATATGCCAGGAGATGCTCGATGCGTCTGCTGAGTTTAGTGCAGCGGAACAACTGCGGGTACGCAGTTCAGATATGGCGCGAGCGAATATGAGCTATGTACTCTATGAGCGAAATGAGTTAGCAGACGCTGAAGTGTACGTGCGTCAGGGAATCAAGCAAGCCAAACGAGGGGGCTTCTTACAATCGCTTGTCGTTGGATATATCCTATTGGCTCGTATCCTGCAAGCACGCGGCGATGCAGACGGTGCAAACAAGATGCTGCAAGCTGCAATTAACAGCGCGCAAATGGATATCCAACAAATATATCGGGTAGAACTTACTGCATGCCAGGTGCAGTTGTGGCTAGCCCAAGAAGAGCTTGATACGGCGTCTCGCTGGGCACATGAAAGCAATCTGAGCGCCGAGATCGAGATCAACCAGCAAAATGAGTATGAACAAATCTCGCTGGCGCGGGTGCTAGTTGCGCAAGGCCGAGCCTCATCAGATGGGGCTATGTTGACCAGAGCACTTGGATTGATCGATCGACTCACCCTGTCAGCAGAATCAGCCGGACGTATCGGGCATCTGATTGATCTCCTCAACCTTCAGGCATTGGCCTTAGATGCACTTGGAGATCTTAATCAGGCACTGTCTTGCCTCGAGCGGGCGCTTGAATTGGCCAAACCGCAGGGATTTGTACGCATCTTTCTGGACAACGGCAGCCCAATTATTCGCTTGCTCAAGGAAGCAACCAGGCGCAACATTTCGGCTGATTATGCTATCGAATTGCTGAACCGAATCGATACGGATACACAGCCTGACGGACCCAACCTTTCACCCCCATCCCTACTCGTAGATCCGCTTTCTGACCGTGAATTGGAAGTCCTGCACCTGATGGCACAAGACCTGACCTATAAAGAAATGGCAAACCAAATTATGGTTAGCCTCAATACAGTACGCACGCACGTAAAGAACATCTACAGTAAGCTCATGGTTCACAAGCGATCCGAGGCTGTCGCCAAAGCCGAGGAACTAAACCTCTTATAAAAATAATCCTCATCACATAATTCCCCCTCAGTAATCACATCTTTTTCTGCTCAAGATCACATTCAAATGTGATTATTTTCCGCTCCGCTTTCGTTATCCTATAGGCATAGTTTTGAAAGAGGTTGACAGGAATGACAGATGCAGGACACAAATATTATCCAGATTGCCCGGTAATCTACCAGATTATTGTGCAAGGATATCTGGACGAAAGTCGGTCAGATTGGTTCGACGGCATGGATATTGAGCCTCAAGTCGATGAAGACGGAAGGAGTGTCACCAAACTGACAGGCAAGGTGGTCGATCAAGCCGCTCTGCACGGGTTACTGCGCAAACTGTACGATCTAGGTCTGTCACTGCTGTCAATTAAACGCAAGGAGCTTGCTTAAACGGATGCGGTAAACATTAAGCAATTGTGTGACAAAACATTCAATATTTAAAGGAGACGAAATGAACACGAAAGAAATTAAATATTTAAAGGCTAAAGAAAGAGTTGAGACATTAAGACGTTTTTACATTCACCTTACTGTGTACGTTATCGTAAACCTGGGCTTGTTTTTTATCAACATGATTACGTCCCCGGAAACGCTTTGGTTTATTTGGCCGCTCATGGGATGGGGCATTGCACTTATTCTGCATGCGTTACGAGTTTTTGTTGCAAGACCTGGCTCGAGCTGGGAGGAAAAGAAGATCGCCGAACTGATGCAAGAAGAATGAAACCGTATCAAAACCCTAATCTGTGTTGCGTATTTCGATGAACCAGAGAAATACGCAACACGAAATACGAACTGACCTGAAACCCTGAAATTTTTTGGAGGCAGAAAATGTCACAAACACAAATACCCGATCAGATGACGGCCGTGGTTCTAGATTCATATTCCGGTGCCGAGGCACTCCGGGTTGAGCAGCGCCCAGTCCCAAAACCGGGAAAAGATGAAGTCCTGGTAAGAGTCGCCGCTTCACCGATCAATCCCTCAGATTTAGCCTTCCTGAATGGAAAATACGGTTTCGATAACCCGCCTCCCGTGGTTCCCGGCGGAGAAGGTTCGGGAACAGTTGTCTCCGTTGGTCCTGGAG
The DNA here is from genome assembly GCA_963807975.1 of uncultured Chloroflexia bacterium. GTDB lineage: Bacteria > Chloroflexota > Anaerolineae > Promineifilales > Promineifilaceae > JAACFF01. The sequence continues at coordinate 8,580 of CAWEDV010000002.1, read as the reverse complement.
CGATGGGCCGTTATTTCCTCGGAAAGCGGATTGCTTGTCTGAGTAAAGGGGAAAGAGATGGCACTTGGGCTGAATATGTGGTGGCCTCTACAAAGGGCGGTGTCTTCCCATTGAATAAATCGGTCAGTCTGGAACAAGGGGCCATGTCGGTTATCAATCCGCTAACGGCCAGCGCTTTCCTGGAAATCACAAAAGATGGCGGGCACAAAGCCATCATCCTCACCGCTGCGGCCAGCGCACTCGGGCAAATGGTCAACCGCTTGGGGCGAAGTGAGGGGATTCAGATTATCAACGTCGTTCGCCGAGATGCACAGGTGGAACTACTCAAAGCGGAAGGTGCAACTGTCGTCTTAAATAGCAGCGATGTGGATTTTGACAGACAGCTCCATGATGCCTGCCATCAGTATAACGCCCACCTTGCCTTTGATGCGGTTGCTGGACCGATGACGGGGCAGCTGCTCAAAGCACTGCCGGAAAACAGCACCGTAACGGTTTATAGCCTTCTTTCCCAAAAAGCGACGCAAACCAAAGTCGACCAGATCGTCTTTCAAGGCAAGACCATAACCGGTTTCTGGCTGGGGCCCTGGCTCTATTCTAATAAGAATTTGCTGCAAATTCTTATGCTTTGGCGGCGCTCCCAAAAGCTGATCGGCACCGATCTCAAGAGCGAAATCCGGGCACAGTATCCATTCCAGGAATCCAGGAAAGCTGTCCAGGAATACACCAATCAAATGACGGGTGGAAAGATTTTGCTCACACCGATATCTTAATTACCAATCACTTGTCCCTAGTCAATGGTCTTGAAGGAGCAAATGAAGATGTATGAAGTCACCATCGATAGCGAAAGATGTAAGAAAGATGGCCTTTGCGCCATGATCTGCCCGGTCGCTGTTATCCAACAAGACGGGAAGGTCACCGTTCCCAAAATATCTAAAGAACACATGGAGCGTTGCATAGCTTGCGGCCAATGCATGGCTATCTGCCGTCACGGTGCGATTAGCCACACTGAGTTCCCGCCGACCACCATTCAGGCGATTCCTTTTGAGCAGATTCCCACAGCAGAACAGGTGCTGACTTTACTCAAGACCCGCCGCTCCATCCGGGCATTTCGAGACAATCCCCTGGCGAAAGACACTATCGATACAATCATCGAAGGGGCACGCTTTGCGCCCAGCGGGCACAACTCGCAAAGCACGGAGTTTCTCGTTGTTCAGGATAGAGCTGTGCTGAACAAAGTTTCCGCGACGGTCATCGAGTATCTAAAGTTTGAAATCAAACGCTTTTCTAACCCCTTATTCAGAGCAATGGCGCTGGCAGCTAACCGGGATTCGGCCGAAAGTGGCCTGGGCGAAATACCCGGATTTCAACGGAAGGTACAGATGTTTGAATCCGGCGCCGACCCCATACTCAATAGTGCACCCGTATTACTGGCTTTTCATGCTCACCGGATGGTTGGGTTCGGGGATGTAAATGCACAATTGGCGCTGCAGAATGCCTCCCTGGTCGCCCACGCATTAGGTATCGGGCACTTTTACACCGGATGGGTGCTCGCTCCGTGTCGTGCTCCGATGGCACGGGCATGGAACCGCCGCATTCCAAACCTGCTTGGCATTCCAGCTGATAACAATCTGTATGGCGCTTTGGCGCTTGGATATCCACTCCCAAAGTTCAAAAACATGATCGAGAGAAAGCCTCCACAGATCAGATGGGCATAAGCTCGCAACTTTCAATGAAAACGATTGAGTGAAAAATTTGGAGAAAGAAATGGTAGTTACAAGAGAAAGGATTTCAAACGATCTTGAACATGACATTCCGCAGTATCAGTTATGGCAGATCCTCTTCATGTTTTTATGGCCGGCAGTTTGGTTTTCTTTCCTGATCTACGTTGTGGGACGGCAGTTCATCCCTGAGGGTGGGGTAACACCGACCTGGGTGATGTTAGCGGTCACCGTGCTGGGCACCGGGGCGGAACTGGTTGCTGGGCTGGTCATGCTGCGGCGCGAGGGTTACTCGTTGACCTTCGCCGCCCTGCGTGACCGGATCCGTTGGCAATGGCCCAAGGGCTGGCAGGCATGGTTAATCGCGTTGGGGGTTCTGATCGCAGGGCTGACGTTGAGTATGATGATGGGCGGTGCGAACCGGGCGCTGGCCTCAGTCCCGGGTTTTATGCCCCCTGATTGGTGGCCGGCAGCCAGCAATCCCACTGTCCAGGTTTCCAGTGCAGCAGATGCATTCCCGGACATGGATCTACAGGGAAACTTCCTTTTTGTGCTGTTGTACTTTGTAGTTGGGCTGGTGTTCAATATCTTTGGGGAAGAACTCTACTACAGAGGTTTCTTGATGCCCAAGATGCGGGGCGTTTTTGGCAGTTGGGATTGGGTGGCAAATGGGATTTTATTCACTTTAAAGCATGTCTATCAGCGTTGGCTGTTCCCGGGAATTTTGGTTGGCGGACTGGGATACGCGTTCGCTTTTGGGCCGCTTGGGAGCCTGCCGCTAGCGATGGTCTTCCACTGGATCGGGAACTTCCTGTTCCAGATGGTTTTCCTGGTAATGGCTGCACTTGGGCTTGGCTGACTTATTTAAGGAGAAATTTAAATGAAAATTGCGATAGTTTATGACAGCAGTACCGGCACCACCGCCAAGGCGGCGGAGACAATGGGCAATATGATGGAAAAACATGGTCACCAGTGTCGGGTCCAATCAGTATCACAGGCCGACCCCGCTGATGTGTCCGAAGCTGACCTTATTTGCGTCGGGAGTTGGGTCAAGGGTCTATTTATCATTCGACAACACCCGACAGAAGGAACGATGCGCTTTATAGAACAACTAGGAAATCTAGAAGGCAAGCAAACTGTCGTGTTTTGCACCTACAAGTTGGCGGTGGGATCAACTTTGCGGCAAATGGCGCAAGCGCTGGAAGGAAAAGGGGCGAAAGTAGTCGGTCAGTTCAAGTATCGCGGCCCCGAACCAAAGAATAAGTTCGCATCGTTTGCTGCATCCTTGACGTGAGAAAGCCCTCCCTTAGGGTCATTCAAAAATATGTTATCGGTTTGGATGGATGATCTTCGAGTAACCGTCCCTGCAAACAAAGATGCCAACTTTCATTTACCAGAAGAAAGATTGATTGGTTGATTTAAAAAAGTTGGCATCTTTTCGGTTACAAGGTGTTAGACCGCATATGAAGAGTGAAACATCAATAAACAATGCCTCCGCCTTCGAGATTGTTTCGCAGTTTGTGGCGGCCTTGTCAGCACAGGATACCGAAACCATGAAATCTCTGCATGCAAAAGATTATGTCGTGGATTGGGTTTATGGTGACGCTTTTGAGAATCCACCCAGTTCGGCCGAAGAAAGCGCGGCCTTTTTCCCGGCCTGGTTCGCCGGTTTTGATGAGATAGATTATGAAGTAAAGCGTACGATTGCTGCCGAAGAAGTCGTCGTCACGGAGTGGATCTTCACCGGCACGCACACAGGCCCATTAGGTCCGCCGGTTTTCGAGGAACGGCTCGATCCCACGGGGAGAACCATCCAGTTTAGGGGTGTGACCATTTATGACGTGCGCGCGGGTCTCATTCAGCGGGAGACCATTTATATGGATTTAGCCACATTGCTTGTGGAACTGGGAGCCAGGGTATGAATTTACCCAAGAACCACGTCCACATGGGGAAAATCATTCAGGCGACACAGGTGGCAACGCCCGGCATGGACCCCCGCCGTGCCCGCATCATCATCGTCTTTTTGGCGATTTGCACGGCTCTGCAGATGACCAGTTATGGCATGATCTTCCCCCTCTTTGCCCGCATGATCGGCGATTTCGGCGACGGCGTGGCTGTCCTTGGCGACGAGTGTCATGGCTTATTCGCTGGCGGGCATGATTGCGGCGCCGTTTATGGGATCGTTAGCCGATCGGTTCGGGAGACGGCCAGTAATACTCGGTTCATTTGCAGTTTTCACGGCCGCTTTCACCGGCTATTACCTGGCGGCCACTTCATTGGTGTTCATTGTCATTCGCGGCGTGGCCGGGGCGCTGACGGCAGGCTTAGGACCGGCGACAATGGGATTTGTCGCCGATATCGCACCCGAAGATGAGCGCGCCCGTTGGATCGGCGTCATCGGCGGCGGCACAGCGGCCGGCTTCATCATTGGACCGGTTGTGGGCGGTTTGCTCTACGACAAGTGGGGATATGGCCCACCCTTCATGGCCTCGATTGGCATGGCGCTGCTCACCCTGCTCATCGCATTTTTCGTTATCCCTGAAACCCACACCAGCGAGGAGAGGCATAGAGAAACCCTCTACCAGAAGCGCGCCGCAAGATTGGCGCCGCAGACGAGAACGGCCGTTTCTTTCACGGCGTCGCTGCCCCATCCCCTGTTGGCCTTTGGCACGCTGCTCTTCGTTAATTTAAGCATGATCTTCGCCTGGTTCTTCATCGATCCCCAACTGCCGTTCTACGTCTTTGACGAATTGGGATGGTCAACGGCACAATTTGGCGCAGCGATCAGCTTTTATGGCTGGGCCACGCTGGTTGGTATTCTAGCACTGGGTCAATCCAGTGACCGGTGGGGCCGTAAACCGGTGCTCATCGTCGGCCTGACTTTGCATGCTGCCCAATATGTTGGGCTGATGTTCACCAATGTTTATTGGGTGATTATTGCCTCTTTTATCATTGCCGGGTTGGGCGAAGCCTTGGTGAATCCGGCATTGAGCGCCGCTTACCTGGACATCACCCCAGAAGAACACCGTTCGCGGGTCATGGGCATCAAGGGTGCAGTCAGTTCGTTGGGCAGTTTATTGGCGCCAGCGCTAGTGCTGGCCGTCGTTCGTTATGTTCCGCCGCAAAGCGTTTTTATGATCTCTGCGGTATTGATCTTATCTACGGCGCTGTTTGTATTCATCTCTTTGAGACTGCCGGGACGGACTGAAGCATCTCGTGATTTGACCTGGGAGGTTTCTCAAGAACGCATCATGGCTGTGCAATCTACGTTGCACAACGTGACGCTCAGTGCAACTACAGCTCGCAAATTGAGACTACAAAATACGAGGTTTTGAGTGTCATGTCTTTATCATTTCCGCCGCTGCATATCATACGAGGAGAAACAGAATGCGAAAATCTAAAAGAATATTACTCGCAATAATCGTAATCTTAACAGCCGCGTCCATATTTACTTTCGTTGTCTTTCAGCCTGCAATGATTCGAAAGGTCTCTTACCCTGTGCCTGAACCAGCCTATCACAGTTTGGAAGAGATTCTTTCAAATCCTCAGCCGGTCACCATTCGCACCTATTCTACCGGCGTAATGCAAACAACCCTGTCCGGCATTATGAATCTGGAGCACGAGAAGGCTCAAGATATCGAGGATGCAAGTATTGAGATACCGGTCAACGTGGGTATCATCCAACATCAGGCGTTCGGTGCGTATCTGATTGATTCGGGCCTAGATAAATCCTACGTTCACAGCCAACACGGCACGATCAGAGGTCTTATGGTCGAGAGTTATCTGGGGAAAGGCAGCCAAGAACCCAACACGCATATTGCTGCGATACTGGACCAGGAAGGCATTCGATTAGAAGGCGTTTTCCTCACCCACTTGCATCAGGATCATACGGCTGGGATTGTCGATTTGCCTAAGGACATTCCTTATGTCGCGGGGAAGAATGAACGGTATGTCAATTTCAGGTTCTTCATGCAAAGTGATCATTTGGCGGGTATCGATGAACTGCAGGAAATCGATTTTAGCGGGGGCATTGAATTACCACCACTTGGGCAAGGGTGTTGATGTTTTTGGGGATGGTTCGTTCTGGGCGATCTCGTCAAGTGGGCACAGCGCAGGGCATGTGATCTTCCTGATCAACGGCATCGATGAACAGGTTCTTTTCACGGGTGATGCCTGCAACGATCATTACCAATTTGAGACTGGGATCGGTCCAGGATATTATTCCAGCGACCTTGAAGGCGGCCAGGAGGCATTGGATCGCATCATTCTCTTCAAAGAACGCTATCCAGAAGTCAAACTGGTCTATGGACATGATCTAAAGACCCACTAGCGTAAGCTATGTGCAACCAGAGGGGAAACCGTCCCCAAATGTGCATGGGAGTTGGTTCAAACGAGAAACGAGTGATGAAGATCATCTGTAGATGTCGTGTTTTTCCACCGGAGAGAGTAAACCTGGGTCAAGCGGTAGTGTGACCCAACTGTGAATGCAAAGAAATCTTGGCACATTTGAGAATACTCTCCCAGAAGCTGCGAACTTCTGGGAGAGTATTAGATCAGTGCATTTGCCCGTCGTATATTCCTGTCGTGTCCATGATGAAGGCATCCCAATCGACACACCCTAGCAGTGTCGCTTTTCCTTGACCATGAAGATTTTCATAGGCGCCGGTGCCGGAAAGAATGACCCAATTGCCATCGCCAATAAAGTATTCATCATACGCATCGCTCCCAGCAGCGCAGTACTCACCATAGATCTCTTCGTCATAGTCAGTTGTCCATTCAAATCCGCTAGCATTGGTACTAATCGTAATCGTACCATTATCATCGCTGATAACCTCGATCACATGGGCTGTCTGGAAACCTATTCCATGAGGCCAGCCGGCGCCAAAATGTTTTAGCACACCATCAAGATTGCCATCGCCCGAGATCGCGCCATTGGCTGTCCAGGTTCCGGTTGGATTGTAAAAATCCCAAAAATAGTATTGCGATGTCAGGGTAATAGAGACGTCTTCGGGCGGTGTGGCTCCTGCGGGGATGACTGCCGCCAAGATAAGGGTTAACAAAAGGATAAGATATACATTTTTTCATTTTGAACCTCCATTTGGTTCAATTGTGGTTTTTTCGGCAGCGTTTCATGCGTTGCCAACACTTACTTGCATCACAATACAGAAGCAGTGTCCGCAAAAAGTCCACAAACAGGGCGCTTTATTAGTTTGGGGTGTTTTGGAGGTTAGAGATAACCGAATTGGGTGGCGAGGTCTGTTGCAAATTTTCGTTGAATGGATAATCTACTTCACTTCATCTATAAAACAGGGAGTAGATTCATGGAAAAGCCATTGGTTTATGAAACGACAGATTCGACCAGGATTGAGATTCGGTTCATATCCGACAGCGTGCAATACGATTCAGGGTTATGAAGTGATGCACATGATTAGGAAAGGGCAAATGGAGGGAATTGAAAAGGGAAATATTAGAAAGCAAAATCAGTTCATCATGGGACTGTTTGGCATAGTCGGTTAAGCCCAAAACGGGGGAGTATCCGAAATTCTGTGTAAACCCCTGAATTACATCCTAGAAATCTATCCTATCCTCAAAGCGTATCACCAACTGATTGAGCACCTGCGGCCAGTTCCGGATCGGCATCGTCCACTTTCTGGTGATGTCGACAGTGGCCAGGTACAGCAGCTTGCGGGCGGCCTCCGGTGAAGGAAAAGAGGACTTGGTCTTCGTCACTCGCCGCAGCTGGCGGTGATAGGCTTCGACGGTGTTGGTCGTGTAGATGATGCGCCGAATTTCCGCCGGATAGTCGAAGAAGGTCGTCAGGTCTTCCCAGTTCTTCTCCCAGGACTTCACCGCAATAGCATACTTGCCGCCCCAGTTTTCGGCCAATCGGTGCAGGTTGGCTGTCGCCTGTTCCAGCGTGGGTGCCTGGTAGATCGTCTTCAGGTCGGCCACAAAGGCTTTGCGGTCTTTCCAGGCCACGTAGCGCAGGCTGTGGCGGATCTGGTGGATGATGCAGCGCTGGACCTGGGTCTGCGGAAAGACGGACTGAATCGCTTCCTTGAACCCGGCCAGACCATCGACGCTGGCGATGAAGATATCCTCCACGCCGCGTGCCTGCAGGTCGGTGACCACGCTCAGCCAGAAGTTGGCCCCTTCCGCGCCATCCCCAATCCAATGGCCGAGTACATCACGATGGCCGTCCAGATCCACGCCCAGCACGACGTAGACCGCCGTGTTTTCGATTTTTCCTTCTCGCCGCAGCTTGATGTGCAGGGCATCCAGGAAGACGAAGGGGTAGATGGCATCCAGCGGCCGGCTCTGCCACGCTTCGACCAGCGACCAGATCTTGTCGGTGATGGTGCTGATGGATTGGGCCGATATCTCGACGCCGTACAGCTCATGCAAGGTGTCCTGGATGTCGCGGGTGCTCATCCCCTTGGCGTACAGGCCGATGATCTTCTCTTCCAGTTCGTTGGTGTTGCTGGCATACCTGCGCAGGATCTTGGGCTCGTAGTCGCCGTTGCGGTCGCGGGGTATGCGTACCTCGGTCTCGCCTTCCGAGGTGCGCACTTTCTTGCTGTAGTAGCCATTGCGGCTGTTGCCGCTGTTGCGCCCTTTTGCTTCGTACGGCTCGTAGCCCAGATGGTCGGTCAGTTCCTCCTCCATCATCGATTCCAGCGTGTTGGCAAACAGCTTGGCGAAGATGCCTTCCTTGCCGAAGAAGTCATCCATCGACTCCGCTTTGGCCAGCTCAGCCGCGACGAGCTCTGCGTCCGGCATGTAGTCTTGCGGGTTGGCCCGCTTGCGGCTCTTTTTCTGTGTCATTTTGTGTTCTCCCTTTCAAGCGTTTCATATTAGCTTG
>CAWEDV010000001.1:0-2899193 GCA_963807975.1 uncultured Chloroflexia bacterium | reverse complement strand
GATGATCATCTATGCTGATACTCAGCGCTGGGAACCGCGGCTCTTTAAGGCCGATCTACAAGGTGTTTTTCTGATCATCACGCTTGCCGCCATCCTAACTCATTTTCTGAGCGACAATATGATCCCAGAAGTGCTCAGCAAAAGCTTGTTGGCGCTGCCTTTTGTGCTGCTGGGGGCCTTGGTCGGGTTCTACCTGGACCGTTTCATCGATCCCGTCACCTTCCGCAAGAGATCGTCCTGGGGCTGTTGCTAATCTTAGGCATCAACCTCATCCTGAGCGCCCTCCTGTAGATATCTACAGCAGCTCAAGGTTCATTACGTGGTGGACCAATGCTATACTGTTAGCAGGAGCGTAAAGACCTTGTCATGACTCGCAAACTAAATGTTGTCGCCATGAAGATCACTCTGCTTCCTACGGGTTGTTCCCATTCACCAGAAGCGGTCATCGAAAGAAGAATTCAGCGTATTGAAAATGGCCTTTTTGCAGATTACGGCGGTCTTTTTGGAACGCAATAGCTTGGCCGAGTGTAGGGACCATCATCATGTTCCCGATGTCAGCATTGCCGAGATAAATAATAAGGAGATCGAGGCCGCCAATGGGGAAACAAATGAGCAGAGATAAGATCCTGGGCATCGTTCTTTCCACTATTTCTTTGGCGATCGCGGTTTTGGCCAGCATATATTTTGTGTTTGTTGGTGGCAGCGTGCCCTTAACTGCATTCGCCTGGCCTGCGCTGGGCTTTATTCTGGGCATGGCGATCGTCTTCTTCAGTTTTGTGCAAGCCGGCATGCGGCTTGATGATGAGATAAAGCAGTTTCCGCAGCTTATAGAAGATGACATCGGCCATCTACGAAGCGGCACTATTACCTCGACCCATATCATGACAGCAGGGACGCTTCTTGCTGCGATTATTCAAGCCGGCATACTTCTGTGGTTTGGGAAAATCTATGCTTCCTGGGGACCCTTCAATGTTCTGTTTGTTGCACTCCTGGTTGTTGCACTGACATTGGTCTGGTCGATCCGGTCGGACTGGTTCCAGAACCGTAAGCAGCGTTTGTCAGCGCGCATCTTTTGGATCCCCGCCGCGGGCTGGCTAATCTGCATCCTCCTGGGCAGACTCTATGCAGAGCCTCGTGAATACGGCGGTCGCTCGCAGTTGGAAAGGTCGCAAGCTGCCGCTTACGACGGAAATCCGAATTCAAGAGGATCTGGGAATTCATACGTTTTCCTTAGAACGGCCGATATGGCCGGAGAGGCAATTGCCGACTTCGACTGTGACGATGAAGCGTGCCTGGTGGTGCTGTTGCTTGTTGTCGTTGTTGTGAGCATCTTGGCCACGGCTACGATCCCGCACTTTTGGGTGGTGGCAACCATGCTGCTGCTTACATTTATAGGGGTGATCGCCTTAAGAGAGCTTCTCTATACAGATGATTATTGATCAAACTTGTTCTTATTTTCCGCAACCTTGCCAAAACCCTGGTGTTTAGCTTTCCAGGGACGGTTGGATCATGTCCCGTTATCAGCTATGCTGACTTTATCAACAAATGGTTCAGATCAACCTGGTAGGAACGACCGTTTATTTCCTCCACGACAAACACAAGCTCACATTTTGACCTCCCACTTAGGCCGCTGCCACGAATTCCCGGCTAGATGTTAAAGGCGAAAAATCTATGAAAAATCTTGAACAAATCAAGCTTATACAGGGCGGAATGGGCGTCTATGTGTCCAATTGGCGACTGGCTAGAGCTGTCGCCATGGAACGGCCCGGCGTGACGGTCGGAACGGTCTCGGGTACGGCGCTGGATGTCGTCTATGTGCGGCTGCTGCAGCTGGAGATCCGGGCGGTCATGCCCGGCGCGCGGCTAAAGCCTTTGATGACAAGTTTTATGTTGCTATCGGCCATGACATCTGCGACCGATACTTTATCGAGGGTGGGAAAGCGCCTGACGGCCCGTTTCGCAGTGCTCCCATGCAGATTGTACGGCGCAAGGACGGCGCAGGTCTTCCCTGTGCCTCCGAACAGAGTACACTGTTCCGCTGAAGCTTGATGACAATATCGTTGAACTGCTGATCGCCACCGGCTTTGCTGAAGTCTGGCTGGCCAAAGAAGGACATTCGGGCAACATCTTCATCAATTTTCTGAACAAGATCGAACTGCCATTGATCTATGTTCTCTATGGCGCCATGCTGGCCGGAGTCGATGGGATTATCGTCGGTGCGGGTAATCCAGAGGGCCTGCCCGCGCCTAAGCAAGCGATTAGCAGACCATGCTCCAGTTGAACACGAGATTTCGGTGCTCTATCGTGCATCGGGCGAAGAATTTTCCTTACGCTTTGATCCGCAGGATATTGCCTCCGGACGGTTGGCCGCGCAGCCGTTGGACAGACCTCCCTTTCTGGCCATCGTCTCTTTGGAACGCTTGGTAAAAATATTGGCTGAAAGCGACAGTGCGCCGCCGGATGGCTTCATCATCGAGCACCATACGGCGGGTGGGCACAATGCCAACCCACTTGGACCCTTGGCCAAAGACGATTTAGGCCAACCCATTTACAGCAGCCGGGACGAAGCTGATCTGGCTGCGATCCGGGAAGTCGGTATACCATTTTGGTTGGCGGGTGGTTATGGCAGTGGGCCAAAACTGCAAGAGGCATTGGCTGCCGGCGCGAAAGGCATCCAGGTTGGCACTATTTTTGCCCTGGCAGAAGAGTCGGGCATGAAGCCTGAATACCGTTCGGCCATCTTGGCTGCGCTTAAAAATGGCGTCGATGACGCAGATCTTGTGCGTACAACTATCTTCTCACCGACTGGCTTCTCTTTCAAAGTGGCCCAGATTGAGGATACGCTCTCCGAAGAAGAGGTCTACAGTGACCGTAAGCGCGTCTGTGACATCGGCATCTTGCAGCAGCGCGGCTTTACCAAGCCTGATGAGCAAGGATTGCGCACGCTCTTTCAACGCTGTCCCGCCGGGCCTGTCGATCCCTTCATCCAGAAACGTGGACTGGAGCGCAACACGACTGAACGGCGCTGCCTCTGCAATGGGCTCCTCTCCTGTGTTGGGCTGGGCCAGGTCAAAGAGATCCAGGGTGAGCTCGTCGAAGAGCCGGCCATCGTTACCCTTGGCAACCACCTCGAAGGCGTGCGCCGCCTCTCCCGCCAGGGCCAGGCCCGCTATCATGTTCAAGACATTGTGACGGATATTCTAGGCTAGAGAGGTTAGATTGCCGCAATAAGGTTATTCCTCTTCATCTGTGTTTCGCTTTTCTTCTTAAAGGAGGATCGCTTGGTTCAGTGTCTCAATGAATTCATCTAAAGGAACGCGGTGTATGCGTGCTGCCGTTTCAACCGAAAGCGCCTTAGTTATTAACCGTCGCAAGGAATAGCGACCCACGCGCTTTATCCCGAAGACTTCCATAACATCGGCGATATCCCCGTACTCCTGCAATATGGCAGATACCTTGGTGTCTTTTGTGATTTCCATTATTTGATTTCTTCCTTCGCTAAGCACCATCATATCTTTCTGATAGTAGATTTGTTTTCCTGTTGGCCAAAAATGCCGGCTTTGGCCACTTAATGAGTCGGTAAAAGGATTTTCCTTAGTTTTTAAATAGGGCAATTGTTTCATCGCGGCCAAGTATTGATTGCCATTATAGATTTTGAGGCGGGATTCTAACAAGTGGTGTAGATTAGGGAAGGCGAATTAATAATTGGAGCCAGGTTCCAGCTTGGATGAGGTTTTTGCAGGGTACGGGTTGATCAGAAGTGATATGATTGCAGATGGTGTGTTTACCTCCTGCGTGACACTCATTTCGAGTAAGCCGGTCTATCCTTTCCAATAAAAGGGCCCCTTCCCCCAATGACAACTAGACTTACGCAACCGAACCTCAAAACCTGTGTTACGAAACAGGTCAATTGCCAGGGCATAATACACAGACACAGCTAAAACGAGACAGGTTGCGAATTTACTCGTCGTTGGGCTTGCCCCTGTTATCGCTTGACATCACCAACTGATCCCAACCGAAACCCAGATTTAAATCTCTCTGTGGGAATGGTATCGTAATGTCATTTTCAGCAAAGACCTTCCATAGCATATAGTACAAATCACTTCTTATCTTCAAGGAAAATTCCGGCTCAATCGTACTAACAAGTAAATTGAAGTCGATGCTAGATTCTCCATAAGCTATGAAAATAAGATTTGGCCTCGGATTGGCCAGGACCTGCGGGTGTTTCAAGCTGGTTTCGATGGCTAATTTCCTGACAAATTCGGGGTCACTGTCATAACTAACCCCCAAAGGAACCATAACCTGCACCAGCCGGTCACTTTTTGTAAAATTCTTTACCTGCTGCGTCGTAAAATTGGCATTCGGAATAATCAATTCCTCATTGGTCCGTGTGCGAACGATGGTTGCTCGTAAACTGATCTTCTCCACCTGGGTAATTCGACCATCTAATTCAACCACATCCCCAGGTCGCAACGATTGTTCAAATAGTAATGCCAAGCCGCTGACAAAATTTGAGACAATATCTTGAAGTCCGATACCAATGCCCACAGACAGGCCGCCAGCGACAATTGCCAATGACGTGAAATCCAGGCCAATGATCGCCAGCGAAAAAACGACCCCTATGCTTAGCAGCGCATAGCGGGTCAGGGTGCTCACTGACTCGACAAACCCCTGCTGCATGCCATACCGGCCGGGTAAAATTCGCACCATAATTACTTCGATGACCCAGGCCAAAACAAAGAATAAATACAATATGACTAAAGCAGCTAATAAGCGACCAAAAGCAATTGAAATTGTCCCCACTTGAAAGACTGCCTGATACAAGGTTACTGAACCGGGCAAAGCGCCTTCAAACTGCCAGACAACCAGGAGTAGAAAAAAAGGGGTGATAATACGATTCCGGTATCGAGCTGCTTCTGAACCAAATGTCGCCTCAAAGAAAGCTAACACCAATCGATAGGTGAGCCAGGTCCAGATCAGGTTGGTTAGGTCTCTCAACAAGCCGTTGGGAAATCCCATTCGGGCCAGCAGTAAGATGGAAGTGTTTAACAGTAGGAGAGCCACAAGGGGGGCTGACAGTTGGTATAAAGCGCGCAGCCATCGATAAAGCAAGCTATTGTTCTCAGAAATCGAATAACGATCGCCTGCATTTCGACTCGTTCGCCAACGACGAATTCCTTTAGGCAGCAGCCAGGAACCAACGACTATCAGGACAAAGACAACGATTTGCAGCTGCACAAACGGCCGTACTATCATCGCCAATAAGACATCAAATTGCAGGCTTAATATTTCAAAAAACGATTCGGCCGTATTAAAATCATTGTCATTCATTTTCACCTCCACACCAAGTAGGCAAAACAACTTCGATCGCCTCGGTTGATAGCCCAACAGCAACTCCCTCCCCAAAGCCGCAAACTGCCTCAGCCGGGGTCTGCAAACCGGACAGCACGCTGGCATAGGCGCGATTTCCTGCCGAGACTAGGAGATCCTTTGGAACCTCATTAGGGATAACCACTGACGTTCTGGCCTGTTGGGCAAAGCCACTGACAAATGGATAAATCCGTCGATCAACTCTCACGGTTGGGTTGGCCGGTACACGATTTAAATCGCGCATAAAGTGGATGCTTTGTTGTTGATTAACCAAAAATAATGCCAAAGCATTGGCGATTTGTTCTTGCCTGGAAGAGGTGAAAGGGTAAAACATAATCGTCTCCGCTTTTAGGATGGGGCCAGAAGGACCACTCTCACCCCCGGGCAATGTTACAACACCAAAGTCAAATGGATTTTCCTCATCCATCTTAGCCATGATTAACTGCTGACTGCCTGGCGGAGCCACATAGTAAGCAAATTGCTCGCTTGCAAAGAGTTCCAACAAGGATTGGTCATCAACATCCAATATAACACCTGGGGCATTTTGGGCGTCATTAAGCCATCCCAACCATTCTTCAAAACCGCTTTCTTCTAGGACAATCTGCCCTTCATCAATAAATAAACCATCTCCAAATGTTTGAATACCCCAATACGCCTCCTCAAAGCGAGGAACAAAGGCTACTTCCTTCCCATCAGCCGCTTCTGCTAGCAGCTCTTCCAAGGTGGTAGGCGGAGTTGTTACCAGATTTTGATTGTAATAAAGAGCACGGGGTGCAAGTGAAAGCGGTACACCGTAAATCTGACCATTATATTGCGTTAAGGTCAAGTTTCGTCGATTAAAAAGGGAATCTGGAAAATCGTCCGTATCTAACGGCCGTATCAACCCACTTTCCGCCAGTTCTTTTATCCATTCATCCTTACCAAAAAAAAGAGCCGGTCCTAAGCCGTCCTGCCCGGCAGCAATCAATTCTTCCAAAAACTGATTTTCTGTCAGGCTAAGCGTTATTATTTGCACACCAGGATGAATTTCTTCAAATCTTGCCAGATCGGCTTCCAGTTCAGCCCTTTCAGCAGGTGACCAACTATGCCAGAGTGTAACGCGACCTTGTAGCTCCTCCTGATTTTCATTTCCTTGACAGCCGGCCAAAATTAGCAGCGAAATCAACAACCACGCCCAAGGGGGGCATTGTCGAAATGCAAAGGAATTATTTGAATTCATCAACGTTTCTCCTAGCCTGCTCGTTTGGGATACTTCAATGATTAGTGGGAGATTCTCTTGGATATCTCATTTAATCGAATAACTTGTTGGATATGATCAGGCAACTTGGTTACAACCTCAATGTAAATAAAAACATATAAGACCAGTGAGAATACCAACCCATATTCAATGATACCTGGGTCAACAACGGCAATCGTAGTAAATACGAACAAAGCAACGATACCAAACCAAACAATCGTGAAGTTTATTGTATCCAAATCAGATAGTCTGACCTGCCATTTCATTAAAATCGCGAAATGATCTCTGATCGCACGACTATCTTTGCTTTCTAGAACTTCAACCTGTTTTTCTAATTGATTGTCATAGCTCACATTTAACTGCGCATTTCGTTTTAGTGTGGCCAGGTATACAAGCAAGATCAATAAAAGCAATCCCAAACAACCCAAAAAGACATTCGTGTCCAGGCCGGCAATAATTATTAAATAACCCAATAATGAAACAAAAACGCCAACGACATCAGGGATCGACAATTCAAGAAATTCAACGAATTCTAAGAGCAGTTGGGATCTAGCCATCACTGTGGAAGTTGAGCGATCCTCTTTTTGTTCTCTTTCCACCAATTCCGGCGTGATTTGACGGTATATCCCGGCATAAGTGCGCGCGTCATAAAATCTGCGAACAGTGCCGGTGATCAATTGCAGGACACCCAATATGGTTAAGGCGATAATCCCATTAAATGAGTCATCCAAAAGTTCATTGATAGCAAATCCAATAAAAAGTGGGAAGAGTACTTCCATCGTCGATTCGATGATCACTAAGATAACTGTGATTAAGATTGGCCATTTATACCGGAATACCTGATCCCTTAAACTGATTTTTGAAGCAATAGTTCCCACTTTACACACTCCAACCTAAATTATGAAATTCGATGGATTATGGCGGCCATACCTGCCCGGCAGACCATTTTTCTTTAAATGTAAAGGCTAACTTAGGGTTTTACCAATTCAATATCCCCCACAAAAAGGGAGCCGCTTGGGGTCTGGTCGAATAGCAGCGCCACCTCACTGATCTGCGTTAAATCCACGCCAGTAAAGTCGCCCAGTAGCAGCCGGACGGTCGTCATAGGTATCCGCCCGGTGAAAAAACCACCCTCGAAAATATCATCTTCTTCCACGTTGCCCAGAGGGAAGAGTAGAGCCGGTTCGGTGGGCCGTGTGGTTACGGTAGCGGCTGCGCCAGTCCGATCTGTCAACTGCACGGAAAAGGCTTGATAGCTGTCTAGGGTGTTTAAAGGAGATAATGGATCAACGGCCGTTCTCAAGCTAATCGTCGTGAAATCGCTCAAATCACCAACCTCTTCCGGTAGTTGAAACCGCAGCGCGGCCCCAGGCTCTTCCCAGGAGACAACCACCATAGCCGGGTTGCCAGGGATGACCAGATTGACACGCTTACACGGTTCGCTCCCCGGTTTCATGGTCGGTGTGTAATAGCCTTCCTCGCAGAAAAAAGTCGTCAAACCATCAGCCTCAACAGCGCCACCGGCTAGGTTGGTTGTCATCTCTTCGGCACGGGCCGGAACCAACAGTGGGCGGCGTTTGGTCGCCTCAGCCAGGGTCATCACGCGGGCCGGCTGCCCAAACAACGAATCCTGTGTCAGCGCTGTTGAGTCCATACCCAGGCGGGCCATCGCCTCTTCTATCGCCTGAGGATCGTCGCTGAAAATTGTGGTCAGGAAAGTAAAGGGCAATATCGGTCAGGAATTGGCGCTGGTCTTGCGGTGCCAGCAGTTCCGCGCAGTCCGGCCGGTTACCGAATCCTATCATATCAGGGCCTAAAATCTCGTTAAAGGCATTATGGTTGGTCTGCTCCAGCCAAACCGATAAGGCCCACTGCTCCTGGTTGGGGTCTAGTCGTGCCTCTTCATAGAAAAGCTGCCCTTCCTGATTCATCACATCACCATCACAAGCCGGAAGAATCACGACCTGAGGCACGCGAGAACCGGCTGGCAGGGTGAAGATTGGCGCTGGAGCCAGCAGCAGCAGCCCCTTTACTGGGCCGTAGCCAGCTGTTTTCGCCGCATCCGGCATAGCCAGTCCCTGGCTGTTCGTCAGCCAACTGGCCGCCTCCCCACCACGAGAGTGGCCGAAGAAAATCAGACGACTCATGTCGGCTACTCCATCCAGTTCCACTCCGAAATCGTTCGGGCCACCGGTCGCCGCCGCAGCCAACGCGACCATATGCAGTTCAAGCAGTTGGGACAGCCGTTCGCCGGGCGTGCCTTCGCCGAAACCGAAGGTGTTTTCGGCATTAAAGTTAGGTGCAATCGCCACATACCCTTCGGCCGCCAGCGCTTCAACCAGATAGGCAAACCCCAGGTAATTGGGCTGTTCTAACTCTGGATCACACGGCCAGCGATCCACGCCGCCCGGCTCTTCGGGACAGCCGTGATGTGTGCCATGAATAATGAGGACGACTGGATAAGGCCCATCACCGTCAGAGGGAGCGGCGATAATCCCGTTCAGGCGCACCGGCATATCGTGGAAGCGGCTGTCTTCAGGAAAGCGGGACTGCACGATGGTTGTCTCGCCCAGATTGTACGTTCCGGCCGTTGGCAAAACACCAGCCGTCAGCTCTGTTTCAAAGGTCGTGGTTATATCTACTGTGATAGAGAAGGTGGGTTCTGCAACAGGGAGAACAGTTGGTTCAACCACTCCTGGTACGGTCGATGCACAAGCAGCCAGGATGAGTATTAAAAAAGGTAGCAGGTAGGATTTTTTCATACGTCTATTTGAGAGACCGCAAGTATTGTTAGAACTTGTAAAAGAATAACTCCGCCTTTCGGGAGAGTAGACATGTGAGATTGTGCTGCTTTAATCCCCATCCTCTGATTTATAATGAGCTTATGCTTAGGCAGCTTCTTAATATCCGCCGATAAGAATAGCCAGCAACACGAGGCTAAGACAGACAGAAGCCAAGATCAGCCCCGTCTTCCAGGGATTGGTGTCGGTATGTTTCCCCCAACTATAACCCGTGCCGAAGATTACGATAACCGATATGACATTGGAAATTTGGATAGCCAACGCCGTATTTTCAGGCAGCAGCAGCAGCGGCATCAAAGATGTCAGCACGACTATGACGGATACCAGTATCGACATCAAGGCGCCAACCACATCTTCACGCTGCAAGCCTACTTCCTGGGGCTTCGCCTGGCGCAAATGAGCGAGAATATCATGATAGAGATTGTAGCGCTGATCGTCATTGGTTATCGGCTCCAGGATAAAATCCAGCTCATCGGCTATGGCATCAACGGCTGTTTCTTCTTTATCGACCGCTTGCACATATTGGAGCAAGCGATGCCGTTCTCCCCGCTGAAAGAGTGCGGTCAAAACATACATCACACCGTCGATGGCTCCCCAAATCGTAACGGCGCCCAAGATGGCAAAAAACAACTCGGTACCATACCCGCTGGAGAAAGAGGCATCAATGACACCGTTGAAGAGCAGGATGCCATATGACAGCGTAAAGAGCAGCGCAAAGAGAATACTGAAGAAGGTGGCGGAGAGCGCATCAATTGGGTCAAGGAAATTGCCCAATAGTTCAACCAACAAACTTTCTTTAGGGGGTGTACTTCGTATTCCACGTTGAGAAGGTCTTCTGGTTGACATTGTGCTTTCTTGAAAGTTGTTACGGCCGGATTAAACCTGATAAGCTGCCACCCAAATCGTCGATGCTGTCGTAAAGAAGCTGCAAAATATATTGGGGATTGTGGCTGTATCCACCTGGATCTAGTGTGCTGTATTGATAGTTGTAGACTGCTCGCATGAGTCGAGGTGTCCAGGTTGCGTAGTTGTCTCCTTCTTCGTTGGTCACGCGGCGGCTAATGACAATCGGTTCCACACCGTCGGTCTCTGCAATGTAGCGGTTGATAGAAATGAGCAGCCTTTCTTCCATCGTCGTGATTTCCCCGGCCATTCCTTCACTGATATTACCATCGGCGTCATAATCAAGACGGCTGCTGCGGATATTCACAAAGTCATCGGCCGTGCGCACCCCCAGGTGGCAGGTGCTGCACTGCTCGGGGTCGATTTGCAGGGTATGGGCATTATGACACTCGTTACACGTGCTGAATTCTACGATATGGGGATACCGTTCGGCATAAATCTTGCCTTCATATTGGTAACCACCCTGTGCTTGAGACCCGTACAGTGTGGGGCCGGCGGCGCCGTTGTGTACGCCAGGCAAACGGAGTTCTGTGTCGAGTTCGTCGGCTGGCAAACCGTTAATGGCTTCCGCTACCTGGATGCCTGAAGCGCGTCCCTGATGACATTCCATACAGTCTGAATTTTGCCCCAACTCTGTTAACTCTATATGCGAGGGCATAACGGCCGTTGTTCTGGTGTCGCTGATCTCGTTGTGACAGGCTTCACACTCAACAGTTGTGCCAATTGCTGCGGGGTTGTCTACCTGTCCTGGCGTAGCGCCGTCGAGACCCAGGAAATCATGATAGCCAGTTGTGCTGTGGCACTTGGCACAATTAACCGGAACTTGAGGTGGATCATCATCATCCCAGCGCGTGAAAGCGGTCGCTTCCGTATCAGCATGGGCAGAGCTTTCCCAGGCGGCTTCAATCTCTTCTTCACTGGGGCTGTTACAGCCCGTCACCATCAACCCCATGAATAAAAGAATGATGATGAAGTTCTGTTTTGTGAGTCTCATGTGTGTCCCCTCAGGATACGATAAAACCAAAAGCCACAATGGCAGCAATCAACAAAAGTGCTAATAAAAGAACAAATCTTTTTACGATAACGTGGTGCATAATCATTTCCTCCTGGGTAGACCGCGAAAAAACTAAATCATGTCGAATCTTTCAGATAAAACATTTTCTGGTGGTATGCCTAGGGCGGGCAATGATTCTTCCATGGCGTCCATCAACGGTTTGGGGCCACAAATCAGGTACTTGTACCACTTGTATTGCCTGGGGACGTATTTGCTCATGATTTCTGCGTTGATGTAACCTGTTTCTCCTTCCCACCCTTCTTCAGGATTAGAGAGTACGGGTACAAATACCATATTCAGGTTCTCTGCTGACGCGATCAGGTCTTCTATTTCTTCTTTAAGCATCATATTCTCGCTGTTCGCCGCGCCATAGAAAAGGTAGACAGGCCGCACATCTTCCCGTTCGACCATGGTGCGCATCATGGCATACAGCGGAGTGATACCGACGCCACCGGCAATGAATACGTAGCCCATAGCCGGTTTTCTATCGACTGAGAATACACCGTAAGGCCCGTCCACCCATACTTTGTCGCCCGGTTTCAAGGCTGGTACTTCTGCCCCTGACCAGTCACCCAGATTTTTAATGGTGAACTGGATATTGCCGCCCGGTTCTACATCCCCTGAGGATGAGAGAGAAATGGGGTGCTGGCCGGAACCAAATGGGGTTTCCCCTGATTTGATCCAGGCGAATTGACCGGATTGAAAGGAAAAGCCATCATGGTTAAGGGGCTTGAGAGTCAAGGTGCGGGTATCTCCACGTTCTACCCGGTTTTCTATGATTTCCCAGGGGCGTTTTAGGGCTTTAAATGGCAGCCAAAATTTATACCAACTGATTAAGCCTAAAACTAATACTGAATAGAGTATCCATAGTCCTTGCAGGGACGGGGTGCTGGTATAACGGCCAATCATGAAGATATGAACCAGAGCGGCAAAGATGACGATTAGGGAAAATATGCCGTGGAAAAACTGCCAGTGTTCGTATTTGATGCGCAGTTGTTTGCGCCAAATGGAAGAGCCGATTAATAACAAAAGGATGATGATGGAGAAAACGGCCGTTTGTGTTGAAATATTCGCACAGCTTGCAAAAGGATTGAGCCAACAGTTTGCCGGGAAACCTGCCACGATCAACAAAATGGGATGCGCCAGCACAAATAAAAGGGCAACAATCCCCATCGAATTGTGGAATAGTTGTAGAGAATCTTCACCAAACGGTTCGGCTGCCGCATTAATACGGGAAATTAAGGCAAACTCCAAAGCCATGAGAGTAAAGCCCACAAAACCCGCGCCAACAGCGATTTCCACAAGAAGCGGCTGGCTGATCCGATTGGGATCTACTAAGGCGGCCGTTGCCAGGGGCAATATGATGAGGAAAAAATAAAGCCCATACCAGATAATACCGCGTGCAATAAGTACCATGGGATCGCACCTCCATCCTTAAACGATCTATTTTGTGATTGAAAGGATATGCTTTCAGTGGCTTCCTGCTTTTAGTTTGCCAAACAGGGCTTTTTGTTCCACTCACATCAGCCTGTCGCTTCATAAACCAACTTTAATGCGCCATTTTCTTTTTAGCAAGCAGCAGTAAAACCGGAGAGGGATTTTGCCACCTCTCCGGTTTTACTGTCAAAGATTAGGGCAACTGGCTGGCGATGATTGCATTCTGCCCGCTAGCCGTGCGCATTTCTAATCTACTGCCGTTAATAGTAAAAGTGGATGCCGACTGTATGGCCGCCAAGAATTCAGCCTCTTGCTCCATGATGCCTTCCGGCTCTGAGCATAATCGCTGCGAACCCCCTGGCAGACCGATGGTGATACTGCTGCCATTAATCTGGTAAGACGTGGTGTACGTGTTGCAGCCACTACTGCCGCTCAAACTACCGCCGGAACCAAATTCCATCGTCAGGCGTGTGTCGAGCAGCGGCGAAACGAGAGCGTCACGGCCGTTATTGTAATTCACCACTTCCCAACGAGTACCCACCAGCGCATCATCGGCTGGCGTTTCAATCGGCGGCTGGGGGGATGCGATGGGCTGGGTCACATTGATCGTGACCTGACGGAAAACCACAGTGCCATCGCGGTGTAAGACGCGCATTTCATACGTAGTCGTTGTCGTGGGGCAAACTTGCTCACTGCCCTGACCGGTACGTGGGAAGCTTTCAAACCGTTCGCCTTGCGGATAGACCCACACAGCCTGGATGTTCTGCACCGACCAGCGCAGTGTCGTGCATTCGCCCTGGTTTATGTTAGTACGGTCAGCCCTAAAAGAGATTTCCGGGACCGGTGTGGCTGTTGGTGGGGGAGGCGGCGTAGGTGAAGGTGCCGCTGTGGGTACAATCACCACGGGCGGAGCCACTTCGATCACCGGTACGTTTTCGGCATTGGTAGCAATCACAAAGTCGGCAGACGCCCAGCCGATGCCATCTGGTGCAGACGGCACGGCCGCTGCCCACCAGCGGTTATCGGCGCTGCGACCGACAATCTCGCCTTCATCACCATCCCGAGCAAAGCCAATCACCGGGAAGTTAACGCCAGGGCCAGAGCGGATGTTCAGCCCTTGCGGTGAATTGACTCGACCAGTGGGCACAGCCGGTTCCGGTTCTGGTAAATCTACCAAGACTTTGCGTACCATGACAACCGCAAGGGCATCTTCTGCGGTGCGCATTTGCAGCATATTCCCCTCGATGCTGTAAGTGGCGGCGGTTTGCAATGCGGCTAAGTATTCACTCTCCTGCTCCATGATGCCGGCTGGCTGCTCACAGAAGCGCATGGATGTACCTGGCATGCCAATTTCTATGGAACCGCTGCCGGCCGTGAAACTGGTGAAGTATTGATTACAACCGGCATTGCCGGTTAGGTCGCCTTCCACGCCAAAATAAGCGGAAATTTCAGTGCCTTCTACGAGACCCACCACAGCCTCACGGCCGTTATTATAATTGACCACTTCCCACGCCGTATCGGTCAGATCCGTTGAGTTGACCACGAACATCGCCAAGACCTCATCCCCATTTTGCAAAACCAGGTCATTTTCTGTCATGACAAAATTGGTCGTGTCTGCCAGGGCGGTCGTGAAAACTGTCGCCTGTGCCATCACCGGTTCCTCACAGGCCATCATGGTAGAAGCGCCTGGCTGACCGAAGGTCAGGTTACTGCCGTCTTGAGTATAGGTGGTGTTCAACTGGTTACAGCCATCTGAACCGGATACTGTCCCGTCCGTACCAAATTGAAGGAACATCGTCGTGCCTGAAATAGGCAGTTCGCCATTCAAGCTGCTTAGCAGCCAGTTTGTACCCGCAAGATCAGCGCTGGCTTCTGGTTCGGTGGCCTCCACTATACCTTCCACAAAGGTTGCCAGGACTTCATCTCCATTGCGCAAGCTCAACTGGCTGCCGGATGCCGTGAAATTGTCGGTTGCCGAAAGCGCTGCCGCAAAAGCAGTCGCCTGATTCATGACCGGTTCCTCACAAGCCATCATGGATGAAATGCCGGCGGACTGGTCGATGGTCAAGCTGCTGCCTTCCTGGGTAAAAGTGGTGTTGTAACGATTACAGCCATCGGTCCCAAAGACACTGCCGTCGGTGCCAAACTGAAGGGTAACGGCTGTTTCCGCCAAAGGCAGCTCACCATTTAAGGAACTCAAAATCCAGTTCGTGCCGGCCAGGTCAACAGTGGCTTCTGGTTCGACGGTCTGCTGGCAGGCGGCCAATAAAAACAAGGTAACAGCTAACAAAATTATTCTTATCGTTATTTTCATGATCAATCTTCTCCCATTTAATTTAAATTTGGAATGATTGGCGTGTTTGTCAACCAGGGATAAGGAGACTGAAAGCAAGTGTTTCGCCTTGTCTCCAATCTTTCCCGCATCTATCCGTGCGCCATCATGTCAACAGCTACGGTAACAGCCAAAATCACAATATCGTTTTGTCCCGGTTCGATCTGGACGCCGTAAGTGTCGGCTAGACGGAACCACTTTTTAGAAACTTCGGCGATCTTGCTCCCACCCTCGCCGATAGTATATTGGTGGTTGAGGATGTTGCCCTGCACTTGCAGATCAGGCCCATCGCCAATTTTTACTACCCAACGGTCGCGTAGCGGCGAGATCAACGCCTTCTTGACGGTAGCCAGACGCTCACCGTTTGGCCCTTCAATAGTCTTAGTATCTTTGACGCGCACTAACTTCTCCTGAATTTTGCACAGGGTTTGCCCTTGCGTATCCTCGAAAAAGAGGGTGTCACGCACGCGCAGCATTTTGCCATCTACCTTGAAAGTACGCTGACCATTTGCATCCTCAATCCAGAAATCATCGCCAAAAGCGACCAATTTCTGCCGCATTCTATAGCGGGTAGCCGTCCCGCCTCGGCCAAAGGTGGCGCGTTCTTCGCGGCGTTGTTCTCGTCGTCCTCTACCTGGCATAGCATTACCTCCGCTCTTCTTACTATAGAGTTTGCTCGCAATAAGGGTATCAATCCGATATCCTTATTGCGGGTCATTCGCTAATAATTGGGTGGCGAGTAACAACCGTTACTCGCCAAAATCTTCCATCAACTGCGCTTCCTGCTCATTCGTCAAATTCGATTGCATCAACTCAACCAAAACGCCCTGAAATGCTTCAGCCACGCGGTCTTGCACCGCGCCGCCAGTCAGCAAAAAGAGCGCCGACGTCCCTTCCGTCACCTGCTTACGTACCTCTTTAATGAATCTGTCATCGATGCCATAGTCGGTAAACTTACCCGTCAAAGCGCCAGTCACTGCGCCTACAGCCATACCAAAGAACGGTACAAAGAAGATGAGGCCAAAAAGCATACCCCAGAATGCACCAGAAACGGTTGACCTGCCGGTCATGCTGCCATAGTTTTGGGTCTTGGGCTTTTTCTTGCCTTCCGCCCACGATACGATGGCCGCGTCATTGATCTCAATCAAATGCTGCTTCGATAGATCGACGAGCTTATTGAGAGCTTCTTGCGCTCCCAAGGGATTATCAAATTTCCAAACGGTTAAAGCTGACATATAATTTTCTCCTTATGTAAATAATTTATGCACCAGCCTGCATACTCCTGAATTCTTAAGGCTGTTGCCAATAAACAAGTAAACAGTTTTAGCTTATCAATCCAGTGATCCCTTTATAAGCAAACCACAGACCGAAAATCAACGACACAGTCACCACGATCACCCGGTTATGGCGCTCCAACCAGCCTTGGGCTGCTTGCAGCGGTTTTGCCGCCCGTTCGGGCGCCAGGGCAAAAAACAAGATTAGCGGCAGCACCAGTATTTGCGTGATGAGGATGTAGAACAGGTACAGCGTTACGCCCGATGGCGGTCCCAAGCCTGCGGCGGCAATGATGCCAATGGCTGATAGGGTGAACACCCACTGTTTGATGGCAATGGTCACAAACACGGCACCCGCACTCAGCGCACGCAACCCTGAAAGCTTGTTCAAATCGGTTATCCAGTGCGGTGGTGGATCATCAGGATCCTCTTCCTTGCGCCATTTTTGGAAGGCGGCTACCAACAGTAAAATTCCCATCACGAGCAAGAAAACAGAAGTGATCAGCCCTTGTTCCTCTTCACTGCTGTTGGTCATAGCTGAGCCTAAGACCAGGCCAAAAAGAATGCCCTGTGCCAGCCGTATCGTCACGCCTCCGGAAACAAAGGCAATTGTCATCGCCAAGCCACGCGGGCTTTGTAGCAGCATCAGCACAATGATTGGATACAACGGCACCACGGTCGCACCCACCATCACCGGCAGCAATTCAATCAGCACGTCACTCATTGTTGTCTCTTTAAGCTTTTGGCTTCCCGGTAATTCTTAATCATCCTACTCTTGCGCCCGCATCGTCTCTAACCAGGTGTGGGCTGTAGCCAGCGCCTCATTCATTGCCACACCTAATTGTGGCTGCTCCATGAACACGTTTTCTTCTCCAATGAATGCCAGGGTTCCCGTTTTCTCCAACTGATAGCGCAGGTTAGGGTTGACGCCGGTTAGCATCAGACGGCCGCCGTTAGCCTGCAAAGTGGTGGCATAGCGGCGCAGCACACCGATAAAAGTACTGCCCACTTCTGGCTGCCCGCGCAGAATGAGAATAACAACCGCCTGTTTGGCGTCCTCGGCTTGGGGCAGATTTTGTTCAATGGTTGCCGCTGCTGCGAAGAACAGACTGCCGTATGTATGAAGCAGCGTTACCTCATGATCGGCCAGCTTGATCGGCGCAGGCTGCTCAATTGGATAGCCGCCCTCAACCTGTACAATTTCCACCAGGCGCACCTGGTTAGAGGAGCGGAAGACATGCATCATGATGGAAATGGCGACCCCGATCACGATGGCGTACTGTAGCGGCAGCGCCACTGTCGCGATCAGGGTCAAAATCATGGCTGTCTGTGCCACGCGTCCAGTCTGCCAAACCATTAAGATTTGCTTGGGCTGTAGGTTCTGAAAACCGACGACAATCAGCAGCCCGGCCAGCGCGCTCATGGGGATCAATTTAACAACCCCGGCAAACAGCAGCACGATCAAGATGACAAAAAACCCCGCTAGGATGTTGGCCCACCGTGATCTGGCGCCGGCATTGACCGTAACAGCCGTTCCGGACATCGAACCGCCACCTGGAATTCCGCTGAAGAAACTGGTCACGATATTAGCAATCCCCTGTCCCGTGAAATCTCTGGATACATTTGGAAACTTGCCGTCCGGGTTGGGATAGCTTTGACTTACCCCTGCACCTTGAACTAGACCGATAATGCTGATGGCCAGTGCCGGCAAGGCCAGCGCTGGAATCATGAACACGTCCGGAAGAGCGGGTCGCGGCAGCGACCGGGGAATGGTGGTAATGTCACCAACTGTGACGAAAACGGTCTCACGAAGCACGGCTGTGATGCCCACGCTCAACAGCGTTACCACGACGAGCGCCAGAACCATTGAGAACTTGCGGGCAGGAGTAAATCCTAAACCAACAATCAAGGCAATTGTCAGTACACCTAAGACAAAAGTCACCGGTTCAAATTGGTTCAGGTTTAGGATTGTATCTGCCAGCTTGAGAACTTCACTGTTAAAAGGGCTGGAATACCCGGTTACATCAGGGATGGCGCCAAAGATAATCAGCAAAGCGATACCGGTAATGAAACCGGTCATTACAGACTGAGAGACAAACCGGATCAGGCTGCCCAGCCTGAGTAACCCGGCTGCCAGTTGAAACACACCAATTAGGAGCGCCAGTGTGATCAATGCTGTTGTCTTTTGATCGCCACTGTAATTGACCAGCGCATCACCTGCCGCCACTGACAATGCCCCGGTGGTTGACACATTCATAAAGACCGATCCGGTAAAGAGCGCCCCCACCGGTGTCGCGATCATCAAAGTATATAGTCCGGCAACCGGATTCACCGTTGCCAGCACTGCGTTTCCCATCGCCTGCGGCACATTGACCACAGCAAAGGTCAGCCCGGCGATGGCGTCGGCGATGAAATGACTGCGATCTATAGGGAGACCCGGAGCTGCCGGAAGCCTGCTCATTGCTCACCTGGCACAATTAACGGCCCCTGCTCGCGATAGCTCTGGAGCAGTACATAGACACTGACGAGCAGCACCCAGGCTGGAAACAGCAGGGTGATCCACAGATTGAGGCTGACGACCAACAGCAAGGCGCTCGCCAGTAAATAAGTAACGCCCACCAACCAGCGGGGCATCAGCAGCGTGTGCCGCCAGATAGTCCCTAACGAGAACATGAGCACGCCCGCCATCCGCAGCGCATAAATATTGCTGATTTGCAGCATCAGGGCGCGCCCAAAAAGAACGACATCCGGGTCAATTGTGTAATTACCATAGACGCTGACACTAGCCACCAACGCACCGGCAATTGCCATGGCGATGAACACCATCCCTATAAATAGTAAGCTGCTGCCAAAGAACACTGTGGAAAAGAAGCGATCCTCCAGCTCTCCGAACCGGTCTCGGATGACGCCAATGAACCACAGGAAAGCTATTCCGGCAAAAGGCATGAGAACCAGGGCAGTCGAAAGGTAGTTCCTTGATTGCCTAATCCACTCGATCTCACTGGTCAAATCACTGGGGATAGAGAGCCGGAGTAATACCAGGCTGGCAGCAAAGAGCAGGGCAAAAATAATCCCGGCTACTGCTGCGGCTCTTGGTGTAGTCAGCCGCGGGTTTCGTTCATGAGCTGGTATGTCTGTCATCTTCGAACTCTTTTTGTTAGCCTAATCCTGTATCTGCTGAATACCTTGAACCCGACTGCCTATCACTTTGGCAGTCGTCAGTAATCCACCCAGCATCAACACAGCGCCTACCATGACCATAACAAGCACATTGGGGTCACTAAAATTAGCGCCCGCCACCAACAACGCCGCCGACAAATTGCGCTGAGCTGTTGCCAGCCCCAAAACCGTGCGCAGGTCACGATTCGCGCCTGCCAGGAGCCAGCCGATCAAGAAAGCGCCCACTATCAGCAGCGCCGCGGCCAGCATAGCGCCGTTGCCAATGGCATCCAGCAAAATGTTGGCATTTACAATCAACAAGGCCACGAATCCCACCATGAGACCCAGGCTGGAAAGTTTGGATAGAGCAGGCTGCCTCCGCTGTGCCATATCCGGGAAACGAGCCGCCGTAAACAAGCCCACCGCCAGGGGAGTTAACATAAACAGAACCAATGGCAGGGCAACTTCAAGGGGATTAACGGCCACGCCAGGCAGCAGCAGGGGCAGTACCAGCGGCAGATAAACAATCGTCACGACCATCAGCAGGATCATCGCGCCCACGCTTAGAGCGATTGCTCCCTTTGCCAACTCAACCAATTTAGGCAAAAATGGCGCACCGGCTGCCGTTGCCAGTAAGATGATCCCGATATCGAACCCCGACTCCAGCGGGATGAGGCGCTGCAGCAGGAACGCCAAGCCCGGCACAAGGAAGAAGTTCGCGGCGAGCAGCACAACCAAAACGCGCGGATTGCGCAGGGGATCGACAATCTGTTTGACAGTAAGGCTCAGACCAAGACCCAGCATGCTTGCCACGACAAAGATCAGGATGCCGGCGTTGCCAACCAGCTCAATTATTTGATTAAAGGTATCCATAACGCTGCCATAGGCGCGATTGGTCCAATCTTATAGATTGGACCAATCTAATAAAACTGTTTACTAAGGCGTGACGATGTTGAACCAGAACTCAAAGGTATCCATCAGTGATAAGAACTCGACCAACTTCTCTGGGCTGCCGCTGATTTGCGCTTCTCCTGCGGACAGCTTATCGGCCAGCTTCGCCTCGCCCAAGATCACCTCGTCCAAGGCTGTCCGGCTGAGGGTCAGGGTGGCATCTGCCTCGGGATCCTGCTTTCCCAGAGCGTAGTTAAGGACACCATTCTCGACAACCAACAGGTATTCTTCGTCAATATCGGGGAAGATGGCATTTAAGACAATCTTCTTGCCTGCTGCCTTCGGGCCAATCAGGCGTACCGCCAGAAGGTCGAAGAACATATCCAGCGGCGTCGCTTTGATCACGTCTGAGCCGAGCTGAGGCGTGTCAAGATCAAGAACGCCATCACGCAGCTCTTTGGCCGCGCTGAGGTAGAAATTGCGCCAGGGGCCAGACTCCGCCTGGTAACCAAGTTGCTCCAGGGCGTCGGCTTGCAGATCAAGAGCCGCCGTATTGTCCGGGTCGGCGAAGACGAGGTGGTTGACCACCTGGGCTACCCAGCGGTATTCGCCTTTGTCAAATGATTGACGAGCCTGAGCCAGCAAGTTTTCTGCGCCGCCCATGAATTCGACGTATTTTTTACCAGCGGCCTCTGGCGGCAGCGGATGCAGGGTGGCGGGATTGCCATCGAAGAAACCCAGGTAACGCTGGTAGATGGCTTTGACGTTGTGGTTGATGCTGCCGTAATACCCCCGGTTGTACCAGGCGTTGAACAAGTCGGCAGGGAGTTCGATAAGTTCGGGGATTTCCAGTATGGTGAAGCCTTGATTGGCGAACCGTAAGGTTTCATCATGCAGGTATTTGTACATGTCACGCTGCTTTTTCAGGAATTCCACGCCAGATTCGGCCGTCCAGGTTGGCCAATGGTGAGAGGCAAAGATAACGTCGTAACGGCCGTTAAAAATATCAATCGCCTCGTTAATGTAATGCGCCCACGCTTTGGGGTCGCGCACCTGCGCGCCACGCAGCGTGTACAGATTGTGCATATTGTGGGTGCAGTTTTCGGCCATGCATAAAGCGCGATATTTTGGGAAGAAAAAATTCATCTCCGCCGGCGCTTCCGTGCCGGGCGTCATCTGGAACTCAATTTCCAACCCGTCTATCACCATTTTCTGACCAGTAAAGGTAATGTCGTCGGTGGGAGCGATGAGGGTGACGAGGCCGGTGGAAGTGGTCTGTCCCAAGCCTGCGCCAACCTGCCCTTTGGGGTCTTTGGGCAGCAGGTTGCCATACATGTAGCTGGCGCGGCGGGTCATCACATTGCCCGCAATGACATTTTCGCTGACGGCATGTTCCATGAAATGTTCGGGGGCGATGACCTTAACCTTGCTGGCCTGCACATCGGACTGAGAAATCACCCCTTTCACGCCGCCCCAATGATCGATATGGCTGTGGGTATAGATGACGGCCACCACTGGTTTGTGGCCCACATGTTGGTAAACCAGCGCCATACCCGCTCGCGCCACCTCCGCCGAGATCAGCGGATCGATCACCACATAGCCATTGTCGCTCTCGATGATGCTCATTACGGATAAATCAAAGCCGCGAATCTGGTAAACGCCATCGGTGACTTTGAACAGGCCGTGATAATTGGCTACCAACCGCGACTGCCGCCACAGGCTGGGGTTGACGCTGGGCGGCGCAGTTTCTTCAGCCAGGAAGGGATAGGCGTCGAGGTTCCAGACAGCATGGCCATTTTCACCTTTAATAACAGGGTCGTCCAGGCTGGCGATAAAGCCTCGGCTGGCATTTTCAAAATCTTGTACATCCTCCCACAGCAACTCTTCCAGAAGAGCGCGGTTGGCGGTGGTTGTAAATTTTGTTGCTTCTTTTGCGTTTGACATCATTTCTCCTTTTGGCTGGTTTTTCTGATTATTCTGCCGGCTGTTCACCGTGTTTCTGCTTCCCCGTGGTCGTTTCCAGGCATTCAACGGCCAGCAGGGGCAATCCTACATCATACAAACTGCTCAACAAACCCAGCAAGGCGGCCTGGTCACACATGGCTCCGGTAATCGTCGTCGTTAAGGCTGGACTTTCGTCACTAGATTGGATGGTCCACTCTGCGCCCAGGCTTTGCAGCCAGGAGTCATCGAACGCACCCTGAAAACTTATGCGGTAAACGGCCATTTCATACATCGTCAATTTTTGCTGCGCCATAACAGGATCATAAAGGAAGTCGGCGATGATTTGTAGAGCGAAAGGAAGTATATTGGAAGTATTTAAGCGAGGAGATTGAGCGTTTTCGCTTT
This sequence comes from uncultured Chloroflexia bacterium, assembly GCA_963807975.1. Lineage (GTDB taxonomy): Bacteria > Chloroflexota > Anaerolineae > Promineifilales > Promineifilaceae > JAACFF01. The sequence goes on along the minus strand of CAWEDV010000001.1, from coordinate 2,876,386 downwards.
AGCGGCAGCCTGGCGACGGCCGTTAACACCCAGTTTTTGGTAAATATGGCGGTTATGTTTCTTCACCGTCAGCACAGACAAAACCAACCGCTCGGCAATCTCTTTGTCGGATAAGCCTTTTTGCAACAGGGCTAAAACTTCCAATTCGCGGCTGGTCAGCGTATCTTCTTCAAGTGATTGGTCAGCGCGATATACAGCCAGAATACGGTCGATATAGGCAGGTGCAACCCCGCGCGCCGCCAATTGTGCCAGCAACTCAGCCATCTCAGCGCCTAGTTCTACAAAGAGGCGCAGGTAACCGCCGGGTTCGGCCAGGTGCACGGCATGTTTGGCGGCATCCAGGGCTGCCTCTTGCTTGCCCTGGGCCTGTGCCAGCAGCGCCCACAGCGCCCAAATCTGGATGAGCAGCCAGACGCTGGCCGTCTCTTCAGCATACTGCTGGCAAGAGGTTAGCAAGTCGGTGGCTTCTTGGTAGGAAACAGCCGTTCCCTGTGCTATTAGCACCTTGACATGGGTAATATCGTTGGCCTCCCAGAACCAGAGCGACATCCGCGCGGGTTTCAGCCCGGTTTGCAGCCAATGAACGGCTGTGCCCACCTCTCCGCGCAGCAGCGCCAGGCGAGTACGAAACGATTCTACCTGTGGTGTGAATTGTATCTGGTTTATCTCCAGCATGACCTGGGTTAACGTATCAAGCGTTTGCTGTGCCTGTGTTTCGTCTCCCTGACTGTGATAAACCAGACCCAGACCCAGCATCGCATCATGGTAGACCAGGAAATTGGCTTGATAGGGCCATTTTGCCACCGTTGACCAATGGGCGGCGGCCTCTTCCAGGCGGTTCCACTGGTAATAGGCATGGCCTAAGAAATGGCTCGCCCAGGTAATACTGAGCGGGTGTTCTTTTGCTAACCCTGCTTGAAGCAAGTGTTGTCCAATTTGCTCCAGACGTTTCAAGTCGCCGACCATGCCGTAAATAGCGCCGGCTGCCAACATTAAGCAGTAGCGGGCGGCGTAATGCTGGAACCGATCCTCCTCAAGCCAGACGTAAAGCTTTTCCAGCGCGGCTTCTGTCTGTCCCAGGCTTTGCTGCCCAATAAGCTTGAACAAAGCGGCCAGACCCCGGGCATAAGAGCAGTGGGGTGGCAGGAGCTCTAAGGCTGACTGGGCTAAGGTGGAGCAGCGCGGAAAATCGTTTTGGAAGAAGGCGATTTCGCTGCGTAATGCGTCTCGTTCACCGTGTAAAATGTCGAGATTAGCGCTTTCGCTGGTGGCTTTATCCGTTTCCAGCAGTGCTTCTGCTTGTTGGAGCAGTGCTGGTATTGCCTGGTATTTGGCCTGCCAGCGCAGTATCCATGCTTTGATCTGCAGCAAGGCGGGGCGCTGTCTCACGATGTTTTGCGGCAGGAGAGCCAGCCAGCGTGTCAGGCGGTGCATTTCTCCTCGATTGAGGATTTCATGGCGTTGTGCTTCAATGAGGGTAACGGCTGTTTCCACATCGTCCGCTTTCAGTAAATGACGCAGCGCCGCTTCGGTGAAGCCATTTGCTGCCAGCCATTGGCCGGCATGGCGATGCAGGGCGGCAATTTCTTCTTGAGGCCATTCTTGCGCCAGCCGGCGCTGCAACAGTTCCCGAAACAGGTGATGGTAGCGGTACCATGTTCCCTGTTCATCGAGGGAAATCAGGAAGAGATCGGCCTGTACCAACCTCGCCAGCAATGACTCCTGGCCGTACCGGCCGACGACAGCTTGGCATAATGAATCACAAAACCGCTCCAGAACGGCCGTTTTCAACAAAAACTCCATTACAGCGCGAGGTTGGCGGGCCAGCACTTCGTCCAGCAAAAAGTCCATGATCAGGCGATGGCTGCGCTCTTGAAAGGTGCGGGCAAACGCTGCGGGGTCTTCCTGCCCGCGCAGGGAAATGCCTGCCAGTTGCAAGCCGATAATCCAGCCTTCAGTCTGCTCTTCCAGCAGAACGGCTGTTTCTTCATCCACTTCAGCGCCGGTCGTTTGGGTCAGAATAGCGCGTGCTTCGGGCAAGGCAAAGCGCAGATCAGCAGCGCGTATCTCCGATAGAAGCTGCTGCGCTCGGCGGCGGGTCAGCAGGGGCAGCGCCGGGTCTATGCGGGTGATCAACAGCAGCTGCAGCGCTGGCGGTAGATGGCGAACAAGCGCCGCCATCATCTGCTGGATGGCCGGCAGGGTAATCAGATGATAATCATCAAGTGTCAAAAGCAGGGGATTGGGCAGTTGGGTCAGGTCGTTGATCAGGGTGTTGGTAATGGTTTCCAGTGTGGGTGACTGGGGTGCGTTGAGCAGCGCCTGGGTGTTGGTGCACGGCCGTTCCTGGGGAAAAGTGTTGTGAACGGCCGTTGTCAGATAACGGAGAAAAACGTCCAGGTCATTGTCATTTTCATCCAGAGAGATCCAAGCAGTCTTCAATGCTGGCCGCTGGTGTAACCAATCGGCTGCCAATGATGTTTTGCCATATCCGGCTGGAGCCGAAACAAGGATAAGGCCATGCCCTAAACCGTGATCCAACTGCGTCAAGAGGCGCGGGCGGGTTACATATCCTTCGCGCAATCGTGGCGTTCTCAGTTTGGCTTCGATCAGTGTACCCATATTTAGCCCTGTTGTGTTCTGAATCAGAAGAATTATAGCTGAAAGAATGCTTTATCACTGCTGGTAATTCGGGTTAAATATTCCTTACATCTTTGAAATGCTCGGGTAGAATTGTCAAAGAAAACGAGCGGATACTGTCGCCGAAGTGATCTGAGAGCGTTTCTAAGCCAGAATTGTATACTTGGGCTGACATTTTCCAGAGAAACGACAGGAGGGTTCAGATGTCGCTCAAGCCCGAGTTGATACTAGAAGTACCGGAATTGACAGAAGAAGTTACCCGAGCAGCCTTTCCAAAAGGCAATCCCTACCTAACCTTACGAGATAATCTGGGCACGATAGTCGAGGATGATCACTTTGTCGACCTCTTTCCTGAGTATTGACAGCCGGCATTGCCGCCATGGCGACTGGCTTTGGTAACGATCATGCAATTTCGAGAGAATATGACCGATCGACAAGCGGCTGATGCGGTAAGAAGCCGGATGAATTGGAAATATTTGCTGGGCTATGACCTAACAGACCCCGGCTTTCATTTCAGTGTACTAAGTGAATTTCGCGCACGCTTGCTCAGTGGGGGTGAAGCAATTCTACTAGACATATTCCTGCAACGCTGCCGTGAGAATGGCCTCCTCAAAGAGCGGGGTAAACAAAGAAGGGATGCGACGCGTGTGTTGGCGGCAATCCGCGTTATGAAACGGCTTGAACTCGTAGGGGAAACCATGCGAGCGGCCTTGAATGCCATCGCTGCAGAATCCCCGTTATGGCTAAGGCAAGTGGCTCCATCAGAATGGTATGAAAGATACGTTCGCCGCATAGAAGATTATCGATTACCCAAAAGTCAAGAAAAAAGAGCCGCCTACGCCCAACGTGTGGGCGAAGATGGTTTCCAACTCCTGGATTTGTTGGCAGAGACGGATGCCCCAAAAGAAGCCACCTCATTGCCGGAGGTAAATACCCTCCGCCTCATGCGGGACCGGCGTTATAATCGAGATGAGGACAAAAAAGATGGTGGTACTCCTGGTTAGGTTCGATTCAGGAGCAATCGTGAATTGTCCCGAGCAGCCGAGGCCATTGAATCTCCCAAGGAGTATGGCATTAATCACAATAGAGCGGAGGATAATAATGAGGAAATTCTTTGACGCAGTCTTTAGCCTACGATACGTGGCCATCCTGGCCGTCATCGCGCCCTTTTTCGGCGCGATATTGATGCTGCTCTTTGGAGCGCAGAATACGGTAGAAGCGTACCTGCTTTACTTTGGCATTGACGAACCAGAAGGGACAATCGAAGCCGGAGAAATGGCGATGATCAAGTTGGTAGGGTCTATCGACCACTTTCTCTTCGCGGCCATCTTGATGATATTTGCCGTTGGCTTATATACGCTGTTCTTCAAGACCAGCTCCAAAGACAAACCTCAAAAAACACTATCGTGGAATAGGTTGAAGAAGATGGGCGGCATGGACGAAATGCTGCTCAAGGTAATCATCATGCTGCTCTCCGTCAGTTTCCTTGAGTTTGCACTCACAGCCGGGTTTGGCTCTTTAGAGTGGACGGACCTGGTTATTCCCGGGGCTATTATCGCCCTGGCTCTCGCTTTGAGATGGATGAGCGCGGCTTCTGATGAAGAAAAAGAAGAAAGGATTTTAGAAAGAGCTGTGCCGCCCGACGGCAGTGGGGGTGAGCAAGAGGATTGAACCAGCAACCGGATCTTAATCTCAGAATCATGCGGATGGGTAGTCTGGCGACACGCCATATTCAATAGCAACTAGCTTCACCAAGCTGTTGCTAGAGGTAGATTGAAATTGTTCAGTATTGAGAAAAGTCAATCGGCCGTTACTTGATCCGCTTCTTGGATCCAGTTTTCAATGTATTCGAGACTTTGGTGCCGGAAGTAGGTGTTGTAGAGATCGGCATAATGCCCGCTGCCGGCCAGCAGGCTCTCATGCGTCCCTTCCTCCAGTATACGGCCGTCTTCCATGACGATGATGCGGTCAGCATTGCGGATTGTGGACAGGCGGTGGGCGATGACGATTGCGGTGCGATCTTTCATAATGGCATCCAGCCCTTCCTGGATCTGCATTTCGGTGAAGGGGTCCACGCTGGCTGTGGCTTCGTCGAGGATGAAAATGCTGGGGTCCTTGAGCACCACGCGCGCCAGGGCCACTAGTTGTCGTTGTCCCATGGACAAACTTGCCCCCCGTTCGCCGACATCGGTATCCAGGCCATCGGAGAGCGCATCCAGCCATTCCCCCTCGCTGAGCTGGGTTGCCGCTTTGAGGACATCCTCTTCTGTGGCGGTGGGGAGACCATAACGGATATTCTCGCCCACGGTTCCCGAAAATAGGAACGGTTCCTGGGGAACAATCCCCGAATAGAGGCGGTACTGCCCCAGATCCAGGTTGCGAATATCCCGTTCATCGATCAGAATGCGCCCCCCTTGAAATTCATAGAAGCGCGTCACCAGCTTGGCGATACTGCTTTTGCCGGCCCCGGTATGGCCCACCAGGGCCAATGTTTCCCCAGGCTTGATATCCAGCGAAAAGTCGGGCAGGACAACTTCCTTGTCCGTATAACTGAAGCGCACATGATCGAAGCGAATACGGCCGTCCAATTTCTCTACCTCTTCATCGGCATTTTGCACAACCTTGGGTTCCGCATCAATTAAAGCGAAGGCTCGTTCGGCGGCTGAAAGACCATCCTGGAACTGGCTCCAAAAAGAAGCGATATTGAGCAAAGGCCACCAGTAAAAACCCACGGCCTGCATGTAGAGATACCAATCGCCCGCTGTAATCCCGCTTGCTGGATCCGCCGTTGCCAACCCGCCGGCATAAAGCAAAATGGCCGTGCCCAAACCAGATGCGAGCCCCATCAGCGGGAAAATTGACATCAGTGTCATCCCACGCTGCAAGCCGGCCTTGTACCCTTTCTGGTTGTTCTCGTTGAAGGTGGCGTAAATCGCGGCCTCCTGGCGGAAGCTCTTGGCCACGACAATACCGCTGATCGATTCCTGGATTTGGGCATTGATGATCGCCGTAATACGCCGCGCATTGCGCGTTACACGTCGGGCGACGGTGCGAAAACTGAGGGCGATCGCTATCGCTACTGGCGTCATAATAATCAGCAGAAAGGTCAAGCGCACGTTGATCGTGAACAGCCACACAGTGAGCATGATCACCAGCAGGCCCTGGCTGAAGAGATTGAGGGTCAGATTGACCGTTTCCGAAAAATCTTGGGTGTCCGACGTGACGCGGCTGACGACCTTGCCCGAGGGATGTTCGTCATAAAAGGACATATCGTGGCTTACCGTAGCCTCGAAGGTATCTTTGCGCAGCTGCAAAACCACATTGCCCGTCACCCGCGCGGAGAACCATTGGCGAATGAAATTGAATACCCAGGCCGAAACACCAAGAATGCCAATACCCAGGCTCAATAATAGAATCCCCTGCGTGGATATTTCAGGTGTTATGAGATCGATCGCCTTGGCTATTAATATCGGACCGGCAATGGTTGCCATCGAGTTGAGCGTGAGCGTCACCGCGATGAGGATCATCTGGCGTCTATAGGGCCGGAAATAGTCGATGATGCGGTTTAACAGCTCGCGGTCACCATATTGGCGGTCGTAATCTTCTGTGTCCAGTCCGTCTAGAATAAAACCCATTAAGAAACCATGTTTTTGTACCCAGATCCCCGATTTTCACCTGCTGCTTTTGGCAAAATCGGGATCAGGTGTTACTCATATCGTGCGAAAATCCGTTGATAATCTTTACTGCGGGCCAGCAAATCTTCATGCGATCCCTGATCGATCAGCCGGCCCTGTTTGAGCACAAGAATGCGATCCGCCCAGCGGATCTGGCTTAAGCGGTGGGTGATCAAAAAGGTCGTGCGCTGGCTGCTGATCTTACGCATGGCGCGCTGAATCTGGTCTTCCGTGGCGCTGTCGATGGCGCTGGTGCTGTCATCCAAGACGAGAATCCGTGGATCGGTCAAAAAAGCGCGCGCGATGGCAATGCGCTGGCGCTGCCCACCGGAGAGCATCACGCCTCGTTCGCCCACTTCTGTCTCATACCCTTCCTTGAAATCGTGAATGAAGCCGTCGGCCTGCGCTTCCTGCGCTGCCTGCTCGATTGCCTCCCGCTCTGCACCAGGACAGCCGAAGGCGATATTCTCGGCCAGTGTGCGTGAGAAGAGGAAGACATCTTGCTCGATGGTTGAGATTTGGGAACGTAGCGATTCTAGTTTCCAATCGCGTACATCCACATCATCAACCAGGATGCGCCCTTCGTCGGCATCGAAGATGCGGTTGATCAGGCGCGTCATTGTCGTCTTGCCCGATCCTGTTTGGCCGACAATAGCGATGGTCTCTCCTGGATTGGCGGTGAAACTAATATCCTTGAGCACTGCTTTGCCATTGTAACCAAAACTGACCTTGTCAAAGATGACCCGCCCCGCAATCGCTTTGCTGACGCCGGCTTCGTTTTCATCCATCTCTGTTTCCGAATTGATCATATCCAGGATACGCCGTGCGCTGGCGATGCCTAACTGTACCAAATTAAAGGAGAAGATGGATATGAATGTCGGGAAACGGAGGATACCAACCAATCCCATATAAGCGACGACTGTGCCGGCTGAGATTTCCCCGGCGCGCCAGAGCATGACGGCTAAGAAGAAGGCTGCGCCCCAGGCTACACTGAAAACCAACATGGGCAGATAGCGGGCCTGGATCTCTCCCTGGCGTATGAAATAATCTTTGTAGAGTCGCGCGTCGGTGACGAATTTGTCCTCTTCTTGACGCTCTTGAGCATTGCCCTTGACCACCTCAATGCCGCTGATGGTCTCGGCCAGGTTGGCGTTCATCACGCCAAATTGTTCGCGCAGGGAGGCGCTGACCGGGTTAAGCTGGCGGGCATAATCTCGGATCGTAAGGATGAAACCAATGAGGAAAAGGATGGGCACCAGAATGAGCCGGATGTCCAGGAGGGCGATCATAATGATCGGCACGGCGATGCCTAACACGGTATCGAAGATGAGCATTAAGCCAGGGCTGAACATGATATTGAGCATGCGCACATCATTGGTGGCCCGGGCCATAATATCCCCGATGCGCTGCCGGCCATGAAAAGTCTGGCTCTTGCCTAATAGATCGACATACAGTTCATCGCGTGAGTCCCGTTCGAAACGTTGGGCGATGTATTCCGTGCTGAAATTACGCAGGAGTGAGAAGAAGGCACTGCCCACGGCGAGGAGAAAAATGGCCACAGCCATCATCAGCAGGGCGGAGACTTCCCATTCTGGTACACTGATCAAATCAAAAGCACGGCCGATTATGACCTGCGTCGTGCTGTTGACCACGCTGACGAAGACGGCCGACAAAAATGCAGCCAACGGCAGCAGCGGATAGCGCATCACATGCGACAAGATCCAGCGCACCGGCGCAGTGCGGTTGTATGTATATTCGTTTTCCAGCCGGAATTCTCGTTTGCTCACAGCAGGTCCTATTCGACAAAAGAGGAGTATTATACAATACAATGACACAATATCGGATTCTTTCATCCCCTTTGCAGAAATGTTCTAAGAGTGAAAAAATTCAAAATTAAAGTTATCACTTGCGGCCTAGTACCGCCTAAGGGAGAAAGAAATGCTGTCCAATCAGGCCCAACGTTATGCCGTCATCGATCTAGGTTCCAACACTGCCCGCCTGGTCGTCCTCAGCACCATCCCCGGCTACGCCTATAATCTCGATGATGAAATCCGTGAGGTGGTTCGCCTTCGTCAGGGACTATCTGTCTCAGGATTGAGTACTCCTGCTGTCAATCGTGCCCTATTTACCCTGCGCCTCTTTAAGCGCTTTTGCGACAGTGCTCGTGTGGACAAGATTTTTGCCACAGCCACCAGCGCCGTCCGCGAAGCGAAGAATGGTCGCCAGTTTGTCGAACGCGTGGAGCGTGATATCGGTCTGTCGCTGCAGATCCTAGATGGTGAGAAGGAGGCCTATTATGGTACTTTGGGTGTGCTTAATGAAGTGCCCCTGAACAATGGCTTCGTCGTCGATATCGGCGGCGGCAGCGCCCAAATCTCTGAGGTACGAGACCGGCGCTTCAAGCGTGGTAAAGCCTTGGAGCTTGGTTCCCTTGCCCTTACTGAAAGATTTATCAAATCCGATCCCGCCGCTCTGCCTGAATTTGAAGCGGTCACTAAAGAAATCAATCGCCAGCTCGATACAATCTCCTGGCTCAAGAATGCGGTCCGCAAATCCGGTCATCAGCTCGTAGGCATCGGCGGCACGATCCGCAACTTGGCGCGCATTGAAACTGTGCGCCAGGCTTACCCGCTCAATACTCTGCATGGCTTTTCCCTAAGCCGCAGTTCAATCGCGCAGACCATTAAACAACTGCAAGAACTGCCGCTGCATGAGCGTAGAAAGATCTCGGGCTTGAACAGCGATCGGGCCGACATCATACTTCCGGGCGCATTGGTGATCTACACGATCATGGAACGTTTAGGGCAAGAAACGGTCACGATTTCGGTCAATGGGCTGCGTGAGGGTTTATTTTTTGAACAGTTCTGGCAGCATCTTTCTTATCCGGTGGTGGCCAATATTCGGCGCTTCAGCGTGCTTAACATGGCTCGTGTATACAATTATGAAAAGCAGCACGTGGCCCATGTGCGCTTTTTAGCCAATAGATTATTTGAGCAGTTGGCGCCTTTACATGGTTTCGGCCGTGCGGAGCAAGAACTGCTTGATTCCGCTGCTCTTTTGCATGACTTGGGCACGATCATCGACTACTACAACCATCACAAACACTCGAAGATGTTGATTACCAACCGGGGGCTGCCCGGCTACAGCCCGCGTGAGACGGCCTTGATCGCTTTGCTCACCCGCTACCATCGCAAGGGAAAACCAAGCATTTCCGGCTTTGAAGACCTGCTACGAGAAGGGGACGATCTACTCTTGATCCGTTTATCGGCCATGCTGCGGCTGGCTGAATTCCTGGAACGGGGACGAAATGCCAACGTAGACGATGTCAACGCCTTTTGGGATGATAAAACTTTACGATTGACGGTGATAGCTGATGAATATCCAGCGGTAGAGTTGTGGGAGGCGGAAAAAAATGGTGCATCGCTGATGGAAAAAGCCTTCGCTCGCCAGATTGTCCTGGAGAGCACTGCAGCTCCCGATATTTGGATGACGGAGAACGTAGGCGAATAGCGAACCAGTCCCTAGTCCAATCTGCGGTCTATGGCCAGGAGATCGCTGATGAGCGCATATCCTGTTTCAATTCGGCCGGCACCTGGGCCGATAAGGGTCACAGCGCCTAGTAGATCGGTCTCGTAGGTAACAGCATTCGTAGCCCCGCTCACGGAGGCTAGAGGATGCGCCAGCGGCAGACGAACGGGTTGGACGCTGGCCTGGCTTTGTCCGTCGACCCGCTGCGCCTGGCCGATTAATTTCCAGCGTTCTCCCGCTTCGCGCGCCTGCGCGATATCTTGTGGCGAAATTCCGGTGATACCCGTGCGCTGCACATCAGCCAATGTCAGCGATTCGCCCATCAGGAGATTGGCCAGGATGACCACTTTGCCGGCGGCGTCAATCCCCTCCACATCACCAGATGGATCAGCCTCCGCATACCCCTTGGCCTGGGCATCGCTCAAGGCATCAGCATAGGTCGCTCCAGACTCCATCTGGGTCAGAATATAGTTGGTCGTGCCGTTGAGGATACCTTGAATACGTTTGATTCCTGCCCCTGCCAACACCTCGCGGCCCAGATGTATGGCCGGCGTGCCGCTCATCACTGTGCCTTCGGCCTCGATGCGCAAATTATTTTGAGCAGCGAGCTCCGCCAACTGTGGATAATAGAGGGCAACCGGCCCCTTATTTGTTGTGACCACATGTTTGCCCGCGTCCAGCGCCGCGCGAATATGGCTTACTGCGGGTTCTCCTGTTTCTAGATCGGTATAGCTCATCTCTACGACAATATCTGCCTCGCTCCGTTTTATCGTTTCCAGAGCATCCCAACCCTTTTCGGGTGCGGCGATACTTTCTAAGCTGCCATCCTCAGCCACAGCTTGCAATAACTGCGCCGGATCGAGACCTGCAGGATTGTGGAGGCTGCCCAGTACAAAATCGCTAACGGCCACAATTTGAAAGTTGGTTCCAAAGCGCTGCGCCAGTTCCTGCCCACGCTCGCGTAGAATCTGGGTCAGGCCCTGGCCGACATTGCCAAAACCGATCAAAACCAGACGGTACGTTTTCATCTTCTTTTTCCTCCACTTCCTAACTAATACCGCGCAGGTCTTGAATTGATACGATGCTTGACAGGCTGTCCATTGAAGACCTGCGCGGAATATTAAACACAACGGCCGTTCCCCGATTTTCCGAAGGAACGGCCGTGCGCGTAAAAACTTTAGATCTGGCTACTGCAGACGCGCCATAATTTTGTCCAGCGATTCCTTTGAGGGCCGGATCATCTCATCTGGCAAGTGCGCCAGAGGTGTATCTACTAAATCGGCCGCTTCCGCCAAAGATTCCCTTCTGGGATCAAAGTAAATCAAGCCGGTGACGAACTCTTCTGTATGCTCCGTTTCATGCAGCAAGGTCAAGGCCGCCATCCTGTCCGTCGGATCGTAATCATCCTCCAATCGTCTCAATTGGATACGCGAGCCATCATGCAAGCTAATATCGCGAACCTCGCCCGGCGACTGTTCTTCGATCATGATTTCATCTTCTTGCGGCACCCAGCCAAAATCATGCAGCGGTGCTTCATGTTCTCGTCCATAGCCATAGCTCTTACGTGACGTATCGATGTTGTTAAAAGCCACGCAAGGACTGATGATATCCAATACAGCCATACCCCGATGACTCAGTGCGGCTTTTAACAATTCGCGCACCTGTTTAGCATCACCCGAGAAGGAACGGGCCACAAAACCGGCACCGGCCATGATCGCCTCCATGCAGATATCGATCGGCGGTAATTCGTTACGCCCCGCATATTTCAATTCATGTCCTTCTTCGGCTGTCGCCGAAAACTGGCCCTTGGTCAGCCCATATACGCCATTGTTTTCGATGATATAAACCATGCGCACATTGCGCCGCATAGCATGCTTGAACTGTCCCATGCCGATGCTGGCCGTATCGCCATCCCCGCTGACGCCGATGGCGCGCAAATGATGGTTGGCCATCAAAGCGCCAGTACCGATGGAAGGCATACGCCCATGTAATGAGTTGAAGCCATGGGACATACCAAGAAAATAGGCCGGCGATTTGCTGGAACAGCCGATACCGCTCAATTTGATGATCTCATGGGGCCTAATATTTAGATCATAAGCGACTTGAACGATCTGGCTGGAGATCGAATTGTGACCACAGCCCTTGCAGAGCGTTGATGGCTGCGCTTTGTAATCATTTTTGGTTAAACCGATCAGATTGATTTGAGGTTGCCTTGTTCGGGTACCCATTTTATCTTTGCTCCTTGGCTTCAATCGCTTCTTGCACCCAACGGGCTGTTAATGACATGCCATCCAGGTGTGCCAGAGAAATAAGCTTCGTCGCCATCTCCGGCATTTCCGTGATCAAGATCGAATGCATTTGCCCATCTCTATTTAACTCCACGACATAAACACGATCATGTCTGGCCACAAATTCCTGCACTTCATCATTGATCGGTAAGGCCCTTAAGCGCAGGTAACTGGTTTGCAAATCTGCTGCCGCCATACGGTCCCGTGCTTCCTCAACGGCGAAGGTAGTCGTACCATAGGCGATAATGCCAATCGTGGCGTCCTTGTTTTCATCGACGATCGGACCGGGGACCATATCTCGCGCTGTATTGAACTTGCGTAGAATGCGATCCATGTTTTGAATCCATGCTTCTGGTTTTTCGCTATAGACGGCATTTTCATCATGACCAGTGCCTCGTGTAAAGAAAGCCGCCTTAGGGTGGTTGGTACCTGGTAGGGTGCGGTAGCCAACCCCGTCGCCATCAATATCTTTATAGCGAGCGAATCCTTTCTCTTCAATAGCTTCGGCGGTCAGAACCTTGCCTCGTTTGATAGGTTCCTCAGGATAAGTGAAGGGCTCGGACATCCAATTGTTCATACCCAAATCAAGATCGCTGAGCACGAATACCGGGGTTTGTAGTTCATCGGCCAGGTTGAAAGAGGTCGTACCAAATTCAAAGCACTCTTTGACTGTTCCCGGCAGCAGAATAACGTTCTTGGTATCTCCATGACCCAAGGTATAGACAAAATCGATGTCTCCCTGACCTGTGCGCGTGGGCATGCCCGTGCTGGGACCAACACGCTGTATATCCCAAATAACTGCGGGAATTTCCGCGAAATAGCCCAGACCAGAGAACTCAGCCATCAGCGAAATCCCGGGCCCTGATGTGGCCGTCATCGCTCTGGCTCCAGCCCACCCGGCACCCAGCAGCATGCCTATCGCCGCCAATTCATCTTCTGCTTGAATGACCGTGTAGCTTTTACGCCCTGTTTCTGGGTCCTTGCGCAGTTGCGGTAAATAGCTACTTACTGCATCTATAACGCTCGTAGAGGGCGTAATAGGGTACCAGGCAACCACTGTAACACCACCATAGACGGCACCGAGTGCCGCGGCTTCGTTGCCCGACAACATGATCAAGCCTGCTGTCTCATTCATGGGGGTTACCCGGAAGGGATCAGTTTTGACGATGTTTTCGGCCGTCCATTCATAGGCCAAACGCACCATATTCAAATTGGAATCAACCAATTTTCGCCGGCCTTTGAAGTGGAAATCCAGCGCGTCATCGATCTGTTCCAAAGGGATATCCAGAAGGTAGGCGAGCGCACCGACGTAAACCATATTGGCAATATAGTCACGCAGCTTGCCCTTCATGCCTGATTTGGCAACGAACTGGTTTATCGGAATTGCATAATAGGTGATGTCATCACGCTGAGGGATAGAACGCCAGTCACCATTGTGCACGCAAACACCACCCGGCGGCAAGTTTGCGATATCGTCTTTGACCGTTGCCAGATTGAATGCTACCAAGATCTCAGAGGTCTCCCTGCGGGCTACATACCCTTCACGGCTGACACGAATGTTGTACCAGGTCGGCAGTCCCTGAATATTGGAGGGGAATATATTCTTCCCGTTGACGGGTATCCCCATCTTGAAGAACGATCGCAACAGCGCCAGGTTTGCCGTTTGGCTGCCTGTGCCATTTACTGTAGCGACAATGATCGAAAAATCATTGATTACAGCAGGTCGTTCTGCAGCCAATGCTGCCGCGGAAACGGCTTCTACAGTACCCATTATCTGCTTTCTCCTTTGGTTTTGGGAATTGACTGATTACGCTCTTGTGGCGGGTTGGTGACCGTTGCCGAGAGCGATTTCAACAGCGAAAAATGCTCGACCAGCAACTGCTGGCCCAGCGCGAAATCATTATTATACAAAGCATCCACAATTTTTTCGTGGTAGGTCCAAACCTCGGTCCAATAAGCGTAACTGGCAAACCGGGTCATTTCACTCGCTTCATACGCCTGCCAATACGCATCAAGAATACCCTGAACAAATGGATTTTCCAGACGGCCGAAGATGGTCAGATGTAAATCACGGTGTTCCCCATTCGGTAGATGGATCGGCTCACCACGCAGTTTGTCCCATGCGCGGGTCACAAGGGTGCGCAGCTGTTCCTTGTCCTCTGTGGTGAGCAATTTTACCGCCTGATCCCAAAATCCTGTTTCTACGACCTGACGTAATTGACTGTACTGCTCAAAGTTCGCTTCACCGGTTGCCAGTCCAAAAAGCACACCGTCCAGGAGCATCTGCGAGAATTCAAATGGTTCTCTCTGGATGCCCAGGCGCGGGCGGACAGAAACAAGCCCCATCTTGCGTGCGATTTCCATCTCCTCGCGCAGCTTGCCTACGCTGATCCCCATTTCTGAACTGATATCACTAAGCGCGGGGAGGCGTTGTCCAGGAGGGACATCGTTGTCGATGAGGTAGTGAAGGAAGAGAGAATCTAGTTTTGTTAGCTGCATTGATTGGAATCATCCAATAAATAGAATTAATCGAATCGATGCTGGAATTTTACCATAGACATATTCCACTGGCAACAGAGTTTGCCGGAGAATTAACGCCAAAGAAAAACCTCCTGCGCCATAATGCTAACAGGAGGTTCCAAAAACGTCTGTTTCAGATATTCGCGCAGTCAGATTCAAGTCATCAAGCAATTACGCCTTGCTTCCGACCAGCCTCGATGATTAAATCAGCGCAGAAGTCTAAATCGTCCAAACTATGCGCTGCCGATACACAAGCCCGCAAGCGAGAAGTCCCTACGGGAACGACAGGGGCGGCAATCGTTTGCACAAAGATGCCGTTTTTCTGGCAGTGCCTGGCAACCATGACCGTATCTTCAAGCGAGCCACAGACCACGGGGACGATGGCCGTTTCGGTTTTTAGCAGATTATAGCCGGCGCCTTTAAGCTTGTTGGCGAAATGATGGAAATTTGTTTGGATCTTTTCCACACGCCACGGTTCCTCTTCGATTACATCAAAGGCTGCTTTTGCAGCGCCAGCCGAGGCCGGCGGGATAGCTGCGGAATAGATGAAAGCCCGAGCCTCATGTTTAAGGAAAGTGATCAACTCTTCATTGCCAGCCACGTACCCGCCAGCGCTGGGTATCGTCTTGCTCAAAGTGCCCATTTTGATGTCTATGGTGTCTGGAGGTAGGTCGAAATGCTCCTCAATTCCATGTCCCGTTTTACCGATCACACCGACGGAGTGGGCTTCGTCGATCATCAGGTAGGCATCGTACTTCTTGACCAAGCGCGCCATATCGGGCAGATTGATGATATCTCCATCCATGCTAAAGACAGCATCTGCCACCACTAGTTTTCGGCCGTGTGGATTGGCATCTCGCAAACGCCGTTCGAGGTGATCCATGTCATTGTGGCGGAAGCGTACAAACTTGGCCATCGACAACATGCAGCCATCGACAATGCTGGCATGATTGAGTTTGTCGCAAATGACCGTATCCCCTTTGCGCAATAAGCTGGAGATCGTGGCCAGATTTGTGACGTAACCACTGGACATAGTAATGGCCGCGTCCGACTTCTTAAACTTCGCGATGCGATCCTCCAATTCATTGTGCAGCGACAGCGTCCCTGCCAGCAGGCGCACACCATGGGTTCCGGTGCCGAATTTGTCAACAGCCGCTTTAGCGGCCGCGTTGATCTTCGGATGGCCGATCAATCCCAGGTAAGAGTACCCACCCAGCATGATCATTTCCCCGTAGCCCTTCACGTCTACTCGACCGTTGGGCAGCATCGCATCGGTTTGCTCTAATAAGAAATAGAGATCCCGTTCTTTATATTCCTTTACCGGCCACATCATTTCCGGTGTCAGCGGAAGACGTTCCACGGTCTTTTCACCAGCCATCCTTATCTCCTCTCAGTTTCCTCACAGGCAAATATGCGACCTGAAAATTTTCACTTTTTCTAGCTAATTCTAGCCAGTTTGGGTGCTTTTCTCAAACATTCAAAGGAAAAGCAGTCTGTAGCTAATCTACAAGTTAAATAAAAGGCCTTAACGACACCTTCACGCTCATTTTACGGCCCCAATACGGACTATAAGCAACTACTGACTTATGCTACAAGCATTATCAAGAATAAACAATGCTGTCTAAATACCTTGGATGGGGAAGGATGGAATAAGCCATCTTAAAAGATTCGGAACAACTCCACCAATTCTCCCTTCATGGTGTGGATGGAGACTTGCTAGAACGCTTAGGAAGCGCCCTGGCGCATACGCAGCGATTGGCCAATATTGGAGCACTTACCACTGGTGTGGCCCACGAACTTACAAGCCCGCTGAGTCTCATAACCTCCGCCTGCAGCAGCCTGCTGGACGAAATTCAGGATGACAACCTGGATCAGAATACGCTCGAACAATATGTTGCTTTGATCGAACACAGTGCATTTCGCAGTGCGCATATTGTAAATGTTCTCCACGATTATGCCTATATGGATGAGCCGCGCATGGCTGTAACCACCGTGGATGCCATACTGCGTGATTCTCTAACTTTGGTGGAGCACCAGTTTTTGCTGCAGGGAGATGTCAAAATCGAGGTTGAATTGGCTGATCGCTTGGGATCAATAATCTGTGACCATAACCGCATAACGCAAGTCTTGGTCAATTTGCTGTCCAATGCTTACGAGGCCATGATGCCACAGGGTGGCACGATTAAGGTTGGTTTTTGGACGCTTCCGGCGAGCCAGTTCGAGCATGGCAATGGATACACGGCTGAGAAGAATGGGGCCGGTAAATTCGCATTTGCCGTGGCTGATGATGGGCATGGTATCGAACAGGATATTGTCGGTGAAATTTTTAAGCCGTTTTTTACGACCCGGTCAGGAACGGATGGGATTGGTCTGGGTCTCTTTATCGCTAAGGGGATCGTGCAGCAGCACAACGGTCATATTTGGGTCGAAAACAATCCTCAACCAGGCCGGGGCGTTACCTCAACCGTCATATTACCCAAACGGCCGTAAGCAATAACAGCCGCACTGTCTACGCGGGCTGCCCCCCATTTGTATTCACCATCCGTAAGAAATATTGGTGAAAGCGGTTGTCACCGGTCAATTCCGGGTGGAATGCTGTGGCCAGCCAATGACCTTCTTTAGCGGCTACGGCCGTGCCATCTTCGAGTGTCGCGAGTACTAACGCTTCTCCATTGGCGGAAACAAGACGTGGGGCTCGAATGAAAACCGCGGGAAAGGGTTGTTCTAACCCATGATTCAGAACCGGCACAGGCAGTAATGTTTCAAAACTGTCTAACTGCCGCCCAAAGGCATTGCGCTCGACCACGATGTCCATGACTCCCAACAATGGTTGGTCCACACCAATATCCTTGGCCATGAAAATCATGCCCGCACAGGTGCCCCAAACTGGTTTTTTTTGCGCAAAATGCTGCAGAGGCTCCATTAGACCATAAATTTCAGCCAGTTTGCCGATCGTCGTGCTCTCTCCGCCAGGGATGATTAAGCCATCCAGTCCGTCTAGATCAGCGGGCAGACGGACTTCGACTGCTTCAACGCCCAGGCCGCGCAAAATATTGATATGCTCAATGAATGCGCCTTGCAGCGCCAATACCCCGATTCTCATGGTATTCATTTATTGGCAGCACCCGGCAGCCCACATAGTGGAGCACCGGGTGCTGATTTCTTTTTTTTACCAGCCGCGGGTTGCCAGTTGTTCACTCTCCGGCAAGCTGCTGACATTGATACCTACCATCGGCTCGCCCAAGTTTTCGCTCACGTTGGCTAGGATTTCTGGATTTTTGTAATGGGTAGTGGCTTCAACGATAGCTCTGGCGCGGCTTGCTGGATCGCCGCTCTTGAATATGCCTGACCCAACAAAAACACCGTCAACGCCCAGCTGCATCATGAGCGCCGCGTCTGCTGGTGTGGCAATGCCGCCTGCGGCGAAATTCACGACTGGCATGCGCCCCAGTTCTTTCGTTTCCTTGACCAGTGCATAAGGAGCGCCAATGTTCTTGGCATATGACATCAGTTCATCATCTGGCATCGTTTGCAAGCGACGGATTTCACCCAGAACCGTGCGTGCGTGCCGTACAGCTTCGACCACGTCTCCGGTGCCCGCTTCACCTTTTGTGCGGATCATTGCTGCACCTTCACCGATGCGGCGCAAAGCCTCGCCCAAATTGCGACAGCCACACACGAAGGGGACTTTGAAATCATGCTTGTTAATGTGGTGTGCCACATCTGCAGGGGTCAGGACCTCACTTTCGTCCACATAGTCGACGCCGATTGATTGCAGAATCTGTGCTTCCACAAAGTGGCCGATGCGCGCTTTGGCCATAACTGGAATGCTGACTGACTGGATAATGTCTTTGATCATGCCCGGATCAGACATGCGGGCAACGCCTCCCTGAACGCGAATGTCTGCTGGCACACGTTCAAGAGCCATTACCGCGACGGCACCTGCTTCTTCAGCAATCTTTGCTTGTTCAGGCGTGACGACATCCATGATCACGCCACCTTTTAGCATTTGTGCTAAACCAACTTTTACACGAAAGCTGCCAACATCTCCCTGTCCATTATTACTCATTTCTACACCTCTCTATATTATCGAGTTTTCACGCTCGCAGATCGCCCTGACGCTCTACTATCAACAAACCGGATTGATAGGTGTCAAGTGCCTAACCCTACAAAACCCGCTTACGAATCTAAGCAGACGTAAATCGGGCGCCAATTGTTACAGCGCTACCGCTAATAAGATTGTATTGTCCCCCAGGCTTGAATTCAACCCAATTGGTCCTATTCGAACGTGTGAAAGGAGAAGAAAAACGATCCAATAGGGTTTGGAAAGGTCGAGGAAGGCTGCTAGTTGGAATTCAAGGGGCGCTGCGCTTGTTTTTCTAAAACGAGCAGGTGGGAAAGTCCCAGAATGGCCAGAGGAGTTTTTTCTGCGGCGTAAAGTGTTTCCCTTAAAGCCCGGCCAAGCTTAGGCCAACGATAGGCTATATTGTCGTAGCCCCCAAACAGTCGTTCGTGATGAACGATGCGTAAGGGCAGGGACTGAAAAAGGGCAATGAGTGAGTGTTTGGTGTAGGTGCGGACATGAGGAGCAAGCCGATTGCGGGCCACATTAGGTAAGTAATTTACCAGGGGAATATTGCCGAACTTATACTGTCCTTGCCAAAAGATTCCGTGTTGTTCAACCAGATACCAGCGATTGGGACAAAAAAGTAAAATACGCCCACCTGGTTTGGTGACACGCGCCATTTCTGCCGCATATAGCGCGTCATCTGCCACATGCTCTATGACTTCATTACTGAGTACCAGATCAAAAGTATCATCGCTGAAGGGCAGGCGTTCGCCCACGGCCTGAGCGATGCCCGTCGCTGTCGCCAATGCTTTGGATGCTCGTTCAGGTTCTACTTCCAGGCCAAAGCGCTGCTGGCTATAGGGTGATAGGGCGTCGAGGTAGGTGCCCAAACCACAGCCATTGTCCAGTATTCGGCCGTGCAGATCGGACCACTCGCGCATCATATTCAGGCGCCGTTCTTGCCCGGAGCGCCATACATAACCTGGCTCACCACGTAGGGCGGCTTTTTCAGAATGAGAATCAGACATCTAGGTTTTCACTTTCATTGTGTTGGCTGCTCCCCAGCAGCTCGTCATATTTGCGGCGTACTTCCCGGATATCCTGCCAGGTGGCTGATTTTGGGCCGCCCGGCTTCCGCGTGGGATTGCGCAGCAGATAAGCTGGATGGAATATAGGCATGGTTGGCCGTCCATTATAATCAAACCAACGACCACGCAGTTTGGTAATACCCGTTTGTCCCAGGATTGATTGGGTCGCTACATTTCCGGAAAGCAGCATAATCAGCGGATCAACCAGACGGATGATTTCCAGTATATAGGGTTTGTAAAATTCAATCTCATCGTTGGTCGGCTTGCGCAGAGGCTTGCCTCCTTCTCCAGGTGGCAGCCGGAAAACAGCATTGGTGATGAAAACATCTTCATCAGGGTTGAAGTCTACGGCAGTCAATATCTGGTCCAACAGCTTCCCGGAACGGCCGACGAAGGGTTTTCCCTGTCTGTCCTCTTCTGTGCCGGGCGCTTCACCAATGATCATCAGCTTCGCTTGCGGATTGCCACGATAGATGACCATATTTGTCCCTGCTGGGAAGAGGGGATCATCTTCCATCTTCATCATTGCTTCTACCAGATCGTCGAGAGAGGCATAATATTCTGGTCTTTCATCAAACAATCCAAATTGCGTGCCCACGATGGTTCTCTCCTACTGCAGATACCGATTGGTTCCTGATGAAACCAACGCTATCCATAATCGTTGATCTATGCAAGTCCGACCGACAATCACAGGGGCGATTCAAAGCAAAATTTCATACCATGAATTATCGATTGCCCCAGATCTGTTACGGTGATGTTTGCGGTAGAACCGTTACTTGACCTGTTACTACATTGTCGCCTTCGTTGACTTCCCCCCCAATATCATTGGGCCCGTCAACTTTCGCCCAGTAGGTATGGGTGCCGGTGGGGACATCTTTCCACATGACGGATGCCTGGTTGGTAATCCATCCCCATGAACATCCTTTTATTATTCCCGTTTCCTTTGGCGAAACACGGACTCCGCCGATCACTTCCTGCAGCAGATCATCAGCGAAAAACACGACCACAAAAGGCTTGTCAATGTACCGGGATCCATTGTTATAAAAATCAAGCGTTATCGGGACATCGGCCGTTCCTTCGGGATTTGCTGCTTGTACCGTTACGTCGCTGGCCTTCGCCGCCACCAGATTGACAGTTGTCTTCTGACTCAATACCCTGTTGCGATAGGCACTGCCTACTTCAGTCAGCGCTGACGGATCCGGAGGTGCGAAATCTGTATAATTTTCAAAGAGTAAATTGCTGGACGATCCCGAATTTTGCTGACCGGTCCACATGCTGAACCAGGCCCACTGCTGAACCAGCCGGTAATCATCCGCTGGATAACCCAGCTCTGGATCCCTGGCGCTATCTAAATAATCTAATGTCTGATGCATGTAATTAATGACACGCTCGGGCGTAAAACAGCGACCAAATTCATCTTTCAAATAACATACCGTTGGGTTGACTGAATCGTCGTAGCCTACAAAAGGATACAAGATTGAGAATTCGGAGAGGATCAACGGCTTATCCGTTTGTCCATGATTTTTCATCCATTGGCGCATCATCAAAATCTGTTCTCTAAAGATTGAAACGCTGTCATGCTCAGCCCGGCAGTATACGTCTTCCTTGGGACACTCTTGAGCTGGTGGCCCATATGGGGCCTTTAGGGCCAGATCAGGATTTGTGCCTAAGGCAACTTTTCCATCAGCATTACCTCCATCCCAGGGCCGGATTTCAGATAAGATATAGAGATGCATATTCCAGACGTCCACCGGCATCTCTTCGCCAAAGGCCTGGAGGTAGGTATTCCAAACAATATTCAAATATTGACGTCTTCCAGGTGTCATCATCGACAGTCCGCCATTGGCCACCTGTGCTGTCGGGTCCAACCCTTTGATGAAGTTGTAAACAGCATTATAAGCCCAGGCATATGTCGTTGGCAGCATATTATCCTGCTGGTTGTGACTCACGTCAGGCTCGTTGCCCACGATCCATATTCCACCAGGATTGGCCAAAACCAAGGGGCCAAGGCCTCCGTTGTCCATCGTTAACGGGGGCACAGTTTTAATCTGAGGTAAGTAGACGCCATCCTCTATGATCTGTTCTAACCGCACCTGACGCAGCAATTCTGTCGACGCAGGCACATTGACTCCGTTGGGCCTGACCGCAAAGTTTATGTAGTGGCCCACACCAAAGGTGGGTAGCCATTCTGCACCTCTCGCGTAAGCTAGATTAATACCATAACGACAATTCGTTACATTGGATGAGTTGGCCACGGTAGGAAAGTAGGCTTGATGAAAACCCAGTTCATCATGGGGCTGCTCGCTTTCTGCTGTTGTGGCACTGGTGGAGATCAGAGGTACAGACATGAGCAAAAAGAGGAGAAGGACCAATAAGAGGGATCGATTCATATTTTGGGAAAGCCTTATTAGAGAAGCAGTTTAGCTTGCTGGATAGTTTGTGCTCTAGTTTGCAGGTTAGCTGGCTAATATTTTAGCGCAAAGCTTCTGTGTTATGAAATTTGGCCTCAATAATGACGATTCTTTTGGATTTGGCATAAAATTATGGGCAAACTAGCGGAGATCTCTGAATTTATCATCTGCCTATGATTGTACAAAAAAAATGGATTTGGCTGATCATTCCTACTGTCTTGGCGCTCGCTGCCTGCCGGCAGGTGATTGTTCCCGCAGCCATTTCTCCCATTCCTGAGACACCAGTCCCTGCAGCAGTCAGTGCCACACTCTATCCAACCCAAACAGCGACCGTTGTTTCCAGCCCTCCAGCAACCGCGACTCCCTCAGTGGAATTGGACCAGGGGCCACCAGATTTACGCTATCTGCAGTCTGCGCTCGAAGAGACACTGGATCCATTTGATGGATTTTCTAGCTATGTCGTCGTAGATTTGCAAACAGGGCAGAAAATCGCGCACAATGAGGATGTAGCCATTGCCGGAATGAGCCTTGTTAAAGTTCCCATCCTTATCAATGCATTTCGCGTGTTTGACAATGTCCCCAATATCGAGCAGAAAAAATTGATCACCGAAACCACAGCGTTATCGAGCAACTTCGCGGCCAATTTATTATTGCAGACGATTGCCGGAAAGCCTGACGCATATGCGGGCGCAGATATTGTCAGCCAATCGATGCGTGATCTCGGAGTCTATAACACCTTTATAGCAGTTCCCATAGATGCCGATCCGCGGCCTGACCGGCTCAATACTGTTTTGACACCAGCAAACCAGCGTACGGATATTACTACCTTTGCCGATCCATTTCGACAAACGACTACCGGGGACTTGGCCCTATTGTTCCAATTACTCTACCAATGTGCGGAGATGGACAACGGGCCCCTGCGGGAGCTATACCCACAGCAGATAACGGCCCGAGAATGTCAGGATATGCTTGATTATTTGCAGCTCAACGAATTGGCCACCCTCTTGGAAAATGGTTTGCCACCGGATGTGCCTTTTGCCCACAAAGTAGGTTGGATTGATGATACACATGGGGATGGGGGCATTGTATTCTCTCCAGGTGGAGATTACATTATCATTATGGCTTTATACGCCCCTTCCTGGTTGGAGTGGGAAGATAGTGCGCCACTCTTTAATATGGTGTCGCGACAAGCCTTCATGCACTTTAATGAGCTGGATATTTATGATGGAATGCAGCTTCCTCCTCTGCCAACACCAGCGCCTATAACCCCGACGCCTGATTTACCCCATGCTGTCGTGACCAACACCCAGGGTATTGGTCTTACGGTACGAGATGCGCCCGGGGGGGCAGAAATCGCCATCTTACCTGATGGAACCATCTTAACCCTGCTGGAGGAAGAGCCTGTTCATTACAATGGTTATACCTGGCACCAAGTTCGTACACCTGATGGTCAAAAAGGCTGGGCTGCGGAAGATTATTTTAGTAAATGGGTCCAGTAAGCCTCCGTTAAGTATTCGCTTATGGGTATGAACAAACATCGTCTGAAGATTCTTTTTCTCTGCGGCATGACACTTGTCGTGATTGGGGTCAATTCGCCTGCCGGTGCTCAAACGACAGGTGATTGGCGTTTCGGCGTCATTGAATCATACACAGCCCCGAACTCCGCGCGCGAACTAGGAACGGCTTGGACGCGGGTACGCTTTCAATGGGCCGATGCTCAGGCCGGGGGACCGGGTACATGGACGCCACAAGTGACCGATCAGCAGATAGAACAAGAATTGGCTGCCGGGCGTCTTGTTGTGGGTCTGCTGATTGGAATCCCGGATTGGGCCAGAGATGAGAATGACCTTCCCCACGGATTGTGGCTTGCACATGATCATCCGGACAACAGCTGGGGGCAGTTCGTACAAGAGGTTAGCGCACGTTACGCTGGGCGCATCGATCATTGGATTATTTGGAACGAGCCCGATATTGATGCTTCTGCTATTGCTCACACCTGGGATGGAACTGTCGAGGATTTTGCTCAACTGCAGCGTGTGGCTTACCTGGTCGCTAAAGAAACCAACCCTGACGCCACCATTCACCTATCCGCTTTTACCTATTGGACCGATGTCTACGCTGAGCGGGAACAGTATATGTCCCGTTTATTAGGTAATTTGGTGACTGATCCTCAGGCGGCAGCGCATGATTACTATTTTGACGTAGCCACCGCCCATCTTTACTTTCAGCCTGACCAAATATATAAAATCTTGCTTGTGTTCAAGGATATCATGCAAGAACACGGGGTAGATAAACCGATTTGGTTGGTGGAGAGTAATGCCCCACCGCATGATGACCCTTCCTGGCCTGTGCCCGAGCATACTTTATCAGTGATGCAGGATGAACAGGCGGCCTTTATGCCGCAAGCCCTGGTTTCAGCGCTTGCTGCTGGAGCAGAGCGGGTCGCTATTTATAAAATGCAGGACACAACTGGTGACCGGCAGGCCAATCCAGAACCGTTTGGCCTGCTGCGCATAGATGGCAGCCGTCGACCAGCTTTTCGAGCGCTGCATGTAGCCATGCAATATATGCGTGGCAGCAGCGAGATCGTTCGCGAGCGTTGGGACGAAGTTGGCCAGTTTCGCGTGCGGCAAGAGGACCGGCAGACCACGGTGTTGTTCGCCCGTCTTGCCGATGCCCAACAGGCGGAAGTACCGGCTATTGCTGATTGGGCTCTGTTGGTCGATTTACGGGGAACGAGATCTTGGGTCAAGGCTGAAAACGGCCGTTACGTAATCGATTTGCCTCCAGCTCTTTGCATTCAAACGATTGGCGACTATTGTATGATCGGCGGATCGACTTACTATTTGGTCCAATCTCTTGACGGCTCTGATCCACCAGAAGATTTGCCTCCGTTGTTACCGCAGCCGACTGTTACACCCACAAGCCCGCTTACGAACACGCCAACTGCATCACCGTCAGCGACGCCTTATCCCAACCCGTCGTTAACGGCAACAGTGGTTCCTCCTTCGCATACGCCGGAGCCAACGGTCATAAGTGCGCCGGCAACGGGCGAGGAGACCGCCCCCCCCGAAACCACTCAGGTACCAAATCCCACACCGACAGCCCCCGAACAACCTACGACTGGCGCCGGAAGCAGCGAACAGCCGGAATTGGCCTATTTGATCGCGGGTATTGCTGTGACGAGCGTCATTGGTTTTGCTGCTTGGTGGTTATTTTTCAGGCGTGGCAGGTAAGCGAAGCGAATAGTGATTTTATAAAAATTCTTGTGCCCATCAATCCGGGTTCATTGCTTTCGCAACAATAATTAACCGTATAGCAGTACGTTCTTGATCGTTGATATATACATCCACAAATGATGGACTGCATGATATCTCAACGCCTTCTTCTTCCATGTAGCCTTTGGCGATAATCAACGCCTTCACCGCCTGGTTCACGGCCCCAGCTCCAATTGCCTGCACCTCAGCACGCTGATTGTCGCGCAGCACGCCGGCGATAGCCCCAGCAACGGCTGCTGTGCGCGATCGGGTAGATACTTTGATGACAGTCATATGAAGACTCCAGGATGACTCATGGTTTGATCTCTGTTGAGCCTGATCATGATCTAGTTACTTATAGACTGACTATATGATAAGTGTACAAGAGAATGGCCGAAAGGCAAGATGAAGCAGGGTGGCATCGGGCTGGGCTAATGGCATTCTGCCTGCAATCGGATAGAGAGTATAATTGCAGCCTATGGCAGAAGTAGAGCCTCCATTGGAAGAGACAGCAGAAGACCAGCACAGCCGGTCTCGTTCCTTGGTCTTGCATGCAGCAGGATTGGTCGGCGCCGCCATGCTTCTAAGCCGCGTAGTGGGCCTGCTGCGTGAAATTGTCACGCGATCCTCTCTCGGAGTTCTTACTGTAGAAGCTACTTCATACGAGATCGCCAAGGCAATTCCTGAGACTATTTTCATTATAATTGCCGGTGGCGCTATTGGTTCTGCCTTTATCCCCACCTTCGCTGCCTACTTTACGCGAGATGATGAGCATGGGGCCTGGCGTCTGTTTTCGGCCGTCATCAACTTGGTTACCGTTGTCTTGACCATAGTAGCCATTGTGGCCATGATATTCGCTCCGCAGATCGTAACCTTCTTCTACGGTGACAATATTGAGGCCCAACCTGAACTGCTGGATATGACCGTACGCTTGATGCGGATCATGTTGATCTCACCCATAATATTTGGAGCTAGCGGAGTGATCATGGGGGCTCTAAATGCGCGCCAGCACTTTCTCCTGCCGGCGTTGGCTCCTACTGTCTATAATTTGGGCATAATTGCCGGGGGGCTCATCCTTGGCCCTGTAGTGGGCACCGCCATGGGCCTGGCTGTCGGCACCGTTATCGGTGCGCTTGGTCACCTCTTGATCCAGATCCCAGCCCTGATCCAAAAACATGCCCAATACTCGTTTATCTTTACGCTGCGTGATCCAGGTGTTATCAAGGTCTTGTGGTTGATGGCTCCTCGAGTAATCGGGCTGTCTTTTTCTGAATTGAACAAACTCTTCATCGTTTTTCTGACCGGTTCAATGGCTCTTGGGACTTTGCCCGCCTTCAATGCCGCTTTCCGCTTGATCATTTTACCGCAAGGAATTCTTGGTCAAGCGCTGGGCATCGCTGCATTTCCCACTCTGTCGACCTTGGCGGCTGAAAAAAAATACGGGGAGATGCGACAAATCATCTCTGGCTCCCTGCGCCTTCTGCTCTTCTTGGGTATGCCCGTAACCATCATCTTAATGATTTTGCGCAAACCTATCGTCTCTGCCCTTTTTGAACGGGGCCTCTTTGATTCCCAATCAACAGACCTCGTGGCGGGCGCCTTATTGTTGATGTCCCTTGGTCTCGTTGCGCTGCTCCTTTTGGAGGTAATAGCGCGCAGTTTCTATGCTTTGAGTGATACCCTGACTCCCGTTCTTGCCGGCGCCGTTCAGGTGTTGATGATGGTCATTTTAACCATATGGCTGCGCGATACGCTTTTTACCCAACAGGGCTGGCTTCCTCTTGGCGCGCTTGCCCTAGGATTCAGTCTCTCAAACTATGCTGAGGTGATCGTCCTGCTTTGGCTCTTACGCCGAAAATTGGGTGGGCTGGATGGCAAGGCTCTGCTCAACAGTTTCTGGCGAATACTGCTGGCTTGTTTGCTTATGGCTGGTGCAATATGGCTTCTGCTAACTCGCCTGAACGCACAGTCCAGTTGGATTCAGCTAATTCTGGGTGGTCTTGTTGGGGGCGTGATTTATGCGTTGGCTGCCTGGCTGCTGCGGGTTGAAGAGATGCGGCAGATCATACATTATGCCCGGAACCGCTTTGCTCGATAGACGGTGTGCCGAGTGGCTCCGTATCCCCTAGAAATAGAAAACCCGGCTTTTAGCCGGGGCAGTTGACGATAAGAGAGCGAAAGGTGGGGTTAATTGTTAGCTGAAACGCTGACGCTGTTCATCACCGCTGACGCCTGGGTCATGAGCTCTCCATTTACCCAGACTTCTAATGAATACTGCCCTGCATCAAAGCCTTCTTCTGGATTGAGGTAAATGAAGCCTGGTCCCTCATCCCCATAGTTCCAAACTTCATTGCCACCCTCGACGATATCCCCATCGTGTCGCCATACCCAGGACCAAACCATTCCATCGGCCAGCCCATCATAGGTGAATGTGGCATAAAGTGTGTAAAATCCTTCAGGGAAGATTCCCTGCGGATCGACAGCTTCGTACTCATCACTGATTTCCGTAGAGAAGCTCACACTCCCCAAATCGCTGCCATCGTTTAGTTCTACCGTTGGCTGGAAACGATCAAATTCTTCAGGAAGCGCAGTCAATTCAACCGCGAAGGGTTGGTCGACCACTGTGATAATTTCACCTGGATTCTCGGCATCTTCTAGCTGGAACAATGACACCGATTCTTCATCAACCGTTTCTCCAAAGGAAGGCAGTTCGGCAGCTTGGTGTGCATGCCCATCTGCTTTGCTGTGGGTGAGAATGGCCATCCGCGGAGTATCGTCTTGGGGTGTTTGCCAGGCATAGCCGGTAACAAGAATCGTTATAACAAAGAGGAAGGAGCTTGTAAGTACATAGGTTTGCAGACGCTTACCAGCTTGTAGGCGCTGGAAGAAATAGGGGGATCGTTTCATCTCCCGCCAATTCTTGATGGCGGCAAACAACGCTACTAGGCTAAGCGTTAAAAACGTGCCCAGTAACCAAGGTGTGATTGTTCCCGAAAAGGAGGTCAGTATTTCTTCCAATTCCTATCCTGTCTCTTCCCAGACGTCTGCAAATTATAAGAAAAAATGCCCTCTATAGCAATATGACTAGAAGGATTGGACCCAGAACGGCGTAATAATGTCACCAAAATGACGCCATTTCGACCCGAAATCCTGGTTAGACGGAGCATTATTCCCCATTTGGGGGCAGCAAAAACTGCTGATTTGCATGGATTACTATACTCATAACACTCCTTCTTGTCTACTCTCAGGCCTCCAATATGAGCGCATCGTAAGTGCTGGTCTATTCTTCACTCATGAGTTTGATAGCGTACAAACTGGGATATCAGCATCCCAAAATGCTCTTTTTCAACTACTGTTTTGTCATTGTAACTTTACGGTTTAAAATATTTTCCCATGATTCATGTAAATGGCCTGATTAAGAATTACGGTTTAAATGTCGCTTTACGCGGGGTTGATCTCCATATTTCGGAAGGTGAGTTTATGTCTCTTGTTGGCCCTAATGGAGCGGGCAAGAGTACACTGCTGCGCATTGTAGCCACTCTATTGCAGCCTACGGGCGGCGAAGTCTCGGTCGGCGGCTGGACATTTCCCAAACACGCCGCCAGAGTTAGACGTCACCTGGGACTGGTTTCACACCAGCCCCTGCTCTATCGGGATCTGACTGCCGCAGAAAATCTGGAGTTTTTTGCTCGCCTTTACCAGCTAGATGATGTCCAACAACGTGTGTTGGATGCTTTGCGCAAAGTGGGACTGTTCGCCCGGCAGCGCGATCCGGTTGGTGGTTTTTCACGGGGCATGGTTCAACGCTTAACCATCGCCAGGGCGACACTTCATGAACCTGATGTACTGCTGCTTGATGAACCATATACCGGACTTGATCAAGATGCTGCCCATTTGCTCGATTCACTGCTGCGGCAAGAATCAGAACTCGGCCGCACGATCCTTCTGATTACCCACGATCTGAGCCATGGGCTGGAACAAAGCGACAGCATTGCTATTCTCAGCCGCGGCCGAATCGCCGCCGTTCAAGATAGCGCAACGGTCACTGAGGCAGAATTTCTTGAGCAATATGCCTACCACACCAGACGTCGCGATCGTAAGAAGAACACCAAGGATAATGGAGTACAACCATGAGCCAGAACCCGGCAAACGATCAGCCACCCTCATTCTGGCGTGCAGTCTGGACCATTACGTGGAAGGATTTACAAATTGAACGTCACACGCGCCAAACCGTCAGCATTATGATCATGTTCTCATTGGTGACGGTGATCATGTTTAATTTTGCTTTAGAGATGAATTTGTCAGCTGCTCGGGATGTGGCAACGGGATTGCTTTGGGCCACGATTCTCTTGTCAGGAACCCTGGGGCTAAATCGCTCCCTCTCCATTGAACGTGAAAATCAAACCTTCGATGCCTTGTTGATCGCCCCAGTAGAACGCAATGCCATCTATTTGGGCAAAGTATTTAGCGTGACTCTTTTCGTTTTCATCCTGGAAGCGATTCTGGTACTGTTGTTTATTGTATTCTTCAACAAACCTTTTTGGCGCCCTCCCGTTCTGCTTATTTTGGCTTTGGGAACCTTTGGTTATGTGGCTGCAGGCGTTTTGATTACATCGATGACCATCCAGGCCCGGTCACGTGATGTCCTGCTGCCCGTCCTTTTATTGCCATTGTCACTGCCTCTTATTCTTCCCGCATCTATGGCTGTTGCTGCCTATATGTTTCCCCAGACGCCACCATGGGCGGAAGTTCAAAGTGCCGTATACTTGGTTATTATCTATGATCTGCTGATGGTCACCGTCGGTCTTATAACCTATAGATTTGTCGTTGAGTCTTAGGGGTTCGAAGTATATAACCAGCACCAGTAGTTTGGTGCATCTCGAACTAGGCGTCTTTAAACTGGCAGTACCATAAGTAATCTTTGGCTAATAATTCTCATTAGGAGTTAGAATTATGGATTTATCTCGGCTGAGTCGCACAATCCGCATATTGAACATAGTCTCATTCATAGCCCTAGCAATAGCTTTAGGAGCGGTCTTTTTCTATGCCCCAGTGGAACGGACCATGGGCAATGTCCAGCGCATCTTCTATTTTCACGTTGGATCGGCATGGGTAGGCTCGTTGGCATTTTTTGTAGCAATGGTCTGCGGTGTATTGTTCCTGCGTCGCCCACAGAAAAAATGGGATACCATGGCCATGGCCTCTGTTGAAATTGGCTTGGTATTTATTAGTATGGCTATCGTTTCCGGTTCAGTCTGGGGTAAACCAGCCTGGAATACATGGTGGCTTTGGAGCCCCCGCCTGACCATTGTGACCATTTTGTGGCTCGCCTATGCGGCATACTTTATGCTGCGCGGGGCCATCGACGATGAAGAAAGGAGGGGAAGGTTTGCCGCAGTCTATGTTATTGTCTCATTCGTGACCGTCATTTTAACCTTTGCCAGTATCCGCATTCTCCGTGATATACATCCGGTAGTTTTTGGCGGTACCGCGGAGGCTGCAAAAGGTGCGGAGGAAGGGTTGCAGGAGTTTTCTGGCCTGGACTCCATGAAAATGGTGATTACCCTAAATATCACGGTCATTGCCTATACCCTGGTTTTCGCTGCTTGGTTGGCCAATCGCATTCACCTACAACGGATGTTGGATCAAGTTCAGGTACTTAAGATGCGGGTTGCGTCCAGACTGCAGGGAGAAAGCTCATGACGATTTTGCTGTCCACTTTATTTGCATTTCAGGCTGCGACCGATCCCGATAAATTCAATGGTTTCCTGCTGCTTGGCTATGGTGTTATGTGGCTGATCGTGATGATTTATATTGGCTCTCTGGCCATCCGGCAGCGCAATATGCGTCGTGACATCGAACTGCTGGAACAAATATTACAGGAAGATGATGAACTTGGGAGTTAAGTAGGCAGATTTACCGATTCCTATCATTTCTCTGGCATACTTGTACGCTGACAGGTCTTAGAAGGAGACGAAAATATGTCAGAAATCGAAGCACCATCATCAATACGTTCCTGGCCAATTGGACGCCTGATCCTACTTGGGGTAGGGCTATTATTGATTGCTTTTCTCATCCTTGGAACAGTGACCCAATCAGGGGATTCCGGACAGCCTAGTTTTGGAATTCAAACGCAGCCTTTTTGGATATTGGCTATTCTGGCTTTGGTCGGTGGCCTCTTGAGCTTTCTTTCACCTTGTACACTGCCTATCCTGCCCGCTTATTTCGCTTTTGCTTTTCAGAGCGGCCGTAGGCAGATCGCTGCCAACACTATGATTTTTATGCTTGGTCTGGCCAGCATGTTCGCCATATTGGGCGCTAGCGCCTCAGCGCTGGGCCGCCTGCTGCTTCAAAACCAGCAGCTAATACTCCTCTTTGGCGGCTCGCTCGTTCTGATATTTGGTGTCATGAGTTTGCTCGGCAAGGGTTTTGCGGGCATGAGTCAGAGCGGAGGGGCAGCGGTAAACAATCGTTCTCTATGGGGCTCATTTATCTTTGGTCTTACATTTGCCGTTGGCTGGTCCAGTTGTGTGGGACCGATTCTAGGGGCTGTTCTGACCTTGGCCGCTCAAACTGCGTCTGTGGGTCAAGGGACAATGCTCCTCTTTATCTATGCATTGGGATTAGGTTTGCCATTGATCATCATCTCTACGTTCTTTGGGCGAGCCAGCCGCGACAGCATGCTCTGGCGCGTCATGCGTGGTAAAGGGTATGAACTAAATGTGCATATGATAGTTGTCGGGCTGATATGGTCCTTGGCCGCCTGGCGCATCCTGGTTGCTGCTGCTGAATATGCCTTCCGCAATTTTGATTTTCTTGCTGGGCAGCAGTTCAGCTCTGTTCATGAGATCGGTTTACTGCTTATTGCCTTGGCCGGGGGTGCGCTGTGGGTGTTTACAACTCCAGGCGATCATCGCACGACCCTACACCTACATTCAACACAAGCCATCAGCGGTATTCTCTTTATCTTGCTCGGACTGCTCTTGTTAAGCAGCCGCCTGGCAACTTTTAACGCCATTGTTCCTCCAGATCTTGCGATCTGGTTTGCTGATTTTGAAGATAAATTTGTTCTGTTTTTTAGCGGCAGATAATTGAACGCCCACATTGTCATCTGACATGCACCATTTGATTATGGAATTGGGGATGCCTGTTGTTATTCAACGTTTAGCTGCCCTCATATTCGTGCTATCTCTAAGGAGTAATTAGGGAATGCCTGAGCCTGAAGTGAATAAGCAAAAAACGAAGTCAAAGGGTCGCAGCCCACTTTGGTTGGTAGCCGGCTTCTTTATCCTTGGCCTGGCCCTGGCCCTGTTATTATTTGGCAGCCGGCTTTTTGGTGGGCAGCAAGAGAATGGAACCGTCCTTGAGCAGGTGCCAGCGCCAAGAGGGGTTAATCGGGAAGATGTACCCTTGCCGGACAGCGGCGCTCCACTTAATGTAGGCGATGCTGCCTATGATTTTGCACTACCAGACCTGGATGGGCATCAAGTGTCGCTTGCTGATTTCCAGGGCAAGCCAGTGGTGGTCAACTTTTGGGCAACCTGGTGCCCTCCTTGTCGTTTGGAAATGCCGGAATTTCAGCGAGCTTATGAAGCATATGAGGATGATGGACTCGTTATATTGGCTGTAAACGAAGCGGAGCAGGCTGAGAAGGTGCGATCATTCTTTTATGATGAAATGGGCTATACTTACACGCCCTTGCTGGATGAAGAGGGCAAGGTGGCAGAAGCGTATGGCGCTATTGGCTTACCTGCCACATTTTTTGTCAATGCTGCTGGGGAAGTCACGGCCGTTCACCGTGGCGCTCTTACAGAAAGACAATTGCATGGTTACCTTTCGGAAACCATACAGTAAGCAATAATTATGGCTGAACAAAATAACACGAACAACGAGGCAGGCCGCCTGACCTTAACCATCGATCGCCTGGTATATGGGCTGACATGCCATTGGTTGGCTATATTCAACACCGCCATAGCCATCTACGTTGGTCTTCCTTTGCTGGCGCCCGTATTGATGCAAAGCGGGGCGACTGCTCCGGCACGCTTGATTTACCTTGCGTACAGTCCCTTTTGCCATCAAATGGCTTCGCGCTCATTCTTCCTCTTTGGCGATCAATATGCATATCCTCGGGAGCTTGCCGGTTCCAGCCTGACGCCTTTTGAGGCGTATATGCCCGAGATCCCAGAATTTGTGGGCGTTTCACCTGACGTTGAAGAGTGGGTTACCTTTCTACTTCCCGCAAGAAGATTTATTGGCAATGAGCAAATGGGTTACAAGACTGCCCTTTGCGCCCGGGATATGGGCATTTACGGCTTTGTCTTAATCGGCGGCCTGCTGTATGGATTACTGCGCCGCTTTCGCAATATAAAACCGCTCCCCATATGGGCCTTCATTGTTTTTGGCTTAGGTCCCATTGCCCTCGACGGTTTCAGCCAGCTTTTCAGCCAATACGGAGTTGCTTTGGAACCGCTCTCCTTCCTCAACACAATTTTTCCACTGCGTGAAAGCTCTCCGTTTTTGCGCACCTTGACCGGTGCTATGTTTGGTCTTTCATTGGTCTGGCTGACCTACCCCCATATAGATGCCAGTATGAAAGGATCCGAGGAAATCTACCGTGAGAAGTTGGAGCAAACCGGCTCCTCTTAATGTATTCAGCTCGCCCTTTTCTTAGTCAAATTGATATTTCCCCAGAATAATTGAACTGTTGTGCCCGCCGAAGCCGAAACCGTTGGACATTACGGTTTGCAGGTTTGCCGGTCGGGCCTCGTTTGGTACGTAATCTAGATCGCAAGCGGGATCGGCCGTTTCTTGGTTAATGGTTGGGGGTATCAAATTATGATGCATACTCTGTAGACAGATGATCGCTTCCAGGGTGCCTGCTGCTCCTAACAAATGGCCATGCATCGATTTGGTCGAGCTCATCGGAATTTCGTAGGCTCGTTCTCCAAAGGCCATCTTTACGGCCGCGCTCTCAGCCGCATCATTCATGATCGTGCTGGTGCCATGGGCGTTAATATAGTCAATATCAGCGGCGTTTAAACCGGCATCACGCAGAGCGGAGGCCATTGCTTTGGCCGCGCCGGCGCCATCAATCAAAGGCTGCGATATGTGGTAAGCATCTGAGCTGTTTCCGTAGCCCAGAAATTCGCCATAAATGGCTGCCTTCCGAGCCAGCGCATGCTGTAATTCCTCCATTACCACCAGCGCTGCCCCTTCACCAACTACAAACCCATCACGCTGCCCATCAAAGGGGCGTGATGCTTTCTGTGGCGCGTCATTTCGGGCTGATAAAGCGCCCATATTACCAAACCCGGCGAATGCAAGTGGCAAAATACAAGCTTCCGCACCCCCAGCAAGCATAACGTCCGCTGCGCCTCGCTGAATCGTAACCGCCGCTTCGCCCATAGCATTGTTGCCCGTTGCGCAGGCGGTGGCGACCGACATATTGGGACCACATAGGCCATGGTTGATGGATACTGCCGCTGCCGGCGTGTCGGCCAGCATCATGGGCACAAAGAAAGGGCTGACCCTCCTTGGGCCTTGTTCAATCAGCGTTTGGGTACTGCTGATCATTGGCTCCATGCTGCCCATACCGCTGCCTATAATGACTCCAATTTGATCCCGATTGGAATCATCAACAATCAATCTGGCGTCTGCAAGCGCCTGTTCTGCTGCCGCCAGAGCGAACTGTGTCACTCTTGAAAGCCGGCGTGCCTCTTTACGCCCAAAGGTCGCCTGCGCATCGAAACCCTTTACTTCTCCTGCAATTTGGCTTTTGAAATCATTGGCATCAAAGGCGGTGACTGGGCCAATGCCGCTCCTGCCCATGCTGGCCAACTGCCAGGTTGTTGCAACTTCACTGCCTAGTGGATTTAGGGTTCCTAATCCAGTAATAACGATGCGCCGTCGGTTCATGTTTACCTCCATCATGCCGGCATATTTAGTTCGCTGCCGGCTGATTTCCAATAAGAACACGCCAATTAATGGAAAGATGCGTGCAGGAAGATCAATGGTCTGGTTTTCTCATTCCCCGTGGGCATGTAGAATCTGTCTATGTTCACCTGGATCATACTTGGGCTGCTGCTGGCTGCGCTCCTGGGCGTTTTGCTTTATTGGCTGCTTGTGGTTACTGAAGGGGTTTATTTAGGACGGCGCTTGGTCGTTTGGCTCTATGATTTGGCTGCCCCGCGCTATGACAGTATCAAGCAGTTTGATCCCGACAGCGAGAGCTTTCTGGTCACGCAGCCACTGCTGGTTAAAATGTCCGGCCAACCGGCGCCTCTGGTGCTTGATGTGGCGACCGGAACGGGACGTCTCCCACATTTTCTTCTGGAGGAAGCAACTTTCAATGGCCGTGTCATTGGCCTTGATGCCTCAGCACGGATGCTCAGTTACGCCCGGGCTAAGCTGCGCGTCTATCGCCATCGGGCCAGCCTCGTCCAGCAAACTGCCGCTGATTTGCCTTTTGACGATGATACCTTCGATGCTGTTTCCTGCCTGGAATCCCTAGAATTCTTTCCGGATGATTCCGCTGCCTTGCGAGAAATGCTGCGTGTTCTCCGCCCCGGTGGCACGCTGCTCACGACCCGCCGTCGTGGTTGGGAGGCAAAAACTTTTGTCGGTCGTTACCGTGACCGCGAAACCTTTGCCACAGATATAGAAGCGATTGGCTTTACGGAAGTTGAGACGCGTCTTTGGCAGATCGAATATGACCTGATCTTTGCCCAAAAACCAGGAGCTAGTCTGGTCTAGAAATAAGCAGAATCCCAAAGACCGCGCACTTAGCAAAAACTAACCGGTGCTGCTGTGATATCACGTTGACGAAACCACTGTTTGACTGAATAATTGGTTTGCGCTGTGACCACATCTCAGCCCAGTAGAGTTGCTCTTAAAACAGAGCTGCCTCAAATCAAGAATCGCAAAGCAAGAATCTTTGATGTGACGGGAGAAATGACAATGATCGACACCGATGGCAAATTCTTTTTAGGGCGTATCAATGATCCCACAACGGGTGAAACTGGAGATGAAATGCTGCTCTATGATCCGGACGATCTAACCACCCATGCCTTGGTGGTCGGGATGACCGGTTCGGGAAAAACTGGGCTATGTATTGATCTTCTGGAAGAAGCGGCGCTCAATAACATTCCCTCCTTGATGATTGACCCCAAGGGAGATATTACCAACACTTTACTGCATTTCCCTGATCTGCTGCCCTCGGATTTCGCGCCCTGGGTAAATGCCGATCAAGCGCGCCGCGAAGGAAAAAGTGTCGATGAGGTGGCCGAAAAAACAGCCAATCTATGGCGCAACGGCCTTTCCGGTTGGGGCATTGGTTCCGAACGGATCCAGGCCCTAAAAGACAGCGTTCGATTCGCTGTTTATACTCCTGGTTCAGACGCCGGACTGCCAATTAGCATTATGGCTTCTTTGGCCGCTCCTGACGTTCCTTGGGAAGGAAATGAAGAACTACTGCGTGAACAAATTTCAGGCACCGTCACCGCGCTGTTGGGCTTAATTGGAATGGTTGATATCGATCCTGTACAGTCGCGTGAGCATATCTTGCTATCTAATATCTTTGAGAATGCTTGGAGCCAGGACAAGGATCTCGATCTGGGTGAGCTTATTATGCAGACCCAGTCCCCACCCTTTGAAAAACTGGGATTTTTTCAGATAGATACATTCTTCCCGGAAAAAGATCGATTCAAGCTGGCAATGATGCTCAACAATATCGTCGCTTCCCCAGGGTTTCAAAGCTGGCTGGAAGGGGATGCCCTGAATATTCAAGAACTGCTTTATGACAGCAACGGCCGTGCACGCCACACAATCTTCTACATTGCCCACCTCAATGATGATGAGCGCATGTTTTTTGTCACCCTGCTCTTTTCCACCGTTGAGACCTGGATGCGCACCAAAAGAGGGACCGGTTCCTTACGTGCATTAGTCTATTTCGATGAGATATTTGGCTATCTACCCCCAATTGGCAACCCACCGTCCAAGGAACCCATGCTGCGTATGCTCAAACAAGCTCGTGCCTTTGGCGTTGGCTTGATGCTGGCTACCCAAAATCCAGTTGATGTTGACTACAAAGCCATGTCTAATGCCGGCACGTGGATGATTGGTAAGCTGGCTACGGAGCAGGACAAAAGCCGCTTACTCGACGGCTTGACCAGCGCGACAGGGGTGGGCATGAATCGCGGCGAATATGACAAACTCATTTCCGCTCTGGGTAAGCGCGTCTTCTTGTTGCGCAATGTACATGAAAAGCGACCGGCGCTCTTTCAAACCCGCTGGGCCATGAATTACCTCGCCGGGCCCGTCACCCGCACGCAGATTCCAGCCCTTAATGCCTTGGCCGGTCTTCAGGACACTGTTTCCGCCGCGATCCCTGCTGCACCGGTGCAGACAAGACCCATTGCTGCTCCTGCCGCACAACAAGCGGTAGCTGCTTCGCTGCCCGAACCAGAACCAAACTTGCAGCTGCCAGGTACCAGCACAAGCCCGGCCGTTCCAGCAACCATTGGCGAGTATTTCCTTCCTGTGACCCTGACACTGTCGGATGCCGTGAAGAACACAGGGCAGACCATCCCCATTGGAGCGGAAGAACATGGCGTTTTGTACAGACCGGTCCTTCTGGCTCAAGCCGAAGTGCAGTTTACAAATCGCCGGTACCGGCTGGATCATGAAATTCAGGTAACCGCATTGGTTGAAGAACCGAGCCGGCGCGGCAGCGTGCGCTGGGAGGATTACTCCCTTGACTCGTTGGACACGCGCGCCATTCAGCGAGGGCCTGCATCCAAATCCCGGTTCATTTCTCTAGAGCCTCCATTTTCAGACAGTCGCACCTTGAAATCTATGAAGAGTGATTTCGCCGATTGGATCTACAGCGATATCACGGCAGCGGTAAAAGCCAATGAGACGCTCGGCGTCTACGCCGGTCCTGAGGTAGATGACAAAGCGTTTGAGCGGATGTGCGCGGATGAGGCTGAAGAAAAAGAAGAAATCGAGATTGATAAGCTGGATGCTGCCTATCAGAGGAAGATCGACGCCGTCCAGAAAAGACTCACTCGTGAGGAACGAGAACTGCGGGAAGATCAGGCCGATTTAGAACGCAGTAAAGGTGAGGAGTACACCTCATACGCTGAAACTGCTCTAGGGTTTTTCGGCATTGGTCGTAAGAAGAGCGTCTCATCGGCAATGACGAAGCGCAGCAAAACAGCCAGGGCCAAAGAAGATGTTCAGGAATCAATCGAAGAAATCGATGAACTTAAGGGCGACTTGGCTGAACTAAAG
This sequence comes from uncultured Chloroflexia bacterium, assembly GCA_963807975.1. Lineage (GTDB taxonomy): Bacteria > Chloroflexota > Anaerolineae > Promineifilales > Promineifilaceae > JAACFF01. The sequence continues at coordinate 2,837,621 of CAWEDV010000001.1, read as the reverse complement.
CAAACGTTGGAGTCTGAACTAGCGGAAATTGAAGAGAAATGGGCCGAAATAATCGCCGATGTCAGCGAAATTCCCGTCTCACCGTATAAGAAAGACATTGATGTCGATCTCTTTGGCGTGGCTTGGATGCCCTATTACTTGGTCGAGGTAGACCAAAACTTCGAAGAGTTCTGCGCTTACGAAATCGAAACGTCCTAGAATCTGTTTCTTCAACAGCAATCCAACCCTCCTTGAGGCGGTCGCCAAGTATGAGAGCGACCGCCTTTTGTGAGAGAGCACACAGTCTCGCCCCCCGTTCAACCCTACAATTGCTTAAGTTCGATATGAGCCTATTCAATCATCCGGTGGGCTCTTGCTATAATTCTCTCCTTGAGATGACGAACAGTAATATGCAGGCACCCATTCCTCAATCTTTATCTGGAAAAGTTTCATTGGGCCGTAAAATCGGTTATTTCATGCTGCCCCCGCTGCTGATCCTGGTCTTATTGACGCTCGGTATCGCTTTCCTTCTAGGCCAGTATCGCAGCCAACATGAAGGTCGCGTGTATACCGGCGTGCGCATGGGTAGTATCGATCTCGGAGGGAAAACCAGAGCCGAAGCCCAGACGCTGGTTGCTGAATCCCTGCCCGTCCTACAACAGGGTGATATTAGCTTTAATGATCCCTTGTCCGGAAAGCAGTGGACGAAAACGCCCGCCGAACTGGGTATTGCTTATGATCAGGAGCAGACGGTCGCCGCGGCTATGGCAGTGGGACGGTCAGGTGGTCCACTTCGCCAAGCACGGGATGTTTTCGATACCTGGTATTACGGTCGTTCCATCTCGCCCGTGATTCTTTTTGATGAAGGAGAGATGGACAACGCCATCTTTGATTTGGCTGGTGAAATCAATCAACCTGCCGTCGACGCATCCATTACCTACGAGGATAACGCCGCCCAATACCAACAGGGGCAGCCAGGCCGCTCGGTAGATGTCGCAGAACTTCGTAGCCGGCTTTTGCAGCCGATCGCTAATTTCCAGCCGGCGGAAATGGAACTCCTGGTTCACGAAACATACCCAACACTGTACGATGATAGTGTAATCGCCCAGGAAATGCAGCAGATCTTGGACGGTCCCATGACCTTCTATTTACCAGAACCACTGGACGATCTCGATCTGGATCAGGTAGAGCTCCCTCAGGAACTACTGGCCAGTTGGCTGCGCGTTGATGCGCAGGAAGCTGCAGATGGATCCATAAAACATTCCGTAACAGTTGACGAAAACGCGGTTCGTCATTGGCTGCGGCAGTTCGCCGACCAGGTCTATAGAGATCCGGTGAACGCGAGATTTTACTTCGATGATGACACGCGTGAATTGGTGTTGGTCGCCCCCCATTCCGATGGCCGGTCACTGGACCTTGAAGCAACCGTGAGCCAATTTTTGCAGCAGGTTGGTACATCCAAGCGCTCAGTGCCCTTCATCATGCAAGCTATCACCCCTTCCGTTCATTCGGGAGTGACTGCAGGTGCGTTGGGGATAACGGAACTGATCACCGAAACCACAACCTGGTTCTACGGCTCTACTGATCCCCGAAAACATAATATCGCTCGTTCCGCTGCCAACTTCTTCGGTATTGTTATCGCTCCCGGGGAAGAATTCTCTTTCAATAAGTATCTGGGCAGCGTCAGCGAAGATGATGGCTATGAAGAAGGTCTGATTATTGTTGGAGGACGGACGATAAACGGTATTGGTGGCGGCGTTTGTCAGGTCAGCACAACCCTATATCAATCTGCATTCCTAGCCGGGTTTCCCATAACCGAGCGCTGGGAACATGGTTATATGCTCCAATACTATGATGATGGGGAAGGGCCGGGCATGGATGCCACCGTTTACTCGCCCATTGTTGATATGAAATTTATCAATAACACCCCGCATCACCTGCTCATTGAGAACTATTACAATGAGGAAAATGAGGCGCTGACTTTCAAAATGTACAGCACCAGCATGGGGCGCCAGGTAATCAAATCGGAACCAGTTTTCGAAAATGTAAAACCGGCGCCTGAAGTAGACACTTGGGAATTTGATGCCGACCTGCCTCCTGGTACCGTGGAACAAATTGACGTGGCTGTCGAAGGAGCTGATGTCACAATCCAACGAACCGTGCTAAACGCCGATGGTGATACCCTCATTGACGAATTCCGGACCAGCCATTACATACCATACCCCAATGTCTATCGCTACGGACCTGGGGTAGAGCCATACGACTACTCCATATTCGATCAGGACTAGGCACCCACCATTCTCAGATTACATTTTAATCTGTCGTCCCCATGAAGATGGGGCAATGACAAATTGGCGCATGATCCTTGCTTTGGAAAAGTCCAACCTGGAATTCATTGATATATTGACACGATAGAACAAATGTGCTAGTATATTGATGAGGTACACGAACCCTCATCCCTTCTTCTTTCCCAACCCCTCTTCGAGTGGAGCTGGTAAGTGCGACCCTTACCAGCTCTACCTCCTCTTTTGTAGGTGGAGGGGGAATCTACTTAAAGGGTCTTTGCGGTATGCCGCCTATAGGTTGGCTAACAGAGGAGTAGTTGCGATGTTATCAAATACCATTGGAAATGGAGGATTTGTTGACCCCAGACGGGTCTACAAACAGCATGCACAAACCTATGTTAAGGTTGGGGTACCGCGCAAGCTGGTTGTCGCTGTCTTACTGATTGTTGCTCTCATAGCGTTTGAATTATTTAACTACGATACCACTCGCTTTGCCCTGCATAGTTTGCTGGGTGAAGCTAATTTCGCCGGCTTGGCTTGGGCCACGGTCTTGGCTGTTGCTTTTTGTGCCATTGATTTTGCCGGCCTGGCCCGACTATTCACGCCAGAGCAAGGTCAAGCTGAACCTAGAGCTGTCTGGTACCTGACCGGTGCCTGGCTGCTTGGCGCGACCATGAACGCTGTGATGACCTGGTGGGCGGTCAATTTGACCCTGCTGAGCCATGATCTCGGCAATGAGATCCTGGGCAGAGCAGAACTTCTTCGTTTTGTACCCATTTTTGTTGCTGTTTTGGTCTGGCTGACACGTATCCTCTTCATCGGTGCCTTTTCAATTGCTGGGGATCAGATTTTTGAGGTGGCGGGCACGTCGGCATCTACCTCGATGCGGATTGCACAGCATAAGAATACATCTGCCCAGCTTCCAGCTAATGAGGATTATTCTCCTTCCCGCGCATTCAATCCCCAGCCTAAATCCAGAATTCGCCGCCCGAGGCCTGTTCCTGTTGGTGTTCAACCGGTTCCTGCGAGCATGCAGGCTAGGGGTCGTGATTCCTAGAACAATGGTCTAGTATCAGGCAAAACATTTGTTGACCGGCTGCGCCGCTTGCGGCGCAGCCGGTTTTCATTATAAGTACCTGCTTATCCAGTTTGCTATGCGGAAAGCGCTGGCGATACAATTTCCGCATCATCAAAACTCATCCGCGCTGGTCCACATCCATTTCGAGTACTGTTGGACAGCATGAGGTAAACCTGTGATCAAACCGAATAGGCTCAGATCTGGATCGCAATTCTACCAGTCTGCTTTAATCGCTCTCCTTGTACTTCTTCTGGCTGCCTGTGCAGGCCAAGATCCCGATCGGGTATCCGAAGAAACAAATCTTGCAGATTCCGAGGTATTGGCCGAGATTCCAGCCGCGGTCCAGGAAATTCCCCCCACTTGGACGGCCATACCCCAGATCGGGGAGGATCTGCCTGATCCCACGGATCCTGCTCCAGCGACTAACACACCTGTACCGACCAGTACCATTGCCCTGCCAACTAACACGCCTGAACCAACAGCTACCAGTACAGTTCAGCCTACGGCTACGCCGGCTCCTACAAACACGTCCGCCCCAGCCCCAACTTCAGCACCCGCTGCGGAGGCCACGGACCCACCGGCTGCACCTCCGACAGCCGTACCTGAAACTGTTCTTGGAGTCAATCTCTTTCCGAATGGTTCCTTTGAAGAAGGGCATTACAATCAAAATGGGGTTCCCGAATTGCAGCTGCCCAATGGCTGGCGTATTGAGTGGGATGAAGGCCCGACAGGCTTTGGCAGCGAAAAATGGGATACCTACGTACGCCCTGAAGCCCGTGTCCTTTCGACTGCTTTTCTACCACCGGAAGAGCATGGTCTCTATATCTTCAATGGCTCTCACACGGTAAAGATATTCAAAGGATCGGGTGCAGTGAGCTTTCGGTTGCTGACCGATCTCACCCTGGAACCAGGCACCTATATCGTTGAGGCTAAGATGTTTGCTGATGTAGTTGAGAAGTGGGAAAATCGCCAAAAAGTTTGGCCAGCGGATCCCACCGCAGCCGAATTTCGCTTTATTGTCGGGGACGGCGGGACCGTCTGGACCAGACAGAATTACGGACAAAGAAACGTACACAACTGGACATTCACCGTCGACAGCCCGCAGACTATCCGTGTAGGCATTTGGTTGCGTGGGAAATATGCTATCGCCAACAACGGCTGGTTCATTGACGATCTCTCTCTGCGCCGCGTTGAATAAAGCGCAACTTTTGCTTACCAGTGACGTATGGTAAATAGGACTGACACCAATCTGTGGCATCAGCTGGAAAATCTTAGGAGAAACCCATGAGTGAAGAACAAATCCCCGATATTGAAGAAATAAAAGAGCGGATCGAAATCCCCGTTGAGGAAGATGACATTGATGGACTGAAGGCCGAAGAAAAGGCGAATGGCCCTGATGTCGTGGATGAATTCAAGAATCTAGGCCGGCAGTTTGCAGAGACCATTGAATCTTTCTGGAACAGTGAAGAACGTGTTCGGGTAGAAACCGAGCTGCGAGAAGGCGTTCATTCCTTTGTAGATGAAGTCGATAAGGTCATTCGCGAGACGAAGAGCGGCCAAACGGTTGAGACGTTGAAGGGTGAAGCTGCTGGGGCCAAGACCAATCTTGAAAACAGCGACTTAGGCGCAAAGGCACGTGATGGCGTGGTTATGGGTCTGACTTGGCTCAGTGAAGAATTTGGAAAGTTGGCTGATCAATTCAACCCTGTAGAAAAATCAGCTGAGGATGTTCCTGCTGCTGTTGAGGAAGAGCAGGTAGAAGAAAAATCGCCTGATTCTGAATAGTCTACGCGGCCAAACAAAAACGCCCGCTCTACAAAATCTAGGGCGGGCGGTATAAGGTAGTTCGCAATTAAGTATTAAGCAGCGGCCGTTTCCAGGTGTGGAAGCACCTGGGCCACGATGCGATCTTTGGGCAGTGCGCCCGTAATGCGTTCCACAACTTGTCCATCCTTAAAGAGCATCAAGGTCGGAATGCCGACAATGCCGTAGCGACCAGGAATGGCCGGATTTTCATCCACATCCATTTTGGCCACACGCAGTACATCTTCGTATTCCTCAGCCATCGCGCTCACAGACGGGGCGATCATACGACAAGGACCACACCAATCAGCCCAAAAGTCAACCAGGACTGGCTTCTCTGATTCCAATACCTCGGCCTGGAAATTATCATCCTTTACTTCAAAAGGTTTTGTCATTCTAAAACTCCTTCAACGACAATGCGTTCGATTTCTATATTTCTTGATGATTTCAATCCACCTATTCTTACCCACGAGAATATGAATTACGTAAGAGTGTAGCCAAACAAGGTCCACTGTCAAGATGATCAAACCAAACTCACAATTTCTGCTACCGTTCTGAAAGTGCACGATAGCGCGGTGCACCGCCGCCATTGCTGTGCGACCCCATAACCGCGCAGTATTTCATTAATCATTAGGCCTTCTTACTTGATTGCAAAACAAGATCGGTTGCACTTCATATGAGGATGGCTAGAATCATATCTATGACCGAAAAAACAGCGCAAGCCCTATTAATCACCAACGGCCGTTTAGTGACCTGGGGATCCCCCAACCAGATCATTGACAACGGTGCGTTACTACTTCGTAACGGCCGTATCGCCGCCATCGGAGAATCCGCTAAATTACGTGTACAGAATCCTGATGTAGAAGAACTAGATGCCCGCGGCCAACTCGTTATGCCCGGCAATATCTGCGCACACACCCATTTCTACGGCGCCTTTGCCCGCGGTATGGGAATTCCTGGCCCACCCATGAAGGATTTTCCCGATATTCTAGATCGTCTTTGGTGGCGCCTCGATCGCGCGCTGCTCGATATTGACGTCGAATACAGCGCCCTCGTCTGTCTCGTTGATGCCATCAAACATGGTACGACTACCCTTGTTGATCATCACGCCAGTCCCATCGCCATTAATAACTCTTTGGATCAGATCGCGGATGCGGTGGAAATGGCAGGTGTTCGCGCCGCCCTTTGTTACGAGGTTAGTGATCGCAATGGTCCTGATGGTACCCAGGCCGGCATAGATGAAAATGTGCGCTACCTTTATTCCCTTCAGGATCGCAACAGCGGTTTGCTCGCCGGAACATTTGGTTTACACGCTTCTCTTTCCCTGAGCGATGAAACGCTGGCCGACTGTGTCGCCGCCAGCCAGGAGTTGGGTACAGGTTTTCATATTCATGCTGCAGAACATGAAGCAGATGAATACGATTCCCTTTTCAAATACGACAAGCGGGTCATCGATCGTCTTAGCCAGGCCGGCATCTTGGGGCCAAAGAGCATTGTCGCCCACTGCATTCATGTCGATCCCGCCGAAAAGGAACTACTGCGCGAAAGCGGCACTTGGGTTACCCACCAGCCCCGCAGCAATATGAACAATGCCGTCGGAGCTGCTGACATTGAGGGCATGATGCGTATGGGCATTCCCGTTTGTCTGGGGAATGATGGTTTCAGCAACAATATGTGGGCCGAGTGGAAGACGGCCTATCTGCTGCACAAGGTCGTTCATGGCGACCCGCGCCGTGCAAATGGCATGGATATAGCCCAGATGGCCATCTACAATAACGCCGCCCTGGCGGAGATGTTCTGGCCTGATCTGCCTATGGGTAAACTAGTTGAGGGGGCCGCCGCCGATATTATCTTTGTTGATTATCACGCCACAACCCCACTTTCGGCCGGTAATCTGCCCTGGCACATTATCTTTGGCTTCGAAGTCGACATGGTCAGCACCACTATCGCTGCCGGCAAGGTGCTCATGAAAGATCGCCAACTGCTCACACTCGATGAGGCAGCCATTACCGCCCGCAGCAGAGAACTGGCGACTGAAGTCTGGAAGCGTTTTGAAACCCTCAGCGCTTAGGAGAGAATGACGTAAGTAGCGAAATTGGCTGACTAACCACGTAAGGAGACAACATTGAAAATTGCAATTTTAGGTGGCACAGGAAATGAAGGATTTGGCTTAGGTTTTCGTTGGGCTATGGCCGGACACGAAATCATCATTGGTTCCCGCTTGCAAGAAAAGGGAGCGCGGGCCGCAACCAGTATGCTAGACCTGGCGCCAGGCAAACCGATCAGCGGCACGGACAATCTCAGCGCCGCGCAGCAGGCTGAACTAGTCGTGCTTTCTGTCCCGTATGGGGCACAGGAGCCGACTTTAGAAACAGTCAAAAGCGCCTTGCAGGGAAAATTGTTGCTGACTGTTGTTGCCCCCACCGGTGAAAAAGCTGCCCGCGTTTGGCGCCTGCCCAGCGGTCTATCTGCCGCAGAGGAGGCACAGCAGCAGGTGGGCGACATCACCCGTGTTGTGGCTGCCTTCCAAAACATTGGCGCCCATCATCTGCTGGATATGGACCACAAAATGGAGAGTGACGTGCTTGTTTGTGGCGACAAGGGGGCTGATAAAAAGATCGCCATTCAATTGTGCGAAGAAGCGGGCTTGCGCGGCATCAATGCCGGCTCTCTGCAAAACGCAGCTGTCGCTGAAGGTATGACCTCTGTACTGATTGCCATCAACATCATTCATAAGGCCAAGAGTGCGGGTATCCGCATTACAGGAATTTAATGAGCGCAAGAAACCCGGTTTTTTGGGAAAATCGGGTTTCTTTGGTTTGGTGGAGCGAGAATAACGGTGAGCCAAAAAGCTACGCTAACGGCCGTTCCCGGAATACCTCCTGTACAACCAGGTGATGACATAGCCAATCTGATAGGACAAGCATTGGCTGGAGCCGGCTTGTCACTCGTCGACGGGGACATACTGGTTATAGCCCAGAAAATCATTTCCAAGGCGGAAGGGCGGCTCGTTCAACTCGATACAATCACCCCTTCTGAACGCGCTCAGCAAGTCGCACGAGCAACGCAAAAAGATCCGCGTCTAGTCGAACTCATTTTACGTGAAAGCGACGAAATCTCGCGTATGGCCCCTGGAATTTTGATCGTGCGCCACCGGCTCGGTTTCACCAGCGCCAATGCTGGTATCGATCGTTCCAATGTTGTGCAAGAAAGCGATCATGAAACGGTGCTGCTGCTGCCCGAGGATCCCGACGCTTCCGCCCAAAAAATCCGCTATTCCATCCAAAATCAAAGCGGCGTCTCTTTGGGCGTGGTTATCAGCGATAGCCATGGTCGCCCTTTTCGGTTGGGAACTGTTGGAGTTGCCATAGGCGTTGCCGGCCTGCCGGCGCTGTGGGATCGTCGCGGAGAAGCTGATCTGCACGGCTATGCCTTGCAGCATACTGATGTAGGAGTAGGGGACGAAATTGCGGCAGCCGCCGGACTGCTCATGGGCCAGGGCGCTGAGGGCTTGCCGGTTGTATTGCTGCGCGGTTTGTCTTTGGCCACCGCTGGCGGGTGCGCCACCGATCTTATACGGCCAAAAGAGAAGGATCTTTATCGTTAAAAACCTGGCAGTTTTTACAATGAAACCCATCTTGACTGCTGCATCGTCAAGGCCGAACTTTCATTAAACTAAATCATCACCACTTAGTTCTTCATCAAGCGCCTGCCACAACCAGTTGTAATGATCTAGGCGGATTTGAGCGGCGCGTCTCGCTGGCTCTGTGTGCATGCTGGCCACCGTTTTTTCCTGCCAATGTGCATCTTGACCCCGGCCGATGATTTCCTGGATAGTCGTTGTTTGAAAGCCGGCCAATGAGCCACCCATCCAATGAAATACGGCCGTTAGCCCGATTTTAGCCAGCTTATCCGCATCCCAGAGCACCATTGCTTCCAGATCGGTCAGAGGTTCATCTCGCCATAGTCCCATATGCACTTCGATGGCATGGGCTACGCGCTCAACCTTATCGATTGGGAAATCTGTGTGTGGCAAATAGCGGCGAGCATATTGCGCTCCTTCCGCAGCATGTTGGTCCTTCGTTTCTTTGCGAATATCATGCAGCCAAGCTGCCGCCTCTACCACATCCGCGTCCGCGCCTGTTAGATCCGCCAGACGCGTCGCCAGGCGAACAACTGTGATTACATGCTCCCAACGATAATTAAAAGAGACACCCATCGAACCATAACGGTCCAATATTTCTTGCTCAGTTGCCTGGCGCATCACTTGGCGAGCTGCTTGGCGCCACTGTGTTGGGTCTGACATTTCCCTATCGTCTATCAAGACGTTTGACCGCTCCAATGGTAGGGAGTGGGCTCAATCCCGTAATACAATTCCACAATGCGTCGGAAGAGCGGCGCAGAAACTACCGATCCTTCGCCACCATTTTCGACGATCACGGCAATGGCAATCTCCGGCTCTGTGATAACGGTTCCATCGGCCTGCGTATACGGGGCTGCTGGGGCATAACCCGCAAACCAGGCATGTGAATTATTTGGCGGCGCTTCGGCTGTTCCCGTTTTGCCAGCAACCTGAAGGGGCAGCCCTTCGAAACGATCTGTAGCAGTGCCCCAAGGGCCATTGGCCACATTCCACAAACTGTCGTTGATAACCGCGATCTGTTCGTCCGATAACGGTATACGCCCATTTTCTGTGACCGGCCATGGTTCTTCAGGGGCGCCACCTCCCGCCCCAATACGATCGATCAGTTTAGGCTGCATGATGGTGCCACCATTGGCGAAGGCAGCCACAATTGTGGCGATCTGCAGGGGTGTTACTTGAACAAATCCTTGGCCAATAGCCATGTTCACCGCGTCGCCAGTGGCCCAGCCTTCGCCGCGAACATTCATTTTCCATTCCGGACTAGGGATCAATCCTGGGCTTTCGGCTACCCCCTGAATGCCCGTGAGCTGTCCCAGCCCAAACCCCAGCGCCGTGTTGGGCAGGAGGGTATTGTCTTGCCCATCTAGGTTATAGCCTACATCGTAGAAACAAGTGTTGCAAGAAACAACCAATGCCTGCTTCAGGCTGATCGTGCCATGTCCCCCGGTCCGCCAATCTGTTTTTGCATATTCCTGGCCCAGCTTGCTCCAAACGCCAGTGCTCGTGTAAAAAGTGTCCGGTGTATATTGCCCACTGTTCAGCGCCGCGGACATGGTCACAATCTTGAACACCGATCCGGCTGGATAAACACCTTGCGCCGCCCGGTTTATTAGGGGACGACCTGGATTGTTCAATACAGCCGCCAACTCAGAGTCCGAGCCTGGGCGCAAAACATCAAATATGGCGGGATTGTAATCAGGGTAGCTGGCCATCGCTTTAACATCACCCGTATTGACATCAAGAACGACCGCTGCCGCCGAATGCCCTCCAGGCAAGGTTTCCACTGCTTCGGCCAGTGCATCTTCCACCGCCGCCTGGAACGTGTATTCAATCGTAGAGTAAATACTGCGCGATTGCTTAGGGGCTCTTTCGGCAAGCGTGGTCACATAGTCACCATTGGGACTTAGAACGGTGAGCACGCCGCCCCATTCACCATTGAGGTAGTCTTCTCCCCATGCCTCCAGACCGGCGCGTCCAACCATTTCATCGCCGCGAAAGCCTTGCTGCAAATAAGTATCAATCTCTTCCGCGGGAATAAAGCCGGTATAGCCGGTGATATGGGGGGCGACCCCGTTGTCCGTGTATATGCGCGAGTTTCGCGCTTCAGGAGGCGCCAATCCGGCGTTTATGAAAGGCTGCAGGGCTAAAATATTGTCTTGCAAAACTTCTTCAGGAATATCGCCGATGGGCACGTACCAATCTGGTTCGGCGGAAGCATACAGCTCTTTTATTTCTTGCGCTTCTTTTTTCAGGATCGGGCTGAGCGTCGCCAGAAGAGCTGCCTCATCCTCTATCTGTCCGGGCACAATGCCCAGGCTGATCGCCTTCCCTTGGAAGGCCAATGCGTAACCACCGATATCGTAAATGCTGGCCCGCGAAGGAATAATCGTGTCCATGGATAGGCGGTTGCCACCCTCTAACTCAGGTAAGATCAAACCTTCATGCCAGACGATGCCCCACCGTCCATCTTCATAAGCCAAGGGCACGGTATAATTGCGGCTGATCGGTCCTACAACGGCCGTCTCCAAGGTAACACGAACGCCAAACTCCGCTTGGTCCCCTTCTTGCACCAAGGACACCGGCTGGGCGATTATCTGCCGCACAGACCCAGTCTTCATCGCCTCATCATAGCGCTGCACAAAAGAGGCGCTGTCTACCAGGGCCTGACTCCTTGGAGCGAGAAGGCTGTACATGCCCAGATAATCCTGTGCTTCCCAGGCACGGTAAAAAGCTCGGGCATAGCCGCCCGCATCTTCGGTAATAAGTTCTTCTGAATTTATGGAAGCGTCTTGCCCGGGATCAACAGCGGCGCGAGGTGGGGTCGGTTCATTCGCGTCTTGCCCAAAAGGCAGACCGTCCATGCTGCAGGCGGACAACATGATATAAAAAAGGATGATGATCGAATAAAACCACTTCATTTCTGATGATTTATTATACATAATGTTGAGGCTGAATAGAAATCAACTCAACATTATGACCCCCCTCCCTCATCAGATGGTAAGGATCGACCAGCAATAATGTCGTCGAGTTCCATCAAGCTTAGCCCTTCCCACAGGTAGATCGCCATATCAATACGGAGATCCTGGCTGACGATCACGCCTTCCTCGCGCAGCAATGCCGCTTGCTCTTGGGCGCTATGTTCGCGGTTGGTAATGCTGATCCGTCCCTGGCTGTTGATCACCCGCTGCCAGGGAACTTTCTTAGTGCCAAGCTGCTCGTTATCTTTTAAAGCGTTCAAAGCGTAGCCGACCGCCCTGGCTGCACTTGGTCGTCCCAACATGCGCGCTATACGGCCGTAGCTGGCTACCTTCCCACGTGGAATACAGCGCACCACCGCATATACCTGTTCATAATAGTTCGGTCCTTGTTTGCTCATGGTATGCATTATATACCCAAATCGTGCTCTGAACGCAGTCCCCCGGTATGGTCAAAAAAGATCCGTTATCCTATACTCAGTAGGCTCAATTCAGAGGCAAAATCAATGAAGAATCTATTTGCAAATGCTTACAATGGCCAAACCGTGCTCGTCACCGGACATACAGGTTTCAAAGGTTCCTGGCTGACGACCTGGCTGCTCCAATTAGGAGCCAATGTCGTTGGATATAGTTTAGCCGAACCACCCACGCAGCCCAGCAATTTTGGGGTAATGGATCTCGGCCGTCATATCACGGACAGCAGAGGAGACATACGAGATTTTCCATCCCTGCAGAAGCTTTTTGTTGAACACCAGCCCGATATTATCTTCCACTTGGCAGCCCAACCCATTGTCTTACACTCAATCACCAGTCCGAAGTTAACCATAGACACCAATGCCGGAGGCACCGTGAACGTGCTGGAGGCGATGCGCACCACGGGAATAGGTCGCGCATTGGTCAGTATTACCACCGACAAGGTCTACGAAAATAAGGAATGGCTGTGGGGCTATCGTGAGACGGACCGCCTGGGTGGGCATGATCCCTACAGCGCCAGTAAGGGGATGGCTGAACTGGCCATTGCCTCCTATCGCGAATCCTTCTTCTCCCCCGAAAAATACCAAGAACATGGCGTCGCCATCGCCTCGGTTCGGGCCGGCAATGTCATCGGGGGCGGGGATTTCGCCGATTTTCGCCTGGTGCCTGACTGTATGCGGGCCTTGATGGCTGGCGAACCGATTGGTATTCGCAATCCATTGAGCATCAGACCGTGGCAGCATGTACTTGAGCCTCTCAGCGGCTATCTCTGGTTAGGTGCCAAGCTTCTGCAAGAAGGACCTGAGCTCGCTGAAGCGTGGAATTTCGGCCCCAAGGAGCAGCGCGGCGTGCCTGCCCAACAATTGGCTGAGAAATTGGTCGAATTATGGGGAGACGGTTCCTGGGAACATACCGACCCCGGCTTTGCTAAAGTAGAAACCGGTCAATTACGACTCAGTTGGGAAAAAGCAGCCGCACTATTGGCCTGGCAGCCTGTTTACAACTGGGAGGAAGCCTTGGCTGAAATCACGACCTGGTTCAAATCATTCCAGCAATTGGACATCGAGCCCGTGGATATGTACGAAGTCGCTCGTCATCACATAGATGCCTATGTGCAGCGGGCACAAGATCAGCAACTGCCCTGGAGCAGTTAACCAAACCTGATCCACATGGCACGGATCGTCACTGAAGCAGTAAGGCATGAAATCCAGCCAACCTCCCCATGGGGATAGCAGCGATAAATTGGACCGCTTTGTCAATAAATTTTTAGCCCCCCTGGCGCTAATCGGTGGGCTACTTCTCATTCTATGGATGACGCTTTGGGCCTTCCATTTCCGCTATTATCCGCTCAATTTCCGGCGCTATTTTGGCGGCTTCCTATACTATCCAAGCTCGTTTTTAGATTTTCCGCTTAATATCATCTTATTCATGCCTTTTGGTTTTGGCCTCGCTTCCATGCTTGAACAAGCACGATTGTCGCGGAGGACGGTTTTCTATTCTATTTTCCTGGCTGGTTTTCTCCTAACCTGGTTTGTCGAAACCTTGCAGTTCTTTTTGCCGGGAAGAACGCCGAATGTTGCCGATCTAGTGGCCAATACCCTAGGTGCCCTCCTTGGCTGGGGCTGTTACCGCCTTTGGCAAAATCGTCCCGTAATCATTAATGAGACGATACCTGCCTTGTCCAAACCTCGTTATTTGATGTTGGGCTTGACGGTCTATCTAATAATATTGGGCAGCCTCGGTTTGCTGCTGCGTGAAAGAGCGCGTATCGGCGAATGGCGCCCCCCCTTCCCCTTGCTGATCGGCAATGAGCAGACCGGAAACAGAGCCTGGGAGGGAACGGTCAAGGACCTGGTCATCCTGGATCGCGCCCTTGTTCCCGCTGCAGTAGAAGCTTTTCTCCTGGGCGACCAGACAATCGTTTATGCAAATAGTGCTTTGGTGGCGCACTACCCGCTAGATGATTCCGCAGCCCTATCTGATCAGGCCGGGAATCTTCCCGATCTAGAGTGGAAAGGATACACGGCCATAACCGCCGCGGATGATATTCCCTCCTTAAACGGCCGTAACTGGTTGAAGTCAGAGAGCCCTGCCGCATACTTGACCGGGAAGCTGCAAGAAAGCTCCCAGTTTACAATCATCCTATCCATCGCCACATACAGCCTTGAACAAGGAGGTCCGGCGCGGATTGTTTCGGTTTCTGCCAGTCCATTTTTCCGCAACTTGACCCTTGGACAAGAGGATCATGCTCTCGTCGCAAGAGTACGGACACCCCTGACCGGATTTAATGGGACTTTCCCCGAGTTGAAGATCCTGGACCAGTTCAACGATTTTGGAACACACCAACTTGTGGTGACCTATGATGGTCTGGGCCTGGCGGTATATTCCGATCAGGCGCAGTCAGTCCAAAAGGTAGATATCGTCCCTGCTGCAGCGCTCTTCTATACACTATATGATCCATTTGCGCGCACAGTCGCTTTGACACCCATGGTTAGCAGGATTCTAATGGTTCTGTTTTATTTGCTGGCCTTCATCCCCGTCGGCATCATAATGGCCCTATTGGTTGCCCAAATACCCTCCCGTGTCGATCGCCTCATATTCTTAGCGCTAGGCATAACCGTGCCGGCCCTTATACTTGAAGCCATCCTAACCGCCCCCATTGGCTTTCAACTGCGCCTGGTTAATGTCATGCTCTCCGCCGCCATCACTGTCACTACCTTTCTCATACTCGCCTCGCCTGCCCACAAGCTCCTAAACGATCGCTAACCGACATGACATTTTTCTGGTAGGGATTGGACAATGTGGCAATATCGATGGTTGTGCTTTGCCAGATTGAGGCTGTAGTTAGCGCCTACCCCCTGCCAATTGTTCCGCTCGAGCTGACCTTCGCAGGCGCTGCATCGCCCAAATACCAATTAGCGGACCAAGCGCGAAAAAGGAAAAAGCATACTGCCAGCCCATCTTCCCGCTAAAATGCTGCCCAATCCGCCAATGCCGATGACTGCAAAGGCCGCCGCACCAGCCCAGGCGGGACTTACGCCCACAATCTGAAAACTCGCCAAAAGAAAAACGGGGATCCAGGCCCACATCGCATACAGCTCCCACATATGACCCAGGTAGCCCGTGGTGGCCAGCATCACCTCTCGCTGGCGCAGGATCCTGTCAACCTGCCGCCAATCAAAAGGCGGGGACGAAGTCGCGTAGGGGCCCTCTTTGATGAAGAAAAGGCCGATCAAGCCCGCCAGAACGGCCGACAAAGCAGCCTGCAGCAAAACGGGCTGCCAATTCTCGACGCCGCCCAGGGCAGTAATCAGATGGGGGGATACTGATCCCACCGTCAAAGCGCCCACTAAAAAACCAATCGCCAGTCCGCGATCCTTGCGCGTCCATGTGGCCATGATCTTCATCCCCACCGGGTAAACCCCGGCCAAAAACACACCTGTTGAGAAGCGCAATATTAGAGCCGGTCCCAGGGAGTGGGTGAAGAGGCGAATCATTTCCGTGACTAACCCCGCCAATAGCGCAGACGCAGAGAAGAAGCGCCGCTCCGGTATGCGATCAGCCAGATTGAAAATAGCCGAACCTAATGCGCCTACCACAAAGCCAATCTGTACCGTCATCGTCAGCCACGCCTGTCCCCCGTCGTCAAGTGCCCAAACCTCGGTCAGGGCGGGAATAACCGCCGATGCCGAGAACCAGGTCGCCATCGCCAGCAGTTCAGCCAACGCCAACAGCAGCAGAACCCGCCACTTATGTGCTTCTTTGATCTCGCTCATTCCAAGATCCTTCTTAGAGGCGTACCACTATTATCGCCCTTGCTTTATTTGACTGAATATTGAAGTTGTTGATCGAACGCTGTTGATTACAGCGGGCACTAGCCTACCGGTTTTCGCTTATGTTCCCAGATGCCGGCTCATCGACAAACCAGGTAACAGTTCCATCAAGGGGTTGAATCCGCTGCGCCGGCCATTGCTGCCAATCTACGGGCCCCTCCAAAACGGCGGCAACTGCCTCAGCTTTGTTGGCCCCTGTAACCAGAAATAACAGATGACGAGCATCGTTGAACACATTTGGAGTTAAGGTGAGGCGCTGCGAAGGCCGGTCTTCGTAATTTGCGGTAACTGCTTTAACGGCTACTTGGGGATCGTCCACTGCCGGCGATCCTGGAAAGAGGGAAGCCGTATGTCCATCGCTGCCTAAACCCAGCAGCACCAGGTCAAAGCGGGGCCACAGGCGCTGCTTGCCGGCGAATTTATGAAGCTGGTGTGCATAATCGAGGACGGTCGTTTCTGCTGGCAGTTCGCCTAATACACGATGGATGTTTTCTGCTGGCACAGGTACATGATTTAGGAGAATATTTGCGGCGTGGAAATAATTGCTGCCCGCGTCGCCTGGGGGGACCAACCGTTCGTCACCCCAGAAGAAATGCATCTTTTGCCATGGTAACTGTGCGCGGTAAGGTTGGGAAACCAGAAGCCTAAAAAGCGCTTGTGGCGTACTGCCGCCTGATAGAGCTATGCTAAAACGGCCGCGCTCCTGGACAGCCTGATCCGCCAAGTTAATTATGAGGGCAGCCGCTTCTCGAGCCAACTGCGCCTTGTCGTCAAAAACCTTGATCATGTGTCCAGAGAAGTTCATACCGGCTGCGCCAACCACCAGGAGTGAAAACTGCATTCCGCAGCGCATGCTTTCCAGCTTGTGTCCACAACTCGGAAAGGATGTGCCACAAATTCGAAGGAGGGAGAATTAATTGTGTGCCACCTTTAATGCCTCATACGCCGCGCCAAAAAGAGCGACCTTGGAATTGCGGATGATATGAACTGGGATATCGGCCATCATCACACTGAAACGCCCTTTGTTCAGAAAAAGATCTGTGAAACGACTCGTCTGCAGTTGGGACACGATGCGCGGCGGAATGCCTCCGCCAATATACACACCGCCCGTTGCCATAACCTTCAGCGCCAGATTAGCCGCCTCACCACCCAGGATTTCTATAAAAAGGGCCAGTGTTTCCACACAAATATGGACATCACCCCGTATGGCACTGTTGATAATCACGGGCGTGGGGTCATCCACCGCATCCAGCTCCCTGCGCAGCCAGTCCGGCTCAGAACATTCTCCGCTATCGCGTAGATATTGGTAAATATTGGGGATTCCAATTCCTGAACATAAGCGCTCGTAGCTAACATGGCCCAGCCGCTCCAGCCAATAAGTTAGCAACTTTACCTGGCGAGCCGAAGTTGGCGCAAAAGCGGCGTGGCCACCTTCTGATGGATAAGATTCATATTTCTGACCATCCCAAACCAGGAAAGCCTCTCCCAGGCCAGTCCCTGGTGCAATAACCGCCTTCGCACCATTTTCTTCCGGTTGACCTCTATGTAAGGTCACCAGATCATGCGCTTCTAGATGGGGAACGGCGTTCGCGATCGCTTCTAAGTCGTTCAGCAATATCGTGTTAACGCCAAAGGTTTCCTGTATAACCCTTGCGTCTATGACCCAGCTTAGATTGGTGATCTCTGCCTGCTGGTTGACGACGGGACCGGCGACGCCAAACGAAGCCCCGCTCAACTCAAGATCATACATTTTTAGAAATTCATCTATAATCGCTTCAAGGGAGGTGAATTGACTACTGGGGAAAACAGCTTCGTGAACGGGTATATGTTCAAACGTAACGGCACTTTCTTCTTGAAATAGTGCCAGCACAGTTTTTGTGCCACCTATATCGCCAGCTAGTAACATCGGATCTTGACCCCACTTTCTAAACGAAGCTCACCAGGCTTTTGCTTTTCCCAAATTTCCAAAAATGTAAAAAGCCCGGCAGTTTAAGATTGCTGCTAGGCTTTGAATTTTCACTTTATAGTTAGAAAAAAGCAAGCTTAGGTATTCTGTAGGATGTCGAGTAATATCTCGAATCGAGGGCCGCAATCTGGGCAGTGATCAACATGCTTCTTGACCAGAGGCATCAATGCCGCAATGTCCTGGTCTTCAGCCGCTAGTTCGACGTACTCATCGAGTAGCTCATAGGTTTCCGCGCACGAATATTCACCCTCGTTCGTTTGCTCGATCATCATCATCAATGAGGCAACTGATTTGTCATCCAATGTGGTGCGGACTGTCTCGCTGGAATGTGAAACATCCCCACTTTCGTCGGGCTGGCGTTGGAATAATCGCCGGATATTGTCTAGAAATCTATTCATCTACCTCTTGAGACGAAGCGAGGAATCGCTTTCTTACATGCAGTGGAACATCTTCTGTTCAAGATGCTTCGTCCAAGCCCTACTCGAATACGGCAATAACTTCTGCCGTGGTCAATCCTTCTTCTTCAAGTTTGCGTTTTACTTGTAAGCGTGCGTCGTGCAGCAGTTTGTAAACGGCATTTGGATTCATATCCATCTCCCGCGCAACCACGGCTGCCGGCTCTCCCTGCATGACTGACAGCCGCATCACTCTACGCTGCTTGTCAGTTAGCTCATCTTCGATGATGCGGTTCACCCGCTTCAGCATATCGTTGCGCTCAGCCACATTGTCCGGCGTATGGGATGGATCCGCCGTGAAACTTGGGGTGTATTCACCATCTTCCCGCTCCGTGATTTGGTCGAGCGAAGAATCCTGCCAACGCTTGCGTCGCAACTCTGTTAGCGCGACATGCACTGTAATTTTATGTGCCCAGGTCGTAAACTTGCTGCGTCCGGCAAATGTATCTAATTTGTCCAGGATCTTAAGCAGTGCGTCTTGAACGAAATCTTCCGACATCGTTTCAAACTCCGGCGCGGAGGTGTCAACCCGGCCCAACAGGCCACGGTTTAACCCCCGATTGAGGATCACGCGCAAATCTGCCAGTGCTTCTTCGCGATTGGTTCCTGGTGCGCGCAAGTCCTCAAGCCATTCTTCGTTGCTTCTTTCGGTCACTACTTTTCCTTACTTGTCAGTGGGGTTTCACCACCACGCTTTTCACTCGCCGGTAATTATCCATCTACCCTTGGGTACGGGTGTAGCGGACAATACTCTGCTGGTGATGATCACATTTCCATTATACGACGTTAACCCAACCGACAACCAGTAATAATGAATTACCTAAATGCTTTGTCTCCTCTCCCGTAGTGTCCCTTTCACCAAACGACTTCTTACCTGCTGCTTGCTTGCCTCTCCTTTGACGTAAGAGCCACCGCTCCCATAACGTCAAAAGAATTGTGAAAACCTCCTTCGATCTAATAGTAATTGGTGCAGGGGCCGCCGGCTTACAGGCCGCGCAGTTTGCGGTGAAGATGGGAGCCCGTACGGCGCTTATTGAAAAAGACCGCATCGGTGGTGACTGTACCTGGTCTGGCTGTGTACCCAGTAAGACGCTGTTAAAGGTTGCGAAGATAGCCCACAGTGCGCGAACCGCCGCCGATTATGGTATTCAGGTTGGACCGCCGCAGATCAATATGAACCAGGTCTGGTCCCATGTGCAGCAGGTTATCCAAGAGATCTACAGCCAAGAAACCCCTCAAGCGCTGGCTGAAGAAGGAATCGAGGTTATTCAAGGTACCGCTCGTTTTCTCGACCCTTTCACCATTGAAGTAGGTTAGCGCACAATTTCCGCCAAAAACTTCATTCTGGCAACAGGCACTCGACCATTCATTCCCCCTATTCCCGGCCTTGATAATTCTCCCTATCTAAGCTGCCAACAGATCTTTGATAACGACGTTTTGCCGCCGAAATTGGTTGTCTTGGGGGCGGGGGCGTCCGGTGTGGAAATTGCCCAAGCATACGGCTGTCTTGGCTCCCAAGTAACTATCGTTGATGTCGGCCTGTTACCATCTCTTGATCCTGATGTGGGTGAGCAGATGGCCAGGGTCTTCCAGAAGGAGCAGTTGAATTTTATCGCTGGGCTGGCAATCGCCTTTGCTTTCGATGGCACCCAATACCAGATTGCCACCAGCAATGAAGACGAACCTGATATCAACGCCGATTCACTACTGGTGGTTGCTGGGCGTATGCCCCATATTGATGGTCTGGATCTCAATGAAGCTGGTGTTGCTTTCGACGAAAAGGGCATCCAAGTCGACAAAAACTTACGCACCAGTGCCAGGCATGTATTCGCCGCCGGTAACTGTACGGGAGGTTTCCAGTCAACGCATTTTGCGAGCGGGTAGGGACATAAGGCGGCGCGTAATATTTTGCTGCCCGGAACGGCCGTTGGAGTCCGCAGCAACATTCCCATCGCCGTATACACCGATCCCGAAATTGCCCATGCTGGTTTAAATGCAGCACAAGCCCGTGAAATCTAAGGCCCATCGCTGCAAATTGTTCGCCATTCACTGGACCGTGTAGATCGGGCCATTATTGAGCGCAAACAAGATGGTTTTATTAAGATAATATTCAAAGAGGATGGAACTTTGTTGGGAGCGATTATTGTCGCCCCGCGCGCGGGAGAAATGATTACTGAGTTTGAGATGGCGCTGAGGTAGGGCCTAAAAATACGCGATCTAGCGGAGACAACGCACGTTTATCCTTCTTACTCTACGGGTGTTCAGCGCGCTGCAGATGGAATTGCTTTTGAGCAGTTTTTCGCGGGTAGAATTGGGCGTTTGGTACGCAAGCTGGCTGGTAGAAGGCTGTCCTAACGGTCTGAGTATCTACACTTTATTGAAGCTGTATCCAGTGCCTCGTTCAGCCACAATATAGGCAGGATGGTTGTGATCCGCTTCGATTTTGCGACGCAGTCGATGGACGTGAACGTGCAGCCGGTCTTCCTGGGCATTTTGTAGGGGCCAGATTCGGGACAGCAAGAAATCGGTGGTTACGATTCGCCCCGTGTTGCGCACTAAGATATACAGCAGTTTCGTTTCTGTGGGGGTGAGTGAGACTGATTCGCCCTCGACAATCGCTTCGCGTTTTGGGAAATTGACCATCAGGCGTTCGTCAACAACAGTTGTCGAATCCAGAGTGTAATTGTAATCTCCCATGCGTAGTAAGACGCGCTGCACCCGGGCAACAAGCTCCGGCGGATTGAAGGGTTTTACAATGTAGTCCTCGGCATGTTTTTCGAGGCCTTCGATGACCGTCTCTTCGCTGCCAACGGCGGTTAGCATGATCACGGGCACATCGCTGAATTGATGTATCGAACGGCAGAACTCGAAACCACTCATTCCTGGCATGTGTAGGTCGACAACCGCCAGGTGTGGGAAACCGTAACGGTCAATCATCGTCAAAGCTTCTTCTCCAGATACAGCCGTTGATATTTGGTAACCAGCCTGCTCCAACGTATGCTTGACAATACGCAGCGTGTACGTATTGTCGTCCACAATCAAGATTCGCTGAACATCAACGGGCGAATCAAGCATAATTCACTTCCTTATAGCCCAAAATAGGCACCGAGTATACACAAGATTGTGAGCTTTCACGAGAGCGTACAGCCTACTCTTACCCGCAGAAACTTACCCCTTCCTTCCCTTCTTGCCGAACCTTTGTCAGTCACTTCTTTTCTGCTACAATTTGGCTCCCTTACTTTTGCCCATGCATATTGCATGTGCTATAAATGAAAAGAATTTCACAATCACAAGTTGTGTTTAGGAGAAAGAGGAACTCAAGTGTTTGCTGAATGGCAATTTATCCTTCTGTTTGTGGTGCTTACGCCCATTTTCCCGCTTGCGCCTATTGTCGTTAATCGCCTTCTTGGCCCCCAGCGTCCAAATCCTATCAAGCAACAAACTTATGAGTGTGGCATTGAGACTGTTGGTGATACCTGGGTCCAATTCAAGGTTCAATACTACATCTTTGCCCTCATCTTTGTTGTCTTTGATGTAGAGGCTGTTTTCCTTTTCCCCATTGCTGCTGCTTATGGCATGTTGGGTTTGTTTGCCATTCTTGAGGTAGTGCTTTTTGTCTTACTCCTTGCAGTTGCCCTGGGTTATGCGTGGAGCCGTGGCGTTTTGGAATGGGTATAAGCGACGTTTGCGGTTGATTTGGGAAAGCTATTTGCTGACTATTCCAACTATACCGGTACTTTTGAATTCTGAGAGCTTTGTCTTATGAATCTTTATGACCTTTTGAGTCAATTTTTGGGGACCAATCCTTGGGTTAGCATCCTGGCGGATGTTATCGTCATCTTCGCCATCTCTACCTTCTGCCTCTTGATCGTCATTTTCCTCATTTGGTTAGAACGTAAGGTGATTGCGCGCATGCAGGATCGCATTGGTCCGAATCGTGTGGGTGGTCGCTACGGTTTGCTGCAAACGGTAGCTGATGTTTTGAAGCTGCTGACCAAAGAACAGATCACGCCCAGCGGCGCCGACTATCTGATTTACAATGTGGCTCCCATTTTGACCGTTATGGCCGCGCTGCTCGTATGGGCTGTCCTGCCCTTTGCCCCAGGCATGGTTGGTGTTGACTTAAATATTGGCATTTTCTATATCTTGGCCGTTAGTTCCGTTTCCGTTGTAACTGTTCTATTGGCTGGTTGGGGATCTAATAATAAGTACGCCTTATTGGGTGCCTTCCGTGCCGTGGCCCAGCTTGTGAGTTACGAAGTGCCCATGATCTTGGCGCTGTTGGCGCCCATTATCTTGGCCCGCACGATGTCAACTGTCGGTATTGTTGAGGCGCAGACGGTTCCCTATATCTTTGTGATACCGCTTTCCGCCTTGATTTTCTACATTTCTGCCTTAGCCGAAACTGGGCGCACCCCCTTCGATTTACTAGAGGCTGACTCGGAGATCGTAGCCGGCTTTCATATTGAATACAGCGGCATGAAGTTCGGTATGTTTTTCTTGGCTGAATTTATCAGCACCTTGTTCATGTCCGGTCTTTTCGCCACGGTCTTCCTTGGTGGTTGGAACATACCAGTTATCAACCTCATCTTGACTGCTTTTGGAGCCCAGCCTATCGACTTGACTGCCATGGGTGTTCTTGGCTCTCTGATCGGGCTGGTGGTCTTCTTTATCAAGATGTTCCTTGTTTACTTTGTGTTTATTTGGATTCGGGGGACATGGCCGCGCGTACGCGTTGACCAGATTTTGACTTTCAATTGGAAGTTGCTGGTCCCCATGATTCTAGCTCTGATTCTAACAGTAGCCGTGCTCGATAAGTTGATCCCCGACGGTACCAACGAATTGGTGCGCGCCTCACTTCATCTAGCTAGTAATGTACTCATTGCCTTTATTACACTTGAAGCTCTGCGACGCTATTCCCAGCGCCAGCAGAGATTGCAGGCCGCGGAGCAGGAAGCCGGTATTGAAGATGTTGGTGACTTGGTCCCTGAAGTTTCTGAAACGGCCCATGCTCACTGAGATGTCCAGGAGTTTACATCGGTATGATTGAGCAAATCCTATTTATTGTTTTGACCATAATTACGCTTGGTTCAGCACTTGTAGTGGTTACCCACCGCAATCTGTTCCATGCCGCGCTCGCTCTGATGGTCTCTTTTGCCGGAGTAGCAGGGTTTTACATCACTCTTGATGCCGGTTTTTTGGCTGCCGCCCAACTGTTGGTGTATATCGGTGCGATCTCAATTCTGATCATTTTTGCGATCATGATGACCCGCCGCTTGATGCAGGCTACGGAGCTGTCCTTTAATTCGCAGCGTGGCTTGAGTATCTTTGGTGCCTTGGCTTCCTTTGTAATTTTGGTGGTTGTCATTGGCAGTTATTGGCAATTTGATGCAGAGAGTTCCTGGGCATCAAAAACACCTGTGTCGGATGCTGTTCTGCAAGGTAGTGTGGCGGAATTAGGTCGCAGCTTTGTCAGCATCGATGCTTATGTCATTCCTTTTGAATTAGCATCGATTTTATTGCTGGCTGCGCTTGTTGGTGCCGTCTTGGTCGCCTGGCCCAAAGCGGAGGATCAGACATGATTCCACTATCCTGGTATTTACTTGTTGCCGCGGCCTTGTTCTGTATTGGTCTTTACGGTGTATTTGCCCGGCGCAATGCTGTCGCCATCTTGATGTCGGTAGAACTGATGCTGAATGCGGTCAATATTAATTTGGTCGCCTTCTGGCGTTATATGACCCCTGAAAGCTCCGCAGGTATGGCCTGGGCCGTTTTTGTCTTAACGGTCGCTGCGGCAGAAGCAGCCGTTGGTCTGGCGCTCGTTATTTCCGTTTACCGCAGTCGTGACTCGGTTATTGCCGAAGATCTCGACTTAATGAAGAACTAGTGGGTTGGTTTTAGTAGCATGGATGAACAAACATTAACGATACTTACCTGGCTGATCCCAGCTGGTCCCCTGCTGGCATTCTTCTTGATCGTTCTATTCACCAGCCGCAGCCGGACATTTAGTTGGCTGCTGGCTTGGGCAGGTGTTTTTAGCGCCTTGATCTTGGGCTGGATAGTGGCCCTGAACACCTTCAGTATTGACGCTCACCATTTAGAGGAACATCCAACACTGGTCAACAGCTCAATTCCCTGGCTGCCCATCGGTGATTTTTTCCAAGGGACTTGGCTGGAGATCGGTGTAGCCGTTGACCCGCTTACCTCGGCGACGCTGATCATGGTTACCTTTGCGATAACCATGATTTTTATTTACAGCGTTGGCTATCACAACTGGGGCGCTCCTCTCGGACGAATCCTCGGTGTGCCTAACCACCTCCAGGAAGAGCCGCTCTTGTCGCGCTTCTTCGCCTTTATGAGTCTCTTCGCGGGAGGAATGCTTGTGTTGGTTACCGCCGGTGACCTCTTACTCCTCTTCATAGGGTGGGAGATCATGGGCTTTTGTTCTTATTCGCTGATCGGTTTCTGGTATGCCCGGGACTACCATCTCGGACCTGACGATATCCCCCATATCACGCCGCGAGCGGCAGGTATCAAAGCCTTTATGACCACCCGTATCGCCGATGTAGTCATGTTGTTGGGTATTGTTTTCTTTTATGTCGTTTTTGGCACCTTGAATTTCTCCCAGGCATTGTCGGCTGAGAGCCTCGAACATGCGGCAGCTACCGTTGGTGCCGTGGCTTTGGGGGGCATGGCTCTGCTTCTCTTCACCGGTACAGTTGGTAAATCCGCCCAATTTCCGCTCCATGTGTGGTTGCCTGATGCTATGGAAGGTCCTACACCCGTTAGTGCAGTCATCCACGCGGCAGCCATGGTTTCTGCTGGTGTTTACCTTATCCTGCGCATTTTCCCCTTAATTGCCGTAGGCATGGGGCCGGAAGGCAGCCCGGCGGTGGGCATGATTATTGGTGGAATTGGCGCCTTTACGGCGCTCATGGCAGCCACTATTGCCGTGGCCCAAAATGATGTGAAGGGCGTCCTTGCTTACTCCACCATTTCACAACTAGGCTTTATGGTGGCTGCAGTTGGAGCCGGCGCTTATGTGGCCGCTGCTTTTCATCTGATTACCCACGGCTTCTTCAAAGCGCTGCTCTTCCTTGCTTCCGGTTCTGTTATTCACGGCATGGAACATGGGGCTCATGAAGTGCATGATCACCATACCGATCCGCAAGATATGCGTTTTATGGGTGGTCTGCGCAAGAAGATGCCTGTTACCTTCTGGACTTTCCTAATTGGTGGTTTGGCTCTATCCGGTTTCCCGCTCGTCACCGCTGGTTTCTGGTCTAAGGATGAAATCTTTGCCGAGACCTGGTACCACTGGGTCCATGAATCGAGTATTCTCTCTTTGACCATTTTCATTATGCTTGCCGTTGCCGCTTTCTTGACCGCATTCTACACCATGCGTCAGATAAGCCTCACTTTCCTTGGCAAACCGCGCTCACCTCTTGCCGAACATGCCCATGAAAGCAATAAATTCATGACCATTCCCCTTATTCTGCTTTCAATATTTGCCGTTGCTGCCGGTTGGGGCGGTATTCCTGAGGAATTTCCTGTATTGGGCAGGGTTCTCAACAACAACTACTTCCACCATATTGTTGGCGCCACGATTTACGAGACACTGCACGAGCTTCATGAACTGCATTTAATAGATGTAGCCATTGAAACGCTGCCATTCCAGGTAACTCCCATTGGTACTTCTGTCTTTGTGGCCTTAGGTGGCCTCTTCTTGGGTTGGTGGATTTACGGCCGTAAAGCCCTCAAGGCTGGCCAGGTCGATCCCCTTATACGTCCCCTTGGTCCCCTATACACCTTCCTTAACCGTAAATGGTACTGGGATGAGTTGTACGACAAAGTATTCATCAGACCTACCATTTATATTTCTGAGACAATAGTTCCCAAATACATCGATGAAGGGATCATCGATGGAACCTTGCACCTTATCGCTCGCGCTGTGTACCGTCTTGGCTACTACGTCAAACGCTTTGAAGAAAGGGTTATCAGCGATGGCGTCGACTGGCTTAAGGATGGATTCTTGGCCATGGCCAGGGAGTTCCGTTACCTGCAGACCGGTCGGGTTCAGGAATATGTATTGATATCAACACTAATCGCCACCGCCCTCATAGCGGTGATCTTGCTGATTAATTACGGCTGGTTGGCCCAGCTGTTCTAAAGCAGGAGACACAATGGAATTCGTTCAGGATAATATCCTTAATATCGTCATTTTCTTTCCGCTCCTGGCATCATTTATTATGTTGCTGCTGCCAGGGGATGCGAAAAACACAGCACGTAGACTGGCCCTGGTCTTAAGTATAGTACCGCTCCTGCTGGTCATCATAATGTGGCTGACCTATGACCGCTTTGATGCTGGTGCTCAATTTGAGTTCCAGCATGAATGGCTGCCCATGCTGGGCTCCTCGTATCATGTTGGCGTTGATGGTATCAGCCTGACGATGCTCTTGCTAACCACCATATTGACCCCTCTGGCTATTCTTGCTTCATTCGGAATTGAAGAACGGGTAAATATCTACATGGCGCTCTTCTTGCTCATGGAAACAGCCATGATTGGCCTCTTCTCCTCCATGGATTTATTGATCTTCTTCATTTTCTGGGAATTTGGCCTTGTCCCCATGTACTTCCTGATCAAAATCTGGGGCGGCAAAGATCGTGATTATGCATCGTTCAAGTTCATGATCTATACCATGGCCGGCAGCCTGGGTTTGCTTCTGGCTATCCAATTGATCGGTCTTTCTACAGGAACATTTGACATTGTCGAACTGATGGATGTCTGGGTCAACATTCCCGCTGGCGGCGCACTGCCAAATACCAGCCTATCGGTGGATACGGTTAAAACCATCGCTTTTTGGACTTTCTTCATTGCTTTTGCGATTAAGATTCCGATTTGGCCCTTCCACACCTGGCTGCCCGATGCCCATACCCAGGCCCCTACGGCTGGTTCTATGATTCTGGCGGGCGTGCTGCTTAAACTTGGCGCCTACGGTTTCCTTCGTCTTGTTGTTCCCTTGTTCCCCGAACAAGCGCACATGACGGCCGGAATCCTAGCCACTCTCGGCATGATAAGTATTGTCCTTGGCGGCTACGCCGCTTTTGGCATGTGGGACTTCAAGCGCTTGGTTGCCTACTCTTCTGTCAACCATATGGGTTTCGTAGTTCTTGGCCTGGCCGTATTTGCCTTTGTTTACGGCAAATCTGTTGGTCCTGAACTGACGACTGATGCCATTACGGCTGCCAATGGCGCCGTATTCCAAATGTTTAATCATGGCCTTTCAGCCGCGGCTATGTTCTTTCTGGTAGGTGTGATCTATGAGAGGACGCATACCAGAGACCTCAAGCTATATGGCGGTATTTGGTCCATTCTCTCCCTATATGGCGGTATCCTGATTTTTACCTCCATGGCTTCTCTAGGCCTTCCGGGACTTAACGGTTTTGTCAGCGAGTTTATGGTTGTCGCTGGGACCTGGAGTATCTTCACCGTGCAGCTTGCTCTCTCCATGTTGGGCTTGTTAATGACGGGTGCCTACATCCTCAAAGCCATTGGGCAGACCTTGCATGGACCAATAAAAGAAGAATGGCGTGGATTGCCGCATATGACGATCCGCGAGCATCTGGTCATCTGGCCCTTGATGGCCTTGATGTTGACTCTGGGTATTTGGCCACAATGGGTCCTTGTGTATATCAACGACACGATGACCAAGATTTTAGGATAGGTGTGTGTGCTGGTGATAGCTCTGTTCAGGCCGGCGTTTATTAATAGGAATTTGTCAAACTAGGCGAAGACGATGGAATTTCCATTTTTATCAATCATCGCATTGAGTCCGCTACTGGCAGCAGCCATCATATTGATGCTGCCTAAAGAACGCGGCGAAAACGCGCGTATGATCGGGTTGGCAGCGGTGCTTTTGAATCTGCTGCTTTCCTTATACGTGTATGTCTCTTACCATCAAAATCTCCCAGACCCAGGCGCTCGCTGGGCGGAGACGCTTGCTTTTGTAGAAGAACTGCCGTGGATTGCATCCATTGGCATTAACTACATCGTTGGTGTGGATGGTTTAAGCGCAACCCTTATCTTGCTGACATCTATAGTTGGGGTAGGGGGTGTGCTGATCTCCTGGAGTATCGATGACCGGCCGCGAGAGTTTTATGCCTTCTTCATGCTTTTGGTCGCCGGTGTGCAAGGTGTTTTCGTTGCCGTAGATGCCTTCCTGCTTTTCTTCTTCTACGAATTGGCCGTGCTGCCCATGTATGTCATGATCGTCATCTGGGGCTGGCGGGAGCGTCGTGAATATGCAGCCATGAAGCTGACCCTCTACTTACTGATTGGCAGTTTCATCTCTTTCATCGCCCTCATCGTCCTTTACTTCCAACTGCCCAACCAGGGCTTGCCGTTGACGTTTGACCTGCGTATATGGTCAGAAGCCCAATTCCCATTCAACGTGCAGATGATTTGGTTTATGCCGCTTTTCATCGGCTTTGCTGTTCTTGCCGGTTTGTGGCCATTCCACAACTGGTCTCCCGATGGTCACGTCGCTGCACCAACGGCGGTCTCCATGATTCACGCCGGCGTGTTGATGAAACTTGGCGCCTACGCCTCTATGCGCGTCGGCATCCAGGTTCTGCCCGAAGGCGCCGTGTATTGGATGCCCTTCGTAATTTTACTTACCCTGGTTAACGTCCTATACGGTTCATTAGTCGCAATGCGCCAAAGGGATATGAAATATCTAATTGGCTATTCCAGTGTCAGCCACATGGGTCTGGTGACCATGGGTATGGCAGCCATGACTCTCAACGGTTTTCTCGGTGCGGGAATTCAAATGGTCAGCCACGGCGTCATGACGGCTCTCTTCTTCTCCGTCGTCGGGATGATCTACGATCGCACTCATACGCGTAACATGGACGATCTCAGCGGTATGCGCAAGGCTTTACCCTGGCTCGTCATCCCCTTTATTATTGGCGGTCTCGTTTCCATGGGCATGCCTGGCTTATCGGGATTTATAGCCGAGTTCCCCATCTTTATGGGTGTTTGGAACGGGACAAGCATCGATCTGAGCGCCGTCTTTGGTCTGAATCCAGCGAACTATTACAACTGGGTTGCTTTCTTATCTGTCTTCGCTATTGTCATCACCGCCGCTTATATCTTGCGTGCTGTTGGCAAGGTTTTCTGGGGCAATTACGAGGGCGAAAAATGGCATGATATGCGCCCCCTACTGGCCATCGATAAAGTCACCTTAATCGGCTTTTCCGCCATTTTGATTTTGATCGGGGTTTTGCCCATGGTCATCGCACCTATTGTCGAAGCCGGAGTGCTGCCGGTGGTAATACGGGTGCAGGAAGCTCAACAGGCGGTTACGGTGATGGATTCCGTCCAGACAGCCGCTGCTAATCTTTTTACTTGGCTGGGAGGTGCATAAGTGAGCCCAGATTTTGACTACACTTGGGTTGCCGCGCTGACGGCCGAAATCGGTCTCGTTATCCTACTCATCGCAGTATTGATATACGATCGTTTTCTGCCACCGGAAAACAGGCGACGCGTCGGACTGCTAACCGCCTGGGGCGGTGCCATCATTCTGGCCGCCGTTTTATTCCTCTATTTTTTCTTTGATTTACCCAGCGCCGACACCTCTTTTGCCGACAGTCTGATGTGGGGCGGCATGATCCGCTTCGATCTCATCTCCTTCATCTTTGAGGTCATGTTCCTCTCGGCGTTAATCGTCACCAGTCTCGTGGCCATGGATACGCCGCGCCTGCAGCGCAGTGAGTTTTATGCCCTGATGATAACGGCCACCATAGGCTTCATCCTCATGGCCGCTTCTGCCGATCTGATCATGATTTATGTGGCCCTGGAAACGGCTAGTATTTCTTCTTACGTCTTAGCTGGATTTGTCACCAGTAACGAACGCTCCTCTGAAGCGGGTATGAAATACTTCATCTACGGAGCCTTTGCTACGGGCGTTATGCTCTATGGCATGAGCTTGCTCTACGGTGTCACCGGTCAGACCAATATCTACCAGATCAGTAGAATGTTAGCTGGTCAGCAGCTGCCAGATGTTACCCCCGTCGTCTTGCTGGCTGCGGCCATGACTATCGTTGGTTTTGGATTCAAGATCTCTGCCGTGCCCTTCCACTTTTGGACACCCGATGTCTACCAGGGTGCGCCAACGCCCTTCACCGCCTTCGTTTCCACTGCTTCAAAAGCTGCTGGATTTGCCGTGTTCCTACGCGTCTTCACTTCTGGCGCTTTTGGCGACATCAGCCAGTTTTCGCCCACAAATGCTCCCGGCTGGTGGGCCATGCTCGTGGCCATGTGTATCATCACCATGATCCTGGGCAACTTCGTCGCTATTTTCCAGACCAATATCAAGCGCATGCTGGCCTATTCCAGTATCGCCCAGGCGGGCTATGTTCTCATTGGATTGGTGGCCCTGTCCCAAGATGGCTCCGGTGCGGCCATGTTCTACTTGTTGATTTACATCTTCACCAATATCGCTGCCTTTGGCGTCATCATCCTGGTCAGCAATAAGACCGGATCCGACGAAATCAACGATCTTTATGGCCTGAATCGGCGGGCTCCTGTCTTGGCCTTGGTCATGATGTTTGCCGTTCTTTCTTTGGCCGGAATTCCGCCCACAGCCGGATTCTTTGGCAAGTTTTTCATATTCAGGGCTGCCGTTGAAGCCGGTCTCTGGTGGTTGGCCCTCATTGGCATCATCATCGCCTTTGTAGCCCTTTACTACTATCTGGGCATCATCAAATACATGTACTTATACCGTTCCGATGAGGAAGAGATTCCCATTCCTGTGTCGCGGGCGGCCAAGATTGGACTGGTCGTTTCCATCTTTTTTGTCATTTACTTTGGCATTTTTGCCGGTCCAGCCTTCGAGTTAACACGCCAAGCAGCCGCTTCTTTCTTCCCTGGGTAGGGAGCGTTTGGCTGATTGCTGGATGATATGTTTGTGATATAATGCGCAAGCGATCATTTCTTAACAAAGTAAGATATTGTGTCTAAAGACCTTCAACGGAAGCAGACCCTAGCCACGGCGAATCTAGTTGGCCAGATTGGCTGTGTCACGGCCCTGGTTGCTATCGTCATCATCGCCATTGCCTTTGGTGTGGGGTGGTTGCTAGATGATCTCATGGGCAATGAACGCAAGTTCATGACGGTATTGTTGCTTCTGGCCAGTTTCCCCATCACCTTGTATTCGATGGTACGTCTTAGTACGTTCATGGTGGGACGGGCGCAGGAACAGGCCGAACAGATAAGTCACAATGATGATCAAACCAAACACGATAATAAGGAAGAAAACACAGCATGATTAAGAAGAGATATGTCATTATCGTCTGTGTCATATTACTCATAATTTTTGGCTCGATAATTGCTTTCACGCAGCCGGCGCTGCCGTTCATTCAGCTGCCTGGTGAGGTATATCCTGGAACGCAATATTGGCCAATTATCGGGGATGTCTTTGGCGGCATTACAAATACATTTATGGCCTCTCTGGTCGCCTATGTTCTCCTCGTCATCATGATCATTGGTTTGCGTACCGGATCTCGGACTTCCGAAGAAGTGCCGTCAGGATTTTATAATTTCTTTGAAATGGTCATCGAAGGCGCCTATAAATTCGCCGAGAATATAGCAGGGTCGAAGATAAAGGATTTCTTCCCCTATTTCATGTCTATTATTCTGATCATTTTGGTTACCAACTGGTCGGCGCTTATTCCCGGATGGGACAGCATTGGCCTCTGGGAATATTTGCCTCACTATAAGGCTGAAAAAGATGCCAAGGCTGAAGCAGACAGAATCTTGGCTGAACATCCAGAGATGTCGGACGAAGAGCTGCATGAAGAGGTTGAGCACTACATTCATGAACGCACCGAATACTACGATGCTTTGAATGAAGGTGATCTGCGCCTGGCGCCCTGGTTAATCCGGGCCAGCTCAAATGCAGATCCCAATGCACCCGTAGAAACGCTCGACCATGGTGAAAAGATAGGTGCAAACCCGGAGGCGGCGGACTGGTCCATTGTGCCCTTCCTACGTCCAGGTGCCACTGATCTAAACTACACGCTTGCCTTTGCCCTTATTGCTATGGTCATGGTTCAGTATTATGGATTCAAGTATCTGGGTGGACGTGGCTATCTATCTAAATTCTTCCCCTTCATCGGTAAGGGCTTTGGAGCACAGGTGGGGAAGAATCCTATCAAAGCCATAGACCCGGCAGTTGGTCTGCTCGAGTTAATCAGTGAAATTTCCAAGATTATCTCATTTGCCTTCCGTCTCCTGGGTAATATCTTTGCTGGAATGGTCCTCTTGTTTGTGATGGCCTTCCTTGTACCTGTGGCTAATATCGTATTCTACGGCTTAGAATTATTCGTTGGTATGATTCAGGCCCTGGTCTTTGGTTTGCTGACTCTGATCTTTATGGCCAGTGCTTCCAGCGGCCATCATGGGGATGAGCATTAATCTGTAGAATCATAGAGCGTTGTTTGTAATCGAAATCTAGAAATATTAAAGAAACTATTTGGAGGATTTTCAACATGGATGAACAAGCTGCCTTAGCTCTGGCGAATGGTTTAAAGGCAATCGGTGCAGGCCTGGCAATGATGGGTGCCATCGGTGCAGGCGCTGGTATCGGTATTCTTGTTGGTGGTGCCGTTCAGGGCATCGCTCGCAATCCTGATGCCAGTGGTGATATTCAGACGAACATGATTTTGGGTATTGCCTTTGCTGAAGCCGTCGCTATTTATGCCCTTGTTGTGGCCCTGATTATTCTATTTGTTCTCTAGATCCTCCGGGAATAACTGCGCGAACGAAGGAATATTGACAAAAAAGGAATGAAAATATGGATGCATTAGGCATTAACCTAGGCTATCTCATAATGCAGTTGCTGATCATCACGATCTTAATGCTCCTGATGAGAGGGTTGGTCTATAAACCGCTCCTCCGTATCCTGGATGAGCGAAAACAGCGTATTGCCAAGGGTCTTGAAGATTCGCGCCAGGCCGCTATCGCACGCGATAACGCCGATGCCGAGGCCAAGAAAATTTTAGATTCGGCACGCCAGGAAGCGGCTAAGATTCGTCAGGATGCCGTCGCTCAGGCTGATGAAACCTCCAAAGCGATTGAATCCAGAGCCAATGAAGAGGCACGTGGTATTGTCGCTGCTGCTGCCGGCGAAGCAGAAGAAGAACGCAATCGCATTCTTTCTGAGCTGCGGGGGCAGGTTGCCGCGATCTCCATCGCTGCTGCCAACAAACTGGTCGGCGAGTCCTTGGATGAAAAACGCCAGCATGCTCTGATCGCTGATTTCTTCTCCAAAGTCCCTGCCGGTGTCGAAGACCTTACTGGTGATTCGGCCGTAGTGACCAGCGCTTTGCCCCTGTCCAAACAGGAACAGAGCAGTGCGGAAAAATTGCTGAAAGTTGAATCGGTGAATTTCAAGGTCGACCCCACTATTCTTGGCGGTCTTGTAGTTCGTGTTGGCGACCAGGTCGTTGATGACAGCGTCGCCAGCCGTATGAATGCTCTAGGCGAGTCGCTGCAATAACACAGTCGGGCATAAGCCGAAAACGCTCCTGTTGTTATTTAAGCTCTCGTTAAACTGAGGAAAGAAGAGGGGGACGGCCGCTGCTATTGGCCGGTCTCTACCAATTTATCTGAAAAGACCAGGGATCTTCCCTGGTCTTTTTGGTGTCACCATGATTAAATTGAACATACCAACTGAATTTCTGCCCCCCAATTATGGGAACGGTTCTATCGCCAACATCCCGGCCACGATTGCTGCTTTATTGGGCGCGCCATTTAGCGGATTGTCACCCCTACCAGTACCCCTATGGCGACCCTTGGCAGAAGATGCCCAGCGCGTCATAGCCATTACTGTGGATGGCTTGGGATGGAATCTGCTGCAAAAGGAACGGTCGTTTCTGCAGCCATTTCTCAATCAAGCAGCAGTCGTTGGCAAGATCACGTCCATTTTTCCATCTACTACCGCGGCTGCTCTTAGCAGCTTGTGGACGGGCGCTGCTCCAGCTCAACATGGGCTAACTGGACTGCACATCTTCTTCCCAGAACACGGTACCATCGGCCAAATGCTCAGCCTTTCACCCGATGTGGGCCATTTCCCAGATGCTCTCGTTCATGCCGGATTACAGCCCGAAACTTTTCTGACTGGGCCAGGTGTTGGCCAACAATTGGCCAGTAGCGGTATTCCCACCCACCGCTTCAAAGCCAAGAACATCGTCAACTCGGCCTTGAGCAAAATGCACGGTCGTGGTGTTGCTTATAATCATGGCATCATCACCATGTCCGACATGCTCGTCCAGATGCGGCGGCTTCTTGAATCTAAGCCGGGTAAACCGCTTTTTGCTGCTGGTTATATTTCCGATGTGGACACATTAAGCCACGAACATGGCTGGAATGACGAAATCATCGCTGCTGAACTGCGATCCCTCGTTACTCAAATCCAGGTGGAACTTCTGGAAAAGTTAAGTGAAAAGGCACGCCGCGGTACGGTTCTGCTCATTTACGCCGATCACGGGCAGGCGCTGACTCCTTCCACGAAAGCGATCTATCTTGAAGATCACCCAGCGCTGCAGAATTTGTTGTTAATGAAACCCGCCGGAGAACCGCGAGTTCCCTATCTCTATGTCCGGCATGGGTGTCAGGAGGCTGTCATCGAATATCTCAATGAGCACCTCGGTCATGCTCTCATTGCCTGGCCATCTGCTGCCGTTCTTGAACAGGGCCTGTTTGGCCCGCCTCCCTTTGCTCCGCAGACCGCAGAGCGCATTGGCGATGTGGTCGTCGTTTGCCGCGGTGGGTATGCCTTTTTACATACACGGGCCGCAGATGCTGAACGGGCCATGAGTTGGAACGGCCGTCATGGCGGGCTGACCCAGGCCGAGATGGAGGTGCCCTGGCTGGGTTTCCGGCTCGACGCGGCCTAATTGCTTAATATGCTTGCCTAGGACGGTCAATTAAGATTCAATAGCATAATATTTATTCGTACGAGGTAATATGAACCAGCCTAATTCGCCAGGAACCGGCGTTCCTGAGAAAAAAACCTTTACCGACAATATGCGTGTCTGGACCCGCTTCATCATTGATCCCGTCGTCAATGTTATGGCGCGCTGGAAACTTTCGCCAGATCTATTGACAGTAGTTGGCATGCTGTCCCACTTTCTATTTGCCTGGTTAATCGCCATGGGTGAATTTCGCTGGGCGGGTATCGCCATGCTCGTCCTTGCCCCTCTCGATGCCTTTGATGGCGCTTTGGCTCGCAAGCTGGGGCGTAAACAAGGCGGGTTCGGCGCTTTTCTCGATTCAACCCTGGATCGCCTGGCCGAAATTATTCTCTTTGGCGGGTTTATCTATTACTACATGGTCAATGACAACCCGCAAATGCTGGCCCTCGCCTATATTGCCGTCACCGGTTCGCTCATGGTCAGCTACTCCCGCTCCAAAGCGGAATCCTTGGGTTATGACAGCAAGATCGGCATCGCCAGCCGGGTAGAGCGCTACTTCTTCATGATTGTCATGTTGATCCTCAACCTTCCGGATATCACGCTTTGGGTCTTGGCTATACTGACCTATATTACCCTTGCCCAACGAATGTATCATGTCTGGAAGCAAGAATACGGTCAAGACAAAGAAGAATCCGCATAATTGGTCCTCTATGAAGAAGAAAAAAGGCATCTTCGGGGGTGGACGAAAACTACCAGCATACTGCTATGTTATTATCTTCCTTTTACTCGCCGCCGCCGCAATATACGTCTACCATCTGTTAACGGGCAACACCCCCGATCGCGCCGCCATCCATATCGAAGCCCTCGATTTTGATGTCTTTTGGTATGGCATATGGATCGTTGGCGGCATTGCCCTCGGCTCCTGGGTCGTTGCTTCTCTGGCCAAAGAACGGGGTGAAAAACTGTTTCGCAAGCATGTGCCGCTGAAGGTGCGCCAGGTTTCACTGGATGTGCTCGATGTGCCCGACGAGATTGAGCAGGTCTTTGCCAAGCGCAAGATGGAAACCCTGGGCGATTTGCTACTGCCCTGGGGTTTTGATGCCCGCAGCGTTGGCCTCAATAAAGAGGGCGTGGCCATTGTTCGAGAAAAGCTCGCGACCGCACCCAAAGTCAAAGCGGAATGGATCGAAGATGCTCCCTGGCGGATCTGGAATCCCGATCATGTCTGGAACGGCATCATCTGGTGCCTCATCCTGGGCGTTATCGGTGCCAGGCTTTACCATGTCCTGACCCCTTCACCCAGCATGGCTGCGGTTGGTATCAATTCGCCGTTAGATTACTTTCAAAACCCATACCAGCTCGTGAATTTTCGCAATGGGGGCCTGGGTATTTATGGCGGCTTAGCGGGCGGAGCGCTCGGCCTCTTCCTCTATTCGCGACGGGCACGTATACCTATGATGGCCTGGGCTGATCTCGCCGTCGTCGGCCTCGCCCTGGGCCAAGTATTCGGCCGTTGGGGTAATTTCTTCAACCAAGAACTATACGGCCGTCCCACCAATCTTCCCTGGGCCGTCCATATTGATGCCGCTTACCGCCTGCCCGAATACAGTGAATTCAGCCGTTTCCACCCCGCCTTTCTCTATGAATCCCTGTGGAGCTTGTTGACCTTCATTGTCCTCTATACGCTTGTCAAACGATATACAAATCGCCTGCTTACCGGCGAACTCACCGCACTCTATCTCATCCTTTACGCCGTCGGCCGTTCCCTCTTGGAACTGATCCGCCTCGACAGCCGCACCGTGTCTATTGCAGGCGTGAGCACCAATATGGCCATTGCCACGCTTGTCTCCATCATCATCGCCATCTTCGCCGGGCTGTGGGTCATCTACCGCCGCACCAGCTCCAAAACCTAAACCTTACCAGTCCCGAGCTGACAAACTTGCTTCTGCTTCTATGGAAGACCTGCGAGGTTACTCAAGATTCATAGATTAATCGTTGCCTTATCGCCTCTCGCCCCTGCTCTCTCCCTCTGGTAAACTTCTACTAAATGGCTGAAAAAAGACGCACCCCTCTGATTGCGGCATTGGTTGCCATCATTGTTGTTATCGCAGCAATTGCTATTGGCTGGCGTCTATGGAACGGGGACAGCAGCCTGCTGCGCAGCGTAAGCATCAATAATGAGTCCATCAGCCCCAATGCTGATGGTGAGCAAGATGCGACCCTCCTCAGCTACGAATTATCCGCCAA
This sequence comes from uncultured Chloroflexia bacterium, assembly GCA_963807975.1. GTDB lineage: Bacteria > Chloroflexota > Anaerolineae > Promineifilales > Promineifilaceae > JAACFF01. The sequence goes on along the minus strand of CAWEDV010000001.1, from coordinate 2,799,906 downwards.
CGCCGAGGTTTCCATCACCTTTGAAAACGAAGCTGGCGAACGCTTCTTCTTCCGCCAGAACAAGCCGCGTGGGGCAGGGGAATACAGCGTCCTCTTCAGCGGCATTGTCGATGGTTATGAGCTACCAGGTGAGACGGTGCAGGGTGAGATCATTGCCCGTTTGCTTCAAGATGGCTCCTATTCCTGGACCATAGAGGCCACGGGCGATAATGGTGTCGCCGAAACTCAGCAAGGGACGCTGGTCATTACTGATGCGGACACCGAACTGCCCGAGCTGCGTGACTTCTCCTTAGACAAAGAGCTCTTTACCCCCAATCGGGACGGCATCGCAGACCGCATCCAAGCCCAGTTTTATTTGACCAAGGAAGTGAACGACCTGCGCGTTTTCCTTGTTTTACCTGATGGTTCTGAAGTACCCATATCAGAACTGGAGCGGGATATTCCGGCCAATATGCCCGGGCGTCATGTCTACGACTACGAAGGCGGTGTCGACAATGGAGCAACGCCGCCCCCCGATGGCACCTATCCTATCGTGGCCATCTCCCAGGACCTTGAAGGGCAGAAGCTGCGCGTCGAGGACAGCCTGACCATCCAATATGGCGGAGTGCCTCGCGCCGACATCTTCGCCCCTCCAGCCGGGGATACACTCCACTTTGACGCCACGGCTGTTGCCCTTTGCGATACCGTCAACTTCACCATGACCGTCGAGAATTATGGTACCACCCCCATCCGCACCACCGGCCCAAGTCCGGGCACTGTTTACGATTCCGACTGGAACTACAACACCCTCGGTTGGCACACTGAATCCGGGGCCTGGCGCGCCGCCATCGGCTTTGAAAATGAGCTGACCAACTACCCCTATCGCTGGTCCCTAGGCAACCCCGAGGAATTAACCGAGATCGACGGCTATCTTTACCTCATGCCTGGCCAACGGGCCGTGATCAATGGTGGCATTCGCGTCGTCGGTCCCTTTGGCGATCGCAACCCGCAGCCCATCTGGGCCGGCCTCATCCACGAAGACGTCGAAATCTCCGAGTTCAACAATCGCGTCGATCCCAATCGCATTCTCGTCGACATGGCTGATGAAGCCAATCGCGAAGAATGCCAACCGCGCGAAATTCCCCTGAAGATTCAGACCGAATAAACCCATTTAAGTAGCTTCAAATATTCAAGCTGGTCTCCGTTTCACATTGACTGTTTTCTGTTTTCCGTTGACTGTTGATACGCTTGCCACAGAAGGAAGGACGGGCTATCATCTGCATAGTATTGGAATGCCGTGGCTGGATGCGTCTCTGTGCGCATTTCCTTCAGTCTCGCTTATCGTAAGTTGTTTCATTAGGAGGAACAATGTCAAGAAGCAAAATCACCTGGCTTATTGTTGGTTTACTCGTTCTCGCTGTTGGTCTGGCTGCCTGCCAACCTCAAACGGTAGAGGTTGAGGTAACACGCGTAATAACGGAAACAGAAGAAGTTGCCGTTGAAGTTGAAGTCCCGGTCGAGGTAACCCGCGTGGTAACCGAAACCGTGACCGAAACAGTAACTGAAGAAGTAGTGATCGAAGAAGCGCCATTGGGTTCAGAAGAACGGCCGATTCAAGTACTCTTCGTTCCTTCTGTCGATTCTGATGCGATCATTACTGGTGGCGATATGATGGCCCAAGAGCTTGAGAGAGCGACCGGCCTAAATTATGAAGTCAGCGTGCCCACCAGCTACGCGGCCACCATCGAAGCTATGTGTGCCTCGCCGGAGGATACCATCGGCTTCATCCCTGCGCTTGGTTATGTGTTGGCCAATGAACGCTGTGGCGTGCAGGTGGGTTTGGCCTCCGTGCGTTTTGGCTGGCCAGTCTATTGGGCGCAGATTGTTGTGCGTGATGACAGCGGAATCGAGTCTCTTGAAGATCTGGCAGGCAAAACCTGGGGTGCGCCCAGCGTGACCTCCACCTCCGGTTACCTCGTTCCCGCCGCAACCTTAAATGATGCTGGCATCGAAACCGGTGAAATTGTTGAGACGGGTGGACATACTGCCGCTATGTTGGCTGTAGCCAATGGTGATGTTGACTTCGCGACCGGCTTCTTCAGCCCACCATTGCTGCCTAATTTCGAACGCAACTGGAACCCGGCTACTGATTCACCAGAAATCTGGCGCGAAGCCGGTGTGAATCCGGAACGCACAGAAGCAGGCCGCGTTTTCGTCGGCGGCGATCCTGCCGATGGCGGCTATCGTATTTTGGATGCCCGTGCAGCGGCTATGGAAACTTATCCAACCATCTTTGAAGAGACTCGTATTTTGCAGATTTCTGATGAGATCCCCAACGATACGATGTCCTATGGCGCTGATTTCCCACTTTCATTGGCCCAGGAAATCTCCGTTGCTGTGAAGGCGTATGCCGAATCGGATGCTTGTCAGAACCCAGAGGACGAAACATTAATTACCCTCTGTTCTGATGCTTTCTATAACTGGACTGGCGCGGAGCAGGTACTTGATTCCGCCTTCGATCCTACGCGCTTCCTCATTGAAGCCCTTGGTATGACCGAAGAGGATGTCTTAGGCGAGTAAACGCAAAAGTTTTTTCGGAAGCCGGGTGTTAAAGCCCGGCTTCTTTATTTGGAGAGGAGTTTGCGATTCTGGAGAGTTTCTTGGTCCGCCCAGGTGAAACTTGAAACAACCTCGGGAACTACTCGCTTTGAAAAGTTTATCCTTGCTGTTTTTACAACCTGTCATTCCCGCGCAGGCGGGAATCCACATAAAGTGTATAAAGTGATTATCGAGGTGCCATGTTTAATGGAGGCCTCGACTTAGGTCGGTGTTTTATGCTGCGAGTTGAAAATTTGACGAAGGTATACGATGATGGCACCGTGGCCTTGCGCGAGGTTTCATTTGAAGTGCCGGATGGCCAATTCCTGGCCGTCGTCGGCCTCAGTGGGTCGGGGAAAAGCACGCTCTTACGCTGCATCAATCGCCTCATTGAACCCACGTCGGGTGAGATTTGGTGGGATGATATCAAGCTCTCCCATGTGACCGGCGAAGAACTGCGGCGAGCTCGCCGCCAAATCGGCATGATCTTCCAGCATTTTAACCTGGTTGAGCGCTCAACGGTGCTCACCAATGTCTTAAGCGGCCGTTTAGGATACGTCAACCCCATCACCAGCGTGCTCAACCGCTTCCCCGAGGCCGATATCAAACGTGCCTACCAGAGTATGGACCGCGTGGGCATCAGTAATAAAGCAAAAAATCGAGCCGACGAATTGAGTGGTGGGCAGCAGCAGCGCGTGGGCATTGCCAGGGCTTTGATGCAGGAACCACAGTTGGTCCTGGCCGATGAGCCTGTCGCCAGTCTCGATCCTGTTTTAGCCCACAGCATTATGCGCCACTTGCAGCAGATAAACCGCGAAGACGGCATTACTGTTCTTTGCAGTCTACACTTCCTTGACTTGGTGCAGGAATATGGCGACCATGTCATCGCTTTGAACGAAGGCCAATTGGTCTTTGAAGGTGCCCCATCCGACATTAACGATGATCGGTTCAAAGAAATCTATGGCAAAGATGCGGAACGGATAGGTTAACCATGGCAACCGAGCAAAATAAGCAAGATAATCAAGAGTTAAACCCGGGCCGGCATGCACTGCGCAGTGGTCTTTGGGTCATAGCCGCCATTATCGGCATTCTGGTTTTCGCCTATGCCGTTGCCGTCACCCAAATCAATCTGGAAGAACCGCAGGATCCACAACGCCAGGCGGTGACAACGCGCGTTATCCGTGCCCTGGCTCGCCCCGATTTCCTTGAATACTACCAAGAATCGCGCACCATGGATGTCTATATTCATATGCCCTGTGGGGAGGAAATCTCGGGGACACAGACCTCATTAGCTGGCCGGGTTGTGACCCTTAAACCTAACTGCGCCACTACAACGCAGGATCAATTGACCATGGAAGGAACTGGGTTCCGCGAACGCAGCAACGGCATCATTCGTTGGCATCCGCCTGGTTCTGTGGTTACGACACGCGCCCTAAGCACCTTCCGTACAGATGGTGATGGAAATTTCACCGTCGAATTCACCATGCCCGACATTCGTCCAACCGATGAGCCGCAGCTCATTGAAGTTGAGGAAACATGGAAAACCGGTATTAAGGGGCCCAGCGAAACATTGAGAATCACCTTCGAGAAGATCATCGAAACGATTTTTCTGGCCCTCATCGCTACATTCGTCGGTATGATCCTGGCTGTGCCTATCTCGTTCCTCGCCGCGCGAAACTTGATGGAGAATGTGAACGCGCCTATTGCCGCCATTGCCCTGGCCATCATTCTCATACCCATCGGCTGGTTCATCGGTTCGACTGTAACTCGCTGGCTGGTGGATCTCGCCGGCAATACTTTCGGCCAACCTGTACTGGGCATAGGTGTCGCCATAATCGCTGGCCTGTTATCCTGGCTGCTTCTTCGTTTCGGTCCGCCTGTTTTTAGTGATGAACCCCAGCCTATGGTGCGTCAAGTCGTTTCCATGATGCGCCTGCTCCTTTCCACAATGCTGGCTTTCTTTGCCATCGCCGTGCTGGCCAATCAAGGTATCGCGTTTGGCCTCTGGTTGGAAGGGTTGGTGCCCTGGTTCAGTTTCATGGGTAATTTTATTTATCTCGTGTCTGACGCTGTGCGTGTGCTTTCACCAGGTATCGTTGGCTTCTTTGTGGCCTTGATAGCGGCTTCATTTGGCAGTAAGTATGGTCAAGAAGTGGTTTTACGCATCAGTGGTACTGGGGCTCGGCTATTTACGGCCGTTATCGCCGGCTTGGGCTCGGCCATATTCGTTTACGGCGTTGGTTCTGCTCTCAACTGGCTCTACCAGTTTGATCGACCGCTCAACTGGACGCTCTATCCAGCCATTATCGCCGGCGTTCTCATAGCTGTCGTAGGCTTCTTAATTGAGCCCAAACGGCCGTTCGCCATTGGTTTCACCATTTACAATGTGACCCGCAGTATTCTCAATATCATCCGCTCCATCGAGCCGCTTATCTATGTCATCGTCTTTGCCGTCTGGGTGGGCATAGGTCCCTTTGCCGGTGTTCTCGCTCTAACCATCCATACTATTGCCGCCTTGGGCAAATTGTATTCAGAGCAGGTGGAAAATATTGATGACGGCCCGGTTGAGGCGGTCACCGCCACCGGCGCCAACCGCCTGCAGCTCATCGCCTTCTCCGTTATCCCCCAGGTTGTCCCATCCTTTATCGCTTTTACCCTATATCGTTGGGACATCAATGTCCGCTTCTCCACAGTTATCGGTTTCGCCGGTGGTGGTGGTATCGGCTTTGTTTTGGTGCAGAACATCAACCTGCTGCGTTATCGTCAGGCGGCCGTGATGATGATCGCTATTGCCGTCGTCGTTATGTCCTTGGACTACATCAGCTCCAAGATACGCAGCCGTATCATCTAGTGGAAAAGATAATTGCTTAAGACATGAATGGAACGGGTTACAGGGTACAAGTTACAGAAAAAATGTACCTTGTAACCTGTAACCTGTAACTCGCGCTTGCTGTGCCAATTCATTTCCTCAACAAGTAGATCATCCTCTCCTTTACCCAATACCTTAAACTCGCATAATTTTCGTTGGCTCCTAAGGTGCTGAACGTTACACTAAACAGTACACAACTTACGAATTAAAAACTGGCGCCAGCGCTATGCCCCGCGTCATTTTAAAAAGGTGACGTAGCAATATGTTGCGATTATGGATTGCTCTGTTGCTTGCGGGATTGATTGGGCTGGCAGCTTGCCAACCTCGGGAAATCGTCCTCGAAGTGACAAGAATCGTTGAAACTATCTCAACAAGTGCTGATAACGAAGGTGCTGAAATAGAAGTGGTTGAAGTAACACGCATTGTGCCCCAAACCGAAGTGCAAGAAGCTACGCGCTTGGTTACTGAAAACGTGGTCATTGAAGTGACCAGGTTACCGCTTGGCACAGAAGATCGACCCGTGCAGATCCTTTTTTCAGCTTTGGTTGATCCCGATGTAGTCAATAGCCGCGGTCCTGCGCTGGCTGAGACTTTAGCCAGTATGACTGGTTATGAATTTGCCCTTACCATTTTGGAAGATGAACAAGCTGTGATTGATCACCTGTGTGAAGCACCCGAGGAGAGCGTTGCCTTTCTTTCCGCAGCAGCCTACCTGGTTGCGGCTGAGCAGTGCGGCGTACAGTCTGGCAGCGTCGCCGTCGACGATGATGGTTTGTCCTGGCAGTCGGGTATGATCGTCACCCGGCGGGACAGCGGTATCAATTCCTTAGCCGACCTAGAAGGCAAACAATGGGCTGTTTCTGGCACTGACAGCATCCCTAACTTCCTTTATTTCCAGGCCCTCTTACAAGAAGAGGGTGTCGAGCCTGGTGAAATCATCGAGGTAACCGGTGACAGTGCGGCCATGTTGGCTGTCTACGATGAAGAAGCAGATTTCGCCACCGCCACTTATGTCCCGCCGATCATGCCTTATGAGGAGCGCTTATGGGAATATGGCGAAGATGACCCTGAACCTGGGCGTTACCTGGGTATCGCCCCATCACGCAGTCCCATTGGCTACGTGTTGGTCAACGGTGAACCCGAATATGGCGGTTATCGCCTGCGCGATGCCCGCTCCCGCATTTTTGATGTGGTACCCGAGATATACAACAGCACACAGATTATCACCCTGAGCGCCCAGATCCCCAACAACACAATGGCCTTTGGTCGTGACTTCCCATTAGGCCTGGCGCGAGAGGTGATGGCTGACTTGGAAGCGTATGCTTCCTCTGCGGAATGTAAGGATTCCCTTTGTGCGACAGATTTTTATGGTTGGACCGGTCTCTCTCCAGCAGATGAACAGATCTTTTCCCCTGTTGCCTTTGTGCAGCAGACGCTCGATCTCTCTGATGATGAGATGTTGGAATTGGCGCGTTAATGGAGGATAGGAGCGAGAAACGTGATTGATGTAGCGGTTATCATTGTTAGCTGGAATGTGCGCGAATACCTGGCTGATTGCCTGCGCTCCGTCTGTGCTGATCTCGGCCGTTCACAGTTGCAGGGAAAGATCATCGTTGTCGATAATGCTTCGACGGATGGCACAGTATCTCTTTTGCGGGATTTATTTCCCCACGTCCTTGTGATTGCCAATGAAGAGAACCTGGGTTTTGCTGCAGCCAACAATCAGGGCATGCGTGCTGCCGCTGAATATATGCCGCATTTTTATTTTCTCCTTAATCCGGATACATTTGTCCGTCCCGGTGCCATCGCAGAATTGGTCAATTGTTTAGAGGAGCGGCCGCAAGCGGGTATGGCTGGCGCCCGGCTCATGTACGGCGACGGCCGTTTCCAACACAGTGCCTTCTACTTCCCCGGCCTTGGCCAGCTTATGTTCGATCTACTGCCTATGCCTGCCCGCCTTTACGAAAGCCGCTTGAACGGTCGTTACTCGCGCCGCCAATACCAACCGCGCCGCGATCCCTTCCCCATCGATCACCCATTGGGTGCGACCATGATGGTGCGCTCCGATGTCGCTGAATCAACTGAGGGTTTGGATGAATCCTTCCACATGTTCTGCGAAGAGATCGACTGGAGTTGGCGTATCCGCGAAGCTGGCTGGGAGATATACGTCGTTCCCTCTGCCGAAATCATTCACTATGCCGGTGAAAGCACAAGCCAGGTCCCGGCCACCACCGTCGTCAATCTTTGGCGCAGCCGGGCCAAACTCTATCGCAAGCATCACAGCCGTCTTCGCCTTTCCGTGGCCTCCCGTCTTGTGCAGCGCTCCATGGCTCGTAAGGCTCACAATGCGGCCGATCCTGAGATGCGCAGCGCTTACCAGGAAGTGGTCACGATCTGGTCAACCAACGGTCATAAATAAGCATCTTTCGCGTGAACGAAAAAGATCAGCCGGCTGACGCCCTTGAACTAACCGCCGTCGTTCTCACCTACAACGAAAGCGCACATATTATAGACTGCGCGCAGAGCCTGTCCTGGGCTGATCGTGTGCTGGTCTTCGACTCTTTCAGTGAGGACGACACGGTGGAGCTTGCCCGGACGGCGGGAGCAGATGTATTACAATCCCCTTTTGAGAACTACGCCCAGCAGCGCAACGCCGCCCTGGCAGCACTGGATACGGATTGGGTGTTCTTCGTCGATGCTGATGAAAGGGGAACGGCAGAGCTTGCTCTGGAAGTGCGAGATGTAATTGCCAACCGGCCCGAAAGCGGTTGGTACGTCCCCCGTCACAACTATATCTTTGGCAATCTCACCAAGGGGGCCGGCTGGTATCCCGACTACCAGCTGCGGCTCTTCAAGTTTGGCTGTGTGCATTACGAGCGTCCTGTTCATGAAACGGCCATCGTCGATGGTGAAGTTGGTTACCTGGAAAAAAACCTTATCCATTATAACTATCGGGACAAGGCGCATTTCCAGGCCAAACAGGAGGCTTACTCGAGTTATGATGCCTTCATACTCAAACAGCAGAATATTCACCCTCGGCCCCAGAACTATGTTCTGCAACCATGGCGCCAATTCTGGTGGCGCTACGTGACCTTACATGGTTACCAGGACGGCTGGCACGGCTTAAAGCTCAGCCTATATATGGGTTATTACGAATGGGTCAAATATCACAAACTAGCCGCTCTCTGGCGCCACCCATAAGGCCCAGTCTTGTGTCCGCCTGCTTATGTAGGGGCCGGCCCTGTGCCCGCCCTTCTTTGGAGATCCCCCAATGACCAGACCTATCGGCGTTGATTGTTTGTTTTACCCCGACGGCCGAATCCGCCTGCGGCGGATTAAATTAGGTGATCAATGGGTGGCTGTAGAGCAGGGGCGCCAATGGCAGGATGAAAACGGCCGTCATATCTTGATCATCATTCCCGGGCAGGAAGTCCAGGAAATACTGCTCAATCCTGACTCGCTGCATTGGCAGCTTCTACCTCGTCAGGGTGGCACGCCCATCCTTTGATCCCGCTATCCTAGAGCGGGTATGATTACCCGGAACAAAGCATAAAGATCCAAAGCGACCAGAGCCAATCCTAAGCCCAAGGGGATAGCGTAGACAATATTCGGCCATCGTTTGCGCAGCGGCTTGAACCATAGGCCCAAGCCCAAGGCCAGACCCAAAGCGATCGGGATTAAGGCTGGGAATAGATACCGTCCCTGGTGCTGCACAAATGTCAGGTTATAGCCCACGTGTACTCCCAGGGTTAGCAGAAACAGCGTGGCCAGGATGAGGATGGGCAGCGTGTACTGGGCCAATGAGCGACGCTTGCTCACTGCAGCTGCCACCAGCCCCGCCAAGGCCAGACCTGTGAACAACCACAGTAGTGGATAAAGCCAGGATGGATAGATCATGGGCACGGTCATCCAACCAAATTGTCCCCAGAAGCTGTTAAATGTCGTTCCTAAGAAACGCTCAACTACTTCTGGCAGCCCATATTGGGTCACCCATTCCGCCGTTCGCGGTTGGCCAATAACCACGCTGTCATGCGCCCCCTTTCCTAGAAAATCGAGCCCGCCGTAGACTACCAGATTCCTGATCCACCATAATGATCCCAGCAGGAACGCTGGCACAAAGAGCAGGAACCCGGCCTTAATTAGCTGCCGCCATTCTTTCCAGAAATGCCAGAGGAGCAGTAGGAGCACAACTGCGGAAATTGGGTAAACGCTGCCCTTGGTTAAGTAGCCCAGCCCTAGTAGGATGCCCACGATCACATAGTCTCGACTGCGGAAGCGGTTTGACTGGCCAATAACTACCAATCCATAAAGAATGGCTGCTACCAGTAGTTCTGCCAAGGCATCGTTGTTGGCCGAGCTGATCATGGCCATATGCTGTGGTAAAAAGGCGACGAATACGGCTGTCGTCAATGCCAGCCATTCTTCCTGAGGGGCTAACCTGCGCACAATCGCGTAGGCTAGAATTACTACGCCTGCTCCCAAGATCAGGGAAATCAGGCGCAGCGCCGTCAAGGACCCATTGGTGATCATATACCCAGGCGTTAGCAGCAGGTAATATAGAGGCGGCTGCCAATCCTCATATTCAATCATTTCTAAAGAATACTCAGGCGCAAACCCAGAAATGAACACCACTTCCATTATGTATTCCTGATCGTAATCGCCTGCTTCAATGACGGGTAAGCGTCCATCAGCTAGCTGCCGGATGTAGTTATAGTGCGCCGGTTCATCCGGCGCTTGCCAGGCAGGCGTATAGATGGCATACAAAGTTCCCATCATCAGGTAGATGAGGAGAATTGGAATGAGGAGGATGTGCTTGCGCATTGGCTATCTGGCAGTCTGAACGGGCTGCATTTCGATCGGGGTTTCCTGGATAAACACGGAATTGGGCCTTCTTCCAGTAAAGAAATGCCAGGTTTTGGTAAATGAAGCATCGTCGTATTTACCGCTAACAGTCACTACAATTTTGCTCTCTTCTGGAAGGGCAGTTTTGGGGATGATCTGGATTCCCTTATGACCGATCGACATCTGGGTAGTCGCCTCATGGGCTATTTTGTCCCCACTCCCAGTGGTCAAACGAACGCTGCCGATTTCGGGTTCTGGGCCAAAATAGCGCCAATTTAGTGAAATTGGATACTGTGCAGCAGGAATACCTTTTTCACCGCTGCCCGGGTAGCGAACGGGCCAGCCATCATACGCTTCATCCGCAGAGAAATTAGCGCCCGATAGAACATCTACAGCTGCCCCATTATTCTTGGCTGCCTGACTGGTGTAGAAACTATAGCCAAACTTCGTTGACGTCGGATAGAGCAGCCATATGCGATGGGATACCGAACCCATCCAGTCCCGCACCGGATCCGCTGAATTCCATAATTTAGTGGGTGGGGTGTAACCTAACCAGACATTGCCCTGTTGCGCACAGTTTTGCCCGCCGCTTGTGGCATAAGGATAGTTTGGATTCTGCGTATGGCTCAAAATGCCATTTTCTGCCATGTAGCGTGAATGCTCGAAACAGTTTCTTTCCAATACGGGGCTGTAACGGACCGGCGGCACGCCAGCATTGGCGCGCATCTGGTTGATAAGATCTCTGCCGCTTATCTGCGCCGAAGTTGGCGAGCGGAACAGCAGTGGAAGATATATTTGATGCTCTTTTTTATTTGCTTCGGCCGTTTCTTGCTGCGCACCAGCCGCCGATACGGTAACAATCAAGACGGCCAAGACGACAAGAATATATAGATGGTTCTTTGACCTATGCGTGCGTACAGGCATAGTTGACTTCCTCTCTCGCACTGCCCACAGAAGATTGGCGCGCAGTTTTTCTTCCTTCGAAGTCTATAATGCCTTTCCCACAGTGAAATAGCAACCGCTGGAGGGGCGAACCAGCCCGCTTTTCACGAGCTATTCATTAGATGACTTTCGTAGCGCCACCACGTCTATTGTCCCCAGCCCCAAATAAGCGCCCATCTGTTGTACGTGAAACACTATGCGCACCGCCAAAATAAATGCTGCGTGTTTGCCATCTGTTGACAGGATAACCCCATGCTTCCAGCTCGTCTACAGCAGCCTCATCGTAACCCGCTTCACATTGCAGCACCCCATTTTCGATATGCACGCGCGCGTTGTTGACTGCATTGTGTAAGCCCATGTGGAAATCCAGAATATTGCTGAGTACTTGCATGATCGCGCTGCGGATACGGACACTGCCCCCGCTGCCGACGACCACCCGTGGATGGTTATTGTATAAAACAATAGTCGGCGTCATCATCGTTGGAATGCGTCTGCCCGCAGGGCGGCTGTGGAATCCGAGTGGATGCAAATCCTCCTCGCCCATCATGTTGTTGGGAATGAATCCTGTGCCTGGTACAACGTAACCAGCAGATTCGCCGGCCGTTGTGGTCAAGCTGACGGTCATGCCATTTCCGTCGATGACACTGAGATGACTTGTATTTCCTGGACCTTTCTTTTCCATTGCCGGCGAAGAGGCTGCCCTGCTGTGCATGGCGTCTCGCACCTCTTCAACATACTGGTCGACAAAACTTTGCTGCAGGAACTGTCGAATTGACTCTTCCAAGGGATTTGTTTCGTCTCTTTGGTCCCAATAGGGTCGCGCGCGGGATGTTGCCGCCATCACTTCATACAGCAGGCGTAGATGTTCGGACGATCCATGCTTCATCTGGCCTGGGCTAAACTGGGCCAGCAGCTTCATGGTGAATGCGGTCAGGACACCTCCGGTCGAACTACGCGGGGGCAATAATATCTCGAATTCCCGGTAGGGCAGATGAATGGAAGGTAGTTTCTTGACCCGATAAAATTCCAGGTCTCTTGCCGTCAGCAGGCCCTTATTGACTTGTTGATCGCGGACAATTTCCTTGGCCAGCCTACCGTTGCGGATTAAAGAGGCCCCCTGCTCGGCCAATTCCTCCAAGGTCTGGGCCAGATGGGGGATATAAAGCCGGTCCCCTGCTCGAATCATACGGCCGTTACGCAGAAAAATCTCGCGCATCCCTGCTGTGTTCGTGTAAAGCGGTGTAAGCAGTTCACATGTTTCGGCCTGGAAGGGAGCGATAGACACTCCATCCCGGGCCATTTCTAGCGCCGGTTCAAGAAGCGTTTGCAAAGGCAGGACCCCATAATCTTCCGCCATGAGACAGAGTCCAGCGACATTACCGGGTACTGCTACCGCTGCGCGGCCAAGGTGGAAATCCTGCGTGGTTTGAACAAAATCGACCGTGATCTCGCGGAAGTCCATGCCCAATTTATTCTCGTCAGCTCCACCTAAGCCTGGGGTGTTGCTGAAGAAATCATAGACAACTGACCGCTCTTCTTTTGGATCGTAAATATGTGCGATACCACTGCCGCCTAGATGTACAACCCCAATCTCGGCGATAAAGGATGCGAAGGCTGCCGCCACGGCTGCATCAACCGCGTTGCCCCCTTTTTCAAGCATCTTAATTCCCGCCGCAGCTGTTTCCGGCCCGCCTGCAGCGATCACACCGGAAGTCGCACCTTTTCCCTTTGCTTTTCGTTCGATAGACATCCTAGTAGTTTACCCAAATAAATGACAAACGACACTAGACAGGGACCAGTTAGTTCATCATAATGGTGGGTATAGGACCAGATTGCTGGGTGACGATTTTACAAAGAGGTGAATTATTATGGAATCAACATATGCTGAGCAAGTTATTCCCTTATCCTTGGAACAACCGGTATGGGATCGCGTCTTTACCGTTGCTCCGTTGGTTGTCATTGGTACGCGTGAACCCGATGGATCATATGACCTCGCACCTAAGCACCTGGCAACTCCCCTCAGTTGGCAAAATCACTTTGGCTTTGTTTGTACGCCTACTCATGCTACCTACCAAAACATCAAGCGCGAAGGTTGTTTCACGGTCAGTTATCCTCGCCCCACACAAATGTTGGTCGCCAGCCTGACTGCTGCACCCCGCGAGGATGATGGCAGTAAGCCCTCGCTTTCTCTCCTGCCAACTTTCTCCGCGCGTAAGATCGATGGTCTCTTTATCGAAGATGCCTATCTCTTTTTGGAATGTGAATTGGACCGTATTATTGATGATTTTGATATCAACAGCTTGATCGCCGGGCGGATCATCGCTGCTTATGTGGCGCCCGATTCCCTGCGCCAATCCGATCTTGATGCTAACGACCTGCTGGCTGATGCTCCACTTTTGGCGTATATCAACTGGGGCCGCTTTGCTAATATTCGCCAGAGCTTCTCTTTTCCCTTTGTTAAAGGATTTTCTCGCTGAGTAGGCCAAATATCCTGCCAGCCTATAGCGGCGGGGTTTGCCAAACAGCTTAGCTATGAAGCAAGCACAGCAGATTCTTCACTTCCTCAAGAGCCAACGTCAAGCAATGATCGACTTGCTCTCGAAATTGGTGTTGGCTGAATCACCATCAACCATCCCTGAAGCGCAGGCCGCGCCCCTGACGCTGTTATGGGAAGAGTTAAATGAGCTGGGATTCGCTGTTACGGTAGCGCCCGGTAGAGCGTCAGGTGGGCATTTGTTTGCCAGACCTAAGCGTAATGGGCCGGCAGCCGTCTCTGCGCAGCAGCTTCTAATCGGCCATTGCGATACCGTCTGGCCAATGGGCACTCTCAAAGAGATGCCCCTGATCGTGAACGGCAATATTGTCCGCGGTCCTGGGGTCTTCGATATGAAGGGTGGGCTGACGCAAATGATATTTGCCCTGCGGACCATCGCTGCCCTCGGCTTAGAAATGTCAGTTACGCCATTAATATTCATCAACTCAGATGAAGAGATTGGAAGTAAGGAATCTCGCGATCAGATCTGCCAACTGGCACAGCAAGTCCAACGCGCCTTTGTCCTGGAACCCGCACTTGGTCTGGCTGGTAAGCTAAAAACCGCCCGAAAAGGAGTAGGCAGCTTTAAAATTGTCGTCAACGGCAAAGCTGCCCATGCCGGCCTCGATCCGGATAAAGGCATCAGTGCCATATTTGGGCTCTCCCATCTGATCCAGGCTCTGTATGCCCACAATGATCTCGAACGTGGTATTTCGGTTAACGTAGGCCTGATAGAAGGGGGTGTGCAAGCCAATGTCATCGCTCCCCAAAGTCGGGCCAAGGTAGATGTCCGTGTCCCAACTCAGGCAGACGCGCAACATATCCAGGAAGTTATTCTTAATCTAAAATCACCCATGGAAGGAATCACCTTAGAAATTGACGGTGGCTTTAATCGCCCACCCTTGGAGCCGACGGAGAACAATCGGCAGCTTTGGCGTACCGCCCAGACATTAGCCGGATATCTGGACATTCACTTACAGCAAGGTATGGCTGGCGGTGGCTCCGATGGCAATTACACCAGCCTTTACACAGCCACGTTAGATGGGCTTGGTGCTGTAGGTGACGGTGCCCATGCCCGGCATGAGTTCCTGTATATCGACAAGATGATCGAACGCACCGCGCTCCTGACCCTACTGTTATTGACATCATAGCCAAATAGCGCGCGACAATACAAATCGCCAATCTATTGCTGCCCCGCCACTGCAGCGCGTTTTCTGCCCACATTGGGTGAGGGATGTAATGATGTTAAAGTTTGAAATCAGACATGCCGTTGATAGCGATGTAGAAGCCATTCGCCAGCTTTTCATAGATTCCTACGGCCGTCATTATCGGTACCGTGAGTTCTATGACGACTATTGGCTCAAGAAAGCAGTTTTCAGCGACAATTACCTCGTCTTGGTTGCCGTCCGAGGAGATCGTATCCTGGGCAGCGCATCCATTACCTTTGACGTGGGCAATAATACTGACCTTCAGGGTGAATTCGGCCGTCTTGTCGTCCATCCTGACGCTCGCCGGCAGGGTATTGGCAGCCACCTAATGGAAGCCCGTCTGCAGTTTGCTCGTGAGCGGCTGCATTTTGGATTTATCCATGGGCGGACGGTGCATCTTATTGCCCAGCTAATTGCCCAGCGCCATGGCTTTCGGCCAATCGGCTTCATGCCCTTGAAAAGTCTTTTTAGCGAGCGAGAGAGCATTGTAGCCATGGGCCAGCTTTTTGGTAACGCCCGCGAACTGCGCCGTAACCACCCTCAAATCATTCCCGAGATTTTCCCACTGGCGGCCAAGAGCCTGGGCAATAATAACTTGCCCAACGACGTGCGCGTCATCGAAGATGCGCTCAGCTATCCCATGGATCAGCGATATGAAATTGAAGAACTATCCCAATCGGGAATCCCTTATCTCTTGCGCATCGAAAGAGGCCGGCTGAAGCGGCGTCAAGTGTTCGGCAATATGATGCTTAGCTATGGTTATTTTGCGCTCCAGGCAAAGGAAGCGCAGTATCTCGTTGCCCGGCAGGGGGACACCATTGTCGGTGCTATTGGCTACGTTTATGACCAGGTTGGCAAAACAATACAAATTATCGAGATCATTGACGTGGACAATGCCGTTGCTGGTTTCCTTTTACGCGAATTAGATCGTCGTGCCCGTGAAGAGATGGATGTTGCTTATGCCGAGGTAACAGTTAGCGCTTACTGGCCCCGTGTCCAGCGAACACTCGATCTGCTTGGCTTCTCGCCGGTGGCCTACTGTCCTTCGGCTGTTTTCCGCGGCACGGAAAGGCTAGACGCCGTGCGCATGGCCAAGCTTTATATCCCCTTTGATGTGGGTCATGTGGAGTTGATTCCCTCCCTGCAGGAGATTTACGACATCATCATGCGTGGTTTTCTTGATAAAAGGACTGGGATCCAGATCGATGACTTCACGCGCAGCGTCTCCATATTTAAAGGATTATCCGATTCCCAGTTACGTATGCTTTCCGGTATTTGCAAAATAGTTCAGTATAGTGGCAGTGACGTCATATTTACTCAAGATGAGATCAACGAGAGCCTCTTTATGGTTTTGAATGGCGAGGTTGAAGTTCGCATAGGCGAGCGCATGATACCCGTGGGTAAAGTGCTTCCCGGTGATGTCCTGGGAGAAATATCATTGGTTGAAGGCATGCCTCATTCAGCCACGGCCGTCTCTGTGAATAATACGCGCTTGATCGCCATGTCCAGCCGTGATTTCGAGGTGCTGATCCAACGCTACCCACGAATTGGTATGATTGTCATGCGCAATATTGCGCGTTCCCTGGGCGGTAAATTAAAGATAACCGATCTCGCCGTCTCCCAATTGTTACCAAGCCCAGATTAACATTTGATTGACACCCGTTACAGTGCTATAAATGGCCTTCGTTTTTCGCGGGTAAGCCGCTGCTTCGCCGCGTCAGACGCAAAACTAAAAGGCACAAATAGACTGATGGGTCAGCACGAATTTATTAAAAACGCCACAGCATATCTAGAAGAATACTTACCTGAATATCTCTATCTGCTGCAGCAGATGGTGGAAATTAACAGCTTTACAGCTAATCCCCAAGGAGTGAACGAATTAGGCGAACTTACCGCCGGCGTCTTTGAGGCGCTTGGCTTCTCAAGTGAATTTATCCAAGCCACCGATTTTGCCTTTGGCAAACATCTCATTCTGACCCGGCCTGGCCGATCAACCAACCAGAAGCCAGTTCCGGCTGTCGGCCTGATCTCACACCTGGACACGGTTTACCCTGAAGCCGAAGAGCACGACAACGATTTCTACTGGCGCGTATCGGGCAAACGAATTTATGGACCGGGCGTATATGATATCAAGGGTGGCACGATCATGATCCTTATGATGATGGCCACCATGCAGGCTGTTGCCCCTGAATTTTACAACAGCGTATCTTGGGTTGTTCTGCTCAACGCCGCCGAAGAATCCTTGGTTCCCGATTTCGGCCGTATCTGCCAGGAACGTCTCAATGGCGATACCCTGGCCTCCCTCGTTTTTGAAGGAGGAGACATTAACGGCGCCAAGGCCGGGGAGTACCGTTTTGTTGTAGCCCGCAAAGGAATGGCCCGCTATCGCATTGCCGTAGAAGGAAAGGCCGCCCATGCTGGAACCTCCCACGAACAAGGGGCCAGCGCCATCTTGCAGATGGCCGATGTGATCCGTCGTGTTTCCGATTTTACTGACTACCAGCAGGCGATCACCTTTAACGTGGGAACCATTGCTGGTGGGACAGTCATCAATCGTGTTCCTCATCAGGCGAGCGCCTTTGTCGAAATGCGCGCATTCTCGCCCACCGTATTCGCGACTGGGGTGGACAAAATGTCTGCTCTAAACCATTTTTCCAGCGTCCAGAGTGCCAACGGTGGTTATCCATGCCGGGTACAAGTGGATGTGCTGGGCCAATGGGCCCCTTGGGCACCCAATGACGGTTCCAATACGCTGCTTCAAACGTGGTCTAATAGTGGGCAGGATTTGGGCTTAACCATTGAACCACAGGAACGCGGAGGTCTCAGTGATGGCAATTGGACCTGGCGACAGGTCCCTACCATCGATGGTCTTGGCCCCAATGGCGGTAACGCCCACTGCTCGGAACGATCCACGGATGGCAGCAAAGACCAAGAGTATGTTCTCCCTGACTCCTACATCCCCAAGGCGCGTCTTAACTTGTTGTCTATCAAGACTCTGGTCGACAGCTACTATCATGGAGTCTGACGCCCTCGTTAATTGTTGGCTGAATACTGCCATTTGTTAATATGTTGTCATGGAACCAGACCAACTTTCTGAGCGTATAAAAGCTTACTTGCAGCGGAAACTACCCGATTATCTGGCGATGCTGCAAGAGATGGTGGCAGTAAACAGCTTCACCGCCAATCCTGCCGGCATCAATGAGTTAGGACAGCAGACGGCCGATTTATTCGCGACACTTGGATTTGAATCGGAAACGGTACAATCTGTTGACGCCCTCTATGGAAAACACCTCGTTTTGACCCGTCACGGACGTCCCCGCGCTTCCCAGCCTACACCTCGTGTAGGTTTGGTTTCCCACCTCGATACGGTATTTCCAGCGGCTGAGGAACTGCACAATGATTTTCGCTGGCGTATTGAAGATGATCGCATCTACGGACCTGGGGTCGTGGACATCAAAGGGGGCACGGTTATGATCTACATGATCCTTTCCGCCTTGCAGAGTCTAGCCCCTACTGACTTTGAAGCCGTCACCTGGGTTGTATTGTTGGATGCAACTGAAGAGACTGGCGGTCGCGATTTTGGCCGTCTCTGCGTACAGCATTTGGGTGAGGAAGCATTGGCCTGTCTGATCTTTGAACCGGGCAGTTGGTCTGGCAATCAACCACGTCTCGTTGTCGCGCGCAAGGGCATGGTCGTCTATCGCATTGAGGTGGAGGGCAAAGCGTCCCACGCCGGCAGTTCTCATCCTAAAGGAGCCAATGCCATCTTACAAATGGCTGACGTTGTCACCTGCATATGTGACATGACTGACTACGACCGTGACTTGACTTTCAATGTAGGCACCGTGGCTGGGGGAACTGTGATCAACAGGGTTCCTCACTTTGCCGCGGCTTCGGTAGAAATGCGGGCCTTCGAGATGGATGTATACGAGGAAGGAATTGCCAATATGCTGGCCTTAAATGATCTCTCCACGGTCTCTAACGCTGATGGCGATTTTGCCTGCCGCGTGCGAACCAAAGTTCTCTATCGTGTGCTTCCCTGGCCGCGCAACAGCCAGACCGACAACTTGTTTAAATTGTGGAGTGATACGGGCGCAGCGCTCGGCTACGAGGCCGTGCCTGAAGAGCGGGCCGGCTTAAGTGATGGCAACTATATCTGGGGTGAACTGCCTATCTTGGATGGTCTAGGTCCTGCTGGGGGCAACGCGCACTGCTCAGAACGAAGCGCCGACGGCGTTAAAGATCAAGAATATGTCCTCGCCTCCTCCTTCGTTCCAAAGGCCCACTTAAACAGTATGGCCATCCTGCATCTGGTACGCGATCGCCTCGATTCATAGCACCAGGCGGAAAACATGAAGCTAGTGGTTTGTTATTAGCCAGTAACATGTAGCTTGTAACCTGCCACTTGCCACAAAAAAAGATCAGCCGCTGAACAGACCGTTAGGAGATTCCATGCCCTGGATCAAAGTCTATTCCGTTGATGAAGCAACTGGTTTTCTGGAGAAACAATACGATGCTGCCATTAAACGCGCCGGACGTGTCTGGGGGATCGTCTCCATCATGAGTCAAAACCCGCGCGTCCTAAATGAATCGATGGACCTCTATGGGGCAGCTCTCCCCTCAGCCGTGGACAGCGCGAAATGTTGGCCACCATCATATCTGCTGAAAACAGCTGTATTTTCTGACTGCGCTCCCATGCGCACGACCTCCGGGCTGAGGTCGCAGACTTTGGAATCGAAGACGAAGATGAGGCAGATCGCTTCGTCCATTACATTGCTTCCGATTGGAGGCAAGCAGGTCTCAACTCAGCCGACTCCGCTTTATGTACCTATGCCGTCAAACTTACCAATGTGCCTTCCGCTATGTCTGAAAGTGACATCATAACCCTGCGCGAGAATAGCTTCGACGATCGCGCTATCCACGACGCCACCCAGGTCATCTCCTGCTTTAACTACATCAATCGCATAGCAGACGGCCTGAACGTCGAAGCGGAGGCGTTTATCCGCCCATGGGAAAAATCACCTTTTAAGCAATCGTCCGCGGAACCATAAATAAGAAACAATCTGTTCTCACAAGTTTGAACAACAGCGGCGATATCTGTTGATAGAAAGCGAGAAATCTAAGATGAAAAATTTTGATTGGAACCAACTGCTTGCCGATTGCGTAAACTTTACTCAGCGCTTGATCCAAACCCCCAGCATGTCACACCATGAGGCAG
Organism: uncultured Chloroflexia bacterium; assembly: GCA_963807975.1. Taxonomy (GTDB): domain Bacteria; phylum Chloroflexota; class Anaerolineae; order Promineifilales; family Promineifilaceae; genus JAACFF01. The sequence continues at coordinate 2,779,717 of CAWEDV010000001.1, read as the reverse complement.
AACTGGCGCAGTTAATCGCCGCAGAAATGGGACGGCTGCAATTTGATGAGGTAACAGTTGATGGTATTGGCAATGTTATCGGCCGTAACGATGGTCAAGACCGTACGCTCGCTGCCCTTGTTCTCAACAGCCATACTGACCACGTCGATCCCGGTGATCCCGATTTATGGTCCGTTCCTCCCTATTCAGGTGCCATTGTTGGCGGTCGTATCATAGGTCGCGGCACTTGCGATATCAAAGGACCGCTCGCCGTGCAGGTTTACAGCATGGCTGCCTTGCTGCGTGCTGGTGAACGTCCCCGCCGCGATGTGGTCTTCACCGGCGTTGTGCAGGAGGAGATTGGCGGAGCCGGCGCCCAATACTGGGTCGAAAACCTTGATTATCCTGTGGCCCTGGTCGTCTTAGGTGAACCATCCAATAATCGTATCTCCCTGGGCCACCGTGGAATTGTGCAGACCTGGGTCACATTCAGCGGGCGTTCCGGTCACGCCAGCGCGCCCGCGGCAGCCGAAAACCCGAACTATGCCCTGTCCCTGTTTTTACAGCGCCTTGAACAGCGACAAGGCACGTTAAGCAGTCACCCACTGTTAGGCCCAACCACCGTTGCCCCCACCGTTATCGAGGTCGACACGACCAGCCCCAACGTCACCCCAGCCTGGACTCGTGTGCTGCTTGACTGCCGCACTGCCAGCGAGAGCCATGGCAGCATCCACCGCTTCTATTCGCTGTTAGCAGACGGCCTTCCATATTCTCTGCAAGACATCTGGAATCCATGCATGGATCATTCTGAATCCACGGTTTATGGGTACTATACGGAACCGGAAAGCACAGAAGCACTTAAGGCCCGAGAGGCTATCGGCATGGGCATGGGACGCGAAGCCGAGTTTTCAAGCTATCAATTCGCGACCGACGGCCGTCTCTTCGTTCCCTACGACATCCCCATCATCGGCTTCGCTCCAGGAGAGGAAGGGCAAGCTCACACCGTCAATGAGAGCATCTCCATCTCTCAAATGGACGAAGCCCTCCGTGGCTACGTCAACCTGCTGCGCACCTTTTAAACCAAAACCCCGGTTTTTTCTCGAAAACCGGGGTTCTACAATCCTCAAATAGATGAAGCGTTCCTGCGCTTCGCGCTACCCACTGTCAAACCTCATAAAGCAGGTCCACATACCGTTTCAGAATTTCGCCCACGACGCCCCTAGCCGGCAGCGTCGCCGCTAATCCATATACCGGGGCAATACCCTCTGATTTTTTGGGATCAGCTTTCACTAGCTCTACCGCATCCTGCAAGTCGACCACAAATCGTTCCGCGACTCCTGGCTGCGAATGCCGCTGTGTCACGGCGATATGCACACAAGAGGGTTTGTGCAGACCATTTAAGCTCCAGCCTTTGCGCGTCATCTGGTTCATTATTTTTTAGATGTCCAGTGTCGGAGATGCAAAGGCAATGACCCACAGCGGATCGCCCAATACCTTTAACTCGGGAATGGTCGAAATTCCCGCTTTGATCTTTTCTGCTGTCTCTAGAATGCGACCTGTGGCCTCTATATATCCCGCCTCTCCTATGGAGACCATCGCTGCCCAGCAGGCCGCACTCAATGCCCCAGGCCGGCTGCCGGCAAAAGTAGGCGAGAAATAAAGACCTCCAGGCCAATCCGTGGCCACGAAATATTGGTAGTGTCGCAGTTCCCGGTTTCTATAAAGGACTACTGAAGAGCCTTTGGCCGCATAGCCATACTTATGGGTATCAACGGAAATGGAAGTCACACCGGGCAGCCGGAAATCGAATGAGGGAATGGGAACGCCCAGCTTCTCCGCCCAAGGCAGTACAAATCCTCCCAGGCAGGCATCCGTGTGAAAACCGATGCCCGCTTCCAGCGCCAGCGTGGACATTTCCTCAATGGGATCGATGGTCCCATGGGGGAATGAAGGGGCCGAGCCAACGATCACGATACTGTTCCTGTTAATGGCATCTTTCACCGCTGTCAGATCAGCGCGAAAATCCTCGTCAACCGGCACATGGATCAGCTTGATATTGAAGTACTGCGCCGCCTTATCAAAAGCGACGTGCGCGGTTTCGGGAACGATCATCTCTGGCTCGCCGGTCCCTCTTTCCTCTCGTGCCTGATCTCGGTAGCTCTTCATCGCCAGCAGGATGCTTTCCGTTCCTCCAGAAGAGACGCTGCCACATATTTCGTCCGCGGTATCCCTGGCGCCAAGCATTGACCCAGTCATGGCGATGATTTCCGCTTCGAATTTGCAGGCGCTGGGCCACAAATCAGCATGCAGTGGATTGCTTTGGGAATACATCTGGTAAACTTGGTTCAGAAAACTGAAATGTTCGCTGCCCCCATGATAAACGGCGCCTGAAGCATATCCCTCCTGCCAGCGTGACTGCCCCCCGCGCATTGGCCTGTATGGGCTCCTTCATCTGCCGTATGGGCCGGTTCAACACATCGGCGAAGATTTGGCACCAGATATTTGATAATGCGCCTCCGCCAATAATATGAATCGCCTCGAACTCTCTGCCTGCAAAATTCTCAACATGACCCAGCAGCCAGCGTGAGTTGTAAGCCACTCCCTCAAAAACAGCCCGGATCATATGTTCCCGTGTATGGCGTAGTGATAAATTGTGGAAACCGCCGCGCACGGTATGGTCATCCACGGGTGCGCGTTCTCCGTTCAGCCATGGTGTGAATATGACCCCCTTGCTGCCCGCCTCAGCCCTTTCGGCAATCCTGTCAAAAGCTTCATAGATGTTTGGTTCTTTCATCTCTCGATGCAGTTCATCAGCGTGAAAGAGAATGTTATCCTTCAGATACCGCAAGCAAGCTCCCGCCATTTCTTGTTCATTGATCACCAGGTACCGGCCCGGAATGGCCGAGGGCACGGCCGCGATTTTGTGAAAAACATCTGTTTTCTTAAATGGCACATGGCAGCTCACCCATGATGAAGTACCGACATATAGATGCGCTTCATAATCGGCCACCGCACCCGATCCTACCGCTGCCGAATGTATATCATGGGTACCCATCACCACCGGGATTCCTTCCGGCAGGCCTAATTCAGCAGCAGCCTCAGCTTTTACTGGTCCCAGTACATCTGTAGCCAGCCGCAGATCCGGCAGCTTCTCCTGGTCGATTCCTGACCAATTCAGCAGCTTATCGCTGTAGGCAATACGGTTGATATCCCGATTGTCGGTCAACCAATGTAGGGTGATTGAATCAAATGAAGCGGCGGGCAAGCCTGTCAGACGCATATTTAAGTAATCTTTAGGTTCTAGGAACTTATCGGCCGCATCGTAAACATCTGGCCGCTCATTTTTCAAGTAAAGTATATGAGCGATAGAATCCTTGCCTGCCCGGTCAGGAATGCCTCCACAAATTCGTATCCAATGCCAAAGCTTGATGACGCCATAGCCTTCGATCTCAAACAGCCCTCCGGTAATGCCTGGAGTAAAGGCGCCCCTCGCGAGTCCATCCAGATGATCGCATTGCTCAAATGGTCGCCATTTTTGTCGACAGGAATGGTGCCTGACCATTGTGTTGTGCAGCAGATGGCGCCAATCTGTTCCCTGGACACGGCTGTCTTTGCCAACAAGCTGCGAGTGACCTTTATGATCTCCGCCCACCAAGCATCCGGATCTTGCTCTGCCCCTCCATTTGGTAGCAAGATCGTGTCGGACTCACCAGTCCCCGCATCGATGATTTGTCCCCGCAAAGTTGCCAGCGCTACCTTGGGGCCCGACGTTCCCAAATCAATTGCCAGAACGTACCTTTGCTGGTTGTCCAATATCCACCACTTCTTATCGATTCACTGTACTTGCCACTCTGCATGGATATAATCATAGGAGTTTGCGAGCCGATAGGCAATAACCGGGTTAGGTCCATCCATTCCCTTTCCTGCAAAAAAAAGAACATGGTGCATCATGTTTGATTTTCAGGTGTAGTATCCCTTTTCTGGCTCCGCTGAAAACAAAAAAGGTGAGACGCTTGTTTCCAACGCGTCTCACCTTACAATTTGGTTTTCTTATCGACTAAAAGCCTGGCCCAAACAGCAGCCGCCATACCTGGGCTACGACAAACGTAACCACAAAGCCCATCGCCAGGGGAAGCAGTGCCGACACAGTCGTCCAGCGTTTGCTGCCAGTTTCTTTGTATATGGTATAGATAGTAGTCGAACAAGGGTTGTGAATTAAGGAGAACAGCATCACGCTTACCGCTGTCAGCAACGTCCAGCCCCCGGCGACCAGCAGCGTCCTTGTCTCCGCGGCCGAATCCAATTCGAACATCACCCCGGCTCCCGTTTCTGAGCCACCACCTAGAACTAGAACGGTCAACATCAGAATCGTGGGTACGACAATTTCATTGGCCGGAATGGCGACGATATAGGCCACCAGGATTATGCCGTTTAAGCCGATCAGGAATCCTAATGGATTGAGAAAGTTGATCATATATTCAGCTATGCTGGCCCCGCCGATGGTGATATTGGCTATGAGCCATATCACAGCTCCAGCAGGAATGGCGAATAGAATCGCTCGCCACAATACGGGGAGTGTGCGGTCAATGATTGATGTGTAGATCGTTTGCAAAACGCGTGGCGGGCGGTAAGGAGGTAGTTCCAGACTGAACGTGGAGACCTCACCTTTGAGCATGGTCCGTGACAATCCCCAGGACACGGCAAAGGTCAAAAATATGCCCAACATAGCGATGCCTACAACAGCCAGCGCCGATATGATCCCGGCCAGGTAAGATGGTACCAGAACGCCGATGAAAATAGTGGCGACGAGAATCTGTGTTGGCCAACGGCCGTTACAAAGCGCGAAGTTATTTGTGATAATCGCGATCAACCTCTCCCGCGGACTGTCAATAATCCGCGTGGAAATAATGCCCGCAGCATTGCAGCCGAAGCCCATCATCATGCTCAAAGATTGTTTGCCATGCGCCCCCGATTTCTTGAAGATATTATCAAGGTTAAAGGCCATCCGTGGCAGATAGCCAAAATCTTCCAGCAAGGTAAAGAGGGGAAAGAAAATGGCCATCGGTGGCAGCATAACGCTTACCACCCAGGCCGTTGCCAGATAGATACCATCAATGAGAAAACCGCTCAGCCACCAGGGCATGCCAATTGCCGCCGCCCCTTCCAATAACAGTGGATAGAGCCTGCCTAGCAAAATGTCTGCCAGGAATTGTGAAGGATAATTAGCGCCTGTGATCGTTATCCAAAAAATGAGTGTGAAGAGCAAGAACATCAAGGGAAAACCCCACACGCGGCTGGTCACGATACGGTCGATCGTGCGATCCAGGTCAAAGCGGGGCTGTTCGTCGGGCATCGTGACCGCACGATCCGCCAACTGCGCCGCTTCTGAATAAATGTTTTCCATCAATAGTTCGTGAAATTCCTGTCCAACTTCCCAGCGCAGATCCTCGGCCGTCTGAAGAATATCTCGTTCCTCAATAGTAAGTGCCGTCATCACGCCGCCTCCAAAGAGATTTGATAATTAGCCTGATCTTCAACAGGATCGTACCTGCTCAGATCACCTAACTCCCCTCTTCGTACGGCCTCGGTGATGCTTTTGTCACCATCCAGCAGGCGTAGAGCGACCCATTGGGCATTGGGTAGATCAGGAAAGGCTGCCTTGATTTTGGGAACCAATGTCTTTAGGGCGTGGCGAATGGCCGGAGATTCGTTCTTCAAACGGTATGGCTTGCACACAGCTTGACCTGTAGCCACGTCGTGAACCGCCTGCAGCAGATCGTCCATTCCTCTTCCCTGTCGCGCCGCTGTTGGTACCACGGGCACCCCCAGGTCTCGGGCCAACCTTCGGTCATCAACCTTAATACCATGCCGTTCTGCTTCATCTATTAAGTTAAGACAAATCACTGCCCGTTCCGTGATTTCCAACACTTGCAGCGCCAGGTTAAGATTGCGCTCCAGCCGCGTTGCGTCGACGACGATGATCGTCACATCTGGCTGGCCAAAAAGAATAAAGTCGCGCGCCACCTCTTCGTCAAGGCTGGTCGATAGCAGTGAATAGGTCCCTGGCAAATCAACCAGCTTGTATCGGGCATCGCCATAGCTGAAGCCTCCCTCAGCCCGCGTGACAGTTTTCCCCGGCCAGTTTCCAGTATGTTGTCTCAAGCCCGTGAGGGCATTGAAGACAGTGCTTTTTCCTGTATTGGGATTGCCCGCCAGGCCGACCACATAATCCCAATCCGTCATATCAACGCCCAGCTTCAGCAGATTGCCGGCGTTGTGCATGGGACATGTTTCGCAGCCGCCGCCCACTGGGGCAGGCGGCCGCTTAATTGTCGTATTGATTTCAGTTGTCATGATTGAACCTCGGTTCTTTTAACTTTGATCATCTTGGCTTGATTTTGGCGCAAAGCGATCAGCGCCCCGCGGATGATGTAGGCCGTGGGGTCTCCGCTGGGGCTGCGTGTCTCGGCCGTTATCTTGGTGCCCGGTAAGATACCCAAATCGAACAAGCGCCGTCTTTCAGCACCGCGTGATGCATGCGATATGGCTACCACCTCGGCTGTTTCTCCCAAATCAAGAGAAGACAGCATCTCCCGGCCCGTAACGTCCGTACTTTCCAAAGCTTCCCTGCGTGTCAAAGGCATGACCGAGATATTAGAGGCCACGATTGGCGCCAGCACATGCTCGTTGCCGTTGGTCCAGAAACGTACGCGCTCCGGTGTGGATTCGATAATGCGTACAATTTGGCCCAAATGCAAACCTTCGGCCACGAGTTGGGCGTACACGACTTCCGGTTCATCTTCCAGGTGTACAATGCGCACCGTGGTGTCAATTGGCGATATCGTCAGTGGGTGGCCACCGTGATCGATCATCGTGCCGTGGGCCGTTGGAATTGGATCTCCGTGGGGGTCGTATCTGGGATGGCCAAGTTGGGCCGCCAAATCATCCGCATCATCCGGAGATATTGAATGCTCTAACTGGTCCGCTCTTTCATGCCAGGCCTCTTCGCCATAGCCCGTTTCTTCAGCCAGATACCGTTCCCACAAACGGTGGGCGCGAATAATATGCAGGGCTGCTTCGTGACCTTTTGCGGTAAGGTGAATATTTCCTTCTTTTACCTGAACCAACTCGTCCGTTTCCATTTGCGTGAATAACCCGGCCGTTTTGTTCAGACTGATATTCAATGCCCCAGCAATGCTTTCCATGGATGGATGCCGGCCATCGAGTTCTCGATTATAAATATGCTTTAAAGCATCTTCGCTAAGTACGCGTTTGGTCATGCGGCGTTCTCTTCGCCAGCGCGACACAAGACCTTGTTGTGGCCAAAAAAGGACCAAAACAACAGCTGTCACCGCTGCCGCTGCCAAAAGCGCTATCAATGGATCATACATTTTTCTTTTCCTATAGGAGCACTGATGCCATCGATTGGCATTACTGGCGCTCAATATATCTGAAGACTGTATTTAGGCAAGCCTAAATAATTATTTCACCTAGACTATATTGTAATGATCTATTCCCCAAAATGCAAGTGTGATTTTTGTCTTGTGGTCAGCGACATATTAATGCAACACGAAAGTGCCAACTTCGGAAAAAGTTGTCAACTCGATGAGCTTCTTCGGAAATATCAAGTCAAAAATTCGTTTTCAGTTTAATATTTTGTGTTGGCTGTTAATCCGGGTTATAGCGCAGCATGCGCATCCCGTTCAGGGATACCAGCACCGTTCCGCCCTCATGCCCGATGACAGCCGCCGGCAGCGGAAGATCGCGCCAGAAAATGGCTGCCAACATGAGTACAATCATGAACAAGGCAAAGACCAGGTTGACTACCAAGGTCTGCCGCGTTTTACGGCTTAGTCCAATCACGTAGGGAATATTGTGCAAGTTATCAGACATGAGCACGATGTCGGCCGTTTCCAGGGCAACATCTGTTCCCGCAGCCCCCATGGCAATCCCAATATCTGCCGTCGCCAGAGCTGGCGCATCATTGACCCCGTCCCCTACCATGGCCACCGGTCCGTATTTCTCGCGTACTTGGTTCACTACCGCGACCTTATCTTCGGGCATCAGGTCCGCATAATAATCGTCGACGCCCACTTCTTGCGCAATATGCTGCGCAACCCGTTCGTTATCACCGGTGAGCATAACCACATGCTCCACACCTTTATCTTTAAGTGACTGCACAATCTTTCCCGCATCTGCTCGAAGCACATCGGCGAAAGCGATCACGCCTAAGATATTGGCCTGATCAGTGCCATCGGTTATCTGTGCCACCAGAACGCTCGTCTTGCCTTCGTTTTGCAGCGCTTCCACAAATTTAGATGCTTCATCCAATCCGCTGCTTGCCAGCTCCGCAAAATAGCGCCGGTTGCCAATATGGATTGTATGGTTGTCTACATTGGCCCGTACACCCTTGCCGGTGGTTGCCTGAAAAGCCGTTGCTTGTGGGATTTCCAACTTGCGCTCCTTAGCTGCATCCACCACCGCCTCTGCCAGGGGGTGTTCCGACATCGTCTCCACGGCAGCCGCCAGGGCCAGCAGCTTCTCTTCATCACCTTCCCATGCCGCACAGGGGATCACATTTGTCACTTTCGGCTCTCCAATAGTCAAGGTGCCTGTCTTATCAAAGGCCAGGACCTTCACTGTCGCCGCATTTTCGACGTGAACACCCCCTTTGAATAAGATGCCGCGCTTGGCGCCATTGCCAATCGCCGAAAGGACCGTTGCCGGAGTGCTGATCACTATCGCACAGGGTGAAGCTGCAACCATGATCGTCATCGCGCGATAAATCGTCTCCTCAAACGGCTCTTGCAGCACCAGCATTGGGATCACAATCGCCAGGGCAGTGAGGATCAGAACCCCCATGGCATAGTACTGTTCCGCCCGATCGATGAACCGTTGTGTTTCCGCTTTTTCACTCTGCGCTTCTTCAACCATTTGGATCAACTTGGCGATGGTTGAATCCTTGGCCAATTTCGTGACGCCGATTTCAAGGAAACCGTTTTGATTGATCGTCCCCGCAAACACCTGGTCACCCACCTCTTTAGCCACTGGCATTGATTCACCGGTTATTGAAGCTTGATTAATAGTGCTTGTTCCCTCAATCACAATGCCATCCAAGGCGATACGATCACCTGGTTTAACCAGGATATGATCGCCTACGACAATACGTTCGATAGGCATGGCGATCTCTTTACTGCCCCGGCGCACCATCGCCTGCGTTGGTCGTAATTTCATCATGGAGCGAATTGCATTGCGCGTGCGGCCTAAGGCATAGTGCTGCAGCACATTGGACAGCGAGAAAAGGAAGAGCAGCATAGCCCCTTCGAAATACTGCCCGACATAAGCCGCCCCCAATGCTGCCAGCACCATCACCAGGTCGACATCTATCGTTCGTGCTCTCAGCGACTCGATCCCTGCGCGCAGGCCAAAGTAGCCGCCCGTGATATAGGCGATAACATAGAGTATTGTGGCTAGATAGGATGGTGCCGCTGCTACACTATCGGCGATTAAGCCGCCGATCATGGCCACAAAGGTGATCGCGGTGAAGATCGCTTCAATATGTTCGAGGGTCGCCTCCCAAGCACGCCTGATCCCCGATGAAGGTTCGTCCGCAGGTGCTGCCGGAAGTTCAGCCGCTGACGGCTGTACGTCTACGCCAAGTGCGCTAACCTGCTGCACCAATTGACTGGGTGAAACAAGTTCGTGATCATACTGAATGCTCATCACCCCGCCGGCGAAACTAGCCGAGGCCCGGCCCACGCCATCCATCTGCTGCACCTCGCGTTCCAGAAGCAGGGCGCACGTTTCGCAAGCACGCCCGCCTTGCATGCCCAGCCGCATCGTGCACGTTTCCCAGCGCTTTTGCAGCGTTGGTCCAAACCGTTCAGCGACGCGTATAAAGTCTTCTTCAGTAAAACGACTGGGATCATAGTCCAGCGTCACGGTCGCGTCTCTGGTGTCAACCGCTACATTGACAACCCCTTCCTCTTCAGCAACTGCCTCGTCAATTAGTTCCAGGCAGCTTTCATCATGTTCTTCGTTATGTTCCATGCTTACCACATACACACTGTTAGAAGTGTGCCTTATAATTACTAATTAGGTATACCTAAATCTATAGTTAACCCTTGTATAATTCTAATGTCAGCTCCTTATTTAGTCAACGATTACGTTGGTTTCCGTGATTCGCCCAATCAGCGGGTTTGGCTGCTCAATATCGCTTCAATTTGCGTAGACCCGGCGAGCATTTCTTCATCTTTGTACCAGCGTCCAGCCACCTGAAGCCCCAGCGGAAGCCCCAGTTCATTTGCGCCTGACGGTATGCTGACCGTGGGCACACCGGCATGGGTCCAGGGTAAATTCATCACCGGATCGCCCGTACTTTCCAACCCTGCCGGGGCAGGACCAACCGCCGCCGGCGAAATCCACAAATCGACGCCATGGTTGTCCATCAACTGCGCAAGCTTTCGGCGCAGTTTTTCTCGACCCTGGCGCGCGCTTTGCAGCTCGTCGGGCGTAACCATCTGGCCTCGTTCGATTAACTCGGCCGTCTTCGCATGATAATCACGGGCATACTGTGTGTACCAGGCCGCATGAACTTCGGCCGCTTCAGCCGCTACGAGTAGATTATGCCGCTCGGATATTTGCTCGAAATCGGGCATCGCTGCCACCCTTTTCACCTGGAATCCCGCCTCTTGCAGTCGTCGGCAGTTCCTTTGAAAATGAGCGCTGCCTTCAGCATCAGCCTGCTCCAGATAAGGGCCATCTGGTATTGCCAACACTGGCTGGCTGTCCCTGACAGGCACACGCCACGCCTGGCATAGAACTGCCGCTGCACCCGCCATATCTGAAACACGCGGTGTGAAAATACCCACGTGATCCACCGCCTCTGATACAGGGATGACGCCTTCTTTGCTGATGCGGTTGTAGCTTGGTTTGTAGCCAGCCACACCGCAGAATGAAGCCGGTCTGTTCACCGAGCCGATCGTCTGTGTGCCCAGGGCTAGGTGGCATAAACCCGCGCCCACTGCTGCAGCTGAGCCACTGCTTGATCCCCCCGGCGTGTGCGTTGGCACGTGCGGGTTGCGCGTCGGTCCCGGTGCGAAATAAGCAAATTCCGTGGTCACACTCTTACCCAAAACTAGCGCCCCAGCATCTCGTAGGGCCGTTACTGATGGCGCTTCTGGCCCCTGCAGCAGCGCTTCGGGCAGCGAACTACCGGCTCTTGTAACAAAGCCGGACACTTGGAAGATATCTTTAACCGCCACCGGCACGCCAAAAAGCGGCCCCCGCTGTTCCACTTGGGGGTAGCGCTCTAACAGAACGGCCGCTTCTTGTCGTAGACGATCGAAACGACCGGCTTCAGCGACAAATGCCAACACTTGCGGTTCACGTTCCTCAAACTTTGCTTCCAATTGGTCAAGAAAATCCGTCAACGGCAGCCGGCCCGATCGTAGTTGGTCGCGCAGCGCTGCTAGCGAAGTTGGGAGATGAGCGGTCATGGTTGTCTCCTTTGAATTTAATTGGTTCGTGGTCTTGTTGTTTTTGTTGCTAGGGTGGCATCACCCCGTAGTACAACGTGGGCGTCACCCCATCGTACTACGGGGGCGTCATCGCACAACGAAAACCAAGATTGGTTCGAGCCACCAAGGGGTCAAAAGAGTCACGGATCGTAATCGTCGTTTCCTCGGCTGGAGACAGCCAGGATCCACCGCGAATGCTTTTAAACTGTCCGTCCAACGGGCCTAAAGGATTGGTGTCCGTTGAGCTCTCATAAAAGCGAGAATCGTACCAGTCAGCAACCCATTCCATTACATTGCCCGACATATCATAAATGCCATAAGATGATCTTCCGTCATTGTAACTGCCAGTGGGTGCGGTATCCTGATGCCCGTCATCCACGCTCCCATCCCGGTGGTCGCGTGGGCAGTTATTATCACAGAAATTCAATAATGTTCCGTTGAATTCATCACCCCACGGATAGAGTGTGCGCACGCCTTCAATGGCATTGAAGCCCGCTGCCTTTTCCCATTCTGCTTCTGAGGGTAGGCGTGCTCCGCGCCACTGGCAAAAGGCTTCTGCGTCAAACCAGTTTACAAAAATCACGGGGAAATCGTCAAAAGCTGGGTCTCCGTAGTAACTGGCGTGGTAGCTGGCGTTTGGACTGGCCGGTGGACGGCATACCCCCGCCGTCTCACACTGCAAATAGGCCCCATTTGTGACTTCCGATTCATCGATGAAATAGCCATCCAGCCGGATGAGATGGGCTGGCTGCCGGTCTCGATCATCACTTTCATCTTCACCCATGAGAAAAATACCTTCAGGAATGAATATCATGCGCGATCCCGTGTCTGTGATAAATGGTTCGCGAGTAGGGGTAGGGGGAGATGTGGGTTCTGGTGTGTTCGTTGTCGTCGGTGCGATAGCTGTTAGCGCCGCCACAACGGCCGACTCCAGGGTTGCCGTTGCTTCAATATCGCTGATCTCTGGCGGACCTGCCAGATTAAATACACCAAAGCCGATGCCCGCTCCTATGACGACGATCAACAGCACCAGCAGTCCCACGATCGTGCGTCTCTCCATCTGCCGGCGCCGGCTGGGGGGCAAACGGGGCGGGGGAGCCACATACTGGTCGGGCGTGCGTCTGCCCTTGCTGGCTGTTGGGGCCGGGTATCCCGACGGCCGTTCCAAAGCCTTGGCGAAATCGGCCGCCGACTCATAACGCGTATCAGGACGGAGTGACATAGCCCGAGTCGCCACCACCGACAGATACGGTTCAATATCTGGGTTCACCTCGCGCGCCGGAACTATCTCCTGCAGCCCACTTTCCCGGCTCAGGGCATTCGGTGGCCTCTCAGCCGTGAGCAGCGTATAGAGCGTAGCCCCCAAGCTATAGACATCGCTTGCCGCGCTCACTTCTCCCCGTTCCTGCTGTTCAGGAGATCCGAAACCCTCTTCATGGGGCCGGGTGCCCAAACCAGGCAGGCCGCTGTCCACTAGAAAAACCTCGCCTGCCGGTGTCAGCAAAATATTGGCTGGTTTGATATCCAGGTGCAGTGCTCCCTTTTCGTGTAAATAAGTTAAGGGCACGCACGCCGCCTGCAGCCAGCCCGTGATCAGATCAGAAGGCAAAGGTCCATAATCCTTAAGCTGGTTCTGCAAGCTGGTTCCGTCAATATATTCGCTCACCAAATATTGGCCGCTTTTATCGAGCACGAAATGATCAATAACCTGGGGCAGTTGTGGATGCTTGTACCGGTTCATTTCCCGCGCTTGGGCCCGGAACCGTTTTTGCGTCTCAACAGAGGGATCTAGATATTCCTTGACAGCAACACTTTTCTCTGCGGCAATATCCCACGCCCGGTAAACTGCCCCATACGCTCCTGAACCCAAGAGGCTAACAACGCGATATCGCTTATTGATTATCTCGCCTGGTAAATAAGGCATCGTTCTGGTTATTTGCTGCTAAAGTGTCCCGGCAATAATACCCGAAACTACTATTCCTGCCCCTCTATAAGTTCAAAGCGCTCCAAAAGAATCGGATCCTCACTGCCCTCCTTTATGGGCGCCCTCATCTCCCCTTCGATATAGGGTGCAAGACCATTTGCGCCTGCAAAACCGCGGATCATGGCCAAGTCACTGGGGATGATTGCCTCGTCAACATGCAAAGCATCGATCTCTTGACAGGTGAACCAACCAACTTCCCCCTCATCTTGTTCTTTTGCTTCTCCATTACCTGCTTCAAGTTCACACACAAATATCAGAAAATGCGCCCCCTTGCGCTGGGTATCTCTTGTTATGACGCGCTCGCTAACTATACCGCGCACTCCTATAAACCTGCTGTCCAGGTCTGTTTCTTCCTTTACCTCACGTACGATGGCATCCATAAGCCTTTCGCCAAAATCCCACTTCCCACCAACCAGCGCCCATTTGCCATCGTAGGGGCTGTCTTTGCGTCGAATCAGCAGATAATGGGTTTCTCCGGTCTCATTCGACCCACTTTCTACCAACCGTCTGATTAAGGCAACCACAATTGGGGCGGGAAAAACCTGCCCTCGCCAACGCTGCTCAATGGGTAATCGAGATAAAGCATCATATTCGGAATCATTTTTCATCAATCACCTGCCCAACTTATCCCAGTCGATGTTATAATGGCTCTTCTTACCGGGCAAGTGCGATAATGACACGAGACTATCCTGGAGGTCAAAAGCCCCGTCCGACGTTAATCTTTATTTCTTGTCTGTTAATTGTTAATTGTTTTTCACATAAATCAAAATGAATAAAAAAGAACACCAGCTCTCGGAAACATTATGGCGCCTCTACCACCGCCCTGATCCCCCTATCCCCTGGACAGATGATGGTAACCTCCCTTGGGATGAGCCCGCATTCTCCGCGCGCATGCTGCGCGAACATCTAGACCAGTCACATGGCGCTGCCTCACGCACCGATCAAGAGCGTCCTTACCAAATCAAATGGCTTAGTGAAAAGCTTGCCCTGCAGGAAGGGTCAAGCATCCTCGATGTCACCTGTGGCCCTGGCCTCTACGCCGTCGATTTTGCCCAACAAGGCTGCCATATAAGGGGAATCGATTTTAGCCCCGCCGCAATTGCCTACGCTCGTTCCCGCGCTATGGAGTATGGCGTTGCCGATCGTTGTCAATTCCAACAAGAGGACGTTCGCGCCGCGCAATATCCATCCTTAACCTATGATGCTGCCTTATTCCTCTATGGGCAGTTCGGTCCCTTTCGCCGCGATCAAGCTGCCGGTTTGCTGCGCAGCATTGCCGCGTCATTAAGACCAGGCGGCCGTCTGGTCATTGAACTGCTTGATCAAGAGCGGGTGGACAAGAAAAATAGCAGTTGGTGGTTTACCGACGATAAAGGACTATGGGGCGACAGCCCCTTCCTCCATTTGGGCCAGCGCAACTGGCTAGACGAAGAGCAGATTTCCGTCGAACAATTTACGATTATCAATCTTGAAACCGCCGCCATTACGGAAATCAACCTCTGCGACCAGATATACGCCGTTTCCCATATGGTCGATATGCTCAAAGAAGCGGGATTCAGCACGGTTAAGGTTTATCCTCATTGGGATGGCCTGCCGCTTTATGATGCTGGTGAATGGATCGTCTACATCGCTCAAAGGTAGGGAAAAAATTCCGACCTCTGCAAGAACTCCCGCACAGCTTCTTCCATACCGATATCCCTCATGCGCACCCGCTGTCCGTATTCGCGCGTCCACTTTGTCTTGGCATCGCGCGCCGAGCGTAATTCCACCAAGGTTAACATCGCTCCGGGTCCGGCCTCAGCCAAAAAACCGCTGCTTACAAAATCGCGCTCTGTCTGTTCGCGGTCATAAGCCACGCGCCTGATTTTCGCCCGCCAACCCTGCGCGCGACTCCAGGTCAGACGGCCGTAACTGGCCCGCCACTCGCCGTCACCCGGCAATCCTACCGCACCGGCATTCACCAACAGCGTCTCAGCCAACTGGCGCATAAAAGGCACATGCGTGTGCGCCGTGACGAAAACGGTCGGATAGGGCGCGATCTTGCGCATCATCTCATTTTCTGGCGTAGCGGGGTAGATACCAGATCTGTTGCCCCAAATAGATGCATGGATGACCAGCAGCGAACTGCCATCTTCTCCACGGTATCCAAAACGATCCGGCAGCGCCGCCAGCTCCGATACCTCGCCGTTCAATTGTCCATAAGTCCAATGGCTCATCCGGCTTAATTCGTACTCTGGTCCTTGCCGTGGAAGAATGGGGTTCGCCCATTCCACCACATAATCCTCGTGATTTCCGCGCAGTACCTGCCAGCCCAATGATTGCTGCTGCTTTTGCACGAACTGCCAGCAAGCGCGACTACACGGTCCCCCATTGACAATATCCCCATCGACAACGGTCACATCCGGACTCCAGGCCTCGATATCGGCCGTTACCGCTTCCAGCGCCGGAAAATTCCCGTGGATATCTGATAAAACTGCGATTTTCATTGCCATGATTGTATCCAGCTTCTAGCCGCGATGCCCAAATTGGACTGAGGCTTATAATAACTAACCTTCAGACCGCGCAATTCCGTGAACTTTCTACTCGCCGCCATATTTTCCGTTATAATTATCACAAATATCATATCCAAAAAGGCGAAACTGTTTATTTAATGACTTACCAACCCCAAACCCTATCACCCGCAGAAATCGAGACTAAACTGCAGCACATGCTGCCGCGCGTTGCCAAGCCGGGTCGTTATACCGGTGGCGAATACAATCAGATCCGTAAGAATTGGGATCAGATTGAGTTTAAAGTGGCCCTCGCTTTTCCCGACATCTACGATCTGGGCATGTCCAATCTGGGCTGGATGATTCTTTACGACATCATCAACAAGCATAAGAACCTGCTCGCCGAGCGTCTGTTTTCTCCTTGGACCGACATGGAAGCACTCATGCGCGAGCAGGAGATGCCTCTCTTCTCCCTGGAGTCCAAGCATGCCGTTCGTGATTTCGATCTTCTAGGTATCAGCCTGCCCTATGAGCAGCTCTTCACCAATACCTTAAATCTGATCGATCTCGCCGGTATGCCCGTACGCAGTACAGATAGGGATGAGACATACCCGTTGATAATTGCAGGGGGGCATGCCTGCTACAACCCCGAACCCATGGCTCCGTTCATTGATGTTTTTGTTATTGGTGAAGGGGAAGCAGTCATTCTTAAAATCATTGGTGTCCTGCGTGCCGCCAAACATCTGGATCGCCAAACCCAACTGCGCCATATCGCTCAAATAGAAGGCTGTTACGTTCCTCGTTTTTACGATGTTGCCTATCATCCCCAGGGGACCGTAAAAACCATCATGCCCAATATGCCCGAAGCGCCGCCAAAGGTGATGAAGACCATCGTTCCTGTGCTGCCGCCGCCCGTTACTGAGTTCATCGTGCCTTTCATTGAAACCGTACATAATCGTGCGCCTATCGAGATTATGCGTGGCTGCACCCGCGGCTGCCGCTTTTGCCATGCTGGTATGGTTACACGTCCCGTGCGTGAAAGACCCGTTGCCGAAGTCCTGCAGGCCATGGGGCAGATCCTCGAGAGTACCGGCTATGAGGAGATCGCCCTGCTCTCCCTCTCCTCCAGTGACTATACCCATGTTCTGGAGCTTACTGAGGAAATCGGCCGTCGCTTTGATCCGTCGCGTATAAACGTGTCCCTGCCCTCCCTGCGTATTGAATCTGTCTCTACCGACTTGATGGATAATTTAGGCGCCAGCCGGCGGGGCGGTTTCACCCTGGCGCCTGAAGCCGCCACAGAAAAGATGCGCAATATCATCAACAAATACGTCAGCCATGAAGAACTTATCGAAACGGCGCGCGAGATCTACCGCCGCAATTGGCGTACCATCAAGCTTTACTTCATGATTGGCCATCCCCGGGAGGAACTGGAAGATGTACAGGCTATCGTTGATCTTTCCAAACAGGTATTGGCCGAAGGTCGCAAATTCCACGGTCGAAAAGCTGGCGTCAATGTCGGCGTGAGTACCTTCATCCCCAAACCGCACACACCATTTCAATGGGAAGCGATGGATACATATGAAAATGTCCAGGCCAAACTCAATCTGCTGCACCGCGAAATGCGCGGTCAAGGTCTACGCCTGCGTTGGAACGATGCCGAAGAATCATTATTTGAGGGCATCTTGAGCCGTGGCGACCGTCGCCTCGCCGCGGTTGTCGAAAAGGCGTGGCGCAAAGGAGCCCGCTTTGATGGCTGGGCCGAGCATTTCCATCAGGAGGCCTGGGATGAAGCCTTGGCCGAAGAGGGTTTGGACCCTGCTTTCTATACCCATCGCCAGCGCACAGTCGATGAGATCTTCCCTTGGGAACATATCGATATCGCCGTGACCAAGAAGTTTCTCACCAAAGATTATCTGATGAGCCAGCAGCAGGAGACGCGCATAGACTGCCGCAACCAATGTTTTGCCTGCGGTATACTGCCCAAACTAAAAGATCTGCGCCGCGAAACCCCCTTGGAAGCATGGCAGTGTCCCCCAGTCCGCCCCCGGAGGAAGGTTGCCGTATGAGCATCCGTATCATTATTACCGGCGGCACATTTGACAAGAAATATGATGAAATTGAAGGTGTGCTGACCTTCAAAGAAACCCAACTGCCAAAAATCTTTCAGCAGGTTCGGGCTACCGTGCCCATCGCCTTCGAAACAAGCCGGCTTGTAGACAGTTTGCACATGACCGACAAAGATCGCCAGCGCATACTTGCTTCTTGCCGGGCAGCAGGGGAGAAACAGATCATTATCACCCACGGCACCGATACTATTGTGCGTACCGCTGCTCTATTAGGTGAGGCCAAGCTTGACAAAGCCATCGTTCTCACGGGCGCCATGATTCCCTATTCAATATTTAATTCCGATGCTCTATTCAACCTGGGCTGTAGTGTGAGCGCTGTGCAGTTACTGCCTGCGGGAGTCTATATCGTCATGAACGGCCGTATTTTCCCTTGGGACAACGTGCAAAAAGATCGACAGCGTGGCGTATTTGAAACGATACCTGCTCAGTCCTAACGCAGCCTTAAACTTCCCCAACTGCTCGGATCACTGTAGGTACGTGTGGCCACATGTGACTTCATTACCTCTTGCACGGCCGTGCCTGGTGTGTCATTATCATTAACATTTAGGGCCACGCCAATGACCAACCCCGGGCTGGGCGCCAGACTGAGGTCCTGCCAGGGAATGGCCGCCTCCATTTCATAACCCAGGCCAGTCCGCTGCGCCTCCACGACGATCTGATGTCCCAGCGCGTCCTCCGTTCCGCCATCGCTCGTGCCCCTAAAACGAAATGCCACAGGCAAGCTGCTCACAAAATCGCCGGGCGATAAATTGATCTGGTAATCATCCCGACTCAATCCAGGCCCGTAATCACCTTCAAAATCTGTATCGATTTGCAAGCTGACGCCATCTCCTCTGAAAATCTGGTTTCCAGTTTGTGTTTGTACATGCGTATCATCGGTAACCTGCACGCCGATGAAAAGATATTGGCTGTCCCATCCCAGACGCCACAATGCCGAAACATCATCCGTTCTATCCCAACCGTCGGTATTGAAGACCAGATTGCCTGATTCAATGGTTGCAAGCTCCTGCCATTCTCCCAAATTGCCATCTATAACCGGAGCCTGCGCCATCTGCCAAGCTTCAACGGTCACACCTTCCTGTGCTGCGGGTAAAGTGACGGTTGGCGCTAGCGCGGGAGTTTCTTCAGCAGCTGCCTGTGGGATCGATGATTCATCCGCCTCAGGCTTGTTGGTCAGCGCCGTCGGTGGCACCAACACCAATCCAGGCCCTAATTGCAGTTCGAACTGCTGCCAGGCCAAATAACTGCCAGCTACACATAGGACTAGGACCAAAAGCAATAACACTGTGCCCCCCAGCCAGCATCCCCAGCGGTTGGTCCGGCTCTGCGATGGCTCCAGCCCGCTCCATTCTTCATCCCAATTTTCTTGTTTCATATCCATGAGGTCGACCTCGAAGAGCCTATTATCACTCGGAACAAGCCCACCCGTCAAAGGCCGGCTTCTCGCCGGCGACCCAGGGCCGTTAGTCGTTTTGCGGTCCCCTTCGCTTACCTTATAATCAGCTTCAATGACCACCAAGGAGAAACGTCCGCGTACCGTAACCATAACGCTTCTGGGGGTTATCTTTCTTGGAGCATTGAGTGCCGCACAGGCGCTGGCAATGGCTCAACAGGTTCATTTATTATTGGCGCTTAACACTAAACCCGATCCACGCCTGCTGCTGGGCATATCCGCTGTATGGACGCTGTTGTTCTGGGGATCGGCTGTTTTTCTTTGGCTCCGGCGTGCTTATTCCAAATGGCTGGTTCCGCTGCTGCTGTTGCTCTACACGCTTTACGAACTGTTATTGCAAGGTTTATTTGTGCAGATATCGTTACCTGCCCAAGGTTGGTTGCTCCGCATTCTGTTATATACTGCTGCCATACTTTTTGCTCTCTGGTCCTTGAACAGGAGCGCTGCCAGATCCTACTACAGGATCGCGTAGCCACCTTCCCCGGTTGAACAGACGGTAAAGTAACTTTGTTAGCCAGAAGACTTTTACATACAATCCTTTTTAGCAGGGCACACGAAGATGGATGAAAAATCAAACCCCAAAATTGAAAAACTGCACCAACTCCGGGTTGAGTCAAAACTAGGCGGCGGTGAAGCGCGCATCGCTCGTCAACGAGCTAAAGGAAAAATGACGGCTCATGAACGTATTGAGGTTCTGCTGGACAAAGGATCTTTTCGTGAGCTTGATCCCTTCGCTATCCATCGAGAACGAAATTTTGATATGGAAAAGCAGCGCGTTCCAGGTGACAGCGTTGTGACCGGATGGGGATCCATCGACGGCCGTCTTGTATACGTTTTTAGCCAGGACTTTACTGTGCTCGGCGGCAGTCTCAGCGGCATCCATGCCGAAAAAATTTGCAAAGTTATGGACATGGCTATTCGCAACGGGGCGCCCATCATAGGCATCAATGATTCCGGTGGCGCCCGGATTCAGGAAGGTGTTGTCAGCCTGGGTGGCTATGCGGACATCTTTCTGCGCAATACCCTTGCCTCTGGAGTTGTGCCCCAGATCAGCGCTATCATGGGTCCTTGTGCCGGGGGGGCGGTTTATTCACCAGCCCTTACCGACTATATCTTCATGGTCAAAGAAACCAGCCATATGTTTATCACCGGACCCGACGTTGTCGAGGCCGTTACCGGCGAAAAAGTCACCTTCGAAGAATTGGGTGGTGCCATGACCCACAACACGCGCAGTGGCGTCGCCCATGTCGCGGCCGAATCAGAAACTGACTGCCTTTTTTTAATTCGCGAAATGGTCAGTTTTCTACCTTCTAATAACATGGATGACCCGCCCTTCAAGCCTTCATCCGATGACGATCTGCGCACCGAGTCAGCCCTTAACGACCTGGTGCCTGATAATCCCAATAAGCCCTACGATATAAAAGAAGCCATTCGGTTGATTGTCGACGATGGCGAATTTTATGAAATACAGGAACATTTTGCTGAAAACATCGTCGTCGGCTTTGCTCGTCTCGGTGGATTCTCCGTTGGGATCATCGCCAATCAGCCCATGGTCCTTGCCGGCGTTTTAGATATCGATTCCAGTGGCAAGGCTGGTCGATTCGTTCGTTTCTGTGACAGCTTCAACATTCCGCTGATCGTTTTTGAGGATGTGCCCGGTTTTTTGCCAGGCATTGATCAGGAACATGGCGGCATTATCCGCAATGGCGCCAAATTGCTCTACGCCTTCTGCGAAGCGACTGTCCCCAAGATCACTGTGGTCACCCGTAAGGCGTATGGCGGCGCCTACTGTGTTATGAACAGCAAGCATATACGGGCCGATCTGAATCTGGCCTGGCCCACCGCCGAAATCGCGGTCATGGGTCCTGATGGGGCGGTTAACATCATTTATCGCAAGGAACTTGCTGAGGCTGACGATCCTGTGGCTCGCAAAGCAGAGCTTGTTGAACAGTACCGTGAGCATTTTGCCAACCCCTTTATCGCCGCCGAACTTGGATACATAGACGATGTTATCGAGCCCAGTGAAACGAGGCCGCGCCTGATCAACGCCCTGCATATGCTGCAGAACAAACGGGATCAAAATCCACCTAAGAAGCATGGCAATATCCCTCTATAGCAAACCATCGATGTTTGCGTAACGCCCATTTGTCAAGAATCTGAGATCCAACCTCAGAGGTTTCAGCAAAAGAAAATAGATAATGAACGAGCCTGAGTTACATATTCGCCGCTTCCATAAAGTATTGATCGCCAATCGTGGTGAGATTGCCATGCGCATTACGCGTGCCTGTCATGAATTGGGTATCTCTACAGTGGCCGTATATTCTGATGCTGACCGCAATGCGCCTCACGTCCGATTCGCAGCTGAGGCCTACCATATAGGTCCGCCACAGGCTCGCGAAAGCTACCTGGTCATGGATAAAATCCTTGACGTAGCTCGGCGCTCTGGGGCGGATGCCATACATCCAGGGTATGGGTTTTTGGCCGAAAATGCTCAATTCGCCCGTGCCTGTTATGAAGCGGGTCTGGTCTTTATTGGCCCCTCACCTCGTGCTATTGAAGTCATGGGTGACAAGCTCACCGCGCGGACCACTGTCCAATCTGCGGGCGTACCCGTGGTTCCCGGCACAGAACCCGGTTTGCCTGAAGAAGGTATGCTGGCTGCGGCCCAGGAAATGGGATTTCCAATACTTGTCAAAGCCTCGGCAGGTGGCGGCGGTAAGGGTATGCGCCCCGTTTATGAACCGGCTGAACTGACCGATGCCATCGCTGCCGCAAAGCGCGAGGCCCTCGCTGCCTTTGGTGACGATACTGTCTACCTTGAGAAAATGATTGTCGAGGGGCGGCATATCGAAATTCAACTGCTTGCTGATTCCCTAGGCAACGTTATTTCCCTCGGCGAGCGAGAATGCTCCTTACAGAGGCGCCATCAAAAGCTCATTGAGGAAGCGCCCTCATTTGTCGTTGATGAAGAACTGCGGCAGCGCATGGGCGCGATTGCCGTTGAGGCTGCCAAGGCCGTCGATTACGTCAATGCTGGTACTATTGAATTCCTGATGGATCGCGACAAGGAGTTCTATTTCTTGGAAATGAATACGCGTTTGCAGGTTGAGCACCCAGTCACGGAGCTCGTTACTGGGGTCGACATCGTACAGGAACAGCTGCGCATTGCTCGCGGGAGACGTCTTAGTTTGCGCCAAGAAGATGTGGCCATTAAAGGGTGGGCCATTGAATGTCGCATCAATGCCGAAGACCCTTACAATAATTACTTGCCCTCAACGGGAGTGATAAGCACAAGCCAGCTCCCTACAGGGCCTGGCGTGCGTGTTGATACTGGTGTTTTTCCTGGTTTTGAAATCACTCCTTACTACGACCCCATGATTAGCAAACTAATCTGTTACGGCAATACGCGGGGCGAGGCAGTGCTGCGTATGCGCCGGGCTTTAGAAGAGTATCGAATCGCCGGTGTCAAAACGAACATTCCTTTTCACCAGCATATGATGGATAGTCATCGATTTATGTCTGGTCAGTTTGATACCAAGTTTGTTGAAGAACGTTTTAGCATGAGCAGCCGCGAGGCCCCCCATGCGTTGGAAGCAGCCATCCTGGCTACTTTGGCTGCCCATGAACAAGGCCAACGTGCCGGACAAATTGTGGATTCGGGATCGGGCAGCATGAACACTTGGAAATGGTACAACCGCTGGGAACGGTTGCGTAGATAATATCGGCTAGCACACATCCCTGGATGAATTGATTATTCCAGGCCGTAGTGAGCAAGAACCATGAAATACTTTGCCAATGTAAAAGATCAAGAATTCATCATAGAAATAGGCCTGGATAACCGGATCACGGTTAATGGTGAGCCGTTTGAAATCAACTTTCGACGCATGCCTAACAGCGGAGTTACATCCTTGCTTATCAATCATCGTTCTTTGGAGGCGGTTGTTGAAGAACTAGAAGGAATCTGGCAGGTGCTGATCCGCGGGGAGCAGTATCCAGTCGCCGTCGCCGATGAACGCATGCAGCGTCTTTCAAAAGCTCGTGGTTCCTTCGCCGCACCCGATGGTGAGGTATCTGTCACATCTCCAATGCCCGGTACCATTATTGCTGTACCTGTTGAAGAGGGAGATATCGTTAACAAGGGAGACAAGATCATTATTCTGGAATCGATGAAGATGGAGAATGAACTGCGCGCACCTCGTGATGGCATTGTTACCCACGTTAGGGTTCAAGCCGGCACCAGCGTGGAAAAAGGACAGGCGCTTGTCGTAATCAGCGACCAGCAGCTCTAGTCACATCTTTTCTACTTTCCAGCCCGGAAAGCATCGTAAACTGGGGTTGTTTTATAGCTGTAATCCCCCTCCATGTCCTGATTGACGGGCTGCTTGTTACCGCATTATGGTAAATAGATCGTGAAATCTTGCCCAAAAAGCCCCAAATCTCCCAAATCGACCCCTATTTGACATATTAAAAACGGATGTTCTATGGTAATTTGTTAACATCTTATGTATACTGCAAAACACGACATAATCAGTTACTGACGGAGAGGCGCTTGTTCTGTTCAAAACCTCTATACGGACGCTGTTTATGGCGACAATTCGTAGTGCATTAATATCAGTTTTTCTGATAGATATAGCCAAGGAGGAAGAACATGTTCTCAAAGTCCCTAAACTGGATGCGCCGTCATATGAAGTCAGCCCGCGTAGCGGCGCTGCTTTCATTTGTGGTGCTGATCGTTGCATTTGGAGTTGTACAGGCAAGCGGTCCCATGCGACCTATGCCCCCCATGAAACCTGGCGGCATGGGTATGTGGGGGCACATGCGCAAGGTCTGGTACCCAATGGAGCCGGTACCTACTATTAAGATTCTCGCCGTTGTGAAAGATGGCAGCGTGACCTTCGAAACTGCGGATTTCCCGGAGAACGAAGATTTTACGGTAACCATGGGCAAGATGTATACCCGTGGTATTAACGGAATCGAGGTAGGGACATTTAATTCAGGTGATGGAGGGGCGCAGCAGCAGACCTTCGACATACCTGAAGATCTGCATGGCGAGTATCGAATATCCATTCGCGCCCAGACCGACCATACCTTCCCCTATTACGCCTTCAACTGGTTCTACAACAATACGACTGAAGCAACCGCGACGTCGGTTGCAAGTGAAGAAGAAGTAGAGGCCGAAGAAACCGCTGAAGCCGAGACTGAAGAAACGGCCGAAGCTGAAACAGAAGAAACCGCCGAAGCCGAGACTGAAGAAACGGCCGAAGCTGAAACAGAAGAAACCGCCGAAGCTGAAACAGAAGAAACCGCCGAAGCCGAGACCGAAGAAACTGCTGAAGCTGAAACAGAAGAAACGGCCGAAGCCGAGACCGAAGAAACCGCCGAAGCTGAGACTGAAGCAGCCGCTGGTGATTTGACCGGTCAGGTATGGCAGTGGGTTGAAGTAAATGACCCTGTTCAAGGTTCGCAAAGCGTTGCCAATCCCGAGAATTACCAGATTGAGTTCCTGCCCGAGGGTGGCTTGAATATCCAAGCCGACTGCAATATGGGCACCGGTAGCTACACAGCCGAAGATGGCAGCCTTAGTATCTCCCTTGGGGCTATGACCCTTGCCATGTGCCAGGAAGGCTCCCTAGGGGATGAATTCGTCAACCATCTCAGCGCTGCTGCGGCCTATTCCATTAGTGAAGATGGACATCTCCTTCTCGACAAGGCTGCTGATAGCGGCACCATGACGTTCCAACCTGCCGGTGCAGAAACAGCCGGCGAAGCTGGAACTGGTGGAGCAGAAGCTGCTGAAGAGACCGAAGAAGCCGCCGAAGCCACCGAGGGTGAAGGTGAAGCCACTGAGGAGACTGAGGAAGCCGCTGAAGGCGAAATGGTGGATGAACTCGCATCGATAGCAGAAATTGCTGCCAGCGATGAACAATTCAGTACACTTGTGGCTGCCCTAGAAGCTGCTGGACTTGATGAAACTTTGGCTGCTGAGGGTGCGTATACAGTGTTTGCACCGCCAGACGATGCCTTTGCTGCCCTGCCTGAGGGAACGGTAGAGTCTCTTTTGGCAGACCCAGAGGGTGCATTGACTGATGTACTGCTCTATCATGTTGTTGATGGTACCGTACCTGCCGCAACCGTTGTTACTTTGGAATCTGCACTTACGCTAAATGGCGAAGAGATTACTATCAGTGTGGTCGATGGCGAAGTTTTTCTAAATGATACGGTCAAGGTTGTCGTTACCGATATTGAAGCTTCCAACGGCATTATTCATGTTGTAGATGCCGTCCTCATCCCTGCTAGCATGAGTGAAGCTGAAGCCTCTGAAGATGAAGCTGCTGAAGAGACCGCAGAAGCTGCCGAAGCCACCGAGGGTGAAGGTGAAACTGCTGAAGCTGCTGAAGAGACCGAAGAAGCTGCCGAAGCCACTGAGGGTGAAGAGGCAGCACCAGAGGATCCCACTGGCCTGGTCGGCGGAAGCTGGCAATGGGCTCAAATCACGGATCCCGTCAATGGAGCAGTTGCCATTGAAGAGCCAGAAAAATACACGGCCGAATTCCTGACCGATGGCACCGTTAACGTCCAGGCAGACTGCAACAGCGGTCGTGGGACTTATACTACTACCAATGGCAGCGGCATCGAAATATCTGATTTGGCCATGACTCGCGCACTCTGCGAGGAAGGATCCATGTCCGATGATTTCGTGATGTATCTGCAATCAGCCGCAATCTACTTCTTTGAAGACGCCGCTCTTTACATGGACCTCCCCGCTGATAGTGGAACCATGATGTTTGATTCCGCGGAAGGCGAAGAGACTGCTTACCTTGTCCGTAACCCGGCCATGAAAGTAGCCAACGATGATGAAGAGGAAGCGGAAGATCCCATTCCCTCCTTCAAAATCTGCACTGTCGAGAAGGATGCGAGCGTGTTCGTTGTTACCGCCGATTTCCCGGAAGATCAGATATTTAACGTAAAGATGGGGCCTGTTTTAGTGGCCAAGCCAATGAAGCCGATGCCGATGCCCATGCCGAAGCCGATGCCCATGCCGATGCCGATGCCCGAACCATACCAAATGGAAAATTCGATGCAAATGGGTCCGCAAATGGGTGGCATGGACATGGGTCAGCCAATGGGTGACATGTACATGGGCCCGCCAATGGGTGGCATGGACATGGGAGGTGATATGTGGGGTAAGCCCATGCCTCCGAAGGTATACGTGCCCTTCTATTATGAGGCCGGCACCCTTGAATCTGGCGAAGGTGGAACCATAGAAGCCGAGTTTGAGATTCCATCTGAGTTGGCCGGGTACTACCGCATCCAGATCATGATGCGTACCGATCATCAGTATCCCTACTATTCCTATAACTGGTTCTACAACAACGATGCTGAGGTTTGCAACGGCGAAGATTAGGCCTTTTTAGTTATCAAGATTGCTGATAGACTTCCCCAGCCCGAACAATGGCTGGGGAAGTTTTTTTTATTGTTTATGTTTTAAGGTGACCTATGGCAGAACAAAACGACAAACATTCTGCAGCACGGAAAGAGCACAACGAGGAAACGGCCGCCATCCGCACCCAAATTTCGCCCTCTGTCCATAAAGAACACGCTACGTCTATTTACATGTCCTCCAGCTTCACGTTTGATAATGCCGAACAAGCGCGCGCTGTCTTTGCCAAGGAGCAGGAAGGTTTCATCTATTCTCGCTATGGCAACCCCAATATCACCGAATTTGTCGATAAAATGCGCCTGCTAGAGGGGGCTGATGCTGGTCTGGCCGTCGCTTCTGGAATGTCCGCCGTTTTTTCGGCTGTTGCCGGGCTGCTTAATCATGGTGATCATGTCCTTGCCTCGCGCTCTCTTTTTAGCTCCACCCACCAGATTCTGACCCGCATCTTGCCGCGCTGGGGAATATCCCATACCTACGCCGAGCCCCGCCAGCCTCATACCTGGCCGGCCCTTATCCAACCCAATACCCGCCTCTGCATCGTTGAAACTCCCTCCAACCCGGCCCTTGACCTGATTGACCTGGCCTGGTTGGGTGACATCTGCCGGGCCAATAATATGATTCTGCTCGTCGACAATGTCTTCGCCACGCCCATCCTTCAGAAACCCATGGAATATGGAGCTGATCTGGTTATGCATTCTGCCACCAAGTATATCGATGGCCAGGGGCGCGGGATTGGGGGCGTCTTGCTTGGAAAAGGATACCTGATGGAGGATCTTACCTTTTTTGTACGCCATTCCGGCCCCTCTATGTCCCCCTTCAATGCCTGGATGTTCAGCAAAAGCTTGGAAACATTGTCTCTGCGCATGGAAAAACATTGCCAAAACGCCTTTGAACTCGCTTCATGGTTGGAACAGTCCCCCGCTGTAGCTTGGGTTAAATACCCGTTTTTGCCCTCCCATCCCCAATATGAACTCGCCAAACGACAGATGAAATTGGGAGGGGGAATCGTTACCTTCGAACTCCGTGGTGGCCTGGAGCAGGGGCGCCGTTTCCTCGATGCATTGCAAATGCTGTCTCTCACGGCCAATCTCGGCGATTCGCGCTCCATCGCCACCCACCCAGCCAGCACCACCCACAGCTCTCTAACTGAGGAAGAACGACAGGCTGTCGGTATAACACCTGGGCTGGTGCGAGTCTCCACTGGCCTTGAGCATATCGGGGATATTATCGCCGACATTGCACAGGCGTTGGATGTTACGGCCTAAATAAGATCACTGCCCCTGTTCACGCCTATCAGGTAAAATTCGTATGTCTTGTGTATGATCACCAATTTGGCGCGATTTTGCCGCACGCGATAGAAACATAAATCGTGCGATTCTTAGTACTAGGAGTGCTCCGTGCTGCTCGGATTACTTAAAACAATGCGGCCCCGGCAGTGGTCGAAAAACGTCTTCGTTTTTGTCGCCCTCTTTTTTGATGGCCAATTAACCGATCCAGAGAGCATCTTGCGCACCCTGGCAGCCTTTTTTTTGCTCTGCCTCATGTCCAGCGCCGTTTATTTGATGAACGATCTGGCCGATATCGAGAACGATCGCCAGCATCCGACCAAGAAAAACCGCCCGCTGCCCGCCGGGCAACTAAATCCTACTGTCGCCGCTATCGCTGCCGTCATCTTTGCTCTCGGCAGCCTTGCCGCCGGTTTTATGTTGTCCACCGGTCTGGGCTGGATTTTGCTGATTTACTTGCTGCTCCAGATTGCCTATACCTTTTGGTTGAAGCGCGTCGTCCTGGTCGATGTGTTGATCGTTTCCGCCGGCTTCATTTTACGCATCGCCGCCGGTGTTGCCGTCATCGAGGTCGAACGTTTTTCTCCCTGGCTCTATGTTTTTGGGGGTTTCCTGGCCCTCTTCATGATTCTTGGCAAGCGAAGACATGAACTGGTGCTATTAGGGGAAAGCGCCAGCGATCACCGCGCGATATTGAAGGAATATAATTTAGACCTGGTCGATCGCTTGTTAGGCCTGGTGACCACTGGCGCCGTTATCGCCTACACGCTGTATACCTTCCTGGCCGAGGGGCTGCCTGAAAACCATTTCATGATGCTCACCATTCCCTTTGTGCTCTATGCCGTGTTCCGCTATTTGTATTTGATTCATGTGCGGCATGAAGGGGGAGCGCCGGAAGATATATTCCTCCGTGATCGTCCTATGCAGCTCTCAATGGTTATTTGGGCCATTGTCGTATTTGTGGTTTTGTATGTATTCTAATCTGTATGATTGAGGATTGGCATGACCGGTGCTCGAGTGGTTGAGGCCACCGCCCCAGGGAAAATCATCCTTTTTGGTGAACATGCCGTCGTATATGGCCGTCCGGCCATCGCCGTTCCCCTATCACAAGTGCGGGCTACGGCCGTTATACAAACCAATCCTGCCGGAGGCGTGCGCCTAATTGCCCCTGATCTACACATTGACACCAGCCTGGAAGAAGCGGGACCCGAACATGCTATCGCCCTGGCCCTGAGACAAGTGCAAAACAGCGCCGGTCTGCAAAGCCTACCGCCCATGACAATTACCGTGACCAGCGAAATCCCCATCGCCAGTGGCTTGGGGAGCGGCGCTTCCATTACAGCAGCCATCATTCGCGCCTTGGCCGTCTATCTAGATCTTACGCACCTGGCAACTGACCAATGGGTTTCCCAATTGACTTACGAGGTTGAAAAAGTTCATCATGGAACGCCAAGCGGTATTGACAATACTGTTGTCGCTTACGAACAACCCGTCTTTTTCATACGCCGCCAGCCGCAGAATTTGATCAAGACCTTTGATATAGCGTCGCCGCTTTGCCTGCTAGTTGCTGATACGGGCATAAGCAGCAGCACCAAAAGCGTCGTCTCTGATGTTCGCCGTTCCTGGCAAACCGATCCTGATCGTTTTGAGCGAATATTTGATGGCTGTGCGGAAATTGCCGAGGCCGGTCGCACCGCGATTGAAGCCGGGGATCCGTTTGAAATCGGCCGTTTGATGTCTCTCAATCATGTTCTATTGATTGAAATGACCGTTTCTTGCCCAGAGCTTAACCGCTTGGTTGACGCAGCCGTTGACGCCGGGGCTTTAGGCGCCAAACTAAGTGGGGGAGGGCGTGGAGGCAATATGATCGCCCTGGTACCCTCCGCAGCAGAAAACGCCGTCTACAACGCCCTTCTAGATGCCGGGGCCCGTTCCATACTACGCAACCAAATTGGATAACCCCTAAGCTTAAAGGGAGGCATAATAAATGCCTCACTGCTTACTTTGAGTTATGATACTGGCAAGAAAAAAGGCCAGCTATTAGCTGGCCCGGATCGAATAAACTGACATTTACAACATGCGCCTAGCTTTTCACACTGCTCTTCAAACAGCGTGTGCAGACGTACTTACGAACCTTGCGTCCGCTCTCATAAAATGTAGCCCGTTGAATATTGGGCTTAAACTGGCGCTTAGTCTTTCTCTGCGAAAAACTAACATTGTGGCCAGACATCGGTCCTTTGCCGCATATTTGACATTTAGCCATAATTCCACCTCGTCCTGAAAAATTAAAAGCGGCCATAAGTGGCCGCTCAGATTGTTGATGAGCAAGAAAAGATTATACACAGGCCTGACTGTTTTGCAACCTTACCTAGAATTATTAAGGTTCAATTGTTGTATCAGCTTTGTGTGCTGAAATTGGAGTATTCATGCCTACGAGAGATGAGTCACTTGGACAGATAGATATTTCTTCGGCCGCCATCGCCACCATAGCGAACCAGGCCATTAAGCAATGCTACGGTGTTGTTGGCATGTCCAGTAAAAACATCGTCGATGGCATTGCTCGTTTACTGACCCGTGACGGACGCCGGGGCATTGACGTCCGGGTTGAAGATGACGAGATTGTCATTGATGTATATGTCATCGTGGAACATGGGGTGCGTATTCGCACTGTTGCTGAGAGCATTCAAAACACTACCAAATATCACGTTGAAAAAGTATTGGGGCTCCCCGTACGCGAAGTAAATGTTTTTGTTCAAGGGCTGCGGCTCAGCAACAATGATCAATCTACCGCCGAATAGCACAAATCCAACGTGTTTTTTCGCCTGCTAAACTTGTATGGAGAGGAGAGAGAAATTGACACAGCATGACTATGCCGGCGCAAAGGTCGTTCATGATAAATGGCTTTATTGCAACGGGCGACAGTTACGGAAACTCGCCAAGGCCGGCCTGATCTGGTTAGACCAAAATCACCAATATGTCAATTCGTTGAATGTATTCCCCGTTCCTGATGGCGATACGGGCACAAATATGCTGCTCACCATGCGTTCTGCCGTTGCTCGTATTGAAGAAGATGAGGAGATTCATGTTGGCACAGTGGCCTCGCAGCTTTCCCAAGGTGCCCTAATGGGCGCCCGGGGTAATTCCGGCGTCATCCTCAGTCAGATATGGCGCGGGTTGGCTAAAGGACTCAAGAACAAGGAGACATTTGATGTCCACGACCTTGCCGAAGCATTTCACGAGGCCTCGGAAACAGCCTATAATGGCGTTATGCGTCCGGTTGAAGGGACCATCTTAACCGTTATTCGCGAAGGGGCTGAGGAAGCGCAGGATGCTGCCCAAAAAAGCAGCGATCTTAGATTCGTGATGGAACGCGTCATAGAACGATGCCAACAAGCGTTAGAGCGCACGCCAGACCTGCTCCCTGTACTGAAGCAGGCCGGTGTTGTTGATTCTGGTGGGCAAGGCCTTGTCTACATATTTGAAGGTATGCTGCGCTATGTGACTCAACAGATGAGCGATCTTGATCACATGGCATCACTACAGCAGCGCACCGAGATAGCCCACCAGGCAAGCGCCCAGGAACTGGCCGCGCCAGTTGATGGCCAAATTGAAAACCCCTACGATGTCCAGTTCATCTTAATGGGTGACAATCTGAATGTTATGGAAGTGCGCCGCCAGATTGACAGCATGGGTGATTCCACGGTGGTCGTCGGTGACGAAAGCACCATCAAAGTTCATATCCATGTCAAAAACCCTGGTGAACCCCTCACATATGGCACCAGTCTAGGATTGGTTACTGATGTCGTCGTCGAAAACATGCAAATGCAGATGGAAGATATCATTCATGCGCCAACGATGAACGCCACGGTCGTTCCTGTTATCGAAGAAGCTGTTGTCCAGCCGGGTCAGATTGGCGTCATAGCCGTCGCTGCCGGTCAGGGACTGTCAGACATTTTCCGCAGCCTGGGGGCCGCAAATATCGTTGCCGGAGGCCAAACGAACAACCCCAGTACTGAGGAAATTTTTCAAGCCATACAAGACGTCCCCACAGACAAAGTCATTGTCCTACCTAATAACAAGAACATCATCCTCGCTGCCGAAGCGGCGCGGGATTTAAGCCCCAAGAATGTCGCCGTCGTGCCCACGCGCACGGCCCCGCAAGGATTTTGTGCGCTTCTCGCTCTCAACCCCAATAGTGATTTAGAGACAGCCGCAGAGAGTATGTTCGAAGCGTCGCAGCAAATCGCTACCGGAGAGATAACCCGGGCCACTCGTTCTGTAACGCTTGATGGAGTAGAGGTTAATGAAGGGGAGGTCATTGGCCTGGTAGATGGCCGTCTCTCTGCTTCCGGTGCGGAGCTGAATACAGTCCTGACTCAGGTTCTTGGAAACATGGACGTAGCAGAGCGAGAAATCATTTCCATCTACAGTGGAGCCGGAGTAACGACTCAAGAGGCGGATGAAGTGGTTTCACTCATCGAAAACCTCTATCCGGAATTAGAAGTTGAACTTCTACCTGGCGATCAGGCCCACTACTTCTACATCCTGGGAGCGGAGTAGGCAGCAATGATTGATTTCCTAGGTCATGCTCCCGTCGCAAGGCATGGGTGCCTATGACCATCCGCATTGTGACCGACAGCACCTGCGATGTTCCTCCCCAGATCGCGCAGGAACTGGGTATTCGCATAATACCTGTTTACATCAATATCGGTGACAAAAGTTATCTTGACGGTGTGGACCTTTCCCGCCGCGATTTTTTCATCAATCTGCCCGACTATGAGATATTCCCCACGACAGCCGCACCCGCTTCGGGGACATTCACCGTGGCATATCAGGAACTTATCGAGGAAGGTGCCACAGAAATCATTTCCCTGCACATCGCTGACAGTTTGAGCAATACTTTTAATGCCGCCCGCCTCGGGGCCGAAGATATTGACGGTGCTTCTATATACCTTTGGGATACGAAGCAGATCACCGCCGGTTCGGGACTGCAGGTAATTGCCGCTGCCGAAGCTGTTGCTGCCGGCCAATCCCTGGACGAAATCTTGAGTATGCTGCAAGATATCCGCGCCAAGACCCGCGTCTATGGCGTTCTCAACACCTTGGAGTACTTGCGGCGCAGTGGACGGGTTGGCTGGGCCCAGTTTGGACTGGGCACATTATTACGCATCAAACCTATCTTGCAGGTATTTGACAGCGTAGTAGACATGCAAGAACGTGTCCGTACCTATAAACGAGCTTCCCGACGGCTGATCGAGTTGGTTGAAACACACCAGCCACTCCAGCGTCTCGCTGTCTTACACGCCAACAATCTTGACGGAGCTCAAAGCTTATTGGAACAGGTGACTCACCTCTTCCCTCCCAATCGGGAGCCAATCTTCATGGAAATCACGCCGGCGATCGGTGCCCATATCGGTCCCGGTGCAGTTGGTTTCGCATTCATATCAGAATAAGAAAAACTATGTCACGACTCTTCATTCGCCTGCGGCGCGTATTAGAACTTGAAGCGCAGCAAGGCTTTCAAAACAAATCAGTAGTAGGCGGCATTCGTCAGTTTGCCATATATTGGATCGGGCAAGCCCGCGAGGAAGCAAAAGACGAAGCGGATCTCGCCCTTGTCGAACAGGTAGGCGAAGTCCTTATGGACTATGGGCGCCTGCCTGGTGTTGAAGCCCGCGCCAAAGCCATCGATGCTCTCATTGCTGGCTTGGACAGGAGAGAATCACGCCAACCAGCAGCTCCTGTCAAAATCCCAGAACGGCCGCCCCGGCAGCAGCACGTACCACCCCCGGCAGCAGTGAGCGCTGCGCCTGATGCTCTCCAACCGCCTGTCGCAACTCCTCCGGCGCCAGAATTGCAGGAGGCCATCCTTCCGGATCCCGCAGGTTTGGCCCAATCCGTTCAAGAAATAAAAGGGGTAGGCCCCAAAATGGCGGCATTGCTACAAAAACTTGGAGCCTCCACCATCCTTGATCTACTCTATCTGTTTCCCCGGCGCTATGATGATTACACCTTGATGAAACCAATAAACAAGCTGCAGGTTGGTGAACAAGTGACCATCATAGGCACCATATGGCAGACGAGAGCCAAGCGCACAAGCAATAAAATGGTTATGGTCCAATCAGTCATCAGCGACGGTACCGGCTCGGTCCAGGCCACCTGGTTCAACCAGCCTTGGCTCGTCAATAAACTGCCAGCCGGAATGCAGATCGTGCTCAGCGGGAAAGTAGACCAATTCCTAGGACGTCCTGTTTTCAATTCTCCCGAATGGGAAGCTTTGGATTTGGAGCCTTTACGCACCCGCCGCATCGTTCCGGTGTATCCCCTAACCGAAGGCTTGGGCGCGCGCAAGATGCGCGAGATCATGAAGAACGCGGTGGCTTACTGGAGTCTGCGCGTCCCTGATCCTCTACCTGAGACCATATGTCACCGTCAAAAACTGCAGGGCTTGCCGCGAGCCTTGCAGCAGATTCATTTTCCTGACAGCCAGGAAGCGTTGCATGATGCCCGTCGCAGGTTGACCTTTGACGAACTTTTTTTATTGCAGTTGGGTATGCAGAATCAAAGACGCGAGTGGCAGTCCAAAACGGCGCTTCCTGTTGAAATTGCCCCTGGTCATCTCATACAGTTTCGCAACGCCTTGCCCTATTCCCTCACCAGCGCCCAGCAGCGTGTGACGGGCGAGATCATCGCCGATATCCAGAAAGATGTGCCAATGAATCGCCTCCTGCAGGGGGATGTCGGTTCTGGTAAAACAGTCGTTGCGGCCTCGGCGATGTTTGCCACCGTGATGGCTGGCGCCCAGGCCGCCTTAATGGCCCCTACTGAAATTCTTACCGAACAGCACTACAGTGGGTTTAACAAACTGTTGGCCCCCATGGGCGTGCGTCTTGCCTTGCTTACCGGCAGCACCACCACCGCCGAAAAAGAGCAAATCATCGCCGGCTTGGCTGATGGTTCCATTCAACTCATTATCGGTACCCATGCTCTGATCCAGGAAAGCGTTACCTTCAAAAATTTGGCCCTTGCCGTCATCGACGAGCAGCATCGTTTTGGTGTCGACCAGCGTGGTGCCCTGCGGCAGAAGGGAGCGCCTAATGCTGATGGTGAAGCCAATCCACACCTCTTGGTCATGTCTGCTACGCCTATACCGCGTACATTGGCCCTTTCGCTATATGGCGATCTCGACATATCCATCCTTGACGAAATGCCGCCAGGTCGCCAGGAAATAAAGACGCGCTGGCTGAGCTCCAGTGAACGCGAACGTGCCTTCTCCTTCATACGTCGTCAAGTAGCCGAAGGGCGTCAGGCATATATCATCTTCCCCTTGGTAGAAGAGTCGGACAAGATTGAAGCCAAAGCCGCGGTAGAAGAATACGAGATCCTGCAAAAAGAAGTCTTTGCTGATTTGAAGCTGGGTCTGATACATGGTCGCCTTAAAGCGGATGAGAAAGAAACCGCAATGCGTGCCTTTTATGAAGGAGAAACTGACATATTGGTTGCCACTTCTGTCATAGAAGTTGGCGTTGACGTCCCCAACAGCACGGTGATGGTTGTCGAGGGGGCCAACCGTTTCGGTCTGGCCCAACTGCATCAGTTTCGCGGCCGCGTAGGGCGCGGAGAGCACCAATCCTACTGCATTCTAATTGCTGATGAAGGAACAGCGGATGCGGAGCAGCGTCTGCAGGCTCTTGAAAAAAGCAACGATGGCTTTGTATTGGCCGAAAAAGACCTTGAGCTTCGTGGCCCTGGTGAATTCTTTGGCCGGCGCCAGAGCGGAATTCCAGAACTGCAGTTGGCCTCTCTCCTGGACATGGACATGTTACAGATCGCCCAGGAGGAAGCTGTTAAAGTTTTCCAATCCGACCCCCAGTTGCAGCAAGATGAGCATGCACTGCTGCGTGAAAGCGTTGCTCACTTCTGGGATAAATCAGGAGACGTCAGCTAATCTGATGCCATTCCAGCATGGGCAGGAATCCACAAGACCTGTCATTCCCCATCTTGATGGGGGCAGACTCTGCCTAGCCAGACACTCATAGGAGAGAAATCTTGATCAAGCGAGCGGTTTACCCAGGAACCTTTGACCCAGTTCACTACGGCCATCTTGATCTCATGTGCCGCGGTGCGGCTTTGTTTGACGAACTCGTCATTGCTGTCTACGACCATCAGCAGCCATCTAAATCTGTGCTCTTTACGGTGGACGAACGCATTAAGATGATTAAGGATGCCCTGGATGGTGAAGCAAACATCTCGGTTACTCCCTTTGGCGAATTGTTGGTGAATTTTGCTCGTAAAGTTGATGCTCAGGTAATCGTTCGTGGGCTGCGCGTCTTTTCCGATTTCGAATTCGAGTTTCGCTCCGCCCTGGCCAATAAACGGCTGGCCCCTGAAATGGAAACAATTAGTCTCATGACCCGTGAGGAGCATACCTTTCTGAGCAGTACGACTGTTCGCGAAATAGCTTCGCTCAATGGGGACGTATCCAGCATGGTTCCTCCCAACGTTGCCCAGGCGCTCCGTGAGCGTTTGGGCAGTCAAAGCAAACGTTCTTATAATATCCCGTCCTCGTTGCGTGATTGATGTTTAAACCCTTATAATAGGCTTAAGCGAATCCCTTTGAGGAATTGTGTTTAGTGGGGAATAGATATGGATATCCAAAATCTGGTTGATCGTCTGGAACAGGTTCTAAATGATAGTTCGCGGATCCCTTTCACTACCAATTTGGTTGTGAATGAAGACAAGATTTTTACCATAGTTGACCAGATGCGTGTAACCGTTCCTGAAGAGATTAAACGAGCTGGGCGCATCGAGGGTGAGAAAGAACGAATCTTGGCCCAAGCCCATGAAGAGGCGGATCGCATTCGCAGCCTGGCCAAGCAAGAGGCCGGTGAATTGGTCAATCGCGAAATCATTACCAACGCTGCTCAAGAACGTGCGGATCATATATTGGGTCAGGCCCGGCGTGAGGAAATAGCCATACGTCAGGAAGCGGATGCCTATGTGATGGATGTGCTAGCCAGCCTCGAAGAGGACCTGCTCCGTTCTATCGCTGTGGTACGCAATGGCCTGCATAAATTACAAGCTGACCAGGCCCAGATGCAGGCGGAAGCAAAAGAAGACGAAGAGATTCTGGAAGAAGCACAGGCTGCTGATTGATAACAACCGACTACCAACCTAAACGGCCTGCATTACGCATGTGCAGTCTTGACCTAAGACTGCGAGAATTCCTCCACGATTTCAGGATTGACAAGGCTTGAGGTGTCACCTTCATCTTCTCCTAGATAGGCACTGCGAATAACTCGCCGCATGACCTTGGCGTTTCGTGTCTTCGGCAGATCACTGACAAACAAAATCTCTGCGGGTTGCAAAGGCCTGCCCATTTCCACTGCTACTTTATTTTTCAGTTCATCCAATAGGGCTTGTGATGGACTAAATCCCTCCCTCAAAACACAAAAGCAAACGAGCTTACTGCCTTTGATCGCATGGGGTACGCCGATGGCTGCCGCTTCGTTTACCGCTGGATGATTCACGAGCACCGATTCGACCTCAGCAGGTCCCAACCTTTTGCCGGCAATTTTAATCGTATCATCTGAACGGCCTAGGATATACCACATTCCATCATCGTCTATCGCCGCCCAATCTCCATGAACCCAAACATCTTTGAAAGTTGACCAGTAGCTGTCTATATAGCGCTGCTCATCCTTCCAGAATCCGCGTGTCATGCCGATCCACGGGGCGCGGATGACCAGTTCGCCCACTTCATTGCGCACTGAGTTCCCTTCGCTGTCTACAACATCCGCTGCCATTCCTGGGCAGGCTGCGGCAAAGGCTGTGGCTTTCACTGGTAAAATTGGATTGCCCGCCAAAATACCGCCAGAGATTTCTGTTCCCCCCGTATAGTTGATGATCGGCCGTTCTCCTCCTCCTGCCACCTCAAACAGCCACAGCCACGGATCTGGATTCCATGGTTCTCCCGTGGATGCGAAACAGCGGATGGCTGAGAGATCATATTTGCGCACTATTTCTTTTCCATGGGGAATCAACGCCCGCACCAATGTTGGTGACAACCCCAATTGATTGATTTTGTGTCGTTCCGCCATTGCCCAGAGCCGGTCAGGACCTGGATAGTCTGGCGCGCCATCATAAATGAAAAAGGTCGCGCCCAGCAAAGTTGCCCCAAAGAGCAGCCACGGCCCCATCATCCAGCCCATATCCGTCATCCAATAAATCACATCTCCCCTGTGTACATCCATGTTAAATGCCATATCCTGCGCCGCTTTCACCGGAAAGCCACAGTGGGTATGCACTGCGCCCTTTGGTCTGCCGGTCGTGCCTGAAGTATAGATGACCATGATCACATCTTCGGCGTCAGTCTCTTCCAGCACAGCCTGGACCGGCTGGCGGGGGATCAACTCATGCCACCAGTGGTCGCGACCCGCAACCATGTCCACCTCGATTGCCACTCGGCGCAAGACAATAACATGCTCCAGGCTCTGGACTTGGTTGATTGCTTTATCGGCCGTTTCCTTCAGTGGCACGACCTTCCCGCGCCGCCAAAACCCATCAGCCGTGAACAGTGCTTTGGCCCCTCCGTCCGCCAGCCGGGTAACCAAAGCCCCTGCTCCGTAGCCTGAGAACAAGGGTAGGATAATGCCTCCAATCATGGCGATCGCCAACGTGGCGACCACGATTTCCGGCGTCATGGGCATATGGATCCCAATGCTGTCCCCTTTCCCCAGTCCCAGGCTGCGCAGTCCATTGGCGCAGCGATGTATCTCAGCCGCCAGCTCCCCGTAGGTCAGGCTTGTGATCTTTCCTTCCTCCCCTTCATAAATGACCGCTGTCTGGTCTCTGGTTTTTGGATCTGCGGCCCACTTTTCTACGCAGTTGTAAACAATATTCAACTTTCCATCGAC
This sequence comes from uncultured Chloroflexia bacterium, assembly GCA_963807975.1. Classification (GTDB taxonomy): domain Bacteria; phylum Chloroflexota; class Anaerolineae; order Promineifilales; family Promineifilaceae; genus JAACFF01. Next base: position 2,740,521 of record CAWEDV010000001.1, on the reverse strand, counting down.
GCACCAGACAGGGCGTTGAATCCCAGCCGAAAGGTCGACCACTTCCCGGTACGGCCGTTGAAACTCTATCTCCAGATAATTCAGCAGTGCATCCGTGAACCAGGCCACATCCGCGGTTGATCGTTCCATGAGCTCGGCAAACGACCCGATATCATGCAAATACATAAACTGCTGGAGATGGCTCCCTTCAATATCCCCTTCTGTTGGCCGCCAGACTATTTCCCCACCAAAGTTAAACTGCTCGCCCATGGGTGTACCTCCCTAGAAAGCGAACCATGAACCAATGCTTATCAATCTCCATGCAGTTCAACGGCCCCGTTAGACAGCACCACTTCATCTCGTTCGACTACCCTACTCTGAAATAGGATCCGCTCGTCTGCTTCCTGCCACATTTCGGTTAGGATAGTTTCCCCGGGAAATACATGTCGCGAAAAGCGACACTTCATACTCTTGAAGCGCGCCGGATCATTCTCGCCAAACTGTCTCAAAACCGCCCTTCCTGCAAACCCAAACGTGCACAACCCATGTAAGATCGGCTGTTTAAAACCGACCATGGCCGCAAAACCGGGATCCGCGTGCAGGGGATTGGGATCTCCTGAAGCGATTCGATAATGCAGCGCCTGGTTCCTGCTTGTCTGCTCGCTTATCACAGCATCCGGTTTTCGCTCCGGGGGTAAATTAACTCGACCCGAAGGGCCTCGTTCGCCGCCAAAGCCGCCAATACCGCGGATGAAAACTGAAGCCTGGTTGAACGCTATTTCTTCCCCCTGCGCATTCATGCTGTGAACGTCAATGATAACCACCGCCCCCGACCCCTTATCATAGATCTGGCTGATATGCGCCTTATTAGTTACCGTACCTTCCGTTGGCAGCGGCCGTTTCACTTCCAGGTACTGCTCGCCGTGCAGCAAATTCATGAAATTGAATTTCAACCCGGGAACATAGGTGATCTGCTCCATTGCCCCAAACGGATAAATCACCGCAAATGTAGGAAATACGTGGAATCCTCCCCGGTTGAGTTCATAAACAAATGGCAGATCATCCCCATTTCTCGCCTCCGCCCCGGCCCCGATCGCCAGCGCATAATGGATGACCCGCTGTTTGGTGTAACTAAACTCATTTGACTTGAACTCGTACCCCAGGGCTTTGTCCAAATCTACAAACTCATTCCCGGCCATCTTGCCCTTCCCTTCATTTGACAATCCTAGGTCCTCTGAAGAATCCATACCGCACCACGTAATTCATCCCACCAACTCGCCACTCAATGCTAACAGTTCGCTATTTACAGCTTATTGTTTACAGCTCACTGTTTACTATTCCTAAGCTTCGGATTATTCACATGCCGCTCCATATCCCGCTCTGTCTTCTTCTCCAGATTCCTCTCAAATGCCCGTGTCAGATCTACCCCTGTCTGATTGGCTAGGCAAACAAGAACAAAAAAAACATCGGCGAACTCATCCGCAAGATCATAGGCTTCATCCGATTCTTTATGGCTCTGATCCCCATAAACACGGGCCATGATGCGCGCCACTTCGCCTACCTCTTCCATCAATACGGCCATATTGGTCAATTCCGAAAAATAACGCACACCAATCGTCTGCACCCACGCATCAACTGTTTTTTGGCATTCTCGCAAAGTTATATCTGACATAAATGAGTCGTCCTTTTTTACTATCTGCTTAGCAAGGCTCTTTTTCTGCTTTTCACTGGCCTGGTTTCAGCGGCGAGACAGAAAAATCCAAAAAATCATGCCCACCCCTACGGCCATTAAAACCTAAGGAAAAGCGCGCGGCGGTCGTATCAACACGGCAGCTACGGATGCGAATAGGCCCACGCCAATACCTACAAACGCCAGTGAAAGAGGTTTCCAATCTGGCCTCCTGCTTTTCTTGCTGGCTCCCATTGTGTCGCCAGGGATAGCCCACAAGAAAAGCAACAACACAAAGAGAATACCGCCGATGAGAACGCCAAGTATCCCTTGCAGGAGCATGACCGCGCCGATTGCCAGTCCAATGAGAATGATTGACCTGATTACTCGTTTTGACACAGTTAACCTCGGAATTTCAAGACAGGAGATGGCTGCCAACGCCCATGATTATTGCCGTTCCACCAGGAACCATAAGGCGAATAGAAAAGCAAAACCAAGATAAAAACCACCCAGCACTCCAGCGCCGATAACCAAAGCTGGCTCAATTCCCCTATTAAAAAGAACCGAAGCTGCAATTGCTATGATGCCCGCCAGAGCCAAACCGCCGGAGACATAAAATAAGCATCCAGGGAGCCGGTGCTGCACGGCCGAACCATTGGCGCGCATCGAGACCCAATACTCCACAAGACCCCCGATCAAGGCGACCGTCAAACCGGCACCGGCACCGATCAATAGTAATGTTAGATTTGGACTCACACTCATAGGTGGCTATTGTTTTCTTAGATCAAGAATATTGCTGCTGCTCTTATTTGCTCATGCGCTTCCATTGCCAAATAATACAACGGAATCAGATTCAACCCAATACCCCTTTTGACGAAACGCTTCAATCTCCGCGCCTTGGCAGCCGATCTCCTTCATAATTTCCTCCGAATGTCGGCCCAGTTCCACACCGGCGTAGCGATAACTCGCTCTACTGCGGGAAAAACGGAAAGGGGAGCCAATTTGTCGCTGTTCGCCACCACTAACTTTGGTTCCAAACTACCCACCGACAAATAGCGATTATCGGCTGTTTTATAGAAGTCATAAGTTCCACCCCCATTCAAAAACGACCCTTCCTGTTCTATCGTTTGCCCGCCCACCAGATACTCGCTGAAAATATGGGACTGCCAGGCCAACATCATATCGCGCATGCTGATGTCCACCTGTTGACCTTGGCCGTTTCCCAGCCGCTGAATGACTGCTGTCAGAAGGCCCACCAGCGCCCCGAAGGATCCCCCGCCAATATCTGTAAGCTGCACGCCTAAAGGGGGCGGGCCTGGCTCGTCCCTTCCTGAATGGCTCATCACCCCGGACAATGCCAGATAGTTAATGTCATGTCCTGCTCGATCACTCAGGGGACCCGTTTGGCCATAGCCGGTAATTGAGCAGTAGATCAAGGCGGGATCAATCTGCTGCAGAGTTTTCATAACCGATACCCAACCTATCCATCACCCCGGGTCGGAACTGTTCGATCACAATATCATACCCGCCGTCGCGGATCAGCCGCTTGACAATATCCGCCGCTTCTGGCTTTTTCAAGTCCAAGGCCAGCGATCGTTTGGAGCGCTTGAGTACCCCATGCCACGTTGAAGTCCCATCATCATAAGGCGGCAGGGCGCGGACCATATCCCGGCGATTGGGCGCTTCAATGCGCACAACGTCCGCCCCCATATCAGCCAGCATCATGGTAGCGAATGGTCCCGGTAAAAGCGTGGTGAAATCGAGCACGCGTAGTGACGCCAATGGTCCTTTCATGGTTGCTTTACCCCATATTATGTTGTTTTTGCTCGTTTGTTATCTAATGCTCTGTTTTTCTAAAGGTTGAAGAATCATCATCCTCTGTCATACCTGCGCAGGCAGGTATCCACTCTTATTGACTCCCACCGCAGTTTACCCTCGTGGCGGCGGCGGCGAGAATGAAATGTATCTAGTAATTTCACAATTCAACTTAACAGAGCACTAGAACGGGGATAAAAATGCCAGATCCCATCGATCGTTTTCTGTTCAACGGCGCCATCTAGCTGGAGCAGATCAAGATAGCCGATCAGCATCCATAAACCCGCGAAACGTTGTTGGATAGGCCGGTGAGGATACATTTTTTCCAGCAGTTCCTCCGCCGTAGAGAATCCCGCCTCAATCCACTGCATACATTCACCTTTGCGTCCTAGAATTCGCTGACGTTGGCGTTCAATTACCTCACGGTGCTGCCGGAACGGCCGTCCATGTCCGGGGAGCACGAGTTCCACATCCAATCCTTCAATCAGATCCAGCGATTCCATGAACAAGGGCAGAGCTGGCACCCGCTTTGACTGTCCGGGCGGCGGACTTTCCACTACCGGTACAGGCGTGGTTGCCAGCAGCATATCTGCCGACAGCAGTTGTCGCGTCTCTGCCTGGTAAAAACAAGTTTGCATACTAGCATGACCCGGCGTAAAAAGCACCTGCCACGCCCTGCCCCCCATTTGCAGAACACCATCCGTTCGAAAGCTGTAGATTCGTTCCGCTGGCAGCACTTCGCGCTGCTCAGCCATCATCTGCAGGCCAGTGATAATCATCTTATTTGTCTTTACAGGCAGCCCAGTCGCCGGCAGGAAATCATCCCGGTAGTATTGCATCCGTCTTTCTTGCCGCGCGTCCATGTCCAGTAGCCATGGTGCCCCGGCATCAGAAATCCAGACATCCGCGTCACTGTTGGCCACAATCGTTCCTGCCCCACCATCGTGGTCCACATGGGCGTGGGTGATGATCACCCGCGATAGGTCCAACACCGTCAGTCCATAATTGGCTAGCCCTTCTTGCAGCGCTTCCCAGCTTTCAGCCGACTTGATCCCGGCATCAACCAGAACCGGTTCCGGATCGGTGAACAAATAGACGTTGACCGTACCCATCTGCCATCCTGTCGGCAGCGCTATTCTGATCGGTTGTACTTCTTTCAAAATGGACCCGGCTTCCCCACCCAAATCACGCCTGGCTCTCCCAAATAAGTCACGCTAGAAGATATATTATGGGGAGCCGGGCGTGAACTATTTCGCCTTCTATTCAAAGTACTGCCATCTAGAGCGCACAATGTAGCCCACAATTATAAAAGGAAAGAGGCGTGAAAATGACCACATCATCGCCGCCCCGGTGGCCAATACGCCAAGAGCGATGACGACAACCGTTGCCGCAAAATAGAGGGTTAAGCCCCATTTTTTCCAGCGCCAAAGGGCGATGCCGGCCACGATATCGGCGATTTCTGCCCCGATCATGGAAAGAATGAACCAAGTTGGGGGCAAATCCGCACCCATCAATAAATTATTGCCAAAGATGGCTCCAAGCACCAAGAAACTGTGCAAAAAGACGTAGATAATCGCCGCTGTTAACAAGCCGCCGCGTTCTTTCTTCACTTGTGAATGTTTTCCTTGTGTATGTTTTCCCCTTGGTGGGTGTTTTTGATGTTGTTTGGTTTGCTTACTACTCATTTTTATCTTTCTTATCCTCCAATATTAAAAAGCAGGACTCCGTAGAGTCCAATATCTTATTTTCCAACGAAATGGCAAATCACGCCATAGTTCTATTTTCCCCTCACCCAATGGAACTGTTCGGCTGTCTCTTTGCCCAGCTTCATGCCCACTTTTTCCAACACCCGGGCCGAAGCCCGATTCTCTTTATCACTCCACGCCGTTACGACTTTACATTCCGCTTGCTCCAAGGCCCAATCGATTAAAGTCCCGGCAGCTTCTGTTGCATATCCCTTTCCTCGCGAACCAGAATCGATGCCATACCCGATCTCCACTTTGCCTTGCTCATCCGGCGACCCTTTGAAACCGATCAATCCTGCGCCAATATTTTGCCCCTTAATCACAGCCAACCAATAGGTATGCCAAGGAAATTCTTTTCGCACCGCTCTAATGATCCGGTACTGTTTCAAGCGGATGGCGTGCCGTACGACAGGAGTTGCCATCACCGGTCGTGAGATTGTTAAACCGAGCGCGGCTTCTAACTGATCTGTGCGCGCCAGCAAAAGCTCTAGCTGAGCCGCCGATAGGGCGATCAACCGCAGCCGTTCGCTTTCTAGTGCATAGCTGTTGACCCAATCTTGCCACTGGACGGCCCGGCTCTCCATCTGCACACAGAAATCATATTTGCCAGAAATGTAGGCCTCATTGTCGCCAGCATAGGTGGTCACCAGCTCTTTCTTCAAGCTCCCGTAAGCCTCCGCCTTGAATGGGTGGGCGATCATATAATCGCGGAACGATAGGTGCCTTTTGATCTCCGCGTCGCCCCGCGCCCATGTGTGCACATGCACCACCCTTTTCCCATCGACCGTCTTTGGAAAATAGCGCCTGCGCGGTAGACCAAACGTCCCGCGCGGTTCATACCCCATCTGGTGCATCGTCTCATTGAACGCGTCCACACGTTCAATATCGCGCACCTCCAACAGTACATCAATGATCGGCTTAGCGTTCATCCCTGGGATCGAAGTGCTGCCAATATGGTGAACAGCCAGCACCTCCCCTTCGAAAATCGTTTGCAGAAAATTCGCTTCGCGCTCAAACAAAGTGATCCAGCCCGGATCATAAGGCAGAACTTCTACAACACGCATCATAGCCTCATATTGTAAATCAACTTCTCCCGATAACCATTCATTAAAATACCAAATACCCATATTCCAGCAAAGCCGCTCGATCAACTTAAACTACTCGCCATTCCTATCTTGCCCTATGCGCTATACTATAAAAAAGTATAGGCCCTATTGCCACGCGTGGCAGCAAACGGAGTTGGGGAATCATGTCCGAAATAACCACCATGCCTAGCACTTCATTCATCGAGCGCATCCTTCCCCCATCCTGGGGACAAATAGCCATCGCTGCCGCCGTCCTGGCCATACTTGCTGCTGCCGCCATCACCCTTGACGATGTCTGGTCGACAGTGTGGAGCGAGGGATTTTGGAGCATCATCCTTATCGCCCCGACGGTAATCATCTATATCCTCATCATCTCACGCGTGATGGTTCCCTATCAGACCAATGCCCTGAACAGCCTGCATCACCTTTCTCGTCTAGACGATGTAGATTATGATCAGATGGTCCAGGAAACACGCGCTCATGATCGCAAATGGGCTGGGCCTGCCCTAGCCATTGGCTTTGCCTTCGGATTTATCGCCAGTTCGCCCTGGTCAAATGATAACGGATTTAGCTGGGTTATGTGGTTCCTGGCCCTGGCCAACGGGCTGATGTTTGGCCTGATCTCCTTGGTTCTCCAGCAGTCGCTTGCCGACGGCCGTCTCACCACGCATCTCCAGCAGCAGCCGCTCGACTTCGATATCTTTTATACATCTCCCTTCTTATCCATTGGTCTCAACAGCCTATTCGTTGCCATCGCCTTTGTTGGCGGCTCCACCATCGTTGTTTTCTACAGCGCCATCGGGAGACAGAGCCTCACAATAGTTGAGCTCATCCTCCATGGCTTTCTAATACTTTGTACGCTGCTGATTTTCTTTTTGCCTATGCGCCAGACCCACCGTGTGCTTCGTCAAGCCAAATTAAACGAACAAGATAATCTCCGCCGCCACCTGGCTGCCGCCTACCGCCGCCTGGAGCATATGAGTGATGAAGACAGAGAGGACATCCTCAACTTTGCCACTGAGGTCAACCTCTGGAAAAACTATGAAGAACGACTGAAAGCGGTCCCCACCTGGCCTTTCAATGCCGGTATCCTTAGAACCCTATTTGCCTCTATCCTTATTCCTATTCTCGTTACCCTGGGCCAGCGTCTACTCGCCTATTTGTTGGTCGAGCTGGGCATTAATTGAAACGGGTTATGAAGGTCACCTTATTAAAAACCAAGCGACTCATCCTTCGTCGTTTCACGGACGCCGACATTGATCACCTGTATGAACTTGACAACGATCCTCAAGTTATGCGTTACATCAACGGCGGCACCCCCGTCTCTCGCACCGTTATAGAGAACGACATCCTACCCCTTTTCCTCCATTTCGATGATCAAAAGCCCATCTGCGGCTTCTGGGCCGCCGTTGATAGAGACGCTTTACACTTCCTGGGCTGGTTCAGCGCGCGTCCAACAGACAATGATGCCCTTCTGGCTCTCGGCTATCGCCTGCGTCGTGATGCCTGGGGTCAGGGTTATGCCACTGAAGGCGTGCGCGCCCTAATCGACAAAGCCTTTGCCCAACCAGGCGTCCAGCGCCTTGTCGCCACCACCTACGAAATAAACCTTGCCTCCATACGCGTCCTGGAAAAAGCGGGCCTGACCCTCGTCCGCCGCTTTCGTCTCACGCCCGAAGATCTGCAGCAAGCCGACACCTTTCACGCCGATTCCCTCGAGCTGTGGGACGGCGATGACCTCGAATATGCTCTTGACAGATCTGACTGGCAGCCCCTCGCCCACGGGTAGAGATCCGACGATGGATCAGTAACCAGAATCAACAAGCCCGTGCGTCCAACCCACTGATCACTGATGACTGTCCGCTGCATCGAATCCATTCCCGCCCCTGATTTTTTTATTAGTGCAGGAGTAGCCAGGAAACATCATGTTATAAAACGAGAATTGACGCATTCATTTATTAAACCTGCCAAGTTTACAAGAGAGATGGGGATATTGACGCCGAATTGTGTGAAAGCTGCCAGCGTATTGTGCTGCGCGGGGTTCTAAAAGAATAAGCAGCCCCGCAGCAATAAGAAATGATGGTTGAATCAAACATCCGATAGGAGATATTGGAATGAGAAGCAAACCCTTTACCGTAATGGTATTGATATTGATTCTATTATTGGTGGCTGGCTGCCAATCACAAAAGCCGGAAGCAGCAGCACCAACAGAACCAGCTGCACAATCGGATACGGCCGTTCCATTACACTAGCTGTCATTCGCTTGTTGTCAACGGGCGCTCTGCCAGCCGAGCCGATGTTCTTCGCCACAGATGGTCCTGGCGGCTCACTCATAAGCAGCGTCCCCTCAATTGCATCAACAGTTATTGATGATGACACCTCCGCCTATGCCGAACCCCTCTCCAGCCGGGATTTGGTCTTTTTCACCCAGCGCGGCACCTTATACGCCGACCCAGCCTTGATGTCCCATCTTGACGACTTAGATCTCTACTTGACCGCTCTGGGCGATGGCTCGCCGGTAATGGAACAAGAACAGGCCGAACTTGACTCTTTCAAGGCTTGTTATGACCGTTATAATGATGCAGGGGTTGACTTTACCCAAGAGATTAAACCCAAGGCTCTGGCGGGGGTTGATTTGATGCAATATCTGACACCAGAAAGTTGGCAGGACTTACGTGTGGGGCCGGTCTGGAATGATCAGGCGTTTGATGAGTACTTTAGCAGCAATGATATCAGTGACGAGGAAAAACAGGCAGCTCTGCGAGAGGCACTAGAGCCCGATTATGAGACCATCCGGGCCACAGCCAAACTCCTGTCGGAGGCCGCAGTGACCATCGTGGAATTTCCTAGAACGAATATTCCACCGCTGGATTCTACCCTTGACTGTCCCCTCTGATTCTACCGTAGATGGCCAGCCAGAAGGCCTGGTTTTTGTGGGTGGTTTCTTGTCTGAGCCGCAGCTGCTGGCCGCCGGCTACGCCTATGAGCAAGCCGCCCAGGCCCGCGTCGCGCCGGATCTGGAAGCGATGATGAACTTGATAGCTGAGATTAATTACGTTCCGCAATTGACTGTAGCTGGTTATAATTAGCGGCACATAGCCTTAAAGGAACAAACCAATGAGTGAATCACCGACAACACGATCTAAATCCTGGTTCAGCCGGCATCGCTTCTGGACGGCCGTACTTGCCATCTTGGTGATCTTGCTGACCATTCTGACCTTTCTACAGTTCATGCCTGTAACGGTTGATGACCAATCGGTTTCCAATCCAGCCAATGGCCATGACGAGGCTGTGGCGCGCGTGGCGGCGATACAGGAAAATGAAGAGGCGAGCGGCGAGATCAACCCGGTCTGCATCAGCACGGCGATGACCCACGGCGAGAAATCAGAAGGCGTCATCGTCTTCTTCCATGGCTTTACTAGCTGCCCGGAGCAGTTCCGCGAATTGGGCCAGCAGATGTTTGACGAAGGATACAATATTTACATCCCGCGCATGCCCCATCACGGGAAGTTAGACCGTTCGCAGGATGCGCTGAAGCCGACTTCGGCCGAGGAACTGGCACAATTCGCCACGGAGACGATTGATATTGCCCACGGACTAGGCGATGATGTGATTGTGAGTGGCCTTTCTGGTGGGGGAACCATTGCCTCATGGATCGCCCAGGAACATGAAGATGTGGATCAGGCGGTCATCGTCGCTCCTTTCCTGGGCATTGGTTTTATTCCTACGCCGCTTAACCGCGTTGTGTCTCGCGTCATTGATGATATCCCCAATATCCCCATGTGGTGGGATCCAACCACCAAGGCGGATAATCCCTTCACTGCCCCGTATTCCTATCCCGGCTACCCGCTGCACGCTTTGGCCGAATATCTGCGTCTTGGATTTGCTACCCAGGACATGGCGCGGCGTGAAAAACCGGCCGTTGATTCAATCATGGTCATCAATAATGCCCATGACGACTCCGTAAACAACGGCATTACCGATCAGTTGGTCTTCGCCTGGAAAGCACACGGTGAAGAGTTTCTGCGCACCTACGAGTTTGAAGATGCGCTCGGCTTACCCCATGACTTGATCACACCCACACGCGAAGATGGCAACCCGGCCCTGGTCTACCCAGTGATAGTCGATAGCATTGAGACAGAATAATCCATAATGTTCTGGTGTTCGCAGATGCCGGTTTGGACATCAACCAGGAACCGCTGAAAACGAGAGCGCCGTGCCGATCGCAGCAGCACCCTCTTACTTTTGAACATATATGGTATCCTCACGATCTCATATCTAGCTGTTCGCTCTCTTTACGGCCGCCACTCCGGCGCCTCCTCCGTATCCTCGTAGAAAGGCTTGTTAAATCGATCCCGTTCTTCGCTGAAATACCACACCGTTTGCGGAAAATAATGTGCATAATCAGGTAGAAGTGCGGCAAACGTCTCGCGACACGGACCTGTGAAGTCATCTTTCTGCAGCTCAGGGATCTTTGCTTGACAGGCCGCCACCAGGCGGTCGAAAAAATGGCCGCCCATAAAGCGGTCATAGGTCACGCTGTGGAAGGCGGACTGCTCCGTGCGATTATAGTTGTTTATTTGATCGGCAGGCAGCCCCAAATCCCTCCGGAGCCGCATATCGATGCCGATGCTTAGATCGCGGTGCACAACGCGCCGTACCCTGTGGTCTGCATCCAATTCCAAGAGCACATTCTGCCCGTGCGGTTCCAGCATAAAACCAAAATTCTTAAAACAGCCCATCCAATGGCGGACTATGGGCAGCATGATATTGTCAAGTACAAATTGCACCGGGTCCTGCTCCCCAATTAGGTCGAAGAGCAGCAGGGGCTTTTCTGGCTCGAAATAATCTTGGCCATAGAGGGCAAAGCCAGGGACAAGGGTACGCTCATTGTCTTGGCCTGGGAAAGGAACCATGTCGCGCACCAGATAGCCCCAATTTTCACCCCGATCTCCATGCGGATCGAGATTTTTGTGGGCCACGCCTATGACCTCGCGCAGGAAGGCAAAGTCATAATCTAGATGCTCAATCCCATTTTCCAGTTCCCGCGAGACATTCGTCGCCTGCTCAATCACTTCTTCGCGCATCTTGCGCGTATAGCGTGAAATCTTGAAGGGGAAGTGCACCTTAACGGCGTGTGGTACGACCGGGTCCTTGACAGTCAGGGTGCGTGTGGATGAGCTGGGGATAACGGCTATAGGCTGGCGCGCCTGGCCCATAGCCAACGTGCGGCACACATAGGGATCATCGGGACAGCTTTGCAGAAGCTGTGGATGAACACAGAGCAGCACGTGCTCCGGGTCGATATATTTTCCGGCAAGTTCCTGAGCCGGATCGGCCGAAAAAAGCAGCATCTCATCTCGCGGCATTGCAAAAGCATGCAGTTCAAATCCACCGTGGGCTGAATTAGGCCGATAGCGCTCACCGGCCGCATTGTAGGATGCATGGCTGCTGTAAGTCCGCGTACCCTCATTCCGGTAACGCTCTAGATATTGAAAAGTCGGAACCTGTTTACTCACCGCTCAAGCACATCCATTTCTTCAGCGCTTCATGTAACCTGTAACTTGTAACCTGCATTCACTTCTCCAATCTTCCCCCTAAACCACAAGAATCGCAGTTCCCGTCTTTCAACAACTCAGATTATACAGAATCTAATCCGTTCTCAAATCCAAGCTATTACCGCCCGCAAGCCTGCTTCCGTGTATAATAGCGATCCATGCCAGCCGTTTTAGCGGCTGCTTTACATCAACCATATTTTCCCCTTTTTTGGAGGTTCAAATACCCTATGCAAGGCTGGGCAGGAAAGATCTTAGATATCGATCTCACCACAGGTGAGATCAACGATTTACCTCTGGACATGGAAATGGCACACCTCTTCCTCGGAGGACGTGGCCTGGGAGCGCGTTTGCTTTGGGATCTGGTTGGTCCCGAAGTCGAGCCGCTTTCCCCCGAAAACGTGCTCATATTCACCACCGGTCCCATCACGGCCAGCAGCGCACAGACCAGCAACCGCTTTTCGGTCAGCGCCAAGAGTCCGCTCACCGGATCCATACTACATGCCAACAGCGGCGGTTGGTGGGGCATGCAGTTCAAACGTACTGGCTATGATGTGCTCATCGTGCGCGGCAAAGCGCAGCACCCGGTCCTCATTGAGATCAACTCTGAAGCGGTCTCGATCAAGGACGCCGCCCATCTTTGGGGCAAGACTGTCTTTGAAACCACCGACGCTCTAGGCCAGAACAGGAACAAACGAAACGTGCTCTGTATTGGCCCCGCCGGCGAAAACCTGGTGCGTATCGCGGCGATCATGAACGATCGTGAGCGCGCCTTGGCTCGTGGTGGCCCTGGCGCGGTCATGGGCAGCAAGAACTTAAAAGCGATCGTCGTCGAAGGATCGGAACGTAACCGTCCGGCTGACAAAGAGCAGTTCAAGTTCATGCAGTATGAAACGGGTAAGCTGCTCAAGGCCAGCCCGCTTACGTCACAGGCGCTGCCCGAATTCGGAACCGCAGCGGTGATGAATATCGTCAACACAATAGGCGTTTTACCCACACGCAACTTCACGCAATCCCAGTTTGAAGGAGCAGACAAGATCAGCGGTGAAGCGATTACCGACGAAATCCTGGTCAAAAACCAGGCTTGCTGGGCCTGTCCAATTACGTGTACGCGGATCACCAAGACATCTAGTGGGAAAGAAGGGGAAGGTCCGGAGTATGAATCGGCCTGGTCCTTCGGCGCGCAGTGCGGCATCGATGACCTGGAACTGATCACGGAAGCCAACTATCTCAGCAACGACATGGGCCTGGATACCATCTCCATGGGCGTGACCATCGGCTGTGCAATGGAACTGGCCGAAAAGGGATTCTTGGACAGCGACCTGCGATTCGGGGACGCGGATAAGCTGCAACCGCTCATTCTGGACACCGCCTACCGCCGTGGCCTGGGCGCCGAGATGGCTGAAGGCAGCTACCGTATGGCCGAAAAGGCCGGCGCGCCCGAGCTTTCCATGAGCGTCAAGAAACTGGAACTGGCAGCCTATGATCCACGCGGCATGCAGGGCCAGGGTCTCGTTTATGCCACCTCCAACCGCGGCGCCTGCCATGAAACGGGCAATATGTTGGGCCCCGAAGTGCTTGCTCTGCCCCGGCTGATCGACCGTTTTGCCACACAGGGCAAATCGGGCATCGTCTCTGTGCACCAAAATTCGGCCGCGGTTATCGACAGCCTCGTTTTCTGCAAATTCGCCAATATGGCTGTCGCCGAGGATTTCTTTGCCCGCATACTGTCGGCCGTCACCGGCGAAACCTTTACGGTCGATGACCTGATGAAGGCGGGTGAGCGTGTCTGGAATTTGGAACGACTCTACAATCTGCGCGAAGGTTTCACCGCTGCCGATGATACCCTGCCCGACCGGCTGCTTAATGAACCAGTGGTCGAAGGGCCTTCAGAAGGTTTCACGGCCAAGTTGGCCCCTATGTTGGAAGAGTATTACCAGTTCCGAGGCTGGGATGAGAACGGGGTGCCCAAGCCGGAAAAATTGGCCGAACTTGAACTAGACTCGCTGATCAGCGCCTGAGGGGATTGACATGATAGACCAAAGATTATATGAAGAATTTCGTGACATTGGCCGTGATATTTTCGTCACCGGCCTGACCAGCTCCCATGGCGGTAATATGAGTGTGCGCGCGGGTGATAAGATCATCATCAAGCGGCGTGGGGCACAGTTCGGCCGTCTCAAGCACAGCGACTTTGTCGAGACCCGCTACAAAGGCAAAGACAGCGGCATCATGCGCGCCAGTACCGAGCTCATCGTCCATCGCGCCATTTATGATAAAACCTCGGCTCTGGCCATCATCCACTCGCACCCGCGCACGGCCATTGCCCTCAGTCTCACTCGTGATGAGATTATTCCCATCGACAACGAAGGTTCTTACCACCTGCACAAGATCCCGGTCGTTTCTGTGGAGATGGCTTCCGGATCAACGGAAATGGCGGAGAAGGTTTCCGAGGCTTTGCGCGGTTATAAGATCGTCATGCAGCGCGGCCATGGCTGCTTTTCCATCGGCCAGACCCTCGAGGAAGCGTATCATTGGATCTCGACCCTGGAAGAGGTTTGTGACATCATCCTCGAGCATAAGATGCTGGGTGAGGAGATGATCGAGTATCGCAAGCACAGCGAAGGATATAAGAACTGGTAGACGATATGAGTACTTTTCACAGCATTCAATGGTTGGATGAAGGCGTCGTGCGTATGCTCGACCAGCGCAAGCTGCCGCATGAGACAGTCTACAATGATTACACCACGGATGTTCAGGTCGCCGGCGCCATTCGCGATATGGTCATTCGTGGCGCTCCTGCTATTGGTGCTGCTGCAGCCTATGGCCTTTGCCTCGTGACCAGTCATACAAACCAAAGCACCGCTGCTGGTCTGCGCGGCGAGCTGGACGAGGCCGCCGAAACCTTGCGCCAGGCCCGCCCAACGGCCGTCAACCTGTTTTGGGCTATTGAGCGCATGATGGCCCGTCTCTCTGCTCCTGAACTGGACAGCGTGGCCAAATTGAACGCCGCGGCCCTCGATGAAGCCCAGGCCATCGCCGCCGAAGATGTGCAGATCAACAAGCAAATTGGCCTCAATGCCCTGCCCCTTGTGCCCCAGGGGGCGACTATCATCCACCACTGTAACACCGGCAGCCTGGCCACCGTCGATTACGGCACCGCCTTGGGCATCATACGCACGGCCCATGAACACGGCAAGGATGTCTTTGCCCTGGTGGATGAGACCCGCCCGCGCTTGCAGGGCGGCCGTCTCACCGCATATGAACTAAAAGAACAAGGCGTGCCCTTCAAAGTCATTGCCGACAGCGCCTCCGGCTACTATATGCGCGTTCATGGCGTCGATCTCTGCGTCGTTGGCTGCGATCGCGTCGCCGCCAATGGGGATACGGCCAATAAAATAGGCACCTATAACCTGGCCGTCGTCGCCCAGGCCAATAAGGTTCCTTTCTACGTTGCTGCCCCGACGACGACCATCGATATGGATACCGCCACCGGAGATGATATTGAGATTGAGGAGCGCCCGGCCCATGAGGTCACGCACGTCGGCACCTGGCAGATTACGCCGGATGACATTGATGTCGGCAACCCGGCTTTTGACGTGACTCCCGCCCAATACATCACGGCGATCATCACCGAAAGGGGTATTGCCTATCCACCGTTCGAGGAAAGCCTGGCCAAACTAATGATAGATTAAGCTAGAGAATTTGTGATCGCTAAAGTTGGTCTTCGGAAGGACGCAGAGGTGCGCAGAGATAAGAGAGGAGGATCTTGGTGACCTGAGTGACGGGTGACGAGTGCTCTGTTATTCTAAAGGTTGAAGAATCATCATCCGTCTGACATACCTACGCTGGCAGGTATCCACTCTTATGGATTCCCGCCTGCGCGGCAATGACATGCATCTAGCAATTTCACAATTCAACTTAAGAGAGCACTAGGTTCACAGATCTCCCTTCAGCAACACCGGCGCCAGTATTTCACCTACTGTTTCCGCCACCGACAGGCGCAGTGATGCTTGTCGGCTTAGTGGCCCGGAGACAGCATTGACGATCACGGTCACCTGGCCCAGCGGCCTGTTTTCGGTGGTCAAAATCAAAGCGGCCGTTTCCCCGGCGCTCACCTGTTGCGGCGTGATTTCGGCCCTAATCCCCTCTGGCAAATCACCAATAGTGAGGTCCACCATGCCCTCGTACCCTTCATTGCTCTTGATCTGCACTTGACCGATCCTGCTGTCGTTGGTGGTCAGGAACCAGGCTGCCGGTCCGATTTCCAGAGTGAAATCCGGTTCTGGCGACATACGCCACAACGCGCCATCAGCCAGCCAGACATGATTAACATCGTCGACCTCCACATAATCTGAAATCGCCGCTGTTGTGAATATGTCCAACCCTTGTTCATCCCGCCGCGCCAACTCATGATCGTATCGTGATTGCCAATACCACACAGCACCATCAGCTGCGACTGTCCACATCTGATTCCTGCGCTCCGTCGCCTGCACCCTCGCAAAATCCCTTGCGATCAGATCTTCAAAAGTAGTAGTCGATTGCCGCCCATCTTTTTCGATGATCAGCACTCTCCAGTTTTCATCTACAAACAGCACACCATTCGGCCCAGGAACCAACCCCCGCACTTTTCCTGAGCTAACTTTTTCCCAATGGGCACCCCGATAAAGATATAGACCGGAACTGTCACCGAACCAAAGTTTATCATCCACAACCGCGACCACGCCATCTTCCCCATCACTATCCATTGCATACGTCACCCACACATCATCCGCGAAATCGGCAGGTGTTCCCCCATCATCAAGAGACCATACCCCTTTCTCTATCGTGGTTTCTTCATAATCCTGGATCGAATAAGCGAACCAAATGTGTCGCCCATCCTTAGTAAAAATATCGTCGACAAATCCGTTTCTGAGTGGCGGCTGGTACTCAATCTTGTTGTTATTAAGATAGCGGACCGGCGTCCCCGCATGCTTGGCTTTGAACCACCATTCCCAGCCTACCCATAAATCGCCGTTTGCGGCTGGCTCAAGGACCGTGATGATCGACTGTCTGCCCATAATTTTGCCCAGGTCGTCAGCCATCGTCGCTGTACCCATGTCGTCAAGAGTCTGCAGCGCGCCAAATTGATAATTCCCACTGCTTATCCATGTTCTTCCTTGCCGGTCGACAACCGCTTCCCTGACTCCTGTGAAGTATGGCGCATCGCTGAAAATGGTTACATTGCCACCCGGTTTTAGCAGCCAGTTAGGACCCGTGCCCCACATGCCCGCATCTGTTGGCCACAATGCGACGATAGGTGGTTGGACGTCCAAATAGTGTTCCAACGAAAAGCTACCTGGTTTATCTGGCAAGAGACCGTAGCCTATTGAAAGACCGGAGTAGGGGGTAAAGGCCTCCTCTCCGCCAACCCATACCCCATCATTTCCATCGATGGTCAATGTTAACATTTCACCCCCAAAACTGTACTCAAAAGGATACGCCCACCATTGTTTTCCGTCCCAGGAATACACAGCATCCCACTCAAGTACCCAGACCCGATTTTCGCTGTCGGCGGCTGCCAAAAGTGGTGGGGCATATGCACCGGCAGGGATGCGATTTTGCCACACTGACCCATTGAAGACATCATAGTCTACCCACACCTCATCGCCCGCTGCGGCCCACAATTTATTGATGTTCAAGGTCTGTTTGATAGTCTCATAGGCGAGGGCCACGGCTGTTTGCCGGTTGGGATAAAGTGCCCAGCCGCCCTCCGCTTTTAACCGGTCAACATAGGATGATTCTGCATGACTCAACCATATGGAGCCATCGGCCGTCACCGCGATACCAACTACATTGTCGCTGAAAATACCACTGTTAGATTGGTCATAATGCGTCCATTCTCCACTTTTGGCCAGCTTGCTCAGCCCCGCATCGCCACCAAACCAGCGATTTCCAGCACCATCAACAGCACCGCTGTAAACCCGCCGGTGCGGCAAACCATCTGCTGTTGAAATTCTGGTGTACGTACCACTCGTCTTATCCCAACGAATCAGCCCGCTGCCACTTCCCACCCACATCGTTTCCCCATCGTCGACAAGGGCATAATGATCCGCATCCCACTGCGTCCAAATCATGCCCTGCTCCAACGGGGTTGAACCCACCGGCGAAGATTCTGTTCCCAGCACAAAAACGGTGCAGATAAGAAAAATAGCAAGAATGCACTTGTATTTCATGATGTCCACTGAAGGGATGATCCTGCAAAGTGCGGACAGTGCTAGTGCTCTGTTATTCTAAAGGTTGAAGAATCATCATCCGTCTGTCATACCTGCGCAGGCAGGCATCCACTCTTATGGATTCCCGCCTGCGCGGGAATGACATGAATCTAGCAATTTCACAATTCAACTTAACAGAGCACTAGAGGTAAGTTGTGTATGGTGAGCTTGTTTTGACCTTAAAGCCAGCCACTTTGTGCTGTCTATCAATATTCATTATAACACAGCCGCCAGCCGGTCTTTCCTGCCGATTACTCTGAGCTACGCGCCAATTCCGTCGTCAGATTGACCGTCAATGCAAAGGCATCACTAAACGAGTAGTTAATGGCACCGTGGGACTCACCATCCACAACGGTCAACTCTACATCGTATCCGGTATCCACTAATGCCTGATAGTAGTCAGCCGAAACGTCGAGTGGGACATCATACCACGCGCTGTCTTCATCCTCACCATGAACGAGTCGGATTTGCAATTCAGGGTTCATCCCAATGTGGCAATAGGGGTCAACGGCTTCCCAAAGCTCAGGATCTTCTTCATCCAGGATAGTATAGTCACCTAGAGGTGGGTAGACGGTCGCAAGCGATATCATATAAGCCTTCGTACCCTATGAAGGCATTCACCACCGCAGACCCGTCCCCAACAACTCAGCAACCATCAGAAGTGTCCTCAGCCAAGGAAGCCACTGTTCCGGTGCTAGCACCAAGAGAGTGACCTAACATTGTATCCTACTTGGATCCCCACCATAATCTGCTGCCGTAGCACCGGCAAAGTGGACCGCACAGCCTATGCGCTCAATGGATATGGTGGCAGGATATGCGTGAGCCACATTAATCTTGTATACAACTGCCCCTTGAGGGGCAATGGCTTTGGCGAGCATAGAAGTATTCGATTTTCCTTACATTACTCCATGAATGACGATCACTACTGGCCATGAGCCTTCTTCAGTAGGAGCGTAGATGTCAAGAATTGTAGCCCGGTCACCAACATTGGCATAAACGATGTTTTGGGTTCCCTCTCCAGTGCGGGTGGCGACCTCCACTTCAGCCGTGCTTCCCCTCAGCAGCAAGTGATGTTAGGTGACTTTGTCGCCATGTCAATTTACACAGCGACGATCATTAGCTCGGCACAAGCACCTTTGCCCGTGGAGTTTGGAGAGCTATTCCAGCGTATCGAAAAATTGGATTGTGGCAGCAATGATCTGATCTTGCTGTTCCGCCGCAGAGATTGTTGCGATTCCGTCGTCTTTTTGAAAACTGTAATCGGCATACTGGCGGTGGTTTCCCCCTTCGATGATAAAACGTTCGGCCGAATCGCTAATCACTTCATAAAACGCTTCTTGATTAGGAGCCCCTGGATCTGCTGACCCTATTATGGTCAGAATAGGTATTGGGAAATCTACAAAATCCTCGCTGTTCGCGGGATATGAGGCAAACATAATCAACCCGTCAAGATTATCTACGTTGTTTTTAGCGTATTCAGCTGCCATCGCGCCACCAAGCGAGTGTCCACCAATGACCCATGACTCAATTTCTGGAAAAGCTGCCTGGATGCCATCGGCCCGATTGATACCCGTGAACGCAAGATTGAGGGGCATTTTTGGAATCACAACCAGATATCCTGCATCCGCGAGGCCTTGTGCGGTTCCTGCATATGCTTCTGGATCAACCAGTCCGCCCGGATAGTAAATTAGGCCTTTGCCATTGGGAGATTTCGGCCGAAACACAAGCTGCCCATCTGCCCGCTGAACACCATTGTCCCGTAATACCTCAACCGCAGGCCCTGTTGCCTCCTGAGCACTTACAGTTGCCCAAACAACAAGCCCTATCGCCCCCACCAGGACGATTACAAGAACCCCAATTATTACTCGACGAAAAATCTTCATAGCAATCTCTTATTGCGAATGTCTGTTTTTTGTCGATGACAGTCGCATATTGGTCAATGATAGTTCAAAGTCTGAGACTCATGCAAGAGTTTTATGCCTAATCCATCCGCTCTTGCGATTGACTAAATGACTCGTAAGTATGTCACGCAATGGTTAAAAAGTACATGTGCAAATTTAATTTTTCAAAAAATCGATAATCTCACGATTGACGGCATTGGCATGGGAATCAGGGATAGAATGCTCACCACCTTCTATTTTGAAGAATTGCATATCGGGAAGTAGTGGCAAATTTTATTTCCGATCCCCCAATAGGAACCGCACTATCTTCAGTTCCCCAGATTAGAAGTTTAGGGACAGCGGTTGTTTCCAGCCGGTTCGATGGTACTTCAATACACCTCCCAAAATGATTTCGACGCATGAAAGTAGGGCAGCGAAGCAATTGTGGATGAAGTGCGGATTAGGCCAGGGCAGGGCCGCTATTGCTCCAGCCAATCGAAGCGATCGTTGAGCAACGGTTTCCCCTGATGCTCTTCAAGCATGTACTTCGACGCTTCATCGAGGAAGGAACCCAACTCGAAGCAGGCCTCGGTTGGGAGAACGCCGTGCTGGGAGACTTCCCCCCTTAAAATCCGCAAGGCAGTAATGACCAGGGGAACTGTCGTCCAATTGAGAATCATCGAAGGCCAGCACAGGTAGCGTGCCTTTCGGCCCTCCTTCTGCCCTTCAGCCACAGCCCACATCCACCAACCGCTTGGATAAGCGGCGGGAGATGTGAACCACTGTTCCTTGTCCGCCACGGCTGTCTCGAAGAAATCCATCGCTGCGCCGGTCCAGTCAGTTTCACCCCTCGCAATCCTATGGCTCTTTTGGATGAAAAGCGCCATGAGCTGCGGGGGGATCATGCCCAGCAGGCAGGTCACCGTTTGCACGGCCCGCAGGGAGGACGGCAGCGTAAATATGCTTGGAGAATCTGTCAGGTAAGCCGTGATTATCGATCCCGAGGGGTGGATCACTTCAACGGGATTCTCGAGCGGATCAAGGCGCGACCAACTTCCCGCACGGTAGGTCAAGACAGGACATCCCGCAGTGTCTATCAG
Organism: uncultured Chloroflexia bacterium; assembly: GCA_963807975.1. Taxonomy (GTDB): domain Bacteria; phylum Chloroflexota; class Anaerolineae; order Promineifilales; family Promineifilaceae; genus JAACFF01. The sequence goes on along the minus strand of CAWEDV010000001.1, from coordinate 2,719,439 downwards.
ATCCCAACTGGTTTCGACATGCCCCGTTGCACGGGCGCGGATGAGACTTTGATCAGGAGAAAAATAATTTCCTGGGGTATAGTCAAAAAGGAAGGAAACTAACACTTGTTCGGTCTTGTCCAGTTGCTGAGATGCATGGACAGCCATGAGGTTGTTCACCGCGACCCAGCCCGAACATATGACAGCGGTTACGCCCCTGGCTCGCGCCTGCGAGTCCAGATGGAGTGCGCTCTCGGCGTATCTGCCAACCGCTCCCAGGTCAGTATAATGGACTCCCGCTTCGATGGCTGCCTGGAGAGCGGGAACCTGAACTTCTGACATTGGCCCGGCAGCATTGACGATGATGTCGTAAGCGGCTGCGATCGTAGAAAGCTGGGACAGTTCTTTGATATCGACGCAAACTGCATGAGCCTTATCACCTAGTTCCTGAGCAGCCTGTTGTGCATTTTCCAAATTCCTGCTGGCGAGCCCTATCTCGGTGATCAGGTTCTCGCGGGCGAGAAGAGCTGCCGTTTGCTTGCCAAACAAGCCCGTACCACCTAGGAGAATTACTTTCATGGACGCCTCCACTGGGAAGGTTGCAGACTAGTATAGGTTTGTATTGTACTGTAGGATCGCTGAAGGAGAAAGATGTTAGGAGAGCCTGAGCCTATCAACGATCGGTTGATACCGTTTCAAAAAGCATAAACTGCCCTTAAGGTAATTCCCAGCTGCACTTGAAGACGCCAGCTCCGCAAAAAGCTAAACTGAACCACGGAAAGGTATAGAAGCAGGTTGTGCTCAGCTTGCCTGTACTGCAGAAAACGATTAATGGTTCGAAGGTCAAGGAAACAGAGGAGTTAGAGCATGTCAATTAAAAGATTGGTCCCCATCCTGTTGTTATTAACGCTGGTCACGGGCATCGCCGCCTGCCAGCCAGATAGTGTAGAAGAAGCGGTCGAAGCGACGGCCGAAAAGGTTGTCGCCCAAAAAGAAGCAGCCCACGACGTTGATGATGAGGGCCACGCCGAGCCCGATGTCGATCTAGCCGGTCATGAAGATCCTGACCGTGATGAAGCCGGCCTTGTAGAAGCTGAACATGAAGAAGCCAGCCATGAAGAGGCTGAACATTCTGGCGGAGAGGAGCATTCCGCATCAGCAGAAGATCATGATAATGACAGCAGCGCCGCCGATCATGATGCTGCCGAACCCGTCCGGGCTGATCTACCTGAATTCGTCGTTCCGGAACCAACCTTTTTCGAAATTTCGCCAGAGGCCCTGGCTTTCGCCATGGGTGATCCCGACGCCCCAGTGCAGATCATTGAGTTTTCTGATTACCAATGCCCCTTCTGCGCCCGTCATGCCGCGGAAACAGCTCCAGCCTTAATTGAAAACCTGGTGGAATCGGGCCGCGTATTTTACGGCATCAAAGACCTGCCGCTGGACGGCATCCATCCCCAGGCACGGACAGCCAGTGTTGCTGCCCGCTGCGCCGGGGAGCAAGATGAATATTTAGCCATGCGCAATGCTATTTTCGCCACGCAGCCGGTATGGAACAATGCCGGTGAGAAGACAGAAGCTGTATTTGTTGGGCTGGCCCAGAGTTTGGATCTAGATATCGATGCTTTCACGACCTGCACGGCCGATGACAGCCAGGCCGACAATGTCCAGGCCAACCTGGAAGAAGCGCTCTCCAAAGGCGTGAGCAGCACGCCCGTCACCTTTGTTGATGGCTACGCCATTGCCGGCGCCCAACCTTACGAACTATTTGAGATGGCTGTCAAACTGGCCGAAGCAGGTGAGCTAGATGCGGCGGTCGAAGCGCAGGCACGGTTGGCCTACCAAGCGATGTTGGAGCAGCAGGTGGCGCAGCAGATGCCCGCGCCGCCCGTAGAAGCAGCCGAGGTGAACGTAGAGGATGCCTATGCCATCGGCGACCCCGATGCGCCAGTGACCATTATCGAGTACACTGACTACCAATGCTCTTTCTGCGCCCGCCACGCGCTGCAAACCTTCAGCCAGATTGAGGAAGAATTGATCGACAGTGGTCGGGTACGCTACGTATTTAGAGATATGCCCCTGACCAACATCCACCCACAGGCGACCCTGGCCGCCGAAGCGGCTCGCTGCGCCGGCGCTCATGACCAGGAAGCGTTTGTCGCTATGCACGACCTCCTGTTTGAGAACCAACGCGCCTGGAGCGGGAACAGCAGCGCGGCTGATTTATTCGCCGGGTATGCGGTGGAGATCGGGCTCGATAATGCTGATTTCACAACCTGCCTGGAAAATCATGAATTTGAAGCGGCCGTGCAGGCTGACACAGAAGAAGCCCTGTCACTGGGCATCAACGGCACCCCCGCCTTCCTGATCAACGGCGAACCCGTCTTTGGCGCCCAGCCCTACGAGCTGTTCGCCCAGGCGGTTGACACTCTCATCGCCGAAGCAGATGTGCTGCCCGCCAGCAGTTAGGCAGCCAGTCCAGATCTAAGACCCGGTCAATTCGACCGGGTCTTTTTTATTGAGGGTTTCCCAAAAGCATCTTGTCCGGACAAAATACAGTTTTGACCATGGGTTTTGCTTTGGATTAGGCGTGGGCTAACGGCACAGTAAACGGACGTTATCTTTACCCTTGTTATCCCATGATAATCCACTGTATCTTGCCTAAATTGAGAACTAACTACGAGTCAAAAAAGGTTTTCTTGAGATATGCCAATCTGAGTAGCAACAATTTACCTCTGTTTATCGGTTGAAACCGTAACTTTCTGCGCGAATGCCCCAGCTGGTCCAGGTAGTGCGGGAGTCTGCGCGGAGCCTTAGTTCAACACTCCATTATCACACCATTATCAGGTACTAAAAGCGCAAAAAGACGCCAGTTATGGCGTCTAATTCATACTAGATGTAGCTGCCAGGGAAAGTGAAGTCTACTCTCAATCGGGCGTTCATGTAGGTGGGGCATGTGTCCAGATCGTCTCGGTGATCTGTAAAACCGCGATCTGTATGAGGCGAATATGTATTCGGGCTCGTACCGCGAGTGAGGCTGGAAAGGGCATGGCGAATAATATCACCCACCCGATAGGATGGCGCACAATCATCTAGAGTATGGCCCACGAGATTCAATAATCGGCGCTGTTCGTTTGCTTTAAAGCCAACAAAGCCACTCCTGCATCACGCAGACGCATGATAACGCCGTAGAGCGCGGCCTGGTCGGCGACTTTGGCGATCAGGATTGTCGTGCCATCATCCTTATGGTTCACGGTGAAATGGGGTAGATCGCAGAACCAACGCTCGTTGATATGGCCTGCGAGTTTGAATTGGTAGCTCATTGTCGCCATTTCTTTGTCCAGAAAATTGTCTGGCCCACGTAGATTAAGCCCTAGTGCCCTGTTAGGTCGAACTGTGAAATTACTAGATTCCTGTCATTTCTGCCCCCGCTTCCGCGAGGGTAAACTGCGGTGGGAATCCAAAAGAGTGGATACCTGCCTGCGCAGGTATGGCAGACGGATGATGATCCTTCAATCTTTAGCATAACAGAGCACCAGTGCCATTGAGGGTTTAGGGCTCCACGATCAGGGTGCCCACCATGCCTGCTTCTACATGACCGGGCACCCCGCAGTAGAAGGAGTAGGTGCCCGGTTGGCTGGGTGTGAAAGTGGCCGCACCTTGTTTCCTGCCCGGCATCAGCACATGGACGTCCCAGGCGTCGACATCAAAGCTGTGGGGAGAGATATCTTCGTTGGCCAAAATTAACTGTACCTTTTCTCCGGCCTTGACGCGGATCTCTTCTTGGGCAAAACGGAAATCGACTGTTCTGACGACATGACCACGCACCAAGTTTTCGTTTGAGCCGCCAAAAGGGAGCAGTCCCAGGTGATTGATCATGACAATAAATAAGGCGACGGCGACGGTGATGGCGCAGAATATGAGGAAACCGTTGATCCAGGCTGGGGTGGTAGATTTGGAAGATTGTGCTGCTTGCATCTTCTTTCCTTTTCAAAACTGCCGGGGTCATAATTGACCCCGGCAGGATACTTTTGACCTAAGAATTCAACCTGGCGTGACCTTAATCGCCAGTTGCGGCGGCCTGCGTGACCTGGCCTGATGCGGCCGTTTCCATGTCTGGTGCCGTGCTCTTAATAGCTGCGCCAGATACCATGCCGATAAAGGCGGCTACAACGGGGTGGAAGGCGGAGATGAAGGGGATCCCTGACCGGCGCTGTTCGATCAAGATGGGCATGAGCAGAATCATGCCAAATACTGCGGCGGTGATCAGAATGGTGCGCCGGTCAAGTCGGGCTACGAGGGCGGCGATCAGGGCCAGCAGTGAGAGGAGCAGCAAGCTCAGGCCCGTATAGACATGGACATCTGGTGTAGCGGTGATTCCCGCATGCCAAAGTCCGGCCAGAAACATCTGCAACAGCACTCCGATATTGATCAAAATTAAGAGAACACGATGGGCAACAGCCATACTTTTTTTCATGATAGACCTCCGAGAGAGTAAATGGCGAGATGTTCGCCAAACCAGTAAATGATATGGTTTCTATCTTAGCGAACACGGGGGAGGGTATCATCGTACTTTGGTACGAGATGTGGAATGGTGGAGTACGATTTTGGTTGGGAGGGGGATTAGAGCGGCAGGCCCAGCTCCCGCGCTCGGGAGACGGCCTGGGTACGGGATTGGTCCTGCAATTTGGCCAATATATGGGTTACATGTGATTTTACGGTGCGTTCGCTGACCACTAATTGGGCGGCGATGGCGCGGTTCGACAATCCAGCGGCGATTAAGTGCAGTACTTCCGTTTCCCGGGGAGTCAAACGCTCGCTGCTTCCGGGAATGGCCAGCGATCGGGGGGCTGTTGGTTCGCCAAAGGCATCGAGGCAGTATTGGGCGGCTTCGACCTGCAGACCGGCAGCGATGGTGGCTTTCAGCACAGGCATGATCTTGGCACCGCAAAAGAGGACGATGCCTAACATGCCTGTGTTCTGCATCTCGGCCAGAATGACGGCCATTTCGCGAACGGCCGCTTCTCTCCGGCCATCGAGCCAGTAGACCAGGGCCAGGTAGAGGCGCGCGTCAGCGGCCATCATCAGCCGTGCGTGGCGCTGGTTATCGCGGGCTTTGCTAAACTGTTCTGCTGCTGCAGATTTATTGCCCGCTTCCAAGGCCAAAATACCGGCACAAATTTTCGTTTGAACTTCTTGTTCGGGCCAAAAACTGAAGCGCTGCATTTCGGCATAAACTTCCTCCATCTGGTTTATTTTCCCTTGATACCAGAAGGCCAAAGAGAGCAGGGAGAGGATATCATTGCGGCGCGACTGCATGGTTTCCTTTGGCGCGATTTCTATTAGTAAGCTGCTTAAATAGGTTTCCAATGGAGCGTAGATGCCCATGGCCAACTGCGCCTGCCCCAGGATGTAATGGGTGGTTAATTCAACCCAGGCTGTTTCGCCAAAGAGCCTGCATAGGGCAATGGTCTCTTTAGCCGTGCTTTCTGCTTGCGCCAACCGCCCCTCATAAAGAGCCAGCAAGCTTTGGCCGGCCATGCTGCCCATGCGCATCAAGCCTTCTTCATCAGGAAAGCGACGCTTAAAACCGGCAACTAAAATGCGTACAGGCTGCAGCGCGTCATCTGTGAAACAGAGCGGCGGCGTCATCTGCAGGGCTGCCAGTTGGAATGGCCCGCGATCGTCTGCGGCGGCAATCACTTTAACCGCGGCACGCAGTTGACTCGTTGCCTTGGGCCATTGAAGGGAATAGACTGCTGACCAGAAAAGAACATTATGATAAGAGGCGCGCTCCGTTGCCGTGGCAATTTCAGGATACTGCTGCATGAACTGTTCTAGTTTGGGGACGTACTCCATTTCATTTCCAGGACTGGTTTGGATTAAATAGAGAAGGGATCGTAGTTCGCCGCGGCGATCTTCACGCAAGCGGAAGGTTTCCAGGGCATTGAGTATATCTGCTTTGGCATCTCCGACGTGCCCGCGTTCAATTAACAGCCCTCCGGCAATTAAACTCAACCAGGGGCGTTCCTTGATAATTTCCCGCGGCATGCGGGCCAGCCATTGGCCAAAAACTGGATTGATGAAGCCTCGATCCCTTGCGTTGAGATAGAGCGTTTCGATGCGGTCTGCTGCCTCTGGCCATAGGCCGCCATCTAAACAATGTCGAACTGCTTGGCGTGAATCGCCCAGCGCAGACGCTGCGCGCTGGTGCAGGTGCGGCAGCTGGGAAGGAAAGCGCAGTTCCAGCTCAGCATGCAGGAAGCGGCGGAACAGGGCGTGGTATCGGTAGCTGCTTCCAGCAGTGGATTGGCTGCTGCGCGCTAGAAATAAGTTTTGCCGGTAGGCAGAGAGTAGGTAGGTAGCCGCTTGCTCCTGCTGGGTCACGGCGATACATAAGGCTGGGGTCAACTCCTCCAGAATGGAGGTTTGGAGCAAGAATTGGCGCATCTCCTGCGGTTGGCGGCGCAGGACTTCCTCGGCAAGATAATCAAAAACAAATTCAGAGCCTGCGCCAAAATCAACCAAGAACTGTTTGCGCGCCCGTGGGGTAAGATCGGACATGGAAAGCGCCGATAGGCACAGGGCCGCGATCCAACCTTCTGTACGGCTGTCCAGCACAGCGATCTCCTCTTCGGCCAGGGAAAAACCCAAAACCTCTTGCAATAAGGCGGCCGTTTCCGTTTCGTCAAATCGTAGTTGATCCATGCGCAGTTCGGCTAACTGCCCGCGCGCGCGCAGCCTGGCCAGGGAAATAGCGGGATCATGGCGTGTGGTGACGAGGATATGCATGACCGCGGGCAGATGTTCCAGGAGATAATCGAGCGTTTGCAGTACCTGTGGATCGGAAATGGTATGCAGATCGTCGAGAACTAGCACAAATAGGGAAGCGTCGCAGGCGAGAAGTTCGTTGATTAAGACGCCGACCACACGCTGTGGATTGACGGTTGTATCTGGATTGGCAACCAATTCGGCCGTGGTCAGGACGCAGTCGGGCAAAAGATCGTAGATAGCTTTTATGATCAAGGTCAGGAAGGTGAAAGGATCATCATCACTGCTGTCTAGAGATATCCAGGCCAGGGGCAGGTTAGGATAGGCGACAGGCAGTGAGGCGACCAAGGTGGTCTTCCCCGCGCCGGCCTGGGCTGAAACGAGCGTCAACCGCCGGCTGGTAACTGCTTCATGCAAGGTCGCGAGCAGCAGCGAGCGCTCCAGCATGACGTCTGGAAGCTGTGGGGGAATAAACTTCGTGCCTGGAATCCAATCCATTTTTAGTTCTCAGCCTTCGGCCGTTTCTTCTGCAGCTCGGGCCATGAGGGGGATCATGGTTTCAAAGGCCGCGAATCGTTCGTCCTTTGTTTGACCTCGTTTATAGCGGATATATATCTGAGCGATGATAACGGTTAATCGGAAAAGACCCAAGGCGTGGTAGAAGTTGACTTTATTTAGCGATCGACCGCTTTTTTGGGCGTACCTTTGTACCAGTTCGGCGCGGGTCATAAAGCCCATATCCCCCAGGGGCATCATGGTCACGGCCTGCAAATAAGGTGGATCCGTAGGTTCGGTCCAGTAGGTGAGCAGCGCGCCCAAATCGGAGAGGGGATCACCCAGTGTGCACATATCCCAATCAAAAACGGCGACAACCTGACCGGGATCATCTTCAGCCAACATTACATTGTCGAGTTTAAAGTCATTGTGCACCAGCGAGTAACCGCCGGCCTGAGGTTGATTTTCCTTTAACCAGCTATATACGCGGTCCATCTGAGGTAGATCATGCAGTTTGGCTTTTTGCCAGCGCCGGTACCAGCCTTCGATTTGCCGTTGGACAAAGCCAGCTGGTTGGCCCAAGTCCGCAAGCTCCAGGGCTTCGTAATCCACGGTATGGAAAGATGCCAGTGCATCCACCAGCGCGGCGCTCATCCGCTGCGCTGCCCCGGGCAGGTTTGTAAACTGGGGTGGCATTGAGCGGCGAACCACCACTCCTTGGCGACGCTCCATGACCAGGAAATCGGAGCCGACGATGTCCCTGTCCGGGCAGTAGTGAAAGGCTCGTGGCGCCTGCGGGTACTTTTGGTAGAGGACGGACAGAACCTTGTATTCACGGGCCATGTCGTGCGCTGTTTTGGCCACAGGTCCCAGAGGCGGGCGTCGCAGTACGTACTGGTGACGGCCGAAATCGAGTAGATAGGTTAGATTGGCGGCGCCACCGTCGAACTGGCGCACGCGGAGGGGATTCTGCGCACCGGGCAGTTTGCCGCGTAAATAAAGCGCCAGTGACTGCTCGTTGAAGCTCTCGTCTGCCCGAACGGCGATTGTGTCATCGCGCATATCTATTCCTTGAAAACAATTAACAACTAACAGCTAACAGCTAACAACCAACGCTGTTTAACTCTTCGATTATCGACCTCTCGACTTACGCCTAATAGCGACTAAGAATCCTTCTGGCCACGGATCGCTTGTGCACTTCATCAGGTCCGTCATAGATGCGCGCGGCGCGCTCGTGGCGGAACCAGTAGGCGAGGGGGAGTTCATCGGTCATGCCCATTGCGCCATGGACCTGGATGGCGCGGTCCAATACTCTCTGCAGGATGCCGGCGACATGGAATTTGATCAAGGAGATTTCATCACGGGCGGCGTAGGTGCCTTCCTGGTCAATTTTCTCGGCGGCATCGAGCACCATGAGGCGCGCACTGTTGATCTCGGCTCGGCTTTCGACGACCCAGTTCTGGATGGTTTGCTGCGTGGCCAACGACCGTCGCGGGGCTACTTCGCGCAGTACAGCCTGGCCGCACATCAAGTCGAAGGCTCGTTCGCAAATGCCGATCCAGCGCATACAGTGATGGATGCGGCCTGGCCCCAAGCGCTGTTGGGCGATCATAAAGCCGGCCCCTTCGGGGCCAAGTAAATTTCCTACGGGCACGCGGCAGTTCTCGTATCGTATTTCAGAATGGCTGGCAAAGCCCTGTCCGCGTTCGCCCATCACTGAGGTGTTTTCCACAATCTGGAAACCGGGCGTATCAGTGGGGACGATGATCATGCTCGCGCGCTGGTGGCGGGCGGCCTGGGGATCGGTCACGGCCATGACAATGGCGAAAGCGGCGCCATCGGCGGCCGTGGTAAACCATTTATGTCCCTCAATGACGTATTCATCCCCTTCGCGTAGTGCTGTGCTGCTCATCCAGGTCGGGTTTGATCCGGGATTTTCTGGCTCGGTCATGGAGAAACAGCTTCGAATCTCCCCCTGCAGCAGGGGCTGCAAGAAGCGTTCCCGCTGTTCGGTAGTGCCATACTCGATCAGAATCTCCATATTGCCGGCGTCCGGAGCCTGGCAGTTAAAGACGTAGTGTCCCAGAAGCGATTGGCCCAACACCTCGCTAACAAATCCATGTTCGACCAATGAAAGCCCCATTCCCCCATAGACCTGAGGAATCTGCGGTAGCCATAAACCCAAGCTTTCCGCCTTCTGTCGCTTCTCGTGCAGCAGGGGCATGAGCGTCTCGAACTCGTGATTTAGAAAATGCCGTTCCAGGGGAACGATTTCCTCTACCACGAAATCGCGCAGCGTATTGAGGATCATCTTCACTTCGGATGAAACATCAAATCCCATTTTTTCCTCCTGATTGTCGGTAGTTGACTGTTGGTCGCGAAGCGGTCCAGGTTGTCGAAAAAGTAATAGTTCAACCCACACTATTCTTTGACAGGGCAAGCATCATCCCATCATCAATGCAACTAGAAATATTTCTCATATCCGTCTAGCAAGTGCCATGATTTGAAACCACAGGCTTGGTAGATCCCTCGGGCAGCTTCATTTTGCCCAAAATGAGCAATCGTAGCGAATTTCATCCCAGCGGCCGCCATCTGCTGCATACCATATAGAATAATCGCCTGCCCAAAACCACGGCGTCTATAATTCTTGTGCGTACCAATTGGTTCGAACAGTCCGGTATCGTTCAGATGATCATACCAAATGACGGCGAAGGCCACGAAAGTACCATCCGGAGCTTGGATAACTAACTCACGTTCAGGCTCATAGCCTGGAGAATCCATGACTTGCTGATACGACTCTGGGGTCCAACTTGATCCGAAGGACGCGTTATGCACCTCAGCAAGGGCGGCAGCATCTTTATACTTGTTAGCCGCCTGGAAAGAGAAACCATCGGGGAGACAGGGCACAGCATTGAAACTTATTGCTGTGCGGTTCAATACATAGGGTAATCCATCGTCTGCTTCCCATCCCAACGCCGCCAGAAGCTGAACGCGAGCTGTGTCGCCCCGAAATGCATCCGCGTAGATGCAATCACCAGCAATATCATGCCGATGCATTAGTTCTACAGTACGATCACCGGCGTATTCCAAAACCTCTCGTTCTAGGTTACTGCCCCGCAAATCTGGACGCACTTGGGCGTCATAACTCTTATGCCCAGGCCCCACCAGCAGCCACGCGGCCACTCCTTGCTCTGCCTCCCAAATGGTCATGATTTCAGCAGGATCAAATATTTGATTACCATTAAAAAAGTGATGCGGTATGTCTCCGGGGTGGAGATATCCACAATGATCAGTTGCGGCAATCGCCGCGGCATTGAATTCTTGGAGCAGCTGAAGATCAGCTTCTCCGGTATATGTACGTCTCATCATGACTAGTTTTTATGCATCAAGCGGGGTGATTTACCAACATCTTAATGCGCGAATTCAACCATAGATAGCATATCTGCTAAACCTTCACGATAATTGAATAGATCAATGAATATGGATCAAAAGCCGAAAAACTGCTCGATCGAGCCCGTGAAAAAAGTCGTTCGAAAACTATGTTGATTGTTAATTGTTAGCAGCGCCCGCGATCACAACCACATATTCCCCACGTGGTTCCTGCTCCTCAAACAGTGCGAGCAGTTCAGACAAACAGCCATGCTCCATCCTTTCATACATCTTCGTCAATTCATTGCCAATCGCCGCATCCCGGTCGCCATAGACAGCCAGCGCATCTGCTAAAAAAGCCTTGATGCGGTATGGGCTTTCGTAGAAGAGGAGCGTATGCGGGGATGCTTCATCTTCTTTTAGAAAACGCTGCCGCTTACCCTGCTTACGGGGCGGGAAACCGCGAAAGGTGAAGGAGTGGGCGGGCAGTCCGGACAAAACGACGGCCATGATCAAAGCAGATGATCCTGGAATCATGGTGTAGGGCAGGTCGCGCTCGATGGCCTGCCTGACCAGGGTAAAGCCCGGGTCGGCTATTCCTGGCGTACCCGCATCGCTCACCACAGCCACGCTTTGCCCTGCCTCAAGCAGATGCATGATCTTGGCCCCGGCCTGTTGTTCATTGTGTTCGTGGAAGGAAATTTGCGGCTTCTTAATATCGAAATGCTTCAGCAGACGCCCCGTCTTGCGCGTATCTTCGCTGGCCACATAGTCGACCTGGCGCAGCGTCTCCAACGCCCGCAGCGTGATGTCGCCCAAATTACCAATAGGTGTCGCTACCAAGTACAGCATCTATTTGACCAGTGATGAGCCGGCATCCTCAAATGCCGGTTTGAAATAAGGCCATCTTGACATTTTTAGCTTCCGGCCTGCTGGATAATGTTTGTTTAATCGACCCAGGCCATATCCGCGCCAATGGCGGACATTGTCTCTACAAACCCAGGAAAACTATCGCGGGCACATTCAGCATCAGCAACCAAGGTCGGGCTGTTTCCAACCAGTCCGGCTACGGCCAAAGACATGGCCAGGCGATGGTCATCATGGCTGTCTACTTGGGCCCCGTGCAGCCGGCGCGGGCCGCTAACGGTGAATCCATCGGGCCGCTCCTCAACCGGGACGCCAAATTTCTTTAGTTCGCCGGCAAAGACGCTGATGCGGTCTACTTCCTTGACCCGCAGTTCGGCCGCGCCGCTCACTGAGCTCAGGCCAGCGGCCTGCGTGGCGGACACAGCCCATATAGGGAATTCGTCGATGCCGCGCACCACGACTTCGCCGCCAACATCTGCCGCGTGTAATTCGTCAAAACGTATGGTCAGATCGACGGCCTTTTCGCCTCCGGTAATGCGTTCGTTGGCAACGGAAAAGCTGGCGCCCATGGCGTGCAGCATGGTGAGCAGCCCTGTTCTGGTTTCATTGGCGCCTACATTGGTGATCGTGATCGCTGAATGGGGCACAATTGCCGCTGCAACCAGGGGAAAGGCCGCGGAAGATATATCCCCAGGTACGGTTATGTCCAGGGGCTGCAGCTTTCGCTCTCCAGCATCTGCCGCCTTCAGTGTGATCCAGCCTGCTTCTTCCTCTACGGGAAGGCCCATGGCTTTAAGCATCCGTTCTGTATGATCGCGGGCCGGGCCGGGCTGGAATACGGCTGTTTCACCCTGGGCATAGAGCCCGGCGAGCAGTATGGCGCTTTTTACCTGGGCGCTGGCCACGCGCATCTGATAGCGGGTGGCAGTCAATTGAGAAGGGTGGATGTGAAATGGGGCACGGCCGTCTTGGGCCTCAATCTTGGCGCCCATTTCGGTCAAGGGATCAATGATGCGCCGCATCGGCCGTTTTCGGAGCTGCTCACTGCCATCGAGCAGCACTTCGAAAGATTGTCCTACCAGAACACCAGCCAGAAGGCGGAATCCGGTGCCCGCGTTGCGGCAGTCAAGCGCGGTGCCTGGCGGCTGTAAGCCATGCAGGCCGCGCCCTTTAATCTTTAGATTCCAGGCCTGGGTCGACTGCTGCTCGACTTCTATTTCGACGCCCAGTGAGCGCGCCGCTTCCAGCGTGGCCAGGGTATCGCCTGCCGGCAGCCAGTTTTGAATTTGGCTCGTTCCCTCGGCGATTGAGGCAAAAATCACGGCCCGGTGACTGATCGATTTATCGCCAGGCACGCTAATTTGACCTCGTAAGGGCGAGTTTTGCGGCCTGACCAGTAAATTCATGCTTTAGACTGCTTTCCGTCTGGTCTGTGCCAAGTGCGGTCGGGTGCTGCCATAGTTGCGTTGGCGATGTACCTCTGCCTTTTCAAACGCTTGCTGTTGGATAGTAGGATCTGTGCGGTCCGGATCAAGACGGGCCACTGGCGGGCGTCCGAGGCGTTCAGCCTCAGCCAGGGCATGGTGAATAATCAGGTGGTTATTGCGGCGTAAGAATTCTTGCACAGTCGCCTTTGGATATTCTTCAGTATCTGCTGTTTGTGCCGCCTCAAGTTTTTCGGTCAGGCCATCAATCTCAGCCGTGGGGAGATAAGCAGCCACGGTGCCGAACTCAAGGTGATCTCCAACAGGAACGAGGCGGGTCAAAACAAGCTCCCCAACCTCTACATTGCCCCGCCCGCTGGCCTCAAAGGCATCAGCTTCCTCTTTGGTGAAATATTCTTGCAGATGCAATACCTGACCATCATAGCCCATCAGTTCATAGGCGCCTGCTGGTGGAGCATCCAGCCAACTTTCGAGCAGCTTCTTCTGGCTCGCTTTTAGGCTGCCGCCCTGCTCGTCCTGATAGACCTCTAGAATGCGCGATCCATCTTCTAAAGCATAGTCAAAAACAAACCAATCGAGGAAACGCAGCGCTTCAAACTCGCTCATTTCTCCGGCATTGCCAGCATCATAGAAGTCGTTCCAGTAAAGCGGCAGGGCCTTGTCAAAGTCTTCCACGAAGCGCTCCTCACGGGCAAAGCGCGGCAGATCAAAGCGCAGGAAACGAGCGGCATCCGCTTGTTCGCGCAGCTCGCGTTCCTGGGCTTGATCTTCTCTCAAATGGCACTGTTTGTATTTCTTTCCACTGCCGCAGTAACAGGGTTCGTTTCGACCTGGTTTATTCATTATCTTAATCCTCTCAATTGAGCAAAGCAGTGACGATAACGGACGCCAAAGCTGGGCTTGTAGATGATAAGCTAGTCAAAGTTGGTTTTTTCGAGCGTATCCAAAATGGGCAGCAGCTCGCTTAGGCAGCTTATTATATGATCAGGCTGGACGTTGTTCAATTCGCGTCCTAAATAAGGGGGCGCCATCAAAACGCTTGTTAGGCCGGCTTCATTGGCGCCGACGATATCATATTCCGGACGATCGCCGACAAAAACAGCCTCGCATGGTGCAGCGTCTAATAGTTCTAATGCCTTATGATAAATGGAAGGGTGGGGTTTGATATAGCCGGTGTCTCCGGAGGTGATGCGGGCATCGAAATAGTCGATGATTTCATAGGCCTCAAGTTCCACGTCGCGCATCCACATGGGCATCATGGAGTTGGTGACTAGCCCGATCTTGTAATCTCTGGCACGCAGTGTTTTCAATACAGGAATCGTATCCGCAAAAAGAACCACATCAGGAACCGGCTGTTGATCATAGGCGCACATCAGCTCATGTATATCTATTCGTGTTTGGTCCAATCCCAAGGCTTGCGTGAAATCTTCTAAAACACGGCCGAAATTGACGGCGCAGTAGGTTATTTTGGCCTGCCGCCAATGTTCGATTACAGTTTTAGTGTACAGTTTGGAGAAGGTGTCCCGATCGGGTAGGTCATGTCCATGCGCTTGCAGATAGCCGTAGATATTATCCAAATGAGGCCGCATGAACACTGGGTAGTCGACCGTCAATCCTGACCAGTCAATAAGCGTATCGTCCAGGTCAAACAGGATAGCGTTAATACGTTTAGCACTGGACACGAAAAATGTCCCTCCCTTGATGAGCCGAGCAAGCTGCTCGCTGGACCACGTGCGACGAGCAAGTCTTGATCTTAAAGCTTACTGCTGTGAAGATGAAGAGCTTATCGATTCAGGGCTGACTTTATTGGCGCGCCCTTTGACAAATTCGATGACCATGGGCACGATGGAAATAAAGATAATCACGACGACGACAAGCTCAAAGTTCTCTTGCACAATCGGAATATTGCCGAAAAAGTAGCCCAAGCCAATGAAAAGCCCGGTCCAGATGAAAGCGCCAAAGATATTATAAGTGATGAAGCGGCGATATTCCATGGTGCCAACGCCGGCAACAAAGGGGGCAAAGGTGCGCACGATGGGCACAAAACGAGCCAAGACGATGGTCTTGCCGCCATGTTTATCGTAAAACTCTTGCGTCTGATCAAGATACTCTTTTTTCAGGAAACGGACATTTCCGTCAAAGGCGCGCGGCCCAACCTTATTGCCGATCCAATAGTTGACCGTGTCTCCCAGGGCTGCGGCAATGAAAAGTAGAAACCACAACAACCACACGTTTAGCGAGCCAATGGCGGCGAAAGTGCCTGCCGCAAAGAGCAGGGAGTCGCCAGGCAGGAAGGGCGTCACGACCAAACCGGTTTCCATAAATATGATCGCGAATAACAGCGCGTAGGTCCAAACTCCATAGGTCCGGATAATCTGATCCAGATAAGTGTCCAGATGGAGGAAGAAGTCAAGTAAGTTTTGCAATATTTCCATGGTCACCCAGTGCTTCGCAGGAAAAAGACTGTCACTTTGCCCATGACAGTCTTCAATTAAGAACGAAATCTAACAGTCTTAACCCCATTGGTCAAGCATGGTTAAGGATAGGATCATTGAGTAAAGCCGCCGTTAAGAATAGGGAAACGAGTGGCGCAAGGTATGTTAAAATAGAAGCAATATGATTAAAGAAAAAAGACCATTTCCAGTCCCATCTGAAGTTGTCATGCGCAGCGCTCTTTTTGCCCTGGCCAACTTGAAAACAAAATTGCAAATTTACAATGAGGAGACGGGCGTTATTGTGGCCACGATCTCCAAGCGGCTGGGCACGCAAAAGCAAGAACTGGTGGTCAAAGTGCGCCGTTTCGATCAGACGTCGATCCTGGATATTGAAGCCCCCGATCCCAAGCTGGCCCAGCAGTTCCTTTCCCAGGTCTCTTCGTATGTAACGGATGGGGCCGGAAGAGTTCAAGCTGATGCCACCATTCAGTGGGTGGATATTGCGCGGCAGCGTGAAAGCAGTGCCCGACGCCGCCAGCTTGTGGCCCGAGCCAAATCCATCTTGCCCGGCCAAAACGACAGCGGTGAAATGCTTCCGGCTGTGGTCGATGCGCAAGGTGCTGAAGTCGTCCCCGCTATCGATGGCGATGAGTCGGTTCCTTTGCCCATTCCCGATAATCCCGGTGTATTGGTCAAGAACTACCAGGACAAAGTAATTGAACTAAAAGTTGATCCTCAGGTTTTCACCGATCGAACCCCTTATCTTGATGTTTGCCACGCTTGTGCGGCGACCGTCATGCGCAGTAGTAAATATTGCTCATCTTGCGGCCGTCCCTTAACCCTCGAGGCGGTGCAGCCGGAACTGCAGAATGCGGCGGGCAAAGCGGCAAAATCCAGCCTGCAGGCGGGCATAGTGGCCATATTGGCGACCATGATCCCCTTTTTGCTACTGATAATGCCCCTGCTCTTTGGGGCGGATATGACCCTTTCTTTTCTGGAAAGGGTAGGTCAATCGATGACGCCGATCAGGCTGGCTCTCAGTGTCCTGTTGGGTGTGCTTCCGGCCCTCCTGTTTGGCTGGTGGGCCATTTCCCAGGCGCGGCAGGCAGCCTGGTACCAAAATCTAGAGGCAATGTTTGATGAGCCAGGCCGTTTGCGATCGTCCATTGGGCGAGTGCTGGGTTGGGCCGCCGTTTATACCGGCGTCGCCTGGATTCTTTTTGTCCTGGTAGCCCTGCTGTTTAACTAATCCAAAATAAAGATCGTTCCGAAACGCCCCGTTTTTCCTTTTTCTGCGCGGTGGGAAAAGAAAAGATCTGTACGGCAGGCCGTACACAGACCAGACATTTCGATTTGCTGCACACCTGCCCGTTGTAGATTGCGCCGGTTTGCTTGCGGCAGATCGAAGTAGAGATGCCCCTCATTCGCCTTTGGCGCCCCATTCTGGCCATCCAACAACAGCAATTCTGGCGTTTCAAATGCGGTTCGTACCTGGCTGATGACTGGTTCACCCACCTCATAGCAGCACGGCCCGATGGCTGGACCGATTGCGGCTAATAAGGCTGCCGGATCGCTGCCAAATTCGGCCGTCATGGCCTGCACCAGAGCCCCCGGAAGATCATGTACCGTGCCCATCCATCCGGCATGTCCCAGCCCTATGGCCTTGTTGATGGGATCGAATACAAAAATAGGTGTGCAATCGGCATAATTCATGGTCAAGGCGCAGCCCTGTTGGTTGGTGATGATCCCATCGGTATGGGCCAGCCACGTCCCATAATCGTCACTGGTGACCCTGGCTACGCTGGCCTCATGGACGAGGTGGGCGTGAACAACGCTGTCCGTATCACGGCCGAAAACCCCATAAGCTCTACGGCGGTTGCTGTAAACATCCGCCTTTTGATCAGGAACGGATACACTCAAGTTTAAGGAAGAAAAGGGCGCCTGGCTGACGCCCCCCCGGCGCGTGAATACAGCATGTTGGAGTGGCTGCGTATCCAGCAAGCTTTCAAATTGGAGGATGGGCAGTTCTTTTTGTGGATGGCTCAGTTTCATACGGTTTATCTTATGGGTTGCAAACAGGATTTACCAGACTGCGCTGCAGCTCGCAATATTATCACAGTTCCCAGCGCCTGACGCTGCTCCTCATCCATGCTATAATACTCTCCGTAGGAACATTTGAGCTATGACGCGTAAGAAAACCACCTCCAACAGTACGAAGCGCAAAACGACAACGCGCAAACCCGCCGCGCGTAAAGCCACCACCCGCAAAACGACAACGCGCAAACCACGGAGGAGCACAGCCAAAAAGAAATCGCCCCGCTTTTCTCTTACTTCTTCGCAGAAGGCGCTCATCGTCGGTATTTTCATCATCTTCGCCACGGCGATCTTTGTGCTCAGCCTCTTATCACCAGGCCAGGGACAGTTGACAACCTGGCTGTCCGGCTTGTTATGGCAGGTATTTGGCTGGGGAGCCTATTTTGTTCCCGTAATCCTGGCCGGAATTGGAATTTACCTGATCCTGCTCGGTATGGATCAACCACCCCGGCTTCCTGTCTATCGTTTACTGGGCATCGGCATTCTTTTTCTTGTTTTCATGGCTTTTGCTTCCATGGTCGTGCTCACTCAAGATGTGACCCTCACCGATTACTGGCAGGTAGCTGAAGCGCAAACTGGGGGCGGTTATGCCGGCGGAATGATCGCTTCGGTGCTCACCGCCTTGGTGGGCAATCTGGGCACTGTATTTATATTGACGGTCCTGGGGCTGATAGGGGCGATTCTCGTTTCTGGTGTCACCCGTGAAGATTTGGCCCGCTACATAAAGGCCATTTTCTCCCGGGATCAGGTTGAATTTGAGGAAGAGAATGCTTCCCGGCAGCCTATTCGTTTCAATCCGGGCCGTGAATTGGCGGCGGAACCGGTTCAGCTACCCTTGGTCCCTGAGCAAGAAGCGCGGCCTGAACCTGCCCAGAAAAAAGGTCGGCGGACGCACAATAAGAAGGAGCAGCCTGCAGCCGCCGTACAGCCGCAGACCTCCAGCCCGGCCAGGGTTACCACCAGCCAGGCGGGATATACCTGGACGCTGCCGCTCATAAGCGAAATCCTCGACTCCGGCACCGATCTCGATTTGAACAATGTTGCTATTCGCGAGCAGGTGGAAATCATTGAACATACGCTGGAGAGCTTTGGTGCGCCGGCAGCTGTGGTGGAGATCAACCAGGGGCCAACGGTGACTCAGTTCGGCGTTGAGCCGAACTATATCCATATGCGTAACGGCCGTCGCACGAAAGTGAAGGTCAGTAAAATCGCTGGCCTAGCTGACGATCTGGCTTTGGCCCTGGCCGCCCGATCAATCCGCATCCAGGCTCCCGTTCCAGGTAAAAGTTACGTGGGCATCGAAGTGCCCAACCCCGTCAAATCGCTGGTCTCTTTGCGTGATGTCATGGAAACAGCCGAATTCCGCAAGATAAAGTCCTCCTTGGGTTTGGGTCTGGGCCAAAATGTTTCCGGCCAACCGATCGTCGCCGATCTCACCGTCATGCCCCATATGTTGATCGCCGGCACAACCGGTTCCGGCAAATCTGTCCTGGTCAACGGCGTCATCAGCTGCCTGCTGCTGCAAAATACCCCAGCCGATCTGAAACTGGTCATGATCGATCCCAAGCGCGTGGAGCTGACCGGGTACAACGGCATTCCGCACCTTGCCGCGCCGGTCGTCGTCGAGATGGACCGTGTCATCAGCACCTTGCAGTGGGCGCTGCGTGAAATGGATGCCCGCTATAAAAAGTTTGCCGAGTTAGGTGTGCGGCATATTGGCGAGTACAACAAGAAAATCATGCGCCGTAAAGACGCGGAAAAAATGCCTTTCATTGTGATCATTATTGATGAGCTGGCCGATCTGATGATGCTCGCTCCTGAAGATACGGAACGTTCCGTGACCCGTTTGGCCCAATTGGCGCGGGCGACCGGCATCCACATGGTCATCGCCACCCAGCGCCCCTCTGTCGATGTAGTCACCGGGCTGATCAAGGCCAACTTCCCGGCCCGGATCGCCTTTGCCGTTGCATCCAGCACCGACAGCCGGGTGATCCTGGACAGCACCGGCGCCGAACGCCTTCTCGGCCAGGGAGATATGCTGTTCCAGAAACCAGATGCGCCGGCCCCATTGCGCCTGCAAGGGTGTTGGGTCAGTGAACCTGAACTCAATAAACTGGTCACCTACTGGCAGCGCGCTCGTCGCAGCGCGACCATTACCCCGGAGTCGGACCTGCCGGCCAGGCCAGCCGCAGCGCCACCACTGCCGCCGGAGCCGGCCCCGACAGTTGTATCTACCAGGCAGCCTGCGCCGCTGCCAGAGGCTTCGCCGCCAGCGGCAGAGACCCCGACGCCTGCGCCTAAAGAGAGCACGCCAAAGAAAACTCCAGCCCGTGCCTCATCTCACAAAAAGAAAGAAGAGCCCGTACAGCAGCCTTTATGGGAGGCTTTGCAGGAAGAAGCAGATAAACCGGAATACAGCGATGAACT
This sequence comes from uncultured Chloroflexia bacterium, assembly GCA_963807975.1. Taxonomy (GTDB): domain Bacteria; phylum Chloroflexota; class Anaerolineae; order Promineifilales; family Promineifilaceae; genus JAACFF01. Next base: position 2,699,557 of record CAWEDV010000001.1, on the reverse strand, counting down.
TATGCCAGAGGCCATCGCCCTCGTGCGCAAGCTGAACAAAGCCTCCACTTCACTACTGCAGCGCCGTTTCCGCATCGGCTATACGCGCGCTGCGCGCATGATCGATGCCATGGAGGAAATGGCCATTATTGGCCCGCCCACAGGTACCAGCAAGGCGCGCGAGGTTTACCCACCGCCGGAAGCCAACGGCGATTTAGCGGCCTCTCCTGAAGCAGCTCCCGAAGAGGCTGACAAGCCCACACCTGAAAACTAACAAGAGTTGATATGGCCCATTTAGAAGGAACCGCGCGCGCCCATTATGTGCAGGATATGTTTGCCCGGATAGCGGGTCGCTACGATCTCATGAATCGTTTGATGACCTTTGGGCAGGATATCCGCTGGCGGCGCATTGTTATTGAACAGGCTCAATTACCACCCCAGGGACGCCTGCTGGATATCGCCACGGGAACGGGTGAGATTGCGCTCGAAGGGCAAAATCGCGTGCCGGGCCTGCAGGCTGTTGGCGGAGATTTCACCCTTGAGATGATGCAGGCGGGCAAACGCATTCCGCAGCGGAACACCATTCGCTGGACGGGCGCCGATACACTCTCGCTGCCTTTTCCTGAGGCCACCTTTGACGCCGTGACCTCTGGCTTTCTCATGCGCAATGTTATCGACGTCAGGAAAGCGTTCGCCGAGCAGATGCGCGTATTGAAACCAGGGGGTTGGGTCGTTGTGCTCGAATCGAGCCCCCCCAAAGAAAATCTGCTGCGCCCCTTTATTTTGCTGCACCTCAATTTCATCATTCCCACTTTGGGCCGCCTCGTCACCGGAGAAATGGAAGCATATCGTTATTTGCCGGACAGCACCCAGCAGTTCCGCGATCCTCTGGAAGTGGCCCATATTATGCGCCAGGTAGGCTATACCAATATTTCCTACCGTCTCTTAATGTTTGGCACCGTTGCTATTCATGCTGGGCAAAAGCCCAGGAGAGCCGGGCAAAAGCCCAGGATATGAGCCAACTGTAAGATCCGTTACGTGCCGGCGGCTCTATCTGGCTATAATCTTGCCCGTGAGACGAAATTACCTACTTTTGCCTGTAATCATTTTGCTCCTAGCTGCCTGTGCGCCTGATCAGAGCCGATCCGAAACTGCTGTTCCCACAGCCTTGGAACTGGATCAAGCCCCAGATCAAGCCCAGATTGAAGAGCCGGCAACGGCAGCGCCGTCGCCAACCCTGGCCCAAGCGGCAACCTTTCCGCCGCCCACTGTGGAAGAAGAACCAACGTCATCTGCCGAGCCGGCTACTCCCACCTCGCCGCCCGCTACTCCTGACCCGCAGCCCATCTCCGGCCAAACGGCCGACGGCGCCTTTTTCTTGGGCGCTCCCGACGCAGCACTGACCATTATCGATTATTCCGATTTCCTTTGACCGACCTGCCGTGCCTACGTGCTAGGCACTGAGCCGCAAGTAATCGAGGAATATGTCCAAACCGGCAAGGTCAAATTGATCTTTTGGCCGGTGCTTAATCACAATGAACCCAGTGTATATGCTACTCTGACCGCACACTGTGTTGGTCGTCAGGACGCAGATAAGTTTTGGGATGTGCATGAGCTGCTGTTTACTAATCAGGGTGACCTTTGGCGGGCCGATCGCGATTACTTTGTGAACACGGCCGTGGCTGCCGGCGTCGATCAAGCTGCCTTCGAGCAGTGTTATGATGATCAAGGGGCAATGGACGAAGTGTTAAGCCTTGATGCCATTCGCCGCCAGCGCGGCATCGCGGGCCAACCGATGTTTGATATCGCGGGCACTATCTACGGCGGCGCGCCCCCCTTCGAAACCTTCGCCCAAATCCTCGACGCCGCCCTCCAGGAAACCACAGAATAGCGTTGATTGTTAGTCGCTATTTGTTAACTGTTATCTGTTGTATACTCCGCCCCAATGAGTACCCTTCTACACAATAAAGTGACTATCGTAACTGGTGCTGGGCACGGTACCGGGGCTGCCATCGCCCAAACGCTGGCCGCAGCCGGCGCCAGTGTTGTCGTCAATGACCTGAACCCCGACCGGGCGGAACGGATTGCCCAGACGATTCGCCAGGCTGGATATCATGTCATGGCTATTACGGCTGACATATCGAATAGATTCCAATGTGTACACCTCGTGGAAACGACCCGCCAGGAGTGGGGGCGTCTGGATATCCTGGTTAACAATGCTTCCGTGCAGCCCTCGACCACCATCCTAAAGATGGATGAATGGGCCTGGCAGCGCTGTCTTGATGTCAATCTTAAAGGGACTTTTTTTATGAGCCAGTTGGCTGGTCGCGTCATGGCCGAAGAAAACCAGGATCGCGGCGGCCTTATGTTCAATATCGCCTCCAGAGCCGGATTTGAGACCGCTCTACCTGGAGCGGCTGCCTATGCTGCCAGCAAAGCGGGCGTCGTTGGTTTCACCCGCGAATGTGCCCGCGAATTCGCGGCCTACAATATCCGTGTCTCCGCCATCCTGCGCGGCCCAAATGATCCCCCCGCCAAAACCGCTCAAGCCATCCTTTCCCTATGCACGGCCGATCCCAAGGACATTCCACCCATCGTTGATATTGCCAGCTAAAAATGTGACGGGAGAAAGTGCTTCCGTTAGTTGTTAATTGTTATCTGTTAACTGTTGAATCCCTTGAATCGCGCCCATCGTAACCTCTCGATCGATCTCTTGCCCCATTTCCAGCGCCGCCGTTAATGCTTGCAACGCTTTTTCAACCTTGCGCTGGCGCAAAGCCTTCACCGCGGCGACATACTGCTTGTCTAAATCCTCCAAACCCGTCAATCCATCGCCATCATCCATATCGAATAAAAAGCGGGCCAGGGGCAGCAGCTTGGACACCGTTTCCTGCTCTTCTTCTGGTGGGAAATTGTCGAGCAGTACGTAGGCCTCAAATCCGCGCCCTTTGCGTAAATGCTGTTTTGCCTGCTCCAGACGCTGTTGTGGGTCGGCGCTGCCGGCGATTCTTGGCGGTGGGGGCTCTTTTCCCAACATGTTGTTCACGAAATGCTTGACCAATCCCTTTGGCCTTGCGCCCGTAAACTCACCGACCACCTGGCCATTGCGAAACAGCTTTACTGCTGGAATGCTTTGAATCTGGAATTTTCTGGCTACGTTTTGGTTTTTCTCGGTATCAAGCTTGGCCAATGTGAACTCGCTTTCTGCCTCCACCGCCAAATCTTCTAAAACCGGCCCTAACTGCCGGCAGGGACCGCACCACGCGGCCCAGAAATCGACCATCACCGGCGTTTTGTAAGAACGCTGCAGCACCTGTTTCTTAAAATCTCTATCATTAACGTCGATAACGGCCCAAGTTCTCTCTGGACCTTTTTCTTTTTTCAGAAAGTTAAATAATTTCATCGCTGCGCCTCAATAAGATATGTAAACCCTCACCGTAAGAATGCTCGTTCGCAAACCGTCTATGCAGCAAGAGTGTAACCCGCAATGCTTACCCTGCGACGGTAAGCGCGCTTGCATTTGACCCTATATTATCTCATAAATCAGCGTAAGCGAGCTTTCTTTAGTCGCCCAAATAGGAAACCATAAAATGACCAAAGCAATCTGGAACGGGGCCATCCTGGCCCAAAGTGATGATACAACCATAGTCGAAGGGAATCATTATTTTCCCAGCGACTCCCTCAACAAACAGTACTTCCAAGAAAATAGCCATGCCACCACCTGTCCCTGGAAAGGGGTTGCCAGCTACTATGACATCGAGGTCGAAGGCCAGGTGAACCGCAATGCTGCCTGGTATTATGCCCAACCATCCGCCGCCGCGGCTCAGATCAAAGGATATGTCGCCTTCTGGCGGGGGGTGAAAGTGGTGCAGGACTAAGCGCCAACCAACTCCCTCTATCCATTCGACATTTAGTGAGTTATACTGTGATTAAGTGAGCCAAGGCACCGTCCGAAGGTGTTTTTCTGGCTCACTTGGGGACAGCTTCCTGTTTTTGCCAACGGCCGTATTCAGTACCGCCAATCAAATCAGGGCATTAATTACATAGGGGGACATCATGACCAAATTACACCAGCTCCATGAATTGGGACAATCATCCTGGCTGAATTATATGCGCCGTGCCTTTATTCAATCGGGAGGTCTGCGCGAGAGAATCAGCGAGGGCATCCAAGGCGTGACTGCCAATGCGGCCGTATTCGAAAAAACCATAGCGAACCATGACGACTACGATCAGCAAATCAGGAGCGAAGTAAGAGCGGGCACAGCCACGACACGCATCCAGGAAGCGCTGATGGTCGATGACGTCCAGCGTGCAGCTGATCTTCTGCATCCCATCTACGAAGAGAGCGATGGCCTTGATGGCTTTGCCAGCATTGAATTAAACCCTGCCTTAACTGATGAGACCGTCTGTGCGGTGGCCACAGCACGCCGTACGTTGGCCCGCATTGATCGCGGCAACGTCATGGTTGAACTACCCGCGACACCTTCCGGTATTGCCGCCTTAGAAATACTTACCGCGGACGGCGTTTCGATCAATATGACCCACACCTTCTCCATCGCTGTCTTTGAAAGGGTCGCGCAGGCCTATATTTCAGGCTTGGAGACATTTTTCGCTTCGCACAGCGTCTGGCGCACGGCGCCCACGGCCGTCACCTCAATTTCCCTGGCTGCCATTGATCAGAGCGTCGACGAAAAACTGGCTGCCTTAGAGCGCCAGGATCTGATTGGCAAAAGCGGCATCGCCACGGCGCGCTTGCTCTATGCGCGCTTCCAGGAGATATTCAGCGGTCCCCGATGGAGCAGGCTGGCCGCCCGTGGCGCGCGCGTTCTACGGCCAAAATGGACGCGCATCACCCCGTTTGACCCAAAGCTGCCGGACACATTCTACACCGCGGCTCTCATCGGCCCCCAAACGGTGCAAACGTTCACCCTGCCGGCGCTCGATGCCTTCCTCGATCATGGCCATGTGGCCCTTACCATTTATGATGATTTACCCGCCGCCCAAGCCCAACTAGCCGAAATTGAGAGCCTTGGCCTGGATTTTGAAGAAATGATGGAAGCATTGCAGCAGAAACACCTTGCTGCCTCAGATCAACAGTACCAATCTCTGATCCAGAGCGTGATCCGCAAGCTGTTCACCGATGTGCCGGGGACTGCTCACTGATGACCCAGCCGTTCTGACCTGCATGACCCTTCAGGGAATCAAGTTGAAATTCCACCCAGTGCCCACAGGGCTGGTCCTGTGGGCACTGGGTGCGATTCTCGTTCAAACAATGGGACGGCGTTTTGGCTTGCCTGCCTAAACAGCAGCTTAATTATTCTCATTTCCCGTGCCTTTCTTGGCAATAAAGGTCAAAATTCGCCATCCATTCGAGAGAGGCAATAACTATTTTTCTGCAGACACATCCTGGCCTTCGGACAGCCTGGGCAGTATTTTTTATCGTATTAATAACGATTCTGTCGTCCTGCCAGCTTCTACAGCCAAGCAATCAAACCACTGTGCCCGAGCTTGAGCAGACGGCCGCTCCCAGCAATAACCCGCCTGCTGCGATACCTGATCCTCAGCCAAGGCCAACGAACACGGCCATTCCTCTCGTCCCATCCCCTACACCGCTGCCTATGGCTGTTCCATCAGCCACGCCCTTGGTGACTCTGACTGGTTCGCTGCCCTCCTGCGGCCAAATTCTGCCCATCCTGTCCGATTATGACGGCGCTTTGGTGGAAGCGATTGACCCCGATCCCCAAGCGCTGGCTCAACTGCAGGAGCTGGTGCCCGAGTTCGCCGATTCCGCCCTGGAGCGCATCTTGGCTGCTCCTGGAACCGTTGGCCTGGCGGCCTATCGGGTAGGCGAGGAAGAGCAGGGCGCTTATCTTAATCCCGATGTGCCCATGCCCCTGGCCTCGGTCGTGAAAGTTATTCACCTTGTGGCTTACGCTGAAGCGGCTGCTGCTGGGGTATTGGATCCCACGGCTACTGTCTTTCTGGATGAACTGCAAGCGTTTTACCTGCCCAATATCGATTTGGGCGCCCATAATCGTGCTCTGGAAGAATTGGAGGAGAACGGCCGTCTTTTTGCCGATCCTCCTGCCATGCTGCTCGATGAAGTGCCGGGTATGATGATTGCCAGCAGTTCCAACGCTGCTACCGACTATCTGCATTTGCTCTTAGGGCAGGAGATTATTGAAGAAACGGCCGTGTCCCTTGGCTTAACCAGCCAGACTGCGCCCTGTCCTTTCCTGGGCCAGTTCCTGGTCATGGGCAATCATGTCATTGCCAACAGCAACAGCTACCAGACCTGGGAGAGTTATATGGCCGATCCACAGAGTTTTGGCCGCGATGCCATGCTGCTTACTGAGGCTTTCAGCAGCGACGACGAGTTTCGCCAGACGGCCGTTGATTGGCGCAATCGCACCCGCCGCCCATCTGGTCAGACCCAGCGACTATTCAGCCAGGATTTGAACGCCCAGGGCAGCGCCGCTGATTATGCGGCCCTTATGGCACGCATCGCCCAAAACGGACTCAGCGGCAGCGAGAGCAGCTATATTGCCCGTCGTTTCCTGGAATGGCCCATGCGCTTTGCTGATAACCAGGCCCTGTTCAGCAACCTGGGCTACAAGAATGGCATCCTCCCCGGTATCCTGACCACCGTCTACTACGCCTATCCCCAAGGTGAATCAGCCCCCATTGTTGTGGCCATCTTCTTCCGTGATCTTCCTGGTCGTACCAGTCGTGAAATGCGCGACAATCTGGCCCAAGATGAATTGGCTCGCTGGCTTCTCAAAGATCCCCAGGCCATCCCGGCGCTGCGCGCTGTGCTTTCCCCCCAATAAAAAAAAACAGCTGCCCGCTCCCCACAATTTTAGCAACCCAGAAGTTAAAGGGTAGTCGCTTGTGTTAAGAAGAAGAAGTTCCGGGTTTACTTCTATAGGGAATGGAATGCTTATGCGGGTTCCATTCGCGCGGCGAATCAGGCCGGATATAGGGATACCAGTGAGACGGTGGCCAACAACATGACTGCCAGGATGGCAAATTGACCGGTCGCCAAGCCGCTGTGTAAGGTGGTTCCAGAAGCTAATTCTGCAACGAGTTCGGTCGTTTCCGCCAGGATGTGGATAGCCCAATTGCGGCCAGCAGCAAGAGCGGCAGCTCTGCCCGGTATTTGATGTGGAAGATCTAGCATGACTCCAGCAATTATTCTGTGATCGTCAATTCATTTAGAAGTAAAGCATTGCCCTCAGTGGCAGCGGACGCTGCTGACAGGGACAATTGGGTCAATTCGGGCCATTTGTAAAAACCAGTCACCAACTGGTACTGGCCCGGTTTCGCATCGTCCGCAATTGTCAGCCTGAATGAGTCCCGAATAACCTCCCCCTCTTGCCAGAAGGAAGTCGGGTATGATTCAAAACAAGGCTCCCGATCCTCCTGCCCATAAATAATATTACCGCTCTCCAGGTCTGGATCTCCCCATAGATGAATGAAACTCGTGTAGTTGGTGGGCATATCCGCCAATGGCTGGTAAAAGAGATTGACGGTAACCGTCTCACCGGGCGCATATTCACGCATTTCAAAACCAAAACCAAGCAGTTTGATCTGGTTATCCCAATTAGCCTCCAGCGGGATGTGCGGCGAGAACTGCGCCGGAGAACCCGCTGGGATTTGGTAGGCTGTGAAGTAATGCTCGCCGTTGCCCAATATCCCTTCATGCGCTGCTGCTCCTTGCGGAAAATATTTTGCGAGCAGAGCGAGACTGTTCTTATCATCTTCCGGGACAATGAGATAGGTCGTGGTATTTTCTGTCCGCTGGGGAAAGACGAAACAATGCCGGCCGTTGAAAGAGTGCATATCATCGCGCTGATTTGCGTGCAGGCGCAGAGAAGCATGTTCTTGCCACGTAGGTGAAAGGTAGATTGTCTCCTCCGCGGGTAGCGCGGCGATGTACTGTCCGATTTCTTTTACGCCGACATCATAAGTGTTGTATAATTCAGAAATCGATCCCCAACGAATGAAGTAATCCTGGTAAGTGTTATAAGCGGTGAATAGCAATCCACCGCTGATAAGCGCCAAATAGAGAACGGCCGTCCATTTCTTTTTCATGTCTCTGATCGCCATCGACCCCATCAGGTTATCTAATGGCCACAGCAAACCCACTGTAATGAGCAGGAGCACAGCAGGCAGCGCGCCTAGTGCCCGCTTACCCAAGGCAGCTTTTTCGGCCAGAAGCACCGGCGTTACCATAAGAGCTAGCCATAACAATAAGACAAGGGTTCTCGCTTGGCGAAAACGCCATATGCTGATGAGGATTCCGGCTAAGAAAAAGAAGGAGAGGAAAGGGTTGAATAATGGCCGTGCCGGTAGATTGGTCATCGGGCTCAAATCTCCCTCAAAGGCGAACAGCAGTAAGACCTGCCGCCCCTTCTCCAGCAGCAGTGGAAGCTGCTCCAAGACCCGAGAGGAGTCATTAAAAATGAATACGTCCCCAACACGCTGGTTGAAAACCCCAGGATGCGTAAAAGCATAAGCGGCCAGCGGCAGCCACAGCAAAAGCGCCGTGCCGAAAACCAATAGAAATGGCCGCATCTCCTGTTTTTTAAAGCTGCGCCGGCTGATGACATCGTAAAGGAGAATTAGAAACAGCAATAACGGCAGCAGCTGCGCGAGTTGGTAAGTATAGAAGCTGATCCCCAATAAGATCCCGGCAGCGGTAAAGTCCACTGCCCGCCTTTTGCGCAATCCTCGCAGGAGGAAAAACATGGTCAGAGAGAATACCAGGGGGATCAAAATCGCGCGCACTCCGTAACGGCTCCAATTAAGGTGCCAGAAAGAAATGGCCAGGATCAGCGCAGCAAGCACGCCCCCCCAGCGGCGAAGCATACCCATCTTCTGCAATTTGAAGAGTTCATCCCCCACCAGGTATAGGGCCGGGATAGTAAAGATCCCCACAAGGGCGGAAGCGATATGAATGCCTGCAGTTCCCGGCCCCAACAGCAGAAACATCGTTGCAACCAGATAACTGAACAGCGGCTCGCGCCCATAATTCGTCGGCAGATAGATAGGCAGTTCCCCATCTAAAATGAGCAGCGCATCCAGGCCATAGTAAGCGGGATCAAAACCATCACCAGGGGGCAAATCGGCGATCTGATGCAGCCGAAAAAATACGCCGATTAAGATAACCACTGCGAGTAAAAGCTTCCTGGAGAGTGACGTTGGTATCATGGTCATAAATCAGTGACTGCTCAATCCTACTGCATGTGATGAATGGATATCCCATTGAGTATGTTTATCTCTCCGTCGCCAACTGGGAAACTTTGGACGATGTTATTAACTTGTACGACCGAGGTGCTGTCATTTGAAAAATTATCCATGCTATTGCCGTCCAAAGTCATTTGATTCAATCTCAGCAAAGGCAGTCATGTCCCAGTGAATCGGCAGGTTGGGCGCCCTGTCCAAAATATTGACCATCTGGTCAGCGACATCACCAAGAGAATTGTCCGCAACCAATGTAAATCGCTACAAATTTCATCTATCGATATGAATCCTTTTAGCTGGTGATTAATCAGTCAGAAGAATAAAATAATATTGATGCTTTGGTAGCCCATCCCTAAAAACGTCGAGGAATTCACCGGGTAAGCCGGAAGTTACTATAAAACTTCCGGCCCGATTGTGCCGCTTCTCTAAACCGAATGCAAGGCCTCGACCGGTTCCATCCTTGCCGCGTATATCGCCGGATAAAGGGATACCAATGAGACGATAGCCAACAACATGACTGCCAGTAAGGCAAATTGACCTGGCGCGAAACCACCATATATGGTGGTTCCAAAAGCTAATCCGTCAACGAGTTCGGTCGTTTCTGCCGGGATGGGGAGGCCGACGAAGGTCATATATGAGACGATACCCAGACCAAGGGTCAGGCCCATGCCAATCCCAAACAGGGCCAGGAGGATCCCTTCTAGGAGAAAAAGCATCATAATGTTGCGGCCGTTCATGCCAATAGAGCTTAGGATACCGATTTCGCGTGCGCGTGAAAAAACGGACATGAGCAGAGTGTTGGCAATAAGGATCGCCACGGCAACGAACACAATGCCATAAAGGACGTAATAGATGGGCATTGCGGTTTCGATGGTTTCTGTCATAAACTTGTTCATTTCTTTCCAGGTGAGCAACTGATTTCCGGATGCTGTTAATGCGGCACCCGCAGCAGCCGTATCCTCTTCATCGTTTAACATGAGAATCAAGCTGCTAAAACGGTCGCCTACACCCAGGAAAGATTGGGCCTGGGCCAGCGGTAAGAAGATTCGACCATTGTCGATGCCGGCAAAACCGGTATCGACCAGTCCGGCTACAGTGAATATCCCTTCCTGACTGCGGCCGTCAGCATCAGTTGCCGCCACCCCGACACGCTGACCGACGCTGATGCCCATCTGATCGGCCAATCTGCTGCCAATCAAAATACGGCCCCGGTCATCGTTTTGCAGATATTCTCCGGCCATGAGCCCCGCACGGACCGGATCATGAAAACGATCTTCCGTATCAATGCCCACTATTTCCACGCCGACTGATTCTTGAGGTGCGTTGAGCAGGCCGCTGCCCCATAAAACCGGCGCGGCCGAACGAACTTCGGGAACTGCCTCAGCTCGTGCAGCCCACCCTTCACTATCCTGCAGTAGATTCTTGGCTAAGAGGCTCCTTTTGTCAGGTTCAAAGTTTGCATTGCGAATTTGCAGATGGCCGGTATCGATCCGAATACCATCGGCAACCATGGTCGTAACCATTCCGTCGATCAGGCTGGCAAAGGCCATATTTACGACAAGTCCTAAACCGACCGCCAGCGCCGTTAATGCCGTTCTACGGCCGTTGCGGACCAAATTGCGGTAGGCAATTGATAATAGTTTACTAATTGCCACGAATAGTCTCCCTAAACGAAATGCAATGAATTTGCCGGTTCCACTTTGGATGCCCGCCAGGCGGGAAAGAGGGCCGCCAATGCAGCAATGAAAACGGCCGCGATACCATAAATAATAATTGTTGTGGTGGAAATAGCCGGGTACATAACCGTGCCCATCATGGCATATATTTCTCCATATTCTCCGATATCCACGCCCCCATAAAGAGAAGCAAAATTAATGCCAACTCGCCCTAGCCACAAGACAAGGAGCCAACTGATGAAACAACCGACAACACCACCAAGCAGGCCAATGAATGCACCCTCTAGGAGAAACAGACCCATCACCTGGCGCCCTTTCATTCCCAGAGCGGCCAGGACGCCCATTTCCCGGGTTCGCTCAAAGACGGCCATCAACATCAAATTTAGAATGCCGACCGCGCCCATCAGCAGCAGCAGCCCGCCCAGTAAGATCCCAATCACGCGATCGATATCTAATGCTTCCTTAAACTCAGGGCGCAGCGTGTAAATCGAATCAACTTCGTGGTTAGGAAAATCTGGGGCCATATTGTCGATCACGGCATCCTCCTGGCCGATCTTTTCCAAGATCAAGGCGACTTCAGTCACCTCTCCGCGCAGGTTGTATAACGTTTGCGCGGCGGGCAGGTTCATATAAAGCAGGCTCTTTTCCGCTTCGCCAAGCCCCAGATTAAAGATGCCCACAACGGTCATTGAGCGTTGGCGCATCGAATCATCTATGCGCCGTCCTAAAAGGGAAACACGATCGCCGACGGATACGTCTAGATGATTGGCTAACGCTTTGCCAATGACGATGCTGTCTCCATCATCTGGCATCAGAAAACGTCCGGCAATGAGATTCTCGGCGGCAAGGCTGGTCGCTGCTTCAATTTCAGGGTCTATTGCCGTGATACTAACCGCGTGAGAGTTATCCCGGTTGCTAACCAGGCCAGGTGTATTTATCCGCCGCGAAGCAACAACAACATTTGGCTGGCTTCTGGCAGCAGCCAGGAGTGAATCCACATCGGACACGGGCAGCATGGGCAGTCTATTCGATTTTTCGCGATAGCCGGGGGCGTGGATTAATACATTCCCGCCATAAAGGCGTACGGTGTTGCCATAAATCGTCTGGTCCATCCCGTCCATCATGGCTTGAAAAAAGACGAGGATGATCATACTCAGCACAATGGCGCTGGCTGCGATGACGGTACGCCGCCAATTGCGCCACATATTGCGCCAGGCAAGCTTGATAAACTTCAGCATGATTTCAATATCCTTTGTAGAAACACCGCGAAATATCTCTTAAGATAATGTAACTATGCCGATATGGTTGCTTCCGCATGCTGCGCAACATTATTGGTTGGCTGCTTCTTTTTGTCGTCAATAATGACCCCATCCTGCAAAGTGACCACGCGGCGAGCATAGGCGACCACGCGCGGATCATGGGTGGCAAAAATGAAGGCCGTCCCTGTTTCCTGGTTGAGGCGTTCCATGATGTCCATCGCCTGCGTGCCATTCTCCGTATCCAGATTGGCCGTAGGCTCATCTGCCAATACGATCAAAGGATCTGTAGATAGGGCGCGTGCGATGGCGACACGCTGCTGCTCGCCACCGCTTAACTGGTCCGGCCTGTGGTTGATGCGGTGCCCCAATCCTACCGCTTCTAAAAGATAATTGGTACGTTCCTGGCGCTCTTTTTGCGGCACGTTGTTTAAGAGTAGGGGCAGCTCCACATTTTCATAGGCGCTGAGCACCGGGACCAGGGCAAAAAACTGAAAGATGAAGCCGATCATCTCCCGCCGCAAGTCTGCACGCTGGTTCTTCTTGTAACTGGAAACATCCTGGTCGTTAATCAACACTCGTCCGGCGTCCGGCAAATCCAGACAGCCCATCAACTGCAGCATGGTCGTTTTGCCCGAACCGGATGGTCCGACTAGGGTAGTGAATTCACCCTCTTCAAATTTCAGGCTCACGCCATTCAGCGCATGGGTCACGACCTCGCCGATCGCATATTCTTTCTTAACATCTTGTAATTCTAAAATGGACATTGTTATTATTCCTTACGACTATCTCTTTTTTATGATTAAATATCCTGCTCGGTTACAGCGCGTGCAATGCTTTCACCGGTTCCAGTCTGGAGGCATACCAGGCCGGATAGATCGAGACCAACGATACAATAATAAACATGAGCAGCGAGATCGTGATCGCTTCTGTGGTCGCAAATTGGGGATACATCCTGCTGCCCAAAGCAATTCCCTCCACGGCTCCCATCGCATCGGCGCTGAAACCAATGCCCACCCGGCCCAGATAGGCCACACCGAGGGCGCCCAGAAGCAGTCCGGTCACGACGCCAAACAAGGCCAGGATAACCGCTTCAAAGAGGACCATGAGCATGATCTGCCGTCCTTTCAGACCCAGTGAAGCGAGGATGCCCATTTCGCGTGTCCGCTCAAAAACGGACATCAACAGCGTATTGGCGATCAACACCGCCACAACCAGGATTACGATGATGTAAAGGACGTAATAAAGCGCCCCGGCTGTATCCATAAGCGTCAGCAAAATAGCATTTAAATCTTCCCAGGTCAGGATCTGGATGCCCGGTGCCTGCAAGGCCGCGGCGACCTTTGCTGTGTCTTCTTGGTCGTTGAGCAGCACGATGACCGTGCTTGCCCGGCTGCCGCTGTTGGTGAAGGTCTGCGCTTGGGCCAGGGGCATGATCACGGTGTTTTGGTCATAGCTCAATATACCGGTATTGAACACACCGGCTACGGTGAAAATATCTTCATTCACCTGGCCGTTTGCGTCACCCATGGCCAAACTTACGCGCTGGCCGCTGGTGATCTCCATGTCATCAGCTAAACGCTGGCCGATCAGAATTTGACCTCGGGCATCGGTCGTCAGATATTCCCCGGCTACTATCCCCTCACGCACCGGCGCGTGAAAATCGTCCGCGGGATCAATGCCCGTCACCTGCAAACCGGCCGATTCGCGCACCGTGCTCAGCACGCCGCTGGTCCACAAGACGGGGGCGGCCGATTTAACCTCGGGCAGCGCTTCCGCCTGCGCCTTCAAAGCGACGCTGTCTTGTAATAAATCCCGCGATAACAAACTCAATTTTTCTATTTCATAACTCTCATCACGCAGTTGGATATGCCCCGTGTTGAGGCGGATATTGTCGCGCAGACCGTCGGCCACCATGCCGGCTATAAAGCCGCTCATCAAAACGAGCACCACCATACCCATGGCCACAGCCAGCAGCGTCAGAATCGTGCGCCGCTTATTCCTAATCAGATCGCGGTAGGCGATCACCCACAATGTCTTAATTGCCATCTTCTTCCTCTAGATATGGTGCAGCGACTCGGCCGGTTCGCTGCGCGAAGCCTGCCAGGCCGGAAATAAGGAGGCCAGGGCGGCGATAATCACCACCGCAATCCCATAAAAAACGATGTTTATGGCAGGGATGCTGGGAAATATTCGGTTGCCGATCAGCGCCGTAATGTCACCCGTGCCTTCCGCCAGCGAATAATCAATGCCAACGCGGCCCACAGCAGTGACCAGCAGCCAGCTCACAACAGCGCCAATGACCGCCCCAATCACGCCAATGAACGTCCCTTCCAAGAGGAAGAGCCCCATCAACTGCCGCCCTTTCATGCCCAAAGCGGCCAGGACGCCCATCTCGCGCGTGCGTTCATAAACGGCCATCAACATCAGATTGAGAATGCCGATGGCGGCCATCAGCAGCACGATGAAACCGAGGCCGGTGGTGAAGGCGCCTTTCTGGGCTAACACTTCCCCAATTTCAGGCCGCAGATCGTAAAAAGAATCGATTTCGTAGTTGGTCATACCGGGTTCCAGGCTCGATATTAAGGCCTCTTCCTGACCAATCTGTTCCAAGGTTATGGCCACTTCCGTTTCCTGATCGCGTAGATTGTAGAGGGTCTGAGCTACAGGTAAATTAATGTATACTAGCCCCTTTTCGGCATCGCCGAGACCTAAATTGAAGATCCCGACCACGGTCATTGAGCGCTGGCGCATTGATTCATCTTTGCGCTTGCCCACGAGGGTTATGCGGTCGCCGATTGTTACATTTAACAAGTTAGCCATCTCCTGTCCAATGAGGATATTGTCCCCATCCTCATTGCTCAGGAAGCGTCCCTCGCTGATATTTTCGGCGACAAGACTGACCGATGCTTCGTTGTCCGGTTGGATGGCGGTTATGCTCACCGGGTATGACCCTTCCGAGCTGCTGACCATGCCGCCGGTGCTGATCCGTTTTGAGACGTTGACCACATTCGGCTCTTTGCCCACCTTCTGGATCACGATATCGGCATCGTCCAGCGGCAGCAAAGGCAGGCGGCTTGACTTATCACGAAAGCCAGGCGCGTGAACCTGTACATTGCCGCCATAGAGGCGCACAGCATTGGCGTAGATCGCCTGGTCGGAGCCCCTGATTAACGAATCCATGAAAATAAGCAGGACCATACCCAGCACAATGGCGATGGAGGCGATAAGTGTGCGCCTCCAATTGCGCCACATATTGCGCCAGGCCATTTTTACGTATTTAAACATTCCAATATCTCCTTTCTTCAGCACAACGGCAGCAAGTCATGCCCCGTTGTATACCCTAATTATGCCGTAAGTACCGCGGCTGCAGCTTCAATATCGCTGGTGCGTTCTTCTGTAAAATCGTCTGCAGCAAACCACGGCTGTAGGCGGTCAAAATCAAAAATATTCACTGAGCCGGCTGCGGTTCCTAACAAACGCTCCAAGGAATTATTGGTAACCGCAATTTTGCCTTGGATCAATTGGGGTATATCATGTTTGACATCATCGTCCAGTAAGTAATAGGCTAACTTTTCTGCCAATGACTGCCCGATGACTATAATGACTTCACCGATTTCATCTGGATAGCCGGTGTCAAAAACACCCTCTTGCACACCTTGTCGAATAATCTTGGCCAGGGGGCGTCCCGTGACAGCAATAGAGGCCGCTTTCAACCGTTGGCGCAGGACGATATTGTCATCATTATAAAAAACCCGCAATAAATCCTTGAAAAAGGCGCGATTATCAACTTTCCAATTCTCGATGGTAGCGAAAAAAAGGTGCAGTTTCTGCAGGGCATCAAGGTTCTCATCTTCTACAATAGGTTCAACCATCTGCATGGTATCACCCAGCATGCGTTCTATCAGCTCATCCAACAGCTCAGTTTTCGAGGAAAAATAGTGATAGAAAGTACCCTTAGCGATACCAACGCTGTCGATAATGTCCCTGATCGAAGTTTGCTTGAAACCTTTACTGTAAAAAAGCTTCTGGGCGGCATCAAGGATTTCGCTACGCCTTTCATCATGTGTTTTGACAATTCTTGTCATGACCACTTTCCATCCTATGCTGCCAGTCTTGCTGGCACGACCGACCGTCGGTCGGGAATCTGTATCTTATCAAATTCCCTTGCCTTGTCAATATACTGATGCTCCAAGCAAGGCTTCTCCAAGGTCAAGATCGCACGGAAACTTATCATCTTCCATCTTCATGAAGGCAGGCTCTGTGGAGGCAGGATTTCGTCTTTTTTCTCTGCTGAAAGGATGCCCGCCTCCCTGGGCATGACAGATATAAATGACTATAGAAAAGCCATGCTGTTCTGTACAATGTAGTCGATTCTCCAAATCTGATAAGATAGGGAACAATACCCGCTTCATGAGCGTTTAAGAGGTAGATACCCTTTTAGCAATCTGGAGGTTGAAATGTCAGGCAAATACAGGAAGCTGCAAGTTTTCTGGGGCGTTCTCTTTGTCCTCTCCTTGCTCTTCATCTTCACCGGCCTCGGCAGCAGGCTGCTTGAGGGAATAGGCGAATCGGATGGCTTAGATAAACCAACGGTGGACCCTGGAGAACCTGACCAACCTGGGCAACAACAAGGGGAATCTTTTAACTTGGGCATGGTGCTGGCTGTGATAACCACTGTCGCGTCTGGTGCAGGCTTCGTTGCCACAACTTACTTCGCCATTCGCGATGACCGGCGCCAGACGGAGGTTCACCAACTGCAAATTCAATCCCTAAAAAAAGAGATCGAGCATAAGGATCTGGAGATAACACGCCTGCGCCAGGAACAAGAGGCAAAGCCACCCCCGGAAAATTAAAAATACACTTAGGCGAGAGTTTACCAGCCAAACTGCCTTCCAAGCATTTCATATCTTAGAAAACTCAAATTTAGCTGTTTGCGCAATATTTAGACCCTTAGCGAGGCACGGAACGCCCTGCTGCTGTAGTAAGATTGTGCACCGTTGTGATACACAAAGACATGGTCATAGCGGAAATCGCCAAAGATGGCACCACCAAGTTTTCTGATCTCAGAAGGTGTATTCAGCCAGCTCGATGTTTTCGTATCGAAATTTCCCAGTTTCTGCAATTCTCGATATTGTTCTTCAGTTAAAAGTTCAATACCCATCGCGGCGGCCATATCAACTGCGTTATGTTCCGGTTTGTATTCTTTCCTTGATTCCAGCCCTTCGCGGTCGTAACAAACCTTTCTGCGGCCTTTAGGCGTTTCGGCTGAACAATCGAAAAAAATGTATTCGCCTGTCTTTTTATCATGACCAACAACATCCGGTTCACCACCGGTTCTTTCCATTTCATTGAGCGACCACAGTTTTTCATCATTAGCTTCCAGCTTTGATTGTACTTTCGCCCATTCAAGACCTTTATGGCGGTCCATATTTTTCGCAAAACGATTTTCCAATGTGATAAGTAATTCTGCACGTTGTATTGCTTCCATGTCATTTACTCCATGTATTTCTGCTTTGCTCGTCCGGACTTCTTAGGGCTTGTTCTTTCGCTTCACTAGCGCCGCATATACCCATTGCTGCCAGCCGCACCCTGAATTCACACCTTAATCCGATGCGACCAATAACGCATCTGTGGCCGGCACGTCTTCTTGTACCTCTATGAAATGATCGAACTGGCTGTAGTACAGGTCGGCATACACGCCATCGCGCGTGAGTAGTTCTTTATGGTGACCTTGCTCTACGATGTCGCCATCTTCCATAACCAGGATGAGATCGGCATTGCGGATGGTGGAAAGCCTGTGGGCGATGATAAAGCTGGTGCGCCCTTCCATCAGCCGGTCCATTGCCTGCTGTATAAGCACTTCCGTGCGCGTATCGACCGAACTGGTGGCCTCATCCAAAATGAGCATTTTGGGATCAGCCAGGACGGCGCGGGCGATGGTCAGCAGCTGCATCTGCCCCTGAGAAATATTGGTCACTTCCTCGTTGATTTCCATGGCGAAGCCTTCCGGCAGCGTGTGCACGAAATGGTCCACGTGGGCGGCCTCGGCAGCGGCGATCACTTCCTCGTCGGTAGCATCGGGACGGCCGTAACGGATGTTTTCCATAATAGAAGCGTTATACAGCCACGTATCCTGCAAGACCATGCCGAAAGAACGGCGCAGGTCCGCCCGTTTCAAATCGCGAATGTCTTGGCCATCGACCAGGATCGCCCCCTCGTCCACATCATAGAAGCGCATCAACAGCTTGACAATGGTCGTCTTGCCGGCTCCGGTGGGACCGACGATGGCTATTTTTTGGCCGGGCAGCGCCTCGGCTGACAGGTTCTTGATGACCGGCTCGGCCGGGTCATAGCCGAAGTGTACGCTGCGGAATTCAACATGACCTTGCAGGGCTTCGATTAACACTGGCTGCTCAGCCTCCGGCACTTGCTCAGATTCAGCCAGAAACTCAAAAACGCGCTCCGCCGCCGCCGCAGTCTGCTGCAAAACATTGGATATATTGGCTAACTGGGCCAGCGGTTGATTAAACTGGCGCACGTATTGGATGAAGGCCTGGATGTCTCCGACTGTGATGGCCCCGCGAATGGCCAGGTAACTGCCCACCACGACCACGATCACGTAGCCCAGGTTGCCGATGAAGTTCATGATCGGCATCATCAAGCCGGTGAAGAACTGTGATTTCCAACCCGATGAATAAAGCGTTTCGTTGTATTCCTCAAACTGGGCGATGCTGCGTTCTTCGCCGTTGAACGCTTTCATGACCCGATGCCCGCCGAACATTTCTTCGACATGGCCGTTCACATGACCCAGATATTCTTGCTGATCCCGGAAATGAACCTGAGAACGCTTGATGATGAAGCCGACCACGCCCAGGGTTACAGGAATGACAAGCAGGGAGGCGAGCGTCAACAAGGGGCTGATGGAAAGCATCATCACCAGCACACCAACTACGGTGATGACAGAGGTGATAATCTGCGTCAGGCTTTGGCTGAGGGTCTGATTGACGGTGTCCACGTCGTTGGTAATCCGCGAAAGCACTTCTCCTTGCGACGTTTTATCGAAGTAGCTCAGCGGCATGCGGTTCATTTTATGGGATATATCTTGCCTCAGGCGGTAGGTGATGTCGGTGGATACGCCGGCCATGATGTAGCCCATCAGGTAGGCGAAAAGCGACGACAGCAAATAGAGAATGAGCATGGCGCCTAAAATCTGCCTGATATAGGCAAAATCAATTGAGCCTGTGCCCGCCATCTCGGCGATGGCGCCTTCAAAAACGGCCGTTGTGGCATTACCCAGAACTTTGGGGCCAATGATGGTAAATATCGTCGAGAGCACGGCGAAGATGACCACAAGGATTATCTTCAACCTATACGCGCGCATGTATTGAGCGAGTTTGCTCATCGTGCCTTTGAAATTGTGTGCTTTTTCATCCCCGCCGTCCATACCGCCGGGGCCGTGTCTGCGTCCAGGCATCATCATGATTGTAGTTCCTCCATGCTCAGCTGCGACAGCGCAATTTCCTGGTACGTTTCGCAACTAACCATCAATTCCTCGTGTGTCCCTTTGCCGACCACGCGACCCATGTCGAGTACAATGATCTGTTCGGCGTTTTTCACGGTGGCGACGCGCTGCGTGACCACCAGTTTGGTGCTTTGCCCACTGCTGTTTCTCAGCGCGCGGCGCAAGGCGGCGTCCGTCTTGAAGTCCAGCGCGGAAAAGGTGTCGTCGAAGATGTAGATGGGTGCTTTCTTGACCAAGGCGCGAGCAATGGAAAGGCGCTGCCTTTGCCCGCCAGAGACGTTGGTGCCCCCCTGCGAGATTTCGGTGGCCAGCCCATCGGGTTTGCCGGCCACAAATTCGGCAGCCTGTGCCGTGGCCACGGCCGTCATTAAGTCATCGTGGCCGGCATCCTCATCTGCATAGCGCAGGTTGCTCGCAATGGTTCCGGAGAACAAGATGCCCCGCTGCGGGATATAGCCAATCCGCTCCCGCAAGTCGTGCTGCGTCACCTTACGAATGTCTATGCCGTCCAGCAATATCTCGCCCTCGGTGACATCGTAGAAGCGTGGGATCAAGTTGACAACCGTGGATTTGCCGGAGCCGGTGGAGCCGATGAAAGCTGTTGTCTCTCCCGGCCGGGCGGCGAAGTTGATATCGTGCAGCACATCTTCGTCGGCTCCCGGATAGCGGAAAGAGACATTGCGGAACTCCACCTTGCCGCGGAAATTGCCGTTCAAGCGTACCGGCTGAGCCGGATCCAGGATGATCGGCTCGGTTTCCAGAACATCTGCAACACGGTCGGCCGAGACGGAAGCGCGGGGCAGCAAGATGAACAGCATCGACATCATCAAGAAGGCGAAGACAATTTGCATTGCATATTGTAAGAAGGCCATCATATCGCCTACCTGCATTGCGCCAGCCGATACCTGCTGGGCACCCACCCAGATGATGGTGATTGAAAGTACGTTCAAGATCAACATCATGATCGGCATCATGACCGCCATCAGCCGGCCGACGAAGAGCGTGTTCTCAGCCAGTTCGGCATTCGCCTTGTCGAAACGATCTTCTTCGAAAGACTGCATATTGAAGGCGCGGATGACCAGCATGCCGGAGAGGTTTTCACGGGCCACCAAGTTCAGCCGGTCGATGAGTTTTTGCATGATGCGGAATCTCGGCAAAGCGATGGAAATGAGGGTAATGATCACGCCGATCAAGACGATCACGGCCAAGGCAATGGTCCACCACATGGAAGGACCGGTATTCATGGCGCGGATGATGCCGCCAATACCCAGGATTGGCGCATAGAAGAGGAGGCGCAGGGTGATCACGGTCATCATTTGCAGCTGCATGATGTCGTTGGTATTACGTGTGATCAGTGATGCGGTGGGGAATTGATCGAATTCAGCGCTAGAGAAGCTTTCAACCTTTTTGAAGACATCGCTGCGCAGATCGCGTCCGCTGCCGGCGGCGATCTTGGCGGCGAGGTAGCCAACGCCGATGGTACAGAGCGCCGATAACAAGGTAATGACCAACATGATAGCGCCGGTGCGCAGAATGTAGCGTGTCTGCAGCGAGGCCACGTCCCGGCCCAACGCTTCGTACTCGGCTTTCACACCAGCGAGGGCGGATTGGTCGACGAATGATTCGCCCAGAGCGTCGAGGCGCTCGGTGACCGCGCTGCCAAGCTGTTCAAGCTCGCCGGCAGGCAGCCGGGAGATCATAGCGAAGATATCTGCTCCGGGTGGAATGCGGGAGGGGTCAAAATCGCCGCCTGCGCCGAACATCTGCGCCGCCGCCTCGGGATTGGCCACTGCCTGCTCCATCCCTGAGACAATTACCCAGGAACGGGCCAAGGGCGTATTCAACTGTTCGATCTCCTCTTGGCTGAGGTCGTTGAGAATGTAGATCGATTGTTCGGCCAGGGCGGGGTAGATCTCGATATAGTCGCCGGCCTCTCTGGACCCAGCGGCGATGAGGGTATAGGCGTCACGGACGGTCGTTTCATCCTCCTCGCTCATGAAAAGAACCAATTGTTCCAGTCGTTCCTGGGCCAGCGCTTCTGAAACGGCCGTTTCAATGCCGCTCAACTGCACGCCGGTGTTGACAATCTTTGCCAGATAATCGGGCAAGGTCAGGTCTAACATGGCCTGGGCAAACAACAAGATGATGACCACGACAAGCATGAGCGTGTAGGGTTTCAGGTACTTTCTTATTCGTAACATATTTGTTTTCTACCTCAGAGACGACACGCGCCGCTGCGCAGCGCATTTAATGAAAAGTGTAAGGCGATTTTGCCAAACAGTGTCAATTTGGAACATCGGGTTACAGTCGGACATCCTGGCCAAAATCGGGCAGTTTCCCCGAAAAACGATCAACTCGTACTGCCCACCGCCGTCATATGCACGCCCAGTTTCTGCAGCAGATTGAGCAAATATACCTGTTCATCGCTGCCCAGCGTGCTGAAAAATTGATCGATTGTTTCCAGGTGTTGCCGGGTATACTGCCGGACGATATCGCGACCGGCTTCGGTCAGGCTGATGTTAAAGCGCCGCCGGTCGTTGGGGTCGAGCTGGCGCTCCACCAATCCTTCATCTTCCAGGTTACGAATGAAGGAACTCATGGTGTTGCGGCTGACCCCCTGCCGGTCGCTGATTTCCGAGGGATTTAACTCTGCGCGCTCGCCCCCCTGCTCGGCAAAGAACAGGTGCATGAGCACCCGATATTGGGGTAGGGAAAGCCCGGCTTCTTCTACACTTTGCCCGCCCATATGGTAGATGGCGCGAGAAACATAGCTCAGCTCATCCATCAGCCGGATGGTTTGCGGATCGATTTGGGGATTGAACTCTTGCATGAACCGCATCCACTTTTGCCGCTTATCCCGGTCGTGCAGCCAATACTTTCTGCTCATTTTATCTTCCTATCAATGTGTCGAAGGTTAATTAGACCCGGCCAAAACACGCGGGAATGTCGCACATGTCGTCTATGCTGGGCGATATTATACGTAGCCGAACTATTCTGTCAAGAATAAAATCTTGCTATCCCCTTAATTGGACGACCCTCTTCGCCTGCGTTATCATCAGTCGCACTATAATCAGGGTGATCATGAGCATGGAAGAGGCGGCCGAAAACCAGACAAAAGAACAATGGCATGAGCGCACGCGGCGGCTCACGCGGCAGTCCTTTTGGCTGCCGATCCTCATTGGCGCCCTGGGCTTCTTCATTGCCATTTGGGCCTGGCAGCAAGCTGCTCCTGACCGTGTAGAGGCTCTATTTGATACCCTGGTCGACATTGACTTGAGCCAGGAGCGTATCGACACCGCCTTGCCCCTACCTCGCGGCGATCTGGTTATCAGCCAGAGCTTCGTTCCCAGGCACAATGGTCTGCAAGAGATTGAGTTGACCCTGGCCCGCTATGGTGATCCTCCTGACGAAGATGGCGGCCGTTTAATCCTGCAACTATACGCTGAGGATGGCCAACTGCTGGCCGAACAGACCCTGGAAACGGCCGCTCTCGAGCACAACCAGGAGCATCATTTTACTTTTGAACCCCAAGCCCGTTCCGCCGGCCAACGTTATCTGCTCACCCTCAGCGGGAGCCCGGCCAACACCATGTCCGTCTGGGGCTACAGCCTGGATATCTATGGAGGCGGCGCGGTTTCCCTGGAGGCTGGTTCGTCAAACGACGTGCCGGTCACTGCTGCCCAGGATTTGCGCTTCATCACCCGCTACCGTCTTGGTTTTACAGATGCCCTCAAAACGCTTGCGGAGCTCATCTACTTCGAGGGTGTCGTCTTTCTCCTAGCTTTGCTCATGATGCCGCTGCCTGGCTGCCTCCTTCTATTCATTTACCACAGCCGCTGGAAAGCCTCTGACGCGGAGGAAACGACAACGCAGGAATCTGCCTGGCCCTGGGATCCAGCCGCCTGGTGGGGGGCTGCCCTGGCCCTGGGCATCGCTACCTGGCCCATCATCTGGATGTGGATTACGCTCCCTGGCGCTCGATTTAGCGCCGGGCTGCTCTGGCTGATGATCATCCTGGGCTGGGTGGCCGTTTTTCTCCTATGGTGGCGCAATAGAGGTCAGCGCCGGCGCGCAGAAGAAGCTGGCGACCTAGGTGAATCCTCGCCTGTATCATCCATCACTTTACCCTGGCGTTGGGAACATCTCATCCTCTTCTTGATTCTCCTGCTGGCCCTCGCGGTGCGTCTCCTGGCCGTGCGCGATATCATATTCCCGCCCTGGGTGGATTCCAGCCGCCACGCCCTGATCACGGCGGTCATGGCCGAGAACGGCCAGGTCATCAGCGATTACGAACCTTATTTGCCTGTTGATCGTTTCCCTTATCATTTTGGTTTCCATACTCTTTCCAGCACCCTGGCCATGATCAGTGCCTGGCCCCTCAATAGGCTGCTCCTGTATTTCGGCCAGCTGTTGAATGCCCTCATCCCGCTGGCCCTATATACGGCCGTCTGGCTGGCCTCTCGCCGGCGTGATGCTGGTCTTGTCGCAGCCTTTTTGGTCGCTTTGCCCTTCTACTTTCCCGCTTACTATGCCACCTGGGGGCGTTTCACCCAACTGGCAGCCGTTTTCATCTTGCCTATATTATTGGCCCTAACTTGGAGGCTGGTACGTGGCCAGGGTGGGTGGCGGCGCATTTGGTGGCTGCTCTCAATCCTCGCTGCCGGTCTATTCCTGACCCATTTTCGGGTCTTCATCTACTACCTGCCCTTTGTGCTCATTGTCTGGCTGATCAGTCTGGGACGTAACAGCCGCTGGTTGGCTGCGGCCACCGGCTTGGCCCTGCTGCTTGTGTCGCCGCGTCTCTTGCAGCTTTTTGGGGACGCAAACCCTCTGCAGCGGGTTGGCCAGACCATTCCTAACTACAACAACTTTCCCACCAGCTACTTCTATGCCGGCTGGGATGACATCTTCACTTACTTGGCTGCCGGCCTAGCCATCGTGGCCGTCATCGCTGCAGTGCGACGCCGCAGCTGGGCTACCTTGCCCCTGGTTCTACTGGCCTGGGTCGCTTCTCTCTTTTTACTGCTTTCCGCCGATCGTTTGGGGATACCCGGTACATCGTTGGTCAATCTGAACAGCATGTATATTGTTCTTTTTGTGCCTTTGGCTATGTTCCTGGGCCTTGCTGCCGGGCCAATCTGGGACTGGCTGCGCCGGCAGCATTGGCTCTTGCAGTTGGCCGGCTACGTATTGCTCGGTGTTTTTCTGGCAGCCTTGCTGCTCTTTGGCCTGCGCCAGCAGATCAATATTCTCAATTCCAAGACCATCCTGGCCCACGCTGAAGATTATATTGCCGTGCAGTGGCTGGATGAAAACTTGCCCGCAGAGGCCACGATCGCTGTAAACAGCTGGCAATGGTTAGGAGAAACTTGGGCTGCTGCGGATGGCGGAGCCTGGCTCCTTCCAATGACCGGTCGTGCGGTTACCACACCACCCATCGATCATATATACAATCCCGATCTCTTCCGTGAAGTACGTGAGTTCAACCAGGCCGCTTCGGCCGTTACAGACTGGGCCGATCCCGTGCAGGCTGACTGGCTGCGCGAACAAGGTGTTTCCCATATATTTGTGGGCAAGAAAGGTGGTTTCTTTGATCCGGCTGTGCTGGCCCGCAATCCGCAGTTGGAGGTGCTCTACGGCCGTCACGGTGTATTTATTTTCTCCATTTCTGATTAGCCTTGTTTGCTCATAACGCACTGCGGCATTATAATCAATTTACCAAAGTTTCCTTTGTTTATATCCCGATATTACAAGCGATTTGATGAGTCGTCAGCTAGTTATAAAGATTAGTCCCAACGAAACCATGCGCTTTCCTGGCCTATGCACCAACTGCGCCAATCGGGCAGTTCAGAGCATGGAACTTCGCCAGCGGGACGGCCGTCTCTGCCGCTGTATTGATGTTCCCATTTGTGCACAATGTGCCGGTCACATAAACAAAACATCGGCTGCCGAAGAGCGCCTGCAGCGCCAGAGCCGGCTGTTTGTTCCAGTTGCGGCTTTACTGGTGTTGATCGCCGCCTTACTGCTCTTTCCGGGCATTGTTTTTTGGCTGCGTTTGCTGTTTGCGCTGCTTTTTGCCCTCATCGTCGGCGTGATTGTGAGCCATCTGTTCCGCAGAGCCACAGCCAAGGCGGCCCTGCCCCAGAAAAAAGCGGTTCTTGAATCAGCCCAATTACAAGCCTTCACCTGGCGCAGCGCTACATTTGCATTTAACAATGAAACCTTCATTGAACGTTTTATTGAGTTGAACGAACCTATCATTCAATCTGTGTGATAGGGCCTTCTTGCCTAGGTAGGAAGGGAGCAATCTGTTGAAAATCTTGATGTCTGTTGATTCTTGTTAGAGGAGGAATTGCATGAAAGTAGTCGTTTGTACCAAACAAACCCCCAGCACCACGGCCGTTTTCTCTGTCGATAACGGCAGCGTGAGTTGGGACGATCCGGGTGGCAAACCGAATGTGGTCAACCCCTGGGACGAGTACGCCATCGAAGAGGCTATTCGGCTCAAAGAAAATCATGGCGCCACCGACGCCATTGCCATCAGCGTAGGCGAGGAATCGAGCCAAGAAGCGTTGAAGACTTGTCTGGCCATGGGCTGTACCGAGGCCATTCGCGTTTCCGATCCATCCTTTGCCGGCTCTGATTCGCTGGGCACCGCGCGCATCCTGGCCGCGGCGATCAACAATGTAGGTGATGTTCAAGTCGCCCTATTTGGCAAGCAGGCCATTGACGGTGACAGCGGGCAGACGGTTGTCCAAACCGCCCGAAAGCTGGGCTGGACGCCGCTGACGGCCGTTTCGGCGATCAAAGACATCGGGGATGGCAGCGTCACCGTAGAACGTTTAACCGACGAGGGTCGGGTCACAGTAACGGCACCACTGCCAGCCGTGATCGGCACCGTCAAAGAACTGAATGAGCCGCGCTATCCATCCTTCATGGGTATCCGTAAGGCTAACCGGGCTCAGATTCCGGTCTGGACCGCGGCTGATCTGGCCATTGATGGTGGGGTTGGTGCCGCTGCCAGCAAGGTAGACTGGTCTGATGTTTACAGCTTACCTCAGCGAGAAGGCGAAGTGGAAATCATTACAGCAGATTCGGCTGTAGAGCAAGCTAAACTTCTGGTGGACAAGCTGTTTGAGGAGAAGGTGATATGAGCAGCGTATGGGTATTCGTAGAGAATAGTGCTGGCGCTGTCAGCACGATCAGTAAAGAAGCCATTGGCGCTGCCCGTTCCGTGGCTGATGAATTAGGTGAAGATCTGGTTGGCCTCGTTTTTGGCTCCGGTGTTTCAGCCGTGGCTGATGAAGCTTTCGATCTCGGCTGCGACGAAGTTTTAGGCGCCGACGATGAGACGCTCGAAGGGGCGCGCCTGGAAGCTGTTGGCCCCCTCTTTGTGGAACTGGCCCAGGAGCATGAACCGGCGGTGATCATCGCCGGCGCTTCTACATTGGGTCGTGATTTAACCGCCTGGGTCGCCGCTGATCTTAATGCCGGCCTGCTTTCGGACTGCATCGCCCTTGAAGTTGACGATGAAACGGTCAAAGTCACCCGCGCCGTTTACGCGGGCAAGCTGCTCTCCACCGTTTTTATTACCGAGGGCACACAGGTTGTTTCCCTGCGCAGCCGCGCCTTCCCCCAGGCTGAATCAACAGGCGGCAGCGGTTCCGCCGAATGGGTGGATGCCGTCGTTGACGAAGATGAAATCCCCACGAAGATCGTTTCTGTGGAAGAAAAATCTGGCGGCGTCAGCCTCACCGATGCCAGCATCATCGTCAGTGGTGGTCGCGGGGTTGGCGGGCCGGAAGGCTTTGACCCCGTACGTGAACTGGCCGAAACGCTGGGCGGAGCGCTGGGCGCTTCCCGCGCGGCCGTCGATGCGGGTTGGATTCCCTACGAGCATCAGGTTGGACAGACGGGCAAGACCGTCAGCCCTGATCTCTACATCGCCTGCGGCATCAGCGGCGCTATCCAGCACCAGGCCGGTATGCGCACCTCGCGCGTCATTGTGGCCATCAACAAAGACCCCGATGCCCCTATCTTTAAGCTGGCCCAATACGGCATCGTCGCCGATCTGTTCGATGTCGTCCCCGCCCTGACTGCGGAATTCCGCGACCGCTTAGACTAGGCGACGCTTCACTTCAAATCAAAACGTCCAGCCAGTTTTACTGGCTGGACGTTTTTTTATTCCCACCCCCACAAATACGTTTTCAATATGTTCTGACCCTTCGTAATAGAAATTATCCGCAACAGACTTAACGAACGTTTCTCCCCTTCCATTCTCGTCAGTTCTTGTCCGTGTCCTAATTTGACTGTCGTCCCATCTTATGCATCTGGCAGTAAGAGTATCTTTCCCTTCGTTTGCCGCCCTTCGATGTAGCGATGGGCGGCAGCGGCATCTTGCAGTGCGAAGCGCTGGTCAATACGTACTTGCAGCTCTCCGGCCGTGATCCAAGTAAACAGATCGCCAGCTCTTGATTGGATCTCTTGCGTCGAGGCGGCATAGTCTGCCAGGCTGGGCCGGGTCAGAAATAGCGAGCCTTTGCGGTTTAGGATCTGTGGATCTATCGGCGGCACCGGCCCGCTGGCTGCTCCATAGAGCACCATATATCCCCGTGGGCGTAAGCAGTTGAGGCTCTTTTCAAATGTCGTCTTACCCACCGAGTCATAAACCACGTCGACGCCCGCACCAGCAGTCAGCCGCTTGACCTCCGCCTCGAAGTCAGTCTCTGTATAGAGGATGGTTTCATCAGCCCCATTTTCCTGCGCCAACCGTGCCTTTTCGGCTGTCGATGTCGTGCCAATGACACGTGCTCCCAACCGCTTCGCCATCTGTACCATTAGTAAACCAGTGCCCCCTGCTGCGGCATGGATCAGGGCGATCTCTCCTTCATGGAGCGCGTAGGCGCTGTGGCTTAAATAGTGCGCCGTCATTCCTTGGAGGATGACCGCCGCGGCTATTTCATTGCTGATACCATCTGGAATGGGGGTTAGCTTGCCCGCCGGAACGAGCGCATACTGCGCATACGCGCCCGTTTGCATCGCGTATACCACCCGATCACCTGGAGTGATTCCGGTCACATCAGCTCCCACCTTTGCTGCTACACCGCTCCCTTCCATACCCAGCGTAAAGGGCAGGGGAACGGGATAGGCACCGCTGCGCTGGTAGGTGTCGATATAATTCACCCCCGCCGCCTCAATTTTTACCAGCACCTCATCGTCCCCCGCCTCCGGCATGGCTACATCTTCGTACCTTAATACTTCTCTACCACCAAAAGCATGAATTCGTACAGCCTTCATCTCACGGTCCTCCTATTGCAGCAGCCGAGCTTTCATAGCTCGTGCTTCACTCCGCTATCATACCACCCATGTTATCTTTATGATTAAACCATTTACGCATACGCGACCTGCCGGTCCCGCCTCCGCTGCAGCTCATTGCTGTAGTTTTTTCCCAGTGTGCCCGCGTGCTGCTGCGCCCATTCTGTCAAGCGCGTCTGACCCGCTGCAGGTGCATCCACATAAAGCAAGTCTCCCATCAAACCTTCGATCTCTTCTCTGGTGATCACCACGTCATCCATGAAGCGGCTCATGACCCGTCCTGCCACATAGCCAAGCGTGGGAGATAGGGAGATGAGCGGCCGTTTCTTGCCTATAATTTCGCCCAATGTCGTCACCAACTCGCGGTAGGTGAATGTCTCTGGTCCAATGGCATTGATGATCGCGCTTTCACGCAGCCGCCCCTGTTCCACGGCCAACTGGGCCAGATCGTCGACGTAGATGGGCTGCAGGCGGTAACCGCCATCCCCAAACAGGCCGAAAACAGGGAACTTGCGCAGCATCCAGGCGATATTGTTGATCAGAATATCCTCTTTTCCAAACAAAACGGTCGGCCGTAAAATGGCATAAGCGAGACCTGACTCAATAAGCGCTTTCTCCAACTGCGCCTTGCCCTGAAAATACTCCAGATGGGACTCTTCCGTGGGATTGGTAATGCTCACGTGTACTATCCGTTCCACCCCCGCCTCCTGCGCGGCCTCGAACAAGGCCCGCGTATTTTCTACCGCCGAGGCATGTTGGAACAGCTCATGATTGAAGCGCACCCAGTAGGTGTTATATAGAACCTGCACCCCTTTCAGTGAGGCCACCAAGGCCTCTTTGTGGTCGAAATTAAAGGGGACAGCGCGCACCCGCTGGCCAAAAGGGCTCACCCTTTGCGGTGAGTTGGTTATGGTCAGCACCTCTTCTCCACGATTCAGCAAGCGCTGGGCAATATACTTGCCCGAATAGCCAAATGCTCCTGTTACGGCATGAATCTTCTTTTCTGACATGGTTCACCTCGCTCTATTTACCGTTCATCCTACCGATCAGCTTAACCAGGGCATTGAGCCGTGTTTCGTCAAAGGCCAATAGCGTGGCCACAATGCTGTCCAAGTTGTTGAAGAATGCCTGCATGCCCTCCATGCGCTCTTGGTAAAAGGCTGCCACTTCCTGATCCGCTGCCCTGGGGCTAGCTTCTTGAACCATCTCCAGGCTCTCGCCTACTGTATTCAGGGCCAGATCGAATTCACTCTGCTCCCGTTCGCGCAGGACACCTTTGATGATCTTCCAGAAATCGGCCTCTGCTTCGTAATAATCCTTGCGGTCACCGAGGCGAATCTGCTTGTGCAGCATGCCCAGGCGCTCCAGTGTGCGCACGTGCGTACTGACGGCTCCTTTGGTCACATTGACCTGCTGCACAATCTCATCTAAGGAGAGGAGTCCCGGCGAAAGATAGATGGCGCCGTAAATGGCCCCCATGGCTTTGGGAAACCCCCAAAAATGGCTGATGCGGCTCATGCCCTGGATGAAGTTTTCGCGGGCTTTGACCAATTCCTGATCCATAACACTTCCTTTTAAATTAAAACGTTTAGTATGAACTAAACGAAGTATATATTACGATCCCGTATGTGTCAATCCCCGAGTTTCACTCCTGTTAGGAAACAAGAAGCTTGTTTAGCCAGGCAGTAGGGTCTCTGGATGACTTGGAGAAGAACGGAGGGTTACACAGAGAACCACAGAGAGAAGGCGCAGATACCTTTCATTGTTGTTATGTTATAATCTCTCTGGAACGCGGCCGTTTTCCTGCAGCCGCACCCTATTGCAACAAAAGGAAGATGTGGCTATTTGACTGAAACTGAAAACAATCAAGACTCACTGGAAGGACGCATTATCAAGGCTCTCAGCGGCTTCTTCACTGTCGATACCAGCGCTGGCCCCATCATCTGCCAGCTTCCGGGACGTATGAAGAAGGAGCGCCTGGATACGGATATCGCCACCGTCGGCGATTGGGTGACTATTTCCCTCAATGAGGATGGGTCTGGCTTGATCGAGTTTGTCGCCGAGCGCCAATCTGTTCTCTCTCGTTCTCGCCCCAGCGCATACAATGTTCGCCGTCTTTCCGTCGATCGCGAGCAGGTCTTGGTCGCCAACCCCGACCAGATCGTGCTCGTCTTCTCGATCAAGAAGCCCCGTCCCAGTTTGCGCAAATTGGACCGTTTTCTGGTTGTCGCCGAATTAAACGAACTGCCGGCCGTCATATGCGTCAATAAAATCGATCTCGTTAAGAATATCGACGATGCCCGGCAGCAGTTCCAGGTTTATGAAGATATTGGCTACGAGGTCATTTACACCAGCGTCATAAGCGCTGCTGGGATCGATGCCTTGAGCGCTTCTTTACAGGGCAAGATCTCTGTCCTTACTGGTTCCTCTGGCGTCGGTAAATCGAGCCTGCTCAATGCGATCCAGCCTGGTTTAGGTTTGAGCGTCAGCGAGGTTAGCCAGGCCACAGAAAAAGGGCTGCACACCACGCGTCACGCGGAAATGTTTCCCTTAGAGATTGGGGGCTACGTTGTGGACACGCCTGGTATCCGCGGTCTGGCTCTCTTTGACGTCGAACCGGAAGAACTGGACGCCTACTTCCGCGAAATTGCGCCCCTCGTTGTGGACTGCCAGTTCAGTGACTGCACCCACCGCCACGAACCCGGCTGCATGGTCCTGGCTGCCCTCAAAGAGGGCCGAATCTCCCCCGCGCGCTATGACAGCTACCTCCGCCTGCGCGATGAACATGAGCAGCTGCAAGATAGACAGTATTAGGAACGGTTAATAGTTAACGGAGAACGGAAAACAAAAAACGGAAAACGGAAGAAACTGGGAACGGCAGATGTTACCTGTAGCCTGTAACTTGCTACCTGCCACCCTACACTAAAAATCCAAATCTCCTGGATCAAAATGTTCTGGTATCAGTTTATATAGGCTTGACTCGTGTACTGTTCCTGCGGGATCGGTGTACCAGACGGGAATATCTGCTCCGAATTCGACCAAGACCTGTCGGCAGGCGCCACAGGGGGAACCGGCGTTGGCCGTGCAGACGGCGACGGCCAAGATCTTGCGCGCGCCCTCGCTGACAGCTTTGAATACGGCCGTTCGTTCGGCGCAGATCGACAATCCGTAAGAAGCATTTTCCACATTCACGCCAGCGAAAACGCGCCCATCTTCGACCAGAATTGCCGCCCCTACTTTGTACTCGGAATAGGGAGCATAAGCATTCTCACGCGCCGTGCACGCGGCCTCGATCAAGCTTGTCTTCTGTGCTTCAGTTACCATCTCGACCTCCCATACCATTTGACTGCTTCAATTTGAGCCCTTAATAACTGTGAACGGGGCCACCGCGATCCCCTCATCCAGGCTGGCATTTTCTACCCGCGCCTGCTCAATGCGGCAGCCCGCGCCAATCTGGGCACTGCGGATAATGGTGTTGGGCCCGATAACGCAGTCTGGTCCGACTTCGCTCTGCCCCTGTATGTAGCTGTTGGGCCAGATGATCGTATCCTGCCCGATAATTACATCCTGGTCAATATATATGCTATCTGGGTCTACCAGGGTCACCCCATGGTCCATCCAGCGTTGGTTGGCCCGATTACGGAAGGCGCGTTCCACGGCAACCATCTCCTGCCGCGTACCTGCGCCCAGACATTCATCCTCATCTTGCACGATCAGCGCTTCGACCCAGCGCTCCTGCTCTACGGCCATCTGCACCATGTCTGTCAGATAATACTCTTGTCCGTTGCGCGCCTGGCGCAGGGGCAGGCTGTCAATATTGGCCCACAGCCAGGGCCCTTCAAAACAATATACCCCGGCATTTAGTTCGCGGATGGCCAGCAGCTCGTCTTTGTTCGGTCGCTGCCGCGCTTCGGCCACCTCCACAATTTCGCTCACAGCGCCGTTCTCATCCCGTACTACACGCCCAAAACTGCTTTCTGTGTCTCCGATCACGGAGAGCATGGCGATTGCCCCCCCGGACTGCTCCTGCTTCTCGGCCAGCGTGGCCATTGTTTCCATGCGCAGTAGGGGCATATCTCCATAGGTGACGATAATCTGCTGTGCCGTGCCGTGCAGCAAATCCTTGGCCATCATGGTCGCATGGCCGGTGCCCAACTGCTGCGGCTGCAGCACATAGCTGGCCCCTTCTCCGAACAGAGCCTGCACCCCATCCTCTTCCGGGCCAACGACCAGCAGCGGCGGCAGATCAGCCACGCGCTTTGCTGCTGCGAAGACATGCTGCACCATGGGCTTGCCGCCCACATCATGCAGGATCTTCTGACGCTTCGAATTCATTCGTCTGCCTTGCCCGGCAGCCAGGATCACAACCGCTAAACTCATGCCAAAGCTCCTAATAAACCCACTTTCCAGAAAACTGGTATTTCGACTTGATAACAACGCGCTGACTTAAACATAAATAAAAACCGGGTTTCTACACATTAGGCCAGAAACAAAAAAGGACTGAGTAATGCTCAACTCAGCCCTCGTACAGCTGGGGCGGAAGGATTCGAACCTTCGAATGGCGGATTCAAAGTCCGCTGCCTTACCACTTGGCGACGCCCCAATAAGGCCCAGAAATCCTAGCACAACGATTCGCATCTAGCAACCGCCATGGGCACTCCTTGAGCCCCCTCTAAGCGACCCCTTAAAGCCCGTTTGCTACAGCTCCTGTCTTCCTTCCACGGCCCGGCCCAGGGTGATCTCATCTGTATATTCCAGATCACCCCCTACCGGCAAGCCGCGTGCCAGGCGCGTTAACTTTGCTCCGCTGTCGATCAGGCGCCGCTGTAGATAAAGGGCAGTCGATTCCCCTTCCAGTGTGGGGTTTGTGGCCAGGATGATCTCCGCGAATGACCCCTGCTGTACGCGCTGGATCAATTGATCGATTTTCAAATCTTCAGGCCCTATCCCTTCCACCGGAGAAATAGCGCCGTGTAAAACATGGTAACGGCCGTTAAAAGCGCGCGAGCGTTCGATGGCCAACACATCCAGCGGCTCTTCGACAATGCAGAGCAGATCGTCAAGGCGTGACTCATCCTCGCAAATCAGGCAGGGATCATCCTCGGTGATATTGAAGCAGACTGAGCAAAATTGGGTGCGTTCTTTGAGATCCTGCAGCGCTTCGGCCAGGTCCAGCGCTTGTTCATTGGCCGCCCGCAGCAGGTAAAAGGTCAACCTTGAAGCTGATTTCGGTCCAATCCCCGGCAGGCGAGCGAACTCGTCAATAAGCTGCTGTACCGGCTGAGGCAAAACATTGTGCGCCACAACTAGCCTAGTCCCAGGCCACCCAACATATCGCCAAGGCCGCCCATATTGCCCGTTATCCCTTCCATTCTTTCGGCCGACATTGCCTGTGACTGCTCAATGGCGGAGTTGATGCCCGCCACCAGCATATCTTGCAGCATTTCCGCTTCTTCGGGATCAAACAAATCGGGATCGATCTCGATGCTCTGCAGGCGCTGGTGACCGGTGATTACA
This sequence comes from uncultured Chloroflexia bacterium, assembly GCA_963807975.1. Lineage (GTDB taxonomy): Bacteria > Chloroflexota > Anaerolineae > Promineifilales > Promineifilaceae > JAACFF01. The sequence goes on along the minus strand of CAWEDV010000001.1, from coordinate 2,665,043 downwards.
ATAGTGATCGCTCCACCGCCCGCGGTCACTGTGACGGTCTCTTGTTCCAAAGAGGTCTGAGCCGCCGCCATGTCCTGCTGCATTTGCTGGAACTGGGCCATCATATTATCGGCGCGCGGCGCTTTCTTCTTCTTAGGTTTTCCACGAAAAGATCTTTTTGCCATTTATAACTCCAAATTTAACTTTCTTCTTCCAGAACGCCGCCTAATTCCCGCGCCAGTTCTTGGAATTCTTCTTTCTCAATAGGCAGTACATATTCGCTGGTAACAACGCAGCGCACGCCGCATTTCGTGCCCACCAGCTCCGAAAAAGTATCCTCCAGCAGCGCTGAGGCATTCTCCGTTTTATCAAACTTTTCCTTGAAAATGGGGTAATCAAATCCGAGAATGATCACGTTCCCTTCCACAGCCAGCGGTTTGCTCATGGCCAGCAGGGCCGGTAGATTTTTGTCGGCTCGCCCGACCTGGGCCGCCATCGTCCGCCACTGGGCCTTTACGCTGTTTAAGGTGACGGGCACGGCCGTTTCCGCCAAATCCTTGGTTACTACAGCCGCTTCCTCAACCACCTCTGTGACCTCTCCTTCAACAGTTTCCGGCTGCAGTATTGGGGCCGGTGCCGGCTGCACTATTTCCACAATCTCAGCTTCCGGCGGCGTGGGCGCTGGAACTGCTGGGGCAGGTTCCTTAAACTGGACTGGCTCTGGTTGTTCGTTGATCTCGCCTCCTGCATAAACCGCCAGCGGCGCATCCGGCAGAAGCTCCATGAATGCCAGCTCAAGCGGCAGCTGCGGCTGCCAACTGGCGATCGGTTTCAAGGCTGCCTCTTGGAACTGCTTGATACCCTTGATCAATTCTGATCGCGGTGTCCGGCTGGCCTGGGCCAGCATAGCGTCCTTGTGCTCTTCAGGTACATCAACAACTAAAGCAGATCCGGCGGCTTGCAAAAGCAGCAGCGTACGCAAATGATTGACCATCTGCCGGCAGAACTGCCTGGCGTCTGCCCCTGAAGCCAGGGTCTCATGAATGATGCCCAGTCCATCCGCGCCGCTGCCATTCAGCCAGGCATCGGTAAGGGAGAGGACCGCCTCATTCCCCGCGGTGCCCAGGACCATCTGCGCCCGCTCCAGGGTGATCGTGTCCCCGGGGGCCATGACCAGTTGATCGAGCAGGCTTTCTGCATCCCGTATACTTCCAGCGCCCTGCCGCGCGATGAGATCCAGCGCGTTGGGCTCAATGGCGATCGATTCCTTCTCGGCCATCCAGCGCAGGCGTGCGCTGATTTCAGCCACGCTCAAGAGGCGAAAGTTGAACTGCTGACAGCGCGATTTGATCGTTAAGGGGACCTTGTGCTCCTCCGTGGTGGCTAGGATAAAGATGGCATGGGCCGGTGGCTCTTCCAGGGTCTTCAAGAGGGCATTGAAAGCGGCTGTGGAGAGCATATGTACTTCGTCGATGATGTAGACTTTGTAGCGACCCTGGTTGGGCGCGAAATTGATCTTATCGCGCAGATCGCGAATATCATCCACCCCCGTGTTGGAAGCGGCATCAATCTCGATTAAATCTAGAAAACGGCCCTCGTTGACCGTCTGGCAAACTGAGCATTGATCACAGGGCCGCTGTCCTGGATCCTCGTCCAGACAGTTCACGGCCTTGGCCAGCAGACGCGCCGTGGTCGTCTTTCCCGTCCCGCGTGGACCGCAAAAGAGATAGGCGTGGCCTATTCTTCCCGCAGCCACGCTGTTTTGTAACGTTTTAGTGATATGTTTCTGGCCGACAACCTGCTCAAATCGAGCCGGTCGCCACTTTCGGTAAAGGGCTTGAGACATTGAGGCTAGTGTAGCACTCAGCTAGAGGGGCGGCAACAGATCTTATCCTCAATCGGAGCACTCTTTTGTTAATTGTTAGTTGTCATTTGTTAGCTGTTAATTGCTTTCCCCAACTATCGGAGATCACATCAAAACAAATGTCTATTTGCCGCTACCCAGGCATACAAATCGCTAATCCCTTCTTCTGGTGATACCATCGGCTGCCAATCCAATAGATCGGCCGCTTTTTCTATGTTGGCGACAAATACAGGCTGGTCTCCAGGCCGCCAATCTCCCTTCGTTACCGGAATCGGCCGTCCGGCCAATGATTCCAACAGCGGTTGAAACTCTGCCCAGATGGATAGTGTATTATCAGGTCCTCCGCCCAAGTTAAGGACTTCGCCGCTGATCTCATCTATTTGGCTGATACTCAACTCGTAGGCGCGGATCAAATCAGAAACATGTAATAGATCGCGCACCTGCTTCCCATTTCCGTAGATGCTGATCGGCCGTCCCATAACAGCCGCGATCACAAAATGGGCTGCCCATCCCTGGTCTTCCACACCAAACTGCCGCTGGCCATAGATGCAAGATTGGCGAAGCGTGATCGTGCGCAGTCCATAAATTCGGGCATAGTCACGCGTATACTGGTCGCCCGACCCCTTCGAGCAGCCATAAGGGGAATGGAAGTCCAGCGGGTAGCTCTCCGGAATGCCCCGGGCGTAATCTTTATATATGTAGCGTGTCCCCTTTTCCTCGATGCGCACCGCTTCCATACCGCCATAGACCTTGTTCGTCGAAGCGTAGAGGAAAACAGCCTCTGGGCAGTGGTGGCGCACCGCTTCCAAGACATTGAACGTGCCCAGGGCATTGATCTCGAAGTCTTCCCGTGGATTCTGCACCGAAAGCGTGACGGCGACCTGGCTGGCCAAGTGAATCACCACATCGGACCCGCCGATTTCATCGAATAGGGTTTGGTAATCGCGAATATCACCCTTGATGATCGCCAACTGCCGGCCTCCATGCCGTTCGCGCAGCCATTCTATGTTCGGCTGGCTGCCGGTCCGGGAGAAATTGTCGAAAATCGTAACTGAGTGCCCTTGGGTTAGAAAGTGGTCTGCACAATTGGCGCCGATAAACCCTGCACCACCAGTGATAAATATCTTCATAAAACTCTCTTAATGGAATTAATAGCGTTGCTGCTCATTCGTTATACAAGGTCTCGCTTAATATGGCGTACCCGCCAACTGCGCAAAAAGCAGCTTCTTCTTCTCTTCCATAGACTGACGGTAAGGCTGGTTGTCTTGCAGCAAGACGGTCATTAACAAGGCATCTTCGCCTGTATCTTTATAATACCTTTTGCGCCGGCCTACGATCTCAAATTCATACTTCTTATAGAGATCTTGGGCAGCCTGATTGCTTTCCCGCACTTCGAGCGTAACCAGCGCGGCATCATGCCTATAGGCTAGATGAAGCGTGTTCAACAGGATCAACTCTCCCAGCCCACGCCGTCGAAATTTCGGGTCGACGGCTATGGTGCTGATATGTACTTCACCGGCGATGAGCCAATATCCTGCATAGCCGATCAACCGCTCAGCTCCGTTTGACTGGCGCAATAGAAGCGCCTGGTAATGAGCCAGCTTGTTTTTGGTCAATTCGTAGCGGTACGTTTTTTCTTGGGTAGGGGTAGGAAAGGAGTGCTGCTCAATAACGGCGACGGCCGCTAAATCTGACAGGCGAAGTGGGCGAAGAATGAGCGGGGATGGTGCTTGCAGCATGTTGGTTTGGGGGGCTTGATCTTGACCGTGGGAGCGGAAATCAGGTCTCAGAGGCCCCGATATCGATCAGTTGGCGCGCGCGTTGTTTCACTTGCCGGATGGATCGCGCATATACTTTGGTGATAGGGAAGCGGCATCATCAATCACACCATGTCGCATGCGCTGCCAGCCGATCTCGGCCAAGAACCCAGCCCGGCGCACCGATGCCGCTGCAGAGACCAAATAGAAGGGCTTTTTGCTGGCGCGGATCATTTTTGCCGCTTCCGGGGAGATCTCACCGGCAAAGGTTGTCGATGTTTCCAGGTGGAAAAGAAGCGTTTCCCAGGTTTCGATGATCGGCCGTTCACTGGGCTGCCACCCTTTCCTCTCTTGCCAGCGGTACATTCCGGCGATCACTCGTTTACGGCCTGCCTCGGCAATGACCACCAAAGATCCGGTGCGCAGCCCGATCGAAGCGGCCATAATATCCAAGGTCGGAACGCCGATCAAGGGAATTTGGTGTGCCAAGGATAGACCCTTGGCCACCGCCAGGCCCACGCGCAAGCTCGTATAAGAGCCAGGGCCGATGGCCACGGCAACAGCCCGCAGATCGGCGGCATTGACATCGGACCGTGCTAGAAGCTGGCCAATTGCCGGCGTCAATTCCACTGTTTGTGTATGCAGTGCTTTCCAGCCCTGTTCGGCGACGACCTGTTTTCCATCGTGTAGGGCGAGGCCGGTCCAACGGGTGGCTGTATCCAGGGCCAGAATTATCTCACTCATGAATGATTTTCACTATGACGGCTAAACGCCGAAAGCGCTGAGCCTGAATGCCTTTAGTAATTCGGTCGAACGGTCGCCTGCTGCGGTGAACCGCATCTTGCGCCGTGTTTCGTCCATGTGGTTCATCTCGATCAATAGATGGTCAGGCGGCAGCCACTCCGTGATGCGTTCGGACCATTCGATCATAAATGCGCCATCGGTCAGGGTGACATCTTCAATTCCCGCCGAAATCACATCAGCTTCCGTTTCCAAACGGTAGCAGTCAATATGGAAGAGAATGCGGTTGTCGTGCATGCGCGGGTATTGGTTAACGATCGTAAATGTGGGGCTGGTAACTCTGATCGCCGTCCCCCAACCACGCCCAACACCACGCGCCAGAACGGTCTTTCCCGTACCTAATTCGCCGGAGAGGCACAAGGTGTCGTTGGCCTGCAGCAACTCTCCCAATCGGACGCCCAGGCGCATTGTTTGCTGTTCGCTGCTGCTGATGAAGTCAAGTGACTGGTCTGTTAAGATAGCCATATGGTCATATTCGCCAGGAAGAAGAAATTTCACCCAACTCCTATTATACATGCGTCTGCCAAACATGGTATTATTCTCTAGTACGAGGGAGATTCCAAAGTCACTCTAGAACTGTTATGCCTGCGAAGGCAGGCATAAACTCTCTTGAGTATGATCATGGATTCCCGCCTGCGCGGGAATGACAAATCAACCTATTTGCTTGACTTTGGAATAGCCGTGTCTCTAGTACGTGTCCAAATAATGTTTAGGAGCTGGCTGTGGCCGATTTTCAGCCCTGTCGGGCTGTTCTCCTGAGTGAGCCACTCCCTATGAAATATAACCATGCGAATTCTTGTGTTATCTGATGTCCACGCCAATTTGGCTGCTTTTCAAGCGGTCTTAGACGATGCTGCTGGGAAGTGGGAAAAGATTTGGTACCTGGGCGATTTGGTGGGGTATGGTCCCAATCCTAATGAATGTGTTGAGCTGCTGCGCCATCATGAGCATATGGCCCTCTCTGGGAATCATGACTGGGCTGCTTTGGACAAGCTGGATATCGGTGATTTCAATGAAGAAGCGCGCAGGGCTGTGCTCTGGACCCGTGATATGTTGACCGCGGAGTCGCTTGAATTCTTGGACGCGCTGCCGGCCAAGCGCATCCAAGAGCCATTCACCCTGGCCCATGCCAGCCCGCGCCATCCGGTCTGGGAGTACATATTAGATTATGAAACGGCCGCTGAGAACTTCGCCCATTTCAGCACGCCCTACTGCCTTGTCGGCCACACCCACGTTCCCATTCTGATCGCCGAGGATAAAGAGGATGAGCTATTTGTCCTCACGCCTACCTACAAGGAAACCATCTATCTCGAAGAGACGCGCGTTATCATTAATCCAGGCAGCGTAGGACAGCCGCGCGATTCCGATCCCCGGGCATCTTATGCGCTCCTCAACACAGAAGACTTAACCTGGGAATTTCATCGTGTAGTCTACCCCATCGAGGAAACACAAGCGCAGATGCGCGCCTTTGGCCTGCCCGACAACCTGGCCTACCGTCTTGCCCACGGTTGGTAGAATGCTCTCAATGACTGTTTGCTGCTAAGGCTGTTTACTGCTAACCGTTAACCATTTACTGGCATTTGGAACCTTCTGACCCTTTAGATCGTTCAAACAGTATAGGCAACTGATCTTTTGGAGGTATACAATGAATTGGAAGAAGAGCGCCATCATTTTGTTCTTATTTGCATTGGTTTTTGCTGCCTGTGGCAACAATGGCAGCGCACCGCTGGAGATGGCTGCCAGTGAGGCATATATGGATTCGGCCGCTGCTCCCGAAATGGCCATGGAGATGGAAGAAAGTGCTGGTTTAGCTTATCGCGCTGATGAGCAGGCTGGCGAAGATTTTGTCATGCTCCAGGAAAGTGGGCAGGAGCGGCTCATCATTCGCACGGGTGACATGAGCATTGTCGTGCCCGACACGGAGCAAGCCATGACCAGCATCGCGCAGATGGCCAATGATAATGGCGGCTGGGTGGTTTCGAGCAATGTTTTCCAATATGACGAAACAGCCAAAACGGGCAATATGACCGTGCGCATTCCTGCCGCTGGTTTTCAGAGCTTTTTGGATGCGGTGCAGTTGATGTCTGTCGAAGTCACACGAATCTCTACCTCTGGCCAAGATGTTACCGAGGAGTATGTAGATCTGTCGGCCAGGTTGAATAATCTGGAAGCAACGGCCGATCGCGTTCGTAATTTCCTTGACGAAACAAAAAACGTCGAAGAGGCTTTGGCGGTTAACCAGGAGCTAAGCCGTCTAGAAGGCGAAATCGAGGCTCTCAAAGGGCGGATCAAATATCTCGAACAGTCGGCCGCTTTTTCAACAGTATCCATCGACCTGACACCCGATATCCTCTCCCAACCCATTGAGGTAGGAGGCTGGCAGCCCCAGGGTGTGGCCAAGTCAGCGCTGGAGTCGCTTATCTCTGCCATACAGACCCTGGTGGACATCACCATCTGGCTGCTGATCGCCGTACTGCCCATCTTGCTCATCATCGCCATTCCCATCTGGCTGCTGATCGTGCTCATTCGTCGCTGGCTCCGTAGGAGGAAAGCCAAGGCCGTAGCCGCAGAAGAAGAGACTTTGGAGCGGGATCGAGAAGATGTTCTTGAACAGGATAGTGATTAACATTCTGATCATATGCTCACAGTACCGGATCCCTGGTAGGCAGCGTTACCCAAACTTATCGCAAATCTCTCGCAGGATTGCCTGCGAGAGATTTGTTGTTACTATCAAGCTGAGAAACAGTGACTTGAGATCGCCGGGGCATCTTAGTTCAAACAGATAAAGATGCCATTCAAAGGGAACGCTTCCGAACGAAGAATTTATGTGACCAAGCTGCAGCCAGAATCAGGTTTCTTGCCAGCATGATAATGCACCAAACATACTTGACGTCTCTAGAATCTAAGCTATAAATAGAGGGTGAGCAACGCGTAGATTCCCCAAATATGGCTCCTCAGCCTGCCTGTTGGCAGATACGCAGTTAGATTGAAATCCAAATTTCTAACAAAGGTTTGAAATATGCAAATATCAGAAGAATTCACCGGCCTCGGCATGCCTGTGTTCATGGCATTTGGCTGGGCAGGTGAAGAAACTGCACTTAAATACGCCCTCTCCCAGTTGGAACTGTTCGCCATGGAACTGCACAAAAGAATGCCCAAGTCCATGCAAGAGGACCTGCCTTTTGTAGGTCTGAGCGAAGAGAGCCAAAGCTCATATATGGCTGCCGCAGAAACGGTAGATGAAGATGTGCACATTCTCTTCAATGCCCGGCCGGCAAGCCTTGAAATCCAGGTAGCCTTGACCAACAAAGAAGCGCTTACCAAATGCTGGAAGCAGTTGACCAAGAAGCCAGACAGCTTCCAAAAACTACTAACGCTCTTAGAGCCAGAGTGGCAGGTTCGCGTCCAGCAAGTGCACGTAAACGAAGATAATAACGATCAGGGACATTATCAAGATGTCTTTAAGGATAGACAGTCCGCCCTTAGTGAGGAAAAGGCCGTGGAAGTCTTTGAAAAGGCTGCTTACCTCAATGCTGACGATCAGTGGGTCGTTCCCATTTATTTGAGCCAACGCATACCGGCTGAGCAAGTATCTATCATGCAAGGCGACATCGTCTCCGTGATGACTGAACGCTTAAGCCCCTTGGCTCCTGTGATTGCCATGCTGCGCGGCCGATCGGCGCGTAAGGCTGTCCGGGCTGTCGTGGCTAAGAAATCGAAGACCAAATCGGCAAAGGCTCCCTCGACCACGCCAAAGGCTCCAGCCAAGGTAAAACCGCCGTCATCTGAGGAATTTGCTTTCACAAGCGAGTTAAGGCCCCTTCACATCCGTCGTGGCTTCATCAATATGACAACGCAGCACTGGCCCTTTTTCGCCATCAATGCGCGCACTGAGTCACGCCCGATAATTCTGATTACGGAGAGCTTGCGTGACGAAGACTCTGCGGTCTGGAGACTACAGCCTGACAATGTGGCTCGTCTTGTTCTTAGCCCTCGCGCACAACGCTGGCTGGAAGATAATTTTGTCCCCGGGGATCACATCCAGATTACGGCAACCAAGAACAACCCTACGGAGATCCAGATTGTTTTGGATATGACCGGGTAATCCTTGGCAGTTTTTAGAATTTTGACATCAGGGTGTTGGCAACAACACCCTCTTTTCTTTTATATAGCAACCTACCGCTTCCCAAGGGGTTATTTGTTCTGATAAAAGATATGTCTATAATCTTGAAAGACTCTGCCTACGGAATTGATGCGCCGCCTAAAATCGGTTTGATAATTTGGCCAGCACTTCTACGACTGAATTAGGTTGAGCTGTTCAGGTTGATTGACCGTTTATGAAATATGCTATGGCACGAACAAAAATTGTAGCCACCATTGGTCCGGCGTCTGACAACCCGGAAACAATTCGGGCGATGCTTGCTGCCGGCATGACCGTGGCGCGGATAAATTTTTCTCATGGTGATCACCAAGGACATGCAGCTACCGTCAAGCTGCTGCGGGAGGTCGCCAAAGCCGAAGGTAAGGTGTTGGCCATTCTGGCCGATCTTCAAGGGCCAAAACTGCGCCTAGGGCATGTGAAGGCCGGCGGTATGCAGCTGCAGCGTGGCGATGAGATTGTCTTGACGCCTCATCCTGGGCAGCCGGCTATGATTCATCTGCCGCATCAGAATCTAATTGAAGCTGTTGACTCGGACGATCGCCTGGTCATCGGAGATGGCGAGCTTGAATTTTCCGTGATTGAGAAAAAGGGCGATACGCTGCGTTGCACCGTCACTGTTCCTGGCCTCCTGGGATCGCGTAAAGGGGTCTCAGCCCCTGGTGTTGACCTGCGTATCTCCAGCATGACCTCCAAAGATAAAAATGATATCGATCTGGTTCGTGATCTTGAGTTTGATTTTGTCGCTCTTTCCTTTGTTCGTTCCGCGGAAGATGTGCTGGAATTACGCCAGCTGATGGACGATCGTGGCTGCGACATTCCTATTATCGCCAAGATCGAGAAAAGTGAAGCCATCGACCACCTGGAAGAGATTCGTGATGTTGTCTATGGCATGATGGTCGCCCGGGGCGATCTGGGTATCGATGTTCCCGCCGAAGAGGTACCACTATTACAGAAGCACATCATAGATGCTTGTAACGAAGCGGGTAAACCGGTGATTACAGCTACGCAAATGCTGCAGTCAATGGTCAATCATCCACGCCCGACAAGGGCCGAAGCCAGTGACGTGGCAAACGCCATTTTAGATGGCACCGATGCAGTCATGCTCTCCAACGAGACCGCCACTGGTAAATATCCGGTGGAAGCGGTGCAGACGATGAGGAAGATCGCTGAGAATATTGAAAAGGGGTTCCCTTACGAAATATGGCGCAGAAAACGCCAGGACCAATCGATACTAGGTGCATCGGTGTCCAAGGCTATCAGCGCGGCAAGCTGTGAGGTGGCTGAACAAATTGACGCGCGAGCGATTATTGCCACCACGACGACCGGCTATTCAGCGCGCCAGATTGCGCGCCACCGGCCGCGAATGCCGATTATGGCCGCTTCACCTTCAGCAAGAACGCAGCGCCAACTGGCTCTCGTTTGGGGTGTAGAATGTTTGTTGGTTCCGAAGTTCTTTGATACGGATAAGATGTTGGATGTTACGGTGAGTGCACTAAAGCCTTATCAGCTTGACCCTGGTGATAAAATCGTCATTACCGCGGGCGTGCCTTTTGGACGGACGGCGACGACCAATCTGATCCAGGTTCACAGCATTTTGGCCAATGGAGCGCTGGGAACGACCGCTCTCGATGAATAGCTGGACCACGGCCGAATCCCTGCTCATTATCGCCCATCGCGGCGCCAGCGCCGATATGCACGAAAACAGCTTGGCCGCCTTTGCTCTAGCGGCTGATCAGGGCGCCGACGCCATTGAACTGGATGTACAGTTTTCGGCCGACAACCAGATCGTCATCTTCCATGATTCAACTTTAGAGCGTTTCACAGGGGATAAGCGCAAGGTATCGCAGCTGACCCTGGAGCAGCTAAAAGCAATCGATTTGGGCCAGGGCCAGACAATTCCTACCTTAGATGAACTGCTAGAGATGATAGGGCCGCGCCTGCTCTACAATATTGAGATCAAAGATTTCAGCCTGGGGGACAGCGGTCTGGAAACAGCCGTGGCCGATCGCATCGAATCATTTGGGCTGCAAAGCCAGACCTTAATCTCCTCGTTTAATCCATTGTCAGCACGCCGTGTCCGGCGGGCCTGCGGTCGTTCCATTCCCGTGGCTCTCATTCGCGCCCCGGGACTTTTAAAGTACACCTATCTCTTTGCCAGTGAGCAGGCTGACAATCCGCACCATGCGCTGGTTGACGAAGTGTACATGGCCTGGGCTGCCAAAAAAGGTTATCGTATTCATGCCTGGACGGTTGATGATCCACAGGAGGCCCGCCGGCTTGCGGATTTGGGCGTTCATGGCATTATTACGAACAAACCCCAGTTCATTCGTGAGCAGCTCTTTGCCTAAGAGGGTTCGTAATAACGTCGCGGAGGGAAGAAAATGCGTGTAAAAGTCATCCTTAATCCCTATTCCAATCGTTGGCGCGCCCAAGAAGCAATCCCTGAAATAAAGCAGGCCTTCAAAGCCGCCCAACTGGATCTTGATCTTGCTCTTACCAGCGAAGCGCGTGAGGGTACTGTGCTTGCCGAAGCCGCCGTTGGTGAGGGATTCGATGCCCTGGTTGCCGCCGGAGGTGATGGCTCCATCAATGAGGTCATCAATGGCCTGCTGCGCGCCACCCCTGAAGGAGTAACCATTCCTTTTGGCATATTGCCTTTGGGTACGGCCAACGACTTCAACCTTATGGCTGGCTTGCCCGGAACCGTCGCTGAGGCTGTGCAGGTGATCGCCCAAGGACACACACGGCCGATCGATGCCGGTCAGCTAAACAGTAATTTCTTCATCAACAACAGTGGTTTGGCCATGGAACCCATGGTGACCATCGAAAACATTCGCATGAAACGCCTCTCCGGTGAAATCCGTTATATCGTTGCCTTGCTCAAGGTCATCGCCAAGATGAAGGCGTGGCAAATGCAGGTTCAATGGGATGATGGTGGGTATGAAGGACCGGTCTATTTGCTCTCCGTCTGCAACAGCCCACGTACCGGGGGATTTACCATGGCTCCAGGGGCGGAAATAGATGACGGCTTTTTGGATATTGTCTTAGCCCCACAAGTATCAAAAGGCACGCTCCTGAAACTATTGGTGCGCCTCATGCAGGGCACCCATGTGCAGCATGCTGCTGTGACCTTCGTGCGCACAACGAAACTTTCCGTTTCCAGCGAGCCTGGCACAGCGGCACACACTGATGGGGAAGTCATATCAGAGTCACTGACCGAAGTCCAATACCAGATACTGCCCGGAAAAGTCATGCTTCTCTCTCCCCAGCCTGAATAGCTGCTCTTCCCAAGGCAATATCCTAGCGCAAATTAGGCATAGCTGCCCGTAATTTTGCCTCCGCAGCGCAAATAGAGCTGCCGGCTATCTATGCAATTCCAAGTAAGAGCAGGAAAAAATGAAGCCCCGCTATGCCGTGTGAGATCAGACATTTGAACCTGCTTTCGCAGGTGGGATTCCCGACGCAGAGCTTCTGCCTTGCCTTGCCGGCTACTACATCCCCTCGACGTATCTAAAATCCCATTTAAGTGGCGTTGGCTCAACGCTAGAAACCCATCACGCACACAGCAGGGTCAAAAAGATACTAGCACAGGAACAAACGCTTGGCAACTTGAATTAACCCATTTTGCCGCCCCTTTCTCATTTCCTGATTGATGAGTTAGTTCTGTATTTAGCACCACTTCAGCCCGCTTGATGCTATAACAAAGAATAAAAAGGTTTGCCATGATCTCAGAGAAATTTAACCAATTCTTCTCCCAATTTCCCCGGCGGCGCCGGTTGCAAAACGAGGCTTCTCTGCCGCCTGTGAAGGCGTCGCCCGTCGTCCTCCTCAATGGTCTACGCAAGGACTTCATTGAGGCCGACCAGGTGCGCTCTGTTCTCGACGGCGTTAATCTGTCCATCGATCACGGTGAGTTTGTCGCGCTGCTTGGCCACAGCGGGAGCGGTAAAAGCACCTTGTTGAACCTAATCAGCGGCATTGAGAAGCCGACGTCGGGCACGGTGGCGATTCAAGATGTAAACATCACCGCCTTTCGTGAGCGCGAGCGCACTTTGTTTCGGCGAGATCACATTGGCTTCGTATTCCAATTCTTTAATCTGATCCCCACGCTGACCGTCCTCGAAAATGTCACGCTGCCCCAGGAATTGGCCGGGCAGGATGAGGGCCAGGCACAAAAAGCGGCTTTGGAGCTGTTGGGGCAGGTTGGCCTGGCCGACCGGTCCGGCACTTTCCCAGACAAGCTTTCTGGCGGTGAACAGCAGCGCGTGGCCCTGGCTCGCGCTCTGGTCCATAACCCAATGTTGGTCCTGGCCGATGAGCCAACTGGAAATCTAGATCAAGAGACGGGCCAGCTTGTCTTAGACCTCTTGCTCGGGCTGACGCGGCGTAAGGGCAAAACCTTGATTATGGCCACGCACAATCCTGAAATTGCCCGTCTTGCCGATCGGGTATTTCGAGTTTATGAAGGCACGATCGCAGCAGAAGAGATGGTGGTTGGCGTGCAAAATGGCTGATTTATCTTACACCATCACCGACAGCCCGCTCTGGCGTCTGTCCCTGCGCCGCCTACGCCGCCGTCCACTGCAAACCATTTTGCTCATTGTTGGTGTGGCCATTGGCGTGTCCATGATGGTCTCCATTGATTTGGCCAATGGAGCCGCCCAGCGCGCCTTTGAGCTGTCTACTGATGCCGTCACCGGCCGTACGACCCATCGCATTGTGGCCAGCAGCGGGGACACGCTGGACGAAACGGTCTACCGTAACCTGCGCCGGGAACTGGGCTATGCGCCTGCTGCGCCCGTGGTGGAGGGGTATGGTCTGGCGCCTGAATTGGGCAACCAGCCGCTGCGTCTGGTGGGCATCGATCCCTTTGCCGAACCACCATTTCGCAGTTATTTTGAGGGTAGTGGCCAGGATGGCTTCGCCGGTCTGATCCCCTTTCTAACCGAGCCAGGAGCGATCATCATTGCTCAAGAATTGGCCGACAAACATGGTGTGCAGCTTGGGGATGAACTGATCGTTAACCTCTCTGGACGGCCGTATCCCGTACGCATCACGGGTCTTTTGCAACCCGCCGATGAGACAACGAGCCAGGCCCTCAGCAATCTAATCTTCGCCGACATTTCCACGGCCCAAGAAATGTTGGGCATGGTTGGCCAGTTGAGCCACATCGACCTAATTGTTGAGAATGCCTCTGATCTAGAAGCTCTTCAATCATTCCTGCCCCCAGGTACCCTCCTGGAAACAGCCGCCTCGCAGCAGAACGCCATTCGCCAGATGACGGCTGCCTTCGAGCTCAATCTTTCCGCTCTCAGCCTGCTGGCCCTCGTCGTTGGCATGTTTCTGATCTACAACACCGTGACCTTCAGCGTTGTGCAGCGCCGTCCTCTGTTTGGCATCCTGCGCTGTATTGGCGTGACCGGAGGACAATTGTTTCGCCTCATCCTTGCCGAAGCGGTAGTGCTCAGCCTGATTGGCGCCATCCTGGGCGTTGGCCTGGGCATCGTGCTGGGGCGGGGTATGGTGGGCCTGATCACGCAGACCATCAACGACTTCTACTTCGTCGTCAATGTGCAGAGCGTGGATATTCCTCTCTGGACCGTGCTCAAGGGCATCGTCATCGGCGTTGCCGCAGCCGTCTTTTCGGCGTTGGTGCCCGCCCTGGAAGCGGCGCGGACGACACCGCAGAGCACCTTACAGCGTTCCGCTTTGGAGAGCCGTGTACAGCGCGTCTTGCCCTGGTTGTGGCTGGTCTGGGCTTTACTGACCGCCTTGGGCATCTTCCTGCTCTGGGTACGCGCGGGATTGATTATCACCTTTGCCGGTCTTTTTGCTATCTTGATCGCCGCCGCATTTTTGACGCCGCCGCTTACCGCCTTGTTGATGCGTGCTGTGACCCCAATTGGGCATCGTTTGCTCGGTGTGCTCGGTCGTCTGGCTCCGCGCGACATCATACGCTCGCTAAGCCGTACCTCAGTGGCGATCGCGGCCTTGATGACCGCCGTTTCCGTTGTCGTGGGTGTTTCAATCATGATCGGCTCCTTCCGCAGCACGGTCGTGCAGTGGCTGGACCAGACCCTGCAAGCCGATATCTATATTTCGCCTCCCACTTTCACGGCCAACCGTGTCAGCGGCGTGCTGGCCCCGGAGGTCATCGCCGAAATAAGAGCGTGGCCTGGCGTAGAAACGATCGTCACTTCCATAGGCACCGACGTCTTTGTGCCCGCGCTAGAACGCCAGGTTCATCTCGTAGCCGTCGATGGCGATGTTTCCCAGGGCAACCGGCCCTATTCCTGGATCGAGGAAGGTGTGGCCGATCCCTGGCAGGAGCTGTCCGCCGGAGAGGGCGTCGTCGTCTCCGAAGCGCTGGTCTTGAAAGAGGGGCTGGCCATCCCGCCGGCGCCGATCACCCTGGAAACGCCGGCAGGGCCGCGCACTTTTCCCGTGCTGGCCATCTTCTATGATTACACCTCCGACCAGGGCACAATATTCATGGACAATGATCTCTACCGTGATATGTGGGATGATGCCAGCATCGCTTCCATGGGCTTGTTTATGCAGCCTGGCGCTTCGACTGAGGAAGCAGTGGACGCCCTGCAGGAGCATTTCCAGGGCCGCCAGGATGTTCTGATTCAATCCAACGCCAACTTGCGCCAGGGATCGCTGGAAGTCTTTGACCGTACTTTTGCTATCACGTCTGCCCTGCGCCTGCTGGCGGTCGTGGTCGCCTTCATCGGTGTGCTCAGCGCCCTGATGAGCCTGCAGTTGGAGAAGGCGCGCGAGCTGGGCGTGCTGCGGGCAACGGGCATGACCATTCGCCAACTGTGGTCGCTGACGCTGCTGGAGACGGGGCTTATGGGTGCAACTGCCGGGCTGTTGGCTGTTCCGGTGGGCTATATCCTGGCCTGGATCTTGATCTATGTGATCAATGTCCGTTCCTTTGGTTGGACCTTGCAGATGCAGTTGGACCCGGCCTATTTCTTGCAGGCCTTCCTGGTGGCGGTGGGCGCCGCGCTGCTTGCCGGCATCTACCCCTCGCTGCGCCTGGGGCGTATGGTCGTGGCCACGGCCGTCCGTGAAGAATAAAGTGAGCTTATCATCATGAAACGTGCATCCATTCTTTTTATCATCGTCATCGCCGCCCTGGCTGTCTTTCTTCTCTGGCGCCCCTCGCCGGTCGGCGTTGCCCCCAATGCTTCGTTGGAATCGCTTCTAGTAGATGATGGCCAGGTGTCTGAATCCTTTGCCCGCGCCACGGTTCCCGACGACATCCAATTCCCCCGCGATTTGGGCCCGCATGATGATTACCAGACGGAGTGGTGGTATTACACGGGCAATCTACAGACGGAGGACGGCCGACCTTTCGGCTACCAATTCACCATCTTTCGCCGCGCCCTGGCCCCCGAAGAGGAATTGAACCAGCCTGAGGATCCGTCCGCCTGGCGCGGCAATCAGGTGTACCTGGCCCATTTCACGATCAGTGATATCGGCGAGGATGCGTTCTTTGCCAGCGAACGCTTCAGCCGTGGGGCCGGTGGCTTGGCCGGGGCCAGTGCTGAACCTTATCAGGTATGGTTGGAGGATTGGTCGGTTGAGGAAATCGGGCCGGGAGAAGTGCGGCTGCAGGCGCAGACAGATGAAGTCGCGCTTGATCTGCGTCTCACGGAAACGCTGCCTCCGGTGCTCCATGGCGAGGGCGGCTTAAGCCAAAAGGGGCTGCAGGCGGGCAACGCCTCCTACTATTACTCCATCGTGCAGCAAGAAACGGAGGGTGATCTGACTATTGGGGACGAATCCTTTGCGGTTAACGGCTTGAGCTGGAAAGATCATGAGTACTCTACCTCAGCCTTAAGCCCTGGCTCGGTGGGTTGGGATTGGTTCTCCCTGCAGTTGGATGATGGCTCGGCGCTGATGCTCTTTCAAATCCGGCGCGAGGATGGCAGCATGGAGCCGGCCTCCAGCGGCACGTTCATCTTCCCCGACGGCACGCAGCAAGCCTTGTCTTTGGAGGATTGGCAGTTAGAAGTATTGGATACCTGGACCAGCCCCACTAGTGGCGCCGAATACCCCGCTGCCTGGCGCCTTGCCTTACCTGGTCTAGACCTAACGCTAGAAGGGGAAGCACTCATGCCCAATCAAGAGCTCAACGTCTCCACTGTCTACTGGGAAGGCGCCGTGGGCTTCGATGGCCAGCGTGCTGGCCAAACCGTGGCTGCTCAGGGCTATATCGAAATGACCGGCTACCAGGCACCAATTACAAGCCTAACTGAGGGGACTGGGCAGTAACCCGTAACCTATAACCTGTAACCTCCCCCCTCCTATCCCTCCCCAAACACAACCTTCTCCCTCCCCGCCAATTTTTCGCGAATGCGCTCCACGACGATGTCCAGGTGGTGGGGGTATTTGACGAAGTTGAGGTCAGCGGAGTCGATGGCCAGGACGGGACAGAGATCAAAGGTGTCCAACCATTCATTATAAAAAGCGTCCAGCAGAGATAGATAGTCGGCGCTGATCCCGCTTTCGATCTCACGCCCGCGCTGCTTGATACGCTCCATGAGCACTGGCACGGGGGCCTGCAAATAAATCAACAGGTCAGGCCGGGGCAGATTGGCGGTGACCAGATCGTAGAGTGTGCGGTAGGCTTGAAAATCCCGTTCCGTGAGGTTGTTCATATGGCGCAAAACACGGGCAAAGATAAAAGCATCTTCGTAAATGCTGCGATCGGCGATGGCCGGCTGGGGGTTGTTGGCCAGGACCAGGTGCTGTTCGGCGCGGTGACCGAGGAAGAAGACCTGCAGATGGAAGGACCACTGGGCCATATCGGCGTAGAAATCGGGCAGATAGGGATTGTCAGCCACGGACTCATAGCTGGTTTGCCAACCCAAGCGGGCGCCAATGCGTTCAGTGATCGAGGTTTTGCCTGTGCCGATATTTCCAGCAACTAGAACCAGACGGTTGGTCATAATTTATGCCCCACTTTGTTTCCAAGAGTCCGCTAGAGCGCTTCATAGATTGTAAGAGATGCGGACTGCAGGCCAGCGGCGGATTTTAGAAGGGTATGACGGTGCCGACGCAAATGGCTACCAGCAGAACCAGCAAGTAGATGTTGGAGGAAATGAACAAGCTGCGCGAATTGTCCCGGGATGGGTCGCGGATTAGTTTTACAGCGCGCCAGACCAGATCGGCCGAGATCAGGAAGACAGGTATGAAATAGACCCACCCTAAGAAGGGCAAAGCTGCCAGCAGCAAACCGAGCACAATGGTGGGCAGGGTATGGGCCATGATCCACCAGGCGGCGTTGCGCGGCGACGTTCTCGCCGGCAGCATGGGGAAATCCGCTTTGGCATATTCGTCGCGATAAATGAGGGCCAGGCTCCAGAAATGGAAGGGGGACCAGAAGAACAGGATCAGGGCCAGAATGAGCGCCCCGGGCGCGTTCCATATGCCGGCCGCGGCGCTGCCGCAAAGAACGGCGGCGCTGCCCGCCAGGCCGCCAATGACGACATTGAGCAAGGTGCGCGGTTTGAGCCACATCGTGTAAATGATGACGTAGATGAAGGCGCCGGCCAATAGGAAAAAGGTCAGCTGCGGGTTAAAAGGCAGGACAGCCAGGGAGGGAATGAAGATCAATAAGAGGCCGGCAATGGGCACCCAACGGGGATCGGCGATTTCGCCGGTCACCAACGGCCGTTGGCTGGTGCGGCCCATGGAGGCATCGGAGCGGCGTTCCCAATATTGGTTGAGTGCTGAAGCACCGGCGGCAGCCATGCCGCCCGTGATCCAGGTCAATAACAAAACCCGCCAGCCGGGCCAGCTTCCCGATCCCAGGAAAGCGCCTCCGGTAGCGGCGACCACCAGCAGGAAGACCACGCGCAGTTTGAAGAGAACCACGATCGTGCTCCACAAGCTGCGCCCCTCCTGCAGGGAAGAGCCTATCTCTTCCTTCCCTGTGGAGGCAGCCAAGCTGTTTGCTTCTTGTTCGGTCACGTCAGATAATGACATTATCCCTCTGTGGTGGCGCCGGCCACAAACCAATGCCATGAATTGTAACAAGCATCAGTAAGAGCAACAAACGTCAACTTTGCCGTGCTTTGGCCTGCAGTTTGGCGTCGATGAAGTCCTGGTGGGTGACATTGATGCCGCGCGAGACGAGGCGTATCTCTTCCGTTTCGTCAAAGGAGACATCAGCGTCGGCGCCAGCGATGAGGAACAAGGCCACCAGGAAACCCCTGCGCTCCTCATTGGTGGTGCTGGTGGAGAACTCGCGCGTCATGCGGTAATAATCGTAGTTCACATCCAGGGAGGAGACGGCGACATTGGCCACGAATTCGGCCGCTTCTGGGGCAAGCTGCCAATGCTCCTCGAGCATATCGGCCATCGTGCGCAGCTCATCCGCGGTTACGGTGTGGTCAACCTTGGCGATGCGCGCCATGAGCCCACCGGCAAGCCCTAGTTTACGCAGCTCATCGTCGGACAGATCGAAGGATTTGCCCGCAGCCTGCATCTGGCGCTGGACTTCGTAATAGACCTTGTTTTTGATGAAATCATCGAAGTAGTCGTCCCGATTGGGCGCGGCATTGACCGCTGCCGACCGGCGCTGCAAGGCGCCGCCCAGAAGACGGTTGAGCCCATCCATGAGGCCCGTCTCGCTCTGGTTGATGGCCTGCTCCATTTCGCCGACGATGCGCTGTTCCTCTTCATCCGAAACCCCATCTGCCAGAGCCATCTGCTGCAAAGCGTTGGTCACAAAGCGTTTCTCTTCCGAGTTGCTGATAGCATCCTGCAGTTCCGCCACCAGCCGCGCCCGTTCGGCCGTTTCGATAGGCGAGTCCATGTACATTTCCAGCAGCGACCATTCCTGCCCGCTCAACGGCGTGCCCATATCCGTCAGGTGGAAGATGATATCCTTGAGACAATTCTGCTCATCCACCGTTATTTCACCATCCGCCCACGCCGCGGCCACCAGGACCTTGGACAGCGTAAGCAGATTCGTTCGATTATTCGCCATGAAGAACTCCTGTCAACAAATTCACAAGCTTTTTATTATAGCACCAAAAAGAAGTGTGAGAACGTTAGCTTTTCTGTACTTAAGAAAGAGTGTTGTGCTGCAAATAATCCTGGCAAACTTCGAGTGAGCAAAGTTAAGCGAATCGGGGAATTCTGGCTTGCGTAACTAAACCAAACAGTCCGGCAATGAACTGCTTCCGTGCTTTGATATTTCCTTTTGCAGCACAACCCAGATGCGAACGGGTGCGATGGGAGAGAACAACCCAGGGGTGAATTTATTCTTGCATGAGGCCGGCTAGACGTTCCAACTGTTCCTGCAACGCTGTGCGATCACGCAAGTATTCCAGGGTCAGTACACGCGGTTGTGCCCGATCCAACAGCCATTCCATTTAGAGGTTCTATGCATATCCCCCGATTATTCCGATTCCGACTGATTGACATGTTATTGAGCCTTTTTTAACTGGAACAACCTGTTCCAGTACGCTTAAGACCTCTGGAAAACCCATTGGCACATGATTTGGATGACGCTTTTTGGGCGTTTTATATCCTTATTGTGTAAAACTATGCCATAATCCCCGATTAGGATTTTCGCGATATGCAAAAACGGCCAAGCTCTTGACCAGAACTTATGTTCTATGGTAAAATAGCCACATATCCAGGGCCGTATTTCCCGGTCGCGCCACCCGGCACCAACTTTCGCTTCTTGCGACGGCCCCGTACGAACCTTAACAACTTGCCCTTCCACGAATTCAAGCTCTGTTTAAGATCGACATTGATTCTCAGAAAAAGATACTCACTGTCATTCAATAACCTTCCCTGCCCTCAACTATCGTCCATGCCCCATCTTTCTCTAGGCACGCGAAACCCGCCGCTTGAGACTTCCAATATGAATGTCGCTCCCCGTTCCCCGTTCCAAGTTCCCAGTTAATCCGATGTCGTTTCCGGGAAAAAAACATAAACGACATCATCATCACTAATATAATTATGATTACAATAGTATATATAAAACAGCCTGAAGTTGTGGGCGGTATGACCTTTACCGATCTCGCTCCATACGCTAAAATTGTGAGGATTGGTTTCCAGAGGTTTTAGGTGGAAACTTGGAGGCGAGTATGGATGAAAATGGAACTCAAGGGCTGGTATTGTCTCTAGCTATTGGCATTGCTATTTTGGCGGCGTGTGGAGTGGTGACGTTTGTGTTGTTTATGCTAGGCATTTTTGCCTTTTGAGATAAAAAAGAGATGGAGAGAATTGAAGCCCTGCTTCCAGGTTGTTGGAAGTGGGGCTTTTTCGTTGCCTTCTCAGTAGCGCATGCTTCCAGCTTGCGCCCGTAACTTGGAAAGGTTGTGCCACACGTTCGAAGCCCACGACCTGGAAAGGTTGTGCCACACGTTCGAAGCCCACAACTTGGAAAGGTTGTGCCACACGTTCGAAGCCCACGACCTGGAAAGGTTGTGCCACACGTTCGAAGCCCACAACTTGGAAAGGTTGTGCCACACGTTCGAAGCCCACGACCTGGAAAGGTTGTGCCACACGTTCGAAGCCCACAACTTGGAAAGGTTGTGCTACATTTTTGAGGCCCACGACCTGGAAAGGTTGTGCCACACGTTCGAAGCCCACAACAAGGTTGTGCTACATTTTTGAAGGAGCGATTATGAAGATAGATACAACGCTTTTGGCGCCGAGGTTGGGGGAGATGGAGCGGTTTGCGCGGGGGGCGGAGGGAGTGGGGTTTGATGGGATCTGGACGGCGGAGACGCAGGCGGATCCTTTTCTGCCTTTGACGCTGGCGGCTGAGCATAATGAGACGATCGATATCGGCACAGCGATTGCGGTGGCTTTTCCACGCAGCCCGGCGACGCTGGCCTATCTGGCGTGGGATTTGCAGCGCTACAGTGCGGGGCGTTTCATTCTCGGCCTGGGGCCGCAGGTGAAGGCGCATAATGTGCTGCGTTTTGGGGTGAAGTGGGAGAAGCCGGTGAAGAAGATGCGGGAGACGATTGAGGCGATCCATGCTTTCTGGCATACGTGGCAGACGGGGGAACCGTTCCGCTATGTGGGCGAGTTTTTCAAATTGACCTTGATGACGCCTTTTTTCAATCCAGGACCGCTGGAGATGCCGCCGCCACCGATTTATATCGCGGCGATGAATAAGTTGATGCTGCGCTTGGCGGGATCGCACTGTGAAGGGGTTCATATCCATGCCCTGCATACGGTGAAGTATCTGGACGAGATCGCGCTGCCGGAGCTGGCAGTGGGCTGGGAGCGGGGCGAAAAGAAGCGCAAGGATTTTGCGCTGGCATCGGCGGTTTTTGTGGTGCCCACGGATGATGCGCGGTTTGCGGCGCAGGCGGAGGCGCATGTGCGGCAGCAGATTTCTTTTTATTTGAGCACGCCGGCTTACCGGCTGATCGCCGAGCTGCATGGCTGGGAGGAAGAGGCGCGGCGGCTGAGTTTGGCGGCGCGCGATAGGGAGTGGGAGCAGATGCCGGGGATGGTGACGGATGAGATGCTGGACAGCTTAGCTCTGTCTGGGAGCTGGGCGGAGTTGCCGGGGAAGATCGAGAGCAAGTATGGGGGGCGGTTGGATCGGGTTAGTTATTATTTGCCTTATGTGGTGGGGGAGAATGAGGTGGGGTGGAAGGCGACGATTGAGGGAATCAAAACAACTAACAACTAACAAATAATGGAAAACAAAAAACGGAAGAGGGATGGTTGGTGAGTAATATTTGAAGGCGGGCTTTTTTTAACTTATTATCTGTGTTCAAATTAGTAAGCAGTGGTTTGTTTGGTGAGATTCAGGAGATGCGCTTGTGGAGAAAATTCGGATTGCTCGTTCATTTATAGACGCAGATTCACTGGCAGAGGTGGTTGCTAGAAATTATAATGTGGGCGACCCGCTTAGCTGTAAGATGTTCAGCAAGCTGCTGCGCACGCAGGACAATGACCATTATAAGGTCAGTGTGGGGGATGAGAAGTATGTGGTGCGTGTCTATGAGCAGGGGGAGGCGCTGGGGCGGCAGGAGTCAGATTATCTTTTTGAGATGGATTGGCTGCTTTTCTTGAAGGAAAATGGGCTGCATGTGGCTACGCCGCTGCCCCAGGAAGATGGCCGCTTGATTGGCTGTCTGGATGCTCCGGAAGGGAAGCGGTATTATGCCTTGTTTACTTTCGCCAATGGGGAAAGTATGTCGCTTTCTGATCCCGATCAGCTTTATTCGTTCGGGGCGGAGATGGCGCGCATCCACCTGGTTTCTAACGATTTCCGCAGCAGTCACGCGCGGATGGAGATTGGCATGCAGTGCTTGTTTGAAAAACCGCTGGAGCGGATCAGGCGTGCCTGGGGGCCGCGGCGCGCAGAAAATTTGGATATCCTGCTGGCCACCGCGGAAGAGGCGCGCCAGGAGGTGTTCAGCCTCTTGGGTGAGGATCCGGCCGCGGATGATGATTGTTGGGGCGTGATCGGCGGGGATTTCCACAATGTGAGCGCCCATTTTAATGAAGGACAGCCCACTTTCTTCAATTTTGACCGCTGCGGGTACGGCTGGCGGGCGTATGATATCGCCGGTTTTCTCTCCAATACGAATCTTTTGCAGACGTCGGAAGGACTCACGGAAGCTTTCTTCGCCGGATATTATTCGGTGCGACGTTTGTCGCGGGAGGAGCATGCGGCCGTTTCGCCTTTTTTGACGCTGCGCCGCATCTGGCGCATGGGCCTTTTCGCCCTCGATTCCGGCCTGGCAGGGTATACGTTTTTGGCGCCGGCGTAGGGGTAACGGAAAGAAGAAAGAAGAAAAAAGAAAACAGATAACAGATAACGAATTTTGTTCGATTTAAGTTCTGCCGTTTACTGGCTTTGGACCCTGGACTCTGAACCAGATACCGTCATGTCGACTCCCCACCCACGACGGCGCAGTTTAAGACCAATCAGTGCAAGCACACCCGCCCTGGGTCCTCACCTCGGCTTCAAATCCAGGTGAGTCATCCTCAAGCGTTACGGATTTAGGTTTTCCTAAGACTTCCATGCCGGTTACGACGTACCCGCACTTCTGGGCTTTGTTCGCGCACGTCCCGCCAGCGCAGAACTTTCCTCCCTTGCGCTTGGCATCTTTAAAAGCCCTGTTAATGGCACCCCACTCCGTCTTTCCAAATCCTCTGCCAGTCATAGGTTCAACTTGACTACCACAAGTCATTTTATCCTCCATAAGGGTTTGCTAGGCATCTGCCTGGCCCTCTGTGCGACAGCCGGGAGCATGCATTTTTTGAGATACGGCCGTTTATGAGCCGCAATTGCACATAAACTTGCCAATACGGTAATTATATCCAACCATATTACCCAATGACCAGCACGTAGACAACCAGTCTCCGGACTCCGGACCTTGGAAATAATTGGCCTGAAAGAATCAGACACAGAAGTTAATCATGAGTCGTGAGGCGCAGGAGGACGTCGTTTTGGGCGACGGATTGGCCTTGTTCGACGGAGAGTGATTTGACGATGCCGTCGAAGGGGGCGCGGAGCTCGTTTTCCATTTTCATCGCTTCGAGGATGAACAGGGCCTGGTTGGCTTTTACTTTTTGACCGGCCTCGACGAGGACGCGGGAAATGAGGCCGGGAATGGGGGCTTTGATACGGCCGTCGCCGCTGACAGGGCGCATCATTGTCGCTTCCGAGTCGTGGATTTCAACGCGGTGCAGACCACTGTAAGCTTTCAACCACTGCAGGTCTTTGTCGACGGTCAGCTCGTAGGTACGGCCGTCGACGATGATCCATTCCAGAGCGGATCCAGGATCGGCGAGATCGGGGATGACGATGGGCACGGCGCTGCCATTGATCATGACCAGACATTCAGTGCCACATTTGGGGGTTAGGGCCACCCCAACGTCGAAGGGTTGGCCATCAATTGTTACGGTAAGTTTTGACATCGATTATTCTCCTTAGCGTGGCAGTTGGCGGCTGGAGTGGTGCCAGCCACCTTGTAGACGTTCTGAGCTTTGAGGGTGAACCATCTGGCTGCGATGCAGGTACATCACTGCCGCGGCGATGGCCAGATCGGAGAGATGCTCATCTCCTTTGCTCAATGGTTCGTTAAACTCGGGCATCTTGAAAGCGGTGGAATAATCACCGCTGGCGAATTCAGGCGTGTCAATAATCCACTGCAGCAGCGGTAGATTTGTGGGTGTGCCAATAATGGTGAAATCTTCGAGAGCGCGTTTCAAGCGCTGCAGGCAAAGCTCGCGATTCTCACCCCAAACCGAAAGATTCGCTAGAAGGGGACCGAACTGGGCGGGAACCTCGCAGTTGCAGTAAACGTAGGTGTCGACGCGTACCTGCGGGCCGCCGGGCAGGCGCACGCGCTTCAATTTGCCGGGACTGGACATGTAATCGTTCCAGGGGTCATTGGCCCGCACGCGGCACATCATGGCCCAGCCATCAAGCATGATATCTTCCTGCCGCAGAGACAATTCTTCTCCGGCGGCGATTCGAATCTGCTGGCTGACCAAATCAATGCGGGTCAGCATTTCAGTCAAAGGATGCTGAACCTGAATGCGCGACTTGAACTCGGTGAAGTAGAACTGGCCATCATGGTCGATGACAAACTCCACCGTGCCTAAATTCTCGTATTTGAAATGGCGGCCCAAAGCGAGGGCGGTCTCCCACAAGCGCTGCCGCTGTTCCTCGTTGAGACAAGTGGAGGGGGATTCCTCGACGATCTTGTGCCCTTTTTGCAGTATGGATCCCTCGCGATCCCCAAGATGGATTATGCTGCCATTCTTGTCAGCCAGGATCTGCACGCCAACCTGGTAGGCAGGCATAAAGGCTTTTTCAAGGTAGACGCGCGGATTGCCGTAGATGGCGTAGCCGATGACCTGCGCCTGGCGCACCGCTTCTTCCAGCTGACCGGTGGAGTAGGCGATTCTGGCACCGCGACCGCGACCACCGCTGCAGGACTTGATGATCACCGGGTAGCCCAAGGCCTCGGCAGCGGGGATGATCTCATTGTAATTCTCGGCGCCAAAGGAGATGTGCGAGTGTTCGGGCGTCCGGAAACCTGCTTCGCGGGCGGCCTTCAAGGTGTAAATCTTGCTGCGCAGGGGCTCGATGATCTGCGGCGGTGGGCCGATGAAGGTGATTCCGGCGGCCTGGCAGGCGCGGATGAAGTAGGCCTCTTCAGCCAAAAAGCCGTAGCCGGGATGGATGGCGTCCGCTCCGTGCTCCTGGGCGATGGCCAGAAGGATGACGGGGTTGAAGAGATCGCGGGCCGCTTCTAAACGGACGCACTCATCGGCCAGGCGCACATGCAGCGACCCGCGGTCTGAGTCGATATACAAAGCGACGGTGGCGATGCCCATTTCACGGCAGGTGCGCACGATGCGCACGGCGATTTCGCCCCGATTGGCGATAAGAATTTTCTTAAACATAGTTTTTCTCACGTGTATATTTCACTGTTAAGTAAGTCGTACGCATTTCTGTCATGACTGCGCAGGCATAACAGGTCTGGGAAGGGATAAAGTGCGATTACATGGGTGAGATACCGTGTTTGCGCGGTACGTGGTTCTCGCGCTTGGAGAGCGTCAGTTCCAGGGAATTGATCAGGATGCGCCTGGTGTCGGCTGGCTCGATGACATCGTCAATCAAACCACGGGCAGCGGCGACGTAGGGATTGTTGAGCCGCCGCTCGTAGTCGTCGACCAGCTCCGTACGCCGTGCTTCAGGATCTTCGGCGGCCTGTACATCCCGTCTATAGAGGATGTTGACCGCCCCCTCCGCGCCCATGACGGCGATTTCGGCATTGGGCCAGGCGTAAAGCAGATCGCCGCGCAGCCCTTTGCTGCTCATGACGCAGTAGGCGCCGCCATAGCTTTTGCGCAGAATGACGAGCAGTTTGGGAACGGTGGCTTCGCTGTAGGCGTAGATGAGACGGGCGCCATTGCGAATGATGCCGCCGTACTCCTGGGCCACGCCGGGCAGAAAACCGGGAACATCCTGCAAGGTGATGATAGGAATGTTGTAGGCGTCACAAATACGAATGAAATGGGTGGCCTTGATCGAGGCTTTGATGTCGATGCAGCCGGCTAAAACGAGGGGCTGGTTGGCGACGATGCCGACCACATAACCGTTCAAGCGGGCAAAGCCAGTGACCATGTTCTGGGCCCACAGTTGGTGCACTTCGAAGAAACGACCGTCGTCGACGATGGTGCTGATAACGGTGTGTACGTCATAGGGCTTGTGGGGGTCGGTGGGCACCAGCTTCTCCAGTTCAGGGCAAAGGCGCTCGGCGTCATCGAGGGGGGGCACATAGGGAGGATCATCCTGATTGTTGGAAGGCAGGTAGCTGAGCAGGGTGCGCACGCGGTCGAGACATTCCTGATCATCGGCGGTCAAGAAATGACAGACGCCGCTTTCCTGGCTGTGCATCAAACCACCGCCCAATTCTTCAAAACTGACATCCTCCTGCATCACGGCCTTGACCACATTGGGCCCGGTGATAAACATGTAGCTTTGCTGGGTCATGAAGACAAAATCGGTCAGGGCGGGGGAATAGACGGCGCCGCCGGCGCAGGGGCCCATGATCAAGGAGATTTGGGGAATGACGCCGGAGGCCTCGCAGTTGGCATCAAAGATGCGCGCGTAGCCGCCCAGACTGTCGACCCCTTCCTGGATACGGGCGCCGCCGGAGTCGTTGATGGCAATGAAGGGGCAGCCGTAGGTCAAGGCCATGCGCATGGCTTTGACGATTTTTGTGGCGTGCATTTCGCCCAGCGAACCGCCCATGACGGTGGCATCTTGAGAAGCGACGACCACACGACGGCCGTTAACCAGGCCAAAGCCAGTCACCACGCCATCTCCATCGCGAGATTCCTTGCCGCCCAGATAGGCCTCGTAGCGGGGCTGGACGAGGGTGTCGATTTCGGTGAAGGTGCCGGGATCGAATAAGATTTCGATCCGTTCGCGGGCGGTCAAACGCTGGCGCGCATGCTGCCGCTCGATATCTTTCAGCGTCCCTTTGGCTGCTTCTTTCCGTTTTTGTAGTTCTTCAATATAAGAACTCATATCTTTTGCCATACTATCTTTCCTCTTGCCTGCGTTCGGTGATGATGTCCGTTCTAGTCTGGATACCTTTCAGCTTGAGGCTCGCTGTGCCGAGATTGGCACAAGGAATCAACCTGCTAACTGCTAACTGCTTACAGCTTACTGCTTACTTTCAATTGATAACTCCAACTGCCAGCGTGTGTACAAATCCGCCGCTGACCATCCACCAGCCATCTAGGGCCGGCTGCTGCTCCTGGTCCGCTTTGTGCTGCCACTCTATTTGAAAAGCGTGCCACGGACTTGCACGGCCATTTTCGCTTATAGGGAATGGGGCTGCTTCGCGGGAGACATTAAAGTGGCAGCCAACACATCGCGTATCGCTGCGCAGCCCTTGGCGAATGGCTTTCAGGGCTGCTTCTTTGGCGCTCCAAACGGCCGTTACCAGGGTGTCGTGCATTTCGGAGCCAACGGCGTCGACCTGCGCCTGTTCCCCAGCGGTGAAGAAATCGGCGGCGAATCTTACGGATCGGGCTTCGATGCGCTCAATATCGGCGCCCAGAGGCCAGTCAGGCTGGGATATCGCGGCGCAAAGACTACTGCCGTGGGAGTGGCTGATGGAGAGGGTGAACTGCGGCTGGGAAACAGTACCGGCCGCGCTTAGCGTGACGCGCGGCGCACCATCTTCGCCGGGCAGGATGATGATATTGTCCAGAGGCACGCTGCGCCCACTTTCCTGGTCGATGATCTCTTGCAGCAGCAGCTTAGCCGTCCAACGACCGAGCAGCCAATCCTGGCGGCGTTTGAGAACCTTAAAGCCAGCCAGGACGGCCGTTTCTTCGCGGCTCAGCAGGCCCAGCGGCGCCTGGCCAAGGGCCAGGTCGGGATGGGCAGCGGTGGTTTGAATCAGCCAGTGAATCACAATTCTGGACCGAGGCAGGTCATGTGCCTCTGATTTCACTTTCTCTATTCGGCGGCTCCGGGCCGCGCAACGGTACGATAAGCGAGTAATTTCAAATAGACATGGCCATCTTCGTCGATGACACCACCGTCGAAATTCTCACCGCCATCCATGGTCACCACCACGCCGTAGAGTCGTCTGCCGGCCGCTTCTTCGGCCTGGCGATAGACTCTTAGCTCGCCAAAGCCGAGGGGGAAGCCCATGGCGTTCTGCGCTTCGCGCGCCCATTGGGCAGCAGCCTGGAAGCAGAGCTCGACCAGGCGCGGCGCCAATAAGGATTGGTCCTTGTCACCGGCGGCATTGGCAGGCAGCTCCTGGGCCATGAGGGCGGTCGCTTTTTGCCCCTCAACGCCGATGCGTTCCACAACCTGGTAAGCAGGACCATGGAAGAATTCCTGGTAAACCTGATCGGCCGTTGTTGGCATGCTGTCCGTTTGTGGAGGACTGAACACAATCTCTGGTTTTTCACAAGCAGCGGGTGTCAGGCGTACCTCGGCGCTGAAATGCTCATGGACTCGGGTGGGCACCCCTTCACGGGCCGGCTCCGTTATGGAGCGCAGCGCCGTGTGCACGATCAACTCTCCGCCGGCAGCAGGCCGGGCCACGGCACTCAAGTAGAGCGTGCGCGGCTGGTTGCGGAAGAATTTGAAGGCGCCCTTCATCTGTTCGTTTTCCACGGCGCTGACCGTATACGCGCGTGCGAAGAGTGATGCGGTCTGGGCCATGGCCTCGGTGGCCATCACGCCCGGCAGCCAGGGTGTATCCTCGTCGGGGGCATGATCAAAGAGGATAGGGCTGCTCCAGGGGATCCAGGGTTGTTTGCACCTGCAGCCCACCATAGAGCTGGGCGGCGCTGATTTCGCCGACCATGTTCAAAGCAGCCCCATTTTCGTCAAGCCACGCTTGCGCTTTTTGTGGGTCGAGACCACCTGTTTGATCTGGTTCGGCGGTCATGATGCCTAAGGCACCGGCGACCAGGATCTCACCTTTGAAGCCGCCGGCGACGAGTTCGCGGCGCACGGTGGGCACTCCCGACTCAGGGGGCAGCATATCGATGCCCAGGGCTTTCATGACCGTGGGCACGGAACCACGGGCGGCCATACCAATCTCGCCCCAAGCGGTCCAGTCAATGGCCAGCGCCTTGGTCTGCGGTCTCCAGCGGCGCATACTGCTGGTCAGCTTACACAGCAGATCATTGGCGGCGCTGTAGTCGCTCTGCCCATTGTTGCCGAATCGTCCGGCGACGGAGCTGAAGGATACGGCCGCGCCGAGGGGGAGATCCTGGGCGGCGTGTAGGATATTGAAGAAGCCATCTACTTTGACGTCGAAGACGAGATTGAACTGATCTGGTTCCTTGTTGGGCAGCGTTCGGTCAACAAGCAGGCCGCCGGCATGGACCAGAACGTCGATACGGCCGAACTGCTGCCTGATCTCGTCTACAATCTCGCTTAGGGCAGGTCCATCGAGCAGGTTCACGGCGCGATAGTGAACGGTTCCACCGGCATCGCGCACCGCTTCGACGGCCCGTAGGGCAGCCTCGCTGCGTTCAATGGCGCCCATTTTCTTCTCCACCTCTACGGGCGTCGGTCGTTTCCCTGCCGCGCGCGCTTCCTCGATGAACTGCTTCTTGAGGGCGTCGGCATCGCTGCGGAAGAGGGCGATCTGGGGATCGTCGTCCGCGGGCGCCTCGACCAGGTCCAACAAATAGAAGATGCCCTGGCTGGCACCGGCCAGATCGGCCACGATCTCGCTGGTGATGCCGCCGGCGGCACCAGTGACCAGGAAAACTGTTTCTGGTCCTAGTTCCAGACCGGGCTGGCCATCCGCTGCCGGCTGTTCAAGCAAGGTGATGGCATAGCGGTTTTCTTCATAATAGCCGACCTCGACGATGCCGGGATCGGTCATGGTTTCCTCGATGAGCAGGTCCGCGGGCACGGCCGTCTTGCGGCTGACCTCAAAGTCGACGACTTTGACCAGGGGGCCACGTCCTTCGCTGCGCAGGCTCTGTTCGATATTGAAAGCCTTGCTGAAGCCGGAGACACCGCCGCCCAGAGGGGCGCTGGCCCCGTCAGCACCGTAGCCATGGAGCCCGCCCAGACGGGTCGCGGCGACCAGGAAGGTGCCCGGTTTGTCGATGCTGTCATAAAGGGTGCGCATGGTGTGGTACAGTTTTTTCACGCGCAGGTCGATTTCCCGGCGCCAGGCGTCTAGATCGAGCTCGTTGAGGGGGGCTTCAAGATCGAGCGCGGGCAGCCAGTAGACGCCTTGGACAGCGCCTGCTGCCTGCCATTCGCCCAGTTGGGCGACCAGCTCCTCGTCGCTCATTTGGGCATCGAGGTTGAGGACCGTGACGCCCAGATTTTCCAGCCGTTTGCGCAGGGTCTTGGCCACACCCCCTTTGTCGGGCATGAGCACAACGCGGCTCGCTTCATTCAAGCTCACTCCCGTGTCTTTGCACAGGGCCAGGGGTGGGCGCATGGAGGGTACGGGTACGCGCCGCAGCATTTTGTCGGCGTCTTCCAGTGCGTATTTGGTGTGTTCAGCAGGTACGGCCGTTTCCACTTGGGCTACGGCCTCAACCGGTTCCGGCGTCGGGGACGATGACCCTTTCAGGTCGGGCCGCATCTCGTATACAAAGGCGATGACCTTGTCCAATGTTTCATAGTCACGCAGATTCAAATCTTCACGTTGGGGAATGTCATACGTCTCGCGAATGGCCAGGAAGGTCTCGGCCTGTTTGACGGTGTCAATGCCCAGATCGGCCTCCAGGTCCAGATCGAGC
The DNA here is from genome assembly GCA_963807975.1 of uncultured Chloroflexia bacterium. Lineage (GTDB taxonomy): Bacteria > Chloroflexota > Anaerolineae > Promineifilales > Promineifilaceae > JAACFF01. The sequence goes on along the minus strand of CAWEDV010000001.1, from coordinate 2,633,701 downwards.
TCGAGCATATCTTCCGGGTAACCCGTTTGGGCGGCGACAAGGGTTATAATGGTCGCTGCCACAGGATCGTCATCGGTGGTTGCTGCCACAGGATCGTCAGCGGTGGTCGCTGCCACAGGATCGTCAGCGGTGCTCGTTGCTACCGGAACGTGCGCATCAGGTGCCAGCGCTTGCTCGGGCTTAGCTGCTGGTGTTGGCTCGGCGGCAGGCGCGACCGGGGCTGCGGCTTCTGCCGGAGCGGGCGCTGTCGTCGCCAGGTCGGGCCGCATCTCTTTGACGTAGCCGATGACGCCCTCCAGGGTGTTGTAGTCGCGCAAGGAAATATCATCACGGGCGGGGATATCGAATTCTTCTTGAATAGCGGCGAAGGTTTCGGCCTGTTTAACGGTGTCGATGCCCAGGTCGGCTTCCATGTCTAGGTCGAGATCGAGCATATCTTCCGGATAGCCGGTCTGCTCGGCGACGAGGGCGATGATCTTGGTTTCTACAATATCGCTGGCTGCGTTAGGTGCGGGCTGGACGGGAGCCGGGGCCGGTGCCGGGGTTGCGGCTGCTGCCCGAGCGGGTCCAGCGGCTGCCAGGTCGGGCCGCATCTCTTTGACGTAGCCGATGACTCTCTCCAGGGTGTTGTAGTCGCGCAGGGAAACATCATCACGGGCCGGAATATCAAATTCTTCTTGAATGGCGGCGAAGGTTTCGGCCTGTTTGACGGTGTCGATGCCCAGGTCGGCTTCCATGTCTAGGTCGAGATCGAGCATATCTTCCGGGTAGCCGGTCTGCTCGGCGACGAGGGCGATGATCTTGGTTTCTACAATATCGCTGGCTGCGGTAGGTGCGGGCTGGACGGGAGCCGGGGCCGGTGCCGGGGTTGCGGCTGCTGCCCGAGCGGGTGCAGCGGCTGCAAGGTCGGGCCGCATCTCTTTGACGTAGCCGATGACTCTCTCCAGGGTGTTGTAGTCGCGCAGGGACACATCATCACGGGCCGGGATATCAAATTCTTCTTGAATGGCGGCGAAGGTTTCGGCCTGTTTGACGGTGTCGATGCCCAGGTCGGCTTCCATGTCCAGGTCGAGATCGAGCATATCTTCCGGGATAGCCGGTCTGCTCGGCGACGAGGGCGATGATCTTGGTTTCTACAAGGTCCGCTGTGGGGGCCGGTGCTTCGACCGCCGGTTCTGGTTCGAAGACGGGAGCCGGTTTTGGTTCCACCGGCACCGGCTCTACGATCCTGGCTTCTATCTGAGGCGGGGGCGGTGGCGCGTAGAAAACCTGTACAGGCTGCGCTGCGGGCTGTGTAGGCTGGGCCGGCATGCGCAGGGGCGGAGTACTGGCTATCTGGCCATCACCTGCTGTGACGCGAACTGCAGGGCCTGTGCCAACTTTCCAACTGCTTGTAGCCGGTGCGTTGGGCGGGGCGCCCTGCGCGCGCACGCGCAGTGTGCGTTTAACCACTTCTAACGCGGCCTCGTTGTAGCCGCTGATGGCAGCTAACCAACGGTGATAGCCGTGCTGATTGTCAACCCGGTCCAGCGGGCCGGGAATGCGGCGGGTCAGGGTCATGGCGATTTGTGAACCAAAGCCGGCGGCCAGGTGAATGGCGTAGGTTACGGGATAACGACCGCCGCGGCTGAGGTTTAAGATTCCAAGCTGGGGATCAACCTCTTTGAAATTGGGTAACGGAGGTACAATGCCATGTTCCAGGATCTTCACGGCGATGACGTCTTCGACGCCGACGCCCATGGGATGGCCGGTGAAGCCTTTGGTATTGGCGATAATGATGTTATTGGCGTCGTCGCCAAAGGTGCCGCGTAAGGCGGTGATTTCGGCGGCAGCGCTGCCGCCCCGGGCCGGGGTGAAGGTCTCATGGGACATGAAGACCATGTTCTGGGCCATGGCGTAGCGGTTGAGGCCAAAGCGGCGCTCGGCAGCAGACAGGAGATAGTTCATGACCTGGCTGATGTGATCGACATCCAGCCGGGTGCCGTGGAAGGCGCTGTTGGAGGTTTCGCTGCTTAATACTTCGACGATGCCGCGCATTCCGCGTTCTTGTAGGGCATCTTCGCTTTCGACGACCAGGCCGCAGGCGCCCATGCCGATGATGGTGCCGTGCCGGCGGCGATCGAAAGGAAGGGCCGCTTCGTCAACTTGATCTTTGGTGGTTGCCGCGCCAACGGCAAGGAAGCCTGCACCCACCCACTCCAGCAAATTGTCGCCGGTGACGGCATCACCGCCGATGACGACAACGCGCCGGCAGCGACCGCTGCGAATCCAGTCTTCGGCCAGGGAGATCCCCTGGGCCGTGCTGGCACAGGCAGCATTGAGCTGCGTGTTGGGGCCGCGGGCGCCGATATATTGTGCAAACTGGCTGTGGCCCATGGACAAGATGCGGAATAAGAAACGGCGGTCGAAGGTGTAGGGTTTTTTTTCTAGTTCGGCCCGCAGATCGCCCATGCGGCGATTGAGCTCATTGAGAGTAGCCTCATCGGTCGTATAGCGGCGTAAATCTTCCAGGGTTTGCAGCATGTCGAGGCGCGTTTGCCATTCATAATATCGTTCGATTTCGCCGGCAAAGCGGTCGCCACCTGGGAAGGCGCTGGCAAAGATAATGCCTGTCTCATCACGCAGCGCTTCTGGAAGCTGCCAGCGATCGGGCAGATACTTGCCGGTGGTGGTGCGTTTGTAGGTTTGTACGAGCGGAATGCCCGCTTCACGCAGGGCGTCAATGCCGGCGGCAATGGCCAGCTCGGAGGTGATGTCTAACGCTTCGATGAGCTTTTCCGGCACGCCGTATTCTTCGGCCAGGTCGAAGGTTCCCAGGCGCCCGGCCAACTTGATGACTTCGTCCTGGTCAGTTATGGTGGCGAAACGACCGTTGCCGTCCTCACCCTTGACCAGGCGTGTGATCCGTTTTTGGACCATCTTTTTGCGGAAGCGTTCAGGAATCAGATCGACAAACTGTTCGCCGTTCAAGATGCGCATGGCGTTGTCGGGGTCCATGACCGCTTTTTCTGCTCCGGGAAGGCCCAGACCGGTGCCGCTGATGACAATGGAGCCTAACGGCTGTTCGTTACGGTCATAGGGGCGCTGGGCCGGCAGGGAGGCTTGGCTGACCGCCTTCTGCACGGCCTGGGTTATCATCTCTGACAAGGCGCCCATCTGCGATGGGGCGTCCATCTGCGATGGGGCGTCCATCTGCGATGGGGCGTCCATCTGCGATGGGGCGTCTATGGAGGCGGCGCTCACATCTTGAGTGGATGCTGCTGGAGGTGTTTTCCCTTTGGCGGGGACGGCCGCTGGCGCTGAAACTACCGTCGGTCCGTCATTCTCGCCCGTATAGCCGGCAGCATAGAGGCCGCAGAGGGCCTGGTTGAAACTGGGCAGTTCCCCGGTCTTGGGGTGGATGGTCATGAGCGCGGTGACATCATCCTTGCCGCTGAAGACATCACGAGCGAAACCGCGCAGGGCGCGTTTCGGTCCGACCTCGATGAAGGTGCGTACGCCGGCAGCATAGAGCGTTTCTAGCCCTTTTACCCACTGCACGGTCGAGGCTACCTGCTGCTGCAGGTAATCCTTAATCTCCTCCGGCGTGCGCGGGTAAAACTCGCCCGTCAGATTGGCGACCAAGGGCAGCGCTGGTTCGTAGAAGCGCAGCCTGTCCAAAACCTCGCGCAGAGGCTCGCTGGCTGGGGCGACGATCTCGGTGTGGAACGCATGGCTCACGGGGATGAGGATGGCGCGGTAGCCTTTCTCTTCAAATAATGCGCAAGCCGTCTCGACGGCCTTGCTGTTTCCGCCAATGACACATTGGCTGTGGCTGTTGATATTGGCTGGAATGACATAGCCATCGACTTCATCCAGGGTGGCCATGACCACGTCAAAGGGGGCGATGATCGCCGCCATTTTGCCGTTGTCATCCCAACTGACCTTGCTCATCTCGCTGCCGCGGGCCGCGGTCGCCTCCAGAGCGTCGGCAAAGGGCATGGCCCCGGCGGCGATCAGCCCGGCATATTCGCCCAACGAATGGCCCATGACCATATCGGGCTTAAAACCATATTCGGCCAGCAGTTTCATCATGGCGATATCGAGAGTGAGCATCGCCGGTTGGGTGATTTCGGTCTGCATCAGGCCAAATTGGGCCTGCATGATCGCTTTTTTGTCGTCAGGATCGACGAAAATAAAGTCGGAAAGGGGCTGGCTCAGGATGGGCATCATGATTTCGTCGGCACTGGCGAATACTTCGGCGACGACCGGTGACAGTTCGGCCAATTCGCGGCCCATGTTCACATATTGGCTGCCCTGGCCTGGGAAAAGGAAGGCGATCTTGCCCTTGGGGTCCCCGCTGCCGCGGAAGATGCCCTGCGCTTCAATCGCTTTCCATGCTGACTCATTGTCGTGGGCCATGATCTTGCGCGCTTTCTGCACGCGATCCAAGAGCTCGGTATGGCTGCCGAAGTCAATGATCAGCCGTTCCTGGACTTCAATGTCCTCTTTCTTGGGCAGCAGTGATTTTGGCGGCGCCCAGCCCGCTTCGACGCGCTTGATGATCGCATCTAGTTTTCCTTCCAACTCGGAGGGGGTATTGGCCCCCAGGGCGAGGATGCCGCGAACGGGCGCCGGCTTGTGGCCCTGGATGACGGCATAGCTGCCCCGTCCATTGGGTTCACCCTGTGGTGTGGCAGCAGCAGCGCTCTGCTTGTGCTGGGTGAGGGCGCCGGGCACATGCTCTTCCAAAACGACATGGAAATTTGTGCCGCCAAAGCCGTAGGCGCTGACGCCGCAGCGACGGGGCGTCCCGTTATTCTGTGGCCATTCCTGGGCGTCATGAATGAGGTAAAAGGGGGATTGATCGAGGTCAATAATGGGGTTTGGCTGCAGCGCGTTCAATGTCGGCGGCAGAATCTTGTGGTACAGGGCCATGGTCGCTTTCAATAATCCTGCCGCGCCGGCTCCCGCTTTGAGGTGGCCGATATTGCTTTTGGCCGATCCGAGGCCGATGCTGCCTCTGCCCGCCTTGCCAAAGATCTTGGTCAGACATTCGACTTCGACGACATCTCCGACGCGGGTGCTGGTGCCGTGCGCTTCAACCAGCGTGGCTGAGGCGGGATCGAGGGCGGCATTTCCCCAGGCGCGTTCCACGGCTAATTTTTGGCCGATGGGATTGGGGGCGGTGATGCCCTTGCCCTTGCCATCACTGGAACCGCCGATGCCGCGAATGACGGCGTATATCTTGTCCCCGCTGCGTTCGGCATCTTCGAGCCGTTTTAATAGGAAGGCGGCCGATCCCTCGCCCATGACGAAGCCATCAGCTCCGGCGCCGAAGGGACGGCTGCCGGTGGCGCTTAAGGCGCCGATCTTGCAGAACTTAACGAAAGGGGAGATGCCCATGTTGTGGTCGACGCCGCCGGTTAACACGGCGTCGACCTGGTTTTCTACCAACAGTTCGATAGCGGCATGGATGGCCGCGAAACTGGAGGCGCAGGCGGCGTCGGTGATGAAATTGGGGCCGCGCAGGTTGAATATGTTGGCTACGCGTCCGGAGACGATGTTAGGCAGCTCGCCGGGCATGGAATCTTCGGTGATCGCGGGGTATGAGCCGGCAAACTGTTCATGCCACTGGTTCATGATCGTTTCTTGCAGATCGCCAGGGAGCTGCTTGAACTTGTCTGTTTTTTTGAGCGCATTGGCGTACTCGGGAAAAGCGATGCGCTCGTGGGTTGTGTAATGGAGATCTCCGCCCATGGCGGTGCCCAAGATCACGGCCGTATTTTCGGTGTTCAACAACCGTTCCGGATAACCATAATCAGCCAAGGCCTCGGCGGCAATGGTCACTGCCCACTGCTGTCCGGGGTCCATAGCGGCAGCCATCTTCGGTGGCATGCGGAAACGGCGCCAATCAAACTCGAATTCGCGCACCCAGCCGCCCAGGGTCGTATAGGTCTTGTCGGGCACGTTGGGATCGGGATCGTAATAATCCGCGGTCTGCCAACGGTCGGGCGGCACCTCGGTGATGCTGTACTTCTTGTTGATGATATTGTTCCAGAAATCGACTGCGCTCGGCGCGTCTGGCAGTATGGCACCCACCCCCACGATTGCGATTGCTCTTTCTGCTGAAGAGTGCATGGGTCACCTTCCTTGTAAACTAGGAACTAGAAACTGAGAACTAGGAACTAAGAACTAAAAGGCTTCGTTCAGCCGTTCCCTTACGTAGTCCATGTCAGCAACTAAACCTTTCTGTGCATTGTAAATGGCCGGTAAATTCAACGAATCGGCCAAATTGGGATCCGTTTGCCCTGCGCCATTGGTCCAGCGCAGGCCGTCGGCGGCTACTTTCAACGCCGCTTCGCGGGCGTGAATGCGAGCCATGGCCTGCCGGGTCTCTGTGTCCAAGGGAATTGCTTCTGTCGGGTGGGAAAGGACGCGTTCTGAAAATATAGCGGCCGTTTCTGCATAGGCGATCAATTCTCCCAGGCGGAATAAAATATGCTGGTTACGCGTCAGCCGGTCGACGCGGCAGCGTTCTAGAATTACAGCCAGGGCGCGCAGGGCCAGCGCCGCGTAATTGCTGCCATTCTGCGGTGCACTGGCGTGAGCTGTTTCCAAGCGCGCCGCCCACTCGTTGTAAAATGCGCCGCGCGACAATAGATGCTGCCGCCAGCGGTCGCGGGCGATGGTCCATTCCATGATCTCCGATGTCCCTTCATAAATCGTGGTGATGCGCACGTCGCGCTTGATCTTCTCAACCATGTATTCCTTGGTATAGCCGTAGCCGCCCAGGGCCTGGATCGCATCTTCGGCAGCCTTATTGCCTGCTTCTGTGCCCATGTATTTGGCTACGGCCCCTTCCGTCTGCAGCCCTTCTTCCTCCCCATCAAGGCGCTCAGCTACCCATTCAATATAGGCGCGCGCCGCTTCCAGGCGCACTGCATTGGGGACGATTAATTTATGGGTATACCCTTGTTTTTGGTCCAGCGTTGCGCCCGCCTGTACGCGATCATGGGAGTAGGCAATCGCCTTTTTAACGGCACTCCAACCAGCGCCTAAACCAAAGGTGCCCACCATCAGCCGCGTATAGCCAAATACAGCCTGGGCCTGGGCCAATCCCTGCCCTTCGGCAGTACCAATCATGCGTTCCACCGGTACATAAACATCTTCAAGGAAAAGGGCCGCGGTGTTGCTGGCACGGATGCCGTGTTTATCCTCGGGCCTACCGCTGCTGAATCCTGCAGCTCCTTTATCGACCACGAACCAGGTTGGTCCGCCAGGGGCCAGGGCCAGGATGGTATAGATGTCGGCTACCCCACCATTGCTGATCCATTGTTTCTGCCCACTGATGCGGTATCCGGTCACCTGGCCGTCTTCGACGACGGGTTCAGCCTTGGTGGTCATGGCGGCCAGATCGCTGCCGGCCTGTGGTTCCGTCGCCCCGTAGGCCATCAGCAGGGACTCTTCAGCGATACGGCCGAACCATTCCTGCTTCTGCTCTTCGGTAGCCCCCACGCGAATGGGATCAGAACCGAGGAAAGTTGCCAAAACACCTGTGCCTACGCCCAGGTCGATGGAGGCCATTAGTTCTGAAACGCGGTATATATCGTAGGCTCCACCACCCAGACCATCATATTCTTCAGGGATGAACATGAGATGCAGTCCCAGCTGCATAGGATCGTATAGTTCTTGCAGGATTTCGTGCGGAAACTCATCATTGTGATCCAGTTCCAATAGATACTCATTGGTCAGCTTACGCTCGGCATACTTCTTCAGCGTATCGAGGATCATATCCAGTGTTTCTTTGTCTAATCCAGCCATACCTACTCTCCATAAATCCTGATAGAAGGTGTTTTTGTTTGTCCTTCAGCCTCTGCACACGGGCTGCTCATCTGGCTTGCTGCGTTCTTGGGCAGTGCGGGCGTTGGTTATGATCTTCCTATCAAAAAAAACAGAACGATGTTTTGATATCGTTCTCAATAAAACCCTTCCGCGAGTAGCTTTATTATTATACCACTATTAAGGCGGATAAATCGAATCGCCATGAAGAAAGTGACGCACCCAGAAGGCGCCACATTTTGATAAATAATTCACAAATAGGCGGGCGTAAAAGAAATCGATGTTCTTATAGCGGTATTTTAAACGAGGAAAACGTCATAAGAGAGTGACACATGTCATGTAATTCCCAGAAAAAAGGCATAATGCAGTGTGTCATAATAAGGGGAAATACCCCCGCCTGGACTCGAACCAGGGCTCCCGGCTTCGGAGGCCTATGCACTCCCTTCATATAGCCTTTCCTTGACCGTTGGTTGTCTCAAAGGAGATTATAACCAATGGAAAAGCACAGGTCTAGGCCTATTCCGAGCCAAATCGATCAATGGATTGGAACCTTCCTGGTCGATCGTCAGATTCGGAATGTGTCGAGCGGCACTCTGGAGTTCTATGAACTGAAATTGTTCCCATTCCAGCAGTGGTGTAACGATAACAGAATTGATGACCCACTCAATCTGGTGCCGGGTCACATTAGATCATACCTGCTCCATCTTGATGAGAAAGGTCACAACCCTGGCGGGGTTCATTGCCACTACCGAGCTCTAAAGACTCTGCTGAGATTCATCGAAGAGGAAGAGGAACCCGAGAACTGGCGAAACCCCATCAATCGTGTTCCTGCACCGAAAATCCGACAAGAACCGCTGGCTCCAGTGGAACTTCCACAAGTGAAGCAATTGATCGAGTCTCGTAATCCTCGGACGTTCCACGGCGTGCGTGATCGGTCCATCTTTCTGGTCTTGCTTGAGTCTGGTGTCCGTGCTGGAGAGTTGATGGCAATGGACATAGATGATCTTGACTTTGGAAACGGCTCCATCCTTATAAGGGATGGGAAGGGTGGCAAAGTGAGAGTGGTGGTGATCGGTCTCTCGGTCAAGAAGCAGATTCGCAAGTGGCTAAGGGCGAGGCCACATGACGCCGAATCTCTATTCTGTAGCCAAGATGGCAGCCGACTGACTTACTCTGGTCTCAGGGGGATTCTGAATCGAGCTCTAAGGCAAACGGGAATCGAAGATGTCTCGCTGCACGACTTTAGGCGAGCATTCTGCCTAAATCAACTTCAAGCCGGAGTTCCAGAGACCACAATCGCCCGCCTGATGGGACACAGTTCCACTCAGTTAATCGCCAGGTATGCCAAACAGACCCCAAGAGACTTAATAGAAAGCTTTCACTCAGTAGTTGATCGAGGATTGAAATGAATCACAGAGAACCAAATGGGATGACAGTTAACGAACTAATCGAGGCGTTAGAAGAGATGAGGGCAATGGGTATGGGAGATCAAACGATCATGTTTTCGTACGGTTCAGGGGACTACTGGGGCACGACCATCGCCAGAAGTCCGGAGCATGTAGATGTGGAACGAGTCCGATGGACAGACTATCACCGGACGTGGGAAGTACCCAATGAAGACGAGGAGCGATTCAACTATGAGTTCGACTCAGAGAACGACCCGGAAGTGGAACCATTCGATGATAGTGGACGATTCGAAGTGGTGGTGATGAGCTAATGGACGACAAAGAATTGACAGCAGAGGAAATCAGAGATTTGTTGAGGGACAAGGGTTTCGGCGCGAAAGTCGAGGCTGGAACTGTTATTGTGTACCTGAAGAATCGGAAAGTCAGTGAGTTTGAAGTGTTCTTGGCCACTGACTTGCCAGAGGGTCGGATTGTTCGGACCGTTAGAGCCCTTGTGATTCTTTCAAAAGAATAGACAGGTGGGGTGGGAGCCATCATACTAGGGAAAAAGGACTTGGTTTCTGCGACTTTTGGCGTAACCCAGGCTTCAAACGAGATCATAAACGGCTAGTAACTTATCCCCGTGAATCAATAAAAGGCCCATCACTTGTATCCCAGTTCAAGCAGCATTCTTGTATGTACCCTAAGCGAAAATCGCTAACAAGGTCTACTATAAACTCAAGCCCCATCAAGGATAAGCATAAATCGACGGGTGATGTCATTGATGGTTTCTTTGACATCATAAAGAGCTTCGTCTGCTGTATACAATTCATCTCGTTCAAGTCTTTCAAAGGGGATGGCTAGAGCATATTCGACAGCCGCTACTTCATAACAGATTTCCCGAAATTGTTTCGAATCAGTGCGTTTACCTCCGCCTTCAAAGGCGACAGATATTTGTGGGTGATCCAAATTAATAATGATAGTCTTAGAGTCTGCTTCATAACGTGACCGATCCGCGTCGGTGGATTCGTTTTTGTAATCGATAGAAAAAACCGATTTTCTCCGTTTACGTTTTCCCTCAACCGTGCTTTTCTTCGAACCCTCTTCACTCCCAGATCGCATATCAGGTCCTGGTCGGCGGGTATCGCCAGACCCAGCCTCCTTTCCGCGTTTCCCTGACCCATGGGGATTGCCTGTTTGCTCGAGCGGGGTCGCTACATTGCCGTTTCCCGGTGAAATATTTCCCATTTCATCGATGATCTCATCAACTTTTTTGCCACCCGAACGTTTTGCGATTCGACGCGAAAGCTCAAGTTCCATTTCAAGCTCCGAAAAGTGTTCGTTTAGTACCTCGGCGATTCTCTCTGCTTCCTTGCGCAATTGCTTGGCCTGTTCGCTTTTCTGTCGAGATCTCTCCTTATTTACAAGGTATATTCGAATCTGTTCAAGTTCTTCTTCCAGCCATCCTAACAACATGGCAACTGCCGGGTTCTGGATATTGAGTGTGTTGTTTCGCGTATTGTCAAAGGGTGGAATAGGCCATTCACCATCCTCAAGAATTGGCACATCCGTATATCCAAATAAGTAGTTTGCTCGTTCCCTTTTTTCAATTCCAGCAAGAGAAGTCCCATGCCATATGCCGTGGGATAATATGTCAATTCCCTTTAGCTCGGCATCCAAAGGGGTAGGTGATACTTTCACCGTGAGCTCAATATCACCCAAGATGGATTTAATTTCTTCAGGAGGGGTCCTCTTAAACTCTTCAATACTTTTAGGTTCCTCAAACTTGCATTCATGGCCGTTGATAATAACATGAGCTCTTTGACGATATCGACTCAAATGTCGTTCTACATATGCAATTACTTCGTTGACATTTGGGCGTCTGATATTGAAACTAGTAATTTGTACTGTTGTTCCGTTATCTTCATCAGTTATTTCATCAACAGTTATGTCTCTGACTGGGAATGGCTGTCCGTTCTGCGCTAACTCAATGTCATCCCGACAAAGTTGAACAATATTCTTTAGACCATTTCTTGTGGTATCTATTGTAAGATCGTTTGCTAAGCCAAAGGCAGCACTTTTACCTGTACCAAAACGTCCGCGAACACGTTTGCCACGTTTTCTTTGGATGTTCTCGCCATGCATTTGAAAAAAATTCTTCAACTCATCTCTTGTCATCCCACGGCCGTTATCAGATATCTTAAGATAATTACTTGTTAGCTCGACACTGACAGCTGAAAATGTTCCTTCCTCGGATGCATCAAGAGAATTGGCTACATATTCCCAAACTATTTTAGGGATGGTGTTGAAGTACTGAGAGTTCTGCAAGAAATCGCGTGAAACATGCGATGTGACTGTTATTTCATTAAATTCATTCATTTACTTTGGTTCCTCATCAAAACTTATCTTAAGAAAATTCCATAAGTCAGTTAACATTTGATCTCCCATAACTGCACTTTCAACTATGGTAAATCTCCTTTGCCTAGCGCGATTTCTGAAATAGTCGTTTACTCGAGCAAACTGGTAGAAGTCTTGTTGTGTAATTTCGTTCCTTTTGTCTTCAGTAAATAGCTTATATGCATTGGTCCTACGAAGACGATCTCTTTCGACTTCTATCGTTTCCCCAATTGACAATCTTCTCTGCTTCGCAGATTCACTTGCTTGAAACAGTTCGATGTCTAAACTCTTAACAAATTTCACTCCTTCTGGACTGAGCATCCAGCCTTTATTGTTATCACCTACTAGCAAAGAGCCATTCTTTGACTTCTTTGCGTCTCGAAGCGCAACAACAATGGTCACTAGATCAATCCTATCTGGATATTTCCTCCAGTTGAAGCGACCTTTTGCTAAACTATCAACTCGAATCGCGATGTCTTCCCGGTCAACAAACACAGAATCGCCATTGAGCTGTGCAACTGCGATCGTAACTAATTGATGGTTTGAAAAATCGTCAACATTCATGTCTACCTGATTTTTTTTCTATCGTTACCGTTCGATCCCAAGTGTTGAAAGTGAACTGAAGCCGGTCTCCACCATGACAATCTAGGATTGAGAGGGGTTTTTTTAGATTCCGAAACTCATGCGAAAACGCTTTCAACTTACCCATTTTTTCTTCACCTACAAAAGACGTCCATTCCCCAGTTAAATCTGGGAGGGCTTCAGCATATAAAACGCCTGTGCCAGTAACTATAATCCCTACCGTTGCCTGAACTATCACATTTCCATGCCTATCAAAATTCACAGCAACATCTGCGGGAAATCGTTCAGATGCATTTTGGGCTTGGTCAATATCATCTTGAGTAACCTCTTTTCCTCTCAGTTTATATAGACCTTTGCCTATTCTTTCAAAGAGAGGCGAGCTCCTGAGTGTTGCATGTAATGAAGCGAAGGATAAAACACTGTCGATGATCGCTTGAGCTAATTGAGAATGGTGAACGACAGGTCCGTACTGACTGATACATTCAAGTATCACTGTTTCAGTCGCGTTTAACTTCTCTTCTATTGCCCTGTCCCAAAAATAGAGATCTTCTTCTTTCTTGTATTGGTAGGTTTCGAGTATTATTTCGAGGACATTTTCAGGAGGAACGGGATACTCTGTTCGTATCACTGCATGTCGAATACCAGAACAGATACTTCCGATTGGCAATGGTCCACAATAGAGAAACATCTTACGAAGTGCATGATGAAATGCATCCTTTTTATTGATCTTGTAGCTTTTGCTGACTCTAGGGACATACCAGTTTTTTGAGAGTCTTCGATATCCTAGCGATTCCATAACATCTTCCAGAAAAGTTAAATCATTGTCTGTCTCGTGCGACAACCACTCGATATCTATACCGCCAGTAAATCTTGCCTGTCTTTTTATAGCCTTGTGTAAATCTTTAGACAGACTTCTTCTAATGCTCAAAACCTTTGCAGGTGCCTTTGGATTACCGCTAGCAGCTAACTCAAGGGCATCCATGAAGTTACCCGGGATCACTAACAATGAGATGTTTTCCTTTTGTGCTAATCGGATTACAGCAACTATTGCATTGATTGGGTCATAATAATTCTCTTCAGCGGGCCAAATACCTAGTAGACCGGTAGAATTGAGTCTTGTTACCCAACTGAAGAAGGAAATATCATCTTTCATATCTTCGGCGACGTACATTGCGGTTTGCAATCTGAGGAAGTAAGGTCCAATCCGTTCAGTATCCCCAAATGGATTACTTGATAATGCTAATTTAATCTTCTGATGGATGTGGTTAGCTAACTTGACACATATTTGCCTAACTCTCTCTCGAGAGATTTCAAACTTGATTCCAATTTCATTCAATGTTTTGGGGTTTATGCCGTACCGTAGAAGCAGAATTTCGATATATTTTTGAGTTAAACCAGAAAACAGATATGAAAGCTCTTCATTGATGTTCATGGATGAGATTTGGGTAATTGGATAGGTCATCCACGAAACTGGATCGCTAGAATCTTCATCAGCAGTAAGCCAATCACCAATTGGTCTACCCATTAGCCTGGCTCTAGGGTGCAGAACCTCTGTCACAATGGACTTCTCAATGAATAGCCTGTTGAATCGTTTGGTTTGGAGAATAAGCGGATTAGATTGCCGCAAATACTGAATGTCTAAATCTTGGCCTTCTGATTGCCTAGTATCCAGTAAATTGCACTCAACTAGAACGGTTTCGATTTCAAGGGTGCTTTTAGTCCCGAGGCCCCTCACGGACATTATTCCTCCAGATACAAACAAGTCTACTAATTGCTTGATTGTATTGATACCTCCCCGCCTTAATCCATTAAGGGTTCGTTTATTGAGAGCAAGACTTTCTAGATCTTGAGTCGAAGAATAATCATTGGTTTCAGAAAGTTGTTCAAACATTGTCAGTTGAAAATATCCACTCATTTTAAAGGAAGCTTATACCTTTTGACTATGCTTCAATACATCCCATAGATTAAAGGCTGACTGCTCAAACTTATCTGCGGAAACAAACTTGTGAAATCCACGACGTGGGATTTCCAGAATATCGTTCTCTCTAAATAATGCGAGAACTATGTATACTTGGTAATCAGGCGCGTCAACCATTGATAAAATATCATCAGCTACGAACTCAATCTGCGAAGCAGATATTTCCAGCAATTGTTTCACAACATTGAGAAATACTGGGGATGGTACGCTGTGTGAGTATTCGCTTGTACCATCTCTCTTCAATCCGATCTTAAAAAGCGAGTCACCACGAACCACAAATTTTGGGTATTCGCTTTTCTTCAATTTTCTTCGCTTCTTTGTTGTCGAAGGTTTCGAATCTTTAATCTCTTGAGAACCCGCATCCGCCAACCGACTTGATTGAATCCCGGATTCCTCCTTAACTAATTCAAGAATTTTCAGTCCTAATATATCCGCCTCTTTGGCAAAGCGAAAGAGTGTTTCGGCTGTTTGCCAGTCCCCACCACCATTACCCGTAACTGATTGGTGTGCAGTAGTAAGAAGCAATTCTCTGACGCTTCTTAGGAGCTCACTGGTCCTTTTTAATTCACCAGCAATGTCTTTTTTATCCATAATAAAGTCCTGTATTCGCTGTATTGTAGAAAATATAGCATAGCACAGCGAAAGTGTCAAGGTCTTATAGCATTCATGGGGATATTTTAAGGATCTGTCAAATTGCGAAGATTTAGGGTTGTTACCTCATAAGAACAGAATCATCTGTCAGTTACTTATGGGATAGTGGGAAGACGGATAACGTGCGGGGGTTTCTCAACGATATACGAGATGCATGCTATACTCGATCTGTGACAAATCTAGTCCCGCCGATGACAAAAGTCACATGACAATTTCCAACTATTTGGCTAAAGTGAAATCCAGTGGTGTGGATTTAACTGCGGTCACGGTGGTCCTATCTGGCGGAATGACAAGGGTGATGCGGCAGTTCTTTACAATCGAGATGGGCAAGAGGTTTCGAGGAGATAGGAGGATATGATGCCGACTGATTTACCAAGCTGGTTGTGGTGGGGATTTAGTGTGGTACTTCTGAGCCTTTTTCTAGGCGTAGGGGCAAACTTCATACACGAAGCACTGCGGGACAGGGTAGAAAATTGGAGGGAAGAAAGAAGGAAGCGAGCTCGCGAAAGGGAAACGAAAGTAAAAGAAAAATTTGAGAGGGACGTACAGAAATTATTTCTTCATCAGTCTTATGTGGCTGAGCGTCTTTATTTCCGGAACTCATCTTATCAAGCCGCTATCGGTTATATGATTGCGGGTTTAGTGCTAATTGTCGGAGCTTCAATATATTACGGGTTACTGATTGAAGGTGTTTTTCCCATAGGTAGTCTACTTATCACAATACCATTGCTCGCTGTAGGTTTCTACTTCGCATTAAGGTCGCGACAGTACAACAAGAGAGGAAAATGGGCCACGGACATTTTCAACGAGTACATATGCCGCTTGGAGTTAGAGGCAGAACTTAAAGAAGAAGGTGTGCGTGTTGACTACGAACACGATTTATACATAGAAGGACTTGTCCAAGCTAGTAGAGAAATCCTGGAAGAAGAATGACAGCCACCACCTCAATTCTAGAAATCGCTGTCAACGCCGAAGCAGCAAGCTATTCCTAGTCATTCTGTGATTGAGTAAACCCTCATGAAACGTCTCCAAAAATGGGCAACTAAACACATCAGAGCCATTCGCATTGGTTTAGTGGTGGCCATGCTGGGGCTGGCTCTTTGGGGCCTAGTCCTGGGATATAGTTTTGCCTCTGGTCATTACGTCATAGCCAACACGGGGTCGGGACGGTTTCTTGGTTATTTTCTTGTAAACCTTGGCCCTGAATTGGCCGGTATCGTTATTGGTGTTGTGATCATAGATGCCTTGAACGACTGGAGGCAAACAGAGCAGCTAAAGGCTCAGCTTATCAGGCAGATGGGGAGCCCTATTAAAGATGTGGCGGTTCCTGCGGTCATGGAGTTAAGATACCACCGATGGCTTATTGATGGGTCTTTGAGAAAGGGTTTTTTTGGTGGAGCTAACTTAATTGAAGCCGACCTATCTGGGGCCTTCTTGGAGGGTGCTTACTTGGCCCATGCCCACTTGGAGGGTGCTAGATTGCTCCGTGCTCACTTGGAGGAAGCCAAACTGTTGGAGACTAACCTGGAGGGGGCAGAAGGCCTAACACACCAGCAGCTTAAGAGTGCTACATCAGTTGCTGGGTCAACCATGCCGGATGGCACAATACTAAAAGACCCAGAAAATTTATCGTCTTATCCGGATAGCCCAACCCTAGAAGAATGGCTGGCCACAAGACCTAATTGCCTTGATTGGAGTGATGAGGAAGAAATCGACCCCTCAGCAGTGGATGAAATGACAGCCTCGCTTGATGATTCAATCCCAGAAGATGATCAAGAATGACTCAAGCCCTCAAATCCTCGTTTCTCGAAGCCCAAGCAACCGCAGCACTTGGTGGCCACGATCTTACTGCCTTCGAGCCAGTGGAGGATTCTATGGGGCGCCCCAATTGTTACCAAGCAATGTGTCGTGTCTGTGGCAAGACCAGGTGGGTTGGGGAGAATGGATTGCGGTATAGTTTGTTAAAGAATGAGTGCCCTGGGAGATAATGATGCCGCTGGAAATGGACAGCACCGAACGAAATGTGCTTATACTGATAAAAAGTGTTTATCGTCAAGCTGAAATTGACGCAGCTATCCCCTTCGGTTTCCACCGCCATCTCAGTGCCATAATTGGGTTTGATTGGGCAATTGAAACGTCGCTGAAGACCATAATCAAGAACAGTGATCAGACAGTAGATTTGCGTTATATCAATTTTCCAAATCTCATCAAAGAAGCGGATAAAGCCCTAAAAGAAAAAGGAATGGTCATTCCAGACAAATCGAATATCAGTAACGTAAGAGATATCAGAAACAATGCTCAGCACGCAGCAATGCTTCCAAGTCCCCAAAACCTGCTCAGGTGTCAGGTTTACACTCAGGATTATCTTCGGAAGGTTTTCAGCGAATTTTGGAATGCCGATTTTGATCAGTTTAGTTTAGCTGGCGCTATCGAAGACGAGGAGATCCGAAGCAAGATTGCGGAAGCGGAGACTGCACTTGTAGAAGAGCAGTACCTCGACGCAGCAGCCAAAGCGAAACGGGCATTTTATGATGCTCTTCTTAAGTATATCGGCGGCTATCGTGAAACGGGAATGTCAACCTCCGCAAGAATGGAAAATCCATTATTAGAGCCAATCCTCGATGAGATCAATGAGGTATGGTATAGAATTGCAATCATAGAAACCGGGATTGATATGGCTGAATTTAAAAGATTCGAAAATACCACTAGCAGCCTTAAGCGGGTAGCTGGAGGGTCTATTTTTGATTTCGAGTATGGAATGAAACCTACTCCCGAAAAAGATGCTCGCTTTGTCGTTTCCTTTTGCACCAACACGATCTTGTATATTCAAGAACGATTTGAATCGATTGGATAGCTCACTTCATTTGGCGCTAGGTCGACCACCATACTCGATCCCAGAGGTTCGTAAATCGCCCCAAATTGATCCGAAATCCTTTCGGTACATAAACTGCTAGGTGGAGCTATCCGGAGCCATATGGATCGATTTTCAACTTAGCGAGGACGCTGATAATTCCTTCTCCTATCTGCGGTATCCTTCAGCCCCTACCGCTTCAAGAAATCAGTTTACCGGCCCATCTGACCACAACTTCTTTGCGATGTGTGGATATCTGGCTCGTACCTCCGCCTGAGTTATCTCCCCGTTCTCTACCATTGCTTTGATCCGGGCTATTGGTCTGGATACGTCCATCGTAATGGAAGTTGGTTGACCTTGAAGCAGAGCCATCTTATCGAGTACAATCCCGAGTGATACCACAACCGTTCTGAGGCTTGTCTCATCTGGTGTTAGAACCAATGCTCGACCCAGCAGCAGGTTCGCAAGCTCCTCAAGTTTTTCGTGAATGCCCCTTTTGGTTTCCTCAACTGCTTCTTGTACCGGTACCGGGAAACTATCTCGATTTGCCCACCATCGGTACAAAGTCCTTTTGGTTGGAGCGCCCTCCAGTTTGCTCACGTTTAAAACTGTATGGTCAAATCCACGCTTAGATTTCTTCACGTCTTTACCTGCAGCAATAAGAGTGGCTATCCATCTTCCTTTTTCTTCGTCTGTGTATCTTCGTCCTATTTCCTTACCCATCATTGTTAATCCTTGCTGCCCCAGGAGCTCCTAAAACGTCCCGTATCGCGTTTTAATCACCCCTGAGGCTTAATCTATACCCTCAATATTCTGGATCCATTTGGATCAATCTGGACCTTGCTCTTTCAGTTGGATCGTTATTCCAAAGCCCAAAAAATGCCAATCCCTTTCTTCTAGAAATCGTCTTAATCAACTGGGCGATACAGCTCGCCCATGTCGGGAAAGTGTGTTAGACCCACACCGAGCGAATCAGCGACCCGTTTCCGTTCATCAGGATGCGTATACAAAGCCTCGTTATAGCCATTCTGAGCTTTGCGCAGCCGATCAGTGGCCGACTCTTCAACCTTGCTCACTTCTTTGGGCACAACCATCTTCCGGAGCTCATCGAAAACCTCCCGGAACTTGTAGTCCTGGAGTGGGTCTATGTTAGGGATGCTGTCATATCGTTGAGAGGCGTACCGTAGTACAAGCCACTGTTGGATACGATTCTCTTGTTTCATTGTCTCGACCAGAGATTTAGACAGATCATCGATCTCTTGCCGCTCGATGTCTTCACGAATGAACTCAGCCATGTCTTTTGCCTGTGCCATTTCTGTTGCGTTGAGCCAGGTGTATGGATTAGAGATCCGTGTTAGCTCCTCCTGGATCTCACCGACCTTTGCCTGCTCATCTTCCATGATCTGTTCGAGACCTTGGGTAAAATGTTCCTCGATCTTAGCCAACTTCTGAGCATGTATCTCGGGGGCGTATCGGGGTTTGGGACCTCCACTATGGTTGAAATACAGAAGCGCTTTCTGCTCCTCAACTTCTGCCTGTAATTCCTGTACTCTTGTTGCCATTTTCTTCTCCTTGTATTAGATGTTCTCTACAAAAACTAATTGTTTGCGGCGGTCACTACTGACCCCTATTCGTTACATTTAACAGCGACCGAAACGGCTCGCCATGCTTATCATTTCAACTCCGACACCAAATTCCTGGTAATCCCCAGCAAAGCCTGAAGATCTTTTCGAACATTTTGAATCTGGACTAGTTGGTCAAGCCTTGCAGAGTCCACTACAATTTCAGAAAAGTTGGTCAAAAGTCTGGCGGAAAGCTCATCAACCTCGCTCTGAATTGCAGCTATTTCGGCCTTTCGAACTTTTTTTGTAAGGTATCGCTTGCGGGAAAGAGCACGACTGCAATCAGTGCACAACATTCCAGTACCGTGTCGGGATTTTTCTTTACAGGTTACGCAAATTTCTTGTTTCATAATTCGTTCCTCTTGATCTTGTTGACCATCCGGGCGGGAGTTGAAATCGCACGAAAAACTTATTTCGGGCGGGCTCCTCTTGAACTAAACCCTCTAAAACCGCTTTCTGGCTCCAGAGTTTCTGGTATATTCAAACTTACTTTCATATAGAACCTTCGACCTTTGCCACCGATTGCGAACGCCTTCTTCTTCATTTCTCTTGTAAGCGCATTTGCTGTCCATGAATCAAGTCCCTGTTCACGTATCCAGTAGTTAAAGTTCTGGCGAAAAGCGATCTTGTCTTCTTTGTGTCCGTCGCCAGTTTCACAATGTTCAATGATGAACTGCTCTAGTGGATCTGATTCGACTCGGTATTCGTGAACAGTCTCACTAACCGCTTCGGGTTCTTGCCTTTGTATCTCGCCAGCCGCTGCCAACTGATAACCTTCCAGTAACCAGTTCAAAATTCCAGGACCTTCGGTCATGAACTCATTAATCACGGCAGCCATCTTTCGTCGTTTTTCTCTCGGTATCTTGTACTTAAACGGAATAGTCTTCATCCGTGACCAGAAAGCGTCACCAGTATCGTCAACCTCTGGTCGCTCGTTCCCGTAGACCCACAACTTGTGAGTTGGTTTGAACTGGATAGGGGCCTCGTATTTTGCTGCTGCCGTGATAGTGTCATTGCCTGTCAAATCCTTCACCAGTTTTGTGGACCACTTCTGTTTGGATTCAGTCTCGCTGGCAACTACAAATCGCCTCCCTCGGAACTTAACAATGAACGGGCTGTTGACCGCACCATAATGTTTCACCATTACTGAATCGCTCTCAGTTTTCAATGCGTAATCTCCGAGTAATTCGATCATTGTTTCCGTGATGGTCGATTTGCCATTGTTCCCAGATGGTCCGTACATGAAGAACAGCGCTTTGATGTCGGAACGCCCGCCTATTGACCACCCTAGACACATTTGCAGGTAGCGAATCATTTCGTCATTCCCCTCGAAAATCATATCTAGTGCATCAAGCCATTTCGGACACTGAGCCTCGGGGTCATATTCAACGTTCGTTTGCTGAGTTAATAGCCATTCAGGTGAGTGCGGTAAGAGTTCGCCTCTCGCCAGATCTAGAATTCCGTTCCGAACGTTCAAAAGTTCCGGATGTGCATCCAGGTCACTGACCTTCACTTCCAGATGGGGTTTAGCCATTTCGAGGGTTGCATTGATTGCTCGTTGACTCAGACTTTTTTGTGCCCACTGTCCCCAAGCTTTGGCTTCGGTTGGGTCGCTTGCGCTAGCCGCCAATTCATAAAGACCCTGAGCCGTTTCCTGTGCGATTCTTATCGCTTCGAGATTCGCTCCCGTCTTCCATTGACCGCCTTGGTAGGATAACCACCCGAGACCTATGGCGTATCGAACTCGATTTCGATTCTCTCTGGCGAACCGCAGACCGTTACCGACGTCTGTGAAGTCTTCCGGATTTCTGTCTATACTATGTGCCCTTGATGGCCCCTTTTCGTAATCTCTGACTGACTTGAATATCGCTTCAATTTCCCATTCTGGGAGTGGCGGTTCACACTGTTCCTGATTCATTTTATAGATCTTTCGATAGATCTTGTGGTCTGAGTATCCTCGTGCCTGAAGCGAACTCCCGAACCGGAAAAGGGTATCGTTCCGCTCACCACTTGGGATAGTCTCTCGACTTATGCGACCACGTTTGATCGATTTAGATTCAGGCTCTGCTAGCGTTTCTTCTAGCCATTCAGGGATGACGGGAATCGGGAAGTCATCGACTGATTTCACCCAAGTGTATCCCTTGCTTGGTGGGGCGATTACATAACCGTTGCCGGTCTTGACATCAATACCTCTCGCTAGTGAACTAGTTGAATTTTTAAGCTCTTTCCCGTTCTTCTGGAAATAGAGGTGAATACCGCCTCGGGGAGTGCGGACTACTGGTGTTGCTGGGGTAGGATTCTCGGCCGTTAACCGTTCCCACTCCTCAACACCATTGGTAACAATCTCCCCCGTATTTTCGTCTCGTTCAATGTCTAGATCGATAATTACCAAGTCATCGGCTACGACTCCCCACTTGCAGTTCGGGTAACGGTGCATCCACTCTTTGACTTGTGTAGGTTCGTTGGTCGCGATCTCTTGCCAGTTGGATAGGAGCGCCGCCTTAGATTTTCCGCCGGAAACTGGGTGAACTCTGAATCCACCATTCATAAGGGTAACTAGTTCACCATACATTGCGCCGCCTCCTTAAAAGAAGTTCGTTTCCTCTCGTCCAGGAAGGCAGAGATGACCAGATCTTTCAGTTCTGGTAGTCGCCAGGGGTCTATTTGTACGTATCGTGGGGGTTGGATGTGGTGATCGCCGTTTAACCCATTAACTACTCGAAAGGAGAGGATTAGGCTAGCGTGACGGACGTAGACTGTCCTGTCTTTCACACCGTTAATAAGAAACTCCATCAGAAAATCTCCTTGGTCGCTTTGGACCATTTCTTTTGCCAGATAAAACCTTCTGGCTAGGCTAGGTCGCTCTTGCCGGCGACACTATTTAATTGTTCTTTTCTGTTTGGAGTTTTTCTTTATCAACGCTATACATTAATTATACCATGCTCTATAAGAGGGTAAGGTTGGGCGATATTTTTTAGCACGGATGCGTGATCAATATGACCTGGGGTCGGTTGGCTTTTTCCAGCTAAAACCAGGAGGGTGCTTGTTTTTTGTTCCGGGTGTCATTTTAGGATAGTTTTTATGAAAACCCTACATGAAAGAAAACATGGAAAAGTTTTATAAAAGGAGCTCGAAACAAGCACCTTTTGGTGAAAAGTAGCACCCTCAGGATCTATTTAGTAGTTTTCAACCCCCTTGGCAAGGGGCGATCTCACTTATTAAATTCAATCATAGTTCATATCTAGCTCAGTACAGTGCTTGTTATTGGCTTTTATCGGTGGAAACGCACTTGTAACTATGACCAAAAACTGACACACACTCACAGGGGCGACACACATTAAAAAGGAGAAAGCTTTTATAATCGATAAATCGATAGAAACTCATCCCGTATGAAAGTGGCTTCGCTTTTCTACGTTACCGTTTCTCGCTCTGGAATCTCGGCTGGCAACTGGAACCGCCAACGGTAGTCATTGCAGCTATGGCTTCCCTTTGTGGAATTATGTTTCTGACACAAGACTTGAAGATTATCAGACCGATCTGGGCCGAACCATGTGATGGGCTGAACGTGATCAATGACCAAGCCTTCGGTTCCCCCACATTGACAGCAGCGATGGTTATACTTTTCGAGAATCTCGCTCCTTGACCACGGCTCCGAGGGAACTAGCTCCTTTCTGGCGCGCCTTCTAGACTTCTTTCTCTGGGCAATTCTTTTGAACCGCTCTGGATTCGCCCTTTCCCACGCTTTATTCCATTCGTTTTTCCGCTGCCGATTCTCTTTGCCGTAGCGTCTTGTCCTGATGGAAACGCAGTAGGGGCATCCACCTCCTGTGTGGTCATACCTCCATTGGCAACCGCATTTTCGGCATGGTTTGAATGATTTGACTTTATCAGCCGAAAACTGAACCCCATGATATTTGATTAGTCCTGTCACATTTGGCTCCCAAGTAATTGCCCAAGTTAGATGTAGTGGAGTCAGGGAGAAGGAACTTGGGAAACCTCGTTCATCTTGCGGGCCTAGCAAGACTATCCCTGACCTACTTATTATTATACCGTGTGGTTTTAGGGGGTGGCGCAAGGGGGCAACGTTACAGGCAACCGAAATAAGAATCAGAAAAGCTTACGGCAAGCTCAAACCCTAAAGTTTTCACGAAACCGTGTACTTCTGGGGCGAATCTTCATATTATAAGAGCAGAGGATTTTATCGTTTTTAACAGCTTAATGAGATGACGACAGTCAAGAAATACCCCCGCCTGGACTCGAACCAGGGCTCCCGGCTTCGGAGGCCGGTGCTCTATCCTCTGAGCTACGGGGGCGCTAACTTGGCCAATTTTTTCATAGGGCCGGATAATTGTCAACAGTTAACCAGAGATGCCAACTTAAGGGAAAGTTGGCATCTCGATCAGACATTTACAGCCGTTGATTGGGACATTTCGCGCACTTCTTCGGCGGTTACTTCACGACCGAGGCGATTGGAGAGATAGATTCCTTCTGATATGAGCATTGTGTTCAAGGCGATTTCGGCCGTGGGCAGGAGGGGCACCTGTTTCTGCAGGGCGGCGATCCAATGTTCTTGAGGCCCGCTATAGGCAGTCCCATCATCGCGCACATTTTGCAGCCGCCAGGAAAAGCCATCCATGCTGGCGCTGGCATCTAGATCTAGATCGCCCATACTGCGGAAGAAACCGAAGGGATCGAGGCGCAAGCCACCCTCACTGCCAAATAGGCTTGATCCTTCGAAGCCATCCATGTTAATGGCCCATGCTTCGATAATGTCCAGGGTTATGTTGTTGCTGAGGCGTACGAATCCAAGCCCTAATTCTTCTACGTTGTAGCCGCTGGAGAGTTGGCGCTGGGCGTCCATGGCCAGTTCCTGGTAGGTTTTGCCGCTGATGCGCTCTACGGCGGGATTGCCCAGCAGGTAGAGGATTTGGGCGATGTGGTAAACGCCCATGTCATACAAGGCGCCGCCGGCGGAATGTTCTTTCTGGACAAAGGTCGGGCTGCCGTAGCCATCTACATACGGCCGTCCCCGGCGGCGGAATCCTGTCGACCGCGCATGATAAACCGCGCCCAATTTCCCGGTCTCAATCAGGGCTGCAGCGGCTTTCGTTTCTGGGGTAAATAATGTGTTTAGCTGGATGCTCAAGAGGCGACCAGCGGCCCAGGCTGTTTCCAGCATGCGCTCCGCATCCTGGTAGGCGCCAGCCATCGGTTTTTCGCAGTAGACGTTCTTGCCCGCTTCCAGTGCCACCACGGTTACGGGCATATGGTAGTTGTTGTGCAGGCAGACATCCACCGCTTCGATATCATCGTGCTGCAGCAGCTGGCGAAAATCGGTGTAGACATGTTCGATGTCAAACTCCGCAGCCACGCGCTGCGCTTCTTGCTCATTGATATCAGCCACGGCGACAACTTTGGCATTGTTGATCTTGGCGTAAGTTCTCAGGTGATGCTTGCCGATCTGGCCGGCACCAATCACACCCAACCGTATCTGCTTGCCATTATCACTCATCGGTCGATTCCTCCAGCAGTCGCTTTAAGAGGGCGAGAGATTTAAGCACCATATCCCGCTCGTCTAGGCTGCCCTTGCCTTCAAATTCTAGCCCCCAGCAGCCCTCATACCCTGCCTCAAGCAAAATCTTGACGAAGAGGGCGTGATCCCAATCGGGGTCATTGCCGGTATCATCAAAGGAGAAGGTCTTCAAATGTGTCAGCCGCGCATATGGGGCACATTTGCGCCATCCTCGCTCATGGGTTCCTTCCGGCCAATTGGCCGAATCGAGGAGCAAGCCCAGGCCGGGCACAGAATTCAGGAGCTTGTACATGCCATCCACGTCCCTTGTTGGACCCCAATGGTTCTCAATGATCACCTCGATCCCCTGCGCTTTGGCGCGGGGCACCAGGTCATTGTAGCCTTCGATCACCAGGGGTAGAATGGCATCCAAGGAGACATCTCGCCCGCCGGCGTCGATACGGATCTGGGTGGCACCCAGACGTTGGGCCACGTCGATCCAGCGGTAGGCTTTTTGCCGGTTCTCCGCTCGCGCCTCGGCTGTTGGCTCATAGATATGCGCCCCGTCCACGGCCAGGCAGCCAAATGGCAAGCGAGCATCAGCGGCAGCTTTCTTGACCCGATCCAGGTAGGAATCATCGTCATAGCCAGCCTGCACATGCTTCATCCAGGGATCGAGCTGCGTGAAGCCATGCTCCTTGCACCAGCTGATGTAGTCGAAGATATTCATCTCTTGCGCGTCAAAGGTGCGGTGGAAACTATAGGAACAAACGCTGTAACCCATCAGTTACTCCTTTTCATAGGGAGATGCCAGCTTTCAATGAGCTGGCATCTCTTGAATTAATTTATTTTCCTGGCGCCGCAAACAGGTGCGTGAGCACCGTTGTCCCGGCCCCGCCTACGCTTTGCAGCATTCCAATTTTGGGTTCATCGAGTTGATTTTGGCCGGCCTGGCCTGTTAGCTGCTGCACTATCTCGCAGGTCTGGTACAAGGCCGTGGCCCCGATCGGGTGCCCGCGCGCTTTCAGCCCACCCATGGTGGCAATGGGGATGCTGCCTTGCAAGCCGATTTGCCCAGTGGCTGCCAGTACCCAGCCTCGCCCAGGTTGGGCAAAACCCGCGGCTTCTAGAAGCAGGCAGGCCATAATACTGAAGGCATCGTGCAGTTCAAAGAAGCTGACGTCCTGGCAGCTGATCCCTGCTTCGTTGAAGGCTTGGCGGGTGGAGCGGACGGCGGCTTCCAGCAGCAGCGGATTGGCGCGGTCGGCCATGCGGAAACGATCTGTCGTGGCGCTGGAGGCAATGATTTCTACGGGACGGCTGCCATATTGTCCTGCTTCTGCTAATGGGGCCAGCAGAACGGCCGCTGCCCCATCAGATACAGGCGAACAGTCCAATAAACGCAGGGGGGGATAAATCAAACGGGAGGCTGATACCTGTTCAGCACTGAACTGCCGGTCTTGGAACATAGCGAGGGGGTTTCCGCGCGCATTGTGGTGTGCATTGACGGAAAAAAAGACCAGGGCATCAGTTGGCAGCCCGTGGGTCTCAAAATAGAGCTGCATGAGCGCTGCATTTTGGCTGAGCAAGGTCTTGCCATCGGGGACTTCGCTGCGCGCATCGAGGGCCTTGGCAAGGGCTGCGGTTGGTATCTGGGCGCTCATTTTTTCCACGCCTACGGCAAGGGCCAGGTCCACAACCCCGCTGGCGACGGCGAGATGGGCCATGCGGAGGGCGGCTGCACCTGCAGCGGTCGCTGCTCGAACTTGAATTGCTTCGATGCCCGCCAGGCCTGCTTCATCGGCCACCAGGGCTGCCAGGTGCTTCTGCCCTTGCAGTTCGTCGCTGAGCATATTGCTGAGGAACAGCACCCCAACCCGCTCTTTCTTTGTCTCTCCCAGCGCCCCGGCGATGACCTGCGCCCCCAACTCCCGCAAACCAAGCACATGGCGCTTGCGCACCGGAACCTGCCCGCCGCCTACAATCGCCACTCGTCGCATTGAATTAACCTCTATTTCCTAGTTCTTAGTTTAGACACCATTTGCTGCTTCCTCGGGCCCCCGGCCGTACAGCTCGGTCATTTTGCGCAAACTGGCGGCGATTTCATCGGTCAGCATATCGGCTGTATAGCGCCACTGCCAGTTGCCGCTGGGCTTGCCGGGGAAATTCATGCGCGCTTCATCGCCCAGGTTCATCAGATCTTGCAGCGTCGCTACGGCCGTGTCGGCCACCGAAGCAAAGGATAGGCGGATCAAATCCCAGGCGATATTATCTCCGTTGGGCACGTTCATATAGTTGAGCACATGTTCGCGCTCATCTGCGCTGGCATTTTCGAACCAGCCGACCACTGTTTCATTATCATGCGTGCCGGTGTAGACGACGCAGTTGCTGGTGAAAAGATGGGGCAAGAAGAGGCTGGTGCGCGTTCCACCAAAGGCGAACTGTAGGATCTTCATTCCCGGGAAGTGGAAGCGATCGCGCAGGGCGATTACCTCGGGCGTGATCAAGCCCAGATCCTCGGCGATAAGCGGCAGTTCGCCCAGGTTCTTCTCCATGGCATCGAAGAAGGATTGTCCGGGCCCTTTGATCCATTTACCGATGACGGCCGTAGGCTCTGAGGCAGGGATTTCCCAGTAAGCGTCAAAACCACGGAAATGATCGATGCGCACGATATCAGCCTGGGTGAAGCACATTTGCAGACGCGCCGTCCACCAACTGTAATTATCGAGGCTCATTTCATGCCATTTGTAGAGCGGGTTGCCCCAGCGCTGTCCCGTGGCGCTGAAATAATCGGGAGGGACACCGGCGACAACCGCCGGCGAGCCGTCATCTTCCAGAGAGAACATTGCGGAATTGGCCCATACGTCGGCGCTGTCGAAAGCGACGAAGATGGGAATATCGCCAATGATACGGATGCCGCGATCGTTGGCGTATGCTTTTAGTTCCAGCCACTGGCTGAAGAATAAATACTGCAAGAATTTGTGCATCCGAATTTCATCAGCTAACTGTTCTGACCAGCCGGCCATCGCTTCAGGCTGGTGCTGGGCGATCTCTTTAGGCCATGTATTCCAGACGCCTCCCTCATGTTCTACGTGATGGTTTTTAAGGGCCATAAACATAGCGAAATCATCGAGCCAGAAGGAATGTTGGCCGCAAAACTTTTCGAAGGCTTCTCGCTGTTCTCCCAGTCCATAGACCTGAAACTGCTCGTATGCGTGGTGCAGCAGCTTCTGTTTGTAACCGATGACCCAACCATAATCTATCGACTTTTTTGGGAATGGCGGAACCTCTTGCACAGCCTTTACCGGCAGAAAACTATCCTGAACCAGCTTGTCTGGACTAATGAGCAGGGGATTCCCGGCAAAGGCGGAGAAGCATTGGTAGGGGGAATCACCATAACCGGTTGGACCCAGCGGTAGAATCTGCCATAGAGACTGCCGGCTTTTGACCAGAAAATCAACGAAATGGTAGGCAGCCCCACCCAGGTCGCCAATACCATAGCGGCCCGGAAAGGATGTGGGATGGGCTAGAACCCCTGCATTACGTGGAAAGCGCATCAGTTAAGCTCCTTTTGTACGGGCCATCGCCCATTCATACAGCTGCTGGTAACCCATCGCAGATCGTGACCAAGAAAAATCGGCCAGCATGCCATTATGTTGTATTTGCTGCCAGCGTGGGCGGTCAACATTATATATGTAGATGGCGCGCGCCATGGCGTGCCAGAAAGACTCCCAGTTATGGTCGTAAAATAGAAATCCGGTGATGCTGTCTTGAACGGTATCGGCCAGGCCTCCGGTAGCGCGCACTACGGGTACACTGCCATAGCGCATGGCGATCAACTGTCCCAAACCACATGGCTCGAACAGAGAAGGCATGACGAACATATCGCTGCCGGCATAGATCAACGGGGCGAGGCCAGCGTTATAAGACAAGATCGCGGCCATTTTGTCGCTGTGGTAGCTGGCGATATTGGCGAACATATCCTCATACTGCTTTTCCCCGGTGCCCAGGATGATGAACTGCGCATCTCCGGCATGGGCATTCATTAATTGGTGGATGGCATGGCCCATGATATCCAACCCTTTTTGCCAATCCAGGCGCGATATCATGGCCAGCACGGGGATATCATCCCGCTGTGGCAAGCCAACATGGCGCTGCAAGGCGCGCCGGTTTTTCAAGCGCTCGCCCATCTTCTGCGCGGAGAAGTGATAAGGGAGGTGGGAATCAGTCGCCGGGTTCCAGGATGCATAATCAAGACCATTGAGAATGCCATGCAGGTCATATTCCCGGTGACGCAGCAAGGTATCCAGGCCTGCCCCTCCCTCCGGCGTGGTAATCTCGCGCGCATATGTGGGGCTAACGGTGTTGACCAGGGTGGCATGATAGATGCCTCTAGCCATGAAATTGACCTCTTCATACGCCTCTTCAGCAAGGGAAAAGGTCTGGATACCCAGATAATCAAAAATATCCCAGTTTGTCTTGCCCTGGTGGGCCAGATTATGAATGGTGAAGACGGAGGAAATGCCCCGGAAGTGCTCGTCCATCTGCCCGGCCGTGGCCAACCAGGTTAAAGCAGGGGCCGTATGCCAATCGTGGGCATGAACAATGTCTGGTTTCCAATCCCAGGCCTTGGTCAGCTCCAAAGCCGCGCGGCTGAAGAAGGCAAAGCGGTAGGCATCATCCCAATAGCCGTAGATCTTGTCCCGCTTAAACAACTGCCATTCGGCGATAAAAGTAATGGGTACTTCGCTGCCAGGAAGTTTGCCCTCCAGGGTGCCACAAGGAATGATCCCTGAGCCTGTAGGTACGTCGAGCTGACCCGGCAGCTGCTGCACACCGGGATAACCATCCTCGATATTCTTGTAGGCAGGCATGACCACGCGCACATCATGCCCCATTTCAGCGAGCGCGATGGGCAGAGAGCCGCCAATGTCACCCAAACCGCCAGTTTTGGCAAAAGGAGCGACTTCTGCGCTCAGAAATAGAATCTTCAGGGGGTCAAACATAAAACACCTTTGAATTGGCTATCTTAGTGAGTTAAGATAGTGGGTACAGCATGTGAATATTGTCCCTGATTTATGCGGGTTATTCAAATGAGTAGCGACTTGCTTGACATAAGTTATCGCTGGGTTAAAATTGCTGGCAATCTGGAGTAAATAATGTCCTATCGTCGCATGTTGCCTTTCATTCTGCTCAATATTATCGTATCGGCTGCGGTAGTATTGACCATCCTCTGGTTGTGGGATGGGCGTAAGGAAGAACCGGTAACAGCGGTTGCTGTTCCCACGGTAGGTCCCCAGGTCGCGGCGCCTCAGCAAGAGGTTCCTATCGAAGAGAGCGCTCCGCCTCAACTACCCGGGGAGGGGATAGCCCTCATTCCTGATGAATTAGGGCCGGAAGTTCATATTGTTGCTGCCGGTGAGACGTTGGGGCAAATCAGCGCTCGCTACGAAATCTCATTGGAAGAAATCATGTCTGCCAATGGCATGAGCAACCAGAATTTCATTTTTGTGGGTCAGGAGTTGATCCTTCCTCTTGGTGATGTAACACAAGAAGTGGCACAAGAGGCTTCAGAAGTGTCACAAACGGCCGACAACAGCGCTGAAAATAATTTGCCAACACCTATTCCCACCGCGCCAGCCGCAGATGGAGAAGCTGTTATAGATATTGCCGAGGTGTTTGGCCCGGGGCAGCTGCAATTGGAAGCGGTGCAAATCGTCAACAACGGCAGCCGTGAGACGAATCTCTCGGAATGGAAGCTGGCTGATCAGTTTGGCAACTATTATGAATTCCGGACCATTACATTATTCGGTGATGGGGCCGGAATTACGATTCACACATCAGCAGGCCAGGACAGCGCTACCGATTTATATTGGGGACAAGAGGGAGCGCTTTGGAACAGTGGTGATACGGTGGTTCTTTATGATGCCGGCGGGAATGTAGTTACCGAATATAAGATTCCATAATCCCACGGCATGGTGGAGGGAGTGACATGCGCGGTTTAATCGACAGAAAAGGTGAGCAGTTTGCCTACTTCGTCGGCAATACGCTCTATACGATGGACGACGAGCCAACCGGTCGCTTGGAAGATAACTTTATCTTCGATCTCAGTGGCAACCGGATGTGGCGCATTGTCGGCGATGGCGTCTACTCGCTCGATGGCATGGAGACGATTGGTTACATCAGCAGCGAGATCCCTGATCAGGCAGCCGGGCTGTAAACAGTGTAGAATATCATCACTGTTAGCTGACCAAAGCTAACAGAAGCCATTGACAGCAAAAACAATAATCGATCTGCATAATCTGCCGCAGGCGAAGTGGTCGCTTGGCGAATTTTCTAAAGAGACAACATGGGTGGTACGCACCACCATAAACGAAAACAGCAGCGCGATTTGATAAAAATCGCGAATCGATGTACACAGGAGATCCTATGCGATTAGGTGCACATATCAGTTCAGCCGGAGGCGTCTTTAAGGCCTTCAAACGCGCCAGTGATATTGGCTGCGAAACCATGCTTGTTTTTACTAAGAGTAATCGCCAGTGGAAAGCAAAGCCGCTGACGGAAAAAGATGTCGAGTCTTACCAGAAAGAGGCGGCCGAATATTCCACAGTTTCTCCCGTTGCCGTCCATGCCAGCTATTTAATCAATATTGCCTCTCCCGATGAGGCGATGTGGGAGAAATCCTACGACGGTTTGAAGATTGAGGTCGAGCGCTGTGGATCGCTCGGCATTCCTTTGATAAATTTTCACCCTGGCTCATTTATGAAGAGTGATGAACAGTCCGGGTTGGATAATATCAGCCGCGGGCTGCGCCGTCTGCTTGAGGAAACGGCCGAAAGTGCCCCCAACACCACGATCTGTCTGGAAACTATGGCCGGCCAGGGCACCAATCTGGGCCATCGTTTCGAGCATCTCGCCTATTTGCTAGACCAGGCCGGTCCGAGCGATCGTTTGGGGATCTGCTTCGATACCTGCCACGTTTTCGCTGCGGGCTATGATTTCCGTACGCCGCAAAGCTATGCCGCCACGATGGATGAATTTGAGCGCATCATTGGCCTGGACATGATTAAGTTCTTTCATTTCAATGACAGCAAGTTCGAGTTGGGCCTGC
This sequence comes from uncultured Chloroflexia bacterium, assembly GCA_963807975.1. Classification (GTDB taxonomy): domain Bacteria; phylum Chloroflexota; class Anaerolineae; order Promineifilales; family Promineifilaceae; genus JAACFF01. Next base: position 2,601,791 of record CAWEDV010000001.1, on the reverse strand, counting down.
GCAAAGATCGCCACGCGCATATTGGCGAGGGACACATCGGCTGCCAGGGATTTGCCAATTTTGTCAATGATCCTCGCTGGGCCGATCATGCTGCACATCTGGAGACGCCGAAAAAGGAAGAGGATGACGACGGCAATGAAATGGAGATGGACCCGGTCAATTTGGCTACACTGCGCGAGTTAAGAGAATAGACCAAATAACCAGGCCGTTTTTCTTGAAGCCGGTCGGGTTCACCTTGTTATTGGAGACAATATGTTAATTGTCGATGCTCACCTAGATATCGCCTACACCGCTCTTGAGGACAACCGTAATCCCATGCAGAGCGTAGAACAGATCCGTTTGTCAGAAGCGGCTGCACCACCCAGCGGGCAGGCCTCCGTTTCCTTTCCCCAACTGCGAGAAGCAGGAGCGGTTCTTGTATTTGGCACCATCTTCGTTTTGCCCGAATCGGCAGCTACGGGGCATAGTGGGAATGCCGTCTACCGTGATGCCGCGGACGCGCATCGCTTGGGCATGCTGCAGCTTGATTTCTATCACCGGCTTGTTGATGATGAAGCGAACTGCCTACGATTGGTTGGCGATCATGCTTCCTTAAAAGAGGTTCTGGCCAGCCAGGAGAAAGGTCACCAGCCGCTGTTGGGCATTGTACCTCTGATGGAAGGGGCTGATCCCATTCGTGCGCCGCAAGAATTGGAGATGTGGGTCGAGAGAGGTGTGCGCCTGATCGGCCTCGCCTGGGATGATACCCGCTATGCCGCTGGAGCCTGGCGGGGCGGCAAACATGGATTGACCAAAGAAGGACGTGTCCTACTGGAGATCATGAGCGAATTCAATATGATCCTTGATCTCACTCACATGAGTGAAAAGGCTACGCTGGAGGCTCTGGATCAGTATGAAGGGGCAGTGGTTGCTACCCACAGCAACTGCCGGGCGCTGGTCCCAGGAGAACGGCAGTTGAGTGATGTTCAAATCCAGGCTCTTGCCGAGCGGGGTGGGGTGATTGGCACGGTTCTATACAACAGATTTTTGCGCGCCGGTTATAAAACGGGAGACCCCAAGGAATCGGTCACGCTCGATCACGTCATCGCCCATATCGATCACATATGCCAGACCTTGGGTGATGCGCGACATGTGGGTTTGGGGAGCGATATGGATGGTGGTTTCGGGGCAGCTGATATACCGGCTGAATTGGACACATCGGCCGATCTGCCGCTCATCGCCAACCGTCTGCGCCAAGCCGGTTATGATGAGGCAGACATAGCCCACATAATGGGTCAAAACTGGGTGAATATTCTTCAGTCTACCTGGGGTAATTAAAGAAATAGAAGATATTTTTAGCAGATATCTCACTTAACACATTTCTTGATTGGTCGTTTTTCCTGTTTTCAGGGTAAATTGGCCAGATTTGCCCAGCCTTAATTGTAGGTTTTTGCCTCTTGACTTTTGATCCTCGACTATGCTAGACTGCAACCCTAATGGTCGAAGAGGAGATATTCAGGCGGTGAGCTGCGTTCTCCACGCGAGCCAAATACGATATCAACGAGGATGGAAAACAGGATAGTATGAGTGATCTCACAAATCCGTTGGTCGACGACGAAGTCATTAGCACCTTGCTAAATGACGGCCTGGAACAAGGTTATTTAACTTATGATCAGATTCTAGAGACCTTACCGGATATAGAGAATAATCTCCCGCTGCTAGAGAGCTTATTGGAAGAGGCTCAGGCGGTAGGAGTGACAGTTTATGAAACCGAAGAAGATGCGTTGTTGGGGGGAGAAGAAGAGTCAGGTGCCGAGAGGGACCCGCGGTCCTTTTTCGCCCAACCCCACGCAGCGCCGTTGTTTGATTTAAGCAACGTTCCTATTGATGATTCTGTTGGTCTTTATTTCCGTGAAATGGGACAGCAGGGTCTGTTATCTGCTACTGAAGAAGTTGACCTGGCTATGGAAATTGAAGCCGGGCAAGAAGCTGCAGACTGTTTAGAAAGTCAAGAAGTCGAATATTCGCTTGATGATCTCGATAAAATGATGATCACCCGTGATCGGGGTGAAGCGGCCCGTGCTTTACTGATTCGGGCCAATACCCGTTTGGTGGTCAGTATTGCCAAGAAATACCGTGGTCGCGGCCTGCAGTTCCTGGACCTGATTCAGGAAGGAAATGTTGGACTGATGAAGGCGGTCGAGAAATACGATTATCGCCGTGGCAACCGGTTCAGTACCTATGCGACCTGGTGGATTCGCCAGGCAGTTACACGGGCACTGGCTAATCACGGCCGTACCATTCGTATTCCCGCGCACTTGGGTGGGCGTATCAGCAAGCTGTACCAACTCGCGCAAGAGTTGGAACAACAGTTTGGCCGGCAGCCAACGGCGGAAGAGATCGCCACGCGCATGGAACTGCCGGCAGAACGTGTGCGCTGGATGCTGCGCACCAGCCGCCAACCCGTTCACCTGGAACGACCGGTGGGCGACGAGTCAGATGCGGAACTGGGAGATTTTATTGAGGATATTGATGCCCCGCCTCCAGTTGAAGCGGTGGCCCAAAATATGCTTACTGAAGAGATAGGGGATATTCTTGATCAGTTAACTCCCCGTGAGGCACGCATTCTGCGTTTGCGCTATGGTTTGCAGGATGGCGAGTCACGAACCTTGAAGGAAGTGGGCGAAATGTTCGGCCTTTCACGCGAACGAATTCGCCAGTTAGAGAAAGAAGCTTTGCGTAAGCTGCGCCACCCCAATTTTGCCGGCCACTTGCGCCAATATCTCAACTAAACTGAAGCCCGGTTTTTTTAAAATAACCGGGCTTTTTTCATTCAAGCGCTAATTAGAACGCAGAGAATTCTTGTAAATCTCTGCGTTTTTTATTGGCAGTTTTCATTTACCGTTTGAACTGCTCCGGGCTGATATTATGCCGTTTCATCTTGCGCCACAGCGTTGTACGGCCGATCTGTAAATTGTGCGCCATCTCACTAACCCGCCCTTGATTGGCCCAACCGGCGCGGATAATCGCTTCTCGTTCGGCATCAAACATGGACAATAGTGGTTCAGGTTGCACTGACATGGGCGTCATGACTCGCCCTTTGCGTACTGACTCGGGTAAATCGGCAGCCCGGATCGAGCCATCACTGCTCTGGTGCAGCGCTCTTTCAAGCACGCTCTCCAACTCGCGAACATTTCCGGGCCAGGGATAACGGCGCAGGATAGCCATCGCTTCGTCGTCGATCCAGGCGGCCCGGCTGTCACGCTGGGTAATCCGTGCCAAGAATCGTTCCGCCAGCAGGGGTAGATCTTCGGCCCGTTCGCGCAGCGGGGGAATGGTGGTGTTAAAAACGCCAAAGCGGTAATAAAGATGGGACAAGAAGCTTCCTTCGCTTACGTCTGCTTCAAGATCTTCAGATGTGGCAGCCATAATGCGCACGTCGACGTCAATAGGCTGTAAGCCGCCCAGGCGCATCACATAGCCTGTTTCAATTACCTGTAATAGGGCAGCCTGCATTTCCAATGACAGCGAATCCACCTGATCTAAGAGCAGGGTCCCCCCATCGGCTAGTTCGAATTTGCTGGGCCGGATGCGCAGTTCGTTTTCTTCGCCTAGCAGTTCGCTGGCCATTAATTCATGGGGGATGGCGCGGCAGTTGATGGCCAAAAAGGGTTCGCCGGAGCGGGTGCTGTCATTGTGGATGGCCTGGGCCACATGGTTCTTGCCTACACCTCCTTCACCACGCAGCAAGACAGGGGCCAGACCACGAGCGGCGATGCGTGACTGGCGTAGTACGCGACGCATTGGCGGTGATTCGCCATAGATGTCGTCGATGGTAATAAAGGCGTGTGCTCCAGACTGCTGCTGCACCAATTGGCGCACCTGCTCCAGCGGATGGAGGAGCATGATATATCCTATGACCTGGGATGAACCGTCAATCATCGGGCTCAAGTTCACCAGGCTGCGCAGGGGGCCGCTCTTGAGTTGAAAGATCGCTTCTGTATTGTGCAGCTCCCGCGTACTCCGCAAGGCCATCTCAATGACTTTGGGCATCTCAAATAGTCGCTTAACTGGCTGGCCCAGGACGCTGACAGGATTTAGATCCAGCATTTCACCTGCCTTGGCATTGACATGGCTGATATCTCCATCCGCATTCCAGGCAATGACCCCTTCAGCCATCGCGCCCATAACTGTGTTAACCTCGAGCAAGCGGTGATTTGCTTCCTCCAGAGACCATTCTGTCTGCAGTTGATTGGTGATCGCGCGTGCTGCGGACATAACCAGAGCCAGCGTATGTGAACTGGTTTTTTCTACAGGGCCGATGATGCCTATGGTGCCGATAATGCGGCCGCGCACATCATGAATCGGGGCTGCGCTGCTGGAGAAGGAGTGATAGACTTGATAATAATGTTCCGCGCCAACCACCTGTACCGGCATGGCGCTAATCAAAACCAGGCCCAGGGCCGTGGTGCCGATCTGTCCCTCTGACCAATAAGCGCCTTGTCCCAAACCCCTTTCATGGAGAGAATCAATGGCCGGTTGGTCGCCACCGGTGGCCAAGATGCATGCGGAACCATCGGAGAGGAGAATGGTGCAGTCCGAACCCTCGGTAAATTGGTGAATATCCTCTATTACTGGTGTGCCAATGGTGATCAAATCGGCTTGCGTTCTCAGCACCGATTGCAGCGCCTGACCGCGTGCTAATGCAGGACGGGGGACAGCATATGGATTCAGCCGCGACATGCAGCGTCGCCAGGACTGAAGCACGTTGGGATCGAGCTTTGCTTCCTGTTGGCGGCTGATTGCACCACCTTCCATAAACGTTTGCCAGATGATGGTCAGGCCGCCGAGATCGACGGGATAAGCTTTGGGCTCCATAGCACCCTAATTATGACAGACTTTGTCGATGTAAACCAAAAGCGTAGTTAAACTTGTATAAGAAATGTAGGCGAAAGTTGGAATAGATGAAGGCAGATGGTACAAATTGATCTATGGAGTGTTCAAGGAGTATAGGCTATGGATGATAAATCCGATGGAAATCGCCCTGCCATCCCGACCTGGGTATGGATTTTGGCGGTCTTCGCAATAATATTAGGCCTGCAACTCTGGTTGAGCGGTCGTTTTAGTGGCCCTGAGCAAATCAGCCTGCCAGATGCCATGGATATGATCAAATCAGGGCAGGTGGAGACCATTACCGTTACGGGCAGCAGCTTGAAGCTGACCCTGGAGGATGGAACGGAGGTTGGCACATCATTCGATAACCGGACCAGCCCCGAAGAGCTGTTGACCTATTTCGGCATTACGCAAGAGGTGTTGGCCGAGAACAATGTCGAATGGATAAACAATGACCAGTCAGCCTGGAACAATGTCTTTACTATTGTTCTTTCCCTGCTCCCTGTTCTACTCATTATCTGGATTTTCACGCGCGGTTTTCGGCAGATGCAGGGTGGGGGCGGCAATAATATATTTGGTTTTGGTCGCAGCAAAGCTAAAAACTTAAATGATACCAACCGGCCCACGGTGACTTTTGATGATGTCGCTGGCGTGGAAGAAGCGAAACAAGATTTGGTTGAAGTCGTACAGTTTCTGCGTGAACCGGAGAAGTTCGTCCAAGTAGGGGCACGTATTCCCAAGGGCGTGCTTATGGTTGGCCCGCCAGGGACAGGTAAGACTCTTCTGGCTCGGGCGATTGCCGGGGAAGCGGGCGTGCCCTTCTTCCATATTTCTGGTTCTGAATTTGTTGAAATGTTTGTTGGCGTCGGCGCCAGCCGTGTACGTGATCTATTCGAAAAGGCGAAGCAGAGCGCTCCATCTATTGTCTTCGTCGACGAAATCGATGCCGTTGGACGGCAGCGCGGTGCGGGTCTTGGCGGTGGAAATGACGAACGGGAACAAACATTGAATCAGATCCTGGTGGAGATGGATGGCTTCGATAATGAAACCAATATCATTGTCATGGCGGCTACGAATCGCGCGGACGTTCTTGATCCGGCGCTGCTGCGTCCCGGACGTTTCGATCGTAAAGTTTTTGTTGACCTGCCAGATGTATCGGGACGCGAGAAGATTCTCAATGTTCATGCGCGCGGCAAGCCCATCGCCGGCGAGGTGAGTTTTACGGATATGGCCCGCCTGACGGCCGGATTTTCTGGGGCGGACCTGGAAAACTTGATCAATGAAGCAGCTATCTTTGCTGCTCGTCGCAACCAGCGCACCATTGGCATTCTCGAATTCCAAGACGCTTTTGATCGTGTCGTCATGGGCCCTGAACGCAAAAGCCGCGTGATGAGTGAAGAGGATAAGGAAACGGTGGCCTACCATGAAGCAGGCCATGCCGTGGTCAGCTTCTTCCTCACCCATACGGATCCGGTGCAGAAAATCACTATTGTTCCTCGCGGCCAGGCAGGTGGTTATGTAATGCCGTTACCGGAAGATCGGTTTGTGGTCAGCCGCGAATTCTTCCAGGATCGTATTACCATGGCTTTGGGTGGACGCGCCTCGGAAGAGATCTTCTTTGGGCGAATCACCACTGGGGCTTCCAACGATTTGCAGCAGGCGACGCAAACTGCTCGCGCAATGGTTATGGAATATGGCATGTCCGATGTCCTTGGGCTGCCCACTTATGGTCGTGGTTCCGGTAATCCTTTCCTGGGTCGCGAGTATGGTTATCTGGGTGACGGCCGTAATTATAGCGAAGAGGCAGCACGGGCTATCGACGAGGAAGTACGCAAGATCCTAGAAACGAGCTACGAGAATTCGCTGCGCATCATCCGGGAGAACTATAATCGCATGGTTAAGCTGGCCAACGCGTTAATGGAAATGGAAACACTCGATCGCGTGGAATTTGAGAAGTTGATGAATGAACCGCTGAGCGGTGAAGAGCTGACGGCGGAAACAGCCCCTGGCCAGCCAGAAAAGACGGCTGAAGAAGCAGCCAAAGAACAGCCGGCTATTGAAAAACAGACGTTGGATAAACCACAGTTTCAAAATCCGGCGTTGGGCGCCGCGACCTGATTCCCGCGCTCATCAAGCCTCATATATAATACCCTCCCATCGACTTTAACGGTGGGAGGGTTTTTGTTTTATGGGTAGGAAGGAAAGCTATGAGTATAGAAGCGACATATCCTGATCTGGCGCTTGATCTTCATGACGACGTGCTGTGGGTCATCTTGAACCGGCCCCAGGTGCACAATGCCATGACCCCGCAGATGATCCATGGTCTCACAACCATTTTCCGCGAACTGCCTGAGCGAGATGATGTACGCGTGGTGGTCCTGACGGGGGAAGGGCGCTCTTTTTGTGCCGGGGCTGATCTGACGCATATGCGCGCCGCGGCCGATTTCGATATTGCCCAAAATGTGGCAGGTGGGGAAGCGATCTTTGACTTGATGCAGGCTGTCGATGATTGCCCCAAACCAGTGGTTGGCCGCATCAATGGAGCGACCATAGGCGGCGGCGTGGGCCTGGTGAGCTGTTGTGATATCACTGTGGCCTCGGAAATGGCCCGTTTTGGCCTCAGCGAAGTTCGCCTGGGCCTTTTACCGGCGGTCATCTCTCCCTTTGTGCTGGCCAAGATTGGGGAAGGCAACGGCCGTGAATTATTTCTCACCGGCGAACGCTTTGATGCCCTGCGCGCCCAGAAAATTGGCCTGGTGCAGCATGTTGTGTCCCATGAGCAGTTGGACGAACAGGTGATTGAGTATGTAGAGCAGCTTTTGCAAGCGGCGCCCGGCGCCCAGGCCGCAGCCAAGAAACTGATTCAATATGTGGCCAAGAGGCCAACGCGCGAAACACGAGAGTATACTGCCAACCTGATCGCCCAGCGACGGGCCAGCGAGGAAGGGCGGGAAGGGATGAACGCCTTTCTCGAAAAGCGGAAGCCATATTGGCAAGAAACAGTCTAAACCAGAAACAGTTGGGTCCTTGATCCATATCGTCAAAATTCGGAAGAAAGAATGAGCGAAGCAAAATCAATCGAAATAGTTTCCCAACCGGGCACCCTAAAAAGCATCAGCGCAGAATTGCGCCGTCTGGGGATAAAAGAAGGTATGGTTCTGCTCGTTCACAGCTCCATGAGCCGTATCGGCTGGGTCAATGGTGGGCCTGTGCCTGTCATTCAAGCGCTGATGAATGTGCTAACCCCAGAGGGAACCCTGGTAATGCCCGCACATTCGGCCGATTTATCCGATCCTGCGCATTGGGAAAATCCACCTATTCCAAAGGAGTGGCATGATACCGTCCGGGAAACCATGCCAACTTTTGATCCACAATTGACGCCGACCCGGCAAATGGGTCGTATTGCTGAATTATTCAGGACTTGGCCTGACGTCTTACGCAGCGCTCACCCACAGGTGTCTTTCGCTGCTTGGGGCCAAAATGCCACCTTTGTCACGGCTGACCATACCTTAGAGAATTCCCTGGGCGAACAGTCGCCTTTGGCCCGCATTTACGATTTGGATGGTTTCATCCTGCTCTTAGGCGTCGGTTATGATCGCAACACCTCCTTTCATCTGGCTGAATATCGTGTTCCCAATCCGCCTTTGTTTCGTCAAGGCGTGCCCTGGAAAGAAGGTGGAGAAAAGATTTGGAAGCGATATGACGACGTGGATTGGGATGACGACCTGTTTGCCCCAATAGGCTCTAATTTTGAGCAAACATCTTCGGTAACATTGGGGAAAATTGGGGCCGCTCAATGTCGTCTGATGCACCAACCGACGGCCGTTGATTTCGCCCAGCAGTGGCTGATGGATAACAGGAAAAAGACAGAGATTAAGTAGCGGCTAACCTTAGCTAGCGCTAAAATCAGGAACTATGTTCAATAAGATTCTCATCGTCAATCGGGGTGAAATCGCCCGCCGCATCATTCTCGCCTGCCGTGAACTAGACATAGTCGCGCTTGCCATTTACTCTGAAGTCGATGCCGGTTCGGCTTGGGTAAAACTCGCTGATGAGAGCTATGCCCTGGATGGTTTGACCGCTGCCGATACCTATCTCAATCAAGAGGTGATATTGGATATTGCGATGCGCAGCGGTGCCGACGCTATCCACGCGGGGTATGGCTTTCTTAGTGAGAATCCGGGTTTCGCTTCCGCGTGTGCCAAGCAGGGTATTACTTTCATCGGCCCCAGCACCGAGGCCATGCGCAGCTTGGGCAGCAAGGCGGAAGCACGTGTCCTGGCTCAAGCCGCCGGCGTGCCTGTTGTGCCTGGACTGGATGGCGCTGGTATGGATGAAGAGGAGCTTATGGCAGGCGCAGCCGCTATGGGTTTCCCCGTGCTTATTAAGGCCAGCGCTGGTGGGGGTGGCAAGGGTATGCGTGTGGTCGAGTCTGCACAAGAATTTTCCGGCGCTCTACAGATGGCGCGCGGCGAGGCCCAATCTTCTTTTGGCGACGACCATATCCTCGTTGAAAAATTCTATCGCCAGATCCACCATGTGGAGATTCAAGTGCTGGGCGACCAGCATGGTAACCTGCTGCATCTCTTCGAGCGAGAGTGTTCCGTGCAGCGCCGCCACCAGAAGATCATTGAGGAAAGCCCGGCACCGGTGATCATGGATGAGGGACTGCGACAGGAAATGGCTGCTGCTGCTGTGCGCCTGGCCCAAGCTGCGGGGTATGAAAACGCGGGCACGGTGGAATTTATTGTCGACGAAAACGGTCGTTTCTATTTTTTGGAAATGAACACGCGCCTGCAGGTCGAACACCCGGTGACGGAACTGCTCACCGGTCTGGACCTCGTTACCTGGCAGATCCGTATCGCTGCTGGTGAAGCGCTGCCCTTTACGCAGGAAGAGATAAACCGGCGTGGGCATGCACTCGAGTGCCGCATCTATGCTGAGGATCCGGCCAATCTTTTTTTGCCCTCGATTGGGAAATTGGTGCTTTACCGGCCTGCAGCCGGTCCCGGCATTCGCGTCGACGATGGCCTGGAAACGGGGGCTGATATAACGCCCTATTATGATCCCATGCTGGCCAAAGTAATTACCTGGGGGCACAACCGGGACGAAGCTGTGCGCAAAATGGTAAAAGCTTTACGAGAAACAGTCATCCTGGGCGTGACGACCAATATTCCTTACCTGCTAGATATTCTTGCCGAACCCCATTTTTTGGCCGGAAACACGGCAACCAATTTTCTAGAGCAACACATGGCTGGTTGGACTGCGCCGCAAGCCATGTCCGAGGAGGCGTTGTTGGCTGTGGCCGTATTTGAATATCTACAGTCAGGGGGCAAAGGAAGTGGATCGAGCAAGCTCGCTGGCGAATCGGCCGCTCAAGCCAATCCCTGGAGTGATCTTCACTCCTGGCGCAACCTCACTTGATATTTCGACTGCACGAAGCCATTGGCCCAGGATCGGGATTCAAGCAAGTCTAATTTGATATCTTCTTCAAGGCTGCCAAACAGAGGTATCCCGTCTCCAATCAGAACGGGGATGGTCGTCAAAGTCATATCGTCTACCAAACCTTCACGCAAAAAAGATTGGATGACCTTGCCCCCGTCCAGATAGATATGTTTGACTCCAGCTTGGGCAAGTTTATCTAATAATTCTTGTGGTTCGGATCTGTCTATCCTGACCGAATTACGCAGCTTTTCCGGCACTTCCTTCAAGCTCTTGCTCAAGACAATCAGCGGCTTCGATCCGTAAGGCCAGTCGAATTCCATTACTTTCTCAAATGTTCCCCGGCCCAATACCAGGGCATCGACGGCGTTGTATAATTCTCCGTAGCCAAGATCATCGCCCCCTTCAGGTGGCTCTGCTTCGTTCAGCCAGGCGATATCCCCATCTGGACGGGCAATGAATCCATCCAGGCTGGCGCCGATATAAACAGATACTCTTACTGCAGTTGATTTCATATTGATGTTCTTATAATAACTTAGTTTTTTTATTGATTGGACAGACTAAACGCCTCAGCTTGCTTACTCCCCTAGGCGTATATGGGTCGTTTCACCTATCGTGGTCTGGCGCATGGCCTCTATGGCTTCCGATGGAAGCTGCATGAGATCCTTAACTACAGTGCGGGCGAATTCTGGATCGCCGCTGGAAATAGCTTCCACCACCTTGGTCAAGAAGTCACGCTCTTTTGTAATTATGGTTTGGGCGGTCAATCCCTGAACTTCCCAATTACGTGTGCTGCGCAGCTGTAAAACTGGCCCTGCAAGAAGCTGCCATACTCCATTATGGGTGGCAGTAAAAATGGCTTGAATAAATGATAGAAAGGCGTGGCGGTTGGCCGCGGATTCAACCGCGGGGATTGATTGCTCGTCGTGCCAATACTGCTCTGTTGTTTTGGAAAAGACCTCAATATACTCCTTTGCCAGTTGTTCGATTTGAGTGATTTCAACGGCGGCTGCTTCGATTGCTGCCAGGGCGCATACTTCAGGGAAGACCATTTGCTCGAACTGCTCCACATCCCAGACGGTGGCACCGCTGCGGCGCAGGGCCAAGAGCAAGGCATCATTAAGGGCTTTCGTTTGCGATTCAGTAACAAACACGCCACGGCCGTGCTGCGCTTCAACCAGGCCCCGGGCAACCAACATCCGCGTGGCATCACGTACGACAGCCCGGCTAACTCCGAATTCTTGCGACAATTCTGGTTCAGTCGGCAGCGCATCCCCTGGCTGCCAATCCCCAGATAGGATCCCTTCGCTTATGGCCTCAGCAACTTGATCGGCCAGGGTTTGTTTCTTAACTGTGATCGAGAATCGGGACTTCTTGCGCATTGGTCTGATCCCTTTGTTTGCGATGCTTGGACACCCCTCTGTAAAGCAGCAATGATACCATTGTTAGCGCAGCCGCCACAAGCCAGGCTGTGCTAATTGTGTTCTGCTGGGCGATAAACCCCAATAGAACACTGCCCAGGAAGCCACCGATATAGCTGGCGAGAGATTGCACAGACAACATTGTCGAACGCCTTTCGGCGGGTATTTCTTCATTTACCAGGGTGTCATGGGGAGAATTTTGCAGACCCATGTTCAAGTAAAAGAACCAGAAACTAAAAGCCGCCGGGATGAGATATCCTCCCAGAGCTAGCAGTAGAAGGCCCAGCCCTTGACCACCGCGAGCCAGTGTGGCAACCAGAGTGTACCGTTTGCCCAACCGTTTGCTTAAAGGAATTGAAAGGAGATTACCGGCTACCCCAGCCAGGAAACTAATGGCCATAATGACCCCGAAAATCCCACTGCTGCTTTGGCCACCTTCGATGATCTCGGCGAATCGGGGCTGCCAAAAGGTTTCTACACCGGATAGGGCAAATCCGCCGACCAAGGTGATCAGCATGAGATAGAGGAGGGTACTGTTTGTTTTACTGAGCTGCAGTGCCTCGCCCACGACTTGCGGAACCTCGTACAGCGCACGCCAGCCACCAGCCTCCGTAGTTCGGCGTGATTGTTCCTGTACCGCCAACAATATCACAACTATTAAAATGATTCTCAAGGTAGTAGAGAGGATAATGGTTGTGGACATGGGTGAGAATAGAGCCGACCCCTCTTCTGGCAGCCAACTGAATATTTGAGGTAAGAAACCACCGGCAAGGGTGCCCAGACCCAACGATAAAAGTGCTACGGTACCTGCCTGGGCCAGCGCTGGCTGAAGATCGACGTCGGGCTCAGCTTCCTGCAAACTATCAACATACCAGGCATCTAGTGCGCCGGATGAGAGTGCTCGCCCGATGCCGTTGAGGAGCATGGCCAGCAAGAAGCCCCAAAAGGAAAAGGAAAAAAACATCACCACGCCGGATACAAGTGCAAATCCATTGGCCAGCAAAGCGACCGTTTTACGCCCAATCGCATCTGCCAAACCGCCGGTGGGAAGTTCCAGAAGCACAATAACCAGAGAATACAGTCCCATTATGATTCCCAGTTGGAACAGATCGATGCCGCGCGCCTGCATGTACAAGACAAAGATGGGTAGGGGAATGGCGACTGAAAACCAGGTAATGGCTGTGATCAGGAAATAGCTGCGTTTGATCCGAACTAAAGATGGCTGCATACTCGCCTTATTGATCAGGTCATATGATGACCTGATGACATTATACAAACTTAGGCGGCTTTGTCAAGATCTGACTGCTGAACAGGCCTAGAAACCCAGTTTCCGCAAACTTTCACAGAGATGATGAGGGAGAGGAGTTTGGAGAGTTTTAAAACTCGCGGGTAACAGCGCGCCATTCGTCGAGCGAAAGCGTTTGCGCCCGTCTGCTGCCATCGATTCCCGCGCGCGCCAGGAGTGCGGACACTTCGCCTTTGTTTAGCCAAAGCTGACGTAGGTTTTTTTGCAGTTGCTTGCGTTTCTGACTGAATCCGGCGCGCACAATTCTAAAGAATTTCGTTTCCATGGCCGGATTAAAGAGGGTGCTTGAATCGAGGTCGATTTGGACAACGGCCGAATCGACCTCGGGACGCGGCCAAAATGCGCCCGCTTTAACCGTGCGTATTACCCGTGCCTGCCCATAATACTGCACACTAACGGCCAGTAAGCTCATCTGAGGCGGAACGGCCGTGATCCGCTCCGCTACCTCTTTCTGTACCGTGAGCACGATGGTGAATGGCTTGTGGTCGCCACCCAATAGGTAGCGCAAAATAGCCCCAGTGATGTAATAAGGCACATTGGCTACGACTTTGTAGGTTCCCGCAAAGAGTTGAGCCAAATTCTGGTCCAGAATGTCCCCATGCAGGATCTCGACATTCTCAAAATCCACCAACTCCGTATGCAAGATGGGTAGGAAGCGATCGTCCAATTCCACGGCCACAACCCGCCGCGCACGTTTGGCTAACTGCCGTGACAGGGAGCCCAGGCCAGGCCCAATTTCCAAGATTTCATCCTGCTCATCTACTGCGGCAGCATTCACAATCTGGGCCAGCACATTTTCGTCAAAGAGAAAGTTTTGTCCCAGACTTCTCTTTGGGGCCAGGTCGTAATGGGCCAGGATTTTTTTAGGGTGCATTGCATTCATGGTTAGGGCAGCACTTCGGGCAGCAGGTAATTGATATTTTCCGGAACGGGCGTTAGGTAATAAACATCCGTATACCCATTCCAGGCGACTAACTCATCTTTATCATATCCTAGATCGATCCAGCGCCCTTTGACGCCGCCGCCGGTATCGCCGACAAAGCCAATGCCATAATCAGGGACATAGACTTCGGAGCGAAAGGGGACCACATTGGGATCAACGGCGACGACGCCTGTGCCGGCCATGACGCCGCTGGCTGTGATGCCGTAGGTGGGATGATCGGGTGCCTTGCCTGAACTAGCAGCGGTATAGGCCGTGACCCGCATGCGCACCACGCGCCAATATTCGCGCGGCCCTTCCGGCGTGTCGACCATACCGGTGTTGATCTTGGTGCCATAGCCGATCACCTGATTTACCGGTTGCACATCAACCCACTCTTCTTCCAATTCTTCGCCAATTTGCACCCCGTTCTCGATCAGCAGCCTGTAGCGCCGGCGAGTCGTTCCTGATGCTCCGCTGCTGAGGACCGCCTTGCTGTCCAGATCCAGATCGGCGCTCGGTTGGTACACCGTTTGAAAAGGGATCTCTTCATCTTCGAAGCGGAACTCATCTGTGACGCGAATGATCTCAATGGTGTCGCCGGCCTGCAAATTTGTCTCTGGAGCCGGGGACGTGTAATCTGCAGCGCCCAATTCTACGCCCGCTTCAGCCAAGACTTCTAGTGGAGTATTGAAGCGGCTTTTTACCTGCATAGTTTGGCCGTCGACCTGGATGGTCAAGGGCAGCGCCCGGCTGATGTTGATTGTGAGGCCATCTATCAACATTGTACCTGGTCCCGGCCCAACGCTATCGTCCGCTTCGAGAAGGATGCCCGCTTCCTGCAAAGCATCCGCAACAGTTTCTGCCCTGGTTGCCAGCATTTTGCGCTCATTGCCGTCTTCAATCGTGACCATTATTTCGCGCGGGACGATGTCTAGGGCGGCTGGTACATGCTGCTGGGCCAAATCCTCGGGCGCCACAGGAGTATTATTAATGTGCAGCTCTTGGCCGGGCTGCAGTTGTATACCTGCTTCGGTCAGCACAGCCTGTACATTTTCCTGCTGCGTCCAAATGGTACGCGAGCTGTCGGGAAGATTGATCATGACTGGCTGGGCGCGCTGAATGCGGATGGGTATATCAGGCTCGGCCGTTTCCTTGAAATTGGGGATTACCACATCCTCGGGTCGCAGAGATATCTCTGCGGCGTCAATGACCTCGCCCACCGTGCGTAGTCGACCTTCAATGGTGATGGCTTCATCCTGGTCCAGGATGGTATAGGATTTCTCGGTTGAGAGGTAAAGGGCTGCACCCAGACTGATAGCGCCGACAAGCAGCAACAGAGCGGTTAATAGCAGAAGAAGGTGAGGGGCAATTCTCGATCTCATTAAATAAAACTGAGGAGTGTATGCGGCGCTGTTTAGCGCTCAATCCACTCCTCAGTCCTTTTTATCCTTGATGTGCGCATGGGGCCGATGACAACCAGGTTGTCCTGGGCACCCAGGAGTTACACCTTAGCGCTGCTTCCTTCCGGACCTGACGCAGTTCGACGGCTCCTGCCGCCAGGGACCCAGTCATCATCGGTCACATGGGCACATCTTTTATGGCAAAGATCGTAACAAATCTCTGTTTTTGAGGCAAAAAGACTTAATTCCAGGCTCCTAAAGCCTCTGGACCTCGATCCAGCTCCCAGGGGTAAATGATATAGGCGTCGGTAACGGCCGCATAATAGGTTGGCGTATAACCGGGATAAAGCGAAGAGGCCGGCTTATAATGCAACACGCAGGATTCAGGGAATCCACCGGCGGCACTGACGCGGTTGGCCACCGTCACACTGTTGCGTCCCTTGGTCCAGACATCGTCGACAATCAGCACACGCCGTCCTTCCAGCAGATCGTCCTCCGGGAATTGGATGAATTCGGGAATAGCATACTTGGCCTGTTCCGTCGCCTGCAGGCCAGGAAAGTCGGCCGGAAAACGAATCGATGCCGTGAGAATATAGGTGATGTTGAGCGCCTCGGCGAGCATGCCACCCGGGACGATGCCGCCACGGGTGATGATCAACATGGAATCGAAACGGCCGTGTATTTGTGGTGCGAGATAATCGACTAGTTTGTCTACGTCAGACCAGGTTATAACTTCGCGACGCATTGGGAATTCCTCAAATATGAAATAAAGTGACTGTCCCCATGCGGGTGACAGTCACTAATCACAGTTCTTATGGTAATGGCAGATGGGGTTGTCTGTGTGTCAAACAATCTTCATCTGTAATCAGCAATGCTACCCCGTGAAGCGTGCTGTGTCAACCCAGTGAAGGGGTGTGCTTGCCTTCTCATGTTGCCGGTTGGCATGCTGCGGATTTCGTGGGGCCGGCAGATCTTCTCTGGCCCACACTCTTCCTTACCGGCCATTTCTAGCTCTTTTTACGACTTGGGAAACGGGTCAACACCGTTGCCGCATCAGGCATCGGCAGCCTTGCCCCGGCCTTAATCGCCTTAGGCGGACGGATAGCTCTCTGTCCACCGCCAAGCTGGTAAATGAACAGGGGCGTCTCCGCGACAGCCATATCCAAGGGGACAGCTGCCTGCCCCAGAAGGTAACCCTCATGGTCAATGGCGCAGCTCGTGACTGTGCCCACGACCTTGCCCCGTTTATCCATGACTGGATCGCCTGTGTCGGGGCGACGCACACCTTTTTCGTTCATGCGGAAGCGAACAATGGCTTGTGAGCGTTCATTTTCGTGAGCAATGAAAGCGGAACGGCCGACAAAGAAAGGCTTCCAGAGCTTAACATAGCTGCCAAATCCGGCATCGGCTGGATTTAACCCCAGGTCCCCGGCCAGTTCATGGCCGTAAAGCGGCAGTCCTGCTTCCGTGCGCGTGCTGTCACGTGCTGCCAAACCACACTGCTTCAAACCGAGTGGTTCACCCACTTCGACCAGCTTGGCCCACAGCTGCGGCGCCTGGTCGGGATGGACAAACAGTTCATAGGCGATGCGTTCGCCCGTATAGCCGGTGCGAGAAACGATCAGATCCAGGCCAGCTGCCCTGCCTTCTGCCAAACCGGCCCAGGGCAAGCCTTTAATGCGCTGAGCAAAATCGGGATCATCAACCAGTTTAAGCATGATCTCCGTGGATTTGGGTCCCTGCAGGGGCACGTCGACGCGGCAGTCATTTCCATGGGCCGGATCTCGCAGGTCACGTAGGGGGACCGGGTGTTGGATTTTGGCGAACGGCCTTTGGTCGTCAATCAAGACCTGGCCATTGTTTACCGCATTGAGCCAGGCCCAATCTCTGTCATTATTAGAGGCATTGACGACCATCATGTAATTGTCTACGCCGCGGCGATAGACCATTAAATCATCAACCACGCTGCCATCTGGGAAGAGGAGATAGGTATAATGGGATTGGCCCACCTCCAATGTCGAGACGTCATTGGTCGTCACGGTTTCCAAGAACTGCAGCGCATGGGGACCACTTACTTCAAAAACGCCCATATGGGTAGCATCGAACAGTCCGGCAGCCTCACGCACGGCAGCATGTTCCTCGCTGACCGATGTGTACCAGACAGGCATCTCGTAACCGCCAAAGGGGATGATCTTGGCGCCCATGCTCTTATGCGTATTGTAGAGCGTGGTCCTTTTCATGGGCGGATTATCTGGTTCTTGCCAGGCAAAGGATGGCAAGACTTCTGTGCCGCTGTGCCGTTCTTGACCGATGAAGAAGGGCTTGCTCTCTGCGATTGAGTCACCGTTAGCCTGATCGGCTGGTGCATCAGTGGCAACTGTTTTGGCCACGATGGGACCGCTTAGTTTTGCATACAAGTCTCCAAAGTCAATATAGGCATCTGATAAGGCCGCAAACCAGGTCGCAGCTTGCTGTGCAGTATCAGCATCGGCGAAGTGCAAGGTATAAATCTGAGCGTTCTCACGGCGGACACTGCCTGCGGCATCCAGGCCTCCCCCATAAACGTGGGTCGCCTGCGCTTCCCCATCGGCCAGGGCGAATAGATCGCTGGTCAAGGCATGGTTGAGAAAGCTGGTTGCTTCCGGGCCGCGGACGAGGACGCTGCTGCCGGCTGGTGTTGGCAGCGAACGGCCGCGCAGTTGGCGTACAAGCTCACGCCCGCGCTGCAGGGCCTGGTAATTCACTTTGGTGCGCAACAACTTCCTACGGCCCCGTCCCTGATAGGTATAAGGCTTGCATCCTTGCAAGACGGTGACAATCGCCTCCGCCAGCAGGTCGATTTCTTCATCGCCAAACCCCAATTGGCTGATCCACACCGTTCCTAAACGCAGGCCGGTGGGATTCACGGCCCCTTTGTCGCCAGGAATGGTATTGCGGTTGAGCACAATGCCCGCCACATCTAGTACGCGCGCGGCCATGTCGCCTGAAAGATGAACGCCATTGTGAGTGACACTCTTCGTATCAATAAGCAGCAGATGGTTATCAGATCCGCCGCTAACGATGCGCATTCCCTTTTCGCTCAATTTATCAGCCAGGCGCGAGGCGTTGGCCACGATACGTTTCTGCAGCTGCAGGAACTGCTCACTGCGGGCCAGTTTGAGGGCGACTGCCAGAGCCGCCATGGTATTTAGGTGCGGTCCCCCTTGCTCTCCGGGGAAGACGGCGCGATCAAATTTCCGGAATAGATCTTTGCGGTGGGTCATGAGCATGGCCCCGCGCGGGCCACACAAGCTTTTGTGGGTTGTGGTTGTGACCACATCGGCGATGCCAATTGGGCTGGGATGCACGCCGCTGGCTACCAGACCGGAAATGTGAGCGACGTCAGCCAGCAAGTAGGCGCCACAGGCGTCGGCGATATCCCGGAAGCGCTGCCAATCCACGATGCGCGGGTAGGCGGAATAACCGGCGACGATAATCTGCGGCCTCATCTCTAGGGCTTGAGCTTCGATGGCCTCGTAGTCAAGCAGTTCTGTTTCCGGATTGACGAAGTAGGGAGTTGTCTTGTATACCTGGCCTGAACGATTGACATGGGAGCCGTGGGATAGGTGACCGCCATCATTGAGGTTGAGGCCCATGATCAGATCGCCTGGCTGCAGCAGCGCGGTGTAAACGGCACTGTTGGCTGGCGCACCGCTGAGGGGCTGCACGTTGACATACAACTCATCAGCGCTGATCCCATTGGCTGCAAAAAGTTCTGCTGCCCGGCGACGCGTTAAGGCCTCCAATACGTCGGCGTATTCAACTCCCTTGTAATAGCGCGGATCACTGTAACGATGGTAGAGGGCCAATTCCATCTCAGTATCAAGAATCTCTTCTTGTGACTGCTTCCTGCTGGCCTCACGGGGGTAGCCTTCTGCATAAACATTGCAGAATTTGCCACCCATAACCTCACGGACAGAATCCGGTGAGGCGCTTTCAGATGCTACTAATATGATGGTGGAATCCTGACGGTCATCCTCGAGATCGAGCAGATCTTTAAGTTCGGGATCGAGATCGACCACAGATCCATGGAAAATGAAATCGTGGGACATGGTGTTCTCCTGGTAAAGAAATATGGGGGAATCCGGGTAAGAGCGGGCTGCTGCCACCTTGCCGGGTGTTTCTATATTTAATTTGGAATTTTAGCATGAATTTGGTCGTGGGTCATGGCCTAAGGCAGAATCATTCAGTGTTGATTTAGCCTGTGACAGCCGCCGATAGATCGTTCGCATAGTTCAGCAGCGGCTGCGGGAAGAGGGCTAGTAGAATCGCTGCGGTTAGCAGGACAACCACCACTGCGCGCTGCCAGTGCACCACTTTCGCTCCTTGCCCGGCAGATTCCATAATGATCATGTCTGCCAGAATACGCAGCACACGATATGCAGAGAGGCCCATAGCCAGAACCAGCAGTGCGGCTAACCAAATATGGGGACCCTGGCCAAAATTGGTGATCAAGGCCCATTGGCTGGGAAAACCAATGGTCAGCGGCGTTCCCAACAAAGAGAATAATGCATAAGCCAACAAGGCCATGGCAAACGGGTTCCGCCGGCCAAACCCCTGACTTGCGCCAATATTGGCCGGCAGGCCCTGCTGTTGAAGATAGCTTAAGGCGCTGCCCGCCAGCAGCAAGCTGATGAAGCGCGTCAGATGGAATAGGACAGCTACACTGGCGCCCATTTGGGCCGGCAAGGTGAGGGTTAAGAGGGCCATACCCATATTCAGCAAGAGCAAGTGCCCCAAGAGGAAGCGCCAGTTGGCGGCGGATAAGACCAGCAAGGCAGCAATGAGCACGGTGCCTGTTCCGCTCCAGGTCAGCCAATTCTGGAATTGAGGATTGGCCTGCAATTGGGGATTGGCTTGCAGAAGGGAGAATATAAATGTAACCACGGCAGTCTGCGCCAGTCCAAATATGAGCGCCGGAATGAGAAAAGGTGCTTCGGCGACGAGTGGATGGACCCAGATATAAAAGGGAAATCCGGCGAGCAGGATGGCGCAGGCCGTGGTCAGCATGATCACGATCAGCGGAGAATTCAAGGCTGCCTGGCCTGACTCGAACAACCAGCCTACCAACAACAGTGGCGCCAGGGCCAGCGTGAACAGAAGCAGATAACGCGTGGCTCCCTGGGTTTTCTGACGCACAACCGGTGTGTAGGTCATGACCAGAAAGCTGGCGCTGATCAGCAGCAGAATGCCTGCGAAAGCGGTTAACTGCACCATGAGCGCCGCCAGGAGAGGGGACATGGCTGCCAGACCTGCCGGGACGAAGGTGCGTCCTTGCTCAAAGAAAAAGGATAACAGAAATAACAAAGCAAGGGCGATGAAAAAGAAAACGGCGAGGCTCTGCAGACCTTCGTTGATGATTATCGACCGCCCGGTGATAGTCCATGTGCTGCCCCTGAACAGCGATTCTTCGCCGGCGCTCTCATTACTAATCGGTAGGCGAGCGACCCAATAAGCCAGAAACAGGGATGTGCCCGTACCTGCCAAAGTCTGCACCTGCCGCCAACGGCCGAAAAAGAGCAGCAAAACGGCAGCCAACAGAGGGCCGACAAGAGGCAGCACCGGCGCCGGAAAGAGCATCAGGTCCGCACCCCCATCCTGTCTAATTTGCACCTATGTATCGCTGGCTGCATTTTTCCTCTTCCTGTTATCCAGTGGCGCGTATTCCATGGTAGAATTGCCGCAGTGGGCAAGACTTGAACAGCCCACCTGATCCAGTATACCAATTTTATCTTAGCTGAAGAAACATTAAGCTCATGAACCAACGCCATACCCTTTTATTCCAAGCCCCTTATCAAATATCTATCCAGTTGGAAGCGATGCCGGACCCGGGACCTGGTGAGGTATTGGTGCGCAGCGAGTTATCGGCCATCAGCCCAGGCACGGAAATGTTGTTTTATCGCGGTCAGGTGCCAACCGACATGGCCGTAGATGCGACCATTGATGGTCTGGGAGACAGCTTTTCCTATCCGCTTAAATACGGCTACGCGCTGATCGGCCGTGTGCAGGGGTTGGGGCAGGGCGTGGACAAAAGCTGGCAGGACCGGCGCGTCTTTGTCTTCCATGCCCACGAAAGCCACTTTGTGACCGCGGCGTCCAACCTGCATCCCGTAGGGGAAGAATTTTCATCCTCCACAGCCGTCCTCCTGCCCCTGATGGAGACCGCCGTATCTTTCCTCATGGATGCCCAGCCTATGATCGGTGAACAGGTACTGCTTTTGGGGCAGGGCATTGTCGGACTCTTGACCACTGCTCTGCTTGCTCGTTACCCGTTGGCCCAATTAATTACCGTAGACCGCTATCCTATACGTCGCCGTTGGTCACAGAAGCTTGGCGCCTCGATAACTCTTGATCCCGCTGCAGAGGTGTTTCAAGAGCGGCTGGGTGCCCTTCTAGGGCAGGCGGGTTCATATCTAGGGGCTGATCTCGTGTTGGAGCTGACTGGCAATCCAAAAGCGCTTGATCTGGCCATATGCAGCGCCGGTTATGACGGCCGTGTGCTCATTGGTTCCTGGTATGGCCGGAAAACGGCAGCACTCGATTTGGGCAGCCATTTTCACCGCAGCCATATGCGCCTGATCAACAGCCAAGTCAGCCACATCGCCCCGCGCTGGCGCGGTCGCTTCGACCACCCGCGGCGCCTGAATACGGCCTGGAAAATGATCGCCGAGCAGGATCCCCAGCAGTTGATCACCCATCGCTTCCCGCTTTCTAAGGCTCCGGAAGCGTACCAACTGCTGGATCAGGACCCTGGCTCAACTATCCAGGTCTTATTGGAATACGAGTAGTGATTTCACACCGTGGAGGAATTATGATTGGCGTGGTAGCCGGTGTCGGCCCTTATGCCGGCCTTGATCTGCTGACGAAAATTCTCTCGCAAACTATTGCCGAAAAAGATCAGGACCATCTTACCGTGGCCAGTCTTTCCCAGCCGGAGCAAATTCCCGATCGAACCGCTTTTCTCCTGGGCCAAACGATGCTCAATCCCGCACAAGCCATTGTTGAACAGCTACTCAAACTGGAGCAGATTGGCGCCACGGTTGCGGGGATACCCTGCAATACGGCCCATGCTGCGGCCATTTTTGATCCAATTATAAAAGGGCTGCAAGATGTGGGCAGTGAGTTAAAGCTACTGCACATGATCACCGAGGTCGGCCGTGAACTGCGGACCACCCACCCGAAAATAAAGAAAGTGGGCGTACTCTCAACCACGGGCACGGCTGTTACCAGAATTTACCCCCTCGCCCTGGAACCCTTGGGATATGAAGTGCTAAACGTCGATGAAACCTTACAGACCCAGGCGGTACACCCCGCTATTTACCATTCCGACTATGGGATTAAAGCGTGCGGGGGGGGCAGTGAAAAAGCGCGTGCGGATTTGCTTCGCGGAGCGAGCCAACTGCGTGCCAAGGGGGCGCAAGCCTTGATTTTGGGTTGCACCGAGATCCCCCTGGCCATCCGCGAAAAACAGATCGACGGCATGATTGTTGTCGACCCCGCCCTCATTTTGGCCAGATCCCTGATCAGAATTATCGACCCCAGCCGTCTTGTGCCTTAAAGAGGCGGTGGGCAGCAAGAAGTAAGCAGTGGGCAGTGAGGTCAAGTTGAGAGCCGTAACCTGTAACTTGTAACCCTAAATGCGCGCGATAGTGATATCGTGACTACGAAGACTCGCGACTCGCCACCCGCAACTCCTTAGAGATTTGGATAATAATTGATTCCCAGCGCATCCATGATCGCTATTGCAGCCGGGGCCACGAAAATTGCCGGCAGCAAGTTGGCGGCACGAATCCTTTTTATATCTAAGAGCCGCAGCCCCACCGCCATGAGCACCACACCCCCCGTCGCCGTCAGCTCGTTGATCATGGGGTCTGTGAAGACATTGCTGCTCAAACCGGCCAGCAACGATATGCCCCCTTGAAAGACGAGGATCACGATGACGGAGGCGATCACGCCAGGACCGAGCGTCGTGGCAAAGGCCATGGCTGCAAAACCATCCATCATGGCTTTGATCGCCAGTTTAGTGTAATCGCCCATTAATCCATCTTCGATCGCGCCCTGAATGGTCAACGGCCCAACGCAAAAAATGAGACTGGCCGTTACGAATCCCTCCACAAAGCGGGCGCCTTCTCCCCCATCTTGATCGTGCACCAGCTTGTCCCTCAGCCAGACGCCAAATCTTTCCAGCCCGCTCTCAATGCGCAGCGCTTCACCGATCAGTGCGCCGATGAGTAGACTGCCCAACACTATCAGCACATTGCCGGTGACCAGGGCGCTGTCCAGGGCGATCACCAGCGTAAACAGGCCCAGGCTGGCCAGGATCGTCTCCTGCATGCGCGGCGGGAAACGATGGCCCAGCAGCGTACCTACTGTCCCGCCTATCAAAACCGTAATCGCGTTGATAATTGTGCCAATCATAGACTTTTATCTTTCACCCTAGTCGCGCCTCCCGCGGCCATCACACCTGCTGCGAAGTATAAATCGGAACCCAGAGATAAGCACCCCACTGCTACGTTTTCCGTTTTCTGTTTGTAGGCTACCATACTTGAATACCCTACCCAACCTATGGTACCATGCTCAGGTATGGGTGCTGCGTTTTTAGCATTAACAAATACCAACAAGCGTGTCGTCGCTGATGGGCGCGGCTATAATATAAATATATCCTTTTGCTTTGATTTCATTCTCTATGGCTAAATCTTACCGATCCTTCGCTATAATAATTGTTTTGCTGGGTGTGCTGGCCGTATTCGCTGAGCCTGCGGCGGCTGTATCGTGCTACTTCCATCCCCTGGATATGAGCTATGTTTGCGATTCCGACCCCGCGCCTACCATTTTTGTCGAGCCACAGCCATTTCCCGACAGCCTCTTAGAAAGAGCTTTCTATGCGCGGCTGAAGGATCTGACCAACGTTTATCCGCAGCCGACCACGGCCGTCGCCCCCGTGCGCAATGCCGGCGATGGTTTTCTCTTCGTCACCATTCAAGCGGTCGAAGTACACAACGACGAGACTTGGTATATGATTAATTTGGGTGAATGGGTGCGCGAAGAGGATCTGATCCTTACCGAAGATTCCGACTTTACAGGATTGGAGATTCATGCTCAGCCCCAAGGGCCGTTTGGCTGGATGATCGTTGACTATTGGTACAGCAACGAGCCGGAAACCGAGCCTGTAGCCGGTTCGCTCAAACTGCCTCGTTACACCTTTTTTGAAGTGTTGGGTGTCGTCGAGGGAGAAGATGGCTGGCTCTGGTACGATATTGGCAACGGACGTTGGATGCGCCAGACCTATGTAAGTCTAGTCGATCCTTCCCCACGACCTGAAGAAGTTGGCAAAGATGAATACTGGGTCGAAATCGACCTATACGAGCAAACGTTTTCCGCCTATGAAGGGGATCGCATGGTCTATGCTGGCCTTATCTCCAGCGGTCTTAACCAATGGCCCACCCGCGAGGGGCTGTTCCAGGTCTGGGATCGCCAACTGCGAACTAAAATGTCAGGTGCGGAGGGCAAAGTTGACTACTACTTTATCGAAGATGTACCGCACACCATGTTCTTCGACGACGACATCGCTCTGCACGGTGCCTTTTGGCATGATCGATTTGGCTATAAACACAGCCACGGCTGTGTTAATATGCCCCCCCGCGCCGCAGAATGGGTCTTCAACTGGTCGCAAGAGTCTCCCGCGGATCTATGGGTTTGGGTACATACCTCCCAGCCCCAGGACATCCTGGGCGACTTTGACCCGCAAGAAAGCTTCGCCGGGCCGTAAGAAGTAAGAAGTGATCGGAAAACAGTGTTCCGCGCGGAGCGTGTTTTTGTCAAATCCTGAAATAAGTTGACACATAAATACTTGATACTGCTCACTCGCCACTCCTTCCCTTCTCTCATATAATTGTGCAGTAATGCACAAATACATTCTGCTCCTGGGCTTGGCCCTCCTTTTGATAGGCAGCGGATGTGCGCGGGCGAGCCGGGAAGCCAACAGCGCAGCCGTCCAGGTTAATCTGACCGCCATCCCTTTCCCGCCTTATATTGGCCAAACTCGGCTTGTGATCCAGGTCGCCGACGATCAAGGTCGGCCCATCGACGATGCCCACCTAGCAATCAAAGGGGACATGACCCACGCAGGCATGATCCCCGTCCTCGCCGAAGTCACGGGCGGCACGTCAGATGGCGTCTATGAAATCCCCTTTGAATGGACCATGGCTGGTGATTGGGTTGTAACTGTCGACCTCCTGCTCCCTGATGGCAGCACGACCCGGCAGCGCTTCGATTTGTCCATTCTCTCCAAAAGTGACGACATCTGTGAGGACAATGACCCAGAATCCTAGTCTCCACCAGTCCGGTCCCAATCACGGCCTTCTTGACTGGCCTGCTGTCGGCCGTTTCTTGCGCTGGCGCTACGGCCGTCTGTTCGGCCAAATCATTCTCCTCCTGGTTGCCATCCTCATTATCTACGACGGCTTCACCGGTCCGCAATTTGCCCCTGAGAACATTGCCACCAACATCGTCTGGCTGCAATATCGCGGTTTCGTCATGCTGGCCCTGCTTTTCGCCGGCAACCTTTTCTGCATGAACTGCCCTTTCGCCATTCCACGCAGCTTCGCCCGTCACTTAAGTATCTCCGGTCGCCGTTGGCCCCGTGCCTTGCGCAATAAATGGCTGGCTTTCGCCGTCTTATTCATCTATCTCTACCTCTATGAGTGGCTTGATCTTTGGGCCAGTCCCTGGTTCACGGCCTGGATCATCATCGCCTATTTCGTATTGGCCTTCGCCATTGAGTTTATCTTCAGCGAATCACCCTTTTGCAAATACATCTGCCCTTTAGGGACCTTCAACTACGTTGGAAGCACCGTCTCTCCTTTACAGATCAGCATCGCCAGCCAGGATGTTTGCCGCACCTGCGTAGGCAAAGAGTGCGTCAATGGCCAACAGATCAACGGAGGCTGGCAGATGCTGGGCTGCGGCACAGAACTCTTCCCGCCCCAGGTGACCAGCAATCTCGACTGTACCATGTGCCTCGACTGCGCCCGTGCTTGTCCCCACGAGAACGTCACCTTCTCCGCGCGGCCGATCCTTAATGAACTACGCCAGCCCCGCGCCTGGCCCTATCGCTGGGACCTAAGCTTACTCGTTTGGCTCTTCACGTTCTCTGCCCTAAGCAACGCCTTTGGCATGACCCCTCCCATCTACGCCACCGGCGCCTGGCTTGCCGGCGTGCTCAATTCGAGTAATGAAGCGCTGCTCCTGCTGCTCATCTTCGCTGCGCTCAATATTCTGCTGCCTCTGGCTGTGGGCCTGCCCGTGTCCTGGCTTAGCCGCGCCCTTTCCCAGGCCAGGGAGCCGCTGCGCATGGCCTTCAGCAAACATACCCCCGCCCTGGTGCCTATCGGTTTCGCGGTCTGGTTCGCCCATTATGGCTTCCATTTCGCCACGGGCGCTATCTCCATCATCCCGACTGTGCACAATTTTCTCATTGACCACGGGATTCTGATTCTAGGCGGGGAACCAAACTGGACCATGAGCAGTATTCTGCCCTTTTCCTGGCTGCTGCCCCTGCAGGTGATCATCGTGGTCCTTGGTTTCGGCGGCAGTTATTTCGTTTTAACCGATATCGGCCGTCATGAAAAAGAATCATTCGCCGCCCAACTACCCTGGCTGCTGCTGCTGGTCACAGTTGCCGTCACTGCCATTTTCCTCTTTACCCTGCCAATGGAGATGCGCGGCACAAGTTTTATGCATTAATAAATTGTCATTCCTGTGCAACCAGGAATCCAGGCTAGGAAACTCATGAAGAAAAACACCCTGCTCCTCACGCTACTCATCTTGATCCTCACCGCCTGTGGTGGTGGCGAGATTAACCCTTCCCGCTTCAAAGGCACCCTGATGCCTTCGACCATTCCCGCTCCGGACTTCACCCTGCACGATGCTGATGGGCAGGAGGTAAAGCTCAGCGATTATGAGGGCAAAATCGTGCTGCTCTACTTCGGCTACACTTTCTGCCCTGATGTTTGCCCCTCTTCTCTATCTGATCTTAAAATCGTGCAGAATAAGTTAGATGAAGCGGGGGAGAACATTCAAGTGATCATGGTCACCGTCGACCCGACGCGTGACACGCCTGAAAAGATCGCCGAGTATGTCGAGCATTTCCACCCCACCTTTGTTGGCCTGTCAGGAACCAAGGAAGAAATTGACGCCGCCGGCGAAGGGTATGGCGTTTACTATGAAATACATGAAGGGACGCCAGCCACGGGATACCTCGTCGACCACACCGCGCGCATCTTCGTCATTGAACCCGACGGAACCTACCGCCTCTCTTTCGCCTTCGAGACCCCCACTGACGACATGATCCACGATCTGCGCCTCATCCTGCGCAGTATGTGACGTCAGAACCCGGGTTTTTCTGCAAAACCCGGGTTCTACAGTTTACTAAGGTGAGCTGAAAACGACCGGGAGCAAAACCCGTCTATCAGGTCCCGCTTCGACCACCACCCGCAGCTTGTTCTGCGGACTCTGCAAGTCATAGAGAATGTATTCACCCGCTTCCGCAAAAGAAATGGTCAAGCTCTGGCCAGGCGGGAAGAGGACATCGCTTAGATCCAGCTCATCGCTGGACACACCACGCTGCTGCAAGCTCACATTCTGGAAGGTGATGCTGTCTGCGGTCGTGGTCGTTATTTGAGGCGGGTTGAAACCGTCGGCCGTTAATTTCACCACGATATCTTCCGCGCCGGCGGCCTGCTTAGCCGGATTAGCGCTGCTCTTTTGCAGCATCACGCTGCGGCTGGGATAGATGCCGAATAACCGCTCCGGTTCCGTGAACTGGCCATCATGGAAGCCTTTGTTATTGAACTGCAGACGGTACACGCCCGGCGCCACATTGAAAAAGAAAGAGCCATCGGCGGCCGTCACACGCGGGTTCGGTTGGCCGTTGATTTCCGCCGGCCGTACCCAGACGGCCGTATCCCTCGATTTATTCACCAGCTGCCACAGCGTGACCTGCTCGCCCGCCAAGGGCTGGCCCGTGGCGCCATCAATCAACCTGGGCAGCGTGGCCGCCACCGTGCGACCCTCGAAGACCTGCTCCACCCCTTCCTCGCTGGCATGCAGAGTCACCGGCTGGCCGATCACCGATGTATCCGGTGTGAAACTACCGGTGTACTTGCCATCGCCATCCGGATCAGTCAGCGTTGCCAGGAGCTGATCATTCACCCGCAAGCTCATATCCAGGTTGTTCAAGCCTAGGGTACAGGTCAGGCACCACCAATGATGCTCGACCGACCCAGTCGTTTCAACACCGGGCAGCAAGGGCATCTGCCAACCATTGGGGTCCAAACGGCCGCCAAGATCCCAGGGCGAGAAATCATATTGGGCGCCACCAGGAAACTCGTAGCCGAGCTGCAGCGTGTTGGGCTTGATCGAAAAACCTGTATCGTCAATGACCACCGTCGTCCGGCGCGTTTGGCTGGTCCCGTTGGGAGGCCGGTAGCCCGCTGTTAGTTCAAAGGCAGCGCTTTCAAACATCTCGACGATGTCCGGGACCATGATTAAGAACTTGCCATCTTGATCCACATCCCCGCTGCCGATCTTTTTGTCGTTGAGAAATACATCAACTATGCGACCTGGATACCCTTCCCCCATCACCTTGATCCCGCTGTCACTGGTCGTACCGGGCAGTGGGCTGTTGATCCGCGGAGGGACGATCCACTCCGGTGTTTGCGACAGCTTTACCTGGTCGGCTGCTTGATTGTTCTGGTTGTTCTCATCACCTGTGGCATTGATGCGTGCCTGAGCGTTGAAGGTATTCTGCCGGCACGCTTCATCTCCCGCTTCACACTGGTGGCCGGCGGTGACCACGATGCTGCCGAACTGACCCGGTGGGATATTCCCCAAATCAATCTCTACGCGGCAGTCGGGATCCCCCTTGGCGCAGGCAACATCGGTCACCAGGTTATCAATCCAGGGCAGATCCCCTTGCACGCTTATATCTGGGCTAGAACTGCGAAATGAAGGATCGGGGAAAACGGTTAACCGTCCGCCCGGGGCCATCTCATCCCCAAGGTTGCCCAATCTCACAAAGATATTGCCGATCAGACAGGGATCGATGCAGGTCAAACAGCCAGTAGTGGCCTGGATCTGGACATTGGCCGCGGAATCGGGCAGGCCATGATTGGCCAGCACATCGAGGGTCGAGTTAATGCGCACGGCGACATCCGCACCCGGAGCCGCGGTCCCATTCAAACCCGTGCCGGCGCGCACACGGTAATCTTCCGTTTCACCCAGGACAAAGCCGCCTTCCGGACCGGCGCCGTCCCCGTGCTGCACACCCCCGCTCTGCAGATTCAGGGGAGCCATTTGCTCGCCCAGCATGACGCGCAGCCAGCCTTGCTCCGACTGCCACTGCACGCCATTGTTGGCCGGCAGCTGGATCTCATGCTGGCCCGGGCCGAGGGCGTTGATGTCAATGGGATAGTTGATAATGAAATGCTCTGGAGCCGGGGCGTCATCACATTCCCCTGCATCCGCCCAATCGCCATCACCGTTGGCATCGGCAAACAGGTTAAGATAAGCGGTGCCCCCATTTTCTTGGAAATAATCCGCCGCCCATTCTTCAATGGTGATCTTAATCGTCTGGTCAAAGCTCTTGCACGTATCAGGGAAGTTGGCTGCTGCCAGCCCATCATCCCGATTGTCAAGATTGGCCAGATCGGCAGCCGGGTTGATATTGCGATTCGGGTTCCAATCCGCTTCCGGTTCGATGCTCGCCAGGTTGCCCAGACGCAGCGGATAAGCGTAGCGGTGCAGCGGGGCGTCCCCATGATCCGCTGCGCTGTTATTCAGCGAAGGCGGCATACCGATGTTGAAATTGAATACGGTTGGGAAATTGGCTTTAACGCCGGGGTAGGCGTTCATATTCGTGGCAAAATTGTTCTCACTCGTCGGGGCATCGCCCAGATCGGTGGCCACCAAGCTGGCCTGGATACCATTGCTGTCGTACCCATCCAGGGTAGCAAACAGGCGCTGCAGGTCCCTGGCCTTTGTCGTCCATCCTTGGTAACGGCAGTTTGGCGAACCTCCATCGCAGCTGCCGGGAATTGGGTTCGCCGGAGCGGGATAGACGCTGGCCATACCGCTGAATTCACAGCCCGGTTGGCGCCCTTTCAACGGGATCAGCATTTCGGCCGTCCATGTATCGCCTGGCTTTAACTCCAGGATCATGAAGCCGATAAACGGAGTCCCGTCCGCGCCGGCAGCCTGCTGCATGGTGGGCGGCAGAAATCCACGATCAAACGGCAATGTTGGCGCGCCTCTGGTTTCCACCTGTACCTGGGAAAAGAGCACCCGGCATTGTTTCTCTAACCCCCCATCCGGCTGCAAGCTGTCCGTTACCACCGCGTTCATCGGTTGGTCCCCATTGTTGGTCAGCTCCAGACGCACCCAACCATCCAGGCCCTGCAGGATCTCGCTGCTGGTTGAAAAGTCTGCCATTTGATTTTCCGGGGCGATCTTAAGACCGAATGAGAAATTATCAGGGACAAAGGGATTTGCCTGGCAGGAGGCCACAAGCGAACCCTGATCCTCGCCGAAGGACCCTCCAGCCACGGCGCCCGCTTCGGCCGTTAACTGGATTTGCAGTTGATCATTGTAGCAGAGAGCCGGCATGAAGGATACCTGCAGGGTAAGCTGGCCGCCGCTGCGAATGCCGCCGCGCCATCGCCCCCGCCCTTCTTGACGCCGCACACTCTCCGTCCGGGCCAAATTCGTCTCCTCTTCCACAACTTCGATTTGCGCCCGTCCCACAATCTCTGTGTCCCAGGCCAAATTGAGATAGAGGTCAGGCCGGTCTTGCCCGGTCGGGTTGGTCAGCACAACCTTGAAGATGACCGGATCGCCCGCCGACACCGGTTCGGCAGAAACTGGGACAACCGATACGACCGGCATATCGACCGCACCTTGATCCGCCAATGCGCTGCCGATCAGGAATACCGGCAGGGCGAATGCTAGAATGACTACAAACCAGATAGAAAGACGCTTGATGATCATACTGAGATATCTCCTATACATGAACCTTGGATAATACAATGCAAATGATGTCGCCCAGCAGCGACGTCACCTTATAATAACACAATAGGCTACACGACTATATCATCAAACTAACGCTTTTTCAAAGCAAGCGCACAAGTTCAGTTCATCATCCCCTCGCCCATGCCGTCACCATTCACCAGGCGCGAGCCAGAGGTTTCTGGACATGCTGCTGAATCAAAAATGGCCTGACATCAGTCAGGCCATTTTCAAACTGCATCGGAGTCAATAATCCCGTTGACTATTCTGCATCATTCAGGATCTCAAACAGCATCCCATCCGCACGGCCGAACACCTCTGGGAAAAACTCCTGGTAACCGACCGCCGGCATCACCTGATATTCGCCGGGAATGGCCGTCTGCAGGTAATAGGTATACTGGTAGGTCCCTGCGGGCAAGAAATTGGACTGGAAAACCACCTTTTCATCCCGGTATTCAACGCGGTTGAATATCCACCAGCCCCAGTACCCGTAGCGGAACTCCTCATCCGTACGCTGCAGGCCGCTTTCAAAGCCAGAAGCGCTGGTGTCAAGCCCAGGATCAATCCCTTCCGCGCCGGCAGGGATCGGATCTTCGATCACGGCGTACAAGAGATCGTTGGGCGCCACGATGGTCAGCTCCACGCGTACCTGCTGCCCCGCCTCGATCTGGTCGATCGCTTCGCAGCTTTCCACTTCAGGGTCACAGGCCGCATCATAATAGGTCCTGGCCACCGTCACACCACGGCTGGTGGCCTGCACCGCATCCGCATTGATGAAGCTGTTCAGATGCATGGTGTAGTAGAGACGGCCGTCCCCATCGCCGCGCTGAATATCGACGAAATTCGTTTCCTCGGCCAGCAGGCTGCTTACCGGAACGGACACCGTTTCACTCTCCATGATATTCTGTTCGTTGAAAGCGCCATCGGCGACCAGTTCACCATTCACCGCGGTCTGGTACTCATAATCCGCCTCCAGCTCACCGCTGACGCGCATCCAATCAACCAGGGCGAAAATACTCCACGCCGTTTCATGGTTCGTCGACCAGATCTGAGCCGTGCGTCCCACCATCAGCCAGCGCACTGCCGGCGGCAGCAAAGCATTCTGCGGCTCCACGTTTGCCAGGGCATCAATCACCATCGCCGTGCCGCGAATATCGCTGTTCAAGTTGAAGAAATCCTGCTCAGCATCTTCCCAATGGGCGCCCGTTGCACTGAGCACCACTTCATCGTTCAGATTACCCAAGAGCGCCTGCTGCTCTTCCCCGTGCACGCCGTTGGCCTCGTAAGCGAGAATCAGCAGCGCCTTGGCATAAGGATCGAGCAGCCCGCGATGCTCCTCATAGAGCGTATCCACGGCATCACTCACGCTTTTTCCCGACTCAGCCAGAACATAGAGGAAGAAAGCGTGCCGGTTGGCCTCCGCCGGGGAGACTATTTCATTTATCCGGTAAAGCTGGTCGCTCACATAGTTTTGGGCGCGATTAAGGGTCAGGGCGCTGACCTCGTACCCATTGTCTTCCGCCTTGGCCAAAGCCAACAAGGCATAAGCCGACAGCCAGGGATCGCTCTCCTCGCTGTAACACCAGCCCCAACCGCCTCCGCGCTTCTCCAAGTTCTCCAGCCGCGCGATGTCGTCCGGGATGATGCTTGCCAGCGTATCAGCCAATTCGTCATTGTCCAGGTCCAGATCTTTGACCGCCTGGTCTGTGGCCACATTGGGCAGCAGCCGGTCCGTGATCGCATGAGCGCAGGCGGGATCGTACTTTCCGGCCTCAATCGCCTGTAAGGCATCAACGACAGCGGCAGCCAGCGAGGGGCTGAGCTGCATATTCAACGATCCGCGCTCTGGATCCCCATTCGGCGGCAGCAGCACCGCTTCCACGCGCCGTCCCGCTTCATCTATCTCGCCCGCCGTGCCCACAAAGTCCTGGGCATTGTAGCGATAGATTGGAATGAGATTGCTGGGCCCTTCACCAAAAGTCGGTTTGGAAGCATCTTTATACTCGCCTCCCTGCACACGGAAGGTCAGGTCGGCAAAAGGCACATCCTCAACCAGCACTTCCCAACGAACCAGTTCGCTGCCGCCAGGCTGCAAACTGATCTCTTGTTCCGCTGCGCCGTTCAGGGTCACACCGTTCGCTTCCAGACTGACCGTGGCCTCCAGGGCCTCGCCGCTGTTGTTGTTCACCGCCGCGCCCAACTGCACCACGTCACCAGCGGTGAAGAAGCGGGGCGTTACAGGCCGGATCAAGAGCGGCAGGGTGACGACGACGTCGACCTCATCTTGGCCAACCTTCGTATCGCTGGTCACCGCCTTGCTGCTCAAGCGCCAGGTCGTGACGCTGTCTGGCAGTGGAATTTCAATTTCCGCCCGGCCATCGCTGCCTGTTTGGACAGTGGCTTCCCAAAAGGCCGTATCCGGGAATTCGCTGCGCGCCTCGTCTTCATCGGTTTCGAGTTTCGCGGATTCTTCAGCCATGGCCTCCCCGCCGCCACCGCCACCAAGTCCGCCTCCCTCCAGCGGGATTTCCGGCTCCAATCCTTCACCTGAAACGAATAGGCCGCTGCCAACCTGGCTGCGATACGGCTGCGGGCTGTAGAAGGCCTCTAGTATGGGCGGAGCATTGTCATCCTTCAATGTCAGCACGGCCAGGTCAACCAGGGCCAGCGAGAAATCTGCCGCCACCGGACTGCCGCTGCTGTCTTTGATCAAGATGTCATAAACGGCCGTCTCTCCAGGCATCAGCAGATCCACCTGCGGCGTCAGGCTGATGTCCAAGGCAAATTGGTCGGGAGCCACCAGCAGTTCTGTGATTCCCAGGCGGATATCCGCATATGGGTTTTGATCATCATCACGGGTGACTGGCTTGACGGCCATCACCGAGACAAACACATTGGGCGCATATTCGGCCGTAATGGGCAGGTCAACCACGGCGCTTCCACCCTCCAGCGTGATCACGCGCTGTTCCAAGAGGTTGCCTCGTTCAATCGTCAGCCAAGCCTGCACCGGTTCTGCAAAGGGAGACTGCACCAAGATGCGCGCCGTCTCACCAGCGCGGTATTCACTCTTATCCGGCACCAGGTCCATCGTGCGCTGCTTTGGATCTGTACGCCAGCCGGCATAGTTGGGGTCTAGAACCCACAGCGTCGTGCTGCTTGTCTGCCGGCGTCCACCACTATCGGTCAGCGTGGCCACCACCAGGTACGTTCCGCCCCCTTCAGGCACAAAGCTCACCGTCCCCTTTCCTTGATCATCGGTGGTCAGAGAGCTGCGTCCGACTTCTGTATCGATCGCATCCCATTCGGTGAAGTAGATGCCGAAATCGGCGGTGCGCTGCCGCTCCCATTCACGCTGGTAGAAGACCACCCCTACATCCTGATTGGCCACGCTTTCCCCGGACCAATCGACCGTCAGCAGATCCACACCTGCCTCCGTTCCCGCCAGAGGCATGAAATCGGTCGGCCGCACGCCGACATACCCATCCGCGCTGTGGAATATGACCTTGCTGAAGGCGCTGACCGGGAAATTGGTGATATCGTTGACCGTAGCCTCCACTGTGACCCGGCGGCTGCCTTCCTCCACGTCCGCCAGCAGATCGGCGGGCAGCGGGATGGTTAGCTGCCCATTTTCATCTGTCGTTCCGGCGTCACCGACCAAGTAGGTACCGTAGATACTGCCGCCAAGGCCACCAAATATGCCAGGACCTGAGTAGTAGTAATCAGCCTGGTCAGAGAAGGAGTACCCTGGTTCAGACACATCGGGATAGGCGGCTTCCTCATAGATTGACCAATTGACTGGTAGATCAGCCGCCGAACCGCCAAAGAAATAGGTCGCCTCCAGCAGCGTGTCGGCCGCTTCTCCGCGCAGGGCCTCATCCTTATCTGGCGTCAACGTCACCTGAAACTCAGGCTTGCGATATTCCGCGACAGTGAAGTTGCGCGACAGTTCCACCTCTTCATCCTGCACATAGAAGTTGTAGGTACCCAACTGCATTTCATCCGGCAGTTGGTACTCACCGCTGAAAATGCCCTCCGCATTGACCTCGACGAGGATCGTATCTTCCAATCCTCCCTCTTCTAGATAGAAATTGGGGATGAGCGAAAGCTCAAGGGTCTGTTCCTCCGGCAGGGGGTAGCGGCCGAAATTTTTCTCGCGCACAATTCCTTTGAAATAAACCGTATCTCCTGGCCGGTAGATGGGCCGGTCGGTGTACAGATAGCTGAACAGCGCCGCCGGGTTTGAGTAGCCAAAGTCGAGACCCAAACGCCAGGGGCTGATATCGCCCATCCAGTTGCTGGAGGCGACGCTAAATCCTGCTTCTCCGGGATTATTGGCGGTCACGAGCACGCCATCGAGGTATCCCTCGGGAGAGGCGTAGTCAAAGCGAGCGAAGCCGCTGCTGTCAGAAACGGTCGTGCCCTGTTCTTGCCCCAGCCGGTCATAAAGGGTTAGCTCGAGGCCGCCGGCCGGCTGCCCACTTTCCAAATCCGTAACCCACACATGAACCTCATCCGGCATCTCTTTTACAACAATGTTGCTGTCCGCCACAACGAGGGTATGCAGTTGGTTCTGCCAGTAACGGCTCTCGTTCGCCATTTCCGGCGCCGTCAGCGTTACGTAATATACGCCTGTGGGCAGCACATCACCATTGGCCAGGGGAACGGTGGTCACCCCAACCTCATCCTGCGCCGTGGTGACGGGGATCGTCCACGTTTCCAGCGGCGGCGGCAGCGGTACATCTTCCCATCCATAGGGCTGCCCCAGCTGCTCCACCGGCAGGCCTACATCATAAAGGGTTACCTCCAATTCCGATACATTACGATGAATAACCTCTATATCGCTGGGAAAACTGGTGCTAATCTGGCTCAGGGGCACCGGAAGGTTGAAGGATGCCACTGGCGTATACCCCGGCATGCTGAAGCTGAAGGTGTAATCTGCACCCAGTGTATTCCCATATGGATCAGCCGCATCTGCGGGGATGGTAATGGTGTACTCCGTATTCTGATCGAGATTGAAATCCAGATAAAGATCGAAACTTGAGTGGCTCGGGTTAATCTCGTCGATCCATTCATTGTAGTTGTAGCGCACCCGTTCCGGGGCTGGATCGATCACAATGCGATCTTCCAAGGTCTCCATGTCCATCGGTGACGCAAACTCGATCGATACACCCCGCTGCCAGGAATCAGCCACGGCCCCGTTTTCCGGCCGGGTTTGATCAACAGAGGGGAAAGGCACGGTCATGAAGCTCGTATCCAGCGCTTTGCCCAATCCGGCCTGGCCGTTCGCGGTTGTCGCTGTCTGCCCAATAGAAAGCTGGTATTCCGTCTCCAGGGCCAGCACGTCATCCGGCTGCAGCACCAAGAGCTGGTCATTCTCCTGCCATTCATAGCTCAGTGCGGCCGGCGGCTGTAGAGAAACGGCCGCTTCTGTCGAGCCTTGATCCATGGGCATATTGAAGGTGATCGAAATCGGCCGCGACGGCGGCACCAGCGTCGAGCCGTTGGCTGGTTGAACCATGATCACCTCTGGATTTTCGGTACTGAACTGCCAGCTAACGGGCGCGGGCAGCGCTGCCCCACTCAAATCCGTCAGACCCTCGTCGACGGTGACGCGGTAGGTCGTGGCCCCGGCGAAACCAGCTTCACCCGGCTCAAAGCGGTAAATGCTGGTGCTCACCCAGCGCCCTTCTCCCGCCACCTCTGGTTCGATGATTAACGGCTGCGGAAGCGTGCCTTGCTGATCACTGCTCACCAAAGGAACCACAGGCCGGTTAAAGACAACCGTGATCGCCCCATCCGCCTGCACATCCTTCGTGCCATCAGCGGGCAGAACCTGGCTCACCTGCAGATCGCCAATCGTCTGCAGGGCCAATTCCACGGACTGTTTCATCGCCATCCCATTTTGGGAAGTGGCACTTTTATCCAGAAGCAGCCGGTACTGCTGCGCCTGTTTTAGATCATCCGCAGGCTGGAAGAGGACCATGTCCTCTCGCGGCCATTCAAAAGCGCCCTCAACCACCGGCTCTATCGCCCAGGCCGCTTCCACTGAATCCTGGTCCATGGCCTGGTCGAAGCGGACAGCAATAGTGCTGTCCAGGGGCATCTCTTCACCAGGAAAGGGATCGCTGGCCAGCACTTGTGGCGGCCAATCGATGTCTTCCGACGAAATGCTTGCCGCCTGCTCCGGCGTGGCCGTTGGCTGCGGCGCTTCTGTCGCTGTCACTTTGGCCGCGGGCTCACCATCTTCGGCTGCGTCCTCTGTGGGTGCTGCCGCAGGCGTGGGGGTCGGCGTCACCTCTTCCTCACGCCGGCAGGAAATCATAATACCCGCCAACAAAACTACAAGAATGAAAAATCGGAATAGAACCGCTTTGCGCATGATTTAATGCTCCTTAGGATCTGGTACACCAGGACCAAATTATACTGTCCTATCATCACTATACAGTTCCCTATAATCAAATACAAGCTCAAAAAATCCGAATATGGGAATTGTCTATAAAAGGTGGTGCGGCCACAGCCAACCAACCGCCCCAGCCGACTAATTCAATAGACGCCAACCATCCTTCCAAAGTTCCACTCTAGCCCTGCCAATCCCCCATATGAGCGCAGTAAACAGAGACTGACTGCCCACGGATCACCGCATACTGATTACTGCTCACGCGGTTAATTGTTAGCTGTTTTTTGTTATTGGTTAGTTGTTCTCCCCTCTATGTTACAATACCAATAGACAAAAAATTATGCACACATCCCCGGAGGTAAAATGTCTCTAGATACCCAACACCATCTGCTTCCCGTATCGGAAGAGAAACTCTCAACGGCCTTTGTTGCCGTTATGTCCCGCGTCTATCTCTGGATGACTCTGGGTCTGGCACTGACTACAGCCGTCTCCCTATGGGTGCTCAGCAGCGAAGCGATCATGAGTTTCTTCTTCACCCGGCCATTGGCCTTGATGGGCCTCTTTGTGGCCCAGATCGCCCTGGTCATTGCCCTTGTCGGGGCCATCAATCGCCTTTCTCCCACTGCGGCCACTGCTCTCTTTTTCCTCTATGCCGGATTGATGGGCGTTACCCTCTCTTCCATCTTTTGGATCTATGATATTGGCACGATCACCATGGCCTTTGGGGTGACAGCCGTGGTCTTTGTCCTCCTCTCCATCGTGGGTATCACGACCAAACAAGATCTAACCCGTTGGGGCCCCATCTTGCTCTTTGGTCTGATTGGCATCATCATCGCTACTCTGGTGAACATGTTTCTCAGGAGCAGCACCTTGGACCTGATCATCACCTACGCCGGCGTGCTCATCTTCATGGGCCTGATCGTCTTCGATACCAAATACATCAAGCAGATGACCTACGCCGCTGCCGCTCAGGGCGAGATAGATGTGGTCATCTCCAAGCTGAGCATCATCGGCGCTTTGAAACTTTACCTTGATTTCATCAACCTCTTCCTCTTCCTGCTGCGTCTCCTGGGACGCCGCAGTTAGTTCAAAACTTTGTTGATGATGAGTTCGTATCTTAGGATGCGAGCAGCCGTTGTGGCAAAAGAGACAGCGTGCTAAACAGTGACGAAAAATGGATGCGTTTGGCTCTTGAACAAGCTGAACGCGCCGCTCAATTAGGCGAAGTTCCCGTCGGTGCCGTGGCCGTGCGCCAGGGCATGATCATCGGCACCGGCTTCAACCGCAAGGAAAGCGATCAGGACCCATCAGCCCATGCGGAGATGCTCGCCATAAGCCGCGCCGCCGCCTATTTGGACAATTGGCGGCTCATTGGAGTTACGCTATACTGTACGCTTGAGCCTTGCCCCATGTGTGCTGGCGCTATGATTCAGGCCCGTTTAGAACGCCTCGTTTACGGGGCGCCAGACACACGATTTGGGGCGGATGGAACGATTATTGATGTACTGGGCGAACCTGCCTTCAACCACCAGGTTGAAGTAGAGCGCGGCGTCCTCGCTGCCGAAGCATCCGAGCTCCTACAGCAATTCTTCCGTTCCTTGAGGCAAACGCGAAACAGCTGACGTTCTTTGTTTTCGTTGACTGTTTTTCGTTTTTTATTAGCTGTTGATCTGGAGAGGTGCCGGAGTGGTTGATCGGGGCGCTCTCGAAAAGCGTTGTGGCCTTATCGGTCACCGTGGGTTCGAATCCCACCCTCTCCGCCAATAAAGGACATCCAGCCGGATGTCCTTTTTGCTTTCTCCTCTATGTATCATCTCCTTTCTTCCCAGCGCGCTTGCGCCCTTTGACTGACCTCATCAAGGTCTAGATTCGTAAGAACCAAGCATCTTCCGTCGTCATAATGAAGAACAAACTGAGCGTGTTCTCATACTACCTCATGTCACTACTAGATAGACGCATCAGTTGGCTCAATTAGTAGGAGGATCCAGCACCACTCTATGGTAAAGAAACAGACAGAAGCAAAACGCAGCAGCAAGAAGCAGCAAAGAGTAGAAGCCCAAAATCAAGCCAAGCGCCTGCAGAGGATTCGTATCCTTGGTTTCGTGGGGATCATTATCCTTGGCGGCATCGCTATAATCATCTGGCGCAGTGCCAGCCTAGATGCTGTGCCTGAGGCTGCGGCCCTTGTTCAGCCCAATCGTATTGGGACCGCAGATGCACCCGTGCAAATCGTTGAGTTCGGTGACTTCGGCTGCCATGCCTGCCGATCCTGGCACAATGCCGGGATCAAGGAGCAGCTCATCGCTGATTTTGGCGATCAAATCAGCATCGAATTTCGTCACTTTCCCGTTATCACGCGCCAATCTCCCCTGGCCGCTGAGGCCGCCCAATGTGCCGCCGAACAGGGGGCATTCTGGCAGTTTCATGACTATGTCTATGAACAAACAACCGAAGGCGCGCTCAGCCGCAGCGATTTAAACAGCTACGCTTTCGCCCTGGAACTTGACCAGTCTGTTTTCAATGATTGCCTTGATTCCGGCCGTTTTCAAGAACTGGTCCAATACGATCTGCGCGCCGCCCAGGAGGCCGGCGCCCGCGGCACCCCTACCTTTCTAATTAATGGCCAGCAAGCATTTCCTAGCTATCAATCCATGTCCGCCACTATCCAGGAAATCCTAGGCAGCTAATCCACGCTTATTGGACAGCAAAGAAAGCACACGGAAATCACTGCGCGTCTACCTGACTATAAGACTAAAGGCTTCAAGACTAAGGACTACTAGACTATTGACAAAGGAAAAACTATGAACGCACAATTAGCAGATTTTCGCGCCCAGGTTGATGACTTCTTTGAGCACCATCCCCAATCCCCTCTCGATTGGCAGCAGCGTCAAGAATTTTCGGGGATCCAATACTACGATGAGAATGAGGACCTAATCGTGGAGGCTGAAGTGAAGCTGCTCTCAGCCGACGAACCCCTGATCCAAATGAGCACCAACACCGGCGAGATCCGCACGTACCGCCGCTGGGGCCAATTTAGCTTCAGCGTTGATGACCAACAGGCTACCCTGACCATCTACAGCGACCCCCACGGCCACGAACTCTTTATGCCCTTCAAGGACACCAGCAACGGCGCCGAAACCTACGGCGCTGGTCGCTACATGGACAACCACCGCTCCAGCCTGCAGCTCTTGCCCAATAGTTATATCGAAGTCGATTTCAACTACGCCTATAACCCCTACTGTGCCTACAACATGGGTTACAGCTGCCCCCTCCCACCCAGCGAGAATTGGCTCGCGGTACCGATACGCGCCGGGGAGAAGAAATTCAGCGCCTAATGTTACGTCCTCAAGGGATGCTGGTTGGTCTGTTTGTGCGAATTAAAGGGCGCTCATCGGCCAATGAAAACTGCGTCCATCAACTCTGTGGCGAAGCCGTTGACAGAACCATCCCAATGCAAATCGAAGGTGCAGCTTGTGTTGCTGCCTAGGGAAGCAGGTATGCAGTGCAGGATGTCTGCTCCATCACCGGCCGCACCACTCACGTTGAACGCCTTTTGTGTGGTCAGGTATAGAGCGTCACTCTCCTGGTCAACGGAGACGCCCCATATGTCTTCAGCGGCTGTGGTCAAACCGACGTCTGAACCATCGAAGTAGAGCGACCACGTTCCGCTCGTCACGGCTCCCAAGGTGCTTGGGGTGAACTGCAATAGGTCTTCATCCCCGCCACTCACGCCGCCAGCACTCCAGCCGCCCATCGTGCTGATAAGCAAACGGCCGTCATCCAGCAGCGAAACGCCCACGATGTCCTCTCCGTTGGTTGTTAGCTCGACATCAGAACCGTCGAAATAGAGCTCAAAGGTGCCTACTGTATTGTCGCCTACCGACGTCGGTATGAAGCGTATGATGTCTGAATCATCTACCCTGCCCACGTCCGGTAAAGTCGCCGCCCCAACAATGCTCAGCAGCAGACTGCCATCTTCCATCAGATGCATAGCATCGACGTCGTGACTGCTGCTCGCCCCAAGGCCAATATCGGAGCCGTCTATATACATCGACCAGCTGCCTGAGCCGGTATGGTAAGTCAAGATATCTTCATCCTTGAAGCGCAAGCCATCGGCGTTGCCATTGGAGGAAGAACTGAGATAGAGGATCTCGCTTGGCGGCGCTGCGGTGATGCTGATCGTGCGGACTTGTTGGTCACTGCCAGAGGTGCTGCTGATATTCAACTGGACCGTATAGTCTCCAGCCGTCTGGAAGGTGTGGCTGGGGTGCTGTTCTGTAGAGCTGCTGCCGTCTCCAAAGTCCCAGGTCCAACTCGTCGGACAACCACTGGACTGGTCTGTGAACTGCACAGCCTGGCCTACAACCGGGCTGGCTGGTTCATAAGCAAACCCAGCTGCCGGTGTCCCTGGCGCCTGCTGCTGGTACTCAATGATTAACTGCGGC
Source organism: uncultured Chloroflexia bacterium (assembly GCA_963807975.1). Lineage (GTDB taxonomy): Bacteria > Chloroflexota > Anaerolineae > Promineifilales > Promineifilaceae > JAACFF01. The sequence goes on along the minus strand of CAWEDV010000001.1, from coordinate 2,559,485 downwards.
GGGTTTGCACCTTCTTTACTGTGGTACCTGACGAGGTCGGTGCTGGCTCCTTTTATGGCCATTGTCAACAACCCGTCGCTGCTGACAGCCGGCGTGACGTCAACTTCGACCCACTCTCCGACAGAGACCACGCCTATCGTCGCTACAATATTGCTATCAATGGCTGGCGCGTTGGTCCAGTTGATTTTGTTCTCCGTCCAGGTGCTGCCTGCACCATGCACACTCCCGCCTCCCGGCCCAGCATCACTGACGTATAGACGCAGTGTGGCGCTCTCTACTAACGCGCAGCTCAGCCCGCTGATGTCGAACTTCAGGTAGCTGGTGTAGTCGTTGGATGACTCTTTTACCGGCAGCGTGGTTAGCGAGCCATAGTTGTTCGTTGGATAGCGGGAGAAGACCGCCGCATCTGCCGTGGGGTTGAAGGTCAGTACTGGTGCTGGTGCCGTGACAGTGATGGTGCCGGTCTTGGTCATGGTGTCGCTGCCGGTCTCATTGCTTACGGTCAAGGAGACGGTATAGTTTCCGCTCGTTTGGTAGGTATGGCTAGGATTCTGCTCCGACGAGCTGGTTGTGTCCCCGAAGTCCCACAACCAGGTCGCTGGCAAGCCGGTCGACTGGTCACTGAACTGCACCTGCAGCGGCGCGGACCCACTTTCTGGGCTGGCCGTGAAGGCTGCCACTGGTGCTGGCGGTGGACCGCTCTGGTACTCAATGAGCAGTTCCGGTGCGTTTGCCCCTTCTTTGCTGCTGTAGTGCACAAAGTCAGATGAAAGGTTCTTCAACCCGAAGCTCACTGGGCCACTGCCTGTCACGGCCGGCGTGACCTCAAATTCCACCCACTGCCCCACAGGGACCGCGCCTGTCGTGTCCAGCGCCTGCCCATTCATGAGCGGCGCATTGTTCCAATTGATGCCACCCTCAGTCCAGCTTGTGTCGCTGACCTGGTAGACGCTGCCTCCATCTGGGCTGGCATTAGTCACGTACAGCTTCAGTGTCGCCTTCTGCACGGTGCCCGATACCCCTGGGACATCGAACTTCAGGTAGCCATAAAAGTCGTTACCCGCTTCCTTTATCTGTATAGAACTGCTTGAACCATAATTGTCCGACGGATAATTTGAGCGTACATAAGCGTCGGCAGCGGGGCTGACGCTGACGCTCCCACCATTGAAGGTGGGAAATTCTCCTGCTGGGAAAAGCTTACTGGCGTCTAGGGATCCGTTAAAAAGGCTGAAGGGGAAGCAATGTTGTTCAATATTGTTGAGGACGTCTTGGCCATTATCGCGAATAACTATCCCGCCGGACTCGTGCAACTCGCTGCAAAACTTAGGAGCGTTGCCGAGGATTCGAATGTCGCTGCTGTCGTAGACCAACGTTCGCGTGTTGCTCATCATGCCGGAGATAAAGACATTGCTGGAATTGTTGATCATGAGGGGGTTATCATCTTCGGCCTTCATGTTGAAAATGGCTACGTTTCTGGAGTTACGAATCTCAACTTGAGCTCCTTCGACGGGATGAAAGACACCCGCAAGATTATCTTCTGTGTTGAGATTATAGAAGCGAAGCGGTTGTGTTGTGCCTTCAACTAATAGGCCGCGGTTCAATTTATTGATATCCGCTTCAGTACCATTGCCATTAACCGATCCAATACTGGACCAGTGGCCACCGCCATTGCCTGTGATGTAAATGTGCGCCTTGTTCTCTGTGCTAATGCTGGGCTGCAAGCGCCTCGTGATCTTGACGTTGTGCACTTGTGAGTTAGCGCCGGCACGCCATACAATAGCCGTTAATTTCGGAAAGTCAGGTGAGTTGTAGTAGCCAATATTGAGATCGGTGAGCTGCGTCGTGGCGCTGGCGCTGTCAACCGTAGAGATAAGGGGCGTGACAGTATCGGGATTCCAGTCTGGATGCTGAAGGAGGAGTGATATGTGATTTGAAACCCCAATCAAATGCGTGTCCGCCTTGAGATCGAGGGTGCTCTTGAGCCGATAGTTGCCTTTGCTAAAGAGAATGGTCTGACATTGATCGATCAGCGCTTGTATTCCAGGAGCGTCATCACCATCGTCAGTAGGATCAATTTGGGCAGAATCGTCTGCCAAGCAGACGCCTGAGCCAGATTGGGCGCTCTGCTGGAGGAGGACATCTGGAGACGGAGCTTGGCGCCAGCTGTGCATGTTCAATAGCTGCTGAGTGTCTGGAGGAGAAGCATTGGTAGGAGGCTCCCCGTAGGCCGTGTCCTGATTTTGGCTATCCACGATGGTATAGCCTGGATGTCTTTGCGTGTCTGGGACTGAATAGATGTCTACATGCTGCCAGCCAGCCCCCAAACCCTGATAGTCAGGATTATTGCCATCATTTTTGACGATGGTGCCGGCATTGTTGATAGTGACATTCTGGAGAGCCAGTCCAGTCCCATCGGCGTTGTCGATCAACGGGATATCAGTGTGGTTCTTTATGTCGATAACGGCGTCTACGAGGCTGATGTGACCGTAGCCTGGGTGCCAGCCGTTTTGGGTTTTGATGATGGGAGCTGAATCTTTTTTGATATGGAGACCGTGATAACTAGAAGCCCAAAGAGCATTGGCGAGGGCATATTCCGTTTGGTTGTATAGACGAACGTTGTTAAAGCCGCCATATTGGTTGCGATAGCCAACAATCCCAATCTGGCCACCTTCGATCTGAATATTTCCCATTGTGCTGTAGACACCAGGATAGCGGTAGATGCCGGCATAGCCGCTTTCCAGCTTGATATCGATGTTACGGATAACGGAGTATTGAGCTCCGCCAAAGTCAAGGGCGACTGCTTGTGGATTCCCTGGTTTGACGACAATGTCTATGTTAGAGATGCCCTGAGAGAATCCTGAGGCAGAAGTGACTAGTTCTTCGGTGAAGTTGTTGTCCCTACATGTGTCCAGTCCTGGGTTACAGACGGAATATATGAGGACAACGGCTTTGAGTTCAGAACCGTTAAATCCTGGTGAGTTTTGTTTCAATATCAGTTGAGGTCTCTCCCTGGCGGCTGTGGAACCGGTCAGGTGCGTGGCATACCAGTGCTGACGGTGTGCGTTGCGATCTTGTCTGACTTTGAGCGTGTCGGAGATGAGAAATTGTCCTGGGGGGAGGAAAGGGATGAGTTGATATTCAAATGCATCATCTAATGCCATTTGAATTTGGGCCGTGGAATCGGTAATGCCTGTAGAGTCAGCCAGGTAGGGGGCTTTGGTAACATCGAGTAAGCCAAGTTTGTAGAGCGGGTCGTTGGTGTCGACTCCGGGGGGAGGGATGAAATAAACCTCGTGAACCGCAGAAGGAGCGAGGATTTCAAAGAATGCGAGTATAGAGAATAGTGTTGTAAGCAAGATACGCATAATTCAACTGTCCTCTTTCAAAAATGGTGGGACTTTCTGGGCCTATGAGCAAGTGAGGAGTCATTCTCAAAATATAGGCGATAGTGAAGGCCTTATTTTGCCCGATGGCGGTCCTGATTTCGCTTAACTCGAAAAAGAAAAATGAATGATCAGATTCGATCTGCGATTCACCAAAGCCACGTCAGCGGCTCGTACAACCCTAAGATAACCTATCGAGAAATCGGTCGCAACTAACACCCAACTTATTCACGATACGATAAATATTGCCTCAACCGCACCACATTTTTTGACGCTGCCATCAGATGCCCGCTGCCGCCGCGGGAGAACTGGCTAAACGTCCCTATTTGGGCTGTTGAGAGGAAGTTCGAGTATAGCACCTGTTTTCTTCCTAGTAATTTTGCACAAGATACTAATCATATCTTGTTGGTGAGATTCACATCCGTAAGGCCAATGATTCGAGTATCGTCACACCGATATATGACTCTCTGGTCTAAAAACCAGAGTGCTTATTCATTCACTTATTCTGACTTCCAGTTTCTTAACCTAATCCACGCCCAGTATTGATTAAGCTTCTAATCGAAAACAGATATAATGTTGCCTATTGGAGTTTTCTGAACCATTCGACATAGAAAGATTCGAGGATGAACGAAAAAACCTCCGCCATCGTAGTCTTAGGCGGATTTCTTAGCCAGGCGACACTATACAGTGGATTTAGCCGTCGGTTGGCGGCAGTATCCGGGAAAAGGGTCTTTGTCGTAAATACACGCTTGTCAGATTGGGCTCCAAGTATCACAAAACTAGGATGGTTTCTTGTTTTAAACAAACTCGATGTCACTGTCAAAAAAGCCTTAAAAGAATTTAGTGAAAGAAAACTGACTTTAATTGGACACAGTCAGGGAGGTATTATTGGGCGGCTTTATCTAAGCAGCGAGTCTTTTTTGGCCAAGAGCTTCTGCGGGCGTGATTATATTAAGCACCTAATTATGCTGGGCAGTCCAAACCTGAACCAGGGTGGCATCCAGCGCGGAGGGCAGATGGCACGTTGGGTCCAACAGCATGTACCTGATTCGACATATGCCCCCCAAGTTCGCTACACTTCTGTGGCTGGTAAATATGTCCATGGTCGTCTTTCAGGGTCGCTATCCGAGCGTTTTGCATTCAGGATTTACAAAGACATAAGCGCAGATGGGGATGTCTGGGGGGATGGAATAGTGCCAGTGAGCTCGGCACTCCTACCTGGTTCCGAGCAGATTATCCTGTCTGGCGTTAGCCACCACGCTGTAGTCGGTCAGCCCTGGTACGGAAGTGAAGGAGTAATACAGAACTGGTGGCGGTGTTAGGTTTGAAGGATCAGAGAACCAGATCAGTATCTATTCATACTGTATCGCATCCAGGATGCGGATACGGGCTGCCCGACCAGCCGGCAACATTGCTGCTAACTGAGAAATAATTACAGCGATCAGTAAAGCGGCCAGTCCCCTTTGGATGGGGAAGGTAAAAGTAATCTGGTAGCCAGACATCGCCGTCATTGCCAAGAGGAATATGCGTGAGAGGATGATGCCAAAGAGTAAGCCCAATAAACCACCAATCAGCCCAAGTGTGGCTGCTTCGGCCAGGATCATGGCCAAGATCTGCGAACGGGTCATGCCTACTCCGCGCAGCATACCTATTTCTCGTGTGCGTTCTATGACATTCATCGTCAGCGTATTGGCGATGCCAAAAAACCCAACCACAATTGCGATTACAGCAAGTACATCAAACATGCTGAATGCCTGATCAAGCAAAACTGAAACCTGATTGAGCAGGTTTTGGTTGGAGATTAATGAGAGGCGATAGCGATCCCCGTAGAGATCTTCAATGCGCTCGCTCACCTGCTCTACTCCATATCCATCCTCTACCTTTAATAAGAAAGCCTGGGCATTATCTTCACGGAAGTAGCGTCTCATATTGGACCAGCTTAATGTGGCGACATAGCCTTGCTGGTAAAAATCGACCACAACTGCAGCGACATGAAATGGATGATAGCCGGTCCTGGTTCTAATCATGACGGTATCTCCCTGCTGGGCGTCGAACAGTTCAGATAGAACTGTGGAAATAAATATATTGTCACCCTGGTCTAAACTGTGTACCGCCTCCCGCGGATCAACCGCTTCATCTGCAAAAACAAAGGATGTCACCTGCAAATGGCTATTTGGATCGATGGCCATCAAATTCACACTATCCACCTCGCCGGTTGGCGGACTCCAATCCACGCTCTTGTAGAGAATTGGGGAAGCGGCCTTGACACCTTCTACTGATTCTAAACGTCTCCAGACATCGCTGCCCATTGAAAGGGGTGAACTGACGTACAGGTCCCCACCCATATACCCCTTCAGCCATTCATCCAGGTCCCCTTTGAAGGAATCGGTAATGACCCAGACGATAACCATCATGGAAACACCAATCATCAGGGCAGCCACCGTGAGCGTCGTGCGCAGCTTGGCGCGCTGGATGTTGCTGCTGCCGAGGACACCGCTGCGGCCAAAGACGCGTGTTGTCAAAGGCGTTAAGATTCGCTCCCAGAAGCCGACACTTGCCGGAATTGATAAGGTGCCACCTAGGAAGAGGCAGATCACCACCATGCTTCCCATGCGAAATTGGACATCGTATGGAAATGGATTCAAGATGAGGATAATCGCCGATACAATCAGCAAAATCAAACCCGGTATCCAACCTTTTTCCAATAACCATCCATGGCGCGTTCTTGACCGTACGCGTAGCGCTTCCATCGGCGAGATGCGACCTGCTTGTAATGCCGGGATCGCGGCCGAAATGACAGCCACACTAATTCCAACCAGAACACCTGTAATCAGGATGCCCTGCTGGGCACGGATCTGTCCCATTTCTTGCGAGAGAATCATCCTCATCAGGGCTGACAAGCCCTGAGCTAGAAAAATACCAAGCAGGGATCCAAGTAGTGAACCGATCACGCCCAACAACAAGGCCTCAGTGATGATAAGGCGGATGATTTGCCCTTTGGTCATGCCCGTCGTACGCAGCATGCCAAACTCACGTGTGCGTTCAATGACACTCATTGAAAAAGAGTTATAGACCAGGAATGCCCCAACAAAGAGCGCCATCCCACTTAAGAAGTTTAATCCGATCTGGTAGTTGCTAAGCATCTGGGTCATTCTCTGACCCTGAGCAGCAGGGTAGATCACCGAGGAGTCTTCTCCAATTTGTGCTTGGATCCTTGTTTTTAGGTCATCCAGATTATCATTACTGGAATATCCAGATCCCAATACCAGATCGATTTGATCGATTTCTCCTTCGCGGAAGAAATACTTTTGTGCCGTCTGGATCGGCACCACCCCAAAAGCGCCGTTGTTCGTTTGGCCTGCGCCCTTATTCTCAATTAAGCCCACAACGCGCAGCTCTTCAGTGCCGGTTTCAGCAATGATTTCAATCGTATCGCCAACGATGATCTCATTTTCCTCCGCGTAAACATCAACCAGTACGACCTCATTTTCATCAAGAACCATGGACAAAAATCGCCCATCAGTAACTTCATAAATACGGGCTTTGACGTCCACCTCTGGATCAATGCCGTAGAGCTGAAGCCCACCGGCATTCATACCAAAGAATGACATTGCCATGCTATCTGAGGAGACTGAATCCCCCAGTACGGTCATTACCTGTAACGATGGAACGGCAAATTCTATCTCTGCAATCCGCTCGACTTGCTGCAGAGTGTGCTCCGAAATCCCGCTTTCGTCCGCATCAGCGCTGATGATGATCAGATCGGTTTTTCCCGTCGTGCTTTCAAACAATTGCTTAACCGCATCTAGGGCATTTTGATTTGTTATCCCAATCCCTAGAATAGCAGCCACCCCAAGAATAATGCCAAAGGTGCTTAACAGCATGCGGGTTGGGCGCTCTTTGAAAGATCGTAAGATTAGAATGCGTGTAAGAGACATAGAATTTGTTGAGCGTAAACACAATTTTCCGAAGCAAATGTGCTTTAGGAAATTAATCTGACCGTCAGCTTGAATCTACGCTTCTAGTTTCTCCATTTCAGCAATGATTGCACGCAGGCGATGCGCTTTGTCTGCTGTTTTCTCAAAACGAATCTCTTTTACAATTCTTCCATCTCTGAGAAAAACCACCCGGTTAGCAGTTGAAGCTGCGCGTGGATCATGTGTCACAATAACGATTGTTTGCCCTAACTCTGCGCACGATAGTTTCAACAGCTCCATGATCGCCATGCCTGTTTTTGAATCCAGGTTGCCGGTTGGTTCATCAGCCAGAACAATAGCCGGCTCCATAATTAAGGCGCGTGCCAAGGCTACCCGCTGCTGCTCGCCACCAGATAATTGATCTGGTTTGTGGTCCTGACGATCGGTCAGGCCAATCAGCGACAAGATCGTCTCCAGGCGTTCTTGGTACGCCTGCAGGTTCTTCCCGTCGATCAACAGGGGCAGGGTAATGTTTTCCCCAGCCGAAAGGGTGGGCAGCAGGTTAAAGAACTGGAACACAAACCCAATATTACGCCGGCGCAAGAGTGTAATTTGCTTGTCTTTCATCAAAGAGAGACGCTGCCCGTTTAGTGTCACCTCCCCATTCGTGGGTTGGTCTAGACCGCCGATGAGGTGAAGAAGAGTCGATTTTCCACTCCCCGAAGGTCCCATAATGGCCACGAATTCCCCCTCCTCCACAATGAAATCCACTGTCACCAGCGCGTCCACACTGTGCTCGCCCAGAATATATCGTTTATTTAAAGAACTAGTTTCAACAACGGGCATCATCTACTCCCATATTTCAGCGGAGCCCTGTTCATAACTATGAACAAAAACTTCCCCTTTGTAACCATCTATACTTATGATCTGGTTGTCTTGTAAATAGAGTGCGCCATTGACGGACACCACCGCCGGGATCCCATATTCCCGGGCAACAATCGAGCTGTGGGACAGCATACCGCCTGACTCAGCGACCACTGCACCAGCTTTGGCGAACAAGGGAAGCCAACCTACTTCGGAGAAGGGGATCACGAGCACATCCCCATTATTGACCTTGTTAAAATCATTGATTCCCCTGACCAGCTTTACAGGGCCAGTGTAGTAGCCCCGTGAAGTGGGCGTTCCGCTCAGCTTCTGGTCATGTTGGACGACAACCGGGGGGGGCGATTCGCCATAGACGATTGCTGGCATGATTGCGTCTTTGCAGCGATCGATCTCATCTTTTCGTTCTCGCACAGCAGACCTGAACAACTTTCCTCGGCGTTTATCCATGACATAGGCCCGGATTTCTTCATCATATAGGTAATAGATATCGTCTTGAGAATCTAAAAGACCTTGCGCAGCCATACGTGCGCCTATAGTGAGGTAATAGACGCGGAACAGCATCAACGTGTACGTATAAAGCGAACTGTACTGTTCCCTTAGGAGATAGAATTGTCGGGCACGATCATAGAAAACCTTCAGCATCCAGCCGCGAAATCCACGCCCACTCACTTGTTCAAATCTATTCCTTTTCTGGTTGCGTTCCTTCGGCGGCTCAAAATTACTGATCAATTCCAGTATTAAACCGGGTGTTTCCCGCCAGGGTACTGAATCAAATAAGACCGTACGGTCACTCATATGACCAAACTCATGAATGAAATCGCGAAATTCACTTTGGAAGGCAGCGATCCCTATCATCTTTTGAAGACGCAGATAATCCCCGCTGGCGATGATCGCCTGAGCCTCTTTATCCAGTTCCAGGTAATGTCGGTGGAGCTCTGCCAGCCTTTTGTTGGGATTGTATGCATCCAGTTCAGGCATGTCAGCGCCTAGATTAAAATCAGCAAAATCAATGCCCTTGCGCTGCAGCAGTGAGCGGAGAAACCCACTGTAGATCTGCATGAGCAGAATCGCATGAAATGTATGCGTTGTTGTTCGCAGATTGAGATTTTTGAGCTGATCAATCACTCTAACCAGCTCAGATTCGTCCAAATCATCATGCAGATTATTGGAGTACCACTTTGCCTCCGCACACAACAATAAATAGTCGCGCTGCGCCTTTTTGGCGTACGTCCATTTATCCCACAAGAATCTGACGATACGGGGCGAGAGGAGAATTAATCTTGGACGCGGTCTAAACGGCGGTTTACCAGCTCCAGGTGGTGCAACACCCATCATGACATCTAATGATTCGCGTGGTAATCCCAAGCTCTCAAAGATCCGGCCGAACACACTTAAATTGTGGTAGGCCCGGTAATTAAATAGCTTCGCCAAACTATTGGGATCAATGTCATTATCACCAATCACCTGGCTGATCACATTGATCCACATCTTGCTCTTAATGGGTACAACGACAGACCAATCCAAAGGCTTTATTAGACCTGGTGTCATCTCCTTGGCGATCTTATTTGAGTAGGTTTCAGTCTTTTCCAAAGCCGTAATGTCGCGCATCTGCACCCAGTAAATATTCTTTCCGTCAAAAACCCATTCTAGATCAACATTCAATTTCATTTTCTTAGCGATTGTCTGGGTTTCTTCCACTATCTTCTGGGCAACTTCCAATGGCATCTCGTCGTTCTCAGGTCGTTCCACCCAGCTGCCCCATTTGCTTACCCAGCGCTGAGGTGTGACACCATCCTGGACCAGCATTTCTCCACTTCCAAACACCGCTTCGACAACAACTTCATCTAGAGAACTGATTGGATTGATGCTAAAGGAGACACCAGAAATGACGGGTTCAACCATGCGTTGGATAATCACGGCCATGCGCAGATTGTCCTGTTCGGTCTGTGACCGTTCCTGATATGCGCGGATGTCGTCCGCGCGTGCAGCTTTCCATACTGTCTTGACTGCTTGGAGGGTCTGATCAACGCCCTGGACATTGAGGACAGTTTTGAACTGTCCTGCAAAGGAAAAATCGGAACTATCTTCGACATCAGCTGATGAGCGCACCGCGTAGGAAGCTTCGGGATCCAGCTTCTGGCTCATTTCGGCTTCGATTCTTTGCAGGACGGTCTCATTATCACGATCCAGATCCAGGTAAGCATCCCAGATCAGCGCAAAAGTCTCTGGAACGAGATAACCTTTCCGCATGAGACGCCATAAATTAATGGCCTTATTGCCGATTTTTTTGTGTAAGTGTTTCCTGGTTACAGGAACCAGATAGGCATCTTTTGCTTCAGGCATGATTCAAGAAGGCGTTTTGTCCACTCACTTTCATTTGCTTAACCGGAAACGTTTCATTATTTTGAGCATGCCCCTTCCCATAGGGAAACTCTCCATCGCTGTATTCATTTCAGTCTTTCCTTCTCGACGTGATCGAATATGGTCGCGAATTTCTGGTATTAGTGCCAGCATAAAGATAATGTTGATAATAACTGCGTAGGCAACCAGATATGGATCTCGTGTGCGGAACCAGAACCAAGGTATTAGCAACCATGGACCCGACAAGTAGGCAATCATGATATCTTTCACAAGGAAGAGCCCCAAGAATAAACCCAGTACGGCGCACACGATGGCCCCAACAAAATCAATCACAAGAGCGCCCCCATAAATTGAAGACATGCCCGTTCCCCCCTTAAACCTGTAGTATACTGGCCAATTGTGGCCAATCATCCCAAATATGGCCGCAATCAAGTAGTAGGGCTGTTCTGGAAATATTAATTTTACAGCCAAAGTTGGAACAGCTACTTTGAGAATATCCATCCAGCCGATAAAGCATCCCCAGCGTGAACCCAACTGTATTGAGGCAGTGGTAGCACCCATTGTGCGCAGTTGTGTTCCAGGGCCGTCATCGTTGGTCTCTATAAAGACATGGTCAAGATCTGCGTCTGGTTTGACGAGCCAGGTTATGATCCGGGCGAATGAAAGGGCGCCAATCAAATAGCTAACCACAGCGACTGCGATCGAAATTTCAAAAGCCATCCCCAAACCTCCTTGATATACTTGTTTATTTCAGTCTGCGTATGTGTGGTTTACTTGTCATCAAAGATGAGCAGGTCTTCGTAGTTGTCCAAAATCCCATACTGTCCCGTGTTTTCAAGATCCTTATGTTCAAATAGAAATATTTTCGGTGGGAAAAAGGTTAAAGTCGCAAAAGCAAGTGCCAGCACCACGATGAAAATTATCGATCGTTGTTGGCTGAAGCTATTTGGTATCTTAGCGGACAACATTAGGTAACTTACAAGCTGGCCTATGATTATGGCGCCAATGAAGAGGCCGATATTGACGGCAAAGCTATTTTCCGCAAGGAGGGCTATGGCGCCATACCACCCAACGGCGATGATTAAGGGCATTAGAAAGAGACAAACGGACTTGGCAGACCAAAAGCGGGTCGCGCACGCCTTATCCTTAAAAAAGTAGTAATGCATCAGAAAGAAAAAAAGCCCTGGCCAAAACACCATCTTGAGGTGTTCCCAAGTGCTTTCATTGACGGCCGCAAATAGGGCGACAGGCTTCCAAAAATTGCTCAGCTCAAACGCAAAATGGAGCAGCGAACCAACAATAAGAACGAAAAAAAAGCCGGCAATTTCCCATCCAACAAGATGCATGTTCATAGCAAGACCATTGTTGATCGCTTTCAGCCATCCTGAAAAGAGAACAAAATCAGGTTCCAAGGTAGAAGACTTGAGGTTCAACCGTTGGAGTTTACGCCATGAATTAGAAAGGATCGAAATAACGTAAACACTATGAAGAAAACCCGATAACGTCAGTATAAGGGAATGTCATACTGTTGTCAGCATCTTTAGAAACAGACGTGACTTTCGTCACAATAAAAACGTTACAATGAACATGTTTGTAACATCTGGCAGGGTGTTTGCCTACGGATAAGCACTATCGTAAGCGGCTCTCTTAGGGTAGCCTTGGCCAAGACGCAGACGATAATAACATCACTGAGCACACATGCCATCGAAGCGCTATGTCCAAATTGGGTTTGGTGCGCGGGATGTTGTTTGATATTGTTATGTTGATTTTGGTCGTGCACATGGCTAGAACAGTGCCCGTCTACGGGGCATGATAATTGATTGACGTTTCTTCTGCGAAATTCCCGCAATGTTTATGGAAATTTCACGTTTTCTAACCCATAATGTGATCTATTAGCGTTCTCAAAGGGAGATTGACATGAAGAAACTGGCACATGTGAGCGTTCTATTTGGATTGGTTGCCCTCCTGCTGCTGCTGGCAGCTGGTTCCGCCAGCGCTGAAGCACCTCAGCAAATGGGTCCTCCTGGCTGGGGAGAAGAAGTACCAGGCGGCTGGAGTGGTGGAGAAGCAGACGTAGGCGCTGAAGCTGAGCCAGGTGGCACAGCTTTACGGATCAATTTTGAAGTTGGCGGACACAAAGCGAAGGGCGGGACCTATGTCGTGCGCTATGTGGATGGAGATGAAATAGCATCCTGGCATGCGTATCCTGGGGCAACGGACAGCGGTTGGATCAACGGTATTGAACTCACGCGCAAGACGGTGTGGGTGGAAGTCGTGTACTACCCTGGCCCTCATGGAGCGCCGATCGTGATGAAGATCTTGAATCCGGCTCCGGGCACAGCGTATGGTTGGGTATCCCAGGGGATGGCCCATGCGATCGAAGTGGCCTGGCCAGATATGCCGGTGATGCCGCCAGACAGTATGCCCGTGATGCCGGATGGCGCGGCATGGCCAACCTATGGCATGATGGGCGGACCAGGCGGCATGATGGGCGGACCGGGCGGCATGATGGGGGGACCAGGCGGCATGATAGGCGGACCGGGCGGCATGATGGGCGGACCGGGCGGCATGATGGGCGGACCAGGCGGCATGATGGGTGGACCGGGTGGCATGCCGGGAAGACCGGGTGGTTAGTTGGCATAATTGACGAATGATCAGAAAATTTCTAGAGACCCCTTGGGGTGGTAAAATAATTCAGTAAAGGAGTGAGGTATGAAAAAGATCGCTTTAGTGACAACCCTGGTCACGGTTGCGGCTGTTGTCATGTTGTTTGCTGTTGGACTGGTTGGGGCATCAGGTTTGAATGATGGTCACACTGATGATCAGAAACCGCCCAAGACTGAAGGTGGCGCTTGGCTGAATAAAGTTTATAAGGAGCCATCTGGCGCGGCCGTACGCATCGATTTCGAGGTAGCTATGCATAAGGCGCGCCGCGGTCTTTATGTCATCAATAATGCAGACGGCGGTCAGCTGGCCTCGTGGTATGCACGTGGAGGTGAGGTGGACAGCGGTTGGATTTCCAATCTCGATTTACCGCGTGATGCGGTATGGGTGGAGGTTCTCTATTACTCGGGACCAGGAGCAAAACCGGTCAAAATGAAAATTCTGAACCATGCGCCCAAGAAGAAGAAATATGGTTGGGTGGCGAAAAACACATCTCATGCTATAGAAGTTGCCTGGCCTGATCAGCCTTTGATGCCAATGGCCCAAATGTCCAGTCCTCACAATTAGAGTCTATGCGCTGCGCATATTCCGCCTTCGGACAGCGTATTTGTGGGCGCCAGGGAAAATTTGCCCCTGGCGCCTTTTTTTTTGCACCTTAATTCAGCCGCACTAGCAAACGATCCTTATCAGGCCTAATCACGCCAGGCGAGCAGCTTCTCGACGAGCTCAAAATTCCACGGCTCACCCAGACCCAGGATAAAATGGGTCGCTCCGGACGCGGCGAACGCATCGAGTGTGGCCGAATCAACATTATCCTCGAGGTGTACAGTTCGTTCGATATCAGCCGGATCACGGCCGACTTCTTCGCACCACTGGGTCAGCACCTTATTCTTATGGGCCCAGGTTTCTGGCGGGCCAAAGCCGTTCCACAGGTCAGCATACTGCGCTGTAAGTTTCAGCGTTACTTTTTCCCCACCCCCACCGATCAAGATTGGGATCGGATTGCGCAACGGGGGCGGCACTTCCTCGGCCATGCGCTGTTTAATCAGGGGCAGCGCCTCGCCTAGAGCGCGCAGGCGGCTTCCGGCTGTGCCGAAGGCATAGCCAAACTGCTCGTAATCGTGCTCAAACCATCCGGCGCCCATGCCCAATATGAGCCGGCCATTACTGATATGGTCCACGGTTTTGGCCATATGGGTCAGCAGGGAGGCGTTGCGGTAGCTGTTGCAGGTCACCAAACAGCCGATTTCCGCTCTCTCGGTGAGCATGGCCATGGCTGTCAGGAGTGTCCAGCCCTCAAAGTGAGGACCATCAGGTTCACCGTAGAGCGGGAAAAAGTGGTCCCAATTCCAGATCGAATCCACACCCAGGTCCTCAACCTGGCGCACAGCACTAGCGAATGATTCATAGGTTGTGTGTTGGGGATGCAGTTGAACACCGACTCGTCGTTTGATCATGATGTCTATTCCTTCCTTTGTTAAGTGGGTCAGGGGAGACCCAAGAATTTGGCCATGCCCTGCTGTGCTTCTGCGGTCTGGATCTGGCGTACAAACTCGGTGCATTCGGCCTCCAGGGCTTGCTCCAAGTTTGGATAACGGCCGTTCAATAGTGCTTTCGTGGCGCGAATGCTGCCCGCTGACTTTTCGGCGATCTCAGTGGCGATGCGGCGCGCCGTTAAGCGAATTAACCCCGCGGCCACGACCCGGTTGGCCAGACCATAGGCCACAGCCGCCTGCGGGGAAATGGCGCGATTCTGGATCAGGATTTCCGCCGTGCGACGCTGGCCGATCAACGTGGGCAGCAGCGCCGTCCACCCTCCGTTGGGGCTGAAACCAAGAACACTGTACCAGGGCGTAATATTCGCTCCCGGGGCAATCAAAACGATATCGGAAGCGAGCAAGAAACCGAGCGAATCGCCGGATACCATGCCGTGCACGGCGGTCACGATAGGCAGGCGCAGTTCCAGCATACGCAGGATCACTTTGTTCAACAGACCCACGATCTCCTGGGCATACGCCGCCAGGTTGGCCCGCTGATCATAGAAAACGCGTACATCACCACCGGTGGAAAAAGAACGGCCGTTGGCCTGCAGCAGCAAGACAGAAATATCCGGGTCCGCATCCACAGCCCCAATCGCTTCCAGCAGCTCGTGCAGCAGCGCAGGCACAAGGCTGTTGTGGCGCTGGGGACGGTTCAAGGTGATCGTCGCCAGGGGCGCTTCTTTTTCTAGAATTACCAGCATCACAAGATTATAACTGATCATGTGGACTGATAGTAGAGCGAACCATTCATTCGCGTTCGCGCCCTAAAACGAGGTAAAATCTTTTTGCCGCATATGGACAGCGGAGGGCATTAAGTGGGAGCGAATTTTTGAGTGTGAATTATCAAGCAGCTTACAGTATCCGGTTTTAGAAGTCAGGTCTTTACCTTGAAGAGATTTATTGACAATAATTTTAAAGAGCCGATTTTTGATCTTAGGCGAGTGAAATGGAGGATTCGATGCGACTCAAGGACAAAGTAGCTTTGATCACCGGTGGAGCGGCTGGAATCGGCAAGGCCACTGCGCAGCGATATGCCGAAGAAGGGGCAGTCGTCGTCATTTGTGATATCAACTCCTCAGCCGGCGAGGCCACCGCCGAAGCATTGGGCATCGCTTTTCATCCGGTCGATATCAGCGATCGGCAGGCGGTCCAAGAGTGGGTGGATGGCGTGGTTGATGAATACGGCCGTATTGACGTTCTGGTTAACAATGCCGGCGTTCTACGTGACAGCCAGCTAATCAAGTGGAAAAATGGCGAAGTTGTGGCTCAAATGACGGAGGAAAGTTTTGACCTAGTCATCTCCGTCAATCTGAAGGGCGTATTCAACTGCACCCAGGCCGTGGTACCACAGATGATCGCTCAGGGGAGCGGCGTCATATTAAACGCCACCTCCATCGTTGGACTAGACGGTAATTTTGGCCAGACGAATTACGTGGCCACAAAAGCGGGCGTAATCGGCATGACTAAAGTCTGGTCGCGAGAACTCGGTCGTTATGGTATCCGCGTCAACGCCGTGGCCCCGGGTTTTACGGCTACAGAAATGGTCATGCAGATGCCGGAAAGAATATTGGAGGGTATGAAGTCGCATACGCCATTGCGTCGTTTAGGTAAGCCGCGCGATATTGCCAACGCCTATCTCTTCTTAGCGTCAGACGAAGCCAGTTTCATCACCGGTGATGTACTGCGCGTAGATGGCGGCATTGTCGTTGGTACATGAGCAGGGTAAAAGCTTTTTGAACCTGGTCGCATGACATTTCTTGGATCATGCGCTCATAATCTAACATTCACGAACCTCTTGGATAAGGGAACTGTGACTATCACAATATTGACAGGTAACGTTGACTACAACTGATCAGAGCATTTTTCTTATTGGGGCTGGGCCGGCGGGATTGGCTGCGGCCCATGAGCTAAACAACTGTGGATTTCAGCCGCTTGTCATAGAGCATCTGCCAAATGTGGGTGGAATATCGCGCACAGAACAGTATAAGGGATACCGTTTCGATATTGGGGGGCACCGTTTTTACACTCAGATACCATCAATCAACCAACTATGGCAGACGATGTTGGGAGATGAATTTGAGGAACGTCCGCGCTTGTCGCGCATTTATTACAACCAACGCTTTTTCCCATATCCTCTACAGTTGATGCCGACTCTTTCCCAGCTGGGCTTTGGGGAAAGCGCACGAATTCTGCTCAGCTATCTGTCCGCCCGGCTTTTGCCTTCCGCAGAAGAAACATCATTCGATCAGTGGGTGACTAATCGCTTTGGCAAACGACTCTTCGACACCTTTTTCAAGAGCTATACTGAAAAAGTGTGGGGTATTGCAACGGATCAGATTCGCGCTGAGTGGGCTGCACAACGAATTAAGGGTCTCTCTTTGAGTTCGGCCGTGAAAAACGCGATCTTCGGTGGCGGCCAGAATGTAAAGAGCTTGATCAATGAATTTTACTACCCCGTTCATGGGCCGGGGATGATGTGGCAGGCATTTAAAGAGGAGATTGAACACAATGGTGGCGAAGTTCGCTGCCAGGTTACGGCTACGCAATTGGTGCGTCATGGCAATCGAATCGCCAGCGTACATCTGCTTGATCACAATTCCAACCACTCAAGCAAGCCTTTGGCAAAGGAGCTGCAGGTCGATCAAGTTATATCCAGCATGTCTTTACAAAACTTAGTCAGATCCATTAGCCCCGCACCGCCTGATCAGGTATTGTCCGCTGCCCAAGGCTTGCGCTATCGGGCCTTTGTTCTCGTCGGCCTGATCATCAAACAAGAGAATATCTTTGCTGACAACTGGATTTATATCCACGAACCAAATGTCAAGGTCGGGCGCATCCAGAACTTCAAAAACTGGAGTCCGGCGATGGTGCCAGATCCCCGATACACCAGCCTGGGTATGGAATACTTTTGTAACGAGGGTGACGAGCTGTGGCAGCGAGAAGACGCTGCCCTCATAGCCCTGGCACGTCAGGAATTGGCGCAGTTGGGATTGGTAGATAGTGACCTGGTAAGTGATGGCTGTGTCATTCGCCAGGCAAAGGCTTACCCGATTTACGATGCCCAATACCAATCCCATCTGGCAATAATCCGCGATTACCTGGTTGGCATTGAAAACCTACAGACAATCGGACGCAACGGAATGCACCGCTACAACAACCAGGATCACTCCATGCTAACCGGGATTTTGGCTGCTCAGAATGTGGCCGGCGAAAAACACGATTTGTGGCGGGTGAACACGGAACGCTCCTATTATGAAGAATGGACACTAGAAACAGAGGATCGGGAAGTCGTTGACCAGCCCCCGACTAAATCGGTCTTTCTCAGTCCCGATTGAGCACCCCACATGTATCCGCCAAGTGGACTGCTCAGCAATCAAGAAAACGACCGGTGGCCAAGATTGACATTCTTGGTGTTGGCACTGCTGTTCCTGATCTTGGTCATCCTAACCTTTAATAATTTCCAAGTTGGCGCCTATAACGACGATGCCCACTATATCACGATCGCCCGATCATTGATGGAGGGCAAAATATACTCAAACCTTAATTATCCGGAGAGTATTCAGGCCGTTGCAGCGTTTCCAATCGGATTCCCACTGGCCCTGATGCCTATTATCGCTTTGTTCCCCACAATTCTGTGGCCCCTCAAGCTGGCAGCGCTGATGTCTACGCTAATCAACGGGCTGCTGGTATTTCGATTTTGGCCGCGCTGGACTGGTTCCTCTGCATGGTGGGGGGTTGGCGTGGCAGGAGCTTACTGGCTGCTGCCCTTGGTCGTTGAACAGGCGCGTATGGTTATGTCGGAACCCCTCTTCCTGACTGTTTACCTGCTTCTGGTGGCGGTCGTCGCCAGATACCAACGTGGCAGCAAACGTTGGTGGCATTGGCCGGCAGTTGGCATATTGTCAGTGGCTCTGATTGCCGTACGAACTATAGGGGTGGCCATCGTTCTTGGTGTGGGCCTATCCTTCTTTTTTACCGCACAAACCTACCAATCCCGAAAGCAGTTTGCCACTACAGGGACGCTTCTGGCAATGGGCGGAATATTGCTGGCGATGCTGCTGCTCAACAGCAACACTATTTTCCCGCAGCGCTATTGGCAAGAGAAGAATATGCGCTATTTTCGAGCCATGCTGCCTGGTGAAGGCATCGCCAACGAGGCGACAACGCCGGCGGAGACGGGGACAGATGAGAGTGATCGTGGGCTAGAGTGGCGTCATTTCGGGCGCAAGCTGTGGCGTCATATCAATCTAGATCTTCCTGAGACCATTTTCCCTTTCTCTTCCTCGCTTGCGCGGCGCATTGACCAGCAACTGCAGCTGTCCCTGGGACAATCTTTGACGGGCCTAGGGATTCTGGTTCTCGTCTTGATCGGTGGCCACCGTTGGGTCCGGCAGATAGGATGGCATGTTCTTTGGATATCAGCTCTGGCATACGCGGGGGCACTCTTCTTCTGGAATTGGGCCGGACCGCGCCTGCTATATGCCATTATACCGCACCTGCTTTATGCCTTCGGGCGCGGCTTGGAGGCGATCATATTGCTGGTCTTGGGCTGGCGGCGCAAAACAGAGAGCAAGCTGCCAGCTATGCAGCTGCTTCTGCTATTTGTTGGGCTGTTTCTAGCTGCTTCGGCTGCGACTAGCCTGCGCCACACTCCATCAATAAAACACGTGGGCGATCTTTCTCAGAGGACGGTATGGTTCAAGCAGCATGCCTCGGCTGAGCAAATCGTAATGAGTGAATATCCCCAAGTCGACTATCTATATGGAGAAACACAGACTGTGCCTTGGCCACAGGCGAAAACGGCCGCTGCGTTACAAGATTTTCTGCGAACCCACCAGGTGGACTATCTCCTTCTGGCACCAGAAATTGAGTGGGACCAGCCCCAATACCAACCAGATTGGAGCCAACGCCTGATTACGCTGACACCTCTCGTGGCGGAATTAGAAACCGCATCAAAGATCGTGCTATCATTTAGTGATGAGGCGGAGCATGTGCGCATCTATCAAGTTGTGCAGGAATGATCCTGTTTTCAGGCCTGCACCAGCTCTAGCATCATGCTGCGGATTGAGTGCTTGGCTATCTTAAAAGAGGGCATGGATATGGAGCAATTAAGTCTAGGCATTATTGGATATGGGTCAATTGCCAGTGTGGTGCACAGCGACGCGTTGAGGCGCATACCTGGTGTGGTTGTGTCGGCCATTGCCGAGACAGATGAGAGCCGGCAGGCAGAAGCGCAGAAGGATTGGCCATCGGCCCACTGCTGCGCTGATTATCAGGAGCTGCTGGACCTGCCAGAGGTTCAGGCCGTAATCATCGCCGTGCCTACGGCGCTGCACGTGGAAGTTGCCTTGTCGGCAATTGCCCATGGAAAACATATCTATCTGGAAAAACCGCTGGCAACCAAACTGGCAGCCAGTCAGGCCGTGGTAACAGCGTGGCAAGAGAGCAATATCATCGGTATGATGGGCTTTAATCTGCGTTTTCATCCTTTATACCTGGAGCTCAAGCAGCAGATCGCTTCCGGAGTCGTCGGCAGAATCGTTGCCATACAGTCGCTCTTTCACACCGGGGGTGGTCGAATGCCAGCGTGGAAGAAAAAGCGGGAGAGTGGTGGCGGTGTCTTGCTGGATTTGGCTTCGCACCAGGTCGACCTTCTGCCTATGCTGTTTGATTCTGCCATTGTCAGCCTCACAGCCCAATTACAATCTCAGCGTACAGAAGATGATAATGCCCTGCTGTCATTTGAAATGGCCAATGGTCTCGCCTGGCAATCTTCCTTGGCCCTAAATTCCTTCGATTTGGATCGCCTGGAGATTATTGGCGAAGACGGTATGTTAACGGTCGATCGACACCATTCCCTTCAGCCAGAGAAGATAATGTGGCGGCATCTTTATAGTCGTGGTTACGCCCTGCGGCGGGGCATTCGTGAAAGCTTAACCTTAAACGCTTATGCACGGGCGAAATTTCGAGCGCCGCGTCTCGATCCCTCTTATCTATACAGTATGCAGCACTTCATCAATGCCCTGCGTCAGGAGAAACAAGCCGCGCCCAGCTTCAGCGACGGGTATCGCGCTTTGGAAATCGTGTTGGCTGCCGAGGAATCGGCGCGGTCGGGACAACGCATCCTCATCAACCATGAAAGTTTTGTTGATTAGCGATCACGCTGCCCCTATTGGTGGGAGCGAAATATCACTGCTCGTTTTGCGAGACGGACTGGTGCAGCGAGGGCACGACGTGCGGCTGTTTGCCAGCAGCGCGGAAGAAAATGGAGCAACGGCCGATGATGTCTGTCTGGGAACGACCACTCGCTGGCGCACACTGCTGCAATCGGGCAACCCCTGGGCAGCGCACAAGCTGCGGCAGATCCTTGATGATTTTCAGCCCGATATTGCTCATGTGCAGCTTTTCTTGACCCAACTTTCCCCGCTCATCCTGCCCTCTTTACGCCACATCCCCACGCTCTATTATGCAGTCTGGTACCGGGCGATCTGTCCCACGGGCACCAAAATGCTGCCTAGTGGCAAACCGTGTACTTATCGAGCGGGAACCGCCTGCCATGGGCAGGGCTGCTTGCCTCTTCACGATTGGCTGCCGCTGATGGGACAAATGGCGCTGCTTAGGCGTTGGCAAAATGTTTTTGATCTCGTCCTGGCCAATGGATCGGTAGTGCAGCAAGCGTTGTTAGAGTCCGGGATATCGCCTGTCAGCTCGCTTATTCATGGCGTTAGCTCTTGGCCGCAAACAAATGTCAAACCAGCTCCATTCCCGTTGATTGCCTTCGCTGGACGCCTGGTTCCGGAAAAGGGTACCGGTAACCTCATCGCTGCCTTTGCGCGTACTGCCGCCAAGGTCCCAATGGCGCGGCTGTTGATCGCCGGCGCAGGCCCTGAGCGCGACAATTTAGAGGCTCAGATTGGCAGGCTTGATCTTGAAAAACAGGTAACATTGCTTGATCATATTTCTCAAGAAGAAATGAACGAGCGTTTTGGTCCAGCTTGGGTGCAAGTGGTGCCTTCGGTATGGAATGAACCTTTTGGAATGGTGGCGGCTGAGGCTATGATGCGCGGCACCCCCGTCATCGCCAGCCGAATAGGCGGCCTTTCCGGCATCGTGCGCGATGGAGAGACTGGGCTGCTGGTAAGCCCAGGCAATGTGGATGAATTAGCGGAGGCCATGCTGCTCATATTAAGTGATCGATCGCTGCGCAGAGGAATGAGCAGGCGTGGGCAAGAGGTGGCAGAGCAGCAGTTCAGTCAAGATTTCTTCGCCGAGCGCATGGTGGCGGTATATAAAAATTTATTGGCGGCAGATTAAAGCCTTCGAAAAAAGGGTATTATGGAAGAGTTAATGAATGATCAGGAGGCTCCCCTTCTATCGGTCATTGTGGTGACCCCTTCAGATATAGAGCGATTAGAGAGGACACTGATCGCCCTGCAAAAACAAACCATTTGCCAAAGATTAGAAGTCATTCTTATCGTTCCCTTTGCAGAGTCAGCGGAGCAGGATGCACAAGGCCTGCTAGGTGGATTTCAAAGTGTGCAGGTCGTTCCTATTGGAACCATTCATGATGTAACCCAGGCGGGTGCTCATGGCATTCCCTATGCTCAAGCGAAGGCCGTCGCCTTCGTGGAAGACCATGCCTATCCATTCCCTAATTGGGCGGAATCCCTCGTTCATACCCATCAAGGACCGTGGGCGGCTGTCGGCTCAGCCTTTGTTTGTTCCAATTCAGATAGTTTGTGGGCGTGGGCTTCACAGATCTTTTCCTATCCACCATATACAGCACCCGTTACAGGCGGCGAAGTAGACCACCTGCCCGCGCATAATGTGTCATATAAACGAGACTTGTTGTTACACCTGGATCCGCCGGTCGACCAACTAATGAGTGCGTGGGGAGGCGATCTTAATATCGTCCTGCGAGATCAGGGCTATCGCTTGTATTTGGACAATACGGCCGTTGTCAACCATCGCAATACTACAGTCGTCAAAGAGCTGCTGCATGTGAGTTTCATAGCCGGTCGCTATTATGCGGGCCGTCGCTGGCGGAAGGAGCACTGGTCCATTGGGCGCCGGCTGCTGTATGTCCTTGGCAGCCCACTTATCCCATTTAAACGAGGTTATCAACTATGGCTGGAGGCGTTTCAAGGGAAAGAACGTTCAGATATCATGCCTGGCGTGTCGTTAAGGTTGGCACCCTTGCTTGCCGCCGATGGAGCCGGTCAGATGATAGGCTTTCTGATCGACGAAGGAGACGCAGCCAACCAAATGGCACAGCACGAGCTGGTCGACCGGCGCACTATATCCTAAACACTATCATCCCGACGCAATGTCTCGAACATAGACGACATTCTGAGGAATATTAGATGAAAAAAGCACCACTGATTATTATCGGCATTGATGCAGGTGACCCGAAGTTGCTCGAGCGATGGGCGGCTGATGGCACGATGCCCAATCTCAATAGGATCATGCAGAGCGGATGCTGGGGACAACCATCCGGCAAGGAGCTGCTCTTTGAGCATGGGGTGTGGTTAAGCATCATAACTGGTGTTTCTAGAAGGGAGCATGGCTATTATCATTACCGGCAGTTGAGATCAAACGCTTATGACCTGGAACTGGTCTCGGGGAATAAGCTGCCTGTCGCTCCATTCTGGAATGCATTCAAAGGCACGGGGAAAAAGGCAGCCATCATCGATGTACCTGAAAGCTCCGCCATCCCAGAGGTAGAGGGCATACAGTTGATCGATTGGGCTGTCCATGATGCGCAGTCTTCAGCCGCGGCTCATCCTCCCGGTCTTTTGGAAGATGTCAGGCTGCAGTTTGGCGAGCAGATTATCGTGGAAGAACAATTCGAGTCTGACCTTGAAACAGATACAGTCCTTTACCGGCAGCTCATGAACCGTATTGAAAAAAAGAGTTTGCTCTGCCAATCTTTGCTGGCCGGTGACGAATACGACCTCGTTTTCCTTGTTTTTGCGGAGGCGCACACTGGAGGGCATCAGTTTTGGAAGTACCGCCCAGACGCCAGTGGGTTGGAAAAGGTAGCTATCCCTAATCCCTTGATGGATGGTGTGCGTGATATTTACCAGGCGGTTGACCGTGAAATCGGCATTCTACTGGAGCAACTTCCCAATGAGGCCAATGTGTTTGTCCTCTCATCGGTCGGGCTGCAAGATCATTATCCTATGGGAGGGCTGATCCAAGATTTTTGCTTCAAATTAGGGTACCAGGCGCGCTCAGAACCAGCGGCTGTACCGCGCTCTCCGCTGGATTGGGGGCGACGACTGCTGCCTGAATCATGGCGCATTGCGGCCAGCAAGCATCTTTTATCGCGCGAGTCACGGGAGCGCATTGTTTCCAATCAATTCAGCGGCGGCACGGATTGGTCGCAGACAACTGCCTTTGCCACACCTTCAACTTTTATGAGCTTCTTATGGGCCAATCTGCGCGGAAGGCAGCCGCAGGGCATTGTCGATCCCGGCCAAGAATATGAGGAGCTGCTGCACAAGTTGAGCGAGGATCTCAGACTGTTGATCGATCCGCAGACGAACGAAACGGCCGTCCTGCAGGTCTGGCCATCATGCGCGATATTTGAAATTGACCCGCGATGTTTTCGTCTGCCAGACCTCCTGGTGGAGTGGAAACCACGCCCAACATTTATTGAGCGCCTGCACCATCCCCGTGCAGAATTAATGCAGAAAAAACCAGAGTTCTTTCGCGGCAGCGATCATATTCGATCTGGTTTTATAGCGGCAGCTGGTCCCTCCATCACCGGCCAGCAGTATATTGGTGATCTCGACGTACTCGATCTTGCTCCCACATTCTTGCATATGCTGGGTGCACCCGCGTCCCAAGAAATGACCGGCCAATTGATCCCGCAATTTACCAACGATAACGTTGGCTGATCTAGTAAGTTCGTGAGCGAATGTAGAAATCTACCCAACCTGATCGTCATCGGCGCTATGAAATGTGCCACGACCAGCTTGCACTACTATTTAGACGCACATCCTGAGATTCAGATGTCAAGAATCAAGGAATTGAACTATTTCGTGGAACATCGTAACTGGCGGCGTGGGCAGAGTTGGTATATGTCGCACTTTACCGGAGAATTTGCGGTGCGTGGTGAGACAAGTCCGGTCTACACAGCACATCCGCTTTACCCGGGTGTCCCAGAGCGCATGCACCGTGTCGTACCTCATGCGAGGTTGATTTATATCGTGCGTGACCCAATTGAGCGCGTTCTCTCTGAATACCTGCACCGCTTTACGCGCCGTGGCGAAGACCACAGCCTGGAAGAAGTGCTCGTCAAGGGTTATGAAGGATATCAATATCTTGATCGCAGTAGATATTACTTCCAGCTTGAACAGTATTTTCCATACTTCTCGCCTGGTGCTATACATATCCTGACCGCAGAGGCTCTCGGAAAAAGCCGGGAGCAAACTATGGCAGATGTATTTCGATTTCTTGGGGTCGATGAAGAATTTAGAAGCCATAGATTTTATAAAATCAAGCATCCGACCCGTCCCAGTCGCCGCCTCAATCCAACCGGGAGGCGTATTGTTACATTTTCAGAACGAAGATTAAATCGATACCAACCAGATTTGCAGCGTGCTCTTGTCAGCCGCATGGTTTTGCCTTTCACCTCGCCCATTGAGGTGCCCGCACTTGGCAGCCAGTTACGAGCACGGCTAGCCGACCTGCTGGCTGATGACGTGCGGCAGTTACGGGCCTTTAGTGGAAAGTTATTTAAGGAATGGTCATTATAGCAAGGAAGTGGATCGTGTCCGGGAAACAAGTAGGATAAGCGCATGTCACCTGATTTCATGTGCATCGGAGCACAAAAGGCAGGAACAAGCTGGTTAGACCGGCAATTAAGCCAGCATCCCGATTTGTGGCTGCCGCCGTTGAAAGAGATCCACTATTATGACACGCCCCATTTCCTGCTTGCCTTGCTGCTGTTTAGCCGCTATGGTCGGTTGCGCATCATGATGCGCTCCTGCTTAGAACGTGGCCAGAGCAAGAGCCAGAATCGAGCCTGGTTCTGGCGTTATTATTTTATGCCGCGCACAGAAAGCTGGTATTTATCACTTTTCGACCCTGAGCCTGGCCAAATCGCTGGTGAAATAACGCCGGCCTGCAGGAAATTAGCGCAGGCAACCATTGCCGGCATCAAGGAGCGTTTCCCAGAGCTCAAGATCATATATCAACTGCGCAATCCCATGCAGCGCATGTGGTCACAGGCGGCGATGGATCTGGGCCGCTATGGCCAACTGGGACAGGCTAACAAATTGGAGGCAGAAATTCTTGAATTTTTGCTTAGGCCGGAGCAGCTAGCCCATTCCAGCTATTACAGTAATTACCAACGCTGGCGGCGCTTTTTCCCCGAGGAGTAAATGTTCACCGGCTATTTTGATCAACTGAGCGAGGATGCGGGATTGCTGGTGAACAGTGTTTTCCAATATCTCGCTGTAGACTGGCAGTCGCAGTTCAGTGACGTCCTGAATGCCATTCAAACCGCAGAAATTATCCGCCCATGCCCGATTCCATCGCAGGTATTTTGGCTAGAAAGCTGTTGGAGGAAATTGAGGGCATCCATGATCTGCAGCAAAGTCAATACACGGCCCGGTGGCTGGCCTCCACGAAAGCCCTTATTGGCAAGCGTAAGTAGGGTGATCGATGGCACTTGATACCCCGTTTTTCTCGATTGTCATCCCGACCTATGGACGGCCGAAACAATTGGCGGCCTGTCTGGATGCTCTCGAGGAGCTTGGTTATCCAAGCGAGCACTTTGAAGTCATTGTGGTTGATGATGGCAGCGCGTTGGATTTAGCCGGCCTGGTGCGGAAAGAACAGCGCCCACTACAAATCAAACTCGTGTGGCAGGAAAATGCCGGTCCTGCCAGCGCGCGCAACAAGGGCGCCGCCTCGGCTCAGGGTCGCTTTCTCGCTTTTATCGATGACGACTGCGCTCCCGATCCCAACTGGCTGCGCATTCTGGCTGAAAATCTGGTAGAAAATCCAGAATGCCTGATTGGGGGGCGCACTGATAATGGGATAACAAGTAACTCGTACGCTGCTGCCAGCCAGATGCTCAGTAGCCATCTTTACCAATATGACATACAAAAAACGGGGCAGCCGCAGTTCTTTGCTTCGAATAATCTGGCCCTCGCATCCAGTTCTTTTCATGAAATTGATGGCTTTGATACAAGCTTCCCGTTGGCTGCCGGTGAGGACCGGGATTTTTGTGCCCGGTGGCAGCAGAGCGGGCGACAATTGAAATATGTTCCCGAAGCAGGAGTAAAACATTTCCAAGAGCTTACGGCGCGATCATTCTTGCGCCACCATTTTCGCTATGGATTGGGCAATTATCATTACCACCAAAGACGGATGGCACGTGGAGGTGCTGCCAATCGTCTTGAATCGTGGCGATTTTACAGGGGACTGCTGGCTCTACCGTGGCAAACAAGGCGGGGTATTACGGCCGTCCCCCTGCTGATTCTGCTGCTCTTCTCGCAGGCCGCAAACGGGTTGGGCTATTATTGGGCAAGGATATTTGAGTGCCCATCTTGCCCTAGGTGAGCAGGAAAGTTTGGCATGTACCCTTCTCGATCAAGCGCTTTCACATTCTCGATCATCATTGCCACCTACAATCGCGCGCGCATGCTTGAGCGCTGCCTGGAGGCCGTCGCCCAGCAGGAGTATGAGGAGCCCTTTGAGGTGATCGTGGTCGACGATGGCAGCTCTGTCCCCCCTTACAAAGCTGCTGCTAGTTTTGCAGCATCTTTAAACTTGCGTCTGTTTTGCCAGAGGAATCAGGGACCAGGAAGCGCGCGCAATACTGGAGCAGCCGCGGCTCGTGGCAGCTACCTGGTTTTCGTGGATGATGATTGCATCCCGCACCCGGGATGGTTGGCGGCGCTGCGATCGGCTTGTGCGCGAGATTCGCAGGCGATGATAGGAGGGCCGGTCGTCAATATGTTGGGCGACAATCCTTATGCGGAAGCTACGCAGTTGATCATGACCTTTATGCGTGAAGGGCCAGCGACGGAATCGGCAACCAGTAAACTGTTGACGGCCAATAATATGACGGTGCCGAAGGAGATCTTTCTGGACATGGGCGGTTTTGAAAGAGGGCTTCGATATGGCGAGGATCGCTACTTCTGTCATCGCTGGCGGCTCGCAGGCCGGCCTATCGTGGTTGACCCTGATGCCCTGGTTTTTCACGAGCACGATCTAGGCTTATGTGATTTTTGGAAACTGCACGTGCAGTATGGGAGTGGTTCGGCGGCTGCGCGGCGCTTTCTGGCTCAAAGAGAAAACGTTCCCTACCGGCTGGAACCTTGGCGCACTTACTGGCATTTATTGGCATTTCCATTCAAAGTGAATAACGGTTTCAGGGCCTGGTCAACTGCCGGTCTGGTACTCGCCGCGCAGCTGGCAACGGCCGAGGGCACTATTCAAGACAGGGTAAGGCACAGGGGTAGAAAGGACGGTGTTTTCTAGGGTTGGCTGGTTTGAAGCGGAGCGCTCAGATGCACGAGGCCTTACATCTTATCACGCATGAAGATATGTTCCAGCAGCGATAAACCGAAAGCTGCGGAACTGTATAAGTAATAGAGCCAGTGCAGCGGAATGCAGGCCAACATGAAGCGCAGCCCCCGTTTGCGCCACAAGAAGCGATAAAAACCCCAGTTCAGCAGGAGAAGGAGAAGGAGAAGCAGCGCAGCCAACGGCCGTGTTACCTTCCAAGCAAACAAGGGTAGCAATAACACGGCGAACAGCCCGCTTGTTCTCTGACGCCACTGTAGATTCAGGTCTGGCGCGGACTGGCCCCGCTCTAAGATCAGCTGGCTCCAGGGTAAAGCACGGGTTTTGATGTCGGCAGCAAGCCAAGAGCGCCACGTCCAACGTTTCAAATGCTTGACCTGTACATCCTGCGCGAGAAGAATCCGCCCAGCATCATTCACAAGACGCAGACCAAACTCTATATCCTCAATGGAGGGCTGCGGGTAGCGCTGCGCATCAAATCCACCCAGCTCAAGGAATCGCTCTCGCTTAACACAGCCACAACCGCTCCAAAAGGTAGACGCCTGCGGACGGCTGGTTTGGTGGATATAGTGGTGCTGTAGATTCTTATACTGGGAAATTAAGTTGGGGGCAGCGGGCGAATCGTCATAAGAACCAAACAGGGCATCAACCGCAGGATCTGCCTCTAGGATGTTGGCTGCTCGCTGCAGCGTGTTAGGGTGAAGCGCACAATCGGCATCGATGAAAAAGAGATAATCCCCTTGAGCAGCAGCGGCGCCAATATTGCGTGCATATGCTGGACCGGCAGCGGGGCTTGACAGCACAATGGCCCCGCAGCTGCGGGCCATGGTCGCTGAGGTATCGGTGGAATGATCATCCACGACGATCAACTCCCAGCGCCGGAATGATGACGCAGCCAGCGCGGCGAGGCAACGCTCAAATTGAGCCCCACCATCGCGCACCGGTATCACAATTGAGAATAAAAAATCGTAGTCCATGAACGCCCACAATTATGAGATCAAGGCGGAGGATGAGCAAAGGATCAACTGGTAAATATGTTTTATTGGTGATTATCAACCCAAGCTGAATTAGCGACACTCTTCGATTTCATCACATCCATTTACAGCCAGGGTATTACCAAAGCTGCCAACGAACTTCAGCTAGTAGAGCCAATAGCCTATGGCGATGAGCAGAACGGCGAAAAGGCCGGTGGCAGTTTCGATCCAGCCCAGGGTCATGGGGTTGTATGAGCGGCGGTAGGGAGAGAGACCAAGGGAAGCACGGAGGAGAAGGATGAGGAAGGCGAGAAGGGCCGTTGGTGGGGCCAACCCCAAGATAATAAGGGCAGCGATAACGACCAGGGCCAACATATGGGCACCTATTACGGGCGCCTGCCGGGCCGGCTGCCCTTTGGCCAAACGCAGGCGGGCTCGTACATAAAGCACGGCAGGGACAGAGCGGGCGATCATCACGACCCAAAGAGCGAAGGCGGGCGGAAGCTCCCACGAAGCGGCCAGCGCAATGCTGGCCGCAATGGCCGAGAAGCCGGCAGGGGCGGAAAGCTCAGCCTGCATGCTGCGACTGGGGCGAAGATCATAAACCAAAAAGATACCCAACAACGGCAGGGCCAAGAGCAGGGGCAGCAGGGGCAGCAAACCAACGGCCCAGATTAAAGCCAAGAAACAGAGAGCAGCAAGCAAAGCATAAACTAGGGCCACGCGGATGGCCAGACGCGTACGAGCGTACTGCCGGCCCCGCTGGCGATCAGCGATGATTATTTTGAGCGGTTGGTTGAGGACGAAGGTTAGCAAGCCGGTAAAAGCGATGAGCAGCCCAGCCCCAGAAGGGGCGACTAACAGACCCAAGAGGATTGGTTCGGAAACCAGACTCCAACTTCCATACGATGCGGGGAGAGCAACACTTTTGAGTCGGGATTTGGAAAGGCCGCGACTGCTATCAGGCGTCGCCATTTTCATGAATCTCGATTTTGGCGATGGAGTAGGTTTTGGGCATTTTGGCCACGAAAGCGCAGTTCGTTTGGCCATTACAGGAGTCGACGCAGCCATCACCGGCGCAGGCGATTCCTTCAGCTGCAACGGCATCGTCATCACAGAGGCGTCCTTTTTGCACCCAGAACTGGATCATGCCCATGAGCACGCCGGGATCGATGTTCAATTTTTGCCCGAGATCTTTGACGAGAACGGGGCCGCGGGCTTTTTCAATTTCCTCTAGGACTTGATATAACATAATAAACAATTAACATATCGCAAATAACAATTAGCGGTCAACAAAGAGGGACATACTATGCGAATTCTCTGTATAGGATGGCGGGATGTGGGTTAGCTTAGTAGGAGTTTGCCTCCTTGGAAGATGAGGAAGGCCATGCTCCAGGCGAGGAGGAGCTGGCCAATGAGGCTGACCCACATCCATTTGGCGCCTAGTTCTTGTTTTTCGGCGGCGGCGGCGACCATACAGGGGGTGTAAATAAGTACAAAAACCATGAAGGAGAGCGCTGCCAGCGCGCCATAACCGCCGCTGGATTCTTCAAAACCATCTTCAATGGCAACCATGAGCGTAGAGGGCGCTTCTTCAACATCATCTGCAAAGAGATTGATGCCTACAATCAAGGGGATTGACTTGATGGTATCAATGGTGGCCTGGGCAAAGCCGACGACGATTGCGCCGACATCTTCGAGAAAGGTTGAGGTTGGGGGTGCTTCTTCTAAATCGGAGACCCCGTATACCTGGGCCAGCGTGCTGACGACCACTTCCTTGGCCACAAAGCCGCTGATGAGGGCACCGCTGGACTGCCAATTGCCAAAACCGAGGGGCTCTAAGACGGGGGCAATGACCCCGGATACGGCGGCGTAGAGACTGCTGTCGACTTCTGTGTCGGCAAATTCCCCGCCGCTACCAACCGGGATGGCCATTAAGAGCCAAATGATGATGCTGATGCCCAGGATCATGGTCCAGGCGCTCTTCAGAAATTCTTTTGTGCGGTGCCACATATGGAACCAGACGCTACGCAGGGCGGGCAGGCGGTAGGGAGGTAGTTCCATGACAAAGGCGGATTGATCATCATCCTGGAACACGGTGCGACGAAGGATGATGCCCAGGATGATGGCGGTCATGATGCCTAGTAGGTAGAGGCCAAAGACGACAGCACCACCATAATTGGGGAAGAAGATAGCGGCAAACATGACGTAGACGGGCAGGCGCGCGCCGCAGCTCATGAAGGGCACCAGGAGACCAGTTAAGATGCGGTCTTTTTCGTTTTCGAGGGTACGGGTGGCGTAGATGGCGGGCACGGAGCAGCCAAAGCCAACCATGAGGGGCAGGAAGCTCTTGCCGTGCAGGCCTATGCGGCTCATGAGGCTGTCCATGACAAAGGCAGCGCGGGCCATATAACCAGAATCTTCTAA
Source organism: uncultured Chloroflexia bacterium (assembly GCA_963807975.1). Lineage (GTDB taxonomy): Bacteria > Chloroflexota > Anaerolineae > Promineifilales > Promineifilaceae > JAACFF01. Next base: position 2,527,788 of record CAWEDV010000001.1, on the reverse strand, counting down.
GAGAGCCAAGGCCAGGTAGAGGAACATGAGCACGGGGATAAATACGAGCAAACCACCTACCCCGGCGATGACGCCATCGACAAATAGGCTGGCAATCCAGGTGCCGGACAGACCGACAAATGAGAACAGGGCGATCATCCAGTTGGTGATTGGACCGCTGAGTACAGTGTCGATCCAGTCGATATAGGGGGCGGATACTTCAGCGGTTAGCTTGAATACGGCCCACATAGCGGCGAGAAAGATGGGGATGCCGAGGTATTTATGGGTCAGAATATGGTCGATCTTGTCCGATGGGGTGAAACGGTCGGTCTTGGTTCTGTGTAAAGATTGCTCAACAAGGCTGTGAATCCAACTGTAACGACGGTTGGCTATGGTGGCGTCGATATCCACGCCATATATTTCAGCTAGCCCAACATAGCTGATTTGGGCATGGGTGAGGACAGCCGGGCCTCCTTCCAGGGCCAGCAAACGCTGTTGAATTTCACGGTCCTGCTCGAGTAGTTTGATGGCCAACCAGCGTTTGGGGAAGGTTTCGCAAATTTGGGGATAGCGGCTGATCTCTTGACCGAGCTTTGCCATAGCTTCTTCCAGGTCGGGACCATAGTCGATGGAAAAGCCGCTGACCGTGGTGGTTTCAAGCAAGCTCATAGGGCGTCCTTGCTTGGGGCTGATAATTGGCCATCAACTCTTTGATTTCGTTGACCCCTTGCCCTTTTCGGGCCACGGCTGTAACCACAGGCGCTTGCAAGGTGCGCTGCAAGTGATCGATATCTATTTGAAAACCACGCGACTGGGCCATGTCAATCATGTTTAAAACGAGAATTGAGGGCACTTCCAATTCCAGGATCTGCACCGCCAGGTAAAGATTGCGCTCCAAGTTGGCGGCGTCGACGACGATGACCACCAGGTCGGGAGATTCGTTGAGGATGAAATCACGGGCGATGACTTCTTCTGGCGAATAGGCGCTCAGGCTGTAGGTACCGGGCAGATCGACCAGCTCGATTGTGCAGCCCTCATGGCGAAAATGTCCCGTTTTCTTTTCCACTGTTTTGCCAGGCCAATTGCCGACGTGCTGATTGGACCCGGTCAGGGCGTTAAAGATGGTGGTCTTTCCAGCATTGGGATTGCCAGCCAGGGCGATGCGCCGCTGCTTCATCATTTACTGCTTACCAATGGGTGTGACGTAGAGTTTCTCGGCCATGCCGCGGCCAATGGCCACGCGGGAATCACGCACGGAAAGCAGCAGCGGCCCGCCGGAGTTATGGATCAACATCAGTTCGACACCGGGCGTCAGACCCAGTTCGTTTAGGCGATGGGTCAGCTTTTTACCGGCATCAATGCTCATCAGGCGCACTGTTTCTCCTTTGGTTACCTTGGAAAGTAAAAAGGTGGCAGAATTTTGTTGATCGCGCTGCAAATTAGTCATCGATCTTCACAAAAATATGGGCGGCAACCTCACGACCGAGGGCGTGTGTTTCACCGGCACAGGTTACCATCAAGGGACCATTGAAAGGGGCCACTTCGTCGAAGCTAAAAGCCTGACCGGGCGTTAGATGACGAGCGGCCAGGTACTCAAGCAAAATCGTGCTTTCTGGCGATATGCGCCTGATCGTTCCGCTCTGACCGGGAGCGAGATCGGTCAAAGATACGTCTGTCAATTGATTGATGTGGCCATCTTCGTCGGGAATGGCATTACCATGGGGACATCTCTGTGGTCGCTGCAAGTGTACAGCCAGTGCTTCGGTCACGGCCGTGTCCGTGGCATGCTCCAGGCGGCAGGCAAAATCGTGCACCTGTTCCCAGGGCAAACCCAGCTCTCCGGCTAAGAAACATTCCCACATATGATGGGCGCGGATAACGGCCGTGGCCCGCTGGCGCCCTACGGTGGACAGGCTCACACCTTTATAGGGAGCATGTTCCAGCAGCCCCTGTTTTTCCAAGCGGTGCACCATCTCCGTCGCCGATACATTGGAAACTCCCATACGCTCCGCCAAAGCAGAAATCGGTACGGGCGAATCTTCTTGCTCCGTGAGCTCTATGATGGTCTTGAGATACATCTCTGTGCTTTCGTTGAAGGGTTCGTGTTTCATACCGTTGATCCAAAAATTTGGTTACCCATATGCCCGTTTATTAGGTCACCCTTATGATAAAGCATGAGGACTCCCTGCGACAATGACATTTGTCAGGTAGGCGCATGATCTTTGTCATATTCTTCAAGGTCGATGGGGAGCAAATTGTCTAAATGGCCAGGCCATCCTGGAAACAGGGTAGGGTGTGGCCAGGTTTGATGCAGGCCTTGACGGCCGTTCCCGCAGGTAGATCAATCAGATGGGACTGCCAACTGTTGACGATGGAACCATCAGGAAGCTGCACGCAGGTTATGTAGGCTATGCCCAGGAACTGCCGGGAAAGGATGCGGCTCTGACCATCAAGATCCGCTGTAAGCATGACATCATCGGGGCGGACGGCAACTTCAACGGTGGACCCACCGGGCAGGGGCAGCGATCGGGGCAGTATTCCTAGGGGAGTCCGCACACCTCCAGCGCCCACAGTGCCGGGGATAAAATCTGATCCGCCCAGGAATTGGGCCACAAATTGGGTGCGCGGATGGTGGAACACCGTGTCCGCAGAACCCACTTGTTGCAGACGGCCGTTGTTCATGACCGCGATTTCGTCACCGAGAAAGAGGGCTTCCTCTTGATCATGGGTCACAAAAACGGCCGTAGTGCCGGTGCGTTTGAGCAGATCCTTTACCTCTTGGCGGACCTCGACGCGCAGGGCGGCGTCAAGATTGGAAAATGGTTCGTCTAGGAGGAGCACGGCGGGCTGAGGCGCCAGCGCCCGAGCGAGCGCCACGCGCTGCTGCTGGCCCCCTGACAGCTCATGGGGCATGCGCTCTCCCAGGCTATCAAGCCCAACAAGGGCCAACGCTTCCTGCACGCGCTTTTTTTTAGCAGCGGTGGGCGGCAGGCCAAAGGCGATGTTTCCGGCGACGCTTAGATGAGGGAAGATGGCGTAATCTTGAAAGACCATCCCGGCCCGTCTTTTCTCGGGCGGAAGCTGCCGCCCTGGGCTGGCAACGAGTTGGCCCACAATTTCAATAGAACCGGCGTCTAATTCTTCAAAACCGGCAATTAAGCGCAGGGTCGTGGTCTTGCCGCAGCCGCTTGGCCCCAACAAGGCTAAGATGTGGCCCGCAGATACGGAGAAGGAAATATCATGGACAACGGGCAGCCCCGCGAAGGATTTCTTGAGATTTCGGCAGATGACGGTGGGTTGAGACATGAGATCAGATCAATTGTCGCGCAGAGTCAGCAGCGCCAAGGGGAGTGAAGAGAGGAGCAATATGAGCAGTGCCGGCAGGGCGGCTTGGGCAAAAAAGGCTTCGTTGATATGGGTCCAGACCTGGGTTGATAGGGTGGAAAAGCCAAAGGGACTGAGGATTAGGGTTGCCGGCAGCTCTTTCATGCTGGTCAGAAAAACGAGCGCGCCGCCGGCCAAAACACCGGGCACAGCCAGGGGCAGCGTGACTTTGCGAAAAGCAGTGAACGGCCGTTGACCCAAACTGCGCGCGGCCTCTTCCAGGCGCGGCGAGATCTGCAGCAGCGAAGAGCGCTGTGCGCCAATGGTTTGGGGCAGGAAAAGAATGATATAGGCTGCCAAGAGTATGGGAAAGGTTTGATAGAGACTGGAGGCGAAATGGATGCCAAAGAATACCAGAGCCAGGGCAACCACGATGCCCGGCAGCGCATAACCGAGAAAAGTAAGTCTTTCGATGAAACCGCTGAATCGGCTGGAGTGACGGGTGGCGAGGATGGCCACGGGCAGGCCAAAGAGGACAGCCAAACAGGCCGCTAAAAACGAAACGGAGAAAGAGTTCCAGGCCGGCAGCAGCATTCCGCTCAGAAGTTCAAGATAGCTTGCCGAAGCCGGCAGGGATGATGGCACCGCCCATTCTTGATTCCAGCCGCGCCAGAGCCAATACAGCAAGGTCGCCGCCGGCAGGATAAGGGTGCAAAAGATAAGCGTGGCCAGAAATCCGACAGCGGGCCAACGCCACCGACCCAGTCTTACAGGTCGTATTTGACGAGCGACGCCAGTTGACAAGCGCTCGTAACGCGCCTTACCCCGCGTGCGCGAATCGAAGAAAAGGATGCCAACGGTGATGAGCACGATGACCAGGGCCAGAGCAGCGGCCGTGTCCAATCTATAGCTTAGATAGCGGTTGTAGATGATGCGTGTAAAGGTATTGACCTGCCACATGGTGACGGCTCCAAAGTCACGCAAGACATAAAGTAAAACCAGGATGCCGCCGGCGGCAATTGAGGGCCGAAGGTTGGGTAGGGTCACGCGCAAAAAGGCACGCCCAGGAGACATGCCCAGGCTGCGCGCGGCCTCTATCAGAGCCGGGTCCATGCGCAGCAGTGCGGCACGGACCGTGAGGAGAATAAAGGGATAGCAGATGGCGGTCAATACCAGGAAAGCGCCGGGGAAACCAAGCAAGCTTGGGAAACGCTCAAGGCCAAACAAAGGCTCCAGTATCTGCTGCAGCAAACCCTTTGGGGCAAGAATGGTCATATAGACATAAGCCGCCACATAGCTGGGCAGAACCAAGGGCAGCGCTGCTAGGACGGTCCAGATACGCTTGCCGGGCAAATCGGTGCAGGCAGTCAGCCAGGCGACGGGAACGGCAATAAGGGCCGCGGCCAAGGTGACCGAGCCGCCAAGCAGCAGCGTATTGAACAAGATAGCCAGGGTATTGGCGTTGGCTAATAGGGTTGAGGTTTCTTGCTCGGCGCCGATTGTGCGCAGGACCAAATAGGCGGGTGCCAGGAGGACCAGGGCGGCAGCCGCGAGCGCCGCAGCTATGAGCAGCAAACGGGTCGGGTTGGCGCGTAGAATGGGCCGGGAACGGCCTGACAGGTCACTGGTCAAATTCATCAAGACTTACTCATATATCGGGCGCTCACGCGCTCAATCGATGATCCCGATTTCCAGCAGCAGATCCTGTGTACCGTGCAGGTCGGTCAGATCGGCCAGAGGAATGTCGATGGCCGTGGTATTAAGTTCGGTGAGGGGGGGCAGCATGTTGGATACGGCGACACCTTCGACGACGGGATATTCAAATGTTTGGGAGGCAAAGTACTGTTGTCCAGGAACGGAAAGCAGGAAGGACAGGAACTTTGCGGCATTGTCCCGATTATGCGCTTCTTTCATGATTCCGGCGCCGGAAACCATCAGCAGGGACCCCGGCCCACCAGAAGGCAGGAAGTAGTTGCGGGCGGGAAACTCTTCGCCCTCCTCGGCTAAAAAGCGGTGCAGATAGTAATGATTGACAAAGCCAACATCAACTTCGCCGGCGGCTGTGCCGGCCACGATGGGCGTGTTTTTGGGATAGACGACGGGATTATTGGCCTGGATGCCCAGCAGCCACTGGCGCGTTTTTTCTTCGCCCCAAACGGCGCGCATGGCGGTTACCATGGCCTGGAAGGATCCATTGGTTGGCGCCCAGCCGATACGGCCGTTCCACTGCGGATCTACGAAGCCAAACAGATCATCGGGCAGTTCTTGAGCCGGATCCTTGATGACCTGGTTGTTATAGACAACTGTGCGCGCACGCCCGGAAACACCCAGCCAATCCCCCTGCTTGGAAGCAAAACGGGAGGGGACCGCCTGAATTATTTCCTCAGGAAGGGGGGCCAGAAGACCGGCGGCCTGCAGCGCACCTAGCCCACCCGGGTCCTGGGCGAAGAAAAGATCGGCGGGGCTCTTTTCGCCCTCTTCGAGGAGCACGCCAGCCATTTCTGAAGTGCTGCCGTACCGTACATCGACGCCGATATTGGTCGCCGCTTCGAATTGATCAATGATGGGTTGGACCAGGCTCTCCGACCGGCCTGAATAGATAACCAGTCGTTCCGCTTCCGCTGCCTGCGCGCTGCTAGAATTAGAAGTGCCTGACTCTGTACCCATCTGGCAGGCGGCCAAGGATAGAAGCAGCGCCGCTAAAATTAAATTCCAGAATATGTTGTTCGCCCGCATCATAAATGAATATTTCTCCACGGCAGATGACAAAGAAACCGGTCAAGGGCCGAGCATCATTATGAGACGAGGTGAGAGCAGGATCAAGGGAAAGCGTTAAATATTGTTTTAACCCTGGCTGTGTTCGATTTTGAACCTTGGTTAAAGATTGGGCAACAATAAAGGGCGGTGCCGCATGCGGCACCGCCCTGGGGTCCCTACTTGGAGGGTTATTTAGCGGAATAGTTCGCGGCTGATGATCAGGCGCTGGATCTGGCTTGTACCTTCATAGATCTGGTAGATCTTGATGTCACGCATCAGTTTTTCTACCGGATATTCGGACATAAAGCCGTAGCCGCCAAATACCTGAACGGCATCGGTGCAAACTTTCATGGCCATATCGGCGGCGAAGGCTTTGGCGAAGGCGGCGGCGGTTGTATTCTTGCTGCCGCTGTCCACTGACCAGGCCGCTTTGTGAACCAGCAGACGGGCCGCTTCCACATTCATGGCCATGTCGGCAATCATATGGCCGATGGCCTGATGCTGCCAGATGGGACGACCCATGGCCACGCGTTCTTTGGCGTATTGGATCGATTCATCAAGGGCGCGCTGGGCAACGCCGACGGCGCCGGCGGCCACGGAGGGGCGGCTGTGATCAAAGACGCCCATTGCATAGTAGAAACCCTTACCCTCTTCTCCCAGGAGATTCGCGGCGGGCACTTTGACCTCGTCGAAAATGACTTCGGCCGTGTCCGTGGCATGCTGGCCCATCTTTTCAAATGGCTTGCCAACACTGACCCCTTCCCATTCCCGGTCGACGACGAAGAAGCTCATCCCCTTATAGCGGCTTCTGGTTTCGCGCAGTTCGGGATCGGTGTACGCGAGCACAGTGTAGAAGTTAGCATTGGTGGCGCCGGTGATAAAGGTCTTACCACCTGTGAGCATATAGTGATCGCCGTTCTTAATAGCGGTCGTGGAAATGCCGGCGACATCGGAACCCGCTTCCGGTTCCGTCACACAGTAAGCGCATAACTGGCCATCAGCCATACGCCCGCCATATTCCATCTTCTGTTCTTCGCTGCCGGCGATAAGAATAGGCAGCATCCCCAGGCTGTTTACACCGATGGCAGTGCTGATGCCAGAACAGCCCCAGGCCAACTCTTCAGTCACCAGGCTCTCTTCCAACATATTGAGGCCCAGACCACCATATTTCTCGGGGATATTCATGGTCGTCAGACCCAGTTCCTGGGCTTTCTTAACAACTGGCCAGGGGAACTCGTGCGTTTTGTCATAATGCTCGGCCACGGGCGCGATTTCATTGCGAGCAAATTCGCGCGCCAGGTCTTGAATCATTTTCTGCTCTTCACTAAGGTTGAAGCTCACTGATTCACTCATCGTTGTTTGACTCCTTTATTCTTCCTCTTTAAGCTGAGCCATTACGGCGGCACAAAAGGCTGGCTTCATCAACTCAGCTACAATAACCTAGTAGGGTGAAAAGACCCCTATTCTTGCTGTCCTTCTTCCTCAGCCGCATCAGGTTCGTCGGAGATCTCAAGCGGCGCTTCATCGACCTCGATCTGCTCCTCCGCGGCATCGACCACAACCTCTTCCTCAACATCAGCGGCGTCGATGACGATCTCTTCCACTGGTTCTTCAGTTGGGGACTCTTTGGCAGCCGGCTGTTCTTCCTCACCTCCAGCCAATTCTTCAAACATGGCCAGATTGACGTGGATGATCTCTTCCTCATGGGAAGATTCGACAATCACTTCTCGCTGTACGGTGCCTTGCTCGGCCAGGGGCCCTTTGACGAAAACGCGGGAAAGGGAGAGACCGGTAACAGATCCGTTTTCATCAAGAATGACATCGCCTACTGTGCCCAGTTTCGTTCCTCCGGGCGTATGCACTTCATACCCCTGCAGATCCTTGAGTCGCCGCCAATCGGATACTTCCGGGAGCGCTTTGTTGTCAGTCACTACATCGGAGTCTTTCACCAGGACCACATCAATGCCATATACTACGACATCTGCGCTGGGAATAACCTGGGCTCGACGGCGGATCATTCCTTCTGAACCAAGGTATAGACCAGCCAGATGCAGCAGTTGGGAATCGACATAGACGTCTTTGGTCCTGCCGAGCATCCGTCCGTCTGTCACACTAATGATGGGCTTATTCTCAAGATCTTTTCCCAGTCTCATCATATTCTCCTTATCAATGATTTCGTAGAATTGTGCCAAAGAATACGCATCCATTGGCCAATCTAGGACAAGGAACACGCAGATTTCTATTTAATTATAGACGGAGTTCAGCGGTGGGTAAAGCCATATGACGCAGTACGTCATAAGCTGGCGGAGCGCGGTCGACTTTGCGGTTGAGTGCGGGCGGCGGAAATCAGTGTTTGGGTTGGTGCGTACGGATGGTGTACAGACGCTCAAGCAGTTCGCTGATCATCATGGCTGTTGCCCCCCAAACCTTATGATCGTCGACGGCGTAGTAGGGCACATTGATGCTGTGGCCGCGAAAATCCCAGGGCTGCTCATGGCGAGAAGCAGGATCCATTAAGTGGCGTAAGGGGACATCCACGATCTCTGCCACCTCATCAGGATTGGGGGTAAAGCGGGGACGCGCGCCAAGGTTGGACCAGGCCACAAAGGGATGGACTTCGAAGTCGGAGGGAGGGATATAAAGCGGCGTCAGATGGCCAAGCACTTGCAAGGATTGGGCAGGGACGCCAATTTCTTCTTCGGTCTCACGGAGAGCGGTCATTAGCATGGTTTCATTTGGCTCATGTTGTCCGCCAGGGAATGACATCTGTCCGGCATGGGTATTTAGATCATCGCGGCGGCGAGTTAAAACAAGCTGCAGCTCGTCCTCGTGCTGATAAAACAAAACCAGAACGCCGCCCAAGCGGACCCGGCCTGGCTCTTCAGGCTGGCGATGGTTGGCGCGATTGGACGGGGTCATTTTCATTTGCGCCGCCCAGGCGTCAAAATCGGTCAAGCGTAAAGCTTGTTCCACATCTTGAATGGTATAAGGAGTGCTTCTGGGCATAAGTTTATTTCTCGCTGGGCTGTGCCGGCTCAATAAATATATAACCGGTGCCGCGCTCGGAGATGATATAACGCTCGCGCGATTGATCCTCTTTGTCTTCAATCTTGCGCCGCAGGCGGTGCAAGTGAACATGCAGACGATCCTCAAAAGCGGTTTCTGTAGGCCAAAGACGGCGCAGAATATATTCGGTGGTCACGGTATGGCCCGCATTGCGCATGAGCAGGTAGAGCAATTTCGTCTCGGTGGGGGTCAAGGAAACAGGTTCGCTATCGACGATGGCGCTGCGCTCTGGGAAGTTGATCCGCAGCCGGTCACCAACGATGATTTCCGGAGCCAGCGGGTAGGCGAATACACCAATGCGCCGTAAGAGACGCTGTACACGGGCGGTCAGTTCACCAGGGCTGAAGGGTTTTACGATATAGTCTTCAGCATGTTTCTCAAGCCCTTCGAGGACGGTTGTTTCATCGTCGACCGCCGTAAGCATGATGATCGGCAAATCGCTGTATTGGTGTACCGAACGACAAAACTCAAAACCGCTCATCCCGCCCGGCATGTGCAAATCGACGATGGCCACATGGGGCAAGCCCTCTGCAGATATATTGGCTAACCCTGCTTCCCCTGAGGCGACGGTGGCCACTTCATAGCCTGCCTGCTGCAACGTATGGCGCACAATGCGCAAGGTATAAGCATTGTCATCAACTGCGAGAACTTTTCGTGGCTGAGGGGCCGCTTCGGTCATATTTTTGTCCTGATATTCTTTTCGACCTGTAAATACTCTGATAGAGTATCCACAGCGTCTGCGCAAATTCGCGTTCGAGAATTTTAGCAGAGTGGAAGAGGTGCCTCAAGCGCACTTATTACGGTTTCAGTTGGCAGCATGTCGTATGGGAGCGAACTGGTGACCATTATCTATTGGACAGTGAGCTGGTTGGCCGGCATTTGGCTGGCATTCTGGTGGCGGATGCCCGGGATCATGTGGCTCGCTGCCGGCACGTTGGGAATCCTGGGGGCCATCCTTCTACGGCGCAAACCAACGGCGCAGCTTCTCTCTATTTGCCTGGCCATCTTCTGCTTAGGGGCTATTCGTTATGATACGGCCGTTCGTCCAAAAGCTGATAATCATATATCCCATTTCAACAGTACAGAGCAGTCCGTGGTAACTGGGATCGTTGTCTGGGAGCCTGACCGGCGGGACAGCAGTAGCAGCCTCGTGGTGGAGGCGCAAGAAATTGTCATCGAAGAAGGCGCCCCCATAGCGGTGATTGGCAAGATCCTGGTACGTGTTCCACGTTATCCGGAAATTGCTTATGGCACAAAAGTGCAGATGGTGGGCACATTAAAAGCGCCCTTCAACAGAAGCGGTTTTAACTATAGTCGTTATCTGGCTCAGCGGGATATTTACAGCGAGATGCTGCAGCCCGATAAATTGGTCTTGGAGACGGGGATGGGAAATCCGATAATTGGAAGTCTGCTGGCGATCAAGGGCAGGGCGCAGGAGACGATCAACCGCCTGTTTCCAGAGCCGGAGGCGGCGCTGCTAAACGGCATTCTTTTGGGCTATGATCGCGGGCTGCCAAAAGAGTTGGTGGAGGATTTCCAGACCACAGGCACGACTCATATCATCGCCATATCGGGCTTCAATATCGCTATCATCGCCGGCATCCTTCTGCGGGGCAGTCGTTATATTGTCGCTCCGCGCGCTGCCGGAATCATTGCTATTGGTGGCATCTCGCTGTACACAATTTTGGTTGGAGCAGAAACGGCCGTGGTGCGGGCGGCCATTATGGGGGCGCTGTTTATTGTGTCCCTGTTATTTTTGGGTCGGCCAACATTTCTCTATGCGTCGCTGTTCGCGGCGGTATTGTTCATGACCCTGGTCAATCCGCTGCTGCTGTGGGACGTTGGTATGCAGCTAAGTTTCATGGCGGTCCTGGGCTTGATGCTCTACGTCGGCCCTTGGAGCAAGCGGATTGGCGAGAAACTTGAACCACGAATGGGGGAGGATAAGGGAAGAAGGGTAACCAAGATGATCGCCGATGTTTTTCTGGCCACAATGGCTGCTATTCTGATGACGCTGCCGGTGATGCTGCTGCATTTCGACCGGTTCTCGCTGATCAGCCCCCTGGCCAATCTGCTGATTCTGCCTGCCCAGCCGGGGGTCATGGTTGTGGGCGGGTTGGCTACGATATTGGGAATGATCTCGCCACTATTGGGGCAGATTCCAGCGTGGGCGGCGTGGCTGCTGCTGGCTTATACAACGAACCTGGTCCGTTTCTTTGCCAGCTTGCCTTACAGTTCCATTTCGCTGTCGATCCCGGCTGGAGCTGTGCTTCTGTATGGAGGATTGGTTGTCGCTGTGACCTGGTTTGCCGGACGGGAAAAGGAGCAGAAATTGGATATTCTCGGCCGTTCGACGCAGAGTCGCATTATGCGGGCGGGGCTTGTCATTGCGCTTCTCGCAGCGATATTGGTGGGAATTTGGGCCTGGCGGCAGCCGGATGGAAAGCTGCATGTGACCTTCTTCGACGTGGGCCAAGGGGACGCCATATTCGTTGAAACACCCAAGGGGCGGCAGATTGTGATTGATGGCGGGCGGTATCCAAGTCTCTTTTTGGACAAGTTAGGGCGGGAAATGGCTTTTTGGGATAAGGATATTGATATCGTAGCAGCCACACATGCGGATGAAGATCATTTCATGGGGCTGGTGGAATTGTTGGATCATTATGAAGTGGGGCTGATGTTGGTCAATGGGGATGAGTCAGATTTGCCGGCGGGTTATGAAGAGCTTTTGGCAAAAGCCAAAGAAAAACAGGTCCCGGTGCGGCAGGCAGTGGCGGGAGAGGTTTTGGATTTTGGGGATGGAGCGTGGCTGGAGATTCTGCATCCAGGACCAGATCTGAAATCTGAGGAACGGAATGAGAATTCAGTATCTGTTAGGGTGGTTTATGGGGATTTTGGGGTGCTGCTGACGGGTGATGCGGAAGAGGGGGCGGAGCGGGAGATGATGGAGAGTGGACGGCCGTTAACCTCAACCGTATTCAAAGCAGGCCATCACGGTTCACGTTCATCCAGCAGCCGCGCCTTTCTGCAAGCGGTACGGCCGCAAATTGTCGTCATATCGGCTGGGAAGGAAAACAATTACGATCATCCACATCCAGAGGTGCTGCAGAGAGCGGAGGAAATCGGGGCGACCGTTCTACGGACCGATGAAATGGGAAGTGTTGAAATTGTCAGCGATGGTCACAAGGTTTGGGGGAGAAAATAACGGCCGTTCGTCTAAAAGCTGACAATCATATATCCTATTTCAACGGCACAGAGTGGTCCATGGCAACTGGGATCGTTCTCCGGGAGCCTGATCTGCGGGGCAGTCGTTGTTTTGTCGCTGCGCGCGCTGCGGGAATTACTGCTATTGGTGGCATCTTTCTGTACACAGTGTTGGCTGGAGCGGGAACGGCCGTGGTCCGGGCGGCCATTATGGGGGCTCTGTTTATCGTGTCTTTGTTGATTCTTGGCCGGCCCACTTTTCTTCCCGCCGCTCTCTTCGTAGCCGCCCTCTTCATGACCCTGGCCAATCCGCTGGCGCTGTGGGACGTAGGCTTTCAACTCAGTTTTGTCGCCGTACTAGGTCTGAGACTTTTTGTCGGTCCCTGGAGCCGCAAGATCAGTGGGAAGTCGGAGCCGCGTCTTGGTAAGGATAGTGCGCAAAGAGTAACTCGTATGATTGCCGACATCTTTTAACTACAATCGCGGCAACAATGATGACCTTACCGATCATGCTTTTATCTTTGCTGTGACATAGATTAGTGGGCGAAAGAAGGAGGAGTAGCTTGATTTACTCGGCCGCATAACCTGCGCTGTCCCGACAGGGAGCATCAGGCTGAAGCTATGTTGGGCGGCGGGTCAGGCATTGAGTTAACCCTAACTCATCCCGTCCATAGAGCAACAGGATGAGCTAGGCTTAATAATTAAACCAACGGCTACCCCGCGGGTTTGATGTTCTGATTAACGTGGAAGAGATTCTGTGGAACGTATTTTGCCTTAACTTGGGCTAGACGCTCATAGTTGTCGCCCTAGGCGGCCTTTACCCGATCTTCACCCTCATCCATTATCATGTTTACATAGCCACCTCCCTCCGAACTGGGACGCATTGCCTGCCAGTACTCTTTGGCTCATTCGGAGATACTCTCGTTGTTCTGAGGGTCGAGGTCCACACCTACAATCACCTGGGCAAAGCTGGTATCACGATAACCCCAAGGTGTATCCTGCGGACCAACCCGGCCTGCTGCACCATTGATGGGATAGATGTGCATGGTCGAGTGCATCGATGGCAGCTGCGCTCCATATTTGACATGCAGGTCAATCAATTTGTCGTCATACTCATTGAAGAAATCCGCTTTCCAGTACCATTGCAAGCCGGCCGGATACAGGCCGCCAAACATACTTTGTAAGGCGGGGAGGAGAATCATCCCAACAAAATCGATGGCGGGTGTCCTCAACTGGCGGATTGGCTCGAATGCAGCTGCAGCAGTTTCCATCTCGCCTGAGTAACACCAGACAACTGCACACATATTTTGCATATGGTACTCTTCGGGGAAGGGGGCAGCCGGCGGCACGGTGAGGGAAGCAAAAAAGCTGTTCATTTCGTCGGGCGCATTGAGCATGATATCTTGCCAGAAAGGGATTAAATCAGCGGCCATTTCCAGCGGCCAATTCATCGGCCCACCATACACAGTACTGACCGGCTGACCCTTAAAAAGGAAAGATGTTACCACGCCAAAATTACCGCCTCCGCTGCGCACGGCCCAAAAGAGATCGGCATTCTCATCCGCGCTGGCCGGCACAAAGCGGCCATCGGCCAGCACCATATCGACGCCCAGCAGGTTATCAATAGTCAGGCCATAATTGCGCGAGAGATAGCCTACGCCACCACCCAAGGTTAGCCCGCCTACGCCAGTGGAAGAAAGAAACCCGGTCGGCACGGTCAGACCAAAGGGATGGGAGGCGTGGTCAACATCGCCCCAGACACAGCCGCCTTCTACCCGCACTGTGCTGGCATCCGGGTCAACCCGGATGCCGCGCATGCGGCCTAAATCAATAACCAGACCATCCTCAACGGTACCAAAGCCGGGGCCGTTGTGCCCACTACCGCGGATAGCAACGGTCAATTGATTTTCACGCCCGAAATTAACTGCACTGATGACATTGTCCGCATCAACACATTGGGCAATAAGCGCTGGGCGTTTGTCAATCATGGCGTTGTAAACTTTGCGCGCCTCATCATAGGTCGCGTCATCAGGTTGAATCAATTCACTGTGCAGTTGGGTACTAAATTCGCTAATATCTTGTTTTGCTAACATTTCATTATCCTTTTTATGTTTCAAATGGCATTGGGTTTTTTTGCAGATCGTCAGCTAATTTTCTGCTGACGAAGGCAATCTATTTATTAACTATCTACAGCTTCAAGCCAGTGCCATTGCCAGTTGGTCGAAACCAAACGACCAACCACCGCGGTAAGTCTCAACGCTTTCGGCATTGGGCAAACGCTCGTGCAGGAACGTGAGTTCGGAGGTGCTGTCACCAACAGGGCGGAAAAGCAGCGTGATGAGCGTGTTCTCCCATAGTGGCGAGGGTTCGGTAAACCAAATGACAACTCAAATTCGCGATTCCGTGTCTGGTTCGGATCCAGCAAGGGCCGTAATAACGCTTTGCCACTTCTTGTAACAAGAAGCGCAGCATTTGAGTCATGTGATCGGGCCCGAACCTAAATCACAACGACCGGCTTTGGGTTGAACCGCAGCCAGTCTCTCGCAGCAAGCGTTACTGCCTGTGCATTCAAGATGCTATTCAATTGGGACATTCATTTTGAGGAATGCTTTATTGTGAAGACTTGGGAAAGCAAACACCCGACAAGATAGAGAAAGTATTTAATATGACTATGAAGTAGATCGAAAGTCAACATAGGGAAATCTTTCACAAACTTCGCCCGCCGATCAGATCGGACTTTTATCATTTCCCTAGATTTCGGCTGGCTATATGAGTAGATCCCTATCTTAAGTCTATCTCCCCACATTTTTTTGAGAACTTGCCTAAGACTCCAATCACCTTAAACTGCCGTCTGGTTTTCTTTGTATCTGCTTTTCAATCCGAGAGCCCAAGCGATGTAGAATGAGGTGTTGGGTTTCCAGAAATTTCACCAATTCATTGCCCTCCTGATGGTGATAATTCTTCTTTTACTCCAAAGCCGCCAAAAATACTTGTTCCAACTCGGACGAACTGATCGCTCCGATCCGCTGCCAAATGATTTCGCGGTCACTGTCCAGCATGAAATACATCGGTTGGTTGCGCGCGCCATACTGTTCGACGATCTCGATATTATCCGGGTCTTCGCGGTCAATTCGTACAACTTTAATACGGCCGATATACGCTTTTTTTAGCCCATTCACGATGGGCTTCATTGCTTGGCAAGTTCCTCACCACTCCGTATAAAACTCTAGAAACTGCGGTTTGGCGGCGAGGACAGCGGGGGCTGCCTCCGTTGGATTTTCTGAGAGCGACGGTGTATCTGTAGGGGAAACGGTTGTTGATGTGGCAGGAACGGCTGTCGATGTGGCAGGAACGGCGGTCAGCGTCGCCGTTGCAATCGTCGTCTGAGCTGCCGACGAGATGGTTGTGGAGGCAACGGCAACTGACTCAGCAACTGCAGCCGGCTCCACCTCTGGTACACTGCCACATCCTACAAGCATCAACATGATCAATCCTAAGAGAAATACCGATTTATAATGGTTTGACATAAATATCACCTTTCTCTTTTCTTTGTCGTGCTGCCTTGCGCCGGAAACACGGCCAATCTAGCATTTTCAGAATCAGCATAATCCTTATTAATCATTTTGACAACGGCAGGCGGAATTAAAATCTTTCAACGGAAAAATCTACCGCAGCAGCTAATTGGTTAGAGTTCATCCTCGGCTTGCTGCACAGGATTCCTTCTTTGTGAAACGAGCTCTCTTGCTCGTGCAAATAGAGGGTCACAGGCAGTTGAATAGGTGGGGCCGATCCATTCGTTCGGGACGTCATTTCTTCGAAGGCTGCAGGCGTGTGCCGGTGACCTGGCTGGCACCGTCCATATCATCAACAGCGCCGTTTACGAGACAGCCGATATAGTGAAGGAGGATCGCGCCCATACACATCAGGCACGGTTCCAGGGTGGTATAGAGCGTCATCTTGCTGGCATAAGGCCAAAAATGTTGGGGGACATTGCACAGCGCTTCTATTTCTGCATGCCGGTTAGGATTAAAATCGGGATGCCAAATGGAATTTTGCCCTGCGGCAGTTAATTCACCGTCGGAGGTTATCACCGCACCAATAGGTAGATTGCCATTGCTCTCAGCGTTCAAGGCAAGTTCAATTGCTCGTTCAAAGAATTTGCTGTTAGATTTGGTGATGTTCATTGGTTGTTGACCTAACTATAACGATGACCATTATACTCTTTTGGCCCCAATACCTAAGCAGAAACGAGTAAGAAGATGCTTAATCCCTATTTGAGAATTGGCATGGGAACGCATACAATCAAGCTTCTATGTACTTGAACGAGAAGGATGCTCGATGGAATTGAAGCGAATCGCGTTCGTACTGATTACATCCGTTATCTTGCTGGCGGCCTGTTCGCGGGGTGAAGCTGGAGAACAGCCGGCGACACCCACGCAGGTTGTTGTCACTCCTTCTCCCCGGCCCTCAGCCACGCCTCTGCCGACCAGCACGCCAAAGCCAACGCCCGTTGTCCCCGTTATAGAAGTCAAGTCCCAAACACTCACGGAAGATGGTAGCCTGCTGATCGACCGCGTATTCATCCCTGAAGGGGGCTGGTTGGCCATTTATCAAGAGGACGAGGGCGGCGCTGGAGAGCTGTTGGGTTATGAGCGGCTCGTACCGGGTGAGAACATGGCGGTCAGCGTGAGTATCCAACCACGCGCGGCAACACCCACGCTCCTGGTCCAATTGCACGAGGATGCAGGGGAAGATGGGGTGTTTGAGGACCCGGGACCGGATGTACCACTGCAGGATGGCGGAAATGTCGTGGCCCAGAGTTTCGCGGTTGATATCCAACTACCGATACCATTGATCGAGATTGGGGACCAGGAAATTGGCTCGGATGGGCAGGTCATGATCGAACATGTCTTCACTCTGGAGCTAGGCTGGGTGGTGATTCATAATTATGGGAATGGAGAAGTGGGGGCCGCGCTGGGACAAGTTCCGGTGCAGGCGGGAGACAATAATGAATTGAGCTTCCCCATTCGCTGGCGTATTGCCACAGAGGATTTGCTGGCGGTCCTATATCTGGATGCAGAGCAGCCGGGCGGCTTTGATCAGAACGTTGACCTGCCGGTAATCGACGATGGGAACGGGGTGATGGCGCCATTTGGCGTATCCCTACCTCCGGATATTCTCGTCTACGATCAACCGCTGCAAGAGAACACAATAACGGTCGAGCGCGCGGTCAGCAGTGGGCCGGGGTTTGTCGTTGCCTACTATGATGATGAGGGTGTACCGGGCCTGATCATCGGGTCGCAGGCTATCGAGGATGGAGTGAATGAATTGGTGCAGGTGGAGCTGCTGGAAACGGCCGTGACCGGTCGACTATACTTGATCCTGCACGAAGATACGGGGCAATTGGGGGAGTTTGAATTTCCAGCCGCGGATCTGCCTTTGGTTTATGAGGGCAAACCGCTTCCGCCGTTCACCATGGCCACGACGCCAGGTAACTATTTGATCAGCAAAGACCAAGCGCTGGGGGAAGAAGGTGAGGTCGTTGTCCCGTTGGTCGTCACCGATCTGGATGCCTGGGTGGTGATCTATAATGTCGACGAAACGGGTGCGGTAGATGAGATCATCGGCCAGACGTGGCTGCCGGCGGGCATCAATCGTGATGTTCTGGTTTCTATTGATACGGACCTGGCGACGGAAACGGCTGTGGCCATGCTTCACCAAGATAACGCGCCTCTGGAACAATTTGACTACCCCGACGGTGCAGACAACCCCCTGCGCCGCAATCTGCTGCCTATCGAGTCCAAATTTGTCATAGATATGGCTCCCCAAGACCGGCCGCTGCCCTAAAAGCCGATCTCATCAAACAATCTATGATGGATTCAGAAACCGGGTATTTTAGCCTCCAGTGAAGAGGAATCTAAGACAGT
The DNA here is from genome assembly GCA_963807975.1 of uncultured Chloroflexia bacterium. Taxonomy (GTDB): domain Bacteria; phylum Chloroflexota; class Anaerolineae; order Promineifilales; family Promineifilaceae; genus JAACFF01. Next base: position 2,509,531 of record CAWEDV010000001.1, on the reverse strand, counting down.
AAAAACCGGGTTTCTTCATTTAGCACCAGACCTGGCGCGAAATCTATAAATATTGATGAAGGGGGCTATACGGCGTCATTTCTGTCCCTTTTAGACGATATAACCTGCTCAAAAAGGATCATCCAAAAAATTCACGGGGAATTCATGGGCGTGCGGCTTCCATTTCACGTCGTATTTATGTTACATTCCAACTATCTGTGGCAGGATCATGTTACGTACACAGCGAAGTAGAAAGAGCACACGACAAATCTCGATTATTCAGCGCAAGAAGAGGTGTCATAGTTGCGACTTCCAGATCATAAAGGAGCAGCGTATGAGGTAGGAAATGGTTTGTAGATTTGATTATCAGCTCAGGCAATTAGGAACTCAGTAGTATTATTTTGAATGAAGGAGAGCATAGACAAATGAGCAAATTAAAAATTGCACTCTTACTCACACTGCTTCTTGGACTGGTAGTGTCTGTAGCCACTTTCGCCGGTGGATTTAAAGTTGTGAAGTATGAAGATACGTCGGCGAAGATTGCACAGCCGGCCAAGAGAGTAACCACTCCCCAGTACATCTATAATGGTGATTTCATGTACTGGGATGGTGGTAAACCGGTAGCCTGGAATGTTCCAGACCCGGTGTTGACGCCAGGCTGGTCGGTCCATTTCGCCAATGTTGACCTGACCAAGGCTGGCACCCGCGAAGGTGGATCAGCGCCACTGCCTCCCGAAGCCATGCCTCCGCAGCAAGAAGGCAAGGAGGGCGCGCCCAAGATGGAGATGCCTGAGCCTCCGGGATATAACCCTGGAGCGGGCTTATTCTTCCGCACCGGCGCCTCAGGTTCGCAGTATGCAGGCATGTCCCAGCAGGTCAGTCCAGACCTGGTAGATGGCAAGTATTGGGTACAGGTTCACATCACGGCCTGGGAACACAATGTTAAAAGCGAATATAACAGCGTGGCCTGGTATGGCTTTGGCGATACCGCTGATCCGTCCAGCGTCCATGAATGGCGTGAGTTGTTCCCGGATGCCTATGTATGCGCCAACGGCGACGCCAAGTGCAACTATCTGGGCCGCAAAGAAGGCGTCTTCATCCGCCGGGGTGCCTTTATGCATCTTTGGATGGGTATGAAATTCCCTGACCACAATGCCTGGACAGTGTTCGTAGTAGACGATATCTCGGTCTCTGACTTCAGCGATAAAATCAATGTTGATATCACGGACTTTGTTGACGATGGTGATGTATACTGGGATCCGCGTGCTGAGCGATAAGCAAACCATTTAACAACCCTTTTCACGGGCTGGTAGATAATGAAACCAGCCCGTGATCCCTCTTCTTTAGCAAAGACAAAAATGGAGCACAGTTATTATGGCAGTATTCAATAGTAACTTCAGGCGATTTCTCCTCTTGACAGGTCTTATCTTGGTTCTGACCGCATGTTCAAATCTAGAAATCCCATCAGGCGAAAGTATCGATAATTTGCGCGAACAAATTGTTGCCGTAGTCACGGGCGAAGCGGCCAGCAGTGATACGGTCGCGGAAGAGCCTGCGCTGGCTGCAGAGCCCGCTGATGAAGCGGCGCAAGGAGCGCCAGCCGAACCCGAGGCAGTGGACACAGAAGTCCCCGCTCCCACGGCAACTTATACGCCGGAACCGACTCCAGTCCCTGAGGATACGGAAACGCCGACCTCAGAACCGGAACCTGACCCAATAGTGGAGGCAGACCCAACGCCTCTGCCGGTCAGTATTAGAAGTGAAACAGCCGATATGCTCCTGATCAATGAAGGCACGTTTGAAATGGGAGCCCTGACGTCGCAGTTGATGGAAGCGTGTGGCGCTTTCTTTGAGACATGTGACGAAGGCTGGTTTACATCTTCTGAACCGATCCATAATGTAGTTGTAGATGCCTTCTATGTGGATATTTTTGAAGTGACTAATGAAGCTTTCCTTGATTTCATCAATGATGTAGGCGAGATCGAGGGCGCTTGTGAAGGGCAAGAATGCATTTCCCTCGCCGACAGCCAGATCGAGGCCGGAGACGATGGCGTATTCATCGTTGAAGATGCCTTTATCAATCATCCAGTAACGGGTGTGACCTGGTACGGCGCGGATGCTTTCTGCACCTGGCGTGGAGCGCGGCTGCCCAGCGAAGCGGAGTGGGAAATGGCTGCAAGCTGGGATGCTGAAGCGAGCACCAAGACGCTTTATCCCTATGGGGATGAGTTTGACGGCGCCTTGGCTAATACCTGTGATATCAACTGCACCGAAGATTATGCGGGCCAAGATTTTGACGATGGCTTTGCCGCATCATCCCCGGTAGGCAGCATAGAGGATGGTCGCAGCCCATCCGGCGCTTATGATATGGCCGGCAATGTGTGGGAGTGGGTAGGCGACTGGTATGATGGCGCCTATTATGCCCAGTCTGAGGAGTCTAATCCTGTAGGTCCCGATGATGGCGAAGATAAAGTGGTTCGCGGAGGATCATGGGTGGACACAGGTAATTTCTCGGCGTCAACGGTGCGTTTTCCGGCGCCTCCGGCAGAGTCTGGTGACAGCATCGGATTCCGCTGCGTCGTAACTGCAATTTCGGATGAGGTCCTGGCCATGGCCACGGATCCTGAGATGGAAGAAGCCGAGACGGAAGAAGCTGAAGAAACGGTCGAGGCAGAAGAAGCTGAAACCGAGGAAGCAACGGCCGAGCCGGCTGAGGAACCAACTGTCGAGCCAACACTAGAACCAACTGTCGAGCCAACACTAGAACCAACTGTCGAGCCGACACCGGAACCAACTGTCGAGCCGACACCGGAACCAACTGTCGAACCGACACCGGAACCAACTGTCGAACCGACACCGGAACCAACTGTCGAACCGACACCGGAACCAACTGTCGAACCGACACCGGAACCAACTGTCGAGCCGACACCGGAACCAACTGTCGAGCCGACACCGGAACCGACGGCCGTAGCCAGTGGTGGCGATGACGAAACACCTCCCGCCCCGATATCGATCAATTGTGATCTTTATCCCGGGATCGACCAGGGCAGCACGTATGTCGTTGGCGCTTGTGATTGGATGGTTAAGATAGCCAATAAACTAGGAGTGACTTACCAGGCTTTGTTGGCAGCCAATCCGCAAATTGAGAATCCTAATATCATCCATCCCGGACAGATATTGAATGTACCAAGCCGAACGGCTGCACCTGGTCCCGGACCCGGAACTGCACCTGGTCCCGGAGCCCGTCCGCGACCGCCAGCTCCACCAGGAAAGAACCTTGGCGGGTAACAGCCAATAGAATCATAATAAAAGCAAAAGGCCCTGATTTTATCAGGGCCTTTCTTTTAGCACCGTAGCACTACTTGCTCTCACGAGAAGGCAGTGCTACGGTGCATTTGGCATAATAACTATCCATATGCACCACCTCCTCTTTGTATAGGATGGCTCTGCAGTATCAACTGCAAATCAATATGGTAATAATGGCAGGATTATTGCATACAAAGAGGGTGATGTCAAATGAGGATTAATAATAGTGGGTCGCTATTTTTCTGCCAGTTCAGCTAGGGCTGTAATGACGCGGTCCACCTCTTCGATGGTGTTGTAATGCACAAAGCCAATGCGTACCAGGCCGCCCTGGTCAAGCAAGCCCAGGCGTTTCATGACTTCTACGGCATAGTAGTGCCCATGCCAGACGAAGAGACCCTGGTCGCCGAGAGTGGTGGCCACTTCCTGGGGGGTGTGCTCGGCTAAACTAACGGCAAACGTGGGCGTACGGCTTTCTAAGCTTTCAATGTCGGTGATGCCATAGACCTGCAGACCTGGCACATTAACCGCGCTGCGCAGAAAATGCTCGCTGAGGCTTTGCTCGTACTTCTTAATGCGCTGCATGGCCTGCACAAGCTGCTGGCGGCGGCTGCCTGCTGGGTCGCCCAGTTCAGCGATATAGTCGATCGCGGCCACAACGCCGGCCAGGCTCTCGAAGCTCTGCGTGCCAGTCTCCCATTTGCCGGCAGGCAGAGCTGGGGCAGGCCGCACTTTGTAGGCGGTCAAGTCATCCAACAGCTCATATTTGCCATATAAAACGCCGGTATGGGGACCAAAATATTTGTAGCTAGACGAAACAAGAAAATCGCAATCGATATCTTGGACGTCCAGCGGTCCGTGGGGCGCGTAGTGGACGGAGTCCACATAGACCAGGGCGCCCACGGCATGCGCCTGGCGGGTGATATCCTTGACGTCGTTGATGGTTCCGACGGCATTGGAGGCATAAGTGATGGCTACCAGTCGCGTCTTCTCATTGAGCATACCGGGCAGCGTTTCCATTTTCAACATGCAGTTGGCGGGATCAAAATCAAGCCAGCGCACGGTCACCCCATGATCCTCGGCAGCCATGAGCCAGGGAGAAATATTGGCGTCGTGGTCGAGGCCGGTGAGGATGATTTCATCGCCCGGCTGCCAGGAACGGCTGATGGCGCGGCTGACAGCGAAGGTCAGGCTGGTCATATTTTGGCCGAAGGCGATTTCCTCGGGTCGGCGGGCGTTGAGAAAGTCCATCATGGCCAGGCGCGACGCGATGACGATTTCATCGGTCCGGCGGCTGGTCAGAAACGGACCGCCATGGTTACTACCGCCCTGGGCCAGGTAGCCGCCCATGGCGTCGATAACGCCTTGGGAGACCTGGGTGCCGCCAGGGCTATCGAGGTAGGCTACGGGACGGTCGTTGAGTTCTTGTTGGAGGGCTGGGAATCGGGATCGTACTTGAGTGATACTGTTTTCTTGTGGTTTTTCATTCATAGGCCAATTATACTTTATCCCGTTGAAAGTAACGATTCCTGCGGCGTGATCAGTGGAGCAGTTCGACTTGTTATCCAACTCATTTGACCATCTTGTTTTTCTAACCATCATCGTCATCATCTACCGGCTACAGCATCGCTTGCGCCTGACGGTTGAGGAGAAGTGGCCCAATTATCTGCGCGATAGAGAAATGTACGACCGGGGCGGGGACCCTTGGGTGAGCCAGATGAATAATGGAGAGAAAATGAAGCAGTTGACAACTTATCGCAAGCAGTGGGCTATGAGCCGATATTACTTCCAACAAGCTGACCACCGTCGATGACGAAGGTGGCTCCGGTGGTGAAATCGGAGGCGGATGAGGCCAGATAGAGGGCGGCGCCAGCTATTTCTGGGGGATCGGCCATTCTGCGCTGCGGGATGGCTTTGACGATCTGATCATATATCTTTTCATTTTGCCAGAGGGCACGACTGAAGCTGGTTTTAACGAAGCCGGGCGCGATGCAGTTGACCTGAATATTGTCGGCGGCCAATTCAGCGGCAAGGACTTCGGTAAGCATGATGACGGCCGCTTTGCTGACGGAATAGATGCCCATCAGCGGCTGCGGTTGTTTGCCAGCTACGGAGGCCATATTGATGATCTTGCCACCGCCCCTTTTTTTCATGAGCGGCACGCAGGCTTGCACGGTGCGGAAGTAACCCTTGACATTGACGTCCAGGATCTTATCCCAATGGCTTTCCTGGGCGGTGATGATGGGTCCAAAATGGGGGTTGGTAGCGGCATTGTTGACGAGGATGTCGATACCGCCCCAGCGGCCTACGATCTGGTCGACGACGACCTGCAGCGCTTCGCTGCTGCCTGTATGGGAGGCGATGGGCCAGGCATCATAACCTAGATCAGCGAGTTCAGCCGCGGCCTGATCGAGACCTTCCTGTTTACGGCTGGACAAGACAAGATGGGCGCCGGCAGCCGCGTAGGCCTGGGCCAGGGCCAGCCCAATTCCTCGGGAAGCGCCTGTAATCCAGGCCACTTTGCCGGATAAAGAAAAGTATTGCGCGGTCATTTATCCCTCTCCTATTTGCCTTGAAAATCGGGATCCCGTTTTTGCATGAAGGCCGTCACCCCTTCCATGAAATCATGGGAAGTGACGGTTTGTTTCTGCAAGCGGGCCTCGTATTCAATGGTTGAGCTTAGGTCGTTTAGTTGGGCGTGCTGTAGGGCATGTTTGGTTAAGCCCAAGGCCAGGGTCGGCCGTTCGGCTAATTTTCTGGCCCAGGCGCTGCCAATGGTCAGAAGCTGCTCGGCGGGCACGACTTTGTTGGTCAGGCCAAGTTCAAGGCAGCGCTTAGAGGGAATGTGCGCTCCTTCGACGGCGATTTCGTAGGCACGGCCGTAGCCAACCTGGCGCGCTAAGAACCAGGTAGCTCCTGCATCAGGTACAAGAGCGATATTGCTGAAAGCCATCAATAGTGATGCGTCATGGGCCATGAGGCGCAGATCGCAGGCCAGAGCGAGGGATGCGCCGGCTCCGGCGGCTACGCCGTTTACAGCGGCAATGACCGGCTTCTTCATGCGCATGATGGCCTCCATCATGGGTTGGTAGCTGGTGACGATGGCCTCATAGATTTGGTCTGGGGTTGGTTGGGAATGGAACATGGCCAGATCGGCGCCGGCACAAAATCCTTTTCCGGCGCCGGTGACGAGCACGGCACGCACCGTTTCATCAGCGGCGGCCTGCTCGAAGGCGGAGAGTAGATCACGGTTGAGCGCCTGGTTCATAGCATTGCGGCGTTGGGGACGGTTTAGGGTCAGCAGCGCAACTTTATCTTGCTGCTCATAGATCACGGTATCGTATTGTGACATGGTCGTTGACTCCTCATAGCAGGGATGCTGTATTTATAATGCGAGGGAGTAAAAGAGACAATGATAATGGGGGAGTATATCGCGATTCACTTTCTAGATGGAAAATGCGTGATCGTCGAGGGGAAAACTCTTGCAGGCTAAAGGGGCCTTGATTATTCATGATGATATACGACTACAAGTCCCTGCCTGTCCTATCAACGTCGTGGATACCACTGCTGCAGGTGATGCGTTTAATGGCGTACAAGCGGCAGCGTTGGCGAGCGGACGCCCTCTAGCGGATGCTGTTGAATTTGCCAATGCCGCTGGCGCTTTTGCTGCTTCCAAAGCTGGCGCGCAGGTTTCCTTGCCTGTGCTTGATGAAGTCAATCAACTGCAAGCGACCAGATAAAAGGGGCGTGATATAATTTTCGTTGCTCATTGACTCTTTTGATAGTGTCTAACCATGATAATGAGCAGTATGGAGTAATAAGCGATGGCGAATATTGTGGATTATGTGGCTGACAATGCGTATGAAGGGCAGGCAGTGGAAGTGAAGGCGAAGAAGTTTGTATGGGTGAAGGTGGGGCAGGGGACTGTGCCCGCGCTGTCGGCTCACGAGGTCAGTATTGAGGGGCAGATCAGCATCCTGGGCTATACGGGCGATTTGAATATTAGGTTGAATCTGCTGGACGAGGATCCGGCGGCTAAATCGGGGCCTTGTTGTTTGCAGCTTAATACGCTTGTTGACGAGGAAGCGAAATATGAAGAGGGGAAGGGGATGCTGACGGTGTATGCGACGCTGGGCGGCAAGGAACAAAATATCAGCATCTTACCCTGTAATAATGGAGAGCAGACGGAATGTAAGCTGTTTGGACATATTAATCAGGTGGTACATCTGGATCCGACGAATTAATAATACTGGGGCACCTAGCTTAGCACTGGTGGCATTAGGTCGTTGATGCCGAATAAAACTTAAGAAATGGGGGCTGGATTTCTGATTACTATTGACGTATAATAGTTTTATTCAGTCACTTTGCTACTTCTCCATGCCTAAACCGGGCTGATCAGCCAGAAAAAGAGATTTCTATGCTGCTGACAATAGAACGCGTTGCCATTTTGAAATCAATCGATATTTTTGCCGAAACGCCGGATCATATTCTGGCGGCTGTGGCGCGGATAGTGGAAGAGGTCGAGCTGGCTCCCGGAGAAAGGTTCATCGAGGAAGGGGAAGCGGGTGAGTGTCTCTATATTGTTATCGAAGGGGAGGTGCGGGTCCACAGCGAGGAGCGGACGATTTTGACACTGGGAGTAGGGCAAATAGTGGGAGAGCTGGCTCTGTTGGATCCGGAACCGCGGGCGGCCTCGGTAACGGCTGTGGATGAAGCGTTCTTATTTCGTATCCAGCGAGAGCCCTTTGACGAAGTAATGGCTGATCGCCCGGAAATTGCGCAGGGTGTGATTCGCGCTTTGGCGCGCCGTATTCGGGAGCTAGGTCGCTAGCATGCCGGAAAATCGTAATATGGGCATAGTATGATGATGCAGATGCCCGCCACGCGAATAGAAGAAGTAGATGATCTGCTGACTCGCTTGAGTTTGTTGATTGGCCAAGCTTTTTTCCTAGGATTAACCCTGGGACTGTTGATCGTGGCCGCTATCGCGCTGTTAATCGCCACGTATGGGGCCGGCGCGCTGCCTTATGTCTATATTGTCGTGGCTATCCTGGGATCGGTCGCATTTTATGGATTCGCCGAGGTGCAGCGGCGCTGGTCGCTGGTCCAGGTTTCTATCGCCACCGAACTGATTATCGCCAGTTTTCTCGCTTTTGCTTGGGCGGGTCTTGTGTTTTTGCAGGCGAGTTGGCTGGCATTTGCCAGCATGGTGGCTTTTTCGTTGATCATCCAGATTGGCTTTGTGATCATCGGGGGCCAGGCGGGGCGGCTGCTCGATGTGCGGCAGATTAAACAGTATTTCCCACGAATTGTGGCCGGTTTTGTGGTTGGATTTATGGTTGCAGGGGCGCTGGTTACGCCCATACAAGATTGGTTAGGGGGAACGGAATATCTACTGCTGGCATCGGCGGTGAGTGCGACGATCATGATGGGCATGCTTCTGGCAACGAACGCCCGCTATTTTCAGATCTTGTCCCAGACGAATGGTGGGGTTGCGGCGCGAGCAGATTCACCACCGCTGCGCAAGGTGTTGGCCAAACCATTTGTGCTGCTCATTTTCGCCTACCAGATGCTGTCAGCTATGGTCAGCCAACTGCTGGACTTTATTGTTTTATCTGCTGCGGGGGAACGCTTTACCGATGCGGATGCGCTGGCCAGTTTCTTTGGTAATTTGACATTCGTCTTGAATTTGATCGACTTGTTGTTTTTGGCCCTGGTTGCAGGACTTCTGCTCAACCGCTTTGGGCTGCGATTTGGGCTTACGGCCAATCCAGCAGTGGACATTTTCTTGTTAATCGCGATTGTGGCTGCGGGAATTGTGGGCGGGCCTATTGCCATCCTTTTCTTCTGGTTGGTGGTGATTGCGCGCGTTGTGGACATCTCTTTCACAGATGGCACAACAAGAACTTCGATTAACGCCACTTTCCAGGCACTGCCGGCCAGTGAACGGGTGACGGTGCAGACGGGGGTGGAGGGTATTGGCGTACCGCTGGCGCTGGGCCTGACCGGCGTGGCGCTGCTTATATTTGATGCGTTGGGAGGGGTTACGCTGGTATTTGTGGCGATTTTTACCATGGTCATCGCCCTGTTTTGGCTTGTTTCCGCGCTGATGGTGTACCGTGGTTATGCGGCTAACCTAGTGCGCAGTATGCGCCGGCGAACATTGGATCCGACCGACATGATTCTGGAAGATGCGGCGAGTCAGAAGGTGGTAGAGCGGCTGTTGGGCAGCGAAGCAGTCAGCGATGTCCGCCTGGCTTTGGATATGCTGGAAGGGGCCGAATACTCTGCTCTCCCGCAAGAAGTGGACTGGCTGGCGCGGTCGGGCATCGCTTCCATTCAAATTGAAGCTTTGGGACGGATCGAGCGCTTACGGCTGGCTGCGGCGCTGCCTACGGTGCAGGAATTGGTCGATGGGAGCGTTGATGCCTCTGTACAGGGGGCAGCGGTGCGTGCTTTGTGCGCGTTGCAGGAAGCGGAAGCAGTCGAGAAGGTCGTTCCTTATTTAGACAGTCCGGAGAGTGAGGTGCGACTGGGGACGGCCGTTGGTCTGCTGCGCTATGGCAGTATTCCGGGGGTATTGGCTGTCGGGCCGCGTCTGGAAATGTGGGAACAGGCGGACGCGAATGAGGATCGGGTTTTTCTGGCGCGCGTTATTGGCGAAGTTGGTTTAGAGTATGTTTACCAGCCTCTCTTATCTTTGCTCGCAGATCCCGACATAGAGGTGCGCAAGGCGTCGTTGGCGGCGGCGGGATTGGTGAAACACCCACGCTTGCTGCCTTTAATCGCCGATAATCTTTTGGAACGCCGGACACGAGCGGCGGCTTCGGAGGCAATCGCCGTCTACGGGGAGAAGGTGCTGCCGATGGTTGAACAGGCATTGGTGGGTGGAATGGAGACGGAGGAGCGAGCGGTGCGGCTGGTACGTATCTGTGGCCAAATTAAAGGGGAACAGGTTCAAGCTCTGATGCGCCGTAATCTAGACCATTCTTCGGATGTGGTGCGTGACCAGGTCATGGCGGTGCTAGGTTCCTATCGCTTCCAAGCGCAGCCGGCCGATTTACCGGCTCTCCATAAGGCGCTGATACGGGATGCTGGAAGAGGGCACCGCACGATGATTGCGCAGCAAGATGTTGGTGAAAGCGGACCGGTGGAAGCGCTGCGGCGTGCGCTGCTTGACGATTTGAAGCAGGTGAAGAGACGGTTATTTTGGACCTTGTCTTTCATCTACGATGACCGTGCTGTCATGCGCGCTCAGGCGCAGTTGGCACATGGAACTGGTCCAGAAAAGGCGCTGGCGATGGAAATGTTGGATGTTACGCTTTCCGCCGAACACAAAACGCTGACGTTCCCGTTGATCGATCCGAAAATGGATCCGGCGCGGCGCATTCTGCTGCTAGATAAGCGTTTTGGCCACCAATCGATGTACCGGGAAGAACGACTACAAGATTTAAGCTGCAACAGCGATCAAGCATGGATCCGGGCCTGTGCACTTTATGCGGGGGTGAAATTAGGTGTGGTGGGGCAGCTGACGACTGAAAAGCTGGTGCCTATTGTGGAAATGGCGTTGGTGGGTGGGGATTCCGTAGTGCGCGAAACGGCCGTGTGGGGCCTGCACATGCTGGCGCCGAAACAATTTAAGGAACAGGGGCAGGCCTTGTTAGCAGATGAAGACCCATATATTGCCTGTTTGGCGGCTGATATTCTCGAGAGACAATAGAATCTCGAATTTGCAGGTTAAGGCTACCGTCGGGTCACCTGGCCAAGAATGGAAGCCTGATTTACAGTGGGCTGCCAGACAAGCGATAAAACTAGCGACTATTTAGCGGATCTCCTAAAAACTGATTGACAGTCCATTAATCGCGGCTAAAATATATTATTGTATGCCAATGTGGCGGCAACTTTACTCTCGGGGAGTTGGTCTCCGCCAAATTGTTGACAAGTGACATTTAGAACAGTCGGATTTCCAACGATTGATCGCATGATTGAGGAAGAGAAAAATGGTTAAACCTTTCATAATTTCTGTAGATGACGAACCGCAGGTCTTAAACGCGGTTTATCGTGATCTGCGCCGCAAGTACCGCAGGGATTATCGCATTCTAAAAGCAGGTTCGGGCCAAGATGCGTTGGATTCACTCGTGCAGCTAAAGCAGCGCAATGATCCGGTGGCCCTGCTATTGGTCGATCAGCGGATGCCGGGGATAAACGGTACGGATTTCTTAACAGCTGCCCTGGAGCTCTACCCTGAAGCGCGCAAAGTGCTGCTCACAGCCTATGCGGATAATGATGCAGCGATCGCGAGCATCAACACCATCGGGTTGGATCATTACTTGATGAAACCGTGGGATCCGCCAGAGCAGAATTTGTACCCAGTTCTCGATGATTTATTAGCTGATTGGTGGGTTACGGTGCCAGTTCCATATGACGGCATTCGGGTAGCGGGCACCTTGTGGTCGGCCAGCAGCCATCATGTGAAGGGGTTTATTTCTGGCAACCGTATCCCTTACGAGTGGCTGGATATCGAGGTTGACCGGGAAGCGAAGGCGCTGGTCGACGAGGTTCATAAAACGCAGCGGGGCTTGCCAGTCGTCTTCATGCCGGATGGTACGACTCTGGTAAATCCTGACAATAAGCAATTGGCGGTGGCCCTTGGTATGCATACCGAAGCGAACGAACCGATGTATGATTTGATTATCATCGGCGCTGGGCCGGCGGGATTGGGGGCAGCCGTTTATGGGGGATCGGAAGGGTTGAAAACCTTGATGATCGACAAGGCGGCAACGGGAGGCCAGGCAGGAACGAGCTCGAGAATTGAAAACTATCTGGGTTTCCCCAAAGGTTTGAGCGGCGCGAATCTGGCGCACCGGGCGACGGCGCAGGCGAAACGTTTTGGGGTTGAAATTCTCATCCCCCAGGAAATGACAGGACTCCGTGTAGACGATCCTTATAAGTATGTGATTCTGGCTGATGGTTCAGAAGTGGGGTGTAAAACACTGGTGATCGCCACCGGTGTAACGGTGCGCCGCTTGCAGGTTCCGGGTATTGAAAACCTGGAGGGGGCCGGGGTCTATTATGGCGCAGCGCTGACGGAAGCAGCCAATTACAAGGGGCAACATGTGTTTGTGGTGGGCGGCGCTAACTCGGCAGGCCAGGGAGCCATGTTCTTCTCCCGCTTCGCCAAACAGGTGACGATGCTGGTGCGCGGCAGCTCACTGGCGAAGGGCATGTCACAATACCTGGTTGATCAGATCGATGATACGGTCAATATTGACGTCTTGACGCGTACGGAGGTTCTAGAGGTTAAGGGTGAGGACCGGCTGAAAGCGATGGTTGTGCACAATCAGGATACGCAAGATACGTGGGAGGTTCCAGCGTCGGCCGTATTTGTATTTATTGGGGCAGCAGCCCATACGGATATGTTGGAAGGTTTGGTCGAACGGAATCACAAGGGCTTTATCATCACTGGGCAGGATTTGTTTGTGGATGGGAGAGTCATTGGTAATTGGAAGTTGAAGCGGCAGCCTTATATTATGGAAACGAGTATTCCTGGCGTATTCGCGGTGGGAGATGTGCGCCATGGATCGGTCAAGCGGGTGGCATCGGCCGTGGGTGAAGGGGCAATCGGCGTCAGCCAGGTCCACCGCTACTTGCGGACGGTGTAGTTATGCTTTTGCTGTGGTTGAATGAAGACAAGAGCGGCATCCGGAAATCAGTTAGTGTTTTCACTATGCGGCGGCGACCGATAGCCGTTGGGCCAAAAGGTGAAGCGAACAGTTGAGGTCTCATGAGTACTTATGAATTTTTGAAAGGGGTAGACCTATTTGCCGATATGTCCGATGAGGACTTGATGGAGATTTGTGGGGCGGTGAGTGAACTGGTGCTGCCAGCAGGGGCAACGTTGGTTGCTGAAGGGGATGTGGGAGACAAAGCCTATATCGTCAAGGAAGGTGTGCTGGAGATTACGAAGCAGAGCAGCGGGCGCGAAGTGTTATTAGCGGTGCGTGGGCAAGGAGTGGTCATCGGGGAGATGGCTTTGTTAGAAGAAGCACCGCGCATGGCCAGTGTACTTACGCGCACAGAGGCGACGTTAATTGTTTTGCGCAAGGAGATGTTGGACGAGTTGTTGGCCAACAGTCCATCGGCGGCGAGAGCTATGCTGCGAACGGTGCTCGATCGTTTCCGCAATACCCAGGCGCAGCTGCGGCAGAGCGAACAGATGGCTCAATTAGGGACGCTCACGGCGGGTGTGGCCCATGAATTGAATAATCCGGCAGCAGCGGTCAAGCGGGGCGCCGATCAAATGAATTCTACCTTGATGCCATTGGCGGCAACGCATGCGGCGTTAAGCCGGCACGATTATTCTGCTGTGCAGCAGAATCTAATTGACGAGCTTGTTGTGCTGGCGCAGACGCGTACTCCTGAGGACTGTGAGCTGGATGTCTTAGGTCGCAGCAACCGAGAGGAAGAATTAGAGGATTGGCTTGACGATCAGGAAATCGAGGAGCCGTGGGATCTTGCTTCAGCGCTCACCGATCTTAACTTTTCAACTGAACAATTGGAGGAATTAAGCAAGCAGTTTAGCCCCGATGAATTGGGTGACGTGCTGCGGTCCGTGGTGGCTACCTACCAGGCGTACAGCCTGCTGCGTGAAATCGGACACGGGGCAGGCCGAATTTCGGAGATTGTCAAGGCCTTGAAATCCTACTCCTACCTGGACCAGGCGCCCGTTCAATCTGTTGATGTGCACGATGGCATCAACAATACTCTGGTTATCTTGCGGCATAAGCTGAAGCAGGGAGTGGAAATCAAGCGCAATTATGATGTCAGTTTGCCACATATTCAGGCTTATGGAAGCGAACTGAACCAAGTCTGGACCAATATCTTGGACAATGCCATTGACGCTCTTGATGGCGAGGGCATGATCACAATCGCGACGCGGCATGATGAGAATCATGTCATCGTCGAAATTCAAGATAATGGACCTGGTATTCCCGAAGAAATCCAGTCGCGGATATTCAATGCCTTTTTCACCACAAAACCACCTGGAAAGGGAACCGGCCTAGGCTTAAATATCAGCTACAACATTATTGTTTATAAACATCACGGTGAAATTCGCGTGTTCTCAGATCCGGGATTTACTTGTTTCCAGATATGGCTGCCATTGAATTTTGAGGATGCGCAACCAACTTCGGAAGTCGAACCTACGCTATATGAGAGCAGATAACAATTCTCAAGATTGAACACCCTATAGGTGTTAATAGTCCATGTTTTGGATCCTTGTATTAGCCCACTTGACGGCTGATTATCCACTGCAAACTGATCGCCTGGTATTGGCGAAGAAGCGACTGCCAGGACTGCTGCTCCATGTGAGCATTCACCTGGCAGTTATGCTGCTGCTCTTTATTCTTGTACTTGGAATCGCATGGCCCTATCTGGTGGCGGTAGCGGTATTTCATTTCTTCATCGATGCCTTTAAGAACTATTTGAGTAGTGCACGCCCGCATTGGATTATTGGCCCCTATATTTTTGACCAGGTGCTGCACTTTAGTTCATTGATTTTGGTTTCGATCTGGATAGATCAGAGCACGGAACTACTAGTGTGGCCGGTTATTGCTCCCTGGTCAGTTTATTTGTCTGGTTTGCTGACGGCCACTTATGTCTGGTTTGTATCGGAAAGGATCCTGGTTTATAAGAGTGATAATCGGCAGATAGCGGTTAGTTCTACTATGTGGCCGAGGATGGGCGTGCGTTTCTTGTTGTATGTCCTAATGGTGGCACCGTTATCTTTTTCCTGGATCTTGGGCCTGGTGGCGTTGGTAATCGTGGCTTTTCTATACCGGCGGTATAACTATCTGCGCTCCTGGTTTATTATTGACAGTGGCTTGCCCATTGTGGTGGCGTTAACTGCGCGCCTGATTTTGATGATTGGGTAATGGATTAAGAAATGAATTGTCCGAGATGCCAAGCGACCAATAGAGAATCAGCCCGCTATTGCCATCAATGCGCCCTTTGGTTGGGTGCGTCCTGTCCCAGATGTGGATCTGATTTGATGAACCTGGCCATCTTCTGCGATCAGTGCAGTTATCAGGTTACGCCGACGGCGCCAGAAGCGACCCCCTCGTTCCTCCAGCGGAGTAGTAAGGTGGGTTTGCCGGAAAAGGTCTCCTCGGAGGAAATAGATTCTGAGCAGGCGAGGCGCGGCGAGCAAAAAAGCCCCTCCCTATTGCAGAGATATATCCCTAGAGAATTTATGGCCAAGTTAGAATCGGCGCGTGCCAGCGGTACGATGGCGGGAGAGCGGCGGGTTGTGACCATGCTTTTCTGCGATGTGAAAGGCTCAACGGCGGCGGCAGAACAGCTCGATCCTGAGGAATGGACGGAGATCATCAACGGCGCCTTCGAGTATATGATCAAGCCCGTCTACCATTATGAAGGAACGGTGGCGCGGCTGATGGGGGACGCCATCTTAGCTTTCTTCGGCGCACCAATTACTCATGAGGATGATCCGCAGCGGGCGGTGTTGGCGGGATTGGATATTACTGCCGGTATTGCGCCCTATCGAGAACAGATCGGGGAGCAATGGGCCATCGATATTGACGTGCGGGTGGGGATCAATACGGGATTGGTTGTCGTCGGAGCGGTGGGTTCTGACCTGCGCATGGAATACACGGCTATGGGGGACGCGATCAATCTGGCTTCCCGTATGGAGCAAACGGCCGAACCGGGCACGGTTCAGATCGCCCACGATACGTACAAGATCGTGAAGCCACTCTTTGATTTCGAAGAGTTGGGTGGACTGGCAATAAAAGGGAAGGAAGAAGCCGTGCCCGCCTATCGGGTGTTGGGGCGAAAAGCGATTGCCGGACGGCAGCGGGGTATTGAAGGTTTACAAACGGTTATGGTCGGACGTGACCGTGAGCTGGGCAGTTTACAAGAAATTCTGGACAGGGCTCAACAGGGGGTAGGGCATATTGTCTCGATCATTGGTGAAGCGGGTCTCGGTAAGAGTCGTCTTGTTAGAGAAGCAAAACAATCGCTGCTTGATGGCACTGATGTTGAGTTTTTCGAGACAGCCTCACTTTCATATGAAACAACCCAGCCTTATGGCCTGTTCCAGCGGTTAATACGAAAACTTTTTGATATTGGGCCAGCTGATACTGGGCAAATTGTTCAGGACAAACTGGCTGCGATAGCGAACAATCTTGATGAACAAGATCAAAAACGCGTCATGCCCGTCATGGAAGCCTTGTTCAATATCACATCCGATGATAAGCAGGTCCGTTTGGAAGGGGAGGCTTTTCAAAGGGAGTTGTTCCAGGTTATGCCGCTCCTCTGGCAGCAGCGTTTTGGCCAGCGTCCAACTGTGCTTGTATTTGATGATATTCATTGGAGCGATCCCGCTTCCATTGAACTGCTGATGCAGCTGTTTTTCCTCACGGTCGAAAACCCATTGGTGCTGCTTTGTTCATACCGCCCTGACCGGACCGAACCCGTATGGCGGCTGCGATCCATGGCTGATGAAACTTATCATCACCGGAATACAGAAATCATGCTGCGCCCGCTGACTACTGATCAAGTAAATGAATTGGTGGGCAATCTGCTTAGCATTGCCGAGCTGCCGGACGCCATATACCAGCGAATCCAGGAAAGAGCTGGGGGAAACCCCTTTTTTGTAGAAGAAGTGGTGCGTAGTCTCATTGATAGTGGCGCAGTTGTATCTGAAGAACGGATTGGCAATCGGCAATCACATACTTACTGGCGAGCTAGCAGCGACGCGCGGCAGATCGATATCCCGGACAGTCTACAGTCTCTATTGGCTGCACGCATCGATCGTTTAGAGGAAGAAACGCGTCAGATATTGCAGATGGCTTCGGTTATCGGCCGTTCTTTCTACCAGCGTGTCTTGTTAACAATTGGCGGTCAGAATAATGGGGCTGGTGAGGGAATTGAGCGTGGAATTGACCATCTCCTGCAGCTGAAGATGATTCGCGAGGCAGCCCGTATGCCTGAGTTGGAGTACAAATTCAGCAACCCGCTGACCCAAGAGGTTGCTTACCAGACCATACTGCTCAAACAGCGCCGGTTTTTCCATCGCCAAGTAGCCGAGGCTATTCAGACGCTGTTTCCGGAGCAGCTAGCGGAGTTGTCTTTCCAGTTAGCCTTTCATTATCGTGAATCGGGCGAGTTCGCCATTGCTATCAAATATTTTGCTATGGCGGGAGAGACTGCCTTTCGGCTCTATGCCAACAATGAAGCAGTCGCCCACTATGATCAGGCGCTTGCGTTGCTGCCGAAGGCGGATGTCAGCAGTGAACTGCTCAGAGAGGTTTACGCCAATCGTGGTCGTGCTCTGGAGTTGATCACGGATTACGATGCAGCGGTCGAAAATTACGTTGCAATGGAACTTGAAGGGGAACGTCGTGATGATGACATGCTGCGCTTGGGTGCGCTCATTGGCAAAACTATTATCCATTCTACGTTTACCCCAGTATTCGACCCGGATATAGGGTTTCCCCTGGCGGATAAAGCGCTGGAACTAGCGGATCATCTCGATGAACATGCTGTCAAGGCGGAGGTTCTGTGGAGTTTAATGTTGGTTCATGGCTACGTGATGGGGGATTCTGAACAAGCCATTCATTATGGCGAGCAAGCGCTGGAATTGTCCCGAACCTGGCAATTAGAAGCACGGCTGCCCTATGTTTTAAATGATCTGGGCCGGATTAAGGGCTTCTACGGTGACGCTGAAGGCATATCGCTTATGGCTGAGGCACGACCTCTTTTTGAAGCCCAAAATAATCAGCCGCTGATCGCAGATAATTCAAACGGATACTCTCTTCTGCTTTTGTTTGCGGGCGAGTTGGATGAGGCTTTGTCTTACGCCACCGATGGTATGGAATTAAGCCGCTCTCTCAACAGCGCAAAAGGCGTTCGTGACAACGTGGGCCGGGTGAATAATTTGCTGCTGGAAAAGGGTGAAATTGGGCAGGCGATCGCAGCGATTGAAAATCAGTTAGTGCAACTGTATGAACATGATGACGTCGTTCATTTTGGATTGCCCATCTTGGCAATTGGATACGCTGCCTTGGGACAAACGTCATCAATTCTGGAACGATATGCTGCTGAACGGGACCGTGCTGGGAATCTCGGCCCTGTTTTTCATGATTACTTCCTAGCCCACTTGGCTAACCTCTATGTCCTGAACAATCAGTATGAACAGGCGGTTGAATTATTGGCCAAGTGTGCTTATGATGTGTATACAGCCCCCTTTGTTCCCTATTATGTCTGCATGTATTTGGCTGAAGCACAAATACGATGCGCTCGCAGCGAGTACGCTCAATCGATAGCGCTCCTGGAGCGGGCGATTGTGAGCCAGACAGATGGTGGTCTCAATTACTTCCTAGGTGATCTGCTGCTGCAGCAGGCACAGGTGTATTTAGCCATGGATCCGCCCCAGCAAGAACAGGCTCGTCGTGTATTGGGGCAAGCAAAAGCAGCGCTGGAAGGGGCTGGTATAAAGCGCGTTCTCTGGCGTATATTGGCTGCTTTGGCAGAGTTGGCAGCAGAGGAGGAGGCTGCTCAACTGCGACAAGCGTCGTGGCAGTTAGTGAGCGAAATTGCCGAAAGGATTGAAGAGGATGATCTGCGCCGTGCCTTCCTTGAACATCCTGATGTAAGAAGCGTGAAGGTAAGCTAAGATTCGTAAATTATTTTACCCATGCTCAATTCTTTGACTGGTGATAGTTAGAGATCGAGACGTTTCATCATTTTGGCGATCGCCAGGTAGACGGGCGAATCATCGCCAAGTTCAACCAACGGCCGTCCACTAAATTCAAACTCAACCAGATCAGAATCGGCAGGTACGACACCTAGAAGTGGAATATCCATCGCTTCGACTCGTGCTTGTAATGGAGTGGGCATCTCCCCTGGTAGGCGGTTTAGAATGAGCCAAGTATGTTCGATATTGATATCCATTTGTTTGCGGAAGGAGGCGATGCGCCCGGCAGCGACCAAGCCGCGCTGGGTTGGATCGCTGACGACGAGTAGGTGCTGCACATCGCGCGTGGTGCGGCGGCTTAAGTGTTCCATGCCGGCTTCATTATCGATGACCACGTAACGGTAGTTTTTACTGATGGAGTCGACCACTTCGCGCAGGTTGTGGTTGACGGCGCAGTAACAGCCGGCTCCTTCTGAGCGTCCCATGGCCACGAGGTCAAAGCGATCCCCTTCGGCAACGGAGGAACGTACCTGGTAGTCGAGGTATTCTCGTTTGGAAACGCCACCGGGCAGCGCACCCATGGCGGCGCCGCCGGCGGTGAGGGAGTCTTTCACCTGGGAGAGCAGGTTTTCACGAATATCGCCCACGGTCCAATCCAGCTCGAGGCCGAGGACCATGTTGAGGTTGCTGCTGGGATCGGCGTCAATGGCCAGAATGGCGCCGGGTTGATTTTCCATCAGGTACTTGATGACCATGCCGGAGATGGTAGTTTTGCCTACGCCGCCTTTGCCGGCGAGTGCGATGGTTGTTGTCATGAAGAACTCCTAAAGGAATTTTTTGGCCATCTCTTCCGCGGAGAGGCGTAGAGCTGGTACATGATCGTAGACGGCCATGCCGAGGCGGTCTGCTTCTTGGACGGCCAAGTCAGCGGGAAGCATACCAAGAACGGGCAATCCCGGCGACTGATTGTGCAAGAATTGAGCTTCATCGTCGTTGCGAACTTTGTTGCCGACCAGCCATAAGCGAGTTAAGCCGATGTCGTTGGCTAATTTTTTGATCTGGACGGCCGTGCCCAGGCTTCTGCGGGTCGGTTCGACGACGACGATCATGGCGTCGACGAAGTCCACGGTGGCACGGCCCAGATGCTCGACGCCGGCGTACATGTCGAGGATGAGAATGTCGTCGTCGCGGAAGAGCAGGTGGGTGAACAAGGTTTTGAGCATAGCGCTTTCCGGGCAAATACAGCCTGAGCCGCCCAGATCGACGGAGCCCATCTCTAGGAGGCGCACGCCGCGATTAGTGACGCAGAAGCGCTCCGGTATGTCGTCAACGCGCGGATTCAAGGTGAAAAACCCGCCCATGGTGCCTGGCTTGGCTCCAGTGCGCTCTTCGATCAGTTCATCCATCTCGGAGACGGGATGCAGTTGGGCGCGTAGTTCGTCGGGGAAACCCAGGGCACCGGCGAGGCAGGGTGAGGGATCGGCATCGACAGCCAATACATCACGCCCGGCTGCAGCAAATACCTGGGCCAGCAGGGCGGCCAGGGTTGTCTTCCCTACTCCACCTTTACCACTAATGGCTAATTTCATATTGGCAATACTCCTTCAGTTTTTGGACCTTCCAGGATTCCCGTTAAAGATCCGGAAGGCTGTTATTTTAGTCCTTTGCCGTTGACTTGATCAAGTGGCTGGTCAATTTGCTGCCTAAGATGGCGCAGGCGTCGGTGGTCATCTGGTGGCTGCTGTGGGCGTCGAAGAGGATGCGATAGGAGGGAGGGAAATCCTCGTCTCCTTGCCAGCCGACGGCGAGCAAATGAACATAGGGCAGCGCTTTGAAGGCGAAGGCGGCATCACCGAATGTTTCCTTACGTCCGCCAGCCTGTGCGGCGGCGGCCATAAATGCGGGTAAATCATTGCCAAAGGTTTTGGTCAGTTCGCTGCCGGTATAGCCCTGGAAGGCAGCGGTATAGAATTTTCCGTCCGGCAGGTCGGTAAATGAGATCCAGGTTCCGGCGGGTGGAGTGCCGTCGGAGGTGTGGAAGTAATAGGCGAGCATGGCCAGGTTAAAGGTGGGCAAGGCAGCGCCGGAGTGGGCATCATGGGCGATGAATTCGGGCCAGCTCAGGATGAGTTCTTGATCCCACAAAGACAGGCGAAATTCTCCTTGTCCTAATCCCATGGGGGTGAAGGAGGAACCGGTATTTACGGCAAGGACAACCGGGTCCCGATCTTGTAGTTCGTCGCGCAGTTCAATCACGCGTAAGGCGAGGTAGTCGCGGGAATCTTTCATGTGCAGTGTTGCCATATGTAAAGCCAGCTTACAGCAGATCGTGGGAGACAAGCAGCGGCCTGGGATCGACAACGTTCTTGTTGAAAGCGGTCGCTTTATCTGGTAAGCCTAGGGCCAGAGCCATTAACTGGGTGAAATAGAGGATAGGCATCGATTCATGATATTCAAGCTGCATCTGGCGTGTGTCCAGGTTCATATGGCAGAGGGGACAAGCGACAGCGATGGCTTCCGCGCCGGCCTGGCGAGCATGGTGGATGAGATTGCCGCTGAGCGAACGCACAATATCGGGTCTGGTTAAGGCGTGGGCGGCCCCACAGCAAAGTGTTTTATAGGACCAATCGACTACTTCTGCGCCCAAGGCGGTGAGCAGCTCATCCATATCGGTTGGATTCTCAGGGTGCTCCGCCTCGGTCACCTGGGGCGGGCGGGTGAGCAGACAGCCATAGTAAGCGACGACGCGTAGTCCAGAGAGCGGCTTTTTGACCTTAGCCCTCACTCCTTCTGCGCCAACATGTTTGAGGATCGTTTCGGTCAAGGTGTTGACCTGCACCACATCCTGGTAATCGTAGCCAATGGCTTTATCGACATCACTCTTGTGCTGCGGGTCGTGACGTATTTCAAATTGAGCTGCTTTGTGGCGGTTGAAGCAGGCGGCGCAGGGCATGGTCACTTCTTTAAAGCCGATCTGTTCGATGAGGGCCAGGTTTTGCATGGGCAGTTCGGTGGCTGCTACGGGGTCAATACGGTGGGCGGCACTACTGCCGCAGCAAACCCAGCCATCGGGCTCGATTAAGGCCAGATCCAGGGTTTCGGCCACCGCTCTGGCGGATCCATCAAACTCTCCTGCGGTGGAATGGAGGGAGCAGCCGGGATAGTAGGCGACGGCGTGGGCTGCTTCCGGTAGAGGTTTGGGATTGCGCGGCGGCCGTCCCAACTTGGGCATGATGGAAACTTTGCCTTTCTTGAGCATCTCCAGATAAATATCTATGTCATCGAGCAGGCTGCCCGGGTTGCGTAGTTTCATTTCGGCCATCAGACCTGGTTCATAGGCGCGGCCCCATAGGCGCACTTCACGCATGAAGGCTTCGTTGAAGGCTTTGATTTGGGGTACGGGTGGCTCTAATCCTTGTTCGACGGCTTCGCGGGTGAGGAACTCCATGATGCCGTTGATGTCCAGGTCCTGTGGGCAGCGGGTGGTGCAAGTCTGGCAAGCGGCGCAAAGCCAGGGCGTCTGTGATTCGAGGGCGATATCTTCCTGTCCCAACTGTACCGCACGCATTATCTGGTTGGGCTGCCAGTCAAAGAATTCACCCACGGGGCAGCCGCTGGTGCATTTGACGCACTGGTAGCAGAGGAAGACATTCTGCCCTAGTTCTTCCTGGATGCGGTTTGCCAGGTCGGGCTTGATGGTCATTGGTTCTTGTGCGGCTTTTGGTTCGTTCATAAGCTGGTTCCTGCTGCTTCATGCACTTTTGGCCGGGGATATAATCCTGCGCCTTCGACGATGGGTTTAACGGCCGACTCCCATTCGATGGCCATCACATGGACGCCGGCGACCCCATCGATTGCGCGCAGGTCGCGGATCAGGTCGATGCAAATTTGAATCCCTTCCGCGCGCCAGGCCTGTGAGCGCTCTTTCTTATCTTCGCGGGTAAGCTCATCCTTCTTTCTGTCAGCCCAGGGTTTGCCGGCGGCGGTCATACGATCGATGATCTCGTCCGGTACGAGAATGCCAGGCACATTATTCTTCATGTAGCGGGCCATGCCTGGGCTCTTGAGCGGGCCAACCCCAGCGAGGATGTAGGTCTGCTCATGCAGCCCCATAGCACGCACTTTTTCCATGTATTCGGCAAAGGCGGGTACGTCGTAAACCAGCTGGGTCTGGATGAAATCGGCGCCAGCCTTGATCTTCTTGGCCAGGCGATAGGGCCGGAAATCGATAGGATCGGCAAACGGGGCAGCGGCGGCACCTACAAAGAAGCGTGGTTCCTGGCCCTTGAAGGCATCCCCATTTTGGAAGGTGCCCGCATCGCGCATGGTCGTAACCATCTGCACCATCTGCACGGAGTCGATGTCGTGAACATTTTTGGCGGTGGGGTGGTTGCCAAAGGTTTGGTGATCGCCGGTCAGACAGAGTAGATTGTGCATGCCCAAGGCATGGGCACCAAGCAGGTCGGCCTGGATGGCCAAGCGGTTGCGGTCACGGCAGGTCATCTGGATCACTGGTTCCAGTCCCTCCTGAACGACAATGGTTCCCGCACCAATGCTGGACATGCGCACGATGGCGGTTTGGTTATCGGTAATATTGACCGCGTCGCAGTACCCTTTTAATAGGGCCGCTTTCTTGCGGATGATTTCGCCGTCGGCGCTTTGCGGTGGGCCAAGCTCGCCGGTTACGGCGAACTCTCCGGCGCGCAGGACACGCTCTAAGGTTGAACCGACAAGTTGGCCATTGCTGCTTATTGTTTCATTCATCACTTCACCCTTTTGGTAATAGAAACCTTACTCAGAATCTTCGGCTGCCAGGCGCAAATCTTCGCGGATAATTTTGCGCGGGCCGCCATCACGAGATTTCTGCCAGTTCTTGGGCGGCTGTAGATCGAGCAGGACATGTAGTTTGTCCTTGCTTACTAGCCGGTCATAAATCAGCTGCCAAGCGCATTCGACCTCGGGATCTATCTCACAATGGCCCGCTTCAGAGCCGCCACAGGGACCATTGAGCAGGGATTTGGAGCAGCGGGCGATAGGGCAGATGCCGCCGGTCAGGCCAAGAATGCAGTCGCCACAAGCGGCACAACGTTCTTCCCAAACACCTTGTTCGGAAGGAAGACCGAGGAAACTGGTGTTGAGACCGGGCACAACCCAGGTATCTGGAAAATGCTCGGCTATGGCCTGCACGCCAATGCCGCAGCCGAGGGAGAGGACGACATCGGCCTCTTTGACCTCTTCCTCGATTTGGTCCAGATATTCCCATTCGCACTGCCGCTGCACGGTGACATCGGAGACATCCATAGCGTTCCCATTGAGTTTGGAGCTCATGCGCAGGGATGTCGCGGTGATGGCCGCTTCACGGGAGCCACCGGCAAAGCAGACGGTAACGCAAGTGCCGCAGCCAACGACCAGCACCTTTTCCGCTTCGCCAATCAGCGTTTTTACTTCTTCCAATGATTTTTGTTCGGCAACTATCATAATGATCTCCCATTTCTTAATGGATTTGGACCCAAAGCTGAAATCTGCTCCGTCATTTCTACTGCAGCGGAGGTGAAGCCACCGGCCATGGCTGAGGATATGTTAAACATACGTACCCGGTCTGGTTCCAGACCAATTTCCTGCAACAATTCTTTGACCCTTCCTACTCGTCTCTTGGCGTTGGTATTACCTTCCAGGTAATGACAATCTCCAGGTAGTCAACCGGCGACCATGAGGCCGTCGACACCGCTCTCAAAAGCCTGCAGAGCCAGCAATACGTCCAGCTTGCCGGTGCAGGGAAGCTGGACGACCTTGACATCGGGCGGGTACTGCATGCGTAGGCTTCCGGCCAAATCGGCGGCGGCGTAGGCGCAGTGCTCGCAGCTAAAGGCGACTATTTGTAATGTCGAGTTTTCCATTACGATACCTCCAGGACATCGTCCAGCGGTATAAAAACAGCGGGTGGATGCATTAAAGCGTCTACCTTAGCCACCATCTGGGTATCGGTGTAGTGCATGAGCTGGATGGCGCGGGCGGGACATTCGGCGACACAGGTGCCACAGCCCTGGCAAACGGCCGCTTCGATGTAGGCTGCGCCCATGATGCTGCCGACGCCGGTCAAATTGGGCTTTATTAGGGGCACACCGAAAGGGCAGATGCGTACACAAGTGAGACAGCCGGTACACAACGATTCGTCAACGACCCCGACCTGGCCTCCCGCGGTCAGTGTCTCTTTGCTCAGGACCCTTGCCGCGCGCGAGGCGGCGGCCTGAGCCTGGATCATCGTTTCATCGAGCAGCTTGGGATAATGAGCCATGCCGGCCATAAAGACGCCTTCGGTGTTGAAATCAACCGGGCGCAGCTTAATGTGCGCTTCCTGGAAGAAGCCGTCGGCGTCAAGTGGAACCTTGAACAGACTGGCCGTGGCATGGGCATCATCCTGTGGCACAACGGGCATGGACAGGACCAGGAGGTCGGGTTGGAGCAGTAAGGGACGGCGCAGAACCGGCTCCCAGGCGTGTATGGTGAGCTGCGAGTCACTCATGGAGGGCAGTTCTCGAACTGCCCCTACCAGGGCGACTTTGGGGAGGTGTTGATCGTCGTAGCGAACGAAGATGACGCCCTTTTCACGGGCCTTGGTATAGAGGCGTTCGGTGAAGCCGTAGGTGCGGATGTCCTTGTAGAAAATAGTGATTCTGGCTTCTGGATTTTGCTCTTTGAGGGCCAGGGCGTTTTTTAGCGCCACGGTGCAGCAGATGCGGCTGCAGAATTTTTCGGCGGGGCCGACGCACAAGATCATGACTACGTCCGTGGGGATTCCCGCCTGCGCGGGAATGACATCCGGTGAGTGGTGGCTGGTGAGGTGGTGCTCGAATTGTTGTTGGGTGAGGATGCGCGGGTCGCTGCCGTAGCCGTACTCGGAACCGCGGTATTCTTGGGCGCCGGTGGCCAAGATGGTGACGCCATGCTTGATTTCTTGGGGATCATGGCCGTTCCGGATCAGGCTGCGGAAATTGCCCATGAATCCGCTTGTATTGACGACCTGATGGCCCAGGTGGGTGGTGATGGCTTCGTGGGACTGCACCTGTTGGATGAGATGGCGTTTTGTTTCTTGGGGATTACGGCCGTCGCTGCAAGTGTATATATGGCGCAGGTTGCCGCCCAGTTCTTCCTCTTTCTCCACCAGGTGTACGGGAAAGCCTTGATCGGCCAGAGAAATAGCGGCGGTCATGCCTGCCACACCGCCGCCGACGACCAACGCGGTATGCTCAACGGGAACATCAACGGTGTATTGGGGCTCA
The DNA here is from genome assembly GCA_963807975.1 of uncultured Chloroflexia bacterium. GTDB lineage: Bacteria > Chloroflexota > Anaerolineae > Promineifilales > Promineifilaceae > JAACFF01. Next base: position 2,483,254 of record CAWEDV010000001.1, on the reverse strand, counting down.
AGCAAAGCGGCGCGAGCGATGGCCATGCGCACTAAATCATTGGCCTTGATCGTTGCTGCTTCACGGTCGTTGGAGTGGACCCAGGAGCAGTGGTTGCGGATGTTGGCCATTTCAAATAGGTAGGGGTTCAAACCGGCCTGACGCAGGCTGTCGCGGAAAAGCGGTTCGTGCGTGCGCGGGGTACATGAGGCGACCACGACGCGGTTCAAATCGCGTTCTTTGACCACTTCGGTAATATGCTTGATGCTGTCCTGCGAACAGGTGTAGAGATTGGCTTCGGCATGGGTGACATGGGGTAAGGAAGCAGCGCACGCGGTTGTGGCTTCGACGTCGACGAATCCGCCGATATTGGAGCCACAGTGGCAGACAAAGACGCCAATGCGCGCCTCTTCGGTCCCAATATCTCGTTCGGGCGGAAACTCGACGTGCTGGGTAAGGGAGAAGCGGGAGGCGCTGATGTTGGCTGCTGCCGCGGCAGCGGCGCCGCTGGCCTCGATCACGGACTCGGGGATGTCCTTTGGTTCACGGAAGGGTCCAACGGCGTAGATGCCCGGACGGCTAGTTTCTATGGGGTTGAAGTGGGGAGTGTGGCAGAAGCCATAGTCGTCCAGTTCGACGTCTAATCTGCGCCCTAAATCACGTACGGACTCTGATATCTCCATACCCACGGAGAGGACGACGAGATCAAAGGTGAGGGCATAAAGCCGGCCATCTTCACCCTGGTAGTTGATGATTAGATTTTGAGAGGCGGGATCTTGGTCGATCTTACTAATGCGGCAGCGGGTGTACTCGATGCCATAACTTTCACGCGAGCGTTCAAAATAGCTCCAATATCCTTTGGAGAAGGCGCGCATGTCCATGAAGAAAACGTGGATGTCTAAATTGGGATCATGTTCTTTGGCGATGACCGCTTCCTTGGTAGCGGCCATGCAGCAGACGGCGGAACAGTAGTCGTGGCTTTGGTCGCGACTGCCGACACATTGCAAGAAGGCGATGCGCTGCGGGGCATGGCCGTCGGAGGGGCGCTGTACATGACCGAGCGTGGGGCCAGAAGCGGAGAGAAGTCTTTCAAACTGCAGGGAGGTGATCACATTGGGGAAACGGCCGTAGCCATACTCGGCCGACATTTCCGAACGATAAACCTGGTAACCGGGAGCGAGAATGACAGCGCCAACGGACATTGTCTCCTCTGTGGCGACCATGTCGTGATCAATGGCGTTGACGCCACAGGCGAAGGTACAGCTCATGCATTCGGAACAAATACCACAGGAGAGGCAGCGGGCTGCTTCACGCTGGGCGCTTGCCTCATCATAGCCCCCTTCTACCTCAGCGAAGTTGTGGACGCGTTCTGCAACGGCAAGCCAAGGCATGGGCACACGCGGCTCGCGCATGATCTCACCGCTGGCCAAACGGGCGACGATTTCTTGCTCGCTTAAATGAACGACGGGCAAATCTGGTGTGGGTGCCGGTTCTAGATCGTCTCCTTGTAGATAGCGTATGATGGATTGGGCGGCCTTATGCCCGCTGTCTACGGCTTCGATGACGAAGGCGGTACCGGAGACTGTATCACCGGCGGCAAAAACACCTTCGCGCGTGGCAGCCAGGGTTTTGGGGTTGATGGCGATGGTCTGTTGGGCGGTCATGCCCACACCAGCATCATCGGGGATGAAGGCCAAACCGGCGCGTTGTCCGACGCTGAAGATAACGGTGTCACAATGGATAGCATGGTCGCTGCCGGGTGTTTTCTCAATTTGCAGCCGGCCCGCATCATCAAAGTGGAAGGTGTTCACAGCCTTACACTCGACGCCGCTTACGTGTCCAGTGCCATCATCCAGGATGCGCTCGAAGGAGCGGCTGTTGTGAAGGATGACTCCTTCTTCAACGGCTGCTTCAATCTCCCAATCATGGGAGGTCATTTGGGATCTTTTTTCGAGGCAGGCGAGGTGGACTTCTGCTCCAAGGCGCACGGCGCTTCGCGCACAGTCGATGGCTACATTGCCACCGCCGAGCACGAGCACGCGCTCACCCAAGGGAAAATGTTTTGGCCATTGGTTGGCTTTACCAATTTTGCCCAGTCGCAGATCACGCAGGAAGTGGGTGTTGATGAGCACGCCGTCTAGATCGGCTCCAGGGATGGGCAGGCGAATCCCTTCGTGGGCGCCGACGCTGATCAGCACGGCCTCATAGCCCTGCTCAAATAAATCGTCCAAGTTGTCGACGGGGTGGTTGAGGCGTAAATCGACACCGAGGTCGACGATGTCTTGTACTTCTCGTTCGACAATGGCTGTGGGCAGGCGATGTTCGGGCACGCCCAGGCGCAGCATGCCTCCGGCGACGGGCATTGCTTCAAAGACAGTCACCCCGTATCCAGAGCGAATGAGGTCTTGGGCAGCGGTTAGGCCGCAGGGTCCGGCGCCGATGATGGCCACGCGTTCTGCAAATTGACGGGGCAGGGGCTGCAGGGGCTGGCGAGGTTCCTCGTAAACTTTGTCGGTGACGAAGCGCTTCAGGGCACGGATGTTGACCGGCTCGTCGACCAGGCCGCGATTACAGGCGGTTTCGCAGCGATGGTTGCAAATACGGCCGCAAATCCCAGGAAAGGGATTGTCCATTTTGATTACGCGCAGGGCATCGTGCCAACGGCCGTCACGGATGAGGGCGATATAACCTTGGGCGCGCTGGCCTGCGGGGCAGGCATCGCGGCAGGGAGCGATACCCCGTTTTTCAATGGCATAGGCGTTGGGCACGGCCTGCGGGTACAGCTTGAATGCGGCACGGCGGGGTGCCAGACCTTCGTTAAATGGATCGGGAATGATTACGGGGCATACTTCGGCGCAATCGTTACAAGCCACGCATTTTTCTGCAACGACGTAGCGTGGTTCGTGCTTGACCCGGACCTGAAAATCACCAACCATACCGGCGATGTCCAGTACTTCTGTATTGGTCATGATCTCGATGTTGGGATGCCGTCCAGTTTCGACCAATTTGGGCGAGATGGTACACATAGCGCAATCATTGGTGGGGAAGGTTTTATCCAACTGCGCCATATGCCCGCCAATGGCGGATTTCTTTTCAGCCAGGTATACCTTAAAGCCCTGGTCAGCCATATCCAGGGAAGCTTGCATGCCCGCAATACCGCCACCGACGACTAATGCCGCACCGACTGGCTGCTTTTTCTTGTCTTTTACCTGGCTATCCATCGTTTTCACCATGACTGGGAAAATGTGGACAAGGAACCATGAGCCATAGGCCATGGTTCGTTAACCACAAATAGTTATTTCCTTCCTCTAAAACTTTCCTCCTCGTATGTTTCTTCCGTTTTCTTATGAGAGGCGATCTGGCCATTTTTTAAGGGGTTTGGACCTAATCGCCGCACCCGGTCAGTCATCGTTTGGGCGGCAGCGGCGAAGGCGTGAGCCTGGCTGCCGGACATGAAAAACATGCCCAATCTTTCGCGCTCCAGGCCGATATCTTCCAGAAGCTGCGCCGTACGTTTGACACGGGCCCGTCCACGCTCGTTGCCGCGGACATGATGGCAATTGCCGATCGGACAGGCGACGACGTAAACGCCGTCGGCACCTTGTTCAAAAGCCTCTAATATGTACCTGATATCCATCTTACCCGTACAGGGCAAGCGCACGAACTTGACGTTGGCTGGATACTGAACCTGCATGGCCCCGGCTGTATCCGCGGCCATGTAGCCACAGTAAATGCAGTAGAAGGCAGTGATTTCTGGCTCAAATTCGTTCTTCGAGATGACCACGGGTGTTATTAGTTCTGCCAACTGCCTAAACCTCCAATTTCGGGTAGCATGACTTGTTCATCGGTGTAATTGATGAGTTGAATCGCGTTTGCCGGACATTCACTGGTGCAGGTTCCACAGCCGTGACATTGGGCCGCATCAATGAAAGCGGCACCGCCCAAGCCGCCCACACCGGCGCGTCCCACAAGTTCGAGGACTTGGGGAATGGCGAAGGGGCAAACGCGGGTGCAGGTCAGGCAGCCCACACATTTGTCGGGATCAACCTCGGCGATGACGCCGCCATGGTACATGGTGCCCTGGGAAAGCATGGTAATGGCCCGGGCTGCGGCAGCCAGGGCATGACTGATGCTCTCTTCTATAAACTTGGGATAATGGGCCATGCCAGCCAAGAAAATGCCGTCACGTGAGAAGTCCATGGGACGCAGCTTGAGCTGGGCCTCGGAGAAGAAGCCCTCGGTGGAGAGGGGGAGACGCAGCATCTTGGCCAGGGAATGGGTACCATGCGCTGGCGATATGGAGACGCTGAGAGGAATGATGTCGGCGGGGAGGTCCAGCCAACGGTCTAGGGAAAGATCACGGATGCGTACGGATAGACGACCGTCCTCAGCAAGCGGTTCGATGATTTGTGGTGGTTCCTCATCCGTATAGCGTAAGAAAATGACGCCCAATCTACGCGCCTCGGTATAATACTTTTCGCGGAAACCGTAGGTGACGATGTTCTTGTAGAGGACCGTGACGCGGCAGCGGGGGTTGAACAGTTTCAACCGGATGGCATTTTTCATGGTGTTGGTGCAGCAGACACGGGAACAATACTCTACTTCACCCGGAGTTTGCGCGCACTGGATCATGACCACATCTTTGAGAGCGGCTATTTCTTCCGGGTGATGGACGACTATCTCTTCTAGATTTTCCTGGGTGATGACCCCGGGAATATCCAGCCAGGGATGGCTGCGATTTTCCCGCCCGCCAGTGGCGATGATGGTGACGCCGTGCTCGACGCGGAATTCGTGGAAGGAGCCATCGGCGTGGGTGGTTCGTAAATCAGCCCAGAATTGACCGACATGCCCGCCATTATTGATCATTTCCGTATTGGAATAGGAAACGATGCGCGAATTGGCGCGCACACGGTTGATTAGGTCGCGCCCCAGGCGGCGAGGATTGTCTCCTTCGGCTACGTAGTACATTTCTTGCAGATGGCCACCAAAGCGCTGACGACGTTCGACAAGGATGACATCGTAGTTGCTTTCGGCTATGGCGAGGGCGGCGGTCATTCCTGCCAGGCCGGCGCCGATGATCAGGGCAGTGCCCACACAGGAGACTGCTTCTTTTTGAACTGGTTGGGCGACCTTAACCCGGCCAACGGCAAGACGCACCATTTCGTTTGCTTTGTGATTGGCAAGCTCGTGCTGCAGCATATGAACGGTGCTGCATTGTTCACGCAGGTTGACCAGCTCCATCAGATAGGGATTTAGACCGGTTTGGCGCACAGTACGCTGGAATAAGGACTCATGGGTGCGATTGCTGCAGGCGGCGATGACCACGCGATTGATACCATTCTGTAAGATGCGTTGTTGAAGATGGGACAGAGTGTCTGGGAAACAAGCGAGGTCGATGGACTCTGCGATCTCGACGCCAGGCCAGGAAGCGGCATGTTTTACCAGCAGGGGAATATCGAGCGATTTGCTCATGGTATCGCCGCAGGAACAGGCAAAGACAGCTACACGGGCGGGTTCATTGCTGACATCACGTTCTGGGGGCAGTGATCCTTCAGAGAGGAAGGGGTATTCATTAGAATAAGGATAAGTATTTAATTGATCATGCATAAGGCGCATGACTTCGGCTGCGGCTCCGCTGGCATCGAGGATGGTCTCTGATATCTCTTTGGGCGAGGAAAATGCACCACAAACAAAGACGCCGGCATGGGTTGTCTGCAGCGGGGTGAATTTATGGGTTTCGCAGAAACCATGCTCGTCTAAATTGAGGTCGAGGATATTAGTGAAATGGCGAGCGGAGTCGGGTGGCTGCAGGCCAGTGGCCAAGACGACCATCTCAAATCGTTCTTCTTTGCGCTGTCCACTGGGCTGCGCATAGCGCAGGATCAGGTCGCCGCTGGTGGGATCCTCTTGGATGTCTGATATGCGACAGCGGATGTAGCGAACGCCGTGGTTCTCACGCGCTTTGGTGAAGTAGTTGCTGTATTCCTTGTTGAAGGCGCGCTCTTCCATCATGAAGATGGTGCAATCCACATCTTCTCCCAAACGCTGTTTGGCCAACATCGCTTCTTTTGTGGCGTACATGCAGCAAATGGAAGAGCAGAAGCTGTTGTCCTGATCACGCGAGCCAATGCACTGCAGCCAGGCCACTGATTGGGGCTGTTTCTTATCGGAGGGACGGGTAATGACGCCTTCTGTGGGGCCAGAACGACTGGCCAACCGCTCGTACTGCATGGCATCGACGACGTTTTGGAAACGGCCGTAGCCCAGTTCCTGCAAGCCGCTGGGATCGTAGACCTTGAAACCCAGGGCGAGGATGATGGCGCCGACGTAGACTGACATAAGGCGCGGCTTTTCGTCCAGGTTGATGGCATCGGTGGGGCAGACATCTACACAGCGCCCGCATTCATCACAATAAGGGCCGCGATCAATGACGTAGGTGTTGGGGGCGGCACGGGCGGAGACTTTGTAGACTGCTTTTCTGGGCAGCATACCCCGTTGGTACATGTCCGGAAGTTCAACTGGGCAGACCTTGGTGCAGTCGTCGCAGTTGATACAGCGGACAGGATCAATATAGCGTGGCTCTTGGCGCAAGGATACGGTGAAGTCTCCGGCCTGGCCTTCGATATCGACCACGTGGGTATTGGTCAAGATCTCCATATTCGGATGCTGGTTGTGCTGCACATAGGCCGGTGAAATGGAAGGGCGGGTGCAGCCATATCCATGGTCAGGTGTGCCCCGGCAGAGCACGCAATCATGCTGGGGGAACATGAACCCTAATTGGGCCACCCGACCCCCCAAGCAAGGTGTATGCTCGACCAAATAGACTTTCAATCCGGCGTTGGCCAGATCCAGCGCGGCACGCATGCCACCTATGCCGCCGCCGACAACGAGTGCTGCGGCGGGTTTTGGTTGGGATGTAGGTATCGATGCCATAATCTACAAATGGGATTGGAGATAGGGTTCTGCCCCTATCTCCAACCTGCTAATAACTGTTCAATAAAACTTAGAACCCCGGTTTTTCTTTGCGCAGTAAAGGAGCGAACTGGATTCTCGAAAAACTGAGTTTCTATACCGTCTAAACCTGCAACGTGGGCAGCAGGTAATCGTAGGCGCTGAGGGTAGCCTTGACGCCTTCGCCAACGGCTACCAATACCTGTTCAGCATAAATGTTGGTCACATCTCCGGCAGCAAAAAGTCCGGGCACATTGGTACGGCTGTAGGCGTCTACCTTGATGAAGCCCAATTCATCCAATTCGACCAGATCGGCTACCATCGATACATTGGCTCTTAAGGCTTTTTCGACAAAAGTGCCATCTGCCTTGAGCTCCATTTTCTGCCCTTCAGGACCTTGAACGCTTACGCTGTTGCAGTACCCGTTGCCGGCCACTTCGGTAACACGATACTCCTTGAGAACAGTCACGTTCTCCGCTTTATCGAGCATCTGCCCCAAGGGTGTTTGCAAGGCTTCATGGGAGGTGCCAACGACATGAACGTGACGGGCAACGGTGGACAACTCGGCTGCTGAACGCAGCGCCAGGTCACCATTGCCAATGACAACGGTATCCCTATCGATGAAGAGCGGCGCATAGCTGAGCGCCGAATAGCATAGACCTTTGGAGAGATATTCGCGTTCACCGGGAACATCCAGCCATTGCTGCTGCGCGCCGGTAGCTACAATCACGGATCTGGCCATTAACTCACCGCCACCTTTAGTGTGAACGATGAAGTGATCATCGTTTTTTTCGACCTTAACGACCGGCTCCATATGCCGGGCGAATTTCAGGTATTCCAACTCACTCTTAAATTTGTCGACGACCTCGGTGCCGGTGATCACACGGTAACTCTTCAGATCGGGCAGTTCCAAATGGTAATTTGTTTTGCCGCCTAAATCTTTGGATATGAGCAAGATATTTAGCCGTCTGCGGATGGCGTAGATCGCCGCCGTGAGTCCGGCAGGTCCGCCGCCGATAACAATTAGGTCATACATTTTTCACCCCCTTCTCACTCTGGTGCTTCGGCAATGAAGCCTTCATCCATCATCAACTTGGTCATCTGGCGCGAACGGCCGATTATGGTTGTGGCATGTTCAAACAATTCCTCATAGCTCTTGGTCAGGCGGGCGACGCCTTGCTCTTGGGCTTTCATGCCCACGGCTGCCGCCTCACGGGGGAATACCTCCCATTCATCCATCGTGGGCAAGATATGATCTTCATGCAGTTGGTCGCCGGTTTGGGCAGCCAAGGCATCCGCTGCTGCGTAGCACATCTCGTCAGTGATGGTTGAGGCTCGCACGTCTAAGGCACCACGGAAGATGCCGGGGAAGCCAAGAGAATTGTTTACCTGATTGGGGAAGTCAGAACGTCCGGTGGCGACGATACGCGCACCGGCGGCTTTCGCCTCCCAGGGCCAGATCTCGGGTACTGGATTGGCACAGGCAAAGACGATGGCGTCCTTGGCCATGCGTTGGACCCATTCGGGCTTTATGGTTCCTGGACCTGGTCTGGAAAGACCGATGACGACATCGGCCCCTTCCATCGCTTCGGGAATGCCCCCCTGGCGAAGCTCGCCATTGGTCGTCTGGCAAAGGCGCCATTTGTCAACGTACTCATGCCGGCGCATCTCGAGATCTTTGCGATGGGGGCTCAAGATGCCCTTGCTGTCGACCATCATGCAGTTAGTCGGATCGATGCCCCAGCCAAAAGCAAGACGGGAACAAGCGACGTTGGAGGCGCCGCTGCCAACAAAGGTGATGCGCACATCTTCTTTCTTTTTGTCTACTATCTTCAAGGCGTTGATCAGTCCGGCCAAGGTTACGGTCGCGGTTCCTTGTTGGTCGTCATGCCAGACAGGGATCTCTGCTTTCTCGCGCAGAGTGTCCAATATGCGGAAGCATTTGGGCTGGGAGAGGTCTTCGAGATTAATACCGCCAAATGAGGGCTGCAACATCAAGACGGTCTCGATAATTTTGTCCGGGTCTTTGGTGTCCAGCATGATGGCCACGCCATCGACGCCGCCCAGGTATTTATAGAGCAGCGCTTTGCCCTCCATCACCGGCAGACCGGCCTTGGGGCCAATGTCGCCAAGGCCTAAGACGCGCGTGCCGTCGCTGATGACGGCAACCGTGTTCCATTTGTTGGTATGGTCGTATACGAGTTCCGGATCGGCCGCAATGGCCCGGCAGGGCGCCGCGACACCTGGTGTGTACCAGATGGCGAAATCGTCGATATCGCGCACCACGCATTTCAAAGTTGTTTCTACTTTCCCTCGATAAAATGGGTGAAGTTCCATGGCATCGGCCGATGGCTTCTTTGCTTTGGCGAGTAGCTCCTCAATATCTACCGCCTGCTCTTCCTTCATCATTATTAGCCCCCTAATGACTAATGCAAAAACCTAATAGGTCTAAAACGGACATTATGCCTGACAAGGTATTATCTATAGACCCGTCAGGATTATCGGGCATCTTTTGCCATGGGTTTTCTAACCAGTCATAGCCTCCTGTTGCAGATATGAATCTGCATAAATGACCTTATTCAAAAGAATTTGTACAGTTTTCCAGATGGCGACTTGTTCGGGATCGCTCATGTCGACATCTGCGAATGATGGTTCTTCCATAGCAGCGATACGATCATGAATATTGAGATAGAGGCGGCTGGTTCCAGTGCCCTCATCTCGCTTTTCGATCACACGCACTACCTCCTTGAGCTGTTCATCAAATGGATCGGCGATCATCATTTGCAAACCTGCGCCCATGAGCATAGCGCAGTATACGCTGTTGATGAGGGGCCGGTTGGCATGAGGAACAGCATTTGAAACATTGGACAGCCCAACCGACACGGGTGGGGGCGGGTCCCAGGCAAACTGTAACGTTCGTACCGCTTCGATTAGTTCCGGGCAGAACTCTTGACAGCCGGAAACTGTCAATGCAAGCGGGTCGATAATCAGGTCGCTGATCGGGAAATCGATTTCCAGCGCGCGGGGAATCAGCTTCTCCAGGGCGATGGTAACACGCTCATCGGCGCCGACGGGGATGCCACTCTTGCCCATTGTCAAAGCGACCAAGCGTGCATTGTATTGTTTCGCCAGGGGCGGCACTTTCTCCAGTCGTTCCGCTTCGGCGGAGGTGGAGTTGATGATTGGCTGCGCCTTGGTTACTTTCTTCAATCCAGCTTCAATGCCCAGGATATTGGTGCTGTCGAAGCAGAGGGGAACATCGACCACTGCCTCAACGGTTTCTACCATCCAAGGGAAGACTTCCTCCCAATCTTTTTTGCGTGGACCCAGGTTCAAGTCCAACACCTGGGCTCCGGCGTCAACCTGGCGCACGGCCAAATCCTGAAAGAACTTAGCATCCCGCTCGCGCAGAGCGTCTTTGACGCTTTGGGCGATGATGTGGATGTTTTCACCAATAATGTACATAGGTTTCTCCTTGTAAATCGAAGCGGTAATTTGAACTGTGGTTTACCAATTCGCGCACGAATTTTTGTAGGCGCTAGGGATTCTCGGGAACCCTCAGCTTCTTGCTCACCGATGGGAAACGATGCGCATCGGTGTGTGGTAAAAACAGGGCCGATGTAAAGGCTTCGAAGAATGAGTTATCGGCCGAAAGCTCAATATAGGTCATACGGCTGGCAATATCCTGCACACGATCACGCAGTTTGTGGTCGATTAAGGCATAGTAGGCGCCCAAGACAGATGTGTTGCCTAGAAAATGAAATGTGTTCCAGGGCATGTCGGGGAGCAAACCGATCTCGACCGCTTTTTCTACGTTAATATATTTGCCGAAGGCGCCGCCAATTAGAATCTGCTCAACGTCTTCTAGTGGCAAGCCGACTGCATTGGCTAAGACGGTAAATCCGGCATAGATAGCGGCCTTGGCGCGGATGAGATTGTCGATATCAACGTGGGTAATGGCGATGGCTGGTGACGATCCACGGCTATTTTCATTCTCATCACCCCAGGCGACAACATACTCCCATCCATGCTGCCCCTGGCGAATGCGGTTAGTGGGCAGCGAGGAGTTGAAATGGCCGCCCTTGTCGACGATGCCGGTCAGGAACATTTCTGCCAGGAGGGATATGAGACCGCTGCCACAGAAGCCGCGCGGCGGCGCATCACCAATGACGCGGTAAGAGGGTTCAAAGGTTGCACCGTTGATCCAGACTTCTTCAATAGCGCCGCGTGTGGCGCGCATGCCGTGCTGCACCCCGGCTCCCTCAAAAGCAGGCCCGGCTGAACAAGCACAGGTGACCAACCATTCGTTGGATCCCAGTGCTGTTTCACCATTGGTGCCAATGTCCAGGAAGAGGCTGATTTTGTCACTGTTATCCATGCCGGATGAAAGCACGCCAGCGCTGATGTCGGCGCCGACGTAGCTGGCGACCCCGGGAAGGCAGTCTACCGTGGCTTCGGGATGGATGTCCAGCCCTACTTCAGCCGCATTGAGAATGGGGATTTGATTAACAGCGGTGACGAATGGTGACATGCGAATGCTGCCCGCTGGTATGCTGAGGAGCAGGTGCATCATGATGCTGTTGCCGCTGATGGTTGAACGGACGATGTCGCGCGGGTTGGCCTTGGCCCGCTGGCAGGTGCGTTGTAGCAAATCGTTGATTGTCGACAGGACCAGATCGCTCATCTCTTTCTCACCGCCATTCTTAGAGGCGTAGATAATACGTGAGATGACGTCTTCACCCCGTTTGATCTGGTGGTTGTATTTGGCTGCCTGCTGCTGTACCTGGCCCGTGAGTAAATCGACCAGCCAGACGCTGACCGTGGTGGTGCCAATATCGATGGCCGCGCCCCAGAGGGGTGCAGAGACAGGAACAGCGCCAGGTAGGAGGTCGATCAGCCTGGCTGGACAAGAAGGGCAGCTGCCAAGGGAATCAAGCACGGCTGTCACCCGCCACTCCCTTTCACGGAGGACTGGTCCGATTTTCCTCAACAGTGATAATGAGACCTGCAGTTCAGTGATGCCTGTTTCCCGGCGCAGGGCGGTGTTCAGGCGGCTCCAATCATCCGTCTGGTCATCCATACTTGGCGGCGGCAGTGACAGGAAGATTCGCCGCACAGGTTGGCTGGTCGCGGCATCGTATCCGGAAGGAACTGTCACATCGGCCACCGTACGATCTGTGGTCAGGCGTCGTTCCAGGGTCTCCTGTGGCGGGACGTGGATGTGGACATCTGCTTCGACGACGGCCTGGCAGGCGAGGACATAACCTTGGGCCAGGTCTTCATCGGCAAGGCGCAGTGTGCTGCGCTGGCGAACTGAGCCACCGGTCACCTGTACTGCGCAGCGACCGCAGCGTCCTTGCCCTCCACACGGTTGGGAGAGATCAATCCCTACCTGGTGGGCTGCTTCCGTGAGCAGCGTTCCCGTTTGTACTCCTACGGGTTTTTCTGCCTGATCGAAGGTGACCGTGTGTTGAGCCATACTTTAAGCGGGCAGGCGTTTCATCGCGCCCAGCATCCAACGCATACATTTGTGTCCGAATTCGAGGAACATCATCGGGCAGCCGCCGTCAATGACGACAATATTATTCTCGCGGCAAGTTTCGACGGCCGACTCCGATACGCTGGATTCCATAAATGTATTATTGTGCATCCAGACGCGCGGCACGCCGGCCTCGACACAATCCTGTACGATCTGTTCGGTCAATTCCGGGCGGGTGATGATGACCACACCATCAACGCCACCCGGGATCGATTGAAGATTGGGATAACAGGTATCGCCGTCGATTTCCAGGGCATTGGGATTGATAGGAAAGACCTGGTGGCCAGACTCGCGCAGTTTATTATAGATGCCATTGGCGGCGGCGTCGGTCTTAGCCCGGGAGACGCCGGCAACAGCGATCCGGTCCTGTGCTAGAAACTCTTTGGCTTTTGTGTTGAACGTACTCATAGTTCTGCCTCTTATAGGACTTGCTTCATAAAGGCGGGCAGGTCAACGGCTTCACGTGGGCCAACCCGAATCTCCCAATTGGGCAGTTCCTCTTCTAATTCACCGGATAATACGGCAACATGGCCTGGAAGAACGATACGCTTGTGATTGACCTTTTCGGCAACAGAGAAGCGCTTAACGTCCTTGGCGATTCGCTCGGCGTCAAACTTACCCGCGGCCCAAGCGGTAAGGACGCTCATGCCTTCGGCCTCAGTTACCAACAGCCAGGCGGGCAGGCCCGCACCTTCCACTTCGTTGGCCACGCTGAAATAGGTAATGGAAAAGTTGGTGGTGACCAGCACGGGATCATCGGCGCCAGGATTGTTAATCTCATAAAGACCAGGCAAGACCTGGATTGGTTTCTGCGGGTCGGTATAGATGTTCTGCCGCAATACCAATAGGGGGTAGACCAGTTCTGGGGTGAAGGTATCGATCACGACAAAGCCGCCATATTTAGCGATTCCTTGCGCGGCGAGCATTGATTGATAGGCATCGTCCGCGCCATTGGCTGGAGCCACAAAGAGCGGGTAGCCGAGGGCGCGGAAGTTTTTCTTCAACGCCAGCCGGCGGATCTGGGTGTTCAAAGTTAGGCGAGTGCTCAAATCGCCGGCCGATGGATCAAGGACTATGTCCTCAATACCCAATTTATTAATCTTTTCGGTCAGATCGGCCAATGTATCGAGTGAATCTCCGCTGACGACGAGCGCTGCCTTGTGCTCTTTGGCGAGGCCCGCCATCGCTTCCCAATTGCCTTCTTTGGCGGCATAGATGAGCGGTGTCTGACCTGTGGTGACGGCAAGTCCCGCGGCAATGACCGCAGGATCGTCGCTCATCAAGATCAGGGGACGATGGCTGACTTCGGTCACTGTTTGCACCGCTGCTGCAAAAATTGCGGGATCAGCGGTCACTGATTGCACGGCAAAGCCATCCAAAGCTAAATCGAGACCAACGTAATCCACGTGGTAAGCTTCGGCGGGGATTAGCTTGGCTCTAATCTGATCGGCAGTTTGATCATCTTTTAGGCGCACAAACAGCCCCGGTTTGTGGTAGAAGGTTTTTTCGTGGCGGAAGAGAACCACTTCATTGCCTGCTTTTACCTCGTGACCATTTGATTTGAGGGTAACCAGCCGCACGGGCGGGGCCGACGATTCGGCTAGTTCGGCAGAAGCCTCCTCACTCACATGTGGGCAGTCGGAAAGTTCCACCTGTTTCGCCGCCAGTTTCATGGCAAAGGCGAGGCAGGTGGGGAAGCCACAATCTTTGCAATTGGTCTTGGGCAGCATCTTGTATATTTGAATTCCACTAAGTGCCATTATCTACTCCGTTTAAAATTTCAGTGAATAATCTACTGCTCACTGCTCACTGCGCCACTGGTTCTGGGACAGCCATGAGTTCATCAATCGCTATCCTCACGCGGCGTAAACTTTCCGGATGGCGCAGAACAAGGATGTCCGCACCAGATTCGAGCAAGGCAACAGCCGTCAACGTTTCCCAGTTGATCGCACGTGCCAGCCACTCTCCCCACTGCTCGGGAACGCCCTGTCCAATCTTGGCTTCTTTAGCTTTCCAAGCTTCAAACCCTGGGGTGACCAACATGGGGGATTGGGTCATCGTATCCCCTTGCAGGGCAGCCAGCCGCAGCCGTTCCATGACCGAATAGCCGTATTCAATGCCGTAACCTAAGGCGCCGGTCGTGGGATCCATGATGATGCGATCGAGGGGTAAGCCCATGTCGCTGATGAGAATGTTGAGCTGTTTGGAGAGGTTCACATCCATGGGTGTACGCCCGGTGACCAGATGGCCATTAGCCATTGCTGTAGCCACGATAGTGCGGTAATTCTTGTCCTCGCATATGCCGAGTACAATGCGTTCCCCTTTGGTAGCCTCGGCCACGGGGACTAGCAGCTCATTGTCTGTATCCGCCTGTCCCGGCCCAAAGACCAGGAGCGGCAAGCCGGAAGCGTTCAAAACTGCTTGTACGGCCGTAACCGCTATATCAGGTGTCGTTGGATTGCCTGCTGCGTCGGTTAAGCTCAAAGAGAGCTGAAGCAAATCAGCCCCAGCGGTTTCGGCGGCTTGGGCCCAGGCCCCAGGCGTTTCCATGGCCTCGCCCCATGTTTCCAGCAGCAGCGGCGACCAATCATCCGGCTTACGATCCTTGATCTCCAAGGCGATCACCGGTCTATTAGGCATCTCCGCCTCAAAATGCATAAAAGGCAGGGCCTTTTCTCCGCCGACAGTGATGGTTTGCGTGCGCGTCCCACCATCGGCGGCTGTGGCCCCCATCGTTATGGTGCGCACCGATCCTGGCCAACTATCTTTCGGAATCTGAACTGGCATATGCTTTACTCCCTAATCTTGTTGCCAATGAGCGAATTGCTAAAGTCGCTCACAGGCTTGTTTTATCTGCGCTGCGACCGGGCGCGGCGGAGCGCCTCATCACGCCGGCGGACGAATGTCTCAATTGGAGACTCTCGTTCAGCGTGGATGCCCAGATCGCGCAACTCTTGCTCATCTCGTGCGCCAAGGTGGCGCAGCAGATGTTTGTAACTTATGTAGGCTGCCGGATATTCAATACCGCCGGCGTGGTGGGTCAAAAAGAGGATGCGCACGCCTAAATCCTGCATGATCTGGGCGGCAGCAGCCAGCGGAATATCTGGTGGTACTTGTGGTACTTCAGCTTGTAAGATATCTTGTGCGGTTAGCTCCTGGTATTCGCCCTGCGCATAGGCTTGTACCAATTGATCATGGGTCACGACGCCAGCGCCGTGCCCGTTATCATCCAGAACAACCGCTCCTTCGATATCTTTTTCCAAAAACCAGCGACCTAAATCGATCACTGAGTCATCGAGTGCGCAGGTAGGCACTCCGACCGACATCAGGTCGCGAACGAGCCGAGGTGTTTCAGGTGGCTCTTCATTCATAGGCGTTGAATTGAATCTAGAAACCCGATTTTTGCAGCAAAGATAGTGCGATCCAATTGTTAAAAAACCGGGTTTCTCCAACTTAACTTATTCTGTCAGAAAATCATGTCCATTAGCAATGCGGGATGGTTGTGCTCTTCCATCCAGGCTAAAAGATCGTCCACATTTTGTACATTACGCTCGTCGGCGATGCGCTCGATCAGATCGGGATCTCCTTCACGGGAGGCTACAGCCTGCAGTTCGTCAGCCATGGATTCTTTGAGGTAACTGCTCATCCAGGCCACACGCTTAAAGCCGCCATCGGAAGAGATAAATTTGGGGCTGATCAGGTAGAATTTGCCTACGCCCATGACGCCGGGGGTCTGCATACCGCCACCGGCCATACCAGCCAGGGTGCTGAAGGTCATGCCGGCGGGGGTCATGCTGGTGTCTTCACGGCTGACGACCATGACACCGTTGGCCTCAGGAATGAGCATGACGATGCATTCGAAGCAGCCGCAGGCGGTCATGGGATTTTCCATGATAGAGTACATGGCCACTTCTTCAACCACGCCATGTGATCCGGCCTTGGCATAATCGTTGGTGCCTTGCCAATACCCTTTGTCAAAGTCGACAAGCTTACCCAGCTTGATGGGCTGGTTGGGCCCGGTGGGATTGATGCTGAAGGAGGCCTTGCAGTCGAGCCAGTTGTATGCGCCGCATAAGCCCAGTCTTTCGGGACTAACCACGCAGACGTGGTTGGGAGCAAAGGATTGGCATAAGGTACAGGAGTAAAACTCCTCCACGGCATCATCGGTCAGATCTGACAGGCGGCGGTTGCGATAATCGAATGCTTCACGGGCTGTGGCCAGCCATTCTCCCAGGAGAGCCGGTTCGGTGTAGATAGTCACTTGAACTTTGTCGACAATAGCACCGAAGTCGGAGTGGAAGCGAGAGTGCAGGATCTTGGCGAAGTGTTCCAGGGTGAAGCCTTTCTCAGCGGCTGCCGTAGAAATACGGATCCAGGCGATGTCGCGCTGGCCGATATGTTGAATACCGGATGCGCCATTGATGAAGTAGTGAATCTGGCGTTCCAAGACTGGTTCGAAGTCTTCCTGCATCTTGCGCCCAGCTACTTCGACGACAATGCCCAAGTCCATGAAGCCCTTGTCTTCAATGTCGTCAAAGTCGGGACCAATGAGCTCGATTTTGCCGTCTACGACCTGTTCCAAGGGTGCCATGCGCAAGAATTCAAAGGCGCGCGATTTCTTACCACCAAACTCGACGCGCATGTCGGTTTTGCGTACGACTTCGCCTTCGAAGGCGGAGCCATAGGGCACTGGTACGGGAACGTCGGCAATCTGAACCTTAACACCGCGAATTTCGATGCATTTCTGTACCAATCTTTCGGCACGTTCCAGATCGTCCGCGCCGTCAATTTCGGCGAAGGGCATACTGACGACGTGTTCGTAGGTTGTGACGCCGGTCGGTAGAATCTCTGGAATTACTGTGTCGGCAATGACCGGGAAGCCAAAGTTGATGGCCCCGGCTGCTGCCGCATACTTGAGATCATCTACTTCACCAAGGGCCAGGACAAAGGCAAAGACACGCTCACGGTTGTAGAGCAGGATGTCACGCGCCTGGCCCGCCTTGAGGCCTCCGAAGGTGAGGGCGGAGCGGGTGGCGAAGCCTAGTGCATAGATGGCGCTGAGGGTGTCGGTGCCAAAGGGCACGGTGTAGGTGTCGTAACCGAGTTCGACACCTTCTTCGCTCAACTGGTGAATGATGGAACGACCGTTGACATTGCCAGAGAGGAAGGTGAGAATGTTGCGCCGCTGCAATTCGCGCACGATTTTCACCGCGACCTCATTGGACTTGGCTGCGCCGACGATGGCTGCGAAGCCAGGCATACGGCCGTCGACAAGCTGGATTCCCCATGAACGCAATTGTATGTCGTCGATGGGTCCATTGAGGTGTCCAACCAGGCCGCTGCCATTGTTGGAATAAGATGTGCCGCCGGCCAGCTCGAAACCAATCATCGGTTCCGGCTGTAACTTATAGACAAAACGAACGGCTTCAATCGCCTCGGCTGCTAGCAGCGTAGCCATGCCGCTGTCCAGGGTTTCACCCAGGTAGGGTGTCCACTTATTTGGGGAAGGAACTGGATGCAGCAGCGTACGCGCGTGTTCGAGGATTGGCCGCAATTGAGCCAATGTTTCTACTTCCTGGCCGGTCATACCGTAAATCAAGGGTAGATAATAGGCCGTGTTGGGGAAGACAACGGGCGTATCCGGCCCCTTTTCTTGAATAGCTTTATTTAGCATCAACTCCGCTTCGATCACCAGCGCGTTTGCGCCGCGGATAGCGCGGGTTGCAATATAGCGAGACATAGTTTCCTCCGAAATGTAAGGACGTTTCGCGAAACGCCCCTACGATTAATCCGCTGCTACACCATACAGCGCTTCACGCTGTTCTTGCCAGGGTAATTCATCCATCTCCATCATTCGCGCATCACCGCTGCGCCCAAATTTTTCTGGATCATATTCTGGCAGGCCCAGCGTTGCGCGTTTCTTGTCGATATGTTCCAGCGTCTTCTCAATCATGACATCCGGGTCGGGGATAAATTCCATCTTGCCGCCGTATAACTCCTCCCAACCGCTGCTGATCAGTTCTGAGACGAGGGTGCTGTCTTCCATACGGTCAGGCATACCGCTGATGGGCGATGTGCCACCGAAGATGACGTAAGCGCCAGAAGCGACGCAGTAAGTGCCGATGGATAACGCTTTCTCACTCATCCACTCCGGCGCCAGGCCGACAGCCGGGACCTGGTCAATGTCATCACCCAGGCCGCCTTCCTCGACGATCTGGGTCAGCACGGTCAGGATGCGTGTATTGTCGACGCAGGAGCCCATGTGCAGTACAGGTGGAATGCCTATTGTTTCGCAAATCTCGCGTAAACCAGGACCGACTTGATCGAGACCAGCCTCACCAAGAAGCAAGCCCAGCTTGGCGCTGGCGATAGCGCCGCAGCCCGTCTCCACAACCAACACATCTTGTTTGAGCAGCTCCTTCGTGACATAGGTATGCAGGTAATCATGTTTGCTGCGCGGGTTGTTGCAGCCGACGATCGCGGCCACACCACGGATGCGGCCGGACATGACCGCATCGTTTAGAGGCCGGAATGAAGAACGATAGAGGCCGCCCAACATATAGTTGATGTATTCGTGTGAAAAGCCGGGGATCAAGTCTTCGCGTATATCGGGAATCTTGGTTTCGCCGCGATTGGCATAATTATCAATGGCGGTACGCAAGATGTCTTTGGCAATAGTCAGTGCATGATGCTCGTCAAACTCAATGTGGGTTGCGCCCTTGATCTTCACTTTGGGGGAGGTGGTGATGATCTTGGTATGGAAATTCTCAGCCAGGCCGACGAGGGCTTGCATGATGCACTGCACATCGACGACCATTGCTTCCACGGCGCCGGTGAGGATGGATAATTCTTGCTGCAGGAAGTTGCCCGCTGCCGGGATGCCCTGGCGCATCAAGATCTCATTGGCCGTGCAGCAAATACCGGAAAGGTTCACACCATCCGCTCCCGCTGCTTTGGCATATTCAATAATTTCCGGGGTCTGTGAAGCAGCCACGATCATCTCGCTCAGCGTTGGTTCGTGCCCGTGTACAACCACGTTGACCATATTATCTTTGAGGACGCCCAGGTTGGCCTGCCCCAAAACAGGTGCTGGCGTGCCAAAGAGGATGTCGGATACATCGGTGGCCAACAGGCTGCCGCCCCAACCATCGCCAAGAGCGGTCCTCACAGCGTGCTGCAAGATATGCTCCGGATCCTGATCGTCACCAATATGTGTGCGGTGCAGTGCCTCAACGACCTCGCGATCAATACCTCGCGGGACCACCTTAGTGTCGCGCCACAATTTTTGCCGTTTTTCCGGCGCGCGTTTGATCAAGACCACTTCGCCTCTCTGTTGACCAAACTGGGCGATGTAGAGGTCAGCCAGATCGTTGGCGATCTCTTTCGGCGACCGCCCTTCGACGGGGATGTCATATATTTTGGCGATGGTACGCAGCTTAGCGACGTCGCGGATGACATAGCCTTCGGCCTCATCGTTGGCAACAGCTTTGAGGGTAAAGGCCATATCACGTCCGTGATCGGAATGGGCGGCTGCACCGGCGGAAATGGCGCGGATAAAGTTGCGGGCCTGGATCGTGTCGATGGTTGC
Organism: uncultured Chloroflexia bacterium; assembly: GCA_963807975.1. Lineage (GTDB taxonomy): Bacteria > Chloroflexota > Anaerolineae > Promineifilales > Promineifilaceae > JAACFF01. The sequence goes on along the minus strand of CAWEDV010000001.1, from coordinate 2,463,197 downwards.
CCCGCAGACGCCTGTCTGGCCATCTTTGGTCAGACGACAGGGCCCCATGCCGCATATTTTGCAGCACATACCCGCCGAGCCGACATTGCAAGGAGCCATCTGGTCGGCTCGCGAAAATGCGGTTCCAATGCCCAACTCGTCGGCGCGAATCAGCATCTGTTGGGCAGCGGGATCGATGCTGGACTCTTCTGGTGTTCGGTTCTTTCTAGCCATGGGTTTCCTCCTCTTCCATGCTTTCTATCACGCCCATCCCGGGACAGGGCCATAAGGGACGGCCTTCATAAGAAACTGATTGGCCAAAACCGACACTCTTGCCGGTCTGTTCAAATGCTGCGGTATGGCGGAAGTAGGTTTGGCCTCCGTTTTGAGTGACTGCAACGCCTGTTTCAGCAGGCATAGGTATTGCGCCTATATAACCTGCATCTTGGAGTGTTGTTTCAATCTCAGTGGGGGATACCAGTTCTTCGTCATACTGCACTTCGACCAAGCGGAAGCTGCTGCTGGCATAAACAATTTTTACACCGGGCAGAGCCAAGAGGAGAGCTCTCACGGCCGTTACGTGATGATCTCCATACATACTAGGAAGTTCAAAAGTTACTGATGGCACAGGGGTACTCCTTTCCAACTTTGCCGCAACACCATGCTGCGGCAGTGATGTTGGCTAAGTTTTTAAGAGAGTGCATTATGCATGTAAGGATTATTCAGCATATAGGGTTTCCGCGGCAAGTGATGATCAGACTATTTTGACATGACAAATGTCACATAAGTCCGATTTTTATTCACGTTTGTGGAGTGTTGGGGCTTATCTGAGTGGGGAGGTGTCTGAAAAAGGATCCGAAAGCGAAGACGAAAGCGATCTTTCGCTTTCGTCTTCGAACGAAGTTGCTGTCAGCGCAGTTTTTTAATTGCTAATTGTGACTGGGATTTCGCCGGAAAGTGATTGGTAGGTTCCACCGCCGGTGGAGCAAGAGTCGTAGGAATCAAAGCACATGACCACGCGCAAGGTATAATCACCCGCTTCGGGCAGCTTGATATTGTCTTCCCAGGCAAAGCCACCGGCATTGATTTTGGAATTCTGACCTTTGTAGCTTTGCTGGTACCATTCCACCCGATCATTGCCATCCTTCCTGGGCATCACTCCTAAGGAATAATAGCCTACATCACTACCGGTCTGGTTGGCGATTTCGAATTCGAACCACACTTTACCATTGACCTTTAGTTCAGAGCGATCTTGCACGGCGAAATGGGAGGCGATAAGACCATTGGCGCCAATCGCCGGTGGTGGCGGTGGGGGTGGCTCCGCGGTTGGGGGAACGGCCGTTGGCGGCGGTGGGGGTGGCGGCGGGCTGGTTGGTTGCACGGGAACCGGGGTACTGGTTGGGGGGATGGGAACCGGGGAGCTGGTTGGGGGGATGGCCGTTGGTTCTGGCGTGGGGGAGGCGGGGGGCGGAGTGTTGGTCATCACCATGACAAGCGGTTGGTACAGTTCGACCGGTTCCTCAGCACTCTCATCGACAGCGGGATCCTCAAAAACCTCGGCAACGGTAGCTGCCGGCTGCGCCGCTTCATTTTCTGTCTCGGCGGTTCCATCTTCTTGTGAGCAAGCGGCCAAGCTCAAGAGTAAAATGAGTAAGGCCACCCATGTAATTAACAATCGTTTCATCAAATTTCCTGATTTCGTATCGATTTTCGTAACGGTTCACATTATAACGGCCCAAAGGTGGTGAGCAACTGCGGCCCCTACAAATTAATGCTCTCCTATTGTAGGCCCGTGGTGTTGGACCGCCTGGGAGATAACAAAACAGGCTGCCCATATCGGGCAGCCTGTTTTTTGGTAAAAGGTTTGATCTACCTATTCTGATTCTTCGGCAGCTTCTTCGGGAACTTCAGCGATGGTATGCAGCACATCAGCTGCGCCCATTTCGGCCGATCCTATAGCGACTTGGGCCACGCCTTCAGCGGCGATTTCGCGGGCAACCTCGTCCATAGTAGCGGACGCATCCTTTTCTTCCAGTCCCTCGGCGATATCCATCACACCAGCGACGGCCATGAGATCACTTTCAACGGCCAATTCATCGGCTACGGCCAGGCGGGTCAAGCCTTCGGCAACTTCGTTAGCACCCAGGTCGCCAACATCTTCACCGGCATCGGCCAAATCGGCGGCGATGGCCGTGGTAGCGGCGCTTTGGAAAACGCTGTCAGTGGCCATCATGCGCAGAACATCGCCACGATCGCGGAGGAAGTCGGCGAGGACAGGCATGTCCAGATCGGCTACAACATCACCGGCAACCATGATCTGCCCGGCGATGCCGGCCAGGTCCATGCTCCAGTTGAGGTCATCTTCGCCCATCAGAGAGAGCAGCGTGGCCAAGGATTCGATTTCTTCAGAGGCTTCCAACATCATGGCACCCTCCAGGACGTCAGCAACGCCAGCTTCGCCAACGACATCGCTCAGCTCCGCCATCGTTCCCGCAGCGGCCAATTCGTCTACGCCGTGGGTGATATCACTGGAAGCGGCGGCCAATTCGGCGCGGCTCATATCTTCCAAGGTGCCGGCATCGGAAATTGTTTCTAAGCCCTCGACGACATCGATTTCACCAGAAACTTCGGCGACTTCAGCCATGATTTCCATATCTTCTGCTGCCTGTTCAAGATCTTTTTCGGTCATTTCAATTCTCCCATATTTTGGTGGATGCTTTTACTGTTGCGGACTAACAATGCAATAATCCGTGAAAGGGCAAGGCACAAGGCACACGTCCCTTTACATCTCTAACATGACAAAGATCATAATGAAATGGACCATTCTACGAGAATGGCCCATTCAATTATTAACGAAAAATCAGCGCCCATGGGCACGCTGTACTGCCGCATATGGGTGTGACCTGGCTAACTGCGCTGGCGGAAGGCCTGGATGATGGCGGCAATACCACCGATTACCAGATAAAGCCTGATAACCAGACCCACATTATGGCAGTGCTTATCGCGTTGGCCAGAATAAAGATACCGAGGAGAATCAAGACCACTCCCATGATACCGACGCCCCATCCGCCACCTTTGAAGGCCTGGATTATCATGATAATACCGGCAATGATGCCGTAAAAGCCAAGTATCCAAACCATGATCGTCGGTACGGCAACGGCAGCGCTTAAGGCACTATCGTAAGATCACTATACCGGCAATGATGCCGATTATGCCCATAAATAGTTTCCAGCCCCATGCCGTATGGTCAACAAAAATGCTGACGATGTCGAAGATCCCTCTCATCAGCCAGTAAAGACCTAGGATTTGGACCAAGACAATCGCCGTCGTCTGCCGGTACTTCGTCAACAGCATAATACCGATGATCATGGCGGCAATACCCTCTACTAAGAGAAGCCACCATGGCGTGCCTTTGTTTCCAATGATAATGCTTCATCTGTACTCATTTTGTCCTCCTTATAGAACAATCTACTAATTTGAAGTCGAGATTTAAAATAATAAACCCAATTTTTCCAAAAACCGTTTTATCGTTCAATTGTGCAGCTTCCTCGGCTTATCCGTCGCTTCGCAACTTCTTCGTTCCGCGGAGCTTCTTCGCCCTCCCGCTTCGTCATCTTCTTCCGGGGTCAATGACTGCAGCAGAGACAATCAGCATCTTCTCCATCGGTGATGGTGTCGACGATTACCGCACCTTCTTCGGTGACCACAGCGTCGATGACTTCCACCGTCTCGTCAGTGACCATGATGGCCTCAGTGGCAATGCCTTCTTCGGTGGCTACGGCAACCTGGGCGAATTCGCCTTCATCGGTGGCCACGTAACGGGCAGCGGCAACGCCTTCTTCATTGGCGACAATTTTCTCGACGGCATACGCCTTCGTCAGTCATGACGATGGACTCTTGTTCTGATCTCGCCTTCGCTGCCCGCTGTACGGGTGATAGATTCAACTCCTTCGGCGGCAACGGCGGAATAGGCGACCTCCCGGCCGGCGGCAAGCTGGGCGTGGATGTCGGCGCTCAACTGTTGGGCTATAACGTCGGAGGCATCTTCTTCCAATTGGGCCTGAACAGCGGCAACCCACTTGTGTTCGACGATGGCCACGATGGCTGAGGTGCCTGGCTCAAGCCCAGCGCCAATGGTTTCCAGCCGTTCATCTTTGATACCGGCGTCGCCATGGGCGGCGATGCCACCCAGGGCTGCGCCGGCGCCTGCACCGAGGGCCGACGCCCACCGGTCCACCCAGCAAACCAACGACACCACCAATGACGGCGCCAATGCCGGCGCCTTTGCCGGTGCTCATGTCTGCGGTTTCTTTGATGTGCAATTTGCCTTTTTCGTCCTTGCGGATGACGGCCGCATCATCAATCTTGATCAGACCTTGACGTTTGGCCTGCTTTAGCTCTTTCAAGGCTGCTTTCGCCCCGTCTTCGTTTTGAAATGCGGCAACTATTACTTCAACAGGAATATTAGCTTCACTCATTTACTATTGTCCTCCTAAGACAAATCAATGTTTTACCGTGCATATAGCAGGTTCTCGATCAGTTTGCTAATCAGAACAGCAAACCATCCAGCATATGCACGCCAACACGGGCAGACTTGTGATCTGCCTAAGCCCAAAGGATTAGTATTGCAGCTAGTTAACCAAAGTGCTGGAATTAATTACGACGAGAAATGATGCCAAAGCCGGCGATGGAGAATGCGCTGAAGAAGAGGAAGGCCCACAACCAGAATGGGCCATCGGTAGCGACGACAACGGATCCGGCGATCAGGCAGAAACTGGCAAAGACCGTGCCCCGCAGTCCGCGCAGCGCGCTCTCTTGGGGGCTTTTCAACTGGGTTTCAAGGAACTGTAATCCTTCACTGATGACCAGAGGGCTGCGATTGAGGATGTCCAGTACATCGGGCAGCACCAGGAGACTGTCCTTGAGGAATTTAACCAGGTTTAGCTGGCTGATCAATATCCCTTGCACATCTTTGCGCGCGGCCTCGGCGACATTGATACCTGGGGCGAGGACATTACCGACCCCTTCCAAGGTGATCAGGGCTTTGACCATGAGAATGATTTCCCCGGGATATTGGATATGGTAGTGGCCCGCCAGCGCTACTGATTGTAATATGAGCTGTGCCAGGGAAAATTCATCGAAATTGGGGTTGCGCAGCCAGCGGCGGTTTAAATCTTCAACGGCACGGCGAAAGCTTTCAGGGTCGCTTTTACGATCGGCGATCAGTAAAGCGACGAGGTAGCGGGCGGCGCTCGCCGGCTCGCCCATGACCAGGGAGTAGAGATAGGAGAGCATTCGTTTTTGCATGTCGCTGTCAAAACGGCCGACCATACCCAGATCGATGAAGCCGACGCTGGCATCGTCAAAGACGACAAGGTTTCCTGGGTGTAAATCGGCATGGAAAAAGCCATCACGGAAAATCATCTGGATCGTTGCTTTTATGCCCAGGGCGACGACCTTGGCCAACTGTTCTTGCGGCATCCAGGAGACTAATTCCGCATCCGGCTTATGGCCGCGGAAGTACTCCATGCAGAGAACATCCCGGCTGCTGAACTCGCGATAGATTTGGGGGAAGTTGATTTCAGGCTCATCAATGAAATTGGCAGTGAAGATCTCGGCATTGTCCGCTTCGTTACGCAAGTCGACTTCCAAGACAGTGTAGCGGCAAAACTCGGTGATTAAACGGCGCGGTTGGTAGCGAGCGATGAAGATCTGTGCGAAACGGCCGAAGAGCCGCATCCAGCGCGTATCGTTGATGACCATCTGCCGCACGTTGGGTTTAAGGAGCTTGAGCACCACATCTTCGCCGGTTATGAGCCGCGCGCGATGGGTCTGGGCCAGCGAGGCGGATCCCAGAGGGACGGGGTCGATGAGCGGGAACATGCTGCCTACAGGGCGCTGCAAGCTCTCTTCCAGGAGTTCGATATAGCGCGGGAAGGGGACAGCCGGTAGACGATCAAGCAGGTTTTTTAATTCATCGGTGATTGATTTGGGCAGCAGATCTTCGCGCAAACTAAGAATTTGGCCCAGCTTGATATAGGTCGGGCCTAGCATCTCCAGGCGACGCCGGAACTGAACTGGAAAAGGTTGTTTGATCAAGCTGCGATTGAGAAACGGCCAGGAGACGATGAGGGGAATGCGCAGCAGCAGAACGCCGAAGCTCCATCCTTTACCTTTCGCTTTTTGCTCCTGGATAAAGGAGTAGGCGTAGCCGAAAATAAGGCCCATCACATGGCGGAAAGCGACGAAGAAGCGCGGAATCAATCCTTCAGAGCGGCGTTCAAGCAGCACCTCATAGCCACCGTTGGCGGGATGAGAGACGGCCGTTTCCGGGCGGTCAGGTGATACGTTGTGATCTTCTTGTTGTGGCATATGGGCCAGCTGGGGTGAATTAATTGGTTGCCGCTATTTTAGCGGAATCAAGGGCTTTGCTCAATTCTGCACCTGCTTTGCGGCTGTAGGAGAGAATGGCCTCGTCATTGTTAACGATCATGCGCGCGTCGAAAAGGCATTTGGCCATGGTTCGGCGGGAGATCTTAGTATTATGGGCGGGGGTGAAGAGACGTTCGTGATTGCGGGCTGCTTGGAGCAAGGTTTGGTAGCCCGGGAGCATCATGAGCAGGCTGGCCTTACGAAAACCAAGAGCGGATTGGGGCAGGTCGAGGACGTAGTTGACGGAGTTTTCGTACTCGATCAAGACATTGACCAAGACCTTCTCTTTCCAGGCCGCGGGCGCTCCGCCCAAAGAGAGGGGGGTGCGGTTCACTTCTTGCAGCCATTCATCGGGCAGAAAACAGGCACGGCGCTGCAAATCTTTGGCAAAATCCTTGATGATATTTGTTTTTTGCAGGGCGCGCCCGCTGGCTTCGCTGTTGATGAGCAGGCGTTCAGCCAGGGCGCCCTGCAGGCCATAATGTGTGATGGCCAATTCGGTGATCATATGTCCCACGGTTCCGGCGACATAATAACAGTAGCGATCGTAGTCGGCCTCACTGCAGGGCAAGCGGATCCCGTCCAAGGAAAAGAAAAAATCGGTCTGTTGGGGATCGATGACCTGCTCCATACCTTGGGCCATGACTAGGGCCCAGCGGGCGATCGATGAGCGGGGTTGATCAGGAATTTGAGCGAATATCTGCCAGAGCATCAAGCCACCGGCAACACTCATCATGCGCGATTCATCCTGGCTTAAACCGGGCCATGCCTCGTCCTGCCATTGAACAAGGATCTGTTCTGCCTGCAGGGGATGGTCCAGCAGGCCGGCGAATTCAACAAAGCGCTGTTGCTGCCAGGGAAAGGGCTGCGTGCAGTCCTCGATATTGTCTACCACACGGCAGATGAGATATGCGACAGCTAGGTAATCCTTCAGAGGCTCTTCGACGGCGGGTGCAACGAGGGCGAATGAGCGGGAAACCTTATTCATTTGGTCGGCCAGATAAGCTTGTTGGACGGCCGTCAGGTTAAAAGTCATACCTTTTCATCCTTATAATGGTGGCAGTTTGCCGTCGTCCGGAGATGCGGCAGATGAATAACGAATCATCTTGCAGATCGAAGCATATCTAATTTTATGAGAAGACACAACGAGCGGTGGTTGAATATGGAGTGTTTTTATTGAGTCCTCATGTCGAGAGGGCATGTCACATGGGATACGGACGAGAGCGGATAAACGCGGAATAGGAAGTGGTTATACCTAGCTGCGCTCGAATGACATTGTGGCGAGCAGCGAGGAAAGATTCAGAGGTAGTTATTCCTCTTCATCGTGTTCCGCCACCCAGGTTCTGGCGGCGCGCAGAGCCAGGTTGAGCGATTGGCCAAGCTGAGGTGTGGCCAAGAATACGTGCTCCTTGTCAATGGCGCGAAGGGCTCTGGTGCGCGCCAATTGGTCATACACTCTTTCACTTACCCCAGAGAGGATCAGAATGCTGTCATTACTGGACAATATATCGGCATAACGCTGTAAGACACCATTAAAGGTGCTGCCGATATCTTCCCGGCCACGGATATTCAAGATCGCAATAGCACCTTCTGCCTGTGTGGCATCAGGTAAGTTGTCCTCTAAGGTCGAGGCGCCGGCATCGACCAGAACGGATGTGCCTGAGAGCGAAACCCCAGCATCGACCAGAACGGCCGTGCCTGAGAGCGAAACCCCAGCATCGACCAGAACGGCCGTGCCTGAGAGCGAAACCCCAGCAGGAATGCCCTGAAAGAAGGAGGTGGCTATGTTGGCTATTCCCTGGCCTGTAAAATCGCGCTAAGGATTAGGGAACTTGCCGTCAGGATTGGGAAAACTCTGGCTCACACCGACGCCCTGTAGCAGGGCGATAATGCCGATGGCCACAGCAGGGGCGATGAGAGAGGGGATCAGCTGCAGTTCTGGTAAGGTGGGCATGGGCAGGTTGTTGGGTATGCTGCCGATATCGCGCACAAGCTGAACGGATCCTACAACATAATCAGGCAGAATGACCACGGCGATGGAGACTAACACGAGGGCGATCAAGTAAGCGAATTTCTTCGCGGGTGTTCTTTCAAAGGCAAAGATGAGCAAGATGGTGACGATGCCTGTGGTAGTCGTGGCATAGTCAACGCGGCTGAGATTGAGGATGAGATCGGCCGTGGCCGATATTTTGTTGTTGAACATGCTTTCGTAGCCGGTAGGATCGCCAAATTAGCCGAGGATACGTTCATGAAGACGGAACTGGTGAAAATGGCAGCCACCGGCGTGGCGATCATCAAGGTGTAAAACCCCGCAGCAGGATTGGCCAAAGCCAAGAGGGCGTAGGCCATACCTTGTGGAATGTTGACCAAGGCCCAGGTCAGGCCGGCCAACAGGTCTGATGTGAGCTGATCCCGCGGTGGCGCATTGTGGTTGATTACTTCGTGGCCGGTTTGCAGCAGCGCAGTTGTCGTTTTACTCATTAGTTAGGAATTACAGCGCAAAACAGGACAAGAGCTATTACTCGCTCAGCGATTCCAGCGCGTTGACTACAGGGGTTAAATCGTGCAGATTGGCGATTTCGCGCAGGGTCATATCTGAGGCCAGGGTTTTGATGACTTCGTGGCCCAAGAAGTAGCCGGTTTGCTTATGGCCTTGAAGATTAAACCAGGAGCCGAAGAACGGGCGTACCGCTTGCGGTCCGTTTGCGCGATGCAAGAACTGGGCAGCCAGCCAACCGCGATTCTCCTGACACCAGGCCAGCCAATCCTTATTCTGCTCGTCCTGCATATGCCACGAGGGCCGGCCCATAAGCAGATGCTCAACCCATTGAGCAAAGCCTTCGATATAGAGCTGCCAAATCGGGCCATCCCCTTCGGCTAGGCCGGCCTGGTCGCGCCAATGGAAGTGAGCCACATGCCCAATTTCGTGGGCGACAAAACCCTGCAATGTAGATTGTTTTGTCCAGCCTTCCTGGGCGATATTTTCCAGACCAAAGAGAATGGCGTGCTTGTTTTGATAGGTTGTCACCCAACCGGCTCCGCAGCCGATACCCACATGGAATACAATCATTATGCTGGTGTCCAGACCAAGCAGTTCCTGCGCCTGTGTATAAGCAGCCCCACAAATCGCCGGTAATTGACGGTGGATTTCAATCATATCCGGCAGGCGCTGGTCTAAATAGGGAAAGACATGCTCGGTGGCGTAAATGCGCCACTCTTCTCCTTGTGAGGCGTAATCGTTTAGCTGCTTGTTTAGCAGTTCGGGCCAGGGGGCCATGTAGATCGCTGCCCAATCATCTAGCTGGACGGGCAGTGATTTGTGGCGCGCTGCCGGCCAGAAATCCAGGAAAGCGGGGAAGTTATCGATGATTTGCAGCTCAGGCATAAGTACATTTCTCTGGTCGTTTGTATTCTACCAGCCGAACAGTGTTGACACATTCTTAGCAAGCTATGGAGATAGGCGATGATCTTCAAAGGCAACGGTTGGTCCTGGCCGTCATTGAAGAATATCTGTTCAGCTCCTATAGATTTTTTCTAATCGCCTACAGCAAGGGCACCGGTGGCAGGGGGTGATAATTGAATTTTTTTGCCCAATTTAATTATCGATCAAGTGGCAACTGCTAACTTGACATAAAGTTTGAATTTCGCGATCAATCCTTGATGTGGCAGAAGTATGTATAACTGGTCATTTTTGGGTCTTGACGAATGTAGCACACATGTTCTATTATTGTGAAATGGAAAAACATAACAGGCGGTGTACGGCCGTCAATAAAAATGGAAAAGCGTGCAAGGCATGGACTGTGTTTGGTTCAGATCCGCCACGCTGTTCAGCACACGCGGGACGAAATGTGGGGGCGGGTGCACCGAAAGGTAATACGAATGCGTTGAAGCATGGCCTGTACCGGTCGCAGTTGACGGTGGAGGAAGAGGATTTGCTAGACTCGTATGGCGGCGAGAAATCGCTGCAAAATGAACTGGCAATGGCTCGGCTGCAGGTGAGCCGTTTGGTGGGATACCAATCGCGGGAGGATGTGCCCATTGAGCAGAAGGCGAAGATGGCACCGATGATCATCAGTGGTCTACGAGCGATCGCTTACCTGGCGCGCCAAACAGCGGAGATGGAAGAGGGTATAGATTGGGATGCTGTACTGGACAGTGTTGGGGAGCAGTTGGATTGGGATATTTAGTTGTGTCGTTGGGCAGTTAAGTAGTTGGGTGGTTGGGAGTGCCGGTTTCGTGGAAGGTTGAGGAGGGGATGGGGGTGCAGGATGAAGAATAGAAAAACCCGGCTTCAGAAATGAAGCCGGGTTTTTTATGCGCCTTGTTGGTCCGCTTACTGCAGGCTACAGCATCAAGTGGACTGCGTAGGGGTATTTGGCTGAATTGGTGATCGCCGCGTTATTGCACTCGTCACCAAAACAGCTCTGTGCTCCAACCCTTTGGTCAGTGTGCCCTAACGGCAGTCTGCCAGGCCTTCTTGTATTCGCCAATGGCTTTATCAAAATTGCCTCTTGCGACGTATTTTGCAGCCTTGTCCATGTAGCGCTGTGCGCGCGCGATCTGCCTGGCATTACCTCCATCTGCGATCGCAGCGTCAAGCTCTTTCTGCGCGAGTTTGCGATCGGCCTCGACCAATAGATCAATGGCGTTTTGAACATCGGATATGTAGGTTCCACCTTTCTTTACGACCTTCATTAGCTCTACAACAGCTATTCTTTCGTGGGTAAAAACGTGCTTGCCCTTCTTGTCGTCGAGCGTCGTTTTCGACTCCCACCAGAGCGGATTGAGGCTGTAATCAATGCGAACGATGGCCTTGTTGATCCGATGGTCCTGACTACGGTCTCCTGTTGGCAGCAACGACGCAAGTAAACCTATGGCGTCAGTTTTAAGCTTCTCGGGGGAGTCGAGCGCTAGGCCAACAATGACTGGATCATGATCCGATGCCCGATAGGCGTCAGGCGCATAGATAGCGTCCTGCGCGTCTTGCTTGAATGAAGTATCGTAGTCAATTAGATCGGCTTCATCGGCATTGATATGCCAGACAGTTGTCCCCGTCACCTGGTCTACCAGCCCTGCATTTGCCAGGGCATAGTCGAGATAGCCGACCTGCCCATCAAAGACGTAGGAATAGGCATCTTCGCCGAGGTAGCTGTGGATCAGATCTGTGTAGCCAGAAGCGACAATGGCATCGATTGGTTCTTCTTTGTCGTAAGAATTTAGATCACCAATGATGAGGAAGTCTTCATCCCCGCTGCCAGTCGGATCAGCAGCCAACCAGTCGACCAATGCTTGGGCGGCGGCGAGACGAGTCAAGTTACAGTTGCCCGAACCATCCCCCGTATCAGGATCGCCCACATCATCACAGGATGAGCCCTTGGACTTGAGGTGGTTGACAGCCACGGTGAATACGCCGCCGGTGGAGCTATCCATGAAAGTTTGGGCCAGTACCGGGCGGTTTTTCTGATCATTGAAACTAGGATCTTCCGTAGAATCGAGAACTTCAAAGCCACCAACTGTCGAAACAGAGGCTGGCTTGTAGATCAAGGCCACGCGGATGGCATCGGTGCCGATGGCGCCGGTGGTGACATAATCATATGTTCCGGCACCCAGTGCAAGGTTGAGGCCGTTTACGAGGTCTGCTGTGGGAATATCCGCCGGATGGTTTTCAATCTCGATCAAACCAACTACGTCGGCATCAATGACAGTCAGCGCGGAGATGATCTTGTCGCGCTGTCGCGTAAACTCATTTGGCTGATCGGCATCGGCACCGCGGCATTCCTGATTTGCCAACGGGCCACACATATTATCTAGCGGATTGCCGCTGGGATAATCCAAGGTGGTAAAATAATTCAATACATTGAAGGCCGCAACCTTTAAGTCGCCACCGACGTCGTCTGGTGCTGCCGTGCGTGGATTGGTGCTTGTGTAATCCGCTCCCTGGGTGGGTTGGACCTTGTAGGCGCCAAAGTTGTAATCCAGTACACCAGTTACATTGGCAACCGTATCACCGCCGCGGAAGAGGTTTGTCAGATCGAATATGCCGCCGTTCGGATGATAGGCTGGGTCCGGGTTTTGACCGCCGCGCGCATCGTCGATGGTGATCTTGGAGAGCAGGTAGTCCTGCGCGGCCTGGATGGCATCTGGGCCAGGCTCGAATTGAGCAGTCGGGGTCAGGCGCCGGTCGGAGGTCAAAACGATCTCGCCGAAGCGGTCAAAGTTGAAGTATTCAGCGATGACTAACTCTTGCGGGAAGGTGACCAGCATGCCTTCATAGGCTTCGAGGTCATCCGTGGCGTTCACTGGCAAGCTAACTGGAGCTGCTGTGGCTACACCCGTGCCGCAGACCGTGAAGTCGGTGACATTGTTTATCTCTGTCAAACTGAAGTATTCAGTTACTGAGCCGCGAATGCGGATTACATCGCCCACGTTGGGTGTATTGACTGGGTCAAAGATACGAAGCCCTTCAGATGTCAGGGGATCCGCGTCGGCATCGGTGTCTTCTTCTTGAATAAAGTAGCCACCGATCTGGTCGGGGTCTTGGAAGACCGCCACGACTACGGCTTCTACTGCACGAATGTTGCCGTCCTCGGGACTCACCAGACCAGAACCTTGAATATTATGAATCAACGTAGCGGGCTCATCACAGGCACCGAAGGGATCGACTATGACTGTTATTACTTCGTTTACGGTACCGGGCGTATTGACAGCTTCGCCAATTTGCTGAGTGCCGACGAATCCGGGGAATCCATATCCATCGAAGTCGTTGCGCACCCAATCAACAAGCGCATCGGTGTCGGTACCATTAGGGATACGTGATGCGCCGCCAACAGTGAAAACTCCTCCGTCGAATGCAGCATCAAGCACCGTGCCGGCGTAAGTCTGGTCCAGAGATCCACCATCGGTTACGGCAACATCGTCCACAATTCGCGTCCACGGTGTTGATTCTAGTACGCCATCACCATCTATGTCGAGGTCGTCATTAAGGCTGCCCGAAAAACCCTCAACCAATAGCAAAGTCACCGTCCCGTTCTCAACATCCTCATCATCCGTCCAATAACCACCAGAATCGGTGGTGCCAACCGGCAAAACGGCATCAATGACACCAATGCTAACTGTATCACCAGAGCTGCTGGCATCACCCTCGATCTCGAGGATAGTGAAGGCGGATAAGTCAGTAGAAGGGGCGGCAAGCACCTCGATGAATGCCTCCGTATCTGAGCCTGTGTGGTTAAAAACGAACTCATTGATGAGTGGATCTGAGGGGCCTCCTCCGCCGCCACCGCAGACGGCTGTGTGACTGCCAAGGCCATCAAAGGTGTCTTGGGCAAAGGTGGTCCATTCTGCAGAAGCATCAAAGGCATCAGAGGCATCCGTGTCACCGGCGCAAATATCATCGTTGCGGCGCAGGGTGTCATTTGCGCCGCCGCCAGGCCATTCTGAACCGGGATCAACTCCTATCTGTCCAAAAGCATCAACAACCGCCCCGTTTTTGCGTAAGACAACGGCGTCATCGCCGTTGAAGTTAGCAACTGCGCTGCTGATAAGGTCTGTCTCATCCAAAACAGCAGTGGCGGCACTCGCGTGTGCTACCACATAGACATCGCCATCAGCAACGGTGCCTGTGAGCGCCACTGTTTGACTGGCAGTGGCGCTGCCATTGCTGTATAGCTCTAAGCTATACAGGCCAGCAGTAAGGTCAACGGCTCCGCCAGTGCCATTATAAATTTCAATCGCTTTGTTTAAACTGCCGCCTTCAATGTACTCGGACATAAATAACTCAGTAGCTCCTGAACTGCTGCAGATGGCTGTGTGACTGCCCAGGCCATCAAAGGTGTCTTGGGCAAAGGTGGTCCATTCTGCAGAAGCATCAAAGGCATCAGAGGCATCCGTGTCACCGGCGCAAATATCATCGTTGCGGCGCAGGGTGTCATTTGCGCCGCCGCCAGGCCATTCTGAACCGGGATCAACTCCTATCTGTCCAAAAGCATCAACAACCGCCCCATTTTTGCGTAAGACAACGGCGTCATCGCCGTTGAAGTTAGCAACTGCGCTGCTGATAAGGTCTGTCTCATCCAAAACAGCAGCGGCGGCACTCGCGTGTGCTACCACATAGACATCGCCATCAGCAACGGTGCCTGTGAGCGCCACTGTTTGACTGGCAGTGGCGCTGCCATTGCTGTATAGCTCTAAGCTATACAGGCCAGCAGTAAGGTCAACGGCTCCGCCAGTGCCATTATAAATTTCAATCGCTTTGTTTAAACTGCCGCCTTCAATGTACTCGGAAATAAACAGTTCGGTCGTCTGTGCTTCCGCTATATTCCCTGTGGCAACGACAAGGATGAGTATGGCGATGGTCATAAGCGCCAAGGTCAATTTACTTTTGTGTAACATGGTTCCTCCAATCACTAAATGCTTCCAAAAAACTAAATTTCAATTCTTCAATCATTAGCCGCTTTTGACGAGTAAAGGAAATTCGGCAGGATTAAAGGCCAGAAATCTATACTCTTTCTGCTCTTTCTATACTATTCTCCTTATTCGCGCGCGTAGTCGGTTGGGTGGCTACGGGTTCAAGAAATGCTTTCCTTCGATTAAGTGGGGATGTAATGGGAATCTCCTTCTAAAACTCTTATATAAGATGAAATTGCCACTGATCGAACTTATCAACTCGAACTATCCCCCCTGGATAACGAACTGTTCTACTATGTAAAATGGATCCACACGTGCCTGATACTGCACGCATATTGTTACTGAATTTTACCACAGTTCCACGCTGTCCCCACAACTAATCAAATTTTTAAGCAAGCTTCACAGGCGACGAATCATTTCAGCAAGATCATGCGGTAGATCAATCTCCTGCGTAATCGTGACCAGCATATCGATGTCCTTGAGATCTGCCTTGTCTGTGGTCAAGGAACCGAATAGGGCGATGCTGGTAACACCGGGAATCTGGCTGGCCGCCAGCTTGAACTTTAACAGCTTGTGCAACATTTGCTTCCGAACCGCATGGGTTTCTTCCTTGTGGATTTCTACAGGGGCGGGTTCGTTGGTTGCTTCGATTTCTTCCATTGAGGAATTCTCGAATGCATCTGGCAATCTAAACCATCTATCTTGAGGTCTTTCATTGGTCATCCTTGACGATCAAGCGTGATTTATGATCGAGTTCGAGATCGCCGCGATTGAGTAGGGCGTCGATCTCCTGCATGACGATGTTACGCGGCAGATGAGATAAACGGCCATAATCAGGATGATTTTGATACGCCAAGACTCGCTGTGAGTAGGAGCCAACGAGTATTTTGGCAATACCACTGCGCGGTAGTTTTCCTGGTAGGGATTGCACGCAGGCAAGAATACTCATTTGCGTTTCAGTGCGACCAGGTGCGCTTCGTTCTTCATCTTTATCCATAGACCAGCGTCATTGATGTAATGCGTCTTTAGCCGCAGACCGCGTGTAATCCCGTTCATTTTCGTCCTGCATGATGGCCAGCAGGGTGGCATTCGCTTGCTCCACGCCAATTTTGCCCAATGCTTTCACCGCATATTGGCGAACTTGTGGCTGCTGCTCATTTTCAAGCAGATTAAGCAGCGGCTCAACCGCCCTCTCATCACCTAATTTGCCCAGGGCAGAAGCCGCTAGGCGGCGAATATTGGCATTGGTATCCGAGAGAGCAACGATCAGTTCGGGCACGTTTTCTTTATCCCCTGATTTGCCGAGCTGAACAATATGTTGAACTTGAGACCGATTTGAATCTATTGGAGCATGAGCTTGCGCAGTGACAAAATGGAGGCGCAGCAGGTGCAGTTCATCATAGGTGACGGCGCCTTCCATATAATCGAAGATTGGGCGCAGATAGTCACTGCCCAACTCGGAAAAGGCACCGAGGATCCGTTCTTGCGTGGATGAGGGCAGCTGCGAAAGATGGCGAAAACCACCGGGTCGGAGTGCTTGTCCATCGAGAATACTTTTCCAAAGGTGGTTAATGATGGTCTTCTCTTTCACACCATATACCTGGGCGATTTCCGCAACCGTTTGGCCGTCATTATATGCCGCAACTACCTCGCGCCTTCTACTGTCGGTATTGGAAGTTTGGCATGAAATGGGACGGCGCTTTTCCTGAAGCTGGTTTTCCTGACAATACTGCACAATGATGGGTAGAAACTGCGCGGCATACTTCTTTAATTTCGCTTCACCGACACCATATATGGCGGCGAATGAGCTGCGTGACTGCGGAAGGTAGATGGCCATGTCAACCAAGGAGCGATCGCTAAAGATGACATAAGGAGGAACGCCGGCGTCTGCGGCTAATTGCGACCGCTTGGCGCGCAGCAGAGCGAATAACTCTTTGTCGTAGGCGAGATCGGCCGTGGCCCTGGCTGAGAAAACAGCCGGATCCCGCGGCGGCTGCCCGAAGACCTTTTCTCCTTTGAAAACTTGATAAGCTTTAGGTGTCAGCTTAAGGCTGCCATGCTGCATATCGCGCGTGAGGAGTTCCTGTTGGACGAACTGGTTGGCCAGGAGCTGCCATTCCTTTTTGGAGAACTCGCGGCCGATATCGTAGGTGGATAGTTGATCATGATTGCGGGAGAGTACTTTCTGGGAACGTGAACCGCGCAGGACGTCAATGATATGGTTGGCGCCAAAGTATTGGCCTGTTCGCTGCACACAGGATAGGAGTTTCTGGGCGGGGATAGTGAGATCAACAATATCTTGCTCAGGCACTACCGCGGAGACGGCCGTCTGACAGTTGTCGCACATGTCACAGGATGGTTCGCTGTAGGTTTCACCGAAGTAGGAGAGCAGGGGTCTGCGGCGGCAGCTGTTGGTTTCACAAAAGTCGAGCATGGCCCGCAGCCGCAGCTGTGAACCGCGCTGCTGAGAAGGGTCTTTTTCCTGGATGAAATAGTTAATGGTCTGCACATCGGCAACGCTGAACAGGAGCTGGCAGTCGGCTTGCAGCCCGTCTCGTCCGGAACGGCCGATCTGCTGGTAATAGCTCTCCAGGTTCTTGGGCAGGTTATAGTGCAGAATGAAGCGTACATTGGACTTGTCGATGCCCATGCCGAAGGCGATGGTGGCGACGATGATGATGCCTTCTTCGTGGGTAAAACGACGCTGGTGAAGGCGCCTCGTATCATTTTCCAACCCGGCATGGTAAGGTAAGACGGGCCAGCCGCGGGAGGCGAGGTAGCGGGTCAATTCATCCACCTGTTTACGTGTAGAGCAGTAGATGATGCCTGATTGGTCTTGGTGGCTTTCGAGGAAGGCGACGGCTTGGGCAGCGCCGTTGGTTCTTGGTTCAACGGAAAGGAAAAGGTTCTGGCGATCGAAGCTGGCGATGAATTCGCCAGCATCATTGATGGCCAATGAGCGCTTGATGTCTAACCGAACTCGATCCGTGGCTGTGGCGGTCACGGCCAGGCAGACGGCGCCGGACAGCCTGCGGCGCACGTCAACAAGCTGGCGGTATTCGGGGCGGAAATCATGCCCCCAATCGGAGATGCAGTGCGCTTCATCGATGGTCAGACAATCTACCGGCACCTGCTGCAGCAGCAAGAGGGTCTCTGGCTTTAGGAGTGTTTCCGGCGCGGCATAGAGTAATTTAATGCGACCCGCTCTAATCTGGTTGGTGGCGCTTAGATACTCGTCGTAGCTGAGGCTGCTGTTGAGATAGACGGCGGGTATGCCCAGCTCACGCAGTTGGTCGACCTGGTCATGCATCAGAGATATAAGCGGAGAAACGACGACGGTCAGGCCGGGGAAAAGCAGGGCGGGGAGCTGGTAGCAGAGTGATTTGCCGCTGCCAGTGGGCATGATGGCCAGGGAATCCCGTTTGTGGAGGATGTTGTCGATGATTTCGGTCTGTAAAGGACGAAAAGCAGCATAGCCAAAAACACGTTTTAAGGTAGCCAAGGCGGTAGATATATCCAGCGTTAGATCTTCTTGAGCGGGGTGTACTGGGGCGGGAGGGTCCGATGGAGTGAATAGGGGCGGCATCTCCATCTGCGGTTCGGATGTCCAGGTGTCTGTTTCTTGGTCCAGATACCAGCCAGAGAGCTGGACGTAGCAGCGCAGTTCGCCGTCGGGCATCTCTGACGGGCGCCACCAGTGGGCCAGGGAGACGCGCAGTATGGTCCCAGCAGGGATCTCGGGCAGAGGTTCCTGATAGCCAACGAAGGTCAGGGTCCGGCCTCCATCGGGACCGGGATAGCGATAGCGAATGCGCTTGGCGTCATCGTCGCGGATGAGCGGCTGGTCGGGCTGCCAGATCATGGTGCTGTAGGGAGGCACGCCTGTGCGCTCAGCAATATACTGCACACCAGCCTTGGTGGTCTGGGCTAGGCCTTCGAAGAGGACGTCTACTCCGCCGGCGATGGGGGGCATCTGCTTTGCGATAAAAGTGGCCACATCGTTGATCGGTGGGAGCTTGATCTTGTCCTGAACGACGATGTTTTCGTTATGGGGCGGCGTGATATTCCGCTGGGGGGTAAAGTCGATATCCCAGACGTCACCAATGTTGTATTCCTGGTTGAAATGGTCGTTGGTGTCTTTGTCAGGGGGGATGAGGCGCAGGGAACGGCCGTCGAAGGTTAAGGCGCCCACACAAGAGCCGCTGCCCATCCTGGTTTTGGCAATGATGACTACTTTCATAACTCCTTCTTCTGAACTGTGGGACAAGTCCATGACTGGTCTGCGAGGCGCAAGATGGAATCTTACGCTACTGGATATGTTCGACCTCAAAGCCAAGTTCATGCTGCAGTTTGGCGGCGACCAGCGATCGATGGCAGGCTTCGGGATCTTTTTCGACGCAAAAAAGGGCGATGTTTTGGGCGTCTGCTTCTAGTTCATCCAGCAGCGACTGGGGGTCGAACTGGGCCAGGATTTCTGTTTGGTAGGCGTCGATGAAGGGGGTCCCTAATATGGTGCGCTTGCGCTTGGCTACTTTTTGTTCTTTGTCCAAAGCATATTGGATCTGGCGGTTGGCCGTGGTCGGGGCCAGTTCTTTGATGTGCAGATAGCGAATCCCCAATTCGGCGAGCCGTGCCTGCAGCCTTTTGCTGTTGCAGAAGGCGTAGGTGGCGCCGCGAAGGCCTCGTCGCTGGCGAATGTCGCAAAATGTATCGACCTTTGCATCTTGCAGGGCTTGAAAGAATTCTTCTTCAGAGTAACCAAAGACTCCTATTGTGATTATTTTCATGCTCATGAATTATGATTGGTCATCATCACGATATTTCTTGCGTGAGGTGTAATGGTAGAAATCATCGAATAGGCTGAGCTGTCCTTTATTCAGTCGTAGAAGGACATCGTCTTGATCAATGATCTGGTCATTCTCGTCGATATGGGCCACGTTCATCTGCTCGTCGACCAGGGTTTGGCCGATTAGTTTGCTGCGGTGGCACATTTCCGGCTTGCCTTCGCTGCACATCAAGACGACATGAAGCTGGTTCTGCCAAGCCTGGCGTAAACGGCCGATGCCCTCTGCGTAAAATTCTTTTGTGCCGATTTTGTCGTAGTCCACTTTGCCTTCATCGTCGTAACAGGTGGGATCTTCGGGCTGTCCACCCAGGGTGTCGCCCATGAAGACGTAACGAATACCGTTTTGCTGAAGGTGATGGGTCAGGGCCTGTTTGGAGAAGTCTGGTTTGTAGCGCGAATAGGGACGAGAACGGATATCGATCAGGAAATCAATCTGGTGGCTTTTGAGTACGGTCACAAAACGGTCTATTTCCCGCGCGCCATAGCCAATGGTGTAAATGGGATGCTGGCTCATGAACAGTATTGTACGTCTATTTTTACGGGAAGGTAATGGTTTTTGGGGACGCAGCAAGAGGGCGACCACTAAGGGACGCAGCAAGAGGGTCGACGCAAGAGGGCGACCACCGAGGGTCGACGTAAGAGGGCGACCACCGAGGGTCGACGTAAGAGGGCGACCACCCAGGGTCGACGTAAGAGGGCGACCACAGAGGGTCGACGTAAGAGGGCGACCACAGAGGGTCGACGTAAGAGGGCGACCACAGAGGGTCGACGTAAGAGGGCGACCACAGAGGGTCGACGTAAGAGGGCGACCACAGAGGGTCGACGTAAGAGGGCGACCACAGAGGGTCGCCCCTACTAGATTCGCAGTTCGACGATGTCGCCTTCGCGCAGGATTTGATCGCGGCCGACCATCTGTCCTTGGAATGCGCCGCTGCCCCAAATGCGGGCCGATTTTAGCTGTTCGTAGAAGTCGTGGTGGACCTGGGCGGCGAAATCTTCCACAGTGCTCCCTTTTTCAAGGACGAAAGGTTTGGTCCGGTCAGCTTCTTTGCCTGGTGGTTGGGAGTAGACGCGCATGAGGTTGAGACGTTCAAAGATGGTTTTTCCCAACAGGTCGAGGTTGTAACCCGTGGTCGCCGAGATAGGAATGAGCGGCCAATCGCCGCCGAGCAGTTCGCACAGGATCTGGAAATCTTCCGCATATTGGTCGTCGTCATATTTATTGACAACGATCAGCAAGGGTATATAGAAGGCTCGCTGAAGCGGTTCATCCTCGTCCTTGTGGTGTAGAGGTAGGATGCGCTGTTCAGCCAGCAGTTCAATGGTTTCTTGCAGGTGGCCGATGGGGTCGGTTTGGAGATCGATCATTAGCAGCAGGAGATCGGCGCGGCGGATCAGATCCATGAGGGCGGGTTCAATATACTCCTTGGTCAGCGGAGGCGTGTCGACCAGTTGGATGGGAGCATAGTCGATGAACATCATGCCGGGTGTCACGGTCCAGGTTGTGTGGGGGAAGGGGGCGACTTCGGGAGAGGCATTGGTTACGGCCGTGACCAGCGCCGATTTGCCGACATTGGCCGGTCCGATAATGGGCACCTGCGCCGCCCCTTCCTTTTCGACAAAAAAAGCGGATACATGCCGGGCGGCGCCTTTCTTCGTTGTGGAAGCATCCTTGAGCTTGGAAAGCCGCTTCCGCAAATCGGCACGCAGTTTGTCCGTGCCCTTGTGCTTGGGCACAGTGCTGATCAAATCCTCGAGGCGGCTGATTCTCTCTTGGGGCGTACTGGCGGCTTTGTAAAGCTCCTCAGCATTGAAGTATTCTGGCGGAAGATTTGTGGGCACAGGGACAAGGCCTTATAAAAACTCGCCAACCAGGCTCGCGGCGTAATAGTGAGACCAGCGGCTGTCTGGCGCTTCACGCTCTTGCTCCTTGCTCAAGAGCACCATCCAATAAGTCAACTCACTGCGGGTCATCTCCGCTTGTAGAAGTGGAGGCAGCTTGTCTAAAAGGTAGCCGGCGTACCAGAGCGGCCAATCAGGATCGTCGCCAGCGGATGACAGAAAGGCCTGGTGATGGGCAAGCTTTGTTTCTTCGAGCAGGGTTGCGATTTGGGCGATAGAGTCTTGCATTCGATATTCCTTATAATCCACCAGCCGTGGCGAGGATTGCGGCCGGCATGCCCGGGTGATTTTACTAGTTGTGGAATGGGCCAATATGCTGCATGAATTCCGAGCGAGTCAGCTCATTGCGCATGAAGAGACCCAATAGAGCGCTGGTGCGCATGCGAGCATTGGCTTTTTTTGCGCCGCGCATGGCGACGCACATATGGACCGCGTCGACAATGACGGCAACGCCTTGGGGCTTGATCAGTTCGTCGATTAACTGAGCGATTTGGCGCGTCATCCTCTCCTGTACCTGCAGGCGGCGGGCATAGGCTTCGACGATGCGCGGAATCTTGGACAGACCGACGACTTTTTTGTTAGGAATATAGGCGATATGGGCTTTGCCGATGATGGGCAGCATATGATGTTCGCACATGCTGTAGAAATCAATGTCGGTCACCAGCACCATCTCGCTGTATTCAACATCAAAAAGGGCGTTGTTTAACAATTCATGCGGGTCCATTTTGTAACCGATGAGCAGTTCATCGTAAGAACGGGCTACTCGTGCCGGTGTGTCCAGAAGTCCCTCTCGTTGGGGGTTCTCACCGACAGTTTCCAGAATATTTAGAATGGAGTTGGCTACCTCCCGTTTGCACTGGGCTGATAATACGGGGCCATCTTTCAGGCGGGCAGCCTGTTTTTCATTTATGGTTGTCATTGAACCTGTTCTCCTTTATTTGGCAATCATCTGTTTGAAAGGTGCACTCATTATAGCAGAATTGAGGTAAGTTATGAGATTGGTTCAATCTCGAAGATTGAACCAATCAAGGGGAAAGGTTGACCCAATCTAGGTTATAATTGGCGAGCAAAGGCTAAAAGCTGCAAGGAAAGGGATGTAATTTGACTGCAAGTAGGCGCCCGCCAACCAGTATCATCATACCAAGTTTGAACTCACCGATTGTGGATCGCGTGGTTGAGGCGGTGGCTGCACAGAAAGGGTATGGGCCGCAAGATGAAATTATCGTCGTGGGCAAGGATGACCAGGGGTTGTTAAAGCCGGGATCGGCCCTGTTGGTCGATACAGGCCAGCCCGTTGATGCCAGCAGCGCGCGCAACCTGGGAATAGAGGCGGCTCGTGGAGAACTGCTTATCTTTCTTGATAGTGACTGTCTGCCACAGGCGAATTGGCTGCTGGAGCATCGCGCCGCCCACGAGGCGGGGCACGATGTCGTGGGTGGAGGCGTGCTGCCGGAGGGGGATAATTATTGGCATCTTACCTACAACCTGACGATGTTCCACGAAATATTCAGCAGCGCTCCTGCTGGGTATCGCCCCTTTTTACCAACGCTGAATCTTTCGGTTGAGCGGCAGGTGATTGAGCAGGTAGGGGGGCTCGATGTGTCCCTCCTATACAGCCATGATGTGGATTGGACCACGCGCATGCGTGAGGCGGGATATTATCCTTATTTCTGGCCAACGGCAGCAGTTCGGCACGAACACGGACGGCGAACGATGGTTCAGGTATGGCAGGATTGTGCCATAAACGGCCGTTATGCGCGGCAGGTCCGCGTGCGACACCAGGACACTCTGAAGACACCATTTTTCCTGCGCAGCAGAGCTTTGACGCTTTTGCTGGCCCCATTGATCGCCGGGGGGGTGACAATGGGCATCATTCAGCGCCGTCCAGATACGATGGTGCCTCACGCAGCGGTATGGCCGGCCATATATATGACGAAGATCGCCTGGTGTTGGGGAGCCAGTCGTCCATGAATTTACGGGCTGCCCCTCGTGTTCTGGCTATCGTCCTTAATTGGGAACAGGCCGGCGTTACCCTGGAATGTGTGGCTGCCTTGCAGGCGATGTCCGCACCAGCGCTGGATATTCTGGTGATCGACAATGGCTCAGGGGATGATTCCGCAGCCGCACTTGAAGCGAGCCAGCCTGGATTCCGTCTGCTGGTCCTGCCGGACAATATAGGCTTTGCGGCGGGAAATAACCGAGGGCTGCAGGTGGCTGTGGATGAAGCGTATGACTTTGCTCTTCTGATGAACAACGATGCCTTCGCTGCCCCGGATATGTTGGCCAAACTCCTCGTGGAAGCAGGACCTGATATCGCACTGCTCTCGCCCAAGATCTATTATGAAGCGCAGCCGGAGCGCATCTGGTTCGCCAATGGTCGGCAGCAGGCGCATACATTAGATTTACGCGAGACGGGCATGGGTGAGCTTGACGGTCCGCAGTGGGCGGAGAGCCGGGATGTTGATTACCTATTGGGCACCTGTCTTCTGGCAAATTTGGCTGCCGTCCAGAAGGTAGGACTGCTGGATGAACGTTTCTTCTTTTATTTTGAGGATTTGGACTGGTCGCTTCGCCTGCGTCAAGCGGGGTTCCGCCTGCGCCTGGTGGCAGGGGCGCATTTGTGGCACCGGGTTGCGGCCAGCACGGGTGGCGAAGAGGATTCTCCTTTACGCCGCTATCACCTGGCCCACAGCAGCGTTATTTTTTGGAGGAGGCATGCCCATCTAGGCAGCCCGCTGCTGATTTTTGGCTTTCGGATGTTGAGCGGTTTGAAGATGGTGACTCGCCTGCTGCTAACCGGACGCAGCAAAGCTGCAACCGCGTACATGTGCGGCCTGCGGGATGGTTGGTGGGACAGCGGCTAGAAAAAGATCGAAACTTTGATACAGAAAGGTTACCTCTGTGTCTTGCAGATTATGGAATGCACAGAGTGTCTCCGGCGTAAATAATGTCTACATTTGGAATGCCATTAACCTGGGCGAGTATTTGATAGTGGACCCCATAGAAGCGGCCAATTGAGTACAATGTCTGACCAAAGGTAATGTTATGGTAAGTTCTACAGGCGATGGGAGGTATTATTTCAGGTCCTCCCGTTCCTAGGCCAGGAGGGGGAACACAGAGCCAAGCACCAGCAGGAAGTATGTTGGGATTCATTATTGCAGGGTTTGCAGTCATCATGTCTGCGACTGTAACACCATACGAAAGACCGATCGAAAACAGCGTCTGGCCGGGTTGGACGAAATGAAAGGTATTGCAGGCAGTTGGCTGAGCGGCGTGAGCTGTGGAGGCTGAAAAGATAAAAAGCGCCAGGGCACAGAGCAGCACCACCCACGCTATCTGATAGCGATCTAGGAAGTAGCGAACCTTCTTCATAACACCCTCCATGATGACACTGTTCAGCCTTTTCCAGTGCAAAAGGCATATGGGGGCATGCAGGACCATGCAACCTTTAGCAGTCCATTCGTTAAAGTAAACCTAATCAACAGTATAACAAAAAGGAGAGGTGGACTTCAAGCACCACGCGTAAAGTATCAGTGAATTAAAAGAAAAAGCGCAGCCCTGTGTTGGACTGCGCTGAAATATAAAATGGGCCAACAATGTGGCTTGCTAGAGGCGTGTAATATAGGAACCGCTTTCAGTGTTGACCTTAATGCGGTCGCCAACTTTTATAAATAGGGGGGTGCGTACTTTCAGGCCAGTGTCAGTGATGATATCTTTGGTGGCACCGGTGGCGGTGTCACCGGCAACGGCATTTTCAGCTTCGACGACTTCGAATTCCATCGATTTGGGGAGATCATAGTCGATGATTTCACCTTCGTAATCGAGCAGGTCAACCTCCATATTATCGCGCAGGTACTGCACCTGTCCTTCGAAGATGGCGTGGGGCACCTGTTTTTGCTCAAAGGATTCGACGTCCATGAAAACGTAAAAGGTTCCGTCGTCATATAAGTATTGATAAGTGTGATTCTCCAAGCGCACGTCTTCAACACGATCGCCGGAGGTAAAGGTCATCTGTTGGTTTGATCCTTTGCGTAGATCACGGACGCTGACACGAATGGTCGCTTTGCCGCGACCTGGTTTGCTATGGCTATACTCCGTCACTTTGTATAAGCTGTCTTGATACAAAAAAGTGACGCCGCGACGCAACTGGTTAACATCAATCATTTCTTGATAATCTCCTCTCTATTTCGTTCTATTCTAGCGGGCAGGATTTCCCAAGCGTGCCATCGATGCTGGTGACAGACCATGTGCCATCTTGCCGGTTCCGGTTGTGCCAAGTTAAGGTTGGGAGGTTTGTTTGCTCTACTTGTTATTGTGCACTTCTATTGGCAAAAGTGTATCATAAACAGATTAGCCATGACAATTCTCTAAAGCTGGCAGGGCTGAGTAGGCTCTGCCCAGTTATTAGAGCAGGGAGTAAGTAAGATGAGCAAGACGATTGTGCAAACAGATCATGCCCCGGCGGCGATTGGTCCCTATTCTCAGGCGGTTCGAGTTGGCCAGTTCGTATACACGGCGGGGCAGATTCCGCTGGATCCGGCCAGCGGTAAAATGGTAGAAGATGACATTACGATTCAGGCGGATCGCGTTCTGCAAAATTTGCAGGCGGTTTTGGAAGCGGCGGGCGCCGGACTGCTAGATGTGGTGAAAACGACTGTATTCTTGCAGGATATGGGTGAGTTCGCGGCTATGAATGCGGTTTACGCGCGGTATTTCAGTGAGAATCCACCGGCACGATCGGCGGTGCAGGCCGCAGCCTTGCCCTTGGGTTCGCGCCTGGAAATAGAAGCGGTGGCGATCCTATCCCAATAGCATTTAATCAATTGTGGAAAGTGAAGCAGCGGACTGTTTGCCGTCGGAGGTGTTTGATTCATGAGTAAGAGAAAAGCGTGGCATGAGGTGTCGCGGGATCTGGTCGATGTGGCGATGGGGCGCAAGGCGGCTGATTTGGTGATCTGCAACGGCCGTTGGGTGAATGTGCACAGTGGTGAGATTCTGCCGGGCACCGACGTTGCCATAGTTGGCAGCCGTATCGCCTATGTTGGTGGAGATGCCGGCCATACTATTGGGCCGGGGACGAAAATAGTCGAGGCACACGGCCGTTATTTGGTGCCTGGCCTTTGCGATGCACATATGCATGTAGAAAGCGGCATGGTGACCGTGACCGAGTTCGCGCGGGCTGTCATCCCGCACGGCACAACGAGCATGTTCATTGACCCTCATGAGATTGCCAATGTTTTGGGCCTGCCCGGGGTACGGCTCATGCATGATGAAGCGGCTATCCTGCCGATCAATGTCTATGTGCAAATGCCCAGCTGCGTGCCCAGTGCGCCGGGTTTGGAGACACCAGGTGCGGCCATCGGGCCGGAAGAAGTCGCGGAGGCTATGAGCTGGCCTGGAATCATCGGTCTGGGGGAGATGATGAACTTCCCCGGTGTTTTTATGAGCGATGAGAAGATGCATGCCGAGATGGCGGAGACGATGAAGGCAGGCAAGGTGATTGGCGGGCATTATGCTTCGCTCGATTTGGGTGCTCCATTCCATGGCTATGTGGCTGGAGGACCGGCAGATGATCATGAGGGAACGCGTAAGGAAGATGCTATCGCTCGTGTACGCCAGGGTATGAAGGCGATGCTGCGTCTGGGGTCGGCCTGGTATGATGTGGCGACGCAGGTTAAGGCGATCACAGAGGATGGTCTGGACAGCCGCAATTTCATCCTCTGTACTGACGACAGCCACTCCGGCACCCTGGTTCACGAGGGGCATATGAACCGCGTAGTAGGCCATGCTATCGCGCAAGGATTGCCACCGGTGACAGCTATTCAGATGGCCACGCTAAATACGGCCGAACATTTTGGCCTGGAGAAAGATCTGGGCAGTATCACGCCTGGACGTTATGCCGATATTGTCATCAGCAGCGATCTGGTTGAACTGCCGATTGAACTAGTAATCTCCGGCGGCGAAATTGTGGCTGAGGATGGACGCCTGACCATCGATTTGCCTCGTTATGAATATCCTGATTTTGTGAAGGGCACCATCAAACTGGGCAAACGCCTGGCGGCGGCTGATTTTGACATCGCTGCTCCGGATGGCGCGACCCAGGTCCGTGTGCGAACCATCGGCGTTATCGAGAATCAAGCCCCGACGCGGGCCTTGGAACATGATTTGGCGGTGCAAGATGGATTGGTGCAGATGAACCTGGCACAAGATGTATGCCAGATCGCTTTGGTAGAACGGCATCGAGCGACCGGGGGTGTGGTTAACGGCTTCGTCTCAGGATTTGGATTTGCTGTGCCCTGCGCTATCGCCAGCAGCGTGGCCCACGACAGCCATCATATGATCGTCGTTGGCACGAGAAAAGATGATATGGCCCTGGCTGCCAATCGATTGGGCGAGGTAGGCGGGGGCGTCGTCGTTTTCAAAGAAGGGCAGGAAATTGCCCTGGTGGAACTGCCCATTGCCGGTTTGATGTCGGATGAACGGGCGGAGCAGGTGGCTGATAAGGCGGAACGGATGGTGAATGCTTTCCGGGAATGCTCCTGCTTGCTCAACAATGCCTACATGCAGTTAAGCTTGTTAGGCCTGGTTGTCATTCCTGAGCTGCGGATATCTGATTTGGGGATTGTGGATGTGACGCAGTTCGCCGTCGTGCCTCTATTTGTGGAGTGAACGGAGAGGCGATATTCGGGGGTAGGCGATAGAAAATAATAAACCTGGCAGATCTGCTCGAGATTTGCCAGGTTTATTTTTGATCAGGTTCTTATTTGGAGTGCATGGAGCGGCGAAGAGACTCTTCAGCCTCGGGTGGAAGTGAGGTCTGGTAGATATTGCCTTCATACTGTCGCAGCGTGGCGAGGGTCACATCTGGGTTGGCATCGCGTACGATAACAAACAGCGCTGAGGTTCCTGGCTGCAACTCATTGGAAACATCCTTGATGAAGGATTTGGAGATGCCCATATGAGCCAATGAACCGATTCCACCGCCGATCAGGCCACCGATGATTAAAGAGCCAAGGGGTCCCAGAAGCAGAAAACCGATCAATAGGCCAATGAATCCGCCGCCAACAGCTCCGATTTTTACGCCACGGTCTACTTCATTCTTCACATGAACTTTACCTTCGGCGTCTTTGAAGATTACGGCCGAATCATCCAGGCTAACGAAGCCGCTTTTTTCGGTTTTTCTAATGGATTCGCGTACCTCTCCCGCTCTATCGGGACTATCAAACGTTATGACGACAATATCTGACATGATTATCTCCCTACTATTAGTAACAGTACCTGCTGACATTTTCCTGCAATTCTGTAACTACGGCAAATGCCTTTTACTCTTCTTCTTCAGCTTGCTCTGTATCGCGCCGGCTGAGGATTTGTTCAACCATCTCATCGGTGAGGGTCTGCTGGACCCGCTCTCCGCCTAGATCATCTAAGGCAGCGCTGACCTGCGACGCATCACTGCTATCGACCAGGATGACGAGGGCGGAACTGTCAGGTTGTAGGCTTTCTTGCAGCGCTTTCAGATCGTCGTTGGCGAAGCCCATATCAATGTAATGGGCTGCGGCGCCACCGGTTGCAGCGCCGGCTGCGGCGCCGATCACGACGCCGACAGGTCCTCCCAGCAGGCCAATGACGCCACCGGCTATGGCCCCAAACAGGGCGCCGCGCCCGGTGGCCAGATCTTCTGCTTCATTTAGTGAGGTCTTTCCATCCTGATCTTTGGTCACCAACGCCGTGTTTAGAAGTTTGATCTCTTTGTCTTTGGCCAGTTTGCGCAGTGCCTGCAGGCCTTGATCGGACGTGCCTGCCCCGGCAAAAGACCAGACCATGAGATCGATATCTTGTTGGTCATGCCGGTCTCGCTTCAGGGCAATGGAAGGCAAGCTGGCCAATTCTGCTTTGGTTAATCTTAGGTAGACGGTGCTGCCATCGACAGTATCGATGGCGCCGACGGGTACGGTCACTTCTTTCTTATCCCAGGCATGTCCTTTGCTTAAGACCATATGGGTGATATTCATGGTCATGGGATCGACAACAAATTCACCAACTTGACCGATGTATCCATCCGCGGCCTCAACGGTTGTGCCACGCCGGACGGCCAATTCGCCTGGTGGGACGCTTTCCGTTTCTACAGTCAAGTAGTTGGCATCTAAAGACGTCATATATGGCTCTAGGTATTCAACGCTGGTCTCTTCGTTTTGGATGTAATGGGTTTCACTGAACAGTTCCAGTTCGGCTAACTCAGCTTTTGAACAGGAGAGGAATATCTTGTCCGGCGAGGTTGTTGAGACCAGATCAACCGGAACCAGACGGGCGGTGGGGCTGAGCGATTCATGCTCTTGGACGGCGAAATGGGTTACTGTGCGGGTGACGGGATTGAAAATAACGGCCGTGGATCTACCAGCGGAGCCGTCACTACATTCTACTTGAGCTTGAATGGGTATATTGGTCATGCTTCTTCCTTCAATAGTAATATCTCGTAATATATTGGTGTCGATGTAGCGGTTGGCCAGCTTTGCTTCTTTGGCCTGCGCATATACTTCGAGCATGCGCTGTGCCTGGCGGTTCCTGTCGAAATATTGTACTTTTTCCTGGGCCCCTTTTTGTAGGTGCTGCCGCAGGCCGGCATTGTCGATCACCTTTTCTAAGGCGGCAGCCAGTGCCTCCGGATCATTGTCGGTTAAGAGGCCGTCTTTGCCATCTTGGACTGCATCGCTGGTTCCGGTGGCATCGACGGCAACGATGGGGAGGTCGGCGGCCATGGCTTCCATGGTGACCAGCCCCTGAGTTTCTGAAACCGAGGCAAAGCAGAAGATATCGGCCGCTTTCAAATAGCTGGGTATTTCTTCAAAAGGAATCGTGCCTGTAATCTGTACCTGCTCGGCAACGCCTAATTTTTGGGCCAACTTAGTCAAGGATTTTTCTTCTAAACCGCCGCCAACAATGACCAGTCGCACGTGCCGCCGCTCGCGCATAACCTGCGCGGCAGCCCGCAACAGCGTCTCGAAATTTTTTTCTTTGGCGAGACGACCAACAGATATCAAGACAATATCATCGCCCCAGCCCAATTTCTCGCGAACAGGTTGTCCGTCAGCTTCCTGGAAGGGCACAATATTGATCCCGGTAGGCACAGCGGTGATGTCGCCCTCGATGCCTTGATCGATCAAAATTTGCTTGATGCTCTCGCTGGGGGTTACGATGTGCTGGCACTTTTCAAGGTAGCGCGCCATCCATTGGTCAAGGGCAAATTTGGTTAAATCCGGGCTGAATGGGACATAGTGCGTGTATTCATCGTAGCGCGTATGGAAGGTGAAAACCATGGGGATTTTCAGCGCTTTGGCCTTGGCGGCTGCCGTTTCACCCAGGAGGAATGGATGGTGGCTGTGAATGACATCCAGTTTTAAGGAAGGCAGTATTTTGTCGATACTGGACGAATAAGGGACGGGAAAGGCATAATCGTTGGCCCAAGGTACTTCTAGAGCTGGATAGCGAAAAATGAAAGGTTCGCTATCTTCATAATCATGCGCTTTTTGGGCAAATATGAATACGCTATGCCCCATGCTGATGAAGGCTTCTCGGAAGGTGTCTATCGAGCGGACAACGCCGCTCATGGTGGGTCTGTAGGTGTTAGTGAAGAATCCGATATGCATCTTCTTGCTCATTGAGTTACCTGTTTGTGGCGCCTATATTAGTAAGTTGCCGTGCCAAATAAGATATTTACATTATAACCTTAAATGCCTGAGCTTAGAAGCCCAGTTCGTACAGAAGATGAACGGCACTTTTTGAAAAAGGGGGAGGGGGAAATTGCTGAATTGTTGACTGTTGAATTGGTGATTGGTTAACTGGGATTGCTAGCAATTCCGTTTATCGTAGGAGAATGATGCAAAGGCGTCTGAGGGCGCAGTGAAAGCGGGCTTGTGGCCAGTCATTGCCCAAGAGGAACCGTGTGGTAAACTTTCTTTGTCAATGATTACGCTTGAAGATGTCTCCAAGAAATATCACACGCTCACTGCCCTAGACCGGGTGTCGATGACGATTCCGCAGGGGGAAGTATTGGGTTTGCTTGGTCCGAACGGCGCCGGGAAAACCACGCTGCTGAAGTTGGTGACCGGTTTGATTGCACCTACGGAGGGGCGGGTCTTCGCCCAAGGTAAGGGTTGGCCGGCTATTGGCTATAAGCCGGAGCGTTTGCTTTTCCCCAATAATGCGCGTGTGGGCCAATACCTGGAACTGATGGCCGGCACAAGTAATGTGCCGGGGCGGCAGGTGGAGGAAGCGGTCTTGGAGAGTCTGGCTCGCGTTAATTTGTTAGATGCGATTAATAAGCGCATCGCCCATATATCGAAGGGGATGCGACAGCGGCTGGGGTTGGCGCAGGCGATCATTGGCGATCCGCCACTGCTCCTACTGGATGAGCCGTCGAATGGGCTTGATCCGGAGGGACAGGTGGAAATCGCTCGTTACATCCGCGAACTGCATCGCATGGGCAAGACCATCGTTCTCAGTTCGCATCATTTGCAGGAAGTGACGCAGGTTTGTACACAGCTGACGATATTGAATCAAGGCCAGGTTCATTACCACAACACGATGAGCGCTGCCTTGGCGCTGCGGCCGTTTGTACGGATTCGTGCGGCCAGTGATTTGGGCACAGTCGGAGGACTCATTACCTCTTTGCATCCCGATATCGTCGTCGATGGGGATACGATTACTCTCAAAAACAATGCTATGCGCTTGAGGCGGCAGATATTAACTCTGCTGTTGAACTCGAACTACGATGTCTTACGCGTTGAGCAAAAGCGGATCACGTTGTCGGAAATTTACGCGGAGGCGGTTCAATGAGTCGGCGCCTGATCCTTCTGACCGGTTATTTTTTGCGAAACATCTTCTTTTCGTTAGCTGGTTCCATCTACGTGATATTGACCCTCGCCTACTGGGCGGTATTTTTCCCGCCGGGCCAGGGTACACCGGATGCTGATAATTACATCCTGATCATCGGCGCCTTTGGCGCGGCCATGAGTTTTTTGGCCACTCTGACCATCGCTTCACGTGCCTATAGGGCCGAGAATTATCCCTTGTTGGTGCGCCTTCCTAGCCGGGTGGAATATATCACGGCCGTATTCAGCAGTGCTGTCCTGTTTGCTTTCGTTTTGCAGCTTCTCGTGGCGGTGCTGGCTCTCATCCGCGGCCCCAGCGCTTCATTTGCGCAAATGATCGCGATACCGCCGATCTGGATTTCCATTAATTTGATCGCGGCACTGCTGGCCATACATGCCTCTGATTTGGTGGCATCGGGTTGGTCACGGGTGGTGATTTTTGGCGTTTTGGCCATTCTCCTTATTGGCCAGAACTTGATTGAGCGTATGAGCGAGGGTTTGTCTTCACTGACGGCCGAATTAAGCGGCATTATGTACTCGCAGCAGTGGGTTTCAGCAGCCAGCGGGTTGGGTCAAGCGTCCTCCTGGTTCAATGGGGCAGGTCGTGACATCTTGGGTAGTATATTGGGCGTGATTTTCTGGCCGCTGCGATCGATCATCGATGCCGTTTTCGCTGGTTATTTCACTCCAACGCAAGCGCTGGCACCGGCCGTGCTCGTTTTGTATGCTACGATTCTGTTTCTGATCGCTTCCGATCTGTTCGCTACGAAAGATTTGGAAATGACGGAGTAACCACAACCCTAGTTCCCTGGAAGCTGTTCGTGCGCCAAGCGTAACCAGCTTGAGAGAGTCCGGGGAAAATAGAAGCTAGTAATCATCGTCATCATCAAACACGTCGAAGTAACGACTATTTAGATAGTCGACCAGGCGATGTGCTGATTCTTCTTCTAGTGCCTGCCCAAAATAGACACGTTGTTTGCCGTAATCAAAACCGGGAAAGTTATGCTCTGCACTGAAAAAGAAGGGGGAGACGTAGGCGAAATCGTAGGCATCTGTAATGCCTAGGAGGGTCACAGGACGGCGGATGATGAGATTTTCCTGGTCAATAAAAAGGATTTCACGAGTGGCCACGTAATACTGCCACTGCCGCCAGATTATCTTGCCCAGCCGATACCAGAGGTAGAGCCAGATCAACAACATAATGGTGAAGACAATGGCGTAGCGCTCGCCGGAGAAGGCGATGTCGGTGATGGTGAACACGATGCCCCAGATGAGGCCAACGGTCCATAAGATGAGCAGCAAGGAAAAGAGCAGGAGCCAGGCCCAGTAGCGACGTAAGGGCAGGATCACTTTCAAGCGCTCAGCGGTTTCTTCAAAACTTATCTGTTCTATTTCGGGTAGCATAAGCGGTATTTTACCCGATTCCCTTGCTGTTGGCTGGGGGCGGGCTACAATCTTCTGCCATGGTTCGCGCAAGGCATCTTCTAAAATCCTCGGTCATCGTTATTCTCTTCTTCGCCCTGGGTAAGCTGACCGGCCTGATTCGCATCCGCCTGGTCAGCACCACCTTTGGCACTAGTGCGGCATTTGATGCCTTTACCGCCGCCAATCAGCTGCCGGAGGTTTTTTTTACGGTAATCGCCGGAGGATCGCTGGCTGCAGCCTTTATTCCAGTATACTCCAAGTACTTGACAAGCCGCTCGGCAAAAGAGAGCATGCGCCTGGCCAACACGATCATGACCCTGGTGATCCTAATCCTGGGGGCTATATCAGTATTGGGGGCCATTTTCGCGCCCTGGCTCACGCGGGTTGTGCTTGTGCCCAATTTCCCTCTGGAGACGCAGGCATTAACGGCCGAGATCATGCGCGTCATCTTGATTCAGACGACGCTTTTTGGCATCAGCGGTGTCTTGAGCAGTGTACTTAACGCGCACCAACATTTTGCACTGCCGGCGTTGGCTCCGGTGGCCCTGGATATCGGCTATGTCATTGGTCTCTTTTTGTTTGTGCCCCAATTGGGCATCGTGGGCCTGGCCTGGGGTACGGTGCTCGGTGCGCTGCTGCATATCGCGATCCAGATACCCGCTCTGCGCCATTTCCAGTTCCGCTACCGTCCAGCGTTGGCGTTCAAAATGCGCGGCGTGCGCGAGATTATGCGCCTGATGATCCCACGCATCTTCACCCTGGGCACTATCCAGGTCGCCGACTTATTCATCATCCGCCTAGCCTCGGGACTGGTCGTGGGCAGCACCTCGGGCTATTTCTATGCATACGGATTGATGCAGCTGCCGGAAACCTTATTCGCTACGGCTATTGCCCTGGTTGTTTTTCCAACGCTGGCTGAACTATATAATGCGGGGGATTTTGAGGGCCTAAAGCAGACGTTTGTGCAAACCTTGAGCATTATCTGGTTCCTGACTATTCCCGCGGCAGCAGGCATGGTGCTGTTGGGGCGCCCGCTCATTGGCCTCCTGCTGCAAGGAGGCGAGTTCGATGCTGCCTCGGCCGATTTGGTGTACGCTGTCCTGGTCATCTTCAGTATTCGCATTGTCAGCGAGGCGACAGTGGAAATGGTGGCACGTCTATTCTATGCCCAGCACAATACCTTTGTGCCGATGCTGGCCTATTTTGGTTGGCTGGTGGTGAATGTGGCCCTGGCCTACTTGCTGGTGGATGACTTGGGCATCGCGGCCCTGGCTTTGGCGAGTACCGTGGCTTTTACTTTCCTGGCGATTGTGCTTTTCGCGCTCAACAGCCGTACCTTGAGTGGTCTGGGAGAACGGGAGCTGGCTATCAATGGGGCGAGAGCAATTGTGGCCACGATCGGTATGACGTTGGTTATTTTAGGGATCGGCCGTCTGATCACGCAGCAGATGCTTTTCCTCCTGGTGGGGGGAACCGTTGGTGCGTTAGCCTATTTGCTGCTAAGCACTGCTCTTGGCGGCAGAGAAATCCAACATTTACTGGGATTGATCCGTAGCCAGCAAGCAGCTTAGGTAACTCCCATATCATAGGGGTAAATCTGATTAAACAAATAATAATGAACACGCGTTCAAAAAATGAAATTCAATCTTGACATGTGCGAACATCTGTGCTAAACTATTCCTTGTAGCTCAAGTAACCCTGTAAACCCAAATCAGCCCGTGCATTTTTCTGGATTGCCAGATCGACCTGGCGACGATGCGTCTTGCCTGGAGGTTGGTTGTAGAAGAAAGGAGTAAGAAACCATGAGTAGCAAGAATGGAAACGGCAGAATCGCCTCTTTGGAAAAAACGTTGGATACCTTGACGAAGAAATATGGAGAAGGAACGATTATGCGTTTGGGTGATGCTCAGCATATGGTTGTAGAAACTATTCCCACCGGATCACTGTCTTTGGATATCGCCCTCGGCGTCGGCGGCGTGCCCCGTGGTCGCGTGATCGAGATCTACGGACCTGAATCGTCGGGCAAGACCACGCTCTGCCAACACATCATCGCTGAGGCGCAACGGCTGGGTGGTATCTGCGCCTTCATAGATATGGAGCATGCCCTGGACCCGCTCTACGCCGCTCGCTGCGGCGTGGATGTGGACAACCTCTATATCTCGCAGCCGGATACTGGAGAGCAGGCGCTGGAAATCGCCGACGCCCTGATTCGTTCCGGGACCATGGACATTGTGGTGATCGATTCTGTGGCAGCTCTGGTGCCACGAGCGGAAATTGAGGGGGAGATGGGGGACACGCATATGGGCCTGCAGGCCAGGCTCATGTCCCAGGCGCTGCGCAAGCTGTCGGGGGTGATCAAGCAGACGAATACTTCGATGATCTTTACCAATCAGTTACGGCACAAGATTGGGGTGATGTTTGGCAGCCCAGAGACGACGAGTGGAGGCAATGCCCTGAAGTTCTATGCCTCGGTGCGCATGGACATCCGGCGCATACAGGCCATTAAGGCCGGCGGGGAGATCATTGGCAACCGCACGCGGGTGAAGGTGAAAAAGAACAAGGTCGCTCCACCGTTCACGGAGTGTGAATTCGATATCATGTACAATGAGGGCATCTCACGCACGGGAGATGTTCTGGACCTGTCGGTCGAGTATGGATTGGTAGACAAGCGGGGTGCATATTTCCGCTATGGTGAGACACTTCTCGGGCAAGGACGCGAAAACGCAAAGATATTCTTGTATGAAAACCCTGAAATGCTGGATGAGCTTGAGTATCTCATCCGCCGCGAAGCTGCGCTGCCGATCGAGGAACTGGAAACAGGGGGCGAGGAGCTGCCTGTCGAGGCATTTTAGCAGTCTAGGAAGATAATTTCCCCGGAAATCCCGAGTTTTCGGGGAAGTTGGGCGCCACTTATTTCATTAGCGGATATTGAAAGCAAAAGAATAGGGTTCGACGTGCTTGCCTATGCCTGCTATGCTATAATTCTGAATTTGGTAGGCACCTGTAGCACGGTTGTGGACAGCCGTGTTTTTTTACGAGAATAAGAAATCTTTTCTGGGATTTATTTGCTATGAACTTACAAGCGTTAGCGCCTTATTTGAGCATTATTGAAATCATATTGGCTGTGGTATTGACTGTATTGGTCCTCATGCAAACGAAGGGATCGGACCTGGGCGGGTTCCTTGGTGGCGGTGGTGACAGCAGCGGCAGTTTCCGTACCCGCCGCGGTGTTGAAGCGACCATGCACCGCCTGACGATCGTGGTCTCCGTCCTCTTCTTCGCCAATACGATTCTGGCCTTCTTGGCCTGGGGTTAAGTCATTTTTGGCGGTGGTGTAATATCCGCCGCTGTCTCATGGGCCTTGGGAGCCATGGGATGCTTTGTACAAAATACCGGCATTATTCCGCACATTACGCGATAGATGAAACTTGATATTCGTTGGCAGCTTTTGCTGGCGATAACCGGACTCGGTTTGGTTTTGGCTCTGCTTACATTCCAGGTGCAGACGGCAGGGCTTTGTTTTGTGCGTGTGCCTGCCGCGGGCGGTGTCTTTGCCGAAGGGTTGGTCGGCAGTCCCCAATACTTAAATCCATTACTTGCTGATAATAATCCGGTTGATCGCGAAATAGCGAGCCTGGTCTTCGACGGGCTAACCCGTTATGAGAAAGGTGAGCTGGTTCCCGCATTGGCCGAAAGCTGGCAGATAAGCGAAGATGGTCGCACAATCGTCTTCACTCTGCGAGACGATGTGTTTTGGCACGATGGCCAACCGTTTACGGCTGCGGACGTGGCCTTAACGTATGGCTTGATGCAGGATGATGAGTTCCCCGGCAGTTCATCGTTAAGACGGCTCTGGCAGTCGGTGGCGATCAGGCATATTGATCAGCATCAAATTGCGTTTGAATTACGGGAACCTTATGCTGGCTTCCTGGATGCTACTACAAGGGGCATCATGCCTGCGCATCTGCTGCAAGGCATACCGGCGGCAGCGTTACCTGATGCGGAGTTTAACCAACAACCGGTAGGCACAGGGCCATTTATGATTGAGGCGGGACAGAATTGGCAGCAGGATCGTACTTTGTCATTGACTCCCGATCCCACTGTCTGGCGTGAAGGCTCTCGGGTGGCCAACCTGTTGTACCGCTTCTATGCTGATGAGCCGGCGCTGTTGGAGGCGTTTGAACTGGGAGAGATCCAGGCTATTAACAGCGTCTCGCCTGCCATGCTGCCTGAGGTGGCAAGTTTGCCTCAAGCACGCCTCTTCACGTCCGTGGCACCGCGCTACACAAGCCTGCTCTTTAACCTGACTTCCAGCGGAGCGCCGGCAACGCAGTCTGCGGAGGTGCGTAGGGCTTTGGCCTACGGTCTGGATCGGGAGATACTGGTTGACGAAACGCTCAATGGGCAGGGTGTGCTGCAGACGGGCCCTTATCTCTCTGATTCTTGGGCGTCCAATCCGGGAATGCTGACGCTTTATGAAAGCCGGCCTATTTCAGCCACGACTGGGCTTGATGCAGCGGGCTGGACCCTGCCTGAAGGGGAAGTATTGCGCCGCAATGGAGATGCGGCGATGGTCCTGCGTTTCCTGGTTTATGATACGCCGACCAATCGCAAACTGGCGGGAAAGATAGCTGATGAGTGGACGAAACTGGGCGCGGCCCCGCAGTTAGCGCTCTTTTCAGATTGGCGCAGTTACCGGCAGGCGCTGCGCGATCGTGATTTTGATGTGGCTTTGGTTGAGGTTGCTCCACCTGGAGATCCAGATCTTTATGATTTTTGGAGCCAGGAAGCGATTTTTGATGGACAGAATTTTGCAGGATGGAACCGGAGGCGGGCCAGTGAGGCACTAGAGGAAGGGCGGCGAAATTGGGAGATAGGGGAGCGACGGCCGTTCTACGACAGCTTCTTACGATATTACGATGAGGACCTGCCGGAACTTACGCTCTTCCAGCATGTATCTAGCTATGCTGTCAACGATGGCGTTGAGGGTGTGCAGATTGGTCTGATCGACAATCCGCGCGACCGGTATTTGACCATGGCGGACTGGATTTTACTTTACCGGGATGTAACCGTTGGCTGTGTTGATGATCAGGCCTAGGTCCACCTTAGAAATTATTCATGAGAAAGTGGGTCTGGGGTTGAATTGTTGCCAGCACCCCGGGTAATGGCCATGAGTATAAGGGAAGGCTGTTTGATCTTTGGTATAATGGGCTAAAGAACAGTACAAGGAGAGATTATTATGATTGGTGGTCTAGGTTGGCCGGAACTCTTATTAATCTTAGCGGTCGTGCTATTGGTATTTGGTGTGGGACGCATCAGCAAGGTCGGCAGCGAACTAGGCAAGGGCATCAGCGCTTTTCGCCAGGGCGTGAAAGATGGTCAGGATGATCCTGAAGAAGGCGAGAGCGTAGAAGAAAAAACTGAAGAGTAAATGGATAGTTTTTTTGGCATCGGCGCCCCAGAATTGGTCTTGATTCTGATCATTGCCGGTATGGTCATGGGGCCGGAACGAATCGGCCATACAGCCCGCTGGTTAGGACGTACGACGTCCCAACTACAAAATATATCGCGTACTTTCATTCGCCAGCTCAATAGAGAACTTGATTTGGATGGGGAGAACAATGAGCTTAAGGGTGCCTGGAGCGATATGCAGGATTTGCGACGCCAGATTGACGATCTGAAGGGGGAGTTGACGGCCGTTACCGGCGGTGCGGCTAGTGATGCCAGCAAGATGCTGGCTGATACAAAGGCTGAAATTGAGCGTACCATCGCCCCGCCAAAATTCGTGCAACCGCAAAAGGATGATAAAGTGCCGGTAGTTCCGGAAACCGGGCTTGAAAATACTGATGATCCCCCGGCCCCAGTTAAACTGCCCACGCGCCTTGAAATTGCGGATGATCCTGAAGAATGAGTGAAGCTGCTGCCACGGAAGATGAAGATGCCCGTTTCACGTTGTTGGAACACCTGAACGAACTGCGAAAACGTCTCGTTTGGTCGGCGCTGGCGTTGGTTATCGCCACCATTTTTAGTTTCCTTTTTGCCCAAAACTTACTCGATTTTCTCCTTATCCCTTATTCGAACAGCATAGGCGAGCAAGCCACCTTGCAGACCCTGCGACCAACGGAGGGTTTGGAAACCTACTTCAAAGTCTCTTTGATGGCCGGGGCGGTCATTGCCATGCCTGTCATCCTGGTTCAATTTTGGCTCTTTATTTCCCCAGGCACCACGGAGCGGGAACGTCGCTACATTTACATTTTTATCCCCAGTGCTCTCGTTTTGTTTCTCTTAGGTATTTCTTTCGCCTGGTTCATTCTTGCTCCTGCCGCTATTTTTTTCCTGGCCAATTTCATGACTGAAGTATTTATGACGGAATGGACGGGTCAGGAGTACATCAGTTTTGTGATGCGTCTTGTCTTTTGGATGGGGGTCGCTTTTGAACTGCCTATTGTGGCCTATTTCGTGGCCCGTATCGGCGTCATTACTTCGCAGAACTTGCGCGATCAGTGGCGGATGGCCATCGTCGCCATCGCCATCCTGGCGGCGATTATCACTCCTTCAATTGATCCGGTAACGATGCTGCTGACGATGGCTCCATTGCTGGTCTTATATGTGATGAGTATTGGGTTGGCCGGTATTGGTCAGCGCCAATATGAACGATCGGTAGCTATAACATAGAGATTGATACAGGGGTGTGCAGGGCACACACGGGGGTGCGCCCCTACGAGTGGGGCTGCCGGTTGGTTAGCAAATAGGCAGCCAATCCCCCACCAATAAATCCAAACAAATGCATTTGCCAGGAGATGCCGTTGCTCCTGGGAAACAATCCCAATAACAGGCCGCCATAGAGTGTGGCTACGATAATGGCCCAGATGATGGATTCATAGCTGCGTTCAAAATAGCCGCGGAGCAGGAGATAGCCAAAGTAGCCGAAGACCAATCCACTGGCGCCTAGGTGAATCGAAGCGGACGGGGCGATGAGCCAGGTACCAAAGCCGCTGACGAGAATGACCAATATGGTGACGAAGAAAAAGGTCTTCGCGCCGCGCAGCAAGACAAACCAGCCCAGGACCAGGAACGGAATGGTGTTGGCGGCGACATGGCTGAATCCGACATGGAGAAAAGGGGCTGCGCCAATGCTCCACAGGCGGCTTATCTGGCGGGGGACGATGCCAAATTGATCGAGATGGCTGCCCGAAGCGAGATCAATCAGCTCCACGATCCAGATGAAGAGGATAAAACCGCCGAGGATGATGGCC
Organism: uncultured Chloroflexia bacterium; assembly: GCA_963807975.1. Taxonomy (GTDB): domain Bacteria; phylum Chloroflexota; class Anaerolineae; order Promineifilales; family Promineifilaceae; genus JAACFF01. The sequence goes on along the minus strand of CAWEDV010000001.1, from coordinate 2,422,083 downwards.
TGAGTGCGCAGAGTCTGCCCGATTTCATTGAGTTCGTCGTCTTGGCTCATAAAGCTTGCTCCACAGTATGCGATGTTAGCGGAAGAATGGCTGCTGTGCTAGTTGTTGCCGCGGTACCTCTAATCAGCTACGGTAATAAGGAATACGTATATCCTGGTGAGGGGTTGCACTGATGCTTTTTGTTGATAATCATGATGTAACTGATCCGCGTCTCAATCTGGCGCTAGAAGAGTATTTGCTGCGCCAGAGTGAAGTGGCTGAACCGCTGCTGCTGCTCTATGTCAATGAGCCGGCGGTAATTATCGGCCGTAATCAAAACGTTTTCGAAGAGATCGATCCCGCATTGATCAAAAATAAAGCTATCCATCTGGTGCGGCGTTTATCGGGCGGGGGAACGGTTTACCATGATCTTGGCAATCTGAATTACAGCTTTATTACACCGGGGCAGGCGGATCTACATAAGTTTGAACGGGTCATAGAGCCAATCATTTGCGTTTTGCGCGAGCACGGGGCGGCAGCGGAGTTTCGCGGGCGCAGTGATATTGTTGTCGGCGACAAGAAAATTTCCGGCAATGCACAGTATGCAAGCCGGGGGCGGATGTTCAGCCACGGTACGATATTGTATGACACGGAATTAGGAGCGCTGTCCAGGGCGATTGATCCTGGCCAAGGGCAATTTGAGTCAAGGGCAGTGCAGTCGGTGCGCAGTTCCGTGCGTAATATTCGCGAACTGCTGCCGCAAGGGTGGACCATTGCTGATCTAAAAGGGGCGATCTTGACCGGTATCTTTGGACCGGGAGAAGTGCCAAGTTTGCAGCTCAGTGGCCAGGATTGGGATCAAATCCGCAAAATCAGCGTGGAGCGATACCATGATTGGGAGTGGAATATCGGTCGTTCACCGCGCTTTACGGCCGTGAAGCGCGCACAATATCCTGGTGGAAAGCTTGATCTGCGCATACAAGTTGAAAAAGGATTGATTCGACAAATTGAGGATATGGGGAAATTCTTCAGCCCACAGGCAATCGTCTCCTTAAACGATGCCTTGCAGGATGTGCGTTACGATGCGGATGATTTGTTTGCTGCGCTGCGTCCGCTGGAGCTTGAACTATTCCCCGGGGCCTTGAGTCTTGAAGCGTTCGTGGAATTGATTTACTAGTAAAAGAAACCCGGTTTTTTTGCATCAAACCGGGTTTCTTGCGCTTAGGCTAACTGCTTCAGGCCTAATTCAATGCTTTTTTTAGGGCTGACTTTATACTGTACATCTTCCAGATTCCCTTCGGCATCGACTACGAAGTGACTACGGATAATGCCCATATAGGAACGGCCGTACATTTTCTTCTCACCCCACACGCCATAGGCGTCAGACACGGCATGATCTTCATCGGACAGCAGGTTATAAGGGAGATTGACCTTGACCCGCCATTTGGCCAAGGCAGCAACATCGTCAGGGCTGATACCCAGAACTACAGCGCCGGCACCGTTAATGGTCGGGAAATTGTCGCGAAAACCACAGGCCTGGGTAGTGCAGCCGGGTGTATCTGCCTTTGGGTAAAAGAATATCAATACACGCTGCCCGAGAAAATCGGACAGATTCACGGTTTCGTTTTCATCTGATTGAAGGGCGAATTGGGGTGCCTTATCGCCAACTTTTAGGGCCATTATTTACTCCTCTTTGGTATGTGTTTGTTTTATGATTCTATTCTTACTACAGATTGTGGCTGTTGGAAAGGGTTCTCATGCTGGTTGTATGTTATGTGTGAACGGTAAGCAGTGAGTGGTAGGCAGTGGGCAGTAAGCGATGAATAGTGAATGTTACTTACCGCCTGCCTACTTGCCCACCTGCCACCTGTAACACGCCACTCTTAACTCCTTCCATAAACTGGGATAGCCGCCCCATTGATGGCGCGAGCTGAATTGGAGGAGAGGAAAAGGATGACATCGGCCAAGGCTTGGGGCGTGACCCATTTGCTGAAATCGGCATTGGGCATTTCTTCCCGGTTGCGAGCTGTGTCAATGGTCCCGGGCAAAATGCAGTTGACATTGACATTGTGCTCTTTCATTTCTGCAGCCATGCTCTCGGTCAATCTTATGACAGCGCTCTTGGAAACGATATAAGGGGCCATCTTTGCCTTGCCGGCTAGGGCGGCACGGGCAGCGATGCTTACGATGTGACCACTGTTCTGTTGAACCATGTGTGGGAGAACAGCCCGGCCGACCAGAAATACAGTTCGGGCGTTCAGGTTGAGCATAAACTCCCAGGTGTTCAACGGCGTTTCGGCGACGGTTTGACCCATGGTAAAGCCACCAGCAATATTGACCAAGGCATCGATACGGCCGAAGCGTTCGACGATGCTGGCTGTCATTTGAGCCACCGAATCCTCGTCCATCAGATCGGCAGCGACAGGCATGCAGTATTCTCCCTCAGGGATGTCATCGCCGAAAACGGCCTTGATGGTCTGGCGCTGGCGATCGACGAGAGCCAGTTTGGCGCCGGCGTGGTGAAAGGCGAAGGCTGTGGCCCGGCCTAAATTACCCGCCGCACCGGTAATGACGACTATTTGATCACTAAAGTCAAACATAGTTTTCTCCCGACTGTGCTAGGTTGTATTTGTTGTTATGTGGATGGTGAGATGTGGCCTTGAAGGTAGAAGGCGGTACGCAGTATGCCCACGACACTCTTTGCATCTTGCAGCTGCCCGTTTAAGGCCATCTTGACTAAATCGTCTAACATGAGCGGCTGTGTGGCAATGATTTCATCCCCATCCTGGGGCAACGGATCAGATTGTAACCCGGTTGCCAGGAAAATGGCCATGATTTCATTGGAAAAACCGGGCGCCGGCCAACAGTGGCCCAGTGATTGAAGCTCAGCAGCGCGAAAGCCGGTCTCCTCACGAAGTTCGCGCTGGGCACAGACGAGCCAGTCTTCCTGCCAGCCGCGAGTGCCGGCTGGCAGTTCAAGAATTGTCTCATCCAGGGCCAGGCGATATTGGCGCAGCATGATGATCTCCGGTCCGGCGCTTGAATCGCGTAATGGAACAATCACCACTGCTCCTGGATGCTCGATGCTTCCTTTTTCTATGGTGCGGCCGCCAGGAAATTGGACGCTGTGCACAAGCAACCGCCAAGAATCGCCCTGCCAGGCGATCTTGGGTGCATTATTGGGTGAACTCATTTACGGGAGCTAGCTGCAGTCGGGGACCTGCAAGATTTGCCCGATGGCGATGTGGGATGGATTGATGATATCGTTTGCAGTCGCCATTTGTTCGACTGAGCAGCCATATTTCAACCCGATGCGATAAAGATTTTCGCCGGCTTGTACCACATGTGTGCCTTCGCCAGCACCGCTGCCTGGTGTCGCTTCCGGTGTTTCACCGGCAACAACTTCGGCTGTTGGAGGGACAACCTCACTACCTGGGGCGGGAATCAGAAGTTCTTGGCCTACTTCCAGGGCGTCGGGATTTTGGATGTCATTGGCGATGATGATGGAATCAATGGTAGCGCCGTATTGAGAGGCAATGACAAACAGAGTGTCGCCAGGTTGAACGACATGTATTTGATCCTGCGCTGGTTCCTCCACTGGCGGTACGGCGACAGTAGGTTCTGCAGGCGCGGGGGTCGCCACCGGTAAGGTTTCATCTACCGGCGTTGGAAACTGATCAGGCTGGAGAGGTAGTTGGGTCATGACCAAACCAGGATCGACTTCAGGAATAGGGGTAGGGTCGGGCTGAGGAACGGGGCGGACACAGGCGGCAAGGGTGAGCATGGTGACAAGCATTGCCACTAACCCAATCAAATATCGTTTACTGCGCATCACATCAAGCCTCCTTGCTAACTACTGAGCGCTTAACCTGAAAGTATTGTAATACCTCTAGAGCTGTAAGTCAACATAATGTTTAAAAGGGTGTGTAGGCGAAGCTGAACGAGGGTCCCCATAACTCGATTATAGTTTCTTCACAGCTTCTTCATAACTGCCGGTTATGCTTAGCAATATATTCCCCTAGGTGGGAACAACCTGGACCTTACTCATTCAAGCCCACATTCTTGCTACAAGGTCCAGGTTTTTATGAACTATGACGTTCCACTTAGATGAGGTGAACTATGGAAAAATCAGTGCGAATTTCGTCACAAACGCGGCAGAATTGGATAATAGACGCCATTCTATTTGTTGGCGTGTTTCTGGCAACCCTTACTGGAATTTACTTCCTCTTTCTCCCGGTTGGTGGTTATCAAGGGGGGCGCAACCCATACTACAATGTGACACTGTTATTTGGCCGTCAAACCTGGGACGACATTCATACCTGGGGCGGCTTGCTTATGATCCTGGCTGCGGTTGTCCATGTTACCCTGCATTGGTCCTGGGTGCGCATGATGAGTCGGCGAGTATTCAATACGATGCTAAGCAGGGGCAGCAAGTTTTCCAAGGGGGCCAAGGTTAATGTTCTGGTCGACTTGCTGATTGCAGTGGGATTCCTGGTAACGGCCGTCTCCGCAATTTACTTCCTCTTTGTGCCGGCTGGTTTTCAGGGTGGAAATAATCCGGGATGGGATCCAGGCTTCTTATTCAGCCGCAGCATGTGGGATCTGCTGCATACGTGGGGATTCGTGGCCATGATCTTTGGCGCTGTCCTGCATCTATTTATCCACTGGCGCTGGATCGTCAATGTATCCCGTCGTATGTGGCTCTCTGTACGATTTAGAAATTAATGCAATAGTGCTTTTTGATATATTTTATTGGAAGGAAAAAATGATCAAGAAAATTATACTTATCACAGTGTTCGTCCTCTTCGCCGGCGTCCTGATTGCCGGAGGCATCAGACGTACGACAGCAAAAACTGCTTATGACGCACACATTGCCGAAGATGGATCACAAGAGTTTGCTCAAAACGGTCAAGGGCAAGGTCGCGGTAACAGCGGCGCTGCCCAGGGCCAGAATCAAAATGGGGCAGACGAAGAAGGCCAACGAAAAGGACAAGGCCTAGGCAGCGGAGGTGCGCCCCAAGGTCGAAACCAGGCCAAGGATGGGGATGCCAGCAGGCCCCAAGGAAATGGCGGCGGAAGACAAGGCCAGGGGGGCGGCGGTCAAGGGAATGGTCGTAATGTCGCTGAAGCTGGAGAAGAACATGGCCTCGACGTGGAGCAGAATCAAGGCCAAGGTCAGGCTGGTGGTGGTCGCAACCGGCAGGCAGAACCGGCTGAAGCTCAAGTAACGGTTTTGGTAAAGGGAACTGTAGCGCAGGCTCCCAGCGATGGTGTGGATATGATCATCAATACCGGGTCTGAAAATGTGAAGGTAGGTACTGGCCCTGGTTATCTGCAAGAACAGGGCTTTGAGATAGCCAATGAGGATTCTGTTCAAGTTGCCGGCTACTGGGAAGGAGATGAGTTCAAGGCCTTTACGATCACGCGCCTGTCTGATGGCGAAAGTATTGTTCTGCGGGATGAGTTTGGACGACCGATGTGGAGCGGCGCAGGGCGAAATGCAGGAGGGCAGGGAAACCAGGGCGCCGGACGCCAATCAGCGGCTGGCACAGGTCAGAAAAGTTCATGAGGGCCGGTTCAAGTTTTCTTCATGCTTAAATGAGCATGTGAGGTAAACTGGATAGTAATTGCTTTTTTGTGGTGCTCGTCGAGCACCACACCACGTATCTGGAGCATGTATTCTATGAGCCAACTGATTCTCGTTGTAGATGATGAGGCCAGCTTAGTGAAGGTTGTTCGCGGTTATTTGGAGCAGGCAGGTTACCAAGTTGTCACGGCTAGTAACGGCCGTGAAGCGCTCTTCGTCGCGCGAGATCACAAGCCAGATTTGATCATTCTTGATTTGATGATGCCTGAAATGGATGGGTTTGAGTTTCTGCGCGCCTACCAACGTGAGGGAGATACGCCGGTAATCGCTTTAACCGCGCGCATTGATGAGATGGACAAGGTTTTGGGTTTGGAAATGGGTGCTGACGATTATGTAACCAAGCCTTTTAGCCCGCGCGAATTGGTAGCACGCGTACGGGCTTTGCTGCGGCGCACGAGCGCACAATTTGCTCCAGCTGACATCATTAGAGCAGGAGAACTGATGCTTAACAGGCAGGCGCGAACTGTAACAGTAGGTGAAAAGGAATGGGAACTTACGCCTATGGAGTTTGAGCTGCTAAATGCGCTCATGAACAATCCGGGTCGTGCTTTCAGCCGCATGGAACTGTTGGAACGAACCCAGGGATATGCCTATGATGGTTACGAACGCACGGTGGATGTCCATATAAAGAACCTGCGCAAGAAAATCGAACCGGATCCTGGCAAACCCTACTACATACTGACAGTTTTTGGAGTGGGATACCGCTTTAATGCCAATTTATGAAAACAGTACGCTCAAAACTATGGATTAGGCTGACGGCTGCATTTCTTTTCGTGGCCTTGATCGGTATTGCAATGGTGGCCATTCGGGCCAATCAGGCTGCTTCCGTGGGTTTCGCGCGCTATCTGCAAGTGGGGGAGCTTGACCAAATCCGTGAACTGCAAAATGAATTGGCCCTATTCTACGCTTCCCAGGAGGATTGGACGGGTGCGAGCAGGGTGCTGCGCGCGAGCGGAGCCGGTCCTGAGAGAGGCGGTGAAGGGTATTTCCTGCGCGTTTTGGATAGTGAGGGCACTGTCGTGGCCAGCCGTGGTGGGCAATCGCGATCGATCAGTGACTTTGATATCGAACTCGCGCTTGAAGTCGAGGGTGAGCAAGTTGGCACACTTTTGGCTGAGCCGGCGGGGGCAGGCAGCCGGGCCGGCGAGCAGTATTTATCGTCAGTCAATCAAGCGATTATTTGGGCGGGGCTGGTGGCCATTGTCGTCGCTTTGTTGCTGGGAATTTATCTAGCCCGGCGCCTCTCACGCCCGCTGCGGCAGATGGCGTCGGCAACACGAGCCATTGCGACCGGCGATTTGGGTCAGCAGGTTCCGGTTAGCAGCACGGATGAATTGGGCCAGTTGGCCGGAGACTTCAATCAGATGGCTCAGGCGCTGGCTCTATCTGAACAGCAGCGACAACAGTTGTTAGCAGATACTGCCCATGACTTGCGGACGCCGATCAGCATCATTCAGAGCCATCTGGAGGCTATGCTCGATGGCGTTTTCTCTATGAACCAGGAGAATCTCGCTGTTATTCATGAGGAGACGCTCCATTTGAGCCGTCTGGTGGAGGATGTGCGTATTCTCTCCCTGGCTGAAACGGGACAGCTCCCCTTAGAAAAACAGGCGGTTGATTTAACTGACCTTACTAATCAGGTTGTGTCTTCTTTTATGCCCTTGGCAGAGGTTGAAGGCGTGGAATTGGCCAGCGATCTGGAACAAGTAAAAGCGGTGTTGGCTGATGCAGCGCGCATTCACCAGGTGCAGGCAAATTTGATTGCCAATGCACTTCGATTCGCGGCCCAGGGCGATCAGGGGCCGCCAACGGTTCAGGTAAGCCTCAAGGAAGAAATGAATCAGGTGATCTTCTCTGTGGCTGATAATGGACCGGGTTTAACGGCCGATCAACAGCAGCGCGTCTTTGATCGCTTTTGGCGATCCGATTCGGCGCGCGATCGTCAAAATGGAGGTTCGGGACTGGGCCTGGCCATTGCTAAATCGATCGTCGAAGCGCACGGGGGTGAAATCAGCGTACGTTCGAAAGAAGGTGAAGGTGCGGTCTTCACAATTATCCTGGAGCAGCAGAAGATCGTGTAATGAACCGTGACCGCCTTTTTATTTGTGGCTCATGGTATATTGCTTGTGTACGAAGCCTGATTTGGGCATAATAATGGCAGCGTTCTCAAGGGAAAGTGATTTAGCGAACGGCTAAAATCGGGAGGTTTGGGTGGACTCGTTCGTAGAATTTCTCATACTATTCCTCTCTCAATTCGCCGGGGGGCCTGGCTCGTTCGAGAATAATCTGATGCGCTTTGGATTGCCAGCCATTATGTGGGCTGTGCTGTTGGTTGTTGCCTGGTCAAGGCAGCGTGAAAGTGAACGACCGCGTGAGCGCTGGTTGGTCTGGGGTTTTGGCCTGGCATTGGCGCGTGATTTATTCATGTTGGTCTTTATATCGCTGCAGGTATCGGGTGTTGTTGAACGCCATTCCGCATACTTTATTTCTGCTCCATTGGAACAGGCGCTGACAATGGCTTCCATTGTGGTGATCGCTGGCGCTTTTCTGCGCTATATCCTGGATGATACTCATGTCGCCAGACGGTATTTGAGAGTTGGTTTGCTGGTTACTCTGGTTTGTTATGCAGCTACTTTTGGATGGTGGTTCAGCTACAGCAGAGCCAATCCTGAGGTACGATTTGGACTAACCTGGGCGTCAGGGTTCTTTCATCTGGTGTCAGCCGTTCTAATAGTGGGCGCCATGTTTACCATTTATCGAACCAAGGGATGGCTGCGCAATGTGATGATGTTGGCGCTGTCTATCTTTCTTGTTTCCGATCTCCTCATGCTGGTCTCGCTGGCCACAGGCGATATTTCTATCCATGTGTTCAGCCATAGTCTACAAATTCTTGCTATTCCTCTACTTGGTTATATCTACATCCGTGAACAGGCTGTTGAACGAGAAGATGCGATTAGCGCTTTAAGTGACAATGAACAGAGATTGCGTGAAATCATTGATCATACTCAGGCCGGCTATTATTTTATGGATCGCGAAGGTTATTATCGACAAGTCAACCAGGCCTGGCTGCAAATGCATGGGTATGAAACCGCCTCTGAAATTTTGGGCAGACATTATTCGATCACGCAGCCAGAGTCCATTGCGCGTGGCCTGCATGATGATATCAACGGGCAGATCAAGGGTGAATTAATTGCTCCCAACGAATCAAGACGAATGACTAAGGATGGTTCCTTAAAATACCATACGGCTTCTTCTGTACCTGTGATCCAGAGCGGCCAAGTGATCGGTCTCGAAGGTTTTCTCATCGATCGCACAAAACAGGTGCATGCGGAAACAGAAATACAACGCCGTATGGAGCAGATGGCTGTGCTGCAGGAGTTGGACCGGCTGCGTTCCGAATTGATTGCCAATGTGTCACATGATCTGCGTACCCCTTTGGGTTTGATTAAGCTCTCGAGTACCTCCTTGATGGCGAAGGATGTTGAATTCCCGGCCGACATGCGGATGGAAATGTTAGGCGTCATTCTGGATGAGTCGGAACGTTTGGAGAAGATCGTCGATGATCTATTGTTGTTGGCCCAAGCAGAGAGTGGTCGATTAAAAATTAAGAAACGCCCGATGCCGGCGCAGGCGATCATAGAGCAAGCGATTAGTGGATTAGACGTAGCCACGAAAGAACACCAAATCATATACGATGTGGATCCACCTTCTCTAACCATCAACCTAGATCCTGATCGCATCGAATTGGTGCTGCGCAACTTGCTGGGTAATGCGCTCAAATATTCGCCGGACGGAGGCATCATTCGTGTAGAGGCATATACTGAAGGCAACGAAGCCTTGTTGTCCGTCGCCGATCAAGGAATTGGGATACCAGGGGAAGAATTGGAACGGGTTTTTGATCGCTTTTATCGCCTGGACAACGCGGTCACTCGCCAGGTTCGCGGCGCAGGTCTAGGGTTGGCCGTCTGTCGTAATATGGTTCGGGCCCATGATGGGCGTATATGGGTCCGTAGTTTACCAGGAGAAGGTAGTACATTTTACGTCTCCATTCCTCTTGATAATGGGCAAGAGATCAGATCGGATTACCTGGAGGTAGTTCGCGCCTGATCCTTCAGCACATAATCTGGCTTGTGGATAGGAATTTTCCTAGATTAGGAAATCAAGGTATGAAAAAGGCTAAGGTAACGATACTTGTTGTGGATGATGAACCCAGCTATCTGTGGACGATCCGGGTTAATCTGGAAGCGCGCGGTTATATTGTGCTGGAGGCGCAGGATGGCGAGACTGCGGTTGATATTGCCCTGGTCGAGTGCCCGGATTTAATATTGCTCGATATCCGTATGCCGGGTATGGATGGTTTTGAAGTGTGTCGCGTTGTTCGTGAGTTTTCGGCCGTGCCAATTATTATGCTCACGGCTATGGCCCAAGATGCGGATAAGGTGCGGGGTCTGGATACCGGCGCCGATGACTATATCACCAAACCTTTCAGCAGTGATGAATTAGTAGCCCGTGTTCGCGCGGTGCTGCGCCGGGTAGAATTGTCCGAACAGGATAAGCCGCGCCCCGCATTTCAAGCCGGCGACTTGAAGATCAACTTTGCCCAGCAGCAAGTTTCTCTTGCTGGTGAACCTGTCCATCTTACGCCTATTGAGTATCGATTGTTGAGTGAACTTTGCCGGCATCCGGGGCGTGTCATGCTTCCTGATTATCTGCTGGAAAAAGTGTGGGGTGTGGGACACGAGGGCGAAAATCAACTGCTGCGGCAAGCGATACACCGTCTGCGACGCAAGATTGAGCCTGATTCCGAAGGCGAGCAGTTCATTCAAAATAGACCGGCACTGGGCTATGTCTTTGTGCCTCCGGACCTGTAACTCACCAATTTTATTCCCCCACATTCTACGCTTCGTAATCTTTTCCCCTATTGGCTGCGCTAATGCCGCCCTCATCGGGCGTGCCCATTGCAAAGCAGTCATATTTGTAACAGCTTTGGAACACCCATCCGGTAGACTGTCAATAAGGAATATAAGGTGTGTATAGGCAGGCGTTATTGCCTAGGAACAAATCGGTCCTTTTAAGGGCTGGGAGGATGCTAAAATGAAGCGAAAGGTGTTGTTTATATTATTGATCCTGCTGCTCGGCGCTACGACATTGGTCAATGCGCAGAGCGGTTCTCAAGTGCAGGCCCAAGTCGTGCGACAGACGGCTGATCTGCTGGCGAGAACAAGATATACGGATGTCGGCGACGTTCAATTCTGGAATACACGGAACGAATTTAAACTGTCGTTTGAGCTTACAGACGGCTGGTTGGTGCGAAATGTTTATGCCTATTCAGGCGAGGAACTGCCGCCAACTTATCGCCGCACCGGTAAGCCGATCATCAAGAAGTTTAACTGTATTCGCAAATTCAGAGATCCTGTGGCCAGCACCGAGGTGAAATGCAATCTGAAGGATGAGCTAGACTTTACTTGGGGAGGAGAGCGAAATGTTTATTCTGCGGTTTACGTTTCGCTTGTGAAGGAAAACAGCAAGGGCAAAGTCATCAAGAGAAAGTCAGCATGGGCGTATTATGAGCCAACAGCTATCGAATGGAAGGGGAGAGCCTGGGGTTGGTATTGGACGACGGCATTCACCCATCCCGCACGTGGCCACTTCATTGATTCTCCGGTTGGCGGGGCCAAGTATGGGACGCCTACGCAAAACGGCAAGACTGATCTGTCCGGTGGGTTCGACTACTTCCCTGGTGAAGAGGTTGAAGTAGCGGTGGGTCCTGTAGCCCTGGGCAGTACCGTGGCCAACCATAAAATATCGCCGCTTGATCTCTTTGAAAGCGCGGATATTCATGATTCACGCGTGATCAATATGGCGCGCTTCCTACAGAGTCTGGATGCAGACGCCGATCCGCAGCAGGGAATCGACATCAGCGACGATGTATTGGCCTGCCTCGACTATGCCTATGCCAATTCTGGTCTAACAGAGGTGGATTTTAGTGAAGATGCCCAGGTGGAAGGGCTTATCCTGGATACTATCGCTGCCTGTGAAGATATGGAAGATGTGACTCTGGCGCTGGTTTCAGCCGAGGATGCCAAAGAAAACCTGGACAAGTCTCTCAGCAGCGACATGTTCCGCAAGAATATTTCGCGGTCGCCTGAGCTGGCCAGTTCCAAGTCCAAACTGAATATCATGGGTATGTGGTTCCCCGCCGTAAAGGCTGATGGCACCCAGGCTGAGTTTATATATGAGGAACAGGAATATGTTGGCATTCCTTATTACTATTATGACGACGACTACTATGGAGATGATGAAGGTAGATTGCTTTTGACGCGCATTGCGACCCAAGCGAAACCGGTCGTGGTCGTCTACACGGATGGTGTAGAGGAGACGGGTTACGAGGATATCTTTGCCGGCATCTCTCGGGACGATGGCAATACTTTCAAACGCATGAATCTCTCACGTGCGGCTGACAAATCTTCCTTTGAGCTTGCAGATGGTTCGCCTTATTATGGCGCGGCTAAGAAACCGGTCTTCCACGTGAAAGGTAACAATATCCTGGTCACCTGGACAAGTAAATTCTGCAAGGGTGGTAAACCCACCTATGCCATTGAAACTGCAGAAACAGATCCTGAAGACGACTATGCTTTCGATGATCCCTATTACGAAGAGGATATATGGGGGGTTGGTGGTCCACAACGTTCGGTGGACTATACGGAGCAGGGTTTCCCTGAAGTAGGAGAAGTGCCCTACAGCTGTGTTTGGGTTGCCCGCGGAACCGTGGTCACACAAGGGATGATCAACAGTGGTGGTTTCTGGGTCTGGACCGATGAAGAAGCAGCCCTACATGATGAAGACAAGTTTGTGGTTGGCGACATTGTCTGGTTCAAGCCGGAACGATTGACTTCCGGACGGCGTGATGCCAACCAGATTTTCATGGGTGGCGCGGACGGCGCTGGATTTGCCATCGCCTGGCAGGAAGATCCTGAAGGGTTACGCCCTGGTGATGCGGCGGGCCCCGGTCCGGGATGGGGCGGTGCCACAACCAACCACAAAACTGATATCTGGTACAGTTACATCACTATGGGTGATTTTAATAAGGTTGATTTGAATTTTGAGGAGGGTGGTGATCCCGAGCATGATCTGGAAAATGTCGGCCGTCCCAAAGCATTGATTCCTATGTCGCTGCCGGTACGCTTGTCGGACAATGATGTGGTCAACACGGATAACCTGATGGTGGAACTAGGGGCTGACGGCCTGCCGGTGGAAGATGAGGAGGGCAACTGGATTCCAATCAGTAACCCTGAAACCAGCGGTGATGGCAGCGGCTCCCATGCCTACGGCTACGCAGTTGAGGGACTGTGTGAAGGTTTCTACGAATTTACCAACAACCAGGATGAGGTCAAGAATGTTTGTATTACGGGGGACGGCCGTCTGCTGGATGGGGACACCGGCGCTTCGCGCCCCAATCTCTTCCTGCAAACCCGTACATTACCTGATGGCGTGACCAAGAGCGCCTGGGCGATCATGGCCTATGAGGAAACGAAAGGAGTTGGCGGTGGCGCACCGGACTTCGCCGGTACGGAAGGTCCTCATGGTGATGAATATGTTCCCGATGAGGGTAAGAACGTCATTTACCACAGCTTTGATTTCCAGAATCCGCCCCTGGTAAGCGCTGGCGGTATCCTAAATTTGCCTGAGCGGGATGATCTTGAAAACCTGCTTTATCTCGAAGATGAACAGGGCGTCCCCATATTGGACTGGCAGGATAGACAACAGCTGACGTATGAAAATGCTCGGCGCCCGCGCTTCATTCTGCAAGGTAGAGGTGCTGTCGGCGCTTCGCAAACGCCTTTGATCGTCGTATATAAGGAAGGGCAAGAAGGGCAGGGCCGGCCGTCGGATATCATGCTGCGCCGCTTCGTGGCTTCAGGGCCTGGAAACCCGTATGGGATCAATAATCTGGTATGTGACGCGACGACCGTAGATGTAAATGATCAAGAGGTCTGTATTGACGGCGCACAGAATATGAGCAGTGTTGAAATTGGGGATACCTGGATCAACCCTGATCGGGATGAAAGCGCATTGGGGGATGGGGTGAAGGTTGTGACCTGGACCCAATCTGATGAGAACCTGGATGATCCATCTTGGGCCAACCCTTATGATGACGCCCGGGCGCACCGCGGCCAGATTCGTGGCGACTTTGTGGTGATGGGCTTTTCTTATACGGCCAACTGGGCAGCGGCACGTAATGGGCACGATAGGTATGATTTCTTCGTACGCCGTTCCTTTGATGGTGGCCAGACATGGAGAACCGATCCGGCCGGTGACGGAGTGGAGCACTGCATCACCTGGAATGATCCGCGACTCGACGATGATCCTGACACTGATGACAAGGAAAATAAGATAACGGACTGCCAATTCTTTGGCGCTGGAGAGTTTGAGCGGATGCGCAATCTATCTCAGCTAACCAATAATAAATCGTCTGTGATTGAACCGCGCATCGTCTCCACGCCAGGCACGATCAAGAAGAATGGCGTGTGGACCGGTATCGACGAAGACAAACAAAACCCCAATATCTTCTATGTTAGCTACGGTACGTCCACCAACCCGGGACAGATCCATGGAGACAGCGCTGAAGAACCGGAGTTTCCGGCTCCACTCGATCTCTACTACAGCCTCAGCACCGACCGGGGTGAAACATACGAATTGATAGAATGGGATGTCAACCCGGACAGCTCTGGCCAATATGCCGGGGAAACGGTGACGCGATGGGATTATATGGCCAAGGGTGATCCGGAACAGGGTGAGGCGCAGCTGCGCATGACGCCGGATGGCACGCGCTTCTACGCCACATGGCTGCAAGAAGGTGAGGAAGGGAGTGATATCTGGTTCCGCAGGATCTTGTCACCAGCGTTCCCAATCAACACCACGGCGATGGCAGAATAGTAAGCATCGATTCCTGGTCTTGACTTAACGATTCTGGTGGCTCCGGTCACTGGCAGTAAGCACATGTACCAGGCAGGGTTAAAGGGCGAAGACAAAAACTTCGCCCTTTATCTTGTCGTCACATAATTTCTTCACATCTTCTTGTTATAATCAACCCGTATCTCTTTGCGTGTTCATGCGTCTTAATGCATATAGGGGAATGTATGGCTAACGGAAACCATCAGCAGCGCCCGCAGCAACCAGAGGCGTTTGACGGCTCCCGATTAGCCGCCATTTACGATGAATGGCATCTACCCATTTACCGCTACATATACCGGCAGGTAAGTGATGTGGAAATGGCGCGTGATTTAGCAGCTGATGTTTTTCACCGGCTGCTGCAGGCAATACAAAAAGGGAACGGCCCCCGACAGGATACAAAAGCGTGGCTATACCGCACAGCTCACAACATCATCGTCGATCACTATCGTCGCCAGCAGCATCGCGATCATTTGCCCCTTTTCGAGGGTATTGTCGATGGCGAGATGGATCTGGCACAGACGGCCGAACTACACCTGACGGCCGAAGCGGTGGGCCAGGCGCTGCAGCAGCTTACGCCCGATCAGCGGCAGGTTATTGCGCTCAAGTTTCTGGCCGGGTTGACCAATGGAGAGGTGGCGAAAGTGATGGATAAACCAGTAGGTGCGGTGAAATCGTTGCAGCATCGCGCTTTGGCTGCGCTTCAGCGCCAGCTTGTCCCTGCAGAGGAGAAAGTGCCAGTATGACCAGTAAGCTGTCTGAACATCTAGATGAGGCCCTGGCACGACAGATGGATCAGGAACCGCTGCCGGATATCCTGGCCGATTTCCCTGATGAGGCGGAAGCACTCATACCGTTCCTCAATACTGCTACGCTCCTGGATACGCTGCAGCCAGTGGAGCTTCCGGACGAGGCGGCTTTAGCCGCAGATCGGGCCATTTTTATGGCCCATGTTGACAATCTTCCAGTGTTACCCGTATCTGCCAGCCCTATGGAACGTCTGAAAGGGTGGATGGCACAGCGCCTTCCTTCGCAAACAATCTTGACACAGAAGGAGCTTAGACCTATGGGTGCCCTAATTGTTAAAGCAGTACTTGTATTTAGTTTAATGTTCGGTGCAGTTGGTGGAACGGCCGCCTTGTCGGTTGTCAGCCAGCCAGACTCACCTCTCTATCAAGTGAAGATGACCATGGAGCAGGCACGCCTGGCCATGGCCGGACAGCCGGAGCAGCGGGCCGGATTACATCTTGCTTTCGCCCAGGAAAGGGCGGCAGAGATGGTGCATATGGCGCAAGCGGGGCTGCCCGCAGATGAGGCCATAGAAGCCCAACTGCAGCAGCAGTGGCGGCAGGCCTTACAGAATATGGCCCAGGCGCCTGAAAAGGCGATGCTGAGTTTACTGGCCCAGGCTGAGATAATGGCTGATAAGCAGCAGGAAATGCTGCAGACCGCCTCGGGCGGCAATGCGCCCAATTGGACACTGACTCAGGTCAGTGCGGCGGTTGCCTTTGGTTTGCAGGATCCGCAGACTTTCCGCCAGATGGGCGGCGATCTTGATGGTGGCTTCGGCGGTGGACCACAAGGGCCAGGTGACGACCAAGCTGGTGGTTTTGGTCCTGGTGGACCCAATGGCCCTGGCGAAGGCGAACCTGCTGGACCAGGAAATGGAAACGCTCCTGGGGGCGGAGCCGGTGCGGGATCCGGCGAGCCTAACGGACGCGGCAATGGTGAACCAGGCGCGGGTCATGGACAGGGCGGCTACCGGCCTGGCCCGGGCGGGCCGCAAGGACCAGGAGTAGGAAACTGCGAAGCTCCCGGCGAATGTGAGGGTGCAGGTCCTGGCCCTGGTGACGGCGAACCTAATGGCCCTGGTGGCCCCAACGGCTCTGGCAATGATGATCCCGCTGGTCGTGGTCCCGGCGGACCGAATGGCCCTGGCGATGGCAGCGGACCTGGCGGACCGCAAGGACCTGGAGAAGGTGAGCCGAGTGGACCCGGCAATGAGGAAGCGCCCCGGCCCGGTCCAGGCCCGGGAGGACCGAATGGTCCTGGTGATGGTGAACCGAATGGTCCTGGTGAGGGCAGTGGTCCTGGTGAAGGGGATGGCGATGGTGCCGGCCCTGGAGGACCGAATGGCCCTGGCAACGAAGATCCACCCGGAGCAAGCCCTGGGGGACCGAACGGCCCCGGCGACGGTGAACCGAATGGTCCCGGAGAAGGCAGTGGTCCCGGTGAGGGGGAAGGTGATGGCGCTGGACCCGGAGGACCAAATGGTCCTGGAAACGAAGATCCGCCTGGGGCAGGATCCGGGGGACCAAATGGCCCCGGCGATGGTGAACCGAATGGTCCTGGAGAAGGCAGCGGCCCCGGTGAGGGGGATGGTGATGGCTCCGGATCAGAAGAAGGCAATGGTCCTGGTGATTCCAATGGCCCAGGCAACGGCGAAGGTGATGGCCAAGATAATGGAAGTGGCCAGAATGGCGGCAGCGGTGATAGTGGCCAGAACGGTAGTGGAAATAACAGCGGCCAAAATGGCGGCGAGAATGGTCAGAACGGCGGCGGCGAGGGCGGCGGCAGCGAAGGCAATGGTGGCTCAGGCGGCAATGGAGGTGGCAATGGCGGCGGCAATGGATAAGCCCGCCGGCATGTGATAAATTTGTCAATTACCAGGTGTTTAACATCCTCCCGAGACACTCACACCCCAAAGACACCTGGTAATCCCCACGCAGAGGGTGACCTCTGTTCAAGTAAGCACCAGGCATTCCTTCGTTCCACACCTGATACACTCAGGAATGTCTGGTGCTCCTCGGATGAACAGTCAACGAAATACAGTCAACAGAAAACTGAAAACGGAAGCACGAAGATAGTCACTGGTCTAGTTGTGCGTATGTGCTAAATTTGGTGGGTGAGATTGGATATTTGTGGGAGTTGATGATGATTGATTTTGTACCTATTGGGATAATCCATACACCTTTTACTAAATTGGAGGGGATGCCGATTCAACCGGCTGCTGCGGCTGGCGTGCGGGGGACGGTATGCATATTTGAGGAGTATCGTGCGGGACTGGCTGATCTGGAAAGCTTTTCACACATCTTCTTGCTCTACCATTTCCACCGCAGCGTGGGATTTGACTTGCGAGTTGTGCCTTATTTGGACCGCGAGTCCCGGGGCTTATTTGCCACACGTGCGCCCAAACGTCCCAATCCCATTGGTCTTTCTGTCGTCCAGTTGGATCGAATTGAGGACGGCCGTCTTGATATCCAAAATGTGGATATCCTCGATGGCACGCCTTTGCTTGATATTAAACCCTATGTACCCGCGTTTGACAGCCAGGTTGAGGTACGCACGGGATGGCTGGAGGGAGCAAAGGACAATATCACAGGTCGCACGGCGGATAAGCGCTTCACTTGACACAAACCTCATCTTCACTAGAATCGACACAAGATATCATTGATATAAAGTACCAATTAGGAGAGGTAAATGCATAGGGGTCACCAGCGATTGTGGTGGTTACTTATTGGGGCTGCCCTTTTTTCTCTTGCAGCTGGTCTCGTTGGCTGCAGTTCCCCATCCGATAATGCCTCTGCGCCAACAGCGGAGGAGATGATCACGCTGCCAGAGTTGGCCGCGGTTGAATTGGAAGGCAGGCCGCTGCGTGTGGTGGCTACGACCAGTATCATCGGCGATGTGGTGGCCCAGGTCGGGGGTGAGGCCATTGAATTGACGACGCTGATTGGCGCAGGGCAGGATCCGCACAGTTATGAACCGGCGATCAAGGAGTTGACGGCCGTGGCTGCGGCTGATGTCATCTTTGTTAATGGTTGGGATCTGGAGGAAACGTTGATCGATAACCTACGGGTGATTGGGGAGGGGGTTCCCATGGTGGCAATTTCGGCCAATATCGAACCACTGCCCATCCTTGAAGATGGGCATGAGGATAGGAAAGAGGAGCCAGGGCACCAGCATGCTGTGGACCCGCACACCTGGCTATCGATTAAGAATGTGGAGCAGTGGGTTGAGAATGCGACGCAGGTGCTCACTGATTTGGACCCTGCTAATGGTGACGTTTATGAGAACAGCGCCGCCGAATATGGCGCGGAGTTGGCCGGCTTGCAGCAATATGCTGCTAATGAATTGGCGCAGGTTGCGGAAGAAAGGCGGCTGTTGGTTACGAACCATGATTCCCTTGGTTATTTCGCAAGTGAGTATGGATTTACGGTGATTGGTACGGTGGTTCCTGCGGCGAGTACGCTGGCAGAGCCATCCGCCGGAGATCTTGCCGCTCTTGTAGCCCTAATGGAAGCGCGTGATGTGTGCACGATCATCACCGAAACCACGGGCCGCAGCAGCCTGGCTCAAACTTTGGCCGCCGAACTGGAAGGATGTGACCAAGTCGAAGTGCTGCAGTTTTATACGGGGGCCTTGGGACCGCCCGGCAGCGGCGCGGACAGCTATACGGGCATGTTCCGGGCCAATGTTGAGGCATTGGTTGAGGCGCTGCGATATGATCGCCAGGCATCTTGAAGGTAAGCGATTCCATTGTCCTGCAACTAAATGTGATCTTGCCTCCGTATAAGCGAAGATGGATTCCTGCTCCGCGCCTTCGTGGGAGCAGGCTCGGCGCAGGAATGGGGGAATCTGCGGGCCGGCGCTTTGTAAAAGCCCAGTAAGCGTTGGCCTGCTGCGTATCCTCGTTCTGTTGGATACGCTATAATCAGCAGTTATGCCGTCAGGAGACAGCGCCCAGAATGCGCAGCTAGAGGCCAAAATCGGGATTAATGCCCACCTGCTCGCTGATGAAGCAAGCTATCGCCGCGCTGGTATTCATCACTATATCGCCCAGGTTTTGCAGCACCTGCCCTCACTTTCGGACAGTTCCGAGTACGTGGTTTTCTCGCGGCATGCGGCAATGCTGGCAGGTAAAGTGGGATTTACTGTACGCAGCAGTCGCTGGCCGACGGAGAGGCGGTTGGTGCGTATTGCCTGGGAGCAGACAGCGTGGGCCTGGCAGGCGGCCCGAAGCGGTCTCGACCTGCTGCACAGCAGTGCTTTTATCACGCCGGCGCTTTCTCGAACTCCCAGCGTAGTGACCGTCTATGATCTCAGCTTTGTGTATTTTCCTGATAGTTTTCCAGCCTTGCAGCGCCGCTATCTAAACAGCCAGACGGCGCGCTCCTGCCGACAAGCGCGGCGGGTGATTACGATATCCGAATCGGGACGCCAGGATGTACACGAGATATATGGCGTTCCGTTGGAGCGGATTGATGTGGTGCGGCCCGGCGTTGAGGCACAGTTACAAGCCCTGCCGGCAGATGAGGTGGATGCCTTCCGGCGGCTTGAAGCGCTGCCGGAGCAGGTGATCTTGCATGTGGGGACCTTGCAGCCGCGTAAGAATATCCCCATTTTATTGGAGGCCATGGCACAATTGGAACGGCCCGATGTGCTGTTGGTCCTGGTTGGCGGCAGGGGTTGGTTGTACGAGGATATATACGCCAAGGTTGTGGCATTGGGGCTGGAGAAGCAGGTACGTTTCACCGGTTATGTGGCGGACGACTGTTTGCCGCTTTGGTATAATGCGGCGACATTGCTGGTGTTCCCTTCCGTGTATGAGGGTTTTGGCATGCCGATCGTGGAGGCGATGGCATATGGAACACCGGTCGCTGCGGCGGAATCCTCCTCGATCCCGGAAGCGGGTGGGGAAGCAGCCCTTTATTTTGATCCACATGATGTTGGCGAGTTGGCGGCCCAGTTGAGGGCTGTATTGGATGATGGCGACCTGGCCCAAGCAATGAGTGAAAAGGGTTTGGCCCAGGCACGTCGATTTTCTTGGAAGCAAGCTGGAGAAGAGACGGCCCGCGTTTACCGGCGTGCGCTGTCTGCGAGATGAAACACCAGACCGTCCGATATTTGACCGTTCTGACCGATTTGATCTTGATCAATTTGGCTTTCGCTCTGGCGTATGTGGCGCGCTACGAGTGGGAATGGCTGCTACCTGTTACTTTTCCTGAGCCTTACAGCGGCTACCTGAACCAGCAATTGGTCCTGACCCTGCTGCTGATCCTGACTTTTTACCAACATAAGGTATGGCGCCGGCGGCGAGGCGAGTCTTGGGTGGATGAGATGTCGCGCATTGTTTCGGCCACCGCTTCGGGCGTGGCCTTGATGATGGTCTTTACCTTTTTTTTCCAACCCAGCCCGTTTTCGCGCTTGATGCTGATCTGGGCACTGGTTTTTATCGTCGTTATCATTGGCATAGCGCGCCTGCTGCGGCGCTGGATGCTGCGGGCTATGTACGGGCGGGGCTACCTGGTGGACCGCGTGCTGGTGGTGGGTTCGGGTGAGGTAGGGCGGGGGGTGATCCGCACTTTGCTGGCCCGGCCTGATCTTGGTTTTCGGGTTGTGGGTTATCTGGATGATGGTTCAGGGGAGAAGATTGGCTCAGGGCGCATTCCAAATTTAGGCAGCTACCGGGAAATCGGCAGCGTCTTGCAGGATGTCGAGGATTTACATACTATTTTCATCGCTCTGCCGGGTGATATGCACCGCGAGATCGTGGCCTTGATGCGCGTGGCGCGGACCTATCAAGTCAATGCGCAGGTTGTGCCCGATCTATTGCAGATGAGCCTGAACCGCGTTGAATTTATCAACATGTCGGGGATACCGATGTTGGGGGCGCGCCAGGTGCGCATCAATCGTGGGGCGCGTATTGTCAAAAGGGTGTTGGATCTGGCCATCGTCATTGTTTTGGGCATTCCGGCTTTGCTAGTGGCGGCGATAATTGCTTTGGCTATTCGGTTCGATTCACCGGGGCCGGTCATTTATTCGGCGGTGCGTGTGGGGCGTGGGGGAAAGCTCTTCGATATGTTTAAGTTCCGCTCTATGGTCGCCGATGCGGATGCGCAGAAAGAGGCCCTGCAGGCGGCGAATGAGGCGGATGGGCCGATCTTCAAGATCAAGGATGATCCGAGGTTAACCAAGGTGGGGCGCTGGCTGCGTAAATCGAGCCTGGATGAACTACCGCAATTGTATAATGTGCTATTTGGCCAAATGAGCCTTGTTGGGCCGCGGCCTCCCTTGCAGGAAGAGGTGGCGGCGTATAAGCAGTGGCAGCGGCAGCGTTTGTCGGTGATAGGGGGGATGACTGGTTTGTGGCAGGTAAGCGGCCGTTCTGATCTGACTTTTGACGAGCTTTGCCTGCTGGATATTTATTATATTGAAAACTGGTCACTGACGATGGATATCCGCATTCTTTTGCAGACGATTCCTATTGCGATATTCGGCCGTGGGGCGTATTGAAGCTCAATGGTTTCTCTGCAAATTGAGCGATTCTGATTGCTGATTTGGTGTCAGATTCGGCAGCAACAGGGACGCAAATTCATTTTCCTCACAATTGCCCATGTGCAATTTTACCCGCTCAACCTCAAACATATTTGCCTTGGCGGATAGAGTTTTGAGCCACTGTTCCTGAAAGCTTACGCTAAAAGACAATAATTGCTTATAAAGAAAATCATGATCCAGAAATGAAACGGCCTCCCTTTGCCGCGTCAGAAACTGCACTTCAACAACATTACCATGATCATCTACCACGTGAATGTGTATTGCACGATATGGATTTACGGGCTGGCTGTCTTTTGGACGTATGTAATAAGAACGAATATGGAGATCTCGTTGAAGAAAGTTCTCCAAAAGGAATAAACCAGGGTGATTAGCTGCGGAACCTCCGGCGCGACAATTCTGAACCTAACCAGATCCAATAGGGCCGAGCGATATCCTTGTGGTTCAATATCGCTTGCCGAGTCGCGCAACTTGCGTTCGATGGAATCTCTGGATTTTAAGTTGCCATATAAAGTGGGGCGATTATATGGAAAATCGCGTTCCGACCATTTAAATAGTCGTGAACGAAACTGGACTAGCATTTCTTCTTTATGAGAAAGATCCGCAGCAATTGAAGTCCAATCATCTCTCAAGCGAGAGAAGTCAAACGGTATTTCGGGAATAAATGCGAAATAGGGTCTTAAGGAGTTATAAGCGGAAAACTTAGCAAGCAAAAGTGCGTTGTTTACAACCTTGACATGCGTATCAATCTTCTTGCAGCAGACGAATACTGCTTTTTTCTTGTGGGCAGGTTACCCACGCCACAATCGTGATGCCGGAGTGCTTCCATGTTCGATCAGACAAATGCTCAACTGGAGTAATGAACCAGGCTCGAAAGTTGAAATATCAGATACTACCTGCACCGCCTGCGTCATTTAATGGTCTCCTATTAATCTGAACTCCTAACTACTTTCCAAAACCTGTGCCTGAAGCACCAGCGGAATGGTAACGATATCTACGACTTCAGAACCTGTACCCTGCCGTACACATAGTATCTAGCTTTCAGGATCAGATTTATCGGGCTTATCCTTCTCCTCTTTTATTGGATCAAGGGGTGCTATCCCTTCGGATCTTGCCATTTGACGGATGGCGATTTCCAAAACACTTGCTTTGCTCACTCCGTACCATTCAGAGAGCTCATCAAGCAAGTGCTTGCCTTCTGCGGTGATCCTGATACTCAAGGTGAATACCTTCTTAGCCATAGGGCACTCTCGTGAATTAGCAATAAGGGACGGTCCTGTTTTTGGAACACCTGTGCCACCTACAGATTAGTACAAATGTTCTAGCAAAGTCAATGGTTTTGTATATTAAAGCGGTTGCATATGAACTCTTGAATCCAACAGGCAGCCAAGATGATGCTTCGACAGTATTTTCCTAGATTAGATGGGCTTCGATGAGTATTGCGAGCTTGGAGATTCTTTTGGCTTGGTACTCTGCGTGACCTTGAAGTTTGTGACGAGGTAGGCAATGATTTGAACTACAGATAATACGGGGAATGACTGCTAGCCGTGATGCGACTGTGGATGGATCTGATGATTTCTAATAAGATCAGTTATCCTTGTTCAGCCGTGGGGCGTCATGGTGGGTAGGGACCTACCGAGGCGAAAAATTCCTGTATCAGTGCCCGTACATATGCTCATCGGGGTCGATTACTGTTTCCTGCCAATCGAGGAGATGGGCGGCTCTTTCCAGGTTTTTGACCTGCCCCTCGTCGACCATGGTTTGCAGTACGGCCAACTGTTCCGGTGTGAGGATATCGGTGATGAGGGCGCGATACCAGCTTTCGAATTCTTTCTTTTCGTTTGGAGATGCCATTGCTGTTTCTCTTTAATTAAGCAGGGACTGTGATAAGGATAGAAACTGTTTACCAAAACCCGGCTAATGAATCAATAGAAGATGATACGTTTGGGTTACACCTGAGTTATTTAGCGACGGTATATCGGGCTATTGAGATCAACCGCTTAGCCTTTCATATTGGATGAGCGGGAAGTGGAGATCGCGATCGCGCATCTCTTCCCAAATGTAAAAGCGCAGGTCGCTGCCGATTTCGTCGAAATAACAGATATCTTCGATCCATACTTCGAGGGTGAATTCATTAGTGCGGTCGGCGCCGAAGGCTTGAAATTTCACGTAGGGTGCTGGATCGCCGGCCAGGCCGTCGATCCTATCGGCGGCGGCCATCATGGCCTGGCGAACGAGCCGCGGATCGCGGTTGTGAAAGACGAAGACCTGGATTTCCAGGCGGATCGCCTTATTTTCCCCACGCGAATAGTTTGTGACAATATCCGTCAGAAGATTGAAGTTGGGCACGATTTATTCCACATCTTTGATCGTACGCAGGATGGTGGCGCGGATGCCTACATCTTGAACAACGCCAAGTTCATCTTCCATGCCAATGACGTCGCCGTGACTGACTGAGCGTTCGAAGAGGAGGATGAAGCCACTGACGAAATTGGCGATGACATCTTGCAGGCCAAAGGCGATGCCCACGGAGAGACCGCCGAGGATGACGGTCAAGCCGGTCAGGTCAAAGCCGGCGACAGTGAGCGCGGCGAAAGAACCGAGGACCAGGACAATATAACCGGTGAGAGTGGCCAGTAAGGCGGACAAGGATTCGTTAATACCAGCGCCAGGAAGAAAGTCGTTTTTTAGGTAGCTGCGCGTGCCGCGTGAGAAAGCGATGGCCAAAAGGAAGACGATCAGCCCGCCGATAACGGCGCCCAGGGTAATGCGTACGGTTTGCACGGTGAAGCCGAGATTGAGGAATTCATCAAGCAGACCGCTGGTATGGATGAGGGCGACGATGATGGCGACCGGCCGTATGATCTGGCGCGCAATTCTGTGGGCGGTGCCCAAGGGCAGCCAGAGGGTGAGGATGGCGTGGGCCAGGCGGTAGAGCAGCCAGATGAGCAGATAGCCGCTGAGCCAGAGCAGGAACGAACTGAGACGGCCGATCTGGTCCAGGATCACGACGCCAATTTGTGCCAGCAGCCAGGCGGATAAGGGCAATAAGACAGCGCGCAGCGTGGCGAACTGCTCGTCGTGGGCCGGCGTGCCCTGTATGCGCTCGTATTTGGCCAGGCGGACCACCAGGCGATCGAAGTAGCGTGCCAGGAGGCGGCTGATGACCGGCGCGACAAGCAGGACGATGGCAAAGGTCAGCGCCTGGATGGCAAAAGCGAGCACATCCGCTTGGGGCGAAAGATATTCTTCGATCCAATTTTCAATTTCATTGATCATGCTGCGCTGCCTCCTGCGTTTTCAGTGGTGCAAATATTATCACAGGAGCAGGACAAGGCGCGAAGGATCTTTTTGGCGGTAAACGGCAGTTGCAGAAGGAAAAGGGTTGTTGTTGACGATAGAAGGTTTTGTCGAAACGGTAACCGGCTGCTTTGGCGGGTTTGCTCTTGTGAGTCTGTTAGGCGGACGGGTAGTAGGAATCAATATTCTGCGCATCCAAGAACACATGGTCAGTATATACTGCTGGAGGTACGGGTTCACCTTTGAGTATTCTTAAGGCTAGTTTCAGTAATTGTTCCCCATATCGTCCGGGCATATAGGAGGTCGAGCCGATAATACGAGATCCGGGCTGCCGAATTTCGTCTAGCAACAACCGATCTGCTCCTTGTCCCACAATTATGATGTCTTGTTCTCGATCGAGACGCTTTGCGGCCTGTAGTGCTCCTGTTGCCGCATCGGTATTAAACGAAAGGACCGCAATTTGGCTGCAGTGGGGTAGATTTAGCATGGCTTTGGTTACATTTGCTTCGCTGATTGAGCGCGTGTTGCCGCTATCTAGGAAAACCAGTTTGTCCTCAGGGATATCTCCTATAACCTCCACAACTCCGTCAATCTGACCTTGGATACGTGCAGCTGGGAGTTCGCCGGCACGTGGTTCTTCCAAGACCAGCATTTTCGAAAAGGCCCCGTTCCAATTCTCCTGCAACCATTGGCCCATGGCGACACCGGCGATATGCCCTGCGCGATAGTTGTCAATGCCGAAGAACGTTGCCCCAACCATGGGGATATCAATGGCGATCACGGGAATATTCGCTTGCTGGAACTTGTCCATTATCAGGCTGCCAGCCTTGTGATCAATTTGGTATTCGATAGCCAGATCAACATTTCGTTCGATCAGTTTGTCGGCGACACGTAATGCTTCTTCAGCGCTAAGTTTATTATCGGCAATGACGAGGTTGATATTCTTTAGATCCTTAATCGCTCTTTCTAGACCACGCCTTACATCAACTGCGAAGGGCAATGCCTCGCTTTGATTTGCAAAGCCGAGGATGTAGCGGGAGTCAAGCTCAGATACCATATAGGAACGAAATGTGTTCTCTCCACAGACCATGAGGTTGATCTTAGAGGCCCGCATTTGCTCCATTAGTTCGCTCGACACCTCACTATCAGTGTAGAAATGAGTAATATCTGCAAGATCGGCGAATGGAAATCGACCGACTTTGCCGAGTTTTGTGCTATCCATCAAGATTGCCGTTTGCAAAGATTTGCCCAGCACTGCTCTTTTGAGCTCCGCTTCATCTAATGTGCGTTCCGTGATCCGCGCTTCTGAGGTGAATCCCGATCCCGAAAGAAATGCAGTATGGATGTTTAGATGCTGCAGCACATCGATGTTTAGTAGACCACCCGTGGCGTCCCCATTTCCAATCAAGACACCACCCAAAACGATCACCGTGTGGTCTGTTTTTTGCTTTAAAAG
The DNA here is from genome assembly GCA_963807975.1 of uncultured Chloroflexia bacterium. Taxonomy (GTDB): domain Bacteria; phylum Chloroflexota; class Anaerolineae; order Promineifilales; family Promineifilaceae; genus JAACFF01. The sequence continues at coordinate 2,395,414 of CAWEDV010000001.1, read as the reverse complement.
GCGCGCTGTTTTGAGCCCGTTAGTAACGATGGTCAAATCGCGCCTGTCTATTAGATAGGAGACCATTTGATTCACCGTGGTGCCGGCTCCCATTAGTATCACATCTCCATCTTCTACTAATTCCGAGGCCCAGCGAGCTATGCGGCGCTTCTGGTCAAGATTATCTATAACTTGATTAATTGAAGATTGATCTGAAAGTAATTCTTGCGATTCAGCGGTAAGAACTGCTCCTCCGCGAACTCGCCTGATACGTTTCTGCTCTTCTAAGGTCAACAAGTCGTTACGAATTGTTCCCCGAGATACCCCTAGCAGGTCAACCATCTCCACGGTTTTTATGCCTGGTTTTTCGCTTAGCAACCGGAGTATTTTTTGTTGGCGCTCGAATGTGGTCATTGATTGCTTTCCGTTAGAATTTACAAACAGAATCGCTTTAGTTTACACGCATATGTCAATAATGGTCAATATCTATTGTGCAAAATTGAGCATATTTATTGACATCACCCCTTTATGCTGTTAATATCTTAGCAAATTTGTCAATAATGTACAATTCTTAATCACATTGGTGCTGTTTAATAATGAGTGAACCGATCTTTCAAATGCGAAATACATCCAAACGCTTTGGGGCCACTCAGGCGTTAGATGATGTAAGTTTGAGTCTCTTTCCAGGTGAAGTACATGCATTGATAGGTGAGAATGGGGCCGGCAAGTCTACTTTGATCAAGATAATGACCGGTGTTTACCGGCCTGATCAGGGTAAGATTTCTCTCGATGGCCAAACAATCAATATCCACAATTCACAGGATGCTCAAGGGCATGGCATTGCCGCCATCTATCAGGAACCGATGGTCTTTCCAGATCTTAATGTAGCCGAGAACATTTTCATCAGCCATCGAGACTTCGGGCCATTCGTGAACTGGAGCAATATGTTCGACGAAGCGGAGAAAATCCTGGATACGTTGGACATCCATCTTGATGTACGCCAACCGGCAAGGGGCCTTCCTCTGGCAGCACAACAAGCGGTAGAGATTGCGAAAGCGATATCGCTCGATGCACGAATCTTGATCATGGATGAACCGACAGCATCTTTATCGGTTCACGAGGTTAACCAGCTGTTCAAACTTGTTCGCCATCTTAGTGAGCAGGGCGTGGCCATTCTTTTTATTGGGCACAGGCTGGAAGAGGTTTTCGAAATCTCGGATCGGATCACGGTGCTTAGAGATGGCAAATGGGTGTCCACTAACCTGCGCGAGGATGTTACCTCCGATTCCATCATTCGGGATATGGTCGGACGTGACGTAGGCGAGTTCTACAGCAAGTCTTCATCCGCAAGCGACGATTTGCTGATCAAGGTAGAGGGGCTGAGCAAAGAGGGTGCGTTTAGTGATGTAAGTTTTGACGTTCATGTAGGTGAAGTTCTGGGTTTTGCCGGCCTCGTCGGATCGCGACGAACCGATGTCGGGCTGGCGCTCTTTGGTATTGAACCGGCCACATCAGGACGGATTATTCTGGATGGTGAAGAGCTCGAAATTCGCTCCCCGCAACAGGCACTTGATGTAGGTATTGCTTATATGACCGAGGATCGCCGGACCCTTGGTCTAAGCATGCCCATGTCGATAACGACGAATATTACCCTACCCACTCTGACCAGGTACTTGAACCGCTGGGGGCTGGTAAGAACGAAGAAAGAGAATGAAACAGCCGAACAGTTCCGGCAAAGCCTTAATATTCGCACACCATCTATACAGACTGATGTGGAAGATCTGTCTGGTGGCAACCAGCAGAAGGTCATGCTGAGCAAATGGTTGAATGCAGAACCGAAGCTGCTAATTCTTGATGAGCCGACACGAGGCGTTGATGTTGGCGCGAAGGCAGATGTTCATCGTCTAGTTGACGAGCTGGCTGCTTCAGGAATGGCTATTGTCGTTATATCTTCCGACCTACCAGAGGTGTTGGCTATGAGTGACCGCATACTTGTTATGCGCGAGGGTCGCTCGATGGGCATTTTTTCACAAAAAGAAGCCGATCAGGAAAGCATAATGACCGCAGCAATGGGTCAAAATCACCGGATAGAGGGGCCACCCCATGATAAGTAGATTTAAATCGCGTGTCCGCCCCGGCCAACTTCGGGAGTTGGTTCTAATATTGTTAATCGCTCTGATGATGGTCTTCTTCAGTACCCAGATTGAAAACTACTTCAGCCCGCGCTTTTTCAATCGAATATCTACAAGTGTCGCCATCATAACTGTTGTAGCAGTTGGCCAGACCTTGGTTGTATTGACAAGAAATATCGATCTATCAGTTGGCTCAATAGTAGGATTCTCTGCTTACTTTGTTGGTCAGACACTGGCCCACAACAACGAGATGTCTCCCATGTTGGTTGTGCTCATGGCCGTCGCTGTGGGAGCTGTCATGGGCAGTTTGAATGGGGTATTGGTTGCTTACGGTGGTGTACCGGCGATCATAGTTACTTTGGGCACACTAGCTATCTATCGCACAATACTGGTCGAGATTTCAGATGCACAGACGGTTCTAACCAGCGATTTGCCGGAATGGCTGCTAGATTTGCCACGTCTCAATATTGCCAGCAGTGGGGGACTCGATCTGCGAGCCATGGTCGGTCTGGCCATCCTGGTTGTCATATTTTTCGCCCTCTTGCTTCGTTTTACATCTTTCGGCCGCCGTCTCTATGCGATTGGCTCGAATCCAGAAGCGGCCAAAATTGCTGGATTCCCATCAGGAGCACTCATCTTCACGGCATTTGTTCTCTCGGGCGCTCTTTCTGGCCTGGCCGGATTTATGTTCCTGGCCCGATTTGGCAATATAACCGTCGTGGCCGGCTTGGGGACGGAGCTTGAATCAGTTGCGGCAGTAGTCGTAGGCGGTGTGAGCACTGATGGCGGTACGGGAACTGTCTTTGGTGCGCTGCTTGGAGCCATCCTTATTAATGTATTGGAACAAAGCCTTATTCGCTGGTTATCGATAAGCGAATTTTGGCGTGATTTCCTGCTTGGATTTTTGATCCTTTTGGCCGTAGCTTCGGATAAGTTGATCATGAACCGCATTCGCGACTACTGGGCACGGGATACCTACCAAGTACCTGCAGAATCCATCAACGCTGGGCAATCGATAGTTCAAGGAAATGGTAGCGATGTTGAATAAACTGCAACGCCTCGTCAGCTGGGAAGGTTTTTTGCTGATTTTATTATTGATTACGATTCTTCTCAATAGTTCGATAGCGCCAGCCTACTTGAGTATTGATAACCTGGTCAATGTTTTCCAGCTCTCGATTGAAAAGATCATTGTCGCCTTGGTGATGACCTTTATCATTATTAATGCCGAAATTGACTTGTCCGTTGCTTCAGTTATGGGACTTTCGGCAGCGGTACTGGCTGCTTTACATTTAGCAGGAGTTCCTGTTGGAGTGGGGATAGTCATTGCTTTGCTAACAGGGATGATCTGCGGTCTGTTTAACGGATTTTGGATTTCATTTGTAGGACTGCCATCGCTGGTGGTCACGCTTGCCACCTTGATTATGTTCCGTGGTGGAGCGCGCATTCTTCTGGAAGATCGATCGATCGGCGAATTCCCAGAATGGTTCAACAAACTGGGGCAAGACGCGCTAATAGGACCGTTTCCTGTGGGGCTTGTGCTCTTTGCCATATTTGTTGTACTGGTGGTGATCATATTGCAGTATTCAGGATTTGGTCGCTATGTATATGTCATTGGTAACAGCAAGGACGTGGCTCGGTATTCGGGAATAAAGGTTTGGCGGGTAAAGATGATTCTATTCACCATGTCGGGCTTTGTGGCGGCGTTGGCGGGTGTGCTTTTTGCGGCACGTCTAGGTGCTGTGCGGGGTGACTCAGCGCTTGGTTTTGAACTGGACATCATTACCATGGTTTTGCTTGGCGGGGTCAGCATTTTTGGTGGATCGGGATCGATTTTTGGTGTTCTGTTGTCAATCCTGATTGTCCTTAATCTGCGCAATGGAATGTCACTTGTCAATCTAACCGGCCATCTACAAACAGGTGTGATTGGAGTTCTTCTTATTTTGTCCGTATTGATTCCGAATCTTGCAGGGTATGCAAGAAGGACTTGGGAAAAGCGCCGGTACTCGCAGCAAATTCAGGAAACGGCCATCCAATAAAAGGAGGTGTGACCAATTTAGAGAATGATAGAAACCGCCGTCAGTAAGTTGTTATCAATCAAGAAACGAGGAGATTTCAAATGAAAAAGTATCTGACAGTAATAGTTCTTATATTGGCTTTGATTCTGTTGGTCGCATGTGGCGGGGATCAGGAAACTGCCGAAGAAGCAGCACCGGCTGAAGATACAACCGTTGAAGAGGCAGCGCCGGCTGAGGAAGAAGCAGCAGAAGAACCGGCCGCAGAAGAAATGGAAGAACCGGCCGAGGAAATGGCAGCCCCATCTGGCGAAACAATTGTTCCGGCGCCTGGTGAAGCTCTTGACATGGTTTTGTTGCCCAAATTCCTGGGCATTCTTGTTTTTGATCAGGCCAACGAGGGCGCGCAAGAAGCACATGCGGAATTGGAAAATCCACAAGAACTACAGTTCTTAGGTCCCACCCCTGAAAACAGCGTAGCGGGACAAATTGATATCGTTACTACAGCGGCAACGCAGGGCATGAATGCGGTCATGATTTCCAATAATGCTGGAGACCAAATTGTGCCTGCCGCCCAAGGAGCCAAAGATGCCGAAATGACCGTTGTAACGTGGGATTCGCCCATTCCCTCTGCGGAAGGCGAAGATGTCTTCATTGCCCAGGTCGATTTTGATGAAACGGGTAATGTGATGGCGGATATGGCTCTGAGCATTATGGGTGAGGAAGGTGGGGAGTTTGCGGTGCTTTCCGCTTCTCCAGATGCTTCCAACCAAAATGCCTGGATAGCTGCTCTGGAAGAGGTATTAGCTGCTGATGACACGTATGCCAGTCTCGAACTGGTGGATATTGTATACGGCAATGACCAATCCGAAGACAGCTATAATCAAGCGTTGGCACTGGTTGATAAGTATCCCGATCTAAAACTGATCATGGCTCCGACCACGGTAGGTATTGCGGCTGCGGCCAAGGCTATGCAGGATGAAGGGTTATGTGACGAGGTTAAGGTAAGTGGTCTAGGGCTTCCGGCAGAGATGGTTTCCTACACACTCAATGGTTGTGCGCCTGAATTTGCACTTTGGAGCTTTGTTGATCTAGGGTATTTGACCTACTATACCACTTATATGCTGGCCAGTGGGCAGATGGAAGCAGCAGAAGGTGTCTCATTTGAAGCTGGACGTATGGGTGAATACACAATCGAGAAGGATCCCACACGTGACGAAGGTTTGCGTGTCTTGATGGGCCCATTCACTGTCTATACCGCCGACAATGTGGAGGCTGCTGCTGGTCCACAAGATGAGGCCATGGAAGAGGGAACAGCGGAAGGTGATGTGAAATCAGCAACACCGGGCGCTGCTCTGGATATGGTTTTACTGCCCAAGTTTCTGGGCATCCTGGTCTTCGACCAGGCAAATGTAGGTGCACAAGAGGCACATGGTGAATTGGAGAATCCGCAAGAACTGCAGTTCTTGGGCCCAACTCCTGAAAACAGCGTAGCCGGACAGATCGACATCGTGACCACCGCGGCAACGCAGGGTATGAACGCGATCATGATTTCCAATAATGCTGGAGACCAAATCGTACCCGCAGCTGAAGCAGCGAAAGATGCCGGAATGAGCGTTGTTACGTGGGATTCCCCCATTCCCTCGGCGGAAGGTGAAGATATCTTCATCGCCCAGGTTGACTTTGATGAGACGGGAGAAGTAATGGCGGACATGGCCTTGAGCATCATGGGTGATGGAGGTGGTGAGTTTGCCGTGTTGTCAGCTTCACCAGATGCTTCCAACCAGAACGCTTGGATCGCGTCCTTGGAAGAAGTATTGGAAACTGATGATACCTACGCAAGTCTGGAGTTGGTCGATATTGTTTATGGTAATGATCAGTCTGAAGACAGCTACAATCAAGCGTTGGCCCTGGTTGACAAATATCCTGACCTAAAACTGATCATGGCTCCAACCACAGTAGGTATTGCGGCTGCAGCCAAAGCGATGCAGGATGAAGGTCTATGTGATGAAGTGAAGGTTAGTGGCCTGGGTTTGCCGGCGGAGATGGTTTCCTACACTCTCAATGGCTGTGCTCCTGAGTTTGCACTCTGGAGTTTTGTTGACTTAGGGTATCTGACCTACTACACCACTTATATGTTGGCCAACGGTGATATCGACGGTGTAGAAGGCGAAAGCTTTAATGCTGGACGTATGGGTGACTACACCATCGAGAAAGATCCCACACGCGATGCGGGGCTGCGGGTTCTAATGGGTCCGTTTACGGTTTACACGGCCGAAAATGTAGAAGCGGCAGCGGAATAACGTTTTGTTGGTGATGGTCGATTAATTAATACCCCGAGCGCGTGATTTTCACCTGCTCGGGGTTTTTTAAATCAATCCTTCCGAAAAAGGTAACTACAAAAAGTTTTCAATGGAAGTTTAAAAGAAGAGGTAGCCGATGAAACGAGTTGGATTCCTGCTCAAGGTGAAAAAAGACAAGATAGACGAATATAAAACGCACCACAAACAAGTGTGGCCGGAGATGCTGGATGCCCTGCGGCGTGCCGGTTGGCATAACTACACCCTGTTCTTGCGCGAAGATGGGCTGCTTTTTGGATACTTCGAAGCAGAAGAAAGCTTCGCGGCCTCGCTGGAAGCCATGAGTAAGGAGGACGTTAATGCCAAATGGCAAGATTTTATGACTCCCTATTTTGAAGGAATTGGTGGCGCAAACGCCGATGAGAGTATGGTCGAGTTGGAGGAAGTGTTTCATCTAGATTGAGAAGACATTCGTTCCTTCAATGATGGAATACCGCTTAGTTATTAGGAAAGGAGCACTAAGATATGAACTCGCGCGAACGCGTTATGACTGTTTTCAATCGAACTGGTACGCCTGATCGGGTGCCGCTTCAGTTTGATCTTTGTCGCCAATTGACTGACGATTTTAGCAAAAAGTACGACATCCCTGTTCATTACACCACTTCCTATTTTGAGGATCTTACCTATCGCATTTCTGCAAATGAACTGCGAATCGCTATGGGCAGCGACTGTGTCGTTGTAGGTGGCAGCCTTCCGCGCGGATACAGGCACCCAGTACCGCGAGAAGGTCAAATAATCAACGAATTTGGCATGTTGATGGAACAGGGACCGCTGTACATGCAGACGATTGAGGCGCCTCTGGCCAAGGCCACTACTGTTCAAGATGTCATCAATCACCCTTTCCCCGATCCCTACGCCGTCGGCCGTTTCGACGACGCGAAGAAGTACACCGAAAAATACAAAGATAATTACTTCATAATAGGCGATCTGGAATTGACCATGTTTGAGATGTCCTGGCATCACGTAGGACTTGAGAAATTTATGATTGATATGGCGATGCAGGAAGAATACATATTCGCCCTCATTGACAGGGTGATGGCCTTCTCGGTCGCGATTGCTAAACAGCTTGTTGAAGTCGGCGTCGATGCGATCTGGTTCGGTGATGATTTTGGGGCGCAGAATAATATGTTGATCTCACCGCGCATGTGGCGCAAGGTTTTTAAACCGCGCTATGCTGAATTATGGCAGGAAGTAAAAGCGCTAAATCCAGATCTGATCATTGCTTACCATACGGATGGTGCTGTTGCCCCAATCCTCGACGATCTGGCCGACATCGGCTTGGATGTTTTCAATCCAGTGCAGCCCAATGTCCCTGGACATGATCCCCAAGTGCTTAAGGACGAGCTTGGCGATCGCATAGCATTCTGGGGTGCGATTGACCAACAACATCTTCTTGTGAATGGAACGGCTGCAGAAATCGAGGCCGATATAGCTGAGAAAATCCGCATACTCGGTGCGGGAGGTGGTTACATGTGCTCTCCGGCCCATATCATTCAAACAGATGTGCCCATGGACAATGTTGAGGCGTTTATTGCGGCGGTCAAGAATCACGGTCGTTATCAATAACATTTTATGAGGTAGTCTCTGAGGAATCACGATGAAATTTGCTCCGTCTGAAAAACAGTTAATCCAGGCTTATGCTCTGGCTAAAGAAAGGTATGCCGCATTTGGAGTTGATACGGACAAAGCGCTCGCTATACTGCGCCAAATTCCAATTAGTTTGCATTGCTGGCAGGGCGATGATGTTGGTGGATTTGAAAATACTGGTACGAGTTTGGGTGGTGGTTTGCTGACGACTGGTAATTATCCAGGAAAAGCGCGAACGGCCGTGGAACTGCGTCGCGATCTGGATAGGGCATACAGCCTTATTCCGGGCACACATCGCTTAAACTTGCATGCGATCTACCTGGAAAGTGATACTTTGGTGCCGCGTAACGAGATTCAGCCAGAGCATTTTACCGGCTGGGTGGAATGGGCGAAAGAAAACAAGCATGGTATTGATTTTAATCCAACCTTGTTTTCGCATCCGCTGGCAGATGATGGGTTTACGCTTGCCCATCGCGATCAAGCTGTGCGAAATTTTTGGATTGAGCATTGCATTGCCTCGCGCGAGATTGGCGCTTATTTTGGCAGGGAATTAGGAACACCGACCGTGACCAATGTCTGGATTGCAGATGGCCTGAAAGATACGCCAGTTGATCGTAAAACGCCACGGCTTTTATTACAGGATTCGCTTGACAAAATATTTGCGGCACCGCTCAATTCTGAGCACAATCTGGATGCAGTTGAATGTAAATTATTCGGATTGGGTTCCGAAAGTTACGTGGTTGGATCTCATGAATTTTACCTAGGTTATGCTGCCTCGCGGCAGAAAGTGCTCTGCCTCGATGCTGGTCATTTTCATCCCACGGAAACAATTGCGGACAAGATTTCGGCGGTTATGATGTATGTTCCAGAATTGCTGCTGCATGTAAGCCGCGGTGTCCGTTGGGACAGTGATCATGTTGTTACTTTGACAGATGATCTGCATCTGATTATGCAAGAGATTGTCCATGGTGAATATGTGGAGCGGGTGCATATAGGCTTGGACTTTTTTGATGCGAGCATAAATCGTATTGCGGCATGGGTTATCGGAACACGCAACAGCTTGACAGCGATGTTAAGGGCGCTGTTAGATCCCGTCGATATGCTGCGTGATCTGGAGGCATCTGGTGACTATAGCGGCCGTCTCGCTTTGCAGGAAGCTCTTAAGGTTATGCCCGCCAATGCCGTTTGGGACTATTACTGTTGGCAACAGGATGTCCCGGTTGGATTTGGGTTTATGGATGAGGTTCGTAACTATGAGCGAAGGGAATTGGCCGGTAGAGGATAGAGGAGCTGGTTCCTTGCGTCTTGGCCAACGGTCGTGGGAGAAGGTGTGGGAAAACGAAAAAGATGGGAGTTAAGCATGAATCGAAGCGAAATCCAAAAAGCAATTGAAAGCGGGAAGACTGTTCTGGGCATCGAGTTGGGCTCGACGCGGATCAAGGCAGCGTTGCTCGGCGAGGATCATAGGACAATCGCCTCGGGCAGCTATGGTTGGGAAAACCAATACGAAAACGGTGTCTGGACATACAGTATCGAAGATGTTTGGATAGGTTTGCAGGAAAGCTACCGCAAGCTCAGCAGCGAGGTCTTTGAGAAGTACAACACTTCCCTGCAGAACATCGGCGCCATTGGCTTCAGCGGCATGATGCACGGCTATTTGGCGTTCGATAAAGACGGAAATCTACTCGTTCCGTTTCGGACATGGCGCAATACCATAACCGGGCAGGCATCAAGGGAACTAACGGATCTGTTTCAATTCGCCATTCCCCAGCGTTGGAGCATTGCACATCTCTATCAAGCGATATTGAACAAGGAAGCCCATGTCAAGGATATCAGCTATTTGACGACGCTGGCTGGCTATGTCCATTGGAAACTGACGGGGCAAAAGGTGATGGGCATTGGGGAAGCATCGGGCATGTTCCCCATCGATAGCAAAACCAATAATTATGATGCAGGCATGATGGAGTTATGCAACGCACAGATTGAAGCGGAAAATATCTATTGGAAGCTGCAAGATATTTTGCCCCAAGTCCTCACGGCAGGAGATAAGGCAGGCGTTCTTAGCGCAGAAGGGGCAAAGCTGCTCGATCCCTCAGGACAACTGCCGGTGGGTATCCCACTCTGCCCACCCGAAGGTGACGCGGGTACAGGCATGGTGGCCACAAACAGCGTTGCCCAGCGAACGGGCAATGTTTCCGCGGGCACTTCCGTCTTTGCCATGATCGTTTTGGAAAAGTCGTTGTCGAAGATGTATCCTGAGATCGATATGGTGACGACGCCGGCAGGCAAGCCTGTGGCTATGGTGCACAGCAACAACTGTACATCGGATCTCAATGCATGGATTGGTCTGTTTAGAGAATTCAGTGATGCGCTGGGGGTGGAGATCAATCAATCCGATCTTTTTGAAATGCTCTATCAACGGGCGCTTTCAGGCGATGCGGATGGCGGAGGACTGCTGGCCTACCCCTATCTCTCAGGGGAGCATATCACGCACTTTGAGGAAGGGCGCCCCCTTTTCGTGCGTACACCCGAGAGCAGGTTCACCCTTTCGAACTTCATGCGTGTGCATCTGTTCTCGGCGCTGGGTGCACTGCGGATGGGTCTGGACATCCTTTTTGAAGAGGAGCACGTGGGTGTCGACCAAATCCTCGGCCACGGTGGTTTCTTCAAAACAGAGGAAGTGGGTCAAAGGATGATGGCGGCGGCGATGAATGTGCCCGTGACTGTGATGGAAACCGCAGGTGAGGGGGGCGCATGGGGCATTGCCCTACTTGCCTCTTATATGGTCCATAAGATAGGTCATGGGGCAGAGAATGAACCTTTGGAAGACTATCTCTCCAACAAGGTCTTTGCCGGAAAATATGGGACGAAGATAGCGCCTGATCAAGCAGATGTTGACGGCTTTGCAGCCTTCATGGCACGGTATAAAAGGGGACTTGTCATTGAACGAGCTGCCGTGGGTGCGCTGAGCTAGAAGCTTCTGGAAAAGATCAAGGAAATGATCTATTAGTCTGACTTCGCCAAATAGTTTTCTTGGATACCGGTGACCTGATCGTAGAGGTCGACGGTGATGTGGAAGTCGAGAAAGCCGAGCAAGTTCGGGCTTAAAGGGGGATGCCTTGAGCCATGATGTCGACGTTGCTGAGTTGGTCGTCGACGGCGGCACTGGTGAGGAGATCATCTTTGCGCATCAAGGAGCGAATTCTTGACGGGCTAAATAGAATTGTTATAATGTATCAAACGTTATGACATTTAGACGAAGTTTTTTTGGCTCAGAAACTCTCTGTTAAACCTGGGGCTCCCTTATTATTCATTGAGCGAATATCTTCTTCACAATATGACAGGCCCGTTGAATTTTTACACCTGTATCATCGGGGAGATTGCTACGCCTTAACCAATGAACTAAGAGGTTGATGGAGGAAGAATGGACATTGTGACGCTTGGTGAAATGCTCATCGATATGTTTCCATCGCAGATTGGTCTTAGCCTGATCAATGTGCCAGCGTTCCATCCAAAACCGGGCGGGGCACCGGCAAATGTTGCAGCGGCAGCATCCCGATTGGGCAAGAAGAGTGCGTTTATCGGCAAGGTAGGGGATGATGCTTTCGGCCACCATTTGCTAAATATCCTTGCTCAGGAACATGTAGAAACTCGGGGTATGCGCATTGATGTCGAAGCACGGACAACGATGGCCTTTATCGCGCTGCCAGACGAACATACGGCCGAGTTCGTATTTTACCGCAATCCAGGGGCGGACATGATGCTGCGGGCGGACGAGTTGGATCGCGACCTGTTGCAGAATACCAAAGCGTTTCACTTTGGCTCCATTAGCTTGATCAGTGAACCGAGCCGCAGCGCGACAAAGGCAGCCGTGGAAATGGCGCGTGGTGGTGGAGCGCTTGTATCGTTTGATGTCAATTACCGGCCCAGTCTTTGGTCTAATCCTGACGAAGCCGTGGAATTGATCAAGGAGATGATTCCTCTTGCCAACCTGCTCAAGGTGAATGAGAGTGAACTGGAGATACTTTCGGGCACTAAAGATCTGGCGCAAGGGAGTGAAGCACTGCTGCAGCTCGGACCGGAACTAGTTGTGGTTACGCTTGGGGCTGAGGGCAGCTTCTTTAAATGTGCGGGCGGGTTTGATCGAATCGCCCCATTTCAGGTCCATACTGTCGATTCTGTTGGATGTGGTGATGCGTTCACATCAGGACTTCTTTGCCGGCTTGTGAGCGGCGACCATTGGCGCAACCAACTTGACCCGGGGAGCCTGAGACGGCATCTAAGGTATGCCAATGCGGTTGGCGCCTTGACTGCCCAGAAGCAGGGGGTCATACCGGCCCTGCCAACAGCAAGCGAAGTTGAATCGTTTTTACAATCTGTGGCATAGCCCAATGCTGTGCAGCATTCTTGGGTCCCTCACTGGTTAAATAAATTGAGATGTTTGTCTTTTACAACATTAGGAGAAATAGATGCAAGAAACAACTGAGAAACTGAGTACGCTGCAGCTGCGGGAAATAGCCCGCGATCTGCGTCTCGACATTCTAGAAATGACTACCAGAGCCGGATCAGGCCATGCTTCAAGTTCATGGTCAGCCACTGAAGTGCTGGTCGCGCTCTTCTTTGGTGGTGTTCTGCGCTACCGTGCCGATGACCCTCATTGGGCGGAAAGAGATCGTTTCATCATGAGCAAAGGGCATGCGGCACCGCTGTTATATGCGACGTTGGCCCGGGCCGGTTATTTCAGCCGCGATGAGATATGGCGCTTGCGACAGATCGATAGTCCAGTCCAGGGCCATCCGATCCAAGGCTTGATGCCTGGGGTTGAAGCAACAACAGGGTCGTTGGGACAGGGCTTGTCGGTCGGTGTTGGTCATGTGCTGGGCGGGCGTATGAATGACCTGGACTACAATGTTTTTGTGCTGCTTGGAGATGGCGAGTGTGAAGCGGGCCAGATTTGGGAAGCTGCCATGTCAGCCGCGCACTTTAAGGCAAACAACTTGATCGCGATACTGGACTACAACAAGTACCAGGAAATGGGCCCAATTAGCCGTGAGATGGGTTTGGAACCACTGGTTGATAAATGGCAAAGCTTTGGCTGGTATGTGATCGAAGCGGATGGTCATGATATCGAAGCATTGTTGGCAAAGCTGGAAGAAGCAAAGGCCGTTTCAGACCAGCCAGCTATCATCATTGCGCACACTATCAAGGGTAAAGGCGTTTCATTTGTGGAAGCAGACTATACGTTCCATGGCCGTGCCCTCAATCAAGAGCAGGCTGTACTGGCCCGGGAGGAACTCAATGCAACTTGGTAAAAAGGCTGGTTTAAAGCCATACGATCTACCCTTACGAAATGTTTTCGGCGATGCTTTACTAAACGTTGCCACCGAGAACCCCAGAGTTGTAGTTCTTGACGGTGATCTGGCCAATTCAACCAAAGCTGATACGGTGCGCAAGGCGTATCCAGAGCGATTCTTCAATATCGGCATCGCAGAAAGCAATCTGGTTGGAATCGGCGCCGGTTTGGCAGCTTGTGATTTTATTCCTTGGATCACCAGCTTCTCCTCATTTCTGCTCTGCAATGCATATGATCAGATCCGCCTGGCAGTGGCTATGTCCAATATCAATGCTAAGATTCTAGGCAGCCATGGGGGCATCACGCTGGGTAAGGATGGTCCGACGCAAATGGGTATTGAGGATTTGGCTTTGGTTGGTGGTCTGCCTACCTTCGTCATTCTTGTTCCCAGTGATCCTGCCTCTATGCATGCTGCTGTAAAAGCAGCAACGGATTATGTTGGTCCTGTCTTCCTGCGCTCCAGCCGGGTGCCGCTGCCGGAGATCTATCCGATGGAGGATTGTCCATTCGAGATCGGAAAGGCCAATGTTGTTCGCCAGGGTAATAACCTGACCATTATTGGCTGTGGCATTATGGTAGCTGCTGCACTCGATGCTGCGGCGGTTTTGGCTGAAGAAGGTATCGATGCCCGCGTCTTGGATTTGCACACGATACGGCCGATGGATGTGGAGGCTGTTACTGCGGCGGCTCGTGAGACGGGAGCTGTTGTCACCGCCGAGGAGCACCTGCTGCAAGGTGGAATGGGCAGTAATATTGCACGCGTCGTTGCTGAGAACTACCCGGTGCCCATGCGCTTCGTTGGTCTTGCCGACACCTACACCGATTCGGCTGATCCTGATGATCTGGTTGTTAAATACCACTTGACGGCTGAGGATATTGCCCAAGCAGCACGTGAGGCATTTGCGGCTAAGTAGATGCTATGTTGAGGAAAAGATGCCAACTTGAAGAAAAGTTGGCATCTTGAGGAGAGTGACAATGAAAATACGAAAAGAACTACTCCGCCGCCAAGCTCAAGGCAATCCCATCCGCGTCGGCAGCAGTGGAGCGGGTTGGATGGGCAGCGGATTCCTGGCTCAAATGAAGCACGTTCCTGGTATGCAAGTGTCGCTTGTGGCCGATCCTAACATAGCAGCCGCCTATGATGCCTTTGCAAAATCCGGCATACCACTCGAAATCATCATTGAAGCGAACAGCGCCGGAGCAGCCACGGATGCCCTGCGCGCTGGCAAGCGGGTTGTAACGGCCGACTACGGCCTGGCCGCCCAGCTTGATGACATCGATATCGTGACCGACGTCACTTTTTCTCCAGCTATTGGTGCGGAGACAGCCAGTGCCTGTATTACTCATGGCAAAGATGTTGTGATGATTAATATTGAAGCGGATGTTACGGTTGGTCATATATTGCACCAAAAAGCACAAGAAGCGGGGGTCCTATATTCCGTATCTTCGGGAGACGAACCGGGCTGCCTCATGGAACTGTATAACTTTGTAACCAGCCTTGGTTATGAAGTGATTGTTATCGGCAAAGGCAAGAACAATCCCCTCAACCCAGCCGCCAATCCTGATACGGTAGCCGATTCGGCAAAGAAGGCTGATAAGGACCCGTTCCAGGTTGCCTCGTATGTTGATGGTTCTAAGACTAGTTTCGAAATGACTTGCGCTGCCAATGCTACTGGCTGTCTACCTATGCAGCGCGGAATGATTGGTCCTCAGGCGACCAAGGAGAATGTGTCTGAACTGTTCGCTCTCGAGGAAGATGGCGGGCTGACAAAATTCCCTGGCGCCGTTGACTTTGTGCAGGGGAGTGCCATGGCTGGTGGTGTATTCGTTGTGGTACGGATTATGGATGAACGAATTAGCGCTGATTTGCAGTATCTAAAAGTAGGGCGTGGTAATTATTTCACATTTTTCCGACCGTACCATCTCTGGTTCTTGGAGGCACCGATCTCTATCGCTAAGGCGTTCTTGATGCGCGAACCTACTTTACAGCCTTTGGAACGGCCGTATGCTGACATTATGAGTATGGCTAAGCGTGATTTGAAGGCGGGTGAGCGGTTGGATACTTTCGGTGGGTATACCTTCTATGGCCTGATGGATCGCGCCGAGATTGTGGGTAAAACGAATGCCTTGCCCGCCGGTCTAGCACCGGGAGCCAAAATCATACGCCCCGTCCCTGCCGGCGAAATCATAACCTGGAATGATGTCCTCTTGGATGAAGAAAGTACCGTTGTGAAGTTAAGGCGCGAGCAAGATCGACAGAATTCTCGGTCCCTTTCATAGCGTTTGTACAACTGTGCCCTCAGGGCCATGCTCAGTTATTGGGTTCCCATTTTGAGGCTATCAATATCCTTCATCGGGCATGCTGGGCTGATTAATGGCTGTGACTTGACCGTGGAGGTCGACGGTGATGCGGAAGCCGAGCATGCCGAGCATGTTGCGGGCCTGGAGGGGGATGCCCTGGGCCATGATCTCTTCCATGTCGACGTTGCTGAGTTGGGCGTCGACGGCGGCTTTGGTGAAGAGATCATCTTTGCCCATCATGGAGAGGGCTTGCTCGACGGCGATGTCTTTGTTGTCTTCTAGCTGCTCCAGGAAGAAGCCTAATACCTGGCGGTCGATGTCTACGGCGGGGATGTGACGAAGAAAGCCGGCGTCGTCGAAGATGTAAAATGCTTCGTCCCCTAACTGTTTGGTTGGTAAGAGGTTTTCGTCTTCATCGTAAACGAGTCCTTCGAATAGAGCTTGTCGTGCCATGAGTATCATCCTTGTTCTTTGGTTGCTCTTCAAATATCTATACCCATCCTACTACTCATTGTGCGTTTTTTGCGAATTCTCTAAGTGCTCTATGTCCTGGTGGTTTTGAAATAGGATGCAGAGTGCGCATAGGAGACGCAAGATCGCAGAGGGAGCGCAGAGATCAAAGTTAGCTGGGGCAAGGTGCCTGTTGATGTCTGTTTTGAATCCATCTATTATTAAACAATTGTCTGACTAGATCATACAGCCAACAGGGGCATTATCAGGGGTGGCGCTTAACTTTTTCTCAGGAATAGGCGGTGGATGGGTGAGGAATTTCTTATTTAGGGGGGCAAAGGGTAGCTGGCGTGCAGCGGCGGGTGTTTGTGGGGTATAATGCCGGGCGTGGCAGGCACGTAGGCCATTGTTTGATCATGCCTATTTTGCCCGGGCTTGATGGGTAACGAGGAAAGAAGGACGACCATTGTTTAGACCACTCGATTGGCTGCTAGGACTGTTTTCACTGGACATCGGCATTGATTTGGGCACGGCCAATACTCTGGTCGCCATCCGCGATAAGGGCATTGTGATCAATGAACCTTCATGGGTAGCAATCAATAAACGAACACGCAGGCCGCTGGCTATTGGTTCCGAAGCGCGGGAGATGGTCGGCCGGACGCCAAGTGATATTGTGGCTATACGGCCGTTGAGAGACGGCGTTATCTCCGAATTCGAAATCACGGAGGCGATGCTCAAGTATTTCATCGACAAAGCGCATGAGCAGATGCTGGTGCCCTTCCCGCGACCGCGGGTTGTGGTCGGTGTGCCCAGCGGTGTGACTGAAGTGGAAAAAAGAGCGGTCTACGATGCGACGATGTCTGCCGGGGCGCGCGATGCTTACCTGATTGAAGAACCGATGGCGGCGGCGATTGGCGCCGGTCTGCCGATAATTGAATCGCGGGGTAGCATGATCGTGGATATCGGCGGTGGCACGACGGAAGTGGCTGTCTTCGCCATGGGCGGCATCGTGATCAGCCGCTCCATTCGCGTGGCGGGTGACGAAATGGATGAAGATATCATCGCCTACGCACGCAATAAATACAATTTGCTCATTGGCGAGCGCATGGCGGAACGGGTGAAGATCGGCATTGGCTCTGCTTTTCCTCTGCCGGAAGAAACGACCATGTCTTTGCGTGGGCGCAATCTGATCAACGGCCTGCCGCAGACAGTGGATATCAGCAGTATTGAACTACGTGAGGCGATGGCCCCCTCGATCAATGTAATCGTCGACGCCGTACGTGATGCGCTGGACGAGACCCCGCCGGAATTGGTGGCGGACTTGATGGAAGTGGGTATTTGTTTGGCCGGCGGTGGGGCTAATATTCAAGGTTTGGCCGACCGGTTGGAAGATGTTGTCAAGATGCGTGTGTGGGTGGCGGAAGATTCGATGACCTGTGTGGCGCGCGGCGCGGAACGCGTTTTGGAAGATCTAGACAACTACGAGCGTGTTCTGGTGGGACTGCATCGCGGCAGTACGCAGCATTAGACCGCTCCTCTGGCGGCAGATCCCCCAGCGGGTGATCCTCAGCCGCTCCTCTTTATTCGCAGTTTGTCATGAACCTTAACGAGGCACAAAGACGGATACGCTGGGCAACCTTTGCCGTGCTGATCGCACTGGCTCTGCTGCTGACGCTGCTGGATCGCACCGGTAATCTGGATGCGGCGCTCAGCGTCATACGTAACCCGATCGCCTCGATTATGGGCTGGACATCGGAACGGTCGCAGGCGCTGGATGAAGCGCTGGAAGGACCGCGCGACCTGGAAACGGCGCGCACGGAAATCACCAGCCTGCAGGAACGTATCGACACCTTAGAACGAGAAAACGAAGAGCTGCGTGAGATTGAAGGAGAGTACCAACTCCTGCTCGATCTCTTTAACCGCGCTCGCCAGGCGCCGGATTACCAGCGCCTGACCGCTTCCGTGATTGGACGGGACAGCAACCAGGTGGTGCGCAGCATTATCATTAATAGAGGCTCAGCGGATGGCGTACGAGTGGGCATGCCCGTGGAGAGCGCGCGCGGTTTAGTGGGCCAGGTTTTTCGCACAACGCCTAATTCTTCGCAGGTGATCTTGATCAGTGACAGCTCCAGCGCAGTTCCGGCGCGGCTGGGCACGTCGCGGGCCACAGGTATTTTGCGCGGCGGCGGATTAGGCGGTTCGATGTCTATCGACTGGGTCGATTTGAAGCACCAGTTGGAAGTGGGCGAGGTCGTGCTCACGTCCGGTTTGGGTGGACGGTTCCCGCAGGACTTGGTCATTGGGCGGGTAATTGAAGTGGACCGGCGCGAGGCGGAGCTATTCCAACGGGCGATTGTGCAGCCGGCAGTTGATTTTGAATCCCTAGAGGTCATTTTTGTGATCACCGATTTTGAAGCGGTGGATACGGAAATCTTCTCCATAACGGAATAATGATAACCTCGGCGATCTTATTAGGCGTACCGGTAATGGTACTTTTGACGGTGGTGCAAACGGCGGTTCTGCCCTATTTTCCGCTCCTGGGCGTGACCCCAGCACTGCCTTTGCTGGTGGCCCTGGCCTGGGGCCTGCTGCGGGGTCTTAACGAGGGTGTGGTCTGGGCCTTCATTGCCGGGTTCTGCATGGATCTGTTTACGGCGGCTCCTGTTGGCGGCCTGGCCCTGACCTATATGATCGCCGTCTTTGCAGCCTGCTACGTCCAGGATATGCTGCCTGCCAACCGTGCCCTGATCCCCATGTTCCTGGCGGCAGTGGCAACGGTTATCCAGCAGTTCCTCTATGCCACCTTTCTCAGCGCTTTTGGCTACAGCGCGGCGCAGATGCTGTCCATGTCGCTGCTGCCCACGGTGATCTTACATACTTTTATGATTCTACCGATATACTGGCTGCTGTATTTGATTCTAAGAACAATCTGGCCAAAGCCAGTCGAGGTGTGAGTTTATGTCCCGCATTGGTTGGGAACGCATTGAAGATCTAGAGATCAAGGAAGATGAGGATGTCGGTTTACGCAACCGGCTGCGCTTCCTGCGCGTCTTGATCATCATGGTCCTGGTGCTGCTGCTCTACCGTGTCTGGTGGATACAGCAGACGCGTGGACCGGAACTGGCATCGTTGGCGACGGAGAACCAGACGGCAGAACTGCAGACGGATGCGCCGCGGGGCGTTATCTTCGACCGCTACGGCAGCCCTCTGGCGGTCAACCAGCCCAGCTTCAATGTGACAATCACGCCCGCGTTTCTGCCGCAAACGGATAATGAACGGCAGGCGGTCTTTGAGCGGCTTTCGCTCTTAACTGGTGTACCCGTTTCCAATACCCTGCAGCAGCAGGCGCTGTTGGAAGCGGCGAACCCGGAACTGGTGAGCACCTATTCGCGCCTGGCCAATATTTATGGGGCGCCGGTGGCAGAGACGCTGGATGAAGTTGGCGTGGTGCCCCTGCTGCCGGACAGTATTGAAGGTATCGTGCGCGAACGGAGCTTCGCCCAGTATGTGCCAGCGGTCATCACCTCTGGCATTCCGATTACGCTGGCCTACACCATTGAGCAGGAGAGTATTTTCTTACCGGGCGTGCGCGTTTTGCCTGACCCGCAAAGGCAGTATCCCAGCGGCGAGTATACCTCTCATCTGCTTGGTTTTATGGGGCCAATCCCCAACGAAAACTGGATCAACCAGCTTGGCTACCAGCGAGATGACCGGGTGGGCTGGTCGGGTCTGGAATCCTCCATGGAACTGGAGCTGGCGGGCCAAAAAGGGCGGCGCACGATTGAGCAGGATTGGACGGGGCGTGAGGTGCGCCAATTGGGTTTGCTGGAAGAACCGGTGGCGGGGCTCAATTTGCACACAACATTGGATCTGAAGCTGCAGAAGCAGACGTTTGAGATATTACAGCAGATCATGGAAGTGAATCGCAATACGCCGCGCACGGATGAGATCACGGGTGAACGCACGCTGCCGGAGATTGAACAGGCGGCGGTTGTGGCCATGAACCCCAAGACGGGGGAGGTATTGTCCATGGTTAATTTCCCGACCTTTGACAATAACCGCTTCACCACGGAAGTGCCGGTCGATTATTACCTGGGTCTGGCGCGCAACGACTACACGCCCCTGGTCAATCATGCTATCAGCGGCACTTACCCACCTGGTTCGACCTTTAAGCTGGTGCCAGCTTCCGGCGCCTTGCAGGAAGGTATTATTTCTCCGGAGCGCCTGCTGAGTGCCCCGGGCCAAATTGAAATCCCCAATCGTTTCGCGCCTAATGATCCGGGTCGGGCGCAGACTTTTGTCTGCTGGAACAGGGAAGGGCATGGCGTGATGGATATGCGCCAGGGCATCGCCAACTCCTGTGATATTTATTTTTACAAAATCAGCGGTGGTTTTGACCAGGATGGCGAATTTGTCGAAGGTTTGGGCGTGGATCGCATCGCCCAATATTCGAATCAGTTTGGCTTTGGGCGTGTGCAGGGGATCGAACTGCCCCTGGAGGCGGAGGGGAATGTGCCCACGAAAGCGTGGAAGCGGCGTACGCAGGGCGAGCCCTGGTCGACAGGTGATGATTATAACCTGGGCATCGGGCAGGGGTTCATGACGGCTACTCCTATGCAAGTGACGCAAATGGCGGCGGTGGTGGCCAACGGCGGTTTTCTTTACCGGCCGACGATCATTCACCATATGACGGACGAGGACGGTAATGTGGTCATCGTCGACGATGATAGCCAGGTGGTGGCCCGCGCACGGCCTGGCCCGAATGGACAAACGATCCTCATGGATGCGGAGGGGAATGCATTGGAAGATCCCTCGATCAACATTCAATTTGATGAGAAAGGGGAATTTATCTACCAGCCGGATGTGGTCGACGCCACCGATGTGGACCGTGAATATTTGCAGATCGTGGCCGACGGCATGGAGCTGGTGAACAATTATATTGACGAAGATTCTTTCTACACTGGTGCTACCTACGTCGATTGGCCTGATGATTTTGGGCTGGCTACGGCGGGTAAGACGGGAACGGCCGAATACTGCGACAATATCGCCATCGAGCGAGGCTGGTGCCGCTTCGAGAAAAAGGCAGTGCAGCCAACACATGCCTGGTATGTGGGCTATGCATCGGTGGAAGACCCGGAAATCGTGGTCGGCGTATTTGTATTTAATGGGGGCGAAGGATCGGCCTGGGCGGCGCCGGTGGCCTGCAATGTCATGGCCGCATATTATGGACTGGGGCAGTATGCTGATGGTTTGTCGGAAACGGAGTGGAACCAATCGCTCCTGGAGGATAACCGAGTCTGCAATTCGCTGACCTTCAATCCGGTGATCGAACCGGATTCCTTTACGCCTGAACCAGAGATTGAGCAGGAGGTTGAGGGACAGCCGGCGCTGGTTCCGGAAGAAACGGAAATTGAAACGCCAGCAGTTGAAGAACCATAGAAGTGGGTTTAACGCGCAAGCGATGTTAAAAGGCGCGCACAAGGTCTAGCGGGACGGCGATCATAGACCGGTTTTCCAAATTAAATGTGCTATCATTAGCCCATGTGTATCATCGTCTTACTACGCCATGGCGAAAATGAATGGGTGAAGAAACACCGACTTGCCGGATGGCTGCCCAATGTGCATCTTAATGAGAAGGGGCACCAGCAGGCGGAGGCGGCTGCACAGCGGTTGAGCGTGCTGCCGGTGAAGGGGCTTTACAGCAGTCCGGTGACGCGATGCCTGGAAACGGCCGAATACGTGGCCCAGACCTTGGACCTTGAAATCAAACAGCTCGAAGGATTGGGTGAGGTGCGCTACGGTTCTTGGGAAGGCAAGAAGATCAAGAAACTTGCGCGTAAACCGGCGTGGCATGCGGTCCAGTATTACCCCAGCCGAATGCGTTTTCCTGGCGGCGGTGAAGCGCTGCGTGAGGTGCAATTCCGCATGGTGCAGACGCTGGAGCAGTTGGCGGTTGAGCATCAAGATGAAACGATTGTGGCTGTCTCTCATGCAGATGCGATTAAATTGGTTTTGGCATATTATTTGGGTGTGCATCTGGACCTCTTCCAGCGGATCGCCGTAGCGCCCGCATCGGCCAGCGTCCTTTATCTGGCCGAAAATGGGGGCGTGCGCGTTTTGCGACTAAATGATGATGGGCCGTTACGGCCTTTTAAACCAGCTGTGAAAGAAGATAAAAACAACGAAGAAAAAAAGGGTGCGCATGGCTCAGCAGATTGAATTAAATCCCGTTTCTTACCTGACTGTTGGTACGGTTGGCCCTCCAGGTCAGCGCGTTTTCTACCTACAAGGAGGCCGAGGCTTGGACACCTTTTCTCTGATTGTGGAGAAGCAGCAGGTGTCACTTATGGCTGAAAGCCTGGAGACATTCCTGGAAGAGCTGGATGATAAGCATCCCGAAGAGACGCGCGATACGGAAGAGGCGATCATGCAGGATATGCGCCTGCGCGAACCGGTGGAAGGGCTCTATCGTGTGGGGAATATGGGCCTAGGTTACAATGAAACGGCTGATCAGATCGTCCTGGTAGCTTATGAATTGGTGGATGAAGATGAGGAGCCAAATGTGGTCAGTTTCTGGGCCAGCCGGGCGCAGATGCAGGCTCTTATTGTTCATGCGCGTAAGATTGTGGCTGCGGGACGACCGATCTGCGGCAACTGTGGGCGACCGATGGATCCGCATGGGCATTTCTGCCCCAATCGCAACGGACACCGCCATTGACTAGAGCCATGGATGCCGGGGCTAAAACGGAAATCCTCAATATTCTGCAATCTGGTCAGATGGAAATTGAGGGACTTCTCCCCTGGAGTTCTAATTACGCTTTCTTGGTTCAGGTTTGTGATAGGGAGAGGGAGCTAAGGGCTGTTTATAAGCCAAGTCGGGGGGAACGACCGTTATGGGACTTCCCGACTGGTACCTTGAGTTCCCGCGAGTATGCTGCTTTCCTGTTTAGCGATTACTTGGGCTGGGATTTGGTCCCGCCTACAGTCATGCGTGATGGAGAGCATGGCCCGGGATCGGTCCAACTGTTCATTGAACATGATCCCGACCAGCATTATTTTTCTTTGGAGGGGGAACCGGCATTTCGCAGCCCTTTGCAGAAAATGGTTCTGTTGGATGTGATGATCAACAATGCCGACCGCAAGGGTGGGCATGTGATCATCGAGGAGAATAGAGGGGGTGAAGCAGTTCCTGGCCTGGAAGGATATGGCTGGTTGTGGGGCATCGATCACGGCATCTGTTTTCACCATGAGTATAAACTGCGTACGGTCATTTGGGAATTCGCAGGCATGACTATCCCCATTGAGCTGTTGTTCGACTTGGGCCGACTGCAAGAAGAGTTGGCCAAGCGGGACGGGATGCTGCGGGGGCAGCTAGCGAAGCTGCTGAGCAGAATAGAATTGGCAGCTTGCAGCAAGCGGATGGAGATATTAATAGATCAGGGCATTTTCCCACAGCCCGCTCCTGGGCGGCATTATCCCTGGCCACCGGTGTAGTTCCAGTCTGTAATAACTCCAGAGCAAGGGGAAGGAAAGATAAGCGGCGAACTTGGAATGAACCAAGAACAGGACTTCCGAATCAATCAAGCAATAGAACTCATCAAAGAATCGCGGCGTGCCGTGGCCCTGACCGGCGCGGGGATCAGCACGCCATCTGGCATCCCTGATTTTCGCTCTCCCGGCAGCGGTCTTTGGGAGGAATATGATCTGATGGCCGTGGCCTCCATCGAGGCCTTTGAAAGGAGACCGCAGGATTTCTACAATTGGATCCACCCCCTGGCCCAATTATCGCTGGAAGCACATCCAAATCCAGCCCATATCGCTCTGGTGGTTCTAGAGAAACACGGGCCTCTTCAGGCGGTCATTACCCAGAATATCGACATGCTGCACCACCGGGCCGGATCAGAAAAGGTCTACGAGGTGCATGGTCATTTACGGCAGGCGACCTGTATGGGCTGCGGCCTGGTGATTGAGGCCGAGGCCCTGCTGCATGAATTTGTGGTTACCCGAGAGGTGCCGCTTTGCGAGCTCTGCGGGAGCGTTATGAAGCCAAATGTGACCCTTTATGGCGAGATGCCTCCTTTTAGCGTGCTGCGCGGGGCAGAGATTTGGGCCAGAACCTGTGATCTGATGCTGGTTGCTGGTACGTCATTGGAGGTTGTGCCGGTCTCAGATCTGCCACTGATGGCCAAGCAGTTGGGGGCGCGCCTGGTCATCGTTAATCTTAGCGAAACCTATGCCGATCAACTGGCAGATGTCGTTATCCGGGGGGATGTGGCTGACGTGCTGCCGCGCCTGGCGGCGCCTTTTCTGCGTGCTACCTAGCGAACGCAGCGGAGTTGTGACCATTTTTGATCAGCCCGAAGCGATTGTTACCTTCCCATTTACAACCACCAATGAGACTGATCGAAGCTCTTCGGGCTTTGCTGCCCTACAGGCGACTAAAAGGGTAAGCAAAACAACCAATATAAAAACCGTATATGTTTCAGGCGCAATGTCTTGTTTGATGTCCAACAGAGCGTTAAAATTTAGTATGGATATGCTCTGATATACTGTGTCTTCGTGGAGCGTCTGTAAGATAAGAAACTCATTGCCTGTCAATGGGTAGATAGGATTAAACTTGGCCGGTCTGAATTGACCATGACCAGGATAGTTAACAAGAGAAAACCTGCCAGGTTTCAACAATAGGAAATCTGCCAGGTTTTTTAGTAAGGAAGATTGTACAATGGAAAAAGAACGGGTCATTATAGTCGGTTCAGGCCCTGCGGGGCTGACGGCGGCTCTTTATGCTGCGCGGGCCCAGCTAAACCCACTGGTTATTACAGGAACGATGATCGGGGGACAGGTTGCTCTGACCCATGAAATAGAGAATTACCCCGGCTTCTTCTCTGCTGAAAAAGCGCCAACGGGTCCGGAATTGGTGGGGCTGATGCAGGAACAGGCCACGCATTTTGGCGCACGGTTTGAATACGATGAAGTGGTCGAGGTTGATTTCAGCCAGGGCGCGCCTTTTATGGTCAAAACCTATGGCAAAGAGTTCCAGGCGGATGCTATCATTTTAACCGCTGGGGCATCGCCAACCCATATGAATGTGCCTGGCGAGGATGAATTTATCGGCCGCGGAGTCAGCTACTGCGGCACCTGTGATGGATTTTTCTTCCGCGACAAGGATGTTGTCGTCATTGGTGGCGGAGACAGCGCCATGGAAGAAGGGATTTTCCTGACACGCTTTGCCAATAATGTACGCGTGATTCACCGGCGTGATGAGCTGCGAGCCGGGCCAGTACTGCAGAAACGGGCCTTCGCCAATGAGAAAATGTCCTTCATTTGGGATACGGTGGTGGATGAGGTTGTTGGCAATGGTTCGGTGACGGGCGTGGCAGTGACCAATGTAAAGTCGGGCGAAAAGAGCACAATTGACACGGACGGCGTTTTTGTGTTCATTGGTCATTATCCGAACAGTAAGTTTCTGGAAGGAAGGGTGGCGATGGATGAGCACGGCTATGTGATCACGGACGAGTTGATGCGCACCAATGTGCCTGGGGTCTTCGCTGCGGGTGAGATTCAGGATCCAGTATTTCGCCAGGTGGCTACGTCAGTGGGTCAGGGCTGCGCCGCAGCTATTCAGTTGGAACGCTGGTTTAGCGAGCAAGAGTAAGCGTGGTAACGTAGAAACTTAGAAACCTGGTTTTTTCTGAAAAAACCGGGTTTCTTTATTTTAGAACAGTCGTCAGCTCTTTATGGATTTCTTCCAGTTCCTCAAAGCTGGTGATGGGAGCCACCGTATCTAAGAAGGCGCGAATAGATGGGGTTGCGTTGCGGATATCGCGCAGCATGGGGCCAATGGGGTTGCCGCCCTGCGCGCCTCCTGGTTCGGCGGCGTAAGCGCCGTAGAAGGCAAAGTAGGCCTGGTTAATCTTGCGGATGCTGTACCCTTGTTCCAGGAATAGTTGGCGCCGTTCTTCCATATAAGCTTCTGCTTGCTCTATTTTTCCTGCAGCTAAAAGTTCGTCAGCACCAATGCGGGTTTCGGCCATCTCGGCTCGGAAATCGAAGGCTGGCGGCTCATCCGGGGCAGGCGCTGGGGGGTCTGGCGGCAGATCGGGAGGCAGATGCTCGAGATAAAAACGTTCGACAACCTGCTGCCCCAGTTCTTGATCGACGATGGAGGCTACGGTCTCGTTGATGATGCGTACGGACGGATCAAAGGCATAGTTGAAGCCCAGGGGCTGCAAGGTCAGCCAATGATGGGTCCATTCGTGGCTGGTTACTTCGGCGAGACGGTTGATGTCACTGGTTTCCTGGATCATGGAAGGAAAGGTGCCGATACCACCAATTGGTACGACCAAGGCGGAAAGATCGAGGTCTTCGAAGACGGCCGTTTCCATTTCTTCCTTGGTCGGTGTGGAAAGGCCAGTGACCAGGTTGATCTGGTAGGTTTTTTCTATGTGGTCCCGAGGGGATACGATCAGCACTGAAGGAAGGGGGGTTACGTGCATGAGCACCGGGGGCCAGGCCTGGCCGGCGAGGGAAAATCCTTCGTCCAAGAGAATCTGGCCAACCTGCTGCTGCACGACGGCTTCAGCCAAGAGCTGCTGGGCGTCTATTTCGGCGCGAATGCGGGCCAACTCTTCTTGTTTGTCTGCTGAATATAGGTCGGGATTGTCGATTTCCGGATCGGCGTAGATATTGTTTAACTCATACTCCAGCCAGCGTGCCTCCTGGGAAAGCTGCAGATATTCGAGCACGATCTCTTTCTGGGCGACCTTATCCAGGAAGCGATGGCCGCCAGCGAGCGCTGTTTCTCCTTTGTCCAGGAAGGCATCTGATTCCCAGACCAGGAAATCAAATTCACGCAGGCCAACGATTTCGCGCAGCCGGTACTGATCGTCGGCGAAGGCGGGCCATTCGGGGGCCAGCAGCAGGGCAACGAGCAGGATGAGCAGAATAAATTTGAAGGCACGAAGGCCGCGACGCCAGTTCATGCCCTGATCTTAATGCAGGGGCATCGTCCGTCCAAGGGAAGCGGCGGCTGCTTTATTCGCTCTTAATCAAATCTGGGAAATGAAACGGCCGTCACCACTGGTGACGGCCGGATAATGATCTGGGTTACATATCGTCCTGAGCAGGAAATTGCCTGTTCAGAATTGGCGATTATTCAGTCGCTTGCGGCAGCGCCTCGGCCGCAGTGGATTCCATGTCTTCGTAGGTTTCCATCCATTCTTCCTGTCTGCTTAGACGTGAGGATAGAATGCCCGCAGCGATGACAAATACCGTGCTGACGATGACAAATGCGACTATCAAAAGCAGTATGAACATATCAGCTTCCTCTTCCTTCGGGCAACAAAATAACAACGCCCTAAAAACTCATTATAGGGGATTGAACAACCGTTGTCTACCCCTTAAGCGAATGTTCACAGGGCATTTACAATATAAGCCCTACTTGGCGATCGGTCATTCCCCCATATTCATGGAGGTAGGAATCCATTTTCGTA
Source organism: uncultured Chloroflexia bacterium (assembly GCA_963807975.1). Classification (GTDB taxonomy): domain Bacteria; phylum Chloroflexota; class Anaerolineae; order Promineifilales; family Promineifilaceae; genus JAACFF01. Next base: position 2,367,748 of record CAWEDV010000001.1, on the reverse strand, counting down.
AGCGAGGAGTTGGATGCCCACCTTGGCGAGCATGACACATAAACTAGTTCTCGAAGCGACTAAAACGGAGCAGGGCCTGGCGGATGGCCTGGTGTATTGATTCGGAAAAGGACATGCGGCTGGTACGAAAGGTGAGACTGCGCAGGAAGTTCTTGCTGTTGACGAAGCTGGGATACCGTTCCTCAAAGGGCAGATCCTGGTCGGCGAGAGGGACAAATGATGCCAGCCAGGAAATGATGGATTCATTATCTATTTCGTCGCGCTGCCAAGCAGCCAGCACGGCCGTTGCCAGTCGTTCATCTTCTTCGCAGATGTAGACGGCGGCTGTTGTGCGAATTACCTTTCGCATAGTAGTAAGTATCTCGCACAGGTCTTCCGCGTTCATTTCCGCGCACTGGACCAACTCGTCCAGGGCATCCGCGGCATGGGCTATGGCATGCGCCCAACCTTTAAGCGGTACATAGCCGCGCAAATCTTTTTCACCTTCCAGGTAGCGCAGCAGCTTCTGTTTGATGACGTGTAATTCGTCATCGGGTAAGAAGGTGTGGCGCCTGTGGGCATTCAGGACCGCGGCGACAATGAGCATTGAAAAGGAGCGTGTGAAGACAGTGTCGGTCTCTTTTTGGCCCAGGCCGTAAAAGAGATGCTGTTCATTGAGCGCGACTTGCAGGATTTCCTTCAGATCTTTGGCCTCAAAGACATCCCGTTGGATCCAGTAAGCCATGGTCATGTAGATGAGATCATCGCGCAGTTCCGGGTCGGTGGAACCGGTATGGGCGCCCATAGCCAAGACCAAAGGATAGATTTCCGGTCTGGTGGGCGCTTTATAGTCGGCGGCAGCGATCTCGCGCAGGCGCTCTTTCAATGCTTGTTCGTCGAGCATGGGGGCTAGGCTTCGGCCTCCTCATCTCCCGCGGGCAGTACCTTTTTTTCTGCCTCGTTATGACCGGTCCCTTCTTCGCTTTCCAGGGCGCCAATGCCCAGGGGCTGCCATTTTTGGGATAGATCGCCGCTGCGCAGGCGGTGTTCGGCGCCTCCGCGGGCGTGAACATCGGAAAAGCCCGCCGGTTCGATGGACATGCGCTGCCCTTGCAGCAGCCCGTGAATGCCCTCCTGGCCCGGTTCGGGACGGGGTTCGATCAGCGATTCCTGGGTTCTGATTTCGTCTGGGTCGTAATCTTTGGGCTCAGAGTAGGTGGTCACATAACCCTCAAAGTTGCGTAGGATAACTTTGTCTGGTCCCTGGGAGAGGACATAGTTGGGCTGTAGGGGGATCTTGCCCCCGCCTCCAGGCGCGTCGACGACATAGGTGGGCACAGCGTATCCTGAGGTATGGCCGCGCAGCCCTTCCATGATTTCGATCCCCTTGCTGACCGAGGTGCGGAAATGGCCGGAGCCTTCCACGAGATCGCATTGGTAAAGGTAATACGGCCGTACGCGGATTTTTACCAGCTCATGGAGCAGTTTGCGCTGGATGCGCACGGAATCGTTGACGCCGGCAAGTAGAACGCTCTGGTTGCCCAGGGGTACGCCGGCACGGGTCAGACGGTCTGCGGCGGCCGCCAGTTCGGGGGTCACTTCTTTGGGGTGGTTGACGTGAATATTGATCCACAACGGGTGGTATTTAGCGACCATTTCGCAGAACTTCTCGTCAACGCGCATAGGCAGAAAGACAGGAACACGCGATCCGAGGCGGATAATTTCGATATGGGGAATGGCGCGCAGGCGGGAAAGGATCATTTCCAGCAGTTTTGGGGCCAGTACCATGGGATCGCCGCCGGATAATAGCACGTCCCTGATTTGGGGCGTTTTCTCGATGTACTCAATTTGGGCGTCAAACTCGGTGCGGCTGAAGGTTTGCGTCGGGTCACCCACGATGCGACTGCGCGTGCAGTAGCGGCAGTAGCTGGCGCATTGGGTGGTTACCAACATTAAGACGCGGTCGGGATAACGGTGTACCAATCCAGGAACGGGAGAATGTTTGTCCTCAGCCAGGGAATCTTCCATCATGGATTCAAAGGAGACCATCTCCGCAGACGTGGGGATGACCTGTTTGCGAACAGGGCAGGTGGGGTCATCGGGATCGATCAGGCTGGCGAAGTAGGGCGTAATGTCCACGCGGAATAGACCCTGAGCAGCCAAGGCTTTTCGTTCACTCTCTGTGAGGTTGATGACAGCTTCTAATTCGGCGAGGCTGTTCAGACGGTGGCTCATTTGCCAGCGCCAGTCCATCCATTTTTCATCCGGCACATCTTTCCAGTAAGGGGCGCGAGTATAAACTTTTTCAGTGGGCACAAGTTCTTTTTTGCTTGCCATATCATGCTCCTGTTAATAGTGGAGTGGGCGGCGTAATCGTAGCAGAGTTGTGGATTACTGCGTAACCCCAGATTTTCCGCCAGGCCGCGATCATACCCCAAAATTGGTTAAGTCCAATCTTTGGTCACGAATTTGCACATTTATTGATTTACCATCTTGCGTGGACGTAATTTTCCCTGACAGCCGGATCTTTGGATAGTAGAATGTTGTCGTTTAAGGCTGCCTGGCCCACGATTAGACGATCAAACGGATCACGGGTCCAGGAGAAGGCCAAGGCTTTGGAAACGATTGGATCAAATGGTTTGTCACATAGTAACAAGCCTATACGATTTTCAAGATCAGAAACGATGCTTTGGGCATCTGTGGACAGGCGTTGAATTTCATGCAGATATTGCAGTTCTAGACGAACGATAGGTGAGATGTAGAGCTCGTGTTTATTGATCAAGTTACGAGCCGGTTCACTTAATTTTTCTGCCAGGCCTGCATAAAGCCAGACGATAATGTGGGTGTCAAGGTAAATCAAGGGTCACCTCGTCTTCCCAGCTGAGGGCAACTAATTCTTCGGGATCGCCTTTAATAACATCTGGTCTTGAAACCAAGTTGTTGAGTTTGTCATTCTGCTCAACGGGAATAATCCTTAATTTCCGATCGCCCTTTTTGATTTCTATTGGCAAGCCAGTGCGCAAAATCTCATCAAGCAGTTTGTAAATATTGGCCCTAAGTTCTGTTGGCGTAATTGATTTCATCAGCATACACTCGATATGTACGTACTTATTAAGTAGTTATGTACGTACATTTTAATATAGAAGGGGTATGGATGTCAATTGCCCGCCTAGTTGGCTGTGCGCCATAAATGAAGGAACCCGGTTTCTGGGCTGAGTAGGGGCTCGGGTAAGAAATGAGGTGGTTGAGTCGTCTCAATCAGAGAGTGTTTAGATTGCGGATAGTGAATGAAAAGATATGTGCTGTTTCTGTTCATGAGTTTAGTATTGGTGGCTTGCAGCCAAGATGTTTTTACGCCACCGGCCACCCAAACCTCTGGTCCGGCAGTAGAGCAGGAGAGCAGCGGAGAGTCGTTCGCGACGCCGACTTCGCTAACGCCCCCGATGCCTGAGGCAGAGACGGCACCCGCGGAAACGGCTGTGCCCACAGAAGTTGTTAGAGCAATTGAGATAAGCGCAGCAACGGGCGAACCCACCATAAAACCCCAACTATCACCAACCCCCGCCCCGGATGCAGCAGGTAAAGAACTCCCAAGCGAAGATTGGCCCATGTTCCGGCTCAATTTGCAGCATTCCGGCTCTCGTGGTGAACTGTTTACGGGCCAACCGCAATTGCGCTGGCAGGTTGATACGGGGGGTACCGTCGAGTCCTCCCCAGCCATTGTCGACGGTGTTCTCTATGTGGGGACGTTTAACAACGCCTTGTTCGCTCTGGAGAGCGAGACAGGAGCGGAGTTGTGGCGTTTTCCCACCGGAGGTCTGCTGCGTGCTTCACCATCAGTCGTTGGGGGCACGGTCTACTTTGGCGCGGATGATAATCTTTTTTACGCTGTCGACGGGAATACGGGCAGTGAAAAATGGCACTATGCTCTCGGCGGGGGAGGCCAACAGTCTTCAGCGGCGGTCGTCGACGGTCTGGTCTATTTTGGTGCTTTTGACCGCAACGTCTATGCTCTGGACGCAGAGAGTGGGGCCGAAGTTTGGCGATTTGAAACGGGGGCGGGCATTCTTTCTTCGCCATCTGTGACCAACGGCATGCTTACCATCGGCTCTAATGACGGCAATATTTATGCCCTGGACGCTCAGACGGGAGTTGAGCGCTGGCGGTTTGCCACCGGGCGCGGCGTTTTCTCTTCGCCGACGGCCGTGGACAATGTGGTTTTCGCCGGCTCGGATGATGGTAATGTCTATGCTTTGGACGCCACCACGGGCACTGAGCGCTGGCGATTTGCGACCGGGGGGCGGGTCTTTTCTTCACCTGCCATCGAGGGCGGCATCCTTTATATTGGCTCGGGCGATAGTTTTCTCTATGCCCTGGATGCAGCCAGTGGGCAACTGCTGTGGCGTACAAGTTTGGGCGGTGGTGTACTTTCTTCACCGGCTCTGGCGGGCGACCTGGTCATTGTCGGATCAAGCGATGGCAATCTTTATGCGCTGCAGCGGCAGGATGGGACGATTGCCTGGAATTACCTGGTGCAGCCGCGGATACCGGTCTGGACTTCTCCCGCTGTGGTCGAGCAGATGGTATTCTTTGGCGCCCACGATGGTTTCATTTATGCTCTCGAAGGTAGCCCCTATAGTTTGGGTTTAGTGTTCGACAAGGGGCACCTTGATCTCACGATCCTTGCGCACCAACCAGTAGGTGAGAAAGAGGAGCAGCAAGGTGGCGAATCCGGCGATTACGCTGACCAGTAAATAACCCCCCTGTGCGAAAACGAGGCCTACAGAAAGACTGGCCAGGCCAGCGCCGATGGCTACCAAGGCTTCGCTGGCTCCCTGGGCGCGGGCGCGCTCATGGGCGGCAAGGGCGTCCGAGAGCAGGGATGAGCCAGAGACATAACAGAAGTTCCAACCTAAACCCAGTAGAAACAGGGCCAGACCCAGGATGGGCACGCGAAGCGAGAGGGGAGCTAAAAAGCAGGAAACACCCAGGATGGCTGTGCCGGCCAAGATCATGGGGATACGGCCGAAGCGGTCGATCAGGCCTCCGGTGAGCCAGGAAAGGCCGTACATACCCAGGGTATGGGCCATGATCACGGTTGATATGGCGGCAGTGGTGTGATCGGCGCGGTCCATATGCAGAGGGGTGATGACCATCAGAAAGGCCATGATGAAGAAACCTAGGACCATGGCAAAGATGGCCAACTGCACCATGGGCGCGGCGAAAATTAGGCGTAAGGGCCTTCTTCCAGTGACAAGATTGTCGATACTTTGTGGGTTTTCGGCCGCTTCTTGCGCCGCTATCTCTTCCCCCAGCTCTCTGGGATCAGGCCGCAAGAAGAATAATACCGCTCCTGTAGCGTAGACCATCAGAATTCCGGAAGCTATAAAAGGGCCTGTGCTCTCAGGTAGGCTGAGGCGGGCGGCCCAGGTAGTGCTTACGGGCACCAAGAGGGGGCCGAAAATGGCGCCCATCGTTCCCGCGGAAACGATGAGGCCAATTACTTTGGCCCGTCGGGAAAGGGTGAAGACCTCTGCGCCCACATAGCGGCTTTGATCGCCAGCGCTGCGCGCCATTCCCAGAAACAACGCTCCGAGTAAGAAGAGCAGCCAACTCTCGCTGATAATGGCTCCAACGGAGATAGCGCTGCCGATGATGGCCATGCTATAGCCACTGGAAAGGGCCCAGCGCCGGCCAAAGCGATCCATCATGATCCCTAAGGGCAGGGCAAAGCCAGCCCGGCCCAACAGCGTCAGCGTGTTGGGTAATCCTACCCAACTGTCTGTGCCGCTCAAGGTAGAGGATATGATCGGCGAGAGAGTGAACGCGGCTATTGAGCTGGCCGAGAAAAAGCTCTGGGCCACGAATAGTACGGACACAATTCGCTTTTGTTCTGAGCTTACGGGAGCTTCGTTTGACAAATAATTCTCCTCAAGCTTGCTTTCAGGCTATATTGCGGTTATGGCTCTGTCTAATTCGATGCAAGAAGTTCATAACACCGAGAATCAATAAACGGTCTGGCTAATATGATATAGGTCACCAGGATAAAACCGGTTTAATGCGCGCAGCGGCCAGCATATGCTAAAATGAACAGGATCCGGCTTGTTAGTACGAACGAAGCTGCAGGTGCTTCTCCTCCGGCATGAATTATAGGGAAGCTGGTGGGATTAGCAAAAGGGAATTGGCATGGCAGAGGAAGAGAAGGCGTATCGTGCTCTTCGTGAGCAGATGGTTGCCCACCAAATTGAGGGGCGGGGCATCCAGGACGCTGCGATCTTGCAGGCCATGCGCACCGTTCCCCGTGAAGCTTTTGTCATGGAAAATTACCAGAAGTCTGCTTATGACGATACACCGCTGCCCATACCGGGGCAGCAGACGATCTCACAACCTTATGTCGTGGCCTTGATGATTCGCGCCCTGCGTCTGGAACCGGCCCATCGGGTCTTGGAAATTGGCTCTGGATCGGGCTACGCGGCTGCGCTGCTGGGCCAGATCGCCGCTGAAGTGCATACGGTAGAGCGTTTGCAGCAGCTGGTTCAATTTTCCCGAGAGAAATTGAGTGCACTGGCGTACGATAATGTGATTGTACATCATGGAGATGGCACTTTGGGCTGGCCAGAGGAAGCGCCATATGATGCGGTTGTCGTCTCTGCCGGGGGGCCTGACGTGCCTTTATCGTTAAAAGAGCAGCTGGTCATTGGGGGACGGCTGGTCATGCCCGTGGGCAGCAGCGAGCGGCGGCAGCATCTGATCTGCCTGACCAGGGAGTCGGAGATCGATTACCGGCGCGCTGACTTAGGCGCGGTGGCTTTTGTACCGCTGATTGGTGAAGAGGGGTGGTAAGAGTTTAGAAAAACCACAGCGACAGGATGATCATGGCCGTTGCGGTGACGGTGAGGTTGTCCAGGCCCCAAATGGTGACCGCTTCCACCAAGGCGGTGGCGAAACTGACGATCAATGCCGGTATCAAGGCTTCGGCGGGGATTATCTGCGGCGCGCCGGGAATGATCCACAGGGCCAGCCAGGTGGCCAAAAAGGCTGCGAAGAAGAAACCAACGGAGCCTTCAATGGAGCGGGTTGTGCCCTGGATTTGATAGGTGTGTTTGCCGAACTTTTTGCCGATTACTGGTGCCAGGCCATCGCCCCAGGTTAAGGGCATTAGCGCGGCGACCATAATCGGTGGTGTATCCCAGTACAAATAAGCAACAATTGCTGCCGCCAGGGGGAAATAGACGGTGCCCAGATTGCTGCGGCTGCTGCTGGACATGGCCGCAAAAAATCCAAAGCGCCAATCCAGCAGGTTGATGATCATGAATGCGACACAAGCGACGATGAACAGCCATGGCTCATCAAAGAGAAAAGGCAGGGCCCAGGCCAGCATGCCCACGCCGATATGGATCACCTTGCGGGTGAAGTCACTGCCGTAGCCGCGGCTGCGACGCAGGAATTCGGCCAGGCCGATAAGAGCGAAAATATAAACGAGGGAAATAGCAAAACCTAGCCAATCATTCATGCCAATATCACTTTTCTGTTGTTTGTAAGAATGGGAAAGCCGCCCGCGACCAAGCCCAAAGCGGGATTATACAATCAGATGATCGTAGAGCATATCTAGGCTCAAATCGGGGACGACAGTTTCTTGGCTCTGTACGGTCACGCTGGCGGCTGCGGCCCCCAGGCGCATACACTCAATGGTTGGCAGATCATTAAGCAGGCCAAACATAATTGCGGCTGTGACCGCGTCGCCTGTTCCGGTAGCATCGATCATTTTGCTGTAGGATGGGGGCACATAACCGACCTCGTCGGTGGTGGCGTAATTGAGACCAAAATCGGATAAGGTGATGACCACATGTTCAACCCCGATTCTGACCAGGCGTTGGGCCAGGGCAAGGCTGGCATCGGGATCAAATCCTCGATAATCTTCATCGAGCAGTTCTGCTTCCTCGACCTCATTGGGTACGACGAGATGCAAATGGGGGAGATAAGGGCGTAATTTGCGGGCCAGGCGGGCGGAGGATGGGTCGGCGCAGAGCGGTACATTATACTGCGTGGCCAGGCGGACGATGGTCTTCATGGCGGGCTGGGTCAGGCTGCCGTCCATCATGATCATTGAGGCGTCGCGAAAAAGCCGGCGGTGACGGTGTAGATGGGCGGGGGTGATGCTTTCCATGACGCCACTGTCGTCCAGCGCTACAGCCAGGGCTCCATCTTCGTCCAAGAGGGCCAGGTAGGCGCCGGTATTGGCTCCGTCGATGGTGAGTGAATATTCGAGATTGACGCCCGCTGCGGCTGTTTGGGTCAGCAGTTGTTCGCCGATGGTGTCACTGCCGACGGCGGATATCAACAGAACTTCTATGCCCAGCCGGGCCAGGTTTTCGGCCACGTTGCGAGCTGTGCCACCGCGAGCGCGGCGGATAGTGCCCGGATTAGAGGTGCCTGGTTCAAGGCCTGCATCCGGTTTGCCCTTGGTGTCCAGCAGTGTCGCGCCGATAACTAGTACATGATCGCCCATCTTGAGTTTCCTTTTTCTATAAGCAGTACAATGCCGAGCACTCTCTGGCATCTGCCATGTTGTTTAAGTTAGAGGCCTCTTATTTGGTAGAGGTGGTCCTGGTGGGAAGAAGCCGGCATCGCTTTCCTCTCCTCCAGCGACAAGAAGCTGTTGGTGCAGCGTTTGCAGCTGGTGCAGCATCTCGTCGGGAACGGAAATGGCGGTTTGCGATTTTAGGGCTACTCTTTCCAGTGACTCAATTAAGCGCAAAGCTACGATGACGCTTCCGGCGCCGGTATGCCCACTGCGCTTGGCTTCGCGAATTGCACCCACGATTTCCTTGATCATGTCCATTTCCGCTTCGGCGCGGGCAACTTCCTTCTCAATATATGCCGCAGCCTCACCTTCCGTTTTGGCTTTGGCCAATGCGCGGCTGCGGTCGGCGCTCCAATAGGTGATATGCTGCTTGGTAACTTCTTCTGGGAAATTGAAGCGGCCGATACGCAGTCGAATTATCTCCACTCCTCTCGTCTCCATGGCTTTCCTGGTCTCTCTTTCTACGAATTGATGAATCGTGAAGTGGGTCCCGATTTCTGTTTCAGGCTCTTTTAACAGCTCGTCTATGGAAAACGCCATCACCTTCGATTGCAAATAATCGGTAGCTTTTACCAGCACATAATTCTCCCAACTGGTGACGTTATTATTCGCTAAGTTGAGCTGGCCATAGGCAATCTTGCGTATGGCATCAGCTTCACAGGGAAAGGGTTGTTCTGGTGTTGGAGCGACACCGTTGGTACTGATCCGGAAAGTTACCCCTATATCGGCTGTCACTGCCAAGCCTTCCTTCGAATAAGCTTGTACATCAGTTCTTCTCCGGTGCTGGGGACGTAGGTCAAATACGGCATGGATATATTCGAAGTTATTGAGCGCGTGCAAGCCCGATTCAAGGGTTCGACTGAAGCAGCCGTTTTGACCTGTAACTGCGGCGTGCCCTACTGGAATTATGTATTGTCCAGGTCCGCCTGCGCGACCATGGGCCGCCTCTTCCTGCAGTATCTCCATTGTTTGAGGAGTAACGGTAATAATATCGGCCGAGGAATAGATGGGAACACGCAGCTTGAAAAGAAATGCACGGGCCGACCTGTAACTTGGCATTTCAAATAGATGAAAAAGCAAATTGGCTGCTATCTCATAGGCCAGCAGCCAGCCGAGGATGACGGGAATCAAATGGCGTAATACCCGGGGATGAATAAAGGACAAAATAGTGGTTACAAATATGGGTAGGGAAAAGGGATACGAACGTTGAAATTGCTCCAGATCAATACGTTCCATTTGCCAGACGAAGAACCAGTAGGCAAAAAATATCAACCACAAAAAAAATGTAAAGAGGGTATGCAAATTGAACAAACCATCCTCATGGGTGTTCAACCGGCGAGACAGAGAAGAAGGGAGACTAATTCTCATCCCCTTCCTCCTGTTCGCTTTCCAAGGGTGGTGTTAGTGGTTGTATCTGGTGAGACGTTTCTAAAGCCATGTCAGCCAATACCCGTCCTGGGAAATGGGTTTGCCATGGACTCGTCGCTATCGCTTCGTCAAGTGCCTCAATGACACGTAGGTTGACAACCTGCGGTAAAGAAATATTCTGACCGCGCCGCATGCGTTGAATCCTCTTCATGATGCTGTCAATTATCTCGACTTGTGCTTCAGCTCGGGCGTGTTTTAGGCGTCGCAGGGTTTCAGCGTCCCTCTCGGCATCAAGCAGCTCACTCTTGATTTCCCAGGGAGCCTTCCAGTTTGCCAGCCGCTGCTCCACGATCTCATCCGGGAAATCAATCATAAATACGGTCACACTGTTGATCTTGATTCCCAAGGCGGCAAAATTTCTTTCCAGCATCAATTTCACACGATCTTGAATACCGACGAGTAGCCGAGGTTCTTCAGATAATCTGTTGAGCGAAAATTGCGCTACCTCGCTAACCAAATAGGATGCAGCCTGGGGTACGATCTGTTCCGCCCAGGGGAGGTATTCGTTGTTTTCGTCGACGCTGTTGGCCTGGCTAATTTGAAAAACGGCTGTCTTGTCGTACGAATACATTCTGTTGCCTTCATCAGGATCTGGTGAAGCAGGTTTAATGCGGAACGTCGTTCTAAGGGCCAATGTGAGTGGGATTCCGTCACGCGTGATTGCGTCAACATCCTGCTTGCGGAAATGAAGGCGCAGGTCGAGGACTTGTCCTACATACTCGCCAGATGAGAGGCTCACAAAACCTGGGCCATCCGCGCGGGCATAGCTTGTACCCTTGTTGATCGCCACTGCCTGGTGGCTGTGAAGTAGACCTGCACGAAGTGAATTGAAGCTTGATGGTAGATGCTCGTGACCTGGAAAGTCAGACGGCAAATACCATTGGGGTCGCCAGGGTAAAAACTGGACTATCGATCGCAGCAGCATGGTGATGCCGTCGTTCCAGCTTTTCCCTTCTTGGTGGGGGAGAACAAATTGTGCGAAGTAGATAAGGCTGAAGCAGAAGGCGAAGAAACTAGCCGCCAACCAAAAGATGGTGATGAACCAGCCGTATGAAACCCCCCGGTAATCCTTGGAAATGAGACCAGCGAGAAGTGGTAAGATAACAATCAAGAGCAGCAGCAAAAAGAAAGCGCTCTTTAATCGATTCGGGGGCTTCTTTTTGGACTTAGCCAATGAACAATCCTGTACGATTTTTATGCTATGTCAACTAAATCAACTATACCATAATTCGTACACGACTCAACCTAGACCTTAAAGCGCTGCCAGATCCGGAACGGATGATGCGGTCAAGCAAAATAGAACAAAATAACAGCTCAGTGTTTATAGAATTTTTTCCTGTCCTTGCCGCTCCAGAAGCTTGACCATGGCTCGTACTTCTTGTTCCTTTTCGCGGGTGCAGACCAGCAAAGCATCCTCGGTGTCGATGATGATAAGGCCATCCAGACCGATGGTGGCGATTAAGCGCTTGTCGCCAATCACCAATGTGTTTTGGGTATCAATACCGGCATGTTGACCGGTTACGCGATTGCCATGTTCGTCGGCAGGTAGGACGTCATAAACGGCGGCCCAGCTACCGACATCCGACCAGCCGATGTCAACAGGGATAACGACCGCTTTTTGTGCGCCTTCCATCACCCCGTAATCGATGGTCTCTTTCTGGACGGTGGGCCATATGTGGCTCAAAGTTTGCTCGTAGCTCCCGGCAGTGATCGCTTCATTGACGACCATTAGTTTCTCGTAGAATTCAGGCATCTGCTTCCTAAACTCTTCCATGACGCGCCTTATTTGCCAGATGAACATGCCGCTGTTCCAGGAGTAGTCGCCGCTGGCGAGCATCTCTTGGGCTGTGCCAGCATCGGGTTTTTCCATGAACTGCTCGACCGAAAAGACTTCAAATTGGTCAGAAGAAGCGACAGCGTCACCCTGACGAATGTATCCATATCCGGTAGAAGGGAATGAGGGCTTGATGCCCAAGGTCACCAAGTAGCCGTCGCGGGCCACGTTCTCCGCCGCTAACAGTATCTGGCGGAAGCTTTCTTGATCCTTGATCAAATGATCGGCGGTTAATACAGCCATGACCGCGTCGGGATCACGCTGCTGCAGTTGGATTGCGGCCAGGCCGATAGCCGGAGCTGTGCCGCGACCTTCCGGCTCAACGATGAAGTTTTCAATGGGCAGTTCAGGCACCTGCGCAGAGAGCGGGGCCACATGCTCCTGGCGGGTGATGATGAAAATCTGTTCCGCCGGGAACTGCGGCGTGAGCCTGCGCACGGCATGCTGGATTAACGTTTGTTCGCCGTCTATATTCAAGGCTTGTTTGGGAAACTGCTTGCGGCTCAAAGGCCACAATCGGGTGCCGGTTCCTCCGGCCATAATCAGTGGATAGAACACCTCTTCCTCCCTAGGATATATCTGTCAGGACGGCAATTGCTGTCATTGGCGATTATCTTTTGACTAAAATTTAGCAGGTTTCTGTCAAAATTTAAAATCCGCGCAGGGCTGTGCTCTCTCGTTTGGGTAAACCCTCTTTTGGTAAGCGCTGCAGGACCACATACTCGATGCCATGATTTTCACAAAAGGCCTGTTTTTTGCCTTTATCCCCGTCTTCATTCACGGCGTACATGTCTGGCTGCAGCAAAGCAATTTCCGGTTCAGCATCCATCCAACCACTGCCCGTGGAAACCAGGGTCTGCTTAACAAAGCGGATGGCCTGCACCATATAGCGCCGCTCATTTTCTGGAAATAGGGGATGCCCCTCTCCCTTTAGCAGCAGTATATTTTGATCGTGGCCGAGGATTACATAGAGATCGCCTAGTTCTGATGTTTCTTCGAAAAAGCGTACATGGCCAGAATGCAGCCAATCAAAGCAGCCGGTCACGACAACTTTTTTGTTATGCCGATCATTATTATGCTTGATTACCGGTAAGGGCGGAAAGCGCATGAGCTGCGCTTCCTCTACAACATGATATTCAATCCCTGCGTTTGCACTTAAGGCACGTTTTGGCGGCTTGTCTTGCTCTTCCGTAACAGCCCAGACCTGGGGCAGGGCGGCTCCGACGACGGGTATCTGATCGGGATCGATTGCACCGCGCAGGATGCTAACCTGATCAACGTAGCGGATGGCCTGTACGAAATAGAAACGTTCGGCTTCGGTGAATGTGGGACTCGCGCCGGTATGCGAAAGTACTGTTTTGTCGGACCATAACACGACGTGCAGCAGTCCTAATTTGGCAGCTTCTTCCAGGAAACGGACGTGCCTGGAGCGTATATCATCGAAACTGCCCGTTACGACAACCTGCTTCATAGTCGATGCCTCTTTTCGTCTATGTGCACATTTACCTGGAACCCACCGGGCACCGGCTCATCGGCGACGACGTATATGTAGCCCCCACCGCAGCCGGAATACATCGCTCCCGCGTAGCGCTGCTGATAATGGCCGAGGATGCCCATCAGATCTAATTGAATGGTTGGGTGGCGCACGGTTTGGGGCAAAATAACTTCCCAACAGCGCATACATTCATTCATGGAACGGCCGAGACCGTCCATGTCCTGAGCAACGATGGCATTGTAGCAATCCTGGCCTGTCTGGCCCAAACGTTGGATCCAGGTGGGATCAAGGTTCTTAATCCCCAAGGGATTATAGCCGGCAGGGCGCTGAGCGATAGGCACCATGTAAATGACTGAATCCAGCCAGCGCGCCACCGCGGGATCGTTGTTGGATGCGATATGTACCGGGTAAAGACCTTCTTCATGGGTGTAATCATAATCGAGGCGGTTGACGCCGGGATAAATTAGACCAATCATATCTTGTGATCCGGAAGGTTCAGCCTGCCCGGCGTTTTCCGCTTCGTATAAATCCTTTACCAGTTGTGCCGGATCGGCATCTGGCAGGCTGTCCTGCCACAGTTCTTCAGCCATGCGCCGTGTGCTTGTCCCCATACCGCAACGGTTCATGAAGTGGCCGGTTGGTTCAATGGCCACAACAACCATTGATCCAGGGGGAGAGGGGTTACGCTGTGAAACAAATGGTTGGTCGATCCAGCCTCCGGCAAAGGCCATGCGATAGGGCAGATTGCCGATGACATCTGTGATAGCGGTGGTTTTGTCTGCGATCTTGCTCATCTCAACCAAAAAGCCTCCATTTTCCCAGAAACTCGACGTTTCCGGGAGAATGGTAGTAGACAGCTTGTTTTTTAGTATTCTCCTGCCGGCGTGGGTTTCCCGGCCTGGCGATCGGCATACTGTTCTTGAATCCAGGCATAGGTCTTGGCGATCCCTTCGCTAAAAGGAGTGGTCGGTTCCCAGCCCAAGGTTTGTTGAATGAAGGTGTTATCGCTGTTGCGTCCAGCGACTCCTTGCGGTGCGTCCAGATCGTAGTGGCGTTCCAGCTTGACGCCGGCAACAGCCTCTACGTGGCTGACCAGGTCGTTGATGGATATGAGCTCGCTCGAGCCGAGGTTAACCGGCGTGGCCACCAGCTCTGGGCTGTGCATGATCATATCAATGCCGCGTACACAATCGTCGATGTACATGAAGCTGCGGGTTTGATCCCCGTTGCCCCAGATCGTTATTTCGCAGTTGTTCGTATCTTGGGCCTCGATAACCTTGCGGCTGAGGGCTGCCGGCGCTTTCTCGCGCCCGCCATCCCAGGTGCCATAGGGGCCGTAGACATTGTGGAAACGAGCGATAGCGGTTTTCATGCCACGTTCAGCCGAATATTCTTCACAGAACATTTCCGAGATCAGTTTTTCCCAGCCGTACCCTCTTTCGGCCATGGCGGGATAAGCATCGGTCTCTTTCAGGGCGCGTACATTGGGGTCATTCTGTAGATCCGTATTATAGGCGCAGGCGGAAGAGGAGAAGAAATAACGCTCTACACCGGCTCGATAAGCGGCTTCGATCATGTGCGTGTTGATCAAGACGGAGCGCAGACATTCGACGCGAAAATTCTCAATGAAGCCCATGCCACCCATATCGGCGGCAAGATTGTAGACCTCGCGTGCTCCTTCTACGGCGCGCTCACAGTTGTCGCGATAGCTAACGTCCAGGCACAGGCTCTCAACGCCAGGAACGCGCTGATACCATTGGCAGAGGGGTTTCTTATCCACGGCGCGGATGCGGGTGAAACCCTGGTCATGGAAATAGCGTGCCAAAGCGCCGGCGATAAAACCGCCTGCTCCGGTAATGACGATCAAATCATCTTTGTTTATTGTTGTTGCTGCAGTTGCTTGTGACCTCATTTTGTCCTCTTTACTTTTTGATAGGAGCGTTTCAGTTTAGCGCTTCTCCGCTGGATTGGCGCACAATCAAATCCGTTGGTAATACAATCTCTTCAAATTCCTCTCGTTCTGGGCCTGCAATCCGGGCCAGGAGCAGTTCGGCCCCCTTCTGGGCCATCTCATAGGCGGGCTGGGCGGCGACGGTTAAGAATGGGAAAGTGATCAGGGCAGGGGGCAGGTCGTCAAAACCGACCAGGGCCATATCCTGCGGCACATCAAGCCCGTTGTCTAGCAAGGCCTTTAGGGCGCCAATGGCGATGAAGTTGTTGGCTGCGAACAGCGCCGTGGGTTTGGGAGTGACGCTCAGCGCTTCTTGGGTCATTTGGTAGCCGCTGGTCTGGTTAAAGGTGCCGTAATGTTCCAGATCGGCCGTTTCAATTGCTGCTTCGGTCATGGCGCGCCTGTATCCGGCCTGCCGGTCATCGGCCGTGCTCGCCCCTTGAGGGCCGCCCAATAAGGCAATGCGCTGGTGTCCCAGGTCCAGTAGGAGTCGTACCAGTTGGTAAGCGCCTTCTTCCGAATCGCAGCGCACCACGTCACTTTGCGCTTCCTGCAAGCGGCGGTCCAGGACGACGACCGGGATATTGTGCTGCTGCACATAGGCGACCATGTCAGCGTCACCCTGCGCCGGCACCAGCAAGATGCCGTCTACCTGCTGTTGGATTAAGAGATCGAGGTATCGTTTTTCCTTATCGGCGTCCTCATCGGTGTTGCAGTAGGTTACGGTCAGGCCCGCTTGATTGGCGACATCTTCGACCCCGCGGGCTACGGTGGTGAAAAAGGGGTTGGTGATGTCGGTTAAGACCAGGGCGATGGTGTTGGAGCGCTTGGTGCGCAGGCCGCGGGCCATGCGGTTGGGCACATAGCCCAATTCGGCGGCGGCTTCTTGCACCCGCCGGCGGGTTTCGGCGCTGGCGTAACCGGAGTTGTTGATCACTCTAGAAACGGTGATGGGCGCTACGCCGGCTTTTTTGGCAACATCATGAATTGTGGTCATCTTTCTATTCGAACCATGGCTGAAAAGCATATGTGGTATCGTTACCATATGGTAACGATACCATAATAACATGCGCGAGGAAGGATGTCAAGAGAGGGCCGGGATTGTGGTTGTGAAGGGGACGGTCGCGGCGTTGCTGTTGGGCTCCGAGTAGGTGTGTGCAGTAATAGTGTTAAAGTCGCTGTGGGTGTTACGGATCTGATGCTCACCACCTTCTTAAGTTTTCGTTGACGGCCGTCAGAAGATTGCTATAATTTAGCTCCGTAATTCGGGCGGTTGGCTCAGTTGGTTAGAGCGCTACGTTGACATCGTAGAGGTCACAAGTTCGAGTCTTGTACCGCCCACTAAAAACAGCCGCATTATGCGGCTGTTTTTATTTCCAAGACTGTAGGGCCGTAGCCTTGTGCCTGCCCTTTTGTTGCCCTACGAACCGGGCTGGGCCAGATCGACAAGCATGAATTTAGGCTGCTCCGTTGGATCATACGCGGGATCGGACCAGCGGCTGAAACGGGCGAATAAGGGCGCAATGCGCCATCCGAGACGGACCAGCCAAGGGTATTTTAAGAAATAAGCGAAACGGGCCATGCGCGTGCGCACGTCCAACTGCCGGAACAGCGGATCAGCCAGCAGGCGATCGCGGTAGGTTGCGAATCCAAAATCCTGGCGGGTGAAGGCATCATCTATGGCCGCGGCAGCTACTTCCCCGTAGCCTAGGGCGAAAGAAATGCCCTCGCCAAAGAGGGGATCGGCGCCAGCGGCGTCGCCCACGAGTAGGATATGGGGCATGGCAAAACGGCCGTCTTTGCTCCACCATCGTATAGGATGTCCCTTCAGTTTGTAATCATCGAGATTGCGATCGCGCACCGCCATTGAATTACGCAGGGTCTGTTTCAGGTCCGCCTTCGGCCGTTCCGGACGCGCACGGCTATCAAAGAGACCGCGGTTCATAAAAGGTTGGCCATTGACGAAGCTGGGGAAATCCCAATAATACCCCTGCAGCCCATCAGTCATATGCGTGAAATCAAACACGGCAACACCATCCTTGAATTCCGGCTGCAAGCGCGCATCCTCCGGCGTCAACACCTCCATCAGCCGGGCCACGCGGGAATCATCATCCCATTTTAAACGGCGGCGTACAAAGCTGCGCGAGCCGTCGGCGCCGACTACGGTGCGGGCGTGGAAGGTTGCCCGGGCTGTTTTGACCTCATAATAACTGTCATGGGCGACAATATCAGTGACTGCTTCGCCCTGTCGCACGGTTACGCCCAGCGTTTCAGCGGTGCGTACCAGCCAATGGTCAAATTCATCGCGACGAGTGATGCGAAAGATGGGATTACCGTAGAGCGAGTAGCTTTTGTCTTCGTAGACGAGGCGCGCTTCGTGAACCGCAAAATGGTCTGGTTCGAAGGGCAGGCCCAGCCGGGCCAGAATATTGGTGCCCATGTGCAGCACGCCACCGCCGCACAGCTTTTCGCGCGGGTGGACTTCCTTCTCCAGGATTACGATGTGCTTGGCCCACTCAGGGTTTGTTTTCACCAGGTGCAGGGCAGTCGAAGTGCCTGACGGTCCTGATCCGATGATCAGGACATCAACATTTTCTATCTCTGACATAGTAGAAGAAACCTTTCGTGTTAAGTCGTAGAACCCCGGTTATTCGATAATGTTGGCAGTGAAAATGGCGTCACAACCATGTCATCACTATTCACCAAAAACCGGGGTTCTTGATTATCTTTTGTATATAACGGGTAGGATTATAGCATGGGAAAGAGAATCTGCCTGTTCTGTGCTGGCATCGGCTGCAGGGTGCGCCGCTTCCACGTGGCCCAGGCTGTCTGTGGCCCGGCTGCGGAACTGGTAAACCAGGCCGGGCACAGGAGGCGTGAAGTGGGCCGTGGTGCCGCTGGTGCCTTTCAGCCATGGCTTCCAGGCTGTGTCTCCACTCGTGGCCCGGTACTCGATCTCATAATGAGCGATATAGTTGAGAGCATCGTTGCCACTCCAGGACACCTTGTATTGCTTGCTCCAGGCCAGCCAGGATAGAGAGTAAACGGAGGAAACAGGAGCCTCCGAGTCGATACCAAAACGACCGGCTGCCGTCGGGTAATTGTTTCCCGACAGCGACTTGAGGATCACGCGCCAGTAGAGCGCACCATAGTCGCGCGAGAATGAAAGGGTATGGGATTCGACGGGGCCGGACCATTCCTTACTCATCACGAGACTTTGGAACTGGGCATCTGTGGCAACTTGCAGCGTCGTTTGAGCTACTTGTTCCGGAATTTCAATGCGCCATTGGAAAGGCACCTGGCGGTTGTTCAGCCAGGCTTTATCAACGGGTGACTCGATCACGGCAGTGGGAAGCGCTTCTAGCGGCAGCAGGCGCAGGGCATCAAACCAGAGCCCCAGCCCATTGTCCGTGGTTGTCAGATCGGTCAGATGAATGACGCTGCTGGTTCCAGGCGGCAGGGTGTACTCGCCCAGCGAGGTCCACAGACCTAGGTTTTTCTGCTGGTCAATCAGTACGTCACTGGTTCCTGTGGCATGGGTGATGGTGTACCTGGCAGATGCTGTTTCATCTTTGCCGGTGCGACAGAAGGGGATATGGACTTCAATTTTGTAGCGGCCGTTTTCCGGCACATGAGGCCGCCATTCTCCCCAATTGACGGCCTGGTTGGGATCGGTCGTCGACCAGGTATGCCAGGCGTGGGAATTGTGCCCGCACTGCGCAGCGCCCGTATACCAATTGGCATTGCTCTTGGTGAAACTGCTGCTCAACTCGTCCACATAAATATGTGGTGACTGCAGACCGATGCGTTTGGCCACTTCATCACGAATGGCGGGGAGCAGCTTGTGTGCTGAACCCCCTGGACATTCCGTCGTGCCGTATACATCACGATGTCCCATGACGTGGGGCAGGCCCCAATCCATATTGGGCAAGGAGCTGGCATCAAAAACATCGATATCGCGCTGATCCGCCTTCCAGGCGAATAAATCGATGATTGCTTCCTTCATGTCCGGCGTAGGTTCCTTGGTCGAATAGGTACCGATCATGGAGACTCCCATACTGCCCGCGTTGGCATTGCCGGCATGCGTGCCCACTACGTCGTCTCCGCCAAGGTGCCCTTCGAAAATATAGCCCTGGAGGTCGATCACAAAGTTATAGCCGATATCACCCCACTGCTTTGTATAGGTATGGTAGGACCAATAGGCGCGTATTTGCGCCGCCGAATCCCCATCTGGTATGCCCACCGTGTGGTGCAAAATAAGGTGGGTAACGGGCTCGTATTGAAGGCCATCTTCGTAATGGCAAGCAGGAGAGGTGCACCAAACGGCGCGGCTGAGTACAAAGGGCTTCGAATAGGCGGCGGCTGAGTTAGCTGCTTCCTCTGGGCTGCGGTCTTGCCGCTGGTCCAGTGTTTTCTGCATCTTCACCAGTTCCGCCGTGGTCGGCCCGGCAGTCGAATCGATGAAGGTAAAGCGCAGTTCGCTGAGCAGCGGATCCAGCTTGTCATCCCCGCGGTTGAGTGCGACTTTGACCTGTACGTAGGAATGCGTGCCCGCCGACCCGGGAACAAAGAAGAGGTCGCCCACGTGGTGTGCATCCTGGGCATCGTTCATATCTGGGGAGGCGTGAATCTCGCGCCAGGCGCTCCACTCCGATGCGCTGCTGCCGCTGCGCAGGAGCAGTTGCAGGTCATGATCTCCCGCTCCATCGACCAGCCACTGCGCCCCAACGGCATTAAAGGAAAAAGGGGCCATGATCGGCGGTGAGGTGAGAGAGCCGCTACCGGCAGACTCAGCCAGCGTAAGACCGTCGCTGGCAACCAGTAAGCCATCACCTTCCCATGCTGCAAAATCGCTGGAGATGAGAACGAGTTCTTCGTTTATGATTCGCCATTCATTGGCTTTTGTATCTTGGACAGTTTTAAAAATGAGTGAAACAGCGACAACAAGCCATAAAAGCAGATGATTACTTTTCATATTAGGCAACCTGAACGGCCGTCATGTGCAGATGATTGGTCCACAATGCCAGATATTTTCGTAAAACCGTTGTGATTGTAGCAGATCGAAAAACCTGCAAACATTGACAAAGCGTGAATAAACAAAGGCGATGATTATGTTTCAAGAATATGTTTCAAGAATATGTTTCAAGAATATGTTTCAAGAATAAGTTTCAAGAATATGTTTCAAGAATAAGTTTCAAGAATAAGTTTCAAGAATAAGTTTCAAGAATAAGTTTCAAGAATAAGTTTCAAGAATAAGTTTCAAGAATAAGTTTCAAGAATAAGTTTCAAGAATAAGTTTCAAGAATAAGCTTCAAGAATAAGCTTCAAGAATAAGCTTCAAGAATAAGCTTCAAGAATAAGTTTCAAGATTAAGCTTCAAGAATAAGCTTCAGGAATAAGTTTCAAGAATAAGTTTCAAGAATAAGCTTCAAGATTAGGCTTTAAGAATTATGCTTCAGGAATTATGGCTTAAGAATCGATTGTCGTGCCTATTTGCTCATTTCGTGTCAATATCCCAACTGCAGATCAACACGGTTGGGAACAGGTTCTCCTTGCCTAATTTTGTTCAGCAGGAGAGATAAGCGGGTCATGCGCAGGCGATCCGTTTCCAGCGTATCACCAGCGCGATGGGGGCTCATGACCACATTATCCAGCTCATGAAAAGGATAGTCGGCGGGCGGAGTATGGGCGCGATCTTCTTTTTCCTGCGGGTAGTTGTACCAAGTATCTAGCCCGGCGCTGTGCAGGTGGCCATCAAGCAAGGCGGCGTAAAGCGCTCCTTGATCGACGATCCGACCCCGGCCCACATTGACCAGCACGCTCCTGGCAGGCAGCAGGTCCAATTCCTGCTGTCCAATTAGACTTTCAGTCTCCGGGGTCAGGGGCAGGCAGATCATGAGCACATTGGCCTGGGGCAGCAGTTGGTGCAGCTTCTCCATAGGATGGATCTCATGCGCAGCTTCATCCGACGGCTGCTCTACAATCCTCTTGACGGCCACGACGCGCATGCCCAAACCATGGCAGGCAGCGGCAATTCGCCGCCCAATGGCGCCGTAGCCGAGAATGAGAATGGTCTTGCCATACAGGAGCAGGGATGGACCTGGACGGGTGTAGCGCATGCGCCAGTCGTGCTCACGCAGCTTCTGATCGTAGGGAATAACCACTTTGCTGGCCGACAGCAGCAAGGCCATGGCCGCTTCGGCCACGGGGATGGCATTGTGGTGTAAATTGTGCAAGGCGATTTGGGGGAACTCGGCCAGCAGGTCGCGAGTATCAGTCGAGATACCTACCCAGGGGATGATCACGGTATGCAGATTAGGACTGGCGGTCAGATGCTGCCTTTCCAGCCGTCCGGAAACCAGGACATGATAATCTGGATCATGCTTTAGATTATCGCCAACCGTTACGTTGATGCCTGGGAGAAGCTGATTGTTCAGGCTGGCGATGATCTCTGCTTCATAAGGGTAGGGGATATGCACATTGAGCGCTGCATCGGGCACAATTTCCAGGGCGATTATCCCCATCTGCTCTTTCTCGGGTGGGTAGATGGCGCGGATTTGCGAAAGCAATTCGTCGGGAGAGGTGTCGGGGGCAATGGCTGCGGCGTCTTCTTCAGCCAGCAGCGCGGAGAAGTTGTCGTAACGGCCGATGCGCTGAATGGTAAAGGGGTACTGCTCATTGAGCAGCAGCCGGTCTCCCACCCGCAGGCGGCTGATATTGCTGTAGGCGACCCGGACTTCGATTGATTTACGGCCGTCGAGAATCTGTTGTAAATATTCTTCTTTAATCCAGAGCGTTTTTGTGTGCATTGTCCTTTCTTTTAACCTGCGAGGTCTCAATGTCATGGGTCCTGCAGGTGTGGGATCAAGACCTCGCAGGATTGGTGTCAAGACCTCGCAGGTTGGTTTTTCAATTGGGTCCGGCTTACCCAAATGCTCTCAAAGCTGTAAATGAGCAGCGCCGTCCAAATCAAGGAGAAACCCAGCAGCTGTTGCGGTCCAAAAGCCTCGTTGAAAACAAAGATGCCCAGCAAGAACTGGAAGGTGGGGGCGATATACTGGAGCAGCCCTAGATTGGTGAGGGTAATGCGCCGGGCGGCGACGGAAAATAGGAGCAAAGGTACGGCGGTTATTACGCCCACGCCGATCAAGAGCAGCGTGGTGCGCGGATCCCCCTGGGCAAAGGACCCGGCGCCGGACTGGTACAGATAGAGCATCACCGCCGCTGCGGGCAGCGCCAGCACGGCCGTTTCCAGAGTCAACCCTTCCGTGGCAGGTAAGGGGGCGGTCTTGCGCAGCAGACCGTAAAAAGCAAAGGTGAAAGCCAGCGTCAGGGCGATCCAGGGGAAGGCGCCATAGCTGATGGTCAGGTAAAGGACGCCGGCGACGGCCAGAGCCAGGGCTGCTACCTGCCATTTGCGCAGCTTTTCCTTCAGAAAAAGAACGCCCAGAAGCACATTGACCAGGGGATTGATGAAGTAGCCGAGACTGGTTTCGATGACAAAGCCGGCATTGACAGCCCAAATATAGACAAACCAATTGATACCCAACAGAAGAGCGGTGGCCGTAAAGGTCAGCAAGACGCGACGCTGTTTAAGCGCTGGTTTCAGCCAGCTCCACTTGCGCTGCAGGGACAGCAGAAGCAGCACAAAAACAAAGGACCAGACGATGCGATTGGCCAGAATTTCGCCCGCGGGTACCTCCAGCAAAGCTTTCCAGTAGAGGGGCAGAAAGCCCCAAATAGTATAAGCGGCAATGCCGTAGAGTATGCCGCGGTTCATGGGCCGTTACTTGCCCTGCCAACTGGCTTTACGTTTATTGACAAATGCGTCCATTCCTTCTTTTTGATCGGCTGTGCTGAAGAGCATATAGAAGAGGCGGCTTTCATGATCGAGTCCCGCCTGCAGCGGCATTTCGTAGACGGCATTGATCGCTTCCTTGGCCAGCCGTAGGGCCACGGGTGCACGGGCGGCGATCTCGGCGGCAAAGGCGATCGCATCCTCCAAATAGTTTTTGAGGGGCACGATGCGGTTGACCAAGCCTGCCCTGTGCGCTTCCTGTGCGCTCAGCCGGCGGTCGTTGAGGATGATCTCCATGGCCAATGCTTTGCCCACGGCGCGCGTCATGCGCTGTGTACCACCGGCTCCGGGGATTACGCCTAAGTTTATTTCCGGCTGGCCAAACATGGCCGACTCACTGGCGACGATCATATCACAGGCCATGGCCAGTTCGCAGCCTCCACCCAGGGCGAAACCAGAGACGGCGGCTATGACCGGTTTGCTAATTTTCGCCAGGCGCTCCCACTGCACAATCAAGGGACTGTTAAGCATATCGGCCGGGGAATCAACGCCAGCCATATATTTGATATCGGCGCCGGCTGAGAATATTTTGTCACTACCGGTGACGACGATGCAGCCAATCTCATCGTTGGCGTCATAAGCCTCCAGGGCATGCATCAACTCCTGCAGCAGTTCCGGGCTAAGCGCATTATAGGCCTTGGGCCGGTTGAATTGGGCGATGCCCACGCGACCTTCTGTGCGTGTGATAATAAATTCATAGGTCATGATGCTTCCTCCGTAAGAGTAAAAGAGCTTGATAAGCCAACCAATCCAAAGCATGGATTCCCGCGTGCGCCGGAATGACAACTTGGCCCTGCGCGGGAATGAAATTGCGAATAGAGCGGCGTGAGTATTGGATCACAACAGCCTAGATGCGGTAATCTGCTTCCTCTTTTGGCCACAGGCGCCAGACGATAATCACGTAGGCGATTGTCGCCAAGAGGTAGAGACTCTGCAGCTGCCCCGGTTGTATTTTGGGGTAAGGCGGCAGCGCGACCCAGGCTGAAAAAGTTTGCAGTGACTGGACCAAGATTGTGCCTAGAATACTGCCCGTGCGCAGGCGGACGATGCCGTAGAGGACACCCCAGGTCAGGAAATAGATGATGCTGAACTGGCTGCCGGTGAAGGATTCCTGGAAAAGAAATGTGGCTGCAAGACCAAAAATGAGGCCACTGGAGATGGCCGCAGCCAGTGGCCCGCGCCAATCTGCCACGGCGCGGAAGAGCAGACCAAAGGTCCAGAGTTGGGTCGCGAAAGCTTCGAAGAGCAGAAGATAAAAATAGGTGCGCGCCGAATTCCCGGGGCCGACAGGCGCAATCTCGACGAATATGATACGGATAGCGAGATAGACGACCCAGGTCAGGGAAGCGAAGCCGATGCCCGCGTATAAGGGCCGTCCTCCGCGCAGCCCCAAGCCTCGTGTTCCATACCAGCGCAGCCCCAGCAGCCAGGAGACGATGGTGATGCCGCTCATGATCACCGCCGTTCGGGCTTGATTTGACAGCGTATTGGGGCCGGTCAGGCGGGCAACGAACAGGCTGGCAAGTAGTGCCACTGCAAGGGGCAGTAGAATAGCCATGGCCACTCGCTGGCCAGCCAGCCGGGCTGGGACGGTCGACTCTTTATCATCACACATGATTTGGAATTCTAACACTGAAATGAACATGGGAGAAGCGGACCAACGTGGCACATCTTGGTACACAGGATATACTTTGCACGCGCCTTCTGTATTAAAGTTATTTTATGATTCTTACATTGCTTCAGCAGTGTTGAGGTCAAAGATTTATAATTTGGAGATTATAGTGAGAAGAAGTCGAAAAATAGCCAAAATTATCGTTCTGCCTTTAATCGTGATGTTAATCGCGGCCAGCTGCAGTCCCTCCAGTGACGATTCTGGGGAATCTGCTGGAAGCCAGCAGGTTGTTGAGAATTTAACCGCGGAGGCTGCGCCAGAGGAAGCGGCTGAGGAGGTTTCTGTCGATGAGGCTATTCAGCAAACTGTTGAAGCTGAACTGTCAACGCGTGATGCGGCAGCCAGCCCAACGCCTGAACCTGAGGCAGAGGACACGGTTGAACCAATCGTAGAAGAGGCGCCGCCGGCAGAAGATCCTGAAGTCCCTGATGTGGTTGATCCCGATTCGGGTATTGAGGTGATTGAGCAAGTCGACGACCTTGTCGAAGCGAACGGCGTTCCGCAGCTGAGAGTCATTTACGAGTCTATTAATGTGCGCGAGGGGCCCGGTTCAAACTGCCAACCGATCGGTGCTCTGTTGGGAGAAACGGTGGTACCAGTGAAATCGATAAAGCGGGATGGCTTATGGTTTGAGATCATGCTGCCGAACGGTCAAGCTGGTTGGGTTGCTGCTTCGGTGACGGAGCCGGTGGTCGAGGCGGATTTTGTGGATATTCCCTTGAGTGACACTCCCTACTGTGCAGCATCGCCCACGCCTACATCTACACCCACGACTGTAGTTACAAATACACCGACAGCAACGAGTACGCTGGTCGCGCCCGTCAATACACCCACAGCGACGAATACGACGGCCGCGCCAGGTAATACGCCGACGGCGACCAATACGAGCGCAGCACCGGTCAATACGCCGACGCCGACGAATACGACGACAGCGCCGACCCATACTCCGACGGCGACCAATACGATTGCGGCGCCGGTCGAGACCCCGACGCCAACAAGTACAGTCGCAGCCCCGGTGGATACGCCCATACTTACCCCGACGGCAACTGTTGGTGTAACCGGGAATCTGACGACAAGCGCCTCGTTTGTAGCGGTACCCAATAATTCAGCATATCGATCGGCTATTTGGCTGTTGATTCATCCTTTGTTAGTCCAGATTCAGATCCGCTAGCCGACAGCCTCGCCCAGGGGCGTGCTCTCTGATACAGTCCGCCTTATGGAACCAACCAAAACGCGGCCAATGCTGCTGCAGCTGGCCGTTCTAACCCTGGCGCGCCTTTTTCTTAATACGGGCCTGCGCATGATGTACCCCTTTGTCCCGGTTTTCGCGGCTGGTTTGGGCGTGGCACGGAGTGACATCACCCGACTGATCACGCTGCGCAACGCCACAGGATTCCTCAGCCCCTTGTTTGGCCCGCTTTCGGAACGATACGGCCGCAGACCGGTTCTAGCCGCGGCCATTCTGCTCTTTGGTTTAGGCTGTCTACTGGTGTTCATCTGGCCCTTGTATGGCATTCTGGCCATCACCATGGCCGCCATCGGCATCGCCAAGGTGGTCTATGACCCGGCCATGCAGGCCCACGTGGGAGATACAGTGCCTTATGCTCAACGGGGCAAAGCACTGGCGATCACTGAATATGCCTGGGCCCTGGCCCTGCTCGTTGGCGCGCCCGTCGTGGCTTTTGCCATTGATCGCTGGGGTTGGCAGTCTCCCTTTTTCTGGCTGGCGCTGTTCAGCGGCATTTCAGTCGTGCTGCTGCTCTGGGCTATTCCTGGCAATCGATCCCACCAACGCGCGGTAACCAGCTTCCGTGCCTCCATCGGCTTCGTGCGCCAGCATCCAGTTATCATGGTGGCGATGCTCTATATCACGCTGGTTATGACCGCCAATGAGATGCTGTTTATCGTTTTTGGCAGTTGGATGGTGGACAGTTTTCAATTGGATTTGGCCAGCTTAGGTATCGCGGCAGCGGTAATCGGAGTCGCAGAACTGATCGGGGAGACTTTTGCCGGCTGGTCGGTGGATCGCTTTGGCAAAAGACCGGTTATCATCACCGCTGGCCTGCTCAACGCTTTTTTCTACCTGATCCTGCCCTATACCAGCGGGACATTGGCCACGGCCCTGATGACGCTCTTCTTGATCTTCATGAGCTTTGAAGTAACGGTGGTTGGCGGTATGCCTCTGATGACCGAATTGGTGCCCAATGGCCGGGCCGTGGTGATGTCGATGATCATCTTCGCTATGTCCTTGGGCCGCACCTTGGGGGCGTTTTTGGGTCTTTTGGTCTGGGAGGCCGCCGGCTTCGGGAGCAGCGCTACGGTATGGGCTTTGATCATGGGCGCAGCCGTTTTTGTCCTAGCACGCTGGGTTCGAGAGGGATAGCTTAATCCGCTTTGCCGCCATCGCGTATGGCATTATACTACTGCCCATTCTTTTGAGAGCGGAAGAATAAAGGATAGATCATGGCCCATACAAGACGAGCGGCGACCTACAAACTGGCTGCGGCTGCCCAGGAAGCGGATCTGGATGTGATGACCGGCGTTCTGGAGCAGGATGAGGACGGCCGTTGGCGCATTGGCTTGCAGGATCTATCGGCCTGGTTGACGACGCACAGCGGGGAAGACCTGGTTGTGGTTCTTGGTTCTCTGGAGGATGAACGGCCGTTGGAAGTGCGCACCTGCCGCACCTGCGGTCGCGATTATCAAGATATCGAATGCCCCACCTGCCGCGCCAATCGAATACGACTCCGTGGGCATGCTTAATAAGTGACTATGAAATTAATTATTCGACCCCTGATCCCCCTCATTATTCTGTTGTTTTCCGCATCATTGATATTAGCCCAGGAACCAGCCGACTCCATCGACTCGCTCTATGTTGCGTTCTGGCCAGATTATGATGAACCCTCCGTGCTGGTTCTCATGACGGGCACGCTGCCCGCGGATGTATCTTTTCCGGCAGAGGTGACGATTCCCTTGCCAGCTGAAGCACGGGTCAATGCCGTTGCGCGCATTGGCGCAGATGGGCAGATGGCCGATACTGACTATGAAATAACTGGGGACAGCTTGACCCTCATTACGCCTGATCCCCGTTTCCGGGTTGAATTCTATGCTCCTTATGAGACCGCGGGCGATCAACACAGTTTCAATTATGCCTGGAATGCGGGACTGGATGTTGAGGAAATGATCGCTGAAATCCAACAGCCGCTTAATGCTGGTAGATTGACCACCCAACCACCGGCGGCTACGGTGGGCACCGGACCCAATGATGGGCTGACTTATCATGCTCTACCGGCACAGGCACTGCCCGCCGGCACCCCTTTTGAGATGAGTTTCAGCTATGACATGTCCAATCCAGCGCTCACTGTTGGGGAGCCAGCGCCGTCTAGCGCTAGGCCAAGTCCTGCAGTTCCTCAATCAGAGAGCAGCACGGCATTGACGACGGATAACTGGCCGCTGATTGGTGCCGGCGTGGTCATTCTTTTGCTGGTGATTGCCGTTACCTGGCTGTTGGCCACGCGAAGCAATGGCAAACGGCGCAAATCCAGTAAACCGCGCAAACCCACACCAAAGGAGCGCGCTTCGGCCCAGCCTAAGTTCTGTTACAACTGCGGCACCCAATCCGCCTCCGGCGACCAATTCTGTCGCTCCTGCGGAGTAAAGCTCAAATAAAGTTGAATCCCTGGGCACGCGTCCGAGGGCCAAGAAAAGGGACGCTGACGGGAACGGAAATAGTGTACCAAACGTTTTTAGTTGACTGTATTTCGTTTTCTGGTGATAGTTCGTTTAGGGTGTAACAGTGACCGGATTGTCCAACCACGTGGGCACGACCTGCAACCAACTGTTGCCGATTTTCAGCGGGAAGGGCTGGCCGCTGCTGTCGGTAAAGGTTAGCGAGTCAGTGCGCTGGTCGCGGTGCCAGGTGACATTGTACTGCAGCCCATCTCGGAAGACAGAAGCGCTGCCCGATCCCCAAAGCTGGACCTCAACTGACCAGGCGGCGCAGGAGCCGTCTTGATTGACCTGCTCGCAAATCTTGCCGTCGAAGGCGTGGAAGGGGGAGATGACGATGACATTGGCCGCTTCTACCTGTTCATAAGTATTGCCGTCGGCGTGGATCACGCCATCGGTCCAGCGTAAATATTTCTCTTTGAGCCCATCGTAATGCCAGTCAACGACGGTCCAGTTGTAATTGATGGACACAGAGCTGGCTGGGCTGCCGCCCGCTGGCGGGACATCGCTGAAAACATTGGTGGCTGTGAAGGTGGGCGGCACATTCTGCTCCAGGTCGGACAAGGCTTCCCACAACAGTTCCGGATTGCCGTAAAGGGTATGCTCGATCGGTTTGTCGTCTCCAGTGCGGTAATAGCCCTTTTCCCAGGCGTAGAGGATGCGCTGGCGGAAGTCGGAGTCGCGCAGGCGCTCACCGACGCCCTTACTGGAACCGGAGTAAGCCAGGGCGGCATCGTACATGGCCGGCAGCTCGAGGTCGATCAAGCGCGCGCTGCGAATGGGCCCCACGCGGGGCGGTGTCTCGTCATAGAAGATGGCCGTGAAGCGGGTCAGGTTGCCTTCCGTCGTATGTTCAAAGACGAGGTCAGCGTCGTTGAGCCCTGATTGAGGGCGGGTGTAGCTAGCCGGAGCGTTGGAAAGTTTAATGGCGATCGGCCGTCGTTGCAAATTAGCGGGATTCTCGACCAGTTCGCCGGTCAAGGGATTGCGATCAGTGCCAAAGTCGGCGGCGCCGATGATGCCCTCCACCTTGGTCGCGCCGCCACCTTCTGGTGTACTGGTGGGAACGGGCGCTACCGTAGGCGGGGGGGCGAGGGTTGCATCTACGACTGTAGCCGTCGGCAGGGTGAGGATGGCCATGGTGGCGGTAGGCGGCGCAGCATCAAGGCCCGTATTGGGCGCAGCGGTGGGCGGCGGCGGAAGGGGAGTGGAACTGCCCTGGTCGCAGGCCGCCAACAAAAGCAGGCCAATGATCAATATGGCCATGGTCCAGATTCTCATCAATATTCCTTCAGGTAATAACAAACCCCTAGAACTCATGCGCGAATCCTAAGGGTTCACTATATTGGTTTTCTTGGGCGCGATCTGTTCGCGAAAGCGGTGATTATTGTCCGTTCGTTGGTAAAAATGTCAAGAAAGCTCAGGCGTCTATCAGGGCATTTCCAACACTATTTCTATGTGCCATGCTCGCTCCCGCCTCCGCGAGGGCAAACTGCGGCGGGCATCCATTCTCCTGAGTACGAATATGGATTCCTGCCTGCGCAGGAATGACAATTCTCCGGGGCAATGGCCAGAAGCTCAGTGTGGCTCAAGCAAGAAATGTTCGGCCAGCGGATCGACGTAATCGGCGGGTGTGTATTCACCCGTGGCGCGGTCAAGGACATAGTGGCCCTGATAATCGCCGCGCGCAACGCACTGTACCATTTCTACCAGGCGATCCACGTCTTCTTTATTGTTGTAACAGCCAAAGCTCATGCGCACCATGCCAGGCATATTGGACTTGTCTCCGTCAAGCATTTGGCCGCGCCAGTCCCCGGCCTCGGCTTCATCCATCTGCAGCAAATGCACGACATAGGGATGGGCGCAGAAACAGCCACTGCGCACGCCAATACCGCCTTCGTAACCAAGTATGGCGGAAAGCAAGAAATGGGAGACGCCGTCCAGGTTAAAGGGAATGGCGCCAACCTTTTCATGCGCTTTGACCGGATCAGTTTCACCATAAATCGTTACACCGGGGATGCTTCCTAAGCGTTCCAGGGTATAAGCGATCAATTCTTCTTCATGGGCGGCTACCTGGTCCATCCCTACTTCCATCAAGACCTGGATGGCGGCAGCCATGGCAACGGCGCCAATCACATTGGGGCTGCCGGCCTCGTCCCGATCGGGCATGCCTGCCCAGTGCACTTCATCCAAGGTGACAATGTCCACCGTGCCGCCGCCACGATATTCGGGCGGGTTTTGCATGAAGACTTCCTTGGGACCGATTAAGGCCCCGGTGCCGAATGGAGCGTACATTTTATGCGCGGAAAGCACGACAAAGTCAAGATGCTGCGGATCGTCATCTGCTTTCATATCGACCTGGCGGTGCGGGGCCAATTGGGCGGCATCGACGGCGATCATGGCGCCAACAGAATGGGCTTTACGGGCCAGGCGGTGAATGGGCTGGATGGTGCCGCTGACATTGGAAGCGCCAGTGACGGCGACCAGGGCCACGCGCTCCCCGTACCTGGCCAACTGGAGATCGAAGTCATCTTCATCAAAACGGCCGTCCACGGTAGCCTTGATATGGACCACTTTGGCCCGGATGCGCCAGGGTAAATCGTTGGAATGATGTTCCAACTGCGTGGAGAGAATGACTGAATTGGGCTGCAGCGGGAAGCGATATGCGAGCTTGTTTAAAGCTTCGGTGCTGTTTTTACCAAAGATGCAAGTATTTGTTTCTGGATTGGCGCCGACAAAACGGAGGATGATCTCGTGCGCCTGGTCATAAGCAACGGTGCTCAGCCGCGATTTGAAGCCTGTGCCGCGATGGACGCTGGAATAATAGGGTAGAAACTTATTCACGGCCTCAGCCACAGCGCTGAATGAGGGCGTACTGGCCCCATTATCGAGGCTGACGTAAGGGACCATTCGGCCGTCCAGCAGGGGCACTTCCTGGTCGATACCCACGATCTGATCGCGCAGGTTAATTGATGTTGTTGGCGCACTACACATAAGAACTCCTTTTCCTCTTTTTTTCTCAAGCTGACCAAGAATAACCAGTCTGTGGCGCTTAGGCAAAATAATGCAGTAGAAAGTAGGTGCTAATCAGTGATCAATGAGCGGTAATCAGGAAAGGTATGCCGTTATTAGCGAACAGTGAGTAGTCAGAGTATTCCGTTTTCTGTTTTTCGTTGAATGTTGACTGTTACTTCCCAGTGGCTATAATTACGCATCAGCCAGCCCAGGTGGCGGAATTGGCATACGCAGCAGGTTGAGGGCCTGTGCTCTAACGGGCGTGGAGGTTCGAGTCCTCTCCTGGGCATTAACGCCGTGGACATTAGTCCGCGGCGTTTTCGTTATGGAGTGGCGAGTGAGCAGGTGACAGATTACAAGTTACAGGTTACAAGTTACAGACGCCATGTTGGGTTAATCGTTTACGGTTCACTTTTCACTTTTAACTGCTCACACTACCGGAAACTGGTGCAGTTCGTCGCGGCGCTTATTCCAGTCGGGCATGAGGCGGTCGAGAAGGGCGTAGTAGTTACGGCCGTGATTGTGTTCTTTGAGGTGGGCCAGTTCGTGCATGATCACATAGTCGATGCAGGGGGTGCTGGTCTGGATCAGGCGCAGATTGAGATTGATGGAGCCTTTGCTGGAGCAGCTGCCCCAACGGCTTTTCATCTTGCGGATCTTCATTGGGGGAAAGGGGATGCCGAATGGGGCGGCGTGGGGGTGGAGCGCAGCCAATCTTTCGGGAAAGATGATCTTGGCCTGCCGACGGTACCAGTTTTCGAGCAGCTTTTGTTTGCGTTCGCGATCGTTTTGGTCGCGGACGTGCAGGTGTAGACGGCCGTCCTGCAGTTCGATCTTTTCCCTTTTATCCTCGACGACTTTTAAACGATAAGAGCGGCCCAGGTAGAGATGGCTTTCGCCGCTGACGTATTGGCGTGGGGGTGGGGGCGGCGGGTATTGCTCGAATTCTTGCTGCTTTTTGCTGATCCAGCCCGCCTTCTTGTGTACGACCTTTTCCACCTCTTTGGAAGAAGCCCCGCGCGGTGCGCGAACGACCACGCGCCCGTCGGGATGAACCGTTATGCCCAGCGTCTTGCGCTGGGAGAAAATGAGCTCATATTCGATAGTCATGGTGTCGTAGGCGATGGTGTGGAAGGTCATTTAGCGCTAATTATCAATGAGAACTGCCGACTGTGCACCTTATATTGCTGTTTGACGAGTGGCCGGCTGGAAGCCGGTGCTACGAGTGTTTGCTGCTGCTATACGACTGGTTGGCGGCGGCGGAAGAGCAGGGTGGGCGCGGCGATGCCCACGGCCAGGGCGGCCAACATAAATGCGGTGGTCAGCAAATTGGGGAGCAGTTCTTGCATGACAATCAGGTCGATGGGAGTAACTTTGCCGATGTTGATGATGCCGGCGATATGCAGGATGTCCAGCATGGCTCGATAAGCAAATATGCCGGGGAACATGGGGATGACGCCGCTGACAGTGAAGGTGATCGTGGGCATTTGGTAGCGACGGGCCAGTAGAAAGCCCAAAGTGCCTACTAGCGTGGCCCCAATCAGGGTGGCGGTGACGATCTGGCTGGCGCCGGACCAGCCTGTGTTGACCAGGAAGGTGCGGCTGGCGTGGCCAAGCGCGCCGCAGGCGGAACAGCCAATTAAGGTGCGCCTGGGCACATTGAATAAGACGGCAAAGCCCACGGCGGCCACAGCGGCCCAGAAGGCGTCAGCGAAAAGATTGGAGGGTAAGGAAAGCTGGGTTCCCGCGAAGGTCAGAGGCAGGAGAGTGATGGCGATGCCGATACCCAGGGCAATGGCCAGGGTGATCAGGGCGCCGGTGAAGCCGCGCACGATGCCGGTCACCATATGCCCCTGCAGTAGATCTTTGCTGGAATTGATCAGCTGCACGCCGGGTACAAGGAGCAGCACACAGGCGGCGAGAGCGATCTCTGGTTTGTCGCCCACCTGCAGGATGACGCCCAGGGCGGCAATGAAGGTGGCCACAAAGGCGGTGGCAACGACGACCAGCAGGTGGTTGAAGTAACGCCTGGTCAACTCCTGGCGGACGAGCATGGCGATGCTTGCTGCGGCCCAGGTCAGAACAAATGCGCCCCAGTCGCCACCGAATAGCTGACTGAAGGCGGCGCAGGCGAGGCCGACCAGAAGGACGACCAGCCAGCGGTTGTAGAGCTTGGGCATGCTGTCGATCTCTTCCAATTCCTCGCGAATTCTCTGGCGATCGGCGGTATGCGCCTCTACCTGGTAGGCGAGGTCGTTGACGGCGGCGACGATATTCAAATCCACTCCGCCAAAGCGCACAAGACGCCGCGTGCGGGTGCGGAATTCATCCCCACTGAGGGTGGTGATGACGATGGCGTTGGGGGAGATGAAAGCATCGAGCCAATCGCAGCCCAAACCGGTACCCAGGTGGTGGATGGTGTTCTCGGCCCGTTCGGTGCCGGCGCCGTGCTGCAGCTGAAGCTGTCCGGCCCATAGGGAGATATCAACGATGTCGCGCATCTCGGCGCGGGGGATGAACTGCCGGTCAGAGGGCAGCGGCGCTGTTTCATTCTCGCTCATGGGATCAATTGTAACGTTTTTGCTCACGGCGTCATCTGGCAGCAGAGACCTAGCCGTATTATTCTGCTCATCGCCACTCGCGATCTTCTTTAGAATAATGGTCAAATGGTGGACGATATACTATGCTCAAGGGCGGATGAGATCTGGCGCGAATGCCAGCCAGGATCTAATGACATGGAAACGGCGGATGTCGCCCATGATTTCGGATAGGGGCGCCGCCAATAAAGATCCAACTAGGAGTAATTATGATCGACCCGCGTTTACTTGCCTTCTTCAGCGAGCTGCAAAAAAATAATAATAAGGAATGGTTCAATCCGCGCAAGGCGGAGTACAAGCGTATGAACGGCACCTTTAAGGCGCAGCTGCAAGACATTGCCCAAGAGATCGCCTTTTTTGATCAGGCTGTCGCCGACCACCTTAATGATCCGGCCACGGTTAAGGTTTTTCGCATTTATCGCGATGTGCGCTTCAGCAAGAACAAGGAACCGCTGAAGACAAACATCGGCGGGTATATTTCCCCGGGCGGCGGGCGGCCTGGCTACTATTTGCATATCGAACCGGGCC
This sequence comes from uncultured Chloroflexia bacterium, assembly GCA_963807975.1. Taxonomy (GTDB): domain Bacteria; phylum Chloroflexota; class Anaerolineae; order Promineifilales; family Promineifilaceae; genus JAACFF01. The sequence goes on along the minus strand of CAWEDV010000001.1, from coordinate 2,333,078 downwards.
AAAGCTTTGCCGGCGGCGGCGTGTACCAGCCCTCGTCTGCAGCCTTAAAGGCGATTCGCGCGGAAATCGCCGAATCTTACGAGGAACTAGAGGCCATTCTGCAGGCCCCTACGTTTCGCGCGGCCTACCCGCAGGGGATAGACCGCAGTCTGGCCCTGAAGACGGCTCCGCGCGGTACGAGCGTCGACCATCCGGCGATCGAATACCTGAGGTTGACCAGCTTCACTGCCCTGCGCAGCTTCAGTGATGAAGCGGTCACCAGCGCCGGCTTCCATGATGAGCTGATTAAGATTTTCGAAGCCCAATACCCGCTGCACGCTTACCTGGACAAGGGGCTGCGCCGTGTGGACGATTAAAGAAACGGCCGCGCTGCACTTTGTCCCGTATGCTCAGTCCTGAACGGCCGTCTCCGCAGCCTTGGGAAGGACGCAGAGCACATGGGGAAGATACAGAAGACGCAGAGTACGTGGAGAAGACGCAGAAGGCGCAGGGAAAAGGAAGAGAAGATTCAATCCATATGGTAATTATGCAGGCTTGCGGACAATCAGGCGCCCGCGGCCAACTTTTTCAGCCGCCGAGGCATCGCGCCATAAGCTAATGCCACTTTCCACTGCGGCATACATTTCTTGTCCGTAATTATCGACAATGGCCGCTTTGAATTGATTCTGAACCATGTCCAGATACATTTGAATATGTTCAGCATAATCCGGGGATAGGTCTTCTTTCTCGACGATGGTTAACCCGGCAGATTGGGCCAGAGCGGCATAGCCATCGAGCGTTTCCATGTAGGGGAAGACCATAAAAGTGAGGAGGGCACGCCGTTCCTCGGCGCTCATGGGGCCAGTTTCCAGCCAATCGGTGAAGGCAATCAAGCCCCCCGGTTTGGCAACACGCGCACACTCTTCAATGAGACGTTTTTTGTCGGTGATGTAGCACCAGGCGTCTTGTCCCCAAACGACATCGAACTGTTCTGATCGAAAGGGCATGTCGAGTGCGTTGCCCAATTTGTATTGGATCTGATCGCTTAGACCGGCTTCGGCCGTGCGGCGGATGGCTTCGGCGTGCATACGCTGGGTGGCGTCCAGCCCGGAGATGGTGCAGCCATATTTCTGGGCCAGGTAGCGCGCCGGCCCACCGAGGGCGCTGCAGACGTCAAGGACATGGCTCTGGGCGTTGATTCCGGCTTTGTGGGCCAGGATGTCGGTTTCGGCCGTGCCCCCGACATGTATCTCTTCGCCCATGAGCATTTCCCAAAGGATGCCGCCCGGACCATCGTAGACTTCGTTAACGTTTTCAATACCTACATCGAGTTTTTGAGTGTTCATTTTCCCCTTAATTTGTTTAAAATAGCGACACCTCAGAGGTCTTGAACCTTTTACTTTCGAAACCTTTACGGCGAGACCTCTAAGGTGTTTGGTGATGGATTGACTAGTGACGGATGTTATTGAGCACCGGCAGCTGCAGTTCCTTATCCCAGTTGGTCTGGATTAACCAGCATTTTGGATCCAGACCATCGGCATCGCCGTTGTAATGGTAGGCACTGGCGCGGCAGCCCCAGCAATGATCGTTATTGGCGCATAGGCTGCAGGGTGCGGGTAAATTACATGTATCATGCAAATCGGCATGTACCAGGGTATTGCTGTGCTCGGCAATAATCTGCCGAAAAGGTGTGGTGCGGATATTGCCTACACCCTCGCGGATGACTGAGCACGGGGTCACATCGCCGGTGAATGTCACTGTGGCCATGCTGCCGCAGTAATATTTATCGGTATCCATGGCGGCGATGGAGATAGTGTCATCTTCGTAGTTGATCTGGTCGCGGGCGGCGTAGACGCGCTGTGTTTCCGCGAGATCAGGCTCAAGCGCTTTCCATTCGGCGCCCATTCCGGAGGGGTTGAACATGGTCAGGCAGGTGCGCAGCCCTTTTTCTTCGAACCAGTAGCGCATGGTGCGGATGGCGTCTTCGGGGCCCTGGCGGCTGGTGTAGGCGATGCAGTTGATCATTTTGTCGGGGGATTTGCCCAGAGCGAGCATATTGTCCACCCCTTCGATGATGGCGTCGATAAAGTGCGGATTGCCGCCGCGATGCAATAGGGAATAGATCTCGGGGGTGATGGAGTCGACATGGACGGAGACGAAGCCCCCTTCTGTTACCTCGTAGACTTGCTGCGCGATCTGCTTATTGCGCAAAGGGAGCCCGCTGGTCCAGATATTGTTGATGATGCCCAGTGACCGCGCATACTGCAGTAGTTCATACCAATCGGGCCGGACGAGGGGGTCGCCGCCCAACCAGTCCACGGCCCGAATTTCCAGGGCAGCGGCGTCATCGAGCAAGCTGCGGATTTCCGGCGAGGTTAGCCCGTTTTGTTCTTGCGGGGTAGACCCGGCATAGCAATAGATACAGCCCTGGTGACAAGCATCGGTGGTTTCAATTTGCAGGGCATAGAGCCGTTTCTGCTGGAAATACTGTTTCTGTTCATCTTCATGCCCAACGGCTAAACCGCCAAAGCGGCTGAGATTTTCATTGATACAAGCGCCCATAGTTACTCCTTGTCATCCTTGATGATATCTGTGGAAAGGTTGTAATCATATCACGTTTTTTGGCTGCCACGATCCTTGATGTTGCTCTAGATGCAGCAGCAGCAGATCCAATAGGTCGTTGATGGTGATTGGTTCCTCTGCCCAGGCGACCTGCCAGGGTTGAGAGCATGTTACGGCGGGTATTTGGGCCAGCAGCTCTTGCGCACGCTGGTTTGACTGCTGCCATTCGGCGCGGATCTTGGCCGTGGACCAACTGCTGCGCCGTGCGATCTGGGCGGCATTCCAACTATCAATGTCGACTTGGGCGATCTTTTCCGGGTTTCCTTGGGCTAGGGCTTCGATTTGATCGAGGAGAAGATTTGACCAGGCGGCCAGGTGGCCGATCAGGTCTTTGACGGTCCAGTTGCTGGCGATCGGGTTATGCCACTGTTCGTCTGGTAGTGCGGACAGCCACGACTCGACTTTGGCGGTGGAAGCGTCAAGGCACTTGGCCCAATTGGCTTCGGTTTTGGATGGCATCATAGTATATAAATTATTGCCGCTCAGAGCTGATAGATTGTCTTACGGTTCGTTTTGCCGGTTATGGTCGAATTCGGTTGGGCGGTCAAGCGGCTTAAACCAAGCAGCCTGGGCCACTTACTACTTGAATGATAGCATGTCAAGTGAGCTTTCATGTAAAACTGCATACAAAAGGAGTATTTGCTAAGCAAAAAATATTGTTCAGTTTATTTCTGCAGATACCTGTTTTTGTGATATGCACTCGCTGCCTGTGATTTAGAGGCGATGTTGTTTGACGATGATGTCGTTTCTGTTATTTTGCGGGAAACGACATCGTTTTAACCGAGAACTGAGAACTGAGAACTGGTCGAGTTGTCCCGTTGATTCAGTTGTTTTTTTTCTGCGCGAAACAACCTGATGGGTTTGGTGATTGAATGGTTCAATAATAATAAAGTGGGCAGGTGGCGGTTTGGAAGGGCAGAATCAGGACTTTGGCGACTTGTTTGGCCTTCTCGATAGGGGACGTTCTCTGGATATAAGGCTATTTGGCTAGAGCTTGGTGTGGATAGCTTGGCGGTGGAGGATGGCGGTGAGACGGCCGGTTTGCAGGAAGTGGGCCCAGCTGCCGTCGCTGAAGCGTTCGCTGTGCATGTAAAGGGTGAGTAGTTCTTCGATATCGGTTATTGTTACTTGAAATTCGTTCATGCGTCGTTCTCCAGGAGCAGGCCGCGGATGGGCAGCATGATCAGGCGCGCGGCGTAGGCGCCCATCTGGGCCGGGGTATGGGCCATGTCGCTGTCCAGCCACCATTGGATGAAGGAGAAGGTAGAGTTGATCATATGGTTGGCGATTAGTTGGTGGGGAATATCGCCCATCGGCAGGCCGATGAAAAATTGTTCGGTCTGGGCCTGGGCTAGCTCCTGGATGGGCAGCAGGGCCGCGGGGCCGCTCTGTAATAGGACGCGGAAGATGGCGCTGTTCTGGGCGACGAACTCGTAGAGGGTGCGCCCTTTGCGCCGGGCGATTTGCTCGAAATGGGGATCGCTGAGCTCGTCGGGAGTAGGCGGGGGCATGATCTGGCGCAGGTCAGACATGATATTGTGCAGCACGTCTTGCAGGAGATCATCTTTGCTTTCGTAATGACGGTAGAAGGTACGATAATTGACAGCGGCGCGCGCGGTGATCTCTTGTACGGTGACAGCTTCATACCCTTGGGCGCAGCTTAGCTCGATGAGAGCCTGGGCCAGATGGGTTCGGGTACGGATGACGCGTTTGTCTTCTTTGTTCATAAATCTTGTACTGTCAGTGTGGATACCTGCCTGCGCAGGGATGACAGCTGGATAACCTTAGAAAGCGTTGACAGTTAAGTAATAATGTGCCACACTGTGTGGCATAATTATGCCCTATTGTGTGGCGTAAATCAAGTTTTGCTAATGGATCAGAATTTTCTGTAGTCGCTCACAGCCTATCACGCGCGTAGGCGGGCGCCTATTCCCATGAGTGCGAAGATGGATCCCTCCCTGTGCAGGAATGACAGATCAGAAGAGGAATGACAGATCATAAGAAGATGCTGACTACTGAAGAGCCGTTAATGGATGGAATGGGACGCGGACGAGAGCGGATGATTGCGGAGTTAGCGAACGGGTTACGCAGAGGGCCGTAGAGAGGAAGACGCGGAGGTTCGCGGAGGTGGGTATTGATGGGGTGGGGGCGATTAGATTATAAATAGCCGGGAATCTATGTGGTTTTCTAGGATGACCGGGTTTCTTGATGTAAAGTGATTGGCTATGAATATTGACGTAGAAGGGAATGAAACGCTGATGGAGAAAGCGCCGATTATCAGCCTGCGTGGTGTGGGCAAGGTGTATGAAACGGGATCGGGGGATTTTGTGGCTTTGAAGGATATCAGTATGGATGTCCAGGCGGGTGAGTTTCTAGGTATTGTGGGCAAGTCGGGTGCGGGCAAGACGACTTTGCTGAATATGATCTCGGGCGTGAGCGAAATCAGCTCCGGGGAAGCGCTTTATTTCGCTCCGGACAAGGCAAGCCAGAATGGTAATGGGCAGCCGCTTTCCATCGGCAAGATGAGCCAGGATGAACTGGCCGTCTGGCGCGGGGAAAATATGGGCATCGTCTACCAATCTTTTGAATTGATGCCGCAGCTCAACCTGGTCAACAATATCATGCTGCCGCAGGAATTTGCGGGACGCTTCCAGCCAGGCCCCAGCCAGGAGGAGGCGTTAAGACTGCTGGATATTGTGGAGTTAAGCGAGCATGCGAATAAGCTGCCGGCCCACATTTCAGGAGGGCAGAAACAGCGCGTGGCTATCGCGCGGGCGCTGGTCAATGATCCCCCGTTAATCGTGGCCGACGAGCCGACGGGCAGCCTGGATTCGGTGACGGCGGATACGATCTTCAATATTTTCGCCAAGCTGGTGGAGCAGGGGAAGACGGTGATTATGGTCACCCATGATATGGACCTGGCCTCCCGTTTTACGCGCAGGTTGTTGATTTCTGATGGTGAACTGGTTGAATCATTAGGTGGAAGGGGCGCTTCGGGTAGGGGCGCTTTCGTTAAGGGGGCTTCGGGTAAGGGCGCTTCGCGAAACGCTCCTACGGATGGGGAGGTGGTTATGCCGGACGGTGGGGATGACGGCTCTCCTTTGCTGGCCAATTTAAAACTGGAAGCGACACATGACCAGTCGAAACCGGCGATCCTCCTGCAGGATGTGGTCAAGACCTATGTTAACGCCGCGGGCAGCTTCACGGCGCTGAAGGGCGTGGATCTGGAAATTGAATATGGGCAGTTTGTGGCCCTTGTGGGTAAGTCAGGCAGCGGCAAGTCGACGCTACTCAATATGCTGACGGGCATTGACCATCCGACCTCAGGCCAAGTGTGCATTGGGGATGAAGATATCTACAGCATGACGGAAAGCAAGCGGGCGCTGTGGCGCGGGCATAATGTGGGCATCGTCTTCCAGTTTTTCCAACTACTGCCCACGTTGAGCCTGCTGGAAAATACGATCTTGCCCATGGATTACTGCAATGTCTACCCTTATGCGGAACGGCCGGATCGGGCCATGGAACTGTTGAAAATGGTAGGCCTGGCGGATCATGCTTATGATCTGCCTTCCAATGTCTCTAACGGGCAGCAGCAGGCGGCGGCTATCGCCCGTTCGCTGGCGACGGACCCACCGATCATCGTCGCCGACGAACCGACGGGCAATCTGGACTCCCGTTCGGCGGATGTGGTGATCCGCGTTTTCCGTGAACTGGCGGCACAGGGCAAGACGATCCTGATTGTGACCCATGACCCGTCGCTGACCAGCCGCGTGGACCGCACGGTGATCATCTCCGACGGAGAGATCATCGATCCGATCGTGGCTGGCACGCTGCCTTCTCTGGATCACCCGCAGATGCTTCAGGCGACTCATGATTTGCAGCGCGCGCGCTTTGCACCGGGCGAAGTCATTCTACGCCAGGGGGAGGCGGTGGACCATTTCTACATGGTCGGCAGCGGCGAGGTGCAGGTATGGGATGGGCAGCCGCAGGCGGTGGCCCAACTGGCGAAACACGCGTTCTTCGGTGAGGTGGAGCTGATAGGCGGCGCACAGGCGCTGGCCACGGTGCGCGCCGGGGAAGAGCCGGTGGAAGTAGGATTGCTTTCGCGTGAGCAGTTCTTCACGATTATGGAAGAATCACCGGCGACGGTGGCCCTGCTGGAAGATGTGGCCCAAGAGAGACGGCAAGAAAACCTGGCCCGCAGTCAGGCGAGGCAATAAGAATGAATTTAACCTGGTTACGACCAAGCTGGCAAAAGGTGCTGGCTGATTTGCGGGGGGATAAAACACGTACGCTGCTGGTGATCGCTTCGATTGCCGTGGGCGTATTCGCCATTGGGGCCATCGTCACCACGTACGCCATTCTCTCGGAGGATATCGGCGTCAGCTATGCCGCTGCGCAGCCGGCCAATATTGAGGTCTTAACCGATTCTTTCGACGAGGATCTGGTCAAGGCGGTGGAGAAAATCCCGGGGGTGGAGAATGCTGAAGGGCGGCAGTACCTCTCCCTACGTGTAGGAGAGGATGGAAACTCCTGGAGGCCATTGGATGTCGTTGCCGTTGATGATCCTGTTGCGGCGGAAATAAACCTCTTAACACCGGTTACCGGAACCAAATATCCGCAAGATCGCGAACTCGTGGTGCGTGAGGATATGATGAACAGCACCGGGCTGCAGCCGGGTGATACAGCCTTGCTGCAAATGACGGATGGGACGGTGCGTACCTTACCCATCGTCGGTACGGTGGGTGACCAATATGCCGCCGGAGATTTCGCGGCGCCTCCGCGCGGTTATATCACTCTGGACACGGCGGAGTGGCTCGGCGGAGAAAACGATTTCAATCGCCTTTATGTGCAAATTGAAGCGGGTAATGATGAGGCGGTAATCGCTGCCATTAGAGAGCAGGTGGAAGATAAAATAGAACGTACGGGACGCGCTATCTATCGCACCAACAGTAATAAAACTACCGAACATCCAATGGAATCCACGGTATTAGCCCTGGTCGGGGTGCTGGGCATTCTGGGTATATTGATTATGTTTTTGAGTAGTTCGCTGATCATTAATACGCTCAACGCCCTGCTTACCCAACACCGGCGGCAAATTGGGGTGATGAAACTGGTCGGCGCGCGCGGTTTTAATATTTCGGTGATGTATATCGCGCTGATCATCGCCTACGGCATCATCGCCTTGATCATTGCCGTGCCGCTTGGTGTCATCGCTGGTTATGGATTGGCCAGTTTCATGGGCGGAATGTTGAGCATTGATATTCAAGGCTTTCGTATTGTGCCCATTGCTATTGTTCTACAGGTCATTTTGGCCTTTGCGGTTTCCCTGGCTGCCGGCTATTTTCCGGTCAATAGGGGGGCGAAGACGACGGTGCGGCGGGCAATCAGCGACGATAATCCGGTCGAATCGAAGAGCAGATATGGGCTGGTCGATCGCCTAGGCGTGTGGTTCAAATTTCTATCACGACCATTATTGATTTCCATTCGCAACACATTCCGGCGGAAAGCGCGATTGGCTTTAACCCTGTTCACGCTGGTTATGGCTGGAGCGATATTCATCGGCGTATTCAATGTGCGTGCCTCGCTCAATGGGTTCATGGATACGATGAGCCAGCATTTTCTAGCTGACGTGATGGTTACCTTCAAGGAACCATACCGGACAGCGCAGGTGAAGCGCGAGCTGTCACAGATACCAGGCGTGCAGCTTATTGAAAGTTGGGGCGCGGCCACGGCCGATATATTGGATGAAAATGATGATGTGCAATCGAATCTGTACATTATTGCCCCGCCAGAGGACTCAACTTTGTTAGATGCCGATATGGTGGCAGGGCGTTGGCTGGAGAAGGACGATGAAAAAGTGTTGGTCGTTTCCGACGCCATATGGGAAGAATATCCCGATTTTGAGATAGGTGATTCTCTGCGTATTCAGATACCAGGTCAAAGGGCTGAGGAATGGCCCGTTGTGGGCATTTACCGCTTCATGAGTCTGGCAGGAGATATGCTTGGGTATGCTAACTATGATACTGTTTCTTACCTAACGAACACCGCCGGACAAGCCACAAGTTATCGCGTCGTGGCCGAAATTGAATCTTTGGAAGCGCAAAGCGCGCTGAGCCAGACTATTGACCAATTTCTGCGCGGACGGGGATATAAGATCAGCAATGTTGAAGCGGGTAAAGTCACGCGCCAGCAGCAGTCACAGGCGATGAATATTCTGGTGGTTTTCTTGATGATGATGGCCATATTGACGGCGGTTGTGGGCAGCATTGGCCTCATGGGCACCATGGGCATGAATGTCTTGGAACGTACGCGCGAAATTGGCGTGATGCGCGCCATTGGCGCTGTGGATGGACAAATCATCAAAACGGTGGTGATCGAGGGCCTGATGATCGGCTTGATCAGCTTCGTCGCAGCGGTAGTGCTCTCCTTTCCGATCAGTTTTGTGCTCTTGCGCACGATCAGTACGGCGATGATGGGCACAGTCATGCCACTAGAGGTCACCACGTTAGGCTTTGCGATCTGGCTGGGGGTGGTTATCTTCCTGTCGGTTGTGGCCAGTATGTGGCCGGCGCGCAGCGCGGCAAGACTGACGATTCGTGAAGTTTTGGCTTACGAATAAGAAGCGAAAATGGATTCCTGCCTGCGCGGGAATGACGGGGTGATCAATTGATCCCCGCCTTAGCGAGAGTGACTAGGCGATCAAAAAGGGGCATGCACACAAATGGGTGGATGCCCCTTTTTTAGAATTAGCAGTTGATCTGCAGAGATCAGCAGTTAAATGATGTCGATGCCCAGGTCAAAGATCTGGCCCAGCATGCGGATGTCATTGAGTTGGTGCCCGGTCATAAGCAGGTAGTGGTGAGAGGAGACATTGTTGACCAGCTTGTGACCATCGGCGATGCGCAGCAGGCCACCATTGAGAAAATCTGAGTCCTCATACTGCACATATTTTTCGAGAGAGCCTTCCATGACGACCATACTTTCCATGGTTGGCTGCAGCTTGGCCAGGGTCATGGGCCCTTCGGGCATGCGGGCGTCAATGGCAGTGGCGTTGTCGTCGACGATGGCCAATACCTTCTTGCGCAGCGCCCATTCTGTGGAGAATTCGGTGGGCACGACGCCCAGGTAGCCGCAGTGGGCGACCAGGACATGGTCATCGGGCGCTTCTTTCACAGGTGGGAAATTGGGAATTCGCTCATGTTTGAGGGCGGCCTGGCCCATGAGGAAGGGGTATAGGTTGGTCATCATGATCGGCATGCCCAGCGACTTGTGCAGAACATATTTGGTGATCATCGAAAGCGTATCCGCTTCGCAGCCCCAGATAAGACGCCGTTCCTGGTAAAGCATACTCCAGGCCAGGCAGGGGGTGGTGTCGGAATAAAAGGACTCGTTGAGGCAGTTGATGCCCACAGCACGAATGGTGGGATCGGCGTCTAAGGCCTCGGAGATGGCCATGTAAACCTTGATCGCGCTGCGCAGTTGTTTGGGGGAGATATCGCCGAGGTTGATGTCCCACTCGGCGATAACTTTGTCAGCGGCTGAGTCAGATAAGGTTTTGGCGAATGCACCGAGTGCCTTGAAACTCCTCTTTTCGAGCTGGATGCCAAATTTATCGACCATGCGATCGGTGCACTCATCTTTAAACCAGTAAAAGCGTTTGAAGATTTCGGCCTGCATGCCATCGCCGGGATCATCTTGATAGACGAGAAATTTTGTTTCGCGCAGCTCACGTTTTACAGAGAGCGCCTGGCACGCCTTCTTGGTCATTTCCAGGCTGTGAGGGGCGATGGTGCCGACCCCTTCTTGGCGCAAATAGTTGCAGATCTCCCAATCCCACATGAGCACGGTACCAAACTCGGAAGTGACGACCAGGATGGGCAACTCGATGGCCTGGAACTCCTTGAGCATGCCAAAGGCATCGCTTAAAAACTGGGGAAAGATGACGGCTTCCGCTTCGGGAAGCGGGTCGCCCAGGGGCACTTCGTCGAGGAACTGGGCATGGCCGGCCAAGAGGGCCTGCAGCCGATCGAGCTGGATATCAAAATCTTCGTCGCGACCTTGGGGGAAATATAGGGGAACCAAACGTGCTTTCATCTTGTTATCTCCTCTTGTCAATGGGCTTGACTATTTATTTGCGAACGGTTGATGCTGCTTTGTCGAGACGGTCAAATAGTTCCGACGTCATCTCTAAATGGAGGACCTGGAAGATAACGGCCGTCCAGCCATGAATAAAGTAAACCCAACCATCCTCAACGCGCAAATTGCGGGATTCAGTTTGGCGCAGGGATTGGTGCAGGTAATCCAGTTCACCGCGATAGTTAAACTCCCAGGAGATGCCATTCAAGGGGAAAAGGCAGTCGTCAGTGATGGGCGAGCCGGGATGGTCTTTGCCCATGCCCGTGGCATTGATGACGATGCTATGCTGGGGCAGTTGGCCGATGTGGGCATCGTTGACGCGGGGATTGTTGTTTTGGATGTAGTCGACCTTGATGTCGGTGTCTAGAGTCTCGACCATGGCGCGCATGTGATCGAGGCGCGGCTGGCTGCGATTGATGCAGATGAAGCGGTTGGGGCGATCCCGCTTGTCTGGTTTGTTGATCAGGTGCAGCAGGGTGGCCACGGCCGATCCACCGGCGCCGAGACAGAGGACATCGCCGCCTGTTTGTGCAAAGTAGCCGGAATCGATGATATGGTCAAGGCTCAAGCCAGCGGTGATAGGGTCCTTGGCGTGACCTTCCAGGTTCTTGTCTCGTTTGGAGATGCTGGACAATTCACCCGTGACCTCGGAGTAGGGATCAAAGTAGTCGAACATATCTTTGGCCGCATTGTAAAGATCGATCTTGTGGGTGGTGACCAGGGCGCCCAAAGAATTGGGATCATATTTAATTTGGGCCACGGCCTGCCGGTAAACCTCTGCTTCGTCATGAATTTTGCAGTCGACGCCCTCGAGGACGATCTCGGGGCGGTCCAATTCTTTCATCCAGAGGGGGAAGACCTTGTTAATGGATGAGCTTCCGGTGGTGACGCCAATGAAATAGAAAGTTGGTTGTTTTTTGGTGACAATGTTGTATTGTGTTTGCATCTCATTTTTCCCCTAATTCATCTACAATTAAATCAAACGCTCTGCGGCTGCGCGCCTTCGACCGCTTTCATGAATTCAGCGGCGATATTGGAAACGGCCGCAAAATCCCCTTTGTTGACCAGGTTCTTAGGGCATAATTGACTTCCGGCACCGACGGCGAAGGCGCCGGCCTTAAACCAGTCGGGGATATTGTCGATATTGATGCCGCCGGTGGGCATGAGAGGGATATGGGGAAAGGGGCTGCGCAAAACAGCCAGCAAGCCAAGCTCGCGAATTCTGTTTAATGTCTCTTCCTTACTCATTTGTTCCTCGTTATGAAAGCGGGTTAAGCGGCGGTTCTCCTTTGAGAACCGCCAGGCAGTTGGCCAGGGCCATGCGGCCCATGGCGTTGGTGGCGCTGTCGGCATGGGCCCCCATGTGGGGCGTGGGGATGACTTGGGCCAGTGAGAGCAGGGGATTGTCCGCTGCTGGCGGTTCCTGGGTGAAAGCATCCAATGCAGCCCCACGCAGCTGACCGCTGAGCAGGGCCTCATAGAGGGCGGCTTCGTCAACGAGTTCGCCGCGCGATGTGTTGATCAAAAAGGCTCCCGGCTTCATTTGGGCCAGGAATGAGGCATCGACCATATTTTTGGTCGCAGGCAAAACGGGTACATGTAGCGTGACAAAGTCAGCCTGGCGCAGTAGATCGTATCATGGCGGTCAGTGTTAGGTCATTGTCCGCAGCGAAGGCGTCATCGGCAACCACGTCATAGGCCAGGAGATGGCAGTCAAATGGGGCTAGACGGCGGGCGACCTCCTTGCCGATGGCGCCCAGGCCGATGATGCCGACGGTTTTATCTTGCAGGGAAAAGCCCTTGGTGCGCGGCCATTGGCCCTGGCGTACTTCGCCAGCGGCATAGAGGATGGGCCGGGCCAGGTTGAGCAAAAGGGCGAGCGTTAACTCGGCCACAGCGACGGCATTGGCGGCGGGAGTGTTGGTGATGACGATGCCTTGCTCCTGCGCGGCGGCACTATCGACGCGGTCGGTGCCAACGCCGTAGCGGGCGATGACCTGCAAGTGGGGGGCCGCTTCTATGGCGCGGCGATCAATCCAATCCAGGCCAGCGATAAAGCCGTCGACATCGGGCAGAAGCTGGGCCAACTGTTCCGACGAGAGCGGTTGGCCGGTGGTGTTGTACGTAACCCGCCCCACAGCAGCCTCAAGCTCTTCTTTTAAGCGTGGCTGCTCACGGCCGTATGACGTGGGCGTGACCAGGATGTGGCATTCTTTTAGCGCTTTCATGGGCTGCCCGGTGGATTCCAGCGTGGGTTATCGACGAACTGGGGCTGCCCTTCTTGCTGGACGATGAGCTTGCGAAAGCCTTGTTTTTCAATGGTGCCGTAGTCGTGGCCGGCGTTGCCCGGATAAACGAAGAAGGTGATCAGATCTTCGTCCATGCTGACGTTTACGGAGCGATGCGCCCAGCGGGGCAGGACATAGAGCACTCTGCCGGGGGTCAGCTCTTCAATGGCCCATTCCCCTTCCGGCGTCTCCATGACCATGTAGCCATGCCCTTTGAGGCAGAAATAGACTTCGGCCGTCTCCAGGACGGTGTGGAAGTGCCCCTTGGTCATGTAATACTCCTCCCCTACTTTCCCAGGATGGACAATGGAAATGCCGTTTAACAGCTCGCCTTCGATTTGCGGGCGCTTGATTTCGTACACTTCGTAAAGCAGGGCATCTTCCTGATCAAGTTGATCTTGGAAAGCTTGATCGTCTACATACTGTCCAGCCATCTTGCCTAGATGGCGGCGGATGTGGTTGTCGTACTGGGAAGGAATGAATGTGTTTGGATCGAGGTCGAAACCAAACGGAACGCTGTTCATGTTAATTCTCCTTAGGCCATTGATGGCCAAGCGGCGGCTGATATTGTCGCCGGTGAGTGTTTTAATTGTGGCTGTGGGCATCGGTGACGCCCAATTCCTGGGCAGAAACAGGTCCCAGGACAGTCATGACAGAGCACATATCAAGGCTCCAGGGAGACGCGCATATTGGTGCCATCAGCCGCAGCGTCATAGGCGGCAGCCGCTTCGGTCAAAGGGAAGCGGGCGGTGACCAGCGGCGCGAGGTCCATGCGCCCCGAATTGACGAGATCGGCGGCGCGTAAACAATCGTAGGTGCTGCAGGCGGTTGTGCCCGTGACCACCAATTCCTTGTAATGAACGGTGTTGGCGTTGAAGTTGATGATGGGGTCATCCTTCGGCAGACCGCCAAAGAAATTGATGCGCCCGCCAATGGCGGCGATGTCAAACGTCGATTCCTGCGCGGCCTTGGAAGGGGCGGCAACAATGATCACGTCCGCTCCACGGGAAGCACTCTCTTCCATAACCACGGCCTGCAAATCTTCTGTGAGAGGATCGACGACGCGATCGGCGCCTAATGCCAGGGCCTGTTCCCGGCGCCCGGCAGCAGGTTCGCTGACGATGACACGCACCGCGCCGCGCAAATTGGCCAGCTTGACATGCATGATGCCGATGGGTCCGGCGCCCATGACGACGACCACGTCACCGTCGCGCACATTGAGCGCATTTTGGCCGCGCAAGACGCAGGCCAGAGGCTCGATTAAGGCGGCTACAGCGGGGTCTACGCTGGTATCCATGTGCATCAGGTTGCCTTGTTGAATTGCCAGGACGGGCACGCGCATGTATTCGGCGAAGGCGCCGTCGAGGTTGATACCGATGGCCTGAAAATGAGGATCCATATTATTGTTGCCAGAAATGGTGGCCCGGTTGTGGCTGCGGCCCATATTGGGGGCCACGAACACGCGCTGGCCTACGCTGTATCCGGCGACCGACGCGCCGAGCTTCGCGATTTCGCCCACGACTTCGTGACCGGGTACACGCCTGGTTCCCGGCGGATAATGGCGGTGCCCGCCCTTGTAAATGCGCAAATCGGTGCCGCAAATATTGGCGTTGAGCACCTTGATCAAGACGTCGCCCGCTTCTATCTCTGGAATGGGGATTTCTTCAAGGCGTATATCTTGGGGACCGTGATAAACTGCTGCAAGCATGACCGAACTCCTTTTCACTGCTGCCAGGGGATGGACATGGCCGGGTCCATGACTTCGTCTAAGAGGACGGGGAGGCCTTCGAGCATGGATTTGGTTCCGGCAAGGACCATGGCCACAGCCCAACGGCCATCTTGCCCACCCACACGCGGCTGCACTTCGGTCTGGATACACTCGACAAAATGTTGGATCTCGTGAATGTAGGCCCAGGCAAAGCGCTCTGGCCAACGGCGGTAGATGGGGGTGATTAAGCCCTGGTCGCGGTTGGTGCAGACGATTACATCCATGCCCTGCATGGAACCAATCTGCATGATGCCCTTCTTGCCGATGATCTCCACTCGGGCGTCATAGCCGTAATCGCAGGGGCAGACGCCGGAGACATTGCCCAAAGCGCCCGATTCAAATTTGATCGAAGCGAACATATTGTCGTAGAAGTGTTGGGCATGCGCGCCTCTTTCTTCCCCTTTGAAGTTGGCAACTTCCAGGTAGATACGCTGCGGATTGGAGCCCATGAGCCAGCGCACGCAGTCCATGTCATGGCTGTTGACTTCGGCGATCATGCCGTTGGAGGTGCGAATGTCATTGGCCCAGGCGGGGGGCAGTCCCGGCCCATGGGTAAGAGATTTGATCAAGGTCGGTTCACCAATCTCACCGCCGAAGATGCGCTCGGCGGCAGCCACGAATTCGGGGTCAAAGCGGCGCATAAAACCAAGCTGCAAGAGCAGGCTGCGCCCTTCGACGGCGCCGATGATGTCATCACATTCTTGCAGGTTCATGGCCATCGGCTTTTCTAGAAAAACGTGTTTGCCATGTTCGGCGGCTGTGATGGAAAGCTGGCGATGGGTAAAGGTAGGAGTGGTAATAACCACAGCATCGAACTGGGTGCCTTCCAGCGCTTCTTCCAGGCTGGCATAACGGGCGTCAATGCTGAATTCGTCGCCTGTTTCATGAAGAACGGGGAGCGATGGATCGACCAGGGCCACGACATCAGCATCGGGAACGTAGCGCTGCAAGGTTCCGGAATGTAGTTTGCCGACGCGACCGGCGCCGATCATGCAGATGCGAACTTTTCCTTTCATGAGCAATTATGTCTCCTATATATCGTTTATCTATAAGGTATTCACAAAGGTGTCGCGCAGCACGGCCTGCAAGGCGATATGCTTGGCCACCAGCGGCTGGTAGCGGGCGTGATTTGCGGCGTTGGGGGCTGTGGCGATTCCTTGCGGTTGGGCGTGGCTGATAGCGACTGCGGCCAAATCGTCAAATATTCCGGCGGCCTTGCCGGCGATCATGGCGCTGCCCCAACTGCCAAATTCTGAGCGGTCCAGGCGTTGGTAAGGCACGCCCAGGACATCGGCCTTAATCTGGTTCCAGGCATCGCTGCGTGCTCCACCGCCGATGGCGCGCGCTTCAACCAATGCCAGATCCGGCAAAGCTTCGCGCAGAATTTGCAGGTAGTAGGCGTATTCATAGGCGATGGATTCGAGCACCGAACGGGCGAAATGGGGCTCTTTGTGGCTCCATGAGAAACCGATCCATGAGCCGCGCATACTGGGTGTGGCGGGACAGATACGGCCGCCGAGATGGGGGGAGAAAAATAGCCCATCGGCGCCGAGAGGGGCTTCCAGGGCCAGGGCGATCATCTGCTCATATAGATCGCTGCTGCGGGGCTGTTCTTGACCCTGTAGGGAATTAAAGAAATTATCGCGGAACCAGCGCAGGGCCTGCCCACCTCCGCCGATATAGGCCAGTGGGTTCCATAGGCCCGGAATGACGGAGCGCATGGTGAGCAAAGCGCGGTTCTCGACATCGGCAACGAAGCGGTCTGTGGAAGCGGCCAGGACGGAGGCGGTGCCGGCGACGTCGAAGAGCATACCGGGAGCTACGACGCCGGCGCCCAAGGCATTGGCAGCGGTGTCGCCACAGCCGGCAGCAATGATCGTGCCCGGAGCGAGGCCAAAATCTTTGGCTGCCGTGTCCGATACCTCGCCGATGACCTGCCAGGGCTCGACAATGCGCGGCAGCTTCTCCTGGTCCACATCTAAGGCGATGCAAAGCTCGTCGGACCAGGTGCCATTTTGGGCATCGCTTAAGGCTGAGAAGTGCAGGTAAGTGTAATCAATGAAGGCTTCAGCGGCGGACAGGCCGGCCATGCGACCGGCTACATAGGTAGAGGGCATGACAAACTTGGCGGTTTGATCGTAAAGGGCCCGTTCTTCTCCCTTCCACCACATGATTTTCGGACCATGATCGCAGGTTGGGGGGCAGCCGGTGAGGTGAGTAACCAGGTCGCCAAAATGGTTATCAACCTGCTCTATATAGGGTTGGCAGCGCATGTCCAGCCAGGAATCGAAGCGGGTCACCGGCTTGTAGTTTTCGTCGATGAGACCGACGCCGGCCATCTGGCTGTCAAAGGCGAGGGCGGCTATCTGGCGGGGCTCGATGCCGCTTTGTTGAATACATTGGCTGACGGTTTGAGCGGCCGTTTGGTAGAAATCCTCGTTTTCTTGTTCGACTACGCCGGGCTGGGGGTAGTAAAGAGGCACTTCCTGGCTGCTTTCAGCTACCAACCGGCCGTCTGTGGTGTACAGTGCGGCTTTGGTGCTGCTGGTTCCCAGGTCAACACCAAGAAGATATTGATTTTTCATACCCACCTGCCTCTGGGGTTGTAATCCTGTAATCCTGTTATTACAAGTATATGCCAAAAAATCGTTTGATCAATACGAAACTGGCTGGCGCACTGTTATAAGAAGCTGCCGGTCAAGCGCTGATTTCTTGACCGGCAGGGTGTGATAACCAAGTATCTTAGAGAAGCTTCGACAGATGCTCAAAGCTGCGGATTGCTTCGGGTACGGTGCCACATTCGACGCTGAAGATAATGTCCTTGTCCTCAGCCACCGGTTTGACGATGTCGATCACGCGCTGCCAATCGACGACCCCCTCGCCGCAGGCGCAGCCGACCGGGGTTCCAGTTACTTTGCCCCGTTCTTCTTGCCCTTGTTCGATGCTGATATCCTTGGCGTGCAAATGGACCAACCGGTCACGCACGTGCTCCAACCATTCATAGGGATCGGAACCGCCGGCGAGGTAGCTGTTGCCCGTATCGTAATTGATGCCAATGGCGGGGGAATCAACCAAGTTGTAAATGCTGTCCAAACCATCTGGGGTTTTGCTGTACTGTTGATGTGGTTCAAGCCCGATCAGCACGCCATGCCGCTCTGCGACCATGGAGGCCTCGGTCAGGGTGTACTGCATCAAGGTGTAATCCATTTCTTTGGTCGACCAGACTGGCTTGGGGCCTTCGTCGGTGTTGACCACCGGGGCGCCGGCAGAGGCTCCCCAACGGATGGCCATTTTGAGATATTCGACGCTGATTTCCGGTTTGCACAACGGGGTGTGAGAGGACAGACCGGAGAGCTTGATGCCGTTTCTGTCGCATAAATCGCGCACCCACAGCGGATCGTCATACATGGAGACGGAATGGAAATAACCCGCTTCGCTGAGTAGTTCACGGCCGATATGCACCATCGGCTCGATGTATTCATAACCAATTTCCGCCGCCTTGGCCACGCCCCAGGCAAAGGACTTATCATGGTGGCGGACAAATTCCATATTCACGCCAATTTTTATTGCCATAGCAACCTCTTTCCTTAATCGATGATAATTACAGGCATGATTCTGATGAATGGCATGCCCATCGTTTGCCGACGAACTAAAGTTTGTAGCGGACTTTAACTGCTAGCGGCGATGCGCTTGTTGGCTTCATCGACCAGTTCGCGCACCCAGGCCAGACTCTTCTCAATCATGGGGCCGCCTTGCCCCTCACATTCAATGCTGACCACGCCGTCGTACTTCATATCGACGAAGATATCAAAGCAGTTCTTGATATTGCCCACATTGACGCCGTCGCCGATGGCCGTATTGCTGACGGCAATGCCGGTCAATTCTCCACGCAGAGAAGCAGCGAGTGATTGGCTGACATCTTTGACGTGAACATGGCTGACCTTGTCCTGGAACTTGTCCAGAAAAGCGACGGGGTCTTGCCCGGCGATGAAGGTGTTGCCCGTATCCATATTCATCCGTAGATAAGGTGAATCATAGAAATTGAGCATGCGCTCCATGTATTCCGGCTTGGTTGTGTAGTAGCCATGGGGTTCGATATTGATGATCATCTCGTACTGCTCGGCCACTTCGAGGACCTCGCCGTAGAGACGCTTCATCATTTCCAAGGCCTCTTCGTCGGTCAAGCCTTCTGGTTTAAACATATGGTCCGTGGTGTCGATGTGGGTGCAGCCGGCCAGGTAAGCCCAGCGAATGGAGTTGTGAATATAGGTCACGCCCAAAGCGGATGCTGAGGGCAGCGAGATAGGATAGGCTGCATCTAGCTGCGAAAAACGAACGCCATAATCGTCCATTTTTCTGCGCAGCGTCAATGGGTCTTCGTGTAAAGCAACATGCGGTTGGTAGCCAAGGCCGTGCAGCCAGCTCACGCCATCAATCGTACCGCACTCGATCCAATGTACGTCATTATTATGTGCCCACTGCAGGCACTTCTCAAAATCCCAATATGCACTGTTGAAAGCATCGGTGTGGAAGCCAATTTCGATCATTTTCCCCTCTAGTTTTTAGACTCCGCACAACGCAGAGTGCGTACTGGCGGGCTTGCCCACTGAGGAGCGCAGGCCCGCCAGTACAACTTGGAAGCGATCTATCCGCTCAAGAAAGATTGGATAGATCCCCTTTTAAACAATTATTCGGCCGAGCCGCCCCAAGCTTCGGGGTAGCCAGGCATATCTTCACAGCCACACATGGCATAGTGCAACGGCGGCATGTTGACGTTGGCGCCAAGGTATTGATCCAGGTTGCCCTGGTTGACATCCGGCTGCGGCAGGATCCAAGGAGACGGAATTTCTTCGCCATTCATGATCATCAGGCCGGCCAGGATGGGCGTGCGCCATTGGAAGGTGGGGAAGGAGGGGGCGATGCCCGTGATGCCTTCTTCCTGCCATTTGACCAGGAAGTCCTGCTGGTCCTCACCGTTGATAACCGGATAGGGTTGGCCCGCATCCTCGAAAGCTTCGAGTGCGGCCACGGCCGTTGCCCCGGCATCCATCCAGACACCATCAACCTGGCCGTGTTTCTGGATGGCGTCGGTAAGGATGGTCTTAACCTTGTCATTGTTGCCATCGCCGAATTCAACGGAAACGACATCGAGATTGGCTTCTTCAAAGACTTTCTTGGCACCGGCCCAACGGGTCTCGAGAACGTCGACACCGGGCAGGATGCGGATAGCTACAACTTTGGCCCCTTCGTCCAGATTGTCAGCCAGGAACTGGGCGCCGAGGATACCAAAGGCATAACCGCCGATGGGGGTGATGTGGGCGACGGGGCAATCGGTCTGTACGCCACGGTCGAAAGTGATCACTGGCAGCGATTGGCATGCTTCTTCCACAGCGGGCGTCAAGGCAGCTGTCGTATTGGGCGAAACAATCAGGAGATCGCAGTTGCCACCGGCGACCAGGTCCTGGATGTCGGAGATCTGTTTCTCATCGCTGCCTTCGGCATCGACGTGGATGAACTCCTCAATCTCGGGATGCTGTTCGACTTCAACTTCCATATTGGTGAAGCCAACCACACGCCAGGGGTTGTTGACGCCGGCGTTGGAGAAGCAGAAGGTGTAAGGCCCTTCCTTGGCATACTCCGATGTATCGACGAAGTTATCTTCCAGATACTGTAGCCAGGGCTCGCCTTCGGGACCCATTGGTTCTGCTTCCATCCAAACGAGCGACTGTTCCAGATCTTCCTCGCTGAAGAACTGATCGGCGACCATGGCCGCATCCATGCCCAGGCCAGCGCCAGTTTCGGCCGCTTCCTCGGCGGGTTCTTCGGCTGCCGGTTCTTCGGCTGCGGGTTCTTCGGCTTCTGCCGCGGGCTCTTCAGCTGGTGCTTCTTCGGCGGGCGCGGTTTCGCCGCCGCCACAAGCGGCCATGACTCCGATCAGTAAGACGGCGATCAAAATTAAGATTAAACGACGAGAGTTTTTCATTGGATTCCTCCTCCAATTGAATAGGGTTTGTTATACGCTGATAAAATGGCGTGGGAAAGAGACGGACACGCCTTCCGTCGTCAATGTGAACCTTTTGCCAGGCATCACCTCCTTGTTTGAAATCTGATCAAGTTCATTTGCAATCCAATTATGCGCTGAGAATGCGCCCTCAAACTCGGCCATACTATGCTACTGCGTGCGGCGCGAGCTGTAAGCGGTATAGGCGACCGCGCCAATAATAATCAAACCCTGCACAGCATCGCGCAGCGGTTTGGGTAAGCCCATTAAATTCAAAAGTGTGAATAGCAGCTCCAGGGCCAGGGCGCCGGCCATGGCTGCCGGGATATTGCCCCGTCCGCCGAGCAAGATGGTGCCGCCTAATACGGCTGCGGCAATGGTTTGCATCTCCCAGCCGACGCCGGCCAAAATGGAGACGCCGCCGCGGCCACCGAGCATTATTCCGGCCAAGGCTGCTGTGGCGCCGCAGATAACGAAGGCGGAAATGCGCACTACTTCTACCTTCACACCGGAAAGACGCGCGGCACGCGGATTGTCACCGATGGAAAAGAGCTGCTTGCCATAGTTCAAGCGGTGCATAACCAGCCAATAGATAAAACCCATGACGACCAAAATGATGACCGCGTAGGGAAATTCCCGCAGGCCGAAGAGGTCTTCAATGCCGCCCCGTCCCCAGGCGCGAAAATTGTCTGGCAAATAACCACGTGGGGCACCGCCCGACCAGTAAAGGCCAATGCCGCGCACGATGAGCAGCATCCCCAGGGTTGTGATCAGGGAGGGCACTTTGAGATAGGTCACCACCGAACCACTGATAAAGCCAAAGAATGCGCCGCTGCCCAAAATGAAGAGGATTACCCACCAGGTGCTGTTGGGGTCATTGTTGGCCAGGATAGCGGCGGCGATGACGGAGTAGGTGGCAATGGAGCCAACAGAAAGATCAAAACCGCCGGAAATGAGAACGTACACCTGTCCTGCCGTCATGATCATCAGCGGCGCGGATCGTTCCAAGAAGTTCAGAAAGTTGTTGGGCTCGAAAAAGACAGGATTTAAATAGGCCACGCCTATCAACAGGACAAGTACGATAAAATAGATCGGATTGATCGCCCTAAGCCATTTCCACAGCCGCGAGAAAAATGATTCTGATTTAACTGGTACAGTTATCTGCGTCATCTCGTTTCACCTTTTTAGGATGGTTCCTCGATTGAGCGGTATGTATAGAAACCAACAGCTAATATGATGATGGCTCCGCGCAGGATTTGTTTCATGTAGGCGTCAATGCCGATCTGGTTAAACATGGTGTCCAGCAGACTGAAGATTAATACGCCGCCCAATGTGCCCCAAACACCACCTTTTCCGCCAGATAGGGCGGTTCCGCCAACAACTACGGCGGCGATGGACTCGAGATCGTATAGGCCATCGGTGCCTACCCACGGCGCGCCTGAGCGGAGGCGGCTGACGACGAAGAGGCCGGTCAGCACGGCAGTCACACTGCAGATGATGTGGGCCATGATCAGGACACGACCGGTGCGTACGCCAGAAAGCCGGGCGACCTCCTGGCTGCCGCCCACGGCATAAAGATGCCCGCCATACTTAGTGCGGCGTAATATGAACCAGCCGATGACGACAATGATAAAAAGGGTGAGCACCGAAATGGGTAGGGGGCCAATGCTGTCGTACGCAAAAGCCTGGAAGCTTTCAGGAACGGCGCCGGCGAAGTTCTCGAAGGCGGCATTCAATAAACCTTTAAGAATCAGACCGATGCCTAGAGTGGCGATGAGCGGGTTGATCTTGAGCTTGCTGATGAGAAGGCCATTGACCAGGCCGACTACGACGCCGACGCCGACGAGGACGATCACCGTCCACCAGACATTTTCTGGATCGCCGGCCATGAGGAAGGAACCGCCGACAGCCGTGACGCTGATCATATAGGCCACAGAAAGATCGATGGAGGCGCCGATCATGACGAAGGTTTGCCCCACGGCTACGATGCCCAGAGCGACCGAACGGACAAGAATGTTGGTCAGGATGACCGGATTGGTGATGAACAATTGATCATCAACACCAAAAACCAGATCGAGGGCTATGGAGAGCAGGAAGATAATGACCACAAAGCCCCAGACCGGCGGTATATTGGTGGTGCTCCACCAATGCCGTAGGCGACTGGTCAATGATGGCGGTGCGATATTTGTCGATGTAGCTGACATAGACTCTCTCCGTTAGATGGTTTCCGACTGCAGTTGATCCTGATCACGCTGCGCTGCTAGAGGATTCTTCTTGTCGGCCGAACCGGTGGCCATGTGCATGATTTCGGCTTCGGTAGCCCCGGCGGGCAATTCGCCTTCAATGGTGCCGTCCCACATGACGATAATGCGGTCGCTCATGCCGATGACCTCGGGCAGTTCGGAAGAGATCATGAGCACGGCTGTTCCCGCGCGGGCCAATTCGCGAATTCGTTCATGAATGCTGGCTTTGGCTTCGACATCAATACCGCGGGTCGGTTCGTCGAAAAGCAAGACTTTGGCATTCATGGCTAACCATTTAGAAAGGACAACTTTCTGTTGGTTGCCACCGCTTAGGAATTGTACTTCTTGCTCCATACTGGGGGCGCGGACGTCCATATGCTCGGACACATCAATGGCCAGGTTCTTATCATTGTTAATGCCCAGGGGAAGGGCGCGCGCAATCCAACTCTGCAAGGTACGCACCGTTAAGAGCACATTGTCACTGATGGGCTGCATCAATACCAGCCCTTCATTCTTGCGATCCTCGGTGACGAAGCCAAACCTTTTGCGAATAGCGTGTGATGGCCGGCGCAGTAGTTCTACCTGGCCATCGATCTCAATATGGCCGCTGGTAAAGGGTTCCACGCCAAAGATGGCCCGGGCCAGTTCTGTGCGGCCTGATCCCTGCAATCCGGCTACGCCGACGATTTCTCCGCTGCGCAGCTCAAAATTAATGCCGTGGACCGAATCATTGCCGGCATCGCGTATCGATAACGCGACATCGCCAATATCTTCAGGACGAGCAAGCTCCGGGAAGTACTCGGATAACTCACGGCCGACCATCATCTCCACAATATTGCCCATCGTTAAATTCTCGGTCAGATCGGTGCTGACCTTGACGCCATCCTTAAGCACGGTGACGCGCTGCGAGAGGTCAAAGACCTCAATTAGGCGGTGGGAGATGAAAATGATAGCCATATTACGCGCTATCAGGCGCATGATGAGGTCGGTCAAGATGCCCACTTCATGCGAGGCCAGGGCTGCTGTAGGTTCATCCATGATCAGAACCCGAGCATCGTAGGAGATGGCCTTGGCGATCTCCACGACCTGCTGTTCAGCCACGGAAAGGGTGCTTAATAAAGCGTCTGGTTTGATAATGTCTTCTGCTTCTAACTGCTTCAGCACCTCGATGGTATCGCCTTCCATCTTCTTGCGATCCACCACGCCAAAGCGATTTGGTTCGCGGCCCAGGAATATATTCTCGGCGACAGTGCGTTCGGGAAGCAGGTTAAACTCCTGATAGATGATGCTGATCCCGGCCTGCTGTGCTTCTTGTGGATGGTGGAATTGAACTTCTTCACCAGCGAAGAATACTTGCCCTGCCTCACGTACATAGGCGCCGGCCATGACCTTCATAAGCGTTGATTTGCCGGCCCCATTTTCACCAACTACGGCGTGAACTTCTCCTGGAAAAAACTCGACCGATACATCGTCCAAGGCGAGTACACCTGGGAAGCTCTTGGTGATATTTTTAACTTCGAGAATTGGCTGACCGGAATCTCGTTTACTTGCGGTCATAAAACATTCCTCTCTTTCGGAAGAATAGATGGGGTCGGTGGCAGCAGATTGGTTCTACTGCCACCGGCCTTAATAATGGGTCTATATTTCAACACGGACGCCAGTGGCAGCCGATTTTGCGCCTGCCGCAAGTATTTCAATTTCCTTCAATCCATCGTAGAAGCTGGGGGCAATCTCCGTCCCGTTGGCGATGGCATCCATGAAGTCAACTACGGCGTGGTGGAATTCATGCTCGTAGCCGATGATATGTCCTGGGGGCCACCAGTTGGCGATGTAGTCATGTTCACCTGCTTCGGTGACCATTATCGTGCGGAAGCCCTGGGCATAGGCGGGATCATCGCGGCGGAAGAGCTGCAGTTCATTCATTCTTTCCAGGTTGAAAATGATGCTGCCCTTGCTGCCGTAGATTTCAAAATAGTTGTAGTTTTTGCGGCCCGGAGCAAAACGAGAGGCTTCGAAGGAGCCCAGCGCACCATTTTCAAACTCGGCGAGCATAAAGGAGGCGTCGTCAACAGTGACTTCGCCCATTTCCGATACTTCGCCCGAACCGGCGCTGAAGGTTGCTGCTCCTTCACCGGGGAGTGCTCTTTCTTTGATGAAGGTGGTCATCATGGCCGATACAGCTTTGATGTCGCCGACTAAATAACGGGCCAGATCGACGCTGTGCGAATTGAGGTCGCCGTGGGGGCCCGATCCGGCCGTTTCTTTGCGCAAATGCCAGGTCAAGGGGAAATCAGGGTCGACGATCCAATCCTGTAGGTAAGCGCCTCGCCAATGGAAAATACGGCCGACATAATCATCGTCGATCAATTTCTTGGCCAGGCGTACGGCAGGCGCGCGGCGGTAATTGTGGTTCAAATAGTGAACGATGCCTGCTTCTTGCGCGGCGGCATACATTTCCTGCGCTTGTGCGAGAGTGAGGGCGAATGGTTTCTCCAGAAAAATATGCTTGCCCGCTTTGGCGGCAGCCATGGCGATTTCATAGTGCAAGTAATTGGGGACGGCGATATCGACGATGTCGATATCGTCTCGTTCTATCACTTTGCGCCAATCGGTCTCTGTCTCCTCCCAGCCCCAGGTAGCGGCGAATTCCTTCAAATCCGCTTCGTTACGGCCACAGGCGACTTTTAACAAAGGCTTAATTTCCATGTCGAAGAAACGGGGGGCATTGAGCCAGGCATTGCTGTGTGCCTTTCCCATAAACTTGGTCCCTATCATGGCTACATTCATTGTTTTCATTATCTCACTCTCCCGTGTTCAAATTAAGAACGAATTGTTGATCAAACAAGCAAATAGCTGTGCTGCAATTATTAAATGTCTTCAACCTCAAATACATGTTCCAAAGCGAGCCAAATGGCCCCGATGACGCCAGCATCATCGCCTAGCTGTGAATACTCGATGCGCAGTTGGCGAGTCGACAATGCTGTTGCCCGTCTCAAAGTCGCCTGGCGAATGTTGGACAAGAGCTGGTGTCCTATTTTGCTGACGCCGCCGCCGATGTAAATCATGCGCGGATTGAAAAAGTTAACCAATCCCGCCAGAACGCCGCCGATGCGTTGGCCGCTCTGGCGTATGATTTCATTGGCCAGACGATCGCCGTTGGCCGCGGCGCTGCCCACATCTTCGGCGGTCAACTGCCCCTCAATTTGGGCTAAAATCTCGGCCAAGAGTTCGCTTTCGCCAGCTATTGCGCCATCTTTGCCCGCCTGGGCAATGGCCGGGCCAGCGGCCATAATTTCCAGGCATCCCGGGTTGCCACAGCGACAGATGGGACCGTTGTAATCGATGCAGATGTGGCCGATGTCTCCAGCGGTGCCGTCGCTGCCGCGGTAGATCTGACCGCCGCTGATGATTCCGCAGCCGATGCCCGTGCCAATTTTGACGAATAAGAAATTATCGACACCCTGTCCGGTTCCGGCCATTTGCTCTCCTTTGGCCATGATGTTGACATCATTGTCGACGACAGCATCTACCAAAGGGAAACGACGGCGTACAAAGTCGCGAATGGGATAACCTTCCCACTTGGGCATCAGGGGTGGAGCGATAAGAACGCCTCTGGAAAACTGGACGGGTCCGGGCACGCCGATGCCGGTGGCTACAAGCGGCCGTTGCGCTCCGCCGTTCTTGGCGATTAAGGACTCAAGAAGGTCGCAAACGCGGTCCAAGACGATTTCCGGATCTTCAGTCACATCGGCTGATTCGCAATGACGCTGTTGGATTTCACCGTTAAAATTGGCCAGAGCGATATCCAAGCTGGTGGCCCCAATATCGATCCCGGCGACGTAACCCAAACTGGCATTGAGGCCCAATAATTGTGGTCGCCTTCCGCCAGCGGATTGGCCTTGGCCAACCTCAACCAAAATTCCTCTGTCTATGAGATTGTTAACGATCGGAGTGATCGATGCCCGCGAGAGACCTAGGTTTTGGGCCAGGTCTGAGCGCGAAAGGGTATCGCTATAGCGGAGCTCCTGCACAACATCCGCTTCGCTCTTTTTTAGCTGTAAGAAAGATCGATCAATGGAGGAAAGGCGGTTCTTAACCGTTGACATAGTTGGCAGTCACATAGTTCTGATAACTAACACCGCTCTTGATATGAAAAGTGTCGAACTTATTTTAGAAATTAAAATAAGTTCGGCGTATGTTAGCCTAACTATGCCTTGATGTCAACCAAGAGTCTGCATTCCTTTGCCAGTCGATCTCGTAAGCAGAAGCGATCATCAAAGGCAAAAATCGAATGATCGCTTCTGCTTTTCTATGCTGCTCAGGCTCTGCCTACTTCACATTGGCGGCGATACGTTTCAGCTCAGCGACGCTCGTTTCTACGGCCCAATGTTCCCGGTTCTCGTAATCGGGATGCAGGGAGTCCGTTTCTACGGCCAGGAAACCCTGGTAATTAGCATCATAGAGAATCTGGGCCAATTTCTGGTTGTCAACCAGGCCCTCACCTACCGGCGTTGAGGAGAAGAAGAACCATTCGGTGGCATTTAGGCCCTTCACCGGTTTCAGATCTTTAATATGGGTGGCGTAAACACGATCAGCCAGTTTCTTTGCGCCCTCTACCGGATCGTCCAAGAGGCGCAGAAAGTTGCCAGTGTCCAGGTTCAAACCCAGATAGCGGGAATCAACCCGATCGAGAAGCTCAACACATTCGTCGGCCGTGTAGTCAATATGGTTCTCAACAGCCAGCTTCACACCATTCGCTTCAGCAACCACGACGGCTTCTTTGAGCCATTTGGTCAGAATATCTAACTGGGGACCATGAGGCTCAAAGCGGAACATCAGGCTGCTGGCCACAATGCGCATCACATCGGCGCCAATCAGCTTGGCGTAAGGAATTTGGGCAATCATGCTCTCAAATTCGTCCCGATTCTTGCCTGCTTCCAGCCCATCGGGATGACCCCAAGCGTAGACGCGATCAAAGCCATAGTCGTCCAACTGATCCTTCAGATCGAGGAACCATGCTTTGTCGTAGTTGGGGAAAAAGCATGACTCGAGGGACACGCCGTCCACATCCAGCTTCTTGGCAAAGGTCAGGAAATCCTCCATGGTCATCGCTTCATCTGCTGGCGGTGGCGTTTGATGGGGATAAACTTCTCCGAAATAACGGTGAAAACAATAACTGTCGATTCCAACTTTCATAGCCATGAGTAAACTCCTTTTCTTCTGTTAGAAATCTTCCAATATTTCTTACTGCGAATCAGATGCTGATTCGAATTTACCTGGTTTAGCTGCTTTGTGTTTGTAGAAGCATCGCTTCCGATTGGGCTTGATCGCGATAGCGAATTAACTCAACCTCAAAGCGCGATCTATCTCCTCTGTGTAAGGCATGGTAATACTCGATCGGCGTGCCGTCGGCCAGGAAGCTGACGCTGTGGAGAAGGATCAGGGGAGCGCCTTTGGAAACTTGCAGCAGCTCCGCTTCATATTCTTTGGCCGGGACTGCTTCCAAGGTGCGGTGCCCACGTTCGAGCACAATTCCATATTCTTTTTCCAAAAATGAATAAAGGGACTGGCTGCGCAGATCGACATCGGTCAGGGCTGGGCAGAGGGAGTAAGGGAGGTAGGTCGTAACCAATACGATGGGTTCATCGTCAACGAAACGCAAACGATCAATCTGAATCACCGGGGTATTGGCCTCAATCTGCAAAAAAGAGGCGATCTTTTTTCCTGCGGGGATGACCTCTTGCTTCAAGACCTCGGAGACCAACCGATGACCTTTGGCCGTCATGTCTTGGTAGAATCCTGTGAGTTCTTGAAAAAGGCTTTCCTCGATCTTAGGCTCGGCGATGAAGGTCCCTTTCCCCTTCTCGCGCACGATTAAACCCTCAAATTCCAGTTCCTTAAAAGCCTGGCGAATGACGGTGCGGCTCACGTCGAATAAGCGACACAGCTCCGGTTCGCCTGGAAGCTGATCGCCCGGAGCGTAGGATCCCTCTTCTATGGCCTCTTTCAAGGCATCCATGACCTGGATGTAAAAGGGGACATAGTTCGTGCGATCGATATTTGTGTTAAGCATAGCGGGCACCGTCCTCTCCTCAACTCTCTAAGGCAGTCCAGTGGTTGTTATCCTGTAATCCTGTTATTACAAGCCGCTGGATTTTATAGTGATGTGGGGTGAATTGTCAAGAAAATGGAGTTGTGCGTGGAGGGTACGGCCGATCTAATCGGCCGATTCGGCGGTATAATGTTGGAAGCGCAGGTCTTGCTCCAACATGAGCTGGATGCCCCTTTCCAGGCTTATGCGAGGGGTAAAGTCCAAGAGGGTCTTGGCGCGGCTGATGTCGGAGACGATCCGCGGTACACCGCTGACGCCGTCCGGATTGTAAATGCGGTTGACCGATCGCCCTGTAACCTGCTCAATCTGATCGGCGAGATCGTTGATGCTCACTTCAGCACCGCTGCCGATATTGATCACGCTGCGGTTAATGCCGACGGCCGTGGCCGCACTGATTAGGGCCTCGACCACATCGTCGACGTAGACAAAATCACGTGTCTGCTGCCCGTTGCCAAACAGAACGATGGATCCTCCGGTCAAGACCTGTTGCAGGAAGCGGGGCATGACCGGGGCGTGGGAGAGAGGCAGGCTTTGATTCGGCCCGTAGGCATTGAAGATGCGCAGGGCGACCGTTTCTATGCCCCATAGTTCGCCGATGGTGTGAATATACTGCTCGGCGGCCCACTTGCTGACCGCGTAGGGGGAGTCCGGGTGGGGGCGCGCTTCTTCGTGCACCGGTTTGTGGGGCTGGTTGCCGTAAATGGCTCCTGACGACGTGAAAATAACGCGCTGTACGCCGGTGTCGCGCATCGCTTCCATGAGGCTGACTGTGCCGCCGACATTGGTGCGGTTGTAATCGCGTGGATGGAGCACGGACTGGGCGACGGAGACGCGTGCGGCAAGGTGGTAGACACAGTCGATATCGTAGAGCAAGGACCAGAGCAGCGGAATATTACCAATATCACCCTGGGTGAAGCTGATGGAGGGATCGAGTAAATCCCGATCCCCATTGCTGAGGTCGTCTAACACGGCGACGTCGTGCCCCTTTTGGAGAAGGTGGTTGGCTAAGGCTGAGCCGATAAAGCCGGCCCCACCGGTAACTAGAAAGCGCATAGATATCTCAGAAGTCCGAAACCTCAATAAATTCGACTTCCTGGCTGGTCAGGTCGACGATGCAGACGGTACGTGGTCCGTAGCGCGCGCCGCCCAAAGCGCCGGGATTGATGACGCGCGTTTTGCCCACCATCTCGTCCCGCTGGCGGTGCGTATGACCGGTGAAGACGAAGGCATGACCATCGTAGCGAATCAATTTATCCAGCTTGCTGGGCATATGGCCGTGGGTGACGCCGATCTTCACCCCTTCTACCGTGCCGCTGAAGAAAGCACCCGGCGTTTCGCTGTTGGGGTTTGAGAACCACAGGGCATCGTTGACAGCGGCAGCTGAGTTGTCCATATTGCCGTTGACGTAGATGACGTTGAAATCGACCATTTGCTGGGCGGTAGTTACATTGCACATATCGCCACAATGAACCAAGGTTGTGATGTGCCGTTCGCGAAAGATCCGCAGTGCTTTGAGCAGGTTGCCGATGTTGTTGTGGGTATCTGATAAGACGCCGATTAGCATGGACCCTATTGTAACAAAAAAACCTCGTAGGTCTCCGAAGATCTACGAGGTTTGACAATATCTAGACTAATAAGCCAGATTGGGGGCCAGCCAGCGCTCGATGGTGGCGACATCCATGCCTTTGCGGCGCGCGTAATCTTCGACTTGATCGCGGTTGATACGGCCGAGTCCGAAGTAGGATGCTTGTGGATGGGAGAAATAGTAGCCGCTGACTGAGGCGGCGGGCATCATGGCGAAACTATCCGTCAGTTTGATGCCTGTGGCATCCGTGGCCTGCAGAATGCGGAAGAGTTCCCCTTTTTCTGTATGGTCGGGGCAGGCGGGATAACCGGGAGCGGGGCGAATTCCCTGGTACGCTTCGTGGATTAAGGACTCATTGTCCACTGGCTGCGGCTGGGCGTAGGCCCACAGCTCTTCGCGCACAAGTTTATGCATATATTCCGCCAGCGCTTCAGCGAGGCGGTCGGCCAGAGCTTTGCTGAGAATGGCGCAGTAATCGTCATGCTGTGCTTCAAAATGGGCCACGACTTCTTCCAAGCCAATGCCCGCGGTGACGGCGAAGAGGCCGATGAAGTCCTGTTTGCCGCTGTCCAGGGGAGCGATGAAGTCAGCCAGGCAGTAATTGGGCCGTCCCGGTGGTTTTTCCATTTGTTGGCGCAGACAGTGGATGGCGTTGGGCAGTTCTTCCCCATTGTGGAGCAGGATATCATCCCCTGTGCTGGCGGCGGGGAAGAGACCGACAACGGCCCGCGCCGTGAGCAGATTCTCATCGACGATGCGGTCGAGCATCTTTTGCGCATCTTCAAATAACTGGCGCGCCGCTTCGCCGACGAGAGCGTCCTCCAAGATCCGCGGGTATTTTCCGACCAGCTCCCAGGTGGAGAAGAAGGGAGTCCAATCGATGAACGGCCGAACCACAGCCAGATCGACATCGTCATACAACTTGACACCGATAAAAGATGGCTGCGGCGGGGTATAACTCTGCCAATCTGATTTGAAGCTGTTGGCGCGCGCCGCGGCCAAAGGCTGCAGCCGTTTGCGTGCCGTTCGGCCTGCATGTTTCTGGCGTAAATGGGCATATTCAGCGCGTACGGTGCCCGTGATATCATGATAATGCTCAGGATTGAGCAGCTGCGAGGCCACGCCCACGGCGCGCGAGGCGTCGACTACGTGAATCGCCGGCCCGCGTTTGTAATTGGGTTCGATCTTGACCGCGGTGTGGATTTTTGATGTCGTCGCCCCGCCGATGAGCAGCGGTAGATCAAAGCCCTGGCGTTCCATCTCCGCCGCCACATGGCGCATCTCTTCCAGGGATGGGGTAATCAGTCCGCTGAGACCGATGATATCCACCTCTTCTTCGCGAGCAGTCTGCAAGATCCTTTCTGCAGAAACCATAACGCCCAGATCGATGACATCATAGTTGTTGCAGCCGAGAACGACGCCGACGATATTCTTGCCGATATCATGCACATCCCCCTTGACCGTGGCCATTAGGATCTTGCCGTTGGAGCGTATTTCTCCGGCTGCAGCCTGTTCTTCCTCCATGAAGGGCACCAGGTAGGCGACCGCCTGCTTCATGACCCGGGCGCTTTTCACGACCTGGGGCAGGAACATCTTTCCCGAACCGAAGAGATCGCCAACGGTGTTCATGCCATCCATCAGCGGCCCCTCGATTATGTCGAGCGACTGATCATATTGCTGGCGCGCTTCTTCCACATCTGCGACGATGAAGTCGCCAATCCCTTTGACCAGGGCGTAGGAGATGCGGCTTTGAACCGGCTCTTCGCGCCAGAGCAGACTCACTTTCTGGTCTTTTTTGCTGCCTTTTACCGTCTCGGCAAAAGTTACCAGGCGATCTGTGGCATCCTCACGGCGGTTAAAGAGCACATCTTCAACCAGTTCCATCAGCTCCAAATCGACCTCTTCATAGATTTCCAACTGTCCGGCGTTGACGATGCCCATATCCATGCCGGCCTGCACGGCGTGGTAGAGGAAAGCAGCATGGATCGCCTCTCGGACGGTGTTGTTGCCGCGGAAGGAGAAGGAGATATTGCTCACGCCACCACTGACCATGGTGTGGGGCAGGTTCTGCTTGATCCAGCGCGTGCTCTCGATGAAGGCACGGCCGTATTCATTATGCTCTTCAATGCCCGTGGCGATGGCGAAGATATTGGGATCGAGGATGATATCCTCGGGGGGAAACCCCACTTGTTCCGTGAGCAGTTCGTAAGCGCGCTGTGAGATTTTGATTTTGCGCTCTGTTGTGTCTGCCTGTCCCTCTTCGTCAAAGGCCATAACAATCACCGCCGCGCCATACCAGCGCGCCAGCTTCGCCTGGCGTAGGAACTGGGCTTCACCCTCTTTCATGCTAATGGAGTTGACTACCGATTTGCCCTGCACGCATTTGAGACCTGCTTCAATGACTGACCACTTGGAGGAGTCGAGGACGATGGGCACACGGGCGATATCCGGTTCGGTGGCTACCAAGTTCAGGAAACGAGTCATGATCGCTTCGGCGTCGAGCATGCCCTCATCCATATTGATGTCGATCATTTGGGCGCCGTTTTCTACCTGCTGGCGGGCCACGCTGAGCGCTTCTTCATATTTCTCCTCGCGGATCAGGCGCGCGAAACGAGCCGATCCGGTGACGTTGGTTCTTTCACCAATGTTGACGAAGTTAAGTTCCGGCGTGAAGACAAGTGGTTCCAGCCCACTGAGGCGCGCGAGGCGTTTCTGCGTTGGAATCTGGCGCGGTGGCAGCGCGGCTACCGCCTCAGCAAACATGCTGATATGGGCCGGGGTCGTCCCGCAGCAGCCTCCGACCAAGTTGATCAGCCCTTCTTCGGCAAAGGAGCGCAGCACAGGCGTCATGAGCTCAGGTGTTTCGTCAAATTCGCCAAATTCGTTGGGCAGCCCGGCGTTGGGGTAGATGCTGACATAGGTGTCGGAAAGTTTTGAGATGCCCGTGATATAGGGTCGAAGTGCTTCCGGTCCCAGCGAACAGTTGAGGCCAACGATAAGCGGTTCCGCATGACGGATGGAATAGTAGAAAGCCTCCATCGTCTGACCGGAAAGGGTGCGCCCGCTAGCGTCGGTGATCGTGCCGGAGATCATGAGCGGCAGCTCCAAGTCCATTTCTTCAAACAGCGATTTGACGGCGAAGATGGCCCCTTTGGCGTTCAACGTGTCGAAAATTGTTTCGATAAGAATAATGTCCGCGCCCCCTTCAATTAGGCCGCGGGCTGCTGTGGAGTAAGCGCCGACGACTTCGTCCCAGGTGACATTTCGGTATCCCGGATCGTTGACGTCAGGTGAGAGTGAAAGGGTGCGATTGAGAGGGCCTAAGGAACCGGCCACGAAACGGGGCTTGCCCGGATCGCGGGCGGTGATTTCATCAGCCGCTTCGCGGGCTAGCCGGGCCGCGGCGAGGTTCATATCAAACCCATATTCCGCCAGGTGATAATCGGCCTGGGAAATGCCATTGGCATTGAAAGTGTTGGTGGTAATGATATCCGCACCCGCTTCGAGGTAGGCGAGATAGATGGCCTTGACGATCTCGGGCTGGGTTAGATTTAGTAGATCATTGTTACCCTGAACATCGTGGGTCAAATCGGCGAACTGTTCACCACGAAAGCCCGCTTCGTCCAGTTCGTAGGTCTGGATCAAGGATCCCATGGCGCCATCCAAGACCAGGATGCGTTCGTCGAGCAGTTTTTTTAGTTCCTCAGTTTTATTCATAGTTCTATTTTCCCGGAAACGCTTTGCACCCATTTTCCCAGAAACTAGGAGTTACCGGGAACATTAAGGGGATAAAAAATCTAATTAAAAAAGCCTCTCATTATTGAGAGGCCATCACAGTTTTGCAATTGGTTCCTCTCATCTTTCAGGTCATTCAAAACCTGCCGGAGTTAGCACCTTTTTTGGCTGGAAGATTCTTAAAGACCGACCATGCCTGACGGTTGCTGAGGTTTCGACGGGCCGTTCCCTCCACCTCTCTTGATGAGCTGCATCTATTATTGTAATTTTTCACTCTTAAGGCAAATCTAACGGCGGCAGATACCCGGTTTCTAAGCACTGAGGCAAATCTAATGGAATATGTTTATACTGGAGAAGCCTGAAATCTCTGCAACAGAAATCTGATTTGTGCGTAAAGCAGGTAGATATCGGGGCCGCGTCTGGGCGACCACAAGGGTACGCGCTGGGCGACCACAAGGGTACGCGCTGGGCGACCAGAAGGGTACGCGCTGGGCGACCACAAGGGTACGCCCCTACAATAGCGGTGCTGTGAAGGATAGACTATGAGCGATCAAGAACCGATCAAGATTATTATTGAAGAGGAAGAAACGCCTTTGAAGGCTGATCAGGGGCAGTCGGTGCCCAGGAAGGCAGCTAGCGATGCGGGGCGTAAGGCGGCGGCTGCTGCCGGTGTGGCGGCCAAGAAGGCCTGGAATAGTGATACCGGACGCATGGCGGCCAAGAAGCTGCAAGAAGTGTCTGACCGCGGCATTAGGTACGTGGGCACGCGAATGGCCGACGCTGCCGAGGAGCAGGCCAAGCAAACGGCTGCTTCCGTGCAAGAGCGTGTACGCAACACTGATTGGCAAGAAGAAGCGCGGGTGGGCTTGGCCAGCGGCTTGAAATGGCTCAGCGCGCAGGTCTCCGATCTGGCGAACCGCACCGGCTCTGGCGAGCCACAAGAAAAAAGCCCGGCCGATCTCAATCAGCCGGGCAGCGAGAGCGAGTAAGGCGGGGCGCACCAGGCGTTGCACCCCGATTACGCTTATTTATCGTCTAAGGCTGCAATACCCGGCAGCTCTTTCCCTTCCAATAGTTCCAAGCTAGCGCCCCCCCCCGTGCTGACATGCGTCATCTTACTGGTTAAGTTCGCCTTGCGCACTGCGGCGGCCGAATCACCGCCGCCGATCATCACCTGCGCGCCATCGTCGACCATTGCGGCCAGAATCTGGGCCAAGGCATTGGTGCCCACTGCAAAACGCTCGAATTCAAACACGCCCATGGGGCCATTCCAAATCACCAACTTCGCGCCATGCAGCTGGGCCTGGAAGTTGGCCAGGGTCGCGGGACCAATGTCAAGAGCCATCTGACTTTCGCCAATACCGTTGACGGGTACCACTTCGCTGTCTGCATCGGCAGCAAAATCGCCGGCGACCACGACATCGGAGGGCAGGATCAGGCGGTCGGCCGCGGCGTCCAGGAGACGCTTAGCCTCCGGAATCGCATCCTGTTCTACGAGAGAAGTACCCATGGCCAGCCCTTGGGCGGCCAGGAAGGTGTTGGCCATGCCCCCGCCGATGAGGATCTTGTCCGCTTTGCTGAGCAGATTGTCGATGAGCTTGATCTTGTCGGATATCTTGGCCCCACCCATGATGGCTACATAGGGATGGGTGGGATTGGTGACGGCCGTGCCCAGAGCCTCCAACTCTTTGCCCATCAAGAAGCCGGCAACGGCCGTTCCGCCTTTGGCGCGCATTGCCTGTGCCACCCCTTCTGTACTGGCGTGGGCGCGATGTGCAGAGCCAAAAGCGTCATTGACATAGACATCGGCCATTGCCGCCAGTTGCTCCGCCAACTGCGGATCATTTTTCTTCTCACCGACCTCGAAGCGTGTATTTTCCAGCAGTAGTACGTCGCCTGGCTGTATACTGGCTGCCGCACCGGCAGCACTTTCGCCGACGACTTCGTCAACCTTAATCACCGGACGGCCCAGAGCATTGCTCAGCGCGGCAGCCACCGGCCCCATAGCGAACTGGGTATCGGCGGGCGATGTGGGACGACCCAAGTGGGAGCAGAGGATCAGCGCGGCGCCATGGTCGAGTAGATAATTGAGCGTGGGCAAGGCGGCGCGAATGCGAGTGTCGTCCGTTACCGTTATGTTGTCGTTAGGATCCTTGCTGCTTAAGGGAACATTGAAATCAACGCGTACAAGAACCTTTTTACCTTGTACGTTTATGTCTTGAATTGTTTTTTTGTTCATTTTGTTTGGACTCCTAATCTATTGTATTTAGTCTCATGACAAATTGTATTTTCACAGGACCTGTTTCTTAAATGTTCCAGGGGGAGAAACAACCAATTGGTGAATGGTGAATGGTGAACGGTTAATTGACCTCGAAGTTCCCTTAATTCCCCAAAAGTCAGATTGTTAATAGATGTGGTTCAATTATACGCCCACTGTGGACAAGATCATAACGATTATAGTCGGGCGCGGTAGCGAATGACGCGCACTTTTTCCATGGTGATCAACCCTTCGCCAATGACCTCTTCCAGAAAGGGCAGCAGGCGGTTGATATACGCTTCACTGTCCACGATTTCGATGACCAAGGGCAGGTCGGAGGAGAGCCGCAAATACTTGGCCGTATGCACGCGGCTGCTGGCGCCGAAGCCCATGATACCGCGCAGTACCGTCGCCCCGGCCAAATCTAACTCCTTGGCTTTATGCACAATGGCTTCATAAAGGGGCTGCCGTCCGTGCCGGTCAGACTCGCCGATGTGAATACGCAGCAGGATGCCATCTTCAGGTAGCTTCATGATCTTTCTCCTAACGCAGCATTTCGGCGGCCATGCGCCCCAAAATGACACCCAAAAAACCCAGTAAAATGCCGAAGACATCAAGGGCCAGGATGTTAATGAGGCCCAAGCGGAACTCCCCGGTGCGGAATAAGTTTAAGCTTTCAAAGGCAAAGGTTGAGAAGGTTGTGAAGGCGCCCAGGCCGCCAATAAAGATCAGGCTGCGCATTTGGGGCGAGATGGGCACATATTCAAAGAGCTGCCACAGGAATCCGATTAAGAAGGAACCGGTGATGTTGACTACAAAGGTGCCCCATGGAAAGCCTTCGCCAAGCAAACGAAAGGCCCATCCGGAGACGATGAAGCGCAGCACGGCGCCAGCAGCGCCGCCAGCCGCTATGAAAAGGTAATGCAAAGTGTCCTCCTCGATCTAAAGCATAAATCCGTTGAAGTAGTTGGTTGGTTTTGTAGTTTGATAGTTATGCAGTCCGGTTCGGCATTGATTGTGCTGTCGGGGTCCCATCCACTTTGTTCAGGACAAGCATGTGGGGGACCTCAGAACTTTAAGGCGTGCCTCAAGCGGGTCGCTCCAGTACGGGTTTAAACTGGTATGACTAAACTTGGCCAGTCGTGCGAACAATAGGTCATGATCTCAATACCTATCCCAGTGACGGCCACGGTATCAGAATGGCGAAACCCTCCGATATTGTCATCATATAAGTCAGGTTCAACGGTGAAGACCATGCCTTCGCGAATGATCGTCTCGTCCCCGGTTTCTAAGAAGGGGCCTTCATGGCAGCGCAGGCCGATGCAGTGTCCACCGTTATTTTTCCAATAAGGCATCAGATTCTCTTTTTCTTAAAAGGCGTGCACGGTTCGCTGCGCGCATGCTCCAATTCCAGGCGCGGTACGACCATGGCCCTTTCCCCGGCAGCGCTCATGAAAAAGGCAATTAGGCGCTCCGTGGGGATGAAAGCGAAGCCGGTGAGATCGAGAATATTTATGCTGTCAAACAAAACCACGCCGCGCAGCTCCAGTCCCTGGATTTCAAGGAGAAGCTGCTGGGTGCGCTGGCTGAACTCTGAGTGCTGGATGCGCATGGATTGGGTGATCACGGTGGGTTGGGGACGCAGATGACGTCGTTGATTCTTAGTGCAGATCCAGAGTTGAATCCGTTGAGCTGCATTAATACGTTCACCGTTGTGCCGCATTTTCTGGCGATACTGTAGAGCGTATTTCCTTCATTGACCACATAGGGATAGCTGCCAGGACAATGAGCGGGATTGGCTACGGGCACCTGGAGTACATTGCCGGAAATTATATCCGTGGCATCGATGCCGTATTGGGCCATGAGAGCGATGGTTGTATTGAATTTCACGGTCAGTCTATATAAAGTATCACCGGGAACGACGGTATAGGTTTGAAGAATGACTTCATTTCCCTGTGCTGGGAGGGTTGCTGGAAGCGGTTGTACGGGTACGGGTTGTGTTGCAATTGGCTGAGAAACCGCGGGTACGGTGGCAACTGGCTGTGTAGCCACCACAGTCACCGGTGTATAGGTGGGTATTGGTGTAATGGGGGTGACCGCGATAACGTTCTGAACAGTTGCCGTCGCACTGCTTCCGCCGGTTCCTTCCGCCACTCGTGTCATGGTCGCAGCCATAATCGCCGGATCGGGCGTTGAAATGATCTTTACCAGTTTGTTGGCATCTGCGTCAACCAGGATGATTTGATCTTCTACCACCGTTTCGTAGGCGCCCTGCTGGGCATCGGGCCTGCCCTCCAGGAAGTAATAGGCCAGCGCTCCCGCTATCGCACACAAAATAGCCATGAGAATGATTAGAATGATGATGTTGATATCTGTTCTTCCGAACATAATTCTGTTCCCGGCTACCATAGCTGACGAGTCTAGATTATGTTACACTTGCCTATAGATTATGGCAAGTAGAGTGGATGTAGGTGGACATGATTTACAGTAGAGAAGAACGTGAAAAACTAGAATCACTGACCGTTGCTCCTTATGGTTTGAAAAGCGCCGCTTCACGGGGTCGTGTTTACCCTGAGAGCGCCTCTGAAACACGCACTGCGTTTGAGCGCGATCGTGATCGCATCATCCATACCACCGCTTTTCGCCGTCTGGAATACAAGACACAGGTGTTTGTATTTTATGAAGGTGACCACTATCGCACCCGTTTAACCCATACCTTGGAGGTTGCCCAGTTGGGAAGCTCCTTGGCCCGCGGCCTGGGGGGTAATGTCCTCCTGGCTGAGGCGATCTGCCTCGCTCATGATTTGGGGCATCCTCCTTTTGGACATGCGGGCGAACATATTCTGAATGAGCTGATGGGAAATCATGGCGGCTTCAACCATAATACGCAGAGTTATCGCATTGTCACCGAATTGGAGAAGCGCTACCCGGATTTCCCTGGCCTTAACCTGACCTACGAGACCCGTGAGGGAATGATCAAGCACGAAACGGATTATGACAGCAGTGATGCCAGCGGTTATGAACCCCATAAGCGCGGTTCTCTTGAGGCCCAAATCGCTAATCTGGCCGATGAGATGGCTTACAATGCGCATGATTTGGATGATGGGCTGCGCGCTTCTTTGTTCCCGCTGCATGACCTGAACGAACTAGCGATCTGGCGTGAATTGCAGGATCGCGTGGGCTGGCACGATGAAAAAGAGTTCACAGCAGTGGTGCGCCATGAGGTGATTCGTGAACTGATTGGCTGGTCGGTTAGCGATGTTTTAGCCAGCACCAATGGCATACTGCTGGCGGCAGGCATGGATACACCGGATAAGGTGCAGCTGCACAGCAGTAATGTGGTAGGCTACTCATCCGAATTAAGCCCCAAAATCAGGGCACTGAAGAAGTTCTTGTATGAGCGCATGTATCGCCACTATCGCCTGGTACGTATGCAGGAAAAGGCGGAACGATTTATCAGCGAGATGTTCAACGCCTATCTCAAGGAACCGCAGATGCTGCCAACGCCCGTGCAGGAACGTTTGGCGGATATGGAGCTGGAGTGCGCTATCACCGACTATATTGCCGGTATGACCGATCGTTACGCTCTTGATGAATGGCAGAAGCTGTTTGACCCATACAGGCTGGTATAGGCTTTGATGTCCTACGGAGCAAGATACGGCACTTGATTGAGTTCTAGAGCTTCAGGGAAATGAGTAGATAGATTCCCATTGGCGCGGGAGTGACTAGTCAATTGATGTGGATCAAAAAAGCCCCGGCAATTCCCAGCCGGGGCTTTGGTTTCCAGTATTGAATTAGATTTCCATCATGTCGTCTAAGTTGGGTTCCATGGATTGTGATAGGGATCCTTCCTTCGACCAGACAGATAAGCTTATCGTGATGCGATCGAAGCTGGCCTTGGCTGGCAGTGCGCTGTCTGTGCCATAGTCCATCTCCGTTATCTCGGCATTGATAATCAGCGAGGCGGTTTCCAGGACGATGGTCTCAGTTTCACGGGCCAGCACTGGTTCACCTTTAGGGGCCAGCTTGGCCTTCAGCGCGTCGTCGAAGTATGCATGATCGCTCATGACCACCTTGGTGATCGTACGGATGTCGCTTTTATCGAACAACCAGATCTCCAGAGCGGTCACATTCTTGGGTAGATCTGTGCCTAATGATTCGGCGATGCCCACGCCGCACTCGCCCAGGAATTCGGCGTTGCTGTTCTCGATGCTAAAAGATTCGTCGAAGGCATCATGACCGCGCGAGTAAGTGGTATGGAAGCGAGCAATGGCCACAGCTGTTACATCATCTTCCGGTTCAGCCACAGCGGTCTGGGTTTGTCCAGGCACTTCCTCGTAAGAAGGATCCTGGCGCTGTGGCTGGCCGGCAGCCGCATTGCGCCGGTTAAGGACCCAGAAGATCAATATCACGAGCAGAGCCAGGGCAAATAACAAGCCCAGCACGACGAGCAGCGTGCTGCTGCCTCCGCCCCCTTCTTCGGCGGTAGTATCTGCCAATATGGCAGCACATCCGGCAGGATTAACCACGGCAGCCACCGCTTCCAGACGCGCACGCGCGGCCGGGTCGGCCGTAACCGCAGCGACTTCACAGGCGACGGCTTCACCGCCCCAACCACTTAAGGATTGATTTACCATTTCCGCGTTGCCGTTTAATGAATACAGCTCCGCGGTCATACTTACCCATGCTTCTTGATATGGCTCACTTAGCTGGGCCGGTGTTGCGTCCGTCCACTCCACGGGCCAAATTAACCAAGCGAATATGAGGCCAATGATCAGGCCCACGATAAACGCCGCTGCCACAAGCCAGTACTTGCGTACTAATTCCATATGTCACCTACCTTGTGAATTTTTCTTTCTACTTCATTCAGTGACATCCCCTCTGTCACTAATTAGTTTACCATAACTAAAATAAATTCACAAACATTATGTCTAACTTGGTCGAGAGAATACCTGTCTGTGGCATACAACAAGATGCCGTTGGCTGAATAGTTTCCGGACGATGTATAGTCACTGCGATGACTCGCCACTTGCCACTCATTACTTGCTGCTCCGCTGCAGACGCCAATCCAGTGCTGTATGGCGGCGGGTGACCTTGTCGTTCTTGACCGCGATAGCGATGGCGCGGCGCGTACCAACGAGTATGACCAGCCGCTTGGCGCGGGTCACGGCCGTGTAGAGCAGGTTACGCTGCAGCATCATATAATGTTGGGTAACAACAGGCAGAACAACACAGGGATATTCAGCCCCCTGGCTTTTGTGTACGCTGATGGCAAAGGCGTGAACCAACTCATCCACTTCCAGGAAATCATAGATAACCGGCGCGCCGTCGATACTGATGGTTAGGGTTTGCTGGACAGGATCGAGGGCGGTGATACGGCCGATATCGCCATTAAAGACATTCTTGTCGTAATTATTGACGGTCTGCATTACCTTATCACCCACGCGAAAGGTACGACCGGCTAATCTCCGTTCCGGTTTCTTGCCACCAGGGTTTAAGGCTTCCTGTAAATTCAAGTTCAGCTGCCGCACACCGGCAGCGCCGTTATACATGGGGCTCAATACTTGAACATCGGCCAGAGGATCGAAGCCAAATTTCTGCGGTATGCGTCGCTTGACGATATCTACCAGTAGTTCCGCTACTTCCTCAGGCTCTTGCTTTACAAAAAGGAAGAAGTCATTGCTGTCTGGGCGCGTTTCCGGCATCAAGCCCTGGTTGATGCGGTGCGCGTTGTGGATGATCAACGATCCCTCAGCCTGGCGGAATATCGTCTGCAGGCGCACGACGGCCGTTTTTCCTGAGCCAATCAGATCGCCTAATACATCGCCTGCGCCCACGGAAGGCAGCTGGTCGATGTCGCCCACGAGCAGTACATGATTGTCTGATCGAATCGCTTTGAACAGATTGTTGGCCAGGGCCAGATCGAGCATGGAGGCCTCGTCGATGATGATCATATCCGCATTTAGCGGATTGGAATCGTCACGGCCGAATCCTTCACCTGGATTGAATTCCAGCAGGCGGTGGATCGTCTTCGCTTCGCGACCTGTCGTTTCCGCCAGACGCTTGGCGGCACGTCCCGTCGGCGAGGCGAGGACATAAGAAATCAGATATTGATCCAATAAATCGAGCAGGGCGCGTAAGGTCGTTGTCTTCCCCGTACCCGGTCCGCCGGTGAGGA
Organism: uncultured Chloroflexia bacterium; assembly: GCA_963807975.1. Taxonomy (GTDB): domain Bacteria; phylum Chloroflexota; class Anaerolineae; order Promineifilales; family Promineifilaceae; genus JAACFF01. The sequence goes on along the minus strand of CAWEDV010000001.1, from coordinate 2,290,171 downwards.
CCGTGACCTTATTGGTAACGGCCGTTTGGATCGCCTCGACCTGCTGTTCCACCAGGCGGACCGGCTCCTGACTGCTGCCGGCGGACAGCGCCACGACATCCCTTGCGCTAATGTGACGCAAGCGCTGCAAACGGCTGGCCCGATTGTTGACTAGATCGCGCACGCGGTTAGTGACGCCGATCTCCGAGTAATAAAGGGGCATGAGGTAGACTGCCCGCTCCTCGGCAACAGTGCTTTCTCCGCCCTCTATTTCATAGGTGAGGGTTTCACGCTTGATAAAATCGCTGCTTTCCAGCTGGTCGATGACGGCCATGACCTTGTCCGCTTCTAGTTCCAGAATTTCGGCCGCTTCCGGTTCCAAATCTTCCTGGGGCATATAGACATGCCCGTCTTCGGCCATGCGGTTGAGCGTGTAGGCTACGCCGGCCTCGATGCGGTTGGGGTCGTCATGGGCCAGGCCCATGGCCCGGGCGATCTTATCTGCCGTTTTGAAACCGATGCCGTAGACGTCGTTGACCATGCGGTAAGGCGTCTTGCGCACAATCTGCAGCGAATCATTCCCATACTTTTTATAGATTTTCACGGCGAGGTTGGTAGAAACGCCGTGCGACTGCAGGAAGATCATCACATCCTTGATCGCCCGCTGTTCATCCCAGGACTTGGCGATGCTGCCCACCCGCTTATTGCCAATGCCTAAGACTTCACGGAGGCGGGCAGGATCATGGTCGATGACATCCAGCGTATGGTCGCCAAAGGTATCCACAATCCGCTCCGCCATTACCGGGCCGATGCCGCGAATGAGGCCCGAACCGAGATAACGCTTGATGCCTTCCGTGGTTGCCGGAAGTGACTGCTCACACTGCTCGGCCTGGAATTGACGGCCGTGCTTGGTGTGGCTGGTCCACTTGCCCGTTAACTTCAACCATTCACCAGGGTTCACTTCGGGCAGGTTGCCCACAACGGTAATCAGCGCCTCGCGCCCGCCGGCATATTTAAAAGGAAGCATGCCCCGCGTGTCTGGTTTGAGGCGGATGACGGAGTAGCCGTTTTCGGCGTTGTAGTATGTGATCCGTTCCACGGACCCGCTGATCTGCGTGTGTTCAGCCATAGGTGTATTCTAGCTCAGAAAAAGGGTGAACGTCACCTGAAGGGTGACAGTCATCTCTGTTCGTTGGATAATCCAAGTATCTCAGCATATGGAAAGCTGGCAGCTTGAAGGAGAACCATTTGTTTACCTATCTCAACAACCCCGCACAGCAAACCTGGCTCTCGCTTCTATTACTGCTCTGGGCTCTCCTATTATTTGGCGGCTTTGTTTTGGGCAAGAACAAAGAGGGACGCCGCATGCCCGCCTGGACGCGTCTGGCCTCTTCCGCCGTTTTGGTCACTGCCGGATTCAGCGGGGCCTTCATCAGCCGCGATTACGCGACCGCGACTTACGCACTCCTGATCAGCCTGGGCATGAGCTTTGGCTTCATTGGCGATCTATCTTTAGCCAAAGTGTTTATCTCCGGTCGTAAATCCCAGTTGGGCGGCATTGGCGCCTTCGCCGTTGGGCACCTTTTTTACATTCCCGCCATCTGGGGTTTGGGCAGCACATTGGGTTTGACCGCTGTTGGGGCGCGTTTGGGCGCTCTTCTGGTCTGGTGGTTGGTGGGTTTTTTGGGCTGGACCTTCGTTGTCTTTCGCGGAGCAAAGGTTAGCTCGCTGAAGTGGATTGTCCTGCCCTATGCGCTTTTGTTGGCGACCACCGCCGGCGTCGCCACAGGATTAGCCGTGCAGGAGTTCTCGTTCTGGCCTTTGGTCATTGGTGCCGCCCTCTTTTTATTCAGTGACACATTGATCGGTGGCAATTGGTTTAATGATCTTGACTTCCCCATGATCCACGATCTCATCTGGCTGACCTACGGCCCAGGACAAATGCTCATCGTCTATTCTGCAGGCACGGCCATTCAAGCGAGCCTGCAGTAATTCACCCCCAACACGGCCGTTTAATAATCAGTAGCTAAATCCGGTAAGAAATCACGACACCTTGTTGATGATTGTCAACAATACCCGGTTTACCCGGTACACCGCAATAAAAGCTTGACAAACTAGGGTGATATAGGGCGTGATCTATTCACTGTACCCGGTTGACCGGGTAAACCGGCAGTATTTGGAATTAAAGGAGTCGCCAATGACAGAAATAATTGCGCCCCAAAAGAAAGTTAAAGTCACCTTCTCGCTTGAACCAGGCTATAGTGCTATCGGAAGTCTTTCGCTGCTCGATATGGCTGGAGATTTCTCTGGATTGAGTGAGTAGGTGTATCGAACCGCGGACTCTTTGTCCCCGGAGCGGCTGCGAGAGAATAGTCTGGTTGTTCAAGATGCGCATGTAAATCTCGCCGATGCACCCTGGTCCAGTTTCCCCCAATGGGTAGATGATCTTGCGGCGCGGGATGGCATAACCATGCGCGATCGCGCTCTGTAGTTCTAGCTACCTGATATGAGCAAAACAGTCGGTGGTGACGTATACACTGCGAACGAGTTGTTGGCTGATCGGTCCGCCTATTTGTCACTGGTTGAGGGGTATTTCGGCGCAAGGGGAAACCTTACGACCGCTTCTTTTGGGAAGCGATGCACAGCTGGTTGAACGATCCGCCAGCCAGAAAGGACATGACCATCTCTCACCTCCGCGAAATGTGGGAGCAGACCCTTGCTTAGAAGTGGGAAGAGAGCCTGCCCCTTCTTTAAGCCTCAATTACGGCCTTCGATTCACGCGACTTTTCAGGGGTAACGGCCCTGAATCGCTCTGAACTGCTCATGCGCCTCAATGCCTTGGCCAACGACACGCGCCTGCTCATCCTGGAACTGCCGGGCAAAGAAGGGGAACTGGGTACACCGAAGATAGTTGCTCAACTGGAACTGAGCCAGTCCGCCGCCTCGCGACACTTAGCACATCTCACCGCCACCGGCTATCTATCGGCAAGGAGGCAACAGGGTACCAATCTCTTCAAATATAACCCTGATCGTTTTGACGACACATTGAGAGCACTGAAGGAATTTTGCATCGGTACCTAGTTCAGATTTTCATCATTTTCCCGGGAGCTCTATCAAATACTGGCGGCAATTATCAAAACTAAGTTGCCAGGAAAACAGCAAAGCAGTAAGAATCAGCAGAATTAGCCCATCTATGGATCATAACAAAATTTGGATTGCGGAAATGCGCATGCTATACTGTCGTGTAGATAGAGATTAATCATCTTTTATCATAACATTTATCAATCTGATGGGATAACTATGATTTGGCAACATTGCAGGTGTATGAAGCGAGGGTGCTAGCCTCCGTCTCATACCTGAAATAATCGGTTTAAGGAACGGTGGCAATCACTCTCGCGATGCAATAAATAATTGCTCGCCGGTGCTGTATTCTAGTGATATTGCGACCGTTTTTTGCTGTTAATGGGCGATTACCAGCCCATGAAGATTGAAAACCAATTGTTTTAGGAACTGAAGAAGCCATGTTGCAGACAATAGAAAAACCGATCCAGACCAATCCTCGTCTCGCGTCCCAAAGCGTGGAAGGTCAAATTGGAAATACACCTTTATTAAATCTAGATCGTACGGCAGTCGCCTATGGCCTGGCTCCTGGCGTCAGCCTCTTGGCCAAGGCCGAGTGGTTCAATCCCGGTGGTTCGGTGAAAGACCGCGCCGCTTTGAATATTATACGTACGGCCGAAGCGAAGGGACTCCTGCGTCCCGGGATGACGATTTTTGACTCAACCTCGGGCAACACTGGCATCGCTTTTGCGATGTTGGGCGCCGCCCGCGGCTACGGCGTCAAACTGGTCGCTCCCGACAATGTCAGCCCGGAGCGAAAAGCGATTCTACGTGCCTATGGCGCTGAGCTGATACTGACCGATCCGCTGGAGGGCATGGACGGCGCCCTGCTCAAGGCTCAGCGGATGGCAGCCGGCGATCCCACGCTTTTCTACACCAACCAGTATAACAATGAAGCTAATTGGCTGGCACACTATCACACGACGGCTAATGAAATTTGGTGGCAGACAGGCGGGGCGATCACCCATTTCGTGGCCGGCGCGGGGACAGGGGGTACTTTCACTGGTACGACGCGCCGTTTAAAAGAGTTTAATCCGGCGATCCGCTCCGCTGTCGGCCAGCCTGATAGCCCGCTCAATGGCATTGAGGGCTGGAAGCATATGCAGACGGCAATCAGGCCTTCTATTTATGATGAATCCTTAGCCGACGAGATCCTGATAGCCAGCACTGATGAAGCGCGCGACATGGCTCGTTTCCTAGCCCGCAGCGAGGGCGTTTTCGTCGGCGTTTCCGCGGGGGCGGCCGTGCACAGCGCCGTGCAGTTGGCGCGCACGCTGGATGAAGGGGTCATGGTGACGGTGCTGCCCGACGGGGGCATGAAGTATCTCAGTGAAGATTTCTGGACTACAGTTGACTGATGCTAGTTATCACAAAAAACTTGATAGACCAAATACAGGAGCACGGCGCGGCTTCATATCCCTATGAAGGGTGCGGCCTGCTGCTGGGCACTGTCGAAAATGGGGTTAACGTTGTCACGGCCGTACGCCCACTGCCCAATGTCTGGCCTGATGAGGAAACAAAGCGAACCCGCTTTCGCATCGCCGAAGATGATTGGCGCGATGTAGAAATGGAAGCGCTGGATGATGATCGCGGCGTCATTGGCGTCTTTCACAGCCACCCAGACCACCCCCCTGCCGCCTCACCTCGTGACCTGGCCTGGGCTGCATGGCCCGGTTATTCCTACTTGATAGCCGAGATCAGAGACGGCAGGCCGGCAGCCAGCCGATCCTGGCAACTGCGAACTGACCGGTCCGGCTTTGTTGAAGAAAATATAGAAGAAACCTTATTGGAGATTAAACAGTGAGCACAATTCACATACCAACCCCTTTGCGTCCTTATGTGGCGGGGCAAACGAAAATAGCGGTCAACGGTGACACCGTTGGCGCTGCTTTGGATGATCTGACGACCCATTATCCTGACTTGCGCCAGCACCTCTTTGAGGGTGATAATCTACGTAGTTTTGTCAATGTCTATCTTAATAAGGAAGATATCCGCCAGCTGGATGGGCCTGATACGGCCGTCTCTGAGGACGACACTTTAATGATCATTCCTTCAATTGCCGGCGGTATAGGCTAACAAAAGGGACCAGCTAACATGATAAAATCAATCGATTTCATCGATCCCGCAGCGATCGACCTTTCGCACGAAGAAGTGCAACGCTACAGTCGCCACCTGATCATGCCTGAGGTAGGTATGATTGGCCAGAAGAAGCTGAAGGCGGCCTCGATCCTGCTCATTGGCGCCGGCGGTCTCGGTTCCCCCCTGGCCATGTATTTGGCTGCTGCCGGGGTCGGCCGTTTAGGTTTGGTCGATTACGATGTCGTCGACTATACTAACTTGCAGCGGCAGATCATTCACGGCACCAGCGACGTTGGCCGGCTTAAACTGGAGAGCGCTCGCGACCGGATTCAGGATATTAATCCCCATGTGCAGGTCGATACTTATGAGGTGCCCCTGACCTCCGACAATGCTTTGCAGATCATCGCTCCCTACGATATTGTCATCGACGGAACCGACAACTTCCCCACGCGCTATCTAACCAATGATGCCTGTGTCATCTTGGGCAAGCCCAACATTTATGGCAGCATCTTTCGCTTTGAAGGACAGGCCTCTGTGTTTTATGCCGAGGAAGGACCTTGTTATCGCTGCCTTTTCCCCGAACCACCGCCGCCCGGACTTGTTCCCAGCTGCGCCGAAGGGGGCGTCCTGGGCATCTTGCCCGGAACCGTAGGCGCCATTCAAGCCACGGAAGCGATCAAGCTTATTATTGGGCAGGGGGAATCCCTGATCGGCCGTTTGCTGCTTTATGATGCCTTGGACATGACTTTTGACGAAGTGCGCCTGCGCAAGAATCCGGAATGCCCAGTTTGCGGCCCCAATCCCACGGTGACCGAGCTCATCGACTACGAACAGTTCTGCGGTGTGCCCGCGCATGACAACAGCCTCTACATTGCTGATCAAGAGGAGGGGCAGGGCGTGCCCCAAATTACCCCTTTGGCACTTAAGGCGCGTCTCGATCAAGGTGATGACTTGCTGATCGTCGACGTGCGCGAAGCGCATGAGTGGGACATCTCCAACCTGGAATCGCTGGGCGCGATCTTGATCCCCCAGGGTCAAATCGTGGCCCGCATGAGCGAACTGGACACCGCGCGCGAGATAATCGTCCAATGCCGCACCGGTGCCCGCAGCGCGGCTGTCGTCAGCGAGCTACAAAATCACGGCTACAAAAAACTGTACAACCTCGACGGCGGCATAAACCGCTGGGCCCGGGAAGTCGACATCAGCCTGCCAATTTATTAACCAGCCTCACACATCTTATTGAGAAGCTGAGGCAAATATCCTTGAAGGAGTATTTTTGATGCAGAAAAGAAAACTGGGCTTCACCGATCTCAATCTATCGGCCATAGGTCTAGGAACGTGGGCAATTGGCGGTGGGAACTGGTATTGGGGCTGGGGGCCGCAGAATGATGCCGAATCAATAGCTACCATCCAACGAGCGATTGATCTTGGGATAAATTGGATGGATTCCGCGGCTGCTTATGGTCTTGGCCATTCGGAGGAACTGATCGGCAAAGCTATTGCTGGGCGGCGTGACGAAATGATTGTCGCTACCAAATGTGGTCTCATCTGGGGTGACGATCCGGCCGAGGATGTTACGCCGTGCTTAAAAGCAGACAGCGTTCGCCGTGAAGCAGAAAACAGCCTCCGTCGCCTGGGTGTGGAAACCATTGATCTTTACCAAATCCATTGGCCCAATCCTGATGAAGAATTGGAGGAAGGCTGGTCTGAAATCGCCATGCTGGTGCAGGAAGGAAAAGTTCGTTATGCCGGGATCTGTAATGCCTCAGTAGAGCAGCTAAAACGAATCCAGGCGATCCATCCTGTTACCTCTCTGCAGCCGGAATACAGTATGCTCAAGCGCGGGGCGGAAGCGGAACTAATCCCGTTCTGCGCCGAAAATGGGATTGGCGTTGTAGGCTACAGTCCCCTACGTTCTGGTATTTTGACCGACAATTTTGGTCGTGCTCGTTTGGATGCCATGACGGCGAATGATTGGCGGCAGCGCGACCCTGATTTTCAGGAGCCGCGTGCGCAGATCAATGTAGCCTTCAAAGAAAAGCTGCAAGCAATCGCCCAAAGCATCAATCAACCACTCTCCCAAATGGCTATTGCCTGGGTGCTCGCCCGCCCCGAGGTTGCCTCAGCCATCGTCGGCGCCCGTCGCCCAGGGCAAATTGAGGTCAGCGCTCCGGCAGGTGATCTGCAGCTTACAGCAGAGACAATGGCTCAAATAGAGGGCCTGCTGGCTGAGCGAGACAGTGAGCTGGCTGCAGCCGGTGCTTTCGCTTCTGAATCCCTGCGTTAATATGGTGTGATTAAGCAATACTCTATCTCGGTCATAGCTGGGGACGGGATTGGTCAGGAGGCTGTCGCGGTAGGGTGTGATGTTGTGCTGGCGGCACAAGGGCAGGTTAGAGCTTTTGCCCTAATCGGTGGAGAAGAGATAGTACCTGCGCTCGTTCAGGCAAGAATTAAGGGAACAATACGATCTACTATAAACTCATGACATGTGGGAGTATGCTTTCTCGCTTTGCTCCTTTCGCATTTGTGTTACAATACGTTTGTTGTATTTTTGTTCGCTGTTTGCTTCGAACTGAATAAATCCAAATTGTTATTCCTGGAGAATTGAAATGCCGAATTGTACACATGTTAATCTGGTAAAAGTCACGCGGCCTGAGAGTGTTGCCGGCTGCGAGGAGTGTTTAAAGAGCGGCGGCCGATGGGTCCATCTACGCGTCTGCCTCACCTGCGGTAAAGTTGGCTGCTGTGATAACTCGCCTAATAAACATGCCCGCGCCCACTATACCGAGACCGGCCATCCGCTGATCCAATCCGTCGAGCCACGGGAAAAATGGGCCTATTGTTTTGAAGACGATGAAGTGATGAGCGCCCCCCCGGAGCCTCAGCCATAATTCCCCATCATTTGCGAACCTTTTCCTGGGATTATACTCCCGGAAACTGATAACTTGTCTTAGCAGATTTAGTAAATACAAGTTTCCGGGAAAATCGCGCTATTTTCCCAGAAGGTCACACTTGAGAAAAAAAACCATGCAGATAAATCTTGACGAACTTGAAGTGATCAACAATCTGGCGCAGCTGCGTTTTGAGGCGGTGGCTGGTGGCTACCTGGCGCGCATCGAATACATTGTTGACAATGGCGTTATTACCTATACCCATACCATTGTGCCCGACGAGATCTCTGGCCAGGGCGTGGCCAGCAAAATGGCCCGCTATGTTCTCGATTATGCCCGCGACAACAACCTCAAAGTGATCCCACAATGTCCATTCGTTAGAGCTTATATCAAGCGCCATGCCGAGTACCAGCCGCTGGTCTGGGATCCTCAAACCTAAAGCTTAGACTCCCTAACAGAATCTCTTTACAGTTTCTTCAGAACTCCTTCAGCAGCCTCATATCCCACTGATGCTGTTCTTGTTTTGGGTAAGCGGCTGGCGGGTGTTTCTGATATGATCGCGGGAATGCATCATTCAAAAACTTGAGGATTTGCGGGCATGGGAAAATATAGTTTTTTAGATGATTACAGCGAAGGCTGCCACCCCAATATTTTGGCTGCGCTTTCAAGCACGAACTTGACCCAGCAGCACGCCTACGGCAACGATGTCTACTCCGATGAAGCCAAAGGTCTCCTCCGTGCTCGATTAGGGAAACCTGAAGCAGCGATTTATTTCGCTGCCGGCGGTACTCTGTCCAATGTCATTATTACTTCTGCGCTGCTGCGATCGCATGAAGCTGTCATTTCGGCTGTCACTGGCCATATTCTGGTGCATGAAACAGGTGCTATAGAAGCAACGGGGCACAAGATCATCTCCATGGACTCTGATGATGGAAAATTAAGGCCAGCGGATATTCTGCAGGCTCTCGATGATCACTCGCTTGTGCCACATATGGTCAAGCCCAAGCTTGTTTATATTTCCAATGCGACCGAAATCGGAACTGTATATACAAAGCGAGAGCTGCAGTCACTGCACCATATTTGCCAGGAAAAGGGACTGTATCTATTCCTGGATGGCGCCAGATTAGGCTCGGCCCTGTGCAGTTATAAGAATGATTTATCCCTCGGTGATTTATCACAGTTGACTGATCTCTTTTCATTAGGGGGTACAAAAAACGGGGCCTTGATTGGCGAAGCGATCATCATTAATAATCTGCGCTTGGCTGAGGATTTTGCCTTCAATATCAAACAGCGTGGGGCGTTGTTGGCCAAGGGAAGGTTGCTTGGCATTCAATTCCTGGAACTGTTTCGGGAGAATTTGTACTTTGAATTGGCTGGTCATGCTAACAAAATGGCCCAGAAGCTCTCTAGGGCATTGGTTCAGAAAGGGTATGAATTAGCGGCCGAAACGGAGAGCAACCAGATATTTGCCATATTGCCGGATACCTTAATAGAAAAATTAAGCGTCGAATTCACCTTTTATACCTGGCAGAAATATGATGAAGAACGCTCCGTTGTGCGCTTGGTTACCTCCTGGGCAAGCGATGAAAAAAAGGTCGAGGCCTTTTTAGAACTAATCTAGACGAGGTAAGAAACCTCGGCTGCGGGACAGAACAATATGAGCGATAAGAAAACACACAATCTTGGAATCGTATTTCGTCCTGAACATGCGCCGCAAGAACTGCCCGCATTTGCGCGTCGTGCAGAAGCCGCGGGCTTTGACGAGCTGTGGGTTTGGGAGGATTGCTTTTATGCTGGGGGAATCTCCTCAGCCGCGGTTGCTTTGGCCTGCACGGAGCGCATCTCCGTCGGCGTGGGCATCATGCCCGCGGTGGTTCGCAGCCCTGTCTTTCTGGCCATGGAAATTGCCAATTTGGCCCAACTCTATCCTGGACGTTTCCTACCCGGGTTGGGTCACGGCGTGGCGCGCTGGATGCGCCAGATTGGCGCTTTTCCGAAGTCACAGCTTATGGCCTTGAAGGAGGTGACAGTGACGGTGCGCGAGATGCTTGCCGGAAAGCGCCTCACTTATGACGGTAAACAGATTCAGCTGGATGATGTTCAGCTCATTCATCCGCCTGACCTGGCCCCGCCCATTTCCCTGGGTGTACGCGGGCCGAAATCATTGGCCATTTCTGGAGAGGTAGCGGATGGGACGATATTGGCTGAATTCGGGGCTCCTAACTATGTGGCCTGGGCGCGAGAACAGATCAAAAAAGGGCAGTCGACAGCAGGGCATGATCGCAACCACCGGGTGACCGTATTTGTTCAGACCTGCGCTGCAGCAACAACCGCTGCTGCCCGGCAAGAGATGCGCCCGCGCATAGCGGCGGCCATTTTCGCCGGCAAGATCGATATGCAGCTTGCTCCACTGGGTATCATGCCTCAAGTTGAGCAGCTCAGGGCCGGCGGAGAAGGGGAGCAGTTCGCCGAGGCATTGCCCGACGGTTGGATCGACCAGCTATCGATTGCCGGGACGGCCGAAGATTGGACACAGGCTGTCGACTGTTATGTCGCCGCGGGGGCTGACAGCATCGTCTTGACTCCCTTGCCGGATAAAGGATTGAATGAATTGGACCGCTTCGCCGATCATATTCTGGGGTAAGGGGTAGGAGATGAGGTGACAAGACTCGAAATTGCTCTGGCTGGACGCCAATGTAACAGAGCTTGGCGAATAAAGGAGTAGGGCTTTCGCTGAGCGCGAGCGTTCAACGAAAGCCGATGCAGACTACGTTGGATTAATTCTCTTTTAAGTGCGTCACACCCAGGAAAGAAGGCGACCAGCGATATTTATCGGGCACTGGCTCGAGCCCTTCCCACACGATGCGGCGGAAGTAATCAGGATCGGTGTTGCCCTCTGAATTGATCAAGAGTACCTGCGAGTTGGGTCCCAGTTTCAACTGATCTTTTAGGGGTGCAAATTCAGGATACTCTGTGATGAACATGAGCGCCCCCAACGTAACTGCCCCCGACTCACCAGAGATAATAAAGGGATCACCGCTCAGGGGAACAGAGTAAACTCTCATACCTTTAGCTGCTACGTAATCAGGGCAGGCCACGAAGGCATCGGCACAATCCCATAAAACATCCCAAGCAAGGGGACTCGGGTCGCCGCAGGCCAATCCGGCCATTATAGTGTTCAAATCTCCGTCAACATTATGGGGTCTGCCGTCTCCAATCTTCGCCGATTCAAGCAAACAAGCGGCGGTGTCTGGCTCAACGACCACGGCCATTGGTTGGTCGTCGCCAAATCGCTGCCGGTAGAAGCCAATGGTTGCTGCCGCCAAGGCGCCCACGCCTCCCTGAACAAAGATGTGAGTGGGCTTGATAAGTCCCTGAGCAGCCAGCTGCGCCTGAGCTTCGGCCACTAGGGTAGTATAGCCTTGCATAACCCAAGCTGGAATCTGCTTGTATCCTTCCCAAGATGTATCTGAAATGATTTGCCAATTGTTCTTTTGAGCGTCAATCGTCATCTGCCTGACAGCATCGTCATAGGTCCCGCTAATCACGCGAACTTCCGCTCCCTTGTCTTTAATGGAGTCGATTCGGGCCTGAGAGGTATCTTGATGAACATAAATTGCTGACTTGCAGCCCAGTTGACTGGCAGCCCAAGCAACGCCGCGTCCATGATTTCCGTCTGTTGCCGCAGCAAAAACAATGTCTTTCAGCTGCACTTGAACGTCGTCAGACATCAGTTGGGCATAGGTCAGTTCTTGATCATCATCCAGGCCCAAGTATTCGCGGATGAAGCAATAGATGGCGAAGAAACCGCCCATGACTTTGAAGGAGTTTAGGTCCATCCGCTTGGCCTCATCTTTGACCCAAATATTGCCAACGCCGATCATTGAAGCCAGATTTGGAAGTGATTTTAGGGGACTGATCTGATAGCCAGGAATCTGGCGATGGAAGTCGATTACCTGCCGGAATATGCCTTCGGGGAAAAGATTGTCCACCGCCGCGCTGACCCCCAAGGTGCGGGGACGCCCGTTTGCGACCCAACGGAGTGGTTTAGGGTAATTCTCGGCTGCATCGCTCCACTCTCGCCGCAGCATATGAGGCAGCAGGGCGTAAAATTCCGTGGCCTTTACCACCTCATCCAGAGGAACATGCTCTTCAATCGTATGTGCATTTAACTCGCTGCCGGGGCCGAAGCCGATAGAGGGAATGCCCGCTTTACCAGCCCAGTAGGTGCCGTTGGTGCTGAAACCCCATTTGCCGCTTGGTGTGTCAGGTAAGTCAATCGCCCGGCGTGTATCCTGTCCGATAGCGACCAGCGGGTGATCGTCATCAATAGCCCAGGCTGGGTAATACTTCTCAACCGGGAATGAAAACCCGGTGTAGCTGGGTTGATCATAAAAAAGCTCTTCAATGGAAACCTGTGATTTGCTATCGATGGGGATAACGCTTTCGAGCTGCACTCTGACGTCTTCCCTGGTTTCGCCAAAGGTCATGCGTCGGTCAATGAAAATGGAACATTCATCCGGCACAGCATTGATAGAAGGTGTACTGACCTTCATATCGCTCACCGTGATCTTACCGCTGCCCAAGAATTCATGGGTACCTAGATCTGGCTCCATTTTGCTGATGCCTTCGATGATCGGCAGCATTTTGTAAGTGGCATTGTCACCCAGATGGTTGGCGGCGGCGTGTGCGCTTTTGCCTTTGACGGTGATCTTCAGCTCCAACCGCCCCTTGTGCCCGCGATAAACATCCAAGTTGGTTGGTTCACCGATGACCACAAAATCGGGCTTAACTTTGGGATCGACTTCAACAAAACTGTTGGGGGCGATGCCGTCGCACCACTCTTCCATATTGCCAAAGTAGTAAACCGTAAATTCATCTTTAGGAATTAAGCCCAGGTCGCGGCCCATGGCAATGCCGTAGACCATACCGGGGGTCGACCCTTTTTCATCGCTGGCGCCGCGGGCATAGAAAATACCGTCCTCCACTTTGCCTTCAAAGGGATCCCACTCCCAGGCGTCGGGGTCGCCGATACCAACGGTGTCGATATGGCTGTCGTAGACAATCACCGTAGGGCCGTGACCGACGCGCCCCAGGATGTTACCCATCTTATCGAAGCGAACTTCGTCAAAACCTAGCTGGCGCATTTCTTGGGCAATTCGCTCTCCGACTTCGCCAAGTTGGCTGTCCATGCTAGGGATAGCGCAAATATCGCGCAAAAATTGAATAATCGAATCTCTGCGTCCTTCTACTTCATTATGAAGATTGTGGATAAGTTCTTTATCTGACATAGCTGCTTCCTCATCTTTAGTTCGACATACCGATTTGCTAAATAGGTATGGTCGTATGGTTGTATGACAACCATACCATAGCCAAGTTACAAGTGCAAACGAGGGCGCAGCATTCTAATAGAGCCCTGGCGGACGAATCCCTGCGTGCGCAAGCGGAGGCTATCATCGACGCCTTGTAATCCTAGATATGGTCCTCACATGGATCGTTTGACTTGGTCACTTGGTCATGCACGACAGTTACCAAGATTGACCCCCAAATTTGGGCGTCTTATTTATTTAAAAGATGTGATTATCGTACTGGTAAGTGAGCCTAGAAATCCCAACCGGGCTGCGGCTCCGGCAGGCAGAGGATGCGGTCCAGTGCAGCTAACAATTCCGGTGGACCTGACAGATTGTCTGAGACGACCAAACCAGTGGCTGGACGCGCCCCCATCCATAAACGGCTGAAGGCGCCAACGGAAGCGGTCAGCGTTGGCAAATGAACATTATGGCCCAATACTGCGGCACTTTCTGATCCCAGCGTCACGATATAGTCGCCGCCAATGCCTTGCCATGGCGTATCTTCATCAAGTGCGTTGATGATTGGATCGGTCAGGTTGAGATTGAAATGCACCGCATCCCCTTGGAGATGGGTGAGTGCCAGACAGCCCACTAAATCACAAATGCGCAGCTGCCAATAGGCCGTGGCTTTATTGATATTTTCAAATTGTGACTTTCGCGTAAGCTGGCGATAGCGGAAGGGCTGGGTGAGGAAATCCTGCATTTGAATTCCCTGTGGTTCACGCATAGTAATCATGCGCACCTGATCACCCAGATTTTTGATCAGCGTTAGCAGTTCTAAAAACTGATCTCCATTCTGATAAGCCATTGCAATAATGGAATAGGGACCATGCTCGCCGGAGCCAGCAGCCCAAAAACAGTGGGTCAACTCCCCATCAGGTCCATCAGCATACCCCAGCCCAAAACCGTCGCTTATCCAGACCACTTCCGCTTCGGTATTTTTGGAGGATAGAAGATTACATGCCCCATGTCCACGCTGCCTGTCCAATAAAGCTTGATGAATGTCTGCTGCATCATCTTTGCTCAATCTGCGCGGAACCCTGGCCCGGGTTTTTACGTTTAGCTGCGCGGGATCGAAGCTTATCCAATGTATATAGGATCCGGAACCGTAACCCAATTGATCATAAAAACCTTGTTCAAAGATGCCCAAGGCGCTGACCAAAGCCCCATCCACAGCATCGGCGGCAATAAGCCGAGCGGTCAGTTTCTGGGCATGTCCTTGTTTGCGTGCCACACGGCTGGTGGCGACGGTCGTCACTGCTGACAGCGACAGGTCTTCATTCAAATAGCGAAATGTGCCCGGTGTTGAAAGTACCATGCACTCAGCTTCGCCGTTTATTTCTGCTACCAGGCCCTTATTGCCCTGCAAAAACGTGTCCAAGCCCTTTTCATGCTCAGTTTCACTGATCCAGCCAATTTCATGCCAGATGCGGTGTACAGCCTTTTGATCTTTATCCGTATCAAGTGTTCGATAAATCATGCCCGAATTGTCACATAAAATAGAAAGGATGTCATGCACTGCATGGGCAGTTTCTATCCCTTTTTCCCCGGTTCTCAGTTCTCAGTTCTCAGTTATCCGTTCCTAGTTAATTGTTCCTCCCACAACTCTGCTATAATAGGGGCCTGCTCATTTAATAAGAAGCTGGACTATGGTTTCTGATCTTCAAAAAAAGCTATCTGAACGAAAAGTCGTCTGCCTCGCCGGGGGTGTGGGTGGGGCCAAGCTGGCTGATGGACTGGCCCAGATCGTACCGCCTGAGCAGTTAACTGTTATCGTAAATACTGGTGACGACTTTCAACACCTGGGGCTGACCATCTGCCCCGATCTTGACACCGTCACCTATACCCTGGGTGGTGCAGCCAATCCAGAGACGGGTTGGGGGCGTTTGGGGGAGTCGTGGATTACGGTCAAAGAGGTGGGACGCTTGGGCGGGCCAGATTGGTTTAGTCTAGGCGATCTGGACCTGGCCACCCACTTGGTTCGCTCGCAGAAGCTGGCGCAGGGGCAGACCCTGACGGCCGTTACCGGTCATCTCTGCACCCAATTTGGCATCCAAGCCCGCCTGCTGCCGATGAGCGACCAGCCTGCGCCAACGATGATCGACACGGACCAAGGTTTACTGCCTTTTCAGAACTGGTTCGTCGAAGAACGGTGGCAGCCCGTCGTGCGTGAAGTGCGCCTGCCGGAAGATGTGCGCTCCACGCCCGCGGTCATGCAAGCTCTGGAATATGCCGACTTTATTATTGTCGCCCCTTCTAATCCCTTTGTCAGCATCGATCCTATCTTGAACGTCTATCCCATCCGTGAAATGGTAATGGATTTGCCCCGCGCTGTTGTCGCCGTCACGCCCATCATTGGCGGCAAAGCGCTGAAGGGACCAGCGGCCAAGATGATGGCCGAGTTGAACCTACCAGTAAGCGCCGCTTCCGTGGCCAGCTATTATGGCGATCTGCTCGACGGTTTTGTCCTTGACCAGAACGATGCCGGGCAGGCAGCCGAGCCCACTTGCGATATCCTGGTCTGTGATACGATCATGACCGATTCACAGGATCGGGCACGCCTGGCAGCCAATGTCTTGTCCTTCGCCCTGGAGATCGCCTAAGTTACATGGACATCTGGGCCTTAATTCCGGTAAAATCACTGTTGACGAGCAAGCGTAGGCTGTCTCATTTATTGACGGCTGAACAGCGCTCGCAGCTAATTCGCGGTTTGCTGCGGCAGGAGCTTAACCTCTTAAACCAGGTGCCCACTATTGATGAGATCCTGGTAATCAGCAGCGATCCGATCGTTTGGGATATTGCCCGCCAAAGCGGTGCGCTGGTAGAAGAGGAAATGCAGTCGTTGGGATTGAACCATGCCGTAACCCAGGGCACGGCCGTTGCCGCAGCCCATGGCGCCGCCGCGGTGCTCATCTTACCGGTGGACCTGCCCTATATTTCTACCGCGGATGTCGATCTGGTGATCAGCAATGGGTTGGAGATTATGGACCGTGATCTGGATTTGCCCCAGACTGTAGAATCGATTCGCTC
This sequence comes from uncultured Chloroflexia bacterium, assembly GCA_963807975.1. Classification (GTDB taxonomy): domain Bacteria; phylum Chloroflexota; class Anaerolineae; order Promineifilales; family Promineifilaceae; genus JAACFF01. The sequence goes on along the minus strand of CAWEDV010000001.1, from coordinate 2,273,718 downwards.
TCTTGAGAGCCAGCCATCCAACCCGGTCATGGTTATCTGTTCCGACGAAATTGGTGGCGGCACCAATGCCCTATTTGTTCACCCGGTACAGCAATTTACCTTCCACTTCGGACCGGGCAGTTTTCACAAACATATCCAAGAAGCGCAAAAGCGGGGTATGATAGTGCAGATCGTATCATCCCCGGGTCTGAGCTTTGATATCGATAATGAAAATGATTGGCTATCATATCAGCAGGTAGGGGCTGACCCCTGTGTCCACCCGTTGTAAGGGTTGACCCCCGTGTCCGCCCGCGAAAACCGTAATGCGTACCCTCGTGGTCGCCCATTAACATCAATATTGTTTAACTTACTATAATTGGAGGTCTCTATGTCCCAAGATCGTGTAGCGCTTTATTTACAGGACGCCCATTCCATCCAGGATGGCATCGAACTGGTTCAATATGCCGAGTCCAAAGGGTTCGAGGCTGTTTGGCAGGCTGAGAGCCGGCTGGTCCGCGATGCTATCGTGCCCATGGCGGCTTTTGGTGCGACGACGAGCAAGATCAAGATTGGCAGTGGCGTCACCAATAATTGGACCCGCAATATTGGCCTCTTGGCGGCGACTTTTCTCACCCTGGACGACTTGGCTGAGGACCGCATCATTTGTGGTATCGGCGCTTGGTGGGATCCTTTGGCGAGCAAGGTAGGCATCAATCGTCGTAAGCCACTGTCCGCCATGCGCGAAACAGTCGAAGTCCTGCGCCGCCTGCTGAATATGGAAAACGTGACCTATCACGGTGAGTTCCATTACGTGGACGGGATTCAGTTGGATGTTGTTCACGGCCGTAAAACGCCACGTAATGTCCCCATCTACATTGGTGCCACTGGCATGAAAATGATGGAGATGACCGGCGAAATCGCTGACGGAGCTGTGCTGAATTATCTTGTCCATCCTGATTATAACCTGCGGGCCATGGACGCCCTCGAGAAAGGAGCCAAGAAAGCGGGCCGCTCCATCGACGAAATCGACCGGCCACAGCTCATGATCTGTTCTGTTGGCGAAGATCGGGAAGCGTCGCTAAATGGCGCGCGCAAAATGATGACCCAATATCTGGGCCAGCAGCCGCATCTGATGAAGGCCAGCGGAGTCAGCCAGGAACTGCTTGATGAGATCCATGAGGTATTGACCTGGCCGGCTACTGAAGAAGAGATTGAAGCTGCCATGCACCTCGTTCCTGACGACGTGGTCCAGATGTGTACCGCCAGCGGATCTCCTGAAGAGGTCAAGGCCAAGGTACGCGAGTATGTAGACAATGGCGCTACCTGCCCCATTCTTTACCCGCTCGGCGATCCAAAGCTGATGATCGATGTTTTCAGCGAAGGCTATATGTAAGGATATTTGATGCGGCGCATTCTCATAGTCTTAGCATGGATTCTATTGTTCGTAGTCATAGCAGCCCTGGTTTACTTTGTCTGGACCCGGTTTATTAACCGCGAAACTGACATAAGTATTGGCAGTACGGTTACGCTGGAATGCACGAGCGAATGCCAACAGCACGGGCAGTGTGGCACGAGTACAGAATCCCCCAAAATCGACGTGATTCTCGCCGGTCTCGACCAGCCTACGGTTGAACCATTAAAACACGATACGTTTATCCCGGCCGGCGTCAAGGTCACGGTTAGGGATAGCCGCAGCGAGAAATTGCAACAGACCAATGAACGTCAATTCGATCAGCAGTTCTCGCGCGTTGAGTGGCGCAATAGCATTGGCGACATCCAAAGAACGGGATGGATAGCCGATTGGTGCATCAAGTAAACTTGTATCTGGATTCTCACGGAAACTCAAAATTTCCGGGAAAATAAAAATAAACCTATGAACGGCGAAAAGATGAGAGAGCTGCTTACTGAACTTATGGCGGCCCAAGAGGCAGGAGAGCCAGTTGTGCTGGCGACCATCATTCGCGCGCGTGGATCAGTACCTCGACAAAGTGGATCGAAAATGCTCGTCTATGGCAGCGGTCGTATCAGCGGCACCATTGGCGGTGGCGAGATGGAGGCACGGATTATTTCCGAAGCGCAGACTTGTTTACTTGATGGTCAGACCCGGGTCATCTCCTATTCCCTGGTTGAACCGGAGCGGGGCGATCCTGGTCTGTGCGGCGGTGAAGTCGAAGTGTATCTCGAACCGTATGCCCCACCGGCCACAATCCTGATTATTGGCTGCGGTCATGTGGGCAAGGCGCTCGCTTCTCTGGCTTACTGGCTGGGGTACCGCGTGCTGCTTAACGACGATCGCGCAGAATTGGTCACAGCGGAGAATATCCCCGAAGCAGATCTCTATCTACCTGGGGACATTGACCAACTCCTGGAGCAGGTGCAGATTCACAGCAGCACCTTTATTGCCATGCTCACCCGTAATGTCTCCCTTGACCGGCAGATATTACCCCGTTTGGCAGAATCGCCGGCCCCTTATATCGGCGTGATTGGCAGCCGCCGCCGCTGGCAAGAGACAAAGCGACTTCTTTTGGAGGATGGGTTTAGTGCGGAAGACTTACAGCGTTTTCATTCGCCCATTGGTCTGGAGCTTAAAGCGGAGTCGCCGGAAGAGATCGCCGTCAGTATCATGTCTGAGATCATCATGCTGCGTCGTGGCGGAACGGGCCAGCGCATGCAAGGGTAGCGGAGGCAAGAAACTCCCTGCCGGAAGGTATCATGGAAAAAGGAAAACACATAGTTGAACATTACGAGACGCCGGCCAGCGTGGATGATGTGCTGGCGCTCTTGGAAAAGTATGGTTCGTCGGCGCGCCTTGTTGCCGGCGGAACCGACATATTATTGGAGCTTGAACGGGGAATCAGGCCGGGGTTGGAGCGTTTTATTGATGTGACCCGTATTCCCGGTTTGAATGAGATAGCCCAGGATGAGGATGGGACCATCCACCTCGGTCCTCTGGTGACCCACAATCAGGTGGTTGCCTCAGATCTCCTGGTCCAACATGCACTGCCCCTGGCTCAGGCTTGCTGGGAAGTAGCCTCGCCACAGCTGCGCAATCGGGCGACGGTGGCCGGAAACTTGGTTACGGCCAGTCCGGCCAACGACACCATCGCTCCCCTGCGCGCCCTCGGCGCCAGCGTGACCCTGCAGTCCACTAAGGGTAAGCGTGTTGTGCCCCTGGCCGATTTTTACAATGGCGTGCGCGCATCTGTTTTGCGCAGTGACGAGATGTTGGTTGATATTAGTTTCCCGGCGCTGCCAGAATCGGCGCGCGGTGTCTTTGTTAAGCTTGGTCTGCGCGGTTCACAGGCTATTTCTGTCGTCAGTTTGGCCGTTGCCCTCGACTTCGCCGCGGACGGAAAGAATATCCGTTCCGCCCATATCACGCAGGGTAGTGTGGCTCCGGTGATCATCGATTCGCCCCAGGCGGAGGCATTCCTGGCTGGCAAATCCTTGACCGACGATGTGATCGCCGAGGCGGCTCAACTGGCTGCGGACGCGGCCACGCCAATTGACGATGTACGGGCCACGGCCGTTTATCGCACGGAGATGGTGCGCGTGATGACCAAGCGCGCCCTGACCAATCTGCGCGACGGCCGTGAGCGCGATCAATGGCCTGCTGATCCGGCCATGCTCTGGGGTGATACCGGAGGACAATACCCAGCCGGTGCTCAATTCGCTGCCAGCCATGGCCCCGACTCAACCATCACAGCCCGGGTCAATGGTCAAGAAGTGACCGCCTCAGGCGGCACACACAAGACCCTGCTGCGCTGGCTGCGCGAACAAGGACTGCTTACCGGAACTAAGGAAGGCTGCGCCGAAGGAGAATGTGGCGCCTGTACCGTCTTTCTCGACGGCATGGCGGTCATGTCCTGCCTTGTTCCGGCGCCACGCGCCCATGGAGCCAATATCACGACCATCGAGGGCTTGCCCGGTTGGAGTTGGGTGGCTGATGGGGATTTGCATCCCTTACAGCAAACCTTCATCGATACCGGCGCCGTGCAGTGCGGTTACTGCATCCCTGGTTTTCTGATGTCTGGGGCCAAGCTGCTGGAAGAGCATACCTCTCCTGACCAGAAGCAAATTGAGCAGGCATTTTCCGGCAATTTATGCCGCTGTACCGGTTATTACAAGATCATCGAGGCCGTCGAAAAAGCGGCCGTTGGCGGGGGAAGACGATGAGTGAAACAAACCAAGTAGAAATGCAGTATATCCCGCGTGTAGATGCTTACGGCAAAGTGACAGGTGAAGCCCCTTATCCAGGCGATGTCACGCCGGAAAATCTGCTGCATGCCAAAGTGCTTTTCAGCGGGCAGCCTCATGCACGCATGTTGTCGATGGATACCTCTAAGGCGCTCGCCTATCCTGGCGTCGTCTCCGTGCTCACCGCGGCCGACGTGCCTGTGAACGAATATGGCCTGATCATGCCTGACCAACCCGTTTTTGTTGGCCTGGGCAGTGACATGCCTCACAGCGATGTCAGCCGCTGGGAGGGAGATCACGTAGCCGTTGTCGTCGCTGAAAGTGAATTGGCCGCGGAACAAGCTTCCCACCTGATCGAGATCAAATGGCAGCCCATGCCTGTTATCACCGACATGCTTGAGGCGATGAAGGATGAAGTTGTCATTCATCCTGAAATCGGCAGCAATATTCTGAAACATTACAAGATCCGCAAAGGGGATTTGGAGGCTGGCTGGGCAGCGGCTGATGTCATTGTCGAAGGCACGTACCATTTGCCTTACCAGGAACATGCCTACCTGCAGCCGGAAGCTGGCGTTGGCTGGATTGACGAGGAGGGCCGCATTGCCGTTAATGTCGGTGGCCAATGGACTGCCGAAGAACAAGAGCAGATCGCCCATGCCTTGGCCCTGCCCACGGAACAGGTGCGAGTCAAGTACGTGGCCATCGGCGGCGCTTTCGGCGGTCGTGAAGATATGTCGATCCAGATTGTGCTCGCATTGGCGGTTATGAAACTGCAGGAGATGGGTATCGATCGGCCAGTACGCATCATCTGGTCTCGTGAAGAAAGCATCATCGGCCACCACAAACGTCATGAAGGGCTGATCAGGACAAAATGGGGGGCAACGAAAGAGGGTAAGGTCACGGCCGTTGCTGCGGATTTGTATCTGAACAGTGGCGCTTACGCCTATACCAGCACCAAAGTTCTCGGTAATGCCAACCTGATGGTCACGGGCCCATACGAACTGCCCAATGTCACCGTCGATAGCTATACGGTGACGACGAATAATGTACCGGGCGGCGCCTTCCGTGGATTTGGCGGCCCGCAGGGCGCTTTCGCTGCTGAGACGCAGATGAACAAATTGGCCGAGCTTCTAGATATGGACCCGGTTGAACTACGCCTCAAAAATGTACTGCGCGAAGGCAGCATAATGACCGTCCAGACTCCCGTCCCCAAGGGCGTCAGCCTGGCAGAGGTGGTTGAGCGCTGTGCTGAAGAGGCTCATTGGCGGGAGCCTAACGGTCATTCTTCCGCTTCCTTTGACAGCCTACATTCTCTCTCTGCCGATCCCGCCGCCTTGCGCAGCGGCCGCGGTTTTGCCTGCGGCCTAAAAAACGTCGGTTTCTCTTTCGGCGCACCGGAAAAATGTGATGCCAAGATTGAGCTATTTGGCGACGCGGAGATCGAGCGAGTTGTGCTCTATCACGGTCTGTCTGAAGTAGGGCAAGGATCACACACCGCGGCCAGACAAATGGTGGCTGCCGCGGTCGGCGTCGACATCTGTATGGTGGAACTGGTACTAAGCGATACCGCCACCAGCGGCGACTCCGGTTCGGTCTCCGCCTCGCGAATGACCTGGATGGCCGGCAACTCTATTCGCCTCGCAGCTGAACACGCCTTGGAGGCTTGGAAGAATGAAGACCGTCCCGCCGTTGGCGATGTGCGCTTCATTCCCCCGCCCACTGAGCCCTATGATGAGGAAACCGGTGTTTGTAACCCCAATTTCTCTTATGGGTACATGGCCCAGGCCGCCGAAGTCACCGTGGACATCGAGACCGGGCATATCCGCGTGAACCGCATCGTCAGCACCCATGACGTAGGCAAGGCCATCAATCCCACCTTGATTGAGGGACAGATTGAAGGTGCCGTGGTTCAGGCCACCGGCTATGCCTTGATGGAGAATCTCCAGGTCGAGGGTGGGCATATTCTCAACCCGTACCTCAGCCAATACTTGATTCCCGGGATTAAGGATATCCCCGAAATCGTCGATTCGGTGATTATGGAAGTGCCCGATCCTATCGGCCCCTGGGGTGCGCGCGGAATGGCAGAAATGCCCTTTATCACCTTGGCTCCCGCCGTCGTAGCTGCGGTGCATGATGCCACTGGCGTCTGGTTCGACGAGATTCCACTCACTCCCGATCGCGTCGTAGCCACCCTGCGTGAGCATGGCATCGGGGCTTGATATTCAAACCAACACCTCTGAGGTTGCAAAAAAACCTCAGAGGTGTTTAACAGAGCGCTAAATGTCTATTGAACCTTGTTTGGTCATCGTCCGTGGTGGCGGCGATCTGGGAACCGGCGTCATCTACCGCCTGCATAAGTCTGGCTTTCCAACCATCGTTTTGGAACTGGCCAACCCCTTGGTGGTGCGCCGCCGGGTGGCTCTGGCCACGGCCGTCCTCGAAGGCGAAATCTTCGTCGAAGATTTGCGTGCGCAGCGCGTGCAGAGCGTCGCCGAGGCCCAGCAGCTCTGTTTTGAAGATGTCGTGCCCATACTTGTTGCCCCCCAATTGGAACCAGTATTGGACCAATTGGCCCTGCCTGTCTGTGTTGTGGTTGATGCTCGCCTAGCAAAGCGCAATATCGATACCAATATCGAGCAAGCTCCTTTGGTTGTCGGGCTTGGTCCTGGTTTTAGCGCCGGAACCGACTGCCACGCCGTCATCGAAACCATGCGCGGCCATACCCTGGGCCGCGTTATCTGGGATGGAACTGCCATAGCGAATACAGGATCACCCGGCATCATTGGCGGTAAAGGCAGCGAACGCGTGCTGCGCGCTCCTGCCACCGGCCCCATATCTTGGCAGCAAGATATCGGCGATTCCGTGGCCAAGGGCCAACTTTTAGGTTGCGTCAACAGCTCTCCGGTCTTTGCTCCCTTCTCTGGCGTTGTCCGCGGAATGATCGCCCCCGGTACGGATGTTACCGAGGGCATGAAAATCGGGGATGTCGACGCCCGCGCCAGCCGCGGGGCCTGCTTCACCATTTCTGACAAGGCCCTGGCTATCGGCGGCGGCGTATTGGAGGCACTGCTTACCCACCTGACCCGGCATACCATGTGGCAATAGGGCGAATGGGTGTAGCTAGTTTACCAAATCGCACCACGGTTGCGCATGTCATTCGCGCACAAGTGGGCATCCATATTTTATCTCTGCGTTTGCAGCCCAAATGACCAGCCACCTTAATCTTGCTCAGGCATTCCAAATTGGTAAAGAAGGAGAGCTGGTGGCCTTCACCGGTGGCGGTGGAAAAAGCTCGTTGATGATCGCCCTGGCTCAGCAGCTTCCGGGCAAGGTTCTGCTGACAACCACCACGCGTATGTTCGCCGACCAGATTGATGCCGCCTGCGCCATTCTCCCTGCCACTGCCTGTACTTATCCTGATCTTTCCTTGCTGGATGATAGGGAGCGCCCAACGGAAAAAACAATTATCGTTGGTCCTCTGCAAGCGGATAAAGTGACCGGTATCCCTCTAGATTTGCCACAGCGACTGCTGGCTCGTCCTGATATTGACATTGTTTTGGTGGAGGCCGACGGCAGTAAAATGCTGCCAATCAAAGCGCCCGCTGCCCATGAACCGGCGCTGCCTTTGGGTGTGAATCTTGTTGTGCCGGTCGTTGGCATCGATGCCTTGCACCAGCCGATCAAAGAGGCTGCCCACCGTCCTGAGCTTGTATCACGCCTGCTAGGAAAGGATGAGGGGGACTCCTTGACTAAGGTTGATATCGCCACGCTGGTCAGCCATGAAGAAGCGGGTCTGAAAGAGGTGCCGGCGAAGGTCCGCGTTGTCGCTGTAATTAACAAAGTTGAGACGTCCGCGCAGTTGGCCGACGCACAGCGCATTGCGCGGTTGGTGCTGCAGCAGTCTCGCATTCAACATGTTGTTCTATGCAACAGACAGGTGCCTGGCTTTGTAGTTGAAGTTCAGCGGCGGGTGATGGCCGTTGTCCTTGCTGCCGGTCAATCAAAACGAATGGGCAGCAGCAAACAACTTCTCCCTTGGGGTGAAACTACTGTCCTGGGCCAGACGCTGCGCAATCTCAAGGAGTCATCCGTTTTCGATATCCTCACCGTCACGGGTGCCGAAGCGGAACAGGTAGCCGCCGCTGCTCAGGCCGAATCTGTGCCCACCATTCACAACCCTCACCATGCCGGCGGGGAAATGCTTTCCTCCTTGAAGACGGCCGTCGCCCAACTGCCTCCCAGAATTGCGGCCGTTCTCGTCATTCTGGCCGATCAGCCCATGGTCACGCCATCCACAATCGACCAACTGCTGCAAACCTATGCCAGCGGCAAAGGAACTATCATCGCTCCTGAATTCGATGGCCGTCGCGGCAATCCCGTCCTTATTGACCGCGAACATTTTCCGGAACTGCTCGCGCTTCCACCTGACTCCGCCCCCCGTGATCTACTGCGCCGCCATCCGATCACTCTCGTCCCCTGCCTCAGCGCTGCGGTCCTCCAGGATCTCGATACTCTCGATGACTACCAGCGCCTGCGCCCTCCCTCCCTACCCACCGATTCATGTTCGAGGTAAGATCACGGGCGATAAAAATCCGTTTTTGTCAAATGGTAGGAACAACAATGAGAGGAAAACCAGCCAGCGAATCAAAAGTTACTTTGACCCAGGTCATGAATGTCACCGACGCCAATCTCCTGGGGAACGTCCATGGTGGGCTGCTCATGAAATTGAGCGACGAATCAGGAGGGATCGCGGCTGCCCGGCACGCCTGCCAACCCTGTGTCACCGTGGTCGTCGATTCCATGCAGTTCCACTCCCCGGTCAATATTGGCGATCTGGTCACCTTTGATGCCGAAGTATCCTGGGTCGGCCGTACCTCTATCGAAACCCGCGTCGTCGTCACCGCCGAGAAAGTATTATCTGGGGAAGTCACGCACACCAACACCGCCTACTTTGTCTACGTTGCCCTCGATGACACCGGCTGCCCCACGCCGGTCCCACCGCTGCTTTGTGTGACGGATGAAGAGAAAGCTCGCTTTGAGCGCGGTGAAGCGCGCCGCGCGCGCCGTCTAAGCGAACGATCATGAATGCCCAGCGGCAGCAATCCCTGCTCATCCTGGCTTTCACGGCTGTTCTCATCGGCTATCTTACCGTCTGGCTACCCGGGCCAGGTGCCGGCCTGTCCTTTCTTGGCCTCGAAATGGGAGAATGGTTCAAGTTTCTGGGCCTGGGCGGGCGCCGCGACCTCTTTTATCTACCACTGATCAGTCTAAGCTTAATGCTCGCCATTTGGACCATGACCTGGTCACGCCAAGGCTGGCGGGCCTGGCTTATGCGCGCCATTGCCGTGTTCATCAGCCTGCTTGCCTTTCCAGCGATCGAGGACATCACCGGGCTGGTGCGTGAGCAGTACACGCTGCGCGTGTGGCTGATCGCCCTCGTCGTTGTCGTTACTTTGCTGAGCGGCTTTTGGCATCCCCGTGGTAAGTGGCAGCGATTGTCCTGGATCTTGATGGTCATCCTAGGCCTGATCGGGCTCATACTGCCGACCTGGATCTATTTACAAGTACGGTCGATCGCCAGCGAGATTATGGGGGTGCCTATCGGGATTGGTCTTGGGGTGCTGCTCAATGGGGTGGGGCATCTGCTGGTAACTGTGGTCAGCCTCTTACAGCTTAGCACGCCAGCCCCATGACGAAAAACGCAGAGGCGCCCCATGGGCCTCTACGTTTCGTTATTACCTAATTCTATTGTTCTTGAAAAACAGGAAGCCGCCTGTTAGGCAGCAATCATGCGTTGGTCGATGTAGGTAACCGCTTCGCCGACGGTGGTGATTTTCTGCGCTTCTTCGTCAGATATTTCGCCTTCGAACTCTTCTTCAAAAGCCATGATCAATTCTACCAGGTCCAATGAATCTGCTTCCAGATCTTCGCGGAAGCGAGCTTCCGTTATGACCTGATCCTCATCAACGCCTAGTAAATCGACGATTATCGCAGTCACGCGTGTTTGTGTGTCGCTCATGAACTAACGTCTCCTTTTCAGTCTCAATCTCAGGGTGAGCTTATGATTGCCAGGTAATTTTAGGGGCAATGGGTAGATTGTCAAGCCAAACGGCCGTGCCTATCATCATGTAGAAACCAAAGGCCAGATCGACCAGGAAAAAACTATGATCCACCAGTCCGTGCACCAGCATCACCGTCAATGCGCCGCTTAACCCCACGGCTACGGGCAGCCACTGCTCGGACACCTTGCCCAAGACACCTTTAAACGTTCGTGCCAGGACAAAGATCATCCAGCCTCCAGCCAACAGTCCCACTATTCCCAGGCGTGTCGTGAAGTCCAAGAGGATATTGTGCGGGTGGTTCAGATTTGGTTCCTGCCAGGCTCCATCCAGAATATAACGTCCGCGATAAGCGTAGAGGAAATTATCCAAACCGACGCCGAAAAGAGGATGCTCGCGGATCATCTCCAGGCTCGCCTGCCACAGCTTGATCCGGAAAACGCCGGTTTCTCCAAAGAGGTCCAAGCGCTGTGAAAGCTGCGGTACCAGGCTGGCCAGGAACAAGCCCACAATACCCACGACCACAAATCCAACCAGCCATGGCCAGGGGGAACGGCCGTTATGCCGCTGCCAGATCCAGAATACCACCAACAAACCGGCAGGCACGCCCAAGAGCAGCCCGCCCTTGCTAAAGGTAAGTAGAAGCGCCAGACCCAAGGGGATGATCGCTGCCCCATACAGCCAGCGCCGCCTGCCGCTGCTTTGGCCCAGGAGCAGCATACCTGCCAGCATGGGTAGGATGCGCCCCAGGTAGAGGGCCACGTTATTGGGCGATCCGTATATCGAACGCAGGCGCATCAGCCCCCCTTCGGCTGTAATCAGGTTGCTGCCCGTTATATACTGCCACAGCCCAATCAAGGCCACCAGCAGCGCGCCCAGCACCCAGGCATCCAGGATTACCCACATCTCCTTCTCTTGCGGCCGAACACCACGGAAGGCCATATAGAAGAGCGCCGGCACCAATATCACTGTGCGCCATTCGTTGCTGGCTACATCCAGCCGTTCTGTAAACAGTAAGGAGAGCGTGGCCACGGCCGTAAAAATCAAGACAGCGCTGTCGGCCGCGTGCCACTGGCGCTGATCTCGCAAGTCAATTGCCGCTGTCCTGCTTGTGGCCCTCTGCTGCACGCGCCCCCAAATCCAGTGCAGTAAGAATGCAGCCGTGGCCAACAGCGCGAATATCTCCACCGGCGAAAAGCGATAGGCGGCGATAGGTTTGGCCAATTGCGGTACATAGAAAGGAATGGCGAGGGCCACCAAAGCAAGCCCCCATGCCGGGCGCAGGAGGATGAGCACAAATAAAACCGTGAGGGCCAGGACGTAAATAAAAAATGCGGGCGTTACATAGAAAATGGATGCCGCCGCCGCCGTCAGTGCCAGTTGGCCCCCATCTCCCAGGCGCCGGTATAGGCCTGCCAACTGTTCACCCCAGGTTAGCCAGCCGGTCAGAGAGACCAGCGCCGCGGCGATCGCGGTCAGGATAAGCTGTCCGCGGTCGCTCAGCTTATCATAAGCGTGGCGCAGCCCTGCTCCCGGCGCGCCCCAATCCGCGCTGCGGCCAGTGACCAAGGCCAGGATCAAAAAAACGGCCGCTAAGCCCAGGAGCAGCCAAATTATCCCACTTTGGTAAGGTGTGTAGCCCACACTGAAGCCATTCAACGCCCATTGGTCCCAACCACGCGCGGCGACCACGCTCATCACATGCTCGCCCGCTGCCAGCCCACTGGCCACCGGCTCGATGCTGATCCTATCTTCCTCGGGATCGGCGGCAGTCAAAACCAGGGCGGCCCCGTTTTCATCCCGGGGCAGACCATTGGCCGGTTCGCCGTCGATGGTCACATAGAGACGGGCTCGAAAATTTGCCCGGCGCACGCGCAGTCCAGCATCCGTGCCCCAAAAGGTAAAGGTAACCTGGTCTGGGGCTTCTCCTTCTGTTGATTGGCTGATATCCGCGCCAAATTCGGGTGAGAAGCGCCAGCCCCCTGCATAAACCTGGGCCGGATCATCTTCCTCTGCCAGGTGGAATCCGGGTGTGGCGACACCGGGATCGATGCTTTGAAGAAATTGCTGTAATATTGCGGCCGTTTCCCGACCGGCGATGCTGAATCCCCAGCGCGGGTCGTCAGCTTCTGCGCCTGCTTCCCAATTCTCCAGGAACATCAGGCCCATCCAGGGCCACTCCTGCCCCGCGCGTCCTAGAGCCGCGGCAGTCCATGCCGCCTGCCCCATCTCTGTGGTTTGTCCCCATATTGATGGCGCTCCCTGCCAGCCCGCAGGTAGGCTGTTCCAGCCCCAATTTCCCGCCCACAAGGCAGACTGCTCGTCCCCATTGCGCTCCATAACTTCGCGCATCAGCACAGCGCGGCTGAAATTTAACCTGTCTCGTCCCACGCCACGATCATCCGGTCCTGTGTCAAAGCCATAAGGTTTGCCCATGGCCACGTCGAAGGCCCCGGCTGCGCCGGCATCATAGAGTTCCTGCAGGAAAATGTCATCAGCAAGGTTCAGCGGCCCGGTTTCACTGGTCGGCGCCAACGCTGAAGCAGCGATGACTGCTCCACTGTCTGCGCTGCGGATCGCCTCCGCAGCGGCCGTCAATAGGGCCGCATATTCATTGGCATTGACCGCCTGCTCGCCCCAATGGCTGGCCAGATTGGGCTCGTCCCAGATGACATAAGCCTCGACCTCCTGCCCAAAGCGGGCCGCGAATTCCCCTGCCCAGGCAGCGAAGGCATTGGGATCCGCCGGCGGCGCGAACTGCGTGCGCGGATCGCCGTCAAGGAGGGGGACGACTGCTAAATCATGGCTGCCTGCCGCGCTGAAGAACACCTGCGCAGCTTGCCAATCAAAATCTTCTTCAAAATAGAAAGGTTGTTTGACCGTTTCGATGCCCGCGGCCTTGATTTCGGCCAGGGTTTCGTCCATTTGGACCGGGTCGTCCAGCGGTAGGTAGGTATTGATGCCCAGGCGCGGCCCACCGTGAGCGATGGGCTGCGGCAGATCAGCCGGGATTCCCCGCGTCAAATAGGTATGACGTGCCCACAAAGTGCCCGCTGCCAGGAAGGCCGAAAGGGCTAACAGGAGAAAAGTGAGGGAGAGAATTCTCTTGGTCAAGAAGAAGCTTAGAGACCCGGTGAACAGCGAAAAAATGCTTCGCTATCTTGAGCCTGCCTGATAGCTACCAGGCCTAGACCGGGCGTCTCTTAATCAACTCTGCTGCCACATTGCGCTAACTTCGGGCGCCAGAGTATCAGCCACAGCATCGCTGACATCTTCTCCGGCCAGCGCTTTTACTTCATGAAATACGGCGCACGTCGGCAGGTGCGCAAATTTGGCATCGGAGTTGCCACTGCGCCGCGAAACCTCGTTCAAGAAGGCCGCATCACTCTTGTTCTTGTCGCGAAAATGCAGCAGCCAGAACTGCCTGTTGAGAATGGTGGCCAGCTCCTCTGGCAGGGCATTACCCAACTGTTTCTTCGTCTTGCGATCAAGGCTAAGGCTGAGCGTGCATAATACCGCCTTACTCCAGTCCTCGGCAATCGCTGCGGTGCGCAGCTCGCCATTTTGCATGATCGCCTGGTAATAAGCACTCAAGTCAGTTCCATTTCGTTCCGTCATCAATCCTCTCCGTTTTTTGTCATTCCCGCGCTGTTGGGAATCCAATCTGCTTCATGCTAAAATTAGTGACACGGACTTCAAATTGCAACTCGATACGAAAAAGTCACTCTTTGATTGCTATTTGCTGCCTCTCATCCGCTAATTATTGATTTGATTTCCGGGCACGATAAGTCTACAATTATAATTTAGGCTCCTGGACGCCAGATCATTGACGTTTTGGCGTGATTCGGTATACTTTCGTGCCTTTTCACAGGGCAATGGAATTATAACCGAAACTGTTGAACCGATAAAACCATAACCTCCCCCAAGAGGAGTTTACAAACTAAGGAAGAGTACGATGTCTGATCGAATAACGATTGCCGCCCAACCGCGCACGGTAACCGGCAAAAAAGTGAAACAATTGCGCCGCCAAGGTTATGTACCTGGCGTCATTTATGGCCAATCGGAGCCGGTGAATATTCAGATGGAAGAAATCCAGCTGAACCGAGCCCTGCGAGTTGCTGGGATGACCCAGTTGACGACGGTAGATGTGGAAGGCAAAGAGTACACGGTCTTGGCTCGTGAGATCCAGCAGCACCTCGTACGCCGCAATGTTATGCATATTGACTTCATGGAAGTGTCCATGACTGAAACCATCACCTCGACGGCTGATCTGATCATGGTTGGTGAGTCGCCGGCATTGGAAATGGCCGAAGGCATGATCGCCCAATCGATGTTCAGTGTAGATATCGAATGTTTGCCTGATGCTCTGATTTCTGAAATCGAGGTTGATGTCTCAGTCATCCTGGCACCAGGGGACAGTGTCCAACTATCTGATCTGGCCATCCCGAAAGGTGTCACGCTCCTGGTCGATGCCGATTCTACTGTGGCCCGCTTCCAGAGCATTCGCGCTGCTATCGAAGAAGAGGAAGAAGAATTGGGTATGGAAGAAGTTGACGCTGAAGGCGTGGAAGTCGTTGGTCGCGAAGAAGAGGAAGAAGTCGAGTAAGAAGCTTCTTCAATCTAAATCAAATAATCTAAGTGGGCTTGAATCAACATTCAAGCCCACTTTTTTCTTGCCAAAATTTACCTTGAAAAACTCTTTCTTCGCTTTCCAGGGTCGCCGAGATTTCTTTCCTCGATCTTCCTCATATCCGAGGCTTCACTCCTCGTCCTCCTGGCGAAGTTTTGAAACTTAAGCTACATTGTTAACGAATTCAGGCTCGCACAAATGGATGAAAGAGGACGACATGAATGATTCCCCTACCTGGTGGCAGAAAGGCATACTTTATCAAATTTATCCCCGTTCCTACCAAGATAGCAACGGGGACGGTATTGGCGATTTAAACGGCATTCGCCGCCGGCTGGACCATATCCAGAGCCTCGGCGCCGAGTCCATTTGGCTCTCCCCCATTTACCCCTCGCCCATGCATGATTTTGGCTATGATGTGGCTGATTACATGGCCGTGCATCCCATGTTTGGCTCCATGTGCGACTTTGATGCTCTACTGTCAGACGTGCATGACAGAGGCATGAAACTCATCCTCGATCTGGTCCCTAACCATACTTCTGACGAGCACGTCTGGTTCCAGGAGAGCCGCCGCAACCGTGATAATCCTAAGCGGGATTGGTATATCTGGCGCGATCCTGCTCCTGATGGTGGGCCGCCCAACAATTGGCTCAGCTTCTTTGGGGGACCCGCCTGGACCTTAGACGAGGCCACAGGTCAATATTATCTGCACCAGTTCGTCACCCAGCAGCCGGAGCTGAACTACCGCCACCCTGACGTCCTACCGGCTATGCTGCAGCATATGCGCTTCTGGTTGGACAAAGGGGTTGATGGCTTTCGCGTCGACGTCATCTGGCTCATGCTAAAAGATGAGCAGCTCCGCGATGAACCGCCGAACCCCGATTGGGATGGTCTTGATCCTATGAGCAGCTTAAACCATATCTACACCCAAAATGTCTGCGGCATCCATGCTATCGTGCGCCAGATGCGCGCCGTACTCGAAGAATACGATCAGCGGATGATGGTTGGCGAAATCTATCTGCCATATGATCAACTAGTCACCTATTACGGTCGAGATCATGACGAATGCCATCTGCCCTTTAACTTCCGCTTGATCGATAGCCCCTGGAAGGCGAAGGAAATCCGCCAGCTCGTTGACGCCTACGAAGCATCATTGCCAGCAGGTGCCTGGCCCAATTGGGTCCTGGGCAATCATGACCGCCAGCGCATCGCCAGCAGGGTGGGGTTGGCCCAGGCGCGTCTGGCCAATATGCTGCTGCTGACCTTGCGCGGGACCCCAACCACCTATTACGGTGAAGAGATTGGCATGCAAAATGTGCCTATCCCACCTGAATTTATACAGGATCCGCCCGCGGTCAATCAGCCGCACATTGCCCACCTTATCGGCCGTGATCCGATACGCACCCCCATGCAGTGGGATGCTTCCGACCATGCTGGTTTCGCCGATCCATCTGCCTCACCCTGGCTGCCCGTTGCCTCCGATTACCAGCAGAACAATGTGGCCCAACAGGAGCGTGAACCTGGATCGATGCTCAATTTATATAAGGCTCTGGCGGCGTTGAGATGCCAGGAGCCAGCCCTGTCCGTCGGCAGCTATGCGGCGCTGGATACCGCCTATGCCGATGTTTTCGCCTACAAACGGGCAGCCGACGGTGTAGCTTCATTTCTCATAGTCCTTAACTTTAGCTCTGCCCGGCATACGCTGAACCTCAGCCATATCACGGCCCAGGCCGAGATCTCCGTGGCTACGGGCATGGATCGCTCAGGAATAGTTGGACTCGCCGAACTGGCTCTCAATGCCCATGAGGGTCTTATCTTGCGCACTTTATGATCCCATTATTCCGGAAACTCCAAGTTACCGGAATAGTATTGGCACTGAAACCAAAGGAAATAGATCGTGAAAGTACTCTTTATTGGCGGCACCGGTATCATCAGCAGCGCTTGTTCAGAACTGGCAGTGCAAAAAGGCATCGATCTCACTATTCTCAACCGCGGCAAGACGGATCGTGCCCTGCCGCCTGGGATCAATACGCTGACCGGTGATATCAACGACACTGCCGTTGCCGGCGTGCTGGCCGGACGCACCTGGGACGCTGTTGTGGATTGGATTGCCTTCAGCCCGGAACAGGTCCAGCGTGATGTCGAGCTCTTTAACGGCCGTACTGGCCAATATGTCTTCATCAGCTCCGCCTCGGCCTACCAGACCCCACCCAGCAGTCTGCCCGTCACTGAGTCCACGCTGCTCGACAATCCTTACTGGCAGTACTCGCGGCAGAAGATCGCTTGTGAAGAGCTGTTGGTCAAGGCCTACCGCGACCAAAAATTCCCCATGACCATCGTCCGACCGTCCCATACTTACGATCGCCGGCTGGTGCCACTCTTTGGAGGTTATACAAGCCTGCACCGTATGGGGCAGGGCCAGAAAGTTGTGGTTTTCGGCGACGGCACGTCCCTTTGGACGCTGACCCACCACAAGGATTTCGCCAAAGGATTTGTCCCTTTATTGGCCAACTCCAAAGCCATTGGCGAGGTTATTCACATCACGTCCGATGAGTGGCTAAGCTGGAATCAGATCTATGGCATTATGGCCCAAACTTTGGGCGTCGAGCCGCACCTCGTCCATGTGCCCTCAGAGGTAATCGCCACCTACAACGCCGAGATCGGCGCTGGTCTGTTGGGTGACAAATCGCACAGCATGATCTTCGACAACAGCAAGATCAAGCGTCTTGTGCCCGGCTTCGAATGCACCATTCCCTTCTCCTGGGGTGCGCAAGAAATCGTCGCCTGGTATCTTGCCGATCCGGCCCGCCAACAAGTGAATGAGAAAATAAACGACCTCATGGACGAGGTCATCAATACCCACGAAGCTGCCTTCCCTCCCATGCCTTAATCGCACGGGAGAGCCAACGCGGCGCGAACTTAGTCAGCTCTACAAATCGGAACCTGTGCTAGCTGCTGTTATTTATGAACGATCAACCGACAAGAGTCTATGTCATCATGGGCGTCTCCGGCTGCGGCAAGAGTACCATTGGCCAGGCCCTCGCTGCTCAACTCGACAGCCCCTTTTACGATGGCGACGACTTCCATCCCCCTGAAAACGTGGCCAAGATGGCAGGCGGTGTGCCCCTGGACGATTCCGATCGCGCCCCCTGGCTGGCCACTTTAGCCGGTTTAATACAAGAGCATCTCGATCGTGCCCAAATGGCCGTCCTCGCCTGCTCCGCCCTGAAGAAGCGCTACCGCGACCAACTGCGCGTCAACGATCAGGTACAGTTCATTTACCTGGCCGGCGATTTCGACCTCATCTGGGGCCGTATGCAGGCCCGCCCCGGTCATTATATGAAAGCCGGCATGCTGCACAGCCAGTTTACTGCCCTAGAACCCCCCACTCCCGTAGAAGCGCTTGAAATCTCCATCAATCAGCCCGTTGACGAAATCCTTGCCCACATCCTCCACGCAAATTAGCAGACCAAACATGCTTCCTCACCGCCAAGGACATGAAGAGTCAAAGCTTTGGCTTTGTCTATGCCTATACCGATTCCTTTCAACTACGCGGCCTGGTACAGATCACGCCGGTGCTTTGAGGCCGCATCGCCGTAAAGTACAGCACTGAAGCCGGTCAGATCGCCCACTGCTCTTGGTACTTCGTTGACAACCGTTCTGCGGGCTTCCAGAAAACCAATGCCCACATTCTCCCGCTCAAACATCGCCCGGTAGAAAGTGCGCGTAAATATCCCTG
The DNA here is from genome assembly GCA_963807975.1 of uncultured Chloroflexia bacterium. Classification (GTDB taxonomy): domain Bacteria; phylum Chloroflexota; class Anaerolineae; order Promineifilales; family Promineifilaceae; genus JAACFF01. The sequence goes on along the minus strand of CAWEDV010000001.1, from coordinate 2,255,117 downwards.
CACCGACATCGGTCACAGGCCAGAAGAAGCCCGCGTACCCGTAGACGCCGCTGGCCAGGAAAGCGGCCGCCAGCCCGTTGCCCTGCTTTTCCTCTGAGACCAACCGCAAGGCGCGTACCGCCCGCGCCGATTCGCAGGCGCTGTTGAAAACAAAATAGGGTGGCTTCTTCCAGGGTAGGTCCAACACCGCATTTGCCGTGAGATCACCATCGGCGAAGCGCAGCGCGCTGCTGCCTGGTTGGTCCTGCTCCAGGTAGGCGTGCCCGGCAAAGTGAATGATGTCGTATTCTTTATCTTGTACTTCTTGGCGAAAACGGGCCAGCGTGCCCTGCGCTTCATTCAGAACGGTGACTTCAATCGGCAGGCCGCCAAAGTGATCTTCTAGATCCGTAAGCGCCTTGATCGTCGACTGCGTGATGCCCAGATCGCTGGTGGGATTGGTGACGGCCAAAATGCGTACCACATCATCTTCATCTTCCGGATCGCGTCCCGGCCGCAGCAGCAGGCGCGTGGTCACCAGCCGCCCAAATGGTTCCTCAAAGACGACCGGCCCCTTCGGCCAGCGAATCAGCTCCCAGGGTAGATTGAGAATCGTTTCGTCGACGTTCATGAGCACAGCCGTCGGCTCCAGATTCTCCAACACCGCCCAACCTTCACTACCGATAAAGAGTTTGAACAATTCCTGGCCCACAAAATCAAGCAGCTCATACGCTTTCTCCGGCGTCAGGGCCCGATTCAAACTCCACAGGTACAGATCATCCACCGCTTCCACCAGCGCTTGTTCCTCATCCAACCCGACCACTACATTCTGCTGCCAGCTGATCCCTGTGCCCTCCTCATGGATAGAGACCAGAAAGCTGAGCGGTTCATGCTCTTCCGGCAGTTGTCTTTGGAACCTGGCGATGGATATATGGATGACCCGCGGAAGACCCTTTTTACTATATCCAGAAATCATGCTCATTTTCTCCTTTCCCAGTTATCATGGCTTCTTAACTGGCCCCATTGCTCACAATCTTTCGCAGTCCACATATGAAGTCCTCGGACAATCTAGCCCTGAGTAAAGGCTACGTTTCGTTCAAAGTCAGCGCAATCAGGTGCGCGCCCGTTTCGATGGTCGTCAGAGTATAACCTGAATGTTCAGGTTCAAATTCTGCCACCAAAGCTGCGGTGGCCTGCGTCGTACTGGTCACCACGATATCCATTGAACGCTCCTGTTTGATCGCTGCCTCGACCAACCACTTTAAGGTTTGATAATCTGGGTTGTCATGCTTACCGTCAGCGCAGATTAAATAGGTATCGGCCGTTATTCGTTCGAACAGTTCCGCGGTCACATTGCGGTTGCTGCCGTGATGAGGCAGCTTGAACAGATCGACGTGCAGCGTTCCATCCGCATTGAGCATACCCGCCTGTTGTAGTCCTTCTAATAGATGGTCGCCACGGCCGTCTCCCGTCAGCAAAACAGTTTTCCCGTCCCCCTCTACCAGCAGCATAATGCTGCTCAAGTTGGGCACGCTCTTATCCAGCGCGCGCGCCGCCTTAACGGCATCCGCTTCCTTTTCTTTCTTCATCTGATCCGCCAACCATACCTCCCATTCATCCTGCAGCGCTTTAAGCGTGCCCCGTGTGGGACCAACAATGTGCACTTGCAGATTGCCCATTACGATTGCTTCATCTGCATTTTCAACGCAAATGAGGCCGTCTGGTGTATTCCGAAATGCGACGTTGATCGGGATTTTTAGCCCGCGTGCATTGGCGGTCAGCTTATGCCCTTGCCGTATGCTGCGTTCCTGCATACCGGCCACCCGCATCTCTCCCCGGGGCAGGATCGTGAGCCCCATCTGACGCGATAGACCTCGCTCCACTCCGGCACCGAGCGTCCGGCCAAAGGAATTGTGCCACATGCCGCCTATGGCAATCGTTTCCTTTTTTCTCTCTCTGCGTTGCTCAACCAGGTCATCCAGTAGATCCAGCAGTCCATTCACATGATCATCATCCACATGGCTGAGCACAACCAGTTCGATCGCGCGGCCTTCATCTCTTAAACCCTGCAGGACATCTCGTAGATGTGCTTCATAAACGCCACCTGGTCCACCATCGACGAGGATATAGGCCGGTGCCGCTTCCGATCCATACTCTAAAAGCAGACAGTCTCCGTGCAACGCTTGCAAAGCGCTAACCTTAAACATAATCGCATACTCCTATTAGGATATTCCCTCGAGCAAATGTTACTGCTGCCTCCAGCTTCAAACATCCACAACCCGATCTCCCTAGAGGGGGAGATCAGGTTGTTCCTTATTATCGTGCTGGCTGCAGCCACACAATTTCTTGCAGGATCGAGCTAGGTGAACAGCTTTTGCTGTTTATTGATCTCCTTGCCTTCTAGCTGAGGTGTCTGCGGATAATGTGCATCTTTAACCAGGCCTACTAATTTGCTGTGCATGTCGGCGTATGTGATATCGAAACCAGCATCGACAACTGCCTTGATCGCATGATATGTCATAGCGCCGTGATAGATGCCCTCGATCTTTGCATCGTAAGAATATTGACTGTCGGTGCAGCCGGAAAGATAGATTGCTTTCATCCCTGATTCAGGATATAGCTCTTTCTCTGCCGCTGTTGCCTTCTCCTGGATCTTGTAAGGATTATCGAGAACGGTGCCACCAAATTTCTTAGGATTTAAGAAACGCACTCGTCGATCATCAGGTGTTGGAGGCCCTGGGACCTTTGCGCGGGTACCTGTCCCTGAGAAGCAGGAATCAGAGATAACGGTCATATTGACGCCGTCCGGAATAGCGGCGAACATGGTGCGCCATTCGTCGTCAATAATCAGGTTGTCTGCGGTATCGTAAGGGCATTGTGCCTCATCGTACAATGTTTCGTCCCCGCTGACATCCGCCACGTAAGTGCCGTGTCCCGAAAACGTGTAGACTAGAATATCTCCCGCCTGGGCACTGTCCAACAGCTCTTGAACGCCAGCCTTGATATTCGCCTTTGTAGCGGCCGTGTCCAACAGCAGGCGCACATCCGTAAAACCGTAATGAGTCAAGAGCAGGTCAGCCCATGCTTTGGCATCGTTGACGCAGCCTTTAAGGTCATTCTCGTCAAATGGATAATCATTGATCCCCACACAAAACGCTCGCTTGGCCATGGTAAATTCTCCTTGGGTCACCAAATTCATCGTGCCCCGAACAACGCCCTAAAAGGGCTGGCGAATAAATCTTCGATCAAAAAAGAACGTTGGCGACATTGCCATCTTGTTGGATGAAGAGAGGCGATAGTCCCTGTGTCAATAATGTAGTTGGCGGCTCGGCCCTATTTTTATTCTGATAATTTTGTGCTGCACCTTACTCGGCTCCAAAATTCAGGCACGGCTGGTATCAGAATGGCAATTTCAATTATACCATAAGGATCAAGCCCCTTTTGTCATTACCCAGGAGCTTTCTAGCCTTTCTAGAGGTCTCTTTGTCTGCGCGATTTCAGAATAGGTTTCTTTGGTACTTAACGCGATCTACTTCACAATATTGATGGTTCCTAAATTTGTTCCTGCTACCCTGCATCCTGTTGTGCTCTCCTGCAAAGGGCGCGTTACAATCTATCCCATGCGCCGCTGGACACAATGGCTTCTCCTGGCTTTGATTTTGCTCGTCGCCGCCGTCCTACGTTGGACCGGGCTTGATTGGGATGATTACAACCATTTCCATCCCGATGAGCGCTACATCACCTGGGTCGCCACCACGATCGAATGGCCCGCAGCTCTGCGCGGCTCCTTTGATCCCCAGCAGAGCAGTTTTAACCCTTTCTACTGGCCTCCAGGAGCTGAGTCCTTGGGCATTGAAGTGGAACAGGACCAGCCGCGCAAATTCGCCTACGGCCATGTCCCACTATACCTGGGCGTTACTGCCACCCGCGTGGTCGAGAGCATTGGACCAGGACTGCAGGCACTTCTTCCTCAAAGCTGGCTGCTGACCAGCGATATCCTTAATGCCCGGGGCGAGGTTGAATTCAACCACCTGACGGCCGTCACCCGCGCCTTAACCGGCCTGGTTGATCTGCTGCTGATCCTCATCCTTTTCCTGATCGGCCATCGTCTCTACAGTTCCGCCGTCGCGCTCCTGGCTGCCGCCTTCCTGGCACTGAACGTGATGCACATCCAGCTGGCTCATTTCTTCGCCGCCGATCCTTATCTCGCCCTCTTCGTCGCCCTGGCCCTCTACTTTATGGTCCGCGCCGTGACCAGCAGCGGAACGGGTTTGCACTTAGGCTCCTTTCAATGTCCCCCTGTAACTTGTAGCCTATTGCTTTCTTCGATTTTCATCGGCCTGGCCATCGGCTCCAAATTTTCGGCCGTCATGCTGCTGCTGCCCTTTGCTTTGGCCATCTGGTTGGGCGACAAGAATCAGCGCTGGACACTGCTGCTGCTCGCGGGGCTTGTCATTTTCCTCGTCTTTGCCATCACCAACCCCTTTGCTGTCCTCGACTTCAGCTGCGGGGCGCTCTCGCCCGCGGTCCAAATCGGACCCGTCACCATACCCGCCCGTGACTGGCGCTCCTGCTACCTGCAGAATATTTTCACCCAGGGCGCCATGGTGCGCGGTGACAGCGATCTCGGTTTTACGCGCCAATACGCGGGAACTTTGCCCTTCCTTTATCCCATCGAGATGCAGTTACGCTGGGGTATGGGCTGGCTGTTGGGCCTGCTCGCCTTTGCCGGTTTTGGCTGGGCTATCTGGCAGGGGTTTAAGTACGCGGCGCAGCGGTTCAGCGCCCGTTCTGTTGGTAGTGAAGCGCTCATTTCGGCACAAAGTGATGGTTCCCTCGTCCTCCTGGCCTGGACCGTGCCATTTTTCCTGACTACTGCCGGCTTCTACGTCAAATTCATGCGCTATCTGCTGCCTATAACGCCTTTTCTGATGCTTTATGCTGCTGCTTTGCTGTGGCAGATACGCAATAAAGCCCTCCGTTATCTTGCGGTTGGCATGGTTTTGCTATTTACGGCTATCTATGCTTTCAGCTTCATCAATATCTACGACAGCGACCATCCATACAATATCGCCTCGCGCTGGGTCTATGCCAATATCGAGCCGGGCACACTGATCGCCAGCGAGCAGTGGGATGACTCTCTACCGGCCTCGATGATTGTCGGCGACCGTTTGCGCCGGCGTAGTGAGTATCCCAATGAACAATTGACCTGGCTCTCCAGTCCCGACAGTGCCGACGACGAACGAAAACTGGCGCGAAACCTTGATCTCTTGCAGCGCGCCGGCTATGTGACCATTCTCACCAACCGCGTCTATGGTGTTGTGCCGCGCCAGCCGGAGCGTTTCCCGCTTTCCAGCCAATACCACCAACTACTTTTTGACGGCAGCTTGGGCTACAAGCCTGTCTTTGTTAATACGCGCACGCCCAATCTCTTTGGCCAGCATCTCCTACCCGACTCTTTCAGCTGGCCCGACCTCCAGCCCTCTGCCGCAGTAGACGATTATCTAACCACACTACCCGGTTTCAGCGGCGGTCGTTTCGACGAAAGTTTCACCGTCTACGATCAGCCCCTGGTCATTATTTTCAAGAATGTCGAAGGCCAGACCGCCGCTGAAATGAGCCAACATTTCACCCTGGAGTAGCCCTGAACCTACGAACAGCTATAATCTGCGCAATCTGTTGATACCGTCTGCACTATCGGTTAATAGTTCACTGAAATGACAGCGATCAAAACCAAAAGCTCCGGCCGTAAATACCTCTTCTTGACCGTCTTCGTTGCCGGCATGAGCACCCTGGCCGTGGAGTTCACCACCAGCCGCATGCTGCAGACCGTCTACGGCACCTCCAACCTGGTCTGGGCCAACGTCATTGGCCTCGTGCTGCTTTTCTTGACTATCGGCTATTTCATCGGCGGCTGGCTCGCCGACCGCCACCCATCCACAAAGGTCTTTTATAGTCTGGTCGCTTTTGCCGGTTTCAGCAGTGTTTTCTTTCTGCTGCTGACCAGCGTCCTGCTGCGCGCCTCCGCTTCGGCCATGGCTGCGATCAATGTCGGTGCCATTCTCAGCTCCTTGGTCGGCGTCTTTTTTACCCTTGCCGTGCCTATCACCCTGCTTGGCGCTGTTTCCCCTTTCGCCATCCGCCTCGCCGTACGCGATGTCAATGAAGCGGGCCGGGTCAGCGGCCGTATCTACGCTCTCTCCACCTGGGGCAGCATCTTCGGTACCTATCTGCCGGTCCTCTTCGTCATTCCCTTGGCCGGATCACGGGCCACGGCCGTTCTCTTTGGCAGCCTGCTGCTGTTCACCGGCCTCTTTGGCCTCTGGCGCAGCAGTAAACGCGCCGGACTAACCGCCCTCATCCTACCTCTCATCCTGCTGCCTTTCGTCTGGTTCTGGACCCAGGGCAGCATCAAGGCGGGCGAGGGACAGCTTTTTGAGACGGAATCGGCTTATAATTACGTGCAGGTCATACGCAGCGGCGACTGCAACTATCTTTTACTAAACGAAGGGCAGGCCTACCATTCCTTCTACTGCGACGGCGGGCGCGTGCCCCGTGTTTCCGTCTGGAGCATCATGCTCGCCGCTCCCTATTTCAATCCAGGTCCGGTTCAGGTCGACAATATGGCCGTTATCGGCCTCGCCGCGGGCACCATACCCAAACAGGTCAGCCGCGTCTTCGGCCCCATCCTTATTGATGGCATCGAACTCGATCCCGCCATTGTTGAAGCCGGCAAGCAGTACTTCGCTCTCGACGATCCCAATATCAATATCATCGTCGGCGACGGCCGTTACCAGCTCAACCAGCTTGATTCAACCTACGACGTCATCACCCTCGACGCCTACAAAGTACCCTATATTCCCTGGCATTTGACCACGCGCGAATTTTTCCAGGAGGTGCATGACCACCTGGCCCAAGACGGTGTGCTGGCCATCAACGTTGGCCGGGCCCCTCATGATCGCCGCCTTGTCGAAGCCGTCACCGCTACCCTAAACCAGGTCTTTCCCTCCGTCCACGCCATCGACGTGCCCGGCGCCCTGAACACCATTCTCGTCGCCACCGTCCAGCCTACCACACCTGATAATCTGCGCGCCGGGCTGGAACTGCTTGATCCCCAGGCTGACCCGCTGCTGCGCGAGGCATTATCCACTGCCGCCACCCATATTGTTCCCGCCACCGCCGGAGACGTGATCTTCACCGACGAACGCGCCCCCGTCGAGGCCATCATCGACTCCCTCGTCATCCGCTTCCTTCTAGAAGAAGGCCCCACCAGCCTTCCTGGGTTGGGAACCTAATACCATGACGTGGACCAAATCTTCAATTTGCGCCACCGTTAGATATAAGAGCGAGTTTTCCGTTATCCGTTTTTTGTTGATTGTTATCTGCTAATTGTTTTCCCGGAGTTCATCTATGCGCACCGACACCCTAAACACCATCATCCGCTGGGCCGTCACCCTGGCCATCCCTTTCTTGCTAACCTTGGGCACCGTAAGATTGCTCATCTCCTGGGACAATCCCAGCTATCCTGAATTCGAGTACGGCCGTATCCCGCCCGACCAATTTGGACTCACGCCCGAAGAGCGGCTGGCTTATGCCGACGCCACCCTGACCTACCTGCGCGAATCCGATCCTGCCGAAGAGGTTATCCATCTCTTGGAAGATCTGCGCCTGCCGGGTGGCAACGAACCCCTTTATAACGAACGTGAAATCGGCCACATGATCGACGTCAAAGTTGTCGCCGATGCCTTCCGAACCGTGCTCTGGATTTTGCTGCTCATTGTCGTTGGCGGCCTGATCCTCCTTTTCGGCTGGCGTGAATCGCGGGACCAGGGGGCCAGGGCGATCAAGAACGGCGGCCTCCTGACCGTGATCATCGTCGTTGCCGTCATGGTTTTCATGGCCGTGGCCTGGGGCCTGGCCTTCACCCTCTTCCACAACCTTTTCTTCAGCTCCGGAACCTGGACCTTCCGCTACACCGATTCCCTTATCCGTCTCTTCCCTGAGCAGTTTTGGTTTGATTTTGGCATGATATGGACCGGGCTAATTCTCTTGCAGGGCATTATCCTGGCTCTAATCGGTTTTGTCTTAGGCAGAAGGTGGGATTAAAGCATGAAATATATCCTGATCACTGGCGTTTCCACCGGTATTGGCCATGCGGCAACGGCCGAACTGCTGCGCCGTGGTTACCATGTATTTGGCAGCGTGCGTAAGCAGAAAGACGCCGATCGTTTACAAGAAGAATTCGGCGCCACCTTCACTCCCCTGCTTCTCGACGTCTCGGACCATGAATCGATTGCCCCCGGCGTGCGGAAGGTCAGCGATTCCGTTGGTGACAAGGGTCTCACCGCCCTGATCAACAACGCCGGTGTCCTCATTCCCGGCCCGCTCATTTATATGCCCCTGGAAGATTTCCGCCTTGGTTTTGAAATCAATCTTCTGGGCTTGTTGGATGTTACCCAGCAGTTCTTGCCTTTGCTCGGCGCTCTACCAGATGCGCCATTCCCTCCTGGCCGCATCATAAACATGGGATCAGTCAGTGGTAAATTTGCCTACCCCTTTCTAGGAGGCTACGCGGCCACTAAGCATGGCTTAGAAGCGTTCTCTGATGCCCTGCGTCGTGAACTGATGATCTACGGCGTCGATGTCATCCTCATTGAACCCGGGACCACGCGCACACCCATTGTGGATAAGGTAAAGGTTCAAATGCAGCAGTATAAAGAGACGGAATACAAGGGCATGATAGACGTTTGGATGAAACAGGTAGCCAAACGGGAAACCAGCGGCATGCCTATGGAAAAAGTAATCAATGCCCTCTGCCAGGCCGTAGAAAGCGAAAGGCCGAAAACCCGCTACGCTGTCCCCCGCAAATGGTTCTCGGGCTGGATACTGCCGCGCATTTTGCCCGATCGCTGGCTTGACCGCCTCGCTGCCAATCGCCTTGGCCTTTAACCCCAAGGGTGACCCCTTTTGATTGCCGATCTTGAAGTCGCCCCCAAGGGCGGGCACAAGGCACCGCCCCTACACTCTAATCGTCATTGTGGAGACAGGACGTTAATTGTTCACCAATGGTCGTAAGACCAACCGCATGGCGTACAACAATTAACTGTTCTCGTCTTCCTCTCCGACTCCCCACTCGCTCCTACCAATCCAACACAATCTCCACAAAAGCCGTCTGCCGCGCATAGACCCAGATCTCTTCTTTGATCTTCTTCCCCCCACGCCGTACTTCCACCTCGTAAAACCCGGCTTGCACATCGTCAAAGGCGAAATTTTCCCCCCAGCCTTCGTCTCCATTTAGAGCATTGTTCTCATTGGCGTAACTGCTTGCCTCCGCATATTTCGATTTGGCGTCGATGCGCCTGAGAAAGACCTGCGCCCCGTGTACCAATTCGCCGCTGGGCCAGGTTACAGTGCCCACCACAGTGCCATGCTCAGGATAGGGATAGAGCCACAACAGCGGGTTGCGCGTGCTCTTGTACTCATTCGTTCCAACTCGCACTTCGAAATGTAAATGTGGACCATATGCCACACCTGTGGCTCCCGACAGTGCGATCAGCTCCAGAGCATCCACATGCTGCCCTTCTTCGACGAAAATCTCTGATAGATGTCCGTACAAATTGTAAACCGGCTGCCCGAGAAACGGCGTGTCTATTTCGATGACCACCAGGTTGCCATAGAAATTCTTATGCGGGCCGTAAATCACCTCATCATCGCTGCCGGCGACGACCACTGTGCCGCTGGCGGCAGATAAAATCTCGGTGCCATGACTGACATTAAACTCAACCCCGTGATGAGGCTGCAATGTCCCGTTTCTCGTACCGCCATAGGGGTAGCTCTTATCTGTCCACACCGTGCCCCCCTCAGCGATCGGCCGTCGCAGCCAATAATGCTCATTCAAAGAGGTGAAGGGTAGGGCGGGCGGCGTAAATGTCGGCGGGACCGTGGGCGAAGGAGTTTCCGTAGGCAGGGGTGTCTCCGTTGCTGTCGCTGTTTCTGTGGCCGCTGGCGTCGCTGTTGGCCCTGCTTCCGCTGCCTGAGCTGTTTTTTCAGTAGAGGATGCAGTTGCTGTTGGTAGGGGGGTTGTTGATGGGGGCACGTCCACCAGTGAAAAAGCGGGCATTGCCACCGGTTCGGCCGTTGGCGGAGGCAACGTGTTCACCAGCACCAAGGTTGGACTGGCTGTCAGCAGCGGCGCGACCGTAGCCGGCAAGCCATCCGGCTCCATAGGCCTGGCGATCGCCTCGTCACCGGCCGAACTGCAGGCGCTCAGCGCCACCAGCATGGCCAGCAGCACTGCCACAAATCTTCCCGTTTGCTGTCCCAACTGCTGCAAGACTAAAAGCCCCCTCGTTCGGCCGCTGTGACCTTAGCCACCTCAGCCACGGTGTGCACATCGCTCTCTAGCTGCGTCACCCTGGCCCGCATCTCTTGGGCCAGCGCCTGGTCTATCATGCCCACGGCATTGATCTTCACATTCAAAGCCGCCGCTTGTACGGCCGCTTCGGCCATCAACGCACCCGCCGCTGCGTCCGATACGGCATTGACATTGCCGTCACGAGCCATAACCAGCGCCAATTCCGCCGCCTGCAGGCTCAGTTCTGCCACTCGCAGCGGAACCTCGGCGGCGCCAACCGTCGCCGTCTCAATTGCTGCCTTCTGTTCCTCGGCGCTGAGCTTCTTGTAGCGGTAAGCAGCCATCAGCGCCTCAAACGCTGCTGAGTCTTCGCTGATAGCCCGTGTTAAGGCTTCGCGTAGTTCGGCCGCTTGCTCTTTGATGACCTGCGCTTCGTCGCTGACGGCGGCATACTTCTTGCGCCCTACAGTGAGCCCAGCCACCATCTGCGTCAAAGCTGCCGCCAGCGCACCCGCCAGAGCCGCTGTGGATCCACCACCGGGCGTGGGCTTTGCCGCTGCCGTCGCGTCCACAAATTCGAAAGGAGTCAAATCCCCGTTTTCTTCCACTTCATCTTGTAAGCGCAACTCCAGAACCTGGCCATCTTCCATCTCGTTCAACTGTAAATAATATTTGGCCGCGTCCAACAACGCTGTCTGTGGGATCATGCCGATCAGCTCCGCCTTGGTGATGCTCAGCCCGTAGCGGGCCGCTTCACGCCGTACCATTTCCTGTACGCGATGGATGGGGGTTTTGACGAAATTGGTCAGATTCATGCTCACCTGGGCCTGCCCTTCGACCAAAAAGCCTTTAGCCTGTACGAAACGCAGCCCGCCGCCGATGAAACGAATGTCACGCGCGATCTGGTCCGCGATCTCGGCATCGTCGCTGTTGAGGTATAGATTGTAGGCAATGAGAAACGGCCGTGCCCCAATTACGGTCGCCCCCCAGGGCCGGGCCACCGCCGGACCAAAATCGGGTTCCCGTTCCGGGTTCGTGGCCACTTCCTCTTTCCACAGTTCATACTGCCCTTTGCGAATAGTGGACAGCTTCTTCCGTTCCGGTCGTGTCGCCGCGTGCTCGTAAAGATAAACCGCAATCCCCAATTCCTCACCCACGCGTTGGCCCAAGCGCTGGGCGATGGCCACGCACTCTTCGGTCGTCGCGCCGCGTACGGGAATAAAGGGCACCACATCCGTGGCCCCGATGCGCGGATGTTCTCCTTCCTGCACATCGAGGTCAATTAGTTCTGCGGCCAACTTGATCGCCCGGAAAGCGCCCTCTTCCACCGCTGCCGGCGGGCCTACAAAGGTAATGACTGAGCGGTTGTGGTCGGGATCGGCGCTGACATCCAGCACCTGCACGCTGCGCACACCGCGAATGGCGTCGGCAAGGCCATTGTAAATCTCCGGATCACGGCCGTTACTAAAATTGGGGACACATTCCACGATTTGCTGCATTACATTTGCTCCTTAGCGCTGGATCTCTACTTTGGGCAATAGTCGAACCTTCGGTTTTTATCACGAGCCGCCCCAAACGCAAATTTTTCCAGGGGAGTCCTTAATGCACTGCTTACTGAGTGGGGGAGTTAAGCGTGGCGAGTCCTAGCCGCGCACACATTCGCACAACCTCGCACATAGCAGCGGGACTTTCATGTTACAATGATTCTAAACGTGTAATTTATTGGCTAAAATCTGTAGGATTTAGCTTTACAGGATTAACTGTCAAAGGTCATCTGGGGGGTGCATCATGAAACGTTGGCATATCTTGATCCCTTTCCTGCTTTTAATTTCCCTTGAATCCTCGTGCAGTCTCATGCCTGAGCCAACGCCCACGCTTTCACCGGCGCCTACCTGGACGCCTACGCTCAAGCCAACCGACAAGCCTATTCCTACATCAACTGCAACGGACACGCCGGTACCGGAGCCAACATCAACGCCAACTGCTACATCCACACCTTCCCCTCTCTCCTCCAAGGAGATCTTCAACAGCATCTCGCCTTCTGTCGCCTATGTGGAAACAGAGGTTGGCCAGGGCAGCGGCATTTTGATGGAGGATGGTATGATCCTGACTAATGCCCATGTGGTATGGCCATTTGATCGGGCGCGGGTCCTTTTCGCCGATCGGTCGGAGTTTGCCGAGGTGCCGGTGTCCAACTGGGATCTCCTGGCCGATCTGGCTGTGCTCGGTCCCATCGATACGGATAACCCTCCCATTAAATTCTCGGCCAAAGAAGATTTGGAAATCGCCAGCGATGTTTATCTATTAGGCTACCCGGGTGAGGTCAGCGACTATCCCCAGCCCACCATCACCCGCGGTCTTATTTCCCGCATCCGTGAATGGGAACCTGTTGGCATCACCTTTTTCCAGACCGATGCCAGTATGGGTGGTGGACAAAGCGGCGGTTTGATGGCCACTGAATATGGCGAGATTATTGGCATTTCCACCTTTACCTTCGGTGATGCCGGTTTTGGACTCATCGCTTCTGCTGCCGATATTGAGTCCCGCGTAGCCGGGTTGATCGCCGGTGAGGACACTGCCGGCACGTTCCACCGCCGCCTGCCCACCAACACTGGCGAACGGGAGCATGCTGGGATTACTATCGATAACCAATGGGATGCGGCGATCTATATGATCGATGAACTCGCGGGCACTGATGTTGAGGTTTCTGTCGAGGGCGGGCGCAACGATATGGAAATCAGTGCCATCGACCTCGCTGGTCAGGTTTTTCTCACAGTCAATGAGACCCGCGAGGGGCAGGAGAGCGTGGAATTCACCACCCAGTACGAGGGGCCTTATTTCATCGCCCTGCACCAATATTTCTATATGAATATCGATCCCATTACCATCAAATCAAATGTTGATCTGCATCCTATCACCGATCTCGATGACGGACGTGGTCTACTCCGAGGGGCTGATATTGCCGGTAATATAGATTACCCAAGAGACGTCGATTTTTACAATCTCATCCTCAAGGAAGGGGATAAAATCAATCTCGTCGCCCAGTCCATCAGCATCGATCCCGTCCTCATTATTGGCCGTGTTGGCGCGGCAGATCCTCAACTACTCTTCGACGATGATACCGGTGGTGGCATGTTTGGCTTGGATGCCGAGATGAGCTTCATCGCCCCAGATTCCGGCACTTACCATGTGGTTATCGCCGATTCGAGTGGTTCTGGTACCGGTGGCTATCTACTGGATGTAAGAGAGTACTACCAGGGCGCGCCCACGCCGATGGTTCCTCCCCCTACGCCCGAACCTATCCTTACCGATTATGGACCCATGGCCGTTTACTTTGGCCAGCAAACGAATCTCAGATTTCTCTTCCCCTTGGCCTGGAGCGTGGGTGGACCTGGCCAAACTTGGTGGGATACTTTTTGTGTGGAAGCATCCGCCTGTTTTGGGGGTGAAGAGGGACTGCTTGTCATTTCCGAGGAAAGCATTGCTGGTGCGCCCATATCAGACCTGGAGGAATACGTTCAACTTATTATGACCATTCTTGAAGAAGGCGGTGTGGAAATTGAAGGGCTGAAAAAGACCGAGACTGATTCCGGCCTCACCGGTACCATCCTGACGCTCAATCTATTCAACCTCTTTCGCGCCAAGCGGTTCATGGTTTTGCATGATGATATGGTCTTCAACATAACCTATATCACCGAACCTTCTTACACTGCCGAGCTCTGGCCTATGGCCGAATTTTCCTACTCCTCTTTGGCTGAGAGCAAGTGACAGAAATCCATAATCTGCCCAATCTCCCGATTTATGTTGGCTGTTATCTATTTTCCGTATTTCGTTTTCTACGTTCCTATCAAAAACGGCGCCTTCAATTCATTGCTCTCACCCGTGCAGTCTATCGTGACAATGACTGTTTCTGCGCGCCCTTTCTTCACTACGAGATCATAGGAACCGCGTAGCACCCGGTATACCTGTTTGCGCTCTGCCCTTTGATCTCCTCAACTAGCCCTCAAGCTGTGCCTTCCTGCCCATCGTTGGTGCGGATCTCCAGCGTGGTATCATCCTGGCCGAAGTTGACCGTCAGATCGGCTACGATAGGGCCGGCGTCACAGTTACTCTCGCTGCAGTCGAAGGCATCTAAAATCACACCCGTGCTGCTGGCGTCAATGGTCAAGTTGCCCTGCCTGAAGTGTGGCAGTTCGCTGTTGACCATGATCATGGCCGGCGCGCTGGGCGGGAAAACAGCAGGGTCGAAAATGATCGTGTCACCCTGCTGCCCCAGCCAGGATAAATATGATCACAACCAGGAATCCAAAAGCCCCACCCTTCTTCGCTCACCTCCCTACTTAAGAATCGCCCAGGACATCGTTTCCTGTGCTGCATTGTAACATATCAAAACCAACCCTCCCCACTGCCGATCTCTGCCGATCCCGCTATTCCTTAATCGTTGATTGTTATTTTGTTTCCCATTTCACAATATTGACAGATCCCTCCACACTTTCTATTATCCAAACAGAAAAAACCATCCAAGGAAACCAAAATGCAAAGTAAAGCGCAAACAGTAGACGAATACCTGCAAGAAGTCCCCGAAGAGCGCCAAGAAGCATTGGCGCACCTGCGGCAGCTCTGCCTGGGCTCTATGCCTGGCTATCTGGAAAGCATGGAATACGGCATGCCCAGCTATAAGAAGGAAGGTGGTGAGGTGGAAGTGGCCTTTGCCAGCCAGAAAAGCTATATTTCGTTCTACATCCTCAAAGAAGATGTCCTTAACAAACACCGTCCCGCCCTCGCCGGCCTTAACCTGGGCAAAGGGTGCATCCGCTACCGCAAACCGCAGCAAATCGACTTTCAAATTGTGGAAAAGCTTCTTATCGATAACTACCAATCAGAGAGCGATATTTGTTGATACAGCAATAGGTAAAAAACAGAAAGCACAGTTGCCACCAGGATGGTGGCGCTCCATTTCTAGGTTGAATTACTCTTCTCGGCCTCCTCGTCCTTACGAAGGGCATTTTAGGTATCACAAATTCTCGAACTGTTGCGATTTTTGTTGCCGATTACTTTCCTTCCCCCGGCCCCTTATCGCCTTGTCTCCAGTAAAATAAGTAGCCGATTCCGCTACCAATGAGCGGTGCAATAATGCAGTAAAAAGGAAAAACCATGAGCACAATCTGTTCGCAATCAGGGGTATTATAAGCCGCACAAAATAGTAATCTTATCGGATACCAGGTGACCAAACAACCAAATATCAGCCCAACTAAAGCCCCGGCAATAATGACTGGCAACCCTGAACTGCTGCTCTTTTTCATGGCAGGCTCCTTTTTTACTAATTGATGCAGTATACCACGGCCGTCTAGGCAATCATTCCGCCCTTCCCCGCTTTGATTCCCCTTTTTTGTTGCCGGTTTTCTATTGACCCATCCCCTATAATAAAGTTATAGGAGCAAAACATCACTGCCTAGTAAAGGTAAACCTTGAGCGACATCCCTTCCCCCGACTGGCCTGGGCCGCCCGATTCAGCCTCCGACTCCGATGCCGCACGCGTAGGCGCCATGCTGGGATTGTTCGTCCTGGGACCATTCCTTTTACTGCTCTTGGGGATAGCCAGTTTTTTCTGGAGCTGGGCGGCTGTCGTGCTGCGGACCTGGTATCTGGTTCTTTGCGCCGCCGCCTTTTTTACCCCTTTGCTGATCATGGCGCTGAGGAAGAAGTATGGCCAAGAAGCGGGCGCAGAACTTTGGGAGGAGCAGAAGGAGATCATTCCCCGCATCTGCGCCGGGGAGCGGGATTTTGAAGCGGCAAACCTACGTGGAGCGGATCTGAGCGACTTGGATCTCAGGGGCATCAATCTGCGCCGAGCCAAACTGGAGCGGGCGAATTTGAGCAGAGCGGATCTGACCGGCGCCGATCTTTCCGCGACCAATCTCAAAGATGCCAATTTAAGCGGGGCGAATCTCAATGGAACCGCATTTCATGACGCTTTTTTACAGCATACCAACTTGAGCAAAACGAATCTAAACCAGGCCCTGCTTGCAGACGCCGTCCTATCAGCGGTAGATTTTTCAGGCGCCGATCTCAGTTCCCTCGATCTCAGCGGCAAAAAATTAAGCCTATCAATTTTCGTGCAAAGCAATCTGCACGGGGCTAATCTAACCGGCGCGGATTTGAGCTACGCTGATCTAAGCGGAGCCGATTTGACCGGTGCTCAATTTGACAAAGAGCAATTGGCTAAAGTCAAGTCATACAGCGGCACGATTATGCCTGACGGCACAAGACGGCCATAAGCATCGCCACCGCTCATTCTTGTCGACAACGATCGCACCTCTGCTCGCCTTGACCATATCATCAGATCATGCCATATGCCACTTGCCGCCTGCCACTTGCAGCTTGCACACTCCTTGAGGGGCGCGATGAACCGCCTGTCTGTGACGCCCATTTCCTTTTGGCTTGGTGGCAAATGATATGAAGTTCGCAGCGGTTAATACTTCCACTATCAAGCATTTGACAGAAACTGCCCGTTTTCTCATGATAAAATGTGATCAGGAGCCATTTTTTACGCGTAAACATTCCGAATGCGCACGCAAAGGTGTAAATGTTTTCCTCGATCACAGTCAAAACTATGTTCGCTGGGGCCTTGGGCGCCATCACACCCTATGTCTTGTTCGGGCTCTTGGCCGAATTCCTCCTGCCGCCTGGCGAAGCAGCCGGCATAGGCGAAGGGATTGGCATCCTCATGACCCTGGCTTGCCTGCCCACCATCTGCATCGGCGCCCTGCTCGGCGCATTTGCCGTTAAATTGGTAGAAGAGTACCAAAAACCGACCTGGATCATCCAGCGGCTGCAAGAAGCAGCCGATCCCCGCTTCATCCTCCTCTTGGCTTATATCGTGGGCCTGCTCACCGGCCCCCTTCTGGCCATGACCATCCTCTTACTGTACCTCACCTCGCAATAATCAAAGCCCAAGCACTTCCAGCTGTGGCAAGGTCGGGAGACAAGGCCACTGGCCACCTGAAGCCCACTCCGATGATGTTGTTTATGTTTTTTTGCCAGAAACGACAGCAATTTAACGGGGAACGGGGAACAGTCAACAGTCAACGGAAAACGGAAAACGGAAGAAACTAGGAACTTGGGACGGCGAACGAGTTGTTTTAGTTGTTTGAGTTGTTTTTTTTCTGCGGGAAACAATTCGTTGGACGGCTTGGGCAAGGGGGCGGGAACTTGTTGGCATGGCTATGGTGCGGGTCCAGGAGCACGGGCGTTATTACGAATATTATCGGCCGTGGCCTGCGCTGGATTGGCGTGATAGGTGTCGCCATCGGTCTCCACGTCGATGCCGGCCTTCTCGCAGAAGATGGCGAAATCGAAGGCGAAATCTTGCCGGCCTATCTTGATGAAAACCTCGCGTTCGGCCGTAATCTTGTGCCGTTTCATTGCCGCCTAGAGCTGGTCTTCCAAAGGGCTGCCTTCATAAAGATCATTGATTTCCACGGTATTGGCGAACTTCTGCCAGGTGGTGGGGAAGGAGACATTGCGCCGGCAGCGACGGCTGAGAATCGGCCGTGGCAGCTCTTGCAGCGGATCAAAGATCAACTGGTAGTAACGGCGATTGCTCTTGGGATTTTCCGCTTCATTGGGAAAAAGTTGGCGAAGATTGACCGTGCGGATCTCAATGACGCGCCCATTGTAAGGGACGGCATGGGCATCAATGCTAAATTGCTTGGTCATATATAAGGCGATCCAGTGCAGCGGCCACTGATTCTTGAGCCATTTCGCTGCGCTGCTGACCGGGATGCGGTACCAGTGCTGCTGCTGAGCGAGTGCTATATCCCGCTGGTCATTCATGATCGCGACCAACACCTCGCCACGCCTATTCATGCTTGCCCTCACTGTAAAATCATTGCCACCAACGTTTTTTCGAGCTGGCGACCACGAGAATTACCCTTTCCCAAAAGAGCTTAATCGGTTTGATGGAATGGGCGATCAGGTTTCAATCAAGCCAGCTTTCCAGAGAGCACACACAATGTCCATTTGCGAGTTTGGCGTCTTTCCTGTCGCGTCGGTGACTTTCTCCCCCAAGAAGGAATCGTCGTCTGCTAACCCGGGATCTGACTTGAGAACTGATACAGCCTCGACAGCATACCGTTTGTTTTTGACAGATCTGGTGTAGTAATCTGGAGGAACACCACTGACTAATCCCTCTTCACAAAGTCCAAGATAGGCACTTCGCGGACATCATGCCTTACTGCGCGAAGATTCACTGTCTGGAAATGTGAGTTTCGTGGTCTTAGTCCATGTGTTTATCGGTGATTTCTCAACACCCATAATAAAGAGTTTGGTACCGTCTCAGATCTTTAGCGAAGCGTGGGCTCAAGGCCCATTCATCTTTTGCTCTGATGCTATTTGAAGCGGTCTCGATAGCAAAGGGATTAGTTTCTTCTTTCGCCCCCCGATCCTAAATTGGGGCTGTCGTTCAATTTAACGGTGATTTCGTTGACCTGTCTTTAGCCCGCATGTTTACTACCTTTTTCCCGCCAAATCAGTCCAATTAACTCGTCAAATGAATCAAGGTTCAATTAAGCTGCCGAACGACCGTTTCCCCACCCCACCTTCATCACGACTTCCTCAACCGGTCCTCGGTCAGTGTCACGATAAAGGTCATCACAAATAAGCCGGCATGATGTGTAGAAGTGTGCCAGCAATAGGGTGGGCGCAAGATCTGTTGAAGCGAATTATGCGGCAAAGCGTCGTGGGTTTGGCGTCCGTGTTTCTGTAATGGTTATCTGGCCGTCAACCCAAGTGATTTCACAATCTTTTCCGTGACATCCCAAAACAACTCTTCTTCCATCTCGATATACTCGAAGCCATACTTCTTAGTTTCTTGCTCGATGAAGGCACTCATCCGCTCTACAAATATTGCAAATGCGCAAACGTATTGGTCACTTACACCCCGCATCCAATCATGCTCATTCTCCTCAGCATATTTCTTGATGATCTCTTTGTGATTCTTACCTTGATTCCCGATGAATACAACCCGATGAGGGATGTCCTCAAGCTGATTCACCAACTCGGGAAGAACTGCAACTCCTTCAATGAGTGCATCTCGACCCTCATCATCTTCTCTCCTGATAAAAGTCTCTACTGCTTTCCAAACGACGCGACTTTCCCTTCTCACGTAATCAATAAGCTCAGTCGGATTGTTCACCATCAACTTCACCCGGTCGGACACAGGCATTTTGTTAAAACGGGAAAAAACAAACAGGTCCGGTGCAGATTTAGGGCTCAGAGCATTCTCCAGCACTGCGCCTAGAGTGTCTGTTGAAACAACGCTGACAGCATGTTTTTGCCCAATCTCACTAGAGATGATTGATTTCCCAACCCTCGGAGCACCGCCTAAAAGAAAAATCATAATCAGAAGACTAGTCTCAGCCAGATAACTATTTATTGAGCCGCCAAGATATCTTGTAATGTATCTTAATATATCGCAACATGGACCAGCGGGGACATTTGCGCAGAAAGGTGCGGTTATTGAGCTATAAACAAGCAGTTGAAATGTGTTTCAAGGAACGCGCAGCTCAAGTCCCCGAAACGTCTCTTAAGAACACTATTCAAGCACGCGATCGATACTCATTATTTAGCCCCCTATAGCGGTCTGAGAACTCGGTACCGAAATCAAAGTCCCGCTTGCACTGAGGATGATGGGAATCTGGAAGGTCTGGAAGGCCAGCATTACCCATGGGGCGGCGGCGCTGGTCAGGGTGCCAAACGATGGGGCGCTTAATTGATAGACAGGCACAAGATTCGGCGTTTTTTGCGAGCTGCGGCCATTGCGGCCAAAGCACATTCCCAGGCCCCGTCATGGCATAGGCCATCGCAAGCTGGGATTCGGGATTGGCCGCGGCCAGCTGACGCAGCTTTTGGTAAGCGGCTTGCTCTTGTTTGGGGCCACCAGTGGTCATTCTTTGTTTTCCTTGCTGATCGCCCAGCGGCTGGCAGCGGCGCTTATGCTGGTCAAGGCGTGCGCTCGCTTTGCTGGTCACAAAGCACGCAGTGCAGGGAGTAGTCCAAAAAACGGCTGCGACCCGCTATTGTGAGAACCCAGGGCCGACTGACAAAGGGAGGGTTGTGGCGCACATGCTGGCGGTGGCCGCAAGCGAGAATGGCTCGCCAATGGCCCTCTTGATCCTGATCAAAATCGACGACGGCTTGTTGCACTGCTTCACTTTTGCTTGTTTGCGTCATGTGGTGCGCAGAGTCAATGGCTACCGGAGGTAGTTAATCTACTGGAGGCAGATAGCCTGCAGTAGACCTCATATGTGGAACCCAGCACCATGAATGAAAATTGTAGCGCGATTTGGAAAATCGATTTACTGAGATGATCGATTTGGAAAATCGATTTACAGGGGAGGTAGATGGGCCTTTATTCAGATGGCTCTTCGGCAGCGATGGCGGTGCGGTGTTTGTTAAGCAGGCTGTCGATTTCGGCGGTGACGGCCTCGCTTTCAGACCCGGTGACGATGGCCCACTCCTGCGCGAGCTGCTCTTTCAGGGCGCGAAATGCGCCGCGTTCGGTGCTGTATAGTATGCCTTTGTCGCGCTGGCGGGCGCGTAGATCGCGAATGAGGCGGGCGACATCGCTGGGGGTATTGCTGAGCCGAACGGAGTGGATGCGACTTTGGCGGATCTTGGCGTTGGAGGACATAATTCTGGCTGGTTTATTGAGGACGACAGTGACTTCTTTGATTTGTTCGGGGGTCGATAAGGGCCGCAACAATGCGCTGTTCATCTGCTTGACCGGTATCCAAAATGTGCTTCCAGCCGTTTTTACACGGAAATAACTGGTCTTGCTGCCGCTGAGGTTTTTTGCTTCGATAGCTTCTATCTGGCCAACGCCGTAATGGGCATGGGCGATCCAATCGCCAACTGCATATGTTTGTAATTCTGTCATAGATTACCTTCAGTGAACTTCTGGCAGCTCAGTCTGGTAATGATCGGGTTACGGAGCCGACAGATGCGTTCTAGTAGTTAATGGTCTGACGAATCAGGGGCCGTGTGGAAGGGAACTCCTTTTTCGATAGAACATTGTACCTATTTGCACTAATTATAGCATTTTATGCGTATTATGTCGATATTGGCAGCTGCGGGCGCAGGGAGATTCCAAAGTCAAGCAAATAGGTTGATTTGTCATTCCCACGCAGGCATGCCAGTTCTAGAGGGACTTTGGAACAGCCGTGGCTGCGGACGCGTTAATGAGGCGGCTGTAAAAGCGTGTGCTTCGCCCGGCGCACGGATAATGAGCAGGGGGTGACTGTTTCCTCATTATGTCGACATTCAGGAGAAAGAGACGATACTAAGATGGTAGTGACTCCCACTGCCTGCGCGATTGGCGCTTAAGGGGTGGGAGACAATTTAGGAGAATGTGAAAGGTTTGTCTAAGAAAGTGTATGTAGGAAATTTGTCTTTTGATGCCACAGAAGAGCAAGTAAACGAGATGTTCGTGCAGTATGGTAAGGTTGAATCTATGGCCTGGATTACGGATCGTAACACGGGACAGTTTCGCGGTTTTTGTTTTGTAGAGATGGAAGAATCAGCTGCCAATGCGGCGATTAAGGCCCTCAATGAAAAAGATTATCAAGGGCGTGCGCTGCGTGTCAATGAAGCACAGCCGCGCGAGGATCGCAGTAATGGGCGTTCGAACAGCAAATATCCGCATAGTGGTGGACGGAATTACTAGCCGTCATGCGCTGATGTTGAGCTTATAACAGGAAGCGCAAAAAAATGTAAATTTAACGGCCGTTCCCAGAAATGGGAACGGCCGTTTTTTGATCCCGCCTGGAGGATTAGCACACAGGCGCTGTTAGTAGCCGGAGAACCAAACATAGACGTAGTCCGTGGCGCCTGTCTGCGGTGAGAAGGCCTCCACGGTGCCGTTGGAGTTGGGTTGGCCGGCAACACCGGAAAAGGTCACCTGCCAGGCCCCGGTCCCGCTGGGGACAATCGTTTGCAGCTGGGCCATCAAGTTGCTGCTACCGTCCAGCAGCCGGACCACGATCTGCTCGTCGACGATGCCTGCGGCCGTACCGCTGACCACATAGGGCGTGCTGTAATAATAGTTATCCTGGGGGAAAGTGATCGTCACGGAAGAGGGCTGCTGATCCTGCTTAAAACCAGGAATATAAAGCTGTGTTCCCGGATAGATGGTCGATGTGCTGGTCAAGTCATTGGCCACCATAATCACCCGATAATTCAAACCAAAGCGCTGGCTGATCGAGTAGAGGGTGTCCCCCGCGGCCACAGTATAAGTCTGCCCGCTGACCGTGCCCATAGCGTGCTGGCTCGGCCCGCGGTCATAGACCCCGGCTGTATTGCAGCGGTCGTGCACGGTTAAAACCATCCCCAGTCCAATCGCGTCTGGATTTTTGCCGATCGTGGTGGCGTTGAGACGGTAAATATCTTGCCAGATCGTGCAGTATTGATAGGCGATGCTGGAAAGGGAATCACCTGGCTGCACCACGTACTGCACGGTCGCTTCCTGCGCCGCGGCGCTGCCGGCCAAAACAAGACCCAGTAAGAGGGTCAAGGTCACTGCCGATAGAATTCGTTTCATAAGATGTCTCCTTAAATTGTGGCCCAATCATAGTAGAGTTCAGGCCGGTTGGCCAGGGAACGGAAAACAGAAAACGGAAAACAGAATACAGCAAACGGGGAACGGGGAATGGGGACCGGAACTGCCCAATGGGGCTGCGGTATGGTACACTTCGCAGCATTGCAATTAATAAGGATCTCTTTGTCTACAATCCTGGCCAGTCTGGCCACGACACCGTCCCGCCGCCTTGCCGACCGTCTTCCTTTTTACTACGGCTGGGTCATGCTGCCTATCGCTATGCTGGCCATGATCGCCACCAGTCCGGGACAGACTTTCGGCGTTTCCATCTTCAATCCTGCTCTGCGTAATGCCTTAGGGCTCAGTCACAGCCAGCTCACGGGCGCCTATATGTTTGGCACCCTACTCGCTGCCGCGCCCCAACCTTGGATCGGCGGCCTCATGGATCGCTTTGGCCTGCGCCGGGTCATGATCGCGGTCGTCATCTTGCTCGGCCTGGCCTGCCTATTTATGTCCCAGGCTGGCGGCCTGTTGATGCTCTTTCTGGCCTTTTTCTTTCTGCGCCTCTTGGGCCAGGGCGCCCTGGGCCTCATGTCCACCAATACCTTGGCGATGTGGTTTCAAGACCGATTGGGGACGGTCGGCGGACTGATGAGCGCTGCTGTGGCCGGGGCCATAGCCCTCATCCCGCCGCTGATCCTGATCCTGATCAATCAGTTCGGCTGGCGCAGCGCCTATGCGGCCCTGGGCGTCATCGTGTGGATAATCATGCTGCCCCTGCTGCTGCTGCTCTACCGCAACCGGCCCGAAGACGTAGGCCAGCATCTTGACGGCCGTCCCTCTGCCGACGCGGACCACGCTGAGTCTTGCGACGAGCCAGCCGCCACAATGCCAATCCCGCGCAGGCAGGAATCCAGCTCCTTTACGTTATCCCAAGCGCGCCATACCCGCGCCTACTGGATTTTACTACTGCTCACCGCGGCCTGGGCCATGATCGTCACGGCCGTCTTCTTCAACATCATTCCCGTCTTCAGCGATCAGGGTTTGACCGCGGCCAACGCTGCCGCCACCTATACTACGCTGGCCGTGGTGATGGCTGCGACGCAGCTTATAGGCGGTATCCTGGCTGATCGTTTTCGTCTCAACTGGCTGGCCGCCCTGTGCCTGCTCTTCATCGCCGCCGCCATCTGGACGCTTAGCCTGGCCAGCTCCCTGCCCCTGGCCCATCTCTACGCCCTGCTCATGGGGCTTGGCCAGGGTCTATTCGGCGCGGTCAATAATACGGTCTGGGTGCGCTATTACGGCCGTGCCCACTTAGGCCGAATTCGGGGCAGCGTGGCTTTGGCCATGGTCGCCGGCAGCAGCGCCGGCCCCTTCATCATGGGGGCCACCTATGACCTCAGTGGCAGCTACCAGATCTCCCTGCTATTCTTCATGGCCATCCTGCTGCCGCTATCTATCGCTGCCCTATGGGCCACTCCACCGGCATCCGTTGCGCTCAATTCCTCATCTGCCTAACAAACTAACTGCCAGACTACCCAACTCTTTACCTATTGGACTACCCGACCAGGGCGATTCCAAAGTCGCACACCTACTGTCATGTTTGCCCCCGCCTGCGCGAAGGTGAACTACGCCTGGCATCCATTCGCTTGACTATGAAGATGGATTCCCGCCTGCGCGGGAAGGACGAGTTACACCGTGATCCTGATTTTGGAAAAACCATGACCATGGGGCTGCTGGCTGGCCCGCCGTGTTCTAGCCGGCGATCATTTTCTCACGCCATGTGTACCGGACAACTCCTACCAGCCGCGCCGCGCATTTCTATACGTATGCCAACTGATTCTGGAAATATAACCACTCTTCGCGCAATTGTTCGACTATTCAACCACGACTAGCTGCGGTAGAAGATAGCGGCCGTCTTGCACCAGCGGCTCTCCGTCTTGATCGAGCAGAGGCAGGCGCACCCCGCTGTGCGGATCATAAACGCCAATGGCGATCCCATATTCGCCTGGTGGGACGCCCGCCAGGGAGATGGTCACCCGATCGTCGACCCGATCGCCAGGCCACCAGAAACGGAGTGGATAGGCGCCGCCGCGCGGACGGCTGTCATACTGGGCCAGGGGCGGGCCCGTTTCCTGATCAAACAAATGGAAAAAAAGGAGTACTCCTCATCCACAAAGCGTTCCGCGCGCCAGTATAGGTGCAGCTTTAACTGATCATCGGTTTGCTTGACTTCGTATTCCACCAGGCGCAGCTGATCGTCAAATAGAGTATTGGCGTCGACTGCTGTTTTCTCTGTGGCCAGGTTGCAGATCGCTTCCTGGATTTGAACCTGACCGATGAGCTGCGCTGGGTCATCCGCGCCCGGCGAGTCACTTCGCAGCAGCTTGAGCTGCAGATCATAAAGACCGGAGGGCAGCGTATCGGGAATATCGAGCTGGTAATGTGCCCAGAAAAGAGCGTTGTCCGTCCAGGTGCTGGTAGGCCAATTCTGCACCACAGATAGCGGGCGCTCAGCTGTTCTTGACCAGCGCTGTCGATGAGGGCCAAGTGGGCCTCAAGATCGTCTACCGACGGTATGCCTGTGCCCCAGCCAATGCTGGTCAGCAGTGGGTGTCCGGTATGCAGACAGTTGGCCGAGAGGGAAACGCTCAGTGGTGCCGGGCCGGGCGCCCAATCTACCGGACCTATGAAATCACGACCGGCTTCCGGCGCTGTGCTGTAAAGGATGCGCTGTTCATCTTCAAAACGGGGTTCGATGATCAGGGCCCGCTGCCAACGGGCAATACGGCTGCGGCCTACTTTGTCCTTATGCAAGATTAAGTAGCGAATCCCATCGCCGGCGAGAAGGCCCAGCTGATGGCCGACATCAGGCCATTCCGGGGATATTTCGGCCGTCTGGTTGAGGGTTGACAGCCACGGGTTTTCTTCGATATAGCTGTAGGCGCTAGTCGGAATGCGCGACAGATTGCCCTGGACCAGGGGCCGCCCGTGCAGCGTTTGCTCAGCCATGTTGCTACGTGTTTTAAGATCGTCAAAAGGCAGATTGAGAACGGCGAATGATCCAGCTTGGTCACTGAGCTCCGCGTACAATGCAGAAGGGTGGGCATGGTCGCGCAGCACGCTCTGTGGCGTATAAAATTCGAAGAAGATGAGGGCGCCGAGTATAGCCGGCAGCAGCCAGCTGGTGCGAGCCAAGGTGCTGTTTCTGTCCAAAATTCCGGCCAGACCATACCCCGCCAGAACGGCCAGGGGCAGAGCGATAAAGATCACAAAGCGTTCCGGATAGCGCATCAACTCCAGGATGCGCAGAGGAGAGAGCAGGGCAGAGAGCGTGGGGATTCTTTCGTATAGGCTGCCGTTAATGCGCAGTGTTGGTCCCAGGGCCAACAACAGCAGTACCAGGAATATGGCGGCCCAGGGCCAGGCGCGGCGGCGGTAGAAGATGATGCCGGCTATGGCCAGCAGCAGCGGGATCAGTCCAATGTAGGCTGGTCGTCTGCGCAGTCTTTCCCGATCATAATAGTAGCGATCATGCAGCGGCTGCGTGCTTGCGCTGAAAAGGGGATGCTGCTGTGCCGGGGTTGCAAAAGCGAAGAGATCGGCGCTCATCAATCGTTCTTCGTTGTCATCATTGACTAGGTCGGAGTAAGTGGCCGCATCTCTGAGCAATAAAAGCGCCGCCGGCAGGAGCAGCACAAGCGCCGCTGTCCCGGTTATAGTCAGGTTGATGGCCAGCTTACACCAGGCGCCGTTTGTGCGCAGCGGCGCGTAGAAGATGAGGATGATCAGCCCCATAATTAGGGTGGGTATCAGGAACTGCCAGCGCGCGTAGCCAACCAGGGCCAGGCACATTCCGGCCAAGAGTGCACTGCGGCGTGAGCCGTCTTTAATGGACAGGATCAGGAATAGCAGAAAGAGCGGAATCCAGTAGGTTGCCAGCATATTGGGCAGATCGAGGCGCGCCATGCGATAGGGCCACATCTGGTAAATGAGTCCGGCAATGAAAGCGGCGCAGATATGACCGCTCAGCCGCCAGACAACCCAGAACATAACCGCTCCGCCCAGAACATAACCGCTCCGCATAAGGTTAAGTTGATCAGAACGGCGATGTTGAAGGCTGCGATCTGGTTCAGAAAAGGGGATAGAGCCAGTGCAGGTATGATATGGAACCAGGCGAAGTTTTGCGTGACGAGACTGACACCGTTGGGGTAAAAAAGCTGATCCGTGAAAAAGGGAGACTGCCCGCTGCTCAGGGCCCGGCCCACCCACCAGCTGTTCCACAGGTGCAGAGCGCCATCTCCGAAGTGGTCGGTCAAATGGGTGCCCAGATTGGCAGCCAGCGGCCAGGAGCTGATGACGGCCAAGACAGCATATATTGAGAGCACAGCCAGGATCTTAATGAACCAATGGATGTTGGGGCTCCTACTCATAAAATGTGTATTATAGCAGATCAGAATGATTTCATGTTTTCCCACCGTAGGCCGAGCAATCTGATTTCAATGTTACTCGCTGACCCCATCCTTTACCGAGCCATGAGTGCTTTGGAGGCGGTGGCTGGACCACCGCGTTTTAGCTGGCGATCATTCGCCAACGCCATGTGAACCCAACAACGCCTCCCACTTGCACACTGCGCTTCTAGCAGTATGCCTTAGCAATGAGGCCTGTTATAATTTCTATGCTGGGGCCTGATTTTAGTGGCATACGCCGATCTCAGAATAGGGAGTGAAAAACCATGAATGCGCTGCTGAAGAGCGTAAGCATGACCATCCCAATCGTCCTTTTCTTCCTGCTCTGCGGCTGCCAGGACCCTCCTGACCAAAGGATTTCCACTGCGGCCCCTATTAATGAACTTCCGCCCGGTGCTACCATTGTTCACCATGGGACCCTCATCGACGGCCGCGGCGGCGATCCTATTCCCGCCGGCCTGATCGCTTTCCAGGACGGCTCGATAATCGCTGTAGGGCCGGAAAGTGCTTTTCAGATTGCGGCAGAAGCGCAGCTCATTAACGCCCAGGGGGGCACGATCTTGCCCGGCGTCATCGACGCCCATAACCATATCCTAGAAAACAGTGGTTCCCTGCAATCCAATCTTGACCAGTGGCTGCAGTCCGGTGTAACCAGCATGCGCGATCTTGGCTCGCGCTACGGTACGGCCGATTCGCCATCGCTGCGCATCAGCGCCATCCAGGAGCGTCTAGCGGGATTGGGCAGCAGAGCGCCAACCGTGCTCATTGCCGGCCCGATCATCACCGCGCCCGGCGGCTATCCCAGCGCCACTTTTCCTGTTGGAGCCTTGGAGGTTGATGGCGTTGCCGCAGCGCGGCAAGCCGCCCAATCATTAATCGACCAGGGCGCGGACGTGATCAAGATCGCCGTTGAGAGTGGATCTCCGGCCGATCCTATGCCCACTCTTTCCCTGGCCCAGGTGCAGGCTATCACCAGCACGGCCCATGAACAGGGTCTGCGCGTCACCGCCCATGTCAATCATGTGCAAGACGCGCAGCTTGCTGTCGAGGGTGGCGTCGATGAACTGGCGCACAGTATTCCCTTTGGACATCTGCCCGACGAGCTCATCGAGCAGATGGCAGCGCAAAAGATCGCCATCCTGCCCACCTTGCTCGCCCTGGATCGCAGCTTGAGCCGCTTGGACTTCAGCGAGCAGCAGTGGCAGCGCCTGGTCGAGCAGTGGCAGGACAATCTCATTCGCTTTGTTGCTGCTGGCGGCCAGATCGCCCTGGGCAGTGATTACGGTGTTCAAGGCGTTCCCGCGGGCATGCCCGTAGACGAGATGGCGCTCATGGTCGATTTTGGCCTGACCCCGATGCAGGTCATTCAAGCCAGCACCAGCAGCGCCGCCGCAATGCTGGGGATGAAAGAGCAGCTTGGAACCTTGGAAGTGGGCAAGCAGGCCGATATTATCGTCGTCGACGGCGACCCCCTGACCGATATCCAAACTATGGCCAAGGTCATCGTCGTGATCAAGGACGGCCAACTGATCTTGGAGCCCTAACCACTCCCCAGCTACTTTATCGTCTGTTTCTCTCTTTGGGCAGATTGAAGCCAAGTTCAGCCGCCTGGCTATGAAAATCGGTTACATATTTGGCTGGCAGCGATCAGGGCGCCCAACCTTGACATCTATCCTGCCTTTTGGCATGATGAATGTGGCAGCACCCGTCAGTTACAGCAGCCGGTGTGGGGATGAAGCTGCCAGGGGAGTTACTAATAATTGCAGCTAGTCTGTATCAATGAGACAGGCCCCAGTTCGCGTCATTTTTATTGGCGTTCATCGGCGTTGTTTGCGTCCGATTGTCAAAAGGAGACTGTCATGGGAAAAAGAACTATGCGCATTACGTTATTTATTTTACTTGTCTCGATTCTGACTCTTTTGGTTCCAACGGTAATGGCTAGGGGCAGGGGCAGGAGGTGGCCGCAGACGGTACGCTTTGCCACCTTTAATGCCTCCCTCAATCGTTTGAACGCAGGCGATCTTGCGGCTGAACTGTCGGCCCCAGGCAGCAGCCAACCTGATGCCATCGCCGAAATTATCCAGCGCACCCGTCCTGATGTGCTGCTGATCAATGAATTTGACTATGATGACGGGGGTGTGGCGGTGCAAGCTTTTCACGACAATTACTTGAAGGTCGCGCATGGGGATGCCGAGCCAATCGAGTATCCTTACCACTTCGTGGCCCCGTCTAATACGGGCATTGACTCGAGCCGTGATCTGGATAAGGATGGCAATTTTGGCGGACCCGGCGATGCTTATGGCTTTGGCTTCTTCCCCGGCCAATATGGCATGGTGGTTTATTCTAAGTTTCCCATCGATCTGGCCAAGGTACGAACATTCCAGAATTTCTTGTGGAAGGATATGCCCAAGGCAATGCTGCCGGTCAATCCCGACAACGGGGAATCATGGTACGACGAGGGTGATTTGGAGATTTTCCGGCTTTCATCAAAGAGCCATTGGGACGTGCCGGTCAAGATTGGACGTAAGACGGTTCATTTCCTGGTCAGCCATCCCACGCCGCCAGTTTTTGATGGGGCTGAGGATCGCAATGGCACCCGTAACAACGATGAGATTCGCTTCTGGGCTGATTACATCATTCCCTCGCGCAGTCGCTATATCTATGATGATAATGGCCGGAAAGGTGGGCTGGGGCGCGGCGCGATGTTTGTCATTGCCGGCGATCAGAATTCTGATCCTTATGATGGTGACAGCGTACCTGGCTCTATCCAGCAGCTTCTAGACCATCCGCTGGTCAACACCAGGGTCACGCCCAGCAGTCTTGGTGGTCCCGAGCAGGCTGTGCTGCAGGGGAATGTCAATACGATACACCTGGGCGATCCAGCTTTCGACACAGCCGACTTCTATGACGGTTTTCCGCCGCCGCCATATGGCGGCGCTTCCGGAAACCTCCGCGCCGATTACGTGCTGCCGCGCAAAAACCTGCGCATCTACGATGCGGGCGTATTCTGGCCTCTGCAAAGCGATCCGCTCTTCGCCCTGGTGGGCGTCTTCCCCTTTCCCAGTTCGGACCACCGCCTGGTGTGGGTAGATGTGCGTGTGCCCATTCATCGCTAGGTTTATCAAACGTAAAAGGCACTGAGATCGAGGCAGGTTGTTTGCCTGATGATCTCGGTGCCGCTTTAACCAGTTTGTTCGAGCACGGAATAACGATCAACAATTAACAATCAACAACTAACTGAAAACGACTAGACATGGTTTTTGTTATCTGCTATCTGTTTCCCATGCGCAAACGCCGGCAAAAAGACCCTTGGCGGATAGCGACGTGCGACTATGTAGGCCTGCCCCTGGCTGAGCTGGGGACCGACGTCCGTTTTGGGGGCGCCGAGCAGCAGCGTGTCCTTATGTAGCGCGAGCGCGAAGCCGAAATGATCGCTGCGCTCGCCATGGGCGGCAGGGGTGATACTCTGCTGTTCGCACCAGACAGATCCCTCGCGGCGGAAGATATGGGCTGAACCGGGACCGGCGTCATACCAAATAAAGACCAGGCCGGGCGCGCCAACGACTATCGTATCCTAGTAAACGGCCACGGAGTGCCGAAAGAGATCATAGAGATCTCGGTCAGCGGGCAGCAACTTCTGCTGCTCCTGCCACTTGCCTGCGCTGCGCGTAAAAACATAGGCCGCGGACCAGGGAGCTTAGCCGAAGCCGGTCGCGCCAAGCAGGGCCTTATTCCCATCAAGAGCCGCAATCGCCGCCATCCCTGTGATTAAGAAGGTGTATTTTGCCACCCGACTATCCTTCAGGCGCCTAATTTTGATTTGTTGTTCGGTTCCTAGTTCCCAATGCCCAGTTCTAGGTTCTGCTCTTCTCCCCCGAGCGAGCTCACATCGGTGAAAACTGCTTGTAATCCCGCTGCCTCATCGGGCACATCATAAATCGCCGTACAGGTCACCACCTCTCCGGGCACCAATTCAACCAGTTCACGAGCTTCTTCTTCGCCAGGACATCGACCACATAGCTGTAGCGCTCTCCATTGTCGTCGACGATTTCCAGCCCGATGAAGGTATGCGCCTGATCATCTTCATTTCTGATCGTGAAGCGCAGGCCAATCAAACGGCCGTCTGCCACGAGGTCGGCGACCTGATCACTGTCACTTTCCAGGCTCTCGCCTAAATAAACCGCATACTGCAGCGAACTGGCGATATCACTGACCGTCACCTTCTGCTCCGCCGGTACACCGGCCTGCTCTTCGGCGCCCAGGTCAACTTCCTCAGCGCCGCCTTCCCGCAGCGGGGCCAAGGTCGCCAGCGGCTACTGCGCCTCCTGCTGCGGCGCGTCTGCGCCACCAGCCGGGCCTGATCCAACGCCCATCTCCTGCAGCGGCACAACCAGCTGCCCACATGCCAGCGAGGTTAGTATTAACAGCGTCACTACAAACAGGAGATTTTTCTTCATTGACAATTCACCCTTTATCGTTAGATTGGCCGCTTCATGGACATCGATGAAGCCCTGAACAGTTAGCTGTCATCAGTGAGCAGGAGACAGTGAGCAATAATTTCAGTTTTTCGTCTTTTGTTGAATGTTTCCTTCCCCGCTAAATCCTTCTTTCTCCAATCTCACAAACCTCCCACTCGCTGCGCTCCTCCGTGCGACGGAAAAATCCCCGCGCTTCAATCGCTTCCAGGGCAGGGGCCACTGTGGCCTTGCTGCCAATGCCTGTACACCGCATAAAATCGCTGTAGCTCACCCGCGCCTGGCGCCGGTCACAGCCATACGTTTCTCTGACCAGGATCAAGGTGCACAGCACTTCGGCCGTGCTCATCTTTGGGATGGCCTCAAAAATCACATTCGGCATCGCCGTCGATCCCCCACCCAAACTCATATTTGCATTATGCTCCTTGGTAATTGGTTAGCTGTTAACTATAAACAGTAAGCAGTAAGCAGTAAGCGGCGGCGGGGAAAAAGTTTCCGCTCAAAAACCGCTCTTCAAATATAGAACATAAGTTCTATCTATGTCAATAACTAAAAATGTCCAATTCTACACATCCCAACCAGAGCGTTGAATTCAGGCTGCCATGCTCAGTCTAGACACGTTCTTGTCTATTCTCGTTCCCAGTTCTAAATTATATGTTCCTACTTGCCCGTAATCTGTTAAAATGTTAGCAGTTAAACTAATAAGAAGGAGTGCACTATGTCTGACGATCCCAATCGATTTCAAACCGAAAACCTGCCCAAATATCGTTGGCAGACGTTCTTTGAGGAGCTTCTGCAGAGTTTCAAAGGGCAGCCGGTCAATATCATAGCTGGTTCTGATTTCTTGCACTCTGAGCCTCCCCAGGACACGGCCCCTTTGGAGGCTATCGATTATGACTCTAAACATCGAGGCATTTTCAAACACAAAGGTTTCCTAACCATCACCACCGGAGGGGACGAGAGTGAATCGGTGAACATCGACGTACCCACCATTGTCTGGGTCTATCGCAATCTAGAAGGCACGCTTCTAGGTATTGAGGTCATCGACGAAAAAAATAACCGCGTCGTGGTTCGTTTCGCTTGAACCAGAACAACCAGTTATTTCATTGATCGCTCGCTCCTTCAAACCCAGGTATGGTGGCTCTTTCGCTCCGTCAGAATTCCCTATTGCTATTGAGGCATGTTTGCCTACATCACCGAGAAATCAGAAGATGTGGCGTCTTACTGGCCCCAAACGGCCGACGTTTTTACACATCGCAATATAGCCTGCGTGGGCTGTCCGGTCTCACATCTTTACTCGGTGACTGAAGCGGCTGAGGTTTACAAGCTTCCTGTGGATGATTTTGTCGCTGAACTGCAGCAAGCCATCGACCGAGAAGCGGCCGGTGGTTAAGGGAGTGCAGTGCTCAATCGATGGATCGCTTTCTGACCATTAGCAATATCAGTCACCCACCTTGCCTAGGGTGCCGACGCCATTGCCCTTGATCTCTTCATAGAGCACCACATTCTCTGATTGCCCCGTTTCTTCAATTTGGCTTAAATTGCTTAATGTTGTCTCCGCAATATTGCCCAGGGCTCGCTGTGTTAGAAAGGCCTGGTGGCCTGTGACCAGCACGTTGGGGAAGGTGAGGAGGCGCGAAAAGACATCATCCTTTACGACCTGGTTCGACAGATCTTGGAAGAAGAGATCCCCCTCAACCTCGTAAACGTCGATGGCCAGGTAGCCGATCTTGCCCGACTTCAAGCCTTCGACGACCGCTTCCGTATCCAACAGCGCGCCGCGGCTGGTATTGACGATGAAGACGCCATCTTTCAAGAGTGGGATGGTCGTGGCGTTGATGATATGCTGCGTGTCCGGCGTCAGCGGCATGTGCAGGGTGATGATGTCGCATTGGCTGGCCAGCTCTACCGGATCGTCCACATAGGTGGCCAGTTCTGCAGCCTCCGGGTTGTGGAAGATATCATAAGCCAGCAGCTTGGCCCCAAAACCAGAAAGATTACGCAGCACGGACACGCCGATGCGCCCCGTACCAAAAACACCGATGGTCTTCTCACACAGTTCAATCCCCTGCAAACCGTCCAACTCGAAATTATTGTCCCGTACGCGGTTATAGGCGCGATGAATCTGCCGTCCTAAGGTCAATATCAGCCCCACGGTGAATTCTGAGACGGCATTGACTGAATATGCGGGGACACGCACCACGGTTAACCCTAATTCTTCCGCCGCCTGCAGGTCAATTTGGTTATAGCCGGCGCTGCGCGTGGCGATGACCTTTGTACCTCCGGCTGCTAACTGTACGATCGTCTCTCGTGTCACCTGGTCGTTGACAAAGACGCAAACCGCTTCATAGCCGGCAGCAAGCACGGCCGTATCCGGCGTCAGCTTCGGTTCGTAAAAAGATATTTCGTGCCCAAATGTTTCGTTTACCTTCGTAAATGATTCCTTGTCATAACCTTTCGTCGCAAACAAAGCCACTTTCATAATCGCCACGATCTCCTTTTACGGCTGTCAATATCACATTGCCCACTTTACTATAAACCAAAAATGTGCGGCAAGGATTAACATTTAGTTTAGGATAGGTTGGCGGATTGTCAATTCTTGAGAATAAAATTGGTTCAATCTCGAAGATTGAACCAATTTTTGGGCACACCGGAGTATGCCAGCGGATCTGTGCCCTTTCTCGCCCTACTCGATCGGGTATGATATATACTCAGCACTACATGGCTGTCCCGGCAGCTGCCAACTAGGGAGCGACCCAGCACTGATTCAGCTGTCTTAGTTCGCACCATCTATGAGGAAAAGTGTAATGAAAAGAAAAGCACACTGTTTCACCAGGCGCTTTCCAGCGTGCCCCACATCAAGATTCACGGCAATGCCAACGAATTCTACCGCCTGGGCCTTTGATTTTTCCCCCTTGTAGCTGAATTCATTATCACTGATCCCATCGCTCGCTCCTGGCGCTACTCCTTTGATGCTGGCCAACTTGACCGTCACCTAAAGCTCCATCGCCAGGAAGCCAGCCGTAATCGAGGACCAGATCATGATTCGTGAGTTTTTGAACATGACGGTGAGCATCGATCACGATACCGTCGACGGAGCACCCGCCGCCCGATTCGTTCAAGAGCTACGCCAGCTTATTGAAGGCGCATACAGGCTCCCCCAATAACAACTCACCATTTATCCTCCACATCTCTTCGCCGGCTCCATCACCATCCAATTCGAGGAACTGTTCGTTCACAACGTCGGCACCCTACCCGGAGGAATCCATATGTCCATCATCATTCGGCCCTAGCCATGTAGGGCAAGATGCAATCTTGCCCAAGCAGCATGCTTCAACATGTTTGACAATCTAGCTGCGGAATTCATTCTGCGGTTATTTAATCCTAATCGTAAACATCCCGCTTGCCGGTTGTACCCCGTCTTCCCCGCCATCAGCCACGGTAAACGTGAACTCATCTGGTGTCTTATTGTTGCCGTAATGGACATACTTCACGCGCCCACTATTCACATTTTCCTGCGTAAACGTCCCCCCAGCAGGTAGGAGATCATTGTCCAGGCGCAATTCACCCTGCTGCGGGGCCTTGGTGATCGTATAAGTTAAATCGGAGGGGCCATCATCCGCGTCCACGGTAAGCAGCAGCGATTGGTCGATGACCAGCGTTTTGCCCTTCCTGACCGAGGCCTCAAGGGCTTTGAACTGCGTGTAAAGCACCACCTCCCAGGAATCACGCCCTATCGACAGAACATCAACATCCCCATCGAAATCAAAATCGATATCGAAGATACCATACGCTCCCTTGGCTTCCTTGTCTATGACCATCTTCTTGAATTTGCCATTCCCGTCATTCTCGTGCCAGGCCACTGTATTATCATTAACGCTGGCTGCCAGCGCATCCACATCACCATCCCGATCCATATCGACTCCGAGAACAGCGCGCACCTGGATTGAATTTTCGTCCACAATTCGTCTGGCGAAATTCTCGTCCCCGTCATTCTCATACCAGGCCACTGTATCCGCCCGCCTGTTGGCCGAGAACAAATCCATATCCCCATCACCATCTACATCTGCCGGATAGACGTGATAGGCGGCATGAGCCTTGGCGTCGATCACATGCTTGGTGAAATTCTCCTGCCCATCGTTTTCGTGCCAAGCCACTTCATTATTGCCATAGCTGGCCGAGATCACATCTTTATCCCCATCTCCATCAATATCCGCTACCTCGGCCCGCTTGGCATCGATAGACGTTCTGTCGATCATATGCAGCTCAAAGTTCAGATTGCCATCATTTTCATACCAGGCGATGGTGCTGCCATCTTGCCAGGAGGTCACAAAGTCAATATCCCCGTCCTCGTCCAGATCCGTGGTGACGATCGAGTGTGCCCCGTCTGCCTTGTCATCGATAACAACGCGCGAGAACGTGTTACCACCATCATTACGATACCAAACGAAGGTGTCTACATCATAACCACCGGCCAAAATATCCATATCCCCATCAAGATCGACATCCCCCGTATGTGCTGGATATGCTCCACCCAATTCTTCGTCTAACTCGCTTTCTTGGAAGGTAGTGTTGTCACCCTGGTTCTCGAAAAAGAGCACGCGGCTGTTAAAGTAATCGGTAGCGGCTATATCGTAATCCCCATCTTGATCATAATCCGCGGCCACAACAGCATGCCCCTGACGCACCCCTTCTCCAAGCACTCGTTTGCCAAAATCAATCACACCCGAAACTATCTGCGGCGCGTCATTTCCCTCACCAGGCGTCTTCGTGGCTGTGGCAGTTGCTGTAGGTGTGACCTCCGGTGTCTCGGTCATGGTCGCTGTAGCTCCCGGCATCGCGGTTGCTGTCGCCGTTGGCGTATAGGCCGGTCCTCCTGAGCCCTTTTCGCCGGTAATATAAGGCAGAAAAGCCAGGAAATCATCAGGATCATCCGCATAGCCGGCGCGTACCCCAGTTCCTACTATTAATCCAACCCCGATTAAGATCAGGCTAAATGCTGCGAAAACCAAAGCTGCTTTCTTTATTTCATTATGCTTCATTTGCACCGATCCAAGCGCCCCAACGCAGCGCTGCTGTCAACGCCACAAAACGGCCGTGACACCGGCATTCTTAAAATTAATAGTAAAGGCTCGCGTGGTGGGCCGATTGCCGCCAACCGGCCCTGATTTTAGCGGATGTCTCCCCTTAAGGAAATGGAAAGATGCATGATACCGGGCAAACTTTAATAGATTGCAGATTGCCTGTGACACGACCACCTGGTGAACCTGCTGCTCCAACAATAAGAAGCACAACGGCGTACCATCCTCTTGCGCTAAGGATCGGACCAAAGCAGATGCGGGGAAGATGCAATCTTGCCCGCCAACGGGTTGTCAATTGGAATGTTGGCTGAATATTATGAATCGACCAGCTTCATAAACAAGAGCTAGGCAGATCCTAAAACAAGGACAAGGTAGATCAGCACTGCCGACCAGCCGAAGGTATTCAACACTCCCGAAAGGGTGCCTTAAAGCGCCACAATGAGCCCGGCGGTATGGGAGATCACTTGACCAAGCATATGATGGCGCGTAGGACTGCCGGATCACTCACATCTCTGGCAAACCAGCATATAAGACCAACGGCGATAAGCGCGGTGCCCTGCTGCGTCTATTTTATTTTTATCGTAAAAGTCCCCGTTGCTGGCTGTACATTATTTTCGCCGCCGTCGGCCACGGTGAAGCTGAACGAATCTTGTAACCGGTTCCCCCCTCCGTGGCGATAAGTAACGCGACCATTATTCACATCATCCTGAGTAAATGTGGTAGTTGGATTGTTACTTAGGCGGATCTCGCCACGCTTAGGGCTTTCGTTGATCGTATAGGTTAGGTACCAAGGGCCATCATCCTCGTCCACCGTGAGCAGCATTGACGGATCGAAGTGTAATGTGCCACTCTTGTTGACGGATGCCACATGGGCCTTGAGTTGGGTGTGCAAAGCAACCTGGAATGAATCACGGCTGGCGGACAGCACATCAATATCACCGTCGTGGTCAAAATCTATATCGAAGACGCCATATGCGCCCAGGGCATTCTGGTCGATCATGCGCTTAGTAAAATTGCCGTCTCCGTCATTCTCATGCCAGGCGATCGTATCATCCTCAACGCTGGCTGCCAGGGCATCAATATCGCCATCAAGATCGATATCCACCCCGACCACCGTGCGTACCTGCTCTGAATTATCGTCCACAATACGGCGGGTGAAATTCTCCTGACCATCGTTTTCATACCAGGCGACGGTGTGCGCCCGACGGTTGGCGGAGAAGAGATCCATGTCTCCGTCATCATCGACATCAGCCGGATAAACATAGTAGGCGGCATGAGCGTAATTATCAATAACATGCTTGGTAAAGTTCTCTTGCCCGTCGTTTTTGAACCAGGCCACTTCATCGTTACCATAACTGGCCGAGATAATATCCTTATCGCCATCTCCATCGAGATCGCCAACCTCAGCCCGCTTGGCTTCGATGGCCTTCTGGTCAATGATATGCTTCGCAAAATTCAAAGCCCCATCATTTTCATACCAGGCAATCGTATTGCCATCTTGCCAGGATGTAACAAAATCGACGTCGCCATCTTCGTCCAGATCATTGGTAATAATGGAATGAGCACCATTCGCAGTGCTATCGATCACGAAACGCTGGAACTCATTTCCTCCGTCGTTACGATACCAGACGAGGGTGTCTACATTGTAACCGCCGGCTATGATATCCATATCGCCGTCGAGGTCAACATCACCCGTATGGGCCGGATATGCCCCGCCCAGATTTTCGTCCAACTCGCTTTCTGCGAATTCACCGTTTTGATTCTCATAGTAAAGCACTCGGCTGTTAATGAAATCCGTGGCTGCGACATCGTTGTCCCCATCCCCATCGTAGTCCGCCGCCACGACGGCATGGGCCTGGCGCACGCCCTCGCCAATCAGCCTCTTGCTGAAAGCGATCTCACCCGTAACTATTTGCGGTGGATTATTCTTACCATCAGGGGGAAGTGGCGTAGATGTTGGCGTTGGGGTCAATGTTGGCGTGGGGATTGGTGTGTTCGTTTGAGTTGCTGTTGTTGTTGGCGTTGTCGTCGCTGTTGGCGTTTGTGTTGCTGTTGGCGTCGACGTTGCTGTGGAGGTTGTTGTTGGGGTTAGTGATGTTGTTGCCGTCGCTGTTGGCGTTTGTGTTGCTGTTGGCGTTTGTGTTGCTGTTGGATTTGCCGCAGCCGTACCTATATGCGTAGCAGCGACCGTCACGGCAGCCGTTGCGGTCGGTGTCTGCATTACCATCTGCGTAGCCGTCGCTGTCGAAATCTGCGTTGCTGTCTGGGACGGCAGAGGCGGCCTGTTTCCGCCGCGTTCTGCACCGGACAAAAAAGGGAGATAGGAATAGAAAACCACATCCTGCGCAATACCGGCACGCACGCCGGCTGTCAACACCGGCCACAAGATAGACCCGACAAAAGTGATCGCCAGTATTGCAACGCCCAGAAATAGTCCCAATCTATGTTTTGACCCTTTATTCACTGGTCCAGATCCAGCTCTCCAGTAGAGAGACAATTAGCTCGTTCATCAGTCGTTGAAATGTGGGGAATCCGTTAGAAAACGGGGGTCTATTCCGGGATGATGCATAGTTCATTCGGTTGTTTCCCCTGCCTCAGGCAAACGTAAGTTTTGCTGATCGCTTACCGGTAGAGTTGCTTGGCTGGTCGTGATCAGAATGACAGCGACGACGATGATGCCCATGGCGACGATAGTCGTAGCCGAAATAGGTTCGTTGAGGATGAGCCAGCCCAAGTAAACGGCAATGACTGGATTGACATAGCTGTAGGTCGATGCTTTGGCGGCGCTGACGTTTTTCAATAGGTAGGTATAGGCGCTGAACCCGATGATTGAGCCAAAAACGAGGAGATAGAGGAATGCCAGCCAGGAAAGGGGTGGGATTGCTGCCAGATGCAGACGCTGTGCCTCGCCGATGAACAAACCAACCACAAGCAGGACTGCACCGCCCATGATCATTTCCATACCGGAGAGCATGAAGCTGTTTTTGGGCATGTCGGCGTCGCGCGAATAGAGGGAGCCAATGCTCCAAAAAATCGGTGACAGCAACAGAACCAGCAAAGCAGACCAACTGAAGACGGCCGTTCCCGCTAATTGCCCCGGTCCTACCAACAGGATAATGCCCGCAAACCCCAATACCAGCCCGACGATTACCCGCGTGCTCGGACTGCCGCCCCTAAAAAACGGCCAGTCGAGGAAGACGATCCACAGCGGAATCGTGGCGATAATTAGGGCCGCGATGCCTGAGGGAATGGTCTGTTCCGCCCAGTGCAGCAGCCCACTGCCTCCGCCCACCATGAGCGCGCCCACTATTAAGCCAGTCCGCCACTGGAAGCGCTGCGGTGCTTGTACGCCGCGCAAGCGCAAGAAAAAATAAACCAGCAGGCCGGCTGTAAGGAAGCGCGTTCCGGCCATGAGAAAAGGTGGGATCGTTTCCACCGCCACGCGGATCGCCAGATAGGTCGTGCCCCAGATAATATAAACCGCGGCGAAAGCCAGGATAATTTTAAACGTTTTTTTTCTATCTTCCTGCATCAACACGTTTTCCGACCATTTGGTTCACCAAGACAAGCTGTGTAGTTTACCAGAACCTTTGGCAAATACGACCCCCTATTTTGGAACCATGCGACCCGCCCCCTACTGCAGAAATGTCTCCATGGCATATTCAGGATAGGCATCCACCGTTGCTTGCCTAGAAGCATCGCGCTCTTCTAAATCCTGCCTCTGGATTGACGAAGCTGTGCAAGAACATAGGATCAAAATCTCAAACGGTGATCGTAGCTCCCGATACGTCGTCTATAATTGTTGGTGAAGGGATAGCGATGTGATGTCGACCGGTACGCTTAATCAAGACAAGTTGGATGTTGGTGTTCTACTTGGTCCAGTCTTACAAGCTGCCCAGCAGTTCCAGAGACGATCCGAAGATAGGTGATGATCTCTGGATTACGAACTAATCATGGCTATGGGCGGCCACTTCACAATCAATAGAGAAACCAGAATCCCGATGTCGATCAGAACCCCGATGATCAACCACGGATGCCAAAATAGAATCAATAACAGCAGCGACCCAGAAGAGGAGACAACGGCGATCGAACGCCATACCCCACTCAGGCCAGGCACCCCCAAAATGCCCAGGCCAGCTAGTATGAAACCCAAGGTCGACAAAGCGACCAGGAGCAGCCCGATCCAGCGGATGGTCGGCGCTGCCAAACCTAACTGCGGCAGCAACCAGCTTCGTTCCACGGCCGTAAAAAACGTACCTGGTGTAGCATCGGGGTCGCTGGGAGTGGGAGCAATGGCCAGGATTGAATGAACCAAACCGTGGGCAACTAGAAAGAGTGCCAATCCAATATTCAACATAATGCTCTCTTATTGATGCCTATTTGAGACAAAGGCCTCCGCTCGCGCCTTGATCCCCTGCAGCATTTTACGCTCCATATTGAATGAAATTGGGTCCGTGAAAACGCGCCACATCAAGCGGTTGCCGAAATTTGAGGCATAATTCAAACGCGTGCGCACCATCAGCCTGCTGGTTTTTTGATCGATGGTTCTTAAAAAGAGAAGATCCAGATCCAAGTTGTGTCATTCCCTTTTGAATCAGGCATGTCCCCGCGTAAGATCAGCGCCGAACCAGGTTTGATAGCGGCAACGGTGAAGGCGGGCATCCCCTCTGGGCCAAGCCGCACCAGTTCCCCGACCTGCAAATTCTGGTATTCGGGAACAATCTGATCCGCGTTGTGGATATTACAGCCCACCAGGTTTTCCAGACGTTGGTAGCTGTAAAATCCGCCGCGCCCCTGCCCTAACTGCAGCAGCCAGGGCCAAATCTCCTTCGCAGGGGCTGCGATGCTGATCGCCCGGTTGGCCGTCAGGACGGGATCGGGTACCAGCTCATCTCCAGGAAGTGACATCGCCAATTCTGCTGTGGTTGCGCCCCATTTACCGTACCACGGCCGTAACAAAGGGCTGCCCACAATACAAGCGCCAATCGACAATGCTCCAAGTCCCTCTTCCAAAATCGACGGGTTGAACCCTCTATCCGCCATCACCATACTCCCTTTGCAATGGTGGATGATCTGGTAAATCGTCCACCAGTAACTGCCCAATCTAACCTTTTCGGAGGCGTCCATATTTTTAGCCGCCGAAATAATGCGTGATCATATCGATCGTATCAATTAAACCATGGGCCAGGATCAAGGGCCATAAGCTGCGCTGCACAGCTAGGTAGGCGATCCCGAAAACCAGGCCAATGGCGCCGGTTTTGAACATCCCAGCCGCTCCTTGATACGCATGCGCCAATCCGAAGATGAAAGCCTGACCCAAGACAGCGATCAGCCAGGCTATCTTTGTACGATTGCCCTACAAATCAACCAGGCGTTTCAACAAGTAGCCGCGGAAAATGAACTCTTCCAGGAATGCGGCCGTTATCCAGATAACGATCAATTGAATGATCAAGTTTGGAAGATTGTCATTCAGAAAATCAAAATGGCTTATGTCCCGCGGCTGGACATTGGGCAGCGCGTTCACCAGCGGGTTGATTAGTAAAACAACCACCCCCAAGATGGCCAAAGCAACGCCCAGACCCAGCAACACGGTGCGCAGCCAGCTTTTCGGCTGTGCCAGGCCATAATCGCTCCAGCCGGCACCGCGGACTCTAGACGAACCCCAAAGCAGCAGCAAGCTGATCAGCAGACCGAGATAAGTCACCGGGGCCCGCAGAAGGGCAATATCGCCGCCCAGAGGAACATAATCTGGGCTTGATCGATCGCCCAGGATTAATCCCAAATAAAGGGGCAGCAAGACGACCACGATTTCCAGAAAAATTGCCAATCTATTTGTGCGCAGCAGATCGCCCAATCTTTCCCTATTTGTTTGTTCCCCGGACAGCCTAGACTCACTCATTTGTCGGCTCAATTTCCGGCTTGCTGTCCACTTGGTTGACCGCCAGCAGCGGCAGCCCTAGATCTCGAACTCTCTTCAATAAACCATGTAATGCAGCCTGGTCCAAATCCTCGGCGATGATCGTTGTGGTCCCGTCCTTTTCATGCCTGATCGATATGCTGGTAAACCAATCCGACCAATTCTGGTCAAGATGCCCTTTGACCATGATTTCATACCGCTTACCTTTAACGTCATATTGCCTTTTACTCATCACACACCTCGGTCAAGAGATGGGGATAGCAGCAGTAGCCAGGAAATTGTCACCACGCTAGGATACATCGGCTGATGATTGCATTGAAATTCTCAAGTAGCCTTCTTACCAGCGGCTGCCGAAGACGCCTCTATTAACGCCCGCAGGACTTCACCCATATGCCGATAGGGCAAGGTAAAATGTCCTTCCCCTTCCATGAAGGCAGCGCGGCAGTTGGGAATCGCCTGCGCCATATAATGGCCTACCAAAGGCGGCACATTGTCATCATCCGTTCCCTGCCACAAAAGCACAGGGCTTTGAATTTCCGCCAGCTCGAACCCCCAGGACCGTTTATACAGCTCCGCCTCTTGCTGAACCCCACCTGTTCCTGATTTAAATGCCTCATCCCAACTTTTGAGGTTCAACTTGATTAGCTCTGGTTTCCTTTGCCAAAGTTCCCGATCCGTATCCGACACCGCTTCCAAGAACTGCGGTTCCATTCGCTCCGGCTGCTTGCGTACCGTTTGCGCCATCAACAGCAGCAGCAGCTTGCGTATCAGCGCCGGTTTTCCAGGCAGCGTCCACGATCCCCCTGCCTTCATTCCTGGTGCATAAGCCGGCCCCATGCCCCAGACAATCGCCGTCGCCGTCAGCCGATTCCGAAGCTTAAATGCGAAAAACGCGCCGTACGGCCCTCCGCCCGAAATCGCCAGGACTGCAAACTTCTCCAGGTGCAAAGCATCCACCGCTTCCTGCATATCATCTGCCCAATCCAACAGCTCGCGTCCGCGCTGGAAATCAGAGAGGTCCATGCCCGGGCGGTCCAAGGCGATAATGCGCACATTCAATTCTTGGGCCAGATTGCTGTTATCAAACATTCGCCAGTCGAGACGCGAACCAGGAAAGCCATGCATAAAGAACACTGGTAGGCCATCAACTGCGCCGTGCTCATCATAACCCAGTTTTCGGATGTCGCTTAAAAGAATCTGTTGGCTGTTTCTGGCTGTTCTCTCCATTCCGTACCTTGCCTTCTCTTTTTGCATTAAGGGCAATATACCAGCAGGGAGGGCGTGGCATAAGACACCAAAGTGTTGTTCGTCAGTGTTATTACCAGATGTCGTTCTAATTATGATTGACGATTTAGAGAGTGGCTGCTTTATTAACCGCTTGAGTGCGATTCTTTACCCCAAGTTTGCTGTAGATATGGCGATTGTGCCCTTTCCCAAATCAAATAACTCAATTTTAGCATTGGGAAGAAAGGGGTGTATATGTCAAGCAGGTGCTATGCAGTTAAACTGGGAGGATGTTGCGCGCCGACTACCTCTTCGAGATAATCCTCCAATTCGCTGACATTGTTTATGCTGCCCGTTGTGTTTGGGAGCTCTTGGCTTCATGATAATCAGCCCTAGACCGGCAATAATGAGAACGCCAACAATAGCGGCAACTATCACGCTAAACCTTCTTATAGTTCTTTTCGATCAGCTCACCTTAATAACAACTCTGCCACGGGTATGTCCTTTTTCATAATAGCGGAAGGCCTCAGGGACTTTGTTCAACGGGTAAGATCTGTCAATGATCGGCGATAGCTTGCCTTCTTCAAGAAGGTTTTCGAAAAGCTCCTTCACCATTTGTTTTGGTTCTACCGGGGGCATCGGAATCATCTTCTGGCCTCCTGTCCTGGATATCCACTGCCCTTTAAGTGCAAGAAGCGGCGAAAATGCGGTTGTGACATAAATGCCCTCAAGGTCTAGAACACGCTGGCAGTCGGCAAAGGATCGTTTGCCCACGGCATCATAAATCAAGTCGTAACGCTCCCCATTCTGAGTGAAATCCACTTCCGTGTAGTCGATCACCTGGTCTGCGCCAAGCGAACGTACTAGTTCCAGGTTT
The DNA here is from genome assembly GCA_963807975.1 of uncultured Chloroflexia bacterium. Classification (GTDB taxonomy): domain Bacteria; phylum Chloroflexota; class Anaerolineae; order Promineifilales; family Promineifilaceae; genus JAACFF01. The sequence goes on along the minus strand of CAWEDV010000001.1, from coordinate 2,210,146 downwards.
CTTCCGCTGCACACGGCCGTTACTTCGGCCCCAATCTCCTTGGCGATCGGCACGGCCAATGTGCCTACACCACCCGATGCGCCGTTGATCAAAACCTTTTGCCCGGGCTGCAGCTGCCCCAAATCAACCAGGCAAATCAGGGCCGTCATCGCCGAAAAAAGAACGGCCGCTGCTTCCTCAAATGGCATCGCGACCGGCTTCATCCACGCTTCATCTTCCGGGATACACACATGCTCCGCAAATCCCCCACATTTCACGCTTCTCCCGAACACTTCGTCTCCAGGTTTAAAACGCGTCACATTTTTCCCCACCGCTTCGACATGCCCCGCTATCTGCGTGCCCAGTACCTTATGTTTCGGTTTGAACAACCCGGCCATGATGCGCGCCAAGAACGGAGTGCCAGTCATAAAGTGCCAGTCGAGCGGAGTAACGGCCGCTGTCCGTACCGTGATCAGCAACTCATCGGCGTTTGGGGCTGGTCGTTCGATATCCTTAAGCTCGAGCACATCGGCCGAACCGTACCTTTCATAGACGATTGCCTTCATCACGTTCTCCTCAAGTAGCTGCGAAATCGCCTTCACGCTCTTTCGATATTGCATTCATATTATGCTAGATCTTGATCAGTCTATTTGGCGCCGGCATGTCCTAGGCCAAACTCGATACGATGTACCTTCAGCACAGATCGGGTTTGATACACAAGCACTATACTTGCAGCTCGGAGTTATTTGAAGACACGAAAGTGTTATTCGCGGTGTAGTCTATTCAAACATGACCGGTCTCAAACCGAAGCCAGACTTTACCGAGTGTTTAGGGAAGACCTGCCAGTTTTTACGCACAGGAATACTAGAGGTCTTTCGGGTTCCGTTTGAGATCCTGTCTGATCTCGCTTTCTCAACAATCTTGCGCGGGCGGAACCTAACTCAATCCTTGAGTCTCTCTTGGATCTGTTTTTTAACCTCAGAGCTAATCATGCCCACACTACCCACAGTGGCTTTAAGTCAGAAAATGGATCAATACATTATCATTTTTTTCCAAAGAAAGCCAGGCAATATCGGCGAGCAGATGAGTCTGCGGTACCCAGGCACCTGGCAGCATGGATTAGCAAACTCCAGCCACGGCAGGAAATTCGGAAGTGTGTGGCGTGATTGAAAGCCCTGATTCAGACGTTTGATTAGATGTGTACGAGGGAAGAGATTCGAACGAAAGGGCGGAAGATATAACTTCGTGCGCACCAGTGTCCGAAGCATACGCACATAGAAGAGGAATCTAAGGTATGGTGCTTACAAACTGATTGGTCGCCTACGTCTCAATCGTCCAATACTCATTGCGACCTGTTTCCACCAGGTCAAAGAGAGAGGGTCGTTCTTCAGATCCCGCTGCTCGTTCCAACATCGCTTGGCGCGCCTGTTCATACGCGGCGAGGCTTTCGTGAATTGTTTCAATAACAACCGTATCGAAACGCCCGCTGAGATCAGTCAAAATGCGCGGCTGCAGGAAAGCTACCCGTTTATCAGTCAAACCACTGATAGATTCCTTGAGTCGTGCGACCACATCATCTGCTTTGCCGAACGTTGCTTGAAAAACTACACGAACTACTATCATATCATTCTCCTTATTTGCACCTTGGGCTTCTCGACAACTGCTGAACTGGCTTGGCAATTAGTTATCATCGATTAAGCGAGAGTAATTAGCCACATCGCACTTTTATAGCATAAAATTTCTCGAAATACTGTTTCCATGGCTTGGCCCCACTTTGCCCGACCCATCTTGGGCAGAAAATCGGGAATGAACCTGCGACTTTGCTTGCCCCTGGCAAACATCTCTTTTCGCGCGCTAGGTGAAAAACTGCTTACTGACGTTTGATAATCAGCAGCGTTTCATCGTCACATGGAGCCGCCTCATCGGAAAAGCGTTCAACAGCCTCCAGTACAGCATCTTTCATTGCCGACACAGAGCCATTCACGTAATCCTGAGATATCTCCAGGAGGCGACGATCGCCGAATAGCTCTTGCTGTAAATTCTGGGCCTCGGTGACGCCGTCGGTGTACATAACCAACGTGTCGCCAAAATCCAGTGTGACCGATTTCGCTTCCCAGGCTGCTTCTTCAAGAATCCCCAGCGGTATTCCCGTGTTACGCAATCCCTCCGATTTGATTAATTCCGGTGATTTATCGACAGCTCGCGCTTTTAGAAGGTAAGGGGGATTGTGACCGGCGTTGGCGTAGGTTAACCGCCCGCTGATCGGGTCAAGGATACCGTAGAAAACGGTTACAAACATATTATTGCGTGTATCGGTCAATATCCGTTGGTTGGTTGACTGTAAAACCAGTTCTGGTCGTGTTTGATGTTCAAAAGCATAGGTTCGCATGAGCGTACGGCTTAAGGCCATAAACAAGGCCGCACCCATCCCTTTATCGGCGACATCGGCAATAAGAAGACCTAACCGGCCATTGGGCAAAGACATCACATCATAGAAATCACCAGAGGTTTCTCTGCACGGCTTCAACGTTGCCGCCAATTGCCACCCTTCTATCTGAGGTAATATGTCGGGCAAAAAGCTGGCCTGAATTTGCCAGGCAAAGTGCAATTCTTGAACAGTTTTTTGATGCGCTAAGGTTTGAGCCTGCACTTCAGCTTGATGCAATGCCGTAGCGATCTGCGCTGCTAGAACTTGCAGTGCAGGTCCCAGATCCATTGCGTTTTCTTCAAAAAACAGGTGATCCAGCGCCAGGACAATGCCGCCTATTGATTCAGCTTTTTCGGCAGATATTATTGGATTCAGATAGAGCGGATGGGTGGCTGTTTTCTTGACCCACGGCAGCGTTTCTCCCGCTGCAATGGAATGGGGCTCTGGATTCACCTGTAGCCACTCCCATATTGATTCTATCATGGGCGGCCTATCTTCCGGCAGTTGAAGTAGAGTCGAACCGGAATGTAACCGTATCTCTATCTGATGAAATCCAAACATTTGTGGGACGTGGTCTGCTAAGACCTGGGGTAAAGTTGACGCATCAACCGGGGAGGCTAGGATAGCTCTTCCCAACTGTTCTAACTGCGCTACCTCGCGGGATCGTTGTTGGCCTAACATCGCTTGTTGGCTCAAACGGCGGGCCAACAGGCTGGCCAAGAGGATGCCGCCCATAAAAACGAGATAGGCCAGCAATCCTAATTGAGAATAGGTGGCTGCACCCAGAATGCCGAAGAACGCAGGTGAATGAGCCACCAGAAAGAAGTTGAACATGCGCTTGCCAAAACCAGTCCGCTCTTCCTGGTTTAAAGGTGGTGCAAGTTGAAAATGAATCAGGAGCAGCCCAAAAGAGAGGATAAAGAGACCTTCCCAGGGAAGCCAAACTAAAACCGCCACAAAAGCAGGCCAGGACGTGGCCAGGGTCAGTTGCGTGAGAGGGAATTGACCTCCAAACCCTTGATATAGCAATAGGAGCAAGAGCAAGCCCACGATACTTGGGCCTAGGTTGAATACCAGATTGCGAATCCTGTTCTCTTGTTGCTGTTTAGGCAGTGACCAGGGTCTATCTATTACGGAATCGATCAACCGCCCCCAAAACGGTATCCAAACGGCCGTCGGACCGAAAAGCAGCATCGCCGACATGACGATGACGATTTCCAAACTGCTGCCGTTGTAATCATAGCCTCCATCACGCCTGACTGTTATTTGAAAGAAGGAAAGCCTGCCAGCCAACACACTTAAACCCAAAATTTGAAGCAGAACCGTCCACTGCTCTTGCAGCACGCTTGTGTTCGTTGCGGCAATAAGCCAGACAAGAGCTAGAACGACAAATGGTAGACCATATAACGTTCCAAACAGTTCCCGCAGCAGGGGAAGGCGATCTAGCTCAGCCAATTTGTCAAACGCGGGCCACATTTTTCGAGCAATGTTTTCGAGGAAGCCTTTCATAACCACTGATCTTTATAGCGCTAGATACACGGACAATATACCTGGAAACTATAGTTACTATATAGACACGAAAGTATTAGTTAAGGGATTGAACGATTTGCCAAATCATTCTTCAGGGCGCTAAAGGCTGCCATCTCCGGAAAGCAGGCGGACGAGGATGATAATGGCTCCGACGAAGGGTAGGGCAGCGAAAAGTAAACGAATGCGCGGACCAGCGACGTAGGTGGTGGAGGCTGCTCCAATCTGCGCGCCAACGGCGGCGCCTGTCTGCATAACCAGAGCAACCAGGATATCGACATTGCCCTTTAAAGCGTGGGTCAGCGTACCGTATCCGGCTGAGATTATTATTTCGAAGAGATCTGTGCCCACGGCGATATGGGTGGGTACCCCGATGAAGTAAACCAGCATGGGCATACGGATAAAACCGCCGCCGACACCGAGGAAGCCGGCCAGAATGCCGGTGAACAAGCCGACGCCTAAAACGATCCACAAGGAGACTTCCTTGATGCCTGAAACAGGGAAAGAGATCATTGGCCAGAGCTGGATGCGCAGCATGCGCCGGGCCAACCCCTGAAAGGCGAGCACATCTTTCGTATCGGCCCGCTCCAGCCCCTCGCGTTGTTCCCCTTCATGCTGTTTTTTCATCATGCGCAGGGCAGTGATGGCCTCCCAACCGGTAAAAGTTCCGATTCCCACTAGCACGACAATATAGGTAATGCCGACCACCCGGTCTACCTGCCCGATCGACTCCAGCAGTTCAATCAATTGTGCGCCGGCTTCGATGCCGAGCACAGTCCCGGCGACCATGACCAAGCCCAGACGGATGTCAACATGGCCCAAGGCACTGTGACGTTTGGCGGCGACGATCGATTTACCGGTCATATGGGCTAGATCAGTGCCGACGACAATATTCAAAGGCATACCGGTCCAGAATAGGGCCGGGGCGGCGATGAAGCCGCCACCTACGCCGAAAAAACCGCCCAGAATGCCGACCAGGAAACCAACGATCACCAGATAGAGAGGATTGATGAAGACGTCGGAAATGGGGAAATACATCGCCTAGCCCTTTTTCCGTAGACCCAGACGTTTCATAATAAATGTTGTGAATACATCCAGGAACACCGCCTGCACGACGATGAAGGCTAAACAGACAAGCGCATAAAGCGGCAAGTTCTCATGGTAAAGCTCTACAAGCCAATCGCCCAGAAAGCGCCATACCAGGTAGAGGTATACGATGACCAGCACAGCGTAAATGACCATCTGTATGCCGAAAAGATGTAGGCGCTTGCGGATATCAGGATTCATCTTGTTGATTCTCCAACCCTTTTTATCCCATGGAAGACAGGGTTATTTCCTGCCGAATGTTCGATTTTTCCGACTTTATCGTGCAGGCCCATGCGTAAAAGAGGATGAGTCAAAGAGAATTGGTGAGCGCAGGTGAAAAGGATGCCTACGGCCGTTAGGTGTGCTGCAGGAGTCATGCCTCTCCTCATCTACTATACAATCGTGGTGTTTGGATGCGCTATTTTACACGATCATATCTAGCAAGGGTATATAGAGCCTTATATTCCGACTTGCTGGGCATGAGCATTACAGCCAGGCGCCCCCTTTATACAAGCATGTCGCGCTCACAAACGGAGAAAGGAAAAGGAGATTTGGCCAGCAGCTTTGAGGTGTTTTTGGTATTTGACGTTAACGGATGGGTGACAAAAAAAAGTGAGCGAACCAGGCCAGGAGGGGGAACCTTGGGCGCTCACTTTTTGGCGACTTCGGACTAATGATAGGCCTTATAGATAAATTTAAACTGAGTTTAAGCTAAGTAGAAGGTGAGGGATTAACGGGGAACAGAAAACGGAAAACAGAAAACGAAAAACGGAAAGCTGAAAGCTGCTCACTGCTTACTGTTTACTTCTTACTGATTACTCTGCACAACAATCTCCTCGATGATATAGATATCATCCGCGAGCGCTGTGCCATTGCTCAGGACTGGTAATCTAACGCCATTAAGCGGGTCATAGAGTCCTGCGGCCAAGGTATACTGTCCGGGGGGCAGGGGGTTAATGAGGGCCAGGATGTGATCATCTGTAATATGGTCGGCCGTTGCCCATAGATGCACAGGAACAAAACCATCTCCAGGCGGGCCGTCATGCTGGGCCACCAAGGCTCCGGTTTGATCATACAGGTGCACGAAAGCGGTTAAGGAGCTTTGCGGTGGGTTGAGCACCTGCCAGTGCAGCGTGACGACCAGGGCATCATTCCCCTCGGTTATACCTGCTGTGCCTTCCAGCAGCGCCATCTGATCCCCAAATTCGGCCACTGCTTCTTCCTCGGCCGTTCCCTGCGTCTGCCAATGTCGAGAGAGATCGAAGAAACCGCCTCGGTTGAGATCGTAAATGAAAACGGCCGTCTCATCCAACTGCTGCCGTACTTCCTCCAGGGCCATTTCTGGTCCAAAGCTGTTCCAGCCGGGTCCATAATCTGGAATAGTCACCGCCGCCGACGATCGATCCGGCCCCTTATTGAAACGCACAAAGTCCCGGGACGCAGCGTAGGGGGGAATGACCACCGCCCCGACAGGCGTCCACGGGTAGGGGTTCTCACATCCTTGGGGGTGGTCCGCAGACGAACTGAAAAAGAAAGGAATATTGCCAAACAGCAGCGCCTGCTCTTCCGGCGCGGCTGCTGCCATATCCGCCATCTGGCGTACGATCACGCTCGCTTCTTCATAGAAATCCAACTCACAGTGCACAAATGGTAGGGGAGGGAGAACGATGACCAAGGTGTATGCTAACGCTGATACCCACGCTGCGGCCCGTGTCCATCCTCTCTGCGGTGCACGGCGCGACAAAGCGAGCACAGGTAGGGCCAACAGCAAGGCGATGCCCACCGCAGCCAGATAATGCAGCCTTGGGCTGCCGTATACATAATCGGATGAGAGGAAGAGCAGCGCCGGTAGGATACTTAAGCCAAACCAGCCCAAGCCGAACAGCCACAGCCGCTTTGCCCCTGCCGCCACCGCCGCCCCCAATAGCAGTCCCAGGATGGCGATGCTCAGCAGCACAAGCGCTGTTATGTCTGAGGAGCTGAGCCGCACGACTGGTAGCGCTGGGTAAACCACCGACTGCAAGAAGGGCATCAGATTATTGGCCAATGTATTGAAAGAGGCCAGTCCTTGATCGCTGTTCTTGGGGATGGCCAGCCACAGCAGAAAGAACAAGATCGCTGCGCCTGCAAAAGGCATAAACGGCCGTTTGATCCCTTCCACCAGCCCGCGTGGAGGTCGTTCCAACCACTCCACCCCAACCAGAGCCAGGGGAATGAACAGCCCATTCTCGTGGGTGAACAAACCCAGCAGCATGGCGATGAAAGCGGCGATATAGAAAATTCGGTTCCCTCCCGCTGCCTGTTGGTAGAGTAAAATCGTCAGCAGCAGCCAGAAAAGCAGCAGCGGGTGCGTCAGCGATGCCACATAAGCCACTGCTTCGTAGCTGAAAGGAAAAGCAAGAAAGATCAGCGCCGCTGCCCAGGCATAGGCCCGGCTTTTGCTCAGGCGGAGTGCCAACAGCCACAGCATCGCCACATTGGCACTGTTGAGCAGCAGCAGCAGCCCGTGATGCAGTGCCGCATTGTAACCACCGAGCATGACCAAGCCTTTCAGCGTCACAAAAACGACGGGCCGGTAATAGCCATATTCGGCCGAACTAATAAAAAAATCGAGGAAAGACCGCGTCTCCATCCATGCGAAATGACCGCTGGGATCGTCGTTGAAGAAAGCGAAATTTAGTGCTCGACCGTAGAGCAGAAGCGCCAGCAGCCCCACGATCAACATGGAGAGAGGTGCGATCCACTTTCTTCTGCCTAGGTGGGTATTTTCGTTGATAGACATGAACGAATACTAGTCTTTCCTAAATCAATCAACCCTGGGGTGTTCAGCGGGGCTGTTTTTCAGCCCAGCGGATGATTTCCAGCAAATGACCCCGCAGCTGCCGGCGCAAGTAATAAGCCGCACCTACATGAGCGCCTTTCACCACCTGCAATGTGTCTGAAGAGTATATCATGGCGTGCCGGTCATAGCGGAAGAAAAGATCATCCTCACCAATGACTGGGAAAATGCGCCGTACATCACTGCGCCGGTATAACGGCGTGAAATCAAAATAGGCATCGAGCACCTCGCGGGATACCGGAAGCGGGCGTCTCGTTACGTCTGCACTATCAAATATTACCTGGGCCAGGTTGGGGGATGCAAACAGGGGCACGGTCGCTCGTGCTTTTCCAAACAGACCTTCATATAGGAGACTGGTGATGCCACCCCAACTGAAACCACTGGCAACCGTGAAAGCAGCACCATTGTTCTCGAACTGGTCCTGCATCAACTCATAAACGCGCAGCGAACCGGCAAACATTTGGTAAACATGGTTGACCGAGGCGAAACCGGTCGTGACCGATTCCCTTATGCTGTTGTGATAAGGGGCCTGGACGGCAACAGCGTGTGCCGGGAAAGGAGCCGACTTCGGCAAAATTCTGTACCAGGTGCTGGTGAATGGGATTTCGGCGATGCCGTGATGATAGAGCAGCAGCGGCGCTGTTGGTTGAATGGCCAGCCTGACCTTGACCAGGCAGCGTATCTCACCCAGCGGCGTATCCAGCCACACGGCATGCATGCCCGGTGCCAGCAGATTATAGAGATTGCTGCGCTGCCGGTTTACGCGCGTTTGGTCGACAATTTCCTCCAACGTCAGGCTGCTCGAGCTTTCCTGATCAAATGAATCATGCATGCCGCGACTCAGCGCAAGCAACGCCAGCCGGTCCATCTGTCTGGAGAATGTCCTTCTTCCCGGAAACGAAACCATATCCAATCAACTTGCCCTTAAAACTGGTGAAACATATCACGGACACCAACCACATGCGAACCTGGTTTACGATGGGCTAATGCTGTTGCTTCCTTGAAACGAGCAATAACTTTTCCTTGACAGCCGCACTACTATCTCTATAATTCTGGACAATCTATCGTACAAACACGTTGATCGGGACGAGTACACGTCAGACCCAGTGCCAGAGAGTAGATGGCCAATAGGCTGTAAGCCGCTACGACAAGGACGACGAAGAAAACCACCCGTGAGTGACCAGCTTCAAAGCGGGACAGCCCGCGAGTATAGTGGTCCGGCAGGCTCCGTTAGCGGCCATGAATGAGGATGGCATCTTTGGATGTCGTCGAACTTGGGTGGAATCGCGAGGCCATCGCCCCAATTGGGTGATGGTTTTTTTATTGTGAGATAAGCCATAAACCTCAGAGGTTTTAGAGATTGGAGGACATGATGAGTAATAAAATTCCTGTCGGCATTCTGGCTGCCACCGGCGCCGTGGGCCAGCGTTTTGTAGAACATTTAGTCGACCATCCCTGGTTTGAGATCGCCGCCCTCACCGGCTCCTCGCGCACGGCGGGACGGCCGTATGGCGAAGGCGTCAACTGGCTCCTGGATGGAGATCCTCCGCCGCAGATCGCCGAGATGATCGTCCAACCTACCGAGCCGAATCTCGATGTACAGGTGCTCTTCTCCGCACTGCCAACGGCCGAGGCGCGAGAACTAGAAGCGAAGTTCGCCGCCACCGGTTACGCCGTCTTGACCAATGCCTCACCCTATCGTATGGATCCCTATGTGCCGCTGCTGATCCCCGAAGTTAATCCCGATCACTCGCAGCTGATACCATACCAACAGGAAGCCTATGACTGGTCGGGTTATATCGTAGCCAACGCCAACTGCTCGACCACGAGCATCGTGCTGCCGATGAAGGTTTTGCATGAGGCATACGGGCTGGAATCGGCCGTTGTCGTCACCATGCAGGCCATTTCCGGGGCCGGCTATCCGGGCGTGGCTTCCCTGGACATCATGGACAATATCGTGCCCCATATCGGTGGCGAGGATGGCAAATTGGAAAGCGAACCGCGTAAATTATGCGGCACTTTTAGGGACGGCCAGATCGAAATGGCTGACTTCCTCATCAGCGCCCAGGCCAATCGCGTCCCCGTCATTGATGGCCATTTGGGCAGCGTTTCCGTTAAACTACGCCAACAAGCCACGGCCGAACAAGCCATCGATCTCTTCAACAACTGGCAGCCGGCAGAGATTTGCCAACAACTACCCAGCATGCCTGATCCCGTCCTTATCTATCGTCCTGAAGAGAACCGGCCCCAACCGCGCCTCGATCGTGACGCCGGCAATGGCCTGGCCTGGACCGTGGGTAAAGTGCGCGAGTGTCCCGTCAACGACATCCGCTTTCTGTCCATTACGCACAACACCCTGCGCGGTGCCGCCAGCGGTTCCGTGCTCAATGCCGAACTGCTGACATTGCAAGGTTACATCAAACGCTAAGGCGCAGCACGAAACACACTGCGTCATTTTTGTAGCGCCGCCATTCTGTCGTCCTGTGCACCTTGTGCCGGCAGGATTCCGGCGCTACGACAAAAAAAGACCGCCTGTGTTTTTACAGGCGGTCTTTTTTTGTCGTTATGTTCCTGGTTGCTTATTCGCCCAGCACAAAGCTCATCAAATCAGCCAGGTCTTGTGGATTCTCACCCATGCGCAGCGGGAAGTTGTCCGGCATGGCGCTCGGTGGGCCGGCACAAGGTCCGGTCGGGCACTCGGGGGAGATGAATGCGCTGGAATTGAGAATGGATTCATAGACGTAATCTTCCGATGTGTACCCAGGAATATTCTCTGAACCAGTTTCGGCGATATCACCCAACCATGGTCCAACAGCCGCAGAAGCCTTGTCTTCCAAATTGCCGTGACAGCCGGTGCAGCCATAGGTCAAGAATAACTGTTCACCATTGACGGCGTCCCCTTCGGGGAATTCTTCGACAAACGCTTCATATGTTTCTGGCCATTCATAAAGGTTGATGGGCGTCGAGCACAGTTCCTCGGTTTCCCAGTTCAATACGAACATAGACAGATCAACGATCTGATCATTACGCAGTGGCCCGCCAAATTGGTCAGCCCATGCCGGCATTTCCGTACCGGGCCGGCCGCTGGCAAGCGTTGACTGGATGAATGCCTCTTTCGAACCTTCCCAGTTCATCGCTTCCATACGCAGTGAAATGTCGCCGCAGACGAGAGATTGGTAATTGAGCGGCAAACCGATACAACCGATCAGGTCTCCGGAACTGGGATCGTAACATTCTTCTGCCTTGCCGTGGACACCATGACAAGTAGCGCAGTTTCCTTCGAAGAGGTGGGCGCCCATCTCTATCTGCCGTCCTAATCGTGCATCGGTAAACCTTTCCAACCGTGCCGGTTCACGCAAAGCTGCGTAGCCCATGACCATCATGCTAATCATGAAGGCGACGGTTCCGATGATAATCTTAACTTGCATTATCTTCTCCCTTTCTGCCAGACAGGAATAAAGCGTCTTTGTCTCAGCAGCCGGCTAGCACTTGTTGGCAAAGCGGCACTCTTCTTCGTAGTTGGAATCACGATGCTTGTACTTGATCCAGTCGTCTGAAATCCTGAGCTCGCCGCCGGAGTCCTCATACTCATAATAAAGATTGAGTTCCAGCAGACCCTCTTGTGCTTCCTTGATCCGCAGTTCAGCATATGGATCGGGCATCGCTTCCTTATTGTTGATGCCTACCGTGTATTTAAGGCTGCCATCACCAAGCTCTTCCGTCTTACAAGGTGCGAGTCCTTCCGCACCGGTCAACGTGCAGCTGTGGCGATTTAGTGCTTCTTCAAAGCCCATCAATGCTTCTGTAAAATGTGGGCTGCTGGATATTTCCTGGCCCGGCAGATACGCCCCCTGCTTCATCTGATCAAAAGGCACAGCCATCAGTAGGCTTGCCCCTTCCTCGGGCAGCGTTTCAATCGAAACCTCGCGGTCAGGAGAGCTGGATACCCGGAACTCTGGTGAACCCATCCAGTTTGATACGAGCATAAAGGCGATGAAGAGCATTGATACGCTGATGCCAACACGCCGGTCCGCATAGCGCCGGCTCTTGCCAACCTCAAAGTAAGGCATGACAAAGAAGGCCACCATCAGCAGGGGAATGAAGCCCACAACCAGCATCTTGTCAGCCAGCTTGAGCCAGCCCTGTGACCAGGAAAGATACCAGGGAGCGACAACGTGCAGCGGCGTGACAACTGGATCCGCATGGCTTTCTAGCGGCGCATCCCAAAGCCAGAGCGAGCCGGCAATGAGGAACAAAGTCAGCAGCGCTGTCCACATCATTTCGCTGGTCATGAGATCAGGAATGAAGTATCTGCGCTCGTTGCGCGGTACACGTTTTGCCGTGTCATCGCCAATCTCTTCGCGTCCCGGGGGCAGCGAAAGGCCATGTAAGACGACTTTGTAATAATGAACGAAAAAGAATACACCCAACAGCAGCGGCAGCAGCAGCACGTGGAAGAGATACCAGCGCAGTAAGCCAGCCGCTCCAAGTGCGGGGCCACCCTGTAAGATTAAGAGGATGTTCTTATTGATCACGGGCGGGGCAGGGGCAGCTTCGGCACCACTGAGGAAGACGGTCAAAGCCCAGTAAGCCAACTGATCCCAGGGCAAAAGATAGCCGCTAAAGCTCAGCAGAAGGGTCAGAACCAGCAAAAGCATGCCGGTCACCCACGTGAATTGGCGCGGTTTCTTGTAACTCCCCGTAATAAATGTACGCAGCATATGCAGGGCGACAACAAGAACCATCACCTCCGCGCCCAAACGGTGCATATTGCGGAACAACTGCCCCATGGGCACATTGCTGAGAATATTCCACATATTGGAATATGCCACGAGCGGGCTGGGCGTATAGAAAACCATCAGGATGATGCCCGTGATCGTTTCCCAAACAAACATAAAAGTGGAAAGCCAACCCAAACGAAATGTGGGGTAGATGTTGGTGACTTCGGTGTGGTAGAAACTGGGGCGAATGTGCAGCCAAAACGCGTCGGCGTGTGGACGCAGGCGGGGGTTGGGCCGCCGGGGATCATCGCCACGCAAAGCGGAACGAATGTCATTGACATTCATACCCGCCGTAATACGTTCGACTATCTCGTCAGATTTGACGACAACAGCTTGTTTAACTCCCAGTTCCCGGACTTGATCGATGAATGTGGTCATCTACTGCTCCTCCAGGTCGTTATGGGCAAGTGCCCGAAAAGTCGCAAAGTAATACTTGTGTGGGACCCAGTTTTCTGTCCCCAGTGTCGACACTCAGGAACGCAGTTCCATCCGGAATCTGCATCGGTCGATAAAAATCATCAGCTAACTCAGATTCGGCAAGAACGGTGGTTTTGTCTTCGGCCAGAGCATATAACTTAAAATAGTCCAACGAACGGGGCGCGGGTGATTCGATGCGACGGCCGTCAAGACGATACTTGGAGCCGTGGCAGGGGCACTCAAAGCGATTGTTAGCCGGCGTCCAAGAGTAGATACAGCCCAGATGCGTACACACTTTGTATATCGCGACCGCTCCTTGGAGCGGTTCCTCATCACCAGAAGCTGGATACATCAATTCATTTGGTTGTTCTGTATTGAGGTTGGAGAGCCAGAAGCGGCCGTCTGCGAAGTTCACCGGTGGGGCATTTTGTTCTGGCAACGATTCAACTGGAACGATGAACCGCCCTCCGAACTCACCTTCGCGAAAGCGTGGAATTAGGGACCAAATTAACAGGCCAATGGTTTCTGCTGTCAATAAGACGATGGACGCTCCCCATATATAGTAAAGGAACTCACGCCTAGTCATGCCGCTGCCAGCTTCGTTTACGCTTGCTGCTTGACTTGCCATATGGCTATTCTCCTGACTGCGATGATAAAAAGATACCCGCTTTCCCTTGAGGGAACAGGTTTTATCATGAGATTACCTGCCAAAAAAGTTTGCAGGGTTGTGCTTTTTGTCACGAGAAAGATTATAACAAAAGATGGGTAAGCAACAAAAAGCAAAATGGGCGCTGAGGGACTCGAACCCCCGACCTCTTCGGTGTAAACGAAGCGCTCTAACCAACTGAGCTAAGCGCCCTTGGACGATGTTAAATTATAGCCACCAAATAGAATTATGCCAGTGTAGGGGCGGTTCGCGAACCGCCCCACCAGGTGATTGCTTACGACCGCAAATACGATGCCCCGTTCACATCAATAATCGCCCCCGTCATAAACTCTGATCCTTCCGAGGCCAGGAAAAGGGCCGCATAGGCCACTTCTTCCGGGCGGGCGACACGTCCGAAGGGGCTCTGATTGCGAATTTCGTCTCCTTGAGCCCCGTCGAGGGCTTCTTTGGCCATATCAGTTTGCACAAAACCGGGGGCCACGACGCCTATGAAAATATTGTAGGGGATCAAATATTTTGCCAATGATTGACTCATGGCGTTCATGCCCGCCTTGCTTGCGCCATAGGCCGGCCCCGTCGGTTCACCGCGAAATGCACCGCGCGAGGAGATATTGACGATGCGCCCACCCCCTTGCTTGATCATTTGCTGCGCCGCGCAGTAGATAACATTGGCTGCTCCGGTCAGATTGGTGCCCAGGACTAACTGCCAGCTCTCCTGCCATGTTTCATATGAGACCTCGGCCAATGGATGCTCGTCGTAAATGCCCGCATTATTGACCACAATATCCAGCCGACCCATCTTCTCCACGGCCGTTTTGATCATCCGCTCTACCGCTGCCGCGTCTCGAATATCCGCCTGAACCAGGGCATGGGGCCCGCCGGTCAATGAAGCCGCTGACTCTTGGGCGGCTGCTTCATTGCTGCTGTAGTGTACGACCACGCGCGCTCCTCGATCGGCAAATGATTGGGCGATAACCTTGCCGATTCCCCTCGATGATCCTGTGACCAACACAATTTTCTCGCTAAAGTCCATAATTCCTCCAGAATTCTAGATTGACTCAATCTCCAAAGCGTTTGGTCCACCAGTTTTTGGCCTCTGATTGAACCAATCTTTGGTACCTGGATGTTAACCTACATTGACAGCCTCTTCAATAATGGGCAAACTTTTGGGAGCAAAAGCCTATCCGGCAGTTGCAATATCTCTTGGAGGACATCCATGATCCGCGTAGGAATGATTGGTCTGGGCAATATGGGCACAGCCGTGGGCAATATGATTGCCAACAATGGCTATGAGGTGTTGGGATGGAATTTTGAGCCAGAAGTGGTGCAGGAGATAAACGAAAAGCGCACCAATGAACGTTTTTTGCCTGGCATCCCCTTGCATGGTTCGCTGCGCGCTACGGCCGACCCCGCCGAGGTTGTGCGCAACTGCAGCGTCGTTTTTATATCCATCCCTTCCGTATTTATAGAGAGCACCCTGCGCCCCGTCCGTGCCGAAATTGGTACGGATACCGTCTTAGTCAATATGGCCAAGGGCATTCGGCGCGACACCGGGCTGACCTCCTTTCAAACCTTGACCGCTATGTTTCCTGACAATCCGCGCATCATGCTCTCCGGTCCCTCTATCGCTAACGAATTTGCGTGCAATATGCCCACTGTCGTTGTATTGGCTGGACAGACCCCTTACCATCTGCTACAAGTTTCACGCATGTTGGATAATGATTATTTCCGCACTCGTTTCTCCACCGATGAGATTGGCGTGGAGCTGGGCGGCATCTTGAAAAACATCTATGCCATTGGTCTTGGGCTTTTCGACGGCAAGAAAATCGAGAGTATAAACTTTCGCGCCGTTTATTTGACCATCGCCCAGGAGGAAATAGCCAAGATCGGGGTGGGTATGGGCGCGCGCATTGAAACCTTCCTTTATCTTTCCGGCATGGGTGACCTTCTGGCCACCTCCTTGAGCCAACACAGCCACAACCGGCATATGGGTGAACTGCTGGCCAAGGGCTTCACGCGGGAAGAAATTCAAGAAAGCATGGGCGTCCTGCCTGAGGGCTACAACACCCTGCAAGCCGTCTTATATATCGCCGAGAAACTGCACATCGCCATTCCTTTGGCCAAGGGGCTGTGGGATGTGATCAACGGCCGTGATGAAGCAGAGCACTTCATCTATTCTTTTGTCAAAGATTTTGTGGATTAGGCTCCATTTTCCGGGAAACTGCTGGCATTCATTCTTCCGTTTGAGATGATGCTTGCGGGAACATACAGGTTTTGGTCAAATTTGCTGGAAATTCGTATCCAAGTTGGCCAAATCCACATCACGCAGCTTTAGCTCAACTTCACTATCCAAGGGCAGTTCCTGTTTCCCGAATAGGTTCGTTTCTAGCCCCAACTGCGGCAGCAGTACCCGATGCCGCCGGCCTTTGCGTTCAACGACGATGCCATTCCCCTGCCACTCAGGATGCCGCAGCAGGTAAACGGCCGTCCAATGCCGGTTCGACAAGCGCTCAGTCTGTCTCGTTTCCCGCGTCCCTGAAGCGGCCGATCCAATCAAAGTGGTGATCATATTTGTGTCCAAGGTTGGCTGGCCTGCCAGGTGGGCGCGCAGCTGTTGGTGTACCACCAGATCCAGGTAGCGGCGCAGCGGGCTGGTTGCCTGCGAATAATGATCCATGCCCAACCCCGCATGCCGCCCGGCAGCGGTGCTCTTATTCCCGGGTCGCAGCATCATGCGCGTGGCGAAATAGGCGGAGGGGGTATTTTCTAGGGGTAACTCATCAGTTGGCGCATCTTGCATGGTGTATGGGATGGGCAGTTCATGCGCTTGCGCATAGCGCGCCACCGCTTCCCCGGCCATCAACATCGCTTCACGCACCAGATCGCGGCTGCGCAGTTTTGGCAGCGGACGAATTTCGATCTGCTTTTCTTTGACCCGAATTCTCACTTCTGGCAAGTCGATTTCAATCGCCCCATTATCCTGGCGTTTGGCCTGGTACTGCAACGCTGCCGCGTAAAGCTCCGAGAAAGGAGATTCTGCCAGACGTTCCTCTGCTTCCTGGTAGCTTAGACGTGTGACCTGCACATGTGAGGGCACGATTTCGATATCAACAATGGCCCCAGTTGGGTCAAGATCAAGGCCAAATGACAAGGCTGGTGAGATCTCGTGCAATCCCAGGCCCAAAATCTGTGTGGCCTCTGGGGGCAGCATTGTTACGGTCCCTTCCGGTAAGTAGAGATTGGCCCCTCGGGCGCGTGCTTCAATATCGGCCACACAATTATGCGGAATCAGAGCCGCCGCGTCCGCGATATGCACCCACAGACGGCCGTTGTCCCAGCTCAGCGCATCGTCGGGATCGGTGCTTCCTGCATCGTCGATAGCCAGCGCTGTCAGATGCGTGAGATCGCGCCGCGCTTCTTGCGGTAGATCATCCAGAGGCGCATTGGAAGAGGCCATGGGCAGCCCAGCACGCAATGGATAAGGATTGAAGCTGGTATCCCAAACCCCCAATTTGAGCAGCAGAGCATGTGCATTTTGTGGCGTTTCAGCCTGGCCAAGCGCTTTTAATACGCGGCTTCCTTCCCTTTCGTGCAGGGCGAGCGCCGTGACATCTTGGATGAAACGGCCATCTTCCTCAACCGCTTCTCCACCGGCAACCCGTTCCAAGAAGGAGTCCCAGGCCTGCTGTTCTTCTAGCTTCGCCCTGCGGGCGGCCTGTTCACTCTGCACTTTTTCAGGTGAATTGACGGTGATTTCGTGCGGCGTCCCACCGAAATAAAGCCCATCGGCAACCAACTGCCAGGCGGCCCAGGCGCTGGTGACTGTATATTCGTCGAAAGCCAGTTCGGCCAGTTCCTGCAGATTGGGTGTTTCTCCTTGCAGCAGTTCCCACGCTGTTTCTATTTCTCCGGAGATAGGCGCAAGCTGTGCCAGATCCTTGAGCGGACCAGGATGGAGCAGCAGGATATCTTTCGGCCGTACATTGACTGACCCGCTGCCTGACAATTCGATGGTTAATTTTTTGCTTCCTACCTGACGTACTCGGGCTGGTTTCTGTTTGTAGAGGACAAGACTGTCCTGGCGTGGCTCTAGATTTGGCATAGAGAGAATTGTAAGAGAAATAACAATTAACAAGCAACAATTAGCAATCAACAAAAAACAGACAGAAGCCAAGGACAGCAGTCTCCTGTTTATATTGGAGTATACAGGTCAAGAGGACCTGTTTACCGATACCTCTTAAGGTTGACTAATTATGGCTTACTACTTGCCGCCTACGCCGTAACGATGGGTGGCTGTGACTTGACCAGCCGGTAGAGGGCGGCGATCTGCTGCCCGGTGATCATGCCTACGAAACGGCCGAAATCGGATACCACTGGCAGGGCATCAACTCGTTCGTTCTGCATCCGTTCCTGGACCGTATGAAGATCGCTCGTGGGCGAGACTGGGCGCACATTGGTGAGCATAACCGTTGCTACCGGCGTATGGGCGGGATAGGTGCGCAGCGCCTCGTGCAGCACCGCTTGTGGCAGGAAACCGACCAGCTCGTCCCCCGCTACCACGGCAAAACTGTGCTGCCCGCTGTAGGCCGCCATATTGGCCGCCTGCTGCAAGCTGTAGCCGGGTTCCAGCCGGTACGATGTCGCAGAAAAGGCTTGCTGCACCGTATGCTCACGTAATATGTGTCGTACTACCGTCACCCTGGATTCCTGAGTCGCTGCGCCAAAGATAAATATGGCGATCATGATCAGGAAAAAGTTGCCGTTGATCAGCCCGTAGATTCCGAAGAGTACGGCGAAAACACGGCCGATATTGGCTGCTAGTTTCGTGGCCCGTGCATAGTCGAGCCGCATGGCCAGCAGCGCGCGCAGGATCCGTCCCCCATCCATTGGGAAAGCGGGGATCAGATTGAAAATCGCCAGGAAGATATTGGACATAAAAACATAAGAGAAAAGAGCCAACAATGTTGTGCCCGTCAGTCCCGAAAAACCAGTGATGAGCGTGCCCAAATCAATGCCTACAGCCAACGCCCCAGCCAACATGAGAACAGCCATGACGATGTTAACAGCGGGACCGGCTACGGCGACAACCAACTCCTGGCCCGGCTTGTCGGGCATGCGCATTAACTGCGCCACACCGCCGATGGGCGAGAGGATGATTTGTTTTACCGGAATGCCATAAGTCCTAGCCGCGAAACTGTGGCCAAGTTCATGCAGCGTAACGAGTACAAAAAGAATGGTGATGGCAACCACGCCGAACATCGCACCATCCAAGCTGCCAAACATCTGGCCAAACTGCAGGGCAGCCCAGGCCAAAATGAGCGGAAAGGTGATATGCAGGCGGATGTCAATCCCTTGAACCGTGATTAGTTTTAGCGATCTATTCATTGGCCCATTATATGATCGTAGTCTTGGAAAAAGATTAAAGAGAACCCATTTACGGTAAGAGAAGCATAAGAATCAGCCGGCAGCCGGATCAAAAGTTCTCCAGATGGGCTGTATCATTTAAACGGGATAGGCATGATTGGCCATTCCTAATCTCGACTATGCTAATGCTGGTGTTGCCGCGTAGGTCGAGCCGCTCGTACCGGCCCACTGGCAAACCCAGGACATGCAGAAGCGTGGATTTTATGAACACGCCGTGGCTGACGATGGCCACCATCTGCCCACTATGACGCATGGCTAACTCATCGAAAGCGCTTACAGCGCGGTTGTGTAAAGCCTGGTTGTCCTCACCTTGGGGAATGACGAAATTGCCGGAACGCATTTGCTGAAACTCATCAGGAAAATTCTGTTCGATCTGGCCCCAGGTTAAGCCCTGATAAGCACCGACATCGCGCTCGCGCAAGGAGGCATCAAGGATAGGCTCGAGACCAACTGCCTGGCCCAGAATAGCCGCCGTCTGCGCGGCGCGTTTGAGATCGCTGCTGTACAAAGCTGCGATTGGCCAGCCAGCCAAGCGCAGCGCCAATGCCTGGGCCTGGGCAAGGCCGGTCTCATTGAGGGGGATGTCCTCATGCCCTTGCCAGCGCCCCGCTGCATTCCAATCTGTCAGGCCATGGCGAATAAGGATGATCGTTGTATTCATAGATTACCGGGGGTGTTTACCTAATTTAGGAGGTTGTTTTCTTGTTCAGGGAGGTGGCGATCTGTACCAGCGTTTGGCCGTCGATGAGGGTCATTGGTTTATGAATGGCCCACTCTCGCGCCGCCTTGGAAATATCGGCTGTTGTTACTAGGAATCCGTGCTGTACGCGTTCATGGACCATCGTTCCGAAAAGCTCGCGAACGATATCAGGACCAAGTGCGCGGCTGTATCGTTTGCATTGCACAATCGCCCTGCGCCCACTGGAATGGGTTAGCTCCAGGTCAACACCCAGGTCACCGCGTTGTCCGCGATGGTGGACTTCATATCCCTTCTTGCGAAACAATCCGGCAACATAGGTCTCGAATTCCGCGGGGCCGAGAGCATGCATCTCTTCTACCGAGAGCACCTTTGACTGCCTGCTCGAGCGTACTTGCCAAAAGATAACCGCCGCCAAAACGCCCAGCGTGATCATCGCCGCCATTTCTAACAGAAAGAGCAGTTCTGATAAGAAGGTAGGTAGAAATTCTAACCAGTCTGGCTGCACGATATAGCGGTAAACCAGCCATCCAAGCAGCAGTACAGCCATCAGACCCGACAATAAATTGACGGTGCTGCGCGAAACGGATGCTCCTTGCAGGGTGCCCCGTTGTTTGAATTCTGAATCAAAACGAGCCAACATAGGTAATTCTGCTCCGATACTGCCAGATAGCCTTAAATAAGGCTATTCTACTTAAGAGTGCGCGAAGGGCAAACGGTAAGAAGTAAGCAGTAAACAGTAAGAAGCAAGCAGTAAACAGTAATCAGTTAGAGGGAATTTGGAGCACGGCGGCGCCGCGGATTTTACTGTCTTTGAGGCGCTGCAGGACGGTATTGGCCTCTGCAAACGGGTGAACTTCGATATCACAATGGATCGGAATCTCGGAGGCGATACGCAGGAAATCCTGCGCATCCTGGCGTGTAAAATTGGCCACGCTGCGCAGCGTGCGCTCCCCGTAGATGAGTTGGTAATCCATCTCTGGAATTGGGCTGAGGTGGATGGCGTTAATCGCCAGTGTACCTCCAGGGCGCAAATGACCTAAGGCCAAGGGAATGATCCAGCCCGCGGGGGCGAAGGTGATGCCCGCGTCCAGTAGATCGGGCGGCAGTTCTTGAGCCTGGCCCGTCCAGACCGCACCCAATTCGCGAGCATGCTGCTGGTGCTCTGCACTGCGCGTGAAAACATAGACCTCGCAATCCCAATGGCGAGCAACCTGGATCGCCAGGTGGGCGCTGGCCCCAAAACCATACAAGCCCAAACGGCCGCCGGGCTGGATCTCGCTCAGGCGCAGCGACCGGTAGCCGATAATGCCCGCGCAAAGCAAGGGGGCCGCCTCGGCATCGCTAAATATCTCTGGCAGCGGGTAGGCGAAGCGCTCATCTACCACCAGGTATTGCGCATAGCCGCCATCAGCATGCAGACCAGTGAATCGGGCTTTGGTACAAAGATTTTCCAGGCCATGCTGGCAAAGTTCACATTCACCACAGGCCCAATTGAGCCAGGCCACACCGACCCGATCGCCAGGTTGGTGCCGGTTGGCACATGGTCCTATGCTGTCCACGATGCCCACCACCTGGTGTCCCGGTATGACTGGCAGTTGTGGTAGGGGCAGTTCTCCTTCGACTGTGTGTAGATCCGTATGGCACACTGCGCACACAGTGACCTTTACGCGGATTTGCCCTTTTTCCGGCAAGGGACAACCAGTCATGTCCAACTGCAGTGGTTTATCCAAGATGTTGCCTGGCTGATGCAGACGCATCGCTTTCATCGTCTTGTGGTTCATTTAGTATGGCTCCGGGAATTTTAGTTGTAATGGCAGCTGCTTGCCGGCATAGGGGGACGGTTTGTCGGCGCGCAGGCAGTTTAGGAGGCCTTGAATATCCTCCTGGCGCAAAACATTAAGACCTCCTTCATGCAGTAGTTCACGCCAATAGTCAACCGGCTGCAGTTTGGCTGAGCTGGAACCGACAAGCAACCAGTTTAACCAGGAACTGGTTTGTTCCGCGATCAGCAAACGGCCGTTCGGTTTTAGGATTCGTCGAACCTCACGCAGCAGCGCCTGCCGGTCACCATGCTGGCTGAATTCAGACAAGACCTGAAACATAAACACCGCTTCGACACTGCTGTCAGGTAGGGGCAGCAAGTCGAACCGGCCGTCGTACCAGATCAGGCGTGGGTCTGACTTGGCTGGCGGTGCCTGGCGCCGGGCACGGGCCAATGCAGAATCAGTTGTTAGCTGCGGATTGTAAACATCTACGACCGTGATTTTGCCAGTTGTCAGGTGGCTACTCAAAAGGATTGCCTGCTGCCTCAGGCCAAGGTCGATATTGGCCACGTGGTCCGTTGCCAGGCCTTGGCTCATATTAACCAGCAGATTGCTGACTTGCTCACTGTCTGTATCAAACAGCCGGTTTGCCGTCCACAATGCAGCCAACATGAGAAAGAAAACTGCCACTAGCAATAGAATTCCCAGTGCGGTCAGTACCGACCATCCCAAGATAAGCCCAGAGCCCAGCAGCAGCAAGGCCAGGACAAGCCCCCCATAACGCAGCAAGTACCCAGGCCACTGCGCCGTGAAATCTATCGCTGTTCCTTGCCTTCGTTCTCCTATACTCATAACCCGAAGTATATCATGTCCAAATACAGAGTGCCCTGACCGCAAGGCCCGGGCTGTGATGTTAACCACACAACTGCTTCACTTCCCAACTGCCAAACTATGTCGTTAGTCTCATGGCAAGGTGTGGTATGGTAAACTAAGGCGGAAGAGATCAAATTATGGAAGAAAAAAGTCGATTAGAACGTTTTACCGAGCGCTATTCCTCAGGGACGATTCCCTGGGATGATGATTTACCGCCACCTGAGTTAATGGCCTTCGTTGCGAAACAGCCAGCGGGACGAGCCCTGGATCTTGGCTGTGGTTACGGCCGATCCTCTATTTACCTTGCCCAACATGATTGGCAGGTAGACGGAGTCGATTTTGTGCCCCAGGCAGTTCAAGAAGCAGAACGCCGGGCCGGCGCCGCAGGCGTTGCCGAGCGTACCAAATTTCACGCCTCTGACGTTTCCCGCTTGGACTTCCTCAAAGGACCCTATGATCTGGCGCTTGATATTGGCTGCATGCATGCCATGTCCGCTGAGGAACTACTGTCCTATCGTGATGGCCTACTGCGCCTCTTGCCGGCAGGCGCCATCTATTTGCTTTTCGCTCACCTGCGTGGCGAGGAAGACCATGAAGAAGATGGCGGGCCCCGTTGGATCGAGGAAGAGTTGCTGCTGTCACTTTTTGCCCAAGGCTTTCTCCTCGAAAAGGCTGAATATGGTTGGACCCAAGTAGAAGATCGCGCCCCTTGGCGCTCCGCCTGGTTGACTTATAAAGCGGTGGGCAGCGAGTGGTGAGTGCCCATCATTCAGACGCGATCAGTTTCCTCATGTGGTATCGATGCGGGTCGCTAGCAAGAAATAATCATGATTCACCGCGTTAGAAAGATCATCAATTTGCAGTTTGCCCGATTGAACAAACTGACCATGGGTTTTCTGTTCGTCTTGCTGGTTATCCAGATCATTCTCTCTTATTTCATCTACACTCAGATTTGGTCGCATCAGATATCGGAGTGGCTGCGCGAAATCCTGATTGCCATCATCATCTTACTCGCCGTTGGCGCGATTGCGCTTTTCATCCTCTACCGTACGCGCATGTACCTGCTGCGTGAAGTCAGCCGGACTATTGGCAGTGAACTGCATGAACTAAACATCGCTAATGATCGCGCGCGTGCCCTGCAAGGCATGGCCTCAACGCTGCGTGCGACATTAAGCTTCGAACGCGTCGTGGAACAGGCTCTCGATGTCTGCAGCCTGGCCCTGGAAGATATGGGTGTTCCGCGTGACTCCCTCGTTGGGGCCGTTTTTCTTTTTGACGGCCGTGAACTTGTCCCTCTAGCCCGGCGCCGGTTTCTGGGCACGGATGAAGAGAAAACGCTGCTGGGTAAGGAAGGTGTGGTCGGTGAAGCGCTGCGTCTGGCAGAGTCTACGGTCACCGACAATCCGGGCCAGGATCCCGAACTTAAAGGATTTGATACTTTTTCTGATGCCTTGACCGTGGTCACGGTTCCTCTGCGTGCCGGATACCAGTTATTTGGTGTAATGGTCCTGGGCAGCGACACGGCCGTGCGCTTCGACGAAGATCATTTTGAGCTCTTTGCGGCCGTTGCCGATCATGCGGTTATCGCCTTGCAGAATGCACAAATGTACCAGCGGCTGGAGGCCGAAAAGCAGAGGCTAATTGCCGCTGATGAGCAAGCGCGTCGCGATTTGGCCCGTGATTTGCATGATGGTCCGACGCAGCAGATCGCTGTGATCGCCATGCGCCTGAGCTATATTCGCGGCATGGTTCTAAAAGATCCCCACAAAGCGCAGCAGGAAATAGAAAAAGTGGAGGAATTGGCCGCGCGCACCTCGCGCGAGATCCGCGGCATGCTCTTCACCTTGCGTCCCCTGCTCTTGGAGACGCGCGGTTTGGATCCGGCGCTTGAAGAAATGATGAACCATATTGGCGAAAGTGATGACATCGAGATGCGTCTGGTCAGTAACGCTGCCGGCGATATTTTGAATGCGCAGGCGCAAAGCGTTGTCTTCACCATCGTCGAAGAAGCGGTATCCAACGCTCGCAAACATGCCTTAGCCAAGCAGGTTGAAGTGCGCTTGTGGCAAGAAGACGATCTCTTTGTTGCCCGCATCGTTGATGATGGCATCGGTTTCGATACCGAAAGCATTGACAAAGAGTATGTCAACAGCGGCAGTTTGGGCATGATCAATATGCGTGAGCGCGCAGAACGCATTGATGGCAGCTTGCAGGTCAAGTCGGCCCCAGGAGCTGGGACCACGGTGACGCTGGTCGTGCCCCTGATGGCCAACAATCGTGAAATTGAGCCTGACGCTGAACAGGACAGGTCTCCGGAGACCGCGTCTAGCTGAGCACCTAGAACGGGTAGGTCCCATAGGATATGATCAAGCAGGCGTGGCGCCGAAATCCGCTGAGTTTTCTTTCAGGATGAATTCGCTTATAGCAAAACTAGATCGTTCTCCTTTCTGGCTCTGGATCATCCTCAGCTTGATCGCTTACGTCATTCTGGCCCTCTGGTTTCCCTTGCTTCCCAATTACAACAAATTTCCACTTTCAGACGTGCGCTCGCTGGCCCCTTCGTTGGCCGCAGGGTTCGCCTATGGCACACTGATCTGCTTGCTTTTTGCCTTTTTACTCATGTCCTACCGCAAACTGCGCTCTGCACAGAATGTGCCAGGCTTGGCGCAGCTGCTAGGGATTTCCTTCTTGTATTCTTTGCCCCTATTGTTTGTTTATCCAATTAACGCCAATGACGTTATTCGCTATGTCATCCGCGGCCGAATTCAAGCCGTTTACGGCGAGAACCCTTACATCGTGGCTCCTGACCAATTTGCAGCTGATCCTTTTCTGCCTCTCGCCGGTGAATGGGCCGGAACTACCTCACCTTATGGCCCGTTGTGGGAAATAGCGGCATTGGGTATGACTAAGCTCAGTAGCGGCACGCTTCTATTCGGCTTGCTATCGTTTAAACTCTTGGGTCTGATCGCTTTTCTCGGATCGGCTGTTTTGTTGTGGCTGATATTCACGCCTACAGAAGGTGTCACAAACAGCTCCAAGGCAGGTTCCTTACGCCCGGCGCAGACCTTGCTCTGGGTCTGGAATCCGGCGCTGCTGCTCATTTTTGTGGCCAACGGGCACAATGATGCTCTGATGATATTTTTCTTGCTGTTGGGTTATCTATTCATTCATCGTGGTCATGACCAATTTGGTTTTTCGCTGATGCTACTGGGACCATTGGTCAAACCGATCGCGCTGCTCGCACTGCCCCTGTTTTTTGTCAGGATTTGGAAGTCGCGACCGTCTCTCGCCAGTCGTCTGCAGTTTCTGGCTGTGAGTGCTGCCGGGGGAGTGCTGCTGGTCTGGCTCGCTTTCTTCCCCTATGGTTCTCCCTGGCAGCTGGGGCAGCGTTTACTGTTGGAGGCGACGGCCGGGGCCAGTTTCTCTCCCATGGCAGCGCTGTTTCTGATTGGTCAGGAAATGGGTATGGAAATTACTCCTATATTGACCACGGTGGCCCAGATCGCAACGCTGCTCTTGGGCTTGTTCCTCTTGTGGCTTCTATGGCAGACCTGGCGGGGACGGTCGGCCGTGCGCGGTACGGCCGATACCTTTTTTGCCTACCTACTGCAGGCGCTCAATTTTCGGATCTGGTATGCTGCCTGGCCTTTCCCTTGGCTCCTTTTGGATGCTGGAACAGATCAAGACCGACAAACGGAACTGCGTCTGCGCTATGGTCTATGGTTTCTACTGACCACGCAGCTTTCTGTCATCCTTTACGGTCACATCCGCGTCTTCCTGCTTGGTGGAAGCCAGCTGCTGGCCCATTGTCTCGGCATACTGTTTGTATTTGTCTTGCCGCTGCTGCTGGCCAAATTTCCCAACGCAAAAAGGTTCAATCTTCAAGATTGAACCATTCTTGACTTAAAAGGGGGCCAATTGATTCGTCAATCGCCTAACAAATCGGCCGTTTCCACCAACTGCAAGAACTCCAGCCGGTAGCCCGTCTCATCCTCGCCCATTGCATTTCTGGCCAACTCTCGCATATCTGCATAGGTCGCATCACCTTTAAATTCCGAGTCGCGCAGGAGCATACCAAAGCCAGCAACTGCGGCCGAAAAGCGGTAGTTGTCCGAGGTCTGATCAAGAGCCAATGGCGCGTCCAGCACCGGATGAACCATCAATACGCTTTCATCACCATCAGGCTGCTTATAGCGCAGTTTGAGGTTAAACAATTCATTCGACTGAACAGCCTCATCGGAGACCTCACTATCCTGATATTTCAACTCAGGAGTTGGTCGTAAAGCTTCATCAGCGCCTACAGGGATAATCTCGTATAAGAATGTCACGGCCGTTCCCGCTCCTAATTCTCCCGCATCCTTCGTATCGTCGGCGAAATCCTCTTTAGCCAATAAGCGGTTCTCATAACCAATCAGCCGGTATGCGTTGACCTTCGCTGGATTAAACTCAATTTGTATTTTTACATCCTTGGCAATGGTCAAAAGCGTCCCTGCCATTTCACTGACCAGCACCTTATTCGCTTCCCGAATGCTGTCCAAATAGGCATAGTTCCCATTCCCCTTATCTGCTAACTGCTCCATTTTCGAGTCTTTATAGTTCCCCGTTCCAAAACCGAGCACAGTTAGGAAAATGCCTTCTTCCCGCTTATCCTCAATCAGCCGCACGAGTTCGCCATCACTTGATGGTCCGACATTAAAGTCCCCATCCGTAGCCAGTATGACACGGTTATTTCCACCTTCAATAAAATTCTCTTCGGCCATTTGGTAGGCTAATTGAATGCCTTCGCCGCCAGCTGTTGAGCCGCCCGCCTCCAGATTTTCAATTGCCTGCAAGATGACGGCTTTGTTGTCCCCATTCGTAGGTGGCAGTACAAGCCCGGCAGCGCCGGCATAGACCACAATCGCCACCGAATCCCTTTCAGCCATCTGTTCTACCAGTAGTTGAAAGCCGCGTTTAACCAATGGCAGCTTATTGGGATCATTCATCGAGCCGGAAACATCCATAAGAAAAACCAAATTGCTGTCAGGCAGTTCTTCCTTGGGTACGTTCAATCCTTGCAGGCCAATATGAGCCAACTGGTGCTCAGGATTCCAGGGAGCCTGCGAAAGCTCGACGTTGATTGAAAATGGATGTTCATCTTCAGGTTGGGGGTAATCATAGTTGAAGTAGTTGATGAATTCTTCAATGCGGACTGCGTCAGGGGGCGGAAGGCGCGAATCGTTAATGAAACGGCGCGCATTGCTGTACGACGCCGTGTCGACATCTATAGAAACGGTCGACAGAGGATTGCTAAGCGCTTCCAGAAACTGGTTCTCGTAGATCCGGTCATATTCTTCAGTGTTAAAATCAGTTGGACCTTCCCCTACCAAAGGTACAGCATCGACCGGGGCCTCTGCTTCAAAAGCCATCTCTTCCGAGGCCACCATATCATACCAGGCCGCAGTGGCAGCAGGCGCATAATTGTTGCCGGCTAACTCCTCCTGCGGCAAAAAGGAACAGGCAGCGAAGATAATGACCACGACTACTAGGAATAACCGAATCCCGATTGCTCTCATTCTCATTGTCAACCTCCGTCGAAATCCAAAGACCTTGTAATTTAATATGGACTATTTTGCCACTTTACCGGATGCAAATGCGGTCATGTCATACTTCATAAACGATTATTGTGACCGAAAGGTTCCAAATAATTGCTACTTAACGAATAAGAGTGATTGGCTCCTTATTTCAGGAAACGAATTCTTCTGGAAAACGTGCAAAATAGGCAATATTTCCAGATCTTATTTTACATCTGCAAGGAGCGATTGGGCGAACCGTGCAGAGACTAAACCGTTCCGCAATCTCCGGGGTTTACCGCGCTGTTTCGCCGCTATAAAAATGCGGTTCGAGGCGGTTTACGATTCACGTGTTCCGTGTTACCATAGCTACCTTATGTTGCGTCCTGAGAATATCCGCCAGAGTCGTTGGCAGGTTGCCGAGCCAGTTCCGGCGCATATTCGCAGCACATTGAGCCATCTGCACCCTGTTTTACTGCAAACCCTGTACAATCGCGGCCTCACCGGGCAAGCGCAAATACAGGCCTTTCTGGAGGGACGCTATCTGGAAAGCACCGATCCTTTCTTGCTGCCCGATATGGATAAGGCGGTAGCCCGTATTCGTCAGGCGTTGAACGATGAGGAAATGATCATCATTTATGGTGATTTTGACGCGGATGGGGTCACATCGACTGTATTATTGACACAGGCTCTACGCGGTTTGGGCTTTCAGCGTAAACAGGTACGGCCGTATATCCCTGATCGCTTTAAAGAGGGGTATGGCCTTAACAAGGAGGCGATCACCACGCTTAAAGAAATGGGCGCTGGCTTGATCATTACCGTCGACTGCGGCATTCGCTCTCTGCGTGAAGTTGATTATGCGGGCGAGATCGGCATCGGGATGATCATCACTGACCACCACAGCCTGGGCAAGGATATGCCCGCAGCCGTGGCGGTCATCAATCCCAAAAGATCCGATTCCAAATATCCGGAGACGATGCTCGCTGGTGTGGGTATTGCCTATAAACTGGCCCAGGCACTTTATGCTGAATTACCCGACAAAGCCCAGGTTGCCGTCGAGGATTTCCTGGACCTTGTCGCCGTGGGCACCGTGGCTGACTTGGCCCCGCTGCTCGGCGAAAATCGCAAGCTGGTTATCAATGGCTTGCAGGTTTTGAATCATTTGCGCCGTCCTGGCTTGGCGGCTCTTGCTTCCACGACGGGTTTAAAACGCGGGGCGATCACGGCTGAATCCATCGGTTTTGGCATTGGGCCGCGTATCAATGCCGCTGGTCGCTTGGCCCACGCCTACACGGCCGCCAAGCTGCTCGCGGCCAATAATGCTCTGATGGCCCGCCCTTTGGCCAAGGAGCTTAATGACCTTAACAGTCACCGGCAGCGGCTGACGGCCGAACTGAGCCAAAAAGCGGAAGGCATGGTCGATGCAACGAATATGATCCTCATCGCCAGTGATGCAGATTTTGAACCTGGCGTTGTCGGCCTGGTGGCCAGCCGGCTGGCCGAAAGGAATTATCGCCCCGCCATCGTTCTCGAAAGGGGACCGGAAGTGAGCCGCGGATCCTGCCGCTCAATCCCGGAGTTCCACATCACCCATGCCCTAGACGAAGCGGCCGATCTGTTGGTCAAGCATGGTGGCCATGCCCAGGCCGCGGGTCTTACCCTGCGTAATGAGAATCTAGAATTGTTTACCGAACGTATGCTGGGTATTGCCGAGGCCAAGCTGGCTGGAAAGGATTTGGTGCCCACCATCGAGGTGGATGGCGAACTTTCTCTGGATGAGATCGACTGGGCTCTCTATGAGACGCTGGTCCAGCTCGAGCCAACTGGCTTCGCCAATCCATCCCCTTTGTTCCAGAGCAAGCAGGTGCAGGTAATGAGCCATCGCGCGGTGGGACAGGACGGCGCTCATTTGCAGCTGCGTTTAAGCAATGCCAATGGCGGTGCCCCGCACCAGATTTTGCCCGCTATTGCCTTTCGACAGGGGGCCTGGGCCAATCAACTGCCACAAGTGATTGACCTGGTTTATTCGCTTAATATTAATGAGTGGAACGGCCGTCGCAGCTTACAGTTGATGGTTCAGGACATTCGTGCGGCGGAAAACTAGCCCATGAAACTGCCCCCCTTTGTGCACGTAACCACTCCCCCTGAATGGCGGGCTTGCCTCGAACAACTGCGTGCTCAACCGTGCCTCGCTCTCGATCTGGAAGCCAACAGCATGTTTGCGTACCGCGAACAGGTCTGCCTCATCCAAATCTCTACGCCTACTCAGGACTACATCATTGATCCCACCGCAGAAATTGATTTGGTCGGTTTGGGCCTTATTGTTGCTGACCCAGCGGTTAAAAAGATCTTCCACGCCGCTGAATATGATCTGATCTTGGTCAAGCGCCAGTATGGTTGGGAACTCAACAATCTTTTTGACACCATGTGGGCTGCGCGCATCCTGGGATACCAACGTTTTGGTCTGGCCAGTCTCCTGGAGCAGTTTTTCGAAGTGCGTCTTGATAAGCGTTACCAGAAATCAAATTGGTGCAAGCGCCCCCTGGCTCCGGAGCAGCTCGCTTATGCGCAGCATGATACTCATTTCCTTTTCCAACTGCGTGAGCGCCTGGCAAAGGAAATTGAGGAATTGGGCCATGCAGAAGAAGCTGCCGAGCTTTTTGCCGAACAGACGCGCATAACGCTTAATGACCACAGCTTTGATCCGGACAGCTTCTGGTCCATCAATGGCGTGCGAAATTTAAGCCCCCAGCAGCAGGCCATTCTTAGAGAGCTCAATATTTACCGCGACAAGGAAGCACAGCGTCGCGACCAGCCGCTGTTTAAAATATTTAATGAAAAAACGATGCTGGAACTAACGCATCTTGCCCCGCGCAATATGGATGAGCTGGCGCAGGTACATGGCATGACCCATGGACAGCGCCGACGCTACGGCCGTTCATTGCTGCGCGTCATTGATAAGGGGCGCAACGCCAAGCCCCCGAAAAGACCCCGGCGGGGCAAAAAACGACCGTCAGAGGCGGCTGTCCTGCGCTACGATAAGCTGCGCCACTGGCGTAAAGAGCGGGCCAAATTACGCGGCGTGGAGTCAGATGTGGTCTTAAGTCGCGTGGCGCTGTGGGATATTGCCAACAGCAACCCCCAGAATATCGCAGAGCTGGATCAATTGGATTCTATCGGCGCTTACCGTAGTTCAACCTATGGTAAAGAGATTTTGCGCGTACTCAAAGCAACATCGTAGATTATTGCAGACCGGTCAGCTCTTTTAGGAGAAGCTTGACCAGGTTGTTGGATCCGACAAGCCAGTTTTTGTACCCGTACAGGAGACTGACAATGAAACTAACTTTTCACGGAGCAGTACGCACAGTTACTGGTTCGCAGCACCTGATCACCGTTAATGGACGCAAAATCCTTTTGGATTGTGGCCTGTATCAAGGCTCACGAAAGAAGAGCTACGAATACAATCAGAATCTGCCCTTCGATGCCAGTGAAGTGGATGTGCTCATACTCTCTCATGCCCATATCGATCACAGCGGCAATATTCCCAACCTGGTCAAAAGCGGTTTCAAGGGAGATATAATCTGTACCTATGCCACGCGTGATCTATGCGCCATCATGCTCAAAGACAGCGCCAGGATTCAGGAATATGACATCGATTACTTGAATAAGAAACGCAAAAAGCAGAAGCTGCCGCCGTTGGAACCCATTTACAAGATGCAAGATGTAACGGTAAGTCTGCGGCAGTTTATTGGCCTGGGCTATGAACGGCCGTACAACGTCATGCCCGGCGTATCTCTGAACTTCTATGATGCTGGGCATATTCTAGGCTCGGCCATCACCGCGCTCGATATCGAAGATGAAGAAACCGGTCAAACAAAACGCCTTGTCTTCAGCGGTGATATCGGCCGTCCCGACCGGCCAATCCTCAACGACCCCACCTTCTTAGAGGGCGCTGATGTGCTGTTAATCGAAAGCACTTACGGAGACCGCTACCACGCTGCTGAAGATGAAGCCAGTGAACGCCTAGAGCATGTGGTCAATGAAACCTGCCGCCGGGGCGGCAAATTGATCGTGCCTGCCTTTGCCGTCGGGCGTACACAGGAACTGGTCTACCGGCTGCACCAACTGGTCGAAGAACGGGAAATTCCCCCAGACTTGCCCATATTTGTCGATAGTCCTCTGGCGATCGATGCCACGGCCATCTACCGGCTGCATCCGGAAGCTTATGACGAAGAGGTAGAGCGTTTTCTAGCCCGTGACAGACATGGCGATCCCTTCGGTTTCGAAATGATGCGCTACACGCGTTCAACCAATGAGTCCAAGGAACTGAATTTTTTGCGCGAGCCGGCCGTGATCATCAGCGCCAGCGGTATGGCTGAAGCGGGCCGTATCCTCCATCATTTGAAGAACAATATCGAGGATCCGCGCAATACGATCTTAATTGTCGGCTGGCAGGCGCCTAATACCTTGGGCCGGCGTATCGTGGAAAAACAGCCGGATGTAAAAATATTAGGCAGAACATACAAACTGCGCGCCCGTGTGGAAGTGATCAATGGCTTCAGCGCTCATGCTGATCGCGGTGAACTCCTGGAATGGGCAGGGCACTTGCGCAGCAAGCCGGCTCATACCTTCATTGTGCATGGGGAAGAGGACTCCTCCTTTGCCCTCGCTGACGGTCTGCGTCGCACCCACGACTTCGCCAATGTCGTGGTGCCCGAAATGCACCAGAGTTTTGAGGTCTAGGAAGATTGGTTTAGCCATATAAGAAACCCGGTTCTTCAGTCGAAGAAATCTGGCTGGTCTTAATATTAATAAAACCGGGTTTCTAGAAGCTAAATGACCCCAAGCTCTTTGCCGACCTTAGCAAACGTAGCCAAAGCCAACTGAATATCCTCTTCACTGTGGGCAGCCGAGTTCATAACCCGTATACGCGCCTTGCCGCGGGCCACGGTTGGGAAGCGGATGGCCATGGCAAAGACGCCTTCTTCGAAGAGGCGGCGGCTGAACTGCTGGGCTAGCTGCGCTTCGCCCAGCATCACGGGCACGATGGGCGTTTGGCTGAAGCCCGTGTCGAAGCCCAACGCTTGCATTCCTTCACGGAAGATAGCGGCATTGGCCCACAGGCGGTCGATCAGTTCCGTAGACTCTTCTAAAATAGCCACGGCTTCGAGACAGGCGGCTGTATCGGGTACTGTCAACGCGCTGGAGAAGAGGAACGGCCGTCCTCGCTGGCGCAGCCATTCGACGATTATGGCCTTACCGGCAACCAGCCCGCCCATGACCCCGAACGCTTTGCTCAGAGTGCCTACCTCGACGTCAACACGGCCGTGAAGGCCAAAGTGGTCGACGATACCCCGACCACCACGGCCCAACACCCCTTCGCCATGTGCGTCGTCGACCATGATCATAATCCCATGCTCTTCAGCGATCTCCACCAGTTTGTCCAACGGCGCGATGTCGCCATCCATGCTGAATACGCCATCGCTGATGATGATTCGCCGGCCATATTCCGTTGTGGCCGCAATTTGCCGCTGCAGATCGTCGACATCATTATGTGCATAGCGCACAACCTTAGCCCGGCTCAGCCGGCAGCCATCGATGATGCTGGCATGGTTCAACTCGTCGGAAAAGATGATATCGTCGCGGCCAATGATGGCCGGGATAGTGGCGATATTGGCCGCGAATCCGCTTTGGAAAGTGATGCAAGCCTCCACCTGTTTAAATTCAGCCAGCCGCTTTTCCAGGGCGATATGCAGAGACATTGTTCCCGCAATCGTGCGCACCGCGCCCGGCCCCACCCCGTAAGTGTCGATAGCACGCTTTGTCGCTGCCCTAATCCGCGGGTGGTTGGCTAGACCAAGATAGTTGTTGGCGCAGAAATTAAGTAACGGCCGTCCGTCGATGGTCACCCAGGCATCCATGGGCGACTCAATGGTGCGAATCCTATTGTATAAACCTGCCGTTTGCAGGTTGTCCAACTCATCTTGTATCCAGCTCAGCTTATTGTGGATCATGGGAATCTCCTATTAATCAATAATGGCAGCAGCTTCCTTCCATAAGCTACCATCTTTATTACTGCTTACATCTCCGTCGGAAAATCAAAGAAGTGCACGGTTAATCCAAATTTATTGGCTATATGTTCTCCCAATGCCTTAACGCCAACCGTCTCAGTCGCATAATGCCCGGCAAAGATGACATTCATGCCGTAATCGGCAGCAGCCCAAAAATTGGCATGGGATGTTTCGCCGGTCAGCAACGTATCTGCGCCCAGTGCCTTGGCTTCGGCGACACGATCCGCACCAAAGCCAGAGACAATGGCTAATTTCCTAACCACTGCTGGACCACTTTCCAGGACACGTGCCCGCGTTTGTAAAGTTTCATTAATTTGCTCGACCAGATCACTCAGGGGACGGTTGGTCTGTCCGTAGACACCGATCTTCGTGCCCATTGCTTCACACCACCAATTGTCGACCTCCATGCCCAATACTCTTGCCAGTTCGGCATTGTTGCCAACTTGTGGATGGGCATCGAGCGCTAGGTGGGCCGCGTAGAGGTGAATGCCGTTTTCTAGCAGGAGACGCACCCGCCGTCCAAGAGGACCAGCGATTCGTTCCACGCTGCGCCAGAGAATGCCATGATGGACGAGCAGCATATCTGCAGGCCATCTGGCTGCAACCTGAATTGTCTCTATGGAAGTATCTACTGCCAGAGCAACCCGCTGCACATGGGGGCTGGCAGCTTCGACTTGTAAACCTTGCGGCCCATAGTCTGCTGTGGTGTCGATCTGCAGGTAGTTATCTAGATAAGTAACAAGTTCAAGCTGATCCATATTTGTTTGTCCCAAAGCCTGGAACGTCTCTAGTGGACGCCTCAGCGCGAAATTTAATCCAAAACCGGCCTGGTTTCTATTGCCACAAGCGTTAACCGCGTCGTAACCAGTGAGGATTGACGATTTTCGCTGGTCTCGTGTATACTCCGCGCGTCATGGGCAAAAATGGCTTACTGAATGATCCGGTGCTCATTCTAAATGTGAACTTTGAACCATTACACGTTTGTAACACCAAGCGTGCACTTTCGCTGGTGTTTGCTGGAAAGGCAGAAACGATCATCAATGGTCGCGGCGTGATCCATAGCTGTACGGCCGAATTTGAAATCCCCTCTGTTATCAAGCTCATCTACATGATCAAGCGCCCTCGCCCGCGCATTTCGCTGTCAAAAAGAGAAATTTTGCGCAGGGACGAATTCACTTGTCAATATTGTGGTCGCGAGATGCGCCAACTGACCCTTGATCACGTCATTCCCCGTCATCGGGGTGGACCACATACCTGGCAAAATTTGGTAGCTGCCTGCATGCCCTGCAACCGCCGCAAAGGTGGGAAAAATCCCCGTGAAGCCAATATGACCCTCCGCCGCAAGCCCTTTGAACCGAAAGCCACTGCCTTCTACCGCTTTAGCAGCCACGTCCACGCGAATGAAGAGTGGGCCCAATTCATAGAGGGTTGGTAAAGAGCGCTTCTACGCCCCTTCTTCATTTTCCTCCGCTAACTGAACAATGCGATCCATCCCACCATCAATGAGCCCCGCCAATTCGGCCGCCATACGTTGGTATGAGATCAATGGTTCTCCAAAAGGATCATAAACACTGTAGGGACGCCCAGCCATTTCCGTGAGCATAAAAACCTTATGTGCCTGACCTTGGAATTCAGCTCTCAGAGCTTCGGCATGACCCGCTTCCATACATAGTACAAGATCGGCTTCGCGCAGGTACTCTTCTTCCACCATGCGTGCCTGGTGGCTGCTGATATCTAGACCATACTCTCTGGCTACGATGACGCTGTTTTCAGATGCGCCACGCCTGGTCATTGCCCACGTTCCGGCAGAACTGACAGTCCAATCCTCCAATCCACGTTTGGCCAAGCGATCGCGCAGTATGGCCTCAGCCACTGGCGAACGGCATATATTGGCAGTGCAAATAATCAAAATATGGGCCATAAAGGGTTACCTTGACTATTGTGTTTAATCAAACTCAGGCTGAAGCAAACCGTAGTTGTTATCGCGTCGCTTGTAAATAACATTGATGCCATCGTCGGAGGCATTAAAAAAGATGAAAAAGTCGTGACCAAGCAGTTCCATCTGATCGATTGCTTCTTCGGTTGACATGGGATGTAAGGCGAAGCGCTTAGTGCGCACGATTGATGGCTCGTCATCTACACTTTCCAGTTCGTCCAAAGGAAGCGGTTCGCCCATGTCATACTCTTCAACAGGGCCACGATGCTTCCGCTTCCGCTTGCCGCGGTAGCGCTCAATCTGGCGGTAAAGTTTGTCAACAACGGCATCGATTGCCGCAAAAATATCACTGTTACGTTCTTCGGCGCGTAGGATTGTTCCCCGATCATCGCGAATGGTGATTTGTGCAACCTGGCGCTCTACTGCACTGCGTGTATTTTCCGTCGTCAGATCGACTTTGACGGTATTCAGGTTTGGCATGTACCTGTCCAGCCGCGCGGTTTTCTTTTCGACATAATTCCGTACTCTTGTCGTAATCTCTAAATTGTGTCCTTGGATTGAGAGTTCCATTCTCTTTTCTCCTTTTGGAATATAGAAGCTTGTTCTATTATCCCACTTCTAGACGGTGCGTGCCAAACAATAAGCAGAGACGTTAGCAGCTCCAGAATCCAGCAGGGCCAGCGCCGCCGCGGCCATGGTCGCGCCGCTTGTATAAACATCGTCCACGAGCAAAATCTGTTTCTGACTGACTAAAAGCGGATCCGCTGTAAAAGCATCACGTACATTTTCTTGACGTTCACTAGGGTTGAGTCCTATTTGCGGCTTCGTATGCCTGATGCGCTTTAAAGCGTTCACCTCCATGGGGATTAAGAGTTGTTGGCTTATCTGTTCGGCTAGTAACTGCGATTGGTTGAATCCCCGCAGTCGTTGCCGTTTTTGGTGGAGTGGAACTGGCACAATGGCATCGGGATGATGTTCCCACACCGGCCAAGAGTCAACCATTATCTGAGACAACGGTTTAGCGAGGGCGAACAAGCCCTCATATTTTAGGCGGTGAATAACAATCGACAGCGGTGCTTGGTAGGCGAGAGGAGCACGCACTTGCTGCACGAGAAATGATGGTTGGATGCAGTCGCTGCAAATTGGGGTCTCATTTATCGTGGATCGACCACATCGTTGGCAAAGGGGCTCGCTGATCTTAGAAATCTGGGCCGCGCATGAATCGCAGATCAGTGGCCCAAGCGTACCGCAAACGGCACAAACGGGAGGAAACAACAGGTCGAGCGCCTTATTAACCCACTTCAAGGGTCTTGGATATTTGGCTGCTAACGTTGAAGATCGCAACATGCCCGCCTTCGAAAAGAACGGTTAACATTTATCGATGGTTACAAATTGATTGTTTTGATAGCCGTGCAGCTCGCTGATGGAGGCCACACGAATGTCGTTTTGTACTTCTCGCTCAAGATGAACGATTAAATCGATCGCCGACCCTATCTCCTCGCGAATGGAGGTCAACGCTGTGGGGTTAGCGCGCAGAGCCATTGCTTCAATCCGGGCCAGCGCATGCAACGGGTTTTTGCCAGAACAAGTTGTCATACTGCCCCGCAAACCACCATTGATTGCTTGAAGCCAGGTATACGCTTCTGCTCCTTCCAAGGATCCTAAAATCAAGCGGTCAGGACGCATCCGCATCGAGGTCATGAGCAAGGCTTCCAGCGAGATTTTGGGTATCTGGGAAATATCCGTCTCCTCGGTTTCAAGGCCGATCACATGGGTGTTTGCTAGCTGTAATTCGGCCCTTGCTTCAATGGTGATTATCTGCTCCCCGGCGGGGATGTAAGCGCATAGGGCACGAAGAAGGCTTGTCTTTCCTGCACCATCCTGTCCGCTGATTAGGATATTGGCTTTCTCAGTCACGGCCTTTTGCAAATAGCTGGCAGTCTTGCTGGTAAGCATCTGCGCTTCAACAAATTCATCCATTGAGCGCAGAACTATGACGGTATCTTCTGCCGAATCTATTGTTTTGCTGGGGACCGCTTGCAGGAGTTCAGCCGCGACATCGTTCGTAAGCCGCCGTTTCTCGTTCTGTTTTAGGATGATTTTTTCTTGCGCCAAGAGCGCGTCTAAGCTGGCTTGAATGGCTGCCCGAGATTTGTACTGATCCGGCCCAGAGGGATTGCTGCCGGTAAGTTTTTCCAGCTTCTGCAATATGTGGACTCGCAGTTCATCGTAAGCATCCCGCGCATCCGGTGTTGGGGACGCACGTCGGACTCTTAGTTCCCGGAGTGAGGCGCGTTCAATAGGCTGTCCTGATTCTTGCTCATCGGGTCGTTGTGGCGGTGGCACGTGCTTAACCTGTTTCAAGAAGAAAGGTCAGGTTAGGGTGTGCAGAATAGGTCAATATATTGGCATAAACGCTCGCTGATCTCGGGACCCAACAGGGTGATTATGGCAATTACGACAACCGCAACGAGAATTAGGACGAGCGCATATTCAAGTAAGCCCTGACCTTCTTCGTCAAAAAATGACATTATCGACTATCTCCTTTCTCGATGGTGTATGAGCTTTTCAAGCTGTCCCCTTTTGGACAAACAATATCTTACCCTACATGCTTTCCACTGTGAACCAACCATGCCTCAAAGCGTAAAGAACTGCTTGCGTGCGGTCACTTACGCCCAGCTTGTGCAATATGGCTGTTACGTGATTCTTAACAGTCTGGTAACTGATCCCCAACCGTTTAGCAATATCTTTGTTGGAGGTGCCCTGGCAAATCAAATCCAGAATTTCCATCTCTCGTGGTGATAGCGAGACCCCCGATCCTCCGCTATCTTCTGCTCCCTGCCGGCCAAAACGGCTCATACGCCGCTCAATCCACTCCTCAACTTCCACTTCAGAAAGTACCTGGTCATTGAGCACGTAGGTTCCTTCAAAAACGGTCAAGACGGTGTGAATTAGTGCCTCTGGTGGCAAGTCTTTGGAGCAGAATGCGTAAGCACCGGCCCGCAGCGAGTGAAATATATATTCTGGCTCGTCATAGCCGGTGATCATGACTACCTTTGTGCCCGGCATCTGCGTTGTAATTGCTCGGGTTACCTGCAGCCCGCTTGATGTCGGCAGATTAATATCCATCAAAATTACATCTGGCTGCAAAGCCCGTGCCTGGGTAAGTGCTGCCTCACCATCCGCTGCTTCACCAACGACCTCGATTTTTGGTTCAGTTTCAAATACATCACGTAAGCCCTGGCGAAATACAGGATGGTCGTCAACGATGAGGAGCTTCAGTGGGATCATACTTAGCAGTATACCAAAAAAGAGATATCGGTTCCAAGCTAAAAGGGGACGCCAGCAGTTACGGCCGTTTGGCAAAGACGGTGAAAAGATCGCCGAAGTTGACCGGCACTGCTTTGTCGCCAAGCTTCAGCCGGCGCATGATGCTGGTCGAAATACGCCCTAGATGATCATTTAGGCCACCCAACCTTGTCGCCAGATAACCTAGACTTAAATAACGTCCTTGGGTGCCGGACCAAATTATGTCAAATCCGGCAGCATTCAGCATAGCAGCCATGGTTTTTTGGCTGAAGTAGGTTAGATGCATATCCATTAGCCAGGGCCAGCGCCGTCCCATCAGACGCGCGGTCAGGCTGTCAATATTCATCGTATGCACGACCAACCAACCGCCCGGTTTCAGGAGTTGAAAGGATTTTCTCAATTCAGCAGCAGGATCAGAGACATGCTCAATGACATCCCACATGGTGATGACCTCAAATTTTCGCCCATCGAAAACTGGGGTATCTTGCGTGCCCTGGTACACGGGCAGCCCCTGCTGTTTAGCCTGTTCTACAGCCCAGCTTGAGGGTTCTATGCCATAGGCCTCCCAGCCTGCGGCGGTGGCAACTTCCACAAAGACGCCAATATATGCGCCAACATCCAACAGCGAACGGCCGTTTCCCGGTCCTGTTACCTTTTCCAGCGCATCAAGATGTTTGCGGAAAGTGATTTCACGCCCTTGCCGTTCCTCAACATAGGTTTTATCTTCAACTGCCTCGTAAGCCGCTTCTAGCTCCGAAGTCGTCCAGCGTGGATTAGCAAAAACCAAGCCGCAGTGGGCACACTGAACGATTTGGGCATGACTTCCGTAGCCTGGACTGGTGCAGCGAAACAAATCCACATCGAGATCTTCAGCGTTGTTCATTGTTGATGGGTAGCGGATGCGCCATTCATCACGGCCGCATAGATTGCATTTTACATTCTTCATGATGGTTACGATGACGTCTGGCGTACCGGCTTGCGCCGGAATATACGGCGCAAAAAGAGGCGAAAGACTGTATACTGTGCTTTGAAAACTTCACTTTGGGAAATCTTGGTTGTCCCTTTGCGCCGATCCTCAAAGACGATCGGCACTTCGCCAATATCCCACCCCCTGCGCTGACACATAAACAACATCTCCACAAGGAAGGAGTAGCCACTGGAGAAAACTTCATCGAGCGGGATCGATTGCAGCACCCGGCTGTGGTAAAGTCTAAATCCGGCCGTCGTATCTCGGGCTTGCAGCCCCAACAGAGTACGGGCGATGAAGTTGGCGATCTTGCTGAGCCAGATTCTTTTCCAGGTACAGTTGAGGGATCCTCCACTACCAACATAGCGTGATCCGATGACAACGTCTTTTTTCTCGCTGAGGTCAATCATGCTGGGGATGTAGCGCGGATTATGGGAAAAATCGGCGTCCATGGTCATAATGCGCTCCGCCTGAAATTCGCCCATGGCGCGCTTAAAGCCAGCGATATATGCAGTACCAAGTCCCAGTTTGCCCGATCGATGCACAGTAAAGACGCGGTCCGGGTGGCGTTCGGCCCAGTGGTCCACAAGTTCGCCTGTTCCATCTGGCGAATTGTCATCCACGACCAGGACGCCTAGATCGACCGGCAGCGCCAGCAGTTGTGACACCAAATCGTCGATATTATCAGCCTCATTGTAGGTTGGTACGATCACGATTGTTTGGGGATAGCGCATAGGTTTCGATTTCTCCAACAAACCGGCGATTTTAGCGGATAGGGCATAGGGGGTCAACGGGGAGGCTTCCATGCTCACCTCACGATCATGCCTTTTCTTGACTGAAATGGTGCGGGAAACTATAACATGGTCATGCGTATAGCTGTTCTTTCGCGTAATAAATCCCTTTACAGTACTCGCCGTCTTGTGCAAGCCGCGCGCAATGGTGGGCATGATGTAAATGTGATTGACACGCTGGCGGTCGCCGTGGAGGTAGGATTGGCCACCGAAGGCAATCCTAGACCCAAGTTGATCACCAGCGGACCCCTTGGCTTAACCCGTACCGGACATATCCCAGAGGTTGATGCGATCATCCCACGCATTGGTTCCTCTATCACCTTTTACGGTTTGGCGGTCGTTCGCCAGTTTGAAGCGTTAGGAGTTCTGACCACCGCCGTCGCCTCGGCAATCGCCTGCTCGCGGGATAAACTGCAGAGTTTACAGTGTATGAATCGCGCTGGCCTGCCCATTCCAAGGACGGCCGTCATCGCCCAACCTAAGGCGCTCTTTTCGGCAGTGAATGTCGTTGGCGGCTTGCCAGTGGTGATCAAGCTGGTCCGTGGTACACAGGGGAAGGGTGTCGTCTTGGCTAAGAACCTGGCTACCGCTGCTGCTGTACTTGATAAAGTGCATCGTGCCAGCCGGCAGGCGCTCGTTCAAGAGTATCTGGCCGAGTCAAAGGGTCGCGATACACGGATCATCGTCGTCGGTGATCTCTGCATCGC
Source organism: uncultured Chloroflexia bacterium (assembly GCA_963807975.1). Lineage (GTDB taxonomy): Bacteria > Chloroflexota > Anaerolineae > Promineifilales > Promineifilaceae > JAACFF01. The sequence continues at coordinate 2,168,329 of CAWEDV010000001.1, read as the reverse complement.
TGCCATGGAGCGTATCGCCGCCGATGGAGATTTCCGGGCCAATCTGCACCGTGGTGGATCAGCCATCTCCATCACACCCGATGCCGCCACCTCTAAATTGGCCATTGCTGCGGCCAAAGCGCACGGTTTAGGTGTGGCTGGTGTTGACCTCATCCAATCCCAGCGCGGCCCGCTGCTGCTGGAGGTTAATTCATCGCCTGGACTGGAGGGCATTGAGGGGGTGACGGGCGTGGACATTGCCCAACAGATTGTTGGTTTTCTGGAAAAGCGTCAGCGGCAGCAGCGACGCCGCTAATCCCAACAGAGTAAGATTCACCCTTGCTTTCCGCGGTTTGCCTCACTTTTCCCCCCATTGCTGTTATTTGTCGCCACCTCACGATCGTCCGAATTGATTATATCAATCGCATATAGATTCCATAATTCTGAGTTTTGCGATGGATCATTGTCGATATTGGATATATGCGGACTGGTCGCCGTGGTTTTGGGCACAAAGAACAGCGGCAGTACAGGTAGGTTTTGCGAAAAAATGGTCTGTGCTTGTTCATGGTATAGGGCATGGTCGACTGTTCCGGGCATGGCCTGATTGGCAGATAGGCATGCATTATCAAAATCAGGATTTGACCAGCCCGTGTGGTTCTGGCCATCCCAGCCCACATAGGGCAGGCTCGTTGCAGGGTTTTGCTCTGTATCCGGCCCGCTGATTTCCCACGAGCCAAATTGTGCGCAGTTTGGAATATGGCTCGTCGAAGCGCTCGTTAGCGCCAGATCGTAGCGACGGCCATTGACCCGATTCTCCGCCCCTTCCGCAAAACGCAGTTGGTCGGATAAAGACTCAATTACGACATCGATACCACACTCGAGCAGCATATCCCTGAGCATTGCCGCCACAGCCCTCTCGGTTTGATCATGACTGGTGATCAAAGATACTCGAAAATCGGCGCCGCTGCTTGTATCTTCACGTAAAGCATCGAAATCATTGTCTAGCAATCCCACTTCATCGAGCAGAGCATTCGCGGCGCTGCGATCAAATGGCCAGAAAATGGCCTCTTCCGCATTAAAGGGGTGGACCGCGTGTAGATAACTATTGGGAATAAATGCATAACCGGAGAGAACGGAATCAATGATCTGCTGGCGGTTGATACACATCGCCACTGCCTGGCGTACCCTGGTATCTTCAAACCAGTCAGGGCGTCCGCTGCCGTCCCCGTAATCGTTGGCCGAATTGATGCCAAAACTTATCTGCCAACGCTCGGGACCCGGTCGAATGGAAGCGTTGACTAGCTGGGCATCCTGCGCTTCCATGAAAAAAGGAATAAGCTCCTGGTCAAGCTGCTCGTGGGTGATGATCTGGCATTCGCCGGCCAACAGTTGGGAAATGCGCTGGTTTCGATCGGGGATAAATTTGAAGGTTACGCTGTCCAAGCGCGGCAAATCTGCATTCACGCGATAATAGTAGGGATTTGGCCTCAGACGGATCATTTCTCCAGGCAGCCATTCGATGATGCGGTAAGGGCCATCGCCCATGGGCAGCCGGCTTGATGCTTCAGCCGTCCCTAACTCGGCAAAGGTCAGTTCGCGCCATGCGTGCTGTGGAAGTGGGTGGTGGAAATTTGTCTGGTAGTTCTCGTCCCTAAAACCTGGCAGCCCCGCCCAGCGCACACTGAGATTACCCGTGGCCTCGTAGCTGGCAGTACGCTCAATTTTGAATGTGTCAGCCGGCGATTCGGGATGCGCCGCCTGATGAAAGCTGTAAATAGAATCGGCGGCCGTTACGGGCTGCCCATTTGCCCAGTAACGCTGCCTCATCAGGAAGTCGACTACCAACTGCTGCATGAGCAATGTGCTGCCATTAAAGGTTTCCAATTCACCGTCGGCATTAATTACCTGGCTGCCTAGCTCCAGCGAGATCACATTTCCCGCTGCATCGACGACTTTGTCCCCAGCATCAACTGGGACAACCCGGAAAGCGGCATCCCCTTGAGCAAGACTGGGAACTGTTTCTAATCCAACGGCCTGGAAAGAAAAAGAAAGCGTCGTCAGATCGTTTTCATAAATTCCATGCAGCACCGCCTCATCAAATACGGTTGAACGGCCGTGCCAATAGAGCGTTGTGGGTTCTTCGGCCATGCAAATCGTCAGATGTTTACCCGTGGGCACAATCGTCGCCGGCGTAGCCGTTGGTCGTACCGGTTCCGGATTAGTGGTTGCCGCTGCTGTCGGCGTGCTCTCCACAACCGTTGTGCCGGGATCGGCCTGGCAGGAGATGAGCCCCAGAGCGGTAACTAGCAGTAAAGACGGGAAACAGGAGGGAAGTCTCACAGCACGCCAGACCGTACCTGCGCGATAAAGGGTTCGTACGAATCTAATGCCAACCCTTTTACGCTGCGATTGTAATAATCCTGAGTGATCATCGCCTGCTGCTCCCGGTTATAGTGCCGGTATTGCCGTCCAACGGCGCATGCTGCTATCAACCCTTGGGTTCCCCCATAATTATAGCAGTCTCGCCTCGTCTTGATCAGCATATAGATCGCCTCACCCAAATATCGCGAGCCGACCCGCTCATACTGGTATACATGGGTTAATTCGTGAACCACGATGCCTCGGTTTTCGCGCGTATGCCTGCCCGTTCGCGGCAGATTTATACTGTGCCATGTGGCGAACGCAAGATTGCCATTCAAACGAAAAATCAAGTCAAATAGTCCCCCTTCCACCACGCGTACATCCCCGTAACGCATCGCCTGTGACCCTAAAATTTGCGAGATAATCGCGATTTCATCACCCGTCAGGGGCGTCGTTTTTGTGGTCAGGTGAATGAGGAATTCCCCTAGTTCTGGCCCGCCAAAAAGGTCAAAAACCTGGGTCAAAAACTGGTGCAACCAATCGGCAAAATGGCCGAATTTCATACCCAGCCACGAACCAATCTCCCGGTTGCGCACAGCATCCAGCAGTTCGGGGGTAAAAAAAAGGATGGCATTAATCGCCCTGGCCAAAGTGCGCAGTAGTCGACCGGCGCGAATCGGAAAATCCCGCACCAGGTTAACCGGCCACATCGATAGATCCCGCAGGCGTTCGCCAAGCCAAAAGAAAACGACCGTGATAGTTGATCCCATATAAATAAATCCCAAGTTTCGCGTGATCATACGAGAACAGCCAATAGAAAACAAAAAAAGAAGGCTGCCCATTTATTCCTTTAGGGTGTTTTCAGCTATCATGACCGCAGTGCGATTTTTAAGGCGGCGATGATGTGGCGGTCAGCTGCCGCAAAAGCATATTGATCAAGGTCAGCCATTGAAACCCAGGCATGACCCGCGACGCCGATATCTTGTGCCTCTCCACCATTTGCCCAGGCATGAAAAGCATGAAGGGTGATCCGGAAATGAGTATAGGCATGTTTGACGACTGTGAGCTGTTCGCCTACGCTGATATCCAGAGCCAGTTCTTCACAAATCTCACGTCTTAGTGCCTGGGCCAGGCTTTCCCCCTGTTCCTGCTTTCCTCCGGGGAACTCCCATAAACCACCCAGCAGCCCTGATAGCGGTCGTCGTGCGATCAAGAACGGGGCTGTGGCTGAATGCTCCTCAATTTTCCAGATGACGCCGGCTACAACATCGTAATGGGGTGTTCGCTTGCGCGGTGGGCGCACGGGGCGCTGCTCCACCGTTCCTCGCTCGCGGGCGAGACAAAGCTCGCTAAGCGGGCAATCTGCGCAGTGCGGAATTCCCGGTTGGCAGACTAATTGCCCTACTTCCATGAGCGCCTGATTGTAATCACCAGGGCGCTCTTCTGGCACTAGATCCCCGGCAAGCTGCCATAAAAATCTCTGGGTCTTGCCCTTGCTAATGTCCTCATCCAGATCAGTCAAGCGGCTGAACACCCGAATTACATTACCATCCAGGACCGGAGCGCTTTGGCCAAAGGCGATCGAAGCGACAGCCCCTGCTGTGTAACGACCGATTCCGGGCAGCAGCAGCAGTTCCTTCACTGAGCTCGGCATATGTCCTTTGTAGTCCTCAACCACTATCTTTGCCGCCGCATGTAAATTGCGCGCCCGGCTGTAGTAGCCCAGACCTTCCCACTGTTTTAGAACCTCGTCCAGAGAAGCTTCGGCCAGCGTCTGCACCGTGGGAAAGCATTCCATCCAACGCTGGAAATATGGCAGCACTGTGGTAATCTGCGTCTGCTGCAGCATCACCTCTGAGATCCAGATACCATACGGATCTGAACTCTCACGCCAGGGCAGGGGACGATGCCCCTCGTCCCACCATGCCAGCAGTTGTTCAACCAATTGAACTTTGTCGATATCTAACCTCCATTAACCAACTAGGTCGCAAGACGAATCTCAGGAAGTGAATAAATAATCCAGTCAAGTTAGTCGTCAAGATCTATTCTTCGTTAACCGGCACAATCACGGGCAGTACCAACCGCCCAATATCGTCAACACGCAGTCCACCGCCGGCGCCAGTTACCGGCAGCCGTTCTCCGGATTCCTCCAGGTAGACGCCCATGGCCAACTCATAATCACCGGGTGCGACCCCAGCCAACGGCACGCGGATCTCGTCTGCAACCAGCTCACCCGCTTTCCAGTCCGTTGTCGGAAAACTCCAATTCAAGGGCATGGTATCGATCTGCGCAACAACCTCATTTGTCTGCGGGTCGGTAATACGAATAAAAAACTTGTACGCGGCGCCAGGTCGCTCTTCCGCCAGCCAGTGCAGGTTGATCACCAACTCCCCAGATTCTTGTGCTGCCCCGTAGGAGAGCAGCCTCAGCCCGTCGCCGAAAAACAGATTGGCTGGTTCTGTACCTGCACCATCTATTGTGCAAGACTCAGCATCGACCCTGCCCATTGGGGTCGGTTCGCCAACTGGTGTTTGCTGCTGCAGATCAATCATCTGCAAGGTTATCTTAAACGGATCATATTCCGCTGGAAGATCAATCTCATATGCCTGCCGCGTAACAGTTCCCACAGGCCATTGGCTCGAGGGCCAACCATCGACGAGTGGGACCACTGCTCCAGACTGCTCTGCACCTGTTTCTTCGGAGGCAGCCAAGAGCTGAAGACCCACATTTTCCGGCAGCGTCTCTGTTGTTACCCAGGTAATGGCCGCCACGGCTGTTGTCTCTTTCTCCCCGCAGTAAGCTGTCAATGACCGCTCAGTCGTTCCCAATCCAGGCATCATTTCCTGTGGTTGGTCAAGCTCACGCCCAATTTGCGGTGCAGTGGCATACACCAGGTAACGGTCATCTTTGTGATATGGGGCATAGGGTACATGTCGTTTCCACAGCCGCCAAGTGGGATCTTCCAGAAGGTGCTGCGACAGCACTACATAGCCGACCCCGGCCTCATTCAACTGCGCCATGAGGAAGCCCGGGTCTACCTCCAAGTCCGGCATGCCGTCCAGCCATTCACTTTCCTCGATCAGGCGGTATAGATTCTCTGGTTCACGGGAAACATGCCCTTGCAAGATCGGCTGTTTATGAATCGTTTGTTCGAACTGGTACTCCTTAGAAAAACGGTAGCGCAGAGGAATATTTAGGATGGCGAACTCTCCTGGTTCCTGTGCCAGTTGTTCAAATACTTGCTTGTCGTACTCGGTGTATTGTGATTGCAAAGGTGACGATTGATACTCAAAGAGAATGACCAGGCCCAGCAGCACAGTCAGCGGCAATCGCCAGCGTGAGAGCTGCCGCAAACTGATCACAGATCTCCAGCCATAAGCCGCCAGCACGGCTGCTGGCAGGGCTAGAAACATCACGTACCGCTCAGGCACGCGCATCAAGCGCGCTGCCTGCAGTGGGGCCAGCAGTTTATAGAGTGTGGGTACGGCCGTAATGGTCTGCCCGTTCACGCGCCATGCCATCCCTGCAGCAAGACCGATCAGAACCAGAGCCATCAGCAGCCAAAACCAGGTTTCGCGCCAACGCTTGATCAGCCCGATCGCGGCCAGGATTAGCACGCTTAGGCCGATATAGGTGGGATAACGCCGCCCCGGTGTGCGCTCTTTGTAATAACTATCCACCAGCGGCTTCATCGTCGCGTTTAATATGAAATGTCGTTTGCTGGGTGTCAGGTATGCCAGTAAATCAGTGGACATATTCCGTTCATCTTCTTCGTAGATCACATCGGCTGAAATATCAGAATTTAACTGTTCTCCGACCAGCATCACTGCCGGTGGCAGCAGAGCCACAAAGCCGATCACGCCCGCCAACACCAGGCGTGGCACTGTCTCGCGCCAATGGGAAATCCATGATTTGGCAGTTCCCAACATAAAAATCAACGTCATCATACTGACCGGGATCAGCAGCTGCCAGCGCGTGTATCCCACCAACGCCAGGGCCACTCCGGCCCACAATCCATCCAGCCAATGCGAATCACGTAGAACACGGATCAAGAAGAGGAAAAAGATGGGAATCCAAAATGTGGCCACGAGATTGGGATGGTCAAGCTGCGAGAGGCGGAAAGGCCAGGCCATATAGATCAGCCCAGCAATAAAGGCTGCATGCCGCTGTTCCAGCAGTTCATCTGCCAGCAAATACATCCCCCAGCCGCACAGGGCCAGCGACAATAGAATGATCAAATTGTAAGCCGTTATGCCACCAATAATCGGTTCCAGCAGCAGCCAGGGCATGATATTCAGCAAAGCGAAATTGTGCGTGACCAGACTGACCCCATCCGGGAAATTGAGCAGATCAGTTTGAAAGGGAGACTGCCCTATTTGTAGTGCTTGTTGGAACCACCAGCCGTTCCAGTAGTGCACCATCGCGTCCGAAGTTCGTCCCACTAATAAGCTACCCAGATTCACAATCAATGGCCACGTGATCAGGCAGGCGATGGCCAGATAAAGCGCGAAAATCGCTACCAAATACAGCCCTCGTCGTTTTGTGGGAGAAAGTTCAGCCATGCGTCGCATTATATCCTCTCCGCTACGGGGAGCCTACGCTTACTAAACTGCAGCCCTGCACCAGATTCAGGCAGAGCAAATCGCGGGAACTAAAGGCGCACAAACTACGTTTGTCAGGCAGTACAAATATGGAGAAATCATATGCGACGACATTTAAATAACCGCTTATCAAGTCTAATACAAACACTTACCCTTGCGCGCGAGCGGTTCCGGGAGGAGCTTCAAGAGCTGCGTAATCCCGCCCATCCCGCGGGCAGCCTTGCCGCCGCCTTCGCCCTGGGCACTCTACTGAGTTTTATTCCTATCCCCATTATGGATTCGCTACTGGTGGGCATACTCCTGACCCGTTTTAAACAACTGAACCGGGCCTCCCTCTTCATCGCCCGATTGATTTGGAACGACTTCCTGATCTTCCCTCTCTATGGTCCTGGCTATCGTTTGGGATCGGCCGTTATTGGCCCAACAATGAGCGCCCAATACCAAGTTCCCGGGGTTGGAACGGCTGTAACCCCGCTACTCAGCTTCATTACCGGCACATTTATCCTGGCCATCAGCGTAACCCTATTTGCCTACTGCACATTCCTACTGGGCATATGTCTGTATCGATCGTTCTCGCTCCCCTTCCCTTCGTCCCAACAGCCATTGTCCCAGTAGACGAGCATTCTTGGCTCGCACTTTGCCGAATCGCGAGGAATGGAAACCTTGTCAGCAGACAGCCGAATGATCATACAAGCTATAGCGTGCTACCGATGGGGCGATATAATTAGTAACTATGATGGTCTATATATTGCTTACCCTAAACTCCCTCCTCATGATTGTTCTGCCCGTCCTTCTCGGCATCTGGCTGGTGCGACGTTACAAGGTGCGCTGGTCGCTCTTCCTGTTGGGTGCTGTTGGTTTTGTTGCATCCCAGCTTCTCCATATCCCCTTCAACCAATTTGTCCTCAACCCCATTATTGAGGGCATTATGGGCGATGGGGAAGCTGTGGTTCAAGTTGCCCTCGCTGCCTTGCTCCTTGGTTTATCCGCAGGCCTTTTTGAAGAGATAATGCGCTATATCTTCTACCGCTTTTTTGTGAAAGATGCGCGCCAATGGGATCGAGGCCTGATGTTTGGTGCCGGCTGGGGCGGGGTGGAGTCCATCATTGTTGGCCTGTTGGCGGCAACAACCGTGGCTAACGTTTATATTTATCAAAGTGGATTGATTGAATCTCTTGTGCCTGCAGATCAGTTGGCTAACAATCCCGAGGCGATCACTGCCGGCGCGCAGCAAATCCAAGAATTGGTCAACTCTCCCCCATGGATGTTCCTCGTGGGTGCCATGGAGCGGGTTTTCGCCATCATCTTACACCTCTCCCTCTCCATCCTTGTCTTACAGGTCTTTTTACGCAAGAGTATTATCTGGCTCTTCGCAGCCATTGGCTGGCATACACTGGTTAATTCCGTCGCCGTCTTCGGAGCTATGCAGGATTGGCATGTGCTGGTTATTGAAGGAGTCGTGGCTATTTCGGCAGTCATCAGCCTCTTTATCATCCGCTATTTCAAACCCAAGGACGAGCCAGAGGTGACTGGCTGATATCTCGGTGGCTCCAACCGCGTGCCGAATTTGAGCTCCTTTTGATTGTCATTTCCGATTGACTAGTCATTTTCGCGAAGGTGGGATTCCATCAATCATTAGACACCATGTGCGCCTTAACCACCGCCCTTTTAGGTGACTGAAGAACGCACATGTGAGTATCTCTCGTAGCGTTTGGCAGCGACCACAGTATGCAGACGCGATACGGCCGAATACACATCCTCAAACGACGTATACAACGGCGCAAAACCAAAACGGATGTTGTCCGGCGCACGGAAGTCGGGCAGGATATTCATCTCCTCGATTAATGCCCTGTTGATGCGGTACCCTTCCTCATGTCCCAACGAAATATGTGAACCTCGCAGCCTGGCATCAGCGGGGGAATTAAGCTGGAAGCCCAGCGGAGCCAAAACCTCCAGCCACAAATCGAGGAAATATTGGCTCAGGCGCAGCGATTTATCGCGCAACTGCTCGATACCAGCTTCTAGAATCATGTCCACCCCCGTTTCGATGGGACTCATTGCCAGAATAGGCGGTGTTCCCGTTTTGAAGCGGCTTAGCCCTGGCGCTGCTTCATAATCAAGATCAAAAGCGAACATGTCTCTCTGTCCCATCCAACCGCTGATCGGATTCTCCAAACGCTCCTGCAATTCCCGGCGCACGTAAAGAAACGCGGGCGCGCCGGGTCCACCATTGAGATATTTATAGGTACAACCTACCGCCAAATCCGCCTGCGCCATCTGCAAGTCAACCGGCAAAGCGCCCGCAGAGTGGCTCAAATCCCACAGCACCATGGCTCCTTCTTCGTGGGCCATGCGTGTGACCTCGGCCATATCATACGTATAACCACTCTTGAAAACTGTGTGCGAGAGCGACAGCAGCGCCGTATCCTCATCTACCACCTGGGTCAGTTTTTCCATAGGTCCAAGAATTCCATCCTCAGATTGAACTATCTCTACCCGGCATCCATGCCCCACCAGTTTGCAGACCGACTGCAGAATATAAAGATCAGAGGGGAAATTCAGATCATCGGTGACGATTGTCCGCCGCCCCGATTGGGCCATCAGCGCCGCCAGGGCCAGCTTATAAAGATTCACTGAGGTCGAATCTGCCAGCAACACTTCATCTTGCTCTGCCCCAACCATAGAAGCGATCTTGGCTCCGATACGCAGCGGCGCATCGATCCAACCCTCGCTCCAACCACGAATCAGCCGCTGTCCCCACTCATGCTTAATCACATCATGCAGACGCGTCTGTGAAGCCAATGGCAGCCGCCCCAGCGAATTACCGTCCATGTAGACTAGATCAGTATCGGTCGGGGCAAAACGCCACCTAAAATGGGCCAATTTGTCTTGTTGGTCAAGTGCCTGCGCGAAACTGAGTTTATTGGATTTCATAATTAAGGTCCATTGACGAACTAATGCCATTTGGCAGCAGCATCTGATAAATAGGGCAGCGAATGATTAAGATTGGATTGCGATTTGCAGTCACTCAACAGGATTAAACTGGCGCCATCTGTTGGATTCAGTCTAACGACCGCAGGACAGCACGTATTGGACTCCCGTCACCACCAATTATCTTCAATGGCAGCGCCGCCAATTCATAAAGACCATCCGGCGCCTGGGCCAAATCAAGCCCCTCCAAAATAGCGATCCCATTGCGCAGCATTGCCTTATGTCCTGGCAAATCCTTGCTGTTTACGTCATCCATGGACAGGCCATCCGTCCCATAAAGCAAAATGCCCAGTGCGCCCAACCAATCTGCCAGTTCTGGGCTGGGATGCGGGAACTCGGGGAACTGGGTGTATGGAAAAAGGGCTGCGGGTGTACGCACCAACAGCCGCTTTGCCTGGTTCAGGTCATATGCTGCGAAATCGGTGGGAGTCAATGGGCCAACCTCTTTGTCTACCGTGACCACCTGCGCCGCACCCCAATAGGGCTCTAAATCGACCCCTTCCATTGTCAAACCCGCATCGTCAAAATGGTACGGAGCGTCGGCGTGGCTGCCCGTGTGAGCGCTGATCGTCAGCGTGGTCAAATTGACCGTGTCACCCTTTTTTCTTTCCATCATTGTGCGCATATTAAACGGTGTATCCCCGGGCCAGACGGCCGTATTCGCCACCAAATTGCGGCTGATATCAATGATTTTTCCCATAAAACGCCTCCCTTTTTGGACTAGTAGTAGGAATGAGGTAAGTATACATGAATTAAACAAGTGTGAGGCGCTTACTTGACCGGAATCCAGGCAGTGCGAAAATAGCATCTGATGCGCTCTAGAAAAATCTACTGGTTCACCTTGACCTTGCTGATGATCGCGCTCCTTGGCCTCGCCTCCTTGCTCAATGCCCAGCAAGAGAGCGGGCAGGTCTATTTACCCGTGGTTGGGAAAGCGCAGAAACCGCAGGTCGAAATACGCGCCTTGTGGGTGACGCGCTTCGACTGGCACAATTACGGTTCCGCTTCTCCGGCCCAGATAGACGCCCTGGTTGACAATGTCACCGCAGCCGGCTTCAATCTGCTCTACTTTCAGGTTCGCGGTGAGGCGGATTCCTATTACACGCCCGGTCTAGAACCTTGGTCCCGACGCCTAACTGGCACATTGGGCAAAGACCCAGGATGGGACCCGCTGGCATACCTTATCAAGCGTGCCCATCAACGCGGCCTCGCCGTTAACGCCTATCTAAACATCTATCCCGTCTGGGCTGATTGTGATGATCCACCACCCGATGACACATTCCCGCGCCATCTATTCCACCGGTTGGTGGAGGAACATGGCGCCACAGATGGCAAATCTAACGGCTTGATGTGGGCTAAGAATGGCCAGATTTCCTGCGCCGGATACCAGCGCGCTACTCCCGCTTCTACATATTTTGACGAGCATTTGTTGAGCATAGCGGTTGACCTGGTTCAGCGCTATGATGTCGATGGCTTGCATCTCGATCACATCCGCTATGCCAATAATGATAGTTCCTGTGACCCGGTGAGCGCCGCGCGTTATGGGCAAAGCTGTTTCAATGGCAGTGGGTACAGCGAATGGCAGCGCCGGCAGATTAACGGCACAGTGCGCAAACTGTACACAGAAATGGTGTCTCAAAAACCAGACCTATGGATTACGGCTGCAGTATGGCCAGTCTATCATGATCAGTGGGGTTGGGGGAGCAGCAGCGGTTACAATGATTACTATCAGGATTCAAAAGCGTGGCTCGCTGCGGGTTCTGTCGACGGGATTGCGCCCATGATCTATACTGGCCTACCTGACTGCGAGCAAGCCTATTTTTGGACGTTGGAGCGCTGGCAGATCTTGGTTCAGGACTATATGCTGGATAGTAAGGGACGCATGATCATTCCTGGCATTGGCAGCCGCTTTTGTACAACTAACGATTTTGCACAGATAGAGGCCCGAATCGCCAGTGCCCGGGCTTTGGGAACAGCAGGTCATGCCATCTATTCCTACAAATCGCTGCTGGAAAATGGCTATTTCGATGATCTCGCCCAGGGCCCATACGTGATCACGGCCCTCTTGCCTGATTTGCCCTGGCGCTGACCGAGCGTAGGGAAAACGTTTGTGGCCAAACCAGTCTGATACAACGGTTGGTGGTAAAAAGGTGCTTTATGGCTGAACAAGAAGCGAATAATCTAGCCTGGCTGCAGGAAAAAGGACGTTTGCGGGAACAGCCCTTTACTTCTGACGTGCCCCTATTGGGACCACTAATTGTCTGGTTCCGCAGCGCCTGGAACAGCGTAGCCGCGATATGGGTCATACGGCCGATCATACAGCAGCAGAGTGAGTTCAATGCCCTGGTTGTTGGTCAAATTGATGCTTTTGAAGAGCAGATGACAGAGCAGATCGTCATGCAGGATCGTGAGCAAACGGCGCTGACCCGTGACATGGGCGAATTAAGCCTACAGGTTAAGCAAATGATTCGCCTGCTGGAAAGGATTGACGGCCGTCTGGCTCTCCTCGAAGAAGGTCGGCACCCTCCCGAGGAATTTGAGGAAGGGTAAGTGAGTTTCAATAGAGACCGGCCCGGTCGCGATGCCCTGCAGCCAATGCGGGTCGCCTATTTCAGCCCCTTGCCGCCTGAACGTAGCGGCATCGCCGATTACAGCCGCGAACTACTGCCTGCTCTGGCTGAGCAAGTTGAACTTACGCTCTATGCCGCCGACCCTCGGCAGGTTGACCAGGCCCTGCGCCGCCAGTTCCCTATCCGCCCGCTGGCCCAATACCCCCAAGAGCAGTGGCAGTTTGACATTCCCCTTTACCAGATGGGCAACAGCCAATATCACGCCTCCTTCTATCCACTTCTGCTGCGCTATCCTGGCCTTGTCGTCTTACACGACTACGCCATCCACCACTTCATCGCTCATATGACCCTGGATCAGGGCAATTTCAGTGCTTATGCTCGTGAAATGACTTACGTTTGGGGTGTACCGGGAATGCAGCGCGCGCAAGCAATGCGTCTAGGCCAGGCTCGCGCCGCGGTATTTGAAACGCCGCTCAATAGGCGTCTGCTTGACAGTAGTTTGGGCCTCATCGTTCACAGCGGTTACGTGGCTGACCTGGTCCGGCAGCAGGGCTGCGATGTCCCGCAGTCTATCATACCAGCCCTCATCGAAGAACTTCCAGGCCAATCTCGCCGGGACGAACTGCAGCTTGATCAGAATACCGTCCTGTTTGCCAGTTATGGCGTGATCACCGGGCCCAAACAAATCGACCTGATCCTGCGCGTATTTCGCAGGCTGCGTGAAACAGTGCCCAATGCCCACTATCTGCTCGTGGGTGAGGTGCTGCCGGAGGTGGAAATTGCTGCCCTCATCGGTGAACTAGATCTTGCGAGCGCTGTAACCCATATTGATTATGTTCCTGACCTCGGTTGTTTTATCGACTGGGTACACAGCGCCGATATCGTTGTTAATCTGCGCCAACCTACTATGGGCGAGACCTCCGCCACCGCTCTACGCGCAATGGCTGCTGCCCGCCCCTTAATTGTCAATGATCTGGGCTGGTACGCGGAAATTCCGGAAAAAGCGGCATTGAAGATACGCCCGGCAGATGAAGATAGCCTTTTGTCGGCCATGATCTGCCTGGCTCAATCCCCGGAACTGCGCCAGGAGATAGGCGCAGCAGGTCGCCGCTACACGCGGCAGGAATGTCATCCGCAAACCATTGCCGCGGCCTATGTGCGCGCCCTATCGTCGACTTTGGAAACCTATTTGCAGTCCCATGAGTAGCCCGCTGGTTCTTCTCCTGATCATTTTCGCCAGTTTCGCTGCCGGAGGGCTGATCATGCTCCTGTTTCTGCCTAAACGGATGGCAATCAACCTCAACCTGCTATTCGCCGCCCTGGCGCTGGGCATTATTCTCACTGGTTGGCAGGCACTTATTCTGGCCGAAACAGGCCGCTTTTCACTCCTTGCGCTTTCGGCTGCCTGGTTCGCGATTGTGCTGATCCTGACACTTCTCACTCGCCACCATTTACGTCGCTGGAGCGAAACCCATGAGGCAGGAACCGTTGATGGTAAGCATGGTGCTTGGCTCCCAGTTGTGAATCGCGGCAGGTGGCTGGAGGCGCTCTTCCTTTTCGCTTGGGTCATTACCGCCACCTGGCTCTACTTTCGCCCTCACGAAGCTATCATGGGCGGCGCCGACGCCGGCGTCTATGTCAGCTTGGGCGCGGAGATCGCGCAGAATGGTGGATTCCAAATTGTCGATGAGACGTTGGCCAATCTTGATCCCGCGCTGTGGCAAATCACCTTGCGACCACTGCCTACCAATCCTGTCGCCAGTTCATACCTCGTGCCCGGCTTCTATGTCACCGATGCCGAGTCGGGGACAATCGCTCCGCAGTTTTATCCTCTCCATCCTGTTTGGCAGGCCGCCGCTTTCGCGCTCTCGGGATCGACTGTCGATGGAATCAATTCAGAGTTGATGATGACCGGCCTGTGGATGCTGCTGGCTTCCCTAGCCGTTTACTTGACTGCCCGTGAACTGGCTGGGCGCTTGACCGCTGCGCTTGCTTTGTTGGGACTGTCGCTAATGGCCCTCCAAGTTTGGTTCGCCCGCTATCCTACCACTGAGGCTTTGACCCAATTTCTTCTGTGGACTGGCCTTTGGGCAGTCTTAAGGTGGCTGGGTGAACGCCGTCCATCCTCTCTTTGGCCCTTTTTAGCCGGATCCGCCCTGGGCTCCGTATTTCTGGTGCGCATTGACATATTGATCATGCTGCCCCTTGTCGGTCTCCTGGTTGTCGCTCTTTGGGCGCGTGGCTGGCGAAGAGGTGATTTTTGGTTCCTGCTCCCCTTTTCTGTTTTGGTGGCCCATTCGTTCCTGCATGCCATCATTTTCAGTGCCCCGTATTTCTACGAGCATATCGGCTTCGGACTGCTGCTTCTCTGGCAGAACTGGTTGATTCCCGTTGGCGTCTTGTTGTTTGGAATCATCTTTTTGGCTGTGGTCTATTTCTTCCGCGGCCGTTTTTCCGCTTTGCGCCGTTATCGACGACCGCTGTTGTCCGCGTTTATTGGCCTGATTTTGCTCTTTGCCCTCTACGGCTGGTTTATCCGCCCCACCTCGGCCGAAGCTGTCTTGCGCCCCGATTCCTACAGCGAAACCCTGCTCTTGATAACCAATCATGAGAATTGGCTGCGTTTGGGCTGGTACCTTTCTCCGCTGGGTATCTGGCTGGGAGTCTCCGGCGCTTGTTTGCTGCTCTGGCGCGTAGAGTGGCGCACAGCGCTCTTGCTAGCCGTGGGCTTCCTATTTACTGCCGTATATCTTTGGAATGTGCGCGCCAACCCTCACCAGATATATGTCATGCGCCGTTATGTGCCTGTGGTCGCCCCTTTCTTCATCCTCGCCGCGTCTTACCTTTTGGGCGACCTTTTCCGGCGCGTGCGCAGTCTGCAAAACGGGTTCTCATGGCCAGCAGCTGTCTTTCTTACGGCTGGCCTTCTGTTGTCCGCTGCCTGGTTGTTTGGCTTGGGCTGGTCGGCCAGGGGCTTTCTTAGCCAGGTTGATCATCACGGAGTTGTTAACCAACTCGCTGCGCTTAACCAGGAACTGCCGTCAAACGCCGTCTTGCTCTTCAACGATCAATCGCCCGTAGGTCGGGGTGATTTCTGGGGCACACCGTTGAAGTTTATTTATGGTCACGATGTATTTACCTTGCGTGACCTGCAGGATCTCGACCAAGATCGATTAGCGGATTCCATTAACTCCTGGCAAAATAACGGCCGTTCAGTAGTTTGGATCGGTGATCCTGCGTGGCTGGTAGAAAATGGATTCCAATTCCAGAAGCAGATACGCGAGATTCAAAGCTCGCGGCTGGAGAGTAGTTACGAACACAAGCCGCAGGCCATAGTGCCCGTCAAATGGGCCTTGCCCCTGGCATTCATTGAGCCTCAATGATAAGGAAATGATGGAACAGGAAGATCAAATCAACGAAGATGTAGATATCGAAGCGATTATGCAAGATATCCGCCGCCAAATTTTGAGCCAACGGCGGATTGGTAAAGCAGATTTGCCAATTGCCGGCAGCCGTTTTTCGCCGGCTTTTTATGAACAGCTTTACCAGGCCAGCCTCATGCAGAGCGAAACCGGTGTCACCGTGAACATTACCAAATCAACGCTGCCTCTCTTCGGGCCATTGATTGATAAACTGCGTGGCATGTTTCACCAACTGGTTCTCTATTATGTGGAACAGGTGGTGGCCCGTCAGGATTCCGTCAACGAGCATTTGCTGCAAGCGATATCCCTCTTGAGCCAGGAACTGGAGGCTGAAGTGGATCTGGAGCAGGATGATCTCTCAACCGGGACCGAATAGCAGTTTCCTGGTATTGGTAGGGCCTTGATGAAAATTGCCTTCGTTACACCTTGGTACGGCCTCGATATTCCTGGCGGAATGGAGTCTGAGACTCGCCGCACCGCCGCCCATCTGCACGCAGCCGGTCATGACGTAGAAATCCTGACCACCTGCATCCGCGATTTTTTCTCTGATTGGGGCCGCAATTATCATGCCCCGGGCGTAAGCCTTGAACAGGGTATCACCGTGCGCAGATTTGCGGTCTCGGGCGGGGATCAAATCGCCTTCCAGCAGGTCAACCGGCGCCTGCTGGGCGGCAAGCCCATCTCCAGCGCCGAAGAAGCTGTTTTCGCCGGAGAGATGTTTGACTGCCCAGATCTATATGCCTATTTAGCCGCCAATTGTGACCACCATATATTCTTCTTTATACCTTATCTGTACGCGACCACGATCTTTGGCGCCTCCATATGCCCAGAGCGTTCTGTCTTGATTCCCTGCCTGCATGATGAGAGTTATGCCTACCTCGATCTGTTCCGTCAGCTTATGCCCCAACCAAAGGGTATGATCTTACATGTCCAAGCGGAACGAGAACTCGTGGAGAGGCTTTATGGACCTGCCCCCGATCAGAAAAGACGCGTAATTGGTGAAGGGGTCGATACCAGTTTTGTGGCTGATGCCGCCAGGTTCCGGCGTAAGTATCAAATCGATGATCCCTTTTTGCTTGTAGCCGGCCGTCGTGATGCGGGGAAGAATACTCCTCTGCTGCTCGCCTATTGGCGCCGTTTGGTGCGCGCCGGCAAAACCAAGGCCAAGCTGGTGCTCATTGGCCCAGGGGAGATTACCATAGACCCTGAAATGGCCGGGCATATCATCGATTTAGGATATGTTCCCTTACAAGATAAATATGATGCTTATGCCGCCGCCAGCATGCTCTGCCAACCATCCATTCATGAAAGTTTTTCCCTGGTGATTATGGAAGCGTGGCTCGCAGAGACCCCCGTTTTGGTCAATGGTCGCTGTGCTGTTACCCTGGAACATTGTCGCCGCAGCAATGGCGGGCTGTATTTCACCAATTATGAAGAATTTGCAGCCACGACGACTTTTATTTTGAAGCAGGGTGAAATGGCCCTCAAAATGGGACAAAACGGCCGCAGCTACGTACTTGCCAATTACCAATGGCCGCAAATTGTCGAACGGTACGAGCAGCTAATCAAAGAGATAGAAAATGAATGAAAACGACACCTGGCTGACGATCACAGATACAGAAATCTCATCTGTTGAACTGGCGGCACAGGTAGAACACCGCGTCGAGCAGCGCCGCCAGACTCTGGGGCAAGTTCGACCCCAGTTTCCTGAATTTGGCGTCATCTCCCCTGTCCCCGATATCGGCCTCAAATATGCCGCCCTTGCCCACCATCTCCGATTGGCCAACGAAATGGATCCGCCCCCGGTGCAGCTACTGCTGGCCCCATCGCCGGCAACGCGTGTCCCCATCTTTGGTAAATTGTGGCAGACGGTGCGTGGACAGTTTCACGAGTTGATCCTCTTCTATGTGAATCGCGCCGTCAGCCATGAAATAAAGCTCGACAATCACATCATTAGTGCGCTCAATGAACTAACTCGTATCATTCAAGAACAGCAGCAAGAAATTGACGCCCTGCATGAGCAGATCCGCCAATTGGAGGAGGATCATTCATGAGCCAGGGCGCGCTGCACCAATTCTTAACCGGCGCTGCTGAAGGTGATGCAATCACTGGACATGCGCTCATTATCCGCCGCTGGCTGCGAGATTTGGGTTTCAATTCACACCTGTATGCCCAGCATATCCACGCCAATATTGAACATGAGGTGCGCCATCTTTCCCGTTATCGACAGGGTGCCGGTGAAGAACGGGCCATTTACCATCACAGTATTGGTTCCGATGTGCCTGAATTCCTGGCTGCCCGTTCGCTGAGGTTATGGCTTATCTATCACAATATCACGCCTAATAGGTTCTTTGCCCGCAGCGATATAAAACGCATGGAACTGGCCCAGTTGGGCCGAGACCAACTGGGCGAACTGCGCCAGCAGACAGAACGAGCGCTCGCGGTTTCCCCCTACAATGAACAAGAACTCACTGCTGCGGGTTACGATAAGACGGACGTCCTGCCATTACCATTGGACCCCAAGCTATACGATCTGCCGCTGAATGAAGAGCTGGCAGCACGTGTACGACAGACAGGGCCCAATTTGCTTTTTGTAGGCCGACTGGCGCCCAATAAAAAACAAGAAGATCTGGTCAAACTGCTCTACTATTACCGCCGCTTTGCGCCAGAGGCCCATCTCTACCTGGTTGGCGATCGCTGGGAGATTGGTTACGACAAATGGGTTGAAGCTCTGGCCGAGGAACTGGGTATAGCTGCTGGACTCACCTTAACTGGTAAAGTTTCCCAACAAGATATGGTTACCTATTATAAATGCTCCGACTGCTTTATCTCCATGAGCGAACATGAAGGATTTGGTCTACCCTTGCTGGAGAGCATGACCTGTGAGCTGCCGATTCTCGCCTATGGGGTGACCGGCGTGCCAGGTACCTTGGCTGATACTGGGATACAGTTCTTGCATAAAGATTACGAGGCGTTGGCCGAATTGATCCAGCTCCTGCAAGAAGATCAAGCCCTGCGCCTCCGTATCATCGCTCTCCAAAAAGAACGCGTTCAAGTTTTCCTTGAACCAGCAGTGCGCGCCCAATTCGAACAATTTCTCCGAGAGGTAGGACTTGTTTAAGAGGATCAAGCACGGGGTCGGGTCATGAATAGGATGAAAATCGCCATCGTTGTGCAGCGCTATGGTGAGGAAGTCAACGGTGGCGCTGAACTACATGCACGTTGGCTGGCAGAACACCTCTTGCAGTTGGTGGATGTTGACGTCATCACAACCTGCGCTCTCGACTACAACACCTGGGCCGATGCCTATCCTCAAGGGCAGAGCGAACTCAATGGCGTACAGGTTCGCCGCTTCGCCGTTGATGCCCCACGTGCCCCTGATATTGTAGAACGTACGCTGGCTATTCGCTTTGAAGAACATTCCTTAGAAGATGAGATCGCTTGGGTTAAGGCGCAAGGCCCCTACACCACAGCCATGCTCGACTACATTCAAGAATCATACGACCATTATGATTTCTTCTTATTCTTTACCTATCTATATGCGCCCACTTTTTTTGGCTTACCTTTGGCAGCCCCGAAGGCGATCCTGGTTCCTACGGCTCATGAAGAATGGTATTTGGAACTGCCTGCCTTTTGCGCCCTTTTTCAAAAACCACTGCTTATGGTTTATAACACCGAGCCAGAGCGTGATCACGTCCATCGCGTGACCGGCAATACAGGGGTGCCCGGCGTTGTCGCCGGCGTCGGAATCGATACCCCCGCTGATGTTTCCGCCAGGCGTTTCCGCGAGAAATACAATATCCAGGGCGAGTTCTTGATTTATATCGGCCGTATCGATGCCGCCAAAAATGTCCCTGAGCTGCTCGAGTTTTTTACCCGTTTTCAGGAAGAAAACCGGCGCGACTTGAAGCTGGTTCTGATCGGAAAGGCGCATTTCCCTCTGCCGGATCACGTCGATATCCTGCCCCTAGGTTTTGTCTCTGAGCAGGATAAATTTGATGCCCTACGTGCCGCCAGCCTTTTAGTCATTCCATCCAAATATGAGAGTTTATCCATGGTCGCCTTAGAGGCCTGGCAGATGGAGACCCCCATTTTGGCCAACGGTCGCTGTACGGTGCTCAAGTACCAATGCCGGCAAAGCAACGGGGGCCTTTACTACCATACCTACGACGAGTTTTCCCTGACCCTGCAAACCCTCTTGAATAATCCAGCCCTTAGAGCCGGCATGGGTCGCCAAGGTTCTCAGTTTGCCAGGGGCAGCTACGATTGGCAGATTATCATCGCCAAATATAAAGCCATCTTCGCCACCCTCTCTCAACTCGTTGAGTAGAATATTTCTTCCATTGCACCTGCCAAGATTCCTACAGAAGTCCCTGTCAGATCAAGAATGAAAAGCTATTAATCTTTGCCGTCATTTTGCCTCAACCCGCCTCAATATCCATTTTCTTGTCTTTATATGGTAATGGGAAATAGAGCAGTCCGGTGACTGAATCAGTGCACCGGCGTCGAGGCATAGGGCACGACTTTGCACTAAAATATGCTAATAGAAGGCCCCAAACATTTCCCCTGCTGATACATACGCTCTGTTGGCATCCCTGTTTTTTTGCTCAGGCCCAAGACGAAATGGAAAATCGTCTGGCCAATATGAGCACGACGAGGAGACAAAGGATTGAATTATCAAGTACCTGGGTTTAGGCGTCTATTTACTGCCTGCCTCATGGTAGGATTCCTACTGATAACTTCTTCGGTATTCATTTATGCTGAGGATAACGAGACCAACCTCAACAAAAAAACACCCCAATGGGTTCGCAATCTACCGGCTGCGGCTTGTCCGGGATCTTCCAATACCTACTGTCACCAAGCTTCACCCGCCTTGGCTGATATCACCGGTGACGGAAAGCTGGAAATCATTTCGGCCACCAATAACGGCCACGTGCTGGCTGTGAGACATGATGGTGCGGTTCTGTGGGATACGGATGTTGCACCCGCTTTTGGTATGGCGGCCGGCAAGCAGCGCATTGCCTCATCGCCCGCTGTCGCCGATATTGATAGGGATGGCAGGCTGGAAGTTGTAGTTGGCGCTGGCACGACGCACCCTTCGGTCTGCACAAGGGGTGGAGTGATTGTTCTTGATCATAACGGCCGTGTCCAACCAGGATGGCCCTTTATTGCCAAGGATTACGCTATTCCCCCGTCAGGATGCCCAGATTCCGTATACTCCACCCCCGCCTTAGGTGATCTAGATCGCGATGGCGATCTGGAAATCATATTCGGTGGCTTTGACAAGAGTATCTACGCCCTGCACCATACGGGTAGTATGGTTGGCGGTTTTCCTCCGAACAGCAATCATTACCAACGATTTGGCTGGGGCGTATTGCAGGGTAAATTGGCCGATACCATCTGGAGTTCACCGGCGCTGGCTGATCTCGATGGCGATGGTTACCTAGATATTGTGCTTGGTTCTGACGAAGGTAACTTCGATGCTCGCTGGCAGCCTGTCGTCGGAAATTGGAACTGCCCCTACCGCAGCCCAGAAACGCAGGGTTATTGTGGTGGCTCCGTCTACGCTCTAAACCGCGCCGGTCAGAACCTTGCCGGCTTTCCACGTTACATACATGAGGCCATACAGTCGACGCCGGCAATGATCGATATTGATGGTGATGGTCGTAGTGAGTTCTTTGTAGGCACCGGCTCCTGGTATTACAAGGCCAGCCCCGACCATCCCACCCTCGGATTTCGGCTCTATGGCATGGACAGCAACGGCAGCGATCTACCAGGCTGGCAGGGCGGCAAAGTCGTTGGCGGCTTCGTAGCGGCATCTCCTTCCCTGGGTGACATTTCCGGAGACGGTAAACCTGATATTGTCGTTGCTGCTTCTGACAAGCGCCTCTATGCTTGGCATTTAAGCGGACAACCCGTGGCCGGATTCCCCATGACTCCACGCACGCATCGTAACACGGTCCTCGACAACTACAATGTTGGCAATAGTGCAATTCTTGGCGATTACGACGGCGATGGAACGATGGAGATTTTTCTGCGCCACGCCTGGGAAATCATCATTATTGATGGCAAGGGCCGGCAGCTTACAGCCACAAATCCTAGCAGTTCTGCTTCTGTTTACCTAACCAAGGGTACGGTTCGCAACAATCCCGCTGTTGGCGACCTTGACGGCGACGGCCGTCTCGAGCTGGTTGTACAAAACAGCCAGCTAACAGTTTGGAAACTGCCCAACTCCTCTAAACAAACTGCTTGGCCCATGTTTAAGAACGACAGCGCGCGAACAGGTTCCTTGCAGCCCAAGGTCCGGGTTGGACCACAGCAGTTCCGCATAATAACCGGAACTGAACATGAGATAGCATATTACACGCAGGCGATGGCGTTTAGCGATCTTGGAACATATAAATGGCAGGCGACCAGCAGCAATCCACATTGGGTTCGCCTGCCCTTGGCCAACGGCACACTGCAAGGCTCGGCTTCCATCCCCGTCCAGATTCACAATTGGGGCGGTCTGCCTGCAGGCGATAAGCATATAGCCAATATAACCATAACTATCACCAATAATGCAGGATTCAAACAGTCTCAAACTATTCCCGTCAAGGTGAAGGTGTTCAATAACTTGCATCGCGCCTTTATACCGCTCGTCCGCTAGAGCCGGCGTGATGGCGCCGCCGGCACTTATCGCAAACTGACCCAATAAGCCTCTGTTCCGGGTGTCTGATATTAGGCCTATCAAGACGATCTTGCCTGCCCCGCATAGCAAACGTATTTCAATCAATGGCAAGCATACTTGCCCCATTTAGCTTGCCCTGTATAAACTACATTGATGCATATATTGATCGCCACGCCCGCATTTCCACCATTCATTGGCGGAGGTGAACGGCATACAGGCACGTTGGCCAGGCATATTGTCGAAAGGGGGCATACTGTCACCGTCTTCACCAGTTCAGCAACGAGTGAGGCCAGTTTTTGGCAGGGCTGCGGCCATGATATTGAGGCCGATGCTGAGAATTCCAAATTTACAATTATCCATGCGCCTATTCAGCCTATGCCCGGTGGTCTTCGTGGCCTGCTTGCCTGGCGGAAATGCATGGTCCTGCTTTCTGAACTGCCTGGTACCTTGGGTCTTCTGCAAACAATGGCCAGGCGTGTTCCAGCGTTGATGAAGGTTGAAGAAGCCATGAACATGATAGAGCAACCCGTTGATATTGTTCATGGCTTTAATATCTCTTGGGAACATGCTATGCTGGCTGCCTGGGAATATGCTCGTGAGCAGACCGTGCCCTTTGTCGCTTCACCGCTTGCCCATCTGGGCACCGGCCCAGGCGATCGCGTGGCCAAAAATTCCACCATGCGCCACCAGCGCCATATGCTCTCCACGGCCGATATGCTTTTAACCAACACCGCTATCGAGGCGCGCGGACTGCAGGACATGGGCATCGACCCGGCGCAGGTCGATGTTGCCGGGCCTGGGGTTAATATTCCCGAGTCGGTTCCCACGCTGCCGGCAGCGGGCTTAGCTCTGAAACCTTATGTTCTTTTTGTCGGTCGTACCAGCCGGGACAAAGGAGTGTTTCAAGCCGTACGAGCGCTGCTGCAGCTTCGTGACCAGGGCAGCGATCTGCAGTTGGTTCTTATCGGCCTTGAAACAGAGGAGTTTGGCCATTATATTGATCGTTTACCTGCGGCGGACCGGCAGGTTATTCATAGTATGGGCTATGTGGATGAGGGTCTTAAACACGCATATCTTAAAGAAGCAGTAGCCCTTCTGCTGCCCTCGCGCACCGACTCTTTCGGCATCGTTTTACTCGAATCCTGGTTATACGGCCGTCCTGTGATTGCTGCTGCTGCCGGCGGAATTCCTGCCGTTGTCGATGAAGGCCAGAATGGCCTACTAATCCCCTTTGGCGATGTTCCCGCCTTAGCTGGGGCCATACAATTGCTCGCTGAGAACCAGGCCTTAAATCAAGAGCTGGGGCAAAACGGCCGCCAAAAACTGCTCGCCCAGTATACCTGGGACGCAGTGACCACTAAGGTGCTCCACGCTTACGTAGAAGTCGCCCAGAAGGAATAATTGTGCGTATCCTACACCTTGTACACCAATATCCTCCACACTTCACCGGAGGTACAGAGCTCTACACTCAGATGTTGGCCACAGCTCAGGCAGCTCTGGGCCATCAGGTAGTGGTGTTCTGTCCATCCCCCGATCAAACCTCTACGAGGAGGTCAACAGTGTCGTTTGAGCGTGGGGTCCGTGTGATTCGCTATCCGTTAGGTCCTCGTTCGCGTACCAAGGTGTTTAGAGATACATTTCGACAACAAGAGTTGCAGCAGGCCCTGGCCCAAACCTTGGACGAAACCAATCCAGATCTCGTTCATATTCAACATTTAATGGGTATGCCCATGAGCCTGGCTGACCAGGTTGTCAAAGCTGGTGTTCTTTTTTTGCTCACGCTGCACGACTATTGGTATATCTGTGCCAATGCCCAACTCTTGACCAATACCGATCAAACTATTTGCCCTGGACCCGATCCCCAGGCTCACAACTGCGCCCGCTGCGCGTTTGCACGAGCTGGCAGGGAAGGCGTCTTGTGGGCTGCCCCGGCACTTGCCCCGCTGATGCGCTATCGCAATCAACACTTGCGCAAGCTGCTGCAAAGCGCCACATACGTCATTGCTCCCACTGAGTTTGTACGCCAAACTTATATTGATCAAGGTCTGGATAGCGATAATTTGGTGGTTGTCCATCATGGCATCGAACATCCGCGAGATTCTATTGAAACAAAACCGCTAAGGAGACGACTGTCTGATGCCTTTCGGCCGCTGCAAATCGGATTTTTAGGAAGTATCAGTTGGCAAAAAGGGGTCCATGTTCTTATCGAGGCCGTCAACGAACTGGCGCATGAAGATGTGCGCTTGGTCGTCTATGGCGACTCAACAACCTATCCCACATACACTGCCCAACTCAAACAGCAAATCCAATGGCCAAATATAAATTTTGCCGGTCCACTTTCTCGCCAAGAGCTCTGGCCAGCTCTCGCCGATCTTGATTTGGCGGTCCTGCCTACGCTTTGGTATGAAACGTCTTCCCTGGTTCTGGATGAGGCCTTTGCAGCCGGTGTGCCTGTCGTCGTTACCGATATCGGCGTCATGGCGGACAAAGTCCTGGACGGATTCAACGGCCGTCTCTTCCCACTTGGAGACGCTAGGGCTTTGACCCAAATCCTGCAGGAGATCATTGCCAATCCCGGCTTGCTAGAAAACTGGCGTGAGGGTATCCCACCTGTGCGAACCATAGACGATCATGTGAAGCAGATTGAAGAGCTTTATCAATCAACTCTCGATACTGTATAATGCTCGATTGTCGCTCAAAGGAGAGGCGCAGAAACTGGCGAGCAAACGAAGCGATTAGATGACTGCTGAAAGAGAAAAGAGCAAAGACGAAACCATCCCCACATACTTCTTCGACTCAGAAGGACATCACGGCGGTATGCGACTGAAGATCGAGGAACTGCTTCGCTACCGCTATCTGCTGCGCAATCTTGTTAAACGGGATCTCAAAGCGCGCTACAAAAATTCACTTTTTGGCGTTTTATGGAGCCTGCTTAATCCTTTGGCCATGATGCTTGTCTTCACCCTTCTCTTTACCGTCATGCGGCCCAATTCAACACGCCAATATGCCATATTTGTCCTCGTCGGCCTGATCCCTTGGAATTTCTTTACCGGTTCTTTGATGAGAGGTACGACTTCGGTCGTTGGCAATTCCTCACTGGTCAAAAAGGTCTATTTCCCGCGCGAGCTGCTGCCTTTCTCCTCTATTTTGTCCAACCTCGTCAATTTTGGCATCGCCTTAATTGTGCTTGTAGTGTTTCTCTATATCTTTGGCATTGGCCTCACCATTCATGCCCTCTGGTTGCCCGCCATATTGCTCACTCAGATTATTTTTACCCTGGGCCTCGTCCTTCTGTTGGGAGGATTAAACGTCTTTTACCGGGATGTCGTGATGATTCTGGAAGTGGTCGTTTTGGCTTGGTTTTTCTTGACCCCGGTCTTCTATTCCCTGGAGTTCTTTGGTGAATCTGCTACTTTATTGGGCATTACATTTAATCCGGCCCAGGTAATGCGCTGGATCAATCCCATGGCTTCTATTATCGACGGCTACCGCACCGTCCTCTGGGGTACGGTCGAGAGTACCGGCCCGGTAAGCATGAACCCTGCTTATCTGCTACGTACTTTTGTGACTGCGGTTGTGATCATGATCGTTGGCTATTTTGTCTTCAACCGTCTCGACCATAAATTTGGCGAGAGACTTTAGTTTTTATGGAACAGCGTAAACACCCCCTTCCATCAGTTTCTATCTTAGCGCTTCTCACCTTCCTGGTCTTCTTAGTTCTCACCGGATGTGGTGGGCCGTCGGCTGGGACGCCCACACCATTTGGAACCCAGGTTGCCCAAGAAACTGGAGCCACGGATACGCCCGAGCCATCGCTTGAGCCAACCGCAGGGGCGCCTTCAGCAACCTCTGCGAACAGCGATGAAGAGGCGACTCCTTCTCGTCCTGCCGAATCACCATCGACCGTGACTCCACTGCCAACTGTTGATCCGCCGACCGTGACTCCTATCCCTTCGGCAACCCCAACCAGTGCAAAACAGTTTGCGCCTTCATTGGGTATTACTGAGCCCCAGCCTTTACGTGAAGGCGTTTCTACCCCTGCCACCCCCATTCCCACGGCTGTTTCTCCCTACGATGTTCCTAAGGAAACAACCAATGTACTACTATTGGGCAGCGATGCCCCCGTAGGGGATGGCGGCGTTAAACGAACTGATACTATGATCATCGTCTCCATAAACCGGGACGGTCCAACCGCCTCCATGGTCTCCCTGCCTCGCGATCTTTACGTCTACATCCCGGGTGGCTCCATGAACAGGCTCAACTCCGCCATCACCCTGGGTGGCGTTGAACTGCTCAAGCAAACCATTCTCTACAATTTTGGCATTCCTATACACTATTTCGCGCGTGTTGACTTTGAAGGCTTTGAGCAGATCGTCGACAGCATTGGTGGCATCGATCTTGCCGTCCCCTGCGGTTTCCGCGATTGGCGCATCAAGTCGCCTGACCTCGACGCCGAAGATGAAGAGAACTGGTATGTCCATGAATTGGATCCCGGTCTCTATCATATGGATGGCGACACCGCCTTATGGTATGCGCGTTCTCGTCTCTTATCCAATGACTTTGATCGGGGTCGCCGCCAACAGCAGCTCCTGCGCGGCATGCTCAACACGGGCGTCGATCTGAACCTGGTTTCACAGGTACCTACACTTTGGGGAACCTATCAAGATACTGTCGAGACCGACATGGATATTGGCCGCCTGCTGCAGATCGCGGCCCTGGCCCCTGACATCAGGGAGAACGGCGTTCAAAATCTCTATCTATTTGGCAAGACAGAACCCTGGATCGTCCCGGGTTCGAATGCCCAGGTGCAGCTTCCAGTCTGGGAAGGACCCGGCAATATGCGTGAGACATTGCAGCGCCTCTTTCTACCACCCGCATTGAACAAAGCCAATCGTGCCCCCATTGTCGTCGAGGTGGTCAATGCTACTGGCAATCCCGATATGGCAACCTTGGCCGCTGAAAACCTGGCCTGGTACGGCTTTGTGCCCGTCATCAGCGATGAGGAATCTGGAACGGAAGAGACGACCACGCTCAACTACTATGCCCCCAATTTCAAGGGTTCCTACGATTGGCTGATAAGTTGGGTCTTCCACCTCAGAAATAGCGACATCAATCTGGTCGAGGATGACGCCTTCCCCTATGATTATCAGGTTATCCTGGGTGAGGATTACGATCCCTGCCTCAATCAGCTATTCGCTCCCCAAGCCTTTATACCCTAATTCAGTTCGTCGATCCGCACAACAGGTTGCGCTCGATTCTCCCATTCACTACGGCTGCCCGACCAATTGCACTATATATTCTCTATTAGCCGCGAATGACACGGAAATACAGCGGTTATTTGGTCACATAATAGAAAAAGCCGGGCTCATCAGGTCCGACAGAATTAGCAAACTGCATCGCCACAACCTGGCCCCCATTCTCTTCAATCACCTCAGTTACCTCGCTTACGGGAACGCCGTGCATCTCAAACTTCGGAATAGAAAGATCGGAGAGCCGGTTTCTATAGTTGGAAAATAACCTCCTAACCCTTTGCCCGTAGCTAATAGAATACTGCGGGCCGTCGACTTCAACAGGAATTGGCTTGGACCTATTTCCCTTTTCCTTGAACCAGCAAACCCCTTCTTGAACCATATCCAATTCAAGCAAGTAGTCGCCACCGAATTCAGGCGCTTTAATATTGAGCGTTAGCTCAACTCCCTGACCAGGATCCAGCGTGTAAGGAATCGGAGACCGCTCATCGCCAGCTTTAAATACGAAGCCATTGTTGCGCAGCCAGCGATAGCCCAGGTTGATCTGAATTTTCCCATCAGAGTCCTCTTCTGACAGCCAGCTTACCTGGCTGGTATTCTTCAGCCTAACTGTTACATTTTGCGACTCATTGGCAGAAAGTCGGAGCAACTTCTCATCTACCTCAATCTCTGCGACGAAACGTGCAGAAGGTTTCATAATCTCCACGATATCAGCAAAAGCTGGCTCGACGCCTCTCGGGGCAGGCAGCTGAAAAGCGATTAGGCCGCCAGGCTTTACGATGCGCATGAACTCAGAAATATACTTCTTACTAATTATTGGATTCATATGTTGCAGCACAAGGCGGGAATAGATGAAATCGAAGAACTCCTCTGCAAAAAGACCCAAATCCTCTTTCTGATTGAGATGAAAATGGCAGTTGCTGTCGCTACCGGCAAGCTGTTGCGCCGATTCAATCATCGATGGTGCGATATCGACGCCGTGTGCCTCTTTGAAGTGTTTGCCAAGCGGCTGAGTAAGCCGGCCAACGCCACAGCCGAAGTCCAAGGCTCTGCCCCAAACCATAGGATAATCGAGAAAAGTAATCTCTTCAAGAATCTGCTCGATCTCCACTGTACCGGTCAAAAGGAACGATTCAATATCCCAGCGCCCCCCTTTTTTGTCAGGGTTCGTGAGAATAGCCCACAGCGGATCGACCTCTGCCAGCCTGCTCCATGTGTTCTTTAGTTCCTCAAAATCTTTATCGTCACCGCTCATCACGCTTTCCTCTGGTCTTCCTCCTGCATAAGCCCTCAAATCATCCTCCTATTCTATAATCTTTCAGTAGAAGAACCAGGAGCGTCAAATTACTTCTCGCTGTTCCGGAGGGGCACAGAAATGCCGATAATTTAAGCAATCTGCATCCTGACTGGGATCTGCCTCAATACTCCTCGTAAAATTCAGGTAGTAAGGGTCAATAGAATAGGGTATGCTACATCTGGTTGCGATGAGGATGCATTATGGCGCCAGCAGCTGCAAGAGGGATATTTTGAACGACAAACGCGAAATATTTGGTTGGACCATGTACGACTGGGCCAATTCGGCCTTCAGCACAACCGTGGTCACCGCCTTGATTGGCCCCTATATTTTGGCGCTGGCCGATTCCAGCGAACACCCCTTGACGATTTTTGGTGCAGCTCTGGAGCCGGCGGCTATTTTCCCGTTCGCGGTTTCTTTTTCAGTGCTAATCCAACTTGTGTTTCTGCCGATCTTGGGCACCATTGCCGACTATACCCACCTCAAAAAAAGGCTGTTGTTAGCATTTGCCTATACCGGCGCCGTGGCGACGATCGCCCTCGTTTTTGTCAAGGTGGATCTTACGGCCATCGGCACCAATGGCGCTATTCTATTGGGTAGTTTGCTGCTGGTTATTGCAAATTTTTGTTTTGGCGCGGCTATCGTTTTCTACAATGCGTTCCTTCCTGAAATTGCCTCCCCTGATCAGCGGGACAGGGTCAGTTCTCGTGGCTTCGCCACAGGATATTTGGGTGGCGGTATTTTGCTGCTAATCAATCTGATAATGTTGCTCATGATGGAGGATCAAGCCTTAGCCGTCCGCCTGAGTCTGGCCAGCGCCGGCGTCTGGTGGCTGTTGTTTACGTTTTTGTTCCCCCGTAAGCGGCTCAAGCAGCGTGATGCTGCGCGACAACTACCGCCAGGATCCCACGTCCTTACCCATGGGATCAGGCAAATCATGACTACATTAGGAGACATGTATCGCAAGTATCCCAATACGCTGCGCTACTTAATCGCATTTTTGCTCTACAATGACGGCATCCAGACCGTCATTATTGTTTCAGCCGCGTTTGCAGCCGATGAACTGGGTGTAGCCGCGGAAAGTCTTTTACTCCTGATACTCATGATCCAATTTGTTGCCCTTTTTGGCGCTGTTGGATTCGGCCGTCTCGCAGGACGTATTGGCGCCAAACGAGCCATTATCATCAGTCTGGTCATATGGTCACTGATTGTCATAGTAGCCTATGCCCTCCTGTATGAGGAATGGCAGCTCTTCGTGATAGGTTTCTTTATTGCTCTAGTCCTTGGTGGTTCCCAGGCGCTAAGTCGCTCTCTCTTCTCACAAATGATCCCCGCCGAGCAAGAAGCGGAATACTTTGGCTTTTACGAAATCAGCGAGCGCAGTAGTTCTGTGATCGGACCATTATTATTTGCGATCGCCCTCCAATTGACCGGATCGCAGCGGCTGGCCATCGTATCGTTGATAATCTTCTTTGTTGTGGGTCTCGCCTTACTGGTACGGGTCAACGTGCGGCAGGCTATTGTCGATGCGGGGAATGATCCTGAGGGTATCGTGCTTTAAGGATTTAATCCTCTTTTGTCCAATCAGCGCTTCGTTCTTTCTTGCGCTGACTTTGTTTTTTCTTATCGGTAAGACGTTTTTCGGAGACAGCCCGCGGAACTGTGGTTTTTACCCGCTCTTTGCTTTCGGTCAGAGCCTCGGCTAGTAAGACCATGAAGCGTGATTGGGCGATCGCGCGATTCTGCTTCTGGCTACGTGTATCCTGAACTTGGACACGCAGAATACCCTGTTTATCAAGACGATGAGCAAGTTTCTCAAGCAGCTTGGTACGTGTGTCCTCATTGAGACTGAGCGAAGAAGCTACATCAAAAAGGAGCGTAACCCGCGTAGCTGCCCGATTGGCATGTTGGCCGCCCGGTCCGCCGCTGGTAGAGAAGCGAAATTTCAGCTCTGAGAGTGGTATGCTGGTTTTATCGTCGATTGTGATAAAGTTTTCTTCGGACATACTCTCTGTTATATGTGGCTATCGTAAGTAAATATCCAGGCCGTAAGAACCTGTCATACATTTTAGCAGACCTATCCAGATTGGTTCAATCTCCAAGATTGAACCAATATAGGTACGCACAAGATTGGACCAATCTAAGCATATATTTCGATGAAAAATCGTTACGTACACATTTTCTTTTTAGATGGCGTCGGCCTGGGCAGCTCTGATCCGGCCGTCAATCCCTTCGCGTCTGCCACCATGCCCAATCTCTCAAACCTACTGGACACCAGCACCTGGTACCTGCAAGGAAACGGCGCCGTTTCCGGCGAGCGCGCGACCCTCGTTCCCACTGATGCCAACCTCGACATGCCCGGTCGTCCACAAAGCGCTACCGGACAGGCAGCCATCCTCACCGGACGGAATGTGCCCCAGTTGGTTGGCGAACATTATGGACCCAAACCCAACAAAGCTGTGGCCCGGATGATCCAAGAAGGAACGCTGTTTCACGATGTGGCTGCCGCGGGCGGTAGGGCGGCATTGATCACTCCCTATCCACAGGGCTACTTTGATGCTATTGCCAGCGGCAAACGACTCTATTCATCCGTACCCTTGGCCGTCACCAGTGCTGGATACTCCTTATTTGGCGCTGATGAACTGCGCGCTGGGGAGGCAGTTAGCCCTGGATTTACCGGCCAAGCCTGGCATGATATGCTTGGCTATACGGATATACCCATCCTCAGCTTATATGATTCCGGGCACCAGATCGCTGTCATTGCCGCGCGCTATGATTTCAGTTTTTTTGAGCACTGGCCCAGCGATCGCAGCGGGCACCGCGGTCCTGTTGAAAACGCGATCAGCCACCTGGAAATGATCGATGCCGCCCTCGGCGGCTTGCTTGAATCCTGGGATGACGACGCCGGTTTGCTGATCATTACCAGCGATCACGGTAATATTGAAGAAAAGGACCATCGCCAGCATACGCGCAATCCCGTTCCCACTATTTTGGTTGGGGCCGGTCATGCCGAACTGGCCCAGCAAATCCATAATCTAGCCGATATCGCACCCGTCATACGCCAGGTTGTTGGACTGTAAGAAGGTAATAACCCAATGAGTATAGGATCTGAAGAATTTCGCGATGCCCTTAGACATTTCCCATCCGGTGTGACCATCGTTACCATGCCCGGTCAAGACGGGGGCAAGCCCCATGGTTTGACTATATCTGCTTTCGCTTCCGTTTCGCCTAAGCCACCGATGATTATGATCATGGTCGATCACCGGGCCAACGCTCATGATTTGCTGCAAAAAGAAGATGCGGTCTTTGCGGTCAATATACTGGGCCAGGATCAGGTTGATTTGTCCAATCGGTTCGCCTGGGTGAAGGATGAGGATCGTTTTGCAGAGGGGGATTGGACGACGGCCGTTACCGGAGCTCCCGTGCTAAACGATGCTTTGGCCTGGCTAGACTGCACGATATTTGGACGATATGATGCGGGAACCCATACCATCTACGTCGGTGAGATACAAGCCAGCAGTGTGCCCCGGCCTGATGAATTCCCCTTGGTCTACTGGAATCGTGGCTACCGCTGGCTCAAAGCGCCGGTTGGTTCAGAGGACTAAACGCTTCAACAATTGATCGTACTGCCTGGCCTGAATTCGCCAATCAAACTGCGCTACGGCCGTTGCCAAAACATTCGCCTCCTCACGCGCCGCTTCCACGTGCGTGAGTGCCCAGCGCAGCCGTTGCACTAATGCCGCCTGATCACCGTACAGGCAAATTGCATGGTGTGACTCCGGGATAATCTCGGGATAGCTCAAACGTGCCGGAAGCAGGGGGAAAGTGCGCGCGTAAATCGCCTCCACGACGCTGATCCCGAAAAATTCATGCCACGCCGTGGAAACTGTGATATCCGCTTCCCACAGCAGCCGCGCATACTGCGCTGAGTCTGCATAGCCGGCATGTACGACTCGATCTCCCAAGCGCGCCAAACCCTCCGCAAAAACCGCCGGCTGCTTGCCATACTGTTGGCCGCAAAAAGCAGCTCGAAAAGGGATGCCCTCTTCGGCCAGAGCCGCCAATGCTCTGAAAAAGTCTTCTGGATTCTTATCATACTCCCAGCGCTGGTTCCACAGGATCAGCGGTGTCTCATCACCTTCTTCCGCGTGCCAACCTGTCATCCCCCTATCCAGACGCTGCAAATCGATGCCCACCGGTAGGACCTCGCTCTTCTCTTGCAGAAGGCTAACGCTGTTCAATTCATTATGGTCAGGGAAATGCTTTAAGTAATTGGGCAGGGCCGAGTAAAAGCTCTCTAAATGGTACCGTGAATTGAAGAAAATCTGATCAGCAGCCAACATCGATACATAGTTCACGAACGCGTAATGACGATCCCGTTCGCCCATTTGCCGGCGCATTGGCCCAGTCGTCCCATCTTCAGGAAGGGGGTAAGTAAGCTGGTTTTCGTGCATATAGAGCACGGTTGGTACATCCCACGTTTTCTTTCGTGTCAAAGCCAGAAACGTGCTCAAATCAAGCATATCTGTGGCTAGGATCAAATTAGGCTTGCCCGCAATCTCTAATAATCGACGCGCCAGCGTTACCGCTCCACCATGCATGCGCCATTTCCAAAAGCGCGCCGGCAGGCTCAGCAGCCTTACATCTTGTTTGCTGAACTGCTCATATCCTTCTGCCCACGCCTGATGACTGCCTCCATGGTAGGGAGAAACTAACAGCACATGCATAAATCATTTTCCTTATCTTTGTACGCAGCTTCGACGAGAGCCTTATTCCTGATCAATTAGACCTACCTAGCCTCCACCGCAACGGTTAAAAATCTTCATCTGTAATTCGCCATGCAAACGACTATGTATTATACTTGTACCATCCAAAAACCAGGGAGAATGACTATTGACCGACCAGGTACATGAACTGTACTGGGATTCAACATACGCTGTTGCTACCACTTTAATGGATGTGTATCCTCAGCTTGATCCGGAGCAAGTAGGCCTTAATGAATTGGCCGATCTGGTTGAGAATTTACCTGGTTTCAAGGATGACCCTTCCCTGGTTACTGAACAAATTTTACTAGATATTCTGACTGTTTGGTATGAGGAGACGATAAACCTATGACCGTATCCGATGCCGGTGCTGCATCAGATGTACCAGTACCTGATGAACTGGCCGATAACGTTCTTATTACCAGCGTAGCCAAGCTCCTGGATCCAGTCTACAACTGGTCCCGCCGAAACTCCCTATGGCCCTTGGGTTTTGGTCTTGCTTGCTGCGCAATTGAAATGATTTGTACGGCCGCCAGCCGGTACGATTTATCTCGCTTTGGCATGGAGGTCTTTCGCGCTTCACCGCGCCAGGCTGACCTGATGGTCGTTGCCGGCACCGTGACCAAGAAAATGATCCCCACTATTGTCCGGCTCTATAACCAAATGTCGGAGCCTCGCTATGTCTTGGCCATGGGCGCTTGCGCATCAGGCGGGGGCCCCTTCAAAGAGGGTTACAGTGTGGTCGATGGCGTTGATAAGTTTTTGCCGGTTGATGTCTATGTGCCCGGGTGTCCTCCAACGCCCCAGGCATTGATCAACGGTCTGATTGCCCTGCAAGAGAAAATTGATCAGCAGTCAATCGCGACAGTGCCCTGGTATCGCAAAGATGATCCTACGGCCGGTCTTTTCCCGGTTCCTTTGCTGGGACCTGATTTGATCGATGTGCGCCAGATGGATCTGATTGTTTCCGAAGGCGAAAAACAGAAAGCAGCCCAGGCCGTTGAGGTGGAAAGCGAATAGGAAACCGAGCCATCATGATGGCCGGTAAGAGCAGCACTATCTATCGAAAAGAAATGAGCGTTGAAGGTTGACTATGAGTGAAATGATGATGGAGTCGCCTGCAGGTGATAATGAGCAAGTGACATACGAGACGCCGGCCGCAGAAGCGTTGGCAAAACTGAAGGAGCGTTTTCCGGAAAGCGTAGCTGAAGACAACCGCGAAGGGTATGAAGGCGTTGTCGTCTCCGCCGACCAGCTTCTTGATGTTGGCCTCGCTTTGCGTGACGATCTGGGATTTAATTTCCTCTCCAGCGTTACGGGTGTTGATCTCTTTGAAGAAAACAAACTGGAAGCAGTCTATCATGCTTACAGCATTGATAAAGGTGGTGGTCCAGTAGTATTTAAGGTTCAGGCGGACCGGGACAATCCTGTTGTGCCTTCACTGATGCCCGTTTGGCCCGGTGCTGATTTTCAGGAGCGCGAGGCCTTTGACATGGTGGGCATTCAATTCGATGGCCACCCGGATCTGCGCCGTATTCTAACCTGGGATGGCTTCCACGGTTATCCCCTGCGCAAGGATTGGAAAGAACCATTTTTCGAAGAGGAAAGCAAACCATTTGGCAGCCGCTGGCCGGTTGGCAATGTCGTTCGCTCGGAAGAGAAGATCCTATACGGTAAGAATGTCCAATATCCACCCGGATGGGTGCCGACCGGAGATGAATATGATGTCGAGACCGATGTTTACATGGGTCTGACCTATTCACGTGATGCCACGCCCGGATTGAAAACGGATAAGGTGACGGTCAATCTTGGCCCGCAGCATCCCTCCACCCATGGTGTATTCCGCATGGTCGTCAGCCTGGATGGTGAGACGATCGTTGGTTTGAAACCAGTAATGGGCTATCTCCATCGTAACCACGAGAAGATTGGTGAAAGAAACACCTTCATCATGAATATGCCCTATACCGATCGCCTCGATTACCTCTCCTCGCTTTCCAACAATCTAGGTTACGCCTTGACGATTGAGAAGCTGATGGACATGGAGGTTACCGAGCGTGCGGAGTGGCTGCGCATTTTGATGGTCGAGTTGACCCGTATCTGTAACCATCTTTGGGCTGTTGGTTTCTTGCTCAATGACCTTGGTGCCTTGCAAACGCCGATGATCTATTTCTATATCGAGCGTGAACTGATCCTGGACTTCTTTGAAGCGGCTACCGGAGCGCGTATGATGTGCAACTACATGCGCTTTGGCGGCGTGGCTTATGACTTGCCCGACGATATGCGTGGCCAGCCCATTTACGAATTCCTGGAAGAACTGGTCTATGATCGGTTGCCGCGTGCGATTGAACAGGGTGATGAGCTCATGACTGGCAACGAAATTGTCCGGGCGCGCAGTATCGGCGTCGGCTATCTGTCGGCCGAAGATGCTATCGCTTACAGTACATCCGGTCCGGTGCTAAGAGCCAGTGGTGTCCCCTATGACATCCGGCGCGCTGAGCCTTATTCTTACTATGAGCATCTCGATTTTGACGTTGCCGTTCGTTATAATGGGGATATTTATGACCGCTACCTCATCCGCATGGATGAAATGATCCAAAGCTTGCGCATCCTGGAGCAGGTAATCCCCCATCTGAAAGCCACTGCCGGCGCGCCGATTATTGGTAGCAAGCCGCAGTACGCCTTACGTGCACCACGAGCTGGAGAGTCTTACGGCCGTGTCGAAGCGCCCAAAGGGGAACTTGGCTTCTACGTGACCGCAAAACGGCGCGATTCTAACCCGGCACGCTATCATGTACGTGCCCCATCCTTCATCAACCTGACCCCCCTGGGGACAATGTGTGTAGGACACAAGGTGGCCGATTCAGTTGGTATTCTGGGTAGTATTGACATTGTCCTTGGCGAGGTCGACCGATAGACCGGCCAGGATTGAAGAGAATTTTGTAAATTATTTATCCTGCTTAGGGAGATACTATGTACGGAATGGGTGTCCTCAAGGGGCTTGGAATTACCCTAAAGCATTTTGTAAATTCGTATAAAGATGACATTGCCTGGTTGGGCAAGGGTGGTCGATATTATAACGACGAAGCGCTGATGCAGCGCCAAAGTTTGCAGGGAGAAGGCGTCGTTACCGTCTACTATCCTGAAGAAAAGCTGCCCACACCGGAGCGCTTTCGGTTCATCCCTTTCTTGGTGACCGATGATCCGGCCCCGGGCGAGAGATGGGGACATGATTGGTGTACCTCCTGCGGCATCTGTGCCAAGGTTTGCCCGCCGCAGTGCATCTGGATTGTACGTGGTAAAAAGCCTAACGGCCGTCCGAAACCAGAGCCGGAAGAGTTTTTCATCGATATCGACATCTGCATGAATTGTGGCCTTTGTGCCGAGTTCTGTCCCTTTGATGCCATCAAGATGGATCACGACTATGAACTTGCCAGCTACGATCGGACCACGGCCCACATTCATGATAAGGAACGTCTGAGCAAACCGCTCAGCTATTGGCGTTCACTCGCGCCCAGGAAAGCCGAAGCTGAAGCGGCTGCGCGGCAGTTCGCTGAAGATGCCAAAAAGAAGAAAAGAGATAAGAAGGGTGCCGGCGACGCCAAAGAAGATCGCATTGCCGATGCCATAGCCCGTCAGTTGGCCTATAAAGGTCTGCAGTATTAGTGAGCGATATCTGGCAGGCAGCCGGCCATTCTGGCTGAGCTCACCCTGCTGAAAACATAATTTTAAGGCGACATCGCTCCTCGTGGAGCGATTTGCTTTTTGTCTAGGAGAACAAATGTCAAACAATAATAGTATCACAGAAGAAGCGGTCCTAGCCGCTATGTCCACCGTGATCGAACCAGAACTTCATCGGGATCTCGTCTCATTGAACATGGTTCGTGATATCGAGATCGTAGGCAATGATCTAAGTTTCACCATTGTTCTAACGACTCCGGCCTGCCCACTAAAAGGCAAAATGGAGCAAGATTCTCGAGCGGCGTTGGCGGGAATTGAGGGACTGGGAAACATCACCGTGAATTGGGGCTCCAATGTGCCCACTGATCGTCGCATTGGCAACCAGATAGGCCAGCAGTTTCGCAATACGATTGCCGTTTCCAGTGGAAAAGGCGGAGTTGGCAAATCAACTATTGCCGTCAACTTGGCCATTTCTTTGGCCCAGCAAGGTGCGCGCGTTGGTCTCATGGATGCCGATATCTTGGGACCCAACATCCCCATGATGATGGGCGTCGATCAAATGCCCCCAGTGCGCAACCGCAAGATGGTGCCCGCCGAGAATTTCGGTGTGAAATTCATCTCCATGGCCTTCCTGGTTAAACCTGACCAGCCTCTGATCTGGCGTGGGCCCATGCTGCACAGCGCCATCCAACAGCTGCTGACCGACGTCGATTGGGGTGAGCTGGACTATCTGATCATCGACCTTCCGCCAGGAACGGGAGATGCACAGTTGACCCTGGCCCAGGTTATTCCCCTCTCTGGCGCCCTTGTTATTACGCAGCCCATGCAGGTTGCGGCATCTGACGCCCTGCGCGGCCTGAAGACCTTTGAAAAGCTCGATGTGCCCATCATCGGCGTCATCGAAAATATGAGTGGTCCCATCTTTGGCACCGGCGCCGGCC
This sequence comes from uncultured Chloroflexia bacterium, assembly GCA_963807975.1. GTDB lineage: Bacteria > Chloroflexota > Anaerolineae > Promineifilales > Promineifilaceae > JAACFF01. The sequence goes on along the minus strand of CAWEDV010000001.1, from coordinate 2,129,810 downwards.
AAAAACTGGCTGCTGATTACAATACCGACTATTTGGGCAGTGTGCCCATGGATGCTGATGTCCGCATCGGAGGCGATATAGGGCAACCTATTGTTGTGGCCTATCCTGATTCGGAAGCTGCAAAGGCCTTGAACGATGTCGCCCGCAAAGTCGCCGCCAGAGTAAGCGTACTGACTTTGCAAAAACAAGCCGAAGGTGTCATCCCGATCCAAATGATCGGCTAAAGTACATTTGTAGAAGCAGACCCCGGTGTCTGCCCCAATGAGCGGACCATCGTGTCTGTCCCAGATCAGCCCGACCTCTGGGCAGCCTTCTTTGTCTGCCCCGTTTAATGTGACCGGTTGTTACCTTTGTTTATGGCCCGGCTATTGGCCATTACCCGCCGGCGAAATTGGAGAATTTTATGACATCAGTCATGACCAACGGGTCGTCCAACTATGTGGGCGTCCGTTTTCAAAAACTTGGCAAGCTGTACCATTTCAAGCTTGGCGATATCGAAAATCTCAGCCCTGGTGATCATGTCATAGTCGACACCAAGCGCGGCACCCAGTTGGGGCAGGTGGTTGCCTTTGTTGATCCTGACAGCGTCCACCGCCGCAGCAGCGTCAGGGCCATCATGCGCACCGCAACGCCTCGCGATCTGGTGATGAAGCAGGTATGGGAAGCTAAGGAGCTGGATGCCCTCATCTCTTGCCGAGAAAAGGCCACCCAACAAGGTTTTAGAGATGTTAAGTTCTTGAAGGCTGAATACAGTTTTGATGGCACCTGGTTGACCATATCTTATACCTCTGAAAACAAGAAACTGGATTTCAAAGCCTTGCAGAAAGTGCTCAACCGCTCCCTACGCTCGCGCATTGAAATGCGTTCAGTAGGACCACGTGACGTGGCCAAGATCATGGGCGGTTACGGCGCTTGCGGCGCCCCTCGCTGCTGTTCCACATTCCTGACCGAATTCAGCCCCGTTTCGATCAAGATGGCCAAGGCTCAAGGTATTTCCTTGAGTCCGCAGGAGATCACGGGTATGTGCGGTCGGCTTCGCTGTTGTCTGGTCTATGAATACGAACAATATGTCGAAGCTCGTAAACATCTGCCCAAGCGTGGCAAACGCGTCGATACACCCCATGGAAAGGGTAAAGTCATCGACGTCCGTGTGCTGCGTGATTCTGTCCTAGTCGTCGTTGAAGGAGGTGAAAGACACGAGGTATTCCGCCACGAGCTGGAACCTTCCGATGAACTGGAAGCCCTACAGAAAAAAGCGGCCGAAGGCTGCTCCAATGGCGGCAACTGCACCTGTGGTGCCAAACATGGAAACGGGGATGAAAAGAAGCCAAAGTAGTAAGTGAAGCATGAAGACTCGAGCTGAAGCATGGGATCTCGTCTGTGAGTATGTTGAGGATGAAGGCCTGCGGCGCCATATGCTCGCCGTTTCCGCGGCTATGCGTTATTATGCCCAGATTCTTGATCAGGACCCCGATTATTGGGAGATAGTTGGGTTAATCCACGATTTTGATTGGGAGATTCATCCCGATCTGGATCGCCATCCCATCAAAGGCGCGGACATCCTGCGCCAGCGCGGCTGGGATGAAGAAACCATCCGCGTTATCTTGTCACATTACAGCGCTGGAACTGGCGTTGAGCGTGAAAAACCTATTGACTTTGCTTTGCTGGCCAACGATGAGGTCACAGGTCTCATCGTGGCGACCACGCTCGTTCGGCCGTCCAAAAACATAGCTGATGTCAAGCTCAAGTCTATTCGCAAGAAATGGAAAAATTATAAATTTGCTGCCGGTGTAAACCGGCCTGAAGTTGAAGCGGAGACCGCCGATTTCAGCCGCGTTTGCTTTGCTGGCCAGTTAGACCTGTGGGCGCATATCAATCATGTGCTCATCGCTATGCAGGGTGCAGCCGCTGAACTCGAACTCGACGGCCGTCTGGCCCAATAGAACCAGTATTAACTATGACCGAACTCGAATACCTAACTGTCGCTGACGCCCTGACCCTTGTACTCTCCGGTGTGCAGAAGCTTCCCGCAGAACAGGTGCCTTTGCTGGACGCCCTGGGCCGTGTCTTGGCCGAGCCAGTCGTTGCTCATGACAGCTTGCCACCCTTCGCTAATTCCTCCATGGATGGCTATGCCCTACGTGCTGCCGATATCTCTGGCGCCTCAATCGCTGACCCTGCTGCCCTGAGCGTCGTCGCCGATATCGCTGCCGGTACAGTGTCAAATATTCCGCTCTCTCTCGGATCCGCTGCGCGTATTATGACTGGCGCCCCCATGCCCGATGGTGCCGATGCTGTCATTCCTGTCGAAGATACCAATGAGCCGTGGCGCAATGCCGAAAGGCCGCTGCCCGCCGAAATTCTCATCTACCGTGAGGTTGAGATTGGCGCATATGTGCGCCATATTGGGGAAGACATCCAGGCTGGACAAGAAGTTATGCTCCCTGGCCATTTGCTGCGCCCCCAAGAGATCGGCGTCTTAGCCAGTCTCGGCGTCAGCCAGGTAAGAGTTCACCGCCGGCCCCGCGTTGGCGTTCTGTCCACTGGAGATGAACTCATCGATGTTGAAGCGCCCTTAACCCCGGGTAAAATCCGCAACAGCAACAGCTATGCCCAGGCTGCACAGGTCTTGTCGCTAGGGGCCGACCTTGTCTCTTTAGGCGTCGCGCGCGATACGGAAGATCAGGTGCGTGCTAAATTACAAGTTGGATTGGACGCCGGTGTCGATCTGCTGGTCAGTTCTGCTGGTGTTTCCGTTGGTGCTTACGATGTTGTCAAATCCGTCCTAGAGCAAGAAGGAAATGTCAGCTTCTGGCGTGTGCGTATGCGCCCTGGCAAACCCCTCGCTTTTGGATCTTATCATGGCGTACCTTTTTTAGGTCTGCCCGGCAATCCGGTGTCGGCGATGGTCTCCTTCGAACGTTTTGTACGCCCCTCCATCCGTAAAATGGCCGGACATACCGCCCTTGACCGCCATCAAGTCACCGTAATCGCCCAGGACCACCAATATTCCGATGGTCGTGAGAGCTACGTGCGCGCCCGGGTCACCAAAACAGATCAAGGCTACCTTGCCTATTCAACCGGCAGCCAGGGTTCCCATGTAATGACCTCTCTGGTCAAAGCCAATGCTTTGATGATCATCCCGGAAGGCGTAACCGAAGTCGCGGTAGGCGATCAACTGCAGGCCATGATGATCGATTGGCCGGAAACAGTTTTCTAGTATAAAAAAAGACCTGCGCTTGGCAGGTCTTCTATCTTTAAGCTTACTCCACTTGGAATTGTCGCGTTCGTTCTAGCAGATCATCTTGATCTTGCCGCTTGCGGTTCCGTTTGCGGCTCTTGCGACTGCGTTTTCTGCGCCTATCGCCGCCCATTGCATCAACCGACTCATCACCCATCGCTTGCCGGAAGGCGAACTCCATTGCAGAAGGAACCTCTTCGTATTCCTCTTCCGCTTCTTCAAAGCTTTCCACTGCTTCAGTTCTGCTGGAAATAACTTGTTCTAATTCTGGTTTCTCAAGTAGATTCTTGATGCTCAGGTCAATACGGCGCTTGCGCTTGCTGAATCCTAGAACCTGTACCTGGACCTCATCCCCAACCGAGAGTTGTTCGCTGGGATGCTTCACATAATCGTGACTGATCTCACTAATATGAACCAGGCCTTCGCGCTCGGCGCCGATATTAATGAATGCGCCGTAGTTTTCCAGGCGAGTGACGGTGCCAGTATAGCTCTGACCGTTCTGTAAATCTCGCCAATCAACCTGCAAAGGCTCGATTAGGGTTACCATAATCTGTTTTTTTTCCGGGTCGACTTTTTCGATCCAGACACCGACTTCATCACCGACCTTTAGGACATCGGATACCCGATTGACGTGCCCTGCAGTAAGTCGGGAAATATGGACGAGCGCATTTACGCCGACGCCGACATCAATGAAGGCTCCATAAAGTTCCAGACGGGTGACCGTTCCGGTGAGCTGCATTTTGGGTTTCAGCTCTTCAATATTGGTCGGCGCGGGAGCTATTTCGGGCTCCTCCATGTTTGCATTGCTCATCTCTTCCATACAGAGTACTCCTACGCAGGGATTTCATTATCACATGCTGCGTTGTTTGATTTATCGATTGTTCTGACAATTAGGGGGCAGAACACAGTGATTTGTAATCTTAACGAAAAGTAATTATAGCCATCCCCATGTCCCTGTCAAAAATTGCTCCCTATCTTAACAGCCCTTAAAACTCTGCTCATACACGCATTTTATTAAGCACGAAATAGCGTGATTTCTGTGACTTCTGGGGCGCAGTTGAAGCGCACAGGTTCGCTGGTTACTCCAAGCCCACGATTTGTGTACAGCCACATGTCATTAATCCGATATATCCCCATATCATATTTCCAGGCCAGGTAAGGCAAGATCAGCGCGCCTACGATCGGCAGGCGGACTTGTCCACCATGGCTATGGCCCGACAATTGCAAGGCAATCCGCTCATCCAAAGAATACTTATCGGCCAGATCGGGTTCATGTGAGATGAGGACTGTGGTTGCTCCCGGTCCCATGTTTTGCATCGTTGCCTGCAGATCCGGTTTACCGCTCCAGCCGTCATCCAAAATCGCCAAGTATAGTTCGCTGTTCCCGTGCCTGATTGGCACGCCTTGATTGACAAAGAGAGGCAGTCCCACAGTTTTCATCGCCGCGCTGATCACGTCGATATTTGTCCAATAGTCATGGTTACCCGCTGCTGCAAAAACACCATGCCGTGCATTTAAGCTTGATAGTACCGGCGCCAGGTCAAAGATTGCTTGCAACTCATGCCATACATAGTCACCCAGAAGTACGGTCACATCGGGCTCTAACCCGTTAGCCAGCGCCACAGCTTTTTGAATGAGTTCAATTTGGGTGAAAGGATAAAGGTGAAAATCTGCCAAAACGGCAATGGTGAAACCTTCCAATCCAGGTGCGAGGCCTTTTATTGGGATGGGCACCTTCTCGATTACCGGTTTGTCAGCCTCATTGTTGGCATAAATATAACCTCCCGCTGCCGTGATGCCGCCTGCTGCGGCCATGACCCCAAGGGCCAAGAACTGGCGCCTGCTCACTCTTTCACTCCCTTGCCCCTTTTTTTGTTCATCTGTCATACCGGCATATTCTCGTTGCCATTAGGCTGCGGGCTGTTCTCAATCTCGTCGATCACCGTTCCTGGCGTTTCCGCATCCAAAAGGCGATACACCACTTCTTCCTGGTTTCCGGCTGCATCTGCAGCAATTGCTGCATGCTGGGGCATAACCTGCGCGGGTTCTTGTCCCGAGGTAAAGAAGGCTATTTCGGCCGCGGGATAGTTCGCTGAACCTTCCACGTATCTGCCGCTAAAGGCGAAAGTCATTTGCGGCAAATTAGAGGCCGGATACACGCCGCTCAGCGTGTTGAAGCTGCTTTTGCCAAGGGCTGTGCCTTTTAATGCACGTTCGGCCGTTTCCCAGGGTGGCTCTTTTGCTGCCGCATCTACCCCTGGCAGACGCCACAAGCCGCTCTTCCGATCTCTCAGCCATAACACTTCTCCAGCGTCATTGCGCAAGATGATTGTACTCTTCACTAACCAGGATGGAGGCGGTTTGTAAGGAGCCAGTCCGGCCCGCTTCCTGCGCAAGTGCAGCCAGGGATAAATCACGCGGTTCATCAGCAGATTGCCAAGACGCAGACGTGCCGAAAGCTGGTTTGATTGCCAATGGGGCGGCCCGCCTCTATGGGCGATGCTGCGCCGGATTCTCTGCTCATGAACATCCAACATCGGTTTAGGCATTGGATTCGTTTTAAAAAAGCCTACTCGTGGAGACTCTTCCGAAGTCTCAATTTCCCCGCCGCGCATGATGCAGCGAAAAACCAGCGCCAAATAATCATAAGGTCTAGTGGGCAGATAATAAATCCCGACGAGGCGCACCGCCATGACTATTAGCCCCGTTTCTTCCCGCACTTCTCGCGCCACCGTATCCGCGGGTAGTTCGCCGATATTTGCTGCGCCGCCAGGTGGAGCGAGCGTTCGCGTATCATCTCGTTTTATCAACAGAACATCGCCGTAATGATCGACGACGATGCCGGTTGCACCTATGACCATAGATTTACTCAGCTTGTCAAGGGTTTCCCTAATTGGAAACTCAATTCATCTCTCCGCGGATCATCGCTGTGGAGATGCTGTTGTGCCGCTCGATATGGGGCTGCAGATCCAATGTGGTCAGATGCCCCTTTTCCACCACAACACGGCCGTTAATCACCGACCAATCAACCGTAGGCGGCTGGCAGAAAACCACTGCTGCCACGGGATCATGTAAAGCGCCTGTGTACTCTAACTGGTTCAGATTAATGGCGATGAAATCAGCGCTCATGCCTGGCGCCAATGAGCCCACATCATCCCGGCCCAGCACCTTGGCCCCACCCAGCGTTGCCATTTCCAATGCCTGTCGGGCTGACATCGAACCGGCATCCCCGGCAAAACCGCCGCGTCCACCCGGTGCCTCACTCAGATAACGATCCGGCGCCACGCGCTGCAGCAGCATTGCCATCCGCGCCTCGTTTAATAGGTGGCTGCCATCATTACTGGCTGAACCGTCTACCCCCAATCCCACGGGGACATTGTGACGGCGCCAATCCAAGAGTGGTGCGATACCGCTCGCCAGCCGCATATTGCTCATAGGACAATGGGCGACCCCAGTTCCCGTCTGGCCAAATAGTACAATCTCACTATGGCTCATATGCACGCAGTGAGCATGCCATACATCATCTCCCGTCCATCCCAATGATTGCACATATTCCACAGGTCGTTTGCCAAAGGTTTCCAGGCAGAAGGTTTCTTCTTCCACCGTTTCCGCGAGATGGGTGTGCAGCCGCGTCTTGTAGGCTCGTGCCAGGTCGGCCGATTCACGCATTAAATCCGGAGTGACCGAAAAGGGAGAGCAGGGGGCCAATACAACGCGGATCATCGCCTGTGGATCGTCGTCATGATACTGTTCGATCAGGCGCCGGCTATCCTGCAAGATAAACGCCTCATCCTCCGTACAGCGATCCGGGGGCAAACCTCCATTGCTTTCTCCTAAGGACATCGATCCCCGCGCGGCATGGAAGCGTACCCCAATCTCCTGCGCGGCCCGAATCTGGCTGTCTAAGGTGCAGTCGTTGGGAAAAACATAGAGATGATCGCTGCTCGTCGTACAGCCCGACAGTGCCAATTCTGCCAGACCGGTCAATGTGCTCACATAAATTGCTTCATCGGTCAGATTGGCCCAAATTGGGTACAAGGTCTTCAACCATGTAAAAAGATCCGCATCCTGCGCGATGACCCTGGTCAATGTTTGGTAAAGATGGTGGTGAGTATTGATCAGGCCCGGCAAGATGATATGACCATTCAAATCCAATAGTTCATCGGCCGTTTGAGGCAAATCATCCGTCGTTCCCACCTGCTCAATTACATTGTCACGAATGAACAATCCCCCATTCACGAGCTCACGCCTCTCGGCGTCCATCGTGACCAGGACCGCTGCATTTTTTACCAGTAATGTACCCATTTTAGTCTCCCGCAAGCTGCTCGTTGCCAACAAACACCATTAAAAAGCTTTCAATATGTTTTGTCCCCTATTTGCGGACTTCATGTTACAGATTAACTGTAACACGGCTTCTAAGCGTAGACCATCTTTTTTTTGGCAAAGCATGGGCCAATGATATAATCAATAGATTGTCGGGGATGTGGCGGAACTGGCAGACGCGCATGACTTAGAATCATGTGCCGCAAGGCGTGTGGGTTCGAGTCCCTCCATCCCCATTTTACAGAATGAGGCGTTGCCAAGGCAACGCTTTTTTCATCCGATCCAGGGGGCACAGTGCGTGCTGTTCCCGCTGTTTGTGGATGTATCAAGAACTAGTATGACCCTCCCCAATTAGCTGAGGGTCTTGAAAGAGAGGTAACTTGTGACACTAACTATTCATAAGGAAGAAAATGATGTACGCGAACTGCAGCTTAAAGTTGAAGTTAGCGAAGATCAAGTTGAAAAAGCGATGCGCAAAAAGGCCCGTGAATTAGGTCGTGAGATCCGTTTTCCCGGATTCCGCAGCGGCAAGGTCCCTTACCGCGTCATTATCCAGCGCGTGGGCCGCAATGCCGTGCGCGCCGATGCTGTTGATGATATCGTGCAAACAGTATTTGCCGACGCGGTCCAAGAAGCAGAGGTCCAACCTTATGGCCAGCCGACCTTGGACAATATGGAAGTTGAACCCCTGGTCTTCGAATTCACCGTACCTCTGGAACCGGTCGTGACCCTTGGCGAAGATTATCGCGAAATGCGCCACGAAGTTGAACCCGTAGTTGTCACCGATGAAGCCTTACAAGAGGCCCTGGAACAGGTCCAAATCCAGCATCAAACAACCGAACCAGTCGATCGCCCCATCCAGGAAAGCGACCTGGTCACCGTCAGCGGTAAAGGGGAACTAGTAGCGGTTGAAGCAGAAGATGAGGAAACAGAAGAAGGCGATGATCCGGTCGATCCCCAACCAGAACTGCTATTCGATCAAGAAAATCTCGAACTGGTCATGGATGATAAGAAACTCTTCCCCGGAACTGGCTTTGTAGCCGCATTAATCGGCTGCAACGTTGGTGATGATGCCCACTTCACCATTAATTTCCCCGAAGATTTTGAAGAAGAAGATCTCTCCGGGCGCGAAGCCAATTTTGAGTTGAACGTCATCGAGGTCCAGAGTCGTGAACTGCCTCCCATGGATGACGAGTTGGCCAAATTGGATGGCAGTTACGAGACCTTGGACGAAATGCGTGACGCCCTCAAAAAGCAGCTCCAGCAGCAGGCCGAAAACCAAGCCAAGGAAGATCTCATCGAATCCACCATTGACGAACTCCTGGAAGATGCGGAGGTTATTTACCCGCCTGCCGCCGTCGAGATGGAAATTGATGAAATGGTCGAATCCTTCAAGAATCAGGTTACCCGTTCTGGGTGGGAATTTGAAGATTATCTTACCATACAGGGTTCCACAGAGGACGCGCTTCGCGATGATTTTGCCGACAATGCCGCTGAGCGCCTAACCCGCAGATTGATCCTCCGCCAGCTTATGCTTGCCGAAAAACTGACTGTAGAATTTTCCGATGTCGAAGCATTGGTTGACGAACGCACGGCCGATATCGACAACGAAGAACTACAGCAGAACATGAAAAATTTCTACCTGCAGGGTTCTGGTTTTGAGATGATCAGCAGCGAAGTGCTGAGCAACAAAGTGTACGAACGCATCCAGGCTATCCTCAGCGGAAATGCTCCTGATCTCGATGCCCTGGAAGAAGATGAGGATCAGAGTGACGCAAGTGAAGAAGAATAACGTAAATCTAATGCACCCTCGTTATGATGCAATAGATCTATTAGATTCTGGCTTATCCAGAATAGGAGAATCTCTATAATGAACATTCCTACATCTTTGGTTCCCATGGTCATCGAATCGACCGGCCGTGGCGAACGCGCGTTTGATATTTACTCGCTTCTGCTGCGTAATCGGATCATCATCTTGGGCACACCTATCTCCGATCAGATCGCCAACCTGACCGTGGCCCAACTGCTCTTTCTGGACAACGATGATCCCTCACGGCCCATTACCATGTACATCAATTCCCCGGGCGGCATGGTCTATTCCGGAATGGCCATCTACGATACGATGCAGCAGGTTCGCTGTCCTGTGGCTACCTACGCTGTCGGTTTCACGGCCAGCTTTGGCACGATTCTTTTGACCGCCGGCACCAAGGGTATGCGTTATGCGCTGCCCAATGCCACCATCCATATGCACCAGCCCCTCGGTGGTGCTCAGGGCCAGGCAACGGATATCGCCATTCAGGCCGAGGAGATCTTGCGCCTGCGCACTGATCTAAACAAAATTCTCAGCTTTCATACCGGCCAATCTGAAGAGAAGATCGCCAGAGATACCGATCGCGATATCTACATGAACGCCAAACAAGCCATGGAATACGGTCTCGTTGACGAAGTCCTCGAGAATCCAATGTATAAAGAAGCTGACATTGAGGATGAGAACGAATAACTGTTAGCCTAAGCACTCCCCCCGGGTATGCTTGAAGCGTAGAATCAATAAGCCGTGCTGTTTTTCGACAAAGAACAGCATGGTTTTTCTTTGTTCCATCCGATTCGCTGCTTCTGGCAGCCCTTGTTTATTAGCGACTGGCGTTCCCAATTTGCCCTGTAATTAACCAGAACTTATAATCTAGCCAATTCTTAAGCCCGTTGCCGCTGCTGCCTGCCGGGCGAAGGTTGTTGATGATTAGAGAGTCTCTCTGCAAACGACCGTTTCTGTTGCCCCTGGCCCTGGTCCTGGTCTGCTTAGCTATCCTTCTATTCTCAGGTTCCAGTTCAGGGACAAGGGCGGTGGATGTCGTCCAGGCTGCGCCGTCACAGCTTCCGGAAGTCTCCTTTACCACAACCTCGACCAGCGTCATTGAACCTGACCAGGGTGACACTGTCGACCTTGAAATTGATGTTATCATCAATCAGGCGCCGGCAGCAGATGAGGAAGCTAAGGTTACCTATTCCACGGTCGATGGCAGTGGTGAGGCCACGGTTGATTATGTACCCGCGGTCGACACGCTGACCTTCCCTGTTGGCTCGACCGAAAAGCAAACCTTCAGCATAACTATATTGGGTAACAACATCAACCAGCCCAATCGAACATTTAGCGTTTTCCTTACCAATCCTGTCAATGCCGTGGTTGTTTCTCCTGGTTCTATCACCATAACTATTGTAGATAATGATGAAGCGCCGGCAACCAGCACGCCTACCCCAACACCCGGTGGTGACGTTTTCCTCGATCAATACGAGCCTAACAATTTTATTGACGAAGCTTATACGACTTCAGCAAATGCCGAAAAGCTGACCGATATTACGCTCTGGCCTGTTGGCGATGTGGATTACTTCCAATTTTACGGCAAGAAAGATTCTACTTATCAGGTATATACCACCGATGTGACCGCCGGTCTGGACACATTTCTTAAGGTTTACGATCCTGATGGCAACAAAATAGCGGAAAACGATGACGTTGATGTCACCAATACCCGTTCCCAAGTTGAGGTGACTGTCAAAAAGACCGGTAACTATTTCGCAAAAATCACCAACAAAGAACCCAGTGATCCCACCAACAAAAAGTACTCCTTCGGCGTCAACGAAATTTTGCCGCCAACCCCATCGCCCACTTCCACGCGGGTGGGACAGTTAGATGATTGTGAACCGAACAATGAAATCGGCGCCGCCTGTCTCATCGGCGATGGCGCCATCAAGCCCAATATGAACTTTATTCCGCCAGCAGGTACAGGAAACGACAGCGACTTTTACCGCCTGCCGGTCAAACCAGGCATTCTCTATACTTGCGAAACCACCAACCTTTCGCCACCCAACGATACCAACATTATTTTCCTCGATAACAATGGCAACGACTTCAACCCCCAGTTGGGCAATGATGACCGTGCCCTTGGCGATCCCAGCAGCCTGCTCTCCTGGTTCTCAACCTACCAGGGCAATCTCAATATCCTGGTTGGCCCTGTTAATCCACCTCCTTACGATGAGTCGCCCCAGTTTACATATGACTTGATTTGCAATGGGGTTGCGGCTACACCTACGCCGCCGCCGACGGCGACAGTTGTCTGGCAGCCGCCAACCGGCAGTGGCGGAGGGCCCGTAGTTGTTCCCACAGCCACGCCATTTGCCTATCCGACCTTCCCCCCGACGCCGACTGCTATCGATTTCGCCAACCTGGCCCCAACACGGCGACCACCTCCGGTAATCGGTTTCCAGCCCTTACCTACGGCCACGCCCATTGCTGCTGTCCAGCAGACGACGACAGTCCAGATTACCGTCTATTATGATAGTAACTTTAATTTCACACCGGAACTGACTGAAGGGATTATGGATGTCGCCGTCGAACTCTATGACAATGCCACCGGTGAATTGTTGGCTTTTGGCTACAGCAATGAGGCGGGCGTGGTGCGCTTTGACGCCATTGCCTCCACTGGGGCTGTGCGTGTGGATGTGCCTTTCTTGAGTTACAGCCAGGTTGTCACTGGGGCAAGCGCCAATATCTTGCTGCGCGTTGAACCACGGCCGTTACCATCAGGAATTCCATAGTCTGATCTATGTCTGAAGATTCACCTACCACCACTTCCTCCGGCTTTCTTTCTGGCCGGCTGCCAATTATCATCCTTGCCGGGCTGGTTGTGGTTAGCCTGCTCTCCGTTTGTGGCCTTGGTTACGCCCTATTTCGTTCTCAGGATGAAGGGGGCGATGCTGAAGCTGCGATCGCCGAACCTACCCCTTTCCCAGAATCCGGCGGATCAGTGAACAGTGGCAGCTTTACAGGTGGTGAAGCACTGGTCTTTGGTATAAGCGATACCTCCACAGTCTCTGTTACCCTTGACGCGCCCGTCTCACTAAGTATTAGTGGGCGCAATCTTGTTGTGCAGCCCGTAACGATCAATCCCGACGGCAGCTGGACTCCACCCCTTAGCGGCGAAGACACCGTCGGCTGGGTGCATGGCAGTATCATCAACTACGTCATGGGCCTCAATCCGACCGGCGAAAACAAAACTATGCTGGAGTCCTTGGTGCCTGGCGAGCAGATGATCATCACCACCCAAAGCGGCTCCGAGCTGCTATTTGAGTTTGAAAGCAGTAGTCTGGTCGCTGTCAACGATTCGGGCAGCTTTTCCCAATTAATGCCTGGTCTAACCTTAGCCTTGATGGAGGAGGGGGAAGATCAGCGCCTGATAGCCAACGGCCGTTTCCTGGAAACTAATTCGGCGCAGGGTGTAGGAAACAGCACGAGTTCTACTGTCGGTGTTGGCGAGACCGCCCAGCTTTCCGACATCCAGGTCACCGTTACTGGCGTCTCTTACCTGCCCAATGATCCCAACAGTCCCCCGGGCTTCGCCTTCTTTATCGTCGATTTCCAAGTTTACAACGCCGGCTTGACTGCCGTGGATATCACTAAATTAAAGCTAACCCTGGTCGACGAGATCGGCAACCAGTATGCCCTAAACCCCGTTGCCAGCCGTCTCGGCGAATATGCGCCCCTCACCGGTGGTTTCTTGAATGCCGGTGACTCTCTGCCCATATCCGTGGGCTATCAAGTCCCTGAAGGGCTCGTCAGCACATCTGTGATCTTGACCGTACGCCGTACTGATACGGGCGAACAGGTGCAGGTTAACATTCCCTTTGGCGGCAGCAGTGCCGTGCAGAACACCACCATCACCTTGCAAAGCGTGGAAGTATCCGCCGATTTAGCCAGTATGAATCTTGTGGGGCAAATTGTGAACAATGGAGACCAGCCGATCATTGCAACGCAGGAGGACATCTGGCTGCGCACCCCCGACGGCTCCTCCTACCTGATGCTTTCCACCAACCCTGCCTTCCCTTGGACTATCCCCCCGGGTCAAACGCTGCAATATGGCGTCACCTTCCAAACCCCGCTTGGGAACGAAACGGCCGTCTTTAACGTCCTCAACCAATCTTTCCAGCTTACTAATTTAAGCTCCTAACAAACCAACGATCATTCTGGTAAGGAGCCTGTTCCCGCGACGGGTGTGGAGCGGGAATCCACTCCTCCCGGCCGGGTGAATCATTCCTGATTTTCATTTCCCTTACGGCCGTCTAACAAAAACTTTAACGACGAACTCTCTCGTGGCCCCCGACTGGTATAGTACAGAATTAACCCGACAATGATCATCAACAGCCCCAGCACCAGCCCCCCAAGCTGCAAAGGTCCTACGAACGGCCGTTCAAAATTGGGGTCGATGTGCGTGCCGATGCCGATCAAATCCGAGAAGCCTGTCACATAAGTAAACACCAGGCCGGTCAGGCCCAGCCGCGTACCGATATCTGCCTGCAAGGAACGCGGCGCATCCTTAGGACGTAAGCTGTGCACGTATAGGTATGCCGCTAACGTCAGGCAAGTCAGCCCTGATAAAAAGGCCACCATCTGCACCATGCCAAAGCCGGGCGTCAGGTCCAGACGCAGGACATCCGCCTCAATCGCCAAAAAGATCAGCAGCAAGCCCAAAATAACTAGGACGATGATTACATTTCTTCGCGTACGTGAGGTGCGGGGACTGTTCATAACTCTCCCTTAAAATAAAAAACGCCGCATAACAATACACGGCGTTTCTTTCTCTATCTTGGTCGGGGCAGCGGGATTTGAACCCACGACCTCTTCAACCCCATTGAAGCGCGCTACCAGGCTGCGCCATGCCCCGACAGAGCGCGCATTATAGCATCGTGCACAATGCCGGGCAAACATACTAACCCACCAATTCCTGCAGGTAAACAGCCAGCAAAGCGAAGAGGCCCAGGATGAAATTATAGCCAAAATGAACGAAGATCGTCACAGTCGTATTCGTCCGTTTGCGTAAGATTCCCAAGATAATTCCTAAGAGGAAAACCGCCAGCGTGATTGGCGTCAGGCCATACTGAATATGCACGATGGCAAACAGCAACGAGGTGAAGAAAACGCCAAAAACCGGCTGCATAGCGCCGCGAAAGAGGATCTCTTCCCCGACACCTGAAGCTACGGCTAAGATCAACCATTCGCCGGCGCTATCAAACCCGGACAACAGTGATTCGTTGACCTCTCCCAGAAATTCTGCCTGCTGCGGATCGATCAGCATCCAGGCCGCGCCGATAACCCACTGCAGCACGATTAGTACCCCAATCGTCGCCGTGCCCAGCAGCATTTGGTTCATTGTCGGCCGTTCCAGGCCCAGCCGCAAAGCAACTTCCTGTAAGCTGCGCCGGGTCAAATAACCCGCTCCGAAAAAGGCTACAACTACAAAGGCGATCTGCTGTAAGAGCACATCCAGAACCGTGATCATCACCTCCGACGACAGCAGTTCTAGCAAAACATCTTGTGTCAGGGCCAGCAGGGTATTTGCCACCAGATACCCGGAAAGGACCAGCGCAAGCGTATGGACCGCCGATTCTGGATCTATAGGCAGGATGCGTGCCAGTGCGCGCCGCACCGGCCGAATGCAGACCAAAATCGCATAAAATGCCATCCCCATCAAAACCCATCCTGCTGCCCTTATGTCCAGCGCTGGCATATCGTTCGCCGCCAGGATCTCTGTGATTTCTGGTGGAATTAATATCAGCAGCGCCCCCAAGAGCAGCAGAGGTAGATTGAGAGCGGCCAAGATCAAGTCGAACAGCTTGGTCGTGGATTTGCTTTCATCCTTGGTTACCAGGTTGGCTACGATAGCCAGGCCTAGGACAAAAAGAAACGGAATAATAACGGCCATAGACAAATTTATCCTTGTTGTTTTAGGTATTGGTACAAGACCCCTAAAACAGAGGCGGGGCTTGATGCTCGTTCTTTATTATACTGCCGTGTTGACCGGCTGCGGCTTACATATAAGCGCCGCCGTGCCCGCGTGATGCCCACGTAGAGTAGGCGCAGCCGTTCGCTGATCACATCAATATGGATCGATTCCGTCGCTGTTCGCCCTTTATACAAGCCTGCATCTCCCTGCATCAAATAGCGCAGCTGCGCGTTGACCTCCGCCACCGGATCGCCGCCAAGAAACTCATGCTCACCCAGGAACGGTGCATCCAATGTGCCCGGAATCCAGAAACCATCAATCCCCAGTAAAAAGACGGCATCCCACTCCAGCCCTTTGGCTCCATGCTGTGTTGCCAGCGTAATCCGTCCAGGTCTAGGTTCGAATCCGTAGTCGCTGGGCTTGGCCACCAACATTCTTCTCTGGCCTGAAGCTACACTGGCCAGTTCTGCTGCCAGTTCCGGTAAACGCCAATCTGGCTGCATTTCCCGCCAATAACGCAGCATATTGGCGATCTGGTAGGCGATCGCCAGGTCCGCCTCATGGGCGTCACTGTGGGCGAAAAGCTCATCCCCCAGGGCCAGGGCTAGATCGTCGACTGGCAGCAGCCGTAGGGCGAACAGTTCCTGTAGGAAAGCGGCAAAGCGTTCAATATGCCGTTTTTCCTGCTCAGTAGCTATGCCCTGTGGCAGGGCCAGCGCCACCTCTTCCAACGTCCTGGGAAAGAGCAGAGTTTCTGGCCGGTGTACGCTGGTTAGAATTGTTTGTATCCGGGCTAATTCTTCTTCTCTTGCCGTGATTTCGGGATGGTTCAATTCGTATAGACCTGCATACGCGGCTGACAAGGCCTTCGTATCCAGCGGATTGGCAAGGATAGCCAGGATCGCGTGCATGGCCGCCGCTACTTCGCGTTCGCGCGTTCCTCCACGCAGCAGGCTGTCATAGCTCGCTTCCGCTTCATCCAAAATCTCGCTGATCTTGTGCCCCAGATTGTGCGTGGGAACGAGGATCGCCGTCGTTTGTTCCGGGTAACGCTGTACATGTTCCATCGCCAATTGAGTGATCGCCGGCAGTTCCTCGTGTTCGCGATGTTTGTAGACCTTGATCCTAATCTTCGCTTCGCTATCCGGGGGATTTGGCTGCCCATCGCCTGGTGGGGTAGGCAGGATATGCTGGCGCCGGAAAGTATATTGGCGCACTTCGGATACAGGATGCTCGTCGATGACCCAATCAAGAACGGCATTGGCTGCGCCGATGATCATGGGCGCGCTGCGACCGCTGTTGGGCAGGGGTCTATCCAGCACATCATCACGATCTAGGAATCGATTAAAAAAGCGTGGGTGTGCCGCCGTAAAGGTGCTTGTGATGGCCTGATTTGGGTCTCCCACGCGCACCCAATTGCCGCCCGCGCCGGTCAACCGCGCCAGCAAAATCTCTTGTAGGGGAACGCTGTCCTGGGCCTCATCTTCGAGCACATAAGGCCAGCGACGGCGCAGTTCATGCGCCAGGTCAGGCCGCGCTTTCAATAGATCTGTGGCCAGCCAGATTAGGTCGTCGAAGTCCATCGCCCCCTGCCGCAGCAGAATCGATTCGTAACGGCCGTAAATGCCGGCCATCATTTGTAACAAGGGGGAACTCGACACTGGCAGTTCTGGCTGTTCCCCTTGCGCTGCTTCCGCTTCTAGTTCTGCAATCCGTCCCTGGATCTCATAGGAATGATAACGTTCATTTTTCGCTGCACGAATGAAAGAGACCGCTGTCCGTTCGCTGATACCGCGCCATCGTGCTCGTGCTTGCGGGCTGTTATCACCCAAAAAAGCATGCCACAGCTCCGGATGCGCCTTAATCCAACCATCAACTGCGACCGATAGGAACAGACTTCTCTGCGTGTCATCGACGACAGCCGGTTCATTGCTGTCCGGTCCCAGCCCGCTCTCCGAGAGGCGTACAATTTCCAAGGCCAGGCTGTGCAGCGTGCGCACTTCGTAGCCGTGGTCCGGGGGCAGAGCCATCGCTTCCAACTGCTTGCGCACGCGCGATTTGAAAGTGTCTACGCTGGCATTTAAGTAGGTGACGATCATCACCTGTTGGTTTTCTCGTGGATTGAAGCCCCGATTCTCCCCTGCGTAGCCGCCCGCGATTAGCTGCGCTGCCAGCAGAGCCAGCGTGAATGTTTTCCCACTGCCGGGCACCGCACTTACAGCCATACGGCTGTTCTGATATTGTAGGATCGCTTCTTGGGCTGGTCGTAGCTGCATATGCATTACCGCTTGTGAGACATTGGTATTATAATCCCGCTCGTTTGCAATGAACAACGCTATCATTCAATGGGATGCGGCATGCTGTCTCCACGAGCACAAATATCGAAAACTGAAAACTCGGAACTCCTTTGTGCAGCTCCGTGTCTTCCCCTCCGTGAATCTCTGTGTAATCGCTTCTTCTTTATCACGGAGATTACTTATAAGCTTTCGTTTGCTCTCATCAGCGTCCCACTTCCAATGGCTGTAGATCACCATGTATAATCAATTTCCGGCATGCCCTCGATAAAGAAAGCGCTTAAGTCACATTGGGTCTGGATCACGCTCTTGCTTATCATGATCCTGCTCATCGCCGCGCCCCAGCTTGCCCAAGCCGGTGATTCCCCACGAGCCAGGCCCGATCCTCGCTTTGGAGCCATTGAGTCCTTCTGGGCGCCCCAAGAGGCTGCTGAACTTGGCGTCGGCTGGGAGCGCATCCTCTTCTATTGGAATGAGATCCAACCCAAAGAGCCTGACGACTGGAACACGCTCCATGTCCTCGAAGAGTGGCTGGTCGAGGCCAACGACCAGGGGCGGACTGTCGTCGGTCTGCTCAAAAACACGCCCGCCTGGGCCACAGATGGCGATCCCTTTGGCGGTGTTCCTCGCGGCCTGTATCTGCCCGTCGATAATCCCGACAATCTCTGGGCCAACTATGTACGCCGCATCGTCACCTACTATGGTCCTCGTGGCGTCCATCATTGGATCATTTGGAATGAGCCCGAAATCGAAAAAGGGGTTTACGGGCACGAGTTTTCCGGCACTGTTGAAGATTACGTGCGTATGCTGCAGGTCGCCTACCTTGTGGCCAAAGAGCACGACCCCCAGGCTCAGATCCACCTCGCCGGCTACTCTTTTTGGCACGATCCCGATTATTTGCGTGATTTCTTCGAGGTCGTGACCGCCGATCCTGATGCCGCTGACCATGATTACTATTTTGACGCCCTCTCCCTGCATATCTATTTCCGCGTAGAAACCGTAGGCGAACTCGTGCAGCTGGTCGACGATCTGCAAAATGAATATGGCTTGGACAAACCGATCTGGGTCAATGAAACCAACGCTGCCCCCAATCTCGATCCCTGGTGGCCCGTGGAACGGCCGTTGTTCCAGGTTGATCTCGATCAGCAAGCCTGGTACATCGTCCAGGCCTACGCCCTCGGCTTCGGCGCCGGTGCTGACAGCATCGCCGTCTACAAATTGATCGATATTCTGCTGCCAGAAGGTGGCGAATCATTTGGAATTTTGCGCCCCGACTATTCCCAGCGCCCCGCTTTTATTGCTTATCGCACGACAATCGCGCAGCTGAGCGATTTTAGCGAGCCGGCTGTGACGCAAGAACTCGCTGACGCCTATATTGTGACCTTTTCCTGGCCAGACAAAGTTACCCGTGTTATTTGGTCACGCAGGGATAGGCAGGTTACGCTGGCTGTGCCGGCCTTGGCGCAGTCGGCCGTCCTTGTTGACCATCTGGGCAATGAGAAGCCGGTGTCCTTAGAAGAGGGCCGGTACAGGATCGAACTTGATGGCGCACGCTGCCAGGAGACCTGTGATATTGGCGGGCCGCCCATCTTCCTGGTCGAGGAAGGGGTGACCCTGGATGGCGGGCAGCCCAGATTCTCATCACGACTGGGGTATGCCACATTGACACCCACACCGGAAGTGCCGCTGACAATAACGCCCTGGCCCACCTCAACAGAATCGCCGTCACCGACAGCCACAGCAACTGACACCCCCACGCCAACGGATACTCCGACGCCGACCTTTACCCCATCGACCACGCCTACCGCGACGTCGACGGCCGCGACAACAGCTAGCGACACGCCAGAACCGGCAGCAACGGCCTTGCCCACAGCGACTGCGCAGCCGCAGACTTCAGCCGCAGATAACGGACCGACAACATGGTGGTTCTGGGGAGCGGCCTTGATCCTGGCCTTGGCTGGAGGGGCCTATGTCTGGCATAGACGCGGAGGCTAATCATGACCAAGAATAAAACCAACGCCATGAAACTGCTGGATGGCAAGAAAATACCGTATGAATCCTACAGCTACCCCACCAACCTGCGTGACGCCCAGGAAGTAGCCGCCGCTGTGGGTTGGCCTGCCGGGCAGGTCTTCAAGACACTGGTTGTGCCCCGGCAGCGCCCCGCTAAACCGATCTTGATCATGCTTCCCTCCGACCGCCAACTAGATCTCAAAAAATTGGCTAAGGCGGCCGGCGAGAAAAAGCTTAAGATGGCGTCCCACCGCGAAGCCGAGCAGCTTACCGGCCTGCAGGTAGGAGGCATATCCGCCTTGGCCCTGCTCAACCGTGGCTTTGCCATCTATCTTGACCAGACAGCCTCGGCTTACGATCAAATCATTATCAGCGCCGGGCAGCGCGGCCTGCAAATCAAATTGGCTGTCCCCAACTTACAAGAAATCACCAACGCCCGCATCATAGACGCCGCCACCAACACGTAGGGGCGGTTCGCGAACCGCCCCTACCTAGAAATGTTATTCCTGCGCGGAGCCTGCTCCCGCGAAGGCGTGGAGCGGGAGTCCATTCCTCATGTTCAGGCCAAAACCTCTTTCAATGTCTGCTGCGGATTCTTAATATAAGAAATCGCATGGAACATCAAACTCAAAAAGGCGATACTCAAAACAATAAACAACAGGTTGACCACCAGGGTGATCATCAGGAAGGTTCTGGGCAGCGTGATCTTCAACTGATCTAAGTTACCGTGAGTCGTCTCCAGCCTTCCGTCGACCTCCGCCAGCAGTCCTTGAACATTGCCTACGCTGGTTCGCCACTCATTCGTCTTTCCCGTAACCGTATCCACGACCTCTTCAATTTTCCCTTCACGTTTTGCCTGAACCTCAGCCTGAGTCTCGTCGATAGCCGTCTCGATGGCCGTGATATCGTCGGCAATTGTCGTGAAGACATTTTCTCCCGGAGCAATCTTATCCAGGGAAACCAATGGAATATCGTCAACCGCCTGGATCACGTTATCAATGGCCGCCGCTGTATCGCGGATCGTATTCGCCGTATCCGCAATCGACTCAATGATTGGTCGCAGCTCATCGCCAATCAAGCGGTCGACAAGTTCCACCACCAGGCTCGTTTCCGTGAGCTCATTTCCTGCGGTCATAACCCGGCTGTCTATCGAGTCGATCCGCTCTTGCGTCACATCCAGCCGGTCATCAACCCGATTCACGCTGGTCGATACGGCCGTCACCGCTTCTTGACCCGCGGTTAGCAAATTGAGCGTCACGGCCGTCACCTGGCTGTTGACCACCCAACTGCCAACCAGCCCCGCAACCGCCACCAATAGGCCGATGATGGCGATTACGACCACGATCCAGGCCACAATCTTCTTAAAAGTTTTCATTTGGAGTTCTCCTATCCATATTGAACTGATGATATATACCTTGCGTCCTGACAAGCATCTGGCCCGTCCCACCAAGTTCACTTAGTCTATAATCATACCTTATTTTTTCTGATCTCTAAAGAAGACCTCCTTACTAGACAAACCCTCCCCAATAACCACTCGCCAAGCCTGTGCTGAGACTTCCAAAAGCATCACCAAAGGCGGAAGACCAACCGCTTCGCGACCAACAAATTCATTTTTCAATATGCTTATTCTGGTGGCGATGCTGGATGAGCCGGGGCTGATCTATAATCTGATGGAACGCGCTTCCGATTCCGATGAACAAAAGCAAGCTTCGCTGGAAACGGCCAAGGCCCGTGTTTGAGCCAACTAATGCGTGCGTAATCTATTTTCTCGAAAAACTCGAAGTTTCCGGGAAAAAAACGATCAGGAACCTGTGGCGAAAGGGAAGAAACTGCGTACAGGCGGAGCGTAGCGCAGATCGGGGAAGATGAGCGGATCGCGCAGGCCGTCTTCGATGATTGCCGCTGCAGGCAGCCACGCCTCCGTCAGGAGAGCCTGGGTCAAGACAACCGTGGTCGTAACGGCCGTCCCCCCACTAATCTCACCCCGCCACAAAACATCTTCATCCACCAAACTAACTTCCCCTCCGCTCGTGCGCAGCGTGTTGGTCAGCAAATGGAGTGAGTCGGGCAGCTTCAAAACGGCGGTCACCACCTCCGCCCCCAGCAAGCCAATATTGCGCAGGGCCAGCGTATAGGTCACCGTTCGCTGTGGCAGATCCATCGCCACCACAGAAGTCAAAGTAGACTCGCTCAGATCGGGACTGTCGATCCACAGTGGCACTTCTTTGCGGAAAGAGCTGTTCGTGTCCATATTGCGGATTGTCATCCGATTATCCAAGCGTGCACCCGCCGGCGTATTCTTTGCTGTTATGGCCTCATAATGGATCAGTTTCTCCTCGCCTGGACCCAATGTTCCCTGCCAACTTATGGTTCGTTCTGATGGCGAAATTCGATACTCCTGCGCTAGGCTCCCCGCCACCAACCCCATCCCCTCCGGCAGCGTGTTAGAAATCGCCAGGGTTACCGTTGGGGCCTGGGCCAGATTGCGCACAGTCAGCGTATAAGTCCGTGCTTCTCCTGCCGTCCCATATCGCTCATCGATCTCGAAAGTCGATTCCCCCAGATCGCTCAACCAGCCCATCACCCCTTGCAACGAACTCACCCTTTCATCCGCTGGCAGTGTCTCCCAGGGTAAGCTCCAGAACACAGCCCGTCCACCGTTTGTGCCTGCCTGAGTCACACCCCCGACCAACCCAGCATCAAGCCACAAGAAAGGCGTCGCTCCTGCCTGGGGAACAATGCCATCGCTGAAGTTTTGGTACGGCGCATAGTTCAGTGGTAGTGGCCCCGCCAAACTGCCCGATAGCGCCAGATCCTTGTGCGCATAAATGGCCGTCGGCGTCACCACTTCGCGGTAATCCATCACCCCAAGATGTTCACGCGTTAGCGGTGTATTCCAATTGTAATAAAGAAAATCCTGGCTGCTCAAGAAAAGCCGCCCGCCAGTGTCCATGAACGCCGCGAGGGCCTCGTTCTCCGCTGGCTGAACGGGGGCAAACCAATCATAACCGGTGAACCAGATCACGGTCTCATAAGCCTGCAAGAATTCGGCCGTCGGCCCACCCCGTTCGCGTCCGTTGGGCGTTGTATCCCACACATCATACTCGTAGCCCATTGTCTCCAACGCCTTCATGTATATATCTTCCCGTTCAAAAAAGCGGTCATCATCCACGAGCAAGAGCGCGCCCGGCGTCTTCTGACGCAAGACAAAGGTTGCCCCTGTCCCCGTGCTGCCCCGCGCAGCGGCCGTTACCCGCAGTTCCTGAGCCTGATCCAGCGCCGCATCAGGGGGCACCTGCACACGCAGCAGCGTATTGCCCTTAGTGCACGGCCCCAAAGTCAACGTTGTCGTCAGCAGATTCGTCGCCCAGGGAAATGGCTCCACATGCAGGTCAAAGGTATCCGTCATCACCTCACTCATGTTCTGCATCGTCAGCTCGTATAGATAGTCCTCGCCCGGCAGCGTGATTTCTGCTCTATCCTCAGGAAGCCATCGTGCTCCGGCAGTTACTCGTGGTGCCAGAAGCGCCTCAATGCTGCGTTTTAGCACTGCTTGCCTCATCTCCGCTCCATCGACTCCCTCCAGCCCAAAACCAAGCTGCACGATGCGGTAAGGCTCGCATGTTCCCGCTTCTAACCCCGCCGTACCGCTATTGGCATAGGATAAAATTGGCCGCGTGAGCGAATCCTTCCTCGCCCGCATTAGATCGGGCTTGATTTGCCCCGCGGCGCTGGTCTGCCCATTTAGCTCGAACCTCAGCCCAGCAAAAGGACCTTCATCCAGACCCTCAACGACCGTTCCTATCTCTTGCAGATCGACTTCACCACTGAACTGCGCCTGCAGCTTATGCCGGAACCAGGGCTCTTCGAAGCCAGGCTGTCCATCTAAGCGTGCTACATCCTGGCCGCTGATCAGCAGATTCCCGCCCGCGCCCAAATAATCGGTCAGCACCTCACTCGCTGATAGTTGGCCCGGTGAGTTTGATGGCGCCGACCAGATCAGCACATCATACGCCGCCAGCATCTCCTGCCCCGGCAGGACCGCCTGTGGCTGATCGATAATCCATAAATCGCTGCTGTATCCCGCATCAACGAGCGCTTCTTGGTACACTGCTGCAGCGCTGTCATAGCGTACTTGGCCGCTGTCCAACAGCAGTATGGCCGGGCCGGCCTCCAGTTCCGAGTCGATACGCGTCGCTTGTTTGGCCTTAAGCTCAATAGGTATCTGCTGGCTGCGAAAACCGGCTGTCTCGACCACTAATTCATACTTCCCGACTGGGAACCAGAAGGAAAAACGACCGTCCTCTCCGGTTTCGGCCTCTTTCGGCGTACCCGTGACGCTGAGCGAGGCCTTGAGTCCCTGGCCGCGACTATCAATAATCCGTCCTGCCAGCAAGCCCATCGGCTGCTGCTGCAAACTCGCCTGCGGCCTCGTTTCCTGGCCTTCAACGATAGTTACCCCCGGCAGTGTTTTATCGGCGAAACCAAAATGGCTGAAGCGCAAATCATAGCTCCCCGGTGGCAGCAGAATTTCATACACCCCTTGCCCATCACTCGTGGTCGACAGATCCACCTCATCGCCGCCCTTGACGCTGATTGTCACATCGGCCAGGGGACGGCCGTCATGCTCGAAGCTGCCCGCCAACCGGCCATGTGCCAACCGCGACAGAACCGCCGTATACGCATTCAGCCGCCCCCAGCCGGAGTCATAATTCGGATGTGCCTTGGCCACGGGCATCGCGGTTTGCGCCAACGTCTCCCGTACCTGCTCCAAATTCAATTTCGGATCAGCCGCCAGAAGCAAGGCAATGACCCCCGATACATGGGGCGCCGCCATCGACGTTCCATTTCGCGCTGTATGTCCATCCCCCGGCATCGAGGAGAGGATTTGCGTGCCCGGCGCCAGCAGCAGGGGCTTTAATTCCTCCGTCAGCGGTGAAGGTCCCCGTCCCGAAAACCAGGCCACCGCATCTTCCTCGTCGCTGGCCCCCACCGTGATCGTCTCTGGATAGCTGCCCGGGGCCAACACCGTTCCCGTTCCCGGCCCACTGTTCCCAGCCGCGAAAACGGTGATTATCCCCGCCTCATGCAGGATCTTTATCTCATCGACGAATTTCGCCTGGTCTCCGGCGCCGCCCCACGAATTATTGGCCACATCCGGCGCGGCCTTGCTGTCATCCCCAGGGGCCAGCAGCCATTGAAACGCAGCCAATATATTGCTGTCATAAATGATCCCATACTCGTCGGCAATCGCCGCCGCTATCCAGCGTGCTTCCGGAGCGACGCCAATCCCATTTCTGCCCACGGCCGTGCCCGTCACATGCGTGCCGTGCCCATTATTGTCAAAAGGCTGAGTGCTGGTCAGAATTTCCGTGTGCAGCCAATGTTTCTTATGCTCCAGTTCCCCATTTTGATCAAAGCCACGATAATTTTCAATGAGATCTGGATGCTCCAGCGCCACCCCGCTGTCGACGATGGCCACCGTAACTCCCTGCCCACGGACATCGAGCGCTTCCCAAACCTTATCCGCCTGAATGCGTTCCACACCCCATGCTTCACCCATCAGTCCGCTTGTCGCCTCTGATCTGTCCAGGGCAAAAGGCGGATCAATGCGTTGTTGTCCTTCGTCCAACTCCAGGTGCGCCACATTAGAATGGCTGGCCAGCTTAGCTATCGCCGACGCCGTTCCCCTTATGGCGATGCCATTGGCGATCCATAGTTGGTCAAAACGGCCGATTTGCCCCCTGGCTTGCAGCTGCAGAAGTTCTGGTAGGATGGATCGTTGGGCAAGGTCGGCCGTTTCATGGAGGCGGTTAACGATTTCCTGGCGCCGCGCAATTTCATTTTTGGGCAGCGACTCAGGGCTTAGGTCCGCTTTATCGTCAAAGAAAAGAATGGCGCGCAGCTCCGCTTCCGGCTGTCCCTCATCGAGTGCTGCCAGCAGCGCCCCGTCCATCTTCTGCCGCTCACTAGCGCTTCCCGTCTGGCCATAGACCAGTAGTGGAAAGAGCAAAAGCCCACCAGCCAGGGCCAGTGAAAAGCTTATGAGCACCCAACGAATTCGCCGCTTCATAAACCCATTATAAGCCCTCCGCCCCCATTTTCCCGGAAATTACAACCTGCCCCATGCACGTCATTGCCGCAAAGAGCTTGTTCCCTGTCCTATTATCCGTGCCCCTCAGCGTCTTCATCTCTGTGGAGCTCTATGTAACTTCTCACCTTCAGACTCGCAACTCCAACTCGCCATTCTATTGCGCATATACCGCCGCCTCAAACAGCTCCGTTAGATCACACGCGCAGTTCTCCTCCGCCAAAGCCTGAAAATCCTCACTCGTGGCAATCCGCCAGGCGAAAGACTCCGCGTAATCGCGCATAAAGGCGTCGAAAGTATCCCGCCCCATTTCTTGCGCCAGATCGTCCAAGAAGATAGGGCCGCGACCGTATACGATCGCCCCATATTCGACACCATCATACGCCTCCGCCGGCATGCCGATAGGGATATCCGCAAACTCAATACGCTCCCACCGTCCGCGCAGGCTTTCATAATAGCCTAAACCGTTCTGCTCTCCATAGCGGTCAGCGAAATATTTCCACGTCGCATACTGGGCTGTTGCTTCATCCAGCCATGGTTCGTTCAATTGATCATTGCCCACGAGGTTGTAAAACCATTGGTGCGCCGTCTCGTGCGCCGTCGTCGATTCCATGAGTATCCAATTGGGCGTGCCATTGGAAGAACTCGCCGCGACATCATAGATACGCAAAGCATTGGCGAATACACCTGGATACTCTATCCCCAATGCCTGTGTAGGTGTGCTGACCACATCCAATTCCGTATAGGGGTAAGGGCCAAAGCGCTCCGTGAAAATGCGCACGGCATGTCCCGCAACATCAAGCGCCATTTCCGCGCCATCCTGCAGTTCCTTTGGCGCATAACTGTTAATGGTCACCCCTCCGACCTGGTCGCTAACCACACCAAAACGGTCACTCATGGCCAGGTAAAAATCACGCACCGGCCCCGCAGCAATGGTCATTGTCTGAGATTGACCAACCTCGCTGCGCTCAAGTTCAATTCCACTGGCGGCCACGACCTGGTCTGCAGGCGTAGTTAACTGCACCAGGTAATGGCTCATATCGGCGTAGGTCTCATCCCCGTGGGGAGGGGAGGGTTCAATATGCCAGCCCACCTTGTCAAAGGTGGCGATCATGGGGTAGAAGTGGGCCAGGGCCAGGATATCTTCGTTGAAAGCCAGGATATTGTATTTGGTGCTCTCTTCTTCTGGCGGCACCGTCGTCTCAAAGTTCATTCCCAAAACGGCCGCTTCCCCCGGTTCTAGTGCCGTTTTCAGGTCGATACGCATGACGGTATCGATAAATTCAGGCTCTACCGCCTGCCCGTTCACCGTTACGTTGAAGACATCGATTGATCCCCCCAGTTGGTTCGCGAATAGGTGCAGATAGACTTCATCAAGCACCATCTCTTCCTGGTTCGTATACAACACCTCCATCTCTCCAAAGATGGCCGTCGGCTCCTCGATCTGCAAGCGCATATGGTAAACCGATGCCCCCGCTAATTGATCAAGGACCCCCTGTTCTTCTTCAATCAATCCAGCCCTAAAAGCTTCCCGATCATCCCATGTCGTATCAAACAAAGTAGGGTCAGGCCGCGCCAGCCTGCTGTTCTCAGGTGTCCCGGCGGCTGCGGCAGCTTCCACTGCTGGCTGGGCGCCTGGCTCAAGCGCATTTTCCGCTGTCGGTTCTACCTTAGGCGTTGAAATATCGGTCAAAATCGGTGGCTGTTCTTCAAGGTCAGGGACCAGCTCGTCCAATACAGAACATGCTGCCAACACCAACAGCAGGGTCAAGATGCCAATTAGTCGTAATCTGTCCATGGTCAGGTCTCCGCGCTCACTCTAATCAGATCCGCGAGTTTTATTGTTGAACCAGTCGATATTTCCTTACACAGGATTATAAGATTTTACGTGCAAACGCGTGTGGAGTTTCATAACCGGGTAAGAATCGCCGCCCGATAGGTTCAATCTCCCGCCAGATTGAATATTCTCCGCAGAATGAACCAATCTCAAGACCAGCCAGATTTGACAACAAGAATCGCCCATGCTAACATCATATGAACTGAATATATATCGACGTGGATTCGGACTAGTAGCTTGCAAAGCGAGTCTTAGAGAGTTGGCCATCTTGCTGAAAGGCCAATGGCAGCGCAGTAGGTGAATGGACCGAGGAGTTGTCTGGGCGAAAGCAGCGATCAGTAGCCCAGGCCGGAGAGCCTCCGTTATCGGGCACAGGTCTCGTTGTCCAAGGACAATCGGACCGAAGTGAAGCTGGTAAGGAACGCGCATTCACGGCGCGTTTTTCGTTTTATGCAACGATAGCCGGCTTAAGCGGGGTGGCACCGCGAGAATGAATTTTGACGCTCTCGTCCCTGACCAGGGATGAGGGCGTTTTTTTGTTTCTGGGTATCAGCTTCCACCATTTAGCATCGATCTAAACGGTGTTAGCGATAGGAGATCCGTTAGCCAACAATATTTGGTAAGGAGAAAATCATGAGCAAACAGCACAAGTATTTATTGGAAGAAAGTGAACTGCCCAAGGCATGGTACAACCTCAATGCCGACGCACCGTTTCCGCCGCCGCCGGTTTTGCATCCGGCAACAAAAGAGCCGGTGACGCCAGATTTCCTAAGCGTGCTCTTTCCCATGAGTCTGATCATGCAGGAAATGAGCTCGGAACGCTGGATCGAAATCCCGGAGCCTGTGCGCGATGTGTATAAGCTGTGGCGACCAACTCCCTTCTACCGGGCACACCGCCTGGAACAGGCGTTGGAAACACCGGCCCATATTTATTTCAAGTATGAAGGGGCCAGCCCGGTAGGGTCGCATAAGCCGAACACGGCCGTCGCTCAGGCTTATTACAACAAAGTTGAAGGCACGCAGGCGCTGACAACTGAAACCGGTGCTGGCCAATGGGGATCGGCTTTATCCATGGCCTGTAACTTCTTCGACCTGGATCTGGAAGTGTACATGGTACGCGTATCTCATGATGCGAAACCATCCCGCCAGGCGTTGATGCGTACTTTTGGCGCAGAAGTGTTCCCCAGCCCTTCCGATCGCACCCAGTACGGCCGTACCTTGCTGGCCGAAAATCCCAACAATCCCGGTTCCCTGGGTATTGCCATTTCGGAAGCGGTTGAAGTGGCGGCGACATCAGGCGGCACGAAGAAGTACAGTTTGGGATCAGTGCTCAACCATGTCTTGATGCACCAGACCGTTATCGGACTGGAAACGATCAAACAGCTTGAAATGGCGGGCGAGTATCCTGATATCCTGATTGCCTGTACGGGCGGTGGCTCCAATTTTGGGGGTTTTGCTTTCCCATTCATTCACCAGAATTTGACCAATGGCAAGAATTCGCACGTGATCGCCGCCGAACCCGCTGCATCTCCAACGTTGACCCGTGGAAAGTACACTTTTGACTATGGTGATACAGCTAAGATGGCGCCGATTGTTAAGATGCACACGCTTGGCCATACCTTCATGCCGGCCAGCATTCACGCCGGTGGTTTGCGTTATCATGGCATGGCCCCGCAGGTCAGCGCGCTGGTCAATCTTGGCCTTGTGGAAGCAAGAGCGGTGCACCAACTGTCCACCTTTGAAGCAGCCATGATATTCACCCGCGCGGAAGGCCTCATTGCCGCACCGGAAACCACGCATGCGATTGCCGTTACTATCGAGGAGGCATTGAAGTGCAAAGAAAGCGGTGAGGAAAAGGTCATTGTCTTCAACTTCAGCGGGCATGGTAATTTCGATATGGCCGCCTACGCTGCTTATTTGCATGGCGACCTAGAGGATTACGAATATCCGGCCGAAGCGATTGCTGCGGCGATGGAACTTCTACCTGAAGTAAATATGTAAACATTAAGCGCCCGGCACCTCTGAGGTGCCGGGCACTTGAGTGGGGTTTTCTTATGGATGTATACCAGCCAACATTGGAAGAGTTTCGCAACCTGGCCACAGGAGAGACGAATTTGATTCCCGTCTATCGCGAGTTCGCCGCCGATCTCGAAACGCCCGTTTCCGTTTATCTTAAACTGATGAGCGAAATGGGACCTTCCTTCCTGCTTGAATCAGTCGAAGGAGGGGAACAAGTCGGCCGTTATTCCTTCGTCGGCGTCAATCCACGCGGTATGGTTGCCCTCAATGGACGCACGGTGTCCCATTATACCGCCACCGGTGTCGAAACCCGCGACCTGCATGAAAACGAGGACCTGCTCGATGTCTTGCACGCCGAACTTGATCAATTTACCCCCGTCGACATGCCCGGCCTACCTCGTTTCAACGGTGGGGCTGTCGGCTATCTCGGTTACGATCAAGTTCGCTTTTTTGAAAAGCTGCCTGAGACAGCCGATCCGGTTCTTGCCATCCCCGACGCTGTTTTTCTTCTCGCCGACACCCTGGTCGTCTTCGACCATGCGCGCCACCGCCTGATCATTCTTGCCAATGCCCATGTTAGTCAGGATGCTGCCGAAGCTTATGTGGATGCCATCCAGCGCATAGAGCGCGTCAGTGAAAAGCTGCTGCGTCCCCTGCCCGCCGTCCCTCAAAGTAGATGGGGCATGAAGAGCAATGGACCCACGGAAAGCAATATGCCCCAGGAAAGGTACGAAGAGATCGTGCGCCAGGCCAAAGAATACATCACCGCCGGCGATATCTTCCAGGTTGTGCTCAGCCAGCGCTTTAGCCGCCAGACCAGCGCCCATCCCTTTGCCATCTACCGCGCCTTGCGCATGCTCAATCCCTCGCCCTATATGTTCTATTTCGACTTCGGCGAGATTGATCTGCAGGTTATTGGTGCCTCACCCGAAATGCATGTTCGTCTCGAGGATGAGGTTGCCAGCGTGCGACCCATCGCGGGCACCCGCCGCCGTGGTGAGACGCTGACCATTGATCAAGCCTTGGAAGAAGACCTGTTGGCTGACCCCAAAGAACGGGCCGAACACGTGATGTTGGTCGACCTGGGCCGCAATGATATCGGCCGTGTTTGTGAATACGGAAGTGTCAACGTGCGCGATTTCATGACCATCGAAAAGTACAGCCATGTGATGCACATTGTCAGTCATGTCGAAGGCTTGGTTCGGCCAGGCATGGACGCCTTCGATCTCATGCGGGCCACCTTCCCTGCCGGAACCGTCAGTGGTGCACCCAAAGTCCGCGCCATGGAAATCATTGAAGAGCTGGAAGGTCAGCGCCGCGGTTTATATGCCGGTGCCGTGGGCTATTTTAGCTACGACGGCAGTATGGATACCTGCATTGCCATTCGCACCATGCTTGTCAATGGCGAGCAGGTTTTCGTTCAAGCCGGCGCCGGCATCGTCGCCGACAGCGATCCTGCAAGCGAGCATCAGGAATGTGTCAACAAGGCCAAAGCCCTGCTGGTAGCCGTCGACAAGGCGGAACAAGGGTTGATGTAAGCAAACCCGAACCCTGTAGGTCTCCGAAGACCTGCGAGGTATTGATGGAGAAATTATCATGACTAAAAAACGACTACTAACAGGTGACCGGCCCACTGGGGCCATGCACCTGGGACATTATGTGGGCAGCATCAAGAACCGTGTGCGGCTGCAAGATGAGTACGACTGCTACTTCATCATTGCCGACCTGCACATGCTAACGACCAAGAACACACCAGAAGATATTTTTAACATTCGCACCAATGCCTACGAAGTGGCCATCGCCAATATTGCCTGCGGTCTGGACCCTGATCGCGTCACCATCTACCTGCAGAGCGCGATTCATGCCGTCTATGAAATGAATCTCTTCTTTGGAAATCTGACCACCGTGCCGCGTCTGAGCCGCCTACCCTCCATCAAGGATATGGCCCGCGCCGCCCATTTGAATGAGATGCCTTTTGGCCTTTTGGGTTATCCTGTCTTGCAGGCGGCCGATATTCTTATGCCGCGCGCCCATATCGTGCCCGTAGGCAAAGACAATCAGGCCCATGTCGAAATCACCCGTGAGATTGCGCGCCGCTTCAATCACCAATATGAAGAGGTTTTCCCCATTCCCGATTATCTGGTCGAAGGGGACACCTTGGTTGGCACCGATGGCAATGCCAAGATGAGCAAGAGCATTGGCAATACGATTTATCTTTTTGACGATGCCCAAACCGTGGCCAAGAAAGTGAAGGGGATGTATACCGATCCCAACCGTGTCCATGCTGATATTCCTGGAACAGTGGAAGGGAACCCCGTCTTTTCTTACCATGATCATTTCAATCCCAACAAAGCTGAGGTTGAAGACTTGAAGCGTCGTTATCGTGAGGGCAGTGTGGGCGATGTTGAAGTCAAGCAGAAATTGACCGTGGCTATCAACAATTTCCTCGATCCCATTCGCGAGCGCCGCGTTGCAATCGAGTCTGACAGTGGTTACGTTGAGCAGGTTATCTACGAAGGTACGCTGCGCACGAACAAGATTGCTGAAGAGACGGTGATGATGATGAAAAAGGCCATGGGTTTGACTGGCGTTTGGAACAAGATCAGCCGCAAAGGGCGCAAACGACAAGACAAGCAGCAGAAAGCCGCCACCCCTGCCGCAAAGTGAAGATGGGCATGTTAATCAATAGGCAATTCAATCACGGCCGTAAACCGGAGGTACTATGATCCTCGTAATCGATAACTACGATTCCTTCACCTATAACCTGGTCCAATATCTGGGCGAGCTGGGCGCGGAGATCTATGTCGCGCGCAATGATGAAATAACGCTTCAAGAAATCCGCGATTTGAACCCGAAGCGGATCGTCATCAGCCCTGGCCCTGGCGATCCCAGCGATGGTGGTATTTCCAATGAAGTGATTCGCGAATTTGGGCCCCAGACTCCCGTCTTGGGCGTTTGTTTAGGCCACCAATGCATCGGTCATGTTTATGGAGGGATTGTCACCCGTGCCCCACGTCTCATGCACGGCAAGACATCGCCTGTTTACCACAACGGCAGCGGCGTTTTTAATGGCGTGCCCAGCCCTTTCAATGCCACGCGCTACCATTCCCTCATTGTGGAAGAACCGCTGCCAGATTGCCTGCAGGTGATTGCTTTCACCAGTGAAGGCGAGGTCATGGGTGTGCGCCATAAGGATTATCCTGTGGTCGGCGTGCAGTTTCACCCTGAAAGCATACT
Organism: uncultured Chloroflexia bacterium; assembly: GCA_963807975.1. Taxonomy (GTDB): domain Bacteria; phylum Chloroflexota; class Anaerolineae; order Promineifilales; family Promineifilaceae; genus JAACFF01. The sequence continues at coordinate 2,096,983 of CAWEDV010000001.1, read as the reverse complement.
CACCGAACATGGAAAACGGATCTTGGCTAATTTCATCAACAGCCGTTAACAATGTAGATTAGAACAGATTGCCTTGAAGCTAAAAGATTGGTTCAATCTCCGAGATTGAACCAATCTTTTTACCATGTGCTGGAGTAGAATGGTTCAATTTCCAAAATTGAACCATTCTAATACCCTACAATGAGGTTTATATAAATGACACTTACTCATGGCTTTGAACTGTTACGTGATGAGCAGATTGAAGAAATTGATACCCGCGCCCGTACCTGGCGCCATGTTCAATCAGGTGCTGAACTACTCTCCCTAAGTAACGAAGACGAAAACAAAGTATTTGGTATCTCTTTTCGCACACCTCCATCCGATTCAACCGGTGTAGCCCATATCATGGAGCACGCTGTCTTGGGCGGCTCGCGGAAATACCAGGTCAAAGAGCCCTTTGTCGAGCTAGTGAAAGGTTCCTTGAACACTTTTCTAAATGCCATGACCTTTGGCGACAAGACCATCTACCCCGTTGCCAGCACCAATCTGCAAGATTTCTACAACCTTGTTGATGTCTACCTGGATGCCGTTTTCTTCCCTCTTATTACACCCAACCATCTTCGTCAGGAAGGCTGGCATTATGAAATGGATGCTCTGAACGATCCTTTGACTTACAAAGGCGTCGTTTTCAATGAGATGAAAGGGGTTTACTCCTCGCCGGACAGCATGCTTGATCGTTACAGTGATCAAACGCTGTTCCCTGATAACACGTACGGTTTCGATTCCGGTGGTGACCCCAAAGCAATACCTGATCTGACTTACGAACAGTTTAAATCCTTCCATGACACCTATTATCATCCTGTCAACTCTCTGATCTTCTTTTATGGTGATGATGACGAGCAGGAGCGGCTGCGCCTGTTGGATGAATATCTCTCCCAGTTCGAAGAGATTACAGTTGACTCGGCTGTTACGCTGCAGCCTGTATTCACGGAACCGAAGTATTTTTCCTTTCCTTACAGCGTAGATGCCGCACAGAGCAATGGCCACAAACCCAAAGCTATGGTTCAAGTGAATTGGATGCTGCCCGAATTTGAAGACCCCAATTTAGTCATGGCCCTTTCGGTTTTGTCTTACGCGCTGGTTTCAACACCTGCTTCTCCCCTGCGCAAAGCCCTGATTGATTCGGGCCTAGGCGAGGATATTACCGGGGGTGGCCTTTCTACTTATACACGCCAGATGACCTTTGCCGTTGGGCTAAAGGGTGTCGAGCAGGACGATGTTTCCCAGGTTGAAACATTGATCCTGGACACATTGCAGCAGTTGGCCGAGGAAGGTCTCGAAGATGATATGGTCGATGCCGCCGTCAACACGATCGAATTTTCATTGCGCGAGAACAACACTGGACCTTATCCTCGAGGCTTAAGCTTAATGGTGAGCGCATTGAACACGTGGCTGCACGATCGCGATCCCCTGATACCCCTGCGCTACGAAGCTCCCCTGGAAACATTAAGAGAAATGCTGGATACGGACCATGACGCTCTGCAAGCTTTAATTCGTGCATACCTGCTGGAAAATCCTCATCGAACCACGGTGACGCTTAAACCCGACGAGCAGTTGGCCCAGCAGCTAGATGAAGCGGAGAAAGCACGCCTGGCACATGTACGTGCCCAGTTCAATGCCGATGACTTGCAGAAGGTGATCGACAGCACCCATGAATTAAGACGCTTGCAGGAGACGCCGGATACAGTCGAGGCGCTGGCCTCACTGCCCACGTTAACCCTCGAAGACCTGGAGCGTGCGAGCAAAACCATCCCCATCGAAGTCCTTGATGATCAGGACAGCAAGATTCTTTTCCACGATCTCTTTACCAACGGTATCGTCTATCTAAGCGTAGGCTTTAATCTGCAAGCCCTACCCCAAGAATATCTGACACTCGCCGGCCTCTTTGGTCCAGCCTTGCTCTCGATGGGCACGGAAAAGGAAGATTTTGTTAAACTGTCGCAGCGTATTGGTCGCAAAACAGGTGGCATTTCTCCCGGGTCATTCATCTCCGCCAACCAGAAAGATGATGAAGGCACGGCCTGGTTCTTCCTCAGTGGCAAGGCGACTATGGAACAGACTCAGGACCTACTGGATATCCTGAGCGATGTTTTGCTCACAGCCAATCTGGATAACCAGGAGCGTTTCCGTCAGATAGTCCTGCGCAACAAGTCGGGTCACGAAGCCGGCTTAATACCGGGCGGGCACCGCGTGGTCAACGGCCGTCTTAGCGCCCACTTCAACAAAGCAGATTGGGCCGCGGAACAAATGGGTGGGTTGGACAATCTCTTCTATCTACGCCAACTGCAGCAGACCATAGAGAATGATTGGCCCTCAGTCTTAGCCCAACTAGAAGCCATCCGTGATCATCTGATCAATCGCAGCAACATGCTGGTCAATGTGACTGCCGGCGCCGCGGATTGGACTCATTTCCAACCACAGCTTTCCCGATTTTTGTCCACCGTGCCACAAAAACCTGTCACATACCCCGTTTGGACTCCCGACCCACTGCCGCCCAATGAAGGGCTTACCATCCCCGCCCAGGTCAACTACGTCGGAAAAGGCGCCAATATCTATGAATTGGGTTACGAGGCCCATGGTTCCATCAGCGTCATTACTAATTATCTGCGCACAACCTGGCTCTGGGAAAAAGTCCGTGTCCAGGGTGGAGCCTATGGTGGATTTTGTGTTTTCCGCAAACAATCGGGCCTATTCAGCTACCTTTCCTACCGCGACCCCAATCTTGCTGAAACATTGTCCAATTATGACGGCACCGCTGGATTCTTACGCAATATCGAGTTGAATCCTGACGAATTAACCAAGAGCATCATCGGCGCCATCGGCGGGATGGATGCTTACCAACTACCTGATGCCAAAGGATATACATCCATGCAGCGCTACTTGCTGGGCGTATCTGATGAAGAGCGTCAAAAGTACCGTGATGAGGTCTTGGCGACCAGCGAAGACGACTTTAAGGCTCTGGCCGATATCCTCAGCAAGGTCAATGAGCACGGACTGGTTGTTGTCCTGGGTTCGGCGGAAGCGATCAATGCTGCCAACGAAGAAGATCCCTGGATGAACGTTTCCCAGGTCATGTAACAGGAGATTGCCCGATGCCATTGAAATGGGCCATTGCCCAAGTTATAAACGGCCGTGATCTAAGCCAGGAGCAGGCACAGGCAGCCATGGATATCATCATGGATGGCGAAGCCACTCCGGCCCAAATTGGCAGCTACCTGACGGCACTGCGTATGAAAGGTGAATCAGTAGGTGAAATCGCCGGCAGCGCCCAGTCCATGCGCCGCCATGTCGTCGCCGTGCCCATATCAACCGCCTTGACCGGTCAAATGCTGGTTGATACCTGTGGCACCGGTGGTGATGGCAAACATACCTTCAATATATCGACCACTTCTGCCTTTGTCGTCGCCGGCAGCGGGGCCAAAGTCGCCAAACATGGCAATCGTGCTGCCAGCAGTAAATCAGGATCGGCCGACGTGCTCATGGCCTTGGGTGGCAACCTTGATCTCAATCCCCAACAGGTTGCCGATTGTGTACGTGAAGTAGGGATCGGCTTTCTGTACGCCATCAAGCACCATCCTGCTATGCGCTATGCCATCGGGCCACGGCGCGAGATCGGCCAGCGCACCATCTTTAATGTTCTGGGTCCCTTAACCAATCCAGCCGGAGCGACCCACCAATTAATAGGCGTATACGATCCCGACTTGACCGAACCCATTGCCCTGACTTTGGGCGCCTTAGGCAGCAAAGCTGCCTTCGTCGTCCATGGATCTGATGGCCTTGATGAACTATCCACCACGGGTGTCAATCGTGTCAGCCAACTAAGAGACGGAGCGGTGCATACCTTCTCCCTTGATCCATCCGAATTAGGATTTTCGTCCGCTTCATTGGACGATATGTTAGGGGGCGAACCAGAAAGGAATGCGCAGATCATGCGTGAAATTCTCAGCGGTGCCGATCAAGGTCCGCGCCGGGATATCGTTTTACTCAATGCCGCTGCCGTTCTCAGCGTCGAGCACAATGATTGGCAGCGCGGACTCGATCAGGCGCGCCATGCCGTTGACAGCGGGTCGGCTTTGCAGACCCTGGACAGTTGGATCGCTATGACCAACAGCTTTAAACATGAGCGTTAGTAACCAGGCCAAACGTCGCGGCAAAATTCTTGATGAAATAATGGCTTATCATCGAGAGCAGTTGCCCAAGAGAAAACGGGAAACGCATCTCGAAGATTTACGTGCGTTTTGCTCTGTGGCTCCCCGGCCTTTAGACTTATATGCTGCTTTGCGAGCGCCTGGTGTATCGCTCATTGCCGAGTGCAAAAAAGCCTCTCCCAGCAAAGGCTTGATGGTTTCAGATTACGATCCAGTCGAGCTCGCTCTTACCTATTGTCGGGCCGGAGCATCTGCCATTTCCGTTCTCACAGATGCCCGACATTTCCAGGGTTCTCTGGCCGATCTGCGTAATGTCAAAGAGGCAACAGTTGGCCAGCGTAGTGAGCGTGGAACAGGGCTGGGCGTGCCCATTTTGCGCAAAGATTTTATTTTTGATCCTTATCAGGTTTATGAAGCTCGCGTAGCCGGCGCCGATGCCCTATTACTAATCGCCTCTGTTCTTGAGGATGGGGAGATCAAAAAACTGCTCTCATTAACCCACCAGTTAGGAATGAACGCCCTGGTGGAAGTGCACACCGAACAAGAGTTGCAGCGTGTATTGTCCCTTGGCGTGCGTATCATTGGCGTCAACAATCGCAATCTGCAAACTTTCGAGGTGGATTTCGAAAACACCGCCCGTCTGCGCCGTCTCATACCTGCCGGCGTGGTTGCCGTTGGTGAAAGTGGACTAAAGACCCCCGAGGATGTGCAGCAAATGCGCGCCATAGGTGTGGATGCCGTTCTGGTGGGCGAAACTTTGGTGAAAAGCCGCGACCGTCTGCGGACCGCCAGGTCCTTTGTTCGGGCAGGACTGATTTTATCAGCGTCTGATTGATTTTGCCGGCCAAAGAGCTATTGAGATGGCCTTAACAGCAAAATGGGACTGCCAGATTATGGCAGGCCCATTTAGAAAACTGGAACAAACACCTGAACTAAGCTACTTTACATAGTGCCACTAATTTTAGCGACAGTTCAGACTGGATGTTAGCGTAAAAAGAATGAAATTGGCAGTCTCAAATTACGTAAATCTACGTAATTTCTTTCCCCTATGCGTCATCCAGATCAACCAGACCGCTGCGCAGAGCATACAATGCGATTTGCGTGCGGTTTTCTAGCTGAAGTTTGGCCAAGATGCGGCTAGCATGTGTGGAAGCGGTGCGCTCGCTGATCGATAGTTCCCTGCCAATTTGCCGGTTACCGTATCCTTTGGCAACCAGCTTGATGATGTCAACTTCCCGGTTGGTTAAATTATCCGGCCATGGTTTTTCTATTTCCCTTGGACGCTCCAATTCGCGAATGACGGTGCCGGTGATTGCCGGATCGAGCGGGCGCCTGTCCGCCATAACATCGTGTATAGCACGCACCAGGTCATCAGGCACGGTTGTCTTTAGCAAATAGCCATTGGCGCCGGCGCGAATGGCCGCGATCACGTGCTCTTCATCTGTGTAACTTGTGATCACCAAGATCTTCGTCTTTAATGTTTTCTGCCGAATTTCCTTGATTGCACTGATGCCATCTTGGCGGGGCATTTCTAGGTCCATTAGGATGACATCTGGCGCATGTATTTTGGCCATAAGTACGGCGGCGTGGCCATCTACCGCCTCACCCACAACATGAAGATCGTGTTTAGCCGCCAACAAAGCCACGAGCCCTTTGCGTACGAGGGCATGGTCTTCAACAATGAGAATATTAATTCTCCCTGTCATGTTATGTCTCGATTTTCCAGGGGGATGTAAGTAACCATGATAGTGCCACGATCGGTTTGCTGTTCGTATCGCAATGTTCCGCCCATCTGTTGCACGCTGCGGCGCATGTTATCGATGCCCATACCCGGGCTGAAATTCTCATCATGGCTTGAAAAACCTTGCCCATTGTCCTCAATTCGCATGTTGACATGTACTTCGTCGGAACTGATCGCGATCTTAACCATATCTGCGCTGGAGTGTTTGAGTGTATTATTGAGTGCTTCGCTCGCCACTTGAAAGAGAACTTCTTCAATGGAAAATGGCAGTTTCTGGGCTAAATGTGCCTCAATCTGCCCGCGAATTCCGCCGCGAAATTCGACCAATTGCATCCGCTGCTGCAAAGCTTTTTCTAATCCTTTCTCTTCCAGAAGGGCTGGGCGCAGTTCATAGAGCAGCAAGCGCATCTCCTTATGGGTCTGCACGGCTGTTTCTTGTAGGTCAATCAGCTGCTGGTTTATCGACTCCAGCTCACCACAATTTAGATGTTCCCTTGCCGCAGCCGCAAAGAGAGTCAAAGTGAACAATGACTGGGTAGCTGAATCGTGCAGGTCACGCGCCAATCGCTCCCTTTCCTCCAACACAGCCAACTGCTTTGACTGTTGGCGTAAACGGGAGTTTTCTATGGCCACACCCACATGATCGGCGATGGATGTTAACAGCGCCAGATCTTCCTCGGTTGGTGGTTCTTCCTGTGCAGAGGCAATACCCAAAATACCAATATCCTTTTCATTGACGCGGATGGGCGTGCCCACACCAAAAGTGATCAACTTGGGCAATGGAACATCGGTCAGGTCAGCATCTGTCTGACTAATGGAATAGATAAGGGCTTCACCTTGCTCCAGGATTTTCCTAATGATCGGGAGTTGGTTGAGCGATAGCTCTTGCATATAGGCAACCATTGATGATGAGAAACCCTTGTGCGCAAGCAAGGACAAGGTGGATCCGCCTTCATCAATACTCTGAATCGCCACTATATTACAAGTGAGCGCTCTAGAAATTACAGACAAAACCCGATCCAATGTGTCCTCTAGTTCTTGATGTTGGCTGATAATAGCCGTCACTTCGTACAATGCCCCCAACTCACGGGTGCGTTCTCTGACCCTTGTTTCCAATACTTCAGTATACTGCCGTACTTCATCATATAGCTGTGTATTCTCAATGGCGATCGCCGCTTGATTGGCAAATGCCAGAGCTAAAACGGCATCATTATCCGTGTAGAAATTACTTTCATTTTTGTCCAGCATTAGCAGGCCAATGAGATTTTCTTTGGTGAACAAAGGAACCCCAAGCCAGCACAAAATAAACTCTCCACCAGGATAATCGACCCAATCTGGATCTAGCTCAGTGTCAGGAATAATCAAAGGCTGCAAACTAACCAACGCTTTCGTTATATTTGGCGGCATCACGTCAGTTAATGCGAAGTATGGAGGTGCTTCAAGATCTCGTCCGCGGTGGGCAGCAAGGGTCAACCTGGTATCTCCCTCCAAGAGGAAAATTGTGGCGCTCTCGAATGGCAGGACGCGCTCTAGCCTGCTCAAGATAAGGTCTAGCAGCGATTTTTGGCTCAGACTGGCGCTGAAGCTGGCAGCTACTTCACGAAGAGTTTCCGCTTCGCGACGTGTTTTCTTCTCCTTTTCTAACAACTGCGCATTGTGAATGGCAATGGCCACAGAGTTGCCAACTTGCTGTGTGATCTGGACATCCTTTTCTGTGAATGTGTCGGGCATTGTGTCAATTAAGGTCAAATTGCCAATCAACTCACCCTGTGCCAGCATCGGTATAGAAAGCAGCGATCGACCCCCCATCTTCGTGACCAACTTCATACCTGCCGATGGCTCTAACAGCGCTGCGGTATCACCTATAATAAGCGCTTCGCCTCGTTTACGAGCCTTTACTTGCTCCGGTGCGGCAGGGGTAACCAGATCCGGGTCCACACCTGTATTTCGACCTGCTAACACAACAGCTTCTGTGTGCGAGGATTGAAAGAGCGTTACGGAAGATGCCGTACAAGGGATAATTCGATCCAGATGTTCCAGGGCAACATCGGCAACGGCCCGTGGCGATTCCGCTCTGAGAATCCCAGTTTCGATCTTCAGCAAAGTTTCCAAATGCTCCGCTGTGCGCAAGAGTTCTTGCTCTAGTGTTATCCTGGACGTGAAATTAGCTTCTGAAGACATCTTTACTGGGAACCCCACAATTTTTCAAGACGCATGACAAGTGATTGAATCATTATCGCTTTAATCCCAGACAAGCTCCAGCCTTTTCAGGCCACGAAATAGCACGCCAGACCGCCATGACAATTGGGATTCTGCGTCAGCGAGTCGAATACCAGGTAGTCGTTGGAAAAGCGTTTGCAGAGCAATTCGCCCCTCCAAGCGCGCCAAGGGTGCTCCCAGACAATAATGTATACCCAGCCCAAAAGCAAGATGCTTATTGTCGTCACGCCTGATATCAAGTGCATTTGCTTTCTGGAATTGATGCGCATCACGATTGGCGGATGTCAGCACAACCCGCACCTGGTCCCCGCGCTTGATGGCATGGCCGCGAAAATCGACATCCTTTCGTGCCCAGCGAGAGGTTGATGTCTCGACAGGCCCGTCATAGCGCAGCAGCTCTTCGATGGCTGTCGGCCAAAAATTTGGACTGCTTTGAACGAGATTCAATTGGTCTGGGTGGAGCAGCAGAGCCAGGGTTCCGTTGCCAATCAAGTTAACTGTCGTTTCATGCCCTGTGACTAACAGCAAGACTACCATACTGGATAGTTCCGCCTCGTTAAAGCGATCTCCTGCTTCCTCCGCCTGGACCAAAGCCGTGACCAGATCGTCTCGCGGGTTAGCCTGCCGGTCGGCGAACATCTCATCCAAATAGGCGGTGAAGGATCGCACTTTCCTTTTGCGAGCGCTGTAGTTGAGATTGCGGCTGCCCGGTGAAATAATGGCTTGCGACCAATCGGCAACCTGCTCTCTGTCTGCTTCCGCGATTCCCAGCATCTCACAAATCACATAAACGGGCAGGGGCAGGGCATAGCTGGCGATCAAATCCATGGCTCCCAGATGCGCGGTTTGATTTAACAGTTCGTTGGCGATATTCTGTACACGTGGCGCCAGTTTTCTGATCCGTTGTGGTGTAAAAGCTAGGCTGACCAGGGATCGCAGCCGAGTATGATCAGGTGGATCCGAAAAAAGCATATTTTCATTGATTCGCTGGTGTGCCGCGGTTCGACGTGAAGCTGATCTGGCCGTCTGGTTGTCACGCGCATTGCGTGGATCCTTGCAAAAATGCTCATCATCACGCAGCACGGCTGCAACATCCGCATAAGGAGTGATATACCAGATTGTTGATCCGTCCGGTGCCTGGTGCGCATGCACCGGCGCTTCATCACGCATTTTTGCGTAGGTTGGAAACGGGTCAGCTTTAAAGTGGGGGCTAAATAGTTCAAACTTCTCGGCTGCATCCGCTTGTGATATATCCCTTTCCATCATTCACCGACATCCGCATAAAGCTCAACGCTCGCGAAATCGAACGCCGCTGCCTTGGCAAAGCTTTCGCCCAATAGTCCCACCTGGCCCGTTCTTCTGCCAACTTCTCCCTCCCACAACCATTCACGATTGACGCGTACAGTGGCTCGTTCCCCGGCTACGTCAACCCACAGCTCATTCGGCACTTTTCCTGTATTCACATGCGGCCACGTCTGCCACTGCAGGAGGTAATTATCTTGGGTTCTCTCCGTATGCCGGTCATACTCCCAGATGGCCAAGTAGCCAACTGGTGAGACCGCTACGGCCAGATAAGCATCCTGGTCTCCAATCGCCACACCATACCCACTATCTTCTTCCCCCGTGTTCAGTGCGCCGGTCATGCGTACTGTAAATGCTGAATCCGGCACATCTTCTTCCAACCAAAGCACATCGCGCAATTGGGAGGCCACGGAGATCTGCTCCTGGTCATGTTCCCAAAGCAAAGAACCGTTTGGGGCTGGGTCAAGAACTCCGCTGGCGATCAGACCTATGGCCAAGACCGTGACCACCAACAGCAGAATGGCACCTCGCATCAGCCATCGAAAACGAGTTGTGGGCATCAATCGGGGGCAGCGCCTGTGAAGATAGACTGCTCGTCAGGAATCATAGGCATCGTGAAACAAAAACAAGCTCCACCCGTTGGCGTGTCTTCGACCCAAATGCGACCTCCGTGGGCCTCGACGGCTAGCCGGCAAAAAGCGAGACCGAGCCCCAATCCGCTGGATGAGGTACTTGTTCGCACACGCTGAAACTTTTCAAAGATAAGATCGCGATATGCTTCAGGAACGCCTTGTCCCTGGTCAATAACCGCAAAACGAACCATCGGGGAAGATTCTTCAAGCCGGGCTTTAATAGTAACCGTTTGCCCACTGTGGCTGTGTTTGAGCGCATTATCCATTAGGTTAATCAGCACGCGGCGCAGCATGCTTTCTTCTGCCAGGACGTGCGGAAGCCCTGGGCTGATATCCGCAGCATACATTACTCCCCGCTGTTCAAGATTTGGCTCTTCCACCTCGTAAACGTAATCGATCACTTGCTCAATATTAACTAGGGCGCGATTGTTGATCGGATGTCCCGCTTCCAGGTGGCTGATATCCATCAGGGAATCGACGAGGTACTGAAGCTGCTGGCTGCTGCGAATTGCCACGTCCAGCATCAGGCGCAGCCCATCACTGCTGTCGTCGGGAAGCTCATTGGTGACCAGCTCCAGGCTGGAAACCACATTGCTCAGCGGACTTTGCAGGTCATGAACGAGCATGGCCGCCAAATCTTGACGCAGTTGATCCAATTCAATTTGTCGCGTGATATCATGGACGACCCACTGCACAATATCCCTTTCATCCAGCTCGAACTGAGTTGCATGAACCTTGACATGCAATAATTCCTGCCCCTGCTTTCTATTCATGGTGCCGTCGAATACCTGCAAGGAGCCGGAAGGGAGGGTGGAGAATTGGGGCAGCGCTTGGCTTGGTATGAAGAGGTCGGTTATGTGACTGCCAACCAGATCATCCCGCCCGTACCCCAATAACTGGAAGGTTCGCTTATTGGTCTTGAAAATCGATCCTGTGAGATCGGTCAAAATGATGGGATCGATGCTGCCTTGAAACAGATGGTATGCCGCCCCATGGTTGACATTATCAAACGGACTGCTCGGGGAATTCTTCATCTTCAGTAGGATGAGGCGGTCTAGACTAATTGTAAGCTGGGAATGACATCCATATTAAGGGAGTCACGACGGCCGTTGACAAAATGCCAATGGGCAGCCGCGGCGATCATCGCCGCATTGTCCGTACACAATTCTGGTGGTGGCACCCGAACCGGTATATCCACTGCTTCTTTCATGGCCTGGCGCAGCGCGCGGTTGGCTGAGACGCCGCCGGCAAGATGGATTGCCGTAGCCCGGTAATCAGCCGCCGCCCGCACGGTTTTAGTGACCAATGTATCTACCACCGCCGCTTGGAAACTGGCTGCCAAATCATTCACCGGCATATTGCCCGTAGGGTACTGCTTCGTTTGCCGCAGCACGGCCGTCTTCAAGCCGCTGAAGCTGAAATTGTAGCCATGTTCTTGTTTCATGGCAGCCCGTGGAAAACGGAATGCGTGCAGGTTGCCCTTGTCTGAGGCTCTGTCAATAGACGGCCCGCCCGGATAGGGCAAACCCAGCAGACGACCGACTTTGTCAAAAGCCTCGCCAGCAGCATCATCCATCGTGCCGCCCATGTGCTGGTAGCGTCCATAATCGAGCATGAGATATAACTCTGTATGGCCACCGCTGACCACCAACGTGACCAACGGAAATTCGATTTCATGCGCATCTTCAGATAGCCACAGTGAGTTGATATGCCCTTCAATGTGATTGATACCCAGCAAAGGTTTGTTGCGGGCCATGGCCAGTCCCTTAGCCATGTTAACCCCCACCAGCAGCGATCCCACCAAGCCTGGCCCACGGGTGACGGCGATACAATCCAGATCATCAAAACCGATAAACGCGTCGCGCATCGCCTGCTCGACCACTGGGTAGATGACTTCAATATGTTGTCTGGAGGCCAGTTCCGGAAAAATCCCGCCAAATTCGGCATGTAGGTCCGTCTGGCTGGCGATGACATTGCTCAATATCGTCGTCCCGTTGTCGACAACAGCCGCCGCCGTTTCATCACAAGAAGTTTCAATTGCCAAGATTCGTGAAGCGCTTGAGTCGTTCATCTTCACCCGTAAATTCCCATTACCGTCTTGATAAGTCCTGCTCCTTGACCCGGCAGAACCGTCCGTGGGTCCAGCAGCAGCCGATCATCCTGAATCCGTCCGATGACACCGGTGTCGGCCGTCCGCAGGCGAAACGCCAGAGATTCCAGATTTTCATCAATGATGGCTACCAGTTTAGTAGCAAGGCTGGTTCCCGGCAAACTGCCGCCGCCGACTCGTGATCTGCCGTCAACGATTTCCACCCTGATTCCTTGACTTTGCAGCTCCGCTGTCCACTGCTGCGCTTCCAACGTGATACTCTCCATAGATCGGCTGATCATTTGCCACACCGGAACTTCTTGCAGCGCTTCCCCTCTTAGATAATGGCCCAATGTTGCGCTGAGCGCCGCCAGGCAAAGCTTGTCCGCGCGGATTGCCCGGGCCAAGGGATGTCTTCTCAACTGCCCGATCAATTCTTCCTGGCCACACAGCAAGCCTGCTTGCGGACCTCCAAGAAGCTTGTCCCCACTAAAAGCGATGATATCGGCGCCTGCCGATAATCCTTCAAGAACAGTCGGTTCCGCTTCCAGGCCATAAGGCGTGACGTCGAGCAATGCACCGCTGCCCTGGTCATAAAGCAGCGGAATATGGTGTGTGCGGGCCAGCTCCGCCAGCTCTGCCAGCGATGGTTCGCTGGTAAAGCCGATAACCCTGTAGTTGGAAGGGTGTGCCACCAGGATCGCTGCTGTGTTTTCGTTAATTGCTTGTGCGTAATCGCGCAGATGCGTGCGATTCGTCGTGCCAACTTCTACTAGATGACCGCCAGATTGAGCCATAACGTCCGGCACGCGAAATCCGCCCCCAATTTCAACCAGTTGGCCGCGGCTGATCACAACTTCCCGGCCCTTGCACAGCGCGGTGAGCATCAAGAGAACCCCTGCCGCATTATTATTGACCACCAGTGCAGCTTCCGCGCCTGTGATTTGCTTTAACATACTGTTGGCGTGAACCGTCCGCGAACCACGTGCTCCTTCGACAGGATCATATTCCAGGGTGCTGTAACCAGGGGCCACGTTTTGCATTGCTTCCAAGGCCTGCTTGCTGAGCGGCGCGCGGCCTAAATTGGTATGCACGATAACGCCGGTGGCGTTAATGATTGGGTAAAGCGTGGGGGCCAGGAGATCCACCAGCTTCTCACCGGCGATGGTGATTAAACCCGTGGATGAAGGCAGTTGTGAAACGGTTCCCGCAAGCAGTTCCTGCCGTGCCAGTTCGATGGCCGTTCGCAAAGCATCTACTGTGAGGCTATGACCGTAACTATCGACAAGTTCCTTGGTCTGTGGCTTTTGCAGCAAGCTGTCCACACTGGGTAAATTGCGCAGCTCAGCCTGTTGTTCTTGCCCTAGCACGGCCACTTCAGGCGCTCACCCGTGTCGTCCGGGTTCGAATTTGCAGCAGCAGTTCCAATAGAATTAGCACCCCTGCTACCAGAATAGCAACAGCAATTCCAAACATGCGGTTCATTTGCAGCCACATACAAAATGAGACCCAGAAGCCAATCCACATCGCCTGGCGCAAAACGATAAGGAAATGAGGGCTGGCGCCATCCTTCACGGTTCCAAAGCGCCAGTTAAGGAAGTAAGCGATTGGCATACCAATGCCGGTGGCGGCTACCAGAACGGCCGAAAGAAAGGCCAAAATGATCTCCGAATCAGCCGCATCCAACAAGGATGATGGATCAACCTGGTCCATAGCGGTAGCCCGTACCAGATCGATGCGCGTTACATCAAATGGCCACCAGTTATCCACAATGTGATTCATGGCCATTAATCCCAGGATAAACAAACCCAAACCGAGGATTAAGTAAGGAGTGATGCCGAGCTTTTCGATGAACTTCAACATAATCGCAATTATACCTCAACTTTTCATAAAAACTGGAGCGATCGCTATGTCGGATCAATCAAAATCTTGGTTATTACTATTCTCCTGCAATAAATGCAGCAGGACTGCGCCATAAGCGTCTGCAGCCGTAGCCGATGATGCCTCGAAGCTGCGCCCATCCACAGTGATCCGGCATTGATAGTTCGACCCGTCGCAACTGAGCAGTATGGATTGCGTGCTGTTGGATGGAAAACTGCTGATTATAGTCTGGCGCAGCTGCTCTTCTCGAGGAAGCCAGACCACCTCCGTAGTCAGAATATAATCAAGCGCCCATTCGGCCGTTCCATGAAAAGTGACCGCTGGCCAGCCGCTCAGGATATTGAGGTTTGCCAGTAGATCGGCAACGACGAATATGCGATTATCGAGATCTCGATCAGGTATGGCAAAAAAGTCATTGACACCGGCCTGCCAGACCAGTCCAGCTTTCTTGAGGCGCTTAGCCAGGGATAAGGAAATCATATTGTTTGCACTACTAGCGGGTTAACCGTCTTCTTTAATATTCCATCTATAATAGCATCAGATCGAGTTTATGTTAAATAGATCATGGTTGGCGTGCTAAGAAACCGGGTTTTTCCACTAAAGAGAAATCAGCCACATAGCATTTTCTGAACCCGGTTAATCGATCTTAAGATCCCCAAGGATTTTCCATTGTCTGGATCAGAACTGGTCGACCAATCTTGATATTCGCCCTTCTGGTAACCAACCAAAGCACCAACTCAGCGATGTCTTCGACCGTTAAGCTCTTGTCGTGGTCCAGGCCAGACATATTATCGGTCATCTCTGTTATGACCATCCCCGGACAAACGGCCACAGCCCGGATTCCATGCTCCTGATTTTCGCGCACGATGTATTCGGTCAGCGCATTCAGCGCATGTTTGGAAACGCCGTAGGCTCCATTCGTTTGATAATATTCCAACCCTGATTCAGAGCTGATGTTGATGATGTATCCTTCCTTCTGCTGGCGCATCTGCGGCAGCACGGCACGGCTCATGAGGAAAGGTCCGCGCAGATTGACGGCCATAATCCGGTCCCAAGCCTCAATTGAGTGATTGTGAATCGCGCCACCCCCAGCTGCGCCCGCATTGTTGACCAGGATATGTATCGTTCCATAGTTTGACACGGCCCTGTCCACTACCCGTTGAACTTCTGCTGCCGCTGAAACGTCGGCCGTCAGATACATACAATCTCCCCCTGCCTGGGTTATCCTCTCCGCAACTTTCGCCAACGGGGCGCTTCGTCGACCGCAGAGTACCACTTTGGCCCCTTCTTTGGCAAATGCCAGCGCTATACCCGCCCCGATTCCCGTTCCACCCCCACTGATTATGGCTGTCTTACCTGCTAACTGATTCATAATTCATTCCCTATCATATCTCTGGATCCTGTAAATCATCAGAAATGATGAAACCTGTACCCGATCCACATTTCCTGCATTTTTTTCTACCACCTATGATAAACCATGCGGGGTATAAGCGGGCATTTGCAGCCGCAAGCTGACTGGATCATCATTTCCGCTTAAACTTTTTTGAGACAGAGGGAAGCTTGCTATGAAATTGTGTGATCTTCTTGCCAAGATGGCGGCAGCTACCTATGATCCGCACCCAATGTCCACGCTTGACAACCGTATCACGCATCTAGAAGTACACTCCCACTACTCTCTCTTGGGCGGCACTATGCCTGTTCAAGAACTTGTCGAGCGTGCCGCTGCCGACAATCTCTCCGCGCTGGCTCTGACCGACAACAACGCTCTCTATGGGATCGTTTCCTTTGCCAAAGCATGCCAGTCCGCGGGGATTAAACCGATCACGGGTATGGCAGTTCATGTTGCTGTTCCGGTAGGTGAAATGCCACCCCAGGCTGCTGTTCCTGGCAAGCTGATCCTCTTGGCCAACGGCACGGAAGGGTATCGCTCATTAAACACCTTGGCCTCTTATCTGCAAGGGGATGCCCGCCAGCGTGTGCAGAGTCGTTTATTGACCTGGGATCTACTTCGCGACCACAATCAAGGCTTGATTTGCCTGACTGGTGGGCGGCAGGGGTGGGTGGAGCGTCTGCTGCGCGATGGTCATTCCCACGATGCGGCTCGCTATGTTTCGCGGCTTGGTGGACTTTTCCAAGAGCGTTGTTATGTAAGCATCTGTCCCCGCTTCCCCGATGATGAATTGGCTCACAATATCGTCCACTTGGGCGAAAGATTTGGACTGCCGGCGGTTGCCGTGCAGCCGATCTATTGCGGCCAACGCGAGGATAGACCCCGCCTGCGGCTCCTGGCGGCCATAGACCAGATCCGCGGCCTGGAAGAAGTGGAAGCGTGTTCACTGCCTGCCATGGGCGACACGACCGTGCCCATTCATTGGCCCACGCCGGCTGAAGTGCAAGATCGCTTCGCAGCTTTTCCAGATGCGCTGGCCAACACAACGAAAATTGCCAATATTTGTGAACCGGGCCTGCCTGAAGGCCGTCCGATCTGGCCTGTTCTGCACCTGCCAGACAAACTAACGCCAGATGAAGCATTAGCGACCGCTGCCGCATCCGGTCTTGAGCGAATCTATGCTGCTGAGCCGGATGATGCGATCCATGCGCGGCTGCAAAAAGAGCTGGCTGCCATTGCGAGTCACGGCTTCGCGCCCCTCTTTCTCATCGTCGCCGACATTGTCCGTTTCGCGCGGCAAGAAGATATTCCGGTGAACACCCGTGGCAGCGTTGCCAATTCTCTGGTCGCCTACTGTATCGGTATCACCCATGTTGACCCTATCGCGCACGATTTACTCTTCGAGCGTTTTCTCAATCCCGCTCGAGCGACCTTACCCGATATTGATCTCGATTTCTGCAGCCGTAGAAGAGATGAAATCCTCGCTTATGTACGCCGTACCTACGGTGCGGACCACGTGGCCCTGGTCGGCACCATGAACACCATGCAAATGCGGTCCGCCGTGCGCGAGACGGCCAAAGCATATGGTTTCAACGAAGCGCAGATCAAAGTATTGGCATCGCAAATCCCTCGCCGATGGCATCCCGATCCCCGGCGTCGCCAAAAATGGGAAATCGAGGAGATTCTGGAAAATCTTGACGATCAACAGCAAGAAGTCCTGCGCGCTGCCACTGAAATCACCGGTCAGCCCCATCATCTGAGTGTTCATCCTGGAGGTATCATCCTCACCCCCGGCCCCTTAACCAGTACCCTGCCTGTGCAAATGGCCCCCAAAGGGTTCCTGATCACCCAGTTCGACTTTCGCGATCTCGAAGTAATCGGCCTGCCCAAAATCGATCTGCTGGGCATTCGCGCTCTGACCGTGATTGCTGACACGGCCGATCTTGTCCGTCGCCATCACCATCCCAATTTCAAACTAGATGAGATACCCCTCGACGATGACCCAACAGCCCGCATGCTCTCCGCCGGCGATACCATCGGCGTCTTCCAATACGAATCCTCAGGCGCGCGACGCACATTGCGCAAATTGAAAGCGTGCAACATCCGCGATCTCGCTGTAGCCAACGCCTTCTTTAAGCCTGGTCCCGCCACAGGAGGCATGGCGCCTGCCTTTGTTCGCCGTTATCGCGGTGAAGAATCAGTGACCTTCTTGCATCCAGCACTGGAGCCCATTCTCGGCCCTACGATGGGCGTTTTACTATTCCAAGAACAGATACTACGTATCGCCCGGGAAATCGCCGGGCTCTCCTGGATCCAGGCTGATGGTCTGCGCAAAGGCATGAGCAAATTTCAGGCAGGCGAAATGACCGCCTTGAAATCTGAATTCATCAGCGGCTGCCTGCGTCCCGTTCCGCAAGGCCCTGCCTTTAATCATGAGCAGGCACAAACATTATGGGATCAAGTTGCCGCCTTTGCCGGTTATGGTTTCAACCAGGGGCATGCCACAGCCTATGGTGATTTGAGCTACCGCTCTGCTTATTTGAAGGTTCATTATCCGTCCGAATTTATTTGCGCTCGTCTGGCGGATCGCGGCGGCTTTCACCATCCCGCCATTTATATGGCCGAAGCACGCCGTCTGGGCATTCCCATCAGCCCGCCCCATATTAACGTTAGTAACCGCCGCTTCACCCTGGTGCAAATTCAACGACCCTTGCTGTGGATGGGACTTGGCCAAGTGCGCGATCTACGGCGCAAATCGGTGCAGGCCATCATCCACGAGCGCAAAAGGAAAGTGTTTGCCGATCTTGCCGATTTGCTGGCCCGTGTCGATCTGCAAGAGAAGGAAATTCAACATCTTATTCGCTGTGGTGCCCTGGATAATTTGGGCCAAAGCAGGGCGCAGATGTTGGCTGAGGCCAAACAACTGGCCAGGGGTGGCAGCAGCCGGCAGTTGATGTTTGACTTTGCCAAAGCCAAAGATGTCACCCCTGATACAATCGCTGAACGCTTCCAGTGGGAATCCCTTATCCTAGGCATGCCCGTTTCTGTACACCCACTGGATCTTGTAGCTGCGCCGCAAAATCATATCCCCCTGCGGCGTCTCCCACAGCATAAAAACCAACCGGTCATCGCTCTTGGCACCCGGCTTCCGGGCTGGACCGGAGGCAAAGGCTTTTACTTAGATGACGGTGAATCCTTCGCCTTGGTAATGCCTGATTCCCGTTTGGAGCAAGACGAAATAACTCGTAAATCGTGGCAGCCACTGCGCCTTTACGGCCGTTGGCGTGAAGATGAATGGGGCGGGGGCTGGTTTCAGGCGCAGTCCGTTTCACTACTCTCTTGAACTCAGCGCCTTGTTTGGTTGCCAGATGAAGAGGGCGAAAGCAGCGATGAAGGCTAGTAGAGCGCCAAAATAGAAGGGCGCCGCTGCACCCACATATTGCCACAGTAAACCAGCGAACAGCGAAGCGGGCAGGTCGATCAAGCCCAGAGTCGCGTTGTAAGTGCCGTATGCTGTTCCCCGCAGCGAAACTGGCACTAGATCGGCGACAAAGGCCTTGGCCGTGCCAAAAGTCAGTCCGTAATAGGAACCGTACAAGGCATAGAGCAGCCAGATATTCCACGCCTCACCGGCCACAGCGAAACCCAGGTACACGGCGGCATAAAGCAGCCATCCGGCGATTAACACTTTGCGCCGCCCGACGCGATCAGAAAGCGAACCGGAGGGCGCGGCCAAAAGTGTATAAACTAGGTTGAAGACCAGAAGCATACTCAGGATGCCCGTTATGCTCAGCCCCCGTTCTTGGGCGCGCAGAATGAGAAAGGCATCGGCTGAATTGCCCAGGTCAAAGATGGCTATAATTGTTAAGAAGGTGAGGAATGGTTTTCCCAATCCGCGCAGGCTGAATGTGGGCAGCGCTCTTTTCCCCGCCAAGGGCACATCCTGGGACATGAGGGCCAGGATGAGGACGCCCAAAATGGCGGGAATCAAGCTGATCAGAACGAGCGTCTTGAATGTAGACGCGTCCAAGGTACCGCTGCCAACCTGGACACGTGTGACGACAATTAACGCGATCAGCAGTCCGATAACTGCGCCGCCGGTATCGGCGGCACGGTGGAAGCCAAAGGCCAACCCGCGCTGTTCTGGGGTGACGCTGTCCGCCACCAACGCATCTCGTGGCGCTGTGCGAATCCCTTTGCCCACCCGATCCGCCCAGCGCACGGCGGCGATCATCCGCCAGGTAGTCGCCACCAGGTAGAAAGGCTTGGAGAAGGCGGAGATCCCGTAGCCGATGACCGCCACCCATTTGCGCCCGCCCAGCCGGTCAGACAACCAACCGGAGAATAGTTTCAAGAGGCTGGCTGTCGCTTCAGCCAAGCCTTCGATAAGCCCGATAACGGCCGTACTCACACCCAGCACACTAAAGAGGTACAAAGGGAGCAGATTGATCACCATTTCCGATGAGATATCGGTCAAGAAGCTGGTGATGCTGACCGCCCAGATATTGCGCGGCAGTTTACGCCAGGAGGTAGATTGGTCTTCCTTCGTATTCATTGTATGACCCCCAATCTAGGCTAAAATTAGGGAAGAGGCAATAAAAACACCTGATTCCCCCGAAGCTTTGTGGCAGCTATGCGGAAACCACGGATATTTAGTTTCCAGGGAAATGAGTAAAGGAGATTAGGAAATGGCAGAAATTGGTATAAAAGTGACGCTGCAAACCGATTATGAAACAGCTCTGGAAAAAGTTACCGAGGCCCTCAAAGGCGAAGGCTTTGGTGTTCTCACCGAAATCGATGTGAAAGCAACCTTGAAGAAGAAACTGGACATAGATTTCCGGCCCTACAAAATACTCGGCGCCTGCAACCCACCGCTGGCTCATCGCGCCCTTTCCGCTGCCCCTGATGTGGGTATGCTGCTCCCTTGCAATGTCACCGTGGCTGAAGAAGAGGATGGCATCCTAGTATCCATCATCGATCCCCTCTCCATGATGGGTTTTATGGTTGATCCCGCATTAGATGAAGTCGCCAAAGAGGCCAATGAACGCCTGATCCGCGTTGCCCAAGCCCTGGCTGGCTGATCAAGAACCGACTCCATCCCCAATCGCCCAAAATAAAAGCGAAAGCGATTATTCATCGCTTTCGCTTTCGAGAACGATATCTCAATTGATTTCCGACTCGTCTTCCTCATATACCAACTTGAGGCGAATCTCTATGACGCTATTTACGAACCGCCGACCGACGCTTCTTTGGCATCTTCATCGGCAGTTCCCGCCGTCGCTGCCCATCAAACTGGTAGAGCGCATTGGCCACCGCCCCGGCCGTGGGTACCAGGCCGATTTCGCCCACACCTTTAGCGCCGTATGGTCCATAAGGATCCGCGACTTCCACGCCAATCACTTCCATCTCCGGTGTTTCTTTGGCTCTTAAGACGCCGCATTTCCGCAGGCGCGTGCTCTTGGGACGGCCATTTTCGACCACCATATCCTCGCTGATCGCATATCCCAGCCCCATGTGCAGCGAGCCTTCCAACTGACCTTCAAACAACATCGGGTTGAAAATCTTGCCCGCATCATGGGCGGCCGTGATCTTCTCAATCTGCCCATTCTCATCCAGCGTCACCAACTGTGTGGCATAGCTGTAGGAGTAATGGGTATAGACTTTCTCGACCATCGCCCCGGGTTTTGTCGTCCAGTCCACGATCCAGAAGCCACGATATTGCTTGCCTACCAGCTCTTCCAGGGAGTGCTTTTCTAGATCCTTTTTCAATCCCTTACAAGCATCAATAAGCGAGTTGCCCACCAGCGATGTCGCCCGTGAGGCCGTGGTCATGCCCGCTACCTGCTCTGCCATTGTATCGATGCGCACTTCAATAATTGCCGGATCGATTCCCGTCTCCTCGCAGACCACCTGCACAGCGATCGTATTGACCCCCTGGCCCATCTCCGTCCAACCGTGGTCGATGATCACTCTATCCGGCGCAGCGATTGTAATTAGAGCAGAAGATTCGTCGGGCATGCCATTACCGATGCCGGTGTTTTTCAGGCCACAGGCCAGTCCAGCGAATTTCGCTTTATAGAACTCGTCTTTGACCGCCTCGAGGGTGGCCCGTGCCCCTGCGCCTCCTTCAATGACTTGTCCCGTTGCCGTCATGTCGCCGTCAACGAGGGCATTGTCGTAGCGGAACTGCCAGCGGTCAAAATTGCCTTGCTCGCATAATTCATCGATCAAGCTCTCTAGGCCAAAAATGGCCTGGTTGACGCCGAAGCCGCGCATGGCTCCACCGGGTAAGTTGTTCGTGTAAACGGCCGTCGCCTCCACATCAGTCACAGGGAAGTAATAAGCCCCAGTCGCATGTCCCGCCGACCGTTCCAGCACCTTCATGCCCACTGAGGCGTATGCGCCCGTATCGCCGACGAATTTCACGTCCACAAAAGTAAGCTTCCCTTCTACGTCGCAGCCAATGGCGTAATCCATCCAGATCGGATGCCGTTTTACACTCATGATGATCGATTCATCCCGTGTCAGCCGCACCTTAACCGGCGCCTGCAAGAGATAAGCCATCAGCGCCGCATGTCCCTGTACAGTCAGGTCTTCCTTGCCGCCAAATCCGCCCCCGTTAGGAACCAGGCGTACCCGTACCTTGTCTTTTGGCAGCCCTAGCAGCTTAGATACCTGCTCCCGGTCATCATAAACACCCTGACCTTGCGACAGCAGTTCGATCCCGCCATCGGCAGTGAAAGCAATTGCTGTTTCTGGTTCCATATAAGCGTGTTCAATTCTCTGCGTCTGGAAAGTGCCCTGCGCGACATAGGCTGATTCAGTTCGCGCCTGATCCACATCTCCTCGGTTGGTTGCCGATCGCGATAGAATATTGCTCCCTTCATGAATCAGCGGGCTATCCGCTTCCAAAGCCGCGAACATATCCGTCACTGGCTCTAGTACATCGTACCTAATCTCAATCAGTTCTGCCGCTTTTCGAGCAACATCTTCCGTCTCCGCTGCCACGCTGGCCAGCACATCACCTACATAGCGTGTAATCTCACCCTCGGCGATCATCAATGGCCAATCCTGCCGTATCAACCCCACGATCCGTTCACCAGGCACATCGGCCGCCGTAAAGATCCGGATAACGCCATCCAGCGCTTCGGCAGCGCTGGTATCAATTGACAAGACCCTGGCCCGTGGGTGATCGCTGAATCGCAGCGCGCCATGTTTCATGCCTGCGATACGGATATCATCTACATATTCATGCTGGCCCAATACAAGATTACGGGCCTCGTACTTGGGCTGGCGCGTACCGATTTTTCCATTCCCTGTTGGTGGCGGCACCTCCTCCTCAAGCCGTATCGCATCGGCGGCAGTGATAATAGCGTCAATTACCTTTTTGTAGCCCGTACAGCGGCACAAATTCGGCGTCAGTGCCTTTTCAACGTCTGACCGCGCCGGTTGCGGATTGTTATTGATCAGCGCATTGGCCTGCATCACGATGCCCGGGATGCAGAAACCACACTGCACGCCTCCATGGCCGACGAATGCATTGGCAAATACATCTTGCCGGTACTTGCTCAATCCTTCCGTGGTCATAACCTGCCCATCGGCTACTTTCTTCATCGGCGTGACACAGGAAAGCACAGCTTTTCCATTCAGATCAACCGTGCAGGCACCGCAAGCCGCCTGTGGCGCGCAGCCGTTCTTAGGGGAAATGATACCTTCACCTTCACGCAAGTAAGTAAGCAAAGGTAGCTTTGGGTCGCCGTCAAATTCTTTCAATTGACCATTGAGCCAAAATTTCATGAGTGTCCTCCAGTTAAGATCTCCCATGTGAGGGCCGACAAATCAAGAGTGTAAGGGAGCTGCTGCTCTCAATCTCGCAGGTGCGCCAGCCAATCTTAGTCCACTTCTTCCGGCGTGACTATTCGTGAACCAATTGCCAGGTACTTGCCCAACCATCTTCGGGGTGAGGACAGTGACTATGTTGCCTGGCAACATCATTTCGGGTTGAACTACAATAATAGCACATCAATTCCTTGGCGATAAGAACAATTGATAGAATTGATCTTGTGACATTTTTCACTTTTTAGTGTTCATCATTTGTGATAAGGTATACAATTATTGACCGGAAGAGAGAGATAGCTGATCTTTATGTAAAAAATTCTTTAAGAATACCCAAGCCACCCTATTAGGCTTGTTCATGCATAGTGTCTGAATGGTAATATCACCCAAACAGTCGTGAGATGTTTTTCGACTGGAGAGAGGAGGCTCGTGCAGAAAGAAAAAAGTACACGTCAACGATTAGACCGGCTCGTCGATGCCTTGCTGCCCTTAGTGGCAGTACTGCTCGCTTTCGCAGTCGGCGCAGTTATTCTTCTTCTTCAAGGTGTTAACCCCCTCGAAGCATATCAAGCAATGATCGTTGGTGCCTTCGGCAGCAAAAATGGCTGGGCTGATACTTTAGTGAAAGCCACGCCGTTGATGTTGGTAGCCTTGGGCATCGCCATCGCTTTCCGCGGTGGTATGATCAACATCGGTGCTGAAGGCCAACTCATCGTCGGAGCCATTCTCACAACCTATGTAGGCCTGACCCTGGGTGATACCCTACCTGGGTGGCTAGTGATCATTATTGGCCTGGCTGCCGGTGTATTGGCTGGAGGTGTGTGGGCCGCCATTGCTGGCTATTTGAAAGCGCAGCTTGCCGTTAATGAGATCTTGAGCACGATCATGTTAAATCAGATCGCCATCCAGATTGGTTTCTTTTTACTGCGCGGTCCCATGATTGATCCCGCTGAGCTTGAGGCAGGCACCAACATTCCCCATTCTGCCCGCCTGCCTAAAGCGGTTGATGCCCCACGCTTCACTGATATCGCCCAATGGCTGGGCTTCAGTGAGAAAGCGGCGGACATGGGTCTCGAAGGTTATCTCAGCGAATTATACGGCGTCCTGGTCGAGCCGACTCGCCTGCATACCGGTTTTATTTTTGCCGTGATCATGGCCATCATCGTTTATATCTTTCTTTGGCGTACGACCATTGGTTACCGCATTCGTGCCGTCGGTCTAAATCCCCATGCTTCCCGCTATGCCGGTATCAATGTTAAGAGCACCATGGTTCTTTCCATGACCCTCAGCGGCATGTTCGCCGGTCTTGCTGGTGCGGTAGAAATTCTAGGACTGCATCATCGCATGTTTGAACCATTGGCTGTATCAGCAGGATATGGTTTCACCGGTATCGTCGCTGCCCTCTTTGGCAAGCTTCACCCCCTGGGCATCATCCCATCTTCCATTCTTTTTGGTGGCCTGCTTGTTGGTGGAGACAAGATGCAACGCGCCATTCAAACGCCGCAGGTTCTGACCCAGGTCATCCTTGGCCTGGTGGTCCTCTTTGTGGTCAGCACCGATTATTTTGTGCGCCGTCGGGCAAGGCGCCGTGTTTCGGTGGATACATCGTACGATGATGAGAACCCGGCTGAAACCCCACCCGCCAGCGCCGCTCAGGAGGTGTCCACATGAATGAACAGCTAACTGTAATGGCTATTGTTCTCGGAATTATTCATTCCGGCATCCGCCTGGCCACTCCGTACCTATTCGCCTCTTTAGGTGAAATGTTTGATCAGCGTTCCGGTGTGCTCAATTTGGGTGTTGAAGGGATTATGTTGATGGGCGCCTTTTCTGGCTTTTATGCCGTCTTTGTCACCGGTAATTTGTTGTTGGGATTGCTTGCTGCCGGAGTTGTGGGCGGATTGATGGGCTTGATCATGGCGGTTATCAGCGTGACCCTACAAGCTGAGCAGGGTATCAGCGGCATTGGTCTTTTCATGTTTGGCCTAGGCCTCTCTAGTTTATTGTTCAAAACGATGTTGGGAACTGTGGAAGGTGTGCAAGGTTTCCCTGAACTGCGCTTTTGCCTCTCTAGTCTAGGCCTTAACTCCGATTTTTGTCTGGCCGATGTCCCCATCCTCGGCGACCTCTTTTTTAGCTACAGCATCTTGACTTATGCTGCCTTTGCCCTGGTCCCGATCTCACGGTGGGTTTTAAATCAGACGACCTGGGGCTTGAAAATTCGGGCTGTGGGGCAGAATCCTGAAGCGGCAGATTCCTTAGGAGTCAGTGTCAATCGGATGCGCTACATGAGCGTCATCCTCGGCGCTGTTTTAGCCGGTATTGCCGGTGCCTCCCTTTCCATCTCCCTGCTCAACATCTTCCAGGAGAATATGACCAACGGCATGGGCTTTATCGCCGTAGCACTCGTTTACTTCGGTGGCTGGTCACCCGTCGGCGTCTTGATGGGCTCTTTGCTCTTTAGTACAGTCAGCGCATTGCAGTTATGGGTCCAGGTTTTGGCCCTGAACATCCCCTCTGATGTGGCCGTGATGCTGCCTTATCTGCTGACCATCATCGCCCTGGCCCTGCCCTTACGCCGTGCGGCGCAGCCCGCTGCATTGACCAAGCCCTATGAACGAGGGGAAAATTAGTTTGTGTACCCAGAGCAAGATTTTTCTTGCTCATATCGAACAAGATGAAATCTTGTTCAAAATTGGAACCAATCGTTAAAGGAGAAGTATGATGAACAAAAAGTACTTACTTATCGTGATGTTACTGCTGCTGGCCATGGTTGCCGTGGCGTGTGGTGGGGGGGATGCTCCGGCAGAACCTGTTGAAGAAGAGGCCCCAGCTGAAGCGCCGGCGGAAGAGGAAGCGGCCGAAGCCCCGGCGGAAGAGGAAGCGGCTGAAGCACCGGCGGAAGAGGAAGCGGCTGAAATGGAAATGCCCGACATCGAACCGGTGCGCATCGCCCTGGTTATGCCCAGCACGTCCACCGACCTCGCCTGGAGCCAATCGATGTACGACTCCCTGGTTCAACTTCAAGAAGTTTACGGTGAAGAGAACTTTGAAATCGTTTTCACTGAGAATATGTTCAACGTCACTGACGCCGCGGCTGCTATTCGTGACTATGCCGACAGCGGCTACAACCTGGTCATCGCCCACGGTGCGCAGTACGGTACCTCCATCTTCGAATTAGCCCCCGACTTCCCGGACACCAGCTTCGCCTGGGGTACCACCACCAATTTCGGTGAAGAAGAAGGGGTCACCAATGTCTTTGCCTACGAGCCCCGCGCTGAACAAGGTGGCTATGTTTCTGGCGTTTTGGCCGCCAACCTTAGCGAGGCAGGTGTAATTGGCATGATTGGCCCCGTCGATGCTGGCGATGCCAAGCTTCATGTTGATGGCTTCGTGGCTGGCGTGCGCGACACGGATCCCGAGATCTCCATGAATGTTGCTTTCACTGGCAGCTTTGGCGACACAGCCTTGGCTGCCGAAACGGCCAATACGCATATCCAGGCTGGTGCTGATGTCTTGACCGGTTCCTCGCAGCAGGTTCCCGGAGCCATTGGCGTGGCCAAGGAAGCAGGTATTCCCTGGTTGGGCATTCAGGCCGACCAGAGTGCGCTGGCGCCGGAAATCGTTGTCGCCACCGTGCTCTACGATTGGCGTCCAACCATCTTGGAGATGATCACCTCGCAGCAAGCGGGTGATATGGGCGGTCGCGTGCTCCAGCTCACACTGGAAAACCACGGGCAGACCATGATCTATGCCGATGGCCTGCCGCAAGAAGCGCTCGATGCCGCTATGGCTGCTGAGCAAGGGATTATCGACGGCACGATTGAAATTGTCGCCGACCCGCGCTAAGTGAATCTGTCTGGGACCGGTCTCTAGACCGCTCCCCAAGCAAACGAAAGAAGGGGTGCAAATATTCGTTTGCACCCCACCATATCCGCTATGGTATCTGTCTAGTTGAGGTTATCTGGCTATGAGTGAAAAAAGCAATCTGCTCCCTTCTGGCTTGCCCCGCATCGAATCGTTGGAAATGCGCGGTATCACCAAGCGTTTCCCTGGTGTTTTGGCCAATGATAGTGTCAATCTTGAGGTTAAGGCGGGTGAGATCCTGGCCTTGCTCGGGGAAAATGGAGCGGGTAAAAGCACGTTGATGAAGATTCTTTACGGCCTGTACCATCCCAATGAGGGCCAGATTCTCCTCAATGGCCAGCCGATAACCATCAATTCGCCGACCGATTCCATCAACCACGGTATTGGCATGATCCACCAACATTTTATGCTGGTCGACAACCTTTCCGTGGCTCAGAATGTAGCCTTGGGGCTCAAATCTTCACGCGAGCCCCGGATTGATCTCGATGTCGTCTCGGCGCGTATCAACGAACTGGCCCAAAAATATGGCCTAGAGGTTGATCCGGAGGCAACGATTTCCGATCTAGCCGTCGGTCAGAGACAGCGTGTGGAGATCATCAAGGCCCTATATCGTGGCGCGGCCCTGCTCGTCCTCGATGAGCCAACAGCCGTCCTTACCCCACAAGAAGTTGACGACCTCTTTGTCATTTTCAAGCAGATGGCCGCTGACGGCCATGCCTTGATCTTCATCTCCCACAAAATGGACGAGATCTTCGCCCTGACCAACAAGGTCATGGTCTTGCGCGACGGCCGTGTCGTGGGCACGCGTATAACCTCCGAAGTGACCAAACATGATTTGGCCAACTTAATGGTTGGCCGCGAGGTCTCCTTGGAAAGATACCGGCCAGAAGTCGAAGTAGGTGACGTGCGCTTAAAGCTGAAGAATGTCAACGCTGTCACCGAAGATGGGCACCCACTGCTGCGTAATGTCAGCTTCGAGGTACGCAGCGGTGAAATCCTCGGTGTCGCCGGGGTGTCCGGAAACGGACAACGGCCGATGGCTGAATCCGTCGCCGGTCTGCAGAAAGTGAGCAGTGGTCAAATATTTCTCGAAGGGCAGGAGGTGACCAATCTTGCACCAGCGGAAATGTTTGACATTGGCCTCGCCTATATACCAGAAGAACGGATGCATGATGGCGTAGTAAAAGATTTTTCTGTCGCCGAAAACTTCATCCTACAAGACCACGTTCGCAAACCATATAGCAATGGCATCTTTCTCAACTTCAAGCAAATCGAAATCCGCTCAAAGGAACTGATTGACGCTTATAATGTGAAGACACCTAATCAAGACACGCCAGTCAAGAACCTCTCTGGCGGCAACATCCAGAAACTTATTCTGGCCCGCGAATTGGCCCGGCAGCCGCGCGTGATCATCGCCGCCCAACCGACGCGGGGCGTCGATATCGGCGCCACCGAGTACATTCATGCCCAATTATTGAAGCAGCGCTCTGAGGGTTTGGCCACGCTGTTGATTTCTGAGGACTTGGACGAGGTTATGGCTATGTCCGATCGCATCATGGTCTTCTATGGTGGTGCAGTGATGGGCATCGTCGATAATGATCAGGTCACCATCGAGCAGTTGGGTCTTATGATGGCTGGAGAAGATGCGGATAAAGTACTCGGATAGGCGGCTGTTGAGTGATCGAGACTCATTGAATCATACCGGATTCGTGCTAAAATACCCCATCTAATCCTTTGATTATCCTGGTACCTCCGGCGATTTCTACACTGTCGTCACACGGAAGGGTCCTGGGGGAAAATGCCCAGAGGTCAATATGGCTGGAACAGAAAAAATCATCGATGTTTCAGAAGCGACATTTGAATATGATGTCATCCAACAGTCCCATGAACGGCCTGTGGTCGTCGATTTTTGGGCGCCATGGTGTGGGCCGTGTCGCATGTTGGGCCCCATCTTGGAACGCATGGCCAATGATCCCACCTTTGACTTTGTCTTGGCCAAGATCAACGTCGATGACAATCCCAATATTTCGATGCGCTTCGGCGTCCAAGGTATACCCGCGGTCAAAGCTTTTGTGGATGGCCAGGTAGCCGATGAATTCGTCGGCGCCCAACCGGAGCCACGCGTCCGCGAGTTTATTCAAGGCCTGGTTCCTAATGAGGCTGACCTCGCCTTCCGCTCCGCCAACAGTTTGTTGGCCACCCGCCATTGGGTGCAGGCCGAAGAAGCTATACGCGATTTACTTATTGAGTATCCCAACCAGCCAGGAGCCACCCTCAATTTGGCCAAAGCTTTGCTGGGCCAGGCCAAGGGTTGTGAGTCTGAAGAACTGCTGCAAGATTGCTTAAAGAGTCCGCAGATGCTGCAGGCGGAACGGCTGCTGCCGCTCTCCCAATACCTCTGCCGGATCGAAACAAGTAACGAGGATTTCGAAGTCGAACCCATTGAAGCCCAGTACCGTCGCGCCGCTTTCCTGCTGCAGAATGGCAATATGGAAGCGGCCCTAGACGGTTTGCTGGAGGTGCTTCGACAGGATAAACGTTTCCGTGGCGGTGAGACCAAGAATGTTATGCTGGCCTTATTTGAGATGTTAGGTGATGATGATCCCCTTACACAGGAATACCGGCGTGAATTGGCAACGGTTTTATTCTAAAGAAAGACCACTACAACGCGCCGAGAGAATGGTATCATTGCCTAGAGATCATCTACTATTGGCGACCCGCCTTAGTAGCAAGAGAGGTGTAAAGCTTATGACGTTACAAACTCGTTCCGTACTTGACGCAGGGCTCAATGCTCTGAACGAAAAAACGCTGCAAATTGCCAGTGTGGTGGACTCGATGATTGAGCGCGCAATGAATGCCTTGTATGAACGAGATATTGCCGCGGCATCGGAGGTCATCGCTCAGGATCTGGTTGTCAATGAACTGCGCTATGCCATAGAAGACGAGGCGCTGCAGCTCTTAGCCACCCAGCAGCCAATGGCCAGTGATTTGCGCCGTGTTATCGCCACAATCCATATCGCTGTAGAGCTTGAACGCATGGGCGATCACGCCTCAGGAATCGCCAGGCTGGTAGAGCGGCTGGAAAATGAAGAAGAAATCGAATCACTGCACAAGCTGCCCAAGATGGCCAAGCGCGCGCGCACCATGATTCAGACGGGGGTGGAAGCATTTGTTTCCTGTGATCCTGACCTGGCAAAGGAGATGATTGGCAAGGATGACAAAATAGATCGCCAATACCGCCGTCTCTTCCAGGAAACGCTCGAAGCAATGCGTGATGATGATTATATTCGCCGGGCGACGTTCCTGTTGTGGGTTGGGCATGATCTGGAACGCATTGGTGACCGGGCCACCAATATTGCCGAGCGGGTCATATTTATGGCTACGGGCGACCATATAGAAGTGATCGATAACGCCGATTAGACAACCAAATGAATATTAAACGATACCTGTGCAGCAAACATCCTAAGTGGACCGTATTCCTGGTAGTAGTGATGGTGCTGCTTTCCTCCTGCGCGGGATCCTCGGGTGAGGAGGCTGGTGAAGGTGCTGGTTCAGAATCACCCCAGCGCGCCATCCAAAACAAAGGGTCCGACACCTTGGTCAATATTGCTCTGGCCTGGGCGGAGACCTACCGTGAGATTGAACCGGGTGTTTCTATTGCTGTCACTGGAGGTGGATCCGGTACCGGGATAGCTGCCTTAATCAACGGCACGGTCGACATCGCCAATGCCTCACGCGCCATGAAGGATAATGAAATAGAAGAAGCGCGCGGCAACAATATCGAGCCTGTGGAGCATGTTGTCGCCATCGATGCCCTGGCCATTATCACCAATCTGGATAATCCGGTTGAAAAGCTCACAATCCCGCAGCTTTCCGATATGTATACGGGTCGGATCACCAATTGGAAGGAAGTCGGAGGCAATGATGCGCCCATCATATTGCTTTCACGTGAGACCAATTCAGGAACCCATGTCTATTTCCTAGAAGAAGTGGTCCGTCGTGGCGAAAAGGAAAACACGGATATTTTCGCACCCCAAACGTTGTTAATGTCCTCTTCGGTGGGCATCGTCAGCGAGGTGCGCCGTAATCCCAATGCGATTGGCTATGACGGCCTGGGTTATGTTGATAAAGAGCATGAAAAGGTTATCTCCATCGCTGCCGGCGATGGTGAGACTTCTATTCCACCAACCGTGGAAACGGCGTCTGCGGGGCAGTATCCCCTGGCCCGTAACCTGTTCATGTATACTGCTGGCGAACCGCAAGGTGCCTTGGCCGATTACTTGCAGTGGATTCTTGGTGTTGAAGGGCAAGAGATTGTTGCCCAATTAGGCTTTGTTCCTTTGATCGAAAGCTAGAACGAATAGAGCATTAGCTTGCCGCCCGGTAAGCTCTAGAGGCGTTAGAGGAAAAAAGAATCAAATGGCCGTGACAGAATCATCGGCGCCTGTTGATCCAGGGCCTTCCGTCCCTGAAAAACCGTCGTCGCGCAGTTGGTCCGAACGGATCATCGAGGGTCTGATTAAGCTTGCCGGCATTTCGGCCGTCGTCATTATCACCCTGATATTTCTGTTCCTTATACGAGAAGGGATCCCCGCTTTCCAGCAAATTTCCATCGCCAGTATGTTTGCCTCACGCTGGTATCCAATCGAAGGCATGTTTGGCCTTATGCCCCTGTTGGTCGGCTCTTTAATGGTGACCGTTCTGGCCATCATCATTGCCGTCCCCTTAGGGTTGGTCACAGCTATCTACCTGGGTGAAATCGCACCACCTTGGCTGCGTGAGGTGCTAAAACCACTCATAGAAGTCTTGGCCGGTATTCCTTCTATCGTTCTTGGTTTCTTCGGCTGGTTGGTGCTTGCCCCCGTGATTCAAAGTATGGGCGCGCCTAGTGGTCTGACCGCCTTTACGGGCGGGCTTATATTGGCATACATGACCTTACCCACCATCATCAGTATTACCGAAGATGCCCTTTATGCCGTTCCCAAAGAATACCGCGATGGATCATTGGCCATCGGGGCCACGCAGTGGCAGACCATTTGGCGCGTAGTAATCCCCGCTGCTCGATCTGGTATCGTCATCGCCGTGATGTTGGGCCTTGGTCGAGCCTTTGGTGAAACCATGTTGGTCTTACTCGTCACGGGCAACGCTGCTAACATCCCCGATGTTGGACTTGACATGTTCTTTCAACCGGTCCGAACCATGACGGCGACCATTGCCTCGGAGATGGGTGAGGTAGCCCAAGGCAGCTTGCATTACAGCGTCTTGTTCGCTATTGGCATTATCTTATTCCTCATTACGGCTGCGATCAATTCCTTTGCCACGCGCCTGGTCGGCGGCGGAAAACGTCGCAGAGGGGGCCAGATATGAGCAGACAACGAACGCAGCAGTTGGCGCGCATCATCATTACCATTGTTGCCGCTATTGCCATCGTACCTATCGTTATCGTAATCGCATTCCTTGTCATCAATGGTTTGGAAGCCATCAGTTGGGAGTTCTTAACCCAACCACCGCGTAACGGAATGACTGAAGGAGGCATTATGCCCGCGATTGTGGGTACCATCTTGCTTACCCTGGGCACGGCCATTGCCGCCATTCCTCTGGGGATCGGCGCGGCCATCTACCTGGCTGAGTATGCCGCGGACACACGTTTCACCCGCGCCATTCGTCTGGCCATCGTCAACCTAGCCGGCATCCCCTCTATTGTTTACGGTTTGTTTGGGCTTGGCGTATTTGTCCTCTTCCTTGACATGGGCACCTCTATCATCGCCGGCTCTCTTACCCTGGGTATTATGACCTTGCCCGTAATGATCAGCACCTCCGAAGAGGCTATCCTCGCTGTACCTCAGGAGTTTCGTCTGGTCAGTCTAAGTCTTGGTGCGACCCGCTGGCAAACGATTCGCAACCAGGTAATGCCCCAGGCGCTGCCCGGCATCATTACCGGGGTCATTCTTGGCCTGGGCCGTGCTGCTGGTGAAACAGCGCCTATCCTCTTCACGGTAGCTGCCTTTTACTTACCAGAGCTGCCGCAGTCAATCTTCGACCAGACCATGGCTCTCCCCTATCATCTTTATGTTATTTCTACGCAGGTGCCAGGTATGCCATTGAGTATTCAGTATGCCACTGCTTTGGTACTGCTCTTCCTGGTGTTGTCGCTAACTCTAATCGCGTCCATACTGCGTACCATCATGCGCCGCAGACGTGAGTGGTAATCGTATGACCTCGCAAAAATTGTTGATTGAGAATCTTACTTATACCTATCCAGACGGTACGACCGCCCTGCGTAATATCAACCTGGATGTTGTCCCCAACGAGCTTTTTGTACTTTTTGGGCCCTCACGCAGCGGAAAGACAACTCTGCTGCGGCTGCTTAACCGCCTCTCCGATCTGGTAGAGGGGGCAGAAAGATCTGGGGATATCAACTTCAATGGCAGTTCCATATTTTCGCCCGTTACCGACATAACCCACTTGCGCCGCAGCATTAGCATGGTCTTCGCTATTCCCACGCCCTTACCCGGCACTATCTACGACAACATGACCTACGGATTGCGCATGGCTGGCATGAAAAACAGCAGCCTACTCGATGAACGGGTTCATCGCAGTCTTGCCCAGGCCGCCCTGTGGGATGAAGTAAAGGATCGACTGGATGATTCTGCCTTTGCCTTATCGGGAGGGCAAAAACAGCGTTTGTGTCTGGCGCGCAGTCTGGCCATGGAACCTGAAGTCATTCTGCTTGACAACCCGACTTCGGGACTGGATCCCATTTCCACGACTATCGTGGAGGATTCTCTAGAAGAAATAAAAAAGCAGTACACCATTATTATGGTCCCCCACAGCGTGCAGCAGGCAGCGCGAGTCGCCGACCGTGCCGCATTCCTCCTTGACGGCGAATTAATCGAATGTGGTGATCAAGAACAGATCTTCGTCTATCCACAGGAAGAACAGACCGCTGATTATGTGACTGGACGATTTGGTTAGCAGGAATATTGTTGGCTCTGGCCTGCCTTCTGGCAGCAGACCCTTCTGGCAATTGACAATAGACTATGAATAAGAAAATCGAAGTACGAGGTTTTAGCTTCTATTATGGTGATTTTCAGGCGCTCATCGACCTCAATATGCCCATCCTTGAGCATAATATTACCGCTCTGATCGGCCCTTCTGGATGCGGCAAGTCTACATTCCTACGTTCGCTGAACCGTATGAACGATACAATTGATATTGCTCGCGCCGAGGGTGAAGTGCTGCTGGACGGCCAAAATATCTACGCGCCTGATGTCGACGTTACGGAACTGCGGCAGCGCATCGGGATGGTTTTCCAACGGCCGAATCCTTTTCCGCAGTCCATCTATGACAATGTTGCCTACGGCCCGCGCATCCTCGGTATGAACAAGAAAGGCAATCTAGATGATATGGTCGAGGAGAGCCTGCACGATGCCGCCTTGTGGAGCGAAGTGAAAGACCGCCTGAAGGATGACGCGCTGGCTCTTAATCCTGGCCAACAGCAGCGCTTGTGCATCGCGCGGGCCATAGCCGTAAAGCCGGAAGTTATCCTGATGGATGAACCTTGCTCCGCCCTTGACCCCGTGGCCACGCTGGCTGTTGAGGAACTGATGCGCCAATTATCAGAAGACTACACCATCGTTATCGTCACCCATAACATGCAGCAGGCTGCCCGGGCTTCTGATTGGACAGGTTTCTTCTGGCTCGGCCGTTTAATTGAATTCAACGGAACCGATGCCCTTTTCACCTCACCCCAAGAGGAGCTAACCGAGTCTTATATCACCGGCCGTCAAGGCTAGGAATCAAGAATTGGTGAATCGTTAACCGTTCAACAATTCACCATTTCAACAATCAAGAAATTTCCGCGCCCCATACCACATCTCTACAAATCAATTGGGTTTGATAGTATTTCCACCAACAATTGAATCGACTCTTCCACATCATTCGCATCTACCGTCTCACTCTGGCTGTGCACGTAACGGCAGGGAATGGAAATGCAGCCGGCAGCGCTTCCCGGGCCTGCAATCTGAATTGACCGTGCATCCGTTGAACCAAACTCAAGAACCTCAAGCTGGTACTCGATGCCCGCTTCTTCAGCCCGTTTTTTCATGGTGCGCACCAATCCTGTATGCGCGATCATGCCCCGATCCTTCACCTTAATCGCCGGGCCTTTACCCAAATCAACCGCCAACGGCCGTTCATCCGGCGTATCACCACAGAGGGTCACATCCAGGGCAATGCCCACGTCCGGTGCAATGCCATTGGCCGCCGCTTCGGCGCCGCGCGTGCCCACTTCTTCTTGTACACTGAAGACGAAATAAATATCATGCGGGGATGATTCCAGGCGTTTCATCGCTTCAATTTCGACCACGCAGCCAATGCGGTCATCCATGCTCTTTGCTGTCAAACGGTCCCCTTGGATCAGCAAATCCCGCTTGAAACCGGCGGCCTCCCCCACACCTATCGGGCAATCTTCCTTGCTGCTGGCGCCTACGTCGATGAAATGTCTCTTCAGAGGATGGACCTTTCCGCGTTCTTCCATGAGTTCGCTGGAGATGACGCCCACCGTACCATCGGCGAACTGCACTCTGTTGCCCATCAATGTCGGCGGAAAAACGCCGCCAATATTTGTAAAGCGCAGGAAGCCATCATCCGTGATATGGCTGACCATTACCCCAATCTCATCCATATGCGCGGCGATCATGACCTTCAAGCCCTCGCCATTTCCTTTGCGCAGCGCGATCAAGTTGCCCATCGCATCAACGCTGATCTCATCTGCATAGGCTTCAATCTCCGGGCGGATCAAATCACGCATCCCATCCTCAAAACCGGACGGTCCATACGCTTCAACAAGCTTTTTAATCAACTCATTCATTTTCAGTTTTATCCCTTTATCATCCCCGAAACCTGGTTTTTCTTGAAAACCGGGTTAGAAGGTCTATGCCATCCCCATAACCAGGTTCTTTCCTCAATACCAGGTTTCTAGAGCTTACATATTTCGCTTTACAATATCCGCTGTCAGCGAACGCAGCGTCGCCTCTGCCAGGCGCACCACATTGGCGTAATCTTCTAAATTGATCATCATCGTCGGCGTATGCATATACCGTCCCGGCGTGGCCATGGTTGCCGAGGGAATACCCCCGTGCAGCCGTTGGATGGAGGCCGTATTCGTGCCCCCGCCGCCCGGCTGCCGGATTTGGAAGGGAATGCCCTGCTCAGCGGCTGTTCGCGTGATATGGCTGACCAACCGCGGGTCCTGGATCGTGCCCCGGTCCATGACATAGATCGCCGGCCCCTGTCCCAGAGCGACATTAGGGCTAACATCTTCCTTGTTTGGTAGGTCATAAGCGGGTGTACATTCCAGCACCAGGGCCATATCCGGCTTAACGCCATATGCCGCCGTCTGCGCTCCTCGCAGGCCAACCTCTTCCTGCACGGTGAAGGCCGCCACCAGGTCAAATGGAAAAGGCTCAGCCTTCAGCAGTTCAATCAAGACCGCGCAACCCGCCCGATCGTCAAATGCTTTGCCGATCGCCGTGGGGCCCAGTTCTTCATACTCGGTGACGAAGGCCGCCAGATCACCGATCTTGACCTTGCCCTTCGCCGCTTCCTTATTCTTGGCCGCAATGTCAATGCGCATGGCGTCCTGCTTCACCACGGCCGAATACTGCCCTGATTTCAGCAGATGGATCGGCCTCGCGCCAATGACGCCCGTAAGCTTCTTTGGGCCTACCTGTACCACCTTGCCCAGCAGGGCACGGTCGTCAAAGCCGCCCACACCTTCAAACTTCAACATCCCGCTGCTGTCGATGTCCAGGACCATCAGGCCCACTTCATCCATGTGAGCATCCACCAACACCCGCAGATCAACTTCGCCCGTCCCTTTCTTGAGCGCAATCAAATTGCCCATGGTGTCTACGTGCCACTTGTCCACATGGTCAGCGATCAGGTCGCGAATGAGCAGCCGCACTTCCTTTTCTCCGCTGGACACCCCGACCGCTTCTGTAAGTTGCTTCAATAATTCATTCATATCTTGTTTGTCCATCGCAAACCGCGCAGGTCTTCTTTGAAGTGCGCGGTTTTGGATATCTAATCCTCCATCATCCCCTTAGCCAGATCGTCCAGAAAATTCTCGTCCAAGCGGGCGATGAATTCGCCCAACAACCGACCGACTCGTTCAACATCATCCGCGTGAACCGTTTCCACCATCGTATGCATATAACGCAGTGGAATTGACACCAGGCCGGTGGGCACTCCGGCACGAGCGATTTGCAGGCCGTACGCATCCGTACCTCCCGGATAAGGGTAGGCCGTGTCCGCCACCTTCATTTCAATCGCCTGCGCTGTGTCGTAAAGCGCCTTCTTCACTCCAGGATGGACCGCTGGTGACGTGTCAATCGCTGGTCCGCCGCCCAAGATCAAGGGGCTGTCGCCCAGCCCCGCACCTTTGCCGAAGGTGACGTCAATTGCAATTGCTGCATCCGGCTGTTTGGCATGAGCCGTCGTAAAAGCGCCCAAGAGACGCGTTTCTTCCTGTGCCGTTGCTACCGCTAGGACATCCCAATCATGCTGCCGCCCTTGAAGATACTCTAGACAATGAGTGACCGCAGCCACAGAGGCCCGGTTATCCAATGCCTTGCCCGTTACATACCGTTTCTGCATCGTGCGCATTGGCTGGCGAAAACTAATAGCATCACCCACGGACACCAGCTCCGCCACATCCTCTTCCGATAGGCCAACGTCGACGACCAGGTCCTTAAATCCATAGGCTTTGCTGCTCCGATCTTGGGGCAGCATGCGGCTGGGCAGGGCGCCAATCACCCCTACCAACTCTCGCTTTCCATGGACCACGACCGTCTGTCCGTACAGGTGGCGCACATCAACGCCCCCCAGATTCGTTAGTCGTAAGAAACCGTTCCCTTTGTGATTCACGATCTGTTTGACCATCAACCCAATCTCGTCCAAATGGGCCGCTAACATAATCGTCCGGTTGGGCTCTTGCCCTTGTCCGAATTTCGTGGCTTGCACGCTGCCCATGCGATCCACTGTCACCGTATCGGACAACGGCTCCCAAAGACCTTGCACCACCTTTGCGATGCGATCTTCAAAGCCGGACGGTCCCGGCGTTTCCGTGAGTTCTTTCAATAATTTAATGCTATCCATAGTTTCCTTTTACTACCTTATGGTTCAGGGGTAAACGTAGGTGTAAACTCAATAGTCGGCGTTGCATCTGGTGTTGCGGTATCCGTTGCCGTTGGCGTTTCCGTGGGTGCTTGCGGTGTATCGGGTGGTATCTCAGGCGTATCTGTGCTCGTGGGAGTCAGCACCAGGGTGGCCATTGAGGTTGGTAGAGACGTTTCTGTGGGCGTAGCGCTGCTTGTCGCCGTGGCCTGCGGCGTGTGGGTCACCGTCGGCGTATAGGTGCTCGTTGCTGTACCGGTTGGCGTGGCCGAAGCCGTCATCGTGGCTGTCGGTGTCAGCGGCGTCACACTGGGTAGAGGTGTCCTGGTTGGCAGTGCGGTCGGCACTTTCGTTGGAACCTTCGTCAGCGTCGTCGTCGCCGTAACCGTTGGTAATTTGGTTGCTGTGGGGAAAAAGGTGCTTGTCGGGAAGGCAGTTGGCGAGGGTGGAATGACCTCGCTGTCCAGCGTGCTGGTCACTGTGGGTGAAATCACCGCCGGCAGGGTGGGGGGCAAAATTTCATCGTCAGGACGCGGCGCGGTAGAAATCAAATATATGCCACCGCAGTAGCAGGGCAAAGTCAGCAAGATAATACCAATCAATACAGCGTAGGTACGCTGGCGCGAGTCCATTGTGTGATCATAATAGACAAACGTATAGATGACAAATGACTCACCCCCACCACTTTCTCCGCCAAACATGTTTTACTCGCTCTCCATACCTCCTTTTCAAAACTCCTGCCTGCCTTTCCTACAGAATACCCTTAGTAAAATTCAAATCCATGAACTTCTACCATATACTGTTACCCACAGTAACAAGTGCTTGGCATGTTATCGAAATTGATGAGATCGAGCACTCAAACATTCAGCATTAATTCGGAGAAAACAGAAAATGAGTGATTGGAATAAACAAGTCATTGAAGAATTTCGCGCCAATGAAGGCAAAGTTGACAGCCATTTTAAAAACATGACCCTGCTGCTGCTGCATACGACTGGCGCCAAGAGTGGGCAGCCTCGCGTGAACCCAGTGGCCACCATAAAGGATGGCCAAAGCTACATCATCATCGCCTCTAAGGGAGGCGCGCCAACCAACCCTGACTGGTATTACAACTTGGTCGCCCATCCCCAGGTCACGGTTGAGGTGGGCACTGAGGAATTTCAAGCCCAGGCGGCCTTCGCCAGTGAACCGCAGCGCACCGAGCTCTTTGATAAGATGGCTGCCGCGTACCCTGCTTTTGATGAATACCGCCAAAAGACCTCCCGCCAGATCCCCGTCATCAGCTTGACTCCCCTTTCGAACTAACAAAAAAGGCGCTGGGTCTTGGTTTTCACCGCCCAGCGCCTGGTCATTACTTTTTCACAATTCGACAACCCATCAATCAACCATTCACCTCTCCTACCGATCGCACATCTCCAAGCCCTGTAATTTCTTTAGTAACGTCTGGCTTCCCAGCATAGCTTACCGATCCGCCGCCGCTGATCTTCGCATTTAAGGCATCCTTCGCCCACACCGATGCCGAGCCCAGCCCCGAAACCTCCACCGACACAACCTCGCTGGCCATACCCGTGGCATCATAATTGCCTGCCCCAGAGAGCTTGACATCAGAGTTTGCCGCCATGCCGCCGCCGATATTCAGATTACCCAGACCGCTCAAGTCCACCTCCAGCCGCTTCGCCTGCACCTCATCCACATGAATGTCGCCTCCGCCGCTGATCTTTAACGCTACCGTGCTCCCTTCTAGCCGGGGCACGTCAATATTACCCAGGCCTGTGACCCTTGCCTCATCCAAATCACGTACAGTCAGATAATAGAATATCGCCTGTGTAGGCACGATGTTAACCCCTTCGCGTATACCTAAGGTCAGCGTGTCGCCTTCGACTTCGCTTTCCAGATAAGGTAGAAGATTCTCTTCCGCCTCAATGCGCAGTCCTTCCTGTGCCCCATACTCAACAACCACATTGCCGATCCCGGCCAAATTCACCGCCGAAAAATCGCTCACTTCCCGCGTTTCGGCCGTAATATCTCCCGTGCCCCGAATCGTACGCAGGCTGTCACAGCCGCTGGCAAAAAGAACAGCAAGCAAAATCAACCCTGCCATAAATAGACGCTTCATTGTAAATACCTCCTCAAATTATCCAGTCGCAAATAACTGCGGCTCCTGATTAATATCTACGAGCAAAAAGGCAGACAAGTTGCAAGAAGCGCCGTATGGGTGAGACAGTGCGGAGACACGAATCGAATGTTTGACTATTTGACTAATTGACTATAATTCCTTCATGTTAAAAAAAGTCTTACTTGTCCTCCTGGTAATTGTTGTCATTTTAGTCGTCGTTTTCTTGCTTGGCCCGCGCGTGGAGGTGGATACGACCTTGGACGCGGTTGAACTGCCGGATGATTTGGAAGAGTTTCTACAATCCTCAGAAACGGTCGTCGGCGATATCGTGCCTGGCGCAGAGAAGGGCATCATCTGGGCTGGTGAGGTAAGTCAGAAGACTCCTTTGTCCGTCGTTTATCTGCACGGCTTTTCGGCCACACGGCAGGAAACCGCTCCCTTGGCCGATCAAGTAGCGGCCGAATTAGGCGCCAACCTCTATTATGATCGCTTCACCGGACACGGCCGTTCCGGCGCAGCGCTGGCTTCAGCCAGCGTCAATGATTGGCTTAACGACGCCTACCAAGCCCTGCAGATCGGCCGCCGGCTGGGAGACGAAGTGATTATCATCGCTACCTCTACGGGAGGCAGTTCCGCCACCTGGCTGGTGGCCCAGCCAGAAGCCCAAGATGTTAAGGCTCTGGTGCTCATATCGCCCAACTTCGCGCCGGCCAATAAAGCCTCCAAAATCCTGACCTTGCCTTGGGGCGAACAGCTCACAAATCTACTCGTGGGTGAGGAGCGTTCTTGGGAGCCTTCCAATGAACTGCATGATAAATATTGGACCAATAGCTACCCATCCAAAGCGCTGCTGCCTATGCAGGGGCTGGTGGAGCTGACCCAGAAGACGGAAGTTGAAATGATCGATATCCCTTTGCTGCTGATCTACTCCACAAAAGACGAAGTCGTCAGCTCGGCGGCTTCGGAAGCGCTCTTTCAACGCTACGGCGCTGCGCAGAAGCAGTTAGCGGCGATTGAAACATCCGATGACGAAAGCAATCACGTCATTGCCGGAGATATCATGTCTCCTGGGACAACAGGGCAGGTGAGGGAAGTAATCTTGAGCTTTCTCAATGAGATAGACAACAATTAGCAATTAACAAGAAAAAACCAACTATTAACGCATAGAGACAAGTGATAAGTGGCAAGTGATTGGATTCCCGAGTACTCCGCCTCCCGACTGCTTGGCTAAACAACTATCAAGCTATCTAGCTTCACGACTATGCGACCGACCCTTCTTTTGTTCACTGTTTTACGGTAATTGTTGCCTTATCATTGTCTATTCCCCCATATATAGGCCGTTAACTTGTTCTCTCCCCAGTTCTTGGTATATAATGTCGTGTAGTGATTAGCGCCTTCGGAACGAGCGGTGGTCGAGCCCGCATTTTTGTATTGCTTGTTCTAGATGGTATCGTAATGGTAGACCTCTGACAGAGAAGGGAAATTAGGACGGAAACCTGGTAATTAGGCTTTGAGACGAACCGTTTTCTCGCCAAAATAACCTGGTTTCTATCATAAGTATGCAGACTGTGCTTGGGGGAGCAACGGTCGATCTGAGCGTCGCCTGGCCGGTGACTATTTCCGGTTGGCTGCTCCTGCTTTGCTATGCCCTTGTCTTTGGTGTGCTGGTCTTTCTGGAACACCAGCGCCTGGCCCAGCTTACGTGGAAGCAGTGGCTCTTGCTCCTCTGTCTAAGCGGGGCCGCGCTTTTCTTTAGCCTGCTGCGTCCTCCCATACCCGTTCCCGATTTCTTATCTGATCAAGTACCCACGGCCATGGGCGACGGCCGAACCGTAACCTTAGCCCTGCTGTCCGCTGTTCCCTATCTCTTGGCTGGCACCATTTTGGGCTCCGCTCCAGCGCTCCTAGCCGGCCTAATGACCGGCCTGGGCCGCACAGTTGGTCTGACCCACCAACCATACGATCTCTTTGGTTTCGCTTTCGCAGCCTGGATCGCGGCGCGCCTGATGGGGCAGTGGTATCAGGGACGCTCCTATCAAATATTGCGCCTGCCCCTGGTCAGTGGCTCTATTGGCCAGACAAGCTCGGCCGTTTTTGCCGCCTTGGCTGCATTTGCCAACAGCGGTGGTCTGTTTACAGCGATAGATGCCGCTTTATCTACAATACAAACACAGTTTTGGCCGCTTTTGGTGGAAGGGCTGGTCAGTGGGAGCATTGTGACCCTGCTGGTCATCGGCATGGCCCAGTGGCTGCCGCGGCGGCGGCTGAGCCCTTCTCCAGCGCAGCGCAGCATCCGCCGCTATTTGCAAACCAATGTCGTCATCTTCGGTGGGGTGGTCTTTCTCTTTGGCGCTGCCTTTGTCTTCTTCATGTCCACCATGCTCGCCTCGCGGGTCTTGGTCACGGAGATGGCCGCCAGCAGCAACAGCACCGCGGCCGAATTGGACGCATTTCGTTCTAATCTTGAAGATGTTTTGGCCCAATCCAGTGGGGATGAAGATTTCGCCCGTGGAGATAAGGCCAGCGCCGCTCGCGGCCTGGGCCGTGCTTATCGCAATGCCCAGCATTTTCAAGAAGTGATGCTTGTCGATCAGGATCAATCCGTCGTCTATGCCTTTCCTGCGCTAGAAACTGCTGCCACATTATTTGAAAACGAACAAGCCGCCGTGGTCCGCGCCGTGAAAGATGGCCTTAAGACGCAGACAGTGGCCGAT
Organism: uncultured Chloroflexia bacterium; assembly: GCA_963807975.1. Taxonomy (GTDB): domain Bacteria; phylum Chloroflexota; class Anaerolineae; order Promineifilales; family Promineifilaceae; genus JAACFF01. The sequence goes on along the minus strand of CAWEDV010000001.1, from coordinate 2,053,833 downwards.
CTACCACAAAAAGGGCGTATGCTCAGTATAATTGTGCCCGTCACCGAACGGAAAGGGCAGCTTCCAAAAGCTTTGGTTGCACGATTGCCTGCGGCCGAACTGGTCAAGATCATGGCGCCAAAAATGGTCAACGACAGCACGGGCATGATCATCGACCGCGATGATCATGTACTCATGACCACCGGGCCGGGAAATACAACTATCGCTTGGGCCAACCCGCTGGAGAAAGACGTGCAAAGCTTATTTGTCCCAGCTTATCTGGGGGGTGAAGCTTTTCTGAAGGAAAACGAACGCGAATCACGCGACGTTCATTACCTGACCCCGCCCCATGGTTCAGCCTGGCGGGTCGCAGCCATGGTCCCTTATGAAAATGTCTTGAACCAGGCCTTTGCCAATGCCTTGCCCGTGATGTTGGTCCTTTTTGCAGCCACGGCCGTTTTCTATGCCCGCTTTGCCTCCTATGGCCAAAACCTGGCCGGCCCTATTTCGGAATTAGCCCAGGCCTCACGTACCATCGCCGCCGGAGGCAGCCTGACTACGCCCGTTGACGTCGAGCGCCAGGACGAGGTGGGCGAGCTTGGTCGCGCTTTTACCGGCATGCAGCGCACGCTTAAGGGACGGCTCGATGAGCTTTCCTTGTTATTAGCTGTCGGCCAAGATGTTTCCACGAGTATTGATATCAACCAATCCATGCCCGTCATTTTGCAGGGGGCGGTGCGCGGCACCGGCGCTGCCGCGGCGCGGGCGGTCATTCTCAATCCCCGTGGTCGTACGCCGCTGGTCTATGCCGAAGGTCCCGCCGGCGAAGAGATGCAGACCCTGGATCGTACTTTGATGGTTTCTTTGCGCGGCGAAAAGGAATTGGCCTGTAAATCTCCTGGACAGATGAGCCAATTGTTCGATATGGACCTCGACGACCTGCCGGTCAAGGCGCTTATCGCCATGCCATTGCAGCTAAACAATAAATTCCAGGGCATCTTCTACCTTGGTTATCACAATGCACGCGAATTTGACAAAAGCGAACGCAATCTGCTGCATACTCTGGCCGGACAGGCTGCGGTTCTTGTTGAAAATGCGCATCTATATGCGCGGGCGGAGAGCGGGCGCCAGCGTCTGCAGGCGGTTCTGGCCAGCACCACGGAAGCGGTAATCGTTACTGACCAGACAGAGCGTATTTTCATGCTTAACAAGGCTATGGAAGAGGCTTTCCGATTGTCACCTAACCGTTCCAGCGGACGGGCGGTGGGCGATGTGATCAATTCCGAGGCCCTGGTCAAAGCGCTGACACAAGTTAAGTCGGTTAAAGAAACCCTTGAAGTCCTGGGTAAGGATGGGCGCACCTACTATGCTAATATCTCGCCCATTGTCAATCGCCGCCTGCGCGTTATGGGCCGCGTTGCCGTTCTGCATGATGTGACCCGTTTCAAAGAGGCGAACAGCCTAAAATCAGAGTTTGTCAGTAATGTCGCCCATGATTTGAAGACTCCTTTGACGATCATCAGCCAGTCCGCCTCAGAGCTGGGCATGGACCAGGGTCTCACCAAGGAGCAGCAGGGCCTGACAGCGAATATCATCGCTGCTGTGGATCGTATTGTGAACTTTGTGGATACGATGCTCGATATTGAGCGCCTGGAAGCAGGTACTAAATTAGTTTATGAACAATTCGACGTGGGCGATTTATTTGAAGAGCTGGCCGTAGACCATTGGTACTATGCGCGCAGCAGCGGTCTGAAGATTCGTACCAAGCTGGCCTCTAACCTGCCCCTCATTAGAGCCGATCGGGCGGCGCTTTACCAGGCAGTGGAAAATCTGCTGTCCAACGGCATCAAATATGCTCCCCACAGCGGCGAGCTGCTGCTGGCAGCGGCGCGCCTGGACGATCAAGTGGTTATCAGCGTGCGTGACAAGGGGCCTGGTATCGCCGAGCGTGACCAGCTGCAGCTTTTTGAAAAGGGGTACCGCGTTAAGCGCCATGGCTCAGGTAAGGTCAAAGGCAGCGGAATGGGCCTGTCCTACGTGAAAACGGCCGCCAAACGGCATGGTGGTCGTGCCTGGTGTGTTAGTGAACTGCGGAAGGGGAGTACGTTTTTTATTGCTGTTCCGGTGCGGGGAAGAAGTAGACAGTAAGCAGTAAGCAGTTATTAATCAACGGCACCGTAGGATTGAGAACAGTATCCTGGTGCATGTCTGTATTCGCGGAAGCGTGGTCAGCAGGAGCGTTATTGTTCGAGTTGGGCCAGGATTGTGGTCAATTCGGGGGGGAGTTCGGCGCTGAAAGCTAATTCTTCCTGGTCCGATGGCCGGCGGATGGTTAGTTCTGCGGCATGGAGAAAGTGGCGTTTCAGGGGTAAGGTCTGCTTGCGACGACCGTAGACTGTATCACCCACAATCGGATAGCCGATATAGGCCAGATGGACCCGGATCTGGTGGGTCCGGCCCGTGTGCAGATTGCACTCTACCAGCGTGTAATCCTGGTAATAAGTGAGACCCTTATAGGCCGTCTGTGCCGAACGTGCCCTTGCCGACGTGGCGCGCGGGCTGCCCGGGGCGATGACGCTCATTTTTTTGCGCTGCTTGGGATCGCGACCAATGGGGGCGTCGATCAAAGCCGAAGGGGGCTGGATCTGACCATGAACCAGGGCCAGGTATTTCTTGCCCACCGTCCGCTCCTTGAACTGCGCCTGCAGATCGTGCTGTGCCTTGTCGTTCTTGGCCACGACCAACAAGCCCGATGTGTCCTTATCCAGCCGGTGCACAATACCAGGGCGTTTGGTGCTGCCGATGCCGGCCAAATCTGTACAGTGGGCCAGAAGGGCGTTGACCAGTGTACCGCTGTCATGCCCGGTTCCCGGATGGACGACCATACCCGCCGGCTTATTGACGATGATGATATCGCTATCTTCGTAACGGATATCCAGCTCAATCGCTTCCGGCAGCAGGTCGCTTTCCACCGCTTCTGGAATATCGGCCATGATTTGCTCACCGCCGCTCAGGCGCTGGCTGGGCCGTGCTTCAAGGCCGTTAACGAGCACGCGCCCTTCCTTAATCAGCCGCTGCCACTGCATCCTGGAAAGATCTGGCATCGCCTCCGTTAAGGCTTTATCCAGACGCATGCCTGGGGCGTCGAGGGTGAATTTAACCTGTTGTGCTTTCATCAATTTGTGGGGCTACTGCATGCAACGCTGGCTCAACCTGATCGTCGTCGCCATTCTCTGCCGCAGCTAATTTCTGTTCCTGGCGTTCTTCATAGAACATGATCAGCACCAGGAGAATCGTACCGCTGACAATGGCCAGGTCGGCTACATTCCAAACAGGCCAGGGGCCAATATCCATGAAGTCCGTCACATGTCCTTGGCGCACGCGGTCGATCATATTGCCCAGGGCACCGCCCATCTGCAGCCCCAGGGCCAGGCGCAGCAGTTTGTGCCCCCCATCCAGGCGCGAGTTGTAGATGATGATGCCGATGGAGACGACAATGGCCAGGATGGTGAAAATGGTGTTGCCGTCTTGAAAGAGGCCAAAGGCGACGCCAGTGTTGCTGATATGGCTGATGCGGAAGATGTTTTCTATTTCCGGGAAGGGCGCCCAATAGGTGTACAGTTCCAAGGTCGTTTCCACCAGGTTCTTGCTGTACTGGTCGAGGATTATGATGCTGCCGGCAACGAGAAAAAGCAGCCATTTTTCCCAGCCGCGGGATTTCTGGGCTGTGTCAGCGGCTTCATCTCCCGACTCGGTCGTGTCAAATTCTTCAACCTCACCCTCAAGAGGCAGGTTTTCGATTTCGCTTAGTTCTTCTTGAGCGGCCGTTTCATCATTGGTATCCGCTGTTTGGTTTTCACTTATTTCATTCATAACATCAAGTGCCGCGTTTATCTATTCGCCGGAATTTCTTAACGTGCGGCCAAAGTTTCTTGCTCCGTTCTTTCGTACCGCTTCGACTATACCATTTCAACACCCGCCATTCTACCAACCGTCGATCTATTAAGCGAACAGACTAACCTTAGAGGCGCTGGCCAAGTAGGTTTGTAATTTCTACGCACGTTGGTCGTTAATTGTTATCTGTTGTCTGTGATTCCGGCGTTGGCGTTGGCAGGAACTGATAATTAGGAATTAGTTCGATGACCCGGTCCGACGCTTCTTGGATCGTCTTCTCTGTATTGAAATAACCGCTAAGCATTTCTTGCAGAACCTGAGAGAAGATTAGGTTCTCGTATAGACTGCCAATAACGGCACCTTGCCCTTCACGAAAGCCCCAACGAGGGGTGTCAGCCACGCCGTCGCGCAGTTGGCTGACCGTCTCGGCTCCGAATAAGTCGAGCAAACTTTGCTCGCCAACGATCGGCGTCTGGCCCCAGCTGTCTATGAACAAGCGGGGTTCGGCACTGGTGCCGAGGCGCATAGGCACTTTGCGCTCTGTCTCTTCAGCCAGCCAGCTTGGATAGCTGTCGTTGAACCAATACCTTGCGAATGCGGCGGCGGCCTGCGGGTCAGCTTTGGGTGTGATGCCCAGGTAGGTGATATTGCCGAAATTGGCCATGTTCGGCTCGAAGCCACTGCCGGCGAGTGCGGTCAGAATGCCACTATTTTGGTCAAGCCGCTCGTTTTCAACCAGGTCGGACAAGATACCGGGCGAACTCATGATGATTCCTGTACGAGAACCCAGATAGGCATTGCGGGCGCTGGTGTCGGTCTGAACGCCCGTAGGGCTGAATTTGTTGACGATCAGAAAATAGAAATCCAGAGCGTCACGACACACTCCATCCAACAGGCGCACCTCTCCCTTGTCGTCAATCAGGCGGCAGCCGTTGGCGATGGCCAGATGTTCAAAAGCGCGATGGGTATTGATCAGGTTGGCCTCGGTGGGGATGACCAGACCAGAGATGATGCTGTCCGGATCAAAGAATGTTTCCGCAGCGAGCAGTAAATTGCCGTAATTATCGGGTGTTTCCAGGCCTGCGTCCTCCAGCCAATCTTTGCGAAAGAGCCAGATCTGCTGGTAGCCATCGCTGGGAATTGCCGCGGTCTGTCCGTCGACGGTGACCAGATCGAGAGCCGCGGGATCGAAAGTGTCACGGCCGATCTCGTCGATGATCACCTCTGCTGCCTGGGGATCGAGCACCCCATTTTCGGTCCAGGTCATAGTGTACTCCAGGGGGTGCAGCACGATGTCCGGCAGCGTATCGGAGAGCACGGCCGTTTGCATCAAGTCAGGCAGCAGCATGGGAGACACCATTCGAAGGGAAACATCTACCCCACTTTTTTGGCGGAAATCATCCATCAACCCTTGCAGCAGTTCCTTATGTTCCGGCGAAGTTTCATTGATCCAGACGTTCAACGACGGAGCGCGCTCAATGGATGGTTCGATAAATTCCACCCCACCGGGCGTTGCCGTGGGTGCGGGTAGGTACAGTGGCTCGACATTTTCTTGCGCTTGTACGGCTTCCATGGCCGAAGAAGTTGCCAGGCGTGGGGGTGTTAGGATCTCTGGCTGGCAGGCAGCCAGCAGAAGCAGGAGGAATGACAAAAGGAGGAGAATTTGCCCTTGTCGAAGGCCTAGCAAGTTCATTGGCGCTCGCTCCTTTCATATATAATACGCAGACCGGTCAGCGTTAGCCAGGGATCCACATAATCGATGACGCTGGTGTGTGGCTCGACCAACTTGATCAGGCCCCCCGTGCCGATTACCTTGATGTCTTGCTTCGTGTCGGGGTGTTCGACCTTCAGCCGCTTGACCATACCCTCTATAAGAGAGGCATAGCCAAATACCAACCCTGATTGGATGGCCTGCACCGTATTGCGTCCTATGGCTTGGGGCGGGGCCTGCAGGGGAACGTGGGCAAGCTGGGCAGCGTGGCTGATCAAAGCATCAGCCGCCAGCCGTAATCCGGGAGCGATGGCTACACCCAGCAGTTCGCCCTTACCCGAAATAATGTCAAATGTGGTGGCTGTGCCCATGTCGACCACAATACATGGGCCATGAAAAAGATGAAAAGCGGCAGCCGCATTCACGATACGATCCGCACCTACCTCCGCAGGATTTTCGGTACGAATGGTTACGCCGCTGTCCGTTTGCGCGTTGACGACCAGCGGCTTCAGCTCTAGATATTCAACGCACAACTGCAAAAAGGTATCACTGAGCCGCGGCACCACACTGGATAGGATGACAGCATCGACGGCTGTCTCCACCCGCGCCTCGCGCAGCAGACTGGTAAGTAGGATGCCGAATTCATCGGCGGTGCGTTCGCTGTCCGTGCGCAGGCGCCATTCCCGCTGCCATGAATGGCCGTCCCAAATGCCGAGGGTAATGTTACTGTTTCCTATGTCGATGGCCAAAAGCATCTAATTCTCAGTTTAGTACGTTACGGATGGGTTTTTCGCGTTGCAGATTTTATTAGCCCAATACGTGCAGGGCAAGCCTGCTCATTCAATTCGCCTTCACTTCATCCCAGGTTACGGCATTGTTGCGCGCTGGAATAGTTCCCAGGCGGTCAGGAATCTGGCCCGTCAGCGCGCTGACGATTTTGGCGACGTCGTCATGACTGGTAGAGATAAAGGACTTAAAACGGCTCTGTGTACCGGCGGCGGCCGTTCCGGCAACATAAAGCCCAGGGACATTCGTCTCCATCGTCGCTTTATCAAAAACTGGAACTTGAGCCTCACCCTTGAGGGTGACACCCGCTTTCGAGAACAGGCTCATATCAGCCACAAAACCGGAGGCCAGGAGCACGAAATCAACCTCATGCGTGATCCGCTCCTTACCCGGCGTGCGTCCGTCCTCAGTTGCTGCCAAAACCACATGCGCGGGCGTGATCTCTACCGGAATCGTACCCGGCAGCAACTGAATTTCTCCTTTGCGAAGGCGGTCGCCCATATCCATGGCCAGCTGCGGCTTGATCATGTTCTGGTCCAGTTCTTTGCGCCGGTAGCTGATACTCACCTGTGCGCCGACCCGCCAGCAGCGCAGCGCCGCTTCTAAGGCGGAATTGCGTCCGCCAACTACCAGCAGCCGCGTGCGGAAATACTGGTGCGGTCCAGGGAAATAGTGCGTGACATGTGGCAAATCCTCTCCGGGGATGTCTAACAAACGTGGCCCTGCCATGCCGCCACTGGCGATGATTACCTTTTGCGCATGGATCGTTCTCGGTCCAGTCAACGATTGGGTATGTAGCTTAAAGCCGCTGTCCTGGCGCTTGATACTGGTCACCGGTTCGTAAATGCGTAGATTGAGGTCAAACATTTCCACCAGAGTGCGTAAATAGGCCAAATACTGCTCGCCCGTGATGGGCAGTTGGTCCAAATTGTGTACAGGCACACCGGCCAGGGCCACATGCTCATTTGTGCTGTAAAAATGAGTATGAGGCGGCCACTGTGAAAAGGCATCCCCGATCTGCTTGGCCTCGATGAGCAAGTAGTCGGCCCCGGCCCGCTTCAAGGCGATCGCCAGCTCAATACCAATTGGTCCGGCGCCAATGATGGCGATTCCCGTATGAGTAACTGAATTTTTCATGAATAATTCCTGTGATTAAAACTAGTAGCCTGTGATCTTAGCATGATTGTTACAATGAGGTTACAAGTAACAAGATCTGACCTATAACTTGTAACGGGCAACGGACCTCACCTTGCCTTTGGCAGACAACTTTAGATTCGCTAAAATGGCCCAATCATGAATAGTGATATTGAACCTGTCGATAGTGCAGGTGAGAAAGCTGCGAAGCTGAGGCAGGAGCTGGACAAAGCGCGCCGGGCACAGCTGCAGGCGGAAGCTAAATTGGCCCAGGAGCAGGCGGTGGTTAATGCCTTCCGTATGCACTGCCGGCTAAAATTGGATGAGTTGGTTGATTCACTAATGGAGTTGCGTGCTGAAAAACAAGCCTGCTTAACGCGGCTGGAACTGCTGCGGCAGGGGGTCGATCCCGCTTGGTTGAATGAGGACGAGATCCTGGGCGAGGATCACGAGGAAGACGATTGGCAGGAAGATGAGCCAGATCTGCTGCTGCCCACAGCAACACCAAAGGACAAAGCTGCCGAAAAACGCCTTTATCGGGAACTTGCTCGACGCTTTCATCCTGATCTGGGCAAAACGGCCGTCGAGCAGGCCTATCGTACGGAAATGATGACCGCGGTCAATACCGCCTATGCCAGCCAGGACCTGCAGTCGCTTTATGATCTGACGGGGGAACTACAGCCGGGCGAGATAGCTGAGCTGGCGGGCATTGATAGCTTAGAAATCCGGCGTTTGCGCGAAGGAATCATGAAAGCCCGCCACCGGCGACGCAAGGCGCGGCAGCAACTCGCGCTGCTGCGGAAAGAGAACACAGCCCGGCTTTGGCGTCGCGCACGGTCTATCGAAAGCGAAGGAAAGGACTGGTGGAGCCTGGTGCAGCAGGATTTGAGCCAGCGGTTGGACCAGCTTGAAGGGGAAGTGGCTGATCTCAAAGAAAACCTCAGAGGTCTCTGCTAAACACAAGCCATTTGACCAATCTGTCGTAGAGTTCTGAGGTCTTTTGGGAAAGAATTACTTGCGGTTGATCGTATCGGCTACTTGCGAGGCCTGGTTCAACAGGGTCGCAGCCGCCTGGGCTCCTTTCTTGGAGGCCTGCAGTTTGTCCAGGCGATCGTGCCAGAAGGCCGAACCTGCGGAAGCGGCGAAGGCGGTCAGAATGATACCTACGGTTACCGCTTTGTCTACCGGCAGCCAGCTGCGCCAGGCGTGCAAGGTTTGGCCAGTGACAATGGTTAGATTGAGGCCATCAAGCGCGCCGGGAAAGGCTTCGCCGAGCAGCGCCAGCACATCAATTTGCAGCAGATAAGCCAATATCAAACCAACGGCGATGGACATCACGCGCAGAATACGCAAGCGAGATGTCTCTTCATCCCGCTGCTGATCGGTGCGCACCATAACGAACTGCGCGGTTGTTTCGGCCGAAAACTCGAATCCTGGTTGGCCACTTGTGGCAGTTGATGTTTCATACGCCGATACAGTTTCGGCGTCACCAAAGTCATTCGGGTTGACCTTGGTGACGTCAAAGCCATTACGCACCAGGTTCCACAATGTCTCCACGCGCCTTAAGATTGTGGCTTTATTGAGCAGTTTCTGGTCTTCGGCGAGTTTGCCTTCACGAACGGCCGAACCTACCAGGCGATCGTAGACGAACTTCCCGATCTGTCCTCCAATCAGCAGCAAGGTCAAAATAGAAAGAGAGAATATGGCCAGCAATGACCACCAAGGCTGGATCCAGCCGAAAAGATCGAATTGGCCGGTCGTGCGGCTGACTGGGTCAGCCTGCAGCAGCCAGACGACTACAAGCAGAAAGAGACCAACGATCAATGAAAGGGCCGTGGCCCCGTAAAGACCGCTGAACCAGGGTTGGTCAGCCTTCTTGCGTGCCTTGCGATAGAAGGTGAGCAGCAGGATCAGTAGGTAGGAAACGCCCAAAAAGAGCAGGAACCAGGGCAGCCAGGGAAAGGATACACTGCCCAGAATTTGTTGCGCAATATAACGTGTGGCCACGGTAGAATGGTTCACCCAATGCCCCAGCCAGGTCACGTAAAGGGCCAGTCCGGCGATGATCAGCGAAGGACCGAAGATGCCGCGCATGCGTGCCGGTGGGAAAACCCCTCCTTCCCAACTGCGCAATATGCGCCACATCTTGCGTGCCGGGCTCTGCGTCTCAAAGCGGCGCAGTTCGACGGCATCGAGCACATGCTTGACGCTGGAAACGAAGGTGTCTGTGCTTTGTGAGACGCCGGTCTCTACAATGCGCAGCCGGGCAGACAATTCGCGCCGAGCCTGGTCTATTGAGGCGGGTGAGAAGCCGAGGCTCATAAGCATTGGTTTAACATCAGCATCGAACTGGGCCATTACGGCCGTACTGCTGCGGCTGAAGAGGATATTCTCCTGTTCATTCAGCCAGCCATCGGCGATCTGCACCGCCCAGAAATGTGTTTCTTGGATCGTTTCCAGGAACGCGCTCAGAAAATCACCCGGGTTCTTGCCATCAAAGAGGCTGATCTGCTGCGCAACCTGATCGCGAAAAGGTTGAACCGCTTCTGGCCTAAGCTGTAATTGATTCTCCAAGGTGCTTGTTAAGCGATTGGTAAAGGCAAAAAGCTGTTTCTTGAAGCGGTACAGCTGCTCTCCAGCCACGTCACCATGTTCCGGCAGCAGTATTTCTGCCATGCGGTACGCTTCGCCGAACTCGCCATTAATGATCTGATCCCGCATAGTTAAGGTCTCGGCCGTACTATAGAGGGTTAAATCCAGTGTGCCGCGCATTTCGCGCGCCATGCGCTTGAACTGTTCGTGAGAGGCAGCGCTGACACTTAAAGCCGCCAACTCGCCGGGCAGGTATTTCTCCATGCGTTCCAGCGCTTCCATGGTCGTCACTTTACGCTTTAAGCCTACGCCAACTTTGAGACTGTCGATGACCACCTCGGTGCCTGCGGCGACCAGGGCCATGACGGCGAAGAAAATCGCCAAGCCGGCGAAAATACGAGTCAACTCGGCCGGTAGGCTGTCGTCGCCGGTAGGTACCGTGGGGATAATTGTGCTCAATTCCCCATTGTTGCCAGCTTCGACATCGCCAGCGATCAAGCTGTAAGGACCAATGCCCGGTTCCTCCTCTTCCTTGACGAACTCGGCCCGAATCAGGTGTGTATCAGAGGATTCCATGGGGATTGTGCAATCGGGGAAGGGGATCCGCTGCGCCTCGTGTTCAGAGGTTAGTCCTGCTAGATCAACCGGCTGGCGGCACACTTCGAGCACTTCGCGCGTTTGCACGCTGGTGACGGTCAGAACCAGATCCAACAGCACTCCGGAAGGAATCGGGGCAGGCAGCAGATTTTCATAGGTCACATAAACGGTGACCTCTTCACCAACGGCAGCCGAAAAAGGCTCCGTCTCGATATCGGTGATCGCGAGATCAAATACGCCGCTCTCTTGAGCGGACACTGTCGCAATGGCAGAGACACCAAGCACACAGGCGAACAGGATGGCGAGGAAAGCACGGCCGTTCTTCATTTTTGGTACTCCATCAGATCAGTTCAAAGGACTTGACGGCAGCCCGGGCATTTTGCCGGGTGAGAAACCAACCTGGTGAGAGCCAATTAGCTGGTACCGCAGTCCCATACGTGCCCCTATTATGGCCGCAAACGACATAATATGTCAAGTAATTACGTTAAGTAATAAGGGAAACTGCCTTCCTGAGAAACCTGAGGCATAACTGGCCTACCCGGGGCTGTATGAGAAAGTTCGTGTGATCAGGTGAAAGAGAATAAACTAAGAATGAGTGTCGGACGTAATCGTCTTGTTGCTATAGAGACGAAAACGGCGGCGCTTTTATTTTATCCACAGTAGGCAAGAACATTTGCTGTAAAGCTGTGCAACAGCGGGCTGAGAGTGCGACTTGGCTCAATTAAGCCAAGGAGTGCTTTAGTGAATTTTCAAGATTTTTCCCTTGATCCGCGCCTGCAGGCCGGCATCAAAGATATGGGCTATATAAAGCCCACCCCTATCCAAGAGCAAGCGATTCCCCATGTATTAGCAGGGGGCGACCTAATGGGCCTGGCCCAGACCGGTACCGGTAAAACGGCCGCTTTCGCTCTTCCTATTTTGCAGAGACTGACCCAAGGTAAACTACGCCGAATTCGAGCGCTGATCGTTGCCCCAACGCGTGAGCTTGCCGAGCAAATCCACCAGACATTTATCGATCTAGGCCGGCATACGAAGGTGCGCAGTGTGGCCATTTATGGCGGCGTGGGTAAAGGAAAGCAGCTAGATGCTTTGCGCCGTGGTGTTGAGGTAGTGGTTGCCTGTCCCGGGCGACTGCTTGATTTGGCCAATGACGGGCATCTGGACTTTTCCCAGTTGGAAGTCCTGGTGTTGGATGAAGCGGATCGCATGTGCGACATGGGCTTTTTACCTGACATTCGTCGTATCCTGAAGCTGCTGCCATCAAGACGGCAGACGCTCTTTTTCTCGGCGACTATGCCCCAAGATATCCGCCAATTGTCCAAGCAAATTCTCAAAGACCCGATCACAATTCAAATCGGTATGATTGCTCCGGCGAAGACAGTTTCCCATGCCCTCTATCCTGTGACGCATAAATTGAAGAAAGATTTATTGCTGGCCATGTTGGATCAGACGGCGACCGGACGGGTGTTGATCTTCACACGCACGAAACGGCGTGCTCGTTTTCTGGCCCGCGACCTGGAAAAGAAAGGGTATAGAGTATCAGCATTGCAGGGCAATATGTCCCAAAACAAGCGGCAGAAGGCCATCGGCGGGTTCCGAGCAGGTAAATTCGATATTCTCGTGGCCACTGACATCGCGGCCCGCGGTATTGATGTGGCTGAAATTTCCCACGTAATTAATTTTGACATGCCCGATACGGTTGACGCCTATACGCATCGTATCGGCCGAACCGGACGAGCGGCTGAAACTGGACAAGCTTTCACCTTTGCTACACCGGAAGATGTGGCCATGAAGCGCGATATCGAGAGGACCCTGGGCAAACCACTCGAGCAGCGCCGCCTGGAAGGCTTCAACTATAATGGCTTTAACCCCGATGCACGGCTGCAGACCAACGGCAGCAGCAAGGAGAACAAGCCCCGACAAAACCGCCCTGCTTCATCAGGCCGCAGCGGCTCCCGAGCGCAGCGTAATCGACGCAGTGGTACTCAGCGCCAGAGGCAGCCGGCAAACTGATTTAAGCACAGCAAACACGATAAAGAAGTGAGTAATCCAACCCGGTAGGTTTATACTAAACTTGCCGGGTTTTTTGGTTGCGCTGTAGGAAGAAGGCCAGGATGATAAAGAGGATACCGAGAATAACCAGGGCAACAGCCAGCCATACCGTGGCTTGACCTGCCATCTCAAAGATCAGGCCTGATGAAGCCACAGCCGGCACCTGGAGAATAAGCGGCCAATCGACTAAAAGGTGCAGCGTGATGTTCAGCCACCACCTGCCGGGAACAAGCGTTATTAGAAAGGTCAAAACGCCGCCAGCCAGCAGTGACCACCCCAACCAACGCGGCACCCCATCCACTGTTTGTCCACCTATGAAGGCAGCGATAAGCAGTAGAAACAGGATAGGCAGCCAGCTCCACTGCAGTGCCCCTTTGGTCAGTTGAATATTGCTCTTGATCTCCAACATTCTTTCCGGCGTGGCCTGCACCAGGTTATCCAGGACGACACTATCCGGAATGAGGGCGATTTGGCTGCGCAGTAGTTCGACAGCTGCTGGCGCTACTGTCTCCACCGGCACGATCGCCGGCAGGCACGTTGGCAAGCTCTCCAATACCGCTTCACCCCCTAAAATGGCATCAAAAACAGTGGATAAAAGGCCCAGACTTTCCTCGGCTGTACAAAGGGGAAGTGAGCTGAAAATATCGTTGACCAATGGTTCCGAGCTCTGAGCAAGGTGAGACTTCAAGGGCAGCATATCCAATGCCAGGAGCGGCATGGGATTGGGACCGTCTAGCCAACTGTAAAAACTATTGATTCCCTGAGCCGCATATTCAATTTGCAGTTCCATCGGTAAGAGCGAGGTCTGAACGGCCGTTTGTTCCGTCACCAGCGAGAGTGCCTGTCCCAAAGTGGATTCCGGCTCAATGCCCCATTCACCCGGCAGCGATTGCAGCAGCGTCTCGGCGATGATATTGCCCTGATTGGGTCCGATCACCTCGCTGGCGATGAGGTTCAGCATCCTTTCCGGGGAAAAGATAATCTGGCCAATCTGCAAGCCAAAGAGGGCGAAGGGCAGCATGAGCACGGCGAGCAAGGTGATGAGGATGGCGATCAGTCGCAGGAAAAGTCGCATGGTTTTCTCCGCTGGGCAAGTGGAAAACTTACCCTTCATTTGGCTAGTAAACTGTGCTCTTTATTCTACAACAATCCCACAACTTCTTAGTTGTAGCAACTGAGTAAGAAAGGCGGTGCTTCAGCCCGCCCGAAATCCGCGCAATTCTGAGGTTGCCCTGCGCCTGTTTAAATGCAGATCGTTCTGATATCCTTTAACCGGAGGTAAGCGATGAATACTTTTCAACCTTTTGTTATGGAACGCATGATGTCCCTCTTTGAGCAGGATGTGCAGTACAACCTGTCAGAAAGTGGCGTGCATCCGATGCTGCTGCGTGAGCTTTTAGAAAATGATGCCGGCCTGTTGGCCAACTTGCTTGAAACCGACATCAACTATCCTTACGTTAATGGGAATCCCGAATTACGCCAAAATATCGCTGCCATGTACGATGACGCAGAGGCCAAGAATGTGCTGGTCACGGTTGGCGCTATTGAGGCTAACTATATCAGCACGCGCACCATACTTGCTCCGGGTGATGAAATTGTGGTTATGCTGCCTAATTACATGCAGATCTGGGGGATTGCTCACAACCATAATTATTCTTTGAAAACATTCAACTTGCACGAAGAACGAGGCTGGGCGCCCGATCTGGATGAATTGGAAGCGGCCGTTTCCCCAAACACAAAGCTGATCGCCATCTGTAACCCAAATAACCCTACCGGGGCCATTTTGACCGAAGAGGATATGGATGCGATTGTGACCATAGCAGATAAGGTTGGCGCTTGGATTTTGGCCGATGAAGTATACAGCGGGGCGGAAAGGCTCACCGACGAGCAAACGCCATCTTTTTATGGACGCTATCCCAGGGTTGTGGCCGTGGGCAGTATGAGCAAGGCGTACGGCCTGCCTGGATTACGCATTGGCTGGGCAGTTGCTCCCGAAGAGATGATCGACGATATCTGGGCTCGGCATGAATACACCACCATAAGCGCCACCATGTTATCCAATAAACTGGCCGCGCTGGCGTTGTCCTCGGAAGTACGCCCGCGCATTTTGCAGCGCACTAGAACCTATATCCGGGAAGGGTTTCCCATGCTGCAGCAGTGGATGGACAGCCATCAAAATATCTTTTCGCTGACCCCACCTGGAGCGGCAGCCATCGCTTTTGTTCGTTATCATCTGGATATCAATTCGACAAAACTGACCGACCGGCTGCGGTGCGAGAAAAGCACGCTCATTGTACCCGGCGATCATTTTGGCATGGATCATTTTGTGCGCATTAGCTTCGGCCTGCCGCATGATTATCTGCTGCCGGCGTTGGATCGGATTCATGACCTGCTCGTAGAACTGCGCAGCGAATAGAGCGGAGAAACACGTTTGTTTCTAAAAAACACCGCGTTTCTGCCACAAAGAGGAATACAATGAATTTCAACGCAATACAGATGGTCAGCGCTGGGGTTAAGCGCATTCAACCCTATGCTCGCCAAACAATTCTTGAGCCTTCGCTGGCCTACAGTCAGATGACGGGCGCCGATATCTATTTTAAATGCGAAAACTTGCAGCATACTGGATCATTCAAGGCCCGGGGAGCATTAAACAAAATCCTGTCGCTCAGTCAGGATGAGTTGGCGCGTGGGATCGTCACCGCTTCCACTGGCAATCATGGTGCAGCCTGTGCTTATGCTATGCAGCAGGTACGCGGGCAGGGGATCGTATTTGTGCCGGAAACGGCCGTGGAGACCAAGCTGGACGCCATCCGCCGCTGGGGTGTTGAAATCCGCACCTTTGGTACAGACAGCGTTGAAGCCGAGGAACATGCGCGATCCTTTGCCGCTGCCCAGGGCATGACCTATGTGCCCCCATACAATGATCCTTTTATCATTGCCGGGCAGGGCACGATTGCAGCCGAACTGCTACATGAGCTTCCCGACGTCGACGCTGTATTTGTCTCCGTAGGGGGCGGCGGATTGATTGGCGGCATTGCCTCCTATCTAAAAGCAGTCAAAGCATCAACACAGATTATTGGCTGTTCGCCTGAGAATTCCCAAGTGATGGCCCAATCAGTTGCCGCCGGAAAACTGCTTGACCTGCCTTCGTTGCCCACGCTTTCTGATGGCACTGCTGGCGGGGTGGAAGCAGAATCCATGACTTTTCCACTTTGCCGCGACTTCGTTGACTACTATGTTTCAGTCACTGAAGCCGAAATCGCCTCCAGCCTACGGGAATTCATGGGCTCTCAGCATATGCTGATCGAAGGATCGGCTGCGGTAGCGATTGCCGCTTTCATTAAGACGGCGCAGGACTTCAAGAATCGGCGCGTGGCCATCGTTCTATGTGGCGCCAATATTAGTCTAGATACCTTGAAAAGCGTTCTGCTATAGGCAGCGGAAAATATATGAAGATCATCACCTTAGAACAGATAAAGGCGATTTTAGCAGGGGTAGATTTACTTCCGGCCATTGAGGAAGGATTTCTGCGCTATTCGGCAGGTCAGGCAGTGGTGCCCCCTGTCGGTGAGCTTTTCTTGGAAAAGGGCGAGGTTCATATCAAATATGGGTACCTTCAGGAAGGTGATTATTATGTCATCAAGATCGCCTCCGGATTTTACGCCAACCAGCAGATAGGGCTGCCAACAGGCAATGGGCTAATGCTTCTGTTCAGCCAAGAGACAGGCCAACCGCAAGCAATCCTGCTGGACGAGGGTTTTCTCACGGACACAAGAACGGCCGCAGCCGGGGCAATTGCCGCCAAGTATCTGGCGCCCCACCCGCTGCAGCGCATCGGTATCGTGGGTACCGGTATCCAGGCGCGGCTGCAGCTCCTCTATTTGCAGGATATAACCCCATGTCGTGATGTGTTGGTATGGGGACGAGGGGCCGCGCAGTTGGACGACTATCGCCAGAGAGTGGAAGCACATGGTTTTCGCGTGCAGACCACCACCGATGCGGCCGAACTGCAGCAGCAATGTAATCTGATCGTGACCACCACACCGGCAGAAGAGCCGCTCCTTTGGGCCTCAGACCTACGGCCTGGGACGCATATTACGGCCGTCGGCAGTGACACAGCAACTAAGCATGAGTTGGATGGCCACATCCTGGCCCGTGCTGATCTGGTTGTGGCCGACAGCATATCGCAATGTATGGCCCGCGGTGAGATTTACCAGGCGATCAAGGCTGGACTGTTATCGTCAGATGATTTGCTTGAACTGGGAAATGTGATCGCTGGGAAGGACAAAGGTCGGACCGATTGCAGCCAGATCACCGTTGCCGACCTGACTGGCGTTGCCGTGCAAGATATTCAGATTGCGGCGGCTATTTTTGAGTCTATTGAGGAAGCAAGGCCGTAATCTGAGCGACGAAGTATTGCAGCCGTTTGAAGTGGGAGCCTTTCCAGTAGATTTGGCGACAAGATTCGCACATCTTGAAATCATCATAATACAATTTGGTCTTTGGTTCCAGCCGTTCCAGGATTTGTTCTTTGGTCACAGGCTGTAACACTCCGTTGCAGCGTAGGCAGCGGCTCCAGGGTTGGATCTGATCAAACAGTAGGTAGCGCTGCAAGACTTCCACGATCTGCTTCCGGGGATCTTTGCTGTGCAAATAGGTACCATGAACAACCTGGCTGCGCTTAAGCAAACCGCGGTCGCGGCTTAACAAGACGCAGCCCATTTCGCTGGCCTTGCTGGCCAGCTGGTCGTCGTCGTATTCGTTATTGAAATAGAGCGTGTCCAATCCCAGTAGGCGTAGATAGCGAGCCAGACGGCCAAGATGGTTGTCCAGTAAAAAGCGGATGGGTTGTGGGGGAGGCGGGCGAAGTAGAACGGCCGATTCTAGCTCCAAGGCCGCAAAAGCAGGATAAACAGCAACACGATCGCCAGCCTGCACCTGATAGCTGAATGCTAGGGGCTGCCCATTGATCAGGATCAACTCCACTTCCGTGTGCGGGACGCCGATGGCTTCGATAAGATGTTTGACGGTTTGGGTTCCATCATATGTAGGGTAAGCAAAGCTCTGTTGTCGCCAGCCGAACTGCAGAAAATCATTTAGACTGGCGTAGAAGCGAAAATCAGCACAAGCTTCGTTGAAGGTCAGTGTTCCACCTTTGGCCAGCCCAGGCTGATGCGCCCGCGCTCGGCGTCGACCTTGAGGATGGATATTTCCAGAACTTCGCCCACATTTAGGCGCTGTCCGCGTGGGATCTGGCTGCGGTGCAGGAGCCCATCTTGCTTCACGCCAATGTCGATAAAGGCGCCAAAATCAACCACGTTGCGTACGGTACCATTGAGGATCATGCCCGGCTGCAGGTCGGCCATGGTCAAGACGTCGTTGCGCAGGATGGGTGGGGGCAGATCGGCGCGCGGGTCGCGGCCCGGCCGGATGAGCTGTTCGAAGATATCCTCCAGCGTAGGGAGGCCAGTGCCCAGTTCAGCTGCCATTTCGGCCGTGGGCTGCAGTTGAGACAAGGCTGCATCTCGTGCGGCAGGGCTTGCCTCTGCGGTCAAGTCTACGCGCTGCAAAACGGCCATAGCGATGCCATAGCTTTCTGGATGAATGGCTCCAGCATCCAGGGGATTATCGCCATTGAGTATGCGTAGGAAGCCGGCCGACTGCTCAAAGGCCTTGCTGCCCAGACCGTTGACCTTGAGCAACGATTGGCGGTTGTCGAAACGGCCGTTTTTGTCCCGGTAAGCCACCACGCGCTCTGATAATTTCGGTCCAATACCAGAGATGTAGGCCAGGAGCGCTGGGGATGCCGTGTTGACATCAACGCCAACCTGGTTGACAACGCTCTCTACGACACCATGCAAAGAGGCAGACAACTGCTTCTGGTTGACATCATGCTGGTATAGGCCGACGCCGATAGACTTGGGATCAATTTTCACCAGCTCTGCCAGGGGATCGAGCGCTCGCCGGCCTATTGAGACGGCGCCGCGCAGAGTGACATCCATATCGGGTAGTTCGCTGCGGGCCAACTTGCTGGCGCTGTATACGCTGGCCCCTGCCTCGTTGACGATTAAATAGCGAACCGATTCCAGTTTACTGGTTAGTTCCGCGACCAGCTTTTCTGTTTCTCTTGAGGCGGTGCCGTTGCCAATGGCGATCAGGGTCACCTTGTGGCGCCTGACCAGCAGCGATAAGGTTTTTAATGATTCGCCCCATTTGCGTTGTGGTTGGTGCGGGAAAATAGTTGTTGTATCGAGCATCTTTCCCGTGGGATCGACAATGGCTACTTTGCAGCCCGTGCGGTAGGCGGGGTCAATGGCCAGAATAGTCTGATCCGCTAAAGGAGGTTGGCTGAGCAGCCCACGCAGATTGCGGGCGAAAACGGTGATCGCATGTGTTTCCGCTTTGTCGGTAAGACGATTGCGTATATCCCTTATTATTGCCGGCAGAAGCAGTCGTTGTGCGGCATCATTAATCGCCTCCTGCATCTGTTCTGCCAGTGGAGAAGCGCGGTCGGGTCGATAGGCAGTACGAATTGAAAGGAGCCAGTTGCGTTCGTCGATGTCAATACCGACGCGCAGAATCTTCGTTGCTTCGCCGCGGTTGATGGCCAGGACCTGGTGTGGTTTAAGCCGGTCGATAGACCCTTCGTAGTCGTAGTAGAGTTCAAAAACCTTTTTATCGTCCGCCGCGGATTTGATTTTCTTACAAGATAAGGTTCCCCAATCAAGCGCTTTCTTGCGGATCATCTGTCTGATTCCAGCATGGTTGCTGATGATCTCGGCCACAATATCGCACGCGCCCTCAAGCGCTTGAACGTATGAAGTCTCCTGGTTGGCATAAGGCAGGGCGATTTCCTTGACGCTCTTTTTCAAAAGGGGTTGGCTGAGGATTAGTTCCGCCAGCGGTTCCAACCCTTGCTCACGGGCCGCGCTGGCGCGTGTGCGCCGCTTCGGCTTGTAAGGCAAGTAGAGATCTTCCAGGGCCGTGGGGGTCTGCGCCAGTACAATCTGCTTGCGTAGTTCGAGCGGTCAGTTGGCCCTGTTCCTCGATGGACGCCAGGATTGTTTCCCGCCGTTCATCCATGGCCCGCAGCCTGGTTACCCGTTCCATGATCTGGCGGAGCTGTTCTTCATCTAGACTTTCTGTCGCTTCCTTGCGGTAGCGAGCGATGAAAGGCACTGTATTGCCGCTGTCCAGCAGTTCAACAGCCGCTTCCACCTGGGACGGCCGTATTCGCATTTCCGAACCAATTCTCTTAGTGTATGTAACCATACCGCTAATTATATGCCATGAAATCGGTGGACTCCAATTTATTGGGCACGAGCCGCGAAACGTACGATACTTGCTGATATCACAGCGATCAAAGACCTGTTCCATCCCCAACAGGATGAATTTGATTAGTTGGCAAGATTGAGGAGCACGAGCATGAAGTTTGAGGCAAACGAACACCCACACCGGCGCTATAATGCCCTCACAGGTGAGTATGTTTTGGTCTCTCCCCACCGCGCCAAAAGGCCGTGGCAGGGCCAGGTTGAAAAAACACCACCTGATGATAGACCGGCCTACGATCCCACTTGTTATTTATGCCCGGGAAACGGCCGCACCAGCGGTGCTGTGAATCCCCAATACCAACAAACGTACGTTTTTCCCAATGATTTTCCCGCCCTTCTGACTGATACCCCATTGGCGGGAGAGCAAGAGTCAACCCTGTTTCAGACAGAAAGTGTGCGCGGCACGGCACGCGTGATCTGTTTTTCACCGCGCCATGATCTCACGCTGCCGGAAATGGACCTGCCCGATATCCGGCAGGTGGTAGATACCTGGGCTGTTCAATATGCCGAGTTGGGCCAGAGCTACCGTTGGGTGCAGTTGTTTGAGAACAAAGGGACGGTGATGGGCAGTTCCATGCCCCATCCACACGGGCAAATCTGGGCCCTGGATGCGCTGCCCAACGAAGCGTCTAAAGAGGATGTCCAGCAGCGCAAATATTGGCGGGAAAACGGCCGCGCCCTCCTGGTTGATTATGCTCAAAAGGAAGCTCAGATCGCAAAGCGCATTGTCGTCGAAAACGAGCATTGGCTAGCCGTGGTACCCTTCTGGGCTGTATGGCCATTTGAGACCTTATTCCTGCCGCGCCGTCATGTGCTGCGCTTGCCGGAATTGAATGATCTTGAGCGGGATGCCCTGGCGCAGATTCTTAAACGTCTGCTGACCAAATACGACAATCTGTTTGAGACATCCTTCCCCTATTCCATGGGCTGGCACGGTGCCCCCTATGGTGCCT
Source organism: uncultured Chloroflexia bacterium (assembly GCA_963807975.1). Taxonomy (GTDB): domain Bacteria; phylum Chloroflexota; class Anaerolineae; order Promineifilales; family Promineifilaceae; genus JAACFF01. The sequence goes on along the minus strand of CAWEDV010000001.1, from coordinate 2,032,804 downwards.
ACGAGCATTGGACACTGCATGCTCACTTCTATCCCCCTCTGCTGCGATCAGCCACGGTGAAAAAATTCATGGTCGGTTTTGAGATGCTGGGTGAAGCGCAGCGGGACTTGACTGCGGAACAAGCGGCGGATCGCCTGCGCGATCTTTCCGAGATCCATTACAAAGAGATGGGGTAATGCGCAGCACTATCATTGTTGCCGCTTTGCTGCTTCTGTTAAACGCCTGCTCCAATATAGAGCTTGCTGGGCAGGAGAAGGTGCCGCAGCAGACCGCGGTCATTGTGCAGCCTTCTCCTACGCCAAGCAGCACACCAACTGCGATGGCTCCTACACCGGCGGCCACAAACCAACCAACAGCAACGCCGCTGCCCACAGCAACTGCTACGGCAACGCCGACGGCCGAACCCATATCGGTAAGCGGTAGCCCTCGCGCGGCTGCCTTGGAAGTCCCGCCTGCTGATAATGGTCCCATATGCGGAGTGGCCGATCTATTCGATTTTCCGCTCGAAGCGCCGCACGCCGCATCCAGCGCCCGGGGCGGCACTGATTTTGGTATCTATCGCAGCCGCTATGACAAGTATCATGCCGGCGAAGATTGGTGGATTTCCGGCGGGCGCTCAAGCCTGGGGGCGCCGGTCTACAGCATCGGGCATGGACGCGTGACTTATGCTGAGCCATTGGGTTGGGGACGAGATCAGGGCGTGATTATCGTGCGCCATACCTTTCGTGACGGCCATCAGATACTCTCTTTTTATGGTCATCTTGATCCCGAAAGCTTCGAGGTCAGATCTGGAGATTGTGTTCGCCGCGGAGATTTGATTGGCAAAATTGGCAAGCCGAAGACCGGTCCCCACCTACATTTTGAGATGCGCACGCATATGCCCCTGGAAACGGGCACAGGCTATTGGCCCGAGGATCCTACGCTGGCCGGTTGGAGACCCCCTTCGGCCACGATTTGGGACAGCCGCATGGCCCTCTCGCCAGGTGTGTATTGGACGCAGCCCTTCACCGCCGGATTTCAGGTCGTCGGTTTGTTGGGAGATGAACTTATCATCATTAAGGATGGAGCGCATGTCATTGGCTTGCAGACGACTGATGGTGTCGAGCGCTGGCGTCTGACCCTGGGCGATGATGTCGAACAGGTGCTGCTCAATAATGATGATCAGTTGATTTATGCGGCCAACCAATTTGGACAGATCTCAGCCTACCTTTTGCCGGATGCGGCGTCCAGCGCCAATAAGGTCGAATCAATGCCGCTCTGGATGGTCGATTCTGACGCTGTAGGCATTCCGGAACTGCTGCCTCTGCCGGGTGGGGGTGCCATCCTATCCTCATGGGACACCTTGCATGCTGTTTCCGAGGATGGGAAAATGCTCTGGCAGGAAGATCTGGGGACACGGCCGTATGATTGGCAGACGATCGGCGATTCCCTGATCATTAGCAGCGCTGCCAGTGCCGGTTCGCTGTGGACGGCAGATGTTGGCGGTTTGCAGACGTGGGAAGTGGATGCTGGTGGGCGCCTGGCAGCCGTCGCTGGTAATCTGCTCCTTTACAATGGCAGCGACCTATTTCGACTAAATCCTGAGACCAGAAAAGCTGACCTTATGATCAACCTGCCGGGTGGCAGTTTGCAGCTAGGTGATGTGACCGCCCTGGCCGAAGGCGGAGCCCTGCTTGTCCATGCCGATCACTTTGATCGCCGGCTGGTAGCTGTGGATGCTGATGGCCTGATATTGTGGCAAAAATCGATCGCCGAGCTGCCTGTCGATAGCCAGATGCTGTTTACCGTCAACAATGAGCTGTATCTAGTTCTGCATACCAGCAGTGGCAGCGGGAGTGAGGTGTCTTTGTACGATATCGACCTGATGGACGCTCGTTTAACCTATCTCTTTAATGGGGGCAATAGAAATAATCCCGTTCAACAGACTGGATTGTATGATCTTGGCCAGGATCGCATCCTGCTTAATATAGACGGTCGAAGTCTCACTGCCCTTGATCCGGGAGAAGCGGAGCAAATTGTGTCTGCCGGCGACAGCAGCAGTCGCTAAAAATGGCCCACTGACAAAAGTCCGGCTGATGGAAAAGATATCACTTGCTGGACTTATGAGGATGTAAAAATGATGATTAATGTCGCGGCGGTTCAGTTTAATCACCGAGCCAGTGACAAGGCCTACAATTTAGATAAAATCACTCATTTCTGCCGCTTCGCTGCGGCAGAAAAGATACAGTTGATTGCCTTCCCGGAGATGTGCATCACCGGTTACTGGCATGTCCGGAATCTATCCCTTGCCCAGATTGAGGAGTTGGCCGAGGCGGTGCCAGGTGGGGCATCCACGCAGCGGGTAAGACAGCTTGCGAGTGAGCATGATATGCTGGTCGGTGTTGGCTTGATTGAAAAAGGGGAAGACGGCCGTTTATACAACACCTATATTCTCTGCGACCGGGATGGATCTGTTCATGCCCATCGCAAGATCCACTGCTTTATAAGCGAACATATGGCCAGCGGCAGTCATTACACCGTAGTTGATACAACCCTGGGTCATAAAGTCGGTATCTTGATCTGCTATGACAATAATATCCTCGAAAACGGGCGTATGACGGCGCTGTTAGGAGCCGATATCTTATTGGCTCCGCATCAGACTGGGGGCGTGCTTTCCAAAAGCCCGCAGGCCATGGGCTTGATCGATCCTGAATTATGGCATAGGCGCGAGCAGGATCCGGCAGCCATAGAATCTGAGTTCAAAGGGGACAAAGGGCGCGGCTGGCTCATGCGCTGGCTGCCGTCTCGCGCCCATGACAATGGGCTGTTTCTCATCTTCAGCAACGGTGTGGGTCTAGATGACGGCCAGGTGCGCACCGGCAATGCCATGGTCATTGACTGCTATGGTAGGATAGTAGCCGAGACCTGGAAAGCTGCCGATTCCATGGTCACCGCCGGCCTGAATATGAAGATGCAGGAGCGCTGCACTGGCAGACGCTGGATGAAGGGCCGTAAGCCAGAACTGTATGGGCCGCTGGCAGTTAATACGGGGGAAGAAGTCGATCCTCGTGCGGCCCGCTTCTCATAGCTAACTGAGAGATCACCGTAGTTGGCCCCACTGCCGGCCGATTTTTGGCACAATAGACAGTGTCAATAACTGACATTCGATTTAAGTGGACATACTTGGAGGTATTCCGATGAGTGAAGAAATGATTGAGAAAGGGAAAGATGAAATTGTGGAGGAACAGCCAACCCGCATTGAGACGCGAGAGGAAGCGGCTGCCGCGATAAACAAGAAGCATGGTCTAGAAGGAGCCGATTTGAGCGGTCTCGATCTTTCGCAGATGAAGATCACAGGTCTCAATGCCGAGGGCATTAATCTGAGCGATACTGACTTAAGCCAGGCGGTGATTGCGGCGCTCAATTTGGAGGATGTCAATTTTGCCAATGCGCAGTTGACCCAGGCCAAGATTTCGGCTGCAAATCTGGAAAATGCGAATTTTAGAGGAGCCCAACTACAAGGGGCTGTTATAAGTGGAGTAAATCTGGAAAGCGGAGATTTCACCGGAGCCGATTTAAGCGACAGTAAGTGGTTTGGGGTCAATGTCGAGGATGCTGATTTTAGCGATGCCGTGACCACGGGTGCGCGGTCGGCTGCGGTGTCCTGGTCATCAGCCAAAGTCCCTCCGAAAGAAATGCCCGAACCCATTTCACCCCCCTCCTGGCTGCCTGCCCTCTTTGCCGCCTTGGTCGTGTTAGTTGTTGGTATACTAATACTGGCCAAAAAGCGAGCGCAGATGAATGTCGAAGTTGACTAGCCCCCGTGGGTTAATTCTATGCACAAACCCATGGTTCAGCTCTATCCCCATATCGTCCAACCAAAATCCGTTGCTCCGCAAACGGCCGAGTGGGGTAGGCTAACGGTCCCCGAAAATCGATCGTCCGGCAGCCACTTGATTACCATTCCCTTTGTGCGCTTTCGCAGTACGGCGGCAAAGCCTGGTTCACCGCTGATCTTTCTACAAGGCGGACCGGGGACTTCGGTTTTGTCATACCTACCGCTCATGTGGAATAAGCCGGTGATGAAGCCACCGACTGAGCTGGCTGATTGCATCTTCATAGAACACCGCGGATTTGGCCTCTCTCGACCATCCCTTGAATGTCCCGGAGTGTACAACGTTCCGCTCGACGAAGCGGGAAGTCCAGAGCTTTACCTGGAAGCCCATCGCGCATATCTTACTCAGGCGGCTGCCTTCTGGCACGAGCAGGGCGTTGACATCGCCGGTTATAACACCCGGGAAATGGCAGCCGATATCGACGACCTAAGACGGGCATTGGGCTATGAGCAGATCTCCCTTTACGGGGGTAGTTTCGGCTCGCATCATGGTTTCGCTCTGCTGCGCTATTATGGCCCAAACATTGAGCGTGCATTTCTTTGGGACATTGAAGGACCCAACCACACCATCAAGCTCCCTAGAAATATTCAAACGCAGTTAGGTACGCTAAGCGCCTTCATCAAGGAAGACCCTATGTTGAATGAGCTCATCCCTGACTTGCTGAGTTTGATGTCGTCCATTCTAGAGCGGCTGCTGCAGCCGGTTGTCGTGCAGACGCTCCATCCCGACACGGAGGAAGAAGTCGATATCGTTATTGGCGCCTACGATTTGCAGTTGGTTACAGCCAATGGACTAGGGGATTCTCGATTCTTGAGCGAGTTGCCTCTGCGCTACTTGGCCATGTCCAAACGGGATTATTCCTGGTTAGCCGGACAAGTGGTCCGATTGCGTCTCAACCAGACCAGCAACGTGATGTATGAAGCGGTGGATCTGGCTTCTGGAGCTACGGCGAAACGTAAGGAGCAGATTAGTCGAGAGGCACAGGAGACTTTGCTGGGAAATGCTATCAATGAGCCCTTTCATGCCCTTGGAGACGTCTTAGGATATCCTAATTGTGGCGACGATTTTCGCGGACGATTGGTTTCCGATGTGCCCATTGTTTTGGTGGGAGGTTCGCTAGATGCCCGTACGCCAATCAGCAACGCTGCAGATTTATTACCAGACCTAGCGAATGGACAATTGATTTCGGTCACAGGTGCCTCCCATGACATTGCTATTCGCGGCGATCATTGTCAGGAGCTTGCCCTATGTCGAAACCAGTTCTTGCGTGGTGAGGAGCTAAGCATCAGCCAGCTAAACGCCGGCTTTACATTCCAAGCCCCTAATGACGCTAATCAGTAGCACGAGTTGATACAGGTCCTCGTCATGTCTGCACGCCCTACTCCTGACCATCTCCTTAGACAACTTCAATCCAATTCCTTGTTTGCCGGCCTGGATGACATGACGCTGCAAACGATGGCTAAGGATGCGTTCTGGCGCGAATATAGCGCCGGAGAAGTCGTCGTTCTTGAAGGAGAAGCGCTGCCTGGCTTGCTGTATCTGCAGTCCGGTTGGATTAAAGTTGTAAAAGTCTCCGAAGGTGGGCGGGAGCAGGTACTGCGCTTTCTTGAGCCAGGAGAAACCTTTAATGAGGTGGGTGTGTTTGCCGACCAGCCCAATCCGGCCACCGCCATTGCCTTGGAACCGGCCGGGGTGTGGTTGATTCGACGGGAGACGGTCATGCGCCTGCTGCAGGAGAACCCCGCTTTTTCCCAATTTGTGATCGCCAAGATGGCCAAACGCCTGCTCTACCTGGTGTCGCTTGTGACAGATTTATCCCTACGGCCGATAACAGGACGCCTGGCTCGCTTGCTGCTGGAAGAGGCCACCGATGATCTGGTGCACAGACCTCGCTGGTATACCCAGGCAGAATTGGCCGCCCGCCTGGGGACCGTACCCGATGTGGTACAGCGGGCATTACGAAACCTTGAGAAAGAGGGTCATATCACAGTAAAGCGACACGAAATCCGCATCGTGGATCGTGATGCCCTAGAGGAAATCGCCGCCTGAACCAAATTCGACAATAGTCGGAAAACTCGAACCGCTCCTCTGGTATGCTAGTTATATCAAAGGAGTGGTTTGCTTTTCGGTGGTGCCGTATGCATGAAATTCAAAATCGGATGATGGTCTCTGGTCAACTCTTTCTCAAGGGGACAGGGCGCCTGCCCGACGAGGTACGGCGCTGTATGGCTGTTATTTCACGCGGCGGGCGTGCCCTGGGTATAGCGGCGGCTGTTTGTCTTGACCCACTTTCGCAAGATGTTGCCGCTGTGCTGCTTGGCCGTCCACCGGTGACGGCCATTATCGCCTGATCCCTGTCCACTTGATCGATCACGTGAGTGAAGATGCTGTTCATCTATGCATTACGGCCGATTCTGCGGAGAAATTGGCCCCACATTAAACCTTAAAGCAAAAATCCGACAAAAGTCGGCGACTTCCTCCACCAAATCATGTACCTTGAAGAACATAGCATAAAAAAATCAGAAGGAGAAAGTGAATGTCCGAAAATTTACACCTAACAAAAATATACCCTGATTGGAAAGACGAAATCAGTTACGCCAGCGATGGACCTAAACCACAGGTTTTGATGGCCGACGAGAAGGCAAAAGTTGTCTTGGTCGGTTTAGAACCAGGCCAGCTAATTCCAGAACATGCTGAAGCTCAAGCCGTGTACCATTTTCTTGAGGGTACTGGTTGGATAATCGTTGATGGCGAGCGATACCCTGTTAGCGCTGGAGCAAGCGTGGTCATGCCGGAGGGCGCAGTGCGCGGCATGGAAGCCGAAACCCGTCTCGCTTTCCTGGCTGTTCGCATCTCGTAATCTTCGGTGCTATTTCCAATCTGACAACAGCGATTCTGCTGGTAGAGGCTGTTGTCCAGGAAAAATTTGATCCCATTAAACATATAAACCAAATAAGAGAATATCATGTTTATCAAAGAAACAGTTGTTGCGGCGTTGAAAGCGAACAGTAAGTGAGGAGATTGTTTTGAAAATTTGGAATAAGTGGCTACGAAAGATTCACCGTTGGCTGGCAGTGCCCATGTTCATACTGGTGCCCATTTCTGTTGTGCTGAAAGTATCAGGGAATGGGGCTGTTATGGCTGCTGTCCCGCCATGGGAAATGCTCCAGTCGTTGGCAATGCTCTTCTTGGTCATCTCTGGGGCTTATCTGTTTTACGTGCCTTATTGGACCAAGCGTAAGCGGAATCAACGACGAGGAAACGGCGCAAAAGCGACACAGACGAGGATTAAGAGGGGGCCGGCGAAATGATCCCCTACTTAATTATGGCAATTCTGTATCTCACGATGGCTTTTTTGATGGCGCTGGATATGTCACTTGTTGGTCTGCAGCTCCTGCCAGGGCTCAATGGTATGGTTTGGCTGCGTGTCCATTTCATCACCCTGGGTACCTTGACCCAGGTCATCTTCGGCATAACGCCCTTGCTGGTGGCCATTCACTACCGCTTGCCTCGGCCCCAATTCCGCTGGGAGATTTGGCTGTTATTGAACGCAGGTATATTGACGTTGTTGGTGGGCATGCCACAGGTGAACCACACGCTCATCTTCTTCGGCGGCACCCTGATTTTCGTGGCGACAATCCTGCTGATCAAACAACTGGGACAATTAAGACCACAGGGGCAACCACAGAAGGCAGAAGAACAGAATCATTCTGGTAGAAAATTCTACATCGCTGGGTTGGGCTATTTTCTCCTGGGCATCATTGTCGGTACCGGGATTTATCTAGGTTGGTCGGAGCCCCTGCTAATTCAGACGCCGGTTGAAGTGCATATCCACGCCAACAATTGGGGCCTGATGTCACTGATCTTTACCGGACTCATTGTTGATCTATATCCTGTGTGGGCGAAACGGCCGTTGGCCAACCCTAATTCTGTCACCGCAATCTTTTGGCTCATGACCCTAGGCGCCTTTGGTCTGATATTTGGCCCCTGGTTTGAGAACAGCTACCTGCTTGTACCCGGTCTTCTTTTGCATTTGGCTGCCACTTTCTGGCTGTTGTTCAATGTTATCAAACCTTTAGGGGGCGATCGCCAGGCATGGACGCTGGGGCTGTGGCACATAGTCCTATCCTACTTCTGGCTCCTGGCCCCCATCCTGATGGCGCCACTTGTCCTGTTCGAAGCGGCGCTAATCCCCGCCAGCGCGATTGAGGCGTATGCCCCTCAGGCTTTGATCTATGGCTGGCTCCTACAGTTTAGTTTTGCGGTGCTGCCTTTTTTCTTCATGCGCTTCTTCACGCCCGGCGAATCGGCCCATCTAGGAGGTACACGGTTCAGTCTCCTGGTAATCAATTTAGGCAGCGCATTTCTGTGGGCTGGCATATTCATTGAACCAATCCGGGGTACATTGTATGCCCTCGGATACCTGCTGTGGGCACTGTCGATGCTGCCCATCCTGGTCGATCTGTGGCGCATTACCCGCTCCGGGATCAATAGACTTGAAGGGGATGACGAATCACTGCCCGCAGAGGGCACAACAGAAGAAGCACCCATTCTAGATCAACAACCCCGCTCCGTAAGATCAAGCAGATGACTTCTTTGATCACCACCCTTTTAGAGGAGCATTGTGCGTAATGGTGAAAAGCTCATCCGGTGTTCGGGCATGGAACCCAAGCGGCTGATGGCGTCGCGATGATATTCTGTGCCGTATCCTTTATGCCTAGCGAAGCCATAGGCCGGGTACTGGCTGTCGAGGCGGATCATCAGCCGGTCGCGAGTGACCTTGGCCAGGATAGAGGCGGCAGCAATGCTTAGGCTTTTGCTGTCGCCACGAATGATGGACTGCTGGTGTAGGGGCTTGTTATTGAGTCGAATGCGGCCATCGATAAGTAAGTATTCTGCCGCTGGATTGAGCTGGTCTAGGGCGGATAACATGGCCAGTTTTGTGGCCGGAATGATGCCTATTTCATCGATCATCGCCGCCGGCGTTGAACCGATGCCGAATGCCAGGGCATTGTCGGTGATCAGGCCGAATAGTTTTTCACGCTTAGCCGCGCTCAACTGCTTGGAATCATTAACCTCATCCAACCGCGCCAATTCTTCAGGGGAATCAAGGGGCAAAATGGCTGCCGCAGCCACGACAGGACCTGCCAGAGCGCCGCGTCCTGCCTCATCAAGCCCGGCGATAAAGCTCAGGCCGCTTTCTTTTCTAGCGTTTTTCTCATATTGTATGTTGGGCACGAGAGATTTTGGGATTTTCTAGACTTGAACGGGATCAGCTGCGATATCATATTTCCCAGTGAGCAGATTGTAGCGCACGCGAATGGTTTCCAGTAGAGTAGTGCCATAATTCCAGATGCGCACGTGGGTTTCCGCGTGATCGATCCAGCGTGCGGGAATGATATCGACATGGAAGCCAAATTTGCGTGCCAGGGCCAATGATTCTATGTCAAAGCCCCAGCCGTCGATGCGGGAAACGGAAAATATCTTCTCTGCCGCTTCGGCCGTAAAAGCCTTGAAGCCACATTGAGTATCCCAGATGCCGGGAACTGCTACAAACTGAATGAAGAGATTGCCTGCGTTACCCATAAACCGCTTGAGAAAGGGTTGGGGAACCGCTTGGCCTGCGCCTGGGACATCTTTATCGTCGCGCGAACAGATGACTACATCACGCCCTTTTGCAAACAAGGGCTGCATCTGGCTAAAATGTTCCATGTCCGTGGAGTTATCGGCATCGGTGAAGAGACGGATTTGCCCTTTCGCGGCCAGCATCCCCTCGCGAACGGTAAATCCTTTGCCCCGATTTTCGGTCCGCTCAATCCAGCGAATGTTTTTTCTTTTGGTCGCGAATTCCTTGACGCGCGGCAGGGTTTCATCATCCGCTCCGTCTAAGGCGACCAGAATTTCCCAGGTGAAGGCTTGTCTGGACAAATACTCGTGGACTGACAGAAGGGTGGTCGTAATACGCCGCTCTTCGTTGTAGGCGGGGATGACAACGCTCAGGTAAGGATTTGCATGATTTGTTTCCACAGAAGCGTGATCTTACCTTTGCAACGGGGTCTCGTCAACAGGCGTCAGCAGTGCTATTAACGTTTCATCATCTATTTTTCGCTGGGCTTGGATTCGACGCCTTTTGGGCAGCATTTTCATGATTCCCCATATGCCCGCCAATTGTCCGCGTAGGCGCGCACGTGCCTCAGTGCCGTGCCAGGAACGCAGCGCCTCAACGCTTATATTTAGCTGTGCGTTCAGAATGTGCCGCCAGTTGCGGCGCAGCAAGCTGCTGGGGTAGTTTTTCCAGATCAGATAGAGGAAGTTACGGCCGTCGTAATAGCTGCTGTTGATGCCACTGCTGCCGGAAGCTTTAAGTTTGTGGTAGACAACGGCCGCTGGCTCATAATAAACCTGCCAGCCGTTAAGATGAGCGCGCCAGGCAAGATCCATATCTTCGCAAGAAAAGAAGAAATCATCGTCCAGAAAGCCGATTTCATCGATCATACTGCGCCGGTAGGCGGCGGCGCCGCCGCAGGCGCTAAAAACCTGCTCTTCCAAATCATACTGACCTTTATCCTGCTGCCATACACCGCGATTACCAGGTAGGCCGCCAACAGAATAAAAGTCACCGGCTGTATGAAAAACGTGGCGCTGGTCGAAAAGCAGCATCTTACTGGCGATGCTTCCAGCCTCGGGCCGGCGTTCAAAACTATCCAAAATCGTCTGCAGCCACTGCGGATCCGTTTCCGTGTCATTGTTGAGGAGGATAATAATCTCACCCAGCGATGCTGCATATCCGGCATTGCATGCCCCGGTAAAACCCAGGTTTTCTCCCAGTTCCAGGAGACGCACCTCCGGATAATGCTGGCGTACATAAGCTTGTGTGCCATCCGTTGAGCCATTATCGGCCAGAATAACCTCAAAATCAGAAAAACTTTGTCGGCGCAGTGAGCCAAGACAATCGTCGAGGAGATGTTTACCATTCAAGTGGGGAATTACGATGGATATCGCCGGGCGATTCTTTTCTGTCTCGCTGTTCATGATCAATTGCTACTGCTAGATTCACTCTCCAGGCGTAGGATGAGAGCGTCGAACTCCTCTCGGGTTAGACCGAAGATTAGTTCATCAAAATACTGGCCATCAGTGTAAACATGACGCCGAAGGCGACCTTCAGCTTGACAGCCTAAACGATGGGCATGTCTGATCATGGGTAGATTGGTTTCTAGACAATGAATGTTGTACTTTTGATAACGAAGTTCATGGAAGACGTAGCGTAAGACAATAATCTTGGCCTCAAAGGCATACCCTTTTCCCCTAAAAGGACGGTAAATGCGGCTGCCCGTTTCAAAGGTGCCATTTTTCTGGTCCATGGAGTGAATATTGATGCCGCCTACCAACTTGCCATCCAGGGACTCAATCGAGAACATAATCCGTTCGTCTCGGCTATTAAATTCAGCGTATCGTTCGCCAAAAGATTGGGCAGCTTGCTCGGATTTTGGCAAATCCATACCGGAATTGAGGAAGCGCACCGCCGCACTATCTGCTTGTTCTTCCTCCAGCCATAGGCCAACATCATCGGCATGCATGGGGCGCAAGCGGATGAGCTTTCCTTGCCAGTAATATTTGTTACGTGGTTTCGTTGACATTGATTCCTCGCAAAATTGTTCTTGCAAACTTTATCATTTTGACCGCTAAAAAGCGATAGTAAGTCGACCGTTATCCTCGTTCGCCTGAACGTGATAACCATGCTATAAACGGCTCAAACCAGAAAAATGGAGTCCTCCTATGCTTAAAACGACGATCAGCCGCACGCGGCGCAACCATGGCCTGGAACATGCTACGATTCACGTGCTCACCGACAAGCACAAAAAGTTCAGCGCCCAGGGTAATTCTGATCCCGGCGGTTTTTCTTTAAATGTATATGGGGACATCGAAGAAGAGCAGGTTGCCGCGGCTGTAAAGGAAGCTTTTCAACGGATGACGGCTGGTGAACATGGTCTGGCGGTACATCCCAATTGCGGCACTGCCTTACTGACTACGGCTACCATGGCCACTTTGGCGGCCCAACTCGTTTTCGGATTAGAAAATCGACGCCAGGGCAGTTCCAGCAATCGCCTTTCTGTCTTGTTTAACGCGCTGCCATCCGCCATTCTGATGGTTGTCTTGGCTATAATCGTTTCCCGTCCCCTGGGCTTAAAATTGCAGGCCCGTTTTACCACCGAGGGAGACCTGGGCAAGATGGAGATCGTTGATATTCGTCAGATTTCTCCTTCCCCGATCACACGCCTGTTTCACTATTTGCTTGCCGGTGGGCAGGGCAATTACCAACCGCGGGCTTATCGTATTGAGACTAGAGGATAGTGCAAAAACAGTGCTACCAGATTTCTTATCATGACATTCCCTCGCCGGCGGGAATCCACTCCCTGGCAGATTAGTCGTTAAGAGTATCAAATGTTCTACATCTTCCACGGTGACAACGCCCAGCTTCAGAAAGAAACACTGGCTCGTTTGCTGGTTAAACTTGGCGACCCTGGCTTGCTGGATCTAAACACCACACGCTTCAACGGTGTTATGCCTTTTGTTGAACTGCGCCAGGCCTGCGACGCGCTGCCCTTCCTGGCCCCGGCGCGCGTCGTCATCGTCAATGATCTATTTGCCGCCAAACCGGGTATAGATTTTTTAAAAGCATTATTGGTCTACTTGCCGCAGCTTCCTGATACGACCCGTCTTGTTTTCTTGGAATCCCAGCCCATACGCGAGACCAATAAATTTCTGCAGTTGGCCCGCGAGTCGAAGAATGGGTACGACAAAGCGTTCATCAGACCCCGTGGCCCGGAAGTGGAACGTTGGATTCAGAAAAGGGTGCAAGAGAAAGAAGGACATATTTCCCGTGAGGCGGCCCACATTTTAGCCGTCAATGTCGGCAATGACCTCGATGTGCTCGACAACGAACTGGATAAACTTGTAGCCTATAAAGACAATGGCCAGGAGACGATAGAATCGGCTGACGTGACCCGGCTCTCTCCTTATGTGGCCGAAGCCAAAATCTTCGATTTGGTGGATGCTTTAGGCAATCGCAATGCGAAACGGGCTTCGCTGCTGCTGCAGCAGAAGCTCAATGAAGGTACGGATCCTTTTTACTTGTTTTCTATGTTCGTGCGCCAGTTTCGTCTACTGATTCAGGTCAAGGAATTGGCGGAAAAAGGGTACCGTCCGCAAGGTATCTCGCGCGAAATTAAGCAGCACAGCTTTGTCGTGGGTAAGCTGTACCAGCAGGCGCGGGGCTTTAGCCTTGAGGAATTGGAAATGATCTATCGTCACTTGCTGGATATAGATATTTCCGTTAAGACTGGCCAGGCGGATATGCGCACCGCACTTGATCTGCTGGTTGCCACCTTGACCATTACTGCCTGATCCTCATTTGACTACATGATGAACAAATACAACGTTATCCTCACGGGATTCATGGGCAGTGGCAAATCGACGGTGGGCCGGCTGCTGGCACAGCGTCTGGGATTCGATTTTGTGGACAGTGACGATTTGATCGAGAGGCGAGACGGCCGATCCGTCGCCGAAATTTTCCAAGAAGCAGGCGAGCCATATTTCCGTCAGCTAGAAGCAGAAATCGCCCAAGAGTTAGCGCTCCTGCGGGGTGTGGTCATTGCTACGGGGGGACGGTTGATGCTTAATGAGGAGAATGCCGCGGCCTTAGCCGCAGCCGGCCCTGTATTTTGTCTGGCAGCCACCCCAGAAGTGATCCTGTCCCGCCTGGTCTGTGAATCGGGCCAGCGCCCATTGCTCGATGTGCCCGATCCCGAAGGGCTTGTGCGCCAACTGCTGCTTGAGCGCCAGGACGGATACGGTCGTTTCCCTCAAATTAATACCACAAGCAAGACGCCGCAGCAGATTGCAGGAGAAATTCATTTGCTCATCGATCAAGAAGTGCTCAATATTACATATCCTCACGGCCGTTATAATGTTGTCGTCGGCCTCGATCTTTTGTCCCAAATACGCCGCTTGGCGGACATTCAAGGACCAATAGCCATCGTCACCGACAGCAATGTTGGCCCATTGCATGCGCAGCGTTGCGAGGAGGCTGCATGCGTCGTGACCATGCCCGCCGGAGAAGAACACAAGACTTTGGCCACGGTAAACCATATCTATGATCAACTCTTGGCTGCCGGAATCGATCGCCAGGGAACAATTCTGGCCCTGGGTGGCGGCGTTGTGGGGGATGTAGCAGGTTTTGTGGCTGCGACCTACATGCGTGGAATAGACGTGGTGCAGTGCCCAACCAGTTTGCTGGCTATGGTCGACGCCAGCGTTGGCGGCAAAACCGGGGTTGACCTGCCCCAGGGGAAGAACCTGGTTGGCGCTTTTAAACAGCCCATGGCTGTCTTCGCCGATCTCTCGACCCTGACCACCTTACCGCCGGAAGAGTTTTCCTCGGGCATGGCTGAGGTGATCAAGGCCGGTTTGATTGCCGATGCGGCTTTGTTTCAGATGTTGGAAACGGGATCAAGGCAAACGGTTCCCCAAGACGCGGAGGGTGCCGGTTCGCTCTCCAAATTGGTCAGCGATGCCATCCGTGTTAAGCGGGATGTGGTACAGGAAGACCCCTTTGAAAAGGGACGGCGCGCGGTCCTCAATTTGGGCCATACTTTTGCCCATGCTATAGAACAGGTCAGCGGTTACTCCGTACGACACGGTGAAGCGGTGGGCATGGGATTGGTGGCGGCAGCCCATTTGTCGGCTAAACTTGGGCACTGCGATCCGCTTCTGCAAACACGCATTGAAGCCACTTTGGTGAATACCCATCTGCATACGCGTATTCCCAGGAAACTGCGATCATTGCCGCTCTACAAGGCCATGGGCAGTGACAAAAAGAAAGCCGCTGGCAAACTGCGCTTTGTCCTGATACGTGATGTGGGCGATGTGTTCCTTGCCGCTGATGTGCCGCTGGAATTGGTGCGCGACACATTGGTGGCCTGTGGGGCTGGCTAAACAATGAAACCCGGTTTATTCCGCAAAACCGCGTTTCTATCTCTTTATCTCAAACAAAAGGATTTCTTAACTGACTAGAACTCCATCTGATTCACTTGGTCGGCAATCGCTTCTTGAGGTTGGGCCGCTTCCTGACGCTGCACCGCTGCAGCCAGAAAACCACTGAACAAAGGGTGTGGCTTGTTGGGCCGGCTCTTGAATTCGGGATGGAACTGGCTGCCCACCATAAAGGGATGGTCAGCAATCTCCGCGATTTCTACTAGACGGCCGTTTGGGGACAGGCCGCTGAATACCATACCCGCCCCGGCCAACCGCTCCCGATAACTGTTGTTAAACTCCCAGCGGTGCCGGTGCCGTTCGGAAACACGTTCCTGCCCGTACGCTTTCGCTGCCTTGCTGCCCGCTGCCAGATCGCAGGGATAAGCGCCCAGACGCATAGTGCCCCCCATATCGGCTAATTCATGCTGGTCTGGCATGAGACTGATCACCGGATGTTCCGTCTGCGCATCGAACTCGGTGCTGTTCGGTTCGTCGCTGTCCAGGGCTTGGCGCGCCAGGTCAATACACATTACCTGCATGCCCAGGCACAGACCCAGGTAGGGCACCTTGTTTTCTCGCGCCCAGCCGGCAGCCATGATCTTGCCTTCAATGCCCCGCTCCCCGAAGCCGCCGGGAACGACGATGCCGTTTAGCCCTTCGAACTGATCCCAGCTTTTTCCCTTTTCCAGGTCATTGGAGTGAATCCATTCGATATCTACTTTGCGGTTGTTGGCATGCCCTGCATGGTTGAGTGCTTCGCGCACACTCATATACGCATCGTGCAGTTCCACGTATTTGCCCACAATGCCGATGCGGATGGTTGGTTTTGGCCGGCGGATCTCGTCGATCATGCTCTGCCAGCTACTCAAGTCAGGCTCCTCACGCGATTCCAGGCCCAGGCGGTTGACGACCATGCGATCCAATCCAGTTTCCGCCAGCAGCAAGGGAATATTGTAAAAAATCTCACTGGTCGTTGCCGGGATCACTGCTTCTTCGGCGACATCACAAAACAGGGAGATCTTCTTGATATGTTCGCTGGGAATAGGATGGTCGGCGCGAGCAATGATCACGTCCGGCTGGATGCCAATGCCCCTTATCTCGCGTACGCTGTGCTGGGTCGGTTTCGTTTTTAGCTCGCCGCTGGCGCCAATATAGGGCAAGAAGGTCACATGCACATAAAGCGTGTTTTCATGGCCCACGTCAGAGCGCATCTGCCGCAGCGCTTCCATGAAAGGTAAGCTTTCAATATCGCCCACCGTACCCCCAACCTCCACGAGCACCACATCCGCTTCGCTCTTATCGGCGACGGCATGGATGCGCCGTTTGATCTCATTGGTGATATGCGGGATAACCTGAATTGTGCCGCCCAAATAATCGCCGCGCCGTTCGCGCGCAATCACTTCCGCATAGACACCGCCCGTGGTGACATTGGAGGCCTGGTTGAGATTGATATCGATGAAACGTTCATAATGTCCCAGGTCGAGATCGGTTTCCGCGCCATCTTCGGTGACAAAGACCTCGCCATGTTGGTAGGGGGACATCGTGCCCGGATCGACATTGATATAGGGGTCTAACTTTTGGGCCATCACTTTAAAGCCCCGTGCTTTTAGCAGCCGCCCTAGAGCAGCCGCCGTTACCCCTTTACCCACAGAACTGACAACACCACCGGTGAAGAAGATGAATTTGGTCATGAAAATCCCCTACAAAGAGAGAGGGGCACATCACTTCGGGTGATGTGCCCCACAATAATTTCTAATAAAAAAATTTGCGAAAGTATCTTTCGCAAAGCCGCCTCATATGCAACTCCATAAAGTTAGGTGAACGGGGAAATAATAGCATACACGCGCTGGGAATGTCAAACGGCAGCAGCGAAAGATTGAACCAGTCTAGGTAGCAAGCTGCGATTGTATGGCCAGGGCCAGAGCTTCCGCTTTATGGGAGCCAATCATGACCAGATTGCTATTACGCAGCGTCAGCTCCACACCCCGATTGCCCGAGATATTATAGGCGCGGCGACCGGGCCGCCCGCGGATGCCCCAGCCCCCATATTCGAGCAGAGGGCTGTAGGTACGCGCCTCGACCTTCTCTATGTCGGAAAATGGGATTTGCCGCCTCGTCAAAGGGTAATAATGAAGTGATACCCCATCCGCCAATACCTTGACATCCAGGCGCATGAATATGAAGGCCAGCGGGAAACCGATGCCGATCACCAACCACAGCAGCCACATCATCCAATCGGACGAGGGATTATTGCCCCATGGCACCCCGAGCAGGATCTGCTGGATGAAGCCCCACCACATCAAGCCTGATACACCGATGACCACAAGCATCACCCACCAGACCCGGCGCATATAATGTACTTCGCGAAAGATGATCATACGCTTATATGCTGCCTCGAACCCCGGTTTTCCCGATGAACCCGGTTTCTGGTGATTACGATCTCTCCTGCAGTTCCACCGGTTTCGAATCTTCTAACCGCTTCCACGCCTGCCTGATCTCCTGCAGCTCTTCGTCGGTCTCCGGAACCTCGCCATACCGTATGCGGACGTAGGCTTCGGTGATTAAACGAGCATCTTGCAGGTTGGCTGGCCAAAGCTCAGCCAGAGTGCCAAGATATTCATAAGGCGTTTCCGAATGAGAGCGCAAATATCCTTCTCGTGCCGCCGTATCACACATGGCCTGGTAGAGCTGCCTGATCGAAGCCGCTGTTCGCCAGCGGCGCAAGATGCCCAGGCGCTGCAAGAGCCTCTGTCCAATACCATCTCCAGGCACGCTGCTGCTTCCTGCGGCGCGCCTTGGCCCGCCTGTTTGGGGCGTTAGCGAGGGCTGCCGGAAGCGACGTGTGAGCCCATAGGAGACCAATATGACAATAGCCAGCATGATCAGGATGATCATGCCCCGTGTAATTTCGGGCGGAATCGAGAAGCCAATGATCTGCGCCGTCTCCTGTTCCGAAGGTAAGAAATTATTGAACCCATCCAGATTTAACCCCGCATCCTGCCCGAAATTGTCACTGAATCCACGAAAGAGGGTCGTGAAGAACTGCGAGAGCCAGGTCATAAAGATATTGAGGATGAACAACAAGGGGGATGCCAGATAGAAAGCGGTGGCCAAAGCCACCGAGGTTCCGATCAATATGGCCGTACGCAGCGGGGACAGCCATTCCATTACCTGGGTCAAGGTTTCACCGCCGGCAAGGATGGCGAAAACGGCCGCTGCCAGGACCACCATCAGACTGACCAGAATAATTGTCCCCACCCAGCGAGGGCTGAGACTGGCGCTGAAGCCCGAGCGCTCTCTTTCAATTTGCTCGGCGCGGATAAGGGCCACGGTTGTTAACCCGGCCAAGAAGAAGAGCAAGACAAAAGGTAAAACACCCCATGTATCATTCCCAGGGCGGGGCAAGAGCGCTATAGGAATAAATAGGAAGATGCCCACGCGGAGACGCAGCCCTGTTTTGTGCAGATCGGGCGTGAGCTGTACCAGGCGCAGCCCTCGCCACCAGGTGAAGATGATCAGGAGAAAAAGAATCAGCGTTCGCGACCAGAGTGAGCTTGATGCTCCAATATTGGCCAACAAATCAGACAGCCAACTGAAATCAAGAAACTGTACGGAATCGAATAATAGGAGCCGCCAGGTGAGCAACAGCGTCAGCAGCAGTGCACCAATTAGTACCCGCCGCTGGATTTTCTTGCCCTGCTGCAGGGCACTCAAAATGCGTACTAGGTTAAAGGGCAGGAGCATAATCAGCAGCAGCCACAGGGCCACCCGGCCAGCAGGCCAAAAAAGGGCCCAACCCATGATCGTCAGCGCCAGAGGCGTCAGCAGTGCGATCTCCATCAAAGCCCAGCTAAGATATAGGAGTTCCTGCTTGGCTACATTCCACAGCTGCCAGGAGGCTGCCGCCTCTGACTGTTCATCCGCGGAGTTGAGGACGGCTTCACTCATGTCTGCCTTGCTCCATGGACGGGCTCGCTGCCGGCTCATTTGATCTTTCCCAGTCTGGCGTCAATTCCTGCTCTTTAAAGGCGGGAACGCCAGAATGAATGTGGTAAGTCAGTATGTCACCCAGCTCGGATGAAGCTGCCTCATCTGCCAGAGAGAGCAGTACCACGCGCCGGCCCGCTTCTTTCAACCGGACCAGGGCCACCATCATCTCGTCAGTGACCACGGCCGTTACCAGGACAATGGTCGATGCCCAAGGCAAAGTGGGGCTCTCGCGCAGCAGCATTTTTTCAATGGAGGCTGTAGCGAATTCCCTTACCGCTGCCAATGCCTCCAAGATATGGGTCAACTGGTCAGGTGAGCGCCCAGGTGGCACGCGAATCGGCTGGTCGGAGCCAGGGAAGCTGCCATTGGCATAAACGCCGACACCCCATCCTTGTTCAGCGCCGTAATTGGCCATAGAGGCCGCCACGCTGACCACCCGTTCCATCAATTCAGGATAAAAGCCCAGCCAATGGCGGACCATCGTCGCCACATTGAGAAAAACGGCCAGGGTCATGCCTGTCGAAGGATCATAGATCTTTGTCTGCAGTTCGCCGCGCCGTGCCGTCGCTTTCCAGTGGACATCCCGGAAGCGGTCTTGGGGCTGGTAATCCCGTATGCCCCGCGTCTTGATAGGATCCGTGAAGAGGCTAGTGCGAATTTTGAGTTCTCCGAATGGTTCCTTGGCTGGCAGCCCCAGTTCCTCCAGGCTTTCGATCTGCGGATAAACGACGATCGTATTCGAATCACTGTAAGTACGCTCTATGGTGAAAAGCGTAAAAACATCGCCAGATGTATAGGTGACAGGCCCTAACGAATAGAATCCGCGCGCCGGGAAATGTAAGGTGACTTTACGCTCTACCATCTCAAAGGCGTGCATTGAATAGCTGTTAACTAAAGCATATTTGCCGGAGACTTCTGTAGATGCTTGTGATATCACATTGTCCAGCTCCGGAGATACGGGCAGCAGATCGCTCATTCGCAGCCAGGTAAGGGGCAGGGATTTGCCGTTGGTGACCGTGACCATCATCTCTACCGGTTCGCCAGGAAAAGTATGGTCACGATCAAAACTGCGTTCGTACGTTACGCCGCTTAGAGCAAGATTTCGCCAAAGAGTGCTCACACCGACGATGATCAGCAGTACCGCCCCCAATGCCAACAAGGCTGGGTTACGCCCGGCGATAAAACCCACGCCAAGAACGATGAGGGCGATCATGATCCAGGCATCACTGAATATGCTGTCCTCACGCTGGCTCATCGCCAGACCGCGCGATTTGGCGACGTCCGTCAGATCGACATCTTCGCCTCTCAAAGCTGCACTCCATACGCGCTCGCGTGCTAGCTTGCGCTCCTGTCCCCTATCTTGCCTTTCAGCAAGATAGACATCCGAGGCATTAAAACTCATGCTGATTCGACCGGAACGGGGACCGTATTCACGACTTCGCGGATGACATCTTCCGCTGTTCGCCCGCGCAGACGGGTTTGGGGGTTGACGATCAGGCGGTGGATCAAGACATGGGGGACCATGATCTTAACGTCGTCGGGGATGACAAAGGATCGTCCTTCGATGGCTGCGCGCGCTTGGCAGGTACGAAATAAGGCCATGGTGGCCCGCGGGCTGGCTCCCAGAGCGATCTCTTCATGGCTGCGCGTAGCCCGGCAAACCTTTACCAGGTAACGGCGAACGCTGGTCTCTACCCGCACCTGGCGGACATCATCCTGCATCTGGATGATCTCTTCTGGCTGCACAACTTGCTCTAAACTGTCCAACGGATCGCTTCTCTCGAAGCGCAGTAAAATATCATTTTCGCCTTCCTCATCCGGATAACCGATGGCCACTTTCATCAAAAAGCGGTCAAGTTGCGCCTCGGGCAGGGGGAAGGTGCCTTCTAGTTCGATTGGGTTTTGCGTCGCCAGCACGAGAAACGGCCGCGGCAGCTTGTGTGTGGCGATATCCACCGTCACTTGCCGCTCTTGCATCGCTTCCAAAAGCGCTGACTGCGTGCGTGGCGTGGCGCGGTTGATCTCATCAGCCAGTAAGATTTGAGACATTATCGGACCAGAGCGGTATTCAAACTCCTGCGCTTTCTGATTGTAATAGTAGATGCCGGTCAGATCAGAAGGCAGTAGATCGGGTGTGAACTGCACGCGCCGGAAGGTGCAGCCCAAAGAAGCGGCGATCGTCTTTGCCAGCGTCGTCTTTCCGGTTCCTGGCACATCTTCAAGCAGCAGATGTCCCTCGCAAAGCATGGCGATGAGCGCCAAATCGATGATCCCATCTTTTCCAACAATTACTTTCTGGATGTTCTCGCGAAGCTTAGCCGCAGTTTCTGCAATCATTATCTTATCCGCACTTGATTCTGGTCAGACCATGGTTGAAAACCCGGTCCCTATTGACAATAGGAAACGGTATTAAGGTAGCAGAAAGGGGGCGTTTTTACCACTGCTCAGGCATAACTTTTATCATGTTAAGCTTGAACGAAACCAATAGATGCCTATAATCATGCATACATGCTGCTAATGTCACCTGGAGTCTGCATGAGTTGAGGCACGTCAACCGAGATGAGATGGCAAGAGTCCCCATATCTATTATTCAATTCTTTGTCTCTGCCCTGTTGGGCTCCGCCTAGCTTTAAACTATAGAGAGGTACAATATATGAACAAGCGACGTTGGATTATCTCCATTCTTGTCATTCTTTTATTAGCCGTATCTATCATCCCCGCCTTCGCTCAGGATACATACACAGTTCAACCCAATGAGGGCTTGATCGCCATTGCGCGTAGGTTGGGTGTCGACTGGCTGGCCCTTGCTGCCGCCAACGGCATTGAAGAGCCTTACGTCATCCAGCCCGGACAGGTGCTTGTAATTCCTGCCGGTGGAGTTGTCCCGCCGCCCGCGGAGGAAGCACCAGCTCCTGCAGCGCCAGCCGCCCCGGCTGCTCCGGATCCAGCTCCTGCAGCCGTTGCGCCCGCCCCGGCGCCTGCGCAGGATGCACCGGGTACGTATACGGTCCAAGCTGGAGACAGCCTCTCGAAGATTGCTGCCCAATTTGGAACTAACTATCTCGTTTTGGCCGATTTGAATGATATTCATGAACCATTTATCGTCGGTTTGGGTCAGGTATTACTCGTACCTGGAGGCGCACCGGCCGCGCCAGCGCCAGAAGCTGCCGAACAAGCTCCGGAAACAGCAGCCGCGGCCCCTGCAGCACCAGCCGCACCGCCTCCACCTGCGGCGATCGCGCCTAACTATGGGGGCAGCTTTGAGATCGGAGGCCAGACGCAAAGTTTCAGCCAGCGCGAATTGATGAAGAGCGTGGGCATGAACTGGGTCAAATTCCAGCACAAATGGTCCCCGGGCGATTCTCCCGACGCAGTTGCCGGACGCATCGCTGATGCACACAACAGCGGCTTTAAGGTGCTGCTTTCCATTCCTGGTGCGGCGACCTATCCTGGCCCTGGCGGTATTGATTTTGGTAGTTATGTCGAATTTTTGCGTGGGGTTGCTGCTCTTGGCCCAGATGCCATCGAAGTATGGAACGAAGAAAATATCGATTTTGAATGGCCGGCAGGGGAAATTGATCCCACTTCCTACGTCAATAATATGCTGGCCCCAGCCTATAATGCGATCAAGACAGCCAACCCCAACGTTATGGTTATCGGAGGCGCTTTAGCCCCCACCGGTTTTGACAACGGCACCAATGCCTGGTCGGACAGCCGATACTTGGCCGGAATGGCTGCCGCGGGTGCTTCGCGCTATATGGATTGTATCGGTGTGCACCACAATGCGGGCGCAACCTCACCCTATGCTACCACTGGCCATCCCGCCGGACCGTCCACAGGCGATCACTACAGTTGGTATTTCAAACCAACCATGGACCTCTACTACAATACCTTTGGCGGTGCGGTCAAGGTTTGCTTTACCGAGCTTGGCTACGTGTCCCCTGACGGTTTCTCCGGCATTTCCCCAAATTTTGGCTGGGCTGCCGGTAATACAGTGGATGAACATGCGCAGTGGTTGGCCGAAGCGGTTGATATCGCCGCATCCAGCGGAAAAACGCGCTTGGTCATCATTTTCAATGTAGATTTCACGGGATATGATCCCAACGGCGACCCTCAGGCCGGTTATGCCATGATCCGTCCTGGCGGCGGCTGCCCGGCATGTGATGCATTAAGACGTTAACAACCATATAGTTTCAAGCGTAGGGGCAGAGCCTTGTGCCTGCCCTCTGGGCGATAACAAGAGTGCGCCTATGCAGTTAAGAATTTAGTTACGAGTGTTTGGGCAGAGCCTTATGCCTGCCCTTCGGGTGACCAAAAGAGCGCGCCCAAAAATGGTTCCGAAATTGGAGGAATATATTTATGAACTTAAGTCGAATCCTGGCCACAAAGCCAGCAAGAATTGTCACGATCCCCGAAAATGCCGCGATAAGGACGGCCCTGGCCATCCTTGCGGAGCATAGGATCGGCGCCTTGATCGTCGTCAATGAGACCGGCGCTTTATGCGGCATCTTGTCCGAAAGAGACATCGTCCGCCGGGCCGCCGCAGATGAAGGCATATTTTCACAGCCGGTGGCCGAAGTGATGACCCATGATGTCGTCGTCGGCGTACCGCAGGATGAAATCATGTCCGTGGTCCATGTCATGACTGAACGCAGTTTTAGGCATTTGCCTGTCGTCGACGAAAACAGCCAGGTGATTGGCATGATATCCATTGGCGACGTCATGAAGGCACAGCGTGACGAATACCGGGGAGAAATTGATACGCTCGAACAGCGCATCATGACCCGCGAGGATTAGACAATGTGACCCGGCTGCAATGGCGCTGGGTTGTTTATTTTTCTCACTGAGAAGTTGGATACTAAAAGGAGTATTTCTAATGTCTGAAGTAGGAACAAAGGAGAATCCACTGCGCGTGGCCATCGTGGGCGCAGGGCCAACTGGTTTCTATGCCGCTGAACATCTACTTAAGCGTAAGGATATCGTTGTCGAGGTCGATATGTATGACCGCCTGCCGACCCCTTATGGGCTTGTACGCGCCGGCGTTGCGCCCGATCATCAGAAGATTAAATCGGTGACCAAGGTCTATGCACGAACGGCTAAAAAGCCGGGGTTTCACTTTTTTGGCAATGTGGATTTGGGCCGGGATATAGCTCATGAAGATTTGACTTCTCACTATCATCAAATCATCTACTGCACCGGCGCGCAGACGGACCGCTATCTCGACATTCCTGGGGCCGACTTGGACGGGCATCATCCGGCTACCGAATTTGTTGCCTGGTATAATGGCCATCCCGATTTTCGCGACTGTAAGTTTGATTTATCACAGGAAACGGCCGCCGTGATTGGCATTGGCAATGTGGCCATGGACGTGGCACGTATTCTCTGCCGTACCCGTGAAGAGCTGGAACAGACCGATATCGCTGACTATGCCCTTGAGGCCCTGGCCAACAGCAATATCAAGAAAGTTTTTATCCTCGGACGTCGCGGGCCGGCGCAGGCCGCGTTTACCACTCCTGAAATTAAAGAATTGGGTGAGATGCAAGATGCTGATATTTTTGTCTTGCCGGACGAGGCTGAGTTGGATGAATTAAGCCAGGAAGCGTTGGTATCCAGTGCGGATCGAGGCACGGCGCGCAAGGTGGAGATCATTCAGAGCTATGCTGATAATAAGCCATCAGGCAAATCTAAAGCCTTGTTTTTGCGCCTGCTGGTTTCGCCCGTGGAAATGTACGGGGATAATGAAGGTCGGTTGACCGGCATGCGCCTGGTGCATAATGAACTGTATGCAACTGATGCAGGCAGTTTGCGTCCACGGTCCACGGACCGTTTTGAGGATATCGAAGCTGGTTTGTGTTTCCGTTCCGTTGGCTATCGCGGCGTCCCGCTGCCTGGAGTGCCCTTTAATGACAGTTGGGGCGTGATCCTCAATGAGGACGGCCGTGTCATCGATTCCGAATCCAAAAAGCCCATCTTGGGCGAATACACCGCAGGCTGGATTAAGCGTGGACCCAGCGGCGTTATTGGCACCAATAAACCGGACGCTTTGGAAACCGTAAACGCCATGATGGACGACCTGGCCGCGGGCAAAGTGCTCGATCCTGCTTACCCCGCTGCCGCCGAGGCGGAGCAAATGGTCCGTGATCGCCAGCCCAATTACTTCACCTTTGCCGATTGGGAAAAGATCGATGAAATTGAATTGGCCAAAGGCGAGGCCCAAGGACGGCCGCGAGTGAAACTCACCACGGTCGAGGAAATGCTGGAAGCAGCGGGCAAACAGACCGCTGAACCGGTTCTGTAACCTAAACTACTAGAAACCCGGTTTTCCCGAAAAAACCGGGTTTCTGTACCCCTCCATGACCGACAAAGTCATTATCTATTCCGACGGAGGCTGTGATCCCAATCCAGGCATCGGCGGCTGGGCGACCGTATTGCGCTATGGGCGGCACGAAAAAGTGCTTTCTGGCCATGCAGCCAGCAGCACCAATAACCGCATGGAGCTGACCGCGGCCATTTCCGCGCTGGAAGCACTAAAACGACCGAGCGCCATCGAATTCCACACCGACTCCGAATATCTACGCAAAGGAATAACGGAATGGATTGAGAAGTGGGCGGCGAAGGGTTGGAAAACCAAGGGCGGCAAGCCCGTCTCCAATGTTGATCTCTGGCAGCGCCTCTGGCCTTTGGTCAAGCGGCATGAGATCAACTGGCATTGGGTTAAAGGGCATGCCGGGAATCCCTTAAACGAGAAGGTCGATGCCCTGGCCCGCCAGGCACGGCTGGAAATCACGCCGGCGGAACAGATTTCCCCGGATACGCCCCGTCTGTACCTGCGCAGTTCTTGCAAGGGCAATCCCGGTCCCGGTGGTTGGGGTGTTGTCTTGGAAGTCGGTGATGACACAGAACAGAACTCCGGGAACGAGCTGCGGACAACCAATAATCGCATGGAAATAACGGCCGCGATTGAGGGCATCCTCATGCTCGAACGGAGCAGCGAAGTGCAGATCTTTACCACTTCCGATTACCTTTTCCAGGGCGCCACGCGTTGGATTCACGGCTGGCGCCGCCGCGACTGGATCAAGAAGGACGGCAAACCCGTCGCCAACGCTGACCTCTGGAAGGCGTTGGACGAGCTGCAAGAAGGCTACGCCGTGCGCTGGATCAACGCGAAAGGCCAGGATCTGGAGTCTTTGCAAGTTGCTGGAAAACTTGCCATTGAAGCCTCTCAGCTCAGCTAGCCATCCCCAATGAGATCTTCATTCCGAACGGAGGTTTCGGTGTGGAGAATCCCGATGGCCCTACACATAGATGAGCTTTCTGCTTCTTGGCAGCGTGCCCTCTAAAAGTTCCTCCTAGGTTTGGCGTTGGCTCTCTTAGACCCGTTCGAACTCAATGTCATGGCGATACAGCGCTCCAAACAATTCCTTAAGATGATCACGTCTAAGTGAAGTGTTGGTACGGTTGACATCCACAAGCGAATTGGTAAAATTTCAGTCACATAATGCCGAAGTGGCGAAATAGGCAGACGCGCTACGTTCAGGGCGTAGTGGGATTTACTCCCGTGTGGGTTCGACTCCCACCTTCGGCACCATAATACAGAAGCTCCAGTTGTAATCACTGGAGCTTTTCTTTTTAGCCGGCATCTGCGGTCAAATAATCAGACAAAGATGAGGGAGCAATCTCAAATAGGACTGGCCCGCATCCTAAGATATCCACTTATCCGATTGCAGCGGTTCTCTTTTTGAGAAATCAATCACAAAATGTATAATGGTCCCCGCTGATTGCACGTTATCCACCCTTGAGGAAAAGAGGATATGACATTTATTATCGCCTCCCTGGTTGTCGTTTTTACCTTCATTATTGGCGCTTTAGCTGCCTGGGCTTTTAAAGGCTGGGACAAGACTGTGGCCAAAACCAAACAGAATATCGAAAATGAGGATCGGGCCTATAATCCAGCCCTTACCTTGGGTCACAGCATCAACTCCCAGGCCTCCCCGCATGAACAGATCGTAGAGGCGCGCAAGATGTCCGCTAAGCAAGCTGCGGCTTTGCCACGTGGGGCTAATGCGCGCATTGGGTATAAAGAAGATCCGACGCCTGTTACCGCCAGCAAGGGCATGGATCAAGATCCGTGGACCGCTTCCAAGATCGCTCAACATCACGGTTGGGATGGGGCCAGGGCCGGTATTCCGGCTGGTGGCGTGCCAGTCGGTGGTGCTGCGGTAGCCGTGGCTGCTGCGCCAGCACCGGGTGGCAAGATCACCCTGGTACCCGGCAAGGATTATGCGGTGATTGAGATCACCGATGATATGTCGCCCGATGAAAAGCGCAAAGCGCGCATCGCCAACTCCAAAGCGAAATCAGCGGCTATGAAGAAGGCCAAGGCCGCCGGCGTGACCGCTGCCCCGGCTGTGGGTGCAGCCACCGCTGCACCTGTCGTTACCGCGCCTGTCGCTGTGGGCATCGCTGCCCCTGTATTAGTCGAATTAACCGATGATATGCCTGCCGACGAGAAACGGAAGGCGCGCATCGCCAACTCCAAGGCCAAGTCAGCTTTTAATAAACAGTTGAAAGCCGCCGGCATCGATCCCAAGACAGTTGAAATTGATGATCAGGGCAATGTGGTTATGCCTCAAGCTGCTGCACCCGTGGCTGCGGCTGTGCCAGCACCGGCTGCTGCACCCGCTGCTGCCCCCGCGGCAGGTCCCATGGATCTAGCAGCGATGGGCATTGTCGCTCCCGAATTTATTGCCTTAACCGACGATATGCCAGCCGATGAGAAACGTAAGGCGCGGATCAACAATTCCAAGGCCAAATCCGCCTTCAACAAACAGCTAAAAGCTGCGGGAATTGATCCCAAGACCGTCGAAATCGACGACAGCGGCAATGTGGTGATGGCTGCAGGCGCTGCTCCAGCAGCTCCAGCCGCTCCCGCTGCATCTGAACCGGCAGCGATAGCTCCGGCTCCTCCCGTGGAGGATGGCAGCGTCGACTTAGCGGCAGTAGGCATCAAACCGCCGGAACTGACAGAATTGACCGACGATATGTCGCCTGACGAAAAACGCCAGGCACGCATCGCCAATTCTAAGGCGAAATCCGCCTTCAATAAGCAGTTAAAAGGCGCGGGTATTGATCCCAAGAGCGTCAAGCTGTAGCGGACAAGGGCAGCAATTTAGACAAAGACGGCCGTTTCACACTGGAAACGGCCGTTTTCTTTTGCAGGACAGCGGATTCTTACGCTAAGCATAGATAAATGGAGTATAGTCTAGCTCTAAAGAACAAAAAACTTCGCCGGTTTTCAAAACCTGCAAAGTTTAGACTTGGAAGATAAGAATGGCCCGAGCGCTGGTTGATGTTCGAATACTACAAAGAGAATACTTGCTGGCCATCAGTAGAGCCTTAACGGCCGAATTGGACCTGCATGACTTGCTGCGCTTGATTCTGCAGTCGGCCGTTGAATTGGTCTCAGGCCGTGCCGGGATGATCGCCTTGGTTGATCCTATCAGCAAACAACTACGGGTTGCTGCGATTTATGGCATTCCCGCCCATCTTGTTGATCACTTTGCCCCTCTCTTGCGCGAAATTCCAGACGCTGAAGACAGCCAACGTGAGGAATTAGTCAGCCGCTTGAACACCGTTGCAGAAGAAGTAGGACTCGGCTTAACCCAGGTCATTCGCCTGCCGATGCGTGTGGGTGGTGAGGTAATCGGCCTTATCTACGTCTTCCAAACAGGAAACTATTTCTTCATTCCCGACGCTTCTAATTTGCTGAACAGCTTTGCTGACCAGGCCGCTATTGCCGTTAAAAACGCCTCGCTCTACCAGCAAATAAAGAAAGAAAAGCAGCGCCTGGATGCCATCTTGGAGCATAGCGCTGACGGGGTGATGATCCTCGATCCCGATCTGCGAATCACCGTTTTCAACCGGGCCCTTAGTAACATGACTGGCTGGCCGCCCGAGGAAGCCATTGGGATGCTTCATGAAAATGTTGTGCGCTGGACCAAGCTTAAGACAGAATCCGATCTCAACGACGCTATCGCCGATGGTTGGCCCCTGCCCGGTTCATCTCACCTCTATGTTGAAGGGGATACAACTTGTTACAAGGCCAAATGTATCCAGGGTAGAGAGACCATTAGTTTGGGTATAACCTATGCGCCACTCCTAGATGATGACGGCAATTTGACTAATATCATTGCCGATGTCCGCGATTTAACGCGTTATAGGGAAGAAGAGGAATTACAGAAGACCTTTATTTCCGTCATCAGTCATGAATTAAAGACGCCCGTGTCCATCATCAAGGGCTATGCCGGAACAATGCGCCGCCAGGATGCGCGCTGGTCTCCAGAAATTCTGGATGATTCTTTAAACGTCATCGAGGAAGAAGCGGATAATCTCAACGATCTGATCGACAGCTTGCTGGAAGTCTCCCGACTGCAGGCCGGAACTTTCCGTCTGGAGATGAGTGATGATGTGTTTTTGCCCAATCTGGCCGCTAATGTGGCCCGCAAGCTGGGCCGGCAAACGGAAAAACACCACATCGCTCTCTATTTTGATCCCGAGTTTCCGACGATCATAGGGGATGAACGCCGGCTGACGCAGGTGCTGCTTAACTTGGTAAATAATGCCATTAAATATTCACCCGATGGGGGAGAAATCTTGATTAAAGGGGAAGTCCATCCCAGGTACGTGACCATATCCGTAAAAGATCGTGGAATTGGTATCCCCGTCCATGAGCAAGGGCGCATCTTTCAGAAATTTGCCCGTTTGGACAATGCCTTAGATCGCAAAACAGAGGGTACAGGTCTTGGCCTGTTTCTTTGCAAGGCGATCGTCGAGGCGCATAACGGCCGTATCTGGTTCCAAAATAACAGCGAAATCGAAGCCAATGCCCCAGGCACAACCTTCACATTTTCATTATCAGCAGAATAAGCGGGAGTAGGGCTAAGTAGGTCAAAACGATCGCCCCATTCTTCAAATTCTGTCAGGAGAAATTATTATGCAAACCCAAATCAACTGCCCGAATTGTGGCACGCCTTTTGCGACTGAAGTACATCAAATTATTGATGTTGGTCGCCAGCCTGAATTAAAACAAATGCTGCTTTCGGGACAGATAAATGTTGCCGTGTGCCCTAATTGTGGGACCGGTGGTCAGCTTGCCACCCCTATGCTTTACCATGATCCTGGCCATGATTTGTTCATGATTTATGTGCCCCAGGAAATGCAGTTAGACCAGATGCAGCAGCAGCAATTTATCGGTCGTATGACGCGCGAGGTTATTGAAAACACACCTCAAGAGCAGCGTCGTGGCTACATGCTGATGCAGCCCATGACCGTCTTGACCATGCAGAGTTTCATGGAAAAAGTCTTGGAGACGGAAGGCATTACCAAGGAAATGATCGAGCGGCAGCGCAAACAGGCCGATCTGTTAAATACCCTGGCCAAGGCCGATCAGGACGTCGTTGACTATCTGGTCAAAGAAAGAGCAAATGAGATCGACGAAACGTTTTTCGCCATGCTGCGTTCCTATGTCGACCAGGCCTCGCAGATGAACGATAATCAACAACTAATACCGTTGGTAAATCTGCAAGCCAAGCTGATGGCCGAGACGCCCACAGGACAGCGCATCGAAAAGCGCCAGGTTGCCTTACATGGGCTAAACCTGGATGCCAAAGCAGAAGGGGGCCTTTCCCCGGCCATACTTCTCCGGCATGTCCTAAAGAACCAGGAAGACCCGGAAACGGCCATGGCCATCGCCCAGGCGGGCGCCCAGGCCATGACCTATGAATTCTTTACCGGCTTAACGGCCGAGATCGACAAGCAAAATATGGCCGGGCAGACAGAAGCGGTGGCTCGTTTGACCAGCTTGCGTACCGAGCTGCTCAAAATGCAGGAAGAGATGCAGCAGACCTCGCAAGAGATCGTCAGCCGGGCTCAGGATGACTTAGACAAGCTCCTAGAGGCTGATGACATGGAGCAGGTAGTACAGGCCAATGTAAACCGCTTCGATGATGCTTTCATGTATGTCTTGTCTGCGGAAACTGCTAGAGCGGAGGAAAGTGGAGATAAAGCACGTCTGGATAAGCTCAATCAAATCCGTGCCCTTATCGTTCAGCAAGTTGATGGTCAAACTCCGCCGGAGATCCGTCTGCTGACCGAGCTCATGTATGCCGAGTCCGATGAAGACTTGCAGCAGCTGTTAGATGACAACGAAGAACTGCTGTCTGACGATATGCTGAAGGTGGTTGATCTCTTGCAAGAACAAGTCACGGAGACGGGACAGCAGGAGTTGATTGAACGCCTGGGACAGGTGAAGGGTTTGATTGCTGCGCGGCTGGTAGCGTAAAAAAAGCCCCCCGGTTTTAGGCAAAACTGGGGGTTACTATGTTAAACATTCGTGGGATTGTCCATCTTAAAACCGTGACCACGCACGGTGACCACATAATTGTGCGGGTCTAATTCTGCGAGACGATCCCGTAGGCGGCGAATGAGGGCATCAATTGCTTGTTCGGATACGCCGATCCCCTCTGTGCCCGGCCAGACCACTTCCACAATTTCGTCCCGGCTGCATACAGCCCCATCGGCGTCAAAAAGCAATTTTAGCAAACGGAACTGGGCCAAGGAAAGAGGGGGATCCAGCCGGCGACCGTTGATATTTACGGAACGTTCTGCCTCATTAATGGCCAATGATTTTTCCGGTTTAGGGGGGTCAAAGGTGAGCGGTAAGGTGGCCCCAGTGCCGATGAATACCAATTTGACTGCCAGGGCTATCTGAATTTCATCCCCATCCATGATCACCGCGCGCCCAGAGACCTTGTTGCCATTCAGGTGTGTGCCGTTTTTACTACCCAGATCTTGCAGAATGAAACGACCGTCCTCGCGCAAAATCTTCACATGGTGGCGTGAAACCTGCCGTTCCGGTAACACGAGATCGCATTCACCTCCACGCCCGATCAAGAATTCATCCGCGACCATTGTCCATTGTTGTCCGGCCAATTCTCCTTCACGCATGATTAAAACTGGTTGATCGCTCATGACATCTCCTTTGCCTAAACCGCCGCCAACATTTTGGGTAAATAATTATGTATAAAAGACGCAGTTCTTACCCATTCTGCTATAATTCCTGACGATGCTAGCAGTACATACCAACGATACTATTTTACGCCAACGTTACAGACTAACCAACATTGCTGGCCAGGGAGGCATGGGCAGTGTTTATAGAGCGGAAGACCTGCGTTTGCCTGGGCGTATTTGTGCTGTAAAAGTACTGCCTGCAGACCCTCTGGCTACTGGAGAGATGCGCGACCAGGCGCACAGCCAATTCCTGAAAGAAGCCAGTATTTTGGCCCAATTGGATCATCCCAATCTGCCCAAGGTATCTGACTTCTTTACCGATGAAGGCAACGACTATTTGGTCATGGATTATGTGCCTGGACGTGACTTGCAGCAGATCCTGGTGGAAAGCCGCGATGCAGGACGGCCGTTGGACGAGGCGACCGTGTTGGCCTGGACCGAACAGATAGTTGACGCCCTAGATTATCTGCATCACCGGGACCCGCCCGTTGTCCATCGTGATATCAAGCCCTCCAATATCAAGCTGACACCTGACCATCGCATCAAACTCGTTGATTTTGGTCTCGTAAAAGTACAGGCTACCGAGGATGCGCGCACCATCACTGTCGTTCAAGGCAAGGGCACGATCATGTACACACCGCTGGAGCAGTATGGTGGTGAAGGGGGACACACCGATTCGCGCACCGACATTTACGCCCTTGGCGCCACGCTGTATACCTTGTTGACAGATTTTCCACCGCCCCATGCCAAAGCACGCTTCTTGAATCCCAGTGTGCTCAAACCGCCCAGGGAAGTGGACCCTAAGCTGTCCCGCCAGGTTTCAAACGCGGTAATGTGGGCCTTGGAAATGCATCCTGATGCCCGTCCCAGTTCTGCCCGCGAATTTCAAGGCGCTCTCACCGGTAAAGTCCGCCGTCCGTCTAAAAGCAATGGGGACCTAAATGTTGAAGGCGTGACCGATATTTTGCAGGCCAATTGGATAGCGATTCTTGTTGCCTTTGGCTTATTAATTGTCGCCGTTCTGCTCACAGTTCTCTGATCGCAAGCCATTACCTCATGCGCTGCCCAAAATGCAGTTTTCAGCAATCACAAATCAAGGATGGTTTTACGACCGCTGGCAGCCAGCGTTTTCGCTGTAAATCATGTGGCTGTCGCTACACCCCCGAGGCCAAGGATCGTGGTTATGATGAAGAGGTACGGCTGCAAGCTTTGACACTGCACCTTGAAGGCAACAGCCTGCGCCAAATCGGTCGTCTTTTGGACGTGAACCACCAGAGCGTCGCCAACTGGATAACCGACTTTGCCAACCATCTTTCGCAAGACTTGCCTCCCAGTATTTTAGAGCTTGCGGTTCTGGATGGATTTTACGTTCCACCACAAAAAAGAACCCGCAAACAACCGTCAAAATAGACGCTAACACCACGCAATTAGACAAATTTGCCGATTTCCATTGACTTATCACTTACCTGTCGATATAGTCAGTCTGTGATCGTTTATCGGTCACAAATTGCAGAAGATTTCTATCGGTAAATCAGTAACCCCACTGAATTAGTTAATTGCGAGCAAGACGCAAAGGGAGATATTAGATGGCAAGTGTAACCTATCAGAACGTATTTAAGCGCTTTGGTGATGTCGAAGTAATCAAGGATTTCACACTCGAGGTGAAAGACAAAGAATTTGTCGTATTCGTCGGCCCGTCCGGCTGTGGTAAGTCAACCAACCTGCGTATGCTGGCGGGCCTGGAAGAGATCAGCGAGGGTGATATTCTGATCGGTGACCGTGTTGTGAATGATGTCCCGCCCAAGGATCGCGACATCGCCATGGTTTTCCAATCCTATGCGCTCTACCCCCATATGACTGTCTACGACAACATGGCCTTTGGCCTCAAGCTGCGCAAGACTCCCAAAGATGAAATTGATCGCCGGGTGAAAGAAGCAGCCGATATTCTTGGTCTCGCCAACCTGCTGGATCGTAAGCCGAAGGCTCTCTCCGGTGGACAGCGTCAGCGTGTGGCTGTCGGTCGCGCCATTGTACGTGAACCTGCCGTCTTCCTTATGGACGAACCGCTCTCTAACCTGGATGCCAAATTACGTGTGACCGCTCGCGCCGAGATTAGCAAACTGCACCAACGCTTGGAAACCACCTTTATCTATGTGACCCATGATCAGGTGGAAGCGATGACCATGGGCGATCGTATCGCTGTGTTGGCTGATGGTATTCTGCAGCAGGTAGACTCACCCCGAAACCTCTATAATTTGCCTGACAATGTCTTCGTAGCTGGCTTCATCGGCAGCCCGGCCATGAATTTCTTCAACGGTACAATTGTATTGGAAGAAGGAGACTATTTCGTCGATACAGGCGATTTCCGGACCAAATTACGGGACGAGGTCAAGAGCACCTATGCCGATTATGATGGCAAGGAAGTTATTCTGGGCGTACGCCCTGAGCATATCCACGCCCCGAAATATGCGCCGCCGAATATTGATCCCTCGCCGATCGTGGGTAAGGTCGATGTTCTCGAACTGCTGGGTGCCGAATTACATCTCTATGTAACCTTGGGCAAGCACACTTTCGTAGCCACGGTTGATCCGCGTATGGATGTCAATCCGGGCGATGAAATTGACCTGGTCATGGATATGGGCGCTGGTCACATCTTTGACAAGGATACGGAACGCGCCATTCGCTAACCTTCATTTCAAGATATAAAGGCCGCTGCTCCCGCGAGCAGCGGCCTTTTTCTTTGTGATAGATAATGCCCACAGCACAATACAAAGTCGGAGAATCATTCCCTTTGCAGTTTGCCTGGCATCTGCCCCAGGGTGATTATATTCGCGTCGTCTTTGAGGCAGAGGTGCTCGACCTGATTCCTGAGGCGGAAAAATATCTGGTCCATTTGCAAAGGCTTGTGGCTGGACGGCAAGAAGATGCCGATGGGAATTTAAAGCCGCGGGAAACCTTTTCCAGTGAGTACTGGTCTTTAGTAGAGGATCTTGGCGACCGAAAAATTACCATAGCCTATGAGGCTGACGACAGCCGGGCCATTCACATGCGTCTGACCACGCTCACTGGTGAGCACAACTTCTTCACCCGTTATGAAGATGCGGAAGTCATAGCTCAAGGACTCATGGCTGCGGCCAAGAGAAGAGCCGAAGAGGAAGAATAATAAAAGCCCGGTTTCTCAAGAAGCCCGGGCTTTTTGGTTTTCAGCGAAATATGCGCCGCCAAAGATCTGTCTGCAGCAAGCTGTCCGGATCAACGCGCTGTTTCAAACCCTTGAACTGTTCAATGGTCTCCAGACCCAGGAACGCTTCGGCGATTTCCGGTCGCAGCGTACTGTCCTTGGCGAAATAGAAGCGGCCCCCAGCGGAAAGCACAATATCATCTAGTTCTCGAGCTAAAACCGCGATCTGTGAGCGGCGCTTTTCCGTGATGCGAAAGTCCATGGCTAGCGAATAACCGTCCAAAGCATGGGTCATCAAGAAGTCATCTGGGCGATGTCGCTTGAATACGGTGAGGTAGTTGGGCAAACCGCGTCGCTGGCAGACCCGCAGCAAATCGGCAAAGGCATCCTTTGCCGTCTCCTTGGGGATAAACGGCTGGTACTGGATCAGACCGCCCGAACCATAAGCGTTCTTCCAATCAGGTACATAGTCCAGCAAGAAGTGGAACGCCGCGTGCGGTTGGCGAACCTGCTTGGTTCCCAGGACACGTCCTGATACATATTTGGCCTTGTTAATAAAGGCTGTGCCCAGGTTATTCATGACCGGGCGCATAAAGAGCCAAATCACCGAACGCGGCAAAAAGCCAAACATATTGGGCGATAGATGCTGGTAATCAAGACGCGTGGTTTGACTGGGAGCCAGATCGGCGCCAGGAGGTAGATAATTGGCGCGGTGCACATCCCCCTGGCCCAAACCGGCGCCCTTAGCGAAGGCGTCGATCCAGCCGACGATATAGTCGGAGTTTTCTAGATAGGTTTCAAAGTAGTCAAACATGCCTGCCAGGTCAGGCTGTGTCTCCGTATGGACGTCGAGCAGGCCAGAATAGACCCGTTTCAACTGCATCGTGATGCTGGTGAATATACCCAGCATGCCAAATCCACCGATGGCGGCGAAGAAAAGATCTTCATTTTTCTCACGGCTGCATGTGATGAGCTCTCCTGATGGGATCATCATCTCAAATTCCAGGATATGGTCCCCTATCGGTCCCGCCTGGTAGGCATTTTTGCCATGGACATTCATGCCTGCACAGCCACCAATGGTAGTCAGACTGGTGCCTGTGACCACGGGAGGCCACCAGCCATCTTCCAGGACATACTGCCACAACTGCGAGATCGTCACGCCTGGTTCAAGGCGCACGATACCGCTCTCCGGATTCCACTCCAGGATGCGGTTCATGCGCCGCATATCCAGGAGCATATTCTCGCTGTTCT
This sequence comes from uncultured Chloroflexia bacterium, assembly GCA_963807975.1. GTDB lineage: Bacteria > Chloroflexota > Anaerolineae > Promineifilales > Promineifilaceae > JAACFF01. Next base: position 1,996,405 of record CAWEDV010000001.1, on the reverse strand, counting down.
GGGCCGCGTCTCCGTAGCTGTTGCCGCCGCCGCGCAGGCCAAGATTTCGACCGCTCTTCTTGGCCAAGAGAAGTAATTCGTAAAGCTGATCGACCGTGGTAGGGCGGTAGACATAGCTCACACTGCTGCTGGCTCCGCCCCAGGCTGATACACGCTCCAGGTGATCTGTCAGCAGCAAACTGGTTGCTGACGAAGAATTTTCGTCTTCCGTTTTCTTTATTGATTTTTCTTCGATCATGATTAAGTTGCTTCCATTTTCCCGAAAACCGTCTGGCATCATTTGTGACCTATTCACGCAAAAGCTGCCGGGAAAATCCTGCTGCTAAAAGTTCATCCACTTAAATATGAATGATGGGATATGGCGGATGATGAGGCCGACCAACCCCCAGCGCCTGGGAATATATACTGTCCCCGCCTTGCGTGAGATGGCCAGGTAAATCTGGGCCGCGGCATCTTCTGGTGAAATAACCCAAAATGTCTTTTTGGCATTGGCCAGCAGCTTGGTGTCCACAAAACCGGGTTTGATGGTCGTAACTGTTACACCGCGCCGCGCCAGGCGATTGCGCAGCGCCTCCAGGTAGGTGTTCAGTCCCGCCTTACTCGCGTTATAAACCGGACCGGCAACTCGTCCCCGATCGCCGGCGATTGAGCTGACGCCCACAATTTGTCCGCGCTGCGCGCGCTCAAAACGCATTGCTGCCTGGTTGAGCCAGGCGATAGCGCCTAGTAGATTGACCTGGATCATCGCCGCATCTTTGTCGAAATTATATTCATTGAGGTCCATGACTGGCTGAACGGCCGCCACATAGACGATCAAGTCCAGGCCGCCAAGATCACGCACGATTTCCTGAAATAGGGCCGGAACCGCGTCAAAATCCGTGACGTCATGGGCGTAAACCAATACGCGTGAATCCTCTCGCTCAGGTAGATTGGCGTTTATTGCTTCACTGAGCCTAATCAGTTCCTCTTCCCGCCGTGCCAGTGCCGCCACGCGGTATCCCTGTAAGGCCAGCCGCCGCACAAGGGCGGCCCCAATGCCTGATGAAGCGCCGATGACGATAGCGCGCATTTGTGGTTCTAACGGCCGTCTGACCGGATTTGCTTTCTCTGCCATATAAAATCTCTTTTAATATAAATAGATAGGATTGCTAAAAATCCAGCCCCGTTTCTGTCCCAGATAGGGAATTCTGCATTCTGCCCGGTATGCGCCAGGCTCCAGCGGCATATGCGTTAAAGTAGTTTCATTTTTAACCTGCGCCACAATATCGCCATGTCTGATCAGGCGAATATCACAGCGGGAAGGTGCCAGAATCTGTAGTGTAGCACCAGCGTCCATCTTGATCTGGTCGCCCATAATACCTTTGCCCTTCCCTTTGCCGCTGAACTTGAAGCCCCGCGTAGAACCCGGCATATCATAGCCGACCCAGGCATGACCCTGACCCAGCGCATCGAGAACAAGCTGCTTATCATGCTCCACATCACCACTGAATGGTTCAGGCATTATAATATGAGTATTGACGGCACGGAACAGGAATTCATAAGGGAAAATCTCCCGTTTGATAGGTCCCATGCTCATCGGTGTACCGTGAGCATCGCTGTTGCCGATGGCCACGATCCGTTTTCCCTGCGCCAACAGCTCATCCCACAGCGCCAAAGTTTCTGGTTCAGGTCCTGTGATCGTCTTCTGCGGGTTAAGCGCAATGCGCACCGCGACCAGGTTGCCGAATAATCGATTTTGCCAGCGCATATTGTTCAGGGCATCCGCCAGACGGTTCTTCATACTCGACATATAGTTCCAGATTTCTAGTCCCGAGTAACCGTCGATATCCCAATCGTGCCAGCCCAGATTAGGCTCATTCACGATAGGCAAGTCCTTTTCATGGGGATGAGCCAAAAACCCAAACCCACCTGCCCCTATCGTCTCATCGATCAGCTTCTGAGGATCAGGTGCTAAGTCAGCCAGTTCCTTTTGTGCTCCATAAGCCAGGAAATGGCTCGCCTGTGGCTGGCGTCGTACATTGTGCACTTCTTCACCGGTAAACAGCAGAACACGTCCATCTTCATTCTCATAGTAGCCATCGACGCCTTGTACCCATATGTTATGGTCGGTGACAATGACAAAATCGAGTCCTGCCTTGATGGCATCTTCGGCAATCGCGGTGTGGTATTTTTCCCCATCAGAATAGGGCGTGTGCATATGCATATTGCCGGCGGCTTCATAATATGGCATAAAATTTTCCAAAATTGATTATCTATTCGCCGTGGTAGCCAGGACCAACAGCGACAGGAATATTATCATGTTTGACGCGCCGAGGCAGGTGGTTGATAGGCAAGATTTAATGAAGGATTGGCCATCTAAATATGAGGACGGCGCTAAACTGTATTGCAAATTCTTATTTGGATGAAGTAAGATTATCATGAGCACCCGATCCTACTCATCTTAACAGGCTCACAAGGAAGAATATGGACGTTCCCGCAGTCGGCGATGCCCTGCCCAAAAGAGGCAACCGTCTTTCGCAGCTAATCGCTCAATCCTTCATGTCGATCTTCGGCTGGCGCATTGAAGCTGATATCCCTAACCGTTCAAAGCTTGTCCTGGTCGGTGCACCCCATACGTCCAACTGGGATTTCGTGTTAACCATGGCCACCCTGTTTTCTCTAAATGTTAAGATTTTCTGGATGGGCAAAAGATCTCTGTTCAAGTGGCCTATCGGAGGGGTTATGGAATGGCTGGGTGGTGTTCCAATTGACCGCGCGAGCCAGGGCGTTGGGATCGTTGAGCAAACAATTGAGGCATTTAATAGTCGCGATGAGTTTGTTATCGCTATTATGCCTGAAGCGACGCGATCGAAGGTGCGCGAGTGGAAAACGGGCTTTTACCACATTGCTCAAGGAGCAGAGGTGCCAATTGTTCTAGTGCGCTTCGATTACGGCCGTAAAGTGATGGGTATTGGTCCCACCATTGAGCCATCAGGCGATGTGCAGTCCGACATCGCCCAAATCCGATCCCACTACGAAGGTATCCAAGGCAGAAACTCGTAGATTGTTTAATTAATCCTTTACGTGAATCGTAATTTCAAACTGGTCAATGGCTGCTTCTACTGGCTCCCATTCCCGGCTAAGTAAAAAATCAATCTTTACAGTTCCGGGAGTATTGGCCGTAAACATAAAATATCGGGTCCCTCCAGACCCAATACCTGCTCCCTCTGCTGTCTTAAAATCCTTCTCTTGAAGATTGATGATTTGTGTATCAAATTCAGCGACCTGCCAGCGGTAGCCAGTCGTTGGGTTATCCACTAATCGCACCTCAATCCTGGTCCCTGGTTTTACCTCATAACGTTTTCCATGATCTTCCTGCAAGATAAGGATATCAGCCATACTATCTTCCCTTGTTGAATTTATTGTGCTTGTCTTACAGCCGCTATTGGTCACTACCATTCCACAGCCAACTAGTAGCATAAAAATCACAAACAACCAATCTTTGCTGGTAGCCAAAGTTGCCATTTACACTATTACCATGGACAGTCGCGGGCAATACTGCCTGTTGACGATAGACTGCTGAAGAACAAGGACTTCAGCTGATCTTCAGCAGTCATAAATGGTCCACTCAGTAGTTCGCTTCCAAGCTCCATTAGTCTTGGAGACATAAGCAAACTACCAGACGTACATCTCCTTAACTCTATCGGCATCTTCGCGTAGATTGACGTTGTGGTTCCCCTGCTTTCCATGGGAAGCGAGCATCGTTAATGCCACCACTGCGGAGTCTGAGTTATCCGCTAGCTTCCGCCATCCTAAGCCTGACACGCCGATCCAGGAGTTACGATTCTCGTTGATTGACCATAGGCCGGTTACCTTCTTGCCGTTGTACCATACCGTGGAGGCTCCGGCTGCTCCCTCCATCGCTGCCAGGTCGGCCTGCGGCATACTTGCGCCACCCCCTTCACTCACTACCGCTTCAATAGCATGTGCCTCACTGGGTTTAGATTCGATCCCACCGCTCATCGCATCCTCTTGACTGGGCGGGGATTCATGAGGTGTATGTTCATTTGTCATGTCAGTTCACTCCTTATATTTCTATAGTATGTGCAGGCAGTTTTATTCCTTTTTACACCAACTTCAGTGGTTTCAGGCCGCCTTTTATCAGCAGCAACCTTTTAAAACACATAGAGCTCCTTGATCAAGTCATTCTCCAGACGTAAATCAACGCGGCGATTTCCGGCCTTGGCGGCGACCAATTGCGCCAGCATATCAAAGAATATGTTATCGTTGTCTCGATTAACCTTTTTCCAGCCGAGACCTGTTACATGAGCCCAGGCGTTGCGATCTTCATTGATCGTCCAGAGACCATCAATGCGCTTATCCTTGGCCCATACATTGGCGACGCTGTGCACCGCATCCATAGAATCGTCGATGCCCACCTCGCCATAGCCGATCAAGAAGAAACCAGTTAGGCCAAAAGTTGATCCCCAACTGTTCTTGCAGATCCAATACTCTTGGGCATCGTTGTATCCGACAACGGCAACACAGTGGCCACCTTCGATATTTCCCGATACGTACTTGTATATGCCTTTTGTGTAACTGAAGAAATCAGTGTAGACGGTGTAGCAGGCCACAAGTGGACCCTTGGTAGAGATCCATTCTTTCATCTCATCGGTAGATGTGATTCGGTGCCAATCGCTGATTTTGGTCAGGCGCGAGTTCCAATCAGAGCATAGATTGGTACAAGCCTGGTCTGCTCCTGTGTAAGGATAGCATGCTTCATCAACAACTCCTTCGTCGCGGAAAATGTCAAGGGCATTGCTGGGCCACCATCCCCAACTGGACTGCGGATGCGGAGGTCCACATCGTCTGCCCTGATTGTATGCATAGCAATGGAATAGGTGAGCCTCGGAATAATCTACTGAATGATTGGGATTGTTAAGTTGTCTTCGCAGCCTTCCTTCTGCTGCTGCGGCAACACCGAAGGCGACGCAGGATCCACAGCCTGCCTGTTCACCGATACCAGCAACATAATTATTGCCCCCCAAGTTCCGCAAATCATAGGAATTCGGATAACCGACGGCATCTTCCTCCATTGCCCTAAATGATTGATAATTGGCCTTGGCCGCAGCTTCAGCCTCTTCGAGTGCTGCGTCACCCGGACCAGGTGTGTAGCCAAGTAATCGTGCTCGATCCTCGCCAGACATGGTGGTGAATCGGGTTTCTTCTGCTTCCCACTCTACACCAGCCTTGGATATTGCGGATTGTATTTTGCTAATGGAAATATCTTCTTGTGCCATGTTATACCTCCCAACAAAAAAAGAAAATCGTTTGTTCAACATTTTTCACCCAACAGACTGCTAACTGTCACCTAAAACCATCTTGCACCACCCCCTTTGTCACACTCGATGGTTGCTGAGCATTTAGCACCACCATATCTGGCGGTGAAATGAATTGAAGACCGGTGTCTGAGCACAGATCCCCATAATTATTTTATTTACCCATTGCTGATCGCCTCCGCAAGTATAGATGCTTCGTCAACAGAATCGATGGGTAATCAATCCTGTTTGGCTCAGGCAGAGTGGATTTCCCTGAAGCGAGATAGCGCTGCTTGCGCTTTCTGGCTAGGGAGGTGTTGGCTGCAAGACGCAACCATATAATGGCTAAATTGCTGCATTGTGGGCTTAATTGGCTCACCACCCACGGGCTCATGATCGTATTTTGCTGCCCAGTCTCATCATAGATCATGTAAAATCAAATGTCAACGTAAATTGATTTACAACCAATCTGTTGTTGACACGCTCACCAGACTGTATGATCCCAAATAGAAAATGCTTTAGCCGAAAACCGCGGTGTTAATCGCCTAATAGAATGGTGTATAGACTCGTAGTTCCTGCGTAATTGGCAGCTTTTGAAGTCAGCAACATGAAAAAAAGGAACAAGAAAATCACCGAGAACCCCTACCGGTCCCTTCTTATCCGCTATTTACGGCCGCATTGGGTGCCGGTGTCCCTGCTTTCTCTGCTGGTCATCGCTGGCATCGGCTTACAACTAGCCAACCCCCAACTGGTGCGACGCTTTCTCGATGGGGTTGAAAGCGGGCAAGACCTGAACGAACTGCTGTTTACCGCGTTACTCTTTACCGGCATCGCTTTGCTTGCTAAGGGTCTGCAAGTTGCCGCGACCTATGCCGGTGAAGGCGTGGCTTGGTCGGCTACCAATGATCTGCGCGCCGATCTTGCCATTCATTGCCTGAAGTTGGATATGACCTTTCACAAGGCTTATAAACCCGGTGAGTTAATTGAGCGCGTCGACGGCGATGTTAACCAATTAGCCACCTTCTTCTCCCAACTGCTGATCCAACTGGTCAGCAATTTCCTGCTCATAGCCGGAGTGCTGCTCTTATTGTGGCTGGTAGACTGGCGCGTTGGAGCCACGATCACCATTTTGGCTTTTGCCGGCTTGACCCTCCTTTCTGTTTTGAATTCCCGTCTTGTGCCCCGCTGGCAGCACGTGCGCCAGATCGATTCCGATTTCTTCGGCCACCTTGAAGAGTGGCTTAGTGGCACCGAATTGATTCAGACCAATAACGCTGCCCCTTTTATCATGCTTCGTCTCTACCGGCTGTTTCGTCGCCGCTGGCGCAGCATGCAGAATGCCATGCGGCTTAACTTCGCCGTTATGTCCCTGCCCATCATTATGCCTACTCTGGCCTACGTCGCCGCCTATTTCTGGGGCACATCTCTGTTCAAGACCGGAATCTTGACCATTGGCACTGTTTATCTCATTTTCTACTATATCGATGTCATCAAGAATCCCTTGTGGGTCATCCAACGTCAGCTGCAGGATCTGCAAAAAGCGATGGCCAGTATCAATCGTATTGCCCAGTTGTTCGCCGAACAACCCACAATCATCGATGGACCCGTGAGAGATCTTGATGATGGCGCCCTGGCGATCCGTTTCGACGAGGTGTCATTCGCCTATGCCGATGATCCGCATACGCCAGTTTTAAGCGACATAGATTTCCAACTGGAATCTGGGCAAGTTCTCGGTTTGCTGGGTCGTACGGGTAGTGGCAAGACCACCGTCACACGTCTTATCTTCCGCTTCTACGATCCCCAATTGGGGTCCATCTGCTTGGGAGACGGCACCGGCAGCTTCGTCGACATCCGTGAAACAACGCAAGCTCATCTCCGGCACCGTATTGGCCTGGTAACCCAAGAGGTACAGCTCTTCCATGCTACCGTACGTGACAATCTGACCCTTTTCGATGAGTCGATCGCCGACACAAGCATCAAGTCGGCCCTGGCCCAACTGGGACTAAACCCCTGGTTGGAATCATTGCCTGAGGGCCTCGATACGCGTCTGGAAGCGGCCGACAGCCTCTCGGCGGGAGAGGCGCAGCTTTTGGCCATGGGCCGAGTCTTTCTGGCCGATCCCGGTCTGGTTATCCTAGACGAGGCCTCTTCGCGCCTTGATCCGGCCACGGAAGCGCTGCTGGATACGGCTGTAGCCACTTTGATTCGCGGTCGAACGGCCGTCATCATCGCTCACCGTCTGTCCACTGTTCAGAGGGCGGACCAGATCATGATCCTCTCGGGCGGCCAAATCCTGGAATACGGCCCGCGGGCAGAGCTGGCTGATGATCCCCAATCCCAATTCTATGGGCTGTTGCGCACCGGCTTGGAGGAGGCTCTAGTCTAATGGAGACTTATCGCTACTTCTGGCAGCTCATTCGATTTCGGCCCCGTTATTTCGCGACTGATATTTCCGGTGCCACCATACACTTTGCCTTGGGGGCTGCACAAGGTCTCATCCTGAAGGCCTACTTTGATGGTTTAACCGGTGAGGGTGGGTTGCCCTTCCCGCAGGTGGTGGCCATTCAACTGGTCCAGCTTCTCTTGGTATTGGTGTCCTTCTATGTGGCTGTTATGGCTTATGTGAACTTCACCGAGCATGGCATGTCCCTCTTAATTCGCAACATGATGGCTCATATATTCCGGCTTCCCGGCGCGGCTGCTTTGCCCAAAGATGAAGCCGGCACGCCCATGTCCACGGGCAAGGTCATCAGCACCTTGCGCGATGATGTCGCTGAAATGGCTGGCTCCATCATCATCATCGATGATGTTGTTGCCTTATCTGTAACGGCCGTTATTTCCTTCGCTATTATGTTCCAAATCAGCCCCCTGGTGACTATCGGCACTTTCTTGCCTCTGGCCATCGTCATCTTCGCCGCCCAGCGCCTTAGCGGACCCGCCCGCCGCTACCGCAAAGCCAGCCGTGCCGCCACGGCCGAAGTGACCGGCATGATCGCCGACATGTTCCATGCCACTCAGGCCATCAAAGTAGCCAACGCCGAGGAACATATCTTGCGTCGTTTCCAGCAGATCAACAGCCAGCGTCGGGAAGCGATGATCAAAGATCGACTCTTGACTCAACTGGTTGACGCACTCAGTGGAGGAACAGTTGATATCGGCGTAGGCCTTATCCTGCTCATCGCGGCCCAGTCCATGTATACTGGCGCCTTCACCGTCGGCGATTTCGCCCTATTTGTATCCTTCATCTGGCCCACAACACACCTGATGCGCAAGATTGGTTCCTTGATCACCAATTACAATCAGGTTGGTGTCTCCACCAAACGCATGGACAATATCATGCGGGGGCTGCCGCCGGGGGCCGTGGTTGACCACCACCCCATCTATATGGAGGGCAATCTTCCCGAACTGCCTGTCATCACCAAGACGGCAGAACACCACCTGCAGGATTTACAAGTGCGCGGCCTTACCTATCACTACTCGCCCACCAATGGCTATGCTGCCGAAGACGACCTGGCCCAAGGAGTAACTGGGCTCGATTTCAATCTCCCTCGCGGCAGTTTTACCGTCATTACCGGCCGCATCGGTGCGGGCAAAACGACGCTCTTAAAGTGCCTACTCGGGCTGCTTCCGGTGCAGGAAGGAGAGATAATTTGGAATGGCCAGAGCGTTTCCGATCCCGCGCGATTCATGGTCCCCCCGCGCGCTGCATACACAGCCCAGGTGCCGCAGTTGTTCAGCGACACCCTGCGCCATAATATCTTCCTTGGCCGTTCAGAGCAGGAGCGTGAAGTGCAGGCTGCCATCCATGCCGCCGTCTTTGACCAAGATCTCGCCCAAATGGAGTTGGGCCTGGACACGCAGGTAGGCCCCAAAGGAATGCGTCTCTCGGGAGGACAAGTTCAGCGTGCCGCCGCAGCGCGCATGTTTGTGACTGAAGCTGAACTGCTTCTATTTGACGATCTTTCCAGCGCTCTGGATGTTGAAACGGAACGACGGTTGTGGCAGCGTCTATTCGCGAGAGGTAAGGGAACAATAACCTGCCTGGTCGTATCACACCGTCGCGCCGCCTTACAGCGGGCTGACAATATCATCCTTCTCAAGAATGGGCGGATTATTGAGCAAGGATCGTTGCCGGACCTCCTTAATTGCAGCGAGGAAATGAACCGTCTTTGGCAAGGCGATGTCTAATTATCCCGGAAACTTGGTGGCTCCGGGATATTGCGAATACTATTCTGCTCAATGCTGGAGCTTTGTGTTCTCTACTTGACCATGCTCGCATACGGTTCCGGCAAAGGGCCGAAATTCAAATCAGAATTGAAGAAAAAGAACATCCCCAAATCATTCGTCAAACAAGGAATTTCCTCGGGTACATTGTCTGGTCTTTGACCAGGCGCATGCTGTTCGCTGATGTAGCTGTATCCCCTATCGTTGCTGCCCCAACCCACCAGACCATAATTCTCAGCGTAAAAATAATTCTCAATTGGCTGCCCTGTGGGGTGCAGCAGCCAAGCCAGTCGGATCACATTTTGTAATGTTATCCCGCTTTCAAAGGTGTACTCGTCATATACCTCTTCAAAACGCAGCCAGCTGCGCTGGAAGCCACTGGCGACGATGCTGCAATTATCTTTGTTATAGAAAACCACAAAGGGATTGCGCTCGTAGATGTCCCCTTCTTTCCAATAGCGTGGTGCCCAGGGAGATCCCGCCTGCGATCCTTCATACAGAGTATAGTACTGGTCATTACCCGGGCTGGTATCCGTGCTGCGATAAATATAATTGCGTGTTGACCACAGCTCTTCCCACTCAGCCAACATGGCGTCACTATCTGGCAAGCCACGATAACCCTTGGTATGGAAAAAGCGCTTCTCATCCTCAATATCAATTTGTGTCTGATGCCGCGACTGCGATCCGTGACTGTGCTGAACTTCATAGATTCGGCCGTCACCAACCATATAGTCAGTCAGATCAACCGCCTTGGTGGGTATTGGAGTAGGGGTTTTTGTTGCTTCCATAGTTGCTGTCACTGTCGGTGTGATAGTTGGTGACGCCGTTTCCGTGGGTGTTGGTGTATTCGTAGGCGTCGCTGTTGGCGGTTTGCCAATCGCGGCGATTACCGGGAAATATCCTTTGTAATTTAGCAGCAGTGGTTTGAGCAAGAAGGCCCGTTTATGCCCGCCCATCAATCCCGTGCCCGCGATCCAGCCATGATCATTAATGCTTTCCGCTGTGACGAAAAGCTCCCAGGCCGACTCTTGGGGCAGCAAAATATTCAAGTCAACGATCTGCCCATCCTGCCACATCACCGCCCGCACTTCCTCACCTACTTGCGCCTGTCCGACAATGGTGCCTAGATTGTTGATCCCATTGGCCTTGCTTGTTGCGCTAATGACCTCGCTCAAGCCGCCCAAATCCTGCATTTCCCCATCTTGCCACAAAAAGGCGTGGCTGCTTAAGTCGCCGCTGATGCTGGCGCTGCCCACAATCTGTGACGCGTCGTTGATATCATTGGCGGCGCTTGAAGATCCGCCCAGCGTATCCAGCGCGGTAAACTCCCCGTCCTGCCACAGAAAAGCATAGCTGGAAGCAGGTCCATCTGTAATTGTGCCTACAAGCTGCCCGGCGTTGTTCAGCCCGTTGGCCCAGCCCACGCCGCCGCTGATAGGGATCGCGGTCATCAACGATTCTCCCTGCCAAAGCAGTAAATGGTTATTCGTTTCCGCCAAGGTGTTGCCGGCTGCCAGCCCTTCATTGTTGATCGCCCGTGCTGTACCTATGCTGTCGCTGATGGTCTGTAGCCGCGTCACTGTCTCACCTGACCACAGCACGGGCCACTGCTCCGCGGTTTCGCCGGTGCCGCTTATTGCCGTGCCCACAATATCTCCTGGGTCATTAATGGCCAATGCGTAGCTGCTGATCGCCCTAGTGACCATCAGAGGAGCCATGACATCTTCTTCCCAGAGAAAGGCCGTTAACCCTTGCTGGCCAGAAATTGTCGACGATCCCACAATTTCGACACGGTCATTGATATCCGCCACCTCGCTTTCATCGCCGCCCAATGTGCCCAGGTCAATGATCGCGTAGGTGACTGCTTCATCTTCGGCCAGCAGCGTGCCACTGTTGTCTAGATGTAGAACGGACGCCAAAGCCATAAGAGCCAAGAGGCCAGCAGTAGATCCAAGAATAAGGAAAGAGACTCTTTTCATAGTTTCCCAAACCCAGCTACAAACTTTGCCAGGTCACTCACAATTAAAGATATCAAACAAGAACTCCCCAAACCAAGCACGTCGGTTCACAGTCCAGACCCGCCAGATTTCATAATCCAAGATAGCACACCAATCCCATTCATCCAAATGAGAATCGCAAACCCGTTCCCCAATTAATGGTTGATTGCTATTCGTTATCTGTTAATTGTTTTCTTCTTCTTTCCTCTGGTACACTATCTCTGGAGATTAATGATGACCGACGCAATCCTTCCCTTTCGTTCAACAGAAGCCAATGTTACCGGCTTCATCTGCCTTACCACTAGCTTGACCAATGAAGCATGCCAGCGTCATGGCACCTCTCCCACTGCTTCCGCCGCCCTGGCCCGTGTGCTCACCGCTGGCGCGCTCCTTGCCGGAGGTCTAAAAGCAAGCCACCGCTTAGCCTTGAAGTTTGAAGGAACCGGCCCATTTCAAAAAATCATCATCGAAGCCACCGGATCGGGCAAAGTACGCGGCTATGTTGGCAACCCCTTGGTCAACTTACCCACCATCGAAGGCAATCCCGACATCATCTCCGGGCTGGGCCGCGCCGGTTTACTGACCGTTGTTAAGGATCGTGCGCCCCAAGATCCCTTGAAAAGCATCGTGCCCTTGACCACCAGCGAAATCCGGGGCGACCTGCAAGCTTACCTGGAACAATCAGAGCAGATCCCTTCCCTAATCGAACTCGCCGTTGAAGCCACCGAGTCCGGCTTCATCAATGCCGCGGGCGGCCTGCTGATTCAGTCCGCTGGTGAGGATGGGGAACAGGGACTGGCTAGATTGCAGGAATACTTGCAAGAGCTTCCTCCGCTGGGCGCCCTGCTCCAGAGCGGGCACGCTTTGCCCGCGATCCTGGATTTAATCTTTTCCGGTATTGATTATGTGTCTTTGGGAGAACGGCCGTTGCAGTTTTACTGTTCCTGCAGCCGCGAGCGCTCCCGCTTCGCCCTCATTACCCTCGGCAGCGAAGAAGTTCAGGAGATCCTCGACAAGGAAGGCCAGGCTGTGATCGACTGCCACTTTTGCCATGAACGTTATATCTTCACCCGCGCAGACCTGGAAGAATTACTCGCCGAACTTGACAACGTTTGATTCGGCCTAGTTTCCCGATCCAAAAAACTGTTCTATAGAGGACCCGCACCGCTGCAGAATATCTATGGCCTGCGTTCACAATGTCCGATCTCCGGCGGACCCATAAATGCATATCCCGGCCCCGGATCCGTCGCCCCACCATAGACAAATATCTCCCCATTGAGCAGCTGGATCACCTGGTGCCCTTCCCGGGCGATATTCAGAGATCCCGCCCGGTACCATTTATTCTCGGCGGGAATATAAATCTCAATATCTCGCAATTTTGTTTCCTGCGAATAGTACCAATCACCGCTGAACCCACCGAGCACCAGCAGATTACCATCCGCCAAACCCACCATGGCCTGGTTCCCGCGATCCTTGACCATATTGGCTAAAGTTACGAGCGTACCGTCAAGATGGGATGCATGGGCATCCTTGCTTGTATCATTTACACCGCTATATGTCTTGGTTCCTCCGCTGAAATAGACCGTGTTGCGATCGGCAGAGATCGCCGCAGCCCCATTGGAGGGCGGCTGAAAACCTACTCGGTGATTAAACTTAGTGGTTGTTCTCAACCAGCTTCCATCATCCGATACCACCGTATTACCCACGATCCCATTGGTTACCAGTACAGAGTAATAAGAGCCGGATTCGTGGGCATCATTGACAAATGCTCTATATTGAATGCCGGATGTAGCTTCGATTTCAACCTGGTATTCGCTGATATCGATATCTTGCGTAGGGCTGCCGATATGGGAATAGGCATAGCCGTGGTTGTCCTTGCAGTATGTCATCAAGCCAAATGGCTGGTTACGATAAACAGCCAGACATTCGATCAGTTCATCCAACCTGCTGATCCCACCACTGTCCGGATCGTAAATCATGGAATGGGGATCAGTCCCATCAACGGTCAATAGGACCCTGCCGTCGGCCAAGACGGCCGCATCGTTTCCCCCGCCATCGGGCAGCGTTACTGTTGTGAAACTGCGATCCCCCGGGTCAAAGATCGTTGCCGCATTAGGCGCCGTCTGCGTGATAAAGAGCCGCCCATCGAATAACAATTCAATATCCGACCCAGCCGTGCGCGGCCCATCATACAAGGTGTCGAACTTACAGTCATACTCTGTTTCCACCTCGGGCAGCACCGTTGTACACTTTTGTTCCGACCAATCGCTGTGTCCAATGGCCGCAAAAGCGCGCACTATGTAGCAGTATTCGCCAGGTGCCATATTTGTCAACTCTTTAAGCAGGAACGGTCCTTCATACAACGGATTCCAGACCGTTTCGTCGATATTTTGCTTTAGCTTGTAGATCTCAGCCCCGTCGACGGCCGTCCAGGACACCGTGTAGTTCCCATCCTGGTCTTCATTCTCGATATCAAATATCTCCGGCGCCGGCACGCCCGGGGGCCGGACCGTTTCCGTCGCGGTTGGTGCAGGCGTGTTCGTTGCCGTTGCCGAAGGTCTGTTCGTCGCGGTTGCAGAAGCCATCGTCGCTGCCGTTGGCGTATTCGTTATCGTCGCCCACGGTGTCCTCGTCGCCGCGGGCAGCGTCGCCGTTGCTGTCGGTCCTCGATTGACGCCGCTGACAAAAGGCAGGTAGTTCCAATTGGTAGCATATAGCGTAGGCGTCGCGCCAATCTGCGCATCAATATTCCTCGCGCCAAAAATCGCCACCCAGAAAACGACAAAAAAGAGAACCACAATCACAACCAGCCCTCTCACTTTCTTTCGCTTCATAATGCCCTACCCTCATCAAAAGGAATATTACAGTTCAGTATAGAGGTGAACATCCGAAGTGAGAAGTGTCATTTGTCATGTGTTGCGATTGTTTTGCTTGGCTCGACTTTCTGAGAAACGGAGATTGCGGAGCGAAGACTTGCCCTGAAATTAGTGAATGGAATCTCTTCAACCTGAAAGACGATAACCCCAGTCGCTGACTTCATTCCTACGCTGTAATGCGCTGCCGTATGCCACCTGTCCTATTCCCTCAGACGAATACCGAGACCCGGTCGGTCGGGGACGGATATGCGTGCCTGTTCGTCGAATTGGATCCCTTCGAAAGGATCATTGGCGATTAGCAGGGGGGCGTCCAAATCTAGCCATTCGGCCAGGCCTGCGAGATGGGCTACGGCCGTTACCCCTAATGATGTCTCAATCATACAGCCAAGCATGATACGCAGGCCGAGTGCCTGGGCTCGCTTAACCAGCGCCAATGCCGGTGCCAATCCCCCAACCTTCATTAGCTTGAGGTTGACCCCTTGTACCCCGGCGGCAGCCAATCTTTCCAGGTCTTCCAGCGTCTGTACCGATTCATCGGCCACGATCGGAATATCACTTGCTGCCTGAACACGCCCCATGCCCTCGAAGTTGTCCCGCGCCACCGGCTGCTCAATAAAATCCAGATCGTAAACAGCCAGAGTCCTGATTCTTTGCAAAGCTTGTCTAGTAGACCAGGTGGCATTGGCGTCGACACATAAGCGGGCATCAGGCCGCACCTCTTTGATGGCATCTAGGCGGGCCAAATCATCTTCGCTGCCCAATTTAACCTTGATGATCGGATAATGAGCATTCTGTGCAGCCGCTTGAGCCATGGCCTGTGGCGTATCAATGCCAACTGTAAAAGATGTTGGCAAATGAGTTGGCCGTGGTAGGTCCAGTAGATCATAAAGAGGCTTATTTGCCAGGCGTCCGATACGGTCATGCAGGGCCAAATCTAATGCCGCCCTGGCTGGCGCTGGGCCATCATCACCTACCCAACGCCCGATATGGGCGGGATCGTCAGGGAAAGCATTGCCTCGCTTGGCCACCGACTGCCAGAAAGCGATCATGGCCGCTGTCTCGACCCCATAATAGGGTGGAATCGTTCCTTCCCCCCATCCGCTATCTTCACTCAACCGCAGCCAGAAAGCCTGGCGTGTTTCGCTGGCGCCATAGGCCACACGAAAAGGATTTTGTAAACGGAGAGTTAAAGATTGCCAACTTAATCTAGGAAAGTTACTCACCAGGATTAGTCTCCTCATGGTCAAAGGACCAGATTGTAAAATGACCTATGAATTCTATAGCATGCAAGCACGGTAGCAAGATTAGGTGTCTACCGTGGGACTTCCCAAACAATTATGGGCGCTCAGAATTTTGCAGCGCTAGATAAGTCAGCCGTTTCGCGCCATCAGGTCTTAGCAAACCGTAGCCCGATTCACTGAACTCATTCCCCAGCAGCGGGCCAAAGTTGAGGTTCCAGAGGATCATGGGGCCGATGATTTCCGCCTGCTGGCCCAGTTCGTAGGCGCGGGTGATATACTGCGCTTGCTGCCATTCGGAAACATTATTCATGAATTCCGCCCCGGCCGGCGGGGAGGCGGGATCACCTTCGTCATCCTCAATACCCTCGAAACTGCCCCAGCCAAACTCCGTCACCCATAACGGTCGTTCCACACCATACTCCTCAAGCAAAGCAGTATAATCGTCCAACGTTTCGGCGAAGAAGAAGCTGGGATGGTTATTATGGCTGGGCACTCCGGGATCGGGCGCGGTCACCTTGCTGTCGGGCGGATTGGCCCAACCGTAGGGATGCACGCCCACTGCGTTCACATACTCGCCGATGCCCGCCTCAAGCATCCCACGCAGAAAAACACGGTCGTCGGTAGCCGTCAGGCCATCGTTGATCCCCGTCGTCGCCGGTGCGGCGCTGATCAGGATGGCGTCGGGATCGGCCGTGCGCACCCCCGCCGCCCCAGCCCCTATCAGCCGCACCAAATCGGCCGCGCTCAGCGGCGAGCCATTCCACTCCCGCTGCAAATTAGGCTCATTCCACAGCTCATAAGCGGCCACCCGCCCCTTGTACCGTCCGGCCAAAAAAGCCATGAATTCGGTATAGTGCGCATTGGCAATAGGCGGGCCATCCATCTCCGTTGTGGGCCGGCTCCATTCCGGTGCCTTAGACACGCTGAGCAGCACTCTGATATCATTCGCCGCGGCCAGCTCCACCAGCTTATCCAACTCCTCAAAGCGATCCGTGTACTGCCCCGGTTCCGATTCATACAGCTTCCACGACACCTGTACCTTCACCCAGCCCATCCCCAAAGCCTGCAAATGCCCCATCATTTCTGGTAAATCCTCACGATGAATATGCACCTGTACCCCCATCAGTTCCCGATCCAAGGGCGCTCCCTCATAAACAGGAAAAGCAGGCGTAGGTGTTAAAGTCGCCGTTGCTATAGATATGGGCACTGCTGTTGGCGTCGCCGCTGCTGCCAAGGTGGCCGGCGCCAGCGGCTCACTTGTATATGTCGCGGGAGCCAATGGGCTTGCTTCAAGCAGCGGAGCCACCGAACCGTCTACAGTCGACTGTTCACTGGCTACCGCTAAATGTTCACTATTTACTGTTGACGGTTGACCGTTAATTGTGGTTTGATGATTGTTGCATCCTGACAGCAACAAGAAGGAGGTGAGAGTGAGAAAACAAAGAAGCTGTAGAACGTGGTTCATGATAGAAACGCCAAGCTTCAGGCGAGATTAAAAGGAAGATTTGTTGATTTAGCAAGAATTCTTCCTCTACTCGACAGTTCCATTACCACCTGCCCACTGCATCGTATATAAGTCATAATACCGCCCTTCTTGCGCCAGCAGCTCCTCATGCGTGCCTTGTTCCAAGATACGGCCGTCATCCAGCACCACGATCTGATCCGCAGTGACAATTGTGCTCAGCCGGTGGGCGATGACGAAGCTGGTGCGTCCGGCCATCAGCGTGTCCATCGCCCCCTGGATGATACGCTCCGTAGCTGTATCGACGCTGCTGGTCGCTTCGTCGAGAATCAAGATGCTGGGATTCGGCCAGCAGGGCGCGAGCGAAGGAGATGATCTGCCGCTGTCCGACGCTAAGGTTGCCGCCATTCTCGCCCACCTCAGACTCGTACCCATCGGACATATTGCATGATAAAGTCGTGCGCGCCAACTGCTTTCGCTGCCTCGATGACTTCTTCATCCGTGGCATCAAGACGGCCGTAGCGGATATTCTCCATGATCGAGCCCGTGAACAAAAAGGTATCTTGCAGCACTATGCCCAACTGCTGGCGCAGGCTGGCCTGCGATACCTCGCGGATGTCCTGACCATCGATCGTCAGCGAGCCGCCGTTGACGTCGAAAAAGCGAGCCAGCAGGCGAATGATGGTGCTTTTTCCCGCTCCTGTTTCGCCGACCAGGGCGATACGCTGCCCAGGTTCGGCGTGCAGCGTAATACCCTTGAGCACGAGTGTGTCCGTCATTGTAGCCAAATGCTGACATTGCTAAAGTCCACGCGCCCTCTGATGCGCGGCAGCGCTTTGGCCTGCAGATGATCCTCAACCTGTGGCCCCTGGTCCAATAGATTAAATACCCGTTCGCTGGCCGCCATTGTCGCCTGGAAAACATTGTACCGCTGCGCCAGTTCGCGAATCGGTTCAAAGAAACGCTCCACGTAGAGCACAAAGGCAACCAAAGTCCCCGCCGTCAGCGCATCGCCCAGCACCAACCAGCCGCCAATACCCACGACAAGGGCCGTGGCCAGTGAGCCCATCAGATCGACGCCAGGGAAAAATATTGCCGAGAGGCGCGAGGCGTCGACATTGGCGTTGAAATAGGAGCTGTTCAGATTGGTGAAATGCTGGTAGTTTCGCTCTTCACGCGTGAAGCTCTTCGTGACGCGGATGCCCGTGATCGATTCATTCAAGTAGCCGTTGATCAACGACAATCGCTGCCGCGTGGCGCGGTAGGCGATGCGCACATGCTTGCGCCAGTAATTGGTTAGGATGGCCATTAACGGCAGGACGGAGAAGGTGACCAGGGCCAGCTGCCAGTTCAAGAGGAACATGGCGATGACGATGCCGGTCAGGGTGAACATTGAGCGGAAGAGGCCGGTGATCGACCAGGTGATGAAGTCCTGCACCACGCCGATATCGCTGATCAGGCGGCTCATCAACCGGCCCACGCTGTAATTATTGAAGAAGCTCAGTGACAGTGTATGCAGATGGCGGAAAAGATGGCTGCGATAATCGGCGACCACCGCCGTGCCCACATAAGCCATGATGGCGATCCTCCAGCGGTTCGTGATCCAGGCTCCCAGCGCTGCTACTAGAAAAACAGCCGACCACATGCGCAGTGTGGCCATCGACCCGGCGCTGATCCCCTGGTCGATGGCCAGGCCAATGATCAAGCGGCTGCGAAACAGCCAACAACGAACTGATGATCATCAAGATGATAGCCAGGATCAGCCGTCCTGTGTACGGGCGTAGATAACGGGAAAGACGGCGCACAATACGGCCGTCGTAAGCCTTGCCCAGCTTGTCGGCTTCATCGGGAAGCAGATCCTCGATCTGTTCCTCGATGCTCTCCTCGCGTCTGAAAAGGCGCGAACCGCGTCGTCGTTGTTTGGTGTTGGATCTGTTGTCAGTTTCCATAACTTGTATTACTCGCGCGATTCAAAGTTGCCAACTTTTCGGAAAGTTGGCAACTTTCGCTCAATCCATCGCGATCCGGCTTTGCAAGGCCACGAAGTCTTCTTGATCCTTCAACTGCATATCATATATCTGCCGGTACAGGCCTGGTTTTTGCAGCAGCGCATCATGCGTGCCGCGCTCCACGATATGGCCGTGATCGAGCACCAGGATAACATCGGCGCTTTTCAAGGTCAGCAGCCGTTGGGCGATGATAAAGGTTGTTCGCCCTTCCATCAGCACCTCCAGCGCTTCCTGGATCAGATGCTCCGTCTCCGTGTCCACGCTGCTGGTTGAGTCGTCGAGGATCAAAATGCGCGGGTCGGTCAACAAGGCGCGGGCGATGGCCACGCGCTGCTTTTGCCCGCCGCTTAAAGTGACCCCTCGTTCGCCGACGCGCGTGTCATACCCCTCGGCCATTTCCCTGATGAATTTGTCGGCGCGTGCCGCCTTGGCTGCGGCAATAATCTCTTCATCGGTGGCGTGCTTGTCCGCCATAAGCGATATTTTCAGCTATCGACTGGCTGAATAAGAAGGGGTCCTGCTGCACGATGCCGATATGGGTGCGCAAGCTGTGCAGCTGCCAGTCGCGCACATCTACGCCGTCGACGAGCACACGGCCGTTACGCACATCATAGAAACGCAGGATCAGATTGGTAATAGTTGATTTTCCCGATCCCGTCGGGCCAATGAGCGCGATCTTCTGTCCAGGCTTGGCATAAAAGTTCACGTCACTCAAAATCTCAATACCCGATTGGTAGGCGAAACTTACATGCTCAAAGCGCACATCTCCCTCGATCTTATTCATCTGTATGGCGTCTACCTTCTCCACGATCTCGCTGGGTATATCCATGATATCAAAGACGCGCTGGGCGCTGGCTCCAGCCGTGGCCGCCAGATTGACCAAGAAGCCCAGCCGCTGTACCGGACCATTGAGCATGAGCACATAGGAAATAAGAGCGAACAGCGTGCCGGCAGTGATGGTGCCATTCATGGCTAAAGGCCCGCCAAACCAGAGCAGTAAAAAGATGCTCAAGGCCACCAGGAATTGGAAGAAAGGCCAGTTATTGGCCCAGGTGCGAATCACCTTGAAGCGTTGTTCGAACCAGGCGTCATTTTCCTTGTCAAATTTCTGCAGTTCAAAGGGCTCGCGCGAAAACGCTTTGACCACTCGAATGCCGGTCATGCTTTCCTGCATCGTCGTTGACAGCACGCCCATCTGCTCCTGGATGCGTTTGAACATAGGCCGGATCTTGCTCCCGAAGCGAATGGTGGCGTAGATCAGTACTGGCATGGGCAGCAGGGCGATGAAGGAAAGGCGCGGTGCAGCCAGCAGCATGGCCACAATCACCCCCAACAGAAGTAAGATCGTCGCCAGTAGGTCGGCCAAACCGATGCCCGTGAAGCGCTCCGTTTCTGAGATATCACTAGTGGCACGGCTCATCATATCGCCCGTATGACTGCGATCATGAAAGGAGAAAGGCTGGTTTTGTACGCTGTCGTAGAAATGATTGCGCAGATCATAGCCTGTGCGATGGGAGAGCCACTCGCCAAAAAAACGTTGGCCAAAACCGGCGATGCCGCGCACTAGAGCGATTCCGAGAATAATGGCGCCGGAGATGAAAAGGGCTTGTGCATTGTCAGCCGCCAGACCGTCATCAATGGCGCGCCGGATCACCAAGGGCACGATCAAATTGAGCCCGGTTACAGCCAGCATTGACGTATAGGCCAAGATGACTTGCAGGGAGTACGGCCGTAAATATCCCAAGAGACGGCGGTATACGGCGAAGTTGGCTCGTGTTCCGGTCTGCTCTCCTGTCACCTAAACCTCATATTGGCGGATTCCTTGCCCTGAGAAATCCCATCCCTGTTTGGGGCGCACCCTTGTCGACGCCCACTTCTGTCCCACGCATTTACCCAGTAGGATAACCTCTCCACCCAGCAAACGAACCATCCATTCTAAAGAACTAGCCCGGATTCGGACAAATCCTTAAATGACTGCTCATTAAACTTATGGTCTATGGAAAATCTAACCCTGTTGACCTACTGCAGACATCCCCAATAGCGAAAAAAGAATCCGAAAGTGAAAGCGAATTTGATCGCTTCTAATTTCGGATTCGTTTTCGTATACCAAAAAAAGACGACCGATTTACCCCAAAAACAGCGTCCAGGGCAGCCGGTTATTTGGATTCTTTTGCTTCGCTGATCGTAACTGTCTTGATCGTATCACCCTGGCGAATCGCATTGACCACATTCTGGCTCTTCTTGCCGGTCACCTGGCCAAAAACCGTGTGACGGCCGTCCAGATGCGGCTGCGGCGCGTGCGTGATGAAGAACTGGCTGCCGTTGGTGTTCGGCCCCGCATTGGCCATGGAGAGCGAGCCAGTTTCATGCCGGTTGGGGTTGGCCGCTACTTCATCCTCAAAGCGGTAGCCCGGGCCGCCGCGCCCGGTGCCCGTCGGATCGCCGCCCTGGACCATGAAGTTGCTGATCACACGGTGGAAGACCACGCCATCATAAAACCCATCCTGGGCCAGGAAGACGAAGTTATTAACCGTCTTCGGCGCATCTGCCGAAAATAAATCCAAATCAATATTGCCTTTATTGGTCTCAATTATCGCACTATATTGCTTCGCGGGATCGATCACCATTTCAGGCGCTGTATCATATTGTTTGCTCATACTGTTTTCCTTTTATACCAATTTATTAGTCAATCAATCTCTTTGTCTTTCTCAATCGCCAAATCCGGCCGATACACTGGCCGAGCTTGAGCCTTTTAATTCATCTACCTTATCAATGTATGCCTGTTTTGCTTCATCGCTGTTAGTGCCCTTAATCTTTTTCCAGGCATCATACTTGGCCCGGCCGACGAAGTCGGTGAAACCAGGCCGTTTGCCGCTCACATCCCCTTCGGTGGCCTGTTTATAAAGGCTGTAAAGCTGCAGCATTGTCTCATTGTCGGGACGTTTCGGCAGGTTCTTGGCATTTACTG
This sequence comes from uncultured Chloroflexia bacterium, assembly GCA_963807975.1. GTDB lineage: Bacteria > Chloroflexota > Anaerolineae > Promineifilales > Promineifilaceae > JAACFF01. The sequence goes on along the minus strand of CAWEDV010000001.1, from coordinate 1,974,331 downwards.
TCGCTGCTTCAAACTGCGCATCTAATTCAGACATTGTTTTTCCCTCGTCACTCTCTAATCCTCTTCACTCTCTTTCTGTTCTTAACGATGACCAAGCACCGGTCAAGAACCGCGACGTTTTTAATATATCCTATGCAAGCCTGCGATCGCCAGAAGGCTTATCCTAGCCTCACCGCCTGTCCACTGCCCGCCGATTCATAGGCTGCCAACGTGATTTCCAGCGCCTTATAACCATCTTCGCCCGTGACCTTGGCTGGACGCTGCTCGCGGATGGCTTCGATGAACTCCAGCACCATGCCCCGGTCAGCGTCGGAACCCCAATAGGCCCAGGCATGAGCTGGCGGTTCCTGCTTGTGAATGCGCAAATTTTGCCGGAAAGCATCGACCACGGTCAGCCCGCGCTCGCTGATCATTTCCATTGTTAACCCACCCCAGGTGGGGTAGTTGAAGGGTTTGCTCCAACTGCAGTCGATACTGGCGAAGGCGCCATTGGCAAAAGTCAGCATAATCAGCCCGCCTGTCTCCACGTCGACCAGATCCCCATGCATAATGTGATTGGTCACGGCATAGACTTCCGTCACCTCGCTTTCTAGGTACCAGCGCAGGACGTCGGCCAGGTGCACGGTATGGTCCATAACCGATCCACCACCGGCTAACTTCTTGTCCACAAACCAGCGCCGCTCGTGGATGGGCATCCGTCCCTGGTTGGTGCTGTTAAAACAGTAGATCTGGCCCAACACACCATCGTCGATCTGCGCTTTCACCTGTACCAGGGGGGCGCTGAAACGCATGGGGAAGGCGGTCATCAAAGTGACGCCGGCCTGCCGGCACGCTTCAAGTATCGCCTGGCCATCTTCCAGGGTGGTCGCCAGTGGCTTTTCACATAGGACATGTGCGCCAGCCGCAGCCGCCATTTCTACCAGGGCGCGGTGGTGTACGTTTTCCGAACATATGATCACGCCGTCCGGCTTGTCGTCGAGCAAAGCCTGGTAGCTGGGATAGAGGCGCGTGTCGTTTGCTTGCGCATAGTCCTGACCACGCTGGTGATCATCGTCCGCGATGCCTATTAACTCAACCCCTTCCAAAAGCCGTAAATTGTGAATATATGCTTCGGCGTGATGGTGGGCGAAGCTCATGATTCCAATTCTCATCTCTAATCCTCCTGCGCGGCGATTTCAGGCAGTTGCTCCAGCATGACCGGCTGCCCCGTTTCCGCCGATTCGATGGCTGCCAGCGCAATTTGCAAGGCAGCCAATCCATCCGCTCCACTGACGGGAACGGCTGTCTCGTTGGCGATGCAATCATAAAACGCCTTGATCTCCGTCGTGTATGGATCTTCATCCAAAGGGCTGCTCGGCAGTGGCACGTCGGGAATATCCTCATCCTCCATGGCCAGGAGATGTAGGCTTATTGCTGCCGTAGCACCCGAGTCCTGTTCGATCAAACCGTTGGAACCTGCAATCTCAAAACGCGTACGGAAGAGGGGTGGGGGATAAGCCCAGGAACCTTCGACATGGGAAATCGCCCCGCTTTTATGCTTCAAAATGGCCAGACCATGATCGATCCCAGCGCCAGGATTACTGCTGGTAACCTTTTTGGCGAAGACAGATACCACTTCGCCTGCCACCCAGCGTGCATAATCCATATCGTGGATCATCAGGTCCAGCATCATGCCCCCTGATTTCTCAATATCGACGAACCAGTTATCGACCGCCTTTTTGGGCTGGAAAACACCGCGTGTGAATCGCAGCACCGCCGGTTCGCCAATAGCGCCGTTGCGCACCTGTGCTTTGGCCTTGACATATTCTGGGAAGAAACGCACCACATGGGCCACCATGAGCTTCACGCCCGCCGCTTCGCAGGCGGCGATCATTTCTTGGCCCTGTTCGATAGTTCGCGCCAGCGGTTTTTCGCAAACGACATCTTTGCCCGCTGCCGCCGCCGCCAGCACCATCTCCCGGTGCAGGTGCGTAGGCGTACAAATGTCGACCACATCAACATCGGCCAGCATCGCCGCCAAATCGGAATAAAGCGCGGCCGAGTACTCGTCTGCTAGTCTTTCGGATGTAGCTAAATCCTTGGAAACAAATCCGGCGATTTTTGCATCTGTCGCCGACCACGCCGCGGCATGGGTCATACCCATTGCCCCGGTTCCCACAATTCCTACGCGCATCGCTTTTCCCCTTCTTCCAACCCTCGCAGGTCTTTCCTTGTTGCGAAAGCGGCCCAATTATGGGCCAAGAGCTGCGAGGGTTTTTATTTAATAGCCCCGCTGGTAATACCGCGAATTAACTGCCGCGAGAAGATAATATAAAGAATCAAAACCGGGATCATGGCCAGCGTCAATGAGGAGAACACCGCGTTCCAATCGCTGACAAACTGGCCCAAGAACTGCTGCGCGCCCAAGGTCACCGTCTTTGTTGATTCGCCCGGTGCCAGAATCAACGGGAACCAGAGATCGTTCCAAATCGGGATCATGACAAAAACGGCCACGGTGGCCACTGCCGGACGCACCATGGGCAGCACCAACCCAAAGATGCGGTATTCGCTGGCGCCATCCACCCGCGCCGCCTCCTTCATCTCCCTGGGTACCTGGCTCATAAAACTTTGCAGGACAAAAACCGTGAGTGGCAAGCCCTGCGCAATGTAGACGAATATCAAGCCCATGAGATTGTTAACCAAACCCATGGAGGCTACAAGGCGCAAGATGCCCACCGTACCTAGACGAATGGGGATCATAATGCCCAGGGCCAGATACAAACCGAGCAGCGTGTTACCGCGAAATTTATATTCGGAGAGAGCATATGCTGCCATGGCTCCGAAGAGTAGAATAAAGCCGATCGAAGCAAGCGTGACGACTAAACTATTGCGAAAATAGAGCGGAAAACCGGCTCTTTCCCAGACTGTTATGTACCCTTCCAGACTGAATGTTTCTGCATTGGGCAGGGCCAACGGCTGGCGGAAAATCGCTTTGCGTTCCTTAAAAGAGTTGGTGATCACCAGGAAAATTGGGAATAAAGCGATCAAGCGTATAAATCAACAAAGCGGTATGAGGCAGGATTGATTCGGTGATGCGATGACGGAGGTTTGTGCGCTCATCTCATTCTCCCATTGTGAATATTCATTGATGAGACAGCGCGTATCCTTAGATGCACACTAATCTGTTTGAAACATACTACGTTCGCATTTGATAATGCCAATGGGCGCCGGCGGAAATCCATGATATTCCTCATATCTCGTACGTATGGATGCGGCGCTGCCAGCCAACAAGGTAAAGCAAGACGCCAATCAGAATGATAAGCAGCATCATGGCTGCTACGGTCGAGCCCATTGAAGCATCACCCAACTGCAGTTGTTGGCCAAAAAACGTGCGGAAGAACATAGTGCCCATAATATCGGTTGAGAAATTCGGTCCAGCCAATGCGCCCTTGATAGTATAGATCAGATCAAAAGCATTGAAATTGCCGACAAAGGTAAGGATGGTCACGATGCCGACGGTTGGCAAAATGAGCGGGAACTTAACTTTCCAGAAAACAGTCCAGGTTGTGGCCCCATCAACATAAGCCGCCTCAACCAGTTCTTCCGGGATGCCGATAAGTGCCGCGTAGAATAACATCAACGGAATTCCAACAAACTGCCAGACTGAAATCAAGGAGATCGTGGTTAGCGCGGTGCTCTCCAGACCGAGCCATGGATGGAACAAGTGGCCGATCCCAAAGAAAGTCATAAAACTTTCGGCGATTCCCCACAGCGGGCTCAAGATGAGCTGCCAGATGAAACCGATGATGACTACTGATAAGACGGTTGGTACAAAAATGAGGGTGCGGTAACCGCTGGTCCAACGCAAAGTGCGGCTGGCTAATAGGGCTGCCAGAAAGAGCGCGATCGGGTTTTGCACCAGCATATTGATGATGAAGAATTTCACATTATTCCAAAATGCATTCCAAAATTGATCGGCCCATCAGATCGTTTGTCAGCAAAGTAACATAGTTTTGAATACCGACGAATATATTTGTGTCATTGTCCAAAAAACTCAAGCGCAGTGAATCCAGCAGGGGGATGATCATGAAGATCGTGTAGACAAGTACAGCCGGGGCCAGAAAGACGACGATATGAGTTGGAAATGGTTTACGCTTCTTGGGAGGTTGCGATTGCATGACAGGATTCCTTATGTATCAGCAGATTACGCAGATTTCGCAGATATTTTTCAAAACCTGATGAATCTCGATCCGCTTCTCCTTGACCTCACGACTACAAACGACCTGTTCGATTGTTTGAGTTTTTACTGCTTGTAGTCTACCCTAAAATTCTTTGGTCGTTTAGATGTTGATCTGATAGTTTTGGGGGTTGGAAAAGGGGGCTAGAAATAGTTCTGTTTCTAGCCCCCACTAATTTATCTAGCAATCAAGGGCTGGGATTAAGGGGTATACCAGGAATCCATCCCGTCTTGAATCTGCTGCGCGCCCTCTTCGGCGGAGATGTCGCCATTTATAACCTGGGCACTGACGCGCCACAGCTCATTTTCCAAATTAGGCTCGCCGCGAGATAAAATCTGGTAGGAGTTACGAATGGTCGATTCACACTCGCCGCGCCAATCCAGGAATTCTTGGGCCAGCGGATCTTCTAGGGTGATATCGACATCAGCCAGGGAGAAGAAGCCAGGCAGGGCGTTGCTGTACAGTTCAGCAAACTCGGCCGTGGCTACCCAGTTAAGGAAGGCCCGTGCAGCTTCTTGATTTTCACTGGCTGCGTTAATACCCATGGCAATGTCCGTATGGTCGCTGATGTAGCAGGTATCGCTGGCATTAGCCACGGGTGGTGGGAAAGCGCCCATTTCAAAATCAGCCAGGTTATTGAACGTGGTGATGTCCCATGAGCCGGCAGGGTAGATGGCCGAATCGCCCAAGGTGAACAGATTCTGCGAATCGGGGTAGGTCTGGGCCTGGAAGCCGCTGGCCAGGTAAGGACCCCACTTGGCCAATTCGTTCCAATACTGCAACATGTTCTGGATCGGTGAACTTTGGCGTCGCCGCTGATCAGAGCGAGACGGCCGTCTTCACCTTTCCAGTAGTTGGGGCCGATATTCTGGTAACCCATCGTCGCTGCTTCCCACTGGTCAGCCGTACCCATTCCAAGGGGCGTATATCCATCGGCTTGGATAGCATCCAACGTGGCATAGAACTCATCAACCGTGGCCGGTTCGCTCAAGCCTAGTTCGTCAAAGATGTCCTTGTTGTAGATGAAACCGTGAATGACGGAGGCCATCGGTACGCAGAATACGTCGGAACCATCATCGGTAACCCAGGCAGACTTGGCAACCGAACCGAAGTTGGCAATGCCTTCGAGGTCATTCAAAGAAGTGAGATGTCCCTCATCGAACAGCGCCAGCGAGGCGTCGAAAGGACGGCAGGTAATGAGATCACCAGCACGTGCCACCTTCAAGCTTCGTATTCAAAGCGCCATTATATTCTGCCGGAGCAGATGGAGAGAATACTACTTCGATATTGGGGAAGTGGGCGTTGAAAGCGGGAATAATTGAATCTTCCCAGATGGTCAGATCGTCGTTGCGCCAGCTTTCAATAACCAGGCTGCCTGTCATATTGGGGTCAGCTTCCATCGCCGGCTCTTCCGCGGCATCCTCACCCGTGGCCCCTTCGGCTACTTCCATGGCCCCTTCCGCCTGGTGTATACCAGGCGTCCATGCCATCTTGAATTTGCTGCGCACCCTCTTCAGGGGTGATGTCGCCGTTCATGACTTGTGCGCTGACACGCCATAATTCATTTTCCAAATTAGGCTCGCCGCGTGAGAGAATCTGGTACGAGTTACGAATTGTCGATTCGCACTCTCCACGCCAATCCAGGAATTCTTGGGCCAGCGGATCCTCGAGCGTGATATCGACGTCGGCCAAGGTAAAGAAGCCCGGCAGTGCGTTGCTGTAAAGTTCGGCAAAATCGGCCGTGGCCACCCAGTTCAGGAAGGTCTTGGCTGCTTCCGGGTTTGGTGTTGCCGTGTTCATACCAATTGCGATGTCGGTGTGGTCGCTGATGTAGCAGGTGTCACCAGCATTGGCCACTGGGGGCGGGAAAGCGCCCATGTTGAAATCAGCCAGATTGTTGAACGTGGTGATGTCCCATGAGCCAGCCGGATAGATGGCCGAGTCGCCCAATGTAAACAGGTTCTGTGAATCGGGATAGGTTTGAGCCTGGTAGCCGCTGGCCAGGTAAGGGCCCCACTTGGCCAACTCGTTCCAAACGGCAACATGTTCGGCATCGGTGAATTTTGCATTGCCGCTGATCAGCGCCAAGCGCCCTTCTTCACCCAGCCAATAATTTGGCCCGATGTTTTGGTAACCCATCGTCGCCGCTTCCCATTGGTCGGCCGTACCCATGACTAATGGTGTGTAGCCACCGGCCTGGATCGCGTCCAATGCCGCATAGAACTCATCTACCGTGGCGGGTTCGCTCAAGCCCAGTTCATCAAAGATATCCTTGTTATAGATAAAGCCGTGAATCACAGAGGCCATCGGCACACAGAACACATCAGATCCATCATCGGTAACCCAGGCGGACTTGGCAACCGAACCAAAATTGGCGATGCCTTCCAGATCATTCAAAGATGCCAAATGTCCCGCATCGAATAATGCCAACGAGGCGTCGAAGGGACGGCAGGTGATGAGATCGCCAGCAGAGCCTCCTTCCAGCTTCGTATTCAAAGCGCCGTTATACTCTGCTGGGGCAGAAGGCGAAAATACGATTTCGATGTCTGGGTATTCGGCATTGAAGGCAGGAATAATCAGATCCTGCCAGATGGTCAGGTCATCATTTCGCCAGCTTTCTATGGTTAAAGTAACTTTTTCGCCAGAAGGCGCTGCTTCCTCGGCGGGTGCTTCTTCCGCAGGAGCCGCTTCTTCGGCGGGCGCCCCTTCTTCTGCGGGTGCTTCTTCCGCAGGGGCCGCTTCTTCCGCGTCTCCACCGCCACAGGCAGCCAATACCAGGGCTAAAATCATCAGGGCTAATAAAAGTAGTGTCCATTTCTTAGACATGTTTTCTTCTCCTTAGTGCTATTTCTTTATCAAGCAAACAGGTGCATTGCTGCACATAAAGACAACTTCAAACCTTCTGCAATCAGTGGTCGAGCCTCACCTCCTCAAATTCAAACATTTTCCAATTCATTGGTAAGTAAATGGGATGCCGCACCCAGCATCACGATATCCTGGCCCAGATTGCTTAATGATACCATTGTCTCCTCGGCCAAAAGGGACATCGCATGCTGGCGCATTTCGTACCGGATTGTGTTCACCAAGATATCGCCAAAGCGAGCCATGCTGCCGGCGATGAAAATATGCTGGATGTTCAAAGCGCCGATGAGATGGGCCGCCGCGATACCTAAGTAATGACCCGCGTCGATAATTAACTGCTTGATTTCCTCGCTGCCTGCCGCATATGCTTGCAGCAGCACATCTGTCGTTACATCGTCCGGCGAACTGATGAAGCGCTGCAGTGTTGAATCCCGGTTTTCGCGTGCGAGAGCCTTGGCTTGTCTGATAATGGCCCTTGTGCTGGCCACCGTCTCCAGGCAGCCGCTTTGCCCGCATAGACAGGCGATGCCATTGTCGACAACGCGTACATGACCGATTTCTCCAGCCGCGGAACCGTCACCATAGTGCAGACGGCCGTTCAAGACAATGCCCGCACTCGTACCCCGTCCCACCTTTATCACAATTAAATTAGCGATCTTCCGCTGCTGCCCAAAAGCGTATTCGCCTAACGCCGCCGCATGGCTGTCATTGCTCACATATACCGGCAGCCCGTACCGCTCTTGTAGCAGCCGGCGCATGGGCAGATCCAGCCATTCTAAATTAACCGCCTGGCGTACGATCCCTTCGCGCGCATTAACCAGCCCGGGTGTACCGATGCCGATACCTAGTATAGGGCCTTGACTTGCTTCCACAAGGGCGTCGGTGAGCTGCATGACCCGCTGCAATGCCGTTTCCCCATTGGTATCAGAAACAGTCAGGTTGCACCGTTCAATAATGCGGCCGCGTAAATCGAGAACGCCGCCGCGAAACTGGCTGTTGGCCAGATCGACGCCGATAATATTTCGCGATTCGGCGACGATATTGAGCAGGACAGGGGGTTTGCCACCTTCGGAACGGCCGCGACCCGTCTCTTCAATCCAGCCATCTTCAATTAATTCGCTGACAATGGAGGATACGGTGGTTCGAGTGAGGTGAGTGGTGCGAGCAACGTCGGCGCGGCTCGTTTCCGGATCCTGGTAAATTGTGCGCAGGACCAGCCTTTTGTTGTGGGCTCTTGTCTGTTGGCGCGTGGCCTTTTCCATCTGCTGCTCACTTTGTTAGTAAACTATACTAACAAACTAGAGTGTACATGAGGGAACTACATTTGTCAACCTGTTTAGAGTGGTGAGTAATGGGTTGCGAGTATCGAGTAGATGGGCTGTTGGAGCTTTGATGCTCTTATTGATTGCCCGATGTCAGGAGAGCAACTGTTCCACTACTTTGACCTCATCCAGGCCTAGGGTCATGGCCAGGTGATGGCGGATCGTTTGGCCATCTTGCTCGAATATACGCGGCACGCGCGCGGCGTTGATGAAGAATGTGCCATCTTTTTGCATCAGCCACTTGCGCTGGCCCCCGTTCGCCAGCGCGTGATGCATATGCCCGGCAATCACGGCCGTTACTTGTTTTCCTCGTTCCCGCGCATATGCAATCGCTTGCGCCAGATCGGGATCCCCATAATCGCCACCTTCCGCGCGGAAATCACAACCCCAGATATCATCCTGCTCATCCCCCAGGCCTGCCGGTCCATTGTGCGCCAGAAATATCAGCGATTCATGTGTCGCTTCGTCGACCAGTTGCCGCAGCCGCTGTTCTGATTCTTTCCCTGAGTTGATGCCAAACTGTCTGCGCAGGTAAGGGCGCAGGCGTATTTCTGGACCACCCGCTGAAAACGGCCGTGCCCCTATCACAGTGAAATTCTGTCCATTGATTGAGTAGTCGTGACTGCTGTACCCCGCAAAAGTCACCTCTCCCAAATGCTCGCGCAGCACCTCAACCCGTTTCTCTTGTCCGGCGCCATCTCTTTGCGCCAGCCACTCAACGCCCTTGATCTCGGCTATAAACTGTACCGTGCTTGTACAATCATGGTTGCCACCGATGAGCACGGTTGGCTTGTTCAATTGGGCCAGCAGATCAGCGATCACCAGAGCATCACGCGAACGGAAGTCGGCCAGATCGCCGCTGACCAGGATCAAATCATAATCAGACTGGTTGAAGGTGGTGACATCCGCTGCCTCGAAATGACGATGGATATCGCCGATAATCGCTATTTTTACCACGTTGATTGTTATGCTCGCGAAACGCTTGCGCTCATGTCGGCGCGGACGGCACCAATTTCCTTATCCCCAAAGATAGATTTCCACCCTGGGGGGAATCACAGTATTATCTCCAATTGGGGCATTTGAACATCTGTGTTCCTACCAGGTTGCCTCAACTAAGAACGCTGCTTCAACCAATCCGCCACGCATAAGGAGCCCGATATCAGGAAGGGCGAGCTATAAACTAACAGCGCCAGCAGCCGGTTGTCAGTAAACGTGCTGTAGACCACCGCCGCCACTGCCAAAGATCCCAAAATCGCCACCACGCCGCCTACACATTCCCAACGCCATGTCAAGACCAGTCCCGCCGTGGCGATTAACATTAGGACGAAAAGAATCGTCGCCACAGGAATGCTGTCATTGACGCCCCGGTACAGAAATCCACCGCTGGCCATAGCGCGCAGATAAAGCAGAGCTGTTAATACCGCCAACAGTCCCACCGCCCGTGTAAACGCGTGCAGTTCGTCGAAATCGCGGCTGGTTTGACCATTCGATGTTTGTGTTCGTGCCATGACTCACCTCGCTCCCGGCACCGCCGGGTTGACACAACTTGCTGCCCCCTTTTCTATTAGTATACGGAACAGGTACTTCTATGGGAAGTGATACTTGTCATGTTAGAAGGGTGACGATGATCCTAATCAACCACCTGGTGCTTCACAAACGACGTTTTCAGAGCACCCGCTGTTAATTTGTCCACAATGATAATTAAGTGCTCTTCCTAAATATAGTGAAGGATCAACGCTGTTGCTAAAATCTAATTCATTGCTGTAAATACCGCTGCCCGTATCCTGGACGATAGAGAAATGGAGATGAACCCCCACACCGCGCAGAGAGTTACCGTTAAAATTCCCTGTATAACCCAACAGAGTGCCTTGCTTCACAAATTTCTCCACCGTCCCCGGCGCGAAGGCATCCTCGATATAATCATTCCCCGCCTCATCTGCCATATGGGTATAGTAGAGCCATATCTGCCGCCCAGGCTGCAAGGGATCATCAGGAACCCGCATGATCAGCGTGCTTTTCCAATCCGCTTCGCGCCGCACATATCCGTCATACGCCGCGTAAACTGGAATCGTACCTGCTTCCCCATTGCTAAAAATATCAAGCCCCTGATGGGGGCGGCTGCTGGAATAGGGGCCGCGTGGATCGGCATAGAGAAGGCCGATATAACCATCTGCGGGCAAAATGAAGGGCGCCCCCGGACATGCTTCCCGCTGCACGGTGACCAACTGTTCTCGTTCGGTCGTGTCTCCCGTCGCCCACTGTTGGAAACCATCGCTGCGTGGATCCCGTATATCGCCCACAAGCTGCCACACTTGTCCGCCAAGCCAGAGCGAAAGCAGCAGTAAAGCGGCGCCTAACAGGAACTTGATCAGCCTGAAGCGGGGTGAAAAAAGCCAACGTAAGAAAGAGATCATTTGCGCGTAGTATATGCTCCACCCGTCTCTTTGCAAAAGCCAAGCTCGCATGCAAGCCCCTTTTTAATCTTTACCCAAAATGACCTATAATCGGCCCGCTCTGTGCAAGCTGTGTCACCTCTGCGAACTCTGCGTCCTGATGTAAGTCCCTAAGGACAGAAAGAGCAACGAGAAGAACCAAAGGGCGCAGAGAGATCGCAAGATACCAATTAATAGAGACCTTCAAAGACAGGGTTTCTGCTACACATGATATGGGGTGATATGTGACATTTGAAATTGCTGGTATTCAAATCGGGCACGCCACCGACGCAGCGCACCACACCGGCTGCACCGTCATTCTTTGCCCTGAGGGCGCCGTGGGCAGTATCGACGTGCGCGGCACAGGACCAGGCACGCGCGAAGCCGCTTTATTGGGACCGGAACGGCCGTTACACAAAGTAAACGCCGTCGTCTTGACCGGCGGCAGCGCCTTCGGCCTGGCCACGGCCGATGGCGTGGTCTATTACCTAGCCGAACAAGGTTACGGGCATGTGACACCCATTCGCCCTGTACCCATTGTCGCCGGCGCGGTCGTCTTCGACTTTTTTGCCAATAAAGGGCAGCATCCTCCCGGCCCGGAAATGGGCTATGCCGCCGCTCGTGAAGCACGGCCCGCCAATGATGCGCAGGGCAATATCGGCGCCGGCGCCGGCGTCTTTGTCGGCAAATGGGCCGGTTTTGAGGCGATGATGAAAGGGGGCTTTGGTTTGGCCGGCCTGCGGCTTGGCGATCTAGTCGTTGGCGCGGCGGCTGTCGTTAACTGCATCGGCGATGTCCTAAACAGTGATGGCTCCGTGTTGGCTGGCGCGCGCGGCAGCGCGGGCGGTTGGATGGCTGAGCAGTACCCCCTGCGTTTTATACGCACGGCCGTGCCGCCCCCAGAAGGCACCAACACCACCCTGGTCGTGGTCATGACCAACGCCAAACTCACAAAACTGGAGAGCTATCGCCTGGCCCAGAACGCGCATGATGGTATGGCCATTGCCATTCGTCCGGCGCATATGGATCATGAAGGAGACACCGCCTTTGCCCTGGCTACGGAAGAAATAGAAGCGCCCTTCGCCCAGGTGGCCTCAGCAGCCACCGAATTAGTCGCCGAAGCCATCCGCAGCGCAGTCCGCCACGCCCGTTCTTTGGGATCTATTCCAGGTTTGGCGGACGAAGAATAATTGGATGCGGATTCCTCTTATCACTTTTTCTGAGAACCCAAAACACCATGAACCCGGTTTATCCTGAAGTCCCACGTCACACAGTGGACGCATTGGGTGTGCAGACCAGTTATCTTACGCTGGGCGAAGGTAGCTCGCAGCCGCTGCTTTTGCTGCACGGCATGTCCACGGCCGCGGACAGCTTCCGCGAGACGATTTATGGGCTGGATGATCAATTCTGGCTGATTGCACCCGATATCCCCGGTTTTGGCCACAGCGCTGATACACGGCCGTATACCTACAACCACCTGGTGGAATGGTTGGCTGCCTTGCGCATGGCTTTGGATCTGGCACCGGGAGCACTGATTGGCCATTCCTTTGGAGGCGTGCTGGCGGCTGCCTATGCGCTGGCCTATCCGGAAGATGTGACCCACCTGCTGTTGGTGGCCCCATCCATCTTGAGCAATCATGCCTATCCTGATTTCTTGAAGCGGGTTGCTATTTCCCTGGGACTGGTTGATCTCGGGTCCGCCATTTCCCAGTCGCCGCTGTGGGTAAGACGGCAAATTAAGTCACCCTTTTATGCCCCCGAACGGCAGGATGAAAGCGTCTGGCAAAGGCGCATGCAGGATTACAAATTGGCGCGCGCCTCCGCATCCGTGCTCAAGGCTTCCGCTTTCTTAGATTTAAGTCCCACGCTGCCGCAAATCCAGCAGCCTGTCTGCCTGGTGTGGGGCGAGAATGATCCTGTTGTTCCGCCTGACGACGCGCAGAAGCTGCAGGTCCTGCTGCCCGACGCTGAGCTCCATATGCTGCCCGAGTGCGGCCACGTATCCATCTTAGAGCAGCCCGCCTTGTTCCAGGCCGTCGCCCGCGATTTTCTGGCAGCTTGATGGTTCTCTGTGCAGCTCGGTGAAAAGCTCCATGATTCTCGCTGTCATAATTCTATAAACGGTGTAAGAACCATATGACACAGAGCAAGAACGAGACAAGATGGAGGTTCGCAGAGACTTAATTCGAAATCCGGGTAGAATTTTAAAGATTTACCTGCTTGAACATGTCTCACTCTAAAAGGAGATGAACATTGCCTTATCCCTATGCTGAATTTTCACACCAGTTTGTCGATGCGTTGGGCATCAAGACTTCCTACGTCACCGCCGGCGTGCCCGATGGGCAGCCTCTGTTGCTGCTGCATGGCATGACCAGCTCTGCTGACCTATACCGCGAACTGATGCATGAGCTGGCCGACGATTTATGGCTCATCGCGCCTGACATCCCCGGCTTTGGCTACAGCGACAGCACCACCCCCTTCACCTTCTCCCACCTGGTGGAATGGCTGGCAGCTTTTCGCGAAGCTTTGGAACTGCCGCCCATGCTCCTCGCCGGCCATTCCTTTGGCGGCTCCCTGGCTACCAGTTACACTCTTTCCTATCCCGAGGATGTGACCCGCTTGCTGCTGCTTGCCCCGGCAGTACTGGCCAGTAAGCTCTACCCCCATTATCTCAAGCGTGCCGGTATCACCCTCGGCTTGGCGGACCTGAGCACGGTCGTTTCTCAATCCCGGGCCATGGTCAAGCAGCAGGTTAAACTCTCTTTCTACGATCCCGAGCAGCAGGATGACTCCATTTGGGAAAGGCGCATCCGTGAATATGATCTCTCCCGCTCATCAGCCGATGTGCTCAAAGCGGTCGCCTTCCAAGATGTTCGCGATGACCTGACTAAAATTACGCAGCCTGCCTGCATCATCTGGGGTGAAGATGACCCCGTCATCCCTTCCAGCCAGGCCCAAGAGTTGGCCGACCTCTTCCCTGATGGCCAGGCCCATATCTTGCCTGAGTGCGGCCATATTCTCATCCTCGAAAAACAAGCCGAAATCCAGGCCGCCACCCGTGCCTTTGCCCAAGGACAGGATGTGGTCGAGACGCTGCAAGCCCTGCCCCTGGCTTCTTTTGACGATCCCGTTATATCCATCTTTGGCAGTTCCGCTCCCCAGCCTGGCAGCCCCGCCTATGAAGAGGCGCGTAAGGTAGGCCGGCTGTTGGCGGAAGCGGGCTTCGGCGTAGCCACCGGCGGTTATAGCGGCACCATGAGCGCCGTTTCCCAGGGTGCTGCTGAAGCGGGCGGGCACGTCATCGGTGTCACCAGCGACCAGATCGAGCAGTTTCGTCCCCTGGGTCCCAACGAGTGGGTGAAGGAGGAGATTCGTTTTCAAACGTTGCAAGAGCGGCTGCTTTATTTGGTCGAAAAGAACGATGGTATGATCGTCCTCCCCGGTGGCATCGGCACCTTGTCCGAGATGGCCCTCGCCTGGAGCTTAATGCAGGTCGGCGAAATCGAGCGGCGCCCCTTGTCCCTCTTAGGCCCTACCTGGCGCGAGACCATCGCTGCCTTTAATGATCCCGCTGTCATCCGCCCGCAGCATGTTGAACTGCTGCATTTCGCAGAATCGGCGCAAGCGGCCGTTTCTTTCGTCGTCGAGCAAATTATATTACCCTGAAAACCATAACATCTTTGCTATTCCCATGGATATCTTGAAACAAATCTCAGCGTACTCTGCGTCTTCTCAGCGCCCTCTGCGTCCTTCCAGATGCCACCCTGGACGCAGAGTCCGCAAAGGAGACGAGGAGCACACAGAGCATCAGAAACCTGGTATTTCCAAATAACCGGGCTTCTGCAATCGGAACTACTATGAACGAAATCAACTTTCTAAAACTTGGCGGCTCGCTGATTACCGATAAGACGGGTGTGGAGCAGGAGCGGCCCGCTATCCTCGCTCGCTTGGCGCAAGAGATTCGAGGCGCCCAAGAAGCCAATCCGGACCTAAAGCTGCTCTTGGGGCATGGCAGCGGTTCCTTTGGTCATGTACATGGCGCGCAGCATGGCACGCGGCAGGGGGTAAAGACGGCCGATCAATGGGTCGGCTTCACCCAGGTCAGCGCCGCCGCTTCCCGCCTCAACGAACTGGTTATGGCTGCCTTGTTGGAGGCTGGCGTGCCCGCCTTGAGCCTGCAGCCTTCCGCTTCCGCCCTCTGCCAAGAGGGCCAGATCATAGAGCTGGCAGCCGGCCCGGTTCAAAGATCATTAGAGGCCGGTCTCATACCCGTCATTTTTGGCGATGTCGCCTTCGACACCGCCCGTGGCGGGACCATCATCTCTACTGAAGAGGTGATGATGTCCTTGGCGGACACTTTACGGCCCTCCTGGCTCCTCCTCGCCGGCGAAACCCCTGGCGTTCTTGACCTTCAAGGCCAGGTTGTGCCCCTCATCACCGCACAGAACTTGCCCCAAATCGCCCCCGCCCTTGGCGGTTCCCGCGGCACCGACGTCACCGGCGGCATGGCCAGCAAAGTACGCAGCATGCTCGATCTCGTCGCTGCCCAACCTCAAATGCAAATCCGTATCTTCTCCGGCCTCGAACCCAATCTCCTCCAGCAAACCCTCTTGACACCCGCATCCGCATCTGGCACGGTAATCCGCAGCTTTGTAGATTGACCAGCTTTGTCAAAACCAAGCTGGCGCAGCAGATTATTATTCGATCCAAGTAGAGTTAGACAGCGTAGAAATGCCTTCGGCTGGCGGTGTGTTTTGTCTCCGCGTGTCTCACCCGCGCTTCGAGCTGCATTGAGCAATACAAATAATGCGACTATTGGCGGTGCTATGTGATCACTTGTACAATTACGCCGCTTTGCAATTCCGCCTTCGGAAGGCTGTAGCACGAGTACCGCAATGAGCTGGGTTTTTGGAAGAGACCCTCTCCCACTCGCGGATGAGGAAGAGCATGACGGAAATAGTTTCCGGCGCTGCGCCGGAAAAGGAAAAGGCGAAAAAGCCAGCCTTCAAGTGGGCCTGGATCTTCTATCTGATCCTGGGCATCTTCCTTGTTTCGGTCATTGCCTTCGCCACCCTGCGCCCCGTCCTCGTTCTGCCGCGCATCACCTTGGCCCCCGGCTACTCCCTCATCGATCAAGATGGTAACCGCCTGACCAACGAAGACATGCGCGGCAAAATTACCCTCTATAACTTCAACCATACCACCTGCCAGGAACCTTGCCCGCAGACGAGCGCATCCATGAAGGAAATCCAGGATCGCCTGCCTGAAATAGATACCTATGGCATTCCCGTGCAGTTGGTGACCATTTCCATTGATCCGGAACATGATACCCCAGAAGTTCTGCAAGAATACGCCCAATTGGTCGGGGCGGATCCCGCCATCTGGCACTTCGCCACTGGGCCTGTAGAGAAGCTGCGGTGGATCATTGGCGGCGGCTTCGGCTTCTATTTCGATCATAAGGAGGACGGCCGTATCGTATTTGATCCCGGCTTCATGCTCGTTGATGGCGCGGGGATTCTGCGCGGGGAGTATCGCACCGCCGCTCCCGACACCGACCGCCTGCTGGAAGGCATACAGTTGATCGCCGAGGAAGTGGAAAAAAGCGATGGGGCCAATAAAGTGGCCTACGAAGCGGCGCATTTGTTTATGTGTTATCCACGCGGATAACACTGCAAGAGGAGTTATTTTGGAAGGTAGTGCAGACACACCAACGATTGAGGAAGAGCCGGCAGGTTTCTGGGCCCGCTATAAATGGCTGGTTATCGGCGTCGCGGCCTTGATCATGGGCTTGTTGGTTGGCTGGGCGATTATCTCGTTCATCGGTTCGCCCTATACCTACCATGGCACCGTCATCCAATCACCCGACCCGGACAGCAATTTCACCCTGACCGGTCCAGGTGGGCAGGAAGTCAATCTACGTGATTTCCGTGGACAGGCAGTGCTGCTCTATTTTGGCTACACCTTTTGTCCAGACGTTTGTCCGGCAACCTTGGTCGAACTGGCCCAAGCCACGGACATATTGGGTGACGATGCCCAGAAGACACAGGTGATCATGGTCTCCATCGATCCTGAGCGGGATACACCGGAGAAGCTTGAAGAGTATGTCACCCATTTCGACCCCTCATTCATCGGCGTCACGGGCACAGAAGATGAAGTAGCCGCCGTAGCCACACAATATGGCATCTTTTATGAAAAGCATGATGGCACCGTGGCTACAGGGTATCTTATTGATCACACCGCCAGCGTGGTGGTGATCGACCCGGATGGTTATTTGCGATTGGTTTATCCATTTGGCACCCCGGCGCAAGATATCGCTGAGGATTTGAGCCATTTAGTCAACTAACCAACGTGTGGGGCGTACCCTCAGGGTCGCCCAAGGGCATGATTTGAAGCCCATTATCAATCACCAAGTATCTGAGGAGGTGGTTTAGAAGGAAGATAATTTGTCTGAATTGGAAACGGCAAGGTAAGGGCCGGCAGGCAGCTGCTCGATAGGGTCTCCCACGCGGTCCAATGGCGAAAAAGGTATAATGCGGCCGTTTTGGGGGAACGAACAGCGGCACAGGAGTTTTGCAGTATTAGATTGGAAATAGGAGGTTATTTGTGAAGGACAATAAGGACAAATACAAGACGCCACAAGGCACCATTGCGATCATGGTTATCTTTATATTGCTCATCATCGTATTGTGGGGCAGCGCGTATCTTACGCTGCTTGCCAGGGGGGCAACAGGATAATGCACGTCGACCGCACAGAAAAGATTTTTATTATTGCGGCGATCACGCTTGTCGTGATATTTGCCATAGCGATCGCTGCCAGCAGTATGGCATATGGGATTCAGGTCCCTGCGCCCTATGAACTGGTTGATCCCAATACGGTAGCGACCCCTCCTTCTCCCTGGGGAGCGCCGGTCGACGAACGAGTACGCGAATTGGCACCTGGTAAATATGAGGCCTATATTCTGGCTCAAACCTGGGTTTTCCAACCCAATGAGATCCGTATTCCGGCAGGGTCGGAAATCACATTCTATATTACCAGTAAAGATGTGCAGCATGGTTTTCACCTCGAGGGTACCAATGTCAATATGATGGTCTTGCCCGGACAGGTTTCGACCCTCACGACGACCTTTGAAGAGCCGGGAGAGCACAACTTTATCTGCCACGAGTACTGCGGTGTAGGGCATCAGACCATGTACGGCCGTTTGGTCGTGGAGTAAATTCAGGAGGAAATTGAATGTACGCACGAGAAAATAAACTGGCCGGATGGAATCTATTCATTGCCATGACCGCCCTCTTCATTGGCGGCCTCTTCGGGCCATTGCAGAAACTGCAAAATATTGGAATAAATGCCTATCCCGCGCTCAACAGCATCGGCATCAAGAGCTACTATCAAGGATTAACCGCTCATGGTGTGCTCAACGCGTTGGTATGGACCACATTTTTTATTGTTGGCTTCTTCACCTTTGCCACTTCGCGCAGTCTGAAACGGGAACTGCGCCACCCCTCTTGGAGCTGGGTGGCCTTTTTCATGATGGTCATTGGGCTTGTCTTGGCCGCAATTCCCATCCTGACCAATCTGGCCACGGTTCTTTACACCTTTTACCCGCCCTTGCAGGCCAGCATTTTCTTCTACCTCGGCCTGACTCTCGTCGTGGTTGGTTCCTGGATCGCTGGCTTTAGCTTTTTGGCCACGCTCATTGGCTGGCGCAAAGATAACCCAGGCCAACGTACGCCATTTATTGCCCTGGCCGCCAATATAACCATGGTCATGTGGATGATCGCCACCTTGGGCGTCGCAACAGAAATCCTTGTCCTGATCATTCCCTGGACCTTGGGCCTGGTTGAAGGAATCGATCCCCAGTTGGCGCGGACCTTCTTCTGGTTCTTTGGCCATCCGTTGGTCTATTTCTGGCTGCTGCCCGCCTATGTTTCCTGGTATGCGATGTTGCCCAAGCAAGCCGGTGGCAAAATGTTCAGCGAATCGCTGGCTCGCCTCGTTTTCTGGCTGTTCCTGGCCCTTTCCATCCCTGTTGGACTGCATCACCAGTATACCGATCCTGGCGTACCCGCCGGCTACAAGTTCATCCATGCCATCTTGACCTGGGCGCTGTTCATTCCCAGCATGATGACCGCCTTCACCGTTGTAGCCTCATTGGAAATCGGCGGTCGTGCCCGCGGTGGCACCGGTCTATTAGGCTGGATTCGCAAGCTGCCCTGGGGTGATCCCTCTTATGCGGCACAAAACCTGGCCATGATCTTGTTTGCCTTTGGCGGCATCGGTGGTTTGGTCAATGCTTCATATGATCTGAACCTGGCCATTCACAATACCAGTTGGGTTCCCGGTCATTTCCACACAACCCTTGGCTCGGCCGTCACCCTATCCTTCTTTGGCATCGCTTATTGGTTGGTGCCCAAGTTGACCGGCAAACAGCTTTGGGGTCGCAAGGCAGCCCTGTGGCAGGCCTGGACCTGGTTTGTGGGTATGCTGCTCATGGCCAACGGCTTGCACATCCTGGGCCTTAACTTCGGCATGCCGCGCCGGACCATGATCGGCGCCGCCCAATACGTTGGTGTTGATTGGCAGCCATTGTTGATCGAATCCGCGATTGGTGGCATTATTCTAGGTATCAGCGGTTTGCTGTTCTACGCGGTTATGATTGGAACCTTCTTCTCCAAGAAGAAGTTGACCGAACCGATCGAAATGCCCGTAGCCGAACCGGCGGTAGAAGGTGATGTTGTGCCCCGTTGGCTTGACAATTGGAAGCCATGGATCGCGTTGACCATTGTGTTGATCCTCATCGCTTATGGACCGGTTCTGTATTATCTATTAACAAATCTCAATGCCTTATCCCCAGGCTTCAAAGTCTGGTAGGCGGAGATTGTGGGGGAGCCCATCGATCTTGCAGCATGCGCATGGGATCGCCCAGCTTACTAACATTAGTATGGAGGTTCGTTCTATGAACAAAAAGATGTTGCTTACGATGCTTGTTGTAGCCTTGGTGCTGCTCCTGGCCGCATGTGGCGGCGGTGGTGGCGACACGGCCGAAAGTGGCGATGGTGGATCCGGTGCCAGCGCGGCCAATGGCGAGACCCTGTACAACCAGGTTACCATTGGCTCAGCCAGCGCACCTGGATGCGTTACCTGCCATTCCTTGGAACCCGATGTCGTTCTAGTTGGCCCGTCACACGCTGGATTAGCCAACCGCGCCGGCAGCTACATAGAAGGCATGAGCGCTGAAGACTATCTGCGTGAATCGATCAATGATCCTGATGCCCATATCGTTGAAGGCTTTACGCCTGGCGTTATGTACCAGAACTTTGGCACCGAACTGAAGGCTGGCGAAGTCAATGATTTGATAGCCTACATGCTGACTCTCAACTAAGCGGATCATCATAGGTGCACTCTTGTCGTAGATTAGCACCGTAACAGAAACGTGGAACTTGGATCGCACCATAATTGTGCTTTCCGTTCCACGTTTTTCTTTATTCTGTTTGTCATGCTCACGCAGGCGGGTACCCACCCTAAATGGCTGTCATACCCGAGCAGGTGAGTATCCATTCTTAAAGTTCATCTTCTGGCAGCCATCGTCTGAACGGGGAGACTTAGTAAATCCGATAATTAACAAAGATGACCAAACGCAAAGAGCAAGCGAACCTTCTACCTGGGGCCGACCCAGAGCGAGATTGTGTACAACCAGAAATTGAGTCCGCATCTACTGTCGGTGCTTTATCTGGAGGCATACAAGAGCAGGAGCATTCCCATGAATTTAGCTGGGAAGGCATAGGGGCTGAGGCGGCCACGGGACAGCCTTCTACTAGCGCATGGACCCCACTTAGAGCAGCCTGGCTGCGTTTCCTGGAGCGTATCGCCCTGGCCGTCGAACGACCGGCGAACAGGCTCATTGGCACCAGTCAATTGAATCCCTTCTATCATACGGGAACCATCGCCGTGCTCTTGATGATCATCGTCGGCGTGACTGGTTTTTACCTTTTCCTCTTCTTTAAATATGGCTTTGATGCCTCCTACAATGATGTGCTGACGCGCATCGAAGAGCCCTTCATCGCCCGAACCATTCGCGCCGTTCACCGTTATGCTTCCGGCGCATTGGTGATCACAACCCTGCTGCATGCTTACCGCACCCTATTTATGGAGCGCTTCCGCGGGCCGCGCTGGTTGGCCTGGGTCACGGGTATCGTCATGACCATATTCCTCTGGATTGCCGGCGTTTCCGGCTATTGGTTGATCTGGGATGAACGCGCGCAGATGATCAATGACAGCTTCGTCGACTTCCTGCAGGCGGTGACGCCCTGGGCCGCGCCTTACATGGTCATGATCACTGAGATGGATCTAACCGGTTTAAGCTGGCCCCTATTTCTGACTGTGTTCGCCATCCATGTATTGATGTTCGTGGTCACGGCCGTATTCTTCTGGCTGCATATCAAACGCCTCAGCCGCCCCAAGTGGCTGCCGCCTGTCTATTGGGTTGTTGGCGTAGCCGTTGTAGTCTTGCTCGTCAGCCTGCTTTTTCCCGCCGGCATGCTGCCCCAGGGTGACCTGGAGCGTATCCCTGGCCCAGTCACCTTCGATCCCTTATTTCTCTTCTTCCTGCCTGTCACTGGCAATGCTACCCTTAGCTGGCTCCTGTGGGGTGGCTTGCTGCTGCTAACCTTGTTATTGGCCGCACTGCCCTGGCTGCGCCGCAGACAAAAACCGGAAGCAGGTGAAACCCAGACTACGAGCTACCCTTTGCCCAAAGTCAATATCATCAAAGAGCGCTGCAATGGCTGCACTGTTTGCGCCATGGACTGCCCATACAATGCTATCCAAATGGTCGAGCGGGATGACGACAAGCCCCATAAATACGTCGCTCTGGAGGATCCCAGTCTCTGCGTCTCCTGCGGCATCTGTGTTG
Source organism: uncultured Chloroflexia bacterium (assembly GCA_963807975.1). GTDB lineage: Bacteria > Chloroflexota > Anaerolineae > Promineifilales > Promineifilaceae > JAACFF01. The sequence continues at coordinate 1,952,588 of CAWEDV010000001.1, read as the reverse complement.
GCTCTTGTGATGCCGTGGCCATCACCATGGGTGAAATACCGCCCGTGATGCTCTGGCAAGATGTCTCGGCCCATATCGAGCGTGCCAAAGCCAACCGATCTGGCGCCAAGCTGAAACTCGTTTTCACCTGCGAACGTCATGCCGCTCACGGGGCGCGCTCCTATCTTGAACAAACAGCCGCTTTGCCACAAGGCATGGATCTAGAAGTCATCACCCTGCCCTGCGTGGGTTCAGCGCCCCCTGATTTGCTGACCCGTACTCTTGACGCCGGCGTCGATGAAGTACAGGTCGTCGGCTGCCCGCCAGACGACTGCACCAATCGCGAGGGCAACCTTTGGGCTGAGCGCCGTCTCGTTCGCGAGCGTGTGCCGCGCCTCAAACGGCCGTACGCCAATGCTCCCATTACCGCATTCTGGCTGCCCCCGGATGATTTCTCCCAGGCGCTTGAACCAATCCAATCAATGAGCTCAAGCAATGGCGAGGACCAATCAGTCGATTATCTCGAGCAGCGCCGCATGTTTAAAGATCTAAGCTGGCGCAACTACGGCGTCGCTTTTTTGCTCCTGGCACTGGTCATGATTGTGCAGGTGCTGCTGACCGATCTACCAATTTCCCTCTATCCTGATCCCCCAGCCGTCACCCAGGCCATAGTCGCCGATCTCGCCAAGCCCTTGGGGCGCGGCTCCTACATCAGCACCATCTTGGGCCCGGAACTGGCCCTGAACCTAGAAATAGATGGGCAGCCCATATTCAACGAAATGTATGAAACGGCCGAACTGCTGGATTCAAAATCGACTCCCTTTTACCTCGAACAGGAATTAGCGCCTGGCGACCACCATCTGCGCCTCACCCTGGACGACGATCTATCCAGCACTACCTTTGTTTTATTTGACGAAATGGTGCCCTTGGAATCTCGTCAAATATTCCGCTACGGACAGTAGACCTCAACGAGCCCTAGATTTTTCTTGAAAACTGGGGTTCTATTTTTCTTACCCGCTGCCAACTCACCTGCCGCTTCTTGGCCATTATAAGAACTCGAACTGAAATCTGGTCCTCATCGCCACGTCAATATGATCAAAGTCATATGCACTTGTGACAAATGTCACTTGTCGGTTGGAGCTTTGCGCTGGTAGAGTAGGGTAGCACCTAATGCGCCTTTATTGTGCGTTAGATAGACCTTTTTGGTTGTCCTTTTTACTTACGTATTTGAGGTGATTGTGAGGATGATCGGCAGCATATGGCATCGCGTGATCGCTGGGCTGTTGATGCGTGCCTCATCCGACACCAGCCCCTCTGAAGCGTCCATCGTTTTTATCATTTGTAAACAGCCCCTGCCTGAAAAGGTGGGGGTTTTTGTTTTCTAGCTGCTGCCCATTCTTCGCGCCACTAGGCGCCGAGATATGTGGAGGCAGAGGAGGAGGTGACCTTTGAGCACAGGAATCCAAGTTAGCCCGGAAAAGGCGCCAATGAGCTTCTTTGAAGAAGTGATGATGGCCACACCTGGCGATTCCCGGCTGCAAATGTGTATTCAATGTGGTACATGTGCCGGTTCCTGCCCCTCGGGGGAGGATATGGAACATAGCCCACGGCAGCTTTTTGCCATGATACGCGCCGGCAAACGGAAGGAGGTGTTGGCCAGCACCGCGCCCTGGTACTGCGTTTCCTGTTACTACTGCACGGTGCGCTGCCCGCAGGATGTCAGTATCACGGGCATCATGTATACATTGAAGAGCATGGCCATCAAGGAAGGGAAGCACGAAGAAACGGGAGGGGCCGAGCTCTCCCAATCCTTTGTCAGCTACGTGGAAGATTACGGTCGTAGTTTTGAGCTGGGTCTGGCCACGCGCAATTTCTTACAGAACAACCCGCGCGATCTGATGCGCATGGCATCCATGGGTTGGGGCATGCTATCGCGGCAGAGGATTGATCTATCCCCCCACAGGATAGATAACCTGGAGCAACTGCAGAGTATCCTGGCCCGAGCCAAGGAAATCGAGGAGGAAATGGCATGAAGAAGTACCTGTTTTATCCTGGCTGCTCTTTGCAGCGCAATGCCCGTGCCTACCTCGATTCCACAATGGCCATTCGCGAGGACATCAATATTGTTCTAGAAGAGGTGCAAGATTGGAATTGTTGTGGTGCGACAGAATACAAATCTGTTTACCGGGTGCCGTCTCACGCCCTTGTAGGCCGTAATTTGGCCTTGGCGGCGGAACAGAAAAATGGGACGGACACGTTGGTAGCTAGCTGCAGCGCTTGTTATCTAAACCTGGCCAAAACTGAATCTCATCTGCAGCACAGCCCGCTGCTCGCAGAGCAGGTGAATGATGCTCTGGCGGCGGGCGGCCTGGAATATGAACCAGGAACACTGGATATTCGCCACCTGCTGGATATCATTTTCAATGATGTGGGTCTTGACGCTATTAAGAAAAAGGTCGTACGTCCCTTAACTGGCCTACGTATAGCGCCTTATTATGGCTGCATGATTGTGCGACCTGATCTTGATAACCGGTATGGCCAATCCGAGTACCCGACCGCTATGGATGATCTGATGAAGGTATTGGGAGCAGAAGTTGTCTATTTCCCGCAGAAGACGCACTGTTGCAGCGGGCACATGACCCAAATCACGCCAGAGGTCGCCTATGAGTTGATTCACCGCCTCATCCGGGCTGCGGATCAATACAAAGCAGATTTAATGGTAACGCTTTGCCCCATGTGCCAGCTCAATCTGGATGTTTACCAGGGTGATATGAACCGCCACTTCAAAACGGACTTCCACATGCCGGTGCTTTACTTCACGCAGTTGATGGGCCTGGCCTTTGGCTACGATCCGGACGAGCTTGGCATTGGCAAGGAGTTTGTCAATTCGCATGATGCCTTGGCCAAAATCGGCGTGGAGGTTCCGATTACTGAAGACCAAGCCAAAAAGCCTTCCCGCCGGCGCCAGAAGCAGCAAGGACTGCCGATGCCTAAGATGCCAGAGGAGAAAACCTCATGAGTGCTGAGCAAAAACAACCCCCGGCTGATCAAGAACGCGTTGGCGTTTACATATGCCACTGCGGCTCCAATATCTCCGCCATGGTCGATGTTGAAGATGTGGCGGTGTGGGCTAAGGATGAATTGGGCGACGAAGGTGTTGTCGTTTCCCGTGACTACAAATTTATGTGTTCCAGTCTCGGGCAGGAGCTGATTGAGCAGGATATTAAAGAGTTAGGCCTGACCCGCGTTGTGGTCGGGGCCTGTTCACCCCATCTCCATGAACGGACTTTCCGCAATGCCTGTAACCGTGCTGGTCTAAATCCCTATCTGTCGGAATTGGTTTCAATTCGCGAACAGGTTTCCTGGGTGCATACGGACAAGGTCAAGGCCACCGAAAAAGCGAAAGCGATGATTGCTGGTGGTATCGAGCGCGTCATTCAGAATGAAGCGCTGGAGCCTTTACGCGTACCGATTCACCCGACCACGCTCGTTGTGGGTGGTGGAATCGCAGGAATCCAGGCCGCGCTGGAAATCGCCGATTCAGGCAATCCGGTGATTCTAGTAGAGCGGGAACCCTCGATTGGCGGCCATATGGCCCAATTTGATAAGACTTTCCCGACATTGGACTGTGCAGCCTGTATCTTGACCCCCAAAATGGTTGATGTTGGCGAGCACCCGAATATTGAGATGATGACCTGGTCGGAAGTGGAGCGCGTGGATGGCTATGTTGGCAATTTCACGGTCACGATTCGCAAGAAACCACGCTATGTCGTCGTCGAAGATTGTACCGGCTGCGGCATATGCTGGGAGAAGTGCCCCAAGAAAGTCATCGACGATAAGTTTGAGGCTGGCTTAGGGTATCGCAAAGCGATTTACACGCCCTTCCCACAAGCGGTGCCCAAGTATCCGGTGATTGATACGGAAAATTGTATCTATTTCCATAATGGTAAATGCCGCGCCTGTGAGAAGCTGTGCCCCACGCAATGCATTGATTTCACCCAAGAAGAAGAATTTGAAATCGTGGAGGTGGGCAATATCGTCCTTGCCACCGGCTTTGACTTATTCGACGCCCGCAAGATTGGGCAGTATGGCTACGGCCGTTTGGCCAATGTCTTTACCAGCATCGAATTTGAGCGTATGTGCAACTCTGCCGGTCCCACTGAAGGTGAGATAGTCCTCCGTGACGGTGTGACCACGCCAAAGTCGGTCGCCATTGTGCATTGTGCCGGCAGCCGCGACATCCACTACAACAATTACTGCTCAGTTATCTGCTGCATGTCCAGCTTGAAATTCGCCCATCTGGTTACAGAGCGCACGGGTGCGGAAGTGTACAACTTCTACATCGACATGCGCACCGCCTTCAAAGACTATGATGAGTTTTACCAGCGTGTGCTGGATGAAGGGGCCTTATTCGTTCGTGGGCGTGTCGCCGAGGTCACCGATGCGGCGCGCAACCCTGGAGAAGAAGGCAAGCTTATAGTTCAAGTTGAGGATACGTTGGCCAGCATGCAGCGGCGGATCCCGGTCGACATGGTCATCCTATCCGTTGGCCTTGAACCGCCTGTCGACACCAAGGAAGTTGCCCATAAGTTTGGCATCGCTTGCAGCGCTGCCGGCTGGGTCACCGAAAGGCACCCGAAATTGGATCCAGTGGCTACGATGACCGAAGGCATTTTCATTGCCGGGGCCATACAAGGCCCGAAGGACATTCCCGCCAGCGTGTCACAAGGTGCCGCGGCAGCGGCTCGCATTATCGGCCGTATCAACAAAGGAGAGATTGAACTGGAACCGGTCAGGGCGACTGTTATTGAAGAAAAATGCTCTGGATGCCGGATCTGCAACAATCTCTGTCCTTTCAATGCCATACTCTTCCACGAGGATCGCATGGTCACGGAAATCAACCACGCCTTATGCCAGGGCTGTGGCACATGCGTTGCGGCCTGCCCGGCAGGTGCGATCACTGGCACCGGCTTTAGCAATGAACAAATTCTCTCACAAATCGATGGCTTGCTGAAGTACAGCCTGTTGGCCAAGGCAGATCTACTAGAAATGGTGCCGGCTTAACCGCAGGCTCTAGCCAAGGAGACGATACTATGACCGAACAATTCGAACCCGTAATAATCGGTTTTACCTGTAACTGGTGCAGTTACCGGGCCGCAGATATGGCTGGCACCGCGCGACTCAAATATCCACCAAATGTCCGCCTGATACGGCTGATGTGTTCGGGACGACTGGATCCAACCTTCATCCTCAAAGCAATATCAGGTGGAGCTGATGGTGTTTTGATCACTGGCTGCCATCCCGGCGAGTGCCACTATCTAGAACAAAATTATAAAGCTTTACGCAGATTCCATTTGCTGCGCCGGACAATCATACAATTTGGCGTGGAACCGCGGCGAATCAAGCTCGTTTGGGCCAGTGCCGCCGAAGGCATTCAACTTGCTCGCGCAATCACTGAATTTGTGGAGGAAATTCGCGTGTTCGGACCGCTCAATTGGCCCACTAGCTGGCAGCCACAGGTTAGGGAAGTTGTCGCAAAGGAGGTGATGGCATGAGCGAAAATGGAAAGGCGAAATTCGCCATGTATTGGGCGGCATCCTGCGGTGGCTGTGAGATCGCTGTCCTCAATATCGGTGAGAAGATCCTCGATGTGGATGCCAATTTTGACGTCGTGTTCTGGCCCGTGGCTATGGATGCCAAGTACAAAGATGTCGAAGCGATGCCCGATAAGTCAATTACCTTGACCCTCTTTAACGGCAGCATTCGCAATGCGGAGAATGAGCACCTCGCCAAGCTGCTGCGGCAGAAATCAGTTTTCCTCGTCGCTTTTGGATCGTGCGCCACGGAAGGTTGCATTCCCGGGTTGGCCAATTTTTCCAGCACCGAGCAGATATTTGATGCCGCTTTCGATACGGTCTCCACGGATAATCCCGATAACATTCGGCCCCAATATACCTACGATATGCCCGAGGGCCAATTGAATATCCCCGTTTTCTACCCAACCATGCGTACGCTGGATCAGGTCGTGGACGTGGATTATTACATGCCTGGCTGCCCACCTGAGTCGCATCAAATTGCGGCCGTCATCGATCTGGTGATCGCCGCTCTCAAAGGTGAGGGCGAGCTGCCGCCCAAGGGCTCTGTGATTGGCGCCGGCGGTTCGACCGTATGTGACGAGTGCAGCCGCGCGCGCAATGTGAAAACAATCACAAAATTTGTGCGCATTCACGAAGTCGAAAATGTCGATCCCGATCTCTGCCTGTTGGAGCAGGGTATTCTATGCAACGGTCCCGCGACCCGCAGCGGCTGCGAGGCTTTATGCCCCGCCGTAGGTGCCGCATGCATTGGCTGCTATGGTCCGGCAGAAGGCGTGATCGATTATGGTGCACGTCTCATGACGGCTATCGCCTCCGTGATCGACAGCGAAGACCCTGACGAAATAGACAAAATCTTAGACGGCATCGTCGATCCGGCGGGCTCGTTCTATCGCTTTAGCCTGCCTCATTCCCTGCTGCAGGCTGCGAAATCGGCCTGGGCCGGCGATTGATGAGGAGATAACGGAATGGAACGAATCACAATTGATCCCATTACCCGCCTGGAAGGGCATGGCAAGATAGAAATCTTTCTGGATGAAGAAGGGGATGTAGCCAATACCTATTTCCAGATCCCGGAACTCCGCGGTTTCGAAAGATTTTGTGTCGGCCGTCCGGTGGAAGAGATGCCCTTGCTGACCAATCGTATCTGTGGTGTTTGCCCTGAGGCGCACCATATGGCCGCGGCCAAGGCGGCTGATGCTGTATACGGCGTAGATCCCCCGCCTGCCGCCAAGAAGCTACGTGAGCTGCTCTACATGGGCTTTTACTTCACAGATCACACGACGCACTTCTACGCCCTTGGCGGACCTGATTTCGTCATGGGACCCGATGCACCGGTCGCTGAACGCAATATCCTGGGCGTCATTCACAAGGTTGGCCTGGAAATTGGCGGTAAGGTCATTCAAGCGCGTAAGTATGGCCATACTGTGGTCGAAATGCTTGGTGGGCGCAAAGTTCATCCCTGCACCTCGATCCCGGGCGGCGTCACCAAGGGTCTGACCGAAGAAGAACGGAAGAAGATTGAAGAAATGGGGCGCTGGGGTATCGAGTTTGCCCAGTTCAGCTTACAGCTCTTTGCTGATCTCGTTCTCGGAAACCAGGCCTATCTCGATCTAGTTCTGGGTGATATCTACACCGATCGCACCCACTATATGGGTCTGGTAGACGACAACAACCACGTCAATTTCTATGATGGACGGGTTAGCATTGTCGATCCCGATGGCAAACGTTTGGGCAAGTATGCACCTCATGAGTATACAGACTGGATCTCCGAGCATGTAGAACCGTGGACTTACCTAAAATTCCCCTATCTGAAGAAAGTCGGCTGGAAAGGCTTTGTCGGCGGCAACGACTCCGGTGTCTATATGGCTACACCGTTGTCACGTCTTAACGCCGCCGATGGCATGGCCACACCCCTGGCCCAGGCTGAGTATGATAAGTTCTATGAGACGCTGGGCGGCAAACCCGTCCACCAGAGATTGACCATTCACTGGGCGCGCTTGATCGAACTCCTCTACGCGGCCGAGCGTTGGGTTGAGTTGGCCACCGATCCGCAGATTACCTCTTCTGATATTCATACGGTGCCCACTAAAATCCCTACCGAAGGCGTGGGCATTGTCGAGGCGCCGCGTGGTACGCTGACCCACCATTACTGGACCGATGAGCGCGGCGTGCTCACCAAGGTCAATCTGGTTGTGGGTACGACAAACAATTACGCGCCCATGTCCATGTCCATCAATAAGGCAGCCTCCAGCCTCATTCATAAGGGCACGGTGGTTACCGAACCGATGTTGAACATGGTGGAGATGGCCTTCCGCGCCTATGATCCCTGCTTTGGCTGCGCGACCCACTCGCTGCCCGGGCAGATGCCGTTGGAGGTCAAGATACGTGATGCCAACGGTGAGGTAGTAAATGTCTTGCGACAATACTGCTGACGATTTGCTGAGGGGCCGGTCCATGCCGGCCCCTCCTAAAACGCTGGTTGTCGGCCTGGGCAATCCGATCCTGGGCGACGATGGTATTGGCTGGCGGGTGGCTGAAGCGGTAAGTGAGGCCTTATCCACCGGCAATAGACATTTCCAGCATATTGACGTGGACTGTTTCGCGCTGGGTGGGCTCAGCTTGATGGAACAGCTAATTGGCTACGAGAGAGTCGTCATCATCGATGCTTTTCAAACACGTGAGGGCCAACCTGGCCAGGTTTATCGCCTCGCCCTAGATGATCTGCCGGATTATTCAACAGGACATACCACCGCCGTCCACGATACCTCGCTGCCGACGGCAATGCGCTTGGGTCGCACCATGGGAGTCGAACTGCCAGTTGAAGTTGATCTGGTAGGGGTGGAGGCAAAGCATGTCTATGATTTTTCAGACGAACTCTCGCCCAGCGTTGCTGCGGCTGTACCGCAAGCGGTTCGCGCGGTCTTAGAATTATTACAAATTGATCCTTAACCGGTCATATTGCCCTGGGCTCCTTTCCAAGGTTGAAGGGAGGCGGGCTGGACCGGTTGGCCTGTAATCAGGAGGAGCAGCAGATGGTATCACCAGAGATGTTAAGGCGTTATCCTTTTTTCGCGTTCATGAATCATGTTCAGTTACATGAAGCGGCGATGATCACCGAAGAAACAGAGCTGCCAGCTGGAGATGTATTGTTCACGTCGGGTGAACCGGCGGATAAACTGTATCTCTTACGTGAAGGAGGGGTCGAACTCCACTACACGGTAACCGATGAGCGGGGCATGGAAAAAAGGCAGGACTACTTGGTGGGCATGATCAACCCTGGGGAAATGTTTGGTATTTCGGCGCTCATTCGGCCGTTTATTTATACGACCAGCGCTTGGACCAGCAGCCCCAGCCGCTTGCTTGTGCTAAATGCCGACGATTTACGGGAATTGTGTGGCAAAGACAAAGAGTTAGCCGCTGAATGGCAGCGCCATATTGCCGAGGTGACTCTCGAAAGATTGAATTATACTCGCGTACAGTTATTGGCAGCATCCTAGAGCTCAACTTCGATTGAGGCATCAATGTAGCCCATAACACTTTATGGGTTATCTTGATGCCCTTTTTTTATGAATTATTGAGGATCTAATACCGTAACGTGGCCCCGGTTACCATCGACGCGAATGGTTTGGTCATTCTGTAAACGAGTGGTGGCCTGCGAAACGCCGACGACGGCTGGAATGCCATATTCGCGGGCGACCACCGAACCGTGGGTCATCAGCCCACCAACTTCCATCACCAATCCCCCCACGCTCAGAAACAGCGGCGTCCAGGCCGGATCCGTTGCTGGGCAAACCAGGATCTCTCCTGGTTGAAGTTGTGCGCCGATCGGATCCAGAACCACGCGCACGCGCCCCTCAACTACCCCAGGAGAAACCGGACTGCCATGCAGCCGGTCGGTTGAGGATTGGTCATTGGCGCCGGTCCCTTCATAATAGGCTTGCCCATCGCTGAGCAGTATTCGCGGCACCTGCCGGCGGTGGCTCTCTCTATCAACTGCCAGGCGCCGTTTTCTAATGCGCGCCTTCCATCCGTCCTGTTTACCAGAAGCCAGCTCTTTGAGCTCGCTCAGTTGCAGAAATAATAAGTCATCTGCTTGGTTGAGGACACCATCGACGACCAATCGTTGTCCACTGCTTAGCAGGCTTGAACGGAACATGCCCATCAGCCGAATGATGGTGAACTTGGGAGTTTCTCGCAGCCCGGAAAGCGTACGCACACGTCGTGCTGCAACGCGCACAATCTTTGCCCGCAGACGGCCGAAAATACCATGCCCAACAGCCTTCTCAAGTGCGATGATGCTTTCTGCTGCTTCCTGCTCTGATCGGCGAAATACCGCATCCGGTGCCATCATTGGATCTTCAATCTGTAAATAGCTGCTCAGAACCTGCATTATTTGCAGAGGAATTTCCCGCCAGCGCGGTTGGCCAAGATCAATCTCGCCAATGCCCCGCATCCCGTACTGGCCTAAAAACGTGGCCACAGCCTCCTGTGCTTCAGATGGCAGCTGCCCTTCCAGATACAATTGCGTCAAGCTCTGGCCGTCTTCCTCGGCAAAGATATTCCTTGAGTCTGGATCGCCCTTGATCGCTGCCGCCGTGTCCCAAAGGGCCAGGTCCATATCTGTCGTCACGTTATAAGGCAGCCCGCGAGTAATGATCAGCGCACTGTCCCAACCAGCGCCTGCAGCCAGCTTGTTGAGCAAATTGAGCGAAGCCATACCAACGCCAATCAACGGTACAAATCGTGGCAGCAAGAAGGGGAATACACCGGCAATCGTTTCTTCGTAGAGTGTGACCAGCACCACCAGAGATTCGACCGCCTGCACACGATGGCTGACTTCCGCTACCAAAGTTTCCGTTTCCTCCTGAAACTGAATACGAGCGCGATCAGGGTGACGCAGGATGCGCAGAAAGCGGGAGATAATTGGCCGCATGAAGTGTACAATCCGTCTAGCCGTGCTAAATTTGAACCATCCTCTGGACGGCCGAAAGCGCGCGTCGTCGAGCAACTCGCCGATCACACTGCCACTTACTGGTTCGATAAAGCCCATGAATTGATGCAGTATCCGCCGGCCTACCGGATGCCTCAACAAGGGTGAGATATCCCCAAACAGTCGTTCTCCGGCGGAGTAAAAGATCCGCTGTGTTTCCACCCTAATTTCAAAATCAAACAAACGCGCCGCACCTGCGAAAATAATCCCAATATTATCCTTCCCGAGAGGCGTCATCGGCTCCAAGAATCCCTGCACCGCTCCAAAAGAAGTCATCGCTCTTATTGGTTCACTGGCAGGATCGATGCCATCGATCAGTGGGTAGAGCGACGTTATCGGGCGTGATTGCAGCAGCCACAACATTCCCTCAGCATAGGCCCACTCGATATCCTGGGGTAATGTGAATAGGGCTTGTATTTCTTGTCCTTGTCCTGCCAGTTCTGCGATTATTTCATCTGCGATTGCCTGGCGTCCTGCAGCATCCTCACTGCTTGTGATGATGCCACCCCCCGGCTTCCCGTGCATAACAACTGCCTTGCTGCCAATGCTCTTTTTCAGAAGTCGGGCGTCATCCCCCTCTACCACATACTGGTCCGGCTCCACCTGGCCTGAGACCAGTGCCTCGCCCAGCCCCAACGTCGCGTCAATCACCATCTCCGTGCGCTTACCGTTGAGCGGATTGGCTGTAAAAAGCACCCCCGACGCCTCGCTTGCCACCATCATCTGCACAATTACCGCCAGAGCGACATCTTGCTGGCCAATATGATTGCGCGACCGGTAACCCATCGCCCGTGCGGTCCAAAGACTGCTCCAGCACGCCGTCACGGCCCGCAAGAAGGCCGCTTCGCCCACCACATGCAAAAAGGTATCCTGCTGTCCGGCAAAGGAAAGATTCGGCAGATCTTCAGCCGTCGCCGAAGATCGCACGGCAACAGCACAGTTCCCATCTCCCAAAGCAGAATATGCCTTTCGCAGGGGTGCGGCGATGCTTTCGGGAATAGCCCCTTGGGTAAATTCACCTCTGATTATCGCCGAGGCTGCTTCTAGATCATCCAACTCGTTGAAATTGAGCCCCTTGGTCTGTTCTTCGATAACGCTTTCCAGATCATTGCTTGTGACAAACGCACGGTACGCTTCTGTGGTCACAATGAACCCTTCGGGAACCGCAAAGCCAGCCCTGAGCAAGCGCGCCAGATTCATCCCTTTTCCGCCCGCAAGCTCCAACGAAGCCAGCCTGCTATCAAGGGGAAGAATCATCATTTAGCTCCTCGTTCTTGGATGGTACATGACTATTGAGGTGCCGATCAAGGCATCCCACACATCGCCCATCGTATCTGCCAGGGCCACTGGACGGCCGAGTTTATCGGCGAAAGTCTGTGGCCCAATATCATCCAGGGCAATCGTTTCTGGGTGGTCAAACATAACCCGTGGCAGCACGATCAGATCACCGCTCTCATATGTTTCCAGGTGTGTCAACACATCCTCACCCATCAACAGTCCGGCCACGGTAATCGTCTCCCCCAGCCGTTTATTAGTGACTGCTTGCACATCCACCGCCACTTGGGTTAGCTGCGCAAATTTATCTGCATACTGTCGCAAGGTGGTAGAGAACAAGGTTCCAGTGACCAGGGTTACTCGCTTGAATTCCCACGGTTGGCTCTCTCCACCAGAGATATCAACGGCGGATTCCCCTTCTGTCACTTCCTGCCGGCGCTGCATCCAAGATTTGATTTCCCCGCTCACAGTCTGCCATTCGTCCATGAAATGGCGCACCATACCCAGTCCATTTTCATGCAGTTCCTGCCCATCATATGCTTCCAGCGCCGGAGGTTCTTGCCCGGCGACCAGGTACCATTCGTCTGTTGCATACACAAAACGGCTACCTAGTTTTTCTTTAAACGCCTGCTGCAATGAGGCAACATAGCTCAAAATCGCCTCCGCTTCTTGCTTGCTGTGCGACCGTAATCCATATTTATGATGATCGGTCAGCCCGACCGGCACAATGCTGATCGAGCGCACGCCGGGCCATAGCTCCACCAGCTCGGCGACAGAACGCTTCAACCATGGGCCGTCATTCACCTCGGGCACGATGACTAGCTGCGTATGCACCTCGATGCCCTGCTCTGTGAGTCGGCGCAGCTGCTGCATAATATCCCCCGCCTTATCATTGCGCAGATACTTGCGGCGCTGCTCCAGATCAGTAACATGCACTGAAATATAAAGCGGTGAGAGCTTCATCGTCTCAATCCGCCACCAATCATGCTCGTCAAGATTGGTTAGCGTGACATAATGACCAAAAAGGAAGGAGTAGCGGTAATCATCATCCTTGATGTAAAGCGTGCGCCGGAAGCGTGGTGCCATTTGCAGCACAAAGCAGAATTCACAGAGGTTATTGCAGCGCCTGATATCCGTGTCAAAAGTTGGGTGCGTAAACTGCATCCCCAGCTCCTGGCCGTAATCCCGTTCTGCCTCAAAAAGAAGCAGCTCATCCCCGCGGCGCACCAGCAGTTCCAGCGTCTCTTCCGCGCCATAGTATTGGACGTCGATAATGTCCTGCACCGCCTGGTCATTGATGCCCAACAGCTCGTCGCCAGGCGCCAGACCAATCTCACTGGCCACGCTGTCAGGCTCTATGCCGCTGATCTTGCCACCGGAGAAAGTTGTTAGGTCAATTTCTTGAAACAGGGCCATTCCTTGCCTCCAGGCTGGCTAAAATTCTTTTGTGGCTTGTTCCGTGATCAAGTTGAGAATGTTGATCAGGATTTCTTCAGGGGAGCGATTGGTATTGTCGATCATGATCGCATCATCGGCAGGACGAAGTGGTGAAACCTCGCGACTGCTGTCAATATGATCGCGACGGTTGATATCGGCCAGGATCGCTTCCAGATCCGCCGCATGTCCCTGCTCTCGCCGGTCACGCCAGCGGCGTCGTGCTCGTTCTTCAGGGTCGGCAGTTACATACAGTTTAAGGGGAGCATCGGGCATAACCACGGTCCCGATATCTCGGCCAACCATAATCACCTGGCCCCGTTCTCCGATCTGCCGCTGTCGCTTGACCATCGCCTGACGCACGCCGGGATAACTGGATACCAGTGACACATTCTTGTCCACCGCCGGCGAACGCAAATCCCAAGTAATGTCCTCGCCATCCAATAGCACCGTATACTGCCGCCCATCTGGCGCCTCTGCTGCCGGTTCGATTTTCATATCAATCTTGTGCGCCAACTCCGAAACCGCGGCCTCATCCGTCAGCTCCAGTCCCGCGCGAATGGCTGCCAAGGTGGCCGTCCGGTACATAATGCCCGTATCCAGGTATAGATACCCTAAAGCATTAGCCAATATTTCACCAATGGTCGACTTGCCCGAAGCAGCAGGTCCATCAATGGCAATTACCTCTGGTAACATATCATTCTCATTTATTGGTCCTGCGCTGGCGACCTTTATGCTTTCCCTTTCTTTGCCGCCGTTCTGTCTTGCCTCTCGCAGCGTCTTGTAAGCTCTTGACCTCTTTTGTTGTTAGTGTGCGCCATTGGCCTGGCTCTAGATCACCGAGTTCCAGCGGTCCGATTCGCACCCGCACAAGGCGCAGCACCGGATAACCGAAGCTGGCCGCGATGCGCCGGATCTGTCGTTTGCGTCCCTCCCGCAGCACAATTCGCAAACGGGTATAGGTACTGCTGCGTTTGATTACTTCAATTGGGGCAGGGGCCGTGATCCGACCATCCAACTCCACGCCGCGCCGCCACTGATCCAATGCTTGATTGGGGATTGCCCCCTCAAGCTCCACTTCGTAAACTTTCTCATGTTCATAGCGGGGATGTGTCAGCCGGTGCGCAAGCTGGCCATCATTAGTCATCAGGATTAAACCTTCACTTGGCTTGTCCAGCCGGCCAACCGGATAAAGATGTCCTTCTTGCGGGATCAAATCCCGAACCGTGGTGCGTGCCTGTTGCAGTTCATCCTCCAAAGATGAGATGACGCCACGCGGCTTATTCAACAAGATATATATCGGTTCCTCAAGTTCGATGCGTAGTGGACGACCGTCCACCTCGATGCGGTCGACCTTGGGATCCGCCTTATCACCCAACTTGGCCCGCTTTCCATTGACGCTGACCCGGCCAGCGGCAATGATCGCCTCATTTTCACGCCGCGAGCCGAATCCTGCTCGCGCCATGATTTTTTGCAAACGTTCTTGCCCCGGATGATGCACCTGATCGTTCAGGTTTACTCCTCTTCGTCCGCTAATGATGGCAGTTCGTCGATCAGTGACAGCCCAAAATGCTGCAAGAATTCTGGCGTCGTGCCATACAGAATCGGCCGTCCGGGTGTGTCCATGCGTCCCTGCTCTTCAATTAAGCTCTTGCCTAAAAGCGTACGTAAGGCGCCGTCGGAATTAACCCCGCGAATCTGATCGATGCTCGGGCGCGTAATGGGCTGCATATAGGCCACAATGGCCAGCACCTCTAAAGAAGCTGGGCTCAAGCGTGTGGTTACTTCCAAACCCAGAAAGCGCTCCACCACGTCGCTCGCCTCTGGCGCACTGGTTAGCTGTACACTCTGGCCAATCCATTGCAGGCGCAAGCCCCTATCCTGGTACAATTCCGCCAGATCACCCAATAGTGAGTGCACATTGGCCGGGGAGATGTCCAGAACCGTGCCCAGACGAGAAGTTGAGACCGGTCCGCTGGCCACAAAAAGCATGCTCTCCAACAAGGCCACATGGCTTAGTTCTTTGTTATCTGTCATTTGTCATTCCGCATGTAAGCTGCGTCGTGAAAGTTTTCTGCGGCGCCACAAAGCCATATTTCTGGCTTCACGTGCCTGTTCGCGCAGGCAGGAATCTATCAATAGCCAGTTTACCGGCTTGCTTTGTCAATCCCCATAGTCGGGATTCCATCTTCGCTCTCGCTGAAGTTCATGCCAGTCAATGAAGGACGTTAAAATAGCCCTGCCTTGCGCAGACACATAATTCACGATTTGCTTCCTATAGAATATAATCTCGATAGCCAGATTATTATAAACCAAGCTAGTAACGGAGACGAAGTCATGAGTGACCCCATCCAGTATGTCCAACAACATGAGACAACCCACCTCTTTGAATTAATCGATTTCCTGCGTATTCCCAGTGTCAGCACCCAACCCCACCACCAAGATGACGTCGCCGCAGCCGCCCAATGGTTGGCCGATAAAATGTTGCAGGCTCGACTGGAGCACGTGCAGATCATCGAAACCGATGGCCACCCTTTAGTCTATAGTGACTGGCTTCATGCCGGAGCCGATCGCCCCACAGTTCTCATATATGGGCACTATGATGTTCAACCTGCAGAGCCTTTTAATCTCTGGGAGACACCCCCATTTGAACCAACCGTGCGTGGCGATTATCTATATGCCCGAGGATCCGCCGATGACAAAGGGCAGCTATTTGTCCACGTCAAAGCAGTACAGGCCTATTTGCAGGAAACCGGCAAGCTGCCGCTCAATGTGAAATTTATTGTCGAAGGTGAAGAAGAAAGCGGCGGTGCCAGCCTCGAGGCTTTTATTCCGCAGAACAAGGATTTGCTGGCCGCTGATGTGGCCCTCGTGTCTGATACCGCTATCGTCGATAAGGATCAGCCCGCCATCGTCTACGGTTTGCGCGGCATGGTTTACACTTTCCTAGATATCACCGGTCCCGGTCGTGACCTGCACTCCGGCAGCTTTGGTGGCGCCATCAACAATCCCCTAAACGTTTTGGGTCATATCATCGCCAAACTAAAGGATGAAGATGGCCGCATTCTGATCCCCGGCTTCTACGACAAAGTACGGCCGCTTAGCTCCAAAGAGCGCCAAATCCTGGCCAAATTCCCTCTCGACGAGCAAAAATGGCTGGCCGAAACCGGTGCCCCCCAACCTTGGGGCGATCCCGATTACAGTTTGGTGGAACGCCTTGGCGCTAGGCCAACGCTCGACGTTCACGGCATCATCGGTGGCTATACAGGTCCCGGGGGCAAGACCGTCCTGCCCTCTAAGGTTCATGCCAAGATCTCAATGCGCCTTGTTCCCGACCAGGACCCTGATGAAATCGCCCAACTTTACCGCGATTATATCCGCCAGATTACGCCACCTAGTGTGACCGTAGAGGTCACCACCGCTGGCGGCGCCCCCGCCAGCATCACCGACTTCAATATTCCTGCCATGAAAGCCGCATCAACCGCATACGCTCAATCATTTGGCCGCCAGCCCGTCTTCATGCGTGAGGGGGGGTCCATTCCCGTCATCTCCCAGTTCCAGAAGTATCTTGGCCTGGAAAGTGTGCTCATGGGCTTTGGCTTGCCAGGTGACGCCATCCATGCCCCCAACGAGCGTTTCTACCTGCCCAATTTTTATCGCGGCATTCAAACCAGTATCCGCTTCTTATCCGAATTCGGGGAATCTCACTCTAGAATGTGAAGCCAAGGCTGTTTACATTGAACGACTTCTGTGCTCCGATCAGAATCAGTCCCCTTATTGACGGAAGAACGGTTTAAAATATAGACGGTCCCTGTTTCCTCGTCTATCGTCAAGTTATAAGGCTCGAAGCCTTTATCTCTTGGCAGATCAATTACTGACACTATTTCACCATCCTTAAGAACGGTGACGCTGTTATCTCCCGCATTGGTCACATACGCATATCCCCTCAAAGCGTCCACAGCAACTTCCCTGGGTGCTTCGTCGGTTTCGTAAGTGGCCACTTCTCTTTCGCCCTGCAGGACAGTCACCGTATCTTCACTTGGATTGGTAACATAAACATACCCTGTGACCGGGTCAAGATCGGCGTGATACGAAGCCCTAGCGCTAAAAACCGGCGTCACCTGCTGGTTATCCAAATTAATAATGGAAATGTTATTACCGAGCAACTCATCGTAATCGGCGAGATCATTCGTAACAATCAGGAGTCGTCGTTGGGAATCGATGACCATGTCGATTGCTCCTACTCCCTCATACGAAAACTGGTCGACAACTTCCGTGCCGTCAACAACTGTAAGGGCGCGATGCTGCCAACTGGCAAAATAGCTTAATCCTGTCGCGTCATCATATGCACTTGCCAGCTGCCAGCCGATCTGATTGCCCTGAAAATCGGGGACAAAGAGGTCCATCACTTTATTAAGTCCACGAATAATGGTTATCGGACTATGCAAATCGGTGATATAGGTATAGCCATTTACGGGATTGATAAGAATGGTATAGGATTCGCCATACGGACGAATGTTTGCTGTGATGATGCCGTTTTGCAGGACTCTGATGCCATCCAAAACATGGGTTAGATAAACTTTATTCGAATTCGGGTCACTTGCGATATTTACTGGCCAGTTGCCTGTGGGTATATTGCCCGCAAACGCCTTGTCCCGAATAACCGTCACATCATCGCTTTCCTCATTGACAATATAGAGGGCCTTGGAAAAACGATCAAAAGCCAAATCGCTTGGACAGCGCGATCCTTCGAGTCGCACACTGGTCACTAACTCGGGAATGGGAGCTGACCGGTAGCCGCTTCTCACGATTGGAAAGAATATCTCACCTCCCGCGTTTGTCGCGGCATAGCCGTCGCCCGCCACACTCAATACAAAAGTTGTCGTAATCAATAAGAAAAGGAGAGTTGCCGTAAATAGGGTAGTTCGTTTGTCGTCAGAAGAGAAGTTCATTATTATGCGTCCACTTATTAAGAATTGGCTTCAACACCCCCGCTCAACAGCGCGGGCAAGCAGCATATTATTTTCCACAATCAATTGTTTTTGATCAAGAATTATTCGGAACTGCAATTGTTAACCAGGAGCTGTTAGAGAATCCCTCGTCTGGATCGAAGCGGTACATGCTGGCGCGAACTGCCGCCGGCTTGCTGCCCTCAGGTATTGTGATCAAATAATCATCGCGCACTATCTCACCAGGCTGCCATTTACTGGTGGGATAAAGCCCCTCCACGGGATGTATCTGGTCAGCTTGGTCCAACAAATCCGCTTCACTCAACGGCGGATCTTGAGCCACCAGGTGTACCGCCACACTATAATCCTCCCCCACCGCTTCTACCGCTTCCCAATAGAACGTGATTTGCACCTGCCCTCCGCCCAATTCCTTAACCGAGTAAGATCGAATGCGTATCCCATTGCCAAGGTCAAAGCTTGCATCTTCAACGACATCATCATGTCTGAAGGCCGGTTCTAGGCTCATTTCCACAACACCGGGAGCCGCTGTAGAAAGAAACAAAGATTGACTTAGGAACGTTTCCCACCATTGCAGCGGATAGATGTAGAAAGTAGCCAAAGGTGCCAGCAAATGATCACCTCTCCTGACGATCTCTCTCGGATTGGCATTATGATCGACGAGATTGAGTCCTTGCAGTTGACCTCGGAAAGCTTGAGCATAGGTTATTCCCCAAAAATCCCTGCCCCAGGGCGTACTCACCGTTGTCAACCGCCCATCTGCAAACGGTTCAACCCGATCGACAACGCTGATAAATTCCTCCACTGAGCGATCCCGCGTGATCGTCAGCGCGAAGCTGCGCGCCCGCCAACCCCAGGCGACCAGGCTTAAAATCAACACAGCAGCTGCGGCCAATCCTAACCACCGCCAACGCTGTTTCAACCAATCTAGAAGGTAAGCAAGACCAATGCCGGCCATAATTAACACGGGCAGTTTTGCCGCTAGTTGCGCATCCTCTACCTCACCACGCCAGATCAGCACTGCCAGGGCCAGATTGGTGACCCAAACTGAAGTTAATGCCACCCCGTACCACCGCCGTTTCTTATCAAAAATCATGCCCAAGAGCGTTGCCAATCCTGTTAGCAGCAGTGGCCACGCCAGGTCATCCGCCAGTAAACCCAAGCTTCGTCTGCTTCGCTCCACCCACGCGGCCACGCTGCTCTGCATTTCGAAGATGCGGTCGGCGCGGTTGTCGAAGAACAGCGCCCAAAAACCATCCCAGCTTTCCGGATCGCCAAAAATCCAATCTGCGCCCATCCAGGCGCGCAGGGGCAGATAAAGGTATGTCAGCGGAGCCAGCAGCGTGATCAGCAGCACTGATGGGATATGGCCAAGGATTTCTCGCCAATGAGGCCAGATCAAGATCAAAACCGCCGGAGCAAGCAGGATTACCGAGCGTTGGTGCGCGACCGCCTGGGTGAAAAATAGAGTTAACCACAACAAGTCGCGTTGTGAACCTGTTCGGCCAAACCGCATCGCAAACAGCAGAGTGGCTGCGCTCAAGGCCAACGTTACGGTGTGTACTTCAGCCAGCGAAGCATCAACCCAGAATGATGTCGAAACAGCTACCGCCAGCGCCCCTAGTGCCGCCGAAGGGCCGGAAATGCCCATTTCCAAGGTCAGAAGCACGATCAAGCCAATGGTAACCGCCCCAAATATCGCTGATAATAGCGAGCTGCTCACTGCCGGCGCCACGCCTAGTCCCCGCAAGGCTGTTACAAAGAGTGAACCAACGGCCGAATAAAGCGGGTAACTGCTGTGGTGGATCGTGCCCCAGCGCGGTAGCGCATTTTGGATTTCTCCTACATCTGTCGCATAGGCATGGTTGCTGCCATTAATATGCAGCTGCATCGTCGATAAATACAGTACGAAGGCCACCAGGGTAGCCAACAATACCCAAAACCAGGAATTCTTAAAGAATGGCTCCTTGAGCTTCCCGTTCGTCACAAGATTAACGTCCGCTGCGTATCGGACCTTCACCAATTGCCAAAGCATGGGGCATAGCCGAGGTATTGAAGGCAATGCCCACATGGCCTGCGGCATCAATAGCAATCAGCCCCCCTTTACCGTTGACCCGATCTTCCAGCAGCCGGATTGCTGCGTAACAAGCTTCAGGCGCCGCCATTCCGATGGCTACAAAATCACTTACTTGCTTGCTGATAACCACCTTCATCAAATCCTCGCCCACGCCGGTGGCCCCCACAGCCGCCGTGCGATTGTCCGCATACCCCCCCGATCCAATCATCGGGCTGTCCCCGACCCGGCCCGGCAGTTGGTCGCGTACACCGCCGGTGGAGGTGGCTGAGGCCAAATTGCCTTGCAGATCAAAGGCCACCGCGCCCACGGTATCCCCTACCATCAATTCCGGTTGTTGTTCACTAGGAGGGTGGTTGACCAACAAATCGGCCGTTTTACATCGTGGAAAACCAATGCTGTCCGCGAACAGCTCCGCCCCGGCCCCGACCAGGAAATTATGATTCCCGATTTCCATCACTTTTCGCGCCAGGCTGATAGGGTAGCGAACTCTCTGCACCGCGGCGATTGCCCCCATGCTTAAGTCCGCCCCATCCATGATCAAGGCATCCATTTCAACTTGGCCCAAGGTGTTGGGGTGGCTACCTCGTCCCGCATCCATTTCCGGGCAATCCTCCAGAATATGTACCGCTGCCTCGACGGCATCTAAAGCCGAGCCCCCGGCCACCAGGATAGCTTGGCCAGCTTCTGCCGCGGCAATACAAGCCGCCATCACGTTTCGCATAGCTTTATCAGATATTTGCCACGGTGCAGCCCCACCATGGACGACGATTGCGCTATTTTTCATTTTCTCTAGTTATTACTTACCATTAGATTTCAACAGTTTTGGAGCAAAAATGTATCATGTTTGCCGTTCGCCGTCCATTATGCCCGCCACTCTGATTGGCTCATGAATTCACCTTGCTTCGTCTTGACAGAGATAGGCCATTTGATATAATTTCGTTCGCTATTCCTCAGTAGCTCAACGGCAGAGCATGCGGCTGTTAACCGCAGGGTTGTTGGTTCGAATCCAACCTGAGGAGCTAACACGACGGTGGGCTTTATGCCCGCCGTTTTGCTTTTAACCGAGCCCCCGGTGATGGTACAATTAAACCATACTCAAATCTGCAAGGTCCGCGTCAAAGGCCTTGTGAAAATCTATGACCAATAAGCAAGGAGTCAACAAGCAATGAAACCATATAAACCTGTTGCCCTCATAATCCTCGATGGCTGGGGAATTCGATGCAAAGAGGATGGCAACGCCGTAGCTCTGGGCCACACGCCAAACTATGATCGCTGGATGCGCACCCTGGAACGCTCTATCGTCGATGCTTCCGGAGAGGCCGTTGGCCTTCCGGATGGTCAGATGGGCAATTCTGAAGTCGGTCATCTCAACCTGGGTGCGGGACGAATCGTTTATCAAGATCTAACCCGTATCAATCTTGCTATCCGCGAGGGCGAATTCTTTCAAAATGAAACCCTGGTCACGGCCATTGACCAGGTAAAAGCATCAGGTGGCAAACTGCACGTCATTGGCCTCTTTGGAGAAGGTGGAGTGCACAGCCACAGTGACCACATGGTTGCCATCTTGAAAATGGCTGCCCAGGAAGGGGTCGATCCCATCCTGCACCTGATCACCGATGGGCGTGATACGCCACCCGAGAGTGCGCTGCGCTTCGCTAGACCTTTAAGTGAGTTTCTGCAAGACAATCCTACAACTGTAGCCTCCGTTACTGGCCGTTATTACACCATGGATCGTGACCGGCGCTGGGAACGCACAGAGAAAGGTTACAAGGTCATCGCCCTGCACGAAGGGGAAGACGCCCGTACCGCCGGTTCCGTCGCCGAAGCGCTGCAAGCCGCCTACGATGAAGGCACTACCGACGAATTTATCCTTCCCGTAGCCCTTGACGTTGGCGATAAAAACGTCAAGGTAGAGCCAGGTGACTGCCTCGTCTTCTATAATTTCCGCGCCGACCGCATGCGCCAAATCGTGCGCACCTTCATGTTCTCCGATTTTGACGGTTTCCAACGTGATTTCATCGAAGATGTGAACATCATCACCATGACCGCCTATGAGGATGAGTTCACCGCCCCGGTGATTTTTTCCGAACAGGAGATCGTCAATACCCTCGCCGAGGTCTTGAGCAACCTGGGCTTGCAGCAGTTCCATGCCGCCGAAACAGAGAAATACGCCCATGTCACATACTTCTTTAACGGCGGGGCCGAGCAGATATTCCCTGGCGAAAGCCGCCATCTGGAACCATCACCCAAAGTGCCTACCTATGATCTGCAGCCCGAAATGAGCGCCTATCTCTTGACCGATGCTGTGATCAAGCGCATTGTCGAGCAAGATGATGATTTCATCCTCGTTAACTATGCCAACCCTGATATGGTCGGCCACACCGGTGTCCTGGATGCCGCTATTAAAGCGGTCGAAGCCGTCGACGATTGTGCCGGACGCTTGGTAGAAGCCCTCAACGCTAAAGGAGGTGTGGCCATCATCACCGCTGATCATGGCAACTGCGAGCGCATGGTTGATCACCAGACCGGCGAACCCCACACCTATCACACCACCCAGCCCGTATCACTATTCGTTATCGGCGCCGATGGTTATGTGAACATGAAACCGAGGGGCAAACTGGCCGATGTCTCGCCCACCATCCTGGACCTCATGGGCATCGATCAGCCCCCCGAAATGACCGGTGTCAGTTTAATCGACTAGTCCCATTTTCCCGACGATATCCCTCTACGTTTCCGGGAAAATTAAAATCATAGCCTGCGTCGCCCAAGTCTACGACGCCAACCGCGAACACGAATGGCAGCGCCTGCAGCGCCCTCGCATCAAGCGGAGCGCCTGCAGCGTGGCCGCTGGCCCCCATGACGTCGCTCCCCCACACACCAATCGGAGTGCCGGCAATCTGCCGTCCCATTCCCCGTTTCTTTGCAATCATCCTCTCAGATCGCTACAATAACAAGAACTGCATTGGTCGGATAAAACGATGTCCATAAAACGAACCCATCAACCACAGACCCTATTGTTAGCTCCCATGTGCCAATACATGGGTTGCTGGACACCCACCGCGAGTTGGAAACCTGTGGATACCTTCAGTTAATTTGCGGATATCTACAATAGCCATGAGTTCCAACGGCGCGGTATTTAATACCGCGCCGTTTTGCTTATTACATAAACGAATAAAACGCGCACGATTCTAAATTGGATCAAACGAAGATCAGCCCGATTTTGGAAAACGGTAATGAACAAAGAACAAGCCGCCGTCATTGTCAACGGTCTGGCCAAAACCTTCACCATCAAAAAAAAGCAGCCCGGCCTCAAAGGCAGCATTAAAGCGCTTTGGAAAACAGATTCCCAGGAACTGAACGCCGTTTCCAACATATCCTTCACGCTCAATCGCGGCGAAATGCTGGCCTTCATTGGCCCCAACGGCGCTGGCAAATCGACCACCATCAAAATACTGGCCGGCATCCTCTTTCCCACTGCCGGAGAAGCGGCCGTTCTCGGCTATACTCCATGGAAAGAAAGACGCCAACTAAGCTACCATATTGGCTCCATCTTCGGTCAAAAACCCCAACTCTGGTACCATCTGCCAGCCGAGGATTCCTTTCGCCTCTTTGCCCGTATCTACGAACTGGACATGACCGCTTATCAAAAACGGCGCGATTTTCTCGTGGACGCCTTTCAAATCGCCGATCTGCTGCACATTCCCGTACGCAAACTCAGCCTTGGCCAGCGCATGAAATGTGAAATCGCCGCCTCGCTGCTGCACAGCCCTGAAGTAATCTTCCTTGACGAACCAACGATTGGTCTTGACGTAGTCGCCAAGCAGCAAATACGGGATGCCATTCGTACCCTAAACCAGACCGAAGGCAGTACCATATTCCTGACCAGCCACGATGCCGGTGACATCGAAAACCTCTGCAAACGTGTGATCATCATCAACCATGGGAACGTCATCTTCGACGACCGCACCTCGGTCCTCAAGCGCCAATATCTAACCCGTAAAGTCATCGACGTCCGTTTTGCCGCAGCCTTGCAAGAACCATTTGCCTTGCCTGGCGTAACCACCCTCAAGCAGGGAACCTATGGGGTGAAACTTGAATTCGACAGTCGTCAAACACTCGTTGAACAGGTTGTCCAGCAAGTGATGGCCGTCCAGCATTTTATCGATATCAATATTGCTGACCCGCCGTTAGAGGAAATTATCGGCGAAATTTACACCAATCAGGAAACTGTCATCACTACATAACCATGAGTCTGCATCCTTAGATGTGGGCCGTCAAAAAGTTGTGATTAATTGCGATGAATGAGCAAAACTTTGAATGGCAGGCGGATCAAGATCACGACCTGGCGGATCCTAACCATCGCGCGCCAATTGTCCGTTCCCCAACAAGCCGCTGGGTCATCATCGCCATCCTCCTGCTTAGCCTCGCCATTACATCCTTGGTCGCTCTGCGCTTTTTCAGCCAACGCCAACGTTGCTTGGAAGAAGAGATCCGCCAAGATGTGCGCGCCAGCTTTGACCTCTGGCACAATGCCATCATCCAACATGACGCTGAACTCTTTGCTCTCCTCTTGTCTGCGGACAATCGGGCCTGGCAGCAGGAGCAAAAACAGTTGTTCGCCAAAAACCTTATCCTAGACCGGTCCCATTTTTCCTTAACCAGCGAGGATAGCCTGGCGGCAGATCTGCAGCTGTCACTCTCTCCAGACTATCAACAGGCCACCGTCACCTTTGATCAAGAATATGCCCACGCGCCTGATTTCATCACTGAAGTGCATTTGCTGCACACGGCCCTTTTTGCCAACCAGGACGCCAATTGGCTGCAAATAGCGCCTGAAGATGATTTCTGGGGCGAAACTGTCTGGGTGAAGAGTGATGTCCTTATCCTCTATTATCCGACTCGGGACGAAGCCATAGCCCAGCAGATAGGCCGCCGATTAGAAGCCGACCTGCAAGAAATCTGCGCCTCAGCCACGGCTGCAGATGGGAACGGCACTGCTAGATGTGCTCCATTCCAGCCCATCATTTTGCACATGAGCACAGGGCCTGAATCACTGGCTGTTTTGGAAAGCGCTGCTGGTCCCCTGCTTTCCGGATTCATCTACCAACTCCCGGCCCCAACTATCGTCGGCCTGCCCGTTGATGAGCCTAGTTTTCAAGCTTTCTACCAGGGTTACACGCGTGGCCTGCTCGATCATCTGCGCACCACCGTTACCTCCACCGCCGGCTTGCCGCAGCAGGCGATCCGTGCCCTCTGCTTCAACCATCCCGACGTTGGCCCCAAGCTGGTTCGTTACTATCCCGTTCTTGGCACCTGGACCGCCGAACTTCCGGAGCGCAGTTTTCGTTTCATGGAATCTCTGTCGGAAGGCCAGGGCTTATTCCTGGATGAGATCGTCCATGGTCAAGACTTGAGGGGCACGCGCTTTATCCACCGCCGCGATGGAGCGGAAACATTGCTCTTAGAATATGTCGCTGGAGAGGGCCCTTATCAAGTGCTTGATCCCGGTCGCGAAATTGGCCGCTATTTGGTTTTGCGCAGCCAGGCTACCGATCAAGCTACCTATCTCTACAACAGTCTCGATCTGCAATCTTGTGATCAGACCGGCTGTGAGCTTGCTCGTCTGCCTGGAATCGCCCTCTGGTCCTCAGGTGGAGAGCAGACCATCCTCCTCGTTGACTCAGAGATTTACCTAGGTGATGAACGGGGCCAAATCACATCCAAACTGGATGATGGCTTCAATCCTCTTTGGCTCAATGATAGTACGCTTGCCTACGTCCGTTTTGCTCAGCGTGAGACAGGCATAACCACCGAAATGGTCGCCTATTCGCCCGCTGCCGGCGCAGAGACTATTCTCTTTGACGGAGACGACCTCTCCCGCTCTGCCGCCATCGACAATGGCGAACTATTTATTCGTTACGTGATCTCCAACCCGGCTTTTCCCGATCAGCTTCTGGTCAGCGCCTCTGGCCTTCGCCAATACGGTGGTGACTATTTCATTTTTGTGGTCGAGCTTCCCGACCCAGGCCAGGAAGAAAGCGCCGCGAACATCACCCTTCATGTCCACCGCTCCGGTGCCACCGGTGTTGAAATTGGCCAGCTTTCCGCCGCTGGCTACCCTCCATTTTTGCCTTCACCTGACGGCCGTTGGCTTTTGATCACCGAGCTTGCCGGCTATGACAGCGCCAGGCGTACATCCCTGATCCATGACCTGCTGCACAATGAAACCCAGATCATCTCCAACGGCGATCCTGTTTTTCCAGCCCAGTTTCCATCTTTTGACTGGTCCGACGACGGCCGTTGGCTGGTCATTACTGGAGATGGCTTTCTGCGCCTCATTAACCCCGAACATGATCATGAACAACTGCTGCCACATGATTTTGACTTCTGTACCCTAACCCGATGGAGTGATTAGCCCATGCTCCTGACCAACACCACGTATCGCTTACGCCAGACAACCATTAAATATGGCGCCATCACTCTTACCAATCTCCAGAACCAGTTGGCCTATGTTTGGGATGCCCTGGGCCGGGCCGTCTTCATCATCCTCATCATGTTCATTTTTGTCCAATTATGGACCGTCGCCTTTGAATCCAAAGGCACGGCCGAAATAGCCGGCCTTACATTAGCCGATACCATCTGGTATTTCCTCATTGCCGAGATGATCGAACTCGGCAAATTCCGCCACGACCAGCGCATATCTGATGAAGTCAAAGATGGCTCCATCGCCTACACCTTGAACCGCCCCTATAACTATCTCGGCTACCACTTCTTCAACGGCCTGGCCGAAACCGGGGTCAAAATGGTCCTCATCTTCCTCCTTGGCCTGCCCATTGTGCTCTGGTATGCCGGCCCGCCCACTATTGCCTTAACCGCCGTTCCCACCGTTCTGCTGACTGTTTTCCTGGCCGTGGTCCTCGATTTCTGCATGGCCAGCAGCATCGGCCTCTTGGCCTTTGTGACCGAAGACACCTTTTCATTCCGCCTCATATACCAAAAATTGATCTTCATCTTGGGCGGCCTGCTCATTCCCCTTGATTTCCTACCCGATTGGCTGCAAGATGTCGCTCGCCTGCTCCCCTTCAGCCAGGTCACCTACGCCCCGGCTAAACTATTCGTCGCCTTCGATCTCCAACTGTTCTTTGGCACCGTAGCCTTACAGCTTTTCTGGATTCTTATCATGGGCTCCCTGCTTTACCTGCAGTACCGCTGGGCAACAAGGAGGCTTGTCGTCAATGGAGGCTGAAATGAATCCACCACATTCTTGGCAATATCTGGACCACTCAATCAGTTGTTTTTTGTCCGCGAAGCGGCTGTATAGTGGCACTCTTTTCTTCCTTTTCTCTATGCCCGCTTCCTCTTCTCTGTCTGCTCTGTCCTTAGGTTTTCCGTTTTCCGTTTTTTGCTGACTGTTTTCCGATAACTGTTATGAATACGACAACGAAAAAAAATAACCAATTACATGCAGAACTAAGTTTTCTTCGTGCCCTCATGGCTGTCAATCTCTCCTCCTCCATGGAATACCGCGCCAGCTTCATTACCCAGATCGTCTTCATGTTTATCAACAACGGCATCTACTTTATCTTCTGGCTCATCTTCTTCAACCAATTTGGCGGCATCCGCGGCTACGATATCAATGACGTCTATCTGCTCTTTGCCGTCGTTGCCCTGAGTCTGGGCATCGGCACCCTCTTCACCGGCAACACCGGCGCCAACCTTGCCTATCTCATCGCACAGGGCCGCCTCGATTACTATCTCGTCCTTCCCCGTAATCTCCTCCTGCACATCATCTGTTCCCGTATGCAGGTCTCCGCCTTTGGTGAACTCTCCTTTGGTCTCCTGGCCTTTGTCTTAGCCGGTCGTTTGCAGCCCCTCGATTGGCTCTTCTTCTTCGCCGTCAGCATTCCCGCTGCCCTCATCTACATCGGCTTCGCCACCATCGCCGGCTCCCTCGCCTTCTACATGGGCAGCGCCCAATATGCCAGCCAGCAGTTAACCAACTCCATCATCACCTTTTCCGTTTATCCCCACACCCTCTTTGGCGGCATCTCCCGCTTCTTGCTCTACACCCTCATCCCCGCCTTCTTCATCGGCGCCGTCCCTGTCGACATCGTCATCAACCGCGACCTCACCCTCCTCCTTGCCCTCTGGGGCGTCGTCATCCTTACCTGGCTGCTGACCTTGGCTATCTTCTTCAACGGCCTCCGCCGCTACGAATCCGGCTCTGCCCTCAACGTCAATGTGTAGGCGCGGGACAAGAATATTCGTATGGGCGAACCAGGCCGGAAACAATCTCTTGCCATCACCACAGCCCCATCACCCCCTGCCTCACCCTCTTTTGCATGCAAAAATATTCGTACAGGCGGGAAACAACCCCTGGCCATCACCACAGCCCTATCACCCGCCTGTCTCGCCCTCCATAACCCCGGAACCGGGTGAGACGGCTCGCACAAAAGGCCGTCCGTTTCCACCAGGGTCATCCCGCGCCCTCCCACCCCTACTGATGGTATGTCATCTTGTTAAAGATGCTGACCGCTCTCCTATTTCGCCAACGGCCGTTCCCCCGCTCCAAAATCCCCCAACTGCTGCTACAAAATTCGCATCACACTCAAATCAAACGCCCGCTTTTTTTACGGATCAGAAGCGTACCGTTTGTAGAGATCAAGCTCCAGCTTGCGTTCCTGGCCCACGACCAGGCTGATCAGCTTCTCCATCGCCAGGCGCCGGTTTTGCTTATCTTGGTTGTTGACGACCTGCGTTTCGTAGTCGGGATTGTTGGCCACATGTTGGGCGATATTGATGAACTTGACCCGCTGTTCCTCCGGCGTCATATCCCAGCCCGCAAACCAGCGCTCGTTAAAGGCACGAATGATCTCGTCCAACGGGACCTTCTCCACGGGTGCGTCGTGTACGCCGCGCGGGTTGGGATTGGCGGGATTCACGGTACCGTCAGAGGCATCCAACTCCATACTCAGGTTCAATTTGTTGCGCTCCAGACCGTTGCTGGAAAGATCGACGCTGTTGAGTCGATCGTCAAGGGCGGCGCAGTACCACCATGGGCGAGATAACGTCCTGGTACTTGCCGCGCACATAAACGTCGTGCAGGCAGTCGTCGGCGATTGACCAGATGAATGAGACGAGTTTATTGTGTACGGAATAGTCCATAGATTTTCTTCTAGATGGCAGTGTTCTGTAGCCTATGATTCTAGCATTTGGCCTGTTTATCTCCCATTGAGCCCTTACCATAAAGCTCCTTTTAATCTCCTCAAGAAACTTGACAAGAACATATGTTCTGTGAGAATACTCCCCCCATGAACACCATGCCCCTGCTTCATACTCCTTGACTACCTGTTGCTTGAATGCCAGACTATACCTATATATTATTAGTTTGGGTTTCCGTCCCATCCTGTATATTTCCATTTTTGGTAAACTATATTCAGGACGGGTCACACAGCCACTTGTAACCTGTAACGTGAAACTTCCAACTTGCCCCTTTCCACTTGCCACCTACCACACTTCTGCTACACTGTATTTGTTAACAATTTATTGCATACGATTACCTCTGGATTCCGTCCCTTAAAGGATGGAATCGGCAGATGATTATCTGCCTGCGGCGAAACGGGTGGCTGGCTGGTATTTTGACCGGTCAGGAATCCTGTACTGTCCCGCAACTGTAAAGCTAGGACGAGCCACACGCTCCCCTACGAAGTCAGGCCGACCGCCTGAGGTATTTCGTTTCGGCCCTCGCGGAAAAGGGTTGGGAACGGCAGCATATGGCGGTCTATCTCAACCCGGTGCCCTTAGGTACCGGGTTTTTTATTGGCTGATCATGCCCCGAGATCATCTTTATTCGCGTTGAGCGGCAAGGGAAATCTGGAGAACTTGACGTGAGAAAGAATATTAGCTTAGTATTACTAACCACATTTATCGCTGGTGTGGCCCTGACCGGCCTCCTGATGTTTGCCTCGACTCCAATTACCGCCGCCCCGCAGGATATTCCTTTTCCTGACCAACGAGACGCCGTATCCATGGGCGTCACCTGGCTCATTGAAAACAAACAAAACGAAGACGGCGGCTATGGCATCAACTTCAACACCGGCCAACCCGCTTCCACCCCCGCCTCGACCTTGGATGCCGTTATGGCCATTGCCGGCGCCGGCTACAATCCCGCTGCTCCCTACCTGGGCAAATCTGAAACGCCCATCAGTTATCTCGAGGGCAATGGCGCCGCGCTCAAATCCTTTTCCGATTTCTCAGGTGGCAGCACCGGCAAAATAGTCCTTGCTCTAACGGCCGCCAATATCGATCCCCGTGACTTTGCCGGTATTGATTGGGTCATGACCCTCAACGACCAGATTTCAACCACTGGCCAGATCAATACCAGCGACGCCTTCAACCAATCGTTGGCCATATTGGCCTTAACCGCAGTCGACGAACCAATTCTCGCCAGCTCCTTAACCTGGCTCAAGGATCAACAGGATTCTGATGGCTCCTGGGATGACGGCTTCGGCACTACCCAAAACGCCGATGCCACCGCCATGTCGATCATGGCCCTTACCGCTGCCGGCCTCCCCGCCCAGGATCCCGTCATCGTCAAAGCGCTGGCCTTCCTAAATGAGTCCCAGCTTGCCATCGGTGGCTGGGAATACGGCCCTGGCTATGGCGAAAACGCCAACAGCACCGGCCTCGTCGTCCAGGCCTTATCCGCCACTGGCGAAAACTTCACCATAGATAGTGGACCCTGGGTCAAAGACGACATCACCCCCTTAGCCGCTCTGTTGGCCTGGCAAAATGAGACTGGCGCCTTCCAGGCCGATTTTGGCCAGGGTCGCTTTGACGATTTCTTCGCCACCGTCCAGGCCATTCCAGCTGCCACCGGCAAACCCTTACCCCTTCCGGCCCGTCTTGAAGCGGCGCAGCAAGCCGTCGCCTGCTTGCCCACTTTACAGGATCCCGAATCAGGCGGCTGGGAGCAGTTCGCTAGTTTTGGCGTCAACGCTGCCGGTACCTCGCGTGCCATCCAGGCTGTTGCTGCTGTGGGGCAAGATCCTCAGGCAGAGGATTGGACTCCTGCTGAAGTCAATGCCGTCGAAGCCCTGGAAGCGCTGACCCCCGACTACTTATCGGCCGAACGTGGTGGCCGAGTCGGCATCGTCATTCAGGGCGTCGTCGCTGCCGGTTCACCCTACGATCCCGCCGATTTTGCAGGCTATGACCTGCCCCTGCAATTGACCTCCTATCTTTCGGACACGGGAGAATATGCCAACACCGCCTTTGGTGTCGTTGCTCAAAATGAAGCGATGCTCGGCCTGCTAGCTGTGAACGAACTCGTTGATCTTTCGGCTGCAGATTTCCTCTTGGATGCCCAGGTGGACGGTGATTGGGGCGGTCCAGACGCCAATGGCATTTCCCTGAACACACTCGGCCGTTTAGGCTTCACCCTGCCCCAAGCCATCGACAATGTCCGCGCAAAACAGGAAGCGGATGGCGGTTGGGGTTTTGGCGTTCCCTCCGATCCAAGTTCCTCCTCCGAGGTTGTGCAGGGTCTGATCCAAAATGATGAAAACCCATTCTCCCCAGAATGGAGCAAAGTGGTCAGCGGCACCCTTGCCAATGCAGCCGACTTAGTGCTGGCTCAGCAGGGTGACAATGGCTGCTGGCCTAACCGCTGGGGACCTGGTGACGATCCATTCGCCACCACCGACGGTATTCTGCTGTTGGTTCAACAACCCGATTGGGGAACACGTGATCTCTATCTGCCGCTGGTAAGCAGCCCCGCTTCAAAGTGAGAAAAGGAGCAGGTTTCTCAAAAGTCGCGTCGACCTTGAGATTTGCGCAAGACTTGCCTAATTTGAAGAGATGATGCAATGAAACGAATCCGGAACATCATCGCCCTCTTTCTGGTAGCTCTGGCTGCCGTCTGGTCCATGCCGCCTGGTATGCGTGCCCAAACGAGCAATCAAGCCGCGCTGGTTGTCCGTCATGCGCACGACGATGTCCGAACTGCATGCATCGAGTTTGAAGAGGATCATATTTCTGGCTATGATCTCTTACAGCGCTCTGGCGCAGATTTGCAGCTTGAGGCGCAAGGATTAGGGGCCCTCGTTTGCAGCATTGACAGCACGGGCTGCCCGCCCGATGACTGCCTTTGCCACTGCAAAGGAGGTGGTGATTGTATCTACTGGTCCTACTGGCACCGGCTAAATGGCAGTTGGCAGTATTCCCAGGGTGGGGCCAGTGTTTACGAAGTTGAGCCTGGCGCAGTCGAAGGCTGGTCGTGGGGTCCTGGCGCTATCAATCAGGCCTTTCCGCCTCCGGACTTGACCTTTGAGGATATCTGCCAGCCTGAACCGACCAACACGCCAACCTCATCCCCTACACCCACTGCCACCATGCCTCCGCTGCTGTTCACCCCGGCCCCCACCACCGCGCCGGATAATGCCCAAGCAGCCACAGAGACCCCGCTTCCCAGTATCGCCACGAATACTAGCACCCCCCTGCCCACGGCCGTATTGGCCAATACCGCAACCCCGCTTACCAATGCCCAACAGCCAACTGCAACTTTGGTTCCTACCCTTACGCCGCTGCCGGAGATAGAATCCTCGCAAATCGTTCCCACTGAATCACCTCCTCTCGCTGCGGTCATCGAAAACACACCCCAATCGCTGATTGAGGAGGTCGACCAAACGGTAGAGGAAAATCCACTGCCAACGGCCGAACCCTCCGCCGCAGCGCCACCTGTAGCTGTTGCCGTTGCCCCGCGGGTTGAATCCGTTCGCATCGAGGGCGCTGCAACAGGAGGCACGCAAAAAATCGCCCCGTCGACGGTCGAACCTACCGCCCCTTTGCAGGTAATCGGCGCTGGTGTTGTACCAACCCTTGCAGCCGAGCCGTACGATTCCAACATTACAGTCCAGGACGAGATAGGCATCCTCAATTCTGATACATTCTCCTATCTTGTCTTTGTTCTCATTGTTGCCGGTCTCGCCGGCCTAATGGGTTTCGTTTCTCTGCGCCGGCGCCGGCGCGCTTAATCCATGAAACCACTGGTCTACTTCTGTCGCTGGCAAGGCGCTTCACTTCGTTTGCGTGGTCGCGACGACATGGCCGTCTGGGGCCAACTCATCTACAGTTCGCAGAGCGGAGAAGAAAGCGCACAGCAATTTCATTTCGATCTACACGCCTCACGGTTGACATTGCAGCAAGAGAACGGACCGCTTTCAATTATCCTTGATGAGATGGGCGTGCCTGTGGAAGATCCAAAAACCTAGAACTCCAATAACCAGCTTTTTAAATCAAGCATGATCTGGTATCCCGTAAGCTAAAATCCTGGTCTTGAGCGACCGACCTGTCCTATGACCAACGCTGACGGCGCGCCTCAATGACATTCGGCAGCGCTTCAAACTTTTTCAAGAGCCAGTTCAACTGCTCCAGACTGGTAACCTCCGCCTCCAGATAGACGGTCAGAATGCTGTCGCTCGAGATCGTCTTCGTCTTTGGCGCGATGATCTGTTGCCCGCGCAAAATGCCTGCCATATCGTCCACCAGGTGCGGGCGCCGGTACGCCTCCACCACGATCGGTATCGGATAGGTGTCGGCATCTTGTCCCCAATCGACTTCTCTGACAATTCGCTCCCTATCTTTTATTGATTCCAACTGCTTGCAGTTTTGGCTGTGAATCGTGATCCCATGACCGCGCGTGATATAGCCCACAATTGGCTCTGGCGGAATCGGATTGCAGCAGCCCGCCATCTTGATTGGCAGCCCGCTGGTGCCCAAGACCGTTAATCCTTTCGATTTCGGTCGTTTTGGCAGCATCAGTGGGCGGAGCTCTTCATCAGCCGGCTTCAAACTCTTTTGCATCAGCATCAATGCACCGCCGATCTGTGCGCTCTGAATATCACCAAATCCAACTCGGGATAGAAACTCCTTCACATCATCATACTTCAACGCCTCGGCGATTTCGTCTACCGTATATGAGTCGCTGAGACCCAGGCGCTTAAGCTCCCGCTCTACCACCTCACGCCCTTGCTGGATGTTCTTCCCGCGCTCCTGTGTCCGGAACCAATTTCGTACCTTGCTGCGTGTGCGCGCGCTGCCTGTATAGCCCAGGCTTTCATTCATCCAATCCCGGCTTGGACCGCCACGCTTGGCAGTGATGATCTCCACCCGATCCCCCGACTTCAGCTCGTGGTCGAGACTGCACATCTTGCCGTTGACCCGTGCCCCGCGGCAACGATGCCCCACCGCCGTATGAATCTGGTAGGCAAAGTCAATTGGGGTCGACCCGCCCGGTAGTTCCACGACATCCCCGTTAGGTGTAAATGCGTAAATACGCTCTGCCAACACTTCCGATTCCAGAATCTCGCGGCTTGACGAGTCATCTTCAGTTTCTTGTAGGGTTGTCAGCAGGTCGCGTAGATTCTGAATCCGCCGTTGGGCCGAAGCACTGACTTTTGGGTCCCCTTCTTTATAGGCCCAATGTGCAGCAACCCCTTTTTCTGCCTCTTCGTGCATACGTACGCTGCGGATCTGTACCTCTAATTTCTGACCGGTTTCTGGATCGACAACGGCCGTATGCAGTGAGCGATATCCATTTGGCTTAGGGGTGGCAATATAATCGTCAAATTCTCCCTGGATTGGCTGCCACAGGCCGTGAACTATGCCCAGAACTTGATAGCATAGGCTGCGATCTTCATCC
Organism: uncultured Chloroflexia bacterium; assembly: GCA_963807975.1. GTDB lineage: Bacteria > Chloroflexota > Anaerolineae > Promineifilales > Promineifilaceae > JAACFF01. The sequence goes on along the minus strand of CAWEDV010000001.1, from coordinate 1,917,568 downwards.
GCTTTTTCTTTCAGATTCTTGTCTGCATAAACATCTGCGTCTTGTGGGAAAATAATAACGCGCAAAGCTTGGATATCGCTGATCTGCCCAAAACCCAGATCTTTACGCTTCATCTTACGGTAGATACTGTATATATGTTTGGAACGCCCGGTTACCTCTCCCTTTAGCCCCATTTCGCCAATCGTCTTGCTCAATGTCTTGGCCGCGATCTCCACATTTTCCATGCGCTCAGTACGTCTTATCGTCAGCTTCTGCGCAATCTTCTTATAGTTAGTGGGATCAAGATAGCGAAAAGCCAGGTCTTCCAGCTCCCATTTTAAGTGCCAGATCCCCAAGCGGTTGGCCAGAGGAGCGTAAATATGCATCGCCTCACTGGCGATCTGCACCCGCTGATCCTCCGCCATTTTGCTCGCCTTGCGCAGATCTGCGAGACAATCTGCCAAGCGAATCAAGATGATCCGAATATCTCCCTCAATGATCGACAAAATCGCCTGGCGGATAACCTCTAGGGCTCTTTTATCGATGTCCCCGTTTTCTCGTTTGGTATACCCTGCCTGTTCAGCATAAGCTTGTAGATTGTTAAGTCCAGTGACTAAAGAAGACACCACTGGTCCGAACTTCTTCTTTATATCTTCCACACCAACGCCTGTTTCAGGCATGAGCACATCATGCAGCAAACAGGCGATCAGCGTATCACTATCGACATCCAGCGGAGACATAATCCGGGCTACAGCCAGATCGTGCTCAATATGTTTTTCGCCGGTCTCGCGTACCCGGTCATTGTGGGCTGCTTCGGAGAAGTTGTATGCCAACAGAACGCGTTCTTTTGCCGCGTCTGTGATACCTTCTGGCAGTGTATCAATTAGAGATTGCAAATCCACTTCAACTACTACGCTCATAGTTAACGATATTTTATCATGGGCAACCAAAACCGAATGGTGACCATACTAGATCCCACATTCCCGAAATGCTCCTGACGGGGTGCAATCATCCGGCAATAAAAACAGGCGTCCCCCCTTAGTTATTGTGGAGCGCCTGCTAGATTGAAGAAGGGAAATAAGATATTTATTTTATTGTTTCTTAATGAAGTCGCTGGGCAATAGTTACTAGCCTTCTACGGGAGACTCTGCGCCATTGTCCGACACCAACTCATCTCCCTCAGCTGCTGCTTCAACCTGCTGTTTACCCCTGTCGAGTATGATCCTGGCCTGCTCTTGGGCATCAAAGCCGTCATCATCCTCTAATTGCTCAGACCTGTTCAAATAATGGTCCGCACTATCACGCACCCGATGCATCCGCTGGCTGCCGGCATCACGTACATCATGGCTCTTGCCTGAGATCTTGGAACGGGTTTCCGAACCGGATTGAGGGGCTAAAACCAGGGCAGCGGCTGCACCAACCAGTCCTCCAATTACAAAACCGGCTAGAAATGCGCCGAATTCACTGCTGCTGTTTTCATTCATTGTTGTCTCCGCTATCAATCGGGTAGATTTTTCTTAGGATTTCCGAATAGGACAGAAGCGCCGCGCCGTATGCCCGCGACGTAACTGCTTGCTCTCGTTACAGGTTGAACGACATTCTGACTGACAAAAGTCGTCGTACCCTGTACCGTACCGAGCGTTTCGTTCGTTTTTTCAAGTATAGGTTTAATCTCAAATTCAAGCATATTGAGTAGGCGTACTACCATAACAAATAAGAGCATCAAGGTGATGCCAAAAATGCAAGATACCAAGGCCAGGGCGATAATCATCATATCGCGCAGGGCTTCGATGGTCGCCGGGTAAGAACGCGCCAGCCATACGATACCTAGGATGAATAAGACCGCTATAACTAGGACCACGATGATGCCAATGGCTATATAAAGACGTGGAATGAACTCTGACCGAGTTGGCGGTTCATTCGGGTATTCAACTGGCGTTTCTATACCACTCATCATAATTTCCTATTCAGCCAAGTATAGCATTAACATAAGCCCGCTTCAATAATTACGAACTGGAGCGACGAGCAAGCCACCAGCTGCTAAACAATGCGATCCAACTGCCGGCGCTTGCTGCCAGTAAATTAAGTGGTCCAAGCTTAAACCAATCAATCAGCAGCATTTCGCCAAGAAAATGGCCGATCGTAAAGCCCAGCCACGAGGCAATAACGTAGAGGATTAATCGCCTACCCGGCCCGCCTATCAACAAGTGAAACAATGTGCCGTAAGCCGTGGATAGTAAGAAACCTAGGACGATGCTGGATGCTGTACCGCTCATACTGCTCGCTCACTTTCATAATCAGCCGAATTGGTTCGTATCGCGTTCTCAGAGATCGGATCATCGGCTATAAGTCCACCGCCCAAACATATCTCATCATTGAAAAATACCGCGCCTTGTCCCGGCGTGATTCCGTAAACAGGTTCCTCAAACCATACCCGAGCACTGCCTGATCCGCTGTCTGTAACCGTCCCTGGCACTGCTTGTGCTTTATAACGTATCTTGATCTGCATAGGGGTGCCAGGCTGAGGCGCTTTGCCGCTTATCCAATTCACATCCCGCGCCACAAGGCTTTGTTGGCCAAGACTATCTCGAGGACCCACGATCAACGCATTACTCTCTTTCTCTTTGCGTAACACGTGCATAGGTATGGAGCTGGATATGCCCAACTTCTTGCGCTGCCCGATTGTATAATACGGCAGCCCACTATGCTCTCCTAATTTTCGCCCATCTTCGCTGATTATCGGGCCAGGATTGATTTGCTTATCGCTGTGCTCAGTCAGAAAACGACGGTAGTCGCCATCGGCCAGGAAACAGAGATCTTGGCTGTCTTGCTTCCCTGCAACCGCGAGTCCGAACTGTTCCGCCAGCTCTCTGACATTGCTCTTACGATATTGGCCGACCGGAAACAGCACATGGGCTAACTTCTGTTGGTCAAGCGTGTGTAGAACGTAAGATTGATCCTTGCCAGGATCTTCCCCTTTTAAAAGTATGTATTGCTCCCCCTCTTGTCTGATCTGCGCGTAATGACCTGTGGCCAGGTAATTGGCACCTAGGGCCAAGGCATGCTCAAGGAGGTAGGTAAAGCGAATCTTGCGATTGCATTCGATACAGGGGTTGGGAGTGCGACCAGCCGCATGTTCGTCGATGAAGTACTGCACGATGCTGTTACGGAAATGATCCTGAGCATCTATGACATAGAAAGGGATATTAAGATGGTTGGCGATCCGGCGCGCGTCAGCCATCTGATCCGGCGTGCAGCAGCGATTAATGGGTTGGCTGCCCGCAGCGCCCGGTTCACTCCAGAGACGCATCATCATTCCGATGACTTCATATCCGGCTTCCACCAGTAGTGCCGCCGCAACGGAGCTGTCAACACCTCCGCTCATAGCCACGACAACTCGATTTCTGCTCATTTCCACGGTTCTTTCCCTTCTATTTGATCCAGGTTTACCATCAGCCAGTTAACTCGGCCAATTGTTGCAGTTTTCCGATAATTGAGGGAATGACAGACAGTACATAATCGATCTCTTCCACGCTGTTTTGTCGACCGACTGTCAGGCGCAGCCCACCCGTTGTCCACTCCGACCCCAGCCCCAATGCTTTCAAAGTAGCCGATGGTTTCGGATCACCACTTTTACAGGCTGAACCACTGCTGGCAGCGATTCCCACCATATCCAGGTGCATCAATAGATCATTCCCAGTGACGCCACGAAAGGCGAAGCTGGCATTATGCGGCAGCCTTTCTTGCGCATGACCGGTCAAGATGCTGTCCTCCGGCAAGGTGGTTAATACGCCCTTGATCAGGCGATCACGCAGCAAACGATAATGCTCCAAGGTGTATGGTAATTCCGTATGCGCCAGCTGCAGCGCTTCTGCCGCGCCAACGGCGAAGGCGACGTTTTCTGTCCCCGGTCTGCGCCCATTTTCCTGCCCACCGCCGGTCAGCGATGGCTCCAGCTTGATTCCATCACGCACATAGAGAATCCCCACCCCTTTTGGCCCGTAAAACTTATGGGGGGCGATACTCATCATATCGATAGTCATATTGGGAACATCCCAAGACTGTATACCTATCGATTGCACAGCATCGGAATGAAAGGGAATCCCTTTGTTTCGTGCGATCTGCCCAATTTCTTCGATAGGCTGCAAGGTTCCAATTTCGTTGTTGCTGGCCATAATGCTGATCAACGCCGTATCTGGCCGAATGGCAGCCTCTACATCAGCCGTATGTACACGGCCGTATGTGTCAACCGGCAGAACAGTCACCTCGAATCCAAAGAGCCTCTGTAGCTGCCTGGCCGTTTCCTTGATTGCGCTGTGCTCGATACGGCTGATGATCAAATGGTTGCCCATATCCTGCGCGCGTGCATTCCAAAGGACGCCACGCAGGGCAAGATTATCACTTTCCGAACCGCAGCTTGTAAAGATAATCTCCTCAGGCTGCGCATTCAACAGTGCGGCAACTTTCTCTCTTGCGCTCTCCAGCGCTCTGGAAGCCCGGCGTCCGAAGTCATGATGGGATGATGGATTCCCATATGTCTCGGACCAAAACGGCAGCATAGCCTTGATGACCTTCGGATGGACTGGCGTAGAGGCTCCATGGTCCAGGTAGATATGTTTTCGTTTCATAAAATGGTGGTGTTGGTCTGATCGATCGACTCGATCGTCTTGTCTAGATTTCCTGATAAACCGGAAAGGTAACCACAAATGTGGCCCCTTCATCCATCGTGCTTGTTACGGTGATAGTTCCATTATAAGTCTCAACATTTCGTTTGACCATGTACAGTCCCAGACCAGTTCCCGCGATGCCCCGTTCTACGGCCGTCTGCGCGCGGTAAAAGCGCTTAAACAAATTGGGAATTGCTTCCGCTGGGATGCCAATACCCTGGTCGCGAATCTCCACAATGACTTGATTGTCTTCTGCTTTGGCTGAGACACTGATCGAACCAGACAGTGTAAACTTGATCGCGTTCACTAACAGGTTACCGAATATCTCTACAAACTGTTCTGAGTCTCCGAGGACTGGTGGCAAATCTGGTTCGATTCGCTGTTTAAAAAGCAGTCCTTTTTCTACCGCCTGATCTGCCAATGGTGGCAGAAGTTCATCAAGCAGCGGGTTAAGAGCAACAGGTTCCGGACTGCGCTGCAGCTCGCTCACCTCTTGCTTGGCCAACTGCATCATCCGCCGCACCATTCTCTGCAGACGGTCACTTTCCCGTTCAATAACGCCCAAAAACCGCGCCGCTTTTTCTTCGTCACGGGCCTTTCCTTCCCTCAATAAACGAGCATACATCAGGATTGTGGCCAGCGGAGTCCGTAGTTCATGGGCAATGGCCTGGAACAAATCCTCGCGCATCCGCTCAACTTCCCGGACTTGGCTTAGGTCGCTGAATGTTAGGATATATTCGCTGACTTGTTCATAAACATCATAAATAGCGGCGCTGCTGATCAATACTGGGATAAGCTCGCCATTCGATCGTTCCATATCTGTCGCCATTTGCAGATATTCATCATCCGCCTCGGACAGCATGTCCAGAAGATCAGATAAATCTCCTTCGCCGGTAAGATTGATCGCCGCCAGATTTTGACCAACTAACTCAGATGGTTCATCAAGCAGTAATGCCCCCAGGGCATCATTGGCATGGGTGATTATCCCATCGGGCGTGACAGTCAACAGCCCTTCCGACATGCTGGAGAAAATCGCTTCTACTCGTCGTTTTTCAGCCAGAACATCAGTATGCAGTCGCGCGTTTTCAATGGCAGCTGCCAAGGGTCCCCCGATCGCTTTTAGCAGCTGCAAATCACGCTCTGTGAACTCCCCATATTGGCGATTAATTGCTTGTAGGACACCTATTGTCCGCTGTTCAACCATAAGTGGGATGCATATCATGGAATCGGTTCGAAAGCCAGATCGCCGGTCGGATCCCGAGTAAAAGCGTTTGTCAGCATAGACATTATTAATAATAACCGGCTCTCCATGCAGCGCGACCCATCCGGCAATTCCTTGACCACGCTTGACGCGAATTTCAGACATATTCTCAAATTTGGAACCCATCAGTTGTTCGACAAAAACAATGTCACCGGAATAAGCTTCTGCTAAACCAACCGACAATGACTCCACATGCAGCGTCTTGCGAATCGTACCGGTTAACTGCCGGAACACATCTTCCATATTCAGAGTCGAGGTTAAGGTATGGCTGATATCCGAAATAACGCCGAATTCGACCGCTTGTTGGTCAAGTCTTAACCGTAAATGGGCGCGATCAAGGTATACGGACATACTTTGTGACAAATCATCCAGACAATGGCTGTCTATTGGGCAGCTGCTGTTTGGATCAATAAGGCAGAGCACCCCTTGGGGAAAGGTTGGGTCCTCTATGCTCGCATGCGTTAACCGCACACCGGCAATTTCTTCACCAGGCAATAACCAGAGTTCGCTGTTAACAATCTCGGAAACAGGTTGGCTAATTTTCTCCAAGCGGATCGCATCCTTCGACTCCAGGAACGGTTGGAAAGAGGACCGTTCAGTTGTCCATCGATGCTGGCCCAGGCTGCCATTTGGTTCCGCGATCCAGATGTCAAAATGCTGTTGCAGCGGATCACTGAGACCCACCACCGTCGTAACCGCTGCCTCCGCTGCTACTTCTGAGGCGATCGTAGCGCAGACAAAATGCGAGTCATATATATCCGCCAGTTCGCGGACGAGCTTTAGTATAAGCTGGTGTAATTGAAGGATTTTCCTTGCCGATTTGCGAGTCATAGTCAGAGAAGTTATAGCCGGGGCGGCAGCAGTTGGCAAGCATTAGACGGGCCTTGTTAATGGTTGCTGACAAGGGGTTCATCCAGTATATTTCGACCTATAAATTCGCTAGCTAGAAATATCTTTCTCGAAGAGAAAATTAAGGAGTAAGCATGAACCATATTGAGTCTGTATACGGAAGAGAAGTATTGGATTCCCGTGGCAATCCCACGGTTGAAGTAGAAGTAGTTTTAGCCGATGGTGCTTTTGGCCGGGCAATCGTGCCTTCAGGCGCTTCCACTGGCGTTCATGAGGCCGTGGAGAAGCGAGATGGTGATAAAGATCGCTATATTGGTAAAGGTGTTCTGCAGGCTGTCGAAGCAGTAAACACTGAAATTGCTGAAGCGATTGAGGGATGGGATCCTACCGATCAGGTGGGCATCGACAATGTCATGATTGCCCTCGATGGCACAGAGAATAAAGGACGGTTAGGTGCCAACGCCATTTTGGGCGTTTCGTTGGCCACAGCGCATGCAGCTGCTGACAGTGTTGGTTTGCCCCTCTTCCGTTATTTGGGTGGCGTTTCAGCTAGAACCTTGCCCGTTCCGATGATGAATGTGATGAATGGCGGCCAGCATGCGCCCGGTGGAGCTGACATGCAGGAATTTATGATCATGCCGGTTGGCGCGCCCACATTCCGTGAAGGGCTGCGTTGGTGTGCCGAGATTTATCATAATCTGAAGAAAGTGCTAAACAGCCGTGGCCATCGTACGCTCGTTGGTGATGAAGGTGGTTTTGCGCCACAGGTTAAGGCCAACAGCGAAGCCTTCGATTTGATCATGGAAGGTATTGAGAAAGCGGGCTACTTGCCTGGTGAGGATATTTGGTTGGCCATGGATCCCGCCGCATCCGAATTCTATGAAGATGGGAAGTATCATCTGGCCTCCGAAAATCGTTATCTTTCCGGCGCTGAGATGGTTGATCTTTACGCCTCTTGGGCCGATAGTTATCCTATCATTTCTTTGGAAGATGGCTTGGACGAGGATGACTGGGAAAGCTGGGAGCTGTTGACCCAACGTCTTGGTGACCGCGTTCAACTCGTAGGTGATGACCTGTTGGTGACCAATATCAAACGCATCGAGACTGCTTTTGAGCGCAAGGTAGCCAACAGTCTCTTGTGTAAGGTAAATCAGATCGGATCGTTGACAGAGTCGATCGCCGCCGTTGAACTTGTGCAGCGCCATGCCTGGACGGCTGTGGTCTCGCATCGCAGCGGTGAAACAGAAGACTCGACGATTGCTGACTTGGTAGTGGCCTTGAATGCCGGCCAGATCAAGACTGGCGCTCCAGCGCGCAGTGATAGGGTGGCCAAGTATAACCAACTTTTGCGTATTGAAGACAGCTTGGGTGACACGGCCGTATATCCCGGCAAAGCCGCCTTTACAAATCTCAGTCTTTAAACACTCATTTGACCAAAATGTAGTTTGGGACGCAGGCTGTTTGCAGCCTGCGTCCTTTTTTATCAGGGCAAATAAATCTGGTAAACTTACGCTATTCTAATATTGTTGAATCATCATGGTCACTAAACTGATCACCAGGAGACAATTATGCATATCTATGCTGACGAACAAGAAGAGCAAGAAGAGAAAGAAGAAAAATCAGGATTTTCCCCTTTACACCAAAAACTAATGGAAACACGCACCATTCTACTGTTTGGTGAAATCAATATGGACCTTGCCCGTGCCATTTGCGGGCAGCTGCTTGTCCTTTCCGCCGAATCAGAAGAACCCATTAAGTTGATCATCAACTCTCCCGGGGGACATGTAGAATCTGGCGATACCATCTTCGACATGATTCGTTTCGTACAGGCGCCAGTCAAAGTAATTGGAACCGGTTGGGTAGCCAGCGCCGCGGCCCTCATCTACGCTGCTGCCGACAAAGAGAATCGTTATAGCCTGCCCAACACCCGTTTCTTGCTGCACCAGCCAATGGGAGGTGCGCGCGGTCAGGCGACCGATATAGCCATTGAGGCTGAAGAAATCCTAAAGATGCGTCGCAGACTGAACGAAACATTCGCCGAACAAACCGGGCAGCCGGTGGAAAAAGTAGAAGATGATACAGATCGAAACTTCTGGATGTCTGCCTTAGAGGCTCAGGAATATGGCCTGGTGAATCAGATCGTAAATTCAATGGACGAAGTCTAAACGCTCATCCTATTTGCACAAACAAAGCCGGTCGCTTTCTGTCGTTCACAGACGGCTGGCTTTTTGGATCCATTTTCCCTCATCAACAACCGTTGCCAAACGATGAGTGGGGGGTAAAATGGCTAGCAAAATAGAGAATCCGGGGTGGTTATTGTGAAAACCTTATTAATTCTCCGACATGCGAAATCAAGCTGGAAAAATGCCAACTTGGCTGACTTTGACCGTCCGCTTAACAGACGAGGGAAACGAGATGCCCCGCGTGTGGGTGCCTTGCTCAAGCAAGAAGAAATCATCCCTGACTTGATTATTAGCTCCGCCGCCGCAAGGGCATTGGCCACCGCGGAAGCGGCCGCGTTGGCATCCGGCTGCGAATCGGAGATTCAGACTACGCGCCAGCTCTACCACGCCTGGCCCGAAGCTTATATTGAACTACTGCAGGCCGTTCCTGATCAATATCAGCGGGTGATGGTCGTTGGCCACAATCCAGGAATGGAAAGTTTGGCAGAGGAGTTGGCGGGTGAGTGGATTAGAATGCCTACTGCCGCACTCGTGCAAATTTCGATTGAGATTGATCAATGGTCTAAACTGAGCTTAGAGTCTTCAACAGAGCTGATCAATTATTGGTGGCCCAGAGAACTGCCCTAGTGGTTGTTGCTGCTCCATGCCCATTTTACGGCCGTCAGCTCGCTTTCTCCGCGGCAGGTTTGGCTTGTTGATCAGAACCATTCCCGGCATACAGTTTGCTGATACTCTTGTTCTTGGCCACCCACACACCCACCAGCCCCAGCTTCAACTCGTATAGAGTTCTCGTTTCTTCAGTCACTTCACGCAAGATATCCCGTTCGACCAGACTATTAAGCGCCGCCGTGACCGATTGTGGATCAGGTTGCACCGCATACGGCTGCAGGTATTGGACCAACCCTTCGGGATTAAAGGGTGCGTTGCGGTCCATCAAGTGGGCCACGGCCGTTAACAAGGCTCGCTCCGTCTGTGTTGAGCGCTGCCACAAATAAGCGAAATGAACTTCACCAAGACTAAGCATCTCGTCAACAGCAGCATTTACATCTGAGATTGTGACATACCCCGTTTGCTCACTGTTCGCCCGCTTTACCAGTGTATAGCAAACCAACTGCAGAAAATATGGATGTCCCGCCGTAACGCGCAGTATCTTATCGATGGCGAGGTCATCATAGACAAGATTAGGGGCAACAGGCTCACTGATCAATCGTGTCGCCGCTTCGGGACTCAGAAAGTCAATCTTGCGGTATAAGGCGATATTGAAGAGCACTGACCAATAGTCAGTAGTCATCTCCTCCAGCCGGCGAGTGCCGACGAAGATGAAGTTGAGCTGTTCTCCATGCTGCATCAAGTGCCGCAAATAAGTAAAAAAGGTTGAAGGCAATATGCCGTCGGCTACGAGATTTTCAAAAGCTTCGAACTCATCGAAAACCAGCAGGAGAGTGGTATCCGGTGGCAATAAATTCTTGACCAGAGGTAGAAACTTGCGTTGGAACAGGCGCGTCGGATCCTTTTGCCAGAGCTCCAATTCCGGCACATCCACGCTGATGTCTCGTTTGCCTAAAGCATCTGCAATGTACCAAGCCAATTCTTCGAGTAAAGCAGGCATACCAGGGATGACACCCAATGATTGGCAGTCAATATAGACTGGTAGTAGATGGGCGGGTAAATGCTCTTCTAGTCGCAGAAGGGCCGATGTCTTTCCTGTCCGTCTCTGTCCTACTAGAATGAGCACGTTGCGAAACGAGCGGTAGCCTGCGTTTTCGGCAATGAATTCAAACAAATCTTCCCGTCCAAAAAACAATACGCTGTCTGGGCGCAAGGGTGTGCCTGGCATATAGGGATTGGAGACAGGGCTGAAATCTCTCACCGGCGGCAGTAGATGAACCATATCCCCAAAGGCCACGGTCAGATTTTCATGGCTGCGATCATCATATGTAAGAGATAGGCTAATGCGAAAACGGTCCATCACTTGTGGTTTGACCACAAAACGAATTTCCTGAGTTCTACCAGGGGGCAGGAATGGGATCTCTTGTGGTGAGCTCTGCACAATATAAGCGGGATCATTGTCAAGCACGCCTATGATATTTTCCGCCGCCGCTCGCCCACTATTGTGAATATCCAAGGCCACGATCGTCTCTGCACTGGGAACCAGTCGCTTCGTTTTTAAAACCACGTTCAACTGCGCCCGGCCCCGTAAATCTTCAATTTCGGCCGTTACAATGCCAGACCAGCGGCGGATGATAGCCGCCACCACCGTATTCTCGATTGCCGGCGAATAATCGGGCAGCCACTCTCGCGTTTGTAGCAGGCGCGATGCCGCTTCATTTAAGTAAACAAGACGATCTTCCACCAGGTCTACCCGCTCGCTGTCATGCAGATTGGTCATGATCGGTCGCAGGATATTTAACACAGGGGATAGTCGGTCCCTTGCCTCCAGTAACTCGAGCAGTTGCAGCAGTTGTGGGCGCAGCAGGCTGATTTCAGTAACCGTCGGAGCATCGAGAAGTGCCTGTGTCGTTCCACAAGTCATTTGCCACCGTTCATGATCTTGCCAATCTTGAGCTGCCAGACGCTCCATTTCATCAAGTGTTCTGTTCAAAATTGATAGACCGGCTTGAGGTCTATCAGGAAGAAGGAATAGTCCATCTGCGAGATTAGCTACCAATCGATCATCAGCCTGTCGAGCCCGATTGGCCAGATGCAGTAGAAAATCAGGTGATCCATCCGTCCGGGAGTATTTTTCCTCGAGTAGCAGGAGGGTACGGTTGCGCTGCTGCTTCAAGCGGCGATAGAAGCGCCCTGCCTGAGCATTCGGCGATTGTGCCTGCCGTACGAAAAAGACGCTCAGTACTAGGCCTGCAGCGGCTACGATCAGTAAGAGCGCTGGAGCCGCGCTAGCCCAGGGTGACGGGGTAATGGACGCGGGACCCGGCGGGGGAACGAAACTACCCTGATACGATCCGTCATCATATACAAAGCGATAGTTCAGGCCATCGGGGCTGTCAGGTGGCGATGTCAGGGGCCAGAAGAGTGTCCCATTTCCATTGGCAACAATCTGCGTCTCATCCTGAATCCAGACCCCTGTTTCAGGATCCAAGATTTCCAATTGCACGCTGACATCGTCCCCTTCAACATCATTTATAGTCACGCTAATACTGTATTGTCCTTGACCCGCTTCAGCGACCGGTTCCGTCAACAAAGGGGGGCGATTCTCCTGTTCCCGGAACATTTGAATCAGACCGTTTTCAGTGACCGCCAGCAGAACCGGTGATTGGTTTGAGTCACGTTGAAATGTTTCCAGGGCGAAGATAGAACTGTTTAGCTGCAGCGGAGTAAATGCTGATTGTGGATCCTGGGAATTAATCTGAGAATACACTCGGATTTCTCCTTCATTATTGCCCACAACTGCCAGATCCGGCTGGCCATCAAAATCCTGGTCGCGCCAATGTAGTGCTGTTATGGTCCCCATATCCTCAAAGCGCCAGGGGATGTTGGGAACATTATCCAGGACATCAAGCCGCAGTAGATCGCCTTGATCGGTGGACATGAGCAGGAAATGCTCATCCGCCGGCAGGCTCGAACTCGCGGTGTTGGTTAGAAAGGTGGTGCCTGGTGTTCCATTAATTGGGGTAGGCCAGGGTAGATGGGCCATCTCGATCCCACGCGCATTTAGACCATGTATCTTGCCATCATCAGTTGTGATCAATAGTCGAACGCTCAGTTCACTGTTGCTTTGCCCTTGGATTGCAAAGATATCGACGATTTTGCTGTCAAATTGGGTGATCTCTCGTACAGGCTGCGTTTCATCTCCCAAATTAACGCCTATCAGCCGGCTTTGGTCACTGGCTATCACCTCTGGAATCAGCTGGCTGTCCTTTTCCAAAATATGAAGATTCTGGACGCCACCACTGAGCCGGTTTGCCTTCACATCCCAAAGTCTTTCCCCATTGGCAGCGAAGACGATAATACGGCCGTCCCCCGTGCCGGCGATTATTTCCGCTTCCGGGGTTTGGTCAAGATTGGCGACCAATAGGGATGTAACCGAGGAGTCAAGCTGCTGCTCCCAAATTTTCTCCCCTTTGGATTCACGTAGTTCGACCCAGGCCGCTGTGTTGGGCACGTTATCGTTGTCATGACGAACGACAACGATGCTATTTTCCTCACCATCTGCTCCGGGCAGGACCGCCAGGTCTGAAATCGCCCCGCCAACATCATGCAGCCAGCGAATGGTCCGATCACTATTTAGGCTATGCACACGGCCGTCTTTGGTGCCGATAATTAACTCTTCCTCGTTAACTCCATCAAGATCGACAGCCAAAGCGGCAGAGGGAGCAGCGTCCAACGTATATTCCCATTCCCGTACATTTTCGCTGTCGCCAGCACCAATTCCCAAAAGCTCCATTGTGGCGAAATGACCAATTATCAGCTCGTTATTGTTATCATGGTTGCTGTCGTTGAAGCGAGTTAACCCGAGAGAATCGACATCCGGAATTCTAGAAAGCGTTTGCCCATTGGCGCCCAGCAAGATCACGTCGGCCGCATTGCTTATTCCACCTTCCACTGCTAACGTGACGGCCAAGACCGGCTGGTTCGCAGCCGGCACTGTGGTACTGGCGGATAGAGCCAGGACCTCGCGATCAGCGTTTTCTGTAAGTCTGCTTTCCCATAATCGCCGGCCGTCCTGGTCAAAGGCAATTATTGAACCCACGTTGGACCCAACGGCTATTGCATTCCCTTCCGGCAGGGGCAGGGATGCGAGCTTGGTCGCTGGCCGGTTAAGTGTTCTGAACCACTGTTGTTGGCGCAGGTAATCGTACAGATGTACTTGTCCTAAGCTTGTGCTCACTGCCACCAGTGGCTGGCTGTCTTCATTGAAAACAATGTCTGTGAGATCGGTAATACGGCCGGACAGTGGGATTTCCCACTGTACTTTCCCCTCATCAATCAGAATCAATTGGCCGAATCGACGCGGGTTGAAAACAGAAAATAGGATTTCGTCTTGCCCATCCTGATCGAAATCAAAAAGGTGCAGTTTCGGCTCAATATCCGGTGGGTTAGTAGCATAATCTGTGTGCTGCCAAATAAGATTGCCGGCCTGATCGAAGATCAATAGATACCCCGACTGCAGCAGGACCAAAATCTCGTCTTGCCCGTCCCCAGTTTGATCAAAAGGAGCAATGGCCACTGGAATAAGCTCCTCCCCAACAAACCACTCTCCTGCTGTTTCCTGTGCTCCTCCGCTGAAAGAGGATTGGCCAGTGATATTGGGTGCGACGGTTGTTCTCCAAATTTCTTCCCCATTTGATGATAGAAGAATCATCTCATCTGAAACGCCAATTAAGATCCCCATTTCGGCAGCATCTGTGCCTTGAATAGCGATTGGGCCGATCGCTTGAACCGGCCCCGGAGCGTTGAAGGTCCACAACTGTTTGCCCGCAGCGTTGATCAGATCAACCCGGCCGTTTTCATCGGCAATGATGAACTCGTCCACGCCATTACCATCCAGGTCTGCAGGCTCAACATGGAGAAGCCTGCCGGATGCCGCATATTGCCAATAACTTGGAATGTCTGGTTGGGTTTGAGCCGCTAGTCTGGGCAGGTCGCTAAGCGATACCCATGATAAAAGTGTAACAAGCAGGAAGAGGCGAGAAAAATTGGGGGATTTGAGCGAAAGTCTGCTGATAAGGTGCACGAACATGAATCTTCTAACAGTTCCACGATCGAAAAAAGGTGGATTGTGGATTCACAGCGCTATATAGGTTCGCGCAGCACATAGCCGACGCCGCGCTCGCTCACGATCCAATTATCATAAGGGATGATGGCCCGGCGCAGACGCTTGATGAGTGTTTTTAACCGGTCGGGGTCGTCAATCAGAACTTCACCCCATACTGCCTCCTCCAGCGTATTGCCATGCACTACCTGGCCTGCTTGGTCCGCCAGACAGACGAAAATGCTGAATTGGGAAATGGTCAAATTGATCAGCTGTCCGTTTGCCCAGACCTGGTGTCTTCGTAGGTCAATCACAAACGGTCCAGCCTGAATTAACCCTTCAACTTCTTGGCGGCGAATATAGCGATGGAGCATATCACCTGTGTATCCAAAACGGCCGTTGTTCCCCTCAATCAAACACTGTTGTTCCAGCTGGCGCATAATGTCAATGGGACCATCAATCAGAGCAAGGGCTATCTGTTCTTCAACGCTTAAGTTTTGCCAGAGGTAACCCAAATGCGATTCAGCCTCTACCTCGATTGGTTCATCTACCGCTGAAAAATCGTCCTCTGTTGTTAATCCATGCTGCGTAGCCGCTTGAAAGGAATGATAACCAGCAATATGCAAGAAGAATGGATGTGGTCCAACCAACTCCAATAGATGTTCGATCAATTCTGGCGAAAAAGATATGCTGGAAGGTTCCAGTCGACTGCTGAAAAGCGTCACCGCTTCTTCCTGTGCAAATAGACCCAAAGGCAAAGTCACAAAAATATTGAAGAATGGCGAACTGAGAATCTCTTCTTCAGCGGTGATAGCGAACAAGGGACGTTGGCTGGTAGTCAGGTAGGCTAGACCATATTTGGTCGTCAAGCCCCTTAGCCGGGCGAAGAAATAGGGCGTGAGATGTTCGTTGGCGGCCAGTAGCTCGAATTCATCCAGTAGAACGACTACTGGTACGTCTTTTCTGCTGATTTGGTGCAAAGCCCTGTCGAGCGCTCGATATGTCCCGGGCTGTTGTGCTGGCTCCAAGACCAATCCTGCATCGCTTGCTGCGTCTACCAGTCCCATTAGCAGTGTTTCATATACTTCTTCAGGAGGCGAACCGCCAAGCTCCTGGCAGTCCAACATAACGAATAAGGCGGCATGTGGCTGCAGACCATATAGTTCACGTGTTGAGGGGCGGCAAAGGTGCAAAAGTATTGAACTCTTGCCGATACGCCTGGGGCCAATGAGCGAAACACTTTGACCGTTGCGCAGTAAGCCAAGAATCTGTTCGACTTCATTATGCCGTCCGTGGAAAAAACTAGCCCGGCGGATGGCACCACGATGGAAAAAGGGATTGTCAATGCTCATATCGTCTTAATTGTAATGCGGAACAGGGAAAACGTAAATATCGCTTGTCTCTTGGGAGGGCAACTCTTAAAATCATTCTTATGGATAAGGATTTGCGGAATCGTCTTCGCCGTCTGGGCGTCAGCCGTGGGGCGCGTGATTTGAAAAAGAATAATCGTCCCACTGCACAAAGTCCCGCCTCGCGGAGAACAGAGCAGTTCGGCGAAATACAAGATGGAAGCTCGCTGGCGGGACTTTTTCCAGGGGGACGGCTTCAGGAAACCAGTGTAGGTGCATGTTTTATTGTCGATCGTGTTTATTCTCTGGCACATCAACATGGATTGCTTCCGTTACACTCCTTGTTGGAGTACCCCACAGCACCGGCGGCTTTGATTAGCAAAGATGATCGACTCTCCCTCCTTTCATTTCGCGATTTCCTGTTTATCGATACGGAAACGACTGGATTTGGCGGTGCCGGAACGATTGCTTTTATGGTCGGAGTCGCATTCATTGAACAGGGTCCTACCGCCGATGCTTTGGTTGTTCGCCAATACTTCCTGCGCGATCACGCTGATGAAACCGCTATGCTGCTTCTATTGGATGACTTGTTGGATCAGAAAGCAGGCATAATATCGTTTAACGGCCGTACCTTTGATGTCCCTCTGCTCAACACCCGTTACTTGATGAATCGTCTGCCCTCTCGTCTGCAAGAAATGCCGCATGTCGATCTCTTGCCACCCTCACGCCGTCTCTGGCGCAGTCGTTTCGGATCAGTCGCCCTGGGTAACCTTGAGAAAGAACTTCTTGGCGTAAGACGCACTGAGGAAGATATCCCTGGATGGTTGATTCCTACTGTTTACAATGACTATTTGCGCAGCGGGAATGCCCGCGAAATCGGCCGAGTCTTCTACCATAATCAATTAGATATGCTCTCCATGGTTACCCTAACCGCCGAGATAATGCGCCAGTTTGCACATGCTACCGCGCAGGATCATCCTCTGGATCTGTTTAGCCTGGGTAGATGGCAGGCTGCTTTGGGCATGGCAGATACCGCAGAGAACAGTTTTCGCTTGGCTGCTGCTGGTGACCTGCCATTAGAGCAGTATCATCAAGCCCTCAAACAGTTGGGCCTGTTATTGAAACGCAGTGATCGCAGTGACGAAGCGGTCCCCGTCTGGCAGCAGTGGGCGGCAACCAGTCTGGATGAAATAGAGGCCCATATCGAATTGGCCATGTATTACGAATGGCAAGAGCGCGACCTATCCCAAGCAAAAATGTGGACCGAGAAGGCCTTGACCCTGGTGCGTAGTTGGTCACCCACCAGAGCGGCCCTTGACCGGCCTCATTTGGAACACAGATTAGCCCGGATACAAAGGAAACTTGAATGATAAGCAACAACATGAAGCTTCGTTCCTGCTGCCGCAGCGATCTATTCCGGTCCCGGACTTTTCGTCTGCTGTTCCTTCCTTTCCTTGTTCTATTATCCGCAGCTTGCAGCGATCTCTCACCGGTCCCGACGGTGGTTCCTGAGCAGCCACAGCAGGCCGCAACCCCGACCGCTGATCCAGTAGGGCCGTCGACTGCCCCATCTCCTGAACCATCCCTCGTGCCGCCAACACCTGCAGCCCTGGGGGAAAGTGTGCCGCTGAGTATGGAACCGTCAGGCAGTGATCCCCGCACCCAACAAATGGTGGATTATCTCAACAACTTCCTGGTCGACGGGAATTTCACCGGGACCGTTTTGGTCGCTCAAGGTGGAGAGATCTTGGTTAACGAAGGTTTTGGCCAGGCTAATGTTCAGGCCGGCACTCCTAATTTGCCCCATACGCAGTTTCGAATTGGCTCGTTAACCAAACAGTTTACCGCCGCAGCCATTCTTAAACTGCAGGAGCAGGGGCGGCTAAGCGTTCAAGACCAACTGGCCACGTATCTTCCAGATTATCCCTTTGGAAATGAAATTACTATCCACCAACTGCTGACTCACACTGCTGGTATACCAAACTATGAGCGCCGGCCTGACCTGCCCGATGTTGTGCAGTCACCCATCCCTTTGGATGACCTGATCGCCACCTTTTCTAGCCAGCCACTTCAATTTCCCCCGGGACAGCAGTACGAGTACAGCAGTTCTGGCTACGTGCTGTTAACCAAGATCATTGAACTGGTATCCGGACAATCCTATGACGATTATCTGCAGGATCAATTCTTCACACCCTTGAATATGTTGCACACCGGTTATGATTATTTGTCCCCCGATTTGCCAAATCCGGCGGTCGGCTACCTTTTAACCCCTGGCGGTCCACGTCCCGCGATCTTGACTGATTCGTCATGGCCCACAGGTGCGGGTGCATTGTACAGCACCGTAGAAGATATGTATCGTTGGGATCGTGCTCTCTACGGTGATCAAGTTCTCAGTTCAGCTTCCCGAGAAGCATTCTTTACTCCACATGTTGATACGCGCCAGGGAGCGGACTACAGTTATGGATGGGATATTGGCACGACCGTGGGGCGTACCTCGATCGCTCATGGCGGCGGAATCTTTGGCTTCGCCAGTTTTATGACCCGTTTCCCTGAGGATGATGCAGCCATAATTGTCTTGAGCAATGGCATTCAAATGCCACCGAGGATCATCGCAGAAGGGTTAGCGCAGATCCTTTTTGGGACTCCGTAATTTATGATAGGCCAGCGGGCTTGATAGAGGTCAAAAATGGGAAGCATTCGCCTCCTCAAATCCATTTTCATTTGCTACCTATTAGTTCTGATCGCCGCGCCCATTCATGCTCAGGACGCTCCGGAGGTTGAATATCTCCGCTACGACGTCGACATCACCTTGAGCGAAAACGGTGATTTCTTAGTTCGCGAGATACAGCAAGTGCGCTACGATGGCGAATTCAGAGAAGGATTTGCGGAGATTCCCCTGAAATATTTAACGACGGTTACGGATGTGTCTGTCTTTGGCGGTCCGGACCTCGATCATCTAAACCCCTTTGAACGTGATGGCTCTGGACCCGATACATTCTCCATGGAACAAGAGGGCGATACACAATTTGTGGATTGGGAGTATGAGCCGACCAAACCGGGTGATGAATTAACCTTTGTCGTCGAATACCTGGTGCACGGTGGTATGTGGATCTATCCCGAGGCAGACTTGCTGGAGTGGCGCGCTGTTGCCGCCGATCGCAGCGGTTTGTCAGTTCCCGTGAGCCGGGTCACGGTAAATTTGCCCTTCTACCTTGAAAAGGACGATTTAAGGTTTGAAGCTTTTGGAGTTGCTTTCACGGCCGATGTGCAGCCCCTTGAGGAAGGCCGGCAGATCGTGTTTGACCTCACTGAACCTCTGCCTGATGGAAACCCCTTCCAAATACTCGTCGAATTGCCTCACGGGCTTGTGTCAGCGATCCCTCAGTCATGGCAGTTGGCCGAAGACGAGGCAAAACTGGTCTACCGCATCCTTGCTGTTGACGTTGACCTGGAATTGAATGAAGCTGGTGTGCTTCATGTTGTCGAGCAGCAACAAGTTCGCGTACTAGAAGGCACCATGTATGAGGGTTTCCGGCGCTTCACCTGGCTCTTTCTTGAGGGGCTGGATAAATTATTTGTCCATGAAGGGGACGTTTACTATTCCCACTGGGACGAAGTAGGTTTTTTGCAGTGTGAAGATTGCTTCAACCTCAATCTCGAGCCTCGCTACTCATCTTGGGTCTATTACGACAAGACGAACGACGAAATAGCTATTAGTGATTATGCCACCGGCGGTGGCGAGGTCACCTGGCGATTCCCACCGCTGGTCAAAGGGGAGGAGGCTGCTTTTGATCTAGAATATCAGGCCATCGGGACAGTTAGCATCAACGAAGATGACCAGAAATTGCATTGGACTATTCTGCCTGGCTACGATGTGCCAGCGGAGCAAACGACGGTCCACCTGACACTTCCTCACCGGCTTGGTCTGGAGGATGTGGTCATTGAAGGGGCTGGGACGCATCAGACTGAGGATGGCCGCATTCTGCTGATGCTGGATGAACCAGCGACCGATTGGTCCATCCAGGTGACTCTGCCACCTGGAACGACGACATCCGAAAAGCCCGCCTGGCAGGACGAGTTTGAAGCCGTTGCTACCGAGGCTGAAGCATACCGCCAAAGAGCGGCCCAGGAAAAGGTGATCATGGGGTCGGGCGGTTTTATGGTCGTAGTTCTCGCCGTTCTTGGTGGGCTGGCAGCCTGGTATTTAAAAGGCAGCCGAAAATGGCGCGAGATCCGTGGCAATTACCGCACGACACCTCCCTCCAATCTGGCCCCTGGCCTCGTTGCCTATCTCATTGATGAAAAAGTGACTGCGAAAGGAGCATTGGCATCTCTGCTGCACCTGGCAACCTTGGGTTTGATTCGCATCGATATCGATCCCGATTTGCAATTAGCGCGGGTTTCAGATAAGGAAGAGCTTCGTGCCGGTTTCATTATCAAGACCGCGGCCGGCGAGAGAATTCAGATCGAGTCGCACATTGCCTTTCTCTATACGGCGCTCGTTGGATTCTTGCCACAAGGAGAGATCGTGCCCTTGGATACTCTTTTACAACCCCTGAACAAACTTCTGCCCAAACTCTATGCCAAAATGGGGCAGGACATGGCGATTCTCTATCATGAAAAGGGAGGTTTTGACAGTTCGCGTAAGTTGCCCAGACGGGTTTTCATGATAGGCTTGTTTCTTCTCTTTGGCTTTCTCGTCGTCGTTGGTCCGGCATGGGACCGGCTGTTCATCACCCGATTTCCCGCCGCACCGGTCATTGTAGTCATGGTCATCATCCTCTTTCTTTCACTGGCCTGGTGGATCATCAACCGCCAGCGCTCAAAATCGTTGTCTGCGTCGGCTAAGGCAGAAGCGCAGCAGTGGTTGGGATTCAAAACTTACTTGCAAAACATTCAGCGGGTCGGAGATCTTGCCGAAGCCCAGGCCATACTGGACCGCTACTTCGATTACGTGGTTGCTCTCGATGTCGATCAACAATTGCTGGAGCAGGTGAAAGCCATGGGTGGTGTTGCCCCTGCGTGGATAGGTCGCTTCGTACTAAAAGACGGAACCACTTGGGAAGGACGCCCGCTTACAGGTCGACCCTGGTATGTACGCCCCTGGTACCGGCGCGGATCCTGGACGGGAAAAACTTCAACTTCTCAGCCCTCACCCGGCGTGGCCTCATCCACGGTTGGTAGGGACGACCGGCCATCTCTGCAGCTCATGTCTGATGATTTGACTGGCTCCGTTTCGTCGGCCAGCCGCAGTATTACGGGTGTTCTCAATACGGTCGTAGGCGAAGGCAGCGAACCAGTAAAAGTGAATATATCGGCTTTTGGCAGCAGTAGTGCTCTGGAGTGGGAACCGGGTACACCGGTGGACCAAGTGGTGGGTGATATTATGCGCAAATCGCAAACGCTGCGCCCGCCACGACCATCCCGTTCTTCAGGAGGCGGTTTTCGTGGCGGGGGTGGGGGCAGCAGTTCACGCAGTCGTTCGCGCAGTCGTTCGCGCAGTCGTAGTTCACGTCGCAGCGGTGGCGGAGGTCGTCGGGGTTTCCGCTAGCCAAGCTAATATTATTTTGAATCAGCCCTTTTATTCGTCCGTCACGCATCCTACAGAGGCTGACTTAACATTCTTGATGTACTTAAACAAGGTTCCTCGCGTCGCCTTGTAAGCCGGCGCAGCCCAGGCTGCCCGCCGCGCTGCCAGCTCGTCATCGCTCAGATGCACGTTTATAGCATGCTGCGAGGCATCGATCGTAATCGTGTCTCCTTGCTGAACCAGCGCGATTGGGCCGCCGTTTTGCGCTTCTGGCGTGATATGGCCCACAATAAAACCATGCGAGCCGCCGGAGAAACGGCCGTCTGTCATTAAAGCCACATCTTTGCCTAACCCTGCGCCCACGATCGCGCTGGTGGGTGTCAACATTTCTGGCATACCAGGGCCCCCTTTGGGCCCCTCGAAGCGAATGATAATTACATCCCCCTTCAAGATCTCATTTTGTTCTAAGGCAGCCAACATCTCTTCCTCGGAATCAAATACGTTGGCCCGGCCTGTGAAGGTCTCTCCTTCTTTGCCTGTAATCTTGGCCACGGCCCCTTCTGGCGCCAAATTACCGCGCAAGATCCGAATGTGACCATTAGGATTGATCGGGTTGTCGAGCGTTCGAATAATCTTCTGCCCCTCGGCGAGACCAGGCAAATCAGCTAGGTTTTCGGCTATTACCTTTCCTGTAACTGTCAAACAGCTTCCGTCTATCATTCCTGCTTCGAGCAGTAGTTTCATAACCGCCGGGATGCCACCGACAGCGTGAACATCTTCCATAACAAAATGTCCGCTGGGCTTCAAGTCAGCCAGCAGTGGAACACGGTCGCTCACCGCTTGAAAATCATCAATATTCAGTTCCACGTCCACGGCACGGGCCATGGCCAACAAATGTAAAACCGCATTCGTTGATCCGCCTAGGGCCATGATCACCGTCATGGCGTTTTCAAAAGCCTGGCGGGTCATGATATCCCGGGGTTTGATGTCGTGCTCCAGCAAGATCTGGATCGCTTTGCCCGCAAGCTGACATTCTGCCCGTTTTTCTTCTGATACGGCGGGATTCGAGGAGCTGTAAGGCAGGCTCATGCCCAATGCTTCAATGGCGCTAGCCATCGTGTTGGCCGTATACATCCCGCCGCAAGCACCAGCGCCGGGGCAGCTGTGGCGCACGATTTCCTGGCGCTGCTCCTCATCCAACCTACCCGCCAGATATTCACCATAACTCTGGAAGGCGGACACAATGTCCAGCTTTGGGTGTTCGGTTGTACAGCCGGCACGAATCGTACCTCCATAAATCATGAGCGAAGGCCGGTTGAGACGGCCCATGGCCATGATACAGCCCGGCATATTCTTGTCGCAGCCAGGGATGGAGATATTGGCATCATACCAGTGGGCGCTCATCGCCGTCTCGATTGAATCGGCGATGATTTCCCGCGATTGCAGTGAGAAACTCATGCCCTCGGTGCCCATTGAAATCCCATCGCTGACGCCGATGGTATTGAAACGCATCCCCACTAATCCTGCAGCCCCAACCCCTTCCTTGACCCAGGCTGCCAGATCATTCAAATGCATATTGCAGGTATTGCCTTCATACCACATGCTGGCTATGCCCACTTGTGCCTTTTGCATATCTTCTTCTGTGAGCCCAGTGCCATAAAGCATCGCCTGTGAAGCCCCTTGCGATTTGGGCTGGGTGATGCGCGAACTATATTTATTGAGTTGCTTGCTCATTTATCCTCCAATCGGTAGCCACTCTCCATGGTTCTCCGAATTATTCTCTGTGCTTCCTTATCTAGTATTGCTTTTGCCCGTCACTGCCTGCGAATTAGAATGAATCTCGTCGTGACTTTGTTTAGGCCAATCTCGGCGCCAATTTCTCGACAATGGTCTGCCCGATAGCCAACGACGAGGTTGCCGCGGGTGAAGGTGCATTAACCACGTTGACGATACGCTCGCTTTCTTGGAAAGCGAAATCATCCATCATAGAACCATCGGGTTGTATCGCCTGGGCGCGAATGCCTGCGGGTGCTTTGACCAGATGTTCTTCGCTGATCGCCGGCACCAGGTTTTGCAAGGCCTTAGCAAAAGCTTTCTTACTGGCTGAGCGCCACATTTCACCCAGACCTGTACGCCAATACTTGCCCGCCAGTTTCTGGAAGCCCGGATAACTCATTGTTTCCCACAAATCGCTCGAATTGAAATCCGTGAGATAGTATCCTTCACGTGCGAAAGCAAGCACGGCATTGGGACCGCACTCTACCCGACCTGAGATCATCAGTGTGAAATGAACGCCAAGAAATGGGAATTTTGGATCGGGCACCGGGTATATCAAACTGCTGCATAAATATTCCGCCTCTGGTTTTAGCTCAAAATACTCACCCCGGAAAGGGATGATCTTGGCTGGCGAATCCATACCCGTCATTTTTGTCACTCGGTCCGAATGCAAACCGGCGCAGTTGACTAGATAATCGCCGCTGTAGTCCCCTATTGTCGTTTTGGCTGTGACTTCGCCTCGTTGCTCCTCTACGGCCGTGACCTTGGCACCAGTCACGATCTGATGCCCTTCCTCTTCCAAAGTTTCCCCCAATCGTAGGCATACACGCTTATAATCCACGATGCCTGATTCCGGAATGTAGATCGCCTCAATACCTGCCGTATGCGGCTCGATTTCCTGCAGCCTAGTCCGACCAACCAGTTCGCAATCGACGCCATTGGCCTGGCCGCGCTCAAAGATGTCGTGCAAGATTGGCCGTTCCTCGTCGTTCGTAGCCACGATGACTTTGCCACACAACTTGAATGGAATCTCATGCTCACGGCAGAAGCTTTCCATCAGCACTTTCCCTGCCCGGCAGTTTCGCGCCTTCAGTGATCCTGGCGTGTAGTATATACCGGAGTGCAGAACGCCCGAATTTCGCCCAGACTGGTGAAAGGAGAGCTCATTCTCTTTTTCCAGGATTGTAATATGGCAATCTGGCTGTTGGCGCGACAGGTTGTAGGCTGTTGCTAAGCCAACGATTCCCCCACCAATGATGATGATCTTTTCTTGTCCCATAATTGTTTCAATCTCAGTCGCGGCACTGCTCAAATTGCACAGCCGCTGTCTTCTTTGTCTAGAATAGAAGATAGAACTTGCCGGTTAACTTAATGCGGCGAGGACAAGGTTGCCCATCTCTTCCGTTCCCACAGATTCTTCGCCTCGACTGGCCAAATCGGCCGTGCGATAGCCATCATTCAGCACCTGGGAAACAGCTTTCTCGATGGCATCAGCTTCATCACGCAGCCCAAGCCCCCAACGCAGCATCATCGCTCCGCTTAATATCGTTGCCAGTGGATTGGCGATACCCTGGCCGGCGATATCAGGTGCAGAGCCATGTATCGGTTCAAATAGACCTGTGCTGCCCGGCGTTCCCAAAGCAGCCGAGGGCAGCATGCCCAACGAACCCGTGATCATCGAGGCTTCATCTGAGAGGATATCACCGAACATATTACCGGTAACGATCACGTCGAAATCGGCGGGGTTGTTGATCAAATACATCGCACAGGCATCGACCAGGACATCTTCATATTCTACATCTGGATATTCCGCGGCGACTTCGTGAGCGATCTCGCGCCAGACGCGCATTGAAGCCAGGACATTCGCCTTATCTACGGATGTCACTTTACTCCGTCGCCCACGCGCTAACTCAAATGCCACCTTCAGCACGCGCCGGATTTCCAATTCGTTATAGCGCATCGTATCATGACCGCTACGTCCTTCTGCTGTTTCTTCGCGTCCTTGCGGCGTGCCGAAATAGATGCCACCCGTAAGTTCACGAACGAACATAATGTCCACACCCTTTACTTTATCTGGACGCAAGGGGCTGGCGGCAGCCAAGGCATCAAAGACCTTGACAGGGCGCAGATTGGCGAAAACATTCAGTTCTTTTCTTAGGCGCAGCAGCCCTTGCTCTGGCCTTACCGCTGCCGTCGGATCGCTCCATTTCGGCCCGCCCACAGCACCGAGAAGTACGGCGTTACTCTCTAGACAAGCGCCTAAGCTCTCTTCGGGCAGAGCGGTGCCTTGCTGGTCGATGGCGATACCTCCAATGATAGCTTCTCGATAGCTAAACTGGTGTCCATATTTGCCGGCGATTCCAGCGAATACTTTCCTGGCTTCAGATACTACCTCCGGTCCAATCCCATCACCTGGTAACAAAGTAATTGTTGCTTTCAATGCTTATCCTCCATTTGTCAGTCTGTTCTTCATTCAGAAACCCGATATATTATAAAATCTTTCCCCTCTCGTTCCGAGTCGAACACCTCCGTTTCTCCCCGTGGATAAAGGGTTTGCAAGCGCTTCAAACTCTTGGTGTCATCGGGAAACACGAGAAAGAGCTTGGGCTTTGTTGAATGGGTCTGTCCCCCTTGCCATGTTTGGTCGGTTGCCACATTATCCCAGCGCACATAGCCTGCGTTTATCCCAATATTTCTGGTATCGACCCAGTGTGGAAAAGGGACATGAGTTACATTTGCCGGATCACCCCCGGTTTGCACAAAATCCCTCATCACTGCACCCATTTCACTGCTGTTCCACAAGGAATGGCGAATAAGGGCATTGTATCGTTTGAAATACCAATCGTAATTATAACGGACGACGCCAACCGCCAATACAGCGAAAACTACCACCGCTGCTGCTTTTCCAACATAGGTTGGTAAACTCTGCAGGCGCATGACAATAATTGTCAAAGGCAGTGCGGCCACGAGCATAACCCAGGGAATTGCTCCGCCCGTACGTACAACGCTGGGGTTTTCCTGAGGGTAGGCCAGGCTCAAGATTGACGGCACCAAGAAGGTGAAAAGGGTAACCAAAATAAATAGCGATCGCCGGTCGCGATGTGGCAACAGTCGCCAAAGAAGATAGAAAACACCTAAAATAAATAAAGCCGCCGTGACCAACCCTAAGACAGGCGAACCGGGAATGGTGTTAACGATGACGACATCTCCTTTGATATTGAACATGAGCAGCGCATTCTTTGTATTTCCCAGCAGCACGCCTAACTGTTGAAGGACAGAGGGTTGGTTTACTGCCTGGGTGCGGCTGGCCATGCGCAGCCAAAAAGCTTCCGGATCATCGATGATTACCCTTGCCAAGGGTAGAAATAGCAAAATAGTGAAGAAACCGCCGATCAAGCCGTTGCGCACAAAGCCGGAGCTCCAGGAGTTGAATGAAGGCAGCGGCCGCTTGCGCCATCTATTCCAACCATCCATGGTCAATCTCAGACCGATAAGCATGATGAAAAGCAAAGGCACGATGCGCATCGCGGTATAGGTGTGCAGCCCGATACCCAGAAAACCGGCAGCCGCCAACCAATCATTGCGCCGGTTGGCCTTAAAGGCGCGAAACAGGAAATATAAAGCCGGCGTGGCGAAGGCGGCCGTAAACGGAAATCGTAAACCCACGCGGGTGATAGCCACATGCCAATGAGAGACTGCCATTAAGAAAGCGGTTATCAAACCAGCGAGGTTTCCGTAAAACTCCCTGCCGATCAGATAGGCAAAAGGAAGGGCCATAATTCCAATGATGGCTGTTCCCACTTTCAGCGCCAGATGGTTCATTCCCAATGGCGTGAATCGTACCAAAAAGGCGGTTAGATAAAATTGAACGGCTTCTCGCCCTGTGTTGCGGGGGAAGAATATCGGCCGTTGTCCGTCCAGGATATCTTGTACGTCGAGCAGTTTTTCAGCATGATCGCTTGTCATCTCTGCCGGAATATCCTGCAGGAGATAGATGCGGAAAAAAATGGCCAGAAGCATGATCACTGAGAGAATTACCAGTACTCTTTTGTCTGTATGCCGCCACCAATTGTGGAGGTTCTTTCTTGCACTCTCTTGTTCAAAATTGGGCTCTTCGGCAAAGGCCGCCAGGAATAGTAAGATGGCGCCCAACCAGGGCCATAGACCGCCCATTAATGAGTTCCCGGCGAAACCTGCGAAAGCGAAGCCAGATAGGATAACCACACTCACTATCAAAAATAGTCGAATTTCACCACGCTTTGTTATGGGCTCTAGATGTTGAAATATGGGCGAATCAGGCAGAGGTACGAGTGCGGCTGGCGACCAGCCGTGCGAAATTGATAGCAGCAAAATCAGGCCGATCCCAAAAGAGATCGTTCCGGCAAGATAATTGGGATTGGACTGCGTGAACTGCCATTGCCCGATCAAGGCGAAAATGAGGATCATTACGGGCGCAGCCAGTCCCTTGTACCATCCTGATGAAGGACGAGGAGCGGAACTGGCGCTGCCCGAGAAAGGGATCTGTTCGTTCAATTGAGCAGGGCGAATTCCATGCTGTCTGTTAATGCTTGCCAGCTTGCTTCGATAATATTGGAGCTGGCGCCTACTGTGCTCCATCTGCGGGTTCCGCTCTTGGTATCGATTAGGACCCGCGTGGTTGCTGCCGTAGCGTTTTCGCTATCCAAAATTCTGACTTTGTAATCGGCTAGGCTGACGCTGCTTAACTGTGGATAAACATCAATCAGTGCTTTCCGCAAAGCGGCATCCAATGCATTGACCGGACCGTTGCCTTCGGCAACTGTATGCATAATCTTGGGCCCTACGCGAACCTTGACCGTGGCCTCGGCGGTCAGCCCACGACCACGTCGCTGCAAAGTCATAACCTTGAAATCCAGCATCTCGAATGGGGGCACATAAGCTGGGTGCGTACGGCGAAGCATAAGTTCCACGGACGCCTCTGCCCCTTCAAAAGTGAATCCCTGCGCCTCCAGTTCTTTAATTCTCTCCAAGACTGAGCGCACATCTAGACTTTCGACCTCCAAATCAAACTGCCGAGCTTTGTCGATGATGTTACCCCGTCCGGACAGTTCTGAGACAACGCTGCGTTGTTCATTGCCAATGAGCTCTGGATTGATATGTTGGTAGCTTTCCTGGTTCTTAAGCATAGCCGCTACATGGATGCCACCCTTATGGGCGAAGGCGCTCGCCCCCACAAAGGGATAATGTTCATCATGGGTCAAATTAGCCACTTCGGCGACGTAGCGTGATAGCTCAGTCAGCTCCTTGAGATTCTCATCTGGGACGCAAGTGTAGTCCATCTTTAGCTGTAAATCAGGGATTAGGGTGCAAAGATTGGCGTTGGCTACGCGTTCGCCATAGCCATTAATAGTTCCCTGAATCTGAGTTGCTCCCGCGCGCACAGCCGCCAATGTGTTGGCCACGCCGCAGCCCCCATCATCATGTGTATGAATGCCGATGGCTGTATCGCCTAAACGCAGTGCAACCTCAGTTACGATGCCACTCACTTCCCACGGCAGAGCGCCCCCATTGGTGTCGCAAAGGACGACGCTGTCGGCGCCATTTATGGCTGCCGCCTGCACGGTTGCCAGGGCGTATTCTGGGTTGGCTTTGTAGCCGTCGAAGAAATGCTCGGCATCATAGATGATCTCCTTGTCCTGCGCTTTACAGTAGGCAACGCTGTCGCCGATCATCTCCAGATTTTCTTCCATGGTCGTTTCTAGGACATCGATGACATGTAAATCCCAACTTTTTCCCACGATGGTCAATACCGGCGTGTTGGCGTCAAGCAGTGCTTTAATATTGGCATCATTCTCGGGGCGCGTGTTTTTGCGGCGTGTGCTGCCGAAAGCAGTCACCTTGGCAGTTTTTAAGCCTAAAGAAGGTGCGCGTTGGAAGAACTCCACATCTTTGGGATTGGATCCTGGCCATCCGCCTTCAATATAATGCACGCCAAATTCATCTAACTTGCGCGCAATTTTCAGTTTGTCATCTAGGGAAAGCGATATTCCTTCCCGCTGTGTTCCATCTCGTAAAGTCGTGTCATATAGGAAAAGTTGGCTCATGATTGCTCCAAAAAGTAAGAAGCCAGGCTTCTTAATAACCCTGGCTTCAATTAACCTGTGTTGACTCGCGTGCTGTGAGTCTGTTCATAGGTAATGACTTTATCTTCTTGTTTAAGTAGATAACCGAGTTGATCGACTCCTTCGAGCATGCATGACTTGCTGAAGCCGTCGATCGGAAAGGGTACTGCACGGCCGTCGGGCAGCATCACGGTTTGCTGCTCCAGATCGATGGCCACGGACGTCTCTGGTTCTTCTTCAACTAGGCTTAGCAGTTGGCGGTGCGTGTCTTCATCAACGACCACCGGCAGCAAGCCATTTTTCAAGGCATTATTGCTGAAGATGTCCGCAAAAGAGGTGCTGATAACCGCCTTGAACCCGAAGTCCATCAGCGCCCACGGCGCATGTTCACGGCTTGAACCGCAGCCAAAATTATCGCCAGCCAAAAGTATCTGCCCCCCAAGTGCGTCAGCCTGGTTTAGTACGAAATCAGGTCGCGGACTGCCATCATCCAAATAACGCCAGTCAGAAAACAGATTCTTGCCCAACCCTGTCTTGCTGATCGTTTTTAGAAATCTAGCGGGAATAATCTGGTCTGTGTCGATATTCTCCGTTGGAATAGCCACTATTCTGCTGTTTAACGTGTCAAATTTCTGCATAGTTCACCTTAGGAGCTGTTACAACAAGCTGCGTGCATCAGTCACGCTGCCTGTAACGGCTGACGCAGCCGCGGTCAAAGGGCTGGCTAGAAAGGTTCTTCCACCTTTGCCCTGTCTACCTTCAAAATTACGGTTACTGGTGCTGACCGCATATTGGCCCGGCTGCAGTTGGTCACCATTCATAGCGATGCACATACTGCATCCCGACTCTCGCCACTCTGCGCCGGCATCCTTGAAGATACGGTCTAATCCTTCTGCTTCCGCCTGTTTCTTTACCATTTGTGATCCGGGAACCACCATCAGCCGCACGCCTTCTTTAACTTTGCGATCCTTCAGCAAGGATGCCGCCTGGCGCAGGTCGGAGATACGTGAGTTGGTACAGCTGCCGATAAAGACCACATCAACGGCATGTCCCAGCAGAGGGCGTCCCGGCTGGAGATCCATATAGGTAAGCGCCTTTTCCATCGAGCGTCTTTCGCTTAGATTGGCGATCTTATCCGGGTCAGGAATTGCTTCGGCGAGCGAGAGTCCCATGCCGGGATTGGTGCCAAATGTGATCATGGGCTCCAACTTGTTCGCATCCAGGGTGACGCTCTTGTCAAATGCTGCCCCATCATCTGTGGCCAACTGCTGCCACTGTGAGATGGCGCTGTTCCATGCCGCCCCTTGGGGTGCATGTTTCTTACCGGCAAGATACTCAAAGGTCGTATCATCGGGAGCAACGAGACCTGCTCGGGCACCACCCTCGATGCTCATATTGCAGATGGTCATACGTTGTTCCATGCCCAGTCCGCGGATGGCAGCTCCCCTATACTCGAATACGTGGCCCGTGCCGCCACCCACACCAATCTTAGCCAGCAAGGCCAGAATAATATCTTTGGCCGTTATACCGGGCTGCAGCTGCCCCTCCACGCGCACTTCATAGCTCTTGGGTTTATTCTGCAACAAAGTCTGCGTTGCCAAGACATGCTCGACTTCACTGGTGCCGATGCCGAAGGCCAGCGCCCCAAATGCACCGTGCGTAGCTGTGTGGCTGTCGCCGCAGACAATCGTCATCCCCGGTTGGGTTAGTCCTAACTCAGGTCCGATGACGTGTACGATGCCGCGATTGGGGCTGTGCATTCCAAAGAGCGTAATGCCAAAATCTGTGGCGTTTTTTTCCAGGGTGGCCATCTGCCGCGCCGCAATTTGGTCCACAATGGGGACGTCGAGTGGCGTCGTGGGTATGCCATGATCCATCGTGGCAATGGTCTGCGATGGCCGTCTAACCGTTAAACCTCGATCACGTAGCCCTTGGAATGCCTGGGGTGATGTCACCTCATGGATCAAATGTAGATCGATATACAAGACCGCCGGGCTGCCCGGCTCTTGTACCACGACGTGGCTCTCCCAGATTTTGTCTAGCGTTGTTCTTGCTGTAGTCATGCAATCTCCAATTCCGTTAGTATGTTCGATGATTGTTGTGGCTTCATCGCCTTTATGCCTCCAAAGAGTGCCAGTTCAAAAACCTTTAGAAAGCAGTCTACATGCTGGAAGCCTATTTCCCGCAGCCAGTCACACTGTGCCCCAACCGGAGCTAAAATGTTGGCCGCCTTATCGGGCCGGCTATAAAATTCTTGGTCAACCTGCTCCCGCGTTTTGCCGGAAGCGATCTCCTGCTGGTAAGCGTACAGTGCATCAATAAAGAATTCTTCAAAGCGACGCTCTACCCAGGGCGTATGCGAAGCGACGTGTTCCAGATTTAAGAATATCCCCCCTGGAACCAACAAGTCGAATATCTCGGCATAGACCGCTTTCTTGCGCGCGTCAGGCTGGTGATGAATGGAAAATCCGGAGACGATGACCTCGTATTGGGTCACCGATTGCGGAAGATTTTGTTCCCATCCCACTTGGCCAAAATCTAACTGCACGAAATGGGCGTTGTCATACCCATCCATACGTTCTCGCGCGGCAGAAAGCATAGGCTGGGAGAAATCGGCAAAGACACAAGTGGCCTGCGGGTTTTGGTCCAATATCGCCTGGCCCAAAATCCCATCACCGCAGCCTAGGTCCAGAATACCTGTGACCTGGGGCTGGGCGGCCTGCACCAACCGCAGCATCACTTCGATCTGTTCGTGGGCCAAGGGTATCGCCCCACGCACGCCAGACAGATAGGTCTGTGTTAGTTCATTAGCCTGCCAGACCGTATCTTGGTATTCCATGCCTGATTCTGTTTCCATTTAGGAAGTCGCAGCTATTCTACTCGGTGTTTCGATCATGCTGGCCTGATCCTCGCGCGCCGCCAGCATTTTGTTCAATGCGCTGAGGTATGCCCGTGCACTAGCCACCACGATATCGGTGCTGGCCCCATGTCCACTGAACGTGCGCACAAATTGCCGGTTGGTCTGCAAGTTTATTTCGATTTCTCGTTCGCCATTGTGCGGTTGGATGCGCACGGTTGCTTCGGCTATGGCATCCATGCCCTCGGTTACGGCATTAATGCTGAACTCAATTAGCTCATTCGGAACGCAGATGATGCGGTTGATTGACTCGTATACGGCATCTACTGGACCGGTTCCCAATGCAGCATCTTTTCTTTTTTTCCCATCTGGGCCGGTTAAACTGACCGTTGCCGTGGGAATACTATGATCGCCGCAGGAAACCTGGATATGGTTCAGTTTCCAAATCTCTGCCGGCTGGTAGATTTCATCGGCGATGATCGCTTCGATATCTGCATCGGCGACAATTTTCTTCTTGTCTGCCAGTGATTTAAACCGTTTGAAGGCCAGATTGACCTCATCATCATCAAGTGTGTCGTATCCCATTTCTTCCAGGCGAACTCGAAATGCATGCCGGCCCGAATGTTTGCCCAAGACTAGACGTGAGGCACTTAGCCCTACCGTTTCCGGACGCATGATCTCGTAGGTCTGCTCATTCTTGAGCATGCCATCCTGGTGAATACCTGCTTCATGGGCGAAGGCATTCGCGCCCACGATCGCCTTATTCGCTTGGACAATGATCCCGGTATAGGTGCTGACCATATGGCTGGCGCGCACGATCTGCGTCGTGTCAATATTGGTCTCAACGTCGAACTTCTGCGGGCGGGTGCTGATCGCCATCACAATTTCTTCTAGCGAGGTGTTTCCAGCTCTCTCTCCGATGCCATTGATCGTGACTTCAGCCTGGCGTGCGCCGGCATTAACCCCAGCCAATGTGTTGGCTGTGGCCATGCCCAGATCGTTGTGACAGTGAGTGGACCAGATAACCTTGTCTGCGCCCGTAGTATTATCGATCAGGTATTTCATCAACCAGCCAAATTCCTCGGGCATGGTATAGCCTACGGTGTCTGGTATGTTTAGCGTGGTTGCCCCAGCCTTGATTGCCTGTTCCAGTACTTGTACCAGGAAGTCTGGATCGGAGCGGCCCGCATCCTCCGGTGAAAATTCGACATCCGAACAAAGGCTGCTGGCGAATGACACGCTCTCAATGACCTGGTCGATGCACTCTTCACGATCCATCCTCAGCTTATGTTTCAGATGGATGTCGCTGGTGGCCAAAAAAGTATGAATGCGATGGCGCGGTGCAGTTTTGACCGCATCATAAGCGCGTTGAATATCCTTTTGGTTGGCTCTTGCCAGGCCGGCGATTACCATCGGTTCGCCGCTTTTTCGCCCTTCCACCAGTGGCCCGACTTCTTCGGCAATGCGTCGCACCGCCTCAAAATCTCCCGGAGAAGCGATTGGAAAACCGGCCTCGCAAATGTCGACGCCAAGTCGAGAAAGCTGGCGGGCTATTTCCACTTTTTCATCCACATTAAGCGTGGCTCCCGGCGATTGCTCACCGTCACGCAAAGTTGTGTCAAAAATTAGTACAGTCTCTTTATTGTTAACCCTATCTTCGTCCATCTTTCTCTCCAGTTTTTGGATACAGAATACGCAGTAAATCTGCCCAATTCAATTACTCAACCGTCTTGGAATCTAGCCAGGGCATCATGCCGCGTAGATCTTTGCCCACATCCTCGATCTTCGTGTGGCGCGCATCAGACCGGCGCTGGTTGAACCATGGACGTCCTTCCGCATTTTCGTCGATCCAACCTTCAGCATAGGCACCTGATTGGATATCAGCCAAGATCTGTTTCATCGCCTGCTTGGTCTCGTCGGTGACGATCTTCGGACCGGCGGTGTAGTCGCCATGTTCGGCCGTGTCGCTGACACTATAGCGCATATAGCTCAAGCCACCCTGGTACATAAGATCCACGATCAGTTTTAGCTCATGCAGGCATTCAAAGTAGGCAATTTCCGGCTGGTAACCAGCTTCTACCAAGGTATTGAACCCGGCTTCAACCAGAGCGCTTACCCCACCGCAGAGCACTGCTTGTTCGCCAAAAAGATCTGTTTCTGTTTCTTCAGTAAAGGTGGTTTCCAGCGTTCCCGCTCTCGTACAGCCAATGCCTTTGGCATAAGCCAGAGCCAGCTCAAAGGCCTGCCCACTGGGATTTTGGTGAACAGCCAAAAGACCAGGCACACCAACGCCTTCAACAAAGACCTCGCGCACGCGGTGTCCCGGCGCTTTAGGGGCGATCATGCTCACGTCCACAAAGGTAGGCGGAATGATCTGGCCATAACGAATATTGAAGCCATGACCAAACATCAAGGTCTTGCCCGGAGCCAGGTGCGGGGCAACGGATTCACGATATATAGCCGCTTGTTTGGTATCTGGGGCCAGGATCATGATGATGTCTGACTCGGCACATGCTTCGGAGGTCTTCTTGACTGTTAGCCCTTCCGCTTCTGCCTTTGCCCACGATGGGCTGCCTTCATAGAGCCCAACGCGCACATCCATGCCGGAGTCCTGTAAATTAAGTGCATGGGCATGTCCCTGGCTGCCATATCCAACAATGGCGATTTTCTTTCCTTGAAGCAGATCAAGATTTGCATCTTGATCGTAGTAAATATTTGCCAAAATAATTCTCCCTTAAAAATGAGGAGGGTTAATGTTGTCATTAACCCTCTTTTTCACAATGCTAATTTTCTCAAACAGGATGTCCGTTTCCAACAGCAACCATCTCGCTTTTATCTACTTTTGCGCTGCCGCGTACCATGGCCACGCGTCCGGTACGAACCATTTCTTCGATGCCAAACTGTTCCAGCAGCCGCAGTAGAGCGTCCACCCGGTCTTCTTTGGCCACGATGCGAATGATGACCGAATCTATATCAACATCTACAATATTGGCTCTGTAGATCGTGACCAACTGCATGATCTCGCCGCGCGTATGGCTGTCCGCCTGCACTCTGACCAGCGCCATCTCATACTCAACATGTGGTTCATGAGTCAGATCTTGAACTTCCAGGACGTTGATCAACTTGTAGAGCTGCATACGCACTTGTTGAGTATCCCTTTCCGTTCCTCTGACGACAAAGGTCATGCGGCTGACCCCTGGCTTCTCAGTATGACCAACCGTTAGACTTTCAATATTAAAATTACGCCGGCCAAACAGCCCGGAAACTCGGTTTAGGACACCTGGTTTATCTTCCACCCAGGCGATCATAGTGTGGCGTCTGATGTTTTTTGTTGTCATTAGTTGTCTACCTCCGTAGTGGGCAATGGGCGGCGAATCATATCCACATTGCTGCCACCGGCGGCAACCATTGGGAATACATTGGTGAGCTCATCAACCTGGAAGTCAAGTAAAAATGGTCCATCGGTCGCTTGTGCTTCTTTGATCGCTTGAAAAACCTCTTCCTTGCTTGTTATAGCTCGTCCTGGTATCCCATACGCCTCAGCCACTTTGACAAAATCAGGGTTAAAGAGCGGCGTGCCAGAATAGCGTTTGTTGTAGAAAATATCTTGCCATTGGCGAACCATACCTAGATAACCATTGTTAATCAACGCTATCTTGATCGGTAGTCTTTCTTGCACAACAGTTGACAGTTCAGGCATCGTCATTTGAAAACCACCATCACCGGCTACGACCCATATTTCTTCTTCCGGTCGCCCAATCTGCGCTCCGATTGCTGCAGGCAGCGCGTAACCCATGGTGCCCAAGCCGCCCGAGGTCAACAAGCTGCGCTTTTTTGTATGCAAGAAATATTGAGCCTCCCACATTTGGTGCTGGCCAACATCAGAAACCACCGTGCAGTCTCCCTCATTGGTCGCGTGCCACAACTCGCGCATGACCTGCGGGGCAACAAGGTCGTCGATTTCTTGAGCAAGGATATCTCTTTCGCTGCTTTCCGATTTCCATTCATCAATCTGAGCCAACCAAGTTGGGTGTTCATTGGCTTGGATCATGGGCAGCATTGCGCGCAGGGTGAGAAGGGCATCGCCAACCACGGGGGTGTCGATGGTCAGATTCTTGCCCATTTCCGCAGGATCGAGATCAACATGAATGATCTTTGCTTTGGGAGCAAAAGTTGCGAAAGCGCCGGTCAATCTATCGTCCAACCTAGCGCCAATGGCTATCATGACATCACATTCCTGCATTGCAAAATTCGTGTGCGCGGCACCATGCATTCCACCCCAACTAACGGAGAGCGGATGCGTGGCGGGGAATGTTCCGATGCCCAGGAGGCTTGTCGCTACCGGAATGTTGGCAACTTCTGCTAATCGTCTAAGCTCACCTTCGGCGTTGGCGATTGATACGCCTTGTCCTGCTACGATAAGCGGTCTTTCCGCTTCATTCAGCAGACGTACAGCCCGTGCTACGGAGGCTTCGTCTGGCGCATTGAGATTGGGAGCATATCCCGGCAGGTTGATCTCTGTCGGATACTCCCATTCCATGCTGGCCTGTTGGACATCTTTACAGATATCGATCAACACGGGTCCAGGCCGGCCTGTTCGGGCGATGTAAAAGGCCTCTTTTAGGGCCATCGGCAGATCTTTGATGTCGGTGATCAAGTAATTGTGCTTTGTCACTGGCATACTAATGCCAAATACATCTGACTCCTGAAAGCCATCCCGGCCCAGCAGACTAGTAGGAACCTGTCCTGTTATGGCCACCACAGGCGTGGAATCCATATAGGCTGTGGCCAATCCAGTAATTAGATTGGTCGCACCAGGTCCCGATGTGCAAATGGTAACGCCCACCTTGCCGGTGGCCCGCGCATAGCCATCAGCCATATGGGCGGCCCCTTGTTCGTGCGTAGTCACGACGGCATGAATGGGATAATTGTACTTGCTTAGATCATCATAGGTGGGCAGGATTGCCCCTCCGGTGATGCCAAACACAACGTCTACCCCTTCGTGCATCAGACTTTCCCAAATGATTTGTCCTCCAGTCTTCATCTCACTCATAAGTCCGTTTTTCTCCTACTATTAACGAAAGCGATAAGTCTGTATCAATTCTTAACCCATAAATAATGAGGTTAAAAACAAAAAAAACCGCCCTGTTGGGCGGTTTCTCGGTCACTGTACTTAACTGCTACACTCTTCGCTTACCCAACATTCGTCACGTCCTTATCTACAATAAGGACGAGGCTAATAATGCTAATAAGGACGAGGCTTTTGTTTGTAAAAATCATCCAAGCAATCTCACTATGCTCAAAGTTCTTAAGTGGTTCGTAGTATAGTTGCTCAAGATATCACAAGCCACATGTAAATTGCACCATGATTGTACACAGAAACTGTGAGATGTGCACAATCAAGTTCTGATTCTGTTCCCTAGACGCCAAAAAGGGCGACTTGAAAGTCGCCCTTTTTAGTTCCCACTATTTCCCACTGAACCGCGCATTACAGCGCAAGCCTACGGAAATTATATACGGGAACAGTAGAAGATTTCTACGGTTAACTTGTTAGAATCCGAGCTGTTGGTTCTTGTTAAAAATATACAAATCAGTTGCTGCCGGATGGATTCTGCTTTGATTTTATCTATTCTAGTTCTTGCATTCGCAACTGCCACAGTTTCAATGATAGATGCAAAGCCAGGCGCATATCAGCATTGTTCAGGTCCTGTTCAGTCAGTTCTTGGATGCGGTCCATGCGGTAGAGTAATGTGTTGCGGTGTACAAAGAGGGACTCAGCGGTCTGGCTGATATTGCCATGATGGTTGAAATATGCCTCAAGCGTTTGAACGAGGCTTCCTCTATGATCCCGATCATAGGTTACCAATGGGCCAATAATCTGGCCGGCAAAACCTTGAACCAGGGGGATATCTTCCAATTCACACAACAGTTGATAAACGCCCAGACTGTTGAATTCCACGACCTGGCGGCTTAGGCCAAGGCGCTCTCCAACATCTTTGGCTTGAACTGCCTCGCGATAAACTCGAGGCCAATCGGCAAGCGTCTGTGCAGGGCCGCTCATGCCCCCAATCAGGTTTGCATCTGGGAATTCAACCTCGATCTGTTCTGTCAGGCGACGTGTCAGATCATACGCTGCCTCGAGAATGTCAGGCGCTTTCAGAGACTGAAAAACACATAGATATTGGCCACCATAATCATGGATTAAGGCGGCGCGGGTGTGATTGGTAATCAACCAGTTGACAGTTGTTTCCAAGCGCCTTAATGAGGGCTGATTCTCACCCATCCAAGAAAGGGCGAGGATAGCGTGGGGCTGGCGTGTGTCATGATCAAGCCTTCCCGCCAGGCGCTCAATTTCTTGATCGGGCAGCGTGCCCGCCAGCAAACCTTCCAGAAAATCACCACGCAAAGATTTTCTGGCTTCACTGACCGCCTTCACTTTAGCCATCTCCAAGGCGCATGCAGCCGCGCCATGTTCTACGGTCAGACTATCCAACAGATCAAGACTGCCGGCAGAACCAATGACTGAGAGATAGCCTCTGGCGCGATCGCCGGAAACGATGGGGCTGATCAGGCGCCCCATATTTTCTACTGGTAATATTTGCTGCCAGAAACTTTGTCTGGCCCTTGCTGCAGCCTTTCTGTTGAGCAGCACGGCCGGCAATTGTTCCCGTTGGCGGACCGCATGGCGCAATTTTTCCTTATCTACTGCTGCATCACTGGGCCAGCTTTCGGCTCTAATCTCTAGTCGTTTGTCCTGCACAATAACGATCTTTCCGCTTAGATTGGACATTACATCGGTCATTGCCTGCAGGCCGCGCCCTTCGCGGGACATTTCAGACAGCCGACGGTAGAGCTGCATCGCTCGCTCGCTGGTTGCCTGCTGGCGGTCTACCAACAGTTCCGCAATTGCCCGGTGAGTTTCACGCACCGATGATTCCGGCGGGGTAATAATCAGCGGTAAATTGGACTGTCCGGCGCTTTTAGCAACGCTTGATGGTACATTGCGAAAGACTATCGCTGCTGAAATCGACAACTGGGCCAATGTTGTCAAGCGGGCGCTGAAATCGGCAACGGTGAGCTGCTCCTGTAAATGCAGCGGGATAATAACTAGATCTCTCTCTTTGACTTGCTCACTAAGATTGACCCACGAAGTTAACAAGGTGACCCATCGAATGGGGCGTCTTGCTTCACTGGCTCCGCCGACGACAGTGGTCTTCAAGGGTAAGGCAAGCCGCAGGATATCGCCTAGAATGACTTCGTCTGATTGAGTGGAATTCATAACAATTTAAGTCAATGCTCGATGCACAACCGGAAGGCGTACGATGAAGGTTGTGCCTTCAGTGGGGACACTCACAACATTGATCTCCCCTCCATGCTGTTCGATGATCCGGTGACAGGTAGCCAGTCCTAGGCCGGTCCCTTTTCCCGGTTCTTTTGTCGTGTAAAACGGTTCAAATATATGGGCAGTTTCTGCGGCGGACATCCCTTTACCATTGTCATGAAACAAGATCTGAATCTGATCATTGTCGTCGCCCATGCGTGTCGAAATCTCGATTCGTCGTTCGCCCACCTCATCATGTAATGCATCTCGCGCATTGAGGATGAGATTAAGCCAGACACTTTTCATATGTTCCCAACTGGCCACAACCAGCGGTGGGCTTTCAATTAACTGGCGATTCACTTCGATGCCGGCTGATGTCAATTGGTAGCGAATCAGATCCAGTGCGGCATCTACTGAGGCGTTGACATCTCCAGGGGTAAACGAATAATGCTCCTGTCGGGCGAAGTCGAGCAAACCACGAACAACCTTTGTCGCGCGATCGCCAGCCTGGGCGATCAAATCAACGGCCTCGAAATTCTCATCCTCTTCAGGCATGACCATCTTTAGCATTTGGGCATTGGCGTTTACGACGGTTAGTGGATTGTTGATCTCATGGGCCACACCGGCTGCCAATTGACCGATGGCTGCTAATTTCCCGGCCTGCATGAGCGAGTTTTCCAAACGTCGCTCGTCTGTTCGATCCTGCCAAACGACCACAACCCGCGCCGAACTGGCCTGGCTGCCGGGAATGGGATAGGCGTCTATTTCCCATTCGCGAGGTAAATGATCCGCCCCTATCCAGCGCACCGTCCAATTACGCGCCTGTTCTCCGCGCATCGTTTCGGAAACGAGACAGTGGTCGCATGGCTCCTCCCGATCGTAAAATGCTCGAAAACAAACTTGTCCTACCAAAGCATCTTGGGTTGCCGATAAATCATCGGTCTTGCTCTTGTTGATAGCTACCAGGCACCATTCATCATTGATGGTGTATATAGGATGGGGGATTCCATCAATCAAGGCTTGTAATGTGTTGCGACTTTCTAATAGTTCTCGCTGTCTCAGTCGAATACGGTTGAAGAGCCAGGCGTTCTCGATTGCTTCACTGATGGAGCTTCCTAACGAGGCGAATAGATCGAGATCGACGTCGGAGAATAGATTTTCATGTTTGTTGTAGGCGGTTAGTACACCCACGGGACGCCCGCGAACGAGCAGTGGGGTGACGATCATGCACCTCACCTCGAATCTAAAGGGTGCGTCTGCTGTGGTGTCAAAACGAGGGTCTGATTGGGGATGATTGAGCAATGCCGGCTTTTGCTCTTGAAATGCTTTGCCGATAACCCCCTGTCCTGGGGCCAGCACAGGATGATCCTCGATATCATAATGGCTGCCGCGATGGCTAATATGCTGGCAGCGCAAACGGCCGCTGTCGAGCATCAGCACCGAGGATAACTCCACTCTCAATATCTCATACACACCACTTACCGCGGCCGCCAGCACCTCGCTTACTTCTAAGGAAGCGGCCACCGTTTTGCTTACATTGTTCAACGCTGCCAGCTGTTGACTCTGCTGTTGAAGCTGTTTTTCAAGCTGCTGCGTGCGCAAGATGGTCTTGATTCGCGCCAACAGTTCCTGCATATAGTACGGTTTTGTAATGTAATCATCAGCGCCGGCCGACAACGCTTCAACCTTTTCCTGGCTTCCCGCGGCGGCCGTTAACAAAACCACTCTTGTATACTGTAGGTCTGGATGGTTTCTAATCCAGTCCAGTACCTCTAAACCAGACATCACGGGCATGCGCATGTCCAGCAGCACCAGGTCGATTTCCGTATCACTGCCCACCGTGGCTTGCAAGAATCTAATTGCTTCACGGCCGTCACTGACGACATCGACAAGATACCCTTCTTTCTTATACAGAAAGCCGGACAAAGACTCAGCGATTTCTGGTTCATCGTCGACAACCAGGATATGAGTAGTGGATGTTGGTGCTTTGATGGCGATCGTCATAACCATGGGTAGCTATTAAGCTGCAGACTCAAAAAAAAGACCACAATGGAGGCCAGCGGTGCTGCACAATTTCTGCGCACACACCAGCCCAATCCCTTGTGGTCTATCAGTCTATGTATTTTCCGAAGAGAACGTGTAACCGTGCCCCTGAATCGTAACAATATAAACCGGTATACTTGGTTCCGGTTCGATTTTCTCGCGTAAGTTCTTGATATGAGCGCGCACAAGTTCAGGACTGCCTGTATCGCGCGGATAATCCCAAACATCCTGAAGAAGCTGCTGGCTGTTAAAAACCTGGTCAGCATGGCTCATCAAATGATAAAGCAGATCGAATTGCACATTCGTCAACAAGGAGATTCCCGTAGGGGTTGTTACCCTGAATGAGCGGCAGTCCAACGTTACATTGCCAATTATAACTTCTGTAACTTCTTCAATCGCTTCCGTCTGTGGTGAAACGCGGCGCAGGATCGCCTTCACGCGCAATTCTAACTCCTGCATATTGAATGGTTTGACCAAGTAGTCATCTGCCCCGGCACGAAAGCCTTCGATCTTGTCTTCGTCCTTTGCCTTGGCGGTTAGAAACAGAACCGGTAAATCCTTAAGCAATGGATCGCCCCGAATTTGGCGGCAAACTTGGTAGCCATCGACACCGGGCATCATGATATCGAGGATAAACAGATCAGGCCGGTGCCTGCGCGCTAACTGGAGACCTTCAATACCGCTGTTGGCGGTCATAACCTGATGTTCATACATCTTCAATGCCCGTTGCAACGTGCGCGAAACGAGTTCATCATCATCAATTACAAGGATTGTGGCCATGCGAACTTCTCCTGCCATAGATTTCAATATCAAATAAAGTATACCAGATTCCTGCGACCCGTCGCAGGCCTGTCCAGTTTAACATAATACTGAATAATTAGCGACCCCGAAAGATCTGCTGGGTGTGGGTCAATATTGATGACAAGGAAGGCCGCAGTCAGGGGACACGCGTGCGGCTTTGGTTAGCACCTTCAAGTCTTTTGAAAGCTGTGAAACAATGCCGTTTGATGCGATGATGTCGTTTATGTTTTTTTCCCAGAAACGACATCGTTATAAATGGGAACTGGGAACTGATGTAATGGTAACGTTGTTTAGTTGATTTCAGTTGTTATTTTCTGCGGGAAACGACTGTTAAGGGTTGAGTAGTTCGGTATTTCGATAGTTGAGAAGTTCAGTAGTTATGTTAAAGAACAGCAATTGGAGCCGATGGGGAATTCGTGAATTGGCTCCGAACCCAACGACGCGATTATTGCGACATAGTACCATAGAACATATGTTCTTGTCAAGATTTGAAATCAGCGTAGATGCGGTTTAACCGGCATGCACAGGGCTGCTTATTTCCACGCCTTTATGATCAACTACAAGTTTCCAGGTTCGTGAACTATACCCCGCCAGGGCAAATGCCAGCGCCGCTGCGGCAGCGATCCCGTCATGCCCATCTGCAGCAAAGGCAATCAGACTGGGGCCAGCGCCGCTGAGCGCCACACCGGCAGCTCCGGCATCACGTGCCGCCTGGAAGGCCTCTTTCATGCCAGGAATCAGGGAGATGCGATAGGGTTGATGCAGCCGATCTTGCATCGCCACGCGCAGCTTAGCGTAATCGGCCGTTTCCAAGGCTCGAATCAAAAAGCCCACGCGGCTGGCATTAAAAATCGCATCGCTTAAGGGTACTTGCTTCGGAAGGGCAGCCCGCGCGTCGGCGGTCAACAGTTGAAAATCAGGCAGGACGATCACCACTTCTAAAGCCGGGATAGGCAGCTGCTCAACGACCAGCCCATTGCCCCCTTGTATGCCCAGGATGAGCCCTCCAAACACCGCCGGCGCGACATTGTCCGGATGCCCTTCAATGTGCGTGGCCATTTGCAAAATTTCCAGCTTGCTCAAGGGCGAACCGGCAAGGGCGTTGGCCCCAAACATACCAGCCAATACTGCTGATGAACTGCTGCCTAACCCACTGCCAATGGGTATCTTGTTCTCTTGCCTGATGTGCAGACCAGCAGGCCGCCAGTTTAGATGTTTGAATATGATTTCGGCTGACTTGTGGACAAGATTCTCTTCTGTGATGGGGATCATGTGATGATCCTCGCCACTCGCCGAGATCTTAAGTTCGTGTGTGGGCACGGCCGAAAATGTGACCTCATGTCGAAGATCAAAAGCCAATCCTAAGCAGTCATAACCTGGTCCAAGATTGGCGGAAGTTGCGGGAACTGATACGGTTACTTGCAGCATATGTTTCTAATTCTACGCTAGAATGGAGAAGC
Organism: uncultured Chloroflexia bacterium; assembly: GCA_963807975.1. Classification (GTDB taxonomy): domain Bacteria; phylum Chloroflexota; class Anaerolineae; order Promineifilales; family Promineifilaceae; genus JAACFF01. The sequence continues at coordinate 1,873,678 of CAWEDV010000001.1, read as the reverse complement.
ATACGATAATTGGATGTTATGAATAATGAGGCATCACCGCTGGCCAATGTGCGGGCGCCATCGGAAAAAAGGATAGCTATTCGCATCACTCCTGAAGCGGAACGGGCTATTCGCGATGGCCATCCCTGGCTTTACGCTGAGGCCATTCAACGCCAGAGTCACGATGGCCGATCTGGCGATCTGGCGGTCATCTTTGACCGCAAAGGACGATTCTTGGCGGTCGGACTCTACGATCCTGACTCGCCAATCCGCGTGCGCGTGCTGCAGCACGCGCGTCCAACCCCCATCAACCAGGATTGGTTTGCCGGGCGGATCGACGATGCCCGACACCTGCGGAGTTCATTGGCGGAGCAGAATAGCACTGGCTACCGTCTCGTCCATGGTGAAAATGATGGTCTCCCCGGCCTGATTATAGATCGCTATGCTGATACCTATGTGCTGAAGATATACAGTTCGTCGTGGATAGGATATTTGCAGACAATTGTGAACGTGCTCAGCAATGAACCAGACATTAAGCGCTGTATATTGCGCTTGAATCGCCAGCTTCAAAGTCAGGATGAAGCCAATTACGGACTCAGCGATGGCCTGGTCCTTAATGGCCCGCCCCTTCAAGCGCCGGTAACGTTTTCTGAAAACGGCCTGACTTTCACCTGCGATCCCGTGTACGGTCAGAAGACGGGTTTTTTTCTTGACCAGCGCGAGAACCGCCAGCGCGTCGAGAAACTCTCCTCCGGCAAACGAGTATTGAACGTTTTTTCGTATACCGGAGGGTTCTCTCTTTATGCCGCTCGCGGTGGAGCGCCAGAAGTAGTGAGTCTTGATCTCAGTCGTCCCGCGTTGGCCACCGCCGAGCGTCACTTTGCACTCAATGAACGCTACTCTGCCGTTGCTTCCGCTCAGCACGAAACTTTGCAAGGAGATGCTTTTCAGCTCTTGTCACAAATGGCCGGTCAGGATCGCCAATTCGACATGGTCATCCTAGATCCCCCCGCGTTTGCCCACAAGCGGAGTGAAGTCGCTAAAGCCCTCAATGCTTACCGGCGCTTGACACGGCTGGGATTGGGCGTGTTGAGGCCGGGAGGCATCTTAATGGGCGCCTCCTGTTCCAGGCCGCTACCGGCAAATGAATTCTATAAGGCCGTGGTGGAAACTGCGGCTGCGCTGCACCGTCCACTAAGGGAGATTGACCGCTCGACACACGCCATCGACCATCCCATCAATTTCAAAGAAGGGGCTTACTTGAAAGCAATTTTTGCTGTTGTCGGGTAGAGGGTTCTACTCGGGGTTAAGTACAGGTTCCGCTGGGGTCGCATCACCATCCGTCGAGGACACCACGCGCGTCTCATCAGCAACCGGCTGCTGGCTTTGCTCAAAGGCCACCACCTGCTCAAAAGCCATGATTGCTACTTCCAGCATCTCCATTTCTGGCTCTCGTGTCGTTAAACTCTGCAGCGCGAGATTTGGTTTTGTGATCAGGCGGATAAAAGCGTTGTCTTGGTGCTTAGCCGAAAATCGCAAAAATTCATAGGCGATGCCGGCTACAACGGGCAGCAGCACCAGGCGCGAGGCGATGCGCACCGGGATGCTCATGGCGGGCAAGAAACTGTAAATAATGATTGAAATCACCACCACGGTTAATAAGAATGCGGTGCCGCAGCGAGGATGTTCGAGAGGGAAACGGGCCACCGATTCTGGCGTCAGCGGAGCCCCTGCTTCATAGGCATTGATCGTCTTATGCTCCGCCCCATGATAACCGTAGAGGCGTTTAACGTCCGCCAGAAAGCCAATGACCCAGATATAGCCAACGACCAGCGTCAGGCGAATGAGTCCTTCAATGATATTGCTCCAAAATTGGGACTCGACGATACCAACCCAATTCTGTATCAGCCCAGCAATGAATGCGGGGACAACGAAAAAAATCAAGATCATCATCGTCAGCGAGAAGGCGATCAGCGTCCACTGCACCGGACCTTCAAAGATCTTGGAGGCTTCCTCATTCTGTCCTTCATCCTCTTCAATGGCTACCTCGGCGGAGAACATCAAAGATTTGATGCCCAGGCCCAGGGCATCCCAAAGCAGCGTCAGCCCACGAACAAATGGAACTTTGGCCATTCCCCCGCCATAAATGCGTACGTCCAGCGGTTCCGTGTGCACGACGATGTCTCCCGCAGGATTACGCACAGCCACTGATAAAGCCTGCGAACCACGCATCATCACACCTTCGATGACTGCTTGCCCGCCATAATTTGTATTCAAATCGAGGGTCTTGGGAGCTTGCTGCCCTTGCTGCTTTTCTGACATGGGGCGGATTGTACTGACCGCCAAGATGAGCGTCAAGCCAAACTCATTTGCCAACACGCTCACTGCAGGACAAGATTTTACCTTGTCCAGGCAAATTACATATTTACCCTCCACGGAAACAACTTCCTTCGCGCACGCACAGCGCAAGTTTGTTACTCAATATAATCAGATGTAAAATATCCTAGGTATTAGGGGCGGTGGCGAAATGGCAGACGCAGCGGACTTAAAATCCGCCGGGATAACTCCCGTGTGGGTTCGACTCCCACCCGCCCTATGAAATATGGCCCGCTTGCGGGCCTTTTTTTTATTGATGATAGACAAAATACTGTTAGACTCATTTTGAAAATGGATTCTGCTGGAAGCGTGCATTTTTATGATCCCTTTAACCAGCAACAATTACTGAAGATCGATAATATCGACCAATGAGCAACCTGCGAGCCACCGTCAAATCAGTCTTAAGTCAGGCTGGAATCACGCCTCATACGCGCTCTGTCATTGGTGTCTCCGGAGGTGCCGATTCCCTGGCTTTGCTGCACCTCCTGGCCAACTTCGTGGATAGGGATTGTTTATGCGTTGGCCATCTAAACCATGGTCTGCGATCCGAAGCGGGTGAGGACGCTGACTTTGTGCGCCGGTTTTCTGCTGCCAGGGGCTTGTTATTTCATACCAGAACCGTTGATGCAGCCAGCCTGGCTGGCAATCAAAGCTGGTCCATTGAGGAAGCTGCGCGCAGCGCCCGCTACCAATTCCTGGCCGATACGGCCGAAGTTTTCCAGACAATTGCCGTCATCGTTGCCCACAACGCCGACGATCAGGCCGAGACTGTGCTGCACCATCTTCTGCGCGGCAGTGGTTTGCGCGGATTGCAGGGCATGCGCCCCGTGAGCCCGCTTCCGGGCCGTCCCGCGCTTAAGCTTGTGCGGCCGTTACTAACTGTTCCCCGAGCGCAAATCGAAGCTTACTGCCAGGAAAATGATCTGCAGCCAGTCCAAGACAAAACCAATACTGATACCGTCTTTCTGCGCAACCGCATTCGCCACGAGCTGCTGCCCAATTTGGCGACGTATAATCCTCAGATCAAGGAACATCTGGTTCAATTGGCCGGTATTGTCGCTGCCGACGAAGCTTTGCTGGCTGAACAAAGTGACATGACCTGGCAGCATATAGTCAGCGCAAAAGAGGTCGAGTGGCTGCGTCTCGATCGTGCCCAGTGGCGAGCACTGTCGCTGAGCATGCGCCGGCGCACGTTACGCCGGGCCCTGGTAGAACTACGACCGTCCCTGACCGATATATCATTTCGAACGATCGATTTGGCCCATCAGGTAGCTATGGACATGGAAACGGGCGCTGAAGCCACGCTGCCTGGGAATATAAGTCTGCGTCTCGAATACGATCACATTTTGATTGCTTCCAGCACAGAACCTCAGCCCATCAACCAGCCCCAGATATCACTTGGCCTGCCCCTAACCCTTCCCATTCCTGGCACTGTTGCTCTCGAAGGTGACTGGCGGTTAACGGCTGTCGAATCGGACCTGAATCTCTCCACGGTACGAGAAAATCGAGATTCGCTGACAGCTTTCCTGGATATTGGCGAGACGGACGCTTTGCAGGTCAGAACCCGTTTGCCTGGTGAGCGAATGCAGCCTTTGGGCATGGACGGCCGTTCCGCTTCCGTGCAAGACATCATGGTCAATCGCAAGCTTCCTGCTCATCTACGCGATCAGTGGCCACTCGTGGCTGATGCAAAGCATCTGTTGTGGTTGGTTGGGCTGCATGTTGATGAACGGGCCAAAGTAACGGAGCAAACGCAGCGGATCATCCACATTAGCTGCAATCAGGCGGGGGGTAAGCAAGGATCATGATCGGCGCCTTAAGCGAAGCAGTTCGCCTTATTTTTAGCGGTGATTCCGCCCTATGGGAAATTGTGCGCCTGACTCTTTTTGTCAGCGGTATGGCTTTGCTCTTAGCCGCCGTTCTAGGCATTCCCTCCGGCGCTTATCTGGGCCTGCGTAAATTCCGTGGGGAACGCTGGCTCAATAGCGTCATCTATACGGGCATGGGCTTCCCCCCCGTCGTCGTTGGGCTGGTCGTGTTTATGCTCCTTTCCCGTCAGGGCATTCTCGGCGATCTGGGCTGGCTTTTCACCCCCCAGGCGATGATCCTGGCCCAAACCGTTCTGGCGCTGCCATTGGTCATGGGCGTGACGATGACGGCCGTCCACGCCGTCCACCCTGAACTGCAAATGCAGCTCCGTTCCCTCGGCGCAACGGAAGGGCAGGTCATGCGCACCGTGCTCAGCGAAGCCCGCTACGGCGTCATTGTCGGTCTTGTTGCCGGATTTGGCGCCGCCATCAGCGAGGTTGGTGCCGTCATGCTGGTCGGTGGCAACATCGAAGGCAAAACCCGCGTCATGACCACCTCCATCGTATTAGAAACACGGCAGGGCAATTTTGAACTAGCCTTGGCTTTGGGCGTCATCCTCCTCGCCCTTGCCTTTGCGGCCAATCTGATTGCTGTGCGCTTGCAGCAGGAATAGCAAGGACTTCGCCGGTGATGAGTTCTAACGATCTATACCAGTTGGACAACGTACAGCAGAACTATAACGGGCGTACCGTACTCGACGTTGAAAAACTCGGCGTTCGTCGCGGCGAAATCCTGGGCCTGGTCGGCCCCAGCGGCGCGGGCAAAAGTACCTTGCTGCGCCTGCTCGGTTTTTTGGAATTACCCGCTGCCGGCGAAATGCGCTATCAAGGCCAGCCACTTAGCGACACCTGGCCCGACCTTGACCTTCGCCGGCGCGTGACCATGGTCTTTCAAAACCCGCACCTCCTGCGCCGCTCCGTCAGCGACAACGTTTCCTACGTCTTAGACCTGCGCGGAAGAAAAAACGACCGCCATGAAGTAGCCCGCATGCTCGCCAAACTAGGTTTGGAAGATCTAGCCTCCGCGCAGGCACGTACCTTGTCCGGTGGTGAGGCCCAGCGTGTCGCCCTCGCCCGTGCCCTCATACTCAAACCGGACGTGCTTCTCCTCGACGAACCAACGGCCAATCTTGATCCCTACAACATCAAACTTATCGAAGCAATCGTTCGCCGTTCAAATGAAGAAGATGGCACAACCGTCATTATCGTCACCCATAACATCTTTCAGGCCCGCCGCCTTGCCCATCGCGTCGGCCTGCTCCTCTCCAGTAAACTCGTCGAAGTAGCCCAAACTGAAACCTTCTTCACCAATCCTCAAAACCAGCAAACCGCCGCCTTCGTAAACGGTGAAATGATTTACTGATTCATCCCAGCCGGCACGACCTCCCAACGCCGGCGCAGCCGTCAACAGTTCACCAATTCACCGAATCACAATTCGACAACTATCTCCTCACCCAATTTCCCAATATCTGCGCCATTACCAATAATCCCCTAACATCTGTGCCGATCAGCTTCAAATCCCCCTTCATACCGGCGAGATTAAAATTATTCGCCCTGTCCCACAATTTTGAGTATACTTCGCGCTGATTCACCCAGCCCTGTGGCTGGGATGTTCTTTGAAAAGCACGGGGCGTAGCTCAGCCTGGTAGAGCGCTCGGTTTGGGTCCGAGAGGTCGTCGGTTCAAATCCGGCCGCCCCGACCAGGGATCATTGACAAATTTTTGAAAATTTGAGAAAAATGGTTTAGTAGATGCGGCAGTGGTGTAGGGGTAACACAACAGCCTTCCAAGCTGTTATCAAGGGTTCGAATCCCTTCTGCCGCTCTTTTTGATCAGTACCGTTGACTGTTTACCGGCAACTGTTTACTGGTCCCCGGGGCCTGTAGCTCAACGGCAGAGCAAGCGGCTCATAACCGCTGGGTTCTAGGTTCGAATCCTAGCAGGCCCATGAAACTAAATATGCAATGACGAAGACGGCTGTTCCTCAATTGGGAACGGCCGCTTTTTTTGTGGAATTGGAAGGCCATTTCTTAGCCAACCTCCTATCACTTATCACCTAACCAGCGCTTGCCGAGCACCCGCCACTGTTCGGCGGACCGGGGCAAGGGTTCGGCCGCCGCATGGAATAGGCTACTCAATAAGATCGATTTTTCTTGAGCATGCTTTTTACATTGCTAAATCGCACATCGTATGCACTTCGGTCTCGGAGCTAATATCCCATGATTTGCCTAAAAATCCACACCTTCTTTCTGGAGCTAACGACGGCCGTTCAGGAAGAGATCCACATGCTGCGCGGCGTCCGGCGGAGGCAGAGAGATGGCCGCATTGGCCTGGCGAATCATATTTGTGATCATCAGCGGACCCAGCAGCGCGGCCACAGCCTGTAAGGGCAGCTCCGACTGCAGGATGCCCTCAGCCTGGTAGCGGGCCAGCAGCGCGGCCACTCCTTCCATTAGCTGCAGCGGTGCATCGAGCAAATCACTCAGTTCGGGGTGGCGGGCGATCTCGCCCATCAGGGTGGTGATGAACTGGCCGTGCTGTGCGGAGAGGTCCTGATAGGCCTGCACGACGCGCTGTAAATCGGCGGCGACATCGCCTGTGTAGTGGGAAGCGGCGGTGAAATTCATTTGTACGGCCGTGGCGGTGATGGCCTGCTTGACCAGTTCAACCTTGCTCTCGTACTTGCGAAACAGGGTCACCTCACTGATACCCGCTGCTTCAGCAATCTGCTTTGTTTTCGCTCGGGCATAGCCGCGCTCAATCACGACCTGCATGGCCGCGCGATACACTTTTTCATCATCAATTATCTTTGGCATAGCAGCCTCCTGCTGATCCCACGATCATACCATAAGAAAGTGTTGACTAATAATAAAGCCGTGGTATTCTAATAGAAGTAATGACTAACAATAAGAACCTGTACACGAGGTATTGTGGTGATTATGTTTAATCGCCTGGTTGAAATCTTCAAGGGTGGAAGTAAGCCATCCATGGATGAAATGGTGGATGACTCAGATCGGCACCTGGAGAATTTCGACTCGTTGATTCTGCCCGCGCCGGAGTCCAAGCCGCGCACGCCGTTTAATTCCGATGTGCCGATAGAAGAGGTGTCCATAGCGAATCTCAGCACCAAGCAGAAGCTGACCGTGCTGCCCAAAGCGCTGCCGCTGTTTGCCAACATGCAGCGCGGCGCGCGCATGTACGACGGCACTTTCCAGCCGACGAAAAGCGATGTAACGCCGGAATTCATCGCCGATTTGGAAAAGATGGCGCGGGCATTAGGCGCGAAAGATATCGGCTATGTCAAAGTGCCGCGCAATGCAATTTTCCAGGGCAAGGGTTTGCCCTATGACAACGCGATCCTGTTCACAGTGGAGATGGACAAAGAGCCGATCGCTACTTCACCCAGCTTTGAATCCCAGGCCGAGGTGATGGATGGCTACAAGCGCATGTCCGTTATATCGCGCAAGCTGGCGCTGCATCTGCGTAAGCATGGCTATGCGGCTTATCCAGGTATGGCGTTGGGCGGGATCACGGACTACGTCTATCTGGCCGAGTTGGCCGGGCTGGGGGCGATCGGATATCACGGGCTGTTGATTTCACCCGGCGAAGGTGCGCGGCTGCGCATAAACACCATTTATACCAACATTACCAATCTACCCACACCCCAGGCGACTGGTCAGGAAAACGCGCATCTGTGGGTACGCGATTTCTGCGTCATGTGTAAGAAGTGCGTACGCAAGTGTCCGGTTGGAGCCATCTTTGATGAGCCGCAACCGCGCGGCGATGGGGGCATGCAGACGATTGAACATGCTCCCTGCCGCGATTTCTTCACGCGCAACTACGGCTGCGCGATCTGCCTGGCAATCTGCCCGTTTAGCCAGGTTGGATATGAGAAGGTGCAAGCGGGGTTTAAGGGTAATCCAGGCGCGCCGCAGTTCCGAATTCCCTTGGAATCGATCGATGTTAATGCCAGAATGACCAATATCCATAATCCCCTGCTCCCATAATAACTTGTCCCAAAATAGGAGCAAAGCAGAATGCCGATAATATTCCTTTCAGAAAGAATTAAGAAGCCTCCCTGGTTCCTCACAATCGAACCCTATCTTCGCGAACAAGATGAGCCAATTGCCAGCCACCCCGAAGCGCGAGATCCGCGCATCGTTCCCCTGGTGGTCATGGATTATGGCAGTGTACGGTCCCGGCTTAAGCAGATGCGCTATGAAGGATTGAAAGAATACTTCATTGGTACATTACGGGAAATGCATCTCAGCGCCAAGAGCATTAAAAACAACCCCTATTCGGGTAAAAAGAATATGGGCGCTGACACGCGGGCTGGATTGGAAGCCTACGCCAAAAGTTTAGGGATCGCGGAGATAGGATATACGAAAGTTGATCCTCGCTACATTTTTCGAGGGTTCCGTATCCTGTACGAGAATGCCATGGTGTTTACGATCGAAATGGATAAGGCCAAGATCAAAGGGGCACCCAATATGGAGTCATTCAAAGAGGTCTTTCGGACCTATTACCAGGTAGGGTTAACGGTCAATAAAGTGGCTGAGTGGCTGCGAGAACGTGGTTTCAATGCCCATGCCGGGCCGGCTGGCGGCGGCGATGTGAACTATATCCCGGTGGCGATTGATGCTGGTCTGGGCGTAGCCGGTAAAAACGGGCTCTTGATGACTCGTATCAATGGTCCCCGCGTCCGATTGGCAGCCGTTTACACAGATATCGAGAATCTCCCCTACTCCCAAGAAAATCCACATGGCTGGATCAGAGATTACTGCGAGAGCTGCAATATTTGTATTCATAAGTGCCCGGCAGACGCCATCTTCATGGAAACGAAAGTTTTGGTCGATGGTGGCCCGGCATTCATCGATCATACCAAGTGCGCTGACCCGTTCTCAAACGACAATGGCTGCACGTTGTGTATCAAACACTGCCCCTTCAGCTATGGGGATTACGATAAGCTAAAGGCAAAATTTGAAGGAAAGCAATTGGGCAATCCTACTTGCTAATCCCTCCATAACTGATCGCAATGCCAAAGGAGATGCAATGAGCATAATTTCTGAACTTTTCAATGATGCGAAGTTTATTGCCAAATATCGATTGGAGGGAACAAAAACCCAAAAGAGGGCGGATGCCAAAGCACCTAAGGCCGGGGATCTCGCACCTGATTTCACCCTATTCGATATTTTGGGAACAGATTCTGTCACGCTTTCTGATTTTCGTGGGAAGAAGCCCGTGGCACTGGTCTTCGGGAGTTACACTTGACCGCCGTATGTGAAGGGTACGGTGGGTATCCAGGAAATTTATGGCCTGTATCATCAAGAGGTTCAGTTTCTTAATATCTATATTCGTGAGGCCCACCCAATCGATGGTTGGTGGCTGGGGCGACGGCTGACTAAGACAATCATCCAGAGAGTTTTTCCCTATCCAAAGGCGTCGATGGAACATTATGACCCGAAAACTATCGAAGAACGCCAGGCGGTAGCCGGGGAGTGTGCAGCTGCACTACAATATGGCGTTCAAACCTATATCGATGAAATGGATGACCGCGTCAATCGGGCCTACGCCGCCTGGCCAACACGCTTTTATTTAATTGGATTAGATGGCAAGGTTGTGTATCCAGGTGGACTGGGCCCTTATGGTTTTAAACCGTCAAAATTGAAAACCGCTATTGATGTATACCTGAATGAACATGCCTGAAGGAAAAACGATGACATTAAAAGCCCGTCTATTTCATACCTTCAAACAGCGAATCTTAAAACCACAAATGAACCGCCAGGATTCCTGGGAGAAGATGGTGGTGGATATCCCTGAAGCGACACGAGGTGGCCAAAATTCGCCGGTGCGCTTCAATATTCCCCGCGAGGGGATCGAGCTCGAGGGCGATCATCCCCCTCTGCCTGGATTTCCAAAATCAGCACCGCAGATGATCGGCAGCATCCTCAATATTCGCAGATCTATCTTTGACCTGAAGAAGAATCCTCCGGAGGGAAAAAGGAAAATCGATCCTGAAACATTGCATGACCTTCGAAAGTTCGCGCGATCTGCCGGCGTTGATGAAATTGGGTTTGCTGTCGTGCCCCAGGAGTGGGTATTCAAGAGCACAGCCATACGTTATACGCAGGCCATTGTGCTGGTGATGGAAATGGATGAAGCACGCATGGACCTGGCGCCCAACCCGGATACGGCCGTGATGGTGCATGAGACCTATAATGCGCTGGGGCAGAAATCCAATAGGATTGCCGATTGGCTTAGAGAACGGGGATATGCCGCTCATGCCGGGCATCCCCTGGGCGGGATGGCCTTATATCCGCCAATGGCTCAGGCCGCTGGTTTGGGGTGGCGCGGCATAAATGGGTTGGTAATCACCCCCCAATTTGGCCCGCGCGTTCGATTGGCTGCGGTATTTACTGAGATCGAAAATCTAGCGCTCTATGAAGGGGATGAACATGCCTGGATACTGGATTTTTGTGAATCCTGTAAACGTTGTATTCGTGATTGCCCGCCCGATGCATTCTATGAACAACCGATCCAGCATGATAACGGGCTGGTGACAGTGCTCGATAATGAGAAGTGTTTCCCCTATTTTGCCAAAAACCATGGCTGCTCGGTCTGCATCAAAGTTTGCCCGTTCAACCAGCAAGGGTATGAGAAAATCAAGAAGGTTTTTCTTGATACTAAAATATCGCCGTAGACGTCGCTGCGCACGCAGCCAGATCAATAATGCTACGGCCACAGCTGCCTCGCCCCTATGTCTTAGGTGCTTTAGAATCCCCCAGCTTTCGTCTCCCCCAAAGGCACCCAGGCATAGTCGGCCGTAATCCGCTGATCCAGGACCGGCAAGAGCCGGTTCGTAAAAGCATCATAGAGATTCAACGCCGCCCCTATCTGCTGCCCCGCCGGCGCGTTTTCATCCACGCCGACAAAATGCGGAGCGCGCACCTGCGAGTCTTCAATCCATTTCAGAGTCGGGATAGCCCCCATCGCCGGAATCCCATCATCCAGATCCCACCAGGCCCAATGATACCCATCCTCTTCATAGCCAATCAAGCGTACCGAAACCGTATAATCACGCATGACCGGACGGCTGCTGCCAAAATACTGCTCCAGGGTCAACGGTTGGCCGGCAGACAGCGTCTGGCCAGGATCAAGTTGATCGCCAACCCAAATAATGCCCTTGCCAAAGGGAATATAGAATCCTGATTGAGGCACTGCAACTCGCGACCAGTTGTTGGTGGGCACGCCCCAGGGGCCTGCATACGGGAGCAATGACCTCGCCTCTCCATCGTGGATTTCCGTTTGGTAGCCAGCGGCCGTCTGCCAGTGCAAATAGAGCCTCTGCTGCCCAGGAAGTGAGTTGTCCCAATCAAAGCCTACCATTGCCAATCCATCCTGGTCCACAATTCTGCGCTGCAAAGGATTCAGTGTAAACTGGGGCTTTGTGCGCGCATCCAAGGTGAGGCTGGCGACGGCAGACCTTTCATTGCCGCTGTCGTCGAGGAGTGGTTCCGACCCGTACGCTCCGATTAGAATCCTGTACGCACCAGGCAAGGCATCCAGGTATGGAGTCAAACGGAATTGGGTCAGTGTAATACCCTCTTCCTGCGGACGTGCCGGCAGATCTTGTTGGGCAAAAACCCGGCCGTCTTCTGCGACTAGATGGGCAAAAATGGCGGTTCTATCTTCTAGAGCGGCCGTTCGTACCCATGCCAGATTAATGACCGCTTCCTGGCTGGCCTCCAGCGCGTCGGACGTGATTTCGTATCCAACCAAGTGCAGGTGATCACCCAACGCAATATCAAGGGGGAAATACCCTTCTGGCAGCGTTAGCAGCGGTTCCTGCCGGAAAAGAAAGGCTTCGTGCAGCGGTTCAGGAGTGGGTAGATCCGTAAATGCGGCGGGATCGAAATGGGTGCTGATGACAACGTTCCCATTGTCCCTTTCCTGGCCTATCCGGCTGGCCCACGTCGCAGCATAAGACTCACCCTCGGGAAAGACAAAACGAACGCTGACATCTTCGCGCTGCCCTTCCACCTCTTGCAGATACCAGAGTGGGGTAACCCAGTGCCAATCGGCTAAAATGACGCTTTCCTGCGGCGCTTCTTGCAGTAGAGTTTGCGCATAGTCCCGAGCGGTTGTGTCCTGGTGCAGCGACCGGTAGCTGGGATAGTTATCGACCATCTGGCGCAAGGCTACCACAAGCATGATTGCGGCTATTATCTCCGGCAGCGGCAGGCGTATACCGCGAATGTGCAGCCCAGCCCAGGGAGCAGAGAAATCCCCAACAGCCACCCCCAACAGAATGGCCAGGGAGACATAGGCGGGCAGCATATACTCAACCGTTTGCGGTGCGCGGTAGGTAGCGGTGATAAAAGTGTGCAGTAAGAAAGAGCCGCCAATCAGAAAAGCGAGCCGCCAGTCACGACGCAGGAGCACGATTACTCCTAAAAGCATGCCCAACAGCAGCCAGGTCTCAAACTGAAATGTGAGCACATTGGCCATAACTCTCAGCCGTTCCCAGAGCAGCACCGGTTCTAAATAGGTAAATAGATCGCCGCTGAATCCAAGACCCAGGATATGTTCCAGGAATCCGGACCAGGCAGCCAGATCGGGGGATGCGCCTCTGACGCCGGCATTGGCGCGCAAGGGAAAGTAGAGCAGGGGTAGGAGCCCAAGCAGAAAGGCCAACAGCGGTTTCCACCAGCGCCGCGGGGACCGGATAAATGCGGGATCAACCAGCAGGATGAAGATGGAGCCGATCAAGCCCATAAAAGCTAGCGAAGCATGGTGGGTGACGCCGAGGCTAAGGATTAAGGCGAAGGCAATCAAATAGCGATCCACAGCAGGACCCGACTTTTTCGCTTGCGTATTACAAACCGCGCGATAAAAAGCCAAGAGGAACAAGAAGATCAAGGCGGCAAATAGGGCGCTTAGGCTGCGAATATTGGCCGTGGTGGCCTGGGCCCAATAGGTTGCCGCTGTGCCCAAGGCGATTGTGGCTATTACGGATGCCAGATGGCGCCTGGTCAGGATATAGACGGCGCTATAGACAACAGCCAAGGTTAAAGCGCTCGTCAGTGCAGATAGCAAATTGACCCGCCAAGCAGGCGTCGGGCCAAGGGGTAGGCGCGTCATCAAATGGGCGACCACGGTATAAAACGCAAAACCGGTCGGGTGGGCGACTCCCAAATTGGTGGCTACAAGTTGAAATTCGCCATTGTCAGCAGGCAAGATATCCGGGGCGAGGGTGAAGACAAAGAGGATGAAGAAAGCGGCCGCGATTAATACAGTGCCGGCAATGATCCACCAGCGACTATTCACATCCTTCGGCCCAGACCGCGAAACCTGCCAGCTTACCAGAACGCTCAGAAGGCCAATGCCAACAGCGACCATTGGGCTGGATTCTGGATAGAAGACGTAAAGCAGAAGTAGATAGGCGGGCCAACTTTTGTTGAGGCTAGAGCTCCGCGTAAATGAGGCGCTGATAAATATTGCTACCAAGGTAATTGCAACAGCCAGCAGCCAATGCATGGCGAAGGCGAACGCCCACAGCTCACTGGCCAGGCGCCCAATATAGAGGCCTAAGGCAATACCTGGGGCGAGTGCGAGAAGCTTGGTTTTCAAGGGTGTGGGGATTTACGAGGTGGGCGGAGCTGCTTCGCTGGCCGGGGGTTCTGCACTGTGAGGCTGCACCTCGTAATCTTCGGCCAGGTACTGCTCCTCCGTCCGGTTAAGGCGCGAAGATAACATCGTAGCGGCAATAACCAGAACGGAAGCAATCATTGATAAACAGAAGAAAACGGCAACGAATGCCAGCATACTTAAGAACCTGTCCTTTGTAAGTTGTCCTCACCGATATAGTACACCAGGCCGCTTTTGGATAGCAACTGCAATGCCGATGCTTAATAGACGATTCACCTGCGAATTATGTAAACGGGGAATATAAAGCGATGTTTTTGGTTATCCTACGTGCATCGGCCGTCAGATAGCTTGCTAGTGACGTCTCGCCGCAAGCTCCTGTAGAATATCGTCCCAGGTTAGCTGTCGAGACACCAACAGTACCAGCAAGTGGTAAACAAGGTCGGCTGTTTCCTGCACTAGACGCTGCTCACCCTGGCTTTTAGCGGCCAAGATGACCTCGACCGCTTCCTCACCAATCTTCTTCACTATCTCATCTTCACCGGCAGTTAATAGTTCATTTGTATAAGAACCAGGCCGTGGATTAAGCTGGCGATCTTGTAATGTTTGCATCAGTTCGTTGATAATATCGTTCATGGTTGATCCTAATTCCAGAAACCCATTTTTTCTTCAATATGCGGGTTTCTGATTGACAAATTTAATCCAATTTCCCTAATCCTCGGAAAAAACAACTGGTTTCACCAGTGTGGCAAGCCGGTCCGGCGGGATCGACCAGGACCAGCAGGGTATCTCGGTCACAATCGACACGGATTTCGCGTACTTTCTGCACGCTGCCCGACGTCGCCCCCTTATGCCAAAGCTCCTGCCGGCTGCGGCTCCAGAAATGAGTTTCAGCCGTCTCTTGCGTTAGGCGCAGTGACTGCTCATTCATCCAGGCCACCATCAATACCTGCTTAGTGGAAGCATCCTGAATGACTGCCGGAATCAATCCCTGGTGGTCATACTTAAGGCTCGGTTTTCTCATCCTTTTCCTGCCTAATCCTGAGCCACGGGTCGCACCGGAACACCGTGGTCTAATAAATAATGTTTCACCTCGGCGACAGTCAGTTGCTCGTAATGAAAGAGCGAAGCCGCCAACGCCGCATCAGCGCCGCCGTCAGTTAGGGCTTCCCGGAAGTGGGCCAGTTTCCCCGCCCCGCCCGAAGCGATCACGGGAATATTGACTCGCTCGCTCACCGCTCTCGTTAGCTTGATGTCAAATCCATCCTGGGTTCCGTCGCCATCCATACTTGTTAGCAAGATTTCGCCCGCACCCCGCTTTTCGACTTCCTGGACCCAACTTAAGGCATCGATCCCGGTTGCTGTGCGCCCGCCGCGGACAAATACTTCCCATTTGTCGGTCTCCCCTACAACCTGCCGCGCGTCGATAGCCACAACCACTGCTTGACTGCCAAATTCTCTCGCTCCGCGTGTGATCAAATCTGGATCGCGCACTGCTGCTGAGTTGATGCTGATCTTGTCTGCTCCCGAGCGCAAGATTGACCTCATATCATCTACAGTGCGAATGCCACCGCCCACGGTGAAGGGAATAAACACCTGGTCGGCCACGGCACGCGCCATCTGCATTACTGTTTGCCGCGCTTCGTGGGTGGCCGTGATATCGAGGAATACCAGCTCATCCGCCCCCGCAGCATCATAAATACGGGCCTGCTGCACCGGATCGCCGGCATCACGCAGATCAACGAAATTGACCCCTTTGACCACGCGGCCGTTATTAACATCCAGACAAGGGATAATTCTTTTTGCCAACATACCAATTTCCTTCCTAAGCGGCTGCTGTCAGCGCCTCAGCTAGGTCGATCTCTCCGTCATAAAGGGCACGGCCGATTATCAATCCCGTCACCCCGTCTTCGGTCCCATCGAGCGTACGGTATACATCCTCCAACGAAGCCACGCCGCCCGAGGCAATGACATTCAATCCTGTTCCCCGGGCCAGTTCCCGGGTGGCCTGGATATTGACACCGGTTAAGATGCCATCGCGGCTGATATCGGTGTAAATAACGGTGCGCACTCCTAACGCTCCCATCTGCAGCCCCAGGTTGACCGGTGAACTCGACGTGTCGCTTTGCCAACCGCGAGTTTTGACCTGGCCATCGCGCGCGTCAATCCCCACGGCAATGCGCTCTACGCCAAAAATGCGCAGCGCATCAGCTACAATATCCGGCTCCTCAATGGCTAACGTTCCTAAAATGACGCGTGAGACGCCCAGGTTGACAGCTCGCGCAATATCCTTTAAGGAGCGCAACCCTCCGCCGAACTGCACAGGGATACCCAGGGCGGTCAACTGGGGTAAAACTTGCCAGTTAGCCAGCCCCGCTTCGTCAAACGCGCCGTCAAGATTGACCACATGCAGCCACCGCGCACCAGAGGCAATCCACTGCTGGGCCACGGCAAGCGGATCAGGGCTGAACGTTGTCTGCCGCTGCGGATCGCCCAACTGCAAACGGACGACCTGCCCCTTTCGTAGGTCAATAGCGGGATAAATATCAAGTTTCATAACTATTCCTTCCAGCAATTATCACTATGAGTGTACTTATTGCGGAAATCGCTAAATAAGCTGCACATAATTCCTTATCAACTGCAGGCCATAGCGCTGGCTCTTTTCTGGGTGGAACTGGATGCCGTACACATTATCGTGAGCCACGATGGAGCAGAATTCCGACCCATGGGTGGTATAGGCTACGATATCGGCAGCATGAGCAGGAACGCAGTAATAAGAGTGTACAAAATAGGCGTACGCCCCATTGGGGACATCCTCCAGCAATGGATTGGTCTGCTGATGTTCAATCTGGTTCCAGCCCATATGCGGGACCTTGAGCTCCTCATCCGCCAACTCGAATCGCCGGACATGACCGGGGATAAGCGCCAATCCTCGATGCTGGCCCATCTCATTACTGCTTTCGAAGAGAAACTGCATCCCCAAACAAATGCCCAGCAAAGGAATACCTTGCTGCACGCTTTCAGCTACGGCCGAATCCAACCCTCTCTTACGCAGCGCATCCATGCCCGCGCCAAAAGCGCCCACACCAGGCAGCACCAGCTTGTGTGCCTGCATGACAACTTGTGGATCGGCCGTCAGGGTCACCTTGGCCCCAATATGTTCAAAAGCCTTCTGCGCTGAACGAATATTACTGGCCCCATAATCGATCATCACGATTTCTTTGCTTTTCATGCTATTCCTCGGGTTAACCCAGCGTGCCCTTAGTCGAAGGCATATCGGACCGGCGTGGATCTTTTGCTGCTGCCATGCGCAGGGCTCGACCTAAAGCTTTGAATAACGCCTCCGCTTTGTGGTGATCGTTTCGCCCCTCTACCCGCGCATGCATGGTCAAACGACCATGTACAGCCACGGACTCAAAGAAGTGCTGTACCAAATCCGTCGGAAACTGCCCCACCGCCGGCGTGCTCCATTGTGCCTGGAAAATTGTATACGGCCGTCCACTGAAATCAAGGGCCACGAACCCCAGCGCCTCATCCATGGGCACATAGGCATGCCCCATGCGCCAGATTCCCCGCCGGTCACCCACGGCTTCGTTGATCGCCTGTCCCAGCACAATACCCACATCCTCTATGGTGTGGTGGGCATCAATATGTAAATCTCCTTTAGCCTGTACGTTTAGATCGAACATGCCGTGGACTGCCAGGGCTGTGAGCATGTGGTCCAAGAATCCCACGCCTGACCTTATTTGATGCTGTCCCTGACCATCCAGATTGATCGACGTCACTATCTCGGTTTCACTGGTCTTTCTCTCGATGACTGCTTTGCGCTCATTCATGATATTTTCTCCACTGCGGCCAACAAACGATCGCTGTCTTCAGGACGGCCTGTGCTGATGCGAATACAGTTGCCGAGCCCCGGTTTGTTGAAGTAACGGACTAACACACCCTCTGCTGCCAATTTTTGTTTCAACTCGGCTGCAGATCGATCAAGCACGCGAAAGAGCACGAAATTTGAGTGGCTGGGATAAGGCTCCAAGAAGTCAAATCGAGCCAATTCGTCCACCATGCGCTTCCTCTCATGAACAATGAGCGCCACTTTTTCCTGCATCCACCGCGGTTCGCGAAGCGCCGCCAGGGCTGCCAGGGAAGCAGCCACATTCACATTATAGGGCTGCTTTATCTTCCAAAGATGGGGCATGATCCAGATGGGAAAGACCCCGTACCCGATGCGCAGTCCTGCCAACCCGGCCAATTTGCTAAAAGTGCGTAATATCGCCAAGTTTTCATATTCCAGCGCCCATTGTGTGCGGCTTTGCTCTCCATCAACCATCCCGAACTCGATGTACGCCTCATCTAACACCAGCAGTAAAGGCAGCTGCAGCAGCCGGCGCAGTTCTGCCTGGCCAATGACACTGCCGTCAGGATTATTTGGCGAACAGAGGAATAGGACTTTGGCTGCCGGATTATTCTCTACAGCTCGCTCGATAGCCTTGATATCCAGGCTAAAATCTGCCTGGCGGGGTACATTCACCACCTGCCCATTATTGACTGCTGTTGAAAAAGGATACATGCCAAATGAAGGGGGGCAGTTAAGCACTTTATCGCCCGGTGCAAGCAAGGCGCGCAGTACCAGATCGATCAATTCGTCTGCGCCCATGCCGGCCATGATTCGTTGCACCGGAACCTGCAGGTTTTTACTCAAAGCTGCTCGCAGTTCGCGCGACTCTGGGTCAGGATAGATGTGATACCATTTTCCCGAAGCAATCGCCTCTAGAACTGCTGGAGATGGTCCATAGGGATTCTCATTGGCATCCAGCTTGGTGATCGCTTCTGGTGGGCGGCCCAGCTGTGCCGAGAGCACCTCAAAAGGTAAGATTGGCGTATAAGCTTCCATCTCCACGATATCTGGTCGCACCAGACGGTTAAAGTCCTTCTCTTTCATCTAGCTGTCCATCCGTAAGCGTGCTGCATTGGCATGGGCTGTCAGCTCTTCGGCCTCCGCGATCAACGCTGCCACCGGGCTGAGCTGCCGGGAGCTCTTTTCATCTAGTTGAACAATGCTGCTGATCTTCAAAAAATCAAGCACATTCAAAGGTGATGCGAAACGAGCTGTGCCACCGGTAGGCATCACATGGCTGGGTCCGGCCACGTAGTCGCCTAATACCTCAAAGGAACGTTCTCCAATAAAAAGGCCGCCCGCGTTTTTCATAAGGGGTAAACAACGATCAATATCGGCCACCGCCAGGCAGGTATGCTCGGCGGCAAAATTACTGGCCAGCATGCACGCTTGCTCCAAATCTTTTGTGAGCACAATGCCGCCGCTGTGGGCCAGCGAAATGGCGATGGTTTCGGAACGACTGAGCGATTCCATTTGCCGCCCCACTTCTACCTGCACCGCTTCCGCCAGGCCGGACGATGGCGTAAAGAGGATTGCTGTAGCCAGAACATCATGCTCAGCCTGTGCCAGAAGATCGGCTGCAACCCAAGCTGGATCGGCCTCGTCATCAGCAACCACGGCTGTTTCCGTGGGTCCAAAGAGCCCATCAATCCCTACGATGCCATATACCTGCCGCTTAGCCAATGTTGTGAATAAGTTGCCCGGTCCCACGATCTTGTCCACCCGTGCGACTGTTTCCGTGCCAAAAGCCAGGGCTGCCACTGCCAGCGCGCCCCCGATGATGTAGATCTTGTCGATTCCGGCAATGGCTGCCGTGGCCAGGATGATGTCGGGCACGCCAGTCCCTCCACGTCCAGGCGGTGTGGCCACGGTGACCTCGCCAACCCCAGCCACCTGCGCGGGAATCGCCGACATCAGTAGTGAGGAGGGCAGAGGGGCTGTGCCCCCAGGTACATAGACCCCTACGCGTTCTATCGGTGTGAAACGTTGACCTAAGGTGCCCCCCATTTCATTGGTCGTCCACTCGGGAATGGGCTGCAAACTATGGAACTGGCGGATGCGCTCTGCTGCAAATTTCAAGGCCTCCACCAGCTCTGGATCGACGCGCTGCACAGCGGTTTCAATCTGCTCCCTATCCACTACCAACCGCTCATCTGTGGCCCCATCGATACGCGCTGACCATTCTCGCAGCGCGGCATCCCCGCGCCTGCGCACATCGGCTAATAATTTGGCCACCACTTCTTCAGGTGCCAGGTTCCGCCCAAATAGACGCCGGATTCCGGCCTGCAGCGCCTCGGGTATCTGCGGTTCCAGGGCCATTTCCCGGCGCAAGATCGAGGCCGATGCTTCCTGCACACTGTAAATCTTAAACATCAGCATCCTCCTCCAGCGCGGCCAGCATTGCCTGGTAGCGCTGAGGTTCTTCCTCAAAAATATAGGTACAGGGTGTGACAATTACGCCGCTGCCACCTATCTGACGCAGTTCGCCAACGGCCTGGAAAATCTCAGACTTTCTGACAATGATATTGATCGCGTACCAACCGCCGCCATTATCAAGGTCGTCGCGTACCACCACGCGCGAGATCGTTGGGCCTTGTAGCCCACCGATGGTCATTTGCTCAAACATCTCCTGCGCGATTTCCTCCGGAGAACGGCCGCGTATATTGGCTGTTACTACAAAAGATCCCTGCGCGCGCAGAAACGCTTCTGTGAACTCCAAAAAACGGCGCGCCACACTCAAAACCTCAGTACGCTTGCGCATGGAATCCCGGTTGCCGATCAGACATGCCTCCGACTTGAGGATCAAGCCATCTTCTAGCATCCGCAGGTGATTGTCACGCAGTGTAATACCGGACGATACCAGATCGGCGATCAAATCGGCGAAGCCAATGGCTGGCGCGATCTCTAATGTGCCTTCTGGGCTAACCAAACGGTAAGGTTGAACCCCATGATTGTCCAGCATCTCGCTGGTTACGTTTGGAAACTTGGTTGCCACGCGCAGTGGATATCCTTCGTTCCCACGTTCTTTGGCCCAGACTACCAGTTCAGCCATGTTTTGTGGCTGCTGCTCCTCCGGCACCGCCAAATTCAAGGTACATGAACCAAATCCGAGCGCATCGTGGAGGGTAATCACTTTCCGGCTCTTGTAGGCTATTTCGGCCAGAATGTCATAACCGGTGATGCCAAAATCGAGGCTGCCCTGACGCACGCCTACCACAATATCGCCAGGTCGTTGGAAGAGCACTGTCACCCCGGGCAGGTTGGGGATGGTTGCTGCATACTGTCGCGGATTTGGCCGGAAAACGCGCAGGCCGCAGCTGTCCAAAAAATCCAAAGCCCCATCCCGCATAATGCCTTTGCTGGGCAAACCCAATCGAATATCATTTCGGCTCATAATTTAGAATCTCCTGTTGATTTCCGTTCATCTTCTTGAATTAACTTTTCGTCAACCTCTTTTGCCTCTTTATACGTCTTTGGGTGCATGTTTTGTGCAGCTTTGTGTGACTCTTTTTCTACCAAAGCTGGCCTAGCAATAAAAAAAACACCCTCCCCGGAATCGAGGAGGGTGCTTAATAAGCAAAATATGCGTCAATACCGCCTCAACCCAAGGATCTTCCAGATGGATGATGATGGTGGTCATGATGCCCGTTAGACAGGATCTGGCGGGTTGTGGGGGGTAACTTTATCATAGCGCGCGGAGTTTAGCACATGCTCAGGGGGTGGTCAACTCAGATCCCCCAGCAAAATAATATCATTTCCCAGCCTCTGGTACTGCGTTCGCGATAAACGAGGTAGGGTCACCCCATTCCCATCGGGATGACTTTCAACCGCATTGAGGCCGCCGACCAGCATAGGCGCGATTGTCACCACCAGGCGGTCAGCAAGATGGGCCGCGAGAAAACTGCTGATGATTTCCGCGCCGCCTTCCACCATGAGACTTCTCACGCCTAATTGTTTAAGTAATTGCAAGAGCTTTGCCAAGTCCACCCGCCCGTTTTTATTTGCCGGAAGATGCAGCACCCGCGCACCAGCCGCTTCCAAGCATAACTGCAGCCCTAATTCAGCGCTTTCCGTTGTGGCAATCCAGGGATTGCTTCCTTCTTGCAGCAGCCTGGCGTTCAACGGGCAGCGCAGCTGACTGTCGACGATGATGGGCTGAGGATCTGACCCTTCGACGAGACGTACTGTAAGACGTGGATCATCTGCAAGTACCGTGCCTATGCCTACCAAAATTGCGTCATGTTCAGCCCGCAGGCGGTGGGTCATTTCCAGAGATTCCGGCCCGCTGATGGCCATCTGCTCACCGCGTTGGGCGCTGATCGATCCATCCAGACTTTGCGCGTAACTGAGCGTTACATAGGGACGTTGATGCTTTGTATCGCTGCTTAACGCGGCCCCATTTTCGTCATCTTGGGCCAGCATGGAAAATGGCTCCAGATCGAGCATATGCTGCATGCGCGACACCTTGGTTTTTAGATAGGCCATGTTTTCCCTGTTGACGCCAATTTGCAGTGGAATTCTGGCTGTTACTTGCACGCCATAGGTGCTCAGGCTGGCGATCTTCTGTGGATTATTGGTCATCAACCGAACAGACGAGATGCCCAGATCTTGCAGTATCAAGGCGGCGAGCTTGTAATCACGGCCGTCCGCCTGATGACCTAGAATGTGATTTGCCTCAACCGTGTCGTAGCCATCATCTTGGAGATTGTAAGCGCGCAGCTTGTCCAACAAACCGATGCCTCGACCTTCCTGGCGGAGGTAGATAATCACGCCCGCCCCGTTCTCCGCAATAAGCTGCATGGCCATCTGCAACTGTGGCCCGCAGTCGCAGCGTATTGAACCCAATACGTCGCCGGTGAAGCATTCTGAGTGCACGCGCACCAAAACGTTTTCCGGCCCACGGACATCACCTGCTACCAGGGCTAGATGTTCCTTATCGTCTAGATTGTTACCATAGTAGCATAGCCGAAATTCGCCCATTTCCATTGGAATCCGAGCGCAAGTCAGACGCTCCACACATGCCTGGTCCATACTTAAATCTTAACCTTTTCAGAAACTCGATCTTTCCGCAAAAATCCGGTTCCAATTTATCTCAACCTTTGGCACCATTAAACCCCCGTGCCTGCCACACTGCATATAGCAAAATCGATCCCGCCACGGATGCATTCAACGATTCTACGTGTCCGCGCATCGGTAAATGGAGCAGGAAATCACAGTTCTTGCGTACCAAGCGGCGCAGACCGCTCCCTTCATGCCCCACTACCAACCCAATGGGCATGTCCAGATCAAACTCACCTAATCGCTTGCCAGCGGGATCCATATCCAGCCCTGCTACCCAGATATTATTCTGCTGCAGGTAAGACATCGCCTGTACAAGGTTTGTCACTTGGGCTACCAGCAGGTGTTCGGCGGCGCCAGCCGAGTACTGCACCACTGCCGGTGTAATATCCGGAGCGCGGCGATCTTGCAGAATCACCCCATGCACGCCACATATTTCGGCCGTGCGCAGGAGTGTGCCAATATTCTGCGGCCCGTGCAATAGGTCGAACAGCAGTATAAATGGTTTCTCCTGACGTGATTCAGCTAGAGCGAGCATCGTATCTATGTCACTATAGGGATAGGCGCCAACCTCCAGCAAAACACCTTGGTGCCGGCTGTCTGCCGCCTTTTGACCCAGTTCCTGCTTGTTGACTCTCTGGACTGGTACATTCCGGGACTTGGCTGCCTGCAGAATTTGGGATAGTTCCTTGTGGGCCAGATCTTTTTGGACCCACAAAGTGAAAAGCTCGCGCCGGCTGCCGCGCAGGGTTTCTAGGACTGTATTACGTCTGATCAGGATTTCAGTCATCTTTCGCGCCTAAGAATTTTCCCGGAAACTCTGCATAAGCAGACATACTGGCAAGCTGCCTAGTTTCCGTGAAAATCACTCACTTACATATGGGCTAATCTTATGACGAATAACACTATGATTCAACCATCTCTCAGAAGGTGTCTGCTCCTGGATTCTGTGTATCTTTCGCACAGACTATCTTCTCAGGCGCAGGTCTGGAGCCGACTTCGTTCGTTCAACCCAATTGTTGGTAGAATATTGCCGCACGAGTATCATGACATGATTGATCGCGAAAGGAAATAAATGCCTAAACCAAGAAGTCAAACAGAGTTGACAACTCTAAAAAGGGGAGCAAGCAAGCTAGGACTGAACCTGACCGGCGCCCAGATCGATCAATATCGCCTGTATCTTGAGCTGCTGCTGGAATGGAACCAGCGCTTCAATCTCACGGCCGTTCGTGACCCCCAACTCATCCAACAGCGTCATTTTCTCGACTCTTTGGTATGCTCTTCGGTTACCCGCGATTTAAACGGGCAACATTTGATCGATGTCGGCAGTGGCGCCGGATTCCCTGGATTGCCGTTGAAGATCCTTTATCCCGAAATGCGCTTGACCCTGGTAGAAAGTGTGGGCAAAAAAGCCACTTTCCTGGAAACTACTGTCCAGGCGCTTAAACTACCCAATGTTCATGTCCTTACCATGCGCGCCGAAGCGCTTGGGC
The DNA here is from genome assembly GCA_963807975.1 of uncultured Chloroflexia bacterium. Taxonomy (GTDB): domain Bacteria; phylum Chloroflexota; class Anaerolineae; order Promineifilales; family Promineifilaceae; genus JAACFF01. The sequence goes on along the minus strand of CAWEDV010000001.1, from coordinate 1,849,362 downwards.
AGAAAAGGGGTCACAGGCAGGCGTATGATTGGGCCGTGGCACGGGCTGTAGCCCGCCTGAATGTCCTGGTTGAATATCTGCTGCCCTTGGTGCGCATCGGTGGCCATTTCTTGGCCCAAAAGGGTCAAAACGCGGCCCAAGAAATGGAGAATGCAGAGGAAGGTATTGCTATCTTAGGGGGTGGGGCGCCGCGTCTGCAAGTGCTGTACATTCCCGGACAAGAGGAGCCTTCAAATCTGGTACTGATCGAGAAGATTAATCCCACCCCAGTCAAATACCCGCGCCGGGTTGGCGTTCCCGCCAAACGCCCCCTTTAATTGTTTGATTTCTATGGTGAAAACTCACTATTTGCATCCACTTGAACACGTCCGGCAGAAACGGTCATGCTTGTGGCCTGGTGTAGAAACTCCGCGTTAAACATCGTCGGATCCGTAGCGGTGAGGATCGCCTGCTCCACATTTTGTACCGTCTTTAGGAGCAGTGCCCTTCGGCGCTCATCCAGCTCTGCCAGCACTTCGTCTAACAGCAAAACCGGTGTTTCGCTGCTGCGCTTGGAAACCCAGTCAATTTCCGCTATCTTCAAGGACAGAATTGCGCTCCGCTGTTGTCCGCGCGAGCCATAATCACCAAGATAACGACCGTTGATCCAAAAACACCAGTCATCCCGGTGTGGGCCAACGCTGCTGCTTCCTCTGGCGATATCAGCCGTTTGCGAATTGGCCAATTCGGCCGCAAACCTTTGGCCGATACTTTCGAGGTCTCCCTGCTGCTCAATCAGCCATCCTGCCAGTTTAACTGCTATCTTGTGATCGGTCCCATTTTGGCCTGCCTGCAGGCGTGGTAGATAGCCAATGCGCAGCGATTCTTTGCCGCCCGTTAGTTCCTCATAATGAATGCGTTGCGTTTCGCGACTGATTTCGTCGAAAAACATCGCTCGCCGCGCGTAGACCTGGCTGCCCAGTTCCACCAGCCGTTCACTGTAAATGGCCAGCATATCCAGGTTTCCCTGGCCTTCTGCTAAGCGGCGCAGCGAGGCGTTTCGCTGCTCCAGGACCTTGTTGTACTGAGATAGGATACGGCAGTACTGCGGGTCCATCTGGCACAACATGATATTTAGATAGCGCCGCCTTTTACTTGGTGCGCCGCTGATCAGGTTCACATCCTCTGGTAGAAACATCACCACTTGCAGTTGGCCCAGCATATCCATGAGCCGCACTTTATTGCGGTTGACCAGTGCTTCGCGCCGGAAGCTGATTTGACCCGGACCTTTCACTTCCCGGATGAGGCGCATCTCCACTGTTCGTGTTTCATCTTGGGCTGCGATCGTGGCCACCAACCGCCCGACAATAATCGGTTCCGGCATCTCCAGCGCTTCCCAATTAAGCATCTGGCTGTCTTGTCCTGCATGAGGTGAACGCGTCGTTGCCAGGTAATAGAGCGCTTCTAATAGATTTGTCTTGCCTTGCGCGTTGGCCCCATGCAAGAGCGTGGCGCCAGATGGTAGATCTAGTTCCAAACGGCCGTAATTGCGGAAATTGCTGAGGGACAGGTGGGTTATATGCATTGAAGTAATTGATCAGAAGCAATAGAGCTTAAATTAAGACCGTTTCATTCTAACATAAGTAGGTCTGCCTTCACACTTAACCGTGGCGACTGCCCTCTGATTCACTTGGTTAAAAGGGATGCAAGACAAGTCGTAAAGCAATATAATACTGGGTCTGAACTGGAGCAGAGGAAATTGGCCTGAAAGCCGAAAATAACGTGCCCATCGTAAATGCATATGGATTCGCCTGACATAATATTCCTGGTCTTGGATACTCAGCGCGCCGATCGCCTCGGTTGTTATGGCTACGACCGGCCAATCTCGCCCAACCTTGATCGCTTTGCGGACCAGGCCGTTCTTTTTGAACAGGCGATTGCACCTGCTCAATGGACAGTTCCTAGTCACGCTTCTATGTTCACGGGGCATTATCCAACCACGCACCAGGTTACCCAATCATCGCAAAGACTTGATCCTGCCCGACCCCATCTGGTCGATATCCTCGCCCAGTCGGGTTATGAGACGGTTGGTTTTTGTAACAATCCATTGGTGGGTATCTTAAACAACGGATTCAAGCGGGGTTTTCAACATTTCTATAATTACGGTGGCGCTATTCCCAGCCTTCCTCAGGAATCTACCCGTCTGCCTTGGCCCGCCAACCAGATGGCTGAAGCGTATACGCAGTTCCTGCGCCGTATCTCTTATCCCATCCAAAACTTCTTTGGGCAATCCGATCTTGCTTTTCGATTTTCCTTGCAATCTTGGGCCACGCCTCTGTGGTCGAAAATGGCTAATTTCAAAGGTCAAAATGCGCGCTCGGTGGCTGATGTAACCCACTATTTGCGGTCTCGTGAGAAGCAAGAATCGGAAGAACCGCTGTTTCTTTTTCTCAACTTAATGGAAACGCATTTGCCTTTTTGGCCTCCAGGGGAGTACGTTTACCAGGTCGCGCCCTATATGCGCGACAGTAAAGAAGCACGCACGATTATGCGCACCTGGAACCGCGAAGCGTACCGATGGGCTGCGCCTCTTGCTGAGCCACTGCCGGAATTTGAAGCGCAGATTCTGAGTGATATGTATGACGCCGAAGTTGCTTACCAGGATGATTATATGGGCGATTTGTTCGCTGCCCTGGCCGAGCGCAGCAATCGTGCCAATACTCTGACGGTCATCGTCGCCGATCATGGGGATGGTCTCGGCGAACATGGCTATATGGGGCATGCTTTCGTCGCTTACCAGGAGCTGGCTCACGTGCCCTTGATCATCGATTGGCCTGCGCGATGGCCCCAGGCGCAGCGAATTGACACACCGGTTAGTACGCGGCGTGTTTTCCACACAATGCTCGAGGCTGCCCATGAGTCCGTTGACGACTTGCACAGTGATTCCATAATCGAGGCCAACCGTTTGTCTTTGCTGCACAGCGCTAATGGAACAGATCCAGAGCAGGGCACCGCATATTGCGAAGTATACCCGCCGCTTAATTTCGTGCGCGCCATTGAACAGCGCCAGCCACATTTGCTTGAGTATTTCCGTTGTTTATCGGATCGAAGGGCTATTGTGGAAGCGGACGCTGGGACGACTCATAAGTTGATCCAGGTGGATGGGTCGGCCGATGAGCTATTTGATCTCGCTGTAGATCCCTTGGAATTGACTGATTTGGCCGAAGAACGGCCATCTGTCACCGCCGGTCTCGATGATCGCCTTAATAAAATGGCTGCTAAAGCCTTACTGCAGCGGGATCAGCATACCGGTGACGCTGGATATGAACTCGAAAATGATGCCCAATTGGCGCAGAGGCTGCGTGGTTTGGGCTACCTAGACTGATTATTATCAATTGAAAGGATTGTATTCCATAGGAAAATCTTATGCTTGATTCGCTACAAATTGACCCAATTGCATTTGTTATCCCCATAGGCAACGGCTTCCCCATTTACTGGTACGGTATCATCGTCACCCTGGGCATTGCCATTGGTGCCGTTTGGGCTGGTCGGGAAATACAGCGCCGAGGATACAGCGCCGATGAGCTTTATAATGGCCTCATCGTCGTTATCATTGCCGGTTATTTCTTTGCCCGTCTGACCTACGTCCTTTTGGATGTTATCGGTGGGGCACAATATGATTCCTTCATTGATGTCATTAACATCCGCGCTGGGGGCGTTAATATTCTTGGTGGATTTGTAGGCGCCGCCCTGGTGGGTTGGATCTACGTGAAGTGGCGCAAGCTGCCTTTCTGGCAGTATGCAGATGTTGCCGGGCCGGCCTTGCTGATTGCTCAGGCTATCGGCCGTTTTGGCAATTTCATCAATCAGGAGCTTTACGGTCCGCCCACTGATCTCCCATGGGGCATCTTGATCGCACCGCAAAACCGACTGCTGCAGTTTGCTGATCTAAACGCTTTTCCACCAGATACGCGCTTTCATCCAACTTTCCTCTACGAATCGCTATGGCTTTTTGCCGGTTTCTTGATCCTGGTTTATTTGAACAATCGCTTTCGCGAGCAATGGAAAGCCGGAACTCTGTTTGGCTTATTCCTTATTTGGTGGGGCGCCGGTCGTACCTGGGTCGAATTCTTCCGTCCCGACCAAGTCACTATTGGCAACAGCTTCATCACCTACTCCATGGTCGCAGCTCTCCTAATTGCCATTGGCGGTGTTTTTGTTCTGCTCAGCCGTTATGACCGGCTTCCCTGGGACAGCACCCGCCGGCGGCGCAGCAAACGTGTTCATAAGCCCAAACCGCGCCGTAATTAATCATTTGGAACATCATCAGAGGCTAACCAATGGATCAGGATACTGCTGTTAATTATCAGGCTCTTACGTTTGATGACGTCTTGTTGGCCCCGGGTTATTCGGAGGTACTGCCCGCCGATGTTAACTTGCGCACCCGGTTGGCCGCCGATCTGCACCTCAATATTCCTATTCTCTCTGCGGCTATGGACACGGTCAGCGAAGCGCCCATGGCTATTGCCTTGGCCCGACAGGGAGGCATTGGTGTTATCCACCGTAACTTGAGCATTGACGAACAAGCGGAAGAGGTTGATAAGGTTAAGCGATCGCAAGCGGGAATGATTGTCAATCCCATCACGCTGCGTCCTGACGACACGTTGGCCACGGCAGAATCCTACATGGGGCACTATCATATTTCTGGCGTGCCGGTTACCGATGAGGCGGGTCATCTGGTCGGTATCCTGACCAACCGCGATACGCGATTTATTGTCCCTGGGGATCAACCCGTTTCCGATTTTATGACCAGCGATGGGCTGGTAACCGCGTCTGTGGGCACTACTCTGGAGGAAGCGAAGGAAATCTTACACCAGCATCGCATCGAGAAGCTTCCGCTCGTCGACAATGATGGCTATCTGAAAGGGTTGATCACGGTCAAGGATATTCTAAAGAAACTGGATTATCCCAATGAAGCTACTGATGGGGGAGGCCGGTTGCTATGCGGCGCGGCTATAGGTGTCGGTGATAAAGGTTTGGCGCGGCTGCATCGTCTCGTGGAGTCAGATGTTGATGTCGTTTTCATTGATACCGCCCATGGACATACCAAGATCGTCCTCGACACGGTGCGCGAGGTCAAGAACCGCTTTCCTGCGTTGCCGCTGGTCGCAGGCAATGTGGCTACTGCCGAAGGGGCTTCTGCACTGATTGATGCCGGAGCTGATGCTATCAAAGTCGGCATAGGGGCCGGTTCCATCTGCACCACGCGCATCATTTCCGGCGCCGGAATGCCCCAGATTACGGCGGTTAGCTCCTGCGCCCAAGTCTGCAACGAACATGACGTCCCCTGCATTGCTGACGGGGGCATCAAATATAGTGGTGATATCGTAAAGGCCTTGGCCGTTGGAGCCGATGCGGTCATGCTCGGTTCCATGTTGGCTGGACTAGAAGAAAGCCCGGGTGAGATTATCCTCTATGAGGGGCGGCGATACAAGATTTACCGCGGCATGGGCAGCATGGGCGCGATGCAGGGGCACGGCCGTGATCGTTATGCCAGTGCTGCCGCCAGCTCCGAACGGGATAAGCTAGTCCCCGAAGGAGTTGAAGGCCAGATTCCGTACAAAGGAAAATTGGAGAACGTGATCTACCAGATGATGGGTGGCTTGCGGGCGGGCATGGGCTATGTTGGCGCCGCTGATTTGCATGAACTGCGCCAAAAGGCACAGTTGGTGCATATCAGCAATGCCGGACTGTTGGAAAGCCATCCGCACAGCATCATGGTTACCAAAGAGTCGCCAAATTACCAGGTTAAGCGCTAAGAAGATGGTATATTTCCGGTCTTCTCTGAGAGGAGCGGAAATCCGATCCGTTTCGTGGTAAAATAGAGAGGAGAGAAGGAACCAATTGGTCAAAAGCCTAATTTGGCTCTTTTTTGCTGTATATAGACTATTAATACGTACCATTATTGCAGAAAGCATTGGTCAGTAATGGTGCAGATCTTACACAGGAGTAAGGGAGTATGGCTAAGCGCAAAGTAGAGTTGACCGAGGACCAAAAACGGCGCAATGCGGAAATTCTGGCTCGTCTGGAGCTGGAACGACAGCGGCTCGTCGAAGAAACACGGGCGCTCCAGCTTAGGGAGCGCAGCCGTCCCGGTCGTAAACGCCGCAAGAAGCAAAATATGACTGAAGAAGCGGCACAGTTGCAGGACGTTTGATCTTTATCAAAACCTCTTGTTGCCGAGAGCGCCGTCAACACAGCGAAGAATTACCTGTGTGCGGCGCTCTCGGCGTTTTTGTGGGAGTTGACCGTGAGTCTCGATCATTCATCCTTCATTTCTCCTTTTAGCTGGCGATATGGCAGCGAACCTATGCGCCGCATCTGGTCCGAAGAACATAAACGGCGGCTTATGCGCCAGATTTGGCTGGCCTTGGCTACCGCCCAATTTCAAGCTGGATTGGTCACGGTCGATCAGGTCAACGATCTGCAGCGCCACGTCGATGATATAGACATCGATCGCGCTCTGGCCATTGAAAAAGAGACCCGGCATGATGTTGTGGCTGAAATCAAAGCTTATGCCGAGCAGTGCCCTATTGGTGGAGGTATCATTCATTGGGGAGCAACCAGCGCCGATATCACCGACAATGTTGATGTACTGCGCATACGAGAGGCGGCCCAACTGCTGGCCCAGGGGCTTTCGCACTTACTTATGGCTTTTGTTAAGCGCATTGAATCCAGCGCCGATCTGCCGGTCATGGCGCATACCCATATCCAACCCGCCGAGCCAACTACCCTCGGCTATCGTTTCGCCGTCTACGCCCAGGATCTTCTGGAAGATTACCTGCAGCTTCAGCAGCTGATCAAAAATCTGCGCGGCAAGGGTCTAAAAGGAGCCGTTGGCACCCAGGCCAGTTTTCAACAGATCCTGGCCGGCACGGGCATGAGCGCTCAGGATATGGAAGCAGAAGCGATGAGCATATTGGAAATTCCCGCCTTCCCCATCGCCACCCAAACATACTCCCGGCAGCAGGATCTACGTGTGCAGCAAGTTCTAGCCGGAATAGCTGCCTCTCTACACAAGTTCGCCTTTGATTTTCGTATTCTGCAGTCCCCCGTTTTTGGCGAATGGGCTGAACCATTTGGCAAAAAGCAGGTTGGGTCCAGCGCCATGCCTTTCAAGCGCAATCCCATTGGCTCCGAAAATATCTGCTCTCTTGCCCGTTATGTAGCCGGACTGCCCGCCATAGCCTGGAATAACGCCAGCCAGGCTGTGCTGGAGCGCAGCCTGGACGATTCAGCCAATCGCCGCTTATTTCAAGCGGAAGGTTTCCTGGCTGTGGATGAGATCATCAGCCGGGCCAAAAAAATCGTCAGCGGTATGGTCATTGACGAGGGTGCCATCCGGCGCAATATGGCCCAATATGGTCCCTTTGCCGCTACCGAACGGGTGCTGATGGCTCTTGTCGAGGCCGGTGCCAGCCGGCAAGATGGGCACGAGTGGCTGCGCGAATTGAGTCTAAAGGCGTGGGCTGCTGTTCAAGATGGGGATGAAAATCCCCTGCAAGCCCTGCTTCAAGAAGACGATCGTATTGCAGCTTATCTGACGCCGGCGCAGACTCGCGAAATGATGGACGGCTCAGCCCACACCGGCACCGCTGCTCCCAGGGCAGTAGCCTTTGCCCATACCGTGCGTGAAGCGCTTAGTTGAACCTGGATAGAAGGATCATTTCCAGATCTTAGACGCTGTTGCAGCTTCACCAGTCCGGTGACACTAATCCAAATTTACTCCTACAAATAATTATGGTTGGGGAAGAGGTGTTGCTGTAACCAACGGCGGCAGCGGCGGCTGTGTTGCTTTAGGTGTTGAAGTTGCAGGAACGGCCGTGACAGTTGGCACTGCCGTTGGCTGAGCCGTCGGTTCAATTGTGGGCGCTCTCGTCGGTTCTGGTGTTGGGGTCGGCAGGTCGGGGTCGGCATTGATCGTTATCAATCGTGGCTCACTTTCTGCCGCCACCAGCCCCCGGCTGTTTTCAAGTTTAATTTGCCACTGGAATGTGCCCACCAAACCTGGTATCTCGACTGCCTGCAAAGGCAGCGCATACCGTGTGCCCAGGACCGGATTTTGCAGGCTGCCAACGGGAATGGACCTGTCGGAACCAACCAGATAGACAGTGAATTGATCTGCAGGTGACAGCTTTTGCGGCCAATTCCAGGTAAACGTGATCAAATCGGTGTTTAAGGTTTCTAATTCGCTTGGCGGAGACAAGACGCGCATCACTGGCGCTTCAGCCAGGACGAAGCTGTTGCCAAATTCTGTCGTCCAATACCAGACACTAGGTGCGCTGTAATCAACAGTATGGCCCAGGCCGACCTCGGTTGCGTAGCGGTTGAGTATAATGGGACGGTGGCCGGGACTGTTAACCCAGAACTCTACGGCCTGGCGTGGATCTTCAAATCCCCAAGCCGTTGCCTCGCCAGAATACCCTTGCAGATAGCCGAAATAGAGCTGTCGTTCTCCCGGAGAAGAACCATCGGAACCAACATGCTGCGTGTGCCAGGCCGAAGCCATATCCGCAGTATGTTTCTGCGCCGCTGCGCTCAACTGTGCAGATTGCTTTAGGGCCGGAAGATCAAATTGGCGGCGCGCCTCATTGACGTAAAGCAGCAGCTGGTCCACTGCAGACGTGCCTGCTGGAATTTCTAATGGTTCCATGGCAAAAAGATTGTCTAATTGGGCTGCATCAATGGCCAGGTCCGAAGTAACCAGACCAGGCTCGGCCGAACTGCCGCTAGTAAAGCCGGCTAATCGACTGACGAACGGCATAAACACTTTGAGAGTGCCGGGATCAACACGGATCCAACGGCCGACCTGTGTTGACCCAAATTCGTTATTGGCGGTCAGGGTCACATAATAATTGCCCATTTGCCGGTAAGCGTGATTCACTTTCGTTCCGGCGTACTCCCGTCCATCGCCCATTGACCAGGAATACTCAGTACCACTTTGATCGCCGAGCACTTGCCCCGTAAGTAGTTCCCCGGCAGGTGCGCTGTTGTCGACCACGATTTCCGCCGCTGGTGGCAGGCCGACTGAGACGGTTTTTGAACTCTGTGAACGGCCGAAAGCATTCTCGACTATCAAACTGACCTCGTAAACTCCCGGCTCCTCAAATGCATGCTGCGGCCGTGCTTCATTTGACACTGTTCCATCCCCGAATTGCCAGGTGTATTGAACCGGTCCTTGCCCGCCGCTCTCATTGACAAATGCGACTGGCTCGCCCAACCCGGGCGTCTCATCTTGGGGATGGAAATTGGCCACAACATGGGGGAATATCGTGATTTGGGCCGTCTGAGTATCCTCGCCGATTGGATTCTTAACGGTCACGGTCACGTTATAGATACCAGCGGCGGGATAAACGATCGTTGGTCCGTTTAGTGGCACACGGCGTCCATCCCCCAAATCCCAAATTTCAGATAAAGGACCAGGTCCTTGGGCTTCGACCGCCAGCTGCAGAGGCTGTCCCACCGAAACTTGCATTGGATTGGCGATGGCATTTATTCGTGGTGGTATACCTATCCAGATCTGGGTGGAAGCAGTCTGTTCCCGATCTTGATAGCGTAATACCGCTTCAACTGTTTGTTCAGGATGGCTGAAATCGGCTGACGTGATTTTTAGAGGCAGGCTCATCCCTTTGGCTGACCCTTGTCCCGGCACAACTGCCAGCCAATGAACGCTGTTGCTGGCTAAATTAAGCGTAGCGCCTGCCGGAAGTTTCCCTGTGTCAACTTGGATGTTGGCGGGCAGCCGAAGCTCGACATCGGGCGATATCAACGAATCACTGCGATTGGTTAAGACTACTTGCAGCTGTAAAATATCACGAGGGGAGCCTACCGGTGGCGAAATGACCAGGTCCAGCTGTAAGGGTCCAGCAATCTGCGCCAGCCCCGTATAGGAGGCAGCCGAAAGCTGTGCAACCTGTTCACGCTGCACGACAAAAAGGGCTATGAGGACCAGAAGGGCCGCCAGGGCCAGAAGCGGGCGTGGCTTAGGCTTCATTTCAATGGCAGTTTATCAGATATCACACGACATAACAAGCCGGTTCACATCTACCATTCCGCATCCCCATAAAAATCTCCGTGCTCTTTGGCCAGGAACGCTTCGATTGGTGCGCGCATATCTCCTAAGCGGAAACTGGGGCCGTGCCCCGGATAGCAGATCATCTCATCGGGCCAGGTTAAGACGACCTCCTGTAGTGTTTTTAATGTGGTTTGAAACTGTTCGGAAGACCAGGTTTTTCCTGGCCCGCCTTCAAATATCGTATCTCCAACTATATTGATAGTAGCATCCCTCACGGCATAACAGATCTGATCTCCAATATGCCCTGGTGTATGATAAACTTGCAATGTGTGCTTGCCAACCTGAACCAGGTCCCCATGATGCAGCCAGTTATCCGCATCCAATTCCATATTTCCAGCGTGCGGACCGGGGTGAGCAAATAGCGGGACATCGAGTCGCTTGCGCATTTCATCTAGGGCGCCAATATGATCGGCATGTGTATGGGTGAGCCAGATTGCTTGTGGCTCGGTATCAGTCAGCATTAATTCTAGTGTGTCCGGATCGGCCCCGGGATCGATTAGGACACTTTGTCCCGTTTCCCGGCAAACCAGGACATAGGTATTCATTCCCCATGGCCCGACCTGGCGCGTTCGCAATTCAATAGGTTTCATGATGGCACACTCCTCTTTACCATTGGCTGATGCCAAACCAAAGCTGGTATAAAGCAAAAAACAATAAGGCCACGGCCGATAAGGCACTCAGTACCCGGCTCACACGGACGTCAAGGCGCTTAGTCAATGCAAATAGGATGATAAAGGCCATGAAGCCACCAATGAGGGTCAGATAAAAGCCAAGCACAAAACTTACGCCATTTCCAGGAGATTGTCGCCAACCGGCAATCAATATGGGGCCGGCTATTGTCCCCCAGAATATGTACGGGTTTGGATTGAGCAGATTCATCAAGGCCGCATTGAGCACCCCTTTTTGGGTGGTCGGCACCGATGGGGCGGTTTCTGTAATGGCCGTACGATAACTGCGATAAGCTTCATACGCCAGATATAGAAGAAAGATTCCTCCGATAATGCGCAGAAGCTGCAAAGACCATTCCGGCGTTCGCGTGAGCACCAGGAGTACCAGAAGAACGATGGGAATATCGCTGATCAGCGGAGCAAAAGCCGCCGGCAAAGTGCGCCGCCAGCCGACGTTCATCGTTTGCGATAGCAAATACGCTTGTAGTGGCCCCGGCTGTGCCGCTGCCGTTCCTCCCAGTATTAACCCTTGGGACAAGAATGCGAGCAAAGACTATCCTCCGTTTATTACTAGACTGTTTACTCTAACACAAAATGAGAGTACGGTCAGGGAGGATACCCTACTGTTTTGCCTAAGGGAATTATTATCTAATGTAAGTTTGTATTGTAGAATGATGCTATACTAATCTGACCAAACAAAATCCGATTGCCCAGAAAAGGCGACAGGAAATGCAACCGGTTGAGCATGCAAGAGAGCAAAAGCTGGAGCCTAACAACCCGATACTTTGTGCTTATTCTCCTCCTTGGAGGAATGCTATGGCTCGTCGTATCCGCACGAGATCTTATCGGCCCTCTGGCGATTTCTGCTCTATTGGCCTATGTATTGAATCCCTTGGTCAATCGGGTTAGCAAACGCAGCCGCCTGACCAGGCAAACAGTGGTCCTCTTGGTATATGTCATCTTTCTTGCGGCCCTGATCGCTGCTGCAGCCACTATGGCTCCCTTTATCCCCGTCCTGATAGCCAGTCTTAGCGAGCAGTTGGAGACCATTACCCTACTGGTGCAGTCCGTATTGGCCCAGCCGGTCACGATCTTCAATATAGATATCCCGCTTGATGCTCTTCTGGCCAACTGGCCTGCTCTAACTCAAGGCGTCACACGGCCAAATCTGCTGATCAATGTCCTTTCATCCACGTCGACCAACTTGGTTTGGGTCACGGTTGTAATCGTAACCACCTATTACCTGCTGCTAGATTGGTCGAGGTTGCGTGAATGGCTGTTGGGCATCGTGCCCGATCCCTATCAGCCTGATTTTCGCCGCCTCTACCTGGACGTGCGCAGAGCATGGGGTCGCTATTTTGCGGGCCAGCTGCGCCTGATGCTTGTTGTCGGTTTCTTGACCGGCCTGGCTGCAGCCTTAATGGGCTTGCCTGGAGCGTTAGCTTTTGGCGTATTGGCCGCCGTGTTTGACATCATTTTTACTGTAGGACCGCTGATTGTAACTATCATCGCCGGCATTGTTGCCTTTGTGGCCGGTTCAGCTTTCCTGCCCATGCCTAATTTTTGGTTTATGGTTTTGGTCGTTAGCGTTTTTAGTCTAATTCAGGCTTTGGAGAACATGTGGCTTCGGCCGCGCATCATGAGCGAGCAATTGCGGCTGCACCCCGCAGTTGTCTTCATCGCCGTTGTTGCTTCTCTTTCCCTGGTCGGCATCCTCACGGCCCTAATCATCGTGCCCTTGATCAGCTCGGCCCTGGTCGTGGGACGCTATTTATACTGCAAGATCTTTGATATTGAGCCCTGGCCTGATGATTCCAAGGAAGAATCATCCAGCACTAAGCCAACTACCACTGCGCTCTAGAGTGAAATAAGTGAGTTGCCCTGAAGCGGCCAGATCTTTTGGCTGCTAAGCTCCAATTGGATGCAGATGAATGCCAAAACTGCTGCTTGAACTAGCGCTTGGTTAGTATCCGCGGTCCATCTTTGGTGATGGCGATTGTATGCTCGTACTGAACGCTCAATGCTCCATCGGCAGTTACTACCGTCCAGCCATCATTAAGCAAAAACCATTCATGGGTGCCGGCATTGATCATCGGTTCGATAGTAAAAGTCATACCTCGCCTGAGTTTAGGCCCCTTGGTCGCCTGCCGAATATGGGAAACTGATGGTGGTTCGTGCAGTGCACGGCCGATTCCATGACCACCCCATTCATGCACTACCGTTACTCCCTGCATATCTGCATAACCCTGGATCGCTCTGCCGATATCGTGTAAGTATCCACCGGGTTGGGCCGCATCAATGCCCACCTGCAGGGCCTCCTTGCCGATAGCCATGAGCCGCTCTGCTTTAGGGGACACCTTGCCAACTGGGAATGTATAGCAGGCATCACCACAATAGCCACGATGCTTGAGTCCAATGTCGATACCGATCAAATCGCCATCTTTGAGAATGCGGTCATCCGGCAACCCATGGCAGATCTCATGATTGACTGAAGCGCAAATTACGCCCGGGAAGGGAGGGTGTTCGGCTGAACTCCCTTGGTAACCTTTATAGAGAGGTTGTGCTCCTTGCTTTGCGATGTAATCCTCAACCAGTTTATCCAACACACTCAAGGATACCCCTGGTTGAATATTATCTTCTAAAATGGCAAAACACTCTGCCACCATCCTGCCCGCTTCACGCATGCGAGCAATCGCTCTTGGGTTCTTATATCGCATCGGTCTCTTTCCAATTGAACTTGTTTGCGCGGCACGAAGTATAGCACAGATAGCGGCTCAGAGTCACTACTGCCAGACGCTGTATGGTGATTATCTTGCGTAAAAAACCAATAATATCAACATCAATAGCAATAATATTGATAAACTATTGACAATATTAACAAAAAACATTAGGATATTGATTAACTACTAGCAAGAGAGAGTGATGAAAACAAATAACGCAGCTACTCCGACTACCATGCGCCCATTTTTCATTTTGTGGATTGGCCAGGCCGTTTCTTTGCTAGGCAGCCAATTGGTTCAGTTTGCGTTGATATGGTGGCTCACACAAGAAACGGGTTCGGCGACTATCTTAGCACTGGCGACCCTTGTTGGACTCCTGCCACAGATTTTTCTTGGTCCTTTCGTCGGTGTGCTCGTCGATCGCTGGAACCGTCGCTTGACCATGCTTTTTGCAGACATTCTTGTGGCTGCAGCGACGGTATTGCTCGCCTACCTTTTCGCCACAGGGGTGGTCCAGATTTGGCATGTTTATCTACTGCTCTTTATCCGATCTCTAGGGGGAGCATTCCATTGGCCGGCCATGATGGCCTCTACGACGCTGATGGTTCCCGAAGAAAAACTAACCAAAATCCAGGGACTCAATCAAACCCTAAACGGAGCGATGAATATTGCCTCAGCCCCTTTGGGCGCCCTGCTTTTGGCCATCCTTCCTCTGCAAGGTGTCTTGGCTATTGACGTATTGACTGCTCTTTTCGCGATCGTGCCCCTATTGTTCATCCACATACCGCAGCCAAAAGAACAGGAACTTAAAGAAGGAGAGGGTATGCCAGCTGCCTCCTATTGGAATGAACTGCGCGACGGCCTGCGCTACGTACGGTCTCGGTCCTCGCTGATCATCTTAATGAGCCTGGCTATGTTGGTAAATCTGGTGCTGACGCCGGTTTTTTCTTTGATTCCCCTACTGGTAAAGGGTCATTTCTCGGGCACCGCGTGGCACTTTGGCGCCATCGAGGCTGCGGCAGGGATCGGCATGCTGATCGGGGGCGTTTTGCTCAGTCTTTGGGGCGGATTCAAAAGACGAATTGTGACCACGCTTCTAGGTTTGGTCTTTCTTGGATTAAGTATATTCTTCTTGGGATTGATGCCGGCCAGTCTATTTTTCTTGGCCGCAGCGATGGCTTCCTGTGCTGGTTTTATGATTCCTATGATCGACGGCCCGTTGCTGGCAATTATGCAAGCAGTGGTATCTCCAGGGATGCAGGGCAGGGTGTTTACCCTTCTTGGCAGCTTGTCGAAAGCGATGGCTCCATTGAGCTTGCTCATTGCCGGGCCAATCGCCGATCTTCTTGGCATCCAAAGCTGGTTTATTGTCGGTGGAGCTGTTACCTTGATTTTGGGGATTGCCGGCTTTTTTATTCCCCAAGTATTGTTAATTGAAGAACAACCGCATCAGGATGAGCTTGATCGGGCAACCGGCGAACTCCCTCTGCAAGAGATGACGGTCAACACGTAGGCTGCCTGTAGTGGCCCTCAAATAATCCGGCAGCTTTGAGCCTACTTTTTCACCTCTAACCAATAGCTTGCCGTTTCGTCTACGAACGGCGTAAGCGGTACAACAACTAATGTCCCACCCTCTTCACCCAGCGTGATTGTTTCCTGGGTCCGATTAAATGCGTCTAAAGGTAGGGGCAGCAGCTCTGGAGCTGTCCCATGCTTGATAACCTGCACGGACCACCGCTGAGGCAGCAGCCAACCTGTCTGCAAAAATCCCTGTGCCAGCCAACGACCGTCGACCGTTTCTGCATCGTGCAAATACCCGAGCTCTGGGATAGAGATATTATCCAAAGCGAAACCTCGTCCAACGGATTCAAAATCGGCAATAACATGAAAGCGCAGCAGAATCTCCCGCCCAGCAAAACTATCCAGGGCAAGGGACTCATGAACCCAGCCGTTGTTCTGGCCTATTGCTGCTGAGCTGGAACCGCTGAAACCAGGCCCATAATCTCCTGAGGTCCAATTATGCGGTGCGAGGATCGTCCAAGATGATCCCTGATCGTCGGATACTGAAACATAGGCAAAATCAAATCCGTTTTCCAGGTCATACCAGGCATCGAAATCCAGTGTTGCCCGATCCAGTTCGCGCAAATCGAACGGCGCTGTTAATTGTGCATGCGTATCATTTGCTGGGGGCGCGTACCACATCTGTTCGCCACTTACCGGCGGTGCGTCAATTAGCCTGGCGGTGCTGTCCCCGGCAAATGAAACCGTAACTGGTCCACTGTGATCGAGATCGAAATAATGTACGGCTAACTGTTCCAACTCCAGAAAGTCAGAATAACTTTCTTCACGCGCCCGATCTTGATAGGTTGGTTGGCTCAAATCGAGCGTGGAGTAGCCGTAGGCTTCACCTAAACTGCTGTCATCCAGGAAATTGGCCACCGTCCAATCGCTGATAAACTGCTCTAGACTGCGCTCCGGTTGGAAACCTTCGAGAACATTTTTAACTGCAGCCAACCCATTGGACGGTTGGCGCACCAATTCGTAAATGCCCATTTCGCCCAATTGTTCCCAGATATAGATCGCGAACAAATAACTGTTGGCGTAGTGAGCATCGATGATCTCTTCATTGTATTCCCAACGGTCCAGCCGTGTATCAGGCCTTGCCAGATAAGCTTCCGGATTGGCCGTGTCCAGCCCGCCATACTTCTCTGCCAGTTGTGACAGTCCTTCATTGAGCCAAGTCGCTTCGTTTTTATCCAGATTCCACTGGAAAAGATGCTGTAATTCATGCAGCAGCGTGCCAAAATAGAGATCGCTGCCCAATTCTAGTTGGCCCATATTAAGATAAACGATTTCTTGCTCGTTGGAATCACGGAAAAGTGTGCGTGGATATTCATCCTGGTCGCTGAAATAGCCAAGTTCGTATTCGTTCCCATTGCCGGCTAAGTGCAGAATGGAGAAACGCTCATCGCCATCAATTCCTGGCGTCCATGGTTGGGCAAAAAGATGGTTGGTTCGGGGTAAGAATTCATCCTCCAATCGTTGGGCAGCAGCCGCAAGGGTTCCTTCCTCTAGGTAAAGGGCGTCATCTACCCAGAAATAGGCATGATCGCTGATTACTACCAGCGTTCCCTCGACATTGCCTTCGTCCGTGCGAAACAGCTGCCGGTCTCCAATTTCAAATGCTGGACGTTGGAAAGAGCGATCCCCTACCTCAAATCCTGCCAGGATAACGGCAGTCTCAAAGTAATCGTATTCTGGGTACTGCACCTGGTATAGAAGCTCGAGATCTGCCTCTGCACGCTCGGGAAGCACCTGCTGATCAAGAGCTGCTGGAAGATCAAGGGCCAGCTTCGACGACGGCGGCGACGTGTTCTCCACGAAGGGGGTTGCCGCCGGGATCAAAGTTGGGGTCGGGAGTAAGGTAGGTAATATATCTGGGACCGGTGGCAG
Source organism: uncultured Chloroflexia bacterium (assembly GCA_963807975.1). Taxonomy (GTDB): domain Bacteria; phylum Chloroflexota; class Anaerolineae; order Promineifilales; family Promineifilaceae; genus JAACFF01. The sequence goes on along the minus strand of CAWEDV010000001.1, from coordinate 1,832,407 downwards.
CGTGGCCAGGGCCGCGTCGGGCACCGGCAGTACCGTAGGCTGCTGTGAGGGCGCAACCGGCTGGCTTTCAACGATTGGTGTGTTTTGAAGTTGTTCCTCACCACGAGAGTAAAAATATAGACCTGTCAATGCGCCGGCTCCCAGTAGGAATATAGACGTCATCAACAATAGACACCCGCTTAAAACGAGGATCAATATATTACGTGTTGTCCATTTTCGATTATGTTCTACCATGGTGCGCGCTGTGTTTATTCGATCTTTTGCCTAAATGTGCTTATTCTGTTTTTTCGTAACTCAATCATCTGCCCAGGGTTCTGCACATGTAAGGAAACTACAATAAGTGACTGGAATGATGAAACAGCAAGGCGGTGCTGCCGCGGGCGGCCCACTGACTACAATACTGCGCATAGCCAAACTGTTAATAATCGACTCCAATCATACACGGTAAATATATAACCAATGATGGTTGCTCATATTGTAATGGGTTTCTGTTCATTCTCACACTGAAACCATATAGACTGGATCGATCAACACAATTATGAAATATGCCCACATTGTCGGTTGGGGCAGCTTTTTGCCAGACCGGATTCTAACAAACGATGATATGGCCCAAATCGTGGATACATCTGATGAATGGATCTATGCGCGAACAGGGATTCGAGAAAGACATATCGCGGCCGAAAACGAAACAACCGCCACGCTCGCATTTGAAGCTGCTGCCCGGGCGCTGGCTGTGGCAAATTTACACCCTTCCCAGGTCGATCTGATCATCGTGGCCACATCTACCCCCGAATATATTTTTCCTTCGACTGCGAGCCGGGTGCAGGATTACCTTGGCGCGACCCGGGCTGGAGCCTTTGATCTGGCTGCAGCTTGTTCTGGATTTGTTTATGCCTTAAACATGGCTGCGCAGTCCATTGCCACCGGGTCTGTGCGCAATGCCATCGTCATTGGCTCCGAGACAATGTCCCGTGTACTCGATTGGACGGATCGCAGTACCTGCATACTATTTGGAGATGGGGCAGGGGCTGTGGTGCTCAAAGGCTCCAGCATCCCTGGTGGTCTGATGGCAGCCACGATGCGTTCCGACGGCTCTGGTGGCAATCTTTTGCGCTTGCCTGCCATCTATCATAATCCCGTACCCACTTTGGGACCGGAGTATTTGGGCAATGGTCACGATCGCAGCGCTATTGCCATGAACGGCCGTCAAGTCTTCCGGTTTGCCTCCAATGTTGTCCACACTTCTATCCAGGAGGTTCTCAGGAAAGCGGGCCTTACGCTTGAGGATGTCGATCTGATCGTTCCTCACCAGGCCAACACGCGCATCATCGACCGGGTAGCCAAGAAATTGAAGATGCCCAGGGAAATATTCTTCACCAATGTGGATCGTGTAGGCAATACATCCGCCGCATCCATACCCATCGCCCTCTGTGACGCTGTCGAGGCAGGCTTACTGCGACCTGACAACAATATTGTCTTTGTCGGTTTTGGTGGTGGCTTAACCTGGGCCTCAGCCGTGGTCAAATGGAACGTGACACCCCCCGAGGTCTCCATACTCGATCGAGAGTGGAAACGAACTCGCTATATCATGGCTCGCAGTCGCTCTCGTATGCGCCGGTGGGGAAGGCGAGTTGGTGCAACCTTAGGTGGCTCTCCAACACCCGACGCGCGGCTGCGCGACAGCGACAAAAAGGCTGACAGCTAACGCAGCACGGCCGCGATTTTTTTTAGCAGTTCTTCCTCTTCGATAAGCCCATCAATATGACTGCGGCCGTTAATGACCATATGGGGCAAATAAGTGGCTGAATAGCGCACTGAGGCCATGGGGAAAACATCCACCATTATCAGAAATGTACGGATGTGCGCACTGGCTGCGGCCAAGCCAAAAGCTGATTTGGCTAAGACCACGCCTGCTTCATCCTCCGCCGAGGTCAACAGCTCCAACTTGACCTCTTTCTGCAATCCCTGTAGTTGGAAACGTGTTTTTGCTTCCAGCCCGCTGCCTCTAAAAGAGACTGCCTGAATGGCCGATATAAGCGAGGTCATTTGGTAGCCGGCCGGCAGGCCTATCAGGCGCACGCCACAATCAACTGGCTCCCCCTCATCTACAGCGAATACGCCCAAAACTGGATAGTAGGGATAATTGGCGCGCCGTGGGAAGCGTGCCGCCTCTATCTGTTCAAAGCGTTCAGCCAATGCTTCAATTAAATGCTGCGCTTCCCGTTCGCTCTGCCCCAGTTCCGGATCACCCCACAAATGCAGCCGCACCGGGTGCGGAAGGTTCTCGAAGTAGGTGGGAAGTAGGTCCCAGGTCTCTTGGTCGAATGGATGATCATTTGATGAGTCAATCATGTTTTCTGTCCTTGGCCCGGTTTATAATGCACGCGGCAATTAGTGACAAGGGGTTGACTATGATTTGGTTTCTGATCAGTTTTGTAATTTGGGCTTTGGTTCACAGCATAACGGCCTCTACGGCCACAAAAACCGCATTCCGCAATCGCTTCGGTGATCGCGCCTATCAAGGTTTTTACCGCCTGATTTACAACCTGATCTCTCTCGTTACCCTTTTGCCTATTCTCGCTATTTTATGGTCTCTGGTTCCCCAATTCACGCTTTGGATTATCCCGACTCCATGGCGGTTCATTACCATGGGTATTCAGCTGCTGGCGCTTATCGGATTGGCTATTTCCTTGCTGCAAACGGATATCTGGTCTTTTGTTGGACTACGTCAGGCAGCACGATTCTTGAGCGGTGCCGCTGATCCTTCTGTCCCAAACAAGTTTGTCAATACAGGAACATACCGTTGGGTAAGGCACCCACTTTACTTTTTCAGCCTGCTGTTCTTGTGGTTGAATCCGGTGATGATGTTAAGTGCTTTTCTGTTTAATGTCTTGGCTACTCTCTACTTTTGGGTTGGATCGATCTATGAAGAACGACGCCTTTTAGCCGATTTTGGCGAAGCCTATTCCGAATACCAGCGATTGGTGCCGGGGCTGCTGCCCATACGTATTTCCGGTCGCCAGTGAGCGCCGCAAATCATATGCATTGACCCTGCGGCTGACTTTTGCAGCAGAATAGATGCTGGTCTCTCAATCACTACCTGGCGATGCTGTTTTACAAATTATGGGTAACCATGTGCGGTGGCAGATGACCCGTATCATTATAAGAAAGCAGCCGCATGGTTCCACTGTTTTTGATAATTACCTCGCTGATACCACAATTATGGGTCCCTAAATTCAGCCAATACTCTGGGGTTAGATTGACCACTCGGCAGACAAAATACCGAATCAGGTTCCCGTGGGCAACGATGACATCATATTTGTTTTCGTTTCGCGCTTGTTTGAAGTAACGGCAAAAAGCCTCTTCCGCGCGCTGCCGTTCTCTCTTGATCTGCTCCAAGGAATACTTTCTTGCGACTTCTTCGTATCCAGTTGGAATATGGGCCATTCCTTCTCTGAGTGTCTTTGTTTTTTGAACATTAATTTTGAGGACTGATCCCTTGATGATACGGGCTGTTGACTTCGCTCTTCGAAGATCGCTGGAGTGTATGCTGGTTATTGGATAATGCTGCACTCTTTGAGCTGTAAGGCGGGCTTGCGCTTCACCTAAGGGAGTTAGCTCATTCTCGAATTCATCAACCGGATCTTGGGGGTTGTACTGTCCATGACGAACCAAATAGATTCTTCTTTCGGCCATATGCAGGAACCTGGATTTGGTTAGCTGCGATCAGCAGCATAGCGACGCTGCCATTCATAAAGCTTGTTGATTGCTTCCAGCGGCGTCATTGCTGTTACGTCCAGTTCTTCAAGTTCTTCCAGCAGAGGGCTTGCCTCTGGGAACAGCGCCATCTGCTGCCCGCTGTTCAACCGGCTTGGTTCGACGCTGGCGGTTGGTGCGTGTTTCTCAAGATCGCTCAGCACTTCATTGGCACGAATGACCACATCACGTGGCAGACCTGCTAGCTGCGCAACATGAATACCATAGCTGCGATCCGCTCCTCCGGGCACGATCTTGTGTAAAAAGGTAACGCGATCCCCTTCTTCGGCCACGTCGACATTGTAATTCGTCACCTGCGGCAGCAAATCGGCCAGGCCGGTTAGCTCATGATAATGGGTAGCAAACAGCGTGCGCGGTTTCAAGCGCGGATGGTTGTGTAAATATTCTACAATGGCCCAGGCCAGGGAAAGCCCATCATAGGTGCTTGTGCCCCGCCCGATCTCATCCAGAACCAGCAAAGAACGATGCGTGGCATGATTGAGAATTTCCGCCGTTTCCACCATCTCTACCATGAATGTTGAGCGTCCAGCATGCAGTTCGTCGTGCGCTCCAATACGCGTAAATATGCGGTCTACTAGACCGATTTCCGCTTCACTGGCAGGGACATAGCTTCCGATTTGGGCCAACAGGGTGATCAACGCCACCTGCCGTAAATAGGTCGATTTACCCGACATGTTGGGACCGGTGATAATCTGAATACGTTCCTGGCTGCTGAAATGAGCATCATTGGCGACGAAGCGATCGCCGAAGGAAAACTGATCGTCAATCGTATGCTCGACTACAGGATGGCGTCCATCGCGCACGTCGAGCTTGTTTTCCATGGTCAATACAGGGCGTACATAATCATTAGCCGCCGCAACCTCTGCCATATTGGCGGCTACATCGATCTTGGCCAGGGTGATGGCCGTTGCCAGCAACCTGTCCGCTGCCTGTCCGACGCGTTGGTTGACTTCGGCAAAGATACGCCGTTCGATCTGCAAAATCCGTTCTTCGGCATTAAGGATTAAGGTCTCATATTCTTTCAATTCCGGCGTGATATACCGTTCGGCGTTGGTCAATGTTTGTTTGCGAATATAGTCCTCAGGGACGAGATTGGCATTTGCTCTGGTCACCTCCAGATAATAGCCAAATACCTTATTGTAACCGACCTTCAGCGTGTTGATGCCCGTCCGTTCCCGTTCTCGCGGTTCTAAATTGGCCACCCATTCGCGGGCATGGGCTGACGAATTCATAACACCGTCTAGTTCGGTTGAAAATCCCGGACGAATGACCCCCATCTTATTCAAATTAGGTGGTGCATTACTGGCGATCGCTTGGCCGATTAGTTGCGCCGTTTCCGGACAAGAATCAAGCTTGCCGGCCAGGCTTTGTAGAGCCGGGACGCCTGTCAACAGTTGTTTCAAGTCAGGAATAGCCGCTAGTGCCTGGCCCAGATGATCGAGATCGCGCGGTGTAGCCTTGCTGCTCAGCACACGATTCGTCAGTCGCTCCAGATCGGGCATTCCTTTTAGATGAGCGCGTGTGTCTGCTCTCAACAGAGCATCACTGAAAAATGCCTGAACCCGTTCCAATCGCTCATTGAGAGCTGCCACATCCAATAGTGGGCGCGTCAAACGTTGTCTCAACAAGCGTGCACCCATCGGTGTGACTGTTTTCTTCAGGATGCTCAAAAGCGATCCCCATCTCTCGCCCGCTATCGATTCTGTTAGTTCCAAATGGCGACGGGTATTTAAACCCAGCGCCATATACCCATCGATGTGATAGGTTGAAAGCCGCTGGATCTGGGCCACACTGCCCTTTTGCGTTTCCTGTAAGTAAAACAGGACGCCTCCTGCCGCGCGCGCCGCCAGGGGCTTGTTTTCGCAGCCGAATGCATCCAGTGTCGTGACCGCGAAATGTTTCAGCAGCGCTTGTCTGGCTGCTCCCAGCTCAAAACGCCAATCGGGCAGTGTGCTGATTGAAGCCGCTTCTACAAAGTGAGTGCTTTCACTCTCTGCGACTAATAATTCGGCCGGAGCCAGGCGTGCCAGTTCTTCAAACAAGGCATGCCGGTTATCCAAAATCGTTGTTGCAAACTCACCCGTGGTGATATCGGCATAGGCCAGCCCTGCCCGTTCACCCTCAAAAACAATCGCTGCCAGGTAGTTGTTGCGGCCCGCGTCCAACATACCGGGTTCAATGACTGTCCCTGCAGTGAACAGGCGCACGACCTCTCGGGGCATTAATCCATTGACCGGTTCCGTGCCAATCTGTTCGCATAGGGCGACCTTGTAACCCTTGCCGATCAGCCTTGCGATATAGCCTTCCGCTGCATGGTGTGGAACACCCGCCATCGGAGTACGCTGGTTTTTCCCTTGTGGCCGGCTTGTTAGTACCAGGTCAAGTTCTCGCGCCGCAACCTCAGCGTCGTCATCGAAGGTTTCGTAGAAATCACCCAGGCGGAAAAAGACAATAGCATCCGGGTATTGGGCCTTGATATTGAGATATTGTTGGCGGCTGGGGGTAGGCTTGCCTTTAGTTTTGCTTTTGGCCATTGATCAGACGTTCCTTCAGAATGCGCTTCTCGCTAAGAATATCTGGGAACATGCCCGTAGGCAATGAGAATAGATCGCTTGGGCTGTGTTTTGAAACCCAGGTAGGTGTCCATTGCTCTTATTCCCGGGCGCCAACCATATAAAAATCGTAATAGGAATTCAACAATGACGCAAACTCAGCAGAGTCTTCGCTGGTGGAATCCCGTCGTAAAACTCTGGCTTCAAATCAAGCGGTGGCCTCGATTCTTTCCAGAACCAGGCATCATGCGGATAAGTTTGTCATTGGTTTGACGAACGGAAAGCATACAGCACAGAAAAACCACAGGCACTAGGGCTGCAAACTGGTTGAACTGGTTGAGCGCTCAAAAGAGCATTAGGGAGTCAGTGGGGAGTGGGATTGATGGGGTCTGTGGTTGCTGACCCATTGTTTTAGCCGGTGGCGGTGCTTCACCTCCAGCTTCGTCAACGGCCGTTTATGCTTCATGAGCTTATTAGCCTCATCGAAGCTCATCCCCTCTTCGCGCATGAGATAAGCTGCAACCAGAGTTGCTGATCGGCCGCGCCCCTTAGCGCAGTGCACAAGGACAACTCGGCCGTCATCGATTTCCTGCTTCATCCAATCGACCGCGTCCGTGATGACGTCCTCTTTAGGCACCGTAACATCGGGCACTTCGTATCGTATGTGCGTTATATTGTGCGTGTCATAAAATGCCACATCGTCTTCTCTCTCAGCGCGAATATTGATCACCCCTGTGATCCCATGATCCAGAATGAACTGGTAATCCCGATCATAGGTTGGGGCTCCACCCAGCCAGATCTCAGGCGTAATCTGATCGAACCAGCGATGGCCTTGGATCTCCTCGTAGAGGTAACGTATCGCTGGGTAGAATTTATCAAAAAAGCGATGGAAGGCGTTCATAGCTGGCAAGCATAACGGCAAAGCGCGCAAAAAACAAGAACAGCCCCTGCAAGAGTTTTCCGCTACGGAAGCAAGGTAGGCGTGACACGAGATAATGACTTTGCAAATGACAGACCGTCCTTTGTTACGGTGTGTGTATGTTAGGCATTATCTGCATAATACTCATTCTATGCTTTTCGTGCCGATAATGACAAATGTCACATACATATGCTGACAAATGTCACTACTGCCTATGCAAGATCGTTACTAAAATACCTCTTATATGTGCAATAATTCACAAACAAAGGGGCTTAATGGCTGAAATGCTAACCGCCAAGGATGTGCAAGAGCTGCTGCAGATTGATCGCTCTACCGTTTACCGCATGGCCGAGGCAGGCCGCCTGCCGGCTATCAAAGTAGGCAAACAGTGGCGTTTTCCTGCTGCTCAAATCGAAGAATGGGTGACCACACGAATGAGTGCTCCAGCTCCCACCACTGCCACCAAACCCTCTCCAGCACTTGCTCCAGCTAGCGGACAAAACAATGGTGCTATGCCGCTTGCCGACCTTCTGCCGCTGGACTGTGTTCAGCTTATTCAAGACAGCCATGCCGATCTCCTTGGCGTGATGATCATCGTTACCGATATGCAGGGTGTTCCTATCACCCAACCCAGCCGTCCCTGCGGCCTATTTTCCGCTATCCTTAAACAACCTGATGCCGTTCAACGCTGTATTAGCAGCTGGCATGACATGGGGCAGGACCTGGCTATTGAACCCGCATATCACATGAGCCATCTTGGTTTACTCTGTGCTCGTGGCTTGATTCGGGTTGGGACCAAACTGCAGGGAATGGTTGTCGCGGGTTGTATCGCCCCTGATCAATGGCCGCCTGAACCAAAGGATGTACAAAAGATGGCTGACGAATTCGGCATATCTGACAACCTGCTGCAAACGCGCTTGTCCGAGGTCTATTTACTCAACCAAGAACAGAAGAAAACTGTTCTGGTTACTGTTCAGCGTGTTGCCAACATCGTGGCCCATATTGTAAGTGAACGCCAAGAACTGGTTGGGCGGTTGGATAAAATCGCTGGCCTGGCCCTGGTTAGATAACCAACAAAGTAGAGGAGCAATCAGTGATGAAAAAGATTCTTATTCTAGGTGCCGGCACCGCTGGCACTATGCTCGCTAACAAACTTACTCAAGTTTTGAGCAGGGATACATGGAAAATAACCATCGTCGATCAGGAAGAAACTCACTACTACCAGCCAGGCTTCCTTTTTATGCCTTTTGGGATCTATGGTGAGAACGATGTGATCAAACCAAAGCGGGACTATATTCCCCCTGGCGTGGATATGATCCAAACGGAAATTAAGTTGATCGAACCGGATCAGAATCGGGTCCTGATCGCTAAAGATAATCGCTACTTGAGTTACGATTTCTTGGTAATTGCCACGGGAACAACCCCGCGTCCCGAGGAGACACCCGGCCTCCTGGAAGGTGAGTGGCGCAAGTCAATTCACGATTTCTATACTTATGAAGGGGCTGTGGCGCTGTCGAAACATCTACGTTCCTGGAAAGGTGGCAAGCTCGTACTCAACATTATGGAGCTGCCGTTCAAATGTCCTGTTGCCCCGCTGGAATTCATGTTCCTCGCCGATTGGTATTTTCACGAACGGGGATTGCGCGATAAAGTGGATCTGACTTTTGTCACGCCACTGCCCAGTGCTTTTACGAAGCCCATTGCCGCCAGAATGTTAGGCGACATCATGGAACAAAAAAACATCCATATCGTCCCCGAGTTTTACCCTGAGCGTGTTGACCCGGACCGCAAAGTGCTCATCTCCTACGAAGAGGACGAAGTGGAATATGATCTGCTGGTAACCATCCCCGTGAATATGGGTGCAGATTTTATTGGTGAATCTGGTCTTGGCGACGAATTGAACCATGTCCCTGTTGATAAACATACGTTCCTCTCAAGGGAGCATGACAACATCTTTGCTCTTGGTGATGCCGCCGCTTTGCCCACCAGCAAGGCTGGCGCAGTCGCGCACTTCGCCGCGGAAGTATTTGTTGAGAACTTCTTGCTTTATATTGATGGCCAGGAGATGGTCACCAAATTCGATGGCCATGCCAACTGTTTTATCGAATCAGGCTTTGGCAAGGGCATCTTGATTGATTTCAACTATGACGTCGAACCACTTCCTGGAAAATATCCACTGCCCGGTATTGGACCTTTCTCCCTTTTACAGGAATCGGAAGTTAACCATTGGGGCAAAGTGATGTTCCGCTGGATGTACTGGAATATCTTGCTAAAAGGCAAGGAGATGCCCATTACTGCACAGATGTCTATGGCTGGCAAGTGGAGATAGGAGCCGACATGGAACAAACAACCGTCATGGACCCATCAGTTGTTGAACTAAATCAGAAAATTGACATCCTAACCGATCAAGTCGCTTTCCTCACCGAAGAGGCGCGGCAGCAGCAGCGCCGCCGGCAAGAATGGCAGGAACTGCAAAACGACCTGGTTCCTATTGCCAATGATGTATTTCGCATTTCAGTTAATGAGTTAGAAGAAGTCGAGAACTATGTCCAACTCGAAGACATTCTCCGCCTTTTCAAACGCCTGCTGCGCAATACCCATAACCTGGAGCAGATGTTAGACCAGTTGGAAAGCACACTGGCTCTGATTCAAGAAGTCAGCCCGATTTCACAAGATGCTTTCCTAACGCTGATGACGCGCCTCGATGAAGCCGAGCGTAAAGGATACTTTGCCTTTTTCCGTGGTGGCCTGGGCGTCATGGACAAAGTTGTGACCTCTTTCACTGAGGAAGATATCGAGCAGCTAGGCGATAACGTCGTCTTCATCTTGCAGACCATCAAGGAGATGACCCAGCCGGAGATTATGTCCATGGTTCGCGATTCAGTCGAGGTGTTGCGTGAGGAAGCCCCTGAAGAGAATCCCTCGCTGATTAGCATTATGCGTCAATTGAACGATCCGCAAGTGAAGCGGGGTCTGTCAAAAACATTATCGGTGCTGCGCACCGTTTAAGATTAGTAGATAATTTATACTTGAGCCGCTCCGTTGAAGATCGGCTCCATGTGGAGGATTAAGAAAATGAGTGAACGAGTTGTTGCTGGGAAAGAAATTGAGTTTGATGAACAAGGTTTCATGGCTGATTCCACGGAATGGAATCGGGATGTCGCTTCTGAGCTGGCCTCTGAGATTGGCATTGACCCTCTAACAGACCGTCATTGGCAGGTGATCGAGTTTTGCCGCAAAGACTATGAAGCGGAGGGAGATGCCCCGACGTTGCGCCGCATCACGCAGAAAGCTGATGTGCCTACGAAGGAGCTCTACAAGCTGTTCCCGAAAGGACCGGCAAAGAAAGTGGCCTATGTTGCAGGCCTAAAGAAACCGTCAGGCTGTATTTAGCCTCCGGCATTGAATACATAGTATGAATTATATAATTAAATCGCGTTGATTCGAGGGAGAAAAAAAATAATGTTTGAAGATAAAGAAAGACATCTCTGCATAATCTGCTCAAAAGGCACCCTGGACATGGCTTACCCGGGCCTGGTATTGGCGAATGCCGCTTTGATGGAGGGCATCGATGTAACCATGTTTTTCACTTTTTGGGGATTTGATATGATCACCAAGACGAAGATGGACAAACTTGAGGTTACGCCATTGGGTAATCCCAGCATGGCCATGCCAAATGGCATGGGCATACCAAATATGATGAGCATGCTGCCGGGCATGACGGGATTTGCCACTTCTATGATGAGAAAAGAGATCGCTAAGCTGGATTTCCCGCCAGTCCGTGAGTATATGCAAACGATTGCTGATGCTGGTGGCAAAATGTACGCCTGCAAAATGTCGATGGATATGATGGGGCTGGAGAAAGAAGATCTTTTTGATGAGGTTGAGGATGTGGTCGGCGCCATGGAATTTATGGAGATGAGCGAGGGTGCCCAGATCATTTTCATCTAGTTTCTAGATATATAAACAGCTGTTTACGGTATCCAAACCCCCTGGTACAATTCTGTAACCGGGGGGTTTTCGTTTCTGTTATAATAGCGGGCATGGAGGTCAAAGCTATGGACATGCGCGACGTGGTAGCGGTAATCTTGGGTGGTGGGGTTGGTACGCGCCTATTTCCCTTGACACGAGATCGAACAAAACCAGCGGTACCTTTAGCGGGAAAATACCGTCTTATCGATATCCCGATGAGTAATTGTTTTCATGCTGGGATCGAAAAGATCGCCATTTTGACTCAGTTTAACTCGGTGTCCCTGCATCGCCATATACACCGTACCTACACCCGCGATATTTTCACAAAAGGGTGGGTACAGATTTTGGCCGCGGAGCAAACACACCGTAGTGGCGATTGGTATCAAGGAACGGCTGATGCTATTCGCAAGCAGCTTGGTGAAATAGGACAATCCGGCAATAAGTTTGTCATAATTCTCGCCGGAGATCATCTCTATCGCATGGATTACAAGAAATTTGTGAACTTTCACGCCGAGTCTGATGCTGATATCACTATTGCTGTACAGCCGGTTGATCGTGAAGATGCTTCCGCCCTTGGTATTCTGCAGATGAACGATGAAGGTCGAATTACTGCCTTCACTGAGAAACCGAAGACCGACGAGGATATTGCTGGTTTTGAGAGTAGCGTTGCCGGAACCGAAAAGCCTTATATGGCTTCCATGGGCATCTATATCTTCAGTACTGAGCGTCTCGTTGACATCCTCACTGAAAACCCGGGGACAGATTTTGGCAAACATATCATCCCCGCTGCCATTGAAACTTGCCGCGTAATGGGCTACCCGTTTAACCATTATTGGGAAGACATCGGAACTATGAAGCGTTTCTATGAAGTGAATTTGGATATGGCCGCCCCCCTGCCCAAGTTCAACCTCTACGATCCACGGCGCCCAATATTCACACGTCCCCGCTTCCTGCCGGGTTCAAAGGTTGAAGGGGGCAGCCTGCACAACGTCCTCTTGGCTGATGGCGGACGAATTCAAGAAGCGACCATTCGCGATTCTGTAATTGGTCTGCGCAGCATTATCGGCGCTCGTGTAACTATCCAGCGTACAGTCATGATGGGGGCCGACTATTACGAGACTTCTAGCGAGACCGTCGAGAATGAACGTCTCGGACGGCCGAATATTGGCATCGGTTCTGGAACAGTCATCGAAGGGGCGATCATCGATAAAAATGCGCGCATCGGCAGCCAGGTCATCATTCGCCACTTCCCTGACCGCGAGGATACCGAAAATGACCACTGGATCTCACGTGAGGGCATCGTCATCGTTCCCAAGAACGCCATCGTCCCCGATGGGACCATCATCTAGACCAATCGCCACCATTTTCCCGGATAGTCCATGTTTCCAGGAAAATGAACGAGTCCTAAAGCAACAAGAGCGACAGCGAAATCCTCGCTGTCGCTCTTGTTTTCAGGAACGTCTTCTTATTTTCTATCCACACCCACCACTGGAAGGAGCTCGTTTCAGCTGCATTTGCACCTTGGGCGCATACATTAACTCAAAAGCATGTGGGTCTGGTTCCGACGCTGCATATCGTGAACCGACGGCCGAATCGAAGATATAGCATAATTGATCATCCCCAGCACCACGATTGAAATTCTTGGTCAGATCATCATCTCCGAACGTGGCGATCCAATTATTCACGCCGCCTTCAAGAATGTAGGCATTGGGCACGCTTTCTGCTTCCAGAATCTTCCATGCTTCCGTTGCTGCCTCTTCATCATTGCTCATGGTCACAAAGAGCGCATTGGCCGGCTCTAAGTGCAGTTCCTCAATGATATTCGGCATCTCATCTAATGGGACATGCTGCGCATCCAGGATGTGGAAAAGGTTGTAATCTACCTCATCACGTACGTCGAGCATGATCACCTTCAGTTGGTTGTCATGCAGCGAGTCCAGCAGCTCGCCGGGATGTATCTGTTTCTCCCGGTTGACCAGCTCCGTTTCTTTTACCTCGGCGATCGTATTCCAACGATCTGTAACCGTCGGTTGTCCAACGAGAATCAGAACCGCAGCACCAGCCACGAGCACGCCTGCAGCTGCATAACGCCACTTGGGGGCCTTTTTGGGATCCTTTCCGCCAAAATGCTGCTCCAGCTTCTCTCCACCCCAAAACATCACCAGCGCCATGAGCACCACCAGCAGCACCATCACACCCGTAGGCAGACCAAACAACTCCGGCAGCGTAAAACGGCCCATGTAAGAGGAATTCCAGAAAATGGCAAAATTGTCCACGGTTTCACCAAAAAGGAAGATTCCCGCCAGAACGCCCAGGACAAAGAACAGTCCGTCCTTTTTCAAGGTTGCCATGGCCACCAGTGATGTGCCTGGGCAAAAACCGCCAATGATAAAGCCGGCGCCCATAATCAGTCCGCCTACGATACCGGGCCAAAGATAAGTGGGATTAACCCAGAGCAGGTTGTAATCCAGCAGCCCGATAGCTGATGCGCTAAAAACCAGGACCATGGCCACGATGATTCCCGTGAACATTACCTTCAGCACCGTCATATCCTGGAAGTAAAACTGGGCTGCTAATTTGCGAGAATTGCCGAAACCGGCCATCTCCAACACGGCCCCAAAAGCAATGCCGATAAACAAGTAAACGACATAAGAGCCCCAATGACCGAAAATCTCTGTGAGTGGTAGAGGAAATGCTGACATGATAAATCTCCTTCTATCCTTCTAATTCCATTCCCAACGGAAGAAATAAGCTAAGGCGTAGGCTCCGGCAAAAACGGCGAACATAAAGGCCCAACTGCCTACGGAGAGCACAGCGCCCCCTGACAATGCCTGGCCTGATGTACAGCCCCGGGCGAACCGAGCCCCATAGCCCATCAGCAAGCCGCCCAAGAAGGCCATGAACCAGCGTGTGCGTACGGAAATATGCGGTCCCTTGATTGTTTCCGCCTTGACGCGCCGCCCGAATAGCCCGGAGAGGAATCCGCCAATAATGGTGCCAATGGTCAAGAAGACGATCCAACTATCCAGCGGGTTTTTATCTCCACCAGCCAGGTTGATCAAATAGGGCACACGGTTAATGTGATCGGGATTGATCAGATCCTGGAAAAAGACCAGAATGCGGTTCAACCCACCGGAGGCGCCTAATCCGCTCCCAGTCAAGAAAAAGGCCATAAAAAGCACAACTCCCAGCAATATCCCGGCCAAATAGGGGTTGATATAAGGTCTAGCAGCTTTCTTGCTGCCCACCTCAACGCTGGTGTCTTCCTGTAGATTATGCTCTGAAGAGGATAGTGTTGTCATAACTGTTCTCCAATCCTATCATTTATAAAAATCAATCTGAACTGGTTGTGCCGGATACCGGCGTGCTTGTATCAACAGCATCTTGATGTACTTCAAGTTCATCCCAACCCACAATCATGGACTTGACATTGCTTGTTGGTGTTGGACCCGTGGTCGTCAAATAGACGTGCATGACGATAAATGAAGCCAGGAGCCACGAAATCAATGTGTGGAAGGGGGCCAAGAATGGCAGCCCGCCTAATTGAAAGGCCAGATTAGGCCACTGCTGAGCGCCCCACATCACCAACCCAGTCAATACCTGCAAGGGGAGGAGTACGTTCAGCAGACCAAAGTAGGTCACCTGCTGTAAGGGATTTAATTTTTGCTCCGGCGACTTCTCGAAGGGATGATCTTCCCCTTTGAAGATTCCCAGCAAATAATACTTGGTCTGTGAAAAGGCGCGGTTGAAGAAACCTTTTGGTTCCGGCAGGTACTGTCTAATCTCTCCGCTGACCAGGTTGTAGAAGAGCGCCAGGGCTGCGTTGGCAACCAGGATGAAGGCCATGATATTATGCACCTGAACCACATAGCGGAAGCTGAAAATGCCGAATATATCTGGTTTGTGAATGATCAGGCCCGTAAACAAGAGGATGAAGATCACGGCCGTTTGCAGCCAATGCCACAATCGTTCATACACTGTATACATGTACACTTCGCGCAGTTCATGTTCCTGCGGGGGGTTGCGGCGCGCCGAGATGAAACGCATGCCCCCATGTATGACCACACCCAGGATGGTGCCGACGAAGATCAAGGCCCCCAGAATGTCGATCAAGCGCACATTGTTGTGACCCATGATGTAGAATTCAGCATCGGCTGGATTGGGCTGGAACAGCAGCTGGCCTTCGCTCCCGTTAATTACGTCACCACTGAAAACCGTTGTCCCATTGTCAATATAGGTTGGCATCACGCCGCCTGGGGAGCGGTTCGCCAAGGGCATCACCGCTGCCAAGCGGCTGTCTTCACTATGGCAGGTGGCGCACTCTTTCGTCGCCCACTCGCCATGCGTGACATTGTGGTTGATGCTGTATGGTCGCGTTTCGGCCTGGATATGGGCATCCGCTAGACCGAGATCTGACAAGCGATTGGCGATGATCTGTTCTTTTTCATCATTATTAATGACCAGTTCTGACCCATCGATCGTGCCGTCTCCATTCTCATCGAAAACCGCGAGGATTTCTTGGTGATAGCTGCCATCCTGGTCCAGCCAGGCTGCCGTCAGATCACGGTAAGGAACTGGACGTTCCGGGTCTCCGTAAACCCAAAACCAGGAAGAGACTAAATTATGTGGGGCGAGGCGCATGTTGCCGTCTGCGCTCTCTCGCGGCAGGAGGACTGGCTCAAAGCCAGTGACTAAAAGGCTGGCCATCGTTGGGCCTTCCCCTTCCACGCCGCGACAGCTTGTCACCGGCTGCCCCTTCGTGGTCAGAACCGTCCAATCATTCGATTGGCGTGCGGGGGCATACATCTTTGGGATATGGCAAGACTCGCAGCTTAGAGCGCCCAGATGTTGATCCGTATAAGGCAGCCACGTATGCGTGCCGGATGCATCGTGGCACGATTCGCAGCGACGCAGCGTATTGTCGAACTGCGGCGCCAGGCTACCTTCTGCGCTTTGTCCCTTGGCAAACTGGTGCAAAGGACGGTAAAGATATTCGCCAAAATCGATACGTCGTGGATCAAATGTTAGATGTTCTGGACGGGTTGCTTCTGTTTCTTGGTAATAAATGGGGTTGTTCAGGGAATAGTGGCAGTCCGTGCAGCCCACGACGCGTTCCGTGTGTATATCCCAAGAACGCCGGATTTCAGCTTTATTCTCAATATTGATCCCTGAGCGGTTGATTTTCTGCGGGGACATAACCTGACCGGTCGTAATCGTGCTCCACTGTTCAGGAGTACAACCAGATAAAGTTGTCGGCGTTTGTGGTTCCACATGTACCAGCCCATGGCAAAGCCCGCAATTTTCGTTGGATGGATCTTTAACATTGATCAATGTAGGCTGCAAATTTCCTTCAGCGTCGAAAGCTTCATGATTCCATTCTAGCGAGCCGCCGCTCTCGTCGATGATACCGCTGCCCAAAAGTGTTGCGCTGTTGGCCCACTGGAAATCACCCGCCTGCAGGGCTGCTACTCGCGCATCGTTGTTGGGCTCTGGCCAGTGGCATAAGAAGCAGTTCATTTCCACAGTTCCTGATTCTTGCCAATCCCAGGAGACCTGTTCTCCCGTCTGCGGATCGATGCTGCTTGTCTGGACATCGGTTTCGTCGATTTTCAGTTCTTGTAAAGCATTTCCACTGCGGCTGGTTTCCGCCGGACCGCCCCCCGCATGGCGGCTGCCAAAGCGCATGATCCAGTCTGCTGTGGTCAAGTCGATATGTTCATCACCTTCTGGCGAGAGATAGTTGTATGTGATCGCATTCCACTTTCCGAACAAGCCGGGGCTGATGTCCCATGGCTGGCCGCCCGTCTGCTCACCGGCTGCTGTTAAGGCGCCTAAGCCAACATCCGAGTGGAAGCTATGTGTAGTAATGAAATCGGTGTCGTGGCATTGGCCGCATGTCGTCATTGTCGACATGGGTGCTCCAGAGTCTAGAACATGTTTCCCTTCCGTATCCAGCAGGGGGAAGGTGGGGTGCAGGGGCGGGCTTTCTTGGGCAGCAGCCTTTTGGTTGACTTTGGCCAAGAGGACAGCCAGCAGCATTGCGGTGATTATCAGGCCAGCGGCCAGGATTCTGTTACGGTGTGAGCTTCTCTCAGTCATGATAATTTTACTCTGCGTTGACCAGTTTTTGTGATTGACGGCCGCCCCAGTTCATTGGGTCGCCATAATATCCCAGTGCTTCCCAATCCATACGGCCGTCATCGCTGTGACAATCGGCGCATTGTAAGGCCTGCTCCTTGGGCTGCACCATATGGGTCAAGTGCCAATACATCTCTGTTTCTGCGAAACCATATTCCCCACTGTAGGGAATGCCAGATGCCTCTGCACCTAGGCGTGCGGCCAGGTCCCAATCAAACTCGGTCCAATAGCCCCCTTCGCCCACTGTCTTGGGCTGCAAGAGGATATTGTAGCTGCTGTCATAAATCTGTGACGCCGTATGAACCTTGAAGGGCCAGATCTTGGCGGTCTCATCCGTGATATCTCCCAAAGGCTGGTTAAGTACTGTTGTTTCCGTGGGGTCAATCTCGTCACCCAAGATATAGCGGTCTGCGCTGCCGTTGAACCATTCATACTCAGGCATGAAATTACGGTCGTAGACAAAACTACCCTTGATTTTTAAATATTCGTGTGGATCTTCTTCGATATCTTGTCCTGCTGTCGACCAATCCCAGTCCATCTTTGTCGCTTGTCGCACAGCCCCTTCCGGTATATGGCAGGTCTGACAGGCGATCGCATCCAGATGAGCTGTTATGCGATCATCCGTATGCACCGTATCACTGTGGCAGCGGGTACAGTCAAAGCTTTTGCGGTCATCCGTGCTGACCGAGATTGAATGGCCGCTGATATCGTGTTCTTCCGTCCAGTGGCAGTCTACACATTGGAAATCATGGCGCCCCATATGCACGTCAATATTCTCTGTGGGGTAGAACAAGCTGCTGTCCAAATCTCCATGCTTAACGGCATTGCCGCCGCCGCCGTTGAAATGGCAGCCGCCGCAGTTTAGTCGGGATGGCGTGGCCACGCTTTGCGCTGCCGACACCAGATCAGACCCTTCCGAAGGCAGTCCAGAATTGCTCTTCACGTAGGTTCCCGTCTGTTCGTGGCAGGCCAGGCAGTCGACCGATGTTTGATCCGAGAAATCGAAATCGGCGTCATCCCACCCATAGCCTGCGTGACAACGTGTACAGCCGGTCCAATTACCTTGTACGCCAATGCAGAAATTATTGATCTGGTTTTTCTTGCCAATCGTTACCGGTTCATCCCGGCCTGGCAAGAGGACAGGATCGCCCTCCCATTTCCAATGCACAGTCTGAATCATCTCATGGCCCGCGTCTTCATGGCATTCCAAGCAGGCTTCGGTTACGGCCTGCCCAGTTTCATAAGGGCCTTTCATCAACTCCGTGTGATCGGTATGTGGCGCTCGCTGTGGCAGTACTGACCATGGCTCGTCCACTGCTTCCGCCTCCGGTGAGGCAAAAAGGAAGATGGGGACAATAATTAGCAGCAAGGTGACAAGCAAACCCACAATCCAGATGTATTTGAAATTCTTCATAGTCTTAACATTCCAACGCTATGCTGATCGTATTTTTTAAGCAAATTTGGGCAGCTCACCCATTCAACGATTAAACCAATACGTTACTTTGTCGTTCCACCGAATCGCGCAATATAAGGCGCATATTGTCTAGGATTTTAATAATTCGTTTGTCGGATAGGCGATAGACAACAGCAGGCCCGCTGCGTTCCGACTGCACCAAGGCTCGTTGGCGCAGAATGCGTAAGTGACGTGAGACCGTAGGTTGGGGAAAACCGAGGTTATTGGCCAGGGCGGTCACATGGCGCGGTTCTTCGTCAAGGGCATAAAGGATCAGAATGCGTTTCGGATCGCCCAACGCTTGGCATATATTGGCGTGCAGCAGGTTTAATTCACTAATTGTTGGCATTTCCATCATGTATTCGCCTCTCCATGTATTCGCATACGCGAATACATGGAGAGTATAGACCGTCCCGGGAAATTGATACATGACAAATGTCATTGACCGGCCATGACATTTGTCATGTCACGTAAATTGGGAGAGGTATAACAAGAATTGATCTTTCCCGTGGTTGGCGGTAAATTCCCGCTTATGGACCATCTTGGTTTGACCAATACCAATAATCAGTGGCAGGAGCAAATAGGCGAGCTTCAAGCTCTGTTGGCAGAAGTGAAGCCGCTGCTGGTAGCGGCTGAAGCAGAGCTCAGCGAGCGACTGGCGGCCATCAGCGCCTTTGAGTTTCGGGTCCGCTCGCGCTTAGAACCGCTGACCCGGCGCATGGATCAGCTTGACAAAGAGATTCGCTATCTCCGTGAGTGGCTGCGCCAACTGCAGGAAGATTGGCATTTTACCGACGACTCTTTTGACGGTGATTTGTACCACCAATGGCGCTCTTCCACGGATGCCGGCGCTGCGGCCTCGGGTGAGTACCGCTATCGCAAAGCGCCGACAAGTGCGCCAAAAAAGAAGCTAACGGCTGATCAAGATGCTGAACTAAAACAGCTTTACCGCCAACTCGCACGCCGTTTTCATCCGGACTTTGGTCTTGATGCTGACGATCGGTCCTTCCGCACGGGCATGATGATGGAGATAAACGCTGCGTATGCCGCCAGCGATCTACAGAGGCTGCAGGAGTTGGCACTGGAGCCTGATCCGCAGCCAGGGCAGTTTAGCGATCAAGATATGGCTGACGCTCTCCTGCGCGAATGGCAGCGCTGTAAGCGCAGAATGGCTGAGATTGAACAAGAGTTGCGACGTTTGGAAGAACATCCCAGCGCGGAGTTGATGCGCCGTGCCCAGGAAGCAGACGCTGCTGGTCGCGATCTATTGGACGAATTAGCGGGTGAACTGCGGGAGCGAATTGCCAGCAAAATGGTTCGCCGAGACGTGCTGCAGGATGAGATAGATTCCTTTAGCGGGGATGAAGTTCAATATGCGGGAGAAGATCTGGCGGAAATGGTTTATGATCTGGGATTGGAACAAACCTTTGAAGAGGATCCGATGACGGGATTCTCCGAATGGCAGGAAAAGAACCGCGATCGCCTCAATTTCGAGGATATCCCTGACGATAGTGTCTGGGATGGCCTGCGTAAAATGCGCGACCGTCAGCGAAAGAAGTAAATTGGGAAAGTCAATTTAACAGCGTAATATACCAGGGGATCAAGCCGTCAATAGTTAGCCATTAATACTCAATCCATCATCTACAAGAGGAGAAACAGTAATGGATGCCATTGTAAAATTGGATCAAAAAATGCACTTCACCGGTACGACTGACACTGGATTTGAGGTTGTCATGGATGCCGCTGAAAAAGTAGGGGGTGATAATTCCGGGCCACGGCCCATGGAACTGATCCTCAGCGGCTTGTGCGGTTGTACGGCCATGGACGTGATCTCTATTTTGCGCAAGAAGCGCCAGGCCGTGAGCGGCCTGACGGTCAAAGCGCATGCCAAGCGCTCGGACAAGCATCCGATGGTCTTCACCGATATCGCCCTGGAATATGTCGTCAGCGGGCAAGATATCGATCCCAAAGCGGTAGAACGCTCCATTCAACTCTCGGCCGATGTCTACTGCCCAGCCCAGGCTATGCTGGCCCAGGTAGCCAACATGACGACCAGTTACACCATTATCGAGGAATAGACGACACACAAAATTGAAGTAACGGCCGTGGGGAGTATGGACATGATCAAGGCCGCGCAATAAATGTCGTTTATGGTTTTTTCCCAGAAACGACATCGATGTGGGCGTCATATGCGCCCTTTTTAAGTATTTGAATGGCGTTGTTCTACTGCAGCGACTCGGCGACTAATTCAGCGACGTCGCGGACCTGCATGGGTTCGCCATGCTCGCGGTTGGCATCGATCATCATGGTGGCGCAGAAGGGGCAGCCAACGGCCAGGGTCGCGGCCCCGGTGGCCTGGGCCTGGGCGAAGCGCTTCAAGTTGACGGCTTCCGACCCGTGCTCCTCTTCCTTCCAATATTGGGCTCCACCGGCCCCACAGCAGAAGGAGTCCTGTTTGGTCTTGTCCATTTCCAGTAGCGTGGCCCCGGCCTTGGCCAGGGCATCTCGCGGTTCGCTGATGATGCCATTCTGACGGCCCAGATAGCAGGGATCATGGAAGGTGACTTTCTGCAATTTATTACCGTTCAGACGCAACTTGCCCTGGCCAATCAGGTCGGCGATAAACTGCGTGTGGTGGAACACCTCATAATGCCCGCCCAATTCGCCATATTCTTTGCCAATGGTGGTGAAACAGTGGGGGCAGCTGGTAACGATGCGCTTCTTGTGCGCGCCAACGTCATTGAGCAGCTCGATATTGCCCTGGGCCATCTCCCAATAGAGGTATTCGTTGCCGGCGCGGCGGGCGGAATCGCCCGTGCAGGATTCGGCCTCACCTAAAACGGCAAAGTTGACGCCGGCCTCATGCATGATGGTGGAAAGGGCACGGACGGTGTTCTGTGAATCGGGGTTGAAAGCGCCGGCGCAGCCAACCCAGAGCAGGACGTCGAAATCTGGATTTTCTTCTACGGTAGGCACGTTGAAATCGAGCGGCTTCGTCCATTCCATGCGGCTTTCGGTGGACTGCCACGGGTTGCCGGCCCGTTCCAGGCCGACGAAGGCTCCCTTTAGTTCGTCGGGGAAGCTGCTTTCCATCAACACCTGATCACGCCGGATATCCAAAATATCGAGCATTGGTGTATTGCCGACGGGGCAGACTTCGATGCAGTGGCCACAGGCGGTGCAGGCCCAGACGGCGCTTTTGCTAATGGCGAAATCCATCAGCCGCGCGCCGTTTTCTTGACCGTTGGCTAATGTGGCCATATTGGCCTTGGCGTAATAACGTTTATTGATTTCAAGGGCTGCGGGGGAGAGTTCTTTGCCTGTGTTGTAGGCAGGGCAAACTTCCTGGCAGCGGTTGCACATAATACAAGCAAAGGTATCGAATACCTGCGTCTTATCGAGATCAAATAGGGTTGCAGCGCCAAACTGTTCGAGGGATTCATCTTCGAAATCGAGGGTGAACATTTGCCCTGGGTAGGTTCTTTCGGGACGGGTCATGAAGTTCAAGGGACCCATGAGCAGATGAATATGTTTGGTGATTGGGAAGTATGGTATGAAGAGGACGATCAGGCCGATAGAGAGCCACCAGGAGGCATGGTGGGCAAAGGTCAGCAGCCCTTCTGGCCAGCTAGCCATCACGGTATTGGCAATGAGATTGGCAAAGGGCGCCCAGAAATAGCTGCTTCCAGACATGGCGATGGCCGAGGCGGTGAGGACGAGACTGCCGATCATGTGGATTGAGACAAAGAGAATGACGATTAGCGAATCGGTCCTGATCCCTTTTTCGCGTGCTTTTGGATCAAGCTTCACATTGTCACGGGCGCGCAGCACTGGATCTTTACGGCCGAACCTGCGCACCAGGAAAAAGAGTAGGCCCGCCAGAACAACCACGCTTAAAACATCGGCGACCAAGCGGAAAATATGGCCGATGATATTGTCTTCAAGGAAGTGGAAACCGGGGATTAGGCCTTCGGCGAGATCGACCAAGGTCACCAGCCCAAAGAATATGAAGCCATAGGCGACGCCATAGTGAAAGACGGAAACGGTTGTGCGGCGTTTGACGATATTGCCCTGGCTTAATAAGGCGCGAACGGCGGTTACAATGCGCGATGGGAAATTGTCAAAATACAATTGTCGCTGGCCCCTGTTGATGATGCGGATCATCTGGCCCCAGGTATAGTAGGCGGCTACGGCGCAGATGAAAACCAGCAGGATAAACAAGATGGTTTCAATGGGAGTCAACATAATTCTACCCTCTCCTTAAGGCTCTGGGCGGTTGATTGTGCAATTGTACACTAACCATTGACGCAGTGCATCACAAAGCGGCTGACGGCAGGTCCTGCGCGGTCAGGTATCTAATTCCATGGATTCCCACGGAGGCGGGAATGACAATTGCAGAAACTAACTTTACAGAGCATTAGGATGCTGATGTGGTCGGACTGTGAGGGTTAGTGGGTTTTAGGGAAGGGTATGGATAGAAAGATACGAAGAAGCGTAACGCAGAGTTACGCAGAGGAAGGAGACGCAGAGTTACGCAGAGGGGAGAGTGGGAGGTAAAAAGAAGGTTACGCGAAGGTTATCAACTATTGATACCTCATCGATTCCCGCTAAGATAGTGTTGATTCTTATGAAGGAAAACGGACGCATATATTGGATACCATGGCTGGCTGCAGCCGGGCTGCTTTTATTGATGATTGCCCTGTGGCCTGCGGCCAAGTCGCTTTACGATCTAACCGGTGAAGAACAATGGCGTGGTCAGATGGTAGGCGTCGTTCATTGGTTGAACACGGCCGTTCGTCCGCAGCCAGACCTGGCTGTGGATGCACTGCCCGCGGACGCGGGCTTTAGTCCAATGGGGGTCAATACTTTCTTGCAGCAGGAGGTAGAACCGGAAAAACGGGCGAAGAGTTTGGAAATGGCGGCTGAGGCTGGTTTTCGTTTTCTACGTCAGGAGTTTCAATGGGAAGACATTGAAATTCATGCCAAAGGTGATTTCGTTGATCGCCGCAATGATGCCAGCGGGGTTGACGCCTGGGCCAAATATGACAATATCGTCGATTTGGCTGATGAGAACGAGGTCGAAATCATCGCCCGTCTGAGCAACCCGCCTTCATGGAGTCGTGCCCTTGCGGATGATGAGATTGGCTCCCTGGCTCCCCCTGATGATTTCGCCGATTTCGCTGATTTCGCGGCCGCGGTTGCCGGACGGTATGGAGAGCGGCTGCGCTATTACCAGATATGGAACGAGCCGAATGGCAACGATGAATGGGGTTTCCAGGACGTTGATCCTGAGGCGTACAGTGAGCTGCTCTGTCTCGCGCACGAGCGTATTAAGGCTGTCGATCCGGATGCGGTGATCCTTGCCGGTGCGTTGACGCCGACGCTGGCCATGAACGGCCGTAATATGAATGATCTTGTCTACTTACAGCGCATGTACAATGCCGGCGCTGGGGCTTGTTTTGATATCATGTCCGCCCAGGGATATGGTCTGTGGTCAGGGGCTGCTGACCAGCGTCTGAAACCGACGGTGATCAATTTTCCACATCACCTGCTGCTGCGCGATCTCATGGTTCGCAATGGGGATAGTCATAAAGCGATCTGGATCAGTGAAATGGGTTGGAATGTAGTGCCTGAAGGCATGGAGGCGCGATTCGGCCGTGTATCGGAAGAACAGCAGGCGAAGTATACGGTGGAAGCGTATCGCAGAATTGTAGAAGAATGGCCCTGGGTAGGTGTGGCCAATACCTGGTTCCTGAAGCGCCCGGCGGACTGGGAAAAGGATCAATCCTGGTATTACTTCCGACTATTGGAACCTGACTTCTCCCCGTTACCCGTTTATGATGCTTTGGTAGAAGAAAGCCAATTGGCGGCTAGGTTTACCCGGCAGCCAGCCTGGATTGCCACCTGGAACAGCGTGCGCCCGGCTTTCTTCGCTGCCGGCGCCGCCCTGTTGTTTATTGCTATCCTGCTGTGGCTAGCTCCACCACCAACAGCTAAACAAGACGTCTAAGCCAAGCGCTGCACGCATTTCTCCTTGAAGCCACAAGCCTGGCAGCGCAGAGTCACGTCGTGGCTGCGATTGATCTCGTCTTCCTGATGATCGCAGCGCATCTCCTGCATGAGATTTAATAAATCGGCTTCAAGTTCGGCCGTATATTCTACGGTAAAGGCATCATCGCTATACTGCAGAATTCCATAGGACGGCCGGACGCCGTAGACATCATCGACCATGCGGCAGTAGGAGATTAGCTGCAAGATATGTCCAGGCCAAGGTGATGGGGGAGCTTTTCCTGATTTGATTTCCACGGGAATGATCTCCCCATTTTCCTGATGCACAAGATAGTCGGGCTTGCCAACGAGGCGACTTTCTGTGGAATGCAGTGGTTCTTCATTGCGGAACCAGGTTCCCGTGTCGCTGTAAATTACCTGGCCCTGCGGCAGCCCGCTTTCTTCCTGCATGATCCTGGCTCGGAGCAGTAACAATCCGGCCACGGCGATAATTATGATGACGACGCTGACGGTTAATCCGCTAAATTCCAACATCGGTTACATATTGCTGATCAGCAGCTGAAAGACCACGTAGGCCACGATGAAGAAGAGCATGGTATAGGCCAATCCCCGCAGCAGGGGCACCTGGCGCATTTTGTTGCCATGCCGGTTGTGATAGTGGCTACCCGATTTTAGCTGGCGCACGTTCCCTTGTTCCCAGCCGCGGGTGTGCCGCAGCCACCAGGCGCGCCGACAGTAGGCGTATTCTGCTATTTCGCTTGATCGGATCCATTTATAGCTCATATGTTCTATTTTACCTAACTAGGAACCAAATGTCAACTGGTTTTAGATTATTAGGCAGGGCTTCTACAAAGTCCATTTAATGCTTTCAAGCCCGCCTTTACATGCCTCCACTCCCTCGAGCACGAAGATGGATTCCTGCCTGTGCAGGAATGACAAATCGGCGCATGATCCTTACTTTGTAAAACCTGGAATTTTAGGTGTGCGTCACTTATGTTGACAATAGGTGGCACGGTTCTAGTGCGCAGCGGACAAGAACAGCCGACCTCAGTTTATTGGTTCGCCATGCGCTGGCGTGCTCGATATAATGATCGCTTGATGGACAGCAGGATGATCAGGTGGGCCTGGGCCCTTTGATCAAGGAATAGGGGTTTAGGCAAAGCATTCGTGGCGGATGGCTCAGCCTAAGGGTAAGAGGCTAGTCCGAAATGGGAAGTTGGATGAAGGGTCGCTCTTGGGAGTCAAGTAATTTTTTGCCGCTGTTGCTTTCGTAAAGTCCGATGCGCAGTGACAAATCGGCCGGGTCAATACCCTCATCAAGAACAAGATAGTGTACATCCCGCAATTGTTCGCTGACGGGCAGGACGCTTGTTGGCCTGTGCGTATCTGCCGGCCAGCTGTCATGCTGGCCAACCACGCGCTCATCGCCGGCCAGGGCATGGACAAAGACGGTATAATTCTGATCCATTTCGGCAAGGACGTCCCAATATAAGGAGACACGGATCACGCTTCCCGGAGGAAGTTCTCCGTTTTCCTTATGAAAGGCTTCTCCCGGCAGTGCCCAGTGGACATCATATCCTGTGAGGCGCAGCGCATCTGCCCACTGCTCGTCATAGGCATGATCGGGTGATACCTGGCCCGCATATTCAAAAATGAACAGAGTATCGATCTGCTGGAGCAGATCATAATCGGTTCCGGCCAGCACATCATAGAAAAAGGTGCGGTACTGGTCGCGCTGCAATGGATAGGGGCGCATTTCGCGGTCCAGCACGATGAAGTCCGGCTGTTGTTCATGGCGTACCCAGGGGAAGACAAAGATATTCTCGCGATGGGACAAATGGGGCACCATTGGATCTTGGGCCATTACGACGGCTTCAGGCGGGATCTGCTTGAGCTGCTGCGCTACCTGGCGCTCATGATCCGATATCTGGTAGCGGCTGGCCTCGAAATTGCGTCCAGGCCATAATTCGCTCGCTGCCACCCAGGCGATCAAGCTGGCTGCCAGCAGCAATCCGACAGCCAAGCGCTGCCAGCGTATCGACAAACGGGAAACACCCACGGCCACGGCCCAAAAGAGCATAATGATTAATACCGAGGGATACCACGCCTGCAGCCGTCCCATTGGTTCCCCGGTGCTGGTCAAGAGAAAACCCAAATGGGGGAGAAGGAAAAAAGCGATCTCGGGCGCCAATAGAAAGAGGAAGGCGGAGGGCCAGAGGAAATTGAAAACAGCCAACAGGCGTTCTGGCTGGCCGGCATATTGGAAGAGCAGCGCCGGCTGGCGGATGACGGTCTGCAAGATTTCGGGCAGCGATGTGCCCAGATAGCTGTAGGAGCTATTGGCGTGCTGGTATCCTGCGGTTTGATCGACGGTCATGATTTCGGGCAGGATGTAAAAAGGGATGAGGACAAACCAGGCCAGCCCTACAAACAGCGCGGCCAGGCCGATCTTGATATTGCGCTGTACGGCCATTAAATAAATGCCGAAGGCCATAACCGTGAGGCTCATATCTTCTTTGGACAGCAGGGCAATGGCCAAACCCAAGGCCATCCAGCCGTAGTGACGGCGCAGCAAATGGTAAATGGCGAAAGAAGTGGCAAATACGGCCAGGGTCAAACGCCGGAATTCGACCAGGTTGACCTGGTGCAGCGCGGGATTGATCAAATAGGCGCCGAACACGGCCAGGCCTAACCATGGATTTTCGCGGCGTAAGAACCAATAAATCAAGAAGCCGGCGCCGCCCAAGAGGATACTCTGCATGATGAAAAGCAGGCGGATATCGGGCCATATCCAGTACAAGGGGGCAAACAAGGCTAGCGACGGCGAAAAATGGCTCTCGATGACGAGGTTTTCGCTGATGGTGATGGCGTACGGCCGTCCTTGGGAAGTATTCCAAATGCCCTGGTCAAACTTGCCTAAATCAAGGGCATTGGTGTTAAAACTCTGATGCTGGCTGATGGTCAGGGTGGAGAAAACCACGACATACAGCAGCAGCAGAGCTAAAGCCACCCAATCAGCGGGCTGGACCTTGTGCAGGAAGATGCGCAGCCGGTTCAAGGTTGGACCTCGACCGCTGCCAAACGCAAAGCTCCTTCTCCATCTGGCCAGGGAATGATGTCCTGTGAGAAGCTGTCATAGAGCACGAGTTCTAAATCAAGCGTGCCTGGTGGGGTATCTGGGGCCAGGGTGAGGTAATGCACGTCACGTATACGCTGCTTGGGCTTCCACCAGCTCGTTGGCCTGCTGCCCGAAGCGGGCATGCCATCATGCTGGGCAAAAAGCCAGCCTGAGTCATTGACCATACGCAGCGATACCGTGCGCTCCGCATCAGGCGCGTCGAGCGCTTGCCAATAGAGATCGATCCTGACCGTATCGCCGGCCTTGATGGCGAGGGGCAATTGATCTTGTAGACGATAGATCCCCATCTCATCGAGGAGGGCAAAATTAAAGCCTTCCAACTTGATGCTGTCCTCAATCGCCGCAGGTATAAGGAAATTAGGAGTGCCCGTTTCACCCTGTTGGAATAGGAATATGCCATCGACCTCGGCAGCGAGCTTCATATCTGGGTCAGCCAGGAATGTACCGATCTCGGACGCCATTTCTTCATCGGTAAAAGGATAAGCGCTGGACAGTTTATCAAATAGGAAATAGTCGATATTTTGCGCGCCGATTTTGATCCAGGGGTAATGATAGAGATCCTTCCGCAGCGTTAAATGAGGCGCGTAATGGGGCTGTGTGGCTACGCTGGCCCCTTCCGGAAGCTCTTGGACCATGGCTAATCCCAGACGGTCATGTTCTGTAACCTCGATCTCATGGGGATTGTAGGCCTGCCCACCTGGCAAGGGACTGTAGAGCCAATAACCAACAGCCGATGCTACGACCAGCCAGGCCAGCAACCAGCGTGCTTTAGAGATCTGAAAACGGCCGATGCCAACGGCGGTGGCGGCAAAAAAGACCGGCAGAAAAGTGGCTGGGTACCACTTTTGCAATCCGAACATTTCGGCATCACCGCTGATCAAGAGCATAAACAAAGATGGAATGGCGATCAAGAGCCAATCAGCCCCAAAGAAGGGTAGGAATAGGCCCAAGGGCAGCAATATGCGCCATAAGGCGGCTAAGCGGTCGACGCCTAACAGCGTGCGCAGCAGGATTAGTGGATCTTGCCTCAATGTTCCTATAATCTGGCCATAACTGCTGCCCAGGTACTCGAAGTAGAAGAGCTGTGGGTATTCCGTGCCCGGCGTACGGAAGGCGGGAATGACCCAAAAACTGACCACCAATGACCATGCAAGTCCGAGCAGCATCATGCCCAGGCCCCATTTCCAATCGCGCTGAAAAATGATCAGAAAAAGCCCAACACCAAAAACAAAGAGGCCGATATCTTCCTTGGCCAGCAGGGCCACCAATAAAGCGCCGAGCATTAACCAGCGCCGGTTCTCGGACAAGGCGTATAGTGCCAGCGCCAGAAATGGGAGGGCCAGGACGACGCGCCGGAATTCAAAGAGAGCCAATTGATGGATCGCCGGGTTAAGAAAGAAAGCGAGCAGGAACCAGGGAGCGAGCGCGCGGTGCCGATTGCGCATCATGAGGGCCAGGATCAAGCCGGCCACGGCTACGCTGACCGCCTGCATGAGGAATAAAACCCGTTCATTGGGCAAGAGCAGAAAGAGTGGTGACAGCAAGGCCATATAAGGCGAAAAATGGTTGCCCAGGATGGATCGACTGTCTATGGAGGTGAATAAAACCTGCCCGTGCAAGCTGTTCCAAATCGCCTGGCTGAAGCGGGCAAAATCATAGGTGCGTGTATTAAAGGCGTTATGCTTGTTGACCAGGAAAATAAAGAAGATGGCGGTGAAGATGATTGTCAGCGCATAAATACCGTAGCGAATCCAGAGCGAGTAGATGGTACGCGCAAGGCGCGCCAACGAACTGCGTGGTGGCTGGGATTTTGCTGATACAGCGATGCTGCCGGTGCTACTATCTTGTTGATCCATTGTCCTGCGCAGGCCGGCAGTTCTCGCCTTCCTTTTTTCGACCGTGAAGATAGCTTAGCAAGTAGTCTTAGTTAACGAAAGGTATTTCACCTTTTTCCCATGATACCAGCAGGGGTGAGGCGATAAAAATGGAGCTGTAGGTACCACTTAACATGCCCACGAAAAGCACGGCAATGAATGGTTTGATGGTTGCGCCGCCAAAGAGCAGGATGGCGACCATGATGAACATGGCGCTTAATTGGGTCACCAGCGAGCGGTGTACGGTCTCCAGGATGGAGCGGTTGACTAGTTTTTCATACCTTTCCAACGGCCGTCTGGCGATATTCTCACGGATGCGGTCAAAAACGACAATCGTATCCTGCAATGAGAAGCCGACCACAGTTAAAACGGCGGTCAGGAAAAGGGCATCTACTTCCCAACCGAGCAGTACGCCAGTGATCGCGGCAAAGGCTGAGATGATAAATAGATCATGGAACATCGCTGTTACCGCGCTGGCCCCGTAGCGGAAGGAATTTGGTACCTGCCTGAAGACGAGCATGATATAAACCAGAATCACAATTGCGGCCACGATGACGGCTACAAAAGCGGCGCGCGTGACCTCTGCTCCCACCGTAGGGCTGACGCTTTGGATCTGGGTGGTTCCGGCCACCAACGGCGCCAGCGTATCTTCCATGGCGTCGATGATGGTTTGGGCTTCTTCTGGTGAGACGAATTCTGAACGTATCTGCCAGGCATTTTCGAGCTCTTCACCGCGCAGGGCGATAATCGAGGGATTGTTGATCCCGGCCTCATTGAAGAGATCGCGCAGTTCCCCTTCGTTGACCGGTTCTGTAAACTGCACCTCAAAGCGAGTACCACTGCGGAAGTCTACCCCGATACGGAATATGGATCCCGAGGTCGCCAGGGCATAGAGCATTGCCAGAATACCGAGGCCAATCAAAATCGAAGAAAAGATATAGTATTTACGCCGGTTTTCGACGATAGTAAAAAGAAAATTAAACATCGCTGCCCCTACCTATATACCGATCAGCAAGCTTTTGTTGCGCAGCCACTTCGATGAGCGACCCATAATAATGCGCACCAAAGTTCGCGTGACGAAAACGGCCGTAAACATGCTGATCATGACCCCGATGGCCAGTGTGTAAGCGAAACCCTGCACGGTACTGGCACCAAAATTACGACCGAATATCCACAAGATGAGGCAGATCACCAAAGTGGCGATATTGGAATCGCGAATTGAAGTCCAGGCGCGGTCAAAGCCGGTGCCGATAGCTTCGCGCATGGATGCCCCTTTGCGCAGTTCTTCCTTCATTCTTTCAAATACCAGAACGTTGGCATCAACCGCCATGCCCGTCGATAATAAAAAGCCGGTTATTGCCGGCAAGGTGAGCGTAATCGGAATAAACATGAACACGGCCACATTGAGCACGGCGTATATAATCAAGGCAATATCAGCCAGTCCGCCCGCCAGACGATAATAAAGCAGCATAAACACGAGGACGATCATTAAACCTATTGCCCCGGCGCGGATGCTCGCCTCTACCGATTGTTCGCCCAACGTGGCCCCAATCTGGCGTGTGCTTTCAATTCGCAAAGGAATGGGCAGGCTGCCAAATCGCAACTGCAAGGCCAGCCGCTGTGCATCTTCTAATGTGAAATCCCCGGTTATGGTCCCAGCATCTTGGATCACCGAGCTAATACGCGGGCTAGATATTACTTCTTTGTCGAGGACAATGGTCAAAAACTGTCCTTGATTGGCGCGGGTATAGTCTTCAAAAATTTCTGAGGCATCAGGATGCAAGGCGAAGCTGACAAAATTCTCGCCAAAATCCGTCCTTTCGGAATTAGCCTGGCGTAGAGCAGCGCCGGTCAAGACCGTTTCAAAGGTTGGCGCGGGAACAGCCACTTCATCGGTCACCGGCTCACCCGGAGCGAATTCACAGCGAGATGGCCCATCATTTTGGCTTGTGCGCACACACATCCCTTCTGGCAGGGGCGTGCTGCCCGTGTCGATGAATTCAAGTAGGGCTGTTTCCTGAATCAAGGAGATGGCTTCCTCCGGATTCTCGATGCCAGGAAGTTCAACCAGGATGCGCCTGTCCCCCTCTGTTTGTACCAGCGGTTCAGTTACGCCCAGGGCGTTCACACGGCGATCAATAATCTGACGTGCCGTGTCCATCTGATCGGTTGTTACATTTTGCTCGGGAGGTACGTCGGCTTCCAGTAAAACTTGCAGGCCGCCCTGCAAATCAAGGCCACGCATGATCGGCATATCGGGGTTGGTTACCACCCACAGGGCGGCTGCTACCACGACAATGATCAAGATCAACCAAATTAAGTCACGTCGAACCATAATATCTTCCTAAAACGACAAACGTAAAATGCAGCCTTAATGAATCGAGCAACATTTTACGTTTTACGTTCGCAATCAATTTTCAACCAGCCAATTATATCAAGATCAAACGCTCCTGACACATGAGCGCCAGTTTTAAGATCGTACCTTGGCGAAGATCAGGGTGTCGCGCAGCTCGTTTGTCAGGTGGTGGCGGTCGTCATGGCGCAGCGTTGCTTCATGCTCAAAGCCTAAGCGGCGCGGAATGGCTGCGCTGCGATCGTTGAGCGCGTCACATTTGATCTCCACTCGTTTGGCTCCTAAAGTATTGAAAGCAAAGTCGGCTAGACTTGCTGCCGCTTCCGTAATATAGCCCTTCCGGGCATAGGGAGTGCGTACCCAATAGCCGATTTCAAATTTGGGAATGTCCCAATTGATGCGGTGGAGGCCACAACCGCCGATGATCGTGGTTGTTCCTTTTAGCTGTGGAATCATCAATAAATCTTCACGGGACAGGAATTTCAATTGTCCTTCGCGGGCCCATACCTCGTACTCCTCGGCGGTCATTATCTTTCCTGCTGCCCAGGGCATCCAGGAGCGCAGTTCAGCCCATGACTCTTTAACGGCCGTATGTACTTCCTGCCCATCTCCTGGTAAAGGTCCACGAATGGTGAGTCGTTCCGTATCAAAACTGTAGGGGAAATCCATAAGAATTGGTTTAGTCATGGAGAGTTTTCCTTGGTTCGTGGTTTGTTAGCTGGACGGTTGATGCCGTTCAGCGGCTAACATTATAATATTCGTAGCAATTCCGCCAACTGGTCAGAAAAGGCGTCACTATGTGCGTGGGTATACGAGAACGACAATATCGGTATGTTCGTTTAGAAGATGATGCCGGGCATCACTTCTGACTTTTTTCTCCAGAATGTAGCCGGCTCGCTCGGCTACGGCGATCCCCTTTTTGTTTGCCGCGTCACAGCGCGCTTCGATACGCTTGGCCAGCAAATCATTTAACCCAAATTGAGTGACCGCTGTTACGGCTTCAGTCATGTAGCCCTGTCCCCCAAAAGTAGAGCGCAGCCAGTAGCAGATTTCAAATGTTCGTTTCGTCCAGTCGGGTTTTAGCAGCCCGCAAATACCCAGCAGTTTCTTTCCGCTTTGTCCATAAATGTAGAACTGCATCTCCTGGGTGGAAAGGAAACGCTCGCGCGCATAGGCGGCAGAAAATTGACAACTTTCGCTGCTCAACTGCAGATCGTCGGCCCAGGCGAACCAG
The DNA here is from genome assembly GCA_963807975.1 of uncultured Chloroflexia bacterium. GTDB lineage: Bacteria > Chloroflexota > Anaerolineae > Promineifilales > Promineifilaceae > JAACFF01. The sequence goes on along the minus strand of CAWEDV010000001.1, from coordinate 1,798,987 downwards.
CGGCGCAGGTCGCTTAGCGATTCCTTTATGGCAGCATAGAGCTGCGGCCCATCGGTTTCTTGGGGACATCGCAGAATTAGGCGTTTGGTTTCGATTATTGGGGGCGCTTGACGCCAGCCGGCGGGGAACATTTTAGTGGTGGGCCTCTAGACAAACGACGCCCTGTGCACCGACGACGGCATTGTGTAATATCCCACGCGGCAGGTCAAGGCGGTCTCCGGTAAACAATTCCAGTTCTTGGCCATCTTGGGGAAGGCCAAAGGTGATGGAGCCTTGGACCACGATGATCACTTTATTAAAGGAATGGGTATGGGCAGAATAGATATCATTAGGAGCATTGGTCCAACGGTATGGTCGCAGATTGCTTGCGGCAAAGAGGCGCCGTATTTCGGACTCTGTGGGGTGGTCTGGCGCTCCCCACGGCGTAACTAGCACGGTTTGTTTAGGCAACTGCAATCTCCTTGGTATCAGTTGAACAGCAGGTCCTGCCTCTATAGTTTAATGTGTACTTTGCCGGTGTCAATGTGAATGGAACGGCGCATGCAAAATAGAACAGGCTGATCCAGATAGCTCTGAATCAGCCTGTTTGGCAAGATAAGGATTTTTGATTTTAGAGGACGATGTTTACCAGCTTGCCTTTGACAACAATGACTTTACGGGGTTCTTTGTCCTCTGTAAAACGTTTGATTTTTTCTGACCCCAGGGCCAAGTTCTTTAGCTCTTCGTCGGCGGTTCCTGCCGGCACGTCGATCCGGTCGCGTACACGGCCGTTAATCTGGACGATGAGCGTGACCTTTTCTTCTCTGGCGATATCAGCGTCCCACTTTGGCCATGCCTGTTGGTGAATGCTGTACGGCTTACCTCGCCGCGACCACAGTTCCTCAGTGATGTGCGGCGCTGTCGGTGCCAGGACCAGCAGCAAGTTCTCCACCGCTTCATTCCATGAGGCGCGGCTGACGTTCTGTTCCCGCTGCGCGGCTTGCAGTGCATTACGATGCTCCATGATCGCCGCCACGGCCGTATTAAACGAAAAACTTTCCAAATCCTCGGTGACCTTGCGGATCACCTGGTGCGTCTTGCGTCTTAGAGCGCGATCCGCTTGCTGATCGACCTTGCCTTCCTCATAATCATGTAAGGCGATTTCCCAAACATCACTTAGCAGACGCTGTGGCCCCTTGATCCCATTCGGATTCCAAGGTCCACCTTGCTCCCATTTAGCGAAGAACATCAGGTATGCGCGCACAGTATCGGCGCCATATTTTTGTACCAATTCATCAGGCGCCAATACATTGCCGCGTGACTTGGACATTTTTTCGCCATCTGATCCTAGCACCATGCCTTGATTGCGCAGGGCCAGGTACGGTTCGTCGAAATCTACCAACCCCATTTCACGCATCGCCTTGGTGAAGAAGCGTGTGTAGATGAGGTGCATCGTCGCATGTTCAATGCCACCTGTGTATAGATCGACCGGCAGCCAGTAATTACCCTCTTCGGGATCAAACGGGCCATCATCATAATCCGGGCTCAAGTAGCGGAATTGGTACCAGGAGGAGCACATGAAAGTGTCCATAGTGTCCGTTTCACGCAGCGCAGGTTGGCCACATATCGGGCATTCCGTGTGCAAGAATCCTTCATGCGATTTCAACGGGCTTTCACCCGTAGGCACAAATTCGACATCCTCCGGCAGTAGTACAGGCAAATCTTCGTCAGGTACTGTTACCGCTCCATGTTCTGGGCAATAGACGACCGGTATGGGCGTGCCCCAATATCGCTGCCGGCTGATCAGCCAATCGCGCAATCGGTAGTTGACAGCCGCTTTGCCCATTCCTTTTTCTTCCAGCCAGGCCGTTACTGTCTCGATTGAATCCGAGACAGGGGTATTGTCAAAGGGTCCAGAGTTGATCATCACACCCTCAGTTTTCGATGTGAACGCCTCGCTCAATGGACCATCCTCGTCTGACCTTCCGGGCATGCGAATAACTTCGATAATCTCCAAGCCATACTTGGTCGCAAATTCAAAATCTCGCTCATCATGGGCGGGCACAGCCATAATAGCGCCTGAGCCATAAGTCATGAGCACATAATCGGCAATCCATATCGGCACACGAGCCTTATTAACCGGATTGATCGCATAGGCGCCGGTAAAGACACCAGTCTTTTCGCGATCGACAGTTTCGCGATCTATTTCACTCATGCGCTGTGCCTGTTCGCGGTAGGTTAGAACTGCATCTGCCTGTTCCCCTGTCGTGATCTTATCGACCAGCGGGTGCTCAGGAGCCAAAACCATGAACGTGGCCCCCCACAACGTATCGGGTCGCGTGGTAAAGATCTCGATGGGGTCGCCCGTTTCGCTGTGGAAAGATACGTCAGCGCCGGTCGAACGGCCGATCCAATTGGTCTGCATGACACGGACACGCTCAGGCCAATCAATTTCACTGAAATCGAGCAGTTCATCCGCGTAATCTGTAATTTTGAAGAACCATTGCTCCAAATCCTTCTTGATTACCGGCGTTCCGCAGCGTTCACAATGCTTGTCGTCACCCCAAACCTGTTCGCGAGCCAGCGTAGTATTGCAATTGGGACAAAAGTCCACGGCTGCCATTTTTCGGTAAGCCAGACCGATTTCAATCAGCTTCTTAAAGAACCATTGCGTCCATTTATAGTAAGAGGGATCGGCGGAAACCGCTTCACGCTCCCAATCAAACATGGTGCCCATGGCGCGCATCTGTTCGCGCATGCGCTCGATGTTGGCAAACGTCCATTTGGCCGGGTGAACACCTCTTTTGATAGCCGCATTTTCGGCCGGCAGTCCAAAAGCATCAAAACCCATGGGGAAGAGTACATTGAACCCTTTCATGCGCATATACCGTGCGCGGGCATCGCTTGGTGCCATGGGGAACCAATGTCCAATGTGCAGGTCACCTGACGGATAAGGCAGCATGGTCATGGTGTAATACTTCTGCTGGTTGTGGTCAATTTTCTGACGGTATAGTTCTGTTTCAGCCCATTTTTGCTGCCACTTAGGTTCCACCGCAGATGGGTCATAGTTGTCTATCATTTTTGTTCTCCTGGACCTCTGCTTCTAAAAAGGGAGTCAGCGGGCAGTGGTCGCTACTCAGCTGCTTTGTTGTGGGTGCATTTCGCTCAGAAATTGGATCGCTTTTGGCACGAAATCAACCACATTTTTCTGTGCTGCGCTGTGGCCTCCAGTCGCGTATGTTACGAGCTGCATATCTGGAAGGGCGTTAGCGTATCGCTCTGTGATAGCAATTGGGATAACGGGATCGTCCTCTGCCCAGGCCATTAAAACCGGCGCCTGCAGCTCATGCAGTTGAGCAAAGTTTTGCAGCGCCGGCGCGGTAAGGATAAGACCCGCGATACGTCCTGGCTCTTCAAGGGCGGTCTTGATTGCCACGCCACCACCCCAACTCTTGCCCATTAACACGGCCGTCTCTTTTTGCAGGCCATCCAAGATGTCAAGGACAACCGTCACGGCACGCGAACCGGCCAGTGGGACCGCATCCAGGGCGGGGCTATTGCCCCACCCTGGCATATCCACGCTTACCACGCAAAAGCCAGCGGCAGCCAGCGGTCCCATTAGTGGTTCCCAGGTATGCCAGCCATTGCGCTGGCTCCAACCATGCAGGCCTAACAGCAAAGAATCGGCGGGATCCCCGGCCAGTTTGCCGTAAACGGACGTACCGTCCATTTTGATGAATACATCGTCCATTAGTCGATACCCTGGCCCCACCAGTATGTTTCTCAGTGGGCGCCATATAAAAAAATAAACCCCTTTCGTTCAGAGACGAAAGGGGTTCCGCGGTACCACTCTGATTGATAGCAAGCATCCGAAAAATATCGGATGTTCGAGTGGACCCAAAGGGACTCGAACCCTTGACCTCCACAATGCCATTGTGGCGCTCTCCCAACTGAGCTATGGGCCCATCATAAACTATCCACTTAAATGCGTAACGTGCATATTCCGGTGACAACTACTGCAAACGATCTTTCATTGTCACAGCTCCCAGGCGAGTTCAGTACTTAATTTGTTGCCCTTGCAGCCGGTGAAGCAACTCTCTGAGATAAAGGCGTAACCGCCCGTACCTACTACTCCTGTTCTTTGCTTTTCAATTATTCACTTATCGCCACAGGCGACCTATACTGTGCTCCGCGCCTGCGCCGTAATGGACCTGAGGAGACTCGAACTCCTGACCTCTACAGTGCGATTGTAGCGCTCTCCCAACTGAGCTACAGGCCCGAGAGCGACGTATATGGTAGCTTAGCGATTACCGCTTGTCAAGAGAATCTTATGTGCTAAAGTTGCCGAAATATAGGAGGCTCATCATGGAGAAGAAATACACGATCACGCTCGAATACTGCGTACCTTGAAACTACTGGGATCGTGCTGCCCGTGCGGCGGATGACATTCTCAGTAATTATCAACATCTTATTAAGAGCTTCACCTTTATTACGGGGACGAAAGGTGTTTTTGATGTCGTTGTAAATGGTGATGTGCTCTACTCAAAGAAGGCAACGGGTCGGCATGCCGATCCGGGCGAAGTGCTGAATTTGTTCAAGGAACTGGTTGGACCTAATGTCCCAACTTATCCGAAGAACGGTTAAGATCAAACGATTTTTGTATTTGCCGTCACACGTGTTAGACTTGACATATTATGCAGTTGCATGCGCTAAGCGGCCAGTTACATATCGTCGATGGCGTCGAGCAAGATCGAGCTCAAATACCTGGTTTACTTGCCCAGCCAGCGCCGAGTAGATCTGCTCACGGTCGCCAGCGGGAAGTCTTATTCGTCCATTTGACCCTTTCAGGGGCACGGTCTGACAGTGCCAATTTACTGCATGGTTTACTGCAAGGGATTAGCGAGCGATATTTCAGCAGCAGCGGCAGTGTAACTGCATCACTGCGGAAAGTAATACAGGAGACCAACAATCGTCTTCTGCAAATGAATTTGGGGGGGAGCGATGCGCCACGCGAAGGTGCTATCACTTGTGGTGTGTTGCACGATGATGAGTTGTACCTCGTGCAAAGCGGCGAATCATTGGCCTTGCTGGGCCACAATTTTGGCGTGGAGCGCATCCCAACACGAACCCCAGAGCATGTGACACCTTTGGGGCGCAGTTCAGGGCTCGATTTTCGATATTATCACCAGCGTCTACTGCCCGGGGATATGCTGCTCCTGGCCGATCCTCGAATCGCTCACCTGCCTAGCCATGCCTTGTCGCCGGCTCTCGTCGATACGGAGTTGGACCTTGGCCTGAATGAACTGGCGGAGGCTATTGGCTCCAACTCGGGCAAACTTCTTCTGGTTGAGTTCACAGACGAATCTGTCAGCAGCTTACCCATTATTCCTGGCCCAGTCCCAAAGCGAAGCCGTATATCCATGCCCAGGACCACGACGCAGCAGGTGGCTGCCGGGGCCACTGCCGCAGCGGCGCAGCCTGTTCGTGAAGGACAAACAGCGGCAATGCCTGATATCAATGCCCAGGAATTAGGTGATGCCGCGGAGTATACGGCGCGGCAGGCCGCTTCGCGGTCCGCCTTGGGCTTATCGTTCCTCTCGGGATGGACGGCCGATTTGATGCTTCGCCTGCGCCCGCCGGTTGACGAGAGCGAGGAAGGGCATTGGCTCCTGCCTGCGATTGTGGCCGTTGTTATTCCTCTGATCGTGGCAGTCGTTGTTGGTGGTGTCTACCTGGAGCGAGGGCGTGTGCGTCAAGTAGGGCAGCTCAGACGAGACATGTCCCAAAGTCTTGTGTCTGCCCAAGAGGCAGGCAGCGACGATGAACTTGCTCGCCAACACTATAATCGACTGATGGCTCTGGCCGTAGAAGCAGAAGCGCTGCGTCCTGGTGATGCTGGGGTGGCTGAAATGCGCGAAATAGCATTGATTGCTTTGGACCAATTGGATGGTGTCGCCCGACTGGAAGCCAACCCATTCGTCACGCTCGACCGGTCGGCTGACTTAACGTCGGTCATTTTATCTACTGAATCCGGTACCGGGATATATACCCTCGACGGCGCCAGTGGCACTGTGTATGGTCATGCCACGGACGAGTCCTTGACGACACTGATTGCAGAAGATGCACAGCAGCTTGGCTTTAGCGGGCAGGCGGTCGGGACCCATGTCGTTCAGGAGATCGTCGATCTTGCCTGGCGATCCGTTGGTGTTGAGGAGAATAAGAAGGAAGGCCTGGCCATGTTAGATGAAAGTGGGGTACTGGTCACCTACTATCCAGAATCTGATGAAACCAGGGCCGCAACTCTGGGGCTTAGCAGTGAGTGGCAAAGCCCGGCTGATATGACCCAGTACCTAAAACGTTTGTACGTGCTAGATCCTCCCAGCAATACGATCTGGAAATACTACCCACAGGACGAGGGGTATATGGTCGATCCCTCTGAACGAAACTTGACCTTAAGTGCCGATCTTGATTTGACGCATGCCATTGATATCGATCTTTATAGTGAAGATGGGAGCCTGTTAATTGTCTATGACGACGGCCGAATTCGATATTACGATACCAGGTCCGGTCGAGTGCAGTGGGATGAAACGGAGCTGCTGCAAAGCGGATTGGCGACACCACTGCAAAATCCGGTGGCTGCCGAACTGGTCGGCAAAGGGCTGAATGCCTCAGTTTTTGTCCTGGATGCCGGCAATGGTCGTGTTATTCAGATCAGCCGTCTGGGAACAATCCTGGCCCAATACCGGGCAACGGACAAACGAGGGCAAGATGCTTTCGTTGGCGCCAGCGATTTAGCAATAGCCGAAATGCCACTGCGCATTTATGTCACTTCAGGCAACAAACTCTACTTAGCTCAGCAGTAACCAGGTGCAAAAAAAAACACCAGGAGCTTTCTTGTCTCCTGGTGCGTTTCTTTTTTGGTTCGCCACCTGCCAAATCGTCAAACGATCATTGGCAGCAAACAATGATCATGAAGCTAGTTTAGAATGGTATAGCATCATCATCGTCTTCATCAAAGTCTTCATCAAAATCTTCGTCTTCCCCGCCACCATCTACTTCAATCATTATCCCGGCAACGGCAACCCAAATTGTGAGAAGCTGCCCTTCTTCAACCTCAGCTAACTTAAGAGCGACGACGTCAAGCTGCTGTCTCATGCCCCATTGATCGGGGAAATCGAGAACTACCGGACGTCTTTCTTGCCAGGCCAGTTCACAACGTTCCTGGATATCCAAGCCAGTAGCCGTTCGCAGCTGACACATGGCGATCTCCGTCACTTCTGGTCCTTCGTATAAGGATTGAAGCCAACTTTGCATTGTGGGTTGGAAATCAGGAGGTGGGCCTTCAATAATTTCAATTAATTCTGGTTCTATCACATTAATTCTCCGATTTGCAGATCAGGATAGTGCATAACAAATACACGGATAATCTGTTCGTCTGGGTCTATTTTTCTACCCATAGCCTATAGTACTGTTTGGGGGAATGAATGGCAACCAATCTAACTTAAATTATATGGTCGTCCTTTGATTCTTTAACAAATGAAGCAGCCGTCGTGTAGATGATCGACGATTTTTTGATAGAACCAACTCCGCGATGATGGTGCTATCAGCGTTGGAATATCCTCGGGTCGTATCCAGGAGGCATCAGACACCTCTTGATTGTCGATGCTCATCGATCCGCCCAGCAAGCGAGCGCGAAAGACGACACCTACATTTCTTATCTGATCGCCGTTGGGATAGACTACATTGAGCATTGGGGTAGCGTGTATCGCGAGAATGCTGAGTGGCTCAACATGCAGGCCTGTCTCTTCCAAAACCTCGCGTACGGCCGTTTGGGCGACATTTTCGCCAATATCAGAAAAGCCAGCGGGCGGTCGCCAGCCTTTTTCGCCAATATGCTGCAGCATTAGAATGCGACCATCTTCCCGGGCCACGATCGCCGAAGCCCCAACACCGGCATAAAGCGACTGCCCAATATAAGGGCGTACATTATCGATTTGGTCGACCGTTTGCAGGGCAGAATGTGGCGGCTTGAATACCGGCGGCCTGTTTTGCAGGGTATCGTTAATCATGTCCTGGTACCAAATTGGGATCTTATATTGAACCAAGTCCGCGCTTTCCAGAAAAACTTGATCGCTACTTTCTACGCCATCAGGCCGCATAATGCCTCCACTGACCGCGGCTTCAAAACAAACGGTGTACTGTTGAACCTGATCCCCATTGGGATAAGTAACGTCGTATCGAGGATCGGTATATACACCGACCAGGCGTAACGCTCCCGCTTCCAGACCTGTTTCTTCCAATAGTTCACGTCTCGCGCAGGAATCCCAATCTTCGTTTAGTTCTAGAACTCCTCCAGGTAGACCCCAAAGATCGAAGTCAGTACGCCGTTGTAAAAGGATACGGCCTTGTCTGTCGCGTAATACAACGCTGGCGAATGGTAGAAAAATCTTTCGTGTTCCCACCTTTTCTCTCAACCAATGCACGTAGGATGCTTCCATAACGAACCTTTGCAGCCCCGTATTGTGAAGTTCTATGAATGGCGGGGTTCACGACAGTTTATCCCACAGCAGGACAATGGCAACCGAACTTAGCTGAATTAATAAACAATTGTTCATTCACAGCACCAAATTGACTTGACCACACTTATTGTCACAATCTACAATGGTCACAGCATGAACTTCGTATTTTTGGGGGACAAAGCGGCAAATGGGTAGAAGGTAAAATAATCATGTCAAATTCAATTCCTGATGAGGCGCAAGAAGAGATCAAGTGGGTTAAGTTTTGGGAAACTTCAGGGAGCTTGTCCGCGGAGGTGGTTGCCGGAAGGCTAAAGGCTGAAGGGGTTCCGGCTTGGGTCTGGCAGCAGGGAGCAGGGGCAGCGATGGGGCTGGTTTATGGTCCCATGGGACGAGGCCATGTCATGGTACCCGAGGAACAGCTCGAAGAAGCTCGCCGGATCATGGCCTCAGATTTGAGTAATGAGACTGGCGATGAAGGGCCCTGGCCTGATGATGAATTTCCAGAAGAAGCGCAAGACGATGGACGGCTTTCTAAGGGAATTTTGGCTCTGACGGCCTTGGCCATTAGTCCCATTGGAGTAGCGGCTGCATTTGTCGTGGCCAAGCTCTTTGGGGGCAAGGAAATCATTGAACCTAAGTGCCCTGATTGCGAATTAATGGTTGATCTAAATGAAGATGAAGAAGTACAAGGCTGGTTTGTTTGTCCCGAATGTGGACGGACCGTGCTAATAGAGTAAGTGAGGAAATTATGTGGAAGCAAAAACAGTGGGCGGAGTTAACTCAGGTGCAAAAGACAGGCATTGTGGTGCTGGGTGTCGTTCAAATAGCGCTTCTCGCGCTGGCCCAATGGGATATTCACACTCGTCCTGAGGAGGAAATCCGGGGCAATAAGTGGATCTGGACGGCCGTCGCGTTGGTCAATTTTGTCGGTCCGATCACCTATTTCGTAGTTGGTAGAAGTAGGCCAGGTCAGAGGCGTGTAACCTTGAGCGAGTAAGGAGCCTCGTTCATGCTGCAAAATATCCCCCAAGCAATCCAGCAGCAAATGCGTGACCTGGAAGCGGTAGACGCCCGCGATCGTTTGGATGGGACACCACGCCTAAAAAGAATGCGCCAGATTCCACCAGAAACGGGGAAATATCTGGCCATGATGGCTGCCCTAGCACCGCGGGGTAGATTCATAGAGATCGGCACCAGCGCTGGCTACTCAACGCTCTGGCTGTCTCTTGCCTGTCGAGAGCGAGGTACAACCATAACCACGTTTGAACTGCTACCAGAAAAGGTGCGCTTAGCTCGGGAAACCTTTCGGCTTGCTGGCGTGGAGGATGTCGTGGAACTCGTTGCCGGTGATGCACTGCAGCACCTGGCTCCGATTGAAAAGATTGCTTTTTGTTTCCTGGATGCTGAAAAGGAAATCTATGCCGACTGTTATGAAGCATTGGTCCCGAAGCTGGTAACTGGTGGACTGCTCATCGCTGACAATGCTATCAATCACCGTGCAGTCTTGCAGCCAATGATCGATCGCTCCCTTAAAGACTCAAGGGTTGACGCATTGGTTGTGCCTATTGGTAAAGGGGAATTGGTCTGCCGCAAGACTTAAAAGAGTTGTAATGGATGCGAAACAATGCAGTGGGAGGATGTTTGGGGAGAAGCGTGGCAGCCTGTTTATTAAGCGCGCTGTTTCCATTTTGCTATAGTGCAGACAGAACAAGCTGTAATACCTGAATTGCCTGCAAGTATTGGCCAAGATCTATATGTTCGTTTGGCGTGTGATCAAGAGTGCTGTCGCCTGGTCCGTAGGCCAATATGGGGCAGTTCCAGATTGGTCCCACGACATTCATATCTGATGTTCCGGTCTTCAATTTGAGGCGTGGTCTAACGCCTTCGCGGCGCAGTACTTTATTAAAGGCAGCTGCCAATGGTGTGCGTCGTGTGGATTGGTAAGCAGGTTCGGTGGCATAAAAGCGCAGCGCAGCATTGCCAGCAATATTAGAGACGTGCTCGGTAAATGCATCGATATCAAAATCAGGGGGCAAGCGAATGCCGACTTTAAGATTGGCACTGTTGGTTAAGCCGTCACTGTCTGTATGAATTTGGCGCAGTGAGGGTATGAGCTGGTCGAAGAGCCGCGTGTGATGGCGATTGAAATCCATGATGGTCTGGTTCAATTCGTTCCACCAATTGACGGCCGTTTCTGCTGCTCCTAATTCTTGGCCTGCCGAATGGGCCATGGGCAGGTGCAGTTCATAATCAATGAGCAAGCGCCCTTTATAGCCCAGGGTGACGCCATCCCATCCGCTGGGTTCGCCTATGATGCAATAGTCAGGGTGGTATTGGCCGGCGATATGACGCGCTCCTTTTGAGGTAGCCGCCTCTTCTTCGACCGCACCAACAACGATGACTCGTGTGCCAGGAGCGAGCTGGGCCCGTGCGGCAGCCAATACAAAGACCGCCAGCGGCCCTTTGGCATCAACGGTGCCACGGCCGAAAAGCAGGTCACCTTCAATTCGTACGGGGATATTCCCGGGAACGGTGTCTATATGGCCAAGAAGCATTATCTCATTCGTGACTTGACCGTTCGTATCAGGACATTCGCGCCGTCCAACTGCATTGCCGACCTCGTCGATATGGGACTCCAGGCTCAGGTTCGACATGGTGTCAACGAGGAATGCCGCTGCTCGCGCTTCTGCACCGGATATGCTGGGTATGGCTACCAACCGCCGTAGTAAGTCGATTTCGTTCATGTTGGCTCTATCGACCTAAGTTCGGCAGCAATTTGGGATACGACAATATCCAGTTCCTCTCGGGTAATGACCAGGGGGGGTAAGAGGCGGATGACGGTTGGGCCGGCGGTTAAGACTTGAACGCCACGCTGGGCCAACGATTTGACAAGGGGAATGACCCTAACCTTTAGGTCAAGACCAATCATCAATCCGAGTCCACGGACCTCTCGAATCAGCGGTGAGTCAATGCGCTCAAGCTGTTGCTTGCAATAGTGGCCCATTTCCGCTGCCCTGGAGACTAAATCTTCCCGTTTAATGATACGCAGAGCGGCTAGGGAGGCAGCACAGGCCAGCGGATTTCCACCGAAGGTTGATCCGTGAGCGCCGACCGGTAGCGGGGATACTCTGGGACCAATGCCGACTGCGCCCATGGGCAGGCCGCCGGCAATGGCCTTTCCCATACAGAACAGATCAGGCGCGATGTCCATATGTTCAAAAGCGAACCAGCGCCCTGTGCGGCCGAATCCAGTCTGAATCTCATCGATGATGAGCAGTGCGCCTTGCTCGCGACAAATCGCCTCGGCCGCTTGAAAGAATTCTGAAGTTCCCGGTCGTACGCCTCCTTCGCCCTGAACGATTTCCAAGACAACGGCGGCCGTATCATGAGTGATTTCATTTTCCAAAGCCGCGATTTGACCAAAAGGGACATGGGTAAATCCAGGGACTAAGGGTAAGAAAGGCGTTCTGTATTTGCTCTTGTGGGTAGCCGAGAGAGAACCCAGGGTCCGGCCGTGGAAGCCTCTCGTGGTGGCGATTATATTGGTTCGCCCTGTGCTCAGCCGGGCAAACTTGATCGCTCCCTCGACCGCTTCGGTCCCCGAGTTGCATAGGAAAAAGCGATTGATTGGGCCAGGCATCAGGCGAGCTAGTTCCGTTAGAAGCTCTGCGCGGCGATCATTGTAAAACATCTCCTGGCAGGTGATGAGCGCCTGTGCTTGAGCGGTGATTGCTTCGACTAAAAGCGGATGGCTGTGCCCGATGCTGGCCACGCCAATACCGGCCGTACAGTCAATGTAGGAATTTCCATCAGCGTCCCATATCTGTGCCCCGGACCCGCTTACGATAGCCATGTCACGTTTACCGTAGACGCCGCTGGTGAACTGCTGCTCTTGGGCAATGATATTCATGAGATCACCGTGCCCTGTCCGGCCAGTGCTTTTCTAACTGGCTGGTTTCCGCGGGCATCTCCCAAGACAACGCGCCCGACTCCACCGGATAGAGCTTCCCGAGCGCCCAATAGCTTGATGCGCATGCGCCCGGCGGCAGCGGTTTGTGTGACCTCTTCGATGTCCTTATGGGCGATGCAGGGAATTAGGGATGATTCATCAGGGAAATTACGCATGACGCCCGGAATATTGGAGAGGATGATCAATTCTGCCGCACCCATGGCTACGGCCGTTGCTGCAGCAGCCCGATCTCCGTCAACGTTCATGGCCTCACCATCATAAGAAATGGCCGGAGGGGTAAGCAAGGGCATTAAGCCACCATCCAAAAGATCGTGGAGCAGTTTGGTGTTGACCTCATCCACGCGTCCTGTATGGTTGTTGCGAATAATTCGCTTGCGGCCGTTCTCTAGCACGCGAATGGCTTTTTTACGTGGTCCTTGCCAAAGACGGCCGTCTATCCCTGAAAGTCCGATGGCGTTAATGCCCCGGCGCTGCAGGCGTTCGACGAGGTTCTTATTGACTTGTCCACAGTAAACCATCTCGAATATTTCTAAGGCTGCTCGATCGGTGAAGCGACTTGTAAACCCTGAGGGAGAGGTGACGAACCGAGGTGGATGGCCAAGGGCGCTGGCCACCTGGTTGGTCAGGTGTGAACCGCCGTGAACCAGAATGAGTTTTTGGCCCGTCTGTACCAGGCTGGCAATATCGGCACATACGGCATCATAATCAATGCCTTCGCTGCCGCCTACTTTTACAACAATCATGATTAATCTCCTGGAGTCAAGTAGTTAAGTAGTCAAGTAGTCAAGTAGTCAAGTAGTCAAGAAGTCAAGAAGTCAAGTAGTCCTTTGAGTAGGCGCAGCCCTAGATGGGGTGGAGGCCGGGGAAGCCGAGACTGGTTTTTTCTGGCCAGCCCATTATGATGTTCATTGCTTGTACGGCCGTGCCCGCTGCGCCTTTCATTAAGTTGTCGATGGCGCTGATTACAACCAGACGCTTGGAATTGGGATCCTTGGCGAAGCCAACGTCGCAGAAATTGGTTCCAGCAAGGATTTTTGGTTCCGGATAACGATAAACCCCTCGCCTCTCTTTCACGAGACGCATGAAGGGCTCCTGCTGATAGGCGGCACGATAAATCTGCCAGATGTCCCTTTCTTCTAAATCATCACGCAAGAATACATGAGCGGTGCTCAATACTCCACGCACCATCTCCACGGCTGTTGCCGAAAAATGGAGCTCGATGCTGCCCAACTCCTGGTATATTTCTGCCTGGTGCCGGTGCCCGGTGGGCGAAAAAGAGCGTACACAGCCGCTGCGCTCTGGGTGGTGTCCGGCAAGACCAGGACTGTTGCCGGCTTCCGAAGATCCGACCTTGACCTCAACGACTGCCCGCTCGATAACTCCCTGTCGTGCCAGCGGACTCAAAGCTAGATTAACGGCCGTGGCATTACATCCCACGCCGCTAACAAAGCGCGCATGGCGTAAATCTTCACGATGCAGTTCTGGCAATCCGTAGGTAAATTTCCCCAGCCAATCGGGCCTGCTGTGTGACTTCCCGTACCAGGTCTGGTACAGGTCAGCGTCGCGTAGACGGAAATCGGCAGATAGATCGATTATCCGTTCTGCAAGCGCTGTGTAGTGTTCAATCTGCTGCGCGGCACGTCCATGCGGCAGGGCCAAAAACAGCAGATCGCAGCTCTGCAGATCTTCCATGTCCGAAAACTTAAGCCTGGTTGAACCGCGCAAATTGGGATGAACCCCATGTACAAAGCGACCGGCAAATCGCTGCGAGGTAACCTGCGATATTTCCACTTCAGGGTGACTGAGCAGCAAACGCAGCAGCTCGCCTCCTGCGTATCCTGATCCGCCTACGATACTGGCGCGTACTGCCATTCTTCTCTCTCCTGTGCCCTTGCTTCTTCACCAATCTGGAGCACATAATCGATAATTCGCGCCGGTATATCCACGCCAGAGGGTGCAATACTGTTGCGAAACTCCATCGTGTAGTTTACTTCGTTGACCAGCAGGTCCCCTTGCGGCGTCTCCAAAAGATCGACGGCGACAACACCCCCACCGACTGCTTCTGCTGCTGCCAGAGAAATATCGTGAAGTTTAGCAGTTATGGGCAGATTTTCGGCCGAACCACCGCGTGCTGTGTTGGTGATCCAGTGTTGCGATGTTCTCGTAATGCCACAGATGGTCTCGTTGCCTACGACAAAGGTACGCAGATCGCGATCAGGCTTTTCAACGTATTCTTGGACATAGAAGATGGAATGATGATAGGAGCCGAGCGTGGCTTTGTGTTCCAAAATAGCCTCTGCCGCTTCACGGTCGTTGACTTTGGCCAAAAGCCTGCCCCAGGATCCAACGGCTGGTTTTAAAACGGCAGGATAACCAATTTCTTCCAAAGCGATTAGGGCTGATTCTGGCGTAAAAGCGATCTGTACCTGTGGGGTCGGCACCCCCGCCTCCATCAAGGCCAGGGAAGTCTTGAGTTTGTCGCCGCAAACCTGGGCCACGTGGGACGAGTTCACGGTGGGTATGTCCCAAGCATTAAGGATGTCCAAGGCTGCTTGAGCTCTTGAGTGGCTGACACAGCGTTCTAGAATGACATCAAATTGCCGCCACCTGTCTCTATTGCCCAGATCAAAACCTCTTTGACGCACGTCTATCATTTCGTAGTCAATGCCCCTGGCCTTGAGATTCTGGACCAATAGTTTTTCTTCGACGCGAATGCGGGAGTAAAGAATGCCGATATTCATATGATCACCCGCGGCTATTCGCCCCAATCCTCTTCGATCTCTGGCGCCAGTTCTATGCTTAAGGGATCAACTTGAATAACCTCAAGTTCGATCGCGCAGTCGGGACATTCGAGAATTTCGCCGATGATCAAATCGCTTCCACTCTCTACCAATGCTCCACATTCTAAACAGTTTATTGCGTTCATTTTGGTCCTCCATAGATGAACATCATGATGGTTTGCCCATCAGAAAATAAAAAGCGGGCTAACCGGATTGTCCGGTTAGCCCGCTTGATGACGATTTTGCGTTGAGCAATCAGCAAGCAATACTCTCCAGACTGGAATCCGGCCACGGCTTCTTGCTCTTCTTCTTGATATCAACGTATGTAAACATTTGTTACTTCATTCCGATTCAAAAAAACGCCTCACCAGATACTGGTGAGGCGTTCGAAAACTTGTTTAGTGGCAAGCAAACCTAACCAGTATACCTCGCGGTATGCTGTTCATTCTTCTTACCCTTCTTGCAGACAATCGCTGCATTCATAAAGTTCAACACGGCGAAAACTATAGCAAAGCATGGCTTCTATGTCAAATGGCAAGACAAATATCTCTGGCAGGGCCGCAATCTGCTATACTGACACTGTAGAGAAGAATGAGGATTGAGCCCAGAATTGATAATAATGATCTGGAAAGGAGGTGCCATGAAGCTGCATGAACAACTCAACGGAGATCCACTGGCTTGGCTACTGGAAGAAGGTTCTCCCGGAGTTCGCTATCTGGTCATGCGTGACCTTCAGGACTATGCCACCAATGATGCGGTATTAATTGCCGCCAGAGAGCAGGCACATAGGGAAGGGCCAATCGCAGCAATTCTGGCCGAGATGGATAACGAAGGATTTTGGAAGAAAGAGGGAGCAGGATATTTGCCGAAGTACTGGTCGACCGTCTGGTCTGTCATCACGCTAGGCCAACTGGGCGCTCAAATAACGATTGATCAACGCATTGATCGTGCTTGCTCTTATCTAATTGACAACGCTTTGTCGAATGGTGGACACTTCTCAAGCACGGGAACCCCGGGTGGCACAGTTGATTGTTTGCAGGGCAATCTGATCGCCGCATTGATTGATCTTGGCTTTGAGGACCCGCGTTTAGATGCTGCTTTGGAGTGGATGGCACGAAGCGTGACCGGCGAAGGGGTGGCCCCCAACAGTGAACGCCAAGCTCCCGTCCGCTATTATGCCGGCAAATGTGGCCCCGACTTCCTTTGCGGGGCCAATAATAAGCAGGCTTGCGCCTGGGGGGCGATCAAAGTCATGCTTGCATTCAGCAAGGTTCCCAACAGGGCAAGGACACCGCTGATGAATAGAGCCATCTCGAGAGGTATTAAATTCCTGTTCGCTGTTGATCCGGCCTTGGCTGAGTATCCATCTGGCTGGAATTCTAAACCAAGTGGCAACTGGTGGAAATTTGGGTTTCCTGTTTTCTATGTTACCGATCTACTGCAAAATGTGGAGACTTTAGTTGCTCTAGGCTATGGTGATGATCCTCGTTTGGCAAATGCCCTCAATTTGATCCGCGATAAACAAGATAACCATGGTCGCTGGTTATTGGAGTACAGCTACCAGGGTAAAACCTGGGTCGATTTTGGTCCTAAGAAGCGACCCAATAAGTGGGTTACGTATCGTGCGCTGCGTGTTCTCAAAGGGGCGCTGGATTGAGAGATTGTTGACACGGCCGTTCTCATGCGTATAATGTCATCTACAACTAAATATGGTCTGCCCCGGGAGGAGTAAGTGGGTTGAGTCCTGACAGAGATGATGAGGTCGCGGGTTGAAAGCCTCCACAGTTGATTCACCACCGAAAGTCGCCCGGGTTGATTGCCGAAGAAAGTAGCTAGATACAAGTAGACCGGCACGGGTTCGCCCGTTACAGTGAGACCCTGATGATGGTTGGGGTCCTGAGTGCGCTAGGGCAGCAATGCCCGGCGAATCGAGGTGGTACCGCGGAATTGTAACCCTTCCGTCCTCTTATGGACGAAAGGGTTTTTTGATCTTTATGGTATGGTGTAGAGCGTGAATCAGGCCGCAGCATCCGGAGGAATGAAGCATGACAATTCCCAAGCGTTACAATCCCAAAACGTCCGAACCATCCGTGCAGTTGGAATGGCAGCGAAAGGGCGTCAATCAATATGATTCTCAAGGTGACGCGCCTGTCTACAGCATCGATTCCCCGCCGGCGACTGTTTCCGGAAAACTGCATCTCGGTCATGTTTATTCCTACAGCCATGCTGATTTCTTTGCTCGATTTTGGCGTATGAACGGTCATAATATCTTCTATCCCATGGGTTTTGATGACAATGGTCTACCAACCGAGAGATTGGTAGAGAGCATGTTGGGAATCAAGGCCCAGGATATCGGCCGTTCCGCTTTCATCGAACAGTGCTTAGCCGTAAGTGAAGAGGCGGAAAAGGAATATCAGGAGCTTTGGACGCGGCTGGGTCTGTCCATAGATTGGCGCTACAGCTATCGCACGATCGACGATTATTCCCGACGCCTGGCCCAACACTCTTTCCTGGATCTCCTGGGTAAAGGGCTGGCTTACCGGCGCAAGGCCCCAGCCATTTGGTGCCCTGAATGCCAAACGGCCATCGCCCAGGCGGAGTTAGATGATTTGCAGCGCAGCAGCATATTTTATACTCTAGCTTTTGAACTGCCGGATGGACAGCCGCTGCCTATCGCGACAACCAGACCGGAACTGCTGCCTGCCTGCGTGGCCATATTTGTGCATCCCGACGACAAGCGTTATCAGGACTTGATGGGCAAGGAAGCAAAAGTGCCGCTCTTTGATCAGATGGTTCCCATTTTGGCCGATCCGGGTGCTGATCCAAATAAAGGCACGGGCGCTGTCATGTGCTGTACTTTTGGCGATTCTGCTGACGTGCAGTGGTGGCTCATCCACAAGCTGCCATTGGTGGAAGCGATCACACGTAGCGGCCGTATGACTTCCACAGCGGGAGATTTCCAAGATTTGCCAACAACAGAGGCAAGGCAGCAGATTATAGAGAAAGCGGATGCCCTTGATCTTCTGTTGTCCGAACAACCAATTAGCCAATCGGTGCGCGTACATGAACGGTGTGACACGGCCGTCGAGTATATCATTACCAACCAGTGGTTCGTGAGGCTGCTGGACCACAAGCAGGAATTCCTTGATGCAGGCGAGCAGGTCTACTGGCACCCACCCCATATGCACAATCGTTTCCGGCAATGGGTGGAAAATCTTAACTGGGATTGGGGTATATCGCGCCAGCGCTATTTTGGCGTGCCTTTCCCGGTTTGGTATTGTGCTGACTGTGGCGGCGTAATCACCGCTGGGGAAGAAGATTTACCTGTCGATCCCCTCGCCGATCGGCCTGGCAAACCATGTCAAAACTGCGGAGGTACAGATTTTATCCCCGAAGCGGATGTCATGGATACCTGGGCGACATCATCGCTTTCGCCACAGATTGTTGGTCGCTGGTCACATGATCCTGAGCTTTACCAAAGGGTCTTTCCTTTCTCCTGCCGGCCACAGGCGCATGAAATCATCCGCACCTGGGCTTTTTACACGATTGTGAAATCCCATTTCCAGTTTAATGCCGTGCCTTGGAAAGACGCCGTCATTTCCGGATGGGGTTTGTCTCCCAAAGACAGTGTGAAACTAAGCAAAAGTCGCGGTGGAGGAGCCACAGGACCCTTGGAAATGATTGAGTCTTATTCGGCTGACGCTGTCCGCTATTGGGCGGCAAGCACAGGTTTAGGCAAAGACGCTATCATCAGCGAAGATCGCATCCAGGCCGGGGCCAAGCTGGTCACGAAACTATGGAATGTTGCCCGCTTTAGCGGGCGTTTTCTGGAAGATTATGATCCTGTACACCAACCGCAAGTATTTTCCCCGGCTGATCGCTGGATACTGGCCCGCACCCACGAACTGATTGCGCGCAGTACTAAATTGTGGCGCGACTATGATTATGCCTCGGCCAAGAGTGAAGTGGAGCTCTTCTTCTGGCGCGACCTGGCTGATAATTATCTGGAAATGGTCAAAAAAAGACTCTATGAGGATACAAATGCCGCAGGAGCGCGGTTTGCGCTCTATCAAGCGCTTTTGACGGTTACCAAGCTCTTTGCGCCGATCCTGCCCCATGTGACGGAGCGCATCTATCTTGGCCTGTTTTCTGCGCGCGATGGAGCGGCCTCAATCCATCGTGCCTCCTGGCCAGAATTTGACGAGCTGTGGATGGATGAATCGGCGATATATCAGGGCAATGCTTTGGTTGCACTGGCCACTACCGTACGGCGCTATAAAAGCGAACATAATATTGCTCTAGGTAGCGATTTACAGCGCCTAAATCTGGCAACGGCCGATCTCAATCTGGCTGAGGTTCTTAGCGAGGCAAATTTGGACTTGAAGAGCATTACCCGGGCGGAAGTTATCCTGATCTCGGACAAAATTGATCCGCAGATGGAGAATATTGGCACGGCTGCAAATGTTCAAATCGGAGTGCTTGTTTAAACAAAATGGGAATAACTACTAAGTGCTTAACCCTGATGCTGTCCAGGTAGGCGGTCAAGAACAAAAATAGTGAATGGCACGGCGTGTTTCTCGTTCGGAGAATATTCCTGCCTGGAGATTTCTTGCCATTCATTCATGTTCAACTTAGGGAAGAAGACATCTCCCTTAAACTTAGCGTCAACGCTGGTCAGGTAAAGGCGCTGTGCAAGAGGTAATAATTGTTCGTAAAGTTGGGCGCCGCCGATGACCATTAGCTCTGGCTGCCCCGAGGCGACCGACAAGGCTTCATCCAATGAGTGCACAACTAGGCAGCCCGGTGCCTGAAAGTCTTGCTGGCGGGTGAGGACAATATTGGTGCGACCCGCTAAAGGACGGAACCTTTTTGGAATTGACTCATATGTTTTGCGGCCCATAAGCACAGGTTTACCCATGGTTACTTTCCGGAAATGTTTCATATCTTCCGGAAGATGCCAGGGTAGTTCGCCACCTACACCGATCAGGAAGCTGCGATCCATGGCCACGACGAAAGATAGGAGTGGTTTAGTGATCATCAAATGGCAATCGGAGCCGAGATATGGGGGTGGCTTTGGTAATTGACCAGCTCAAAATCTTCGAATTTGAAGTCGAAAATCGAATCTACATCGGGGTTAATCCGCATCTGTGGCAGCGCATATGGCTGGCGCGAAAGCTGCAGCTGCGCCTGGTCGAGGTGGTTAAGATATAGATGTGCGTCGCCAAAGGTATGTACGAAATCTCCCAACTGGTATCCGGTCACTTTAGCCAGGATCATAGTCAACAGAGCGTAGGAGGCGATGTTGAAGGGAACACCGAGAAAAATATCAGCACTGCGCTGATAAAGCTGGCAAGAAAGCTTGTCATCAGCGATGTAGAATTGGAACATCGTGTGACAGGGAGGAAGGGCCATATTGTCTACATCGGCTACATTCCAGGCGCTAACAATGTGCCTGCGCGAATCGGGACTGCTTTTGATCCGCTCGACCAGGCGGTTGATTTGGTCATAGCTTTGCCCGTCAGGTCCAGGCCAAGAACGCCATTGGTAGCCATAGACAGGACCTAGATCGCCTTTCTCATCTGCCCATTCGTCCCAGATTGTGACCCGGTTGTCACGTAAATATTGAACATTGCTGTCGCCGGCCAAGAACCAGAGCAGCTCGTGGATGATCGATCGTAAATGCAGTTTTTTGGTTGTAACGGCCGGAAATCCATCTGCAAGATCGTAGCGTGTCTGGTAGCCGAAAACACTGAGGGTGCCGGTGCCGGTGCGATCTTCCTTGCGCACGCCGTTATCCACCACGTATTGCATTAGATCTAGGTATTGCTGCATATGGGTTCTCCGGATAGCTTTATTAATAATGCTCACCTGCATTGAGCAGCAGGAGCGCATCGGTTGCTAAAAAGTAACATACTTTGGGCCAAATTTCACCCCGAATTTTGACGGATCGTTGACGAGGCTAGTTTATTCGACGGATATCGACCCGATGATCAAGGCGTCTTGCAGCTCACCATCAACCTTTACTGTCAAACGCTCTGCGGGATCGACACTATCGTACAATCCGAGCAGTAATGTGTATTCACCTTGAGCCAGATCTGCCGGCAGCAGTAAACCATGATTATCCGATATGGATTCTTCAGCGATCCAGGAGGTGGTTGGCGCCAGCCCGCCGCCTGGCTCACTGTCATGTTGAGCAACCAGATGTCCCTCTTTATCGAGTAGATGCAGGAATACCTTATAACGTTGGTCAAGCGCCTCCGTCGTCTGCCAGAATAGGGTTAGCTGCACAATTTCGCCTGGAGAAAGTCGATTGGCCGCTAATGAATAGCCATCCAAAGTGATTTGGTCGCCAAAATGCAGCCCAACCTGTGACTCCATGGTTTGTGCGGCTTCATCGGGAACCGCATAAGTAACAAATCTCACATCGCCGATCCACTCTTCCGCTGCCTTGTACGTATTGACCTCAAGCCAGCTTTCAACCACACTCTGTGGATCCCTTTGATCCTCTCCCCAATAAATGGCGTACAAGCGCTCGTGTTTGCCGGCGATGGCACTTAATTCAGGGATCAGGACAGCCGGATCAGGCTGCCCCTTGGGCAAGGGATATACCGGTGCACCCTCTTGATGATAGTAGGTAAATACCTCCCATTGATTGGGTGCGTTTAGGATGATGCCTACATCATGGGAGTCATCGCTGGCGATACGATCGGCCATTGCCCTATAGTCGGCTCGAGCGTAAGCCGGATTTTGATATAAATTGTTGAGAGAGACGGCCGTCGTCCACAAAAGCGGTATGAATAGAAGCAAAGGAACTGCCAGCAGCCATTTTCGGCGATTCCAATGCCGCGGCATGTTCAGTGAACCGCCTAACCAGAGAACATAAAATGGAACGGCGGTGAGCATAAACTTATAGAAGGCAGGCTGCGTGGTGCCGGCAGCAAACATAAATAACACGGGTACTGCTGATCCAATAAGAGGAATAATGTTCCGCCGACGGCCAGATGCCCAGGCCCAGATCAACAGGCCTATACAGGCTAAGATAGGTAAGGTAACTGCTCCGGCACTGATCGTTTCACCAAATGATAGCCAGCGAACGCTTTCCCATAGGAAGCGGGGAAGTGGTGTGCGCAGTCCAGAGCGACCTCCTGCCTGTCGCCAAAATATGGGCAGCCAAGGGAGGTATAGAAGAAAAATAAGCGCCATCATTCCCAGCCAATAGGCCACTGTCTTTCGCAGAGATCTCTTCTTACGCAGTTCAAAAGGAGTGCTCATAAGGGTGCCGAAAGTGCGCAAGAGCCAGATAAGAACGATTAGGTTCTGAACGATGAGTATGACTGGGAAGAAATAGTGGGTATATAGACCGGATGTGGTGGTGAGGATGTAGGCGCATGCCCATATAAAGCCACGTTCGCTGTTTAGCCAGCGCCACAGGAAAATGGTGGAGATTGCTGCCAATAAGGCCAGCAGCGAATACATTCGTGTTTCCTGGCTGTAATAAATCAGGGCTGGATTCACCGCCGCCAAGAATGCGGCGCCGAGCAGTACCAACCTTGTACGCCTGGGTTCGTTTCGTGGGGAGTAGATCAAACGTCCTAGCGCAAATGTTGCGGAAACGGTAAGTATTCCTGCAAATGCTGAGAAGGATCGCAAACCGAATTCGCTTTCGCCCAGGAGTTCCCGCCAACCACGCAAGATAATGTAATAGAGGGGGGGATGGATATCGCTGGCGGTCCCTTCGATAATTAAGGCCAGGGATCGTTCGCTCAAGCGGGCGCTGTTTCCTTCGTCGTTCCAAAAGGATTGCGATCCCAGATCGTTGAAGCGCAGAGCCATAGCCAACCAAATGATCAGAAGGACGATAAGAACCTGCTGCCAGCTTCTATTTGAAGGTGAACCTGTATTACGCCTTGCTGAACTCACGCGCTGATTATATATTGTGCCCCACGCCTAAACAATCGTTATAATATTGCTTCTGTAACCAAAGCTGGAGGCAACATTGGCGAAAATACAACGCGTGACTGGCATGCAGGATGTGCTGCCTGATGATCGGGCCTACTGGGATTGGATCTCGGCCACGGCAGCAGGACTTGCCGGAAATTATGGTTTCCAACGGTTAGATATCCCCATCATGGAGTATACGGATCTCTTTTCCCGGGGTATGGGCACCGCTTCAGATGTTTTTGTTCAAAAAGAAATGTATACGATTGAAGAACCGGATGGGTCCAGCGTTACCCTGCGTCCAGAGTTCACTGCCGGCGCAATGCGTGCCCATATCCAAAATGGTATGTCCAGTTGGGCACAGCCGGTAAAGCTTTTCATGATGGGACCCATTTTTCGCCGTGAACGACCGCAAGCCGGACGCTACCGGCAGCACAGCCAGTTCAACGCGGAGATATTGGGTGAAATGGATCCTGCGGCCGATCTGGAAGTGATGATGCTGGCCATGAATCTTTATCGCTCACTTGGGTACCAGGACTTGACCTTCCAGCTTAATAGCACTGGCTGCCCGACCTGTAAACCTAATTATATCAGCGCTCTCAAGGCGTATTTGGCCCAGCATGAGCAAAAACTGGCGCCTGTTGACTTGCAGCGTTTGCAGAAAAACGCGCTGCGAGTTTTGGACAGCAAAGAGGACGGCATGGATGAACTTCTAGCCGATGCACCTCATATTATTGATCATCTCTGTGATGATTGCGCTTCACATTTTGCAGATCTTCGCGTTCTGCTGGATGGACTGGGACAATCGTACAGCATCAACTTTCGTTTGGTACGGGGCATTGATTATTATACCAAGACTGTGTTTGAGGTATGGGCAGCGGGAATTGGCGCACAAGCAGCTCTTTGCGGCGGCGGGAGGTACGATGGCTTGGCAGAAGCAATTGGAGGTCCATCCACACCGGGTGTCGGTTTTGGCAGTGGAATTGAACGGATCATCTTAGGGCTTAAGCAGCAAGAAATCTCACCTCCTGAGCGTGCGGGACCACCAATTTTAGTTGCCCATTTTGGCGGTGAAACCAAGAAAGCGGCCGTAAACCTCGTCTATCGCTTGCGAGCCCAAGGTTTGGGCGCTCGCCTGGCTTTTTCACGCACACGGCGTAGTATGAAAAGCCAGATGCGTGAGGGAAACCGGCACAATGTGCAGTATATGCTTATCGTCGGCGAATCAGAACTTGAAGCGGGCCAGGTAACAGTTCGGCCCATGGCCGGTGGCGTCCAATCAACCGTGGCAATTGATGAGATTGTCGAGTGGCTGTCTCGCCAGTAAGGCTATGAAATTAGTAGGCATTCTTCACCAACCACGAATATCAGGATCTGAACCACTTTCGCTGGAGATTGCTCAATGGTTGGAGGAAAGGGGCGTACGGTCGTGGCATGGATCTGCACTGGAGGAAAACCAGATTGATGGAAATGCTGCCGATTTAGATCTGTTGATTGTTCTAGGTGGGGATGGTTCCACGCTCACTGCGGCGCGCATGATAGCACCCTATGATGTGCCAATATTTGGCATCAATTTGGGACGAGTGGGGTTTCTTAGTGAGGCGCAGCCGGGTGAATGGCGTGAAAAACTTACCCATGTGCTGCAAGGAGAATTTTGGATTGAACGCCGTTTGCGATTGCAAGCCTTCTTGCATCGAAATGATGAGGTTTTAGATACTTTTATTGCGCTTAATGAAGTGGTTGTTGGTAGAGGGCAACAGGCGCGAGTCATACACCTGCATCTGCTTGTGGACGGTGATCTGGTAACAACTTATTCTTCCGATGCGCTCATCGTATCTACGCCAACTGGCTCAACAGCGTATGCTATGGCTGCCGGAGGCCCGCTGCTGCCGCCCCAACTGCAGAATTTTGTCGTCTTGCCGGTCGCTGCCCACTTGAGCCTCAATCGAGCGCTCGTACTGCATGAAGAAGCTGAGATTTCCATCAGCGTAGAGATGGATAATGAAGCAAACATAACGGCCGATGGCCAATATGTGGCATCATTGCAAAACGGCGACCGGATATTTATTCAAAAACATGACAAACCATGCCTCTTTGCTCGTGTTGATCCTCCCGGTTACTTCTACCGCCGCCTGATGCGCCGCTTAGGATTTAGCTGGCCAATAAGATAGGCTTCAGACGCCCAAAGATAGCGCGAAATGCTTATGAATAATAATGAAACACCAAGAACTCGATCAATGCTGCGCCAGGCAGCACGTAATTTGGAAGCAGGAAAATTCGTCGCTGCCGAACAGTTGTACCGGCAGATCATTGATGAAACCCCGCGAAACCTGTCAGCGTGGCTGGGTTTGGCCGAAGCGACCCAGGACATGGCCCAAAAAGAAGCGGCCTATGAACAAGCGCTGGCCCTAGATCCAGACAATGACAAGGCGCAAGTGGGGTTGGCCCATATCAGAGGAGAAGGTCCTGCTCCCGACAGCAGTGAGATCGTCCTTGACACACCAGCGCAGGTTGAGAAGCATGTGGATGAAGCTGTCGAGGAAGGTAGAAGCTCACTAAATACCTCCGAAACCAGGCCATCTACTGGGGGCGTGGATAGGTTGCTGGATGAGGAAAGAAATTCCGAAACGGCTGTTAACCATGATCACGGTCAAGTAACTGCTGTAAGTGAAGATGTGGAGCTCTTTTGTTATCGCCATCCAAATCGCAGCACTTCACTGCGCTGCTATAAGTGTAACAAGCCTATTTGCAGTGAATGTACCAACAAGACGCCTGTTGGCTACCTCTGTCCCGATTGCTACCGAGCGGCGGAGGACGCCTTTTTCAATGCCAAGCCAACCGACTATTTGTTGGCTTTATTGGTTGCCCTGCCACTAAGCTTAATTGCAGGATGGCTCGTCGTGCGCTTCAGCGGTGGGATTTTCATGATCTTGCTTTTTGTATTTGCGGGCGGCGCCATGGGAGGCTTTATTTCTCGTCTCGCGAAGCGAGTAATGGGCAATAGGCGTGGGCGCTATATCCCTCATTTAATTGCTGCCTGTATTGTTGTTGGTGTTCTGATCTGGGCTTGGCCCTGGTTGTTGGTGCTTTTGTCTGGAGCAGCCGGCGTATTGCTGAAGCTGGCAGGTATTGGAGTTTATCTGTTTACGGCTGCCAGTTCTGCTTTTTATTGGGCCAGATAACGGTTGTTGAGCTTTTCATCTTGCTGGGGTGATTCCGATCAATGCTTAGTGAACTCTCCATACGTAATTTCGCAATAATAGATGACCTGCAACTGCAGTTCGCTCATGGCTTTGTGGTTCTTACCGGCGAAACAGGGGCCGGGAAATCGATTATCCTCGACGCTGTCTCCTTGGTACTCGGAGGGCGAGCAGATTCAAGCATGGTGCGCACCGGCTGTGAGCGAGCTACTGTTGAAGCAACGTTTACAATGCCCGAGGCAGTAGGAAAGTTAATACTGCCGATCCTAGAGAAAGAAGGCCTGGAAGACGCCGATCCTAATCTGCTCTCTGTTGGGCGTGAAATCAGACCCAACGGCCGTGCCGTAGCGCGGGTAAATGGCCGTAGTGTAAATCTGGCCTTGCTGCGACAAATCGCCGATCCTTTGGTTGATATTCATGGCCAGGGAGAGCACCTGTCCCTTCTCAAACCGCGTGCGCATCTTCCACTGCTCGATTCCTATGGTGAGCTCGATGACCAGCGAGGTCTGCTATCTACAAAGGTAATATCCCTACGCCTGACACAGAAAGAACTGGCAAGCCTAAGGCGGGATGAACGACTAATCGCCCAGCGTATTGATATGCTGCGCTATCAAATTGCGGAAATCGATGCCGCTGAACTGCAGGATGGCGAAGAAGAAGACCTAAAGAATGAACGTACACGTTTGGCCAACGCTGAACAACTCAACCGGCTGGCAGCGCAGATTTCGGCTGCGCTAATTGGGCTTGAAGACGATACCCCAGCAGCTACCGATCTCATGGGCCAGGCAGAGAAAGCCCTGAGCCAACTGTCTCGCTTAGATCAATCAAAATCTTCACTGGTAGAAGATCTACAAGGGATCTCATTCCAATTGAGTGAGCTGGCCGCCGACGTCCAAAATTACCAACAGCGGCTGGAATTTAATCCCCAACGTTTGAATGAAGTCGAGGAACGCCTCGAGCTAATCAATACGCTCAAAAGAAAGTACGGAGACAACGTTGGTAATATTTTGTCCGCACGAGACAAGGCAAAATCTGAGCTTGATCAAATAAGCCAAAATGAAGAACGGACGGCCGAACTAGAGAAGAAAGAGGATCAACTGCTGCGCCGAATAGGGCAGATGGGGGGTGAACTTTCAAATAAAAGACACAAAGCTGCGCAGAAATTGTCGTTGACCGTTGAGCAGCAGTTGAACGATCTACAGTTAGCGGGCACTCGATTTGAAGTTCAATTCAGCAGAGAGCCAGATGAACACGGCGCGTACGTCGAGGATGCACGCTATGCCTTTGATGCAACAGGAATCGATCGCGCCGAGTTTCTTATCTCCACTAATCCCGGGGAACCGCTGAAGCCGGTGGCCAAAGTAGCAAGTGGTGGGGAGACAGCCAGATTAATGCTTGCTCTAAAGACTGCTCTGGCTGATGTTGATCGCACACCGACCTTGATCTTTGATGAGATCGACCAGGGCATAGGTGGACGAGTTGGCAGTGTGGTTGGGCGAAAACTGTGGCGATTAACGGCCGTTGGCAACCACCAGGTGATCGTCGTCACCCATCTTCCACAGCTGGCGGGGTATGGGGATATCCATTTCCATGTTAGCAAACATATCATTAACGGCCGTACCAGCACTTCGGTGACAAGCCTGGATGTCTCTGGCCGGATCGGTGAACTGGCGGACATGCTGGGTACGCGCGGTGACTCGGCGGTAAGTGGAGCCGAAGCGATCTTGCGCCAGGTGAACAGCGATAAGAAAGATAACCGGCCTCTTAAAGGTTAGGTGTCAGACGCGTTATCCTTATCTTCTTCAATTAGCTGCTTGCCCAGCAAGTAATCGATAGCTGCTTGAAGCTGGGTATCCGTAAAGTCATCGATGTTTTCAACCTCGGGTAGTGACACGGTAATATCAGGCTCCAAACCTTCTTGATGGACCCAGATTTCGTCAGGGGTTAGCCAGCGGGCAAAGGTGATTCGCAGACCTCCGCCGTTGCTCAGTTCTTGCCACGATTGAATCGTTCCTTTGCCGAATGATTTTTCACCAATAAGAATACCCCGGTCATGGTCACGGATCGCTCCTGCCAAGACCTCAGATGCACTGGCGCTCCCTTCATCGATGAGGATAACCATGGGAATTTCCTCGGCAATCCCTTTATCACTGGCACTGAATTCACGCTCAATACCATCGGCAAACTCTTGAACTAGCACGATGCTTTCTGGAAGAAACTCATCGGCAATGTCCACCACAGCGTTTAGTTCGCCGCCCGGATTTCGTCGTAAATCGAGAATAAGACCATCGGGATTCTGGGCCAGTAAATCTGCCAATACATTGTCGAGCTCTTCTGAAGTACGTGTGCCAAACTGGTTGAGGCGCACATAGGCAAGATTCTCTTCCAAGATTTCTCCGCGCACACTGTCTATTTTCAGTACGTCCCTCTTGATATCTACGGTGAAAGTCTCGCCATCGCGCTCGATCGTTATGGCTACGGTTGTCCCAATGGGACCACGAATTAAGAGGGCTGCTTCCATGACGCTCATATCAGTCAAATCCACGCCATCCGCTTCGCGCAAGATATCGCCCGGTTGCAGGCCCGCTTCAAAGGCAGGTGTGCCGTCGATGGGTGATACCACCGTGATCAGTCCATCTTCACTTGTCACTTCAACGCCTATGCCGGTTAGCTCACCATCAAAACGCTGTCTTTCGGCGACCTCGTCAATAGGAGAGAGGTAGCGTGTATGGGGATCATCGAGTGTTTCCAAAAGACCATTGATCGCGCCCTCAGCCAGTAAGTCATCGTCTACGGGCTGTTCATAGTAACGCGCCTGAACCAGATCATATACCTCCCAAAATGGGGCAAATGCTTCATCACTCTCTTGTGAACGGGATGAGGAAGGGAAGGCTTGAAATGGGGCGACAGGTGATTGTCCCACCAGGTACCCTGCATTAAAGCTCACCAGCAGTGCGATTAAACCGACGATGATGACGGCAAAACGATATTTCATCATAGAACTCCTCTACCTTTTGGGAGACTGAAGGATTGTTTTTCAATCATCAGACCTTATATTCCAGAAGATTTCCACTGGAACCCTGTGCAATAATACGATCCTTGTATTAGTATGACGTTGGCGTAGGTTAAGAGATGCCTGAGCGCGGTTATTGCGAAGGGATAAGGTCTTGGACACGATTGACCATTTTGTTAGAATAAAAATTAACTCGTCTTGATTCCATAGGACAACTATCAAGTATTGCGATGAATAATCAGAAAATTCGCACAGTCTACACCTTTACGCTGCTGCTGCTGGACGCAGCCATGATTGTGCTTGCCTTTGGTACGGCCTACTGGCTGCGCATAAACCTGGCATGGCCGGAAGAATTGAGCACCGTCTATCCCATAACTGCTTATGCGGGTTTTCTATTCCTGCAGGTTATGGCTATTATGGCAACCCTTTTCTATTATCGCCAATACTATATCCCACGCGCGGTTTCGCGCGTCGATCAGATTTATTACGTTATTGCTGCAGTAACTATCGGGACCCTCATTGCTGTGGCTTTGTCCACACTGTTGTTCAAAGACAATGATGCCATCGGCAATTATCCTCGGGCTATGTACGCTTATTCCTGGCTGCTGGCCATCATATATATTGTTATCGGCCGTATGCTGCACCAGACGGTTCGTAATTGGCTGCGTGATCGTGGTTTGGGCAGGGATCGCCTGTTGGTCGTAGGTACCGGTGAAACGGCACGTTTTATGCTGCAGCGCATACTCTGGTCACCGCAGTTGGGTTATGAAATCGTCGGTATCATTAATGGTGATGGTGATGAAATAGAAATATTAGGCGTGCCCATTCTAGGTGTCCCCGAGGATCTGCCTGAATTGATTGAGGAATTGTCTATCGACGAGGTTATCGTTGCTATTCCAGAGCAGGGGCATCGCGAGGCCATGCGCGTTGTTTCATACTGCGAACGAGGCCGCGTGACCGTGAAAGTATTCCCCGATATTTTCCAGTTTGTGACGTCACAAGCTACGATAGATGATTTGGGCGGTTTGCCACTGCTGTCAGTACGCGATTTTGCGCTGCGGGGCTATTTACTGATTTTTAAACGCATCATTGATTTGGTGGGATCAGTTCTCGCTTTGGTTTTCTTATCCCCCATCATGTTGTTTACGGCCGTAGCCATTAAGCTGGAATCTCCTGGGCCAGTGTTCTTCGTCCAACCACGAATGAGCTTGGACGGACGGAAATTCATGATGATTAAGTTCCGGTCGATGCGTACGGATGCTGAGAAGGATGGTCCAGGCTGGACCACGGAGGATGATCCGCGCCAGACAAAACTGGGAACTTATCTACGTCGATTTGAGCTCGATGAATTGCCAAACTTTGTCAACGTTTTGTTAGGTGAAATGAGCCTTGTAGGCCCACGACCTGAACAAGCTCACTATGTCGAACAGTTCCAAAAAATAGTACCGCGCTATATGGAGCGACATCGCGAGAAGGCTGGGATGACCGGATGGGCCCAGATTAGTGGTATGCGTGGAGATACATCAATTATCGAACGCACTAAGTATGATCTTTGGTATTCAGAACATTGGTCGATCCTACTGGATACCAAGATATTGCTGCGCACCATATGGCAGTTGTTTCGCCCTAAAGAAAAACGCAAAGTGGCACGAAATACCCCAAAAGCTGAGCTTGATGCCGCGGCACCTATAAGCAGCGACCAAAATCCTACAGTTGATCTGTCGTCAGAAGAACCCATAAAATCGGCCGAATCCCTTTCATAATTTATCGCGCATAATCTAACGTTGTTCTTATTGACCTTGATCTACGGGCATGCTATGATAATTGATGAGGCTGCTTGGCACTCTCGGAAGCCGAGTGCCAGGAAAATTGGCAGCTTACATTTTAGATTGCTAGATGTTGGAGACTAGAGCTTGGCTCAAGTCTCCAGCTTGTATGAATGATGATTTTAGACACGCTGAGCGAGCGTCAGGAATCAATACTAGGTTTAGTCGTTAGAAGCTATATTGAGACCGGTCAACCAGTTGGTTCAAAAACTCTTGTTATGCAGTTTGATCTGGACGTTAGTTCAGCCACTGTACGCAACGAGTTGTCTGTGCTGGGTGAGCTTGGCTACCTAATGCAGCAGCATACTTCTGGTGGGCGTATTCCGACGGAGCTTGGATACCGCTATTTCGTGCAAAAATTATTGCGGGAGTTTCATTTGCCGGTTCATGAGCAGCAAATGATCCGGCACCAATTCCACCAAGCTCGACTAGAGATTAATCAGTGGATGCAGTTGGCGGCAGCGACGTTGGCGCGCACATCGCATGGTGCCAGTTTTGTGACTGCACCACGTTCAAGGGCCAATCGTTACAAGCATTTACAGTTGATTGCTACCCAAGGGCGGATGGTTTTACTGGTCCTTGTGATGCACAGTGGCGAAGTGAAGCAGCAAATGCTGACCTTGGCCGAGTCTTTGCCGCAGGCTAGACTGAGTACGGTTGCAGACCACCTCAATGTCTTGTTCGAAAATGCAACTTTTGATGAAATCAAGCGCCACCTAGGGCAATTGGACACCTTGGAATTTGAAGTAACGCGCCTGATTCTGGATATTTTGGGACGGTCCGACAATCGTTCGATTAGCGATATCTACCGGGATGGACTGATTAATCTCTTGGAAGATGCGGGTACTCGTCAAGCGGTTCGTGTTTTGGAAGAAAGAACGCTATTGGCGAATGTAATTTCACAATCCATGGTCCCCGAAGCCAGCGGCGTACAGGTGGTAATCGGTGGCGACGGCCGATGGGAAGAATTAAAGGACTGTACCATAATTCTTTCGCGCTATGGGGTGCCGGATGATTTCAGCGGAACCGTTGCTGTCATCGGCCCAACGCGTATGCCTTATGGGCGAAATGTAGCCGCCGTGCGCTATATTGCCGATTTAATGAGCAACTTTGTTTATGATTATTACGCTGATCCATTTCAGCAAGAAATACAGGAAGACGAGGAATTAAACAGGTGAGCGAAGAAAAAGCAAATGAGAATATTCCAGCCGAAGAAATGGCTGGTATTGATGAGGAGCAGGAACAAGAAGCTGATGTTGTCGAGGAACCATCTATTGAGGATCAATTAACAGCCGCCAAAGAAGAGGCTTCAAAGAATTTAGATAGTTTCCTGCGGGCTCAGGCAGAATTGTCCAATGCGCGCAAGCGTTTTGAAAAACAGCAAGTGGCAGTATATACCAATGCCAATGCAGATTTGGTTCTAAAACTGTTACCCGTGCTTGATGACTTTAGTCGTGCCATCGAAAGCGTGCCTAAGGACATTGGTGAGGATAAATGGTTTGAGGGGATTGAACTGGTGCAGCGCAAGTTTCTAAATATTTTAGAAAGCCTCAATGTAAAAGAGATCGAGGCTGTGGGACAACCATTTGATCCCAATTACCATGACGCACTAGCTCAGGAACCATCAGAAGAATATGAAAGTGGCACGGTGACACGTGAGATGATTAAGGGCTACCAGGTCGGTGATAGGGTAGTTAGGCCAGCACTCGTATTTGTAGCTGAATAATGTAAT
This sequence comes from uncultured Chloroflexia bacterium, assembly GCA_963807975.1. Taxonomy (GTDB): domain Bacteria; phylum Chloroflexota; class Anaerolineae; order Promineifilales; family Promineifilaceae; genus JAACFF01. The sequence continues at coordinate 1,766,030 of CAWEDV010000001.1, read as the reverse complement.
TTAATTTCCCCAGACAAGGGTGCCGGGGACTTGAAACTGAACAAGGAAAATAAAATGGGCAAAATTATTGGAATTGACTTGGGAACAACTAATTCTGTTGTAGCTGTTATGGAAGGTGGTGAGCCGGTCGTCATTCCCAGTGCGGAAGGCAGCCGTCTGTTCCCATCGGTTGTGGCAGTAAATCCAAAGACAGGCGAACGTCTAGTAGGCCAGGTGGCCAAACGACAGGCAGTTATTAATCCTGAAAACACTGTTTTTTCCGTGAAACGATTTATGGGACGGAAATTCGACGATGCCGAGGTTACTCGTGCTCAGAAGTATGTGCCATATGATATTCGTAAAGCATCAAATGATGACGTTCGTGTGGTGATGAATTCTCGCGAATATTCTCCACCAGAAATTTCGGCGATGATCTTGCAGAAAATCAAAGGTGATGCTGAAGCATACCTTGGCCAACCAGTTACCCAGGCTGTTATTACAGTCCCTGCTTACTTCAATGACAGCCAGCGTCAGGCTACCAAGGACGCTGGAAAGATCGCTGGCTTGGAGGTCATGAGAATTGTCAACGAGCCAACCGCTTCTGCTCTGGCCTATGGCGTCGGCAATGACAAGGATGAGATGATTGCCGTTTATGATCTTGGCGGTGGAACTTTCGATATTTCCATTTTGGAAGTGGGTGATGGCGTGTTTGAGGTGAAATCGACCAATGGCAACACTTTCCTGGGTGGCGATGATTTTGACCAAAAAATCATTGATTGGGCTGCCGAGCAGTTCAAAATGCAGGAAGGGATTGATCTGCGAAATGATCGCCAGGCGCTACAAAGACTGCGCGAAGCATCGGAAAAAGCCAAGATTGAACTGTCAACCACGATGCAAACTGAGCTAAACCTGCCCTATATAACGGCCGATGCAACGGGTCCAAAGCATCTTAATTTGACCTTGACCCGTGCCAAATTAAACCAACTGACTGAAGAATTGGTTAAGAAATCTATTGAGCCTTGCCGTCTCGCTTTGAAGGATGCCGGTGTTTCCTTGTCTGATGTTACCGAGGTAATCCTGGTCGGTGGTATGACCCGTATGCCGGCGATTCAAGATGCCGTCAAGGAGTTCTTTGGCAGAGAGCCGCATAAAGGTGTGAATCCAGATGAGGTTGTTGGTTTGGGCGCGGCGATTCAAGCAGGAGTGTTGGGCGGTGATGTGAAAGATGTGCTGCTCTTAGATGTTACCCCACTAACTTTAGGTATCGAGACCCTGGGCAGTGTAGCCACGCCGCTGATCGAGCGCAATACGACGATCCCCACGAAGAAAAGTCAGGTGTTCTCAACTGCTGCCGACAGCCAGACGCAGGTTGAAATCCATGTGGTCCAAGGTGAAAGACCCATGGCTCCTGATAACAAGAGCTTGGGCAAATTTATCTTGGATGGCATTCCGCCTGCGCCGCGCGGTGTCCCTCAAATCGAAGTAACTTTTGATATTAATGCTGATGGCATCTTGCACGTAAATGCCAAGGATAAGGCAACAGGTCGCGAACAAGCGATGCAGATTATCCCTTCCAGCGGTTTGACTGATTCAGAGATCGATGGAATGGTTTCCGACGCTGAGAAGCATGCTGCTGAGGATAGACAGCGCAAGGAGTCTGTTGAATCGGTAAATGTGGCTGATTCAACCGTGTATAGCGCCGAAAAATTCCTTTCTGAAAACGGTGAGAAACTGCCTGAGGCAAGCAAAGCTTCTGTCCAAAGCCAAATTGATGCTACCAAATCTGCTTTAGAAAGTGGCGATCTCGAGGCTATTAAATCGACCAGCGAACAGCTGCAGGCTGTGATGCAAGAAGCGGGTGCTGCTCTTTACCAACAGCAACAAGGTCCAGGTCCTGAAGGCGGTCCTGGGGCAGCCCCTGATGGGGAGCCCGGTCCTGAAGCGGGATCCGCTCCCGATGAGGATGTTATCGAAGGCGAATTTAGCGACGAATAAGTGATCTTGACGGAAAGATAGATTGGTCCATTCTTAGGGGGATGGACCAATTCAAATCTGGCTACCGGACATTTTATGGCAAGTAAACGAGATTACTATGAGGTACTGGGCGTATCGCGCGGTGTGACCCAGGGTGAATTGAAGAAGGCATACCGCGGCTTGGCGCGCCAATACCATCCGGATGTCAATAATGATCCTGATGCTGGCGAGCGCTTCAAGGAGATCAGCGAAGCTTATGAAGTTTTGTCTGATGATCAGAAGCGGTCAGCATATGATCGATTCGGACATGCGGGCGTCAATAATGGCGGCGCCGGTTTCTCTGGCTTTGGTTCCGACTTTGGAAGCGTAGCCGATATTTTCGAAGAGTTTTTTGGCGGTGCTTTCGGCGGAAGAAGGAAGCAGCGGCGTGGTCCGCGACGCGGCGCAGACCTTCGATATGATTTAACGATTCCATTCGAAGAAGCTGTTTTTGGGGTGGAGCGGGAAATTGAGGTTAATAGACCGGAAGTTTGCGACCGTTGTAATGGTAACGGGGCGGAACCGGGTACTTCGCCTATATCCTGCCCGACCTGCAGCGGCTCGGGTGAAGTGAGGCGGGTACAGCAGTCAATACTCGGTTCTTTCGTCAATGTTACGACCTGCCCGCAGTGTAACGGCTCAGGCGAAATTATCTCCGAACCATGTACTCAATGTCATGGGCGAAAACAGATCCAGCGTACGGTCACAAAAACTGTTAAAGTTCCGCCAGGTGTAGACAGTGACACTCAAATTCGTCTTACAGGGGAAGGGGCGCCTGGAATCTTTGGAGGGCCTCCAGGGAACCTCTTTGTTGTCTTACGTGTGCGGAAGCATGAATATTTCCAACGTCGTGGAGACGATATTTGGCTTGATCTTCAAGTTAACGTCGCTCAGGCAACGTTGGGTGATGAAATCTCCGTACCCACGATTGATGGTGAAGAAGAGTTGGTGGTTCCGGCAGGTACTCAATCCGGTAAGGTATTTCGCCTGCGAGGCAAAGGTGTGCCTCGTCTCGATCGCAGTGGGCGAGGATCTCCCATGGGCCGCGGAGACCAGCATGTGGTCATCCAAGTCGCGATTCCAAAGAGCCTAACCGAAGAGCAAGAGCGCTTGTTTGGGGAACTTGCTCAAACGCTGGGGAAAGAAGTGATCCCCCAGCGCGAGAAAGGAATTTTGGGTCAGCTTAAGAACGCCTTAGGCGATTTCTTTAGCGGCTAGCTGCCCGTTGGTTGTCCAATAAACCCAGTTTAAATATCCGATGACGGTATTTACTGAAATTAGCGTTGCCACTGATGGGGAAGCTGCTGAAGCTGTAGCTGAGGTGCTGCGTCCGTTTGCCTATCAAGAAGGTGTCGTCCTAGAGCAGTTGGGTGATGCCCACGATCCGGATCCGGCTGCGGTTGATCCAACGATCACAGTCAAGATTTATGTGTCTCAAGAAGAGGATACTCCCCAACTTCGACGGCGGCTCGAAGAAATCCTCTACCATTTGAATCGTCTCTATCCTGTTCCACAACCTTCTTATAAATTATTAGCCGAAACTGATTGGTCGAACGCCTGGAAAGAACATTACCATCCTTTTCGTGTCGGCGAGAGGATTTGGATCCAGCCAAGTTGGTACGATGAAACTGATGTTGAAGCGTTGATTGGCCAGGATCGGGATCAAGGTGATGTGACTCTTGTACTGGATCCTGGTATGGCCTTCGGAACAGGACTGCATCCAACAACCCAGAACTGCCTGCGGGCAATTGAGAAGATCGTGAAGAAAAACGACACGATTCTGGATGTCGGCACTGGATCGGGAATATTGGCAATCGCTGCTCTCAAGCTGGGAGCTGCTAGGGCGGTGGGCGTAGATACTGATAAATTGGCTATAAATGCAGCTGTCGCTAATGCCAAACAAAATCATGTCAGCGACCGGTTTGATGCCTGGAAAGGCGAGCTGTCATCCGTGGGTGAAGATAAGTTTGACGTGGTATTGGTAAATATCCTTGCGCCAGTAATTGTTGCGCTGCTGAACAGCGGGCACTTGATCGATTATGTAGCCGAATCTGGGCGATTGGTGCTTAGTGGAATCATAGATACGCAAGTGCAAGAAGTGGAAGCAGCTTTGGCCTCCGTTGCAGCGGGGGTGGCAGAGAAATTGATTGTGCGTGATTGGGTGACCTTGGTCGTTCAACCCAGCCCGTCATTTTCTTCATCCGACAGGTAGGCTGCGTCTCCTTCAGTAACAATAAACAATATACAGTTTCTGCTAAATAAAAAACGCCACGATTATCGTGGCGTTTGGTTTTCATCTTAAGCGGAATTTGCGTCACCTGCTTGAATTGCGGCGATAGCGGTAGGTGATCCGTCCCCGATCTAAATCATACGGCGTTAATTCCACTCTAACCCGATCCCCTAATAGGATTCGGATATAGTATTTGCGCATTCTGCCCGAGAGGTATGCTAATACCTGATGCCCGTTGTCCAATTCAACCTTGAATTGTGTGTTTGGCAGCAGCTCGACGACATTTCCTTCGACTTCAATCTTATCTTCTTGTTTAGCCATATATTTATTCTTCTTCTCCGGTGACCGCATCAGACCTTAATGCGGCGGCCATTGCAGCGGTGGCTTCGGTATCTACTTCACCTTCAGACGCCATTTTTTGCGCTTCGGCGGTTGCCTCTGCAAGTGCCTCTGCTTCAGCTTCTGCGGCTGCTTTCTCAATTTCCCGCTGAGCCATCCATTCGATTTGCTCCATCGCCGTAACAGCTTTCAAACTTAAGCCTATTCTCTGCCGCTTTTTGTCAATATTGACGATGCGTAATAAATGCGTTTCCCCTTCTTGTACAACTTCGGCTACGTTTTCGATAGTTCCACGAGATAGTTGCGAAACGTGCAGCAAGCCTTCGATGCCAGGTTCTATCTCAGCGAAGGCGCCGTAATCTACGAGACGTGTAATTGTTCCTTCAACCAATTGGTTCTCTTTGTATCGTTCCGTAACCGTGTCCCATGGGTTGGGCAGTATCCGTTTACGGCTTAAGCTAATTCGCTGAGATTCATGGTCGATGCGCATGACATAGACTTCGATCTCATCCCCAACCTTGAGCACCTCGCGTGGATGATCAACTCGATGCCAAGCAAGCTGGGAAATATGAATCAGACCATCCGCTCCGCCTAGATTGACGAAAGCACCAAAATCTCGCATTCCGCTGACACGACCGGTCAACGTTTGACCTTCTTCCAAAGTTTTGAGTAGTTCTCCACGACGTTTGGCATCCCACTCTTTTTGGGCCTCGCGCTGTGAAAGAACCAAGCGACGGCGGCGGCGATTTACCTCAATTACTTTCATTGGTAATGTTTGACCGCGCAGTTGTGCCAATCGTTGTTGGCGCCGGCGATCGCCCATCCCTGGACTCATTTCTGATAGATGAGATATAGGAACAAATCCGCGTAGACGACCGAATGGAACGATAGCCCCACCCTTGTTATAGCCAATAACCTCAGCCTCAACTATTTCGCCGCTCTCGAGCATCTCTTCCGCTTTGATCCAGTCTTGATTGAGCCGGGCCAAATTTATTGATACCAGCAAGCTATCTGGTTTGTCCGTGTTGAGGACATAAACAAATATCTCGTCATTTACCTGCAGCGCTTCTCGCTCTTCAGGCTCCAATTTTGCCAAATCAGAAGGGGGCACCAGACCATCCCTTTTGAGGGTAAGATCTACAATGACCCCTTGCTGGCTGATGGACAAAATAATCCCCTGGAGAATATCGCCAACTTGTGGGGATTTGTAATCGTGTTGATCGAGAAGTTCTTCTAACTCAGACAAAGGAAGTGTTCCTTCGCGGGCGGGCTTGACCAACTCACCTGCTTATTGAAATATCTGCATTTAAAAAAATACTCGACCGTCACACTTGCTTCATAGTGAGACATGGCCGAGTCTGATTTGCCTAGAACGCAGTAAAAGGCATTGCCGATTTAATTGCCAACCATACAGCTCTTCGATTGTTAGAATTGCAAACAGGTAACCTCCTGCTTATCAAACTCCGCGTTTATGGTTTTCAGCTAAATTTACCGGCTACTCAGCAGAAAAATTATAGCCATAGCCAGGAGCTTTGTCAAAATCAGCTTATGTCGCACGGCCTCTTGAAAATAACGTCATTTGGTCGATGCATCTTCATTGAAATCAAGGATGGATCATTACGACAGTTAAAGATTTATGTAGTTGTATAAGATCGCCTGGAAGATGTTTGGATTTGTTCATTATCTAGAGTAAGATTGAGGGGTTGAAGGAACAAAGCAAGGTTATAATGTGCGTCAGTAATTTGGGAAGCTGTTTATGCACAATACTGTGCATCTTTCAGATGTTATTTACGTAATAAATAGTGTAGGATTTGTTCGAACCTTCTTACTGGTTATCGGGATGAGTTTCATTCTGTCAATCGCTGGATTGAGGCGAGATATTTAAGGGAACGCCTAATTCCTAACTTAACAACAACCCTGATTAGCCGAGAAGGTTCTTTCTTACGGTTAGTCGCTTGCAGATTTGTTGCCGCTTTGGATTTGACTGTTGATTCATTGGTTTTGTCCAAGAAGCCGCCTGAAATTTGAAAAACGGCAGTGATTTAATGAGGAGAAATGAATGAATTGGAGACGCATTTTTTTGGGTGTAGTTGTCGTTGCCATTGTAGCTGCCGCTGGCTACTTTGCCTACACGAGGTTTACTGCCCCAGAACCAGATGTTCAAGATTCTGTTGCCACTGAGACCTCAGGTGCAGCAGATTCAGTTGTAGGTTCGAGCCTCGGCGTTGTTTCCGCGGAAGGTATTATCGTACCCTTGCGTGACGTCATGCTCTCTTTCCAAACGGGTGGAGAGCTTGTCGAGATCATTGCCGCTAAAGGCTCTGTGGTAACCAGTGGAGACCCCATTGTGCGCCTTGATTCTACCGATCAAGAAATCGCTTTGGTCCAGGCGCAGGCTGCTGTAGAGATCGCTCAGGCCAACAAAGTGACGGCCGAGGTTGGACTCCTGGCTGCGCAGGTCGCTGAAAAAGCTGCTGATGTTGGCGTGCAGGCATCTCAGGTCACGCTTGCACTGGTTCGGGCTGAACCAACTGCAGCGGAAATCGCGCTGAGCGAGAGCGCTGTGGCCCTGGCCCAATCTGGAGTAGGGCAGGCATCAGCCGGGCAAGGTGTTGTCTTGCAGGGTCCTGCAAGCTCGCAAATACAGTCAGCAGAAGCGCGGCTTCGTGCTGCGGAGGGACAATTGCTTCCGGTGCGTGATGCCCTCGATGCCCTGATGCGCGAGGAAAGCAATGATGAAGATGCAGTCGCTCGTGCGCAGTTCGCCTACAATGCCTCCTTGGCCAATGTTAATGCTGCCAAAGCTGCTGTAGAAGAAGCGCGGGCGGGTGCGACCAGCGGTCAGCGACAATCGGCATTTGGCAATGTGTCTTCCGCCGCGGCGCAGCGAGATGCGGCACAAGCCAATCTTGAGAAACTGTTGGCCGGATCCCGTGAAGAGTCCATTGCTGTCGCTGAGGCTGATTTGGCCCAGGCTGAGTCGGCAAGTGCCGAAGCGGCATTGGCAGTTGTGCAGGCGGAATCGGCCGTAACTCAGGCAGAAGCGGGAATAGTCCAAGCGGAAGCGGGCGTCGACTCAGCCCAAGATGCCTTGTCTCGCATGACGCTCACGGCTCCATTCGATGGCGTTGTAGCTGATGTCCAAATCGAACTTGGCGAAGTGGTTAGCAGTGGCGTACCCGCGGTTGCTTTTGCCGATTTCGGGGGTTGGCAGGTAAAGACGACTGATTTGCAGGAGCTGGATGTCGTCGATTTGAACGTGGGCGATCCCGTCGAAATATCTATCGATGCCATTCCAGGAGAAGTACTAATGGGTACTGTCACCAATATTGGTAACACATCGCAGATTACCAGAGGGGATGTGACTTATGAAGTCACCATCGCCCTCGACGATCTGAAAGATCTCCCTTTGCGATGGGGTATGACTGTCTTTGTGGATGTGGATGTTGAATAGGATGAAGATGATGAAGAAAAAATACAAGAGACAACATCCTATCGAGAGTAATATGAACGAAAATCGAAACAAAGTACTGTATATCCTGGTCTTCACACTCTTGATTGGTTTACTTGCTGCTTGCCAGAATGAGCAAGCGGAGGAAACTCCAGAAGTGGAAATAACTACGGCCGAATCCCCGGTAAACGAGGTGAACAACCTGGCAGTGGGCGGATTTGGTGATGTGTCAGCAGAAGGCGAAGTGGTGCCCTTGAACAGCGCCGATTTGTCTTTTCAATTGGGTGGACATGTTGCTGAGATACTGGTAGTGCAAGGGGATGTGCTCCAGGCTGGTGATCCCCTTATTATCCTGGACAGTACAGCCCTGCAGAATGGCCTGCGCCAGGCTGAGGCCGGGTTGGCAGCTGCGCAAGCCGCACGTAATGCGGCTGAGACTGAATTGGCGGTTGCCGAATCAGGCGTGGACCGAGCAGAGAAGGGTGTCACCGCGGCAGAAGCACAGTTGGCATTGGTAAAGGCTGGCGCGACGGAAGAAGAATTGGCTGCTGCTGAAAAGAACCTAGCGGCAGCAGAAGCTTCTATTGTTGCTGCTGCCGGCGATCGTGATGCCTCGGTTCGGGTCAGCGATGCCTCCGTACAAGCGGCGCAGGCTCAGGTAGCGTTAGCGCAAGCTGAAGTGGATGGCATCCAACGTACCTATGATAAAATTATTGATTCCTGTTTCAATTTGCCCGATGACACCGAAATATGCCCATTGTTTGGGCCCGTGGAGGAACAAACCAGGGCTCAGCTAGAATCGGCAAAGCTCAATCTCACCGCAGCTCAAGCGGCTGAGGCCGAAGCGCGCGCTGGGGCAACCCCTGCTGAGCGACAATTGGCAAATGCGGGAGTTGGCGTAGCCGCGGCGGCACGTGATCAGGCCCAGGCACAATACGATCTGTTGGTGGCTGGCGTCCGCGATGAGCAGATTCAGCAGGCCGAAGTTGGTGTTGCCCAGGCGAAATTGGGCGTAGAGCAGGCGCAGGTTCAGGTATCACTTACCGAATCGGCCGTGACCCAGGCGGAGGCCTCTGTTACCCAGGCCGAAGCAGATGTTGAGGCTGCTCAGAAAGCGTTGAATCGTATGACACTGACCGCTCCATTTGATGGGGCCGTAGGGGAAATCTTGACCGAGGTAGGTGAGTTGGTTGGCCCCGGCATGCCTGTGGTACGTTATGCTGATTTTGGTGGATGGTTAGTGAAAACCACCGATCTAACCGAACTGGATGTGGTTGCGGTGAAGAATGGGTTACCTGCTGCGGTACGGTTTGATGCCTTGCAAGGCGAAGAGCTAGCCGGCGTGGTTACCGATATTGCCTCTGTAGCCTCTGTCGTTAGAGGGGATGTAACCTATGAGGTAACCATCGACCTTGAAGATAGCGATCTACCGCTGCGTTGGGGTATGACCTCATTCGTCGATATCTTGACAGATTCTTAGGAATTCAAGAACATACAAAAACAAAAGGGTCTGCGGAATCGCTCCGCAGACCCTTTTGTGTATCTAGAGTCTAATCATAGGATATCCACTCTAAAATCTCACGTCGTCAGCGCCGTCAAGTAGTATCAATACTGGCAACCACTTGCTCAAGCCAGTCAACGATTATTCGCGCCGGATCCCCTAGGTGGATCTTAGCTCCATCACGGTAGGCGCGAACATATTCTTGGATGAAGGTGCTAGCTTCATGATAGCTAAACAATTGTTCCTCCAGCCAATGTATATCTGTACTAAGCAGGCTGACGGCTCCCAATTTTAGGGCTGCGGTGATGGCATTTGCCACATCATCGTTGATAGCTGATAGGAATTGAGTTGATTTGTTTGTCGCGATAAATGTTCCCCAAACATGTGATTCAATTAGCGCCCTGCGCTCTCTAAATCTGGTCATGGCTTCACGGTGAATACCATCTTGGATGATTGGCTCGGGAATGTTGGGGCGCTGACGCAATAATTGGGATACTGTGTCAACGGCTTCCTCGAGAGACGCTCCCAGAAAGAATCCAGCAATGTAGTCGCGGATTTCGGGCATGACATTAAATGCGCGTCCCCCAAATGCCAGCAGCGTATTTTGGTTTTTGGCTGACACAGCGACATCTTTAATGGACGCTGCTGTATGAAACAGCTGGGCAGAAACGATGATCAAATCAGGGTTTAGGCGCTCGATTGTGGGTTCAAAATCCTCAACAGGCACATCGGCCCCTAAATGAATGACATCCCAACCCTGTCTTCTCAGAAAAAAGGTCAAGAGGTAGGGTCCAAACGTGTGACGTTCCCCTGGTGCAGCAGAAACAATGATGCGCTCTGGGCGTGTTGGTGCTGGCGCAGCGCCGATTAACATTTCCAGCCGCTGCTCACTGATGGTCGTGGTGAAGTGTTCTTGCTGTACGGTTACCGTGCCATTATGCCAGCCGTTCCCAACTTCAACCAAGCCCTTTCGTAATAACTCCAAGCAAACAACCTCTGGTGGAAAAAGAGAAAAGGCGTGGGTCAAAACCAACTCTGCTGTCTCACGGTCGTATGACAGGCAGGCCGTTATCCAAGCATCTCGTAATTCATCCATCTGTTTCCCAAGAACAGGAACTGCAATGCGTGCGCGGTCCGATTCTCTCGCCGCATCTTGCTGCAATGGATCTTCGCCATTTTCAATCAGCGTTTGCCATAGATCGACTGCATGGCTAATCGACATACCAGTAGCTTGATGGGCGATTAACCAATTCAAAGTGTCGATATCTTGCTGAGAATATTGACGATGGCCACCATCTGATCGTTGTGGCTGTGGCAAACCATAACGCCGTTCCCAGGCCCTGATGGTTGCCGGATTGAGCCCCGTTTGATTGACCACAGCTTTTATGTTGTAGGTTGCCGATTCTGCTGGTTGGTTATTAGATTTTTTGGCCATTGTAGTGGTTTACCCCGTTTACATGTCGTCATTTGATGGAGGTTGTCCTGATACACTCTGCATGCTTATAGTTGGCAATTATACTACTGAATCGACATATTGTGAATATATTGCATAATATTTGGCCCTTGACGTGTACAAGAATGCGATTGATTTTTCCTTCAATTGTCTTCCAATATCCAATTATTGATCGCATTATTACTGGTCTGGTGCGGATAATGATGGCAATTGGCCCTTGGTCTGGATTGCTATGTGATCAACATAATCTCGTTTGGGCTAGAAATAACCGCAATAATAATGCATAAACTATGCAATAGATATATAGCATGTGGTTTTATCCACTGCCCAGCGATCGTTTGGGTATTTTGAGACCAATACCTGATGAAGATCTTGTGAGTAGAGCGAAATTACTGCTTGCCAATATGGTTGCGAATAGAACCAATCCCTTCAACTGTGCATCGAACCACGTCTCCCGGTTGTAAGTATTCGGGAGGAGTGCGCGCAAATCCAACGCCGCTGGGTGTGCCTGTGGCAATGAGATCGCCTGGCAGCAATGTCATGCCTAAAGAGAGCTGGGCGATGATCTCGGGGATATCAAATATCATTTTGGCTGTTGTATCATCTTGCTTCATTACGTCATTGACATGGCATGTCAGGCGCAGATTGTGCGGATTTGGTAATTCATCGGTCGTTACAATATGCGGCCCCATTGGTGCATGCCCATCCAAGCTTTTTCCCTTAAAGAACTGCTTATGACGGCGTTGAAGGTCACGGGCGGTGATATCATTCATCACTGTGTAGCCGAAAACGTATTCCATGGCCTCTTCGCGCGAGATGTTCTTGCCTTTACGGCCGATTACAACTGCCAGCTCCGCTTCAAAATCAATTGCTGTGGATACAGACGCATCATAAGGTATATCATCATAGGGACCATTGATCGTTGTTGTGGCCTTGTTAAATATCAAAGGAAACTGCGGTAGTTCGTCTTTGATTCCAAAGGCTCTGTTGCTTTCTATAGCATGTTCGGCATAGTTTTTGCCCAGGCACATAATATTGCGCAGGGGAGCCGGTATCGGCGCCAAAAGTTCAACGTTTTGCAGATCGATGGCTTCTTGGGATTCAGCCACAAGACGGCTTACCTTTCCTAATCCCACCTTGCCACTGTTAATCAGAGCCAACATATCAGCAGCAATACCGGTCAAAGGAACGATCAACCCTTCTTCCTTGATGGCTCCAATAGTTGTGCCACTACTTATCTTGTAAGTAACCAGTTTCACGAATATTCTCCTCGGGATAAATGACTTCAATTTGCACTTGTTGTTCATAATTATAGCGTAATTGAGGTGGGTCGTAGAAGGTATCTATTGCAGTACGATTCATGTCGATGGAGCGGCGCTTTTTCGGGTAAGAGATTATTTAAGCTGCTTGACAATCATGACGCGATGCGTTATCTTAACCCTAGTAAACTAACGCACTGCGTCAATAAGATAAAACTGCAAACTCTTTTTATTTTTAGAGTCGAGGAGAACAAAATGACTGAGCAAGTTGAAACTATCGTGGAAAATGGTCAAGCCAACGGAGAAAACCTCTTTTCTCGAGTAGGTGATTTTGCTATAAAGACGGTTATGGTAGGCCTAGGTACCGTCGGGTACGCTCAAGATGAATTTAAGAAAATCTGGGACGAAAGCGGCTCGTTTTTAACCAAGCTGGAAGAGCGCGGTGAAACGATGTCTACTGCGGGGCGTGAGCGGTTGAATCAACAACGGGAGACATTAAACGCGGAGTTAGAATCCCGTCAAGGACAGGTGAAGGATTTGGGGTCAAAGGCCAATGAGTCGCTAGATAAAGCGAGCGGCGCCGTTTTGACGCGAGCCAATGTTCCCACATCTGAGGACATTCAAAGCTTAAGCAAGCAAATTAGCGCGCTAAATCGTAAGGTTGATAGGCTGCGCAAAGAGCAAAAGGAATTAACTGCAGAGCAAGAGGTTCCTGCTGAGGTTTAATTCCACGGTCGGGTACTGACCGAAAAATCCAGCCCCAAAGTGGGCTACCAATAGATATTGACCTCGTTGTTATAATAGCGAGGTCATTTTGTTATCGCGCACCGATGATGCGTGAGATACCTCTTCCCAAAAAAACTTCATCCTTGAAGTCAGGATTGCTGGCCGAGGCTACAAAGTAGGTCACCCCTTCCACAACGGGTCTTTTTTGTAGTTCCTTCCAAAAAGTCAGATATTGGCGAGCTTTTTCTGATGCTACGGTGCCGTTCTTATTGTTGCTGGCTTCCGTTACCCAAATCGGTTTGTAGCGGAAGCGGCTAATAGTGTCGTCCAAGACCTTCAGAGCTTCATCCATAGGGGTATAGATCGACCAATATAGATGAATACCGAGACCATCGGCGGCATCAATTGCTGCGCGGCTTGCCTCAAGGAATCGGACATGATCCTGTTTGAAGTGGTTGATTGCTGCGCCCGGTGACAAACCTGGGTAGATAAAGCGGTGATTGGGGAAGATATAGCGATACAGCCGCAGCAGGCGCAGCCACCAGGTAGCAAAATCTGTTCCATTTGCCCAAGAGCTCTCTAAACCCTCCGGCCGCAAGTTTGGTTCATTGTGCAGTTCGATTACGACATCCCGATCTTGAAGGATGTCCAAGGTCCGTTTCATATCGCTGATGGTGTCGTTGAAGAATCTCTGAGGCGTAATGCTGCGCCCGCCGAAATCTAAGAAAGCACGCACAATCCATTTGGCGTCTGGATGGTTGCGCGCCAGTTTTCGCAGTGCATCCGGATCATGAAAAGACAATACTTTGATTACACCAGGCCGGAAGAGGCCGAATTCGACGATCTCCGCGTCGCTAATACCAGGATCCGCCGAAGCGTGCAGTCCAATGTGAACTTGTCCTAGTGGTTCGGGATCGGGATCAGGCAGCGGTGGAGTCTGTTCTTTGGTAGGCCGTTGAACTTCATGTGCGATGACTTTGACCGGTGTGTATTCGCCAGCGGCTGGCCCGGTGACTTTCATGCGCGTACCCAGCGGGATAAAGCCCAGCAGTTGCCCATTGCGGCGCGGCAGTTTGCGCAAGTTAACTCCCAACCTCCCGGCGACGGCTGTCGTCCCCGTAGTACTAATCTGGGCTGACAGCACCCATCCATGAATGGTAGGTTCCTCATTTTCTTGTTCAGAGGCTGGGAATGGCTTGGGCTGTTGAGGGGCTTTGCTCGCTTCCTTATAGGATAGGGCATCGGAGCGATAAACGAAGATGGGTGCGTACCCATTAACGGTAATGCCGACCAGGGTCACCATATAGCCCCACGATACCTGCCCAATTTTCTCGGATTCTAACTTGGGAGCGCTGCGCAGATTGATTCCGTGACGCCCGACCAAGGCATAATGGCCGGTGATCTGCAAATAGTCCGCCCATGCCCAAGCAAATACAACCCCATCTGGTGGTGTCAGATCGTCCGGATCTGGTTCTGCAGGAGGGACCATTACGGAAGCACTATCTAGTGCTCGCGAAGGAACTTGAACAGGAATACACTCGCCGATCTCGTCTCCAGTAACTATAAGCATTGTTCCGGCAGGAATCAGATCAATTACTTCGGAATCGGTACTGGCTTCTTCGTGCAGATGAGCATCGCCGGCGTTAATCTGAGCCAAACCCGAGAGGATGGTGACGGCCGCTGTACACACCCAACCCTCGAGATAGGGGCCAGCCGGGGTACTCCAGGTGAGGAGTGGCAACAAGAACGAAGTGGGATCAGCCAGATTTCCTGGCCAATTGCGCATGGAAGTCCCTTGACGTTTGAGCCCCAGGTGAAGGTGTGCACCGTAAGAATTGCCGGAACTACCGGCAAGCCCGATGACCGTTCCTGCTTCTACCCGGTTGCCTGCCTTCACCATTGCTTTTTCTAAGTGGCCATAAATGGTTTCATATCCGTCCGCATGGGCGATGCGCACATGGACGCCATAATTGTGTCCATCTGGGTTGCGAACGACCAGCTTAACGCGCCCTGGTGCGACGGAGAAAATCTTACTCCCGCGCAGTGCACGGATATCAACCCCATCGTGTCCAGGCAAACCAAACTGGCTGTAGTTTTGCGGATTGGCACCGAAGTACTGCGTAATGGTGCGATACTCCGTCGGCCATGCCTCAAATTTGAAACTGCTCATGAGACAATCCTAGTTGGTTATGGCGTGCGGCATGGTGGCGTCGAAAATTGACGAACCTCCAAACACACACAGTTTATAAGCACTACCGGTACAGGATATAGCTATTATCTTACGACGTTACATAAAGTTTGTCAAAACCCAATGGAACAAGTTGGAACCAGGTGTTGCCCGGTGACAAGGGAAGAGGGTTGCCTTCGAGATCGGTGAAGGTCAGCATATGACCAGGATCGCTGCGCTGCCAGTGGCCTTCAAAGCGTTGGCCATCACGGAAAATTGTGGCCGGTCCTTCGCCCCAGATTTGGATTTCTATGGAGTTTGCTCCCTGACCGACCTCGGTTTCCGGTATGTCAGTTTCCACGTGACGAGCGGAAACGACTGCGATATTTTTAAAGTTGATTTGTTCTCCGCGGTTGTCGTCATAGTGACGATCTCCTTCATTCCATCGAAAATAGCGTTCGACGCCAGAGTCGTACCACCAAGTCACATAACTTCCTTTGTAGCCAATTTCTATCTGTTCTGCTTCTGTACCACCTTGCGGTGGATCCTGGCTGAAAACCATGCCATTATTGAATTGGGGCCGCACATCAAGCCCTCTTTCCTTTAGAATCTCGCGTAGGCGATATGTATCGGTAAACATGGTATGCCAGAAATCGAGATCCTCATCCTCGGGATAGCTACGATAGAAGCCACCATGGCCAAAATCGGGGGAGATGATGCGGTCATACCAGTCAACGACGGCAAAGCGATCTTTGTTTGTTCCGGCTGAACCTGAGTAGCCGAGGGCAGCATCGTACATAACCGGGATTTCAAAATCTATTATGCGCGCGCTGCGCACAGAGCCCACCGTATGTGCATCCTCGCTGTAGTAGACGGCCGTAAAACGGGTTGAACCCCCTTCTGCATAATGTTCGAAAACAAGGTCGGCATTGTTAAGACCATTTTGAGGACGAACGAATTTCGGAAAATTAGAGACCTTAATGGCGATAGGGCGGCGCTCTAAAACAGTTGGATCTTCAGCTTTTACCCCTGTGAGTGGATTAATATCGGCACCGAAGTTCTGCGGTCCAAGCCAGCCATCTGGCAGAGGAACGGCGGTAGCTTCTGGCGAAGGTTCGATTGTTGGCTCGGTCTCTGCTGTTGGTTCAGTCGTGGCCGTTGGTGATGGTGGCGGGGTTTCACTTGGTTCGGCTGCTAACGTGGGTGGACCAGGGGTCTTGGTTGGTTCTGGTTCTTCCGCAGCCGGTGCTTCTTCCATAGCTGCGGGCTCTGCATCTGCCTCTTCAGCGATCGTTTCAATCGCCGATGTTGGATTAGCGGCTGGTTCTTCTGTTGATGCACAGGCCGTCAACGAAAGCGCCATAACGACAATGATTATCAACAGCCACGCTGTGCGCTTGCTTCTCATCATATTACTCCCATTCAGAAAATATGGACTGGCGCAGCCAATCCATAGCACTGATCGTACCTTAAATGGAGTTCTCAGAGAAACGATATCGGTCTCATTTAGGAAAGTTTTCATCTAACAGCGAGCGAGATATTGTCATCCGCTGTTGGTAGATCTTATTATTGTGCTTGAAGTTTACCTAGATAAGCTGGTTTGTGTTCCCCATATTTGACGAGTAAACTCGATAAGACGATAGGCCAAAAAGGGAGAAAGTAATTGCAGGCCGTTGGACAAAAAGTTGCTGGTGAGCTGCTCGTGCAGGGAAGCCGAATCGGACTGATCTTGAACGAGTTGAAGCCGGAGAAGGGATCGGCAAATCTTATTACGCTGCGCTTTGCTTTTGTTGCTCGTGGTCCTGGGGATGGCGATCATATATTTCCGTCGCTTATTCTTGATGATTGGGGGCGAGAGATCCGGTCGCTAAAGCTATATCGCTGGGTACGTGAAAACGGCGAGCGCTTTCCACGGGCAGAGATTTTTGGCTATGAGCAGGATGGTCGTGATACCCAATGCTTTTTGCGTGAGTTAGAATTGTATGCTCGTCACCCTTGTTATGCGTTTGATCCGCAAGCCGAGACGATCACCGACGGCCGTTTGGTCAATGCGATTCTCCTTCCTGATGCTGCCGTCAGTGAACCACAGCAGATCATTAAGCCGGACGGAATCAGGCGACCGCTGCGATCGGTGCGAGTTACGTGGTGGCGAATTCCAGCCCAAGAATCGCTTCCCGATCTCTCTGCGCTTGATATGCGTGTCGATCCTGGATATTAATAGATTGCCACACAGGAGGTGCACCATTAACCATAGAGATTTAGGCTGGACACCCGCGCATGACACCCAGTTCATTTGCTGCTAAACTGAAGGATGGGGAGCGGCTGTATAATGCCTCTTTAATTTAGTACCTGTATCAACTGGGTAGGACATGATAGTGGACGCAGGTCCAGCTAGGATCGGCCTAATATACAATTACTTAAAACGTGATTTGGCCTAGTCTCAACTGATATATTGCGGGGGACAGCGCCAAATCGACTTGAGCGAGATATTTATAATGAGCGAAATTAAAATTGCAGAACGTCGAACACAAGTGCAAGCACGTTTAGCAGATGGGTCTGTATTAGAAGGTCCTGCCGGAACGCCGGTGGAAAAATTCATCAAGGAAGCAAAGCTCAAAGTGAAAGGACGCGTTGTCGCTGTTCTTATCAACGGCAAGCTGCGGGAACTATCCGAGCCGCTAAACAATGATTCTGATTTAATTCCAGTTACAACTGCTGATTCTGACGGCACTCGTATATACCGTCGTTCATTAACATTTCTGATGGTCGCTGCCGCGGCTGAGGTCTTTCCTGGCCGAATAATCACGATCCATCACTCAATGCCTTTTGGTGGTTATTATTGTGAACGTGAGGATGAGCTGCAGCTCACAGACAAAGAGCTTAGCCTACTAAAAGACAGGATGCGTGAATTGGTTGAAGAGAATCTGCCGATTTACAAGATTCGTGTCCCCTTAGATGAGGCATTACATCTCTTTCGCGCCCAGGGTGATATTGAAAAAGCTGAGCTTTTTGCCCGTCGACGGAAGGATTATTTAACTCTCTATGAATTAAATGGCGTTCGTGATTACTTCCACGGGCATATGGTTCCCAGTACTTGCTATCTTGAGGTCTTTGACCTGCGCCATTATAAAGATGGTTTCATATTGCAATTTCCAAGACGGTTTTGGCCTGGGGTGCTGCAAGATTTTGAAGATGAGCCCCGGTTGGCACAAGTATTTGGTGATTATCAAGAGTGGTTGGACATCATTGGAATCGCTGGCGTGTCACAGTTAAATGAAAAGGTGGCTGGAGGCCGCGCCAGCGACATAATCCTTATTGCCGAAGCCCTGCATCGACGCCAGATATCATATATTGCCGCCGAAATTGCCCGGCGTCCGGACATTAAGATAGTTCTGATTTCCGGTCCTACATCAGCAGGAAAAACGACGTTTAGTAAAAGATTATCGATCCAGCTTCTCGCCAGCGGAATCTTCCCTGTAACAATTGGCATGGACAATTATTTTGTTAACCGCGAAGACACGCCGCGAGATGAACAAGGGGATTATGATTATGAGTCTTTAGGAGCGTTGGACCTACCCTTGTTTCATCGGGATATAGGACAGCTGCTGAATGGTGAGACCATTGTTCGGCCGCATTATGATTTCCACACGGGGCGCCGAGAGTGGGGGGATGAACTAACCATTGGAAAGGACAATATTATTGTTATTGAAGGCATCCATGGCCTGAATCCTCTTCTTGCGAAAAAAATACCCCCGGCTCGAGTCTATCGAATTTTCATTTCTGCTTTGACCCAAATCAATCTCGACAAGCACAATCGGGTGCCGACAACGGATACCAGAATGCTGCGTCGGATTGTACGTGATGCGGCCACGCGCGGATATATGGCCGCAGAGACGATCAGCCGCTGGCACAGCGTACGCCGCGGAGAGAAGCGGCATATATTCCCTTACCAACACAACGCCGATATCTTCTTCAATTCCGCTCTTGTTTATGAACTGTCTGTTCTCAGCAAGCTGGCTCAGCCTCTACTGCTGCAAGTTGATCCTGGATCAAGAGAGCGGATAGAAGCCAACAGGCTTATAGCCTTCTTACAATGGTTTGATCCAATTTCTCCCCGAGATCTTAGTGTGATCGCCGGAGATTCAATCTTGCGCGAATTTATCGGTGGTTCAGTCTTGGAAGATTTTGATCCTGGGCAATTTGAGCGACTCCCCGGAAGCTAAAAAGGTTTTGCTTGCCACAGAGCCTACCAATATTGGCTGGCTGGAAACAAATCTTGGCCGATTATGTATTTTGGCAACCTTTGCCGACGCATTGCGTAATGGTTTGATAGAAAACTTTCATGCCATTTCCGTGCACGGGATAGCATAACCAACTGTTTAGGAGATTTTTATGCGCATTGTTCTTTATTTGGGAAAAGGTGGCGTGGGCAAAACGACGGTCGCCGCTGCTACCGCCCTTCGCAGCGCTGAACTAGGATATCGTACCCTTGTTGCCAGTACAGATATTGCTCACAGTCTGGCGGATTCCTTCGACATTCCCCTGCGCGATGAACCCATTGAAATAACTCCCAATTTATGGGCGCAAGAGATTAGCGTTGTTGCCGATATGCATAATTATTGGGGCACTATCCAGGAGTATGTATCTGGATTTGTCAGCGGGCCAGGTATCAGCAATGTGGTTGCCGATGAACTATCGGCGATACCGGGCATGGATGAGATCGTCAGTTTGCTGCATATCAACAAACAAGCCCAAGAACAAAACTTCGATCGGGTCATCATTGATGCCGCCCCGACCGGTGAAACGATCCGATTGCTGACCATTCCCGATACCTTCCGCTGGTATGCTGGGCACCTTTCCCGTTACGAAACGGGCGTGATAAAGGCGCTCAAGCCTTTTGCCGGACGCCTAATGAAGGGACCAATGGAGGTGATAAACGCGCTGGAAAAACTTGATGAAGCTACGGCCGAACTGCGTACGATTCTCAGCAATCCTGAAATAGCCAGTTATCGCGTCGTCTTGCAGCCGGAGAAAATGGTCATTCGCGAAGCGGAACGCGCTATCAGTTACCTGGGACTCTTTAACTATCCAGTAGATAGTGTCGTGGTTAATCGCATTCTGCCCGACAGCGCCGATGAAGGAGAGTTTTACCGCCGCCGGCGTGAAATACAGGCCAAGTATCTGCAAATGATTGAGGATAATTTCCGGCCTCTCCCTATCTGGCGCGCCCCGTATTATGCTGAGGAAGTCGTTGGGCTGGAAGCTCTATCTCGCTTGGCCATCGATTGTTTTGGCAATGCTGATCCAGGTGATATCTTTTATAGAGGTGCGCTGCAAGAGATCATTGAATTGGAGGACGGGGGGCTGCGTTTGCGCCTGCCAATCCCGTTTGTCACAGGCAACGATGTTCGCCTCAGAAAGCGCGGCGATGAGATGTTTATCACCATTGGTAATTTCAAGCGCGAGATGATCTTGCCGGCCGTTCTGGCCAAGAGGCGTGCCGCTGGCGGTTCGCTGCGAGATGGCATGCTGGAAATTGGCTTTATGCCCCTGGAGCAGCCGGTTGTGGCCGGGACGACCGAGGACCACAAAGCTTAAACGGTCAATACAAATCAAGAGAAAAACACATCGTTTCTCTCACGCTCGACCTTCAGCAGTGCAACTTCCAATGTTGATCTGCGTAATGTATGGTAACTCTATACAAAAGGAGAGTAATTATGACTGAGGAAACTGTGTATAAGGCAGAAGAGGCGGGAAAGGTGAGGGTACAACCATCATTTCCCGCTTTGGCGTTGATTGGGGGTGGCTTTGTTTTGTTATTGGCCTATCTTTTTGACATCCGTTTGATGGAATTCTTCTGGCCAGGATTTATTATAGGTCCTGGTTTGTTATTGATGTGGCCCGCCTATAAATCCACGGCTGGCGATCAAAGTAAGTTTGCTTTCCTGGCTGTTCCAGGGGCAATGATCACGATCACTGGCATCCTGCTTTTTGCCATGAATCTTGCTAGTCATTTTGAGGCCTGGGCTTACAGTTGGCCCTTGGTAATCGCCGCAGCTGCCGGAGGGGTTATGTATGTGACCCGCAATGATGACAATCAAGCGCTGCAAGAACGCGGATATAAGTTGATTCGATTCATGTCCATGATATTTATCGGGTTGGCTTTCTTCTTTGAAATCATCGTTTTTGAGAATTTCAACCCCTTTATGTCGCTGGGATTGATTGGATTTGGTATCTATCTCTTGATGCGCAATAAACGCGTTCCGAAAAGCGCATAGGCGCCAATTAGAGCTGGACGGTGATCCCGCTTATTGAAAGCGGGTTAATCGCCGATTCAGGAGGGAAATCGTTTATAGAGCATGGGCTGACTGGTCCTTGCTCTTTTTTTGTTGTGGTAAAATTGCGGGCTGATGTTAGTGACGAAGCGGCGTTTCGTGGGAATATTACTACTGGTTGTCTTGCTTTTGGCAGCCTTTTTTCGCTTTTGGCATCTGGATGAATTGCCGCCAGGGCTTTACCATGACGAAGCGTATAACGGGCTTGATGCCCTCTCTTTACTCCAGGGCAAAACATTTCCTCAGTTTTATGAAGGCTGGGAGCTGTATGCGGCCGACGCACATGCAGGGCAGCCAGCCAGGGAGACTCGCTTTCCATTGTTTTTTGAAGGCAATTATGGACGCGAGCCATTACATGTCTACTTTATCGCTCTATCTGTCTTCTTGTTTGGAGCCACTCCCTTTGCCGTGCGAGCAGTTCCTGCGGCAGCCGGTGTTCTGGCTGTTTTAACTACTTTTCTGGCAGCGGCGATGCTGCTAAATAATCGGAAGCAATCGAACACCGGATGCTTAGTGCCCTTGCTCGCTGCGCTCACGATGGCCATTCTTTATCCGGCGGTTCATTTTAGCCGTTTCGGAATTCGGGCCATGCTTTTTGTGCCCCTTGAGACGCTGGCTGTGGCCAGTTTTTGGTGGGGTGTGAACCGCGTAAGGCGTGAGCCAGATGCAGCAAGAAAGGCTAGATCATGGCTGCCTTTCTTGCTCGCCGGCTTTCTAATCGGATTGGCAATATACACTTTTGCTGCATCGCGTCTGTTTCCTTTCGTGTGGATCGTATTTGTACCCATCTGGTTTATTGCCGATCGCCAGGCTTTTGGTCGCCATTGGCGCCATATTTTGGCCATGGCAGGTGCTGCCCTCCTAACGGCGCTGCCTTTGCTGCTCTTTTTCTGGCGCTATCCCTATTATTTTGTTTTCCGTATCGCCTATGTGGCTAACAAGGGCAAGGGGGCTGTTGAAGGCAAACCATGGATGACATGGCTGCTAAACGTGGGGCGTGTGCTGCGTGGCTTGCTGTGGCAAGGCGAAACCCATCTGCGCCACAATCTACCGGGCCGTCCTTTCTTGGATCCAGTTCAAGCCGTTCTTTTTCTACTAGGGTTGGTGAACAGTTTGCGGCAGATCGTACAGCCTAGGGTTCAATTCCTTCTCATTTGGTTGGGTGTGATGCTGCTGCCCTCCATTCTCAGTGGTGACGCCCCACATTTCGGCCGTCTTTCTGGGGCGGCTGCTCCGCTGGCCATCGTGGTGGCTCTGGGAGCGGATTGGCTCTATATCAAAATGCGAGAAATACTCTCTGATCGCGTGGGAATGAATAAAGGGTCGAGCTTAGCCGGCCTTTTTATCTTGCTCCTATTTGGGGTGAGTGCCCTATGGACTGGTGTGGATTACTTTGGACGGTATGCACAACATCCGCAACTGGCGGCTGATTTTTATCTTGCCGACTGGCAAATGGGCCAATACGCGCAGGAAAATGGTGCAGACGGCCGTTTGTACTTGAGCCCCACGCAGGAGGAATTGGCCACCATTCTTTTTGCCCTTGAGGATGTTGATCGCCTGCGTAATTACAATGGACAGGATGGCCTCATTCCGGCGGGAATTCCAGGAGAAACGGCATTGTATTTACTCCGTCCTGGAGATGAACGCAGCTTTGATGCCTTGCGATCCTATTTTCCAAATGGGGTTGAAGGAGCCGCCGGTGAGGGATATGTTCCTTTCAGGGTTAATGCTGGTGACCCCCGGATACGAATGGAACAAGAGGCAGAGTATCCTTTCGCCGATAAGATTGCACTTGTAGGCTGGACGGCCGTCCATGAGGGGGACCAACTGCGAGTGAGCCTGGCCTGGCAGGCACAAAAGCCTATGGTTGATGATTATACCGCCTATATTCATTTGACGGATGCAGATGGAACTCTGATTGGCCAGCTTGATCGTCCCCCCGCGGGTTATCCTACAAGTGATTGGCAGTCCAAAGAGATCGTAGTAGACAGTTTCGTTGTTCCATTACCCAGTGACCTGAGCGCAGGTGCAGAATTTGGCATAAGCACCGGATTTTACTATTTGCCCACTTTAGAATCTTTAGGTGAGCCTGTTCAGTTGAGCCAAATCAATTTGGAAATTCAAGATTGAGCCGGTCGGGTGTGCGTTGCGATTTTTGAGATAAAATGACCCTGCTATTAATGAACACTGGTAGATGAAGGCATGGATGTAATAGAAGAGGGCACAAAAGAAAATAGCGACGCTGGCCTGGTGGATTTCTTCAAGAACCGACCTGGACTGAGCGCGGCCCTTTTGCTGCTGCTGCTGGCCATATTATTCATGGGTAAGGCGCTCTTCCCGAGCCAGGGGGAGGTAATGGGTGGCCATGATATGCGCGGCTACTATTACCCTTACTACGAGCAAGTTCGAGAAGCAGTGCGCGAAGGGCGGCTGCCATTTTGGGAACCTACTTTGTTCAATGGCTTCCCGCTAATGGCCCAGCCCCAGCAGAACGTATTCTATCCACCCCTGTGGCCCAGCTTCTTGATTCCGGTCAATATTGGCATCAGCCTCTATATGCTGCTGCACATCTGGATCGCTGGAATGGGTATGTATGCCCTGGTACGTTTTCTTGGAGGGCGTTGGCTTCCCGCCGTGTTGGCGGCGCTGGTATTCGCCTTTAGCGGCCTCTTGGCGGGGAGATTATGGGCGGGGCACAGTACCGTTTATGCCCTGGATGCCTGGACGCCGTGGGTTTTGCTTGGACTCATTTGGAGCGTTCGGCGAGGCAGTTGGTGGGCTGCGGTGGTTGCTGGACTGCCTTTGGGATTGGCATTGTTGGCAGGACATATACCCTCTTTCCTCTACATGGCTATGATCTGGGGCGCCTTTGTTCTGTACTTGCTGGTGATAGAAAAGAGACGACGTGGGCTGGTCATACGCCAGTCAATAATTATGCTTGTTGTCGGGTTGGCTTTGTCGGCTGTACAGCTGGCACCCTTTTTACAGTTCAGCCTTGCGTCTGAACGGCTGGCGGAAGCAGATTACGAATTTGCCACGGACTACTCCCTGCCGCCGGCTCATCTGGTCACTCTCGTTGTGCCTGAATTCTTTGGAGAACCGCTGCGGACGGGTTATTGGAGTGTGCCAACGTTTGAAGAATTGACCTATTATGCCGGCGTATTGGTATTTCTCGGTATTGTCATGGCCCTGCGTAAACCGACACGATTGTCCTGGTTTTTGATTTTGCTGATGGTTTTTGGACTGGCCTTGGCTTTGGGCCGCTATGGTGCTTTATACCCGCTGGCCTACGAGTTTCTGCCACCTTTCCGCCTTGTGCGTGCGCCGGGCAGAGCTACTTTTTTATTTCTGTTTGCGGCTGCCGTGCTGCTGGGCCATGCATTTTCCAACTGGCTGGAAGTTCCGCTAAACGAGCGTCTTACGCGCTTAGGCCCAACCTGGCGCTGGACGCTTTCCTTGGTCTCGGTTTTAGGCGTTGCTGCTCTGGCAGCAACTGGCGCGGTGTTTATGGCCATCCATCCTACTGATACCAGCGGGCGCCTTTGGCAGCAGATTGGTGGCTATTCAGTGGCGATCGTGGTTTTCATTGTGGGGGGCGGTCTGATATGGGCCCATCTGGCCACACCGGCGGATAATAAACGGCGCAAGCAGATAATTGGCGCCGCCTTGATCTTTCTCGTCGTTGCAGACATGTGGCTGTTTGCTATGAAGTTCGTGCGCTTGGAACCCAAAACGCCCGAGGCGATCTGGTTGGATGCACGCGAGGTGATTGGCGAGACGAAGGAACGCGTCTTACCTTGGGGTGTCTCTCTTTTTGATCAGAATGGACCGATGCAGGTAGGGTTGAACAGCGTCTTTGGCTACGACTCGTTGGAACCAGCAAGCCATATCGCTTTGGCCTCATCAGTGCCCGATCCGCGCTCGTCAGCCTATGATATATTGGCGGCACGTTATGTGATCGCGCCCAATGAATTGGACCAATTTGGGGACGGGGAACGGCCCTTGGCGCTCGTGCAGCAAAGGGGATCCGCATGGATCTACGAAAGGGCACGCCCAATGTCAGTAGCCCGGCTGGTCCATGAAGTTGAAGTAATAACGGATGATGCGGCAGCGATTGAACGCATTCACCAGGCCGATTTTGACCCTCAGAAAACTGTGATCCTTGACGCACTGCCGGAGTGCGAATTAGGAACAGGGGCGGAGCAAACGGCAGAAGCGCAGATAGTTGCTGCTGAACCTGGGTATTGGCAAATTCAAACCGACAGCACCTCTCCAACTATTCTGGTGCTGGCGGAGACAGATTATCCTGGCTGGCGTGTGGAGATTGATGGCCAGGCAGCTGAGAATCTTCGCGCTTATACGACCTTGCGCGCCGTCTGTGTGCCCCAGGGCATGCATGAAATTACCTGGTCCTATGTGCCTTCGATATATTTATGGGGGGGATTGGTTTCCCTGGCTGCGCTGCTGTTGTTGGCACCTTCATTGTACTGTTGGCGGCGAGACAATCGTACGGCGTGAAACTTAGGGGCGAATTCGTCTTGCTGATTGCACCTGCTCAAATGTAGTGTGGGAGATGTTGCCGATAGTAGTTCAAGGTCAGCTCTAGACCGTCCCGCAGCGTGGTTTGGGGGGTCCAGCCCAGTTCTTGCTCTATCTTTTTATAACTACCGTGGTAATCACCGATATCGATGCGTTTTCTATTGCTGGGAAAGGGGACGATCTCGTAACGGCCGTTACCGGAAACTGAGAGCAGCAGCTCTGCCAACTCGATCAGGCTCACCGCTTCCGGGGCGCCCAGATTGTAAATCTGACCATTGGCCATATCATTCTGTGCTGCCAGCAGTAGGGCTATGACTACATCATCGACATAGTTGAAATCACGAATCTGCAAACCATCCCCGTAGACTTGCAGTGTTTGCCCTTGTACAGCCTGATGCAGCCACCAACCGAGAAAGGTTTGACGGGCGTCTTTGACGCGCATGCGCGGGCCGAAGGTATTGATCAGACGCAAAGAAACAGTCTTCAACCCGTAAACATTGTGATAGACGATGTGATACCATTCTCCGGCTGTTTTGTTGATGCCGTTGATATCCACGGGCTGCAGGGGATGGGCCTCGTCGACCGGCAAATATTGGGGACGGCCGTAAATCTGGCGTGTGCTGGCAAAGACGATATTGGCCTCGGGATTCCCATGCCGGCACGCTTCCAGCAGCGAAAGCTGGCTGCGGGCATTGATGTCCAGGTCGGCGTAGGGATCAATCATGCTGTCAGTGTGGCTAACTTGGCCCGCAAGATTGAAGATCACATCTTGTCCTTGAACCAGGTACCGGAGCCCGTGCTCGTCGCGGATATCGGCGATATTCAAGCGTACCTGATCGCGAATATCGCTAATGTTAAACAGGTTGCCCCCATATTTGGGGATCAGCGAATCGACCAAAAGCACGTTTGCGCCCATCTTAACCAGATATCGAGCCAGGTTGGAACCGATAAAGCCGACGCCGCCTGTGATTAACACCTGCTTGTTGCGGAAAAATTGGCTAAGTTGTGGAGGAATTTGCTGCATTGCTGGTGGGAGAAATGGTTGAATCAGTTTGCGTGGCTTGTTGGTGTTCCTTCTTAATCACCAACCGCCACCAAAGCTTGCTTAAATCACGGGCGACGCGGGCCAGGCGCCGGAAATTGAAGAATTGGGATTTGCCATAAGCGCGATGAAAATGATGCACTGGAGTTTCGGCCAGTCGGAACCCGGCGTCCTGTACTTTCTTCATTAGTTCAACGCAGATGACGCCGCTGTCGGCGGAAAGCTGAACTTCTTCGAAGATCTGGGCACGCATCAGGCGGAAGTCGCAGTCTACGTCACGGAGCTTGAGGCCAAAGGTGATCTTGATGATGTATTGGTACAAACGGCCGATAATGATGCGATGAAGTGGGTCGTGTCTTTCGATCTTCCAACCGTTGATGAAATCGACATCCTCATTAGCCAGGAGAGCCAGATTTTTCAACTCGCGCGGATCGTACTGGGCGTCGCCGTCTGTGTAGAAAATCCATTCTTTGCTGGCCGCGGAAAAGCCGGAGCGCAGCGCGCCACCATAGCCTTTGTTTTGCTTGTGGTGGATGATGCACACTTCATCAGGATAAACGCGGGCCAATTCGTCGAGAACCTGTGGGGTGTGGTCCTGGCTGCCGTCGTCGATCACGATCACTTCGTGGTCATCAGTGAGTTCGCGCAGGGTGAGCAGAGAGGTGATAACCATGCTGGTGATGGTCCCCGCATCGTTGTAGGCGGGAAAAAAAACGGAGATGCTGGGCAT
Source organism: uncultured Chloroflexia bacterium (assembly GCA_963807975.1). Lineage (GTDB taxonomy): Bacteria > Chloroflexota > Anaerolineae > Promineifilales > Promineifilaceae > JAACFF01. The sequence goes on along the minus strand of CAWEDV010000001.1, from coordinate 1,738,266 downwards.
CTGTTTCTGACGCATTCTCGTCCTTGTGGGCCATGGATTTAAAGCGAGCAGCCCGATTTTGTATCTTAGCCTTTCTATCCATGATGGGCAAAGTTTCTTCCATTCTGGTTATAAGAGCGAGTGGCGAATGGCGGGAGATGTTGGTTAATGTTGCAATGTTGATTTTTTTCTGGCGGAAATGACATTACTTCTTCCAGCGGGGGAGAATGATAGAAAGTATAGTGTTTGGTAGATAAATCTGGTTGCAGCAAAGGAAACCGTGTTCTTGATGGGAGTATATCATAGAACATGCGTTTTTTTACAAAGAAGTGAGGATAGAAAAGGGGACCCGTGATTAGGGAAAAGGGCATGGTTCAAAATGTCTTAGGCCTTACTAGAAAGATATTCTGAGACAAGAAATGAGACATATCAAGCATGTGCCTCACTGTCTGACCTATTGAGTGCCTGACAAATAACGTGTACCATGAAACAAAGGTCTATGAAACAGAAGCGCAAGAAGAAGTGATGTTGTCATTTTTAAATTCAACGATAATAATAAACCCACTATAAACTTACCTGGCATTTTTGATATATTCTTCTTTGGGGCGATATGCAAAATACCCATTGTTCTCTTGAAGTCAGGAACCGCCGAATCTTGGCAGTTGCATCTGCGGGACAAGTTGCAGCTAGCGTCTGCAGCAGCAACTGCCCGGAGCGAGGAGCACCAGTTGCAGAGTGAAGACAAAGAACGGCCGTATCAACGCATCTTTGAGGCTGTTGGCGACGGCCTGATCCTCATCGATCTCGAAACGGGTCTAGTGGTCGAGGCCAATCTCGCCGCCTGCGCTATGCATGGCTATCCTGGCGAGGAATTCATCGGCCTGCACCCCACAGCCTATATCCACCCCGATAGTTATGCTCAATTCACTGAGTTGATGCTGGCAGTTCAATCCAGCAATGAGTTTAAAGCGACCCTAACCCACCTGCACCGGGACGGCTCACCGTTCACCGTCGAAGTTCGTGGAACAGGGTGTGTATATCAGGATCAGCTGCGCCTCTTAGGTGTGATTCGCGATGTCAGCGAGCGAATCCAGGCTGAGCAATTACTCCGACAGCAGGTGGAGACGCGTACGCGCGAGCAGATTACCCTGTTGGAGATCTCGAAGACGCTGACCTCCACACTGGAACTGAAACCGGGTCTGATCCTCGACCAACTGCGGGTGATTGTTGGGTATGCTCATGCGGTGCTCTTCACCTTGGAAGAAAGGGACCTAGCTGCCCTGACCGTGCGCGGATCGCGGCGGCTGAAACAAGCGATGCCCTTCCGCATCCCGCTCGACGATGAGCAGAACCGGGTGGCGCTGTTAAACGAGCACCAGCCGCAGCGAATCGCGGATGTGTGGAGTGCCGAACCGGCGGCTCAGCTGCTGCGATCGATCCTGAATGATCAAGCGGCCGTAGTGTTGGAGGGCGTGAAGGCCTGGATGTGGGTGCCCCTGGCCGTGAAAGGCCGGGTCATTGGCGGTCTAGGCATAGCGCACGCTGAAGCAAATGCCTTCACAGATCACCAGGCCAACCTGGTCCTGACGATGGCCAACCAGGCGGCAATTGCAATGGTCAATGCGCAATTGTACGAACAGGCACAAACGCTTGCCACTTTGCAGGAACGCCAACGCCTGGCGCAAAATTTACACGATGCCGTTAACCAATCGCTCTTCTCAGCCGGTTTGATCGCCGAGGTGCTACCGCGCCTCTGGGAAAAAAACCCGGTTGAAGGGCGGCAGTCGCTGGAAGACCTGCGCCGTTTGACGCGTGGCGCGCTGGCCGAGATGCGCGCGCTATTAGCTGAACTGCGGCCCGAGGTCCTGATTGACAGCGAATTGGGCGACCTGCTGCACCAATTGGGCAGCGCCTTTACCGGCCGGACGAATATCTCCGTGGTGGTAACCGTGGTTGGGCAAGGGGACTTGCCGCCCGACGTGCAGGTGGCCTTCTACCGCCTAATCCAGGAAGCATTTAATAATATTGCCAAACATGCTAGGGCCAACCAGGTGGATATCCACCTCCAGTACGAGGCTGGCACAGTCGAACTTTATCTTCGCGATGACGGCCGGGGCTTTGACACAGAGAAAATAGCGTCGGGCCACTTTGGCTTGGGCATGATGCGCGAGCGCGCTGAAGCAGTGGGGGCTGAGCTAATCATTACGAGCCGGCCAGGCAAGGGCACGGAAATTGCCATCCGCTGGGTGGAAAGTGAGAAACAGGAAGCCCTATGAACCCCACCATACCGATTCGGGTGATGCTCGTCGATGATCATACGATGGTCCGCCGCGGACTGGCGACCTTTTTGCAGGTATTTGACGACCTGGAACTAGCCGGCGAGGCAGCCACTGGCGACGAAGCCATCCAGCAGTGTGCGCGGCTCAATCCTGACGTCGTGCTCATGGATTTGGCCATGCCGGATATGGATGGTGTGACGGCCATGCGTGTCATTCGCCAGCGTTTTCCCAGTGTGCAGGTGCTGGCCCTGACCAGTTTTACGGAAAAAGAGTTGGTCCAGAATGTGCTGCAGGCGGGAGCCATCGGCTACTTACTCAAGGATGTGACAGCCAACGAACTGGCGCAGGCTATCCGTGCGGCCCACGGCGGCCAGGCCACCCTCTCTCCGGCGGCCGTCCAGGCCATGGTTCACGATGCAAACCAGCCGCCACCGCCCGGCCACGACCTGACGGAGCGCGAGCGCGTGGTGCTGGCCTTGCTGGTCAAAGGTTTGAACAACACCGAGATCGCCGAAAAGCTGGTCGTCAGCCCGTCAACCATCAAATCACACGTCAGCAACATCCTGCGCAAACTGGATGTCACCAGTCGCACTGAAGCCGCAGCATTGGCTGTGCGCGAGCACCTCGTCGACTAAACGGCCGTTCGTAAAAACGCCCCATATCCTACCATTTATCCCCCAAGTGGCGGAGCCAAAATCCCCTAATCAACCGATGCCAACGAGTCGTGCCTATGTTGGGATAAGTAGTAAGATAAAAATACAAAACAAGGAGACTCAAACATGTTTCTAGGTAAAGATATTATTGGTAACCCGGTGATTACAGTCAGCGGCGGCCGTTCTATTGGTAGAGTCCAAGATGTTTACCTTACTGTTAATTTGCAATCTGTGGCGGCCCTTTACCTGGGTTCCAAAGGACTTTTCAGTCGATCGGCTTTCCTGGTTAAAAGCGAAGACGTCGTTACCATGGATGAAGATGCTGTAATAGTCAAGCACGATGATGTTATTCAGGAAGAAAAAGACATTCCTTATCTAGAAGAGGCTTGGCTGTGACGTGATGAGTTGCAGGGGCGAACAGTAGATTCGCCAGGCGGCACCAAAATCGGCAAAGCTGGTGATGTGATCATAAACAAAGAAGGCAAAGTGCTGGGTTTCAGCCTCAGTCTAGTATTTATTTCTGGTCCAATCGCCGAAAATCATTCCGTCGCCATCCACACAGTTCAGGATGTGGGTAATGAGGATGGCGTTATGACCATTGACTTGGAGCAGGCCGAACAGCAGGAACTTTATGTGACTTGATTAGCTGTGGCATTATGCCCTACGACACCACCCGCTTCATCCCGAACTCCATCTCCCCCAAGTGGCGGAGATAAAACCCCCCTCACCGGCCGGTGATGCCGGTATCTGTTGAAGGTACGACTAAATCATGACTATTATATTATTGGCCGCTCCCCAACCTGACGTACGCGCAGCCCTACGGCTGCTGCTGCTGAATTTGATTTGTGCGTAGTCGGTGAAGGGGCCGACTGGCCTACCATAACTTGGCACTTGCGCCCAAGACGCGGCCGAAAAGCTATATCAGGAACGAGAGCTGACTGTGAATGAAATTTGTGAGCAACTGTCGATATCAAGAGGTACATTTTATAATTATCTTCGATATAGAGGGGTCAAGATTGGGAGCAAGCAATGAATCTTGCATGATACCTCAAAATTCCTAAGACTCACTGAGAATGCAATATTGACATATAAATTGAGACCGGAGGCCTATTCATGTCTCAATCGTGTACATATTGAGACGTTGCCTAGTTCTCACTGGTGACTCAACAGAGCGAAGTTTAGATCCTAGGTATGAGCTAGAGCATGGTATGACGATTTGAGAGTATCAAATACAAACGTCCAATATCCTGCAAGAATGAAATTATGTGAATCTCGATACTACCCGGTAATCCAATAGTCTTACGCCATTGGCGAGCGCCTGGACCTCGACTTATAATATCTCTTGCTACCAAGGAGAATTATATGTCGGTTGTTGGCAACCCGCTGCCGGTACTTCAGACAAAACTATACCGCCCTCGAAGCACCCAGGATTATGTGCGCCGTTCGCGGTTGAACGACCGGTTGAAACAGATTGAATGTCACTCACTGACTCTCGTCTCCGCACCGGCCGGGTACGGTAAATCCGTCTTGTTGAGCGCCTGGCTAGAACAATGCGGCTGTCCCAGTGCCTGGCTGTCGCTCGACGAGAATGATAACGATCCCGGCTCCTTTGTGAGCTATTTCCTGGCCGCTATGCGGAGCGCGATTCCAGCGTTTAGCGAGGGGCTGCTAGACTTGCTGGACGGCGCCAGTTTGCCCCCCACGCGGACTTTGGTCGAAATGCTATTTGCTGAGCTGAGCCGCTTGGATGAGGACATCGTTCTCATGGTTGACGACTACGGCGTCATCACCGATGATGCTGTCCATGCATTTGTTAGCGAGCTGGTGCGTCACCCACATCCCAACCTTCATCTTGTGCTGAGCACGCGTTACACTCCACCACTGCCGCTCAACGAGTGGCGCATGAGCAGTCAACTGGTTGAAATCCGGAGTGTTGAGCTGCGTTTCTCGCTGGAAGAGACGAGAAGCTTTTTACAGCGGGCCGTAGACGCGCCCTTAGACGAGGAAACGATCGCTGCCCTGCATGAAAAGACTGAAGGTTGGGCTGCGGGACTGCGGCTGGCCGCTCTTTCTTTTTCGCGCCTTGAGGAATTCCAGGAACAAATCGACAGGCTCAGCGGCAGCAATATCTATGTCAGAGATTATCTGGTCTCCCAGGTTCTTGTCCATTTGTCGGCTGAAAAGCAGTTGTTCCTCTTGCAGACATCGATCCTCGATCGCTTCTGCGCATCCTTGTGCCAGGCCGTGATCATGCTCGATAGGCCTCTTCTGGACGCGCAGGCGACCCTGCAGGAGCTGGAAGAGGCCAATGTCTTTACGATACCGCTCGACGACTCGGGCAACTGGTTCCGCTATCATCACCTATTTAGCGAATTTTTGCAGATGCGCCTTCATGAGGGCTATTCGACCGAAGTTGTGACGGCGCTGCACGTTCGGGCCAGTATTTGGTTTGCTGATCATGGATTCATCGAGGAAGCGTTGAAGCATGCATTAACCGCCGGCGATATGGAAGCCGCGATTCAAATTGTAGTCGCTAACCGGCAGGAGTTAATGAACCAGGAACATTTCCAGCGTCTTTGGCGCTGGTTGCAGCAATTTCCACAACATATCATTGAGGAATCGCCTGACCTATTACTACTGCAGGCGCGATCCGCCCAGATCCAGCGTTTCGACATGGCCGAGGTTAACCGGATCGTCGACAAGGTTGATGCCCTGGTCAATACAATTCCTCTGGAACCGCAAAAAGCAGACTGCATATTGGCCGAAACTGGGGCGCTGCGCAGTGCCAGCCACTACTTTGCTCTTGACCCACAGGCCGCGCTGGCCTGCTGCCGCAATGGATTAGAAATTATGCCACGGCAATGGTATGCGCTACGCAGCTACTGCTGGATATACGGCGCCGCGGCGCTGCAGATGATTGGCGATCTTAGTGGGGCATATGAATGGATTCAACAGGGCCGGCGTGAGGACACGGAAGTAAGCGGTGGGCCCCAGACGCGCAATGCGGCCGCGGAAGGATTCGTCTCCTGGATGGCCGCGGATCTAGCGGGTCTGCAGCGCGTTGGCGAGTTTATGCTAGGGATTTCTACAGACAGCCGCTTGCATTCTTTAGGGTGGGCGCACTACTTCCTGGCCTGTGTTCACTATCATCGCGATGATCTGGACAGAGCTTTACACCACGCCCAAAAGACGTTTGACCGGCGCTATGTTAACCATGCGCTGGCCAACGTCTACAGCGCATTCATCATGGCCAAGATCAAGCAGGCAAGAGGTGAGCCGGAAGCGGCCCTCGAGATGCTGGCATTGGCCGCAGATCATGCTACTGAGATACGCAGCACACCATTCATACTCATGGTGCAATCCTTCCAGGCCGAACTGGCTGTTTTGCAGGGTCGCGCACGCGAACTTATAAAGTGGGAGGAGCAGGCTTGTTTGAACGTGCAGCTTTCGGCTATGCCTTTCTTCTACGCGCCGCCGCTGACTATTCCCAAGGTGCTGCTGGCGATAGGCACCCCGGGAAGCCTCGTTAAAGCCGCCAACTGCCTGCAGCGCCTGCACGCCTTTGCCGAGTCCACTCATAATACCCGTGTTCTGATCGAGGTGTTGGCCCTCGAAGCGATGCTCCACGCTGCCAATCAAAACGAGGAAGCGGCGCTCGAAGCCCTGGAAGAATCGCTGGCGCTGGCCCAATCCGGCGGTTTCATCCGCCTCTACGTCGACCTTGGTCCGAAGATGGCTGAATTACTGCGGCACTTGTACAACCGCAAGCCCTATGACGAGTATGTTACAAACATACTTGGCGCATTTGCGGATGCCGCGCGGCTTATTTCAGAGCCTGCTGGAAACGGACAACTGATAGAACCGCTCACCGAGCGCGAATTGGAGATACTGGCACTGCTGGGCAAACGCTACAGCAACAAAGAGATCGCGGCTGAACTTGTTATTTCGCTGGTAACCGTGAAGCGCCATGCGAGTAATATTTATCAGAAACTCGCCGTCCACACCAGGCACGACGCCGTCGAAACGGCCGTCTCCCTGGGCCTGATCCCGCCACCCTAAATCATTCTTCTTAGACGCCAACCGTACACGCCTCCTACACCCTAACTACACCTTTTAGGATCTATTCCTTCATGGCTACTTGCCATATTATGCTAATAGGGAAGGTGCTCCGGTCCATATCGTGAATATGGGCAAGGTTTGCATCTACTAGCAAGGATGAAGGCTCACATATGGAACAATTCCCACTTGTCCCCACAGATATGCCGGCCACCTATCGCATATGTGTCCTGGGTGCGCTGGAAAGCAATTGGGCGGAACGTCTTTGGGGCATGACGTCTGCGCCTATTGAAGTAGCCGGCGATCCGGAACAGACGATGTTGATTGGCGAAGTCCCCGATCAGGCCGATCTGGTTGGCATAATTAACGCCCTCTACAACCTGGGGCATACAGTCGTGTCTGTCGAACGCCTGAATCCCGATGCAGATCTGAACCGGAATGAAACAAACATTGAAGTTTAGCTGGCTGTTGTCCCAACAGTTACCAGCTTCACCTAAAAAATTTTGGTCGAATAACAAAGGAGAACACCATCATGCCACATAGACAAAGACAAGATAGGCGAGAGGATCGCCGAAGTGACCGCGGCCCAGGTGGATCTGGGGGCAGTAGTCGCTACCAGATGCGCGAGAAGATGGTTTCTATCGGCGACGACTTCTGGATCGAGAACGACAAAGGTCAGAAGACATTCAAGGTAGATGGCAAGGCGCTGCGCATACGTCAAACGTTGGTGTTTGAAGACGCCCACGGAAATGAATTGGCCAAGATTCAGGAACGCAAACTGCGGGTCAAGGACAGCATGGAAGTCGAGGGGCCCGGTGGTGAGAATCTGGCCACGGTGAAGAAAGCTATCGTAAGTCCGGTACGCGACCGCTTCACGGTCAAGATCAAGAATGGCCCCGATTTGGAAGTCAAGGGCAATATCCTGGACCATGAGTACACCATCGGCGAAGGCCGCGACAAAGTGGCCGAGATATCAAAAAAATGGTTCCGCGTGCGCGACAGCTATGGCGTGTCCATCGATCCTGGCCAGGACGATATCGTCATCTTGGCGGTAAGTGTGTGCATCGACCAGATGTCTCACTGAGGCTGATGAGCGAATGAAGGTGGCAGGGCAGCCCTTGAAGGCCGCCCTGCCACCAACGTCAGAAACTTATAATTGGTAACGAAAGGAGAAAACCTATGTCTTACGGACCAATCGACTTTATTGCCCTTGAATTCAAAACCGACCAGCTTACAGGAGAGAGCTTGCCTGCGCTCCTCGAGCTGGTCCAAAAACAGATCGTGCGGGTGATCGATCTGGTGATTATCCGGAAGGATCACGACGGGCATTATCAGGTACTGGAGATTGAGGAGCTCGCTCCCAATGTTCTGGCTATCTTCGATCCGCTGGAAATTGAAATCAGTGGCATCATCCAGGTTGAAGATATCGAACTGATCGCAGGGGCCATGGAAGACAACACCACCGCCGCCCTGCTGCTTATTGAAAACCTGTGGGCGATCAAGTTTGGGGAAGCTGTAACCCGTTCGAGTGGCCGGATGGTGATGTTTGACCGCATCCCCTTCGAGGTCGTCAATGAAACCTTAGAGATTTTTGCCCAGGCTGAAGCATAGCCAGGGGAGTGAGATTTAAACTTTTACAAAAGATGTGGAGGATGATATGCCTAGAGCAAGAAGAAAAATGAGAAGAAGAAGGGTGGCAACCGCGGCTGTCGGGACGGCCGTCGTGGCCGGCACCGCAGGCGCTGTACACCATCATCAGAACAAAAAATATGCGCAGCAAGACTATGAAGAGCAACAAGAATTGAACGCGCAGCAGGAGCAGTACGCACCACCACCCGAGGAGTATGCGCCGTCACCTGCAGCCCCTGAAGTCGATGTAATCACGCAGCTCGAACGCCTTGGTGCCCTCAAGGATCAGGGTATCCTGACCGAAGAAGAGTTCGCCGCCCAAAAGGCCAAGCTGCTTGGCATCTAAGGAGACAACCCCTTTCCACTTTTGGCCAGCTGCCATATTACAGGATCCTTGACATTCTTGGTGAAGATGGGAGGCGTTGTCACCCGACAGCATATCAGGAAAATTTGACATGCGTTGTTTCCATACCGTTTTTTCTTGGCTCAGCGCTTTGCCAATGTGCTTTAGTGGATTCCAATCCAGCCTGTTGGGATCTAAGCCTTCAGCGAAGTCGACCGGCCTATCCTGTACATCATCTTGAACGCCTGAAGGACGATGGCGTACATGCTCTTCTTCATGGGTGGCATCACTGGCTTTGAATGGTTCTGGATTGTTTTAGTGGTCTTTGCTGATATTGGTATTAACGAAGGCGGTGGCGCAGGCGATCGCGACCGCGTCCCCGGTTCATAGTCTGTTAAGAAGAGAAAGGGTTGAAGATGAAACTCGGCACTCGTTAGTTAATAAATGAGAGGAGAAACCCTTTTAGAAAAAATGGCCAGAGAAATCCTGGTTTTTCCAGGTGACCGGGCCTGGTTAGTGATAATAATGGCATTAACGCCGGCTCGGTGATGCGTGGCAAAATAAACTCACAAAAAAGGAGAAATTGACGATGGCTACCATGACAATCAAAGGCAAGACAATGCGTTCCGTCGATGTAGACTGGAACGAATTCTACTACACCAACTGTCCATTGGTGTCCCCCAGCAACGTTGACCAGGAGATCGGCTGGGTGAAGGAAGAGTTCAAGAAGATGGATATCGCCTACAAATTCCTTCGTTCCACCACGGAGAACGACTGGTACCCGCACTACGTCCACAACCTGGACAACCTGATGCGCTATGGCGGCTGTAACCCGGCCATCCACGTCCAAGCTGACGTCCGCCGCACCCGCCTAATCGGGACGACCCATGTCTATGAAGGCGGCTGCATGCTGGTGCGCGCCCGCGACCCAATCTTCCGCATGAAGGATCTGAAAGGCAAGAAGATCGGCCTTACGAAGAGCCTAAACGTCATCAAAAACGATTGGTGGCGCATCCAGGAAGAGCAGGGTATCGAGCTGATGCTGATGCTCAATGATATGACCCGCGACGATGTCGAAATCGTGGATTTCCCGTACCCTGACGATTGGTACGACAATCCCGCGATGCTCACTCCCATGGAAAATCCGTCGGAGTTGTGGCTGAAGCGCGATCACAAGCATGACTTGGCTTTCCGCCCGTTGGAAACATCGCTGCTCGACGGCACCGTCGATGCGATCTACACCCAAAGCAAGGTCTTCCAGCATATCCAGGAGCAGACAGGCAAGATGAAGGCCATCGAGAATCTGGCCAACTACCCAGACTGGACCCTGCAAGGGGCGAATGTCCCGGCCACCTGCACGGTCACAGATATAGCCTGCGAAGAGCACCCCGAGCTGGTCGTCACCCTGCTGAAGGGTCTCATCAAGGTGGGGCGCTGGGCCAACGAGCACAAACACGCCGCGGCGGCGATCCTTGATAAGCAGACCTACTACCTGGATGTTGAGGATACCTATCGCAACATTATGAATGTCGACCTTGTGCCCACCCTATCGCCCTACAACCTGGAAGCCCTGCAGATCAACAAGGACTTCATGCTGAGCCACGGTTATATTGAGAATGACTTTGATGTTTTTGAGTGGGCTGCCCCGGAATTCCTTGAGCAAGCAGCAAAGGAACTTCTCGAGGAAGAGTGGGAGAAGCGCAGCATGGCAAGGCTGCCCCAACCGACTACGCTAGACGAAGCCATGAAGGCAAGACTCGGATAACCCAGATCATACGGTTTGAGCATTGAGACAAAGGGTAGGCGGGCGCCCAATTATATCTTTGGCGCCCACCACCTAACCTATGAAGACCCAAGAGGTCTCTCGGAGACAAGCATTGTGCCTATCGTAACCACCATTGACGCAGACCACGAGATTCCAGAAGCCAAATTGACCGGCCTGGGGCTATATGCGACTGCAGCAGAAGCTTATGAGATGTGGAAGGTCGATCCAGAGCGCGTCATGATCCTCGATGTACGCATGGTCGAAGAGTATGTTTTTGTTGGCCACGCTGCCATGGCCCACAATATCCCGGTAGCTTTTCCCAAATACGAATGGCACGGTGACAAGCGAAAGTATGGTTTTGAAATGAACCCAGATTTCATTGACCATGTCAAGGAACTGTTCAAACCGGACGACACCATCGCCGTCATGTGCCGTTCTGGCGGGCGCAGCGCTTTCTCAATCAACATGCTTACCAAAGCAGGTTTTTCGAACGTGTATAACATCATCGATGGCTTTGAAGGGGACAAGGTCAAGGAGCCAGAAAGCGTCTATCACGGCAAGCGCATGAAGAACGGCTGGAAGAACTCCGCACCCTGGACCTACGATCTCGATCCGGCGTTGGTATGGATTCCCACGGGAGAAGAACTGGATACACTGCGTACTACCCTCGATATCTGATCCCGGGCCGAAGCCAATCTCAACTGTTTGACGCCGCGGGAGCGTGAACAGGGCTTTCACGGTGTCTGCCAAGTATGATCCAGGCTCGCGTGCGCTTGAGGTTTAAGGAGTATCTGTTATGCCCGCAAATGAGTTATTTACGTTTATTGCCCAGGTGTCCGGGCTGGCCAGTATCGTAGGTAGCATGCTGGCTATGGGTCTGGGCCTGACCCTTTCTCAGATCATGCAGCCATTGAAAAATGTGCGTCTGGTCGTGCTGGCTCTACTGGCGAATTTTGTTTTGGTACCGCTTCTCGCCTATGGGATCTCGCTGATCATCCCGCTCGAAGATTCGCTCAAGATCGGATTGATGATCCTGGCCACTTCCGCGGGAGCGCCTTTCCTGGTCCTAGAGGCGCAAGGCGCCAAGGCCAATCTGGCCCTTGCCGTAGGATTGATGACGCTCCTTATGGTTGTGACCATTTTCTTTCTGCCTCTGGTCCTACCGCTGCTGCTGACGGATATTGATGTGGATGCGTGGTCTATTGCCAAGTCACTCATTGTGCTGATGCTGATCCCGCTAATATTGGGACTATTGGTCAGGTCAAGTTCGCCTGACACGGCTCAGAAATGGCAGCCTGTAATGAACAAGATCGGCGGGCTGGGCATCATAATTCTTTTGGTAGTTGGGTTGGGACTAAATGCCGCCAATGTAATTAGTCTGATCGGAACCGGTGGTTTTCTGGCACTATTGCTCTTCATCGCCGGTAGTTTATTGATCGGTTTTGTTATTGGTGGTCGCGATCCAGGTGTCCGCAATGTAACGGGGCTGGGTACGGCGCAGCGCAATGTGTCGGCTGCCATTGTCGTCACGTTGCAAAACTTTGCCGACACCAATGCGCTACCATTTGTGCTGGTGGCTTCTATCCTCATACCGTTGAATTTGCTGCCAACTGCACGATGGCTGGGCCAGCGCGCCAAGATCGCGCAGCCAGCCGCTAAGGTGGGATAAAGGCTAGAATTTACCTTATGGAGAGAAATAGATGAAGAATAAAAAGTTTGAGAAAGAGTTGGAAAAACTGCAGGTAGAGCTGGTCAAAATGCAGGAGTGGGTCAAGCACAGCGGGGCCAAGGTTTGCGTCCTTTTTGAAGGGCGAGACACGGCCGGAAAAGGCGGGGTGATCAAGCGAATCATCGAACGGGTCAGTCCACGTGTCTTCCGGGTTGTGGCACTGAAGGCCCCGACGGAACGGGAGAAATCGCAGATGTACTTCCAGCGCTACATGCCCCATTTGCCGGCTGCTGGCGAGGTGGTGATCTTCGATCGCAGTTGGTACAACCGGGCGGGCGTGGAGCGCGTGATGGGCTTTGCCACTGAACAACAAGTGGACTATTTCCTCAAGTACGCTCCGGCCATCGAACGATCGATCATCCACTCCGGAATCATCCTGATCAAGTACTGGCTGGAGGTGGACATGGACGTCCAGGACGAACGGCTGAGGGCTCGTGACGAAGATCCGCGTAAGATCTGGAAACTTACGCCCATGGACCTGAAGAGCTATAGCCGATGGTACGATTATTCTCGTGCTCGTGACGCAATGTTTGAAGCGACAGATACGGTCGATACGCCCTGGTTCGTGGTCGATGGCAACGACAAGCGCCGGGCACGGTTGAACTGCATTACCCACTTGCTGAGCATGATCCCTTATGAAGACGTGCCGCGTGAACCGGTGAAGTTCCCCAAGAGAGAAGGGAAAGGAGACTACAAAGAACCGGATTATCCTTATCGGTATGTCCCGGAAATCTACTAACCACTCATAACCCTGAATCACAGGGAACGAACGTTGGGCGGATTGACAGTTTTGTGTTTCGTTTTTAAGTCCTCGATAGATAGTTATGGTGGGAGCATAAGAAGGAGAAAACAGTTATGGCAGCTTCAACTGATAGTCAAACAAAATGGTACACCCTCAGAGCGGAGGAAGCGGCGAAGCAGTTGCAAGTCGATCCGGCAAAAGGGCTGAGTGCGGCTGAAGCGCAGCAGCGCTTGAGCCAATACGGCCCCAATGAACTGGCCGCTAAGAAGAAGGAGTCGGGCTGGCAGGCTTTCCTGCGCCAGTACCAGGACTTCATGCAGATCATCCTGGTGGGTGCGGCCCTGATCAATGTCGTGGTCACAGGCGAATGGTCTACCACAATCGTGCTCTTAGTCCTGACGGTTTTTAACGCGGTGTTGGGGCTGCGCGGCGAAGCCAAGGCCGAAGCCAGCCTGGCATCGCTGCAGAGCATGATGAAAAATATAACCCGCGTGCGCCGCGATGGCGAAGTGGCCGAGATCGATGCCGAGCAGATAGTGCCCGGCGACATCGTGCTGATGGAGGCGGGCGATCGCGTACCGGCCGATGGGCGCCTATTCGTCACCGCCACGCTGGAGATCGAGGAGGCCGCCCTGACCGGCGAAAGCGTCGCCTCGCCGAAAGATACGGATGCGATTAACAAACCTGAGGTACCTCTGGGCGACCGCCACAACATGGCCTACATGAATACCGGCGTCACCCGCGGTCGCGGCGAGATGATGGTCACCACCACCGGCATGGGTACACAGATGGGCAGCATCGCCGAGCTATTGAACAAGACCGAGGCCGATAAGACGCCCCTGCAAAAACAGCTTGACAAGCTGACTCTTATCATCGCCGGCCTGGCAGGCATCGCCTTCATCATCATGGTGATTTTGGGCATAATCAACGGCCAGGCTATGGACGCTGTCTTCGTTGCAGGTATTGCTCTGGCCATTGCCGCCATCCCCACCGGCCTGCCGGCAGTCGTGACCACCATGTATTCCATGGGTACGCGGGCGTTGGCGGCTCAAGGCGCTATTGTTAAGCGGCTGCCCTCGGTGGAGACGCTGGGCTCGGTCTCAGCCATTTGCTCCGACAAGACGGGCACGCTGACGCTCAACAAGATGACAGCTGTAGAGTTCACCATTCCCGGCCAAAACCGTTACACAGTGACAGGCGAGGGGTACAGCACGGAGGGCAAACTGCTGAATGCCGGCGGAATCCAGGTCGATCTAAATGCGGTCATGCTGCCCATGGCGCTGTGCGCCGACGCCACCCTGGACGGCGAGGAGCTTATCGGTGACCCGACCGAAGGGGCACTGATCGTGTTGGCCGCCAAGGGCGGCATTGACCTGGAAGGCGCGCGGAAGATGTACCCTCGAGTAGCCGAACTGCCCTTCGACGCGGACTACAAGTTCATGGCCACCTTCCACGAGATGACCAATGAGAAAGGCCAGCCTGTGGTGCGCGCTTTTGTCAAGGGGGCACCTGACGTACTTATCGCTCGCGGCGGTTCCTACTGGCTGCCGGACGGCGAGCTGCTGCCTATTACCGATGAGAACCGCCAACTGGCGCTTGCTGAAAACGAGCGCATTGCCGAGGAAGGGGAGCGGGTTATGGTGGTGGCCCGGCGTGACTATGACCCCGATACCTTTGATCCCACGGCGAATTTACTCGACCTGCTAACGGACCTGACTCTCCTGGCCATGGTAGGTATCGTCGATCCTCCACGTACTGAAGCCAAAGATGCCATTGCCAAGTGCCACAGCGCCGGCATCCAGGTGCGCATGATCACCGGCGACCACGCCGTGACTGCGGCAGCCATCGGGAACAAACTGGGCATCGAGGGTACAGCCCTCACCGGCGCGCAGTTCGCGGCCAAGAGCGATGACGAGCTGATGAAAGAGCTGCCCGATATTGCCGTGGTGGCGCGCGTGACACCCCAGGACAAAATACGTATGGTGGACCTTTTGCAGCGCCAGGAGAACATCGTGGCCATGACCGGCGACGGCGTTAACGATGCACCGGCGCTGAAGAAGGCCGATATCGGCGTAGCCATGGGCATCACTGGCACCGAGGTTTCCAAGGGCGCGGCGGTGATGATTCTAACCGACGACAACTTTGCCACGATCGTCAAGGCAGTGGAGTTCGGACGGGGCATCTATAACAACCTGTTCAACTTCGTTCGCTACCAGATGTTCCAGTTGGTCGCATTCATTATTTCCTACCTGCTGGCAGCGTTCTTTCTCGTCTTGGGCGGCGTGCCCTTTTCGGCGGCCCTGGTTTTGTTTGTGAACTTCCTGGTAACGGTCCCGGTGGCGATGGCCTTGGGATTCGACAAGGCTCCTCCAGGCCTGATGAAAAACACGCCCCGGCCGCTAAGCCAGCCCATCCTCAACCGCTCACAATGGGTACGCATCCTCTTCACGGGCATATTGACGGCTATTGTGACAGTCTATCTGGAGAGCGTACACGAGGCGACAAGCGTCGCCGCCGGGGCCACTATGGGCTTTGTTGCCTTCGGCTTGATGAGCGTCGCCATGGGCCTGAGCGCACGCAACGAGACCGCCAGCGCCTTCAATCGTGACATCTTCCATGATCGTAACCAGTTGATACTCTACGGAGTTGCCCTCCTGTTCGTGTTCTTACCGACCGAGCTGGCCTTCCTACAGCGCATGCTGGGCACAACTTCGCTGAGTGGCAATCAATGGCTGACCTGTATTGGTTTTGCCATTGCTTTGCTGCTCGTCGACGAGGTGATCAAATTCTTTCTACGTAGAAGTCGTTCGCATGTGGGAGCGGTATAGGGAGATATTAGCAGGGAATGGACGCGAGGGAGGAATGCAATTCAAAGCGAACAGACCACAACCGGCAGAAAATGCGCTGGTTAAAGGTTGGTCCACGGGACAAAATGGGTTGAGACTGCAAACGATAGAAAAATCGATAAAGAAATACTGTTTGGAGGTATGACAAATGATGAAACATGGACCAGTGGATGGAGTTGTTCTGGCCTTTGGAGAGCCGAAATTTACCGGCAGGCTAAAAAGAATGCCGCATATTCAGCAGCTGCAGCAGAGGTGACCCCGCCACCGGCAGAGGCATATTACGATGAGCCGCCAGCAGCAGCCCCAGAAGATGATGTGATTAGCCAGTTGGAACGCCTGGGGGCACTCCATGCCCAGGGAATTCTCACTGACGAGGAGTTCGCAGCCCAAAAAAGCGAAGCTGCTCAACTTTTAATTTTGTGCTCTCTGGGCCAGCATCCAGAGTTAAGTTTTTCTCGTGAAGGTGGGCTGGCATCTCCACGACAAATTAAATAAGGAGAATGAACCATGTGTTGTGCATTTTTAATGCTTGTTTTGTTAGGCCCACGTATCGTTAACATATTCTGGTGGATTTTCCAGCCAGTGCGCTGGCAAGCTGCTTTTAGCAGTTTCTTAGGCGGAGGCAACCTTTGGTGGATCTGGCCGGTCCTGGGCATTATCTTCCTGCCCTGGACGACGCTTATGTATGTCCTTGTCTCACCTGGTGGGGTAGTCGGCTGGGATTGGTTCTGGATTATTCTCATGCTGGTGGGTGATATTGCCTCTTACGGCGGCGGTGCTGGCCGTAAACGCATTCCCGGCTACGAGGGATATTAGGATACACAATTTTGCTAAGTAGTATAAATGCTTTTAGAGCAGGCGTTTAGAACTGGTATTGATGGGGTTAGTTACAGGTTACAAGTTACAAGTTAAAAGCTACATCTAGCTTGTAACTTGTTGCCTTGTCTTTTGGGGCGGTCTCAATTTATTCCCACCACCTACTGGCGGCCTCAAACGTGATTTACTCCAACTAAAACTTATCAAGGGGCTTTGCCGCTTACACCGCGGTTTCGGCCGCAGACCTATTCGCGTCGCGATTGTGCGGGCTGAGAAGCAGAAGTTGAAAAGGGAGAAGAAGGAAAAATGAAACCAGGGGAGCCAATATGAGAAGGCAAACCGCGGCTGGCAGAAAATGACCAGGTTGATGGGAATCCTCATTGGGATATAGAGATAATCACCGAACAGATATGGCGTGATTTAGGGGGAGTGACACCGCGCTTGGAGATCAGAGAGGCGCTTATAGAGATCGCGCCCCTGTACGAAAACGCGCGCGTAAAGAGCTTTGTGCCAATTTTCCTGCGCAGAGATGTGCTGCAGCGCTTACAGAATGGCGTGGTACAAACTCACAGAGCAGAGAAGCCCAAACTCGTAAAAGGTTGGAAAGGAGCAAAAGAATGGAACCAAATGGTCAAAAAGGGATATTGAAGGTCATTATCATTGGCGGCGTGGCTGGTGGCGCGTCGTGTGCGGCGCGGCTGCGCCGGCTGGACGAACATGCGCAAATCCTCATGGTGGAACGCGGGCCATACGTTTCATATGCAAACTGCGGACTGCCCTATTATGTCGGCGGTGTCATAGCCCGAGAGTCCAGTCTCCTCGTGGCGGATGAGAGGGCATTTCGCTCGCTGTTCGCCATCGAAGTGCGCACGCTCTGCGAGGCCGTGAGCATCTCGCCGGAGGAGAAAACCGTGCAGCTGCGCAACGTTGCCACTGGCGAGATGACCAGTGAGTCTTACGATAAACTCGTTCTCTCCCCTGGAGCGACGCCGATCCGCCCGCCAATGCCCGGGATTGATCTCCCTGGTGTGTTTAAAGTGCGCACTGTGCCGGATGTGAAGGAGATCAAAGAGTGGCTTGAAGGGCATGATCCATTTTCTTCGGGGATGCATACCTATACTGGTTATCAAACTGTGGTGCCGGCAAGGCGCGCCGTGGTTGTTGGTGGTGGCTTTATCGGTCTGGAAATGGCGGAAAACCTGAAACACCTGGGACTCGAAGTGACCCTCATCCAGCGTGGGCCCCATGTCATGGGCCCGATGGACCCGGAAATGGCGCGCTATGTTGAGCGGCATATGGAAAGACATGGTGTGCGTCTTGTGCTCGACGACGATGTGACCGGTTTCCAGCGGCCTGACGGCGGCTCGCTGGAGGTGCTGACCAAGTCAGGCCAAAAAATCCCGGCGGACATCGCCGTGCTGGGCATTGGTGTGCGACCGGAAAACTGGCTGGCCAAAGATGCGGGACTCGCCATCGGTGACCGTGGGGGCATCCGCGTAGACGAACAAATGCGCACCAGCGACCCGGACATCTTCGCCGTCGGGGATGCGATCGAGGTCATGGATTTCGTCACGGGCCAATGGACGCACATCCCCTTGGCCGGGCCGGCCAACCGGCAGGGCCGCATCGCCGCCGATGTGATCGCCGGGCGTGACTCCCGCTTCCGCGGGACCCAGGGCACCTCGATTATCGGCCTTTTTGGCGCGGCAGCGGCCTGGACCGGTGCCAGCGAGAAAATGCTCATACGACTGGGGGAAACGGATTATGAAAAGATCTATCTCTACCCCAATTCACATGCCGGTTATTACCCGGGAGCCCAATATCTGGCGATGAAGATTATCTTCCGTAAATCAGACGGCCTCCTCCTCGGCGTACAGGCCGTCGGCCAGGACGGCGTGGACAAGCGCATCGATGCCTTTGCCATGGCCATCCAGATGGGGGGTACAATCTACGATCTGGAGGAAGTCGAATTATGTTACGCACCCCAGTTTGGCAGTGCCAAGTCTCCTGTCAACTTTGCCGGCATGGTTGCCGCCGATGTGCTGCGCGGTGACATGCCCTTGTGCCATTGGAATGATGATGAGTCTGAATTCCTGCTCGACGTACGCCATCCGCAAGAACTGGCCGTGGAACATGCGCCGGGAGCGATTAATATTCCCCTGGGTGAACTGCGCGAACGTCTCGACGAACTCCCCCGCAACCGCGAAATCCATGTCATCTGTCGCTCAGGGCAGCGCGCCTACTACGCCACACGAATTCTGCTGCAGAATGGGTTCAAGGCTCGTAATCTAGCCGGTGGTATGATGTCGCGAGAGAATCTGGTTGAAATCTGATTATATTCATGCTGCCTGGCGATCCCGCTTGATGGATGAGGGCGAGGTTAGAGAAGAAAGATGAAAAGAGTGACGCTAGTAACACCATTCTGTCTGGGATTGCTTCTGGTTGCCTGCGTACAGGCTGAGCCAACGCCGGTTCCAAAGGATCCGCTCGCAGCGTGCAATGCCATCATTAATATCGTCTGGAAGTGGGAGACGCTGGATGACCGAGCGACAAACAGTTCAACCAGCGTTCCCAATCCGGACGCATCACTATTGTCTTTTACGAAGATGGAATAACCACCGGCCAGGCGGTCTGCAATACCTTTAGCGGCACCTATTCACAGCAGAATGGCTTCACGATGACGATCAAGCCGGACGTGATGGCGGCCTGCGATCAGGGCTCCATGGACCAGTAGTACCTGAGGTTATTGGGACATGTGGCGGCCGGTGGTCCCGACGGCCCGGGCGGCCTGGCTTTGGAGACAGCCGCCGGGGTACAACGCATGCTGTTTAGCAATGGCGGCGCCGCACCCTGACTAGGGAGTCTCGCACATCCGTGCAGTGCGACATGGTACGGCGAGTTTGAATTGAATCTAAAGGATTCTACAAGAAGATGTCAATAAATATAAACCGAACTGAGTTAGCAGAAGGAGAAATCCGAATGTGAACACAGCATCTCAGTGAAGCTGCATTCCGCAAGTTGGAAATTATCAAGAATTGGCCGCAACGGTTGACCGATATGGTGAAAGGTATCTGCTTTAAGCGCAGTGTCCAGTGATAAAAATGTGCAACTAAAGGAAGACCAGCTGAAATTGCCCATACATAAGCTAATCAGCCGGTAAATTAGCTAAACAACCTATCCAGTAGCCAAGAAGCGGTGAAATGGAACAACTCTTTTTGACACAATGCCGGCCGCTTGTAGAATACAAAAAACAGAAGATTTTGTATGGACAGGCTGATTTGCAGCAACGCTGCAGATCAGACCCCACGGATCCTTTGAAAAACGCTTATCCTTAAATAATTTTACTTCTCGTAGAATGACATTAGAAACGCCATTTTCGCGTTTTGCTGTCTGAACGGTTCACATCCGTGAGGTCGATGGTTCGAGTCCATTCGTGCCCACTTTTCCCCCTATTGGATCACGTCAGCCGAAATGTTAAGTTTTCCAACCAGAGATGGCGAGGAATGATTCCTATTTTCCTCCGCGGTTCATCTCCCAACGGATGTGAACCGTGCTCCAAGCATGTCCGTTTGAGCAAACGATCTCATTCTGAAGCAAGCAAAATCCATAGGTTTCCCTTATAATGGGCGCATGCCTGAAACATTGGTGAACACAAAAGCGGAGATCCATGGGGTTGAAAGAGACGCCGCCCATGTTGCTAAGTAGATCGCCGACCGCGCAGTAGATCCAAATGCAACAGCCGAAGCATCTCTGCTTACAGCCAGTGAAGTGCATGTTTCCCCATAGCCACGGCCGTAATGTGGTTCTGGCTTACCGCTATGCAAGTTCGCCGGCTAGCGACTAGGCGAACTGCAAGTGCGATTCACATCCGTAAGGGACTGGGCTGCTCTCGGCTTGCGGTTCGAGTCCGGTATTTGCGATTTAGAGGGTTGATCAATGGATGAATTGCCAGCTCATCAAGAACATTGTACTGATAAACGGATCAAACATGCCCAGCTCACCTGGTGGCCCACAAGAGGTAGCCCGGATAGTGGAAGATGTTGACATAACCGGAAAGACCGTTCTGGACGCCGGATGCGGAATTGGCGGTCCGTCCCTGGAGTTGGTTAAGACGCACGGGGCTAAAACTTTTTTGGGTATTGATATCGAACAAAGTGTGCTCAAATGGGCCCAACAAACGGCCGAAACGGCCGGGTTGCAAGACTCAATATCTTTCAAGTTAGTACAACCTGGTCCATTTCCTTTAGAAGACAGCTCGTTTGACGTCCTGTTTAGTAAAAGGCCTTGATTGAGATCGCCGACAAGGAGGCTATCTATGCGGAAATCCTACGGGTATTGAAGCCAGGGGGTTGGTTTGTGGCTAGCGATTGGCTGAAGGGAGATGAACCAGAATCAGACCCTTTGAGACAGTTAGTAGAAGGCGCTCTGGTTGGGTTTAGCTTGATAAGCTTAAATGAGGCGGTCAGGAAGTTAGAGATAGCTGGGTTCATCGAGGTGGCCGTTCGGAATCGCAATGCGTGGTACCGCGAGGAAGCTCGCCGGGAGCTGGCTCAAATAGAGGGACCAATGAGGTTACGCCTGGTTGAACTGAGTGGTCAAGAAATAACCGATATGCAGGCGGCGTTTCAGAGGCTAAAGATCGCGGCACTGGATAGCGGAGACTTTTGCCCTGCCTATTTAAAGGCCAGGAAGCCTCACACTCCTTTGAGCTATTGAGGTCAGGGCATTGACAAGTAAATATCTGTCTCTCTCCCCATAGACATGAGGTGGGCAAACAAAGAGCAACCGCTCGAAAGTTATCAATTTCTGGATATTTAGAATAATTGATTCATCAAGACTTATTACACGTCGAATCAGGGTAATAATTGAGCTGTAAGTGCTCGATTCTTTACAAGGTGGAAAGTAGTTATGTTGAGCCTAGATAGTTCCTCATCCCAGGAGGAAGCTGATGTGTGATTGGGAATCCTTCGTACGCGGATATCTGGCTGCTGGGGATGGTGGTAATTTGAACGCGCTGGGCCGATACCTGCATGATGATGTTGTGCTCCATGACCCCGTGGGACCACAGCCATCGGCATAGATCATGAGAAAGAAACTTGGCGCAAAGCCAGAAACGCAATGCGCGGTCTACGCCACGAAGTTCAAGAGGTAGTGTGCGAGGGCTCTACGCTGGCGGCGCGGGTTGAGCTATCAGGCAGCCTTCAGGGACAGTTTGCCGGGATTACGGGCGAGGGTCAGGAGTTCAAGATCGATCAAGTCATTTTCATGCACCTTCAGGATGGCAAATGTAAGGAGCTATGGGCGATCGTCGACTCAGAGAGTTTTAGGCGACAGGTGGGGGCATCTTGAAGGTCGCTCCTGGATCAGCGCTCCTGCTAACAGCTCGCTGGAGCGACCGCAACCGTCGGAGCCAGATAAACACCCCTGCCGGGTAAATTACTCTGTCCTTCGTGTCTCAGCTCAAATCCTCGGGTCATGATAGCTTGGTCGAACACGGCTCAGGTGCCAGACCTCCAAGACATCACCTTCTCACATGTAATCGAGGGCTTGTAGAAATCCCGGTTTTGGATCGAGATTGGACATATCTTTACCCCGATTTGCAGAGAATACACTGATTCGTTTGACATTAGAATAGTTTAGTACTAAACTATCTGTTAGATGAGCAAATTTCAATCCTTGATCGAGGATCGCAACCGTGATCCTGAGTTGTTAACCTGGTATCGTTTTGTTCGCGTTTTGAAGAAGAGCATCTCGGCGATAGACGAGTCGATGCGAAAAATAGACGTAAGTCGCTACCAATTCGACCTGCTCATGCAGGTGGCCTTCGAAGACGGGATTAATCAGCAGACCTGTGCTGACCGCATGAACGTCACCAAAGGCAATATCACACAACATATTGATCGCCTTGAAAAACGCGATCTCATTCGGCGTCAAAAGGAAGGCCGCACCAATTACCTTCATCTGACCGAAGCCGGCAAGGACTTGGTGGCGAACTTAATGCCAGTTCACGACCGACGGGCAAAAGAGATTCTGTCTCCACTAACGAGGGAGGAATTGCGACAATTTCAATCGATTTTGCGAAAGCTTGATCGCGGACTTGATTAGTTTTTTTGATTTTATAGTTTAGCTTTAAACAGTCAGTATTAGAGGAGATTTGACGATGAACATTGTACTTTGGATTACTCAGATATTCCATCTGCGCAGAGGGGATGGAATGGCGTCGTACGTGATGAATATGCGGCCAGGGCTGATGGCCCTGTTTGTGGCTCACGGCCGATTTTTCCTCGTGCCGGCCTAATTCATGCTACGCAAACGAGATAGCAAGTTAGAGAGATAATGAAAAACTTGTCGACGAAAGAGTTATGGAACTCAAAACTTGAGTCAAATAGAAGAAAAGCCTTAGACAGTTTAATAGTACATGAAGGAGAACACATTGGAAATTGGCATTGATAGTTTCGCAGGAATAGGATTATCCGAAGATGAGGACATTGCGTCAAAAAGCAAGGTTGCGATGACCGAACTGCTCGAAAGAATCGAATATGCCGACCGTGTTGGCCTGGATGTCTTCGGAATCGGACAACACTTTCGCAAAGAGTTTCTTGATTCCGCGCCGTCCGTCATCCTTGCTGCGGCAGCAGGTCGCACAAAGCAAATCCGCCTGACAAGTGCGGTGACCGTGCTTAGTGCAGCCGACCCAATTATAGCTTTTCAGAATTTCGCCACATTGGATCTCGTTTCCCAAGGCCGGGCGGAAATGGTGGTTGGTCGTGGCTCATTCATAGAATCCTTTCCCTTGTTTGGCCTCGACCTGAACGATTATGACGCCTTATTTGCGGAGAAACTAGATCTCTTACTCAGGATTCGCGAAAATGAATTCGTCCACTGGTCAGGCAAATTTCGTCCCACACTGACAAATCAGCCGGTCTATCCCAGGCCCTTGCAGGATCCCTTGCCTATTTGGTTAGGGGTGGGCGGCACACCAGCCTCGTTTGTACGTGCGGGTGTACTAGGGCTGCCGCTTATGGTTGCGGTCATTGGGGGTGAAACACACCGCTTCCGACCCTTGATAGACCTATACCGGCAGGCAGGTGAAAAAGCGGGCCATCCTCCTGAACAATTGAAGGTGGGTTTACATTCACTTGGCTATGTCGCCGCAAGCAGGCGGGAAGCGGTCGAAGATTACTATCCTGGCTATGCCGAAATGTTTAACAAGGTTGGTAAAGAACGCGGATGGCCGCCAGTTAACCGGGGGAGGTTTGATGCTCAAACTGGCCCAACCGGCGCGATTGTGATTGGCAGTCCTGAAGAGGTGGCCGAAAAAATCCTGCGGCACAGTGAAGCCTTGGGGGGCATTTCACGCTTTACCTTTCAAATGGACAATGGCGGGCTGTCCCACGAACAACTCGCTCGCTCAATAAAACTCATCGGCAACCGCGTCGCGCCCGTTATCAAGCGGGAGCGTGGACACTAGCAGCCCGAAACCGATGCAAGAATCATGCAAAGGAGCATAAAAACTTAAAAACCTACTTGATGCTGCTGAGAATAGCCGCCGTCCTGCGGATAACACAGGGTATCTAGGCGCAAGTGAACCATGCTCCAGAATCGATTCCGGCAGCGCTGTTGCTCCCTTCCCGTTGCTTCATGGAGCTTCCTCTTTGAGCTCCCGAAACCCACCGTTTTCCCTTATAATGTGCATATGTCTGAGGCCCTACTGCGCACGAAGTTATTTATCCCTTCATTACGGCCGAACCTTGTCCACCGGCCACGACTTATAGCACAACTCAATCGTAGTCTTGGACAAGATTGTAAACTCACCCTCATCTCCGCTCCGGCAGGCTTTGGAAAATCGACCTTGGTGTCCAGTTGGTTCGCTGACACTGGTGTTCAGTCCGCCTGGCTTTCCCTTGACCAGGGAGACAACGATCCGGTGAGATTCTGGACCTATCTGATCGCTGCTATTCAAACCGTTTATAAGGAAGTAGGCAGCGAAGCGTGCCAGTTCATCAGCGCACCTCAATTGCGCAGCACCGAACCCGTGGCGATCAGCCTGATCAATGATATTTCCCAACTTACGAAGGATGTAATCCTGGTGTTGGATGACTATCATGCCATCGAGGCGGAGCAAGTTCAAGAAGGCTTTAGCTATCTCCTGGATCACCAACCCCCCAATCTGCACTTGGTCTTGATCACTCGTGTCGATCCGCCATTTTCCCTTGCGCGTCTGCGTGCGCACGGCAGGCTTGTCGAGATCAGGGCCGAGGACCTACAGTTCTCATCTGATGAAGCCGCGATCCTGCTCAACGATGTGGTGAGCCTTAAGCTCAAAGCCGAGCAGGTAGAGGCATTGAACCGGCGTGCAGAAGGTTGGATCGTTGGCCTGAACCTTGCTGCCCTGTCCTTGAAAGGACAGCCCGTATCTGAGACAATCATCGAGCGATTTACAGGGAGCCAGCAGTTCATCCTGGACTACCTGACCGAAGAAGTCCTGGAAGCGCTGCCCGACGAGCGCCGTCACTTCCTGCTGCTGACATCAATCTTGGATAGGTTCTGCGCTGCATTATGCGGTGCCGTTACCGGCCATCCAACCAGCCAAAAGGTGTTGGACGAGCTCCGCAGCGAAAGCCTGTTCTTGATCCCTCTCGATACCGGCGGTACCTGGTTTCGCTACCATCATCTGTTTGCCGAAGTCCTGTATGCGCTGCTGGAGCGCGATCATCCCGGGGAGATAGATGCTCTCCATCTCAAGGCAGCGACATGGTTCGAGAGTGAGGGGTATTCTGGCGAAGCTGTGGACCATGCGCTGCGTTCTGGTGACATGATTCGGGCCAGGGAAATGGTCCTCAAGCACTGGATGCCGGTTCTGCATAGGGGCGAGGTTGCCACGGCACTGCGTTGGCTGGATGCGCTGCCCGAAAGCATAGATGGGGCTGATCCATACGTGCCCCTGGCGAGATGTTGGGTGCTTTTCATTAGCGGGCAGAGTTCGGCAATCCGGCCGTACCTGGAACAGGGCAATAGCGCGTACGAGCGGCTGGTGGGTGATGGCGCCTTGAGCGGCGCGCAGCAGGATCAGGTCGCTGCGCAGCTGGCGATGATGCGGTCTGTGCTGGCACGCGGCCGGGGCGAGCACGCCAGGTCCGTGGCTCATGCTGAGAAAGCCGCTCGTCTTATACCTCAGGATTTAGTCGAGGGCATCGGTACATCGTGGAATATGTTGGCCGCGGCGCGCGCTGGGGCAGGTGATTTTGAGGGCGCCATAGAGGCGTATGAGCGCGGCATAACGCTGTCGCTTGCAGAGGGCAACCTGATTGGCGCATACGGATGCACCTATGGTCAGGTCATGTACCTGCTGGTCCAGGGACGGCTGAACGAGGCTGATGGGCTCTGCTGTCTGGCCATCGATCGTGCCGCGAGCGAAGGTCATGGAAACTTCCCCGCGGCGGGATCGCTGTATATTGCCATGGCCAGGATCCAGTTGGAGCGGGATCGCCTGGACGAAGCGGAGACATATCTGAATACCGGCTTGCGCATCGCCCGCCCTGGTGGTTTTGGCGAAGCGGAGCGTACAGGCCGCTACCTGCGTGCGCATCTGGCCGCTGCACGCGGCGACCTGGTCGCTGCAATGGATATCATCCAAAACACTGAGCGTATTGTGAACGCCCTTGATGATCACTACCTGACCGGTGAGCTCAACCGGGAATGGGCCATGTTGTGTCTCATAGCAGGTGACCTGGATGCTGCAGGTGCGAAGCTGCACATCCTGGAAGAGAAGATCGCGGTCACACAGCATGCCAACCTGCTGCTTTGGTGGGGGTGGTTGTTTCCACGCCTGCTTTGTGCCGAGGAACGCTTTGAGGAAGCACGCTCAGTGCTGGAAGAGTCTATCCGCCGCGCCCGGGCAGTGAACAGCAGCGGCGAATTGATCCACCTGCTGGCGCTGCAGGCTGTGGTCTTGGACGCACTGGGAGACCATATGCCTGCCCGAGCTGCGCTGCGCGAGGCCTTGGCGTTGGGTGCACCTGGAGGCTACATCAGGCGATGGCTGAATGTTGGGCCGAGACTTGGGCCGTTGTTGGGCGACCTGAGAGGTAATTGCGACACGCCTCCGGCTTCCTACCCCTACCTGGATGCCTTGCTGGATGCCTGTCGGGCCGCTTATGGGGAATCGGCACGACTCCAGCAGGGAGAGCTGCTTGACCCGCTCACCCCTCGTGAACTGGAGATCATGCTCCTGATCTGCAAAGGCTATTCAAACCCAGAGATCGCCAGCGAACTGATGGTTACCATAAACACGATCAAGAAACACACCAGCAATATCTTTGGCAAGTTGGGTGTTCGCAGCCGCACCCAGGCGATCGCGCGTGCCCACGAGTTGAACCTGCTCTAATTACCCCGATCACTTCTCCAAATACTACCTTTGAGTAATACCAAAATCTAAGGTGATTTGCTGAAGATTACTCAACAGCATGGTGATAAAGCTGCCCTGGATATCTATACTTCAGGGTAGGAAAGGACAGCAAAACCAGAGATAGAATGGAGATAAGATCGTGATGGAGACTTCTGGAACCGAATTCATAAGGATTGGTTAGCTATGAAAACCCAACGAGCAATAAACGCCCCCGAGATATACGAGATCTGCGTGGCGGGTCATTTGAGCACGAACTGGTCAACGCGGTTTGAAGGATTATCCATACAACACCAGCCCGAAGGCGAAACAGCGCTCTCCGGTTTGCTCGATCAGGCAGCTTTGCATGGTGTCCTGGTGAGAATTCGCGACATGGGCTTGAAGCTCAATTCTGTCAACCGGATAGGTGAAGACAACAGCGCTCAGTCAATGGATCTTAATTAGAGGTGATCATGATTATTCTAGCTTATATCCTCTCAGGTTTATCACTTCTAATGAGTGCCCTATTCCTTATTAGACTTAAGGAGCCATCTCCCGTAATGTTTGCAAAATTGTACGCAGGAGCATTGTCGCCGTATTGGGCCATCATAGGCGCAGTTGGAGTCCTAATTGGGTGGGTATATCAGGCTCTCTGGGCTGTGCCGATAGGGACTGTTGGCGCTGGTATGATGATCTGGTTTATATGGCGATGCACCCGTGGCCACGATGGTTTTGAAAAAGCATTTGGTGCCGGCTGGCAAGACCAAATACCCCCTCGGCAAGCAAGGCAGATGGTTAAACGGCGCTGGTCGATTTATCTAAAGATGAAAGCTTCACCGGAGCCTTCTTTGGAACAGGATATCGCCTTCTGGAAAATTCCTGGCGAGGATCGGGAATTGCTCTGTGACCTCTGGCGGCCGTCCGCTGGAAACGTTTCCGGCCTGGCATTCATATTCCTTCACGGCAGCGGTTGGGGCGCTGCGGATAAAGATTTTATGACTAGACCTTTCTTTCACCACCTGGTTTCACAGGGTCACACGGTGATGGATGTATCTTATCGCCTTATTCCTGAAGTAGACATCTACGAAATGATCGGCGACGTCAAGCGCGCTGTCACTTGGATGAAAACCAATGCATCCCGTTATGGTATAAACCCGGAAAAGATCGTAATAGGTGGCGGTTCGGCTGGGGCACATCTTGCCCTATTGGCAGGGTACACGCCGCAGCATCCGGCGTTTACACCTGAAGATGTGCAAGATATGGATCAATCAATTTGCGGCATCATCTCCTACTACGGTCCCGTAGACTTGGTCCGTGGTTATGAGCAGTGGATGCCATCTGAGAACACGAACCGTCCCGAGGGATTTCGGTATGCAGGCCGGATCGATCTCTTGTTAGGCGGTAATCCCCAGGATATGCCTGACATTTATCAGTTAGCCTCTCCAACAACTCACGTTCATCCTGGCAGTCCACCGACTCTGCTCATGCAAGGAGACAAAGACCTCCTTGTTCCCATTGATACCACTCTGACCCTCTACGCAAAGCTGGTTGAATCAGGTGTGCCGGCAGTCAACGTCGTTTTTCCGTGGGCAGAACACATGTTTGACCTAATTCTTCCCCATACATCCCCGCCAGCTCAGTCGGCATTGTACGATGTAGATCGCTTTCTGGCACTGCTAAACGAAAATTGAGGAACATTCAATGGAGATGGATAATGAATAATTGCTCTGTATTCAAGACTGTCGACGGTGAAACTGCATATCTCGCGGCGTATGATGCCGCCATGAAATTGTGGCCCGTTCCGTATGAAGAGGTGGATATTCCAACTCGGTTTGGTATGACACATGTGGTCACCAGTGGTCCGCAGGATGCGCCACCGTTAGTGCTCTTACATGGGATGTTGGCTACGCTGACGATGTGGTCACCCAATGTCGCTGATTTCAGCAAAGAGTATCGAGTCTATGCAATCGATACGATGGGCCAACCAGGCAAGAGTATCCCCGATCCCGATGAACAGATACGAGATGCTGTGGATTATGCTGTCTGGTTGAGCGCCGTGTTGAACGGGCTGAACCTCGATCGTATCTTTCTGGTGGGTATGTCCTATGGTGGGTGGATAGCTCTTGAATTTGCCATGACCACGCCGGAGCGCGTTCGAAAGCTGGTGCTCTTATCTCCTGCGGGTTTCCTACCGATTGTCAAACAGTTCTTTCTGCGTGGAATGCCAGCAATGGTATTCCCGACGCGCTTCACAGTTAGCACATACTTTGGCTGGATGGGATTCAAAGATGCTTCCGGTGACACTGTTTTTCGGTGCGCACTTGACTTGATATATCTCGGTCTAAAGCATTTTCGCATGCCGCCCGAGACAGCGCGGATCATGCCTGATGAGTTCTCTGATGATCAATTACGCGCACTGAAAGTGCCCGTCCTGCTGCTCTTAGGCGAGCACGAAGTCATATATGACCCAGCAAAGGCATTGACCCGGGCGCAGGCGTTCATTCCGAATTTCGAAGGAGAATTGGTGCCGAATTGCAGTCACGAGATGAGCTCAAGCCAATATCAAATTGTCGATAGGTGCGTGCTAGATTTCCTGAACGACAAATGATGATAAGATAGAAATGGAAGTAATTTCCAAATCCTAGGGTATTCCTTTCGGGTTTCAACGAGCCAACCGTTATATATGTATTTTAGGAACCTAAATGTACATTAGCAGATCTTCCGAATCCCAGTGGGCAAAGCATTAATTTGCATTGGTATAAACTCAACGTGTGGCGGAAAGACCGAGACGAACAAAATGATTCTACTAGAAGCCTGACGTATTTCAAGAAACTGTAGCTTGAAAGATGGCTCATTCAAGATATTAATTTTGCTTGTTGTTGGAAACCTAATTATTATACCTTTTTAGCTTTAGAAGCTGATTTGCAGCAACGTTGCAGATCAGACCCCACGGTTCCTTTGAAAATCGCCGAACCTTAAGGAATCCTATGTTTTGTAGGACGACATTAGAAACGCTATTTTCGTGTTTTGCTGTTTGTACGGTTCACATCCGTGAAGTCGGCCGTTTGAGTCCGTCCGCGCCCATATATGGCACCTTGGTCTAAACATCAGGGTGTTTTTCGTTTATATGGAGCATGAAAAACGTGGTTGAATCCCGACTATAGCTCGCTGACTGCACGGATAGTGAATTGATGATCGAAAAATTAAGCCAAATACGATTAGCCTAATCGAAAACGCCTTATTTTTCAATTTGTGTCGTATTGGTCGATCGAATTTCCATTTCCGCCCTTTCTAGCCCTTATTTACCTCGTGTATTGTCAGAAATCTTCCAGTGGATACCCCCGTTTTCTATGAATTAGGGTCGGACAAATAGATTTTTCATCATAGATGGCACGACATTTGCTATAATTCTTAACAAAGGCAATTGTGATAACTGAAGCCCTTTGCTTCTTCTGCTATAATGTCGCATGAGGCAATAAAAATGGAACAGATAACCATTCACATTACCAACAAAGAAAAAGCTGATTTGCTGTTACGGCTTTTACGCTCTTTGGACTTCATTGAGGTTGTTGAGGTTGAAGATCATACAGTGACAGAGGAGTCTGAGTCTGACTTCTTTGCCATGGCCGGCATCTGGCAAGGGCGCAACATCACGCAGGATTCGCTGCGGCAGAAAGCCTGGCCTCGGCAATCATGATGATCCTCTGCGACACAAACGTTCTCATTGAGTTCTACAAGAACAATCCTCAGATCACGGCTGTCTTACGACAAATTAGCCTCCAGAATTTAACTGTAAGCGTCATTACCGTCGCCGAACTATATTACGGTGCGCTTAACAAGGCTGAGCTGAGGAAAATCAAAAAGCACCTGGCCCTTATGCATCAGATACCGGTCACCAGGGATATCTCTCTTCGATTCCTCGAGTTGATGGAAACGTACGCACTTAGCCATAGACCTGGCATCCCGGATGTACTGATTGCCGCGACCGCGCTCGATCACAATTTGTCGCTTTTTACGCTGAACGTGAAAGACTTTCGCTTCATTCCTGATCTCAAAATCCATGAACATACCGCAACATTATAAGTGGTACTTTGTGCAATATGTCCGGCGCTGATGTGCACTGTTTAATTAACGGTAATCGTTGATACCCCGTTGGTCTGGCTGGTGCGGCAATAAGAAAGTGAATCATGATAACTGAAAACATGACCTTAAACGAAATCCAACAAGCCGGACTGGCCGCCCTCTCTCGCGAATTAGGACCGGTTGGTTTTGTGCGCTTCCTGCAAATGTTTGAAAGAGGCTATGGTGATTATTCTCAGGAGCGTTCCGGTTGGTTAAAGGAGCAGTCTCTCGATGATATCGTCAAACGAATCCAGGTTAAAAGGGAAACCAATAAAATTCCGATAAGAGAAACTGAAGCTTGATTGGTAGCACATTCATGATGTTAAGTTTGGTTGTTGTAGGAAATCAAGCCGTTATGCCTTTTTAGCTTTAAAGGCTGATTTACATTAACGTTGCAGATCAGCCCTCACGGTTCTTGAGAAAAACGCTTAACCTTAAAAAATTCTACGTCTGGTAAAACGACATTAGAAACGCTTTTTTCGCGTTTTCCTGTTTGTACGGTTCACATCCGTGAGGTCGTTGGTTCGAGTCCAATCGCGCCCATATTTGCCCTTTTTTGTTTGCGCATCAACCGAAATATTAAGTGTTCCCATCAGAGATAAGGTGGAATGATGGTCGTTCAAGCTGGCTCTGGGGCCGATGGCCGGTTACACTTCCACTTATCTCGCCTTGGCCTACGGTCTGGTCGGTGACCTCCAAACCGGATTGGACAACATTGATCAAGTTACATAAAATGCCGATATTGCCTCAGTTTGCCCGGGATGGCTGTTGTCCATTCATACCTTGATTCTTGCAGAACAGCGCAAATCCTTCCTCAGGCGTCGTGATGTGCAGGGGCTACTATGTTCAGTGGTCTGTGCGCATTTATGGCTCGGATCAAAATCGAAACCATTTTTTTGCGCAAAGTGAAATTCTTTCCAAGGAGAGTAAAAGCGGTCATAGATAATGCTCACAAATCTCGAGAAATCTCATCCGTTGATCTGATCCATGGGCGATCATGACCTGGTACGTTCAAGCGATCGGTTGTGTATTGATACACTTGCACATGGCCCGATTTTGCGACATTATCTATACTCTGTCTTTCCAATTTCTGTTGTCTAAACAAACAGTTAGTAATCCGCAATAAAAAAAACAGTACGCTAAGAGCGGCATTACATAAGGAGAAAACATGTCCGAGCAGATAATAAAGTTACTTGGTGAAGAGGCTGGTTACTTACTCGACCATACCTGTCAAGGAATTCCCAAGGAGACGCTGCACTTGCCTGGTCCTGGATATGTTGGCCAGGTTGTGAGCCAATCAGATCGCAATAACCAGGTTATGCGTAATATGCAAGCCATTTTCGACAATGGCCGTCTCTCCGGTAGCGGTTATGTTTCCATATTGCCTGTCGACCAGGGCATCGAACATACCGCCGGTGCCTCGTTCGCGCCCAATCCAATTTACTTCGATCCGGCAAATATTGTTGAACTGGCAATCGAAGGTGGGTGTAATGCCGTTGCCTCCACTTTTGGCGTTCTGGGAGCCGTCTCCCGGAAATATGCGCATAAAATCCCCTTCCTGGTCAAGATCAATCATAATGAGCTTCTTACCTATCCTACTAAATACGATCAGATTCTCTATGGGACAATCAAGGAAGCATGGAATATGGGTGCGATAGCAGTCGGTGCAACCATATACTTCGGTTCTCCTGAATCGAATCGCCAAATTGTGGAAATCAGTAAAGCCTTCGCCTATGCCCATGAACTAGGTATGGTCACTGTCCTTTGGTGTTATCTGCGAAATTCCGCATTCAAAGCGGAAATGGTGGATTACCATGATTCGGCCGACCTGACTGCGCAGGCAAATCATTTGGGTGTGACCCTTCAGGCCGATATTATCAAGCAGAAACTGCCGACTAAGAACGGTGGTTTTCCGGCTGTTGGATTCGGAAAGACAAACCCCAAGATGTATGGTGAACTGGTGACCGATCATCCGATTGATCTGGTGCGCTGGCAGGTGGCCAACTGTTATATGGGTCGTGCAGGGCTGATCAATTCCGGCGGCGCTTCTGGCGACAACGACTTCGCTGATGCGGCGTACACGGCCGTGACCAACAAGCGTGGTGGTGGCATGGGCCTGATCTCCGGTCGTAAAGCTTTTCAACGACCTTTGTCCGAAGGCGTCCGGCTCCTAAACTTGATCCAGGATGTCTACCTCTCTGACACAATAACTATTGCCTGATGGCCAACTCGTAAGAGATTTAGATGGCCATCCCTTTCTTAGATGTAAAAGCCAGCTACGATGAACTGCAGACCGAACTAGATGCAGCTTATCGTAGGATTATGAAGGGCGGCTGGTATATATTAGGGGAAGAAGTCAAGGCCTTTGAGAAGGAGTATGCTGCCTACTGCGGCGCGCAACACTGCATTGGCGTTGGCAATGGGCTGGAGGCGCTGCATCTCATCCTACGCGCCTATGGTATCGGACCTGGAGATGAAGTGATCGTCCCCGCCAACACCTATATCGCCACCTGGTTGGCGGTTTCTCATGCCGGAGCAATTCCGATTCCTGTCGAGCCAGACATCCTCACATTTAATATGGACCCTAACCTCATCGAAGAGGCCATTACACCGCGTACTCGAGCCATCATGCCTGTCCATCTTTATGGACATCCCGCCGATATGGATCCAATCTTGGCCGTCGCCACCCGTTATGGACTGAAAGTCATTGCCGACGCCGCCCAAGCTCATGGCGCTCGTTATAAGGGGCGGCACATAGGAAGTATTGGCGATGCCGCCGGTTTCAGTTTCTACCCGGGTAAGAATTTGGGGGCGTTTGGCGACGCGGGTGCCATAGCAACCAATGACGACTCCCTTGCTGACCAACTTCGTCTGCTGCGCAATTATGGGTCACGAGTGAAGTATTTCAACGAAACCATCGGTTACAATTCGCGGCTTGATCCCTTGCAGGCCGCGTTCTTGCGCGTGAAGTTGAATCATTTGGATGCGTGGAATCGCAGACGCCTGGTCATCGTCAAGCTTTATCAAGATAAATTATCCGGCTTGCCAAATCTCAAATTACCTCAAGTGGCCCAATGGGCAGAACCCGTTTGGCACCTGTTTGTCGTCCGTCATTTCCAACGTGACTCATTGCGTCAATTTCTTGAACAACGGGGCATTGGAATAGTGATCCACTATCCGGTCCCACCCCATTTATCTGATGCCTATGTCGAGCATCCTTGGCATGAAGTAGATTTACCAATCACGCAGAATTTAGCCAACACGGTTCTCAGCCTACCTTTGGGCCCGCATATGCAGCCGACACAAGCGGAATATGTTATAGAGGCGCTTCGCGATTTCGGACAGTGATATGATATTCCAGCTGCACTATAGGACTATTCGTTAAGCGGGAATACGTCGAAAACCGTAAAACCGACCCAATAGAACCCTTCCAAGTTGGGCACATCCGTATCCAATGGCTCCCCAATCGTTCCCGGCGGATCTTCCAACTATTTCCACCAATTCTTGTCTGATCCCTACCCGAACTGGAATGTCACTGGAGCCGGCACGAATGCCTTGCCCCACTCTTCAAACTCGGCAACCATCTGATCGAGAGACTCAAAACCTTGTGAGTCGTCGACGAACAGCAGGCCCTCGTGCATCTTTGGCGGCATCTTTTCCGGCAGCCATTGTTTAAGAAAGAGCCGGTAATCTTCGTTATGCTCGTGTGCTGCAGCCAACCACACCGCAGCTACTTCATCAGTGACGGCTATGCCTTCCGGATCGCCAATAGAGCCATACCATTCCACATCCGCTTATACCGCCCACATGTCCAGCGCATTCTACGCTGAAATTCACAAATAAATTAAGCATATTTACTGTTTTCCCTATGGCAAGTATCTTCGTTTGCCGGTCAATAATGGACGACCCCATCACCATCCGAGATAGCCGATCGCTGAAGAGATGTACATAAACAAAAACTGTACAAATACTTGACAAAGCGGTATAACTTGTTATAATTAGGGCATAAATAAGGAATTTGAGAAATATGAAGAAAATTGTGATTACGGGAGGGACAGGCCTAATTGGTCGCCCCTTAACACAAAAACTAGCCGCTGCTGGCCATCAAATCATTATCCTCACTCGACGGGGTAGGTTCGAGGGCGACTACGCTGCCAATGTTCAATTTGTACCTTGGGATGCCCAGAATATTGGCGATTGGGCGGCAGAAGTTGACGGGGCTGATGCCATCATCAATCTAGCGGCTGAAAGTATTGCCGGAGAAAGATTTCTTCCCCAACGTTGGACCACTGCCAAGAAAAACAAAATTCTTCAAACACGTTTGAATACCTCTGATGTGATTGTAAAGGCAGTTGAAATGGCCGCTGAGAAGCCAGAGGTACTCCTTCAAGCTTCTGCCATTGGGTTCTATGGCCCTCATGGCGACGAATGGGTAACCGAAGACACACCGCCTGGCCAAGATTTTCTGGCCCAAGTAGCCGATGATTGGGAAAGAGCATCAATAAAGGTTGAAGAAATGGGTGTTCGACGCGTCGTTCTGCGCACCGGATTGGTTTTGACTACGGAGGGCGGACCCTTAACGCGCATGATGCTTCCCTTCAAATTCTTCGCTGGCGGCACTTATGGAAGTGGGCGGCAGTGGTATTCCTGGATCCATATTGAAGATCTTATTGATGCCATGGTTTTCTTGATCGAAAGCCAGAAGATATCCGGTCCGGTTAATCTGGTCAGCCCGCATCCGGTTACCAACAAAACGTTCGCCAAAACCCTGGGACGGACCATGGGCCGTCCCTCGCTAATACCCCTACCTTCATTTGCGATGCGAATTCTGGCCGGAGAAGCCTCAATGCTTGTTTTGGACGGGCAAAGGGTGAGTTCATCATATTTACAAGAGCAAAGCTTTCAATTTACATTTCCTAAGCTTGAGCTGGCGCTGCAGGACCTGATAAGTGGCTCCTAATGCCGTAGCCAGTTCTTAATAAGATATTTTGGAGTAATAACTATGGCTAAAGCACAAATTAATCTACCGGCTCCCGATTTTTCCTTGATAAATTATCAAGGAGATCCAGTAACACTCTCTACTTACAAGGGCCAAAAAAATGTACTTCTGGTGTTTAACCGTGGCTTCATGTGACCGTTCTGCCGCAGGCACATGGCGCAGTTGCGTCAAGAGTACGACCAGCTAATCGAGAATGATATCGAGGTCCTGATTATCGGCCCCGAAAATGCAAAAGCTTTTTCCAGCTATTTTGCTGAACATCAGCTGCCATTTCCCGGATTGCCTGATCCCAAACATGCTGTGTTGAAGCTGTATGGTCAAGAGGTGAAATTGTTCAAATTCGGCCGTATGCCCGCTCAAGTTCTGGTTGATAAAGAAGGGATTGTACGCTTTGTTCACTATGGCCAGCAGATGAGCGACATACCTCAACCAGAAGAAATAGTTGCTGATTTGAGTGCAATATTAGACTAGACAACCAGTTCCAGAATTAGCTCCCGGCACGCTTGCGTAGTTCGCCCTTCGGTATATATGACGTGCCGGGCTGTTTCGCAATTGGCGTTGTGAGCCAAATAATAGACGATAAAGTCAAAAATCAACTAAACTGGTTCCTTAGACAGACGCTCGTTAAGAAACTGCCTGCTTATTTCAGGATCAGCCGACGGCAAGATCAAAAAAATATTGGCATAGGGGGCTAGGGCTCGCTTAACCCGCTCATTGGCTTCCAGGCTGTCATAAACAGTATGGCCCCCGCCGAAATCGAGGACACCTCCTTGACGTTCGGCCAGAAATCGCTCTACGGTATAGGGTTCGAATAACTACCAATTAAGCGCTCGAGCCAGAAATCCTCCGTTCTGCCGCAACGCATTATCCAATTCTTTATCGTAGCCAATTTCTTTCATATAGGGCCAGCGAAGCTCATCCAGGCTGTATCTGGGCACCTGCAGTTCTTCGGCCAGCAAATCTGCCAGCGTGCTCTTGGCGGCCACCAGAAGGCCAATGAGAATGATTTCTGTTGTCATGGTCAATAAACAACCGTAAATCTTAGGTCTTACGTTCCAATACCTGCACGCTGATTACCTGGCCAACACGCCTTAGTTCGATCCAATCGCCATGATTGATGTTTGCGATTACATCCGCATCGAAATCAAACGCGTACGGAACGCCTTCAAGCGAACAGGCAGGTGCGCTGTGTTGGTCGATATTGGTGTTAATCATAGCCAGTGGACCTTGCCCACGATAAATGAGTTCCAAGATCACATAGGGTGCCACCGATGAACCACTGCCCTTGGGGAAAATGGCGATCTTGTTGGCCATACTTTGTCCGTCCAAAAGGTGTCCATCTTCCTCGATAACTCCCGTTTCACGGTTGACAAAACCGAGGAACGTGATCGGAGCTTCGCTGACGAATGCCTCTCCCTTAATGGCGAAGTCTCCTTGCGATGGGAGTCCACGGCCGTCGGCCGAGAACGGTCCGGTCTCCAGTTGCATGCCGCGAGCTGCGGGTGTTAGCTGTGCAGTTGAAAGTGACTCCGTTGCATCGGGCGCTTTGGCTGCCTCCTGTTCTAACACCAGCTCTCCGGTCGCTATGGCAATGCAGTCAGGTAATGTCATGACCGATGTTGGAATACCGTTCAATCCTGACTTGATATAATGCTCAGCTTTCATCGAATTGGTCAATATATGCTCTACCCAGGCCTGGTCATAGGGCACAACCTCGGGGCAGGTGTTCTCAAGCAGAAGCGCACCGCTTTCACGAATGACGGCTGCCAACCCCGTCTTTTCAGCAATCGCTTTGTTGGCCGATGAGGTAAATATCCACAGTGGCGGGGCATCCCCACGCCCGGCAGGATCAGCAGTAACCTGTTTGCCCTTCAACAACTGCGCTGTGGCCCGTAGTTCACCCACTGACGCCTGGGGGCAGCCGATGGTAATCAAGGAGACGGATGTCTCTGGATACAGTTCCTGATAACGTTGGGCCAACTCATTTGCCCCAAAGGTGAGCTGCGCTTGAAATTCTGTCGCTGGGTGCTCTTCCAGGTAGAGCAGGGGGCAGCCGTAGTTGGCTGCCGCGGCTGAGAGCGCCTTCTTCTGCTCATGCGTGATATCTGCCGCTAGGCCTTTGATCGCTGGAATTGGGCCATAAGGCGTTTTCCAACTAGAATGGCGCTGCTTGCCGATCCAGTCGCCCAAGATCGAAAAATCAGTTGCATCTCCAAGATCGGCCGTGACCGTAACCTGGAGATTGGGTCGCCGCGCTTCTTCTGTTAGCAAGCCATAATAGGCCGCATACCCTGTCAAGGCAGAAGCCAAAGCAGACAAACCGGATTCACGATTAGTATGTAAATCACAGTACGAATTACCAAAGCAGATCGCATTCGATTCTGCCCATGCTGCCGTTCCCTCTTTGACCACACCTTCCCACTCGTATGGGATGCAGGATTGGGTAGGCTGGACCCCTAACTTCGTATAGTATGCTACAATCTCTTGATTATGGTCGAGGAAATTTGGCGCCGTGATGCGCATCGCCTCAAATTGTTTTTCATCACAGCCAGCCGAATTCAATGTTGTGGGCACAGCAACCTTGGCCTCCCCGTCGCCGGTTAATCTTGCCAGAAATTTCCGTAAGCCCAATCCACCCGTAAGCGGAGAAACGCCCGATAAATGCGCGCTGCGTATGGGCACCAGCTCCGTTGCCCCTGCTGCTGCCGCCATATCGAGTAGCAAGCGCATGCCCATTTGTTTCGCCAGCCCTCGCTGGCCCTCTAACATAGCCTGTTGTTCACTGTTGGGAACGAATGCATTATTCATTGGCTGGTAGACTTTCCTTTTTGTATCTTGCTGTTGGCCCATACTTATTATTACCAGCTGGGAAGCGAATCAATAAATCAATTATCATCGTCTTCAGCCAGCATCTGCTGGGATTTCTTCAGGTCGCACGATCTGCACTTCCACGCCGCTTTTCTCCGTGATTCTCATCGCAAATCGCTCTACGGCATCATCTCCTGACAGTTCGGCTGTGGTGCCTCGTGGTGCGCCTAGAAGAAGAATGCTCGCCTTGTTATTAGTCAAGTATTGACAGATCTCGTCTTGTACATTGCCGACCCGGATGACTGTTTGTGCTTCAAGGCCGGCATCATGAGCACGTTTATCAGCCACATGCAGCAGAGCCTTCCCCAGCCAAATCAGTTCCTCGCGTACAGCAGACTGCAAGGCGGAGGTGTTCTGGTTCATATCACCTGGCGCAGCGACGTATAGAAATACGAGAGGATTACCTGTTCTTTTCGCTCTTTCAATCCCTGCCAGTTGAACCGCCCGGCTGCCTGCTCCTCCTCGTGTTGCGCATACGATGTCATACATTGTCTTTTCCCTCACCCAGATCTTGCTTGGAACGACTCTTAGCTTGTGCCGCCTGCTCTCTGCGCTTTTCATTGATCACATCAAGCGCTGCCAGACGATGGTCTGCAGCATAAACAAGCTCCTCGTGTATACTTTCGGAAATCAAGTCGCGCTGCATAGCATCGGTGACAGCCGACCGCTCCGCGCGCAGGGCGTCTGAGCGTGCTTGCAAGAATAAATCCTGTTCCAGTTCTGGATGATCCTCTAGATGATCGCGGATCTCCACCTTGGAGATGTTAATA
Source organism: uncultured Chloroflexia bacterium (assembly GCA_963807975.1). GTDB lineage: Bacteria > Chloroflexota > Anaerolineae > Promineifilales > Promineifilaceae > JAACFF01. Next base: position 1,698,286 of record CAWEDV010000001.1, on the reverse strand, counting down.
TCCTCGTCATAAACCGCGCGCACTGCCTCCCAAATATCGCGGAACAGCATGCCCTCATTGCGCAGGCGGTTCATTTCGTTTAATCCCGCTCGTTTGGTGAATAGATCGGCTTGGCGCCGTTGGTGTTCTAAAAGATGCTCAGGCTTCTTTGACAACCCTAGTCGACGGATTAAAGTTTCAATGGTCGTCCCTTGCACCAACAAGGTGAAGAGTACGACGCCGAAGGTCATCACCTGCATCTCGCGTACGAATCCTGTGCCAAACACCTCGCCGGAGAGAGTGAGCGCTAGTGCTAAACTGATTGCGCCGCGCAGTCCGCCCCAAAACATAACGTGTCGGTATGGACCGGGAATTTTTTGTTGCACAGAAGCGAAGCGTGAGTAAATGGCCGTAATACCATACACAACGACAGCCCGGCTCAACAAGACGGCCAAAACCGCAACAACAATCGGCACGATACCAGGCCACAATTGTGTAATCTCTATTTCCAGACCAATTATTAGGAAAACCAACGAGTTAGCCACGAAGGCCAAGAACTCCCAAAAGTTTTCGATAGTGAGACGGGTGGTTGGCGAGGTATTCTGCATACCAATATTGCCAACCATGAGACCGGCGGCTACCACAGCCAAAATGCCGCTCACATGGAAACTTTCCGCTATAACGTAGGCGCCCAGTGCCAGAGCGAACGTCGTCGTTGTCTCAATCAGGTGATCATCAACATTTTTTAGGATGCCATAAGAGACAGCGTATCCCAAAACGAAACCAACCGTCAATCCGCCTAAGGCGACCTGCACAAATTGGATCAGTCCATCACCGATGATCGACAAGCCTTGGGCGGTTGGATCAATTCCCGCGGACGCAAAGCCTACAGCCATACTGAAGAGTACGATCGCCACACCGTCGTTGAGCAGACTTTCTCCCTCCACCAGTAATCCCAATCGTTTGCTGACCCCAAGACTGCGGAAAAACGAAATGACAGCCACCGGGTCAGTAGCTGAGATCAAAGCGCCAAAAGCGATAGCTGCCAATAGGGGAACATCAAGGACCCAGGTGACGATCTCACCCACAATAATGGTGCCCACGAGCGTGCCGACGACAGCCAAAAGCAGAATGGGCACGATATCCTTGCGGAATTTCTCCCACTTGATCTGCAAGGTGGCTTCGAACAGCAGTGGAGGTACCAAGATGGCCAGGATTAAATCTCCGCTTACGTCAATGATGAACGGATTGGGAAAAAAGGATAAAACCAGACCAGCCAGGACCAACGCGACCGTATAGGGAACTCGGATGCGCCGGCTGACAATAGCGACCAAAGCTGCGATAGCCAGTAGCAGCACCAGGCCTATTTCTTGTTGAATCAATCCACTTTCTTCGGCCAAGATTGTTGCTAAACCCATATCTCCTCCTGCAAGCCCATCAATCTAGAAATGATATGTTGTACTAGGTGGCTCAAATATAATCTGCCAAATCTACCTGGCCATATGACCCTTTCTTGAACTTCTTTGGATCACCGCCCCACGGAATCGTACAATCTAATCCCAGCTTATCCGTTTTACTCTTCTGTCCGGGAACATGCGTGCCCGAGGGATCAAGGGAACTACCCGGCTGCCCTTCATACAGGTATAAGTCTTTACTGGCCTGGAAGCGGGTTGCCATCGCCCATTGTACTTCGACCGGATCGTATATATTCACATCATCGTCGACGATCCATACATGCTTGAGCGATCCATGCCCGCGAAATGCTGCTTCGATAGCCAATGGGCCATCCTCCGGATGCTGTTTGTCAATTTGCACCACGGCGTGCAGCCAGGAAGCGCCGCCGGGCGTGATAACAGCCCCGGTGCATTTGACCACTTTATTCACTTCCGCATATATCGTTGGCTCTCGCGGCATGCCCATGAGCAGTTTATGTTCCAGGCCTCCCGGCAGCAATGCATGAAATATCGGGTTTCGACGGTGTGTGATCAGGTCGATTTCTATCACCGGTTGGTCGCGCACAATATCCATTGTCTCTGTCAGATCCATAAACGGTCCTTCAGCGACCTTGCGCTTGGTGATGCGTCCTTCGAGAACGATCTCCGCCTCTGCCGGCACTTCCAGATCTTTGGTCAAACACTTAACCAAAGGCGTGGGTGCCAGCGCCTGGGCGACAGATAATTCATCGACCCCTGGCGGTGGGGACATGGAGGCTGCCATATGAACTGCCTGAGAAACGCCAATACAAATGGCGATTTCCAAATCACCATCCGTTTTCTTCATGGCTGTGTCTGTCCCGCGGCGTTCCACAATACGCACAGCAAAATGTTCTTTATCCAGGCGCAGCAAGCGATGGTAGCACATATTGCGGCCCAGTTCTGGATCTTTGATTATGACTACATTGCTGGCGATATAATGCCCGGCATCTCGTGGTAAATGTAGTAGAATCGGCAGATCGTTCAGATCCACATCTTTAATGATGACCTCCTGGCAGGGAGCGTTTTCTGTCAAAGGTGGGTTCTCTGGATGGCTGAGAGCATGTGCCAGATGGTGGACGAGTTCGTCCATGTTGACGCCAAGATCCATGCTGAAAAACTTTCTGTCGGCGCATAGGCCAGATAGGATGCGCCAATTTGGGTAACCCTCAATTTGATTGAACATCACCACCCTTCCTTCAAGTGCGTGGGCTACGTTTGCTAATTCAAAGGTTGTATCAACAGGTTGGTTAATGGTCACAAGATCGCCGCTCTTGGCAGCCAAATCGATAAAATTACGAAAACTCATTGCCTATATTCCTATTCTGCAAGTTTTTCAGATAGAAGATGCGTGAAAATCGTCTTGCCTCAAGATGCTTCGTGACTAAACTGATAGGTAGGATTCAAGATCTATTGAAATCAATTGATCTAAAAATGCGAGGTCGATGATACCAGGTCCCCATGCTGTAATACACTCCATGGGCACTCAGGTCAAAATCCTGAATCTCGCCTATCTGGATTATCCAAATTATTGTCCTAAGAGGCAACGTTCACTGCTGGAGGCAGTTGATGATTCGTAATAAAGCGCTGGGCATGACCATAATTGCCTTGTTGCTGACGTCGCTGGCTTGCAACGCTTTTTCCGGCAGCTTGGAACCTTTCCCTCCTCCCCCGACTGCAATTATCGATGAGACGGCGAAGTCAGAATCGGTGACGCCCGCTGCCACAGTAACGCTGTCTTCGCTAAGGCCATTGTCTTCCGCTAGAGTGACTATTTTGGTTGACTTGAATGTACGCAGTGGTCCTGGCGTCCAATATGATCGTGTCGGCTTCATATTGAAAGATGAGACCGCATCAGTTCTCGGTGTTCATGGTCCCACAGGGTGGTGGCAAATAGAATGTCCTGACATCGCCAATGGGTCCGAATGTTGGGTTTCGGGGGGTGAGCAGTATACGCGCGCCGAAAAAGTCGAAGGGGTGGCTGAGGTAGCAGCTCCTTCAACACCCACTCCAGTCCCGCCCACGCTGGCAGAAGGGCTTGGTCTACTGGCTTATATCGAGGATGGGACACTCTCTGCGGCAAGTCTAGATCTCACCAAAAATCCACCGCAACTGGCAGAGGAGTCAATGCCGCTTGCCGATATTGTCAATGTGCAGAGATTATCAATATCGCCAGATGGCCGGCGTGTTGCCTTCATTGCCAGTACACTGACGAACAACCGCCTTTATGTGGTCAATGCCGATGGTCAAGACCTACGCAACCTCTTGGATTCCAATGAGCTGCCCTTAGAAATCGACCAAACGGCCGTTGATTTCGTGCTCCTTTTGAACCAAATTAATTGGCTCCCCGATAGTACGACGCTGGCCTTCAATACCATTGCAGTTGATCCCTCTGGACCAGGAGTTACAAATCAAGAAGATCTGTGGTTGGTAACTCTGGATGGAGAACTATCTCAGATATTGCCTACGGGAGAAGGGGGAGGAATATTCGCTTTTATGGCCAATGATAGACTGCTCTTGAGCAGGTCGGATAGTATCGTCCGAGCTGATCTGGATGGATCAAACAACGAGGTCATTTTGCAGTTCGAGCCGGTCAATACCGCCAGCGAATATGCTTTCTACCCTTCATTACAGCAAGCTGGAAAAGGAGAAACCGTTACCCATATTCCCGATCCTCAGCCGTGGGAGCCAGAGGCTTGGACGACATTATGGCAAATACCCGGTATTGGACAAGCTGGTCAATTGGGCGCAATTGAAGGGATTGGTCCCTTTGAGCCCGTAATTTGGTCTCCCGATGGCAGCCGTTTGGCATATGTCCTACAGCCGGATAGCCAGGATCCAGAGTCAGTATCTCGAGTGGTAGTTGCCGACGGGACGGGGATCAATGCTGCTCCCTACGCCGGTGGCAACAGCCTGGTCGTTCATTCTTGGGCTCCAGATGGTGCCAGGTTCATTTATTCGGGGGAAGGATTCTATGCCTTAGGCCGCGAAAATGCTCCTCCAGTGCAAACGATTCTGAGTCCAGGGCAAAGGGTAAGGGATGGCCAATGGATTTCTAACGAAGCGTTCATTGCTGCCGCAGGTTTCCCTGACACAGGCGTCTGGGAACTGTTAAGTTCCAATGGTTCCGGAGAAAGCGCTTCCCTTTTGAGTTTTCATGGTTTCGAGCCTATCTTTGACGTCTGGACACCATGACGTTCAGCCCGTAAGGTCGACGCCAGAACTAAACTTCTGCAGGTAAATGACCTAAAAAGGAGACTCCCCCTGTTTCAGAAACAGGGGGAGTTGACAGAGGGGATGTATACGACCAACGCCGTGGTCAAATAAACAAATTATCGTCTGCGTAAGAATGCCGGAATTTCCAGGTTATTCGGCGAGAATCGAGATTCAACTTTCGCTTCTTCTTGCTTCTTGCCGCCATCTACTGGCTCGCGCTGCGGTTGGCCGGTCGGCCTGCCGACAATTATCGATTCCTGTACCGGCGACTGTTTCTTGCTTAACGGCGGAGCGGCACTGCCATTTCCATTGTCAGCTTGCTTATACTGTGGGATAAGCTGCCTGCGCGTCTGGTTGTTATCAAATCCAGTGGCGATCACTGTCAGCCGCAGCTCGTCGCCCATATTTTCATCTACCACAGCGCCAAAAATCATATTGGCATCGGGATGGGCTTTCTCGCGAATAATGGCTGCCGCTTGATTGACTTCAAACAGCGTCATACCCGGTCCACCGGTGATATTGAATAGGATGCCTCGTGCACCTTCAATGGTGACCTCGAGTAGTCGAGAACTGATTGATTGTTCTGCCGCCACACGAGCCCGATCGTCACCCGTTCCCATGCCGACAGCCATGAGTGCTGATCCGCCTTCCGTCATAACTGTTCTGACATCTGCAAAGTCAAGATTGATTAATCCCGGGGTCGTGATCAGTTCAGTTATGCCTTGAATCCCCTGTCGCAGTACATCATCAGCCATGCGGAAGGATTCGGTCAAGGACATTCTTTTTTCTGTTAATTCTAACAGCCGGTCATTGGGGATAACGATGAGCGTATCCACATGCTCGCGAAGCTGCTCAATCCCCTGTTCGGCCGAATTGGCTCGTTTGCTGCCTTCGAATAGGAATGGCCGTGTCACCACGCCAATCGTTAGCGCTCCCTGTTCACGAGCTGCCTGCGCTACGATAGGAGCTGCCCCGGTTCCTGTGCCACCGCCCATTCCGGCCGTAATAAAGACCATATCAGACCCTTGCAGCACTTGATAAAGCTCATCCAACGTCTCGCTGGCTGCTTTTTCACCTCTCTCGGCGACGCCACCGGCGCCTAGGCCACGTGTCAGTTTATCGCCAATGCGTACACGAACGGGTGCATCCGACATCAGCAAGGATTGATTATCGGTATTAACGACCACAAAATCGACGCCGCTTACACCTTCGGCAATCATCCGGTTGACGGCATTGCTGCCGCCCCCACCTACGCCTACCACGCGAATGACTGCCATGCTTTCCAGTGTGGATGTTCTTTGCATTTCTAAATACCCCCTATCTAATACAGGTATAGAACCAATATTCGCTGTCTACTGATGCTTCGCGACCAAACAATGCACCAGAGTCTTGCCTATAATAATGTCGCTTTATTTCCAGGTCGTGGATCATAGTGACTTGCAAACTGTTCCAAAGTGGCTCGTTCCACTAACCACTTGTTTCCGAATTTGATTGCCGGCAGCTTGCCTTGACGTATCAATCGCCTGACCGATTCAGGATGAATCTTCAACCGTTTGCTTACATCATCTACGCCGGCATACTGCTCTAGCAGAGATTCTTTGCTCATCTAATTCAATTAACACTACTGATAGGGACGATACTGCTCAACTTGACGTAACGATACACTAATAATAACAATATGTCAAGTTTTACGTAAAGTTCACGCCTAACCGGCTCGACATAATGTAGAATATGTGGTTCATCGTTTTTTTCGTTTTATGCAGCCTGCTGACCGGTTCCGGCGCTCGCTTTGCAAATATAGATCTGGGGGATGAGGTCCGTTTGAACCTCATATTGCATTGCCACTGCAGCGGCCATCGCTTCAGCCTGATTGACATCAACCAATGCTACGGCACAGCCACCGAAACCACCGCCGGTCATCCGTGCTCCATAACAGCCAGTCTGAGCTTGGGCGATGCTGGACATAATATCCAGAGCATCATTGGTTACCTCAAAATCATCGCGTAAACTGGCGTGGCTGGCGTTCATAAGCCTTCCGAAGGTCACGGCATCACTCTTCTTCATTGCCTGCACAGCCTCTACTACACGCTGATTTTCAGTAATGATATGGCGCGCACGGCGGTAAGTAGTGTCATTAAGTTCAGGCTTGGCGTCCCGCAGTTGGGTGAGGTCGACATCGCGCAGATGGCTAACAGAAAAGTGCGCCGCTGCCTGCTCACAGCTTGCCCGCCGCTCGTTATAGCCGGACTCCGTGTGGCTGTGGCGGGTCATGGTGTCCATAATTATCACCGCCGTTCCTTGCGGAAGTGGGAAGCTTTCCATGGAGAGATCGCGGCAGTCGATCAGTAGGGCGTACCCTTCACGGCCGTTGGCTGAAATCATCTGATCCATGATGCCCGTGTTGGCGCCCACCCATTCATTTTCAGTCTTCTGCCCCAATTTCGCCATTTCCACGCCATCAAACACAAAGCCGGATATAGCGGCGAATGCATAACCGGTGCCCATTTCCAAGGCCGCTGAAGAGGACAAACCGGAGCCGACTGGTACATCACTGCTCAGAACCCCTTCCCAACCATCAAGCTCGTAGCCCGCCTCTTGAAGCATGAAGGCCATCCCGCGCACGTACTCCGACCAATGCCCTTTCCGGTGTTTAATATCTTCCAGCGAGAAATCGGTAGGTTCCTCTTGTTCCAGCGAGTAAACCAGAACGCGTTTGTCATCCCGCTTTCGCACTGCGATCCAGACAGCCCTGTCAATGGCCATCGGCAGCACAAATCCATCATTGTAATCCGTATGTTCGCCGATCAAGTTCACCCGGCCTGGTGCGCGTACGATCAATTGTGGATTGGAACCAAACTGCTCAACAAAACTAGTCTGTACAATGTTCTCGATATTCTTCATGGTTTTCCACTCGCTGCCCGCGGCTAAATCGACAATAACGTTCGCTTATCTTATCATAAATGGAGAGACAGAAAACAGCTAAGCAAGCCTTTAGATCCCAAAGAATATGACCGTGTTACTCTTCGCCAATGGCGACCTAGACGAAATTGACTGGATCCGCCCTCATCTGGCGCAGGCAGCGGCCGTTATCGCCGCCGATGGCGGGTCGAGACATCTATGGCGCCTGGACCATTTGCCCGATCTAGTCATTGGCGATATGGATTCACTTCCCCAACCAGTAAGGCAGTGGTTGCTGTCGGCTGACGTGCCTTTTCTGCAAGTGCCGCAAGAAAAAGACGAGACTGACCTGGAGTTGGCTCTCCTTTATGCCGCAGAACACTATAAGGATGATATCTTTATTTTTGCCGCCTTTGGCGGGCGCCTGGATCAAACATTGGCCAATATACTGCTCCTGGTCCATCCATCCTTATCTGCTGTCCATGTCGAACTGCTGACCCCGTACGAGCGCGCCTGGCTGGTAACGGCCGATACCGAAATTCGGGGTGAGATTGGCGATACCGTTTCCCTCATTCCTCTCGGTGGTGATGCCCATATTCGCTCTACCCGCGGACTAAAATGGACCTTATCTGAAGAAAATCTCTCCTTTGGCCCGGCTCGAGGTGTCAGCAATACACTCTCTGCACCAGTAGCCCACCTTTCTATATCCTCCGGAACCCTGCTCTGCCTGCATACCCGCCAAACCTGGAAAAGATAACAAGAACTTGGCAAAGTCTCGAGCAGTAAACTTTTTGATCTTGACATGGCTAGAACGAATATTCTATAATCACTGCATAAACAAGGTACGAGTCTCAATTTACCTACTCGAATCCCGCTCCAGCCACTTTCCAGAACAATCGACATCGTTTCTGGGAAAAAAGATTCAATGTCAATCAATATCGTCCGTATGCCCCGGTCTTAAGTATTCTTGACAATTCTTTCTGCTTTTGCTAATCTGCTGGCAATGAATAAACTGGTGAAACCCCTGTTTTATAGCTTTATGCAAGCCCTCGCCGCATCGTCGGAGGAGTTTAGCTCTGCCTAAGGTAAGCTAGCGTAGAAACAGCAAATTCCAGAGGACGCGGCGCAAAAACCGCGTCCTTTTTATTTTGGCACGTGGAAGTGGGTATGATATGCTTCCCAATTGGTGTGATGCCCCCAATGCCGCTCCCGGCAGTGGCAATCACTTTGCGAATCAATCGCATAAACTGGAAGGATAAAAATGGATACAGATCTTGATCTCATTTATGCAGAATCCTTAGCGAGTCTGCAAGCGGCTTCGAATACCGCTGAACTTGAGGAATGGTACCGCGAAAACCTCAGCCGCAAGGGGCGCGTCAACCTGCTCACCCGGCAACTTGGCCAGCTTTCTGCCGACGAACGCCCCCTATTTGGCAAGCGGCTCAACCAGATCAAGCAGGGACTACAAGCCGCATTTGATAGTCGCAGCGCCGAAGTTCAGATGATTGAACTTGAGGTGAAAATGAGCGCAGATGCCATCGACGTCACTTTACCTGGACGCCCCCGGGCACGCGGCGGATTACACATCATCACGCAAACCCTGCGCGACATCTATCGCATCTTTGGAGACATGGGTTTTCAGATCTATCGCAGTCCAGATGTCGAAACCGACGAAGTTAACTTCGAGCTGCTTAACTTCCCACCCCACCATCCCGCACGGGAAATGCAGGACAGCTTCTACACCAGCAAGGCGGATGTCATTCTGCGTACACATACCAGCCCAGGACAGATTCACGCAATGAGGGAATACTATCCCAAACCGATCCGCGTGATATTGCCCGGGATGTGCTATCGCAATGAACAGATCACCACTCGCAGTGAGATCCAATTTACTCAAGTAGAGGGTTTGGCCGTGGGCCATACGATTACTTTTGCTGACCTTAAAGGGACCTTGACCGAATTCGCACGGCGGTTATTTGGCGAAGAGAGGCAGACACGCTTCCGCGCCAGTTATTTCCCGTTTACCGAGCCCAGCGCTGAAATGGACGTTACCTGTTTTCTCTGTGATGCCAAAGGCTGTCAGGTTTGTAAATACACCGGCTGGCTGGAAATACTTGGCTGCGGCATGGTTCATCCCAATGTTCTGCGCAATGGTGGCTATGATCCTAAAGAGTATTTCGGCTTTGCCTTCGGCTTAGGGCCAGAACGAATCGCCATGTTGAAATATGGCATAGACGACATTCGCAAGTTCTTGGCCAATGATCTGCGCTTCTTGCAGCAGTTCTAGCCAAACCATCTGATAAGTAACGGAGACAACGCATGCTAGTACCACTTTCCTGGCTTAGTGACTATGTAGATATCAACCTTCCCGTAGCCGAGGTCGACAGAATCTTGACCAACGCCGGTTTGGAGGTCAAACACCGGACCTTGTTCGGCCTTCCAGGTTCTGACTTGGAATGGGATCGCGACAAGATCGTCTTGGGACATATCCAATATGTAGAGCAGCACCCGGATGCCGACCGTCTAGTCCTCGCTTCTGTCGAATATGGGGCATCTGAAGAAAAAGTTGTCGTAACCGGCGCACCCAACCTTTTCCCCTATGTCGGAAAAGGCAATATCAGCATGAAAAACCTCTATTCCCCCCTAGCTCTGGAGGGAGCGATGCTCTACGATGGGCACAAAGAGGGCCGTAAGAAAAGCAAGTTGAAAGGGCGACCGTTACGCGGCATTTACAATGACGCCATGCTCTGCTCCGAAAAAGAACTGGGCATTAGCGATGAACATGAGGGCATCATCATCATGGCCAAGGATGCCTGGTCGCCCGATTACAAGCCCGGCACGCCGCTGCAAGATGTTTTGGGTGATGCCGTATTGGAGATTGATATCATCCCCAATATCGCTCGCTGTGCCTCTATCGTAGGCGTGGCGCGTGAATATGCCGCATTGACCAATCAAGGGCTCCAGCTCCCTGATTATGAAGTTGTCATGGATGGGGAAGACTTGGGTGATCGCGTGACTATCACCACCGAAGAGCCCCACCTTAATCCAAGATTTGTGGCTCTAGTTATTGAAGGTGTAGAACAATCGCCAAGTCCATACTGGATGCAGTACAGGCTGCGCCTAACTGGACAGCGTCCGATCAATGTCGTCGTCGATATCAGTAATTATGTAATGTTGGAGATGGGGCAGCCTAACCACACCTTTGATTATGATTTCCTGGCCAAACGCGCCGCCCAGTATGATCCGGAGGGTCCTATCCATATCATTACTCGCTTGCCACATGCCGGTGAAACGCTTACCACCTTGGATGGCCTGGAACACAAACTGCCTGAACACGGTATTTTGGTGACCGATCCCCTGGGCAACCTCAGTCTAGGCGGTGTGATGGGTGGACTTGATAGTGAAATCAAGCCAGAGACCAGGAATGTCCTTCTAGAGGCAGCCGCCTGGAATTTCATCAATATCCGCCGTACGGCAACCCGGCTGGGCATTGCCACTGACGCCGCATTCCGTTTTAGTCGCGGTGTACATCCCAGCCAGGCCCTGCTTGGAGCAAAAAGGGCGGCAGAACTCTTACGCCGTCTAGCGGGTGGTACTGTCCTCAATGGGATCATTGATACCTATGCTGAACTGCCAGAAGAGGTCACGGTTGAGCTCAGTCCCGACTATGCGCGACAGCTTAGCGGGCTCGACCTCGACAGCGAACAAATGGCCGCCTATCTGCGCCGCTTAGAATTCAAAGTTGAACCCTACGGAGACCACTTGATGGTGACTGTTCCTGATCATCGCCTGGATATTGAAGGGGCTCATGATCTGGTGGAAGAGATATGCCGCATAGTGGGTTATGACAATATTCCATCGACTATAATCGCCGATGCCCTGCCTCCACAGCGTGGAAATCCGATGCTGGAACGTGAAGAAACTATAAGGGACATCCTCGTGCAGTTGGGATTGCAGGAGGTGATCACTTACCGCCTGACATCCAAGGAGCGCGAGCAGCGGCTCATTCCGGCGAACAACGATATCAAGGCGGATGACCGCCCTTACGTGACGCTGACCAACCCTATTTCTGCTGATCGCACTGTCATGCGTCACAGCCTACTTTCCTCGGTGCTGGAGATTGCAGCTAACAACAGCCGCTTCGCGCAGCGCATCGCCCTCTTTGAGATAGGCAATGTCTATCTGGATCGCGAGGAAGAGGTGCTGCCTGAAGAGAAAGCGCGATTATCCATAGCGCTGACGGGTTCCAGCTACGATGCGCATTGGGGGGATGAAACCTCAGCCGGCAAGATGGATTTCTATGATCTGAAAGGAGTTGTCGAGACTCTTTTTGCCGCTTTACACCTTGACATTAGTTATGAAGCGGCTGAGCATCCAACGTTTCGACCGGGACGCACAGCACGCATGCTTCTAGGCGAAACACAAATTGGTCTCATGGGTGAACTGCATCCGCTGGTTGCTGAAAACTACGGTGCGCGCATCGACCGCGATCAAGCGCTGTTGGTCGCCGATCTGGATCTACAAACGATCTTATCCCTTGTCGAATATGGACACAGCTTTGAACCGATATCTCCCTATCCCGCGGTTCGCGAAGATTTGGCGCTCGTTGTAGATGGCCACATTAACGCTGCCGAGGTGGACGCTGCCTTGCGCCAGGCAGGCGGGTTCCTACTTAAGGAAGTTGAATTGTTCGATGTCTACGAAGGATCGCAGCTTCCACAGGGCAAGAAAAGCCTCGCCTATCATCTCTCCTTCCAGTCACCAAATAAAACCTTGACTGATAAAGATGTCCTAAAACAACGCAAGCGTATTCTAAAGCAGTTGGAGCAGCGTATTGGAGCACGGTTGCGAGAATAAGTAAGAGAGGCCAATCGATGCGCTGGGTCTTTCCCCTCATATTGCTGTTGTTGATCGCCGTACCTGCTGCCGGGTTGGATGATGGTCCTGTTGTCCCGCCCGCGTTTCGTGATGTGTCCAAGTCTTCTGGTTTTGTTGCTCCGCGTCATGGAGATGGCAAGACAACGGGCCAGGCGTGGGGAGATTACGATCAAGATGGCTGGCTGGATATCTACGTAACTGATTCCGCTGGTCCAAACATCTTGTATCGCAATAATGGAGACGGAACCTTTACCATTTCGCCTTCTTCAAAATCAGCGGCCCTATTTGACGATGAAAGTGCTGGAGCAATATTTGCTGACTACGATAATGATGGCTGGCCCGATCTCTACGTCTTGAATTGGGGGCCAAATGTCTTGTTTCATAATAATCAGGGTCAGGGTTTTACAGACGTAACCGAGACAGCTGGGGTGGGCAGCGACAAGAATGGCAGCAGTGCCTCATGGGGCGATTATGATCAGGATGGTTTCCTCGATCTTTATGTTGCCAACTGGGCCTGTACGCCGCGCTGTCCTCGTCCCATGTGGGGAGACGCTGACAAGCTCTACCACAATAATGGAGATGGCACATTCGAGGATGTGTCCCCGCTGCTGGGCGGGGCGACCAATGGTGCTGGATTCGTCGCTACATTTGTCGATTATGATAACGATGGTGACCTCGATATTTACCTGGTCAACGATGAGTTTATTAACGATATCGGCAATGTCTTGTGGCGTAATGATGGACCAGGCTGTGATGGTCATTGCTTCAACAATGTCTCCGAAGATGCGCGCGCTGATACGACGGTCATGGGCATGGGTCTGGCCACGGCCGATTATGACGCCGATGGTGATCTTGATTTCTACTTCTCCAACGCGGGACCCATGACCTTACTGCGCAACGAAGGGGATGGCTCCTTCGCCAATCTCGCTGATTCAGCTGGTGTAGACCATGCTGCTGTGGCTTGGGGATCGCTTTTCTTCGACTATAACAACGACGGTTGGCTTGATCTTTACCTGGCGGTGATGGAAGGGCTAGAAGGGGACACGGCCGCCAACATTCTCTACGAAAATCAAGGTGATGGCGCATTTGCCAATCTGGGACCGGATTATGGGGCCGCCGATCAAGGTCCTACCACCGGCGTTGCCTCTGCTGATTATGACCAAGACGGCCGTGTCGATCTCGTTATCGGTAACTACGATAATGGCTATAAACTCTACCGCAATGAATCGGTCGTGGCCGAGAATAACAATTGGTTGGCGCTCAAACTGATTGGCAGCGAGCCAATAAACCGGGATGCCGTCGGCGCACGGGTTGTAGTGACAGACAGCGACGGCCGCAGCCAAATGCAAGAAGTCAAAAATGGCTCCAGCCTCGGCGCCGGCAATAGCCTGGTCCTCCATTTTGGTCTAGGAGCTGCCCAGGTTGACGATGCTTTCGTCATCTGGCCCGACGGGTTGATGCAAGAACTCGGTCGATTGAAAGCCAACCAGCAGCATACCATTCGCTATGGAGAAAGCCCGCAAGATGACACCTGGTTGAATCTGGGCCTGGTAATGGTCGGTGCTTTACTCATACTGCTGATTATCTTCGCTGCCGGGCGATCCAAGAAGAATTCAAGCTCAAACTAAGATCTTCAGAGCCTGATCGCAAGAAATCCCCACGATCTAATTGATTATTCTGAAGACAGAATTTGCTCCGATATTTTGCAATTATATTATTCGCCCCTTACAATATAACTCTACGTTTAGGGTAGACGTTAGGAGGTGGTGCTCAAAATCAGATAAATCGAAGTCAAGGCAAATTTGAAATAGAAATTGTTAGTAATTGCATGAATGCGAGGAGAATGATGAAAAACAAGAAACTATATACACTTATTATTGTGTTGTTAATGGGCGTTCTCGTCCTTGCCGCCTGTGGTGGTGGGGAAGAAGCGGCCCCGGAACCGGAAGCACCTGCCGAAGAAGCAGCACCTGCTGAAGAAGCAGCACCTGCCGAAGAAGAAGCTCCCGTTGAGGAACCTACTGAGGAACCAGCCGAGGAACCAATGGAGGAACCTACAGAAGAGCCAATGGAAGAAGAAGCAGCTGAGGAAGAGGCTGCTGCAGAGGAACCAGTCGAGGCTTCTGCGAGTTTGCGCGTTTGGGCAGATGATACTCGTGCGCCGGTCTTAAGTGAACTGGCCCCTGATTTCCTGGCTGCAACCGGCGTGGAACTGGTTGTCGAGCAGGTTGCCGACATGCGTGAGCAGTTTGGTATTGCTGCTCCCGCCGGTGAAGGTCCCGATATCCTGATTGGCGCCCATGATTGGATTGGTGGCCTGATTGAGAGTGGTCTCTTGGCCCCCATCGACCTGGGTGAAAAGACTGATCAATTCCAGGCCAACGCCATTGCCGGCTTCACCTATACTGACAACAACCTGTACGGTATGCCCTATGCAACCGAATCGCTGGCTTTCTGTCGCAATACGGATCTTGTTCCTGATGCACCAGCGACCTGGGATGAGGTCAAAGAGCTTGGCGCGGCGCTGGTTGCCGATGGTTCGGCGAAAAATGGTTTTGCTTTGTCTGGAACAACCTATGACGCCTTTCCCAACAACACCGCCTTTGGTGGTTATATCTTTGGCTTGGACGAAAATGGCAACTACGATGCTTCCGACGTCGGACTCGACAGCGAAGGGTTCATTGCCTCCGGTAACTGGATTGATGGCATGGTGAAAGATGGACTGATGCCGCAGTCAACTGATTGGGACACAGCCCATGTCTTGTTTGAAACTGGCGATGTGCCCTTCCTCATGGCTGGCCCTTGGGCCATTGAACGTCTGGATGCTTCCGGCATCGCCTACCAGTGTGGTGCTTTCCCGGATGCTGGCGGCCCGTTCTTAGGCGTACAAGGCTTCATGGTTAATGCCCTGAGTGAAAACAAACTGCTTGCCGAAACCTTCTTGACCGAGTTTGTGGCCACCGAAGATACGATGCGTGCCCTCGCTGAAGCCGGCAATCGCCCCTCGGCATTCACGCCGGTCTTTGACGCAATTGAAGAAGGAACCGTTGTTTACGATTTCGCCCAGGCGACACTTGTCGCTCAGCCCATGCCCGCCATTCCGGAAATGGCTGCAGTATGGGAGGCGTGGAACAATGGTATTACCTTGATCGTTAACCAGGAATTGACCCCAGAGGAAGCTCTTGAGGATGCTGCACAGCAGGTGCGTGATATTATCGCCGAAGGTTCATAACCAGCGGCGCAGGAAAATTCTGAGATGACATAAGCGAAAGCCGAGGGCACATTTTTTTGTCCTCGGCTTTTGTGTTATTACAACGGCATTCGTGCCGTTTCCGAAAATGGGTATAACGTTTTTTCTTTCATCTTGAAGATCATGCTTAAGCGACTCAGCATGATCGCAGAAAATTGCAGGTAAGAAAAATATCTTGCCGGATCATGAGCAAGTCAAGTACTTGTTCTACACTTCAGAGGAGGCATGATCAATGGGGACCGCAACTGCTGATATTCCGGTTAAACCGGAACGGAAGAAACCCACGACAACAATATCAGGCATGCTTTTTCGTCTGATAATCCTGGGACTTTATGATATTTTTGCCGTTTGGTTGATAACCAGCATGTTTATGGATGGTTATATACCACTGGCGACTATCATCGTGATCATCACCATTTTCTTGAACGTGGCCTTTTTGCGTGAAGGAATGTATCCCTTTCGCTGGATGGCTGTAGGCTTGTCCTTGATGTTGCTGATCACCGTATATCCCATCATCTATACATTCTATATCTCCTTCACCAATTACAGCGACGGCAATCTTTTGACCCAGCAGCAGGCCAATGAGCAGCTGGAGCAGCAGCAGTATTTGCCCGAATCAGGGGTTACGTTCAGTTGGACTGCTTTCGAAGCGTTTGATGGAACCTATGCTCTCTGGTTGGTTGATGAAAACGGGAATTCGTTCTTTGCCAAGCCTGGTGAAGCTCTGCAGGAGGTTGCCGATCCAGCAGAGTTTGGTGAACTGGATGATGACGGCATACCCGTGGAGATTGATGGGCATACGCGGATCAATCGACTGCAGACCGTGCCCTTGATCGATACCCTGGCTGCAACAGATTTTGGTGACGAAGAGACCGGTGTGGTAAGAATTCGTAATCTGGATTCGGCCAGTACAACGGTTGACCGTTATCAGTATGATGCAGAAACTGATACCATGGTCGATCTGGCAACGGGTGTGGTCTATACGCCGGTAGAGGGAATATACACAGCTGAAGATGGGTCCACTCTGAGACCAGGATTTTGGGTTGGCATCGGGGCTAAGAATTATCTGAAATTCTTCACCAGTCCGGCCATTGCCGGACCACTGATCCAGGTGACCATCTGGAACTTTGCCTTTGCCTTTTTGACCGTTTTCACCACCTTTTTCCTGGGTCTATTTACGGCTATGCTCTTTAACGACCTAAAGGGTAAAAGGATCATCCGATCGTTGTTGATCATTCCCTATACGATCCCCAGTCTGGTTACCATTTTGGTTTGGAGGGGTATGCTCAACGAACAGATCGGGGTTATCACCGAAATATTGGAATCGACGATTGGCTACGCACCACCATGGTTTACAGATCCTACGTGGGCCAAGATCGGTATCTTATTGGTCAATTTGTGGTTAGGTTATCCTTATTTCATGCTCGTATGCAGTGGTGCTTTGCAAGGCATCCCACAGGATATTTACAGTGCAGCTGATGTTGATGGGGCTGGGGCTTGGACCAAATTCTCGAGGTTGACTTTACCGCTGCTGCTGGTTGCTGTGGGACCGCTGTTGATCGCCTCTTTTACCTTCAACTTTAACAACTTCAATGTGATTTACCTCTACAATGAAGGGGGTCCGCCCATTGCCGGCGCACCGACCCCGGTGGGTCATACGGACATCTTGATCAGCTATGTCTTCAAGCTCGCCTTTGGTGGTGCGAGAGGTGCCGATTATGGATTTGCATCAGCTATTTCAATTATCATATTCGCCATCGTGGTGATCATTACTCTATTCCAGTTTAAATATACCAATATGTGGGAGGCAGGTGACGATGTCTAGATTAAGCTACCGTAAATTAGGCAGTTCCGAAAAGCGAAACCGCCAAATTAGTCGGATTATCCGCTATTTCATTGCCGCGCTAATGATCATCTTTGCGATGTTCCCAGTGGTTTGGACGATTTCAGCGTCGTTGGATCCGTCCGGTTCTCTGGCCACACAGCAGCTGATCCCCGCCAATGCCAGCCTGGTTAATTACCAATCCTTGCTGACCAGTGACGTTTTTCCATACTTGACCTGGTTGTGGAATTCTATTAAGGTGGCTGTCAGCGTGACCCTGCTTTCCATCTTCATCACCACGACCACCGCCTATGCCTTTTCACGTTTTCGTTTCTTTGGGCGTCAAGGTTTATTGAAGAGCATCTTGCTCATTCAAGTATTTCCAGCAACGCTGGCGATGGTCGCTATCTTCGCCTTGCTGCAGCAGCTTGGTAGCTATATCCCGCCGCTGCGGCTAAACACGCTGACCGGTCTCGGGTTCATTTATCTTGGTGGTGCCATGGGCATCAATATCTGGTTGATGAAGGGTTTCTTTGACACGGTTCCCAAGGATATTGACGAATCAGCCATGGTTGATGGCGCTACTCATTGGCAGACTTTCACCCAGCTGATATTTCCTCTGGTACGCCCAGTGGTCATCGTGGTCGGCTTGCTGACTTTCATCGGTACCTATTCAGAATTTGTCCTGGCCCGAATCATCTTGAAAAGTACAGAGAACCTGACCGTGATGGTTGGCCTGTATATTTTCCAGAGCAATCAATTTGCTCAGAAATGGGGTGAGTTCACCGCAGGCGCAATCATGGCCGCCATACCGATTGTAATCCTGTATCTTGTGCTTCAGGATTATATCGTCGGTGGTTTGACCGCCGGATCTGTGAAGGGGTAATTGCTGACCGCAAAGTGATCAGTAGTCAGTTATCGGCAAACGAAGAACAGTAGTTGCGAGCTAGCTGGGTTCTGGTAACAATGATTTAGAATCGAGTTTGTTGGTTAAGGGGTATACGGTTGGTATGCCCCTTTTGTGTATATTGGAAAGGTCGTGTGAACTGAGCTGCTGAGAATGATTAGGTTGGAACGTTTTTAAGGTATTAATGCTGTTTCAAGGATATTGATGATGAAGCGAATCAACTCCGTTACCACTTTTGTGAGCATGATCATTTTGATGTCATTGGTCGCCTGTGCAGACGAGCAAGTGGTACCAGAAGCGACTGCACCGCCTCCAACGGTGATGCCCACAGCAACAATTCCGGCAGCTGCGGTTCCAACCTTTGAGCCCGAAAATCCTTACCAGGGAACGGAGCATATGCCCTGGTGGAATGACGCCGTTTTTTACGAGGTATTTGTGCGTAGTTTTAGCGACAGTGATGGAGATGGTATTGGCGACATCAATGGTCTGATTGACAAATTGGACTATCTAAACGACGGCGATCCTGATACGATGGGCGATCTTGGGGTGACCGGACTGTGGTTGATGCCCATCATGGAATCGCCGAGCTATCATGGCTATGATGTAGTAGATTATTACAAAATCGATGAAGAATATGGCACAGAGGATGATTTCCAACGCTTAATGGATGAGGCGCATGCACGGGGAATTCGCGTCATCGTCGATTTGGTGACCAACCATACGTCACGTGATCATCCCTGGTTCCAAGAATCGCTTGATCCTGAGGCAGACAAGCGGGATTGGTATATCTGGGAAGCCGAGGATCCTGGCTACAGCGGCCCAGATGGCCAGCAGGTCTGGCACCGTACGCCCGAAGGTTATTATTATGCGCTTTTCTGGGATGGTATGCCTGATCTAAATTACCAAAATCCAGAAGTAACGGATGCCATGCATGAGGCGGCCCGTTACTGGCTGGAAGACATTGGCGTCGATGGATTCCGCCTGGACGCCATCAAACATCTTATTGAAAATGGCCAGTTGCAGGAAAACACCAAGGCCACGCATGAATGGTTACAAGGGTTTTACACTTTCTATAAAGATATTAACCCCAACGCCTTGACCGTCGGTGAAGCATGGACCAACACGCAGCAGGTACTCAAGTATACGGGGGATGAGGTGGATATCGCTTTTCAGTTCGATCTGGCGAATGGGATTCTGAACAGCGCAAATTTTGGTTTGGCGCCCATGGTCAGCAAGGAGCAGCAAGCGATCGTAAAAGATTTCCCTCCAGGTCAATATGCAACCTTTCTAACCAACCATGACCAAAATCGCGCCATGTCCCAATTCGAAGGGGATGAGAACAAGGCCAAGACTGCGGCTGCCTGGCTGCTGACCTCCCCGGGAGTGCCATTTATCTTCTATGGCGAAGAGATTGGTATGACGGGAACCAAACCTGATGAAGATATTCGCCGGCCCATGCAGTGGAGTAGTGACGATGGCCTAAGTGTGGGCTTTACCTCTGGACGGCCGTGGCGCGACCCTGCCGAAGATTACGAGGAACGCAGTGTTGTTCTGCAAACGGAAGACGCCGGTTCATTGCTATTTCATTATCGAGCCCTGATCCACCTTCGCAATGAGCAGCCAGCTTTGCGCGTAGGCGATTGGGTTCCTGTTGAGACTGGTTCAGCTCAAGTTTATGCTTATCTGCGGATATATAAGGAGGATGTACTTCTCGTCCTGATCAATTTCTCCGACGAAGCTGTCACGGACTACTCGCTGTCGCTGGAGGCCGGTCCAATTCTGGGAGAAAGCAGCCCGCAAACAATATTTGGTGAAGGTGACCCGCAGCCGGTCCAGAACAATGATTCGGGTGGTTTAGATGCCTACCAGCCATTCACGACACTGCCCCCACAGAGTAGCTTTGTTATCCGGTTGTGATAAAGGTGACACTTGATCAATCATTAGAAGAGAAACCACTTCAATGGCTTTGGAACTGCATGAGGATGCTCTGGCTGGCGTAACGGGTGTGGCCCATTATTTTCCACAGTTTGATGGGGTGTAGATTCTAAGGTCGGAATTGTTCCGGATTGATGGGCTGTTTATCTGGCGGAAGCGGGATCTCGAAATAGTGGGTCAAACTATAATTGATAAGCGGCTCGATAACTTCCTGTACCTGTTCTGAGATATCACCAAAACAGCAGCCGATTCCTAGGTTCCACATACCTGCTCCTTTGACCTCTGGATACGGAGCATACAGCCTTGATGCCCAGTCGATGTCCTTGATCGCCCTTTCCGGCGCCGGGATATTATTATGCTCCCAACCCCATTCTGTTATCAAGAGCGTTGGACGGGCCAAGCCTTGTTCGTCGGTGATACGAAACAGTTCTTGAAAACGGCCGACCTTGTACGGATACTGGTGGTCAAGTTCTTCTTTAAGAAAACTGTACTCATGTATGGCTATCGCCAGCCGATCCGGATTTTCACTTGCCAATCGCAAAAACTCCAACATTGAGGGCGTCTGCCACAGCTCTGACTCTGGTTCACCTGATGCCCAACTGAACCCGGCCCAATTGAAACCCTCGGCCATAGCCAGGCGCGCCGTTTCCAGGGCATACTGGCCCCACCAGTCTCCTCTTGTCTGGTCGGGTTCATTTAAAGTTTCAATCCAGACCAGATTGGTGTCCAGTTCTGGAGGGAATTTGTCCCGGTGCTCCTGCCAATGTATCTGCGCTGCTTGCTGCGCGGGGAGATCGTAAAATGGTTCTCCACTGGTAGAGCGATAGACTAGAGTGTGGGGTATGCCGCTGACCTTCATCAACTCCTGTGCCCGGAATAATGGTTCAGCGTTATCAACGGTTTTGACAAAAAACGGAACGCCGGCTTGATCCAGCTGTTTCATCCAATTGTCAAGGCCGATTTTGTCTTCAGGGAGCGTGACATGAAAGCCTATTTTGACATAGCCAAGATCCGCGCCATTGGCACGCAGTTCAGCCTGCTTAGCCGCGAAGTCAATTGTTGGGATGGGCGTGGGAGGCAGCGTCACTTCCGGATTTACGCCGGGCAGGTTCTCATTTCTTTTCGTGGATGAACTGCCGGTAATAGGCATGAACACCACGGCTGAGACTGTGGCGGATGTGGGATCGATCTCCCGAATCTCTGCTGTTGGGGCGGGGTAAGGATCAGGTCGTGGCGTTAGGGTCGGAAAAGAGTTCAGCTCTGGCCCAGGATAAGCTGATGCGATTATTGCCGGTGAAGGGGCAGGCTCAATCTGCACAACAGAGACAGTTGCTAGTGCAATGGGTGTGTTGACTGGTTCGGTAACAGCGGTTCCGATTTCTTCGCTGCCATTTCCACTGCAGCCTATCAGGAGAAGAAGAGAAAGGGTGGCTGCCTGGAAAAGGGTGGATACTCTTAGTAATTTGCCCATAAATGGTGTCGGGCAGTCTACATTCGGATTATTGTAAGCTGCCGGTGACGAAAACGCATCATACGGAAGGGATGTCTGATCGTCAATCCTACGGGTCAGCTTCACGGTAAATGCTAACGAATTTTCCGTTTATCGTGGACCAGAAAACGGCCGTCTGATGCAAACATGTTATACTTTCCACCAGCTAAGTTCAACACTTTATGGCATAAATCTCAGGTAATTGTCCCTAAACGGAGCGGAAATAGACCTGAAAAAGATGGGCGGTGCAAATTATGAGCGAGTGGTTTCAAAAAGAGATTACCTTAGCAGCAAAGTCCCGAGGCTTTCACCTGATTACCCTTGAAATAAGCAGCCAGGTTCCAGAGATTGGCAATTTCAGTGTCGGCCTGGCGACGATATTTCTTCAGCATACCTCGGCTTCCCTCTCCATTAATGAAAACGCCGACCCACCGGTGCGGAGCGATTTGGAATCGTTCTTTAACCAGGCAGTACCCGAAAACGAGCCATACTATATTCACACCTATGAAGGTTCCGATGATATGCCGGCGCATATCAAATCAGTTCTGCTGGGCAACAGCGTGACCATTCCGATCACCAACGGCCGTCTGAATTTGGGTACGTGGCAGGGGATCTACCTCAATGAACACCGCAATCACGCCCGAGGGCGCCAGGTGGTAGTGACCTTATTTGGGCAGTCTAGGTAAAATCTTGCAAGATGGCCAACATTAACTTTATATCTTGTTCAGTCACATGATGATGGGTTGGCAGCGTTAGAAGCTGCCCGGCGACAGCCTCCGCACCAGGAAACGACGCCTTATCCTCCGGAAAAAAGATCGATGGCAGGGTCCGCTCATACAATCTGCCGGCACCAATGCCCGCTGACCACAATTGCTCGTGCAGGCTTTCACGCTGCTCCTCACTTTCGGCCAGGAGCGGGAAGCGTAGGTAAAAAGGCTCAGAGGCCTCGGCGATTAACACGGTATGCAGTCTTTGTGCCTGAGTAATTCCTTCGCTCAGGATAGATGCCTTGGCTCGCCGTTGAGCGTTGATCTCATTTAGTCTGGGCAGTAAAGCCAAGCCTACGCTGGCCTGAGACGGAGCCAAACCCTGCACGGAGTATCCCCAGCTCGTTTCATGATTGCCAACCCGGTGTATGCCCACGCGGGTTGCTGCCCACCAGATATGCGGCTGAAAAGCCAACTGGAGAGCAGCCTGGCGCACCCAGGCCGTTGCCGACCCACTGCTGGAAGCTGGAGGCAAGGTGGCCCACCATTTGCTGAGCGATCGTTCACCAGTGGGAGTATTGGCAATGGCGATGCCACCACCACCCGTAGAAATTGGTTTACCGGGTCCCAGGCTGTAAAGGGCGAAATCACCTCTGGTGCCGACCGCCTGACCGGCCCAGCGGGCGCCAAGTGCTTGTGCCGCATCTTCAATTACGACCGCACCATGTTTGTGGGCGATATCGATGACCTCGTCTGCGGGAAGGGGGATACCAAAAGGGTGAATGTGGAGGACTGCCAACGTGTCGTCGTGAACGGCCTCTGTCAAGGGATCTGACAGGTAGCCCATCGTCGCCCTGGAAATATCAACGAAAACAGGCTTTAGCCCTAAATCAATCGCTACGCGCGCAACAGCAGGACAGGTGTAGGCGGGCATAACGATTTCCTGACGGGCAGGATAATCTGCTTGAAGTCCTCGCAGGAGGCAGTAGAGAACGGTACGCCCGGAAGCGGCCAATCTACAGGCCTCATGGCTAACACCAAGATAGGTGGCAAGGGCGGCCTGGAATTGTTCCAGTGTGTTTTCCGTATTACGCAAGCCTGCTTGAAGATCAGCCGCACCGATGGGCACGGCTGTTGGTGGTAGATGGCGAAAGCGATTTCTTAATCGTGACATTAATCAAGCCTGCGCATCTTGGGCATGAAAAGATTGAGCCCAAAACTGAACAACAATGCTGCTGCACCACCCAATGTCAGCGCTGTAACCAGGCCCAGTGGAACGGCAATGGCGCCAATGACCAAATTCCCTCCAGTATCAGCTCCGGCATGTAACATGCTGTAGATACTCATAACCCGGCCCCGCACGCGATCAGGCGTATTTAATTGTACCAGTGTGATAGCTAGGCTCTGCAGCACCAACAGCATAAATCCTAAGGCAATAAGAATCAAGCAGGCTGCCCACATAGTGGGCGCCTGAGCGAAGGCAATGACCAGTATGGACAGGGCGATGGCGGAAAGTATTAGATTGCGACCTCTGTGTTCGGTGCCCAACTTGGCCGAACCAAAGGTGCCGAGCACGGAGCCCAAGGCTCCGGAAGCCAAAAGAATACCCAAGCCCACCGATCCAACCTGCATTACTTTATCTGCATAGGCTGGCATCAGTCCAAAAACGGGATAAGCAAGGCCGCCGACCACGGCCATTAAGGCGACAACGCCCAAAATGGTAGGTTGCTTCCACAATGTTACAAATCCTTCGGACAAGGCAGTGCCAAAAGAATTTTTTTCCTTATCTTGACCCACGTCGGGTACGCGTATGGCAGCCAGGGCTGCGATTGGGACCAGATAGGTCAGGGAATTAATCAACATTGTGCTGCCCACGCCTATAGTGGCGATTAAGATGCCCCCCAGGGCAAATCCGATCAGGTTTGAGATGTTGTAGATCGTGGCATTGAGCGCGACCGCATTGGCCAAATCATCGCGCTCGACGAGGTCAACCAGGAAGGCACGCCGTGCGGGGTGATCGATAGCTAATAAAGCGCCAAAGACGAAATAGAGCACAAGCACATGCCATAACTGGATTTGTCCGCTAACAGCCAACAGACCAAAAAGCAATGCCTGTAGGAAGAGGCCAAACTGGGTGATCATAATCAATTTTCGGCGCGGCACGCGGTCAATGAGAACGCCGCCAGCCAGTGAGATGGGCACGACGGGAATGAGACTGATGAATCCTACGGCACCCAGCCAGAATGTGGAATCTGTTATTTCATAAATCAGATATCCTTCGCCGATGACCTGGAGGGAGGTGCCGATGGTCGAGATGATCTGGGCCAACCAAAAGAGGCGGAAGCTGCGGGATTGTAAGGCGGGGGCAAACGTCGCGAAGCGGCTGTTTTTCTTAGTTGTGGGGGGGTCTACAGGGGTCGACACGAATCAATGCTCAAGAAGACGCCCTGTAACTGACATAGCCGGCGCCCAATGCAAAGCCGATGATGAGAGCGATAGCCACGAACAGCCAGGTCGATCCACTGCGTTGATTGCTTTCTGGGGCCGACATTGTCTCTTCGCTGATGCCTTCATCGATCTCCTCATGGATTTCAGCAACCATTTCGCTTGTGCTGTCATCGTCAATTTTCACCTGGCTTGAATTGTCTGCTGAGGTAGCCACAATAGTGGCTGTGAGCGGATTTTCGATGGCGATTTCCTCACCCTCGCTGATAGCCTCAATATCGACCGGAAGATCTTCTTCTACGGGTGTGCGTGTAGGTTGAACCTTTAACGCGCGCAGTTCCCCCATTAATTCTTGTGTTACGTCGATCGTTTCTTCACTGGTCAGAATGGATATACCGTCAATTTCATCTTGCAGGGGTTCAAGGAGATCAAGCAGATCATCAACATCCCCTTCGGTGCGAATCTGTACACTTGTTTGAATGTCGGGATTGGCCAGGCGGACACCTCTAAGAACGGGAAGGACAAAGTCATAAACTGTTTCTGGCTCCGTCTGAACCTTTTGGACCTGCAAGATCAGATAATCGGCATAGGGAGCCAGGACTGACCCATGACTAAGCGCAAAGGCGCGATCTGGGCCAAGAGCCAATTCCAAATCGTATTCGTCCGCGGCCTCGCGTAGTTGTTTCATGTATTCGATCGGGTCCTCTTGTTCATTTACCGGATTGGTGGGACCATGTTCCAGATTGTAGCCTATGATATCGATTTCATCGTAAATATGGGGCAAGAGACGAATTGCGTCTTCTGCCGATTTGAAAACAACCAGTCTTTTCCCTGTATGGATTTCTTTCAATAAATCAAGTTGGGAAATGTGCTCAACGCGGGCCATGTCACCGGCATGAGCCCGTTCGTTGAACAGATCAAGCAGGGGAGGGCCAATGCTCAGGTCAATCCACAAGTCGCTGAGTTCTTCTTTTTCCTCAGCGACTGTGCGACCGGGAAGAAAGCTTATGATGGCGATTGCCAAAACAAAGGCCAATAAACAGCGGAAAACTAATCGGAAACTAGGTTTTATTTGCATATATTAAATAAGATTGTGCTATTCTGCTGGGATAATCGGCTCTTCGGGACGAGCTAAACCACCCGGTTCTGCCTGGCGAGCTAAATCGTTCCAGTAGACCACCGCATCTCGATTTTCGGCAGCGCGCGCCATCGAACCCATACGCAAGTATCCCGTAGGCACTCCGGGCATGACCTTGGCCGCCCTGATGTAATACTCTTCTGCGCGCAGATCATCCCCATTATCAAGATAAAGATCGCCGATGGCTACCAAAGCTTCAACAGTGGCTGGTTCAATGGCCAAGGCTTTTTCCAAGTCCAACTTCGCTTCGTCCGTCATCCCCATTTTGTCGAAAATTTCTGCTCTCCTAATATAAGTTGCCGCCGCTGGAGCCTTATCGGCTGCTTTCTCAAGCAAGTCGAGCGCTTCTTTCTTATTTCCCCTGGCCAGCTCTAGTGTGGCGTATTGGATCAAAAGCTCTCCAGAAGCTGGGGCGACTGCCAAGCCTTCGTCCAGTATCTTGGATGCATCGGTCCAATTCCCTAGGGCTTGATAGATATTGGCCAAATCCAAATAGCTGTCGACAAGAGTGGGAGCAGCGACCAAAGCTTGGCGATATGCTTCTATAGCTTGAGAACGGTTGCCCACAGCCTGGAAAGCATCTCCAAGGGCCAGATAGTAGCCTGGGGTTGCCGGATCGATGGTGATAGCCTGACGGTATTGGTCGATGGCCTCTTCCGGTTCTTCCATCAATATGTAAAGATCGCCCAACGCAGCATGTACGTCGGCAACATCGGGCTGGGACTCCAACGCCCGGTCAAATTGTTCTTTCACCTGGTCAAAATTACCACGGTTGACGAAATAATCGCCCATGGCCAGGAACATTCCCGTGCTTTCACCCAATTCGTCGAGACCGTAATTCAACGATTCCAACGCTCTTTCGGGGTGGCCTTGTTGAAGCTGAACTGTAGCGAGTGTACTGTAGAGAGTAACCGGATCTGATACTTTCGAAATACCTTCAAGCAGCAGTTCCTGTGCCCGCTGCGGCTGATTCTGAGTAACCATAATTTGGCTGGCAGCGACATAGTGTGTGGTTTCCGCAGGTTCCAGAAGAATGGCCTGTTCGTAGGCGGACAGGGCGCCATCAGGACGCCCCTGAGCAGTGTAAAGATTGGCCAATTCCACGTAGATAAGGGTGTTTTCCGGATCCTGTGCCTGAGCTACGCTGAAGGAACCCAAGGACTCACCGTATTGCCCATATATGCGCTCAATGCGACCGCGACGCATGAGCAATTCGCTGTCCGTGGGTCGCTGCGATAAGGCATTATCGGTATAGCTAAGTGCTGTTATATAATCGCCAAAGCGAATCAGCGAATCGATGAGCGTCAAATTTAATGTTTGGTCGGCTGCGGGCAGCGTTGCCGCATGCTGATACCAGGCCAAAGCTTCGTCAGAGTTGCCGCGACGATAATCCAGCTCTCCCATACGAATATAACTGCTGACGTTGTTGTAGTCTATGCCTTTGGCTTTTAATAACAGATTTTCCGCTTCATCAAAATCGTTGGCATCCATGTGTATTTCTGCCAGACCAACGTAGGCATCGGCAGACCCTGGATTTTTCTCCATGGTATCGCGGAAGCTTTCTTCGGCCCTGTCAGAGCGATTGCGTGACTGCCAGGCGCGGGCCAAGGCTAAGGTCGCCTGCCCATTGCCGGGATGGTTCCCAGCCGTATTCACATAGATGGTCATCGCTTCTGTCGATCTACCTAATTCATCGAGGGTATTGGCCAGAGCGATCTGCGCTTCCACGGCACCCGGCGATAAACTTACGGCCGTTTCTAATTGCTCGACTGCTTCGTTAGGCCTTTCTTTCAGCATCAGTGCTTCTGCCAGACCCAGCCGGGCAGCCGGGGACCAGCTGTCAAGTCGAATGGATTCATTGTAGGCCAGGATAGCTTCGTCTATTTGATAGCGAACCAAATAGAGGTCTCCAATTTCTTTGTGATAACGGGCCAAGATAGCCGAGGCTTCGCCACCCTTGCGCCCTTCTTCCAGGCGCTGTAGATACAATTGCAGGGCTTGGTCTCCCTGCTTACGACCCTGGTAAATCTGAGCCAGAGCAAAGATGTCATTGGAGTTCATAACGCTGATCAATTCGTCACCGGCAAATAGCGGACTGTTGGCCTTGGCCAACAACGAACGGGTATTCACCATTGGGAAGAGAGACTCATCTGAAGCAAATACAGCATCAAGGACTGAATTATCAGGAGGTAAACTCACTGGTGTGTTTGAGGGTTTTGCTTGAGCCAGGGCAGGATTCGTCAAATCAAGAGCGCGTTGGTACAAGGATTGAGAGCGTTCCAATTCTCCGCCAGCCGAGTACAGGTCAGCCAACCTTATATATGCTTCTGCCAGGTCACTATCCAGTGATAATGCGTTCTCATAAGCGGCAATCGCGCCTTCGACCTCATTTTGTCTTCTTAGGACATCACCCAGTAGCAGCTGCGGCCAAGCCGCACCAGGTGCGGCAGCAACGGCTGAGTGATAGTAGTTCATGGCTGCTTGTGTTTGGCCCAGATCCTCAAACGTGCCGGCTATTCGCGATAGGGCAAAGGCCTGGCTGTCGGCTGATGCCAAAGGCCGGGAACGACTCGAGCGGCCGTAAGGGGCAAGCTGCTCGGCAGCTGTGTGATACGCGTCGATAGCTGCTTCTGAATCTCCCAGACGCTGCCACTGATCACCGAGCGCCAATAATAGAGTGGATTCATCAGAGTCCTCGCTGAGGGCGATCTGCAGCAGGACCATCACATCACGCGGGCTGCCTCCGTTTTGACGCAGCTCCTCACTGAGAGCCATGTAGACACCGATCAATGTTGGATCGAGCTCAAAGGCACGCTGGTAAGCACGAATAGCAGCTTCTTGGTCTTCCCTGGCCCGGAAGAAATCGCCGCGCAGCGTATGGCCGACAGCCGAATAGGGATTCTGGCTTACTGCGTAGGCAATTTCATTGCCCGCTTCTTCCAACCTTCCAGCAGTCAAAAATACTTGGGCTAGCGCGAGATGAGTTCTGGTTGTTTCTTGTACCTGTAATTCTTGAAGCCAAACCGCATGGCGGAGCAGACTAATGGCTGAGTCATAATCTCCTTGTGCTGCGGCGAGATCTGCTTGAATTGAGATAACTTCTGCAGAAAGCGGATAGAGAATGCGCATCGATCGCACGAGCTGCATCGCTTCTTCAAACATTTCTAATTCACGATAAACGCTGATGAGAACGAACAGATTGTACTCATTCGTCTGCAGCCTTGCCGCCTCTTCATAGAGGGGTCGTGCTCGTTCCGTGAATCCCCTATGGCGCCACAAATCGGCTTCAGCAACGAGGCGTGAAGCTTCATCTGGCCATTGTTCCAAGTCCAACGCCGCACGGTATTGCTCCGTAGCGCAACTGTCCAGGCCATCACTCAAACAAGCGTCACCTAAGGCGACATGGAAACGGCCTACGCTGGGAGCAGCAGTTTGGGCGTTATCGAACTCAGCGACGCTTTCCTCAATACGTCCTTGTTTAGCATAAAGCTGACCGACTTTATAGTGCAATATAGGTGCATCGATTTGCGCGATTGATTGTTCCAGCATTTCCAAGGCGATGTCAAATTGGCCCTCGCGCTGTGCGATTTCAATCTGTCCCATTTGGGCCAGTAGATCATCATTATTCTTTTCAAGGGCCTTTGTAAAATGTTCTTTTGCCTCAAGCCAACGGCGATTAGCAAGGCCTGTGTTGCCCTGAACAGCTTCCGAGATCACTGGTGTGTCGACAACGGCATAGAGAGAGAATCCATCATTGTCTTCCAGCCAGGATAACCAGGATGGCGACATACGCATCTGCAAATCAAGATCGCTTCCACTGGCCACAATGATGTATTTCACATTGTGGTTCACGATGGTATCAATGGAAGATTCTTCCAGATATGGAGAATTAAAGAATCTGTTTTGATCGATAAGCCTCTGTAGGGCTACATCTTGTAGATCAGCAGGGAATACTTCGCTGGTAGTTGGCATACGATGGGCCAGGACATGTGCATTGGCCACATAGGCAGGTATGGTAACGCTCAAATCTTGCTCGGCAAGAACAACAGCCGGTCCATTCTTGGCCAGTTCAGCGTTTAATCGCCGGAAAATACCTTGAGGAGTTGGATATGAATAGGCGAAGGCAATACGACCATTGAGGTTGTTGATATTACGAATAATCCCGGGACTGAAAACCAGCACAGCGGCGAGCACAAACAATAGGGTGGCATATTGGGTCAATATCGTTGCTGTAGTTTCAGAATTGCCAACGCCGGTAGCTTCCTGCAGCTTGCCCACAATGCGAATCGCTGCCTTCATGATCATGTTTGCGGCCATGGCAAAAATGAGAGCGTAAGGCAATATCCACACAAAGCGCCACAAGATCCAGGGCATCACAAAAGAGCCGATGAGTGGCGTAATAATCGGGCTGAACATTACCACCAGAATGCCGCCGCTGACCCCGACTACAAATTGAGCAGAAACGTCTCGCCGCAGCAGGAATATGAACATGGGCAAGAGCAGTAGTGCCAGAAAATAGGGTGGCTCCATGATCAGACTTGGATCGGAAATGTAATTGTCGCGATCAAAGAGAATCAAACGCCGCCTGTCCATATTCAAGGCAAAGCGCCAGGTGAGAAAAGGATTGGTGTTTTCGAAAACATCACCTGCTTCCATTTCTTCGATATCAGGAAGCTGCCCAAAATAGTCCAGACTCTCAGTATGAACGAAGGGCAAAACAGGTACCTGTTTTGCACCGACGTCCCAGCCCTCGAATGAAGTAGGGTAAGAGCTTGCTAAAGGTGCTTCCCCTTGAGAGAGAACCAACTGCACCAATGGCAGGAACATGACAATGACAATCAATCCATATAGCGCAGTGACTCGCAGCCAGGACTGTTTTTGACGGAAGTTCATCAATAGATGCAGCGCGCCGAAAGCGCCGATCGCCAGGGCTAACATGGCTGCGATCAAGGGATGAATGGTGGAGACGGCCAAGGTGGCGATGGCTGCTGCAAGCCATATACGCCATCCACCAGCGCGAATAAAGGTGATGGCGAAGGCGAAAATTACAGGCAGCATGGTTACTGGAACCATAAACTTGTCCGCATTGATGCGTTCGAAAAAGAAAAGGCTCACATTATCTCCGCGAACGAATGGGGCTGCGGCATAAATGATGAGTTGAATGCTTGCTGTAAGTAGACCAAAGCGGCGACTGCCGTTCCCAGCAGCCTTGCCCAAGGTATATGAGGCGAATATCGCCCATAAGGCCAACATTGCCTTTGAGGCCGTGGCAATCAATGAATTGGCATCAATTACCGAGAAATAGGACCATAAGTAATTCAAAGACAGCGATTGGTTAAAGACCATCCGTACGCCGGGTCCAAGGTCCGTACCAAAGATGGGCTCTTTTTCATTAAGCGGCAAACCAGCGATGGCGTCGGCTGAGAAGGAATTGACGGCAAACGCATCACCGTCAATCTTGTACAGATTTAAGGTAGGCATTAGGGCAACAAAAGCAATGAATAAGATCCCTGCCAGCAAGATTTCATCTATTTTCCATGGGTTGTTGACGTGGGTCCGTTCGCGATAAATAATGGCCTCGTTGAACAGCCACCCAACAATGACCATGCCGCTGGCAATGGCCCAGCCAAAGGCTAGCTGGTGAATATCTAGATGAAGGACCAAGGAGATGATTCCAGGTACAGCAAGAACGGCGACGCCGAGTGGCAGGGCCAGCGCCAGACGTTCCACGATATCTAAGTCAAGCTTCCATGTAATGATATCGCCCAGGAGGTAGCCTGGAACGATGAGCAAGGCGATGAAAGCCAGCCAACTGGCAAGATGCACGGGCAGGAGTGCAGGTACCGCTGCTAAGGCCATTAACCAAATGGCGACCAGCCCGGCGACTAGTAGATAATGTGGTGAAAGCAATCTTCGAAATCTCTGCATGTTTACAACTCAAGCAAATGGTATATGCCAACGAAGTTTGGGGCCTAGATACCGCGTAACTGACAAAGGTAATCGGGACCATATCTGCATAAATAGCTGCAGCCGATTATCTGATTGTACCTGGCCTGATAAACTTTCGGAGCGTTCTTGCTCATTACTCATGACTACTGATTGATAAATGGGGCTAGAAATTCCACCCCATTGTCCCTTAAACTTTGACGCGTTGGTGCCGGCGGGACTGCGGCCCATGTCCAGGGAGGTGAAGCCCCGGTTTACGGCGTCGCGCATAATCTCCCAGATGGCTAAATAGGCGGGACGCAGCTTTAAGGCTGAGGGTAGAGCTGCTCCCCACATGCCATAGACGGTGTCACCCATCTCCAATTGGAAATATCCGGCAACGGGTTGATCCTCATGAAGGATCAGGGCAATGTTGTAGCCCTTGGGAAAGGTACGGACTACATTCTGTAGGAAAGACTTACCGAATACTGGGGTGCCGGCCTGGTGCGTGAACTGACTGAACATCTCATAAAATGGTTCGATGAGCTGCTCGTCCTGCCCGACTATGGCTTCCAGTTCGTTGCGTTTGGCTTTGCGTACCTGCCTACGGATGTTGCCATCAAGCCGTTTCCACAAGTCTTCTTCGGAACTGCCAAGCTCGATCAGCCAGTAGACATGCTGGCTTTCTGTATTCCACTTGCCTGGCCAAAGCTGTCGCGAATCCTGAATGAGCAGCCGATCTGCACCCGAAGACGAGACCTGCTTGCCAGAGTCTATCAAAGCAGTCGCAGCCTGCCCATGATCAACGCATAGGCCACCAGGCATGGTCATGGCTCGTTTTCCAGTCAGGCGGCTGGGCACGATGAATAGAGGCATAACACCAACAATTTCTTGTCCAGATCGGGCAAGCAAATAGCGCGTCTCGTAGCCGTATGTATTGTGCATGACATCTTTCCAGCCGGAAAGATGCAGTGGTAAACCATCAGGTGCAGCCTGAACGTATGTATCCCACTCATCCCCTTCTGCCTCAAGGACATCGACGACAATGGGTTTCTGAACGAGGCTGTCTACATCTATGGTCATATTGCCAGCACCGATGAATCTGCTTGTTCAGGAGAATGCGCCATTTCCGTTAGCAAATCTTGCAACGGTCCAAATCGGAAATCAGCCAATAGCCGCCTGATTTTCTTCTCAAGACCGCGACGGCCGTGATAATGGGTAACACGTTCTCGTAAGGTGACTTGATTATAAGTCTGTCCCGTGTCCAGCTCCCAGGGATGAATATATATGATTGCCGGTTGTCCTAGATCGTTCACCTGACGAATTCCATGCTTAACCACGGCATAAGGAAGTGCTCGATTATAAAAACCGCCGGCTATGGGCCATTTCTTGCCTGCAAACGTCAAAGTCGTAGCTGGAAATTCAACAATCTCATGACCAGGCACTTGATAAGGAAAGCGTGGAGCTTCAGGATAGCCATACAACATGTTCTTGGTAGGAAACACACTGCTGTCATAAGTGAATCCCCGCGATTCAAGCACTTGAAAGGCCCAGGGCGTGCTACCATTCAAAGAGAAGTAGGGGGCTCGGTGGCCAATGGGTTTCGTGCCAATGATGCGTTCCAGAGCGGCTAGGGTCTTATCTATTTCCTGGGTAAATTGGTTGGCGTCCATTTTTGACACAAAGCGATGATAATATCCATGGACGCCAATTTCATGCCCATCCTGGGCAATCGCCTCAATGAGGGTGGGGTGGACATCGGCCACGTAACCGAGAACGAAGAAAGTGGCATGTACATTTGACTCGCGCAATATTGTAAGCAAGTGCCGCGTGATTTCATCGACCCTGCTTTCAAAGATCGGCCATTGGTCAACCAGCGGATTGGTGCTGGTCAGACCTTGAAACCAATCTTCCAGGTCAACTGTGAAAGCGTTTAGCTGTCGCATTTTTTCTGTCATCGAATCCACAATCAAATTGCTATCCAACATAGCCGAGGCCGCGTAAGCGCTCGGCAACGATTTTCTTTTGCTCTTCTGAAAGCCCATCTCCGCGACCGTTATCGGAGGATGACCAGCCGGAGACTTCGGTCATGGGAACCGGTACATAATCGGATGCGATGGCTTCTTCTATTACTTTGCCATCCATTCTCTCTGGAACTGGCAGGCTCATCAGGTGCATTATCGTAGGGGCCAGATCAATTAGTGATTTGCCGGTAATCTCAACGCCAGCCTCGATAGAGGAACCATAAGCGAGAAATACACCATTCATACGGTGCGTGCCGGATATGCCACGGCGCATAGACTCGATAATCTGGTGACTGCCAAATTCATATTCCCCGAAGCCAAAATACTCTAGACGGGTGGGAATAAAGACGATATCGGCCGCTTTTTCAAGCTGCTCACCGTGATAAATCTCTTCCCTTCTATAAATGGACTCGACCACCAATTCACCCGTCTGCGGATCTCTGAGTTCTGCCAGCTTGTCAATGATCTGCTCGCGTACCTGTTCATACTCTATGCCCGGTTGAACGGTTCCTTGAGGTTCCCTGCCGGCGACATTAAGATAGATTTGACCTACATTGCCCAAGGAATAAGCTACAGAGCTGCTCCAATCCACATCGGCAAAGGACAAGAACAAGGTTTTTAATAATCCCTGACCTTGACCACGGACAACTTCTCGTTTGAGCTTGCCCAGACCCATTTGCATCAAGGTGTTGTAAACATTCATGGGCGAGAACCCCATATTGAAAGTTGCCTTCTTAAAGCGGGAACGGATGTCACGCTTGATGCTCATAAATCCTTGTTTTATTAACCAGTTGTTGACATGAATAAACTTATGGAAGGGGCCAAAACCATGATCAGACATGATGATCAGGGTGCTGTCGTCGTCGAGACTATTCACAACATTGGCCAGTAAACCATCAACATGCTTGTAGTAGTCGCGAATGGCGGTGCCATACTTTTCGAATTTACTCGGGTCATGTAGTGGGTGCGATTGATCCATGAACTTCCACATGGCATGACTGATAGTATCCGTACCATTGAATACCATCATGGCAAAATCAGGGTTTTCTCGTTCGCGCAAATAAGCAAATGCCTGCATGCGCAGGTCGGCACTGCGGTACAGTCGCTCTAAGAAAGAGTCGATTCCAGAATCAGAGTATGCCTGGCCTGGATCGGGATATAAGATGTAGTCACCGACCGCATTTAGAATGTCTTGGTAGACGGTCTCAGGATAAGTGAAGGTGATATCGGTGCTGGGTGTCGGCATGCCTGAAACCATGACGCCATTGACTGGGACTGGGGGGTACGTCATGGGCACGTTGAGCGCAACAACGCGGCGGCCTTGTTCGCTAAGCATGCCATATAAGGTGGGCGCTGTGCCATCTAGCGCAGTGACCGGTGTAAAGCGATAACTGTCCGGTTCACGAGCGATCCAGTCGTAAAGCCTATGTTTGCCGGGGTTAACACCTGTAGCGAAAGAGGTCCAGGCCGGAGCAGTCATAGGTGGCACGATGCTTTCGAGCGAGCCATGTGCTCCGTCACGCATGATGCGCTGTAGAATCGGCAAATGACCTTCTTTAGCCCAAGGTTTAATCAAATCAAAAGTCGCCCCATCTAGGCCGACGACCACGACTTTACCAGTTTTTTTTATCATCTTGTTCACAGTGCGTTATTCGCAATTCAAGCTAATTGCTGTCTGTTCCCACCGATCACTCCTTCTTCTTGGAATGATCTACATCTTCTGGATTCTGCGATTGTTCCAGTTCGCGCAGGCGGAATTCCATGAGCGCCATTTCTTGGGCCAGGTCACGATTTTGATTGGCCTGGTTTGATAAGGCAACACTCAAGGAAAGCAAAACGGCAAGAGCAAATATTAAGCCGGCCACCAAGGGCAACGTGGGTGAGTAGGCGATATTAAAAAATCTGGCGAGTGACCCGACAATGTTGCCAAAGATGGACAGAATTAGAATAGCAACTGTGGCCAGAAGCCACAGTAAGGCATACTCTTCACGTAGTTTGTGCTTCCGTATCAGTTGAATGGTCACCAGCAACAGAATAAGACTGACCAGGATAGCGACGAGACGCTGTATTATGGGAATGGCTGTCATACTCTAGCTCCTTCTGAACGGTGGGGATTTCTTTCATGGAACCGATCAGTGCGGCCACCGTAACTTTGAATGCATAATAGATGGACCGCCAACTGTTGATGGAACTCATACCGGCGATACGTGAATGCATTAATACCGGGAGTTCCAAACTTTTTAGTCCTGCTTTGTATAAAAGGATCCGCCCTTCAACTTCAGGGTAATCCTGTGGCAAATAGTCGGCCAGTATGCCAACTGCATACCGATTTAGACACATAAATCCAGAGGTCGTGTCCGTGGCTCGCTGCCGGGTTAATGCTGTCACTAAGAAGGCGAAGGTTTTTATGCCCAGGCGCCTGCTTAGCGGAATTTTCATTGTACTTTCTTTGCCGACAAAACGGGAACCGAAAACAGCGTCAGCTTTTCCCGAACTCAAGGCCGAAAACAATGACGGGATTTCATCGGGATCATGCTGTCCATCACCGTCCAGCCGAACCACGACATCGTAATTTTGTTCACGTGCGAATTTGAACCCGGTCTGTACTGCGCCGCCTATACCCAGGTTACAGGGTAATGTAACCACCGTTGCACCTGCTGCCCGAGCAACATGCATGGTATTGTCAGTCGAACAGTCATCGATAACAACGATATCCGCCTGCGGCAGTATCCGCTGAATGCCAACTATGACATGAGCAACCGCCCCTTCCTCGTTGTAGGCTGGTACGAGAGCCATGATGTTCTTTGCCCGGATAGGACTTGGTGCCATGTTCAACCTCTCTCACCATTGATGGTATATGGTCGGTCAACTAATATCCACAATTTCGTACGAATTCTGCGTGACTTTTTAACCAAATTCAGTCCCAGATAGATAACCCTTAACATTATAACATTAATAAGGGTGAAAAGTGACGATCTACCCTCAAGGTTACTCTACTATAACAGTCAATGCCGCAAACAAGCGGTAAAATCCGCCACCCGCACTATGACTCTTTCATAAACCGGTTGCTGGATCGAAATCTAAAGGATTTACGCTCCAATTTCTCTGCGCAGCTGATCAAGGTATTGGTAGATGAAAGCAGTGCGCCTAGTTGCTTCTTCTTTGCCGGCATCGGTGGTCATCGTATCCGCCAAGGTCAGCAACTTGATGTAGAAGTGGTCGATGACGTTGAGCCTATCGTTAAACTGACGCGATTCAGCAAACGGATCGAGTGGATCGTAGAGACGTGTGCTCAAAGCACCGCCGACCGTGAAACAACGGGCGATACCAATGGCCCCGATTGCATCAAGACGGTCTGCATCTTGAACCACCTGCGCTTCCAAGGTCTCCGGCGTAATTTGGGCCGAAAAGCTGTGGGCAGCAATGGCATGTTTGATGCCGGCTATGAAACTAGACGGATAGCCACTCTCTCTCAGGAAAGCTCCTGCCTTTTCAGCAGCCAGGCGGGAGGCTTGCGGGCGTTCATTTGAATTCTTAGTAACGGTAACACAATCGTGTAACCAGGACGCGGGAATCACTATCTCTAACTGCGCATTTTCTGCAATAGCTAGCCTACGGGCATTAGCAACAACGCGTGCAATGTGGGCCGCATCATGCGCGGCATCGGAATCAGTTTCCTGTTCCAAGAAGCGAGCGAAAAGCTCTTCCCACCTGGCCCATTGCTCGATTTTGGCTGCGTGCATCACCAATCCTTAACGCCCAACTTTCCATAATGTATTCAAATCATAAACTAATACGTTACATAAAGCAAGGAGTAGGCAATATTCGCTTACTGTGCTGCGGGTCTTCTGCTCAGCCAGATCAGCAGGGCAATAACGGCCACACCAAGTAAGGCCCAAAGCACAAGCTTGAATAGACCGGACGGAGCTACAATGGCTACAAGTCCAAAGGCCAAGGCGACGACATAGTAACCAACGACAATGGTCCGCGTGGGCAGCCCTCCATCGGACAACCGAAAATGCAAGTGGCCTCTATCCCCCTGAAGAGGATTTTGCCCGCGCCGGATGCGGTCGATTATTTGCCAGGCAACATCTAGGATGGGCACGGCTAGAACGAGTAGGGCCGTAGAGAGTTTGGCCGGGGATAGGATGGACAAGGTGGCAATCTGGTAGCCCAAGAAATAGGCACCGATGGTGCCCAGGAAAATTCGTGCCGGTGCAAAGTTAAATGGCAGGAAACCGAGCAAGGCCCCGGCCAGGGCCAAGGGGAAGAGCGCAACGGAGGTTTGACCGAGACGATAACTGTGCCAGGCAAAAAGCAGGGCGGCGATGGTACATACTCCGGCAGCTAAGCCGTCCAGCCCATCAAGCCAATTGATGGCATTGATCATGCCCACAACCCAAAATACGGTGAACAGTAAGGCAAGAGGACGCCAGATCCAGACCAAATCCCCTTCAAGGGTCAGAAACCACGAAAATGGGGGGGAGGTCCAGAATGACGCAGCGCCTACCGGGCTTGTGAAAACTTCGATGAAGATGAGGTGGCTCATAGCGATGCCCGCGCCAACAAACTGAATTGAGAACTGGGCCCACGGTTTCAACTCTCGCCAATCATCCAACAGACCTCCGCCGACCATGACCAGGCTGCCGATTATCAAACCCCGCAGACGCAGTTGGTCATTTGGCTCTAAAGGGGGCAGCAGCCAATAGATGAGTATGACACCGAGCACCCAGCCGCCGAAAACAGCGAGGCCACCGAGCTTGGGAATAGGTTGAGCATGTTTGCGCCGCCCGCCGGGTGCGGCCAATATTCCCCATTGGAGCGCGGCCCGCTTTACGAGGGGGGTCAAGACGAGGGCAGCTACCAGCGCAGCAGAAAAAACAATCAAGAAAGGCATATGCCGAGAAAAGTTGTAGCGACCTGAAGACCGCGGCCAGGCAGCATGGACACAGCTATATTGATCGCAAGATGGCTGAACAGATTCTTACGCAGTTCCAAACTGCCGGTCCCCAGCATCGCCCAGACCAGGCACGATGTAGCCGATTTCATTGAGACGTTCATCGATCTGCGCCAGGTGGATAGGTACGTCCGGGTGTGCAGATTGCAGGGTGTCGATACCTTCCGGAGCAGCCAGGAGACCGACAAACTTAATGCGCTGCGCGCCCCAGTTCTTTAGTATGTCAATAGTGGCCACGGCCGATCCCCCTGTGGCAAGCATTGGGTCGAGGACAAGGCAGACTTCAACGGTGGGGCTGGTAGGTAATTTATTATAGTAGGAGACGGGCTTTAAGGTACGTTCATCCCGGTACAATCCAATATGCCACACTTCAGCGCCCGGCATCATCTCCCAAATCCCTTCAACCATGCCCAAACCTGCACGGAGGATAGGGATCAAGCCGATGGTGTCCACCAGTTCACTACCGTTCGCTTTGCCCATAGGCGTATCAACAGCGATTGCCTTGAGACCCAAATCGGCCGTGGCTTCATAGCAAAGCAGCATGGCCAATTCGCGCACAAGTTCCCGAAACTTTTTTGGCTCAGTCTTGTTATTGCGCAATAGGGTTAATTTATGCTTGACCAAGGGGTGTTTTGATTCAAAAACCATTCCTCTTCTCCATGTACTGTCGACTGAACCAATTCAAGATGATCATCATCTCCGTGGGGGATTGTACCCGAGGGCGGCCTGTTTGCCAGCCTCACCCTTGCGAGTTCGCAATACCACATATTGATTGTATAATCTCACGGAATAAGGCAGGTAGCAATAGACAGAAAATGGACGAAAAGCGTACGCCGGAGCGTCAGATATCTCCCCAAGCCAAGACTGGAGACAAGAAGCTGGATGGTCTACTAAGGCCGCAGTATTTAGCCGAGTTTACGGGGCAGGAGCGTCTCAAAGCCAATCTCACCATTTTGATAGAAGCCGCACGTGGTCGTCAGGAACCTTTGGACCACGTTCTTTTCCATGGACCGCCCGGTTTGGGCAAGACGACACTAGCCCAAATCGTGGCTAATGAGATGAATGTCAATATTCGTAATACCGCTGGACCAGCCATTGAGCGGGCAGGTGACCTGGCGGCCATATTGACCAATCTGCGTGCTGGAGACATCCTTTTTATCGACGAAGTTCACCGCCTGGGTCGAGCGGTCGAAGAAATCCTTTATCCGGCAATGGAAGACTTCGTGCTTGATATCATAGTCGGGAAGGGGCCGGGGGCTAAGAATGTTCGTTTGAAGCTGCCCCGTTTTACAGTTATTGGAGCGACTACCCGACTCGCTCTTTTGACCGCTCCGCTGCGAGCACGCTTCGGCGCTGCTTATCGCATGGATTTCTATTCCCAAGTGGCGATCGAAACGATTGTGATCCGCGGTTCGCGAATTATCGAGGTTCCAATCGAACCCCAAGGGGCGGAAGAAATCGCACGCCGGTCACGCGGCACTCCGCGAGTTGGGCTGCGCCTTCTACGCCGTGTGCGCGATTATGCCCAAGTGCGGGCCGAAGGGCGGATCACCCAAGATATCGCCGTTGCCGCCCTAGACCTATTGGAGATTGATGAATTAGGCCTTGATGACCTCGATCGCCGTGTATTGTCGGCCATTGTGGAGAAATTTGGTGGTGGGCCGGTGGGTCTGGATACAATCGGCGCCTCGATTAGCGAAGAGTCGGATACGATCATGGATGTGGTCGAGCCCTATTTGCTGCAGTTGGGATTCTTAGAGCGTACAGCGCGGGGCCGGATGGCGACGCCTCATGCCTACGAGCACTTAGGAATACCGCTGCCGCAGCATAAGCGAGAACTACCTCCGGCGCAGCCAAGTCTCTTCGATCCGCCCAGTGGAAGTTAGTTGAAATATGTCGAATTCTATTTTGGCCTTGGTCACAAAACTCAGATGATTGCTTTCGGCCGTTTGCTGCTCATCATTGGCTTGGCCATTGCCTTTATCGGACTGCTTATCTTGTTGGCGGTCCGTTATATCCCCTGGTTGGGTAATTTGCCGGGCGACTTCCGTTTCGAAACGGACAATTCAAATATATATATCCCCCTCACAACTATGATCCTGATCAGCATCCTAGCCACAATTTTGCTAAATGTGCTGCTGCGGATCTTCCGTCGCTAGTCCATGAAAACAACTGATTTTGATTACCATTTACCGACTGAGCGCATCGCTCAGGAGCCATTGGCTCAGCGTGACGCTTCCCGCCTGCTCGTACTGCACCGGGCAACCGGCCAGATCGAGCATAGACAGTTCACAGATTTGACAGATTATCTGCACGCGGGCGATATCCTGGTGGCTAACGACAGCCGGGTCTTTCCAGCACGGCTCCATGGGCGAAAAGCTACGTCCGGGCGTGTTGAGGTGCTTTTGCTGAGGGAGCTGGGGGAAGATCGTTGGGTGGCCATGGTTGGCGGAAAACGAGTTCGCGAGGGTGTGCAGATTCAATTTGATAACACAGATGGAGAGCCAACTAACATTTCAGCAGTCGTGATTGGAATGCGTGAAGGTCCTTTGCGTGAAATTCAATTTAACCAATCTATTGCGGAAGCGCTGTCTGAATTGGGTCATACGCCGCTGCCACCCTATATTTACAAATCTTTGCCAGATGCCGAACGCTATCAAACCGTGTTTTCGCGCCAGGTGGGTTCGGCGGCTGCTCCTACGGCAGGTCTTCATTTTACAGGGGACCTGCTTTTCGAATTGCGGGGCAGGGGCGTTCATTTTGAGACCACCACGCTGCACATCGGTCTTGATACCTTCAAACCGGTGACCGCTGAAGCAGTGTATGATCATCAGATACATACTGAGTGGGCTAGATTGACCCCAGAGTCAGCCAGACGAATCAATGAGACAAAGCTGGCTGGGGGGAGACTGATTGCTGTGGGGACGACGTCCGTACGCACCTTGGAAACGGGGGCCTTGCGCTCTGCAGGTGTA
The DNA here is from genome assembly GCA_963807975.1 of uncultured Chloroflexia bacterium. Classification (GTDB taxonomy): domain Bacteria; phylum Chloroflexota; class Anaerolineae; order Promineifilales; family Promineifilaceae; genus JAACFF01. The sequence continues at coordinate 1,656,269 of CAWEDV010000001.1, read as the reverse complement.
TCGGGTTCCCTACAAACGATCAGCCAGCGAGATGCCGCCGGGGAAACGAGCAACCTCTGCCCTTGGAAACCGGTTTCGGCCTTTGAAGAGGCCACGGATTTATTCATCGTCCCAGGATACAAGTTTCGCGCAGTTGATGTGATGTTGACCAATTTCCACCTGCCCAAATCGAGCTTGATCATGCTCGTTGCCGCTTTTGCCGGATTGGAGCAGACGATGGCTGCGTACCATGCAGCAATTGACGAGCAATACCGCTTTTATTCTTTTGGCGATGCAATGTTGATCATTTAGGGGCTGTTAACTTTTCAGGCATGGCATCCTGTTCCTTTTGTTCGAGTTCGCCGCGAATCTTAACCAGTTACGAAGTTATCTCTTACAGCTTTCTTAAGGAGTAGACGTTTGTGCCTAATCTCCTGTATAAGTACTATGAGCGCCGAACGAGCCGTTTGAGCTGCCTCTGTAGGTGATGAATGGCAATATGTCGTGCCACGAGCAATGTTTAAATGGAAGGGTTCAAAATGGTGCAGTTATCACATGAAAATGAAGTAACGGGAGATATCTTGGTCGTCGATGATGAAGCATCGGTGGTCGAAGTAGTGTCTTTATACTTGCGGCGCGAAGGATTTCAGGTGCGGGTGGCCAGCGACGGTCGTCAAGCGCTGGAAGCGGTCCAAGACAAACTGCCTTCCCTCCTTGTCTTAGATGTTATGCTGCCGGAACTTGATGGGTTGGAAATCATGCGCCGGCTGCGGGCGGATCCATTGTCAGATATACCGGTCATTCTCTTAACAGCACGGAGCCAGGAAGTGGATCGCATCTATGGGCTTGAGCTGGGCGCCGATGATTATGTGACCAAACCCTTTTCACCGGCAGAGCTCGTCTCCCGCGTGAAAGCAGTCTTGCGCCGCTCACGAAGAGCATCTCAGGAAACACAAATCGAAAAACCAATCGATTTCGGTGAGATTATAATCAACCCGCAAACACGCCTGGTCACTGTCAGGGGAGAAGAGGTGAGCCTCACGGCAACCGAATTTGACCTACTTTGGTTCTTGGCCAGGCATCCACGTCATGTCTTCAAAAGGGATCAGCTACTGGAAGATGTTTGGGGTTATTCAGAATACCTTGATCCGGGGACAGTAACTGTGCATATGCGCCGTCTGCGGGAAAAGCTGGAAGCAAACCCCAGCGAACCAGCCTGGTTAATTACAGTTTGGGGCGTTGGCTATAAATTTGAGCCTCCGAAGCCAAACGGAACCACTCTCTAGTCCCTAACCGCGATTAAATATATAGAGCATTATGGAGTTCTCATGGTACAAAGCAACCTGCAAAGTCGGAATCTAAACTGGTACCGGCGCGCACCGTGGCTGATTCTGGTTACTGGTCTGATCCTGGCTCTAGCCGTGACGGCGCTGCTCTTCATGACCTTGATGCAGCCACCCCTAGCGGAAATGAGCGCGTTGATCTCAACCCTGGCCTTGACCTCATTGCTCTCTCTTGGTTTGGGCTACATTTTATATCGGCGGGGATGGACGCGTTCGACCTCCCTTTTGTGGACGCTGAGCATGACTTATGCTTGGGCGGCTCTCCTTACCCTGTTTAATGTTGGTATTTTGCAGCAGCAGATGTTTGTCAGCCAGCACGATCTTGTTTTGGGCGGTGTATTGCTGCTCTTTGCTGCCATCATTGCCATCACCTTTGGGGTTTTTGTTTCGGCAAGTGTTACCACAGGCTTGCGACAAATCTCAGGGACGGCGCAGCGATTAGCTGAAGGAGACTTAGGCGCGAGGGTGCCGATTAGCGGGCAAGATGAAGTCGCCCAGGTAGGGCTTGCTTTTAACCAGATGGCGGAACAACTTGAAGAGGTTGAGACCCAACGGGAGGAGTTGGATCGTCTGCGGCGTGACCTGATCGCCTGGGCTTCACACGATCTGCGGACTCCTTTGACCAGTATCCGCGTCCGTGTTGAGGCTTTGAATGATGGCGTGGTGTCTGATGAGGAATCGCGCAATCGTTTTTATCGCGGGGTTCTCGCCGATGTGCTGTCTATGGACACCTTGATAGATGATCTTTTAGAGCTGGCACAATTAGATGCCGGCGGAATGAGGTTGGAGATGTCCTCGCTATCTTTAGGTGATTTGCTTTCTGACAGCCTCAATCGATTCCAGCCCGTGGCTGATCAGAAAAATATTGTCTTGGACGCTACGATAGACAGTGATGTGGACCCTGTGCGCTGTAATGCAACCAAAATCGGCCGCGTGCTCGATAATCTTCTGAGCAATGCTCTTCGTCATTCTCCACAGGATGGAACCATACAGATTTCGGCCAGGCGCACATCAGAAGGGGTGCAGATCAATGTCGACGACAATGGTCCTGGATTTGACGAAGCCGATATTCCGCGCCTATTCGAGCAGTTCTACCGGGGAGAACAAGCACGAAGCCGGGCCACTGGTGGTGCCGGTCTGGGATTGGCTATTGCTAAAGGCATTGTTGAAGCGCACGATGGACGAATCTGGGCTGAAAATATCCCCTCTGGCGGAGCACGTGTGGGATTGATTCTGCCCTGATTCAGCACTGCTTGTGTAACGTCTGTTACGTCGAGGACGATCGCTCTGTGCTACCATGCGCTGCATGGTCAAATTGCAGGTATATGTCAGAGAAGATTGTTGGACTTGTGACGAGTCGCGCCGCATCGTTGCCGAAATAGAGCCCCAATTCCCGCAGTTAATGGTTGAACTGGTTGATTTGGGAAAACCAAATAGACCTCAAGAGGTGTTTGCGGTTCCAACCTATGTCTTGGATGGACGTATCATATCGTTGGGAAATCCATACCTAGACGAACTGCGACAGCACATCAAAACCGCACTTAATTTATCCCAGATGTAAGATTCATACCCATGGCTGCGTCTATGCTCCAGACTACAAAGGGGAAATTTGATAGATGCAAGTACAGAAACTGAATTACCTATCGAGCATTCAGGTTTTTCGCGATCTAAGTCCAACGGAATTGATGGAAATGGATCGCCAGCTCACCATGTCCACCTGTGCACCAGGGAAGATTTTCTATATGCCTGAAGACAGCGGCGAGGTTCTTTTCTTGCTGAAAAAGGGGCATGTGCAGATATATCGATTGGCGCCAAATGGCAAGAAGCTGGTCGTTTCAACCTTGGGACCTGGTGCGATTTTTGGTGAAATGTCGCTCGTTGGCCAAGGGATGCACAATACCTTTGCCGAGGCAGTTGACGAATGTGTTCTCTGTGTAATGAGCCGCGCCGATGTAGAGCGTCTTATGCGTGAGAAACCTGATGTTGCCTATCGGTTTTTTGAAACCATGGGCGACCGAGTCTCCGAACTTGAGGAACGGTTGGAAAATATCGCCTTCAAGAGCATCCCCACACGATTGGCCGATCTGCTGCTTCGTCTGGCGCAAGAAGAGGGCGGGAATGAAATCCGTGGATTTACGCACCAAGATCTAAGCGAAATGCTGGGTACCTATCGTGAGACGATTACACAGACGCTCAATGATTTCAAAGCACAGGGCCTAATCGAAATCGGCCGTAAGCGAATCCGGCTGTTGGATCAAAACAGACTGCGAGCCATGGCCCTGGCCTGATTGTTCCCTTACATTTCTTCTTGGAAAGTCATCTTCTGATCCTTGCGCGCGTCGCGGACGGCGCGGCGTAAGGTATCGAAGACCTCTTTGGGGTCCTTGACATTTTGCAGAGAAAATGAAGGACTGTTGGGATCGTGGCTGCGTATCTTAATGTCTCCCAAATTGAGCAGCCGGTCGCCAAACGATTGGCTGTAATCAATGTCCTGGACTCGAACCAGCTCGATACTTTGATGACTTTTTCCAAAAAGGCCCTCAGAGAGGTAAATACGCTCATTGGTGATGCGGTAATAAAGAGAGATGGACAAAAAGGGGCGTCCTTCCCAAAGGAGCTGCTCGTCTTCATCGCCGACCTCTTCGATGGCTGATTTCATCTCAGGCGGGTTGTTTTCCGTCCAGGTTTCACCCAACTGCTCATCCATTTCAATAAGCGCCTCATAGGTGACGAGATCGACCAATTCTTCCAGCGTGTCTTTATCCAGAGAACTTATATCGATTTCGCTTTGGGCGATTGATTGCCAGATGCGTGACTTGATTCGAGCTTGTGCCTCACGGGGATACATGATCTTACCTTCCTTTGCTCATGCTATCTGATGGTATTCGAATAGCTTGCTAAGCTAATACTAACAGAAAATTTGTAACATACACTTGCTGTTTGTCAAATGATCGGCGCATAGCTACAATAACCAATTGCCTGCGAGAAGCGGTCAAAAATACCGGAATTTAGGATTTACAGGATGCCTACCTACCAATATCGATGCAAAGAATGCGGTCACGAGTTTGAAGCGAGACAACGCATGAGTGAAGATCATTTGACGGAATGCCCAGTATGTGGTGGTCTAGTGCGTCGCGTTGTGGGCAATGTGGGCATCGTGTTTAAGGGTAGTGGTTTTTACGTCACTGATAATCGCAGCACCAATGGCAAGGGAAGAGTCAAAACAACCGAGAAATCATCCTCCGATTCGGATAGAGAGAAGAATAACAGCAAGTCGGACAAGAAAGACAAACCGGCCAAATCTGATAATAAGGAAGATTAGGCCGGATAGAAAATCTATCTATTCCTATTGAAGACAAAAACGGAGAACACTCTCCACAGGGAGGCTCTTAAATCTGGAAACCTCGGGTAGCCTCAATAACCTTCAGGTCAAAATCAACCACATAATTTTGCAGCTTGTCGATCAGAATGACCCATTCTTCGCTGTCGAGTATGGATTTCATAGCATCGACTGATTTGGCGGTTCCTTCAGCCAGCTTTTGTTCACAATCCCCATAGGCGGTATACCAAACGAGAATGTCCTCAATTCCCAGCCGGTTTAGGGCGGGAATGAATTCATGAACAAGGAATTCAAAATACTCTGATTCCTTTTCGGGGCGAATGTCCCAACGCATGATAATTTTTGCAGACATTTTCTTATGCCTTTGGCTTCAAAATGACAGTTTCTGTTTCTTCCGGCAGGCTGCTAGCCGTCAGTTTAAGGGAGTTTTCCTCGCGAACATCGGTGACGCCCATCTCTTTTAGGAATCTATCGACTGTTTCCAGTTCCAGTTTCATGCCCGGCACTTTGTAATGCATGGGAATGACGATGTTTGGTTCTAACATTGATACCAGTTCTGCGGCCTGGGCGGCGTTAAGACTGGAACCGGCCCCGACGGGCAGCAACAAGACGTTAACCTGTTCCAAGGCTTCGATCTGTTTCTGGGTGGGGACCTGCTGCATATCACCGAGGTGGGCGATGGTCAAACCATTAAAGTTAAGCACGTAAACGACGTTGCGGGAGCTTTCACTCTCATCAAAAGTGGCGATTCCTGTGATAAAGACGCCGCCAATCTCATATTCGCCAGGACCATCGACAAGATGCTGCCGGGAGGATACCGCTCTATAATTGCTGTGACCTTTGGCCGCATGACTGATGGTAACCACTTCTCCTTTTAGCTTAAGTTCGGGCAGGCCGACGGTTTTAGAAAAAGGATCGGTGACGACGGTAGCATGCTTGCGTTCGGTGATGCGAAAACAGCTTAAACCATACCAGGTTATTTCCATAAAGATTCTCCCAATGAGATGCAATTATACCCAATAATTGGATAATTAAAACATGCGCCTGAGACATTTGCAGTTGAATGGAGGATTGGTTCGCAGAGAGCCACATTGGCGCCTAATCCTGCCTCCCACACATTCAGGATATGGGGACGCGCAGATCGACGATTATGGTTTGCAGGAAAATGGCCGTCCCAATTATCCTTGGCTGCCGGGAACGACGATGCGGCTGCGGGCGCGGTTTTCTCATGCAGTCGATCAGTTGATTGGAACCGCTGGATTTGGTTTCTGGAATGCTCCTTTTGGCGATCCAACCATGCGTTGGCCTGCGTTGCCACAGGCGACATGGTTCTTCTTTGCTTCGCAGCCCACGGATCTTCCCTTGGCCTCGGAAGGTCCCGGGCGGGGCTGGTTTGCGGCAACGATAGATGCAAGCGAGGCAGCGGCAAAGGCATTAATTCCCGCAGCACCAGTGATTCTACTGCTTAATCAGTTTTCCAGTTTGCGGCGCCAAATATGGCCTGGGGTCCGGCGTCGTCTAAAGATAAGCTATGCGCCTATTGCCGAACCAGTGGAGACGTGGCAGCGCTATACGTTGTCTTGGAGGAGCGATGGCTGTTCTTTCTTGATTGATGATACAATGGTTTTGGAAACGCCTTCTAGCCCAAGAGGGCCACTGGGATTTGTCTGTTGGATCGATAATCAATACATGATTGCAACCAGACGCGGCCGTTTTGGTTGGGGTGTTTTGCCCACGGAAAACGAACAGGTCTTGGAAGTGGATGATCTACAGATATGCCATAATCTTAGTTGATTAAGAGTGATACGATTGCTTTGACATGCTAATAGTCGCATGCTATACTTTTTGACGCTCAATTTTGAGCCCCTCTGATCGCATGGAGGGATGGCAGAGTGGACGATTGCGACGGTCTTGAAAACCGTAGTGGGCGCAAGCTCACCGGGGGTTCGAATCCCTCTCCCTCCGCTCGATGGCTTAACTACTGTAAGCCAACATTAACAATTGTGATCTCGATAATACCGAGTGCGAGGGGAGGTGCCAGAGTGGACGATTGGGGCCGCCTGCTAAGCGGTTAACGGTCTTAAAGCCGTTCAAGGGTTCGAATCCCTTCCTCCCCGCCATGAAACCTCCCTGGTAAGAATGATTTGCCAGACTTGGTTTGTTAAGTTATTGTTGCAGAGTCATCAGTAGAATTGCGCCCTTAGCTCAGTGGATGAGAGCGTCTGGCTACGAACCAGAAGGTCGGGAGTTCGAATCTCTCAGGGCGTACTGAAGAAGCGACACCAAAAGGCGTCGCTTTTTTGTTATTTAATTTGAAACAGGTTGCGATGAAAGGGTACATACGCGAGGATGGCTCTTCCTGTGCGGAATTGCCGCAATATTGGGCGAGTAAGGGTTTCAAAGGTAGTAAATGATAAATCCCGCAGGGCAGGAATGCCGCTTTTATTATCAGGATTTCCACCGCGGCCGTTCGGAGCAGGAATGCCGTTTAATTGAGAACAATCAAAATTCGGCGCAGTGGAAAACGAGTGACTGCTCGATATGCCCTGTTCCTGATATTTTGCGGGCTAACAATAGCCCTGATCTAGTGCTGCAAGCAACGGTCAAGAAAGGGGTGCTGGGAATGAACCGCAAGATTAAGGTCACTGCCTTTTGCAGCCGCCACTTAATTGACGTGGCCAAGCCCCATGTGGGCTGCCCGGAGTGTGCCAAGGAAAGACCGGGACTTGAGGAACTTTTTGGCGGCGGGTAGCTTGAAAGGATACGGGGTGGGGTCAAAAGCCGGCAAGAGAATAACCGCACATAATCGCCTGATGAGATATCAATGATAAAAACGATACTTTTTGATCTGGATGATACTTTGCTGGGCAATGATATGGATACATTCTTGCCTCAGTACTTTTCCTTGCTGGACGGTTTTGCCAACGAACATCTGCACGTTGCTAACTTCCTCCCCGCGGTATTGAAGGCCAGCCAGATTATGGTGGCAAACAAGGATCCGCTTCTGACAAATAATGCGGTGTTCTGGACGGAGATCAAGAAGCTGACGGGTATAGATCGGGTTGAAGCCGAACCTTTGTTTGAAGAATTCTACAGGGTAGATTTTGAGCAGCTTCAAGGAGCGACCTCCAAGATTTCGACATCAGCCGAATTGATCCGGACATGCTTCAGAGATGGTTATAAATTGGTCATCGCCACAAATCCCATGTTTCCGCGCTCGGCTGTCGAGGCCCGTCTGCGTTGGGCAGGTATACCGGTTGATGAATTCGCTTACGCGCTGGTTACGACCATCGAAAACATGCATGCCACAAAGCCGCACGATGAATACTATGGGGAGATACTGGAGATGGTGAACTGCGCCCCCCAAGATGCCCTGATGGTAGGGGACGATTGGAAGCGAGATATTGAGCCTGCAGTGAGGATGGGTTTGTCCACATATTGGATCCAACTGCCAGGCAAAACTTTGCCCGGCACGCCAGCACCATCCGCATACGGCTCACTGGCTGGGCTGCTGGCAAAATTGGAAGCGGGTTGGTTGACCCGCGTGGCGGAAACCGTTTGATATCGGCAGCCAATAAACGGTTGCTAGGTCAATTGTACCTGAATGTGGATTGACTACTTACTTGACATGGATTCCTACCCGCGCAGGTATGACACCCCCAATAACGATACACTCTCAATCTATACCATAGCTAAGGCTTATTCTACCCATTTTCTGCTGAGTTTGGCTTACGGCGCTGGATGCCGACGGCAATGATGATGATCAGAATAAGCAGCAGGTTGAAAAACGCTTCCACGTCGAATCCCAGCCCTTGTACGATTAATTCTGTGCCTATAGCCATCAACAAAAAGGTGACAAAGACCTCCACGAGGGGATATTTCTCAATGAAGATGACCAATCGGTCCACGAAGAATAAGCGTACGCTTGGCTGCCGAAACATGAACCCTACCTGTCGACGTCTTGACAATATGGCCAAGGATCCTGGCCAGATAAAATGGCGTGGAGGGCAGGGCTGTCTTTGTAATAGCCATAGTACCGCTCAGGTAGTAGGGAAGCGATTTTAACCATGATTAAGTGGGTATAGGCACTTAGATCACGGCTGCGAGCGCGTCTGCCCAAGTCGGGCAGCATATAGGGTTGGCCAATGCGCACTTCGATCCTGGTTCGTTTCATTTTACGGACGTTGGCAAAGAGGACATCGGAGTTGACGATGCCAATTGGCACAATCGGAACCCGACCACGACTGGCCAAATAGGCGGCTCCATCTTTGGCGGGCTGCATGGCACCGACTTTACTGCGCTTTCCTTCGGGTGCCGTTCCAAATACGGCTCCTGCTTCGATAGCTTTGGCTGCTTCGCGGATGGCGCCGCGATCAACTTCCCCACGATTAATATAAATGGCACCCAGCCAATCCATCAGCGGCCCCCATAACCAATGGTCCTGCCATTTTTCACCGGCGAAGAATACCCATTTCTGGGCGGGGAAGGCCAGCAGCATGATCGGCGTGTCGGCGGCACTATTGTGGTTTACCGTGACGATGTAAGGTCCCTGTGGCGGAATTTTGTGGCGATCGATGACCTGCAGATCCGACAGTAAATATTGAATGAAGCCAAAAACAAGCCGGGCCAGGTGGTAGCGAATCATTTAGTCGTCATTTAGAACTTGGCCGATGAATCCCAGAAAGAGCCCGGCGGCCAGCCCGAGCAGACCGGCAGCGAACTGCTTGCGGTGCAGGTGATTGGCCGGAACAGGGTCAGTGGTCTCATATAACGGTGTACCGAAGTAAACTCTTTCCTCTGGCTCTGGCTCATCTACCTCTTCTGGCGTGTCAATCTCTTGAATATTGCTATAGTGCTCGGCGAGCGATGTGGCCGTGCTACGCGGGACAATGCGTGTGCCGTAGCGGTTAGCATATACTTTGATGAACTCGGCGCCGTACATCATGATCTGTGTTGAATAAAAAATCCAGACCAGAGCAATGATTAAAGAGCTTGCTGCGCCATAAACCGAGCCAACATCCGCTAATGATAGATAAGCGCCGATTAGGTATACACCCAATAAGAAGAGCAGTGTGGTTACCAGGGAACCGAGCCAAACATCACGCCAGGCCACACGCGCCTCAGGCAGCATCTTGAACAGGATGCTGAAGAGCGTGAACATAATAAAGGGAGTTATAAAGCGGGTGACGTAGGTGTTGAGAGCTGCGAGGTCGGGCAGATACCGCACAAGCCAGTGGCCAAAGGTGGCGGCTACCGTATTGAGAGCCAAGGCAGCCAGCAGCAGCACGGCCATAAATAGAACCATGAGGAAAGTCAGAGCCCGCGTGCGAATGATATGGACGATACCCATTAAGCCAGGTTTCGGAGTGGAAATCACACCGTAGATAATATCCAGCGCGCGCTTGAGATGGCTAAAAACCCCAGAGGCAGCCCAGAGGAGTATCGCGACGCTGATTAGCGTAAAACTTGAGGAGCTGTTTACGGCATTGGTCAAAAGGCTCTGCAGTAGGATGGCTGCTTCAGGGCCGATGAAGCCATCGACTTGCGCCACTATTTCTCCTTCAACAGCCACCTGGCCGAAAAAACGACCGGCGATGGCGATGATCAGCACCAAGAGCGGGGCAATGGAGAAGACCATGTAGTAAGCAATAGCCGCGGCATAGAGGGAAGCCTTGTCCTGATTCCAGGCGAAGCCGGCATCGACCAGCAAGGATAAAATCGTTCTGATTAAACGCATTGCTCTTGCATCTGAAGCTTAAGGGGTTGGTTGTTTTTCATATCAAGTTTGAAATCAGTGCTCTTCCACAGGGCAGGATTGTAGTGAGCTTTGTCTCATTTCGCCAGATTTCCTACATTCACTGCACGAAACCCGACCTTTATGCCGCCTGATCCGGGTTTTTTCCTAAGGACGGGTACAATTGCAAATTGATGATCAAGGACGAATCGAATGCATACGGCCGTTACGCCAGGAACTTATTGGCGTTTGCCCTGTTCTTATGCGGTGGCCTGGGGCTAAGTCGCCTGTTGTATGAAGCGGCATTTCCAGCAATGCTGGGTTTAGCCCGCCCATTTCCTGCTGTTTTCCTGGCTGCGATAACTGCTTCGACCGGCTGGTTCGCTTGGCGATGGACCAACCGGCGCCTAGAAAGACCTGCAAACCGGGCCAACGAAAGGTCACTACCCGTCTGGGCTTTCTTGCCTCTGCTGCTTAACCTGGCTTACTTGCTAGATGCCGCTGTTGACCTGATAAGCAGCCATCTGATATTTTTGGCCAGCGTTTGGTTATCGGCTCTTTTCATCGCCCGGGCTGTTGTTCCCCAAAAAGCCTGGAGCTGGGTGGGCGCGAGTTTCATCCTAGCTGCGCTGCTGCCCATCTATTTAATCACAATACCACAATCGGTGGGAAGTGCGGATACCTTTGAATTTCAAGTCGTAATCCCACAGCTAGGCATCGCTCATCCAACCGGGTATCCGCTCTATATTTTACTGGGCCGGCTTTTCACTTTCATTCCGATGGGATCCATGGCCTGGCGGGTAAATCTAGCCTCTGCTGTCTTTGCGCTGCTGGCGATGATCCTACTCTACGACGCCATCAGGCGTTTGATAAATCGTCCCCTACCGGCCGTGCTGGCGGTGGTGGTTTTGGGTTTGTCACCCGTATTGTGGAGCCAGGCAGTCGAGGCAGAGGTTTATGCGCTGCATGCCTTATTTGTGACGACCGTTCTATGGTTGGTAACCCTGATGTTGGATAGACGTGCGGTTGGGATTGACTGTACGGATGATCTAATAAAAAGGCCATTTCGTTTCAATTGGCAAAGAACGGTGATTGCTCTTGCTTTTCTTATTGGTTTGGGCTTAACCAACCATCTAACGACCTTATTCTTGCTTCCTCCGGCGATTATGTCTGTATTGTTGGCCTCTGGACGCTGCCTGCGCCGGCAAACAATCAAGGAGAACGCCATCCTCCTTCTTAAGGCAGCATTGGCTTTTGTCCTACCGCTTATGGTTTATGCTTATCTTCCGCTGCGTTGGTTTATGCTTAATGATGAGGCGATGGGGCTGGGTCGCTTCGTTCAATGGGTGATAGGTGGTCGTTTTCAGGGCGCGCTGCAGCTTGGTGCCTGGCTGACAGATATGACGCGCTATCAAGTAGTCGGCCGTCTGATGCTGCAAAACTGGGGCTGGGTTAATCTGCTATTGATCGTAATCGGCCTGTTGTATCTTCTGCGTTCAAACTGGCGTACAGCGCTGGTGCTTTTAGTCACTTTGGCCGGATACATCTTTTATGCTTTGAATTACTACGTACCTGATCTGGCGGTATTTATCATCCCCGCTCATCTGGTCATGGCCGTTTTTTGGGCTGCCGGCTTGGTCGCCATCCTGGCAGCTTCGGAGAGGATAACATCCCAAAAGGGCTGGCTGTTCCTGCAAGCGCCTGCAGCCATCATGCTGATCATTTTCCTGCTCCTGCCATCATTGATTCGTTTGAGTGAAACGTGGTCGGTAACGTCAGAAAGAAATAACCATGAACTGCTGGCTTGGGGAGAGAGCGTTCTGGCGATGCCGCTGAAGGATCGGGCGGCGATCTTGGCTGATAGTGAGAAAATCGTACCCCTGTATTATTTGCAGCAAACGGAAGGCATACGGTCCGATTTGGATATCATGGTGCTGCCGGACGAAGCAGCTTACCGTTCAGAACTAGAACAGCGTATCAATGCGGGACAAACGGTGTACCTGGCTCGTTTCTTGCCTGGATTAGAAGGAGTCTATCACCTGCGATCGCAGGGACCGTTAGTTGAAGTGAGCCAGGAATCATTGGTTGACACGCCCTCTGAAGCAGTGAAGAAGAACATCGACATTGGTCCGCTGACGCTGGCTGGGCTTGATCTGAGGGCAAAATCAGCAGTTGACCCCAATGTAGCGGAAATCACCCTTTACTGGCAAAGTGGTTCACAGCTTGCAGAACCATTCTTGGTCTATTTACGATGGGCGGGAGAAGATTTCGCGACAAAGCCATTCATCGCCAGTGGACAACATCCCGCAGGCAACAGCTATCCAACAAACGCGTGGCAAGCAGGCGAGATTGTGCCTGATTTCCACCTTCTGCCGTATCCAACTGGGAAAGGAGAAGAGACAGCGGAACTACAGGTTGCCGTTGGTCCTGCTTTCCAGATGGCGGATGAATTAGCTTGGGTGAGTGTACAGGACGTTAAGCTGCCCCGCGCAGATGAATATGAGGTACCGAAAACCTTACGAGCACAAAACGGCCGTGTCCTGATAAGTGGCGCTGATGTTCCGGCTGAGGTGCGCCCAGGAAAACCACTGACCGTTATTCTTACCGGTTTTGGCAGCAATGCTGCTGATTTGCAGTTGAGTTTGCAAGCAGTTGACGGGGCGATTAGCAGCGATCTTGAACTGCCGGATAACGTTGAAAACAGTCAGGAACCCTTTGTATGGGCTGTGGAATTGGATACGGATTTGCCCAACGGTCGTTACGCTTTGCTCAGCCAAGATCAGCAGGCCGCAAGCATATGTGGTTGGTTGGCGCAAAAGACGAGCGGCTGTGTCCTGGGAGAAGTCGATATCAGCGGGGTTGGCTTGCCAAATGGGGCAACGAATTATGCGGATAAGATCGCATTGTTGGCAGTTGATATCCAAAAGCAAGACCTGGTTCCCGGGAGGATGCTGCCGCTAAGTGTCCAATGGCAAAGTTTGTCAGCGATGGATGAAGATTACACGGTATTCATCCAGGTCCTGGATGAACAGGACAGGATCGTAGGACAGGTTGATGCCTGGCCTGTGCAGGGGACGTATCCGACCAGCGCTTGGAAAGCCGGGGAGATCATCGAGGATCCTTATCAGGTTCAGTTAGATAGCGACATGCCACCAGGCGAATACCGGCTGCAGATTGGCTGGTATTTGTTGTCGACTTTACAGCGGCTCGCCGTGGTAAATGATGAGGGACTGGCGCTGGATGACAAGATGGTGATCGGCGAATTGGTTGTTGCTGAGTGAAACCTCCCGCTATAACCCGCGCCTTTCTTCAGGAGAAGATGAAAGCACCGTATCCTACGACCCGGCTGTGGGAACCACCGGTATCGCCCGAACTGCGCAAATCAACTGTCTGGGCATGCAGGCCTTTTTTGCATGCTAATTGCAGCAAACCTTGGATTGCAACTTGTCCACAAGCACTGTCATGACGGAACCCAACGGGATTCAGTTCTTCTATGGCCTGGGCTGTGGCAGCGTCTAAGATTTGGGCAGTGGCGTAATCATAGAAATGACTGAGGTCGGAGCTGATGATAATCACCGTTTCCGGGCCACCCCAGAGTATTTCCAATACTTCTTCGACTTCAGCGGCGGTCGTTTGGCCGACAGCCAGCGGTACAATTCGCACACCTGGGCAAATGGTCTGTAGGAAAGGAAGGTGGACTTCTAAACTATGTTCGGCGGCATGTGCTTCATCAGAGAGCACAACTTGAGGTAGGATAAGCATGTTTGATACGGCTTCGATGTCGACGAGCACAGATCCCAAAGGTGTGTTAAACGATTCAGCGCTGCTGATGGCCAAGCCCCGAATTGGGACTCTGTGTGCCGGCCCTAGCAGAACAATCCGTTCAATGGCCCCTGCAGACTCCGACAGATAGGCATATGCGGAGGCAGCGATCGGACCGGAGTAGATATATCCCGCGTGGGGGGCGATGAGGGCCTTGACTGGAGTACCTCCGGCATGGGCGTCAGACATGAAACCGGCGACCATTTGTGTCAATTCGCGAGAATCAGCGGGGTAAAACATACCGGCTACGGCCGGCTGGCGGATTTTTGCCATCATAACCTCCTTAACTATACCCACTTATCGCGCGGGCTGAGGAAATCGGTGCCTGCTTTATAGTATAATGGAAAAAGAGTTCGTTTGATCGCCGAAATCGGAATTTGATGGTTATAGATTCAATTGTGGACACCGTTCCTACCAAGTACTGGCATATGCTGGATGACGGCCGTATACAGTGCGATTTGTGCCCACGCAACTGCAAATTACACGAAGGGCAGCGTGGGCTCTGTTTTGTTCGTGCCTGCCAAGAACAACAGATTGTTCTAACCACTTACGGCCGGTCAAGCGGATTTTGTATCGATCCCATTGAGAAGAAACCACTCAATCACTTTTATCCAGGGTCAGCGGTGCTGTCATTTGGTACAGCAGGTTGCAATCTCTCCTGCCGTTTTTGTCAAAATTGGGATATCAGCAAGTCGCGCGAGATCGATACGCTGGCTGATTCTGCTTCGCCAGCAACCATTGCCCGCGCGGCGCATGATCTGGGCTGCCAAAGCGTGGCTTTTACCTACAACGATCCAGTCATCTTTCTAGAATACGCGGTGGATGTGGCCCAAGCGTGCCGGGAGCTAGGTATCAAGTCTGTCGCCGTAACTGCGGGGTATATTAATCCGGAAGCACGGTCTGATTTCTACACCCATATGGATGCGGCCAATGTCGATCTTAAGGGTTTTAGCAACGATTTCTACCAACGCCTATGCGCCGGAAACTTACAGCCGGTTATGGATACCTTACAATATATTAAGCATGAGACAGACACCTGGCTGGAGATTACGACGCTGCTGATCCCAGGCCAAAATGACTCGACCGCAGAACTAGAGGCGATGACGGAGTGGGTGGCTCAAGAACTTGGGCCAGAAGTGCCGATGCATTTTACGGCGTTTCACCCGGATTACAAGATGCGGGATATCCCGCGGACGCCTCCCGAAACCTTAATCAGAGCACGACGCATCGCGATCAACAATGGGGTGCGTTATGTCTACACAGGAAATGTCCACGATATAGAAGGTGGCAGTACTTACTGCCACAATTGTCATGGGAAATTGATCGCTCGTAACTGGTATCAATTGCGAGATTGGAATCTGACCAAAGAGGGACGCTGTCGTTTCTGCAAGGCAGCGTGTGCCGGTTATTTTTTGGCTAAGCCGGGGACTTGGGGAGCGAAGCGCCAGCCGGTCCGCTTGTCCCACAACCGCTGATCAATTGAATCAATCTCGACTTAGTGGTGACTATTGGCTGATTAGCAGCAACTGTGAGATCTGGGGCAATTCTCGCCCCAAGCAGTCGCTCAACTTAAAATTAATCCCATGCTTGCGAAACCATCTGTCTGGCGCTATTTTGATTATTGGCTGTTAGCGGCTGTCGTGCTGCTCACGGGTTTTGGAATTCTGATGATCCGCAGCGCTGTTACGGGGGCGCCTGCGTTTGAGGCCCTGCCAGGGCAGCAGGTGCTCTGGGCTGTGGTCGGCCTGGCGATTCTTGTGGCTGTGGCAGCCATCGATTATCGCTACCTGACATCGGCGCATTGGTATATTTATATTGGGGTTGTGCTCTCTCTGATCTTGGTGATCGTTGCTGGGCAGCTTGGTAACGAAACTCGTCGTTGGATCCAGGTCACGCCAACGCTACGCATCCAACCTTCCGAATTTGGTCGCATTCTACTCACGATAACATTCGCCCAATTCCTGGCCAACCGCCAGCATTTGATGGGCCGGTTTTCCAACACTCTCCTGACACTGGTATATATTGGAATTCCGATCGGCTTGATATTTATTCAACCTGATTTGGGAATGTCCATACTGTTTATCGTGATGTGGTTTGTGATGATTTGGCTGGCCGGTTTACCACTTTCCCATTTCGCCGTACTGGCTGCCGTGGGTATATTTGCTGTTGCCGCGTTGTATCCTTTCCTGGCTGATTATCAGAAAGATCGCGTTACCACGTTCCTCAATCCGGCTGAAGCCAATGAAGATGATATTTTCAATATTGAACAGGCAGAGATAAGTATTGGTTCCGGCAGTTATTTCGGTAAAGGTTATATGCAAGGGACGCAGAGCCAGCTGGGCTTTTTGCGCGTACAGCATACCGACTTCATCTTTTCCATGATCACGGAAGAGATGGGCCTCATGTTCGGTTCTTTGGTGGTCATTGCCTTATTGGGAATAATACTGTGGCGCATACTACGTGCGGCATTGCTAAGCCATGATTTGGCAGGCAAGCTTATTGTCGTAGGCATTGCCTCGATTCTGTTTTTCCAAACTGTGGTCAGTATAGGAATGAATGTGCGTCTGCTGCCGGTGACGGGGTTAACCCTGCCTTTCGTCAGCTATGGGGGTAGTTCACTGGTTACTTTATTCCTGGCCATCGGACTGGTACAGTCCGTACTCATGCGCCAGCGCAAACAAGATTTCGGATAAAAGGTAAGTTTATAAATGGATATTCGTGTTCGCTTCGCCCCGAGTCCAACGGGGTATCTGCACATTGGCGGTGCGCGCACCGCACTTTTTAATTGGATGTTCGCCCGCAAACATGGTGGCAAATTCATCTTGCGTATAGAAGATACGGATCGCAAGCGGTATGTGCCGGGAGCGGAACAGGCAATAATTGACTCGCTGCAGTGGCTGGGTCTGGACTGGGATGAAGGCCCTGACATTGGAGGGCCGGTTGGGCCTTACGTGCAGAGCCTGCGTACACATCTCTATCAGGAGTGGGCGGATTGGCTAATTGAACATGATCATGCCTATAAATGCTACTGCACGCCGCAAGAGTTAAGCAACATGCGTAAGGAGCAAATGGCTACGAAGAAACCACTTGGCTATGATCGGCGCTGTCGAAATTTGACGGCCGAAGAAAGAGAAGCCAGAGAAGCCAACGGTTTATCAGCCGTGATCCGTTTTAAGATGTCGCTCGACGGTGAGACGGTGATTCCGGATGTTATTCGTGGTGATATTACGGTCAAGAACAGCCAGATCCAGGATCCAGTGCTGCTCAAATCTGATGGGCATCCCACCTACCATCTAGCCAATGTCGTCGATGACCACTTTATGCGCATCAGCCATATCTTGCGCGCCGATGAATGGATAAGCACGGCCCCACTGCACATCAATCTATATCATGCTTTTGGCTGGCCAATACCGGTTTATGCCCATTTGCCGTTGGTTTTGAATCCTAGTGGAAAGGGTAAGTTGAGTAAACGGACACAAGCCTTTGACGAAGGCGGGCGCGAGGTGCTGGTAAAGGTTGAGGAATTCCAGGCTGCAGGATTGCTGCCGCAAGCGGTGGATAATTTCCTGGCCAATGTAGGCTGGGCCTTTGGAGACGACCGCGAGAAATTCAGCATCGATGAAGCAGTTCCTCGCTTCGACTTGAGCGATGTCAACCCCGCTCCATCTCGACTGCCATATGATAAACTCGATTGGTTAAATGGTCAGTATATCCAAGAAATGGATCCCATGGAACTCGCCCTGGCAGTTAAACCGTACCTAGATGATGCGGGATACGAAGTGAATCCCGAGGCACTGCGAATTGTTATGCCATCCATGAGCATGCGTATGAAACGATTTCCGGATGCTGTGCCGTTCTTACATTTTCTATTTAATGATGTAGCGCTCCAAGATACGGCCGAATCCCTAACGCATAAGCAGCTGCCAGCGGAACAAGCCTTTGAAGGTTACCAATTGGCACTTGACTTTGTTCGTGATGTCCAGATTTATGATCTAGAAAGCATCAGCAGCGGAATGATTGAGATAGGGGAGCGCGTGACCTTGAATGGCAAGGCTGGGCCGTTTTTGGGCAAGATGCGCCAGGCGATGACAGGACAGAAAGTTTCACCCCCATTATTCGAGTCCATGTATGCTTTGGGGCGTGAACGAACCATGGCTCGTTTAAATGAAATCGTGGCCCTGTTTGAGTAATGTGTAGGTTTGCCACGCGTGAATCTGTTTGGTAAAATCTTGGCCCTATTGAGGGATAGTTTAACGGTAAAACAGCGGACTCTGACTCCGTCGTTCCTGGTTCGAATCCAGGTCCCTCAGCCAATAAGGCTGCCCCACCTGCGGGCAGCCTTTTCTTTTGCGCCAGATTCCGAGGTAAATTGAATCAGAGAAGCACTTATTGAGTCTGCCCTTCGGTCGTGTCCTCTTCATTGTCATCAACGTCTTGTGTGGGCCGGTTCCGGATCTCGTGCCGGACATTTTTCCATGTATCTTTTACCTCGGGAACATCGGCGGAGGCTACGGGATCATCACTATAGCGCGCTTTGAGAAAGGCATCTGTCAGTTCTTCCAATTCTTGCTCAACTTCCGGCCAACTGCCCTTCAGCTCTTCAGAATACTCTAGTGGTGTTTCGGAAGAATCCCGATTCACTCCTCTGTCTCCGGCCCGACGCACAGTGGAGAGATAGAAATAGCGGATCTGCTCCCGAGGGGATAATCCCCCGAGGCGGATAAATCGCCAGCGCCGCTTCTTGGCCAGAGAATCTTGATCTTCGGGCGCTTGTCCGAAACGCACTGGGATTTTGAAGCGGACGGTGCGCGCTCCATGGCGAAGGTGCTCCCAAAAGTGTTCTAGCCACAGCATTATCTGCTGCCATATTGATAATGCAGATTTACCTTGGAGAATGACTTTGCGCTCACGCAAGAAGTAGAGGATGGCCAGGATGAGCACGACGACGAAAATGCTCCAGAAGGCGCTGCTCATGACCATCATGATCGTTTCAGCCAAGGATGATTCAGCGGGCGGAGCAGCCGCAGGAGGTGATTCTGGGATCAACGGGGGCGGCTGCTGGAAATTGTCTACGGGTTGGCTTGTAAACAGAGATAGAATGAAGGCCAGGGGCAAGAACAATAAAAAAAGCAGCCACTGCCCAACGAAAATCAGGAGGTAGATCGAGAAGCTAAGAACGCGGCTGATGGTAAAGGTTGGGCCAGTGGGTAAGAAAGCGGCGATCAGACCAACCGTAATAAGGATCAACAAGGTGACTCGCTGCCATTTTCTTTCGATCATTTCGTCTTTAGAGATGCCGTTTACCAGCCAGCGTGCGTTCATTTCCATCAACTTGGCCTGGCTTAGCAGCCAGAACCCCAAACCGAAATAGGCAAGAAGGATAATCAGTTGATATGGATCGAGGGAAAGGCCCCCCATGGCCAGGGGGTTTCGAAAGGAATCGAAGGAATGAACCTCTAGTGTGCTTAGTCCCACGGCAACAGCGAGCAAAACACCGCCCCAGACCCAAAACAGGTTGAACCGCGTCACCAACAGAGTGCGTCCGGTCTGGATAGGTTGATCATCGGTTTGCGCCTTACGCTGAGCAAGAGGCATGCTGTAGTATCGAAGTTCAAATTCACTTACTTCAAGTTCTCTAAAGATCTTACCCAAGACCACGGCTAGCCTCCAGGCAACTATGGTTAAGAACAAAGTGACCAAGAATGGGCCGTTATAGAAGAAGGCCAGGGGATTGACGAGGTACAACTTTAGTTGATCGATATCGGGCAACCGGCCGTCGAAGATAATCAGGCTGACCAGCCGTACGATGATGAATATGATGAGCAGTTCCGCCCAACGATAGGCCGAACGGTCGATACGCAGCCGGTCAGGATGATGGAGCCAATTTGTGGTGTAAACTGCTTCCAAGGTAACGATGAAGAGCAGGATACCCACCAGCCACCAGCGTCGATCAAGTGTGACCTCGGTGACCAAACCAATCATACCCAGCAGAAGCGCCATCACCATTATGGACAGTGCCAGGGGACGAACCACATAGCGCATGAATTGGCTGGACCTGAAGCTGCTGCGCATATCGCGCAGCGTTGCTTCATCTATGGGCACGGCCGTTCGGGCCAGATTGGACTGGTGTAATCTACTCATTTGATAGGCTGTTTCGTTTGTCGCCACATATCTAGGCCGCTTGTTGCAGTCACATTGTAAGCACGAAAGCCCAGGCGGCGGGCTCTTTCACGCACAAGTCCGAAATTGTATGCTCCCTCGACAGCAATTAGAATGGGATTGAAACCGGAACGAACGAGGCGATGCAATGCGTAGCAGGTCGCTTCATCCCCGCGCGAAGTGATAACCAATATGGTCACGCCCCAGCTAAGATTGAGACAGGCTGTTGGCGCCCATTCCACAAAGGGGACGGTCGATTCACTTTCGATGCGTGCCAGACGTTCCAGGATCTTCATCAAATGGGCACGGCCGTTTCGTGGTGAAATCGAGGGCGGAATCTGACTGGCAAATGAATCAACTGTTTCCTGCTGCATAAGTCGTCCGCTTTCCTCGCTAAATTGAAGTTCTACATCGTTACCCGTAAAGTGCAGCGGATCGATGCCGTTGGTGATCAATCCTGTCGGCTGGCGCTGCTCGATTAAGTGAGAGGCCAAGGAGGCTGCAGCAACAATGGCCCACTCGATATGGTAGCGCCAGTCCCCCTGTTCATAGTCGTGCTTGTGCAAATTGAGCAATAGAGCAGTTTCCAAGGATATAGCGGGCTGAAAGCGTTTCACCAGCAGCCTTTCGGTATGAGCGCTCACCTTCCAATTGATATGCCGTTGGGAATCTCCGGCATGGTATTCACGCACGCCCATGGGGCGAGCGGGATCTTCAAAAAGGCGTTGTCGGCTAGCAATGGTTCCAAATGGCAGACGAGATGGCAGCCCAAGCTTCGTTAGGGAAATAATCCGCGGGTAAATAGTGATATTATCCGGGTCAAGATAACCTGTTTTGCCGCTTGCCAGTCCAAACAGATCGCCTGAAACGAGACGCAAAGGACCCAAGCGATAATAACCTCTTCTGCCGGCCTGAATCTTATAGCTAAACGTTCGTTCTTGCTTTCCTGAAAGGGTGATCACCTGTTGAACAAGTTCGCCAACGCGTAGACCTGGAGGAATGCTTTCATTGAACTCTACCCATGGTAAGGGGATACGGCTCTGATTGTGCCAATGCAAGTGTACAGTAATCGACTCGCCAAGGAAGGCGTGGCTTGAGAATTCCCTCTTCAAACGGAGTTGATTTAGGGCATGGGGAATGGCCCAGCGGCTGAGTGCGTATATGCCCACACAGACATAGAGGATGAAGTAAATAAAATCAAGGCGAAGTAATAGGGCTATGACGAGGAGGACAATAATTAAGCCAGCTAAACTCATTGTAATCAGAATTCAGGAAACTCAGGGCGAACCCTTTGATCCCCTGCTAGAACTCGCCAATATTGAGAGGCGCAATTTCAAGAATCTCGTTTATTATTTTGTCCACGGACCGCCCACGCAGAGCGCTTTCGGGATGAAGCAGGCAGCGATGACCTAATATGTCCGGGGTCAGCCGTTTGATATCGTCAGGCAATACATAGTCTCGTCCTTGCAGGGCGGCATATGTCTGAGACCCGCGGTAAAGGGCGTGGCTGCCACGCGGGCTCGCCCCTAAGATCAGGTCCTTGTGTTCACGTGTGGCCATTACGATCTGCACGATATAGTCGCGAAGCGTATCATCCACATTTACGCTCCAGATCTGCGGGGTCAAACTGGGAATGCGGCTGCCATCGACGACTTGCTCTAAATCCTCAATAGGATGAACACCTCCCAAATTGAGCAGCATTTGACTTTCCATGGCTGGGTCGAGATATCCCAGCGTTAGTTTGATAAAAAAGCGGTCTAATTGTGCTTCCGGTAAGGGAAAAGTGCCCTCGTATTCGATAGGGTTCTGGGTGGCAAGGACGAAGAAGGGACGTTCCAACTGACGTGTGACACCGTCAACTGTTACCTGGCGCTCACCCATGGCCTCCAACAGTGCGGACTGCGTGCGCGGGGTAGCACGGTTGATTTCATCGGCAAGAAGAATATTGCTAAAGGCGGGGCCAGGTATGAAGGTAAAAGCTCGCTGCTGCTGGTCAAATATGGAGACGCCTGTTACATCATTAGGGAGTAAATCAGGCGTACATTGCAGCCTCTTAAAGTCGACGCCCAGACTGATGGCTAGAGCACGAGCCAGCATCGTCTTTCCTGTTCCCGGCACATCCTCCAGCAAGGCATGTCCTTCATTTAGCAAGGCGATCATCAGACGTTGGACGGAGTCTCGTTTGCCGATGATGACCTTTTCGACGTTGTTGATTACGCGCTCGGAAAACTCTTGTATTTCTGTCATCTTTTTGTCTTTACCGACCGCTGGTTTCTCAATTGCGGCGATCATAATCTATGAACAAGGCTTGACTGAATCTTACCATATCGATATGCGCTTTCCTAAAGAGATCATTCGCCATAAATGAGACTATACGCTACAAATACGGCCGATGAGTGAGATGCGACTGCCCGTGGATTATCCGATTGATACCCGATTTGACGTCGAAATGGCAGATCGTCTGGCGCGTCTTGAGACCTACAACAAACATTATTACAGACCCAATTCCTACCTTCATAAATGGTGGGCGCGGCGCTGCGGCACAACATTCCGCTTTATTCTAAAACATTTGGTCACCGATCCCCGGCAGCAGGATTTTTATGTGCCTGGAGGGCTGGAGGGCAAAATCATCCTCGATCCGATGATTGGAGGTGGGACTACCTTGCACGAAGCAATACGCATGGGAGCCAATGTCATAGGCATGGATTTGGACCCAATCCCCGTCTTACAGGCGCGGGCTGCGTTGACAGAGCATCCACTGCCGGAAATTGAAGAGGCATTTGCCAATCTTTACGCTTTCTTGCGTGCGAGTTTAATCCAGTTTTTCCAAACAAGCTGCCCACACTGCGCTGAACCTGCCGAAAGCTGGTATACCCTTCACGGGGCACGCCGTTATTGTAACTGTGGCGAGGTATTGGTCGTCGATTCACTGATCATCCGCCAAGAGCCGGATGGCTCGCTTACGCGAATTTGCCCCTTTTGCCGGAAGCTGCTTAGTGGAGATGCAGCGTGCGGCTGTGATGGCATAGCAGAAGTGCAGATTATTGAGCGAGGCGTGAGAGAGTGCTCTAGATGCCAGGGAGAATACCGGGAGAATCTGGAAATCCCCTATTTCCAACGCTATACGCCCCTGGTGGTTACGGGCCACTGCGCGATACATGGTTTGTTCTTAAGAGCGCCAGATGAAAGGGCTTTAAGCGGAATGAAAAAAGCGCATGAGCAGCGCCAAGCCGTTGCCCTGGATCGTGAAGCGTTCAAAGTCGATGCGGGACGTAAATCTGTGCAGCTGCTGCGACGCGGAATAGACAATTACCTGGATCTTTATTCCAGCCGCCAACTTCTGGTATTTCAGAAGGGGACTGAGCTTATGGTTCATTATACGGGCACGGTGAAGTTAAACCTGGCTTTGCTGCTCTCGACCTCGCTGGAATTCAACTCTCTGCTGAGCGGCTATAAGGGTAAAAGTAAACGCCGGCCAGGAGCAATACGTCACGCCTTTGCCCACCATGCTTACTCGTTTCCCTATACGGCCCTAGAGAACAATCCACTATATCATCGCCGGGCGTCAGGCACGCTTCAAAAGCTGTTTCAAGCGCGCATTCGACGTGGTCGCAGTTGGGCAGCAATGCCGCGTGAACGAGATGTTTCCGGAAGTGAAGCGCGCTATGTAGACATTGTAGGGGAGGTTGACGGTGGGGTAGAAACGAAGAGCCTGGATGACTTGAGAACAGGTAAGCGTAGATTCTTGTTAAGCCAGGGATCGGCGACCCAGATAGACCTGCCAGAGGACAGCGTCGATGCCATCGTAACGGATCCACCCTATTTTGACAGTGTGCAGTACAGCGATCTGTCAGCCTTCTTCCGTGTATGGTTGAGACAGATGCTGCCGCAAGAGGCGAATTGGGAGTTTGGTCTGCATGATTCGGCGGTCGACCCGCATAAACTTGACCGTGAAAGCCGCTATGCGGAGCTAATGGGCCAAATATTTGCCGAATGTTATCGTGTGCTGCGCAAGGAGGACGGTCGTCTTGTCCTCACTTTTCACCATTGGAATCCCAAAGGTTGGTCAGCCTTGACGAATGCTTTGAAGGATGCCGGTTTCACTCTACTAAACCGGGCTGTGGTCCATTCGGAAAGCCCCATTTCGGTCCATATCGCCGGAATGAATGCATTGACTCATGATGCCATTCTAGTCCTGGCTCCACGATCGGAACACGGGAGAGAGCGATGGGACAAGCCGAAGCAGATTAGCAGGGTTAGCAGTGCGCAGTTCTGTGGCGACTGCGCTGCCCTGCTGGGCTGGATGCTTGATTCTGGATTATGGGGCGCTGATATTGACCAAATGTGGCGCGATGAACTAAGCTAACGATTTAGAAAGGGGGCTAGAGATGGTAGAGAATCGACAAAAGATCGCCATTCTTGCAGCAGGAACCCGCTTCTTGCGGTTGACGATGAGGAGCTAATTTCCACCAGTGAAACGGAATCAATCCAGTAAATATCGTTGTTAGAACCATAGAGGCGGAAGCGGAGACGACCATCATCAACGGATCCAGTGAAGCCGCTGGTTGTAAACTCGACGGTATGGAACTGCCAGCCGCTGCCCAGATCAAAACGCTGCGTCAGACCATAATTGGTATATGGGGTCGTATGCTTAAGCAATTCCGTGGTCAAATCCTTTCCGGAAGTGGAATAGGCGGCAAATGAGAGCCGGTAAGCGGTGTTGGCCCGCAAGGGAACACTGTGCTGGTATAGTTGCATGTTCTTGCCAGACACTTTGATGCGTACACGAGCCGCCAGATCACATGAGTAAGCGGGCGATGAGGTGATAAAGCTGCCACTGCCTTCAGTTGTGAAACGCCAATCTACTGTACCCTCCTCAAAGCTGCCATTGACCAACAGCTCTCCTGGTTGGGGATGGCAGGATGAGGCCGGCGTCGCTGTAGCGGTAGGATTGGCCGCACTGGTAGCGGTGGGTTCAGGTGTATTGGTTGATGTTGCGGTTGGCGTAGGAGATGCCGCGGGATCGGGTGTTGGCGTCTCTGTGGGCAGTGCCGTTGGGGTGGGCGTGTGGGTCTGGCTGGCCAGCGCAGTGGCAGTTGGCGTTGGGGTCTCTGCTGGTGGCGCAGTATTTAGCTCGATCAGGGAAACGGCATCAAACCAATATGTTTCACCAGTGTCGGCGTACAGGCGGAAACGGAAACGGCCGTCATTGACCGTACCGCTAAATCCAGAGGTCGTGAAGTCGACTGCGTATGATTGCCAGGCGGTACTCAGATCAAAGCGCTGAGAAAGGCCGTAGTTGGTGTAGGGTCTGGTGTGTTTGAGCAGTTCCGTGGTCAGGTCGTTGCCTGAAGTAGAATAAGCAGCAAAGGTCAGGCGGTAGGCTGTATTAGCCTTTAACTGCACACCTTGTTGGAAGAGCTGCGTATTTTTGCCGGTCTTCTTGATGTATACACGCGCGGCAAGATCGCAGGTGTAGGCGGGGGCAGCTGCGGAGAAGGTTCCACTGCCATCGGTGGAGAACCGCCATTCGGCTGTGCCTTGCTCGAAGTGGCTATTGCCCAGGTGTTCTCCCACTGCCGGTGAGCAGGAGGAGGATTGGGTTGCGATGGCGGTAGGGCTGGCAGTATTGGTTGGTGTTAACGACGGTTGCAGCGTATTGGTTGCCGTTGGAGTCGAAGTGTTGGTTGCGGCAGGATCGGGCGTCGCCGTCTCAGTTGGCGGGGCGGCAGCAGTCGGTGTGTGGGTCGCGGTTGCAGGTGGTGCAGCGGTTGGCGTCGCAGTTTCTGTAGGTGGAGAAGCATATAGTTCGACCAGCGAAACGGCGTCGATCCAATAGTCGTCATCGTCTGCGCCATGTAGACGGAAGCGGAAACGGCCGTCACTAACCATGCCGCTGAAGCCGCTGGTTGTGAAATCGACAGTATATTCCTGCCAGCCAGTTCCTAAATCAAAGCGTTGGCCGAGGCCATAATTTGTATAAGGGGATGTGTGTTTGATTATTTCGGTGGTGAGGTCGTTGCCCGTTTCAGAATAGGCGGCAAAGGTCAATCTATAAGTGGTGTTGGCTTTCAGGGCGACGCCGGACTGGAACAACTGGGTATTCTTGCCCATGTCGTTGATGTGAATGTGCATGGCAAGGTTGCAGGTGAAAGCAGGGGCTGCAGCCTCAATACTGCCGCTGCCTGCGGTGGAGAAGCGCCACTCCTCTGTGCCATCTTCAAAGTGGCCATTGCGCACCAGCTCTCCAACCGGCGCCTCACAGGGCGAAATTAGCGTTGCTGTGGCTGTTGGGCTGGGTGTATCCGTGGCGGTTGCCGTAGGGGTAAAGGTTGCTGTTGAACTAGGAGTGTTGCTTGCGGCAGGATCGCGAGTTGGCGTATCAGTGGGAACGACCGTTGGTGATGGCGTGGGGGTGGATGTTGGTTCAACCTCGGGACCCAGGATCAGCAAGCTGTCCTCAGCGAATGGTGCGTCAGCCTGTATAG
Source organism: uncultured Chloroflexia bacterium (assembly GCA_963807975.1). Lineage (GTDB taxonomy): Bacteria > Chloroflexota > Anaerolineae > Promineifilales > Promineifilaceae > JAACFF01. Next base: position 1,629,404 of record CAWEDV010000001.1, on the reverse strand, counting down.
TCCCTGTGGCGGCAAAGGTTCCTATGAGTTGAGACTGGCCAGTTTGGGGGTCGAACCAATAGATACTAAGTGGACCAGTCATTTCCGAGAGAGTGATCGTTGCTGTTTGCTGCTCGGGAAAATAAATGAATGCTCTGGTCTGGTCGGCGCTGCGTGCGGCGCGAATATGGGACGGCCCGACAGGATTGTCGGAGGAGATGAGCGTTTGCCAGGGAGCGAAGGTGTGCCATGGTACGCTTCTTAGCAAAGTTGATAGGGAGCTGATCTGCAGTGCGCCCGGGGCATCTAGGGCGTCCATCCAGTAGCCATCGGCCCCGAAGGTATAAGGTTGGCCAGGCATGGCGCCGGCAAATTGGAAGATTTCGACATGTCCGTAGACATGCCCAAATCCGCCTGCTAGCAGAGACCAATAGGCGGCTTTCCTGACCTGGTGCGGCGGCATAGGATAAGGATCACCATTGGCCGGCTTGAATCGAATATCTTCGTATACCGGTTCGCCGTTGATAATGGGTTTGCTTGAATTGTTGTATACGTAGTTGAGTGTCTGATAGTTTTCTTTTAGATTGGGGGAATGGCCCGTTTGGGTCATATGGAAATCAAGCCAATTGACGTCACCCCACAAATGGTATGATGACACAAGATTTCTTCCTGGATGAAATGTAATCAGTTTGTCAGGATCGGCTGGCTTAAGTTCAGTGCCTAGAGTGATCCATTTGTCATTCTTGTTTGTATCCCCACCAACTACCCATACGATGTTTTCGCGTTCACTATAGCGGCTGCTAAGCCATTGGGCGTAGATCCGTACATCATCATCACTTACACTAAAGCCATATTTATCGTTAAGCACAAATCCCCATAAGGGTAAAATGCCCGCTGTCATGCCCCTCTCTTCCATTTCGGTCAGGGTGAAATCTACCAGCTGAAAGAAGTCTTCGCTGGGTTGGGTGATGTCTTGATCAATAAAGGGAGTATGGCCATAGGGATTGGTGCGCTGGGGTTCACCATCCAAATCCTTAAAGGGAATCCTAAATAGAATGACGTTAAATCCTTTTTGCTGGCGATCGTCGAGATAAATCTCAATCTCTTCCATGGTTAAACGGTGGTGCATGTCCCAGGCGGTATCACCCATCCAGGAAAAAGGGGCACCGTTGGCATCAACGAGATAGTGACCGTCGGCACTGACAGCCGCCGGAGCCAGTCCGCCGGAAACCTCAGCTTCTACCTGAAGGATGGGGACGACCCAGCTTTGCACCAGAAAGAGCAAACCGATGCTGATGATCAAGATCAGCAGGATTCGTCTTTTAGGAGGTAAAAGCTCGTGATTCAAATTTGGTGATTCTCCATTTTCCAGGTGATGCCCATTATTGTATAAATACAACCGGCATGTAGAATTTAAGCCCTCGCGGCTTTGGGGTGGCAGTTGGCGTGGGTGTAATTGTCGCCGTAGGCGTGATTGTTGCCGTAGGCGGCATCGGTGTTTCTGTTGCTGTAGGGGGCAAAGCTGTTTCAGTCGGCGTTTCCGATTCCTCGGTGGCTGTAGGGGTTGGCGTTTCTGTGGCTAGCCCGTGCAGCGGTTCCAGGATCAATAGCGCGTCCGGTTGATAGGGTGGCGTAACATGCAGGGATTTGGTTCCTTGTGCGATTTCCAAGAGCTTCGTGCTGCCAGTTTGGGGATCGAACCAGCGACCCTTAAGTGGACCTTCCATTTCTGAAATATCTAGGATTGCGGGTTTGTGCTCAGGAAAGTAGACAAAAGCGACCCGATTGTCTGCTGTGGCAGAAGCACGGATATGGGCCCCGCCAATCGGGTTGGAGGAGGAGATCAGACTCTGCGTGGGCTGGAAAGTATGCCAGGGAACCGTCCTCAGCAAAGAAATCAAATAGCTCATTTGGATGGCTCCAGGGGATTTCAAGGAAGCCAGCCAATTGGCATTCTCTCTTAGGATATCGGCGTGCCCATAAACATGCCCAAAGCCGCCCGCCAGCAGTGACCAATAAGCAGATTTTCTAACTTGATGGGGCGGAGCGTATATCGTTGGTCGATCATCACGTTGGATAGAGATGTCTTCGTAGATAGGCTCCGTGTTGATCATCGGTTTGCTTGATTTTTTGTAAACTTCGTTGACGGTCAGATAATTGTCAGGCAGATTTAAGGCGTGGCCGGACTGTGTCATATGGAAATCTAGCCAATCTGCATCACCGTAAAGGTGGTAGCTGGATATCCTTTTTCTACCTGGATGAAAAGAAACCAGTTTTTGGGGATCGGCTGGTTTGAGTTCCCGACCAAGTGTGATCCAATCTTCATGTGAACCTGCATCTCCTCCTGTAACCCAGACGATATTTTTTTGATCTTTGTAGCGTTTGCTGAGCCAGTGGGCATAATCAATGATGTCTTGTTCCGATGGATTGTAATCATATTTCCCACCTACCACGTAGCCCCAAAGGGGTACAATGGCAGCCACCATGCCGCGCTTTTCCATTTCCTCAAGCGCAAAGTCTACCAATTCGAAATACTCAGGATCGGGCCTGCTGATGTCTTTGTTGATAAATGGACGAAGGCCGTAGCGATTGGCTGGGTTGGGAGTATCACGCTCCCGATGGGGTATCTTGAAGTGAATAACGGTGAAACCCTGCTCCTGGCGCTGGTCCAAGTACTCGACGATCTCCTGCCGCGTAAGTCTCTGGTTCAAGCCCCATGCTGTATCAGCTATCCAGAAAAAAGGATCGCCTTGGGCGTCTACCAGGTATTTTCCATTTTCGCTCACGGCGACCGGCGCAAGAGAACTGTGGGTGCCGGCAAGGTTTAGCGCTCTGGCAGTATGTTGGGCGATATATGAAATGGCAACTAGCATGGTGATCAGCATAATGGCGATGCTGATGGGCTTCTTAAATCTCACGACGAGTTCCTCTCCCAAATTGGAAATTGACTGTTTTTGCGTCCGAAGGGCGCTCCCCTTCAATCATTTCTGAGTCTCAATCTGAGCGACGAGTAAAGTCCAGACGCACCGTTTAAGTTAAGCAGAAATCCCCGGAAATGACGAGCTTTAGCGCGGAGTCTTAAGAAGCCTTATATATGGCTGCCGCGGGTGGCGCTATGGTGCCGCGAGCGCTTGGACAAACGGCAGGAAAATCTTTAGCTTTGGAGGTGGGACTTCTGGATCTGAGAGGGCTGTGGCAAAAGACCAGGTGTAGTCGGCGATCATGTGCTGGGGCAGCCCGTCCAGATCGGCGATCTGGCTGGCAGAAATCGTCACCTGACACTGCTCACCGGCGGCAAAATCGAACTGAGGATCGAGAGTAAAGGTTCGCGGACCCCCGGTAGTAGCTGCAGGGTGACTGAGGCTCTGGCTGCAGGTGATGGTAAACCAGTCTCCTATCACCTGTACATCTTCATCAAAACTTATGCTTATGTTCGTATCAATGGGCAGATCAAACTGTCCATCTACTGGGTTGGTCTCCAATACTTGCGGCGGTGTGTCACCAGCACAATCATTGATCGAACCCGGAGTAGGGTGATTCTGGCGATAGGTACTGCTGTTGCGTTGACCTCCGGAGCCGTTGGGACAGCGCTGGCTGGCGTGATTTTCCTGGTTACCAAGAGACGCTTCGTCGACCTGGGATTGGCCCGCATTAAGCAAGGGGAGCAGGCCAGGGTCATCGTCGTCGGCGGTGTCATAAACCAGGGCATCCAGCAGGCTGCTGGTGGTGATCGGCGAACCGTTGGGGAAATCTGTGGGATTGGCGGCGTAGAGGGCAACGGCGTCAGCCCCATTTTGGATGAAACTGTCAGGTAGGAGTAGATCTGCTTCTGATACGGCGCTGCCACCAAGAATGAAGTAGCCGGATTGATCTGTCTTGTGACCGTCAAGGTCTATGGTGCGGTAAGATGTGTCGCTTTCACCGTTGAAAAGGACGATCGATAGTCCGTCTAACGAGGTTTGACCAGCACCGCCATCGTACAACTCGATAAACTCCGCTCTGTCCTGGCCTGGGGTATCTGCGTCAACTTCGTTGATCAGCATGTGGTCTGCAAGGGAAAGCATTTTTACTGTGAAAGACCAGGAGTAGTCGTTGTCCATCTGGTCGGGCGGATCATCCGTATCCAGATCGCTTACCTCTGTGGCAATGACCTTTGTAGTGCAGTTTTCACCAGAGGCAAAGCCTGTGTCCGGGCTGATTGTGAAGCGCTTTGGTCCTCCGGCAACCGTTAAGTTGTGGGTACCACTGGTGGTGCAGGTTAGTTGAAATGACATAGCATTGACCGAAACGGCTTCGCTGAATTTGATGGTCAGGGAGATGTTCGTGGCAACTTCAGCCTGGTTAGGGGTGGGGAATGTTTCTACAACTTTGGGTGGCTGATCATAAGTGCATTTATTGGAGGCACCAGGGGTGGGGTGGTTTTGTAGATAGGCAGCGCTGTTTCTTTGCCCGCCAGAGCCATTGGGGCAGCGCTGGCTGGATTCAAGGGTTGCGTTGTCGCGGCTGGATTCGTCGATCTGAGATTGTCCTGCTTGCAGGAGAGGGAGAAGCCCCGCGTCGACGGGATCGTCTGTGCCGTAGACAAGGGCATCAAGGAGATTGGTGGTAGTAACGGCCGTGCCGTTTGGGAAATCCGCTTGGCTGCCCTCAAAGATGGCAGCAGCATCGGCGCCGTTTTGTAGGGAGCTGTTGGGAATGACCAGGCCAACATCGTTAAGCTCTGTGTTGCCAATTAGGAAATAGCCTTGGGCATTGGTGGCATATCCGTCGAGGTCAAGGGCGCGGTAGGAGCTGTCGCCACTACCATTATAAAGGACGACGATCAGGCCGGTCAGGCTGGTTGATCCAGCACCGCCATCAAAAAGCTCAATGAATTCCGCTTTGTCGCTGCCGGGGGTATCGGCGTCCAGTTCATTGATGATGACGTGAGTGGCTGTTGCAGGGTTTGCGATGGTGAAGGACCAACTGTAGTCTTCCTCCATCTGGTCAGGGGGATCCTGGGTGTCGAGGTCGGCGATCTGTGCGGCGTTGAGAATGATGGTGCAGGTATCACCAAAGGCGAAAGAGGTAGACGGGTCGAGGGTGAAAGTAGTACTGCCTCCGGAAACGAATGCGTTGTTGGGACCGCTGATGGTACAGTCGATTGTGTACCAAGCGTCAGTAACAGTAACCGCTTCACTAAAGGTAATGATTATACTGCTGTCTGGAGCAATGCCTTTAGCATCAGGTGTTGGCGATACTTCAGACACTTGAGGGGCACTGTCGCCTGAAGTAGGGCAGTTGTTGGCGGATTTGGGCGAGGGCAAGGCTTGGATGAACCCCGCGGTACGGCGTCCACCGCCACCGCCATCAGGGCAGCGCTGGTTGGAGTGAAAAGAAGCCAGTGTGAGGGCATCTTCATCGACCTGAGGTTGGCCAGATTGCAGCAAGGTGAGAAGGCCAGGATCATCAGGTTCGTCGCCATAGACAAGGGCATCAAGGAGATTGGTGGTTGTGACAGCCGTGCCGTTGGGAAAATCATCACCTTGTCCCAGGTAGAGAGCGACGGCATCGGGGCCGTTCTGGAGGACATTGTCGGGAAAGGTGATATCGGCGCTGGTGAGGAATTCGTTGGCCAGCAGGAAATAGCCATTGGCGTCGGTCTGGTAGCCGGCTAAGTCGAAGGTGTGATAAGAGGTGTCGTCTTGGCCATTATAGAAGACAAGCACATGGCCATCGAGGCTGGTGCTGCCACCGCCGCCATCATACAGTTCCACGAACTCGGCTTTGTCGGTGCCGGGGGTTTCGCTGTCGACTTCGTTGATTAGGATAGCGCTGGTGACAAGAGGGAAAAGTGGATCGGTTTGCTGGAGAACGAGCAGGAGTGCGACCAAAATGGGCAGGAGCAGGGTGACTATTGGAGGTGGTTTCCCAGCGCGCAACACTTTTCACTCCCCTCAGGTGAACTATCGTTTCGGCCATGCTTACGCGATAAATGATATAAGGAGATAGTAAATTAATTATGCGGAGGTGGCAAGTAGCAGTCGCCCCTCATCTCTGCTTGCGCCGGTTTCGGTAAAACGACGCTGGTCAGTGAATGGGTCAGCAGCGGTGAGAGAGCGGTCGCCTGGCTTCCGCAGGATGAAATAGATAACGAGTCCACGCGTTTTCTGGCTTACGAGGACCCCTCGCGCTTTGTGGCATACCCCGTTGCAGCTTCATAGACGCTTGCTCTGAGCGATGGTGAAGAGATTGCGGCGGACATTGGAGAAAGGATGCCGGTCGTTCTCCAATCCCCGCAGTCACTACCTGTGGAATCGATTCTGACGGCCTGCTCAATGAAATCAGTATCATCACAGACAAATTTGTTCTCGTCCTAGACAACTACCACCTTATTGATGCCCAGGCAGTTGGCGATGCTCTCGCTTTCATGCTCGAGTACCTGCCGCCGCAGATGCACCTGGTCATAGCTATCCGTGAGGATCCGCATTTACCCCTGTCTCGTCTTCGCGCCCGTGGCCAACTGACCGAGCTACGCGCCACCGATTTGCGTTTTACAATCCCCGAGGCGCCCGAATTTCTTAATCAGGCGATAGGTTTGGATCTTGCCACAGACGATGTCGCCGCGTTAGAGAGGCGTATCGAAGGTTGGACAGTAGGACTACAGTTAGCTGCGATTTTAAGGCAGGGCCATGAGGACGCCGCCAGTCTCATCAAATCTTTCACCGGCAGCCACCGCCTTGTGTTGGATTACCTGATCGAGGAGGTTTTGCACCAGCAGCCCTCCATGCGCACGGGGAAAAGGACAAAACTGTGCAATTTCTGGGTGACACATTGCCCCTGGCACAGCCAGGCGGCTTTATCCGCACCTTTGTGGATGTGGGCCTGGCGATGGCGCGTTTCCTTTCGGATGATTTTTCTAGTGGAATTTCTCCAGAATATGTTCGGCAGTTGTTGGCAACATTCCAAGAAAGTGAATGGTTGCGTTCTGAGCCAATGCGTAAACAAGTTCCTGAACCTGACTGGGTTGAACCGCTCAGCAAACGAGAACTTGATGTCCTACTGCTCATTGCCGATGGGCTATCTAATCAGGAAGTCGCATCTATACTTTATCTCTCGCTAAAACTGTCAAAGCTCACACGCGGAGTATTTATGGCAAATTGGGGGTTAACAGTCGCAAACAAGCGGTTGCCAAGACAATGGCTTTGGGAATGCTATCATCAAGCTAATTGCTTAGTACCAAAAATCGTTACTAGCAAATCGAACCTGGTTTGCCCTAGGGGCTGGTACTCTCTGCCCGGTTCCTAAATTCCTTCCAACCTACAGATTAACCCGCTGATTAACACTTTCGGGGGAAGACAATAATACCATCTGTCGGTTATGCTGAAGGCATAAGATTTCACCACCAGGGGAATATTCCAAATAGGAAATAAATGAAAGCGATTGTATACACAAAATATGGACCACCTGATGTCCTTAAACTTGAAGAGGTTGAAAAGCCGGTACCAAGCGACGATGATGTCCTGGTAGAGGTGCATGCAGCATCCATAAATTATTCTAACGTCGCTTTTGTAAGCGGTAAGCCGTTCATTGTCCGCCTTATGGGATCTGGGCTTCTTAAACCAAAGTACAAGATACTCGGATCTGATATTGCGGGACGTGTTGAAGCGGTTGGGGGAAATGTTAAGCAGTTCCAGCCAGGTGATGAGGTTTTCGGGGATTTGTCCGATTGTGGCCGGGGTGGTTTTGCCGAATATGTATCTGTTTCAGAAAATGCATTGGCGTTAAAATCGGCCAATCTATCTTTTGAGGAAGCAGCGGCCGTGCCTGAAGCGGCAGTCGTCGCCCTATAAGGGGTTCGCGATCTTGGGCAGATTCAGTCGGGACAAAAGGTCTTGATCTATGGTGCATCCGGCGGAATCGGTACCTTTGCTGTGCAGATCGCCAAGTCGTTTGGGGCTGAAGTGACCGGTGTGTGCAGTACAAGGAATTTGGACATGGTGCGCTCGATTGGGGCAGACCATGTCATCGATTACACGCAAGAAGATTTTAGCCAGAATGGGCAGCATTATGACTTGATTCTTGCCACTGCAGGATACCGTTCGATTTATGATTACAAGCGCGCATTAGGTCCCAAGGGGATTTACCACTGTACTGGGGGATCCGTGGCGCAAGTATTCCAACCTATGTTCCTAGGACCATTTGTTTCAATGAGCGACAGCAAGAAAATGGCTAACTTGATGATGAAGATTCACCATAAGATTTGGTTTCTATAAAAGAGCTTCTTGAAGATTGTAAGATCGTGCCGGTTGTTGATAGATGTTACCCGTTAACTGAGGTAGCTGAAGCTGTCCGCTATTATGGGGAAGGGCATTCCCAAGGAAAAGTAGACATAACTATAAGGAGTTGATTGAAATGACAGATGTGAGGATCGTTCTATCAGGGTTATGGGTTTCTCTCATGTTAACTTATCTTTTGGGAGATGTACTGCGCATATTTAGCGGCGACTTTATCGCGGGCGAAGTCGGAGGCATGCAAGGAAATCAGCTAATATGGATGGCAGCCGCAGTAATGATGTTGATTCCGATTGTTATGGTTCTGCTGTCTTTGACGCTAAAGTATCCTGTAATTCGCTGGGTAACCATCAGCGCCGCCATACTCCTCTTTGGTTTTAATCTCGTCGGACTACCAACATATCCTGGAGCTTATGATAAATTCTTGATCGTAGTGGGACTTGTGTTCAATGTGCTGACGGTTTGGTATGCTTGGAAATGGGTCTAAATAGGTTTTGCCCTATAATGGGGGAATGTCACTGGCACTGCTGCGCACGAAACTGTTCATTCCGCCTTTACGGCCTAACTTGGTGCCCAGGCCACACCTCATTGATCGGCTCAATCAGGGCTTTCAACTTGGCCACAAACTAACCCTCGTCTCGGCCCCGGTCGGCTTTGGTAAAACTACAATCGTTAGCGAATGGGTGGGCAGCTTGCGTTTGGAGGCATCCAAAGAAGGCCAAATTGACAATAGAATCGCCTGGCTTTCTCTGGATGAACAGGACAATGACCCAAGGCGCTTCCTGGCATACTTTGTCGCTGCTTTAGACCAGATTCAAAGAACGGAAACCAAAGTTGGGCGAGGGGCGCTGGACATGCTCCAATCTTCTCAGCCACCCCCAACCAGGGACGTTTTGACTTCCTTGATCAACGATATTGCGCGCATCCCCAATAGAATTATCCTCGTCCTCGACGACTACCACGTCATAGAATCGTCACAGGTGGATGAGGCTCTCGCTTTTATGCTCGAACGGCTGCCACCGCAAATGCATCTGGTAATCGCCACCCGTGATGATCCGCAACTGCCGATGGCCCGTCTGCGGGCCCGCGGCCAATTAACGGAAATGCGCGCTGCAGACCTGCGTTTTTCCTCTGCCGAAGCAACCGGGTTTCTCAACCTGGCGATGGGACTGAACCTTTCCAAGGAAGATATTGCCGCTTTGGAGACCCGTACCGAAGGTTGGATCGCTGGTTTGCAGTTGGCTGCGATTTCCATGCAGGGGAACAAAGATGCCGCCAGCCTCATCAGTTCTTTTACTGGCAGCCACCGTTTTGTGCTGGATTATCTGATAGAAGAAGTGCTCGAGCAGCAGTCAGAAAGCATGCAGAGTTTTTTGCTGCAAACGGCAGTTCTCGACCGCTTGACCGGCTCCCTTTGCGATGCCCTTACCGGTCAGGACAATGGCCAGGCGACACTAGAAATGTTAGAACGCCGCAATCTGTTTATTGTCCCTCTTGATGGAAAACGACAATGGTTTCGATATCACCATCTCTTTGAGGATTTATTGCGTCAAAAATTACGCCAAACCCATTTGGACAATATTCTTTGGCTGCACAGTCAGGCAAGTAGGTGGTACGAACAGAACGGTTTCAGCGATGAGGCGATAGAGCACGCTCTGAGAGCCGAAGATTTCGAGCGGGCGGCACAGCTGATTGAAGAGCAGTCTGATATTGTTTGGCAACATGGTGGTCACGTTGAATTGCGACGCTGGCTGGTGAAGCTGCCTATCGAATTGGTTTTTTCCAGGCCGCATCTCGGCATCTTTCACACTTGGTATCTGTTCGCCAGTGGTCAGCACCGTGAAGCAGAAAAGTGTCTCCAGAGTGTCCAACATGCGCTCAACTCAAGCTTTGATCGTGCTCCAGAATCCGAGCTGCAAGAGCAGGATTCGTTAGCTGATTCTGCGTACTGGCAACTGCAAGGTAGGGCAGCCGCTATCCAGGCCTTCATGCATTCTTACCAGGGAAATGTGCCGGGGATTATAGAGCACGCACGCCTTGCCCTTGAGCATCTTCCCGAGCAGGATTCAGCTTGGCGCAGCATCACTGCTATTGTCTTAGGCGATGCGCACGGATTCAAGGGTGATATGACGGCAGCGTATGAGGCTCGATTGGAGGCGCTGAAGGATTGCAAAGCTTCAGGTGATATCTATTATGCTATGTTAGCTAGTATGAAATTGGCCATAACTCTGAGGGCTCAGGGAAATTTGCAGCGAACCATTGATATTTGCCAACAACAGGTGCAAATTGGTAACGATTTTGGGCTTTCACAGACGAGTTTGATTGGCCTGTTGCTGGTGATTTGGGGTGAGGTGCTGGCTGAGCTGAATGATCTAGATGGGGCCATGCATCAGGCGATAAAAGGTGAAGCGTTGACTGCAAGCGGCGTAGATATGGCGATGCTCGGCTGGGGCTCGATTTGTCTGATAAGGATTTTATATTCCACTGGGGATCTGGCAGGCATCAAAGCGATCATTCAAAGGACGGAGAATCTCGCTCGTGTCTCCAATGTGCCACCCTGGGTCATGAACCAGATAACTGCATGGCAGGCACGGCTGTGGCTGGAACAAGATAAGCTGGAGTTTGCCAGCAATTGGTCGCGAGAACGTGGGCTCGCTAGCGGTGGTGAGCTCACACCGCCGCACGAAATTGATTTCTTCTCGCTATTTGATTATCTGGTCCTGTCCCGTATCTTAATTGCTCAAGGGCGTTTAGACGAAACCGACAGGCTGCTTGAGCAATTGCTCAAGACTGCTGAGGCGGGAGGACGAACTTCAGCGGTAATTGAGATTAAGATTCTCCAGGCGCTGACCTTTCAAGCCGAGGGCGAGATAAATCGAGCACTAGCGGCACTGGGGCGTGCTTTCACCTTTGCTGAACCGGAAGGTTTTGTCCGCATTTTTGTCGATGAAGGCCAGCCGATGGTTCGCTTGCTTAATGAAGCCCTCAACCGTGACATTGCTCCAGATTATGTTCGTCATTTATTGGCAGCTTTCTCATCGGACCAAAGCGTGCAAGCCGCCACGCCGACGTCCGAAGCTGATCAATTAAAATTGATCGAGCCGCTGAGTGAACGGGAACTTGAAGTACTGCAACTCATTGCAGAAGGGCTTTCGAATCGAGAAATCGCCGGTCGATTATACCTTTCAGTAAATACAGTCAAGGTCCATACCCGTAACATCTACGGCAAACTTGGTGTCCACAAGCGGGCGCAAGCGGTCATCAGATCAAGAGTTTTAAAGATACTGCCATCCAGCTCATTGCTCGGTGGCTAAATTCCGGCACCGGTAACGAACAGAAACAATAAAACGTCAGGTTTACGGCCCACTTGTTTCCCCTGAGCACACCCCTGTAATATGTCAAACTTACTATTAGCACCTCAAATAACACTTTTGGGGTATGACACTAGTACCTTCTGTGATTATGATGAAGGTACAAAGTGCATTGAAGTTCAGTAACAATCAGAAAGGTGAAAGAGGATGAATACCAAAGAGGAAAATGCGACCAAGGAGGCAATTGAAATGTCTGGTGATAAGCAAGAACGCAGTAGAAAGGGAATCAGCGGTCTATTTTTTGTAGGATTCTTAATGATTGGCTTTGCCATAGGTTTTCTAACCGGGAATATCTCAGCCGGTCTTTTCGCTGGGCTTGGTGTTGGCTTTATAGCCATGGGTATCGCGCGTTACATCACTGGGGAATGGTGAAAACAAACTTCTTCTAGGGCAAGATTTCATCTTGCTCATGGGAGATAGCTAATACAGTTGTCACACAATTTTGGGAGAGTATGAAATGGCTCAAATCAGTGTTCAAGCAGTGGAAAAATCCGCAGATAAGGCAATAACCATGGCACCTTCCCGCCTGTTCTTTATTGATTATCTGCGTGCGGCATTGGTCATCCTGGTCGTACTGCACCATGTGGCCATCGTCTATGGGGAGGGCGTATCGTTCTGGTACGTAGATCCCCCGCAAGGTGAATCTCTTGGGGGCTTCGCGATGGTTATATTCGTGTTTTTTAACCAGGCGTGGTTCATGGGTGCCTTTTTCTTATTGGCAGGCTATTTTACGCCGGGATCATTTGATCGCAGGGGGTCGGGTTCCTTCCTGAATGAACGGCTGCTTCGTCTTGGCATTCCACTCATCATATGGATATTTCTGATCAACCCGTTCTCAAATATCGGTCTTTACCTGAAACCAGCTATCTGGATTGCGGAGCCGCTAACCTGGCAAAACTACTGGCAAATGTATCCCAAATTCATCGGTCTTGGGGTTGCCTGGTTCCTCGCGCTGCTGCTAATCTTCAGCCTTGGTTATGCTGCCTGGAGATGGCTAACCAGGAACCGTCCACCATCAGCGAAGGGTGAATACTCACCCCCGACTTATCTCGGTATTGGCATTTTCATTGTGGCGTTAGCCCTAGTAACTTACCTGGTACGGATCTTCATCCCGATAGGGAAATCTGTGCTTGACTTTCCAACGCTTGGTTACCTGCCGCAATACATTAGTTTTTTTGTCACCGGTATCGTCGCCTATCGCCGGGACTGGTTCCGAACAGTGACCGCGCGTATGGGCAAAGTAGGCTTCGTGACTGCATTGGTGGCAACCCTCTTGTTATTCCCGATTGCAATATTGGGTATGTTGGGTGGAACCATGGGTTTTCTTGGTAACGGGAGCTGGCCTTCGGCCGTTTATGCACTGTGGGATTCTATCTTCGCCGTCGGCCTGTGTCTAGGGGCGATTACTTTCTTCCGTCGCTATTTCAACGGGAAGAGCAGGTTGGGCAGTTTTCTCTCTCAACAGAGCTATGCAGTCTATGTGATCCATAGCCCGATAATTATCATTCTCGCCTATTCCTTTTATCTGGCGCTTGCTTCGTGGGGAATTGATCTTGGGCCCATACTCAAATTCAGTCTGGCGGCCGTTATCATAATTCCGATCTGCTTCGCGTCTGCCTGGGCAATCCGCAAAATACCGGGTGTGTCACGAGTGCTCTAAATCGATTGGTAAACAAAGAGCCAACGCCCTCCAATAGCGAACCGTAAATAAGCACATCCGATGATAGGGAGAATACTCAGATGAAAGTAGTTGTTTATGAAAAATATGGCCCACCGGAGGTACTTCAACTAAAAGAGCGTGCAAAGCCTACGCCAAATGACAATGAAGTCCTGGTAAAAATCCATGCTACCACAGTTACCATTGGCGACGTAATACTACGATCTGGCAAACATCCGGATTCCAAAATTCAAACAATCATGCTCCATTTAGCGTTGGGGCTTAGAAAACCAAGAAGACCCATACTTGGCATGGAGCTGGCCGGTGAAATTGAATCAATCGGTAGAGAAGTAAAACTCTTCAAGCAAGGAGACCAAGTTTTAGCATCTACCTTCGGAGCGAAATTTGGGGGCTATGCCGAGTATAAGTGCCTGCCGGAGGATGGCATTCTAGTGACTAAACCGGCCAATATAAGCTATAAGGAAGCCGCCGCTGTCCCTGGCGGCGGGATGACAGCTTTAAGAGTGCTTAGAAAAGCACAGATCCAGCGTGGACAGCATGTGCTTATCTATGGCGCCTCAGGAGCAGTAGGTACCTATGCCGTACAGATTGCCAAGCAGACTGGAGCGGAAGTGACCGGGGTGTGCAGCACAGCAAATTTGGATTTGGTGAAATCTCTGGGAGCTGACGAGGTCATTGACTACACCACGGAGGATTTCACAGAGAGTGGTCAGAGCTATGATGTCGTTGTTGATGCCGTGGCCAAGATCTCAGCTGCACAGGGAAAAAAGTCTCTGAAGAAAACAGGGATTTACCTCAATGTAATAAAGGACTCTGGAGGTAAGGAAACGATTGAAGACCTGTTTGCGCTCAAAGAGCTCATTGTGGGGGAAAGGCTAAAACCAGTCATTGATAGATGCTATTCGCTCGAAAAGATTGTCGAAGCACATAGTTATGTTGAAAAGGGACACAAAAAGGGGAATGTAGCCATAACTGTGGTATAGAATAACCTAGCCCAATCTCGCGACTTCTTCTATCAGCCCCGTTCCAGGCACATAAAGGAAGCAGGAAGGTAATGATGAGAGATGTCACAGGATAGGAATGATGATTACCAAAGAACAAACCGACACAAAAATAAATCATCGAGTTGTCGTGACACAACACGGTGGGCCGGAAGTGCTGCAGGTGTGGGAGGAAAATCTTCCCGAGCCCTTGGCTGGTGAGGTTCGCATTAAGGTCCTTGCCGCAGGAGACTCCGCCTATGATCTCATGCACCGCCGATCGGGTTCGATTCCTGTTTCTACTGGCGTGCCATTTACTCAGGGGGAGGATATTGTCGGTGTTGTGGACAAGCTGGGTGCGGGGGTGATATCGGTTGAGATGGGGCAGCGGGTTGCCGGCTACCCTCGCGGCGGTGGCTATGCAGAGTATACCAGCCTACCCGCCAGCGAGTTGGTTCCCCTTCCAGCGGATCTGGATCCTGTCGAGGCAGTTTGTCTGGTAGCAAACTACCTTACCGCGCACTTAATGCTGCACCAGACCGCCAACGTGCGCAGCGGGGAGCGTATCCTCGTTCACGTTGCAGCAGGCGGGGTGGGGACAGCACTGCTTGAGCTTGGTAAGTTGGCTGGCCTGGAAATCTTCGGAACAGCCTCAAAGGACAATCACGAACTCGTGTCCGAGCTGGGAGCCACGCCGATCGACTACTGCACTGAGGACTTCGTTAAGCGTATCCGCACGCTCACTGGTGATGGTGTGGTCGTTGCGTTTGACCCCGTTGGCGGCGCAAAGCAACTCTGGCGTTCGTACCAGGCATTACGCAAAAATGGGCGATTAATACGGTTCGGTGTGGCGGCGACGAACAAGGGAGGGCTGCGCGTTATTCCGCTCACGCTGCTGATGGTGTTCATGCTCAAGCTCATTCCGGACGGCAGGCAATTGCCTTTGACCCCGAATCTCGCAGAATATGCGATAGCGCACAATACCTGGTACCGTGAAACTCTGGCAGAACTGTTCGACCTGCTGGAATCGGGCAAAATCAAGCCGGTGGTAGCGGATCGAATCCCGTTGGCTGAGGCCGCTCGTGCTCATGAACTGCTCGAGCATGGCGGATATGCGGGTAAGGTAGTTCTCGTTACCGATGCATTATGAGGTTGGCGATCAGTGTCTCAAAAGGGCTCATACTGATTCCCGAATTTGAAGCTCACATGACTGAAGTGAAAAAAGCGGTTCTGACGGTCAAGCCTCTTCTATCGGGGCATTGTTAGGGTAGAAAATCAGGCCCACCATTGGGGAATATTTGCGGGAATGGTTCATTGGTTCGTAGCAATAACCGCAGCTGCGCGGCATGATGTTAGTTATAGGAGTGGAAGTGAAAAGGGATAGATCGTGATGAAAGAAGTCAGACAGAAACTAACCCTGGATCGACCCGTGAATTACGAAATCAAGGTGCCAGGCGAGCTTGATGAGCGTTGGACAGATTGGGATGGGCGCATGACGGTAGTGATTGAAGTGGAAGGTGACTCCAGGCCAGTCACCAAGCTGACGGGTACGGTTGACCAGGCTGCTTTACAGGGTCTGCTGCGCCGGCTTTACACCCTAGGCCTGCCGCTCATTTCGGTCACTTGTATCGAGTGTGAGTGACGTCCACCCAGTAAGCACAAGGGAAGAGCGTGGCCAATCCAGTTGACGGGCAACAGATAGTGTTGAATCTTCAGAGGGTCTATTGTGTCGAGATTGGTTAAATCTTTCTGGGGAGGTTTGTGACTCCTGAAAGATTTAACCAATCTGGGTGGTAGATTTCTAACGTCAGAAGGTTTAGCCGGCGAGGAAGGCTTCCATGTTGGCTTTGCTGATGCGATAGGCGTTGCCTATTTTGCGTGCTTTGAGATCGCCGGCTTCAATGGCGGCAACGACGTCTTCACGAGAGACTTGCAAAATGGAGGCAGCCTGCTCGGGGGTCATGACGTCGGGCATACCAGCCGCCTCGGTGGGCGGGGCGGCGGCTTGCTGGGCGGCAGCTGTCTGCTGCTGCATTTGCTGCTGCTGAAGGAACTGCTGCTGCTGCTGCATTGCGCCAATGCCCATGGCCCCGATGCCTACTTCAGCCAGTCCGCCGGCGCCGGAGGGGTTCTCGGCGGCAGCGACCAGGGCGTCAGCCTGCTGCTTGGCCACGTAGCTGGTACCGTAGCCCATATTGGTGACGACTTCCAAGGAGTTGGGGTGCAGGCCCATGACGATATTGAAGTCGATCATGGTCATGCCAATGGCATCGAACTCTTCTTGCAGCAAACCAATGAGAAGCTCATTGAGATCTTTGGTGAAGGACTGCAATTGAGCGGGGCCAAGGTTTTGCTGAATGGCGAGTTCGCTGAGCTTGTCCTGGATCATGACGCCCAACATAGGATCAAGCCGGCCCTTGATATCGGTCTGGTTGACGGTGTCGCGGAAGGCGTCCATGGCATTGAGGAAACGCCAGGGATCTTTGACCTTAATGACGTAGGTGCCGTTGCCGCGCATTGCGCTGGCGCCGGGCATACGCTGAGGATGCTCGACGATAATGGGGTTCACGGTGCCCCAGCGCATGGTCATGTCGGTGGTTTTAACGAAGAAGACATCGGCGGTAAAAACATTCTTACCGCCAAACAGTCCAGCTTCAAATAGGTTGGTCAGGAAGGGGATGTTCTCGGTGGTGAGGGTATAGCGGCCTGGCTCAAAGGTGCCCAGGGCTTCCCCACCACGGACGAAGGCGGCCGTTTCGCCGGGCTGCACGATAAGCTGGGAGCCGAGTTTGATGTCTCCTGGGCCACCGCGCGGGAACTTCTGAACGATCTCATTTCTTCCCCAGGATTGGACAGATACTACGTCAAAGACTTGTGGCATGATTATCTCCTTTATTATTTCATTTTCCCGGAAACGAGGAAGTTCCGGGAAAAGGTTTTAGCTAATGCCCATTAATACTTCGGTACGGCCGTTGAAGATTTCGTTGGCGGTGCCGAGGTCGCTGTTCAGCTGGCGAATTGCTTCATCGATTTGAGCGCCTTGGGCGACGGACTCGTTGAGCGCGTCGACGTCAGCACCAATCTGGTCGACATTGTTCAACATCTGCTCGTCAAAGACGTAGAGACGGGCCAAGTCATCTTCCTTGACCTTGATGGCATCGAAAAAGCCGGCGTATCCCTGAGGGGCATCCTTGATCTTGCCGATGAGGCCCATGAGGCGGTTGTCGGCCCGACCCAGATCCTCGGCGTAGCGAATGGCCATGATGATGTCACGACTCAGTTCATGATGGACATTGCTTAAACGCAGACGAATTTCTTCGAGGCGTTTGGCGATGGTATCACGTAGAATCTGGTCGGCGTCCCGGCGACGACCGCGTTCCATATAACCGGAAAGGCCAGGGATTTTGGCCAGAAGGTCACCGAGAGCAGTTGATTCTTCTCCGGCGATCTGTTCGTAAATATCGCTTACCTGTTCTTTCATTTTGCTTGATCTCCTTTTGTACTATGCTTGAAGTGACGAGGTCAGAAGACCTGCCACAGCAACTATGTGCTTAATCGAGAAAATATTCGGTTCCACAGAATGGGCAGCGGACGACGCCTTTGCCCGCCAGTTCCAGTTGGCCTCCACAATGTTTACAGTTGGTCAGCTCACGAAGCTGGCTGGCCTGACTGGAGTATAACACGCCCTCATCCCAGTTTATGTATCCGGAATAGAGGCCCATACCGACCAGGTCATGGATCATGTCCTGTACTTCATCTTTGCTGACTTGCATTTCGATGGCCAGATCACGAATATCAACCTGACCGCGGGATTTAACGATGCTGAGGAGTTCGCGCTGCTGGTCTGCTTTTTCGGCTGTGGCTGCTTCCTGCCCGCCTTTCCAGAGCAGGAAGGCGCCAACGGCCAACTGGGGCAAGACCAGGAGGGCGATGCCCAAAACCCAGCCCAGCGTGGCGGCTCCAGGGGTCAGGCTGCCTTCGCCACGATAGACCAGCATCAGGGCGGTGACGATGATGCCGACGATGATGCCGCCGGCAATGAGGATAATGCCTAGAATTCGTCCCATGTTTTGTCCTTTATTGAATCTGCGAAACAATGGATTCCCGCCGGCGCGGGAATGACATATTGATTCGCGGAACTGATATATTGGCTCGCTGGAATGACATGATTAGCCAAATCCGGCGCTTCCACCGCCTCCGGCGGAGAATCCGCCGCTAAATCCGCCGCTAAAACTGCCACCCGAACCACCGCTTCTGCTGCTGGGTGGGGTGCTCTTCAAGACGGTAGAAGTTGAGTTTAACATGCGGGTCAAGCCGGCGGACATGCCGGCCAGGCCGCCGGTCATACTGCCGGACATTCCTTGTAGTGATGGGGTCGATGGTGTGGAACCGCCCGATCCGCCAGCATGCGAACCGCCATAGCCATAGCCTCCGTAATGACCACCGAAATATGGGAAATACCAGGTAGGAATTGGCGTGGCGGGAACAGAAGAGAATTTGCGAATCCAGGTACGTTCAAGTCCGAAGGCAACGGCGTAGCCTAGATAGGCGGCAAAGATTTCACCGCTCTGTTCCAAATCGGCGTATTGATCGATGTTCTTTAGGTATTGTTTAAAAGCGTTCCATTTGGCCGCGGCTTCGACGCCCTTGGCTGTCTTGCGCGGCATGTGGCGCGATGCGATGGCCATCAAGATGGCGATGAGGACCAAGACCATGGAGGGGCAGGCGATGGTGCTCACGGTTTCGGAGAAGAGGGACACGAGGCCAAAGAAACTGATGATGGCGACGATGAAGATGAAGCCGGCAAAGCAGCCGTAATTACGGCGCACCCCATGGGGCGAATTGGGGACCAAACCTTCGTCGACAAGCTCCTGGTAGACCATGGTGCGCAGTTTGGGCAGTTTGCTGGCGAATTTATAGCGCAAGCTGCTGAGTGATTTCTCATCGCTGCGGCCGAAGATGTCTTTTATGAACTGTTTTTCAAACGGCCGTAAACCGCCACTACCTTTATCTGTTTTCTTGTAGACATGGTCGTCATCTTCCTCGGTCATGGTCAGGTAGCCGCGCTGGGCGAGGTCGATGAGCGTGGAGACGATATCTTGCATGTCGGCCTTCTCGTCGACAAGGGTGCCTACGATGGCGGGCGGTAAATTGTCGGGAGGTTCGCTGATGTAATCAGGAACAACCACGGTCAGCTCAGGATCACGTCCGCGTAAATACCAAAGCAGGAGCACAGTCAATGGCCCACCGACGAGCAGCAATAGAGAAAAGACGGTAATAATGAGGCCGATGGTGTCCCCAATCTGTTGGCGCTGCTGCCATTGCGAGGTAGGAATATCGAGCAGGCCGTGGGCGAATTGGGTGCGTGCTTCGAAGGAGTTGCCGGTCAGCAGGGGCTGCAGTAGTTCGTAGAAGATTGTCTGGCCATCACTGCTGACGGTGGTGGCGACCCGATCGCTTTGAGAGCCGTTGATAAATCCGGCAGCGATATAGTCATTGGTGCCGGAATATTTTTGGGGTTGGATGCCCTGGGGAAGATGAATAGTGGCAGTGCTCTGGGCGACGGTGGCGGGGTGGTCATCGGGGATAATGGTCCAGAAGATTTCGTCGCTGGATCCTTCTTGCCCGGATTGAGTGATCACGGCGCCATCGACGGTATAGCTAAAGGTGTAAGTGTGCCTGCCCAGAGCCGGTTCAAAATACCAGCGGATGGTGGTTTCATCCCCATCTTCGGAGACGGTAAATGACTGTGGAGCACGGCTGGTGGACTGTGTATAGATGATGTCCCCTTCGCGAACAGAAACATTGCTTATGCCATCATTACCGCCGCTGCTGCCGGTCTGAATGGTGCGGAACCCAAAAGTGAACGGTTCGCCGCTGAATTCTATGGTATGGGTTTCCTCGACTTGAAGTTCGCCGCTTTCCAGTAGGGTGATATCACTATCCCAGTTCAGCCAAACGAACTCCTTGACTTGAGCGGAGCCAGTCTGGGTTACGAGCAGCAAGATGATAAGAACTGCAGCCAAGGAAACGAGAGCGCGGGTTTGATTATGGATTCTATTCATCGTTTTCAACTATATTATTTTATCAGGTTGTACAGACACTTTCATTATAAGGGCAATGGCACAAAAAATGAAGCGCAAAAATCAGGCGCCAAGCCAATGGTCAATGATTTGATCAACCTGGCCTTTGTCTGTGAGAGATGAGAGCGCTTCATTCAATTTTTCGAGTAAGGTCTCATCTTCTATACGGGTGACCATGGCGAAAGGTTCCACGGTTATAGGGGGTAAAAGTAACTTCAGCTGCTGAGTGTCAGGAGGTTGGTTGGCCAGGTATAAACGACCGCTTATGCTGTCCACGAGGGCGGCATCAGTGCCGCCAGCGGCGGCAGAATCAAGCGCTTCATCGGCGGTGGCGAAAGGCTGAATTTGCAGGTTTGGCAGGCGTTTCTGCCATTTGATGGCTTCTACATGACTTTGGGCGCCGAGTTCGACAGCTATCTTGCGGGAGGCAAGATCGGACATTTCACTGATTTCATTGTTCTGGGCCGTTACGATCAAGATTTCTCCGGCGTTGAAATAGGGATCGCTGTAGGCGAAGTCACGGGTGCGGCTGGGCGTGATGACGAGGGCAGATAGGAGTACGTCTACCTGCTCGGTGGCCAAGGCGTCATAAAGTCCGTCATAGCCAAAATGGACGAATTCAATCTGCAGGCCATGTTCGGCAGCGAGGGCATGGGCAAGATCGACATCCAGCCCGGAAACACCGGCACCATCGGTGACTTCAAAGGGTGGATAGGTCGGATCGAGACCAACACGCAACAGGCCTTCCCGCTCGATTTTGTCCCAGGTTTGGGAATTGGACCGGCAGCCACCACCGGCGAGGATCAGGGTGAGCAGGAGAAGTAGCCAAATGGGCTTATGAGCGTTCATTGGACGTGGTCTCATTACTGCCGTTTCCAGTATAGGTCTGTAGGGCTTCATAAATAGGTTTGGTGACAAATTCAGGGGTTACTAGAGTGAAATAATCCATGTAGCTCTTGGTTGGTGCAGGAAATCGGAAGGCCCAAAGGGCCAGGGTTTCCACATAGGGCCAGTTTTCCTCAGCATAATGCAGAGCGTCTAAGGTATATTGGATGCGCTGTCCTGGCCGAACAGCCTTGGTCCAGCGCGGATGGTCATTCCAACCCGTCTCAGTGATGAAGATTGATTTATGGTCATCCCCATTCTCAACCATGATCTCGCGCACCAATTCGACGCGCCGGAAGTTGAGGATTTGGGGATCGGGTTCGGCAAGAGGGGGAAAGGTGAGGCCGTAGGCATGGACGGCAAGGTCGTCGAAGTAAGGGGCAGCGCCAGCATCATACATGCCTTGCAGATAATGCAGGTCGTTTAGCCCCCAGGGGGAACCTTGCGGCTCTAGGGTGGGCGCAAGCGCCCCAGCCAGAACCTGTACATTGGGGTTGGCGGCCTTAACAGCAGGGTAGACTTTTTGCAGAAGATGCACATAGTCGGCCGGAGTGGTGCTGCGATAGCCCCATTCGTAGCTTAGATTGGGCTCGTTGCCGATGATGATGGTGCCAACTTCATTCTCGTATCGAGCGGCAAAGGCAGCGGCAAAGGTGGCGAAATCGTCGTAAGCTTCTTCGTCAAGGTAGGTTAGTGGTGTGTCAGGCGGTCTGGCCCAATCAGGCGTCAGTCCCAGGCGGGCGATGATGTTCAGGCCCTGGGCATGGGCGTGGGACACGACTTGATCCGGGTGCTGCCAGGCGATATCGCCATCGGCAGCCTGGTAGTAGGCCCAGGGGAAGAATTCAACGATCCAAGGAGCACCCATTTCGCGCACCAGCTGCAGGCTGCGCTGAATTTTCCACTCTTCAACCTCATCTGTCAGCCGTGTATGAACGCCGACATTGTTGTGGTCGGTAATGACTGTTTGGGGATCGCCAGGGGTGATCAAGATGGGGGCGGGCAGCAGGAGGCGGAGCAGGATCAGCAGCAGGAGGGCGCGGCTTAGACGGCCGTTCCAGCGGGGAAGCAGGTTGGTAAGACAGCGCGGTTGTGGAACGGGTGGGCTTTCTAGCTCCGGTTTTGACATTGGTCCATTATACGACTGGAGCAAGGGAAGGGGCGAGGGAACTTAGGTAGCTCAATCGTGCTAGGTCAGGCAGTCAAGTTGTGGGGTAGTTGGATGGTCGGGTAGTTGGGTGCGTGGGTATGACAGATGCAGGAAATCGAAGGTATAATTGTTAGCGAATTTGTTGTCGGGCAGGAGAAGGCATGCGCATTTTTTTGACAGGAGCTACGGGGTTCGCGGGTTCACACCTGGTTGATTTGCTATTGGCCCAAGGTCACAAGATTTTCGCTCTGGTTCATGATGCCACGAGCCACCAACAACTGCCAGACAATCCGCTGGTGGAGGCGATTCCGGGGGATCTGCTGCAGGTGGCATCTCTTACGCGGCTGGTAAATGATGTCCGTCCGGATGTGATTTACCATCTGGCGGGGCAGGCTTATCCCGCTCTATCTTGGAAAAACCCGGCTTTGACACTGGCGATTAACGCGGGCGGAACGGCGAATCTCTTGGAGGCGGCTGTCGCTTACGGCCGTCCTCGGGTTGTCGTGGTCAGCAGCGCCGAGATTTACGGATTGATTGATAAGACGATGCTGCCTTTGACAGAGGAGACAGTTCCCGAACCGCGACACCCATATGGAATTAGTAAGCTGGCTGCGGGACAGTTGGTGTCCGTTTATTGGCAGCGATACCAGCTGCCTGTTGTGGAGGCACGGCCGTTCAATCATATCGGCCCACGGCAAATGACTGGTTTTGTGGTGCCGGATTTCGCCAGCCAATTGGCGGCAATTAAGCTGGAACAGCAAGCGGCACGCATGTCGGTTGGAAATTTGGAAGCGGAGCGAGATTTCACCGATGTGCGGGATGTTGTAGCCGCATATGTGGCCCTGGCGGAAAAGGGGCAAGCGGGGGAAGCGTATTTCATTTGCTCGGGAAAGCCGGTGTCTATTTATGATCTACTGACAAAGCTTTCTAAATTGGCGGATGTGAATGTAGACGTGGTGTTTGATCCGGCACGTATGCGCCCTTCCGATACACCCAGTCTATATGGGAGCTATGCCAAGATCGAAGCGCACACGGGCTGGCAGCCGCGAATTCCTTTGCAGCAATCCTTGCAGGATACGCTGGCGGATTGGCTGCAGCGCCTGGGCGACAGCGGCTAGGCGATATGGCACAGAAGAAGGAACGACTGGATATTCTTCTCGTGGAGCGCGGCCTGGTGTCGACGCGCAGCCGGGCCAAGGGTTTGATTATGGCGGGTGAGGTGCTGGTTGATGGGCTGCGCATCGATAAGCCAGGTACGGGTGTAGCAGCAGATGCAGACGTGCAGCTTATCGCCCCCATGCCTTATGTCAGCCGCGGAGGATTTAAGCTTGCCGGCGCTTTAGACAGTTTCGGATTAGGGGTCGATGGGCTTGTTTGCGCCGATGTGGGCGCCTGCACGGGGGGATTCACGGATGTTCTCCTTCAAAATGGAGCGGCCCGCGTATACGCCATTGATGTCGGCTACGGGCAGCTGGAATGGAAGCTGCGGCAAGATGAACGGGTCGTAGTTCTGGAACGAACCAACGCGCGTTATATGGAATCGCTGCCGGAAACAGTCAGTTTCGTCTGCATCGATGTTTCTTTTATTTCACTGAAACTTATTTTGCCCGCGGTGCGGAAGTG
This sequence comes from uncultured Chloroflexia bacterium, assembly GCA_963807975.1. Classification (GTDB taxonomy): domain Bacteria; phylum Chloroflexota; class Anaerolineae; order Promineifilales; family Promineifilaceae; genus JAACFF01. Next base: position 1,605,382 of record CAWEDV010000001.1, on the reverse strand, counting down.
GCTGGCGAAAGAGGCGGATATTGTGGCTTTGATCAAGCCGCAGTTTGAGGCAGGACGATCGCAGGTGGGGAAGGGAGGCATTGTCAAGGACACGGCCGTGCACCGCCAGGTGCTGCTTGATGTGCTCGAATGGTCGGTGGCACATGATCTGCATCCGCAGGGCTTGGCCCGGTCGGCGATTCAAGGAACGGATGGGAATGTGGAGTTCTTGGTCTGGCTGCAGCCTGGCGGTGAGTTAGTGGGGGATTTGGGGCGAATGATTGAAGCGGTAGTGGGAGATAACTAAAAACGGAAAACGGAAGACAAGAACGCAAGACGGCTTGATTATGAAGTCGCGCGTACAAAGGTGTTATTGGGGGCGGGGGTTCTGCTATACTTGGCGGCATGGAACAAGAGCTAATACGAAATTTCTGCATAATCGCCCATATTGACCATGGAAAGTCGACGCTGGCCGATCGCCTGCTACAGGAGACGGACACAGTTTCTGATCGGGATATGCAAGATCAGATTCTGGACAGTATGGATATCGAACGGGAAAAAGGGGTGACGATTAAGGCCTCAGCGGTACGCATGACCTATGAGGCAGACAACGGGCTGGTCTATGAGATGAATTTGATTGATACGCCGGGCCACGTTGACTTCTCATATGAAGTTAGCCGCGCATTGCAAAGCTGTGAAGGGGCTATCCTGGTCGTGGACGCGACACAAGGGGTGGAAGCACAAACGCTGGCCAATTTATATCTGGCCATTGAATCGGACCTGGAATTGATTCCGGTGATCAATAAGATAGATCTGCCTGCAGCTTTACCGGAAGATGCGGCAGAGGAGATTGAAGGCATCACGGGTATCCCCGCGGAAGATGCTATTGCGGTCAGTGCCAAGCAAGGCACGAATGTGAGACGCGTTCTGGAAGAAGTGGTGGCCAAGGTTCCCCCACCGCATTCTGATCCCGATGCGCCGTTTCGGGCCCTGGTTTTCGACTCCCACTATGATACGTATAAGGGAGTTGTGGCCTATGTTCGCGTGTTTGAAGGGGCGCTAAATCATCGTGAATGGATCAAGATGATGTCCAATGATGTGACTGTTGAGCCGATTGAAGTAGGGATTTTCAGCCCCAATATGCAGCCCGTGAAATCGCTGACGGCGGGCGAGGTGGGGTATATCGCTACGGGTTTGAAAACAGTGCGCGAATGCCGCGTTGGGGACACGATCACCATGCGTGATAATCCTGCCAGCGAGCCTCTGCCTGGTTTTCGGGCGGCGAAGCCAATGGTTTTCGCTGGGTTCTACCCCACGGAAGGAGAGGATTATGCGCTCCTCAAAGAGGCACTGGAACGGCTGCAGCTGAATGATGCCGCTCTAGTATATGAACCAGAGACCTCCAATGCCCTGAATTTTGGCTTTCGATGTGGTTTTCTAGGACTGTTCCATATGGAAATCATCCAGGAGCGGCTGGAACGAGAGTACGGGCTTGACCTGGTGGCGACCGCGCCCAGTGTGCGTTATGAGGTAGTGATGGCTCATACGGGCGAGGTGGAGATCATTGAAAGCCCAGCAGACCTGCCTGATCCATCCATTATCGAAGAAATTCGCGAACCCTGGATGCATGTTCAGATCTTCACGCCGGAGGAGTATTACGGCGTGGTGATGGATCTCTGTATCAAGCGGCGAGGTGAGTTTACAGGGCAAGAGTACCCGGCACCAGGGCGCGTGATCTTGAAGTACGATTTACCGTTGTCGGAAATAATCATTGATTTCTACGATAAGTTGAAGAGCGGCACGCGTGGATATGCGAGCATGGATTATGAATTTGCCGGCTATCGCGCTTCACAGTTGGTGAAACTCGATGTGTTGGTGGCCAAACAGCCGGTGGATGCCCTGGCGATGATTGTGCATGAGGATGATGCCTATCATCGAGGACAGAAGCTGGTCACACAACTGCGGAAGTTGATTCCGCGCCAGATGTTCGAGGTACCGATTCAGGCTGCGGTGGGTAAGCGGATTGTCAGCCGGGCCAATGTCAAGGCGCTGCGCAAGGATGTGTTGGCGAAATGTTATGGGGGTGATGTTTCACGGAAGCGGAAGCTGCTGGAGAAGCAGAAGAAGGGCAAGAAACGGATGAAGATGATTGGCAATGTAGAAGTGCCTCAAGAAGCGTTTATGGCGGTGCTGCGGTTGGGGGATGATTGAGGTACAAATTGAGAAGGTGATGTGGGGCAGGATTTCATGAGGTTGGGGGTAATATTTTTTGCATACACGATTGCGTTGGGTATAATGTTATATTAGCTTGAGGGTTCGACGTTTCGGCATGGCGACCTGCAGGCTAGAAACTAATTTTTGGAGGAACAATAGATGCCGTTAGATTTGGCAGTGAAAGCCGATTTGATTGAAGAGTTTGGAACGCATGAGGGCGACACGGGGTCGCCTGAGGTGCAGATCGCGATTTTTGATCGCCGGATCAAGCAATTGCAGGAGCACCTAAGTATGCATAAGCATGACGAGAGTTCACGCCGTGGGCTGTTGAAGTTGGTTGGTAAGCGACGCCGCTTGCTGGCTTACTTGCGCAAGCGCCATCCGGAACGTTACCGTACGATTATTGCACGCTTAGGGTTGCGCCGGTAATTCATTAGATAGATTGAAAAGCAGGGGCGAGAGGATCTCGCCCCTCTTGTTAGGGGCATAGCGGCGTGGATTAGGAATTGGGAATTGTTTCATACGGTGTAAACGGTATGAGCCAGTGCCCAGTCCCTAAACCATATTTAGCCCCTTTGTTTGAACAATTATATATTACATCGATCCTTTGTCCGATCTTGCACGAGGCTAATACCCTCTTGCATTGTGGTGCTTGATAGGCAGCTAGGCCGCTTGGTTTACGCCTATCGTCGAACCGTGGACAAAGCATCGAACTTAAGAGGTTAAAATGTTACCTGATTACACCTTTTCCACGATCGTGGGAAACAAGGAAATGACTTTTTCGACAGGCAAGTTGGCCGAACAGGCCGGCGGGGCTGTGGTTGCGCGCTTGGGCGATAATATGCTGTTGGCGACAACGACTATGTCGAAAAATGTACGTGAGGGGCTTGATTTCTTCCCCCTCAGCGTAGACTTTGAAGAGAAAATGTACGCCGCCGGCCGTATTCCCGGCGGTTTTTTCAAGCGTGAAGGCCGGCCGACACAGGATGCCATTCTCACGGCCCGTTTGACGGACCGTCCACTGCGACCATTGTTCCCAGATGGCATGCGCAATGAGGTGCAGGTTATTATCACTGCTCTCTCGTCAGATGGCATCCACCATCTGGATGTGTTGGCTGTTAATTCGGCCAGTGCGGCGATGACGATTTCCGATATCCCCTGGGATGGTCCTATTGGCGCCGTTCGCATTGGCTATATCGACGGTGAATTTGTTGTTTCGCCGACGATCCCGGAGATGGAGAACAGCCAGCTTGATTTACGAATCGCCGGATCGCGGAATGCAATCATCATGGTTGAGGCCGGTGCTGATGAAGTCAGTGAAGACCTCATGATTGAAGCCCTGGCGATTGGTCATGAAGCGATACAGCCGATTATTACCCTGCAAGAAGAAATGCGGGAAGCTGTTGGTAAACCAAAGCGCGAAATTACCATTGATAAAGGGGATCCGCAATTGGCAGCGGCCGTTCAAGCGCGACTTGGCGACCGTATTCCCCAGTTGGTTGCCACCCACACCGGGCGAGACGAACGGAATGCGGCGATGGATGCCCTGCGTGAAGAGATTGTGGAAGGATTCTTGGCCGAAGACGAACTGGCTGATGCCAAAGCAATTCGTGGCGTGATTGGCAAAGAGCTGAAAAATGCGATTCGAGCGCGGATTCTGTATGATGGTATTCGTCCGGACGGCCGTGATTACACCACCATCCGTGAGCTCTCCTCTGAAGTAGGGATCAGCCCGCGCGCCCATGGCTCGGGACTTTTCCGTAGAGGACAGACGCAGGTCTTGTCCCTAGTCGCCCTAGGCACGCCGCGTGAAGCACAACGGTTGGAGGGATTAGGCCCAGAAGAAAGCCGGCGCTACATGCACCACTACAACTTCCCCCCCTTCTCAACAGGCGAGACCTGGTTCCTGCGCGGCCCCAAACGACGCGAGATTGGCCATGGTGCTCTGGGAGAACGGGCCTTGCTGCCGATGATCCCCTCTGAAGAGGAGTTCCCTTATACGATTCGTGTTGTATCTGAGGTTTTGTCTTCCAATGGCAGCACCAGCCAGGCCAGCATCTGTGCCACCAGTCTTGCTCTGTTAGACTGTGGTGTGCCGATCAAGAAACCAGTCGCTGGTGTGGCCATGGGTCTTATCAGCGATGGTGAGAAATTCGCTGTTTTGAGTGATATTCAGGGTTTGGAAGATCATTTGGGCGACATGGACTTCAAAGTTGCCGGTACAACTGATGGTATCACGGCGCTGCAAATGGACATCAAGCTTAGTGGTTTGTCACAAGAACTTATGGCACAGGCTTTGGAGCAGGCACACGCCGGACGTTTGGAAATCATGGCCTCGATGATGGCGACGATTGACGCACCGCGCGCGGAAATGAGCCCCTATGCACCGCGTATGCTCAGCGTGAGCATCGATTCCGACAAGATCGGGGCGGTCATCGGTAAAGGTGGCGCGACCATCCGCAGCCTGGAGGAAACCTATGAGGTATCCGTTGATATCCAGGAAGACGGAACTGTTTTCGTGGCCGGCATTGACGGCGCGAAGGCTGAAGCGGCTGTTGAGCGCATCAAGGAATTGACTCGCGTTCCTGAGGCCGGCGAGGTCTTTACGGGCAAGATCGTGCGCATCACGGACTTCGGCGTATTTGTCGAATATTTGCCGGGCGTCGATGGCATGTGCCACATCTCGCAGCTTTCAACTGAGCATGTGCGCAGCGTTGAAGATGCGGTGCAGATGGGTGATGAGATCATGGTTATGATCACCGATGTCAGCAGCGAAGGCAAGATTCGTCTTTCGCGGCAGGCCGTTATGGAAGGTTGGACGCTGGAAGAGGCACGGGCCAATGACAAGCCCCGGTCTGGTGGTCGCGGAGGTCGCGGTGGCTCGCGCAATAGCGGCGGACGTGGACGCGGTCGTGACCGTCGCTAAGTATATAGACTATTGGTAGGTCAGATTGGTTCAATCTTCAAGAATAAACCAATCCAGAGATCAGCAGGCCCCAGATTATTTTGATCTGGGGCCCTTTTTTTTAGCTAGAAGATTTTGCCCAACCTAAGTTCAAGGCATCATCCAAATCTTCGACGTCGATTTGAACGTGGAAATGGGCGCTGGTGGGCGAACCACAAGATGCAGCGACCATTAGTTCAGTCATTTCAGAATCGGAGACGCGGATGCCGGCGGCGGTAAGCGTGGCTACAGCTTCATTCAGATCGCCGTAGCCCAAGGCCGTGCCATCTTCACATTGGATTCCGACAGGACGCATGATCCAAACCATTCCCCCTGGATAGGGATCGATTGTGGGTTCAGGAGTTGGTGGACCGGGATAATCCGGGGGGTAGGTAGGAGTGGCGGGCAAGACGGGCTGAGGAGGCGGGTAGTCGCCGGGCAGGGGTTCGGCTGTGGGAGCCAGTGGGTCATTGGGTGCCGGCTCAAGAGCAGGGCCGGTATCCCCTTCCAAAGGTTCAGCGGTAAGGGTAGGACCTAATTCAGCAGGGGGAGCTGTGCCGCAAGAGGCCATAACTAGAACTCCAGTTAGCAGGAGCAAAGAGATAAGTAATGGTCTGTTTTTCATATACTTTATCCTCCGATGATGATTTTACCGCTAACAGTTTGATCGTGGTAGAATGCCGCAATTCCATTAATTTAGGAGTATAGAATGCGTAGAATAATCATGTTGTTTTTGTTGTTGCTGCTGCTTGCCGCGTGTGGAACTGCGGAACCAGCAGAGCCTACTGACGAGGCGCCTCAGGAAGAGGGGTCTCAGAATGAGGCGGAGCAAGAAGCGGTCACGGAAGGGGCTGTTGAGGAGCTGGCGCCTTCAATTTCGGCGGACCCGATAACGCCGGCGGAAACGGCGGCGGAAGCGGGCGTTGTTCGTGATCGCGATTGGACCAAGGGGACGGATGAGCCGCTGATCACGATCATTGAGTATGGTGATTTCCAATGACCGGGCTGTGCAGGGTTTGCACCCCTGCTCGGGCGTCTGGCAGATGCCTATCCGGAACACGTACAAGTTGCTTATCGTCATTTCCCGTTGAACCAGATCCATGCTCTGGCCCAGAAATCTGCTGAGGCCTCTGAGGCAGCAGGCGCACAAGGGGCGTTTTGGGAGTACCATGATGTCCTCTATGAAAGGCAGGGCGAGTGGTCTGGACTGGATGAAGCGAGCGCTCTCGGCTGGTTCATCGCCTTAGCCGGTGAGCTGGGATTGGACGAAAATAGATTTGCCGCGGAATTGGAAAGCGGCGTTTATGCTGATTACGTTTTGTCGCTGGAGGAAGAGGCGGTGAATATCGGATTGCCGGGAACTCCGGCGGCTGTGGTCGACGGGGAGCTGATTGCCGGTGGTGGGCTGCCGATTGATTTTGCCGTCTGGGACAATTTCATCAGCTCCAGTATTTCCGTGGCGGCGTTGGAAGATATGCAGTATGAAGAAGCGCCCCCCATGTCACTGGAGGAAGGCAAGCTTTATAAGGCACGCGTAACCATGGAAAGCGGCGACGAATTTGTGATCGATCTGAACCAAGAGGCTGCACCTGTGGCGGTTAATAGTTTCGTTTTCCTGGCCAATGAAGGTTGGTATGATGGTGTGACTTTCCACCGTGTACTGCCCGGATTTATGGCGCAGACCGGGGACCCAACAGGCACAGGCATGGGCGGTCCCGGATATGAGTTTGTGAATGAGATTGATTCGAATCTATCGCACAATGCGCCGGGTGTGGTGGCCATGGCTAATTCGGGCCCTGATACCAATGGCAGCCAATTCTTTATCACACTGGCGCCAGCCACCCATCTTGATGGTGGCTATACAATTTTCGGCAGTATCGCCGAAGGTATGGATGTGGTGGAGGGGATCACGCCTCGCGATCCCTCTATTGATCCCCAGGCGCCGCCTGGCGATATGATCAAATCGGTTGCAATAGAGGTGGAATAAAGAGCTGCAGGTAAGCAGGTTGCAGGTTACAAGTTGCTGGTGATAAATGCTGCTTGTGGCTTGTAACCTGCTGGATCTTTTTTGGGAAAGAGACTTGGCGGGAGAAAAATGGAACTTTGGGGTGTGGATTGGCGTCTTGGAAGTATGAAGATCAACACAAGTGATACTCCTTCCAAGAAACTGGGACGGCCGATGCGGCTGTTTGTGCTCCTATTGGTCATCATGGGTCTACCAGCTTTGGCCTGTTCATTGCCGGCTTTGCCCAAAATCCCATTTGTCCAGCCTCCTGCGTCGCAAAATCCGGAAGTGGTGGCGACGCCGGTTGCAGACACGTTGTCCTTTCGGGTTCCAGCGTATGCGATTAATCTAGATCCAGGTGAGACTGTGCCGGGGACGCGTCTGACTTATACTGGACGTGCTGGTGATGATTACGAAGTGTCTATCGATGGGTTGAGTGCCGTCAAGCGGACCGGAGACTCATTCTTTTGGAGCGGGGTGGTGGCGCCTGGCGTGTACGCCAATTACAACTTGCGTTTGACCACAGCGTTGTTTGGCAGCCTGCCAGTGGCCGGCCCGGTAGAACTGATCGTCTTCAATCCGCAAGCGGTGCCAGCCGCGGAGGACGGCGATCCGCAAGCCTATCTCCATTATGGGAACCTTGTTTTGGACACCAAGGTGGCTGCAGGTAATTATATTCCGGGCACGACCTATGTTTATGAAGGGGTGGAGACTCAGGGGGTTGGTGATCAGACCAATCAAATGGCCCGGATAGGGGGCCTCCAGAATTATCCTTACCTTGCTGTTGGCGATTCGCTTGAATGGATGGGCCAATTGCGGGACAATGTGATGGTTCGCTATAAACTGCGCGTAATCTCGTATGATGAGCGCGCCATATTCCTGGTTGGAACCGGCGACCTCTGGATATTAAACTAAGTATGTCTAGCCCCTTTTTTACGCGCCCGTCGGAGGTTCTGGTTGACCGAAACCAGTTCCGCAGCGGGCAAGCACATCCTGATCCAATTAAACCATTCAGTGAGGCCAGGGATCTGCTGCCGGTGCCCGTCCTGCCCGATCACCCTGATTGGGTAGAGCTCTATTGGCGAGCGTGGGAGATGACCTGGGCACACTTACGACGACCCAATCGTGCCAGCGGGCTGGTAGCAAGCTATGTCGATGCCTGCTTCAATAAGAACGTTTTTATGTGGGACAGCGGGTTTATGACCCAGTTCGGCGTCTATGGGCGCCGGGCATTTCCATTCATTCATGCCTTGGATAATTTCTATGCCAAGCAGCACAATGATGGTGCGATCTGCCGCGAGATTAATGCCGAAGATGGGAGTGATGTCTATTCAATCTTTGACCCTGACAGCAGTGGTCCCAATATTCTAAGTTGGGCTGAGTGGCGCTATTACCGTATGTCTGGGGATGAGGGCCGGCCGGCAGCCGTCTTTTGGCCACTGCTCGCCTACCACCGCTGGATGCGCGCCAACCGCTCCTGGCCCAGCGGCTTATATTGGGCGACCGGCTACAGCAGCGGCATGGATAACCAGCCACGCGTTCCAAATGGGGAACGGCATCACCAACATTGGTCATGGGCAGATGCCAGCATACAGGCAGCTCTAAGCTGTATGATCTTGGAACGGTTGGCCAATCTGTTGGGTGAAGGGGAGTTTGTCACCGAATTGGCAGAAGAGCATGCGATTCTCAAGAAAGAGATTAACAGCCGCATGTGGAATGAAGAAACACATTTCTACCATGATATTGATGCCCATGGTCAGTTCAGCCCTGTAAAAAGTATCGGTGCCTTTTGGATGCTCACGGATCCTACACTGCTGCCAAGTGAGCGGGTGGAATCGTTTGTACGCCATCTGCGCGACAGGGGTGTATTTAAGGTAAAACATCGTATCCCTTCAATGTCGGCCGACAGCGATGGCTACGATGGGAATACGGGCAATTTTTGGTGTGGTGGCGTATGGGCGCCAACCAACTTTATGGTGCTCAAAGGGCTGCGTTCGGCGGGAAAAGATCGCTTGGTGCATCAGATTGCCTACAATCATCTGCAAAATGTGGCCGCGGTCTTCGAGCATACGGACACTTTGTGGCAGTATTATGCTCCCGAACATGAACAGCCCGGCGCTGCGGCCAAGCCCAATTATGTGGGCTGGTCGGGCTTGTCGCCAATTGCCATGCTGCTGGAGGATATCATTGGTCTGTGGGTTGACTGGCCTTTACGACAGGTGATTTGGCACCGCCATTTGGAAACGAGTCGTCACTACGGGGTTCAAAATTACCCACTGGGAGTGGATGGTACGATGAGTCTGATAGGTGATCGCGAGAAGGTTGTTGTCACCACGGATGTGCCTTTCACACTTGCCATTCGTGATTTGTCTTTGAATCTCAAAGTCCCGGTATCTGTGGGAACGATGGAGATTGATTTAACCTGAGTCTGCTTTGCGCGTAGAACTTGGCCAGGTGCGGCCTCCAGAATAAATGACAATAGAGGTGACTTTAGCGACCATCAACTTGCATAACCGGGCCGATCGTTGGCTAGAGCGGCGTCATCTGCTGGTGGATGAGCTTGTCGAATTAGCGCCAGATCTTGTTGCCTTACAGGAAATCAATTTACCGATTCGGCAGGGAAAGTGGCTGTGTAAGCAGGTTAATTTGCGACTAAGCGGGTCGGACAAAATGCCTTACCAACTGATCCAAAAACGGTGCCAGCGCCTGGTCAATGGGGCTTTCGAGGCGGTAGGTGTCATGAGCCGGCTGCGCATGCTTTATCAGGAAAGCATTGGACTCGGTCAAAGTGGACGGGTAGCCCTGCGCGTGCATGTGGAACTGCCTTCCCATAAAACGATGGACTTTATCTCTACCCAATTTCATCATGTGGCTTTCGAAAAGGAAGCGCGTGAGGAACAGGCGATGAAGCTGGTGGGATGGCTGAACAGCCACAAGCATGTGCCGATTCAGGTGATCGCTGGTGATTTTAATGAAACGCCGGATGGGATGGCGATTTCCTATATTAAACAATCGTTTCGCTCTGCCTATGAGACCTGTTTTGGACGAGAGCCGCTGGCAACTTATCCTACGTTCTTGGTCAAGTCTGACGAGCCGGCAGCATGCCTGGACTATATTTTTTATTCGCCGGCCATTCAGCGGGTGACACAGGCGAAGCTTTTCGGCAAAGTCGCCGACAGAGAAGATGATACACTTTACCCCTCCAATCACGTAGGCCTGGTGGCCACGCTAGAGGTATGATTGATGAATCCTACGATTTCAGTGGTTGCTCCTGTTTACAACGAAGAAGAAGTTCTGCCTGAGCTTTACCGGCGCGTTAGAGAGGTCATGGAAAAAACGGGCTTGGCCTGGGAATTGGTGCTTGTCAACGATGGGAGTCACGACCAGTCGGCGGAGATTATTGCCGAACTGCACAAAGCGGATTCCCGGGTGACGGGAGTCAGTTTCTCGCGTAATTTTGGCTTTCAGATCGCCGTTACTGCGGGACTGGACCATGCGAAAGGGGATGCGATCATCCTAACCGATGCAGATTTACAGGATCCTCCGGAAGTTTATCCTGACATGATCGCTAAATGGCGTGAAGGCTATGATGTTGTTTATGGCATCAGGGTTAGCCGGGAAGGGGAAACCTGGTTTAAATTAATGACGGCCAAGCTCTTCTACCGCTTGATATATCGCATCACCAGCGTAGACATTCCGCTTGATACGGGCGATTTCCGGCTGATCGACCGCCGTGTGGTGGATGCGATTCGCCATATGCCGGAGCGGAACCGTTTTTTGCGAGGTATGATTCCATGGGTCGGGTACCGGCAAACTGGAATCGAGTATCAGCGAGAGGCCCGATTTGCCGGGGATTCTAAGTTCAGTAAGGTCAGCCAGATGCTGCCGTTTGCAGTGGATGCGGTGACCAGCTTCTCCTATTTCCCGCTGCGTATTGCCACCTATCTGGGCTTCATCATCGCCGTTATCAGTGGGTTGGCTATCTTGACGGTTGTTCTACTGCGACTTTTTGGTCCATCTACACCACTGCTGGGTCAGGCGACGACGCTGGTGGCGGTTCTATTCCTTGGGGGAGTGCAGTTGATATCGTTGGGGATCATTGGCGAATATCTGGGACGAATCTACGATGAGGTCAAGGGACGGCCGTTATACCTGATCGATAAGGAATGGCTTTATGCCGATCCGCAGGAGAGAGATGGCTCAGTGACAGAGGAGCTCATACAGGGCGAAAAAGGAGTAGGAAGTTAATTAACCCTCCTTGCGGTTCGTCAGCCGCCGATTTCGGACATGACTCTGTTTAGAGGGATTATGTCTTGATCAAGCTTGTGCCCCCACGGCTTCCACCAAATGGCCTCGGTGATGATTTCTTTGAGTTCTTCATCGGAGGCACCACTGCGTAGGGGGGGCATAAGGTTAACTTCGTTCTCACGCAATAAGCAAAGGCGGAGACGGCCGTCGGCGGTCAGCCTGGCCCGCGTGCAGCTGGCGCAGAAGGGCTGGGTGACCGAACTAATGAAGCCCAGAGTTCCAGGAGCATCCTTAAGACGGTAGAGCCGTGCTTCTCCATCTAACTGTCCACCATTCTCCACGGTAAGCTCACCTAGAGCATCTGAAATGGTGCCTCGTAATGCTTCTTCAGTCACGACGCCAGCCTGCTGAAAATCAGCCACGTCTCCGAAGGGCATCATTTCTATGAAGCGGACCTGCCAATCCTGGTAAAGGGTTAGGCGAGCCAGGTCGACCACATCTTCCTGATCATTGTAACCGCGTACGACCACACAGTTTAGCTTGACGCCAAGTCCAGCTTCTTCCGCGGCGCGAATGCCATTAAGCACTTCTTCGACTTTGCCCCAGCGGGTGATTTTCTTGAACTTAAGGGGATCGAGGGTGTCTATGCTGATGTTGACCCGCTGCATCCCCGCCTCGGCCAAGGGCTGTGCAAGCTCGTCGAGCAGCAGACCATTGGTGGTCATAGCCAAAGTTTGTACACCGGGCGTGTTCTTCATGCCGCGCACGAGCTCGAGGAAGTTAGCGCGCACAGTTGGTTCGCCACCGGTCAAGCGGAATTTGACGAATCCTAATTGGGTAAACACGCGCACCAAGCGCAAAATCTCGTCATCCTGCAGCAGTTCTTGGCGGGGACGAAAGGTCATATCTTCGGGCATGCAGTAGACGCAGCGTAAATTGCATTTATCGGTTAGCGATATGCGTAGATAATTGATGTTGCGTCCGTAGCGATCTTGTGTCATGTAATCGTGCCCTTGAAGGGGATAATGCCGGTGATTGATCTGCCGGCGAAAGATACCCTAGAATGTAACCCTTGCTAAGAGGCATGTCAACTCTTTATTATTAACTTTCTCTTTTTTATATAAAAGGGCGGGTTCCAGCCCTGGCTGTATAAATGGTTGATAAATAGTAGGCTTATCAACGAGTTGACATTCAGCGTATTCCAAATGCAAAGGTATAATTTCTAGGAACAAGTTGGTAACCTGTTCAATATGCTGGGAACTAGACCGTCGTGTAATTCGTCTTTGAACAAGCTGAAAGCCAGTTCTACAGTGGGAGATAGTTTTTTGGGTAAATCGAAGCAGCCTTTATTGCCAACCTGGTTGAGCTTTTTGCTCTCGGTTGCATTTGTCTTATCGGCAGTAGCGGTCATTATATTCGCTTATCTTACTTCGCAAGTGCTGTGGACACGGGCGGTTAATCCGGTGGAAGCCGCGGCGGCTGAAGTCGTGGCGGTTGAGCTGCAGCTGGAGCAGGAAGGGCCAGCATTGGCGCCGTCTATTGTTCCGGGTGAACCCACGCCGACATTAATCCCAACGAGCGAAGCGTGGGCGGGAGATGAGCGGACCAATATCTTGTTGATGGGTATTGACCGGCGCCCAGGAGAGTCATTTATCTCGCGCACTGATTCGATGATGATCATATCGATTGACCCGCAAGATAAAACGGCGGCAATGTTGTCTGTCCCGCGTGACCTATATGTGACGATCCCTGGGTATGGCAACGATCGGGTCAATACGGCGTTTGTTTATGGATCGGCAGGTAATAATCCCGCAGGCGGCGCGGCTTTGGCGATGCGCACCCTGGAATATAATCTGGGCATCCACCTGGACCACTATGTCTTAATAGATTTTGGCGCAGTGATCAAGGGGGTAGACACACTGGGTGGGATCGATCTGACGGTCCCATATGAGATAAATGATCCCATATTCCCGGATATGAACTACGGGTATGACCCGCTCTATATCCCGGCGGGATACCAGCATATGGATGGGATTACGGCACTGAAATATGCGCGCACGCGGCACATAGACAACGACTTTGGCCGTGCAGCAAGACAGCAGCAGGTGATTATGGCTGCGCGTGACAAGGCCCTGGGTTTGGGGATTGTAGACTTACTCTCACGGGCCCCCGATCTTTACCGGCGGGTTGATGAAGGCATTCGATCGGACCTCAGTCTAGAACAGATTGTGCAGGTTGCGCGTACAGCGAGTGATGTTTCGGGAGAGAATATTCGCAATGAGGTGCTGGATGGTCGATTTGTGAGCCCTTTTGTCACGGATAAGGGGGCGCAGGTTTTGGTCCTTGATCCAGCAAAGGGGACGCCGTTTATCCAGAGTCTTTTCTATGATGAATAGCAAGTGCATTCTTACGCGATACAGGTTATGCTAAATGGAGGCCCAAGGGGTCTCCTTTTTTGTTCAAGAGTTTTGGATCAGGGAGCATCTGCAGATGCGACCGGCCGACATCTGAGGATGCCTGCTCAACGCAGTGTTGCGGATTCCCGCCTTCGCGGGGACGGCAGATGTGGAAATGATAGTTGTGGGAAGGCATGATGAAACGAGCAGAATTTAGGGAGTATTTGCAGAAGGGATCGGTTCTTTTGGATGGTGCTTTTGGTACGGTGCTGCACAGCAAGGGCGTGGCTATTGACCAATCATTCGATGCGATCAATATCTCCAATCCTGGCGTTGTAGCCAGCATCCACCGCGATTATATTGATGCCGGTGCGGATATCATCGAGACCAATACATTTGGCGCCAACCGCTTCAACCTCGCAGACCACAAGCTGTTGGATAAGGTTGTGGAGATCAATCAGGCCGCTGTTTCCGTAGCCCGGAGGGTGATCGCGGGGTCTTTTCGTGAGGTGCTGTTGGCGGGATCGATTGGCCCGTTGGGCGTACGGCTGGCCCCTTTAGGTCGCGTATCGGTTGAGGAGGCCTGTGAGGCGTTCGTAGAGCAAATCGGAGCGCTGGTCACGGCCGAACCACAAGGGGTCGATCTGCTCATTATCGAGACGATGTCGGATGTGAAAGAAGTGGAGACGGCCGTGGCCGCGGCGAGACAGGTAGCGCCAGATATCCCGATTATCGCCCAGATGACCTTCACGCGCGATGATCGCACACTCTTGGGCAGCGGCCCAGTGGCTGTCGCGGAAAGGTTAGCCAAGTTGGACATCGATGTGGTTGGCGTCAACTGCAGCGGCGGCCCGGCCCAGGTGCTGCGTCTGATCAGCGTGATGCGCCAGGTGATGCCCGAGATGCCCATTTCGGCCGTGCCCAATGCGGGTTGGCCCGAACAGATGAACGTGGGGCGCGTGCTCTATCCGGCCACGCCGACCTATTTCGGCGAATACGCACGATCCTTTCTGGCTGCAGGTGCGGATCTCATTGGCGGCTGCTGCGGGACGACGGCGGCGCATATTTCTGAAATGCGCAATGCGTTGGACAGCCCTGGTGATATAACACGTCCGCTGCCGCTGGTGCGTGTGGTCAAGCAGGAGTCTCGAGAAACGGCTGTGGCCGATCCGCCGACGCAGTTGGCGCAGAACCTGGCTGCTGGACGTTTTATCGTGACCGTGGAGATGAGCCCGCCGAAAGGCGTGGCCGCGCAGCGCCTGCTGGCCGGCGCACGGATGTTGAAGGAGGCCGGCGCTAATCTGCTGAATATTGCCGACAGCCCCTTGGCCCGGATGCGCATGAGTGCCTGGGCGGCGGCTTATCTGGTGCAGAAGGATATCAAGCTGGAGACGGTGCTGCACTTCCCGACGCGCGGTCGCAATCTGCTGCGCATCCAAGGGGATTTGTTGGCGGCGCATGCGATGGGCATACGCAATCTTTTTGTGACGATGGGTGATCCGGCGCGGATTGGGGATTTCCCAGAAGCGACGGACAGTTATGATATTGTGCCTACGGGCCTGATCCAGATGATCCAGCGGCAGTTGAACAGCGGGCGGGACAAGGCAGGCAATGCGCTTGACCAGCCGACCAGTTTTGTGGTGGGCTGCGCGCTCAACCTAACGCCCAATGATCCAGCGCGAGAGATGCGTTTATTGGCCAAGAAGATTCGCAATGGGGCTGATTTCGCGATCACACAACCGGTGTTTGATCCGGCAGCAGCACGCCTTTTTATAGAGCGCTTTGAGGTGCAGTTTGACCAGCCACTGATCCCGATTATCGCCGGGATAAAGCCTCTGTTCAACGGCCGTAATGCGGAGTTCCTGCACCATGAGGTGCCCGGGATTGTTATTCCCCGTGAGCAGAGGCGGCGAATGCATGAGGCACAGAAGCCGCAGGAGGAAGGGGTGCAGATTGCCCAGGAAATATTGGCCGAGATCCGCTCTTTCACACAGGGTGTGTATATGATGCCAGCGTTCGGCCGTTATGATCTGGTGGCTGATGTTATAGACTTTGTAGAAGCGTAGAATAGGCCACGCGGTTGCTCGATGGATATGAATGTGCGGCCCTGATGCGCCGCCGCTTATGGAGAGGTGATTGACTATGGATGAGAGACGGGCATTGGTAGATGGTGAGATTGAAGAGGCACTGCTAGAACTTCCAGGCTGGCGGGTGGTTGATGGCAAGTTGTTTAAGTCCTACAAGTTTGGGTCTTTTGCCCAGGCAATGGGTTGGATGGTGAGCGTCGCGATCTATGCCGACAAAATGGATCATCATCCTGAATGGAGCAATGTCTACAATCGCGTGCAGGTGAGCCTTGTGACGCATGATTTGGAGAATCAAATCAGCAGTTGGGATGTGGCGCTGGCCCGTATAATGGAGACGCTTAGCCTCAACCGGTAGCAGCCGGCACGCTACTTTTTTGTACCCACGTTATGCTAGCATGGAAGAGTGGCTCTTAGCCTTGAACGCGGCCATGAGCAGCCCTTCGTGAGGTCAGGTCAACGGGCCACCTGCGATAAATGCAGCTTGTACAAAGCGTGATACATTCCTTTTTGTTCCATTAGGGCGCCATGGGAGCCATTCTCCACGATCTGCCCATTTTCGATAACGAGAATGCGATCGGCCATGCGCACCGTGGAAAAGCGGTGCGAAATCAACAATGTGGTCCGCCCTTGGGCCATTTTCTGAAACTGTTTAAATAGGGCATGTTCTCGACGCACATCGAGGCTTGCTGTGGGTTCGTCCAGGATTAGGATTTTGGCATCCCGGCCCAGGGCACGGGCAATAGCCAACTGCTGCCATTCACCACCTGAGGGCGTGTAGGCGCCAAAGGTGCGTCCTAACATGGTGTCAAATCCTTGTGGCATCTCTTCGATGAGTTCGAGGACATCTGCCTCTTCTGCCAGCTTGGCGATCGCTTCTTGATCATTGAGCAGACGCTGCCAGTCGCCAAAGGCGAGATTTTCGGCGGCGGTGGCCGAATAACGATTGTAATGCTGCAAGACAAAGGCAATTTCTCGACGCAAATAGTCGGGATCAAGTTCTTTGAGATCAACACCGTTGCAGCTGATCTGCCCCTGGTCGGGATCGTAAAAACGGGAGATTAATTTGGCGATGGTTGTTTTGCCGGCGCCGTTTTCTCCGACCAGAGCGACAGTTTCGCCGGCCTTCAACTGGAACGAGATGCCAGTGAGCACAGGTTTGATCGTGCCGGGATAAGTAAAGGTCACATCTTCAAATGATATGGTTCCCTCATGCACAGCGGGGAGCTTAGTGCCTAGCGGCAGCTTCTGGATGGGCGACTCGAGAAACTGGCGAATGCGAATAACGTGCAGCACTTCCCAGCGCATTTTCCCGCTAAGAATGAGCAGCGATTCAACCAATGCCCGCAGTTGGGTTGTAGCACTGCCGTAAATGGCGATGTCACCTATCGTCAATTCCCCAGCCATGGTGTCTGAGACAGCACGGGCTAAAGCCAGATAGATAGCGATGACCGACAGGAGAGCGAATGTCAGCATACCGATCAATTCGTGACGCTGATAGCGGCGCTCAATGTGCCGAAAATCGTCCATATAGCGGCGCACACGTGAGAGCAATAGCGGGGCCAGATTGAGCAGCTTTAACTCGGCGATATTCTGTTCACTGCTGAAGAGACGGCCGTAATAATTTATCCAACGCCTGTTTTGCGTGCGCTCATCCGCTTCAGTGAAGCGGCGTTGGGCGAGACGCCACTGGTAGATAAGGTAAGGGATACCGATGGGCAGTAGCAAGAGAAAAATGATGGGCTCGATGGCAATCAGTATGGCGAATAGACTGGCGATCTGCACACTCTTGGTGAAGAACTGCAGGGCCATGCGGTTAAGCTGCGAAAGATGAAATTCCGGAGCATGATCGGCGCGCTGCATTTGATCGCGAGAATCCGGGTTATCAAAGTAGGCGTAGGGCAGCGCCGCGCTGTGGGCAAGTACATCGAGCTGCACGCGATGACCCAATTCGACATGCATACGCTCGATAAGGTGACGAAAAACGGAACCAGTGACGACGGTCAGTAAGGTGGTTAGAAAACCGACCAGCAGCCAGAAAAAGACGATCTGGCGCGAAGATCCATCGACCAGAGCATTGACCAGACCGCGCACGGTCAGCGCTGTCACGGCGGGCAAGGTGGTGGCGATTAAGGCGTTGATCCAGGATAGCCAAAAAAGCATGGGGCTGGTCGTCCGGAACAGATTCATCGACCATGCTGCCTGGCTGAACACCCAACTAAATGATTTGTAGATGGACCCGTTGGCTTGATCTACCGCCCTTGATTGACCAGACATGCCGCTCCTTAATAAGTGAGCGGTGATTATAGCGGAAGTGGACAATTGGTCATCCTCCGCAGGACAGTTTTTGTGCGCCAAAGATTTTAAGCTTGACAAAGGGATTTTTCGTTTATAATGGAACGAGGAGCCGTTCAATATTGCCTTTCATCCCGAATATTAGGTAAGACCACCTTCAGATGTTGCATGGGTTGTTGGGGGCGCGCAATCTAGACAAAACTCGAAAAAAGAATATAGAGGAATTCATCATATATTTTGGTCAGTGACGGACAGGTGATTAGCCATCTTTAGCAAAGGAGAACACGATGAATGGTGATGAAGTTAATCTGCCTCAAGTAGACAAATCGATGTTTACTGCCAGTACACTATTAGAGCTTGAGCATCAGACGGATCCGGCTCCCATGCTAGCGAAACTGCTGCCGGACGAGATTCTTATCTCAGTATATGCCTATCAGCTGCAGGCTCGTGCCAAGGCCGCCCGTTTTGAAAGCCAAGTCTTAGCCGCCAGGGCGGAAATGTTCGAGAATGTTGTGAAGGTGCTGCCTGTTGATATCATGAAAGAATGAGCAGGTTTCGTTAAAGGAAACATGATTGGGAATGATGGCTAATCCCGTCCGTTTTTTATAGAAGGGGGTCAAGCAGAGATGCGCAAAAAAACTGTGGCATTTATCGCTTTTTTGGAACAGGACAATCTTGGCGTGGGATATATGGCTTCACTGCTATTAAGCAAGGAAATTGATTTCAAGATCATCGATTTCCGGGTCGGGAAGGAAAAGATCTTAGATGAACTGCTGCAGATCAAACCATTGGTTGCCGGTTTCTCGGTGATATTCCAATATCACATCTACAAATTTCGGGATCTGATACGTTATCTAAGAGAAAACGGGGTGGATTGTCATTTTACCGCCGGTGGACATTATCCCAGCTTGAGATGCCGTGAGTTCCTTGGCACAATTCCTGAATTTGACTCCGTTGTGCTGTACGAAGGTGAATTTACCTTGCTTGAATTGGTGAAGGCCCTGCAGATTAAAGGCAATTGGAAAAACATTGATGGCATTGCCTATCAGGGTGATGGCGCAGTTATCTGCAATCCTTTACGTCCCTTGGAAGAGGATTTGGATGCGTTTCCACTTCCTGTTCGTCAGCCTTTGAGGGAGTACGCATTAGGGAAGAAGTATGCCACGATATTGGCCGGGCGTGGATGCTACTATAACTGCACATTCTGCAGCATCAGAGAGTTTTATGTCCAACCTCCTGGTCCCATCAAGCGCGTAAGACGACCGGAAATGGTTGTCAGGGAAATGGAACTGCTGCACCAGCAGTTGGACTGCAGTGTGTTTATGTTTCAGGACGATGATTTTCCCGTTATGGGGGCCAAAGGAAAGAAATGGGCAACTGATTTCTGCAAGCACCTGGCTGCAAAAGGTCTAGACAAAAAGGTAATGTGGAAGATCAACTGTAGGTCTGATGAGGTAGAGTCAGAATTGTTCAGTTTGATGAAAGCTCATGGTCTTTTCCTGGTCTATCTGGGCATCGAAAATGGTACCGATGCTGGCTTGAAGCTGATGAACAAGAAGATTACGCCGCAGCGCAACATTGAAGCTGTGAATACATTGAAGGAACTGGGCATCAAGTATGATTATGGTTTTATGCTCTTTGATCCAGGATCGACCTTCCAATCGGTTTACGAAAACCTTAATTTCTTAGAGGAGATCTGTGGTGACGGCTCTTCTCCGGTTACATTTTGCAAGATGCTGCCCTATTCGGAAACAGAGATCGAAAAGCAGCTCAAGAAAGAAGGAAGATTGAAGGGCAACGTCGAGTGTAGAGATTACGATTTCTTTGATCCAGCGCTGGATTACTTATATGCATTCATGTCAAACTGCTTCGAGAAGTGGATCGCCAAGCATGATGGTTTGCTAAATTTCGCCCGATGGACGCGAAATCATGCGTCTGTATATGAAAAGTATTTTACAGAATCGACCGCTTTTAGAGAACTGGAACAAGCGATTGCGGAGACCGTTTCCGAGAGTAATTCGTACTTCATCGACACGGCCAAAGAACTGGCACAGATGTTTGAGACACAAAGATGCCTTGATGGTGATTTAAGAAGTTTTTACTCACTACGTATTGAGATAAACAAGAGTCACGAAAGATATAAGCAGGAGTTGACTGAATTGATGGGCCGGATGGAGAGAATGGCTGATCTCAGGCAATTGATCCCCGCAACTGCCAGATAATTAAGGGTCAATCAAGCGCTATTTTCAATAGCGTGGATCTGACGTAAACAAAGGGATCGGGGGACACCTACCCCCGATCCCTTATTGATGCCTCTAACGCACTTTTGTGATTGCTGTGGCCATGTCGACATCAGGATCGCCATCAAAGATGGTGACTGTCCAGTCGATTACGCCCTTCGCTTCCGATCGGTAGACTGGGAAGGAGAAACGCTTGGCACCTCTCTTGAGGGAGTCGCTAACCATCTGGCTTTGGTTATATACTTCAATGCCATTCTGAACGCCAACGACCGTGGCTAGGGCTTCATCGTCGAATGCCCCCGTATTCTTGACGGTGAGTTTTATCACAACGCGCCTGTTGACCCGCGTGGATCGGGTTACCTTGAACCTGGTGATGTCCAGGTCCAGGATCGGAGCCGGCTCAACAGTAACCGTGGTCGCGCTTATGTCACTGCTGCCCGCGTCGTTGGTAATGACGAGGCTGACGTCAAAAGTACCGTCTGTCGTATAAATATGTTCGGTAACCATACCTGCGCCGGTTGTCCCATCGCCAAAATCCCATTCATATTCGACGATAGGTAGTCCCTCGGCATCATAGGAAGCAGAGCCATCGAAGGTAATCGCTTCATCAGCAACACCGGTATAAGGTCCGCCGACCCGGGATACGGGATCACCGCTGCTTCCGCTGTCACCTCCACTGCCAGAGCCTCCACCGAAGACCCAGGCATCCGTGTCAGAGATATAGTCATCGAGCCACCAGATGCGGCGCGCCATCGCGTCAGACTCTCCGGTGTCATGGGCTACCTGGGTCCAGACCCCGTATAAGAACTGACCGCCAGGGTTTGCAGTCAGGCTGGATTCGCTGGCTTCCAAATCGGGCGTACCCTGATCGAGTTGGTCAAACTCATTGCAGAAGCCCGAGCCAATCAAATCAGCGGGAACCTCGTTTTCATGCGGATCGGAGGGATAGCATTCGCTGAGATCGTCTTCCTCAGCCCATACTTGATAATGGTCGCCGAACATGACCGCGCGGCTGTAGAAGAGGTCTAATGGCTCAGGTTCGCCTTCCGCGGTGGTGGTATTGTCACCAGTCTCGTAAGCGATGAAATAGCGTGATGGATCGCGTGTGTCTTCCTCGGTGAGGGTATAGGTGGACTCGAAAGGATTGTCAGTGACGGATACTCCCTGTGGCGATCCGCTGATGGCGTAGCGTGGGTCCAGCGTGGTGGTGCGCATAGATTTGAGCTGGGTTATGTTACGCGCCTGCTCACCGGCTCCGGCCGGGTAACTGTTGCAGACGCGCGGCTCTTCCTGGTCGCTGCCGGATTCGGCGCTGCGATACGTTTCGCAGGTGACCGTACCAGCTCCGCTAAAGGGCAATCCGTCCCAATGGCTGCCTGTGCTAGGCTGGGTGGTCCAGCTCTGCGCGCCGTCGAAGGAACGCCGGATGTATAGTTCATAGCGGTCGTGCCCCACCTTATTGAGACGCCAGTTGGGCGACCAGGCGTAGAGAATCATGACAAAGTCGCCATCGAGGAAACCACGATGCCCTTTGGCCACTTCCAGGGGGTTGTACCAAGACTGATCGGCCAGCGTACTGTCATCGGGGCGCAGATCGCTGTCGCAGTCTTCAGTCTCACCGCTGACGGTGGTGAAACTGGAGGGGCATTGGTGCCAGGCCAGGATCTTGGTCGTGTTAGGCTCGACATCATTCCCCTGCAGGATGGGGTTGGTCAGGCTGGTGGCGAAGGTTGTGTCCCCATCGAGATCGATGATCGGGCATTCGACATCTCCACCATTGACTGAATCGGTGCATAAATCGGGGATTGTACCCGAAAGGTTGATCGCTGGTTCGAGACAGAGTCCCTGCGGATAGTAGGGGTTGGAGCCATCCTCGAAAACCTTGTTGGCGCAGTCCATGTAGCGGAAGGCATAGGGGTTGCCATCCTGGCTGACGTTCCAATCTCCGTTATTGGGGATATGGATGCGGCGGGCCATGACATCGGCAGGACCGCCCTGCTTCATGACTCCCTGCTTCCACGCTGGTAAAGCGATCAGGCCGCCGGTCGCGCCCGATGTGTCATTATGTACTTTGTAGATATCTTGAGCCAGCAGGCTGCCCCGGCGGGCGATCTCGGTATCGTAGATATCGTAATCATATTCGCCAAAGCCCCACATATCGGAGGTATTGCGCACCTCATAAAATTCTCCGGTTTCCCAATTCACTTGCGGTTGGTTGAGCTGGCTGCCGTGATTGGTGAGGTTGGCGGGCAGGCCATCGGGCGCTGTGCCAGCCAAGGAATCGGCCAGGGACATGCTGAAGCTGTGATAAAGGATGTTCTTACCTTCGTCGAACGGCGTGCAGTTATCATCTGTCTCGGGATCGCATGGCGCGCCTGTGTCTGTGAAGCCAAAGGCCCCTAGCCCCTTCGATTCCTCGGCCACGACGACGACGAAAGCGCTGTCGATGACCGCATCTGCGACCAGCCCGTTGGAATCATAACCGTATAGACCGAGACGCGGGCGGGTCGTAGCGGTGTTGCCCACCAAGGGCAGGCCATCCTCGGTTACACAGATCTGGTCAGCCTCAATCTCAATGATATCGGCGCACGTATTTTTTAGACCGTATTCCATGGGAACCGGATAATCATCTGGCAAATCGGCCGTGATCGCCGAGCCATTGCAGTATGGTTTGGGATTATCGACGTTGCACTTGGCATTATCGGTCATGCGCATGGGCATGGCGAAAGGTACAAATGGCTTTGGCTTCTGGGTAGTGGTCGTATCCAATGCGACCTCGGTGTAATCATCGAAGGTCATGTATAGGATCCCGGTGTCGTCTGACGGATCTTGAACCACATCAAACTCGGACCAGGGAATATAGGAATACCAGACATCCGTCTGATGGTTGGCGATAGCGCCGCTCCACCCTTCGCCAGGCCCTTCCCCTTGACCCGGGCGCAACCCGTCGGGGTCTTCCTGCCAGGTGATGGCGCAGCCGGCGCCTGATACACACTTGGTTTCGATGCGGTTGACATCGCGCGCTCCGGAGGTCAGGCGCTCTGGTTTAAACCAGCGCATATAAGTTTCTTCAGCCTCGCTGGTACGTGGATCGTCCCCGTCAACAAGGACGCCGCGAGCTGTCCATAGACAGCTGTAAGGCACTTCGCCAACATCATGGTTCTGTTCGAACTTGTCTTCAGCATAGTCGACAGAGCCCTGCTGTCCGGCCACGCTGTACATGTCGATAAGATAGAGGTCATCTTCCGAAGCGACGGCCAAGTCTATGCCCAGTTTGGCGGCGATCGCTTCTCGGCGAGCTATTTGCTCATCGGTTGCTTCCTCGGTATCCAGGGAATAAGCGGGCTCGCCTCCAGAACAGAAGCGGCTGGGCCAAGCGACCAATACTTTGTTTCCGGCGATGGCGTGGAAGATGTTGACCACGTCACCAGGGTATTTCTCTTGCTTAATATCGCTGAAAAGCTCGATATCGGGCCGCTTGACTGAAGAGGATGCTTTATCCGCGGACTGGGAAAGATTGGTTTTCTTCCAGGTTTCCCCGTCATCGAGGCTTACGGCACCCCAGGCGTCACGACGGCCGTGGCCGACGAACCCTGTGCCTTCTACTTCCACATAAGGCCCATAAATATAGACGCCGATAAGGGGCTTGGCGTGGTCTCGCTCTTCCACCACAACGTCGTCCACGTTTTTATATTCGATGGGTCCGACCGTACCGTTGGCGGCCTGTGTGGGTACGTAGAATTTCATCATGCCGATAAAAGCATGCTCTGCCTCCGGCGGATAATCGGTGGTCTGTTGGCCACCGTGAGACATGCTTTTGCGGACTAAATAGCCGTCATCGGCCAGAACGGCCGTGATTGTGATCAATGTGACAATGACGACAACGAACAATAAAAAAACTTTACGCTTCATGGTCAAATATCCTCCCTGCCCTCGATTGGAGCAAATAATATGTAGACGACTACCGCCTACATCACCCAAAGATCCCAATAGCAGTCTAGCAGGAGGGTGTTCCAAAGATGTCACAAAAGTGAGTGAAATTGGGGTGATATATCCGGCAAGTGATGATGGGATCGCGGCGCGAAAGGAGGAGGAAAACAAAAAGTCCACGCTAGGTGGACTTTTTTGGAGTAGCGGGGGCCAGATTCGAACTGACGACCTCCGGGTTATGAGCCCGACGAGCTGCCACTGCTCTACCCCGCAATGAGGGACGGATTATAACAAGGAGGATGGGTTTGTCAACCTTGAAATGGCAAGCTTAAGAACAGTTAAGCTGGGTGGTGAAAAATCAAGCAACAATCAACAATTAACAAAGTAACAACTAACAAATAACAACTAGCTAATGACCGAAAGAAGACAGCGCTCGGCAAACTTATTCAGTCGAGTTCGCTAGTGTCTATAGTCTCGAAGAAGAAAGTTTTTGATTGATATGATGAAGCCAGGTTTTTCAGTAGAAACCTTTCGACCGTCACGTTTATGGTTGAACCCGCATGCGCAGACGGTGCTGGCAAACTCGCTGCGCAGCACGAATGGGGTAGCCTATCGGCGGGTACGGTTGGATACGGCCGATGGTGATTTCCTGGATCTCGACTTCGCTTCGGTGCCGGGAATTGAACTGGATAGAAGAGCGCCCTTGGTGCTGCTGCTGCATGGGCTGGAAGGCAATGCGCGGCGCAGTTATGCCAGCGAAACTTACAGACAGTTGGCACGGCAGGGTGTGCGGGCGGTGGGAATGAATTTCCGCTCCTGCAGTGGAGAGTTGAACCGCACCAATACGCTTTATCATGCGGGGAAAACGGATGATGTGGCTTTGGTGGTGCAGTGGTTGGATTCGGTTTTTCCTATGGCAGCGAAAGGAATGATTGGTTTTTCGTTGGGGGCGAATATGCTGCTCAAGTATCTAGGCGAGCAGGGGGAAAACACACCTGTTCGCGCGGCGGCGGCCGTATCGCCACCTTTTGACCTGGCTAGTATTGCGCGAACGTTTCATTTAGGCAGCGGACGGCCGTATGCCGCACGTTTTATGAAATCGCTGCGCAGCAAGGCGCTCAGACACGCCCAGCTCAATGGCAGTGATATAGACGTGCGGCGGCTGCTGCGAGCGAAGACGATGGCCGATTTTGACGAGGTAGTCACAGCGCCTCTGCACGGTTTCCGGGATGCGGATGATTATTACGCCCAGAACAGTTCAGGCCAGTTTTTGCCGGGAATCCGCGTGCCCACGCTGGTGATGCGGGCGCTGGATGATCCCTTTTTTGGCAGCGATGTGCCGCATATGGCTCTGGCAGCGAATGAAGATCTGCTGCCGGTGATGGTGCCTCATGGCGGGCATGTCGCTTTTGCTGAGGGAGTATGGCCGAGACGGTTCCGCTATTGGGCGGAGCGACAGGCGGCCCGCTTCTTGGCTGGTATTTTATGCCATTCAAATGTTTAGCTTTTACAATGGTGGTTTGACAAATAGTTCAATAGAAAGAGGAGTTAATCTATGATTATCCATGAGCGGTCGGAAGCGGCGATGAATGACCAAATAAAAAGCGAGTTTTTTGCTTCGGCGCAGTATATAGCAATCGCGGTTTATTTTGACGAAGAGGGTCTGCCTGATCTGGCGCAGTTCTTCTACCGCCAGGCGGAGGAAGAGCGCATGCACGCTATGAAGTTCGTGCATTTTATGCTTGAGACAGGAGCGAAGCCGGTCATCCCTGGTATCCCGGAGATCCGCAATGAGTTTGGCAGTGCGGCGGATGCGGTCCAGTATGCGCTCGATCAGGAAATGACAGTCACGGCGCAGATCAATAACCTGGTGCGCGTTGCCGTAGAGGCCGATGATTTCACCAGCAATAATTTCCTGCAGTGGTTCGTCGAAGAGCAGGTGGAAGAGATTGATTCGATGACGACTCTCTTGCAGACGATTAAACATGCCAATGGTAATATGCTGATGGTGGAGGATTTTGTACGGCGCTTTGATCCACATGCGGGAGCGACGGCAGAGTAGGTGAGGAGTTGAGTGGTTCTGTAGTGTGGTGGTTTGGTAGTTGGATGGTTAACGGGAGACGAAATTAATAGATTTCGCCAGCGTTAATGGTATAATTTAGAGAATCAGGGGATGACAGGCTTCGACGGGGAAGGCTGGCCCTGGACTGCAAGTCGAGCACGCTTTACATCTCGTAAAACTGGAAGCACAGAAGAATTGCCGAAAGACAACCTTCTTACAGCGCCCTCCCCATGGCTGCCTAGCAGCCCGAGGGTGTGATGGTTCGATAAACCGAACCCCGTCTGCCTTGTTTCGCTCGTTGGTCGGAACAGGTGCAGGCGACACTAATGCCAACGTGCTCCGCTTCGATGCTGATAGAGGCGGTTAAGATGTCCTTTTGGGGATGATCAGCTAGTTGGTGGCTGACCCTGCCGCTTGGGGCGCCCACTAGCGAAACTAAATAAGCCGGCTATGCTTGTAGAGGTCTAGAGGACGAATTTTTCGGACGCGGGTTCGATTCCCGCCATCTCCATAGGAAGGGCACACTTGTAAAGTGTGCTCTTTTTTTTATTGGAAGTGCGCAGGTGATCAGGTCGCAAGAGGTAAGTTACAGGTTACAATGAGGTGGGTATTGTGTCCGGTTTGGTGGGGGCGTATAATGTGGGCTGATTTGTTTGTGTGCAGTGGGATTCAGTATGCGTAAGCCAGAGAAGATCGGCCGGTATGAGATCGTCGAACAAATAGGGCAAGGGGGGATGGCGGTGGTCTATCTGGGTCGCGATCCTTTGATGGAGCGGCAGGTGGCGATCAAGCTGCTGCCACGCCAACTTACTTTTGATAAAGCGCTGCGCGGACGTTTCCAGAAAGAGGCACGGATTGTGGCCTCGCTGGAACATCCGGCTATTGTGCCCGTACATGATTTTGGCGAGTTTAATGATCAGCCTTACCTGGTTATGCGCTATATGCTTGGGGGTTCGTTGGGGCAGCGGCTGCAGGGAGAACAACAAACGCTCACGAAGGTCGTGCGCACCCTTTTACCCCTGGCGCCGGCACTGGATAAGGCCCATGCGCAGCATATCATCCACCGTGACTTGAAACCAGACAATATACTCTTTGATGGGGATGGGAACCCCTATCTTTCTGACTTTGGTATTGCCCGGCTGGCAGAAGGGACACAGACGCAAAGCATTATGGGCACGCCGGCCTATATGAGCCCGGAGCAGATTAAGGGGGATGTGAAGCTGGACGGCCGTTCCGATATTTATGCCCTGGGAGTGATCCTCTTTGAGATGTTGAGCGGTGAACAACCGTATACGGCCGAAACGCCAACACAGGTGATGATGAAGCATGTTCTGGATCCTGTGCCCGTGATCATGGATAGGGTCAGCAATCTGCCCCCGATGACGCAGTTCGTGATTGAGCGCGCGATGGCCAAGGAGCGGGATGAGCGATATAGCTCGGCGCAGGAGCTGGTTGAAGCGGTAAGGGAACTGCTGACTGCCAGCCAAGAGGCGGAAGTAGGCGCGGCGTTCGCGGGGACAATGATCGAGGAGACCATGCTGGAGCTGCCAAAGGAGGAAATTGATCCTCTGGCGACAGTGGTTGAACAGCGCGTGCCCGCTTCGGGGAGCACGGATTTTGAGCGAGAAGCACGGGCGGCAGCTCTATACGCGCAGCTTAATGCTGCTGTTGAGGACAAGGATTGGGTTGAGGCACTGGCAATTGGCGCTCAGTTAAAAGATCTGGACCCCAATTACCGGGATGTTGAGGCCATTGTGACCGAGGCCCAGGCGCAGCTAACGATGCCCCTGGCGACGATGCCGCCGCCCGAAGCTCAATCAGGGTGGATCGAAACAGAGGCTGCTGCTGAAGCGGTGCAGAAGCCAGCTTCGCGCGGGCGTAAGGTTTTGCTTTTGGGCTGTGGGCTGTTCTTCCTGATCATGATCTGCGGTTTGGTTTTCGCCGGGATCATTAATATGGTAGATGATGGCGGTGCGGCTGACGCACCGGCGTCTTCCGGGGTCGCTTCTAGCCTTGTTGAGGATTTGCAGCCCGTTGTGACCGAGGAAGCGGAAGCAGTGCCAACGGCGGGAGAAGAAACAGCGCCGGCAGAGCCCACGGTGGCGCCAACTGAACCAACACTGGAAGTAACCTCCGCAGCAGAGGCGGTCCTGCCACCGGGTGTCCTATTTGCGGATGATTTCAGCGGCAAGGGAGCGGTTGAGAACTGGGATTTGTGGCAGGATGAGAGCGCAGAATTTGCCGTAGGCAATGGCCATATGATCGCCATGGGTTATGATCCGAGCACGTTGGCTTGGGTGAAACAGAATGACAGCTACACGGATCTTGAACTGCGGGTTACGGCCGATATCATGGAAGGGGGACGGTCGGCCTTTTTCGGCGTTGTCTTCGATGGGGATGGGGATAATTACGTGGGCTGCTTCGTGCAGGGAGATAATTCCGCTTATTGTGGCCAGGCGTTGGATGGGGAAACGGAGTTTGGGGATTGGGTAATTGTAGATCTCTCGATTCTCAAAGACAACGAAATTCTCTTCGTGGTCAGCAATCAAGAGTGGGCGATGAGCGTCAATGATCGTTGTCTGGGATCGGGCATGGTCAATTTTGAGCCGCAGGGGCAGCCGGGGTTGGTGGTCAGTACGGCCGACAGCGAAGTCATCGCTTCTATCGCCTATGATGATTTTCAAGTTTTTGCGCCCACGGAAATGGGGTTGGCGCTGCTGGGGTGTGAGCCGGAATATTTCGAATAGGGTATTAATTCCTCTGTCAAAAAACCAAAAATGTGATAGAATATAGAACTTTCGTTCTGAATAATGACCTTTGCGCCATGTTTGTTCTATTCTATATCATGTTGCTGCATTTAGAAGAGAAATGGGTGAAACGGAGATTCACAGAGGGAAGACGCGGAAGCGCACTGAGACAGAAATTAGATCTGTCGAGATCTGGGCCGCGCAATTGGCTTGCCTCATGTGATAACAATAAGCGGGCGACCGTGAGGAAGCGCCCGGCTAATTGGTAATTAGGGGAATTGTATGCCTAAGTTTGAACTCGTATCAGATTTTCGACCGATGGGAGACCAGCCGGAGGCGATTGCGCGGTTGGTAGAGGGGTTGGAGCAAGAGGACAAATTTCAGACCTTGTTGGGGGCCACGGGGACGGGGAAAACATTTACGATTGCCAGTGTGATTGAGGCCACGCAGCGACCGGCGTTGGTCCTGGCCCATAATAAGACGCTGGCAGCACAATTGTACAGCGAGTTTCGTGAGTTCTTTCCCAACAACGCCGTTTCTTATTTCGTCAGTTACTACGATTACTACCAGCCGGAAGCCTATGTTCCGCGTCATGATCTCTTTATTGAAAAGGAAACACAGATCAATGATGAAATCGACCGGCTGCGCTTGCTGGCCACGGCTAATTTACTTAGCCGTAATGATTCGATCATTGTCGCTTCCGTTTCCTGTATTTATGGCATAGGCAATCCGGAAGCGTGGGGCAAGGTGTCGGTGGCTATTGAGCGCGGCAAGCAGTATCGAAGGAATTCACTGCTGCGACACCTGGTAGATATCCAGTATGACCGCAACGATATCGAACTGCGGCGCGGTGTGTTCCGGGTGCGGGGAGATACGCTGCAGATCTTTCCCGCGTATGCGGAAACAGCTTTTACGATTGATTTCTGGGGCGATCAGGTGGAACGGATTGTGGAGATCGATCCCCTGACCGGCGAGGTGCTGCTGGAGCATGTGCGCCTGGAGATTTTCCCGGCGACGCAGTTCATCACCGATGAGGATAAGGTGGCGGCGGCGATCAACGATATCGAAAATGAACTCAATGAACGCATCGTCTTTTTTAAGGAGCGGGATATGTTCCTTGAGGCGCAGCGGATTGAACAGCGTACGCTCTATGATCTGGAGATGCTGCGCGAGGTGGGATATACCAGCGGCATCGAAAACTACAGCCGTCACCTCGACCAACGACCAGCCGGGTCGCGCCCCTGGACGCTGATAGATTATTTCCCACCCAATTTTCTGATGGTGATCGACGAGAGCCATATGACGATCCCACAGGTGCGCGGCATGCATGCGGGAGATCGAACGCGCAAGCAAACGCTGGTCGACTATGGTTTTCGTTTGCCCAGCGCAATTGATAACCGTCCCTTGAATTTCGACGAGTTCGACACGTTGCTAAACCAGGCCATCTTCACCAGCGCCACTCCGGGACCGTTTGAGTTGGAAAATTCAGACAGTATTGTACGGCAGGAGATTCGGCCGACCGGTGTGCTTGACCCAGAAGTTGAGGTGCGACCGGTGAAGGGCCAGGTGGACGATCTCCTGGGTGAGATCAGAAAACGGACTGAAATTGGCCAGCGGGTGTTGGTGACGACGTTGACTAAGCGTATGTCTGAAGATTTGAGCGATTACCTGCTGGAAATGGGCGTGAAGGTTCATTATCTTCATTCGGAAGTGCACACGATTGAGCGGACGGAGATCTTGCGCGATCTGCGCATGGGTATTTTTGATGTTGTTGTGGGCATCAACTTGCTGCGCGAGGGGCTTGATCTACCTGAGGTGTCGCTGGTGGCGATTCTGGACGCGGACAAAGAAGGGTTCCTGCGCTCGGAAACGTCGCTGACGCAGACGATCGGTCGTGCAGCGCGCCATATAGACGGCAAAGTGATCATGTATGCGGATAAAATAACCCGTTCGATGAAAGCGGCGATTGACACGACCAATGCGCGGCGCGAACGGCAGGCGGCGTACAACGAGGCGCATGGCATCGAACCACGCAGCATTATTAAAGCAGTACATGATCTAACGGACGATATCATTGAGCAGAGAGAGCTGGCTGTGGCCGAAGGGCAAGGGACTTACACAACGCTGGCGGATATGCCTAAGGTGGAGTTGAGCAAGATGGTCATTGAACTGGAGAAACAGATGAAGGCCGCAGCGCAGGCGCTCGAATTTGAGAAAGCGGCCGTATTGCGCGATCAGGTTGTGGAAATCAGGCAGTTGATGGCGCTCAAAAATGCCGGTCAAGACTCGGATTTGCCGGAGTGGGAGAAAATGCGATTGATGGACGAAGCGGGATTGACCTATGATCTGAGCGAGAATTAAGAGTAGGAAACATAAAACCAATGTGCAGCCCCGCCAATTAGGTGGGGCTTTTTTGCTATGTTATACTTGCCGCGAATGTAATCTGTTTCCCGGAAATTTGAAGTTTCCCGGATAATGGGCAGGCATGGAGATAATTAATGGAGCTGGTTTTGAATTCTGAGCAGGATGAACTGCTCAAACAGACACGTGATGCCTTAGGCCGTCTGCGCGAGGTGCTGGCGCAAACGGAAACCGTGGCGGCCGATCGCAAGGCACTGGCCGATTCTGTGGGACAGTTGGATGAACTGTTCCTGCTGGTCGTGGCCGGGGAGTTCAATTCCGGTAAGTCAGCATTCATCAATGCCTTGTTGGGGGAACCCTTGCAGAAAGAGGGGGTCACGCCGACGACAGACCAGATCTATTGGCTGAAATATGGTCAAACAGCGCAGAAGATCCCTGGTGAACGCGGCATCTGGGTTAAGAGTGCGCCGTTAGAGCTGCTGCGCAAGATCAGTATCGTGGATACTCCGGGTACGAATGCGATTATGCGCGAACATGAGACGCTGACGGCCGAGTTTGTGCCGCGCAGTGACCTGGTGCTTTTCATCACATCGGCCGATAGACCGTTTACAGAGAGCGAACGCAGCTTCTTGATCCAGATTCAAGAGTGGGGCAAGAAGATTATCCTCGTGGTCAATAAAGTAGATATTTTAAGTGCGCCGGATGATGTGACTGAGGTGGTTGACTTTGTAACCAGCGCTTCGCAAAAGCTGATCGGCAATATTCCTACTGTGTTCGCCGTGTCGGCTAAACTGGCTCAACGTGGGGATCCGGCCAGTGGGTTTAAACCTCTGGAGCGCTATATCTTAGAAACGCTAGATGATGACAGCCTTTTCCGTCTGAAATTATTGAATCCTCTGGGCGTAGGGCAGCGGCTGGTCACTCAGCAGCTTGAAGATGTGCAGGTGGATCTGATAGTGCTGCGTGATGACAATGCACTCTTGGACGACGTGCAGCGGCAGATGATCTACTACAATGAGGACATGCAGCGCAATTTCAAGAGCCGTTTGGGTGAGATCGACAATATGCTGTATGAGATGGAAAAGCGGGGCAATGAATTCCTGGACGATCGTATTCGCCTGGCCCGTATACCGGATCTCATTCGCTCTAAGCAATTGGAGTCTGACTTCGAAAAAGAGGTGGTGGCCGATACATCGGAGCGAATTGATCAAGCGGTCAATGAATTGGTCGATTGGCTGGTCGAGCAGGATTTGCGGCAGTGGACGGCGGTCTCTGAGCACCTTACAGAAAGAAGCGCGGAACATGCCGGGCGCATCGTGGGCGAGACAGGACCGCGGGAAGGAACGTTGGCCTATGATCGGCAGCGTTTGATCGAGTCCATCGGCAAGGCGACCCAACGTGCTGTTGATACATTCGATAAAGAAAAAGAAGCGCAAGAACTGGCGCACTCGGCACGCTCGGCGGTCGTTAATACAGGATTGGCGGGCATTGGTGTGGGCTTAGGCGTGGCGGTGGTGATTGCCGCTCATACCGCTTTTTTGGATTTTACCGGTGTCTTTGCCGGCGTGGCGGCAGCAGCATTGGGGTTGTTGATCTTGCCCAATCGAAAACGGAAGGCCAAGCAAGCGTTTGGCGAGAAATTAAATGAACTACGAACGACATTGGTCGGCAGCCTGACCACACAATTTGAGAAGGAAATGCGACGCAGCACACGGCGTATAGAGGACACCATCGCGCCCTTTACGCGGTTTGTGCGCGCCGAGGAAGAGAAGCTGAGCGGTCAGAGCGCACAGCTTGCGGATATTGGAACGCGGATCAATGGGCTGCAGACTATTCTAAATAAAGAGGCGGGTTGAGCGACGTTACGGTCTACAAGCTGAACGAAAAGGGGCAGGTCGTATGGCAGTACCCGGCGCTTGTTCTGCAGCGCGGACCATCTGCGGTTCGCCTGGAGGCGTTCTTCAACAGGGATGATGTAGATTTGGGCTTTGCGGTTTTTAAACGGGGGGACCGCTTCATCGAGACTTTCTACAGCAATCGTTGGTACAATGTTTTTGCGGTCTATGATCGGGATGATAAGCGCTTAAAGGGCTGGTACTGCAATATTTGCCGCCCGGCTGCTTTGGGTGATACGGCCGTGCATTGTGAAGATCTGGCCTTGGATCTATGGGTCTCGCCCAACGGGAGCGTTCAGATTCTGGATGAAGACGAGTTCCAGAAGCTGAGTATAAGTGAAAAAGAACGGGCGCAGTGCCTTTTGGGTTTGCGAGAACTTCACCGATTGGTGCAAGAAGGTTCGCTCCCACAATAACATAAACTCCCCCTTTGCAGGAGTTATTTTATATAAATTGTAGATTCCTGCCGGCGCAGGATTGATAGATTTGGGAACCACATAGACCAACTACGGAGTAGTCACGCCCAGCGCCTGCTTGTAGAGTTAATTCTGAACAAACTTCCAAATAACGCCGCCAATTGCGCCCACAATGGCTGCAAAAATACCGGCCACAAGAGCGACAACAATCGT
Organism: uncultured Chloroflexia bacterium; assembly: GCA_963807975.1. Taxonomy (GTDB): domain Bacteria; phylum Chloroflexota; class Anaerolineae; order Promineifilales; family Promineifilaceae; genus JAACFF01. Next base: position 1,571,353 of record CAWEDV010000001.1, on the reverse strand, counting down.
TACTCCGATGCTGCTTCTAATGGCTGTGCCAAGAAGCCCTGTGGTCACACCGGCCAACATAAAGGCGTTAATGCCGAAGGCGATCCCTAGAATGATCCCGGCCACAAAGCCAGATAAGGCCCCACCGATGACACTCTGGCCAATGCTCTCTTCGCCAGGGGCAAGATACCCATAATATAGTCCCGCCCCGAGGGGGATAAGAACGATGCCGGTCAGCATCAGCACTGAAATAACACTATTGAAAAACGGGGTCAAAGCCACGAGGTATAACAATCCCGCTATTACCGCTGCCGCTGTCCCTGAACGGACAAAACTGCCAAAGTGTATCTTCACTAAAACCTTCCTTCTTGCACAAGTAAATACATTTACGGAGGGGGATTATAGCATCTTTTTGCGCTTTTTTTGCCGCCGGCGAACGAAAAACCAGATAATCAAGGTTATGAAGGCCAGAACAATGACGCCCGCCAGGACAGGAATGATGATGGCCAGCAGGGAAACGGAGAAGGCGGTGACATCTTCGACGATGCTGACCGCCCAATTACCTGTGCCAGCAGTGGTAGCTGTTACGGCAGGGCGCACCACCGCCTTGGTAGCATGAACGCCCCCGGCAACCAGAACACCGGCAGCAATGGCCAATATAGGATTCATCTCATTGATGACACTGGTGCTTCCGGCGAACAATATTGCTCCGGCAACGGGGCGAATAATGGTTTGGATGGTGTCGTTGATGGTGTCTACGGCGGGGATTTTGTCCACCAGCATCTCTATTACTAAAAGGACCACCAAGAGGCCAATGACCCACCAGTTGGACAGTAAATTATAAGGTTCGGATAGTTTGATTAATGGATCCGCCGCCGGGAAACGGGCGGCCAAGGCGACGACCAACAATGGAATATAGGCATTTAGCCCGGCGCTGCCCGACAAGCCGAATGCGGTGCCAATACCCGCGATAGCCTCAATCATAGCTGTGCTCCTATAAGCCCGGGAAACCAGTCATGGTTCCGGTGAGTGTGAATCGAAAATAACTGATGACGCTTAGTTCAACCAAGGCGATCATAAAGCCCAAAAACAAAGGCAGCAAAGTTTGTGGCCAAGCTGTAGCGCGGCCATCTTGCCTGAACAAGACCAATAATATGATTGTGTTCAGCGCGGTTACGATAAACAGTAGCCCGGCAACGCTCGTCAGGGCCATTACGTAGAGAAGCGTGGGTTGGTTGCTTAATAATAAGAGACCGCTAACCAAAGCAAGGAGCAGCAGGGCTCCCAATTCGCGGCTTGAACTGATGATGGACTTGTATTGAGGCTGCCGCCACAAAGATTGAGCCAAGGCTGGCACGAGAATGACACCCATGGCGATTCCTGTGCCCAAACCCGTGGCCAAACGAAGCCAGTTCAGAGGCTCATAGAGATGGGGGGCCTGGGGAAAGAAATGACTGTAGGAATTAAGGCCATCAATGCCCATGATGGCGATAAGCGCGACCAAAAGCAGCATGATTTTAAGTGGAGGGAGATTGGCTCGACGCATACGTCCTGAAAGAGCGAAGATGACCAGAGCTAAGGCGACGCCCAGATACATGCCGCTGCAGCGTGCACAGAGTGGGAACTGACGGCCTGTTATGGTGAATGAGCGATCTGATATGCGGTGGCAAAGGGCATAGCTGGACCAATCGGCGCCATCCAAAATTGGATTGTTATGAAGGTGGCTGCTGTTGTTCACGGTATAAAAACCCATGATGGCTGTAAGGGCAAAGACAATGAGTAGAGGAGCCCAGCGCTGCAAGAATAATTGGCTCGCTGCTTTGGATGTGGTTATGGGCTGGGTTGGTTCTCTTAGGGACATAAAGTGCTCAGTCGATAGACGACATGATGGGCGTTGCGATTAGAGTGATTTCAGTGGATAATTTGCGGTAACCTTAGCATTAATCAAGATGAGTGACAAATCGTCCAACCGTCTATAAAGGAGACGTCATGCCCAAGAAACCAGGTGCCTACTACAGGCCCGAAAATATGGATGAAGCTTTGCACTACCTATCACAACCGGACAGTGCGCCGCTGGCGGGCGGAACCGAGCTGCTGGCTCAGGAAGAGGGCGTAGCTCTGGCAGCCGTTGTCGACCTGCAAGCTCTGGGTCTGGATCAAATTGAGATGGAGGGCAGCTGCTTGAAGGTAGGGGCGACGGTCACGTTGGACAATCTTGACCGCTACCTGGAACGGGAATTGGGAGCTGATGCCGCCACAGCTTTGCTGCGCAAGGCGGTTGGGCAGGCCGGACCCAATACTTATCGCAATGCAGCTACCCTGGGTGGAGTATGTGCCAGCCGGTTAGCAGACAGTGAACTCTTGGCCGCGTTACTGGTTATGAGCGCGAACGTAATTTACTGGTCCCCGGTGATCAGCGAGATGAGTCTGGTCGACTATTTGCAGGCAGAGGAACCGATAAAGGGACTCATTACGGAGATTTCAATTCCTTGGAGCGTTGGCCATGGGGTGAGCGAACGGGTGGCGCGTACGCCAAAGGATTATCCCATCGTCTCTGTTAGCGCCTGGCGTCCGGAAGGCGGCTCCGTCCGATTGGCGGCTACCGGTCTGGGTTTACGGCCGAAACGCTTGACCACGGCCGAATCCTTGTTACAGGCAGGCATCAATGAGCAGTCGGTTGAACAGGCGGCTGCCGTAGGCGCCAACGAACATCCAGGCGATTTCCGAGGGGATGCGAATTACCGTGCACAGATGGCGGTGGTATTAATCCGGCGGGTACTGACCGAATTGTAGGGTTTCTCGAGGTGTATTCCTGCCTGCGCAGGGATGGTTCTAGGCCCAATCTATTTGGTTAATCAAACTTGCCAATGTCGGCCTATAGATGTTACGATCTAGAGGCCAAGTCGGCCGGGTGATCGCGGTTTCGCTGGTTCGAAGCTGAGGAAAGTCCGCACTCCATAGAGCACGGTGCCGGCTAACAGCCGGGCGGGTAAACTGACGGCAAGTGCAACAGAGAGGTGTATTGCCGGCTGGAGTTATCTGGCTGGTGAGGGTGAAACGGTGGTGTAAGAGACCACCGGCGGTGGCAGCAATGCTGCCGGCCGGGCAAACCCCACCGGGAGCAAGGTCAAGCAGGGCGAAAGCCTCAGCCAGCCTAAGGGCTGCTGGGAGGCATGGAATAGCTCGTTCCATCTGACGTCCGGGTAGACTGCATGAGGCTGTCAGTAATGACAGCCCAAGATAGATGATTACCACTTTCCCTGATGGGAAGGAACAGAATGCGGCTTATAGGCTGACTTGGCAAATCGCTTTTTGGGTAACCACCAGGAACAACGGTGCTTCAATAGCCGTGCAGTTAGCGGCTTAACGACCAAAAGTATATAATTGTATGATTGAGAAGTATGAAAATGGCGTCGTTTTCATACTTCTTCCTTGTATAGGAAAAGTTGACTGCATTTATGACAACAAAGGTATTATTTGTGTGCTTGGGCAATATCTGCCGCTCACCCATGGCAGAGGCAATATTTAGCCAGATGGTTGAAGAGGCTGGCCTGGCGTCCATGATAAAGGTCGATTCCGCGGGAACGGGTTCCTGGCATATTGGCGAACGGGCCTGTTCTGGTACACGAAGGGTTCTGGCGAAGCATGGATACAAGTATAACGGTCGTGCGCGGCAGGTGACCCAGGTAGATATGTCTGATCCAGAGAGCATGATCATCGCCATGTCGGCTGAAAACATGCGTGATCTACGTTACCGCTTCGGTGCTCATCCCCGCCAATTTAGGCTGCTTGAATTCGCGGAGAATAGCGATGTCATGGATGTCCCAGACCCTTATTATGAGGGCAACTTTGACTACGTGTATGAGCTGGTTGAAGAGGGGTGTCGCGGGCTGTTGAAATCACTACAGTGAATAGACAAAGCTATAGGACCTGCGGGTGACGATGTTGTTTGCTGTGTTCGCGGGATATCTTTTTGAGGAGTGAACTAATCTAATGGGACAAGAACGAGATGTCATTATTGTAGGAGCTGGTCCGTCTGGTGCGACGGCAGCCGCGATATTGGCACAAAAAGGATATGATGTTCTTCTGCTAGATCGGGATGGTTTTCCCCGAGATAAGACTTGCGGTGATGGAATTCCAACTGGCTGCATCGAGATCCTGAACCGGTTGGGCATGGGAGATAAGGTTGATGGCGCCGTAGAGCGCGGCGAATTTCACCGCATTGACCAGGTGCGGATATTTTCACCCAAAGGGAAAATGCTGCGTGCTCCAATTAAAGTTGGAGAGAACGGTGCCCGATCATATGTGGCGCCCAGGATGTATTTTGATGCCATAGTTCATGAAGGTGCCGTTGAGTCGGGCGCAGAGTTTAAGCAGGCACTGGTCAAGGAGCCCATAATAGAAAATGGTCGCGTTGTTGGTGTCCAGGCGCAGCTAAATGGAGATGTCAAAGAAATCCGTTCCAAAGTCGTCATTGGCGCTGATGGAGTTACCTCGGCAATAACGCGCGCTTTGCGGCCAAAAGAGCAGCAGCATGTTGATTCCCACAGGGCTGTCGCACTTCGGGCCTATATCAATGATATAGAAGAGAATCCGCACGAGGCGGAGTTCTTTCTCTATGATGAGATCCTGCCCGGCTATGCCTGGATTTTTACTGCCGGCGAAAGTAAGGCCAATATTGGTTTGGGCATGCGTCTGGATGTATTCCGCAAGCAAAACTATAACCTGAAGAAAATGCTGCAGGATTTTTTGGAAATGCCCCAGATTAAAGAGCGATTGAAGCGTGGTGGCGAGGTAGAAGGTGTCAAAATATGGCAGCTCAATTTCGGTTCACAAAAACAGCTCCAGCATGCTTTCGATGGGGCGCTGTTGATCGGTGATGCCGCGGGCTTTATCAATCCTTTGACTGGGGGCGGTATCCACAATGGTATGATCTCCGCTCAACTTGCGGCACAAACCATTGATGACGCCCTGCAGGCGGGGGATACATCATTAGATAAACTGGGGATATATGAACATCAATGTCATGGTGCCATGTGGAAAGGTATGCGCCGTTCTTATTTCATTCAACAGTGGGTGCTAAAATTCCCATCATTGGCTGATGCCGCATTTGCCATAACGGGAAAGGATGGGGCATTGGCCCGGATATTCCTAGAGAAGCTTTAGATAAAAAAATAGCCCGCTCAGCGGGCTATTTTTCTGCAACAGTAATTTTGTTGGGTTACTTATGACCGGCGCGCATTCACTGCCTTTGCTTGAGGGCCTTTGCCATTGTCGACTAAGTCAAACTCGACGCGATCCCCCTCATAAAGATTACGATACCCTTCACCTTGAATGGCGGAATAATGTACAAATACTTCCTGCCCGCCACTGTCGGGATTGATAAACCCATAACCTTTCAACCGGCTAAACCACTTTACTACACCTGTTGCCTTTTCCATTACGCACCTCCGATACTGCATTGGGGTAGGCGTACCCTAAGGTTGTTATTCCCTGCACTTCAAACAGCAAAACAAAAGCTACAAGCAGCGCTGGCCGCATATGCGGCACTTACGCGGCTGGTTCTACCAATACTTCGCTTGATCTAGATTCCGTTACAACAATTGAATTACGGTACCCAAGTTATCACGCGTCGCTTAAAAGTTCAATCGTGGCTTATGATAATTCACGATTGCTTCACATTGCGTTCACGCCATATTCACGTGTTTTTGCGGGAAGCGTGAAGGATGAGATAAGGGAGAGTGCGCGGAGATAGAATTGGAGACTATGAGGGCTCTTTTCTAGTGGCAGGTGAGAATATCATGCGCCGCCCACTGTCACGGAATCCGAGGTTTTGCGCAAGTTGCAGAGAGGCTTTATTGCGTTCGCCGCTTATGTAGAGCGGCGTTCGACCCGTCTGTAATATCTGATGGATCATGGCGGCGACAACGCTGCGCCCCCAGCCCTGGCGGCGTTCACCGGGCACTGTATGGACTGATATCTCGGCGAAGTATCGTGTCTGCCAGTTCAAGCCGGCTGCGGCTGCGACCTGCCCTGGATCCTTCTGGGAGCGAATCACAAAACGAGGCAGACCGTCCGGTGCTGTGGCCTGGGTTACAAGGACATTGATGACCGGCTCAAATCGACTCTGATCCAATACAAGCAGTCGATGTTCTTCCATGGTATCGATGTCCAATAAGGCGCTAAGTAGCGGTCCATAGTTTATGGGGGCAAAGAGAATGATGGCTGAACCCGACGGCAGCGCTCTGGAGACGAGTTCATGACCGGCATCTAAATCGTTTGGGGGAAGTCTTAAGGTGACGAAAGGTCTAAATAGGTCCATGCCGGTGCCGGATGAGGCCACATACCCCGTGGCCCGACCTGCTTCATTTTTTTGTAAGATGAGCCGGGTGCGATGGTCGGGATGGTAAAAGGCATAGTACGATGCAAGCGCGTCGGCGGGAGCACGCTCGTTGAGCAGGTGATTGATCGCTTGTCGCGATTCTGTAAGAGGAGAACTCATAGGCACGGCCATTATTCTTTGCTGGTTTTGATTAAGGCGGCTAAGGCGATTTCTGTGGCCGCTTCTACGGCGCCAGCGACGACGTCCTGATGTGGTTGGTAGCTGTCCATGGACTCGGCGCTTTGCAGGACATTGCCGTCTACAGTGAGAATCCCTGCCGTGGCTACCTTGCGCAGACTGCCGACGATAAAGAGGGCTGCACACTCCATTTCGACAGCCTGGACGTTGGCTTGCGACATCGCCTGGTAGTTGGGGACTGCTGGGGCAGCCACGCCGCCATAAAAGCCATCCCGGGTCAGCACGATGCCGGCGACATGGGGGTGAGATCTGGTGGCTGCTGTTTCTTGGAGGGCCATGGTCAAATGAGGATCGGCGACTGCGGGGTATCCGGTGGGCACCATTTCACGGCCGTAACCGGTGTTTTGCACCGCGGCTAAGGCAATGACCAGATGTCCAGCGTTAATGCCTGGCTGTAGGCCGCCACAGGTGCCTAGGCGGATGATCCGTTTGGCTCCGGCGGCGATTAATTCTTCAAAGGCAATGGAGGCGCCGGGCGCGCCGACGCCATGTGAACATACTGTGACCGGACTATTCTTGAACAGGCCTTGATAAGAGCGGTATTCCCGTCGGTCAGTCATTAATTCCGCGTTGGAAAGGCGCTGCGAAATTTTTGTGGCCCGTTGGGGATCGCCACAAACGATGACGTTTGCGCTAACACTGCCAACTGCCAGACCTGTGACGGGAAGAATTTTCGCTGACATACTGCTACTCCTACTGGAAATCGAGTGGTTCTGGTTTGTTGTCTAAGACGGCCTCAATGCTTTCCATTACATCTTCGGTCAGCAGGGGTACAACCTCTAGTGCTTTCATGTTATCGTGTACCTGCTCAACGGAAGAGGCACCAGTAATCACTGTGCTCACATGGGGATTCTTGATGCACCAGGCAATGGCCAAGCGCGCCATATTGGTCCCTAATTCTGTGCTGATTGCGGTCAACTGCCGCGTCTTTGCCAGCCGGCTCTGTCCTTCATCACTTTCGAATATCTCTCGCAGCCAATCATATCCGGGTAGCGAAAGGCGGGTGTTGTCGGGCGTACCGTCATTGTATTTGCCGGTGAGAAGACCGGAAGCAAGCGGGGACCAGATGGTGGTTCCTAGTCCTATGGCATCGTAAAGGCGGCCGTACTCAACCTCAAAGCGGTAACGGTGGAACATATTGTATTGAGGTTGTTCCATGGTAGGCGGGATGAGGTTATATTGGCGGGCAACGGCGTAGGCTTCCATCAACTGTTGGGCAGACCATTCTGAGGTGCCCCAATAAAGGATATCCCCGCGATAAATGAGTTCAGTCATTGCGCGGACCGTTTCTTCCACAGGTGTTTCCGGATCTGGCCGGTGGCAGAAATAGAGATCCAGGTAGTCGACCTGCAGCCGGCGCAGCGCTTGATGGCAAGCTTCGACAACATGTTTGCGGCTGAGTCCGTACTGGGTCGGCTGCGGATCCTTAAGTGAACCGAACATGACCTTGCTGGAGAGGATATAGCTGTCTCGCCGCCACCCAGATTTCTTTAGGACTTCGCCCATGATGATTTCAGATTGACCGTGGGCATATACTTCTGCATTGTCAAAAAAGTTAGCGCCGGCTTCATAGGCGGCAGCCATGCAGGCCAAAGCCGTGTCTACCCCCAACTGGTTGTTAAAACTGACCCAAGAACCAAAAGAGAGCACACTTACTTTTAAACCTGAATTACCTAATCGTCTGTATTCCATCGAATCTCCATTTATGGGCGCTGAAGCGCCGCTTAGTTGCCACGCCTTCCTTATCCATGAAGGCGCTGGCTGCGTTTATAGGGAAATATGTGAATCAATTCGCCGGCTTGGAGACGTTCTTGAAACTGTCGCCAAGTGGAGGCTGTAAATAGATCGCCATGATACCTACTAAAGATGTCGCGTAATTCGCCAGAAAGGCCAAGAAAACTGGCAAATTCTTCGGGGAAAATATCCCCCTGGTTGATATGAAACCAGGGTTCAGCAGAAAGTTCATCGTCGTAGCTGGAGGCGGGCGGCATACGACGAAAATTGCAGTCTAAGAGAAAACAGAGTTCATCATAGTCGTAAAAGACGACACGGCCGTGCCGTGTGACCCCGAAATTCTTGAGTAGCATATCTCCGGGAAAGATATTGCTGTTGGCGAGGTCTTTTATGGCTAGACCATAGTCTAAGACTGCAGAACGGGCAGCACTGTCGGCGGCTTCGCGAACATAGATGTCCAAGGGTATCACGCGCCGTTCGACATAGGCATGTTTGACGATGACATGATCATCTTCTACGGAGACTGTATCCGAGGCGACTTGCAGCAGTTCGGCCAAAAGACCATCCGTAAAACGTTGGCGCTCAAATTGAAGATACTCGAATGATTGGGCGTCGACCAGGCGTCCGGCGCGATCATGGCGGTGAACCAGGTCATATTTGCCCATCACTTCTTTGCGGGTGGCATCTTTGGGGTAGTTGAAGCTGTCTTTGATAAGTTTGAAAACCATGTCATAGCTGGGCATGTCAAATACGGTCATGACCATTCCGCGCTGCCCCCGCGCGATCTCAAACTGATCATCAGAATAGGCCAGATGGTGCAGTAGATCGCGGTACAATTCTGTTTTGCCATGCTTGTTGTAGCCGATGGAAATGTATAGTTCGGCCATACGCTTGCGGGGCATGATCGTATGCAGGAACTGTACGAGATCGTACGGTCTTTCGACATCAACATGGAAGTAGGAGCGGGCAAAACTGAACAGGATGCTGACTGCATCTTCATCCAACAGGACGCTGTCGACGATGAGGCCTTTTGGGGTGTGGATGAGGGCCAGGGCCAAGGGAATGAGGTGCGGACCGCTGAATAAACGGCCCACCAGGTAGCCGCTCATGCCACGATAGAAACCATGGCGTACTATCTCGGCTCGTTCTACAGTCCGGAGTGCGCCTAGGCGAAGAAGTTCACGCTTGATCTGATCGGCGACGAGCTGACAGTCACGAGCAAGGTCGGCGAAGGGAGCATCAAATTCGAAATCTTGGATGATCTTTTCGACCAGTCCGGCCGTATAAGGGGCACGCCGATAGGTACGATAGACAGATGTATTGGAAAGAGTTGGCGGTGTTTCGAAATCGGTGGCTACAAATTCAATTTGGGGATCAACGCCGACGGTTGTAAATATGCGACGAGTGACGGAGTTATAGAAGGTTTCGGCCAGTTCCCAATTGTCATTCTCGAAAATGAGATTGGAGTAGACCGCTTTCATACCTGCCCAAATAAGCTTGTTGTACAGGCGATCGTCTAGTAGGTCACGGGTGGCTGCCTCGACCAAATCGACGATGCGCCGGTAGAGGCCCAGACGCTGTGCAGCATCCTCCTGTAAGCCTTGCCAATCCTGAATTTCAAAACGATTCTTGGCCCGTCTGGTAATGGCCTCAAATTGGGTATGGTAAGTCTCAAAGGCCTGATGGATTGTTTTAGCGCCTATATTGGCTAGCCGACTATCAGTCAGGCGTTGAGCTGCCATTAGTTACTTGAACGCTTGCGCATGAGTCCAACAACAATCAGCAGGCCAACCAGTAATAGTCCAGCCCCTAGGATGGCATAGCTGAGGCCACCTCTTTCATCGGAACCGATAAAGAGATCAGGATCGGCAGAAGGGGAGACGGGGAGCGGATCGGCGGATTCGGGCGGCATGGGTAAATCCTCGATTGCAGTATCTTTCCACCGTTCTCCTTCCTCAATAAGCATGACCGGAATGCCGTCCTTAATTGGGTACTTATAGCCGGTGTCGGCGGAAACGAGCCAGCTGTTGTGAACCAATTCCAGTTGTCCTGGGTCATCGCCATATTTTTCCGGCTTTTGGACCGCAGCAGGATCGCGGAGAATTTCTAATAAATCCGCGCTAATGGGTAGTGCTTGAGTGGTCTCAGTCATTTTTACTCTCCAAATAGTAGATTAAACGTTACCAACATGAATTGTATGGCTTCTTTGTTATTTTGCGGTTTGTCTAGACCTAGTATATATCGACCTTTCATAATTATGTAGCGCTGCTTTGATCGTTTTCCCAAGCAGAGCAGTATCTTACTTCGGTGATGGGATGGACACAGATTAGCAGCGCAATAATGGGGGAGAGGCGAATTTCCTAAGGGCCATGTTCACATAAAATGAGGCTTCGTGCTATAATTTTTATTATGCCTGCCAGCAGTGACTCGACGTTTGCTGCCTGTTTTCATTGATCACGAGTTTCAGAGGGTTGTCATTGTTGATTTACCAAATGACAGATCTCTTAGTAGTCCAATAGGAAGCAACCATGATCTACTTCACTATTCGTGTGCTTGTCAATGCTCTGGCCCTCGCTGTAACAATAATTCTCCTTCCTGGTTTACGCGTTGGACCTATCATTCCGGGGGTCATCGATATCAGCGCAACTTACTTGATCTATGGCCTTCTTGTGGGTCTGATCAATGCTCTGGTTCGACCGCTTGTCCTGCTTTTTACCGCGCGTCTCCTGGTGCGCTCCATGGGGCTGTTCGTTTTTGTCCTCAACGCTTTTTTCTTTTGGTTGTTGACAGCGTTGGCACCAGATTCTTTTTCTGTTGGCGATCCGGCCATATTTTGGATTCTTCTCGGCGGCGCGCTCATGGCCCTGGTCGGGATTATTATGGAGGCCTTTTTTGGTCTAGATAAACCAGAATTCCACAGCGATATCGAGACCCAGTTCTACTGGCGATGGGTGGGCTATCTGTCATCGGGAAGAAGAAATCTCATTGCCGAAAATCTACGCGTCGTGCAGATACTGGACATTATCGAACGGTACACCAAAGACATTGCCGTAGAAATGACGCCGCTGGCCCGCTTCCGGGCTTTTATGCAGGAGTTGATTTTCCGTGATGTCGATCCCATTCATGAAATGGAGCTGCCGGAAAAAGTTCGCCATATGCTGCAGGAATTGGGACCAACTTTCGTTAAGTTTGGGCAGATCGTCAGCAGCCGCGCCGCGCAGCTGCCGCCCGAATGGGAAGAGGAATTGGCACGCTTGCAAAGCAATGTGCCTTCGTTCTCTTATGAAAGTGCGCGCAAGATTGTTATTGACGAGCTGCACGCAGCGCCCGAGGATCTGTTTAAGTCTTTCGATAAAGAACCCTTCGCCGCCGCCTCAACGGCACAGGTCCACCGCGCATTTTTGGATGATGGCACTCCCGTAGTTGTCAAAATTCAGCGCCCCAATATCGACGTGACAGTTAAAGCGGATTTGAACGTTATGAACGACCTGGCAAAACGAATCCAGCGTCGCCAGGAGTGGGCCAAAGAAATCGATCTGCGGGGACTCGTTGAGGAGTTCGCAGAGGGTATTCTATATGAACTAGATTACCGCAATGAATCCTCAAATATCATGCTCCTGACCCGCAATATGCAGCAGCTCGATTTTGTGCATATACCTAAGGCTTATTCGGCACTTTCGACGAGCAAAGTCCTGACCATGGAATTTGTGTCAGGTGTGAAAATTAGCGACGTGCAGGCCATCGATGAATCTGGACTAGATAAGGGTCAATTGGCAAGAGAATTCGTGCATGCCATGGTTAAGCAAACTCTATTTGATGGGTTTTTCCACGCCGATCCCCATCCTGGGAATGTGTTGGTAAATCTCGGCAATGGTCAAATCGGGTTCCTCGATATGGGCTTGATGGGTGAACTAAATCGCATCCAACGCATGGCCCTAGCCGATCTGCTGGTCTCGATGGTTGAACAAGATGGTTATAACATGGGCAAGGCGGCCTTGAAGTTGAGTAAACCACTGCCGGGCATGATGCTCAACGAAGGGCAGTTTTTGGAGAGCATGGATCGCTTTGGGCAGCGATTCCTGGGCAATGAAGATGCGGATATGTCTTATATATTCACCGCCTTGCAAGATATGCTGCGGCGCCATGGTCTGCGCCTCGACCCCAATTTCACGTTAGTTTTCAAAACTCTCATGCAGGCGGATGAAATCATCCGCCGTCTGGAACCAGAAATTGCCTTATCTTCAGCGGCTGTGGAGAGCAGCACAATGCTCCTGCGGCAGCAGGCCAATACCGAATATATTGCCGAGCAAGTACGAAAACAGGTTTCGCGCAGCTCGCGTGAAGTTATATACCGCATCCCCAACCTGGTGGATGCCACCACCAAATGGCTGGACCAATATGAGAAGGGCAAACTGAGCGTGCATGTTGATGTCAGTGATCTATCTGAAGAGGTAACTAAGCTAGATAAGGCCCTAGGGATGGCACTTGACCGTTTGGTGATTGGCATGGTCCTGGCGGGATGGTTAATTGGTGCGGCGATAGTCAGTACTGTTGATGTTCAGTTAGGTGATACCGGTCTCGATCTGGCTGAATTATCCTACTACATGTTTATCATTGGCACGCTCATTGGCATCTATGTCATATTTACGGCGTTGAGACGGCAGCGCCGAGAAGATGATGATTATTAAACGAATCCAAAATCAAGTTAAAGCCAGTGGCTATCGAGGTGATGGATCATGGTAGATATACTGTTATCGATTCTTATTTTTTTGGTAGGCATTGTGTTGGGATTCTATCTGCTTCTATTGGGGCGGCGGACCATGGTATTGACAACGGCTATTGTTTGCCTGGCGGGAGCATCTGGGCTGCTGGCCTTAATATTTCTTAACGAAAACAGCGGATGGGCTCTAGCCCAATCACGTGACTGGCTGCTGTTAGGTATCAGCGTCGCCGCCGGCATTATTGGAGGGCTTGTAGGCGGGCGAAACAAGCATATTGCAGGTGGCATTATCGGATTTTTCGCTGGCGGGTACATTGGTCTTTGGTTCTACGACATTGCCCATTATTTGATAGTTAATATGGCTCATTGGTCAGAACAGTTGGCATTCTGGGTCGGTGTCGCCATATTGATTGCCACTGGTTTGGTAGGACTCTTTTTCACGTGGCGATCTGAAGCGGTGGCTGTCATTCTTATCTCTGTTTTTGTGGGAGCGGATTTGGTGACAAATGCCTTGGGTTTGGATCCAACTAAAAGTATCACTGCAGTTATTGCGCTCAGTCTTGCTCTTTTGGGGCTGGTTGTGCAGTATGCTCAATACTTACGTGAGACCAGAGCTGATACCTTAGCGCCGTTTGGCGTCTCTACCGGACCAGCGCCAGCACCGGAATTCTTCGATCTTTCTGACGATTAAGGGTGTTCATAAAATTTGTGTTAGAAGAGTGGTTTTTCACGGGTCGTGACGTAAAATTCATTCACTATAATACTATCAGGTTGGCGCTCATAATTCGTATATTCAGGACGAAAATTGAAATGAGCTTGCTGCCACCTACCTGTAGTTACCAAGTCTAGTTAAGGAGAATAAAATGAGTGATTTAATTGTATTGGCTTTTAACAACGATACCGATGCGTTCAAAATGCGTGATGAATTGGTTCAGCTGCAGAAGCAAGAAGTAATTTCTTTATCCGATGCCGCCGTGGTTGTGCGTGGTGAAGATGGAAAGCCTAAAGTGAAGCAGGCGACCAGTTTGGTTGGTGCCGGCGCGCTCGGTGGCGCTTTCTGGGGTATGCTCATCGGTTTGCTGTTTTTTGCCCCCTGGTTGGGCTTTGCCATTGGCGCGGCAACTGGTGCTATTGCCGGTAAGTTCACCGATACTGGCATTGACGATAAGTTCATCAAGGAAGTTGGAGAAAAGATTGAACCGGGACATTCGGCTCTATTCCTCCTGGTCAATAAGGTAACGATGGACAAAGTGCAGCCAACTCTTGAGAAGTACGACGCAACGGTCATCCAGACTTCGTTGTCCGACGAACAAGAAACAAAACTGGCAGGGCTCTTCAGTCATGAGGAAGAAGCAGCAGAGTAAAGCTCAGAAATTGCCTAAAAACGAAAAATTTAGCGACTCTTAGTTTAGGGTTCGCAAATAAACAGACCGCCATCTAAATTGGCGGTCTGTTTATTTTATCTTAAGGACAACAAGCGTGACATCGTCGAATTGGGGGGTGCCGCCGGCATGATCGTGAATGCTCTCGCTTATGGCCTGCACGATGGAGCCGGCATCCAGGTTGCGGGCGTTTTTAGCCGTGAGATATAGTCTTTCCATGCCAAATTCGTCATAATCCTCATTCATTGCTTCGCTTACACCATCCGTGTACAAGATTAATGTGTCACCTTGTTTTAGCTGCGTGGAACGTGTCCCAATATTGATCTCGGGCAGGATGCCCAGCGCTATTCCAGGCGCTTTTAGCAGCTTTGGTTCTCCTTTTCTGTTCAGTAAAATGGGCGGATTGTGCCCGCCGTTAGCGAATGAAAGTACACTGGATTTCGGATCCCAAACCGCATAAAAAACTGTGACAAATAGATCGGATTCGGCATCGAAATTGATGATCCTATTGACACGGGTCAGGACCTCTCCTGGGTCTTTGCGGTTAAAACCCACAGTGCGGATGATGGTGCGGCTGAGAGCCATGAATAGAGCGGCAGGAACCCCTTTGTCGGCAACATCGGCGATGACGATACCCCAGGTGCCGTCAGAGCGGGGCAGGAAGTCATAGAAGTCTCCGCTGACCTGACGTGCGGCTAGCCAGAGGCTGGCGACGTCACAACCAGGGATTTGCGGATTGCCATCGGGGAGAAAGCTGGCCTGAATCTCCCGGGCAACGTTTAGCTCCTGCTGCATTCGGTCTCGTTCGGCGGATTCTTTGTATAGCTGGTGGTTGACAACGGCCGTTGCCGCCTGGTGGGCAATGCCATTGAGTATATTTAGCCGGCGCGTTGTCAGGGGGTGTTTATTGTTGGCGGGCATGCCGACCATCATGGCGCCGACAAGCCTGCCCTGGGCATTGAGGGGATAGATATGGGCATTTGAAGTTTTCATAACCGTTTCCAGCCAACCTGGCAAATGCTTGGAATAAACCATATCGGAAGGGAAGGCGGAATTACTCTTCAAAAATGAAATGGCACGGAATTCGTTGTCATTAATTTCCAGCGTTTCCAGCAGTCCTCTCCCCATTATCCCTATCCCGAAACTGGGACCCGGGACGAACATTTGACGCTCATCATCACGAATCAAGATTATGACTGATTGAACGCCCACGAGCATAGGTACCAGACGCACGATGGTGTCCAAGATTTCGTTAAGGTCAATTAATCTGTTGACAGCCTCAGCCACTTGCAGCAGAGCGGTGTTGACCCAGGCCTCTTCCTGCTGGGCAAGACGCAGTCGCGCACTTTCAATGGCTTGCGCCGCTTGCTGAACGATATTCTCCAAAAGCTCCTGTCGTCTCTGCCAGGTCTGGATAGTGTCCTGATCGCGAAGGGGGGCTTCGAATTGATCGACAAGCATCACACCCTGCTCCTGTGCTCTGCCAGCGACGATCAACGGAAGCAGTAAGATCGTCACAGGTTCGGAAATGGCATCGGTTTCGAGTTCGCTAAACCAGGGGGGGATCTGGCTGGTGGTCAATGCTTGTTGGCCGACGTGAACGGCGTCCAAGGCGCCCCAATCTCCTATCTCTAATGAGATCCCGGAGAAATCGGTATCATGTTCCTCATCATAATCAAAAGAACCCGCCCCCTGGTACATTTGCAATTCTTCATCCCAGAGCAAGATACAGCAGCGCGTAACACCGACCAGCATTGGTGTCAAGAGGGTGATGGAAGATACAATTTCGTCCAGATCTTCGCTGCGGCTAATGGCCTCGGCTACCTGAAGCTGGGCGGTTGTGATCCAAGCCTGCGCCTGCTGCCAGGCTAGCTGTCGCGCCTTGTGGATGGCGCTGGCAACTTCCGCAGCCAAAGCCTCCAGGACCGTCTTTTCTATCTCGGTGAAGACGCCAACCTGTGGGCTTTGTACGTCCAGTACCCCCAATACCTCGCTGTCGACGATGAGTGGAATGGCTATTTCTGCCTGGGTATCCAATTCTCCCTCGGCGACTACCAGGTCCAAGACATTGATGAAACGATGATCATCAACCGTTCTGTTGCTGACGATCGTTTGGTGGTTTACTGCTGATGCGCCAACAATACCCTTTCCGGCATCGAGACGCGCTCGAGATAAGGGAACGACGAGATCGCTGCTGGCCTGCAATACAGCATCCCCGGATTGAGGATCGATAGTAAAGATATTGACGGGTTGAAAATTGAACGTGTCCTTGGTCAGGTTGACTACCTGATCAAAGATTTCGTCCAAGTCCTGTACTGCATTAACCTGGCGCGCAATTTCGCCAACCAATTCCAAATGAGCAGCGCGCATTCGTTCCTGCTCAAAAAGGCGCGCATTGGCAATGGCGGCGGCCGATTGGTTGGCCAGAATCATCAAGCGCCTTATATCCTCTTCGCTGAATCGATTAGGCTGGCTGCTCTGGGCGGCAATGATGCCCACAGTATCCTCCCCGCTTACGAGCGGGATAAAGAGAGCGGATCGCGGCGGTGTATGGCTGATATAACGCGGTTTCACGGGCAGTGAGGCCAGTTGGCGCTGGAAATCGTGCACTATCAGCGGCTTCTGTGTTTCTTGAACCCAGCCAACCAGTCCTCGATTATTGCTGAGGTCAAAGGACTGCGGTGTTTCTTGTTGTTGGCCAGCGATGGACCAAAACATAATGCGGTAGATTTGATCTTCAAATAAACCGACTTGAAAAGTGCGGTGCCCAATTATCTTGACGGCTTCATCGGCGATTAGATCACAAAGGGCGGTGACATCTAAGGTAGAAGCGACGATAGCGCGCCCCGCAGCACTGAGAGCCTCTAATTCGGCAACGCGCCTGACGAGCATGCGGCGGGAGAGAAAGCGACGCCAGAGGATGAAGATGGTACTGAGCGCGGCAAGCACCAAAATAATAAATGAAAGGGACGGCCAAAGACCGTCCAAAGATTGATACTGCGCGCTTTGGAATAAATTCATATCGTGGCTAACATCGATAAGTTCGATGACAATGACTAAGGGAAATTATGATGCTGCGCATCCTCGATGCCGGTATAGATTGGAAATACGCGATCAAAACCCACTAAGGAAAAGATCTCCTCCAGGCGGCTGTTTAAACCAACTAAGATCAAATCCCCACCGTGGGACCGGGAGCGGCGCCATGCTGTAACCAGACAGCGCAGACCGCCACTGTTAACATAGCTTACCTCGGTCAGGTCGATAATGAAGCGTTGGTGACCCCCATTAAGCAGTTCGTTGAATGACTGTTCTAGCTCAGGATTAAGCGATTGGTCCAAACGACCCTGGGGGCTGACCAGCCAAATGTCACCATCCATGGGGCGGCAGGAAACGCTCATTGTGTACTCCCTTGATTAATCTTTTTCACTAACACCAGGGTATTCCCTTCCTTTCCGTTGAACGTGTAGTGAACCTCATCCATTAACTGGCGAATGAAATGAATGCCCAGTCCTCCAACTTTAAGGCTGTTCATAATGTCGCCAAGGGCAGCATCTTTAGAATTAGTGTCATAATTGGGTAATTGGGGTGCAGGGATATCTTCCGGGTTGAAGGATTGGCCCGCATCATGCAGGATGATCCGAAATTCATCACTGCTTACCGCATAACTGGCTGTGATGTCCCCTTTCCCTTCTGCGCCATAGGCATGCTCGATGATATTGCTGGACGCTTCATCGCAGCACAGCTCTATATGAAAAACAGTATCCGCGTTAAGCCCGGCTTGGCGAGCGCCCGCGGATACGAATTCACAAATAACTTGGATTTGGTCGTACCGGGCCGGTACAACCAGGGTATTCCCCTTACCCATCATGTTGAAGGTGTGGAGATTCCATAAAAATGGAAATGGTTAACGACTAAAAGCTGCCAACAGCAGCAGTATCGTCTTCAAAAACCTGGAATAACGGGGCTTCGGCAACCGTTAATCCGGCCAGGTCCAGAACCTCGGCAACCCGTTCGGAAGGAGCGCTGAGACGCACATCCCCACGATGCTTCTTGCACTCACGAAGGGCAGATACCAAAGCGCGTAGTCCAGCACTGCTCATATAGCTAACCGCGCTCAAATTGACGACGATATTGTAGGTGCCATTATTCATGGCGCCTTTTAATGTGTCGTCAAGTTCAGCCGCATTGCTACTATCAACACGCCCGGCAACGGTGATCAAAGTGACACGTTTCAAGTTTTCTACGTTTATTGCCAATGATGGATTGCTCATAGGAATATGCCTCCTGCCTATAACTTCAAAAATCTGTCCGCGTATTATACCACAAAGCGCGCGAGCGAAGGCTCGATTGTAAAACCGTGTATAATTTTAGTTACTGTGCAAGCTATTACTCGACAATTAAAGACCAGGGCAGCAGCCCTTGGCTTTAACAGGATCGGCCTTATCCCAGCTGCCCCAGCTCGACGCCTATCAGCCTATTTGGCCTGGATTGAGGCCGGGTATCAAGGGACAATGGCTTATATGGCTCGTTCTGACCGGATTGAAAGGCGACTGGATCCGCAGGTCATTTTACCAGGAGTGCAGACAATTATCTCGGTTGGGCTGGATTACAGTACCATGGCCATGCCCCAGGATATCGCCAATGATCCCAGCCGCGGCAGAATTTCCGCATATGCATGGGGAAGCGATTATCATGATCTAATGATCCCACGTCTGAAGCAATTGGTGAGCTGGTTACATCAAATGGATTCAGAAGCCCAGTCATGTGTTTACGTTGATACCGGCGCTATTTTAGAACGCGACCATGCTGCCAGCGGCGGGTTGGGGTTTACCGGCAAGAACAGCATGTTAATCGCCCCACGCGGTGGCTGCTATTTCTTCTTGGGCGAAATATTGACCACGCTGCCCCTTCGTGATGAGCAGCTTCGGCGCATAATGCCAGGCTGTGGAACCTGCAGTCGCTGTCTGGACAATTGCCCAACCCAGGCCTTTCCGGCTCCTTATATCCTTGATTCCCGACGCTGTATCTCCTATTTGACGATTGAACTAAAAGAGTGGATCCCAGTGGAACTGCGGGAAGCTATGG
Source organism: uncultured Chloroflexia bacterium (assembly GCA_963807975.1). Lineage (GTDB taxonomy): Bacteria > Chloroflexota > Anaerolineae > Promineifilales > Promineifilaceae > JAACFF01. Next base: position 1,551,873 of record CAWEDV010000001.1, on the reverse strand, counting down.
GAAACTGGGTTTACGGCTGTGATGTCTGCCAGGAAGTCTGTCCTTTCAACCGCTTTACCCAAGCGGCTCATGAAGCGGCTTTCTGGCCTGAGGCGTGGGACGTGGCTGCACCGCCACTGGTAGACCTGCTAGAGCTTGACGAGGAGAATTTCGGCAGACGATTTGCAGGTAGTCCGATCAAACGCATCAAGAGGCGGCGGTTGGTGCGCAATGCCTGCATAGCCGCGGGTAATTGGGGAAGTGCTGAGGCGGTGCCTAGTCTGATCCCCCTACTTATCGATGCCGAACCCTTGGTGCGCGGACATGCGGCATGGGCGTTGCGCAAAATTGGAACGGAGGAGGCCAGGCGAGCCATACAGGATGCATTGCTTGGTGAGCAGGAGGAAATGGTTCGCCGGGAAATGGCGGGTTTCTGAACGCATCTACCATCCCTTTACGAATAGGCCATGGGTGAGACCGATTTTGCTGCCGCTAGGTAGTCTCGACGAATTCGCGGACAGCGCGAATGTTACGCAGTGGAGTTGTGGTCATGATCACGCAGCCGGTACTAAGCAGTAGGCGACGCCCTTCTGATTGGACCACAGCATCGGCGGCCTCGGCCAGCGCCTTTGCAGGATCTTCTTCGTGAATTGACCATTGATCGATCCCACCACTGGCGGCTCCCGAAATGTGTGCCAAGCCGTCGGCGAGTGAGACATCTGTTTGCCGGTCGTGCCAGTTGACGATTTGAACTGGATAATCGGCGACATGCTCAAACATGATCTGATCGCTGTGAATATGGGTCATATTCAGCCACAGATCTGCCACCGAGGCGATTATTTTGCAGTCGTAACCGCGGCCAAATTCATCAAATTCAGCGGTGTTTAGCAAGGGGTAGCGAGCGTACTGAACTGCATAATAGATACCACTTATGCCTGTGGACTTTGCGGCTTCAATGAAACGCAGCGTACTCTCGGTGATGGTTTCCAAACCCTTGTGAAATAATTCCGGCGCACTGCGCAGATGGGCCAACATTCGTTCTGCACCGGCGAGATGTTTAGCCTGGGAAAGGGGCGAAAAGATGGTGGCAATAAAGGGGACCTCTTCGCCAAGCGCGTCATGGGTACGCTGCAAGGCTTCAATTTGAGTGGCCAGCATTCCACGGCTGGGATCGAGGGGCTGCAGTGCTGCCCATCCGGAAGGGGACTGCACAGGATGGAACGTCCGCTGGCGGGTTCCTTCGATGTGTCCTACCCACCGATCCTCAACTCCCCAATCTACAACGGCGTAACTGCTGGCAGGGCCAACCTTGAGCAGGTCCCAGTCGTAATCACGCTGCCACTGTAAATGGGCGGCAGCCAGGGACGCGGCATCTTGATCGTCTCCAGGCCAGTGTCGCCACAAAGCCACTGGTATCCGGTCAAGTTTTTCGCCGGAGATGGCTGCTTCTAATCTTTTGCGCTTACTCCAATCCGACATTATATGTGCTCCCTAGTTGTTGCTTGTGATTCTGTGGCTAAAGTGGGCGAAACTTGGCCTTTGTGTTTCTTCTGAGCCTCCGCTTTAGAGGTTAACAACGTCCCGCCAACGGGTAGGTACTCATATCCCTTTTGAACCAGGGACGTGAAATCGGGAATCATGCGCCGCCCATCGATGACGAGATATGGCAGGGTCGCGGTGGTTTCGATGGTGTAGGCCAGCCCGCGGAATTCTTCCCAATCAGTGGAGATATAGAGCGCATCACTGCCCGTAATTGCTTCCCTTGCTGATGGATGATATGAGATGCGGTCAAATAGATGGTTTTTCTCAGGGTTAAACCAATGATTTTGAGCATCTTCCATGGCCAGCGGGTCATAGGCGCGGATGGCTTTTACGCCTCGCGCCAGCAGAGCCTCGACGACTTTTAGGGCAGCCGAATCACGCATATCATTGGTCCGTTTCTTAAAGGATAAACCCAAGAGAGCAACGGTTTTCTGATTGAAGCTGAATCCCGCTTCATAAACGGCGCGATCGATAAGGTAGGTCTTCTGATATTCGTTGATGTTATAAACTGCCTGCAGCAGGTCAGTGGAGCGTCCGGCGTTGTTCAGCTGGTAAATAAGGGATTGAATATCTTTGCCAAAGCAGCTTCCTCCGGCGCCATTGCTGACGTAGGAACCCCAGGTGCTGATACGGTCATCTGAGGTCACACCGATCTTGAGGTCTTCCATACGCAGTTTGGAAAAAGATTCAGCCAGACGACCGCCAACCCCGTTCCAGAAAGAGATATAGGTTAGTAGAAGGGTGTTGGCCATATACTTAATGGCTTCGGCCGTTTCCGGGGTAGTCTCCAGGTAACGAATACGGACGTGATTCACAAATTGGGAGTAAACGCGGCGCAGTATTTCAAAATCCTCTTCACTGTCAGCGCCTACGACCACCCGGTCAGGCCGTCGTGAGCCAACAATGGCATTGCCCTGGGCCAAAAATTCTGGGTTTGCGGCGACGCCGAAGTTTTCAACGCCATGCTCGTTCATAATATTTTCTAGCAAGCGGGCCGTTCCTACGGGAACTGTGCTCTTGTTGACCAAAACCACTCTTTTCTTATGCGCGCGTTGGGCCAGCAGCCCCGCCAGATGGTGCGTGGCGTTGAGGTAATAGGTTAGATCCGAGGATCCATCTCGCTTGGGCGGTGTATTGAGGCAAAGGAAGACAATGTCAGTTCCATCTACTATTTCACTAATATCTGTGGTGAAAAAAAGATAGCTGCCGATATTCTCGGCCACGGAAGCTGCCAGTCCAGGTTCGTTGACATAGCGTTCGATCTGGTCTCTTTGTCCGCTTTCGTAAGCCTCTATGCGCTTCACGTCGATGTCATAAGCGTAAACTTCATGGCCGTACTCTGAGAGCACTGCGGCGTGCGGTAGTCCTACAAAACCTGTTCCGACGACGATGATTTTCATGGGTCGTTCTCCGATATCTCGATTTGAGACATATGCTTAATTATAACTATTTTGCCTTAATTTGCTTTCAGTAAATTGCTTATCGTTCCTTGTATTCCCTCTGATCAACCTACGCGCCGTAGGCTGGTGAAAGGTAAGGTTTTAGACATTCAAATCTTTCAAAATCAGGCGAGCTGCGCGACGGCCGATCTCAACGGCAAAATTGGTGCCGCGATCCCAAGGGTAGACCTGGCTCATGCTGGCCAAATACAAACCGGGCAGCGGTGTGCGCAAGTCAGGAATATTCTGGGAATGGTTGATCAGCGGCACAGGCTGAGCATATTTGGCGCGGAAAAGCCAGCTGCGGCGCACCCACTCTTTTTTAAATGAGGGGTTGATGCGCTGCAGCGCAGAGGTAAACAGCGCTTCTAGCTCATCCTCGTCCATGGTCAGGTAAGGATGATCAGGTGTGACATAGTCCCCGCAGTATATGATATGATCACCGCCATAATGTTGGCGATCGATGTAGTTTGTATGCTCGACGAGGGCCAGGAATGGGAATTCATTTTTGCTCTTATCCGGGGAAGCGGCAGGAATGTTAAGCCAATAGGTATGGTTTTGGGTCAACAGGGACTGTTTGAGAGCAAAGGTCATCACCACGGCTCCCATACTCTTTAGGTCCAGCAGTTTGCCCAGGTAGTATTCAGGCAATGTGGGCGCCATCCGCGCCAGCTGGCTGGGGGAGGTGGTGGCCAATATACGATCAAAAGCAGCGCTTCCGGCGCCGGCAGTTATTTCCAATTCATTGCTTTCATTATAACCGATGGCCTGAACGGGGTGATTGAAGTGAACTTCCCCGCCACGCTCGCGAACCGCATTGAGCAGGGTATCAATAAAAGCCTGGAATCCACCTTCAAAATAGCCCAGCTTGGGTGAACGTACGTGAAGCCTGGCCCACATCCAGGCCATATTGGCTTCGAGATAATGCGGACCAAATTTACCGATGAGCATGGGTCTCCAGGTGCCTTCATAGATTTTGTCGCCATACCAACGGCGCAGCCATTGATCGGCCGTTTCCTGTTCCAGCTTGCGCCACGGTTTGGAGAAACGCAGATAAGCGCTTACCAACCCAAAACGGGCGACATCGAACAGGTTAAAACCAGGATAGGTAATCCAGCGTGGCACAGAATCAAAGGGCACGATTTGACCATCATAGATAACGGAAGTGGTCGGTCTGGGGAAGAATAGTTGGTCGCGCATACCCAATTCATCGACCAAACCAATGATTTCTTTATCTGAGGTAAAGAGGTGGTGGTAGAATTTTTCCAGGGGCCATTTCCAGCGCTCATCGCGGAACCCGGATGCCAGCCCACCGGCTTGATCGCTGGCTTCGTATAGTATGACCTCATGACCCTCGGCTAGCAGGTCATAGGCGGCGGAGAGTCCGGCGATACCGGTTCCGATAACGGCGATTTTCATAGGGTGACTTCCTCTTCGGTTCCTTTCATAGCATCACCAAGGGCGGACAGGCTGAGCCCTTCACGGATCATAAAGTAACCGCCCAAAATGGTGATGGGCAGCCAAAGGGCGACATGCAGCACAAGGGTATAGGCAGCGGCGATGTTTGCTTCCACAGCGTACAATTTAAGGATCTCGATTCCCGGTTCATCAAATGTGCCCACATAGCCAGGGGCCGAGGGCAGGGTGGTGGCCAGATTCACGACCCCATTCATAAGCATCAAGGCGAAAAAGCTAACTTCAAAGGGGAAGGCCTGCATGATGAACCAATACTTCACTGTCTCTAAAAGCCAGATGACGACAGAGGTGAAGAAAATCATGATCACGCTGCGAAAACTGCGCAGCGATTCAAGACCGGACAAGAATCTTTGCAGAAATTCCAGCAGAGGGTTGGCGATCTTTTGGGGCAGCAGGCGGTCGCCAACCCATTGAGCCAGGCGGTAAAATTGGTCAGGGAAGGCAGCCAGAATGAAGAAAAGAATCATGGCGGCAAAAAAAGCGCCGCTGGCCAGAGTGACGATGGCCCGAATACGGCCCTCGTTGTCACCTGGGATGGGGGTCAAGGGGAGGGCGATGAAGACAAAGGCGAGCATGACCAGGCCGTCAAATACGCGCTCGACGATAACCGTGGCGATGCTGGCGCTGATGGGGATGTCTTCGCGCAGGCGCAAGACATAGGAGCGCAGCAGCTCACCGGCACGGAAGGGAAAGATATTGTTGCCCATGTAGCCGATGACGACGACGGGAAAAAGGCGGGGCGTGGAGACTTTTTTCAACGGCCGTAACATGTAGCCCCAGCGCCAGGTGCGGGCCCAAACGGCCAGAAAATAGACCAGCACGCTGGGAAAGAGCCACCAATAGTTGGCGCCGCGAATTTGAAGCCAAACCTGGTCTAGTTTTAAGCCCTGCAGCGCCATCCATACAAAGATGATGCTGATCAGTATGCCCAGCCAAAATTGCCACCGTCTCAAATTTCGAGTTCCTCACTTGCAGTACACTGTGAGCAATCATGGTGCTCACTAATCTTAATAAATCAGCCCCCTATTGTATCAGAGCGATCAAGGGCGTCATATTGGTGACGTTTTGGCGGGTAAGCTGTTCACCTGCTCTATGGAAAGGTTAATACGGCAGCCCTTATCAGGGCATATTGATGGACAATGAGACAAGAAATTGTGCCTCTTGAAAACCGTTTTGGTTCACCTTAAGGATGCTCCAACCAGCTTGCAATATACATGTCTTGCTCTATAATTCTGCCTGTTCGGGGTGTGGCGCAGCCCGGTAGCGCGCTTCGTTCGGGTCGAAGAGGTCGCCGGTTCGAGTCCGGCCACCCCGACAGTCAACGAGACCACGCAGGATGTTCTTCCTGCGTGGTCTTTTTATTGTCAACAACGGGCCTGAATGTTATCCTCTCCCTCTCACCATGAATCAAGAAAACAGTTGGCAGCAGCGAGCAGAAATGGTTCGCCGCACGGCGACGCGCAAAGGGCGGGAAAGAGGCGGTTATTTCTCCATCGAGGGAATACGTCTGCACGAACGCGCCCTGCGGGCCGGCGTAAAGATAGAATGGGTGATAGCTACCGATGGGTTCCTGCAAGATTCAGGAACGCGGATTCAGAATTTGCTGGCTGACTTAGAAGAGCAGGGCAGCCGGATCACAATGGTTCCTGATCAAGTGATAACAGGTATTGTAGGTGATCGGGATCTGGGCCAGGTTCTAGGGCTGATCAGAATGCCGGAGCAGCGTCAGTTGGCTGATATTTTAAAGGAGAAGGAACGGCCGTTGATTCTGGCTGCGGTTGATGTCAAGGATCCGGGAAACGTAGGGGCAATGCTGCGCACGGCGCACGCCTCGGGGGCAGCGGCTTTCGCGGCCTCCGGTATCAGTGATCCTTACCATCCCAAGGCACTGCGAACGGGGATGGGGAGTATCTTCAGGGTGCCGGTTTTCTATTGTGACCAGGCGCTGCTTTTGATCAAACAACTACGGGGCTTGGGGATTGAAACGGTGGGCACGGCCGTAGATGGTGACGTCTCACTGCCGGCAGCGCAGTTTTCAGACGCTGGGGTGGCAGTTCTTATGGGCAGTGAAGCATGGGGATTGGCGCGTAAGGTGACAGATGCTGTCGACCAACTGGTATCTATTCCCATGGGTGAGGATGTTGACTCATTTTCGGTGAATGCAGCGGCAGCGGTTGTTCTATATGAAATCGGCCGTAAATGGTCGGAGAAACCGGTAGCTCATGCGTAAAACGCCATTTATTTGGTTGGGGTCAGGAAGAACGCGCAAGCGCACTGTAGCCCACAAAGGAAAACTACTGGATCAGGCGGCGCGATCAGGTCTGCCCGTTCCTGCCGGTGGAATCCTGCTGGATGACTTCTTCCAGATCTGCCAGGAGGAAGGAATAATTGAGCAGGCGGGTGACCTGGTAATTGTGCCCGATGCTATCTGGCTGCATGAGGTGCTCTTTAGAGATATACGCTTCCCGCGCCTGGAAAAGTCGGTAGCACTGCGACCTGCATCCAGCCATATTTCTGGAGAGCATAGTGAACTGGAACGGGCCAGACTTAATATAGATCTCGGCGACGCTGAACAAATGGCTGGCGCTCTGAGCGCAGTATGGTCGGTCTTGAAAGGTGATGCAAACGAAACCGCATTTGATGTCCTGGTCATGGAAATGGTAAATATTCAGAGAATGGGGGAAGCACTGACAAGCCTGGAACTTGAGAAGGATCAGGTTCACGAAAAAGAGGGAATCATCGCTGGTTCCATCCGCAGTTATGACCTGAGGAAAATCAAGACATTCCAACGCGCATCTACTGACAAGCCCTTGTATATCCGGCGTTTGCAGAAATTATTGCGGGGCGTTCGTCGTAGTTTTGGCAAGGAAGATCGGCGCATTGAGTGGGCAGATGATGGGCAGATCTGCTGGCTGTTACAGGTGGACTAAGCGATAGATTTAAACGTTAAAGCGGAAGTAGATCACATCTCCGTCCTCGACGATGTATTCTTTGCCTTCGATACGTAGAACGCCGGCGGCTTTGGCAGCAGTTGAGCTGCCATGTTGGGCAAAGGCAGCGAAGCTCAAGACCTCGGCCCGGATGAACCCTTTTTCAAAATCAGTATGAATGACGCCTGCAGCCTGGGGAGCTGTCCACCCTTCGCGGATGGTCCAAGCGCGGACCTCATTTTCATTCATAGAAAAAAAGCTGATCAGACTGAGCAGATGGTAGCTCTTGCGAATAAGCTGGGCGAGGCCGATTTCTTCTACCCCGGAAATGAGCAGGTATTCCTCTTTTTCATCTTGCGGAAGGTCGACAAGTTCTTGCTCCAGGCTGGCGCATAAGGTGATAACCTCAGCACTCTGTTCGGCGGCAACAGCACAGACCTCGGCCAGGTAAGCGTTGCCTGCGGTCAAGGCCTCCTCATCTACATTGGCGACGAAGATGACCGGTTTGGCCGTAAGGAATCGCATTTCTTTGTTGAACCTGATGAATACCTCGCTTTCCTGTCCGGCAAAACTTTGCACGGGCTCTCCGCTTTGCAAGTGATCCTGCAGGGTACGGGATAAATCGAGCAGTGGGCCGTATACTTTGCGGTCGCCCTTAATCTGCCGTTCAAGCCTTTCAATCTTATTTTCAAGCTGCTGCAGGTCGGCCAAAATGAGCTCAGTGGCCACTATATCGATATCGACGCGCGGTTCGGGCTGGGCGCTGATATGAACCACATTGGGATCGTCAAAACAGCGCACAACGTGGACGATGGCATCTGCATCCCTGATATTGCCCAGGAACTGGTTTCCTAACCCTTCCCCTTGGCTCGCCCCTTTTACCAGGCCGGCAATATCCACAAAGTCGATGGTGGCGTAGATTTTATCCGCTACCCCAACTAATTCGTGAAGTTTGTCTAAACGGCCATCAGGCACGGGTACGATTGCTTTGTTGGGTTGGATGGTGCAAAACGGGTAATTGGCAACCTCCGCGTGCTGGGTTTCCGTGAGGGCGTTAAAAACGGTGCTTTTTCCAACGTTGGGCAGGCCGATAATACCGATGCTAAGTGACATTTCTGTCTCTCCTGAAGGTGGGACGCCGATTAACGCTTACGGTTGCTGGCCAGTTTTCGATAATCGTGTCCCGGATCATAATTGTTGTTAATTTTCCGCTCGAAGCTTTCTTATTACATTCGGAAAGTACCGAAGCGATCATCAGGCATTGGAGCATAAAGGGTAGTGGCAAAGGCGAGAGCGAGCGCCTGGCGCGTTTGCGCGGGATCGAGAATGCCATCATCCCAAAGCCGGGCCGTGGCATAGTAAGGGCTGCTTTCTTCTTCATACTTGTTGAGCACAGGCCGCATAAAATCTTTCTCAGCCTGGAGAATGTCCACTTCGGTAGGCTTTTCCAGCTTCTGCACGGTGCGGTTTTTGCCTACAGTCCACAAAGTATTGGCTGCGGCCTCGCCGCTCATGACACTGATGCGGCTGTTGGGCCAGCTGAAGAGGTAGCGGGGATCGTAGGCTCGGCCAGACATGCCATAGTTACCTGCACCATGACTTACCCCGTGAAGCAGGGTGATGCGCGGGACGTTGACATTGCTGACCGCCATGACCATCTTGGCCCCATCTTTGGCAATGCCGCTGTTCTCATATTTCTTGCCAACCATGAAGCCGGCAATGTTTTGCATGAAGAGCAGGGGGGTGCCACGCTGACCGCAAAGCTGGATGAAGTGGGTTGCTTTCAACGCTGATTCGCTAAAAAGCAGGCCATTGTTGGCAATGATGCCCACGGGTATGCCCATGATATGGGCGAATCCACAGACGACGGTCGTGCCATAACGTGTCTTGAACTCGCTGAGCCGCGAACCATCGACCAGCCGGGCGATAACCTCCCGGACATCATAGGTTTGGCGGGTATCGACGGGGATTACTCCATAGAGTTCCTCAGGATCATATTTGGGGTCTTCCGCTTCCTGTAAGACGACAGGCATACGCACGCTGCGGTTCAGATGGCTGACAATTTCTCGTACCTGTTCCAAGGCCTGTTGCTCGTCGGCGGCGAAATGATCGGCGACTCCGCTGAGGCGTGTGTGCACGTCGGCGCCTCCTAAAGCTTCGGCGGATACCTCTTCCCCAGTGGCGGCTTTTACCAAAGGCGGGCCAGCCAGGAATATGGTTCCGTTATCTTGAACGATGATCGTCTCATCGGCCATGGCTGGAATATAGGCCCCTCCGGCGGTGCATGATCCCAGAACGGCCGCAATTTGAGTGATTCCTTTGCCGGACATGCGCGCGATATTATAGAAGATGCGTCCGAAATGCTCGCGATCGGGGAAGACATCGGCCTGTAGGTGCAGGAACGCGCCGCCTGAATCGACCAAATAGATCGTCGGTAGATGATTCTCTTCAGCGATGGTCTGCGCCCGAACATGCTTCTTAACTGTTTCCGGGAAGTAGGTCCCGCCCTTTACGGTGGGATCATTGGCGATAATCATACACTCCAATCCGTAAACACGGCCAATACCGGTGACGATTCCGGCGGAGGGGGCATCCCCGCCATACATTTCCCAGGCTGCTAAGGGGGACAGTTCCAGGAAAGGGCTGTTGTGATCAAGAATGGCCTCGATTCGTTCACGGACCAGCAATTTGCCTCGATCTCTCTGACGCTTTATCACACGGGCAGGTCGTTCGCTGGCTGCCCACTCCTGCCGCTTGCGCAGCAGGCTTACAAGCCCCTTGTTGTGCTCGAAATTGGCTTGGAAATCGGGATTATGGGGGTTGATGTGGCTGACAATTTGACTCATGGTCACTCATTTATCCAATGTAGGAACGCTTTTTTTGGTAGAATTATGCCTGAATATGCTGTTTTGCTCCAGATATGGAAGGAAAAGATGAATTCATCAGATCTCGCGCAGTTTATTATTGCCCACAATATCGAGGCTGAAATCGTGCATTTAGCCGTGGAAACGCCAACTGTGGCTGCCGCGGCAGAGGCGGTCAATGTCAGGCCCGAACAAATCGCTAAATCGGTCCTGTTCATGGCTGATGGCAGTCCAATACTGGTTGTGGCCAATGGCCTGACACGTATTCACCGCAAGAGACTGGCAGACGTTTTGGGCATGTCTCGCCGGCGCGTAAAAATGGCCAACGGAGAGCAGGTGCTGGCGATAACGGGTTTTTCTGTGGGATCGGTGCCTCCCTTCGGGCATCCGCAGCGTATTGTTACTTTGCTGGAGAGCGCCGTCATGGATGAAACCACTATCTACGGAGGGGGTGGGGAAAACAATGCCCTAATGCGCCTGTCGACCATGGAGCTGCAGCGTGTGATTGAAGGAGAAATTGTTGATATTGCCGATCGCTAAGCAAACCGGCCTCGTTAGGGGCAAGAGAGCTAATTATTATGGTTAGGTATCCATTCCGAAATCTCGTTTTTCAAGGAGGTGGTGTAAAGGCCAGCGCCTATCATGGTGCCCTGCGTGTTCTGGAGAACGAAGCGATCTTACCCCAAATTGAACGCGTGGCGGGCGCATCTGCTGGCGCAGCGGTCGCTGCGCTGCTGAGTATGCGATTGAGCATAGACGAGATTATAGCTGTCTATCGTACTTATGATATTGAGCAGCTTTCGGCTGTGAAATCGGGCGTTATGCCTGATCGCAGCAGCACACCCGGTTTGCTGCGCAGGGAATTGGAGCGCATTCAGAACAGCTTCACCTCGGTAACACGCTTGGCCACGAAATTTGGTTGGTACAGCAGCGAGTATAATTATCAGTGGATACAGGGTGTGGTGGCTAAATATGGCCGTGATGACGGCATGGCGACCTTCTCCCAATTTCGCCAATGGGGGTTTCGCGATCTTTATGTGGTGGTGACCAACCTTTCTACTCATAAGGCCGAGATCTTTTCCGCAGACACTACGCCCCATGCGGCTGTTGCCGACGCCATACTGATGACGCAGGCCATGCCGCTGTTTTTTGAGGCACTACAGTTTGATGGGCAAGCATTTGGGCAGGGAGATTTTTATTCCGATGGCGGCCTGCTTATTAACTATCCACTGCAGGTTTTTGATGAACACCAATTTGCCGAAAACAATCGCTGGTTTGTAAACGGTGTGAATTGGGAGACATTGGGCTGCCGCTTGTATACCCCGGAGAATTGTCCAAAGAGAAGCCGCGAAATCACCAATTTGATGACTTATTCGCAGAACGTGTTGGAAGCATTAGTGGAAACGCAGGCGGCATCTTATGAAGCGAGCAAGTCTGCGCAAAGACGGTCGATTAATATCAGTGACTGCTGCGTACGCTCCACCGATTGGGACGTCTGGTCATTTCCGCAGGATGATCGCTATCTGCGCCTGGTACAGGCCGGTGAAACAGCGACACAGCGCTATATTGAGCATTACAAGCCGCCCGTGATAAAACCGCTGCTGCCGTTTTCCTGGTATCTGGATCGTTGGTGGCGAACCTTTACCAGGCAGCAGCAAAAACGCGACTAAGGAAAGCGTGAGCGACATCGCGTAATTGGTCCATGAATCCTATTATTTGCAGGAAGTAGAGGTATAAACAGCCGATGTCAGAAAACATGCAAAAAAGTTCCCTTTGGATACGTGTCATAAGAGCGCCGGTCCAGGCCTGGCGGGAGCTGACTGCCGGCTTCGTAAAAGCCCTGGTAGGAATGCGCAATCGCTGGCGTAAGATAAGACGGGTGCGAATCGATTACGTCGTCTTGCCCCTGGGAGGAGCGCTGCCCGAACGATCCGCGCCGCAGCGGGGATTTATCCAACGCCGGCTTCCGTTTCCGGCTCCGGCGGAGAGTCTGCAGCAGCTTAACAGCCGATTGCAGAAAATAGCGGACGCGGATAATGTGTATGGCGTTCTATTCATTTTCCGTGGTTTTCAAAGCGGTTTGGCGACGCTGCAAAATGTACGCCGTTCGATTCTGAGATTGCGGGAATCAGGTAAGCAGGTGGCCGTTTTTACGCCCTACTTGGATACCAGGCACTTCTATGTCGCATCGGCGGCGGACCGCATTATTGTTCCCCCGGGATCACAGTTTGAAGTATTGGGTTTGCATGCCGAGGTTGTCTTCTTGAAGGATGCTTTGCAGCAGGTAGGCGTGCAAATGGATGTGGTGCAGATATCGCCCTATAAAACGGCGTTTGATATGATGCAGCATGCGGATATGACACCGGAGTATCGGGAACAGTTGCAATGGCTGCTCGATGATCAGTTTGATATGCTCACGGGGGAAATGGCGCAGGGGCGCTCCATCAGCCAAGAAGAGATGCAAAGGCATATTGACGAGGCGATGTTCTTCGCACCGGAAGCGCTGGAACGAGGATTAATCGACGATGTGGCCTATGAAGATGAACTCTCGTACCTGTTGGCCAATGGGGAATCAGGCAAAGAAGAGGAGCGGTCTACCGGTCAGGATGAAGAATCGAGCGATCAGCATGATCGACCAAAAGCGAAACTGCGCACCTGGGATCAATCGAGAAAGGCTCTAAGCGAGAAATATTATAGGCGCACACGGCCGTTTATTGGCGTGGTCAGTTTGGAAGGGTTGATTGTCATGGGACCCAGCCGCAGCTCTCCACTTGGTCTACCCATTCCTTTTGTCGGTGGTTCCACAGCGGGAGAGCAAACCGTGGTTGGGCTGCTGCGCGAAGTAGAAAAATTGACCAATATGGCAGCCCTGATATTTCATGTTGATTCAGGGGGCGGTTCCGCCTTAGCTTCTGATCTCATTGCCCGTCAAATTGCACACTTAGGTGAACGAATACCGGTGCTGGTCTACATGGGCAACGTGGCGGCGTCTGGCGGGTACTATGTCAGCGCCCAGGCGAAGCACATTATGAGCCAACGGGCGACTTTAACCGGTTCAATTGGAGTGATTGCTGCCCGCGCTTCTACCCAGGCGCTGTATGAGAAAGTCAAAGTGAACCAGGTCAGCATACAGAAAGGTAAACGAGCCAACTTATACAGCGATCTGGCGCCCCTATCGATCGAAGAACGGCAAATATTCTGGGACAGCATCGTACACACCTATGAGGATTTTAAGCGTATTGTGGCCCAGGGGCGGGATTTGCCCTTCGAGGATTTGGACGCCATTTGTGAAGGGCGTGTGTGGACGGGACGGCAGGCGGAAACGCATAAGCTGGTCGACAGCCACGGCGATTTTATTGATGCAGTTGAAGAGGCAGCAACCATGGCTGCTCTGGAATTTGAGCACGCAGGCCAGATTCGAGTGGCAAATTTGATGAATAAGAACGATGACTATGTTCTACCGCGCCCAAATGAAACAGTGCAAGAGATCAGCCGGCTGTTGTCGCGGGAATGGGTGAAAGAGCTTAACGGTAGACCTTTGACATTGATGCCCTTTTCGCTCGACCTTGATTGATCGATTTGTTCTGTGGATGCTGTCCACTGGGAAGGGCGTGCGCTAAATCTGGAAGCGCAAGCCAGTATGGAGAGAATGATATTTGTGAATAAAAAACGGTTGAGCGCGTTTGGACTTGTTGTATTCGCTGGATTGATCCTAGTGGGGTTTGTGTTCCTATCCCAGGCCAGAGCGCGCGCGGCCTGGCAGCAAAAGGTTGATCCACTCCTTCTCGACATGGCAGCAGAGGAACAATCCGTTGAGTTTATTGTCATCTTAAGGGAGCAGGCCGATTTAAGCCGGGCGGTGTCGATCACGGATAAAATGGGAAAAGGAGCTTATGTCTATGGCCGGTTAACGACCGTGGCTATGGAGACACAGCCACCAGTCTTGAAGCTGCTGCAGGCGGCTGAAGTGCAATACCGCTCCTATTGGGTTACCAACGGGATTTGGGTTAGGGGAGATGCCGTTCTTGTACAGCAGCTGGCCCAAAGAAGTGATGTGGCGCAGATCCACGCTAACCCGCAGGTGAAATTGGACCTACTTGCATCACCCAGGACGGAAAATACCGTCGACGATCAAACCTCGATCGAGTGGAATATCAGCCTTGTCCAGGCCCCCGAGGTCTGGAGCAACGGTGTGGCGGGGCAGGGGATCGTCGTTGGTGGGCAGGACACCGGCTACGATTGGCATCACCCGGCATTAAAGGAGCAGTATCGCGGTTGGGATGGACTGCAGGCTGATCATGATTACAACTGGCATGATGCCATTCACGAAAGCACAGCTAATGGCGCTGCGAATGTCACTTGCGGATATGATTCGTCACAACCATGTGACGATCATGGTCACGGTACGCATACGATGGGAACCATGGTTGGCGATGATGGCCAGGGCAACCAGATTGGGATGGCCCCTGAAGCACAGTGGATAGCGTGCCGCAATATGAAGAATGGGGTTGGAACACCGGCGACTTACGCTGAGTGTTATGAATGGTTTATCGCGCCCTATCCGCTGGGTGGAGACCCGATGCGTGACGGTGATCCGGCTAAAGCTCCCCATGTTATTAATAATTCCTGGAGCTGTCCGGAATCGGAAGGGTGTACGGACCCGGATATTTTGAAAACGGTTGTTGAAAATGTGCGCGCCGCGGGAATCATCACTGTTCATTCGGCCGGAAATGATGGTCCCGCATGCAGCACTATCGGTGACGCGGCGGCAGTATATGATGCTTCATTCAGCGTTGCGGCGACTTCTTCAAATGACTTCGTGGCCAATTTTAGCGGGCGCGGGCCGGTAACCAGTGGCGATAACAGTCCTTTGAAGCCTGATATTTCCGCTCCGGGAGTGGCCGTGCGCTCTAGTTTGCCTGGCTCTTCCTATGGCTCGCTGAGCGGTACCAGTATGGCTGCGCCCCACGTGGCGGGCCTGGCGGCATTGTTGATGGCGGCTCAACCAGAGCTCATCGGGGATGTAGATGGCTTGGAGCTGGCGATTACGGAGTCGGCCGTGCCTTTATTCACGACAGAAAACTGTGGAGGGGATGATGGGGAATCCCTGCCCAACCACGTCTATGGGTGGGGACGGATTGACGCCAAAACGGCATATGAGAGCGTGATCGCGACCCCGGAGCCTATGCCAACCAACACACCCATGCCACCCACAGCGACGGTTATGCCTCCTCCCACGGCGACGGGAACAATAACCCCGACGGCAACCGTAGAGCCCCCAAGTGATTATGTCTACATGCCTATTTTGATAGAGCGTTAAAACAGGTAAAATCTTAACTATTCAATCTGCTGGACAAACGATATAGTGGAAGCGAGGTGACGGGATGAAGCATGCGGTTAGTGTAAGCTTGGGAAGTTCAGAGCGCGATAAAAAGGCGGAGTTGGAGCTGTTTGGCGAAAATATTGTCATTGAACGTCGCGGAACAGATGGGGATATCGATAAGGCAACTGCTCTCTTCACCGAACTGGATGGCCAAGTGGATGCATTTGGGGTTGGCGGAATAGACCTCTGGATACAGATGGCTGACCATCGATATTCGATCACGGCCGCGCACAAGATGATTAAGAATGTGAAGCAGACGCCGGTTGTTGACGGAACCGGATTGAAGGTCACGCTTGAACGATATGCTGCGCAGACCTTGGTTAAGGAATTGGGATCGGCTTATCAAAAAGGTCGTGTTCTCCACACAGCAGCAGTGGACAGGTATGGGCTTGCACTTGGATTTTTTGAGCTTGATTATGAAACTGTCTGTGGAGATCTGATGTTTGGATTGGGTATTCCCATTCCTATCCGCAGCCAGCGTAGTTTGCATATTGTTGGCCGTCTCTTACTGCCGTTCGCGTCACGCTTGCCAATCAGTGTGCTCTACCCAACGGGTGAGAAGCAAGATGAAATAATCCCTAAATATACGGAATATTACGATTGGGCTACGGTCATCGCCGGAGATTGCCACTATATCAAGCGCCATATGCCCGATGATTTACAGGACAAGGTTATCATTACCAACACGACCACACCAAAGGATATGGAGATGTTCCGCGAACGAGGCGTGCGGTACGTGATGACGACCACGCCAGTGTTGAATGGTCGTTCTTTTGGTACGAATATGTTGGAGGCGGCAATGACCGCCGTGTCCGGCAAAGATCGACCGCTAACATTTGAGGAACTGGATGGAATGCTGCAGGAACTTAATTTGAGACCAACCTTGCATGACCTGCAGTCGAGCGCTTAGCCAAAGAAGTTGGAGGGAGATAATATGCACTGCATAGTAACTGCCGGGGGAGCACCTGGCCCGGAAGATCCACTTTATGAGTATACGCAGGGAGGGTCAAAGGCACTGCTGGACATGGAGGGTCGGACCATGTTGGAGCGGGTGATAGATGCCCTGCAAGGCTCCAAATACGTGGAGACAATTGTCGTCATCGGTTTGGAAGATGATATGGGAATGCAGTTCCAGCGTCCCATTGATCAATACCTGCCGGATCAGGGCAGCCTGGTGGGCAATGTTTTGGCTGGAGCAAACTGGCTGCGTGAACAATATCCAGATATGGAAAGCGTTCTGTTCAGCACAGCCGATTTGCCAACCGCAACCGCCGCCAATGTCGATCAATTCGTCGAAAGCTGCCAGCCGTTTGACAAAGGTATTTACTATATATTTGTGAGCAAAGAGGAAATGGAGGCCCGTTTCCCTGGCTCCAATCGCACCTACACCAAGCTGCAAGGTCTTGAGATCGCTGGGGGCGATATGGCTATCGCCCAGGTCGCTATGGCCGATGAAAACAAAGAATTGTGGGTGGCACTGACCAATGCGCGTAAACATGCCTGGAAATTGGCCCGAATTGTTGGATTGAGGGTTCTGCTCAAGCTCCTTTTTCACCGGCTCAGTATTGCCGATGTTGAAGATCTGGCCGCCAAGCTCATTGGCCGTCCGGCAAAAATCGTGCTCAATGCACCGGCGGAATTAGCCATGGATGTGGATAAGCCTGGACAATTGGAAATGATGCGTGCCGACCTAAGGAAAACCCAGGATCAATAAATAGCGCAGACAAAAGATCCCTGTTTAATGACCATTAAAGAGTTGATAGCGCGTGATGAGACCGTATCACAGCGCATTGCCAAATATTCTGAGAGGCGCATTGTCTATGTGCCGGCGTGGCTCATCGCACGCACAGCGGATAGTGTCTTCTGGCTGCTGGTATCGGCGCTGCTGATCTGGCAGGCCTGGCCGGTTGGGTGGCCTTTGCTGATTACGGTTGTGGTAACGGCCCTGCTGACGGCCGTGGCCAAGGGGATCTTCAAGCGAGAGCGTCCTACCGAAAAATGGGCCATCGCCACGGATATATATTCGTTTCCATCTGGCCATGCGGCGCGAGCTGGAGCGGTTGCGGTAACCTTGGTTTTTGCTTTTCCCCAGTTCGCTATATTTTGTTTTCTGTGGGCTGGGTTGGTGGCCTTGGCTCGTGTCTTGTTATCCCGCCACTACATTATTGATGTAACAGGCGGACTGCTGTTTGGGGTGAGCATAAGTCTTGTCTTGCAAATCTTTTTCCGGTATTACTTTGGATAAAGTTCGACTATTGAAGCTTGTTTTAACACGCTTTGATTAGGTAGCTATAGACCGGACATCTGGCCTATTCTAAGGCATGTGGAGTAAATATGATCAACAATAAGTATATTGCTATTGAAGGCGTAATTGGCATTGGTAAAACGACCCTGGCGCGCCTGCTCCAACCCCGATTCCAGGCCGAAGTACTGCTGGAGGTATTTGAGGAGAACCCGTTTCTGGCCGATTTCTATGGTGATCGGGAGCGGTATGCTTTCCAAACCCAGATATTCTTCTTATTGAGCCGTTACCACCAACAAAATAAAGCCGTGCCCGAGGCATTAAAAAAAGGGATGCTGGTATCGGATTACACCTTCGCCAAGGATGAATTGTTTGCCTGGTTAAATCTGAAAGATGATGAGTTGGCGATGTATGGACGCGTGCACGCCGCGCTGAGTGAGAAGATCCCAAAGCCCAATTTGATTGTTTACTTGAAAGCCAGCCATGATGTGGTCATGCGCCGGATCGCGCTGCGCGACCGTCCTTATGAGCGGGATATGGACCCCGACTATATCAAACAGTTGGCCGAAGCGTATGAAGCGTGGTTGAACAATATAGCTGACGTACCTGTCCTAACGCTTGAAGTCGATCAACTGGACTTTTTGGCCAGAGATGAAGATCTGGATCTCGTGGCCGTGCAGATAGAACAAGCCTTAGCCGACCAGCATGCGATCCCACGACCAACTTTAGTGAGGGATGCACTCTTGGAGGAGGGACGTCTGGCTGCCTACCAGCAGTTCCACCGTCATTTGGATGAAGCGAAGGATTTTGATCACGACCTCTTTTTTAATTACATTCTTCTGACGGAAGAGGTGGGAGAGATAGCCAAGGAAATGGTTAAGGTTTGGGGAGATGGTAAGCGCTTGGCCAGCGACGGCCGATCTCCTGGAGAGGCACGCCGAGAAGCGGTCAATAAACATCGGGCGAGCTTGCGCAGTGAGTTGGCTGATCTATTGGCCTATACGCTGAAGCTGGCCAATTACACCGGCGTTGATCTGGAGCAGGCCTATCTCGATAAGATGAGACAAAATCTAGGCCGAGATTGGCCCAGGGAGAGAACGCTGCCCCATTAGGGCTAGACGCTGCCCCATTAGGGCGGGTTTGGCTACAATGATCAGAACGGAGACGTGATACTTCGGCTACGTTGTGAGCAGTGTGCTTGTATGGCGAATGGTGTAAATAGGACCGGAGGGCTGTAACTTGCTTTCGATGAGGTGGATGGCGGGTGCGGGCAGCGACAGCGGTTCAATATCGGCTTCCCAGCGAAATCCCTGAACCTTACGGCTCTCTTTTACGCGCCCGAGGGTCAGGTGGGGTCGAAAAGAGCGACCATCAATCTCCCATCCTAAGGGCACCAAGACATCATCGATGTCTTTTTTCAGTACTGCCACCTCTTCAAGTTGACCTTCCAACCCTACCCATATTACCCGTGGCCGTTTTGAATTGGGAAAGCAGCCCGGTGCGGCCAGATTTAGAGTGAACGATTGGTGACGGGCCGTCACCGTATCCAGTGCCTGCGCCAGGGTTGGAATTGATCGGGGATCCATCTTGCCAAGAAACCGCAAGGTGATATGCATAAGCTGCGGTTTGACCCAACGAACCGCTTTTTGGGGAATCTGGTCAGCCCAACTCTGACTCACGCGGCCCAATTCTGTTTGCACAGCTACGGGCAATGGAATGGCGATGAAAGCTCTGATCTTGTCCATGGAAATAGAGGATCAGCGCACACGTCCAGTGAAACTGCTGAGTCCATCTCGAAAGATCTCCTGCTGCCAATCGTAGTCGTCTGGTGCGGCACAGGCGGCTACTAAAAAGGTGTATGTCGGACTGGGGACCATGTGCTGATCACACTGCAAGGGCAGGCCGGCATGTGTGACCGAGAATTGAGCCCTGGGTTCTCCTGTTGAGCCCGCTATTTCCTTTGCTCCGGTAACGCTGATATTCTCGAAATATTCCGCCTGAATAGCGGTCACCGCCTGCTGGGGGGGAAGGCGATTGAGTCGTTCGCTTCGCGCCACGACCATCAAGCCCTGATCACGTTGAGCGATAAACAGATATTCGGTGTCGGGTACGAAATCTGCTAAGGGCAGGACGGCCAACTTGACCCGTTCATCATTCTGTAAAATCTCCTCGAAGGATGTACTAAGGCGCGCTCCTTCTTGAAAATGCCAGTCCCATGTTGCTGGGATTTCTATGGAGAAGGACTTGTCCGGAGAAGTCAAGGCCACCCAGTCACTTTCAGATTCGTCAAGTTTGAAGGCCAAGATTGGGCTTTGCCCCAGGGAACTGGTGACGAGAAGAAGGGCGAAAATAATGAAGAGCATCAGCCCGGCATAATAGAGAAAAAGCCTCGATCCGACTGGCTCTAGCTCTTGCTCCGGATCTCCTTCAGGTACGGTTTCTGTATTGGGAGGAATTGCTGGTTGTGTAGCTTGGCTGGAGGACGTCTGCTGCCGGCCACAATGCCAGCAAACTGTATCTGTTTCAAAAAGGGGGCTTTGGCAAAATTGACAGGTGCGTTTCATAAAAAACTAGCCAATGTAAAATAGTTTACACATCAAATGTAATGGGTTTGCCAGCAAGCGGTCTAAAATAAGCATATAATAGGTGGCAATAAACAAATACTAATTTTCCTCCTTTTCTCCTCTTCCTACAAAAAGCCCTGCGCCCGCAGGGCTTTTTGTATGCCCAGCTCTAGCGAATGATGATTTCTACGATTGGTCGTCGCCGGGTTTCATCATAGAGATAACGGCTCAATGCTTCCTCGGTTCTCTTGACCATTCTCCTGCGGTCTCCTGGGTTGTTGTGAATGGCCCGGGCTATTGTCTCTTCGGCGCCGGTATAGAGGTCTTCCGCTCCCTGGCGGTCCACAAAACCACGCGTCCTTATCTCAGGAGTGCCAATCATTTGTCCTTGATTATTTATAGTGGCTACAGCGAAGAAGAAGCCAGCTTGAGCCAGCTTGTCGCGATCGCGCACAACGGACCAGCCGATTTCACCAACACTGGCGCCGTCGACAAAGATATACCCTCCGGGCATGCGCGGTTCAACGGTGAGACTGTCCCGTGTTAATTCAAGAGGGGTGCCATTTTCGACCACGGCAATATTCTCTTCGGGGATGCCAAGCTCTTCACCAATCTGGCCATGCAATCGTAGATGGCGCAGTTCGCCGTGAACTGGGATCAGGAATTTGGGCCGGATCAGGTTGATAAGCAGCTTCATTTCCTCGCGGCTGGCATGACCAGAAACGTGCACTTTGGCAATGGAATCATAAAGTACATTGGCGCCTCGCTGGTAGAGACGATTGATCGTGCGGTGCACCATTTCCTCATTGCCGGGAATAGCGTGCGCAGAGAAGACGACTGTATCTCCTTCCTGAATGCTCAAGCTACGATGGCGTCCATGGGACAGACGGCCAAGAACGGCCGATGGCTCACCCTGGGCTCCAGTGGCCATGATTACCACCTGGTTGGCGGGAATGTTCTTTAGCTGGTCAATATCGATGAGCAGATCGTCAGGGATATTGAGATAGCCCAGGCGGCGGGCGGTCTTGGTGTTATCACGCATGGAGCGGCCGGTTATGGCCATTTTGCGACCATAACGGACAGCCGTGTCGGCGACCTGCTGAATTCTGGAAATTAACGAAGCGAAAGTGGCGATAATAATTCGTCCTTGGGCGTGGCGAAATACCTCGTCAAACCCTTCGGCCACGATTGATTCCGAGGGTGTCCAACCTGGTTTATCGGCGTTTGTGCTGTCTGCCAGCAGAGCCAAAACACCCCGGTTGGAGAACTCGGCCAGCTTGGCAAAGTCTGGTGGCCAACCATCAGCTGGCGTGTGATCGAATTTATAATCACCGGTATGGACGATGAGCCCAACGGGTGTTGTAATACCAAAGCCGACACAGTCAGGGATGCTGTGGGCGACGTGAAAAGGCTCGATTTTGAAGGGGCCAATATGCAAGACATCTCCGGCCTCAAATATCTTGAGATCTACCTCGTGTAATATTTTTGCCTGTCGCAGCTTGCCTTCGATCAGACCCATTGTCAATGGAGTGGCATAGATGGGGGCATTTACATCACGCATCACGTGTTGCAGTGCGCCCACATGATCCTCGTGTCCATGCGTCACAAGAACTGCCTGGATGCGATCTAGTTTGTCCATCAGATATTTGTAGTCAGGAATGATGGTATCAATTCCCAACATGTCGTTTTCTGGGAACATGATCCCGGCATCGATGATGATAATTGCATCGTTATATTCGATGGCGGTCATATTCTTGCCAATTTCCCCTAGTCCACCCATGGGGACAATTCGCAGTTTAGGTTTCATTTTTCCTCCGAAAAAGTGGGAGCAGTCAACTGTTGGATCACGAAAGTCAATTGCCTATGCATCGGCAAAGACAAAAGATCGTTCCAACGGTGGATTGGCCCCCAGACTAAATGTTATGTGTATTTTCAAACTTGAAATATCGTTCAATCTGAACGTTTTTATTAAACTAACCTAGTGCCTGATTTGAGAAATCTAAATCCTGCCAGGTATGTTGAGAAACAGACCATTAACGTGCTTCTAAACGCGGAGCATGAGCCATACCATAACAATCAGAATGGCTTCCAATATCGATAAGAAAACAGTATAAGGTACCAAGAATTTGCGATCTGGCACCTTCTTGGTGTTGGTGGTTATTACGGGCATAGCCACGCGTGTGCCGCCTTGCCCATTGCTCGCTTCTTTTGCGGCGGATCCAAAGGCTATGAGGGTTGCTGTAATATTGTCTTGACCACCACGCTGGTTGGCCAATTGAATCAATTGGCTGGCGGCCGTCTCCAGCTCTTCGCGCCCAATAATGGCACTAATCTCATCATCCGACACGTGGCGAATCAAGCCATCTGAACACAATACAATGATGTCCCCAGAACCTAGGGCGACCTCATACAAGTCAATCTGAGGTGTCTTTTCAGAACCTAAACTATATAAAATGACGTTGCGGTGTGGATGACTGGCCGCTTCGGCTTCAGTTATTGCTCCTTCTTCTACCAACTTAGCAACCAGGCTCTGGTCCTTCGTAACTTGTCGTATAGAGCCACTCCGCCAGTGATAACCACGGCTGTCGCCGACATTGGCAAAATAAGCAGTCTGGTCACTGATGGCTGCACCGACCATGGTCGTCGCCATACGTTTGTTCTGCTTGCGATCGACGACGAGCTGCCGTAAATCGGTATTGGCAGCCTGCATGGAATCAACCAAGCGGTTACCAAGTGTTACTTCATCGATGCTGGCAAGATAATGGGCGATCGTTTGCTGGCTTGCATATTCACTGGCAACCTCTCCTGCATCCGCTCCGCCTACACCGTCGGCGACAATATACAACCAGCCATTTTTCGTTTCTTCTTCTGTATTCGTTGGTTCGATACAGGCCACGAAGTCTTCGTTGTGATCTCGAACACGTCCGCGGTCGGTTTGCATGGCGGCTTTTATAGGGGAAAGGCTACTCATATTCTTGTGGACTATATACAGAAACAGATATTAGGGCAAACGATCCTCAGTCGTATATTATGAATGACGTGACTGCTGATACTACAAGGATAAGGGTCGAATTAGACCCGGATTGCAAAGGTCATACCAATATCAGGAGTACCAGAATTCCTAAAACAATAGCCGCAACAATGACCATGAGGACCAATATGCGCACAAGCCAGACTTCTCCAGAAGTTTTATCTTTTGTCGTTTGAGCCATGTCTTGAGTTATGGCTGCTGCCGTTGCCTCTTCGCGCACCGTTCTTTCGGGCTTCTCACGAATTGGCGCACCTGCCAATTGTGTCCATCTCTCATCATCTGCATTTTGGGGTTCTAGGGTGGCATCAACAGCAGGTTGCGAATTTGCCGCAAGCTCGGCAACGCTTACTGTTCCCGGAACTGTCGCGTCCAGGGCCTGTTCAACTACTGTTTCCTCGTCTGAAGCTTCGTTGGGAGCATCGATAGGCACTTGTTCAGGAATGACTGGGGCTGGTACGGGGATATTCTCTATCTGCAGTAGACGCTGCTTAGCAATAGCATGTTCTGGCTCTAACTCGATTACCTTTTGCAGATAACGAGCCTGTCGATCGGGAGTATTTACAATATGGCCAAGTAGGAACCAAGCATTGGCATCATCCGGATTCTCTTGGATCAATTGGGTCAGTAAAGACTGTGCAACGTCGGTTCGACCAGCCCGCGTAGCAACAATCGCCTGTTGCAGTTTTAGTTCCATATTCCTTCCCAATAGCAGCTTCCGTCAAACTTCGGAACTAATGAAAATTGTAGCATGGCTGGACTCAAATTGCGAGATGGAGAAGGCTATCTCAACGCCTTATTTACCGTGTTTTTGCGCGATATTGTCATAAAGTACGCATTGATACCCATGGTGTGCATTTTCTAGAGAATTCAGATCGGCCTTGAAGGGTAAATCAATCTGTTCGAATAGCTGCAATAGATGGCAAATTGACAATCCCATGACGCCCAAATAACAGCCTTTGAGGTGTTCAACAGGTCTGAAATCAGGATGTTGGATGGCATAGGCGCCTGCCTTGTCAAGGGGATCGCCAGTGGCTACGTAGGTGGACATTTCCTGATCCGTATAAGGCCGCATTTTTACGATGGCTGATTGGCTGCTGAGGATGCTTCGGCTCGATCTCGCGTCAATGATGGTGACGCCGGTGTGTACCTCATGCGAACGTCCTCGTAGGGAGGTTAGCATCCGTTTTGCATCCAAGGCGTCCTGCGGTTTCCCTAGAATATGTCCATCGAGAGTCACAATGGTATCCGCAGCAATTATGATTCTATCCTCCTCCAAAGAGAGGGGGCCATCACGTAAAATGGCTTCACCCTTCAACCGCGCAGTTTGAATGCAATCTTGAACGGGGTCAGGATTAAAGACGCTGTCCTCGTCTACATCGGCAGCCAGAGCATCAAAGGGATAGCCGCAAAGTGTAAGGAGTTGTCGGCGTCGAGGTGATTGGGATGCCAGGAGAAAACGAGTCATAAGGATATAGCAGAGAAGGCCAGCGAAAATCGGCTGGCCTTCTGTTTTGTTATTGAGTTGCTAGGAAAGCAGCTTACTTGAGTTCTACTTCTGCGCCAGCAGCTTCCAATTTGGCTTTTGCATCTTCGGCGGCATCTTTGCCAACGCCTTCCAATACGGTGCCTTTTTCGTCTACGACAGCCTTGGCTTCTTTGAGACCCAGGGACGTAAGCGCACGGACTTCCTTAATGACGTTGATCTTCTTGGGACCAACATCTTTGAGGACGACGTCAAACTCAGTTTTCTCTTCAGCGGCGGCAGCATCGTCTCCACCAGCTCCTGGCATAGCCATCATACCCATGGCCATGGGGGCAGCAGCGCTAACGCCCCACTTCTCTTCCAGCATTTTTGTTAATTCAGCTGCCTCAAGCAGCGTCAATCCACTCAGATCCTCAACGATTTTTTCCAAATCGGCCATTTTAGTAATCCTCCAAAATCAAGATTTCAATATCTATTCGTTATTCGTAACTACCCGGTATCCCCTTTAGGCGGATTCAGGCTCTGTTTCTTCGCTTTTGGCATAGGCGTCAACTACGTTGACAACCTGTCTCACGCTGTTGTTGAGTACGGATACCAAGCCGCGAGCAGGTCCATCAATGAGACCCATAAGCTGAGCACGCAGTTGATCGAGGGTCGGCAGTTTTGCCAAGGCTTCGACTTCACCAGCAGACAGCACCCGGTTATCCATGATGCCGCCCTTGATGGTTAGGTTTTCCTCACTTTCAGCGAAATCTACCAGTGCCTTCGCCAGGGAAGGGGCTTCGCCCATGGCGAATCCGGAAGCGACCTGTCCGATGAGCAAGTCATCGGGGGAAGGTAGATCAGATTCCTCGAGAGCCAGGCTGAGCAATGTGTTCTTCGTGACGTAGAATCTGCCATCGGCCTCACGCAGTTTACCGCGCAGTGCCTGCATATCTTTCACGGACATACCACCATATTCAGTCAGGAAAATGGCTTCACTTTGATCAATGAGCTCTTTGTATTGGGCTACTAATTCGTCTTTGCGTTCTTTTGAAATAGCCAAAGATTGTCACCTCCTTTAGGTTATAAAAAAATCCTCATACCATACCGGCATGAGGATTCGTACAAGTCACTTGAAATCCTGCCCCTTTTCGAGAGACGGAACTATCGAATGATCAACACGTGAATACCCACCTCGGCTGGTAAAATTAAAGCAACCACAAGTGGCTGCTACCAACTGTCTTAAGCAGAGAAAATGTTTGAAAAATTGTTAAAAATCAAAATATGATAAATTAGCCGTGTAAGTCTATGCCATTGCTTCTGCTGGGTCAACCTTGATCCCAGGGCCCATAGAATTAGCTAATGTAATGCTGCGCACATAGACGCCTTTGGTCGACGCAGGCCGCGCCCGTTTGATTGCCTCCAGGATAACCTGCAGGTTCTCGCTTAATTGGTCAGCCGAAAAGCTGGCTTTGCCGACGGGGGCGTGAATATTGGCCGTACGGTCCACACGGAATTCCACTCGACCCGCTTTCGCTTCATTAATCAGACGCGGAAGATCTTCACCAGGGGCAACAGTTCCTGCTCGCGGATTGGGCATCAGACCACGGGGGCCAAGAATACGACCGAGACGGCCGACCTTGCCCATCATCGTAGGTACGGCGATGGCTACGTCAAAGTCAACCCAGCCGCCTTGGATTTTCTTGATGATTTCGTCGGTGGCGATCAGGTCGGCACCGGCTTCTTCGGCCACTGTAGCATCTTCGCCTTCAGCAAAGACCAACACGCGCACAGTCTTACCTAAACCATTGGGCAACACGACCACATCACGGACCTGTTGATCGGCATGACGGGGGTCAACACCCAAACGCATATGCAATTCAACCGTGGGGTCAAACTTGGTCGTCGACGTTGCTTTGATTAAATCAACGGCTTCCTGGCGAGAATATAGTTTGTTGCGGTCAATTTTTTCCGCAGATTCTCTGTATTTTCTTCCTCGTTTTGGCATGATAACTCCTTGTGGTTCAAGCGAACGAACTAAATCGTCCTCCCACATAAATTCGAATCCTCTATTAGTCAGTTACGGTAATGCCCATGCTGCGGGCAGTGCCGGCAATTATCTTTATTGCATTGTCCATATCGGTAGCGTTCAAGTCTTTCATCTTGATTTCGGCGATCTCACGCAGTTGATTGGTTGTCACAGTGCCGACCTTGTCGCGATTGGGTTCAGCAGAACCACTGCGAATATCTGCCGCTTTTTTAAGCAGGGCTGCTGCCGGTGGTGTCTTGAGAATAAAGGAAAAACTACCATCTGCGAAGACGGTGACTTCGACAGGAACAATCTGGCCAACCTGATTTGAGGTCTTAGCATTGTACTCTTTGCAGAATTGCATGAGGTTGATGCCGTGTGGCCCTAAAGCCGTACCGACCGGGGGAGCCGGATTGGCTTTCCCACCTTGAATCTGAATCTTTACAATTGCTTTTACTTTCTTTGCCATTCTTATCTCTCCGGGGAGTCCAAGCGCCTTGTTAAGGCTCCTCCTTACCGTTTATTTGGCTGATATTCTTGATCAGCCAGAAATTAAACCTTCTCTACGTGCAGGAAATCTAGTTCTACGGGCGTTTCGCGTCCAAAGAAAGAGACCATAACGCGAACTTTTGCTTTTTCGGCGTCGATATCGGCCACTGTACCGATGAAATCAGCAAATGGCCCGGAACCGATACGTACTTTTTCGCCGACCTGGAAGTCGAACTTGACCTTTGGCGCCTCCGCTTCCATGCGGTTCATGATTTTGGCGACCTCGTCGGGGCGCAAAGGCGTTGGCTCCGTGCCCATGCCCACAAAGCCGGTTACGCCTGGCGTGTTGCGAACGACGTACCAAGAATCTTCATCCATGAGCATCTGCACCAGGATATAACCAGGAAAAACGCGGCGCTCTACGGTGCGGCGTTTGCCGTCTTTGATCTCAATTTCTTCCTCGGTGGGCACAACAACATCAAAAATCTTGCCCTGCATGCCCATGGTCTCGATACGCTGCTCAATACTGTGCCGCACCTTGTTCTCATAACCAGAGTAGCAATGAACAACAAACCAGGCACGGCCGTCATCAGGAATGAGCTGCTCGCCATCATTATCGGTTTCCACCTGAGGTTCTTCTACTATGTCACTATCGCTCATCTCATTTCGCCTTTAAAGCCGGGTACGAAACGCACATCACAGCTCTCGAATCTTATCGTCGGAGCATCACAAGCCGTTGCCAATGGTGATTACAATCCAATCATTTGTTCAATTAAGAACTGGATACTACCGCTGAAAATGAAGTCAAAAAACCACAAAAATGCGGCTGTCGCTATGGTAACGGCCAGCACAATGGCGGTTAAGCGCCAAGACTCACGACGGGTTGGCCAAGTTACCTTGCGAATTTCGCCGCGTGTTTCTCGGATATACTTCGCAACCGCGTTTGGCTGGCCCGCTTTTTTCTCACTTCTGCTTTTTGCCACGCTATTAGTTCCTCATTCGCCTAATGTTTAGAAGCTGGCTGAATTTCTTCATGACCAGCTTCCAAAGGGACACCTTTCTACAGGGGGTGCAGGAATCGAACCCGCAGCCTACGGTTTTGGAGACCGTCGCTCTACCAATTGAGCTAACCCCCTAAATAAGCACTATAATGTGCTTAACGGGTTTCACGATGTGGCGTGTGCCGGCGACATCGCGAACAATACTTACTTAATTCAAGCCTTCCGGGGTCATTGCGGCGGTTCTTTTCTGAAATATAGTTCCGCTCTTTGCATTCCGTACAGGCCAGAATAATGTGGGATCTGACCGCTTTTTTTGCCATAATAAACCTACAACGCAAGGCGCATTTTACCATCCCATAATGGGTGAAAATGCACCTTGCGAATAAAACTAAATCTAGTTAATAATCTCGGTGATGACGCCTGAGCCAACGGTAAGGCCACCCTCGCGAATAGCGAAGCGGCTGCCCTTTTCCAGAGCTACCGGCGTAATCAACTTCACCTGCAAGTTCACATTGTCGCCAGGCATGACCATTTCCACGCCTGCCTGCAAAGTAATCTCACCGGTCACATCCAAGGTGCGGATGTAGAACTGGGGGCGATAGCCATTGAAGAATGCCTTGTGCCGTCCACCTTCATCCTTACGCAGGACGTATACCTCGCCCATGAACTCGGTGTGCGGGGTGATGCTTCCTGGTGCCGCCAGTACCTGACCGCGCTCGATTTCTTCTCGTCCCACTCCGCGCAGCAGCAAACCGGCGTTGTCGCCCGCTTCTACTTTATCCAGGATCTTGTGGAACATTTCCATCGAGGTCACTGTGACCTTGCGGATCTCATCGGTCAAACCGACGATTTCTACTTCTTTGCCCGGCAGCAATGTGCCGCGGTCCACCCGACCAGTTACTACGGTGCCGCGTCCTTTGATGGAGAAGACGTCTTCCACGGACATCATGAAGGGCAGGTCCGTCTGGCGCTGCGGGTCAGGAATGTACTCATCCACCACACGCATCAGCTCCCAGATCGACTTGTACTCTTCCGCGTCGGGATCCTCACTGCTGCTTTCTAGTGCTTGCAGCGCGCTGCCCATCACGATTGGCGTCTCGTCTCCAGGGAACTCGTAGACATCCAGCAGCTCGCGCAGCTCCAGGTCTACCAGCTCCAACAATTCTTCGTCGTCCATCTGGTCTACTTTGTTGATGTAAACCACGATCGCCGGCACTTCCACCTGGCGGGCCAGCAGAATGTGCTCACGCGTCTGCGGCATCGGGCCATCGGGCGCCGACACTACCAGAATCGCGCCGTCCATCTGCGCCGCACCGGTGATCATATTCTTGATATAGTCCCGGTGACCAGGGCAGTCCACGTGGGCGTAGTGACGGGCTTCCGTCTGGTACTCGACGTGGGAGATGGCGATGGTGATTCCTCGCTCCTTCTCTTCAGGGGCGTTGTCGATCTGGTCGAACGCTGAAAAATCAGCGAAACCTTTCATCGCCAGCACCTTGGTGATAGCTGCCGTCAGCGTCGTCTTGCCATGGTCCACGTGACCGATGGTGCCAATGTTGACGTGTGGCTTCTCGCGCACAAATTTTTCTTTGGCCATGTTTTTCCTTCAATCCTTTTTTGCTGAAGTATATCGCAAAACACCACACACGGAGCTACCATTAGCCCGTGCTTTTATTCACTGTTCATAACAATATCCCGCTGCCAAATGGTAACAGGATAAGCCCACGATGGGATTTGAACCCATGACCTCATTCTTACCAAGAATGCGCTCTGCCGACTGAGCTACGTGGGCGGGGACCCTATTAACACCAACAATGCTCAGCACCGATAACAATACTGAGCATTTATCAGAGTGGGCCAGGTAGGACTCGAACCTACGAAGGCTATCGCCAGCGGATTTACAGTCCGCCCCCTTTGCCGCTCGGGACACTGACCCATGCTGTAAATTATTTCGCCAGCTACGAACTAGCCGAAACTGAGCCGACGATGGGACTTGAACCCATAACCTATGCTTTACAAGAGCATTGCTCTGCCAATTGAGCTACGTCGGCAAGAACCTGAAATGGAGACTCGCCGTTAGGCTGCAAGTCTTCCAAAGACAAAACAGCTTTGCTAAGGTGACAATGTGCCATCAGGCGTGCCAACCTAAGTGCTCTTTTTACAGGGCAACGGCAAGTATATCATTTGTCAAAGTCAAGTCAAATGATATATGCCCCTTTTTAAGCTTCTAATACAAAGGTTTTTTAGCAAGTGCCCGTGGGGCCTTTAGATTGCGTTGGGAGGCGGAATATGGGTCAAGCAGCGGTTGAGTTTGCCACTGCTTAACGATATACTGTGCTTGACTGTTGAGAGTCGGATTCGGGTTAAGAACAAGAGAGGATCCACCATGGACACAGATGATGTGAACAGTAGAGATTGGCTTGAATACCGGCCCGAACGCTGTGGTGGCGCCACGGATAAAGGGCCGAGACGAGCCGATAATCAGGATGCGTTTTGGATTCCTGATCAGGATACTCCTACGGATTTAGGCGCCTTATACTTAGTGGCAGATGGGGTAGGTGGACAGCAGGATGGTGCGGTGGCCTCAAATCTGGCTGTCGAGACGGTCAAGCAAGTCTTTTATGAACTGCGTCAAAACGCCGAACCCATTCAAAGCGCCCTGAAGGATGCCCTGGAGAAGGCCAACTTCATAATCATAGAAGAGGCACAAAAACGGCAAGTCAGGAAAATGGGCTCCACATTCGTGGCAGCTGTACAAGACGGCGATCGATTAATGGTTGCTCATGTCGGCGACGCCCGTGCCTACCTCATTCGGCAGGGTGAACTACGACAGCTAACGCGAGATGACACCTGGGTTCAGCGGCAGGTCGATGCGGGATTGATTACTGAGGAAGAGGCAGTCCGGCATGAATTTCGCAATGTCGTGACCCAGGTTCTCGGCAACAAACCGGATATCAACGTCAACTTGTCGCAAGCGCATGTCTTGCAGCCGGAAGATGGCATTCTCCTGTGCTCAGATGGCTTGTATGATGTGTTGCCCGACAACACGCTGGTCTCGTTGGCAATGGAAAATGAACCCCAAATGGCTGTCGAACTGCTAGTCAAGGCAGCGATCGAAGCCGAGGCTACGGATAATATTACGGCCGTGGTCATGCAAACCGGTAAAGCTCCAGCCTTTGCTGACGAACCAACACTGGCAGTCTTGCCCATCGGGATAGATTCCGCTATTGAAGAAGAAGCACCGCAGGAGACAATTATCGCACCTCCGCCAAAAGCGCCGCCTCCGGCAAAAGAAACTGGAGGCATTTCTAAGTGGCTGATCATTCTGGCAGTTCTGGCAATCCTGCTGATTATTGCCGCATTGGTGACCTTTTGGCTGCAGAACCGCAATGCTACCGAAAACACGATGGCATCAGCAACCGCGCTGCCGGCCTTGATTGAGACGCCAGCGACTGAAAGTGCCGGTGCTTTGCGTCCGCTTGATCCCACACCTGTTGCTGAATCAGAAGCCCTTGAAATGACGGCAACCGCGACCGTACCGCCCCCAGATACGCCTACACCTTTGCCAACACCTACGCTGGAGCCTACGATTGAGCCCAAGGGCTGCGTCAACGGCGAATTGTTGGCCTACGTGTGGAGCGATGCACAGATAAACAGCGGCTGCGGTCCCACATCTGAAGAGTTGGAAGTGGGACAGGAAGTACGGATATTGAGCGAGCAGCCTTTGTCTCCAGGTGGGGGTTGTGGTACGGGGCAGTTCATCCAAATTCAATTGGTTGAAGATGGTGCAGTTGAAGGATGGGTGCATGAAGCGTCCATCGATTTGATTACGGCTGGAGAAGCGTGCAGCCCATAGGCGTTGGAACCACAAGTGGTTGACTGCTAATAGGGAGACATTTGTAAAGTGAGGGGAAATGTCTGATCCAAAGGCGCTGGAAGGACAGCGAATCGAGCAGTATGTAATCCGCAAGCATATTGCGCGTGGGGGCATGGCTGATGTTTATCTGGCCTATGAAGAGGAGCTGCGGCGTAAAGTTGCTTTGAAGGTGATGCTGCCGGCATTGGTCGCAGACCAACAATATGTGGTCCGCTTTCAACGAGAGGCGCGAACGGTAGCCCAATTGGACCATGCCAATATCGTGCATATTTATGCCATAGGCCTGGCACAAGATGGACGGCCGTTTATCGCCATGCAATATATTGAAGGCGGCTCCCTACGTGACACCTTGGAGAGGGTTAAACAACAGGGCCGATTGGTGGAGACCAATCAATCACTGACGATTATCGGCAAAATGGCCGACGCGCTGGCGGTGGCACATGCGGCGGGCATTGTGCATCGCGACATCAAGCCCAGCAATATCCTCATTCGCCCCGACGGCCGTCCTGTTTTGGTTGACTTGGGGATTGCCGCCGTGGAAGGCAGCGCGAAAATTACGCATACGGGAACGCTGATTGGCACGCCTCATTACATGTCGCCGGAACAAGCGAGCGGCAAGCGGGTGGATGCGCGGTCTGATCTCTATTCGTTAGGCGTTATCTTGTACGAACTGCTGGCTGGACGACGGCCGTTTGAGGCCGTTGAGCCAATGGCAGTCCTGCACCAACATATTTATGAACAACCACCAGCGCTGGAAACCATCCGTCCCGATCTATCGCAGCAGACGATTTATCTGGTACAGCGATGTCTGCGTAAAGATCCAAATGAACGATTCCAGACTGCGGCCGAATTACGAAGTGCCATCGATCATGTTATCCAAGCTGAGGGCGGCGAGGGTATGGTCACACAGGCGGGCGTTTGGATACCCCATCCTACAGATGAGTATCGACTCAGCGATTCGAAAATCATGACTCCCCAGGTGGACACACCGCCGCCACCCCCGGCAAAGAAATCTAGCGGCAGCAAATGGCTGCTGGGGCTTATTCCCTTGCTTATTTTAGGCTGTTTGCTGCTAACCTGGTTGATGATCAGTTCGCCAAGTAGTCCTTTTTATCTCTTTGCGCCACCGACGGCGACGATCGTTACAGTTGCTGGGCAGGGGGACGTGTTTGAGGGTGAGCCGCCTACAACGCCGCCTACAGAAGAAATTCCAACCGCAACTGCCGAGGTGCCAGCGACGGAGGCGGTTCCCGCTGTCATAGAAGAGACGGCCGTGCCTGCTCATACCTCCACGCCAGAACCTGCAGCTACGGCAGAGCCCACGGCTGCTCCACCTCCGACTGATGCACCCACCCCGGCCCCCACGGCAACCATTGATCTAGGCCCGGAGTGGCATGTGTTGGGCGAATCAGTTCTGGGCAGTCCGATCGAATTGGTGCGCTTTGGGGCTGGACCAAGACATATCTTGTTCGTGGGCGGACTACATGCTGGGGCGGCTCCCTCTACCGTATCGTTGGCGATCCGGGCGATCAACCATTTCACCGATAATCCACAGCAGGTTCCCGACTCGGTTACACTCTACGTGATTCCCAATGCCAATCCTGACAGCCCATACGATCCTGGTGAGCTGAGCGGACGGCTAAATGCCAACAACGTCGACCTCAATCGGAACTGGGATTGTCGCTGGAAGGAGGACGCAACCTGGCGCGGGCAAGTCGTACAAGGAAGTGGCGGGCTGGCACCCTTCTCAGAGCCGGAAACACAGGTGTTGAAAGACGCAGTTCTGGGCATGCTGCCGGAGGTGGTCGTATTTTGGGAGGCCAGGGCAAAAGATGGTTTGTCGTCGCCTGGAACCTGCGGTTCCAGACCCAAGGTGTCGCTCCTGCCCGCGGAAGTATATGGTATTGCCGCTGGCTATCCTATCGCTGATTTTGAAGATCTGACCAATCAAGTTCTCAATGGGGATAGTACGAACTGGATCGACGATCAGGGTATCCCGGCAATCGCGGTCCTTCTACCGGAATACGAAAACGTTGACTGGAACAATAATCTAGCAGGGATGAGGGCAATCATCGACCACTATGAATAACGAAACTCCAACAACAATATTATGCTTAGCAAGCTATTTCAAAGGCACCACCTTTCTCACAGCCGCAAAACAAAATGGGGCGCAGGTCCTGCTCCTGACTCGTGAAAAAATCAAGGATGAAGCGTGGCCGATGGAGGATATCGACGAGCGCTATCTGATGCCTGATTTGTCCACTCGTCCTGATATTATCCATGCCGTAAGCTATCTCAATCGAACACATGATATCGCCCAAATTGTACCCTTGGATGATTATGATGTGGAAACGGCCGCAGCGCTGAGAGAACACCTGCGTCTGCCCGGCCTGGGCGAAACCGTGGTCCGTTATTTCCGAGACAAGTTGGCCATGCGCAAACAGGCACGCGCTCATGGTATTGCGGTGCCGGAATTCACCCCCGTCTTCAACTACGACCGGCTGCGATACTTTATGGATACCATCCCTCCCCCTTGGGTTCTTAAACCTCGCTCAGAAGCCGGGGCAATGGGAATAAAGAAGGTCTTTGATGCGCAAGAGGTGTGGCGTTGGTTGGATGATTTGGGAGATGAACAATCCTATTTTCATCTTGAACAGTTTGTTCCGGGAGAGGTGCACCATGTCGACTCGATTATTTGGGATGGACAGATTCAATTTGCACTGCCACATAAATATACCCAACCGCCGATGAATGTAGCCCATGAAGGGGGCGTGTTTGTGACTCGCACGTTACCACGTGAGGCTGAAGAGAGTGCAAAACTGCTGGCCCTAAACGAGAAGCTGCTGCACGCGTTTCAGATACCACGCGGCGTGACACACACGGAGTTTATCGAGGGCGCAGACGGACAGCTTTATTTCCTGGAAACGGCCGCGCGTGTGGGCGGGGCCAATATTGAGCAGCTGGTCGAAGCTGCCAGCGGCATCAATCTGTGGGCCGAATGGGCAAAACTTGAAATCGCTTTTGCACGCGGTGAAACGTACCAATCGCCGCTCGATAGGGGAGATTACGCTGGCGTGCTTATTTGCCTGGCTCGTCAGGAACATCCCGATCTGTCGGCATATCAGGACCCGGAAATTGTCTACCGCGTAGGCAAGAAGCATCATGCCGGATTGATCGTTTCTGCGCCAAATTGGGAGCGGGTTGAATCGCTTATTCACTCTTACGATCAGCGATTCGTGGAAGATTTCTTGGCCGTTGCTCCACCTTTAGATAAGCCACCTGATTGAGTTCGCGGCTGGTCCGTATCTAGGTCCGGTGGAGGAGCAAAATCCACCGATCTAGCGAAAAGATGAATAAATTTAATTGTGAATTCCGTCACAAACAGTGATCTTTGTCATGGGAAATGTTGACAAA
The DNA here is from genome assembly GCA_963807975.1 of uncultured Chloroflexia bacterium. GTDB lineage: Bacteria > Chloroflexota > Anaerolineae > Promineifilales > Promineifilaceae > JAACFF01. Next base: position 1,516,148 of record CAWEDV010000001.1, on the reverse strand, counting down.
CGTCATTGAATCCCTTGCACAACTCATGCATACTCTGAAGTAAGATAAGTGGGCAATCGGGCCTACACATAGCAGTTTAAGATGAGGAGGCGCTGGGGAACTGGGTGTTCTTAGGCGTTTTTATTTTGCTGATTTCAAACATGCATCAGGGTGAAATGGGTTGATTTCACTGTTGAGGAAACGTTTGAGGAGGTATCGGACGAATATGAGTTACAAAATCATGCCCAAGGCTGTTTTTCCAGATTGGGTACAAAGGTTGCGACAGAATTTTCGGGTCGTAGGCCCACAAGAAAAGCACGGCGCTTTTGTTTTTGATGAAATCATGGACACTGAAAGCCTGCAGCTAACTTATCCACCAACTGTGCTGCCCCCCAAGAAATACCTCGTTCCCCCACGTGAGGTGTTGTTGCAGTACAATCTCGACGCCAGCCGAATCCAGGCCAATATCCAAAGAAAACCGACGGTCATCATTGGCATGCATACTTGTGATATGCACGCTGTCAAGCTGCTTGATCACGTCTTTCAACAAGGATATGAAGATCAGCATTATAAGGCACATCGTGATGAGACTTTCCTGGTCGGGATCGAGTGTCTGAGCCCGTGTACTGAGCAATCATTCTGCCGTGATATGGGCACTGCAAGTTCGGCCGATGGTTTCGACATCCACATCCTTGAGCTGGATGACGTTTATGCCCTTAATGTTAATACAAGGAAAGGGGTGGTCCTACTAGATGGTTTTCATCACGCCTTTGATGCTATGCCATCAGATATGGAACGAATCAACCAGAAGTTTTCTGAGAAATGGGAAGAGTTCCCTTACCGGTTGGACTTTGATGTTGTGGAGATGTCCGACCTCCTGGAAGAGTGCTATAACAGCGAACTATGGAGTGAATTGGGCGATCGCTGTCTAGCCTGTGGTATGTGTACACAGGTTTGTCCGACCTGTTACTGCTTCGACGTTACCGACGAAGCGGACCTGGCTCTTGAAAAAGGGCAGCGGGTGCGGCGTTGGGATTCTTGCCAAATTCACCAGTTTGCTACCGTTGCCGGAGGTCATGATTTCCGGGCCAAGTTGTCGGCTCGTCAGCGCCACCGCTTCATGCGCAAGGGCAAATACCAATGGGACGGTTATGGCATTGTCGGTTGTGTCGGTTGTGGGCGCTGTGCGACTTCCTGCCTGGTTGATATTACACCCATTGGCGTATTCAACGAACTTTTTAGGCGAGCTCATCAGGAGTCAAAGACGGATGGTGCCTTGGTATCCGAGCAGGAGGTGGCGTCATGAGGCATTTGCATGAAGAGGTAAAACACTCTGAATCGATCTATAAACCAGTTCCTGCTCGAATTGCATCAATGATGCCGCTCACCAAGCAAGATATGCTGTTCACGATTGAACTGCCGCATGATATCACCCTGAGGCATGGTCCGGGCCAGTTTGTGCAAGTGTCTCTACTGGGGATTGGCGAAGCACCAATCAGTATTTCATCATCACCCAGCCGCAGCGATGGCGTGTTTGAGCTTTGCGTGCGCAAGGTAGGGGATCTGACCAGTGCGCTGCACAAAAAGAGGCCAGGTGACATCATCGGCGTGCGTGGCCCATTTGGCCGGGGCTTCCCGGTCCAGCATTTTCGTGGCAAGGATATATTGCTCATTGCCGGTGGTCTGGGCCTGGCGCCGCTGCGCTCACTGATAACTGAAGTTCTCGATGAGCGTGGTAATTATGGACGGGTAATCATTCTTTACGGTTCGCGTCAGCCGCAGGATTTATTGTTCCGCAATGAGTTGGTTGAATGGGCCGCTAGAGATGATGTAGAACTGCATCTAACTGTCGATTATCCGGACAGCCAGTGGAATCATACCGTGGGCGTGATCACGACCCTTTTTGACAAAGTGAAGATTGTGCCGCGCAACACAGCCGCCGTGGTTGTTGGCCCGCCAATCATGTACCGCTTCGTGATCAAGGAGCTCTTGAAAATCCCCATACCGAAAGGAAATATCTGGCTTAGTTTTGAACGGCGCATGAAATGTGGCGTGGGCAAATGCGGGCACTGCCAGCTGCACCATATTTATACTTGCCAGGAAGGTCCATCATTCTCATATGCTGAAATTGAGCCCCTTCAGGAGGCTTTATCATGACCAACAAAGCAAAACCGAAAGTAGCGTTTTTTGACTTTACCTGCTGCGAAGGTTGCCAATTAACGGTTGTTGATTCTCTGCAAACCCACCCAGAGCTCCTCGACGCGGTCGATATCGTCGAATTTCGAGAGGCAATGAGTGAGAAGGCTGACGCCTATGATATTGCCTTTATTGAGGGCTCCTGTTCACGGGCCAGCGATGAGGAACGATTAAGGGATATACGCGACCGATCTGGGATCGTGGTTGCTCTGGGCGCATGCGCTCATCTCGGTGGCGTCAATGCCATTCGCAACACACAAAACCTGGATGATGTCAGGAAATATGTTTACGGATCTTATGCCGATTGGTACGAAGTCTACGAGGCAAGAGCCATCAGCAAAGTTATCGAAGTGGATGTGGTCATTCCCGGCTGCCCCATTGATCGTTACGAATTCTTGTCGGTGGTCAAGGCGCTGCTGCAAGGGCGCACCCCTGAACCGCCTGATTATCCAGTGTGCATCGAGTGTAAGCTTGACGAAAACGTCTGCGTTTTCCATCGAGGAGAGGTTTGTCTCGGCCCCATTACGCGGGCCGGCTGTGAGGCGATCTGTCCTACCTATGGCGCGAGCTGCGTTGGGTGTCGCGGATTGATCCCGTTCCCCAAGATCGATTCTTTAAAACAGGTATTGACTGACCACGGTCTTGACCCCCATGAGATTGACGCCAAACTGACTCTCTATCTGACCAATCAGATCCAGGATATGGCGCCGGAGGAGAATGCAAATGGCTCATAAAGTAAAAGTTGATATTCACCATATCACACGCGTAGAAGGACATGGCAATATTGTCGTTGACGTGGTAAACGGCGAAATAAGACAATGTGAGCTGCAAGTCACGGAAACCCCGCGCTTTTTCGAAGCGATGCTGCGTGGACGGCCGTACCTGGAAGCGTCCCATATCACCTCGCGCATTTGTGGCATTTGCGCCGTGGGCCATGCCACAACCTCCTTGCGCGCGGCCGAAAATGCGTTGGGTATCGAACCAACGGAGCAGACCAAACTGCTGCGCCGGCTGAACTTCATCGGTGAGATCTTGGACAGCCATATCTTGCATGCCTACATGCTCGTTGCTCCCGATTTTTTGAACGTCGGCAGCGTGATTCCGCTGGCCAAAACTGCGCCAGACGTGGTTCTGCGGGCGCTGCGCTTGAAGAAACTGGCGGGAGACATTTGCCAGGCTGTGGCCGGCCGCCATACACATCCAATTGCCATGACCGTGGGTGGCTTCAAACATTTTCCGACAACGGTCGAACTGTACGAACTACGCGAGAAATTCATCGCCCTGTGGCCGGATGTGGAAGAGACAGTTGCCCTATACCAATCGCTTTCAATGCCCCATTTCGAGCGTGAAACGGAATATATTGCATTGCGTAATGAAGAGGCCTATGGATTTATTGATGGTGAAATTGCCAGCAGTGATGGCGGGCGCTGGCCCTTAAATCTGTATCGTTCAGTTACCAATGAAGAGATCTTGCCCCATTCTTCAGCCAAGCATTGTTCCAACCAACGCGACAGCTACATGGTGGGCGCCTTGGCTCGTTTCAATATCAATCATGATTTACTGCATGTACGGGCGGCGTCAGCCGCTTCGGCTCTTGATTTGACCCCTGGATGTACGAATCCATATATGAACACGGTGGCCCAGGTGGTGGAAATCGCGCACTGCTTCGTCGAAGGTATAGAGCTAATCGACAAACTCCTGGAGAAGGAAATAGCCTGGGAAGATCCAGTAGCTCCTGCCCGCCTTACGGGTGAAGGGGTAGGCGCTTGTGAAGTTCCTCGCGGCGTTCTATTCCATCACTACATTATTGAAGACGGCTTGATAACCGGGGCAAACTGCATTATTCCCACCAATCAAAACGTAGCCAATGTCGAGGCAGATATGCGGGCTATGGTCCCGTCGATTATGTATAAACCGCAGAAAGAAATTGAGCACCGTCTGGAGATGCTGGTCAGAGCATATGATCCCTGTATTTCTTGTTCGACACATATGCTCAATGTTGAATTTGTTTAGGATGGTGTTGGGTGCTCCATGTCTAAAGCGCTGATTCTTGGCTTAGGAAATCCATTTCGCGGCGATGATGGCATCGGTTCGGCTGTCATCGCCGCGCTGCACAGTCAAAAGATGCCGCCGGAAGTGGTTGCCATAGATGGTGGGACGCCTGGTCTGGAAACGGTATTGATCTGGAAGGGATACGAGCGCGTTATTATCGTGGATGCGGCCGAGATGGGCATGAGTCCAGGGAACTGGAAACGGTTTCTCTTGGAAGAAGCAGTTTTGCCCGTGTCTGAAGGAGCCATGAAAGGCACGCTGCACGATGCAGGCTTGGCCGAAGCGCTAGCCTTAGCTGAGGCGTTGAGAATTTTGCCTCCGGAGATGATTTTCTACTGCGTACAACCGGCCTTTACTGGGTGGTCATCAGATTTGAGCAAGCCGGTTGGTTCCTCTATCGCTGCTTTATGTGACGCGATATCGACTGAGATTAACGAGTATTCCAGCTGCCGGAACGGGCGGACGTCGGTTTCAGCTAATGGATTCTCCTCAGCGCAGGGCTGATCGCTGAGGATAAGTTCCCGTCTTAGCAGGATTGAAATTGGCCACGGAAATTCCTGCTAAGGGCCTTCGTGGGAGCATACGTATCGTTGAAAAAATGGCAGTAGAAAAACAATTGCCCTAGAGTAAGTTCTGCTGGCGGTAGCTGGCAATTTGTTCGAGTAGAGCGTTACGGCTGTTAATTTTTGCCTCCACTGGTAAGGCTAATCTTTCTTGATAGGATGCTTTCACGGTGTGGGCGCGGTTGATGGTCTCGCTGGCTTCGGCCAAGACCTGCTCCCGAAGCGGTTTGATCAAGGTGCGCTGCAGGCGCGGGGTATCATTTTCGCGGGCCAGCCAGGCATCCAATGGCTGGGCGATATAGGTGTTGAGTCCATTGATAGTGTGCGGGGTCTCAGCGACGAGATCGGTCAAGGATTGGATCACCAAGGCGGCTTTATCATCGATGCCGAATGGCAGCCATTTGCGCACGCCGTTAAACCAGTTTTCGACCAGATCCATGAACGATCCCACGGATTCCAAAACAATCTGTAGAACTCCTTCTACCGTATCGTAGAAAGTGCCAAGTCTGTTAGTCTGGGCATCCAGCCAAAGACGGCCGTCTTCTAGCTGCGGAATATGCGCTTCAACCTCAGCCAAAGCTTGCTCCCCCACGGCAATGCCCTCGCTCAATACGGGGGTTTGATCGATGAATTCATTGATGCTCTCGGAAACTGAAGTCAGGCCATTCTGCACTGTTTCGGTGACGTCGATCTCATCAAGCTGCTCGTAGAGGGTGACCAGACCGCTGAGCACACCGATACGCGTCGTGGCGTCAGCTAGCTGAACGGACAGATCTTCGGTGGCGGAGCGATTGCTGTTATTGGTGATAGACAAGGAGTCCAAATCTCTTTTTGCCGATTCCAGGGCTGCCTGGAGACGCATGTTCTCAGCCTGAGATTCAGCAAGACGTGCCAGTAGTTCGCTGGCGTCGCTATGGGCCGAGGAAGCGTTTTGGGCTGAACGAACAAAGGGAACGGCCGTTGGAGCCTGCTCAATCGCAGGAAGCGCAACCTCGCGGATTAGAGGTCGTACCGGCACTGCTGCCGGCCTTTGCCATTCCTTGCTCAGCAGCGCGGCGCTGGTTCCCGCGGTGGTGGCTGCCAGGGCTGAGATAGCCAAATTGCGCATGAAATTGCGGCGGCTGATCGCTTTCTCATCACTACTTTCAGTCATCAATAACTCCTGCTTCCTTTGAGAAGGTTGATATCAAATATTGTTGCGGTAATTCCAAGTATTTAAGATGGCCAATACGACCGCATATCTCCATTATCAGAAACACTCGAACAATAATTCTGGTTACTGGTACCCGAGGCGTCTCAGGGAATCTTCATCTCTGCGCCACTTAGGTTGTACCTTGACCCATAATTCAAGGAAAACCTTCCCTTCCACCAGCTCTTCTATTTCTTTGCGTGCTGCGGCGCCGATCTTGCGCAGTTGCTCTCCATTGCGCCCGATAATGATCCGTTTATGGCTGTCCCGTTCGATAAATATGTTGGCGCTAATATAGGTTGTGCCGTTTTCGCGCTCTTTGAAATCTTCTACCTTTACGGCCGTGCTGTAAGGTATTTCCTCCCGCAGCTGCAGCATGATCTGTTCACGAATCATTTCCGCGGCAATATCGCGCAGGAACACATCCGTGATTTGTTCTGGCGGATAATACAACGGTCCCTCGGGCAGGGCCTCGACGAGCATCTGCAAGAGCTCAGCTAGACCATCCTGTCGTAAGGCGGAGAAGAGGATCCAGCTCGCGTCTGGCAGCAGCGCTTTATATCCCTCGGAGCGAGGTAAAACATCAGCGGCAGAGAGAGCATCGACTTTGTTAATGCCCATGATAACGGGCCTTTGGCTGCCGCTGGCCATGAGTTTCTCGGCGATCGCTTGGTCTTCAGTGCCTGGCGGTTCACTGCCGTCCACAAGCCAGAGCACGACGTCAGCATCGGCTAAGGTATCAACTGCCGATTCCAGCATGAATTGATCCAGTTTATGGCGTGGCTTTTTCATGATGCCGGGTGTATCGATGAAAATCATCTGGTACAGCGCCTCAGTTATGATTCCAAGCTGGCGTGTGCGCGTTGTTTGCGGGCGCGGGGTGACAATGGCTATTTTTTGTTGCATGAAAGCATTCAAAAGTGTGCTTTTGCCAACGTTGGGCCGTCCGACCAGGGCAACAAAGCCCGATTTGAATCCTTCTGGGGTTTCGTATTCGTCATTCATCGTGACTGTAGAATTCTCCTAAATTCTCGTGCAGTCAAGTCACTGCGCTCATCACGCAGCAAGGGCAGCCGGGTTCGGGCGAGCCGAAGTTCGTCCAGATCCAACTCGGCCGTGAACAGTCCCTCTTTATAATACGTAGGTTGCACGATTTGGTTGCCCTGTGGGCCAAAAATGGTTGAACCGCCAAAGAAATCAGCATCTTCTTCCGATCCTACGCGGTTTACTTGCACAATAAAGTTGGTGAACAAAGAGGCGTAAGCTTGATTCAAGAGTGCCACCCTTTGCGCACTGTCGGGAACATATTGTGTTGCTTGTTCCCTGGCGGGAGTGGCTGAGATCATGATTAGCAGATCGGCCCCGTCGAGCCAAAGCAGGTATGGAGGGCTAACATGCCAGAAATCTTCGCAAATTAAGAGTCCCACGCGACCGAACTGACTGTCAAAAGCTTGCACCACGCTGCCCGGAGCAAAATAACGCCCTTCCTCAAAGATGCCGTAAGTAGGCAGATAGAGCTTGCGATGAATATGAACAATCCGGCCTTGAGCAAGATATGCGGCGGAAATAAAGTATCGATGCCGCCGGTCTTTCTCCACAAATCCAACCACCAGGTCAATGAAGCGGCTCGCTTCCAGCAAGGGGCCAAAGGTCGTATCCTCGTCAGATGGTTTAACAGCGACAGAAAATGCTTCTTCGCGCAGCCAGTATCCGGTCAAAGAAAGCTCGGGAAAGATTAACAGGTCAACGTTCTGCCCATTCGCTTCTTGGACCAAGTCAAGATGGATTTTTAGATTCGAGGCAAGTTGACCCAGTACCGGCGCCATTTGGGCCAGGCCCACTTTAACTTTCATGCCCTATTCTCCACTCGCCTTGCTTTAACACGCTGGTATTGTAGCAGGAGCAAAGAGATAGTGACCAACAGTGCATTGATTATCGCATCTACACGCAAGCCGCCCACAAAGAAAGTTGGATCCGCGCGCAGGAAGGTGACCAATAAATGAACCAATGATACGGAGGCTAGGGCTAATAAGAAAATAGTAAGGGGAGACTGGTTCCTTTGATAACGAAGAAAGAAAATGAAGCATACTGCGGTTAAAACGAAGCCAACAATTTGGGTTTGGTAACGCACCGCCGAAACGCCATATTCATCTGGCAGGTCGACGGCGAGCCAGCCGATGAAGGTTTCCTGCCCATAGGCACATCCTTCCAGCCAACATGCGAACCAGCCAAACAGGGTTACCAGCAGCAGCGCAGGTGCGAACAGTGCAGCGTAACGGGAAAATGAACGACTACTGCTCGTGGTCCAGAGAGCAAGGGTCAGAATGGCGGCAAAAAGTGCACCAAAGTAGCTTAATCCGCCCTGCCAGATCTGCCAGGTTTCAGTTAGGTGCTCCTGAAAATAGTCCCAACGCCAGAGGACGAATCCCATCCGGCCACCAACCACTGCGGCGACAATGACAACCAGCAGGGCGTCAAACCACTGCTCAGCGTGCTTGCTCCCCGGTGATCGTCGAATCAAGAGAATGGCTGCGAGGACGCCCAAGGCCAATACCACTGTGTAGCTGTAGATGAAAATTGACCCGTAGCGGGCGAGAATTGGGTACATGCCAGCGATCATAAATGGGCAGAAGCGGTCTGGCAACTTCAGCCGGGTAGACTCATGATTAAGAGTTGGCGATCTGCTCTGAATCTAGGAAAATTAGGCTAGTCAAGGTGATGTGATGGCGTCAAAGAAAATTGGCAATCGCTGTTGGCTAAATAAGATGATTACAGCCGGCTGCTTGACCGGCTTCCCACCCTTTTTGATTGATCGACCCGGCAGCTACAAGCTTTGGCGAAAGGCTGTTGGTAAAGGAGACGATTATGGATATTAAAGTCCTTTCCCTGGACCCTGCTCAGATTAGAAGCGCGCCAACCAAGGATTTTGGTTTTGGCAGCACATTCACGAACCGCATGTTTACCCAAAAATGGGAGAGCGGAGTTGGCTGGCACGATGCCCAGATTGGCCCCTATGAGAATTTCTCACTGGCACCGGCAACAGCCGTGTTCCATTATGCTCAAGAGATCTTTGAGGGAACAAAAGCGTACCGCCGGGATGATGGCCACATAAATCTCTTTCGCCCCTGGGAGAATATGAAACGTTTTAATCGCTCGGCGATGCGCATGTCGATGCCGGTCGTAGACGAAGAAGATCATCTGGCAGCGCTGGTACAGTTGCTGGAAATCGAACAGGAATGGGTTCCTGCCGAAGCAGGAGCGACGTTGTATATTCGACCGGCCATGATCGCTACGGAACCAGCGTTAGGAGTTCATGCCAGCAAGTCCTTCCTCCACTTCATCATAGCTGGACCGGTTGGCGCATATTTCAAGGAAGGGTTTAACCCGATTCCAGTCTATATCTCTGAAAAATACCGCCGTGCGGTTCGCGGAGGGGTAGGCGCAGCCAAGACAGGCGGTAATTATGCCGCCAGCCTCTTTGTGAGCGAAGAGGTTGCAGACAAGGGTTATTCACAAGTCTTGTGGCTGGATGCGGTGAACGGCCGTTTCGTCGAGGAGGTCGGGGCCATGAATATCTATTTTGTTTATGAAGGCAGTCGCATCGTTACCCCACCTCTGAGCGACAGTATACTTGCCGGGGTAACGCGAGATTCCGTATTAAAACTGGCGCCGGATTTGGGATACCAAGTTGCTGAAGAGCCGGTTGATGTATTTGAAATGCTGGCTGATGTAAAGTCCGGGCGCATTACAGAGGTCTTTGGCTGTGGAACGGCGGCCGTCATCGCTCCGGTGGGCAAGTTTGGTTTCCAGGACGAGGAGCATATCATCAATGATTATCAGCCTGGACCAGTGGCAGAGAACCTGTTTAAGACACTGACCGACATACAATATGGCCGGGTTGAAGATAAGTATGGATGGACGCTAAAAATCGAAGTGGACCGCTGATTGTGATAGCTTTCAGCATAGCCTTGATAGTTTATGGCGGGGAAGCCGGGTAAACTATACTCGTTGAATTGAAATGAAAAACGATAATCGTGGTCAAGCGATTATCGTTTTATTTTGCTGGAGGTAACTATGAACCAGGTAGCGATCCTGGGCGTTGGACAGACGCCGGTACGAGAGCACTGGGATACATCAATACGTGAACTAGCGGTGCAGGCTGGACGTGCCGCCATGGTAGATGCTGGAATAGATAAAGTAGACAGTATCTATGTGGGTAATATGACCAGTGGCCGTCTCAGCCAACAGCGGCAGTTGGGCGCTTTGGTGGCTGATTTCCTTGGTCAATGGGGTGTAGAAGCGGTGAAGATGGAAGCGGCCTGTGGATCGGCCGGCTCAGCGATGCGCCAGGGTATTTTGGCTGTCGCCAGTGGCGAAGTAGATGCGGTGCTGGTAATTGGAGTGGAAAAGCTTACCGAATCGCCGGGCCGGCAGACAACTGCGGCCCTGGCCACGGCCGCGGATGCTGATTACGAACTGCCGCAGGGCGTCTCCTTTGTGGGGCTCAATGCCCTGGTCATGCGCCGTTATATGCATGAGTACGGGTATGACCGGCATGACTTTGCTCCCTTTGCCCTGAATGCTCACGCCAATGGGGCCAAGAACCCCAACGCCTTATTCCGGATGGCCATCAGCCAGAAGACATATGACAATGGTCGTATCGTGGCCGATCCCATCAGCCTTTTTGATGCCTCGCCCATTGGCGATGGCGCGGCGGCCCTGCTGCTGGTACCGGCGGAAAAAGCGCCGCAGGCGGTGCGTGTTGCCGGATCGGCGGCATCCACAGATACGTTGGCCATTCATGACCGCGAAGAGCCGCTTTGGCTTAAAGCGGCCGAACAATCGGCCAGCCTTGCTTATGCGCAGGCAGGAATCGGGCCTGAGGACGTTGATCTTTTCGAATTACATGATGCGTTTAGTATCATGGCCGCCTTGTCTTTGGAGGCTTGTGGTTTTGCTGAACGGGGAACAGGAGTGCGCCTGGCTCAAGATGGCGATATCCTGCCTACGGGAAGGATACCGATCTGTACCATGGGTGGATTAAAGGCACGCGGCCATCCAGTTGGCGCCACGGGGCTATACCAGCTCGTGGAGGCGACGATGCAGCTTCGCGGAGATGCAGGAGAGGCTCAAATAGACGGCGCCCGAATCGCCCTGACCCAGAATATCGGCGGCAGTGGTGCGACAATCGTGGCTCATATATTGGAACGACCGTAAAGGAATTGGCGATGGAATATAGACGGCTGGGACGTACAGGTCTTAAGGTATCCACAATTTGTCTGGGTACAATGCAGTTTGGCTGGTCTGCGGATGAGCAAACGGCACACACGATCATGGATGAAGCGGTTGCTTTAGGCTGTAATTTCCTTGATACGGCTGATGTCTATTCCCGTTGGGTTGAGGGCAATCCAGGCGGGATTAGCGAGCAGATAATCGGTAGCTGGTTGGCAGCAGGATCTATCGCTAGAGATTCATTGGTCATTGCTACGAAAGTACGCGGGAATATGGGCGAGGGGCCGAATGATGAAGGGCTTTCTCGCTATCATATCCTTAACGCCGTTGAGGATAGCCTGCGCCGCTTGCAGACCGACTATATTGATCTATACCAGGTCCATTGGCCAGACGACGAGACACCGCTGGATGAAACCTTGGCCGTATTGTCTGACCTGGTGCGCTCAGGCAAAGTGCGCTATATCGGTTGTTCCAATTACCCGGCCTGGTTATTGGCCAAATCGTTGTGGATTAGTGACGTAAAAGGACTAGTTCGCTTTGACAGCTTGCAGCCCCATTACAGCCTGGTACACCGTGCTGAGTTCGAACGTGAACTGCAGCCCTTATGCCATGACCAAGAAATCGGCGTCATTCCTTACAGCCCATTGGCAGGTGGTTTTCTGACCGGTAAGTATCGTCGCGATGCTGATCTGCCTGTTTCAGCACGAGCAGACGGTGTCCGCAAGCGTTATATGAATGAGCAAGGTTTTGCCGCTGTGGACAAATTAGAAGAGATTGGTCTGGAACATGAGGCGACGATCGCGCAGATGGCGATTGCCTGGATTCTAGCCAATCCTGCCGTGACGTCGGCCATTGTTGGCGCAAATACAGCAGCGCAGCTTAACGATACGATCAAAGGGTCAAATGTCACGCTGAGCAAAGAAGAGAAAGAAATGCTGGATGCCACGACCGGCTGGGAGTGATCATCTCTTTCGGGCTTCAACCAAATATCGGTGCGCTTTGGAAACAAAGGGGCCTTGCCTTTCGATGCGCTCATGCAGGGCTAGTAGACGTTTGCGGTATTTTTCAAGGGTAAAATCTGGTATTTGCCAGGAGATAATCTTCAGGTAGAAAACGACAACACCGATATCATCGAAAATGCTGTCTAGATACTGTTCTTCCGCGCGCAATATCTGAAAACCCGCTTGCTTCAAATACCCGATTTTATTGTCCAAGGCCCATTCTTTGGCGCTTGGCTTGATTGCAGCGTCCAAGAATTCATTGAGTTGTATATTGTCTTTGGACCCTACCTGTTGGGTCAAGAAAATGCCATCTTGCTCTAGAATCCGGTAGACCTCAGACGCCCAATAGGATTCATGACGGTTAATAACCAACTGCAAAGAGCAGTCTTGCAAGGGAAGTTTCCGATCATCCGTAATTTCCAACAGGTTGATGTCCAGAGATTCCAGGCGGGCACGTGCAACGGGGATATTGGGCGGATAACTCTCTGTGGCATAGGTGCGCTGCGGTAGATTTCTAAGCGATGCCAAGAATTCACCGCCTCCTGTTCCCATATCCAACAAAGAATCTGTATTTTGAACCCTTGTCTGTACGAGTTGGCGATAATTCCAGGAGGGATCTTCTTCATGCCAACGGCCGTGGGTCCAGGAAAAATCCCACCCACTAAAATCTTGGTCGAGCGCTTCTTGAACCAGCCGGTCAAACTGTAAATCGGTCATCTTTAATAATCCTCTCCGTTGTGAGCGGATGATGAACCCAAACATTGGGTTCAATGTAACGTCCGTTATTCATCTCGACATCAATTTGGATCGGAACCAGGGCGCCATCGATAATGTAATTACCGCTTTCTGGGAACTGCAGGCCGGTCCACGCTTCCCACTCCGCAACCGTGGCCTCGACCACCATGGAAGGATGCGCCATCTTCAGTATTTCACCACCACTGCGCCAATGGGCGCGCAGCCAGGGATCAAAAGGGGTGCCGTCTGCGCGCCGCCAGTGCGCGTATCTTTCCATCGGTGTGATTGGATAGCGGGATTTCAGCGACGGCCGTACAGCGACGATAACGGCTTGCAGTTTATGTTTTTGGGCCAGGTTGCGAATCGCCTTGATCATGCGATAACTAACACCCTGGCCGCGATATTCTGGTTGGATTGCAATTTCCAGCGCAGCCAGCGTATTGGGCTGTCGCCCTGCCTCATAATCATTGGTTCCTCTGACCAGGGAATCCGCCCAACCCACGGGTAAATCCTGCATGCTGCCATCCCAGATCAGGGGCATCGTCTGGCCAACCGCAATTGGTGCCCCCTCCTCATTGAGCAGATAGAGTTGAAACTCCTGAAACACCTCGTAGACATAGGACCACAATTTATCCGCATAGACATCATGGAACATAAACTCGGGCCAAATGCGCTCCTTTTGCTTGAAGAAAAGTTCATTGATCCCCGGTTGCTCTCGTAAAGTAACGACTGTGAATCTGTTATCTTGATCAGGCATGCTCTCTATTTCCTTTTTCGGATGGGTAGTCAAAAATCAATTGCACTATTCGCACAGTGGTAATTGACGCCGTTCACAGTGACTGTTTACAAAGATGACCTGATAATTTCTTCCAGCTGCCCAGATCTTTTCATATCAATCAGAATTCGGTGTCCGCCCTGATCATGATGACGCAGTTCGATGCCTGGCATGTCCTTCAACCGTTTACATTGGACGCGATCCACACGGTGTCGCTGGTTGAAGTAGATAAAATATTTCGTTTTCTGATTGGCGTTTTCTAAAACTCTTTTTAGATCGAGGCTCGAATTCTCCACCTGCGGATCACGCTGCAACTGCATGATCTTGCGATTCAAGGGATGGCTTTTATGTCGTCCTGGGTGCCTGATGTCCCCGTGGATTAATCTCATTAGTGGAGCCAGAAAGGTTTTGGGCGAGAATGCGTGCACCTCGTTCGCCTGCAGGTACCATCCGAAATAGAGCGCGGCATAACCTCCCATCGAGCCACCAAAGGTTACGACCTTGTCAACTCCTAGCTGCGCGACGAGATTCTGTAAATGAGCACCAGTTCCTTTCAAGCTGCCGGAAATGCCTGGCAGACCGCGCTGGTACCAGAATTGATGTGGATCGCGCACAAAAAGTTTCTGCGCAGGCATTTCCTTGAAAGCGGATACAAACTCAAATGGCGGGACCTTATGATTGAGCCGCATACTGCCAAAGGCGATCAAAAGGGTTTTGCTGCTGCTGGTAAAATCAGTGTCAATTGATGGTACAATCTCATTTTCTGTGAAATGGGAGTTTGAAGTGGTGCAAGGATTGTCAGTTCTTTCCGAATTTTGCATGGCAGTCACATAATTGCGAATAAATTATTTTACCTGACAAATTGTACAATAAAGTGTAAGTCACGAGGAGACCATTATGATGCAGAAACGACTGTTTGGACGTACCGGTCATATGAGTACACGAGCTCTATTTGGTGCGGCGGCCCTGGCCCGGGTATCCCAGGAAGATGCAGATCGAACGCTGGAACTGATTTTGTCTTTTGGAATCAACCATATTGATGTGGCAGCGAGTTACGGTGATGCTGAGCTGCGCGTGGGACCGTGGATGGAAGAGCATCGCCAGGATTTCTTCCTGGCTACCAAGACAGAAGAACGGACTTACGATGGGGCTTGGGCCGAGCTGCAGCGTTCATTGGAGAGACTGCGCACCGATCACGTCGATTTGTGGCAGATGCATATTCTGGTCGACGAGGAAGAATGGGAGACGGCAATGGGGTTGGGAGGGGCGCTGGAGGCATTTATTAAGGCGCGCGAGCAAGGGTTGGCGCGTTATTTGGGTGTAACGGGACATGGCGTCGAGGTCGCAAAAATCCATCTACGCAGTCTTGAACGTTTTGACTTTGATACCGTCTTGCTGCCTTACAGCTTTACCATGATGCAGAATCCTGATTATAGGGCCGATTATGAACGCTTGGTCGCAGCATGCCGGGAGCGTAATGTGGCGGTGCAGACGATTAAGTCATTGGTTCGTGCGCCATGGGGAGATAGAACTCAGACGCGTGCTACCTGGTACGAACCGCTCGAGGATCAGGCTGATATTGATTTAGCCGTGCATTGGGTACTTGGTCACCCCGATGTATTCCTGAACACGGTTGGCGATATTAATATCTTGCCCAGAGTTTTGGATGCCGCCAGCCGCTTCGTTGACCGGCCGACAGAGGAAGAGATGGCAGCCTTGAGCGTGAAGCTGCACTTGCAGCCCCTTTTTATCTGATTTAGGCTAAGTCAGTAGCTCGGACAGTTTCTCGGCGACCGGAAGTACGGACCACCATTCTGAATCATGGTCTTCATAGCTCCACCAGGAGGATAGAACAGTGACCGCGACGCCCCAGCCCGCGATGCGCCCGTGGTCAAGACCAAGCTGCTCGCTTAGGATCGCCACGCGCCTTCCCAAAAGGCGATCCAGGCCAGCCCAGTCGGGGAAGCCCAGAGGGTTGCGCAAAAAGGCCCCGACTTCATATGCAGGTTCGCCAATAATCCCTTTGGGATCGATGGCCAACCAGGAATCTTTGGATGAGGAGAGGATATTGTAATGGTGCAGATCGCCGTGCAGCAGGACAGGAGCGCTCATCGATTGGCTCAGCTCGGCGTACAGAGTCTCGGCCGTTTCCAATAGTTTTGAAGGGAATGGCCCGCAGCCACCATCAAATTCGGCCCGCAGCCTGGCTAATCCCTCAAACCAGGTTGCAACTGGCAAGAAATCATGTTCAGGAGGGGGCGGCTTCCAGAGGTTCTTCATGACAGCGGCGGCTGCTTCGGTGGCCTGGTCGTCATGGTCCGGGCAGAGTTCAGTCAGCATGCTTCCCGGCATCAGCCGCTCCAGCAGTAAAACGCCTTGTTCTGGCAGAGCATCGATGAGACGCACACTACCGCGCCCATTGTAATGGCGCAAGGCGGCCATTTCACTGAGTAGTTCAGCACGGGGCACACCGAATTTCAAAACGACAGGCGATCCGTCCGCCTGCTCTGCAGGAGCGGCATAATTATAGGAAAGCTCCGGGAATGGCGGGCCGACTTGCAACGACCAGCGCTCAGCACAGGCAGAAATGGTCGCCGGTATCTGGTCCAGCCACGCTTGCCCCTCATCACCGAAAGTCTCCAAAATCTTACGCTCGAAATAATCCATAGGGATCGGGTTCCCTCTTCGCTTCCATAATATAGAAACCGGTATGATGACTCAGTATGGTCTACAGGAGACGGGATGTCAATCGAGAATACAGCCTGAGGTCCAGAGCTAAATCATTAATGTTTGATAGATGCTTTATACCGCCGTTCTCCGATATAATCACCTCGACTGCAATTAAGGAGACAAGCCATATGCAACCGACACTGGTCCTCATCGATGGACACGCCCTGGCCTACCGCATGTTTTATGCGCTTCCTTTGGAAGCGTTCACCACAGATGAAGGCGAACCCACGAATGCCACCTATGGCTTCACACGTACTTTGGTCGAGCGCTTGTTTTCGGACAACCCACCAAAGTATTTCGCCGTCAGTTTCGATTTGGGGCGCACTTTTCGCGACGATATGTTTGCCGATTACAAAGGGACGCGGGAGAAGATGCCGGACGAACTGCGTGTGCAGATTGGCCGGATCAAAGAGGTTGTACGTGCCTTTAATATCCCGATTTTGGAATTAGAAGGATTCGAGGCAGATGATGTCTTGGGGACAGTAGCCAGACAGGCCAAAGGGCAGGGGGCGTTGGCCCATATTATTACTGGGGACCGCGATCTTTTGCAGCTTGTTGACGATAATACGGCCGTTGAACTCCCTCCGCGACGGGGCAGTCAGCAACCCGAGGTTTTTGATTCAGCTTCTGTGGTTGATTATTTTGGCGTACGACCCGATCAAGTGGTTGATTGGAAAGCGTTGGTCGGTGACAGCAGTGACAATATCCCCGGTGTGCGCGGCGTCGGTCAAAAAACGGCAACTCGTCTCTTGCAGCAGTACGGTACATTGGACGCGATCTACGAGAATGTTGATTCAGTTAAAGGGGCCATGGGAAAGAAGCTGGTAGAAGGCAAAGAAAGTGCTTACCTGAGCTACCAGCTGGCCAAGATCGTAACCGACGCGCCGATCACGCTTGATTTACAGGCCTGCCTGGCCAAAGATTTTGATACCATTGTGGTCCTCGACATTTTTCGCGATCTGGAATTCCGGACCTTGTCACGCCAGCTGCTGGAACGTCTGGGCGACGATTCTTATGCGGATGAAATACAGGAAGTGTCGCCAACGGAAGCGATATTGGTAAATACAAAGGTCCAGCTTGATCAACTAGTGCAAAAATTAAACACAGCAAAGATGATCAGCTTCGATGTGGAAACGACAGGGCTGAATAAAATGACCGCGGGTATCGTCGGCATCTGCCTGGCGGTGGAGCCTCCGACCGGCTACTATATTCCCACCGGACATCTGGAAAAGCCTGAGCAAGCGTCCAGCGGGCAAATGTCCCTTTTTGCTGGGGAGACTTCTTTGGCCGCAGATCAACTGCCCCTACAGACCGTAATGGATGCCATCAGACCGGCGATGACCAACCCCGACATCCCCAAGATCGCCCACAATGCCAAGTACGATTACACGATCCTGGAGCGGCATGGCTTGCGGGTTGAACCGATCACATTTGATACAATGATCGCCGAGTTCCTGGTTAATCCAGCCAGCAAACACAAAGGACTAAAGGATCTTGCGCGGCACCGCTTGGGTGTCGAAATGACGGCTATAACCAAGCTGATTGGCACCGGTCGCAAGCAAAAACCATTTTCCGAAGTGACAATAGAGGAGGCTGCCCCGTATGGTGCGGCTGATGCGGATATGACGCTGCGTTTGGTCCCGCCCTTGCAGGCGGAGATCAAAGAAAAAGGCCTGGAAGAAATCTTGGAATTGGAGATGCCCCTGGTTGAGGTGCTTTCCGATATGGAACAGGCCGGTGTGAAGCTTGACCAAGGGTATTTCCAGGACCTATCCGTGGAATTTCAGGAGCGGATTGCCAGGTTGGAAAGTGATATCCACGAGATTGCCGGGGCGCCCTTTAATATTAACTCGACGCAGCAGTTAAGCGACGTTCTGTTTAAGAAGTTGAATCTGCCCCATGAAGGATTGAAGCGCAATAAAAGCGGTCACTACTCAACCGCCGCCAATGTGCTGGAAGGCTTGAAAGAGTCCGATACGACGGGCATTATTAGCAAGATTAGTGAATACCGGGAACTGGGAAAATTGAAAAGCACCTACGTTGATGCCCTGCCGCAAATGGTTAATCCCCAAACAGGCCGCATCCACACCAGCTACAATCAGACCGGAGCAGTCACGGGACGCATAGCCAGTAGTTCACCCAATTTACAGAATATTCCCATACGCACCGTCGATGGCCAAAAGATCCGCAAAGGATTTGTCACTGATGACGGCTGGCTGTTTCTGGCAGCCGACTATTCACAGGTGGAGCTTCGTGTTTTGGCCCATATCAGCCAGGATGAGGCGCTGCTAAGTGCTTTCCACCAAGATCAAGATATTCACCGTACCACGGCAGCGGCTGTCTACGGTGTCGATATGGCCGATGTAACCTACAACCAGCGCCGTTTTGCCAAGGCGGTTAATTTCGGCTTGATTTATGGCATGGGGGCTTTTCGCCTGGCCCGCGATTCAGAACTGACCCTGTCGGAAGCCGAGCAGTATATTGACCAATACTTCGAGCGCTTTCCGGGAATTCGCAGTTACCTGGATGAAACGAAAGAAATGGCCAAGACAGAGGGCTATGTAGAAACGTTACTGGGCCGGCGCCGTTATTTCCCCATATTCAAAATGCCACGCAGCGGCAGCAACCGCCAGGCGATGATGCGTGCTGAGCGTGAAGCAGTGAACCATCCCATTCAAGGTACGGCAGCAGACATCATCAAAATCGCCATGTTACGACTTCATCAAGCTTTGGCTAACTTTCAAGCGCGGATGGTGTTACAAGTACATGATGAATTGGTCCTAGAAGTTCCGCAGCAAGAACTGGATGAGGTTAGACCTTTGATGATTGATATCATGTCCCAAGCGTTCAAACTAGATGTACCCCTCAAGGTGGATGCAAGTTCGGGCACAAACTGGTTAGAGTTAAAAGATTGATGGGTCTCGAAGAACGTCTCCGCCTACCTGAAGTACCTGATGCAATACCACAAAGAGGCAACCGGCTCACTTTATTTCTTGGAAGAGCTTACACGGCGCTTATGGGTTGGCACTATGCTGGGCAGTTTCCTGATCAGCCCAAAATGATGATGATTGTGGCCCCTCATACTTCCAATGTCGACTTCCCGGTGGGTTTGGCACCTTTGTTTGCTCTTGGCTTACGCCTGTCGTTTATGGCCAAGAAATCGCTCTTCTGGGAACCACTGGGCACCTATATGCGCTGGCTGGGTGGTGCACCTATTGACCGTAAGGCTACAGGTGGCTATGTCGAGGCGGCGATAAACGAGTTTAATGAACGTGATCAGTTTATTCTGGTCATTACGCCAGAAGGGACGCGTTTGAGGACTGACAGGTGGAGGAGCGGATTCTACCATATCGCGCAGGGAGCCAACGTGCCCATCTTTCCCGTGGTATTTGACTACAGCCGGAAGGAATTCCGATTTGAGGAGGTGTTGTGGCCTACGGGCGATATAGAGGTTGATATCAAAAAACTTCAAGAGTACTACAGTGCAGAACAAGCACGGATTCCTGAGAATTTCTAGCTTTCATTGCCTTAGGTCCATTCTAACAGCCGGCATTAAGAGGAGAGCCTGATGAAGAGAACCAATCGTGTTTCCCAGAGCGCCGCCGTGCTGTTCATAGCCATGTTGTTGATCATGGCTGTGGCTGGGTGGATTGGGGACTTTGCAGTGCTGCCCGTTGAGGCAAATGCTGGAACAGCGCCCCATATCATCTTCGTGGTCGTGGACTCTTTGCGCCCTGATCACGTATCCGCTTATGGGTACGCCCGTGAAACAACGCCTAATGTTGATGCTTGGGTGGCCGATAAGGGAGCCTTGTTCAGCGATGTAACGGCGGCTTCCTCGTGGACAAACCCGTCCAACGGCGCCATGCTCACCAGCCACACGCCAAGCAGCATTGATACGATTTGGACAGCAATGGACGGCCGTATACCTGGCGAGGAAAAGATGCTTGCCGAGTATCTGCGTGATGCTGGCTACGTTACGGCTGGTTTTGTCAGCAACTGGTGGCTGCAGTCTGGTTTTGGTTATGCTCAAGGATTCGATACATACGAAAGCACAGCGGGAGCGGACAAGACAAGGGCCGATGCCCTCAATGAGATTGCCCTCGATTGGCTGGATGGGAATTTGGGAGCCATCCAGCAGAATGACCAACCGTTGTTTCTATTCCTCTACTACCTGGATCCACACTCCTGGTACGATCCACCTGCGCCTTTTGACATCAAGTACGACAGTACCTATACGGGAACCTTGACCGCCGAAGCATTTGGGCATGGACGTGATGTCGTGTCTGGAGCTATAGTGCCCAGCGAACGAGATATCGAACATCTGCTGGCCCTCTATGATGGCGAAATCAATTATTGGGATTCTAAATTAGGTGCAATGTTCACCTATCTTGAAAATGAAAGCATGCTGGAAAACAGTATCATCGTTGTCACCAGCGATCATGGGGAGATGTTTGGCGAACATGGCAGATGGGTTCACGGAAACTCTTTGTACGAAGAAGTCGTGCGTATTCCTCTACTAATCAGCTATCCGAACCAGATTGCGGGAGGACAGCAGTTCGAGGCGCCGGTACATATGATGGATATCACACCGACATTGCTGGATATGATCGATTTACCGCTGCCACCTGATATGGATGGACAAAGCTTATACCCGCAAATGCAGGGAGCTGAGCCCGCAGAAGATCGTCTGATCGTTAGCGAAATGTCCGGAGAAAGTGATCCCGATGGTCTAACCTACTGGATAGCTCCCCATACACCGCTCTTTTCAGTCAAGAAGGATGGATGGAAGCTGATTCATACGCATCAGTCAGCGCAGTTGGATGAGCTTTATGAGCTGCAGGATTCTTCGCTTTATGAAACAGAGAATCTAATTGATCAGAAACCGGAAATCGCGGATGAGTTATTCGGGGAAATGCAGGACTTTTTTGGCGTACCGGATCAATTTCTATTCATGCCCATCATTGAAAGAAACTGATCCGGGAGTCATCGACTTTCGCTAAGCTTCTTCTAGACGGCCATACGCCGCTAAAGTCCGCACCGTATTGACCGTGAGCACGCCCTGCCAGGCCCGTTTGGCTTGCAGCCACGCCTCCGGATAAGCGTCACCCCATGTCCAGGCCGGGGTCCATGATCCATCATGTCCCTGCTGTGAAATTTCAAAATCGAGATTTCGGCCGATGCTGTCCTGAAATCCCGGGGCAAAAAGTGAATTCGGCGTAGGCGCTAACCCAAGCGGTTTGAGCACATAACCATCCCAGGCAGCGGGATCGATCGCTACAACCGAATTGATCGAGGGCTGCATGAGAGCGAGCAATTGATCCCGTGCGGACTGCGGCAGATTAGCAGTTTCAGCCAAACGGCCGTAACAGAGTAGCTCGTGCATTTTTAGAGGACCGGTCAAGTTGACCAGGTAGTCTATCGTGGATGTTAGCAGTGTCTGGCGCAGCTCCGCTGTTGAGAGTTGGGGATAGTCAAAGAGGAAGCCGACTATTTCAGCTCTAGGATTGGCCAGGTATTGGCTGAGATCACTGCTGTACTGCCACCAGGGGGCACGTGGAAAATCAGAAACCTGGGGCGGTATAAAGGGCCAGGCCTGCGCCGTGCTGTTGTAGGTATCCAGAAGATAGCGCATGGCTCCTACAACCAAGGGGTGATCGGCCGTGACCTGGAGCATGCGTAGGTGCTGTAGGGCGACGGTGGTGGCCAGAATCGAGGAGGCGGGGAGCTGTAAATCAGGTTCCAAGCCGTGGCCAAATCCGCCGTCGCTGTTTTGGAAAGCGGCCAATTCCTCTAAAGCCCAGGTAGGCCGGGCAGCGTGTGCAAAGACGGCGAAAAGAGCCTGCTCGAGCGGGCGTGCCTGAGAGCGCAAGAATTCCTCCGCTTTACGAAAGGCCGCGATTGGCAAAGTCTTCATGTTTGACCTCTAGGGTGTAGAAAACTGGCGACCGCCTGAGTCTAGATGCGGGGTAGCAAGATTTCTTGTTGGTTTTGATATTTGCCCTTGCGATCGGCGTATGATATCTCGCATGTTTCGTCGGATTCAAAGAAAAGCACCTGGGCAATACCTTCATTGGCGTAGATACGGGCGGGCAATGGGGTAGTATTGCTGATTTCCAGCGTAACATACCCTTCCCATTCCGGTTCAAAAGGGGTGACGTTGACAATTAACCCGCAGCGCGCATAGGTGCTTTTGCCCAGGCAGACGGTAAGCACATTGCGTGGAATGCGGAAGTATTCCACGGTCTGTGCCAGGACAAAGGAATTCGGGGGAATGACGCAGATATCGCCATGATAATCGACAAAGGATTTTGGATTGAAATCCTTGGGATCGACGATGGCTGAATGGACATTGGTGAAGATTTTGAACTCATTGCTGACCCGAATGTCATATCCATAGGAAGATAAGCCATAGGAAATAACGCCTTCCCGCACCTGTCCATTCACAAATGGTTCAATCATTCCTTCTTCTTCCGCCATGCGGCGGATCCAGCTGTCTGCTTTAATACTCATTCATTGCCCTCCAATTAGCAAAAACTACATGACTTCAGGCGCGCTCATGCCCATCAGATCTAAAACGCGTGCCAATAGCTGCTTTGCCGCACGGTAGAAGTGCAGCCGCGCCAACTGCAGCGCTTTTGGTACGTCACTGTGCAATACGCGGCACTCCTCGTAAGTTGTGTGCAACATAGCCGCCAGATCATAGGCGTAAAACGTGATGCGGTGTGGCTCCAAGGTGGTGGTGATCTTTTCCAGGATTTCACTCAGCTCAACTGCTTTGCGCAGAAAGGCCAATTCTTTCTCGTGGGTTAGCAAGCTCATGTCGGCCGCTTTATCCGCATTGGGGTCCCGTCCGGCTGCTTCCCATTTGCGTAAAATGCCGGCACAGCGCACATGCGCATTCTGGATGTAATAGACCGGATTTTTGTCTGATTGTTCGACGGCGAGATCCATGTCAAAATCGATCTGGCTGTTGCCAGAACGGGAGATAAAAAAGTAACGAATGGGATCGGCGCCAACTTCGTCGACCAACTCGTCCAAAGTGACAAAAATACCTCGGCGGGTGCTCATCTTAACCTTTTTACCGCCGCGCGTAAGCGTCACAAACTGGTGCAGAACCGTTTTTACGAAATCTGTGTCATAACCAAGCGCTTCCACGCCCATCAAGACCTGGGGAGCTGTGGCATGGTGGTCTGGGCCAAAGATGTCGACGACCAGATCGAAGCCGCGCTGGCCCTTGTCCCAATGATAGGCGATATCGGGCAGACGATAGGTTGGTTCGCCGCTGGCTTTGACCAGAACCCGATCCTGGTCGTCGCCAAATTCGGTGGACTTGAACCATTTAGCATTGTCTTTTTCATAGACGTAGCCTTTTTCTTCCAGGGTTTGAACCGCTTCCCAAACACGGCCGCTTTCGTATAAGCTCTGCTCGCGGTAGAAAACATCAAATTCAATGTTGATGCGCCTGAGGCTGTCCTTCTGCTGCTGCGAAATTTCGGACACGCCGTAATCGGAGAAATAGGATACCGGCTCATCGCGCAAGGAGTCACCGTGCTGTTCAAATAGTTCGCCGGCCAGCGTGGCGATGTATGCCCCTTGGTAATGTTCGTCGCTTAAAGAAACATCTTCACCCAGCTTCTGTAAGTAACGAATCTGAATCGCTTCACCAAGCATGGTGATTTGGCGCCCGGCATCGTTGTAATAGTATTCCAGTGTGACATCATAACCGGCGGCACGTAAGGCACGGGCCAGCATGTCACCCATGACCCCGCCGCGGATACGTCCCAACGTAATGGGGCCGGTGGGGTTGGCACTGACACATTCAACCTGGGCCTTTTTACCATCTCCAAGGTGAAAGCTGCCGTACGTAAATTCTTGATCAAGAATGCGATTCGTTTCTTCTTGCAGCCAATCCCGCGCCAATATGAAATTGAAGAAGCCAGGAGGAAGTATGGAAAACTCGCTGAGGTAATCAGGTTTTTCGAGGTAAGTAGCGATGATTTCGGCGATTTTGATGGGAGCCATACGAGCCAAACGGGCCAACTGCAAAGCGATTGCGGTGGCATAATCTCCGTGAGATGGATCACGGGGTCGCTCTACCAAGATCTCCGGAATGTCAAATTCGGGCAGGTCTCCACTGGCTTGAGCACGCTCAATGGCGGAGTGAACTCGCGCGGCCAAATCATGATGTATTCGCATGCTTGTCTTCTTCTCCTCGAGCGCCATGGGGGCGCGCATCCACAAAATGTCAAGATCCCCGGTTTTTACCCAAACCTCTTGCCAGCTTCAGGCTGTCGCTCAGTTTTCAATTTTGCCAAAAGCCGGGATTTGGCACCTTGATTTCGGGCGGTATTTTAGCTTGGCTGGACAGTAGGGACAAGCCGGAACCAATTTGGATGGCTGGAAATGTTGCAGGGCGTTTAGCGTCCTGACTTCAACGCCTTGCGGCTGACCAGATCATACACCAAGGCCGTTTCCGTGGCCGTTCCTTGCCAGGTAAATTTCGCCGCTTGCTCCGGTCCCATACGTCGCAGCTCCGCCCGCAGCGGCTCGTCGATGACGCTGGCGATGATAGCGCCAGCCATTTCCCGTACATCGTCGGCATCGACGGCGAAAGCGGCGGATCCCACTACCTCTGGTAGGGAGGTGCTGTTAGAGGTAACAACTGGCGTGCCGCAGGCCATGGCTTCCAAGGGGCCCAATCCAAAACCTTCATAGCGACTGGGGAAGACAAATGACTCGGCATTGCGATAGAGGACCGACTTATCCTCTTCGTCAACCACGCCAATCCAACGCACGAAACCGCTGAGACCCAGGTTTTCGATAATTTGGTCATAGTCAGGGAATGAAGCTGAAACCGTCTGCGGTCTTCTGCCTGCCAATACGAGTGGGTAATCTTCGCCTAAAGCCTGGGCCACAAATTTGTAAGCATGCAGTAAGGTGCTGACGTTTTTGTGTAGAGCGTAACCGCCCAGGTAGAGCACATAGAAATCGGGAAGATCATACTTTTGCAGTGTGGCCATATCGGTCAAGGAGTTGTTCCTTGGCGAGAATTGGGGTCCAGCGGCCAGGTAAACGGCCGTAACATCCTCTTCTGGAATTTGTAAATGGTCCATAATATCCAGTTTACTAGAAAAGGAATCGGTGAGGACATGGTTGGCCCCCCGTGCGCTGGCGCTGACGAGGGCGGTGTACATCCGCGCTCGTATGCTGCCTCTGTACTGGGGCACGAGCATGGTGGTTAGATCATGGACCGTAACAATGAGGGGGACAGGTGAACGCAGCGGGCCGCCCCAGTATGGCACATGGGCCAGCGTTGCACCCACTGCGACACAGGCGCGTGGGAAATGAACCTGCTCGAACAGCGCCTTGGCCGCGTGCCCAGTCCGCGATGACAAGTTATGAACGGCAACACCTGATGGAACCTGCTGCGCTTCTTCAGCTTCTTCTAGCTGCGGAAAAACAAGCGTAATTTGCAGATCCGACACATGGCGGACGAGGTGCTGGACAAGTTGTCGTGTGTATTGTCCACTGCCAGTGTAGGGTTGGTTCCAGAAATAAGCATTTATAGCGACGTGCATAACAGAATCGATGGACTTCGTGCTAACGATAAGCTGGATTCCGGCGTCGAAGTCATGTGCCTGAGCAAATATAACAAATATCGATTAACGGGCGAATTAATAGGATTACCCAGACGAGCTGCTTATAAGCCTGTTAGCCGCCATTTTGAAGCAGGTGATGCCAGCTCCCACAACCGCATTTTAAAGCTTGAGGCTGGTTGCTGCAATTGTGGCGCTATGTTAAAATTTGTGAAAAGTTGCACGAAAGGATTTGAACCGTGGCCAACGAAATTCCAGACATTGTGATTGGGCGTTTACCTCTCTATTTGCGAGAATTAAAACGATTGGCCGAGAGCGCGGAGAAGACGACAACATCCTCGCGCGATTTGGGTCAGCGGTTGGGCATAAGTTCTGCTCAAATTCGCAAGGACCTGTCCCATTTTGGCGAGTTCGGTAAGCAGGGTACGGGTTACCACATCGGTTATCTGATTGATCAACTGACCCAAATATTGCATTTGAATAAAGAGTGGGGGGTGGCCGTAGTCGGTGCTGGGTATTTAGGCCATGCGCTGGCTAATTATCGGGGATTCCAACATCGGGGATTCAAAATCGATTGTGTGTTCGACAGTGATCCCGCAAAAGTAGGGTTAGAAACGGGCGACCTCGTTGTCGAGGATGCCGCCCAGATGGAAGAAACAATTGGACGGCTGAAGGTCACTGTCGCCATACTCGCCGTTCCGGTCGATGTCGCGCAGGAGATGACGGACCGTCTGGTCGAGGCGGGAATAAAGGCTATCTTGAGTTATGTGCCCATCCATCTGGTGGTGCCAGACGGTGTGCAAATTAGCTACAGTGATCCTGTGATGCGCTTACAGCGCATGACTTACTACTTACCACTCTAAAGAAACCATTTCTAGAATAAAAGCCCGTATGTTTTGAGCATACGGGCTTTTTGGTTGCCACTTAGTAACTTTGGCTGCAGCTTACATATCAGGCACACTGCGCTGTAAGATAGGTAGTTCAGCCAACGCTTTGCCTGCTCCTAGGGCCGTACAAGCGATAGGATTGTCGGCAACGTAGGCCGGAACGCCCGTTTCTTTGGTGAGCAGAGTGTCGATTTCACGCAAAAGCGCGCCGCCGCCGGTTAGGGCCATACCGCGGTCGATGATGTCCGAGGAAAGCTCAGGTGGTGTCTTGGCCAGCACAGCGCGAACCACGTTCACAATGGCTGAGAGCTGCTCGGTCATGGCCTCAACAACTTCGCTGGAGTAGACGGTGATGGTCTTGGGCAGACCGGCAATCTGATCGCGCCCTTGGACCTGCATTTCCAGCCGGTCGTCTAATTCAAGCGCAGAACCGATCTTGATCTTGATCGCCTCCGCCGTGGGCTCACCAATTATCAAGTTGTACTTCTTACGAATGTAATTGATGATCGCTTCATCCAAATGGACACCAGCAACGCGCACCGATTCGGCGCAGACTATACCATTCATGGACACGACAGCCGCCTCTGAAGAACCGCCACCCAGATCGACGACCAGATTTCCGGTGGGGGTGCCAACCGGTAATCCAGCACCGATGGCTGCGGCCAAAGGTTCTGGAATTAAATGCACCTCGCGTGCTCCGGCCGCTAAGGCTGCCTCACGTACGGCGCGCCTTTCTACGCTGGTGACGCCGTACGGGACGCTGATCATAACGATGGGTTTGCGCAGGTGTAAACGACCAGCAACTTTGCTAATGAAATACTCGAGCATGCCCTGCGTGACGAAATAGTCGGCGATGACGCCATCACGCAGTGGACGCATTACTTCGATTTCTTCTGGGGTACGGCCGTACATCTCTTTGGCAGCACGGCCGACTTCGACGATGATGGTTTTATTGCCGTCTTCACGAACGGCTACCACAGACGGCTCTTGGAGAACGACGCCCCGGCCCTGGTCATGGACCAAAACATTGACCGTCCCCAAATCAATGGCTATATAGGGAGTGAACAGGGCCACTACTGGTTATCGTCCCCTTCCGTTTCCATTTGCCGGCCTGTTGGCATCTGCCGACGACGACGGCGCCGAGCTGTATCAACACGAATTTGAGCTCGCGCCAAAGAAGCGCGGATCTGAGCATAGCGCTCTGGATCTTCGGGAACACCCTCCGCCATCATCTTTTCGGCTCTCTGACGAGCAAGTACAGCTCGCTCGATGTCGATCTCTGCAGCATATTCCGCCGAATCAGCCAGAATGATCACCCGGTCAGGTTGGATCTCGGCGAATCCGCCGCCGATAGCAAAGAACTCTTCCTGCTCACCGGTACGGACGACCACTTCACCATAACCCAAGGTCGTCAGCAATGCCGTATGGTTGGGCAAAATTCCCATGCGTCCTTCGGCGCCAGGGAGGTTAACGGCATCGACCTCACCGCTAAAAACTGTTCTCTCCTGGGTGACAATATCACAATGTATTGGCATATTTGCACCTGCTGGGAGACGGGCAACTAAGTTGACCGTTCCTCGCTTGATGTCTTAAGCTAGCTCGCGAAGACGCGCCGCTTTTTCTACTGCGTGATCAATGGTACCTACCATGTAAAATGCCTGTTCTGGCAAATCATCGTAGTCACCATCGAGGATGCCCCGGAAGCCGCGCACCGTTTCCCGAATAGGAACATATTGGCCATTGAGGCCATGGAATTTCTCGGCCACAAACATGGGTTGGCCCAAGAAACGTTCAATCTTACGCGCGCGAGCAACGAGCAATTTTTGATCTTCGCTCAATTCGTCGATACCGAGGATGGCGATGATGTCCTGCAAATCATTGTAAGTCTGCAATACCTGCTTGACTTCACTTGCCGTCCGGTAATGTTCTTCACCCACAACATCGGCCTGCAGGGCACGGCTGGAGGAAGCCAGCGGATCGACAGCGGGGAAAATACCTTTGGCAAATACACCACGGTCCAGGGTTAAGACCGCGTCCAAGTGAGCGAAGGTGGCCACAGGAGCCGGGTCTGAATAGTCATCCGCGGGAACATAAATAGCCTGCATGGATGTGATCGACCCCGTCTTGGTGGAGGTGATTCGTTCTTGCAGGGCACCCATCTCAGAAGCCAGAGTTGGCTGATAACCCACGGCGCTGGGCATACGACCCAACAAAGCGGACATCTCGGAACCTGCCAAAACATAGCGGAAAATATTATCGATGAACAAAAGGACATCTCGTCCTTCGTCGCGGAAGTATTCCGCCATCGCCAGGCCGGTCAGAGCGACACGCAGGCGTACACCGGGTGTTTCATTCATCTGTCCAAAGACCATGGCCACGGAATCTTGTACACCATACTCCTGCATTTCGTAGTAAAGGTCAGTCCCTTCTCGCGTTCGTTCGCCGACACCGGCGAAAATGGAGACCCCTTCATGCTCTTGGGCAACGGAGCGAATGAGTTCAGCAATGGTAACTGTTTTGCCCACACCTGCGCCGCCATAAATGCCAGTCTTACCGCCCCGAATGAAGGGAGCAATCAGGTCGATGACCTTCATGCCCGTTTCAAAGGTTTCAATAACAGTGCTCTGGGCCTGGAAATTAGGCGCATCGCGGTGAATGGGATAGTAAACATCGGCTGATGGCGTATCACCGCCATCAATGGCCTTACCAGTGACATCAAAAATGCGGCCTAGGGTTACCGGGCCTACGGGGACCTTGATTGGTTCGCCGACTGCCCGGACTTCTACGCCCCGGGGCACGCCATCAGTGGATCCCATGGCTACGGAACGAACCACGCCTACGCCCAAATGCTGCTGCACCTCCAGAACCAACGTCCCTTTTGGCCCGTCTAGTTCCAAAGCTTCATAAATCTCAGGCATGGCGCCCTCGGGAAATTCCACATCCACTACAACGCCGCGAATGGCGGAGATTTTGCCTGTTGCCATTAGTTCCTCCAAAAATTATCCTTGAGCTAGTGCTTCTGCCCCGCCAACAATATCCAAGATTTCATTGGTGATACTGGCCTGGCGGGCCTTATTACGATCGAGGGTTAAAATTTCAATCAATTCGCCTGCATTATCTGTTGCGTTATTCATGGCCACCATGCGCGCGCTGTGCTCGCTGGCCAACGCCTCTAACACAGATTGGTATATTTGTAACTGCGTGAAGCGGGGGATGATGTTATCGAGAAGCGTAACGGGATCCGGTTCATACGTGTAAGCACGATCGGATACACCGCTAAGATCAACATCGGCGACATATTCGGCAACCGCCCAACCTTCAAAATCCATGCGCTTAAGCGGCAAAAGCTGCTTAACCGTTGGTTTACGAATTACTAAATTAATATAGTCGGTGTAGGCCACAAAGACCTGGTCTACCTTCTTGTCTAAATACTGCTCCGTTACCATCTGGGCAATGGGGGTCACATCGAGAATAGAGGGCGGATCGGGGACATCGTCAAAAGTAGCGATGACATCATATCCGCGACGAATCATTAGATCACGTCCTCTACGACCACTGGTGATAACTTTGGCCGGCATCGGAAGCGCTTTTAGAAATTTCTCAGCGCGCGAAACCACGTTGCTGTTGTAAGATCCGGCAAGGCCCCGATTACCGCTGATTAAGATGAGTGTTGTGTTCTTAAGTTCTTCTCTGGCAGTCAAAAGCGGGTGCGTAGATGGGCCAACGCCCGGCTGGGAGGCGAGATTATGCAATATCTCAAATGCCTTTCCAGCATAACTTCGCGTCGCTTCCACCTGCTTTTGGGCACGGGTCGCTTTGGAAGCAGATACAGCCGCCAAAGCGCTAGTAACCTGCGAGATATTCTTGATACTCTTTATACGTTTGTTGAGTTCGCGTTCGGTAGCCATAACCTACTCTAGTAAGGAGCCTTCAAGCATGCAGGACTTGCGATTCACAAAGCGCCTACAGATTGAACACCGCCATATTAGGAGCTCCAATCCTTATTGAAATCTTCGATTCCTTGGCGCAGCGCCTCTTCGATTTCGTCAGTCCATTTACCTTCAGC
Source organism: uncultured Chloroflexia bacterium (assembly GCA_963807975.1). Classification (GTDB taxonomy): domain Bacteria; phylum Chloroflexota; class Anaerolineae; order Promineifilales; family Promineifilaceae; genus JAACFF01. The sequence goes on along the minus strand of CAWEDV010000001.1, from coordinate 1,485,144 downwards.
CAATTGGTTGCTGATGTCGGAGTATGCGGTATCCATGTAGCGCACAAAGTCCTGGCTCCAGCGGCTGGTGTCAGCTACTTTTACTTCATCTATCAGACCTCTGGTGCCGGCATACATCAACATAACCTGGTGCTGCAAGGGCCAGGGGCTGTATTGAGGTTGTTTGAGCAGCTCCATCAATCTTTCACCTCGAGCAAGCTGGCGCTGTGTTGCCGGATCGAGATCGGAGCCAAACTGCGCAAAGGCAGCCAATTCACGGAACTGCGACAAATCGGCGCGCAGGCTGCCCGAGCCCTTGCTCATGGCCCGGGTTTGGGCGGCGCTGCCGACGCGAGATACAGAAAGACCGGCGTTAATAGCCGGACGCTGACCGGCGTTAAACAAATCAGTTTCAAGAAAGATCTGGCCATCGGTAATGGATATAACATTGGTGGGGATATAGGCGGAAACATCACCGAGCAAGGTCTCGATAATGGGCAGAGCAGTCAATGAACCACCGGAGCCAGGCACTTTCTTAACCTCATAATTATCAGCTTCGTCCAGCTCTTTCATTCCTTCTTCAATTCGTTCTTCTTCTAGATTACCGAAGTAAACTTTTCCGTCGATCCCCTGCGTATTTTTGGTTACTTCCGTGCCTTTTTCCACGATGATCCATTCATCGCGCAAACGGCAGGAGCGCTCGAGCAGTGTGCTGTGCAGAGAGAAAATATCACCAGGATAAGCCTCACGACCTGGTGGACGGCGAAGAATAAGCGACATTTGGCGGTAGGCCCAGGCATGTTTGGAAAGGTCATCGTAAACGACCAGAGCATCCTTGCCCTCGTCCATAAATGCCTCGCCAATGGTGCAGCCCGCATAAGGCGCAAAATACTGCAAGGGGGCGGGATCGGAGGCGCCGGCTACGACGACAGTGGTATAGTCCATGGCGCCATACTTTTCAAGCGTATCGACGACCTGCGCGACCTGGCCGACTCGCTGCCCGATAGCAACGTAAATGCACAATAAATCTTGGCCTTTCTGATTGATGATTGTATCCAGGCAAATGGCTGTTTTGCCCGTTTGCCGGTCACCAATGATCAACTCGCGCTGTCCGCGCCCAATGGGGAACATGGCGTCAATGGACATGATACCAGTCTGGACAGGTGTGTCCACACCTTTTCGCATGATGACGCCTGGCGCTGTAGCCATCACAGGGCGGGAGCCTGAAGCCTTAATGGGGCCTTTGCCATCTACTGGATTGCCCAAAGGGTCAACCACACGCCCGATCATGGCATCACCAACGGGAACGGACGCGATCCTACCACTGGCCCGTACTTCGTCTCCTTCCTCGATGCCGGAATAGTCGCCCATGACGACGATACCGACACTGTCTTTGCGCAAGTCGAGAGCGAGTCCGGATACGCCGTTACTGAAGACGACCAGTTCACTGGCCTCAACGTCGGCCAAGCCACTGGCGATGGCCACACCATCGTAAACTGCTTCAACCGTACCGACGCTGCGGGATTCTACAGTATGATCAAAATCCTTGATTTGCTCTAGTAAAGAGTCAGTAATATTCTGAAAATCAGGAACAAGGGTTGCCATGCACCAACCTCCTAGGGAATTTAATTCGGTGTGCTCCGAGTGAATGTATCATGATGGAAAAATCGCTGAAATTTGGTGACAGATCTTACCTTACCTAAGCACATTTGTCCAACAGGGATAATGTGCAACAGGCATAATAAACAGGCTGCTTGTGAAGCCCATCACAACTGCGCGGGCATTCTATGACAAAGGGGCTGAAAGTGCCAATTTAAGGCGTAGTTAAAGAGTAGGGAAGTCGAAATGGCTCCTTACAATATATACAGGTAGAATTTTTCTCCTATGATTGCACAATTTAAGCGGGCGATTAAATCCTCATGGCCACTCCTGATAATCTTGGGCATTTACTTGCTGCTGGTTGGGCTCTTTAGCTGGATGACGCCCCCATTTGAAGGACCCGATGAACCGCAGCATTATGCGTATGTTGAGTGGTTAGTGGAGCATGAGGATTTCCCTCCTCAGGGAGAAGCATCTTGGGAAACTGCCGTGCAGCAGGAATCTAGCCAGCCACCCTTGTATTATCTTGTAGCTTCCCTTCCGGCGCGCCTGGTGGGAGTCACGAACCCTCGCGCAGAGTATCGCCCCAATCCCCATCCATTCTTGGGTTTTGCCCTGGCCTACCCGGACAATGATAACCGGGCGATTCATTATCCTGAGGACGCAGATCCGCTGCAGGGTGGGTGGCTGGCGCTCTATTTATCGCGAGGGATAACGGCTTTGTTCGGAGTTCTGCTCGTCGTCAGCGTTTATGGATTGGCGCGGCAGGCTGTACCTGAGCAGCGATCCGTGGCTACTTCGACCGCTTTCTTGGTGGCGACCATTCCCCAGGTCGTCTACCTCAGCGGATTGGTTTCCAATGATATTCCAGTGGCGGCGATGTGCACGCTTCTGTTGTGGATGCTTGTCAATCTGATTCGCAGAGGGATTTCCTGGTTCCTGGCTCTAGGGTTAGGTGTGGTATATGGTCTGGCAGTGCTGCTGAAATCAAGCGCACTGCTGATGGCCATTCCCATGGGTCTGACGCTGTTGTGGTTGGGCTATTCTCGCCAGCAAGCATGGCGCAGGATCATTGGCTCCGGAATGCTTATTTCCCTAGGAACCTTGCTCACTGCCGGTTGGTGGTATATTCGCTCCTGGCTTCTAGTTGGATCTATCTTGGGTTTAGAAACCCATGATCAAGCACCCTGGGCCATTGTCGATCCGGAGCTCTTAGGGCAGCTGAGCTTTCGCTGGTTGGAGGTCTTTCGTTCTTTTTGGCTGTTTCTTGGTTGGGGCAGCATCAAGCCCAGAGATGAATATTACCTCATTTTTGCAGTGCTTGTGGCAGCCGCGTTTCTTGGTTTAGGAAGGGCTGTTTATCGTTGGTGGCGCGCGCCGAAACCTCAACCGGACCATAACGCAGCCATTAATTTCATTTTATTCAGCGCTGTGTTGGTCACGGCCGTATTTTTGGAAGTCTGGATGCGTCGTGTGCTCGCCCCTTACGGTCGTCTCCTATACCCGTCCTTGGGCGCCGCCGTACTATTCCTCGTCATCGGATGGCGAAGGATCCATCCCAAACTGCCCATAGTTCCAATTGCCATCACCTTGCTGGCCTCACTGCTGGCCCCGTTTATGCTCTTACGACCAGCTTTTGCCCTGCCCCAGTTTCTTGCTTCCGAGGACTTTGATCATAGGGAGGAACTTAATTGGTTTTTTGGCGAGAATGCACAGCAGCCTCTGGCGGAACTATTAAGTGTCACATCTACGAATCAGGATTTACCACCGGATGCCCAACTTGCAGTTGAATTGTGTTGGCGGGCATTGGCAGAAACGGATCGTGATTTCAGCACCATGGTTCATATCGTTGGCCCCAGCAATTCAATCATCTCCAGCCGGCGCACTTTTCCCGGATTGGGTCGTTATCCGACCTCGATCTGGCAAGGCGGGGAAATCTGGTGTGACTTGATCCATCTGCCGGTCGCGCAAGAAAATGTGCCCAGAACATTGGTTTACAAAGTGGAAGTAGCCTTGCTGGATCCTGATTCCGATGCGCGACTGCCGCTGTTTGACGCTTTGGGCGCAGCCATTGAGGTTGGTTTTGCCGCTGACGTGCTTATTGAGAGTGACAGCACCGAGCAAGCACCTGGTCTCAGCGGCGATGAGCCCATGACACTGCTTGATTATCGGATAGAATCAACTTGGAGATTAGACGAGAATAATCCATTCGTCCTTTATTGGGCTGTTCCAACGCCTGTGCCCGCAGACTATCAACTTTTCGTCCATCTGCGGGATACCGAAAGTGGTGAAACTATTGCCCAGGCAGATGGGCCGCCCGTTGGCGGATGGTACCCGACATCAAAATGGGTGCCGGGAACGGTCATCCATGACGAACGGTTATTTCCTCTTGTTGGGGAGATTGAACCGGGAAGCTACGATTTGGTCGTAGGATTTTACGATCTGTCCAGCTTTGAACGAGTCGGCCGTGAATATTTCCTCGAGACGATTGAGGTCCAACCCTAAGAAAATGTCCCAGGTTTTTTCCAGCCGCGATTCAACGTTGGCAACTAGCAATGAGGCATCCTTAAGCCATGCCAAGTCAGGGCAAAGATCCACGTCTGATCGCTCCCGCTTGCTGATGACGCTTGGATTGCTGCTGTTCATAGTGTTGGGATTTGCCCTGCGGGTCCATGCCCTGGAATATCAATCGATGTGGAGCGATGAAGGACTCAGCTATTACCGGGCCACGCTGCCTGCATCGGAAGTGCTCCAAGGGCTCATAGTCATTGATGGCGTTGAGACCAAGGATACCAATCCCCCGCTTTATTTTCTGCTGCTTCACTTCTGGCGAACCCTGACTGGGGAGTCCGTTTTCACCTTGCGTTTTTCGGGTGCCCTGGCAGGGACCTTGGCCATACCGCTTATTTTTATTCTAGGCAGTGCCATCTACGGCCGTTGGGTGGGACTGGCTGCTGCGCTGCTGATGGCCATCTCCCCCTTTCACGTCTGGCAGTCCCAGGTCCTGCGCAACTACAGCTTGCTGGTGACCCTTAACCTGGCATCCGTATATGGCTTGTTTCGCTATTTATTGTCCTCCCCTGGCCAGATAAAAAGCCGTTGGCTTGCTTTATGGTTGTTGGCTGGACTGCTGGGTATTTACGTTCACTATTTTGGCTTCCTCGTTTTCGCCTTTGGGGCGTTGGCCTTGCTCCTCGTATTGGCCGGCAGATGGCAGATTGACCGTCTAGTGCGTCAGAAGCGCTTTTGGCTGGCCTTGGGTGGTGGACTGCTGCTTTTGCTGCCAGCAGTGGCCATTGGTCTGGAGCGATTTCAAGCTGGGCCGCAAATTGACTTCCACCAGATCGGCCTCGTTCCAGTTTTGATTCATGCTGCCAGCGCCTTCGCTGTGGGTATAGAGCCCAGCCTGGCCCATGCCTGGTGGCGGATATTACCGGCACTGCTTCTGGCCTGTGCCGGTTTGATTTTTGGCTGGCGTCGCCGCTGGCAGCCAACGGCTGTTCTCCTGGGCTACCAATTTGTGCCCCTGGGCTTGCTGCTGCTCCTGTCGACGATCAATCCCCTTTACAATGGTGTGCGCCATTTGCTCATTGGACTTCCACCCTTTCTCCTTTTTGCCGCCAACGGTGCATTTGCCGGATCTAGCGCGGGAAAAGGGCTGCACACAGGGACCGGCAGGGGACGACTGCTCCTACGTTGGCTGGGTGCACTGCTCTTTGTCTGGGTTATTATTGTCCAGTTGGATTGGCTTTATACGCAGTTTACCGATCAAAGGCTGCTGCGCGATGATATCAGGGGGGCCGCCGAATATTTAAACCACTTCGCCGGGGATGACGACATCATCATACTGCATGACACTATCATTGGCCTAACATTTGATTATTACTATGAGGGTGAAGCACCAACGGTCGCCATTCCTGCTCTTTATGAACAAGATGTATCCGCGGCTCAAGCCGCGATGGAGTCAGCCGCCGCAGGCAAAAAACGGATCTGGTTCTTGGCCCGGCCCACGCCGCGCACAGGATTCCCGCGCAAGGAATTATGGGAATGGGCGGATGAGCAATGGCCGCGCATCTACATACACGAGTTTCCCAGCATGTGGCTGCGAGTTGAGCTGGTTGGCTACAGTCCGCAGCCGATTTTGCCCGAGATGCCTGAAGAGGCGGCAGGTGTCGACTATACCTTTGGAGAGGCCATGCAGCTTCATGGCGTTGAGATCCCACCTGTTGTGAAGGCTGGTGAGACCTGGTGGGCAAGCCTATATTGGTCTAAGTTGGCGGAGAATATTGGTGACGTTGGCTTATCGCTGCGATTTGTAGACGATGCCGCAGAGCTGTGGGGGCAGGATGATGGCCCGCTTTGGTTTGATTTTCCGCCGGATCAATGGCCCACGGATGCCCTTGTTGGCAGCGAGCGTGAAATCCTGCTTCCCAGCGGTATTCCACCTGGTGAATATGATGTCATGCTGCGCCTTTTGGACGGAGACGGCAGGCCTCTGCCAGTCAATGGGGATCAGATTGAGGCCTTCATTGGGCAGATGGCGGTTATCGCGGGAACGGAGGCTGCTAGCTTGCCCTCCATCGCTGAGCAGCAGGAGCGGCTGGGTGATGTGCAGATGCTGGGCTACAAGCTGCCGGAGGATGAAATTAGACCTGGGCACGCGATCCCTATCGAGCTTTTCTGGCGTGCTCGCCAAACGCCCATCGAGGATTTTCGGCTGCGTGTCGACCTGATTGATCAGGCCGGTGTCGTGATCGGCAACGAGGAAGCACTACCCACAAGGGCTGATTACCCGCCGACTGCTTGGCAAGAAGGAGAAATTTTGCAAAGCAAAATCTTGCTCAATGTACCCGCATCCGCCGCTGAAACGCCGCATACTTTAAGAGTTGTTCTATTGGGAACCGATGGTCAGGAATCCGGTGCGGCGGTTACTTTAAAAGATAAGCTTGTCGTCGATCCTTGGCCTTTTGTTGCTGAATTACCGGCAGATTTAGATTCACTAGACGCGGATTTTGGCGATCCAAATCTAATCGCCCTGCGCGGCGCTGATATCATTTCCACAACGGTCAATCCCGGCGAACTGCTGCCCCTGACCCTTTATTGGCAGGCATATGCCGATGTTGATCGACCCTATTATATCTTTCTCCATTTGATGGATGAGAATGAATCGATCGCCGCCCAGGTGGATCGCGCTCCTGCCAATGGTTTTCGGCCGACGGTAAGCTGGCGCGCGGGAGAAGTGATCAAAGATGATTATGTATTGCCGATTGGTGAAGATCTGCCGCCGGGACAGTACAAGCTGTATACCGGCCTATATAATCCCGATACCTTTGAACGGCCGATGACGAAGGTGGATGGCCAGGTTATGCCAGGTCAAAACGTTTTCCTGGGTGATATTACCGTAGGGCAGCAAGAATGAGTCTATGCGCCGAGCCAGACAGCAAACAGCAGATTCTTGCGACTGCTGAAGAGCGAAAGAGGAGCGGACACCGCTTTTGGCTGCCTCTGATTCTTGTTGTTTACCTGCTGGTTACGCTCGCTTACGGATTTATCAATCCCTTGTTCGAATCGCCGGACGAACATATGCATTACTTTACAATGCAGTACATGGTTGACAATGGCCACCTACCAGCTGTTGCACCCGGCGACTCCTATGATGAGTGGCTGGGCCAAGAAGCGGCACAGCCGCCGCTTTACTACCTCCTAGGTTCCTTGCTGCTTGCCCCGCTGAACCCCGAGGACCCCCGCAGTGAGCTCTGGCCCAATGAATTCACGGCCATGGGCGATGCCAGTTCGCTCAACAATATCAACCGTTTCGTGCACAAAAATGACGAGTCTTTTCCCTGGCAGGGATATGCTCTGGGAACCCATCTGCTGCGCATTTTGTCGACGATGATCGGCCTCGGGACGCTGCTTTCTATATACGGCAGCGGCCGTTTGTTGTGGCCCTCTGACCCGTACAGGGCGTTGCTGGCCACGGCCTTGGTTGCCTTCTTGCCGCAGTTTAACTTCCTTCAAGCATCGGTGACCAACGATGTCCTCATAATTTTTTTGGCCTCGGCTGCCTTATTGCAGATCATTCGTCTTTGGAAGGATCAAGTAACCATTTCTCGCCTGTTTCTGTTGGGCGTGACCATTGGCCTGGCTGCTCTATCCAAAAATGCGGGCATTGCCCTACTGGTTTATGCGCTGGGTGTTTTGGTTCTGTTGGCCATTCGCGGGCCGGCGATTGAGCATGAGACGGAGGCTGGAGAGAGCCTTGAACAGCAGCAGCATGGCCCGACCGGCATGCGCCTAATCCTTTATGCCGCGTTATTTGTCGTTCTTCCAGCACTACTGCTTGCTGGCTGGTTGTGGGCTCGCAACTGGATGCTGTATGACGATTTTACAGCCACGAACCAATTTATCCGCATTGCCGGTGGTGACCGGGAATATTCAGTCGGGCAGGTGATTGGCGAATCTGGAGGCTTGTGGCTCTCTCTATACGCGGTATTTGGCTGGTTTAATCTACGACCTCCGCATTGGGTCTATTGGTTCTGGAACGGGATTATCATTCTGGCCTTTGTGGGAGCAGTCGGGCACTGGTTACAAGGGCTGCGCAGCCGAAGCCAGGATAAGCAAGAGATGCACAGACATCGCGGTTTTTCAGAGAGAATTGTCTTTGTGCTCCGACAGCGCTGGGTGCTGCCCGTTCTTTTGGCTGCATGGGTCGGATTAGTTTATGCTAGCCTCGTCATGTTTTTGCTGCAGACAGAGGCAGCGCAGGGGCGTTTGTTGTTCCCGGCGCTGGTGCCTCTGGCTCTGGGGGTGGCCTATGGCTTGACGGTTGATAAGACGCTCAGGCGACTTTCAGCGGTCATACCACCAGCGGCTTTGCTTGTGACCTTGTACTGCCTGTTATTTGTCATTCGTCCCGCCTATGCTCGCCCCCTTTCATTAACCGTATTGCCGCCGGATGTCGTTCGCTTGGACGCACAGCTCGGGCAGGGATTGACCCTGGCCGGTGCTGTCATGGAGACAGAAACGGCCGCAGCAGGCGACGAGGTATGGATGACCCTCTACTGGCAAAGCCAAGGCGCGATTGACGAAGCACCGGAATATGCGGTTAGTATCTTTGGACGAAACCTGACCGAACTCGCGAAGCTGCACAGCTATCATGGGCGGGGCATGTACCCGGCCAATCTATGGGATCCGGGCGCAGTTGTAGCTGACCGCTTTGCAGTCCGCCTGGATGACGAAGTTGAAGCGCCAACACTGGGGCGCGTGCGCGTCAGCGTGGTCGATGGCGACTTAGATAGTCAAGCAGGAGAGATAAAAATCATTCCCGAAAGTTGGCCTGAAAGCGATGTGCAGGAAATGGCCCGCATTGGAGATGTAATCAGCCTCCTGTCCGCCGAGATAGATCTACCGCTGGCCAGGGCAGGGGACACAATAGGTGTAGATGTGCGCTGGCGGGTACTGCAAGCGCCTGGCATTGATCTGACAACGCTGCTGCATATTGGCCCGGCCGATCAGGCTCCTCTAGCCGTCGGCGACCGGCCCCCGTTAAATGGGGATTATCCAACCAGGATTTGGGAAGCGGGGGAGATTATCGACGACAGCTACAACATCACCCTGCCGGCGGACATGGAAGCGGGACAATATCCGCTTTGGCTTGGACTCTACGACAGTGAAACGATAGCTCGTTGGCCGCTGGCAGTTGATGGTCAAGCGCAGCCGCATCATGTTTATTTGGTCGGCTGGATCGAAGTGGCGGAGTGATCAATTTTCGTCATGAAACGTAAACATCTCCTGCCCCTACTCCTCTGGACCTTAATCTGGGGCCTCTTTTTTGCCACCTTGCTGCTGGGGCTGGAACGCCTTCCTACTGGTGATTTTTCGGGGCAGTTCCACGCTTTTGTCACCTTCCAGGCCCAGGAGATGGCCCAAGGCAATCTCCCGGTTTGGTCGCCGGGTAGTTATGCCGGTATCCCTTTTGCCGCGGATACGCAGTCAGCCGTTTTCTATCCACTGCGCTGGCTGACGGTGCTCATCAGTTTGCCCAATGGTTTTTCCTATTATTACCTGGAGCTTGAAGGTCTGCTCCATATCTGGCTCGCCGGCGTATTTGCTTACTTTCTGGCGGCGGCTATCACGCGCGCTCGCAGCCAGGCGCAGCGCACAGAAAAAAGCATTCGACGAAAGTTGAGGGCTGGAATGGCCGCAAATCAATGGGCGGGGTTGCTGGCAGCGATTGCTTTTGGGTTGGGTGGCTATCTTACCTCCTATCCGCTGCTGCAGCTTGCGGTTTTGGAGAGTATCATCTGGTTGCCACTGATACTTTACCTGCTGCGACGGGGTGTCCAGGCCACAGATGACGCGCAGGCAGCCAATTCGTCGCCCATACCATTTCTGATGGCTGCGGCTGTCGTCTTAGGCATCAGCGCTCTTGCCGGACATCCACAGACCTTCTTACATGTCGCGTATCTTTCAACCGCTTATTTCCTGTTTCTGGCCTGGCAAGCTCGATGGCGCTGGAAATGGGTCTTGGGTGTGGGATTGCTTATTGGGGCTGCCGCCGTGGGCATCGCCTCTGCGGCATTCATACCGGCACTGCGTTTTGTACCTTTGACGGTTCGCGGTGATGTTTCCTACGAGTTTGTCTCCAAAGGATTTCCACTGCTGGATGCGGTTCAAGTTCTCCTTCCCGGATATCGCTCACTTTGGCTGGCGCAGTATGCGGGCCTTGTCACGATTGTCTTGGCCTTTATGGCCTGGTTTGGACGCAAAAATTGGGATGACAAACGGCAGCGCGTCGAAAGCTACTTCTGGATTGGCGTCATTATTCTCGCGGCGTGGCTGGGCTTGGGGGATAAGGGCATCCTTTACGAGTTGGCCTACCGGGTGGCGCCCGGATTCGCTTTGTTCCGACAGCAGGAGCGCCTCGTAAGTCTTTACGCGTTGGCCGTGGCGCTCCTGGCTGCACAGGGTTTTGCGCTTTGGATACGGGTCAATGGCGAGCAACGAAAGAATATGCTGCGCCAGACGATATTGCTTCTTGCGGCGCTTTTGCTGCTGGTGGGCTTCATCCAGCTTTTGTCGCGCACATCCGTGGGCGAGAATGAGTGGCTGTTGTTGTGGCTGCGGCAGTGGTTGATTCTCGGTCTGTCAGGAGTCATTCTTTGGCCGCGCGGCGTTGAATCGCAAACAAGGGCAGACCAGTGGAAGAGCTTGGCTTTGCTGGTTTTGCTGGCCCTTGACCTGTTCTTCCCGGTGCGGCGGGCCATGAACTTGACCCCCGAATCACCCGCTGTATTTTGGCCGCAGCCGGCTTGGTTAGGCGAGTTAGAGGGGCAAGGACTAGCCCGGATCGATGGTCAGAACTTGTTCCATGCCAATATTGGGGAACTCCATGGACTTGAAGATATTAAGGGTATCAGCCCCTTAAAGCCCCAATTCGCCGCGGATTATGAAGCACTGCCGCGCCCACTGCGCTGGCAGCTGCTCAATGTCCAATATGTCTTGGCTGAACGACCGATTGAAGAAAGCCTCAGCCAGGTGGCCGAGATCAGCGAACATGTTTTTCCTGGGGAACCAGCCAGTGGCTACGTCTATCGTTTTGAGGAAGCATTGCCGCGGGCTTGGATGGTTTATGATATTGCTCTCGCTCCCGATGATTTGACCGCCTTCGATCTTATTCGCCAGCCTGGATTTAATCCCGCAGAAAAGGTGATCCTGTCACCACTCACGATCGCCGAACTGGCAGCGGTTGCCACTCCAGGTCAGGTTCCAACTGTTGAAAGCCAGCGGCTGTCTAGCTCCAAACTAAGGATCAACGTTAATTCGGAGACGGATGGCGTGCTGGTTATCAGTGAGTGGGCGATACCGGGCTGGCGGGCGGCGATAGATGGTGCGCCAGCACCGCTGATCAAAGCAAACTATGCGCTCCAGGCTTTGGTTCTACCTGCCGGTACTCATGAAATCACCCTCTCATACAGCGGGCAGGATGCGAGGCTGGGGTTTGTTACCGCTTTGCTTACCCTTGTGGCGGCGATTATCTTAGCCTGGCGCTGGCGTCCCTCCATTTCTAAACGATCCCCGGCGGTGGGTAAGCAGAGAATACCGGAAGCAAATAAGGAGGAAAAGATTTGGACTGGAAGCCCATCCGCATCCCGAACCCTGTGGATTATGGCTGCCATTCTTTTGTTGGGATTTGGTTTACGGCTGTTTCTCCTTGGCCATCAAGAGCTGCGCGGGGATGAGGCTTTCAGTTATATCTACAGCCAACTGCCCCTAGCAGAAGTCATTCCCGACCTGATCAAGGAGGGGGATCCCCATTCGCCCCTGCATTATCTCCTGCTCAATGTGTGGGTGGACTTAGCCAGTGACAGTGAGTTTTCCTTGCGCTGGCTGTCACTGCTGCCCGGCTTCCTTTTTCTTCCCGTCCTTTACCGGCTGGGCCGCCTGATGGCGGGGAGGCGGGTCGGAATCCTGGCTGTGTTTTTAGCAGCAGTTTCTCCATCCCTTATCTGGCTTTCCCAAGATGTGCGCAATCAATATACGGTAGCCATCTTATTCACATCACTTGCAACGTGGCTTTTGGTGGCCACGACCAATCGAAACCCTGAACGTTCGCGCACTCGCTCCATGCTCCTGTGGGCACTTTACGCTGTTTTTGCCGCCACAGCCATCTACAGTCACTACTATGCCATATTCGCTCTGCTTGCTCATGGTTTGTATCTATGGTTTGTTCCTGAGAAACGAAGACTTGTATGGCCCTGGATGGCAAGCGGCTTAATGGCGGTGCTGCTCTTTTTGCCTTGGCTGGGTGTCAGTCTGGCTGAATTACTGGACGCGGGGCAGTTGAGCGACCCCAGCAACCCGGAATTGGCGCGCTATCTGGTCAAGGTTGGGCGTGAATTAATCATCGGTGCATCCTTGCCGGGCAGGTGGACCCGCTGGCTCGTTCCAGGTGTGAGCGCCTTGGTGCTCTTTGGTTTTCTCGTCCTGCGTCGCAAAAAGCTGGGCTGGGCAGCAATGCTCATCGCTTGGCTGGGTGGCGCTATTTTGGTCATTTTCCTGGTGCAGTTCAGCCGCAGTACCTTCAACGCTTTCTATATCAGCGTTGCCGCACCCGCCTGGTTGCTCTTGTTGGCTTTGAGCATAGTCATCTTATGGACGCGCGGAGGCTGGCAGAAAATTATGGCTCTCGTCGCATTGATGGTTATCCTAGCTTCGTCATTTGCCAGTCTGCGCAATTACTATTTTGATCCCAACCACAGCCGCACCTTGGGTTATCGAGACATCGCGGCGATTATGAAGGAAAAGGTTCAGCCGGGCGATATTTTTCTGGCCCATTTCCCGGATCCATCCTTTGTGTATTACTTGAGGGATATAGACATCGACCGCCATCTTGCACCAACAAAAGCGGGCTTGACGACCCAAGAAATCGAGGCTGATTTGTCCCTCGTGGCTGAGGAAAATAGACGTCTCTGGTTTGTTCCCTACCATCGTTCGGTATGGGACCCGGAAGATGTCGTCCCGCACTGGCTGGCCAACAACAGCTTGCTGGAACGGAAGGAGCTGGGACACCGCTTAACGGTGGAGCTATATCGTCCACTGCAAGGCGCTCAGGAAATCATGCAGCCGCTGGGATTGGCGACCGGCAATGGAATCATGCTGGATGGGGCATTGGTGAAAGTAAATGGCCGTCCTGTCCAGAGCGCGCAATCTTTAAGCCTGACCCCCGGTTCAGAATTGCAGGTTACCTTGCTGTGGTCTGCCCAGGACGAGATCTCGGGCAGATATACCGCCTTCGTACATCTGCTTGATGGCAATGGGATATTGGCGGCACAGCATGATGGCATTCCTGCACGCGGATTACGACCCACGCAAACGTGGAAATTGGGCGAACAAATAGTCGATACCCATGACCTTCTCGTACCTGATGGCTTTCCAGGAAAAGGACGATTAGTCATTGGCATGTATGATTCTGAGACGCAAGAGCGGCAACTTTTCCCCGACGGTGCAGACAGCGTTGAAATCGCTGAGATAGTATTTAATGAGATAGTATTTAAGTAGGACCACAAACAAACATTCGCTAACCCCCCTATGTTAGCAGCGCTTGACGAAGAACAGTAGCATTCATCTCAGTAAGTCTGGTATCCTTAATTACAGTGAAGTTAGTCCATCCGATGCTGCTCGCGCCGTGAGCATAGGCTGGAAAGGAGTGACGGTCCTATGACCCCAATCTGCTCTGGAATATTCTTAGGATTTCTGGTCTGGTTTTTTGTTCGATACGTTCTAGGCGGGTTTTATACCGTCAATCAGGATGAACGCGCGGTCAAGACCCGTTTCGGACGGGCCACAAGATTAGGGGATAACACCACGCTGGAGGATCCTGTATCTGATGCGCTAAACAAGAAAGATAGGGAACGTTACAGCTATCCGCTGGTGCGCATCATCCAGCCCGGTGGGCCATACTATCGCTGGCCCTGGGAACAAATCCATAAAGTGACCATTGCCACGCAAACGATGAACATGGCCCTCGATTTGGAAACTCCCAGTGCCAATCACAATGGCACTGTCTTAGATGCAGTGACCAAGGATCAGCTCAATATTGGTTTGAGCGGGCAAATCCGCTACCGGCCCAGCGAGCGCAACCTTTATGCCTATCTCTTCGGGGTAAAAACTCCGGTAGTTCATGTGATGGGCTACTTCATTTCTATCCTGCGTGAACGCATCGCCAGCTTTGAATCGCCAATGAGTCTCATCGATGATGAAGAGCTTGATGCGGAACTGCTTTTGGGCGTTTCCATCAATGATCTACGCAAGAATTTAAACGAGATCAACGATCATATGGAGTACGAATGTGAGTCTGCTGAAGCTCGTTACGGTATTAAATTGGATGCTTCATTGATCACAGGTATCGACCCACCGCCCGACGTTGAATCTGCATTGGCGGCAATCAACACCGCACACAATGTCGTTTCATCGGAAATCAGCCTGGCCAAGGCGGAAGCGGACCAAACCATTGTGCAGTCGAAACGGGCGGTAGAAATTGAGACCTTGCGGGCGCAGGCCGAGGTGGAACCGCTGCTCTCCCTGGCCGACCAGCTGCGGCAGCTGCAAGAGGCTGGGCCAGAAGTTTTGCAAGCCTATCTGCGCAATGTGAAGCTTGATCTTTACAAGAATGCACAGAATGTGATCCTGGAGGTGCAGAGATGAGCGGTTTTCTAACTTTTCTGATCACCATCTTTGTCTCTTTTATCCTCTTCCTGATCCTTGAGCCGATCATCCGTTGGCTGCTGCGCCAGTTTGGTCTCTATGCCATTGTCGAGGAAGGTACATGCCACGTTTACGTCCTCTTTGGCAAAGTAGTGGGTGTAATCGAGGAATCAGGTTTGCATTTTCTCTGGTTGAAAATTGGTCTCTCGGCGCTCATCATCAACTGGATCGGTGAACGGCATGTGCTCGACATTCGTCTTGATCAAAGATACCTCCGCAGCCTTCCCATAAACTCCGAGGAAGGGGCTCCAATGGGTATTGGCGTTTGGTATGAAATGAAAATCAGCAATCCGGTCGCCTATCTTTTCGAAAATACCGACCCGCGCGGATCGTTGGCAGCCAATGTTAGCAGCTCTTCTGTACGTACCTTGAGCAATATGCCGCTGGCTGATATGTTGGGTACACGCCATACGATGAGCCGCGCCGTGCGCTCAGAAGTTTCACCCAAATCGGAGGCCTGGGGTTATAAGCTGGGTTCTGTCTATATCCGTAAAGTGCATTTCCGGGATACGCAAATGATCCATCAGATTGAAGAAAAGGTGGTGAACCGTCTGCGGCAGGTTACGTCAGCCATTCGCCAGGATGGCGCCAACCGGGTCAGCATTATCACCAGTTCGGCGGAACGAGAAGCGGCGGTGGAGTTTGCGCGAGCAGAAGCGATGCGGCCTAAGATCGTAGGTGAAGCTCTGCGGAAGTTGAGCGTCAACGCCGAGGTAGCGGCCGCCATGTTTGAAATCTTGGAGATAGAAAAAATCCTAGAGGGAGCTACGCGCGTTACATTGATGCCCAAAGGGCAGGAGCTGTTGAAGCAGATGCTGAGCGCTGAGGGGACGCAAGAGTGATCAAATAGGCGAACGCGGACGATAACCGGCGAGTACGGATGAACTACTTGTCACGATACTCGTCCGCGTTCCATTAACTGACAATTCCTATGCGCTGTTGACAACACGGAGTGTTAAGACGGAAGGATGAGCATCGTCGTGATAAATAGTCTGCTCGGCGACGGCCGAAACCTTGCCGTTGGCCAGGTCATCCCCTAGACCAAGATTGCGGCTCCAACGGGGGTGCGCGCCACTAGAAACCTGCAATCGCAGGCGATGCCCGGACTGGAAATAATAGGCCGTCGGCCAAAATTCTATCTTTAGGTACAGTGTGCCGTCATCCTGCCGATCTCCTCGCCAGGGAGCGACCCGCATGAGACCATCACAGATATTCGTCGAAATACCCTCTTCATTCACATCACACAACCGGCCAAAGAAATCAGTATGCTCCAGCGAGGATTGAACGTAGAGATCCAGAGTTACCGGGCCAATGATCTGCACTGCTTGATCCAACGGTTCGGAGCTATAGATCAATACATCAGAGCGCGCTTCCAATTCACGATTGTCCTGGGCGCCAGCGTTTTCACTTCCCAAAATCGCGCCCCCAATAGATGGCGTTGGATCTTCTGGATCATACCGGTAGGTGTCCGGTAGCGAATCTGCTGCTGGGGGATCCTCTGTCAATTTGGAATCTGACTGCAGATAATAGTAGGTTTCCTCGCCTGGTGGTGGGAACTCCTCAAATTCGCGCCACTCCTCCATGCCCATGATAAAAAGACGCACCGGTTTGCTGCGCAGGCCGCTGTCGGCCCCTTTTAGCTGGCTGTCAAACCAGGTAATGCCCTCGCGTAATCCGGTCATCATGCCTCCAGGATTGGCATGATTCCAGGGACCTATGGTTAAGTACGGTGATTGGCCAACCGCCTTGAGCGCCGTGTAGTCACGAATGATGCCCCTCAAATAGTAATCGTACCAGCCGCCAATTAAATGCACAGCGGCGGTAACGGTGGAGACAGCCTGGCTGTGATCGCGAGCGATCCAAAAAGGATCAGCCTCCTCAGTATGGTTGAGAATGTCGCGGAAAATGGCCATGGGTTCGCCCACGGCGGCTTCATCCACCAACCGCAAAGGGGATGTATCGAAAGCCTCTTGCAGCCTGTCCTCTTGATCACCGAAGAACCTATTTATAAAGGTCTCTTTGAGCGGACGGCCGTGCAACTTATTCATGACGTACATGCCCTGGGCCCAACGCAGGCGTGTTTCCAGGCCGAAGGCGCCATCAGGGTGGGTGACCGTGAAGTTCTCAGCACTGGTGACAATCGGCACCATGGCCTTGAGCGAGTCAAGATTACCCGCGGCAATGGCCCACTGCATATAGCCGAGATAACTAGGCCCCCAGGTGCCCAGTACGCCGTTGAACCACGGCTGCTCTTCTATCCAACGTACCGTGGCCTGTCCATCAGCAGCTTCGTTGACATGGGAGCTGAAGGTGCCCTCAGAGTCTAAGCAGCCCCGCGCGCCCTGCAGAATGACGTGGTAGCCTCTCTCGGCAAAGCGCTGCGCCGGCATTTCGCTTAGCGGGTAGCCGCCGAATAAAGCTGCTTCTTGTCCACGGCCGTATGGCGTACGGATAAGAATGGTCGGGAATGGGCCTTCTCCATTGGGATAGTAGTGGTCTGTATACAAGCGCACACCATCGGGCATAGTCACTGGGATGCCCCGATCAACGTCGACAGCGAAATCGGGCGGCGGAAGCTTTAGCAAACGGGCGAGGATATGGCGCCGGAAGGTGTATGCCGCCCAAGCGGTGAGGGCCAGCAGTAAAATGAGGGCACGTTTCTTCATAATTGATTTTCTAGATAGGTTCTGGTCGTTGAGTTTGGTCGACTACCTCTTTAAGTACATCGACAATATATTGCTTCAGATTCTTTCCATACAACAAAGCTTGCTGGTTGAGCTTGTAATACAGCGTGGGACTAAGGTCGAGTACGACGCCTTCGAACCGCAGTTCGGTAGGATGAACAACCGTTTGCGTTGGTTCTCCTTGCCCTTCAGGGATAGATCCTCGCAGCAGTTGTCTCAACTCATCCACACTCTCCGCGTGAAAGGTCACGCTGCCGCACAAATGCAGAACTTCGCCCCAATACGTTCCCGTTTCCACATCAAAGCCGACTTTGCCAAGCTGTTTTCTTGACTCCACCATGATCAAACTCCCTTGTCTGCTCACACCTTGCCTGACCAGCTAATACAGCGAAAAACGTGCGCCATACGGCCATCTCGCTGCCCCATTTTCTATAAGCATCTGTATGAGCATCATGCCACAAAATAACAGTAGAATCAAGCACTAATGCTAGACAGGGCGTGCATCATTTTTGTTGATGCACTGTGCATAAGAATACCGGTAATACGTTTCTCCTGACGTGGCCGGTCTTAAGACCGCCGGCGTATCGCCAGCGTGGACTATCCTACTGCGTGTTCTGTTTTATCAGTTTTTCGGCAGGGGCGATGCGGTTGGGAGCAGCCCTGCATATCAACCTAATACTTTCATCCCGACGGCGCCGCCCATCCTCTACCGCACACTCGTCAATGACAAAGTGTTCACAAAAAAGGTGCAGCAGTGTAGAGTAATTGTAAGGGACGGATCCAACGGTTCTTGCTAAAAAAATCTTGGCTGCATCTTAGGTCACTATAACTCTATCTCTGTATTCCCGATCATTTTACGCGCAAATTTTGAGCTCTGTGGGAAAATCTGTGAAGAATCGGGAACCAATTTGGCAAATTGAACGTTCTCATAAAGAACGTACAGTATAAAATCAATGAAGAAGAAAAAATGTTGGAAACTAGATATCGACAGTTAACTATCATTGGGCTATTACTCTTGTTGATCCTGCTCGTCGCCGGGTGCAGCGACCAGGGCCAACCGGATGTATCCGCCCCTGAAGAAGCGGGGCAGCCCGCCCCAGCGCAAGAGGCTCCAGTGGACGAAGCCCCAGCAGCAGAAGAGCCGGCAGCCGAAACTGGAGCTGGCGACACGGCCGAAACCGAGGCCGGAGAACCAGAAGCGGAAGAATCCCTGGCCGAACAGCCAGAAATCAGCCAGCCCATTTATCGCTGGGGCGAAGTGGCTGACAGGGCTTGGGTATTGGTCGGCTATGGCGATGCCTTAAACCCCACCGTTGTAGAAGAAGGCATCGTGATCACGGCTACTTTTAGCAGCGTCGACGGGCAGTTGAACGGCAGCGGTGGCTGCAATAATTACTTCACCACCTACGAATCCACTGACGATGGTGGATTGACCATCAACGGCCCTATTGGCGTGACCATGATGGCCTGTCCGGAAGGGTTGGAAGCCGAAACAGCCTACCTAACGGCAATGGAAACCGTTACCAATTGGAACTTAACCGAGGAAGGGCATCTGGAGCTCGCCTATGATTCGGGCAGCGGTTTCGAGGAAAAGCTGGTCTATGCCGCTGGCCAAACGCCTTTAACCGGCCTAATTTGGCGCCTGGTCTCTTTCGGCGATCTGGACGAACCAGCGGAACTGGAAGAGGGCACAGCAATCACTATTGAATTTGAGCCGCAAACAGACATCAGCGGCAGCGCGGGTGGCAATGCGACCTGCAACAGCTACTCGACGAACTACATGCTAGACGGCGAAATAATTAGTTTCGGAGCCATCGCGGGGACGATGATGATGTGTCCCATTGGTGCCGAACAGGAGACCGCCTATCTGGCGGCCCTGGAGTCGGCGCAAACCTATCAAATCATCGGACCCAATATGCAGATAGCCTATGATGGCGGTGTGCTGAATTACACTTCATTAAATCTGCCTTTGGAGAATATCTTGTGGCAGGCTGTTTCCATCAATGGACAGGCAGTGTCTGAGTGGGTCGAAATCACGACCCTATTTACCCCAGGTGCAGAAGCTGGACGTGGGGTCGTCGGCGGCAATGCCGGCTGCAACAATTACAACACCGGCTATGAGCTGAACAACGACATCAGCACCAATCCAGCGACAAATCATATCGACATTAACAGCCCCATGGCCATGACCATGATGGCCTGCCCGGATGAGGCATTAGCAGAGCTGGAACGCGCCTACTTAAGCACCTTCGAAACGGCTGAGACATACGAAATCCTGGGTGATGCACTGGTTCTGCATGCGCCGGAGGGAGAAGTGATCTTCAGTGCCGACCGCGAGCCGCTGGTGGGCACCCTGTGGACCCTGACATCCTGGGGTAGCATCAATGATCCCCAGGCACCGCCAGAAGGGGCCAATTTCACGGCGCAGTTTAACCGGTTACCAGTGCTGCCCTCGGGCACGGTTACCGGAGAAACAGGCTGCAATGATTACAATGCCACCTTTACGGCCGATTTAGCCAACATCAAGATTAATCTTCCGTCGAAAACGAACTATGAAGACTGCCCGTGGGGTCAGGGCAATTTCGAAGTTGAACAACAATACTTCCTCGGCTTGAACTCAGCGACGACCTATCGCATCGTGGGCAATACCTTGCAGCTCCCATATGGTGAACCCGGATCGGAGCAGGTTTTGAATTTTGTTGGTTCGCAGCCGGAAATAGAGGAAGGAGCGCTCGATCTGACGCCGTTAGACAACACCTTCTGGTACCTAGCCGCGATTGGGCAGATTCCGACCTTGTCCGGCAGCGAAGTGACCGCTGGTTTTGACATCAATGATGACGGCATCACAGGCCAAATGAGTGGTTCCGGCGGCTGCAATGCCTACAATGCCCCGCTTGGTGAGAACTTCGCCATGGGGCCGATAGCCACCACAGCCAAGGCCTGTGCCGCGCCTCTGATGGATCAGGAAGGCACCTACTTTGATTGGCTGGGATCCGCATACGGTTACGATCGGGCCGGCGACCAGCTGCTGATCTTTACAGGCAAGGGCATTCTGACTTATAACAGCGAGCCAGTTCTGGACCAGGCCCATGAGCTGCAGAATAAAACCTGGTATATGATCTCCTATGGATCATTCACCGCGATCCCGGGAAGCAATCCGACGGCATTCTTTGCCACGGACGGTAAAACCGTCAGCGGTGCCACTGGCTGCAATGATTTCAACGGCGCTTATAAAGTCGAGCAAGGCAACTCAATGGCCATCAGCGACATCTCGACGACGAAGGCCGCCTGTGCCAGCGATGCATTGACCAAACAAGAAGAGACCTACCTGCGGTTATTGCCGGCAGCAACCAATTACTCCGTTAATGGCAACCAGATGCAGATTCTGACCGTGGATGGGCTGACAATTAATTTCTCAGCCATTGCTCCAGAAGCGCCGCAAGGACCAACGGCCGTCATCGTGGGATCAACCCTGGCTGAAACGGGTCAACAGCTCGCCTACGACGGTTCCCAATCCACAGCCGGTGCATCACCCATTGTGCGCTTTGATTGGGATATGGGTGATGGCGCCCGCTTATCCGGCCCAACCGTTCAATATACCTATAACACAGCAGGATCCTATACAGTTACCTTGACAGTTGTTGACAGCTTTGGACAGAGCAGTACAACGACGCAGGCGATCCAAATAACGCCCGTGGTTGAGGTTGTGCCGCCAACCGCCGTCATAGAAGGACCTTCCATGGCCTTTGTCGGCGAACCAATCACCTTCAGTGCCGCCAATTCACAACAAGGAACAGCAGCTATCACCCAATACCAATGGCAGTCTGGTGATGGCAACAACAGCGGGCCCGTGGCCGAGAGCAGCTTCACGACCATCTACTCGCAGCCGGGTACCTACTATCCGGCCGTAATGGTGGCTGATGCCGGTGGCTTGAGCGACAGCGCCAGCATGGCGATCACGATCAACGCCTCCCTGGTAGGTTCGCACTGGATCTTAGGCAATACAATTCCCGGTACGTCTATCACCGTTGACTTTGGCAATGGGAATCTGTCTGGATTCGCGGGTTGTAACCAATACAACGCGACCTACACAACGACCTACGCTGCCGGCAATACGAACAGTATTACGGTCGGCCCTATTGGTAGTTCACAGGCCCTCTGTTCTGAGGAGATCATGGCCCAAGAGCAGGGCTACTTATCCGCCTTGCAGACCGCGAGCAGCTACACAATCAATGGTTCGACGTTGACCCTGACCACCGCCAGCGGTCCTCTGACCTTTGGTGCAGCCGTGGCTACACCTTATGCGGCGCCCGCGGTAGCGCAGTAATCCGCAAAAGGATGGAGATTGCAGAGCGTACTCCTGCAGTCTCCATTCACATGCCAAATTAATATCGCTCTCTTTGGTGTTGCCAACAATTGGAAAAGAAAAAGCCCTCGCTATCACGAGGGCTTTTATTATGAAACCAGGTTGATGATCCCGGTTGTTTTATCTCATTTCTTCTCGGCGGCTTGGAGGTTACTCGGCGATTTCGAGCAGTTCCACATCAAAAATAAGCGTCGCACCAGGAGGAATGGGGCCGGAGCCGCCGTCACCATAAGCGAGGTCGGACGGAATAACCAACTGGCGCTTACCGCCAACTTTCATCGTTGCGACACCCTCATCCCAGCCAGCGATGACGCCACCTTGGCCAATGGGGAAGGTGAAGGGTTGGCCGCGTTCAACAGAACTGTCGAATTGAGTACCATCCTCTAACCAACCAGTGTAGTGTACGACCACAATCTGGCCATCTTCAGGAGAAACTCCATCGCCGACAACGACGTCGAAGTACTGCAGTCCGCTGTCCGTTTCCTCATAGTCTCCCGGATCAACCTCTTCCATAGCGATCGGTTCGGGGGGTGGAACAACCTCAAGCAGTTCAACCTCCATCACTAAGGTTGCATTCGGAGGAATATCTCCACCACCTTGTTCGCCCAAGGCCAGGTCTGCCGGAATGACGAGAAGTCGCTCACCGCCAGGCATCATACCGCTGACACCTTCATCCCAGCCCGGGAAAACGACATTCATATCGCCTATGATAAAGCTAATGGGCTGGCTGTCTGCTGAGGAGACAATATAGCGATCACCATCCTCCTCGCGAACCCAAATAGTGAACTCGGCGGTGACGGTGCTGCCTTCTTCGGGTATTTCGCCATCACCTTCGCTGATGTCGTAGTACATTAATCCACTGTCTGTAGTTTCCAGATCATCTTCATCTACGGCGAACGGTTCGGGCGGTGCTTCTACCGAAATTAACTCCAGGTCCATGATTAGCTGGGAATTGGGCGGAATTGCCGCTACCGGCTGTTCGCCAAAGCCAAGTTCCGGGGGAATGACAATTTGGGCCTTGCCCCCTTCACGCATTAAGCCCACGCCTTCTTCCCAACCGGGCAGCAGCTGCTCACGGCCGAATACAACGACGACGGGCTGGTCAGAGCTGTAGGTGTCGCCGAATACGGTTCCATCGGAGAGGGTACCGATGAAGTGCAGCGTGACAATATCCCCTTCCTGCGGCGCTGGTCCATCACCGGCGACCTCCTCCAGGTATTGGAGACCGCTTTCAGTAACCGTGGCTCCTTCCAGTTCGACTTCTTCGAGTGGCACTGGGGTCGGTAGTTCGGCATCAAATAGGTCCGAAGATTCAGCGGCAGATCCATCATCAACCGCGGATTCATCTTCGCTCATTTCACCGTCTTGGCCCTCGGGCGGGGTTGGCGTGGCTGGACCACAGGCAACCGCGACCATGAGGAGCAACGAGGCTGCCAGCAGCCACGTTATTTTGTTCATTTGCTGTTTCACTGAGAACTCCTTGCTAAATTGTAATGAAAAAAAGGGTGACACCGTTCAATTTTGCCCAGAACCACCTGATTGACAACTGCATAATGTTATCTTCAGCCTGGCCAAAGTACCAGTGATTGGATTTCTTGTTCAGCTTTCGTTTAGAAGGGACCAGGGGAGAGCCGTTGGTAAAGCTAAATTGAGCTACTGGGCGGAGAAAGTTATAATTCGAGAGTTATGCCTGCAATCGATATGGATGGACAGCGTCTCCTTGTTCGACTGGTTGCCGTTTTCTGCTTGCTGCTCTTCTTTTACCTGGCCCTGACGACGGCCTTGTCCAAGACGGCAACTTCAGATGAACCGGCGCATATTGTGCGCGCCGTGACCCTAAGCCAAACGGGGGATCTGCGCTTTCAATTGGGGCATACGCCGTTCAGCCACCGTTTGATCGGATCGCTGCTCTTTACTGATGCACAGCTTCCAGAAGTTCGCCAGCTCTCGCAGTGGCAGACGGGCGACAGGCTGCAGGTTGCTGCGCAGTTATTATGGGATTCCGGCATCAATGTTGAGCGAACGCTGCTGCTGACCCGGCTGCCCATTGTGATGTTGGGTGTACTCTTAGGGGCGGTGATCGGTAGTTGGGCGCTCTCATGGCAAGGAAAGGTCGCCATGCTCTTGGCCATGATCTTATTCGCCACTTCTCCAAATCTGATCGCCCATGCCGCCCTGGCCACGACCGATCTGCCCACGGCCGTTACCTATTTTGCGGCCGTCTATGCTTGGTGGCGATATTGGCGGGGCAGGCAGATTGGATGGTGGCTGCTGGCGGCTGCTTTTCTCGGCTTAGCCCTGGCCACAAAACTCACCGCCATCTTACTGCTGCCAGTTTTATTCTTACAGGCCCTGTTATATATAGGCCGCGGACGAGATTTCTGGCGACTCGTCTGGACCTGGTTGGGGCTGCTGCCCGTGGCCGTACTAGTCGTATGGTTCATCTATGGTTTTGAGGTTGGTCCCTTTGCCAATTGGGCGTTTGCTGTGCCGGGTCCCTCATATTTAGAAAGCTGGCAGTCGGTACTTGATCATGTGGGCTCCGGTCACCAATCCTATTTCTGGGGCGATCTGTCGAAGCGCGGCTGGTGGTTCTACTTCCCGGTCACATTTCTGATAAAGACGCCGCTTGTAACCCTTCTGCTTCTGCTCATGGCCACTGTGGTTATCATTCGACGCCGGCAGTTATGGCGCACTGCTCTTTTCTTGCTCATACCCGTTGGGGCCCTTTTTGCCGCAGCGATCGTCAGCAAGCTCAACATTGGCTACCGCCATATCCTGCCTGCTTTGCCTTTCTTGTTGGTTTATGGAACAGCGGCTGTGCTCTGGCTTCGCCGCCGGCGCAGCACGCGTATCTTACTCGCCGTGGGTTTGGCCTGGGCCTTGATTGGCGCCATATGGCAGCATCCACACCATCTGGCCTATTTCAACCCCGCAGTGGGCGGAACGGCGCAGGGCTATCGCTATTTAGGTGATTCCAACCTGGATTGGGGCCAGGATCTTAAGCTGTTGGTGGAAACAGTGACCGCCGGCGAGCAGGAATGGTTAGTCTCCTATAATGGCGTAAGTGATCCCGCTTACTATGGATTGCCACAAGTAGCTCAAATCGAATTAGAGGATGCCTGGACGACATTTGCCGCCGCCAATCCGCCTCCGGGACGATATGCAATCAGTGTGAACCACCTGCAAGGATTGATTCCCGATGCGGACTTGTTTGATTGGTTCAGGCGCCAGAAGCCTGTGTACCATTTGGGTGGATCGATCCAGGTTTATGATATTGAGGAGCAGGCGCAAGGGGAATGGATAGCTCAATGCATTGATCCTACGCCCCTGTTAACTGTAGAGGAAGCGCAGACTTTGCTTGGACAAGACGACTTACGGCAGCTATTTTTCGACTGCCGGCAGTCGCTGGTCATGGCCAATGATGGCCAGCCAGGCTGGTTTATCCTGCCCCAGTCTGACAAGTGGTGGTTTCAGGAAATGTTGGCAAACGAAGCCCTTCAGTTAGTCTACCGGCATGACGCTGCGGCCGGCACATCATCATTTGATGTCTATTATTGGCCCGGGAACGCCGGCTTGCTTCCAGTGGGGGAGTGGAGTCTGAGCGCGCAGACGGAGGCAGGGGATGATGTCGTGCTTCCCTACGCTATGAATGATACCGTGGCGTTGGCCGGTTATCAGGTCATCGGCGATCATTGGTTGACACAATGGCAGGTCACAGCGCAAGCAGAGGAACCGCTCTCAATACAGGCACATCTGTATTCAACAGAGGCTGGTCTCCCACAAGTTGCCGACAGTCTTGGATTTAGCAGCGATCAATGGCAAGAAGGTGACTGGCTGCTGCAGCGGCATGAGTTCCCCGGCCAGGAGAATGGACTGTTCCTACAGACGGGCGTATATAATTTCCAGACAATGGAAACATTAGGCGAAACCGTAAGGCTGCCAGGCGGTTGAATTGATCGATAGGCTAACCGCGAATCAATTTCTTGACGCCGCTGTCCGTGGCCACGATCGCCATGCTGGCCATGTTTAGGAAGAAGCCATGATCGACCACCCCGGGGCGGGAAAGAACTTGCTGCGCCAGGGGGTAGGCATCCGGCATCTGCTGGAAATGGCAGTCCAAGGTGATATTGCCTTCGTCGGTGATGAAGACCTTGCCCTCGGTTTGGCGCACCACGGGTTGGGCACCAAGCGACCGTAAGAAATCCGTCACAGGTTGTTCGGCGAAGGGAATGACCTCGACGGGCAGCGGACATTGGGAACCAAGCTTCTGCACAATTTTGCGCTGGTCGGCAATGATGATCAGGCGCGCTGAGGAGGCTGCGACGATTTTTTCGCGCAGCAGTGATCCGCCCAAGCCTTTGATCAAGTCAATCTGGGGATCGATTTCATCAGCGCCATCAATCGTCAGATCGATGTCTGGCTGCTCGGCTAGGGTGGCCAGGGGTATGTTGAGAGCACGTGCTTGTGCGGCCGTTTTTTCTGAGGTAGGAACGGCAATGATGTCAGTTAGTTGGCCAATGTGCAGGCGCCGGCCTAACTCGGCAACCATGAGGGTCGCCGTGCTGCCCGATCCCAGGCCAACGATCATGCCCGACTCGATTTCATCCACCGCCGCAGCCGCGGCAATTTTCTTTAAACTATCTATATGGTCACGCATAGCTTTGATTTTTTCTTGGGCGCTGCCGCAGTCAAAAAGTGACAGCCCCCAAATAATCTACATGACTGCAAGAATGCCGGCCGCAGCATCTTGGCCCAGGTGGAAATGAATCACCCGCCGGCCAGCCTGTTGTAAGGCAGCGCCATCACCTAGAGCCTGGGCAGTTTTTAGCACGCCGAAAGAGATACTGGATTCCGGCTGGCCCGCTTCGTCAGGTATCCCCACATCTTGCGCCATATCAGCCGTGATCTGCACAAAAAGTCCGTTTCCAGCATCTCCTTTGTGCAGTTGGCCGGTTGAATGTAAGAATCGCGGTCCGTAACCCACGGTTACGGCCAGTTGGGTCTCATTGCGTAAATGTAGGCGCAGTGCTTCTAAAGCGGCATCTGTGGCCGCAGTCGGCTGTACATAAGCCTGAATCGCGATGTAATCCCCTGGGCGTGCCTGGGCTAGGAACTGGCGAAGAGTGGCCCTCGATGCCATGACGGTTTCACCAGTAGGCAAAAAACCACTTTCCTGGTAAGAGGTGATCATTTTCCGAGCCTGGATCTTCGCCGCCTCGACATCAGGTTGGTCGAAAGGCTGGATATTGAGAATGTTTCCAGCCACGGCCGTGGCCATTTCCCAGATCAAGAATTGAGCGCCTAGGTCATAACTGTCCTTCAAAGCCAGGGCTAGAATGGGGTGGCCTTCATTTTGCAAAGCCCGGACCTTAGAATCGTAAGTCTCATCTCCGTCGAGGCGTAGATAGACGAAAAAACGATCCGCCCCGTATACTTCCGCTGCGCCAACCGCCTCACCGACCACGGGCAAAATACCTTGCCCTTCTTTGCCGGTGCTCTCAGCGATCAGCTGTTCAACCCAATCACCGAAGCTGGCCAACTGCGGAGAGCTGATCACAGTGAGCTTGTCCCGCCCCGCTTGGGCCAGGGCGCCCATTGCCGCCCCAACGTTGGCCGCGATATTATTCGCTGCCGGGCCGCAGGCATCCGCTCCACAAATACAGGCGGCGATCAAAGCCCGGTCAAGGAGACGGGCGATATCAACGCCGACCAGTGCAGCCGCCACGAGCCCAAAATAGGAGAGAGCCGAATAGCGACCCCCAATATTGGGATCGTTGAGGAATATAGAACGGAAATCATATTTTTTGGCGATATCGACCAATTTACTGCCCGGATCCGTGATGGCTGCAAAATGCTGGCCTGCGTTTTCCGATCCCAATTCAGCAGCGACACGATTGTAGAAATATTTGAAGAAAGAGAGCGTTTCTGCCGTACCACCCGACTTAGTAGCCACGATGAAAAGCGTCTTACCAAGATCCAACTGCTCATCTACGGCCAAGACAGCTCCCGGGTCGGTGCTGTCCAAGACCAGCAAATCTAAATACCCGCTGGCGACGCCGAATGTCTTGCGAAAGACTTCTGGCGCCAGGCTGGAACCGCCCATGCCCAGAAGGACCGCCTGCCTATAACCATCGGCCTGAACCTCACCCACCAACTGCTGCAATGTGTCTTGACTGCCCTCCATGGCTTCAGCGATACGCAGCCAGCCCAGGCGGTTGCTGATTTCCGTTGGCTCTGGTTTCCAAACCGTATGGTCATGTTCCCAGATGCGCTCGATGATCTTATCTTCGGCCAATTGGGCCTGCGCTTTCCGCACGGTATCTTCATAGGGGCCATATTGAGCGGCCATACGCATTTGTCTGGCGAGAAGCTGCCGCCTTTTATTGGCTACGCTTTCCATCAGCGAGCCAAAAGCTTTGGCGAATGAGGCCACGCCATCATCTTGCAGTTTCTGAGTCATTCCATCCAAGTCAATGCCCAACGCTGCCAACCGGGCTACCTGCGCCCGTGCCTCGTCTACACCGACGGTCAGCGTCACAGCGACTGTTCCATGATCCTGGAAGGCGTCCAGCGTTGCCGGCGGGATCGTGTTGACTGTATTGGGGCCAATCAGTTCGTCGACATACATGGTGTCAGGGTAGGCCGGATTCTTGGTGCTTGTGCTGGCCCACAGCAGGCGCTGGGGCCTTGCCCCCTGATCCTGTAGCGCCTGCCAGCGCTCGCCGCTGAATATGTCCTCATAGATGGTATAGGCGATTTTGGCGTTGTAGATGGCGATTTTTCCCTGCAAATCGCCATTATTGATTGCTTTCAAAGCGCTATCCACGATGCCGTCCACGCGGCTCACAAAGAAAGAGGCCACGGAAGCGACTCGGCTAAGATCGCCGCCCTGGGCAGCAAGCTGCTCCAAGCCAGAGACATAAGCGCGGGCGACATCGGCGTAGTTCTCATTGGCGAAAAGGAGTGTGACGTTGATATTGATCCCATCCCCAATCAAAGTGGCAATTGCGGGCACACCCGCCGGGGTAGCGGGAACTTTGATCATCACATTTGGCCGTCCAAGCTCCGCGTGCAAGCGGCGCGCGGCAGCGACAGTTGCCCCTGTATCGTTGGCCAAAGTCGGGTCCACTTCCAGGCTGACATAACCATCCTGCCCTTTGCTCTCCTCGTAAACCGGGTAGAGTAGGTCGGCGGCGTTCTTAATATCTTCAATGGCCAACGCCTCGTAGATTTGCTCCGCGTTCTTGCCTTCGGCGACCAAAGCTTCAATCGCTTCATCATATTCATGGCTTCCGGCAATAGCATTGGCGAAGATTGACGGATTGGATGTGACGCCAACGACTCCTTCGTCAATTAGCGCTTGCAGACCACCTTCGGCAATAAGGCCGCGCTGGATATTATCGTACCAAATGGACTGGCCTACATTTAATAATTCATGTGCTTTTGTCATTTCTGAAATCTCCTGGAGAAGCAGTATAAACTGTCTGCATTAAAGATCGCTATCTTTTTGTTGAAGGTCAAGGGGCTAAGTTAGGCAGCTTTTCGGTTTTCCGGCAATCACCACCATCTAAATGACGTGATGAGTAAGCTCTCCCTTACCCAACCATGTTTCACCAAATTATATGACGGCTCCCTTGCTCCTCCTAGTTTATTGCTCGCTTAACTGCCATGCCCTTAAAACCTCGGCCACGCTCCATGCTTGGGCAATGCAGCCGCGCGGGTTAAAGGGCGGATCACCGTCAAATATCTCACTGATGCTGCCCACGCCGTGAATAGCCAGATGCTGCAGCAGGGAGCTTAAAAAGGATTGAGCTTCTTGTGCGTCCTGATAAACTTTTAAATGCGCACATACGTATGGTCCGATGAGCCAACCCCAAACGGTGCCCTGATGGTAAGCGCCGTCCCGTTTTACCTGATCGCCTCCATAGGCTCCAATATACTGCGGGTCTTCCGCTGAGAGGCTGCGCAGGCCGTGAGCGGTGAGCAGGTTGCGCGAACATGCGTCGACAATCCCGCGCTGCTGCTGAGTATCCAAGGGGCTGTAGCTGAGAGAAACGGCAAGTAACTGATTGGGACGTAAGCTCAGATCATCTTCCCCGCTGGGCGTATCCAGCACATCGTAGCAGTAGCCCATCTCCGCACTCCAAAACCGGGCAAAGCCTGCTCGGGCATCACTGGCCAGGCTGTCGTAAAGGGTTGTCTCTTTGCCCAATTGACGGGCAAAGTCAGCCATAATGCATAGGGCGTTGTACCAAAGAGCATTGATCTCTACCGCTTTGCCGATGCGCGGTGTGACGACCCAGTCATTAACTTTGGCATCCATCCAGGTTAGCTGCACGCCCACTTCCCCGGCATAGATTAGCCCGTCACTTTTGTCCAGGTGGATCTGATATCTTGTGCCTCGCTGGTGCCAGTCGATGATATTGTCCAAAACAGGGAAGAGTTCCTTTAGCAGGCCCCTATCCTTGGTGGCTGTGAAATACTGTTGGATCGCCTCGAAATACCAGAATGTGGCGTCAACCGTATTATATTCCGGCACTTCACTCTCGTCGGGGAAGCGGTTAGGCAGCATGCCTTGATCCACATACTGGGCGAATGTGCGCAATATGCTGGACGCGATATCAGGGCGGCCCGTAGTGAGCGTTAAGCCCGGTAAGGCGATCATCGTATCTCGCCCCCAGTCGCTAAACCAATGATACCCAGCGATGATTGAATGGCCATCCGGATCTTTAGGCGTCGGCCGTTCGACGATGAATTGATCGGCAGACAGAACAAGTTGCTTGAGCGGCGGGGATTGCACAGAAATGCCAGAATTCTCAGCGATTGCCAGCAGTTCTTGCTCATAGGCTTGCCTTTCGGCATAAGCCTTGTCACCGTTGAGATTGGCGTTAACCTCAGTTGTAGCTACAACCGTCATTGAATCCCCTGGTTCAAGGACGAGGCTTATTTGGGCTGCGTAGATATGATCCTCTTCAACATCATTCTGCCCGCGGTATTCCTCCTGAGTAAGCAGGAACCCTTCGTACCAATCATATCGCGGCGCGATCGTGGCCCGATCGCTGAAAATATAAAAGGGAACAGCACCATCGAAGAGCCGCAGCCGCAGGCCGCGCTCAACGGGAATGATTTCCGGTTGCCACTCATTAATGATCGTTGTGCTGTGGTAATCTCGATAGTCCACAAATGCTTTTGACTGCAAAAGCATGGGTCCGCTGGCGCGGGTGAGTCGGTATTGGATATAAGTGCTGTTGGCGCCGCGCTGCATCCAGATCCGTTTCTCTAGTAAGGCGTCAGCGCAGGCGTATGTCCAAACAGGCGTTGTCCCCTCCAGGTGAAAGCGATTGAGATGATGGGTTCCATCCGGTTCTGTTAGACTCGCGCCGTTGGACCAGCGATTGACGTAGAGGGGATAGTAGTGGCCATTTTCAGCCTGTATACCATCATATTCGGCCGTTTCATCCAATTTAGCCAGCATCAGCGTGCGTCCTAAAGGGGGCTGAATTGCGGCCATAAGGTAGCCATGGTAGCGGCGGGTTAACAAGTTAGCCACGGTTCCTGAGGCATATCCACCGATGCCGTTCGTAACCAGCCATTCCTGCTTCTCGGCCATTTCCAAATTGCCGCACATGGCGCGCCCGAAATCTAGTGTCATATAGCGGTACTCCTGAGCTTTAATTGGTAGCGTGCTCGGGCACGATTACCTGCTGTTCACCTGTGGTATTGAATTCGCGGGCCGATAGTGGGGGATAGTGGCACGCCCGCACCCCCATTATGGCCAATTATGCTCATTGTGCCAAATTTCCAGGTTCGCTCCCGCTTGGTTAATCAGGTACTATTCTGCTCGATAGCGGATAGCCTAATCTGAGTGAGGAACAGCAATGAGTGCCAATACGGCCCCACCTATCCACATCATCATCGAGCGGCTGCGCCTCGCATATCCTGATGCCCACTGTGAACTGAACTATGAATCACCGCACCAGCTCCTTGTGGCCACGATTCTTTCGGCGCAGTGTACCGATGAGCGCGTCAATAAGGTGACGCCGGGACTTTTTGAGCAGTATCCAGCGGTCGCCGATTTCGCTGCCGCTGACCGGATAGAACTGCAAGAGGCGGTTCGCTCCACCGGCTTCTACCGCCAAAAAGCAAAATACATCCAGGAATCTAGCCAGGCCATTCTCCTAGAGCACGGGGGTGAAGTGCCCGATAATATGGACAGCCTGCTGCAGCTTAATGGCGTAGCCCGCAAAACCGCCAACGTGGTTTTAGGGGAGATCTATGGCATTGCCGACGGAATCACAGTCGATACCCATGTGAAGCGTCTGGCCAAGAAACTGGGTCTGACTGCGAAGACTGATCCGGGAAAAGTGGAAAAGGATTTAATGGCCATTGTGCCC
This sequence comes from uncultured Chloroflexia bacterium, assembly GCA_963807975.1. Taxonomy (GTDB): domain Bacteria; phylum Chloroflexota; class Anaerolineae; order Promineifilales; family Promineifilaceae; genus JAACFF01. Next base: position 1,452,853 of record CAWEDV010000001.1, on the reverse strand, counting down.
AGGGAGAACTGGATCGAAATCTCGCACCTGCTCATCTTTCACGGCCGTCGCACCTGTTTTGCGCGCCGTCCAGATTGCGCCAACTGTGTACTCAATGACCTATGCCCCTCGGCTGAGCTGTGATTCCTTGGAAGTAGAAAATGATTGCCGGACAAATGCGCACACTGTTTGCTCGAAACACGTGTGCCTGGCAGCGTCTGGATTATATTCACTTTCAACTGCGATCATGAATCACGTGCCAGGCACCTTTATGGTTCAAGTGCCTGGCATCGGCTATGAGGTATTAGCTGGAGACGGCCGTTGGGCGCGGTTAAGCAGCCAGTAGATGAGAAATAACAGACCGGGCGCGGCGACCAGCAAAAAAAATGGGCCGCCCGGCCAACGTCCAGAATCCAGTCGATTCCAGATATAGAAGCCAGCCAGGCTGAACAGGGTCAACGCCCCGCCAATCCCTTCATGCCACCAGGCCACGGCCAGACCCAGCAAAACACCAATTGGAAACAGACCTAATCCCAGCCATTCGGTTGAAGTCGGCCAAAGGCCGTCCGCCGTGAACGCTTCGCCAATGAATATAACCAAGATGAAGCCCATGCTCAGAAGGCTCCATATCCGGGCAATAATGCGCAGCAGCCTTGCTGTTTTCATGCCGGTTGTCGCTTCTGATCTATAATAGCCTGCGCAAGATCGATTTCCTTTTCAAAATAGACATCAAGCCAATCCAGAGTTTTTGAAAGATCTGTCTGCAAGGCAACTTTCTTCAATATGTCCATGCGCTTCACATCGTCGATGTCCAGCAGCTCGGGTAGTATGGGATCGAGGCGATGGAAACGGCTGCCCAAGAATTGGCGGCACTGGAAGTTGGCCAGCTCAATGCTTCCTTCCCACATCATAAAGACCAACGGTAAGGCGTACCACTGCCTTTTGGGAGAAAGCTGGATCATCCATTTAATCCAGCCCCAGTCTGCTTCATTATCGTCGATAAAGCGCGGATTTAAGCCCGTGCCCAGCGAGAAGAGGACGATTTCATCCACACCGGCCACGGCCGTTCCTTCATCTTTACGCAGTTGGCCATTCTCGCTGCCTTCCGGTGGCCTCACGACCTGTGCCAGGGCGCACATGCTGGGATTGTTGGCCACGACAAAGCCGTCGACAAAACCCTGGTAGCTGGGGAAATAGAATGGTGCGGCACTGCTGCGTAGAGCGACGTCGACGCAGCTCAAACAGCCATCACTTCCTTTGCCGGGGAAATTATGGAAGAATTTAGCCTTCCACATGCGCGGTTTGCTGTCTGTTGGCGGGTGATCGAGATCGAAGCTGGCCACCAGGACCTGCGATTCCAGATCTTCTAGCTTCGTATCCCCAAAATAATCCGTCAAGATCCTTTTCAGATTCTTGTTACCAAATTTAGCCCCAAAAGCAAAACCGAGATCGCGGACGTTATCGAACAGCGAATCATGGAAAATATTCTTGCCCTCTGACTCATACAGAGATCGAATTTCACAGGGAGTTTTTCCATAAGCGAGTGCCAGAGCGATGATCGATCCCGTAGACGTTCCGGCGAATAAATCGAACTGGTTGATAAAGCCAGGATGCTTTTCTTCCAGTTTTTCCAATAAGAGGATGGTCAAGTAACCACGAATGCCACCACCATCCAGCGCAAGAATACGATAAACATCCATTTTAGCTCCTCCAAAAGTGGTGCGGTCAAGAACCGGACACCACCAACAAACAGATAATCTAATGTGAGTATGAACGTGAACGAATCGGAATGGCTGCCAAAGGCTAGTTTGAAAAATCCTAGACCGTTAGCTCCCGAACAAAGACCCTCAATTTGCTGCCCCGTTCAACGGAATCTACCCCCAAATATAAACGAAAAGCAGCTTATCTGTTAAGTGACTTTTGTCATATATTTTCTCAGATATACGGCGTTTCCAGGAAAATCAGTGTTGCCCTGCGCTGGTTTCTGGGCCGTAAGGAGCCTGCCAACCCCAGGGCGACCATGGTAAGGGCTGGCCTTGTGCCCGCCCTCGGCGTACCCGTGCATTTCGTCTATAACCAATCCCAGGCCGACCATGGTAGGGGCTGGCCTTGTGCCCGCCCTCGGCGTACCCGTGCATTTCGTTTATAACCAATCCCAGACCGACCATGGTAGGGGCTGGCCTTGTGCCCGCCCTCGGCGTACCCGTACATTTCGTTTATAACCAATCCCAGGCCGACCATGGTAGGGGCTGGCCTTGTGCCCGCCCTCGGCGTACCCGTGCATTTCGTTTATAACCAATCCCAGGCCGACCATGGTAGGGGCTGGCCTTGTGCCCGCCCTCGGCGTACCCGTGCATTTCGTTTATAACCAATCCCAGACCGACCATGGTAGGGGCTGGCCTTGTGCCCGCCCTAATCGTGCACGCCCATTATGTACTCGACCAACCCCAGGGCGACCACAAGGGTAAACCCCTACTATCGTTTGATTATTGTAGGGGCTGGCCTTGTGCCCGCCCAATTTGTGCCTGCCGATGAGGGTTTTGAGACTCTTCACCTGCAGGAGGCGCAGAAGCTGCTCGCCGAATAAGGGGGTGGATCACCGAAGGCAACGCTGGTCAATGGCTGATGCCGTCCGGTATGGTACTCTGGCATATAACAGGGAGTTTGACATAACCTGGTCTATTGGCGATTTTTTTATTTATATTAATGTTCAGCACCGGCCTGCGGGGCGTAAGGAGCTTTCCAACTGGGTGATTTGTGCACGTGGACGACCTGCCAGCCGCCGGTGCCCTTGACTAAAACGCGGCTTTCATTGTGCGTGCGGTGGCTTATTTGGCCTTCTGCATCGGCCCTGCTTAGCATGAAGGTGTAGCTGACCACGGCCGTATCCCCATATATCTGCACCCGCGGTTCCAAAAGATCGAAGCGAAAGTTACCTCTGGTTCCAGCCCAGGCGTTATCAATCATGAAGAAATGAAAGTCCAGCCCATCCTGGCGGTGGGGCGTGACAAACCACTCATAGAGTGATAGATCGTCGCTGGTGGTCGCGCGATAGGTCTCGGCATCCTGCGTGAAGATGCTTTGCAAATGCCGGTCGAGGAACTCCCAAATCTCTATTTCAATTTCTTTTGTCATTATCCTTGATCCAAATATTGCAGGGCCAGTTGTACTCGATCGTTGATATCGCTGGCATCACGAGGAATGTTTTGCAAGGCCGATTGCGCTTCCACGATGCTGAAACCGAGGCCGGTTAAGACATCGATCACATCGGCGTCGACATCACTCACCAGGGGCATCGCTGTCGAGACCATTGACAGATCCAGTTTGTCACGTAGTTGGAACATGATCCGTTCTGCCGTCTTTTTGCCGATGCCGGGCACGCGCTGCAAGACAGCCGCATCCTCATGCATGATGGCGCTCTTCAGCAGTTCCGGGCTCAATGTACCCAAGATCGATAGGGCGACTTTTGGACCAACACCGTTGACCCCCAGCAGAAGCTCAAATAACTGCAGATCCTCCGCCGAGTCAAAGCCGTATAGCGTTAGCTCCGTCTCGCGCACGATCAGATGCGTATGCAGAAAAATCGTACGGCCGGTACCCCCCGTATTTTCCAGTACGTTGCGTGGGGTGAGGACCCGTACCCCAATGCCGCCGACGCCAATAATAAAACCACTTTCTTCTATCTGTAAGATTGTTCCTTGTATGGTGGCAATCATGGGCGTGGGCAACTCCTTCTTGGCCCCAGGGCGATAAGCAGCCCTTTATTGTGATTCGGCTAACGATGCAAAGTGCTGGTATTGGTAATGGGTCAGAGCCACAGCCAGGCCATCGGCGGCATCATCGGGGCGGGGCGTTTCCTCCAGGTCCAGCAAATTGCGGATCATCAACTGCACCTGGGCCTTGTCTGCTTTGCCATAACCGGTGACCGACTCCTTGATCTTCGGTGGCGAATACTCGCCGATAGGGATATTGGCATTGGCCAGCGCCAACAGCAGGACCCCTCGCGCCTGGCCGACGCTGATCGCGGTCGTGATATTGCGGCCAAAGAAAAGCTCCTCCACGCCGGCGCTGTCTGGTTGATACCGATCGATGAGTTTGTTTAGTTCGTTATAGATGGTCTGCAGGCGCGAGGATGGACTTTCGCCGGCAGGGGTTTTGATCACACCATAGGTGACGAGCACCATACGGCCGTCGAGGCTGTCGATAATGCCATACCCGGTGCTGGCAGTGCCCGGATCAAGACCTAATACGCGCATCGACCGGCCCCATCTTGAGAATCATGAGCTTATGTTGTGGGTAAGCCGCAGGCTAGACGGCTTCCAAGGCAGCGATCGCTTCGTCGGTGACGTCGAGTGTCGAATAGACATTTTGCACATCATCCACATCTTCAATTTTCTCGATCAAGTTCATAACTTGCAGTGCCTGATCTGGCGGCAGTTCCATGGCATTGTTGGGATCAAAGATCATATTGGCCTCATCCATGGTAATCCTTGCTTCCTCTAGGGCCAGTTGAACCGCCTGGAAATCAGCCAGGTCGACGAAAATCTCTGTGACTTCGCCGAACTGGATATCTTCAGCGCCGGCATCGGCGGCAATTAGAAAAAGCTCATCTTCATCAACTTCGTCGGTGATGCCGATATAGCCCTTGCGTGTAAACTGCCAGGCCACAGAACCGGCGTCGGCCATTGTGCCACCATACTTACTCACCGTATGGCGCACATCGGCGATGGCCCGGTTGCGATTATCGGTGACGGTCTCGACCAAGAGACCGATGCCATGCTGGGCGTAGACTTCATAGACCGCTTCGACTAGTTCGCCGCCAGCCAATTCGCCCGTGCCCCGTTTGATCGCTTTTTCGATATTGTCTTTGGGCATATTGGCCGCTTTGGCCTTAGCAACCAACAAACGCAGGGCATTATTGGTTTCGGGATCGCCGCCGCCACTGCGGGCGGAAATGGTTATTTCTTTAGCGATGCGCGTGAATATCTTCCCGCGCTTGGCATCAGTTGCTGCCTTTTTATGTTTAATGGTGGACCATTTAGAATGACCAGACATTTCTTACTCTCCAGATGTTGAATTTTGTTCCTTTTGGGAATCTTGATTATAACACAATCCTGCACGCTTGTTTTCCCGTCAGCCGGACCGTTTGGCGACGCTCTGCGGAGAGTCGCCAGGGAACATGACCGGCAGCATCTCTGGCGCGTAACGTTCAGCCATATCGCTGTTAATGCTGTAGCTGTGGCAGATTTCACTGTAAAGGCGTCCGCTGTCCCGCCAGCTTCTTTCCTGGGTCTCCGGATCCATGGCGATGAGGCCAAAGCGCTGGGTCCAGCCCGCGTTCCACTCAAAATTATCGACCAAGCTCCAATGATAATAACCCATCACCGGATAACAAAAGCAAATGGCCTGCCAGATCTGGCGCAAATGATCCATGATAAAGGCCGGTCGATGCTTGTCCGCCATATCGGGTAAACCATTTTCGGTAATATAAATTGGTTTCTGGTAGCGCAGAACCTGCTTGATTGCCCGGTAAAGACCATAGGGATAGATCTCGCCATAATTGCCGTCAGTGACGATCGCCTCATCCCCCCAATCTTCTTCGATGATCCCCTTTCTAGGTGGGAATTTGACGTAGAAACGCGTGTAATAGTTGATGCCCACAAAATCATAACTGCCGGCCAGGTTTTTGATCTTGCCCCGCCCAAAAGGAAAGCGAACACGGCCGTCATGCACAGCATCAAGCCAGGAGTCGTTGAACATCCGCGAGATACGCCTGGCCCACCAGCGGTCGAGGCGGTTCCCGATTGGCCCGCCTTCGATGATCGGTATGTTTTTGGCCACGCCAACCTGGGCATGCGGGTACTTATCTTTGATCGTGTGGTAAGCGACGGCATGGCACTGCAGCATCTTCGAGACCGCTTCTCTTCCCGCCCAGAAGCCGCTGCGGTTTGGCTGCGGATACGCTTTCTCCATATAGCGCGAAAAGAAGTAGACGATGGGCTCGTTGATCGTAATCCACTTGCTGACTAGATCGCCGAGATTGTCGACCACCCGCGCCGTATAGCGCTGGAAATATTCGACGATGATGTCCGAGTTGAAATCCCCTTTTTCGACCAGCCACATCGGGTTGCTGAAATGGTGCAGGGTGACCATGGGTTCGATGCCGCGATCGATCATCGCCTGCAATATTTCCCGGTAACGATCCAACGCGGCACGATCAAAAACGCTTGGTTCCGGTTCAATACGGCTCCATTCCAGCGAAAGCCGGTGGGCATTGGTGCCCATCTCCGCCGCCAGATCGAGATCAGCCTCGGCGTTTTCCCACCAATTGCAGGCCAAGCCCGATTTATGGCCCTCGAGGATATGCCCTTCACCCTGTTCCCAGGTCCACCAGTCGCTGTTACGGTTGTTTCCTTCCACTTGTAATGATGCGGTAGCTGTGCCCCAACGAAAGTCAGGGGGGAACATCATTGCTGCTTTTGCCACTTAATTGCTTCCTTATCTTTACCGCTTTTTCCCAGGGCTCTTACACAATAAGCCAGTCCTGGCGATCTGTCATCCCTGCGCAGGCAGGAATCCAACTGTCATTCCTACGCAGGCAGGAATCCATCTTTGTAATCGAGACCATGGATGCCCACCGCAGTTTACACTTGCGAAAGTGGGGCTGGGCATGACCCATAAATTGTAAAAACCCTGCGAATTACCCATGGAATTGTCGACTACGCCAACGAACAAAGCCTATCATTATTCGTAAGGATCAATTATAACCAGCAATCGGCCGAATTTGAAATTCAAGAAACGGAAGCTTCATAAACCGCAGAGGTCTTGCTCGATTGGATTTCTGCGGGTTACAAGTAAGACCTCTGCCGTTTTTGCTTCAAACGCTTACTCTCGTTCACTTAGTAGGGGTCAATGTTTTTGAAAATACACGAATGTTGCCATAATTGGTTCGGAAAGCGCCGCAAGGGAAAATTTGTAAGCGATGGAACAAGAAACAGTCATGGGGCAAGAAGCCTCGCAGGAAGATACCAGCGAAGATGTGATGGCGGCACGCCCCTTACATCGCATCATGGTTTTCCTCGATAAACCAGCCGCTTGGTCAAACGTCAGATCGGGCGTCACTATCTTGCTTCTACTATCGCTGGTGGCTGGCACTTGGTGGCTCTTTGGAGTTTCATTTGAGGCTGCGCTGCTCGTAGGCGGCATGATGCTCCTCTTCTTTCTGGGCGATATCCTCATCCTGGTTATGCTCCCGCGCTTCAGAATCTCCTTTGGCGCTTGGCAGCCGCAGTTTTTCCAATTAGCCATCTTGCGCACCTTGGCAGCACTGATCCTGGCTCTTGCTGTCCTGATCAGCGGCTGGCAGTGGGCCCTGCTCCTGTTCGTACTGCTGCAGCTGCTGGGCACGGTGGCCTTACACAGAGGCGCCGTGGTGGAACCAGGACATGTGCAAACCACCTACCTAGAGATTCAGAACGACCGCCTCTCACCAGGGGCGCAGCCGCTGCGCCTGCTGCATATCAGTGACCTGCATATTGAATACCTGTCAAGGCGGGAGGAGGATGTTCTGCTGGCGGTTGAGACCGAAAAGCCAGATCTCATCCTTATTACTGGAGACTATGTAAACCTCTCCTTTAATCAAGAGCCGCAAACATACGGCCGTATCCATGACTTTTTGGCCAAACTGTCTGCACCGTTCGGCGTATATGCCACCCTGGGCACACCGACGGTTGACATTCCTGACCGCGTAGCACCCATGTTCGATGACCTGGCCATCGACCTGCTGCGCAATGAGTTGAAGACGATTACCATGTCCGATGGCCAGCGCATTACGCTTGTGGGTGTCGATTGCACCCATTATTTGCGTTACGATGCAGCGATCATGAGACAAGTAATGCAGCAGGCACCGAACGACGCCCCGACCATCCTCTTGTACCATTCTCCTGAGTTGATGCCGCCGGCAGTTGAAGAAGGAATTGATCTTTACCTGTGCGGGCATACCCATGGCGGACAGGTTCGCTTGCCACTCATTGGGGCGCTGTTGACCAGTTCGCAGCTTGGCCGGCGCTATGTGATGGGTTCGTATCGCCAATCCCGAACCCATCTATATGTCAGTCGCGGAGTGGGCTTGGAAGGACTCAGCGCGCCGCGCGTACGCTTCTTGGCCCGACCGGAGATCACGTTGGTAACGATTAAACCAGGTCCTCCGCACCAAAAAACAAATGCTGAGGCCGCCTCTCACTCCCGAAGGGCTGCCCGCTAGCCAAGACCAATGCTCACTTTTCTCTATCAATCTTCCTGTCTCCTCTGTGGTGCTCTGTGAAATTCTTTTCTTCCTTTTGCTAAATACCAGCAGTTAATATTCAACAAGCAATAAACAACAATCAACGAGGTTGGTGCCTTGGCGCCACGCCCATCCTTCTTGAACTGGGCATGTATTTGGGTGTACAGTAAGGCTATGAGCGCTTTTTTAGGGATCTTCTTGATTTCGGCAGCTGTACTGCTCCTCGAGCTGGCGCTGCTGCGTATTTTTGCCGTTCAGCAGTTCTATCATTTCGCCTTCATGGCCATCAGCCTGGCTTTGCTTGGGGCCGGGGCCAGTGGATCTTTGTTGAGCATCTTTCGCCGCCGTGTTTCACCCGCCTTGTTAAGCCTCGCCTTTGCCACTGCGACTGTTTTGGCTTTTCTGGTCATCAATACCTCTCCTTTTGATTCATTTAGCATCGCTTGGGACAGCCGCCAAATCTTCTATTTGGCCATATACTTTCTGGCGGCGGCTGTGCCTTTTCTGTTCGCCGGCTTACTGGTTGGGGGCGAGCTTATCAGCGCTGGAGAAGAAGGTGGTGTGGGCTCGCATCGTGTTTATGGCGCCAATCTGATGGGATCCGCTTCTGGCAGTCTGGGCAGCTTGCTGGCCCTGGCCTGGTTCGGCGGGCCAGGTACCGTGATCTTGGCTGCGATCCTGAGTGCGTTTGCCGGCCTGGTTTTTACATTCGGCGACAAAGAGAAGTTGAGAAAGTCACGCTGTACTCCGACCACAATCGCGCTCTCAGCCGCGTTTTTTCTTGGTTTACTTGCTTTACTGCGCGCGCCAACATTCCTGGAACAGCAGTTGTCTCCCTATAAGACCCTGTCTACCTTGACCCAAGCACTCGACTCGCGCCATACAGTTTCCGTTTCCGACGCCACGGCCAGAATTGATGTCGTGGAAAGTCCCGTGATCCATGTTATGCCAGGATTAAGCCTTACTTCAGCGGTGATCCTGCCTGTTCAGGCAGGCCTGCTGCTCGATGGAGACGGCCTGATGCCCATAAGCCGCCTGGTGCCGGACGATGAAGCGGCGCGATTGTTAGCCGCCAACTTACCGCTGGCCCTGGCCTACGAGCTCCGACCAGGCGCTCGCACGCTGGTGCTGGATGCGGGAACGGGCCAGGATGTCCTACTGGCCCTGGCTTCTGGCGCGCCGGCGGTGACGGTTGTGGAAGAAAATCTGCAGATCATTGACATCATCAGGGGCGAATACAGCGCTTGGACGGGCGACCTATTCCAGGATCCACGGGTCACTCTTGTCAACCAGATGGGACGCGTTTTCGTCGGCCAAGAGCATAAAAGGACATATGACCTGGCCGTCCTCTCCTTGACCGATCCACACCGTCCGGTGACATCTGGAGCCTACAGCCTTACCGAGGAGTATGCCTATACAGTTGAGGCGGTCGAGGATTATCTGCAAATCCTTGACCAAGATGGACTCTTGCTGCTGACCCGCTGGCTGCAAACACCGCCCAGCGAAAGCGCCCGCACCTTCGCCAGTGTGGCCACAGCCTTAGAAAACAGCGCACGAGATCCTGCGCAGCATCTGCTCGCGTTCCGTACCTTGCGCACAATGACCATTGTTGCCAGTGTAAAGCCCTATACCCAATTTGAACTGCAGAAAGTGCGCGTTTTTCTGCAAGAACGAGGATTCGACGCCGTTTATTTGCCGCACATCCAGGCCAGCGATCTCAATCGCTTCAATGTGCTGCCCGAACCAGCTTATTCCGACCTGTTTACCAAACTGCTCAACGATCCCCTAGAAACATACGCGGCATATCGCTATGATATCCGGCCAGCGACGGACAATCGCCCGTTTTTCTTTCATTACTTCAAATGGCGCCAGGCTCCCGAAATCCTGGCCCGCTTGGGCCAATCTTGGCAGCCCTTTGGCGGCAGTGGTTTCTTTGTTTTGGTTGTCTTGCTGCTGCTCCTCTCCGCCGCCGCCGTGCTCTTCATCGTCGCCCCTTTGCTGCTGCACCGGGGCCTGAGCGATAAAAAGGCGACCGGGATACGCTTCTGGCGCGGGCGTGTCCTGCTCTATTTCGCGGCTTTGGGATTGGCGTTCCTGTTTGTCGAAGTTCCTCTGGCGCAGCACTTCATTCTCATCCTTGGCAAACCGGTGACAGCGTTGGCCGTGGTCCTTTTTTCCTTGCTGCTCTTCTCAGGGTTTGGTAGTTGGACCTCCAGACGTTGGTCGCTGGTTGTCGCTTTAGGTATTCTGGTCTTGATGGTTGCCGTCTATCCTTTTTTGCTGAACCACCTGTCGGATTTCGCTCTGAATTGGTCGCCGTGGGCGCGCTTCACCATTACCATCCTGGCTCTGGCGCCCTTGGGTTTCCTGATGGGAATTCCTTTTGCTGCTGGCCTGCGCGTGGTAGAAGCGCATGAACCGGCGCTGGTTCCCTGGGCTTGGGCGATTAATGGCAGTTTTTCGGTGATCACTTCTGTTTTGGCTGTGATGGCGGCCCTGACTTGGGGTTTCGCCGCCGTCTTGTGGTTGGGTGCCGCCGCTTATGGCCTGGCATTGTTGACTTTTAGCCGCATATCAGGTCGCTAAACCTGGTTGCTCCTTCCTTGGACCGGCCCGGTTTTCAGCACACTATTGCCCACGCTCTTCGCGCGTGAAAGGCACAAAGCGCACGTCGCCTAAATTCTCGCTGCGGATTTCTTCTTCACCAATGCGGGTCACACGCCAGAGTGTCTGTACGCCGCCGACAGGTCCCACGGGAATGATTAAATGTCCTCCGATCTTGAGCTGCTGCACCAGCGGCTGGGGCACATGATCGGGAGCAGCCGTAACGATAATAGCGTCAAATGGGGCTTGCTCTTGCCAACCGAAATACCCATCCGCATGGCGTACCTGGACATTGTCGTAACCTGCCTGTTCCAGATCCGCCTCGGCTCGCTCGGCCAGGGCGCCGATGATTTCAATCGTATAAACCTGGTCGACGATTTCAGCCAACACCGCTGCCTGGTAACCGGACCCTGTGCCGACCTCAAGGACGTTACCTCCAGCGCCGATTTCGGCCGCTTCGGTCATCAGTGCGACGATATAAGGCTGGGAAATGGTCTGGCCAAAGCCGATTGGCAGAGGGTGGTTGGCATACGCTTGATCCTGGTATTGCTCGGTCACGAAGAGGTGGCGTGGCACCGCGCCCATAGCCTCGATCACGGCCTCGTCCTTGATGCCCCAGCCGGTGATGCCGCTGAGCACCATGGCCTGGCGTTGTGCAAGAAATGGGTCGGCGTCGAGGGGTGTTTCTGAGCGAGTTACTTCCGCTTTAGCGGGCGTTGCAGGTGTCTCCGGGTTGGAGCGAGTGGCTGGTTCGGTACTGTCTGTGACAGGAGTTTGCGCTGAACAAGCGGCAACCAGGATGACGAGCAAAAAGGTCAACAGGCGAATGCGCTGCGTCATTTGTCCTCTTCGATTTTCTCTTTCATATTGGGGCACGGTTTGGAGACCGGCCCCAGCCGGCTAGACGCGGCCAACAACTACTGTTTGTAACCGATCTGGCGTAAAAACCCCTTGCGCCAGGCGATATCTTCCTCAGCTTCAACTCCCTGCGGCGAGAAGCCGTCAATCACTCCCAGTATACCACGCCCCTGATCCGTTTCGGCGAGTACGACCTGCGTCGGGTTGGCGGTCGCGCAGAAAATACCACATACTTCCGGCACCTGTTGCACATTCTTGAGTACATTGATCGGAAAGAAGCCATCACCCAGGAAGAGAATGAAGCTGTGACCAGCTCCAATAGCCTGGGCATTGGCTCTAGCCAGTTCGATCATCTCCTCATCAGTACCTGTCCACCGTACGAGACATTTACCCGATGCCTCACAGAAAGCGAGGCCAAATTTGATGCCCGGAACGGCCGTGACCAGCGCCTCATGCATATCTTCCACAGTCTTGATGAAATGCGATTGCCCGAGAATGAAATTGATCAGTTCCGGTTTTTTTATTGCAACAGTGACGAGTTCCATATTTTTACTCCTCTTGTGCTTGATAGTCACAAGGTACAAATTATAAGTCCGCTAAGCCAGCGATGACCAGACTTCGCGTTTACCTTTGATGCGGCGAATAACTTCATTTCTGAACTCACCCGTATGCGCAGAGCCCCCCAGGTCCGACGTGCGAAAACCATCGTAGACAGCTTCCAAATTTGCCTCTTAAATCGCCCCGGCTGACCAGTTTCAGTTCAGGCTCTTTGAGATAGCTGAGCATACCGGCAGCGGCAAGGATCATACCCATGGGATTGGCCACATTGCGCCCTTCCAAGGCTGGAGCCTTGCCGTGGGGCGCTTCGGCCATGATGCAGTCGATCTGTTCCCCTGCTTGGTCAACAGAAATGACCATCGACTCGGAACCGGCAATTGATCCAAACATCTGCAAGACCATATCTGAGAGTAAATCTCCATCTCTATTTAACGATGGAATGACCATTGCATCTCCGGCAGAGGTGAGCAGCAGGGCGAAAGTTGCGTCAATTAGTTGCGGTTCGTTACGCACTCAGTATATCGCGCCGCAGCCGCATCCATCTCTTCGCACAGGATGCGATTGGGGCTGCCCACATCCCCTTTTTCTTCGTGGCTGCTTTGAGGCCGACCTTGTGCTCGCGAGGGCGCGACCCGCTTCACAAACAACCTCATTGTTCGTTGCGCGCCGGTTTTGCAAGCTAAGGTCGTAGCGGATGAAATTGAGCGGGAATCCCATGACCGATTCATCCAATACTCGCAGCGCCTCTTCTAGTAATTCCTGGCCCGTCTGATCGCCTTCGAGGACCACAAATTTCCTGCTCATTTAGATTGCTCCAACGTTGGTGTTTAAATGCTGCAGATGGTTCAATTTCTTAACTCTCTGACTGTCTGGCCCTTAGAAATTCAATATAATGCGGCACTACTTTGGTATAGATAGTGTACCAGAACGGCCGTGCCGGATAGTCCCAGGCGCCGATATGCCACACAACGTCTCCCTGAAAACCATCCTTGAAACGCCAGACCCCCCAAAGCGGATCGCTTTCAATGAATTCATCAGGTGCACCCCAGAAGTCGTAGACCGCGCAGCCTTCTGACTTGGCCCAGCGAATCGCTTCCCACTGCAAGAGGTAATTGGGCATGCGCTTGCGCTCACGATTGGTGGAGGCGCCATACATATAGATCACGCGCTTTCCATAGCGCACCAGGAATACAGCCGCAACTGGCTCCCCTTCAAATTCTGCCAGCAGTGCCCGGCCCATTCCTGCATTATAAAAAGATTGCCAGGCATCCAGATAATAATCGATGGGGCGGATGGTAAAGCCGTCGCGACGGGCCGTCTCCTGGTACATGGCCGCCAAAACCGCAAAATCAGCCGGCGAACCGTGGCGGATGACGATATCTTTTCGCCCGGCAAGGCGGATGTTATACCGTGTCTTCGATTTCATCGCCGCCAGGAGATCATCTTCCGAGCGGGTCAGATCGAGTTCGACCGTATTGCGGAACTGGACCTGTTCCGCCGCATAACGCCAGCCGCGATCCTTTAATTCTTTCACAAACTGCGCGCCCACGGGAGATTTGCGTTCTTGGCCAGTGCCCCAAGCGCGCACTACTTCGGGATCGATCTTAATCAAGATCGCTTTTTCTCGTTTGGCCAATTTCTCCAATTCGCCCAGAACGCGCCTGCGCAGCGCGCCGTCATTGAAATTCATTACCGGTCCTTTGGGGACATAGAGGATGGAATAGGGTAGGCGGGGAACCTTGCGCTTTAATACCTGGACCGCGGCCAACGGCTCCCAACTGCCTTCGGCCACGGTTAGCGTCAGGCGCTGTGTGCTCCAGCCCCAGCGCGACTTAAAATCACCCCAGATATCGCTTTGCAGGGCATGAGCGTTGGGCAGGCTGGCCAGCGCCTGCTGCCAGTTTATGGTGGACGGCTCCGGTTTGAAGCTGGAAGCGCGATAAACGGGTTCCATTTCGGCCATCGTTTGCCTACCTGCGGCTGCGCCACCAGTTGTAAAGCCGGTAGAGACGTTGGTTGTAAACGCGGTCAGCAGCGCCAACCGTGCGTTGAATCTGACCGCCATAACCGCGCTTGCTGCGGTAAACGGGCCACAGCCCCTCTTTGCGCGTGGTGAACTCCGCTTCTAACTGCTCCTCCTCGAAATCCGGAATGCCCCAAAGGTCATATTGGGTGCAGCCGCGCTCTTTCGCCCAAAGCATGGCTGCCCATTGGACGGCATAAGCCGGCATGCGGTTCCGTTCTTCATCTCCGGAAGCGCCGTAAAGATAGGCGCCGGTTTTGTCAAAGGCGGTAATGAAGGAGGCTGCAAGCGGGCGCCCCTCATACTCAGCGATGAGTAGTGCCGCGTGCTGTGGCGCAAACAACTGGAAAGCATCCCGATAATATTCCGGGGCATGGGTGCCGAATCTGTCTCGCTGCCCCGTTTCAATTATCAGACGGTTAAAAATGGGAATGTCGTCGGCCGTTCCTTCCCGCACCGTTACCCCTTTTCGGGCCGATAGCCGGATGTTGTAGCGCGTCTTGGATTTCATCGCCGCCAGAATTTCTTCTGAGTTCGGGCGCAGATCGACCATGATTGTACGCGGGGGTTGGATGGTATCGGCCGTAATCACAGAACCGGTCTTATCACAAATAGCCGGCCAATCTTCTGCGGGAAGCTCATGCTGCCACACAAGGGGTTCGATTTTGAGGATGCCGGCCCCATGTTGGTAAACAGATTGGTCGATTTGGTTGAAAAGGACCTCCACTTGTTCCTGATCATGCCAATCTACGAGTGGCCCGTGGGGGATATAGCCGATTTTGACGATGCCTAAGGCAGCCGAGCGGAAAAGAACCTGCGCGCCGGCCACGAAACGGCCGTCCTTCTTCAACCAGACGCGGTGTGAGGACCAGCCGAAGCGATTCTTCAGCCGGGCCCAATCAGTTGTCTGCAGCAAACTACCATGCGGGTGCTCCTCCACAAAAGCATCCCACTGCGCATCCTCTTTAGAGCTAGGCTGCTCTCCCAATGAAAACCATTTATCGAACATATCGAGCGGGATTATACCCGAATAACATTATCCCGATAACAGCAGGGCCATCACCTGGCCGGCTTTCCCAAAGTGATAGTGGGTGCCGTGATTTCACAATCCCATTCCTGTCCGGGTTAATTGTGGATCTTGACAAGAACATATGTTCTATTGTAAAATACAGCCAATCATCACGCCCGCGTGATCCGCAGCCATTCACCCTCTCTTACTCACGTCGGGCCCCATTTGTGCACCTTAACATCACCGCCCAACTTTCCGACTACTTGACGACATGGCCGCTTGACTATCTAACCAATCACATTGATTCCCGCAAAAAAACAACGCAATTAACTAAAACAACGACCTCCTGTTCCCGGTTCCCAGCCAAAACGATGTCGTTTCTGGGAGAAAAACATAAACGACATCACATCGATCGGCACCCCCTGCTGTGTTGGCGCAGGTTCTCGCACACGATGGCTATAAAAAAATCCAGATTGCCGCTAGCATGATCGACGAAAACGCATACGCCCTGCCGCTGACAGGCAGCAATCAGCATCTGTGTTACAATTTGGCCATCTAGCTTCCAGGGGATATGCGCATGAGTCAAGTACGACAACTTTACAAGCTGCAGCAGATCGATACAGAAATTCAACAAAAAAAACAGCGTCTGGGCGAAGTAATCCGGCTGCAGCGTGAGACGGAGGAACTGTTGGCTGCCAGGCAGCGCGCCCAGGCCGCCGATAAGGAGCTGCAAACCTGGCAAACACAGCAAAACGAGCTCAATCTGGAGCTTGGCACCTTGAACTCAGAGGAGAAACGCACCATTCAGCGCCTCTATTCCGGAAATGTGAAGAATCCCAAAGAGTTGGAGGATTTACAAAACAAGGTCCAGGAGCTTGGCCGGCGCAAAGATTTCCTGGAAGATGAGATCCTGGAAGCGATGATCATGATTGAGGATGCGCAAGAAGAAAAGAGCAGCGCGGATCAATCTTTGCTTGAAATTCAAGCCGGCTGGGAGAAATCCCAGGAGAGCTTGCAGCAAGAGCAGAACGAATTGGCTCTGCGGCTGCACGTGTTGCTGGAAGCGCGCAAGAAGCAGGTGCCTCTCATCGAGGAACCGCTTCTGAAAAAATACGAACAGGTGGGCAGTCGCAAAGGGGGTATGGCGGTGGCTGGCCTCGCAAATAACCGTTGTGGCGGCTGTCACTTAACGGTATCTGCTCAGAAAGTCACGCGCGCGAAGCAGGGCGAGATCGTCATCTGCGGAGGTTGTCAGCGTATATTAGCCCCATTGTAAGTTGATCGACTTGTGTAAGAGCTGGCATGTTTCAATCATTTAACGTCGCCGGTTATTCTTTTTAGGGCGGTAGCCACCCCTGTAACTAGGAATTTCCAACACAAAAAACGTACAGCGACTGCCATCCAACATACGCGTAGCCAGCCGCGGATCGAGATCGTCGATAGGTGTGGCCGTGGTGATCACCGTCGGTAGGCGAGCATTGTAACGGTAGTTGAACAATTGATAAAGTTTTTCGCGCGCCCACTTCGTGGCGCTTTCCGTGCCCAAGTCGTCGAGAACAAGAAGGGATGCGGTTTTTACCTCGTTGAAGCGTTTGTCCAGCCGCAAGCCACTAGATGGATTAAAGGTAGCCCGCAGATGATCCAGTAAATCAGGTACAACGACGAAAAGCACGGGTTCCCCTTGATTGGATACATGATTGGCAATAGCCGCCGCAAGATGGGTTTTTCCATTGCCGTAGCCAACGCTGTTGAGCACCAACCAGTCCGCCGGCTGTTCAGCGAATTCAACAGCCGCTTCATAGGCGCGCTGCAAGTTCTCGGCATCAGCGCGAGGCAGTTCTCGCTCGCGAAGGTCGAAGTTTTGGAAAGTCTTATCCATATGCATATTCAGTGACGAGAGATCAGACTGCTGCTGATCGACTCCTGCAAGCCGGAAGTCAGGGGCGGCGATATGCATAATCTGGGTCAGGCCGGGATCAACCATACGTGAACGAACGCGAATATCAATTGACTCCAATTCCTCATTGGTAGTCACAATCGTTGGCAGGCGGGCGTTATAACGGTAATTGAAGATCTGGTAAAGTTTTTCTTGGGCCCAGTCAGTATTGCTCTGGGTTCCCAGATCGTCAAGGATTAGCAGGGGGGCATTGCGTACCTGGTCGAATCGTTCATCATAACCCGTTTCGGCGCTGGGGCTGTAAGCGGACCGTAGGTGATCCAAAAGATCGGGGGTGTTGATGAATAAGACCGGATGGCCAAGATTAATGCGATGATTGGCCACGGCTGCCGCCAGATGTGTTTTGCCGCAACCATAACCGCCCTTTAAAATAAGCCAGCCCTTCGGGTCCTGCGCATATTCTAGCGCACGATCGTAGGCCATTTCTAAATTGCGCTGCTTCCCTTCGGTTAGGCCATGGCCGGTAGGTAGAAAGGTTTCAAAAGTGCAGGACTGCAAGGCGCCCAATTGGCTCAGTTTCTGAAGCTTGTCCAAGCGTTCCATTTCCCGTTCTTGGGCACGACAACTGCATGGAACCGCACGTCCAAATGAAGGATGGGACGGTGCAACGTCGGGGACAACGTATCCTAAGCCGCCACAAATGGCGCAATCTGGCTTGCCCAGACCTGGGTTATCTTCCATATCACTAGCGTTTGACGATATCTTCGTATTCTTTAGGGATTTGCTCTCGTAGCTGTTTCTTAGTATCTCGCCGACTGATTCCATCTTGCTCCTGTTTACCGTGTTCGCGCCATTTTTCTAGAATGGCGGAGATGTAGCGCCAGCGGCGCACATTGTTCTCTACCGCGATTTTGATCGCCTCTTCAATCCAGGATACTGGGTAGTTTTGTTCGGCGTCACGTAGTTCATCGGCAATGAGCGGCGTAAGGGCGCCAATATTCTGCTCGTAAAGGACAAAGATGTTCGGCCGTTCCACAAGCAGCGTGATCGGTTCTTCTTCGTCCGGCCAAGGGCGCCACTCTCCCTTGGTAATACCCTCAACCGCTGCTCGTCCCCGTTCCGAATTAAGAAAATAGAGGTCCAAATGACCATCGGCGCCCTCCACCTCAATATGGAGGAACGTGCCGCGCGCTACGGCTCTTTCCAGGGCAGCGATCAATGCTTGGGAGGCAAGACTGCTTGTAGGACCCAGACCATTGATGAAGACCGGATCGTTAAGAAAATCCGTCAGCCGCAAAAAACGGACTTTTCCATCTTGCTGGCTCAAAGCCCAAAAGGCGTAGATCGTTACTTTTAACTCCGCAAGATCATCGATGACCGGGAGCAGATCGCTAAAAAACAAGCTGGGGACCTGCGTTATTCGTTGTTTACCTGATGGAAAACCTGGGAACCCTTTCATTGTACCAATTTCACCGCGGGCAGTGCCTTCGGATCATATTAAGGAAGCCGCTGCTATAAATCAACTTCTGAACTCTGAAGATTCCTAAAGGTGGCCAGTTTGCCATGCCAAAACAGGTCCACGGAGCCCGTAGGGCCATTACGATGTTTGGCTATGTTTATTTCGGCAATATTCGGCCGTTCCGTATCCTCATTATAATATTCATCCCGGTAAATGAACATCACGACGTCCGCATCCTGTTCGATGCTGCCGCTGTCACGTAAATCAGAGAGCATCGGCCGTTTGTCCTGCCGGCTTTCTACAGCACGGCTCAACTGCGCCGCGGCGACGACAGGGACATCCAATTCGCGGGCCAAAGTCTTTAAGCCGCGCGAGATATCGCTGATCTCCTGCACGCGGTTGGCCGTTCTAAACTCAGAATTCATCAGCTGCAAGTAGTCAATCATGATCAGGTCGATGCCGTGCTCGGCGTAAAGACGGCGGCATTTTGTGCGCAGCTGCATGGGTGTGATCGACGGCGTATCATCGATAAAGATGCTCGTTTCAGATAAACGACCTATTGCTTGCATAAAGATCGGCCATTCCTGTTCTGCCAGATTACCTCGCCGCAGACGCTGCGAATCTATGCGCGTCTCGGCCGAAATCATACGCTGTACCAACTGTTCACCAGACATTTCCAAATTGAATAGCGCCACGCGCTTGTTATAACGCCGCGCGGCAGTCAGGGCCATCGCATTTTGCAGACTTGTCTTACCCATGCCCGGCCTGGCGGCGACGATGACTAAGTCGGAACGATTCAGACCTCCCAATAGACGGTCAAGATCCTTGAAGCCTGTGGGAACGCCGATGACATCATCACCCCGTCTGTTCAGTTCCTCGACCCGTTCCAGGTAGGTGCGCGTAATCTGTTTAACAGGGACGAGATCGCGGGTCGTGCGCTCTTCACTGACGCCGAACAAGGTTTGCTCCGAACGGTCGATGACCACGGAGATATCCTCGGCCTCATTATAGGCCAGGTTGGCGATGGTTCCCGCCGCTGATATCAGTTTGCGCCTGGTCGATGCCGCCTCGACAACTTGTGCATAAGAGCGTGCGTTAATCGACGTGGGCACGACGTTCAGCAAGCCAATGAGATATGCTTCACCGCCGACTTCTTCAAGTTGCTCTCGACGCCGCAGCTCCTCGGTTAAGGTGATGAAATCAATGGGTTCGCGCCGTTCCGAAAGCGCTAAAATCGAATCATAGATCCAACGATTGGCGACGCGGTAAAAGGCTTCCGGACGCAAAAAACTGGCGACTTCAAATATCGCATCAGGATCAATGAGCAGCGAGCCTAGAACGGCTTCTTCCGCTTCGGTGCTGTGAGGGGGCAGGCGTTCGATTTCGCTCATGATATTCCAGAAATTGGTGCCCTTAGAGGCTTATTTGACTCCGTTACAATGGAAAACGTGAAACACAAGCTACACTCGCGTTTCACGTCTTTTGACAATTCTGAGTGGAAGAGGATTAGCAAATGCCTTGCCTATTTTCAGCTATCTCCTTCAAAATCCTCAAAATCGAGTGTGTCTAGGAAATCGCTGAAGGCATCCAGATTCCCTACTTCTTCGTCTGCAGCAGGGGTTTCTGCTTCACTCATCAGGTCTGGTTCTGGCTGAACGCCCGCTTCTTCAATCACTGCTTCATTGACCAGGATAGGCACCTTGGCACGAACGGCAAGTGCAATGGCGTCTGATGGACGACAGTCGATCTCATACGTCTGTTCGCCCGCTTCAATGAACAGGCTGGCGTGGAACACCTGTTCCGAGAGCTCTCTGATCAAGACGTGGGCTATTTCGCCACCCAATTCTTTCGTTACCAGATTCACAAGGTCGGCCGTTAATGGTCGGGCAACCTTGACATCTTGCAACTCGATCGTAATAGCATCCGCTTCACAAGGACCGATCCAAATCGGTAGTTGACGATCGCCATCAATCTCTTTTAACAGCACAATTCGGTGTTGTGAAACCAAGCTGATGCGAATGCTATCGATTACGACTTCGATCATGTGAAACCTCTGTGCAATTGCCAATCAGATGACGCGCGTTTAACCGCCGCCACGATTTTATCTTCTCGCCAATCGGCGGAACGTGGGGCCATTGTAGCATAAAAACAATTTTGGTTCACACCCTGCCAACGTTCATTTTGAAAGCAAAATCCAGTCCCCGCGCTGCTGTTCGAAATCGAGTTCGGTAAGGCGCACACCGCTGGCGGAAGTAGCCAATACCTTGGCCTTATCTCCTTGCAGATCGATATTCTGGACCTCATATCCAAAATTGGTCGCCACACGGACAATGGCCAAATAGCTGCTCGATAATGGATCCGCAAACGCTCCATCTTCAGCGAGAATTCTTTCAATGCTGTCCAGGATCACGTTCGCGCGGACGTGGTCAAAGGCATTGAGTGCTGACTCGGCATTTTTCAGCATAACTTCAAGGGTAACGTTAATCTCCTGCTGTGGATGGCGGATCAAGTCGGCCGGATTGCCGTGCGCTTGAACATCCAGTGGGCTTGGCAGCCAGGCGCTCAGGAAATGAGCGGTCGGATCATATGCTTGCTGATATTCGCGCATAACCTCGTAATAGCGAATAGTTGTATTGAGATCATCAATATCCGTTTGATCGATGACCAACGCGCCTAGATAGCTTAACCATTCCGTCTCAAGCTCGGCCAAAGAGCTGCCGTAATAAGTCTGTAAATTTTGATCCAGAGCTTCTGCATCTGCCGCTGCATCATTGGCATTGGTATCAGCATAAAACTCACGGAATGTCGCATAACCAAATTGATCGACCAGGTAAGTCACGAACGCGCCAGCCTGCAAATAGCCAATTTCATGCTGTGCTGTGTAGAATTCATCGACCAGATCGGACAGGGGCATATATTGGCCTGATGCTGCCAATGCCGCCGCGCGTTGGTTGAGATCTTCGAGCTTATAATGCCCACCCGTGGCCCAAACGGCAGTGCCTTCAGCAAGGAACTTAATCCGCTGTGGGGCAAATTGGCGGTCGATAATATGTACAGCTTCGTGAACCAGGAGCTCATGTAGATTTCCCCCAGCATAAGCGCGGTCAACATAGGTTACGGCCATCTCTGAACCGGCATATCCACCTTGACCGATCGTTTTATCGATGAAGAAAACCTCGATCTTTTCGTTGGGTTCTTCTTTAAGCTGTATCGCGGCTTGGGCGACTGCATATTCAACTTCTTCCAGCAGCTCTGGTAGGTCACGGTAAGCGGCCGTCCGGGTCAGAATGGTCACTTTGCAGCAATCTGTTTCGGCCGTAACCCAGGTTGCATCTCGTTCTTCCAGAGGTCGGTGACCAACACCACGTACATCTACTGTGAAAACAGCTTCATTATTATCAGGATTCCGATCACCTTCTGCGATTAAATCTTGGCCATCCAAGACGATGCGCACGGTTTGCTCGCCAAATTGCCCCTGCGTGTTCCAGGCCCAATCATAAATGCCTTCCGCTTGACCGGCCCAGTTGCGGGAGTTAAGCTTCCCGGCATTGATTAGCTGGTCATTGATGTAAATTTCGACGTCAACGTCACGCACGGTTACTTGTTCGGGCACGTAGGGCTGGATCTGAAAGGTAACCCGATCCCCGGAAATGATGAATGGAACCGGATATAACCGCACTTGATCCGCGGTAAGAGAGAGGTCATCCGGCGCAGTTGTCGAAGTTGCCTCCGGTAGTGCCGTTGGCGTCGCTGGTTGGGGGGTGACCGATGGGGTGAGTGGAGTTGGTGTAATAGTCGTTTGCGCTTCAGTTGGGCGTTCGGTCGGCGCCAAAGTGGGCTCTCGTTGAGCTTCTATTGTTGGCGGTTCGTCATCGCTGCCTTCTGCCGGTTGGCAGGCAGCGAGAATAAGCACAGCAAGCAGTAAAATAGTCTTTGAGCGGAAGAAAAATTTGATCATCAATCTGCTTCTTTCAAAAAAACGCGCCTCAATCAAGCCCAATCAAGCATAGTGAATCGCATCCCGCGCGGCAACAGTCAAAGACAGTTTCTGTTTTCTTGCTCATGGAGCGAAAGGCTGAACAAAAGAAACCCCGCGCATGAAATGCGGCGGGGTTTCCAACTTTGCCGAGCGTATTGGTTATTCAAAAAAGCGCATCGTGCCTGCATCGGCGACTTGGTCCATCATCAGGTTTTCACCATCCATGAAGTAAATAGCGACGTTATCAAGGCTGCGGAAGAAAAGATCGCCGTATGAACCTTCGTCACACAGCGCCAAAGTTGTGGCCGTGACGTTTATGGATATATTGCTCCCATCTAGCTCATAAGTGCCGCTGCCGACATTGCAGTCGGCGGAAATATCGACCAAGCCATCCTCTTTGAATTTGACGGTGTAGTTATCTGGGCTGTCAATGGTGATTTGTTCTACAGGTGTGACCAGCTCTTGCCATTTCCAGAGGATATTGGCGATCTCGGGTACCGCTTCAGTTTGGGGTTCTACCGTGCCCTGGACTTCACTGGAAACCTGTACCATGGTGCCGTTTTGCAGCTCATAGATCTGGATCTCGTGTTCAGTTGGACAGCAGAATGGATCTTCAGGACCTTGAACAACCATGTCGACTACGATCTGCCCATTTTCAATATCCAGACTGTTGACCACAATCCGGTCGCCTAGGTAGATAGCCGCGGGATTGGTCAACAATCCATCCTGCTCGTTTATGACGACTAAATCATAAAATGTCCCTGTGCCACCTGTCTGCGTGGTCAGAATTACAGCAACAATGTTTTGCCCATTGGAAAGCTGTCCCACAGCGATATGATCGGTTAGGCTGGTCGTGATTTCGGCTGCCGAATCTTCGGCTGCCGGTTCGCTGTATGAACCATTCGCGAGTTGAATGGTGCCTGTACCGGTGTAATCAAGGGGGTAACTGGCATTGGCCACTGCATCAACGATTTCCTCCGCTGCTTCTGCGCTAGCGGCTGCTTCGCCAGCTGTGTCTGCGCTGGATTCTACAGCTTCAGGGGTTTCCGGCACGGCGTTATCAATCTCGGCTACCTCTTCACCTGTGGCGGCGCTTTCCTCGAGCACCTCATAAGAGGCAACGCCGGAACCTTCGGCATCGCGGATTTCCAACCCATTTCCCTCGATTAAGTATACAGCCGCATTTTCCAAAGCCGCCAGATATTGAGCTTCCTGTTCCATGATCCCTTCTGGTTCGGCGCAGAACATACGGGTCGATGCCGCAGGTCCGATCGTTATTTGCTGGTCATCGGTTTCATAAGCGGCGGTGTAATTGTTGCAACCGGCAGATCCGGTTAAAACACCCTCTTCATCAAAAACGGCCGTGATCTGGGTGTCGATGATGGTGGAAACCATGCCACCTCTGCCGTTGTTGTGGAACAGTAAATTCCAGGTTATTCCGGACAAGTCAGTTGCTTCCGCGGCCTCGTAATAGGCAACGCCTGAGCCATTGGCATCCCGAATTTCCAAGCGGGTTCCGTCGATGTGATAAACGGCTGCATTTTGCAGCGCGGTCAAATACTGCATTTCCTGTTCCATCACACCTTCCGGAGAGCCGCAGAACATTTCGGTGTTGGCCAGATTGCCGATGGTGATTGTGTCACCTTCTATTTCATAACCACCGCTGTAGCGATTGCAGCCGGCCGATCCGGAGAGGACACCATCCTCGCTGAATCTGGCAGTAACTTCCGAGCCAATGATCACTGAAACCATCGCTTCTTGGCCGTTGTTGAAGCTGATTAAGTTCCAGATGCCACTGCTTAGGGACAGCGATTCTTCCACAGCATATAGGAGAATGGGTTGTCCATTAACATCTTGCAGATGCAGCTGACCTTCGATGATTTCATAGGACGCAACGGAGCTTAATGTAGCCAGGAAAGCTGTTTCCTGGAGCATGATCTTTGGAACACATGCCTTCATCGTGCTACCTCCGGGCCCGATAGTCAGTGAGCTGCCATCAGTTTCATAGCTGCCGAAATAGTTGTTACAGCCCGCAGTACCAGAAATCTGGCCATTATTGAATTCGGCAGTTACACGGGTATCGGGCAGGACCTCATAACTATTTCCGTCAGACGTAACTATGGACAACAGCGTCCAGGTCGTCCCTTCCAGTGTGACCTCCGCAGAAGGTATTTCTTCTGTTTCGCCTGCGATTGGTACCTCAACAGGTGTCTTGTTAACTTCTTCAATCAGGGTGTATTTCAAGGTCGAAGCATCTGCCGGTGGATCTTCGACCGGTTCAATCAGCACTCGCAGCTCATATTCATACCCTGGTTCATATTCGAAACCTTCGACATTGTCATAAAAGAGCGTGTAATCATGGTCTGGATCCGTTTTGACCTGCAGGCAGGTCTGTGGGGCGACGCCCACACAATCGACCAGTTCCGGACCCACAAATACGGTCAAAATCTCACCTTCTGCCGCGGCTTCGACCAATTCGGCGGATTCAGCCGCATCGGTATCACCAGACTCATTTGCAGTGACCGCGGTTTTGCTGACTTCTTCGACCAAGACCCACTTGATTGAAGAAGAATCCTGCGGTGGGTTCGCGATGTTCTCTTCGCGCACAATCAGCTCGTACTCGTACCCTTCTTCATGATTAAAGCCTTCAATCTGGTCATAGAACAGCGTATATTCGCCAAGAGGGTCTTCTTTGACCTGCATACACTGCTGGGGAGCGACTCCCACACAGTCTACTAGTTCAGGCCCTACGTAAATGGTTTTTTCGACTGTCTCTGGCTCAGCTTCTGGCGCGGGCCCACAGGCGGCGAGTATGAGGTTCGCCGAAATTAGGAGCAAGCTGACAATGATCATTCGGTTCTTCATATTCCATTCCTCTCTATGTTGATGCGATGACTTACCATACACATGATAAGTATCGTACCTTATGTTTTCTCCTGGGCAAGGAGATTGCTGACGTTTCCATCTTCAATTCAATTTAAGCCGGCAGCGGGATTTCCGGTACCATTTTGTCAGGTGTAAGGACGCGCACATAGTTTTGCATGTTCCGCTTCTCATCTTGTATTCACGTTAGGTGGGGAGTAGATGAACCACATGGCTCACTATTTGCCAAGTAAAGCAATGTTGTTAACAATTGATGCCTGAGTGTAGGAGCCATTTTCCAAAAAGGGATGAGGTAGGTATTAACCATGAAAAATCAAAACAGAATCGTATTTCTATTATTCTTGCTGACCGCTGTTGTCGTCTTGGCTGCATGTGGGCTTTCGCCTGCCCAAGTGCAGGAGGCTGTGGCAACAGTCGATAATATGTCATCATCGCAATTAGCCAATCTGTCGACGACGATTGAAGCGCTTCCTGATGAACAGATTGCTGCGGTGGCGACCTCTGCGGCTGCTGCTGGTTATGCCACGCTCTCTCCGGCAAATGTCGATGCTGCCAAAAGTACCGTTGTTGCGGCGCGGGCCACAGCCACGGCCGTTGGTCAGGCTGTTGGTTCCGGTGAGCGCATCAACGCGACCGAGGCTCCGCAGGCGGCGCCGGTCATCGTCTATTTCTTCGCTCAAGTGCCATCGGCAAGCGCAATTGAAGGTGGCGTACGCTATTATCTCAACTGGACGACGGAAAATGCGAACCGTGTGGAGATATTTGGTAATGTGATGGACAACCCACAACAAGGGAGTTGGCCAGTTTATAACGACTCCAACAATTGGACCCTTTGGGCGGCCAATGACAAAGTTTGGGTAGAGCAGTCCATGCTAGTCCAGGCTGACAGCGATGTCGGCGGCAGCCTGCAAAACATCACTGTGAACAGCAACACCATCAATTTGACGCTGCGCGATCCCCAGTTTGTTGATGGGGATATTATTAACGTAGATGTCAACGGGGTGCGTGTATTAAACCAGTATACGACCCAAGGTCGTCATGTGACCTTCCCCATTTCATTGAATAGCGGCAGCAATACTGTGGCCATCAATGTTCAGAATGAAGGTGTCATGGCGCCCATGATCGCCGAGGTGAGTTTCAGCGGTGTTACCAATGGTCCTGCAGCGCAGCTTACGAAAGGCCTGACCAAAGGCGCGACCGAAACGATTACCGTTACCGCTCCGTAACTGGCACCTGGCCAATAAATCGAGATGTTGGGGGAGGCGCTTTGCATATTAAGTTGACCGAGGTTGGTTCAGTCTGATTGGAATTGAACCAATCTTGTTGTTGGAGGTGACTTATGAAGAAATTACCTGTTCTTGTGACTTTGTTGTTTGTCCTATTGTTAGCAGCCTGCGGTGCAGGAGAAGATCCAACCCCGACGCCGGAGCCGTCACCAGTGCCGTCGGCCACTCCAGTTGAGGAGGTAACCGAACCTGAGACCGATGAAGTTTGGGCCAAAATTCAAGACAGCGGTGAAATTGTTGTCGGTCTTTCGGCTGACTATCCTCCCTTTGAGTTTTATACAGAAAACTTCCAAATAGATGGCTATGATGTGGCGCTGATCCGTGAAATTGGCAAGCGCCTGGGCCTGGAGGTTAGACTTCAGGACCAGGTGTTCGCCGGGCTGGGGGGTGCTTTGCAAATTGACCAAATCGACGTGGCTATCAGTGCCCTCTCAGTTACGCCTGAGCGGGAAGGCATTGTTGATTTCTCCAATGTTTATTACGTTGGTGAAGATGCCGTTGTAGGCCATCCTGACAAGACATACACGATCAGTACTCCAAGGGATCTTGCTTCTTATTTTATTGGCGTGCAAAAAGGATCTGTATATGAGGATTGGGTACGAGACGAGCTAATTGTTACCGGGCTGATGCCGGAAGATCATCTGTTTGTCTATTTTGATATTAAGGATGCCTTTGAAGATCTACTTGAAGATAAGCTTGATGTCATCGTCCTTGATCAACGCCCGGCCCAAGTTGCCGAGGCCACGGAAGAGGTGGTAATTGTTGCCCAGGGCTTGAACCGGCAGCGATATGCTATTGCCGTCCCCGCTGGCTCAGATAAGCTGCGAGAAGCGATTAATGGCACATTGACCGAGCTTCAGAATGAAGGGTTCATGGTTGATCTGGCAGAAAAATACCTCAATATAAGTGAAGAAGATCTGCTGCCAATTGAGCCCGAAAAGCCGGTGGAACCGCTGCCACCGACCAGCGACTGCGTCGATGGTATGGCTTATGTAGCTGATCTCAGCATGAACGATAACAACATGCAAAACCCGCCCAATGTCTTCCCTGGCCAGCTGTTCCGCAAAGGTTGGCGGCTGCAGAACATCGGTACCTGTACTTGGGACAGCTCATATGCTCTCGTCTATGTCAATGGTAATTCGCCATTGTCGCAGATGGGCGGCTCACCGGTCTTCGTTCAGGGACAGGTGCAGCCCGGAGGCACGTATGATTTCTGGGTCGATTTAGTCGCGCCTATTGTTCCAGGTACTTACCAAGCTTTCTGGTCGATGCGTAATGGTGACGGGCAGTTGTTCGGTCAGCGTGTATGGGTGGGCATCACCATAGCCGGTTCACCGACTCCGGCTCCGACACAAACACCGGCTCCAGATATTCAATTTACGGTGGATAACACCAATATTGAGCAGGGTCAGTGTGTGACATTTGCCTGGAGTGTTGAGAGTATTCAAGCGGTTTGGTTCTATCCTAATGGGACGGACTACAGCAAGTATCCGGTGACTGGGCAAGGAACCAGCAAGGAGTGTCCGACCAAGACCACGACGTACAACTTGCGAGTGCAGCATACCAACGGGAACGTGGAAACGAGGCAAATCACTGTATTTGTCGAGACATCAACCGACAAACCAACGATTAAATCATTCACAGTATCACCTTCTACGCTCAGTATTGGTCAGTGTGCTGAAATTCGTTGGCAGGTAGCGGGTGATGTGTCTAGTATTGTCATTGGTCGCAACGAAAAGGTATTATGGAACAATGCCCCGCTGTCGGGCAATCTTTCCGATTGTCCTCCATCAGGTGTGGCCACTTATTATCTTGAGGCCAGCGGACCAGGTGGAACCAGCCGTGTGCAGCAAAATGTGAACGTTAGTTCACCAACGGCCCTGCCGACTGACTTCCCCACTGCCGTGCCCCCCACAGCAACGCCTGATATCGGTTCTCCTCCGCTGATCGATCGTTTTTCGGTGGCACCAACACAGATTGAAGCGGGTCAGTGTGTGGCTGTTAGCTGGGATGTTTCCGGAGATCCCGATATTGTGCAGATAATGCGCGACAATACGATCATCGTCGGACCTGCCGGCCCTAGTGGATCGGGACAGGACTGTGCTTTATTCCAACCGGGAACGTACGTCTATTCTATAACAGCCAGGAACGAGGCTGGTTCAGCCCAGCCCAAGCAGGAGACCGCCACGGTGACGGGAGAAGCGCCTTATCCGGCGCCACTGCCGGCCCCGGCTTCGGGTGGCTAGTTCAAAATCCAGCTCAATGAACGAACAGGTTCGGCGAGCGGAAAACAATCAGCATTCAACGGCCGTATGGAAGAAATTTCCGACCATGCGGCCGTTTATTTTTTCTCGACTTCCAAGGCCTTGACGATCACCGCTACCGTCTTGTCCAGATAGCTCTGTCCATCGGGAAGCATCGACTTATGGTCGAAATAGTCTTCCCGTCCCGTGTGTTTCATTGGGCCGGGGTCGATTATCGTGATCTTTCCCGCCTTTTCCATCCTGTTCCAGGCGGAACGTCTGGATATGGGCCAACGTCCCGGATAGAGAATGCCACCTATACTGGGGAATTTATCTTTTGAGCCCTGTAAATGGGTCAGGTGCGTCACCGAGGCGACGCCAGGATCATCAGATATGACTCCGCCCACGGAGATCACATGGACAGGAGCCTCGAAGGCCTGGCTTAAATAGGGGACAACCCCTACTGCGATCTGTCCACCTCCACTCCAACCAATGACCACGATCGGCGTGTCGCTCCCTAAAGGGTAACCCTGCCGGATAAGACTGCGCGTAATTTCCCTGGCAACGCCGACATTATAAATCGGTCCATAGCGAGGATCGCCGGATACGGCCACCTGCAGCAGATTGCGAATGAAAATCAAAACAACCAGGACGCTGCCGTTGCCTCCTAATCTGCTGTTGTGAATCCGCTGCCACAACCAACCTAGTTGCCGTTCCCCGTTAAGCGGATTATTGTTTACTGAAAAGGGGAATACATCGTCGATGATGACTGCCTGTCCGGGCAAAGCCTCATCAAGATGGGTCAAAAATCGTCGTTCGCGGCTGGATATATCAGCAGCTGAAATACCTCCAATGGCTGTCAGGTAGACGATGAAATAGTCGGCAGGCTGGGGAGCTGCGTTTAAGTCAACCGGTTTAGCAATATTGCTCCCTTGCTTATTCCAGCCGGCCCACCAGCCCAGCGCCTCCAAGGGAGACAAGATCGCCAGGAGGATAAAGAGCAAAATGCCAAGGCCGATCAGGCAAAACAGAGGTTCCAGGACCAAGCTCATGATTCGTCAGATTCCTCTGCAGCCTGTTTGGCCTGATCGACATACTTGTTCACGATTTCTCCCGGTTGAAGCTGTTCTGGGATGCCCGTAGACATGCGCCATAACCAGGTGGAGAAACGCCGGATCTGTAGGAAGGGCAGCCGGGTTAGCAGTTCCATGACAATCCATCCCAGGGCGCTGCATATTAAAGCCTGCCAGAAGCTGAATTGGAATGTCACCATTGTGCCGGCAATAACCGCCAAAAAAACCCAGATCCGCAAGCCATAGAAAATGATGTTTCCCAGGTATGGGGCCAGGATTAGAAATCCGAAAAGCAAGGGGGCGAAGCTGATGGCAACAACCAAAAAAACTTGTTCCATGGATTGCTGCGTTTCAAAAAAGATGTCCGCCGCCAGCCCAATAGATCCGGCCCAAAAAAAGGCACTGAAAACGAGCGCCAATGATGCGCCGGCCAGTCCCGGCAGCAGATGCCTACGGTCAATCCTGTTGGCAAAGAGGACGACGATATGCCCAACAGCGTAAGATAGGCTGGCCAATAGGAGGATAAACAGTGCCAGCCATAGGCCATTCGGCAACGCCAACAATACCTCGTAAGCTTGAGGATTAAGCCGCAAAACACCAGCAGCTATTTGCCAGGCGCTTTCCAAGAAACCGATCAAACTGTAAGTGTCGGAAAAAGGCATAGCAGGAATTATCTAATTGATGTTCGTTTTTGCCAATTGGGATGTCAATTCACAAGACCAAGAAGACTTCGAGGACAGCTAAAGATGATGTATTCGAAAAATCTGGCTGGTCTAGAAGCGGTGGGTCAAAAGAGATCGTCGTTGGCTGCGCGGTGATCATAACTGTCCGAGACAGCGCTAAAATCACTGCCGCCATCGCCGCAGCCTTTCATCTCCTTATAAAACGTTTCGTCGTAGCGGCGGGACCGAATCGGTATGGGCATTTTTACACCCCAGCCCAGGAGCAGTACTTCCTCTTTTTCCTGCAGCCGGGCCAGCATGCCCCGCAGTTGGTCGCGACCAGCCAGGCCGGTGAGCACGGCGCGAATATCATCATCGTCACCCAACCAGCCGGTGATCCGTGTACCGAGCTGGGACATCACTTCATCGTCGATGCCAGACGGCCGTTGGTCGACGACTAATAGGGTCACAAAATATTTACGCATTTCACGAGCAATGACGCCAAACGCCGTCTGATCGGATAGCTGTGGATTGAGCAGCTTGTGTGCTTCTTCGACGGCGATGAGCAGCGGTCGTGGCGCTGGCTGCCCGTTGGATGATTTATACTCTACTGTTTTATCTACCCAGCGTTGGCGAATACGACGAGTGAGAATATTGCTAACCAACAGATAATCCAAATCAGTTTCGTATTTACCAAAGCTCAGAATGACATGACGGCCGTTTTCTAATTTGTCGACAATAGCGGTCACCGCGTCGCTAGCTGGCTTCTCTACCACATAAGGTTTGTCGAAGATTAACTGCAATCTGCCATGAAGAGTTTCCGCCGCCTTATCGTGAACATTATTTTGTCGTGCCCATGCTGCGACAGAATTGGCAGCCGGGACGGTTTTCCCGCTTTCAGGGTCCGTTACGGTGGCTCCGGGCACTAACCTCATGAACTCCGCGAACCATGAGCGTTCACCGAAAGACCGCACCAAGGCATTGAGCGTTGCCGGGGCCGTATCGGTCAAATTCAGAGCATCGGCAAGCAATGAGATGTCGGCAGTTTTGAAATCTCCTAGGGCCAGTTCCAGGGTGAAATCTGGTGTATGGCTGCCAACGGTCGCTCCTGCTCCCAGAGCAGCTACCTGGACTCGTTGGCCAAAGATAGATTTCAAACCACGAACCCGTTCTTGGCGATCTGTATCGGTGTCATCGAAGGCGTATTCATTATGCATATCGAATACGAGCGCCGCTGCCACATCTTCACACATAAGTCCGGCAAGGACCATGCGTGTTAGGAAGCTTTTGCCAGTACCCGTGGCTCCAAAAATGCCGCTGGAGCGCTGCACGAAACGATTCAAATCGAGCCGAACCTTGTAACCCTGCTCAATGGTATGGCCGGCGACAAATCCCTCTTTGCCGAAAATTTGAGCCACATCCTCTTCATCCGCCTGTCGTACTTCAGCATGGTGAGCGGGAACGGTTTTGACTGGTCTCGGTCCAGGATTCTCGATACCGCGTTCTACCCTCGTTTCCCATTCTATACGTTCCGTCGTACCAAAATCGGGCCCTTTGTCCAAGAGCAAGGTGGGGTACATTTCCAGGGTGGTAAACAATGTCTTGGTTAGCAGCGCCCCCTGGATGGCTGCCTGTAGGCGATCCCCCTTTTCATCGGCGAAGCGTGGATCGGTCGCGCCCAGGCGCAGATCCGTGACCAATCCATAATAGCGGTAACGACCGCTGTCACTGACAACGAAACTGCCTTCCTGTACCTGGTCTGCAGGGACATTCAGTCGGATATAGAATCCCTCTTTCAGACCACCGCCGACGATGTAGCCGATTGGTTCATTGCTCATTGACTCACCTCCAATTCCGGCAGGGCATCGCTCAGAGCTTCCAGAGTTGGAATAAGAACCTCATAATTGCTGCGCAATAAATCGATCAGTTCGGCCAGCGCTTTATTGACCCAGCCCACATCTTGGCCGCGAATCTCGTAAATATCGTTGAGATGGGCGACAAGTAGCTGCGCAACTGGCAGATTGCTCTCTGCGCCGCGCAAGATGAGCCGCAGATAGCCTAGATCGTCGGTGAACTTCTTCACTTCTTGCGCATCCTGGCAAAGTACGACCGGATCTAAATTTAGCGGTGGGCGCGGTGGAAGACTATGTACCATATTGCTGTTGGTCTCATAACCGATGGCCATCACGCTCATTTCTATAGGCAGCAGGCGATTGCTTCGTTGGTCTTCGATAACTTCGGGTCGCGGATTTTCGACCATGACTAGGCGACGAATCAATTGATCGTCGTCAATATTGATATCGTAAATGAGACCGTATATCGCCTCGCGCGATCCGGCGGGACATGCCTTGACTAGGCTGCCAAAGCCAGGATCCGTTAACTGGTTGACCCGGCAGCCCACAGCGAATCCGGTGGTGTTGGCGCGCAGCACACGGCCGATTTCTAATGCTTTACCATCCATAGCCTATATCCTTTCCTGACGTGTCTTTCCGCTGCGGGCAAATTCCTTTGACTGCTGTTTAGAGGTCATTTGTACGTCAATGCCCTGCTCGGCCAAGCGCAAAGCAATGCGATGTTCCAGTTCTTCCTGTTCTCTATGGCTGACGACGGCAATCTCGTCGGCGCGGGTGATCACATACGGATATTTGCCCAGTATTTGGCATTGATCGAAGATCAAAGCGTGCACGGCGGCAACCGTTTCTTCATTTTCAGCCACCCACATTGGAATATCCACCCGAGCTAGCTGCCGTTCACCTTCACCGGTGCGCAGAAAAAAGAAACAAACTTCATTATTTTTCTTGTAGTTCTTGAACTGCATATTCAGTTTGGAAACATCCTTGAATACGACGCTTCTTTCCCCAACCTCTAGAATAGACTCGTATAGGTCGATATCCGCTAACTGTTTGAAGAGGGGGGCATCCAGAAGATTGTCTAGCTTGAATCCTGGCTCCCTGATGTCCATGGTATGCAGCATGGTTAATACAGAGCGTTTGCCGGGACGGTCAATATAGCCAGCTAACCAAGCATTTTGTTCGCGAATGGCATTCATGCTGTCCCACCAGGATCTTGTCACTTCATCCCCATCACGCTGCGGAATGCCACTGGTGGGCCAGTAGAGCAGGCGTTGGTCGAGGATGGCCAAGGTTGGACCGTCCCTTGTTTGGACTTCACTGAGCGTCTCAGCCAGGGATTCCATTTCCAACTTGTCGCGATACAAGCCAACCAAGGCACTGTTGGTGGTAAAGAGATCTTCTTCCTCTCTCTCCTCATCCCGTGGGTACTCGATCTTTGGGGTGCTAAATTCATCAGGCGCAAGACCACTGCCATGATAATAAGCGATCAACCCGGTGTTGATTAAGTAATACGGAAATGGGGCATGCCGGTCGGGCACGATCTGCGATCCATCGCAGGCTAGGATGGTTGCTTTCGATGGAGGTGCTGAGGCGGGAATCCCGG
Source organism: uncultured Chloroflexia bacterium (assembly GCA_963807975.1). GTDB lineage: Bacteria > Chloroflexota > Anaerolineae > Promineifilales > Promineifilaceae > JAACFF01. Next base: position 1,418,600 of record CAWEDV010000001.1, on the reverse strand, counting down.
CATCTATTGGAAAACTGTCATGCAGGGGCATGGCTGCTCGGTATCTCTTCTTATCAAGGAGCTCATCGGCCTGCATAACGGCATTTCGAACGGACTCCCATGAGGTCGCAAACCTTCTCAAGCGTGCCAATGCTTCGTTGTGCTGCCCTTCTTGCTGTTTTCTGCGCCGGCCCGTCTGACGTACCATATCGTCAATGGCTGGGGACAATTTTTCAAATTCTAGTGACATGGACTCATTCACCCCCCTTCCAATCCTATGCCCAAGTTTGCTCCGCTATGCAGCAGAACTAGGTCCCGTGTGCCTCTCACAAATTATGCTTGCTCGATTTCGATCTTGGTCACGGCGTCGAAATCCACCGCCTCGTCACCGCCAACGACGGCCAAGAGCGCCAGTTGGGCCACCTGGAAAAAGGATTGCAGATCGGCAATGCGCTCCAAATAATAGCGGGCCAGTTGCTGCTCTTCCACTGACAATTCGTTTTCGGCCGTTTTTAGTTTTTCAATGCTCTCCCCAAGAACATTGAGCGCTAGCTGAACTTCCTTGCTCTCACGGCTTTCGAGGACATTACGAATGACCTGCCACAGATCTGATTCGGCGGCATAGAATTTCTTGCGCTCACCACGCATCCAGACCTCTTTGGCCATGCCCCACCGTTCCAGCGCGCGCATATTCATGCTCACTGAGCCCTTACTGATCTCCAGGCTGTTGGCTAAATCGTCCAGGGACATCGCCTCCGGTGACAACAACAGCGTGCCATAAAGGCGCCCCATCACCTCGCCAAAGCCAAAAAAACGGGCCAATCTTCCCAGCCCAGCAACCGTACTGTCGTTTACAGCATCAAGCGCGTCGTGCATCATTTTCCCCTGCGTTCAAAACGTTCTGAATGGTTGGAGATTAGCAAATATTAGCGGAAAGGGCAAGTAAGTTGTATGGATATTTTGCCGGCTGAAAATCGATGGAATTAGGTTCGTTTCTCGCTGCCTGCAATCTTGGTAGAAACTGGAATGGCAATGTTGAACAGTCAAATTTCCTGGGAGAAGTGTGACAGCGGACCATGTCCTGCTCCCAGCCTCCAGGTAGTGGCGCCCTGTAGTGCTTGCGCCGTGAAACGGCGAGCATTGTCGATGGCGTCGACCACAGCGCATCCTTGAGCCAGGAAGGCGCACAGAGCAGCGGAAAGGGTATCTCCACTGCCATGGTCATTATTTGTAACGATAAAACTTCCAGCCAATTGGCGGAGTTGGTTTCCGTCCGACCAGTAGTCGTAAACCTGGTCACCGGCAATATGCCCGGTGATCAAGATGTGGTCTACACCCAGCTCATGAAGGGCAGCTATGGTTTCTTGAACAGTGGGGGAGGTGAGCAGCACATCGGTCGAGAGATCGGCCAAAAGGCGTGCTTCACGCCAGTTAGGAGTGATTATTTGTGACATAGGAAGCAGATGGCTCCGATATGCCTGAATTAGCTCTTGATCAAACATGAATTGGCCTTGATGGTTGACCAAAACAGGATCGACGATCATGTTATCTGGCTGGTGCTCCCGCAGCACAGCTGTAGCAGCCTTGATCAAGCTGCTGCGTCCGATGAACCCGGTCTTAATTGCCTGCGCGCCGTAGTCTGAAAGGACTGCTTCTAATTGAGCGGTCAGGAAATCAGGCGACATATACTCGACGGCAGTGACGCGCTCGCTGTTCTGGGCCGTGACGACCGTAACGACGCTCATGCCATAAGCGCCCAGCGCCGTCCATGTTTTTAGATCCGCCTGTAGTCCTGCCGCTCCACCACTGTCGGACCCGCCAATGGTTAAAACTTTTACGGGTTCCTTTTTCATTCTGCTCCACCCATCACATAAAAAGAAACCTCAGAGGTTTTCCTAAACCTCTGAGGTTTGTGGCTAACCAAAATTTATTTCTGACCTACATATTGGCCACAATAGCCTTCGCATATTCGGAGCAAGACAACTTGGTTGCCCCATCAATCTGCCGGTGTAGATCGTAAGTGACCGTCTTTTCCTGGATCGTCTTGGTCATCGCTTCGACGATCAAATCGGCCGCTTCCTGCCAACCCATGTACTCCAGCATCATTACGCCACTGAGGATCAGGCTGCTCGGATTCACCATATCTTTGCCGGCATACTTGGGGGCGGTGCCGTGTGTCGCTTCAAATAGGGCCACTCCGTCGCCGATATTGCCACCGGGAGCCATGCCCAAGCCGCCCACCTGGGCTGCCGCGGCATCGCTCATATAGTCGCCATTGAGGTTCAAGGTGGCGATCACGCTGTAATCATTAGTACGAGTCAGAAGCTGCTGCAGCATGTTGTCTGCAATGCGATCCTTGATGACCACTTTACCTTCCGGGGGATAGCCATCATACTTCGACCATACATCCTCTTCGCTGATGGTTTGATCGCCAAATTCATCCGCCGCCAGCTCATAGCCCCAGTTTTTGAAGGCGCCTTCAGTGAACTTCATTATATTGCCTTTGTGGACCAGAGTTACGCTGGGTTTATTGTGCTTGATCGCAAACTCGACGGCTTGGCGAACAAGACGCTTGGTGCCGAACTCACTAACGGGCTTGATACCAATGGCCGAATGATCACGCACGTTTTTGCCCAGGGTCTCATTCATAAAGGCGATGATAGCTTCTGCTCCTTCCGAGTCAGCTTCCCATTCAACGCCAGAGTAGACATCCTCTGTGTTTTCACGGTAGAGGACGATATCCATCTTTTCCGGTTCGCGCATGGGGCTGGGCGTACCAGGAATATACCGTACCGGGCGTACACAGGCGTAGAGATCCAATACCTGACGCAAGGTGACGTTGAGGCTGCGGAAACCACCACCAATGGGCGTGGTCAATGGGCCTTTGATGCCAACGACGAATTCGCGCATCGCTTCAAAGGTCTCTTCTGGCATGTAATTGCCATCATATAATTCAGCCGCTTTTTCACCAGAATAGATCTCCATCCAGGCGATCTTTTTCGTTCCGCCGTAAGCTTTTTCAACCGCAGCGTCCCAAACAATTAGTGAAGCAGGTGTGATGTCCACGCCAATGCCGTCACCTTCGATAAAGGCCACGATGGGATTATCGGGCACATTCAATTCGCCATCTTCAAAGGTGATCTTCTCGCCGGCAGGCACTGTTATATTCTCATAAGCCATGATTTACTCCTGTAAGTTTGTAATATTCCCCGCCAAATGGGAGGTGATTTTTTTAGGGTTTGTCTTTATCCCGGAGGTTCCAACCAGGATTATAACGCTTTCGTGGCGCATTGGGGAGAGCTTTTCAGCCACAAGCCAGTTTCCTAAAAAGATGCTAAACTGTCCGCGATTTAGAATAGACACCCCGCCTCGCGGAGGGTTCGATTTGGCGCTGGTATGCGGCGCCAATTAACCTGGATGCTATCGAGTATCACCTGATACGGAGCAATACACCATGAAGAATAACCCTTTCTTGAAAACCGACCGCAAGATTGTCGGTGATATCTATACTAGCAGTGAAGCAATGGACAATCTGATCGTCCTTTGTGATGAGTTCGGCGCCCGTTTTGCCGGCTCGCAAGAAGAACAGTTGGCATCCGAGTTTATGAAAGCGAAGATGGAATCCTATGGCTTGCAGAACGTCACTCTGGAAGCCGTAGAATATCATGGTTGGCAGCGGGGAACTGTCCACCTTAATTTGGTAAGTCCGATTGAAAAACAGATTCCCTGCATTACACTGCCCCACTCACCGGCAGTTGATCTTGAAGGAGAGATAATTGACCTTGGGGATGGAGCCCCGCAAGAATTTGATAGTAGGGCGGCGGAGATTGCGGGGAAAATTGTGTTGACCAACAGCGTTGTGTTCCCGCAGGGCAGCAAACGTTGGATTCATCGCAATGAGAAATATGGTCGCGCTCTGCTGGCGGGGGCGATTGGCTTCATTTTTGTCAACCATTATCCTGGCTTTGGTCCGGCTACAGGGGGAATCGGCCCCGATCAACCGCAGAGCGGCGCAGCCCTTATACCTGGCATCTCAATTAGCATGGAGGATGGGGCCTTTCTCCAGCGTCTGCTGCAGCGCAGCGAAAAGGTTCGTATTCACATTTCCAGCACTGATATCAATATGCCGGTAACTTCCTGGAACGTGATTGGCGAACTTCCTGGCCAACTTGAGAACAACGAGATTGTAGTGTTGGGTTGTCACTATGATGGCCACGATATCTCGCAGGGCGCGGCCGATCCTGCTTCGGGAACGGTGGCGCTGTTGGAAGCGGCCCGAGTTCTGGCCAAATATGGGGCGGATCTACCACATACCATCCGTTTTATTCTCTGGTCGGCCGAAGAAATTGGTCTCATCGGTTCGACACAATACGTTATGAAGCATGAGCAAGAGCTGGACCAGGTGCGGTTTTACTTGAACATGGATATGGCCGGGGTTATTGATCCAAAGGACATTGTGCTCAATGAATGGCCAGCCCTGGAAGAAGTGCTCGAGAACTGGCGCGATGAAATGTCTCTAGAATTTGGCGTGGGTCAATCATTGAGCGCCCACTCTGATCATTATCCCTTTATGTTGGCGGGTGTGCCGACGGGGGGAATTGGCAGCTTAAATGGTGGTTCCAGCGGGCGTGGGTATGGCCATACGATGTACGACACACTGGATAAGGTTGAGATGCGCGGCGTGCGTGAAGCAGCTGTCCTGGCAGCTCGTTTGGCGCTGCGCATGGCCATTGCCAGTGAATGGCCGGCAGCCAGGCGCTCAAGCACTGACGTTCAAGCCGTTTTGGATAGTCCAGAGTACCGGGAAGTAACCGAGTTTTTCGCGCAGGTCAAAGCGTACTATCAGGAGAACAGTTAAGCTGGGGAAAATGGACCACTTGTCGCTAATGAAACCTCCTCTGCACGGTTCATGCCCGGGCAGCGAACAATTGACCGTTTATATGGAGGATTCCGCCGCTCGCCATCACCACCTTTGCCCGCGCCAGGTTCTGGGCATTCGTATGGGCCTTTATGGACTATTGGCCCTGGGATTGATCGATGAGGCCTATGAACCACGTTTTCTCAACAAGCGCAAAAACCTGCTGACCGTCGTGGAGACCGATGGCTGTGGTGCCGATGGCGTTGCTGTGGCCAGCGGCTGCTATGTGGGGCGGCGCACCCTTCGCGTAGTAGATTTTGGCAAGATGGCTGCCACATTGGTGGATACGAAGACAAATAGAGCCGTGCGTGTCCTGCCACGTCCGGATGTTCGCAGCCTGGCCCATCAATACGCGCCTGAAGCGCGTAGCCGGTGGCATGCTTATCTTTATGCCTATCAAATAATGCCTGACAACTTGCTCATGTCTGTCCGAGACGTGGTTCTAACCCAATCTATTGCTGAGATATTGAGCAAACCAAGCGCGCGAGTGAATTGCGACTTATGTGGGGAGGAAATCTTAAACGAAAGGGAGGTCAGCCAGGGCGGTCGTTTGTTGTGTCGCTCTTGTGACGGGGCAGCCTACTATCGCGAGATATAAACGAAAAACCCGGTTTATTCTTGAAAACCGGGTTTCTCATCGTTTAGCGACGGGGCATGATTATCCAGAGCAGCAAATAAGGCAGAACACCGGGTAGACCCCCTGGGATCATCAGGAATAGGAATAGCAGGCGGAACCAGAAAGGATTGATACCGAAGAAGGCGCCTAAACCTCCACAAACGCCGGCCACTATACCATCTTGCCGTTGTAATCGATTTTCTTTGCTCATTGTACTCATTTTCTCAACCTCCAAGTTGATTGTGCCAATTCATTTCATTATTCTATCTACTATACGCGGCCGTTTCTTGGAAGTTGTGCTTGAAAATTCGGTTTAATAATTATGTTCAGGGACAGAATCCGAGCTGGGGGACGTGGGCGGTATGGGTGGAATTATCAGCGATGAAATAAAAAAAACGACCCCGCTGGTGCAAGCGATTTATCATCGCTTGCACCAGTGGGGTTGCCTGATAGTCTACTCATCTGGCTTTGGGACAGCTGGTTTTATGCCTCTTCTTCTTCTTGTTCTTGGCGCAGTTTGGCAACCAGATTGTCTTGCAGGTGGGATGGAACTCGGCCGTAATGCAGAAATTCCATGCTGAACAGACCGCGACCTTGTGTCATCGAACGTAAATCGGCCGCGTATCGCTGAACCTCCGCCAGGGGTACTTCAGCATGAACAATGCTCTTGGTCCCTTCCTGGTCCATACCTAGTACGCGGGCGCGGCGGGTGTTGAAATCACCAAGGACGTCACCCATATTGTCGGAAGGCACGGTGACCGTCACTTTGTAGATAGGCTCCAGCAGGACGGGTCCGGCGCCCATGACGGCCTTTTTAAAGCCTTCACGTCCGGCGGTCTGGAAAGCGATTTCCTTGGAGTCTACGGGATGCTCCTTGCCGTCATATACAACAGCCTTAACACCGACAACTTGATAGCCGGCCAGCACACCACCTTCAAGTGCCTGGCGGCAGCCTTTTTCTGTGGCCGCCACAAAGGGCTGGGAAATAGAGCCACCAAAAATCTCAGAGGCAAATTCAAATTCCTCATTGTCATCGGCGGACTCGACACGCAGAAAGACGCGCGCATATTGGCCGGCGCCACCAGTTTGTTTCTTATGCGTATATTCGGCCGAATTGGTCCTGGTAATTGTCTCCCGATAAGGCACCTTGGGTGTCGTGGTGGTTAAATGGACCCCAAATTTCGATTCCGCTTTCTTGACCGCAATATCGAGATGCGTGGTTCCCATGCCGGAGAGAATCGTCTGGCGTGTGGAACGTTCTGCGTGCCATGACAAAGTCGGGTCTTCGGCCACGAGGCGCGTAAGCGATTGATTCAATTTGGCCACATCGGATTGTGAAACAGGATGAACGGCCACGGAGGCGATGGGATTTGGCTGGAAGATGGGCTTAATCGATATGCGGTTGCCTTTATCACAAAGCGTATCGTTTGTTTGCGCATCGCCAAGTTTGACAACACTGCCGATATCTCCACTGTGAAGTCTGGATATGGCTTCAGTTTCTTTACCGGTAACGATTTGCAGTGATCCCGCGCGGACTTCGCTGTCGAGCGTAGCGGCCCAAATTCGGCTGTCTGACTCCAGCATACCGCTGAAGACTCGAATGAAGCTGGTCTTGCCATATGGATCTTCTCGAGTTTTGAAAATAAAAGCAGCGAGGGGGCCTGCATCGCTAACTTCGAAGGCAACCTCATCACCGACGGCATTGGTGGCTTCGAACTCGATTTCATCTGGCGCGGGCAATAGCAGGCCTAGCACATCCATCAGCGCCGCAACGCCAATGCCTTTCTCTGCGGCAGCGTAGGCAATGGGGACAACAGACCCCTGGCGCATGGCTGCTTTCAATCCATTGACTATGTCCTCTTTGGACAATTCTTCCCCTTCCAAATACATCATCAAGAGGTCGTCATCCCCTTCAGCTGCTGCTTCAACCAGTTCGACTCGTGCTTCTTCGGCGGCATCGGCCATGTCTTCAGGGATCGCGCCCTTTTCACCAGCCCCCGTGCGCGCTTCCATGTTGAGTAAATCAATGACGCCGGAGAATCCTTCGCCTTCGCCGATTGGAAGCTGGAGGTTGATGAAATTGCCCTCTAGATTGTTATTGATGCTGTTGACGACCCGGTCAACCCTTACGTTCTCGCGGTCCATTTTGTTGACCAGGATGAGGCGAGGGCGGTTATAAGTATTGGCTGACTGCCATACTGATTCGGTACCAACCTCGACTCCGGCAACTGCCTCGACCAGGACAATCGCGCCCTCTGTGACTTTTAAGGCGCTGTTGACCTCGCCGACAAAGTCGATGTAGCCAGGCGTATCAAGAAGGTTGAATTTGACACCCTTCCATTCGATGGGCGCAATGCCCGTCGAAACGGAACTGTTGCGGTTGATCTCTTCTTCGTCGAAGTCCATGGCTGCTGTGCCGCTCTGGACACTTCCCATGCGTGTTGTAACGCCCGTATCAAAAAGGAGACGCTCAACCAGTGTGGTCGAACCTGCTCCATTATGGGAAACAAGGGCGATATTTCGTATTTGTCCGGTGTGATACTCTTTCATTTAATTGAAACCTCTTGGGATCAGGGATTTAGGAGTTCAAACGTTAGCACAAACGGTAGGTGCGGACGTGTATGTTATTGTTTAGAAACCATCGAAGATTCTAGTCGAAAGTAGGCAAGTGGGCAAATACCTTTGGGGTAAATGACAAGGTATTTAATGGATTGCAAACCTGGTGATAGCAAGTCGAAAGGAACCTCTCAAATCACCCTTGAAGTATAACCCGTCAGGTCTTGGTCCATGGATAATTCTCACCTGAATTGATGGGATTGGGCGGATTTTTGGCACTCACCTGGCCAATGCTTTCATATGAGCCAAAATGGCGCCAATGCCATTGAGGCGCTGACCGGTTAGGACTTCTTGCAGCCCCGTATCCAGATAGAATTCATTGGGGATCGCCTGTACCTGAGCTGGCGCTGTTCCATCCAAACCTTGCTGCAGTGCCGCAGCGAAACCACGCACGGTAGGTGCCTCTGGCGGGATATCGAAATGATAGTGCAGCTTGTCATCATTATTTTCGGCGAATACAAAAACAGGCGTCATGCACTCATGGACTTCGTCCATGCTTGCTCTCTTATCATGAAGCCATTCAGGGAGGGGGGCCAAGGTATCCGATAATTCCAAGAGATATTCCAGCTTTTCCTGGCCTTCGCAAAAAGTGAAATCTTCCACGATTTCTTGTAGACGTGGGGGTAGTATTGTCATTTATGTTTTTCCTTTATCCTCCGGCATTTACGACGCTGATTGTGAAAGCGCCCCCTTCAGTGGCGTCGAGGCTGGAAACCCATATGATCAATGATAAGTCCTGGGGGATTTCCAGATCGATGAATCCGGCATCTGTGGCGTCGTCGTTGATGGTTTCATTAGCTGCCAGTAAATTTCCGCGCTCGTCAAAAATGAGCACGACGGGATTGAAGTCGTCACTGACAGCAATCATATTGACGATATCGCCTGAAGATACTTGCAGCTCATATTCCATCGCGGTATCGACCAGCAGTTGCCCTTCCTTGATTTCTCCGATCTCAATTTGACCACCAGCCCTGATTTCAGGCAGCAACGTGGAATTGAGATAGGCGACTGCCGCTTCGAGAATCGGATCCCCGTTACCCAACAGGGTTTCTTCCGTCACTGGAATCTGGACGGTGGGGGGAACGCCCTTGCCTTCGATGTGAATCTCGCCGTCAGCATCCACGGCGCGACCTTTTGTGAAGATGAAGAGTTCATTGTCGGGCATCTTGACCGTATCTATGCTGCCGCCAAGGCCTGCAGTGGGATATTGGCCGATGATGGCAGCCCGATCTTCAATCGTCATGTCGTAGCTAAAGAACTCGCAAGCGCTGGCACAGTTTGGGCCGATTAATACGGCTACCTCGCCATCGTAGCGAAGTTCCTCTGCGGGCAAATAGAAGCGCTCTTCGCTGCGCGGGTCAAAGAAAAAGTCTCCCAGATCTTCGTTGTACTTGCCATTGTTTCCAAGAACAAGTGGTTCGCCAAAAAAGTAGGCAGCCATCTGGTCGGCCAAGAAGCCGCTGCCGCCGCCATTTTGACGCATATCGATGATTAAGCCGCTGACATTGTTTTCATTTAGCTCGCGCATCATCCGTTCCCACAACTGGACGGTCAGAAGCTCATTGTCAGAAAAGCTGTTGATCGCGGCATAGACGTATCCGCTCTCGGGCAGGACTTCGTACTCAACCGGCAGTTCAAAGCCATCACGTCCGACGTTAAAGGAGGAGAAAGCAAAGCTCTGTGGCTCAGTTTCAGCGGTTAAGGTCACTGTCTCTTCCCCACTACTACCTGGATTTCGATAGGTCACAGAAACTTCTGTGCCAATCGGAAAACGTGTGACGTAGCGCAGCTTCTGCAGCCACCTGAAATGATCGGTACTGAATGGCGCCGAATGTGGTTGGGCTTCATTGACTTTCTCGGTGATGGGCGTACCGTCTAAGGCAATAAGTTCTGCCCCAAGATCAATTCCAGCCTCATCGGCGGGTGAACCAATACCCAGGTAGTTAACGATTGTACGGCCGTCATCTAATTCGCGAACAGCGATCCCCAGGCCGCCGCTGGTCTCGGCCGCGAACTCATCCAGAAGCTGGGGCCCTCTCACATGACCATCCGGTATGGCACGCGCCAGTGCGCGCAGCGCGCGGCGGTATACCTGCGGATCATTCTTGTCATCCGCTTCTTCAAACTGGGGCCGGAGGTCGGCATGAATCTGATCCCAATCTAAACCTTTGTACTCGGTAAACGCATATTCTTTGCGCAGCTTCTCTACCAGGGCGTCAAACGCCTCCGCATATTCTAGATTGGAGAAGTCGACCAGCGCGGTACTTTCCGGCTCAATCAGGTCAATGATCGGGTGGCTTGAGCGGTCGAAAGCAAACGGATCCGTGTCCAGATCGACGACCGTATAACCCTGCGGCAAGGCGACGATGGGATCGTCTTCCGTGAACAGCAGGCCGTCATCGCCAAATCCAGCGGAAAAGCCCTGGTTTTCATGGGCAGCATATACGAGCAGTTTACCGCCAACGATTTCTCGCCTTGTATCGGCATTTGGACTGGTCAAGGTTGAAGCGTAAGCAGTTGACCATCCACCGCCAAATAGATCTCGTTCTTCAAGATAAGGGTCGCCAAATGTATTGGTCCAATAGGCGACGGCAAAAACCTGTACCCCACTATTTTCTTCACCATTATTGTCGACATCCCTGCTTGTTCCCTGTGGTTCCAAAGGCAAAGCGATGCTGTAAGAAAATGGTGAAGTAAAGAAATCCGATGTGATCTGACCCAGCGTCTGGGATTCCACCGGCATCAAGAAGTTCTCATTGCGGTCGACAAATCCGGCCTGATCTTCGAGGATCACCACCGGTTCGGCGACGCCCATGGTGAAAAAAGAATTGGTGTAGGCAACGTCTCCGGTGATACTGACTGCACCCCCTTCGTCATTGATAATTCTTGCCGGTGCAAACGCCGATTCGATTTCTTGTGGTTCAGGATCCCTCTCCTCGGCGGGCATTGTAGCGGCAGGGTCTGGCTTTGCTGCTGTGGGAGCGCTGGTGGGAACGGCCGTGGCCGTAGGTTCGACTGCAGCCGCGTCTGTTTCCATCGCCGGGTTTGGGGAGGGAGTCTGCCTCTGGCAGGCAGCCAAAAAGATGAGGACGATAAGGGTTATAATAGAAAATCTGCGATACATGTACTTTCCTTACTGGGATGACCTGCAGGTCAAATAACATGCAGAAAATTCTATTCTAACAGCAGCATCAAGCCTGATTTCCTAACCTGTCGCTAAAGCGAGCGCTGATCTGATGCATATCTCTAAAACAGTTGCTGGGCAGACCGGCAAGGTTTTTCGGATTATAATGGGTGTATGGAACAAATAACTCTCAACGACTTGCGCAAATACTGTGGCAAAAAGCCGGCGGTGTTAGAGACATTTCCTTTTGACGAGGAGACGTTGGTATTTAAGGTGATGGGCAAGATGTTTGCTCTGACCAATGTGACCTGGGCTGAACCTGCCGTCAATTTGAAATGCGATCCTGATTGGTCACTGATTCTGCGCGAACATTATGCGGGCGTGAAACCCGGCTTTCACATGAATAAACGGCATTGGAACACCGTCGACCTGGATGGATCGATACCTAAGGAAGAGGTGTGGGAGATGGTCGACCATTCCTATCGCCTCGTCGTAAAGGGATTGAAGAGAGCTGCCCGGGATAAAATTATGGCGATGGGCATCGGAGACGATCAGTGAAAGCTGCCGACCTGCGGCGGGGCTCAGTTCAACGTTAATTGTGCTGCAAACTGGAGAGCCGAGAAAGAATAGCCAAATTCAATTTTGAGTGTGCAAGAAAAAACTCTGAAGTATGAAGATTCAGCGGAGGTGCCAAATGACCCCAAACCTCAGAGTTTTCATGTTGCAGTGGTTCGTTATTCTTCAGATTCGTCTACGTTTGTCAATTCCGTCGTTTCTCGCTTTCTGTCGGGAGCGGCTTTAGCCGGAATCTTAACCTGCATTTGCCGCTTGCCATCAGCGACAGAAATGACCGTTTTTACGTCGATATCGGCGTCAACCAGGCCAAAATCTTGTAAGGTCCAGATGGTCGTGATGCGGTCGCTCAGATTCGGCCATTGATCTTTGGCCCAAACATAACGGCGGCGGCTGAACTGCCAGATCGGTTCCGGTTGGTACTTTGGCTCAAAATGTCGGTACTCTTCCCAAATTTCATCGTGGTCTGTAAGCGGGAAGAGAATATCCAGCATCGCTTTCTGCACGACTGATGCATCCCGCCCATGGTCCAAATCTACCCAATTGATGTGATAATTATTGATGAACATAAAGATTCCAAAGTGGGAGTAATCTTCAACTCGCCGTAGTATTTTTTGTCGCTGGGCCAAGGCATTCTGGTATGATGCTTCCAGTTCCAGGCTGGGTTCTTCTGTATGTTCATGATGGTTGCCACGTTGATGGAAGAGCTCGGTATCGATGTTATAGAGATAACAGACCAGTTGTATGACGCGTTCCGGGCCAACGTTGAATTTAGCAAATGATCCGGCATCAATCAGCTCATAAACTGCGTCAGCAATGCCTCGTTGGCGAGCTTGATCGTGTGCTCGTTCAAGACCCATGTCGTAAGTAGGCTGACCGGCCCCTGGATCATATTCAGGCACTGGTAAGGCTGCCTTCTTGCCGCGGAACCCACCGTTGGAATATAAGATTTGGAACAAAGTGATTATCGCTCCCGCAAAGATAATCGCCGGAAGGGCGTCCGTCTTTTGTGTGACCAGTACGGCCATCATGAAATAACTGGCGATCATCCCCCGCAGTCCGGCAAATTTCAGTGACTTGGCTTCACCTGAACCCGGTTTGATACCCCGTTTAATCAGAACGTCATTACGGACGAGGAATACCGTTGTGCTGGTGATGACAAAGGCGCTCACAAAACCGAAAGCATAGTAAGCTTCAACAACCGTAACCTGGCGAATGACGGGAATTAGCACTGCCGCAATGCCCCATATAACAGCGATGCCAATGCGATCGTCGGCGAAAAAGCCAGGTAACCTTCCCAGCCGGGCAGCGTTGGCGCCAACGGCTGCTCCCCCAATATATCCGCCACCTTGTGCCAAGAGGAGAATAATGGCCAGCAGGGTTCCGGCTACAAAAAGGAAGGTGGCGCCTGATGTTCCTTCGAGGGCGTTATTTATCTCCCTATTCAGGGCAATCCCATAGGCGACATCCTCCACGAGCGCCTCTTCGTCCAGCCCAGCTGGTTCGGCGCTTAAGACTTCTTCGACGGCATGTGGATCCGTCAAAGCATGTTCAACAGCTTGCTCTTCAATGAACAGCTCGGCTGCCCGGCGATCTGCTTCCGTCACGATGACATCCTCTGGCGAGACACCATCGCCCATGACTTGCACGGCATTGATTTCATATTCGATCAGTAACGTGCTGTATCCCTCCGTTGCTGGGATCTGCCATTGATTCGCCGCAAATAGCTGAACAACGCCGGTTCCGATCAGGAAAACAGCGGCTAACGTCAGAGCAGTATTGATGACCTTCCACTTGGGACGAGCAGCATGTTTCCCGCTGGCAGGTATAACTTCATATCCGGAGAAACCGAGCATGGCGCTGGACATGGAGCGGAAAAAGAGTTGGAAGATAACCACTGTGCCTATGGCTTGCAGGTCTTGCGTTGCGCGCACGACCTCCTCAGTTACACCGCTGGCCTGCAGGCGGAAAACAATGCCTTCGGTAAGGAAAGCCCACTCAGGATTGATTGCAGATGTCACCCCCACAATCGTCAAGGCCAGAATGGTAAAGATGGTAAATGCACCGCCGCCCATGAGGAATAGAGGCACAGCCCGTTTGGGACCTAAAGCCACCAGTACGACCATGATGAAAAAGGCAAATACTTCGGCCAGTATGATGCGGTAAGGGGCCAGTTCTGGGAGCACGAGCATCGTTACATCGGAGGCGGAGATGGCGCTGATGATGATCGTCAACACCGCATCAAGGAAAAAGAGACTGGTTCCGATCCATGAAAGCCAACGTAATTTTGGCGGTCCAATTGCCTCAACAAGCGGGCCGCTGCCTCCGGCATTGGGACGTAGATATGCCCCGGCCTTATAGGCGGGGACGATGCCCAAGAACAGGAGAATCGAGAGCAGGATGAAGGCCCCCATGGCTACCTGGTGATAACCTTGTGCGCCGTTAATCGCCAGCAAAGTCTGATAGGCAGCAACACTAAAGGCGTCAGCGGCGATTTCGAAGATCAGCGCCAAAACACCGAGACCCGTTCCTCCCAGCAGAAGCCCTTCTACCATGAGTTTGGGAAGTTTCTTATTTGCTTCACTGCCCTCGACTGGATCTATATAGCTTTTAAACATTTTAACTCCCAATGGCATACCAGGACTTGTGGTCGTTTATGGGTCTTTCGGAGTGCCATGCTAAGATCGTGAAAACCTCTTCCGCACGGTATTATAGGATACATATTTCTGGCTTGGCAATATATTGCGATGCTAATGCTGTCTGAATAATAGCATGGTTGAATTGACGTCCGTCGCTAACTCTCAGAAAATAGGCAACTTGTGAATATGAAGCGACTATCGGCGCGGATCCGGATTATTATGGTCCTATGGGGACTGATTGTTTTGGGCTTAAGCAGCTGTGCTGCGCCATATGCCTTTGATGAGGCCCGCCAGGTGGCTGGGCTTGGCCCAGAAACACCCGCAGCGTCACCCGAAGCAGATGCTCAGGTGGCCAGTCCGCAGCCAACGGGACCTGAAGTGCCGCCAACCGATGTGCCGCCCAAACCAACCGCGACGGCAGCGGCGATAGCGGCAACCCCTGTTAGGCGGCCGCCAACCGCTACGGCGATTCCCACGGTGTCGCCGACAGTATCACCTACGGCGATCTCTTCACCAACGACGGAGCCGGACCGGACCTGCCCCGAAACACGCCCTTTGAAGCCAGAGTATGATCGTTATTATCTTGCGCCAGAAAAGTGGCCTAAACCAGATACAGATATCGCCCAAGACCACTTCTGGTTGTCCAAACCGCTTCCTGGCGCTGGGCGCACGCTGATCAACCAGCGTTTTCCATATGGCTGGGATGAAAACGGCCGCCTGCTCCTGCATAACGGCGTAGATATTGCCGAGGATTTAGGTACGCCGGTTTTGGCTGTGGCTGATGGCACGGTCATTGTTGCCCAGTCTGATTTCAGCGCCTGGTATGGCTGGCGCTGCGACTGGTATGGTCACCTAGTTGTCCTAGAGCTGGACCAGACATGGCAGGATCAGCCTATCTATGCTCTTTATGGACACGTGCTCAATATTGGTGTCGAGGCCGGCCAGCGCGTGATCCGCGGAGATCCTGTGGCCGAGGTTGGTTTTGGAGGGGCGGCAACCAATCCACATTTGCATTTTGAAGTGCGAGTGGGTGAGAATGCATTCGGTGCGACACGCAACCCGATGCTCTGGATCGATCCTGGACCAACAAGGGGCGTGATTGCCGGGCGATTGGTTGATCCTGAAGGACAGCCGTGGCAGGGAGTTCCTTTGGCGCTGGTCAGCCGCAACGGTGACGCTGAGAAATATTCTACCTGGAGCTACCTGGGTGACCCTCAAAGCATCAGTAATCCCGATCAAGGCTGGGCCGAAAACTTTCTCTTTTCCGATGTAGAGCCTGGCGAGTATGATATTTACACCAGCATACAAGGCATCGATTATCGCCAGGCCGTGACTGTTGCCAGTGGTCAAGTGACAGCGGTCGAGATAGAAACGGAAGCGCTCAAGCTGTTGACGCCAGAACCGGCAGCAAATGCTTCCCCAACCCCTGGGGTAGGAGGGTAAGGAGTCTTACCATGATTTACTTGGTTGTAAACCACATCAAAAAGAGCAGATACTTGCTGTTTTCACTGCTAGTTCTTAGCCTATTTTGGGTACTGCTCTCTGCCTGCGGCGTACTCCATCCAGAAGGGCCGCTGCCGACAGCCAGCCCAATCTTTACTCCGGAACCCATTGTGCCCACGCCTACACAGGCGGCCGCAGCCCTATCCACGATATCAGCACCCAACACCCCGACAGTCACCCCTTTGGCTACAGCTTCCACCACGCCACTTGCTGAACCAACTCCAGACGAAACTGCTCCCTCCGTATCTTCAAACCAGGAACTAGAGGTGATAGATGAAGCAGACCGCTTTGGAATAACAGGTGGTATTGCTCATGGAATGGAGGCTCTTGAAGCCGGCTTGCCATTCTCATTCATGCTCAACTGGAACGTGACCGTTGATGCGCCGCAAGAAGATTTTCTTATTTGGCAGATGGTGCGCACAGAAGAGGCCGGCATCCGACGCACCACATGGGAAGAAATTGGGCTGGCCATTGAAGCAAACCCGGGCTCATACTGGCTGGTGGGCAATGAACCAGATGTGCGCTGGCAGGACAACGTGACGCCACAGCGTTACGCCGAGATTTATCACGAAGTTTATACCTTTATCAAAGACCGCGATCCACAGGCCCAGGTGGTAATAGGCGGCGTCACGCAGCCGACACCCCTGCGCCGTGCCTATCTGGATATCGTGTTGGATACCTATGAGGAAAACTATGGCGAGAAGATGCCCATTGACCTTTGGAACGTACACGCCTTTACGCTGCGTGAAGAGCGGGATTCCTGGGGCGTCGACATTCCTCCAGGAATGGATGACGATCTCAGCCATCCAGTATGAGATTGAGGATCATGACGATTTGGATATCCTCAGGCAAAACTTGGTTGATTTTCGAGCATGGATGAATGACCGTGGTTATGGAGACAAACCCCTTATCATTACAGAGTATGGGATCCTCATGCCTGAAGATTACGGTTTTCCCATAAAACGGGTTGGCGACTTTTTAACAGGGAGTTTTCAATTGTTCCAAACGCTCTCGGGCGAGTATGGTTACCAACCTGACCAAAACCGCCTCATTCAACAATGGTTTTGGTACAGCGTTTATGATGGTTATGTGTATCCGACGGGAAATTTATATGATCCGGCGGCCAAAGAACTTACGGAGTTGGGTCAGATTTGGGCCAGTTATGTAAATGATTTGGGAGAGTAATCAGCAGCCTTTAGCAAATTTAGTATTCGCGCGACGCGAGTTCGCTTTGTACGTATAGAATGTAGAGATCACAACCACTCACATTCAGTGGTGCGAGGAGGAAATCTTATGGAAAAGCGTGGATCCATCATTGGTGGTTTGATTCTGATAGCGGCGGGAATGCTCTTTTTGCTGCTGCAGATAAACCCAGAAATTGCGGCAGGGCTAAACCTGGAGCTTCAATGGCCGTTGATCATTATTGGTATTGGCCTGCTCTTTATTGTGGGAGCGCTCTTAGGAACCGCTTCTTTGGCTGTTCCCGGCATGATCGTAGGCGGCGTCGGCGCTCTGTTCTATTACCAGAATCTCACTGGGAATTGGGAGAGTTGGGCCTATGTGTGGGCGCTCATTCCTGGTTTTGTGGGCTTGGGTCTGATCCTGATGGGTCTGCTGGATCGTGAACAGCGCTCATCAATCCGTGGCGGCATAACCCTGATCATCATCAGCCTGGTTCTTTTTGCGATTTTCGGCGGATTCTTGGGTGGCTTTGGTATTTTGCAGCAGTTCTGGCCGGTCTTACTCATTGTTGCTGGCATTATGATCCTGCTGCGAGGAAGGTCGGGGAGACGCAGCAAGAAAGAAGAAATGAGCAGCGAATAATTGGCAGGAGTCTAACGCTCAAGCAGTATGAGCGGCCTGCAACTTTTCGAATAGGGCAGCGTAGTGAGAGTGAAAATAAACGAAGAAAACTAACCTTGGAGGTAAAGTCATGAGTGATAAAAAATTGGTTCGAAAACAAAGCGATAAACTGCTCTTTGGTGTGGCAAGTGGGGTAGCCGATTACATTGGCATCGATCCTGTCATTGTGCGCCTACTCTTTGTATTGTTTACGCTTTGGCATGGCTGGGGTTTATTGATCTATTTGGTCCTGGCAATCGTCATGCCAGTTGATGTAGATGATGTTGTTTCGGCCAAGGCCAATCCCTTCGATGACGAAGAGATTGTGATCAAGGATGCCTAGTCGCTCCTATTATTGTGGCTTCCCTCTGGCATGGCTTAGATTAAGCCTTCAATCTCCTGAAGCCAGAGAAGCGTAACACGGCCGTCCCAGGGTAATGCCAATCGGGACGGCCGTGTTTTTTTGTGCCCGCTATTTTCTTTTGAGTATAATCTCCCCATGGCATCACTGCTTCAGAAATTGAGAACACTAATCAAGGCCAACCTACATGACGTTGCCGATAGAGCGCTGCAAAAGAGCGATCTGGCTGTCTACGATCAATACATTCGTGAAGCGGAACGGGAGGTGGCGGATTTTAAAAGCAGCATCGCGCCCTTATTTGCCCAGGTAACGACCACAAGACGGCGGCGCGAGGCACTGGCTGATAAAGCAGCGAAACTAGACCTGATGGTTGATCATTACCTGCTCAACGATAAGCATACGGAAGCGATGGTTACGCAGAAACAGCTTTCTTCCACGTTGGAGATGATCAGCACCTATGATAGTTCGCTGGAGAAGCAGGTAGCGGCGGCTGAGAAGTTGGACGATGTGCGCGTCAAATTGGATGGCCGCTTAGCCATAGCCAAGCAGGAACGGGATGAATTGGCTTTTCTTCTGCAGTTAGCCAAGGCGAAAGAGATGTCGACCGAGGCCATGCGCTCTTTGGACTCGCTTATGGGCGAAGGGGATCAGGAAGTTGCCCAGGCAGCGGAGAATATTCGCCGAAGGTTGGACCATGCCGATGCGGCCTGGGAAGTTCAGACCAGCAGCCTGGACCAGCAAATGACCGACGCCATGACCAGTCTGGAAGTTGAAGCCGAGTTGGCAGCGCGCATGGAGCGCCTGGGCATTTAACGCCGGCCACACCTTACGCGAGACTTTTTCCTTACTTGTATGAGAACAGCACTGGTTCACGATTGGCTCAACCAAATTGGCGGGGCGGAAGATGTTCTTGAATCCTTTGTCGATCTCTATCCCGACGCTCCCATCTATACCTCTCTCTATTGGCAAGCGAAAATGCCGCAGAGCTGGCGGCAGTGGGATATCCGCACGAGTTTCATCGATCGTTTGCCCAGAGCCCGCAAAAACCAACAGCTCTATTTTCCCTTTTACCCGCTTGCCTTTGAGCAGTTTGACTTTCATGAATATGATCTAGTTATCAGTAACAAGAGCGGTTTCTGCCATGGCATCATAACCGGGCCGGAAACGTTGCATATTTGCTACTGCCTGACGCCAACGCGATACGTTTGGCGCTATCATCAATATGCTGAGCAGGAGAATCTGGGCCGTGTAACTAGGGCGATAATTCCCCCATTCTTGAAATCTCTGCGGCAGTGGGATCGCTTGGCTGCCGATCGTGTCGATCATTTCATCGCCATTTCGGAGAACATTCGTCAGCGAATCGCCAAGGTCTATGGACGTGACTCAACTATCATTTATCCGCCGGTGGATACCAGCCGATTTGAGCCAGTTAACCGGACTGATGATTATTACTTGATTGTTGGTCGATTGGTTCCTTACCGGCGAATAGATATACTCATAGAAGCCTTTAACAAATTGCAGCGGCCGCTTCTGATTGCCGGTGATGGTCGTGACCGTGGAAGATTGGAGTCCTTGGCCAATACGAACATCGAGTTCTTGGGTTATGTTCCCGATAATGAACTACCCGATTTACTGGCTCGCTGCCGGGCATTTATGTGGCCTGGCGAGGAGGATTTTGGCATCACTCCCATCCAGGCCATGGCTGCAGGACGCCCGGTAATTGCCTATGCAGCAGGTGGCGCTTTAGAAACGGTGATTCCGGGGCGAACAGGGTGTCACTTTAAAGAGCAAACGGCCAATGCCATTGTCAAGGCAGTTGAGGCGTTTGATTCAATGACCGTTGATATCCAACAGATTCGCGAGTTCGCTAAGCAATTTGACACGAAACTATTCAAACAAAAAATGCTTCGTTTTGTGGATGAGAAAATGAGTGCCGAGTCGGCGGATAAGTAACTTAAGTAACCACGATATTGTGCTATGGAACTACGACGTTATTGGAAAATATTGAGGCGACGCTGGCTTCTGGTCCTAGTTCCTGCCATCGTCGTCCTGGTTGTTGGCTTACTCACCTACAAGCCCCCTGTGCAGGCATATAATGCAGGCGTGCGTTTTCTTGTCGGTCAGGTGCCGGCTGCCGGCACTGAGCTGAGGGATGAACAGCGCTATTACAATTGGCTCACGTCTGAATACATCGTCAACGGTCTGACAGATTGGGTGCGCGGCGGAGGATTTGCTGAAGAGGTTAGTGCTTACCTGGCCCAGCAAGGCTACGAGATTCCGGCCCACGCCATTCAGGGCGGATTGGCTGCTGACAATGCACGCAGTATGCTCACTATTTCCTTGACTTATGGCGATGCCGATTCATTAGCGCAGATGATGGATGGTGTCATATTCATCCTGATCAGTGAAAATGCTCAAGCTTTGCCCCAATTGGGCGGTGATACGGCCGTCCTGACTCAGCTTGACCAACCGGTAGTGAATCCATTACCATCCACAATACGTAGCCAGCTCGATTTGCCCCTGCGCATCATCCTGGCTCTTGCTGCCGGTGTAGGCCTGGCGCTGTTGGTAGAATACCTGGATCCGACAATTCGTGATCGGCAGGAAACGGAAGAACTGGGGCTGCAGGTCTTGGGTGAGATACCCCGAAAATAGTGTTGAGGTAAATATTGTGGAATTAAGAGACTATACGCGCATACTACGTCACCGGGGATGGGTTATCATCCTTTTGATGTTCCTCACCGCTTTGTCTGCATTTGGCTTCAGCAAAATGCAGACAGAGGTTTACAAGTCAACCCTGAATCTGCTGGTACGACCGTCTCGAACCGATTTTGGCCAATCTCAGGCCGCCAAAGAACTGCTAAAAACCTACGAAGCATGGCTCTTCAGTAGCTATCGTGCCCAGGCGGTCATCGATCAATTGCAGTTGGACATGACCGCTCAGGAGTTGTTGGGCGATGTAGAGGTCGCCTCCGACAATTTCAGTTTTATGGTCACGTTGGCGATAGAGAACAGTGATCCCAATTTGGCCAATGACATTTCCAGGACGTGGGGCAATCTTCTGATTCAGTGGCAGAAACAAGAAAATGACAAGAACCGCCAGGAAGATCGAATAACCATAGAATTTCGGGATGATCCCCAGGCAGGTCTAGATCGTCCCAATACGAAAATTAATGTCGCTGCCGGTGCCGTATTTGGGGCGCTCCTGGGGGTGGTTGTCATTTTTCTCTTGGAGTGGATAGAATCTGGTGTCATGCGGCGCAGCGAAGATGTGGAACGATATCTTGATATCCCCGTCATCGGCGCTATTCCCCACCAATAAGATGGAGAGGTCGCACGCGGCAGAGGATGAGCTGCCGATGGCCTGATGCATAATGAACTTGATTACATTAACTGACCCACGATCCCCGGTAAGCGAAGCCTATCGCACCCTGCGTACCAATCTCTCCTTTTTTAGCCTAGATGACCCGATTCGCAGCCTGGTGGTTACATCTGCCGCTGCGGATGAGGGCAAGGATACAATGATCGCCAATCTCGCGGTTACCATGGCTCAAAGTGGGCGGCGTACGTTATTGGTTGACTGCGATTTGCGACGGCCGTCGCTGCACACCTTATTTGAACTGCAGTCGGAACCTGGTCTGACGAATCAAATCTTGGGTGAGATTGATGATCTTCCCATGCAAGAGGCAGGGGTGGACAATCTGTGGTTATTGGCCAGTGGGCCAATTCCGCCCAATCCAGCCGATATGCTGGGCACCAAGAGAATAGACGAGATAATTGCTGCTCTGGTGGAGCAATATGACATCGTCTTATTCGATGCTCCCCCGGTTACGGCTGTGACAGATGCAGCCGTATTGGGCGTAAAGGTTGACGGTGTCTTGTTGGTTGTCAATGCCGGGAAAACGCGACGCGATCAGGCGGAGCGGGCCAAGGAATTACTGGAAAAGGCCAATGTGCGCATTATAGGGGCGGCTCTGGCCAATGCTCCCCACGACAGCGGCGTCGGCGGTTACTACGGGTAAAACATCAAAGAATGACGAGGATAGAGGAATGAAAGGATTGATCTTAAGTGGAGGGACAGGTTCGCGCTTATACCCGCTCACCTATACCAATGCCAAGCAGTTGATACCGTTGGCAAACAAGCCTATACTTTTTCGTGTCATTGAAGCGATACGGGATGCGGGGATCAACGAAATTGGTATTGTTGTTGGCAGTACAGAGAAGAAGATTCGCGACGCTGTCGGACGAGGTGAGCGTTGGGGTGTTAAAATCACCTATATTCGGCAGGATAATCCACTGGGTCTGGCCCATGCTGTGAAAGTTGCTAGAGATTACTTAGGCGATGAACGTTTCGTAATGTTCCTTGGTGACAATGTGATCGAGGGTGGAATCAGCCCCTTAATCGCCCAATTTGCGGAGAGCGATTGGAACAGCCAGATCGTATTAACACGTATCAAGCAGCCGGAACAATATGGTGTTGCTGAACTGGGCGACAATGGCCGTATTGTTCGCCTGGTTGAAAAACCGAAGCAGCCCAGGAGTGACCTGGCTCTGGTCGGCATATATATGTTTGACCACAATATTTTTAAAGCTGTCAACGCTATCCAACCATCCTTCCGTGGAGAATTGGAAATAACCGATGCCATTCAATGGTTGGTTGACAATGAATATGCCGTTCATCCCTTTGTGCATCACGGATGGTGGATCGACACGGGTGCTCCCGGTGAAATGTTGGAAGCCAACGATCTCGTCTTAGAAGAGATCGACTATACCCATGAAGGGTATATTGATCGAGCCAGTAAAGTGGGTCGTCGTGTGTGCGTTCAACGCGGTGCAGAGATTATCAATAGCATCGTACGCGGTCCGACAATCATCGGTGAAAATGCGAGAATAGTGAACAGCTATATCGGCCCATTTACGAGCATTAACCACAATGTAACCATAGAAGAGAGTGAAATCGAGCACTCAGTGGTTCTCGAGAACAGTGAGATTCGGAATATTGGAACGCGAATCCAGGACAGCTTGATAGGTCGTGGCGTGGTCATTGCCAGATCGCCCATCAAGCCCAAAGCTCTAAAACTAACCTTAGGCGATAACAGCCACGTAGGTATCCTGTAAAGGGAAAAGGATGGAGCCACATCGCGCAGATGCCTGGTTCCTGATTTCGACGATATGCGCGCCCTTATTCAGAGGGTCTCCCATGCATCGGTAACCGTAGACGGCCGTGTGGTGGGCCAAATTGGAACTGGCTTTGTGGTTCTTTTGGGGGTCACTCATAGTGATGGCCAGTCGCAAGTTGATTGGCTGGTAAATAAAATAGCCGGCCTGCGCGTCTTTGAAGATGGAGATGGCAAGATGAATGCCTCATTGGTCGATGTGGATGGGGCTTTATTGGTTATATCCCAGTTCACCTTGTATGGGGATGCACGCAAGGGAAGACGCCCGTCCTTCACTCATGCCGCTCGTCCAGAACTTGCGAAACCGCTTGTTCAGGCTTTTGTGGAACGGTTTCGTGAACGCGGTTTTGCCGTGCATAGCGGAGTTTTCGGCGCACACATGGATGTTGCCATCCACAATGATGGTCCGGTGACCTTGATGTTGGAGCGGGAAGCCTCCCAATAAGAAGTTATTTCCAATTTGTCAATCATGCAGCCGGTGGATCAATCTGGCTCGCATATAGAAGGTCCTTGAAATGTTGAAAAAAAGTGCTTTGATTATAATGATGCTTGCGCTGTCTATTACGGCAGTGGCTTGTGGAGGTCAAGATCAGGAAAGCAACCAACCTGATAGCGAGAGCGCCATAGTGGAGGCACTGCCTACACCAGTTCCGACGGATCCCCCGCGCGTTGTGGTCACCAAAACTGAGCCATCACCAACGGCGACCTTTGCCACACCAGAAGCAACTGTTGAACAAGATTCAACCCCCGAACCAACGGCTACGGTAACGGCTACGCCGACTATCACGCCTATTCCTGACGAGTGGTTGACACCTGCTGCCCACGCCCCAGATGTAGCCCAACCGGCTTATGTTGAGAGCGAGTGCAGCGATCGTTTCCCCTGCTTTGAGAATGTGGCCGCTTGGGAGCAGCGCATTCAGGTACCCGATGGCTTTAAAGCCAGCTATTTTGCCTATTTCCCGGATATGGAACATAACGATCGTGCCCAACTGCTGACCAGCATCACCTTTGGCCCTGATGGTCTGCTTTATGCTGCGACCACCGCTGGCAATATCTATATGATTGATTCGGATGGAGAAGCGATGCTCTTTGTCGAGGGATTAATCGTTCCAACCGGCATTACTTTCCAACCAGGAACTGAGCGTATGTATGTATCCAGCCGTGTACTTGATAGGAATGTGGACGGGGAAGCCAAGGTTTCTGTTATTGAGAATGGTGAAATCACAACACTTATTGATGGACTTCCTTGCTGTTACGTAGCCATGCATGGGCCACATGGGATTGATTTCGGCCCTGATGGTTATGGTTATGTCGGCGTTGGTGGACGGGCAGACCATGGTGAGATTCTGGATGGCAGCAACCAACCCGACGAGATGCACCCGCAGGAAGCGGTAATTTTGCGCTTTAACCCAGATGGTACAGAGGTCGAACCGTATGCCTATGGATTCCGCAATCCATATGATATCGCCTGGGATGTCAATGGGAATCTTTGGGCGACTGACAACGGCCGTGATGGGGAAGTTCCTGATGAACTGCACCTCGTTGAACCAGGGGGCCAGCACGGCTACCCTTACTTCGATTGCCCGGCCTGTTTGGGCATTCCCGACGACGTGCAGTTGGTGCCCACCTGGCACGAGTTTCAACCCCATGCAGTCTCCGCTGGCCTGACTTTTTACAAGGACAATGTTTTTCCAGGCTATTACAACAGCCTGTTTGTCACGCTGTGGACGGCGTTGGATTTTGCCGAACGGGTGGTGCGTTTTCTCCCAGATGGCAGCAATAGTACATTTGCCACCGGTTTCGCCGCCCCAATTGACGTGACCGTTGGTCCTGATGGGGCCTTGTATGTGGCCGACTACGCCACGGGTATCATCTTCAAGATTGAGTATGTAGGTGAGTAGATCTTTAGAACCAGAATTCTCATGGGCCAGGAGTTATAATTTAGACATGAATGCCGAGCATACTGAAGAGATTGCGGTTCGTCTTGAAAAAGTGAGCGTAAGAATTGACGAAGCGGCTGCAAGAGCAGGACGCAGCCCCGATGAGATTAATCTGGTTGCGGTGACCAAAACCTGGCCTGTTGAAGCGGCAGCCGCTGTCTATCAGGCTGGCATTCGCCATGTTGGCGAAAATCGAGCTGAGGAATTGGCCCGTAAGAAGGTCGAGTTCCGCGGGCTGTTTCCGGAAGCCACCGATCTGATCTGGCACCAAATTGGGACATTGCAAAGTCGCAAGACCAGAATCGTAGCAGAACACGCGGACAGTTTTCAGGCGTTGGATCGGCTGAAGATTGCTCGGCGGCTTTCACGACAGTTGGATGAGCTTGGTCGCTCTTTGCCGGTATTATTGGAAGTGAATTTATCAGGTGAATCAAGCAAATCTGGGTTCTTAGCCAGCAAATGGGAAGATGATGCAACCCAACGCGACTCTTTGCGTAATGTGATCGAGTCGATCGCCCAACTTCCGGGTTTAGAATTGCAGGGGCTGATGACGATGGCTCCCTGGGGTGTTGAAAAAGCGATCATACGATCCGTTTTTCGGCGCACCCGGCTGTTGGCTAAGTGGCTGCAGCAAGAAGTAGCGGACACAACGTTGAACCATTTGTCGATGGGAATGACTGATGACTTTGAAATTGCCATTGAAGAAGGTGCAACTTTAGTCCGAGTGGGGCGCGCGATTTTTGGTTCGCGTGTCTAAAACTGAGAGGTAAAATGCTGATTTTAATTCAAATTATTAATCTAATATATTACGTTCTGTTGATCTTGATTTTCGCCCGTTTTATTCTCTCCTGGGTGAGACCCGATCCCTACCATCCAACCTGGGGTCCAATTCTGCGCTTCGTTTATAATGCCACAGAACCGCTCCTGGCTCCTATCAGGCGCTTGATGCCTTCAACCGGCGGCGTGGATTTTAGCCCTATGATTTTGTTGCTTGGGCTGGGCTTCATTCGCCAGATTCTTTTTGGCGTACTCTTCTAGACATTGAGACAAAATAGCAAAGTATAAAGGGGCTGCACACAGTTGACGTGTGCAGCCCCTTTTGTTTTCCCGGAACCTCTCAAGTTTCCCGGAAAATGATCTTAACGCAGTCCAGTTAAACTGCGAGCAATAACCATGCGCTGAATCTCGCTGGTTCCTTCGTAAATCTCGGTGATCTTAGCGTCGCGGAAATATCGTTCCAGGGGCAGTTCCTTGCTATAGCCCATGCCGCCATGGATCTGGATCGCTTCCTTTGCCACGTAATTCGCAGTCTCGCTGGCGAATAACTTGGCCATACTCGCTTCTAATGAATAACGCGCACCGCTTTTTGCTGCTGCCATCTTGGCCAGGCAGGCCTGATAGATGAGTAGGCGGCTGGCGTCCACGCGTACCTTCATATCGGCCAGTTTCTGCTGGATCATCTGGAACTGGCCAATCTTCTGGCCAAAAGCCTCGCGTTCCTTGGCATATTCTATACTTGCTTCCAGGGCTGCTTCGGCGATGCCCAATGCTTGTGAAGCGATGCCGATCCTACCGGCATCCAATACAGTCATGGCGATCTTAAATCCGGCGCCTTCATCTCCCAAGCGATTTTCCACCGGACATTGGTAATTGTCGAAAATGATTTCGCTGGTGGCGCTGGCGCGAATACCTAGTTTTGGTTCCTTCTTGCCGCGTTCGAAGCCAGGCTGGTCGGTTTCGATGATAAAGGCGGTAACTCCGCGATGTTTCATCTCCGGTTGGGTCATAGTGAAAACGACGATAAAGTCTGCATAGGGGGCGGATGTTACCCAGGATTTAAGGCCGTTGATGGTGTAATGGGTGCTCACTTCATTCAAAACCGCCGTGCTGCGCATCGTACCGGCGTCGCTGCCGCTCATCGGTTCGGTCAGGCTGTACGCGCCGATTTTTTGTCCAACAGCCACGGGTGCCAGATATTTCTGCTTCTGTTCTTCGGTGCCAAACTTGAGGATTCCATGGGCGAAGAGGGAGTTGTTCACGGACATGATAGTGCCGTGACTGGCATCCGCCTTGCATATCTCGGTCAGGGCCATGGAGTAAGCCAGGGTATCCATGCCTACCCCTCCATATTCTTCGGGTATTTCGATGCCCATAAAACCCAATGCGCCCATTTGGCGAATGGTATCAATGGGGAATTCGCCGGTTTCATCATGGTGTTCGGCGATGGGTGCAATTGAGTTCTGGGCAAAATCTCTGGCCGCCTGTTGGATCATTTTGTGTTCTTCGGTTATGAAGTCAAACATTAAATCAGCTCCTCTTAATGATTGCTAGATTGTATTTGGGTCGGGTTCAGTATGTTACAGCTTCTCCAGATAGCTCAAGAAGGTATCGAAATCTTCGTGTGTGAATTCTATTCCATTTTTCCAACGCTTCTGTTCAGCAAGCCAATAACGGCCGTCGCTGCCGGTCAGCATACTAGATGGAATAGCCGGTCGAGTAGATGCATCTCGTTTCTTCTTCCCCGCCTCATTATATAGATAGGCCAGGGATATTGCATGAAATGGTTCAGCAAGCCGCTTGTTTTCAATCCACTCGGCTGCAGCCTCAGGTGGATAATAACTGAAGGCGATTAAAGAGGTGTCATCCTGTTGAAGCTGGCAGGCAAGACATAGCCATTTTCTGGAAACACGGCGCTCGCGACCGGCTCGTGCGTAGCCACTCAATTCAAAATACCAACGGGTGATATTCAGCGTTTTGGCCATATCAAAGGCGATCTCTTGGTCTTCATCCTTCTCATTTTCACCCCTATGTTTGCCGGGCTCAAACTCCAAATAACCATTTCCCAGCATCAGCATCGTTCCACTTGGCCAGCTGCGTTTTAGGTAGATTTCAGTGACCCACGTGATGGCTAGGGCAAGCACAATAGCGCCGCTGCAGGATAGAACAGTGGCAAACTCAATGAGGATGGTATCAGAGGCCAGCAGGCTGAGCGCCGTCTGAATAAAAATGAAGCCCAGGAACAGCCCCAGGATAAGAACGACCAAGACGATGATACGTACGCCTCCATGTTCTTGGTCGGCGTGAAGAACGGTATTCTCTGGTCCGTAATGGGTCATGATGAGATTGTAACATTTTGATATTTCTTTGCCCAAACAGCTTGGTTAATGACTGAACGGCCCGCAAAAACCTCGCTCAATTGCTGCTAGGGCAGTCTTTGATTCCTCTGCCCCCAATCCGTGTTTCTTTTTAAGAAACGGTATAATGGTAGTATGCTGTTGATCTTGACCCACGAGAAATCAGATTTTGATGCGATAGCTTCCCAGCTAGCCGCCCATAAGTTGTTTCCCTCAGCTACACCT
Organism: uncultured Chloroflexia bacterium; assembly: GCA_963807975.1. Taxonomy (GTDB): domain Bacteria; phylum Chloroflexota; class Anaerolineae; order Promineifilales; family Promineifilaceae; genus JAACFF01. The sequence goes on along the minus strand of CAWEDV010000001.1, from coordinate 1,389,953 downwards.
CTGCTGCCAAGGCATCTCAATCGCAATGTTCAACAATTCCTGAATTTGTACTGGGATGTTTTACCATTTATGCGACCAAGCGAATGGCGGCGAATGCGAGTTAATGAAGTCATATTGGTGGATACGCAAAATCTGAATAGTGTGCGGGGCATGGTCAAGCAGCCCCAGGTGCGGGTTATCGACCATCACCTTGATACGAAGCCTCGGGCAGGATGGACCTACCAAGTGGAATCCGTGGGTGCAACGACGACGATATTAGTGGAAATGCTGCAGACGAGTGGGCTTAATTTAACACCTGAAGAGGCGACTTTGCTGCTGCTGGGTATTTATGAAGATACTGGTTCACTGACGTACGACACTACCACCTCACGTGATGTCCGCGCTGCGGCTTGGTTGTTTGATCAGGGGGCACAGCTTGATGTTGTCCGGCGCTTTTTAGCTATTCCCTTGACTGAGCAGCAGCAGGCCCTTTATGATGAATTGCAGGCCAATACGGAATGGCTGCGCGTTCAAGGGCGCCCTGTTGTCATCGCCAAAGCCACAGCGCCAACGCGATTCCCCGACGAAATATCTTCTGTTGCTCATCGCCTGCGGGAAACTTTGACTCCGGCTGGGTTGTTCGTTTTGGTACAGATGGGGAAGGATGTGCAGCTCGTGGCGCGTAGTTCCCATGAGGATGTCGACGTTTCGCTTGTCGCGCGTGAATTGGGCGGCGGCGGGCACAGCCGTGCCTCCGCAGCACTGGTTCTCGACAGCGACATGGCTAACGTAGCCCGCGACATCAAGCGCCTTTTGCCACAGATCGTTAAACCGATGGGGCGTGTCTCCGAAATTATGTCGCTGGGCGTGAACACCATCACCCCTGAAACGACAGTGACTGAGGCGGCCAAGTTGATGCGCCGCTCAGGTCATGAGGGCTATCCGGTTGTGGAGCCGGAGAGCGGGATCATCAAAGGCTTGTTAACTCGCCATGCTGTTGACCGGGCAGCCAGCCACGAATTAGGTTATATGCCTGTCAGCCGAATCATGGAGGCAGGTGCTTTTACCGTCCGCCCATCAGCATCAATAGAACGTGTACAAGAACTGATGCTAAGCGAAGGGTGGGGACAAATCCCTGTGGTGGCCGAGAAATCAACACCTGGCGAGATGGATAGAGATCCTATTGGTATCGTCACCCGCACCGACCTGCTGAATTACTGGTTTAAGCCAATCGCTGAAACCGATGATTCGGAAATGCGATCGCTGCTGGCCGAGTCGTTGTCTCCGCCCTTATGGGCCTTGGTGCAGGCGATTGGCGAGTCAGCAGCGGCTATGGGAATGCCCCTTTACTTCGTTGGTGGACTGGTCAGAGATCTGCTGCTTCAGAAATCGGCCGTCGATCTCGATATGGTGGTCGAAGGCAAAGCCATTGACTTGGTTCGCCAATTGCAGGAGCAATTTGGAGGGGAAGTCCATACCCATGCCCGTTTTGGAACGGCCAAGTGGTTTGTCGATCCCGGCATCTGGCAGGCTGCAGTAAGTCGCTTCGGGGCGCCGCGTCGGGACCAGGACTCGACCAAACAAGTCTTTTCCTTCCTGCCGAAATCGATAGATTTTGTCACCGCTCGGTCCGAATTCTACAATGAGCCTTCAGCACTTCCAGAGGTGGAAAGAGGATCGATCAAACTGGACCTACACCGGCGCGATTTTACGATCAATACTTTGGCTATCCGCCTGGATGGCGCACACCTAGGCGAACTGCTCGATTTTTATGGGGGGCAGCGCGATCTCGAACGTGGATTGATTCGCATTCTGCATAGCCTGAGCTTTATTGATGATCCAACCCGGATATTGCGCGCCGTACGCCTGGAGCAGCGCCTGGCATTTAATATCGATGAGCGAACATTAGAGCATTTGGCTGAAGCGTTGCCCATGTTGTCCCGAGTTACCGGAGACCGGATTCGTCATGAGATTGAGCTCGGCATGCGCGAGGCGGAGCCGGTAAAGGTGCTGCAGCGACTTTCTAATTTGCGTGTCCTGGAGCACATTCAAGAAGGTCTGGCCATGACACCGCAAGCGGCCCACTATCTTTATCGTGTGCCCATTTTCATCCATGATCCTTTGTGGCAGGATGCTTTGCCCGAGGATTCACTGGAGTTTATTTACTTTGCTTTGTGGCTCGTGCCATTGTCCAGGGAAGTTCAGAAACGGACAGTCGAGCGGCTGCGCGGTCGGAAGGCGACCACCGAAGATGTGCTCGCTGTCGGTAGACTGCATCGTGGGCTTCGAGAATTACCTGAAGATCCTTTGCCCAGTCAGGTTGCAGCAGTCTGTCGTCCTTTCAAGTCCAGGGTGCTTTTTGCCACACGGATCGTCTTAGAAGATGATCCCCTTGGCGATCAACTTGATCGTTTCTATAGCGAGTGGCGCTTTGTCAAAGCCTCCATAAGCGGTGAAGATTTGCGTGGGCTTGGCCTAAGTCCTGGGCCATCCTTCGCCTATTATCTAGACCGGCTGTTGGCTGCACGACTAGATGGCCTGGTTGAGGATGACGAGCAGGAGCGCCTGCTTCTGGCGCAAATGATCGAGAAGAAGGAAGCGGAAGTCGAGAAGATGCCAAATGCCAATCCACGGGCATAGGCGATGAGACCTATACCGGCTAAGAGCAAGCGAATGCCTTTCGGATTGCGGCCAATAAGGTAGACTCCAAGCCATAAAATGAAAGCAAAAATGATGATCTCAAAGATAAGCATTGACGTGTGTTTATCCTTTAGAAGGGCCTAGAAAACCGATCGCTTTTTCCTCAAGTCCATTCATATATAGATGTATGGCTCGCCCTTCAGATGTGGCAGGTATGTCGATGACGCGCAGGTGTGGGGACAGATGCGCATCTTCAGGAGAGATCTCGGCCAAGCTGCAAGCTGCATTAGAAAAGAAATCCCAATTGAAAAGACCATGATCTTCGTCTGGCCACAGCGCAAGCACCTGGATCTCTGTTTCCACCAGGTCATGGAAGAAGTGCGTGCCGAAGGATAGTTCTGGACGGCCCTGGCCGTGGGAAAGGCCAATTTCAAGTAAGGCCTGAGTGTGGTAGATATCGCCATAAGTCACATGTACGCCAAGATCGATATTAGCGCTGCCCCATCGACCAGGCCCGATAAGAATAAAGCGATGATCGCTTAGCAGCTGGTTGAGCCGGCTGACTGCTCGCCCGATTTCACGTTTGGCCACCAGATCCGGGATATCCGGATACAAGGATGGATCGACGAAGACGGCGTAGCGAATGTTTTCTACTTTGCCATCGGGTACCAACCAATTGGATTCAAACAGTATGTCTGAGCGGGGAATATTGTCCGGAATCTTTACTACAAAATTGCTGGCCCGCTGGCTGAGCGGACGGCATTGCAGGATATGCAAACGAAAGTCAGGAGTACCTGCACCACGCACAACCTCAATCGCAAACTCGATGTCGACGGGACGGCCGTATGCCTGTTCCAATCGGTTTAAGACTGTGCGCATCAGTTTTACAAAGCGCTGATCCTTGGTAAGTGTATTGAAGGTGAGGACAAATTCATCCGTATCGGATAGCGTTCCAGCGGCGAAAATGTCTTGCAAAAACTCACCTTGATCCTCAGAGGCGATGACGGAGATATCGGGATAATCTGGCCGCAAAATATCGTCGACATGGAGAGTTTTGAAATCATTTTCCTCCAAATCAAGAACATCGACCAGAACTTGAGAATACTGCCGCAGCGCGCCGACCGACGTTTCTGGCTGTAATTGCGGATGGCTGAGCGCTACCAGACGCGGATAATCGTTGGCTACCCGGTTAACAGCCCTTGTGCCTAATCCCCAAACCATACGTAGGAAACCCTCCTCTCGACGAATCTTGGGACTCCAACGAAACGGATTGTGGCTGAATCCGACACCTGAAACCGTGGGGAAGAAATAACGACCGTATCGCTGGCCCTCCACTGGTTGAATGATGACACACATCCGCTCATCGTAATCTATCAATTTGTTTTTCTTACGGTAGACTATCGCATCGGGATTAAGCAGGCTGGCATAAACACGGCGCACGGCGTCGAGTAAGGCATTTAGATTTTCTTTTGGAGTGCCCTGGTTGGGGCAAAACACAGTCATGTATTTCCCGGCAAAAGAAAACCCAAAATTGTCTTCGAGTAAGCTGGACGAGCGCACTATCAACGGCGTCTTGCCGAATTTAACCAGTAGTTCTCGCAGCCGGTCGATCACCCCTTCAGGAATCTTGCCCTCGAGGTAGGCCCGTACGATCTTGGGATATGCCTTGTGAATCTTCTCCACCGGCAGATACTTCTGATTCATATATTTGTCGAAGCCATTGAGCACACTGAACTCATAAATGACATCAGAACCGATGAAATATGAATCAGGAATTTCGCAATGCTGGCTAATATCAGGGCCAAATTGGGGATCTTGCTGCTGCAAGATTTTCCAGGCTAAGACGATTCCGGCTGCCTTGCCGCCTATTTTGCCCCCACCAATTCGTCTCCGGTATACCTTGCGTAGATCGGCGATCGTCAGGATTTCCTTTGCGACACCGATGAACTTCAATTGGTCACTTATCATGCGTTTGATCAAGACGACCTTGATTTCTTGTAGATGATGCTCTACCTCCTTGCGTTCTGGTTCAGGTCTTGATTCGTAGATTTCTCCTTGGCGAAAAAGCAGCTCCCACGGAGCAATTTCAGGGTTAAAAGTGAGATCCATGGGGCCCGGTTCTCTTGACTGGCTGCGCAGGACATCACCAATAATCTGATCGAGGAGAGCGATGCCCAGATTTTCGGCAAATATGGCATCTGTGTGGACATCTCGGATACTATCCTTACGTGCGTTCCAGACTCCCGCCTCCTCTTGTGTATATGGTTCAAGCAGCCCTTCTCTGCGCTGGGATTCGATGGCCAGGTCCCTTACTTCCCGTTCAAAATCGGCCTGACTAAAGATACCCCGACGAAACAATTCCTCGCGCATCCGCAAACGAATCTCGTCAGCTAGGATTGGATATTGGGCCAGTTTGACGTAGATATCAATAGTCGGTGTAATGCTGCGTAGAGGTGATGTAGCCATATTTTCCTTCTAGAACGTTGACAACGATGATTGACTCGGGTCAATATCTTGCCAATCGCCTTCAACGAGATACCCAATGGCCATGTCTTCAGCGCCATCCATGAAAATGTTTAAACGACGATTGTTGGCCACGGCGGGTATATCGATTACTCTTAAGTACGGCTCAAGATAGGCATCTTCTGGAGATATGTGGGCCAATTGATTGTCCGACTCGCGGAAAAATGTCCAATCGAAGCGGCTGTTTTCCTGGCCCAAATGGAGGGGCAGTGAGTGGATGCCCTCTTCGACGAGATCCTGGAAGAAATGGGTGCCATAGGACAGCTCCGGCATTTGGCCATTGTGCGCCACCGCGATTTCTACCAATACCTTTGTGTTGTGGATGTCAGCATAGGTGACCTGAACGCCAAGATCGATATTGACGCTGCCCCACCGCCCAGGTCCCATCAAAATGTAGGGGAAATCCTCCAAAGCGCGGTTTACCCGGCTGACCGCTCGGCCCAGTTCATGCTTGATCCGTATGTCCATCATGCGATACTTCTCGGGATCGACATAGACAATATAGCGAATGCCTTCCGCTTTACCATCGGGAATAAGCTCGTGAGTCCTAAAAATGATATCCTCATCGGCGATATTGCTCGGAATGGTTACCGCGTCGTCATCTTGTCGTTGGCTGAGAGGCCGGCATTGGACGACATTGAGCGTATAGTCGGGGTACGGATAACCAGCGGTGATTTCTACTGTAAACTCCACATCTACCGGCAGGCCATAGCCTTCTTCCAACTGGCGTAGGGCCGTGCGCATTAGATTGACGAATTTTCGATCGCGAGTTAAGTAGTCGAAAGTGAGGACAAACTGCTCATCCTCAAGAAACGATCCAGTCGATAGAATATCCTGGATGTAATCCCCTTTGTTAATGGAAGCAATATAGCGTAAGTCGGGAAAATCGGCGTGCAAGACTTCCCGAACGGGTAAGGTTTTAAAGCTGTTTTCCTCCAAATCGACAACATCCACATAGTATTGCGAATACTGCCTGATCGCCTCAGCGGTCATTTCTGGGCGAAGCTGAGGGTGGCTCAGCGCAATCAAGCGTGGATAATCATTGGCAACCCGATCGACGGCTCGTGTGCCAAAGCCCCATACCATGCGTAAAAAGCCGGCTTCCCGGCGTATTTTTGGATTCCAACGAAAGGGATTCTGGCTGAAGGCAACACCTGCAAGGGAAGGAAAGAAATAACGATCATATGGTTTGCCTTGCAGACGCTGAATCAAGATCGCCATCCGCTCGTCGTAATCAATTAATCCTTGTTTCTTGCGATATAGCAAAGCATCTGGGTTAAGTGTGCTGGCATAGACGCGCTTAATGGCCTGCAATAGGTCCCGCAAGTTTTCTTCCGCCGTTCCCTGGTTGGGACAATAGTAGCTGTTGTATTTTCCGGCAAATGCGTAGCCAAAATTATCCTCGAGCAGACTAGAGGAGCGTACGATCAAAGGATCGCTGCCGACACGGGCCAATACCTCGCGCAAGCTGCCGATTATTTTTGCAGGAAATTTTCCCTGCAAATGTTCTTCGACGATATGAGGATATTCCTCTCGGATCTCTGTCAGCGGGCGATACTTCTGATTCATCAAATGGTCGAGACCATTTTCCAGGCGGTATTCGTAGACTACTTCCGTTCCGATAAAGTATGAATCTGGAATATCGATATTTGCGCTCAGATTCTGTTCCGTGCCGGCATCGGCAAGCTTTAGAATTTTCCAGGCCAACAGCAGTCCTGCCGACTTGCCACCGATCTTGCCTGAGCCGATGCGCCTGCGATAGATACGGCGCAGATCGGCGATGCTAAACATGTTCTTGGCCACGCCGATATAAGGAAGCTGGTCACTGATCATGCGTTTAATTAGCACAACCTTGATCTCTTTTAGGTGGTGCTTAATCTGCTCTTGTTCTTCTGCCGGCATTTGTTCGTACAACTCCCCCTGCCGGAAAAGAAGTTCCCAAGGTGCGATTTCAGGATTAAAGGTCAGTTCCAACGATCTGGTGGGAGAAGGCTGGCTGCTTAATACTTCCTCAATGATCTGTTTCAATAATGTTGGACCCAGGTTAAAAGCGAAATAGGCGTCCGTCTCGAAATCACGGATTCGTTCCTTTCTCTTCTGCCAGATAGTAGCATCCTCTTGGCTGAAAGGATCATAAAGCCCTTCACGTTTTTGCGATTCCATGGCTCTGGTCTCTACCAAATCGTCGAAATCATCTGGGCTGATGACCCCTCGCCGGAATATTTCCTCGCGCATACGCCTGCGGATTTCCAGGCCTAGAACAGGATACTGGGCCAGCCGTACATAAATATCAATGGCTGGGGTGACGCTTCTTATCGGCAAAGGATTGACCATTCTTTTTTCTCCTGGGTCTAATTATAGCAGGTTCAGGAACATGGTCGGTGTCTTATGTTGATTGGCAGGGCAATAGCAAATAGAAATGGTTAAAAAGAATGAACATGGATTATCCTCAGCAAAAAAGCTGGAGGATAACCATGTCAATTGTTGGAGCATCGCTCGCCGAGCACTTTGCTGCTTTGGAAGACCCGCGGGCTGAACACTTAACCGACCTTACACTGGTCGAAATTATCATGATTGCCATCTGTGGCGTCATCTGTGGGGCGGAAATCTGGACAGACATCGAGTTATTTGGGAATGAACGGCAGCAATGGCTAGAACAATTTCTATAATTAGAGAACGGGATTCCGTCACATGATACATTTGGGCGCATATTAGCCCGTATTGATACGGAGCAGTTCCAACTGTACTTTGCTTCCTGCGTTCAAGCTGTATTTCAGGCAACAAAAGGTCAGCTTGTGGCGTGAGATGGCAAGACTATTCGCCGTTCACAAGACCAAACCAACAAAAAAAGGCTGTCCATGTGGTCAGTGCCTAGGCCACAGCCAATCATATAGTGCTCGCTCAGCAAAAGGTCGACGAGAAATCCAATGAAATCACAGCAATTCCTGAGCTGTTACGCCTCCTGGATATCAGCGGCTGCATTATCACGATTGACGCCATGGGAGCCCAGACGGAGATTGCCGAGCAAATCATTGCGCAAGAGGCTGACTATCTTCCTGCAAATAGAAATACCAGCCGCATCTGCATGAGGACATGAGGTTGTTCTTCAGGCTAGCTAATGAGAACAACTTTCAAAAAGTCGAGTCTACTTACCATAGGACGGTCAACAAGGATCATGGCTGCATCGAAATCCATGAATGCTGCGCCATCTAAGGAGAAGAAATCTGCAATTTCTCCGCAAACACAGTCAATGGGAGAGCCTCAAAAGCAAGTGATGGTCACCGGACAGCGCCAACTGACAGGTAGGATAAGCACTCAAACCCGGTATAACATCTCTAGCATGGCTAACGATGCTGAGAAGATCCTCCATACTGCCCGAAGCCACTGGGGTATTGAGAATTCACTGCACTGGGTGCTGGATGTGGCCATGAAAGAACTTGACAGTCGTATACGCAAGGACAATGCACCAGCGAATATGAGTATGTTGCGACACATTGCCTTGAACTTGCTCAGGCAAGAAAGGACTGTAAAACGGGGTGTTGCGGGCAAACGCCTCAAGGCAGCTATGAATCCGGATTATCTCCTTAAGGTTTTAACGGTTTAGTATGCGATTGCCCTGTGTTGATTGGCTCGATTTTGGGTGCAGGCATACAATTGTGGCAACTAATACATGACGACGGAGTTGCTATTAGCGAAGGAAATTGAGCAATGTCAAAACATGATTTTGAACCAGATATCATAGCCCAAACAGAAAGTTTCGGGGTGTGGCGCAGTGATGAAGAAGATGAAGGCTTGATATTTCATGTGGAGTTGGGAGGAATCACGCTGCACATGACCTCCGAGGAATGGGATGAGTTGCTGCTTCTCGTAAAAGCTGCCGACCAATAGGCGCGACCAGCCAGGGGAAAGAGAATGACACAAGAAGTGCCTGTCGAGTACGTATTGATGATACGAGACCTGGCGGAAGGCGATCGCCCCCGGGAACGATTGAAACAAGTGGGCGAGAAGGCGCTGACCACGGCCGAACTGCTGGCTATCATCTTGCGCGTTGGCACCCGCGGCTTAAATGTAATTCGCTTGGCCGAAAGATTGCTTGCAGAATTCGATGGATTACCAGGTCTCGCTCGGGCATCCGTCGCCGAATTGGCGGCAGTAAGGGGCATTGGCGATGCCAAAGCGGTACAGATCAAAGCTGCTTTGGAGATGGGGCGGCGTATGGTTGCTTCTGCGCCCGAAGAGAGGCCACGTGTGACTTCACCGGCTGATGCCGCCAATTTACTTATGTCAGAGATGATGTTTTTGGAGCAAGAACATTTGCGCGTCATCTTGCTCAACACACGCAATGAAGTCTTGGCCACGCCGACTATATATCAAGGGAGTTTGAATACCTCTGTTATCCGGATAGCTGAGTTGTTCCGCACGGCCATTCGTGCCAATGCCGCGGCAATTATCGTGGCTCATAATCACCCCTCCGGTGATCCATCTCCATCACCAGAGGACATCAAAGTAACACGGCAGTTGGTAAAGTCGGGTGAACTACTTGATATCGGCGTTTTGGATCACATCATCATTGGACACCAGAGGTTTGTGTCCTTGAAGGAACGCCGGCTGGGTTTTGATAAGTGAAATGGCTCTTATTCATCGACCATCAGGGCAGATTCGATAATCTCTGTCGCGAAACTATGACCCGAGACTATTAAGGAGATACTGTCGATTTTACTTGGCGGTAGAGCTCCTTGCAGCGCCAATTCCTCGCGAAGATCGACTTCGAAGAAGTAGTCCTGCCCTTGTAGCACCCGTTCGTGATTGCCCTGGATGACTGCACAGGAAATGCAGGCCCCCGGTGTGGTATTGTCATCGACCTCGCCATTGGCGTAGAAGCCGTGCTGCCAGACTTGATTGGCTCCATTTTGATCAACAAAATCTATGCGCACAAATAAGGGGCATTCACTGCCCTGAATGCCGCACACACCCAGACTTTGTTCCAGGACCTTCAAAGTGAGCAGCAGCCGCAGCGATCCGTAGCCAGCTACGTCCTGGTTTATAGATTGGGTCACGCGGGCATCAGCGTGTCCGATACCTATTCGTTCGAAGTGCAGCCTCTGCTCACCATCAACTAATTTGATTTCCGTTTTACCTTTTGGTTGGTCATCTCGCTCCACCTTCCATGTGTATTCGGACCAGTGATCAAAGCCCTGGCCGAAATCGCCATTTTGAATCAAATTGCGCTCTGGATCCAATGGGCCTTGGGGGGCGGCTCCCGTGGGTATTTCTGCCCTTTCATGTGAACCAAGCAGTAGGGTCGAATCATCGGCTGAGACCCCAAGCGTGCCTTCTTGGACGGCCACTTGGGTGGCTTCATTTGTGACCGCAACTGAATACTGACCTGGCTCTCGAATAGTAATTTCACCCTGTGGTGTGGTTAGCTGAATGCTCGTAGGGCGCTTCTCGGAATCGAGCACGGTTAGCCGCACACGTCCACTTTGTAGCTCCATATCGACCACATTTTGGTCATCACTCCAGCCGAAACGGGGTGCTGTAGCCGCATTGAGGCGCAAAGTAGAATTGCTGCCTATATTGATGCGGGTCAGCAGCGATTCATCAACAGGCGTGCCAATCGTTAAGATTCCTGTCGCCGTAGCATCAGTTAGAATACTGGTCTTTTGTTCAACGCTCTCGGCCATTTCCCCGGCGATAACCGCGCGTCTGACCCCGCTCTCATCATCCATACCTACAGTTCCTTGGTTGGCCTGGATAGCTACTGCCAGATCTTGTGTGGCATTCTGGATAATGACATTTGCTGTGACCGGAACGGCAACGCCTATGACCATGCAAATCAGAAAACTGGCGATGAGAATCGCCCAGGCTAATCTTTGACGACCAACGGTGGGACTGCTGTTACTCATAAGTAGCGGACATTAAAACTGGTAAACTCGTTGGTTGCTTTCAGCCAATCCGCCTGCACATGATCAACATGGGCCAGTGGAGAACCTTCCAGCAAAAAACGGGACAACTCTTGCAGGGATTCCTGTGGGCCTTCGGCAATAACCCTCACCGTTCCATTAGATTTGTTGGCTACCCAACCTGTGAGGTGGAGGCGTGCTGCTTCGCGAATTGTATAGTAACGAAACGATACGCCTTGGACATGGCCAAAGATCGTGGCCTCCAGTCTTCTATTCATCCTTGTGAAATTATATCTTAGGTCTCGGTTTTGGCGACGTTTGCTTATTTTGCAAGCTCACGAAGAATGTGACCGGCAATGCCCGGTCCACGATAAATGAGCCCCGTGTAGAGCTGCACCAAAGAGGCTCCTGCATCGATTTTTGCCTTGACATCATCCGCTGTGCTCACGCCGCCAACGCCGATGATGGGCAGCCTGCCTTCCGTATTATGGGCGATGTAGCCGATGATTGCTGTGCTGGCTTTGGCGAGAGGGGCGCCACTGAGGCCTCCTTGCTCTGATTGGTTGGCGCTGAGCAGCCCATCACGTCTTAGGGTTGTATTGGTGGCTATAATCCCGTCGATACGCTCATCCAATGCTGCTTGCAGAATGTCATCCAGTTCCGCCCATGTCAAATCTGGTGCTATCTTAACCAGCAGTGGTCGTTCTTGGCTGTACTCTTCCGCCAATTCCTGTTTCTTTGCCACTAGGCCTCGAAGAAGATCAGCTAGATAGCCGCTTCCCTGCAGCTGGCGCAGCTCCGGAGTATTGGGAGAGCTGATATTTACCACAAAATAGTCACCGTATGGGTAGACTGTCTGGAGAACGCTCTCATAGTCAACGGCCGCTTCGGCAAGCGCAGTTTCCTTCTGTTTTCCTATGCTCACGCCTACGATAAAGTCGCGATCCATCTGCGCCAATTCGCGTAGCCTGGCTACGGCAGCATCAGATCCCCTGCCGGGAAAGCCCATACGGTTGATAAGCGCCCGGTCTTCCTTCAGACGGAAAACACGCGGTTTGGGGTTGCCGGCCTGCGGTTTAGGGGTGATCGTGCCTGTCTCTATATGTCCAAAACCTAGCATACCCAGGCCCGATGTCACGAGCACATCTTTATCAAAACCAGCTGCGACACCTAAGACATTCGGAAATGTCAGGCCAAACAGCTTGATTACCTGTTGGGGAATTTCTCCTACCAGCCGGCGTAGGATCGCGCGGCCTAACGAAGAGCGCTGCGCCTGCGCTAACATCGCCAGTGTGCGATCGTGAGCCTGTTCCGCATCGACTCGTGTGAGGAGTGGAAAGATGTATCGTTGGTAGGAACCCATGTCAGATGCTCACCTTTGGTGCCCAAGACGCGGCACGATTGGCAATCAAGCCTTGGATTTTGGGCCGGTTATTGCTTTTTAGTAATTCTGGTTGCCCGATTATGATTTGGTGAATCTGCCTTTTCTGCGTGCAAATAGGACAGCCAAAATGAAGGCCAGTGTCGCCATAAATGCTGCCAGACCTAAGTCCCTTTGCTTTCTGCTTTGTGGACTATCAAGTAGATCGCTTTGCGGCTGCTCGCTTTCTTGGCGCAGCAACTGTGACCGCCAATCGGGAATTGTACTCCTCGAAGGTAAGGAGTAGCAACAATCCCAAAGCGCAAGGTAATTGGCGACCTCCGTTTCCCACCGTTCATCATCCCAACCGAGTTCTTCCTGGCAAATTGAGCGGATTCTTGCTAGGTGTGTTCTGGCTCCCTGTCGTGTCAACAAACCAATTCGAACTCGGCGCAAAAGAAGATCGTCAAGGTGGACCACGCCTTCGGTTCGGGCCGCCCAGCGCAGTTCAGTCCACAGGGATATGGTCTCAGGAATTGTTTCAAGTTCGTCTGGTTGAGCGGTAGCTAAAAGAGCGGGTGTGTCGGCACCATGGCGACCTTGCAGCCGGCGCAGGATTGGTTCCGCCAAGTGTTTATAGTCAGCCAGGTCAAATTCCACATTGTCGAGGACCGGCACGTCCCATGCGACTTCCGGTATATCAGACATGCGGCGCGCTTTGGCCAATACTTCCTGGGCCACCAGTCTGAAAGTGGTCAGTTTTCCGCCGGTAACCGTCAGCAGCCCATCTTCTTCCCAGATAACATGATCGCGGGATTCTTCTGATGGGTTTTCTTTACCACTGCCGATCACCGGGCGTACGCCGGCGAATGTTGAGATGACATCCTTCAATTCGATATCCTGCATCGGGAATCTTGCCTCAACTGCCGCCATAAGATAAGCGACTTCTTCGCCAGTGATGCGCGGTTCATCATCTAAAGATTGGTTGTAGTCGGCATCTGTGGTGCCAACTAGCGTGACCCCTTCCCATGGAAAGATGAACACGGGGCGGCCGTCCAACGGGTGTAGAAAACTGACTGCTTGTGAAACCGGCAGTCGCCAACTGGGAAAAATCAGATGGCTGCCGCGCAGAGGTCGTATCTTAGCCTCAGTGCCAAGTTCCTGCCGCAGGCGATCAGCCCACGCTCCAGTTGCATTGATCACCAGTGGCGACCTGACCAGGATTTTCTTATCATTTTCCAGATCCTGTAGTTGAACCCCGGTTATTCTTCCCTGCTCGTCACACAGCAGATTCTCAGCTTTGACGTAGTTGACAGCCGTTCCGCCATCCGCAACAGCTTCGCGAATGACCCTCAGGACCAACCGCGCATCGTCCGTCTGTGCATCACCATACCTGTATCCCCCTTCCAATCCTTCTGCAGATAGATTGCCGGCCATAAGGCGAAAATCTTGTGCACTATAATATCGATGGCTCCATCGCAGGGCGAGCAGATCGTAGATGGTTAATCCGGCACCATAAGTGATCCGACCCGGGCTGTCCCCATCATAAGTTGCCAGGAGGAAATCCAATGGTTCGACCAGTCCGGGTCCTTCACGCAGTAGTTGTTCCCGCTCGTGAACTGAGGCTCTCGTTAGTCTGATTTTGCCCTCCTTCAAATAGCGCAGCCCACCGTGTACGAGCTTTGAAGATCGGCTGGAAGTTCCCCAGGCGAAATCCCGCTGTTCGACAAGCAGCGCCTTAAGGTCAAGCCTCGTCGCTTCGCGCAGTATGCCGGCCCCGGTGATTCCTCCACCGACGATAATCATGTCCCAATCCTGCTCGATATCGGCCCAGATTCTCTGGCGCCAGTTTTTAGTCCACATATTTACCCCCATCAGCAAAGGTCTGCCATGAGCTACCATTCATTTTCACTCGAAGCCAACTCGCCAGCCTGGCAAATCAAGTTGGAAATGTTTCTTACTTGTTGCTCCAATAGCTTGCCCGGATTCATAATCCCCTGTGGATCGAAGCGCAGCATCACATCTGCCAGTACTTCCATACCCAATTTCCCCTTCTCATGCGCCAGGTAGGGAGAATGATCCATCCCCACGCCATGTTGGTGGCTTATTGTGCCCTGATGGTCAATGATTGCCTGGCTGGCGCCCGTTTTTAGAGTTTGCCATTTATGCAATGTCTCATCCAGATCTTTCGCCAGGCCAAACATATAGGTCGTATAAATGCTGGCCCCGTGAGGATACAAGTGGGACAGATGTGAGAAGACAAGAATAGGCTCAGAGAAGGCATTGTTCAGCGTGCTCTCAATTGCCGCCAAGGTGGTGTCGATATCTTCCCAAGGCACGGCCGTTTCCAATGTATCCAGGGCATAGCCCTGATCCCACAAGGTGTTGCGCAAATAGGGCGTGCGGAAGCGTCCCTTGTGCCATTGTTTGCCAAACTGCTGTCCCACTGCGACTCCCTTATGCTGGCGGGCAATTGACCAGGCTTCCTTTCTTGCTCCTTTGACGATCTGTTCATTACCACTGAATCCAATAAGCAGCATCGACTTTTCAGGCCCAATTCTGCGCATCGACAACCCTTGTTCCAGCATACCGATCAATAGTTCATGACCGGCTAGAGCCAGGGTCGTCCTGGTTTCCATCGCTGTGCTCAAACGCAGCATTGAAAGGGGCAGCCGGGACTGGACAATCTCACGCACCGCCGTTTTCCCTTGTTCAAAATTGGGGAAAAAGACCGTATGAAACTCTTCTTTTTCCGGTAGGGGTGAGGCGCGCATGATGGCCTTGGTGATGAGACCCATCCGACCCTCAGAACCCAATATGAGCTGCCTGATGTCAGGCCCAGCAGCAGAGGCAGGGTGGGGCAGCATTTCCAGCACCCCTGAAGGAGAAACCAATCTACCACCGGCGAATAATTCTTCGATGCGGCCATATCCTCGAGACTGCTGCCCACTGGAACGGGTAGCAATCCAACCCCCCAGGGTCGAAAGTTCAAATGATTGCGGAAAATGGCCTAAAGTGAAACCCAGAGCTCTAAGCTGCGCCTCCAGTTCCGGACCAGATACTCCTGCACCAAACGTCGCTAATTGGCTCTTTTCATTAAATCGTTCAAGTTGATTGATGCGCCGTAAACTAACGGTCAATGTCGCCCGATCTCCGGCATTAGGATTAATATGACCCACAACACTGGTGCCGCCCCCATAGGGAATGAGCTGCGCTCCGGTTTTCTCGGCGAAACGAATCAATTCCAGGATTTCGTCTTCATTTTTGGGTCTGGCCACGCCGTCAGGAAAAGCATCGATTCGGCCGCTGCGCAAGGATATCCAGTCCGGTAGACTTTGTCCTCGTGCGTAACAGAGACGTTCAGCCGGGTCGCTACTGACCAGAGGGTGACTGTTAAGTCGTGAGGCTGGGACAGAAGCCAGCACTGATTCCAAGGAGGCATCGATATGAACCCTACCTGGTCCGGCAAGTTTCTGAATCAAAGTAGGCCCATCCTTGGGCATAGGATAATCGACCGTGCTCTCTCCCCATCCATTCCATCTTCGCATAGTATAACTAACCTCTTGTTGCGCAGGCCGGTAGTAGTATCTCACTACACAAGGTGTGACTCTGGTCCTCACTCATGAGCGCCATGGATTGACTCGCTGCCAGGAGCGGATGCTTTCTTCCATCGCCTTCCGGCTCACATCTTCTGCTCTAGCGGCATCCCGTTTAGCAGCTGCGTCCTTCAGGGCGGCATAGAATTTTTGTGAGCGTTCTCGTTCGTTGCCAGAGGCAAAATAAAGGCGCGCAAGCTGCTCATAGAAATCGGAGAAACCATTCATAATTAATGTATAAATCGGATTGCCTGATGATAGTGTCAGGCAGCGGTGAAGCCGCCAGTCAAATGATGCATAGCTGTCGGCCGTATCGGGCAGGCGCTGGAATCCCTTTAGGAAAGTGGCGACCTCATCAGGTGCGTGGGCAACTGCTGCCCTTGTGTAGGCGGGTGCCAAATTGAGGCGCACTTCTAGCAGGTGGGTTACGAAATTTACGGGCAGATGCTCACCATGTTGCACCAGGGCATTTAAGACATTCAAGCCACCATCCTGCCAAAAATTGTTGACGACGGTAGCTTTACCCTGGCGTACCGTTACCAAGCCATCGCGCGAGAGACGCTGCAAAGCTTCCCGCAAGGTAGGGCGAGTGACCCCTAGCTCAACCGCCAAAGTGCGTTCGCCGGGCAAAAATGAACCCGGGGGAAAGGTGCCATCTAAAATGGCTTTGATAAGCGAGTGCTCCGCGTAGGCGTTCGGTCGCTGCGGTGCTGACCATTTGTTCATAGTTACCCCTACTGGTAAGTGGTCTTACCAGTTAGTAATACTATGAACTATTTGTTTAGCCGTGTCAAGCTCCGACGCGGCAGTTCAAAATCCTTTAAGATTAGGACCAGTATTGATTGAAATCTAGGATGATGATTTCATCCCAGGAATGTCAGTTCAATAGGTACGCGGCAATCAAATGGGCGGTTTGATTCAGGCTGTCACGATGGGTTCGTTCGTAATGGTGCGAAGCATCAACACCAGGGCCGATTAAGCCCACGCGCACGTCCCCTCCGGCACGCCAATAGGCTTCACCATCCGAACCATAAAAAGGGTATACGTCGATACGATAATCAAGCCCCTCTTTCTCGGCCAGGGCTTCCAACTCACGGCGCATGGCCAGGTGATATGGGCCACGAGAATCCTTGGCGCAGATGGTAACAGAGAACTCGTTAGATTCCTGTTTGGGTGCGACAACGGCCATGTCAACGGTGAGCAGGTCGACCAAATCGTCTGGGAATCCGGCAGCCGCACCATGACCAACTTCCTCGTAATTACTAATGTGGATCGTGGTTGTCTGTTTTGGTGATAATCCAGCTTGATAGATGGCTTCCAAGGCCCCAAATAAGGTAGCTACACTTGCTTTGTCATCCAAGTGGCGGGAACGTATAAATCCGGCGTCATTGGTTTCCACGCGCGGGTCAAAGGCGATGAAATCTCCGACTCGAATCCCCAAAGCCCGCGTTTCTTTGGCCGTTTGGGTCCGGGCATCCAGGCGCACCTCCATATTTGCATCGTCTTTTGTCGCATCGCGCTGTTTTCGTGTATGGGCATGGACAGAAGCTGTTATTGGCAAGAAGCTGCCCCGGACCGTTTGCCCATCCGCTGTGAAGACGGTCAGCCCTTCCCCTTCAACTGAAGCCCACTCCCAGCCGCCCAATTGTGACACCCGCAGACGGCCGTTGCTCTTAATTTCGCGCACCATAGCTCCCAAGGTATCCACGTGAGCTGTTAACGCTCGCGGGGCGTCATTTCGTTCACCTTTCCATGTGCCGGTTAGAATGCCTTTTGGCGTAAGCGACATTTCCAAAGGGAAGGGTTGGAAAGCTTCTTGCACAAGACCCATCGCCTGTGCTGTATCACCAGTAGGACTGGGTGTGTTTAGCAAGCGCACCAGGAAATCAATCATCTTGTCCATATCAATACGTATTTTCATGAATCAACCCTTTACGACTATCTTGCCCATCCCAGCAGGCATGCCTATTATTTGGCTGATCTGTCGTCGTTATTCGTTTCTGGTTCAATTGAACCTGTAGAAGTCTCTTGATTTTCTGGCTCAACCCTGGATTCCTCCTGCGGAAACGGTGGAAGGTCAAATAGCTTGCGCCATGTATACAGCCCAAGCAGTTTTATTGAGGCTAGAATCGGGGCTGCCAGAATCGCACCGAGAATACCCGCCAATGAGGCACCCATCAATACGCCAACCAGGATGACCAGCGGGTGTAAATCCAATGCGCCGCCAACAATGCGCGGTACGAGGATATTGTTCTCTAATTGCTGCACCACGATCATAAAGACCAAAACCAGGAGGGCGAACTGCCAGCTTTCCAAGCCCCAGGGATTGCCGGGCTGAAAGAAGGCCACGATCATGGCCACGCCGGTCCCAATAATTGGGCCTAGGGTGGGGACGAACTCCAGCAGACCGGACAGAAGACCCAAGGTCAGCGAATTTCGCACGCCGATGATCGTCAAGCCAATCCATACGACCACAAAGATAACGGTGCCCAAAACGACTTGACCGCGCAAGAAAGCATCCCAGATTTGCCCCAATCTCTTTGATAGGTACAGCGCATCTTTTGAATAGCCGGCTTGAGAAGCAACCGAGTCAAGATGCATATTAAAAAGAGGAAACTCAACCGCCAGATAAATTGAAATGACAAATACGAACAAGAAATTACCGACAAGGCGTAGCGTTCTCGTTGCCAACTGGCCTAAGAACTGTCCGCTTGTGCTTAAGGTTGGTTCCACAAGGCCGATAATCTGGTCGGTGATGGTATCCCACGGTATCTGCACGGGATCAATTGAGATCTGATCAAGAATTACAATTGGTTCACTGCGCTCATTGACATTTGCCAATAGAGTGCCAATTTCTCCAATGAGATTGGGAACTAAATTAATGAAATCGCGTGCTTGTTGATAACCAGCCACGCCCAAGGCCACAAATAACCAAACGAGGGTAATAGCCAACACAATGTAAATGGCCAATATCACCCATCCACGGGCAATACGGGTTCTCTCGTTGACATAGACGATCAGGGGATTAAGAATAAAGGCAATGACGGCGGCCGTAACCACCATCATGATCAAACCCTGAAAACGCCAAGCCGCTAGAGCTGTTATAAGTAAAACTGCGACAATGATGACGATTTTCGTGGTTCTGCCCCATAATGGAGAGCTTGGTTGCGAAACAGCCCGTTCGATTTCTATGAGTTGTGAATCATCCATATTGATTTGCCGGGGCGCCTAATCGCGCTGCCTCTAAGGTTACCATATTGTGGTCAGTTGGTTCAATCTTTAACTTCATATACGTGGAGAAGCGGCTGCGCGTAGTATCCATCAAACTGTTTCTCTTCGCCCGCAGGGAAGTTCGATTTAGCGTAATCTATTTCATCATATCTTTCGGGAAGATAAATGAAAACCTGCTGGCTTGAATTCTGTGCCGGAAGTTCGCTGCCAATTTCTTCGACATCGAATAAATTGAGATTTTTCTGATAGGAACTGGCCAGGAAAGTGATTGAAGGAAAGTCGACATACATATTAGGCGGACCGTAAAAATAGGCGGACCAGTCCCCTTCTAGAGAGTTTAGGTAATGGGCCATGACATCTGCGATCTCAGTGTTGCGGTCTGCAAACCGATGCTGATCACGATAACTGCCAAAGTAATAATCTGTGTCGTAAATAGCTATAGCCACGGTGAACAGTAGAGCGACGAGCAGCGGAGCTACCTTATGTTGGTACCAGGCCACACCCCCGTTCTCTTGCGCTTGATCTTCGTCCGAGCGCTTAAAAAGGATCGCGATCAATTCTACCAAACCGATGGCAGCTAGAAGATTGGCGGCGGGAGCCGCAATGATGTAACGATGGCTGTTAGGGGGGCCGATCAGTAGAGCCCCGGCAAAAACAATCGTGGTTACGATCCAGATGATGAGCATGCCGTACTGGATTCGGCGAGACCGGATAAAGGCCAATACAAAACCCAGAATGAACAATAATCCGGCCAGCAAATTCATTAAAGGTTTCTGTGGCCCAAAGGATGTGCCGCTGTCAAGCGTGGCATTGAAGGCCAGGGCCGCGGACCACAATTGTTGGCCGAGGAGCTGCATCAGGCTGGAATCCGTTTGCGCAGCTTCACGGGTCAGCCAACCGCTTTGATTGGCCAAAATGCCCAGGGCATTGGCGCGCTCCATGAATATGCCCGGATTAGCCCCATAAAAAATTAACTGCGGTAGGGCGATGACCAGGGCCAGACCAGCCATAGCCAAGATGTTGCGCCACTGTCTGCGCCAGTTCTGCCTATCAATCACCAAAGTTAACAGTGCAAGGCCAAGCAGCATGATAGGTAAGAGCCGGGAGCTTGTGTAGAGATAGGCGCTAAAGCCCACGGCGAGCCCAGCCAGCAGCCATGCTAGCCGGTTCCTTGCTGGTTCTCCTTGCCAGGCCATGGCGATAAAACCTATTGATAATAGGATCAGGAGTGCGTCCCAGGCATTGGTCAAGCCAAGGCGGCTGTAGTGCACATGGAAGTAGGAGCCCAATAACAGTACAGCAGACGACAAACCTATGACACGGCCGTATAAGCGTTGGCCGACTAGGAATGTGGCCACAACCGTGATGGCCCCCATGGTAGGTGAGACCAGGCGCAGCGCCATTACGGAAGCGCCAAGAAATCTGATGGGGATAGCCAAAAGGAATAGAGGCAGCGTCGGATTAGTGAGCCAAGCCGTGCGAAAAGGGTTGCCTATTGATCCGTTAATGACGCCTAGAGCATCCAGACCCATACTTGCTTCGGTCCCATTGAGGATGAAGGGATGCTGTTCTAGGTCATAAAGCCGGATGAGTAGGGCTGTGATGAAGAGCAAGATACTTGATGCGACGGTAAAGCGGGAGATGACAAGTGGGTTGCCCTCTTTTTTTGTTCCCGGTTGCAGAAGTGCGAAAAAGGCCAATGCAGAAGCAGCCAGCCAAATAATTATCGCAGCTGTGGGACGCATACTGCTGCCAGGGCCAGCGATTTGAGGAGCAAGAAATGCTAGCAATATTGCTACAAGGTACAACCAGCGCCTCCGGGGTGCATTCCCCGTCTTAGGCGGATTTTTAGAGTCCTGAGTGGACAAGGAGTCGTCTGCCTCCAGAGCGGTAGAAGCGGGTCCAATGAGACCACCGCTTTCGTCATTGCCGTCAAGGTTTATTCGAGTCGAGGGTAAGGAGGCTATGGCAGCTGCAGAGTCGGTCAGATTGATTACTTCTTCTTGTTCCAATTCAGAAACAGTGAAGGGCTTTGCCGCGGGAAATTCTGCCGGCAGAGGAGTATCGCTGGCTTTGCGCGCTAGGAAGAAAATATAAGCACCTTTCTCCGGGAACTCTTCCTCATAAAACGGGCGCACCCACCTTTCCGTCCATTTCAAATTGCTTTCATACGGTCCGATTATCCAGTGACCCGTTAAAGCGTGTAGTACTGCCGAGGGTAGCCCCTGTGCATGTCCGATTTCCAATGCGTGCAGGGCCTCGCGGGAAAAATAGTACTGCCACCGCTCAATCGTGAACCCTGCTTGTGCCAGTCGCTCTGCCCAAACGTCGGGGGCATCGGTGTGCGCATGGCGGGAAATGCGGTTGAATAAATCGCGATAGCGGCCTGCCATCCCCTCTAATCTCACACGATCGAAAAACTCCGCCCCACCCAGATACTCGCTGAAGTGGTGGCTGGGCACCGTAATAATAAATGGTGCCTCTGGCTGCAGCACACGGCCGATTTCATTTAATACGGGTTGAATATCTGGGATATGTTCCAGGACAGAATTGCTGAAGGCGCTGGCGAAACAATGATCAGGGAAGGGCAGCTTGTCACCCATAGCCTGCAAGGGGAGATCATAAACACCGCTTTCGACCGCCTTATTTAGAGGCCCCCACCATGGATCAATGCCCACGCGCAAGGGACAGTCGAATGCCATCTGTGCGAAATGCCCATCACCGCATCCCACATCCAGCACAGGCTGTGGCATGTCAACCTTGTCATAAAAGCGCGTCTCGACGGCACGCAGCAAGGCGCGAAAAGCAGGCAGTGTTTTAAGTTGCCGCCAAAGGATGTCGTCGCTCGTTTTGCCGTTTTCGAGTGCCGCTTGATCAGTCAAATACTTCGTCCATTATCGCTATCGTGCTCGATCCCGCATGGAGCGCAGGCGTTCATAGGCAGCCGGTTCCGTGGAAGTGCGGCGTACCTTCCCTTGTAGGAGATCGCTGAAAAGGGAAACATATGTGGAAGCCGTTTCTGCCGGATCAAAACTGGCGGAAATCAGCTCGACATCACGCACATAATTTTCTCTATCGCGCAATATATTGATGATAGCCTGGGCCAATGCCTCATGATCCCCTATTTCTGTGACCTCGCCCATACCGGTCATAGTAACGGGCTGGCGTACGCCCGGTAAATTGCAGGCTGCCACTGGTACGTTATTGCGCATCGCTTCAATCTGAACCAACCCAAAACTTTCGGTGCTGTTGAGACTGCAAATACATAGCACATCTAAGCTCTTGTAGAATGCTGTCAACTCTGCTCCATGGAGCGTTCCCAGCAGCTTATAGTGTGCTTCATATTTCTTGAAAAGAGGCGCCAATCGCGCAGCATATGCCTCTTCGCCGATAATATCCTGGTATGGACCAGCATGCAGCACCAGGGCATTAGGAAATTCCTGTAAGATGATCGGTAGGGCATTGAGCAAGACTTCAACGCCTTTCTCGGTTGCCAAACGGGCCGATATTCCGATAACGTCCCTGCCCGTTAATTGATGCATGTTGCTAAATGCCTCTGTAGTTGAATCGGGACACGAGTCCAAAGAAACGGGGGGTGGGACAATCTGCAGTTTCTTATCCAGATACTGGGAAAGAAAGGGGGAATGTGTTCCATAATCACGCGTGTAGGTGACGACTGTATTTGCCAATTGTCCGGCAATCTGATTTTGTAATAGGACGAAACGATCCACCAGGCGATTAAAAGCCCCATTGGGTAGTTGTAAATCGCAGTGATAGGTGAGAACCACAGGTTTGCCCATGATGCGGCCGCGAAAGGCCACGCCTGGGGCATCGAATTGGGGCAGGTGGAGGTGAATGACTTCAGCGCGTTGAGCCAATTTCCAGGCCATAGGGCCAAATCCGGGCATAATTACACCCTTGCTAACCCGAAGGGCTACCGGAATGCGCACGATCTTTACCCCATCAAGGAGATCGTAACAGGGCAGTCCCGTTTCATATTGAGAAGTCAAAACCGTGACTTCATGCCCCTCTTCGACCAAGGCTCGGCTCAGCCTTTCGACGTAAATTGTAAGCCCGCTCACCCAGGGACGATAATAAGTAAGTACTTCTAAAATTTTCATCCTCTATCCTGCATGTCTCTAGAAATTCAGTAGTAGTATTAAATTCTGGTCCATCATCCAATTATAAAGGCACAAAACGGGGTCTAGAGCCAGGTACTCCTCTTATTGCTGGTTATAATGGATTATACAGTGCACACGGCCCGCTTGCTTACTCTTGTTTCATAACCTGCCCGTTTTTTGGATCAACTCCCACAGCACAAAATCAACCAACAAACTCTTAGTTCGTTTCACTGTCCTTCCGTTTCAGGAAGTCCTGCGTCGATTTGACCACCTGGCGGAATGTGGAACCTGTGCCGAAAATTCCGATCACGCCTACAGTTATCAAGACGATGGAGTTTAGGGCGTGGTAAAGAAAGGCGAAACTTGCCGATGCTGCTTCAGGTTGTCCCCAGACCTGTAGGGCGGCGATGACCCCTGCATGAAAAACTCCGATTTGTCCCGGTGATGAGGGCAGGGCTACGCTCAGTGCTGCAGCGCAAACGACGAATGCGGCCATGACAACTGTTGGCACCAGGTTCGCAGCAAGCATGGTCGCATAATAGGCCAAAATAATGGGTATCCAGGTAGCAATGGTCAGGAGCAAGAGTAGCAGACCATCCCTAAATCGGGTCAAACTATCTAGCCCGGCTAGAAAGCTGTCAGTGCGTCCGGCCCATGTAGCACCATCCAGAAACGGTACTAAAGATAAGATACCTTCCACGATGCGCGCCGCCCAAGCCCGACGGTTGGCGGCAATGATAAGTACCACGATAGCGGCAATGGCTAATATGCCTGAAGCACGCGCGCCCAGGCGCATCCAATCGGGCAGATAGTCGATACTCGATAGCGTGAAGGGCAGCAGGGTCACGATGAAAAGCATATCCAGGACCCGTTCGACGACCATGGTCGAGATGCCGCGTGATATGGTGATGGGGGGAACGCTCCCGATAAGGACGGCGCGGGCCACATCACCCAAACGCAGCGGGAGGATGGTGGAGATTAGATAGCCAATGTTCTGGATATGGAAAATAGTAAGCCAGGGCGCATCATTGTTAAGCATAAATTGCCAGCGTACCGCGCGGATCATCAAGAAGCCGACGATGCCCATGATCCCGAACACTAGATAGCCATAGCGGGCGGTCTTCAGCGCGTCGAGAATCTCTTCCGGGCGGATGAAGTAAAAGATAACTGCTAGGCAGACCAGGCTGATAATTAAGCCTAGCCACAACTGCCGCTGGTTGCCGGATTCTTCCCCATTCATAACGGGCGCGATTATAACAGGAAAGCGATTAAGCTCGAATGCTTGCCAGTGTTATGCTCACCCCCTATTATTGGTCACCAACAGTATTTCCCCGGATGCAGTTCACGGCCCAGATAGGAGCGCAGTTTCCGGGGCAACTTATGCGAGCTAAATGGCAAGTAGCAGCGATATCACTCCCAGACCCCTCTTTGTCGTCGGCCGTCAGCGGTCAGGAACGACCTGGGTGGCCAATACACTGATCAACCATTCGCAAGTTTTTGGGATAGTCACCCCAAATTATTTTGGCATAGATGAGTCCTGGTTTTTCTGCCATTTCGACGGCCTTTTAGGCAGCTTGACGAAAGCGGATAATTATCGAGATTTCCTGGATCTATATTGTCAAACAAACTACTTTAGGAACAGCCCTGTCAACAAGGAAGATCTCGTTGAGTTCGAGCCAAGGAATTACGCGGATTTCTTCAGATCTTTTATGGAGCTTGCCGCGAACGGGGCTGCGTTGTCCTCCGAACCTATACGATACTGGCTGGAAAAATCCCCTATCCACACCTTATATTTGCGGGAGCTGATCTCATATTATCCGGATGCATTGTTTGTAGGCATAGAACGAGAACTTCTAGATGTGGTCCGTTCGACGAAGAAATGGCAGCAGAAACGCAGTGGGGTGGATAAACTGCCTGCCACTTTCTTGCCCCAGGCGGTCTTCCATTGGGGAAGAAGCCGGTCTTTTTTGCGCCATTACAGCAGGCAATATCCGGAACGTTTTCACCTGCTTTCTTACAAGGCCGTCGAACGAGAGCCGATCGCCGGTTTCGGTGAGGTCTTTGCTTTCCTAAATCTGGAATGGGAAGCGACTGTCCTGGAGGATAGGTACGGTGTAAACACGGCTTTTACTAACTCGCGTCGGGAAGATGCATTGAGTACTGGGGAAGAAATGGCAGTGCGCATCTTTGAGGGAGGAGCGCGTCTTATGCCATTCACTCTCTATAAATATGTGGAGTCAAAACAGAGGCCAAGGTATAACCACAGTGCCCAATTCTTGTTTTGAAGCTGCTGAATTGTTCGTAAGATTGATCATTTCGCCTGTTTCTCATTGCAGGCAGGTATCAGATTACTGGAATATCTATGGTTAAGGAGCAAGAAAATGGAATATGTAAATCTAGGAAACACAGGCCTAAAAGTTTCGCGAATTTGCCTAGGGATGATGACCTATGGCACACCGGCATGGCGGGATTGGGTGTTGACCGAAGAACAAAGCCGCCCATTTGTGAAGCGGGCTGTTGAGTTGGGTATTAACTTTTTTGATACGGCCGATATGTACTCGCTCGGTGTCAGCGAGGAAGTCACCGGACGACTATTACGCGAGTTCACGCGCCGCGAAGAAGTTGTCGTGGCCAGCAAAGTGCATTTCGCCATGAGCGATGATGTCAACGATCGCGGGCTTTCCCGCAAACATATCATGGACGCCATCGATAACTCCCTCCGTCGTCTGGGTATGGACTACGTTGATCTCTACCAGATTCATCGCTGGGACTACGAGACACCCATCGAGGAGACCATGGAAGCGCTGCATGACGTGGTCAAGGCGGGCAAAGCAAGATACATAGGCGCCTCCAGCATGTATGCCTGGCAGTTTTCCAAGGCGCAGTATACGGCTACGATGAACGGCTGGAATCGCTTTGTGGCGATGCAAAACCATTATAACCTTGCCTATCGTGAAGAGGAGCGGGAGATGATGCCCTTATGCCTGGAACAAGGGGTGGGCGTCATTCCCTGGAGCCCGCTGGCGCGCGGCTTCTTAACTGGCAGCCGCACGCGAGAAGAGCATAAACCGACCACTCGTTCCGCTAGCGATGATTTTGCCCATCTCATGTATTACGAATCCCATGATTTTGATGTCGTCGAACATGTCGTTGAACTGGCGGGCCAGCGCTGTGTAACCCCGGCCCAAATTGCGCTGGCCTGGTTGCTGCACCAGCCCGGTGTCATAGCGCCCATCATCGGCGCCAGCAAGATGCCGCATCTAGTACAGGCTGTGGCAGCCGTCGAAATTGAACTTTCAGCCGACGAATTGAGCTTTCTCGAAGAACCATACCGCCCCCATTCTATTCTCGGACACAGCTAGAACCTGCCAACAAAAAAGCCCCACAGATTGTTTAGATCTGTGGGGCCGGGGATTCTAGCTTTCGGTTACTTGGCGAAGCCGACGGCTCGTGTCTCGCGAATGACTGTCACTTGGATTTGGCCTGGATACTGCATGCTCTCTTCGATGGTTTTGGAAATGTCACGAGAAAGACGCATAGCTCCAAGATCGTCGATCTTGCCTGGTTTGACCAGGATACGCACCTCGCGGCCTGCTTGCAAGGCGTAGGCGCTTTCGACACCCTCGAATGAGGCGGCGATATCTTCCAATGTACGCACGCGCTTGATATAATTCTCTAAGCTTTCGCGACGGGCGCCGGGGCGAGCGCCGGAGATGGCGTCAGCCGCCTCAACAATAATTGCTTCCATTGATTCTTGATCTACTTCATGATGGTGGGAGGCGATAGCATTTACAACGTTAGGCGGCACGCGGAAGCGCTTGGCATATTCAGCCCCTAACTGGGCATGTGTGCCTTCCTGGTCATGGTCCATCGCTTTGCCCAGGTCGTGTAACAGGGCGCCCATCTTAGCCATATCAATATCCGCACCTAATTCGGCAGCCAACATGGCGGCGATCTTTGACGCTTCCACGGCATGCAGAAGCTGATTCTGCCCATAAGAAGTACGGTATTTCAGACGACCAAGCATGCGCATGATCTCCGGATGCAGGCCGTGGACATTGGCCTCATAGGCTGCCTCTTCGCCCGCCTCGCGGACATCCCGGTTCACATCTTTGGTCGAATCCTTAATTAGTTTCTCGATACGAGCCGGGTGGATACGGCCGTCAGCTATAAGTTTTGTTAATGCCCTGCGTGCCACTTCTCGACGAATGGGATCAAAACTGGAAATGGTTACAGCCTCCGGCGTATCGTCGACGACGATATCGACCCCAGCGACCTGTTCGAAAGCGCGAATATTGCGACCGTTACGGCCGATAATACGTCCTTTCATATCATCGCTGGGCAGGGGCACGGACGTGACCACCAGCTCCGCCACCTGGTCGCTGGCCACGCGTTGAATAGCCAGAGCGATCAATTTACGAGCCTGTATTTCAGCCGTTTCTTTCGCCCGATTCTCTATTTCGCGCATCTGTCGCGCCAGGTCTTGCTGCGCTTCCTTTTCCACCTGTTCCAGGAGAATTGCGCGTGCCTCATCGGTGGACATAGCCGCGACTTCTTCCAGTTTCTTGCGTTGTTCGTCCTCGATCTGGGTGAGCTGGTTGCCTCGCCGGTCTAGACGACTTTGCCGCTTGTTAAGCTGCTGTTCCCGCATTTCCAGCCGTTTCGACTGCTGATCCAAATTTTCGCCGCGCTTGTCGACCCGCTCCTCGGCTCGCGCTAAATCCTGGAATCGCCGTTCGGCGACCCTGTCTGCCTCAAGACGTGTCTTTTCCGCCTCAGCCTTGGTGGTTTCCAGGATGCTTTTTGTATCTTTCTTAACTGCATCCCGCTGCTGTTCTATTTCGTGCTGCAGTTCTTCATACGCCTTCTCGGTCCTGGGCTTTGTGACGAAGTAGGTGATGACTGCGCCAATAGCCAACCCCACGATTAGAGCGACGATCGGCCCCAATATTCCAAATGCCATTATTAATCTCCTTCATTATCTGGCCAAGCCTCGTCTTCGTTCACTGCCCGCCAGCTGCTATTCGTTATCTCTTTGATAATGTCGTATGGAAAACCCAGCCTCTGCAAGTAACGGCCGAGCTTAATCCGGAATTCTTGCTCAGGTAGATGCGACCATCTCCTGGCTTGTTTCTCAGCCGACCTACGGGCAGCTTCATACTGATCAAAATTCTCCAGAGCAGCATCCACAACTGTCCGGTTGACACCTTTCTGCATCAATTCCTGGCTTAAGGCCAAGCGGCTGCGTGGTTTAAATGTTGCCCGCTGATCTACCCAATACTCGGCAAACGCCGTGTCTTCCAATAATCCCACGGCGGTAAGCCGGTCAATAACACTGTCAATAACCAGATCGTCATACTGCTTCTTGCGCAAATGTCGCCTGACTTCCACAATACTTCGCGGTCTCCGGCTAATTATGCCCAAGGCGATTTTCTTCGCTTTCTCAGCTTCATCCAGCTCTTTCAGAGCGTTTATATCCACGCTGGAAAGCTCTTGACCAATCCGCAAATGAATAGCTGCCTCAATCGACAGACCTAATGCAAATTCGCCATCGAGAAAGACGTTCACACGATCTTTGTTTCGCTTCTGCGCTGTTAAAGCCGTTATCACTGCCATAAATAAAAAAACAGCCATGACATCATCGTCATGGCTACATGAATATTTCTATTGATTGGCAAAATGCCCTGGCTGGCCCGAACTATTCGGTTAATTTAACCTCATTAAGAGCGCGAGGTTGCCAGGTTTTTCATGGAGTTATTAACTCCGATGCACACGACAACCTAACTGTTAATTAATCGGCACAGTGAAACCGTTGAAGCGATGTCGTGTGTTGTCTAATCAATCAAAACTGTAGCAATGACAAGTCAGATTACACTACTTCTGTTTCATGCGGAGATGGGTTCTTCCACATAAGGAAGGCCCGCCTCTTGGCGGATGAGGCTTTCAAGCTCATCCAAACTTGGTGTGTTCTCAGCCAGATAGGTTTTCGCATTTTCGCGTCCCTGCCCGAGAAGTGTTTCACCATAACGGAAATATGCACCCCGCTTGTCTACCAATCCATATTCGACCGACAGGTCCAGAACATCTCCCGTGCGTGAGATGCCCTCATTGTACATGATATCGAATTCACACTCCGTGAACGGTGGAGCGACCTTGTTCTTTTTCACCTTCACCCGCGTGCGGTTGCCAATGATCTCCCCGCCAGCCTTAATGGCCTGTATGCGCCGGATGTCCATGCGCACCGAGGCATAGAACTTCAAGGCATTGCCTCCGCTCGTCGTCTCCGGGCTGCCAAACATCACCCCAATCTTGTGCCGTAACTGATTGGTAAAGATCATCGAAGTATTCGTCTGCTTGATCACCCCCGACAGCTTGCGCAGCGCCTGGGACATGAGCCTGGCCTGTAGGCCCACATGAGTGTCCCCCATCTCCCCCTCAATTTCCGCCCGCGGTACCAGGGCGGCTACTGAGTCAATTACGACCACGTCCATGGTCCCGGAGCGAATCAGGGCGTCGGCGATTTCCAGCGCCTGCTCTCCAGTATCCGGCTGCGAGACATAGAGGTTGTCCACATCCACGCCGCAGCGAGCGGCGTAGAGCGGGTCCAGCGCATGCTCCATATCCACAAAGGCACAGATACCGCCCAGTCGTTGCGCCTCGGCGATAATATGTTGGCAGAGGGTGGTCTTGCCTGACGATTCAGGTCCGTAGATCTCGATCACGCGACCACGGGGTATTCCTCCGACCCCCAAGGCAATGTCCAGGGATAAAGAACCGGTGGGGATGGTCTCGACATTAAGATGTGAGGCATCGCCAAGGCGCATGATAATACCGTCACCAAAGCGTTTATTCAGGTCGGCCAATGTATTTTCCAGTTGCCTATCACGCCCCTGATTTTTGCCCATTCATCCCTCTGCTGGAGTAGAGTTCATTCGATTACAGTAAAACTGGTTGGTACACATAGCAGATGCTTATGTCACACTGTGTAGTGTACAATAGCGGCATGGAAATCGCAAACCTGTGGGCAGGGGTAGGGAAGGACATAGAGGGGGTACGCATCGCTCGCCTTGATGAAGCTCAAGCAATAACTGATTTGTTGCGGCAGGCATCGTACGCACATCTCCATGCCGACTGGCACTATCCGGCCGATTGGTTGGGAAAACCGGGATTTGTCGTTGTAGAAAGGGGGCAAGATAACCCTCGGGATGGCTCATTGGCAAGTCGCATTTTTGGCTCGCTTACTGGACTACGTGCCTGTCTGGCGGTGGCGGCTGATCCACTCCCAGCCGCGTGGGTTCGTGTCGCGGCAGTCACCCAGTCTTCCCAAGCACTCCAACTATTAGCATCCATGCTAAACGCGTTGACCGAAGATCTGGGACAAAACTCGGTCAGTAGTCTCAATTGGCTGCTGATTGAAAAATGGCCCGATGCGTGGCTGCAAGAACTCGGTTTTACTGTGCAAAACTATGTGGAAACTTACGTGAAACAGGACAGCGAAATTCCGATCATAAGTGAGGTGCCTGGATTGACGATAAGAGCCGTACGTGATTCCGATTTACATCAGATCGAATATATTGAGGTTGAAGCCTTCGCGCCTTTATGGCGGCACGGTGTGGCCAGCCTAGGTCTTGCCCGCCGGCAAGCAATCAGCTTTGACGTTGCTGAGCACGAAGGCAGGGTAGTGGGCTACCAATTCAGCACACCCGCCCAAACTGGCGTGCATCTGGCGCGAATGACTATCCATCCTGACTTTCAGGGAATTGGAGTCGGTACACAACTTCTAGCCCATACTTGCCTGGGATACCGCCGCCTGGGAATCGATCAGATAAGTCTAAATACTCAGGCCGATAATATCGCTTCGCGCAAGCTATACGAGCGCTTTGGTTTCTGGCCGAATGGACAGAGTTTTCCCGTTTGGGTCGTAGAATTATAAGAGGAATTTCCCCGGGAACTTCCTAGTTTCCGGGGAAATTTCTTTAAGGCGCCACTGCGCATGATTCGAGTGATACATCGTCGATATACATGCTGGTAACCCCATAATGTCCATTATTGATCACGTCAAAGTAGATAGTGATGGTTTCATCGGCATACTCGGACAAATCAAATCTATACTCCAGCCACTCTTCGTCGTAGCGACGCATATGCACCAGCCGTTCCAGCTCCTTCCATGAAGTGTCATATAAAATTACCAGTTGCACATCGCCCCAGCCAGCGGCGGTTGCTTCGCGCAAGTTTCTGATGTCTGTGGGCAGTCGTAAGTAAGTTGGCTCAGAACTCATAGGATACAGCCAGAAATTCAGGGTAGCGTCGGAAGCTCCCGCGGGAATCGAGACCGTTTGATAGGCCGAGGAATAGGCAAAGCGATTGTCACCGGGATTGATGATGCCAGAGCGCATTGATTGGGTGCCGCTCTTGGCTTGATCGCTGCTGTAGGCTGCCGGATATCTGGTTGTGGGTACGATCCATGCTTTCTCATCCTCAAAGCTCGTATTGTCAATTCCTTGCCAGCAGACAGGTTCCGGCGCGGGCACATGGCAGGCAGTCAATGATACATCTTCCACAAACATACTTGTAACGCCGTCAACACCATTGTTGTACACACCGAAGTATATTTGGATGGTCTGTCCGGCATACTTGGTAAGATCAAACGTATGGAACATCCATGATTGATAATTCTGACGTTCGTTTATCAGCCGTTCCAGCTCCTGCCCATTGCTGTCCAAAATCAAGACTAACTGTGCATCACCCGATTCTTGCGCTTCTTTTTCATCTATACTCAGCGGGTTCTCAGGCAGGCTTGAATTTGTTGGTTCTGATGTTGCCGTATAGAGCCAGAAACCCAACGTTGCGTTGTCAATGCCGTCTGGTATAGTGACGATCTGGCGAGCGGAAGAATAGCTGAAAACATTGTCCCCGGTAGCGTCAATGCCGGCGTGCAAAGAGCGATCTCCGGTACGCACCACCACATCCGAATAGCTGGCCGTGTACTTGGTGATGGGAATGATCCAGTCACTGTCCGTTTCAAAACTTCCGTTGCCAATGCCTTCCGTACACTCGTACGGATACTGCTGGACCACGACGGGCATGAACGATTCATATATCAATTGCGGTTGTTGAGTTTCGTTGGTTGAGTGCGCGCTCGATGCAGAAGCGGATGCTAGCAATACGCTTAAGGCAAGTAGAACCAAGGCGATGCACGGCACCATTGATTGTTTTTTTAGATTCATCGCCATGTCATTACCTCCGGATTATGTTATGAATGGCATTTTTTTACCATATGAATATCATCAGTATAGCAGTCAAAAGCATGCCTCAACGTACGTAGGGATAAACATCTCGTGAAAAGCGGCGCTGGAGCGCATAAAATGCTTGTTTCTGTCTATTTCTGCTGCTTATGGCCCAAAGCACAGTCCTTTATCAACAATGAGCGACCTATTTCTCTTAGAGGTGGCGCGGCATCTGTCTTGTGAGGTAATATAATAAAACATGAGATTGTCTACATCGTTAGTGTAGTTATCACTATCTATAGTTGAGGACAAAAATATATGAGCGGAATCACAACCATAGTGATATTTGGCGCCTCGGGCGATTTGACCCGGCGCAAACTGATCCCGGCCTTGTTTGATTTACACATTAAAGGGCGTTTGCCCGAAGATTTTCGAATCGTAGGCGTTTCGCGCAGCGCCATATCGGATGAGGATTTTCGCCAGCGCATGAAGTCCGGCGTTCAGGAGTTTGGTCGGTTCTCCTTTGAGACAGGCCAATGGGAGGATTTCTCGACCCACGTTTCCTATTTTACGGGCGACCTCACCATCTTAGAACACCTGCTGGAACTGAATCAATATTTGGCTGCCAACGAAGGGGAGGGGCCGGCTAATCGTATATATTACTTGAGTATCGCTCCTCGTTTATATGAGCCGGCTTTGGAAACCTTGGGGGCGGCTGATATGGTGCACGAGGATAACGGTTGGCGCCGCGTCGTTATAGAAAAACCGTTCGGCCATGACCTACCTTCCGCAAAAGCGCTTAATTACGCCGTGCACTGCGTGCTGGATGAATCGCAGATCTACCGCATCGATCATTATTTGGGTAAAGAGACGGTGCAAAATATTATGGTCTTTCGTTTCGCCAATTCCTTGTTTGAACCGGTGTGGAATCGTAATTATATCGATCACGTGCAGATAACGGCCGCAGAGACGGTCGACGTTGGTCATCGGGCGGATTATTATGATGGTGTGGGTGTTGTGCGCGATATGATGCAGAACCATATGCTGCAGCTACTGGCCCTCGTTGCTGCTGAACCGCCAGCCTCCTTTGACGCCGACGCGCTGCGCAATGAAAAGGTCAAGGTGCTGCGTGCCATCCGGCCTTTGGAGCCTGAAGAAGTGTCCAAGCACACAGTTCGGGGGCAATATCGTTCTTATCGTGATGCAGAAGGGGTAGACGCCAATTCACAGACGGCCACTTATGCCGCAATTCGCTTTTTTATCGATAACTGGCGTTGGCAGGGCGTGCCCTTTTATCTGCGCTCTGGCAAAGCATTGGCCAAGAAATTTACCGAGATCACGATCTTCTTTAAGGAACCTCCACATCTTATGTTCCCCATGCCCGCTGAAGCCACTATTGCCCAAAACAGCCTTTCCATCTGCATCCAACCTGATGAGGGCATCAATTTCTCCTTCCAGGCCAAAGTTCCCGATACCGCAGCAGGCATGAGAACGGTTAATATGTCCTTTCACTACGAAAATGCCTTTGGCCCACAAGCCATTCCCGAAGCATATGAGCGGCTCCTGCTTGATGTCTTGAAGGGAGATGCATCACTATTCAGCCGCGGTGATTCCATAGAACTGGCCTGGCGGTTGATTGATCCCATCCTAAAGGGTTGGAATTCTGAGCACTCTATACCCATGTCTTACTTTTATGAGTCGGGCAGTTGGGGACCGGTGGAGTCTGATCGTTTGCTGGAACAGATTGGCGTGCGCTGGACAGAAGGGTGCGGTCGAGGCTCTTGACAGGTTCCTCACAAGCCATCGCTGAAACCAAAAAGGCCAGGAATTTTTTCCTGGCCTTCGTTTATCTCTGGTGACTCCGGGAGGACTCGAACCTCCAACCAATTGATTAAGAGTCAACTGCTCTGCCAGTTGAGCTACGGAGCCACAATAGCGCTCGAAATTATATCAGTTTTGTTTCGAACACCAAAAAAAAATTCGAAAACGTCCTTAAGCTACCACCCACTGGCCTGAAAGACGGCTTGCAGCGCCTGCTGCCGTTCCTCATCAGTCATCAAGCGTGGTTTGAAGTAATCTTCAATCATACCGGTCCACAATTCAACATTCACCAATTCGCCATCGTAGATCACATAAGTGTCTACGAAGGATTGCCGGGTGCCATCGCTGAACATCTGATCGAAGAAAAGATTTCCCAACCCGTAATGGATAAAGGCACCATTATGGAAGTCAAAGCCCTGCGCATGATGTCCTTGACTGCCGGAAACGGCTGCGGCTCCAGCATCTACCAATGCCTTGAAATCTTCCTGTTGTAGGTCAGTCGGCTGATAATGGTAAAACTCGTAGTACTGCTGTGTGGCGATGACCAGGTGACCTTCGTTGGCCAGATCCTGGATCTGCTGCTCAAATTCTGGTCCGCAAGGACGGGAACCAGGATTTGACGTTCCTGCCCAGGCGTAATTGGGTCCTACTGGATTGCAGCCCACAAACGCTATCTTATTCCCATTGTGCTCAAATAAAGCCGGTTGCGATGCTTCTTGTAGATCACGCCCGCCGCCAAAAGTACTCATATTGGCGGCTTCATACATTTCCATCGTATGTAGAACGCTTTGCGGTCCCCAATCATTAAGATGATTGCCGGTTAATTCGACCACATCGGTGCCCAGATCTTGCAGAAGGGCAAAATACTCATCCTGCGAACAAAAGGTCGAGCCTCCGACGGGATTGGGCTCTGGGCAGTCTTCAGCAAATGCCACCTCATTGCTAATGTGGGCGATATCCGCCTCTTGTAACACGGAGCTGACATCCTCTCCTGGCGTTAAGATGCCGTCTGTCTCCATTTGGGAGGCAGTGGCGCGTACCAATGCCGTGACCCCGGTCATCGCAACACGGCTCAATTTTCCCGGATCGCGATTCGTGGGGGGCATGGTCCAGGAAGAGAGGAAGTCACGCAGCGCATCCTCTTCGGCGTCAATCCCAACCGTTATTAGGAGAGGGTACTCTTCTGTTGAGAATGCATTACTTAAGGGAGAAATACCGTCGATTGGCATCGCCTTAAACTCAGGTGTTAGTTCTTCGAAAGGAATGATCGTCAATGAGGGCCGCTGCTGCCAAAGCGTGTCTTTCAGGCTATCGGAACTGACTTGAAGAACAGCGGGGTCCGGCGTGCCCCATACTGGGGTCAGGGCTGCCGCTGTGTTTTCGGATATGATCAGCGGTCCGGCATCGGCGACGGTGCCCGTCCAGCGGTTTACGATAGTATCATAGGTTACCCCGTTCGTGAAGGTAGCAAATGGCGCGGCGGCGATGTATACCCAGTTGGCAATGGGCGTACCGCCACTGGTGCGCAGTGTGATATCGGCCTTATCGCTGTCTGGTTCAACCCAAAGGAAATCATTCGGGCGCAATTCGGAGAGCTGCCTGGCTGCGTTTGCTATCGCTTCGGGCACGGATGCTTCAGCCGTTATGGTTAACTGATCTGGTATCGATTTCGTTGGGGCGATGAAGGGGGTCGCGGTTTCGGTGGCCGCGGCTTCGGATGTCACTTCCTCAACTAATGGCTGTGGAAATTCAACACCCGGTCTCGATGTTGGCGTGTCCACAGGATTGGGTACGGCTGCCTGCTCTATGCTCAGAGGGGAAGGCGTGATTCCCGGGGTCGGAGGTTTGGTCAGCCACTCGACTGGAATCGTAGGTGCCGACTGTCCTGCAGACAAAGGTTCTCCCTGGTCAGCGCAGCTTACCGCAAACAAAAAAACGAAAATAAGGTATAATGCTTTGACATGTGAAAATGATCTTTGAACCATTTAGCGACCTCTTAAAGTGTAAGGAGTGTTATCTTGGAAAAAACCACAGCCGCCGCTCTCGATCCTGTATCCGGCAATGGTACAAAACAGCAAGAGAAGAAGGCAAATGAAATCGATTTGCACGCGCCCAGCCTCTATATCAATCGTGAACTGAGCCACATTGAGTTTAACCGGCGGGTACTCGGCGAATGTGAAGCCGATCATCCTCTCCTCGAGCGTGTTAAGTTCCTGGCTATTTTTTCCAGCAACATGGATGAATTCTTCATGGTGCGCGTCTCCGGTTTGTCACAACAAGTAAAATTAGGCATCACAAAGTCACAAGCGGACGGATTATCACCTCGTGAACAATTAGCCGCCATTCACCGTGTCGTCACCCAATTATTCGCCCAAGCCAATGCAACTTGGAAGGATTTACTTTATCCCCAGTTGGTTGAAGCGGGCATTAATGTATTGAATTATGACAAGTTAAAGAAGCGCGCGCAAGCTAAACTGCGAGATTATTTCGAAAGAGAGATTTTTCCGGTTCTTACGCCGCTTGCATTTGATCCCAGCCGCCCTTTCCCACACATTTCCAACTTGAGCCTCAATCTATCGGTTCTTATTAAAGATCCGGTTAAAGGTGATACTAGCTTTGCACGGGTTAAAGTACCGGCAATTTTACCTCGATTGGTACCGGTAAAGCCGGTCGATCCCGATGACCTATTAGCACCCGCCGTGCAAACCT
Source organism: uncultured Chloroflexia bacterium (assembly GCA_963807975.1). Classification (GTDB taxonomy): domain Bacteria; phylum Chloroflexota; class Anaerolineae; order Promineifilales; family Promineifilaceae; genus JAACFF01. The sequence goes on along the minus strand of CAWEDV010000001.1, from coordinate 1,352,843 downwards.
TTGTCTGGGTTGAGGAAGTGATAGCGGCTAACCTTGACCGTTTATTCCCAGGTATGGAAATAGTGGCAGCCCACCCATTCCGCGTTACCCGCAACACCGATATGGAGATTCAAGAAGAAGAGGCGGATGATCTATTGCTGACTATGGAACAAAACCTGCGCCAACGCCATTTTGGCTCTGTTGTGCGTTTGGAAATTGCCGAAAGCACGCCTGACCATATCCGTGAGATGTTGGTAGCTAATATGCGTATCAGCAACTATGACGTATACACTACAGATGGTCCATTAGGTTTGAGCAGTTTGTGGCAGCTGCACAAACTAGAACTACCCGATCTGAAAGATACGCCATACCAGCCGCGATTGCCGGAAGGATACCGGTCAGAAGAGAATATTTTCAAAATATTACGCCAGCGTGACATCTTTATTCATCGGCCCTTTGACAGTTTTGGATCGGTTGTTGACTATATCAACGCTGCCGCCGAAGATCCCCAGGTTTTGGCTATTAAGCAGACGCTCTATCGTGTAGGTCCCAATCCGCCCATAGTTCGTGCGCTCATGAAGGCGCGCGAAAATGGCAAGCAGGTTTCAGTTCTTGTAGAGTTAAAAGCTCGTTTTGACGAAGAATCAAACATCGAATGGGCGCGTGCACTAGAAAAAGCCGGTGTGCATGTTGTTTATGGTCTTATTGGCTTAAAAACTCACTGCAAGGTCTGTTTGGTTGTGCGTCGAGAACGAGAAGGCATCCGCCGTTATGTCCACCTGTCAACCGGCAATTACAATACCATGACCGCCCGACTCTATACAGATATGGGTATCATGATGACAGACGAGGGATTTGGTGCCGACGCGACTGAGCTCTTCAATTATCTTACGGGGTACTCAAAACAAACGGAATACCGCAAATTCTTGGTGGCTCCGGTCAAAATGCGCGAGCAGCTGCTCGGCTTCATCAAGCGTGAAACCGAGCTGGGCAAAAAAGGACATATGATCCTTAAATCTAATTCCCTTGTGGATGCGCAGATTATTCGCGCGCTTTACCGGGCCTCTCAAGCTGGTGTCAAGGTTGATCTCATCATTCGCGGTATTTGTGGGCTTCGGCCAGGTCTGCCGGATATCAGCGAGAATATTCGCGTCTTCAGCATTGTCGGCCGTTTCCTGGAGCATACACGTATTTACTATTTTGCAAACAATGGCCAACCAGATATGTATATTGGCAGCGCCGATTTGATGCCGCGCAATATCGATCGCCGTGTGGAAGTGTTGTTTCCAATTGAGAATCCGAAACTGCAGCAAAATATCTTGGAAAATGTACTGATGATCTATTTGAAAGACACGGCCAAAGCACACGTACTGCAGGCGAGCGGCGAGTACATTCCGCGCCAAGCGCTGGTCGAAGATGACGTCCCCTTGTTTAATAGCCAAACTTGGTTTATGGACAACAAGTTCCCGGCACTCGAGTAATTTCTAGGTCTTTTTGGTCTAGAATGTTGAGCCGAGAATAACGGCTAAAAACCAAAATAGAAAATCATACTTCATGAGCTGGCTCATCTTCTCGAGCTGTGATCCATTTCGTGAGCGACCCACGCGATATGCAATGTAAATAATGACGGGGAAGACGCCAATGAGGATGAAATAGGCATAGATTGGCTGGTAGACTTCAAGGATGTAAGGGATCAACATCATAATCAACGTTGCCGTAATGAGGATGTAGAACACGTAACGTGCCGTTCTCTTGCCCCAGACGGTAGAGATGGTACGTACACTCTCACTCTGATCCCCCTCATAGTCAGCCATCGTTTTCAAAACTTCGCGGCCTAAAATAGCTACAAAAATGATTAAAAACAGCCATGTAGTCGGTCGAGGATTGCCGGCAGCAACGCCGCCAAATACGGCGCTCATGGCAGAAATAAACGCCACACTTAGATTGCCTAGCAGAACCGTGCTCTTCAATTTATAAGAATATATGAAGAGCAAAATATTGGCGCCGATGACGATCAGCAGCGAAGGAAGGTTGATAAAAACAGCGACCAGAATCGATAATACAGCCAGGGTGAACGAAAACCATTTGGCCACACGTGGACTCACCTGCCCTGACGGTAGCGGGCGATCTGGCCTGTTTATACGGTCAATCTCAATGTCAAGATAGTCATTCCAAGCATTGGCCGACGAGGACACCAAGATAGTCGCCGCTACAGCCAAAAAAACATTAAACCACGCGCCCGTTCCGGCAACGTAACCACCCATAACTACGGCTAAAGCACCGGTCAAGGTCGTGATCGGACGACTTATCCTGTACAGGCCCTTTATCTGTTCCATTCCACAATCTCCAATCCTACGAATTCCTATACTCTATATTAACCCCTTAGAAGCAAAAACGATACAATTAAGCAAATGATCTCAAGCCTCTCCAATCCAAAAGTAAAGACAGTGCGCCGTCTTCAGAATGATAAACGTTTTCGAAACAGGCAGCAGCAGTTTGTTGTCGAGGGGACGCGGTGGGTAATGGAGTTTGAGCATTCCACGGAGCAACTGCTTTCTGTCTTTTATACCGAGAATTGGCTTGCTGCGGATGGTAAATTAAAAATTCTCGACTCAATTCAGGAACGAGCTTTAATGGTCAGCGATCAGGTCATGTCTGCTATGAGCTCTACAGAAACACCGCCAGGAATTCTGGCTGTTGTGTCAGCGGAGCCGCTTCCTATTCCCGCCCATCCCTCTTTGATTTTGGTTCTGGACACAATTGCTAATCCAGGCAACTTGGGCACCATACTGCGTACCGCGGCTGCGGCAGGTGTGGATGCAGTATTCTTAACGCCGGGCAGCGTGGATATTCTTAATCCAAAGGTAGTGCGCGGCTCCATGGGCGCCCTACGGCGAGTACCTGTTCGCCAGCTTAGCTGGGATGATATCTCGCAGTTCTGTGTTGCAAACCAAACATTGCTGGCGACTGCTGAAGGCAGCAGCTCATATACAGATATCGACTGGCTAATGCCCACAATCTTGATAATTGGCAATGAAGCTCATGGACCAAGCCGCCGTGCCAAGGCTCTGGCAGGCGGCGCTGTTTCCATACCTATGAGTAGGAACACTGAATCATTGAATGCGGCAATTGCTGCCGCGATATTACTGTTTGAGGCGGCGAGACAACGACGGCTTGCGATTGAAGGGGAAGGCGTTAATCTACATTCTTAAGCGTAGGGAATTGGGTTGATCGTCTTCAGCTTCCATATAGATGAAGGAGCCATGACAATCGGGACAACAGCTTTCAAAGTAGAATGCTTCAACATCAATACGGCAGCCATAGCTCTTGTTAATCAGTTTGAGGATGCTGTTGTCCCAAGGCAAAGACAACCAGCCATACTCGATATTGTTTACCGCTGCCAGCAGTTCCACGTCATCATGTTGGAGACGATATGCGGCCAAAAAAAGACTACATCTTCCACAACTGGTGAAGCGGGTCAGAGCTTCCTTCAAGAATTTCTTGTCTTGCCTGGAGATTTCTACTCGCGGTTTAGGGTCGTCTTGCGGCACAGGTTCGGTCTGGATTTCTGATTCAGCCCCCGGCACTGTTTCATTTTCAGTTGACATAGAGCGGATTCTAGCTACCTTAATCTTTCTGTCAAATTCGAGGGCATTCCGTTACTTATCAAAACATATGCACGTCAACTGCAAAGCATAGCGCAAACATGTAGAAAGTGAGTATCAGCGAATGACCGATTCGAAACGAAGTTTACGAGAACTACTATATTGTTGGCGCAGTGCCACTCGGAATACAAATTTGCCCCAGCCACCTTTTTATAATGGCCCGGATATACAGCTAACCCGGCTTACCGAAAAAACCAGTGAAGTAGACAAAGGCGCTTGCTTCATTGCTCGAGTGCGCGAGACGAGCGATGGCCATCCGTATATTGGAAGAGCGATAGCCCTTGGGGCCAAGATGGTCTTGGGTCAGCGACCGCTATCTGCGCTCGATATTCCGATACCAGATGATGTCGTTTATTTGCAGGTCTCAGATACAGCGTTGGCGTTGGCCTGGCTCTCTGCGGCTTGGCATGATTTTCCCAGTCATGATTTGGTTTTGATTGGCGTGACTGGGACTGACGGCAAGACTTCAACGGGAAGCATACTTTTTTCAATTCTACGGGCTGGCGGCCTCAAAACTGGACTACTGAGCACGATAAAAGCCGTTATTGGCGATAAGGAGGAGGCATTGGCCTTACATGTAACCACACCTGAAGCACAAGAGGTACAGCGCCATCTTCGTCGTATGGTAGATGCCGGGATGACCCATTGTGTGCTTGAAGCCACGTCGCACGGATTGGCCCAACAGCGGGTTGGAGCCATTGATTTTGATATGGCCGTCGTCACCAATATCACGCATGAGCACCTTGACTACCATGGAGATTATAATTGCTATTTTGCGGCCAAGGCCCGATTGTTTGAAGCTCTGACATGGGATAATTTGCAGATCCCCAGCAGCAATCCGTATAAGCAGCGATCTGTACGCACGGCCGTCCTGAACAAAGATGACAGCTCCTATCAGAATCTTGCCGCTATCCCCGCCCCCAGACAGCTGTCCTATGGTCTGTACAAAAACGCCAATGTGCGTGCCGCCGACGTAACTTATTCGATGAGCACAACAAACTTCTTGCTCCACTATGATAAGCCCTCTGCGGATAAAAGCAGCGGATCCGAGCCAATCACATCGACCCTCGCGGGCGAGTTCAACGTATACAACATGCTTGCTGCAGCCGCGGCGTCGTTAGGTCTTGGCCTAGCGGCGGACGCTGTCTCCGCCGGTATCCAGGCCATAAGTGCCATTAGCGGCCGTATGGAACGAATCGATCAGGGTCAATCCTTTCTTGTCCTTGTGGATTTTGCCCATACACCCAATGCTTTGGAGAAAGCGATACAAGCAGCCAGAGTGATGACTAAGGGGCGCATCATCACAGTATTTGGCAGTGCTGGCAAAAGAGACGTCGAAAAACGGAGTCTCATGGCTGAGATTTCCGCGCGCGAGGCAGATTTAACGGTGCTGACGGCTGAAGATCCTAGAACTGATTCCCTTAAGGAAATCCTGGAAATGATGGCCCAAAGCTGCCAAAATGCTGGTGGGGTTGAAGGAAGCAGTTACTGGCGTGTCGCGGATAGAGGGGAGGCAATATATTTCGCACTGGGTCTTGCACAGGCTCAGGATACTGTCCTTATCTGTGGCAAGGGACACGAGCAGTCAATGTGTTTTGGGACCATTGAATATCCCTGGGATGATCGCGAGGCAACCCGAATCGCACTCGATGCCACCTTCAATGACCGGCCCATGCCCGATCTCGGACTGCCAACCTACCAACGGTTGTAAGCTGGTTCCTATTGGGCCATTTTGACATTCAAGGCCATATAGTCAGCCAACGCATCCTGCCAAGATCTCAGAACAATCCCGTTCGCCAAGCCACAGATGTTCTTCAGTGCACCATACGGTGGGGGCGTAGATGCTCGCTGGAATTCGCTGCTTAAAATGGGAATGAGTCCCACATCTTGTATGCCCGCTAGACTTAACACCTCTCGCGCAAATTCATAGCGTGAACAAGCGCCCTCGTTAACTAAGTGGTACGTTCCATACTGTTCACTGTCAATGAGTTTGACGATGCCATCCGCCAGGTCTGATGCACTGGTCGGATTCCCTACTTCGTCGGTTACTACCCTTAATGGAGAACCACTTCGCGACTGCCTCAATATGGAGTGGATAAAATTGTGACCTCCTGCCGCATATAACCAGGCAGTACGCACAATATAATAACGGCTTAAGATACTGCGCACATGATCCTCGCTTGCCGCCTTGGTCCGACCATAAGTGTTGATGGGGTTGGGCCGCATCCACTCTTCGTACCCATCCGGCAAGTCACCGGCAAACACCTCATTGGTGCTAATATGGACCATGGACGCTCCGGAGCGCTGGCAGGCTAGAGCGATATTCTGGGTGCCCAGGCTGTTTACCCGATAAGCGAGTTCAGGGTTGCTAACACAGCCATCAACATTGGTGTAAGCTGCACAATGAATGACAACATCCGGAGAAAACGAGCTGCTGAGGGCTATTATCTGTTCACTATCTGTGATATCAACATCAGGCAAATCTATAAGGGCCAGGTCCTCACTACTTAGTTTGGTCTGAAGCATTTGGCCGAGCTGACCTGATGATCCGGTGATGAGAACTCTCATAGACGATCCTTTCCATTCTTGAGGGAGATTTACGAATGCGCATCCATTATACCTGACTGAAGCTTAACCTCGAACGATCACTGCCAATACTAAGCTCACCGCCCAAAACCCCGCATCATGGCTCGTGATACTTTTCCACTGATTAATCTAGATCCCATGTTTTCAAGCGTTTCTCTGGCCTGACCACCCTGCTGCTGCCTGACTTGACACCCGATGCTAGACAGTCGATACTTCTCCTATGAGGATTGAAATCCTGACCCTATTCCCAGAGATGTTTCCGGGCTATCTCAACAGCAGCATACTAAGGCGCGCTCAGGACGCTGAGCTTCTGAGCATTGCGCTTCATGATATACGCGACTATGCCGGCGGTAAGCATCGCATTACAGATGAGCCGCCATACGGGGGAGGTGGCGGCATGGTGTTGAAGCCGGAACCAATCTTTGCCGCAGTAGAGAACGCCCGAGATAAAAACAACCAAACGCCTATTATTCTTATGACACCCCAGGGCCGTCCATTTACCCAACAGGTTGCGCAAGAGTTGTTTGAAGAAAGGCGTTTGCTGCTCCTTTGTGGTCGTTATGAAGGCGTGGACGAACGTGTTCGGCAGCATCTAGTTACCGACGAAATCTCCGTTGGTGATTACGTGTTAACAGGTGGCGAGTTGGCGGCGATGATCATTGTTGATGCGGTCTCGCGGTTGATTCCGGGAGTCCTGGGAGCGGAAGGCGCAGCAACCCAGGATAGTTATGCCACTGGGCTACTAGAAGGACCACATTACACTCGCCCTGAGAATTTTCGCGGATGGTCTGTGCCGGACGTGCTACGTTCAGGTCACCAGGCCAATATTGATCGCTGGCGTCGCCAGCAGTCGCTGCGTCGCACCTGGCAAAGAAGGCCTGATTTATTGCTATCGGCAGATTTGACTGAGGATGACAAACAGTATCTGGCCTTTCTTGCGGACGAGCAATCCGCGGCTAGAAATCAAGATCTGTAGAAGCTGTTTCAACCGTTGTTGTTCTGTCAGTCATTGGAAACGACTGTAGGGCATGGGGAAAATCACATGGTACGGCGCTTGTTGTGGCTTGGGGGAGCAACCCTGATTCCGCTTGCATTGCTGTTGGTAATGCTGCAGCCCTTGTACTCTCTGCGCAGCGAGGATGAGCTGGCTCCTAATTCGCAAACGGTTCTAATTAACGCCATTTACATTGATGGTTTTGAGTTGTCGGATGCTGACGAAGCAATTGCCATACGTAACGTCAACAGCGATGCCATCAATCTTAGCGGCTGGCGGTTGAATGACGGGGAAGCGACGAGTGCGATATTCTCTCAAGGGGTGGTCTTGCAGCCTGGCGAACAGCTTTGGGTAACCCACAATGGAGAAGCATTTAGGCGTCAATTTGGATTTGCGGCTGATCTAGTTGTTCCTTCATGGCCTAGGTTCGCCAATGATGGTGACGAAGTTTACCTCTTTGACGAACAAGATAACATCGTTGATTCTGTAATCTATGGTGAGGGACGTGATGGTAATGGAGATTGGATAGGTCCAGCGCTACAACCTTACACCGCTGGAGGGCTGTTCGGCAAAGAAGGTCAGATACTGTATCGAAAGCAGGACCAACACAGCGGCTTTCCATTGGTCGATACCAATACGGCTGAGGATTGGGCACAATCTCTGGCAGATCCGGTCAATGGACGGCGGGTTCGTTATCCTGCCTGGAATCTCGACGAATTCTTCCAACCATTGCATGTCACGGAAACGGCTAGGATAACGATTGCCATAGCGCCGGACAATGCTCTAGCGACAGTGGTGGCTATGATAGATAGCGCGCAGGAAAGTGTGGAAGTTGAAACACTTACCATTGAGAACCTGGCCATTGGCGAAGCGCTGGCATCGGCTGCGCGGCGTGGTCTGGCGGTCAGGCTGCTGCTGGAGGGCAGCCCTGTTGGCGGCCTTCCAGCGCAAGAGAAATATGTTTGCCAGCGAATTGAGGAAGCTGGCGGCCAATGCTGGTTTATGATCCGGGATGATGGGCAGCGCATTCAGGACCGATATCGGTACCTGCACGCAAAATTCATTCTGGTGGACCACCGGCAAACGGCTATAAGCAGCGAAAACCTCAGCCCAAACAGCATGCCCAATGATGACAAACGGGATGGGTCTTGGGGCAGGCGGGGCGTGGTTTTGACCACAGATTCGCCTGGTGTTGTGGAACGCGTCCACGCGATATTTGACCATGATCTAGATCCCCAGAATCATGTTGATTTATTCCGCTGGGAGGCCGGCAATCTAAAATATGGTTCGCCACCACCCGGTTTTAGGCCCAAAACGGAAACCGGCGGCATCACCTATACGGTTCGCTATCCCCGTCCGGCAGTGTTCCAGGGGCAGTATTCGTTTGAGCTGCAGCAGTCTCCTGAGAATAGTCTGCGTACCGCGGATGGTCTTCTGCACCTCGTGAATCGCGCCGGGAGCGGCGATACCCTGTTAATCCAGCAGCTGCAGGAACGGCCGCATTGGGGGCCAACCAATAGTAGTGCAGTCTCCGATCCAAATCCTCGCCTGGAGGCCTATATTTCGGCAGCAAGGCGCGGTGCCAAGGTTCGGCTGCTGCTTGACAGCTTCTTTGATGACTCTGACAGCGCTGTAAGCAATTCGGCAACCTGTCGCAGGGTGCAGCACATCGGCCGGGTTGAATATCTTGACATTTCTTGTCGCCTTGGGAATCCTACAGGTCTAGGCATCCACAACAAAATGATATTGGCTGACGTTGACGGGCAGGGTTATGTTCACGTCGGGAGTATGAATGGTTCAGAACTTTCCAGTAAGGGAAACCGGGAGATTGCGCTCTTGGTCGGGTCTGATGAAGCATATGATCTGCTATCCGAGATGTTCGAACAAGATATGCCCCATGATGTCTATTTTTCAATCTTATTGGCGAACTACAGGGGACCAGCTGCCTATCCGGTAATTAGTGAGGTCCTTTATGATCCTATCGGACCTGACAATACAGAATTTGTAGAAATTGCCAACCCGACAGCACAAGCATTTGATTTGAGCGCCTACAGTCTTAGCGATGCCTCACATCCAGAGGATTATGAAGATCTACGCCGCTTCCCGGCCCAGACAGTCTTAATGCCAGGGCAAGTGCTTGTTGTTGCCACAAGCGCTCTTGACTTCTGGGAGGAATATGGCTCCTGGCCTGATTTTGAAATACTGGAAACGGCCGCTGTTCCAAATTTAATTGACGATCCAAATTGGGGAGACACCAGCACCTTTTTGCGCCTGGGGAATCAAGGAGACGAGGTCATCCTGCGTGACAATGCTGACCGGATAGTTGATGCATTGGTTTATGGCACCGGTGTGTTGGAAGGTAACTTCCCCTGTCCTTTGCTGCAGGCTTCCAATCACAGTTTAGAGCGCGTCCCCTATTGGCAGGATACAGATAGATGTCCGGCTGATTTTCGCGACTGGCCTTTTCCCAGCCCGGGACAGCTTCCCTAAAAAGAGTCACAAAAAAAATGCCCACCGAGAAAATCGGTGGGCCTCGTTAATCCAATTATAAATAGCTGCTTGTCTAATTAAAATCAGCCGTCGCTGCCCTTGAATACATCTGCCGGATCAACGTTGCCTTTGGGCGAACTATCGGGTCCACTTTTTGACATGGTCGTAATCAAGCCCTCGTATATGACGGCCGGTTTTTCATAAGGCTCACGCTCAATTTGTGCGTTTTTAACAACGGACTGCCGCTGCAAATTTCTTTCCATAGCACTTCTCCCAAGCTTGATAGGACTGCTGAACATAATCTATTAACTGTTATCCTAGGCCATATTATGTCACATGATGGCTGCTGAATCAAGGTTAATATCCAGCTTTTACTCAAGCTTAACGCGTTGGATGCTCTTCGTGCGTATCCTACGTCACTATGTTTAGACATCACATCCGCCAGCGAGGCAAGCAAATTCTTGAGCCGCTGTCGTCAAATCCTCTTCTTCATAGCGATAAATCTTGGAGAAATCAATCTCAGGGAATTCACTATTGAGTTTAACATATTCATCTTCAAGGATTTCCACGTAGGGCATCTGATCATACTGTGCGTCGTAGGCTGGTAGGAAAGCCATTCCACCGATTTTGTCCTGATGTTCCCAGATCCACTTGATAATATCCAATACTTCATCAGGCTGGTATGTAATCGTCACGCTGGGATTGTGTTCCGTATAATGCTGCTTGTTCTGCAGCCAAAAGTCACATTGTTCGAGCGCGGTGCGTTGATTTCGAGTGACCGCGCCTTCTGGGGATTTGACCGGGAAACGAATGACCCATGTGGTTGCGCTGTCTGCTCGTTGTCCGTTTTCAGGGTCCATGGGTACGACCGCGTCTTTCAATACCTTTAGCACGGGTGAGTGGGCGGCTACGCGGACATTTCGAATGTAAAAAGGCGCCCATCGTGCGTGTAGTCCAGAGGAAGAGTTAAGCAGTTGAGAAGAATTACCGGACGGTTTTACGGCCGTAACGGAGGCGGACTGGTTAATGCCTAACATAGCTGCATACTGCTTGTTTGTTTCTACTGCAACATCGCGCAGACGAGCCTGATTCTGAGGATCTATGGCAGCGGGGCTGTCCATCTGACCGTTCAGATCTACACCAAGTAGACGTTCTTCCTGGCAATTTTTACGCCATTCGGCGCGCAATCCCGGGAAATAAGTGGCCATACTCTGAATTGTGCCGATAATGGCTGCCAATTCCACCTTGTCGCGCAAGCTCTCGTAATCGTCGTCCCGCCGGGCCACTGCGCTGGTCAGGTTACAGAATTGATAAGGACGTAAAATGATCTCGCCACAAGGATTGGTGCCAAATGCGGCTGGTGCACGCCTCTCCGCGCGGCTGTCAATTGCTGCTTTGCGATTGAAGATCCCAGGCTCACCGCGCCCAGTCTCGACCATATCCAGTACGAATCGCGTGATTTCTGCCTGAGTGAGCTCACGCTCCGGCCAGACGGTCGAATTATTGGCATTCCAACGTTGGCTGTTGTTGCGCCAGAAATCACCATCTTTACATTGGAGCATTTCCTTGTCGTCGTAGTCGAACAACGAGATCATCGCTGTGCGTCGCACGCCACCTGAAACGGCCGCGTCCCCAACCGCACACATGATATCATGCGCATCCAAAGGTCTTAGGAATCCTCCTTGGCGGCTTAGGATTCTTGTACGTGCAAAATCCAGCATCTTTCGTAGTGGTTCTGGTCCAGATGCCCGTCCGCCCTTTACACGCAGAGGGGCGCCGGCTGGTCTGACTTCAGAATAGTCAAAAAGAACATCCTCCCCGTCAAACCACGTTTCCAATCCAACCCGCACTGCTTGTGCCCATCCCTCTGAGGAATCAGGCACAACAAATGTGGATGGCGGATTCCCGCTTTGCCTGGTAATCCTGGGGAAATTTTCTACATATTGGTGCTCGACAGAGTAGCCGACGCCGCAGCCGCTCATGGATATTATGAGAGCTTCTACAAAGGAATCGATACTGTCAACAGGCATGTAGGAGCAGTTATATATGGCGATATTATTGCGTCGCGCGGCAGGACCGGCCATGGCCAAAAGCCGCATCGAAGGCATGACCTTCATTTCCAAAATGCCTGTGCGAATGCGGTCATAAGTTTCTTGGGGCAGGCGATATTCTGATAGTTCACGTAGATAATCCACGGCCCGATTAACAGTCTCAATCCAGGTTTCTCGCCGTTCAAGATCATAGTTGAAGCGCGAATACTTATCGTAAAACTGGAATTTCTGCAGTTGCGTCGGGAAGTAGCTGTCAGAAGCAGCAAACGCTTCTTGCACTTCAACGGGTACTGGACGCTCGGTACGCAGCTTGGCATGCTCTGCCCTATATAGGATGTAGTGTTTTGCCGCTTCGTATTCACCGGCTGCCTGCAATACCATCTCGGCAATGTCCTGCACGCCTTCGACCGTGGGTAGATCGAATTTGGCAGCGACCACGTTAACAACCTGCTTCGTAATCTCAGTTACTGGCGTCTTGGGCTCGTTTTCAAGACTGTTATAGCATCGGCGCAGCGCCTGTTCGATGCGCTCGACATCGAAGGGCACGATACGGCCGTCCCGCTTTACGATCTGCTCTGGGACCTTCACCTTAAAATAGACGCTGTTGGCCTTGAAACCATTCTTGCTCTGATGAGTACTCTTTGTTTTGGGAGCCCCGTTTTTCTTGGCTACGGTCCTGGTTTCTGATAATTGCTCTGACATATTGCCTGCTCCTTCGATACTTTTTTCGCCGCCAGAATCACCTTGGGTGGGTCGGTGGCCGGATGATTTCTTCTTTGATTTAAAGCTGCAAATAATGCTCTATCTGACACATGCTTTTTATTCTTGTTTCCAGCAGACGCCATCGTCGACAAGACGCCAGCAAGGGTGGCAAAAGCACCCTTGGCGGCGAGTTAATTACTCACCAAGTAGTATATCGATTTCGTTGCGGATGGATTCTAGGTCACTAAGACCTAGATAAACGATGGCGTAACGGACGTATGCTACTTCATCCAGTTCTTTGAGCTTTCTGATAGCGAGGTCGCCAACAGAGCGGCTCTTAATCTCTGAACGGCCGAGCTGCTGTAACTCAGCCTCAATTTCTCCGGCAATACGATCTACATCTGCCGCAGAGATCGGTCGTTTTGCACAGGCAACCCAAAGACCTGACTTGAGTTTGTCTCGTGAAAACTCTTCGCGCGTTCCGTCACGTTTGACGAGAATAGGCGTGGCCAAGATTGGCCGCTCATAAGAACTAAAACGCCGCTCGCAGCCATCACACACACGCCTGCGGCGCGTACCACCGCGAGTGTCGTGACTGGTATCAATCACGCGGGTTTTTTTATGGTTGCAATACGGGCATTTCATTTCTTAGCTTCTGTTTAACCTAATTCCCCAGATATTGGCTTTGCCACTGCTGAGAGTATGAAACCGACATATATGGGGTTAATCTCGTCCATACCCCCCACATTTGGCCGTTCAAGAGAATTATTATAGCATGCCTGATAGGGGGGCCGCAACATCAATCTGGACCTATCAACCTTAAAACTTTGTTCCTCTTATTTGCGAAGGAAAATGGCTATGTATGCAGGCTTCTGCATACGATCGGACGGACTTCTTTGAACTGCCGGTCAAAGAGTTTCAAAAGCTGCGCCAGAGGCCGATCGCCCCAGATGAAAACATCCGGGATTATGCGATCAGCAGTAATGGGAGCGGTGATTCCGTTTACAATCCTCCGGCAAGGTGTAAACGGAACCGCTATTAAAATCCTGTATGAATGCAGGCCAATGGTATCGTGGCAGCAATACCATTAACGTCGTTTACGCAGAAATGCCGGTACATCGAGATCATTGATCCTGTAACTCTGTCTTTCCTCACGTTTTGGTTCTGGCGGCGCTGAGCTGGCGGGTGCGCCGACGGTAACAGATTCGCGCACTGGCGGCTGGCTGGGAACATCTCGTTTCGGTTGACGCGTAACTGCGCGCGTCATGGGGCGCACCATCGGCATATTGTGTTCAAAACCTGTCGCTATAACTGTGATTCGGATCTCGTCTTCCATTCGCTCGTCGATGACTGCGCCAAAGATGAGATTAACATCTGGGTGAGCCGTTTCACGAATGATGGAGGCCGCCTGATTGATTTCATATAGGCTCAAATCCGACCCGCCGGTCACGTTGAAGAGAATGCCACGGGCGCCGTCGATGGTAACGTCGAGCAGATGGCTGGAAAGCGCTTGTTCAGCAGCTTCGCGAGCACGATCATCTCCTGAACCATGGCCGACAGCCATAAGTGCCGCTCCGCCCATAGACATGATCGTCTTGACATCGGCGAAGTCGAGATTAATTAGGCCAGGCACGGTAATTAGCTCACTAATGCCTTGAATGCCTTGCCGCAGAACATCATCCGCTAAGGAGAACGATTCTAGCAGCGAGATCCGCTTATCTGCCTTTTCCAACAGGCGATCATTGGGGATGACGATAAGCGTGTCAACATGCTCTTTTAGCTGCTCTATTCCTGCTTCCGAGGCTCGAGCCCTTTGAGCGCCTTCGAATGTGAATGGCCTGGTAACCACGCCAATGGTAAGAGCATCTACTTCTTGGGCTACCTTGGCTACGACGGGCGTGGCTCCAGTTCCGGTGCCGCCGCCCATACCGGCTGTCACAAACACCATATCCGAACCCTGCAATACTTGGTTTAGTTCTTCAACTGACTCTTCGGCTGCTTTGTTGCCAATTTCCGGATCACCTCCGGAACCAAGTCCTCGCGTCGTACGCTCGCCGATGGCAATTCGCTGCTTGGCCCGGCTGCCCATGAGAGCTTGTTGGTCTGTGTTGACCGCTATGAAATCAACACCAGCAATATTCTCTGAGATCATGCGGTTTACGGCATTGTTTCCGCCACCGCCAACGCCCACGACCCGAATCAGCGCCGATCCTTCCGTCTCAGGCATTCTTTGTACATCACTTACACTACTTCTAGATTTCATATTACCCCTCTACTTTACTAAAAACTACCCTTACAATAATACTTTTCTAAACCGCACCAGTGCATAGCGTCACGGTGCGAATAATAGACATTAACCTGGCAGCAGCATCTTCAAAAATGTGCCTACCTTGCGACCCAGCGCCCGGCCCTGCGGCGTCTGCGGACGATACTGGTTGTAGTTGCCCATTGCCCAACGCAATAGACCAACGCTGGTGGAATAAGCTGGACTGTTCAACTCATCGACCAGGCCGAGCAAGTTGCGTGGGCTAGCAACCCGGGCCGGAACGTTTAAGATACGTTCGGCTACTTCTGTTATACCGCGCATCTGAGCTGTACCACCTGTCAAGACGATTCCCGCCGGCAGTAAACCATCGTAGCCAGATTGCTCAATGGACTGGAGGATCAGTTTAAAGATCTCTTCTACGCGCGCTTCAATCACGTAGGCGAGATCCTGACGACCGATTTGAATCTTCTCCCCACCAAACGGCTCGACCGGGAAGACGATCTTGGGATCAATTTGCTTGGGCCGGCAATCGCCAAATTGGACCTTCACATTCTCGGCGACATCATAAGGTGCGCGCAGCCCTATGGCGATATCGTTGGTGATGTGATATCCACCAATAGGAATGACCTTGGTGTACCAAATCGTTCCTTGCTTATACAAGGCGATATCGGTGGTCCCTCCTCCAATATCGGCGATAATGACCCCCATTTCCCTTTCATTTGGTTCCAGAACGGCTTCTCCAGAAGCCAGCACATTCAAAATGAATTCCTCGGCTTTTATGCCTACGTTTTCTGCACATTGAGAGAGATTGCGCAGGGCAGGGGAAGCACCCGTGACAATATGGGCTTCCACTTCCAGGCGATATCCATGCATGCCCAACGGGTTCTTGACCCCTTTGTGCTGATCGACCGTGTACTCTCGTGGAATCATGTGAACGATCTCGCGATTGTGCGGAATCGGGATGGCCTGGGCAGCTTCCATTGCTCGTTCAATGTCAGCCATGGAAATTCCTTCTTCACTCTTGCTTACAGGAGCAATACCCTTGCTGTTGGTACAGCTAATATGTTCGCCGGCCATGCTGACCAGCGCGTCTCGCAGTTCATAGCCCGAAGTTTGTTCAGCCGCTTCGACCGCACTGGCAATTACTATGGATGCTTCTGGAACATCGATGACCATACCCTTGCGCATACCTCGCGATGGTTCAATGCCGAGACCAATGATCTGTAGTTGTCCTTCACGAACTGCTCCAACCAAAGCACAAACCTTTGTGGTGCCAATATCTAGTCCAAAGATTACTTCTTCCATATAACCGTACCCTCTCCTTCTCCACCTCTTGCTTCGCTACATCCTTCTACTATAGATTCGGGATAGTAAGCTGGGCTCGAATCATTGCGCCAGGTAGTATGGCTTGCTCATGTTGCTTACGCTGATATATCGGGGGTTTTGTCCCCGCGTAAGCAAGTCGTTCAATATTGTTTCGTATAGGACCAATTTCTGATTCATATCTGTACCGGTCCCAAAATAAACTTGCCAGCCGCGCGCATCCCGGTAGATCAAGCCGCCAGACGGACGATAGTAAAGCTCATTGATCGACGGACGCAACTGACGTAGACTTAGGGCGCCATTTAGCACCTCTTGAGGTACATAGGCGACGCTCGTATCAAGTTCGTTCTCTGGTTCGTCGTTATCGTCGCTGTCTGCGCTTGCTTCTGTTTCCACTGCCGCAGTTGCGTCGCTGCTTTTTTCAGCAGCTAGCTCATCATCAGTCTGCTCTCCTTCCGTCATCTCATCTACGATTTCCATGGCGTCTGCATCTAAGGCTGTATCTGCTTCCTCGATAGCTGCAGAGACAGACGCCGGGGCTTCTTCCTCAGACTCAGGAATGATCTGCAGTAATCCCGTCAGAGGGAAGCCAGTCGGAACTAGGCGTCCGCTGCCGGTGATTCCATAAGCAAGCCCGTTTTCCTGCCATACCGCCACCGGTTGTTCTTCAATGATTTCGATTTGAACCGCGTTTGGCCACTCTAGTAACACCGTTGCCGAAATAACACCAGGAAGGGCAGTAATATTCGCTGCTGCTAGACTTGGATTGGCTGAGAAGATATGATTACCAGCCAGTTCGCTGGCAGCAACAATTTCTTCCCGCTCAAATGACATATTTCCATCCACCGGTATGTAATCCAGATAAAATCTTCTTTCTTGAACGATAATGACCAGCGCATAGATAGTTAGGACCAACAATCCCAAGCTTATCCATCTGGATGAGAAGACGATGCGTTTTAGGATGGACAAACCAGAGCGAACCCCCTCTGTCCTCTGTCGTCTTCTTCTTCTCCGGGCCGTGTCCGGCACGCGCACAGGCGGATAACTCGCCGAAGATGATGCTGTGGAACGGCGTCGTTTCGGTTGTTTTCGCAGCTGGTTGTGCTTTGTCCTACGGATCATTGATTAAAATCCTGCCTATGCTGCTCTCATACTGTGAAGCTGGAGCAACCCTGAGTTAATTCTCAAGCACCTCATCTACTTCAAATGATGTTGACAATCGCTTCTTTACATCACGCCGCTCGAGCGCTAAGTCAATAAGCCGGTCAAGCAGATCTGAGTAATCAAGCCCGCTGGCCTCCCATAACTTTGGGTACATTGAAATCTGCGTGAATCCGGGAATGGTATTAATCTCGTTCAAATAGAGACGTCCGCTATTTCTGTCCAGCAGAAGATCGACGCGTCCCATACCGGCACAATCAATTGCCTTGTATGCTTTTATTGCCCATTCACGGACCTCTGCAGCCATAGTCTGGCTGATATCTGCTGGTATGAGCAGGTCCGATTCATCTTCCGATCCTGGTTCCGCAACATATTTGGCGTAGTAATCATAAAATTCGCGTCGCGGCCGAATCTCGCCCACGATACTTGCCATGGGCTCTTCATTTCCCAGAACTGAAACTTCTAGCTCACGTGCGTCGATTCCTTCTTCGACGACCACACGCCGGTCAAAGTGGAAAGCCTCACGGAGGCCGGCCTTGAGCTCAGTCCGGTTATCACAGCGGTTGATGCCGACGCTGGATCCCAGATTGGCCGGTTTTGTAAAAACCGGATAGGACAAGCTTTCTTCCAGACCGTCAATGACGGCATCTATGTCTCTTTCCCACTCTGTTATTATCACCAACTGCCACGGTAGGACGGGAATCCCATTGGCGGTCATGACATACTTGAATATTGCTTTGTCCATACCCACGGCTGATCCCACGACGCCGGCGCCAACATAAGGCAGCCCGGCTAATTCGAGCAATCCCTGTACAGTGCCGTCTTCCCCATATGTTCCGTGAAGTACCGGTATAACCACGTCTAGTTCGGCGGCGACAGACAGCCCGGTCAGCTCCGTCTCCGAGTGGTCTAGCTGCATCAATGCCGCCGACTGTGGATTGGGGAGCAGCGCTGCCGATCGGCTTCCTGCATCACCTGAATTTAATGCCGCGAAGGCATTGCCCGTAATCCAACGGCCGTTCTTGTCAATGCCGATGGCAACGATCTCATATTTTTCCCGGTCAAGAGCAGACATAACTGACTGGGCAGACATCAAGGAAACGGCATGCTCACCAGACTGGCCGCCGAAAATGACGCCAATACGCAGTTTGTTTTTGGGTTGATTTGCTTTCATGCCATCCATAATAATTCTTCGCGATACCGATCCTGATGCCCCAATCTAGTCCGGGAATCCGTTAGCTCTTGAAATCCCAATCTCCAACGAGTTCCACCTCAAGGTCCATTTCCACGTTAAACTGCTCCCGAACGGAGTTCCATGCCTCGGCGATCAGCGAGCGAATATCTTCAGCCGTCGTATCGCCATCACTAACGAAGAAATTGGCATGTTGTTCAGAAATCCTGGCGTTACCAACCTGGTACCCTTTTAGTCCAGCCGTTTCGATCAAATATCCGGCATAATAGTTTTCGGGATTCTTAAACATCGAACCCATAGAAGCGCCGCCAGGCTGTGTTTGCTTCCGCCGTGTCGTAAATGCATCGGCGCGTGCAGACAATACCTCTACCGACTCAGGCATAAGCTGCAAATCGGCCGACAAAACGACCCGTCGCGTGCGAGCTTTGTGCTGATCGCGCTTGAGGATGCTGTCCCGGTACTCATACTGCATCTCTTCGTTAGTGTAGACGCGGACGCCCCGGCCGGGTTCCCAGACCGTGGCTGAAAGCAGCACGCCGTCGATATCGCCACCATGGGCACCGGCATTGCCAATAACTGCACCACCGATCGTCCCGGGTACGCCTACAGCCCATTCCAAACCGCTGAGCCCTTTGGCAATGCACTGGCGCGAAAGAGAGGAAAGATTCATGCCTGATTCAGCAGTGCAAACCACGTGGACGCCATTGTGACGAAAACTAACTGCACGTGCGCGATTGAGTATTACCAGGCCGCTGATACCCTTGTCCGCCACCAGGATGTTTGAACCGCCCCCAAGAATGAAATAGGGGATTTTTTGCGCGTAAGACATTTCTACGGCCTGCAGCAATTGTTGCGCAGTGTTGACCGTCAAGAACATTTCCGCTGGACCACCTACTCGAGCCGATGTAAATCGGTAAAGAGGTTCGCCAACTAGAAGAGTTTCGCCAAATTCTTCGCGAAATTGTTCGCGGGTCATCTCACTTACTGCTGTATTGACACTCATAACTATTTCACTTTCCTCAATGATTAAAGCGCCCGGATCAATAAACTCGCTCTTTAAGCGCTATTAACAGCTTTTCACCAACAAGATTGCCGTCGCCGGCCCCCAAAGTAAGGACAACGTCGTCACGCCGAATGCGATCCAATAAATAACTGACCGCGTCATCAATTTCAGGGATATAGGCGACCAGCGAATGGTCCATGGCTTCTATAACGTCAGCCGTTGTTATACCCAAATCGTCCGTTTCTCGACTGCGATAGATATCCAAAGCGACCACGCGATCCGCATCCCCAAAACTAGTGGCAAATTCTGAAAGCATTAGCCGTGTGCGGCTGAATGTATGCGGCTGCCACACGGCCCAGATTCTGCGCCGCGCGTAGCGCTGCTTCGCCGCCGCCAATGTCGCTTTTATCTCGGTAGGGTGGTGGGCGTAGTCGTCAATAATTGTTACGCTATTGACCTCACCCGTGATCTGGAACCGGCGGCCTACGCCTCCAAATTCAGCCAAAGATTTAGAGATCGTAGCAAAGTCGATGCCGAGCTCTAGAGCGATGATAATTGCAGCCATAGCGTTCTGGACATTATGCTTTCCGGGAATACGTAAGCGCACAAGACCAACCAGATGCCCGTTCTGCGACACCAAGAAATCAGTGCCACCAAGCTGGTTAGGGCGACAGTCTGAAGCTTGATAGTCAAAGACCAGCTCATCTGCCTTGGACAGCAGCCCGTAGGTGACAATCTTGACTCGGGCAGGCGCCAACTTTTCTAACAGATGGCTGACGCCAACATCTTGCCCAAAAACGATCAGTTGGCCATCTTCCGGCAGCAGATCGGCAAATTGCTGGAAATCTTCCAAATAATCTGCGGCAGTTGGGAAGATATCCGGATGATCGTGTTCGATATTGGTGATTACGGCGATGTTTGGGCGCAAACCGAGGAACATATGGTCATATTCATCGGCCTCGATAATGAAATATTGGCCCTGGCCCGCACGGCCGTTCGCGCCCCAGTTTGGCAAAATACCCCCTAATATCACGGAAGGATCAAAGCCGGCGTCCACAAAAATCTGAGCGATCATGCCCGTCGTTGTCGTTTTTCCGTGAGTACCGGCGATTGCTATCCCAGTGGATTCAGCCATTAGGTAACCCAAGAATTCTGATCGCTTGAAGACCGGAATGCCCGCTTCCTGTGCTGCCATAACCTCTGGATTTGTTGCCGGTATGGCTGAAGATATGATGATCGCAGCGGCGCCGTTGATATTGTCGGCATGATGTCCCACAGAAACTGTGGCTCCTGCTTGTCTCAAGGCCATGGTCTGGTCGTTTTCCTCTCTATCAGATCCGGAGACTGCGTATCCACGTCCTAGGAGGACGCGCGCGATCGCAGAAATACCTGATCCGCCGATGCCGACCAGGTGCAGCTGCATCCCGGAGCTTAGAGAGAATTGGTTACCAGACATTCGCATACAAACCTCTACAGCATGACCACCAGGACGAATAAGAAAACAAGAACCAGTAATACCGGAAGGATTACTGGGTTTTCGGTTAACAGATTAATCGGCAGCCATTGGCTGAATGCATCCAACGAAGCAGCCCTTGCAATGACTTCTGGTGAAAAAGGATACTGCCTAGGTGCGGTCTCTACCCAATTGCCATCTGCCAATATACGCCATTGTAAGAAGGAGAGCAGCGTACCTACTGCCAGATAACCATTAACAGCGCCGACCAAAAAACCTAGGAACTTATCTTGGATATTGTCGCGTATGGCCAACCTGCTCGACAGCTTGCCAGCAAATGCAGGTCCAGCATAGGCAAAAAAGCCAATAGTTAGATGGATCGCTGCTAAGATTAATATCTGCCTGCGCCAGATTTCATCAGAGAAATCTTGATCATACATACCAAAAGCTTTGAATACTCTTGGCAAAAACATATCAATTGCGAAAAGTGAGAGCACCAGGCCGGAGGAGGCAATGACAGCGCGTGTCCATCCTCGCTGCATGTCTACCACAGCAAAAAAGCCGATCATTATCCAAAGTGTCGTCAATAACGCGATCATGATGCCTTTCCTTCCCCAAGTGAAGTGATAAACCGGGCCAGCCGGATCGTCGCTTCTGGAATATCCAGTGCCTTCGCGGCTTGACTCATATCCGCGAGCCTTTTCTGGTCGTGTAATAAGCCGGCAACAACTGAGTAAAACTGCTCAGGCAGGCTTTCATCTGTGAGTTGGATCGCTGCCCCGCGATCAGTTAAGTAATCCGCATTCACTTTTTGATATCTCCAGGCAAAGGTGAGAGGAACCAATACCGCCGGCAGCGAAAATGCTGGTCCTTCTCCCAACATGCTGGCCCCGGCTCTGGCCACGACAAGGTCCGCGGACCTGAAGGCGGCGCCCATTTCATCGTGTATATAGGGATATGGGCGATACCATCGGCGTTGTTCGGTGGTTAGGCTCTGTATATTGGTTTGTACTTCCGGCCACGTATAAGTACCGCTGATATGAATGACCTGTGCGCGCTGCAGCAGTTCGGGCAGCGAATTCATAAGAGCGCGATTGATATTCAATGCCCCGCGGCTGCCACCAAAGACAAACAGTGTCGGCCGTCCTTGTTCAAGATCAAACTGCGCCAGTGCTTCAACTTTAGAGAGTTGTAAGGCACTGCGTACTTCCGGTCGCACCGGATAGCCAGTCACAACCATCTTGTTCTCAGGCACATAAGCTGCTGAACCCTCCGTTGTGCAAGCCACCTTTTTCGCAAACGGCATAACGGCCTTAATGCTGGATCCCGGTTCAACATCTGGTAAATAAATGCCGATGGGGACTCGCAGCAATCTAGCCGCCAGCGCCACTGGCGCAGCCATATAACCACCGGTCATAAACATGACATCCGGTCGAAACCGGCGAATTAATCCAATGGCCTTGCCAACACTTCCGGCCAGTTTAAAGGCGTTTCGCACAGAGACATGCCAGGCCACACCGACGATAGCACCTCCCTGAATGGTTTCAAGCTCAATTCCTGACCGGGGGATCAATTTCTCTTCCATTTCGCCGCTTGTGCCGACCCACAGCACCTGCTCACGGTCAAGTCCATCTTTTTCCAACGCGGAGACAGCAGCCAACGCAGGATATATCCCGCCGCCAGTGCCGCCCGCGCAAACCAATACCTTCATCATTTTGGATTGGCTCTGCGCTGCTGGTGATATGTCAATTGCGCTTGCATGTGTCATCTTCTCTACCAGGTTGCTTAACTTGCCTGCTGCTGCCTATTTGGTTTCGGTTGTGGTCGCTTTGTTAAATTCGCGTCCCGCGAGATGTTTAACAAAATTGCGATGCCGACAATGGTAACGGCAAATGCCGAGCCTCCATAACTGATAAAGGGGAGGGGGATTCCGGTATAGGGAATAACAGCCGTGATAACTGCGATATTCATTAACGACTGATATCCAAGCCAGCAAGAAATGCCGACAGCCAAGAGCGCCCCGTACCCGTCTCGGGCATTTTTTGCTGCTAAAATGCCGCGCCATACCAAAAAACCGATTAAAGCCATTATCGCTAAGGATCCAAAAAGGCCAAATTCTTCCGCAATAATGGCAAATGCCCCGTCCGTATGCGCTGCTGGCAAGACATTAAACTTCTGGGTACTGTTCCCAGGTCCAACTCCAGTGATTCCGCCTCTGCCCAGCGCAGCCATTGTCTGCTTCATTTGGTAACCCGCTTGGATAGGGTTGTTAAATGCTTCTCGATACAAATCCCATCTTTCCGTGGCATATGGGAAAAAGGCGATCAAGAGGGCAAATGCGATACTTCCCAGGACAATGGCCAAGAGGAACTGTCTCCAATCCGCTCCGGCTACAAAGAAAAGGGTAAAGCTGACCATCGCAATAAGGGCCGCAGTGCTGAGATCCGGCGTGCGCACAACCAAACCGCAGACAATGCCGACGATTATCGAAAATGGAATCAGACCATAAGTGACCATCTTAATGCGATCCCCTTTGCTCGATAACCAATGTGAGATGTAAAGGATCATGGCCAATTTTGCTGCCTCTGCCGGCTGGTAAGAACCAGCGAGAAGGCCGCGCTGCACGTCATTGGATGCTTCGCCGAACATTAAGGTGGCCATTAGACCAGCCAAAGCGATCAGGATAACAACCACAGAAAACTTACGGAAGACATGATAATCGAAGGACAAAACCACCACAAAACCAACTAAACCCAGGATTAGGGCCATGATCTGTCGTTCGATATAATAGGTGGAATTGTCTTTCCACTGCGTACCGAGATCAAAAGTGGTGCTGTATACTGTCAGCAAGCCAACTATTACCAGCCCCACAGCCGCCAACAGGAGCCAATAGTCGAAATGGAAGCCAAACTGCGGGCGAATCTGATGCACACGCTTTCTCTTAATTTTAATCGTTGCCATGACATCTACCTCAAGTCGCAAATCAGTTGAGTTAACTTACAGTCGAGTCTTTACCAGGCTTCTGAAGTGTTGCCCTCTGGCGGCAAAATCTTCATACGCATCGAAGCTGGTCCCACCTGGGGCCAGCAGGACAATATCACCCGCTGTGGCTTCTAACGCGGCGATATCGACTGCTTCTTCCAAATCCTTTGCCCGCGTAAAGTGCATGCTGCTATTTGTAGCTGTTCCAGCCGCAGAAAGCTTTTCAGCCAATAAGTCGGACAGTGGTCCGAATAAAACGACATGTTTTACTCTAGCGTTGACTACCTGCGCCCATTCTTCCCACACCATGTCTTTGTCTTTGCCGCCCGCCAACAAGACTAAAGGCTCGTCAAAGGAATGGATGGCTGCCAGGGCACGTTCAGGGGCGGTGGCGATTGAATCGTTTATGAACTGCACATCATCGATGGATGCTACTAGCTCCAAACGATGTTCCACACCCCGGAAACCGCGGATTGCTTGGATCATCGCTTCGATGGGGATGTCGGCTGAATCGGCCAAGGTGATGGCGGCACAAACATTAAGTACATTGTGTTCGCCTCGTATTTGAATCGCATCTAAGGAGCAAACTAGACCCTCGCCTGCCGACTTTGACCGCAGGAAAATACTTCCGTTGCGTACAAATGCCCCATCCTGAACTTCTTTCTCTGTGCTGAACAATCTCATCCGTCCACGAACCAGCGGCGTCAAGGCCATGGCTCCAGGGTCATCTGCCGCCAAGACAGCAATGCCATTCTCTTTCTGGTAGCGCAGGATATTGCTCTTCGCATCACTGTACTTGGGCATTGTTTTATGCCGGTCTAGATGGTTCGGCGTAATGTTCAGCACGGCAGCGATCGGAGGACTGTGCTGCCATATCTCCAACTGGAAACTGGATAACTCCTGCACGACTAGGTCTTCGGGATTCATTTGGCTTAGTTTGGAGATTAACGGCCGCCCAATATTGCCCCCAATCCACGTCTTCCGTCCCGAGGCTTCACTCATCGCACCCGTGAGCGAAGTGGTTGTCGTTTTTCCCGCTGATCCAGTGATGCCGATACAGGTTGCTGGTGACCGCCGAATGAATTCCTGTGAATCATTACTTACCATGATTCCCTGCAGGCGGGCAGCCTCAACCAGCGGGATGTTCGCCGGAACTCCGCCGCTGATAGCTAAAATATCGGTGCCTTGCAAGAGGCTTATAGGATGTTCACTTAACACGTAACTTATATCCAATCCACTTAATGAATCTATGCTTTTTTGCAGATCTGCTTGCGTCCTCATATCCGAAATTACGACTTTTGCTCCGGCATCGACTGCGTATCGGGCTAAAGCCATACCTTGACGCGCCAATCCCAGAATTAATAATTGTTTCCCAGCCAGCTCATCTACCGTTTCCTGTGTCATCAATCAGATTCGTCTTCTCAGACTAAAGCCAATGCAATACCAGTCATCGCTGTCAAAATGGCAATCAGCCACCAGCGCTGAACGATTTGTGTCTCGCTCCAGCCAATAAGTTCAAAATGATGGTGTAGAGGTGCCATTTTAAAAAGACGCTTACCCTTAGTTGCTTTAAAATACAAAACCTGCAGCGTTGTCGATATCATGGTCGCAATTGGTACGGCGGCGATAATGGGTAGAATAAGCCATTGGTTGGTCATCAAGGCCATGACTCCCAACGCACCACCTAAAGCCTGTGAACCGACGTCACCCATGAACATTTGCGCCGGTTTGGCGTTGTACCAGAGAAATGCAAAACATGCGCCAACCGTAACCAATGAGAAAGTAACCAGAAACTGCTGATCTTGTAGGAAAGCGATAATTCCATAGGCGATAAAAGCCGTGGCGGCGATAATCCCCGCCAAACCGTCGAGTCCATCAGTCATGTTGACCGCGTTGGCGGTTCCCGCGATCATAACCACGGCGATAGGCACATAAATGATGCCGATGTCAATTAGGGCGGGGACAGTTGGTATCGCCATTAACCCTTTTCCATTGTTGACGGCCCCATAGAGTAGTACTGCCGCGATGAACGCAATACCCAGCTGGAACCAGATTTTTACACGTGCAGGCATACCTTCTCCGGGCTTGAGCCGGAAACCCTGGAAATCGTCGATGCCACCCAATATTGAATAAGAAATCATGACGCCCAAAGGTATCGCTATACTCTCTGCTATTTCTCGCACTTGTACGATCTGTACGATGTTGACAACGATACTGACTAGAACGATCCAGCCAACAATGAGGACACCGCCCATCGCTGGCGTGCCCATTTTGGCCATATGAGTTTGCGGGCCATCAACACGAATCTGCTTGCCCAGATTCATTCGCCGCATCAACTCAATCAATGGACCGCCCCAAATTACTGCCATAACAAAAGTAAAGGAACCCAATGTTAATGCGAACGCCATCAATCTATCCTGCCAATTGCAGAGACAATCTGGTCCAAGCGCATGCCGTAGGAACCTTTGATCAATAGTGTATCGTCCTTTTGAATCTGCTTCTCTAACAGAGGAATTGCTTCTATCGCAGTTTCAACCCAATAAACATTGCCCTCAGGCATGCCAACTTTATAGGCTTCCTCGACGATTGTCTGTGATCGCGGTCCAACGCCGATCAGAATATGGGCTACGTCCGCTGCTCTTCTGCCAACCAGCCGGTGCGATTCTTCCTCTGCCCAACCAAGTTCCAGCATATCGCCCAGGACGGCAATGCGCCGCCCATCAAGTTCAGCGAGCAAGTTCAACGCCGCCAAGGCAGAGTCGGGGCTGGAATTGTAGGTATCATCAATAATGACCGAATGACGTGGGCCGGGTACAGCAACCAGCCGGAATTCTGCCAAGGTTGTCTCATTTAGACCGTTGGCGATCTCTTCCCAAGACAAACCTTCCACCAGCCCAATCGCTGTTGCTCGCAGTGCTGTGTGTACACTGTGGCGACCCAAGATTGGCACACTGAGGGTCAAGTTTTCCTGGTCGTGATGTAGTGTGAATCGTATACCGCTAAGACCCATAGATTGAATATTGTCTGCCCATAAATCTGCCCGGTTTTCTAGGCCATACGTGAATACTTGAGCCTGCGAATGGGCGGCCATTTCCATGACCCGGTCATCATCCCGGTTCAAGATGGCTGTGCCATTTGCCGGCAGTGCCTCAACCAATTCTTGCTTAGCGGCGATGATAGTCTCCATGGTCTTGGCTCGTTCTAGGTGAACAGGGCCAATCATGGTGATGACGCCGATTGCTGGTTCTGTAATCTCACAAAGGCGACCGATTTCGCCGGTTGTATACATGCCCATTTCCAAGACTGCACGCTCATGCTCCGAACGCAAGTCAAAGAGAGCAGGGGGCAGTCCCAGAACGCTGTTACGATTTCCGGGTGATTTGAAGGTCCTGAACCGCTGCGAGAGCACTGTGGTTGCCAATTCTTTTGTTGAAGACTTGCCTACGCTGCCCGTTATACCAATTACTTTCAAGTCGAAGCGGGCGCGCCATTTGTGGGCTGCTTCCTGCATCGCCAAAAGACTGTCATCTACAATTATGAGCAAAGGCAAGGTCCCATCCCAGGCCGTGATAGATTCATCACTGTTGGTACGAAGATCAATTGCTACTGGTCCTGAGAAAGGAGCACGTTCCACCAATGCGGCGATGGCACCTCGTTCAAAGGCATCTCCAACGTACTCATGGCCATTGGTCTGTTCTCCTGGTAAAGCTACGAAGAGACTGCCTCGAATAGCTTCGCGACTGTCTACGACGACAGAAATCAGAGCCGGCTCTGCGCCGGTTGCCTGATAATTCGTCAATGCTTCGAAAATATGCCCTAACGTGGGTTCCATCTTAGTTCGCTGCCCTTGCTGCTAGAACATCTTGATCAAGCCGGATGTTATCGGGTGGGATATCAAGTAGAACAACCAAATCTCTGGCTAACGCGGAGAACGTCGGCGCAGCCGTCTGGGATCCCCAGGGAATCACAGGCCGGTCTAATTTAACATAAACTACTACTTCGGGATCGTCAGCTGGTAGATAGCCGACGAAGGTAGCAATGACTGCATCTGGTAGATAAACACCGTGTTCTGCTATTTGTGCCGTGCCACTCTTGCCAGCAACTGTGTAATTGGGAACCTGTGCCTGCGGCATAGCCGTACTTAATGCGTCTACAGCCATTGCTGTAAGCTGCTGTGCCGCAAACTTGCTGATGGGCTGGCTAATCACCTTGGGTTGCGTTTTAAAACTGTCGTTCTCGCCGCGAATCTCCTGAACAATATATGGCTGCATCATTTTTCCGTCATTGGCCAAGGCCGATATAGCCGCGATCATTTGAATTGGGGTAACAGCTAAACTTTGACCATAAGAGTTCGTGGCTAACATTGATTCGTCCCATATGGGATCTCCGGGCAGTGGCATAAGTCCT
This sequence comes from uncultured Chloroflexia bacterium, assembly GCA_963807975.1. Classification (GTDB taxonomy): domain Bacteria; phylum Chloroflexota; class Anaerolineae; order Promineifilales; family Promineifilaceae; genus JAACFF01. Next base: position 1,324,589 of record CAWEDV010000001.1, on the reverse strand, counting down.
CCCGCTTCCCACATTAGGTCAATCCCGGTGGGACGCCCGAAACCAAAGTCCTGCATGTAGTCATAATACATGTCGGAGCCCATCCACAAGGCCAGTGTTGCCGCACCCACATTCAATGATTGGGCTAATAACGTTGTCATGTCCACGGTCCCATGGGCTTCACGCGTCCAGTTCACCGTTTTGTGTCCACCTACAAAAAGCTCGCCATTGTCGTAGTATGTACTTTCTGGCGTAACAATGCCTGCATCCAGCGCCGCAGCCATGGTGATCAACTTGATCACCGATCCCGGCTCAAACTGCTTACTAACGACCGGATTATGAATGACCTCAGGGTCTCCCTTGTAGTAGAAGTACGGATCAAACGTAGGTTCGCTGGCTTGGGCCAATATGGCACCCGTACGTGGATCCATGACGATGATCGATCCGCTTTCTGCCTCATAGCTTTTCATAGCCCGGCGCAGATGCTCTTCAACGGTGAATTGCACCTGACGATCGATGGTGAGAACCAAATCGACTCCTGGACGCGCGTGTGCCACAGGAACGAATACCAATGGTGAATAGCTCCTAAGCTGGCTGACCGATTCTCCAGCAAGTTCTTGGTTATAGTATCCTTCGACCCCGGTCTGTCCTTCTCCGTTATAATCCATTATGCCCAGAGTTTGGCTCATCAGTTTGCCCTGTGGGTACAGACGCCTGGGCATAGGTTCAATCTGCAGACCCTTGAAATCCTGTTCACGAATTTTTTCTGCATCTTCATATGGGACACGGCTGGCAAGAAGAATATAGGGACGGCTTGTTTGCAGCTTAGCTTTCAGTTGGTAGACCTCTTGTTCGAGAATCGGTGCCAAAAACTCCGCTGCCTCTGTTGGTTCGGTAACGTAGTTTGGAGATACCCCGATTTGGTATTCTGCACTGTTAGCGGCAAACACCGCCCCATTGCGATCATAAATCGTGCCCCGTGTTGGTGGGTAGTCGACAGAATATTCTGCTTGACTGAAATCGCTTAGGATGTCACGATCCAACACCTGAAATTTGAAAAGACGGGCGACCAGGACAATGCTAAAGAGGGCGATAGCAATCGTTACAATCCATAATCGACGAGATTGATTACTGTTCACTGGATTCACCTCGCATCAAACTACTAATTCCAGATTCAAACACAAGCCATAAGCCCTCGCTCATGGATTCGACTGGAGTTGAACCGACCGCCGGCTGGCTTTCCTGCCTACCATATTCCACGACAGCAGGCATTCTTGGAACTACGAGATATTCAATTTCTCCTGGCTGCGCCACAATAAGGCCCATCTTCTGCGCTTCGTCCATGAGTCTCTTAATATCTTGAGCTTCGGCGATGTCACGTTCGATGTCGGCATTTATGCGCTCGATTTCGATCAGGTCATCGCGCAGTACCATCTCACGCCGTCCAACAGTTGCAATTCTACTGCTTTGATTTAGGTAGATAACACCCAGCAGAGCGATAATCAGCAGGATCAATCCCCAGCCTACGGTAGACTGAACCTCCGTTAATTTGCTTAGTCTGCGAGCCAATTCGCGCGTATGTCGTGATGACTTGCTCATTGAACGTTGAAGCTGTTCTTGGACCATACCGTTCCATTTACGATGTTAATAATTCGCTTGGTTTTCCTAAATATCTCTGTGTTTTGTTTTCTGCTCGATTTTTTCGATTACTCTTAAACGTGCGCTGCGACTGCGCGGATTTGCACTGATCTCTTTGTCGCTGGCCTTAATCGCCTTACGGCTGACCAATTTGTACTTTGCTTGGCCTCCACAACTGCAAACTGGTTGCTCGGGGGGGCAGGTACAATCACGACTTAATTCACGGAAGAATCTTTTTACGAATCTGTCCTCCAAAGAATGGAAGCTGATCACCGCTAGACGTCCACTGGGTGCTAACAAGCCGAGCGCTGCCTCTACACCTCGTTCGACAGCATCCAATTCTCGATTTACCACAATACGTAAGGCTTGAAAGGCCTGAGTTGCTGGATGGATTCGCCCTTTCCGCGGAAACTTGGCGGAAATCAATTCTGCCAACTCCGTTGTTGTTGACAGTGGGCGATTTTCTACAATTGCCTTCGCCATCCGACGACTATGTCGCACCTCTCCGTAGCGCCACAAGATTTCGCTAAGATCGGATTCCGCTATATTGTTAAGTAAATCAGCAGCCGTTTGACCGCTCGTTGCATCGTATCTCATGTCCAGGGGCCCTTCCTTGGTAAAGGAAAAGCCTCGTTGGCCGTTTGCTAATTGTCTTGAAGAGAGACCCAAATCAAGCAATATCCCGTCAACTTCGAAAAACCCATACGCCGGTGCCAGTTCGGCCATATCAGCATAATTGGCATTTACAAATGCAATTCGACTGCCGTACTCCGCTAATCTTATTTGCGAAAAGTTGATCGCTTCAGAGTCCCGATCAAAGGCCAAAACGCGCCCATTGGGCGCGGATGCTTTCAGAATTCCGGCTGTGTGCCCTCCTGCACCCAGTGTGCCATCTATAAATTGGCCGTCTGCGTTCGGACGTAATAGCTCCAATACTTCGTAGTAGAGGACCGGTATGTGTGCCGTTTCATTCTGCATTCCATATGTCGCTTAAGAAAAATCACGATATCATTATAGATTATGAACCCAACGAATCAGATTCCCAGGTTCTCCCAACGGGCAACATCTTCACTGCTCTCGATATCATCGAGTACAGGTTCCCACGAATCGACTCCCCAAATCTCGAGGTAGCTGTACATGCCAATGATTACCGCTTCGCTGTCCAATTTAGCAAACTCCCGCAGATTTGCCGGTAGCAAGATTCGGCCTTGCCGGTCGGGTGTTAAGTCGATGGCGCCAGAAAAAACACGTCGTCTAAATGCGCGTGTGCTTGGATCCGCCAGTGGTTTGTCGGCGATCTTTTGTGCCAGATCGGTCCAACCGTCCATTGTGAAAACCATAAGGTTCGAATCGAAGCCGCGCGTAACCACCAATCCCTTTGCCAAATCCCCGCGGAATTTAGCCGGAACGGTGAGCCGACCTTTGTCATCAATGGAGTGGGTATATTCGCCTAAAAACATTTTTATAATTATCCGGCAGATTAGAACACTTGTTCTTAATGCCCCATTTTGCTACAATAAAGTAGGGATTTAATACCCATATTCCCCACAATCACCCATTTTGCACCACTTCAAGACAAAGTATACACCAAAGACCCCATCTAGAAAAGGTTGGCATTCAATTTTTTAAGGTAAAATGTCAACTGTTTTACTATTGAGTTGAAGGGATCAATCAGCCCCACCCCTAGGTGTGCGCCATCTCTGGTTTCTATTGGGTGGGTAGGCGTTCTCAGACTGAGAAGCTGCCCGTTCATCGAGCTTTGGGTCTCTGTGGTACAATTAAGCATCATCCAGTTTTGATGCTCAAAGGAGTAAATCGATCATGTCAGATCGATCGGGTAGTGCGTTAAGTGAAATCACAAATGCGATCCGCCGTAACAGATGGAAGACGATTGCCGGGATCCTGCTAGTTGTGCTGTTTGGAATTATCTTTTTCTGGATTCTGCGACCGGACACGGCTCCGGAATGGACTGGCTTTGGTCTAACAGGAGAGGTGGGCCGACAAGGGAGAACGATCTGGGATTGGCTGCAGTTATCAATGATTCCGGCCACACTTCTCTTCATCGCCTGGTGGATGCTGCGGGTAATTAGCCGCTTAAGCCTTGAAACTGCTACTGCCAGGCAGGCGCAATATGGGTTTGAAACATACCTTGAACGTATGATCACGCTCATTCTAGAACAAAATCTGAGTGATTCTCAGGAGGGAGATGAGGTGCGGATCGTTGCCCGTGCCCTAACCTCATCTGTTCTGCGCAATATTGACTCCAAACGAAAGGCTCATGTTGTTGAATTTCTGTATGAATCCTCATTGCTCGATGTACGCGATCCCATTGTTTCATTGCAGCAACTCGAACTATCGGGTGCTGATTTACGGGGGTTCAATCTAGTTGCCGCCAGTCTTCAAGGCGTGAATCTTAGATCGGCCCAATTGCAATCGGTCGATGTTAGCACCAGTGATCTGCGCGGGGCCAGGCTTGACCAGGCTGATTTGAGCCATGCGCGCCTCCGAGAAACATATTTGCGAGATGCCCATATGCATAATGCCAAGTTGATAGGGGCGCAGCTGCCCGCCGCAACCTTGGCAAAATCAATCATGGTGGGGGCCGATTTACGGGGAGCCAATCTGCAAGAAGCGAATCTTAGCTACGCCGATCTCACAGGGGCAAATTTAGCTGGCGCAAATCTTCGAGGGGCGAAGATGCGTGGTGTCATTTTACGCAAGGCAAATCTGGACCAGGCGGATATGCAGCTCGCCAATCTCAGTCATGCGGACATGCAGGACGCTTGCCTAAACCGTACTTCATTGGAAGGGGCAAAACTTAGTCATGCATCCCTAGTAAACGCACAATTGAGAACAACTTCCTTTAGCGGGGCAGTAATGAATGAGGTTGTTCTGACGGGCGCCGATCTCCGTCTATCAAATCTCAGTCTGGCCAATTTACGCGGGGCGAAATTAAATGCCGCAAACTTGAAAGGTGCGATTTTACATGATGCCATCCTTGGTCGTACCAATCTGAATGGGACCAATCTTAGTGAGTCAGATTTAAGACGAGCTAATCTAAATCTGGCAACGTTGCGCTCCGCGAACCTAAGACGGGCCAACCTTGAGGATGCCGGGTTAAGTGGTGCCGATCTGCGAGGGGTCGATTTACGTGGCTCGAAAGCGCGCGGGGCGGTTTTTCGGGGAGCGATTCTTGGTGATGCTGATCTACGCAGCGCAGATTTGAGTATGGCCAATCTGCGGTGGGTAAATCTAAAAAATGCGAAACTGCGTGGGGCTAACCTAACTAGTGCGGACTTAACCGATGCAGAAACGGCCGATGGCCAGTTATCATCCGTTAAATCGCTCGAACGGGCCATTATGCCCGACGTTGCCCATCAGCAAACCAAGCCACCCCCGGTGACAAGCAGGCAGATAGAAGACTTTGCATCAGCCGCATCGGCGCCTGATGTGGTTGAAGGCGAAAAATTGTAAGTTAACTCGCTAGTTCCAGGCGAGTTGGCTACGTTTTGTCCAATAGTCTTGCGTTGGTTCCCTGAATTCAGGCAGAAGCACAGACCAATCGACCTTGCTCACAAGCTCAATAGCTTTAACGTTGGAATGAAGATGTTCCACAGTGGCTGCGCCACTCAAGACGACGTCGACCCACGGTTGGTCTAGGACAGCAGCCAGGGCCAGGGCATCAATCGTTGTCTCCTGCTCCCTAGCAATTTTACCTAAAAGATTACCCTTGGTCTCAAACGTCACATCCCGATTGCGATCGGTCAGACGGCCATTGGCGAGCGCTTCTTTGACAATGATCCCCATTCCTGCCGAACTTGCTTCTGCTAACGCTTCACCCGCCTCTTGGGCCAGAAGATTCCAGGTTGCTTGGACGGCAGAAAACAGCAGCTCCCCGTCAGCACGAACCCTCATTGCTGTGCGCAGAGTATCTGCTTGGGCAGGACCACTTAAGGATAGGCCTATTCGTAGCCCGTCTTCTTTAAAACGTGCCAATTCAGACAAAACGTCAGATTTGGCCAACACGCCGCTGTCCAATGTTGCTGAGTGAATCTGGTATATGGACAAGAAGCTACCCAACAGCTCATCGCTCTCCCTAAATTGGCGCTGAAGCACAGGTAGAGAGTGCTCTTTTATCTCATGATCTTCAGCATTAATTTGCCAATTGGCCGCATAAGTGTAGCCCCATTTAGAACCGATCGTCACTTCTCCATGGGCCAGATCGCGCTTCTTAAGCCAGGATGCTAGGAACTGTTCTGCACGTCCGTAAGATCGCGCGGCATCGAAATATCGTATCCCGCTCTCCCATGCTGCATCGAGAACTCGATGCGCCTTCTGTTCCATGAAAGAAATGTCATAATTGCCATTCAAATCACGGTCGTGTCCAAGATTGATATAGCCGGGTCTGCCTAGCGCTGCCAATCCGATTCCCAGTGGCGTGACCATCAGGCCGCTTCTTCCTAGAGATTTACGTTCCATCATATCCAACAAAAATGGCCCTTCTGGTAATACCCAGCAGGGCCACTAATTCCCTATTCTCACAAACTACTAGTCTTCGTACTTGAACGAGACATTGACCCGCACACGATATTCCACTATTTCCCCGTCATCCAAACGCACATCCAACTTGCTAATTTCTGCGATACGTAGATCGCGCAGGGATTTATTGGCCACTTTAATGGCCTGTTTGGAGGCATCTTCCCATGAAACCTTGCTCGTACCTACCAATTCGATAACTTTGTATACACTCATGAGCATTTCTCCTTGTCGAATAAGACCAATTCAGAATCAGAAGCAGGACTTCAAATTCACGCAGCCCCGGTTTGGAGGACGCCCTCCCAACAAGTACAAGATAGCATATTTCAACCCTGCTTGTCTACCAAATCTTGTCCTAATTAGGGAAGTGCCAGGAAATCCTTTCCTACTAAACGATGTTCGATACGCTGCCATATCTGGTCGAGGTGCTCCTCATACTGTACATAGTTCAAGTTATTGGTATCGATAATCAAAACGGGGCTCAACGAGAAGCTTTCCGCCCATTCTTCATAAAGGACATTCAAGCGATCCAGGTATTCGTCGGCAATAAAGCGCTCATATTCACGGCCCCTCATGGATATGCGCCGTCGCAGCGTCGGCACTGAGGCTTTCAAATAGATGACCAGGTCAGGAGGTTCAAGAAGCAGAGTGAGCGTTTTATAGAGTTCCAAATAGCTGTTCCAATCACGTTCATTCATATCGCCTTGCTGGAAAAGGTTACGGGCAAAGATCTCGGCATCTTCATAGACGCTGCGATCCTGTATGATCGACAGCGGGCGTTGCAGCAAGTTGTGGTGCTGCTGTAACCGCCTTGACAAGAAGAACACTTGTGAATGAAAGCTCCAACGGTGCATATCTTTGTAAAAATCCGCCAGATATGGATTTTCGCTGACTGCCTCTAAGACAGGCTCCCAACCAATACGATCCGACAAAAGCTGCACAAGTGTGGACTTTCCCACACCAATATTGCCTGCGATAGTTATGAAGTATTTGGTCATGGCGACTCCAATTTCCCTTCAATAAGACTGAGTTTCGGTTCATGGCCTTTGAGCCCCGAAATCATGACAATTTTAGGCTTGTTCCTGACATTTGTCATTGATTTTCAGCGCCCAATTCGTTTATCCTATTAATAAGAAGCCGAACGGAATGGTGGGTTGACTGTGGCCTAGCGCCAAGGAGCTTACAATGAAAGTTATCATTGATCGAAATCTGTGCAACACAAGCTTGCCGTTTTGCCAGCGCTGCTCGGCGGCGTTCTTTCGCTTCCCGGAAGGCACCGACCGGCTTTGCATAATGGATGTTATTGACGACGGTAAGGATAATCTGACATTGGTGATGAATACGGACGGCCGCATTCTGGAGGTAGAGTTAAGCGAAGAAGACCTCGAAGTTGCCGGCATAGAAGGGTGGGAGGCATTAGCTGACTTCGATCCCGCCTTGTTCCGCAGCGGGGCCAGGGAACGCTGGGCAACGATTCGTCTGCTGCCGGCAGCGCATTAACTATCAGACACCGTCCTCTATAAAAAGCAGTCATGCGCGAGCGGGCCAAGACTGTGCCATTCTTGGCTGCCGGCTCGCGTTCTGTTTGTCTGTTTGTCGCGGACTACTTGAGCGAGTCGATCATACCTGATAATCCGATAGTCAGACAATGCGTAAGGTTCCGATACTAGAATCCACATTTCCCTATAAGCGGCGCGCAAAATAGGTGACAAATGAGCCTGCTTCATCAGAAGCAGATCTACCTATATTATTGGAAGTCGGTCAACAAGAGAGGTGTTTGCGACGGAAATGAAAAGGGTGATTTTTGTAGGCGGAACTGAGTTTAGCGGCTCCACCTTCTTCCATATGATCTTGGCCAATGATCCGGCAGGATTTGCGATAGGGGAGGCACATAACTTTCTACGGCCGTTGCAGCCGCATCACTTTGACATGCGCTGCAGCTGTGGGCAGCAGCCCTGTCACCTATGGCAAGAAATAAAGAACATTGGTGACGGGCATCTTTACCAATTTCTTTTTGATCGCTTTCCTGAAATAGAATACATTGTTGATTCTAGTAAGAACCCCTATTGGATTAAAGATCAGACAGCCAATCTGCGCCGTCAGGGCATAGATCCACAGAACATTTTAATGTGGAAAACTCCGTTTGAGTTTGCCCATTCTTACCATAAGCGTGGCAATGTAGCCGCATGGGAAACATCATGGACGTCCTACCACCGCATCTATCGCACTTTCTTCGCCAACTGGCAGGCGATTAGATACTGGGAATTTGTCAATAAGAGGGATTCTCTTAAAGCGGTGTGTGCATATCTAAGCATCCCTTACTATCAGGGCAAAGAAAAATATTGGGAAAAGGCGCATCATGTGATAGGTGGCAACCCATCTGCTCGTGTTCATCTTTATGCCGACGATAGCAAGCATTATCAAGAGAATGTACAGCGTTCTTCGTCGAGAATTGAGGTTTCAGAGCAAGGTGTTCATCAAAGCATTTATTACGAGTCAAATATGGATGCCAACGTACGTGCCCTGGTAGAGGAACAGATCGAGAACAATCCACAGATCATTCCCATTTTAAACATGTTGGTAGCTCGAGACATCTTACAGCCAACTGAAAGTTTTACTAACGAGCATAATCTCCAGTTTTCAGCACCAATGATCCGCCTGCGCAGACTTAAGTATTCGTTGCTTCGCAAAATTGCCGGGCGCAGACACGTATAATGAGCAAGCCTGCAGCCATAGCCCCTCTACTTAAGGTTACATGTAATCAGATCTTTGTAATCTATATAGGGGCTGATTTGGCTGTGGCTTGAAAATCCAGCATGGTCCAAACCTGCAGATAAGCGAGCGAAGAAATAAATTGACGAACGAAACTAATACGCAGCCGGCTGGCCCTCAGGTGACAATTGGACTACCTGTTTACAATGGCGAAAGGTATCTAGCAGAAACGCTAGATTCGCTGCTCGCCCAAACCTTTACAAATTTCGAAATCATTATATCAGACAACGCATCAACCGATGGCACTGAAAACATCTGCCGTGAGTATGCTCATCGCGACGATCGCATCGCCTACCATCGCAATGCGGTGAACCTAGGAGCTTCTGAAAACTACAATATAGTATTTCACTTGGCCCGTGGCCAATACTTTAAGTGGGCTGCTGCGGACGATTTGATTGCCCAGGAATTCCTCGCTCGTTGCGTGCAAGTGCTCGAAGATGATCCGCAGACGGTGTTAAGTTATTCGCTTACCGCAGAAATAGATGGCCATGGACATATCTTGCGCGAGTTTCCGTCCAAATCCAAGAGCGCGTCGCCCAAAACCAGTGAAAGGTTCTATGAAATCGTCTGTATTTCCCGGCCAGTAGTTTCTATATTTGGCCTCATTCGCACCGACGTATTGCGGCAAACCAAGCTAATAGGCAAATATTCGGGATCGGACCGCCCATTACTTGGTGAGCTTTGCTTACGTGGCCGTTTCTACGAAGTTCCTGAAACACTCTTTTTCTACCGGAGACATGTTGAACAATCGTGGGGTGATAATAAATCTCATCATGACCAGCAGTCTTGGTACGATCCCGCCCGCGCCGGCAAGATTACATTCCCTCACTGGAGATTGCTTGGCGAACACCTGAGTTCGATTCATCGTGTACCCTTGGCTACTTCCGATCGCTTTCAATGCTACCTGTGTATGGGCTACTGGATTCGGCGTCGCTGGCGGCATCTGGGGAATAATCTGATTTTGAAAGACGTAAGCCATAACCGCTGATAATTATGTTTGTTTTACTTGCCCAATTTGGATCCAATTTTCCAACGCCCGACTATGATGAAATTGCCGCGGTTATGCGTGGTAATGGACATATCGTCTGGGTAGCCACGCCAAATGAGCTTGGGGATTTGGCCGTCCACGATGGAGCCGATATCGTCGCCATCCTGAAAAAACCGGTCAACCTCTGGGGCAGATTGTGGTCTATGCCAGGCATAAGTAGATTAGGGAAATGGTTGGTAGAATTCCGTTTCGCCATGCGTTTGCGCCATTTCATCAGTCGCCACAAGCCAGACATCGTCCACTTAAACCGTTCAAAGCTGATTTTCTTCTGGGTGGTGCCTCTTTGGGCTTCAAACAAAACGAAACACATTATCGATTGGCGGCAGATCGGCGAACGAGAATATGGTGGACCCTTAGGGAAAATCAAGCGTTTTATTGCCACCCAATACAGGCGCACGCCCTCACGCCACATCTACGATCAAGCTTGCTTCCTTCATGCCGAGGGAGCCCGGCAGGTACTGGGTGATCAGTGGCAGCGCTGGGCTACAGTAGTGCCGTTGGCAGTTAGCGCACAATTTCTCGCTGATCATGATCCGGACCTCAATATGATTGCGGAAAATACTGAGGTGCGTTTCATTTATATAGGAACCCTCAGCCGTGTGCGTCGCCTGGATCGGATTCTCCTGGCAGCCCAACGAATGGGGACTCAAGAAAATGGCGGAAAAAGGTTTGAATTATCGTTTATCGGCCCTGACAAGACCAGCGGCAAAATCCAGGAAATGATTGATCAGCTTAATCTTGATTCTTATGTCGATGTCAAACCCCCAGTGCCTTACCATGACGTACCCAAGACGCTGGATCAATATGATGTTGCTTTGGCCTATGTTCCTGAATATCCGCTTGATTGGCAGTACCATCCAACCTTAAAGGTTCTCGAATATCGTGCCTATGGCATGCCCATCATTGCCTCCGATTTTGCCCCAAACCGGGAACTGATTGAAGAAGGTGTCAATGGGTTGCTGGTGAAAAATACTCCCGACAATATCGCCGAAGCGATGCGGCGCTTTGTGAATGAAGAAGGATTTTTAAAACAGTGTGTTGAGAATGCTCGATCTATGCGGACCGCTTTATTATGGCAGGACGTAAGTGTGATGTATGAGCAGTTGTACCTGCGCCTGCTCTCACGGCGGCATTCATGAGCATTATGCTAATAGATACCGAAAGACCAAATTCATTGGGTTCATATGATTGAGGTGAAATATTAAGGACCTGAAGATAAGAACCGCCAGGGGCAGTATGTTCATGGCTGGTGTTGCGCTTATCGTGCGCCCGCTTAATATCTTGGGCACGATTGTGTTGGCACGACTTTTAGATCCAAGCGATTTTGGCGCAGTGGCTTTAGCCATGGTTCTGCTTGGAACCACCTATATGTTTATTGGCTTGGGTATGGGTGCGGCGTTGATTCATAGCAATGAGGATCAAGGAAAAGTAGCTTTTCAAGCTTTCGTTGTGACCTTATTCAGCGGATTGACCGTATTCCTATTCCTCAAAATGAATGTTCAATTGGCGGCGAGGATACTTGGCGATCTAGATGTCGCTGTCTTCAATTCCCTATTACCGCTTGTCCTGCTCTCTGCGCTCATGATCGTGCCTGAGGCGATGCTAAAGAAACAGCTTCTGTTTGGTCGAGTCAGCATTGCCACCATTACATCAGAAATTACCTATATGGTTGTTGCTATTGTCTTGGCTTGGCTAGGATATGGCTTATGGAGTTTGGTCTACGCTCGGCTGAGCACGTCGGCTGTAAAATTATCGATTATTTGGATTTCAAACCCGACTTGGGCCTGGCTCAAACCAAAAAGGTGGGATTGGGGACTTCTAAAGAGACTGGTCCGTTATGGTCTTCCTATTACTGGAGGCGGATTGGTATCTTATTTCCATACACATTGGGATGATTGGTTTGTCGGGCGGCAGTTTGGTACACAAGCTTTAGGGTACTATACCAAGGCCTATGATTTAAGTAATAAAACCCTTAGTAGCCTTAGTCGTTCGGTAATCAATGGGGTATTCTTCCCCTCATATTCCCGTATCCGCGATGATCGGGATAGGATGAGGAGAGTTTTTCTTAAGGGAATCCGCGTTGTATTGCTGATGATGGTACCGATTTCGCTTGGATTACTGGTCATGGCGCCTGAGCTTGTACCAGTCTTGTTGGGTGCGAAATGGAATCCTATGATTCCGACACTGCAAGTTTACAGCTTCATGGTACTATTCCGCCCGATTTCCTCCAACACAGTACCATTATTTATGGGCGCTGGACGACCTCGTTATGTGCTTTATGCTGGCCTGGTGCTTTCCCTGGTCATGGTGCCTGCAGTCCTGCTATTGGCTGGTTATGGCATAGTTGGTGTCGCCATCGGCGTGGTAATCTCACATATTGTAGGAGCCGGTTATAACTTGTTGCAGGTTAATCAAATTATACCCGGAATAATCGGACCCACGCTGCGCAGCTTTGTGCCCTTTCTTGTCGTAGGGACAGTCATGGCAGTGGTTGTGCAGCTGTTAAAACCAGTCATACTGCCTTTGGGTGGCGAAGGCTCTGGACTGATTGCCGTGCTGACGCTTGTCGCAATTGGCGCAATTGTCTACCTGGGGCTGATATTCCTTGTGCAGAAAGATTTGGTCGTTGAACTTATACAACTGTTTGTTTCTGCCCTTGGCCTGGGCAGTCGCTTCTCAATGTTTAGGGTGAAGGAGCAAACAAAGTGATAAGAGTGATTATTTTTGGTGCAGCAGGTTGGACTGAATTTTGTGTTTTGCGGTGTCAAAAGACGCCAAAATTGGATGAATAGATTTAATGAGGTGGATAAATGAAAAATAGGATCCTGGCACTGCTTCTGATTATTGTTGCGGTGAGTGTATTGGTTAGCTTTGCCTACATGAGCGGTGATGTTGCCGCGGACGACAATAGTTGGCCCGTGCTTGATGAAACAAATAGACCGATCCCTGCTCCTTGGCCGGAAGAGCCAGGAATTATGCCGGAACTGGTTGGTGGCAAGGTGCCGGATCGCCCGCTTGTTTTTTCAATGCCTTCGACGGAAGAGCTTGATATGGTTGATGAGCCGGAAGCTCCCATTTTTAATGTGTGGTATGGAACCACACAGAAATTTGGGCAACTGGGAAATCCTCAGCAATGGGTTAATGTCATTGGTAATGTCGCCGGGATTGACTCCAGTGATACGATGACCTACAAGCTCAACAATGGGCCGGTAAAGGACCTATGGATTGGACCCAAGGGCAATCGCCTCGATGCGCTTGGTGACTTCAATATTGAAATAGACTATGCCGATCTTAATCCGGGAAACAACAAGGTTGAGATAATGGCCACCGATGGCGTTTCCCCTACGATGGCCACTGTCAATGTAAATTACACAGCAGGAAAAACTTGGGACTCGAACACTATAGTTGATTGGGGCTCCTCCACAGATATTCAGGATCTAGCTCAGGTGGTCGATGGGTACTGGCAGCTGAGTGGGAACAGCGTCGTGATCGATTCCAATAATTATGGATACGACCGGCTGCTTGCCGTTGGCGATGAGACCTGGCAGGATTATGAAATTTCGGTTCCGGTTACCGTTTATGGCCTTGATCCCGCAGGGTATCAAGGAGCAAGCAATGGTCCTGGTGTTGGTTTCATCATGCGCTGGTTGGGACATAGCAAAATAGAAAGTGAACAACCAAATGGTGACTTTGAACGGACGGGAGCCATCGGCTGGTATCGTTGGGCTCCTGATCTGACAGAGGCGCTTGAACTACGTGGTTATGACTGGAAACGAGGTACAAGTTTTAGTCAAGTGATGGAATTCAATACCGAATACATCTTCAAAATGAGCGTGCAGTCCATTCCGGGTGACGCTGCTTACTACCGGTTAAAATTCTGGCGGGCGAGTAACCCAGAACCTTCTCAGTGGACTCTACAAGGATTCGGCAGTGAAACGGCTCCAGATGCGGGATCGCTTCTTCTCGTTGCCCACCATGTGGATGCCAAGTTTGGTCAGGTCACGGTAACTGATCTGAGCACACTTCGCTTAAACGTCAATGTCGATGTTCAGGGCCAGGGTGACATTATTTTTAATCCACTTCAGGAGGATTTTGCTTACTCTGAGCGCGTTCGCGTTTCTGCGATCCCTGAATTTGGCTATGAATTCACAGGTTGGACCGGTGACTACATTGGAACAGACAATCCGGCCGATTTCAGGATTTACCGCGATATGAATATGACGGCCGTTTTCGCGCCGAAAGCGCCGACCAAATTAAAGGTGAATATTGACGGCCAAGGCTCGGTAGAAAGGAATCCCAATAAATCTGAATATCTTTGGGGAGAACAGGTAACGGTCACCGCTTTCCCAGCAGCCAGCCACGTTTTCTCACACTGGGAAGGTGACATAACCGGCCTGCAAAATCCTCAAACAATTCAAATGAATGAGGACAAGGAAATTACGGCCATCTTTGAACCTAAATCCAAAACCACGCCAAAATCAGATGACTTCAGCCAGTGTGAGTTGAACTCGGCCCTATGGACCGTCGTCAACCCTGCGGGAGATGGCGCGCTCACTGTAACCGGCAACACGGCAAGGTTTAGCATTCCCGCCGGCTCAGAGCACAACATGTGGAACGACAATGCTGATGCTTTGCGCATCATGCAGCCAACCGACAACCGAAATTTCGAGGTCGAGGTTAAATTTGAGGATCTCCCGAACGCGAAATACCAGATGGAGGGCATTCTCATTGAACAAAATGCTAACAACTGGTTGAGGTTTGATTATTACCACAATGGCCAGAAGCTAATCATTAATGCCTCCAAGGCTATAGGCGGTGGCGCCACCAATGTGCGCTTCGAGGCGGTTGATCCGGAGGGTTCAAACAGAGCATATTTGAAAGTTAATCGCAATGGAAACAAGTGGACACAGTCATATTCATTTAATGGGACCGATTGGACCACATTTGTCGTATTTGTTCAGGAAATAGAAGTCACCTCGAGCGGTATTTTTGTTGGCAATACAGCACAAACGCCGGGAGAAGAACCAGCTTTCACAACCAGAGCAGATTACTTCTTTAATACGGAAATGCCAATTGATCCAGAAGATCAAGGCAACACTGTACAGGTTCAAACGACAGGTCAAGGTCAGGTACAAGTCACACCATTGAAGCAAACCTACGAGTGTAATGAAACGGTAACGCTTACCGCTACTCCTGCGAATGAATGGATATTTACGGGTTGGCAAGGGGACTTGTCAGGCGGCACAAATCCGTACGTATTGACTGTGAGAGGTGATTACGACATCGTCGCCAGGTTCTCACAAGGTGCGGATGTCTTTTTGCCCGTGGTGATGCGCAAATAACTTCTTTTTGATTGCAGAGAACAGACAAGGAATTTGGATAAGAGAAAATAGGAGAACAGAAGCATGATATCGACTCAGCTAAGAAAAATAACTCTGCTGCTCCTCTTGGGTCTTCTGGTTGCGCTCGTTGGCCAACCTCAAGAGGTGCAGGCTGGAATATACAATGCCAGCAATGAAGTTACCTATAAGGAATATTGGGTTCCCCACAGCGAATTCACCGGTGGATGTGGCGACAATGAAAAACCATATGGTTCCTGGTATCTCGAACCGTATGGTTGTGAAAAGACCCTTAACTTTCAGATACCGGATGATTTTTCAGGGGCATTGAAGGCTGAGATATACGTGGACCTATGGCGCAACTATGAAGGTAAACTGGCGCGTTTCGTCCTTAACAATAAATCGGTCCATGCCCCCAATGTTGGCGCTGCTTGGAGCCGGACTCCCTATGTTGATGAGGTTCCTTTGAGTGAGCTGAGGCAGGGCAACAATACCATCTTGTTCCAGAAGGGCGGCTACCATGTCCATGATATTGGCTTCAGAATTTATTATGATGCGACGCATCCACTTCTCCCTGGTTCCGGAAGTGATGTCAAGCCGCCCGATGGTTCTCTGTTGACCATTAAAGGTGATGGTTCGGCGAAAGCGGCCGGTGCCGGCGGCAATCTTGATGTCGATGGAAATGAACTGACCTTGACCGCAAATGTGTCTGATGGGGCCAGTTATGTTGAGTTTCACGCCTACTACTTTGGAATGGATGAAAACACCGATGGAAAATGGCTCGACTGGCATAATCGGGGACATAATAACTGGTTTCCTGGTGGTACCGGAGTAAAAGCGACCGGTGGGGTGATCGATCATCCCGGTACTGTTGCCACACCGGGGGATGGACAATACTCAGTGAATTGGGACGTTTCTGCCGTTCCCGATCAGGATGATGTGAAATTCAAAATTCGCGTGGTTGATGCTGCCGGCAATGTGCGTGAAGCTGCTGGTGGAGATTCGGCCAATTTTTCTTTGTCACGCACCAAGCCCAGGATTGCTTTTTGGGATCCCGATTTTGATGATATTGGCCTTTGGATGGAAGGTTCGAAGCCACCAACAGCAAAACGTGGTTTTTGGATGCCTTTCGACTTTAACCCAGACGACTACGAATCAGCAATGGTGCAGCACTCCTTTTGGCACAGGGCTACCTTGCTTCTCAATGACTCAAGCAATAGTATCTGGCCTATATTCCCCGATGATGATATGTGGCAAATGTCTGCTACTACATTCAGTCCATCTTTACTCTGGCCCGGAAACAATAAATTGAACTATGCGTACAACAATCCTGGTGATAATAGACCAGGGGCTTTTGTGGAAAAGCCGGGACCGTTCTTTGTCCTAGAGCATTCAACGTGGACTTTTGATGATGCCCCTCCGTCATCATACAATTTGCTCCCGGAGAATGGTGCATCAAATGTTGGCCCAGGGACCTTGATCAGGGCTCAAATAGTAGATCACCAGTCCGGCTTAGATTATTCGACGCTGGTCATGAAGGTCCAGGGACAGGTAGTTGCTCATAAAGTGAGCGGGGCCAAGCATTCGGCGATGGTCTGGTATAGGCCACCCGTAGCCTTCCAACCCAATGAAGAGGTAGAAGTTAAGATCGATATCTGCGATCTAGATGGTCAATGCAATACGACGACCTTCAACTTTGACGTGGAAGGTGAAAGCCTGCCCACTGGAATTGACTCGGATGACTTCAACAGCTGTACCTTAAATAACAGCGTTTGGGATTTCCGTGATCCGGTTGGCAATTCCAGTTACTTGGTGAACGGCAAAGAACTTGAGATTACAGTCCCAGCGGGGACGAATCACGAGATTTTGGACAATGCCAACGAATCGGCGCGAATTATGCAGGCGATCAATGACGAGGATTTCCGCATGAGCGCCAAGTTTGATGCCCCAGTCGAGGCTGGGACTCAAATGCAAGGCCTGCTTGTCGCCGAGGATGAGCAAAACTTCGTTCGCTACAATCTGATTCACAATGGCAGCGCTGTTTTCATTGAAGCCTATATCTATGAGGATGGCGAACGCTTGCAGAGCCCGAAGCTTATCAAGCAGTTTGACGCATCGCAGCAGTACGTGGTGCCTACTCATCTTGCCATTGAGAAGTTTGGTAACACCTGGCGCTTCCTATATATGGATGAGAGCGAGCAGTGGGTTACTCTCAAGACCTTTGATGATAACATGTCAGTCTCCGAGGCTGGAGTTTTTGCTGGCAATAAGGGTAATCCGGCAAGTGCGGCTCCTGAATTTACCAGCAAGGTCGATTACTTCTTTGACGATAACGCTCCCATCGATCCCCAAGATCAGAATCCGCTTAATCTGCCGGTAGAGGTAGTTGGCCAGGGCAGCGTAGACCTTTCCCCCGTTTGTGGCAACCCGACGACCTTGACGGCAACAGCCGGCGAGGGGTACTTCTTTAAGGGTTGGACCAGTGCAAGCGGCACTATCAGCGGACGGACCAATCCACTACAGACAAGCTTCATTGCCGGAGAAATGGTCACTGCAACCTTCGTGCTCAACCAATTGACGCTTGATGTTCAGGTTGATAATGATGGTACGGGCGAAGGTGGAACCGTTGACATTTCACCCGATCAGCAAATTTACGAGTTCGAAGATATGGTTACCTTGACTCCCGACGCGCCTTTTGGCTGGGAGTTTAAGGGGTGGAGCGGTGACGTTAAACTGGGTGACGAAAATGATAACCCATTGGTCATTGTAATGGATGACAATCTTGAAATCACTGCTTCATTTGCGGCACTGCCCGTCACCCTTGATGTCGAAACGACAGGCATGGGTTCAGTGCAAATTGATCCCGATCAGAGCGGCGATTACCAGTACGGGGATTTTGTCACTTTGACTGCTGTGCCTGTTGAAGGCTGGGTCTTCGATAAATGGGAAGGAGATGTTCAGGGTCCGGAGCAGAAAAATCCGGCGGTTTTTGAGTTGACCGAGGACACTGAAGTAACGGCTGTCTTCAAGGAAAGACCCCCCTGGGTATTCTTGCCCTTCATTGTCCGCTAAACTGCGGTATAAATAACTAGATCAAAAAAGAGTGATTCGGTTTTGC
Organism: uncultured Chloroflexia bacterium; assembly: GCA_963807975.1. Taxonomy (GTDB): domain Bacteria; phylum Chloroflexota; class Anaerolineae; order Promineifilales; family Promineifilaceae; genus JAACFF01. Next base: position 1,306,159 of record CAWEDV010000001.1, on the reverse strand, counting down.
GAATCACTCTTTTTTTGCCATATTAGTCCAGCCAGAACAAGTCTGTTTCTTTTGCCCCGAAGGCCTGTAGGGTTGTTTCGATATTATCATGAATGTGCAGCGTCTGACTGCCATTGCTGACACAGGTCACACAGCGATTATCTGGAAATTGAACGCCAAAGGTCGCGTAAGTTGAAGTGGCGGAAACAAAAACGGCGCTATTGCCGGTCGTTATATAGAACCGCTTAAAAACGGGCAGTAAACTTGGATTATCGACGGCGCTGCTGCTTCCTACCAAATAGCCAGCGTCGAAGTTCTGCCGGATCTCTCGGGTGCCCAGGGCACGGTCATATATAGCGACTAGGTGGAGGGCGCCTAACCATGGGTAGTCACCAGTCGTTTCGTTACCAAGTAACAAGGGGAAGCGAGGGTTCCATGTTGTAAAATCGCCCGAGACGATGGTTTCTGCGATATGCAGACCGTCACGGAATAAGCGCGAATTTCCCGATCGGTTTCTTGTGTACACCACATGACTTAGATCGGTCGTTAGCGACCCCTCGGGAGATGAAAATGACGGTAGGCCATTGGCTGAGCGTTCAGTAGTCCGCAAACGGACGTCATAGACATCACTGGGCAAGCTTCCCCACTGCCCTTGACCAAAGGATACATTTCGAGAATGGGAGTTCTGTGAGACAGATACGATGCGTGCAGGGCCAGCCTGTGTGCTGGTAGCCGGTCGCAGCCACGCTTCAATCGAGATCTCATTGGATGCCAGACACGCTTTGTAGATCTTCTCCGCCGGGCTGGTTGATGCAATTAATGTTGGCGAAACGATAGCTAGCCCATCTTCCAACCAGTTTACTGCCGAGAGATCTTGGATCTGAAGATCCAAAGGATTCCCATCTCCGGATAGATCGTGAATTGTTCGCCCGCTGCCGGCATCAAAGCGATAGAGGACTTGCAACCCTTCGGTCACACGCGGGGGAAGAGATGGCGCCGTCGAACCGGCAGAGATCAGATTTTCCTTCGTTACCGTATTGCTGCCCGCGCTGCTGGTCGCCCGCAATGAAACCGTATACTCGCCAACATTATAAACATGCGTTGGATTCTGTTGGCCTGATATGGTCCCATCCCCAAAATCCCACAGCCAAGCCGTGATCTCTGCCGAAGAACGACTTTTATCCTCGAACGAAACTGTCAGCGGCGTTTCGCCGCTCACGGGAGTGGCTTCGAAGTCAGCCTCGATATATCCCGTACCATCCTGTTCATGAGCACCAATATCAGGAGTTCCGGATCGTTTGCCGCCAAAATAATCCTCGGTTACCCCACTGATCGTCACGCCCTTGTTTCGCGCCGGAGAATCGGGTGCAATCTTATACCATTCTGGATCGGCTTTCCCGTGTAATAGCTTTGCATCTAGATTAACTATTTTTGGATCGGCGATGACATCATTCCTACCCGCCAATTCATCGGGCCTTTTGGGCCAGAACAAATTATTGCTCATCTTCCAGTTGTTTACCTTTTTCTTGTTGCTGAAGAAACGGCCGTTTTTCTGTACGACGAGGTTGTTTTTGAATGTGATATTGAATTGATTTGGATTCGTATCCTGCATCATGGCGTTTAGCCCATTCAAGATAGTGTTATTAGCGAAAACCACATCCTTAATGAACCGTTCCGGATCGTCAACCTTGCCGCCTCCGGGTAATTCCTTTTTGCCTCCCCCGAATACGAAGTTTACCGAACTGCCAATGAAAATATTGTTCGTAACCGATGCCCGCTCTATGCCTGGATGTGATGAATCATTACCCAGTTCTGCTTCCCTTGCGCGGAGATTTAGACCTCTGGGTATCCATTCATAAGATAGACTTGGATTAAACGCATCAGTAGAAGAATATATAAAATTGCGATCGATAATAATATCAGAGACCCCTGCCATATTGAGATTGCCCCATAGATTATCATAGAGGGTACAGCGCCGGATCTCAATATATTGCGAATCAAAATCGTTAGCATCAATAATGATTGCTTCGCCAAAAGAGTGAGAAACCGTGCAATCAAGAATCTTTATGTGCTTCACGAATTTACCGTTCATGTTAGCGCCATGGACGGCGTCTGAATCATTCTCAACCCATTGGACATTTTGATCCATCCAAACATTTCTAACTTCACAGTGATCGGCCAGAAGAATTTCCACTGCCCTGTGTCTGTTGCGATAAATTTTGCAATTGCGAATAGTTGGATACTGGGGGCGTCTATTATTGGATCTGTTTACTGAAATAGCAGTGCCCATGCTGCGCGTGACATCAATTCCATCCCAGATAATGTGATCGCCATTCAAATTCACAAGATTGGTATATTTGAACCCTTTGCCAGTGCGTGGGGCTGTGCGAACAATGGCGCCGCCCGGTAAACCAGAGTTTAATCCACCCACGCCCGCTCTACCATCGACCGTTACCTTATCGCCGTTGAAGGCTTTAATCGTAATGGGGTTACTCTTCGTCCCGGATGCGGAGACGGATACCTCCTCCACATAAGTACCGGCTTTAACCAATAGGGTGTCACCAGCAGCTAAAGTTTTGGCGCCACGTTGGATTGTCTTAAATGGCTTGTCCGCGGTTCCGGACCAACTGTCGTTGCCATCTTTTGCCACATATACTGTCTTGGCCATGGATCATTGTCTCCCTTGCGGTGACATAAACCGCACACAGGCTGCTAGCTTGCCAGGTGTCGACTGCGCCAAAGATGCCCAAACTCCCATCATAGGGATGGTTGGGATTTTGCCAGGCATCATACATCAAACTGCCATCGATACGCACTCGGCCAGCAAAGTTTTATAGATCGGTACTACTAAAGAGATATTTCACATTATAACGAAAACATTCCTGTTGACAAGAGGAATTGTTGTCATAATGTTAAGATTGAAGTTATTCTAATGCGCTGCAGGCACTACGATCCATGTTTCACAAACGATTCTTACTATCGGTCACAGGGGTGTTTGTAAGCAACGCTGTAAGTGAATTGCGGCATACTTATCGTATCGTCTATTTCGAGAGGGAAAAAGGGCCGTGGAGAAAATTTTCGTTGGGGATGTTTTCCCAATTCACAAACCTTTAAATCTGTCTGCACGATTGAATTTCTCAAACAGCATTTCCTTGAACCCTCTCATTACCATCCACTTTCCCAAAATGGTACTAAGCAAAGAGGTATATCTATGATTAACATTGGTGTAATTGGCTACGGTTATTGGGGTCCCAATCTAGTTCGCAATTTTGTGGAGGCTCCCGGCGCCCAGGTTGTCTTGGTATGTGATCATCGCCCGGAGCGCCTGGCGTTGGCCGAAAGTCGTTATCCAGGGATGAAAACCACGACGTCAGTCAAAGACATGCTCGATAATCCGGCGGTCGATGCGATTGCCATCGCCACACCGGTCTCGAGTCATTTCGAACTGGCGCTTGGCGCCTTGCAGGCGGGCAAACACGTGCTTGTCGAAAAACCGCTCACAGAGACATCAGATCAGGCACGTAGGCTCATCGAGGAGGCAAATCGCCGCAATTTGATATTAATGGTAGACCACACCTTCATTTACACGGGTGCGGTTCGTAAGATGCATGAACTGGCCAATAATGGAGGGTTGGGTGACATTTATTATTATGATTCAGTTCGCGTTAACCTGGGTCTGTTTCAACATGATGTAAACGTGATTTGGGACTTGGCTGTTCACGATCTCTCAATTATGGATTTCATCTTGCCGTCCTATCCCAGTGCGGTGTCAGCTACCGGTATAAGTCATGTGGCCAACCAACCAGAAAACATCGCCTTTTTGACGCTGTTTTTCGAACACTCGCTTATTGCCCATATTCACGTAAACTGGTTGGCTCCCGTTAAGGTGCGACGCACTTTGATCGGCGGCGAGCAAAAGATGATCGTCTATGACGATCTTGAACCCAGCGAAAAGGTTAAGGTTTATGACAAGGGGATTGTTGTCAAAGACAGCGTGGATGATGTCCACAGCATGTTAATCAGTTATCGCACGGGTGACATGTGGGCGCCAAAAATCGAAGGTACGGAGGCTCTTCGTGTGGAAGCGCTGCACTTCTTGGATTGCATTAACAATGGGAAAAGCCCAATTACCAGCGGGTTCGCTGGGCTGCGGGTTGTACAGATTCTCGAGGCGGCTGCGCAGTCCATGGCTTCACGCGGCCGGCCAGTTGACATAGACCTTAAAGGAGTATAATCACATGGTTCCTTTTGTAGACCTAAAAGCACAATACCAGAGTATTAAGAACGAAGTTGATACGGCCGTTCTTTCAGTACTTGAGAGCAGTCGTTTCATCCTTGGCCCTGAAGTAGCCGCATTTGAAGAAGAGTTTGCCGCCTATTCAGGGGCAGACCATGGAATCGCCGTCAACACAGGCACGAGTGCTTTACACCTCTCAATCCTCGCCGCGGACATCGGGCCAGGGGATGAAGTCATTACCGTCCCCTTTACCTTTGTCGCCACTGTTGCCGCAATCTGCTATACAGGGGCAACACCAGTCTTCGTAGATATTGATCCCGAAACCTTCAATATGGATGTGGATCAGATCGAAACTGCAATCACCGAACGTACCAAGGCTATTATGCCTGTACATCTTTACGGGCAGCCTGCAGAGATGGGCCCTATTATGGAAATTGCCCGCCGGCACAACCTGATTGTGATCGAGGATGCCGCACAGGCTCACGGCGCCGAATATAAGGGTGACAGGGCAGGCGGAATTGGAGATTTTGGCTGCTTCAGCTTTTATCCAGGGAAGAATCTTGGCGCTTACGGCGAAGGCGGCATGGTTGTAACCAACAATCCAGACGCGGCGAAGAAAGTGCGCATGCTTCGTGATTGGGGACAGGAACGCAAATATCATCACATCCTACGTGGATACAACTACCGCATGGACGGCATTCAAGGCGCAATTCTGCGCATCAAACTGCGCTACCTCGAGCAGTGGACAGAATCGCGGCGAGAACATGCGGCCTATTACAACGAGCTGCTCGCTGGCAGTGGCATTCAAACGCCGGTGGCAAAACCGTATAACCGTCATGTTTACCACGTCTATGCCATACGAGTCCAGCAAAGAGAAGAATGGCAAAAAGCATTGAACGCCAGAGAAATACAAAACGGCATCCACTATCCGATACCTGTCTATATGCTGAAAGCCTATTCTGATTTGGGCTATAAAGAGGGTGATTTCCCTTGGTCAGAACTTGTGGCCAGCGAGGTGCTTTCTCTACCAATGTTCGCCGAATTGACCGATGAGCAAGTTGAAACAGTAGTTGAGGCTCTCAAAGAACATCAAAATGAGTCAAAGGTCTTGACCATATAACACCAGCTCACATATAGTTGCGTTTCAAACGAATCTAATTGAACCTCAATCTGTATACACGCTTGAAGAGATTCTCGCGGTTTGCGGATTGAGGTTCATTTCGTTTCCTATTGCAGCCAATAAATCAAGCTTGTTTCTTTGGTTAAGTTGGTAAACAGCTAGTATCATTCCCTTCGGGAAATCAAGTGATTGAGCCTACATAACATAATGCTTCATTCGTAAGACCCATTGTAAGTCATCGGGGCAATACTTGATTTTCTTAGAGACAGAAAGAGGAAAACAGTGGCGATCAGAGTACATTCAACGGCTGACGTTTCACCTGAGGCGACAATTGGCGACGGCACAGCGATTTGGCAGCATGTTCAGATACGAGAAGAAGCTGTTATAGGCAGCAACTGCAATTTGGGCAAAGGTGTTTTTGTCGATCTTCACGTATTAATTGGCAGCAACGTAAAAATCCAGAATTATGTGTCCGTTTACGAAGGTGTGGTTATCGAAGATGGTGTAATGGTCGGGCCCCACGTATGTTTTACCAACGATCTTAAGCCACGTGCCATTAATCCAGACGGAAGTTTGAAGTCGACCGAGGATTGGATCATCTCGCCAACGCTCATTCGTTTAGGGGCTGGTTTGGGCGCGAACTCGACCATTGTTTGCGGCACTAAGGTTGGGAAATGGGCCCTGGTTGGCGCTGGAAGCGTCGTAACCAAAGACGTTCCCGATTACGGTCTTGTTTATGGGAATCCTGCTCGCTTGAGAGGGTTCGTTGGTCCGTCCGGGGACAAACTTGTGGAACTCAAAGTTGATGGCGAAATGATGATCGCTGTTGATCCCGGTACTTCACAAGAGATAGAGATTCCTCTTGCCCTATGGAAAGAGGGTATGAGCGAACCTGCCCAAAGAAATTAACACTTTAGCCCGGGATTCATGTGCCAAAGGTTCAACAAAATCATAGCCTACCTCTGGTTCCATTGATCCTCTTGCCAGTATATCCCATCTGTCACACACCCATTAAGAGATCGGTCTGTAAGCATGGTCGTAAGTAACAGGTGTCAATATTTATGTGATGATTCATTCACCACGAGGCTTTGGGCACAATTATGAATCACGGAGAACCCTGTGGAGCTTAAACAGTATCTGACAATTTTTCAACGTCGTATATGGATTATTATCCTAACGACAATTTTGGTTACCCTGGTTGTGGCCATTTTGACCTTTCTTGCCACACCGGAATACATATCGAAGACAACAGTTCGGGTGGCAACCGTCACCAATATTGACTACACACAGGTTCTAATGAAAACCTATGCCCGTATGGTGACCAGCAGCACAATCAAGAGCGGTGTTCGCCAGGAATTGGGGCTAAGAGAAAATCCGAGAATTTCAACCGAACTCATTCCTGGTACCGAATTGATGATCATCTCGGCTCAGGCTATTGATCCCGCTCTGGCTCAGAGCATAGTCGCCTCCGCTGCCGAGCTGCTTGTTGCTCAATCCCGGGAAGTGTATGGGGCAAGCGGACAAACCACCGTGGAAATCCTTGCCGCTCAGGTCGCCCAGGCGGAAGAAGAGCTCAATAAGACTCGAGCAGATTATGATCAGATGCTGCAAAGTTCTCCTGATTCGACCGTCCAGCTTGATGCCCTGAGCCAATCTATCGCCCTTAGGGAACGCACATTGGCAACATTATTAGGCCAATATGAAAATGCCCGTATTCAGGAAACCTTACTTGCCAATTCCGTTTCGATTGTTGAACCCGCATTTCTCCCGATTGCACCGGCAACACCTCGCGTGGCTTTAAATCTTGTGATGGGAGCCGTTGGCGGGCTTATTGCCGGACTCGCCTTGGCCTTGCTGGTTGAGAACTTGGACACTAGACTTCACACCAGTGAAGAAATCGAAGAATTAACTAAACTGCAAACGATTGGCAAGATCCCCTCGTCTCGCGATGAACTGCATATAGCGCGTCTCAACAGCGGTCATTACCCGCAGCTTGAGGCATTTCGCAGACTGCGCACAAATATCCTTTCTAACGCCAAAACTGATGAATCACAGGTCGTATTGCTAACCAGTGCTCAGCGTGGAGAAGGCAAGTCAACCGTCGCGGCTAATCTAGCTGTAGCCATTGCTCAGTCTGGTCGAAGAGTGATTCTCGTTGATTGTGATATGCGACTGCCCACAGTCCACAAAGTATTCGAACTGCCCAATAAACGTGGCTTGACCAGTGTGCTGACCGAGGAAGTGGAGCTAGATGAGGCAGTTCTCTACAGCACATTCCCCAGATTGCATGTTCTTACCAGTGGTCCACTGCCTCCGAATCCGACGGAACTTTTGGGCTCGCAACAGATGGTGAATCTCGTTGAGCAGATGAAGGAAAGCTTTGATTTTGTGCTCCTTGATACTCCGGCCCTGCTGTCCGTGGCTGATGCTGCCGTATTGACACCCATCGCCGATTCTGTCATTTGGGTTATCTCCAGGGCGCAGACGCGAAGAGGTGATATTGAAACGGTTCGCAGACAGTTGGCGAATGTTCGGGCTAAGTCCGTTGAAGTGGTTATCAACCGCTCTTCTGATAGCAGTGATTACACGGCCTATGGCCCTGAGAACTTTACTGTTGAACAGTAGCGTCAAAATGGAATTGGCTATCTGCCAGGCGGCGACTTCAAAGAAGGAACAATGGAGATAAGTATGAATGGCGTTGAACCGTATGTCACCACAGATGATCTGCCTGTGGTTGAACGAAAGCGCTTCTATGAGACGGTTAAACGTGCCCAAGATTTTACGATGGCGCTTATGGCTATCACCTTGCTTTCGCCCATGTGGTTGTTGTTTGCCGTAATAATCAAAGTCACATCACCAGGACCGGCGATTTACAAGCAAACCGAGGCTTTGGGACGATACGGCCGTCGAATCACGATGTACAAATTCCGTACCATGTACAATGACATGGATAATGCTCACCACAAGAAAGCCATAAAAAAATTCGTGCAGGGCGAGCATTTGGACACCGTCGAAAAGGACGGTAAGAAACGCAGAGTTTACAAAATTACGCGCGACCCGCGCGTGACCCCTGTCGGCCGCATATTGCGTAAATCTGGACTTGACGAAATTCCTCAATTAGTCAACGTACTGCGTGGTGAACTGTCTATCGTTGGACCCCGACCCCCTCTGCTCTATGAATATGAGCTCTATACAGAAGAACATAGCCGCCGCCTTGAGGTTTTGCCCGGGATAACCGGACTGTACCAGGTAACCGCGCGCAGCCAGGTTCCTTTTGAGAAAATGGTCGAGATCGACCTGGACTATATCCGCCGGCGTTCTTACTGGCTTGATCTCAAAATTATCCTCATGACTCCCTGGGTTCTCATTTCTGGGATGGGTGCTTACTAAGCTTCTGGCAAGCGTTGTTTTTCGCTCCGAATGCCTACTTAAGCTATTGGAATCAGACCGCTAATGAGAGCCGATTTTATTCTGATTGGGGCACAAAAGAGCGGTACAACCAGCCTTGCCGCCCAACTTGCGGCACACCCACAGGTCTGTTTTTCGAAGGTCAAAGAGCCAGGTTACTTTAATAAGACCAAGAATTGGCAGGCTGGTATTGCAGAGTACCACAAGCTCTATTCCCCACAGCCTGGGCAAATCTGCGGTGAGGCATCCACCATGTACACCTTTTTGCCAGAGTGGCCTGAGACAAACAGGAGACTGTTCGCTTATAATCCAAACCTGAAGCTAATCTATATGATGCGCCAGCCGGTCGATCGCATAATCTCGCACTATACCCACAATCTGGTGCGGAACCTTGAGAAAAACTCACCAGAAAACGCCGTATTTTCCGATCCGCGCTATGTTAATCGCAGCCGTTATGCCGTCCAAGTGCGCCCATATTTTGAGCTATTTGCACCAGAACAGATACTATTGTTGATTTTTGAAGAATACATCGTCGATCAAATGGGCACCTTACAGCGTGTTGCGGATTTCCTAGACATTGACTCCGCCAGATTTGTTAATCTAAATGCAGCGCCCAGACACAAGACAGTTGGGGAATCTTATCTCAAAAGTCCCACTGTGGAGAAAGCGGTTGGCTCAGATGCCTTTCAACTACTGCGCAGAATTGTGCCCGCCTCTATCCGCCAGCCGATTCGCTATCGCTTCTTTTCAAATAGACTGGCTAGCAAACCCGACTTTCCCAGCCAATTGCGGGAGACAATCTGGCGTCTTCTTATCGATGATGTTCGTGCTGTTGAAGATATTCTTGGTCATGACATTGGCCAGTGGCGCAATGAAGCCAGGATTTACCAAAACTAATCATTACTTTATTAATTGACAGGATTCTATACATGTTACCCAATTTTCTTGGAATTGGTGCCAACCGGTCAGGAAGTACGTGGATTGCTCGTAATTTGATGGAGCATCCCGATATCTTCCTTCCGCGGAAAAAAGAGATACACTTCTTCGATAGGCACTATCAAGAAGGAATTGCCTACTACGAAGGCGAGTTTTTAGCATGGAATGGTGAGCACGCCGTCGGCGAAGTCACTCCGCAGTATTTTCACGATCCGAGCATAACGCATCTTATAAAAGAAAATTTGCCTGACGTTAAAATGTTCGTTTCGCTCAGGAACCCGGTTGATAGGGCATATTCGCAATATTGGCGCATGGTGGCCACTTCTTCAATTGATCCCAGCACGACTTTTGAAGACGTGCTGGAGTCTAACGATCTCGTTCTTCAAATTGGCTGCTACTCTGACCATCTGACCCGTTTCTTTGAATACTTTGCTGCCGAGCAGCTTTTGATCATGATTTATGACGACCTGCAAGAAAATCCGGATACATTCTTAGACGATCTGTTTAGCTTCTTAGGTGTTGGGATAGGGCCAGGATCGGAACTGCGTGAGCAAAGAATCAACGCAGCCGCTTCGCTTAAAAGTCTAAGCCGTTCAAAACCGTTGTGGTATCTATACCGCACCCTAAATCGTTTACACCTCTATTCTTTTGCCGGTAAACTGGAGCGATTTAATCGACGTAGTCTGCCATCTATGAAGGCCGAGACCAGGAGATTCTTAGTTGACTACTATGAGGATCAAAACACAAAATTGGAAAAACTGATTGGTAGGGAGCTGACTGCTTGGAGAGTCTAGAGTTGTTCGGCGTATCAACCAACAGCTAAAGACCACAGGAATGTAAAGAACGTACAAAATGGCTAACGAAACAATCCAGCAAATGGGATTTGTCCCCGAAGCGGAATCTAATCAAGAAAGTATTCAATGGACTTGGCACCATTTACTGCCGCTTGCTGCCATCGGTATTTATTTATTCACGCCAATCATTATCTGGAGGCTTGGCATTCCCGATCAAATCAAATTTGTCGCCGACCTGATCGTAATTGGTATGATTGCCTTGGCCATTGCTCACATGATGGTTACCGATCATTTCCCAGGATATTTCCTGGTTATATTTGCTTTTACAGTGACTGGAGTGATCGTGGCCACTTTTGAAGGTCAGTCACCTTTAGTAACCACCTGGGGATGGTGGATGATGTTCCGTTTCCCAATGGTAGGTCTATTTGCCTATTTGCTGCCTAACTGGCCCAAGCAACTTGCAGCAAAGATTCCGCAGTGGTTGTTGTATCTCCTCGCATTTCAAGTGTTGGTGACGCTTGCTTTGTATCTTACCGGAACCAGAGAATTTGATGACCTAGCTGGGACTTTTGGTAAAAAGGGGGTAGGCGCTTACATCTTATTCATATTGATCGTCCTGGCGATGTCATTTGGCAAATGGTTGGTAAGCGGAGAATGGAAAATGCTGGCTATTACATTGGCCCTAAGCTCCGTTTCTAGCGCCCTGGGCGAGATGAAATTCTTTGTCTTGGCGGCTCCTCTCTTGGCAGCAATTACTCTCACCATCCACCTCATCCGTGGCGGGCAAATTCGCCGGCTTCTGACCTATTTGATGCTCATTATCGTCGCTTCAAGTCTATTCCTTTACGGTTATGATAAACTGATCGTCGATAATCTGGGCCGGCCACCTATTGCGAACTTTTTAAATGAAGACCGCCGTGAGCGCTACTTAGACAATGTCCGTTATGGCACTCTTGCTTACCGTCTAGGACGCAACACAGAGGTTGAGTACGGCTGGGAGCGAATTCAACGTGATACACCGACCCTTCTTTTCGGCTATGGCTTGGGAACACGACAATATAGTCCATCACTCGGCATAGCTGGGAAAGGGTTGGAAAAGGGCATCTATGGCAATTTGGTGGGCAGAACGCTGCTGGTAATGATGTACGAGATGGGCCTAACCGGTTTACTACTCATGCTGGCTTTTGTCGTTATTTCGGCGGTTACTTTGTTTAGAGCGGCAGCTCAAGATGAGGATGATGACCTCAATGTGCTTCGTTACGGAATGATAATATTTACCCTAATTTGGCCATTTCTGATTTGGTATAAATCCGTATGGTTGCGTGTAGAGCCGATGATCGTTTACTGGCTCCTGTGGGGCTTCATCATGCATTTCTCTGTAGGACCATATTCTGTGCGCTCTAAAATACAGACGGTTGCTCTTCCGAGCAGAATGGTTGACTGATTTCGACTATAGGGACGATAAAATGACCTTGCCGAATTTCGTAATTGCCGGAGCTATGAAGGGGGGGACAACTTCCATTTTTGAGTATCTCGGCCAGCACCCTCAAGTTTTTACCAGCCCAATCAAAGAGACGCGCTACTTTACCTATAATCCCGACGATCCGGTTCATGTTGCCAAGGGTTACCGTAACTTTCCTGTCCGCACCATGGCGGACTATAAGGCTCAATTTGTTGGCGTAACCGATGAGGTGGCGATTGGTGAAGCTACCCCCAATTACCTAATTAGTCCCCATGCTCCCGTTAGAATGAAGGAGAGTATTCCAGACGTGCGCTTGATTTTCAGCCTGCGCCATCCTGTCAACCGTCTTTATTCGATTTATCTTATGGGGGTGACCAGGGGATCCGTATCTGGCGATGTTTATGTAGATCTCAAACCTGGAGGAGAACTGGCCACGTTTCACAAATATTCCCCCTATTTTAAACACTGGCTCAATTATTTTGATCCATCTCAAATGAAGCTGGTTCTCTTTGAAGATTTCAAGGCAAATTCGCTGGGGATCATGCAGTCAATCTTCCGCTACCTTGAAATAGATGAGCAGTTCTTGCCCGATACAACCAGGCGTTACAATGTTGGAGGCGTTCCTAAGAATAAGCTTTCTGGCAGTTTTGCCAGAGGTTTGCGACAAGTGCGCAATACGCAGGTGTTCAGAACGCTCAAACCATATTTACCCGAATCCATAAGGTCGTGGAATTCAACACTGCGCGGTGCTGCCTTAAGAAAAGCGGATCCGCTTCCCGAAGATTTAGCTCTGGAACTAATTACTTTCTACAAGGACGACGTCCTCGAACTTCAAGACTTACTTGAGATAGATCTAGGCGCTTGGAATATCCTTTAATGGTTGATTTACCTTATGAAGTTTCAGGCGACCCTGCTCTGGTTTGGGTCTATCCAGATGCTCTGACGGTTCGGCTTGATTCAGCGACATGGATCGAAACCACGCGGGAATTGTTGAAGCTGGGATGGGATGTCACGCTCCTTACCCGTGATCCGCTGCCGGGACCACAAACACTTCGGGGAATAGAAATTATTAGCCTCAGAAGCCGTGATATTTACCTTCTGGGTCAGATCTTGTTTCATCTCAATATCATACTCTACGTGCTGCGGCGCTGGCGTCGCGTCGATATTCTTCTCTTTACCCAGCTATCTGGCTTCTGGCTCCTGTTTCCACTCCGTTTTATCCGTTTTTTGACCCGACGACGACGACCCGTGCTCGTCATGGACACACGTGACATCGATGATTCAGTTCCTGGTAATTTACGCATTCAACTGCGCATCTGGTTTCAGCAGCTTGTTTTCTGGTTGGCGAATATTTTGGCCGACGGACAGACGGTGATTACACCTCGCATGGCAGATCTCGTCGCAGTTCCAGAAAATCAACTCTTAGGGATTTGGCCCTCTGGGGTTGACCCAGAAACATTCGCTCCAGCGATTTTCAAACGCACATGGCCGCAGGAAGACGAACCGCTCCATCTGATGTATTTGGGAATCTTGCTCGAGACACGCCATCCAGTGGAGCTTTGTCAGGCTGTTGAACACGCCAATGAATCTGGAATGAATGTCCATCTCTCTCTGGTAGGTGATGGTCCAGGCCGCTCTATTCTTGAACCCTTTGTAGAAAAAACGGCCGGTCGCATTCGTATCGTACCACCCGTTCCCCATGATCAAATTCCGAGGGTATTGGCACACGCCCATGTAGGTGTGACTTCCTTACCTGGTCCCGAGGACCTCATTTACCAGGCGTCAAGCCCTATCAAATTATTTGAATACATGGCTGCCGGATTGCCCATATTGGCAACACGCAATGTATGCCATACGGACATAATAGGTGATGGCGATTACGCCTTCTGGGCTGATAGGTCCGATGTGGATTCGTTATTTTTGGCTGTTTCGGAAAGTTGGGATCGGCGCGCCGATCTGGAAATACTTGGTCAAGAGGCTCGGAATTCTGTGCTAGATTGGACTTGGCAGGCAGCAGGAAGGAAACTCAGTGAGGCATTGGCCAATGGATTGGCCCGATCCGCCTAAGGGCCGTCCTAAGCTGGCAAGAAACTCATGAAAATTCTGATGTGTAACAGCTACTATTATCTTCGTGGCGGTTCAGAGCGCTGTTTTTTTGATCTATCGGTCTTGCTCGAGCGCAATGGGCACGAGGTTATCCCCTTCAGCATGCGCGATGAGCGCAACTTGCCATCAGAATATGATCGCTATTTCATAAGCCACGTCGATTTTCCGAGCCAGGTTGGTCAAGGTGGTTCACTCCGCGGCAAGCTAGATACGGTTGAACGTGTCCTCTATTCGCGAGAAGCCCGGCTCAGCATCGAACAGTTATTGGCCGATACCAAGCCTGATCTTGCCCATATACACGGTATTGCCCACGAGATGTCTCCCTCAATTTTGCCTGCCATAAAGCAAGCCGGTGTGTCAATAGTCCAGACATTGCATGACTACAAACTGCTTTGTCCCAATACGAACTTTGTCAGCGGTGGTCAAATTTGCGAACGATGCAAAGTTCATCGCTATCACAACGTTCTCCTTCACCGCTGCAAGCGAGGTTCCTTGGCCGCAAGTTTCGTGGCCGGATTGGAGATGGCTTTACACAAAGCTTTGCAGATTTACGAACGTCATGTTGACGCTTTTATCACTCCAAGTATGTTCTTGAAGAATAAGCTGCTTGAATATGGCCTTGGAAACCGGATTGAACATGTGCCCAATTTCATCAACCTGGACGCCATCCAACCAAATTACGACTTTGAAGATTACTTCGTCTACTATGGCCGTTTATCATCTGTCAAAGGAGTTCGAACTCTGCTGCAGGCCATGCTGAATGTAAACGGTTCCCATCTTTACATAGCAGGTACAGGGGATCTGGATGAGGAACTGCAAGCATTTGCCAAGGAGAAAGGTCTAGATAATGTCACCTTCCTCGGGCACTTGGATGCCGACCGGTTATTTCCACTCATCCAGAACGCGGCGTTCTCCGTCGTGCCTTCCGAGTGGTATGAAAACTATTCAATGTCTGTTCTTGAGTCGTTTGCCGCTGGCACACCAGTAATCGGTGCCCAGGTCGGCGGTATTCCAGAACAGGTGATCGACGGTTGGAATGGACTATTATTTGAATCGGGCAATGCTGAACAACTATCTGAAAGAATCAATTACATGTTGTCCTATCCCGAAAGGGCACGGAATATGGGGCGCAACGGCCGTGTCCAGGTTGAGAAAATTAACGGTCCTGAGCGTCACTATCGAGACACACTTGCCATCTACACAGACCTGATTGGTTAGGCTGTAAGCGTTTAATACATAACAGAAGAAACCGAGCACTATAATTTGACCGTCTTTCGGAATGTGTCATGCTAACCCACTTCCGATGATAAAATGAGTTGATTGATGAAGAAAAAACCAAACATATTGCTAGTAATGATTGACTGTTTGCGCTCTGATCGCACCGTGGGCAGCACCGCCTCTGCGCAGGTGCCTAATATGCGCAAACTCATTGAAAAAGGCACACTCTTTCCGAACTTGATCACCGTAAACTCTATGACCACGCCCTGTATGACCAGTGTATTTTCCGGTCTCTATCCTCACACGCATGGCGTGCGTGCCTTAAGCTATGCGCGGATTGCCGATAGTGTGCCCCTATTGGCAGAAATATTGCGTGACAATGGATACCATACGGTTGGCGCCGCCACAGGGCCGGTGGGGCCCTATACTCACCTGGATCGAGGATTTGTAGGCTACGAGCATCGCGAAGGTGTGGCCAATTCCTTGCTCAACGAATGGGGTGACAACTTTATTAATCGCTTTCGCAATAAAGAGCTTCCGGAACCCTGGTTTGTCTATTTGCATTTGTGGGAAGTACATATTCCACGCCAGGTCATGCCTGAATATGCATCTCCTGATTACGGCCGTACCGGCTACGATCGCGCCATTTCCAGTGTCGATGCCCGGCTCGGTGAACTATTTGATGTGCTGGATGATAACACGATCCTTTTTCTCAGCGGTGACCATGGCGAAAAAACGGCAGATTCTGGACTTGAATCAGGTATTGAGCGTTTCAAATCACCCATCACCCACTTTCTGCGCAGAAATCTAAGCGGGCGCGCAAAAACTGCCTATCGCGGAGCCATTGGCGCCATGCGCAGCCTTTGGTTTTCAACAGCGCGCACCATGTATCGTGGTGGTCTGATCGACAATCCGCTCAGTTCGATCACTGGACATGGATTTCACGTTTATGATTCCCTCGTGCGTGTGCCCTTCATTGTCAGCGGACACAATCCAGAATTTGCCGGGTCCGTTCTCGAAGACCAGATTCGCCAGATCGACATGATGCCCACCATCCTTGACCTAGCCGGCCTACCGGATGCTATTCCTCCTGATATAGACGGGCGCATCGTAACCCCCTTAATCAAAGGGCAGGACATGGATCCAATGCCAGCATTGATCGAGACCTGCCAAAATCCCAGCGAACCCTCTGACCTCTACGGTGTCAGAACGAAAGAATGGAAATACGCGGTGCATATCTCCGATTCCAGTGTGCCTGAAGAACTGTATTTCCTGCCTGATGATCCAGGCGAAACAAAAAACATCGCTCCAGAGCGGCCGGAGGTTATCAAGGAACTGAAAGCGATCCTCACCGCTCATTTGCAGTCCGAGCAGCGCAAAGGCGTGTCTCTTGCCGATGACCTCAGCCATGATGAGCTGACTGACCTGGCCAAACACCTTGAGAAGCTGGGCTACATTGAGTGAAATGATGCCTGCATACGCGCAGCAGGGAGATAATTCTCCCATCCTCATAGTTGGATATATGCACTCAGGGACCACGCTCCTGCAGCAAATACTGGGACGCCATCCCGATTTATTTATCAGTGGTGGTGAAACCCGCTTTTTCATGAACCTCTCCACAACAGCGCGTATCTATCCCGATCTTGACGATGATCAAACACTGCGCGGTTATCTTGAATATCTGCTCAAGGTCATTTTCACCGGATACGCCGATGTGAATTTCACATCCGATGTAGATTACACACCGGTTAGATTGCAGGATTACGGTATTTCCAAAGCTGACCTTGATGACTTGTTTCAGGAAGCACAAGCCAATCGAAGTCACACCGCCTTATATGCCATTACTTTCGACTATCTAGCCAGGAAACAGGGCAAAAAAAGATGGTTGGATAAACTGCCAGGTTATGTATCCCAAGTAGAGCGCATGATGAAGGTGCTGCCCGACAGCCAGATAATTGAATTGATTCGCGACCCCCGTGATATTCTAGCCTCCAAGAAGCGTCGCGCGGCCAGCCGGGGCAGCTACGATCCCATCTGGGACAGCTTGGCCTGGAAAACAGCCGTACGCGCGGGGGCAGAAGCCCAACAAAAGGCGCCAGCCCGTTATCTGCGCTTGCGCTATGAAGACTTGGTGTCTAACCCTGAAGAGGCGGCCAGAAAAGTCTGCACATTCTTAGATATGCAATTTAGCGTCGAAATGCTATCTGTGGGTTGGATCAATTCCACCACAGTTCAGGGCCAGCAATCTGCCTCTCAAATTGGAACAGCGGCTATCGGCAAGTGGCGCCGTATTTTACCCGCCGCCCATGCCGCTGCCTGCCAGCGGGTTACCAAGAATGAACTGCAAATAAACAACTACGATATTGAATCGGTTTCACCATCCACATATCTGGCGCTGCCATTTTTAGCGGTTAGAAGTGGGGCTGAATTTTTCTTGCGACTGTACCGCAAATGGCGTCGCGGTGGACCCGATCTGGTGCGCAATGTCGTCAAGAATTACCGTATGCGCCTCTTGCGTTTAATACAATCTTAAGCAAGTTTTAGCTTGCCGCGAGTATCTGAGAACGGTCGCTTGACTCCCGTCCGCGATATATTAACAAGAGGCTAAATCTCATGCCCAGAGTTGCCATTGACTGGCAATTGGGTGACACTTCGAAATGTGAGCTAATCTCCTTTTGATTCAGTCGTCGCAAGGCAGTTCTTAACCTTATACTGATAGTTTAGACTGCATCTAGGTTGTGAAGACATCAACCGTAGTTAATCTTTGAATTAGGAGCAAGAAGGTACATGAGGAAGGTTTTAGTTACCGGGGCAAAGGGGATGATGGGCACAGACTTGTGCCGGATATTAGCGGAGCGAGACTATAATGTTACCGCAACCGATATTGAAGAGATGGATGTACGCGATCGCGATCTTGTCCAGGACACGGTGCAGAAGGTCCGCCCACAAACCGTCTTTCACTTGGCAGCCCTGACCAATGTCGACGATTGCGAAAAAAGCCCGGACGATTCCTACCTGACCAACACCATTGGCACACAAAATGTGGCCCTTGCTTGCCAGGCAATTGACTCCACCATGGTCTATATCAGTACCATCAGCGTTTTTGATGGCCAAAAATGCGGGCCTTACACTGAATTCGATACTCCAAACCCACAGAGTTGGTACAGCCGTTCGAAGTATCAGGGTGAATTAATCGTCGAGAAATTGTTGTCCAAATATTATATTGCCCGGGCTGGTTGGATGTTCGGCGGCGGCGCTGAAGACAAAAAATTTGTGGCCAAAATAATTGACCTGGCAATGGCGCGCGACCTGCTCAAGATCGTGGACGACAAATACGGCTCACCCACCTATACTGCCGACATCGCCAGCAGTGTCGAACAGATTACGCATACAGGTCTTTATGGCACCTACCACATGGTCAACACCGGCGGCTACTGCAACCGGTTTGAATTTGCCCAAAAAATCCTGGAGTACGCGCACATCACTTCCTGTGATCTGCAGCCGGTTAGCTCCGCCGAATTTCCTTTACCCGCGCCCCGGCCAAATATGGAAGCAGCGCGCAATTACAATTTAGAACTGCGCGGACTAGACTGGATGCAGCCCTGGCAGTCTGCTTTGCAGAAATACGTTGAGACGACGCTGTTGGTAGCATGATCTCTCAAGGGAAGGGTAGGAGGCTGGTATTTATCGGGATGAAGGGCTTGCCTCCCGATTTACCAGGCGCCGGCGGCGGTGAACGAGAAACCGATGCCAAAACAAGGCGCCTGGCTGAACGGGGCTGGGACGTGACCGCTTACTGCCGCTGGAATTATAATCGCCATCCTTCTGATTCTTACCACGGGATTAAATTGGTTAGCCTCCCCTCCCTGAGCAAAGCTGGGCTGGAAATGTTGTCCCATACCCTGCTGGCTACTTTGCATGCGATCCTTACCAATCGCGCTGAAATAATCAGCTATCATGGGATGGGTGCCGCGCTTTACCTGCCCTTAGCCAAACTCGGACGTAAACGTACTGTTGTTTACATGGACGGCATCGATTGGGAACGGCCGAAATGGGGTAAAATGGCCCGTCGATTCTTGAAGTGGGGTGCCAGCGCTGCCTTTCGTTGGGCGGACTTTGTCTATGTGGATAACGTGGCCTCCCAGAAGCAGTTTAGTCGCATGTTCGAACGCGAACCCCACGTCATCACCTTGGGAGCCGATCTCTGGGATCCTCCGGGTGACGGGGCCGTCGTCGAAAATAATCTCGAGCCTGAAAACTACATCCTTTTTGTAGGCATGCTGCGCCCCGACAAAGGTGTTCACATATTGGTTGAAGCCTATTCCCAGCTCGATACTGCCTTGCCCTTGGTCATCGTCGGCGAGAATCCTGATGATCCTGCCTATGTCCAGAGCTTGAAAGATGCCAGCGATGAACGGGTAAGGTTCCTTGGATACCAATATGGCGCCGCGGCGCGGCAGCTCTTTGCCAACTGCCTGATTTACGTCCAACCATCAGTTATGGAAGGTAACTCTCCTGCTCTGATGAGCGCCATGGCTTGCGGAAGATGTGTTGTTGTCAATGGCATAGATCAGAATCGGGAGACCATTGGGGATGCAGGCCTTGCTTTTGAAGCGGGTGACGCCCAGGATTTGCGGGACAATCTGCAACAATTGTTGTCGGATCGTAAACAGGTAGAGAGGCTCGGAGAGAAAGCCTGGCAGCGCATTAACAATGTCTATAACTGGGAAAATGTGGTCGATCAACTGGAGCAAGTTTACTTAAACCTTTAGAGATTTGATGGCCCAATCTGAATATTCCAAATAAAGAGAAGCAACGACCTATGAATAAAAAACAATCGCGAATGAAGTACAGTTTCACGGCAATCCTCTTTATCATTGCCATTGTATTTGCCATCACTGGGGCAGCCAGTGCGCAGCCAGATGTTGGCCCTGCGGCAGATCGCGTCCAGGGACAGGTTCCTGATCCATCACTAATGGATGACGTCTGCCGTCTGCGAATCCAGATCGAGGGCGATGGTTCGGTTTCTGCCCAAGGCAAAAATGGCGATGCCCAAATGCTTCAAGCCGGCGACGAACTCCAGGTTTCTTGTGGGGAAGGTGTTGAACTGACAGCGCAGCCGGGAGCAAACCAGCGCTTTGTTCGCTGGTTGGGCGTGTCCGAAGATATTCAGTTAAAAAGCAGGATTACTGTTGACAGCCCGGCCAATATAACGGCCGTTTTTGCTGAGCTTGAACTTCTGGGTTTTGAACAGTTGGATACTCCCTATGTGGATCGCGGCGGCCAGCTAGTGACTGAGCTGCCCATCTACAAGCCGGGCTGGCGATCCGTCCTTGAAGTGGGCGAAACAAACGCTGTGCCGGAAATCGATGTCTGGTATGGTACTCCCCAGAAATTTGGACAGAATGGCAATCCTCAGCGCTGGGTCAATATTGTAGGCAATGTTATTGATCCCGATGGTACGCTGCCCGAACTGGAATATATGCTGAACGGGGGGACGCCCAGATCCCTCAATGTTGGTGGCCCCCATTTGGGCGAGGCGTATCGATTGCGCCTCTACCGTGACGGTGACTTCAATATTGATATTAACAAAGATGATTTGCTCGATGGTGCTAACACCGTTGTCATTACTGCTTCCGATACCCTGTCCGAAACCACATCTACCGTTACCGTTAACTACTCGGCTGGAGAGGTCTGGGATCTGCCCACGGAAATTAAGTGGAGCAAAGCCAGCTCCATTCAAAATGTGGCCCAGGTTGTCGATGGTGACTGGGAACTAACAGGAGCTGGTGTACGTCCGAAAACAGGACAAACTGGCTACGATCGCATTATTGCTGTGGGTGATTTGGCTTGGCAGGACTTCGAGGCCGAAGTAGATATCACCGTAGATGGCTATTCTGAGGAAGGTTTTGGCGGAAAGCAGGTGGTGCCCGCCATCGGACTCGTCATGCGTTGGGAAGGACATACGACCACTCCAGACCTATGTGATCAGCCGCTGTGCGGCTACCTGCCTGTTGGAGCAACCAGTTGGTATGCCTTCAAGAGCAAAACCAGTCCTGATGGCCAATTCAGCCTCTGGGTAAAACCAAGCGGCAAGGTTGAAGATCCCTCTGGGTACACCCTAAACTGGGGTGAAACCTATACCTGGAAAGTTCGCGCCGAGTCCGTCCCTGGCACGAGAGGTGTATTCAAAATGAAAGTCTGGCCTGCCGGCGACAGCGAGCCAACTGACTGGTTGATTACGATGCCGGGAACGGGCAACAGCCTCCAGAATGGCTCCTTGCTTCTGCTATCTCATCATGTCGATGTTACCTTTGGCGATGTCAAGGTAAGTGAGGTTACCCCAGGTGAAGGTCCGCCAGCGATCACCAACTGGGAAGTAATTTTTGAACCTCATGGAGCAACTGTTCGCTGGTTAACCGATGAACCGGCTACAAGTAAAGTCAAATACGGGACCAGCATGGCTTATGGTGATTCCGTTCAGGCGCCAGTTACTGAGTTGGTGATGGAACACAGCCTCTATTTGCCTGATCTGGACCCAAACACGACCTATCACTATCAGATTCTCTCCAAAGACGCTGATGATCAAACTGGTATGACTGAGGAAGATCTCACGTTCAAGACCCAAGAACTGATCTCTCTCGTTTCTGATGACTTCAATACCTGTGAGCTTGATCCAGCCTGGGAATTTATCAATCCTCTAGATGACGGCACGCTGGCATTGACCGGTTACCAGGTGGCTATTAGCGTGCCGGAGGGTGCTGACCATGATATTTGGCCCTCACCTGACAAACCGACCAATCGCGCTCCCCGGCTGATGCGTGCGGTCACCGAGCCACATAATCTGAAAGTGAAGTTCGACAGCGGCGTGACACTTGACCGCCAGCTGCAAGGACTCCTGCTTGAAGACGGTGACAAAAGATTCATGCGCGTGAATTATCAGTACCAGGGCGGAAAGGTAAAGCTGTACGCCATCGGCTACACTGGCACCAGCTCACCCGTAATCCTGAAGAGCCTGACCCTTACCGGGGACGATGCTGTTGCTCCCCATTATCTGTGGCTAAGAAGACAGGATGGCCAATGGCTGGTAAGTTATTCTTCCGATGACGAAAACTGGTCCGATATGGAACTGTTCACTTACCCACTGTCAGTGACTAAGGCCGGGGTCTTTTCGGGCAACTATAACAAGACCGATGGCAGCGAACCCGCGCATACAGCTATCATTGACTACTACTTTGACGCTGCCAATCCCATAGATCCGCAAGACACCGAACCCCTAAATCTGCCGATTACGATAGTTGGCAATGGTTCTGTGACTAAGGATCCCACCTGTGGCAGCCCCGTTACCTTATATGCCACGGCCGATCCCGGCTGGCACTTTGTTGAGTGGCAGGGATCTCCCGTCGATGGCCTGACCGCTTTGCAGGTAGAAGCCTTCTTTGAAGAGGGTGACGAGGTGACTGCCCTCTTTGAAATTGGCGAACCAACCAAGTATACGCTTGCGGTCCAGACCAATGGTCAAGGATCGGTTTCCCAAGAACCAGAGAAAACCCAGTACATATCCGGCGAAGTGGTGACGCTCACGGCCGAACCGGATGATGGCTGGTTGTTTGAAGACTGGGGAGGAGCGATATCGGGCACCAATCCGGTTAAGATCTTTGTTATGGATGCTGACAAAACTGTGACTGCCAATTTCAAACGCGCCAGCTTTGGTCTTAATGTCACCATCGACGGTCCAGGCCAAGTTCAGGTAAGCCCACAGGGCCCTTATGACTTTGGCGAAGAGGTAACGTTGACTGCAATTCCGGCCGTGGGTGCCATCGCCTCCTTCGGCGGGTGGAGCGGCGACATCGAGAGCAGTGACAATCCTTTGACCATCGAAATGAACGGCGATGTTGCCATAACGGCGACATTCATAACCTACCAGCAGTTCATGCCCATGCTTATCAGGCCGTAGGGTTTCAGAGAGTAAAAAAGGAGCTTTGAGAATGAAAGTAGGGATACTGGCTGGCGGGTATGGTTCCCGGCTGGCGGAAGAAACCGAAATAAAACCCAAACCAATGGTTGAGATTGGAGGACATCCCATTCTCTGGCATATCATGAAGATCTACTCCCATTTTGGGTTCAATGATTTTGCCATCGGCTTGGGTTACAAAGGGCATGTCATTAAGAAGTACATGGTCGATTATTCGTCTCTGAACAGCAACCTCACCGTCAACCTAGGCAGTGGGCAAGTCGACCGGCACGGTGGCGATCAACAGGACTGGACCATCGATCTCATTGACACCGGATTACGTACGATGACTGGCGGGCGTATTAAACAGCTTATTCCCTACATGGGCAATGAGACCTTCATGATGACTTGGGGTGATGGTGTCGCCGATATCGATCTAAATGATCTACTTGCATTTCATCGTGCCCATGGCAAGTTGGCTACCTTGACTGCCGTCCGTCCCCCGGCACGCTATGGCCACCTGGAATTTGAGGGCGACCGTATTAAACAGTTCACCGAAAAACCACAGACTGCTGAAGGTTGGATCAATGGCGCATTCTTCGTCCTTGAGCCAGGTGTTGATGCCTATATCGACGGAGATGATACACAGTGGGAGAAAGAACCATTGGAACGTTTGGCCGCTGATGGTCAGCTTATGGCTTACCGTCACAATGGATATTGGCAGTGCATGGATACGCTGCGTGAGAAATATATCTTGGAAGAACTTTGGGCTTCTGGCGATGCACCATGGAAAATGTGGGATTAAGACAGTTCTTAAGCCCAATATGGTAAAAAAACAAAGAATAGATAAGATTCTGTGAAACAACGAACCCCTTGGCTGGACATTACGTTGTTCACAATTATTGTGCTGAGGAGAAAACAATGCGGGTATTAGTTACCGGTCATAATGGATATGTGGGCACTATCTTAGTGCCGATGCTGCTGAAGAGGGGGCACGATGTAGTCGGGCTCGACACCAACCTGTTTGAAGGTTCTACCTTTGGCGAAGACAACGAAACGCAGCAAGTACCGATGATTCAGAAAGACGTTCGTGATGTTGACTTGGGCGACGTCGAGGGTTTTGAAGCCATATTGCACTTGGCAGGCTTGTCAAATGATCCCTTGGGGGATCTAAATCCTGATCTGACCTACGAGATCAATTACAAGGCATCCGTGCGTCTTGCTGAATTGGCCAAACAGGCTGGGGTGGAGCGTTTTGTCTTTTCCTCCTCGTGCAGCAACTATGGCGCTGGTGGTGAGGATTGGTTGGATGAGAATTCCACATTCAATCCCGTGACGCCTTATGGTCATTCCAAGGTCTTCGTTGAACGAGACGTTGCCAAGATGGCCGATGATAATTTCCATCCTACCTTTTTGCGTAGTTCAACCGCTTATGGGGTCTCTCCCCGTTTGCGCTTCGACCTGGTGCTCAACAACCTGACCGCCTGGGCCTATACCACCGGACGCGTTTTCCTAAAGAGTGATGGCACTCCCTGGCGGCCCATTGTCCATGTCGAAGATATGTCCCTCGCCTTCGTAGCCGCTATTAGTGCTCCTCTGGAAGCCGTTCACAATGAAGCTTTTAATGTCGGCCGTCCAGAAGAAAACTATCGCATCAGTGAATTGGCCGAGATTGTCGCCGATACCGTACCTGGCAGTCGAATTGAGTATGCCAAGGATGCCGGTCCAGACAAACGCTGTTACCGTGTAGACAGCAGCAAGATCGCCACGACCTTGCCCGATTACAATCCGCGCTGGGACGCGCGCATGGGCGCTCATGAACTCTACGAAGCATACCAAAAAGTTGGCCTTGAGTTGGACGAGTTTGAAGGACCGCGCTACCGTCGCATTCATCATATTAAGATGTTGATTGCTGATGGTCGCTTAGATGATTCGTTGCGCTGGCGTCAAGTTGAACCTGTTTAATTCACCGGACGATTTTCGATTATTCACAATTTAGAAAAAAAAGAAACGCCGTGTCACTGCTTGTCGGTGACGTGGCGTTTCACATTTCAGGAGGTCCAATGCCTATCTACAAAGATGAACAAACCTGCCGTGCCTCAGGGTCGTCAAATCTTGAAACCATAATTGAGTTTGGCGTAACGCCCCTCGCAGACCGGCTGCTGACCAAAGAGCAGTTGCATGAGCCGGAATTAATGGCGCCCCTAACACTGGTCTTTTGCCCAGATTCTTCACTGGCCCAGATCAAGGAAACCGTGGACCCAGAGATTTTGTTTTACGCCGAGTACCCCTATTTTTCCTCGGTTTCGCCATCACTGCTGCGCCACTTTCGCGAAAGCGCCCTGCATATTCTAGATACCCGAAATCTCAATGGAGACAGCCTGGTGGTTGAGGCCGCAAGCAACGATGGATATATGCTGAAGAACTTCGCCGAACGCGGTATTCCTGTCCAGGGCATTGATCCCGCCATACCACCGGCCCAGGCCGCCCAAGAAGCCGGCATTCCAACTTTGATTGACTTCTTCGGGCATGATTTGGCCCAGAAGCTTGTTGCCCAAGGAAAGAAGGCCGATATCTTCCTGGCCAACAATGTCCTTGCCCACGTGCCAGACCTCAATGGATTTGTATCCGGCATTAAAACGATCCTGAAAGATGATGGGTTGGCCGTCATCGAAGTTCCATATGTCGTCGATCTCGTGGACCATGGCGAGTTTGATACCATCTATCACCAGCACCTCTGCTATTTCTCGGTAACGGCCTTGGACAAACTTTTCCGGCATCATGACCTCTATTTAAACCAGGTCAAGCGCGTTGCCATCCACGGCGGATCACTCCGTCTATTTGTCGAACCGACCGAGAATCCACAAGTTTCTGTGTTGGAGCTGCTGGCTCAGGAAGAAGAGCGCAAGGTTGATCGCATTGACTATTATCGCGATTTTGCTGCTCGTGTCCTTCATGTGAAAAAATCGCTGATGGCCATTTTGCATGATCTCAAGCAGCAGGGGCATACCATCGCAGCTTACGGCGCCGCTGCGAAAGCCACAACACTGCTCGCTTACTGTGGCATTGATCGCCAGTTGGTTGATTTTGTCGTGGATTTGAATCCTTACAAGCACGGCCGCTACATGGGTGGCAACAAACTACCCATATTCCCCACCGAGAAACTAATAGAAGATCGACCAGATTATGTCCTGCTCCTGGCCTGGAACTTTGCAAAAGAGATAATGAAGCAGCAAACAGGTTATCGCGATCAGGGTGGAAAGTTCATCATTCCCATCCCTGAAGCACGTATTGAATAGGTGATTTGAATGACCGCTGAGTATACCTGCCCAAACTGTGGTACCAAGGGCATGTCTCCCTTTTACGAGATGAATGGTGCGCCAGTGCACAGCGTGCAGCTGATGCAAACGCGCCAGGAGGCAGTTTCCTACCCGCTAGGCATTATCAAGCTCGCTGTCTGTCCTTCCTGCGCTTTTGTCGCCAACATCGCTTACGATCCCCAGCTTCAAGACTATTCCCTCAAATATGAAGCGACGCAGAGCTATTCGCCTACTTTCAATCATTTCCATCGCAACCTGGCCCAACGACTCATTGTCCGCTATGACCTGCAAGATAAAGAGATTATTGAAATCGGCTGCGGGCATGGTGAATTTTTGATTTTACTGTGCGATGCTGGACCCAATACCGGTGTGGGATTTGATCCGGCCTACGATGATGCGCGAATTCAGCACCCGGCCAAAGAACGTATCACCTTTATCGCCGACTACTATTCGGAGAAATATGCGGATGTCAAAGGGGATTTTATCTGTTGTAAAATGACCCTGGAGCATATCCCCAACACCGCCGAGTTTCTGCAAACTGTGCGCCGTTCGATTGGCCAGAACCTGGATGCCACCATATTCTTCCAAATACCCAATGCTACCTATGTCTGGCAGGATGTTGCCTTCTGGGATGTTTACTACGAACACTGTTCCTACTTCACCAAAGCGTCCTTGACCAGACTCTTTCTGGATAACGGATTTGATGTTCTGGATGTTTTTACTGGCTACGATGACCAATACCTGATGATCGAAGCGCGTCCCGTGGAAGGTACGGCCGCAGATCGCGAGGTGGACGCGGAGATCAAAGAGACCTTGGCCCTGGTAGACTCCTTCTCGGACACAGTGCGCATCAGGTTGCAAGAATGGCGTAAACTCCTGTTTGCACTGCAAGCCAAAGCCAAAAAAATAGTCATTTGGGGCTCAGGTTCCAAGGGCGTTGCTTTCTTGACCACGCTCAAAGTCACCTCTGAAATTGCGTATGCCGTCGATATCAACCCCCATAAGCATGGCACCTTCATGGCCGGCACCGGCCATGAGATTGTCGGACCTGATTTCCTACGCGATTACGAACCTGATGTCGTCATTGTTATGAACCCTGTCTATCGAGACGAAATTGAGGATGATCTGCTTAGCCTGGGTCTTGAACCTCAGCTGATCATGATCGATGAATCCTTTGCATTGCTGGGTCTGGAAAATGATTAAGCAAGCCGCAAAGAAGCTGCTTACGCAAGTGGTGGGCGAGGAGCGCTACTATACCAGGCGCGCCAAGCGCAATCTGCGCCAGGCTGGACAGCAGGGCTTGGATATTCTTTTTATTCATCAAATGGGGAAAGTGGGTTCGACGGCTGTTGCTACATCTTTACGTGCCATAGGCTATGATCAACGGGCCAAGATCATTCAAACCCATTTTTTGTCCCCAGAAGGCCGGGCATTTGTTGAGAATTTGGAAATGGAAGGGCAGGGCGGTTTTGGAAATCTGACACCAAGGACAAAAAGCTTCCTCATGTTTAGCCGGGTCGTCGGCCAGATGCTGCAAGACGGCTATCTCGATCATCACAAGTCCAATGTCATCACCCTGGTTCGTGATCCCATTGCCACCAATCTCTCAGGTTACTTCCATAACTATCTTTGGTGGCCCCAAGAGCTTCAGGCTATGTCCCGTGCTCGAAGTGGTGACTACCTGCAAAACCTCTACCAGCGCTACATGGATGTCTACCCACATGAGGTCCCACTGACCTGGTTCGACCTGGAAATGGAACCCTTATTTGGTATTGACGTGTTTGCTTCAAACTTTCCCAAGGAGCAGGGTTATAAAATATACCGGGGTGAACAGGCCAACTTGCTACTTCTAAAGCTGGAGAAACTGCGCGACTGTGCACATGATGCCTTTGGTGATTTCCTAGGGATTGCAGATTTCAAACTAGAACGCGCCAATGAAGCTGCCGATAAATGGTATGCCGATCTCTACCGCGAGTTCAAGCAAGAAATCACGCTCCCCCTAGCATACGCTGATAGGCTCTACGACTCAAATTTCATGAACCATTTCTACACACCCGCTGAGATAACTGCATTTCGCCAAAAGTGGTGCGCAGAAACGTTCTTCTAGTGCTGGTCTGCGCTCCAGTTTCCCGCATTGAGACACGCTACTCGGTCAATAATGCCCGCCATACTTCGCTGACAAGTTCCAGGATCACGCTTCCCTCGCTGTTATCGAGGGACGTTGTACTGGCAAGACCAATTTCCTCCAGCACAACGTCGTCAATTTGGTAAACATCTCCGCTCTTGGCCAGATTAACAAACCAAAACCGCAAACGTGTGTCATCCGTTGTCCCCGTGAAATTGGTTGTTGTGAATTCCGTTGAATATGTCTGCCAATCTTGCGCTAGGTCGAACAGTTCGCCGTTAATCCCATAGTTCGTATACGGTTTCCCATGTTTATGAAGATAAACCTTTAGGTTGTTACCCGAGCTAGAGCTGGCTGCAAAGCTGAGCTGGTAGGTCGTATTGGCCTTTAACACGAAGCTTTTTTGATAAAGTTGCATATTACTGCCGGTAGAATTGAACGTAATCCGCGCCGCTTTTTCGCATTGGTAGGCTGGCGAACTGACCTCAAATTCTGCCTGGCTGTTGGCGTAAAAAAGCCAGTCTGACGAACCCGATTCGAAGCCAGGATTGGATAATACGTTGGCCGGATCTGGCGTACAAGAATTTGGATCGTCGGGAGTTGACGTTGCGGTCGGCGTTTGTGTTGCTGTTGGCGTATATGTTGGCCCTGGTTCAGCCGTATTGGTTGCCGTGGGTGGAACTGGTGTATCCGTTGCTTCGGCGGTGGCTGTCGGAGTTGATGTGTATCCTGCTGTCTGGGTTGGGGTAGACGTAAACTGGGGCGTTGCAGTCTGGATAGCAGTTGGCTGCGGCGTATCCGTGGCTGAACCATTGATTTCCTCTAACATCACGTCGTCAATCCAGTACACATCCCCATTCGCAGAATGTCCAGAGAACCAGAATCTAAAACGTGTATCGTTGGTTGCGCCAGAGAAGCCTGAGGCCGTGAACTCGGTGGAGAATGTTTGCCACCCTTGGGACAGATCAAATACTTCTCCGTCGAGTCCATACATCGTATAGGGCTTCTTATGCTTATGTAGATCTACTTCAAGGTCATTGCCCGTGCTTGAGAAAGCCGCGAAGCTCAAGCGGTATTGGGCATTTTCTTTCAACAAGAAGCCTGTTTGAAATAGCTGGGTAGCTTTGCCGGTCTTGTTGATGTTAATTCTTGCTGCGGCTGTACACTGGAAGGCGGGCCCGCTCGTAGCGAAGCCTGCCGTGCCCCTCGTGCTGAAGGTCCAATCCGCTGTGCCCGATTCAAAGCCAGGATTAACGAGAAGGTTGCCCGGGGATGGGTCACATGAGGAAGGATCCGAGTCTGTCGGCGTGGCTGTTGGAGCGCTGGATGTCGCAGTTGGTGCCTCGGATGTAGCCGTTTGAGCACTCGAAGTTGCTGTTGGCGTGGACGCTGTGGGGGTCGCTGTAGCTTGTGGGGGAGGCGTACCACTGCAGGCAGATTTGTTCTCGTAGACGACAACCCGACCGTGCGTCCAGCCAATGGAAATAATGTCTAAATCACCATCATTGTCAATATCTACAGTTTGGGCACCGTCATGATGTTCGTCTCCAAGGAAAACCTCATGCCTGGCCCAGCTTTCACCTTGCCCATCAAGATTCTCAAAGACATATAGCTTGGCTGTTTCAGGATTTTTCGTATTGTGCTCGCCGACGACCACATCCTGATCTCCATCCCCATCCATGTCGGCCACATCCACGCTCATGGGTCCCGTTACGGTCCCAATCTCATGCTCGGTCCAAAGGTTTGTAGCGTTTGCTGGCGCTTCGTACCAGGCCAATAATCCTGGATTGCTGATCGCTTCATAACCGACGATGGCGTCCAAACGGCCGTCATCATTAACGTCAGCCAGCTCATTCCGATCCGGATCGCCGCTGTTATTAGACAGCGTAAAAGATTGCCAAGGACCTGAGTTTTGCGGCAGTCCTGACGATTCCGCTGCTCCCAAGCTGATAGTCAACGGCTGGTAAGCGTTGTTGACCTGTTGCCCCACTGCAGCATGATCCACATTGTCTGTTAGACCCATTGTGAAATGATGGCTGCCGCTCAAATGTCGAGCATTCGCGTCACGCCCAAACCCTAAGACAGTCATCAAATTATTCATGAGCCAGTATGAGTCCACCAGGTCATCATTCTCATGATGCACCAGGTATAGCGATCGCCCTATGTTTGGATCGGCGAAAAAAAGCCATTCTTCTGGTTCTACTGCTCCCGTCCAGCTTTCTGACGCCGTTGTTTCTGTTCCATCAGAACGCACCACCAGGTCGGCGTCAAAATCCAAATCGCCACCTGGTGTCCCTTCATATAGGAACCAGTAATTTGCGTCTGCCTTCAGCACGGTCATCTGGGCATATTGCGCATAAATCTCCCACTTGACCTCCCATAAATCATCGGGAGTTTTGGAGAAGATCGTTGTTTTCAATGGACCCTGAGCAGTCAAGTCGCTCACGATACTGCCTGGCCCGGGATGGAAATAGCCGCCATCATTGGGATGCACCATGTTTGGTATACCACGATACAGCCCTTCCGACCCAGTAGCAGTACTGTGATTGATCCAATCATTGCCCTGCGCATCGTCAAGGCTGGAAAATCCGCCCCCATCCTTGTGATAGAAATAGGTGCCTTCGCCTGTCTCGACTCGGATGCTTTCTTGACCCGCATCTTGTACACCATCCGTTGTCGTTACACGGTCAGGGATAACGACCGGCGTAAATGGACCATTGTCCTCGGTATCAAAATAAAGCTGGTAGCGACGTTCGGCATTTTCCAGCGTCTGGTCTTCCAAGATAATGATCAGATTTCCCGCGGCATTGCTGCTGGCATTAAAATCAGAAAATGGATCAAATTGGAACGGGACCGCATTGTCAACTATCTGCCCACTCTCAATGACCTCAAAGACGCGCAAAGAATTCAGATCGAGCACTCCGTTTTGGCCCAGATTGCTGAGCAGCGTTGTGAAATTCACCGTGATCTCCGCTGGTTTGTCCTCACGCTCATACCCGTTGGCCTCGATGCTGAACGGCAGACGATACCTTCGTGCTCCATCCCCCCAATCGGGATTGCCATCGGTGTTATTGCGCAGCCATTGCGTCCCTAGAAGCAGATCGAGGTCTCCATCACGGTCGATATCCCCCTGGCTCAGATCTTCTTGCTGAGTGCTGGTCGAAATCTCTCGCCAGGCCCAGGTTTGGTTAGATGGGTCATTGGGGATAGAAAGCGCCTGTACACCTCTACCTGATCTGTGCCAGGACAGAGCGACTTCCTGATTGGCGCCGCCAAATGAAGCTGCCGCGACCCCCTGCAGAAAATCACCCACTCCGGGATCGATATTGTTCAGAATAGTGAAACTACCTGAGCCATTGTTTCTAGCCCACACGAAGTTCGGATTTGCCTCTGAACCTTGTCCTTCGGTACCCAGGATGTCTAGGTCGCCATCCCCATCAAAATCATAGACAGTCGCCATATTACTAAGCGGGCTACCGATATCGTTTCGCACCCAGGTGCTGCCCGGTGTACCAGGATTTTTGTACCACCAGCCGCCGGTTATCACATCTTCAAAGCTGTCGCCGTCCAAGTCGGCCGATTCTATAAGTACCGCCCGCCATGGCTTGTCACTGTCAATAACATGCCTTTCCCACGTATCCAGGGAGGGAATGCAGGCCAGATCGCTTAACCAAATATCAACCCGTGGTGTGTCCCAGTTATACGGTTTTCCCAGGATATCGATATCGCCATCTCCATCCAGGTCGCCCACTTTGGATTCATGGGATCCAATTCCGGTGGATACAATGGAGGTTGTAAAGTTGCCCTGTCCATCCCCATAAAAGATCCAGATCGTGGCATCAGGATTCTCGCTGTCAACTCGCATCTCGCCCACAAATATATCCTGATGCCCATCCCCGTTGATATCCTTAACCTGTAGGCTGTGGCCATGATCAACATCATGATTGAGCAGCTCATGGCCAATCCAGCTGCTGCCGTCCCATTCATACCACTTTAGCGGGCCAATACCGTCGCCGACGACAAATACCACCTCCGGACGTCCCCCTTCCTTTAGCTGTCCGGCAGCCGCCCGCGTGAACGTTTGGTCGTTGTCAATAATATTAGCAGTGAAGTCTGTGCCCCCGTTGTACTTAAACCAACGCCCGCCGCCAACGACATCGTCCAGGCCATCCCCATCAATATCTGCCTTGGCCAGGCCCTCGTGCTCATCTTGATAACTCCAGGTATAGATAGCGGTAGCCGGCCAGGTTCCAGAAGAACGTGGATCAGCAGGGATTTCAGCCAAAAACAATTTCTTGGCCGCTTGATTCCAATAGACCAGTTCATCTCTCTCATCATCATCGAAATCACCAAATATCTGGTCATGATGTTTAGTGTCACCAGAATTCTTGATCAATCTGCGCGTCCAGTTTGCATTTGGATTGAAGTTAGGATAGGGGTTTTCCCACCACCAGATCTGGTTAACACCGCTGTCTCCGCCCATGACAATGTCCAGGTCACCATCATCGTCGATGTCTGTATAGGTGCCCCCCGCTTCAATGCGCATGCTTGAGTCATCGATAACATATCTGTCCCAGCCATCATTGAGCCGCCGGTACCAAATCAAGGCTGGTCCAGGATTACGCCTGGCAGCAATAACAAAGTCATTGATGTCATCCTCGTCAAGATCGACAATGAGCGCCGATGTTTGCTGTGTGCTGACTGATGGCACCGGTAAATCCCCGTATTCGCTCGATAGATGGGTCCAGCTTATGTCTGATGTACTGGAAGTCGTGCCGGCTTCGGCCGTTATCTGCGGCATGGTAGACGATTGCAACCACAAAAAAGCGCTGATTAATACCGCAAAGACTAATAGTATTGCCCTTTTCAAAATAGTTATCCTCTGTTTCCGAATGACTCCCAATTTGCCTTATGGGAGATTCAAATTCGCTACGGTCAAAGTAAGAAGATGTTCCTCATACAAGGCGCGTCGATTTCTGGAATACGCTACAATTGATGCACTAAAAAAGGAATTCGAATCATCTTTCTCCTATAATGATAATTACGAAGAAGGTTGAAAGTAAACTTAAATTAATCTAGGAGTAATAAATGCACTGCCCGGTATGTACAGCAAAAGAAGCCGAAGTTTTTATCACGATTGAGCACGTTCCTGTTCACTGCAATCTCCTCTGGCCTGATCGTGAGTCGGCCCGATCTGCAGTCAAAGGAGATATTGTTCTGGGGTTCTGCTTCACCTGTGGCCATATCTTCAATACCGCCTTCGATTCATCGCTAATGGAATATACCCAAGCCTATGAAAACTCGCTCCATTTTTCACCCCGCTTCCAAAGCTATGCCGAGGGTCTGGCGCAGGATCTAGTTGACCGCCACGGTTTGAACCATAAAGTATTGGTCGATATTGGCGCGGGGCAGGGCGATTTCTTACGCTTGCTTTGTGATCTGGGCCAAAATCATGGTTGGGGCTTTGATGCAGCTTATGTTCCCAGTGAAGCGGACCAATTAGATACGCGGTTGACCCTCATCCAGGATTTCAAGTGGCGAAAGTATCTCGATTCCACTCCGGATATGATCATGACCCGCCACGTCCTTGAGCATATTGAACAGCCGTTGGAATTCATGCGCACTATTCGTGAGGGTATTGGCCAGGATCAAGAGACGCTTGTCTTTTTCGAACTGCCCAACATGGGCTACACGCTGCGTGAGCTGGCCATTTGGGACATTATTTATGAACACTGCGGCTATTACACATCTCATTCCTTATCTGCTCTATTTCGTCGTTCAGGGTTTGAGGTGCAGCAAACCAACGAGACCTTTGCTGGCCAATTTCTGACCATTGAAGCACTCCCGGGATCTGGGGAGAGCGGCAGTGTTCCTGCTGATCCAGGTGTAGAGCAAACCAAGGTTCAAGTGGCGACATTTGCCCGGGAGTTTAGAGAGAAGGTTGATTTCTGGCAGCAGTCACTCAAGAATTGGGCGGCACAGGGAAAGAAGGTGGTTGCCTGGGGGGCCGGTTCAAAAGGGGTTACCTTCCTTAACGTGCTCAATACCCAGGATCAAATCGGTTATATCGTGGACATAAATCCGCGCAAGAGCGGTATGTTTGTCGTTGGCAGCGGGCAGGAAATCGTCACTCCAGATTTTCTAGCTTGCTATAAACCCGATGTCATCATCCTCATGAATCCTATCTATCGTGACGAAATTGATAATATGATGACCGGCATGGGCCTTTCCGCCGAATTCGCCCTTGCCTAACGCGCAGCACTGATCACTGCAAGCAGCTAACAGCTCACTTCTTGCTGCATTTTACCGGTGAACCTGTGCCACGGCGCCGCGCAGATCAACATAAATCGGATGAAGGCAGATAATTATCGACGCCAATCGTTGGCCCAATCGGGCTTGGAAATCGGCTGTTAACGCCTCCGCTGGCTGTACCTCGTAAATTTTCGTCCAACCCCGGTCCCACATCTCGGCTTCAATACCCTCTCCAAGCGCATCCTTGATTTCAAAAAGATTTCGCCGGAAGCCATCCAACAAGAACCGGTTCAATCTCTTGTCTCTGGCCTCACAGTGGAATCCCACTTCCCAGCCACCGCTGCTGCGGACCTTGGATAGCTCATAATGTAGTCGCGGCTCGCCGTAATGAAACTGAACCAGCCAGGGGAAAGGCTGGCGTACCTGGATCGATTGCAGAGTGGTTGGAAGATGTGTTAAGACAGCATCTGGAAAAGTTCGTAGAAACTTGGTGTTGCTAAGTGTTGGCATTTGGCTTTTTATGGGCGATCCGATATGATGCATTAGGTTCCCATCGATATTATACGATACTGTACTTGTATCGTCTTGTTTCCAATTTAGAACTGACGATGGCCGATAAAAAACAGACTCTGGGCCAGTTTGAAACACCACTAAATGTAGCCGACCTGATCATGGGTTTTTGCCTGCGGCGGCCCACGGAAAGGATCTTAGATCCCGGCTGTGGCCAGGGCTTTTTACTCAGCCGCGCGGCCAGCTGGCTTGATTGGCTTGCCGCCTCACCCTCGGATATTCAGAACGATGCCCTTACGGGTGTTGAACTCGATCCCGAAGCCTTTACCGAAGCAAGAAAAAAACTGCCCGCAGCAAAAATCATCAATCAAAACTTTCTTTCCTTGCATCCCGCGGCCGTTCCCGCTGCAGATGTTATCGTTGGCAATCCTCCCTTCACCCGTTCCCAATGGATCGGCGAATTAGACCCCCAGACACCGCGGCAACTGCCCATGTTTGGGTGGGCAGAAGAATCTCCAGCCCAAGAAAAGCTGCCCCTTATTTCGCGCAAGCTGGCTGTTTCTCTGAGCGGCCGTTCCGGACTCCATGCCTATTTCTTGCTGCACAGCGAACGATTCCTCCGTGAAGGTGGGCGTCTCGGTTTCGTGGTACCTAATGGCTGGCTGGACGTTGCCTATGGTGCCGAACTGAAGCAGTTCTTGCTCGACCATTTTCGCATTTTGGCCATCGTTGAATCCTCGGTCGAACGCTGGTTCCCATCTGCTCAGGTCAATACCTGCTTAATAATCCTGGAGAAATGCGGAGTAATGGTCCGGCGCACTGCCAACCCTATTCGCCTTATTAGGATAAAAAAGCCACTCAGTAAGCTCATACCCTTTGAGATTGACCAGCGGCGCCGCTATTTGGCCGTCGAAGATCTGATTTCACAGTTTAAACATGTTCGCCCCTTTACTTCCGCCGATTTCGCCGTTCATGTCGAACAACAGAAGGAATTTCGGGCTGAAAACAAATGGGGCATGGCGCTTCGCGCGCCGACTGTTTACCGTCATCACCGAGATCATCTTGACCTGATCCCAATTAGCAGGTGGGCATCCGTCCAGCGTGGCTATACCACCGGCGCCAATGAATTCTTTTACCTCGATCAGGAGACCGTTCAGCAGTGGTCGCTAGAAGATCGCTTTCGCCGCCCACTACTGAAATCACTTCGCGGCATCGATCGTCTGCATCTCGATAGGCGTGATTTCCACCAGGAAGTGCTGCTCATCCCCTCCGATGAGAACCTGAGCGGCACGGCTGCTGAGAAGTATATCGCTTGGGGCGAAGGGCAAGGATTCCATCAAAGGCAGACCTGCCTTGCTCGCGAAACTTGGTATATCCTGCCCCCTCAGCCCCCCGTTCCCCTTGTATTGCCTAAGGGAATCTGGCATCGTCATCTGGCCCCCGTTCTGGATGCAGATTCCGCCATTGACCAGCAGCTCTATAGCATTCAGCCTGCCCGTAACGTTCCTCTCCTGGCTGCTGCCGCCCTATTTAACAGCGCCTGGTTTGCGCTGCAAGTTGAACTGCAAGGTCGGGTTAACCTTGGCAAAGGATTATTATGGCTGGCTGCCTATGAGCTGGACGAAGTGCGGCTGCCCGATCCCCGACGGATGAACAGCGACCAACTGCAGGCCTTGGAGCAAGCCTTTTTGCGCCTGGCGGAACGCCCATTTCTTAACGGAGAGCTTGACTTCACTCAGCCCGAGCGTCGTGGCCTAGATCATGTTGTCTTTGAAGTTCTGCGCTTTTCCGAATCAGAACGTGCGGCCGTCATCGAATCTCTTGAGGAACGTCTTAATTCCCGCCGCCAACGCGCTCAGACCTAAACTCACATTCTCCCGGAAACTTGGAGGTTCTGGGATAATAATCAGAACTATGACCCCCACATCAACTGAAAAAGAACGTCAGGCGACCTTGTCTCACAAATATGAAACTCTATTTGACAAATTGGAAAAGCTCTACGGCCGTCCCGTTTGGAAGCAGTATCTACCCCCGGTTGATGAGCTGGTCTGTACCATCCTTTCGCAGTCCACATCTGACACCAATCGCGATCGTGGTTTCACCGCACTCACCAGCCGCTTTCCCGATTGGCAATCGGTGATGGAAGCGCCCCAAGAGGAAGTGGTTGAGACCATCCGCCCTGCGGGTCTTGCCAACCAAAAAGGACCGCGCATCCAGGCCGCCTTACGAACTATTTATGAGCAGCGAGGCGTCATCGAGCTCGATTTCCTCGAAGAAATGCCTCTGGAAGATGCCAAAGAATGGTTGACCCAACTCAAAGGGGTTGGTCCCAAAACAGCGGCCATTATTCTCCTGTTCACCTTCAATAGGCCTGCTTTCCCTGTTGATACCCATGTACATCGTATCACCAAGCGTCTGGGCTTGTTAGGCCCCCGCGTCTCGGCCGATAAAGCCCATGATATCCTCGAAGAAATGGGCGATCCTGCTCAGTTTTATCCCATGCACATTAATCTGATTCGTTTTGGGCGGGAAATATGTGTGGCCAGGAATCCACGCTGCACTATTTGCCCGCTGCAAGATGTATGTGATTACTTTCAGCACTCATGAATTACCAGTGTGGAACCATTCGCCGGTTATGCACGTATTGTTATTAGAAACGCCTGCTTTGAAAGCAGGCTGGACGAATTGATCGTATAATGAATTAGGCGCTCGCCATTGTTACAGAGAGCGAATTGGGATGGGATCATTATGGACGAACCAACCGGATTAAAACTTCTGCTTAGCTATGACGTAAGAGCAGAAAACCAGCAAGAATACTATAAATTTGTCATGGGCAGCTACCTGCCGACCCTGCAATCTTTGGGCTTTCAAATGAGTGAAGCGTGGCACACTGCCTACGGTGATGCGCCAAATCGTTTGATTGGCTTTGTATGCAGCGATGAGGACACCATGCGCACCTTGCTCACCAGCGATGAGTGGGGTTCTCTCAATGAACAGCTTGAAGCATATGTAACCGAATTTGACTACAAGTTCGTTCCCTACAAAGGCGGTTTTCAACTCTAATCCTTCATGGACCTCTTCGCTTACGGCCGTAAATCCCAAATAGAAGAAGAATCCCCGCTGGCCAACCGCATGCGGCCGCGAACATTGGATGAATTCGTTGGCCAGGAACACATAGTTGGTCACGGTCGCCTTTTACGCCGCGCCATTCAGGCAGACCAACTATCTTCTCTGATATTCTATGGCCCACCGGGCACCGGTAAAACGACCCTGGCCATGGTCATCGCCAATTCCACCGAGAGCTTCTTCATCACCATCAACGCTGTTCTTTCCGGGGTGAAGCAGATCCGCGAGGCCATCGCCACAGCAAAAGAGCGCCGCCATCTTCATGGCCAGCGTACAACCCTCTTTGTCGACGAAGTCCACCGCTGGAACAAAGCCCAGCAGGATGCTCTTTTGCCGCATGTAGAAAATGGAACCATCATTCTCATCGGTGCCACGACCGAAAACCCCTATTTTGAGGTAAACAAAGCGCTCGTCAGTCGTAGCCGCATTTTTCAGTTGAAGCCACTGACCCTTGAAGATCTGCGTCAGGTGGGCCGGCAGGCCTTAGCTGACGAGGAACGGGGCTACGGCCGGCTGCTGGTCAACCTGCATGATGATGCCCTCGATCACCTCGTCGATGTCGCTAATGGAGATGCACGCGGTGTCCTCAACGCTCTCGAATTGGCGGTGGAGACCACTCCCGCCGCTGAGAATAATGGCCTCATCGAAATCGACCTTGTCGTTGCTGAGGAGTCCATCCAGCGCCGGGCCGTCCTTTACGATAAAGAAGGAGACGTTCACTACGATACCATCTCCGCCTTCATTAAAAGTTTGCGCGGGTCCGACCCTGATGCCGCGCTCTATTGGATGGCTAAGATGGTCTACGCTGGGGAAGATCCCCGCTTTATCTTCCGCCGAATGACGATATTTGCCGGTGAAGATGTCGGCATGGCCGATCCCCAGGCCATCACAGTGGTAACCGGCTGCTGGAACGCCTTCGAACGAATCGGCATGCCTGAAGGTCGCTTTCCATTGGCCCAGGCCGCCATCTACCTGGCCACCGCCCCTAAATCCAATTCCGCTTTTGCTTTTTTCGACGCCTTGGAGACAGTCGAAAAGGAGCGCGAAACGGAAGTGCCCAATCATCTGCGCGATGCTAGCCGTGACGGTGAAGGCTTTGGCCACGGACAAGGGTACCTTTATCCCCACGCTTACCGGGACCATTGGGTTGCTCAGCAGTATCTTCCAGATGCCTTACAGGGTAAGGTTTTCTACCAGCCAGGTGAAATCGGCTACGAAAAAGAGATTCAACAACAAGTCGCTCGCCGGCGAGAAGCGCAGTTGGCGGCTATGGTTGATGGGGGCATTGAAGCGCCGCCCGAGGTGCTGACTACCAGCCCCAAAGACCGTGCTCGCGAGGCCTGGCTGCAGCGGACTATATCCAATACGGGACGCAACCTCGCCGCATATCGCGAACGAATTTTTGCTTTGGCTAAAGTGCAGCGTCACCATTTGCTGCTCGATCTCAATGCCGGCAGTGGTTTGTTGACTTGGGAAGCGGTACGGCAGACCCCGGAGGGTGGCGTCTATTCCATGACAGCCGGCTCTACTGAGGGAGACGCTTTGCGCCAGATGGCCCAGCGTTTCGCAGAACCTGAACGACCCGTGATACTGATTGGCGAAATTGAGGAACTGGAATATCTCCTCCAGCTCCGTGGCGAAGAAACGTTGCAGTTTGACCGTATTATCGGCCGTAATCCATTCACCCATCGCATGCCGGCCTTGGCGGAGATTGCTGAGCAAATGCACCAAAGACTCTTGCCGGGCGGGCGGCTCTGCTTTGCGCAGATAATTCCGCACCATACCCAGCGTCTATATGATCTGGTTGACTGGTCAGGGGCAGAGAAGCTGCAAGACAAAGTGCGTGCTGCTGAGGAAACGATTTACAAAGACAGTGCCGATCCCCTGGTGAACTGGGACGAAAGAGATCTTAAATCGGGCTACGAATCTGCAGGCTTCAAAGACATACAAATAAAGCTAGATACTATCATTGAACAGCGCCATATTTCTACCGCACAGCTTGGACGTTGGTTCGAGTCCCGCAACGATTCTCAGTCTCGCCCCGGGTACAGCCAGCGTCTTCAAGAAGATGGGCTAACATCCCGCGAGATCACGCGCGTTGAAGTGCTTTTCCGGCGCGCCTTATTAGAGAAGCAGGTACCGTGGCAGGTTACCACTGTTTTTATCACAGCAGAAACTAATATTTCTTGACACCAAGCAACCCCTGGCTATAATTAATGAGTTGCGGCCTAATCGCCGCATATTTTTTGGTTTGACGCTGGAAACATTTAGATAGAATTGACCCGCAGCGCATGAATGGGATAGCATAGGCTATTGTCGCGGTTGCCACGGGTAAAAGATTGATAAGAGAGGATTATTGCAATGGGTGCTGTTCCAAAACGAAGAATTTCCAAATCACGCCGTGGCCGTCGTCGTGCGCATCACGCACTGGCCAAGATTCATCTTGTAGCTTGCCCTGAATGTGGCGAAATGCGCCGCCCGCACCGTATGTGCCTTAGTTGTGGGACCTACAGGGGGCGCCAGATCCTGCCGGGTTACGAGGACTAGATCTTAGATTATCAACCGGGGCCGTTTTTAACGGCCCTTTTTTTATTTATCCCATCTGCATTTCCCGTTCGGGCAGGGATCTTAGAGGCCGTTAATAGCAGCCAAGAATCATAATCCACTGCGTGGAGAATTCCTTAATGAATGTAGCTTATCTTTTTCCCGGACAGGGTTCCCAAGAAGTAGGCATGGGTAAAGAGGCATTTCAAAAATCGCCAGCAGCCCGGGATACCTTTGACGAAGCTGACGCTCTTTTTGGCCGTAGATTCTCTGATCTAATTTTCAATGGTCCGCAGGAGCAGCTTACCGATACCGTTAACCAGCAGCCCGCACTATTCATTGCCAGTCTGGCCCATTGGCGCGCTGCCATTGAAAGAGGCTGGCCCAAACCCAAATTCATGGCTGGTCACAGTCTTGGTGAACTTTCTGCCCTTGTTGCCGCTGGATCTCTCTCATTTGCCGCTGGGCTGACCCTCGTTCGCGAGCGTGGTCGGTTGATGAAAGCGGCTGGTGAAAGCGAGCCTGGAGGTATGGCTGCCGTCCTCGCCCTGGATGTTGGGACAGTACAGCAGTTATGTGCCGCTGCGAGCCAGGAGATTGGCCAGCCCGTTCAGCTAGCAAATGATAACTGCCCTGGACAAATTGTTATCTCTGGGGATGAACACGCTTTGCTGAAAGCAATGGAAATGGCAAAAGAGTCTGGCGCTCGCAAAGTCGTACGTCTGCCCATAACCATCGCAGCTCATTCTGGTCTAATGGCTTCTGCTTCACAGACCTTTGGTAAGGCCGTGGATGACACACTATTTCAAACGCCGCAAATACCCGTCATAGGCAACGTGTCAGCCTTACCCTTAAGCACCACAGCGGAGGTTAGACAAGAATTAAAGGACCAACTCACTTCGCCAGTAGCCTGGACAGGGTCAATGCAATATCTGCAGGGGCAGGGGGTTGGGGCTTATGTCGAGATCGGGCCTGGCAAAGTGCTCTTGGGTTTGATGAAGCGTATTGATCGCAAGTCGACCCGCATTG
This sequence comes from uncultured Chloroflexia bacterium, assembly GCA_963807975.1. GTDB lineage: Bacteria > Chloroflexota > Anaerolineae > Promineifilales > Promineifilaceae > JAACFF01. The sequence goes on along the minus strand of CAWEDV010000001.1, from coordinate 1,264,039 downwards.
AATTTGATCTTGATCACGTGCCTGCTGACCTGTAAACTACAAGGCGGACAGGGTTTCCTTATTGTCCTTTTCAAAAGCTTGACAATGAATCGGAATTTGTTGGGAGAAATCAATTGTTGCTAGAAGGAAAGATTGCCATTGTCACCGGAGCGTCCAGAGGTATTGGGCGAGCTATTGCTGAAGACCTCGCTGCCCAAGGCGCGACAGTCGTTATAAATTACATCGCCAGCGCTGCTGCCGCTGAAGAGGTCGTGGCAGGCATTAAACAAGCCGGAGGCACGGCCGTCGCCTTTCAGGCAGACGTCAGCGATTTTGAGGCCTCCCAGCAGTTGATCAAGAGCACCATGGCTGCCTTTGGCCGGATCGATATTCTGGTTAACAACGCCGGCACGACGCGTGATACGCTACTGCTGATGATGAAGGAAGCCCAGTGGGATACTGTAATCGACACCAATCTAAAAAGCGTTTTCAACTGCTGTAAGGCTGCAGCACGGCCCATGGTACGTCGTAAGAAGGGGGGGCGGATTATAAACATATCCTCCGTTTCTGGAATTGTAGGCCAGCCTGGACAGGCTAATTATGCAGCTTCAAAAGCTGGGATCATTGGCTTCAGCAAGTCTCTGGCTAAAGAATTAGGCTCGCGCAATATAACTGTTAATGTCGTTGCCCCTGGCTTTGTGCTTACCGATCTCACCTCCGGCTTGCGCGAAGATCTGGTGCAAAAGGCACTAGAGTTCATTCCCTTGGGTCGTTGGGGGGAACAGCAGGAAATAGCCAACGTAGTCACTTTCTTGGCCTCCGACAAAGCTTCTTATATCACCGGTGAGGTCATTCAAGTAGATGGTGGAATTGCCATCTAAGGATTTAACTATGAGCGAAGAAAAAGAAAGCATCGGCCGGATTGAAGTTGCTCCAGAGGTTTTAGCAACTATCGCCCATTTTGCCGTACTACGTGTGGATGGCGTTTCCCGTATGGCTACCATTCCCCCGCAGACGGTGCGCAAGTTTCGTCGCGCCACGCGCCAGGATGGCGTCCTGCTTGATTTAAGTGAAAATCAGGTAAGATTTGGAATTTACGTTATAATGGAGCCACATGCAAGCGTAATCGAAACGAGCCGGCAGGTGCAATCGGCCGTCATCGAGTCGATTGATACATTGGTAGGAATCCCCGTTGATTCCGTCAATGTGCATGTTGAGGACGTTATTTACAATCAGGGATAAGCGGTTTTGAACTACCAGAACCTTGGTCATTGACCGGTAGATGGCCGGTCGGTGCTCGAGATGAGAAGATAGGTTTCTGGAATTTGTCACTTTGAGCTTTTATATATGAAAACAAGGCGCCGCGCTCGTCGCGTAACCCTGGAAGTTCTTTACGAATATGATATTGCGCAGCACCCTCCAGGGGAGATATTACAGCGCCGGCTGGATGCCAATCAGATGGATAGTTCTGGAGCTGAATTCGCTTCTCAACTTGTCCAAGGCACCCTTAGATATATCGAGGGTATGGATGTTCTCATTGCCCGTTATGCTCCAGAATGGCCCTTGGAACAAATGGCTATCATCGACCGCAATATCCTACGTATCGCCATTTTCGAGTTTATCGCCTCCGAAGAAACCCCAGTTAAAGTTGCAATCAATGAAGCTGTTGAATTGGCCAAGACATATGGCTCCGATAGTGCCCCGCGATTTATTAATGGGGTCCTGGGTACACTCGCCGACCAAATTGATGCCCTGCGTGCAGAACTGGTGGCCTTTGACGAACAGCCGCTGACTGTTGCCAGCTAAGTAACCCATTTTCCCGAAACAATCGAATATCTTAACCTCACCACTTTGCCAATTCGGCAGCATTTCGCCTTTACTAATGTCGACTTCTGACCAAAACATACCAATTTCCTCGATTGCGCCATTTTTCACTTGCATTCCAAATTACTCTCTGTTAAAATTTGTCATACAACCATACGACCAGACGTTTATTTAATTTTGAAGCATGATAAAGCGCAGCCCTTCACTTACAGACCAAGCCAAAGCTCATATCAAAGAGCAGATTCTGACAGAACAGTATGACGACGGCCGTGTCCCCTCCGAATCCGATCTTGCCGGCGAACTTGGCGTTAGCCGGACTACCATCCGTGACGCCCTAAGCCGTCTTGAAAACGAGGGCGTTGTCTACCGTAAACAGGGGGCTGGCACCTTCGTCAACGAGCATGGCTTGCAAATCCGATCCCGCCTTGATGAGATCTGGTCTTATGAAGAAATTCTTCGCGCTCATGGCTATACGCCATCAACAGAGCTGCTGGATGTAGGCGTGCAGGAGCCTGAGAGCAGCATTCGGCTTGCCCTAGACTTAGCTGAAGATGAAAAAGTTACGGTAATCAGAAAACTGTTTGTCGAGGGCACCCAGCCAATCATCTATATGGAAAACCACATTCCAACGAGCATCTGTGGTCAAGAGTTCTCTGATAAAGATTACTGTTTGCCGGTGTTCGTCTTGCTTGAGCAGCAGTGCAGTCACCGGCTCAACTACTATTTGTCGGAAATCGTACCCGTTTCGGCGACTAAGAAACTTGCTCAAACGCTCAACATCCCCGCACGGACACCCCTAATTTCCCTTGAGGAAATTGGCTATGACAACGAAAACGAACCCATTCTATGGGCTCGTTCCTATTTCCGTGATGATTTGCTGCGCTTCCGGTTGATCCGGCGTGGCGTGTAATTTGTTACTTTAATAACCTGGCAGAAATCCGAGCGGATCGCACTCAAATTGGCGTCAAAAAAAAGGCCCTGTCAGGCTGTTTCTATTTGTAAATTGATGGCCTATTTCGCCATCCAAACTGTCAATATTTTTTCAAGGAGAAAAACATGAGAAGCTTTGCAGGTCGAGACATTTTGTCATTGAAGGATTTTGAACGACAAGAATTCTTTCGCGTATTTGAGATCGCGGAAAAATTAGAGCCTATCGCGCGCAATCGTCGCAACAGCGATATGCTGCGTGAGAAGACTCTGGTGACCGCATTTTACCAACCATCTACACGTACCCGCCTGGCACATGAAGCCGGAATGATTCGTTTGGGTGGGCAGGTGACAGGCTTTGCCGATGCGAAAATGACCCGCGCCGGCGATTTCTATCAGGAGACTATCAAGGACACCGTGAAAATGTTGGAGTTCTATGGCGATGTCATTGTCATGCGCCATTTCCAACAAGGGGCTCCCCATGAAGCAGCGAAATGGGCTTCCGTGCCGATCATCAATGGTGGCGACGGTTGGGGCGAGCATCCAACCCAGATCCTGACCGACCTTTACACCGTTCTGCGCGAAAAAGGGCGCATTGACGGGCTGAAATGGCTTGCTGTTGGCGATATGCGTATGCGCACGATGCATTCCCTCGCCCATGGTCTGACCCAGTTTGACTGCCCCATCACTTTCGTCTCCCCTCCCGACATGTCCCTTACTGAAGAATTTAAAGCTGACATCGATCAGTACGGACTCAACTACAAAGAAGCGGAACATGTGGAAGAAGCTATTGCCGACGCCGACGTTATCCTCGTCGAGCCCGTCGTTCAACCTGATTACACCAAGTCCCGTGACGAGCGTACTGGAGAGGTTAGCTTGACTCCATCCAACTATCGCATTACCAAGGACCTATTGGTCAACAAGGCAAAATCAGACGCCATCTTGCTGCACTCCCTGCCCCGCATGGATGAAATCCCCGCCAATGTTGATATCACCCGCTGGTCCCGCTATTGGCAGGAAGCTTTCAATGGCGTCGTCATGCGCATGGCCCTGATAGCCCTCGTCTTGGGCAAGATGGAATAATAAGTCTATTCATCTTGTAGTCATGTATTCTTGTAGTCCTAACGCTCAGCGTAGACTTCTCGACTGCTTGACTACTTGACTATTTAACTACTCTACTACCCCAACTATTAACCTACTTAAACAGGAGTTCTAAAATGCAGACCGGATTTAAAGGACGTGATTTCATTAGCGACCTCGACTTTTCTAAGGAAGAGGTTGAAACCGTATTGGATTTAGCCTGGGATTTGAAAATGAAACGAGCCATGGGTGTTTCCCATGCTTCGCTGCGCGACAAGGTTTTGGCCATGTTGTTCTTCTTTTCCAGCACCCGCACCCGCGGTTCCTTCGAAGCGGGCATGGCCCAGCTTGGCGGACATGCAGCCTTCATCGAAAGCCGCACGACGCAGGTCTCTCATGGGGATACCGAGAAAGAGTTAGGCGAGATCTTCGGCCGGTATTTTGACGGTATCGCCATCCGCCACGTGGATTGGGGCATTGGCAACAATTACCTAAACAACGTCGCTGAGGCATCCCGCGTACCCGTATTGAATATGCAGTGTGAGATCTATCATCCCCACCAATGTTTGGCCGATCTTATGACCATCATCGAGAAGAAAGGTCGCAACCTGCGCCGCAAGAAGATGGTTGTCTCTTGGGCATATGCTTCTTCTTATCTCAAGCCAATGTCCGTACCCCAGTCTCTCGTTCTGCAGATGCCCCGGTTCGGCATGGACGTTGTTCTGGCCCACCCGCCGGAATTTAGCTTGATGCCCGATATTATGGACCAGGCTCGCGAACAAGCGCGCAAGTACAACACCGGTTTCGAGGTCGTCCATGACATGCAAGAAGCTTGTAAAGATGCCGATGTCATTTATGCCAAATCATGGGGTCCTCTGATGACTACCCATGATCCCGAAGAAGGCAAGCGCATACAGGATTCGTACCAGAATTGGATTGCCAATGGCGATCTAATGGCCTTGGGCAAAGATGATGTCATCTATATGCATCCGCTGCCCGCCGATCGCGACATTGAAGTAACCAGTTCCGTCTTGGATGGACCTCATTCTGTCGTCTTTGATGAAGCGGAAAATCGTCTTCATGCCCAAAAGGCAGTAATGGCTCTGACAATGTAAGACCTTAACGAGCTGCGCACAAAGTGTTGCGCAGCTCCTATTTAGATTTGGAGATTTCCACTATGACTCAGAAAGTTGCAGTTATCGCCATTGGCGGAAACTCGCTGATTAAGGATAAAGCACACGCGACTGTGCAAGATCAATATGATGCGGCTGATGAAACCACGGATCATATCGCAAAGATGATTAATTCCGGCTGGACCGTGGCTATTGCCCATGGGAATGGCCCTCAAGTAGGCTTTATCTTGCGCCGTTCTGAATTGGCGGCCCACGAACTGCATGAGGTGCCTTTGGATGTCTGTGGAGCCGATTCACAAGGCGCCATTGGTTATTCACTACAGCAGACGCTGCAGAACCACCTGAAGAATATGGGCCTCAGTAAGCCCGTAGCAACTATTGTTACTCAGGTACAGGTGAATGCAAATGATCCCGCTTTCCAAAACCCAACCAAGCCAATCGGCACTTTTATGGAAGAAGCCCAGGCCAAGAACCGCATCGAGGTTGATGGCTGGGATTGCGTCGAAGATGCTGGTCGCGGTTGGCGTCGCGTCGTAGCCTCTCCTCTTCCCGAACGGATTGTTGAAGAAGAAGCGGTCAAGGCCCTCATCGATGCCGGTATTATTGTCATTACTGTTGGTGGTGGTGGTATTCCCGTAGTCGCTGACGAGACTGGCAATCTGCAAGGTGTAGCAGCGGTAATTGACAAGGATTTCGCCTCAGCCTTATTGGCCAACCAGATAGGGGCTGAATTATTCATCGTCAGCACGGCTGTTGAAAAGGTTGCCCTCAACTTCGGCAAAGCTGACGAAGAATGGGTTGATAATATGAGCTTAGCCCAGGCCAAACAATATCTGGCCGAAGGCACTCACTTCGCCAAAGGCAGTATGGCGCCCAAGATTCAAGCCGTCATCAACTTCCTCGAGCGTGGCGGCAAGCGAGCCATCATTACCGATCCGGAGAATCTGGAGCGAGCGCTCAACGGCGAAACTGGTACTCACTTTACCGCATAGCCTTATCGAAAACCTGGCAGATCTTTCCGCTCCCACTGCCGGTTTATATACGAAACCGGGTTATTTGGAAAAACCCGTTTTCTAGGACAGTGATTATGGATCACGTAAAACATCTGAAATGTCTGATCTGTGGTAAAGAATATGCCACAGACGAAATTGAGTATATTTGCCCCGACCATGGCAACGACGGAATCGTTGATGTTCGCTATGATTACGATCTCATTGGGTCGCGTATCAGCCCAGAAAGTCTTGCCCAAAACGAAGACTACACTATTTGGCGTTACAAGCCGCTTTTGCCCATTGAAGCAGACGCTGAACTGCCGCCGCTTTCCATAGGGTGGACCCCGCTTTATCATGCCCCTCGCCTGGCTGCTGGCTTAGGCCTGAACCATGTCTGGGTCAAGGATGACGGCCGTTTGCCCACCGCCTCCTTCAAAGATCGTGCCAGCGCCATCGCCGTTGTTAAAGCGCGCGAGAAAGGAGCTGAAATCATCACCACCGCCAGCACTGGTAACGCCGCTGCTGCCCTAAGCGGCATCTCTGCCAGCATGGAACAACCCAATGTCATCTTTGTCCCTGAGGCTGCTCCCCCGGCCAAAATCGCTCAGCTCCTGGTTTATGGTTCCACAGTCATGCTTGTCAAAGGCACCTACGATGATGCCTTCGAGCTTTGCTTGGAAGCAGCGGCCGAATACGGCTGGTACAATCGAAATACCGCCTACAATCCCTACATGACCGAAGGCAAGAAAACAGCCGCCTACGAAATTTGCGAGCAGCTCGATTGGAACGCGCCTGACGCCATCTTCGTCAGTGTTGGGGATGGCTGCATCATCGGTGGCCTGCACAAAGGTTTAAAAGATCTGTTGTCCTTGGGCTGGATTGACACGATGCCGCGAATTTACGGTGTGCAAGCCGAAGGCAGCGCCTTCATGTACGAAGCATGGCGTGATGGCGAAGACGTGCTCACCAAAGCCCCCGTCTCTGGCATCACCGCCGCGGACAGCATCAGTGCCGGACTGCCGAGAGACAGGATAAAGGCTTTGGCTGCCGTCAACGAAACCAATGGTGCCTATGTCTGTGTCACTGACAACAAGATATTAAAGGCAATCCCGGTCCTGGCCCGGGGCACCGGTGTTTTTGCTGAACCGGCAGGCGCGGCTGCCTACGCAGGGCTGGAGAAAGCCGTTGCAGATGGTCTCGTCTCAGCTGACGATCGCATAGTCGTCCTCAACACCGGCAATGGCCTCAAAGATGTGGCTGGCGCCATGAAATCAGTTGAACTCGTTGGCACCACGCCCAATCGCGTAGCGCCTAATTTGGAAGATTTGAAAAAAGTAATGTCCAACCTTTGAGGTCTTCCTGATCTCAGAGGTTTATTGATAAACCTTAAGGAAAAACATGATGAGCGATTTAATTGACTTAACCATTCACGACGAGGCCAAATTGGAACGAGCCATCGAACGTGCCCGCGAACAGAACATTATCATCCCCACATTTAAGCAGATGATCGACCCCAGTCTGATTCCCGACGCAATCAAAGACAAGTTAGAAGATGTGGGCTTGTGGGATCTCAATCCTCTGAATCTCTTTCGCATCACCTGGCACAATGAGCCAAAGGAAAGTGGCGGCAAATTTGGTGGCGTCAACTACATGGTCCTTCCTAAAGAGCTGACCGGCGTTGATGCTAAAATCGTTGTCATTTTGGGTAAATGGTTCCCCACAGGTGCGCACAAAGTTGGCGCCGCCTTTGGCTGTCTCGTCCCCCGCCTGGTGACGGGTCAATTCGACCCCACCACCCAGAAAGCGGTTTGGCCCTCCACTGGCAACTACTGCCGTGGTGGCGCCTATGATTCCAATCTCCTTGCTTGCGAATCCATAGCTATCCTGCCCGAAGGCATGAGCCAGGAACGTTTCGACTGGTTGGCCAACGTCGCCGGTGAGACCATCAAGACGCCTGGTTCCGAAAGCAATGTCAAGGAAATCTTCGACAAATGCTGGGAACTGCGCGAGTCCGGTGAAGATCTGGTCATCTTCAACCAGTTCGAAGAGTTCGGCAACTATCTCTGGCACTACGAAGTAACGGGCCGGGCCATGATGCAAGTCTTAGATGAGGTTATGGAAGAGGGTGATCGCTTCCGCGCCACCGTCTCCAACACCGGCTCCGGCGGTACCATCGCTTGCGGCGATTATATGAAAGAGCAGTTCCCGCTCAGCAAAGTTGTGGCCAGCGAAGCGCTGCAGTGCCCAACGCTGCTCGTCAATGGCTTTGGCGCCCACCGCATCGAAGGTATCGGTGACAAACACGTGCCCTGGATTCACAATGTGGGCAATACCGACATTGTCACCGCCATCGACGATTTTGGTCCCATGGGCTTGATTCGTCTCTTCAATGAAGCGGTTGGACAAGAATTCCTGAAGAGCCAAGGCGTAGATGCCGGCCTCGTTGCCGACCTGCCGCTCTTGGGCATCTCTAGCATTGCCAATGTCTTGGCTGCCATCAAAACGGCCAAGTACTACGAGATGACCGGAGACGATGTCATCATCACCGTCGCCACTGATTCCATGGAAATGTACTTGAGTCGCCTGGTCGAACTGACCGAGGAAGAAGGCGTTTTCACAGAGCTTGATGCCTCTGGTGTCTTCCATCAATACTTGATGGGCGAGTCCACCGATAATATGCAGGAACTCACCTACGCTGATCGCAAACGCGTCCACAATCTCAAGTACTTCACCTGGATTGAACAGCAGGGTAAAACCTACGAAGAGATTCAGGACCAATGGTACGATCCCAACTACTGGACCGACATTCATGGTCATGTTGATGAACTAGACGCTTTGATTGATTCATTCAACGAACGAGTTGGTCTGCTGGTCAAATTGGAAGAAGAAGGATAGCAATCAATTTCTCGGAATCCGACCGATAACGTCGGAAGAAACACGGCCGTTTGAATTCCCAGAAAACGATAAATCCTTAACTGTTGAGGCCGGACGCCCGTCCGGCCTCATTGGTTTTACCAGGGTTTGCCGTTTCCAGCGCAAGCGTGTTCCGTCGGCAGGTGGGCGTCAGCAAGCGGTTCAACACCGATGACACTCTTTTCCAATATTTGATTGACAAATCTGTAAAGAGGAAAATAGGTCCTAGCTAATCCAACAACAGCCCGCAGATGGATACCAGTGAGTTATCCATTGCATCAGCCGCACACTGCTCGTAGGCAACCTTTCGTCCACTGCTAGCTTCCAAATAACGCAGCATGACATAAGTAGGCGCAAAGCCGCATATGCGATTGCGATCTTTCACATTGGCAATACGTTCATACCATCTCTCTGCATCACCAGCTGTTGCCGCTGCCATCAACAGCTCATCTTGCAGCTTAAGATCTTTTCTGCGCTGCAAATCCATATTAAAGGCATCCCCGAAGTTGGGGCCAACGTGCGCAAGATCCACAGAAGCGACGGCCACAACTCGTTTCCCCGCCGTTTCCTGCCGCAGCGTTTCCAGGAAAGCTGTCAGCCGCGCATCATCTCTTGGATGCATACCATTGACGACGAAATGATGAAAAGAACCAATCAGGATAGGCACCATCGGTGGCGGAGTCTTATCTTCTCGGCGCACGATGTGATCCAACCAGACCGCTGAAAGCTCAATGGAGTGCTCCTGCCGGTGGTGCAGTTCCTCTTCATAGGCAGCCTCTGTTCCAATGGCCTTCTCCAGCTTTGATATCAGCTCCAGATCAGTCTCAAGGACGCCATAAGGGGTGGTATAGGGTAGTTTAGTTAAGGTAATGGTGCCCGGTCCCCCATTGTGATCCGTGCCAAAAATTAAAACCAACTCTGCGTCAATTATCCCATTTGCCGCCTGGTTCCATACCTCCGCGTACACTTCTCCCCCGCGCTCATAGTCGATATGTGGCGATACAATCCCCCGTCCCTGCCACTTACTGCCGCCATCACCATTCCGGGTCTGTCTGTAGCCCTCTAGATAAGCTGTGAGTTCCTGCGCTTCGTCTGGGTATCCGTAACCGGCCAACGCCGGTTTCCGGTATGGTTGGGCGCGATATTCAGCTAAAATCTGTGCCGCTGCCTGTCTTGAACGCGCATTCTCCAACAAACAAGCTTCATCTAAACGGGACAAGGCCGCGGCAGTGATCTTAAAGTCGATTGCTTCGCCCAACTGATTGCAGAACCCAGCGTGTATTTGCTGCGCCGAATGCTCCCCATCCAGCAGCGCCAGTAGTGGCGTCATTGCTGGTGGGAAAACAAGCTGCTGATCCGTTAAGTTCAAAGGATCGCGCAAATACCACATTTGCTGACCTTGGTAATAAACAGGTTGGAAGTCGAGAGGGCGGAGCTTAGGTTTATGTTCCATCATCCTCAAGGCCTATGGACAAATAGGAGCGAAGCCGAATGGTCCCAATAAAATCTCAAAAAACGGTCGCAACGGCCCACAATAAAGCAGCCGTCCTTGCTGGTATGCATCCAGAAAGAAAATCGTGGCCATGCACAAAAATATGAGCACTATAAAGAGACAGCCACAACCCAAGACCCAACGCCGGGCTCTACCGCGTCTTCCAATTGGTTCTGGAAAAGCTGCCGCAGCTTGTGGCAGTTCTTTCACTTCATCCTCGACTGGCGATGCCGGTTCAGCCGCAGCCGACCAGTTTATTGCTTCAGCCTCGACAATAGTCTCCGCATCGGTCGAAACCACCTGCTGCCCCCAATCTGCGCGTTGGAATCGGGCATCATCGACCGTAAACTGCAGCACGATAGTCTCGCCCAGTCTGATCTCATCCCCATTGTAGAGAGTCGCCGGGCCGCTGATCCGCTTCCCGTTTACAAATGTCCCATTCGTGCTCGCCCAATCCTCGACGACATAATTGCTGCGTTCCATGCGGATGCACGCATGCCGGCGTGAAACCTCCGGATCCGGAATGGCCACGACATTGGTCGAGCTTCGTCCAATCGTAACCTCGTCCGATGGCAGGCTAAATGTTTGTTCTTGATTGGGGCCACGCTTGACTATGAGGCGTGCTGGTACATCATTCATGCACCTGCTCCTGTCTATATGGCTTGACCGGCAGCGAACAGGCTCTATCCTGCCTCTGCCCAATCTGAAATAGTGCGCAGAGTATAGGAACAAGGTATTGTTCTGTCAATCACTGTAACCAGGCTGATTGGGCATCAAATCAGCAGCATTTTGACCTGAATGCTCTTGCTTTATGAAGTGGCCTCTGTGCGCACTCTTCTCGCATCGTACAGTAGATTCTGCCAGACAGCTTCCTCAGTTTCCTTGTCATCGAATGAAAGGTAAATTATACGCTGCTTCTCAAAAGGTTTGTTCTTATCCTTGCGCCTAAAACTGAAGTCGTCATCATTAAATTCTGGACCCCAAGTCGACAGAAAAGAAATTGATAGAGCAGGGCGGGGCTTCGTTCCAAAGAGCAGCCATCCCTTCTGCAGATTCTGCATCAACTTCGCGCTGATGAACTGGTAAAGATAGCGACCATGAACATGCTCCACCATAAAAGCATGGTCGCCTAGCGGCACCTGCCAATACTCGGCCGGTCGCAGTACGACATTGCTCTCCCAATCTTTTAAACTGAAGACGCCCGAGGCACATACCTTGAGGTGCTGATTTTTCCCGATGGGTTGGATATTATCGGTTGACAGCAGGTCCATATCTTCGCCAACAAAGCGATAATAACCCGTGCGCCGTCCGCGCCAATAACTGAACTGTACCCACACAAAGAACACTAGAGCCGCACCGAGTGCAGGTCCACCCCAGCCCTGAATCCAAGCCAGCACCGGCATCACCAGTGAAAATAGGCGCACGAAGCTGCTGGCGCTGATACCAATGATCTTATGCGTATCCGTCCAATGGATTAGCCAATACATAATGCCTTGATAACGGTAGAATATTCTTTTGACGGGGTTGATATTATCCATAAACGATCCTATCCAATGAGACTGGTCACCGGGTATGAGGCCAAGTCCTATTCTAACGGGGCAGTGTGTGATCTACCAGCGAGCTAAGAGCATCATAAGATGGCTCCATTTCTCAACACTGCCTGCTTGCCTATTACGTACAGATTGTGCATAGTAACCACGGCATATGCTTGGCCATTTCTACATAGCGTCTACAAATACCTCAGCGTTGCGTAGAATTCCAGGAATGCCCAAGATTCTAGAGAAACAATGTATCGATTAAAGATCCTATTCATCATCAATATTCTAGTTTTCACGGCTTGCTCGCAGCGTTTGCCCGTAGAAGAAGTAGACTTATCCTCGCCAACTGTTGCGCTGACCGCCGTTCCTGAGCAATCCAGTATCAGCTCAGCCAGTCCTGTACCAACAGAAACGGCCGTGCCCTCCGCGCCCATAGCCACCGCCGAGCAGACCCCGTCTTCCACATCAGAACAAGCCCTACCAACTGCTGATCCATCAAAATCCACTCAGCCCATGACCGCCAACCTCTCCCCGGCAGAAGCAGTCGCCGTCGAGTTGGCCGCTTTGGTTCCCCCAGAACGTGACGATCTACGCCTGGCAGTCGCCTATCGCGGTGTGCAAGATACAACAATTACCCATCCTCCTATACGGACCGAACCTCTGTCCGTCGGAGCGCAGGAAACTTTCACCATCCTAAATGTGGTTGACAACACTGTCAGCGAAATAGAGGCGGAACTCTTTGCCGTGAGCGATAAAGCCTATTTCTGGTTCGACCTGGGACCCGTTTCCGTCACCCCTGAACCTGAAGATCTGGCTCATGTGACCCAAATCTTTGACGAGATCTACGTCAATGTGGTCAACCAGTTTGGTTCGGAACGCAATCCGGGCATTGATGGCGATCCGCGTTTGCATATCGTTCATGCCTCGCCGGAAGCCTTATGCGGCGTCACTGAGGAGTCAGTCGACCAATGCTCCCTCGCCGGTTTGGTCAACTCTACTGACCTTTTACCCGAGAAAATCGATCCTCGTTCCAATGAGCGTGAGATGTTCGTCATGAACGCCCGGCGCTTTGGTACTGATTATTACCTTGGTGTTTTGGCCCATGAATTCCGCCATATGATCGAGGACAACTACGACAATTCCGATGCCGATTGGGAAGTGGAAGGTTCGGCGACCCTCTCCGCGGAATTGGCTGGCCTGCCCAGCGGAGGCGTACGTCGCGGCAATCTGTTTCTCGAACAGCCGGATCAACAGCTAAACAGTTGGACAGATGAAGGGACTTCTCCTTACTACGGTCAAGGTTATCTCTTCAACCGCTTCATCTACGATCAACTTGGGCAAGACCTTTATCGCCAGTTTGCTACTAATCCCCTTCCTGGATTGCTGGCTCTAGATGATGTCACGGCATCTGCTGGCTTGGAACGAGATGCCCACTCAATGTGGCTTGATTATATTGCTGCTCTCGCCATTCACAATGATCCCCAGGCTCCAGAACGCTTCCAGTTTGAGAGCAGCGGCCTCAATACAGCCGCCATGACTGAGATCACCAGCTTGCCCGATACCTACGAGGAACAGGTAAGCCAATACGCGGCCGATTTTTATCAACTCCCATCCGGCGTAAGCGGCATAGATTTCGCTGGCGCTGCTGACGTGTCCTTGCTGGGCATTAAACCCATATCTGGGAATAGATATTGGTTTGCCCAGCGCGCCAACTACAGCAATCCACGGCTGACATATAGATTAGATCTGAGTGATCTTCAAATGGCCACGTTGACTTATGATATCTATACCGATATCGAGCAGGGCTACGATTTCGCTTATGTATCAGTTTCGCTCGACGACGGCCGAACCTGGACCCCGCTAGTATCAGAACAGATGCAGGGTCTCGATCCACTGGACAACCCCGCCGGGTCTGCTCTGACCGATCGATTCTATACTGGTCGCCAGCGCCAATGGATCGCTGATGCAATCGATCTGAGCACCTATGCCGGCCAAGAAATCCTGCTGCGCTTTGAATACGTAACCGATCCTATCTTGACTTATGGTGGTCTGGCCTTGGATAACATCAGTATCCAGGAACTGGGCTTTTTCGATGGTGCTGAAGAAATAGTGGATAGTGCCTTGGCTGAAGGCTTCGTGCGTGCTACCCCTCGAATCCCTCAAAGCTGGCATCTGCAGACCATTACTTTTGGGGATGACGGTCCGCAGGTTCAATACTATCCCGTGCATCCGTCTGGCGATTTCTTCTTGACCTTTGAGCGCCCAACCCAGGAGTCCTCGATCCTTATCATCGCCGCTACCGCCCCAACTACTCTGGAAAGAGCTACCTACGAACTAACCATATCAGATTAGCCCGTGGAAAGACTCCCCACGCATCTATTGGGGAGGTGCCTAGAATCCCATCCAGACTGAACTTGGATAAATCAATAAACTATGGATCAACAACAAAAAACCCATGCCCTGATGGATCTGGCGGGAGTGGATGGGAGTCGAACCCACCGCCGCTCGCTCCGCGCGACCGGCCACTGGTTTTGAAGACCAGGGCACCCACCGGGACACAACCACTCCCGTGCCTATGAACCATTCAACTAGGTGGATCTCGCTGTTAAGTCTACCCCATTTAACCTAAGCTGTGAAGCGCTTGACAGCTAGCTTTCCTTTAGATAGAATCTCGAAACCTTTAACAAAGTGCTTGGTCTTTGCCTGGCCGGGATAGCTCAGTTGGTAGAGCACTGCACTGAAAATGCAGGTGTCCCCAGTTCAAGTCTGGGTCCTGGCACAAGCCTTCGAATTGATTCCAAGGCAACTGAGTACGCGGGCGTGGTTCAGTGGTAGAACGTCTCCTTGCCAAGGAGAAGGCCACGGGTTCGAATCCCGTCGCCCGCTTTAATAGACGGCAGGCTTTTTAGCCTGCCGTGTCCATTTATTATGGCGACGTGGCCAAGTGGTAAGGCAGAGGTCTGCAAAACCTTTATCACGGGTTCGAATCCCGTCGTCGCCTCAGAACTTGAAAAAGGCCCTTGCAGTCAAGCAAGGGCTTTTATTATAGATAAGAGGTGCTCACAATGAGTTTCTCCAATTTCCCCAAATCGATCGATCAGGTAAATACCCTCCAATGGGAAACATATAAACCATATTTTGATGACCTGCAGGAGCGTGAGCTGACAGCGAATACCCTCCGCCTCTGGCTGCAAGATTGGTCTCTTCTCTCATCCTTCGTAAGGGAAGCTGAAGCTATCATTGAAATCGAAAAAACACGCGATACGGCCGATAAACAAAAAGAACAAGACTTTCTGGATTTTGTCAACAACGTCCAGCCCGCCGCCGCCGTCGCCGATCAACAACTGAAAGAGCGACTGCTGGCCTTTGACCCCAGCGGGGAAGCGGTTGACGATCTGGTCATAACATTGCGCAATATGCGCAACCAGGCGGATCTCTTTCGGGATGAAAACGTGCCCCTTAACACAGAACTGTCCAAGTTGGGCAGTGAATATGACAAAATCACCGGTGGCATGATCGCCGACTGGGATGGGGAAGAGAAGAATCTCAGTCAGCTTTCTGTCTTTCTCAAGGACAAGGACCGTGCCGTACGTGAGCGTGCCTGGCGCATGGAATTGGAGTTATGGCAGGGGCAGCGCCAGAATCTCAATGAACTCTATGCTGAAATGTTGGCCTTCCGCCGCCAGTTAGCCGCCAATTCTGGTCTTGAATCATTCCGTGATTACGCCTTTCGTGAATATGATCGCTTCGCATATTCACCTGCAGAATGCTTCATCTTCCACAATGCGATTGAAGAAGTAGTTGTTCCTGCAGCCCACCGCATTTACGAACGAAAAAAGGCACAGTTGGAGATGGAGTCTCTTCGCCCCTGGGATGTGGAGGTCGATACCAGCGAATATCCGCCCCTCCAACCCTATGCTGACCAGAATCAGCTCATTCAGGGCAGTCTCAATATCTTTCAGGTCGTCGATCAGGAACTGGCCCGTCACTTTGCGACCATGGCCAAAGAAAACCTGCTCGATTTAGACACACGGGCTGGTAAAGCCATGGGAGGCTATTGTGCTTCGCTGCCCTATCGCAAACGACCGTTTATCTTCATGAATGGCGTCGGCACCCATGATGATGTGCAAACCATGTTGCACGAAGCCGGTCATGCTTTCCACGTTTTCGAAACGGCCGAGCTGCCGCTCACCTGGCAGACCAATCCGCCCATGGAATTTGCCGAAGTTGC
Organism: uncultured Chloroflexia bacterium; assembly: GCA_963807975.1. Lineage (GTDB taxonomy): Bacteria > Chloroflexota > Anaerolineae > Promineifilales > Promineifilaceae > JAACFF01. The sequence continues at coordinate 1,247,930 of CAWEDV010000001.1, read as the reverse complement.
CTCCACGAGCATGGAACTGCTCTCCGCTCCCTATTTGACCAAGGAGTATGGTGGTTTTTACAGCCCAGCCGAGGCCGCCCGGGCGCGCATCGAGTATTTAGAAGGCGTTCTGCTCTTCCTCCCATACATGGCCGTCGTCGATGCCTTCCAACAGTGGGTCTACACCCATCCCGATCAGGCCGCTGATTCCGCCAACTGCGATGAATCCTGGAATATGCTTTGGGCCCGCTATATGCCCGATATCGACTATTCTGGCTTTGAGGCTGAACGGGTCAGCGGTTGGCATCGCAAGCTGCATATCTTCCATGCGCCCTTTTATTATATTGAATATGGCATGGCCATGATCGGCGCCCTGCAGATTTGGCGAAATGCCCAAGAAGACCAGGCTGCGGCCGTTGCCGCCTATCGCGGTGCTCTGGCTCTAGGGGGCACTGTTGCCCTGCCCGAGCTGTTCGCCGCGGCTGGCGCTGAGTTCCGCTTTGACACCGCAATGCTCGCCGACCTTGTTGATATGGTAGAAACAACCATCGCTGAGCTTGAAAGCGCCGCCGATTAGTGGCCTGATGCCTATCCTCGATTGTAGTTCCCTCACCAAAAGCTTTGATCCCGGAAAAGAGGCGGTGAGCAACGTTTCACTGGCCCTGGATGAAGGAGATATCCTTTGTCTATTGGGGCCATCTGGTTGTGGTAAGACAACTTTGCTGCGCATCATTGCCGGACTTGAATCCGCGGATGGTGGCCATGTATGGTTTGACGGCCGTGACATGGCCGCTATTTCACCCCACCGGCGTGAATTCGGCATGATGTTTCAAGACTTCGCCCTATTCCCCCACAAGAATGTCTTCGAGAACGTAGCTTTTGGCTTGCAGATGCATGGGCAGGGGAAAGATGACATCGAACAGAGGGTCGAGGAGATATTGCAGTTGGTTGATATGGTCGGGTTCAGCCAGCGTGAAATCGATCAACTTTCTGGTGGGGAACAGCAGCGTGTGGCTCTGGCCCGATCTCTCGCTCCGCGCCCACGGCTGCTCATGTTAGACGAGCCACTCGGTGCGCTCGACCGCCAGCTTCGCGAGCGGCTCATGCTTGATTTACGCGCAATCCTCAAAAACATTGGTGTTACGGCTATCTATGTAACTCACGATCAATTGGAAGCCTTTGCAATCGCTGATCAAATTGCCGTCATGAACCAGGGTAAGATCGAACAACTTGAGGCTCCGGAAACTGTATTTAAGAAGCCAGCCACTCCCTTTGTAGCTCGTTTCCTGGGATTCCAAAATGTCATCTTGGCCACCGTGATCGGTGCCCATACTGTGGACTCGTCGCTGGGCCAGTTCCACTTCGACGAAACCCTGCCCCAAACCGGATCAACTGTATCATTGCTGATTAGACCGGGCGCTGCCACCGTTCAAGCTTCAGGACAGGAAGCCCAAACCACTGATTTGCTTGCTGAAATAACGGCCGTATCCTTCCGAGGCAGCTATTATCAGGTTTGGCTGCGGGCTGGTCAACAAGACTTAAAGTTCGATCTCCCCACCGTTGACCACGTTGTTGGTGATCAAATACAGCTCTCCTTGAATCAACAAGGTATCAGTATTTTCCCCTCATGAGCAATATAGCTCCTCAGTCAACCCTTAGGTAAACTATTACTATGCTTGGATTAGATATTGCCACCATCATTGCCAGGGTAATTACACTCCTGATCGCCTTTACCATTCACGAGTTGGCCCATGCCCTGACCGCCAATTATCTGGGCGACCTGACGCCGCGCCGTATGGGGCGGGTGACCTTGAACCCCCTCAAGCATCTCGACCCGTTTGGCACCATCATGCTGCTCATTTCTGGCTTCGGTTGGGCAAAGCCGGTGATGGTCAATCCCAACAATATGCGCGGTAACCCGCGCACATCGATGGCCATTGTCGCTGCGGCTGGACCAATCTCCAATCTCATTATGGCGGCCGCTGCTTCGCTTCCGTTTCGTCTGGGAATAATGGCCCCAACAATGACTTCCCTCGGCACAGTTCCCTCAATCGACTTTATCCTCACCCAATTTGTGTGGATTAATTTGATCCTGGCCTTTTTCAATCTTATACCGGTTCCGCCGCTGGATGGATACAAGATATTGCTCGGTATCCTGCCTGCGGAAATGGCCTACCGCTTGCGCCCCTTGGAGCAGTTTGGCTTCATGATCCTCATCGCTCTCATTTTTTTCCTGCCTAGATTTGGCGTCGATATACTTGGTTGGTTTGTCATGATCCCTGCTTCTACGTCCATGGGTTTTCTGTTTGGCTTTTAGCGTGAGTCTGCCCTATCGCGTAAGCCAACTGTGGTGGAATCTTACTGCTGAACCACTGCCCGAAGCGGCAGGGCAGGAAATCGCCGCTCTTTTGACTCCCGTCCAAACCGAGTTGTTTTACCGTTTTCAGGAGCCTGATCAGTGGCATTCCTACCGTGTCTACAGCAGCCTGATTGAGGCAGACCATTTCCAACCAGACCTTTTGGCTGCTGCGTTGTTGCATGATATTGGCAAAACACAAGTGAATCTATCCCCATGGGATCGTATACTTATCGTCATTATGGATCGTCTAATGCCGGATAAATTAAACAGCTGGGGGCAGGGGGATTTACATAGTTGGCAGCGTCCATTCGTGGTTCGCCAACTCCATGCCCGATGGGGTGCTGATATGGCGGCTGCCGCTGGCTGCAGCGATTTGACCGTAGCGCTCATCCGCCGTCACCAAGACCCGGTTCCCGGCACTTCCTACCAGCCTGCCGATCAATTGCTGCGCTATTTACAATGGGCTGACGACCTTAACTGAATTCGATTTTTCAAAGCGGGACTCACAGTACAATCAGTGATAAGATCGAGAACAAATGCAGCTAAACATTCTGCCATATCTGCTGCTAAATTTCTGACAGGAGTTGAGCAATGAAAACGCAAAATATTACCATAATCGGTTTGCACCGTTCCGGCGCTTCCATCGCCTTGGCCTTGAAAGAAGGCCCCCTTGATTTTACCTTGATTGGCCACGACAGCGATCCCGATTTGATCAAAGCAAGAGCTGAGTCAGGCACGATTGACAAAGCGGAAGGAAACCTCATCCGCGCTGCTTCGGCGGCAGATATCCTCATTTTATCCATGTCCAGTGCTGAATTGGAGGTTACATTGCGTGCCATTGGTGCTGATCTACAAGATCATTGTCTGGTCATTGACTTAACCCCTTTGAAGGGGCCGGGTATGAAGCTCGCTGAGAAATATGTGACCAAAGGCCACTACGTTGGCGCCCGCCCCATTTTCTCTGCCACCACTTTTAGCGGTGCCATTTCCGGAACCGAAAGTGAACCACGTGCCGATCTCTTTGCCAACAGCGTATTCTGTGTGATGCCTGGTGTTGACGCCGATCCCCAAGCCGTGGAAACTACCGTCAATTTCGGACGTCTTCTGGGCGCCGCTCCCTATTTTGTTGACCCCCTAGAGTATGATAATCTCGCGCAAGGTGTTGAATCGATGCCTGGTCTTCTGGCTGCCGCCATGTTCGCCGCCATTAACCGTACCGCCAGTTGGCGAGACATTCTGCGCTTTGCAGATTATCCCTTCGCCACTGCCACGATGTCCTTGGAAGCCGGCGCAGATGAACTCTCCTACCTTGCTTTAAACGACAAGCTGGCTACTTTACGCTGGTTAGACGCACTCTCAACTGAGATAAAAACGATCCGTAAGCTGATTGTCGATGACAATGGTGAAGTGCTCACGGCGTTACTGGACGAAATGGATGTTAACCGTGCCCAATGGCTGCACGAGCGAAAGGAAAACGACTGGTTTGAAATTAGGGATTCGGGGGTTGAAGTTCCGGGTATTAGCCGGCGTTTCCTTGGCAGCCTGGGTAATCTGGGTGGCAGGGCCTGACCTGGCGTTCGCTCGCGGTCCTAATCGCAACTGATGCTCGCAGCATTCTTATGGCGCACGACCAGGCATGACCTCACCAGCAGCCCCCAAGGGCAGACGACCACTGCGCGTCCTCATGATCGCGCCGACTTCCTTCTTCAGCGACTATGGCGGACATATTCGCATATTGGAGGAGACGCGAGTGCTGCAAGAGTTTGGCCATCAAGTCGCCATTGTCACCTACTATAAAGGCAGCGACATGCCCGGTCTCGACATCCGCCGTACACCCCCACTGCCCTGGCACACCGATTACGAGGTAGGTTCCTCCCGCCACAAACTCGCTTTTGATGCCCTGCTCGCCGCGCAAGCATTGAGAGATGCCCGGCGTATTCGTCCAGATGTCATTCATGGCCATATGCATGAAGGGGCACTGATTGGCGGTTTGTTGGCTCGCATGCTGCGCGTCCCCCTAGTTTTTGACTTTCAAGGCAGCCTAACCGCTGAAATGGTGGATCATCATTTCCTGGCTGCCGGCGGCATGGCCTTTGATATCATTCATCGGCTCGAGCGCTTTATCAGCGCTCGCCTGCCAACTGCCATCCTAACCAGCTCCATTAAAGCTAGATCTCTTCTGCAAGAAGAGTTCCAAGTGGATCCCGCCATTATTCACCCACTGCCCGACTGTGCTGATACGGACCGCTTCCAGCCGCATCTGCTCAATTCTGATGAAGCGCTTGCCATGCGCCGCCGATTTGGTATTCACCCTGAAGCAATTGTTGTGGCCTATTTGGGACTGTTGACTGACTATCAGGGCATACCCCATCTGATTAAGGCCGCCTCCATGCTGCAGCAGGCTGGCGAAAACATTCATTTTTTGATCATGGGCTATCCCAATGTAGACCACTACCGGGTGATGACCCAGAATCTGGGAGCTACCTCGAGTGTTACCTTCACTGGCAAAGTTGAATACCGGGATGCTGCCCGGCACCTGGCCTTGGGTGATATTGCTGTGGCCCCCAAAGTTTCCGTCTCAGAAGGGAGCGGCAAGCTGCTTAACTACATGGCTATGGCTCTGCCCGTGGTCGCCTTCGACACGCCGGTACACCGTGAGTACCTGGGCGACCTGGGTGTCTATGCGCCAGTCGGGCAACCGGAGGCCTTGGCTGCCGCGATCAAGCAGTTGGCCGGCGATCCCCAGCAGCGGGCCGAGTTAGGCCTAAAACTGCGCCTCCGCGCCCAGAATAAGTACAATTGGCAGCATGCTGGGCGCCAGATTGAAGACCTGTACTACCTATTGACATCATAAGCTGAGACTTGTATAATATAATTTCGCCTATTGGGCCTACCTTGCTATATTAGTTGCAGTACATTGAAGAATTAAATTGACCCTTTTCGAGGGGTGCAGCAAGAGCGTTGCACCCTTTGTTTATGAAAGGTTGTGAATTAGTAGAGCCGGATTTAATCCCGGCCGGGAGCAGGTGAAGAACGAATGGCTATTAGACCCACCAAGTCTTACGCACGCACAATAAACCCGCTTGAGTTGCCTTCTCTGATCGATATTCAATTGGACTCGTTCCAGGCGTTTGTCGGTGAAGGCCTTGCCGCATTATTTAATGAAATTTCGCCCATAGAGAGCTTCAAGGGAAACTTGCAGCTTTTCTTCCCGTCGAACCGGCCCGAGGTCGAAGGTTTTGACCTGGACTATTGGTTCGGAGAACCGAAGTATAGTGTCGAAGAATGTGTCGAACGCGACATGAGCTTTGCTGCTCCTTTAAATGTAAAGGTGATGCTCTACAGCTCAGATTTGGACCAACCTATTGTGCAAGACATCTTCATGGGCGATTTCCCCTTGATGACGCCTGCCGGCACCTTCATTATTAACGGGACAGAACGTGTCGTCGTCAGTCAGCTTATTCGTTCGCCTGGCGCTTACTTTGAGATTGAAGAGGAACGCACCACGGGTCGTCCGCTGGCAATGGGTAAGCTCATCCCCGATCGTGGCGCTTGGATGGAGTTTGAGACTCGTAAGACTGATTACCTGACCATTAAATTCAACCGCAAACGCACGGTGCCCATCACTCTCTTCTTGCGCGCCATGGCCGCGATTGATGACGGACTGGGCGATCCGCTGCTTACCGATGGCTCTGATGAAGAAATCTTGGCCTTGTTCGAGGACATCGACAACAATCCGGAGCACTTGTATATCCAGGGCAGCATCGAACAAGAGCCACCGTGGTCCCCGGACAAACCGTTGCCTGAACAAGCATTGATTGAGTTTTACAAACGTATGCGTCCAGGCGATCCGCCGACGTTGGATAACGCTCAGCAGTACCTATCCGAACAGCTTTTTGACCAGCGCCGCTATGATTTAGCTGCTGTTGGTCGTTACAAGTTGAATAAACGACTGGACTTGGGGGAGGTAATCCCCTTGTCCCACCGTACGATTACCCAGCATGATATCGTCCGCTTCGTGCGCCGCATGGTATTGATCAACAACGGCAAAGAGGGTCCGGATGATATCGATCATTTAGGAAACCGCCGTATTAAGACGGTTGGCGAACTGCTGCAGGCCAAGCTTCGAGTGGGTCTGCGCCGCATGGAGCGAGTTGTTCGCGAGCGTATGTCCATTCGCGACAACGACAACCTGACGCCCGTGGCGCTGATCAATATTCGCCCTGTCGTTGCCTCCATTCGTGAGTTTTTCGGAAGTTCTCAGTTGAGCCAGTTCATGGAACAGGCCAATCCGCTGGCCGAGCTGACACATAAACGTACGCTTTCGGCGTTGGGCCCTGGTGGTCTGCGTCGTGAGCGCGCTGGATTTGAGGTCCGTGACGTTCACCACAGCCATTACGGCCGTATCTGCCCCATCGAAACGCCCGAAGGTCCCAACATCGGCTTGATCGGCCGTCTGGCCACCTACGGCCGTGTCAATCGATACGGCTTTATCGAGACACCGTATCGCCGCGTCCGCAATAACATTTCTGGTGACAGCGATGAATTGGTAGGTCATGTTGCCTTTGACAATGTGGTCGATCCCGATACCGGAGAAATCGTTGTCGACAAAGGTACAACCATTACCAAGAAATTGGCGAAGCAAATTAAATCTTCCACCATTGAGGACGTGGTTGTAACCCCGTTTGTTACCGACGAGATCGTTTACATGTCCGCTGATGAAGAAGACCATTACACGATCGCCCAAGCCAATGCTGGCTTGGACAATTTTGGCCAATTTGTTGAGCCGCGCGTATCTTCTCGCCGCAATCAGCAGTTCCGTTTTACCTCCATCCAACGTGTGGACTATATGGATGTGGCTCCACGCCAGATTGTTGGTGTTTCCGCAGCCCTCATCCCCTTCCTGGAGCATGATGACGCCAATCGTGCCCTGATGGGCTCCAATATGCAGCGCCAGGCAGTGCCTCTTTTGCAGCCCCATGTGCCCGTTGTTAGCACTGGTATGGAGCTGATGGCAGCCCGTAACTCAGGTCAGGTTGTCCAAGCCAAAGAGGCCGGTGAAGTAAGCAGCGTAACCGGCGATAAAATTGTCGTTATTGAAGAAAACGGCCCGCGTACATACAAATTGCGCAAGTACAATCGTTCTAATCAGAGCACCTGTATCGATCAACGTCCGGTCGTTGAGAAAGGACAGCGGGTCAACATTGGTGATGTTCTTGCCGACAGTTCTTCCACCAGCAATGGCGAACTGGCCTTGGGTCAGGACGTCCTGGTAGCCTTCCTCTCCTGGGAAGGTGGCAACTACGAAGATGCCATACTCGTCAGTGAGAATCTCGTTCGTAAAGATCTCTTCACTTCTGTGCATATTGAAAAGCATGAGGTTGAGGCCCGTGATACCAAGCTGGGGCCGGAAGAAATAACCTATGATATTCCCAACGTCAGCGAAGATGCGCTCAAAGACTTGGACGAGCGCGGAATTATCCGCGTCGGCGCCGATGTCAACGAGAATGACATATTAGTTGGCAAGATAACCCCCAAGGGCGAAAAAGAACTCAGCCCTGAAGAAAAACTGCTCCGTGCCATCTTTGGCGACAAAGCACGCGAAGTGAAAGATTCTAGTTTACGGCTGCCTCATGGGGCCCGTGGTAAGGTTGTCGAAGTACAAGTCTTCGATCGCCAGAAAGACCGCGATCTGCCGGCCGGCGTCGAGACCATGGTCCGCGTCAGTGTTGCTCAGCGCCGCAAGCTTTCTGAGGGTGATAAGATGGCCGGGCGACATGGCAACAAGGGTGTGATCTCCAAGATCGTTCCCGTTGAGGATATGCCCTATTTGGAAGACGGTACCCCCGTGGACGTCATTTTGAGTCCTTTGGGCGTACCGGGTCGAATGAACATTGGCCAGGTGCTGGAGACCCATTTGGGTTGGGCCGCCTCGCGGCTAGGATTCCGGGCCGTTACCCCTGTATTCGATGGCGCCAGTGAGCAAGAAATCTTCGCGGAGCTGTCACGTGCCTGGTTGATTGACCGTGGCTGGGAGATTGCCACCGACTGGGCTTGGGATTGGCTGGCAGAAATTGACTATGATATTGAATCTTTGGAGGATGACGATGAAGCCCGTGGTCTCTTTATTGAGGCCTGGTTGGGTGACATGGAAGAGTATGACCTCAACCGCTTGAAGGTTGATGAAGGTTATGCTCGCTTCTCGGCTACCAAGGAGTGGTTGAAAGGTCGCGGATGGGATCCCGATCAGGTCTTTGCTCCCGTACTGCGCTCCCGTAAAGATGAATGGGTTCCCTTGAATAAGAAAGCTATTGAAGTTTGCGCCATTGAGTGGTATACCGCCATGCTCGAAAGATTTGGCGATATACTGCCTGAGGAATTTCAGGTAGATCCGATGAAACTGGATCTGGAAGATCTTGAAGAGCTTGCCGGTGGCATCGCCACCCGCACCCACATTCCGCTACCTTACCTTGGCAAGGAAAAATTGATCGACGGCAAATCTGGACGGCCGTTTGACCAATCGGTTACTGTCGGAGTCCTGCATATGCTCAAGCTGGCTCACCTCGTTGAAGACAAAGCCCACGCCCGTTCCACAGGTCCCTATTCCCTGGTTACGCAGCAACCTTTGGGTGGTAAAGCCCAGTTTGGTGGGCAGCGTTTCGGTGAGATGGAAGTTTGGGCTTTGGAGGCTTATGGCGCGGCGCATACGCTCCAGGAGATGCTGACTGTCAAGTCGGATGATGTTCAGGGACGTGTTAAAACCTACGAAGCTATTGTTAAAAACGAACCAATCGAAGAACCAGGAGTTCCAGCATCCTTCCGCGTCCTAGTTAAGGAGCTGCAAAGCCTTGGTTTAGCTGTTGAGGCTGTTACCGAAGATGGTGAAGTCATGCGCTTTGGTAAAGACGATGATAAGCGCAGCAGCCGCAGCCGCTGGACTGGCGCCGGCATGCTCGATTACCGGCGCGTCCGTTAAATCTGCTTAATAGTTTTATTGCCAAAAAGAGGCTCATTTTACCTCTTTTAGCTTCTAATAATCAGCGAATTTCTTAAGGATAAGAAAGATTAGCAAGCCGCAAATCGGTTGACTAAGAAGAAGATCGTGGTATTATTCACTTTCGTATGTCTGGATAAACCGAGTAGCCGACTAGATATCTAGTTTCCAAGAGAATAAGCGAAGAATTCGTAAGGAGGCCATCGCAATTACACATTACGGTGGCCTCCTGTTGTCGCGAGTTAACGCCGAAGAAATTGTGTCTAATTGACATGTCTGGTGTGGCTCGCGATTTCTTGCACTAATAACAATTTATTTGAGATTGAATGAGGGATCGATTTGATACCTCGAACCGAGTATTTGATACAGAAGGAGAGAGTAAGGCGTGCCGACAATTAACCAACTTGTTCGCAAGGGTCGTAAGGCCAAGTCCAAGAAAAGCACCGCACCAGCGCTGCAGTGGACATTCAATTCTTTCCGCCAGCGCCGTACGCGCCAGGCAAAAGGCGCTCCACAGAAGCGGGGCGTATGCACTCAAGTAAAAACAATGACGCCGAAAAAACCAAATTCGGCGTTGCGTAAGGTGGCCAGGGTCCGTTTGACAAACCAGATCGAGGTCACGGCCTACATTCCTGGTGAGGGTCATACCTTGCAGGATCACTCCGTCGTTTTGGTTCGGGGTGGTCGTGTAAAGGACCTGCCTGGTGTGCGGTATCACATTGTTCGCGGCACTTTGGATGCCGGTGGTGTAGAGAATCGCAAGAAAGGTCGTTCGAAATACGGAACCAAAACACCGAAATAGGATTTCACTGAACTGTGTGCTGCGGGTGCTGTTTGAGTTAATGGCCGGCAGCATCGTACGGGAAGAAGATTATGCCAAGACGTTATCGTCCAGAAAAACGGTTAGTAGAGCCTGATTTGCGCTATGATAGCCTCCATGTTGCCATGTTTATTAACCGGCTCATGAAGATGGGGAAGAAAAGCACTGCCAGGCGCCTTTTGTATGACAGCTTTGAGTTGATTGAGGAGCGTGCAAAGCGGCCCCCGCTCGATGTCTTCGAGCAGGCGTTGTCCAATGTTTCTCCCAGCGTGGAAGTTAAGCCGCGCCGTGTGGGTGGTGCAACGTATCAGGTGCCCATTCCAGTCGAGCCCCATCGCCAGACTTCTCTGGCAATGCGATGGCTGCTTACCGCGGCCCGGAGCCGTAGTGGGCGTTCGATGTCTGAGAAGCTGGCTAGTGAATTTATGGATGCCGCTAATAATCAGGGTGCGGCAGTGAAGAAGCGTGACGATAGTCATCGTATGGCTGAGGCCAACCGTGCCTTCTCCCATTTCCGCTTCTAATTAATTGGAATTTTGATGAGTCGCTTTTCGTTAGATCGGGTTCGGAACATTGGGGTAATCGCCCACATTGATGCCGGCAAGACCACAACCACGGAACGTATCCTCTACTATACGGGTCGAATCCATCGCATGGGCGAGGTGCATGAAGGCACAGCCACGATGGACCATATGGAACAGGAGCAGGAACGGGGTATTACCATCACCTCTGCCGCCACCACGACCTACTGGCTCGATCATCAGATCAACATCATTGATACGCCAGGCCATATCGATTTTACTGCCGAAGTGCAGCGCAGCCTACGCGTCCTAGATGGCGGTGTCGTTGCTTTTGACGCTGTCGCCGGTGTAGAGCCGCAGTCGGAGACCGTCTGGCGTCAGGCGGATGATTACAATGTGCCCCGCATCTGTTTTGTAAATAAAATGGATCGTATAGGAGCCGATTTTTCCCGCACCATTCAAATGATACGTGATCGCCTCAATGCCAACCCGATTGCCATCCAATGGCCAATCGGCAGCGAAGGTGATTTTCGCGGCATAGTTGATCTGCTTACGATGGAAGCGGCTATTTGGGAAGAAGATGACCTCGGTGCTGTCCCCATTATGTCCGAAATACCGGAAGAGGTATTGGAAGAAGCCGAGGCCGCGCGACAAACCATCATTGAATATATCGTTGAAACCGACGATGACATGATGATGCGCTATCTGGAAGGTGAGGAAATAACGGCTGAGGAGCTGCGCATTGCTTTACGTGAGGCGACCATCAGCGGTGCGGCAACTCCTGTATTGTGTGGTACCGCTCTCCGTAACAAAGGCGTTCAGCGGGTATTGGATGCCATCGTGCACTATTTGCCTTCTCCGTTAGATGTTCCTCCAATGGAGGGCATCAATCCTTATACCAATAACACGGAAGAGCGTGCTGCTGATGATGATGCACCCTTGTCAGCGCTGGTCTTTAAAATTGTTACTGACCCCTACGTAGGGCGACTCGCTTACTTCCGAGTCTATTCCGGCGTTTTGCATAGTGGTGACTCCGTGCTCAACAGTACAAAGGAAAAGAAAGAGCGTATCGGCCGAATCTTGCGTATGCACGCCGATCGCCGTGAAGACCTGACTGAGGTCCGCGCTGGCGATATCGCCGCGACGCTGGGTTTGAAGAGGACCTTTACAGGTGAAACGCTCTGTGATGCCAAGTCGCCCATTTTGTTGGAGTCAATCGACTTCCCGGAGCCTGTCATCAATCTGGCCATTGAGCCAAAGAGCAATGCAGACCAAGAAAAAATGGGACTTGCCTTAAAAGCCCTGGCGGAAGAAGATCCAACCTTCCGTATCGCCACCAACGACCAGACCGGGCAAACGATTCTCTCTGGCATGGGCGAACTGCACTTGGAGGTGTTGGTGGACCGCATGCTTCGCGAATTTCGTGTCGCCGCCAATGTCGGTAAACCGCGCGTTGCTTATCGCGAAACCATCACCCGGCCTGTAGAAAAAGCAGTGGGGCGATTTGTACGCCAGTCTGGTGGTCGTGGGCAGTATGGGCACGTTGTCCTTCGCCTGGAACCTCTGGAAGCAGGCTCAGGAATTGTTGTTGAAGACGGTATTGTTGGCGGTGTGATTCCTAGAGAATACATTCGCCCAACAGAAACGGGTATCAGGGAAGCCTTGGCTAGCGGTGTTTTGGCCGGCTATCCCATAGTAGATGTCAAAGCGACGCTCTATGATGGTTCCTACCATGATGTAGATTCATCGGAAATGGCATTTAAAATTGCCGGTTCTATGGCCATCAAAGATGGCGTCGAAAAAGGTCGCCCTGTGCTGCTCGAGCCGATCATGTCCATCGAAGTGATTGTGCCTGAAGAGTACACAGGAGATGTGATCGGTAATCTTTCCGCGAACCGTGGCATGATCGAAGGCATGGAAATGCGGATGGATGGATCGCAAACAGTAAAATCAAAGGTGCCTTTGGCCGAGATGTTTGGGTATGCAACTCGTCTGCGGTCAATGAGCCAGGGGCGTGGTATTTTTACGATGGAATTTAGCCATTATGCGCCCTTGAGTGATGATCTGGCCCGTGATGTGTTGCGGGGCAACGCTTAATTGAAGGGCAATTTGAGCCATTCATAAAGTGTCCTTAAGGTAATCGTTTGTAAAGTAATTGAAGTCATAGATCGAGGAAAGTGAAATTATGGCCAAAGAAAAATTTGTGCGCGAGAAGCCACACGTCAACATTGGCACCATCGGTCACGTGGACCATGGTAAGACGACGCTGACAGCAGCTATCACCAAGGTGCTGGCGATGAAAGGTTTCGCTGATTTTTCAGCGTTCGACCAGATCGACAACGCCCCTGAAGAGAAGGAGCGAGGAATCACCATCGCCATCTCCCACGTCGAGTACCAGACGGAAGCTCGTCACTACGCCCACGTGGACTGCCCTGGTCACCGGGACTATATCAAGAATATGATCACCGGTGCGGCGCAGATGGACGGCGCGATTCTGGTAGTGTCGGCGCCCGATGGCCCGATGCCGCAGACGCGTGAGCACATTCTGCTGGCCCGCCAGGTGGAAGTGCCGGCGATCGTGGTTTACATCAACAAAGTAGACCAGATGGATGACGAAGAATTGTTGGAGCTGGTAGACCTGGAGCTGCGCGAGCTGCTGGATGTCTACGAGTTCCCTGGAGACGAGACGCCAATCGTGATGGGCAGCGCGCTGCAAGCACTAGAAAGCAGCAGTGAGGATCCCGACGCGGAAGAGTACAAGTCGATCTGGGAGCTGATGCGTGTGGTGGATGAGTACATTCCTGACCCGCAGCGCCAGACGGACCTGCCCTTCATGATGTCCGTGGAAGACGTCTTCTCCATCAAAGGACGCGGCACCGTAGTAACTGGTCGGGTGGACCGCGGCACATTGCTGCCGGGCAAAGAAGTAGAAATCGTCGGTTTGACCGATGAGATCCGCAAGGTCACAGTGACCTCGATGGAAATGTTCCACAAGATCCTGGATAAAGTAGAAGCGGGCGACAACGCCGGTTTGCTGCTGCGCGGAGTGGGACGAGAAGAAATCGAGCGCGGTCAGGTACTGGCGGCACCAGGAAGCATCACCCCGCACACCGAGTTCATGGGCGAGGTATACGTCCTGCGTAAGGATGAAGGTGGACGGCACAAGGCATTCTTCAATGGCTATCGCCCACAGTTCTACATCCGCACCTTGGATGTGACCGGTGAGATTACTTTGCAGGCAGGCGTGGAAATGGTCATGCCTGGCGACAATGTGAACTTGCAGGTGAAGTTGATTACGCCGGTAGCTCTGGAAAAGGGCAGCCGCTTCGCTATTCGCGAGGGTGGCCTTACCGTTGGCTCAGGCGTCATCACCGAGATTATTAATTAGAAAAGAGCAAGCAGTAGCGGGACGCAGAATCAATCAAGACTCTACGTCCTCCTAGAAAGGTTTTCATGGCTAAACAGAAAATCAGAATTCGTTTGAAGGCTTACGACCACCGCGTGCTCGACCAATCGGCGAAGCGTATTGTGGGTACGGCCGAACGCACGGGTGCCCGTGTAATTGGCCCAGTACCGCTACCGACCAAGCTTGAAAGGTTTACTGTGCGTCGTAGCACATTTATCGACAAAGATTCGCACGAGCATTTTGAGATTCGCACCCACAAGCGTCTCATCGATGTTGTCAATCCTGATTCAAAGACAATTGACACATTAATGCGGCTGAATCTTCCAGCCGGTGTAGATATCGAGATTTCAATTTAGGACGTATTGAATGCAGTGCCGGTGAATCTAGACGGTTCCAGGCCAAGAAAATTGCAACATAATACGTCAGGATGATGCAGTCTTAGCCTGGTGGCTGACAGTCCTGGGAGGTTATAGTGAAAGGAATACTAGGCGTCAAGCTTGGCATGACCCAAGTGTTTGATGAGAGCGGCGTGGTAACACCCGTGACCATCGTACAAGCAGGTCCGTGCTACGTGACACAGGTAAAAACAACTGATACTGACGGCTACGATGCCGTTCAAGTCGGTTTTGGCGACACCAAAGATAAGCGCTTGTCGGGGGGACAAAAAGGCCATCTTGGTTTACTGAAATCGAATAAGAAACATCCGACCCGCAAAGATGCTGATGGTGTACCTGCTGTGCGTCATCTGCGCGAGTTCCGTACCAAACAGGCTGGTACCTACGAAATCGGCCAGGAGTTAACGGTCGAGCAGTTCGAATTAGGGGATCGCGTCGATGTCACTGGTAAGACCAAAGGTCGTGGGTTTGCCGGTGTTGTCAAGCGCCATGGCTTTGCTGGTGGCATTAAGACACACGGTCAATCTGACCGTTGGCGTGCCCCTGGTTCCATTGGCTCTACATCCTCTGTCGGCCGTGTATTCAAAGGCAAACGCATGCCCGGTCGGATGGGTAATCAGCGTCTAACCGCGCAGAACCTGCAGGTTGTGCGCATCGATTCTGATAAGAACCTGCTGGCCATTAAAGGCTCCGTTCCTGGCGTAAAGGGCGGCCTGGTCATTATTCGTGAGGCCAGCAAGGGCTAAGGGATCTGAAGGTTATGAAAGCAAAAGTCTATAACATGTCCGGTCAGGAAGTAGACAGCGTCGAACTTCCGGCCTCTGTTTTTGAAGCAAATATTAATCGAGACCTGATGCATCAGGCCTTGGTCCGGCAGATGGCCCATGCCCGTCGTGGTACCCACAAGGCGAAGGGTCGATCTGAGATTAACAAGTCAACGGCCAAGATCTATCGCCAGAAAGGCACAGGTAACGCTCGTCATGGTAGTCGTCGCGCCCCCATCTTCGTTGGTGGTGGCGTCGCTCACGGCCCCAAGCCGCGGGCGTACAAGAAACGAATGCCGCGTCGCATGCGTCGTGCCGCACTTCGTTCGGCGCTGAGCGTAAAAGCTCAGAATGGCGACATTGTCCTTCTGGATCAGGTTTCCATGAGCACTCCGAAATCGAGAGACATGGTTGCCTTCGTCGATAATGTCGCCGGTGGAGAAAGCGCATTGCTGCTGCTCTCTGAAACCGATGTCAATATCGAAAAGTCTGCCCGAAATCTGGCCGACGTAAAAACGATGCCAGCCGGCTATCTCAATATCCGTGATTTGCTGGGCTACGAAAAAATCCTGATGCCACTGGCGTCACTGAACATGGTGATGAGTTTCTTAGTCGATGATAACTACATCGAAGAAACCAGCGCCGATTCGATGGAAGAGGAGTAAATCATGCATTGGCGCAATATTATTCGTCGGCCAGTTGTCACTGAAAAGAGCAACTTTCTGGCTGACATGAACAACCAATATACTTTTGTTGTCGATTCGCGCGCGAATAAACTTCAGGTTAAGCAGGCCATCGAGCTCGCTTGGCCCAATGTGAGTGTCGAGAAAGTTCGTGTGGCCAACATGCCCGCCAAAAGATCTCGCCGCTTCCGTCGTATGACCGTCCGCAAAACTGGTTGGAAGAAGGCCATCGTGACCTTGGAACCAGGTGATAGCATCGAATTATTCGAGGGCGTCTAAGAGGATATTTCTTGAGCAGGGATGAGGACACCACGGCTGTGAGGGGTTTTGTTCCCTCGGTCTAGTTGTCTAACGTCCGTCTCTGGAGGAAAAATGCCAATCAAAGTTTTTAAACCAACATCTCCCGGCCGTCGCGATATGAGCGGCCAGACATTCGAGGAGATCACGCGTACGCAGCCGGAGCCTTCGCTGACCACAGGTCTTCGCAAGCGCGCCGGGCGCAACTCACGCGGTAAGATAACCATCCGTCACCGTGGTGGCGGGCACAAACGGCGTTATCGTCACATCGATTTTCGCCGTGATAAGTTTGATATACCGGCTCGAGTAGCCACCATTGAGTATGATCCCAATCGCTCGGCACGCATTGCCCTGGTCGTTTATGTTGATGGAGAAAAGCGCTACATCATCGCACCACTTGGGCTGAAAGTTGACGATACAGTCATCAGCAGTACGACCGCAGAGATTCGCCCGGGAAACACCTTGCCCTTGAAGAACATTCCCCTGGGTACATTGGTTCATAATGTTGAGTTGGAACCAGGCAAGGGTGGGCAGATGGTCCGCTCTGCGGGTACCTCGGCTCAGCTTCTATCTAGGGATCATCCACAGTATGCCACGCTGCGTTTGCCTTCTGGTGAAGAGCGCTTTGTGCTCCAGAGCTGCTTGGCCACAATTGGGCAGGTAGGCAATGTAGAGCAAGGTAACATTAAATTAGGTAAAGCAGGACGAAAACGCCATATGGGCATTCGCCCAACCGTGCGCGGTTCGGCAATGAATCCCAATGACCACCCCCATGGCGGTGGTGAAGGACGCTCGCCCATTGGTATGCCGGGACCGAAAACTCCCTGGGGCAAACCAGCCCAAGGGCGCCGTACGCGGCGTAATAAGTCGACCGATAAATTCATTTTCCGCCGTCGGTCTAAGAAACGTCGGTAGGAGGTTATAGCATGTCACGATCACTAAAGAAAGGCCCATTTGTAGATCCGAAGTTGATGCGAAAGATCGATAGGTTGAACGAGACCAAAGGCCGCCAAGTTGTGCGTACCTGGTCCCGAGCAAGCACGATCTTCCCCCAAATGGTCGGACATACGATCGCCGTTTATGACGGCCGTCGCCATATTCCCATCTATATCACGGAGAACATGGTCGGCCATAAGCTAGGCGAGTTCGCCCCTACCCGTACATTCCGCGGGCATATTGCCAGGTCAGAACGAAAAGGCAAAAGGTTATAGGCGAGTGCACTAATGGCTGAACTATTTGAAATTAAAGCAGTTGGCAAACACATTGCCATTGGGACGCGCAAAATGCGGCTGGTTGTTGATGCCGTTCGCGGCATGGGCGCTCAAGAGGCGTTGGATACCCTACGTTTCATGCCCAATAAATCAGCAGAGCCTGTTTATAAGTTAATCGAGTCGGCCGTAGCCAATGCGGAAGAAAACTACGGACTCGAAGTCGATGATCTTTTGGTCAGTCGTATTTATGCTGACGAGGGCCCGCGTCACCGCAAAGCTCCCTATGGTGGTCGCTTTGCTGGTCGTGGTCGCTTCCGTCCGATTGTTCGTCGGTCCTCGCACATAACGGTTGTTTTGACCGAACGAGAAGACGAGGACTAGGCGACATTTGTCGCATGGAGGATTAAGTTGGGACGAAAAGTACATCCTATCGGATTTCGTTTGAAATCATACCGTGATTGGAATGCCCGTTGGTTCGCTGAAGGCGATCGTTACCGGTCCTTTTTGGCCGAGGATTTCGCGCTGCGCAGGAAGATTAAAGAATTGATGCCCAATGCCGGTATTTCTAGTCTTGAAATTGAAAGATTCCCCAGTCAGGTCCAGGTGACCATTCACACTGCCAAGCCCGGCATTGTCATCGGTCGCAAAGGGGCTTCTGTAAAGGAGCTACGCTCCAAATTGCGTGACCTGACCGGTAAATCAGTAAAAGTTGAAGTTGAAGAGATTTCCCAGCCAGATGCCGATGCTCAGCTCATTGCTGAAAACATCACGAATCAATTGGAGCGTCGGATTTCCCACAGCCGTGCAATGAAACGCGCCGTGATGCAGGCGATGCGCGCGGGTGTTGAAGGAATCCGCATCGAGACCGGTGGCCGCCTTTCTGGCGCCGAAATGGCTCGCAAGGAAAAAATCTCAGATGGACGTGTACCGCGCAACACAATTCGTGCGGATATGGATTACGGATTCTCGGAAGCGTTGACAACTTTCGGCCGCATTGGCGTCAAAGTATGGGTGTACAAAGGTGAAATCCTGCCCCAGAAAGCTGAAGCGACCGAAGTATATGTCAGCGAGTAAGAGTTCACCGTATACGGAGTTAGTACCATGTTAATGCCTAAGCGCGTTAAATACCGTAAACAATTTCGTGGTCGCATGCGCGGCAAGGCCAAAGGGGCTACCAGCCTGCAGAATGGCGAATTTGGCATGCAAGCCATGGAGCCTGGTTGGATTACCAGCCGCCAGATTGAAACTGTTCGTCGTGTTGTCGTGCGCCATATGAAACGCCGCGGCAAAGTCTGGATTCGCATTTTCCCGGACAAGCCCGTGACCGCGAAACCTGCCGAAACCCGCATGGGGAAGGGCAAGGGATCTGTGGACCACTGGGTAGCCGTGGTTAAGCCAGGCCGCATTATGTTTGAATTGGCCGGCGTTCCAGAGGATGTGGCTCGCGAAGCCCTGCGTTTGGCTGCTTATAAGCTGCCTATCCGCACCCAGATCATTTCTCGGGAGGACACCTACTAATGGCAAATATAGTTGAACTTCGTGAAATGAGTGATGATAAGCTGGACGAACTGCTGGAAAACGCTCGTGAGGAAATGTTTAACCTCCGTTTTCAGAAAGCGACTGCCCAGCTCGACAACCACGCCCGGGTGAAAATTGTGCGCCGCGAAATCGCGCAGATAGAAACCGTGCTGCGTATGCGGCGGCTGGCCATTGAAACCGCCGCCGGACAGCCGGAAATCGCTTCTGCCCTTTCTGGCAAAGAATGGCACGCCAATGCCCATTTTGAATATGAAGACAGCGCGTGGCAGGTCCAATTCAACGATGAAGACGACAAAAGTGTGGCCACGGCCTTGGTTAACCTGAATAAGAAACAACCGCAGTCACGCAAAGATCGTGCCCACAGCAAACCGGCGCAGTTGGTCGTGAGTTACGAAGTTGTTGGGTAGGTGAAAAATGAGAGAACAACGAAAACGACTAACCGGTGTCGTTACCAGCGACAAAATGGATAAGACTATTGTTGTGGAAGTTACCACGACCAAACGCCACCGTGTTTATGGCAAGGTGCTGCGACGTGTGAAGAAATATAAGGCCCACGACGAAAATAATGAATGTCGCATTGGCGATCGCGTCCAGATTATTGAATCTAAGCCGCTTAGCCGCCACAAAAGATTCATGCTCACGTCGATCGTGGAACGCGCCAAATAACGAGGCCGAAAATGATTCAGAAAGAAAGCCGCTTAAATGTAGCCGACAACTCCGGCGCCCGTGAAATACTAGTCATCCAGGTGATGGGTGGTTCCAGACGGCGCTATGGATCCGTTGGCGATGTTGTAACCGCCACAGTCAAAAAAGCTGTGCCGAATTCAAATATTAAGAAGAGCACCATCGTTAAGGCTGTTATTGTACGCACCAAGAAAGAGTACAAGCGCGACGACGGCAGTTATATCCGCTTTGACGATAACGCCGCCGTTATCCTTGATCAAGCGACGAAGAACCCCGTAGGCACCCGCATTTTTGGGCCAGTGGCCCGCGAACTGCGTGACAAAGGCTTTAGCCGTATTTTGTCTCTGGCTCCGGAGGCTCTATAGAGACCATCCTTGCGGCAGTAAAGAAGAACGTAGGCATAACCAAATGCTTGTGTCTTCTTTGGACGGCGGAGAGGTTCAAGAGGTAAAGAAAAGATGCGCATTAAAGTAAATGATGAAGTCGAAGTCATCTCTGGCAACGATAAAGGTGTACGCGGAACTGTACAGCGCGTGCTGCCGGAAAAAAATCGCGTCGTCGTTTCCGGTGTCAATATTGTGAAGAAACACCAGAAGCCGCGCAACACCGGTGGTCGTTCCCAGGCCCAGGGTGGCATTATTGAATTTGAAGCGCCGATCGATGTATCAAACGTTATGTTGGTAGATCCTGATTCAGGTGAACTAACGCGTATCGGTCAACGCCGTGATGAGAACGGGCATCTCATCCGCTTCGCTAAGGCAAGCGGAACGGATTTGGATTAATAATAGTAACCAACGGTGAGCCAGGTCGGCCTAATGGTGTTCCGGTACAAACTGGAAGCCCGGCGCCATGCTGAACCTGCCACTCAACCTGGAGGCATGAAATGGCTTTTACGCCAATGTTAGAACAGTATAAAGAAGAAATCTTGCCGACGTTGATGAAGGACTTCGAGTATAGCAGCGTGATGCAAGTTCCTCGCATCACCAAAGTCGTTGTCAATATTGGCCTTGGTGAGGCCTTGGATAATGCCAAGGCGGTTGAATTCGCGATCAACGATATCATGGCCATTACTGGTCAGAGACCAGTAGTAACCCGAGCAAAAAAATCTATCGCAGCCTTCAAGCTGCGCGAAGGTCGAGCAATTGGAGTAAAGGTAACACTGCGCGGTGAGCGCATGTGGAGTTTCCTCACGCGCCTCATTCACGTTGCTCTGCCACGTACTCGAGACTTTCAAGGTGTTTCCCCTGATTCCTTCGATGGACGTGGGAATTATACCTTGGGTTTGCGAGAACAATTGATTTTCCCAGAAGTTGATTACGATAAAATCGACAAAATTAGGGGAATGGAAGTAAGCATTGTTACGACGGCTCAGACTGATGAAGAAGGGCGCCGTCTTTTGGGTCTGCTTAAAATGCCGTTCCGGCAAGAAGAGCCCGAGCTTATTTAGGAGAAGAAGATGGCGAAAAAGTCAATGATTGCTCGTGACAAAAAACGCAAATACCGGGTGCGAGTACGTAATCGCTGTACATTGTGCGGCCGCCCTCGAGGCTACATCCGCCGTTTCGGTTTATGCCGTATCTGTTTCCGCGAGCAGGCACTACTTGGCAACGTCCCTGGCGTTGTTAAGTCTAGCTGGTAGAGGTAAGTCATTATGTCAATGAGTGATCCGATTGCAGATATGTTGACACGTGTGCGCAATGCGCTGCTGCGTGAACATCCTTCCGTATCGATGCCCTATTCCCAGATCAAGGAAAGCATTGCTAAGGTACTCAAGGATGAGGGCTACATCGAAGATTTTCAAGTGATGTCCCAGCAGCCGCGTGACGTGTTGCAACTTGAGTTGAAGTATAAAGGTGGACGTCGTGACCGCAGATCGGTCATCACCGGTTTGGAACGCGTAAGCAAACCAGGACGGCGCCACTATGTTGGTAAAGATGAGATTCCTTGGGTGTTGAGCGGGATGGGCATTTCCATCGTGACCACTTCCAAGGGTATTATGACCGGTCAGCAGGCGCGTCACCAAGGCATTGGTGGCGAAGTCATCTGCAAGGTCTGGTAGTGGAGGTTAACCATGTCACGAATTGGTAAAGCTCCTATTACATTGCCCAAAGGCGTCAACGTCGATCTAAAAGGCACTGGTCTTACGGTGAAGGGTCCCAAGGGGTCCTTGACCCAGGATTTCCATCCTGAGATGGCCATCAGCCTTGATGACGGCGTTTTGACTGTCGACCGTCCAAGTGACAGCCGCAGCCATCGCTCGCTGCACGGCCTAACTCGCGCACTGATCAATAATATGGTTGTTGGTGTTAGCGATGGTTTTACCAAAACACTCCTCATTGAGGGTGTTGGTTACCGGGCCACATTGGATGGAAAAACCCTGGTGTTAAATGTGGGCCACTCCCACCCAATTCGCTTCGATCCTGAAGGCAGCCTTGTTTATGAGGTTGAGGAACGAGGTAAATTGATCAGGGTCTCAGGAATTGACAAGCAGCTTGTCGGCGAAGTCTGCGCTCGTATTCGTAAAACCCGTCCGCCCGAGCCATATAAAGGTAAAGGCATTCGCTATCAGGGCGAATACGTACGTCGTAAGGCCGGTAAGGCTGGAAAGGTTTAGTCAAGCAGGTATGACACATGGCTATTAAATCGGAAAAAGCACGGAAAAGACGCCATCGGCGTATCCGCATCAAGATATCGGGGACGGCCGCGCGGCCGCGCCTCAATGTGTATCGCAGTTTGAATCACATTTATGCGCAGGTTATTGATGATGTTGCTGGCAATACATTGGTCTCAGCTTCCACCGTAGACGCTACCCTCGTAGCCGATCTGAAAGGTAAGACGAAGCGTGAACAGGCCAATGCCGTTGGTAAAGCTGTTGCCCAAAAGGCAGTAGATGCAGGCATCAGTGAAGTTGTATTCGATCGTGGCGGCTATCTGTACCACGGGCGCATTAAAGCGCTGGCAGAAGGTGCTCGTGAGGTCGGTCTTAAATTCTAAGACCGCCGTGAATACATGAGACACTGCTCAAGGACTAGGAGATAATTATGGGTCAAAGACGTCGTAGTTTTCGTGACCAGCGGGATGAATTTGATGAACGCATCATCGACATTACTCGTGTAGCGAAAGTTGTAAAGGGTGGGCGTCGCTTTGCTTTTCGCGTCACCGTAGTTGTTGGTGACAATGCCGGCAACGTTGGCGTTGCTACAGGTAAAGCGCGTTCAGTGCCAGACGCTATCCGAAAAGCGGTAGATGCTGCTCGCAAATCGATGGAGCAGGTACCGATCTACGGAACAACAGTTCCCCATCAAGTGATGGGACGGCACAGCGCAGCCAAAGTTCTGCTCAAACCAGCTTCCCCCGGTACTGGGGTTATAGCTGGCGGTGGCGTTCGTGCTGTTGTTGAGGCGGCTGGTTACAAAGATATATTGTCCAAATCTTTGGGCAGTCAGAATGTATTAAACGTCATGATGGCTACCATGGACGGACTGCGGCAGTTAAAACATGCCAAGGACGTAGCAGGCGATCGTGATAAGGCCGTGGCCGACGTTGTACCGTTTTGGAGTCGGGGCTAATGGCTACATTACAAATTACTTATAAGAAAAGCGCTATTGGTTACAACAAGCGCCAGAAAGCCACGATCAAGGCCCTTGGTTTGCGTAAGCTCAACCAGACCGTTGAACACCAAGATTCGCCTGAAATTCGCGGCATGATTGATAGAGTAAGCCATCTTGTGGCTGTGAGTAAAGTGGAGTAATTATGAAGATTCACGATCTGCGCCCCAACCCCGGTGCAAAAAAGAAGCGCAAGCGAGTAGGTCGTGGTATCTCGGCCGGACAGGGTAAAACCGCTGGACGTGGTACCAAAGGGCAAAATGCAAGAAGTGGTGGTGGAAAAGGCCCCTACTTTGAAGGTGGTCAGCTGCCACTTGCCCGTCGCTTACCGTTTAAACGTGGTTTCACCAATATCCGCAAAATTTACTACAAGCCGGTTAACTTAAATCGTCTTGCGGAATTTGACTTTGACGGGTTGGATGTGACGCCTGAAGTGATGGCTGCTATTGGACTGCTCAAGAAAGCCAGCGATCCGGTTGTGGTTTTAGGTGATGGCGAACTCAACGGCCCGCTCACTGTCAAAGCCCACCGTTTTTCAAAAACGGCCCGGGAGAAGATTGAAGCAGCAGGAGGATCCGTAGAGATCCTTAAGTACGAAAAGGCAGCCTGATAGAACAGGAAGTGATGCAATGATTGAATCAATGCTTACAGCATTTGCTGTACCCGACTTGCGGCGTCGTATCCTTTTTACGATCGCCATGCTCGTCGTATACCGGCTTGTAGCCAATATCCCTGTACCTGGCGTGAATTTGGAAGCGTGGCTTGCTTTCACGGCTCAGGATAGCGGCAATGCTGTAGTCAACTTTTTAGATCTGCTTTCCGGCGGTGCCGTGCGTAATTTCTCCGTCATGGCCATGGGTGTCTATCCTTACATCACGGCATCCATTATCATCCAGCTCCTAACGCCGATTATCCCCCAGTTGGAGGAAATGGCCGCAGAAGGTGAGTCCGGACGAAACAAGATTAACAAGATCACCTATTACATTACCGTTCCCTTGGCCTTCTTGCAGGCTGTTGGTCAGATCAGGCTCATTGGCTTTAGTTTGCCCGGTGGTCTGGAGCAGCTGATGCCTTATTGGGGTTTTGAAGCGGGCACTCTCTTACCTACCTTAACGACCTTGGTCGCTATGGTTGGTGGCACAATGTTTGCCATCTGGATTGGTGAGTTGATTACTGAAGATGGTATTGGTCAGGGTATCTCGCTGATTATCTTCGGCGGTATCGTCTCGCGCATGATTCCCAACTTGGCCGGTCTCTTCGCCATACCGGAAATCGCAGCCCGTGTCTTCACCATCGTAGCCTTTATTGTCCTCTTGGTGTTGACCATATTGGTCATCGTTATCATTCAGGAAGGACAGCGGCGACTGCCGGTTCAATATGGCCGTCGGGTACGTGGTCGCAAAGTCTATCAAGGACAGAGCACCTACATCCCGCTCAAAGTCAATACGGCTGGCATGATCCCCATCATCTTCGCCCAATCGATTTTGACCTTCCCGCCGCTGATCGCAAACTTCTTTGTTGGTGATATGTCCACCGAAGGCAACTTCATCAATCAAATTGCGCGCAGCATTAGCAGCTTTGGTTCGGTGCAAGATCCTTCATCGGCACCCCTTTCCTTCTTCCTGTATTGGGGCTTTTACTTCTTGCTTGTGGTTGCCTTCACATTCTTCTATACCGATGTGATGGTCAAGCAGCAGAATATTCCCCAGACATTACAGAGGCAGGGCGGCTTTATACCGGGTATTCGTCCCGGCAAAAGAACCGAAGCCTATGTTACATCGGTTGTGCGTCGCATCACATTGGTCGGTGCTGTCTTCCTGGGGACAATCGCCATTATGCCCGGCATCATGAGTTTGCTAGGTGAAATCCTGCAAATCCAGAGCCTACAGCAAAGTGCGTTGGTCATCACAGGTGCCGGCCTTATAATCGTTGTCGGTGTCGTTATTGATACCATGAGACAGTTGGAAGCGCAGCTGCTCATGCGCCATTACGAGGGCTTCATAAGCTAATGGGTTACGTCATTCTGATTGGTGCTCCTGGTGCTGGTAAAGGCACCCAGGCCAAATTACTAGAAGAGGCTCTGGCCCTTCCGCAGGTTTCCACTGGCGATCTGTTCCGCTACAACCTCAAGAATGAGACCGAATTGGGAAAACTGGCCAGAACCTTTATGGATCGCGGAGAACTTGTACCAGATGAAGTGACCATAGCCATGGTCAAGGATCGCCTCTCCCAGGCGGATTGTCAGCAGGGCGCCTTGTTAGATGGCTTTCCCCGTACTGCCGCCCAGGCCGAGGCCTTGGACAACCTATTGGCTGATTTGGGCGGTCAGATTGACATCGTTCCCCATATTTATGTGGACCAGGATGCTTTGGTAGGACGTCTTCTGAAACGGGCTGAGGTCGAAGGTCGTGCTGACGACAATGAAGAAACCATCCGCACGCGGATGCGTGTTTATGAAGAACAGACCAGGCCACTTCTTGAGTATTATGGCCAGAAGGGGCTCGTCGTTGAAGTAGATGGCCAGCAGACGATCGAAGGTGTTAACAAAGACCTGATCGTGGTCATAAGTGAGGCCACCCAATAGAAAGAACGGGATGCCATCATCCCGCTGACGCAGTGCGCAGCAGGAGACATGGACCGGTCGGGAGTGGTTTTCAACAGGAGTTAGTAACCATGAAAGTATCAGCATCTGTAAAGCGTCGTTGCCCGAAATGTAAGATAGTCAAGCGCAGAGGTGTTGTGCGCGTGATTTGTGTTGATCCAAATCACAAGCAGCGTCAAGGATAAAAATGCCAGTCGCCGGTGGTGAGCACCACCGCCAGGCACTGGGTTTGGAGGAACAATGGCTCGTATTTCTGGGGTTGATATCCCGCGAAACAAAAGAGTAGAAGTAAGCTTGACTTACATCTATGGTATTGGTGTCTCATCCAGTCGGGGAATCCTGTCCGAAGCAGGTGTAAATCCCGATACGCGTGTGCGTGATCTGGCTGAGTCTGAAGTGATGCGTTTGCGTCAGATTATTGACCGCGACTTTACGGTCGAAGGTGATTTGCGCCGTGAAGTAGCGATGAATATCAAGCGCTTGACCGAGATTGGCTGCTATCGCGGCGTGCGTCATCGCCGGCACTTACCAGTCCACGGTCAGCGGACCAAGACCAATGCCCGTACACGCAAAGGACCGAAGAAAACGGTTGCCGGACGTGGTCGCCGTAAGGGTAAATAATGCACTGATGTGTGACTGGTGGGCTGCTGTTGGGTCCTCCGTGTTAACCGTCGAATGAAGGAGTAAAAATGGGACGTAGAAGACAACCGCAATCGCGTCGGAAAGTGAAGAAGATGGTGCCTCGTGGTGTTGCGCATATTTACGCCACCTTTAACAATACCATCGTAACTATCACCGATCCCAATGGCAATACCATTGCTCAAGCTACCGCTGGTAGCGCCGGATTCCGTGGCTCTCGTAAGAGCACGCCTTATGCCGCACGTCTGGCTAGCCAGAACGCCGCAGCAGAAGCGAGAGATAACGGTATGCAGGAGATCGAGATATTTGTGAAGGGGCCGGGACCAGGACGCGAGGCCGCTATCAGAGCCATCGCTGCGTCAGGGATGCAGATTAACGCTATCCACGACGTGACGCCTGTGCCGCACAATGGCTGCCGCCCACCAAAACGGCGCCGCGTTTAATCGTTTACAATGTCATACCCACGAAGAAGGACATCCACAATGGATTCCTACAATAGTCGGAATGACTCAAATTATCTAAGGTATTTTTGGAGAGGGAAGAAAGGTGGCCAAGCCTGTAAACCTCTCGACAAATCCTAAAATTGGAGGTTAGTAAAATTGGCAAGGTATACTGGACCTGTATGTAAGCTTTGTCGCCGCGAAGGCGAAAAGTTGTTCCTAAAAGGATCGCGTTGTCTAAGCCCGAAGTGCTCATTTGAGCGCCGGTCTTATCCGCCAGGGCAGCATGGACGCGACAAGCAATTCCGCCGTGGACGCGCATCTGACTATCTTTTGCAGTTGCGTGAGAAACAGAAGGCGCGCCGTATTTATGGTGTCATGGAGAAGCAGTTTAGTCGCTATTTCGGCAAAGCAGCGCTTCAAGTTGGCCTCACTGGCACGAACCTGCTCACAATGCTTGAACGTCGGCTGGATAATGTAGTCTATCGTGTGGGGATCGCCAGTTCACGTGCTCAGGCGCGCCAGTTGGTTAACCACGGGCACATCATGTTGAATGGACGCAAAACCAACGTTGCTTCGGCCATGGTTTCGCCTGGCGATGCTATCTCTATTCGCCCGGAGAGCAAAGGCAGCGTTTATTTCCGGACGCTCCGCCAAGAAATGGACGACCGTCGCGTTCCGCGTTGGTTAGCTCTCGATACTGATGACCTGTCGGCAAATGTTTTGCATATGCCGACCCGCGAAGATATCGACGTATCTTTGAACGAACAGCTCATTGTTGAGTACTACTCCCGTTAATCTTAGCAGATTGATGCTAAGTTGTAAGTTGATGATGATGAATGAATTACTAGGGAGGAATTACGTTGGCTATTAGCAATTTGGTAATGCCCAAAATTGAAAGTACGGCCATGACCCGTGAGTACGGCCGTTTTGTGTTCGGTCCGCTTGAAAGAGGCTACGGAATTACACTGGGCAATTCGTTGCGCCGTGTACTTCTCGCTTCTTTGCCTGGCGTGGCTATTACATCCATTCGCGTCACCGATGCGCCGCATGAGTTCTCGGCCATTCCATTCGTACGCGAGGACATGATGCAGCTAATCCTGCACATCAAGCAGTTGCGCCTGGCACTGCATGACACCGACATGGCGCGTCTGCGTCTGGAGGTACAAGGTGCTGGCACCGTAACCGCCGCAGATATTCAGTTGCCGCCAGAAGCAGAGATCATCAATACCGATCTCTACCTTTTCACCGTTGATTCCGATGACGCCTTCTTGGAGATTGAAATGACGGCCGAAACAGGCCGTGGATATTCTCCTGCCGAAGAGCGTGGACGACTCCCCATTGGCGAATTGCCCGTGGATGCCATCTTCAGCCCTATTCGCCGTGTTTCCTACGATGTAGAAAAAACACGCGTAGGCCAGATCGCAGATTACGATCGTGTAATCATGGAAATTTGGACCGACGGCACCGTAAAACCTGAGGAAGCACTAGCCCAATCGGCTCAGATCTTGACTCAGCATTTGCGCCCGTTGGCTGGTGTGAGCGAAGAGACCTTCGCCCCAGTAGAGGAAGAAGTTGTCGAGGAACAGATTCCCAACGAAATCTACGATGCTCCAATTGAGCAGCTGGATCTATCAGTTCGGGTTTTCAATTCCCTCAAGCGCACCGGCATCACCAAAGTAGGGGAAATGTTGGAAATGCTGGAGCGTGGTGATGAGACCATGTTGGCAATTCGTAATTTTGGCGAAAAGTCACTCGAGGAGCTCAAACACCAGCTTCGTGTGAAAGGCTTCTTGGCCGATGAAGAAGGAACAATAGCTTAAATGGCAGCCGTAAGCGCTGGCAGCAGCCTGTCTGAAACGACACAAACTGCTGTTCACGCGCAGTCTGGCTCGCGAGGATAACCATGCGACACAGAAAACATGGCCGCAGACTGAATCGTAGCTCAGCCCATCGCACGGCTTTGCGCAAGAACCTGGTAGCTGATCTGATTTGCCACGAGCAAATCGTGACCACTGAGGCCAAGGCACGCACAACGAGATCTGCGGCAGAAAAAATGATCACCCTGGCCAAACGAGGCCTGGTTAAAGGACAGAACGATCCATCACTTGAAGTTCATGCGCGCCGAATGGCAGCAGCCCGTTTGCCTAAGACGCGCGTTATTGAGGATGATGATGGCTATTTTGAGGAAGTCAACGTTGTTCAAAAACTGTTCAACGACGTTGCTCCTCGATACGAAGGCCGTCCTGGTGGATATACGCGTATGGTCAAGATTGGCAAACGTCCCGGTGACAACGCCGAGATGGCCGTCTTGATGTTGGTTGAAGAGGATTGATGACCCCATAAGGTGGGTCATTTAACAACGATGACGCGCTATCGCGCCTTGATTGAGTATGACGGAACAGACTATTACGGTTTCCAGCGTCAGCGGGAAGGCTTCCCAACCATTCAAGGAGAACTAGAGAGCGCCTTAAATCAACTGGTCAACGATCCGGTACCTGTTACTGGAGCCGGACGCACCGATAGTGGTGTCCACGGTTTAGGCCAGGTCGTAAGCTTTACAATTGAATGGCGGCATGGTGTAGACGCGCTAAATCGCGCGTTGAACGCCAACTTACCCGGCGATATCGCAGTGCGTAGTGTGGAGGAATCGTCTCACACCTTTCATCCTCGCTACGATGCACGCCGTCGCGCTTATCGCTATCTGATATACAATGCATCGCGTCGCAGTCCGCTGCGCCGCCGGCATAGCTGGCATGTTCGCCGGCCCTTGGATTTGGATAGCATGAACGAAGCGGCGCTCCTATTGTTAGGTGAACACGATTTTGTCACCTTCGGTTTGCCACCACAAGGCGATAATACCGTCCGCGAGCTTTTCCAAGCCCGCTGGCAGAAGAATGGCGAGTTTCTCGAATTTACTGTAGAAGCCAATGCCTTCTTATACCGGATGGTACGCAGCCTGGTAGGCAGCTTGGTAGCAGTTGGTACGAACAACTGGCAAGTCGATGATTTTGCAGCAGCATTTCACGCATGCGATAGAAATCGTTCCGCAGCCGCAGCGCCGCCACAAGGGCTTTATTTAGCCTTAATTACTTATTAAGCCACTTGACAGGTCTCTGATAGGTGCCAGAGTGGGCTGCTTGAAATATGGACCTGTCAGATTTTGAAAGATTAATTATCGAACGAATGAGTAATGCCAGACATAAAGAAGATCGAAATGTCTGAGCTGGAGAGATGAAGGCATGAAAACCTATGTGACAAAACCGGCCGAAATTGAACGGAAGTGGTATGTGGTTGATGCCGAAGGTGAGACCCTGGGCCGGTTGGCAAGCAAGATCGCGGTGATCCTGCGCGGCAAGCACAAGCCGATTTACAGTCCCTCAGTTGACTGTGGCGATTACGTGATTGTCCTCAATGCAGATAAGATCGTCGTAACCGGACAGCGTTTGGACCAGAAGCGATATTACCGTCACTCTGGATATCCAGGTGGCATCAGATCAATCACACTGCGCGACCAGTTAGAGCGGTACCCAACACGCCCTATGGTAGCGGCTGTGAAAGGCATGCTGCCCAAGAATAAACTGGGCCGCAAAATGCTAAAAAAATTGAAGGTTTATACTGGATCGGAGCATCCGCACGAGGCTCAACAGCCTGTGGAACTGGAACTCTAGGAGAAGCGAACGAATGGCAGAAGAAGTTAGACGATACTATGAAGGAATTGGCCGTCGCAAGCGGGCTTCCGCCCGGGTGCGTATTTATCTCGATGCAAATGCAACCGGTGATTTCAGTGTAAACGGCCGTGATGTAAAAGAATACTTCCCCCGCTTTGGCGATCATCGCATCCTGACCGGCCCCCTGGTTGACAGTGAGCTGTTGGGCAAAGTGGATGTCACTGTATTGATCGAAGGTGGCGGTGTAACGGGCCAGACCAGCGCCGTCCGGCTCGGACTTGCCCGCGCTTTGGTAAAATATGACGAGGACCTGCGTGGTGTCTTACGTACCAGCGGTCACATGACCCGTGATGCACGTGTTAAGGAACGGAAAAAGCCTGGCCTCAAACGAGCCCGTAAGGCCCCGACCTATACCAAACGTTAATCACGCTCATGCAGTAATCAAGAATGTCAAGAAGGCGAGCGTTCATCCTCGCCTTTTTTGCATGGTAGTGAATAGAAACTATGGGCATTACCATCGTTGGCCTAGGACCTGGGGGTGGCCACCTCCTTACGCGTGAGGCGTGGGATATCATCTCCTCATCTGGCACCATATATCTGCGCACCAGCCGCCATCCTGCTGTCCAGGATCTGCCCCAATCTATTCAGCAGCACAGCTTCGACCATATTTACGACGTAGCCGAACATTTTGCGGACGTCTATGATCAAATCGTGGCTGAGCTCCTACGGTTGGGCCGGGCCGATCAGATAGTCTACGCCGTGCCCGGGCATCCCCATGTTGGTGAATTCACCGTTACAAAACTACAGCAACAGGCCGCAAAAGAGGACATTCCGCTGCGCATCGTGCCCGGGCTTTCTTTTGTTGAACCCGTATTAACCGCCCTTGCTGTTGATGCTCTAGACGGTTTGCAGGTTTACGATGCCCTGGCTCTCCTGGAGCATCTTTATCCCCCTATAAATGCCAACTCCCCGCTGCTGCTGGCCCAGGTTTTTAGCCGTCTAGTAGCCAGCGAAGTAAAACTTGTTCTTGCTGCCGTATTTGACGATCTTCATCCCGTCTACCTGGTTCATGCTGCCGGCGAACCTCACCAGAAAGTGGAGCCTTGTCCGCTGTACGCCATCGACCGCAGCCACCATATCGATCACCTAACGACCCTATTTGTTCCTGCTCTGCCTGCTGCTGCCACGCTGCCTGCACTGGCTGAGACAGTTGCCGTCCTGCGCAGCCCAGGCGGGTGTCCCTGGGATATCGAGCAAACACCCCAATCCATGCGCGCTGGACTTCTAGAAGAAGCCTATGAAGTGCTGGAGGCGTTGGACAATGATGATGCAGACAGTCTTCGTGAAGAGCTGGGCGATTTGCTTTACCACATTGTCATGCAAGCCCAAATGGCCTCGGAGGCTGGGCATTTTACCCTCACCGCCATCATTGCCGGCATCGAAGCCAAACTCAAAAGGCGCCACCCTCATGTGTGGGGCGACTGGTCGGTTGAAAACACGGCCCAAGTCCTTCAAAACTGGGAAGTGCTGAAGAAACAGGAAAAAGAAGCGGCACCTGAATCACTGCTCGATGGGCTTCCTCCCCGCTTGCCCGCATTGACCCACTCCCAAAAAATCCAATCGAAGGTGGGCAAAATCGGCTTCGATTGGCCCGCCATCGATGGCGTTTATGGAAAACTTCTCGAGGAGCTTGACGAGCTTAAAGAAGCGGATTCGAATGTTGACCGGCGTTCAGAGTTGGGCGATCTGCTCTTTGTTGTGGTCAATCTGGCTCGTTGGCTGGACGTTGATGCCGAGAGTGCCTTGCGCGAGGCCAATCTTCGCTTCGGTAGTCGTTTCCGCCTGGTTGAACAGATGGCTAAAGAACGACAGATTGATCTTCAGGGGTTAAACTTGGCTGAAATCGATATTCTCTGGGGTGAAGCCAAAGAAAAGCTTGCCAAAAGCGGCTTGGATGCTAAAGTATAGAGTCTGAATTTTCGTTGATGGAGGCACAGTGGCGGTTGTTCTGAATATTGTCTTGCCCATACTCGCAGGCATTAGCATTCTTGCAATGCTCTACTTCTTGCTGCGCGCCCTTAGATCCCGCGTTAAGTCTTCGCGCCAAGCGTACAATGTCGGCCGTCAGGAAAAGGTGCGTTCCTCAAAAGTCAACCTTATTCGTGCTGCTTTCTCCTTGATTCTTGCCTTGATTTTCCTGGCTGTGATTGGTATTAGCCCCACCGTACAACGTCTTCTACCGGAGCCCACGAATACACCGCGCCCACAGTCCACGACTGCACCAACCAGCGCGGCAACCCTGGTGCCCACGGCTACCATTTTTTCGACAACAGTCGAACCAAGTCCAACTTCCCCCATTCCAACGGTTACAACGACACCTCTTCCTACCTCTACCAGCACCCCGGAGCCTCTCACGGCGACTGTAAGCAGCGGTGTGGGTGTCTGGCTGCGTCAAGCGCCCGGCACGGAAACCGAACAGCTTCAGTGGTTGCTGGAAGGGACCGTGCTCATCGTCATGCCTGGTCAGCAGACTGCTGAAGAACTCCAGTGGCAGCAGGTCCAAACCGAGGATGGAATCGTTGGCTGGGTTGCCTCCGACTTCATCGTTATTAACGAACCCTAGACCAAAAGTCGACCGTTTCTTTTTCCGTTTTCAACCCCTTTTTGCCTTGATTCCATCCATCTTGGATAATCATGCTCATGTCTATTGATATTCTACATTACGCCCGGTTGCCGTGGCCCTTGAACTGGACTGATTTATTCGGCCGTTCCGCGCCCTTGCTGGCAGACATCGGATTCGGAGGGGGACATTCCCTTGTCAACTGGGCCCAGCGTCGGCCCGATGGAAACCTGCTTGGTCTTGAGATATCGCTGCCGTCTCTGCACCGCGGTGCTCAGAAACTATACACAGCTGGTGTGACCAATGCCCGAATCATCCAAGGTGACTCCAGCAAAGCGCTCTGGCTCCTCTGCCGCCCCCAGACTTTGCATGAAGTGACGATAAATTTCCCCGATCCTTGGCCCAAGGCCAGCCACCATCACCGCCGTCTGATCAACGACAAATTCATGCTTTTATTGGCCACGCGTATGATTCCCAGCGGCCTCCTGGATATTGCCACTGATCATGACGCATATGCTAACGAAATCACGTTATGCCTGCAGCGCTCGGCCTATTTTGACAGCCGTTCTCCCGGCCCATTTACTACGGAAGCTGGGACAAGGCAGTCCACAAAATATGAGAAAATCGCCATAGCTGATGGTCGTATCTGCCGCTATTATCATTGGCAGCGTAATGATCGGCCTGCACCCGATCAATTTCCTATCCCTGAGGAGACTCCCGTGCCCCATGTCGTTTTGTCCCACCCGCTGAGCCTTGAGCAAATAGGCCAGCAGTTCATGCCGATCCAGATTACAACCGGAACCACCCATGTCAAATATCTTGACATGTATCGTTCCCTGAAGAATTCATTGCAATTGGTAGAAATTTACTTAAGCGAGGAGCCTTACCACCAGCGTATTTGTCTCGCCGTACGCCAACGTCAGGAAGGAGACATTGTTGTCAGCTTGCACGAACTGGGCTTCCCTCGACCTACTGCCGGCGTTCATCTTGCTGTCCACCATTTGGTCCAGTGGCTGCGATCACTGCATCCGCAAGTCGAGACAATTAGCAGTACCTTGAATCCCGTATCAATTTCTCCGAACAGTTACTAGTTTCCGGGAAAATTCCAAAGTCCCATGCAGCTAGATATAGAACTGTATCGCGAAGCAACCGAAGTAGAATCCGGGATTTCCATCAGCTATATTGATGTTGCCCCCGAGCGACCGCTGCGCACCTTTCTCCTCATCCATGGCTTTGGAGGTAACGCCATTCAATGGCAGTATCAGCTAGAAACCTTCTCCCAATACAATCGTGTCCTGGCCATTGATCTTCGCGGTCATGGGCAATCCTCTAAACCCGCAGCCGGCTACGATATGGATACCCTCGTTGCCGATGTGATGGCCGTCCTCAATCATCTCCGTCTGCGTCAGAAATTGGTCCTTGCCGGACATTCCTTTGGCGTCGCTCTGGCTACAGAATTGGCCTGCCGCTATCCGGAACGCTTCAGCCATCTAGTGCTCATCGCTGGCGCAGGCCAATATGATATAAAAGGCGTCTATCGCTGGGCTTTCCGTCTGCCGGAGAAGCTCCTGGCATTCGCCCAGCCAAAAGTAAACAGCTATATAGATGCTTCTCTGCCGGCCATGAAGCAGATGTATTGGGACAGCGTTCGTCCCTGGACAGGCTGGGACCTTTTCCCGCAGTTGTCCATGCCTGTCCTGGTGATCCTTGGCAACAAGGACAAGGTGCTGCCCCAAGAGGTTTTTGAACGGGTGGCGCAGTTGGTTCCTCCCCAATACTCAGAGGTCATCAGCGTCGACGTTTCAGCACATATGGTCATGTTGGAGCGCCGCGACGCCGTCAACCGTGCTATTACGCGCTTCGTTGAATCACAATCGGCCGCTGCCGAAGTGCCCCGCTGGCGCACGCGCTTCGATTCAGACAGCCGTGGCAGCCTCCTTCGTGAACGACCCTGGTTGGCCTACTATGAAACCAAGGTCCCGGCGACCATCCATGTTCCCGACCAACCACTAACCCGCTTGCTTACGAGTGCTGCGCGCCGCTTTCCCAGACGAACGGCCATTATCGCCGCTGGATCGAAAATCAGCTATAAAAAGCTCCTCGAGCAGAGCGTCCGCTTTGCCGCTGCTATGCATACGCTTGGCCTGAAAGAAGGGGCACGTATTATGCTCCTTCTGCCCAACGTGCCGCAGCTAATTATCTCCTATTATGGGTCCCTTGCCGCCGGCGCAGTGATCGTCATGGCCAATACCCATGCTTCAGAGCAAGAAATCGTCCGCCAGGTAAAGCTAACTGAACCCGATCTATTGGTTACTGGATCTGATAATGCAGCGCTGGCTAACGCTTTGTTCGAGCAATCTTCGCTGCAGAACATTGTCCTTACTGACGAATTTGATTATCAACCTTGGTACCGGCGCTTCTGGCGCTCTATATTCCGATCAGGTAAACCGTCATCTGGTTCCTCGAGGTTAACTCGAGATCACTTGACTGCCTGGCGTCAGCTGCTGCGCCATAAAAGTTCTGAATTGCCAGAAATCGAACTCGATGTTCATGATCTGGCTTTGATCCAGTTTACCAGCGGAACGGCCTCCTATCCCTTGCCCGTCATGCTTAGTCACAAAAATCTGATGGCCAATGCACTCCAAACACGTGCCTGGCTCAGCGATTCTCGCGATGGACAAGAAACTTTTCTGACCGTTACGCCTATCGCTCATTCCTTAGGTATGACAACAGCCATGAATGTTCCCATCAGCCAGGGAGCTTGCATGGTGCTGCTGCCCCGCTTCCAGCCCGCGGAGGTTGTGGAGGCAATAAAAAAATACCAACCCTCTTACTTCCCCGGTGTCCCCGCCATGTATTTGGCTCTGAACAATTTCCCCAACGTACATAAATATAACCTCCAGTCCATTCGTGCCTGTCTGTGCAGTGGTGCTCCTCTGCCCGTCGAGGTAGAGGAGGCCTTTGAGAAGCTGGCCAAGGCCCGGCTGGTAGAGGGCTATGGCCTGACTGAGGCTGCTCCATTGACTCACTGCACACCCTTATACGGCCGAGATAAAATCGGTTCCATTGGTTTGCCACTGCCTAACACCGAGGCTCGCATCGTTGACCTGCGGACGCGTCGCCCGCTGCCACCAGGCCAGGTTGGTGAACTCGCGATTCGGGGCCCACAGGTGATGCTTGGCTACTGGCGGAATGAAGAAGCCACAATAGCCACTATCGATGAGCTCGGCTGGCTCTATACCGGTGATATCGCCCGCATGGATGAGGATGGTTATTTCCAGATCATCAGTCGCAGTCAGGACACGGGGCAGGCCAAAGATGGGGACGAAATCTACCCGCGCGACATTGAGGAAATCCTCTATGAGCTGCCCGCAGTCGATGAACCAATGGTCGCCATAATCGCCGGACGGCCCGTGGCCTTCGTACGTCCCAAGATAAACGCACAGATTGACCCTGATACCATCACCGCTTACTGTCGTCGCCGGCTGCCCGCAGATCATGTTCCCAGCCGGGTGATTTTTGTTAGCGACTTTCCGCGCAGTCTCCTCGGTCGCGTTTTGCGCCACGAGGTTATTGATGAATACGAAGATCGTTTACAGGCCGGCGCCGGTGGCCCTGGTAATTATCTTCCCAGCTTGCAGGAATCGCTGGAGCTGGAAAATTGATAACTTTCGATACAGCCGCATTGGACAGTTTGCGTGATGACCTGCTGACTTGCACCCTATGCCCTGCTGCCGGCTATGCCGTAACACCTGGCGCTGTCTTTAGCCACCCGCGCCAGGAGCGTGTCATGCTCATTGGGCAGGCGCCTGGCGTTACCGAAGTAAAGGCCAAACGGCCGTTTAACGCCGGCAGCGGAAGGCGACTATTCCAATGGCTGGAGCAGGCCGGTTGGCCGGAGGACGAATTTCGCCAGCGCTGCGTAATGACCGCCATCACCAAGTGCTACCCGGGCAGAGGCAAAAATGGCAAAGGGGACCGCGTCCCCAGCAAAAAAGAGCAGCAGTTCTGCCGACCTTTCCTGGAACGTGAAATTATCCTCTTTCAGCCCCAGCTCCTGATCCCCGTCGGCGGACTGGCCATTAAACTCTTCTATCCCGCCAAGATGAAGCTGTCCCAAATCATCGGCACCGCTGCCTACTTCCCGCCCGAAGCCCTAACTGATCCGCTGAACTTCGATCTTTCCACTGCCGAGCTGATGACCGGCTATGATCCCCAAAAAAGCCACCGTGGTCGCTGGATCGTGCCTTTACCTCATCCCTCCGGAGCCAGCCTCTGGCCCAATAAACCGGAAAACAAAGCCCTCATCGACCGCGCCACCTACATCCTCGCTCATTTTCACTCCGATAGGGGCACTTAAACAAAAAAGGGACCGCCAAATATATCCTGCAGTCCCATCAATCTTCTGTTTGCTCAGATTAACTGGGAGGTCCCTCAGATTCTTCCTCTGTGAACCTCCATCATATCTCAGTGAGTTCTTGTGTACTACTTTAAGTTGGCGGCACTCTCAGAACTAACTTCAAAGCGATATTTTAATTACACCCAAATCGCCTCGATTTGTACCATGCCCTTCAACCTGATTCCGCGCGGCCTGGATTGCACGATCGGTCCCACCATTGACCAGCGGCGGTATGATCACATTCTCTCCATCGCGCTTTTCACTCGTTAAGCCGATCGGCGGTCCAACCGCCTCCAATAAAGCGACACTTAATACTTCATCCAGATGGCTGACCGGGATCAAGGTCAGATCCTCGCGAATCCGCTCCGGCAGTTCGGGGATTTCCTTGACATTATCTTTGGGCATGATTACCGTTGCGATGCCTGCCCGATGGGCAGCGATTGTTTTCGATTTTAATCCGCCGATGGGCAAAACCTTCCCCCGCAGCGTGACCTCACCCGTCATCGCCACATCCCGGCGCACCGGACGGCGGGTCAGGGCTGATATCACTGCCGTCGCCATGCCAATACCCGCGCTTGGTCCATCTTTTGGTGTTGCTCCATCAGGAACATGGATATGCACATTGATCTTGTCAAAGATGGCCGGTTCAAGACCCAGGATCCGCGCATTCGAGCGCGAATAAGTCAAAGCTGCCTGTGCTGACTCGCGCATCACATCGCCCAACAAACCGGTCAACGTAATACGGCCATTTCCCTCGCTGATGCTTACCTCAATAGGCAGCGTATCACCGCCAAAGGCGTTCACCGCCAGGCCCGTCGCCACGCCAACTTCATCTTTCTCTTCCGCTGCACCATAAGTAACTTTCTCGTGGCCTAGGAAAGTCTCGATATCCTCTTCTGTGACCACAAACGTTCCTTCATCACCGGCGGCTATCTTCACCGCCAGCTTGCGGACAACCTTACCGATATTACGCTCCAACTGGCGCACGCCCGCTTCACGCGTATAGTGTCGGATCAGTTTGCACAGTGCATCCTTTTCAAAACTCACCTCGACATCTTCGATTCCGTGACCAATAAGCTGTTTTTGCAGCAGGTATCCATTGGCGATAGCCATCTTTTCATCTTCAATATAACCCAGCATTTGGATCGATTCCATGCGGTCCAACAGAGGCGCCGGAATCGTGCTCAACTGGTTTGATGTCGTGATGAAAATGACCTGGCTCAGATCAAACGGCACTTCTAGATAATGGTCGGTGAAACTGTGATTCTGTTCCGGATCCAGCACCTCAAGCAAAGCAGATGCTGGGTCGCCGCGCCAATCCGTGCCTACCTTGTCGATCTCGTCCAAGACTATTACCGGATTTCTGGTCTTCGCATCCCGTAAGGCACGAATGATCCGCCCAGGAATCGCTCCGATGTATGTCCGGCGGTGCCCGCGGATTTCCGCTTCATCCCGCACCCCGCCCAGGCTGAGGCGTACCATCTCCCGACCTATGGCGCGGGAAACTGAGGTAGCGATACTGGTCTTGCCCACACCTGGAGGGCCATTCAGATTAATGATCGCCCCGCGCATCTTGTTGCCTGCCAGTTTGCGCACTGCAACATACTCCACAATGCGATCTTTCACATCGTCTAACCCATAATGGTCTTCATCTAGTACTTCTCGTACATGGTGGACGTCCAGATTGTCTTCTGTCTCTTCATTCCACGGCAGTTCTGTCAGCCACTCCAGGTAGGTTCGAATGACACTCGCTTCCGCCGATTGTGGACCTTGGTAATCCAGCCGCTTCAACTCGCTTAATGCCCGTTCCTTTACCTCATCCGGCATCCCGGCATTTTCAATCTTAGTCCGCATATCCTCGGGCTGGTTTTCATCTTGCCCCAGCTCCTTTTGGATGGCTTTCATTTGCTCACGCAGCAGAAACTCCCGCTGGGCCTTGTCCGCCCCTTCACGCGCTTCTTGTTGAATCTTGTTGCGCACTTCGGCAATACGCAACTCTCTTTGGAGGAAGTCCAAAACGACTTCCAGTCGCACAGTGCCATCCAATGTCGTCAGCAGTGCCAACTCTGTATCAAAGGGCACATTGAGCATTCCCGCCACATAATCGGCCAACTCACCATTTGTTTCCTTGCTGCGCGCGTTGACGATTGCCTGCTGGTTCGACTCACCCATCGCTTCCGCATATTGTGCAAGGTAGCCCAACGTTTCCACCATCAAATCTTCGCTCTGTTCATCTGCAACCTCAGGAAGTTCTTGATAGCTGCCTTGCATATACGGTTCAGTCTGGTCCAGGCCGACGAATTCGACCCGCCTCTGCAGTTCCACCAACATTTGCACACCGACGTGTGGCGAGCGAAGTATGTCGCGAATCGTGGCCACGATACCCGTTGATACCAGGTCGTGCTCTTCCGGATCGTCAATGTCTGCTTTGTACTGCACAAGGATCAACATGTCCCCGCCTTGCTCCAAAGCCGCCTGGGCCGCAGCCAGCGAGCGACGACGGCCGATAGCAATGGTCGTCGTTAATCCCGGGAACACAGCCCCGCCGCGCAACGGCACAATAGGTACAGAGGTTGTTTCAGTCGTTTCGTAGGTCATAATATCCTTTTGCTTATTCAAATCTATGCTCCACTTAGCCGTCACTTCGTACGAACGCTTCGGACCAAAAGATCCCTACGGCCTTGTTGAGTAGAAAACTCGCTTTTGTTTCGCGTGCAATCTTCATCTGTTCCATGAACAAATAGCCCAGAATAGATTAACTCAGTAAGAGTCTACTTCACGAAACTAAACAAAGTAATAGACCACCATCAGAATTTCGTAAGAATTCCCATCTCCGCTGCCAGACAGGCCTCCAAGCCACTCTGCCCTGTTTACTTCCCTTCTACAATTTCTTGCGGCTCATAAACCGAATCGTCTGCAGCAGAGTAATCACCATTGCCGCAACGGTTGTGAAAAAGGCAATCGCGATTTTTGTGGGATCAACTATTGACTCTACCGTTGTCCCCTCTGGTCCAATGGTGATCGCTGCCACCGGACGGCCTATAGCCAACCCGCCGCCACCGCCGCCACCCCCGCTGCCATAACTCGCTTCACCCTCTTCATCGCTATCCACCGCAGGTTGATAGCCACCGCCTCCCCCATATCCAGCGCCCATCGACACCATCAATTCTGAGGCCACCAGAACTGTCTTGTCATCTACCACCACCGCTGGAGCAAAAACAGCATCCGGCTGTGCCACTTCAAAAAGTCGGCCGATCAGCTCCATCGCTTCTCCCGCTGATCCCAACTGCGTCATGATAATCTCTTCATCGTTTTCTTTCATGATAAACTCCTATAACCATTTTCTTCACTCCTGCGACTGCCTGCCAAGAAACTGGCTAGAACAAACGCCACTGTCACGAGCATGCCCATACCAGACATCATTAACACGGCCGTCCTCGTTGTATCGTTGATTGGAAACCGCTCCCGCCGTCCATCCGCTTCCAGCACAAACGCCACGGGACGGTTCCACACAAAGCCCATGAAGGGCAGCCTCACTACCAGAGCCTGTGCCTCTGGTCTTAAGGTCATATCACCGCATTCAATTGAATTACCTGAACTTGTCTTTAGCTCCACAAAAGGTCTACTAATATTCATATACTTTCTCCACCAGCAAGTTGTCACGCCTACTGTTCACTGTTCACTGCTTACTACCGACTTCCATTACTTGCCAATTTCACCCTTATATCCCACAATCTTCTGAGTCACATGAGTCAAAGGCGGTTGCGAGTGTTGGCGTACTTAACTATAGCATATTCCCCTACTCGACACCTTGCCCGGCGCAATCTCATCGGGGGTTCGTTTGTTCCGCGACCACTGTTATTGCTAGCTTGTCTCCTTCTTCTCTCCACGCTGCTTCCGGCCGTCTCCGCCCAAGAAGAAGATCTGCTTCCCATCGGTCATATCCAAGGCTCCACCAACAAGTCCCCATATCTCGATCAATCAGTCCAGTTTCGCGGAATCGTCACCGGTATCATGACCGACCGCAACAGTGAAGGCATTGTTTACTACACCATCTTCCTACAAGATCCTGAAGACACGAGCGATGGCGACCCCCAGACCTCCGATGCCATTGCCGTCTTTCACGGCCGTCGCAGACCCCGATACCATCTCGGCGATTTGCTCCAGGTCTCTGGACAGGTCACCGAATTCTACGGTCTGACCGAGATCGATGATCGTGATTTGAACATCGAGCTTATTTCCAGGAACAATTTTTTACCTGAGCCCAAGGTGCTCGACCTAGCCCTAGATCCCACAGCGGAAGAAGAATACCTTGAAAGTCACGAGACGATGCTTGTTTCGCTCGTCGAACCCGCCCGAGTTGTTGGTCCAACTCATTCCGGATGTGGTTTTGCGCTCATCGATGCCCTCACCAGTCAGCCGCCTCTTCCACGCCAGACGGCTGATGATCAATTTCAACAGCCCATGCTCTTCCTGCACCATTCAGATGTCAACTGCAGCAGCTTGCCCGATCTCAAGACCGGCGATCTCGTCTCTTTGGCCTCTGGACCTCTGACTTACCACTTTGATCGCTTCAAAATCGTTATTCAGGACACCGACGCGCTTGAACTGTCTCCCGCCCCTTTTCCCGCATTTCCTCAACCCTTCCATCCGACTGAGAACCAATTCACCATTGCCACATTCAATTTGAACGATCATTTTGATGGCGACAAAGACAAACCAGACTCCGCAGAGCCCGTTATCGTTCCCAGCGAAATAGAATTGAAGCAAAGTAAACTGGCGATTGCCATTGGCCAAACCCTCGGCTGCCCTACCATTGTTGCCATCCAAGAAATCGAAAATGAACATCTATTGCGATCCCTTGCCGCAGAAACAGCCCAGTACTGTGGCTTCGCCTACGACGTCGCCCACCGGGAGAGCGCTGATTCGCGCGGAATCGATCTCGCTCTGATGACCGACCCGCGTCGTGTTCAATTGGGTGATATTTTCCTTCATCAAGGATGTACAACTATCGACACCGGTATCCAAGATCCAGGGGCCAACTGCACGTCCTCAGAGAGCCCGCTCTTCAGCCGCCCTCCTCTAAGCGTCGATGTCCAGGTTGACGGATACCCCTATACCATTATCAATAACCATCTCAAGTCCAAAAGGGGAAGGGAGGAAGAAACAAACCCCCGGCGGATGCTGCAGGCGCAGCACATCGCCACCCTTGTTCAAGATCGCCGGGCAG
This sequence comes from uncultured Chloroflexia bacterium, assembly GCA_963807975.1. GTDB lineage: Bacteria > Chloroflexota > Anaerolineae > Promineifilales > Promineifilaceae > JAACFF01. The sequence goes on along the minus strand of CAWEDV010000001.1, from coordinate 1,205,069 downwards.
CCGATCCTCATACGGCCCTGATTGTCCTTGGTGATTTCAATGATTACGAAAAATCCCCAACCATGCTGCAGCTAACGGAAGATACAGGGCTCTTTAATACTCTTCAAAACCTGCCCGAACGCGATCGTTATTCCTACGTCTATGATGGAGTTCCCCAACTGATCGACGGCATCCTCGTCTCCGAATCACTCTTGCCCGCTGTTGCAGGAACCATGATTTTGCACACCAACGCAGACTATCCAATCGGATATGCTTCCCAAGGCGCTGCGGACATGGCACCCTTCCACGTTTCAGATCATGATCTGCCTCTGCTGCTGCTTGACCTTCCCCAGGAAGAACTCCCCGTTGACCCGACTCCGCGCCAGACACCACGTCCTTCGCCAAGTCCACCAAAACCAGAACCCACCGTTGTTCAGGCACAAGAACAAGCAGCAGACGCACCTGGACTTCCACTCTGGCCAATCGCGCTTATCGTGTTGGCTGCAGTATTGATCTTCATCCTTATTCAATGGTATAAAAACAAACAAAATTCAGAACGCTAGCCCCCCAGTGTCGCCCGACTTCGTACTGCAGTTCACCAACTATCTTCCACTGCCTAGCAATATGGTTATCTGACCGCTGCAATAGTTCTATGATTCCTTCCAGCGTGAGAAGGGGGTGCTGACCAGGTTTGCATTGAAATATCGCGCATCATCAGTTACTTCTTGTGCAATCCAGCCTGGTTTGTTGAACTGCTGTTGTTCATCACCCAATTCAACCTCAGCCACGATCAGCCCCGCATTCTGGCCAAAGAATTCATCAACCTCCCAAGTTAGCCCCTCAAATTCGAACTTTCGCCGTCTCTTTTCGATCAACGGTCTTTCGCATAGTTCGTCTAGAAGTTCATCTGCCTCGGCTACTGGAATTTCGTACTCATATTCCAGCCGCGTGGCTCCGACCGTTATCCCCTTAATCGTCAGGTACCCTTTGTCCCCGATGGTTCGCACGCGCACGGTTCTCTCTTTCACGGTGCTCAGATATCCTTGGCGATAAACAGTGCCCTCAATAACACGCCATGCCGCATCCTCATGCACCAAATATTTCCTTTCGATTTCTTTTCCCATAATCTCACATCAAGTGATCATTCCGTATGGACTGTTCTGCGCGTATGATCACTCCCACAACGCTAGGTCCAAGAGCTTTCAAGCAGCGCAGCCAAGCCCAAAATGCGTTTGATTGCCTGCACATAATTCACATTCTCATAGGGCCGCAAGCCGACCATATCTCTGACCCTCAAAACCGCTTGCACATCCGTCGCCTCCACTGCCACCGATCTAATCGCCGCGCCATTGATCAGCAGCTCATTGATCTCCACCCGACAGCTATCGATATTAAAATGAAAACGCTGCTTAAACACCCGAGCCAAGAAGACCTCAGGGTGGGGCCAAATCACTTCCTCGATGAACGCTTCTGATGCATACCTATCCCGTAGCAGAGTGGGGGCCGTTACTGCCAGCGCCGGAAAGATTCCTTCCCTGATCTGCTTCGCATCCACCGGGAAACCCAGCTTCAACGCTGGAAACCAACGTTCCAGCCCATCGCGCACATTGATCAGCTCTTTAACATCCAGAAGGTCAGTGCGCAGCTTAACATTATTCCTATCATTGCCCCTCGTCACCAAATAACTATCCGTGCTCTCACGAATCAGCTCAGGCTGGGCCCGCCTTCTAATCTCACCAGTCACCCGCCCGAAGGATTGCGCGAATGCCCGAAACTCATACCTTGGAACAATTAGGTTAGCACCATTTTCCATCTTTTACCTTTCGAATCCCAAAGGTCAATTCATGCTCCTCGAAGCTAAATTGATCGGGCTGTAAACTTGTCCCGCCACGCAGTGCTCGGCCAGGGCTAGATTGGAATACATCATCGGCTGTCCCTTACCGTCCAATGGCAAGGTCCGGAAATAGCACTGTTTTTCCGCTGCATCCGCGATCAAGATCTTTGTTTCAAAGCTAGCCTTGTCCTCAGTTCTAAGCAGCTCTAAGTTGTCGGCCGTTTCACCCCCATATACACGATAAGCGCTAACATTAGTAGCGCCGTTCCAACTCGTATACAAACTGGTCATACCGGGCGTTTCATTTCTGGCAACCAGCACCGGCTTGTACCTTGGCGCTCCCTCCCATTCGAAACGAAAAGCGCGATAGCTGTTACGAACTTGGTTTGGATCATCCGGGGGGTCTAGAGACAATTCAAAAGCAATCTCGCCATTCGGTTTGACTTCGGTTAAAGATGGGTAAAGCGTACCCCACCCGATCATTGTATTGCCATTCGGCAGGCGCTGCACATTGCCCATCGCCTGAGACATGGCTCCGCTTCGATACTCCCAGACCAAGGTTGCTGTCATATTGGGTACATCCAGCTTATATTCCACCGCTCGGGCATACGTCGACCCTGGACCAGCGTGATTGTCAAAAATGGTGATATTGCCGTTGTCCAACCGCCGCGCGTCATGCTGCGAAAAGAAAGGCTCCGGATCATTGACAAACGTAAACTGATTAGCCTTGCCGCCCAGGCGCCAGATGATCTCACCTGTCTGCCTGTCGATTTTGGTAACTTCATCCATGCCCCGGCTGGATATGATAAGATTCCCATCACTGTCCAACTCAAAAGAGTTACCATGGACATAGTCGATATTGGCTCTGGTCAGGTCCACCGCGCTCTCCTCAAATTCGAAGTGATCCCAGCTCCGCCATTGAAATACCACATTGCCGTCACTGTCCTGTTCTTGAATGACGAGGCCCGTAACCTGCGCGTTTGGGAGGCCCCCATACGCGGTCATATCCATCTCTTGGATATCATAGATCATGATTAGCACATGATCATCGGGCAGAATCTGTAGATCATGGATATCCGTGCGGTAGCCATTTTTCGCCTGGTAAGTCTTCACAATGTTGTATGAACTGTCTATACCATAGAATATGCCCGCCCATTCTCCAAAAGTCAGAAGACCATTGGGCTGTTTTTTGAAATCCATGCTCGGCCGTCCAGGCTGCATGGCTCGATAAAAAACCGGCTCTCCAATATTGTCCAGTATAAGCAGGAAGGGGCGCGAGCTAGTTACACCCCGGTCCCGCCAATCGACTACAAAATTGCTAATGAACACATACCCCGCGTCCGTTCCGTTCGCTGTCACAGGGATCGTGAATTTGGGAAAACTGGTTGGGACTGTTACATACGGGTTATCTGGGCTGGGAATAAATGACAGCTCCTCACCAACTTCTCGCTCACGTATCAGCTCTCGTGGAGGCAGTAGTGAAGCGGGTTCATCAATGGTTTTATGCAGTGGTGAAACCGTGAAAGAGAAATCGTCCACTGCCAACCGCTGCTCGTCATTGGTAAATAGGCCAGGGTTCAAATGCACCGTGACTGTTTCCCCTGCCGTAAAGTGCTCCCGCGGCTCGAAAATAATCGTTCGTTTATCCCGCGCCAGAATCATAGATCCTTCATGGTCATTGCTTATGCTTCCCGTGACTTCTAGGGGACTATTCATAAGCGTGCTGCCATCTACCTCTTCGGCGAAACGCATGACAATGCTACTCTCTCTTTGGACCATTTCCGCTTGTGGACGGGGCGACAGGTATATGGGTTCAGGTGCTGCCCCTAATGCTCCCACCTGCCACCAAAGAAGACCCGCTGTGATCGTGACCAAGAACAATACCAGTCGTTTCATTTTGTTATCTCCGCTTGACTTGCAACTGAACTAAATTATTAGATATAAACCAATCCTTGGCAAGTTCACCGGCAGTTCTCAGCGGATTGGCAGAACGTATCCTGATGAAGTAAACTGTCCCTACACTTTGGCTCATACGCCGTTCAATTTTCTCCTAGGAATAGCCGTTCCTGGAGATTGGGTTACCATCAATCTTCATTGGAAATCCATACTAAACTAGTTGCTATAAAAGGAGACTAATGTTCATGCAACCGAGTCCTGCCATGCGCGAATACCTGGCCGAAATATACCGGCTACAAGAAGACTCACCAACTGTGAGCACTACCGCGCTTGCCGAGAGATTGGGTGTCTCCGCCCCTGCCATCCCCCGCATGCTGAAGAGAATGAAAAGCGCAGGATATGTCAAACATATTCCTTATCAAGGCGTAGAATTAGCTGAACTGGGACGCCAAGAAGCTTTGCGAGAATTGCGCCGCCATCGTTTGCTTGAAGTTTTCCTGGTAAATTTCATGGGATTTAAATGGGACGAGGCTCATGAACATGCCGATGACTTGGGCCGGGGTCTAAACAACACAGTGTCGGAAAGGATGGCTGAAATGACTGGCTTTCCTTCGCGCTGCCCCCATGGTGAGCCAATTCCTGATGTTGAGGGCAACCTTCCGCATATCGACGATACTTGCCTGATCAACTTGTCAGTTGGATATAAAGGCGAAATCAGTAGGGTTCGTACCCATGAACCTGAACGGCTGCAGTACTTTGCCTCACTAGGCTTAGTACCAGGCGTCCCCTTTGAAATTGTCGGTCGTGCCCCTTTCAACGGGCCCCTGCGCCTTCGCCTTGAGAGAGATGAGGTGGTCTTGGGAGTTGAACTTGTCAAAGACCTTTGGGTTTCCCAGATTGCCAACTTCCCCTCTACATGATGGGTGCGCATCCTCAGAGGCGGTTCATAAGCAAAAAACGCGCCTCTTGAAATGCGCGTCAATCCAAACGAATATCCAATTCTATTTGGGAGCTAACGTGAGGGTAGCGGGGCATCCGTGAACAGTCGCCACCATGCCTGCCATTCCCGTGCATCATGGAATGGATCTGGCGTCACCTTGGCCACGGCCGTTGCCGCCGGTGCAAACTCACTTTGCAGGGGAACAATTCGCCGTTCACCCGGGTAAATCATTCCCGCCTCATTCCTGGCAAAGTCCACCACATAGGCATCACTGTTAACATATTCCCGAGTTACCTTCAACTCGACTTGCCTAGTGGATTCCGCATCAATCTGTTCTTGCAGCGATAACTCATTGGCTTGGATCATACGCCCCGTTTGGGCTCGGTGATTTAAATCAACGCCGATATAAATCGCCACCACCACTGCCACCAGCACCAAAACCTGCGGCAAAGACAGCAGCGGGCGCTGCCGGAAAACGCGACGCGATGACCGGTTTGTGCTTCGATTTCTCTGTTCGGCGGACTTATCTGACATCGTGCCATCATCTTAGCCTCAAATTGTGAACTATGCAATATCAAGTTTACATATTGTTTCAATTTATTAATGCTATTATCCGCGTTCTTTTCCCTAATATGTTTTCAATTGCCGCTACACTGTTCATTTGTCTCGAATCAATGCGCTAGGTAGAATTCAGTGATGAATTCACCAGAGCACATCGACTTTCTCTCTGTCGGCCATATTTGCCGCGATATCAGCCCCACGGGCCTGCAAATTGGCGGCGCTGCCGCCTACAGCACGGCCACGGCCAATGTATTAGGTTGTCATACCGCCGTTGTTACGAGCTCCGCAGCAGATGAGAACTGGCAAGTCGATCTACCCTCAACCGCGCTTCATATCATTCCTGCCCCAGAAACCACGCGCTTCGAAAACATATATACTCCTGACGGGCGCCAGCAGACCATTCATGCCGTTGCCCGAGACATAAGCGGCAGTGACGTTCCCGAATCATGGCAGCGTGCTTCTATCGTCCTTATTGGCCCCATCGCCAATGAAGTAGATCCCCAAGCCATTTATGATTTTAGCAACAGCCTCATAGGTCTTGCCCCCCAGGGCTGGCTGCGTAGGTGGGATGACAAAGGGCGTGTTTACACGGGACCCTGGCCTGAAGCGCAAGAGTATCTACGTCTGGCAGCGGCCGTTTTTGTCAGCGAAGAAGATCTGCTCGACCAACAAATGTTTGAAGATTACCGTCAATGGGCACGTTTACTTGTTATGACCAGGGGCCAAGGCGGCTGTTCCATTTACCATGAGAACGATGTCCACCATTTCCCAGCATTGCCTGCTTCAGTTGTCGATACCACAGGAGCAGGGGACGTCTTTTGTGCCGCATTTTTAGTTCGTCTTTTTCAAACTGGCGGCAACCCATTGGAAGCGGCCAAGTTTGCCAACTACATTGCATCGTTATCAATAGGAAGCGCTGGACTAGCGGCCAAGATGACCGCCATTAGCAGCCAACTAGCTCAGAGCTAATTTTTCAAGAATGAAAGAAACCAAAATATATGCCGTCGCCAACCAAAAAGGTGGTGTAGGCAAGACTACTTCAGTCATTAACATCGCTGCCCTCCTGGGTAGTAGAGGCCTTCGTACGCTTATTGTCGACCTTGATCCTCAGGCCAATGCTACCTCTGCCTTAGGTTACAATAAATATGAGATAGAACAGTCAGCTTATGATTTGCTTCTGGAGCAAGCGCCTCTGGATGAAGTCATGGTCCATAGCAGCGAATTTCGCCTTTCCATTGTCCCGGCCAACCCGGCCTTGGCAGGAGCGGAAGTGGAACTCGTCCAAATCATAGGTCGTGAATATCGTCTGCAGCATGCTCTCGCAGCTCTTAACGGTAAATACGATTATGTCCTTATCGACTGCCCGCCCAGTCTCGGACTCCTGACCGTAAATGCCCTGGCTGCCGCGTCCCACGGCATCATTATTCCTGTCCAATGTGAATACCTAGCCTTGGAAGGACTGACCCAACTCCTGCAGACAATCAAATTGGTGCAGAAATATGTCAATACCAATCTAGTCGTTCGCGGCCTGATAATGACCATGTATGACAGCCGCACCAATCTCAGCCGTCAGGTCGTTGAAGAAGTACGCCAATACTTTAAAGACAAGGTCTTTCGCACTATCATTCCCCGCAATATCCGCCTTGGTGAAGCGCCAAGTTATGGCCAGCCCATCAACATCTACGCGCCAAAATCCGCAGGCGCTATTGCTTATCAGCTACTGACCGTCGAACTATTGAAAGGTGATCAACAAGCAGAGGGGGCTCTATGAAAAAGAGAACTGGATTAGGACGCGGCCTAGAAGCGCTCATTCCTGCCGAACAAGAGAAACCTCAGTCACAGGCTGTCCGGCAGGTAAAAGTCGACAATATTGTTCCCAATCCGCGCCAGCCACGAACCCGGATACATAATGAAGCCTTGATGGAGCTTTCCACCTCGATCAAAGAGCATGGCCTAATCCAGCCGCTCATCGTTACTGGGTCACCTCCTAAGTTCACCCTTATTGCCGGTGAGCGGCGCTGGCGCGCCGCTCAATTGGCTGGTTTAGCTGAAGTGCCGGTTATAGTCAAAGAGTCTACGCCACAGCAAATGCTCGAAATCGCCATCATCGAAAACATCCAGCGCGCGGACCTCAACGCCTTGGAAGAAGCTATGGCTTACCGCCATCTGATGGACGATTTTGGCCTCACCCAGGAGGAGGTGTCGGACAGCGTGGGCAAAGGTCGTTCCACCATAGCCAATACCGTGCGCTTGTTAAGTCTGCCTTCCGAAGCTCAACAGGCAGTTCTCGACGGCTTTGTGAGCGGAGCGCATGCCCGCGAGATACTGCGCCTGCCAACGCCTGAGATGCAGATTAATGCCACCAATAGAGTCGTCAAACTTCGCCTAAGCCGCCGCCAAACGAAGGCCCTGGTCGACAAACTGCTGGCGGCCAAAAAACCGGCACCCAAAGAACGCAAAACGCTACCACCAGAACTCTTGGCCTTGCAAGAAGATTTCGAACATTCTTTGGGCACACGCGTCAATATCCTGAAAGGTGAAAAAGGCGGCCGTATCGTTATTCATTATTACAACGATGAAGACCTGCAGGCCATCTACGAAAACATCGTCACCCCAGAAGAAGCGTCAGACTAAGTCCATTTCCATAGTGGCCTGACATATTCGCGGAGGCGGGAATCCATCTTCCATGACATCTACCCCAGTACTCTCCCATTTTCAGGCTACGCCCATCCTTGCCGCCCAGGCGCAGGGCCTTGCTTCAGTTAAAACTTCCCTTAATCTTAGTCTATCCAAAACTGAGCTTTGCTTGTTCCCCACATACTTGCTGCTACCCGACGATCAACAGCTTACCTGGGATCAGCTGCGTGAAATCCAAAACAATGAACTGGCCTGTTATAATATTGTCGAAAACCAACTAGAAAAGATCCACTACTTCTCCCCCATATTCAACCGCTATTACAGCCTCATGCCCACCGCCAGCGCGCCGACAATGCTTATCTCCGGTATACCTATGCACCGCATTAAGAACACCGATCCTCATCGCGATACCTTGAGCAAGATCAAGGCTCTTGCTCCCTTAACAGGTCACATTCTCGACACAACCATGGGTCTGGGCTATACCGCCATCCAAGCGGCCAAATTCGCTCAACAGGTGACTACGATCGAGCTTGATCCTACGGTCGTCGATATCTGTCGCCACAATCCATGGTCACAAGATCTGTTCATTAATCCCCGCATCACCCGCCTTATTGGGGACAGCTATGATCTTGTCGAACAGTTTCCAGAGCAGACCTTTGACGGTATCATCCATGACCCGCCGATGTTCAATATGGCTGGAGAGCTCTACTCCACTTCATTCTACCGCCAAATGCTGCGCGTCCTTCGACCGACCGGCCGTCTCTATCACTACATTGGCAACCCAACCAGCAAGTCAGGCCGGAGTGTCACCCGCGGCGCTATGCGCCGACTGCACGAAGCCGGCTTCCGCCGCATTAAACGCTATCCTGCAGCTTTTGGCCTCATCGCCTATAAATAAGGAGATACCATGCCCCCAAATCTGATTCTCACCAATGGACATATCTACACCATGGATCCTCGCTTGCCGCAGGTTACAGCCGTTGCCATACGTGATGGTCATATTTTCGCTGTGGGTGATGACATAGCCATCAAAGAACTTGCCTCCACCGGCAGCGAATGGCTCGACCTCAACGGCCGTTCCGTAGTTCCCGGTCTCGTCGATGCCCATGTCCACTTTGAAGGATTCGCTTTGTCCCGCCGACGTGTTGATCTAGATGACGCCTCCTCTTTGGATGAGGTTCTGCAGCGGATATCCGGTTATGCGGACCAGTTAAGAGACGAAGAGCAGCAGTTTGGACACAATGGATGGCTGCAAGGTCGTGGCTGGGCGCAGGACACCTGGGTTGATGCTGCCTTCCCGACCGCGGCCCAATTGGACAAAATCGTCCTTGACATGGCGGTCTACTTGCGCCACAAGAGCGGCCATGCTGCCTGGGCCAATTCTCGGGCCCTGAAAATCGCCGGCATTACTGCCGTCACGGACGATCCGCCTGGCGGGCAGATCCAGCGTGACCCCTCTGGGCAGCCTACCGGAATACTCTTCGAAGACGCCATGGACCTCGTCAAACGTCACGTTCCCAAACCCTCAATTGCCGAAATAAGCCGGGCCATGCTCGACGCTCAACAGTACTGTTGGCAGGTTGGCCTCACCGGTGTCCATGATTTTGACGGCCGTTCCTGTTTCCAGGCTTTTCAGCAAATTCACCAACAAGGTCAGCTTGGTCTGCGCGTCGTCAAAAACATCCCCTTGGCCAGGATCGATCAAGCCACCGGAGTTGGCTTGCAGTCTGGGTTTGGCGACGAATGGCTGCGCATTGGCGGCATCAAGATCTTCGCCGATGGCGCCCTCGGCCCCCGTACCGCGGCTATGATCGAACCCTACGAGAGCCAACCTCAAAACTATGGCATCACCGTCGTCGACAAAGAAGAAATGAAAGCTGCCGCCTCCATGGCCAGCGAACACGGTCTAAGCGTCACCGTTCACGCCATTGGAGATCGTGCTAACCATGATATTCTAGATGTCTACGAGGCTGTACGGCGGGAAGAACAAGCCCGCGGCGAACCGCGCCAATTGCGCCATCGCATCGAACATGTACAGCTTCTGCACCCAACTGATTTACACCGGCTGGCCCAGCTTAACGTTATTGCTTCCATGCAGCCCATCCACGCTACTTCCGACATGCACATGGCTGCCGCCTATTGGGGCGATCGTACACAATATAGCTATGCCTGGCGCACGATGCTCAACAGCGGCGCTACTTTGGTATTTGGTTCAGACGCGCCTGTGGAAAGAATCGACCCCCTGCCTGGTATCCATGCCGCCGTTACCCGCCGTACCCTTGATGGCGCCCCCGGACCTGATGGCTGGCATTCTGAACAGCGCTTGACCCTGCACGAAACCATCCATGCCTTTACCAGAGCAGCAGCCGTGACCAGTGGTCAAGAAAATCGATTGGGATCCATATCCAGGGGAAAGCTAGCTGACCTAACCATTTTTGAACAAGATATCTTCGCTTGCCCGCCCGATGACCTGCGCCATGTCGATATCGCCGCCACCATCGTCAACGGCGAATTCAAGCATCGCTTTTTTTAGCCTATAGCCTGCAGCCGAGGTTTCCATACCTCGTCCCCTTTTGGCTTAACCTAGTCCCATAACCCCTGCTTCGTCTCCGCCACCAAATGATCAACCACCGCCCGGATTGCCTCCGCGTGATTGTCTTCGCCCCCATGTGCCCGGTAGACAGCGATCTGCCGGTCCGCGCTGCTCCCTTTTTCCAGTATCGTGCGCACATACTCCACTTCTTTTCGGCTGCCCAAATCGTCGAGCACATCATCCAGGATTTCCAACAGCTCTTCCATAAGCACGGCAAACGGCGTTTCTGTCTGCCTGCCAAAATCAATCATCGAGCCTTTGATCCCGTACCGAACCGCACGCCATTTGTTTTCCGTGATATGCAAATAGCGATACTGCCGCCAAGACATATTTTGCCGCCGTAGTTTTATCAGTTTGGCGCAGATGGCTTGGAACAATGCCGCAATACAGACCGCCTCATTCACCGTGGTGCAGATGTCGCTGATCCGGAACTCCAACGTATCGAACAATGGATGCGGTCGAATGTCCCACCAGATTTTAGCCTGCGTATCTGCCTTGCCAAATGATCCGACTTTGCCCAGCATATACTCATAGGCTTTATATTCATCCCAGGATACAAATGAATGCGGCAGTCCCGTCCTTGGCATCGATTCGAAGACAACGCTGCGATAAGATTTTAACCCAGTCAGACGTCCGTGCCAGAACGGGGAACTGGTCGAGAGCGCCAACAAATGGGGTATAAAGTACCGTGCCTGGTTCATGATCTCGATCATCAGGTCCTTAGACGCCTCGTCAGGACCAAAGCCTACGTGCACATGCATCCCGAAGATCAACAGCCGACGCGCCACCCCCTGCATATCGTCCAACAATTCCTTATATCGTACCCCTTCTGTGATCGCCTGATCTTGCCATCTAGCGAAAGGGTGGGTAGACGCAGCCGCAATCTGCACCCCGTTCTTCTCCGCCATTTCGCACACCGCCCGGCGCAGCCTGATCACCTCATTGCGGATACCGTTAATATCCTCACAAACGCGGCTGCCAACCTCCACTTGAGACTGCATAAATTCTGGCTTTAGATCCAGACTGGTGTCACTTTTCCTATCAATTGATAGCAGCTTTGAGATATAAGCATACAGATCACGTGTCTCAGGATCGATGATCTGATACTCTTCTTCAATTCCCATCGTCAGTGGTGGTGTCGGAACAGCCATGCTCTTTCTCCTCTTCTTGGTGGACAAGCTTCTAACTTATTGATTACGCTTTCAACGCTAGTTGATTCTCCTGCTTTAATATGATAACCTGCCGGCCGCAAACATTATAACACGCCCCGGTCTGGACGTGCACTCGTAAAATGCACTTCCATGGAAAGGGTTGCTCCATCTTATACCTCAAATTCCTCGTAATAACTGAACCAGCAGTCTGACCCCGAATCCGGTCCCGCCACGGGGCACATATCCACGCGCTTTTTCACTAAGGGCCATTCCCGCGATATCCAAATGCGCCCACGTGAAGTTCGTAAACTCTTTCAGGAACATTGCACTTGTCCCCACGCCGCCCATGCGCCCGCCGCTGTTTTTCATATCGGCAACATCGGAGTCAATCGATCGCCGATAGTCCTCAAATAATGGCAAAGGCCATACGCGTTCCTTCGTTTCTTTTCCTGCAGCAACCAACTGATCGCGCAGATCGTCGTCGGTGCTGAACAATCCCGCCGAAACACCTGCGCCTAAGGCCACAACGCATGAACCCGTCAGCGTTGCCAGATCGATGACGGCTTTTGGTTCATACTTCTGCGCGTAAACCAGGGCGTCGGCCAGAATCATACGCCCCTCAGCATCTGTGCTAATGATTTCAATCGTTTTCCCATTTCTTGCTTTGATTACGTCGGCTGGACGGTAAGCGAAAGCATCGGGCATATTTTCCGTACAGGGTGTAATGCCCACCACATGCAGAGGTAGGTCCAACATGGCGATCGCCTTCATCGCCCCCAAGACGGCCGCTGCCCCGCCCATATCTGATTTCATCAAGCCCATATTGGCGCTGGCTTTGATCGAAATACCGCCCGTATCGAACGTGATCCCTTTACCCACCAGCACCACCGTATCCAAATCTTCCTTGTCCCGGTTATGCTCCAGCACGATAAACTTTGGCTTCTCGCCCGCGCCTTTGGCCACCGCCAGGAATGCGCCCATATTGCGCCGCCGCGCCCATGATCGCCCGCCGACAGTTATCTCTAAATCCAATTCCTTGGCAAAAGCTTTCGCCTCTGCGGCCATCTTAGTTGGTGTCGCTACATTGGGCGGCATATTCACCAGATCCCGCGCCAGGGAAACCCCTGCAGCAATCGCCTTCGCTGCGTGCACGCCCTGCTCGATCTCCGCAACTTTACTTTCGTCCAACTCGACGATCGTGATCTGCTCAATCTCGGGCTGCTCTTCCGCTTCCTGTTTTTGCGCCGCGTAGCGGTAAAGTGCCAAGAGCGATCCCTCGGCTGTTGCTTGTGCTGCTTCTTCGACCGCCAACCCACCAATACCTGCCCCATGCACTATTGTCGCCACCTGCTTGGCATTTAGCGCTCTGGCCCGTATGATCGCTGCCGCCGCCGCTTGTCTTATCCCTTCCTGGTCAAACTTATCCCGCTTTCCCAGACCAACGATCAGCACACGGCGTGCCCCGATAACTCCCTGTGGGTACAAAACAGCAACATCACCCGCCTTGCCCTTGAAGTCGCCCCCGGCGATCAAATCACTAATGGACCCGTCAACTGCTTGGTCCACTGTACGCGTCGCCCCACCAGGGATAGTGACATCTTCAAATAAATTGACAATAATTGTATCTGCCGTAGAAGTCTGAATATTTCCTTTCTCAACCTGTATTTCCATCATTTCTCCTATATGTGGAACGATTTGGCCGATCGTTCACGTGATTTTTCCCTACAAGTGTAAATCATCTAGCCAATTACCGCGCTTCAAACGAGTTGGAAAGACTTACAAAACTAGAACTGTAACTCAAGGTCAATATATTGGTTTGTTCTTGCAGATTGCAAACCATTTCATGACCTAGAATAGTGACTCTCAACCGAATATCAATAATACTACAGGAATTAATATCAGTCTTTTATTGAATCACATCGATTGTTACTGCTGTTAAAAATTTAGCCCAAGAGCAAGCACTTCCCAACAGTTTGTCCTCAGATTGCGAAACTCGAACTCTTTGAGTATACTGGAAAGAATACCTCATAGTCTAGCTGAAATTTCATGCGCACCGCACATAAATCTCCATAAAAGGAGGTGGTTTTTCGGAAAGATCCTCAATCGCTAACACCAAAATAACTTCGGAAGAGTAATATTTGTTGTCTGTCTGTGGTCGGAAGATCGCGGACTTAGATTGACCAAGTGCAGTAAATACCGTGTCCTGGTATGGAACGTTGCCACTTCGTCCGTCTTAATCATTGGAGAGTATCATGGAAATTGGTGGATTTGCTGATAGAGTAGCTCATATTGACCTGACCAGCGGAGCGGTAGATTATCAAGGGATTAACGAAAAGTGGGCACGATTATACATGGGAGCTCGCGGCCTTGGCGTTCGTTATGTTCTGGAAAATGGACCAGAGGTTGATCCGCTTTCGCCGGACAATATTCTATGCCTGATGAATGGTCCCTTGACAGGAACAGCCGTCAATATGAGTGGTCGTATGGCTTTCGTCACAAAGTCGCCGCTCACGGGCACGGTGGTTGACAGCCATCAAGGTGGGTGGTCTGCTGCACGTATTCGGTGGGCTGGTTTTGATGGGCTCATCTTTAAGGGTAAGGCGAAAGGTCCCGTGTACGCCTATGTAGAAGATGGCACCATTGAACTACGTGATGCTTCAGAGGTTTGGGGACTAGGCGTTCACGATACAGTTAAGTTTTTTAAGGAAAAGTACGGTGAAAAGAATTTGACCGTAATCAGCATTGGCCAGGCGGGGGAAAATCTCGTGCGTTTTGCGTCAATGATTAATGAAGATGATCGCGCTGCCGGTCGCGGCGGAGTTGGTTGTGTTGCCGGCAGCAAAAACCTCAAGGCCATTGTCGTTAAGGCCAAGAAAGCGATGCCACCTCCCAAAGATTTGGAAGCATTTAAGGCTGCCCGAAAACAAGCTTTAGCTGAGATCTCTGATGAACGTTATATTACATCTCCGCGTAAAGGTGGCTTGTCTCTTTATGGAACCAACGTCCTGATGAATATGGTCAACGTAATCGGAGCAATGCCGACCAAGAATGCACAAACCACCTTTTTCCCGGAGCACGAAAAACTGAGTGGTGAAACAGTTGAAGAAACCATATTAGTGAACGATCCGACTTGTCACGCCTGCCCAGTAGCATGCAAGAAGGAAGTTGAAGTCGCTGTAGGGCCCTATAAAGGCTTGCGAATGGAAAGTGTCGAATACGAATCCGCCTGGGCTTTGGGTGCCAATTGTGACAATGACGATATTGGCAGCGTGGCCAAAATGATCGACCAGTGTAACGATTATGGGATGGACACGATTGAGATGGGCAATGCGCTCTCAGCTTATATGGAAGCTTCCGAGGAAGGTTACACCAATGGTGATGGGACTTTGAAGTGGGGCGACTATTTGACCATGGTCGACAATGTGCGAAAAACTGCTTATCGTGAGGGCGTGGGCAACGTGCTGGCTGAGGGTACTACCCGTACGGCCGAACATTTCGGACATCCCGAACTCGCCATGGCCGTAAAAGGTATGGCGATCCCGGCTTATGATCCACGCGGCATCAAGGGTATGGCCCTTGGCTACGCAACCAGCAATCGCGGTGCCTGCCATTTACGCGGATATACGCCGGCGATAGAGGTGATTGCCAATACATTAGGGGGCACCGACTTATCAGATCCCCTTGAATGGAAGGGCAAGGGAGATTTGACTGCTCTATTCCAAAATGTACATACATTCACCGATTGTATGGACCTCTGCAAGTTCTCAACATTTGCCGAAACGCTAGATACATTTGCCGCCCAATATACTTCATTTACCGGCGTTCAAGTGGATGCCAATGAGCTGTTGAAAATTGGCGAGCGTGTTTATAACTTGGAACGCTATTACAACAATCTCGCTGGATTTGGTGAAGGTTCAGACTACTTGCCAGAGCGCTTCTTGAAAGAACCTGCCACGGGGCCAGGCTCCACCGGGCAAGTTGTCGAGCTACCTGAAATGCTGGAAGAGTATTATGCGTCGCGGGGCTGGGTGAATGGTGTCGTGCCGGAGAGTAAATTACGCGAGCTTGAGATTATCGCGTAATTCTTAGGCGTACTGTTATGAACTAGCTTGTTCTGTTGGATAAAGCATTTTAAGGAGATGGTGGGTAGTAAGAACTACCCACCTTTGTTATTGCAATCAGAACTAGCAGCAAAAGAAAAAATTAGAAATGCCCGATGGGGAAAATATCCACCGTGTCGCTAGGTAGAATGCTTGTGTCTACTCCTTTTTCTAGCAATGGAGCGCTACGTCCGCTGATATAGATGTGAGCACGCCGGGAAAGTTCACCATCCTCTTCAAAGAGCTGACCATGCATATCTGGATAGCGGCTGATAACAGTCTGCAAGATTTGCTGCACAGTTACTCCATCTTCGAACGAAAACTCTACCGTCTTTGTCCCAGATATCTTTCTTAGTGAGGCGTAGAAGTTGATTTTGAGCTGTAACACGATTTAACCCCCACCAACAGCCGGGAAAATGTCGATCCTATCATCCGGCTTTATCTGGTAATCCATTTCGTTTTCTAAGAACCGTGAATCACGGCCGTTGACGAACAGATGAACATGTCCAAATAGATTGCCATCATTATCGACCAGCTCCTCGCGCATGTCAGGGAAACGTATTAGAATCAACTCTAGAAGCTGCTTGGCAGTTGTCCCGCCATCGAGATTAAATTCGATTGTTTTCTGACCTGCGATACGACGCAATGTCGCGTAGAAGTTCACATTCATCTTGGATACCTCAATAGATAATTGCCAGGGGCATATTTCAGTTTACTACGGTTATTGCTACAATCACAAAACTATATTGACAACCAACTAAGTTTTCATTTTACACGTTTCTGCAATATTGTCATACACAGAGGATTGGGGTATTTGAGGCCACCTATAGAGCCTTTAAATCTCGGCGGAACACGTTTTTTTGGGGTCGCGCCCTTGTCGACGCCGCCCGCGAAGCTGGTCATGCAATGACCTTTTTCAACTGGGGACAGAGCAATCTAGATTTTCATCTCGATCTGGAGAACATTCGTAAAAACTGGATGGTGATTTGAACTATTTGCACGGCCGTAAATGGGATGTCATCATTGATATATGTGGTTATCACCCACGCCTGATCCGTAACTCAACTGGGTTGTTAGCCCCCTCTGTCGATCATTACACCTTCATCTCGACCATTAGTTTTTATGCCGAGCCCCTGGCCCCGGCGATCCCGATGAACCCATACAGTTTATCGACGTTCGCGACCTTGCTCGATGGACCTTATCCACCACCGAAGCCCATTAACTAGGCCATTCAATGTAACCAGTCCCTCCAAAACGCTTTCCATGAACCGGATTGTGCAAACATGCCGCAAAGAATCCGGCAGCAACGCTTCCTTGACCTGGGTTGGCGAAAGTTAGCTGCTGGAAAACGAGGTGGGTCCCTATACGGGAATACTCCTATGGATACCTCAGGAAGCCGTAGGGATAGATCAGGTGAATATCCAGAAAACGTTGGATAATGGATTCGCTTTTCGCCCCTTATCCTATACGCTTCGTGATACGCTTGATTGGTCAAGTTTACGCCCTGGGAAGTATGAGTGGCGAAACGAACTGAAATCTAATCGCGAATTAGCTTTGCTCAAAGATTAGTTCAATCTTTAAGATTGAACTAATCTGGCTTGTATGTTAACAGCGACAAGACTGCATGTTTTAGATACAATATTGAACCCACTTTTATCTCATGAATAAGGAGAATCTCGGATGATAATCGGTGTACCAAAAGAAATTAAGGATAACGAATATCGTGTGGCAATGACGCCGGCAGGCGTCAAACAGATCGTTGAGAATGGCCATAAAGTGCTCGTCCAAGCCGGGGCAGGGGAAGGCAGCCGCTTTGCCGATGAGCAGTATCAGGACGTCGGCGCCAGAATCGTCCCGTCTGCCGAAGATGCCTGGAGTGCGGAGATGGTTGTCAAGGTCAAGGAACCGGTAGCGCCCGAATATGATTTCCTACGCTCCGACCTATTGCTATTCACCTACCTACACCTGGCTGCCGAAGAAGCCCTCACTAACCGTATGGTCGAGTCTGGCGTGACCGGCATTGCCTATGAAACTGTCGAAGCTCGCGATGGCAGCTTACCCCTGCTCACCCCAATGAGCGAGGTCGCCGGACGGATGGCCGTCCAGGTTGGCGCCCACTATCTCGAACGCCCCCACTTTGGTCGCGGCATGCTTCTTGGAGGTGTACCCGGCGTACCGGGCGCCAACGTCGTCATCATCGGTGGTGGCGTCGTAGGCACCAATGCCGCTGTTATCGCCCTGGGCATGGATGCCAACGTCACCATTCTCGATACCAATCTCGAACGCCTGCGCTATCTGGACCAGGTCCTGCACGGCCGTCTAACGACCCTAGCTTCCAACTCCTACAATATTGCCGAGGTACTGCTCGCCGCTGATCTTCTTGTTGGGGGTGTGCTCATCACCGGCGCCCGCGCTCCTAACTTAGTCAACCGTGAAATGATTAAGACCATGCGCGATGGCAGTGTCGTCGTCGACGTCGCCGTCGATCAGGGCGGCTGCGTAGAAACGATCCGGGCCACCACCCATTCCAACCCAACTTACATTGTCGATGGCGTCGTTCACTACGGCGTGGCCAACATGCCCGGCGCGGTGCCACGCACCAGCACCTTCGCCCTCAGCAACGCCACCTTGCCCTATATGATCACTCTGGCCAACAAAGGGGCCGAAGCCGCTATGGCTGCCGATCTCGGCCTGGAAAAAGGTTTGAATACCTACCAGGGTAAACTTACCTATGAAGCCGTTGCCGAAGCCTTTGACATGACCTTCACCCCATACCAACCCTAACAAAAAAAAGAGTGCGCATCCTTCCTGATGCGCACTCTTCAGCGCTCACTTCTTACAGCTTACTCCTCACTCGCCACTACCTACTCCCGATAAGCCCGCTTCACCTCTTCACCAATAATGCGGATCCCCTCTTTTACTTTGCTTTCTTCCGCCGTGTAGTTCATGCGAATACACTCAGTCTGGTGCTGCCAGCCCGCTTCCATACCCGGATAGAAATAGTGTCCGGGAACAATGAGCACCCCGCGGTGCTTCAGCCGTTCATACAGCTCGGAACTCGTAATCGGCAGATCCTTAAACCACAGCCAGAAGAAGAATGCCCCTTCGGGCTTATGGATATAAAAAGGCGTGCCCGCCAATGCTTCCCATACCCAATCGACCGCCTCTTCCGCGCGATTCTTGTAATACGGCCGTATCAGCTCTTCTCCAATCTTTATGATTTCCCCACTGCGCATCATCTCCAATGCCATTCCCGCGCCGATACTCGTCGGTGCCAGGCTGACCACGGCATTCATACTGTTAATCGCCGAAGCGATCTCCTCCCGCGCAATAATGATCCCCGTACGAATACCTGGCAGCCCCAACTTGGACAGGCTCAGGCAAAGCACAATATTCTCATCCCATACCGGTGTCACCTCATCAAAGATGATGCTCGGAAATGGTGCGCCATAGGCATTGTCTATTATGAGCGGAATATCATTCAGGGCTGCTATATGGCGCAGCTTCTCTATTTCATTATTCGTCAGTACATTTCCCGTTGGATTGGTGGGGCGGGAAACGCAAATCGCACTGATAGTCTCATCAATTGGCATAGACTCGAAATCGACCCGGTACTTGAACGTATGCTCATCCAGAAACTCAAACTGCGGTTTGTTGGTGACGAAAATATCCTCGTCAATTCCCGCATCTGCATACCCAATATACTCCGGCGCTAGGGGCAGGAGGATTCTTTTCTTGGTTCCATCGGCATATTCACCCGCCAACATATTGAACAAATAGAAGAAAGCTGTCTGACTGCCATTGGTCAAGGCCACATTTTTTGCGGAAACATCCCATCCATAGGTCTCGCGCAGCAGCGATGCCACCGCGTCAACAAAAGCCGGCGGACCTTGTGGTGGTCCGTAATTGCCAATCAAGCGCTCAAACTCATTCCCATTGGCCAGAATCGCCTCCATTCGCTCCCGAAAAATCTGCTGTACCTCGGGAATATGGCTCGGATTTCCCCCGCCGAGCATAATTACATCCCCATCACCCGCCACGGCATTCCCCAGGTCATCCATCAACTGCACAATCCCCGTCGCCGCGGTGAACTTCTCGCCAAACCGTGAAAATTCCATCTCTCTTATCCTCAAGCGTTTCTTTCCCTTAGCTGTTACCCGATCTCTGTTATTTGATAATTGTTATCGAGCACTTCCTCAATATGCCCCATCGCCCAATCAATTTCCTCTTTCGAAATCACCAATGGTGGAGCAAAACGAATCACCGTTTTATGTGTTTCTTTACACAGAATACCACGCTCCCGCAGCGCCTCACAGAAGGGTCGCGCTGGCACATTCAGATCAACCCCAATAAACAGCCCTCTTCCGCGCACTTCCTTGATATAGTCGCTCTCAAGGCGCTCCAGGCGTCCCTTAAAATAGGCACCCAGTTCCCGCGATTTTTCCACTAGATTTTCATCGACGATTACGCGCAGCGCCGCGCGTGCCACTGCTGCGCCCAACGGATTGCCGCCAAAAGTGCTGCCATGATCCCCAGGCCGGAACAATCCCAGCACCTCTTTGTCTGCTAACACGGCCGAAACCGGATAAAAACCACCGCTCAGCGCCTTAGCCGTGGTTATAATATCAGGCCGTACCCCATCGTGTTCTGAAGCGAATAAAGTTCCCGTGCGTCCCAAGCCAGTCTGAATCTCATCCGCTATGAGCAGCACATTATTGCGCTTACAAATATCCGCTGCCTCCCGCAAATATCCTTCGGGTGGCATAACCACACCCCCTTCACCCTGCACCGGCTCAACCAGGAAAGCCACCGTATTGGGCGTAATCGCCGTCTGCAGCGCCTGCGCGTCACCGTAAGGAACCGTGACAAAGCCTGGAGTCAATGGGCCAAAATCCTCTTTGTATTGCTCCTCAGTCGAGAAACTAATGGCCGTGATCGTCCTTCCTGCGAAATTCCCTTGACAGGTGATAATCTCCGCCAAATTGTCCGCCACACCCTTCACCTGATAGCCCCATTTACGCGCCGCTTTGATCGCCGTCTCCACCGCTTCCGCGCCTGTATTCATCGGCAGCGCCATTTCATAACCGGTTAACTCGCAAAGCTCCTGAACAAAAGGTCCCATTTGATCATTGCGGAAAGCTCGTGACG
Source organism: uncultured Chloroflexia bacterium (assembly GCA_963807975.1). Lineage (GTDB taxonomy): Bacteria > Chloroflexota > Anaerolineae > Promineifilales > Promineifilaceae > JAACFF01. The sequence goes on along the minus strand of CAWEDV010000001.1, from coordinate 1,184,230 downwards.
TAAGCGTCACCCGCTGCATCTGTTCTTGCATCGCCTTCATAATCGTTGGATGGCAATGTCCCTGGCTAACGGCCGAATACGCGGAAAGACAGTCCAGGTACTTATTGCCATCAACATCATAAACCCAAACGCCATCACCCCGTTCAATTACCACATCAAGGGGCTTATAAATTTGCGCGCTGAATTCATTGTCTAATCGAATATATTCTTGACTGTCCACCTTTTACCTCCGCGATATGCAGTTACAAACAAACTAAATGTGATTAGAATCACGACCTCGACGAGTAGGTGTCCTTCACGATGGGTGGTAGGTATCCTAAGTTGACGGTCTTTCCCGTTCGTTCAAAGTCTCTCGACTCCACCGCCTCAACTCGTCAGATTAAGAAAAAAAAGACCTGATTTATACAAATCAGGCTTTGCTCAGACCTCACCCTCGAGGCAATATGGTCTTCTTTTCACTTTCCAATTATACCAGATATTTTCCCATTATTGTACAATTTCTCCGCTGCTGCCTAATTAACAGATCACAGATATGAAAAGGTCAAAAGACTGGCCGCTTTGCGTGCAACAAACGCCAAATGTCTCTTGCTCTATGCTCTTTGCTAGCTAACAAATGCCCACAATAGATATCCGCTTCCTAACAAGGCACAGTAAATCGCAAAAATGTATAAACTGTGACTGCGCAGCCAGGTCAACAGAAAATAGATACAGGCATATCCCGTCACCGCCGCCGCCAAGAAAGTGGCCAAATAAACGGGCCACAAAGTGGCAATTTCTCCACTGCCCATGATATCCGTCAGCGCCAACAAACCTGCTCCAAGAATGGCCGGAACTCCCAATAAGAAACTATACCGCGCCGCCGTTGCCCGGTTCAGACCGCGCCAGATCCCGGCTGTGATTGTGCTGCCGCTTCTAGAGATACCCGGCAGCAAAGCCAACATCTGAAAAAGCCCGATCACAATCGCATCCCACCAGTTCATTTCGGCCAAAATCTTCCTCCCGGTCAAGAGCCTTTCCGCAACCACCAGCAAACCCGCGGTCACCAGCAAGAAAAAAGCCGCAGCCGTGGGATTGCCGAAAACCTCTTCAAAACTATCCTCCAGCAGCAGTCCCGCCGCAGCCGCCGGGACCGAACCGACCGCTATATACCACCCCAGCCGCGAATTCGTTTCCCGCATCGGCGCCCTATCTCTGATCCCGCCTAATACGGCCTTGATGATCTCCCACAAATCATGCCGAAAATAAATCAGCACCGCCAGGAGCGTCCCCTCATGGGCGATAGCAATTAACGACAAACTAGGCTGCGTCATCCCGAAAATCGCCGGAAATAATACCAGATGCCCTGAGCTAGAAACCGGCAAAAACTCCGTAGCCCCTTGCAATATCCCCAATACAATCGCCTCTATAATACTCATCTTCCCTAATCCATTAGCCACGATTTTCCCAATCGCGCAAGATAATTGTTAATTGCCAGTAATTTTCTGTTTTCCGTTTGCGGTTTTCCGTTTGCGGTTTTTCGTTGCCTGCGGTGCCGCCGGATAATGCCCCAAAAACTCCTCGGCAAACTCTCCCATCTTCCCCATGCGAATCGCCTTGCGCATATCCTCCATGAGCGCCACCAGAAAATATAAATTGTGGCTGCTCAAGAGCATATGGGCCAAAATCTCATTGGCTTTTACCAGATGCCGCAGATAGGCTCGGCTGAACTTCCGGCACGTATAGCAGCCACAATCACTATCAATCGGAGCCGCATCCCGCTCATACTGCTTGTTGCGCAGATTCATCCGCCCGCCTTTAACCATGGCCGATCCATGTCTTGCCAATCTTGTCGGCAGCACGCAGTCGAAAATATCCACGCCGCGCAGCACGCCATTCACCAAATCCTCTGCCGCTCCTACCCCCATCAAGTAACGCGGTTTTTGCTCAGGCAAAATCGGCTGCAGCACATCCAATGCCTGCGCCATCTCCGCTTTAGATTCACCAACTGCCAATCCGCCAATCGCGTAGCCAGGCAGATCCAGCCCCATCAGGAAACTAGCGCTTTGCTCACGCAGGTCAGGAAAAACGCCCCCTTGCACAATGCCGAACAAGGCCTGATCTTGGCGCTGCTTCGCCGCCAGGCAGCGCTCTGCCCAGGCGTGGGTGCGCTCAAGCGACTCCTGCACGTACTGATAATTATCCGGGGGCGGGCATTCGTCAAACATCATAATGATGTCTGCACCCAAATTCTCCTGGATGCTGATGCTTTTTTCGGGTGTGAAGCGGTGTCGCGAACCATCCAAATGGGACTGAAAGGTCACCCCATCCGCATCAATCGTCCTGGTTTGACTCAAACTAAAAACCTGGAACCCGCCGCTGTCCGTCAAAATGGGGCCATCCCAGCCCATAAACGAATGCAGCCCGCCCATATCGCGGATCAATTCGTCACCAGGGCGCAGATAGAGGTGGTAAGTATTGCTCAAGATCAGCGAAGCCCCAAGTTCCTCTAAATCCGACGGCCGTACCGCCTTCACTGTAGCCTGCGTGCCCACCGGGGCAAAAACTGGAGTCTCAACAACCCCATGCGGCGTATAAAACCGCCCTGTCCGGGCCGCCGTCTCACCATCTCTCGCCGTAATCTCAAATTCAAAAGTCATAGCGCGCCATTATATCACCAGTTCCCCGTTTCCCGTCTCCCGTTTTCAGGTGTCTGTTTTGGTTTTTTGTTTTCCGCTGATTGTTGACTGTTTTCTCCCGTTCTGCTACCATTCTGGCCAACAATCAAATAACTTCTTATCCAGAGAGGTTGAGGGAACGGCCCGATGACACCTCAGCAACCGCCCTAGTTGGAAATGGTGCTAATTCCGTCAAGAACATGAAGTTCTTGGAAGATGAGACGAATACTGTCGCTTCCTTGCACCTCTTCTGGATATTAAGAAGAGGTGTTTTTAGTTCTAGCGGCAGGCGATCAATTAAGTGGATTATCCAGTTTCTAGAACAAACCATAGTTTCAAAAAGGTTAGAGCAATGACATTAGTAATGAAATTTGGTGGAACTTCAGTCGGTAGTGCCCAGGCTATTCGCGAAACAGCCGCCCTCATCCTGCGTACAAAAGAGCAGTGGGGCCAGGTTGTAGTCGTGGCCTCCGGGATGGGATCAAAGCCCGTGAAAGTAACCGATCTCTTGCTCGACGGCGCCTATGCTGCCGTCCGCGGCGAGCGCGAAACCTTCACCGATTATGCCGACCAGATGCGCGAGATCCACTACGAAGCTATTGACGGACTGCTCGAACCAGATGGAGAACGGCAGAAAATCCTGGCCGAGATTAATCTTTCTATCGATCATTATGTCGCCCTTTGCAATGCCGTCTGCGTCCTTGGCGAGCTCTCTCCGCGCGCCCTAGACGCCATAGGCGGCATGGGCGAGCAGATGAGCGTTCGCATCCTTGCCGCCTATCTGCGCCAGACTGGCCATGAGGCCAAGGCCATCGATGCCACGGACCTAATTGTCACCGATGACAATTTTCAGAATGCTTCTCCTCTATTTGACTTGACCACACCAAAGATCAAGACGACTGTGCAGCCGCTGCTCGACGACGACCAAATCCCCGTCATCACTGGTTTCATTGCCTCCGGCAAAGATGGGGTGACCACCACCTTGGGGCGCGGCGGATCAGATTTTAGTGCCTCCATACTGGGCCAGGTTCTCGATGCAGCCGAAGTCTGGATCTGGACCGACGTCGACGGTGTGATGTCCGCCGATCCACGTTTCGTACCTTCAGCTCGTTCCATTCCCGTCCTAAGTTATCGGGAAGTATCCGAGCTGGCCTATTTCGGCGCCCGTGTGCTGCACCCCAAGACCATGCGCCCCTGTGTCGAGAACAACATACCCCTGCGTATTAAGAACACCTTCAATCCCGACCATCCCGGAACTGTCATCGTTGCCGCCCATGAAGGGAGCAACGGCGCAATCAAAGCCGTCACCGCTATCAAGGACCTCTGCCTAGTCACTGTTGCCGGTACTGGTATGGTTGGTGTGCCTGGTATTGCCGCCCGCACATTTGGGGCCGTGGCCCGTAATGAGGTCAGCGTGCTCCTCATCAGCCAGGCTTCATCGGAGCAGTCGATATGTTTTTCCGTGCCCAGCGGCTCCACAGATACCGTCATCCACAGCCTGACCGACGAATTCGATAGCGAACTGGACCGTCAAGATATAGACAGCATATGGGCCATGCGCGAGGTGTCCATCGTCACCATCGTTGGCGCCGGCATGCGCGGCACCCCTGGCATATCTGGTCGGGTCTTCAGTTCCTTGGGTAATAATAATGTCAACGTCATTGCCATCGCTCAGGGGTCTTCCGAATGCAGCATCAGTATCGTCGTCTCTTCCGCCGATACTGCTGCCGCCGTCTCCCACATCCACGACCTTATTGCCCCACCCAAAACGTAGGGGAATTTTGCTCAAGACCTGCCAAAAATTTGACATTCACCACCCCCTAGCTGTATATTGTAATTAGGAGCAGCGCTGTGCGCTCAAGGCGCATAATGCAATGGTGGGGTTAGGCCGCCCATTTGTAACAGATGGTATGTCGACTGTATGTTCTGTCGAGAACTGCGGCAGGTGATCTCCTAATCTTGCCTCATTAGAAAGTGACTCCCAACCAAGCTACGGGGGCAGGCAAACATGATGGATTATACAAAGAACGGAAACTTCGATTTCGACTTCATCATTGTCGGATCTGGCTTTGGCGGTTCAGTTTCCGCCCTGCGCCTTTCTGAAAAAGGGTACCGGGTTCTCGTGCTTGAAAAGGGGAAATGGCTAGATTCACCTGATTTTCCCACGTCCAATTGGAATCTGAAGAAGTGGCTCTGGCTGCCCGCTTTGCGTTTTTATGGCTTATTTAAAATCACTCTCTTCCGCCATCTTACCGTCACTTCAGGCGTGGGCGTCGGCGGTGGATCCCTCGTCTATGCCAACACGCTGCCAATGCCTAAACAAGCCTTCTTCCAGGCTGGCTCCTGGGCTCATCTGGCTGATTGGGAAACAGAATTAGAGGATTATTATGCCCTGGCTTTATCTATGCTGGGCGTAACCTGCAGCCCCCGCCTGGAGGTGGGGGATATCGCTTTGCAGCAGTTGGCTGGAGATATTGGCCGTGAAGAACATTTCGAAACGACCGACGTCGGCATCTTCTTTGGTGAGCCAGAATGCACTGTAAGCGATCCCTATTTCGGCGGCCGTGGTCCCGACCGCGCCGGCTGTAATTTCTGTGGTGGCTGCATGGTCGGCTGTCGCTACAATGCCAAGAACTCGCTGGACAAGAATTACCTCTACTTGGCCCAAAGCGCCGGAGCGACGATACAGGCCGAATCTGAGGTGGTCGATGTCGTTCCACTCGGCCGCGACGATGGCGCTGACGGCTATCTTGTCAGTTATAAATCCTCTACATCCTGGCTGCGCAAAGGGGGAGAATACACCAGCCGAGGGATACTATTTGCGGGTGGCGTGTTGGGCACGGTACGGCTGCTGCTGGCCCTGAAGCAGTCCTCGCTCCCGAATCTCTCCGACAAAGTGGGCACAAACATTCGTACCAACTCTGAAAGCCTCATTGGCGTAACTTCGCTCGACAAAGAAACGGTCTTTTCCGAAGGCATCGCCATCAGCTCCATCCTGCACGCCGATGATAACACGCATTTGGAACCAGTACGTTATCCCGCTGGATCGGGATTTTGGCGCGTGATGGTTGGACCAAAAGTTCACGGTCGTAATGTCTTTATTCGATTGCTAAGACTGCTCGCTGATTGGCTAACGCACCCCATTAAGAACCTAAGGGTAACCTTCATAGACAACTGGGCCAAGCGCACACAAATCCTGATGGTTATGCAGACCATCGACAGTACCATGCGTTTTTCCTTGGGACGTTTCTCAATGACCTCCAAGGTAGAAGAAGGGGCGCGACCCACGCCATTTCTTCCCGAGGGGCAAAAATATGCCGAGCATTATGCCAGGATCGTCAACGGTAAACCGACCGTTTTGCTGACGGAAACCTTATTAGCGGCACCAACAACTGCCCACATTTTGGGTGGAGCCGTGATGGGCAGCAATTACGAAGAAGGGGTGATTGACAAATACAATCGCGTTTTCAACTACAAGAATATGTATATCTGTGATGGATCCATGATTTCCGCCAATCCAGGCGTCAATCCTTCGCTAACCATCACGGCCCTCAGCGAAAGAGCCATGAACTTAATTGAACCTGCTGCCCAAACAACGTGGACAGCCTGACCACTCCTAATAGTATCAGGGCCTGGCGAGGTGCCTGCAGCAAGCCGAAGCCAGCGTCTGCAGCCGTTACTCCTCGATGTCGATGATGTCGTTTATGTTTTTTTCCCAGAAACCACATCGATGCTTCGGGCACGGTTGGGTGGGCTGCGACCCAGCGTGCCGCCGGCGGCGTATTGGTTTGTAAAGGTATAAGGGTATTATACCTAGAACTAATGTTCTGATCAAGAATCAAAAAGTGAACCGTACGCTCTTTTTATTGACCCTACTCCCCCAGGCATCCTATAATAGGGTCACAATTGAATAGTCCGCGGGAGCTTGGATAATACCAGGCTGAGATGCTTCTGATTGATGGAGTGAACCGCTGCACCTGATCCAGGTAATGCTGGCGTAGGAATGAGCCCACACACGCAATATGCCTTCTGAACCGATCAGAAGGCATATTTTTTTGTTGTGGTCGAGTGGATTCCCGCTCTACGCCTGCGCGGGAATGACATGTAGATCGTGAAGTTGAATTTTTATTTAACAGTGTGCTAAAGGAATCCTGATTATGAATAAGATAGCGATTTTCTTCCTTCTTCTACTTATGCTTGCTGCTTGCAGCGGGGGAGGGGAATCGGACGAACCCGTCACCTTGCGCCTCATGACCCATGATAGTTTCGACATCAGTCAGGAAACCATCGATGCTTTCACCGGGGAAACAGGCCACCAGATCGAGATCTTCAAAGCAGGCGATGCCGGCGCCGTCGTCAACAAAGCTGTCCTGGCCAAGGACGATCCCTTGGCCGACGTCCTCTTTGGTCTCGACAATACCTTTCTGAGCCGCGCCCTGGACAACGACATCTTTCTGCCCTATGAGTCGCCCCTCCTTGAACAGATAGATGCCTCTCTACAGTTAGATCCTGAGCACCGCGCCCTCCCAGTTGACTTTGGTGATGTCTGTCTTAATTATGACAAAGCGTGGTTCGCTGACAGCGAACTCGACCCGCCCGCTAATCTGGATGATCTTGTCGATCCCGCCTATGCGGGACTGACCGTCGTCGAGAATCCGGCCACCTCCAGCCCTGGTCTCGCCTTTTTGTTGACCACGATCAGCACCTATGGCGAAGATGGCTATTTGGATTACTGGTCCCAGTTGCGCGATAATGACGTCCAGATCGCCGACGGATGGGAATCCGCTTATTATGGTTCCTTTACTGCCGCCTCCGATGGCGATCGCCCCATCGTCGTCAGCTACGCCAGCAGCCCACCGGCTGAAGTTTACTTCGCCGAAGAAGTGCTTGAAGAAGCTCCCACTGCAGCGGTCGTGAGCGACGGTAGCTGCTTCCGCCAGATAGAATTCGCGGGCATCCTCGCCGGAACGGAGCATGAAGCTCAGGCCCAGCAGTTGGTCGATTTCCTGCTGGATGAGATCTTCCAGGAAGATATCCCCCTCCATATGTTCGTCTTCCCGGCCAATGAATCGGCCGTCCTGCCCGGCGTTTTCGACGACTTCAGCCAGATACCCGAACAACCGGCAACCATCGCCCCGCAAGAAATCAGCGCCAACCGCGAAGCCTGGATCGAAGCCTGGACCGATACCGTCCTGCGTTAGAGCGAAACCCGGTTTTTCCTTTTAAACCGGGTTTCTAAGGAACCTATTTAGCACCAATGGGCACATTTTTCTACCGCCTTCGGCCAACCCTCAGGGTGTTCTATGTCCTACCCATTCTCTTCTTTCTGCTCTTTTACTTTTACCCCTTGGGTACCATCCTGGGTGTCAGCCTTGTCCCCGGTGGGCAGTTCCAACTTGAACCGCTACGCGATCTCGTTACCAAATCTTATTACCTGAAAACCCTCTGGTTTACCTTCTGGCAGGCCGTCCTTTCCACCATTTTAGTCCTCCTCTTGGCCATACCGGGTGCCTATGTCTTTGCCCGCTATCGTTTTCGCGGCAAGCGCACCCTCCGGACCGTCATCATGCTGCCCTTTGTTCTGCCGACCATCGTTGTCGCCAATGCCTTCTTGGCCCTACTAGGACCGGGCGGAACCGCCAACCGCTGGCTCATGGATTGGTTCCAACTCCCCCATCCTCCCTTGCAGCTCCAGCACACGATCTGGATGATCCTGCTGGCCCATATCTTCTTTAATTACAGCGTTGCTTTACGCATCATCAGCAGTTCCTGGCAAAATCTCAGCTCTGACCTGGGCCAGGCCGCGCGAATGTTGGGCGCCTCCCGCTTTGGCGCGTTTTGGCATATCACCATGCCTCTCCTGCGCCCATCGATAATGGCTGCTGCAGTCCTGGTCTTTATCTTCTGCTTCACCAGTTTTGGCGTCATCCTCATCCTTGGCGGTCCGCGCTATGCCACCCTGGAAGTCGAAATCTATCGCCAGGCCGTGTACCTGTTTAATCTTCCCGTTGCTGCCGCCTTGGCTCTCATTCAGATCATCTTCACCTTTGGCCTGATGTGGCTCTACACCCAAACCCAGGCCCGCAGCAGCCATACACTCAAGCTGCGCTCCAGCGCCACCATTGAGCGTCCTATTCAGACCCTATCTGATCATCTATTCGTCTATGGAAACCTGCTGCTCATGCTGCTCCTCCTCGGCTTCCCCCTGCTGGCTCTCGTCGGCCGTTCCTTTGCCGGCCAGAATGGACCAACGCTGCGCTTCTACCAGGAGCTTTTCATTAATCGCAGCAGCTCCATCTTCTTTGTTCCTCCGGCTGAAGCAGTCTTCAATTCGACTCTCTTTGCCCTGATAACTGTCATCCTTGCCGTCTCCCTGGGGCTAATCAGTGCCCAAATATTAACCGCCCGCCGCCGTGGGTCGGACGCTGCATTCCCGCCCATTTCCCAGAGTACCTTAGGTCGGCTAAAACAATACTATTATCGTTTACTCGATCCACTGCTGATGCTCCCCCTGGCAACATCGGCCGTTACCCTCGGCCTTGGCTATATCATTGCCTTGAATAGGCCCCCCGTCAATTTACGCCAATCGCTGCTGCTGGTCCCCATCGCCCATACCTTGGTAGCGATGCCCTTCGTCATCCGCAGCGTGCTGCCCGCTATCCGCCGTATCAATCCCAATCTGCGCGAAGCAGCCGCCATTCTCGGCGCCGACTCACAGAATGTCTGGTTTCATGTTGACTGGCCCCTTACCCGCCGCGCTTTGTTGGTTGGAGCCGTTTTTGCCTTCACCGTCAGTATGGGTGAATTCGGCGCCACCCTGTTCATCTCCCGTCCCCAAACCCCCACGATGCCCGTGGCTATTTATCGCTTCCTGGGCCAACCGGGCGCTCTCAACTACGGCCAGGCTTTGGCCATGAGCACTCTGCTTATGCTCGTCTGCGCCGTCGGCTTTCTCCTAATCGAACGCTTCCGCCTAGGCAGCGAAGGAGAATTCTAGCGGCGCTTCCGTTTTCCGGTTTTTGTTTTCTATTGACTAATCGCGGCGCAGCTTCCGATACGTAATCCGGTGCGGCCGTTCCGCCTCCGCCCCCAATCTTCTGTGCCGGTCTTCCTCATATTCACTGTAATTGCCTGGATACCAGAATGCCTGGCTGTCGCCCTCAAAAGCGAGGATATGGGTCGCCACACGGTCCAAGAACCAGCGATCATGGGAGATGATAATCGCCGAGCCGCCAAAATTATCTAGGGCCTCTTCCAAGGCACGCAGCGTATTCACATCCAGATCATTGGTTGGCTCGTCAAGCAAGAGCAAATTGGCTCCCGACTTCAGCATTTTTGCCAGATGGACCCGGTTCCGCTCCCCACCTGACAGCGTTCCAACCTTCTTCTGTTGGTCAGAACCGGTGAAATTGAAGCGGCTCACATAAGCGCGGGAATTCACCCGCCGCTCGCCCAACATGAGCATTTCTTCGCCCTCTGAAATCTCCTGCCAGACCGTCTTTTCACCGTCCAGTATATCCCGGCTTTGGTCCACATAGGCCAGTTCCACCGAATCGCCCACTCGCAGCGCACCCGTATCTGGCGCTTCCTGCTTGATGATCATACGGAACATCGTCGTCTTTCCCGCTCCATTGGCTCCGATCACGCCTACGATTGCTCCTGGTGGCGCGTCGAATGTGAGATCCTCAAATAAAAGGCGGTCACCGAATGCCTTGGAAACATGCTCGGCGCGCACGACAATATCGCCCAACCGCGGTCCAGGCGGGATATATATTTCCAGGTCCTCGATCGATTTAAGCCGCCCTTCATCCAATAGATTCTGATAAGCCTTTACCCGCGCCTTTGATTTAGCGCGTTGGCCTTTGGGCGTGAGCTGCACCCATTCCAATTCTCGATTTAATGTCCGCTGCCGGGCATCTTCGCGCTTCTTCTCCTGTGCCAGCCGCTGCTGTTTCTGTTCCAGCCAGGAAGAATAATTCCCTTTATAGGGAATGCCATGCCCCCGGTCCAGCTCCAGAATCCAACCAGCCACATTATCCAGGAAATAGCGATCATGGGTCACGGCGATCACTGTCCCCGTATATTCTTTGAGATGTCGCTCCAGCCAGGCTACCGATTCCGCATCAAGATGGTTGGTTGGTTCGTCCAGCAGCAGAATATCGGGCTGCTTCAACAGCAGGCGCACCAGCGCCACACGCCGTCGCTCACCCCCGGAGAGTGTGGTTACCGGCGTGTCCCCAGGTGGACAACGCAGTGCGTCCATAGCCAGTTCCAGGCGGCTGTCCAAGTTCCAGGCGTCCATATGATCGAGTTTGTCTTGTAGTTTGCCCTGCTTCTCGATGAGTGCGTTGAGCTCATCATCTGATAAGACCTCACCGAATTTCATATTGAGGGCATCAAATTCGGCAATGGCGTCCACAACCTCTTGCGCCCCTTCCTCGACGATCTCGCGTACCGTTTTGTTCTCGTCTAGCTGGGGCTCTTGCTCCAGATAGCCAACTGTATGGCCCGGGGCCAGCACCGTCTCACCCAGAAATTCGCCGTCCAAGCCGGCCATGATTTTTAACAGCGTACTCTTGCCGGAACCATTCAAACCCAAGACGCCGATCTTCGCTCCGTAGAAATAAGACAGCGAAATATCACGCAGGATCTGATTGTTAGGCGGGACAATCTTTCCCACCTGGATCATCGAATAGATAACTTTGCGATCGTCACTCATGAGTTTTTTGGGACAGCAGCCGTTTGAGTTCTTCCTCAGGTACGGTCGGCTCTAGGCGTTTGAACATTGGCTTCGGTTTTGGCAGCTGGCGCCCAACAGGAATCTCGCTTCGTTCCCATCGTCCAGCGGCCATACTCCCATCATATGTCAGGGCAACATGGGCACGATTTGGCTCAGCATAAGTCTCAACTATCTGCTGGCCAAATAACTGCCCTTCTTCACCGAGCATCTCATGCAGCATCTGGCAAGTGAAAGGCAGGATTGGCGCCCAAAGCGTCTTTAACCCGCTTATCGCCTGCAGCGCCGTATAGAGCGAACGGCCCGTAGCGGTCATATCACTTTTGGCCGTTGTCCAAGGGCTGCTCTCTTCCAGATATTGGTTTACCAGCGTAGACAACCGTAAACATTCCTGTAAAGCTGCTCGGAACTTGCAGGCATCGTAGAAAGCGGCCACGCTTTCAAAACCATCCTCGATGGCCTTGATCAGCGCTTCATCTTCCGACCCTAACGGTCCAGGATCGGGTACGACGCCTTTGAAGTAGCGTTTGGTCATATTGAGAACCCGATTTACTAAGTTGCCCCAGTTGGCGACCAGCTCCGTGTTATTGCGATCCACGAAACCGCGCCAGCTCCAATCACTGTCGCGCGTTTCGGGCATGACGGCTGTTAGATAATAACGCAGTGGATCAGGATCATAGCGCTCAAGCGCATCCAGCATCCACACACCCCAATTCTGACTGCCGCTGATCTTGCGCCCTTCCATATTCATGAACTCGTTGGCTGGAACGTCATAAGGTAAATTGAGATGGGCTTCATGATCATCGGAATAGAGCCCTTTGGCCCCCATCAACTGCGCGGGCCAGAAAATGGCGTGGAAGGGGATATTGTCCTTACCGATGAAATATACACCTCGTGCCTCTGGATTCTGCCACCAACTGCGCCACGCATCCGGTTTGCCTTGATTATGTGCCCATTCAATCGATGCCGAGAGATAACCGATTACAGCCTCAAACCAAACATACAAAACTTTACCATTGAAACCGTCAACGGGAACTTCAATGCCCCAATCCATATCGCGGGTTACGGCACGGCCGATTAACCCCTCGTCGACGAAATTTCGCGCAAATTTAATCACCTGTGGGCGCCAGTGAGCTTTATCGTCACTGTGCAGCCACTCAGAAAAACCATCATCTGCCAATGCCGGCAGATCGAGGAAATAATGCTCTGTATCCCGCAGTTCCAGTGCCGTGTCATCGCTTTTACTACGTGGGTTTACCAACTCCGCGGCGCTTTCAAATAAAGTGTTGCAGTTGTCACACTGATCGCCACGAGCCCTGTTGTAACCGCAAACTGGGCAGGTCCCTTCCACGTAGCGGTCCGGCAAAAACTTATTTGAGGCCGGAGAGTACATCTGCGGCGTTGTTTTGCGGTATAGATATTCATTTTCCAGCAGACTCAAGAAAATATCCTGAGAGACTTTATGATGATTTATCGTGTCCGTGTGAGTGAACAAGTTGTAGCTCAAGCCCATCTTCTGGAAAAGATCCAGAAATCGTTCATGGTAGAACTGGAAAACATCTGCGGCCGTTTTCCCTTCCTCTTCCGCTTTAACAGTGACCGGAGTGCCATGGCTGTCCGATCCCGAGACCATTAATACCTGGTTGCCCAGCAGCCTATGAAAGCGAGCGTAAATATCGGCGGGGAGATAAGAACCGGTTACGTTGCCTTGATGGATGTCCGAATTGGCATAAGGCCAGGCTACGCTGACCAGAATATACTCTTGCGCCATCTATTTATTCATCCTCATCCTCGTCCTCGTCGAAATCATCATCATCAATGTCAACTTCTTCTTCGAGTTCAGTTACTTCAGTTAATGCTTCTGCAAGAAGCTCAAAATCATCTTCGTTGATAGGGCAAAACGCCTCTGGGTCAGGGGTTTTCTTGCCGAAATCTGGACAGCTCTCCAATTCGATGGCATCCAGAGGGACGCCGCTTTCTAGTTTTCCTGTATCGGCGTCAACATCAATTTGGCAGAAACCGGCCTTTGTCGCTTCCACTGTGAAGGTGTACTTCTTGGGATCGGCCTCGAACGGCTCGCCTGTTACGGTTGCCACGGCGAAAAAGGCCTGCGCTTCCTGGGCATAGTAGATTAACCTATCTCCCTGCTTGACGACCTTTTTTCTTTCATCGTTGTCCAGCATAACGACACGCGACTCCCAACCCGGAAAGGCCAATTCTTCGCCAGGTGGAATGCTGACAACCTTAATATAGTGGCCAATAGTGGATGCGGCGCCCTTTGCACTGCGTTTTTTCCGCGAACTGCTCTTGGCTGCTGCCGCTTCTTGTTCGGCCAGGATATTTTCCCAGATTCTGGCCTGGATATTGATTTTTAGATCAGCATGAGTGCCGTCAGCGTAACGGACCGACATAATCGGAGCGTCGATGGCCAGCACAGTATACGTCCCCTTGCGGTTGGCGTACTCGCCATTTACATCAAACATTCTCTCATTTCCCATCCTTTTCCTGAATTTCGCCCGCATAGTACCGTTTTCGACCTCTCTTGGCAAGTTCGGAGTAAGGAAAGGCTCAGGCTGCCAGAGTCTGTTACAAGATGGGTAGTTGAAAAGCTGTTCTTTTGGCGTTTTGGTGGGCAGGGCTCCCGGAATGCGGCACAAAAAGGAGGCCTTTATTCAACCCTTTTGATTTATGAGCATCCGAAGAAAAGACGCGGCTCAATCCCTACTGCTAGTTGTTCGCAACCTTTTGACTGCCACGGGCAAGCAAGATCAGGCAGGTCAGGGAGACAGCCAGGCAGATGATCTGGATCACATGCCAACCGTCGCTCGACATCCAGGCATTGGCCCGAAATGCATCCAGAAAGAGCCGTCCAAAGCAGTAAACGGCCGTCGTCGCCAGGAATAACTGTCCCGAAAATTCGCGCCTCTTCAGTAAATACCACCAGGCAAGCAAAGCCAGAATACCGGCCCCAATTTCATAAAGCTGCACCGGGTGGCGCCGGACGTCAAATTGGCTGATCCCCCAGGGCATATCAGTATTGGTGCCAAATCCAGGCCCGCCTAAGAACTCGGCCAGGCTGACAAAGATCAAGCCAGTTACCAGGATCGGAGCCAATCCGTCCAGCGTTGGCGCCAGTTCCATTTGTTTGTACCGGCCATAGAAAAACATCGCTGCCCCGCCAAAGAGTATCCCGCCCACCGTATTGAAGCCCGAGTTGATGGGCCAGATGATGCCCATTAGATTGTCCTGGTACGCTGACCAGTACAGGGCCACAAAGGTCAACCTGGCACCGATCACCCCGGCGATAAGGCCCGCTGCAACCAGACCCGACATCGCTTCCCCATCCAATGCCAACCATTTTGCCGAGCGTTCGGCCAAGGTCAAACAAACCCAAGCGCCAATAATCGTCACGAACGCCGCCGTGGGCAGGACAAGGGGACCAATATTAACAGCAGGGATCATGTGTCAAGTTCCAGGGAACCCTTAATCATTCAAAATACCATCAATCTTATTCTCAAGAACGGCCTGGTTCATCGTGCCTACAAAAACTTCGCGGATAACGCCGTTGCCGTCGACGAAAATCGTTGTTGGCAAATTGCTGACGCTGTACTGCCGGTTAATCGTCATATCTTCGTCAACAAGAAGTGGGTAGCTGACATGGGCGTTCTGTCCAAAAGCCTCGACTGTCTCTGCTGTCTCCGCTTGATTGACACCTAGAACAGCCGCTTGTCCGCTGTAATTCAGGCTCGCCTTTTCGAAATGGGGCATTTCAATCCGGCAAGGACCGCACCACGAAGCCCAGAAATTTAACACCACCGGCTGTCCGTTGCTGCCCTCCCGCTCGACAAAATCAGACAAGGCGACCGTTTGGCCATCTGGTGTAACGGCTGTGAAATCTGGCGCCAAATGACCGACGATGGGAGCTTCCGTTAATAAGAAATTCTCCGGTTCCACCATCGTCTCGCGCGAATCCAAAATCCACGCCCCCCCAAGGAGGAGCACGATCGCAATAAGAATGATCCATTCAAAACGTGATTTGAGCATAAGCCGCGCTCCTCTAACGTCCTATCTTGAGCTCATTTAGCGATATTTGACCGACCTCGGCACCAACTTTGAGTCCGGCTGGCGTGCCCGTCAAATCGTACGTCATCGCTCCGCTAATATCGATGGGCACCATCTCGCCCAAGGGCAATTCGCCCGGCACAATTACCAAACCGTCGATCTCTGGTGCATCGCGGTATGAGCGGCCCACCGATACACCATCTCCGAAGCCCTCCACCAGCACCGGCAGAGTTCGTCCTAACTGGGCTTGATTTCTTGCCAATGAAATCGACTGCTGCAAGGTCATCAATTCGTCGAGGCGCGCCTGCTTGACCGCTTCCTCCACCTGCCACGATACAGCTGCCGATGGGGTGGAAGCCTCGAATGAGTAAGTGAATGCCCCCACACGATCAAACTGCAGGTCAGTAACAAGCTGCTTCAAGCTTGCGAATTCTTCGTCCGTCTCACCCGGGTAGCCGACGATAAATGTAGTGCGAATCGCAATATCCGGCATAGCCGTGCGGATTTTCTGCACTGTTTTGTACACCCAATCAATATTTGCCGGTCGCCTCATTCGCTTTAGTGTTTCACGATGTCCATGTTGCAGCGGGATATCAAGGTAATTGACGATCTGCTTGTTGGCAGCCATCGTCTCAATCAACTCATCGGTTACATAACCGGGGTAAGCATACATGATACGCAGCCAGGGAATGTCTGGTGCTGCTTGAGTGATCTGCTGCAGGAGTTGGCTCAGTCCATTTCTCATACCCAGATCATGACCATAGTCGGTGCTGTCCTGGGCAATAATGATCAACTCCCTTACCCCGGCCTCTTGCAAGCGCACAGCTTCGCCAATAATTGTCTCTGGCGGTCTGCTGACAAGCGTGCCCTTGATCTGCGGAATGGCACAAAAAGCACACGGCCGCCGGCATCCATCGGCGATCTTCAGATAAGCGCTGGCCCCTTGCACAGAAGCGCGCAGAATTCCGCGTTCGTCCTGACCTACCGTCTCCGCTTCTTGCGGAAGGTGGTAAAGCGGCTGCGGATGCTTGCGGCGTCGCAAGCGTCGAACAAAGGGCACAATATCCATCCACCGGCGTGTACCAATCACACCGTCCACGCCTGGCGCCCACTTAACCACTTCATCCCCGTATCGCTGGGCCATACATCCCGCCGCGATCAACATTTGGTTCGGACCTTTAGCCTTTGCCAATTCATTGAGCGCAGCAATAGATTCCTGACGCGCGCTCTCGATAAAGCCACAGGTATTGACAATCAATACGGAAGCATCATCTGCATCGGCAACGCCGTTGAACCCTGCTTTGTTCAGGAGTCCAGCCATGCTTTCCGAGTCTACGGTGTTTTTGCTGCAGCCAAGACTGAGCAAGTAAAATTGTTTCTTTTTGCGTTGTTTGCTCATGCAGAATTACGCCTCTTTAGGGCGCGGACAATGGTTATGAGAATCAAACCATTCTACTTTATTCCGTTGTGCGCCAGATTTCTTCTTTGTTTTGACCGCGATCGCCTAGGCGGCCCAATGGGGTGTCATTGATTGTAACAAACAAGCCGATCGCGTTGCCAGTCAGCAGCTTTGCCTCGTTGACTGCCGTCCACTCAAATGTTTCGCCCGGACGTGCGATGCCCGAATAGACCACTTCATCATCAATAGTCGCTTCAAGCCAGCTCCGTTCCGTCACTTCAACCTTGAGATTAATTTCCTCAAGTGTTGCCGGCAGCGCAGGGCGTGTCGGAGAGGAAGTAGGTAAGATCTCGGCAGCTTCGTTGGATCGACTTGTCGAGGTGATCACCTCGCTGTTTTGCAAAGAGGTGGAAAGCGTATCATCCTCTTCAGCCCCCGTGCCTGCTCCGTTGACACCCGCCAACTCCTCCCCATTGCTCACGATATTTTCCACGACATTGGTGATGCCTGCTGTGATGGCTTCGCTGCCGTCTTCGTTATTGAGCACCAGGGGCAGGAATCGATTGATGATCAGCGCCACGGCGACTATCAGGGCGGCAATGATGATCAAGCGCACGGCCGATTCCGGATCACGCCGCGACCCTACATCAACCTCTACATTCACTGGATCAAAAAACGGCTGATCTTCTCGTGATGGCAAAGGAATATCGGGACCAATATCATCGCTGCGACTATTGAGCAGCGGGACTTGAGCATTGTGCTCGCTCTGTTTGTATCGTTCTAGTAATGGGTTGGGGTCAAGGTCTAGGAAACGTGCGTAATTACGCAGAAAACCACGCACATGTACTGGGGAAGGTAGAACGCTATATTCTCCATTTTCCAATGCCTCTAGGTATGAAGCGTTGATCCGCGTTTCTTCTTGGACCTGCTCAAGCGTCAGCCCCTTGTTTTCACGCGCTTCCTGAAGAATCAGACCCAGTTCGTCCATATTTACGGCGCGGATCTCGTGGTCCGCGCCCAATTAAGTTAGCTGTTGTGGGTACTTCTGTATACCGTAAAAAGAAGAGAGACTACTCCGTCTCAGTTTCATCGACGACGGCTTCGTCAATCACGGTTTCAGTCTCTGCGATCTGGGTTTCGTCAACCTCAGTAACCTCAGTAACCTCAGTTTCCTCAGTAACCTCAGTAACCTCAGTAACCTCAGTTTCCTCAGTAACCTCAGTTTCCTCAGTAACCTCAGTTTCCTCGACCTCAACCTCTACCAAAACTTCTTCTTCTTCTGACGGTCCAATAGAGCCGTCTTCAGACTCGATCCTTACAGTGACATGTGGTTGGAAATCGCCGCCCAGACGGACGACCACTTGATGTTCACCCAACTGCCGCAGCGGCTCGGTGCCCACCTTTCGCCGGTCGATATCCGTTCCCAACGTTTCGTTTAAAGCATCGGTAACCTGCGCGGTCGTAATGGAACCATACAGCTTGCCCGTATTACCCGCGCGGGCGGTGAACGTCAAGGATGTTTCCTCGATACGTGCGGACAATGCTTCATGTTCGGCTCGCAGTTCTGCGCGTCGAGTTTCGGCTTTTCTGCGCCAACCCGCGGCCTGCTTCAATACACTGGGGTTGGCGATAACCGCCATGCCCTTGGGAATCAAATAATTCCGTCCATAACCATCGGCGACAGTGTAAACTTCACCTGCATAGCCCAGGTTTTCAACATCTTCTTTAAGCAGCACTTTCATAGCTGAATACTTCTCCAAATTAATGATAAAGCCAACTTGCAATGCTAGCAGAGCGGCGTAATTTTGACAAACACTTTGCTAATCTCGCTCATGTTCTGGAGAAAACATTCATATTATCCAGATTATGAACTGTTTTGTGATGTATAGACCTCATCCATGGCCAGCAGCATATCTTGCAGTTCATCCACCTCGTCGCCGATTTCCTGGCGTAGACGGCGTGAACGGCCGCTGTCGATATCCTTGGCATCGACCAGCATTGTCTGCGAATATATCGTGGCCAGCAGCGAATGAGAGCGCTCCAATTGTAGTTCGGCACGCTGAATCGTATCATCCAGTTTATCTAGGGTAGCGAGCTGCCGTTCCTTGCTTTCCAGCGTGGCCGAAATCTGGTCTTTGATATTGGAATTCTCTTCCCGGGCGTACAGCCCTTGCAGTTCTATTATCCGCGCCGACGTTCGTTTGCGGTCTCGCTCCAGTACTTCCCGTTCTTGCTGATAGCGGTCGATCCGCTTGGCCAGATTGTAAATATGTTCGATCCAGTCATCAATCTGGTCTGCGGTCTGGCTCAGTTCATCCCGGACCAATGAATCATCTTGCTCCAAGATCGCCTTTTCGATGCGACTACGGTAATCGAGTGCTTCGTTAACCCGCTGCTGCAATCGTCTGTCGGATAATTTCTCGGGCTGGAACTCATGCTGCAGTTCCCTGGCGGCAACTTTGCGGCCGAACTCGGGATCCGACCAACTGCTGTAGATAAGGGCCGCTTCAGCAGCAGCGCCGCCCAGCAGCCAAATCCAGAATGGAATGAACTCCAGGAAACCAACCTGCGGAGCAAAAACCGCCAACAGCAGCGAGATGGAAATAACCAGCGCGCTTTCAGGGCGAACCACTGCCTCCCGTATCAACGCCTTCTGGACCCTATCTCGCAGTGAATCTTCTTTCTTTTCAGCCATTATCGTAAGGGCGACCCCGATGGTCGCCCATATTTACCCTAATACCCGATTTTTTATAGGTCAACCTGCTTCGCAAAAAGATACTAACTGCTGGCTGCAGCTTCTTCCTCTTCAGATTCTATGTAAGGTGCCGCCGGCGGTTCGCTCAAACCCAAGCGCCGCTTGCGTTCTTCCAACTGCAGATCGATCTCAGATTTACCGATGACATCATCCATCTGATCGTTTAGACTTCCGGCGTACATCTCACTAGCTGCTGTCGCCTTGTCCAAGCGGCTGCGGATAGATTCGCTCATCCTGGCGATATCACTGTCACCCAAGCCTTCGAGATCATCCAGGCTCTTGATCGCCTTCACGGTTAGTTCCTTCGATTTGGCCAACTGCAGCAAAGCTTCCATTTCTTTCTGCTCCTGGCGAATGGTTACCAGTTTCGCTTCCAGCTTCAGGCGCGCGCTCTTAAGCGCTTCATACTCTCGCTGCTGGCGAACCCACTGTTCATGATACTGCTCCTGCATGCGCCGAATTGAGTTTAATTCGCTCTGTGCGGCAGCCGCCAATTCTGTCTTGCCCTGCATGAGCAGCAGGTCAATATTGCGGTCCAGTTGGTCACCCCGTTTTTTATACTCGCTGTACTTTCTCTCCAGTGTTTTTACTTCGCCGCCAACCGCCGCCGTTGCGTCTTCAAGGTCATCCAGGTTATCCTCTGCATCACGAATATACTGCTTCATGACCGCCACAGAATTTGCTTCCAAGGCGCGATCAACCATATCATGTAAATTAGCTTGAATGAGAGTCTGGGTTTTGTCCAATAACGATGCCATGTGATGTCTCCTCTAGATTGTCCAGGCTGGTTAAGCATAGACATTGTAGATCAATGATCTTGGTTTATCAATTGCTTAACAAGATCCAGCCTTCATTCCCGTGCAGAACCTGCCCTCACGCAGCCGTGGGGCGAGAATCTATTGCCCAACTTCATAGTTGATAATGCGAAGCGGGGCCTTTGGCGTTTCCAAATCGGTTGCCAGTGTCACTACGGGTGGTTCTTGGTAAGTGATGATTCTCAAGGAACGGCGCGACACCTGGTTGTATATAATTACACGGGCGTTACTGGTCCTTGGATTCGAATAATCGACGATTCGTCGTGCGCCCGGTGTCGCTGTAATTGTTGTTGTCGCATCTGTATTGGGCTCATGCTCACCAGCCGCTGCCGTAGGCGGAGCCTGCGCAGGAGTTTCCCTATCCTGCACAGCCGGCGTCTGGGTGATCGAAGTAGTTTGGGATGCTGCCAGCTCCTTCTGTGGTGCAGAGAGCAGCAAAGCGATAACACAGAGTGATGATAGAATTAAGGTTGCGAGCAGGGTGATGACCGCCAGGAGGAATGATCGCTGCGACGGGCGGGCACTATCGTTTTCTGATTCTAGCCTGGTTTCTTCCATTCTGGTCTTTCCCTTGCTGGCCTTCGAAACGGGTCTGATAAGAATGGTTATGGTTGGCATGCCAGCCAGGGATAGCGTACCATTAAGTCTAAATGGCAGTGTAGCATGATTGCCTAGGGGTGTAAAGCAGCCGAAATCATGAGCACAGCCCTGATATCGTAGAAACAACGAGGCAATCTTGCAAGGTATTGTCGTGGTATATGGATGACCAGCAGTTTAGCGTGTCGAAAACTAAAGGCAGGGTTCGTTTGCTGCCAGCCGGAGATTACTGGAGTTCATAATCAATGCGTGTAAAGGTTATTCTTAATCCACTAGCCGATTTGGGACATGGGCTGCACAGTAAAAAGATCATCATCGCCGAAGGGGAAAAGTGGGGTGGGTTGGATCTAGCTGTTACTGCCTATGCAGGTCATGCCTATGAACTTGCTCACGAAGCTGTGCTTGAAGGTTATGACGCCATTATCGCTGCTGGCGGCGATGGGACCGTCCATGAAGTTATCAACGGCATGCTCAGAGATGGAAGATCACAAGCGAAATTTGGCACGATCCCTATCGGTACGGGCAATGATTTCGCCTATGCCATGAACATTTCCAAGGAAATTCCTCAGGCGATCGAAACGATTTTTCGCGATCAAGTACGGCCTGTCGATTTGGCCAAGGTAGTCGATGATCGCGGCCTGGAGAAACTATGTGCCAATAATTTGGGTATTGGCTTTGATGCCAATGTGGTGATCAGGGTTGGGTCAATAACCAGGCTGCACGGCTTCGCGAAATATTTTTGGGGCGTGCTCAAAACCCTTGCTCTCGATTTTCGGCCGTTTCACTTTAAAATGCGCTTTGACGATGAACAATTAGTTGAAGATGGCCTGTTTATCGCCTTTGGACTCGGTGGTCGTCACGGTGGAGGATTCATGTTGACGCCCGATGCACTCAATGATGACGATAGGATTGACACTTGTACGGTACATACGATGAGCCGCATCAAGGCGCTGCGCTTCCTAAACTCGGCCGTTCAAGGCACCCACACATCAAATCCGCTGGTTACAATGCGCCAGAACAAGGAAATCGAGATTGCATGCAAAGACCCGCTGCCCATTCACATCGACGGCGAAGTCTTTTCATTTTCTCAGGATGAGGTCCATCAAATAACGATTACTAGCCTGCTGGCGGCTATCGACGTGCTTGTTTGATAGCTGCGACTAAAGAATGGATATGAATCTATTCAATTGAGATAAATTTCAATTCTGGTGCGATTATGCGTTCCCTGGAACAAGCCTTATTTGATCATGAACTGTTGACCTTGCGCGTCATTGCCGAATGGTGGGAGCTTGATTTAACCGGCTCTGACAAAAGCGGTGCCGTTACGGCCCTCACTGAGGCATTATCCAAGGTCGATATGCAGCAGGAGATGCTCTTCCTGCCGCCGGAGGAAGAAGCCGCGATACGCGACCTTGTTTCTCAAGGTGGGCGTGCTCCTGTTGCTGTGTTTAGCCGTGACCACGGTGATTTGCGCCTGATGGGACCTGGTCGTATGGAACGCGAGGAGCCATGGCTTGACCCCGTGAGTGCCACTGAAGCCCTTTGGTATCGAGGCTTTTTATTCCGTGGTTTTGACGAGACCGCCGAAGATCTCGTGGAATTCTATTACATTCCCTCCGAACTTTTGTCCACCTTTGCCAATATTGGTCAAATAGAAACTGAACAGCCGCAGTCCTCCTTGACCCCTCTTGACGCAGCGCCTCAACAAAGCACCATCGCCCCCACAACCGCCGTAGATGACCTGACCACGCTCCTTGCCGTCTCATTAAAAATGTCCCATAAAGCGGAACAACGCCGCTCGGTTGATCATTATTTGTTGGATGCTGACCCGGAACGGCGATCTCTTTTATTAACCCTGGCCAATGAAATGGGCCTGGTGCGCCGCAAAGATGGTGGATTTCGTCCGACTCGCGCCGCCGTCGACTGGCTTAAGAAAAATCGGGAAGCGCAGTTGTTGGCCCTGGCTGATGCCTGGAGCAATAGTGATTGGAACGATCTCTGTCACACGCCCGGTCTCCGTTGTGAAGGAGAGAACTGGCAAAACGATCCCATTTTGGCGCGCACGGGCCTGCTGGATGTCCTACCGCGAACGGAAAAATGGTATCGACTGCAGGAACTGGTCGACTTTGTGAAATTGAGCAACCCAGACTTTCAAAGACCAGATGGCAACTATGACACCTGGTATATTAGAGATGCTGAGCATGATGGCTACCTCGCCGGCTTCGATGCCTGGGATCACGTGGAAGGACGCCTCCTGCGCTATTTGCTCCTGACTCCTATGGTCTGGTTGGGCATGGTCGATCTGTCCGACGTGTCCAAGGCTGCACAAACCAAGTTTCGTTTGACTGGACGGGCCGTCAACTGGCTGTCAGGACAGTCAGCGGACCATCTGGAGACGCAGATTCCCATCACTGTTGAACCTGATGGCGCCGTCCTCGTGCCCCAGGCATGCAATCGCTATATGAGATTTCAGGTGGCAAGAATCACGGAGGCCCAGCCGGTGGTTGATAAGCAGCCATTTCTTTATCGCCTGACCCCGGCCTCACTGGCCCTGGCCAAAGAGCAGGGCATTGACAGCGAGCGTGTGCTGCAGTTCTTGGCCAAGGCCAGTGGCAAAACGCTGCCAAAGAGCATTCAGCGTGCTGCAGCCCGGCTGCAAGAACGAGGTGTCGAGGCGCGCCTGGAGTCGATCACCGTCCTGCGCGTGAATGATGAATCAATCTTGGAGACCCTTCGCGCCAATCCACGCACCAGGGACTTTATTGGGGAGAGTCTGGGCGATCTTGCCGTCGTCATCAAGCCTGGCGTCTGGAAAGACTTCCTCATCGCCACCACACAGCTAGGCCTGTTTCTGGATGCACACAACCTGAAAATTGATGAATAAAAGACGCCAACGCCGGATAGATCTGCTGCGCAGCCAGAACAGCAGGTTGGTGCGCCGCATAGAAGAATTGCAGCGCCAAAGTGATCGTTTGACGCTTTGGAGGCTGCTGACATTCCTGGCCTTGTTTTTTGTTGGCGCTGCGCTGCTTTTAACCTGGGGGGCTGTACCTTGGGCAGTGGGCAGCCTGCTCTTGCTCATCCCTTTTTTCTTAACGGTCAGGTGGCACCGTCAAGTTGATGCCAGCATCACACGTCACAGCCTGATGCGCCATATTAAGGAGACGCACCTGGCCAGATTGACCTTAAACTGGGATCAGCTCCCTGAGGGTCACACGAGTTCCGTGTCTCCCGATCACCCATTTGCCCACGATCTCGATCTTGTGGGTGATCGATCTTTGGTGCGCCTGCTTGACGTATCGCTCACTCAAGAGGGCGGTCAACGTTTGCAGGATTGGCTGGTTGAAACCGAACCAGATCCCGCGCGTACGCGCAGCAGGCAGACGGTGGTTCGTGACTTGATTTCCCTATCTTCATTCCGTGACCGTCTGCTCCTTGGCGCCTTGTTTACCGGCAGTTCAAACCAGCAAGCTGCCCTTCTGACGGCGCACGACCGCCCCCAGCGGGGGAACACAACCGCACGCTGGTCAGGGCAGCGACTGCTCGATTGGTTGGGGCTCCAAATCGAGACCAGTTCCTCGCGCTGGATCCTGATTGTTCTGCTCTTATTTGTGCCCTTAAACTTGTTTCTGTTGGCCGCGTTCCTTGCTGGTTGGCTTCCTCCAATTTGGATCGCCAGTTGGTTCATTTACGGAGCTATTGTGATCAGCCAGTCGCGAAAAGTGGAGCCTCTGTTTCGCGATGCTGCCTTTATTCATGAAAGCCTCGGCCAGCTTGGTATCGTATTCGATGCGCTGGAGAAGCGATCTTTTGCTGGAAAAGCTGGTCTATTGCACATGCTTCAACCACTGCGCGCAGGCGAGAGGCGCCCCTCAATGCAGCTACGTCGAGCCAACCGAATTTTGGCCGGCGCTGGGATTCGCATGAATCCAATAATTGCGATTCTTCTCAACGCAATATTCCCTTGGGATGTGTTCTGGGCCTACCGCATGGAAATGTTCAAAAGAGATTTACAGGATTTTCTGCCTGGTTGGCTCGATCTCTGGTATGAGCTTGAGGCTCTCTTTGGCTTGGCCTATTTTGCCTATCTTAACCCAGGTGCTCCCTTTGCTGAATTGCACGCGCCACTGAGGTCGAGTGCTTCTCAAGGTGCTGGTGGTGCTCATGGACAAGAGAGCGAGGCAATCCCGTTCAATGGGACTAACCTGGGGCATCCGTTGATTGCCGCTGACGAGCGCGTTGGCAATGACTATCGCGTCGAACACATCGGATCGATTATGATCATCACCGGTTCTAATATGGCCGGCAAGAGTTCCTTCCTGCGCACATTAGGGGTCAATATTGCCCTTGCTTTAGCTGGGGCACCCGTATTGGCCGACAGCCTAGAGCTGATCCCATTCCGTCTTGCCGCCTCGATTACTATAACCGACTCAGTAGCTGACGGGTTTTCCTTTTTTTATGCTGAAGTGAGAAGGTTGAAAGCGCTGCTTGAAGCGTTAAACCGCCCCCATGCCTATCCGTTGTTCTTTTTGATAGATGAAATATTCCGCGGCACTAATAATCGCGAACGGCTTATAGGCAGCCGGTCTTATGTGAAAGCCCTGCTGGGCAGTAACAGCGCCGGGGCCATTGCCACCCATGATCTTGAGCTGGTTAAACTGGCTGAAGTGAATGCTGAAATTGGCAATGCTCATTTTCGCGATCAGGTTGAAGATGGTGTAATGGTTTTTGATTACAAATTACACCAGGGGCCATGCCCATCCACAAACGCCCTAAGAATAATGGAGCTGGCAGGCTTGCCGGTGGATGAGCATAGATGGGGCGAAGATGAGTTGGGGGCGTGATTCGCTTCTAGGAAATGGCCGCTTCAGCCCGCTTAGGGCAGCCATAAAGCCACCAATACTTCTCCTTTGAATAAGCTGGTTTCCACACCTCATCCCAGATAAAGGGATGCTTTGCCAACCGTCTGCGCAAGTTCTGGTCTAGATCGTGTATTTCCTCTTGGACGCCTGGTTCAAGTCTGTACGGCTGCGTAAGAAGCTTATCAATGAGGGCTGTTATGACCACCCGCGTATCCACGATTCCCACGTAGTAATTTACTTCGATCGACGACCTACGTCCCAGGTCGCGCATGTAAGCGATCCACTCGCCTATTCGAGCATGCAGCTCTTGGTGGGCGCGTGCTTCAAAACGGACCACCTTTTCCACCAAAGCCTGGTCAAATTGTTTGCTGGCTTGCAGCAGCCGTTTCCGATCTTCTTCGTGCAGCTTGTCCTGTATCGCCCCTAAACGATGCTGGCGCATGAGATAGCCGCCGATGGTCAGTTTGGGCATATTGGAGCGCGGAATTCTCCAATCCCGGGCATCACTCACCAAATACGCTGCCATATTGGCAGCCATTTCTTCTAGGATCAGTAGATCGTGTAATAAGACGGTGTATTCGCTGTTCATGGTCTGACTCCCTGCTTGCTCCTATCTTAAGGTCATCATACACCAAAACGGCTCCCCCTGTCATCCGAGCTATGTCATATTAACAGTGGACAAACGTCATATTCAACTATTCAACTGCTTGTTCCGGCATGATTATCCAGAGGACGGCATAAATGATGAGGCCCGTGAATCCGCCGCCAAACAAGCCAATGAGCACAAAAATTAAGCGAACGATAGCCGGGTCGATTTCCAGATACTCCGCTATGCCGCCGGCTACACCAGCTAACATGCGATCATTTGCCGAACGGGATAATTTCTTGTCTTTCATGGTTTCCAACTCCTTTTCTGGGCGGGTTCTTCGGTCTGGTCCGATCTGCTACGCTTCCGTAGAATGCTGTTGACCAAAGCAAAAGAAACCTGTAATCTCCAATTCTTATTTTTTCTATCTTACAGTACGCATTGTGGGCATTTGGGTTGCGCGAGATTCTACCTGAAAGCAGCGATTAATCCCGGCACTGCATTCTTGCGGATTCAAATAACCCCACCGGCGGACTGCAAGTAACCCAACACCAAGGCGCTTTCGCTCATGGAGCAATCAGCACAAGAATCACCTTTGATCAGACTGATTAGATACGGCCGTGATTACCGCAAACAAGTCATCCTGGCCTCCATCTGTTCAATTCTCAATCGCATTTTTGATCTCGCCCCTCCAATTCTTATTGGCATTGCCGTCGATATTGTC
Organism: uncultured Chloroflexia bacterium; assembly: GCA_963807975.1. GTDB lineage: Bacteria > Chloroflexota > Anaerolineae > Promineifilales > Promineifilaceae > JAACFF01. Next base: position 1,157,039 of record CAWEDV010000001.1, on the reverse strand, counting down.
GTCGAGCAAGAGAATTCCTTTTTTGGCGATCTGGGAATAAACGATCCTGTTACGCAGTTGGTAATTCTGGGCATCATCACTGTTATTATCTGGGGGCTGGAATCCATTTTCCAATATCTCTACAGCGTCCTCTGGCGCAATCTGGCCCAAGCCGTACAGCATGATTTGCGCATTGATGCTTACGATCATCTGCAGGGGCTGGACATGGCCTACTTTGAGGATCGCAGTACCGGAACGCTGATCTCGGTCCTCAACGATGATGTCAACCAACTGGAGCGTTTTCTTGATTTTGGCGCCAACGAGCTGCTGCAGTTGGCGACGACCGTGGTCGTCATTAGTTTGATGTTTTTCATCCTTGTTCCCAGCGTGGCCTGGATGGCCATTATCCCTATGCCCTTCGTCTTCTTTGGTTCGCTGCGCTATCAACGGCGCCTGGCCCCGCTCTACAGCGCCGTGCGTGAGCGCGTCGGATTTCTAAATGGACAGTTGTCGAATAACGTCAGCGGGATTGCCACCATAAAGAGCTTCACAGCCGAGAAGTTTGAGAATCAACGAATTCATGGTCTTAGTGACGCGTATCGTGACAGCAACCAAAAAGCGATCAAACAGAGTGCCGCCTTTGTGCCCCTCATTCGCATGGTAATCGTGGTTGGCTTCCTGGCCATTCTGGTCTTCGGGGGCTTTTTAGCCCTGAGCGGTCAACTGAATGTAGGCGCTTACAGTGTGCTTGTCTTTATGACCCAGCGCCTTTTGTGGCCACTAACCCGCATGGGCGAAACGCTTGATCTTTACCAACGGGCTATGGCCTCCACGGCGCGCATCCTGGATCTTCTGGATACACCAGCTCTGATTAAGAGCGGCAAGACGCCTTTGCCTTTGGCGGCTGTTCGTGGTGAGGTGACCTTTGACGGTGTCACTTTCGCTTACCAGGAAACTGAAGGGCAAGCGCGATCGGTATTGAAAGACCTATCTCTTGACGTGCCCGCTGGAGATACAGTCGCCATTGTTGGGGCAACGGGTTCAGGAAAGAGCACGGTGGTGAAATTACTGCTCCGCTTTTATGATGTATTGCAAGGGTCCATCTCTTTGGACGGTCAGGATATTCGCCAATTGAGGCTCAATAATTTGCGGGGAGCCATTGGTTTTGTTAGCCAAGATGTGTTCCTCTTTCACGGCACAGTGCGCGAAAATATCAGTTATGGCACATTTGATGCCTCGCTGGATCAAATTGTTGCCGCTGCCAAAACCGCCGAAGCGCACGAATTCATTAAGGAACTTCCCCAGGGCTACGATACGATTGTCGGCGAACGAGGGCAAAAACTGTCTGGTGGGCAGAGACAAAGACTGTCTATTGCTCGGGCTGTCTTGAAGGATCCGCCCGTGTTGATCTTGGACGAAGCCACATCAGCCGTGGATAACGAAACGGAGGCCGCTATCCAGCGTTCTATGGAGAGGATCATTGTCGGTCGCACGACCATTGTCATCGCGCACCGGCTGTCGACCATCCGCAATGCGGATATGATTTACGTTCTAGATAACGGCCGTCTGCACGAATATGGCAAACACAAAGAGTTGATTGAAAAAGGGGGCATCTATGCCTCTCTATGGATGGTTCAAACCGGCGTGGGAGCAGGTGTTTAGCGCTCGACCACTTGTCCCTGGCCATAAGCCCGCCGGTATAAGGCCAGCACAGGCGATAACAGTACACCGGCAAGGATGATCGCTGCTCGCAGGCCATATCGATTGGCCACAAAGCCCACGATCGGTCCCCCAACCATTTGGCCCACGGCATCCATCTGCCCATAGGTAGAGAGAACAGTTGCCCGCACGACCGAGGGCAGTCCGCGATTGACCCATGCACTGTAAAGTGGCTGCATCGTCCGGCGCACGATGGCCACCGTGCTGTAAGAAAGCAGCGCCGTGGAAAAGCCCTGGGCCGCGCCAAAAACAACCAAACCGGCCGATATTATGCCGCTGAACAGGGCCAGTACTTTCACCATACGCCCATGGGTGAACAGTTTTGCCCGCCGGCGCATGAATTCAGTGGTGCCTATGGCAATGATCATGACCGCGCCATTCACTAGGCCGAACCAGGCAACGCTGCCAAGCTGGCCGATTTCGGGCAAGGTGAAATCAGCCAGGATATGTGCTTCCCACAGACGATCCAACGCTTCGCTGTATAGCCCATAGATCAAAGCGATGCCCAGAATCGTGATCAATAACGGCCGTCCGTGGATAACCCCCATCCCTTCCCGAAAAGTATCCCCCACTTTCTGCCACGACTGCCGCTCGGCTTGAGGAGTCGGATTAAAACCTCGTTCAGGCATAAACAGCGCCAAGAACATCGCCAGGCCAACGTGTCCGGCGCCAGCAAGCAGGAAAGGCAAGTTAAGTTGGATTCTGGCCAACAACACATTGATGCCGATTCCAGCCAAAGCCGCGACTTGGCTAATTTGGGAGGCTCGCAGATACGCTGCGGTTAAATGATTTTCGCCAATTTCATCCGCCAACCAGGCATCCTGAGCGCCGCTGATGAACGTATAGCCAATTCCCCACACCGCCTGGGCCAAGAGGATAGCGAAGAATAATTGGAAACTCCCTTCTGTAAGCATCCCCACGCCGATAAGAGCATAACCAATGATCACCGAAAGACGCCGGCTGAATATGTCAGCCACGACCCCCGTGGGAATCTCAAATAGAAAGATAGAGGCCTCAAGCACGGTTCCCACAAGGACAAGCTGCAGAGGGTCCAATCCTGCCATCTGGAAGCGGTAGATGGCGCTGGTTGTAAAAGCGACCGAAAAGAAAAAGGAGGAAACGCCTATCATCAATAGATAGATCTGATAAGCGCTAAACCTCCTCACACTGAGAGCCCACATGCCTGGCACAAAACATTTAAAAAAGTGCCCGGCACGGGTTCAATCTTATAACGACTTCTTGCTGATATCACGCCCAGGTCGCAGCTCCTTCTCATAGGCGAGAAACTCTCTCGCCACATGCATGCCTGCCTTTTCGTAAAGGCGCGTGGCACCCGTCAGGCTTTGGGCATCCACTCCCAGGCCGGCGCGCGCTTTGCCCATCTGGCGGAACTTATCAAAAGAATAGTGCAGCATGGCCAACCCAAGACCTTGTTTACGCCAGGCGCGACGAACGCCCAGAACGTTGACCCAGCCCATATCCGGATCCTCGTACTCGCGCCGGCGGCATAAGCAGACCCCGGCGATTTCCTCACCATCCATGGCCAGGAACCAGAGGGTGGGCATGAACTCCTCATCTGAAGAGATCCAATGTTCCCATTCAGCCAACCTTTCTTCTTCAGGCTGTTCCACATGGCCCCAATGATCTTGGAAAGATTCATTGAATGCCCGGTACACCTGGCGCAGATCATTGACCTCTGCGAAGGATTTCATCTCGATTCCTAATGGAAAGACCGCTTCAGGCGGGGTTTTATCCAGATCGGTGACCATGCGCCAAAAATAGCGCTTTAAGGACAGTCCCAAATCTTTCATTAGGCGTTGGGTCGGCATATGTGTGCTCAATCCTCCCGCGGTATACGCAACTCGCAGGTCTTTGGGTACCCGGATAACTGTTTCCTGCAGCCGTTGTTCGGCCCAGGTCATCAGTTCTGTCCCGATTCCCAGCCCCTCAAAATCTGGATGGACTCGTGCCCACACCCAATTAGAGACGGGCAGTGGATCCGTATCCCAGATTTCAATGTAGCCAACGATTTTGCCATGCGCCGTTTCGGTAACACGGACCGATCGAGCTGGATCAAATCCTGGCGACGTCCAATCACCAATTAGCTGGCTGCGATTCGTATCCGGCTTTCCGGTCTGGTCGATGGCGCATGTATTGAGCAGCTCCACGATAGCCGTCACGTCGTCCATGGTTGGAGCACGAAAAACAAAATCTTGATTACCGGCTCTAGGTTTTACTGTCTGTACCAACATGTTAAATTCCTCAATTGACTTCCCCAAAATCTCAAGCTAGATTTGGGGTTTGCTTGTTTATCCACGTAAATTGGGCGTGCTGGACTCTCGCAGCCGTTCGCCTACCGCCGTTGTCATACGGCAGATCAATAGGCAGTTCATCATTACCAGCCCGTAAATGCCCAGGGGCACGATCGAACCGTTACCATATTTTCCACCTATGACCGCCAGGGCGGCTAAGATTAAGCCGATCAACACAACCAATGCTTTCTGTTCCATTCCAGCGGTTAAATAACCTAGACCAACGCTGATCACTCCCAGTAAGGCGCCGCTCAACATCGTCACTATGGCCACGGTCTTTCCGATCGTTGCCACGCCCAATAGCAGATTCACACCTATTTGCGCAATTGCGAGTGTCATTAGACTTGCCAATATCCCTATTACTATTCCCATAACCAATCTATATGCCGTACTCATGACAATAATCTCCGGTACTGTTGGGAACTGCGGTCAGGTTACTTCCTTGCCAGTTCCCAATTACGTGTCTTTTCTGTACTGTTCCTTAGGTTTACTTAGCTTCATCTTTCCTGGCTCAATTCTTTTTACGAATTGGGCGAATACCGTTTCCTTTCTATCGCTTGCAAGGTCGTTCATTTTGTCTAATTCCTTTGCCCAAATGGGCTAGATACAAAAAAAAGGACGTGGGTGATACCCACGTCCTCTTGGTTACTGAGTCAATGACTCTAGTAAGCAACAAAAAAGCCGCAGGCATCTCTGTGCGCTGCGGCCGAATAATCTTGGTTAGTTACTGGCTATCCGGCACCAGGCGCACTGCGAGAAGGAGCAAAATCGTCTCCACCGATTGTAGACATATAGTGTTTGAACATAGGTGAATCATCTCCTTTCAATAGTCGCATCTCTGCGCCGAGCACACTTTAGCATAAAACCATGCCATCCGTCAAGGGTTGCAGGGAATTTGTGTTATTTTTCGCTGCAGTGTCCGATTGACCTGTCTATAATCGTGCAGGTCGAAATCTTGCCAATAGCAGATATAATTACAACCGCCTTTGGCCTGGTTCTTGCTGAGAGCACCAATTACTTGACCACTCCTCAACTTTATTGAATCCTCTAGCTTTCAATAGGGAGGTAGCAGCATGGATGAGATAATATTCAATCTGCCCACTGTAGATGAAATCGAAGAACTGATTGAACAAGGGAATTTCCTAAAACTCCGTGAACATCTTATAAATATTCATCCGGCGGACATCGCGGACATTATGGATCAGCTTTCGACCGAGGAAGCCATCACGGTCTTTGGACTGCTTCCAGACGAAATGGCCAGCGAGGTGCTGGATGAGACGGGCAGCCTCGTTCGTCAAGTGCTCGTCGAGCAACTTGACGAAGAGCGGCTGGCGAATCTGCTTGAAGAACTGCCCATGGATGACGCGGCCGAGTTCCTCGAAGATCTGCCGGACCCGATTGCTGATCGACTGCTGGCTCTTATGGAAGAGGACGAGGCTAAAGATGTTCGCAAGCTTCTAAGCTACCAGGAGGAAACCGCCGGTCGCCTGATGACGCACGATGTGGCCACCATTCGTCGTCACTGGAGTGTTGCGGAGACCCAGGATTTCCTGCGATCCCTGGAAGAACCGGAAACATTGGCCTATCTCTATGTGGTCGATCGCGACGATAAGCTCATCGGTGTGCTGCCACTGCGTGATTTTGTGCTCGCCAAATCTGATGCTCTGATCGAATCGATAATGCGTCCTGAAGTCGTCTCCGCACCTGTCGATATTGACCAGGAAGAATTGGCTGAAATGGTTTCTCGTTACGATTATGTGGCCATCCCCGTCACCGATGCGCAAGGGCGTCTATTGGGCATTGTAACCGTCGATGACGTTCTTGACATATTGCAGGATGAGGTCACTGAGGATATCCAACGCCTTGGTGGTTCCGAACCGCTCGACCAACCTTACTTCTCAGCCACCATTCCCCAGGTCTTTACGAAGCGCATCGGCTGGCTGCTGCTGCTCTTTTTGGGTGGTACGCTTACCGGTGCGGTTATGAAGCTTTATCAATCTGAGCTGCAGGTTGCCATCATGCTCACCCTTTTTATTCCGCTCATCATTGGAACCGGGGGAAATGCTGGCTCGCAAACAATCGCCACGATCATTCGTGCGATCACGCTTGATGAAGTACATATTTCAAATTTAGGGGCGGCGCTGCGGCGTGAAATTTCCGTTGGGCTTCTATTGGGCGTCGTTATGAGCCTGGTTGGCTTTGTCGTGGCGATTTTCTGGGTACAAGATTTCCGGGTCGCACTGGTCGTTGCTTTAACCTTGCCAGTCGTTTTGCTCTGGGCAGTGACCGTGGCCACAGTCGTTCCCACTTTGGCGGAATATTATCATATTGATCCCACGGTGATCAGCGGCCCTATGATTACCACCATTGTAGACGCGACGGGTCTGTTAATCTATTTTCAACTTGCCACGCTGTTACTGCGCATGTGAGATTGGTCTCATGACTTCTGAGTATTCACCGGGCCTGCTGCGCGAACTGCGCGCGGCCAAGCATATTGCTATCCTCACCGGCGCCGGTATTTCTGCCGAGAGTGGTGTGCCAACCTTCCGAGAAGCACAGACAGGATTGTGGGCCCGCTACGATCCCCAAGAACTGGCAACCCCACAAGCTTTTCATCGCAATCCTGGTTTGGTATGGGAATGGTACGCCTGGCGTCGTGCTCTGGTTGCCGAGGCGAAGCCTAATGCTGGTCATTATGCGCTCGCCCAGATGGAGCAAGTTGTTCCCAGGCTTACTTTGATCACCCAGAACGTGGATGGCCTACACCAGCGGGCCGGCAGCACCGAGGTCATTGAACTGCATGGCAGCATCGGGCGAATCATCTGCTCGAATTGTGGAAAGGTTGCGCAGCAGTTTGACGAGTCCGAACAAAGTCCTCCACCCTGTCGCCACTGCCATGGACTCCTCCGACCTGACGTAGTTTGGTTCGGGGAGAACTTGCCCCAGCAAGCCCTGTCCCATGCTTTCTCAGCCTCCGCCGAATGCGACCTCTTCTTTTCTATTGGCACCGCCGCATTAGTCCATCCCGCAGCTTCGCTGCCAGTCGAGGCTTTGGAAAATGGGACACCAGTGGTCGAGATTAATCCTCAATCGACGCCGCTGACTTCTTATGTGACCTACGTGCTGTCTGGTCCCTCCGGCGTCATTTTGCCGCGTTTGATCCAAAACACATGGCCCAATTGATCGCCTGTCTCTTTGCCAGCTGGACCGGCTAATTCGCCAAATCAAACACAGCTGGCATGTAGGAATTGGTGAATTCAACTGCGCAGGCTTGGACAAGGAAATCGTCAATATACCATCCTTCATGGCCCAGATCGCTCCCGATGCTGATGTCGGAGGCCAACCTGAAGCGGAAGCGCACTGTTTGCCCGGCCAGTTCATCGATGTCGACCACAGAATTCAGCCAATCTTGCGGATCGCCGCACCAGGCCGGTTTGCCGGCAATCGGACTGTCGTGTTCACTGGAGATGATCCCGTGATAAGGATCAGTAATGAGGACGGAATCATCTTGGGGAGGACCGCCGACCTGCTGCCAACTTTGTCCATTGTCCTTTGAAACCTCCAATACAGCTCCGTCAAAACAAACGCTGTCATCCAATTCATTGCTTTCCAGGGATTGGTAGTTCCAAAACTGGAGGGTGAGCGTTCCTTTGTTTTCCGGCAGCGCAATTTCCGGAGATATTAGTCGCTGATCGCTTATCTGGCCTAGATCAACGGCATAAAAAGAAGTTGTTGCTGAATGAGCACGCTCTTGGCTGAGCTGCCATGTATCCTCCAGACCATTGTGCGACCATCCGGCAATCGAACTCTCAAAATCATTGAAATAGATGGTTTCTGGCGTGACGCCGATGGGACAGCTTCCAGGAACCAGTTCTGTGCTAAATGTGGATGGCTCTCTGTATTTCCCTGGGGCGCAGCCGTTCACTGCCCTGACGCGCCAATAGTAAATTTGCCCAGTTTGTAATTCATCAGTTGTATAGGTTGTATCACTCAATTCCGTCTTCTCATCGACTATCATCTCGAACCCGGGATCGAGGGCTACTTGAACCTCGTAAGAAGCCGCCTGCGGCACGGCCGTCCAGGTTAGCGGCACTTCAAGCGGTAAGTCGCTCGTTCCATTAGATGGTGTGAGCAAATGCGGTGCCTCCGGTCTGGCTGAGTACAAATCAAGGTCAACCGTTGTTATATGGCTGAGATCGCTGCTGTCACCCATTATCTTTACTGCATAAGCACCGGGCGCGGCTGTTGCCATGGCCGTCAAAGTTAGCCGGCTGGTTGCGGTTGGAACCACCGGGTTTTTGGAGAATTGGCTGTTCACCGCTGCCGGAAGACCAGCAGTTGACAACGTCACTGGCTGTGAATACCCAAGAATTGATTCTAACTTGAGAGTAAAATCGGCGCTGCCCGGCAGGCATATGCTGTTCTCCTGCGGCTGCGCCATCAAACTAAAATCTTCCTGTTCGACACAATTGCTGCAAACAAGCGTGAAATCTTGATCCGTCCCATCGCCAACACCTGGCACACCGTCCCCGGCGATATTGAAGGCGATTACGTCGATCTTTATGGACGAATCATCGAGTGACGGTAGAAAAACGGCTTCCACCGTATTGACCGCATCGGGTGTCCCGTTTGGCTCGCTCCACTGGCGCTTCATCTGATTTCCCCAATACGTAGCGCCATCCGCTTCGATTTTAAGATTGAGATCATTAACCTGTGGTTCCCGCCCGATCGCGCCTGGTTGGTCAGTAAAGGCCATGACGATCCGCACCGGTTTTGATCTGTCCGCAGCCGAGACGGTCAATGACCAGGTCTCGCCCGATTGATCAAACAACTTGCCCTCAGGTTGATCGACGATGACGCGCGGTGTATTTGTGAACGCCGCATTCATGTCAGGCAGTCCAAAACCCTGATCTTGGCTGGGTAAATCACCTCCCGAACCGTAGCCATTCAAATACATGGTGTTTGCTACGATGAATGCCTTGATCAGCGCCGGGCTTGGAGCAGTCTGCTCATAATTTTGTTCCAAAAAACCATAGGCCAATGTTGCCAAACCCGCGACAGCCGGTACTGAATGGCTGGTACCCGAAGAAGCAGCAAATAGCGCTTGATTGGTGGGATGATATTTATCGCAAACCCCAAACCCATTGTATTCGGGATCGGTACTTGCTGTCCCCTGAACATGCGTGCCAGGTGCCACCACATCCGGCTTGGTCCGTCCACCTGGAGCCGGGCCGCGGCTCGAAAAATCGGCGATATCCGGAACCGAGTCAGCGCCGCTGGGTGGAATGCCGCAGCCATCCGTCCAAGTTGGTCGCACGTTTTCCGAAGCGCCAACAGTGATCACATTTTTCCCATTTCCCGGCGTGCCAATTGTGTCATACTCTGGACCATAATTTCCGGAGGAAAACAAAATGGTTACTTCCTGATTTCCGCTTGCACCCGGATCCGCATCTCTCACCCCTGCATCATACGCTTGTGATGCTGCATCATAGACCCCTGCACAGGAGCGGCAGCCCCAAGAATTGCTGATCATTCGTGCCCCACGATTATAGGTTTCCCGGATCAGACTGCTGTCTGTGCCGCCACATCCATCCGTATTAAACTCCTCATCAAAAACGCGCGTGCCAGCAAAGCGACCGTAGGGGTTGATTCCCAGTCCCCTCTGGTACCCTTTTTCATCCCTAAAAGGAGCACCTGAGCGATCGTCGTAGCCACCGGCAATACTAACATTCAAATGGCCATGCCCGTCCGGCCCACCCCCAGTGGGCGCTGATGTACAATTCGCAATATAAGCCAGGCGACTCGGTTTTGCTGCCTTGCCTTGCTGACGCAGCGTAACATCGCCGCCCGCATCCGCCGCTACCCCATTGCCGATGCCATCGTCAGTAATATCCAGAATAGGATAATTTGCTGGATTGGTGCTTAAGCCAAGTCCAACAAGCCACGATAGGTAGCCTGGACCAACGGGCTTCTTTTTGTTTGCCGTAAGATTGTTGGCCATTATTTGCCCTTGAACTTCATCATTTAGTTCCCTGGCAAAATCTTCGCCAATCCAGATTGCGTCAGGCAGCTCAGCAATTGCAGCAATATCTCTCTTGTGAACTACTCCTCGAATATTTTGGAAACCAAGAACATACTCCCAAGGACTCAGCGTTTCTACCAGCATCGAGTCCAGTGCCGCTTCACTATCTTGAATGTGGTAATGCCTGTACAGTTGAACGGTGACTGCAACCAGTTCGGCTCCACCTGTTTGCGTGTCTTGATCTACTTCCAGCGTTGGGCCAAGCTTGAATGATGATAAATAGGGCAGCGTCGCTTGAATGAAACTGCCCCGCTCAGCCATGATATCTAACTGTTGGCGGCTGCCCGCGTCGGCCCAAACCATGTAACCAAAGCTGGCGATATACTGCACGAGATCCGCCCCGGTGCTTTCCACCGCTGCCAACCATTCTTCTTTTATGGGACCAACGAATTGAACAAGGTATAGAGATTCCCCTTGTATCGAGGCATTGACCTCGTTTTGCTGCTGGTTGAGGTTTTGGGTATTGATTCCTTTCTCTCCGACAAAAAGATGATCGGACTGCTCGAGAACCATAACTTGTGTTTGAATCTCAACCGGGAGCCGCTCCAATGTCTCCTCGCTTGTACGGTAAAGCGCGAATGAACCATAATCATGCCAGAGTTCGATAGCAGAGTCGGATTCTATCTTTAACGCTTTCGGCGCGATGACCTTTAGGCTGTTTTCTGCGTTCGCGGTACTGCTGTGAGTGGTGGACAGCAGCAAGATAAGTGTCGTAAGCAAGCTGGTGATAAGGAATAGGGTCGTAGCGGTTCTAGATCTGATTTTCCCGTTCATGCGCTCCTTAGTTTCTGGTTAGTTTGTTACTCGTTGCGAAGGACATTTATTGATAAAAGTTGATTGTAAATCATTGTCTAATTGCGGCAAGCAGATTAGCTTGGTTTCACTTGCCGCACTAAAGTATCAGGCGTATTATCTTGATAGACGAAACCTCTAGACAGGAGTAGGGAGAATGAATGATACAGACAACGAAGCGGTAATTAGCCCTGACCTTCTGGAATTATTGCGCTGTCCTGTCGCTGTTCGCAATAAGGAATTGGGCGACGATCCCGGACGGCTGACCCTGGTACACAACTGTTGGCTCGTTTCTGAAGACTCGGGCATGAAGTACCCGATTCGAGACGGCATTCCGGTTATGCTCATTGAGGAGGGAGAGAAATGGAAGGACGTAGAGACTGAAGATCTCCCGGTACCTCCCCCGAAAGCCTGATGTCAGAAAAACTTTTACCAACGGCCGTCCTTGAAGCGGCAGCCCGGCTGGACGGAATCGTTAACCGCACTCCCGTCATCACCTCCCGAACTTTGAATGCGCGCACCGGCTGCGACGTATTCCTCAAATGCGAAAACTTTCAGCGTGTTGGCGCATTTAAGTTTCGTGGTGCCTACAATGCCATCAGCCAACTAAACCCGGAACAACAAGCGGCCGGTGTTATCACCCATTCAAGCGGTAACCATGCCCAAGGCGTTGCTCTCGCATCCCGGCTCTTAGGCGTCAAGTCTGTCATCGTCATGCCGGAGGACGCCCCCGCGGCCAAGCGTGCCGCGACGGCCGGATATGGTGCTCAAATAATCCCCTGCCAGGCAATCGATCGCGAACGCGTCACCGCGCAGTTAATCGACAAACATGGCTATACGTTGATTCATCCCTACGACAACGACAACATCATTCTCGGACAGGGAACGGCCGCCCTTGAGCTTTTTAATGAAGTAGGTCCGCTCGATGAACTTTTTGTCCCAGTTGGGGGAGGGGGGCTCATCAGCGGCAGCGCTCTAGCTGCTGCGGCCGCCTCACCAGGATGTCGCGTAATTGGCGTCGAGCCCGAAATCGCCGCTGATGCCAACCAGTCTTGGCGCGACCGTCGGATCGTGGAATTGGATCACGTTCCCATTACCATCGCCGATGGTTTGCGAACCCGTTACCTTGGCAATCGAAATTTAGCCGTCATGCTTGATCATGTACACGATATGGTAACTGTATCGGAGGCCGACATCATAGAGACGCTCTCCTTTATCTGGACCTACCTGAAGATCATCGTCGAACCCAGCTCTGCGGTTGCTCTCGCCCCTCTGTTTCTTGGTAGGTATGGCCTGGAGAATAAACGAGTTGGCGCTATTTTAAGTGGTGGCAATGCTAGTATTCCTGATGTTGGCGCCCTTATCAAGCATGGGCAGCCGCAGATCGAGAAGCCTATAGAAATCGAAACAAAGCAACCCGATCCGCCTAAACCGCGGCAGCTACCGCGTATCCTCGTTATCACTGATATCGATCAAGACGCAGCTGATAATATGCGCAAGGTCGCGGTAGTCGACATAGCATTGGACCTCGATAAAGAGGAAATAATCCAACGAATCCCGGACTATGAAGCCTTGATTGTTGGCCCACGCCAGCATATCGACTCTCAGATTATCGAATACGGCTATCGCCTGCAGGTCATTGCCTGCGTGGGTTCTCATCTGGACAATATCAACGTCAGCACGGCCCGAGATATGGGCATCCGTGTCCTATTCGTACCTGGCGGCAATGCTGTGGCCATCGCTGAACATACCATGGCCCGTATGCTCTTATTGGCCAATAGATTTGGTGATGGTGGCCTAGCTGGGAAAACTTTGGGTTTGGTGGGGTTTGGAAATGTCAGCCAGCAGGTTGCTATACGCGCCCAGGCTTTTGACATGAAGGTCTTAACCAACCAGCCTCGATTGACGCCCGAATTGGTCTACTCCTCAGGAGTTGAAACCACCGATCTTCTCGATCTCCTGGGCCGCGCCGATTTTGTGAGCTTGCATGTCCCCTTTACCTCGGAAACTGAGACGCTCATTGGCGCAGCAGAACTAACGCGAATGAAAAGCACGGGGCTATTGGTAAACACGGGACATACGGAACTGGTAGATGAAGTCGCTCTTTACCATGGCCTGGAGTCCGGGGAGCTGGCTGGGGCTGCGATATCACTTTTTCCCGATGAGATTGACAGCGTACACCCGGTGTCCTCGAATCTGCGCGGTCACGATCGCACAATTGTCTCCGAGCACATCACCTCCATTCTCAAGCAGCAAAAACCTGGACTGGCCCAGACCATTGCTAAGGAAATCACACAGATATTCTCAGCCAAGCGAGTTGATGAATCGCTGGCTTTGGAGTTGGTTCCGATTGAGCAGGTGACGCCTCATGAGCAAATTGACGAAAAGCGCGTTGCCCGCTTGATGGATCGTTTGGAGGAGGACGGTCGATTGGTTAACCCTCCTATTACTACCTATTGGAAAGGACAGTACGTAATCCTCGATGGCGCCACTCGTTTCTCTTCCATCAAGCGTCTTGGATACCGCTATATCATCGTTCAGGCCATAGCTGCGGAACAAACAGAATTTGAACTACATACCTGGTATCATGCCATTTCTCATCAGAGCCAATCCTTGCCGCAGCTGCTGCAAGCATTGTCAGAAATTGACGGGCTGCGGTTGCTTACCTTATCCGGTAGAGCGATACGATCGGCCATGAAAGACAGTCGCACCCTATGCTACTTCATGAATATTGATGGCGGAATAACGCTGGCCCAAGAACGAGAAGGATCCAACCGCTTAACTCTGCTCAATAATCTAGTTGACACCTATTCGCGTTGGGGGGACGTAGAACGCACCTTGACCACCGATCTGCCACGTCTGATGGCCCAATTCCCGCAGCTTCAAGCCGTAGCCGTTTTTCCCCAATTTCGACCCGAGGATGTGTTTGATGCCGCCACCGGAGGCCAGTTCTTACCTGCCGGTTTGACCCGCTTCATTATCCCTGGAAGAATTCTGCGCCTAAACGCAGACCTGGGGCGCCTCAAAGCGGACGAGCCATTTTCTGCTAAACGGGCCTGGTTCACGAACTTCCTCTCTGAAAAAATAGCTCGCAGTCGCCTGCGTTTCTACGAAGAGCCCGTTATCCTATTGGACGAGTAGCACGGGATCAACTTGGCATATTGTCTTTCTCGCGCACCTTTAACAGCAATCCGTCATTGCGCGTAGCCTTGTGGACTAATTTGTAATGCCCGCGCAGGCGGGAATCCACCTTAGCTTTCTGGCCAAACTAATCCGGCACTGAATCAGAAAGAGTTAGTAAAAGCCCTGTTAAAAATCATCGCAGGGCTTGCACAGTTCCCGACTTTCATTATAATTCGGAAGTTCGCTTAATCTAAGCGAATATCCCAATTTAAAGGGAAAATTTTACATCCTACACACGTCTGGACCGGTCGAGATGTGCTTACGACGCGGCAGAAGGCTGTTCATACCCCGAGCACCTTCAGCGGCGATTGGCCATGTGAGCTCTTGATCGGGATGAAGGGCGTGGAAGAATAAAACAATTTGAAAGGAGAATAACCCCATGGCCATTGTTTCAATGAAGGCACTTCTGGAAACTGGCGTCCATTTTGGACACCGCACGCGTCGCTGGAACCCGAAGATGAAACCGTATATCTTCACCGAGAGAAACGGCATTCATATTATCGATCTTCAGCAAACACTTGTACTATTAGAAGAAGCATATAATGTCGTTCGCGATACGGTCGCCGAAGGCGGCGAGGTTCTGTTTGTGGGCACGAAACGGCAGGCACAGGACTCGATCGCCGCAGAGGCGGCACGCGCTGGCATGCCCTATGTGAATGTTCGTTGGCTTGGCGGCACGCTGACCAACTGGCAAACCATCAAGCAGCGAATTGATTTTCTGGATAAGCTGGAGAGTCGTCGCGACGCCGGTGACTTTGACTTACTGAAGAAAACCGAACGTCTGCGCATAGAGCGCGAGATCACCAAGCTCGATCTGCGCTTGGGTGGTATTCGGAAAATGACTACCGTCCCGGCAATGCTGTTTGTCATTGACGTTAACAATGAGGAAACGGCCGTTCACGAAGCCACTATCCTAAATATCCCCATCATTGGCGTTGTTGATACCAATGCTAATCCCGATCCGATCGATTACCTCATCCCATCAAATGATGATGCCATTAGGGCCATCAAACTGCTCTCGAGCAAGATGGCTGACGCGGCGCTTGAAGGTCAGGCGATGCGCAAAGAGTCGATGGAGGAAGAAATCACCGATTTCGAAGGATACGAATACGCCGAATTTGATGGCATGGGCAATGTTGAGGACGATGTGCTTCTTGGCGAGTCCACCTTGGCAAAATTGCGTGAACAGTCTGAAGAAACGGCCGAAGCCCAGAGCGAAGAGGTTGAAGAGGTTGTGGCGCCGGTGGAGGAGCCTGCCCCAGCGGAAGCGACCCAGTCAGAGCCAGTCGGGCAAGATGAAGAAAACGAATAGGAGCAATTAGGTACTATCATGAAGATTTCAGCCGCAATGGTAAAAGAACTACGGACGGCAACAGGTGCCGGCGTGCTTGATGCAAAAAAGGCCCTTGAAGCAAGTGACGGCGATTTTGACAAAGCTGCCGATCTGCTGCGTGAGAAAGGGGCGGCGCGTGCTGCCAAACGTGTCGGTCGCGAAGCCTCAGAAGGTGTAGTTGAAGTATATGAACACCCTGGCAATCGCGTTGGTGTGATGCTCGAGTTGAACTGTGAGACCGATTTTGTGGCTCGCAATGAACAGTTCCTGCAGTTGGCCCACGACTTGGCCCTCCAAGTCGCCGCTATGAACCCGCAGTATCTCACCTCAGAAGATGTACCATCTGAAGAGCTAGATCGAGAAACCGCGGTGCTTCGTGCCCAGGCAATTGCTGAAGGAAAGCCTGAGCAAATCGCTGATAAAATCGTCGCCGGACGGATCAAGAAGTTCTACGCCGAGTTCTGCCTGCTTGATCAGCCCTATATCAAAGATGACAAACAAACGATTCAAGATTTGATTACAAACGCCATAAGCACAACGGGTGAAAACATCAAAATCAGCCGTTTCGTCCGCTACGAGTTGGGCGAGACGTTGTAATCCGTTTTTGATCAAATTACTAGGGCGTTCAAAAGAGCGCCCTAGTTTGCTTTTTGGCCTGGTCACGATACTATATCAATGAGATCAGGAATGTCGTTTTAGCCCACAAATACTGGAGTCAAAAGTATGGCAGACGTTCGCTACCAGCGCATCCTCTTGAAAATGGGTGGGGAGGCTTTGGCCAGTCCCCACGGTTTTGGAATTGACCCACAACGAGCCGCCGAGGTTGCTGAAGTTGTAAAGGATGTTTATGATTTGGGGATACAGGTAGCTATCGTCATTGGCGCTGGAAACTTATGGCGAGGAACAGCCGGCACCAGCCAAGGTATGGCCCGCTCTACTGCAGACCATATGGGTATGATTGCTACCGTAATGAATGCCCTCGCCTTGCAAGATGCGCTAGAGCGTAAAGGCATCGCCACTCGTGTACAAACCGCCATCGATATGCGCACAGTGGCCGAACCTTATATTCGTCTGCGGGCCATCCGTCATCTCGATAAAGGTCGTGTTGTGATCATCGCCGGCGGTACCGGGAATCCCTATTTTACAACTGATTCAGCCGGTGCATTACGAGCGATGGAGCTTGGAGCGCAAGTGCTTATCAAGGCCACGAAAGTGGACGCGATTTATGATGACGATCCGGAGAAGAATCCGGATGCAAAACGATTTACAGAATTAACATACCTAGACTTTCTCAGTTTGCGCTTGAGGGTAATGGATACGACGGCCGTGTCCCTCTGTATGGAAAACAATATGCCCATCGTCGTCCTTAACTTTTGGCAAAAGGACAGCGTAAAGAAACTGTTGCTTGGAGAGACGATAGGTACAACTATCAAGGCTTGATTATTCTTTCGGGAGGTTTCTGATGATTCGTGAATTGCTTACTGAGACCGAAGATCGGATGAAAGGTGCGGTCACATCGCTGGAAAGTGATTTGCAAGGTTTCCGAACAGGCCGCGCCAATCCCCATTTGGTCGATAGAATTGTTGTGGAAATGTATGGCGTTGATATGCCTCTAAATCAGATGGCAGTAATATCGGTCCCTGAACCACAACAGCTAGCCATTCGCCCCTACGATGCTAATGCTATTTCGGCCATAGAACGCGCTATAATGAAGTCAGATATTGGCATCATGCCCAATAGCGACGGCAAGCTGATCCGTCTGAACATTCCCCGCTTGACAGAGGAACGCAGACGCGATCTGAGCAAGCTGGTTGGTCGCCGTGTAGAAAGTGGCAAAGTCGCCGTGCGTAATGTGCGCCGCGATGCGCTAAACGATATTCGGGAATTTGAACGAGAAAAACTCATAACGGAAGATGATCTCCACCGAGGTATCGAAAAGCTGCAAGAGTTGACCAATAAATATATTGACAAGATTGACGAACTCGGCACTCAGAAAGAAGCCGAACTTATGGAAGTATAGTGGACCTAATGCTTCGCCGGCGCGATAAGCCCCTTGACCTGTCCCCATATACTGTGCCCAAACACGTGGCCATCATTATGGATGGCAACGGCCGTTGGGCGAAGCGCCGGGGACTGCCGCGTCAAGCAGGACATAGGGCAGGAGCCGAAAATCTTCGCCGCATCGTTCGTGCCTGCGTCGAGTTCAAAATTAAGATCCTGACTATATACGCTTTCTCTACTGAAAATTGGGGCCGGCCCGAAAGCGAGGTTCGCGGGCTGATGAAGATTTTTGCTCGCGTTTTGGACCAGGAACTTGACGAATTACATCGACAGGGTGTATGTCTCCATCATCTCGGTGACCTGACCGGTGTCAACCCCACCCTGCAGGCGAAAGTAAAACGCGCTTTAGAAGTGACCAAAGACAACGATCGTCTGATCCTGAATGTAGCATTTAACTACGGGGGGCGGGCCGAGATTCTTCACGCCGTACGTGAGATGTTGGCAGATGGTATCCAGCCAGCCGATCTCTCCGAAGACCTATTTAGCTCCTATCTTTTCACTCATGGGCTTCCTGATCCCGATCTCGTGATTAGAACCAGTGGAGAACTCAGAATCAGCAATTTCCTGATCTGGCAGGCAGCCTATGCCGAATATTATCCCACGCCGGCCCTGTGGCCCGATTTTGGCCGTGAGGATTTGTTCGAAGCAATTGTTACCTTTAATGAACGAGATCGGCGCTATGGTTTAGTAGCCGAGGAGTCAAATTCGTAGCTCGCTGAATGAATTTGCTGGTGCGCTCCGGCCAGACCTAAGCGAAGTTGCATTTCTTTGGTTAACAGAGCACAAGCAATTAGCCGGTTTCCTATGTCATCTTTTGCCCAACGAGCTTTAATTACTTTCACCTTAGGTCCTCTTGCCCTTCTCGCTATCTACTTTGGCGGGTTATTCTACGCCATACCGATGGCCCTGGTATTGGCTGTGGCTGCGTTCGAGTTTTCGCAGATGGGCAATAACATGGGCTGGAAGACCTCAGGCTGGATCTTAGTTCTGCTTGTGCTGCCCTTTTTTGTGGCCGGCTGGTGGCGTGAAATCGACGATCTTTTGGCTCCCATAACCTTGATTTCCCTGCTCATCGTCATGATCTACGCACTCTGGCTTTACGAGATTAAGAAAGATGATTCAGCACCAGCAACTTGGATGGCCATGACTGGTGGAGTGATTTTAATCGGATGGTTAGGCAGCCATTTCTTTAGTCTAAGAAATATGAGCGGTATGGCCTGGCAGTGGACCATGTTAGCTATGTTGAGCACCTGGATCGCCGACGCCGGTGCCTATGTGGTTGGAAAATTCCTTGCCGGAAAGGTCCTGGGTAAACACCAGCTCTCCCCCCGGCTTAGCCCCAACAAGACGGTCGAAGGGTATGGTGGAGGCATCGTTCTTGGCACCGCTTTTACCCTCATCATTGCCTATTTTCTCGGTCTGCCCTTCGTTGGCGCATTGATCTTGGGACTATTGGTTTCTATCGTAAGTCCGGCGGGCGATCTCGGCATCTCCTTGCTCAAGCGGGAAGCTGGCATTAAGGATTCAGGGTCCATTTTTCGTGGTCACGGAGGAGCGTTGGACCGCGTTGATTCTCTCATCTGGTCCGTAGCCATGGCCTATTATCTGGTTCTGATTGTTCAATATGTTGGAATATGAAGATGAGACAGAGGGTGCTTGATATGCCAACACTGTATATACCATTGAACGCTTCCTTCTTGAAAGCCAGCCTGATTATGCTCGTGGAGAATTTACCAATCTCCTTTTCGATATCGCCCAGGCGGCCAAGATTATTTCTGTAAAGACAAATCGTGCCGGACTGGTTGATATTTGGGTTTGGCAGGAGCGGAAAATGTTCAAGGTGAAAGACAGCAAGAACTCGATTTATTTGCGGACGACGCCATTTTTCGGGTATATGACCACACTGGTCGCCCTTGCGCCATGGTCTCCTAGGAACCAGAGGAAATGATCCAAATTCCCGAGGCTTTTGAGAAGGGATCCTATGTCTTAGTCCACGACCCATTTGATGGTTCATCCAACATCGATGTCAATGTTGGCGTGGGCACGATATTTGGTATTTATCGCTGTGTGGATTGGACCAAGCGAGGCCGCTTGGAAGATGTGCTGCAGCCAGGTCGAAAGCTTGTAGATAAAGTAGAACAATTTATTAGTGAGGAAGAGTAGGATTTTTGACGTGACCACATTGACATGCTATACTTTTCTCGCCCATTGAGTGGAGTCTTAGTTATTTCCTCGATATTTCTATAACAATTAACTAGTCGATAGCGTTGCCGGTATTCCTGCCGGAAAAATCCCCATAATCCTATGTGATATTGATGATACAGCCTGCGCATGCTGCCACAAAGGAACATTGCTGATCTTGAGATGATCAGCAGCTCAAACGCGCTTTTCTGATCATAAACCAGCGGAGAAAAAGAAATGGATATTACGAAACTTCAAGAAAGTAACCTCACCGATTTGCGCGGGATGGCCCGGGATCTAGAAGTGTCCGGCTTTAGCACGATGAAGAAGCCTGTACTCATCTTTAACATAATGCGAGCCGAGGCTGAGGCCAAGGGTTTGGACTTTCGCGGTGGAGTTCTTGAAGTAATTGAAGATGATAAGCAGAATATGGGTTTTCTGCGCTCTGGCAATTATTTGCCTGCCCGGAGTGACATCTATGTTTCCAGCTCCCAGATCCGTCGCCTGGGTTTGCGCACGGGAGACCAAGTCTATGGACAGGTTCGCGTGCCGAAAGACAATGAGAAGTATTACAGCTTGCTGCGCGTCGAAGCTGTCAATGGCCTCAGTCCAGAAGCCGCCCGAAGACGACCCGTTTTCTCAACCTTGACTCCCATTTTCCCGGACCAGAAGCTAAAACTAGAGACACAGCCAAATCTCCTTTCCACACGAATGATGGACTTGGTTGCGCCAATCGGTCGCGGCCAACGCGGGCTCATCGTTTCTCCGCCGAAAGCAGGTAAGACAACGGTATTAAAGGACATCGCAAATGGCGTCTCGGCCAACTACCCCGGTATCCATTTGATGGTCGTCCTCATCGGCGAACGTCCCGAAGAAGTCACCGATATGGATCGCTCTATTGATGGAGAAGTCATTAGTTCTACATTTGATGAACCGGTCAAACAGCACTGCCGCGTTGCAGAAATGGCTTTGGAAAGAGCCAAACGTTTGGTTGAAGTTGGCCAGGATGTGGTCGTCCTCCTGGACTCTATTACGCGTCTAGCGCGAGCTTATAACTTGACCGTACCCCCCAGCGGACGCACCCTGTCGGGCGGTTTAGATCCGGGGGCCCTTTATCCGCCCAAACGATTCTTCGGCGCTGCTCGCAATGTTGAATTTGGCGGCAGTTTAACCATCGTTGGCACCTGTCTTGTTGACACAGGCAGTAGAATGGACGATGTCATTTACGAAGAATTCAAGGGCACAGGTAATATGGAACTGCTGCTCAGCCGTCGTTTGCAAGAACGCCGCATCTTCCCCGCCTTTGACATTGAACGTTCCAGCACGCGCCGTGAAGATTTACTCCTTTCCGGCGACGAGTTGACGCGCGTTTACACAATGCGCCAGATGCTTGGTCACCTGATGGATACACCTGGATATGATATCTCCAGTGCCACCCAAGCCGTGTTCCAGCGTATGCGGGGAACAAAGACCAACTACGAATTCTTGGAGCATCTGACCCGCGATCTATAGACATAACAGGCCTAGATAACAACTTCTAACATAAGGGTATATTGAGAAAGCGGGATGCATAGTGCATCCCGCTTTTGTTATCGAATGACTCTGTGATAGCATCCGTAATTCGGATGATGGAAAAGGAAACGAGACTACAAAAAGTCGCCGGATACCTGGTTTTGATTATGGTAGCGGTGCTGTTACTTGTCGGGCTGCGCCTAGGAGTTGATGCTGAGGAGGGGGCCGAATCCGATTTATCTACCCCTCTACCGAGAAGCACGGCCGCTGCCTTTCAGGATCGGTCGCAAGGCGGATCCTCTCCCGAAACTGGCGCGGATGAACCTATTCCGGTCATCAATGACCGGGCGCTCGTTCCCGCACCGGTTCCCCGCACCTTCGAGGGCAAGCGTCCCAACCATCAATTTGATACCTACACCGTTGAGCGCGGTGACACCCCTTCAGAAATCGCCTACATGTTTGATATCAAAACCGAAACCTTATTGGGTGGAAATCCCAAATTAAGCCAGGAGTCCAGCCTCATGCAGCCGGGCATGGACCTCATTATCCTACCCCTGGACGGCGTTTTACACGACGTACAGCAGGGAGATACCCTGGAGAGCATATCCGTAGAGTACGGCATTTCCGTCGACGATATCATTGCCTACGAGCCAAATAACCTCGAATTCCCTTATCGCCTTTACCCTGAAACCCAAATAATGGTTCCTGGGGCTGTTGCCGAGGTATTTGTTTGGACGCCCCCAGCGCTCTCTTCAGTGTCCGGCGGCTCTCGTGAAGGCGGTGGCGTTGCCCCCGCCATTGTGGGCACCGGCACCTTTGTCTATCCTGTCAGTTCCCGAAACTTCTCCCAGAGATTCTGGTATGGACATCCAGGCGTTGATATCGCGCTTAGTGAAGGATCAGGCGTTTTCGCCGCCGACACGGGCACGGTCACCTTTGCCGGCTGGAATATCTACGGCTATGGTAATCTGATCGTTATCAATCACGGCAATGGGTATGAGACCTTCTATGGACATCTCAGCGGCATCAATGTGTTTCCCGGTCAGATTGTCTATCAGGGCAATGTTATTGGCGCGGTGGGCAATACTGGCAACTCTTCTGGTCCCCACATCCATTTTGAGATTCGTACTGGTGGCAACCAGGACGATCCTTGCTGGTACATCGGCTGCTAAGCTGCTCTACGAATCCCGTTCGAACCGATCGCGCAGCTGCCCGCAGCCTGCTTGAATATCAATTCCCCGCCGTACGCGTACGGTGCTGGAGACGCCGTACCGACCCAATTCTTGCTGAAAACTATCGACTCGTTCCCGTCCAGAAGGACCGCCTTTGTATCCTTCAGTCGGATTCAGCGGGATCAGATTCACGTGACAGAGCATCCCTCTCAGCAACCTGCCCAATGCCTGTGCCTGCTCCTCGGTATCATTCTCTTGCTGAATCAAGGCCCATTCAAACGTCAGCCTGCGACCCGTGCGTTCGATATAGTAGTGACACGCCTCCATCAATTCCTCAAGCGGCCATTTTTTGCTCATCGGAATCAGCCGGCTGCGTTCCTCGTCGGTCGCTGCATGTAGAGATACTGCCAGGGCGGTTTGGCGCCGTTCATCCGCGTAGCGCCGGATTGCGGGCACCAGGCCCACGGTTGAGATAGTTATCTTCCTGGCCCCGAGATTGAAGCCTTGGGGATCGGTCAGCCGGTCGACCGCCTGGAGGCTGTTCTCGTAATTATGCAGCGGTTCGCCCATACCCATGAAGACAATGTTCGTGACCCGTTCTCCATCTTTGGCCAACTGCTGCGCAAAGTGCATTACCTGCCCGATGATAGCGCCCGTGCTGAGATGCCGAAAGAAGCCCATTTGCCCGGTCGCGCAGAACACACAGCCCATGGCGCAGCCTACCTGCGTACTAATGCATAGGGTGCGCCGCTTTTCGTATTTCATGAGCACCGTTTCGATCAATTGCCCATCGTGGAGTTGAAAAAGCAGCTTGGTGGTCTGTTGGTCCTTTGAACGTTGGGTGGACACGGCCGTAAACCCGCCAAACTCAAACGCTTCATCCAGCTCCATTCGCAGGGCAAGGGGAAGGTTA
Organism: uncultured Chloroflexia bacterium; assembly: GCA_963807975.1. Taxonomy (GTDB): domain Bacteria; phylum Chloroflexota; class Anaerolineae; order Promineifilales; family Promineifilaceae; genus JAACFF01. The sequence continues at coordinate 1,133,800 of CAWEDV010000001.1, read as the reverse complement.
GTCATCTCTTGAAAACTGCCTGCGACCTTCTGGTAAACCCATTCCCAAACCTGCCTGGCCCTAAAAGCGGGCAGGCCCAATTCAGTCAAATAGTCGCTTAACGTGCTGAAGTTGAGATCGTAGATATTTATCTTGCCTGATGGCAGTTTCATTTCTTTGGTCATGTTTCCATCCTACGGGCTGCCAGAAGCTCATGAGCCAATTCGCTGATGTCGGCATAGACATAATCCGGTTCTATACCGCTCTCTAGGATATCTACTCGTGATGATATTCCAGACAAGAGCATGATACTGATCAGACCTGCCGCTTTGGCACCGGCGATATCGGTGCCCAGTCGATCGCCCACCATTGCTGTATTCTCTTTTTGTCCCCCGAGCCGGCGCATCGCTTCCTCATAGATGGCCGAACCCGGTTTGCCAATCACGGTTGGTTGGACGCCTGTTGCCGTGCTGATAACCGCTATTAGAGCGCCTGCGCCGGGCAAGGAACCCAATTCATTAGGAATCGAGCTGTCCGGATTGGTGCCGATAAATCGCGCCCCCTTGTCCACGAGCAGCGAACCCATGGCCAATTCTTTGTAAATCACATGTGGCGTAAAACCCAGGACAACCAGCTTCGCTGTTAACCCTGCTTCAACCTGAACGGGAGAAATGATCTCAAAACCGTGGGTTTCCAAGGCTGTTTTTAGGCTGCTTGTGCCGATCATATACACGGCCGTCCCTCTTGGATATTCTGCAGCCAGGAAAGCTGCCGTAGTTTCCCCGGAGGTGAGAATCTGCTGCGCCTCAATGTCGACGCCCATCTTCGCTAGCTTGCCCACATACTCTTGCGCCATTTTGGTAGCGTTATTTGTGGCCAATATGAAACCTACATTGAGCTTTCGCAGCGTTGCAAAGAAATCCAACAGCCCCGGCATCGGCGTCTCGCCGCGCCAGAGCACGCCATCCATATCCAAAATGAGATTCTCTATCTTATTAATCATCTTACTGTCTGCTTCTTTGGCTTGCTCGCCTGCTGGAGATCAATTTGCAAAGGGATTATAGCCTGAACGTTGGCTAAAGGTAGCTGATTCCCGATTCCTACACGTTGGATGTCCACCTCCCTGGTGCTATAATCCGCACCGATTTCCCATGACAATCAGTGGAGATCTTATAACTTGTCCGCAAAAGGAAGTGCAGAACGTGAAATTATCTGTCATCATGCCGGTTTATAATGAAGTCAATACAGTCGTGGACTCAGTTAAGGCGGTGTTGGCCGTGGATCGCACCGATGAGATCATCATTGTCGATGATGGCTCAACGGATGGCACCAGAAATTTATATAACCAGATTGCCGCTCTGGATGATTGCATAACAATTTACCTGCACACGCGCAATCAGGGCAAAGGCGCTGCGGTAAGAACCGGCTTTAAGAAGGCGACAGGTGACATCTTTCTCATCCAAGACGCTGATCTAGAGTATGATCCGCGTGATTATTATGCCTTGGTACAGCCGATTGAAGAGGGGCGTGCCGCCGTCGTCTATGGCTCCCGCTTTCGCGGTGGGCCAACCAAAACCATGTTTTTCTGGCATATGGTAGGTAACAAGTTCCTCACTCTGGTTACCAACATGCTCTATAACACTATCCTCAGCGATATGGAAACCTGCTATAAGGTTTTTCGTGCCGATGTGATTGAAGACATCCCCTTGCGAGCCAAGGGCTTTGAGTTTGAACCGGAGATAACCTCAAAAATATTGAAACGAGGGTATCGGATTTATGAAGTGCCTATTGCCTATAACGGCCGTGAATTCGATGAAGGCAAAAAGCTAAATCCGTGGAAGGAAGGGCCTAAGGCCTTTTTCTACCTGGTCAAATATCGCTTTGTCGACTGAGCTCCCTAGATCATGCCCTTGTCCAGCAAGCTGCAGCTGTCGGGACTCACATGGTTTGCGGCCTTCCTTCGTGTTCCAGCCCTCTTTGCCAATCATTATCACGCCGACGAAGCGCTGTTTTCTAGCTGGGCCAGGCTGATAGCTGTCTGGCGTGACCCCCTTTTATCAACCCAGTTGGTTGACAAACCGCCCCTGCTCTTTTATCTGCAAGCCCTTTTCTATCCCCTTCTGGGTCCGGTTGAATACGCTTCTCGCCTGCCCAACCTCATCACCTCCATCCTCCTGGTACCGCTGACCGCCCTCCTCGCCTGGCGCCTCTACCGTAATCCCACAACTTGCTTGTTTGCGGCCCTGGTCGTGGCTATATCCCCTATGGCCATTCAATACAGCGCCACGGCTTACACTGATCCACTTCTCACCTTTCTTCTCATCCTCGCTTTGCTGCTGATCACGGGGCGTGAGAAACCAGCCTTGTCCGGTCTGGTGTTCGGATTGGCTGTAGCCACGAAATACCAGGCCTGGCTTTTTCTGCCCCTGCTGTTCGGAGTGGCCTGGATGCACCACTGGCAAAGGCGCCAATGGCTTCGCTGGTTGGCCGGATCTCTTATCCCACTCTTGGCGTTGATCTTCTGGGAAATTGCCCGCACAGGATCGCCGGTAATCTGGTCAAACCAAATAAGCAATTTTGGGGGCTTGCGCTTCGTTTATTCTTGGGAACTGCTGCCCCGTCTTCAAGCCTGGACCGTTCAATGGCAGATTGTCTTTGGCTCCTCCTTGCTCTTCTTTCTGTTTGCTATTTGCGTCCTCGGTCTCTTCTTAAGGGGCATAATCAACCGTTCCAGCGATCTGTTGCTGCTCTTCTATTTTGCCGCTTATCTGCTGGCTCACTGGCTGCTGGCAGTCCCTGTCTGGGATCGCTACCTGCTGCCAATTCTGCCCCTCGCCGCTGTACTCCTGGCCCGAGGGATGACATTATCCATAAACTGGCTGAACAGCAGGCCTGCACTTACGCTAACTGACAAACTGGTCCCACTGCTAATGTTCCTGGCGCTCCTGTCCTTTTTTACTGTCCCTGCCGTGGGCGCGGCACGAGCCGGGCAGTGGTTTACAGGGGGTCAACCAGCCGCCGATCAAGGCGCCTGGCAGATCGCCCAATACTTGGACGGCGAACCCTATGGCACCGTGCTCTATGACCATTGGTATAGCTGGCATTGGCGCTACCACTTCTTTGACAAAGCTGTCTATGTGAGCTGGTTCCCCGATCCCGCAGCCCTCGCGGCAGATGTAGAAGCATTTGGCGACAGCGCTGGATCGCGTTACATTGTCTTACCGGACAGCGCGGCTTCTGCCCCGGTCTTCCGCGCGCTCAAACAGGCTGGATATGAGCTGCAGGAGACTTTCCGTGCTGACGTTGATCCGGGAATGATCCTTTATCAGGTGCGCCGCTAACAAGTGATTGGTGGTCAAAAATATTGTGATCCAAAAATCCACCCTTAAATGGCTTTTACCCCCACTGGGCCTGCTGCTGCTTATTTTGATTTTTCTGAATAAGCTGGCCTTTAGCAATCTAATTCTGGCCCGTGGAGACACCTTTCTCTATTTCTATCCTTATTGGCATGCTGCTGCTGATGCCCTAAGCTCCTGGCGCATTCCCCTCTGGAACCCCGCCATATTTATGGGCGCACCCCTATTTGCCAACAGCCAGATGGGCTTCTTCTATCCCCTCAATTGGCCTCTCTGGCTGTTGCTAGACACGCCGTATGCCGTAAACGCTGCCATTCTTCTGCATCTCTTCATCGCCGCCTGCGGGACGTATCTCGCAGGCCGGCAGGTGATGAAGCTTGACCGTACTGCGGCATTTGTGGCCGCCCTGGCATTTGCCCTGGGTGGTTATCTGACAGCCCAAGTGGAACATGTCAACCAACTTCAAGGACTGGCCTGGCTGCCCTGGCTCTTGTGGGTTGTCGGCCGTTCCCAACCCCAGACATGGCGCGGGTGGCTGAAATCTTCCGCTGCCATCGCCATTCTATTCTCCTTGCAGCTCTTGGCCGGGCACACTCAAACGACTTTTATATCTGGAATAGCCCTGCTAGTCTGGATTTTGGTACAGAGTACCGCCTCGCACCAGCTTTATAAACAGGAGTCTTCAGGAGATCTAGAGACCCCGGGTAAACTACTGCTTACGTTGTCGATATTATTTGCCGGTGGCATCCTGTCCTTGCTGCTGAGCGCGGTTCAGCTCCTGCCGACCCTCGAGCTAACCGGTCTCTCCAGCCGCCAGGGCGGCCTACCCGTCAATGAGGTTCTCTCTTTCTCCCTTAATCCACTGTTATTGACACGTGCCCTCTTACCTTCCTACGAGCAGTCTATATTCAGCGAGTATGCGTCCTTTTTGCCCCTGACGTTCTTGGCCCTGGCCTTCATCGGCGCCTGGCAGTGGCGCAAACATCCTGCCGTTGTGGCCGCGTTGGTCTGGATCATAATTGCCTTGCTCTTGGCCCTCGGGGCCTTTAATCCCCTTAACTGGATCTTGGCCCAGCTGCCAGGATTCAACCTTTTTCGTGCCCCGGCTCGCTGGTTGGTTATTTATTCCCTGGGGATGGCTTTGCTCGCCGGTGCCGGCTGGCAAACACTATTGGATTCAATCAGCATAAGACGGGCTGCCATTGAAGAAAGTTCTGGTCAGAAGCTCCTTCCTAAGGCAGTTTCCCAGCCCCTGATTGCCTTCTTGCTCTTCCTTGTCCTTCTGGCCCTTTGGGGATTCCTGGCTGGTTATTTACTGCCCTTGATACCGGCTGGACCAGAAGCACCGTTCGAGGCGCCCTCGCAGTTGACGCTATTTTACTGGGTGCTGGAGGCGCTCTTTCTTATCCTCCTCTTACTGCTGCTTTTCCGTTGGGATCGCCAAGATGGCGCCTGGCTGATATTTGCTTCCCTCCTGGGGGTGGCCCTACTGGCACTCTTCCTTGCCACGCGCACGCTGCCCTATAACAACTTGACCACTCCCGAAGCATATTTTGATCTGCGTCCCACCACCACGCGCCTCATGGTAGAGACGGCCGAAACAGCGCAGCGCTTCCTCAGCCTATCTGATATCTTCTTCGACCCCGGCGATCAAGCTGAAATCGATTCTATCTATGAAAATCAGCTTACCGAGAGTGCCCAATATGACTACACCATCGCTGTGAAACAGAAAGAAATTCTTTCACCCAATCTGCCCATGCTGGTGGGCCTGGCTTCGATAGATGGCTTTGATGGCGGCGTGCTCCCTTTGCAGTCTTATACCGAGCAGATGAAACTAATCCTGCCTGATGGCGTCGAAACGACCGATGGTCGTTTACGAGAGCATCTCGATCAAGTTCCCGAAGCGCGCTGGCTTGATCTTTTCAATGCCCGCTATCTGATCACCGATAAGGTTGGAGACATTTGGCTTGATGGCGTTTTCTTTGACCGGCAGCATCCGTTACCAATCGCACCAGGGTCAGAGGCCAAAATAGGTTACCTCCCTGATTTTGAGGCCACCGAACTGCGCCTGTTGTCCTCCCACCAACCTGGAGCGGTGCATATCACAACCTCTGAAGATCAAATCTGGGAAATTCAGCCACAGCCGCTGGAGCAAGGTCAATACCAGGTGCCATTTCCCACCCCCGCCACGGCTGCCCAGATTGGAGTAGGGGCCTGCTCCGAATCCGAAGACTGTGAACTGCTGGCCATTACCCTTGTTGACGAACGAGATCAAGCGTTTCAACCTTTGGTGCCAGGAAACTATCGCATGATCCATTCTGGCGACGTCAAAATATACGAGAACTTGGATGTGCTTCCGCGCGCTTTTCTTGTGTCCAGTTGGCAATGGGTGGAAGAAAATACAGATGCCTTGGACATGATGAAGTCCCCTCAGTTCAATCCGCGAGAGGATGTACTGCTGGTCCTGAACGAGTCTGATCCACCTGTGCCAACGTCTTCAACTCCATCCTCCCCGGGTGATACTGTATCGATAGACCAGTATCTTCCGGAGCAAGTCCATATCACTGCCAATAGCGGTCAAGATGCGATGCTTATCCTCACAGATGCCTATTACCCTGGGTGGCAGGTTACCATTGATGATCAGCCGGGAGAAATCTTTCTGGCCAATATGAACTTGCGCGCCGTCCATCTGCCTGCCGGTGCCCACGATATCATTTTTTCCTTCACACCACGCAGCTTTACGGTTGGACTATGGCTTTCGCTTGCCAGTCTGGCAATTCTGTCCATAATATTGACCAGTTTGCTGCTTTCCAGGAAAAACCATAACGCGTGAGCGCCTTATGAGACCGTTCATTACGCTAGAGTGCCTGGACTATAATTTAAGGTTGTTTGTGCCTGATTGCACAAAGTTCATTTCAATACACAGCAAGAGTTTGTTGAACACCATCCCGTAACTGTACAGATCGCTGAGCTGGTCTGTAAAATATTTCGCGGGAGTAGCTATTTTTAGGAGAGAATAATTCATGGCTAGGAAAAAGAGAAGTGGCAAGGTTCGCGTTGCGATTATCGGCATTGGCAACTGCGCATCGTCGCTCGTACAAGGTGTGGAGTTTTATAAGAACGCCCCGGATGACGCTGAAATTCCTGGATTAATGCATGCCATCGTGGGTGGTTACCACGTGCGCGATATTGAGTTTTCGGCCGCATTTGATGTTGTTAATTCCAAGGTTGGCCTCGATCTTAGTGAAGCGATTTGGGCTCATCCCAACAACACAACCAAGTTCGCTGACGTTCCCAAGCTTAATGTGCCCGTGCGCCGCGGTATGACCCATGATGGTTTGGGAAAATACCTCAAAACCGTCGTCGAGAAAGCGCCCGGACCCACGGATAACATCGTCGAAATTCTAAGAGAGACAAAAACCGATGTTGTCGTCAACTTCATGCCTGTTGGCTCAGAAATGGCCACCAAATGGTACGTCGAGCAGGTGCTTGACGCCGGCTGCGGGTTTGTTAATGGCATCCCCGTCTTCATCTCCAGTTCAGAATACTGGGCCGGTCGATTTAAGGAACGTGGACTGCCCATCGTCGGGGATGACATTAAGAGCCAGGTTGGCGCCACCATCACCCACCGCGTTTTGACCAATCTGTTTAAAGATCGTGGGATTCACCTGGACCGTACTTACCAGCTTAATTTTGGCGGCAACATGGACTTCTACAATATGCTGGAGCGGGAACGTCTGGAATCGAAAAAGATTTCTAAAACGCAGGCCGTAACCAGCCAGCTGCCCTATGAACTAGGTGATGAAAATATCCATGTCGGTCCCAGTGACTACGTGCCCTGGCTCACTGATCGCAAATGGTGCCACATCCGTATGGAAGGACGTGCCTTTGGTAATGTGCCCCTGCAATTGGAGCTGAAGCTGGAAGTCTGGGATTCGCCCAACTCCGCGGGCGTCATGATTGATGCCGTACGCTGCGCCAAAATCGGGCTTGACCGCGGCCTTGGTGGGCCCCTGATCGAGCCCTCCTCTTATTTCATGAAGAGCCCGCCGCAGCAGTTCACCGATGATGAAGCCCGGGCCATGGTCGAGGATTTCATTGGCAAACTGCCGGACGCGGAAGAAACTAAGACGGCTGAATCGTAGCCGTTCCTTTCGACATCCTAATCATATGATCATAAATGCCGGGCCATGGCCCGGCATTTTGTGATTATTGCTGAGAATTACCATAAAATTACCTTGGGATGGCAAAATACCGTTGCCAGAGGCTGGGCAAGACAAGATAATAGCCTACATTGTTAAGGTCGGAACTTTGCTATGCAATGAAACTGGCCGCAACATGATATTTCAGAATTGGAGATGGGAAGCTTTTGTCTAAATTCATAGGCCTCGTTTTTTTACTTCTGCTTTTGGGCCTGACTGCTTGTGGTCTGTTAAGAGAACCACCGCAGCCGGTTATGCCCACACCCATCGCTACTGCGCCGCCACTGCCTCAATTTCCGGCCAATACGGGCGACTTCGTTACCGACCCGGTCAGCGATATTGTGCCGACTGTCGATCCTGACACCACGGAATTGGTCAACGCCGTTTCCCAGCAGCAGTTAATAGCTTACGTGCAGACCCTGGAGAATTTTGGTACGCGCAATTCCTTCAGCGCCGCTGACCGGGAAAATTTTGGTATTGGTGCCGCTCGCCAGTGGATCTTTAACGAGTTTGAGCGCGTCGGTAACGGCCGTCTGCAGGTCCAGTTTGATGATTTCAATCTGAACTATCAAGGCTTTTCTGCCGAGCAGCGCAATGTCGTGGCCACCTTACCGGGCAGTGGCCCAGGTGACGGGGTCATCATTGTCTCGGCTCATTATGATACGCGTCCGCAAAGTGCCACCGACGGCTTTACAAGATCAACCGGCGCCAATGACAATGCCTCTGGTGTTGCCCTTCTTTTGGAAACGGCGCGGATCTTAAGCTCGCGCGAGTGGAACCAAACCATTGTCTTCATTGCTATGGCTGCCGAAGAACAACAGACTGCCGGCTCCCGTCATTATGCTCAAAATGCATTTCTTGACGGGAAGAACGTCTTGGCCGTTGTTACCTACGATGCCATTGGCGGACGCTCCGGCATTCGCCAATCTGTTCGTCTCTTTGCCGAGAATCTTCGCCAATCTGTTTCTGGAGCACTGGGTCGCTATTATGACTATGTCGCTTCACTCTATTTACCTACATTTCCCGTGGATATTCAGGATGCCCTGGATCGAGAAGGACGTTGGGGTGACCACCGCGAATTTGTAAGGGTCGGCATGCCCGCCATACGTGTTATGGAGTCTGAAGAAGAAGAGGATTTAGTCAATTCAATTCTAGATACCTGGAGCCTGATTGACTATTCCTATCACCAGAAAGCGGCTCAGCTCAATGTAGCCGTTATTGCCAATGCCGCTGGCGCTCCGCCACCTCCCATCGCGCCGACAATCGTGCCCATGGCTGATCCGGGGGCATATTTGCTGACCTGGCCTGTTGATCCCGCTGCAGCAGGATATGCCATTTCTTTCCGTCCCTTATACTCTGCGGACTATGCCCCTTTCCGTTTTGTGCGCTCCGAAATGGCCGGTAACGTGGTCCTGACCGGCTTTGATCCCGGGCAAACTTATGCTGCCAGCATCGCTGCGCTGGATGAAAACGGCCGTCTTGGCATCTTCACGCCAGAGGTAATCGTTGGCGCTCCGCAAGAAGAAGATCAGCCTGTTGAAGCTGCCGAGGCCGATCAATAGCCCGCAGCAGGTCAAAAATCACTTGGCATTAAGAATTTTGGTCAAGTGATACACGCGGCTCAGGATTTGCGGTGCTTCCCAAGATTCGGCCAATCGTGGCTGACCCCCAAACTGAATGATCGCCGGACTGATCTCGATCTGCCGCACGCCGTCCCTGTCCAACCAAATATCAAACAAGGCTGTTTCCGGTGGCCCATCTATTTCAAAGGCGAAATTGCCCGTTCCATAAATGATGACCCCATCTTCATAGAATTCAATGCCCTGCAAGATATGTGCGTGGTGTCCGATCACCAAATCAGCGCCGGCGTCGATCGCCGCCCGGGCAGCCGCCATCTGCGGCTCACTTGGCGGCGCTTGGTACTCATACCCGCTGTGCAGGGCCACCACGACCAAGTCCACATCATCGGCAACGGCCGAAACATCAGTCCGAATTGCCTCCGGTTCTGCCCAGGCTAGGCCCGCCTTCTCTTCGCTGGCTGTCCAAGAGGCCGTGTCAAAGCCTGTGCTTGCCTCAATGGGAACATGGACGTAGGATAAAAACGCGATATCCAACCCATTGACCTTACGAATATGTGCGCTGTGAGCCTCCAGCGCATCTTGTCCCGCTCCGATGGCTGCAATCTCCTGTGCTCTTAACAGTTCCATAGCCTGCAGCAGCGCCTCATCTCCATAGTCCCCCGCATGATTGTTAGCCAAAGAGATGATGTCAAACCCAGCCATTGCTAACGCTTCAGCCGCTTGCGGTGGAGCGCGGAAGGGATACCGTTTGCTCGCCGGCTCGCCGATCGTTCCCATTGCCGACTCAAGATTGCCAATGGTAAGATCGGCTTGGCTTAACATTTCACTTGTCTTTGCAAACGGATACTCCAAATACCCATTTTCCAGCGCGCTGCCCAATGACCGGTCAAGCATAATATCACCCACTGCAGCCACATGAACGACTTCATCAACAGTTGATGCCCGGAGATAAGGCAAGAAATTTTCGGCCACATTCTCAAAACCTGGTCCCGCTTCCAGCGACCAAGCTTGCTGAAACGGGTATTGCTCATCGTCGATCCGCAGCCCACCCACACGAAGTGCGCGCATATTCGCCGGCATGTCCGACCAGGGCATCAGCGAAATCACATGATGTCCCTCAGCGATCACCTGCCCCGCTTCAACTACCCCAATATCTTGCCAATCCATCGTGTAAGGCACAGCCAGTGCCAATGGGTCGCGCCGCACAAGAAAGGCGCTTTCTTCCGCTACCAAACGCATATCGGCGCTCGAATCTGTGGTTAGCACGATAACTTCGCTTCTAGGTTCTATTGAGAATGCTTCCAGGGCTAATTTCGCCTGCGGCTGCCAATCGGGCGGCACAGATAAGCTGATCGCTGGCAGAGGGCTTGCCGTTGGTAGGATAGTGGGCAGAGGGCTTGCTGTTGCTAGGATCGTGGGCAGAGGGCTTGCCTTTGGCATAGGGCTTGGCTCTGTCGTCTCAGCAGCCGTAGGCACAACGATTACGGAGGTGGTTGGAAGGTTGGTCGCAGTTTCAGAGGCAGCTACCTGATTGATGGCTGCGGTCTGGGTGATCCCGTCTTCTATCTCCCCACGGCAGGACACAAACATAACCGCCATCATCAGGAAAACTCCCAATAGTTGGCCGAATTTGGCATACTTGAGTACTCGGTTTATGGGATACATGGTTCTGGTTGGCTTGCAAGTTGATATTCGGTGAGCGTTAACTCGTTTTCATGCAGTTCTTCGGCCATTTCTATGCCCACATAACGGTAATGCCACGGCTCATAATAAAAACCCGTCGTCTCAAAAGCCTCCGCCGGGTAGCTGAGCGTAAAACCAAAGCGATGCGCATTTTCCGCCAGCCAGGCCCCTTCACTGGTTTTATAGAAATAAGTATGAAATTCAATATCGTCCTGGCCGACAATTGCCGCTAACTCCGGTGAACCGAAATCGACCACCGTCCCCAATTGGTGCTCACTAAAGCCCGGTGGGGCGCTGATAATATGCGCATGCTCAGGGTAAAGCTCATTCCACTTGTCCCAGGCGAGCGCCTGGGCCGCATAGCTGCGATAGCCAGACAGTACCCGTGGCTGCAGCCCCTGCGCCTGCATCTCCTCGATCATGGCTGCCAATGGTCGCAGGGCAGCCGCACGTATTTCCGATGGGTAACCCATCGTTACCTGAATGGGAAGTTCATCAGATAGGGGAACTAAATCGTTCGGCTCGTAGTCGCGGCTTATGCCAAAGGTCAAGGTTACCACTGCCCCTAAATCATCTACAGGCAATCTTTCTTCGCATAGAGGAATGGACGTAGCTGTTGGAATCAAGGTAGCTGTTTGAGTCGGCGAGGGTGACGGGTCAACCGTAGGCGAGGGCGTGTTGGTCGCCTTTGCGGTGGGGAAGGCTCCGGCGGATGACACATCTTTCTTCGAAGCAGCTGGGGTTAACACGGCCGCTCCTAAATCTTGGCCCGGATTGCTGTTCGTGGCCGTTGCCAGATCCGTCGAGTTATCGGCAGCGGCCTCTGGTACTGTTGCCACAGAAGCTGAAGCACATGCCGGCAGCAAAACGACTAGGAAGACTAACAAAACCGCTGCTGATATCGAGGAACGCGCCATCCGCTGCTGGTTTCTAAGGTGCCGGCTGCACGTCGGTGATCCCACCAAGCTGGTTCACCTTCAGAATCCAACTGCTGCCCGGCGTGAAGCTGAGATATTCATCGGCATTGCTAGTACGGTAAACGAACTCTTCGCCATCGGCGCCAAAAACGATGCGATAGCTCTCCTCCCGCTGCCCCTCTTCCTGTTCAGTATTCAGCTGCGCCGTAGGCCACTGCGGATTTCGATCGCTGCCCTCCAAAACCAGGGTGTTGACCGGTGCCATCTGTAGGATTTGATATTGGCAGCGATCGTCATAAACTTGGTATTGGCAATCCTGAACGACTTCACCCAGCCCACTTCCCGTATCGACGGTATATGGTGTGCCGCATACTTCCCTGGAGTTTGGTTCTGGCACATCTGAGGTATAGCGATGCTCCTGCCGGCATTGGCCAACATCCGCATCTTGTGGAATTTCATCCCACCATCCCTCGCGGCTTACGGGCACCAGACCCATAATCACGATTGATCGCTCCCAGGACAAGTCTCGCACCTGTCCCTGAACATCATCCGTCTGGTTGAGAAAAACGAAGATACCGATGCAGGCCGCGACCAGGACCACGCCGATAACCACCAAAATAAGTGGGCTAATCCCCGATCGACGTGAAGTAGGCTGCGCTGTGGGTGCGGGCGACGGTTCATCCAGGTCAAGGTTGGCGCCACAGTTGGCGCAGTTATGCGCAACAGCCGGGTTCATTGAACCGCAAAATTTGCAGGCGATGTCCGCGGCTGGTTCATCTTTATGCGCCCCGACCACGTCCCCTGTGTCGCGAGCGCTTCCTTCAGCCAGATCGGCGCCGCATTGTGAACAAGTCTGGGCATCGCCCGGGTTGCGCGTGCCACAGTAAGCGCAGTGGATATCTGGTCCGATCTTGGCTCGTTCAATGACCGTTGCATCCTCAATGATTTTTTCTTCAGCGGCTTGCTCAAACTCGATATCTTCTGGCTGCGGAGCGCCGCACTGGGCGCAGATCTTCTCGCGTCCCGCATTGCGCCCACCGCAGTTGGGACACTTCCATTCAAGTTCAACATAGCCAAGCGATTTTTTAGTCATGGTTCATACATTGTACGACAAAAGATACTTGGTATCTAGGACTCCTTTTGCCCCCAGCCGCCCCCACCTGGCGTGGCAATGCGTAAGATGGCCCCTTCAGGCAATTCAACGCTGCATTTTCCCGCCAGTTCCTCTTCCTCGCCATTTATGATCAAGCTGTTGCGGCCCGGTTGGCCCGGCTGACCTCCAGCAAGACCGTACGGTGCCCGTTCCCGCCTTTCACTGGTGATAGTAGCCGATACGGGTAAATTGAATAGGATGGATCTGACCAACCCATCACCGCCTCGATACTGTCCACGCCCACCTGACCTACGTCGTAGGCGGTATTCTTTAACCAAGAGGGGGAAGTTGTACTCTAAGGCTTCTACCGGTGTGTTTAGGGTATTGCTCATATGCACGTGCAGGCCGCTCCCGCCTGCGGAACTGGGACCGGCTCCGGCGCCGCCACCGATGGTTTCATAGTAGGCAAATGGCTGGCCTTCGTGCTGCCCGCCGAAGGTCAGGTTGTTCATGGTGCCCTGGCTGGCGGCTGGTATTAGCGCTGGCAGCGCCTGTGCTAAGGCCCCAAAAACGACATCCACGACCCGCTGTGAGGTCTCGACATTGCCTGCCGCAACAGCATGTGGCGGATGCGGATCGAGCAGCGAACCGCTGGGTATGGTGATCTTAACCGGTCTAAAAACGCCCTCATTCATCGGTAGATCGATTTCAAGCAAGGCCAGGGCCACACAGCGTATGCAGTAGGCCACGGCCGATTGCACAATAGCGGGAACCGCATTGACATTGCCCCGAACCGCCGCCGCCGTCCCCACAAAATCCACCTTGACGTCATCCCCTTTGATCCTGATCGCGGCTTGAATGGGCAGTGCCTTGCTGCTCTGTCCATCTCCATCCAAGGTGTCTATGAAGTGGTAGGAGCCATCAGGGATTTGGGTTATTGCCGCCCGTGTCAGCCGTTCCGCATAGTCAATCAGTGCTCGGGATTGGATCAGCAGCTCCGCCAGACCATATCTGGCGCTGATCTGCTGCAGGCGCTTGCTTCCCGAACGGTGGGCGGCCAACTGTGCTGTCAAATCTCCGGCCCGCTCATCAGGAGTACGCACATTGCGCAGAATCAACTGCCACAATGCCTCGTTGCGCCGTCCCGCCTCCACCAGTTTCAGCGGAGGGATGATAAGCCCTTCTTGAAATAGTTCTGTCGAAAGCGGCATCGAGCCGGGAGACATACCGCCCACATCAGCATGGTGAGCGCGGCTAGCCACATAGAAATCCGGTTTGACTGTCGCGCCATTCTGCGCATCCACAAAAACGGGAGATACCATGGTGATATCCGGCAGGTGATTTCCGCCTAGGTAAGGGTCATTGAGGATGACGACATCACCCACTTGAAAAGGAGCGCACCGGGCAACAGCCGTGCGTACCGAGGCCGGCATCGCACCCAGGTGCACCGGAATATGAGCCGCCTGGGCCAGCATCATGGGCTCCTCGTCCGTCGCCATGAAGACGGCGCAGCTAAAATCCAGCCGCTCTTTGATATTGGGGCTGTAAGCTGTTCGCTCCAGGGTAACGCCCATCTCCTCGGAGGCGGAGGAGAGCAGGTGGTTAAAAATGGAGAGCAAAGTGGCTGAGCTCAAATACTGCTTCCTCTCCGGTCAATCATCCAGAAAAACCGGCAGGTTGCCTAAAGCCGTGACATGAGACCAATCCGCGTCCCCTTCAGTAAAGACGGCCGCGATCTCGCTGATTCTTCCTTCGGCGCGCAGAATAACCTTCTGCATCGCGTCCAAGGTGCTGCCCGTACTGACCACATCGTCGACCAGGATAACATGCTTGCCAGCCACGAAATCGCGATCTTTTTCATCGAGATAGAGGGTCTGCGTCGATCCCGTCGTAATCGAGACGGTTTCGGCGCTGATCGCATCCCCCATATAGCTCTTGTAATGCTTGCGCAGCACCACATAGGGCAGCCCCATCAAGGCGCTCATCTCATAGATCAAGGGAATGCTTTTGGCCTCCGCGGTGACCAGCACGCTGGAGTTATTGCCCTTCAGTTTCTCAGCCAGCGCCGCCGCGGCCGCTTTGACTACAAATGTGTCGCCCAACATATTGAAAATGGCGATGCGCACGCCTGGGGCAACCTCGAATAGAGGAAAATGACGGGTTAGCCCCGCCACCTCCACGGTAAGTACATCTCGATCGGACATCTTGGCTTTTTGCTCCTTTTTGCTTAAGCGCCCATCCGCCGCCAGTGTCCAGCATACCGGCCGAAATAACGGATACACCCTCGGAATACCTAGATTGAAGTTTATCCGAAACTGGGATAGATTCATAAAAATTGATCCCTTATGCGGCATTTTCAGCGTCAAGATAGACATTAGACCTATCATTCCCGATTAGGAAAGAATCTATCTTGCCAATTGAACCCGATCTGGCCGGTTCCGAGTATAATGTGATAGGAAAAAGATCAGCGAACGCTGCAATCAATCAAAATATATAACTTTGTCGCCTGCTGGTTAGGGGGCATTGAAATGGAATTGATTTACCCGAAGAAGAACCATGGCCCAGAACACACCGTACAAACCAGCGAATAAGATTCGCATTGTCACTGCCGGTTCGCTCTTTGATGGGCATGATGCGGCGATCAATATCATGCGTCGCATCTTGCAGTCCTCGGGCGCAGAGGTCATCCACCTGGGGCACAATCGCTCCGTGCAGGAGATTGTCAATGCGGCCATCCAGGAGGATGTGCAGGCCATCGCTATCACCTCCTACCAGGGCGGGCATATGGAGTTTTTCCGCTACATGGTCGATCTGCTGCAAGAGCAAGATTGCGGACATGTCAAGATCTTTGGCGGCGGCGGCGGCACTATCTTGCCCGATGAGATAGATGAACTGCACGCGCTTGGGGTAACTCGTATCTACTCCCCCGATGACGGCCGTGTCCTGGGATTGCAGGGCATGATCGATGATCTCTTGCGCCAGGCCGATTTCCCGACGGGCAAATTGCATATCGACAAATGGCGCGCCGCCATCGCCACGGCCTATGGTGATCTGGCGCCGCGAAGCGGCAATGGACAGGTGGGTGGGCGCATCCTGCCCGAGGTCAAGAAGTGGGTTACCGATCGCGCCCTTGGTCGCTTAATCTCAGCGGTTGAAAATGAGCCCGATCTGGTGGCGCCGATTATGAATGAAATCCACCAACGACTGGAAGGATTGGTTCATCCCCCCGTATTAGGTATCACCGGCACAGGTGGGGCAGGCAAATCCTCACTGGTCGACGAACTGGTGCGCCGCTTCCTGCTCGATTTCGAAAACAAACATATTGGCGTAATCTCCGTGGATCCCTCCAAGAGGCGTTCGGGCGGAGCGCTGCTGGGTGATCGCATTCGCATGAACGCCGTCAATGATCAGCGCGTTTATATGCGTTCCTTGGCCACTCGCCAATCAAACCTGGCTCTATCCCGTCATATACGGGAGGTGCTGGCCATCATGCAGGCAGCGCAGTTTGACCTGATCATCCTGGAGACGTCGGGTATTGGCCAGTCGGACACGGAAATCGTCGATTTCTCCGATGTGTCTCTCTATGTTATGACGCCCGATTATGGGGCAGCCACGCAGCTTGAAAAGATTGACATGCTCGATTTCGCCGACCTTGTGGTCATCAATAAGTTTGACAAACGGGGCGCCCAAGATGGTCTGCGCGATGTGAAGAAGCAGTACCAGCGCAACCATCAGGCCTGGTCTGTGGTTGACGAAGATTTGCCCGTGTTTGGCACCATCGCCTCCCAATTTAACGATCCCGGTACCAACCGGCTGTACCGCGCCGTAATGAAGATTATCAGCGAGAAATGTGACATAGATTTGGCGACAGATTGGATTGCCGGAGATGAGCCATCTCAAAAAGTGTTGATTATCCCTCCCGCCAGAGTGCGTTATCTGTCCGAAATCGCCGAGACCGTACGCGCCTACGATCAATGGGCCGCCGCACAAGCCCAGGTGGCCAACCAGCTCTATGGAATTCGCCAGGCTGCTGGCGCTGCGGCACAAAATGAGCCGTTGGCTGCTGAACTAGAGATCCTCTACCAACAAACCAGCCAAAAACTGGACCGTGAAAATCAACAGACTTTGGAGCAGTGGGCGGAGAAAGAGGCCCGTTACCGGGCTGAGCAATTTGTTTACCAGGTGCGTGGTCGTGATATAGCGGTGGCTACCCATACTCAGACTCTGTCTCATAGCCAAATTCCCCGTGTGCTGTTGCCCCGCTACGAGGCCTGGGGTGACCGCCTGCTCTGGAGCTTGCAGGAAAATGTGCCCGGAGAATTCCCTTTCACTGCTGGCGTATTCCCCTTCAAACGCAAAGGGGAGGATCCTACGCGTATGTTCGCTGGGGAAGGGGGGCCGGAACGGACCAACGGCCGTTTCCATTATGTATCGCTGGATATGCCAGCGCGCCGGCTCTCTACCGCCTTTGATTCCGTAACCCTATATGGAGAAGACCCCGCACATCGGCCTGATATTTACGGCAAGATCGGCAACTCCGGGGTATCGGTAGCAAGCCTGGATGATGCCAAGAAGTTGTACAGCGGTTTTGATTTATGTGATGCGGCGACATCAGTGAGCATGACCATAAATGGCCCGGCAGCGACCATGTTGGCTTTTTTCTTGAATACGGCTGTCGACCAGCAGTGCGAACGCTATATCCGCGAACAGGGGTTGGAAGCACAGGTCGAAGCGAAGCTGCGTGAACTCTATGATGACCAAAGCTGGCCCAGACCCGCCTATCGCGGCCAGCTTCCCGTGGGGAATGATGGTCTTGGTCTGCTGCTGTTGGGCGTGACCGGTGATCAGATTCTCCCGCCAGAGGTGTACGAGCAGATCAAATCCCGGACCTTGTCCACCGTACGCGGAACCGTCCAGGCCGACATCTTGAAAGAGGACCAGGCCCAGAACACCTGCATATTCTCCACTGAGTTTTCGTTGCGGCTGATGGGCGATGTGCAGCAGTATTTTATCGACAACCGGGTACGAAACTTCTATTCCGTCTCCATTTCCGGCTACCATATTGCCGAGGCTGGGGCCAATCCCATCAGCCAGTTGGCGTTTACGCTGGCCAATGGGTTCACCTTCGTCGAGTATTACCAGTCACGCGGCATGGATATCGACCGCTTCGCCTCCAATTTCTCCTTCTTCTTCTCCAATGGGCTTGATCCCGAATATGCCGTGATCGGCCGTGTCGCGCGCCGCATTTGGGCCAAAGCCATGAAGTTCAAATATGGCGCCGGTGAAAGAGCACAGAAACTGAAATATCACATCCAGACCAGCGGCCGTTCCCTACATGCCCAGGAGATATCCTTCAACGATATCCGCACCACCTTGCAGGCCCTCTATGCCATCTACGATAACTGCAACTCCCTGCACACCAACGCCTATGACGAGGCCATCACTACCCCCACGGAGGAGTCCGTGCGCCGTGCCATGGCCATCCAGCTCATCATCAACCACGAACTGGGTCTCACCAGCAACGAGAATCCGCTGCAAGGCTCGTTTATTATCGAGGAATTGACCGATCTGGTGGAAGAGGCCGTGTTGGCCGAATTTGATCGCATTACCGAGCGTGGCGGCGTGCTCGGTGCCATGGAGACCATGTACCAGCGCGGCAAAATTCAGGAGGAATCGCTCTATTACGAGCATTTAAAGCACAGCGGCGATCTGCCTATCATTGGTGTGAACACTTTCCTCTCCGATGAAGGCTCGCCAACCGTGCTGCCCGACAAAGTCATTCGCGCCACCAAGGTGGAAAAGGAATACCAGATCGAGCAGGTTAAAGCACTTAATGATCGCGAGCAAGAAGCCGCCGCCGCTGCTCTAGGCAAACTCCAACAAACCGCTATCAACAATGAGAATATATTCAACTCTCTGATGGAAGCAGCCAAGATCTGTTCTTTAGGCCAAATCACCCAGGCCATGTACGAAGTAGGGGGCCAGTATCGCCGCAATATGTAAGCACTAACCGGCCTTAATGCCGCTCCGTAGCCGAGATTTCTCAATTTGCTCTCTTGCCCCGTATTACTTGACACAATTCAGGATATTGTTGTATAGTATATCCAGTTTGGAACCGGTTCCATTTGGATGATTAGGAGGTTCCAACCCTTATCCCCACCAGGAAGAGGAGAGTGTTGGTGGCAGCAACAGTAACCATAAGGGATGTTGCTAAACAAGCCGGTGTTGGAATAGGTACTGTTTCGCGCGTACTAAATGACAGCGCCTTGGTTCGCGAAGAGACGCGCGACAAAGTCAAGGCAGCCATCGAAGCCCTTAACTATTCTCCCAGTCCTGTTGCCCGTCATCTCTCCCGCGGCAAGACAATGGCCATCGGCGTCATTGTACCCTTCTTCACCAATCCATCTGTGGTCAAACGCCTACAAGGGATTGTATCCGTTTTGGCCGGCAGCGAATATAATCTGGTTTTGTTTGACGTTGAAAATACCGGCAGCCGCGAGGTACTCCTGACCAATATCATGCGCCGCAAACTGGTGGATGGACTGCTGATCCTCTCTTTGCGACCTACGGACAGCGATATGGAGCAGTTCCTCAAAGCCGGAGTGCCAGGGGTCATTGTTGACGCCAGCCACCAAGGACTAAACAGCGTCGCCGTCGACAACGTGGCCGGTGGACGTCTGGCCACGCAGCACTTGCTCGATCTGGGGCATGTGAAAATTGGCTATCTCAGCGACTATCCCGACAACCCCTTCAACCAATCACCCGTTCTTGACCGCTATGAAGGGTATCTGCAAGCACTTCGGGAGGCCGGAATCACAAACCAGGCTGAATACTACCGTGAGGGAAGTCTTGACAGCCAGGAGGCTTGCAGCCTAGCCAAAGAAATGCTTTCCCTGCCTGATCCGCCAACTGCCATCTTCGCCTACAGCGATACCCAGGCCATTGGCGTGCTTGAAGCGGCACGCGATTTAGGTTTACGTGTTCCCGAAGACCTTTCGGTCATAGGATATGACGACATCGAAGCGGCCGAAATTTTGCAGCTTACGACTGTGCGACAATCTTTGTATGATTCAGGTGTGACTGGGGCGCAGCTCTTATTGGATGTCATCGAACGATCTTCGATGGTTCCCCAAGTGATTGCGCTGCCCACAGAATTAGTGATTCGTAAAAGCACATCAGCGCCGGCAAGGGCATCATAAGATCCCGGCCGAGCTTTTCCCAGAGGAGGTGATTGTATCGAACAGTTCAATATAAAGTTCCCGATTTATCGATCTAGAAAACGACATTGTTAATGTCCTTGGAGGATAAGAACGACATGAAAAATATGAAACGATATAGTTGGTTGAGCTTACTGCTCATTTTTGCGCTGGTCTTGGTCGCATGCGGCGGTGGTGAAGAAGCGGCGCCAGTGGAAGAAGCGGCGCCAGCGGAAGAAGCGGCGCCAGCGGAAGAAGCGGCGCCAGCGGAAGAAGCGGCGCCAGCAGAAGGGCTGGTGGGCGGCGATGCAATATTAGAGGCTGCGCTTAACGGTGATTATTCGGGAAGCACTGTTTCCTTCTTTGGTGCTTTTGTTGACGAAGACGCTCGGCGTTTTGAAAACTCGGTGGCTGCCTTTGAAGAAGAAACTGGTATTGACATTCAGTATGAAGGTTCTGGTGACTTTGAAACGCTCATCCAGGTGCGTGTTGAGGGCGGTGATCCACCCGATATCGGTGGTCATCCACAGCCTGGTTTGCTCAAGGGTTTGGTCAACCAGGGCGCTGTTGTTGATCCCAGCGAATTCCTGGGTATGGATTTCTTAGAAGAACACTTTGCCCAAGGTTGGATTGATGACTCCACTCTTGGTGATCAAGTGGCCGGTGTCTGGTACCGTGGTAACGTCAAGAGCCTGGTCTGGTATCCTAAAGATGACTTTGAGGCTGCTGGCTACGAAGTCCCCACGACGTGGGAGGAATTATTGGCTCTCAGCGACCAAATAGTAGCTGACGGTGGCGTACCCTGGTGTATCGGCATCGAAAGTTCAGGTGCCACGGGTTGGACAGCCACGGACTGGATTGAAGATATCATGCTCCGTACCCAACCACCGGAAAAGTATGACGAATGGACGTCTGGTGAACTGCCCTTTGATTCTCCTGAAGTACGTAACGCCATTGAAACTTTGGCTGTGATCTGGAAGAATCCGGACTATGTGCTCGGTGGTGATATTGGCATTGCCACAACCCCCTTTGGTGATGCGCCCAATGGTATGTTTGACGACCCGCCAAGCTGCTGGCTGCACCGCCAGGCCAGCTTTATCCCTGCCTTCTTCCCTGAAGGCACAGTAATTGGTGAAGATGTCGATTTCTTCTACTTCCCCATGATTGATCCGCAATATGGCGAACCGGTATTGACCGCAGGTGACATTGCCGCGATGTACAACGACCGGCCTGAGGTAAGGGCAGTCATGGCCTACCTGGCTACAGGCGAATCGATGAAAGGCTGGGTGGAAGCTGGCGGTTTCATTGCCCCCCATACCGATTCCAGCCTGGATTGGTATCCGACGGATCTCGACCGGCGTTTCGCCGAGATGCTGCAGAATGCCAGTGTTACTCGATTTGATGGTTCGGACTTGATGCCGGCTGCAGTTGGGGCTGGTGCATTTTGGACCAATATTACCGATTGGGTCACCGGTACCTCACTGGATCAAGCTTTGCCGCCTATTGACGCGGCCTGGCCCAGATAGGCGCTGTTATTTGAGTTAAAAGTCTAGAAATCAGGGTGAATCATTTCATTCACCCTGATTTATTTGGACGGACAAGATCTAGCAAGAAGGAGGCTGTTATGTCCACTTTACAAGAGACGAAAGAGCCAATAAGCCTTGGCAATAGGTTAGTAACCAATATTGCCCGTTTGGCGATTGCTCTGTTTGTGCCCTTGGTAGCGTTTATTGTTTTGTATCAGGGTTTTATTTTTCTAAGAGATAGTGATGCTTCTAAGTTGATCATCACCATCGTGGCGATTGTTTGGGGCGTCGGCGGCGTGGCAGCTTTGTATTTTATCGCCAATTGGTTGGTTGAAAAATTACCGCAGGGCGCCATGCAGCGGATCCTACCCTATGTATTTGTCGGGCCGGCAATGGCCATCCTGACCTGGTATTTGCTTCTACCTACTCTGCGTACCTTATGGATTAGCTTCCAAATCAGACAACCAGGTGGTGAAGATGTTTTAGGCATTGACAACTATGTGTATGCGTTTACAGACCCAATCATGTTGGAGTCGCTGCGCAACAATGCTCTCTGGCTTATTTTTGGAACGGCATTTATTGTTGGCTTTGGGTTACTCGTGGCTGTTTTGGCTGACCGCAGCCGGCTTGAGGTCGGCGCCAAGGCGTTCATTTTCCTACCCATGGCCATCTCCTTTGTAGGTGCCGGTGTCATTTTTCGCTTTGTCTATGATGCCTCACGAGCCCCCGGACAGACCCAAATTGGACTGCTCAACGCGGTGGTTGAAGCGTTAGGAGGTACGAGGCAGGGCTGGCTCTTGATTCAGCCCTGGAATAATTTCATGTTGATTGGCGTCCTTGTGTTTTTACAAGTAGGTTTCGCCATGGTTCTTTTGTCCTCAGCCCTGAAGGGCGTGCCTACCGAATTGATGGAAGCGGGCCGTATCGATGGCGCCACCGAGAGACAGATTTTTTTCAATATCATCATTCCGTACATTCGCGGCACCATCGTCACCGTGGCCACGACCGTTGTGATCTTAACATTGAAGATATTTGATCTCATCTTTGTCATGACCCAAGGGAGAGCGGGAACAGAGGTGATTGCAGACTTGATGTACAAGCAGATGTTCACCTTTCAGAATCCGGGTCGTGGAGCTGCGCTGGCCATTCTCCTGGTCGTCTTGACTATCCCAGTAATGTATTACAATTTAAGTCGCTTTCAAGAACAGGAGGCATTCTAATGGGTGGCAGTTTAAGTCGACAAAAACGGATCAACTCACTTCTGGTAAACGGCGCTCTTTTGCTGCTGGTCATTATTTGGACCATTCCGACCTTGGGTTTGCTGATATCCTCATTTCGCCCGGCAGACTCTGTGCGCACGACGGGTTGGTGGACAGTTTTTACGAATGGCGAGTCTTTTAGTGAAAATTTTACGCTGAACAACTATCGCCAAGTGCTGACCGGCAAAGATATTGAAAATGCGGATGGTACGGTGATTGAGTCCAGTGGAGACAACCTGAGCAACGCTTTCCTGAACAGTTTGGCGGTAACCATACCGGCGACTGTTATTCCGATCTTGATCGCTGCCTTTGCGGCTTATGGTTTTGCCTGGATGAATTTCCCAGGCCGGAAATTTTTCTTCATTCTCGTGGTCGGTTTGCTTGTGGTGCCTCTTCAAACAGCACTAATCCCCATTTTGCGGGATTATGTGGCCTTGCAACTAACAGGCACATTCCTGGCTGTTTGGCTGGCCCACACCGGGTTTGGCTTACCATTGGCTACCTATTTGCTGTTCAACTACATCGCCGGTTTGCCGCGCGAGATCATGGAGTCGGCCTTCGTTGACGGCGCCTCACACTTCACAGTGTTTACGCGCCTGGTGCTGCCGCTTTCTGTGCCAGCGCTGGCCTCATTCGCGATCTTCCAATTCCTTTGGGTTTGGAATGATCTGCTGGTGGCGTTGGTGTTTATTGGCTCAAAACCAGAAGTGGCGGTGCTGACCCAGGCGCTGCAAGAAATGGTTGGATCACGCGGGCAGGATTGGCATCTGCTGACAGCTGGCGCCTTTATCACGATGATTCTACCCTTGATCGTCTTCTTCTCCTTGCAACGTTTCTTTGTACGCGGGCTGCTGGCAGGTTCAGTCAAAGGGTAAACGCTCAGGTTGTTGTTTTCTCGACAAACGTTAGCTTGTGACAACAATGATGATTGCGATGCGATAATCGTACTATTTTAGAAGGAGCGTGGAAAATGAGTGATATCGGTATTGTTACGTTTCATGATGAAAAAAAGGCCAAAGAAGTACTAAAATCACTGAAGAAATTGGAAAAGGATAAGATCATAAAGCTGGATGATGCTGCCATTGTGACCAAAGGGGAAGATGGCAAAGTGGATATTTCTCAGACCCTGGACGGGACCACGGCGAAAGGAGCGGTCTCCGGCGGCGCAATCGGTTTGGTGATTGGCACAATGGTAGGCGGACCGATTGGCGGCGCTTTGTTGGGTGCGGCGGCTGGTGCTTTCACAGGTAAAAAAATTGATTACGGCATCCCTGATGAGAAAATCAAGGCTGTTTCTGAAGCGCTTGAAGATCATAGTTCAGCTATTTTTGTGAAAATGACACTGACTGAAAATAACCGGCCGATTCTTAGACAGTTGATGAAGGATGCGGGCGGTACGCTTTTCGAGCTTGAATTGTCGCCTGAATCCGAAGCTAACTTCAATGATGCTCTACGAGGCTACAGCCGCCGTTAGTTGTGCCCACATCTCAACATTTCTGCGTCATTGCCATCCCTTTGAATCGCACCGGGGCTATTGAATTTTTACTGCCACCGGCAGGCAAGCCAAAAGGGGCTAAACTGGAAATAGTAGGTCAGCGCCCGACCGCTGAGGCTGAATCTTCCTGGATTCAGCGCTTGCGGCGGGCGCCTGTTCCTACTTTGACTGATTTTCTCGAGATTGACAATCCAGGTCATAACTTGCTGTCTAGCACCAGCGATCGCCTGGTCCCAATAGAATTCCTGGCCAAGCCTGATTTCCTTACGCGTGGCCTAGGAGGATGGACGCCGATTTACTTTGGCGTGGCCCGCTTGCCGGCCCAAATAACCGCTGATCCCCTTTTTGAGCACCTCGAGATTCTAGCTGATTATGGTGAGAAAGTACGTTACTTTGGCGCAGATGAGAACCAGGTAGCCGGAAGATTGGAGAGTGAAGCAGGCTGTCAGTGGCCAGCCATTTTGTCCGCACTGCTGCACCTACACAGCCTTCGCCCACATCCACAAGGAGATGAAGCGGGGATCAGCTCCAGGACAACTTATATTGAAAAACTCTATCAAGCGCTCTTATCTGGCAGTCAACTGGCAACAACCAACCAACCACCGGTACCGAAGATTTTGTTGTATGATGAATTATTGAGTCAAATGACGGGTCTCGAGCTGTCTCGCCGGCGTTATTTAGTAAATGGTGAATCATGGCTCGCTTTGAGGATACGGAGCTGGCAGGAGGCGTGGCGGCAGGAAACAGGGCTGACGATAGTTGTCAAAGGAGAGTACATTGCCGGACGGCACCGCGGAAGCCTGGTTTTGATCGCTCCCGAACTCGGTGTTGTTATCAAGCAGCCGGCACCAGAACCATTTCACGAAATTTTACTAAACGCCAGATCCGCCAACGGTCAATCAGAAAACTGGCCGATGCTTACTCAAGATGGGGCCTTGGTGACAAGCCGTGGTCGCGTGCGACTGCTGCTAGAGGAAGGATTAATTCCTCGTTTGCATCAGGTCTTTCAGCATGGGATGGCATGCTCTACGCTGATGGGTTTCACTCTAGAAGATTTCGTGTTTGGACAAACGGTGCAAGATTATGTGTCAGCCGATCACGAGCGGATGACAGCCGATCTTTATGATGTTTTTGTGCTGCACCAGCAAACATGCGAAATACTTGGCATAGAAAACGGCGATTGGCATTCCGCCAATTTTATTTTACGGGAGAGTGACGGTGAAGCCGTGCATGTTGACTGGGGGGCCGCGCGGCCGCTTCGTGATGACGAGAGAACTCCAAAAGATATGAATGCCCGTCTCAATCAGATACAAAACATCGCTTTCTCATTCCATAACCAAGCTTTGGCAGAGCGCGTCAAAGCCCTGCATAGTGACCTGATGGCCAATGAGCAGCGGCTGCAGCGTATTAGGCAGCGCGCCCAGGTTCTGGTTGATGATGTGGCAAGAAACTGATGGCGTATGTCACCACTTTCCCAGGGTATCACTTTATTGTGGCCGATCTAGTGGCGTGTGATTTAGGAGACGCATTCGCAAAGGATAGAAATGAATGAAGGATCTTTGGTGGCAAAAAGGTATCATTTATCAAATCTATCCACGCAGCTTTCAAGATACAAATAACGATGGGATAGGAGATCTTCCGGGTATAATCCAGCGCCTGGACTATTTGCAGTGGCTTGGTATTGATGCTATCTGGATTTCGCCCGTTTATCCCTCACCTATGGCGGATTTTGGTTATGATGTATCGAATCACACTGATATTCATCCCCTGTTCGGATGCATGGCGGACATGGATCAACTTATCGCGGCCGCTCACCAGCGTAAGATCAAGGTAGTTTTAGATTTTGTACCGAATCATACTTCTGTGGAACATCCCTGGTTCCAGGAATCTCGTAAGTCTCGCGATAACCCCAAAAGAGATTGGTTTATCTGGCAAGACGCTGCTGCAGACGGCGGCCCGCCCAATAACTGGCTGAGTCGATTCAGCGGCGAAACTGCCTGGCAGTGGGATGAAGAGAGCGACCAGTTCTATTTGCATTCTTTCCTTCCTGAGCAGCCAGATCTAAATTGGCGTAATCCTGCGGTGCGCTCGGTGATGTCAGAAGTTCTGCGGTATTGGTTTGACCGTGGTATTGATGGGTTTCGGGTGGATGTATCTTACCGTGTGATGAAGGATAGGCTCTTTCGTGATAATCCGTCTAATCCTGATTGGCGAGCTGGTCAAGATCCATCGAAAAAAGTGATCGAACTGTATACCAAAAACAGGCCAGATATTCATGAATTTAACCGCTGGCTGCGGCAGGTTTGCAATGAATATGAAGATCGCGTCCTCATTGGTGAGATAAACTTAGCTGTTGAACAACTTGTCCGCCATTATGGGGATAGCGATGAATTTCACCTGCCCTTCAACTTCCACTTGATATTCTCACCGTGGAATGCTGCATCGATTCGCGACCTGGTTGATAATTACGAGCGACAATTACCACCTCAGGCATGGCCTAACTGGGTTTTAGGCAATCACGATCAACCACGAATTGCCACGCGTTTGGGGCTTGCCCAGGCACGCCAGGCGGCCATGCTCTTGCTGACCCTGCGTGGAACGCCAACCATGTATTATGGGGATGAGATAGGCATGAGAAATGGACAGATTCCACCTGAGCGTATTCAGGATCCCTGGGAAAAACTGGCCCCAGGACTCAATCTGGGGCGGGACCCGCAGCGGACGCCTATGCAGTGGGATAGCTCTGTTAATGCGGGATTTTGTAGTGGATTGGTTAACCCCTGGCTGCCAATCGAAGCAGAATATCGCCAGGTTAATGTCGATGCTGAGCGAAATGACCCAAATTCTATATTGCGGCTAATTCAGCGCCTAATCACGCTACGCCGCAGTAGCCGGGCCCTGACCATGGGAGCCTATCGCGCCGTTGAAAGTCCAAAATCGCTCTTCGCCTACTTACGTGAACATGGATCTGAACGATATTTGATCATTCTCAATTTCTCAGCGCACGCGCAATCAATGCCCTGGCTCAAAGACCTGAATTATCCGCGTTTTGTGATATCCACACATGGCATATCGCCTTATGACCAAGGTGCCGAAGCCCTGCTTTTGCGCGGAGATGAAGGGGCAATATTCAAATTGGAGCAAATGTAAAATCGGATGACTACAGATCAAAAATGGTTCCGAGAAGCCGTGTTTTATGAACTCAATATCCGTGCCTTCGCAGATTCTAATGGTGATGGCAATGGTGACTTTCGTGGCGCCATGGAAAAGTTGGACCATATCAAGTCCCTGGGCGTTGACTGCATTTGGGTGATGCCCATGTACCCTTCGCCACTGAAGGATGACGGCTATGATGTGGCTGATTATTACGATATCCACCCCGATTTTGGGACGCTCGACGATTTTAAGGCGTTTCTGGATGCGGCCCATGCCCGCGGACTGCGCGTCATCACCGACTTGGTCATGAATCACACCTCCAGCGAGCATCCCTGGTTCCAGGCGGCGCGCAGCGATCCTGAATCGCCATACCGAGATTACTATGTCTGGAGTGATAGCGACGAAAAATACCTGGAAACACGCATCATTTTCCTGGACACCGAACCCTCTAATTGGACCTATGACGAGGTGGCGCAGCAGTATTTCTGGCATCGCTTTTACAGCCACCAACCTGATCTAAACTTCGACAATCCAGCGGTGCATGAAGAGATCTTTCAGATCATTCGTTTCTGGATGGATATGGGTATTGACGGTTTTCGCGCCGATGCCATTCCTTATCTTTACGAACGAGAGGGAACTAACTGCGAGAATCTGCCCGAGACGCATCGCTTTCTGAAGCAGGTGCGCCGGTTGATGGATGAGGAATATCCCGCGGCAGTTCTCATCGCCGAGGCCAATCAATGGCCTGAAGACCTGCTGCCCTATTTTGGCGATGGCGATGAGTTTCAGGTCTGTTTCCATTTCCCGATCATGCCCCGGCTGTACCAGGCCCTGAAGGCCGGAGACAAGACCCCTATCGTGGATATTTGGGCGCGCACGCCGCCTATCCCCCAGGGGGCACAGTGGATGACCTTTCTGCGCAATCATGATGAACTGACCCTGGAAATGGTCACCCCGGAAGTACGGCAGTGGATGTGGGAGCAGTATGCGCCTGAACCACGTATGCGCCTCAATCTGGGCATCCGGCGCCGGCAGTTACCCTTGTTAGATGGGGATAAGCGGCGCTGGCTCTTACTCAACGCGCTCTTTCTATCCCTTCCTGGCGCGCCGATCATTTATTATGGTGACGAGATCGGCATGGGGGACAATATCTGGCTCGATGACCGCAATGGGGTCCGTACACCCATGCAGTGGTCGAATAACCAACATGGCGGCTTTTCTACGGCCGAAACAGACCTATCTCCCCGTTATTGACGACGATACATATAGCTACCAGAAAGTGAACGTGGCTGCGCAGGAAGCCGACCCAGATTCAATTCTCAATCGGACCCGGCATCTCATCCGCACTCGCCAAAGCCAGGCCGCTCTACGCGCCGGTGAATTCGCATGGGTGGAGAGCGGCAGCAAAGAAACCATCGCCTTCAAACGCAGCGAGGGGGACAGTGACGTTTTATGCCTCTTCAATTTAACCGGCGAATCACAAACAGCGCTCCTTGACCTCACCAGCGATATGCTTGACCTGCTAGTAAAGGATATTTCTGTCGTGAAAGCCGGATCGAAATACAAGTTGGCGCCTTTTGCTGCCCATTGGCTGGTGCCGAATTTTTAGCCAGGTAGAAAAGAAGATGCCCCAAGACCAAAATCTGCTCGACGCTCTTGTCCATGAACCGCTGCGCATGCTGGAACCGGTGGAGCAGGAGATCTTCCTGACCCGCCTAAAACTATTCCTGGCTGATGTGGAACGGCCGTTGCGTAAGCTCTACGGCGAACGAGAAGACTATCTAAAGTGGCGCAATCACTTCCTACACGGCGTCGCCCGCAGTTATGCCCGTCGTCCAGAAGACCTGCGCCGCCTCGATATTCAACGGTTGACCGAACCCGATTGGTTCCAGCAGCCCAATATGACCGGCTATGTCGCCTACACCGATCGCTTCGCCGGCACCATTTCGGGAGTAGGGGAGAAAATTAGCTATCTCAAAGAGCTGGGCGTGACCTACCTGCACCTGATGCCCCTGCTGAAACCACGTCCCGGAGCCAACGATGGTGGCTATGCGGTCATGGATTACAGGCAGGTGGCGGATCACCTGGGGACCATGGATGATCTGGCCGGCCTGGCCGCCGACCTGCGCCGAAACGAGATCAGCCTCTGCATTGACCTCGTTTGCAATCACACCGCCAAGGAACACACGTGGGCCCAGAAAGCACGCGCCGGCGACCCCATCTACCAGGATTACTTCCTCATGTACCCCGATCGCGAGCTGCCTGACCGTTACGAAGAGACAGTGCGCGAGATTTTTCCCGAGTTCAAAAGCGGCAGTTTTACTTACTATGAGGAGTTCCAGCGTTGGGTATGGACCACATTCAACGAATTCCAATGGGATCTCAACTACACCAATCCGGCGGTCTTTGGTGAGATGCTGGATATCATGCTATACCTGGCCAATCAAGGGGTAGAGGTGCTGCGCCTGGACGCCGTGGCCTTTATGTGGAAGCGTTTGGGCACCGATTGTGAGAACCAGCCCGAAGCCCACTATCTGCTGCAGGCCTGGCGCGCGCTCAGCCGTATCGCTGCCCCAGGATTGCTCCTGAAAGCCGAGGCCATCGTGCCCCCACCACAGTTGGTGCCCTATTTGGGCCGCGGCGAGGCGACCAACAAGGAATGCGAGGTCGCCTATCACAATGTCTTTATGGTCATGCTCTGGAGCAGCCTTGCTGAACGGAAAGTGGCCCTGATGACCCATGCTCTGCAGCAGATGCCACCCATTCCCTCCCGATCCTCATGGCTGACCTATGTGCGCTGCCATGATGATATTGGCTGGGCAGTGACCGAAGAGAATGCGGCTGCCGTAGGCCTCAATGGCTTTCTACATCGCTCGTTCCTGAGCGATTTTTACAGCGGTCGTTTCCAGGGCACCTTCGCCCGTGGCGCGACGTTCCAATTCAATCCCCGGACCAACGACCGGCGTATAAGCGGCTCCTGCGCCTCTTTAGCCGGCCTAGAAACGGCCCAAGACCCCGATCAGACAAATCTAGCCATAGGGCGCATTCTGCTCATTCACAGCATGATTCTAGCCTTTGGCGGCATTCCCCTGCTTTATATGGGTGATGAAATTGGCCTGCTAAACGATCCTAGCTACGAAGAAGATCCTGATCTGGCCCAGGACAATCGCTGGCTGCACCGCCCCTATATGGATTGGCAGAAAGCGGCCCAACGCCATGATTGGAGCACCACCAGCGGCCGTTTATTCCAGGGCATGCGCCAGCTCATAGGCGTTCGTAAAGAGACGACCGCTTTCCATGCTGAAGCCGCTTCCTATGCCGTTTGGACCGACAATGAGCACGTATTTGGTCTTTTGCGTGAGAGCCCACGCGGCCGCATCCTGGTCATTGGCAATTTCAGCGAATGGGGCCAGGCAGTACGGCGGGGCAGGGTGAAGGATATGGGATTGTACGGAGAGTTGAAGGAATTAATAACCGGTCAGGAGTTGGATGAGTGGTCGGATATTTATCTGGAACCGTATCAAGCGATGTGGTTGAGGAAAGTTGGATAGTTTATTGAAGGGCAGGGGTTTTGTCCTTGATAATTTTGCTGTTCTGACCTTGCCCAATGACGAGCCAGGGCCATGCGTGTGGAGGAACTGCTGCGTCAGGCACAAGAAGATGAAGTCAAGTTGGCCATGAGCCTGTTCAATCTTAGAGAAGTGGCTTACATTGTCGAACGTCGTCATGGGGAAGCGGATGTGCGTTCCATTCAAGCAAATCTAGATGCGATACCGTTGGAATTCTATTCTGTGGATCTGGATCGCGTTTTGACTGCTGCTCATATCAAGGCAGCGCATGCAATAGCCTACGCGGATGCGTTTGCCGGCGCTCTTGCTTTGGGCCTTGATTCTACTTTATTGACAGGGGATCCAGAATTTCACTCTTTGGAGGGCAGGATCTCGATCGAGTGGGTGGGGCGGCGAGATGACTGATTCTTGGTATCGTGGAGACTAGCAGTTCCCGGGTATTTGTTATTATCGGCGGCGCCCTCCAGTGAGTATCATTACGTAGTAGAGTAACTGGCCGATGGCGGTGACAGCGGCGGCGACATAGGTAAGTGCGGCTGCATCAAGCACTTTATTGACCCCTTCAATCTCATCCCCTATCAATACCCCACTGCTGACCAGCAGTTGCTTGGCCCGTTTAGTGGCATCAAACTCGACAGGGAGCGTGATCAAGGTGAACAAAACCGCCACGGCGAAGAGCGCCACACCAGCCCAGGCGATATAAAGCCCAATCTCACTATTCAGAAACATCAGCAGCAAGAAACCACCCATAAACAACCAGGGAGCTAAGCGGCTCGTAAACTGCGTCGCCGGCACAAGGGCGCTGCGGAACTTAAGCGGTACATACTTATTGGCATCTTGCAAAGCATGGCCCATTTCATGCGCCGCTACCCCTGCAGCAGCGATACTTGGCTGGTGGTAAACATCAGGGCTGAGGCGTAAAACCTGGCTGCGCGGATCGTAATGATCGCTGAGCAGCCCACCCTTTGATTCTTCAATGGCCACGTGGCTGAGTCCCTGCTCATTCAACAAGGCTCGCGCCACCTGGGCGCCGGTTAGATTTCGTGCGGTATGCACCTTTGAGTACTTTTTGAAGGCTCCCTTAACGCGGGATTGGGCCCAAAGACCCAGGATCAGACCTGGCAGTGCAAATAAAAGCCAGTAATACATCGATTATCTCTTTTTTGCGGTAGCCCGAACAGGTTCACCTGTTTGCTTCGACTCACGAACCTGTCTGAACAATTTCAACAGCAGCAGTCCGGTCAAGACACCAGGGAGAGAAACAAACCAGTATGAGGCGATAGTTGCTAACATCGGCAATTCCTTTGCTTAAGATCCATTTGCTGCAACTGTCCATTAATAGTATTAGACCCTGCAGCGATAATACATTTTCGAACATATGATCGCTCTCGTCAAGGTTGGCCGAACATTTCCAATAAACATCTTATAGTTACGTATCCCCAATCTTTCTTCAGCCAGGCTTTCTTAAGCTCGGATAATTCTACTGGGCTGATTTGTGAAAATTACCCAGTTGCCAAAGGGGCTTTACCTGATATAAATGGCGAGTTAGATGACTTTTGAGATGAGATTATGAATACAAGCCGCAAACAGATGAAGCAGCAAGGTGAATTACAGCTGCCCTTGGATTTAGGAAATGGGCTGATGCTGCGTTGGGGCATGCCGGATGATGCTGAGGAACTGGGAACCTTCAACGTCGCTGTTCATAGCGATAACCCGCAAGAACCTGAAACATGGCTGAAGGATTGGACGCGTGACCTGATGAGCGGCAAGCATCCAACCACAAAGGCTTCCGATTTCACAATTGTTGTCGACCAAAATAATGGGAACAAGATCGTCTCCAGTTTAAACCTGATTTCCCAGACTTGGAGCTTTGCCGCTATTCCCTTTGCCGTAGGGCGTATTGAACTGGTCGGTACGGATCCCAATTACCGACGCCGCGGATTGGTCCGGCAGCAGATGGAAACCATCCATCAATTGAGCGCCGAACGCGGTGAACTGGTCCAATCAATCACCGGCATACCCTGGTATTATCGCCAGTTTGGCTATGAAATGACCGTCAATCTTGGCGGCAGCCGTGAACTGTTCTGGGCCCGCTCAGAAAACGACAAGCCACAGGAAGAAGAGGAGTACCGCCTGCGCTCCGTGGAGCGAGCAGACATTGACCGGTTGCAAGTGTTGTATCCGCGGCACTGCGCAAACAGCCTGATTGTGCACCAACGTACTGCCGAGATTTGGGAGTACGAAATGTTCGTGGCCGCTCCCGGATCCGTCGGGGTGCGTAAGGTGTACATGATCGAAGACAACACTGGGACGGTAGTGGCCTATGCCCAGATTTATGACCGCAAAGGCGCCTATCGAATACGTGAATTTGGCGTCCAAAAGGGACAATCCTGGCGGGCGATAGCCCTATTCGTGGTGCGTGAGCTCAAAAAAAGAGCAGATTTTCACAACCAGGAAAACAATCAGCCGATTACGCATATTCAATTCAACCTCGGTCAAAGCCATCCACTCTACGATGCCCTGGGCTCTCAATTGGAAAAAGAGCAGAAGCCCTACGCCTGGTACATTCGCGTAGATGACTTGCCGCGCTTTCTGCTAATGATAAAAAAGGAACTTGAACGAAGATTATCAGACAGCGTGATGGCCGGCTATACTGGAAAGCTGCGCTTGAATCTCTACCACAGCGGCTTGATCTTAAACTTCGAACAGGGTCAGATGGGCGACATCGAACCGTATGAGGCAGATGCCTTTTACGATTCCGATGCCGTCTTCCCCGATTTGACCTTCTCGCAGCTTTTATTCGGTTATCGCAGCTTCAAAGAACTGGATACCGCCTATGCCGACTGTTTTGCTCTCAACCCGCAAGCGGCCGTTTTGCTTGACTGCCTCTTCCCGCGCTGGCCTTCCGATATTAACCCGCTGAGCTGACCATGACCCTGAGCAATCCCATCCAACCCTTTATCGACAAGTATGGTGTATTTGTTCTCGATGGCGGCCTGGCAACCCAATTGGAAGCATACGGCGAGGATCTGGGGGATGCCCTCTGGTCTGCGCGCCTGCTGCGTGATGATCCGGCTGTTATTAGCCAGGTTCACGCCGACTACCTTTGGGCCGGGGCCGACTGCATTATCAGCGCCAGCTACCAGGCCACAATCCCTGGCTTTGTGGCTTATGGCCTCGACGAAGACCAGGCCCGCATTTTGATCAATCTTGCCGTGGAACTGGCGATGGAAGAACGGGATAAATACTGGGATCAGTTGTCTAAAGTGGATCGCGCCAAGCGATTACGGCCGTTGGCTGCTGCCAGCGTTGGACCCTATGCCGCTTACCGCGCCGATGGCTCAGAGTACACGGGCAATTACGATCTCGATCAAGCCGGCCTGCTAGCCTTTCACCGTGAGCGGTGGCAGCTCCTGGCTAACAGCAGAGCTGATCTTCTCGCCTGCGAAACGATCCCCGTCTTCGCTGAAGCCAAGGCCCTCTGCCAGCTGCTCTTGGAGTCCACCAATCGTTCAGCTTGGTTTAGCTTCACCTGCCTCGATGGCCAGCACATTGTCGACGGCACGCCTATACAAGAATGTGCTGCTTATTTAAACCAGTTCGATCAAGTAGTGGCTGTGGGCGTAAACTGCACGCCGCCGCGCTTTATTCCTAGCTTAATCAAGGAAGTTCGCCGCGCAACCAACAAGCCGGTTATCGTTTATCCCAACTCAGGTGAAGAGTACGACGCCGCCCAACATCTGTGGCGTGGCCAATCCGTTCCGGCCGAGTTTGGCACCTTCAGCCGTGAATGGCGCAAGATGGGCGCAGCCGCCATTGGCGGCTGCTGCCGCACCACACCGGCCCACATCCGGCAGATCCGCGACCGTTTTCCTTGGACTTAATAGGACAGGGTGATTTGATGATGGAGCGCAAAGCATTTCACGAGACACTGCCCAAAAAGCGGATTTCCGCTGGCTGCCTCCTTTTTGACGAGAAAGGACGGCTGCTGGTCGTCAATCCAACTTATAAAAACACATGGGAAATTCCAGGTGGGGTGGTGGAAAAGAATGAATCCCCCCGCGAGACAGTCATCCGCGAGGTGTTTGAGGAATTAGGGCTTATCTGCCAGGTAGAGCGCTTGCTCTGTGTCGACTTTACTGATGAAACTGAGACGCGCACGGAAAGCCTGCAGTTTATCTTCCTCGGTGCGACGCTGTCTGAAAAGATGATCGCCGCCATTCATCTTCCGGCGGAAGAACTGAGCGAATTTCGCATCCTGCCGCCCAAAAAAGCTACCAAACTGCTAAACAAGAAGCTGCGCCGGCGCGTGCGCCACTGTCTGAAGGTGCTAGATGGGGAAATCGTCCTTTATCTAGAGGAACAGGAACCAATACTTTAATGAGTCCCGATTTTCCCGGTAACTACCTGATTTCCTGGCAAATCGTCCATGGAGAAGACCCAAATGACCCACATAAATGGCCTGGCCGAAGCCGCCCTCTACGTCCAAGATCTTGCCCGGGCGATCACCTTTTATACTGAAGTTCTGGGACTGACCCAAACGGCCGTTTTTGACGATGCCGTTTTCCTGCAGACCGGCCCCGACTCAACCCTTATCCTCTTTGATATCAACAGCCTGCAAAAACGGGTCAGCATCATTCCCGGGCATGGAGCGAGCGGGCAAGGTCATATCGCCTTGTCCATCCCCGCTGCAGAGATGCAGGCCTGGCGCGAAAGACTACAAGCGCATGGCATAGAGATTGAACATGAACAAGATTGGCCCCTGGGGACGCATTCCATCTATTTCCGTGATCCCGACCAGAACAGCCTGGAACTGATCGAGGCAACCCATTACCCCACCATTTGGCAGCGGTTGGAGCAAACCTCGTGAGACACCATGCATTGGGGTGAGCTGGCGGCCTTGGCCACAGCCGTATGCTGGTCTTTAACGGCCGTATTCTTCAGTTACAGCGGGCGGCTCATCGGCTCCGACGTCGTCAACCGCAGCCGCCTGATCTTCGCCTTTGCCTTCCTGTCCTTCACCCATCTCATTGTAGAAGGCTCACTCTTTCCTTGGGATGCGGAGCCTTATCGCTGGTTTTGGTTTGCCGTGTCGGCGATCTTGGGCCTCGTCCTTGGCGACACCTTTCTCTTCAAAGCCTACGTCATGATCGGTCCCCGTCTGTCGATGCTGCTTATGGCAACCGTACCCATTTACAGTGCGATCTTTGGTTGGCTGCTTTTTGGCGAACTCGTTACGGGCATGGAACTCGTCGGCATTCTCCTCGCAGTGGGCGGTATTGCCTGGGTGGTTACCGAAAAGCGTTCAGGAAAAACTATGGTCGAAAACAAACAGTTCCGCAAGGGCATCCTTTTTGGCCTGGCTGGTGCCTTGGGACAGGTAGCCAATCTAGTCTTTGCCCGCTATGGGCTGGTGAATGACTACTCAACCTTGTCGGCGTCCATCATCCGTATCCTGATTGCCCTGCTCGTCCTATGGGTCCTTGCCGCGCTGCGCCGGGAAATCAGGCATACTTTCCGTATGTGGCGCAATAAACGAGCCTTTCGAGCCATGATAAGTGGCAGCATTAGCGGCCCTTTTCTGGGAATCTGGTTTTCAATGATCGCCATCCAATACTCGCGTCTGGGCATCGCCGCCACCTTGATGGCTCTACCGCCCATTCTGTTGATTCCAATCGAGTATATTGTCTACAAGCGCAAAGTCAGTATGCGCGGCGTCGTGGGCACCCTGGTGGCCTTAACCGGTGTGGCCTTGATTGTTCTTTCATCATGATAAATGTGGCTGGTACGAGACGCCTGTTGAGGAAGGCTTACCCTTTTCCCGGGGCTAGTTCCCAACCGAACTATCAGCGCCAGTCTAGGCATGCCCGAGGATATTGCCGAGACGGCGCACACCTTCCGTTATTTGCCCGGCGTCGAGGCCGCTGTAGCCGAGTAAAATAGAGGGAGGTGCGGGCTTTTCCAGATGGTAAGGCGCGCCGGGATAAACCCCCACACCCATCTCCGCTGCCTGCTGCACGATTTCTCGCTCTCTGCAAGAGGGATCGAGCGAGAGCATGATGTGTAATCCCGCGGGATCGTTTACATAATGCACATTTTCCCGCATATGACTGTTCAGAGCATCAACCAGGACTCGCCGTCGTGCGCCATATGCCTTGCGCAGCCGGCGCAGATGCCGTTCAAAATGTCCTTCGTCGATGAAATCCGCCACTGCAGCCTGGGTCAAGGTCGGTGCCCCGCGGTCAACCAGTTGCTTGGCGCTTAAAAAAGGCTTGATCAGCGATGGGGGCAGGACGATGTAACCCAGGCGCAAGGCTGGGAACAAGACCTTGGAAAAGGTGCCCAGATAAATGACATGTCCCCCTTCATCCAATCCTTGCAGTGACGCCAACGGCCGTCCGTCATAGCGCAGCTCGCTGTCATAATCATCCTCTATGATGTAGGCCGGTTGCTCCAGTGCCCATTCCAGGAGCGCCAATCTCCGCGCCAGGGGCAGCGTTCCCCCGCGCGGGAACTGGTGCGAGGGCGTGACAAAGGCCAGGCGCGCACAGCAAAGCTGGGGAATATCCTCTACGGGAAAACCCTCATCGTCGACAATGAGCGGCACCAATGTGGCGCCGTTGACCTCGAAGAGCGTGAAAGCATCCCGGTATCCAGGCGTTTCCACCAATACCTCGTCTCCACTGGAAATCAACAGGCGGGCCAATATATCTAGCGCCTGCTGCGCTCCGCTGATGATCACTACTTGCTCCGCACTGCAGCGAACGCCCCGCTGTCGCTCTAGGTAAGCAGCCACTGCCTGGCGTAAGGGAGTGAAACCGGCTACGGAGCCGTAGCGAGAGAGCATAATATCGTCAGTGCTGAGATAGCGCGCCAGGAGACGCCGCCAAACGTCGTAAGGAAAGATGTGTGAGAACGACCGGCCGAATCCGAAGTCGATTTCGGGGCGCACTTTGTTTCTACTGCTTGCTGCCTCATGCGCTAGCACGCGTTTCCCCCAGCTGCTCAACCGCGGAATGAAGCTAGCCGTCTCAGCTTCCAACTGCAGGTCGATGATATCGTCAGCAACATAAGTGCCCGAGCCACGCCGGCTGACAATATAGCCTTCCGCCTGCAGCTGCTCATACGCCTGCATAATAGTCACCCGCGCAACTTGCTCGCGTCTGGCTAAAGCCCGGCTCGCCGGCAGTCGCGATCCCGGTGCCAGTTCACCATGCAGAATTGCTTCCCGCAGCTGCTGGTAAACCTGCTGAAACAGCGGCGTGCCCAAGGATTTATCTAAACTAAGCATCGCAATACCCGTCCAGCTTGAAGCCATATTAGATTGCTCCATATCTGTGTTATGCTTTCTCTTATTATCTCTATAACTCATCAGCGGCATCCAGTTTTAGCAGCTTCGGAAAAACTCGCTTACAATACCATTATGCCATATCGCAGCAGTGACAAAACCCGGCAGAAGAAGGATGCCAAAAGAACCGCTATGATGCAAGCGGCCGTGCAGACATTTTCTGAGCGCGGCTACCAGTCGGCTACCATCCGCGACATCGTGAAAGAAGCGGATGTATCCATCGGTACCTTTTACTTCTATTTCCCAGACAAAGAAACCCTCTTTGTCCATCTTTATGAAGAAACGGCCGATTTCCTGATTCAAACTCTCCGACAAGCAGCCAACAGCCGCAGCACCTTCGCCCAGCAGGTCAAAGCCATCGTTCAATCCTACGTGAGCATCGCCATCTTTGAACCTGCCGTCGTCGAACTGCTGCTCGTCGCCGGCGTCGGCACAGTGCCTGCCCTATCCAATGGCACGGCTACCTTTCGTGAGAAACTGATCCAGCTTTGGCAGCGGCCGCTAACCGAGGCTATTAGAAAAGCCCAAATACCCGATCAAAATGAGAGACGAACCGCCGAAGGCATATCTGGCGCCGTCGATCAAGTAATCCTCGGCCTACTCGCCCAACCCGAACGCGAAGATATGGCCGCCGATGCCGCCAAAGACATCACAGAGTTTGTCCTCCGAGCTGTCGGACATTATTAACTAAAAACAGAAAACAGAAACTGGGAACCGGGAGCTAGGAACTGTTGAACTGGGAAGCAGGAACGTGCTGATCTGACTACAAGACAGCCTGACTACCGGACTACTCGACTTTGCAACTTGCAAAATACCGATCTACACCACCTCAATCACCGATCCATTTAACCCTTTCTGCACCTCAATCCGCGTCGAGAACGCATCCCGTAACTCCGCGATATGCGTAATAACCAAAATGCAGGCAAATTCATCCCGTACCGCGTTAATTGCCTCTACGAGCCGCTGCCGGCCTTGCGGGTCCTGGCTGCCAAACCCTTCATCCACGACCAGCGTCTGCAAGCGCGCGCCGGCGCGGTGGGCCAATAGCTGCGAAAGCGCCAGCCGAATAGCGAAATTAACCCGGAACTGTTCGCCGCCACTGTAATTGTCATACGGCCGAACCCCATCCTTATCCTCAATCCGAATATCCAGCGTTTCTGCCAATGCATCCCGCGATTTCAATTGGCGCTGCGTATCGAAATAAATGCGCATATCACCGCCTGTCAAACGTTCAATCAATTGGTTGGCTCGCTCCTCAATTTCCGGCAAAGCATGTTCGATCAGCAGGGCCTGTACACCCTTGCGGCTGCAAGAGCTTTCCAGGACCTTGAGCCGTCTAATGAGCGTTGACAACCCCTTCTTTTCTTGCTCCAATTCATCCTTCTGTTTCTGCAGATCTTGCAGCACTTCTAGCTTCTGCTGGGCAAAAGCCGCCGAGCGTATGGCTTTGTTCTCTTCCTCGCGCAGGTCAAAGACCACCGTCTCCAATTGGCGTAGATCGCTGCTGCCCTCAACTAATGTTTGCAGCTGGGTTTCCGCCGTCTGCAGCTGCTCTTCCTGCGCTTCCACATCCGCTTGTAGATCCTTGGCGCGCTGCCTAAGCTCCGTGATCGATGCATTAAGCGGGCGAATAGCAGCCTGAGCCTGCTTCAGCGCCTGAAAGCGGTCTGGCGCCGCAGCCAGAACCTCTCGTCCAGCGATCGCCTCCTGGTGCGCGTCAGCATCATAGCCCACGCCTTCCAACCTGGTCTGCAGCTCGGCCAGGGCTGCCCTCGCCTCCAGGGCATAATCTTGCCGTTCCAGCTTCTTGTTCACCGCTTGCAGCTCATTCAGACCGCTAGTTTGCCACTCCTGAATCTGCTGATCCATTTGCCCTGCTGCCGCGCGCAGCTTTGACAATTCATCTTGTTTTTTCTTCTGCTCCGTTCTCAGCGCCGTCAGCGGCTCCAGCTCTTTCCTGTATTGAGAGACGATATCGCCCTGAGCCTTCCGTGCTGCATCGTCTGCCTGCTGCTCACGAAGCGTAGCCAACTGTGCAGCACCCTCAGCCTGCCATTCTTTCTCGCTTTGCTCCAGCTCGCCCAGCCGCGCCTCTGCCTTGGCCAGGCGCTGTTGGTTGGTTTGCTGGTCCCGTTCCAGGCGCTCCTTTTGCCGGAAAGAACCCTGCAGCCCATCCACCTCGATTTCAAGCTGGCCGATACGTTCTTTATTGGTCCGGTATTGGTCGCCTTTCTGACGCCCTTCCTGCTGCAGATCGGCCAGAACGTCGCGCCGGTGATTACTGCTGAGCGGCTGCCCGCACGTGGGGCATTGGCTGTCCAGCTCCGCTCTCTGTAAACTTACGATCCGTTCCTTCAGCCGATCCATCTCCTGTCGCAGAAGCTGCTGCTGCCCGCGCAAAATATCCAGATCTGCCTTGGTCAAAATATACTGGTCCTGTTTCTTGGCGATGTCCTTAAACGCGCTTTCGCTGGCGGCCAGCTGCGCTGTGGCCTCTTCCCGGTTAGCCAGTACCGCTTCTTTTTCTTCAGCCGCGCGTTTCATCCGTCGTTCCTGGTTTTCAAGCCGGGCCAGCTCTTCCCTGGCCAGCTTTCGCTGCCCTTCCAGTTCCTGCAGCCTGGCTTGCGCCGTGCTCAGGGAATCTTGCAGCGCTGCCAGATTTGCCAGCTGGTCTTCGATTTCTTGCAGCCGGGCCGCATCACCTTGGATTGCTTCTTTCCTGGCAGGCTGCGCATCCTGCGCCTCTCTTACGCGCTGCGCCTGGTCCTCCAGCCCACGCTGTTTTTGTTCCAGCCCACTACGTGTTTCCGCGATTGCAACTACGAAGGGCTGCATCTGCTGTTTGAGATCGTTATGTCTGCTCGCCTTGGCCTGCCATGATTGCACAGTGGCCTCCGCCACTTGCCATGCCTTGTGGGCGGCGCTGATCGACTCCTTTTCAGCGAGGATCAGCGCCACCTCCACTTTTTCTTGCTGCCTTTTTTCTAGCGTTTCTTGGGTGCCCTTCAAGTCTCGTTTGATGCGCTGCACACTGCCCGCAAGGTTCTGTACCATCACTTTCTGCTGTTCAACCGCAGCAGCTGTCTGGCGCACCTGTCTGAGGAGCCGCTCCTGCAAGGCCAGCTTTTCAGTAATAGCTGTCCTCCGCCCACCTGCTTCTTCAAGGT
This sequence comes from uncultured Chloroflexia bacterium, assembly GCA_963807975.1. GTDB lineage: Bacteria > Chloroflexota > Anaerolineae > Promineifilales > Promineifilaceae > JAACFF01. Next base: position 1,092,274 of record CAWEDV010000001.1, on the reverse strand, counting down.
CCCTTTCCCGCGCCTCTTTTTGGTTGAGCTCTTCCTGAATATCATCCAGGCGGGCTTCCATAATGGCCGCCTGCCCCTCCTCTTTCTTACGACGCGCAGCAGCCGCTTCACGATACTGTTCCCATATCGTGACTCCAAGCAGTTCGGCCAGAATCTCTTTGCGCTTGTTGGCCGTATGTGTCGTGAACTGATCCGCCTTGCCTTGTAGGAGGAAACTGGCATTGGTGAAGGTGTCATAATTCATGCGCAGCAGATGTTCGATCTGCGCCTGTGTCTCGCGCGATTTTCTCTCACTGAGCGTTTTCCAGTCGTCCTCTCCGGCGTTGATCTGCAGCTCGAGCACTACCGCTTTGCCTGGCCTCTTTCGGCGCAGGATGCGATAGGTGATTCCTTCCAATGAGAAAGTGAAGCGCACTTCAGCCGCTTCATCTTTGATCGCCGCTAGGCGGTTGATCAGGTCGTCATCGGAGCGGCTGCGGCTGCGGCCGAATAATGCCCACGTGATGCCGTCCAGAATGCTTGATTTTCCCGCACCATTGGCTCCAGAGATACAGGCCAGTTGAATGCCCTGAAAATCAAGCACGGCCGTTTCGCGATAACTAAGAAAATTGGTCAATTCCAGCTTCTGGAGAATCATCGGTCTATTACGCTTCGATCTCAGCCAGGATTTCCAGGGCCAATTTCTGCATTGCCTCGAGCTCCGCGCTTTCCAATCCCGTGCTCTTCCAGTAAGTATCCAGCAGTTCCATGGGCGTCAGCGACTCGACCGCCACTGTATCACCCAGGCGCGCCCGTTTCTCACTCTGGCGTCTTTTCAATAATTGTAGACTGAACGCCTCATCGAAATAATCAATCAACTGCTTCTCATCCAACAAGGGTTCCCAATCAGCGGGATAGCTGAGCTGCAGCCGGCACACCGCCCCTGGTAGGCGATCCTTCTCTGGAAGCTGGTCCAGAATATCGGCCATGAAACTGCTCGCTTCTGGAGTATCCGCGGTAATGTCCACAAAGCGACGTGTCTTAAGCGGCATAAAATCCCACACCGTTTTTCCTTTGCTGACATCGGCCATCACAAAGCCCTTGCGCTCTTTCGCTTCACCAAAATCGATGCGCTCGATCGATCCTGGGTAGACAATGGGTGGTTGGCTGCCGGGAGGATTAAGTGCCTGATGCTTATGGATATGCCCCAGGGCCACGTAGTCCAGACGTTTATCGCTCACGATCCGCCCGCCCAGGATCAATTCATGCCCCAGCATAACCCCCCGTTCGCTGCCGAATTTGGCCCCTTGCACACTGGCATGGGCCGTCAAGATCAGCGGCAGCTCCGGATCTGCCGCTGCGATGCTGCTCAGTACCGCCTGCGTGACCCGGTTCTCGATCGCCAGCAGCAGTTCCTCCTGGGTCATGCCTGCCGTCTCCTCGCGCGTCATAAGCTTACTGCGCGAGACCCAGGGCACGCTGATAATCTGCACCGGCAGCCTCAATTCTTCAGGTCCCCACAAATCAATGCGGTCGGCCACATGAATATGAGGCACGTTCAGCGTAGCGAATTCCTGCAAAGTATGGGCTCGACCCGAAGCCGGGGAAATATCATGATTGCCCACCAGCAGCAGGGTGGGGATACCTGCCTGGGAGAGACGCATCACGCGCTGCCCCCATTCCCGCTGGAAAGTCGGCTGCGGATTGCGGTCTTTGTAAGCGTCACCGGCGAAAATAACCAGGTCTACCTTTTCATCCACGGCGGTATCCACGATCTTGTCCAGCGAACGCAAGAAATCCATGATGCGCACCGGCAGCGCCGTTTGCGGATCGAGACGACCGTAATTGGCAATATCAATATGGGCATCAGCGAAATGCAGCACGCGCACTGGCAATTTCCAATCCCAAAGCTCTGAGGTCTTCCTAGACCTCAGAGCTTTAACTCTAGTCAAGCTTCAAAGTATAGTAGGCGCCCTTATCTGGCTTCTCTGTGGGGAAGGCACGGAGGACACGAATGAACCAGCGCCGGGGCTGCAGGACCAGTGAAATCATTTCATCGGTACCATTCAATGGCGTCTGGCTGCTGCCCCACAACAGCTTGTTCTGGCCGTAGAGCTCCAGATCAAAGTCGTTATTTTCTGGAACTTCAAGATCAATGGTGACGCGTCGTTCGCTCGTCAGATCGAAATAATAATAGTCAAAGAAATCGCGCTGCTGGTCGAAATTCCTGGTTTGCCTCCCGCCAAGACTCATGGGACGGGCGGTGACAAAGGAATCATCGGGTCGATCCGCATCATCGTAATTGGCAATGGTCATCGGGAAATTTACGGTCCTTGGCGGAATATACAGCCGGTCGATCGTAGGCAGTGCTTCTTCACCAACTTCCACAATACTGCCGCCCATAACCCACAAATCGCTGCCTACCATCGCCCCGCGAGGCCAGAAACGTGCCGGCATGGAACGGTACGACCCCAAATTGAAGGAAGGATCCATCACCGACCAGCTTCTCAGCCGCGGATTATAGACCTCCGTGCTGGCCACGGGGCGGATACCAGTGCCGTCGACCGTCATGCCCCCAAAAACGTACCAATTGCCATCTGGCCCAACGACGCTGCCTGCACCAAAACGCGGGATATTTAAGTCACCGACGAACTGCCAAGCCCCGCCAGGCTGGTAGCATTCCGCGCTGCGATGCAGAATGGTCACCGGATCTCCTGAATCGGCCAAGGTGTCCACGCCCAGACCACCAGCCACACAAATGCCCAGATTGTTGCTTTCAATCCAGGCCGCAGTATGCGCATAGCGGCCCGCCTGCATTGGTTTCAGTTTGATCCAGCTGTCCGAGGATGGGGTGTAAGAGTAGGTTTCGGCGCTGACATTGGCCGTCGGCGCCAGCGCAACTGTGCTGCTCATGCCGCCGGATAAGTAATATCGTGTCTTGGCGGGCGGCACGACAGCAGACGCCCAGGCGAATGGCAGCCCGTCGGGCAGTTCCGGGGTAGGGATACTGGCCACGGTGCGCCAGGAGTCCTGGCTGATGTCGTAGGCCCAATGAAGTCCATCATACCCGAGGTTGTTGCCATTATAACCTGAGGGCAGATAGATTGTGTTGTTGAGTAGGGCAGCGGTCGTGTTCGAGTATCCCGCTCCCGGTATCTGCTGCATCGATTCCCATCTTCTACTGGTCGTATCGAATTTGAGCAGCTGATTGGATACCTGGGGCAGACCTTCGCCCCCTGTTTGCCCGCCCACAACATAAACGCGATTATCCTGGGCCACAACTGCATGACGGCTGATGGCCGGTGTAGCTGGCTTGGAGGTGATGAAATCCCAACGGGAGTTGACTGGCTCCAGATAGGCGCCAAGCTGCAAAACGGGAATGGGATTTAGTCCCGCATTCCAGTTGGCGATCTGCACGTAATATTCTTCACCTTCTTCAATGGTGACTGCCGTCTCCGAAGTGAAGCCGTTGCTGTCGTCGTTGCACTGAATCGGCTGCAAATCGTCACATGTTCCCTGATAGACTGAAATGACCGTATCGTAGCTGCTGTTGAAAGTGTCCAGATTGATTCGGCCGCTGGCCGGGCCAACCAGCTTGTACCATACCGTGCGATATCCTTTCTTGCGTACTGGTTTGCCCCACATGCAGGATAATATGGGATCGGAAGCTTCCTCTGTGGCATCGCTCACATCGGCCACGACGCCATCATTTTGCTCTGGCGTAACCAGGAGCAGAGGCGCATCTTCACACAGATCGGCTGGTTCTTCGGCGCTGAGAAACAGTGGAGAGCTTGAGCTGTTCGCAGTCAAAGTAGCAAAGGGTAAAGTGGCTGCGCCATCGATCATCTGCTGCGGCGGTTCGTGAACAATAAGCAGTTCTTGCGCCGCTTTTCCCGGTGCTTCGTCTTGCCCATGGGCAACGGCAGCAATGACCACCAAAAAAAGCGCCAGCAGGGTGAGGGGGATGAGTCTACGATGCATGGAACGCTCCCTGAATCGAGCAACGCTGGGATGTGGACGGCCGTTTTCTTGCGCAGGATATCATGCGCGTCATTTTACATGAGATGGGCCAATTGGCTAATAATGCTTAAGCGCTGCAAACCATAATCGTGCGCAAGATCAGTTGCCGGCCCTTATCAATTCCTTTCGCAGCACAAAAAAGCCGGGCCTTTTTAAGGGCCCTGCTTCTTAAAACAGTATTATGCGCAGCTAGCTATCCCGATTTCTGCAGCGCTAGTTCAACCGCCTCGCCGCCAATCGTCACTGTTTCCTGAAACAGCGCCTGTTCCATCGCTCCATTTTTCAGCTCAACGGCCAATGTCTCTTGCTTGATATAATCTGCATAATGATCCATCGCTGCCGCAATATCAGCGCCAGTTTGAAAGGCCAGTTTGATGCGATCAGCGATATCCAGACCGGCTTCCTTGCGCATATTGTTGATCGTACGCACCAGATCGCGGGCATATCCTTCTTGCACCAGTTCGGGCGTCAGCTCCGTATCTACGGCCACGGTAACACCTTTGTCACTGGCCACAGCCAGGCCGCCGCGGGACTCGGTCTGCACCAATACCTCTTTGCTGGTTAAGTCCACCATCTCCCCGCCGACCTCAACCTGCAGCGCCTCACCTGACTGTAAGACTGAAGCGGCCTCAGCGGCATTGAGGGCCATGAGCGCCGCACGTACCTGTGGGAACTGCTTGCCAAAGCGCGGGCCTAATTCGCGATTGTTGGGCAGCAGTTTGTAATTGACCAGTTCTCCCACTTCAGAAACAACCTCGATTTCTTTGACGTTGATCTCTTCCGCCAGCACGTTGGCCAACTCACGCAGATCATCCCGTTCCCGCTTACTGCCCACGTTGACCCTTGCCCGGGCCAGTGGTTGGCGCAGCTTGATATCTGCCGCGCCGCGAGCAGCACGGCCCAGACTGGCTGTGGTGATCGCCAGGCGCATCTTGCTCAACAGGGGGCGATCCAAAGCACCGGCATCGGCCGTTGGGTAGAGACAATGATGCACGCTTAACGGCGCCTGGTCGTCTACCCCGCGCACCAGATTCTGATACATCGCCTCCGTTACAAAGGGGACAAACGGCGCCAGCAGCTCGATATAGTTCACCAGCACATGATACAGCGTGGCATAGGCCGACAGCTTATCCGCATCCGCTTCGCTTTTCCAGAAGCGGCGCCGTGAGCGGCGCACATACCAGTTGGACAGATCGTCCAGGAACGCCTCCAGGTTCATGGTCGCCTTCTCCGCATCGTAAACATCCAATGCCGCGCGCACCGCCACAGTTGTCTCGTCCAAACGTTCGACAATCCAGCGATCCATCTGCGCATGGGCCTGGTTGCCAGAGACGGGAGATTCCCCGTTGGGCTGCCACTTATCCAGCCGTGCATAAGAGATAAAGAACGAATAGACGTTCCATAAGGGGATCAAGAAGCGCCGTCGTGTTTCGTCACCGCGTGTATAGCCAAAGCGCAGATTCTGTTCGGGCTTGGTGCTGGTATATAGCCAGCGCATCGTGTCCGCGCCCATCGTGTCCGCCGCTTCGTTGAATTCAATCGCATTGCCCCATGATTTATGCATATCACGGCCGTCTTCGGCGATCAGCGTTGCGTAACCGAATAGATTCCGAAACGGTGGTTCATCGGAGAGCACCGTGCTCTGCGCCAACAAGCTGTAGAACCAGTTGCGGAACTGGCCCGGGAAACTTTCCGAGATCCAATCTGCCGGATACCACTTGCGCCAATGCTCCGGTTCAACCCGGAAATGCATGGTACTGAAGCCGACAATGCCTGCATCCAACCAGGGATTGCCCACGTCCGCGATACGGCTCACCTTGCTGCCGCACTTGGGACAGGCGATCTTAACCGCATCAATGAAGGGGCGGTGCGGTGAATGTCCTTCAAAATCTTCCCAACCCTCTATCGCCCGTTCATGTAGTTCCTCTTCATCGCCGACGATTGTATATTCGCCACAATCATCACATTCCCAGATGGGCAGGGCCAGTCCGTAGTAGCGCTTCTTGCTGATCATCCAGTTTTGCATATTGCGCAGCCAATCCATCTCCCGGTCATAGCCGAAGCTGGGATACCAGTTCGCCTGGTCGACACGGTCCATGATCTGGTAGCGCAAACTCGCCGCCTTTTCCTCGGCTGTAACCTCAGAACGGGGCTTATCATACAGCTCGCCCATATTGATGAACCATTCGTCTACCAGCCGGTAAACCAGCTCCGAGTTGCAGCGCCAGCAGTGTGGGTAGCGATGCTCATATTTCTGCTTGCGATAGTAAACATCCTTCTCGCGCAGGCTCATGAAAATATCTTCCGCCACATCATGGACGGAGCGACCCGTGAACCAGTCAAAGCCTTCGACATAAATACCATCTTCATTGAGTGGGGCCAGCACGGGCAGCTTGTGCTCATGGCTCAAATCAAAGTCCTCTGCGCCGCAGCCAGGAGCGATATGAACGATACCCGTCCCTTCTTCCGAGCCGACATCCTTCCAGGAGACCACCCGATGTGTATAGGCATCCTCGGCAAATGTCTCTTTGACAACGGTCAGTTCATCGAAGGGTCCGCTGTATTCCCAACCCACCAAATCGCCGCCCTTTAGTTTTCCGGTGACCTTATTTTCTTTGCCCACCAGCGTGTTTTTCATCGCCCCTTCAGCCAGATAGTAGGTCCAGCCATCCGCTGCCTCTACCTGCACATAATCCAGGTCAGGACCGACCGCTGCCGCCACATTACTGGTCAAGGTCCAGGGGGTCGTCGTCCACACCAGCAGCGCCTCTTTTTGTCCGCTGACATCCTCGCGCACTCCATCAGGCCCCAGCTTGCTGGTCAGCGGAAAGCGCAGGAAGATCGAATCGTGCGCCACATCCCGATAACCGTCGGTGACGATCTCATGCTGGCTGATGCCCGTGCCGCAGCGCGCGCACCAGGGCATAACATCGCGCCCTTTATACAACCAGCCATTGTCATGGCATTTCTTGAGAAAGCCCCAAATCTGGAAATTGTTCTCGTCGCTGAAAGTAAAGTAAGAACCACCCAGCTCCGGCAAACCAAGACGAGCTACGATCTGTTCCGCCGTGGCTGTTACCGGTCCCAATGGTCCTTCTACAGTTACCTCTTGGTACGGGTCATCCAGCAAGAATTCGCGCAGCCTGCGTAGTTGGTCAGGATCATTCCAATCCATCCAATAGCCAAGACGCTGCGACTGCTCAGTTTGAATAGCCGAATACCAGAGCACGCGTGCCTTGCAAAGGTTGACGAATGCCGCCAGTCCGTACTCCTCAATATCGCGCTTATTCTTAAAGCCTAGTTCTCGCTCGACGCCAACTTCGACCCATAGTCCCTGGCAATCGAAGCCGTTTTGCCAGCGTTGGTTCTTGCCCAACATCGCCTGGTAGCGCTGGTAAAGGTCTTTGTAGGAACGTCCCCAGCCATGGTGTACGCCCAATGGCCCATTGGCCGTTGCCGGTCCATCAAGGAAGCTGTAAGTGCCATATTCGCTTTCGCTTTCCGCGCGCAGCCGGCGCAGTTCGTTGAAGGCGTCACTCTCTTTCCAGAACTTCAAGATCTCTTTTTCCATTGCGACGAATTTCGCTTTGTTTGATACTTCTTTAAATCCCATGCTTATCTCCAAAATTGCTCTTCGCTCGTAATAACATTTTTAAACGGCTGCCGTTTTGCCATAGAAGCTTCATGGCCAGCGCTTCGTTTAGAATGACCGTTGTCGCTTATTTATCTTGATCCCGGCGTGCATTCATTTACAGGACTTACTTCACTTATCGGCCGCCGGGCTTGGTAATTCGCTGAGTGGTGATGCTTCTAGCCGTAACGGCCGTTAACCCATCATCCCGTACCATGCGCAAAGGCCAGCCATTATCGTCGACCCACAACCTGCGCTGTTGATCTGCCCACATGATCGTCAAAGGGCGCGCCGCTCGCTGGGTGCCCATAACCTCCAAGTTAACCGCTGCTGCTTCTTGCACCGATACCAAGGTCCTTATCGGGCCCATCTGCAGAGCCGGATTCTCTGTGGCGCTGCGCAGTGTAACCGCTGCTTGATCGCTGCTGCCTGCAGCATTAGCTAATAATGACAGTCCCGCCGTTGAAGGAAACCAGAAAGCATAGCCCTCGGGAACATCCACTATCTCTTCCTTCCTTCCCTTAGTGGTCTCCCGGGTCACGAGCACCGCGTCTTGCTCCAATAAAACGGAACCGATGATCTCCAATCCGCTGATCCAAAAACGGTACTTGAGCTGCACCGGCAGTCCTTTTTCATCCATGGTCAGGTGATAGATGGTAGAACGGCCGGAAGCGGCGAAACGTGCATCCAAATCAACACGCAGAAAACGGTAGCCGTCCAGCGCCTCAGACAAGCGCCATTCTTCGACGGCACCCGTCGCCTGGCCATCCAATTCGTATCTCCATTTTCCTGCTGTCAACGGCCGTTCATAGGCCATTTCATGAATGATAAAGCGCATTGAGCCGCTCTCTTCTTATTATTCGTCTAATTCCAAGTATATTCGCTTGTTGATCCGTCCCTTGCTCTTGTAATTGGTCACGCGCAAACGGCCGACTTCGCTCGTATTGTTCACATGAGTGCCGCCGTCAGCCTGCAGGTCCAGTCCCTTCAATTCCACCGTGCGCACCTCGCTGATTCCTTCCGGAAGCAAATTAATCTTCGTCCGGATCAGGTCTGGAATCTGGAACGCTTCTTCGCGCGGCAGAATCGCCGCGCTCACAGGTCGAGCGGCCTCTACTTCTACATTAACCGCCGCTTCAATGGCGCTGACCAGTTCCTGGCGCATCGTCTCAAATTCAAAGTCCATACGACCGCGCAGCGGGTCCATATTACCGCCTGTCACTGAAGCCCCATAATCACGCCAGATGACCCCACACAAGATATGCATTGCCGTATGGGTGCGCATTAATTGGTAACGCCGCGTCCAGTCCAGCTTGCCCAGCACGACCGTGCCCACCGCCGGTGCTTCTCCTTCCAAGAAGTGCACCACTTTTCCAGAGACACGTTTAACCTTATTTACCGGCCACGACACATTTCCCGCAGCCAATTTGCCATAATCACAAGGCTGCCCGCCGCCGCCGGGATAGAAAGCGCTGCGATCCAGAACCACGCCGCCTTCTACAACCGCTGCCACAACCGCTGAGAACTCCTGCATATAGGCGTCTTTCAGATAAAGCATTTCCGTCATAATCCTTCTCCAAACCTGCCAGCCTTCTATCCACCTGGCAACAAAAAAGCCTTCATCCCCAAAGGGACGAAGACTTCAATTCTCCGCGGTACCACCCAGATTCCTGGCGCATGCCAGGCACTCGATTGACAACTCAAGGATTGTCACGATCCCGTTAACGTGGGACGAATTCGTCCGAGTCTACTTGCCCCATGTATTGGACGTTCGGTCGGAAACTCCGGAGGGATTTTCGGATGGGCGCTTCTACCTGACTCGCACCAACTCAGGCTCGCTCAATAAAGACGGCCCCAGCCTATTTGTCTCCATCATCGTCTTTGTTTATTAATAGCATGAATTATGCCAGAGCGCCCCTTGAATGTCAAACATCCCCAATAAAAATTCACCATTGCCCTTCCCAAACGGTGCCATTACCTTTGCCGGCTGTCTCCGTTAACAATATACCAAATCAACAAATCACAGATTCACCAGATTTCCCCCGCCTATTGACACCAGCAGAGAAACTAGCCCCGCAGGCACACACCCTTGTTAATCAGTCCAACAATCTGCTATACTTCCACTAGAACCCTGGTACTATAAGCACAGTGCCAGCTTACAGACATCATTGGCACCATTGAGGTGATACTTGCGCATTCGTTTTTGGGGGGTGCGCGGATCAATTCCTGTACCTGGTCCGTCAACAGTTAAGTATGGCGGAAATACACCTTGCATCGATATCTTGACCGCCGATGGACAAGTAATCATCCTTGACGCCGGCACAGGAATCCGACGCTTGGGCAAAGTCTTACTGGAAGAGCACAACCGGCGCGTCGATGCCAGAGTTTTTCTCAGCCATACCCATTGGGATCATATACAGGGCTTTCCATTTTTTGAACCACTCATCAGCCGCAACAACAACATCGAAGTATACGGGGGCAGGCGCATCGGCAAACATCTGGAAGAAATATTGGCTGGCCAATTCTCTGAGCCTTACCTTCCTTTTGCCTACCGCTCTCTTCAAGCCACCATGAGTGTCCATGAGGTCGATCCTAGTGAAACCCTGTTCCTGGGTGAACAGACAACCGTGAGCGTTGCCAATCTCAACCATCCTGGCGGCGCGCTTGGTTTTCGCATAGAGGACGCTGGTCTTGTCTTTACCTATTGCTGTGATACCAGCCACGAGGGCAAGACATACGATGAGGGCCTTCTCGCGTTGGCCCGCAATGCCGATTTACTGGTTCATGATGCCCATTTTGCCAGCCACGAAAGCGCCACTGAATTTGCCGATTGGGGGCACAGCAGCTATGTCGAAGCGGGCGATTTTGCACGCGCTGCGGGGGTCAAAACCTTAGGACTATTCCACTATTCACCTGATATAAGCGATGATGAGTTAGACAGGGTAGGTGCTGATGCCCGAGCCCATTTTCCTCGCACCATCTTGACCCGGGAAGGGATGGTCTTGAATCTACCCTTATCTGAAGATTCGCTCGACTAGGGCAAGCAGCGAATGAGAACAAAACCGGCGGCTAGTAAATCGCCTGTAACACGAATGCTCCTGTTTGTGATGAAGAGAGTAAGGTATGTCAGATACTGAAAAACCTATTTCAATACTGATTGTCGATGATGAAGACCGGATAAGACAACTTCTGCGTCTGACACTGGTACGTGCTGGCTATGACGTCGTCGAGGCCGAATCTGGAGCAGAGGGTGTTAGGATTATTCAGGAGCAGGCACCTGACCTGGTTTTTTTGGATGTGATGATGCCCGAAATGGACGGTTTTGCCACCTGCCGCCAGATTCGTGAAGATGCGCATGGAAATAGAATTCCCATCATCATGCTTAGTGCGCGCAAAGACGCTCGCAGCAGGCAGCAGAGCAGGCAGGCCGGGGCCAATGCTTATTTAACTAAGCCCTGGAATACCGACGAACTGCTCTGGCACGTTGAAGATAAGCTTCGCGGGTCAAACAATCTGCAAAACCATGGCACATCCTAAGCAGGTTTGTTACAATATATACGCGTTCTGACAACTATTTTGGAGGCTTACGGGTATGCTTATAAAACGATTAATTTTGGCGATTGTTTCAATTGCTTTTGGCGTTATTGTAACCATCGGTATCACCGTGGCGATTGGTACGACGCCTGCCGAATACGGCTTTCTTTATTCTACCTTGACCGTTCTGGCTCTGGCTGTGGCCCTAGGGGTATGGCTTGACAGATTTATGGGCACGGAGCTGCTTCCCAAGTAACCCATTATTGACCGAACATTGGATAACCACAGCCTCGCCGTGACTCACGTAGGGGCTTTTTTATTCGATTAGAACCGTGAAATATTTCACAGTACGTTTAGAAAAGGAAATTAACCATGACAGCAAAACTTATTGATGGCAAACAAATCGCGGAAAAGGTTCGTGAAGAGGTCCGCGCAGGCGTGACCAAGATGAAAGAAGAGACCGGCTATGTGCCCGGCCTGGCCACCGTCCGCGTAGGCGAAGATCCTGCCTCAGCGACCTATGTGCGCATGAAGCAGCGCATGTGTGAAAATCTGGGCATTCGCTCCATCGGCCATGTGTTGCCCGAAGATGCCTCCCAGGAAGAGGTTGAGACGCTGGTCAAGGATCTCAATGCCAATCCCGAAGTGAACGGCATCCTCGTTCAACTGCCGCTGCCCTGGCATCTCGATGAAGAGGCGATTCTGAACAGTATTGACCTCGAAAAAGACGTCGATGGCTTCCATCCCGTCAATATCGGCCGTTTGGCCATGAAAGGACGTGATCCTCTCTTTGTGCCCTGCACCCCTTACGGCTGCATCCGGCTGTTAGAAGAGACCGGCGTGACTATCAGCGGTGCCGAAGCGGTCATCGTCGGGCGTTCCAATATCGTCGGCCTGCCCGTGGCCATGCTCCTTCAGAAAGCCAACGCCACCGTCACCATCTGCCACAGCCGCACCAAAGATCTGGCCGCCCACACGCGCAACGCCGATATTCTCATCGCCGCCATCGGCCGTACCGAGATGATCACGGGCGATATGATCAAACCCGGCGCCGCCGTCATCGACGTAGGCATCAACCAAAAAGAAGACCCAACCAAGAAGCGTGGCTACCGTCTCGTTGGCGATGTCGACTTTGACTCCGCCAAAGAAGTCGCCGGTGCGATTACGCCCGTGCCCGGCGGAGTAGGACCCATGACCATCGCCATGCTCATGGCCAACACCCTACGCGCCGCCCAGATTGCGCAGGAGCAAGACTAAGAAGACTATAAAGCCGCCTCTCTCAAGCGACAAGAGGCGGCATAAATACTATTTACTATTCGAAAGCGACGGCGATTTTCATCGCTGTCGCTTTCGCCAGCGCTAGCTCTTTCGATTCTTTTTCCTACCCTATATCCCCCGGCGTATTAACATTGGTAAACGACTTCCCCTCCCCATCAAAACGTTCAATCTCCTCCCGCTCTACATACCGCACCGTAACCTCACCATAGAAACCGGTTATCTTTAGCCTCTTAGCCTGCAGCTTTGCCTCAACAGCAGGAAGACAAGCTGTGCTGTAAATTGCGTGCAGTGGTTCCGGAAACCTGTCCCAGCGCGGAACCACAATATCCGCCGTTTCTTTCAAGGAAATCAAATAACGCAGCAAATCTTGGTTGAGCAGGGGCATATCACAGGCCACCACCAGAACATGCGGCTTGGAAGCGGCCTTTAAAGCGCTGTGTATCCCCGCCAAGGGGCCGCAGCCAGGATACAGGTCTCCATATAAGGGCAGCTCAAGATAGGCATATGGCTCGGGATTGTTGGTAACAACGATCAGCTCATCGCCCAACCCTTCAACCTGCTCCCGCACGATCTCGATCATCGGCCGTCCCTGGAAGTGAACAAACGACTTGTCCTGGCCCATGCGTGTGCTGGCTCCACCCGCCTGGATGGCCACAGTGAGCCGGCTCATATCAGAAGGTTTCATCTATTAATGCAGTAAGGGAGGGCCGGGACGGCTGGATATGGGCTTGCGGATTTCCAAAGGCCGCTATTGCCAACCGTCTCGCCCACTTACCGCAGTCATTTATAGGGATGTGATCTTTGCTCATCAACTTCTCGCTTGATTTGCAGCTTCAGCAGGAGCCAACCAATTATACATAACCTAACTGATTATGACCCTTCGACCCGAAAATTAATAGTCCTCAAGGTTTCACGCTGATTTTTCACACAGGAGACTATTGCCAACTAAGAGGCTTTAAGTACAATGTAAATATGGAGACTCACAGCCTCTTTTTTCGTTTTGGTGTCGCTCTCATCATTGGTCTGTTGGTTGGTTTACAACGCGAATACTCCTACGATCTAGACGGCCGCCCAGAAGGCAAGAGCTTTGCTGGCGTGCGTACTTTCGCCTTGCTAGGATTGCTGGGCTGTACTGTGGCATTCCTGACAGAGCTTTTCTCGGATTCCTGGTTATTCTCGGCCATGATCATAGTGATTGGGGGTCTGATCGCCGTTTCTTATTTCGTGACGGCATCTGCCGGTCAGCGGGGCATGACAACTGAGATTGCAGCGCTGGTGACCGTCTTGACCGGTGCTTTATGCTATTGGGATCAACTGGAGCTGGCCGTGGCCATCGGCGTTGTCATGGCTGCTCTTCTTTCCTTCAAATTTGAGCTGCATGGTTTTGCGGAGCGGCTGACCCGGGAGGATATCATTGCCGCGCTTAAATTCGCAATGCTCACAGCAATAATATTGCCAATCTTGCCCAACCAATCCTTCTGGCCGCCCCCCTTTGACGTCCTTAACCCCTATCGGATTGGGTTGATGGTTGTTCTAATATCTGGAATTAGCTTCTTAGGTTACATCCTTTTTAAACTACTCGGTACGCGACGTGGAACCACGCTTACAGGTTTGCTTGGCGGTCTCGTATCGAGTACGGCGACGACATTGAGCTTTGCCGAGCGCAGTCGCAAGAATATCAATCTTGCCAAGCCATTTGCCATGGCTATTATGATTGCCTGGACGGTCATGTTTGGCAGAGTGCTGATCGAGGTTTGGGCAGTAAACCAGGAGCTGTTGGCCGCCGTTTGGATTCCGGTCACCCTGGCTGGAATGGCTGGTCTATTCTATGCAGCTTATCTCTATTTGGCACCCCATGAAGATGATGAGGAGGATGTGCAGATTACCAACCCATTTGAACTGCGACCAGCAATTACCTTCGGCCTCCTCTTTGGCGTCATCTTGCTTGTAGCGCGAGCGGCACAGATGTACCTGGGCGATACGGGAGTACTCATCTCTGCCTTCGTTTCCGGCCTGGCCGACGTGGACGCTATCACACTTTCCGTGGCGCAGTTGAGCGGCAGCGGTGACATTTCCCTAGAAACAGCCGCTCGCGCTATTCTCGTCGCCATCATGGCCAATACGCTGGTGAAAGGGGGAATCGTCTTTTTCAGCGGATCCAGATCTATCCGACGCGTCCTGCTGCCCGGTTTCCTCCTGATCCTGATCACCGGCATCAGCTTAGCCGTGCTTCTATAAAGAGGTAACGAACGAATCGTTTGATCCAACAAATAACAAATAGCTGCCCTAACGGCCGACTCCCAAACTCCCGCCAAACGCCGCCGACATCTCCTCGTAAATCGCCGCAATACTGGCCACATCACCCTGGTAGAAATTACCATTTCCTCTAGTAGCCAAATTGGCCAGGATATCGTTATCGGCATCGTTGCCATAGGCGATCGTGAAGACAATCGTGTCATTCGCCGTCGCCGTATCTATCAAGTCCTGGTTGAACTCATACCGTTCGCTCGCCGTATCTTGCCCATCACTGAGCACAATCATCACATTGCTCGCTTCTGGAGAAGCCGCAGCCGCGATCATCGTGCCCCCATCGCCAATGGCGTCGAAGAGCGTCGTATCGCCCCCCGGCTCCATGTTAGTAATGACCTCTGTGACTATATCTCGATCCTCGCCAATAAGGGCATTGTTGACCACCACTTCCGGCGACGAATAGAACTCGATGATGCTGATCCGGTCTTCATCCCCCATCTGCTGCACAAACTGTACCGCCGCTTCTTTCATACCTTCGATCTTGCTGCCACGCATGCTGCCCGACGTATCTAGAAGCATGACCAGATTGACCGGTTTTCTCGCCGACTGCCATAAATCCTGAATTGCATAAACCGATTCCACCGAAGGCGCATCGAATACCACCTGCGGCTGTGTTGGATCGACGCCATGTGCTTCATCGATGGGCGAACCCACCGGCACCGCGTCGTTGACAGGGCGCAGTCCGGCCTCCAACGCCATCCGCTGTGCCTCTTCCCCCAGCAAGAAATCCCGCAACATTGCCGCCGCCTCTGCACTCTCCGCATCCGCGGCCGTGTTGATGCAGCCCGGGTGGTCGGCCATAAACGTGCCTTCCAGCGGATAGATGGCCACAATCTCATTGTTGCCATATTCCACAACAGTGCTTTCATACATGATACCGGCGCCCAAATACTCCGGTCCGCGCTGGCTCATTGTTTGACCCAGATCATCAGCGCTGGGGTTAAAAGAAGCCACTGCGCTCTCAAAGGCCCCTACCGAAGCCTGTACGATTGGCTGGGCAATATCTTCGCTGCTCACAGCGTCACTGGTGGACTGTGCCGCCTGAACGACAGCCAAGAGCGTGCTCGTGCCTGAACCAGACAGACCGGGATGAGCGTGACTCATGCGCAGAGAGTCTCCATACTCCCCGCCGCTGTAATAACCCCATGCGCCCGGATCGGCCGCTAAACTGCCGATATCCAGCCAGCCCAGGGGTAGGCTAGGCCAGCCCAACGATTCAGCCACCGGACGCCACATGCCGATCACCAATGGGCTTTCGGCCACAGACTGGCAGTCGTTATTAAAAACATCAACTCCCTGTTCGCTTAGTATCTCTACCCAGACCATTTCATCTGGGATCCAAATCGTGGGTGAGGCCGAGCCTTCAGCCATAAGCGTCACCGCCTGGCCTGCTTCAGCCACATCCAAAACGGCATAGGGCTGTTTGCCATCACTGGTCTCCAACTCCGAGGCATTAAAAGCCAAAATAGCTTCTTCCAGCCAAGGGCTGAGGCTGCTGTTGGCCATCACTTCCACAACGGCGGCGTTGCGCGGTGCTTCACCTGAAACAGCGCCATCAAACAAACCACAGGCGACGCCAGGCAAAATGAGCAGTAAAAGAAGGGCGAAAAAGTGGCGATTTTGTTTCATCGTCTTATTCCTGAGCAGCTTCATTTTTCCGAGAAACGTGGTGTTTCCGGGAAAATAAGTGACACTTGATTGACCTATCGTCCGGCTGTGATCAACGTTAATTCAACAAAGCGGTCCAGGCGCTGCAAGCTGGGATCGTCCGTATTCTGCCGCTCTTCCGGCGGCAGGACCGTCTCCGCGATGAAGCGCGCTGGGTCAATACCTTGAGAAACGAGGTAGTCCACCACCGATTCTGCACGCCCTTCGGCCACTTCTAAGATTTCTGCCTCCGAATACGGTGGTTCGTTTGCTGGCCAAGCCGATGAACCTTGCACGCGTAAAAAGAGGCCGACGCTTTGTGAAAGGGTTGGCACAACACAGCTGTCTAGAATACGCCGCGATTCCAAGGTTAGCTCCGTTGATTCGGGCAAGAAGCTAAAGGTGCGGCAGGGCAGTACCGCCAGCGTCTCTGCGTCGCCCGTGGCCACGCCCGTCAAATCGAGGCTCGATGAAAGTGAAAAGGTGTCGTTGACCGGATCGCCGTTGGCCTGCAGGCTGGCCTGATCGGCGGCGCGCAAGACGAAGCCGGGATTGACCAGATCGCTAACGTCGTCAGCAGGTACATTGAGATCCGAAGCGGCCCACACGCGCCGGGCGATTTCCAGACGGCTGACTAGCGGTCGCGTATCACGCATCACAAATGCATTATCACCCAGATCAGCCTGAGCAACGCTCTCCAGCCAGATGCCCAGATCATCAGTGGCACTTTCCGGATAGATGAAGCTCCAATCATTATGTCCCCACTCCGCTACCTGCTGCGCTGCCGTGTCAAAATCCTCTACCTGCGCCTTCATTGTATCAAACCACGCATTGTGAAAATTCTGTACCAGGTCCGCCTGATCTGAGATCGATTGGCGCGAAGTGACAATTACGTCCATTACAATGCGCAGTTGGTTGGAGCTGAGCAGGGGCAGGCCACCGCTGCTTTCGGCATCAAAAATATCCGGATCCCAGCCGGAAACGACATCCGCCTGTCCCTCGTTGAAGAAAGCCACCGCTTCCGCTACGCCATCCTGCGGCAACAGGGTCACATCTGAGCGCGGGCTTAGCTGCGCAATTGAGAGCGTGTAGTAGACAAAATACTCACCCACGCTGCCGCGCGAAAAGGTGATCCGCTTGTCCTTCAAATCATTGATCGTATCCGTATCCCGTGCCCACAACTGGTCAGCGCCGGCGCTTTCGTCCACGATAGCCGTGATCACCCCAGGGCTTTTCAAAGCTACCGAGTCCAAAGTAGTCAGCAGACAGTTCCACTGTCCAGAGTCCAACAGCGCTGTTCGCTGTTCTTCAGAGACATCATAGGCTGGTTCATCGTCGAGGAAGAAAGGCACAATACCGAGGTGGAAGCCGTTTTCGATATCCTTGCCCGACATCTGCATTTGCTGCAAGGTATAGTAGCTGGCAAAGGCATCCGCGCCGCAAACATAGGTTGGCAGTCCATCTGCAGCGTCATAATTCGGTCCATAGATGGGGTCGGGGGAGTCAAGCTGCCGCACAGGCGTCGCCGCCGCTGGGCCGCTCTCCGTCGTCGTCTCACCATCCCCCTCAGCCACCTCAGGTGTTTCCGCCTCATCAAGCGTATTGCGATAGAAACTATAGCCCAGGGCGCTGCATATTACGACCAGGGTGACGCCAATGATGGCCAGGAAAATAATGCGTGTTCTATCCAGTTTCATCGCCCGCTCCTTAAGCTAAGTCCAATTAACAGTATAATTGTACCACTGATTTGGCTGCACCGAACGCAAGAGAGAAACCCGGTTTTTCCATAAACAGCAAGCAGCTTTCCTCAAGGTGAAGAACCGGGTTTCAAATTTCGGCCACAGTTTTTTCTCTCTACTCCCCATTACGAACAGTGAATCGCCGTCGTTGTGCTCGCTTATTTATGTCTTACGCAAGATTAGGCGCTGAATGTGAAGCCCCTCGCTGACGGTCGGTGGGCTAATAACCTTAAAGTCGCAGATTTCGAAGACACTGCCCACCGCTTTGCTCAGCCCCTCATCCGTGAAGAAGGAAAAGAAGCGTTTCGGCCGGTGCTGATCCTCTTCCCACAACCCTTCGCTCTCCTGTCCGCCATAAACGGCCACGAAGAACAAGCCACCGGGCTTTAGAAGCTGCTCAATCACCTGCAGCACCTCCGGCAAATCTTGCTTGGGCACATGAAGCAGGCAGTTCAGAGCATACGCGCCATCAAAGCGTTGTGCTTCAAAATCAAGACTCTTGAAATCTGATACATAGGCTTCAAGCCCCTTCGCAAGGCACAACTGCACCATCTCCGGCGCAAGATCTGTGGCCACGACTTGCAGACCATTTTGCTGGAAAAATAGGCTGTCTCTCCCCGGCCCAGCCCCGATTTCCAACAGCGCTTTCTTCCCCTCGCGCTGCAGCAGACCCAAAAACGCTGCTCTTTCCTCTACCTTCCATCTTTCCCGCACATTCTGATCACGATCAACCGCCGAATTGTCATAAGCCTCGCTCAATGTCCCTATTATTTCATCATACATAGCGTTCCTTGCTATATGTCCAGCCCTCGATCCAGCTCCTAAAGATCTATCTCAAGCCGCCTCGAGCAATCGATAACCAAGATTCTCCAGCACATCTACCGGTCTTTGACCGCGGATCGTCTCAAACTCGTATGGTCCACCATCTTTGCGATCCACCAGCAGTTCATAAGCCTCAGGGAGCACGCAGTGCTTGCTGCCCTTCACCCCACCCAACATCTCCTGGTAGGCTCCAATCCCAAAGAAACCTACAGCCAGCCCTTCGGCGTCAACCGGCATATATAGCACACTCTTGCTCTTCTTTGGGGGATAAACATCATCGCTATCACAAGTGATACCCCCCAACTGCACGCGCTGGAAAGGGCCATCTAGATGGTTGAGTGGCAAACAAATGAAATGTTCTCCTAAACACCAAGTGTCTGGAAACGAAGACATGATCGACCCGTCAATGATATACCAGGGCAGGTCCGACCCATTTTCCTTGACGGAAACTACCTTGAATAAATGGGCACCATGAGAGGCCGTCGTATAACGGCCGAATTCGCCCATGATATCCGGCACAGGAACCCCAAAGCGGGCGCAGATCTTCTGCACCGTGCGCAGTAGATGCACCGCAAAAGCGCGCGGAGCAAAATCAAAATCAAGCGTCATCGCCGCCGGCATGCCCCCGCCAAAATCAAAAATATCGAGCGTCTCATATCGCTGCCGCAACTGCGCATATACTTCAATTCCCGGCACCAGGTAATCAACAAAAGCCTCTTTGTTCGTGATCTGGCTACCAACCATGGCGTGGTATAGTCGCAAATTGAGAAGTGGGGCTGCGTCGATGCCGGCAGCCGCCTTCCATACATGCTCAAGATTGAGACCGAAACGAGAATTTGCCGCTTCCATTGCCTCTGTCGTGAGATTAGGACCATAAGTCTTTTGGCGCAGGCCAACAGCAAACGATTTATCGCTCTCGATTAGTGGGGCCAACTCGTCGAGATTTTCCAACACTGGAATAATATTTTCATGTTCGTCTCGCAAGCGAATGATATTGCCCATATAGGCAGAGCCCGGTGATTTAAAACCGTTGCAAATCACCAGCCTTTCTGCGGGCAGCAGACCGCGCCGGATCATAATTCGCGCGATACTAACATCCACCGTGGAGGACATTTCATGATGTGCGCCTGCATCCAGAGTTGTCCGAACCACCTCCTCAGCCGCATTCGCTTTAGAAGCATAAGCGTAAAGAAAGCGCCCTGTATAGCCCGTTTCAGCAACAGCCTCAGCGAAAATCTCGTTCATGCGCCTGATCTGGCGCCGGATCAGGGGCAGGTAGACGATCTCCAGTGGACTGGGCAGCGTTTCCTCCAACCCTTCAATTTCCGGCCCATTGTCCAGCACCTGCGGTAGGTTGAGATCCTCAAAGAAGAGCGCCCCCTTTTTTACATTTAGATAGGAATTAAAACGATACCCATTAGGAACAGGCGTTTCCATTTCCCAGCCGCTGACCGGCCCTCTGGCCTTTTCTTGACTATCTTCTTTATGGTTCATGTTTCTTACCTGGTCTGGTCAAATGATTTGATGCCCAAGCGGTCCCGTTCCCAGCCCTGCGTGGTCCCCGACCAATAATCGAAAGAGGCGATCTTGACCTGGTCGGGCTCAAGTGCGTGCCGGTCTTCATTGGGACCATATACAATGACATAATTGAGCGCTTTGAGACGCCCGAACTGCTTGAAATCCGGTGTGGCGGGCACGCGATTGCGCCAAGTGCCCGTATCCACATAATACCGTTCCCCAAGATGATCGCTGGCGATCAGGGCTACTTGTGGCCTATGGGTGTGCCCAGCAATTAAAAATCGATGCTCTCCGCTGCGTACTGTGTCTTCACGCGCGGCATACACTTCCGCTCCAGGACGCCGTCCCGTGCTATCCAACGCTTTTGTGGCGATGGCTTCCGCTAAATCCAGGGGGATATGCTGGCTGGTCCAGCGCCACGGTTTGGCGACCAAAACAGCTTGGATAGCGTCAACCATTTCCAGACACCAACGCTTATCCAGCTTATCTAACCAACCCAACAAATAGGGATCATCGTGTAGTTCTTCCAGGAGATTTATCACCACCGGTTCTACCGCTCGCCAGGCCAACTCCCGGTCGATGAACAACCCATCCGCATAGACAAAGAAATTAAAGATCGCCGTCAGCGGGCGTAGATCGTCAAATTCAAGCATACGCAAATAGAGTGTGCGTAAGGTCAAATCGGCCAGGATAGTCTCATCTCCATGATAATCCCGAAACATGGAAGGCAAACGCGAAGCGATATCTACCGTCACAAAATCTCCCACCGTCGGATCTTGATAATGTGCAGCCGGGAGATGCATGGCGAATTTCTTCGTTTCGCGGTTGTCGAACGCGAAATTAGTGTAGTCATATTCATGTCCATGTCGGACCAGCACCTGTTCCGCCGCGCTGCTGTGAATATAGGGGAACAGTGCCCCGTGGTCGGATGCTCCCAACGCTTGCCGTATTGCCCGCCGTACATCTGGCGTCGCATTAGCCAGCCGGTCATGATTTCCGGGAATATAATGCACCCGTACCGGCACCGGAAACGCCCGCTCCTCATCTTGATCATCGACATACCTGCCAACACTAAGCAGCTTGAAAGCACCCAGCACATCGCGTACATTCTTCTCTTGGCCGATTCCGCGGATGATACGCAGCAGCAGCGCTTCCAGCTCCGCACTTACCTCATTGGTACTTACATAGGGACGAGATCCAACCGGATTTTCCCTGAACCAGAGACCAGTGCGGTGCAGATCAAAAATGTCACCAGCCAGGACCAGGTCTAAACGCTGCGCACCATTGCGCTGCGCTTCATTGGCCAGGTGCGCGAATAAAAGTTCATAGGGTTTTGCCGGCAGATTGCGATGGAATTCTAGGGGTGGGTGGCTACCGTCGCCAAGGATTTGATTGGCTGCTTCTTCCTCAAAATGGAGGTCGGATAATACCACAAGCATGACAGACTCCTCTGATTCTGCTAAATATTCCCGCTTAAAATCCGTTGATAAAAATGATTATAATGCAGAGCGCTCATAATGGCTATGATTGACATAAAGTTTATTGCAAAACCAACCATTTTCCAAGCAATCCGATCTCGAGCCCCCCTAAACTCCAATCCCAATCCCAATCCCAATCTCTATTTATATCCCAATCTTTATCTTCATGGCAGTCCCTGATCCTGACTTCCTACCGACCCTTCAACAACTGCGGCAGCCGCTTCGCCTCCCTGATATTTAGCACAAACACCATCACCGTGTAGACCACGACCCCGGCCACGCCCCCAATAAATACCACCAACAAAGTCTGAACGAATCCGCCGATAGCCAGACTATCCATAATCAACTCAGCAGCAAAATAAGCAGCCGCCCCCGTCGCCAGAGCGGCCAGTAGTGACTTGAATATTGTGCGGCTGATGCCAAAGCCGCGCAAATCACCAATCTGATCGCGCATAACGAAAACCATCATCAACGTATGTACAACATGCTTTACCCCATCGGCCACCATCAAGCTCAAGAGCCCCAACGGCCGTAACAACACCACCGCCGTTATTGAGTAAATCACAATACTGATCACGCCCACCAAAGCAGGCCGCATCGTGTCTTTTCGCGCATACGACGAATACACCAGCATCTGGTCCACCGCTGCGAACGGCAGTCCAAAAAGATAAACGCGCAGTACCAGCGCTGTTGTTTCCGTATCTTGCGTTGTGAACTCCCCATGCTCAAACAGCAGCGCCACAATCGGCACCGCCAGAGCGAACAATCCCGCCGTAGCTGGCAGAGTCAAAGTGATCACCAGGCGCAGCCCTTCCGACAAAGTTTCTTTAAACTCCGTCAGATGACCTTCGGCTTGCCGGGCCAGCGTAGGCAGCGTAGCCACCGAGAGCGCCGTCACCACCAAGCCTAAAGGAAACTGGTATAAGGTGGTCGCGAAGCGCATATAAGAAATACTCTGGTCCCCGGTACGCGTCGCCAAATTGTAGCTCAATGCAATCGCCAGTTGGTTAATCACCAATCCGGCCACAATCGGTGTGTACAAGGCCAAAATGCGCCGTACCGCCGGATGCCGCCAGTCAAACCGCCAGCGTAGTCGCGCATCGCGCAGAGCCCAAAGCTGCACCACGGTCTGCAAGAGTGAACCCAGCAGCATACCCCAGACCAGGCTGTCGATATGATCCGGACGAAGCAAAGCCACGGCCACAATCGTGCCGTTGAAAATCGCGCCGATAAAAGCTGGCACACTGAAGCGTTTCAGGGCAAAAAGTGCACCAGTGAGTACGCTGGCGACGCCCAGGAATAGGATCGCTGGCGTAGCCATACGCATCAATCGTATCGCCATCTCCGTTAGCGCCGGATTGTCAAATTCATTGGCCCCGACCAACCAGGCGATCTGCGGTGCCAGAGCCATGACTAAAGCCACCACCAGCAGCAGGACAATCGTTGCCACGCTTAAGACCGTGCTCAACACACCCCAGAGTTCATCCCGTCTTTCCTTGGAGGCGTAGTCGCTAAAAACCGGCACAAGCGCTGCATTAACCATTCCCCCTATGATCAATTCATAAAGCGACACCGGAACAAAGGCCGCCACCTCGAATGCGCTCAACAAACCGGACGCACCAAAGAGATTGGCTTTTACGGTCTGGCGAGCCAGGCCAAGCAGGCGGCTGGCGACATTACCTGCAGCCAGTATGGCCGCGGCCTGGACGATTGTTTGTTCCTCTTCGGGCTCTGCGCCGTCGGGCTGAACGGATGGGGCTGGCTCCCGGTCGCCAATTGGCTCGACCGGTTCCGCCTCGTCAAAAGGCTCGATCAATGAGTAGTCCTATGAGACAGCCTAGTCGCTGTCCTCTGCGGGGGCATTCTAACCCTTGCCCAAGTGAGGAGCAAGGCTTTTTACCGCCGGTTTGGCGACACATAGACAATTTATTCCCGCCAGCTTCCAAGAGTAATTCTTAATCTGGCAGCTTTTATTCAGGCGACTATAATTCTGCACTATGTTCGCTCCAAAACTCTACAAAGAATTACAGTGCGCCGTTCTAAACCATTTGCAAGTCACCCACGGAAAGCCGGATCACCAGCATCTTGAACAGCTCGTCGCTGCTTTTGTACGCATTGTTCCCTGGGAAAGCGCTTCCCGCATCGTCAGGCGCGCTGATTGTGATCAACTAGAGAACCGCCCCCGCTGGCCCGACATCTTTTGGAACGATCACTTGCGCATGGGCGGAGGCGGCACCTGCTTCGAGAGTAATTTTGCTTTCAGTGCTCTGCTCAATGGGTTGGGCTATGAAGGATACCTGACCATAAACGATATGCAGGATTCCATTGGCTGCCATACAGCCGTTATCCTGCTCCTGGATGGACAAAAATGGATAGTTGATGTTGGCTTTCCCATTTATGGCGTGCTTCCCCTCAACCCTGAGGTGATCGCTCAAAAGGATACCCCCTTTCACCGCTATTCGATCGATCCTCTAGGTGACGGATGTTACCAGATTGAACGCCGTCCTCATCCGAACGAATACGCCTTCACCCTCATCGACCGACCCGTGACCCTCGATCGCTATCGTCAGGCCACAACCGCCGACTATGGCCCACACGGCCATTTCCTGCAGCGCGTTATCGTGCACAAGATTCTCAACGAACAGATGTGGCGCTTCAACAGCGTCGAGATTCCGGCCCAGTTTTCCCGTTTCGAAGACGGGCGCCGTTTCGACACAATCATCGACGGTGATATCGCCACCGCCATTGCTGCCAAGTTCCATCTAGACCAACAGGTTGTTCACAAGGCGCTCGAACTACTGCCGGCTGCGACCGGACAAAGCACAACCGGGGCTGCGGAGTGAGCATGACCACCTTGGCCGTTCAATATCTAGAGTCCAATCCAGGCACTTCCCCGCAAGTGCAGCAGCGCGTAGCCGGCAAACTGCGCCAAACAATGGATCTGCTGCCCATATCTCTCCTGCTGATAGGTTGGGAAGCTGCCCAGCATTTAATTCAAATATGCCGTGAGGAAGCCGAGCGGCATGGGGCCAAACTGTATCGCTGGCATCCATTGTTAACCGGTGATGGTTGCTTTGTGCCCCGCAGGGAGTGGCAAACAATTGGCCTCAACGGAGAGCCAGTTCCGGGTTTTCGGGGCCTTCCTGAATTTACCTTCGTCTGCCCCAACCAGCCTTCCGTGCAAGAAGCCGCTGCCGCCCATCTCGCTGAAATCCTTAGTGCAGGGCTCTATGACGGCATCTTCCTCGATCGTATTCGCTTTCCCTCGCCCGCTGCCGATCCCACTGCCCATCTGGCCTGCTTCTGTCCCGATTGTCACGCCGCCGCAGCTGAGCAGGGATTGGACCTGACCCAGGTGCAGGACGTTTTGACTGGACTGTGCAGCTCGGCCCCAAAGGTACTTGCTTTGCTGTCCCTCTTGTTCAGCCCTGATCGTCCAGAACCGGAGCTCGTCGATTTACAGCTTGTCCGGCAGTTTCTACACTTTAGGAAATCAAGCATTAACACTTTTGTGGCCCGGACAGCGGCCCTTATTCGCCGCCATGATTTGGCAGTTGGTCTGGACAGCTTCTCCCCCTCACTTACCAACATGGTGGGCCAGGATCTGCCAGGATTGAATCAGTTCGGCGACTGGATTAAACCCATGACCTACGGCCATACGTTGGGACCTTCCGGCCTGCCCTTTGAATTGGGTCATCTTTCCCAGTGGCTGTGTGATGCCCTAGGCATGGAAGAAAGAGAAGCGCTACATCATTTGTCCCGCACCCTGCAGCAGCCCCTACCCGAGTCAATCAGCGGGCTTCGCCTGCGCGGCGTTACGCCCCAGTTCATTCAGGAAGAGGTCGCCCGTGCTCGCTGCGCCGGCGTCGACTGTCTCTTGGCCGGCATGGAACTAGTGCAGATGGAAGGTGTAACAAATCTATCAATGCAGCAGATAAAATCAAACCTGGTTGCTTATGGACGCGGAGGCGCAGATGGGATAGTCTTCTCTTGGGATCTGCAGCTAATGCCCCAAGAGTGGCTGCAGCTTGTCGCTGCGCAGTTGGAGGAGAGTTCATGGCCGTCAAGTTGATTGTTAATGCTGATGATTACGGCCGTAGCACCGGCGTATCGCGTGGTATCCGCGAGGCACACAGCAGGGGTATTGTCACTTCTACCACCTGCCTCATGAACTTTGCCAACATCGCAGATGATCTGGCACTGGCCTTAGAGGAAACCCCCGAGCTGGGCCTCGGCACCCACCTGGTCTTGACCTCAGGCAGCCCTCTGCTGCCGCCTGATCAAATACGAACCCTTGTTGACGAAAACGGCCGATTTTTGAAATACATTCCCTTCCTCGAAAACCGGCATCAACTTGATCCTGCCCAACTCAAGGCCGAATGGCGGGCGCAGATCGAAAAATTCATGCAGTTGTCTGGCCGCAAGCCAACCCACCTTGATTCCCATCACCATGCCGCATTCTGGTCGGAACAGCTTTTCCGCACCATACTCGAACTAGCCGCTGAATACGGCTGCGCCATTCGCCAGATGGCCGCCCAACCAGGAGGAGATCCAATCGGCATACCCTCGATCCTTTTTGATGAAGTGCGCGAATTTGTGCCCCGTTTGCTGGCCGAATTATCTCCCCCCTTCCCCGATTGCTTCTACGCGACCTTCTACGATGAGTTGGCCACCAAAGAACATCTTCTGCACATCATCGAATATTTTCCCTCCCAAGGCACCGTCGAGTTAATGTGCCATCCTGGCTTTTCCGACGACTACCTGCTCGACGCCACCATCTACAACACCCAACGCGAAACTGAACTTGAGGTCCTCACCAACCCCGAAATCATCCGGGCCCTCCACACCCGCCAAGTCAATCTAACCACATTCGCCCACCTATCAAAACATGACCAGCCCGCCTAACAGATCACCATGCGCTGATCACCGCTCGTTCTCTTCCGCTATCAGTTGATTGTTCCTACCCCGCCCACATATCAAACATAAACATCGTCGCCATCACCCCCATCACCAGGATGCTGCCCAGCGTCCACACCCGGTCAAAAGCCGGTCGACGGCCGAGATTACTCAAAAACAGCCACACCGGTGGCGCCGCGAGAACATAACGGTGCATCCCTTGTGCCGGACCGCTGGTAAACGAGAGAAAGACCACCAGCAGGCCAAACCAGGCTAGGTCCGGGTACTTTCGCAGCCCTGCAATACACGCCGTAAAGGCCAAGACAATCGCCCCAAACTCGACAAAATGGTAGGCCGCCGACTGTGGATTTGGCCCGAACAGCGCATTGAAAGCGTCCCGCCAGGCCACAATTGAATAGCCAAGCGACAGCAAACCACGACCAAAAAACTCCTCTTCGACGCGGCTGAATGCCATCCCGAAATATGATAATTTCCAGATGGTGAAAGCGATCAGGGGTGACATAATGATCAGCCCCCATCCCAACGATTTCCAGGGAATGCCCCGGTAATAAATCTGCCTCCATTCCAGATCAAGATCCATCCAACTGCCGCTGCGCGTCCAGGCCATAATCAGCGGGATAACCAGCGCCACCCCCACCGCCCGTGTAAATGTGGCCAAAACCGCCAATACCGCGGCCCAAAAGAGGTGACCACGTCGGATCAACAGCAGCGATGAGAAGGCCAGACCCAGGAAAAGCCCTTCTGTGTAGATCACGGCCAGGAAGAAACTGCTCGGAAATATCAGCAGGTAGAAAGCTGCCCGCAGGCCACCCTCATCACCCAATTCATCCTGCCCCAACTGAAAAATGGCCAATGAGGCCGCAAGAGCACCCAGCAAAGATATGATCACCCCCGCGATACTCGCCGCGGCAATAGGATTTAGGGCTAGAAAAGTCAAGGGCAAGGATAATATGCGTATTAGAAAGGGATAAAAGGAAAAGAAGGCGTAACTGAGCGAGATTCCTTCTTGCTCTCCGCCCGCTGTCTGTGGGATCACAAAAGGCCAGAAGCCACCCCCTGTCGTCGAAACGCCTAAGGATTCGCCGACCCGGCGAATATTGGGATCCTCATACCCACCTACGGCGATAGCCAGATAAAACTCCGAATCCCAGGAAACATGCCGGTTGAGCGTTGGCTCATTTAAATAGACCTTGTGCCGCTGGCTGCCGGCGGTCGTTTCCTCTGCCGTCCAGGACAGGGCTCGATCCGGTCGCGCCACCCTCAAACGGGCGGGGACAAAAATGAAGTAGCCCAACATGATTAACATCCAGCCTGTCCAGAGGGCGACAACCGTCTTTTTTGTCGGTATGAAACCCATTGCCAGTTACTCCTCCGCCCCGGTAATGACCAGATTGCGCATAAAGAATCGTTGCGAAAACAGAAGTACCAGGACCGGAACGATCATGATCAGCAGCGCGCTGGCCTGGAGTTGATTCTGCGTTGGCACAAGAGATTGAAAATTCTGGACGCCAAATGAGACAGGGACCAAATCGCGCCTGGTGCTCAGGTAAAGCGCCGCCTGGCGTGTTTCATTCCACATGTAGAAGAAGTGCAGCAGTGAGACTGTGATTACTACCGGCCAAGATTGGGGCAAGATCACCGAAAACAGGGTGCGGATGGGACCTGCACCGTCAATCATCGCCGCTTCATCCAGATCCTTGGGGATGCTCTTGAAGTTTTGGCGAAGCAGAAAGATGAAAACTGCGTTGCCAAAGAAGAATGGTACGATTAGGGGCAGCCATGATCCATCCCAGCCCAGCACACGCACGAACATGAAGTAGGTGGGAATAAGCGTAATTTTCTCCGGAATCAGAATGGTGCCGATCAGGACATAGAAGAGAATATCGCCACCGGGTAAAGGGAAGCGCGCAAATCCGTATGCGACGATAATGGAAGACAAAAGCACCCCAAGCTCGGTGATCAGGGCCAATGTCAACGAATTACGCAGCATTCGTGGCAAACGGAGGGCGCGCAAAAGCAAGTCGTAGTTTTCCAGAGTTATTTGGAACTTATAGACGCCAATCAGCCTGCGCCAGTTGCCTTCCCAACTAACCAAGCCCGCACCAGGGTTCTCAGGATCGATGAACTCGCTAGATGTTCGACCTGTTTTGACCAGGGCTAGTTGACGGTCGCCCTGATCGAAAGGTACCGTGTAGATGAGCCGGTCCTTGCCGTCGTACTCAAAGCGGAGCTGTGGAGCCGGGTAAGGAGGGGCGTTGCGATCGCGGAGCTGCCCTGTCTTCATAAACGACGTTGACACCATGTAAACCATGGGAAATAGGTAGATGATCAGCAGAGAGAAGACGATGAGGTTGAAAAGTCCGGTGCCTATCAATTCCCACTGGCGCAAACTAAGATAGGTGCGCGGCAATATCGAGCGCTTCTTGAATGATTCTTGTTCAGTGGTCATACGTTTCTATCCGGATAATAGACCCATCGGCGTGACGATGAGAACAGGGCGACGATGACGATCATGACAATGATGAAGAAAATCCAGGCCAGGGCGGCAGCGTAGCCCAATTCCCACTGGTCAAACAGCCAATAGGAGATATAGCCATCAAAGGGTGAGCTGCTGCCGCGGAAGATATCACCTCGATCGAGCAAAATAACCCCGCCAAAGACAGCAACAAGATTGATGATTAAGGTGAAGAATATCGCCGGCGTTACCATGGGCAGCGTGATGCGAAAGAACCGTGTCAGCGGCCCAGCCCCGTCCACACGAGCCGCTTCTTGTATCTCCTTTGAGATGCTCAGCATAGCCGCGAGCATAATCAGCATGCCTGGGCCAATGGCCCATAGAGAACTGATAGCAAACAACACCGAAAAGGCCGCATCTGTATAGAGATCATTGAAGCCCGTTAAACCAAAGGCGGGCAAAATAAAACGATTGAGCCATCCAACGGTGGGATCAGCAAAACCGAACCACATGAAGACAATGGCCACGCTGGGGATGATGCTGGGCAGGAAAAACAAGGTGCGCGCTAAAATGGCCCCTTTTAACCGCGGACTGCTCAGCAGCGCGGCAAGAAGAGTCGAGGCGGCAAGTTGCAGTGGTATGGTAGTCAACGCCGTACGGATAGTTGCGGCCATCAGATAGCTTACCGCTTCATCCTGCAGCATTCTGCTGTAATTCTCCAGACCGACGAAGTTCGTCTCTTCGGGAGTGATCAAATAGAAATCCGTAAAGGAAATTGCCAACGAGGCCATAATTGGAATCAGCTTAAAAAGCACAAAACCAATCAGCCAGGGCGATATGAGGATCAGACCCAAGGTCTTATTGTACTTTAGCTGAAAGCGCGGAGGCCGGTAAGGGGGTGGCTGGTAATCCATGGTTGATTGTCCTGATGCTTGATAAGGCCCGTATCTACTTATTATCCCAACAGAACTTCCACTTGATTACGCGCTTGCATCCGATCCGTTGGCACAAGATTCCCATCGATAATTTCACCATTCAGAATCAGCTTCCGCACCCCACGGCATACGCCTTCAGGGTTCTTGACCACAATATTGACCGTCCTCCCTCGGAAGCGACGTGTCGCCTTATAGCCCTCCCAAGAACTGGGAACACAGGGATCAACGCGCAGCCCGTCTAGCTCCGGACGTAGCCCCAGGATATAGTGGGAGGCACTGTGGTAGCACCAAGCCGCAGCTCCGGTGAGCCAGGAGGTGCGCACATTGCCTGGGCGAGGCGAATAGATAGAATAGGTCGTTTGACCTTGCACATAGGGCTCAATCTGACGTATCTCGGCCCGATCGTTATAGGCCGCGGGCATGGCCGCCCGGAAATATTCGTAAGCACGATCGCCATTGCCCAGCATACACTCCGCCATGACGCCCCAGCCCTGCGTATGGTTGAAGATACCCGCATTCTCTTTGATGCCTGGGTTAAAGACCACCGCCCGCATCACCTCGATCGACGTCTTGATCAATGGCGGTGCGCAGAGCATAAGTCCGTAGGGCGTAGCCAATTTTTCCTGCACCGTCTCCATGCAGCGCTCTGCCTGCTCTCCAGAGGCTGAGCCACTGATCACCGACCAGACCTGTGTGTTAAAATACACCTGCCCTTCCTCATATTCGTGCGTGCCATAGACCGTTCCGTCATCGCCGATGGCCCATATAAACCACGCTCCATCCCAGGCCACAGCCTGGATATTGGAATCCAGCTTCTCTCGCTCGGCCAGCGCCCACTCAGCTTCTTGATCTAGATCAAGAAGACTGGCAATCTCCGCATACGTGCTCAGCCCCAGGCGTAATTGGAACGCGACGAACAAGCTTTCGCCGTGATATCCAAGCTGCAGGGTATCATTCCAGTCCGCTGACAGCCCGCAGGGCAGCCCATTAATGCCCGTGCGTTCCAGATTAAACTCCAGCGCGCGCCGCAAATGCCCCAAGACCGTTGCCTCTCCTTCGTCCGCAAAAGGCAGCACCTTGTGATAAAAACCAAGGTCGCCCGTTTCGGCCACCAGCACGGGGACTGTGTTGAAGAACCAAAGGCAGTCATCTGACCGGTATTCGGCCAACCCCGGTGCTTCTTCATGACCTGGATGGTGATCGAAAGGCTTAATAACTGGAATTGCCCCACCATTGGCCACTTGACCGGTTAGCATTAGCTCCAGCCGGGCTTGGGCCTCATCCAGAATGGCTGCCGCAACGCCCAATATATCCTGTACCGTATCCCGAAAGCCAAGGCCATCACGCTCACCGTTATAAACAAGACTTGCGGCCCGCGACCAGGCGAAGGTGATCAAGCAGTTGTAAAGACCCCACACATTGACCGTATGGTTGAAATCCTCATCTGGCGTTTCCACGATGAGGCTGCCCAGTTTGGCATGCCAGTTATCCTTTAACTTCTGCAGCTCCATTTCCGCTCTTTCCAGAGAGCCGTACTCTGCCACCGTGTTCTTGCCCACCACACGTGCGTCGCCGATACCCAGCATGACCAAGATCTCTTTAGATTCACCCGGCTCCAGCACCAGGTTTGTTTGCATCGTTCCACAGGCATTGTCCCCATAGGCATCACTGTTGCTGCATACGCCTTGTTCGACGACCAGAGGATTGTGATAGCTGCGGTAAGGGCCGAGAAAGGCATCCCGGCTCGTATCGTAGCCGTCCAGGGGTGCCCCGATTAAAGCCATCCAACTGTGATTGGCATGATCATTCATCAGCTCCGCTTCATCGGTGGCGGTCAGATTGTCATGAATGGCGATGCGCAGCATCCCCTCTGCTAATTCACCGCGCACGATGAAAAGCGAGTACTGCAGATTAACCCGATCCTGGAAGGTGACCCACTGATTGGTAAATTCACAGAAGGAGAAAAGTGAGATCTCGCGCTTTTGATCGCTGTCATTTCGTACTTTCAAACGCCAATACTCAAAGGCCTGCCCCAGAGGCACGAAATAGGTCGTCTCCGTGGCAATGCCCGCGTATTCCGATTCGATAACCGTATATGCCGTTCCATGGCGGCAGGTAGATTGGTATTTATCCAACGATTTTCCTGTTGGCTGCCAGCTTGCCGACCAATAATCGCCGTTGTTATTGTCACGCAAATAGAAGTAACGCCCCGGCTGGTCCATTGGGATGCTGTTGAAGTTCAGACGTAAGAAACGCCCTTGTGCCCCCGACTTATAGAAGCCATACCCGCCGGCATTGTTGGTGATCACCGCTCCATATTCCGTCGATCCCAGATAATTGCTCCAGGACTGCGGTGTATCGGGCCGGGTGATCACATATTCTTTGGCATCATCATCAAAGTATCCATATCGCATCGGGCAATCTCCTCAGCTATTCCAAGCCAAAACCATAGGGAAATAGGATCGCTTCCTCACTCAAATTAGTGAAATCAAGCGGCAGCTGTTCTACGCGGTTTGGCCAGGTATAAGCCGTCTTGCCTGTGAACGGCCGTTCGCCAAACAAGACATCAGCCACCCCTTGCCCTTCCGTACCCGGCAGCCAGGCCGCGACCAGCGCATCCCAGTCGTCGATATACTCGGCAATAATTAACGGCCGTCCCGACACCAAGACAACGGCTACTTGATCGCAGCTATCGACCAGGCGCTTCACGGTGCGCAGTTCATTCACCGGCAGCGTCAATGTGGCGCTGTCCCCCTGTCCTTCAGCATATGGTTCCTCGCCGACGATGCCCAGGCAGGTGATCGGTTCCTCACTGTTTACGTCGCCAAATTGGGCGAACTTGTCGTAAATGATCTCCGTATCCGGCGAAACTACGTTTTGTATCCCTTGCAGAATCGTTGTGCCCGGCGTGATAGCGCCCTTTTTGCCCTGCCACTCAATCGTCCAACCACCGGACTGGATGCCGATATCATCTGCCGCGGCTCCGGCGACATACAGTTTCGGCATATCCGTGGCCAGCGGCAGCAGCTCATTTTCATTCCTCAGCAGCACCTGCGATTGAACCACCGCTTCGCGGGCCACGGCGCGATGTTCTTCGGAGCCAACCTCTTTTGTTAGATTTGCATCTGAAAAGGGATGTTCAAACAAACCCATATCGAACTTCACCTTAAGAATTTGGCTGACCGCCTCATCAATACGCGCTTCGGTAACATCTCCCTTATGCACCGCTTCGGTAAGCGCATCGATAAACTGCTTCGCATCGTACGGAACCATATTCATATCAATGCCGGCATTGATCGACTTCACCACCGCCGTATAATAATCTGCATCGACCTGGTCAATCCCTGCCCAATCGGAGACGATGAATCCGTCAAAACCCATCTCCTCTTTCAACAGATCATTGATCAAATAATCCTGGCCATGCATCTTCAGCCCATCCCAACTGGAATAGGAGATCATGATATTTTGCGCCCCAGCAGTAATTGTCGCCGCATAAGGCGGCAGATGCACCACGCGCAGGGTTTCTTCGCTCACATCGGTCACACCCTGGTCGATCTGGTAATCATTGGTTGTAGAACTTCCCCAAGATGTCCCTCCATCCCCTACAAAATGTTTCGCTGTGCCCAGCACCGTGTCCGCCGCCGCCAGATCATCCCCCTGCATTCCTTGCAGGTAAGCTGCCGCCAATGTGGACACCAGCTCCGTATTTTCGCTGTATCCTTCATAGGTCCGCCCCCAGCGAATATCTTGAGGTACCGAAACCGCTGGGCCATAATTCCAATAAATACCGGTCGCGATCATTTCTTGAGCCGTCACTCGCCCCACTTCTTGCATCAGATCCGGATTATTGGCCGCGCCCAACCCGATATTATGTGGGAAGACGACCGCGCCATATAAATTGCCATGTCCGTGTACCGCGTCAACCCCATAAATCATCGGAATACCCAAGCGCGTTTGCAAAGCATAGTGCTGGAAACCATCCACCATTTCTGCCCATCCTTCGGCGCTGTTATTCTCCGGCGAACCGCCGCCGCCGCTTAACAGCCCGCCGATAAAGCGGGACGCAATATCGTTGGGGTTGATGCTTCCCTTCTCGATCAAGGTCATTTGTCCAATCTTCTCTTCCAGCGTCATCCGCGCCAGCAGATCGGCGGTTCGCTCTGCCGTTGGTAGATCGGGATTGCGGTAGGGTGCACTCAGATCTTCCGGCACTATTGTCGGTACCGGCGTTGGGTCCGGTACATTGACCACGACCTCTTCCTGCCCAACCTCAAAAAAGATAAGCTGCCCAAATACACTTGGATTTAAATAGGATTGGTCACCTATGTCCGCCGCCGACCAAATCGCCTTTTGGCTGCGATCCGCTTCATTCGCTCCGTTAAGGTGTGCCTGAAAACCAATCGCATTTCCATGATCAGTGGTGATGTTCCACACATCATTCTGCAAAAGCACCGCCAATTCGATGGCATAACCTGACTCCGTTTCGACCACGATCGCTTCCGCGCCCGCCATCTCATTTTGAATACCGCCGAAAACAACCTCTTCCACGGGACGGCCGATATTGAGCGGTGGAACAGTGATTTGCGCGACGCCGTTGACATAGCTCGTGAGCTCCAAATCTCCCGCGGCATTGACATAGAATTCGACCGAGTCTTCATTCCAGTAATCTGTCCCGTGTTCGCCGCTGATAATCTGGTCATCTTGCACATCAGCCATCATATAGAGTCTAACGTCATCCGCCGCAGCTGCGAAAGTCAACGTGGTATCCCACTGCACCACCGAGGTGTCCGGGATCGTGACCTTGGGTACGCCCTCCCAATCGCTCAAATCACCATCCAGTTCAATCGTCACCGGGTAGGGGGCGTAATAGGTCTCTTTCTCGATCCCCGCCGGCGCCAACAGACCGTTATCTGCGACACTTACCTCAGCTTCAAGCGCCATTTCCACAGCCATCTCAGTTGGCTGCGCTGTTGCTTCCAGCACAGCCGCCATCTCTGCCGGCGCGCTGTCTGGTGTAGGGAAATTGGAACTGCAAGCTGCTGATAAAGCGAGCAGCAGTCCACTTATGATTATTAGCACAAGATGTTGCTTCATATCTCCTCTCATTTGGCTTGCAATGCTTTCTCGATTTCCGTCATTTTTTCATTGGTCAGCAGGCCGCTTGCAAAGGGCGCGATCTGTCTCAGGGTCATGGTTTTTGCCATCTCTAATTGTGGATGGTCAAAAAAATCTTGGCCTAAATGCTCTAGTAAAACGGCAGATCCTTTGTCAGAAGCCAGCAGAGCTTCAATGGTCATCCCAACATGCAGCCCCGTACCCGACTCGACATCGCCCAACCAGCTAAGGATCGCCGTTGCCCGAATATCCCTTGCCGAGGCACCGGCGCGAAGTTCAAACTCACCCGCTTCCGTGACCCAGTCCGATACCGCTGGATCATAAAAGGCCATTGACTGGCGCGTGAGCCTAAGATCGACCCGTTTACTCTCTCCAGGCTCCAGCGCCACCTTGGCAAATGCTTTCAACTCCTGCATCGGCCGCACCAGCCGGCACTTCAAATCGCGCACATACAACTGCACAATTTCTTGACCGGATGCGCTGCCACTGTTGCCGATATCCACGCTGACCACAATCTCATCCTCCGGGCCAAAAGAAGTTCCGTTGAGCCTTAGATTGCTGTAATCGAATTTCGTATAGGACAGCCCATGACCAAAGGGAAAAAGTGGTTCAATCTCCTTCATCTCATAGTAGCGGTACCCAACAAAAATTCCTTCCCCATAAACAACCTTCCCATTCTGCCCAGGGTAGTTGATATAGGCCGGATTGTCCTGGTAGCGCACTGGAAAAGTCGTTGGCAGTTTGCCCGACGGCGCCTGATCCCCGAACAGGACATCAGCCAGAGCATTGCCCGCCTCCTGGCCCGCGTACCACTGCTGCAGCACCGCGTCGACCTTGTCTATCCACGGCATCGTCACTGCCGAACCGCTGTTGAGCACCACCACCGTATTGGGATTCACTTCCGTCACGCGGGCAATCAGTTCGTTTTGGTGGCCTGCCAGCTCCAGATCAGGACGGTCAAAACCTTCCGATTCCCAGCCGCTGTTCAGCCCAGCAACGATAATCGCCACATCCGCCTCAGCCGCGGCGTCAACCGCAGCTTGTATAGGATTGTCGGGCAGGGAGGGCGGGCAGCTCAGCCGCAGACCACGAAATTTCGATTCCGGACTGGTTACATATTCAACTTGCAGCTGGTAGTTTTGACCGGCATTAAGTTCCAGAGCCACCGAGCCCGCGGTCGTATTTGTATCTCGCGTCCATAGATCAAGCTGGATTGTACCGTCCAGGATCAACCGGCTTTGGCCAACGCTTGACAGGTGAAACTCGTAGATTCTATCCTCCGGAACCTGTAGAGTAGCGCTCAGCCGGCAAGAGAAATTGGCCGGATCCACATACGGGTCGGTAAAGCCGAACCAGCCCAACCCCGTCTTGGTGATAACCTGTTTGTGCAGCAAATCACCGTCCAGTTCCAACCCGGCGAAGTATTCAAGCGTAAGCCCTTTGCTCCGCCCGTCCATGGCCGTCAACCAATTCAGGTCCAGCAGCGGTGGTTCCTTGTATGTCGGGGTACCAATTTCGTAATGCACCGCCGCCGCATCCCCCACGCGACTGCAAATCCCCTCCAAGGGTGAAACGACATAATGCGGGTTCACCTGCGAGCTGCCGCCACCCATGATCTGCGCCCAATGCGCATTCTCGCCGATGACGGCGATCGTCTTTATTTGATCCAGATCAAGCGGCAGCAGCTCATTCTCATTCTTTAGCAGCACCGCCGCTTCGACCGCCGTCTGGCGTATCAACTGCCGCTGTTGGGGCAGGTCAACAGCCTGTTCCATGAAGTGCTGCGGCTGCCCAAATGCATCTACCCGATATAACAGGCGCAGCAGCCGCCGTACTTTGTCATCAATATGGGCCTCTTCCAGTTCATCCGCTTCGACGGCTGCAGCGATCTTTTCCGCATCCATCCAGCGCCCCGGTCCGGGCATTTCCAGGTCAAGAAATCCGCCTGGAACGGCCTCGGAATAGGTGCCGTACCAATCGGAGATTACAGCCCCATCAAATTCCCAACCATCCTTGAGGATGTCGCCCAAAGTCACATCGTTTTCGCTAGCATAGATACCGTTGACTCGATTGTAGGCGCTCATGATGCTCCACGGCCTGGCTTGCATGGCGATCCGGAAAGGCTCCAGGTAAATCTCATGCAGCGGCCGTTCTTTGACCTCTGAGCTGATCGAAAAGCGCTCGAATTCCTGGTCGTTGGCCACAAAATGCTTGATACAGGCCCCCACGCCATTCTCTTGCAGCCCCTCGATGTAAGCTGTGGCCAGAGTGCCGCTTAAATAAGGGTCTTCCGAAAAACATTCAAAGTTGCGGCCCGCGTTCGGCGTACGATGAATGTTCACCGTGGGCGCCAGCAGCACATGCGCCCCTTTGGTCTTTGTTTCCACGGCCAACGCTTCGCCCACTTCTTTAATTAAGGCCGGATTCCAGGTCGCGCCCATGGCCATACCCACCGGGAATGCAGCGCTTGAGGGACCTGTATTTCCATCCTGACCCCGCGCCCCATTCGGGCCATCAGAAACCTTCAGCGCCGGGATGCCCACTCGTTTTATAGCCACCGAATGCCACATATCAGCTCCTGCCAACAGAGAAGCCTTTTCTTCTAATGTCAACTCATTCAATTTTTCTTCAATAAACTTTTCCACATTATTCTCCTATTACAAATCTCAAGCATGCCTGAAAATATGGGCCGCAAAATCGATTCTGATTATTCTTGCGCGCCGGGCAGGATATAAAGCGAAATCGATTGGCCTGGCAGATCAAGATCTGTGATGGCCACATCACCCATATTCTCCGCCTGATGCTCCACATCAAAGCGATGCAGCTCAGCCGTATCCCCGCCTGCATAATTGGCCATATTCAGGGGCACCGACACTGCCTCATCGCCACGATTGACCACGATCAAGGTTACCGCACCATCCTGGCGCTGTGCAGCGAAGACAGATACATTCTCGACGCCTGAATCAGCAAACAACTTTTCGCTGCCGAATTGTTGGTAAAGCTTGTAAACGAAGAACGTCGGACGCATCTCCGACCGCCCAAGTAAGCTGGTGCCGTCATTGTGTGACAGGGTAAAGAAAGCCACCATATCCACATCTTGATTGATAATTCGACCCAGAGAATCAGCCCACCAAATAGCATTGAAATGGGAATCGGGTGTTCCCTCGCCCCCTTGTGCGTGCGACCAGTTCGTATTGACTTCCATGATGCTCACTGGAATATCCCGTCCCGTTTCTTCGCTTATGATCTCGCGTAGATAAGGGATGGTCGCGTCCCATTCTTCGCTGGTCGGACGTACCTCCTCAATGCTCGGGCTGCCGCCAAACGGGTAGCGATGGAAGGAAATATTGTCCACCATATCGCCGTTGGCCTTCAAAAACTCGCGCATCCAATCTCGTCCCGCTTCATCCTTCGGGTTTTGCGTTTCGTAGGCCGTAAATTGACTTAAATTCGGGCCCACCAGTTTGATACCTGGATCATATGCCTTCATGGCTACTGCAAATTCTCGCCAACGCGCATTGTAATACTCTGTATTCCAATGTTCCTCATTATTCCTGGCCGCGAAGAGATTTGGTTCGTTGCCAATACTCCAAAAGGCGACATCCATATCCTTATCATCAAACATCTGCATTAGCTCTACCGCCTGTTCCAGGGTTCCTTCACGCAGATTAACGCTTACCGTCAGTTTGGCATCGATCAGATCCCGATAAATCTTGAGCAAATCGACATGATTGGCACGCACAACATCATTGTCGCCCCAGTTGCCCCCAGGGAAACGCAGCAGATTTAATCCTGATTGCTCCAATTCATCCAGAGCCTCGACCGGAACACCTGACCAGGGCCCATAGTTGGCGCCATAAACCAGTGGGTTAATTGTCCCCATGGCCATTCCCACATCCACTGTAAGCTCGCCTGCTGCCGCTGGCGCAGGGGCTGCCGGAGCAGGCGCCGTAACTGGAACCGGGGAAGGCTCACTTGGCGCTTCGTTCACGGCCTGCGCAGCACAAGCAGCCAATCCAACCACCAAAACCACCAACAACAGCCACCAAGCCCGTTTTCGGCCCAATCCGTCTCTGCTTATAAAGTCATGCATAATCCACTTAATCTGATTGTCATTCCCACGCTGAGCCTGCTCCCGCGAAGGCGTGCTGTGGCAATCCATCCCGCCGTCCTGT
Organism: uncultured Chloroflexia bacterium; assembly: GCA_963807975.1. Classification (GTDB taxonomy): domain Bacteria; phylum Chloroflexota; class Anaerolineae; order Promineifilales; family Promineifilaceae; genus JAACFF01. The sequence continues at coordinate 1,052,721 of CAWEDV010000001.1, read as the reverse complement.
CATTCCCGCGCATGCGGGAATCCATCCCCTTTTTGACTCACCTCGACCCCTTCACGACATCATCAATCGCCTTCAACAACGAAAGATCATCCAACGTATCATGTTCCAGGGTCCAAAACATAATGCCGCCTGCCTCTTGCATGGCCAGTTGTGTTTTCTCCTGGACTGTCGGTCGCCCGTTATAGTGAACCACAGCGCCGTGATACTCTGTCTGATCACGATTAGCTGCGGACGGATCCGCTTCTACGATCTTACGGTAAATAACCTCGTTCGGTTCGGCATAAAATGGAATGCCCAAGACCATCTTTGCTGGCTCTAGACCTCTTTCCCGCCAATAACCCATCCCAGTCTGGAACTGCTGCATGGTGCCATGATCAGGCCCTTCATAGGTCATCACATTGACGAAGTCGAACAACTCAAATGTCTCGCTTGGCACCCCTTCGCCGTTTGTGCCATGACTGACCACGGCTGTGGTCAGCAGCTTGTCCGGCATCACCTGGCGCAGCTCCTGGATCAACAAGAGAAAGTTCTGCGCCGATGCGCCCTGCTGCGGGTATTCCCAATCGATGTCCGCGCCATCCAAATCATATTGCTGCACAAATGCGTCCAAATTGGCGACGAATGCAGCACGAGAAGAGGGATCGGCAGCCATCGTTTCAAATTGTTCATCCCAGCCCCAACCGCCGACTGAGATCAGCACCTGCACGCCCCGTTCATGTGCCTGGTCAACGATATTCACCAGCTTCCAGCTATTGCCAAAATGGGCGAAGCTGCCATCCCCATTGGGAATCAAAAACGAATAGTTGATATGAGTTAGCCGATCATAAGGGATCGCCTCCGGCACAATGCTGGCCGTAGCGTAGGCGATCACGCGAAATTGGGTTTCTGTCATAGGAGGTTCTACAGTGGGATCTGCAGCTAGCGGTTGGGAGGTGGGTGCAGCCGGCTCCTCTGGCGAACATGCTGCCAACAGATTAGCAATCAATACAGCCAGGAATAAAAACCCGGTTTTCATCAAGATTGACTTATTCCCGGACCACATCCGCTTCTTTCTGTTGTATATTTTGCAGCGAGCTGCTCACATGTTGGCGAATTACGGCCGTACTTCGTAGGCCGACCTGCTCCATGCCTAGAATGATGGAACCTGCCACCGGGGGAGCATTCATGGCCACCATCTTCGCCCGCGGGGCAAGCGCCGTGATCGTCTCCCACATTGGCTCCGTCAACAGCGCACCGCCGCCAAACATACTGCCCGCCAGGACCACGTCAAAGTCCAGATCGGCAATATCCAACTGCCGAATAACAGCATTCGCCAATTCTCCCAATTCCAGGCCAGCCCATCGAACCACCTCGAGGGCCACCGGATCACCCTGCCTGGCCACGTCGAAAATTATTGGAGCCACCTGAGCGCTAATATTATTGGTTCCCTGGCAGTACCCTTCGACAAGATTGCCGAGATCCTTGGCCCCAGCGTATTCGATCAATGCAGGCGTGAGGGCTGTCTGCGGGCCACGCCTGATCCACTCGTAGGACACATGCATCATCGCCCGCCAGACCAATTCCGTGGCTCCAGCCCCTTCGCCGGTCATAACACCAAAACCGGTGACAATACCTTTGCGTTTGTGATCCGGGTCTCTGCCACGGCAGTTGCAGCCCGTTCCGGAAACGAGCGCTATGCCCCATCCTCCACGTGCGCAGGCCAGCAAAGCAGGCATTGCATCGTTTACCATCTCATAAGGGCAGGGGAGGTTAAGTTGGTCGATCACCGACGTCAGGGGTGCCATATCAGATGGCCAATCATAGCCAGCTACGCCAAAGCCAGCCCCGGCCAAATCATCGATTGTGAACTCGCCGCTGATCAAAAGCTGCTGCAGCCCATCCCGCAGCGAGCGCAGCATACCGTCATAGCCAACGCTCTGGTGGTTGCCTGCCCCGGAATGGGCAAAAGCAATAACTTGCCCATTTTCGTCAGCCACCGCCATGTGAGTCTTGGTACTACCGACATCCGCGCCTAGGAAGTAGCGCATGGTTTTTCCCCTTCCTCATTAAACGTAGAAACCCGGTTTTTTTAGGACCGGGTTTCTACCGCTAGCTAGCTAAAACGCCCTACTTATCTACCCCGGTAATCACAATACCGCGCACAAAGACACGCTGGGCAAGGATGAAAAGAATCAAAGGGGCAACAATAGCCATCATCGCTCCTGCTTGAATCAGCTGTGGACTATCACCATAAATCCCATTAAAAGTTGATAAAGCCACTGAAATCGGCCATTTGTCTCGACTTGTGGAGAGGTAAATCAAAGGCCCGAAGTAATCATTCCAGGCATAGACGATATGGAAGACGACGATTGCCAGAAGGACCGGGTACGACTGCGGCAAAATAACAGACCACAAAACCCGAAAACGACCGGCGCCATCAATCATTGCCGCCTCATCCATCTCCCGGGGGATGGTCATAAAATACTGCCGCAGCAAAAATGTATCAAAAGCATTCGCAAAAAACGTGGGCACGATCAATGGCAGCCACGTCCCAACCCAGCCAATTCTTTGGAAGAATGCATAAGTTGGAATCACAGTTACAAACACGGGTAAAAAGATGGTAGCAATCAGCACCACAAACAAGAAATCTCGTCCGGGAAAATCAAAGCGTGAGAAGCCATAGGCCACCAGCGTACAGGAAAACAAGACGCCAACTGTACTGGCGAGCGCATAGAATGTGGTATTCCACATCAGCTGCGGGAAATCAATCAAATTCCACGCTTGCACGTAATTGTCCCAGTATGGTGCAAACTGCCACGGTCGTTCTAATGCCCGCCACGATACCGCACATAGGAATTCGCCGCGACCTAGATCATTCGGATCAGCAAAAGTGCTTTCCTGCCGGCCCTTCTTAATAAGCAACAAAGAACCTTCTGAATTATCATTCTCACTGCCTTGACACGTATTCATGGGCACGGTATAGGCTTCCATCACCTCGCCGTTATATTCAAAACTCGCCGCTCTAGCTGGCCAGATGGGTGCCCCTAGGACCGTAATCTGCTCCGGTGTTTTCAGCGACGTAGAAACCATAAATGCAAATGGTGAGAGAAACAAAAGCAATATGAATATCACAAATCCAGTAACGAGCACGGTTCTAAAGGTGAATCGATAGTTCATAAAAAGAGCCCCCCTTAAGACCGGCCTTCTCCGGCATAGTACACCCAGCGTTTGGCCGTGCTAAACAAGACTACGGTGACGACAAGAATGATGGCAAACAAGAGCCAGGCCATTGCCGCCCCATAAGACATATTTTGAAAAGTAAAGAACGTCTTATACAAATAGAGATTGAAGAACATCGTCGCTCCGCCCGGACGCCCCGTGCCGTTATTAACGACCAGAGGTACCAGGAAGAATTGGAAGAGAAAAACGATGCCCAATACCAGATTATAGAAAACGACAGGTGAAATCATTGGGAAGGTGACATTCCAAAATGTCTTCCAAGCACCAGCACCATCGACTTTTGCCGCATCATAAAGTGAGGTGGGCACGCCCTGCAGGCCGGCCAGGAAAATGAGCATCGCATTGCCAATGCCCCATATGCCCATTAAGACATAAGTCGGATATACCCAAAATGTGGAATTGGCCCAGGTGGGTAATATTTCCTTGGGCAAACCCGCGTAAAGCAAGAAGCGGTTGATCCAACCTGTTTCTGGATTGAGCATGCCGCCCCACAGAAAAATCGCAGCCACAAAGGGAATGATATAGGGTAAATAGAATGCAGAGCGGAAAAAGTTACTGCCCTTTAGATTTGGGCTGTTCATTAATACGGCAATGAATAAAGGCAGCAAGAGACCTACCGGCAAGGCAATCAGCCCATATTTGACCGTGATCCATAGAGAACCAGATGTACCGCTACCACCCCCAGTCCAGATTTGTGGATCACTAAATAATTGGACGTAATTATCTAACCCCACAAATTCAGGGCTGCTAAAAATACCATCCGTGATGGATATATTGGTAATACTGAAGTAAAGGCTGGCAATCATTGGTAACAATGTGAATATCAGAAAGCCAATCAACCACGGGGAGATATACAATAAACCGTCACGCATTTCACGCCGCTTATTGGAGCTCATCTCCCGGTATGCTTTGGGAGAAGGTATCGTGAAGCCACGATTCAGTTCTTCAAACATGTTCTTTCCTCCTTCGTTAATCGATTTGGCAAATCAACAGGCAATTTACCAAAATGCGCTACGGTTGTCATTCTTCGTCGGTGAGCAATTACCGGTGTTGTCTTCTTTGAAGGTGGGCAGGCCGGAATTACACCCGGCCCGCCCTCTTTCAATCAATCATCAATGCGATTTACTATTTGTTCAAGATTACATTGAGATCTTCTTCAAGTTTGGCTATTTCAGCATCGACATCGAGATCTTCCGTATTCTTAAGCAGGTCGCCAAAAGTAGCAAACCGGGCATTTGCCTCTACCGAGTTGGGCAGGTATTGTTCCGAACTGGGGGTGTCGGGATACGCCAGGCCCTGCACAAAGATATCCCAGCTTTCCGGAGATACAAACGGGTATTCCTCTGATTTTACTTCAAAGAAAGCTTCTGTTTTATCTGCGATAGCAGGCATAGCACCATAGAGAGGCAGCAGTTTGTCGCCACCGGTACCAATCAAGTAGCTCATTGCCTCGAAAGCTTCTTCGGGATGGGCTGTGCCTTGCCAAATACGGAAGGTATCAGCATCGATTCGGCCGTTGACTTCACCGTCGGCGCCCAGCGGCTGGATACCCATTTGGAATTCCACGCCGGCATCTCGCAGCTCACCCAGACAGCAGGTCATCCAGGTTTGGGTTAAACCCATGGCCGCTTTACCAGAATTTAAGGGATTGCCGTTGCCGAATTCAGGAGCTGCAGCAAGCGGGCCTGTGGCGATGTAGGGTTGTTCGCCCCACATGCCTTCATACCACCACTTGAAGGCATCCTTCCAGCTGTCTGGGATGGTTATTTCATAAGAACCCTCTTCACCGGTATAAAGCTTCTCAGCGCCGCCATAAAATGTACCTACAGACTGGGTGGACTGCCACTGCGGTTCATAGCCAACCTGCACGATTTGGGTAGCGTCAAAACCGTCTTCCGTGGCGTTAACGCCATTGATATCTACGGTCAGAAGCTTGGCAACCTCGGTGACGGTTTCCCAGTTCCAATCAACCATTTCGCCGTTAAGCTCGTACTGTTCGCCATAAGTCTGCGGCGGGTAAGCCAATCCAGCTTCGTCAAACATTTCGGGGATGAAATATATGGCGCCGGGGAATACCGCGAAGGGCAGGCCGACCTGGCCTTCTTCTGTCTGGTAGAACTTAATCAGTTCTGGGTCAAAGACGGAAGTATCGAAACCAGAGGATTCCATCATGGGCGCAATATCCAGCCATTGGCCAAAGTAATCGTTCGAACCACCCCATCCTACGGGACCGACGATGTCCGGGCCATTGCCGGAGGCGATTTGTGTGGATAGTGTATCTCTTGCTGCGTCGAAGGGAACAACCTCCAATACGAGCTCGATTTGATCCTGAGAAGCGTTAAACTCAGCGACAACTTCTTCCTCAACAGGGATCTGTACAGGATCATCACCGGTGCCCAGGCAGCAGAACCAACGAATCTGAACTTTGTCGCCCATGGCTTCTTCTTCTGCCGGTGCTTCAGCTTCTTCTTCGGCGGGCGCCTCTGCCTCTTCCGCTGGCGCAGCTTCTTCTGCTGGCGCAGCTTCTTCTGCCGGCGCGGCTTCTTCTGCCGGCGCGGCTTCTTCTGCCGGCGCGGCTTCTTCTGCCGGCGCAGCTTCTTCGCCGCCACCGCATGCTACCAGGAACATGCTAAATACTATTACCAATACGAGGACCATATAGTGCGATTTACGCATTGTCTTCTCTCCTAGATCTAAACAAAATAAAAAACGATTAACAGCAATGAGTCGCGTCTCTCTAAGTGCATCACCTCCTTCTATTTGTGACCATTGTGATCTTCACATCCACAAGAACGACGAATTACGATCTCTGTGCGATGAATGATTTCGGGTTGGACGGATTTGCCCTCTAATAAATGGAATAGCTGCTGGGCAGCAGAACGGCCGACCTCTTCAGTCGGCGCGCGCACTGTGGTCAACGGTGGTGTGAGAAAAGGGGCCAGGCTAGAGTCGTCAAAGCCTACGACCTTGACATCCTCTGGGATTCGAAGCCCAGTCTCAGACAGCGCTTCATAAACGCCGATAGCTGCCTCATCATCTCCAGTAAATATCGCATCAAATGGCGCATGATCCGCATCAGCCAGAAAAGAAAGCAAGGCATCATGAGCAATATCACGATCAAAAAAGCCACAAATAGATAGTGCCTCGTCATAGACGATTCCGTGCTCCGCCAAAGCGCTTTTATAGCCAATTTCACGCCAGTATGAATCTTCTTGCTCTTCTGGTCCACGCATAAACAGTATGCGCCGGCAATCATGTACCGCTATCAAGTGGCTGACAAGCTCGTGCGTGGCGGCCTTGTTTTCCACGGTGACGAAAGGGATGTCTAGGCCTTTTGCCGGCGTTTTATGGATCAAGACTATTGGATGCTGCCGGCGGTAGAGCAGGGCTATTTGCTCATCATTCAAACTATCGGCGAACGCCAGCATACCGTCGGTATTATGAACACCTAGCCGGGCCTCAAAATCACTTTGCGGCTCATTGCTGCGTGAAGCGATGAGCAAGTTGAAACCATGTTCACTCACGACATCTTCAATGCCAGCCATCAGAGGTGTAAAAAACTGGTTGTCATGCATGTTGGTCAATAAAAGGCCAATGGCATTCTTTCGGTTAGTCGCCAAATGACGGGCCGCAGCGGTTGGAACGAAATCAAGATCGTTCATCACTTCTTGTATACGGTCGGCTAGCTGTTCTGATACGGGGGCACTTTGGTTGATGTGACGGCTGACGGTGGCTACAGAAACACCGGCCTTGCGGGCAACATCTCGAATCGTGATAGAAGAAGATCGCTTTTTCATAGACTTGTAACCGGTTACGTAACCGGTTACATTCTTACACAATGTTAATAGTTTGTCAAAAACTGCTGCCTTTAGGCACGGCTATTAGGTAGTTAGCAGGTTTCGGTGAATTGTCCTTGCCGCGCAGGCGGTAATCTATGTTCGTACTCAAGGGAATGGATGCCTCATGCGCAAGCATGACAGGCTTAGAGCGACTCTTACTTAACCCTGTGCTTATAGGGGTACAGGCCAGACGGTTTGATGGGTGATTTAGAGCGGAGGTTCTATATCAGCATTAACAATTTCGCCTACAATGCCTTCCGCTAAGGCACATATCAGTACAAAAGTAAAAAGAGCACCCAGCGCCTGTAATCTATATGTCAACAGCAGAAGCGCCGCCGTGCAGACCACCAGGACCAACACCGGGACAGGATAACGCCCGGTAATGGCCACGGCATTTCGCAGTGCCGTTCTGAAGTTTGGCTCCTCCAGGCGAGGATACAAGGGCAGCATCACCAACTGCAGTGTGACCCACACCAAGGAAATTGATATAAACAGCCACTGAAACACGCCCGCCCAAGCCGCTTCAAATTGACCGTAAAATGTAAGATTCCAACCAACCAGCAGCGCAAAAAATAGGTTGAATACGCCGAAAATCAAGGCTTGTTTCCACCTCTTGCGCAAGTGACGGAAAGTCGTCCTAAAGCTTATTACCATATCCTGCCGGCCATCATAAAGCACGGCTGATAGCGCAAATAAAAAAAACACCAGCGGTAAAAACAATAGAGAATTAAGAACTGCTGTTACGACAGACACGTTTGACCCTGTTATCGTGTAAAACAACAAGGCCGGCAGTACAGTCAAGAAGCAAACAAAGTTTAGAAGAAGTAGTAGAATGGAATCATCCCAAAATATCGAAATGCTTTTCTTGATACCTTCAGCAGCCAATTTCATCGTTTGCCTACACCTCTCGATTGGTCCAATTTTCCTAAATTGGACCAATCGAGGAACCTTCAACCAAAGTAACCAATCCCCGCAGTCGCAGGTCCCGGCTTGATGCCCCAATCAGAATTTCGAATTCACCGGCCTCCGTACGCCAGCCCCCCTGAGCCGCATCGTAGAACCAGAAAGCTTCCTCATCGAGTTCAAAAGTCACTGTTTTACTTTCACCTACGTCTAAACCCACCTTGGTGAAAGCTTTTAACTCTTTCTGCGGACGGGCCAGACTAGAATCACGATCGGCGACATACAACTGCACGATCTCTTTTCCCGCGCGCTGCCCAATATTGCTAACATCACAAGAAATAAGCAGTTTACCCGCGCTTGTAATCCGCTCAGCGCTAAGTCGCAGATTGTCATAGCCGAATTTAGTATAGGAGAGTCCATGGCCGAAGGGGAAGAGCGGCTCCAAATCCTTTTTATCATAGTAGCGATAACCTACGAATATTCCTTCTCCATAATGAACCTGGCCATTCTCACCTGGATAATTGATGTATGCTGGATTATCGGCCAATCGTTTGGGGAAGGTCGTCGGTAGCTTTCCGCTTGGATTTTCATCGCCGAACAAAATATCAGCCAGCGCATGACCGCATTCCTGCCCGTTATACCACTGCTCAACCACCGCCCGCACATCATTCACCCAGGGCATCTCCACCGCCGAACCCGCATTGAGCACCACAATCGTATTCGGATTCACCGCCGCTGTCTGCGCTATCAATTCATTTTGCCCGCTGGGCAGCCGCATATCTGTCCGGTCGAATCCTTCACTTTCCCATTCATGCGTCAATCCCGCCAGCACAACAACCACATCCGCCTTTTCAGCGATGGCCAAAGCATCGGCAATCAGATCGTCAGGCTGGGGCGGTAGATGGCCCAAATGGAACGATCGGAACAATGGTTCTCCCTCCCAGCGGAAATCTAGCTGCATCATAATACTATTGCCTGCCTGCAGCTCCATTTCATATATCTTCTGTCCCTGGCCGAAATCAACGCTCCTACTCACCAGAACCAGCTCCCCATCAATAGTGAGCTCGCTTTCTCCAATCCCGGAAAGACTAAATGTATGCCGGCCGCTCTCAACAGGATTGAACAAGCCGCATAAACGCACGCAAAAACGCCCCTGGTTGACATTGGGCACCGCCTTATCAAACCAGGCAAAGCTGGTCAGCCTGGTCCGGGCCTCGTATGCTGCTTCACCGCTGAAATCTAGATTGTCAAAAATGCGAATACGTAAACCAGATTGCCCATCACGGGTCGTCAAAGTCGCCGGATCCAACGCGGGATAAGTCTTGCGCATGAAGCAGCCCGGCGCATAAAGTACCTCAATATCGTCTCCCGCGCGGCTGCGAATGCCCTCGAAAGGTGAGACCACCGGATGGGCATTGATCTGTGAGCTGCCGCCGCCCATTACATTGGGCCAGCGCGCCAGCTCGCCGATGACGGCGATCGTTTTTATCTCCTTGTCGTGCAGCGGCAGAATATCCCGATTGGTAAGCAGGACGATCGTTTCTTGCGCCGCTTCTCGCGTCAGTCGGCGCTGATCAGAACGGTCCTCTCCTCGTTCCGCCGCGATCACCGGCTGCTCAAACGCCCCCGCCTTCTGTGCCGTTCGCAATATCCGCCGCACTTTGTCGTCAAGCGCATCAAAATCCAACGTCTCCTGCTCGAGAGCGTTCAACACATGCTCGCCAGCCATCCAACGAGCCGGTCCCGGCATTTCCAAATCTACACCACTGGCTGGGACATCTGGCGTATACGTGCCAAACCAGTCCGACATCACCAGCCCATCAAAGCCCCACGCCCCCTTCAGGATTTCCTTTAGCAGTGGATCATGCTCGCTGGCGAACACCCCGTTGATGCGGTTGTAGGCCGACATCACCGCCCAAGGCTTGGCGTCCCGAATCGCCAGCCGAAACGGCTCCAGATAAATCTCATGCAGCGGACGTTCATCTACCTCGACGCTGATCGAGTGTCGCTCATACTCCTGGTCATTGCAGACAAAATGCTTGATACAGGCGCCCGCTCCATTATTCTGTAAGCCGTCAATATACGCCGTCGCCAGTTTCCCGCTCAAATAGGGATCTTCCGCAAAACACTCGAAATTCCGACCCGCTACCGGCGTGCGGTGAATATTCACCGTCGGTGCCAGGAGAATATGCGCGCTCTTCAGCCGTACTTCCTCGGCCAGCAGCTTTCCCAATCGTTCCACCAGGTCCACATTCCATGTCGCTCCCAGGGCTGTGCCCACCGGCAGGCACACCGCCTGCGGTCCCAGATCACGTGACGCGCCGCGTACACCGTTGGGACCATCAGAAACTTTGATCGCCGGAATTCCTACCCGTGGTATGGGCGCTGTATGCCACACATCTCTGCCTCCCAGGAGGGCGATCTTTTCTTCTAAGCTCATGGCCCCCAAAAGTTTTTCGATATCGCTCATTAATCAATCCCTTCGCAGTTTGTCTTCATAACCCTAAATTCCTTTTGCAGACTTGCTCCAGATCAAATAGGCGAAAACGGTCCAAACCGGTAAAAAACTGTGCCAAACTGAAAAAGCACCGCAAAGCTCATTACCCACTGCCCGCGATTGGAATCATCCCCCCGCAGCCAATAAAGAAAGGCGAATGGAATGAACACGAGTGAAAAACCGGCATAAAGATAATGCATTGTCGGATTGAGCAGTTCGCTGCTGTGTCCCGAAAGAAAAAGAATGCCGCCCAGGGCGGCCTGCACATAAATCAAAACCTGCCCAATCGCCAGCGCCCCCAAGAAATTGCCGCTTAGCCCCTCTCCTCGAATAGCTCGCCACAAACTCCACAAGCCTAAGATTAGCAAATAAAGCCAGACCGTATTGGCCAGGCGGGAATGGATGATCACAACTGTATCCACAAGATTTCGCTCCTTTTCTCGCCAAAAGTGTAGCCCCCCAACCCCCCCTTGCCAAATCCAACCCCACCTATCCAAACCCCCTCGACTACCCGACCAATGACTACTCAACTGCAAAAACTACCTAACTACTTAACTATTCAGTTACAATTCCCCATTATGCATACTAACACCGATCCCAACACCGAACAGGCCTACCAGAAAGCATTGGATCTGCTCTACAGCACCCTCAACTTTGAAGAAAAACCGGCTGAACGCTACCAGGCCAGCAAGATTGATACCAATCGAACGCGCCGCCTGCTTGAACTAGTGGGCAATCCCCATCTTACATATCCCTCCCTGCACATTGCCGGTACCAAGGGCAAAGGGTCAGTGGCTGCCATATGTGCCTCAGTTTTGCGTGCCGCCGGATTGCGCGTAGGCCTCTTTACCTCTCCCCATCTTCGCGACGTTCGTGAGCGCGTGCGCGTCATCACGCCCGCAAACGAAAAGGGTTGGATTCCCAAACCCGATTTTGTGGCCTTGATGCAGCTGTTGGAACAATACTTCGACGCCATCCCTGGTCTGACCTGGTTCGAGATTATGACCGCCGTCGCTTTCCGCTATTTCGCCGACCGGCAAGTTAACATCGCCGTCGTAGAGGTGGGTCTGGGCGGCCGTCTTGATACAACCAATGTCCTCCTGCCCCTCGTTTCCGTCATTACCAGCCTTAGCCTTGATCATACCGGCCTCCTCGGCGACACTATAGCCGAGATCGCCTTCGAGAAGGGAGGCATTATTAAGTCTGGCGTGCCCCTGGTCTGCGCCCCACAGCCGCCAGAAGCACTCGCCGTTTTGCGCGATTTGGCCAACAAGCGTGGCAGCTCCATGACCTTAATAGGAAAAGAATGGCGTCATGAGGGACAAAGCGGGCAGCTTCTCATTACTAGCTCCCCGGAAGGTTCCTTCGTACCCGACGGCACCCCCTTCCGCCTTGCCCTCGCCGGCGATCACCAGCTCGAAAATGGAGCCGTTGCCCTGGCTGCTCTGGACACCATAAAAGATCAGTTCCCAACCATCACCCTCGCCGCCGCTCTCCAGGGACTGGCCACTGTGCGCTGGGACGGCCGTCTGCAGATCGTCTACTCCTCACCCACCAACCCTACATTCCTGGTTGACTCAGCCCACAATGAAGATTCCGCGGCCAAACTGAAAGCCGCTCTGCTCAATGACTATGACTACGACAAGCTTTGGTTCATCTTTGGCGCCCCTGAAGACAAGGCCATCAGCCAGATGATGGACTTACTTTTCCCCTTGGCAGCCGGCGTTATTCTCACCGCGGCCGATCACCCCCGCGCTGCCTCCCCTGACACTTTGCTGCAAATGGCGCGTGAACGCGGCATTTCTGCCCTTACCGCTGCCACTCCTGCCGAGAGTATACGCCAAGCATTCACCCAAGCAGCTTCCGCAGACCTAATCTGTGCCTGCGGATCAATCATATTTATAGGCGATTTGCTTAATCAATGGGACAGACTAAAATCAGAATTGACCTCAAATTAAGGATAATTCTGAATGCACGATGAAGATGACTTTGGATTCGAACAGATTCCTGATTTCCTGTCTGCCTTTCCGGATATGGAATCAGAGATTTTCGACGAAAAAGATACAGAAGACCAAGACGGTTTTATAGAGTGTCCCTTTTTGCCCCTTCGCGACGTCGTACTTTACCCGCAGATGGTGATGCCCCTTTTTGTTGGGCGTGAACGATCCTTGGCGGCGGTCAAAGCCGCCACTGCCAATGAAGAGAATCTGATCGTCGCCGCCCAGCACGATGCCGACGAATTAGAGCCAGACTACGACGATATGTACGTCATTGGCACTGAGATATCAACAGGACGTGTCCTGCGTTTGCCGGATGAAACCACCAGTGTCCTCGCCCAAGGCCGGCGGCGCGTAGAATTGGTTGAATTTACCCAGCTTTACCCCTACATTCGCGTCCGTGCGCGCATCATAGGTGAGGGTCAAGAATGGCAAGATCATACCGAAGCGCTGATGCGCGCTGTGCTTACCCTATTTGAAAAAGTTGTCACCCTCAATCGCAACATCCCCGAAGATGCCTATACCTTTGCCTTAAATATGAACCAACCAGGATGGCTGGCAGATTTTGTAGCCTCGACCATTCCGCTGTCTTTGCAAACTAGGCAGGAGTTGCTGGAGACCTTCGAAACAACAGAACGCCTGCAGAAGGTGAGTCTTATCTTGGCCAAAGAATTGAATGTCCTCGAACTGGAGGACGAAATTCATTCCCAGGTCCAGGAAGAGGTTGATCGTTCGCAGCGCGAATATTTCCTGCGCGAGCAGATGCGCGTCATTCAGGGTGAGTTGGGCGAGGTGGATATATTCTCGCAAGAAATGGATGAACTGCGCGAAAGCATCGAAAAGAAAAATCTGCCCCCGGAGGTCAGGGCGCGTGCCGACCGTGAGCTAAAACGTTTGCATGCCATGCCTCCCATGTCACCCGAAGTGGGCATCATCCGCACCTATATTGATTGGCTCGTCGACCTGCCCTGGAGCGAGCGTTCCAAAGACAATCTCGATGTTGCCCATGCCTCCGCGATCCTCGATGCCGATCATTACGGTCTGGACAAGATCAAAGATCGCATCTTGGAGTACATCGCCGTGCGCCAAATCGCCCCCGACAATATGCGCGGGCCAATTCTCTGTTTTGTTGGACCGCCTGGAACTGGCAAGACCTCACTTGGCCGTTCCATCGCCACCGCCTTGGGTCGTGAATTCGTGCGCATGAGCCTTGGCGGCGTCCGCGATGAAGCCGAGATTCGTGGCCACCGGCGCACCTACATCGGCGCCATGCCCGGACGCATCATCCAGGCTATGCGCCGCGTCGGCACTGTCAATCCCCTCTTCATGCTTGACGAAATCGACAAACTTGGCCTAGATTTTCGCGGTGATCCCGCGGCAGCATTACTGGAAGTCCTGGACCCGGAACAGAACTTCAGTTTTGCCGACCACTATCTTGACGCCGACTATGATCTATCGCAGGTCTTGTTTATCACCACTGCCAATTTCTTGGACACTATTCCCCTCGCGCTTCTAGATCGCATGGAAGTTATCGATTTTTCCAGCTATTTGGAAGAAGAGAAATTGGAGATCTGCCGTCAGTTCTTGGTACCGCGCCAGATGACCCAGAATGGTCTGGAAGGTAAGAACGTGCGTATAGAAGATGAAGGGCTGAAAGCCTTGATTCGCCTCTACACACGGGAAGCCGGCGTGCGCAATTTGGAACGCGAAATTGCCTCCGTGTGCCGCAAAGTTGCCCGACAAGTAGCAGAAGGCAAACGCTATCCCAAACGAGTCACCGCGCGAAAAATAGAAGAGCTCCTCGGTCCGCCGCGCTTCACGCATGACATGCTGCTGGCCGAAGATGAAGTTGGCCTGGCCACCGGCGCGGCCTGGACCGCTTCCGGCGGAGAAATCATGTTTGTTGAGGTGAACCTCATGCCCGGCAAAGGCTCGCTGACCCTCACCGGTCAACTCGGTGAAGTGATGCAGGAAAGCGCCCAGGCCGCTCTCACTTACACCCGCAGCCAGGCCAAGAAGCTGGGTATTCCCCTTGATCGCTTCGAAGGCACTGATATTCACATCCATGTACCCGAAGGCGCCGTGCCCAAGGATGGTCCCTCAGCCGGCAGTTCCCTCACCGTGGCTTTGATATCTGCATTTACCAACCGCCCCGTGCGTCGCGATGTGAGCATGACCGGCGAGATTACCCTTCGCGGCCGTATGCTGCCCATTGGTGGCGTACGCGAAAAGGCGCTGGCTGCTCGCCGTGCCGGAATCGCCACCTTCGTCTTGCCCAGCAAGAACAAGAGCGATCTGCAAGAAATCCCAAAGAAACTGCGCCAGGACATCAAATTCGTGCTCGTCGATCACGTGGACGAGGTCCTGGAAGTCGCCTTATGTCCGCCGCTGCCGCAAGCAGAAGATCAAGACTCATAATCACGGAAGGAAAATCAATCATGCCGCCCATCGCTACATTTTCAATTGTTGCCTACGACCCTGGACGCCAGGAATGGGGTGTTGCCGTACAATCAAAGTTCTTAGCTGTGGGCTCTGTTGTTTCCTGGGCCAAGGCTGGAGCCGGGGCCGTGGCCACGCAGTCTTACGCCAACCTGCAGTATGGACCAGAGGGTCTGGATCTGATGGGGCAGGGCTTCTCCGCGGCCGAAACCATTGCCCGTCTGACAGAAGCCGACGACGGCCGTGACCAGCGCCAGGTCGGAATGGTCGATGCCCATGGCCAGCCGGCCAGTTTCACTGGCAAAGGTTGCCACGATTGGGCCGGTCATCAACTGGGCGATCATTACGCCTGTCAGGGCAATATCTTGATCCCCGGCACGGTTGAAGCCATGGCTGCCGCTTTTGAGGAAGCGCGCCAGGGCCGCGGCGAACTATCCGATTGGCTCGCGACCGCTTTGGCCGCTGGTCAGGCAGCTGGTGGCGACAGCCGCGGGCGCCAGTCTGCTGCCGTGCTCGTCGTGCGCGAAGCGGGTGGTTACGGCGGCAACAACGATCGCTATCTTGATCTACGTGTAGACGATCACCCCACGCCCATTATCCGCCTGCAAGAATTATTACAAATGCACCATCTCTTTTTTGGAGTCGTCGATCCTGCCGATCTCATCCCCCTCGCTGGAGTAGCCGCCGATCTGCAGATCTTAATGCAAAAAACCGGCCATTACACCGGCCCTATCAATGGCCAATTTGACGCCGCCACCCGCACCTCCCTCCGCGCCCTCGTCGGCCAGGAAAACCTTGAAGAACGTTGGGATGGCACCGGCGATCATATTGATCGCATCACCATCGACTACCTGCAAAAACGCTTCAGCTGAGCACAGACAATTGCCGAACGGCTAACTATTAGAAATTCAACAATTAAAAATTTCTTCCTCCCCTCTAATCGTTATGATCAACAACCTTACCCGAGTCACCATTCCCATCCAAGTCAAGACCTACGACATCGACTACGCCCGAATCGTCCACAATGCGGTCTACATGCGCTGGCTGGAAGATCTACGAACCGCTCTAGTCACTCAGGCTTATCCCATTGAAGATATGCTTGCCGACAATATCAGCCCCATCCTCGTCAGAACTGAGATCGAATACCGGCTGCCGGTACGTTTTGGCGACGAGCTAGCAGGCACAATGTGGGTCAGCGATCTCGGCCGTTCGCGCTGGATCGTCGAAGCGGAGTTGAGGGTAGGAGATGAAATCAAAACTTATGCTCGCCAGACAGGCATCTTCACCAATCTAATAACCTTCCGCCCCATCCGCATCCCCGCCCGTCTCCGCCAGATCTGGCAGCCCTAACCCGCCAATTAGCCCAGAAAAACAAAAGTGATGGCGATTTTTCATCGCAATCGCAATCTTAATCCTCTCCCAACCTGACCTCCCCTGGCTGCCGCCTTATTCCCCCCAATTCTCAATAATTTCCTTCACCGCCCCCACAAACCCATCGGCCGTAGCCCCATCCAAAATCCGGTGATCAAAAGTAAAACTTGCATACGCCAACGGCCGTATCGCGATTGCATCCTCAATAACCTTGACCCGCTTCTCAATCTTACCAATGCCCAAAATCCCCGCCTGCGGCTGGTTGATGATCGGCGTCGCCAGCAAACTTCCCGACGTTCCATGATTGGTCAGCGAAAAAGTCCCCCCTTGCAGTTCCTGTGCCGTTAAGCGCTTCGTCCTTGCCCGTTCCGTCAGGTCATTGATCGCCCGTGCCAACCCTAGCAGATTCATCCCATCCGCCTGCTGGATCACGGGCACCATCAGTCCCCCCTCAACCGCTGCCGCCATGCCAATATTGATCTCTCGTTTTAGAATGATCCCCTCATCGCTCCAGAGACTGTTCGCCAGCGGGTGCCGCTTCAGCGCTTGAACCACTGCGGCCACAATATAGACCGTAAATGTCAGCTTCGCCCCATCTTTTGCAAAAGCCTCTTTATGTGCCGCCCGGTGTGCGGCCACGGCCGAAAAATCAAACTCAAAAACTGTCGTCACGTGGGGGCTTGTCCGCTTGCTGAGCACCATATGCTCCGCAATCGTGCGCCGCATGCCGGTCATCGGCAGCAGCTCATCTGCCGCATCCAATGTCACGACTCGCTCATTTACTGCGGTTTCTGCCTCAACGGCCGTTTCTCTTGCAGCAGCGCTTCTCTCCACCTCTTCTGGCAGCATCTCCCGCCCTTCAATATAAGCCAGAATATCCCGCTTCGTCACCCGGCCATCCCGCCCCGTCCCCTCTACCTGAGCCAGATCTACCTCATGCTCCGCCGCAATTCGCCCTACAACTGGACTTATCCGCCCCGCATAAGCCCCACTTCCCTGAACCGCAGCCTTATCTTGCAACGCCGCCCAGCGGCTCTGCCCGTTTCTGGGCATAACGCTTGCAACCTCACGCTCTTCCTCCGGCACTTCCTCACCCGGATCCCCAACATAAGCCAGGACCGTCTCCACCGCCACCAGATCCCCCTCATTTACGCACAGCTTGAGAATAGTCCCATCCACCTCACTGCTGATCTCCGTTGTCACCTTATCCGTTTCCAGCTCCGCAACAGGATCAAACGCCTGCACCACCTGCCCTTCCTCAACCAGCCAGCGCGTCAGCGTCCCCTCAATCACCCCTTCCCCCATCTCCGGAAAATAAACCGTCGTAATCATATCCATCCTCGCCCCAATCCCAAGTCAGTCACCAAGTTTCAAGTTCCTAGTTCCTAGTTCTCCGTCTTCCGTTTTCCGTTTTTTGTTCACTGTTCTCTACCTATAAAAAATCGCATACTTCCCCGGATTCGCCTCATTCATCAATTCATACACCGCGTCAAACACCTCTTCCGCATTCGGTTTCGAGAAATAACCGCCGTCAGTTCCAAACGCCGGACGGTGTTCTTTCGCTGTCACCGTGCGTGGTTCCGAATCCAGCCAATGATAGCCCCCCTGTTTTTCCAAAACCTGCTGCAGCATAAAAGCCGTGGCCCCTCCGGGCACATCCTCGTCCATAAAAATGATGCGGTTTGTTTTCTTCAGCGATTGCCCGATTCGGCCGTAGCGGTCGAAAGGCAGCAGCGACTGCACATCTATAACTTCCAGCTCAATGCCAACCTCTGCCAGCATCATTGCCGCATCCATCGCCACCCGGCAGGAAGCACCATACGTGACGAGTGTCGCATCATCACCGCTGCGCAGTATATCGGGAACACCCAGAGGAATGGTGATTTCGCCGATATTTTGCGGCATCTTTTCTTTTAGCCGGTAGCCATTTAATACCTCGACCACCAGGCCTGGTTCATCACCTAAGAGCAGCGAATTGTAAAAACTGGCCGCCCGCGTCATATCCCGCGGCACCAAGACATACATGCCCCGCAGCAAGTTCAGAATGCTGCCCATGGGCGAGCCGGCATGCCATACACCTTCCAAACGATGCCCTCTCGTGCTGATGATCACCGGTGCTTTTTGTCCGCCGGCTGTGCGCCAATGCAGCGTAGCCAGATCGTCCGACATCGTCTGCAGCGCATACAGCAGATAGTCCAGATACTGCACCTCGGCGATCGGCCTCAAGCCGCGCAGCGCCAATCCAATTGCCTGGCCCAATATCGTCGCCTCACGGATTCCGGTATCGGACACGCGCAGCGCTCCATATTTCTCTTGCAGTCCGGCCCAGGTCTGGTTCACGCCGCCCAACAAGCCTACATCTTCGCCAAATGCGATGACCCGCGCATCCCGGGCCAGCATAGCCTCAAAGGCTGCATTTAAAACCTTGAAACCCGGTAGTTCTGGCGCGTCCTCCGCGTAGATTGGCTCAACTTCTTCTATCCGCAGCGCCGAGAACTCTGACTCGCTGTAAAGATGGGAGCCCACCCGCTGTTCGTTCCTAGCAACCTGTTCCTTGCGCCAGCCGATCAACCGCGCCCTGGCATCGCTCGGCTCATCTCTGACCAGCAGCAGCGCCTGGTGCACAGTGCTCATGATATCCTTGCGGAATGGCGTCGCCTTCCGGATCAGCTTCTGGCGTTTCTCCGCCAACTGTGTGGCGGAAGCCGACTGGGTTTCCATCTGGGCCATCATATCAGCGACATCCTGCCGTTCCCTGAAGATAGGCAGCGAGAAAGCCTTCCACGCTTTCATGCGCATATTCTCGACGATCTTGCTCGCATTTCGGTCCGCCTGATCCAGCTCACCCGCTTCGGCGATCCGTTGTTCCACGATCCACTGCCGGAACTTGGGAATACAGTCGAAATCTGCTTCCCATTGCAGCCGTTCGGCTGACTTATACCGCTCATGGCTGCCTGAAGTTGAATGACCCTGTGGCTGAGTCAATTCAAGCACATGGACGATCGCTGGAATGTGATCACGCCGTGCCGTTTCCGCCGCTGCGGCGAACGTCTCAATCAAAGCCAGATAATCCCACCCTTTAACCGTGTACAAGTCAAATCCTGCGCTCGAACCCGGCTCTCGTTGAAAACCCTTCAACAATTCAGAAAGATTCTCCTTGGTGATCTGGTATTTGTTGGGTACCGAAATGCCGTAATCATCATCCCAAATAGCCATAACTACCGGCGAACGCAGCACCCCAATGGCATTCAATGCTTCCCAGAACAAGCCCTCAGCACAAGAAGCGTTGCCAATTGTGCCAAACGCTACCTCGTTGCCCTTGTTGGAAAACTGCGTGAATTGCTGCAGTTCTTCCAACTGGCGATAAAGCAGAGACGCATAACCCAGGCCCACCAGGCGCGGCATCTGTGCCCCTGTTGGCGAAAGATCGGCTGAACTATTGTAGGACTGCGTCTGATCACGCCAGCTTCCGTCCTTGTTGAGCAGACGTGAGGCGAAGTGGGAATTCATTTGGCGACCCGCGGAATGGGGATCGGCGCTGATATCGGCATGCGCATATAGCTGCGCGAAAAACTGTTGGATATTGGACAGTCCCAGGGCGAACATCAAGGTCTGGTCGCGATAGTAACCAGAGCGAAAATCGCCCTTGCGGAATGCTTTGGCCATCGCGATTTGTGCCAGCTCCTTTCCTCCACCAAAAATACCGAACTTCGCCTTACCGCTCAATACCTCCCGACGCCCAATCGTGCTCGCGGCACGGCTTTGCACTGCCAGGCTGTAATCGCGCAGGACCTCAGCGCGGCTTAGGCGCACCTCGTTTTTTGACGGCCGTATTGCCGTTCGTTTTTCCTCAGTTTCCGATTGATTCGTATCAAGCATTTTGATTTTCCAGAACAGTTACAAGAATAGGTTCATTTCTAATCCAACGCGCGCGGGGAAGATCATCACTGACTGGTTTCCTATCCATTGTGAAAACGTTTGGTGGATATTTAATTTTTCTTGTGGCGAAGTTGATGACAGTTTTGGGTAAGTGGCTAATTTGCCGTAGCTCATGCCGGTCAAGCACCTCCATGCGCAGCGGATTTCAGTGGGTATACACTTATTCTAGCACAACTTTAAGACCAACAGTGGTAATCCAACCAACTACGGCCGATTCTTACACCCGGTATAATCAATATCTCAGTTCTTCCTAGACTATCGAAAAATGACCATCGACTATCGACGAACGACCAAAGGCTATTGACGGATGACTGATGACTGTTTACTGATGACGATTTACTGTTGACTACTTCCGACTGGACTGACTGCGAAATTATCAAACTGCACATGAACCCCCGGAAAGCCCAGCGTCTGCGCATAAAGGCCAATATCTCCGCTGGTGAAGCTATTATCGGTCACGCGGCCGACTTCCTGATCATTGACGTAGAAAATCATATTGCCGCTTTCAGCTTGCACGCCAAGTTTATTGCTTTGATTCAAACCCTGCTTAACTGCGGAGGATTGGATCCAATGATCGCCAACGATCGATGCCTCTTCCGCTTCATCCCGATAGCGGCCGATCCACACATAACCATCACCGCTGATCTTAAAGAGGTAGAAATTGCCGCTCTCTGGTTCGGCCCGGAAAAGCATCCCATAGCCGTTGTCCAGCGGGCCATCGATTTGCACCACTTCCACTTCAAAGACCCCGTCGCTGAAGTTTTCCCCAGCCGAAGCCCAGCGACTGACATCATCCCCCTTGATCAGCAAATCATAGACTCCATCGACCACCGCGCCCGAGGTATACGTATCATCCCCACTGCTCCAACTGCCGGTGCTGTCGAAAGATTCATTGTATTCTTGACTGCCCGCTCCACCACAAGCAGCCAATAGAAGCGCTGCTAGAAGTAAAAAAGGCAAAATGCGATTAATCCGAGCTTGACTCATTTGCACCAACTATCCTCACGAAAACATTTTCTTAATCACTATTCTCGCTTAGTACATTGTTAGAAAGGAAAACAATCACTTCTGGTCAGGATCCCATTATTATTCTATCGACTAGCAAGAAAGTCTATCAACACCCGATTGTACCGCCTACCCGGTGATTGTTAATTGTAAATTGTAAATTGTTAATTGTTTTTCCCCGCAGCCCTCTTGTTCCACATCCCATACACTCCCAATCCCAAGAGCAAGATCAACGCTGCCCCACTCACCATGCTTCCTATCGTCCATCCTGGCGGCGCATACCACATCTCTACCAGACTGGAGCCCGGCTCCAGCAGCACCGCGCGCAGGGCATAGTCAGCCTGCAATATGGGCGTCTCAACCCCGTTCACCGTCGCCCGCCAATGCGGATGATAAATATCCGTAAGCAGGAAATATGCCGGTTTACTGCTGTTTACCTCAAAAACGACCGAATTGGCATCATATCGTACAACCGTGATCGCCGCTTCCCCCGCCTCCTGCTGCAATGCTTGCCCCTCTTCAAGAATTACCTCACTCAGCGGGTCGAAATCCGGATCATGGATCGCCTCAAAGACCGCGTCTGCATCCGGCAGCACCCGCGCATTGGTGAGGACATTCACTCGGGGCATCGCAGAAGTATTGAGAAAGACCGTCACTTGCGGGTCCTGGTCAAATACGGGCCCGATTAAATTCGTATCGACTGGCGGTTCCCCTTTACCCCCGATTACATATTTTACGCCTAAAAGATTGTATAAAGCGGATCCACGATAGCCCACGGAACCGATATAGGCTGCGTAATTAGAAAGCTGCAAAGGATTGAATACACCACGTATCGAGAACAGCCCCTCCATCTGCGCCATATTAGGCTGCCAGACCCCCTGGGCGATATCAATGCGCTGCAATCCCGGATCAGCTTTAATATACGCCAGAGCGGCGCTCCCTTCGGCGAAACCAGGCATGGGATCGCTGGTCTCAATCTCTACCCAGTAGCCCAGCGCAATCAGGTCGGCCCCTAACAGCAGCACCGCCAATACTCCAAAAAGAGAGGAGGACAGCCACTGCTTGCCCCGCGCCAGCAGCAGTAGCCAGCTTAAACCGGCAAACAGGCCAAAAAAGAAAATCGCTCGTGCCATCTGCTGCCCGTGATGCGGCACAGCCTCAATGTGGGCGGTATATTGCCAGATCAGCAGTGCCAACACCCCCACAGCGGCTGCCGCAGCCCCAATGAAAAAGGCACGCCTAAACTGGGGCCGGCGATCAAAAGCGTCCATTCCAATCGCCGCCAGGGCCGCCAACGAAAAATCGACCAGCAGCACAAAACGAGCCGGAACCTGAAAGGGAAAAACAGGCGCGACTCGCAGCAGAAATGGATAGAGTGGCCCATTTTGGCCCAGGGCCAGCAGCATGAACAGTATGGTCGCCAAGGCCAAAAACCAGGTCAACCGCGAGCGGCGCACGAAGAGCGCCAGTCCGGCTAAAAAGAGCGTCAAAACCCCAACATAACCATATTCGACACGTTGCCAACCTCCCCAAAAGTGTGCCGTGCCCCTCCCATAAAAATCAGGAGCCGCCAGGCCAAGCAGACCTTTCCACGGCAAACTGTAATTGGTCGCCTGTTCGCTTTCGAAACCAGCACGGACCGTGTACTGTACGTATTCAAAGGACGGCAAGAGATTGATCGCTGACAGCGCCATTGCCGTTACCGACAATACCGCCAAAAGCAGGAGGGGCCATCCGCTGCGATCAACAACAGCCCGATACAGTGCGTAGCTGCCCAGAAAAGCAGCCAGTAAAAACGTCATTTGCCCATGGCCCGCCAGCGTAGCTACACCCAACGCCGCGCCACCAGCCACCGCCCATACCAGCCTATGCCCCTTTCTAACGCTGGTGATGCTTCTATGCAGCGCCAGAAAAACCAAAGGCAGCCACGCTGCCACGGCAATCAAATTGAGATTGCCGCTGTGCGTAACGAAAACCCCGGAGAACATGAAAGCCAGTCCGCCCGCCAGCGCCGCTGGGCGCCAGATCTTTTCCCCGGGGCGCAAGAAACGCAGGCAGAAATACATCCCAGCCCCGGCGAAAAAGAAGTGCCAGAGCACCAAACCCTCGATGGCCCGGTAGCTAAAATCAGGATTGAGCAAAAACAGGGCTAAATTGATCGGATAGAAAATGCCGCTCTGATTGTCGCCAATGAAAGAACTGCCCGCATATTGGTGTGGGTTCCAAAGTGGCATTGTGCCCGCTTGAAAACTCTGAGCGGCAAAACGGTACATTGGAAAAATGAAAGATACCGAGTCACCACCCCCTTTCGGGATCCACGCCTGTCCACTGACAACAGGCCAGAAAAATAGCAGTACCGCCGCAGCCAAAACCAGCAAAGCCAAAACATCGGCTAACCATGCTCTGCGCCTGAAAACAGTTGCTGTCACTTGACTCATGAACCTGCCGCTCATTGTTGATCAGAAGATGTGGAAATTGGCACCTCGTGCAAATATTTTATCAATCCCTGAAGAACCAACCTCGGTCAACAAATAGTTGCTTAACAACTCAACAATTATTTATTTCGTCCCCTGCACCACATCCATCACCTGTTCAAACAACGCTCCGTTCGTAGCCAGGCTTTCATAATTATGAATCGTCGGCGTCCCCTTCCAATCCGTGAATGTCCCACCTGCCTCTTCCATAATTACCTGGAAAGGCGCCGCGTCCCAAATATACATCGCCGGATCCAACATCACCTCCGCCCGGCCCGTGGCCACCAGGAAATAGCCATAAGCATCTCCCCACGTGCGCTGGATATAACTACGTTTGACCAGATCTTCCCAAACCGTTATCCGTGGCCCGTAGTAATTGAAAGCGGACGTAAGCACCACCGCCTCGGAGAGTTTGTCCACCTTGGACACACTCGCTCGACGGCCGTTCCAATAGCAGCCCTCTCCGCGCACCGCGTAAATCGTATCCCCCAGCGCCGGAAAATTGGCCACGCCAATCAGCGTCCGTTCACCATCCGTCAGGGCCAATAGATTGCTGTATAAAGGCACCCCTGCGACGAAGGATTTCGTACCGTCAATGGGATCGATGATCCAGGTGTAGGGAGAACTGCTCTTTGACTGCCCATACTCTTCGCCTATGATGCCATGATCCGGCCAATGCTTTTCAATCAACTCTCGCAAACACTGCTCCGCCATCCGGTCGGCGATAGTAACCGGCGTATTATCCGCTTTTTGTTCTTTTTCAATCGCTCTTTGGTAATGACCCAGCGTAATCCGCCCCGCCTGCCAAGCGGCGTCCAGAGCGAATTCCAACAGTGCGCTTGTATTTGGTTGCTTAGTATTCATTTTGACGCGCAAACAAGATGCCAACTCTCCGAAGTTGGCACCCTATGAACCGATATTCACCCGCCGCCCTCCCTGCCTGCGCCCGATCCAATGTAGGAGCGTGCTCCCATCCGTAAAGCCCAAGGGAGTCAGAGCGCCAATAGTAAAGACCAGCAGATTATCGGCGAAGGAAAAGAGGGTCAAAAGCAGAGCCGGACTGCCCAACGGCCGTAATGCCAGCGCGATCAGACCAGAGACCAGAGCCAACATCAAGCTGAAAATCGGTCCGCCCAAGGCCCGTTGAATATGGACTTCTGCCGAAAGCACGCCTTCATTCTGAGGATATAGTGACATGGCAATTGGGCCCGTAAACTCCATGCCCTCCATCGGATAACCCGTTTGCTCTGCCGCCTGCGCATGTCCAAACTGGTGCCACCACTCCGATACGAAATGAATCAGCATTGCCAGGAATCCCCCGGCGGCTGCTTTTCCTGGCCTCCATTTTAGCATTTTTAAGCCCACCGTACTCACCAGCAGCCAGATGACCAACGCACTCAGAATCGCCGTCGGTCGCACCTTGATCTGCAGGCCAAATGTTTCTCCAAGTTTAAATGATCGCTTCATCGTTACTCTTTTCCGCTTGATTCAGCCTCTTTCGACAAAGGGAAGCTGAGGAATAAATTTTCGAGCACCAGCCTGGTGTTGCCGTTGCGCTCCAACTGCCAAAGCGCCAGGTCCGTTTGTTTAAATCCTTGCATGACCAGATCGCGGCTCCAACTATCTGCATACTGTCTTAACTGGGGCTTCTGATCAACATTGCTCAAGGGCACAATAGGTCCGATATTATGTCGGCGATGCGCCAGAAGGGCCAGGTCTCGCCACCAACTGAGCCACGTCTTTAGTAAGTCCGGAAGCAGCTCCGGTTTGCGTGCCAATTTATCCGCCAGCGCGAAGCGGCGCACACGGCTGCCATCTAGGGCATCCCGCAGTTGGGACAGTTGTTTTTGGCGCATGGCCAAGATCGCTTCATCCTTGCTCGCCGCAACCGCCCATCCCAAACGGCCGTCCGCCAGCCGAGAGAGCATCTTTGCCTCATCCGCACGTACCCCCCAGCGCGCCATCAAGCTTTCCTCCACAAAAGTCGCTTTCAACGGGCGCAGCCCGATAGTTCGGCAGCGTGAAGCTATCGTCGGCAGCAGCGTATCCGCATCATTGGCAGTTAGAATCAGCATAACCTTATCTGGTGGCTCCTCTAAGGTTTTCAGAAATGCATTGGCGGCATTAATATTTGCCGTATCGAAACGTTTTAGAATGGCGATACGCTTGCGCGCTTCATAGGGTAAGAGATTAAGCTCCTGCTGCAGTTCCCGAATCTGCTCGATCTTGATCGTCAGCTTCCCCCGCCCGCTGACCTGCGGCTCCACCAGGCGCACATCGGGATGCAAGTCATTAGCTGTAAGATAGCAGGAGCGGCATTCCCCGCACGGTCGCTGATCGGGCTCAGCTTGGCAGTTCAACGCTTGGGCAAATGTTCGCGCCAGCGTCGTCTTTCCAATCCGCTCCGCCCCCGTGATTAAATAAGCATGCCCAATATGGTCATTCTTGATCGCATTAGCAAGCAGCTGTACCGCCCACTCATGACCAACAATCTTCTTCCACCCACTCATGGGCAAATTGTAGCCCCAAATCCCAAAACAAGAAACGAATCCCCCTGTTTTCCGTTTTCTGATATATTGTTAATTGTTAATTGTTAACTCGCTCTTTCCTATCTTAATCCTCGTCCCCTCTGGTGCCCCTTGTCCATTCTCGCCATCAACTTGCTCCAGATAATGGTTCGTTATCCACTCAACCGTCTGCTCAATATCCACCTCTTCCGCCTGTTTGAGCAGCACCGGAATCGCCTCCGGATCGTAAAGCCCCACCGGTTCCGGCAGCAAGGGCGCCAGCCGGTGATAGCGCAAATCCCCTAAGATCTGCTTGCAGTAATAATGATCAACCCCCATATCACTATCCGTCATGAGTGACATGAGCGGCCACGCCCAACGGCTGAAGCCCCAATCCTTTTTACGGCTGCCCATATAGCGCGGGTAATACCCGGTGCCAAAAGAGAGCAGGCGGACATTCTCAATCGTCTGCCTGCCCGCCTCCTGGTTGAGCGCCTGCGCCAGCGCTGCCATGCTTGGATTGCGGGCCACGATGCTGCCATCGATATACCCCTGGTAAGAGGCAAAATAGACCGGCGTGGCGCTGGAGCGTAGGATGACGTCGACGACCATTTCTCCCGCGTCAGAATCCGGTCCCGGGAAATTATGGAAGAATTTTGGCTTCCAGGTCCGAATGCCGTTAATCATGCCGTCAAGATTAAATGTTGGAATCAAAACGAATTTCTTCTTAAACGCCAAATAATCGTCCAGCACGGCTGCCCCTAGATACGGTGTGAGAATCTTGCGCACGTTCATAATATCGAATTTTGCGCCCACTACCTGGCCCATACGCCGCATAGAATTTACTTCCAGGACCTCTTTGCTAAAGGCGCGGAATATTTCAATCATTTCCACGGGAGGAATGCCATAGGCCATGCCCATGGCCAACATAGAGCCCGTATTTGTCCCGGCAAAGAAAATCGTTTCTCCTAGGAGGTCTGGAACCTCCTTCATAATGCGGTTGATTAATACGGCCGTGTAGATACCACGGATGCCGCCGCCATCGATGGAGAGTATGCGAAAACTGCTCATGCCGTCTCCTTTCTCGCTCCTGGAGGAGCCACCTTAAATTGTTCGTACTACAGAATGCTCCCTCTAGTATACCACTTTACGTCAAGTTAACCACTCGCCTTCTCGACAGGCTCGCTGCTACTCTGCCCATGGCGTCAATTCTTGGTCTCCTAACGCACGCGGATCTTCAATCGGTTCTACATGCGTAAAAACTGTGCAGTGATTAATCTGGCTTTTGATATCGTTTTCAATGTTTTCGGCCAAATCGTGTCCCTCTTGAATTGTCCATTCCCCGGCAACAAGAATATGGACGCTGGCAAAGCGACGCGCGCCAGACTGTCGTGTGCGTAGGGCGTGCCATTCTATGCCGGCGGTGCAATATTTGTTCAAGACTGTTTCGATGATTATTCGCTCTTGGGGGTCTATGGCGGTGTCCATTAGCCCCTGGGAAGAGCGGCGAAAGATCATCATCCCTTCCCAGCCAATTTTTAAACCGACGAGAATGGCTATGATGGGATCCAACCATTCCAGCCCAGTTAACCAGGCGATGGCCACGCCCAGGACGACGCCTACCGAGGTCCATACATCAGACATGAGATGCATTCCATCCGCTTCCAGGGTGATCGACTCATGCTTTTTTCCAGTCCGAATAAGCAGTTGGCCAACAAATAGATTAATACCTGACGCAATAAGGGCCAAGATCAGGCCGAGGCCAACCTGCTCCAATGGCTGCGGATTCAAGAGGCGTTGTAAGCTGGTGAATAAGATAGTCAATGAGGCAACGATGATCAGCGTGCCTTCGATCCCACTGGAAAAATACTCCGCCTTATCATGCCCGTACTGGTGGATTTCATCAGGCGGTTGCTCCACAACTTTCAGTGTAATGAGAACCACGAGCGCCGCAACGAGATTGACAATCCCCTCCAAGGCATCGGAAAGCAGACCTACAGAATCCGTGGCCAGGTAAGCCGCGAACTTGATGCCGATGGTGATCAAGGCTGCCCCGATAGACAACCAGGCGTATTTGGTCAAAGAAGGTCGCATCATTGAATTCTATCAAGTCTTGAGAAATTTAGTAACACATCACTTAAGTCACGAAGAATCTAATCTTAGGTGGATGAACGCTGAATAGGCTGATACTAATTGGCTATCAGATCTAGTGAACCTACAAGGCGTTGCCATAGACCGGCTTGATGAAATGCGTAGCATGCGCCAAGCCGTTCAGCCAGCGGCTGCCAATCACAAATCCTGTAGAAACGGCCAGCCTACACACCTTCCCATAAGTCTGATCGTGATGGTCGGGCAATGCTTCCGTTACGGAGAGCATGCCATTAGGCCTGAGACTATTGTAAATCTCGGCCAATGCCGGCTTCTTTTGCAGAACCTCACCTAGAACGGTGACCAGCAGGGCACGATCGAAGCTGTTCACGGGCAGCAAACTGTCCGCAATACCTCCACGGATGAAGTGAATATTGTCGCAGTTATTCGTCCTCGCCTGCTCCTTCGCCCGGCGCAGCATTTCTGGTTGGAGGTCCAGAGCCGTGACCGAGCCGGATGATCCAACCCGCTTGCCGCAGGGATAGTCAAGCGACCTGGTCCACAACCAATATCCAATACAGTTATGCCTGCCCGCAGTTCGAGCCGGTCCATTATTTTTTGGGCGCCAGCGATCGCGTTCATATATGGGTTTTCCAGCAATTTGCTTAACCACGGCGGACACGGCCGTTCCTGGCGCGAACTCATCCAACGCCAGAGCAGGTGCTGCTTACGATCGTCACCGTGGGCGCGAGGACTAACAAGGTCTTGCTTTTGGCATTCATAGCGGTCGGATCTTGCGGCTGCCGATAGGCGGGGCGTCGCCCTCAGTACACTTCTGCTTGTAAAGACCAACTGGACTTTGGCCGGGTAGCCTATCACCCGCCGCTGGAGAGCGAGCTGCAGGATCTAACCAGCACGATCCTGGTAGTTGCTGACAACAGCGAGGTGTTGATCGGCAGCACTGAGCTGCGGGATAGGAAGATAGCCAAAGTGACGCGCAACCCCGATCTGATCATGATAGCTCGCCAATTTGTATGGATGGAGATGTTTACTCAACGTATTCACTCGCGGTTGGGAACCGATCTGCTTGCTCGTCTTGACCCTGAAGATCGCGTTATATTTGAGAGCCTAAAGTTGGAAACGAAGGACCGATGAGATGTATTTGGTTATTTGATTGCCAACCAGCGAATCGTTGGCTATCCATTACTTAGCACTAGTCACGCTTTGCTTCTTCAGGCTATAATCTCCTCATTATTATTAGGAGCTGAAACATGCGAGAAGTTGTCATAATCAATGCTTTGCGTACCCCTATTGGCCGTCACAGCGGCGCCCTATCTTCCATTCGTCCCGATGACCTGGCTGCTCTCGTCATCAAAGCCGTCGTCGAAGATGCCGGCATCGATCCCAACCTCATCGAAGAAGTTTATATAGGCTGTGCCAACCAGGCTGGAGAAGACAACCGCAACGTGGCCCGCATGGCCACCCTTCTGGCTGGTCTGCCTGACCATATCGCCGCCGTCACCTTCAACCGCCTCTGCGCCAGCGGCCTCAACGCCGTTAACCAGGCCGCCCGCGCCATTCTAGCCGGGGAGGGGGATATATTCGTCGCTGGCGGAGTAGAAAGCATGAGCCGTGCCCCATACTCTCTGGCTAAGAATCCTCGTGCTTGGGGTCCGCCCGGCAACGCCACCGCCTATGACACAACGCTAGGCTGGCGCTACCCTAATCCCAAGATGGTTAAACTCTTTCCCCTGGAGGCCATGGGTGAAACGGCCGAAAACATCTACGATCAAAGTTGTTCCGGCGTTTTCTCCAGCGGCGAGATCACGCGCCAGGATCAAGACGCCTACGCTGTCGAAAGCCACCGCCGCGCTGTTGCCGCCATCAATGATGGTCGTTTCCAATCACAGATCATCCCTGTCTCTATTCCCCAGCGCAAGCGCGATCCCCTCATCGTGGACACCGATGAACACCCGCGCTACGTCAAGACTGAAAATGGCTATGAATTAGCTACCAGTATTGATCAGCTGGCCCGACTCCGCCCCATCTTCCGCCAGGGTGGCACCGTCACCGCCGGCAACTCCAGCGGCCTCAACGATGGCGCTGCAGCCCTGCTCATGATGTCCGCGGACAAAGCCGCTGAATTAGGCCTGCAGCCCATGGCCCGCTGGGTCGCCTCCGCCGCTACAGGCGTCGATCCCCGCGTGATGGGCCTCGGCCCCATCAATGCCACCCGCAAGGCCCTTACCCGTGCTGCCCTCACCCTTGATGACATCAACCTCATCGAGCTTAATGAGGCCTTTGCCGTGCAGTCGTTGGCTGTTATGCGTGAACTGGGCCTGGATCCCGCCCGCACCAACGTCAACGGCGGTGCCGTAGCCCTGGGCCATCCCCTCGGCTGTTCCGGCGCCCGCATCTTAACCACCTTGCTTCACGAAATGAAACAGCGCGCCGCTGAAGGGCAAAAAATGGAATACGGGCTGGCAACCCTCTGCGTCGGCGTGGGCCAAGGCGAGGCAACGCTGATCGCCCTAACCCCCTAAATACCAAAAAAGCGATAGCGATTCTTCATCGCTATCGCTTTCCCAATCTCTTTCTCTATCTATTTCCCTTTCTATATCTTCCCCGTAGCCAAAACTGTCTTAACCTCAGCAATCGCCTTGGTCACCTCTATTTCCCGCGGGCAAGCATTGGTACAGTTGAAAATCGTGCGGCAGCGCCAAACGCCAAAGCTGTCGCCAACCACCTCCAACCTTCCCTCAGCCCCCTGATCACGGCTGTCAAAGATGAAGCGGTGCGCCTGGACGAGCGCCGCCGGCCCAACATACTTCTCACTGGCCCAGAAACTGGGGCAGGAGCTGGTGCAAGCCGCGCAGAGAATGCATTTCGTCGTATCATCAAATCGCGCCCGGTCAGCTTGTGACTGCCGCCGTTCGCGGCCGTCTGCCGGTGGCGGTTCATTGTTGATGAAATATGGCTGCACCGATCGATAATGTTCCATGAACGGCTCCATATCCACGATCAAATCCTTCAGCACGGCCAAGCCCAGGATAGGTTCCACCTGGATCTTCACCAGCCCATCACCGCTCTTCAGCCTTTGCACAAGCATCTTACAGGCCAGGGCATTTGCGCCATTGATGCGCATGGCATCAGAACCG
This sequence comes from uncultured Chloroflexia bacterium, assembly GCA_963807975.1. Classification (GTDB taxonomy): domain Bacteria; phylum Chloroflexota; class Anaerolineae; order Promineifilales; family Promineifilaceae; genus JAACFF01. The sequence continues at coordinate 1,021,285 of CAWEDV010000001.1, read as the reverse complement.
CACACACCATGGGCACAAGATCGTCGCAGAGAAAGTGTGCCATCAACTTCCCACTTAATGCGATGTAGTAGATCCAATACGGAGTCTGTCTCATTGACATCGTCCAAAGTATATTCACCCCACCACGCCTTCGAGTCTTTTTCAGGATTAAAGCGGCGGATGCGTAATTCTGCTTTCATGAAAATCTCCTCTTAATACACGCGCGGCTTGGGGATGTACTCGATGTCGAGTGCCTCATCCTTAAGGACCACACCCTTATAGTCCAACCGGTAGCCATCACTGTCCTTATGGCATAAGGTATGCTTCAACCACTTCTCGTCGTCCCGCTCGGGGAAATCGTCGCGGGCATGAGCGCCGCGGCTTTCTTGTCGGGCCAGGGCCGAAATCGCCGTGACCTCCGACAGTTCCAGCAGGCAGCCCAGCTCCCAAGTTTCGAGCAGGTCGGTATTAAACTGCCGCCCTTGGTCCTCAATCTGCACATTCTGGAACTCACTCAGCAGCTCATCCAGATCCTTCAGCGCCTGTTCCATCGTCTCTTCAGTGCGGAAAACACTGACGTTTGCGGTCATTGTCGTCTGCAGCTTCTTGCGCAGATCTTGCGGCTTGACATTGCCCTTGTTTTCGCGCAGGCGTTGGAAATCGGCCATTACCTCTGCTGCTGCATCGTCAGGCAGTGGCAAGAGTTCGGTCGTTTCGCAGTAGTCGGCCATATGCGCCCCGGACAGCTTGCCAAATACCACCAGGTCGGTCAGCGAATTGGTGCCCAGGCGGTTGCCGCCATGGACCGATACGCATGCTACCTCGCCGGCGGCGTAAAGCCCGGGGAGAACAGTCTTTTTTGCATCCAAAAGGACACGGCCGTCCAGATCGGTTGGAATGCCGCCCATCCCATAATGAGCCGTTGGCTGTACCGGCATCGGGTCAGACGTCGGATCGACGCCTAGATAGGTGCGTGTGAAGTCGGCGATATCGGGCAGCTTGGCTTCGATATACTCCCGGTCAATACGGCGCTCTTCTCCATCCTGCTCTAAATAATGGTTGACCGTCTCTGGTGTGATATCCAAATGTACATAGTTTTGGCCGTTGATGCCTCGTCCCGCTTGTACTTCGAGGTAGATAGCACGGCTGACCACATCTCGGCTGGCCAAATCTTTGATATTAGGGGCGTAACGTTCCATAAAACGTTCCCCTTCATTATTGATAAGGACGCCACCTTCGCCGCGCACACCTTCGGTGATCAAAATTCCCAGCTTGAATATCCCCGTGGGATGGAATTGGAAAAACTCCATGTCCTGTAACGGAATATTGCGCCGCAAACATATCGCCGAGCCATCACCGGTCAGCGAATGGGCATTGGAAGTTACTTCCCAACAGCGTCCCCATCCGCCTGTGGCAAAGAGAACAGCCTTGCTGTGGAAAATGTGAAAATCTCCCGTGGCGATTTCGATGGCCACCACGCCGCGTACCGTATCGTCAACGCGAATCAAATCCACAACATGGAACTCGTCCATGAAATTGACCTCATTCTTGATGCACTGCTGGTACAAAGTCTGCAGGATCATGTGCCCCGTGCGATCAGCGGCATGGCAGGCACGCATCACTGGTTTGCCCGTGTCATTATTGGTATGCCCGCCAAAACGGCGCTGCGAGATGGTTCCGTCAGGGAAGCGGTCAAATGGAAGCCCCATATATTCCAGCTCGATGACGGTTGGAATCGCTTCTTGGCAAAGCGTGTGAATAGCGTCCGCATCGGCCAAGAAATCAGAACCTTTCATTGTGTCATAAGCATGCCACTTCCAATGGTCCTCTTCCATATTACCCAAGGCGGCCCCAATTCCCCCTTGCGCCGCTCCCGTATGGGAGCGTGTTGGGTAAAGTTTAGAAATCACGGCCACATTCGCCTTGCGGCTGGCGTATAAGGCAGCCATTAAGCCTGCTCCGCCGGCGCCGACGATGACTGCGTCGTATGTGTGAATCTTTACATCTGCCATTTGCTCTTTTCCTTCATTAGTTCATGAACGGCGTGGAATCGAAATTCATGATTGCAAAGCCGGCCCACAATATCGTTACCACGACAAAAATGAGCAGCAATACATTGATCCATTTTACGGCCGTTCGGTTATGAATGTAATCCTCCAGCACATTGCGAAAACCATTCACCCCATGGGAAATCGTAAACGCTAGAAGCAAAATATCAAACGCCTTCCATCCCCAAGAATTCCACTGCTCAGCCACGAACATAATCGTCAAATTGGTCGAGCTGTTGAGAACATGTTGGAACAGCATATGTCCTACAGCCAGGATCAATAAAGCGATACCTGATAGTCGCATAAACATGAAGGCAGTGCGTTCAAAAGTGCTTTGAACCTGGACTTTACGGCGCGTAATCGCCGTCTTTTCACTGATTGCAGCCATTGTTCTTCTCCTTGCCCTAATTAAACATACCTGGCGGGAAATCGCTCAGTGAAGGAATGGTCCAACAGCTCAATCCCTCATGGGCCAATTCATTACAATGGCCGATCAACCCGAAGAACATGTAGAGGCTTATAGGGATGAATATCACAAAGAATAGAACCCAAACGATAACCGCGCTCCGCTGTTGGTGTAGCCACCACTCCGGTTTGTAATCCAGGAGGGTGATCCGAATGCCATTAAAAGCATGGTACAATACAGCAGCCATGACGCCGATTTCGCCCAAAGCAAAAAGCGGATGCTTGAACAAGGCCAAGGACCAGGCATAAATATGCGGCGCAAAAAATGCATTCGCCGTATCCCAGATGTGGATAACCACAAATCCCAGGATAGCCAGACCCGCGAGGCGATGGGCAAGCCAGCTTACTTGACCACTTCGTCCACGATAGCGGATAGCTTCCCGCACCGTGAGAACTAGAGATGCCATAACTCTTCTCCTTTTGATTGACTTGGGGGTGCAATTTTGAAGACAATTGCAGGGTTGTAGGACCAAATGATGGGGTCTCGATCCGGGTTCGGCTCCTGATAGGAATGAAGCCATCTCACATTCATATCGACTAATATTCCTCAAACCGTTTCGTGTATAAAATCACAATATGCAATTATAACACGGATATGAAAAATGAATAGCAGTTTCAAGGCCGCGAATCCTATCATCTAGTTTGTTAAATATTGCTTCGCCATCTTGCCATGCTCTGGGGCGACTGCTAAACTACAAGAAATGGTACGACCGTTTACACTTCGTGATCTTGCCCTCGTGCGGCGCTTGACTGAGCATAGGATTTCCCTTTATGCTGAATCTGCATTGGCGGACGATTTGCATCCACTTCGTGGTGCCTTAACGAGCTTGGTTGGTGGTGGTAAAACCCCTACCTTAATTTACAAATCAGATGAACGAGAAGCGACAGGGTTCATTCAACTTCTTCTGCATGAAGATAAACATCATGGCCATATTCTCTATCTAAGTCCGGCCCTAGAGCCGCTTTCTGACGGCACACAATCTTCAATCACTTCTAATCTGTGGCTTGCCCTTGTTGACAAAGGCGTCGTGGAAGTTGGTCGTTTGGGTGTGCACAGTCTGGTCGCCGAGGTGGATGAGCACGGCCCGGAACTGCCTCTTCTGCGTCAGGCAGGCTTCGCCGTTTACGCACGGCAGGAAATCTGGCGCTTTGATGGCCTGCCAGAGACCTTTGATGAGCTGCCTCCCGCTGCGCACTTGCTGCCCTATTTGTCCAGTGATGATTGGGATATCCAACTGCTCTACGCCAATATTGTGCCCCGATTGGTCCAGTTGGTTGAACCTGCGCCGCCCCAAATGAATGGGGATGGCTGGGTTTTGCGCGACGAGCATAATGAGCTGGTAGCCTTCATCCATATTCATGAAGGATCAGAGGCCACCTGGCTCCGCTTTTTTCTTCATCCCGGCGCAGAGGCTGACGCTGCTGCAATCGTTTACGCGACGTTGTCTGGAGAAATCCAACGCCGTGGCCAGCCGCTGTACTGCTGTGTGCGTCGCTATGAAGGTTGGCTGCCCGCCGCCTTGGAGCGCTCTGGTTTTACGATTCTGTGCAGCCAGGCTGTGCTGGTGAAGCATACGGTTCATTATGCACGTCCTGCCGAACCGAAGATGGCTGTGAACATTGAAAGAACTGGCATGCCCGCTACCTCTCCTTACGTGAGAAGGACTCCGAAGATTGTAAGGACGATGATTCGTCCTGATTGAAGAGCAGGTTATTGACCTGTTCCTTTGACCGGAGAACAAGCTATGACTTATTCTCCAGGTAAGAAAAAACTTACCCTTAGTGAATATTTATGGTACAGGTAAAAGCTCGAGAAGACCTAAAAACATTATTGAAACTGCTGCCAGACAGCATCCAGACCTCCTTGGAAGAAATTGGCAGGGAAGATGAACTTCTGGAAGTTGTGATGGATCTCGGACGCCCGCCCACAGCCCGCTATGTTGATGGTGAAGTGGTCATTCGTTCCGCCGAGGTCACGGATTCAGAGATTGCTCAGGTAGTGGAAGGAATAGGCGACTTCGACGATGACAACCGCGCCGGAATTGCCCGCACGCTGCATCGAATTTCTGGCATTCGCAACCGGCGCGCCCAGGTGGTCGGCCTAACATGCCGCGTAGGGCGCGCCGTCTATGGCACGATCGACATCATCCAGGAGATTATCGACGATGGTCATTCCATCTTGCTCTTGGGTCGTCCAGGCGTAGGCAAGACAACCATGTTGCGCGAGATCGCCCGCATCTTGGCCGAAAAGAAACGCGTCGTTATCGTCGATACAAGCAATGAGATTGGCGGTGATGGCGACATCCCGCATCCGGCTGTGGGTAAGGCACGCCGCATGCAGGTGCCGCGACCCTCGCGGCAGCATGAGACCATGATTGAGGCCGTCGAGAACCACAGCCCAGAGGTCATCGTCATCGACGAGATCGGCCGTCAACAGGAAGCAGAAGCAGCCCGAACCATCAACGAACGCGGCGTGCAGTTAATTGGCACGGCTCACGGCAATACCCTGGAGAATCTACTTCTAAACCCCACATTGTCAGATCTCGTAGGTGGAATTGAGAGCGTTACGCTGTCCGATGAGGAAGCGCGGCGCCGTGGAACCCAGAAAACAGTCTTGGAGCGGCGCGCTCCACCAACCTTTGACATACTCATTGAAATCCAGGATCGCCAAAAACTGTTGGTACATCGCGATGTTTCCGACTCCGTTGACCGCATGCTGCGCGCTGAACCATTGGCTCTTGAGCTGCGTTACCGCAATGATCAGGACCAGATCCGCAGCGAACAGCAGACAATGATGATCTCTTCACCAGCCGTGACCGGTCGTCGTGGCGGTCGCGGATTGCGCGATGAAGAAGGTCCAGCTCGGGACCGCAAAAATCGCCAGGTCGCCAACAATTATCAGAACAAGCGCAACGGTGGCCACCGGGATAAGCGGAATTCGAGTCAGGCTGCCGCACAGTCCGATAATGGTGAGGAAGCCGCAGCAGATCAGGAAAAACAGCTGCGTGTATTTGCCTACGGCGTAGCTCGCAACCGGCTGCATGATGTGGCCAAGCGCCTGCGTGTCAAAATCGCAATGGTTGAGACCCTGGCCGAAGCCGATGTCTTCGTTACCCTGAAGAGTTACTATCGCAAAAAACGACGCTTGATCAACAGTGCCGAACAACAGCGCATTCCCATCTACGTGTTGCGCGCCAACTCGACAACTCAGATGGAACGATTCTTGGCCGAAGTTATGGACCTGAAGATGGATCGCTCTGATCCCTTTGAAGATGCGATCTCCGAGGCCTCGCGGGCTATAGATTTGGTGGAGTCAGGACAACCCAGCGCTGATCTGAGTCCCGCTGGTTCGGCTATTCGCCGCTATCAGCACCAAATGGCTCGCAATGCCAATCTCGTGTCGCACAGTTACGGCAAAGAGCCACGACGCCATGTCCGCATTTTTAGCACGCGACGCAATCAATAAGCTTTGAACCAGAAACCCGGTTTTTTATCTTGTCGTTGCAGACACATCGCTCTCTGAAAAAACTGGGATTCTCTGATCCTTACCTATGAGAAATTGACTATGTTTATCACCTTTGAGGGGCCGGAAGGAAGTGGCAAATCGAGCCAGATCAAGCTGTTTGCTGATTTTCTAGAGCGAAGAGGGTTCACGATTTTGACCACTCGTGAGCCAGGGGGCACACGAATCGGCGACCAGATCCGCGACTGTCTGCATGACGTCGATAATACGGACATGACCGCTCCGGCCGAATTCTTGCTCTACTCCGCTTCCCGCGCCCAATTGGTCCGTCAACGCATTCGTCCTGCCCTTGAAGCCGGCGCCGTCGTCCTATGTGACCGCTATGCGGACAGCACCATTGCCTATCAAGGCTACGGCCGTGGACTGCATCTTGACCACGTGATACAAATAACACGCTTTGCCACAGGAGAACTCCAACCAGACTTAACCTTCCTCCTGGATATTGACGTCAAGCGCGGTCTGGCGCGTAGAGTCGAGGGTGATGAGGAAATGAACCGTCTCGATCTAGAAGCTGTCGCCTTTCACCAGCGCGTAAGGGAAGGCTACCATCAACTCGCCGCCCAGGATCCCCAACGCTGGGAAATCGTCAACGCCGATCGCAGCCCCGATCAAGTACAGGCCGAATTACAGATCATATTTAGCAAACTAGTAAGATAGTTTAGTACTCTGGCGGTTAAGTAGTTGAGTAGACGACCAAGAAACTGCCCAATTAAGAACTACCTGACTGCACAACTAAGTAGTAGCAAACTGCCAAACTACATCCCTTCCCCCAAATCCGGCATCGAAGCTTCAATAGACTCCGGCGATTCCCCTTTTTCCAGTCGATCAACCACTTCTCCGAACTCATCCCCCATATCTTCGCCCATCTCGTTACTCATCTTGCGCATAAAACGGCCCAGTGCTTTGGGATCTTCCTCGTCCAATCCCGATAGGGCGCTGTCGTCCATCAGTGAATCCATGCGCGCATCTTCTGATTTGGCCATAGCGACGCGGCTGATCAACCGCTGCAAGTCGCTGCTTTGACAATGAGGGCAGCTGGGCTGCTGCTCGTCATATTCGGCGAACGTCATAAAAATACGGACTCGCTTTCCACAAGCGCGGCATTTATATTCGTAGTAAGGCATAAATGATCCTGTTCTCAGTCAGTAATATTGGTACAATCCATTATACGTCGCTGGTAGTTGGCGAGGCAAAGCAGCGTGCACCGATTAATAATTCCCAATTCAGCTTAAATGGTAATCATGATTGAAAATCCATATAAATGTAATGCCCATCCCGTATTAATTGTTATTTCCGGTCCTTCTGGCGTAGGAAAAGATACCATTGCCAGGCGTCTGATCAATCGTCGCCCGGACGCCTTTTACTTTGTCGTAACCGCCACCACCCGTGAACCACGACCAGGAGAAATCGAGGGTTATGACTACCTCTTTGTCAGCAATGATGAATTTGCCAATCTCATTGAAGAAGATGAACTGTTGGAATATGCCGTGGTCTACAATCAGTACAAAGGCATTCCCAAGCACCATGTCCGCAATGCCCTGGCCAGTGGCAAGAACGTCATAATGCGCCTTGACGTTCAAGGGACAGCTACAGTCAGAAAGAAAATCCCCAACGCCATCACCGTCTTCTTGTGCACGCCTTCGGAAGAGGACCTGGTCCGGCGCCTTCGCGATCGTGAGTCCGACCCCGCCGAAGGGGTCAATCTACGTATTGCGGAGGCGATTCGCGAAATGCAGCGTATGCAGGAATTCGATTACTGTGTGGTCAATGCTGAAAATGAGCAGGAAATTGCGGTAGATCAAATCTTGAGCATCATCGACGCCGCCCGCTGCCGCGTAAAACAAACCGAGATCGTCCTATAGCGCGCATGTCATTTTGAAGCATACTGCAGGAAGGATCATTTGCGAAGTTGTCATTTCCACGTAGGTGAGAATCCATCTTCCTGCCGCAGAATCAGCACTACCTAGCTGAGTTTTAGGTTTGAGTTAAAGCGCTCAAAATAAGCGCCAAAACGCCGATGACAAATATGATGGCCAGACCGGCAAGGCTGGCCATTTTTAGTACCTGGCCCTCATCCGCTCCTTTCACTGTACTGCAGCCAACAATCACTTTAGCCGGGGCAAAAAGGCTGCCGATGGCCCCACCAGTTGTCTGCACGGCCAATATCAGCGGCACGGAAAGAGCCAATACCAGCGCCGTCTGCTGCTGCAGTTCGCCGAAGACCACATTGCTGTTGGTGTTGCTGCCGGTCATAAAAGCGCCTAGAGCGCCGATGAAGGGGCTTAGAAACGGGAAGAGGACACCGGTACGGCTCAGCACCTCGGCCAGGAGTTGGGTCGTGCCCGCATGCTCCATGGTCAAGGCCATCGCCACCAGGGTATAGACACCGATCGTTGGCTTTACCATTCCTTTAAGCGTTTTTCTACTCACCGTGTTGATCCGGTAAGTCGAGGAAGCGGCTGTGGGCAGGGGGCCGCGCCAGCGATACCAGAGCATAGTCAGCAAGCTGGAATATAGCAGCAGCGCGCCGCCGTGACCGAAGAGGCTGATCGACCGCCCGGTTCCAGCGGCCGTACACCAACCTTTGCCGCTGCACACTTCAGGAAACTGGGGATTGATTATGACCGTGTCTAGTAAATCAGGAATGACAAGTTGTCCCAGCAGCACCACGCTGATAAGCACCATATAAGGCAGAAAAGCCACAAGCAAGCGCGAGCTGCGCGATCCATTCCCGGTTTCAGTGACGCCGCCAGGATCCGGGCCGGCATGATTCCGTTTGGTTTGCTGCGACAGTAATGGGATGGCTACTAGCAGGCCAGCAAGACCAGCGCCCAGAGCCGCCAACGTCCACAGACCGGAAGCAGCGATCGCCCATTGAGTTCCACCCATGATCAAAGTTAATAGCAGGACAAAGAGCCACCGCCCCTTAACGGCCGTCCAACCTCCTACCAGCCACAGAACGCCCAGCCCGCAGCCCAACGCGGCCACGGCCAACATCGCCGAAGAGGGTCCGGCAAGCTGCGCCCCAGGCACGCCGGTGGCAGCAATTAACGAGACGAAAGAGGAACCGAGAGAGCCAAAGGTTACCGCCCAGGCATGTCCCAATAGAGCGATGACCACGGCTGTCCCCGCTGCAAAACCCATACCCAGGAGCAGTGGAGCCACGACTGCCGCCGGGACGCCAAAGCCAGTAGCCCCTTGCAGAAACGCGCCAAATATCCAGGCCAGCAGTAGCGCCTGCGCCGGTTTATCATGCGCGATGCCCGGCATCTCCCTGCCGATCGCCTTGATAACGCCGGCCTCGTTGACCGTGTTATAGAGAAGCAGGGCCATCCAGATGATATAAAGCACAAACAGAGCGAGCAAGATCGCCTTGGCCCAGGCCACCAGGAGCAGCTGCAAGCCTGCGCCAAAGAACAAAACCGCGACCAGTACCGCCGCCAACCACCCAGCAGGACCTGCCTTACTACCACCCCAATGCCGCCCGATCATCAAGTACAAAACCACCAGTATGGGCAGGGCAGCCAGGAGTACAGAAAAGAGATTAGGTTCTAGGGCAAACATTGCTTGAGTATATCTTATCGCTCCACGCTGGGCTAAACTTCCGAGCGCTTAAAATGTCACTATGAATGGTTTGACCACACCACAAAACTGGTTACAATTCTCCCGGTTGTGGCTAAAAATCCCACCGCTTTTTCAATCTCCTTCTGATATGAAAGGGGTGCCCATAATATATAGAAACTGTATGTTGAAGTCTGGAACGTGCAAAAAATAGTGAAATACGACATCATTTTAGGCCATTCAAACCAAAAAGATAATCGAAAGCAAATGTCCGTGATCCTGCGTGAGGGCGATTCAATTTGCCTACAAGTTTGCCATATCCCCCAATATTGTGCATTAAGCGGTTGCTAGCCGCTTCTTTTTGTTTAGGCGGAGCATAAGGCCTCGCCCGCAGATAGTTTGTATCGAAGGAAGGTAAGTATATGAAAGGTAAGTCGTTGAAGATTGTTTTATTGTTCACCATTATCCTGCTGTTGGTCGCCGCATTTAGCGCTGCAGCGCGAGAGCAAGAACCACAATTTGTGGAAGAATTGGCCCAACCCTTGGCCGGTTCAGGACTGGTAATTGCGCCGAAAGGGGCTGCGGGCGACGCGGTTTATATGGTCCAGCTCCAGGATGTTCCTTTGGCCAGCTATGGTGGTGGGGTCAACGGCCTCAATGCCACCAGTCCATCCGCAACTGGTGCCCGTAAGCTGGATGTGACCAGCTCTGACAGTATGGCCTACCGCGATTATCTGGCCAATAAGCAGGCCTCATTCGTTGCCTCCGCCGAAAAAGTTGTCGGACGCTCATTGGACGTCATGTACAACTACGATGTTGTTTACAACGGCGTGGCCATGACGCTCTCGCCAGCTGAAGCTTCTGCTATAGCCAAACAACCAGGTGTGGCCAAAGTAACGCGCGATCAATGGCGCTACAAACAAACCGATGTTTCTCCCGAATTCATCGATGCCGTCTCCACTTGGGATGGCAGCGGGGTTCCCGGTGCCGGTACCAAAGGTGAAGGTGTTGTAGTTGGTGTCGTTGACACCGGTGTCTGGCCCGAGCATCCATCTTTTGCTGGTGCTGGTTTCCCGGCGCCACCGGCGGGCGTCAGCAGTGAGTGTGAAGCGCCTGACGATACATCAGACCCTTTGACCTGTAACAACAAGCTGGTAGGTGCTCGTTTCCGCCTTGATGGCTATGTCACAGCCACTGGTGGATACGATGGTCTATTTCATTCTGGACGAGATGATGACGGTCATGGCACTCATACCGCTTCGACTTCTGCGGGTAATGAAGGTGTTTCCGCGACCTTATTGGGTGTCGATCGTGGCATGGTTTCCGGCATTGCACCGAAGGCCCATGTGATCACTTGTAAAGGTCTCGGGCCGGGAGGTGGTGTCACCTCCGACCTAGTAGACTGTATCGACCAGATAGTCGCCGACGGTGTCGATGTAATCAACTACTCCATTGGTGGCGGAGCAACCAATCCTTGGGGAGATCCTGATTCAGAAGCATTCTTGGCGGCTCGCAGCGCCGGCGTCTTTGTGGCCACCTCAGCCGGAAACTCCGGACCTGGAGAGGATACGATTGGTTCACCTGGTAATGCACCGTGGATCACCACGGTTGGCGCCAGCACCAGCAATCGCCATTTCATCAGCGATATAACACTTTTAGGTCCTGGTACACCGCCAAGCGATCTGTTTGGCGCGTCCGTTACCGCGGGCGTAACCAATCTCGAGCTGATTGATGCCGAGGGTATTGCCGACTCGGAAGGTGATGACAGTGGTCTATGCCTCAATGAGTTCAACCCAGGTACCTTCACTGCCGACCAGGTTGTTCTTTGTGAACGTGGCCAGATCGCCCGCGTGCTGCGTGGTGACTATGTCCAAGCGGGTGGCGGCGGTGGTGTGATCCTTTACAACGCCGATCCGGCGCAAGGATTGTCAACCGATAATTATGTCATTCCCGCTGTTCATGTTGTAAACGCAACTGGCCTGGCAATCAAGGAGTACCTCGCTGACAATGCTGGCTCGGTAAACGTCACCTTCACGGCTGGCCAGAAGGTGCTGGCAGAATCGGATGATCGCGTAATACCGGACATGATGGCTGCCTTCAGTTCACGTGGTCCCAATGGCCCGGTGCTGGATCTCATCAAGCCTGATGTAACCGCTCCTGGCGTGCAGATATTGGCTGGTGCCTCACCCGAACATACGGAAGGCGGCGCCCAAGGCGAACTCTTCCAATCCATTCAAGGCACTTCAATGTCCAGCCCTCATGTGGCTGGTGCAGGGGCACTCGTCAAAGCGCTCCATCCTGACTGGTCCGCATCAGAAATAGAGTCGGCCCTAATGACCACTGCACTGACGGAAGTGGTCAAGGAAGATGGCTCAACCCAGGCTGATGCCTTTGATATGGGTGGCGGACGCATAGACGTAACCAAGGCCGGCAATGCGCCTCTGATTCTGCATGAAACGGAGGCTAATTACCTGGCGGCAGATCCTTCAGAAGGTGGAGATCCTAAAGACATAAACAACGCCAGCATGGGGAATGCAAGTTGCGTGGTGCAGTGTTCCTGGACGCGAACCGTTGAGAACGTTACGGGTGGCGAAGAAACTTGGAACGCCTCCATTGACGGTGTTACGGGTACTGTAGAACCCGCCTCCTTTACCTTGGCCGACGGCGCCAAACAGACCATTACTGCAACGGTTAGTGTATCTGGTCTAGAGCAAGGCGTATGGGCTTTCGGCAGTGTGCAGCTTGATCCCCAGACCGAAGGCGTGCAGACTTCGCATCTGACGATTGCCGTTTCTGCTGAGCCTGGCAGCCTGCCGGCAACGGTGGAGATCAATACGCGCCGTAATGCTGGTTCGCATTTGCTTGAGGACCTCGTAGCGGTCGAAATAACAGAGAATACGCTGATGCCCTATGGTTTGGCAATGGGTGACCAGTCGGTCGTTTACCTCGCCCAAGACGAGACCAATGATGACGCCTATGACGATTTGAGTCAGGTCTGGTATACGATGCACGAGGTTCCCGATGGCGCCTGGCGCTACGTAAATGAGATTCTCGAATCGAGTGCCCCGGACATGGACTTGTTTGTGGGTATGGATGCCAATGGCAACGGCATGCCCGATCCTGACGAAGAGGAATGTGCCAGCACCACGGGTGGTTCAGGCGAGTACTGCAACATCGATACGCCGACTCCAGGAACCTGGTGGGTCATGGTCCAAAACTGGGCTGGCTCCGATATGGAAATGGATCGGTCTCTCGTTTCTTCGGCAGTGGTAGATGATGTCGATGAAGGCAATATGACCCTCGAAGCACCCGGCTCCATTCCGGCCCTACAGCCTTTTGATCTTGGGATACGCTTTGATCTCGAGGGTGCTGCTGCCGGTCAAGCTTGGTATGGCGCCTTCTCCATGGGCTCCGATCCTGCGAATCCGACCAACATCGGCGTGACGCGCGTCAATCTCTATCGTCATGAAGATGATGTCACGAAAACGCCCGACGCCCTAGTAGCCATGCCTGGCGATACGGTTGAGTTCACGATTCATATCAAACCCAATGTCCAAGCGAATGATGTGGACTACACCGTCATCGATATGATTCCCGAGGGCATGACCTACGTAGAAGATTCGGCTGCAGCCACATCTGGTGCAGTCACCGTGGAAGATGGCAAGCTGACCTGGACGGGCACGATGCCCAGCCGTAGCTCGCTCTCCCCATCTTACGCGATGACCACCAGTGAAAATGATGAGCTCTGTGATACCGGCTTTGATGGATACCTCGATCTTGAAGGGTTCGACATCTTCACCCAAGCCGATATCTCCGGCGATACCAATGCCTGGGGTTTCTTCGGCAGTGGTGATCCCATCAATTTCTACGGCTTGGATTACGATAGAATCTATATGTCGGATGACGGTTTTGCCGTTTTCGATCCCGATAACAACTACGGTGGTGAACCATGGTTTGCCCAGGAATTTCCCGACTCCGATGCACCTAACAATCTTGCTGCTATCTTGTGGCAGGATATGGAGGTCGTTTACGACCTGGCAACGAACAAGGGTATGAGCGCGGCCACGACCGGAACGGAGGTCATGATTGTTGAGCTTGATGATATCCAGCTCTTCGAAGATCCGGGAAACAGCTATGACTTCGAGATGGTTATGACTCGCTCAGTAGATGACACGCCGGGCGCCTATGAGATCGTCTTTGCCTATGACAATATCAACGGCACGTTGGAGGGACCGCTGACTATTGGTGTGGAAGATGCTGCGGGTGCAGCGTCCGAATCCCTGGTCAATCTTGACAGCGCCGATGGTGTCATCGATGATGGCTTCATGGTTTGCTTCGACGCCAGCGTTCCCCAGACTGATGTTACCGTCACCTTCGAGGTAACGGTAGATGAAGATGTCAACCTGGGTGTGATCCCGAATATGGCCACAAGCACGACCAGTGTCGCTGGCAGCAAGGAAGTGACCGCTTATTCTGGTGTCTATGTTGGTTACCCAACCTTCAGCCCAGCATTCCCGATTAAGAACTAAGACAAATTATCGTTCACTAACGAGTAATATGGGGGCCGTCAATTTGACGGCCCCTTTTTTCTTGGCGTAGAATCACCGCTGGAGTACATATGAAATCACTACACGGAACTGAACTCAAGAGATTTCACCGCAGTTACAAGCGCGCGCACCGGCCCCAGTTTTCCCTGGCTGCTATTTTGCAAAGCGTCGAGTATCCAGCCAATGTCGGATCCTGTTTCCGTTTGGCCGACGGCGCTGGGTTGAGCGAACTCATTCTGACCGGCATCACCCCTACGCCGCCCAATGCCACGATTGACAAAGTCGGCCGTTTCAAAAGCCGACGTGTACCCTGGCGCTATGAACAAGATCCAATGCAGGCCGTAGCACAGATGAAAGACGGCGGCTTTCATGTCGTTGCCGTGGAGATCAGCGACACGGCCGTTCCCTACCATACCTACGACTACCCCCAAAAAACCTGCCTCGTTGTCGGACATGAAGATCATGGCGTTACCAGGGCTACTCTATCCGCCTGCGACGCCGCCGTTTTCCTACCCATGTACGGCAAAGGACTCTCCCTCAACGTCCACGTCGCCCTGAGCATCGTCGTATACCATATCCTCCATGGAGAGGGTGACAGCAAGCAGTGAGCGAAAGCAGTGAGCAGTGAGAGAGTTGACCGGGAGTGGCAGATCTAACCTGTTGCCTGTAACTTGTAACCTGTAACTTGTAACCCTCCACCCGCCACTCCCTCCCATTTTTTTGCACCCCTCATACCGCTCCTGTATACTAACTTATGTCGACAAATGCGGGATAATACAACAATACTTCAGGGAGAATTGGGCCATGAAAGTTTCATGTTTGCAGGATAATTTGGCGAAGGGTTTGGGCATTGTCGGGCGGGCAGTGAGTACTCGTTCAACCTTGCCTGTGTTGGCCAACGTTTTGATTGCTACCGACAACGGCCGTTTGCGCCTGTCCGCTACTAATCTGGAGATCGTCATCACCTGCTGGGTGGGCGCCAAAGTCCAGGAAGAAGGCGCAATTACCCTACCGGCGCGCACGTTGACCGATCTCGTCAACGCCTTGCCCCAAGACCAGGTTGACCTGACACTGAACGAAATGACCCAAACAGTGCATGTTAGCTGTCTGCGTACCCAGGCCAACATCAAAGGCATCGATGCTCAAGAATTTCCACTCGTTCCTGATCCCGAAGAAGCGAACCAGATCCGGCTCGAAGCGGATGTATTAAAGCAGATGATCAACCAGGTTTCATTTGCTGCGGCAACGGATGATGCTCGCCCAACCTTGACCGGTGTATCTACGAGATTTGAGGGCAGCCAGGTCATGATGGCTGCCACCGATGGCTTCCGACTTTCTCTGCGTTCAGCCCATATCCCAGGCTATGTGGAAGAGCCATTTTCAGTGGTCATCCCCGCCCGCGCGCTGACCGACGTCGCTCGGGTCATCAGTGACGACCTGGAAGCGGTCTATATCTCCTTGCCCAAGGGACGCAACCAGATCATCTTCAATATGGACAACGTGATCTTGGTCTCGCAGTTGATCGACGGCACATTCCCCGATTACTCGCCCATTGTGCCCACCTCTCACAATACGCGCACCATTGTCAACACGGCCGAATTCCGCAAAGCCTGCAAAACAGCCGATATCTTCGCCCGCGAGTCCAGCAATACGGCGCGGATCAGCGTCGAGCCCGGTGACGGCATGTCGCCTGCTTTCGCGACCGTCGTTGCCACCAGTGTCGAAACAGGGGATAACGAAGCCCAGATCGAGGCCAGCGTGGACGGGCAGCCCATCGAAATCGCCTTCAACGTTAAATATATGACCGATGTACTCAATGTAGTGGAGACTCCCCAAGTCTCCCTAGAGACGACCACCGCGATGGAACCGGGCGTGGTCAAACCGGTGGGCGACAACGACTTCGTGCACATCATTATGCCCATGCAGTTTGGACGCTAACGATTACTATCCAAAAAAACGACATTGAGAAACACGGAGTCAAGCTGCAGAAAACTCTCTGTTCTTCAACTCCGTGTCACCCGCTTCCATCTCAGTCTATCTTCGTGTCACACTCCTGATCCCTCTAAATTCTATTACTCCAATTCCTTCAGTACCGTCTGGTAGAGCGTGTCGGCCCGCAGGTCGGAGAGAGAGTGGCAGGGTCCGTCGAGATAGTTAGCCAGCAGCTGCGCCAGCCCTTGATCAAACGCTGCATGCTCCATATTGATCACCACCGAGCGCACGCCAGCATCGCGAATTAAATCGGCAATGCGATGGGCCTCCTTCTGCGGTGGCAGATCACTCATGCTCACATTCCCCGCGCCGTCCGTCAGCAAAATCATCATCGGCATCACATCTGGATGGGTGTAAGATTCCTTCTTGAATACCTCGTAGGCCATCAGCAAGCCCGCGGAGAGGGGCGTCTTACCGCCCACGGCGATATCCATTAAAGCTTGCTTGGCCAGCAAGACCGAGTTCGTCGGAGGAAGCACCAGATTGGAGGTATTCTTATTGAAGACGATCAAACCCACGCGATCGCGCCGTTGGTAGGCGTCTGTCAGCAGTGACAATATGGCGCCCTTGGTGGCCTCCATCCGCTCCGAAACGGCCATACTCCAACTGGCGTCGACCACAAACAAGATCAAATTGGCCGAACGGCGCACACGCACCTTTTCGCGCAAGTCCTGTTTTTCCAGGGCCAATGCCACATCGCTGCGATCCCTTTCTTTTTGATGGGGCGCGGCAGCCCGCAACGTGGCGTCAAAAGCGAGGTCGGTGACGCGATCCTTACGCGGCAGGCGCGATTGAATATAGTGCCCGCGCTTGCGGTCCGTCTTCGTTTGCGATCGGCGGCCCGCCTTATTGCGCGTCAGGCGATCCAATTGGGTGTCCAAACGGCGCGCCGAAAACTCTTGTCCGCTTTGCGTGCTTTCGCCGCCTTCCCACCACTGCCCTTCCTGTGGAGCCGAAGGTACTGTTTGTGGCCCCGCATCAGCCTGGGCTGTCTCTGTGGCTTCCCCTTCTTCTTTCGCTTCTAATGCTTTTTTTTTACCGCGTCGCTGCTGGAGTCATCCTCCATCAACTCGCCCATTTCCCCAGGGCCCATTTCGCTTTGCACCTGTTCCAGCCGTTCTTCCAGTTCATAAGGGTTGATCTCCGTATCCTGGAACAGGCGTCCTTTGATGCGGTGCGGCAGGGCCAATTCCGCGGCGAGGACGATGTCGTTGTCGTTGATCGCAGATCGACCGTTGAGGGCAGCATGCGCCTGAGCGCCGCGCAGGATGACCAGGTCAGCACGGTGGCCATCGATCTTGAAAGATGAAGTCAGACCGGCGATAGATGTCAAATCACGCCGGCTGTAGCGCACATCATTGACCAACTTCCGACCGCGGGAAATTTGATCCGAAAGCTGTTTCTCATAGCCGGCCCACTCGACAGAGAAGTTTTCGGGGTCGATTTCGAAGGCGATGCGCCTTTCCATAATCTGCACCCGCTGTTCAGTGTCAATCAAGCCTTCGATCTGCACCGAAAAAGCGAAGCGGTCCAAAAGCTGGGGCCGCAGATCACCTTCTTCGGGATTCATCGTTCCGATGAGGATGAATTTGGCCGGGTGTTGAAAGCTAATCCCTTCCCGCTCCACGAAATTAACGCCCATCGCGGCTGAGTCCAGCAGGAGGTCTACCACATGGTCGTCAAGCAAATTGACCTCGTCGACGTAGAGCACGCCGCGGTTGGCAGAGGCCAAGACGCCTGGCTCAAAATGCTTTTCACCGCTCTTGATTGCCCGTTCAATATCAAGGGTTCCCACAACCCTGTCTTCCGTGGCTGATACAGGGAGATCGACGAAAGGCGTGGAACGGATTTCCGTGACCAATTGCCCATCGGCATACATGGCCCGGGTATCATCCGCCCATTCATTAGGGCGGTTAGGATTGCAACTGTAACGGCTGCCCGAAAGCACTTCGATATCAGGCAGCAAGGCAGCCAGGGCGCGCGCTGCGGTAGACTTCGCTGTACCCCGTTCACCCCGAATGAGCACGCCGCCGATCTGGGGATTGACGGCATTCAAGACCAGGGCACGCTTCATGCGCTCCTGGCCTACGATTGCAGTGAAAGGAAAGACTTGTTTTCGTGCCATTCATTCGCTCCGACAAGGGCCACAGATGGTCGGCCCAGTTTCCCGTAATCGCAGAGATTCCGGGAAGATTCTTAGCAAGATATTTGAGGGCGATTATACTGCATGGAACAACGCGGGCAAGCCGCATGCCATATCATTCAGCGAGATTCCAAAGTCACTCAAGAACTGTCATGCCTGCGAAGGCAGGCATCGACTCTCTTGAGTATGAAGATGGATTCCCGCCTGCGCGGGAATGACAAATCACCCTATTTGCCTGACTTTGGAATAGCCGTGCCGCAACATGAGACCGACATCTAAGGATGCCTCCTCAGCGCTAGAAAGGACTAATCGCCGGGTAATAACAAGGGTTCAGGCGCTGGTTCCGGAACAGGCACCTTTCTGCCCACAGCCTGAGCGATAGCCTTGATGTCCGTGACCAGCTTCGCGAAACGGGCCGGCTTCAGCGATTGACGGCCGTCTGACCACGCTTCATCCGGTTTGGGATGCACTTCGATGATCATGCCGTCCGCTCCAGCGGCGATGCTGGCTTTGGCTCCGGCAGCGACATATTCCCATTTTCCCGTGCCATGGCTGGGATCAGCGATGACCGGAAGATGGGAAAGATGCTTGGCTACGGCAATAGCGTTGATGTCAAAAGTGTTGCGTGTGTATTTCTCAAAAGTACGGATACCGCGCTCGCAGAGCATAACCCGCGTGTTGCCATGACTGAGAATATACTCGGCGCACATGAGCCATTCCTCGATCAGACTGCTCATGCCTCTTTTGAGCAAAACAGGATGCTGCGAACGGCCGACAGCGTGCAGCAAGGCGTAATTTTGCATATTACGTGCGCCAATCTGTAAAATGTCAGCATATTTGCAAACCAGGGGCACCAGTGCCGGTTCCATGACCTCGGTCACAACAGGCATACCATAAGTCTCGCTTGCTTCCTTCAGATAGCGCAAACCCTCTTCGCCCAATCCCTGGAAAGAATAAGGGGACGACCGGGGTTTAAATGCGCCTCCGCGTAATACATGAGCGCCCGCTTCTTTGACAGCATGGGCCGTTTCCATGATCTGGGTACGGCTTTCCACAGAGCAAGGACCAGCCATGATCACAAAATCGTCGCCACCGACGCTGCACTCGCCCAAGGGGAAAGTGGTGTTCGTGGGCTTGAACTCACGGCTGGCGACCTTAAAGGGCTTGAGCACAGGCACGACGCGTTCCACGCCGGGCATCATGCGCGCCTGCTCCCGATTCAAAGGACGGCCGTCGCCAATGACGCCAATAACCATATGTTCAACGCCTTCGAAGATATTGGCCTTACAATCATTATCTTCTACCCAAGAGATGACCGCTGTTTTTTCCCGCAGCGATGCAGTTCCTTTCATTATGATAATCATGTCGTCATTTCCTTATTATTTTAAGCTGCCAAAAAACCTAAAGTAATCTTACAAGAAGAAAGCCGCTTTTAGAGCCAAAAAACGGCCTTCTCATCTAGCCATTGGCCAGAACTTTCATGGCTGCATCGATATTGCTCATCTGCACCGGGCGAATGGGCGGTGTATTATCTAGATCGACCCGTAGCGACTTGGCTTCACGCAGGTAGACATGACCAAGCTCGCTGGGGGATTTGGTCGTATTCCAATGGATCATAACGCGAATGCACAAGGGAAGCCCTTCGGGTACTTCCATTTCGTGCCCACACAATAGCGCCAGGTCAAACCAGCCCAACTGGCGGGCGGCAAAGGCGGGATAGGTAGCATCAAGATCTTTAGTAGTCGTCAGATAAACACTGGCGATATCAGCGATATCGATATTGTTGACTCGCACCAGCATACTCAAGAGCTCGCGAGTCGCCTCTAATATTTCATCCCGATCGTTGTGCCTCACGGTGGTCGCGCCCCGCAGACCGCGACACATCAGCGGTTTCTCACCGCTCGAGCTATTCGTAACCATCCCACTATGGTCTGTCTCTGACCCATTGACGTTCATTTTCTTTCCCCTTTTGCTCATTATCAAAATGCACAAAAAAAGCGCGGCTTTTGAGCCGCGCCTTGTTGTTTCTTGGTCTTCTGCCTTTTCTAGATTCACCTAACCAGAACTGACCGACCTCCCGTGCAACAAGTGCGACTCAGGCGGTGTGCCATAAAAATAGAAGTAAAAGCTAAAGCTGGCGAAGTTTTTCATAGTGGCGGGTACTATAACATTCGATACCAATGGTGTCAACCCGAATATTATGCAGGACGGGGACTTCACATTTTTCACCAACCGCCTCGCCCACCAGCTTTCGAGCTTACTCACTCGATGCTATCAGCAGCCTCTTTGGTCACGATCATGATTGTAACCTCGCTGTTAGACAGCGTGACGGTCTCGATGGTGGCATCGAAACCAGCCTGCTGGAAACGGCCCTTGGTTTGCTCCCATAAGGTGGGTTGGGCCACCGGCGATGGGGATGAATCAAGCATCTGACCTTGCGGACGTTGGCCCGTGATTCGATACAGCCATTCCACGAACCTGACCGGCATACTTTGGCCGGAAAGGCGCGCGAAGGGGACAATGACCAAGCGACCGTTATCACCCAAGACACGATGTACGGCAGCCAATGTCTCCCTGGCGACGATATATTCCGTTGGAAATGTAGCCAGGACCGAATCGAAAGCCCGAGCGCGGAATGGCAGATGCTGGGCCATAGCCCTTAGCAGGGGAACAGTAGCACCCCCATCTCGCAGCCGCCGCCGGCTTAAGCAAGCCATCTGCGGCGAAAGATCTACGCCCGTCACGTCAAATCCTGCCTGGTCTAAAGCCAGAAGCATATGGCCCGGTCCATGTCCAATTTCCAGGACATTTGGTCCTTTGATATAAGGCAGCGCCGCCCGCTGCCAATCCTGCCACGCCCCAAAAGATACCAGCCAACTGACCGCGTCGTAGCTCCAGGCCATCTCCTGGTAAAGCAGGCGAAACCCTAAGCGCAGCAGATTGCCGTACAGCGCCCTGCTTCTAGCGCGCATGGAGCACTCCGGGAGAGAATTGAACCTGGATTTCGGAGCCATCTTGAATAAACGGCTGCTCCTGGCTTACGTCTGCTTCGAAGCTCACTGCCTGCCGTACCTTGATATCTATTTGCGGGCCAATGATCTGGAAAGGCGTGTTCCATTCCGCCGTGCCGCGTATGAAGTTGTAAGCCCGGCGTGCGGGCCAGCTGGTCGGAATCTGGAAATCCTCTCTTTTGGGCCGAGAGTAGCTGCTTCCCCCATTCGTTTGGGCGATGCGTGGCAGTTCGCCCCCTTGCAGAAGATCGATTCCCCTGACCAGCAGGGAGGAGCCGCAAACGGCCGATAGCTGGTCTGCTTCAGGTCCCGAAATCCCATCAGGCAAAGCAAGCGCCTGCTGTAGGGCGATCGGGCCGGTGTCCATGCCGCTGTCCATGTGGTGAACGGTGACCCCGGTGCTCCTCATGCCTAGGCGGAAGGCCCAGAACAGCGGGAAAGGGCCGCGCAGATCGGGCAGCAGCGAAGGATGTAGATTGAGAAAGCCATGCCGGGGCAGAGACAACAGGGTGGGAGGAATACGCCAGGGAAAGCAGGCCACAAGGGCGACATCTACCTCAAGGGCGGCTAATTGTGCGGCTGTTTCAGGATCAGACGGCCGTCGCAGCTCATAGACCGCAATTTGATGCTGCCAGGCCAGATGCGTGATGCTGTGTTGCAAGAAGGGCACCGCCATTGGCAGCAGGGAGCGGGGTGGGTCGGGATCAAGGCGCAAAATGGCTGCTCGCTCGAGGCTGGTAACCGAGGCAGGAATTACAACTGCAGTCGGACGCACGCCCGCTTCCAGCAACCCTTGAAGCACCAGATAGGAGAATTCGCCCATCATGCCCCAGAATAGGAGCCGGAGGGCTGGTTGTCGATGGTTTGCCATTTGGAGCACCTTGAGGCCCATTATATACTTGAAGCAAATTTGAAACATAAAGAGGAATTATGGCTCGCGAAGAAAAGAGAATAGTTATGGTGCACTGCGCCATGTTGGATGAAGAATTACCGGCGTTGGCCAAGCCACCGTTTCCCGGTGAATTGGGCGATCGCATATACAACGAGATTTCCAGCTATGGATATCAGATGTGGAGTGAACGAGCCACATTATTGATCAATCATTATGGATTAAATATGGCCGATCCGCGTGCCCAAGAATTTCTCTTTCAGCAGATGGAGGAGTTTTTCTTTGGTGGTGGTGGAGCGCCGGTATCAGGTGGCGCTCCAGGCAAGGGAGCTCCCCAGAAATAGAGTGCGCCAATCCCAATGATTGGCGCTATCGAGAGAAGGAGAAGAACATGAATGTTTACGCTGCGGGAAAGACTAATCTGCCCGTGCTCAAACACCTTGCTCTCAATGGAAAACTGCATCGGCAATAGTTGGCAGTTACCTCTCTAGTATTCGTATGCTGGATACCATATTACGAACAAAACTGAAGGTTCCACCCCTAAGGCCGAACCTGGTCCCGCGCCCAAAATTGATCAAACAACTCAATCTAAGCCTGCATCAAGGTCATAAACTTACGCTTATATCAGCGCCGGCCGGCTTTGGCAAGACCACCTTAATTTGCGAATGGGTCGCCGGTAGCGAGCATCCGTGCGCCTGGATATCGCTCGATACGGGGGATGGTGAGATCGCCCGCTTTCTTACCTATCTCATCGCAGCTTTGCAAACTATGAACCTGAGCGGCGGCTATGGCGAAAAGCGTAAGATTGGGGAAAGTGCGCTGGCCATGCTGCAGTCCCCTCTACCTTTGCCCGCCGATTCTATTCTCACCGTCATTCTCAATGATATTGCCGTTGAAGTGGACGAAATTATCCTTGTTCTGGACGATTACTATTTGGTCGATTCACCAGACGTAGACCAGGCCTTGACCTTCCTGCTTGAGCATATGCCAACGCAGATGCACTTGGTCATCGTAACCCGTGAAGATCCCTCGCTCCCGCTGGCTCGGCTGCGCGCCCGCGGACAGCTTGTAGAACTGCGCGCCAGTGATTTGCGCTTCACCACCGTGGATACGGCTCAGTTTCTTAACCGGGTGATGGGTTTGAATCTTTCGGCCAATGAGATTAGTGCCCTGGATGATCGCACTGAAGGTTGGATTGCCGGCCTGCAGCTGGCTGCACTCTCCTTGCAAGGACGGCAAGACTCCAGTGATATGGTTAATTCTTTTACCGGCAGTCATCGTTTTGTTTTGGATTATTTAGTTGAAGAAGTTCTCGAGCAACAGTCTGCGGACGTCTATCGTTTTCTCTTGCAATCGGCCGCACTCAATCGTCTCACCGGCCCCCTCTGTGATGCACTTACCGGGGATAATAACGGTCAAGAAATGCTGGACCAGCTAGAACGAGCCAATTTATTCATTGCTCCTCTCGATGATGAACGGCAGTGGTATCGCTATCATCATCTCTTTGTAGATCTGCTTCGCCAGCGCCAGCGCCAAGCAAATCCTGAGCAAGTGCCAATCATGCACCGTAGAGCCAGCCACTGGTATGGGCAAAGTGGATTTTTCGCCGAGGCCGTAGAACATGCTTTTTTGGCCAAGGATTTTGAGCTGGCATCAACTCAGATCGGCCTTGTAGCCGATGCCTTGTGGGTGAGCGGTGAGTCTGCTCATTTTCAACGTTGGTTGAATGCGCTGCCTCATGTCCTCTTAACGGCCAATCCCAAGCTTTGCATCTATTATGCCTGGAATCTTCTGGCCATGGGCAATCGAGACGCAGCAGCAGCCGCTCTCCAAGCGTGTGAAGAGGCGCTGGAGAAGAACTTCTCATTGCCCCAGAGGGGGCCGTCACAGGATCAGGATCAGCCGCTGCCGCTCACTGTAGAGACTGCCCGTGGCCGAATAGCTACGACAAAGGCTTTCATGTCCTTTTATCGTGGCGATATCGCGGGCATTTTAGATCATGCTCGTGAAGCCTTGTCAATTCTGCCCGAACAGGAATTGGCCTGGCGCAGTACCGCGACCCATATCCTAGGAGATGCCTTCGATTTCCAGGGCAATATGGTGGACGCTTACCAATACCGGTTGGAAGCCATAGGCCCTAGAAGACAAGCGGCTAACAGCTTTGTGTTTCTGATTGCCAACATGAAATTGGCCATCATCCTCCGGAAGCGTGGTGAGTTGGGGCAGGTGCTAGAAATATGCGAGGCTCAATATCATTTTGCCACCGAAAGCGGGATGTCACAAACAGTGGTTGCCGGTTGGTTATTGTCCATATGGGGCGAGGTATTGGCCGAGATGAACGATCTCGATTTGGCGATCTCACTGGCCAAAAAAGGGGTTGAAATTACGGAACGCGGGGGCGATCTAGCCATGCTTGCTTGGAGCTACCTCTGCTCAATCAGAGTTCATTTTTCTAATGGGGATCTAAAAGGGGCCCAAGAATTAATTTCTAAGCTTGCAAATCGCGCAGTTAGATATGATTTTCCACCCCTATTCTTGAATCAAAACAGCGCCTGGCAGGCACGTATCTGGCTGCAGCAGGGAGAACACGAGCAAGTCGCCCTGTATCTGCATGAGCGCGCCGTGCATAGCCAAGATGAGCTGACTTATCTGCGCGAAGCGGAACATATTGCGTTGGCCCGTTTTCTCATCGATCAAAATCGTTCTGAAGAAGCCCTGGAACTCTTACGGCGACTGCACAAAGCCAGCGAAGCAGGGGGACGCCGCTCTAGAATGATCGAGATCTTGCTGCTTAAAGCGCTGGCAATGCGTGACAAGGGAGATGCCAAGGGGGCTCAACTTCCTCTCAGCGATGCGCTGCTGCTTGCCGAGCCAGGTGGATTTGTGCGCATATTCATGGATGAAGGTCCGCGCGTGGCCCAAATGATATCTACCGCGGCTTCTCGTGACCTGCTGCCGGAATACTCAAAGAAATTAAGATCCGCATTCTTAGCCGAAAGGCAGCCCAGGCTAGACCAACCTCGGCGTGGCCCTGTCAAGAATTCCCACGATCTCATTGAACATTTAAGCGAACGCGAACTTGAGGTGCTCGATCTTGTGGCCCAAGGTCTTTCCAATCGTGAGATAGCAACCCGTCTTTATCTTGCCCTGAATACAGTCAAAGGACATAACCGCAATATCTACGGCAAATTAGGGGTACAAAGACGTACTGAGGCTGTTGCCCGAGCGAGAGAACTGTGCTTGCTATAGTCTAAGAAATGGTCTGACTTCAGAATACCGAAAGAGTTGCTAAACATTGAAGCCGTCGGCCAAAATGGTCAGAAATCTAGGATTAGTGACCATATTTATGCGAGCACCGATCTGACCTTTGGCGCCTATTCCGAGTACACCTATAATGCCCTAATGCAAGAAACCATTCTGCGCACGAAGCACTTTGTTCCACGTGCACGGCCGAATCTGGTACACCGCCCGCGTCTGATCGACCAGCTTAATCACGGCAGTCAGCTCGGCCGCAAGCTAACGCTTGTCTCTGCTTCCGCCGTTTTTGGTAAAAATACCCTGATCAGCGATTGGTTTGGACAAAGCAAGCAGCCGGTTGGCTGGTTTTCTTTGGATGATGAGGACAGCGATCCCACACGA
The DNA here is from genome assembly GCA_963807975.1 of uncultured Chloroflexia bacterium. Taxonomy (GTDB): domain Bacteria; phylum Chloroflexota; class Anaerolineae; order Promineifilales; family Promineifilaceae; genus JAACFF01. Next base: position 995,488 of record CAWEDV010000001.1, on the reverse strand, counting down.
TTTCTAGCCTATTTGATTGCTGCCTTACAAACGATCGAACCGGCCATGGGCTAAGCAAGCTGGGCGCATCTCCAGCTGCCTCAATCCTCAGCAGTAGACTCCATATTGAGAATTTTAATTATTGAGATCAGCGACCAGAAGCAAGAGTTCACCTTGGTTCTCGACAACTTCCATATCGTTCAGGCTGCTCAGGTTGACCATGCCCTTACCTATCTGGTCGATCACTTACCTCCGCAGATGCACCTGGTCATCGCCACGCGAGAAGATCCAAATTTGCCGCTGACCCGGCTGCGCGCTCGGAATCATTTGACCGAACTGCGTATTGCCGATCTGCGATTTGATTCCAATGAAGCCGCATCATTTCTCAACCAGATGATGGGTCTTGATCTCACGGCTGACCAGGTGAACACATTGGAGAAGCGCACCGAGGGCTGGATTGCTGGTATCCGTTGTCGATAGATCTTATCCCCTGCCGGAGATGGTCGAGGCGCATAGATACGTTGATTCAGGGCATAAGCGAAGCAACGTTGTTATCACCGTGGCCCATGAATACGCTAACTAAGCTTGATACATAACATCAATCATCAAAATTCTCAGAAGATAAAGGAGCACAAGATGAGTTCAAATCAAAATACTCCCCGGTGGTTAGCAGCTGCATTCCTGCTGCAGGCGTTTGCATCCGCAATCAGTGTCACTCTTTTGGACCAGATGACATTACTCGGATTCATTCCCAATCTGCCCTTCAAGATATCCGTTGGCCTATGGCTTCTTTTCAAGGGCATTCAGGAGCAGCCGCAAACTCAAGAACAGCTAAGGCGAGTGAAAACTGTATAGAGAGCGAGCCTAGAAACCGGTTTTTTGGAATCTTGCCAATATTCTCTGGCGAGATTACGCCAATTACGGGCTTTAAGAGTCCGGTTTCTTTACGGGCAGTATAATCTTCTATGTGGGCTTTGTGTCCTTCAGGCGTGCCGCTACAGATGTTGCGGATTTCAACGTGTAATATTTCTCGATGCCTGTTACAAGGAAAATGGTCCTCAATTGCCATCCTTTTTGAAAGAATTCCGATGCAACAAAGTCGTCGAATAAGCCATTGATAAGATACTATACAAATATATTCAATTAATTGCCCGGTAGATTGCCGACTTTAGGAGCGGCCCAATGGAAATTAAGCAGGTGTTTTCTGCCTCTGATGATCATATCGACCTTCAGCAAGGACGATTCAAGTTCTGTCCTTTTTGCGGCAGCTCGCTAGAACTGAAAACTAAGGATGGCAAAGATCGTCCAGTCTGCCTAAATTGTGGATTCGTACAGTACAGAAATCCAGCGCCTGGTGTGGTGGTTGTGATTGAGAAAGAGGGTCACGTGCTGCTTGGAAAACGCAGGGGCAGCTATGGAAATGGAAAGTGGGGGCTTCCTCAAGGGTATATCGAATACGGCGAAGAATTTCTCAGCGCTGCTAAACGCGAAGTGAAAGAAGAAACAGGCCTCGAAGTTGAGATTCAGACCATAATCAACGTGGTCTCCAACAAGCTGTCCGCTAGCTTGTACACCCTGGCCATCGTTCTCCTGGCCCAGATCAAGTCCGGAGAACTCCAGGCCGGAGACGATCTGGAGGTCTTGCAATGGGTTCCTATGGCTGGACCGCTTCCCGAGATGGCCTTTGCGGCGGATGAACATATCATCGCCAGGTGCAATGAAGTCCAATGTAAAGATGGCCTTCCTGTTGATCCACGCTATTCTTGAACGACAGCGATCCAATGCCGTGTATAAATGACTAACCACCGCCAATTGTATGAAAATCGTCAAGCATTGCTTCTTTTAGTCTGCTAACATGGGGTAGCAATTGACGGAGGTGATCGGCATGACCTACCACGAACAGCTTAGCGATCTTGCCACTGACCCGCAGGAACTGGAACAGGTCTATCAAGAGGCAGTTAAAGCGGGGGAAACGGCCGCCTTTAAAGAAGCGGTCGATGACAGCTACGGCGGCGCCCCTGAAAATCTGCTCTATGCGGCTTGGTTTCACCGCCTTAAACATCATGCCCACCAGGCGCGAACTTATGCCGTAGCCTGGGCCTGGGCTGTTCCCCTGGCCATAATCAATGGGCTGCTTTTCTGGTGGCTCTCTGAGGATCGTTTTATGATCAGCGTGGCCGGTTTTCGCGGGGAAAGCCGTGATTTTCTGCCCCTCATCCTGGTGCTTGCTGCGCCGCTTGCAGCCCTCTTTATCCTCACCTATCTCACTGCCGCTGGACGCAAGAACTGGCGCTTGGCTGCCTTGGTCGGGCTTGTCTTGCTCTGCGCCGCCGCCTATGTGCTTCTGGTTTACCCTCAAATGGGCATTGTTCTTTTTCAAGAACAATACCTCTCCCTCATGCTCATCCACTTACCTCTTTTGGCCTGGGCCGGTGTGGGCTTGTTTCTCACATTTCGACATAAGGACCCGAAAAATCGTTTCGCTTTCCTGATCAAATCGTTGGAGGCCTTCATTTTCGGTGGATTATTTCTTATGGCCGGGTTGCTGTTTACCGGAATTACCGTCGGCCTCTTTCAAGCGTTGGATGTTGAACTCTCTGAAGATGTACTGCGCCTCTTCGCCGCTGGTGGTGTGGGACTGGTGTCAGTCTTGGCCGTGGCTGTGATGTACAATCCAAGTGCTGCTCCGGCAGAGCAGGCCTTTAACGAAGGGCTGAGCAAATTGCTGGCCCTGCTCATGCGCTTCATGCTGCCCCTGACCCTGCTCGTGCTGCTGATCTATCTCATATTCATCCCCTTCAACCTCCAGGCCCCTTTCGAGAGCAGGGAAGTGCTGGTCGTCTACAATATCATGCTTTTCGCTGTGGTCGGTCTGCTGGTAGGCGCGACACCGGTCAGCCTTGCCGCGATCTCACCGCGCCTGGCGCGATGGCTGCGCATAGGAATCATCAGCGTGGCTACTTTGGCCCTGTTGGTCAGCCTTTACGCTCTGGCGGCAATTCTTTATCGCACAGCCATCGATCGCCTCACGCCCAACCGGCTCGCTTTCATCGGCTGGAACGTGATCAATATTGGCCTGCTGATCGCAGTCTTAATCTTACAGGTGCGGGCGAAGAAGGAGCGCTGGCTGCCGGCGCTTTATCACGCCTACAGCATGGGCACGGTCGCCTATGCACTCTGGACTTTGATCGTGATCCTGGTTTTGCCCTGGCTTTTCGGTATCAATCAAGCCCAAATGGCCGGTCTGCCCCAATCGGTACAAGAGATTATCTATGAGCAACCGCAGCCAATCCTGCTCAAATGCACCGCCAGCCCCCATATTTATCTTCTTGAGGAAGGAGAAAAACGCTGGATAGACAGAATCGAAACCTTCAACAATAGCGGCTATGAGTGGCGCGATGTGCGCTTTATACCCTGTGCCGATCTGCGCGCCATTCCCGATGGCGTCCCAATTCCGGCGGATGCTGGTCCACCGCCACAGCCTTGATTTGGCCATTAGCACGGTCACTACATTTGGCACCTGTGCCGAGGCGGAGGAAAACCTGCAGGTACTGCCTATCCCACCCTTAGTGTATGGGTATTTTTCGCAAATCAAGCCATTCTTCTCGCGCAGTATGTCAACGCCGCCCCGCAGAAACAGTTAAGCTAGATCGGTTTAATCCTCCTGAAGCAATGGTAAGGCCAGATTGGTTCAATCTTGGAGATTGAACCAATCTAGGTCAGGAGGAGAAGAGACAGCGCTATGATGATGTTGTCAATTGTGTCAATTGTGTCAATTGTGCCAATTGTGTCAATTGTGCCGAACTGATGCCTTTCGATACCGTTTGATGTCGTTTGATGCCTTTTTTTCTCACGGAAACGACATCGTTGGGGCAGCTTAGGGTCATAGTATCTAGCTGCACAGTATAATTCATACCTGATTTATACCATAGAACATATGTTCTTGTCAAGGATTATTGACTGGGAATCTTTTCCTCAGCTGTACCTGACCTGTTTGAGTTGGGAGGAAGGGGAAAATTGGTGTAAGCGAAGCGGCCGGCCTTACGACCAATGGTGATTTGCGAATTGTGATTGATTTATTGGGATTGCTGGCTATGGCGGCTGCGTCGGGGGAAGGACGCAGAGGACAGCGAGGAGCCGCTAAGGGGGCCAGTGATCTAGCTTTTGACGTAGGATAACTGCTCGCAGATCAAGCCATCCTTGGTGCGGAAGATTTCGGCACCGCGGACTTGCTGCTGTTTTCCGTCTGAGTCTACCCAGGTGCATTTCCAGCGGGCGATACAACGCTTGCCAAGACCATATACATCCTCGATTTTAATATTGGCGTGGGGCGACTCGTGGAAGAAGTCTTGCCAGAATTTAGTAACCGCTTCTTTGCCGGAGTAGACGATGCCGTCGGGGGCGGGCGCACTGGTTTCGACAATACAATTTTCGCTCATGAGCTGTATCATCGCTGCGACATCATGTGCGTTGTAGGCTTTGTAGTATGCCAGGGCGAGGCGTACTGGAATTTCTATGCGCGACATCTTTATAGGCATAACACCTCCGGCATAAAAAAAAGGGTGGGGCGATTGTATTGCGTAATCAAACTGATTCTTTCCCCGTAGACATTGATAGACCCATGATCGCTAGAACCCGGTTTCTAAGAAATCAACCCCCAACGAATTTCGTTTTGTAGCCCATTTTTTGTAGTTCAGCCGCCACTTTCTGGCGATGGTCGCCCTGGATCTCGATGTTGCCATCTTTGATGGCGCCGCCTGTGCCGCATTTCTGCTTCAGCTGTTTGCCCAGTTTTTTCCTATCTGCGGAAGTAAGCTGCAGCTCCATGATCACGGTCACCTGCTTGCCACCACGCCCTTTTGTTTCGCGGCGAATGGCGGCCGTCTGCTGATTGGGTGGTAAACTTTTTGGCTTGGGGCAGCGGCAGGGATAGCTACCACAGCGCGGGCAGCGTTTAGCCTGGGCGGACTCTTTGGAGTAGGTAAAGGTTTTCTTCTTGCGGGCCATAATGGTTGGTCCTTCAGAGGCCGGGTTTTTGCCAATCACCCGGCTTCTATATTTGCATTAAAGGTATCACGGGATCGATCTTAAAGTCCAGTTCTGTGTGTGCCCAACGTAGGGCATCTTCAACGGATTGTGGACTATCTCCGCGGGCAAAGATGAAACCGAGGTAGCCATCACCGTCGGGCAGGGGGATGAGCGGATAGTTTAGCTTGGCCGTGATTTCTATTTGATCGATCAAAGGATGGGATTTGGCCATTTCTACGCCTTCAACAGCGCGCAGCAGGCCGGCGGCGGGGATGGGAATCATCATCACCCCCCGCGCTTCGTCGACCTGCTGGGCATCAAGTAGGGGCAGGCCGCACGCCTGGCGCAGGATCAATTCTTCTAGGGAATCCCCGGCGCCAAACTGCAGGGTGCGCGAGCATAGCCCGCCGATTGAGCGCCCGGCGATTTCAACAATCCAGACCCCTCCCTCATTGAGGCGCATCTCAGCGTGAATGGGGCCGACGCGCAGGCCTATGGCGGATGCGGCAGCGGCTGCTGTCTGCTTGATGTCTTCCTGGCTTTCGGCCGGTAGGCGAGAAGGGGTGACGTAAATGGTCTCCTCAAAATAGGGTCCTTCCAGAGGATCTGGTTTGTCAAAGAGGGCCAGAACTTGCAGCTCCCCATTTTCCAGTAGTCCTTCCAGGGCAACTTCGATGCCGGGAATGTAGCTCTCGACCAGGAAATGGCAGGGAACGTCGTCCCCTTGCAGGGAGCGGATCAGGCTTGTCGTGCGCTCAATGGCGGCGGTTAATTCGGCCGTGTTGTTGGCACGAATGACGCCACGACTGCCGTTAAGCTTCAAGGGTTTGACCACACAAGGGAACTCGGTCTCCCGGGCAATTATGGCTGGGTCCTGACCAGCAGCATAGCGGACGCTTTTTGGAGAGAGAACGGGGGCTGTGGCCAGGATGCGGCGCATTTGATATTTGTCGCGTGCAGCCCCGGCAGCTTTTTCGGAATTGTGGGGCAGGTTGAGGGCGGCGCCGGCGCGGGCGGCAAGCAGGCTGCCGCTGTCGTCGACGGCCAGGATCGCCTGCAGTGGGTGAGCGCCGGCATAGGTGATGATTTCTTGCACAGCTTCTTCGGGAAAGCCGAAATCAAGGCTGAAGCCGCCATCCCATGTGGTGGCCAGCTTCTGGGGCATATGCACAGCTTGCACCAGTTCAATGTTCAGCTTTTGCGCTGCCTGAAGAAAGGCTGCACCGCGGTAGGAGCGCGTCGTCGTTAACAGCAGGATGCGGCAGTTTGAAGAATTCACATGGATGATTATAGCTTTCGGAGTGGTGAGTGGCGAGTGGCGGCACGAAGAACCGGGTAACATCCACATGCAATTGCTTCTGATTGTTTTTCGCAAACCAAATGTAGTCCCCTCCCTGGGCTGCAAATTACAGAGACAAATCCCGCTACGTAAACATAGTATCCCTACACACAACCCGTCGCTTCAAGTCCAATCTGGTCAGTCCCCTGGGACCTACCGTGATTTCGTTTTCTTTCGATACCACTGCCACCTGGATCAAGACATTTTCTTCCTCCGGCAAATAGGCCGCTAACAGATGTACCCCTTGTGTTTTGCCCTTCGATATTGTCCCGCGCATGGTCATGCCGTCTATCGCGACCAAGGTCAGGATTCGGTTCATTCCCGACAGCGTGCAAGACGAAACAGGGATGTGAAGTGATGCACATGATTAGGAAGGGGCAAATGGAGGGAATTGAAAAGGGAAATATCAAAGCACAGAATCAATTCATCGCCGGGCTGTTTGGTTTAGTCGGATAAGTCAGAATTGGTTGTTTCGTTTTATCCTGTCTGTTTGAAATCTGCTATCATTATTTGCAACGCAACCCTGTGTCGCACCAGGCCGATGTGATCTACACTCAGACCAAAGATATCGCTATCGGGGAAGCATTAAGAGAAACAATTTAATGGGAAATCCAAACATAGATTACTCGCGAAAATGGTATGTGATGGCCGCAGTTGCTATGGGCACGCTGCTAGCTACCATAGACGGCAGCATTGTCAACATTGCGCTGCCCACCCTGGTTCGGGAACTAAACACTGATTTTGCGACTGTTCAGTGGGTTGTTCTAGGATACTTACTGACAGTGACCACACTACTATTAAGTATCGGCCGTCTGGCGGACATGATTGGTAAGAAACGGATCTACACTATGGGATTCATAGTTTTTACCCTTGGTTCTTTTTTATGTGGCCTGGCATCAAATATCTATTTGCTAATTCTGATGCGCATCGTCCAAGCTCTTGGAGCAACTATGGTCTTTGCACTGGGCACAGCCATTGTAACCGAATCATTCCCAGCCCAAGAAAGGGGCCGGGCCTTAGGGATTATCGGCACAGTTGTGTCGATTGGTATCGTGATCGGTCCAACCTTGGGCGGATTGATCATCGATATTTTCTCCTGGAAATGGATGTTTTTTGTCAATATTCCTGTTGGCATAGTGGGAATCATGATGATCATCCGTTTTGTTCCCGATATCAAACCCGAGGGCAATCAGGAATTTGATTTCTTAGGTGCGATCACACTATTCCTCAGCCTGCTTTTTTTATTAGCGGCGCTTACCGTCGGGCAGAACTTAGGGTTCACTGACCTTCGGATCCTTTCCCTATTAGTGATCGGAATTGGCTGCCTAGTGCTCTTTATTTTTGTTGAAATACGTGCCCAACAACCAATGATTGATCTGTCACTGTTTCGCCAATCTCTGCTCAGCATCAATCTTGTCACCGGGTTTATAATCTTTGTTGCGATTTCAGGTGTGATGATCTTGATTCCCTTCTATCTTGAGAACGTTCTCGGATACAGTACTCGCCAGGTAGGCTTGCTAATCGCCGTGCTGCCCATATGCATGGGCATTATCGCTCCGATCTCTGGTTCTTTTTCTGATCGCTTCGGCACTCGCATAATGGCTGTCATCGGTCTTGGCGTATTGTTATTTGGATTTGCCCTTCTGACCACCCTGAGCGTCCATACATCGGCGCTTAACTTCATCCTTCTTTACATACCATTGGGCGTCGGCATGGGAATCTTTAATTCTCCAAACAACAGTGCGATCATGGGTGCGGCGCCGCCCGACAAACTGGGCGTTGTCTCCGGTATGCTAGCCCTTAACAGAACGCTGGGCCAGACGACCGGTATTGCTATTATTGGTGCGATTTGGGCAGGGTTAACCATTTACTATGCTCAACCAGCCCAAATCGCCAGCGCCACCGATGCCCTTCCTACAGCACAGGTAGCAGCCCTGCAGAATTCATTCATGTTTATCACCGGTATAATCCTCTTGGCTCTAGGATTGGCCATATGGGCATTGATAAAAGGGACACGATCGAGATCTAGTTCTCCTAACCTGGAAGTAGCGCCCACAGCAACTGATTCACTCTAAGATTATCAGGATATATAAAAACATAGCTGATAAGGTTCTGCTGCAAAAAATCTTAGGCGCAGGTAACCTCCGCCGCTCCGTACCTGAATCATAAGTTGTCAAGGCGGCTAACGTGGATAATCCCTTCAAATGGCGTCATTTCCAGCCAGAAATTATATTGCTCTGCGTCAGGTGTTATTTGCATTACTCGCTCAGTTATCGGGATTTGGAAGAAATGATGGGGGAACGGGGTTTGTCTCTAGATCACACCACCATCTAGCGCTGGGTCCGGCGATATGCCGCCGCACTGGATAAACGCTGCCATCCTTCCTTAAAGCAAACTAACGATTCCTGGCGAGTAGATGAGACCAATGTCAAAGTCCGCGGCAAGTGGATGGATCCGTACCAGCTGTCGATTCAAGCGGTCAAACACTGGATTTCCTCTTGATTCAAACTCGTAGCACTCGGGTAGTCAAGCGGTTTTTCGGCAAGGTCCTGGGCAGATCTCACATCACCGCCCCACGTGTAATCAATGTCGACAAAAAACCCACTTACATTGGCACTGTCCGTGACCTCAAGCGGGAAAAGCTGTTTCCTGAGAAATGCAAACTCAGACCAAGCCAGTACATGAGCAACATCATCGAGCAGGATCATCGGTATATAAAGCAATAGATCAAGCCTGGCCTAGGGTTCTTTTCTTACCCGACAGCCCGGCGGACAATTCAAGGCTATAAAGCGATGCACATGATCAGGAAGGGGCAAATAGAGAGAGCTGCAAAAGGAGATATCCAAGCACAAAATCAGTTCATCGCTGGATTGTTTGGCTGCTAGAGACTTCGATTTGAACATCGCTGCATACCTAGATTTTGCCAAGATTGTTTGCTACACAACCCAGAATTTAGGATACTCTCAAGTGCTGAAAGAAATAGTCAAATAGGGGGTCAATATGTTTGAGCTACCGGAGTATGTCAACTTAGCCAGGCAAATGAATGAGACGCTGCAGGGCAAAATTATCCAGCATGGCCAACTGGGGAACAGCCCGCATAAGTTCGTTTGGTATAACAGAACGCATGAAGAATTCGCCATGTTGACAATGGGAAAAAGGGTTGGTGAAGCATGGTCGAGAGGGCGATGGCTTTTTGTGCCGCTGGAACCGGGCTACGTCTTATTGTTTGGCGAGAATGGCGGGAAGATGCTTTACCATCTTCGCGGATCGAAGCTGCCAAAGAAGTATCATCTATACATTACTTTTGATGACGAGTCCTTTTTTACGGCAACGACGCAAATGTGGGGCGCCTACGAACTTTACGAAAAGGGAGATGAGCAGGATCGGGAATATGTCAAAGATATGCGCACAACGCCGGCTGATGAAGCCTTCACCTTTGACTATTTCTCGGATCTAGTCGATATGCTAATTGCTGGAAAGAAGCGCAGCGCCAAAAGCTTGCTAACCCAAGATCAGATCTTGCCCGGATTGGGAAATGCTATTGCGCAGGACATTCTGTTTAAGGCTCGATTGAATCCCCGCCATCCCATCGCTGATCTGGATGTGGGCCAACGCCGGACGCTTTTTGAGGCTATTGTGCAGACGGTAGCGGAGATTATTGAACAGGGGGGACGGTACGACGAATATGACCTTTATGGAAATCGGGGGCAGTATGTGCGGATAATGGACAAAAACGCTGTCGCAAGACCTTGTCCAGAATGTGGCGGAGCGGTTAAGAAGATCCAATACTTGGGTGGGGCATGCTATCTTTGCCCTAGCTGCCAACAATAAGAGTCCCGCTTCGGCTAGGTTTATGCACAGAACGGATGTTTTGCATATAATCATATTATGAGTTTCACACCACCGTCCCATGTGCAGGAGATTCTGAAGAACCTGCCTCCCAAACCGGGTGTTTACCTGCATAAAGACAAATACGACAAAGTGATCTATGTCGGGAAGGCGATAAATCTACGCAGCCGGGTGCGCTCTTATTTCCACAACCATGTCGATTCGGTCAAAACGCAGCGCCTGCGGCGGGACATCACCGATATCGAGATCATCAGCACCGATTCCGAGCTTGAGGCGCTGCTGCTTGAGAATACGCTGATCAAGAAGTACAAGCCCCATTACAATGTGCGTCTCAAAGATGACAAGCGCTATCCTTATATCAAGATTCATTGGGCCGATAATTTCCCCAAAGTGACGGTTACGCGGCGCATGGTGCGCGATGGCTCCCGCTATTTTGGTCCTTATACGTCGGTCTGGGCCGTACACCAGACGCTTGATTTACTGCGCAAAGTTTTTCCCTACCTGACCTGCGACCGCACGATCAATGGCAAAGACACGCGCGCCTGCCTCTATTACGATATCAAACTCTGCAGCGGCCCCTGCATTGGCGCTGTCGACCGCGAACAATACCGGGCGATGCTCAAAGAGTTGATGGACTTCCTGAACGGCCGTTCCGAGCGCATTATGGAGCAGTTAGAAGCGCGCATGACAAAAGCGGCCGAAAATATGAACTTTGAGAAAGCGGCCGAATACCGTGACCAGTTGAAAGCCGTCAACCGCATCGTGGCCAAGCAGAAGGTAATTTCAGCGGCCAATACGGACCAGGACGTCATCGCCTTCGCCCGTGAGAAAGGAGATGCCTGCGTGCAGGTATTCTTCATCCGTCATGGAAAGCTGATCGGTCGTGAATATTTTCTGCTCGACGGGACAGAAGGGGAAAGTGACCAGGACGTGCTGCAGGAATTCATGACCCAGTTCTACGACGAAGCGGCCCACATTCCCAAGGAAGTGCTGCTGCCGCATGAAGTGTCGGAAGCCTTGGTTATCGAAGAATGGCTGCGCCAGAAGCGTTCCACCAAGGTCACCCTGCAGGTTCCCCGGCGGGGGGTCAAGAAGCAGCTCGTGGAGATGGCTACCAACAATGCCTCCGATACCTTGGCCACGCTTCGCCAGCAGTGGGCCGCGGATCGTTCCAAGCATGTCGAAGCGATGACCGAACTGCAAAATGCCCTCGATCTGCCGGCGCCTCCCTCACGCATTGAATGTTATGACATCAGCCATACCCAGGGCCAGCAGACCGTGGGATCCATGGTTGTCTTTGTGCAGGGCGCGCCCAAGAAGAGCGATTACCGCCGATTCAACGTACGCACTGTCGGCAATGATGATTACGGGGCCATGAAGGAAGTTCTCAGCCGCCGCTTCCAGCGTTACAAAGACTATTTGGGCGGTGAACTGCATGATCCAGGGCAGATTGGCAAAATTAAGAAGCAGACGGCCTGGGCGCTGCTGCCCGATTTGCTGGTCATCGATGGTGGCAAGGGACAGCTCACGATGGCCACGGAAGTGCTCCAGGAATTTGGGCTGCAAGATGAAGTGCCTCTTGCGGCCCTGGCCAAGCGCGAAGAGGAAATATTCGTACCCGGGAAATCAAAGTCGATCCTGTTGCCAGAGCGATCGCAGGGCCTGTATTTGGTGCAGCGTGTTCGTGATGAGGCCCATCGTTTTGCCAACGAGGGCCACCGCAAACGACGTGCCAAGGTAGGCGTAGCTTCTATCCTCGACGGCATTCCTGGCGTGGGACCCAAGCGGCGGCAGTTGTTACTGACTCATTTTGGTTCGCTGGAGGACTTACGCAAAGCTACGGCGGAGGAAATCGGCTCCGTGCCCGGAATACCGCTCCATGTAGGAGAGGCGGTTAAGGCCCATTTGGACTGATCGCTGCGGTCCTAAAATGGAACGCGGACGAGAACGGATGGTGACATTGCAGGTGCCCAGGTTTCTTGCCTCGTTCTTGAAGGCGATTAGATGCCTAAGGAGATTGTCATGAGTGATGAGGCTGGTGGATACCAGGAATATGCTTTTGTAGCCGATCTATATGATCACGTACAACCCTACCAAGAGCGGCCCGACGTTGATTTTTTTGTTGAGGAAGCGATAGCCGCCGGCGGCCCGGTATTGGAGGTTGGTTGTGGCACAGGGCGCATTTTACTGCCGACGGCAAGAGCAGGCGTGTCCATAACCGGTTTTGATCTCTCAGAGCATATGCTCTCTGTTTGCCGGCACAGACTAGCCCAGGAACCGCCGGAGATCCAGGATAGAGTGAACTTGGTGCAGGGAGATATGCGCATGTTTGAGTTGGGGCGCTGGTTTTCCTTGATCACGCTCCCTTTTCGACCCTTCCAACACTTGACCACGGTACAAGACCAGCTCTCCTGTCTGCGCGTGCTGCACAGACATCTGGCGCCAGACGGGCGCCTAATCCTTGATATCTTTAACCCTTCGATGACCCATTTAACACTTGACAATGTGGGCCAGGAACTCACGGAAGGCGAGCCATTTACGACACCAGACGGCCGTCACGTTGTCCGTAAAAGCATTACTGTGGCTCGCAACTACTTCACCCAGGTCCAGCAAGTCGAACTGATCTATTACGTTACCCATCCTGATGGACGTGAAGAACGCCTGGTTCACGCCTTTTCTATGCGCTATCTTTTCCGCTATGAGGCCGAGCACCTGCTGGCCCGGGCCGGGTTTGAGCTCGAGCATTTGTATGCCGATTACGAGAAGAACCCCTATGGATCGGGCTACCCAGGGGAATTGATTTTTGTGGCTAAAAAGACGCGGGATCAGGGATAGCAGAAAACAAAGAACAAAAAACAGAAAATAGAAAACGGCGCAATTTCGAAATTGTGGTAACGCGTCTGGCTAACCGGGGACCTCTATATCCCCACTTTTAGGGGTTTGGTAGGGCTTGAGTTGCGGGGGGCCTTCCGTGGGATGGTAGAAAAGACGCTGAGTGGGGTAGGCAAATTCAAGGGTGGGTTCCTTGTCGACGACATCCATGATTTCTTCCCATATCACCTCTTCACTGACACGGCGCTGGCGCGGGTTAGCTAGATAGCGCACGGTCAGCATGACCCCATGGTCGACAACTTTAGTGTAGACGATCGGCGTGAGATTCTTGTAGTAAATCAAGTAACGATTGGATGCCTCACGCACCTGTTGTTTAACAAGATCTTGCGCAAGGGTATGCCGTCTGGCGATCTCTTTCAGTCGCGTCTTTCCCATCCGCCAATCACTCTCAAAAGTAAAAACAACCGGGATTTCATTCCAAAGAAAGGAAAAGCCTTGCGTGAAATTGGCGATGTTTTCGCTAAAGACTCTCCTGTTGGGGATATGCAGGATACGGCCCGTACTCTGGTCGGCATCGACCCAGTTGCCGATTTCCATAAGGCTGAACTGAAAGAAGCGAATATCAATGACATCACCCGCAGCGCCATCCCCAATCTGAATCCGGTCTTCGATCCCAAAGGGACGGCGCGTGATAATAAAGACCCAGCCCACGAAATTGGAGATAGGATCCTGCAGGGCAATGACCAGGGCGGCGGATACCAGCCCTAGGTAGGTGGCCACGGAACCGGCCCCTCTGAGCCAAATAAGGCCAACGATAAAGATGCCCACAGCCCAAAATAGATAGCCGCTGCTTTTGCGCCAACGATAGAGCGCACCATGATCTTCGATGCGCTGGCTGACGAGGCGATTGGAGATCAGCCGCAGCAGGACGAGGATGATGATGACGATCAGGGAATAGAAGAGTTTGGCTTGAACGTCGGCGTTGATGCCCAGATATTGGCTGATCAGGTTGGTGATTTCTTCCTGCATAAAGGTTCCTAGATTGTCATCGCACAGCCATCTCCGCGCGGGTCGCTGCCGCCGCAGAGGATGCCGCTTTCCTTGTCGCGCAATATAATGTGGCCACGGCCGAAAATGGACCGCTCATAGCCGGAGACCATTATCGTCTGATGTCCCATTTCTGCCAATTTCTGGATCGTCGATCGTGGAATGCCATCTTCCAAGGCCACAGGTGCCCCTGGTTGGCCATTCAGCAAATAGAACCTAGGCCGGTCCAAGGCCGCCTGCGGATCCAGCCCATCGTCAGTCAAGCCTATCATAACCTGCACGTGCCCCTGGGGCTGCATAAAACCGCCCATGACCCCGAAAGAGGCGTATAGGGCGTTGTCAGCAACGTGCGTGATCATCGCTGGAATGATAGTGTGGTACGGACGTTTGCCCGGTGCCGGAGCATTCGCATGCCCTTCCACTAGGGTGAAATTGTGTCCTCGATTATGCAGGGTAAAGCCCCAACCCTTGGGCACAATGCCAGTGCCAAAACCCATATAGTTGCTGTTTATCAATGAGCAGGCGTTTCCTTCCTCGTCGACGACGGTGAGATAGACGGTGTCCTGTCCCTGTGGACAACCGTGCGTCTGTCGGGGATTGGCTCGCTGCGCATCGATGAGGCATCTTCTTTTCGCCCCATACTCCTCACTAAGCAGCGCTTCCAGGGGCGCCGGGTTGGTGGCCGGATCGGCAATAAACTGCTGCGCGTCGGCGAAAGCGAGCCGCAGCGCCTCGATCTGCAAATGAATTCGTTCCGCCGATAAGGGAGGCAGGCTCTCCAGTTCAAAGCCGGATAGAATATCAAGCGCCAGCAGGGCCGCCAGCCCTTGCCCGTTCGGCGGGCATTCCCATAGTTTCAGGTCGTGGTATCGGGTGCCGATAGGCGTTTCCCACGTCGATCGGTGCTGGGCCAGATCTGATTCGTCCAGGCAGCCGCCGCTCTGCTGGATGACCTCAGCGACAGCCGTACCAATTTCCCCCTCGTAGAAGGCTTCTTTGCCACCCCTGGCCACGGCACTGAAGGTGCGCGCCAGACCCGGGTTGCGGAACAGTTCTCCGGCACGTGGGGCACGGCCGTCGATCGTTAATTCACGGCCGTTGGGCGCTGTTGATAGTTGGTTTTCAACCCCCGCTGCCCAGGCATGGGCCACAAGCGGTGCCACTGGAAAACCTTCATCCGCCAGGCGAATAGCCGGCGCGAGAATCTGCGGCAAAGTAAGACGGCCGAATGCCTGCGCAAGATCAACCCACGCCGCGCAGGCACCAGGTACCGTTATCGTATAAGGATGGTAAGGAGGCAGTTCATCAAAAAACCCTTCCCCGCGCAGCCGTTCCAAAGTCAGAGACTGCGGAGCGCGCCCCGACCCATTGATGGCCCGGATTTGGCTCGTCTTTGCTTCAAAAAACATAGCAAAGCAGTCGCCCCCTATACCCGTGGACGTAGGGGCTGTGACATTTAGTGCCGCTGCGGCAGCCAGCGCAGCATCGACCGCATTGCCACCTGCCGCCAGCATTTCCAGTCCGGCGGCAACTGCCAATGGCTGGGAAGTGGCCACCATGCCCTTTGTGCCATACACGGCTGAACGCCTGGAGATGAACGGTAAGGATTCCACACCGCTAGTTTCCCACAAGAAGTTGCTGCTTGCCAACCAGAATAAAGAAAATCATTAACAGGATGAGCATGAGAGCGGAAGAGAATCGATAATGGGCGACAACAGGAAAAGGGGCGTGGAGTGTCTAGGATTTTAGATGGTTTTGGCAAAGGAGAATCGCTAGAGCCGAAGAGCCGTCATTAATCTGGTTGTTCTGGGCCATATGCACTACTTCGTCGATCAGTTTGGGGTGAATTTCAATGACTTCAGCTGCTTCTGGCGCCGCCTGGCCTACTTCAACGTTATGGGCGATAAAAATATGCCCGACTTCATTGCTAATACCGTTCGCAGTATAGAGTTGGCCGACGTAAGTCCAGTCGTCGCTGCGTCCACCTATTTCTTCGCGTAGTTCTTCCTGGGCTGCTGCAAATGGAGTCTGCCCTTCCTCGACGCTGCCGGCAGGAATCTCCCAACACCAATCATCGACCGTGTATCGATACTGCTTGAGCATTATGATCTCGCCCGCAGAGGTAATGGGTACGATCCACACCGCGGCTGATTTCTGGACGATATTGTAAACACCCGGGGAGCCATCGGGCCTGATGATTTCATCCTGGCGGATGTCGTACCAAGGGCAGGTCCAGGCAATTCTGGAGGAAACGGTAGTCATTGGTTTTGTCATGTATAGTGTCCCAATTTAGCAAATTGCAGTCATTTAAGGCGCTGCCAAGAGAATTCGCACCAGGCATCCAGGAACTATTTGAAGGCGGCCTCTTTTCTGTGCAGATCAGTGTACTTCTTCTTGTTTTCCTCCTTCCTGGAAGCGTTTACTGTTCCTTGACACTCGCCATAAATAGGCGCAGCAGTGTGTGGTCTTTATGGCCAGGAGCGCTCTCAATGCCGCTGGCCACGTCGACAGCAAATGGCCGAACCTGGCGCACAGCCTCAGCAACATTCCCTGCATTCAGACCCCCAGCCAGCATCAGACCAGGGATGCTCTCTGCTAACTGTGCGCTCATGCCCCAATTTCCTGTCTTCCCGGTCCCGCCACGCAGGGTGGGGTGATAAGTATCAACGAGCAAAGCGGGAAAAGCAGGATCACGCTCTGCCGGCAGATACCACTCCGCTTCTACTTCCGCTTCCGTAAGAGATGAGGGCTGAATTGCCTTATAAGAACGGCCGAACAGCGGAGACCCTTCATCAGCCACCAGCGAGGGAACCTCATCTCCACTCAACTGGGCCAGATCAAGCTGGCATGTATCCAAGATTTCGACCATATGCTGCGCGGTTTCATTAACAAACACGCCCACCAACAGCGGGCAGTCAGAATGCCGTCGCAGCTCCGCCGCGATAAGCCGGCATTTTTGCGGCGTAATCGATCGTTTACTAGGCGGATAGAAAATAAAACCGAGAAAGTCTGCACCAGATTCAATAGCAATAAGAGCGTCGTTCAAGTTAGTAAGGCCGCAGATTTTTATTTTTGTCATGGGTATGATTCGGAAAGCAGGACAAGAAGAGCATGATTCATTGTTGAATGGTTCACCGTTCCCGTTCGCCGTTCACCGTTCCCAAATTCGCCAATTAACCATTTTCCCCATCCCCACCAATTTCCATTCCCGCCAAATGCTCTAGCGCCTTCGCCAAGGCATGGTTTCCGTCTCCACCAAGACCTTGCTGCTGTAAGGTGCGGTAAAGCTGAAAAACCGTCCCCGTGCCCAGCATCGGGACGCCCATCTGATCCGCCGCTTCGAGCACCAGGCGCAAATCTTTTTGTTGCAAGTCGATCGTAAAACCGGGCCGCCAATCACGCTCGACGACCTGTGGCCCGCGATTGCTCAGCATCCAACTCCCGGCGGCGCCTGCTTTCACTGCTTGCAGAGTCTTCTCCAAGTCGAGGCCGCCCGCCTGGGCGAAGAGCAGTGCTTCACTGACGCCCAGCATGGTGACCACGACCAGGATCTGGTTCACTAGTTTCACTGTTTGTCCCGCTCCGGACTCGCCCACATGGGTGATCGTTTTACCCATCGCCTGCAAGGCGGGCATTGCTCGCGCGAATTGATCCGCTTCTCCGCCGATCATGATGCTCAAGGTTCCATTTGCCGCGCCTTCGCTGCCACCGCTGATCGGCGCATCAAGCATATGCGCTCCTTTCTCGCCCAGGGCGGCGGCGATGGTGCGCGTGGTATGGGGGCTGATCGTGCTCATATCTATCACGAGGCTGCCGGCGCGAACGCCGTGAATAACGCCGGCTTCGCCCATGATCACCGCCTCAACATCCGGCGTGTCGCTCACACAGGTGATGATGATGTCGCTTTTAGCCGCCACATCGGCTGGACTTTCACAGCCCACGGCGCCGGCCTCAACAAAGGGATCCATGCCGCTGCCGGTGCGGTTCCATATGTTGACCGTAAAGCCAGCCCGCAGAAGGTTTTGTGCCATGCCCCGGCCCATGATGCCCAGGCCGATAAAGCCGATAGTTTCAGTCATAGTTACTTTCTCCCACTTTAGAGTAAACAATGAACGGTAAATAGTTTGCCGATTACAATCAACTGTCAACGTCCAACAACGATCACGGCGGTTGAGGTTAGATATCCAGTATCTTGATTACGGTGTCTAAATCCTTGTCACCGCGCCCGCTGAGATTGACCACAATGATTTGGTCCTTCTTCATTTTTGGCGCACGCTTGATGACCTCGGCGAGCGCATGCGCCGACTCCAGAGCAGGAATAATGCCTTCTGTTTCGCTCAGTACCTGGAACGCTTCCAGCGCTTCTTCGTCGGTGGCATAGGTGTAATAGGCGCGCTCCTCATCTCGCATCCAGGCATGTTCCGGGCCGACGCTGGGATAGTCGAGGCCGGCACTGATGCTGTGCGTCTCCATGATTTGTCCATCTGCCGTTTGCATGACATAGCTCTTGGTGCCGTGTAAAACGCCCAGGCGGGCGATATTCAGATCGGCGAAACGAGCGGCATGTTTTCCGCTGGCAATCCCTTCACCCCCGGCTTCGACGCCGATGAAGTCTACCTCCTGATCATCGCGAAAGGCGTGAAAAATGCCCATGGCATTGCTGCCCCCGCCTACGCAGGCGATGATGCTGTCTGGTAAACGACCCGTCTCGGCCAAAACCTGTTCTCTGGCCTCACGGCCGATCATACTCTGGAAATCGCGCACCATCATTGGATAAGGATGGGGGCCGAGGACCGATCCGAGCAGGTAATGAGTGCTGTCTACATTGGTAACCCAATCGCGGATCGCATCGTTGATCGCATCCTTAAGTGTACGGCTGCCGCTGCTCACGGGACGAACTTCAGTGCCCAACAGCTTCATACGGTAAACGTTGGGCTGCTGGCGCGCGATATCGATTTCCCCCATGTAGACGATACATTCCAAACCCAGCAGCGCGCAGGCTGTGGCTGAGCCGACGCCATGTTGGCCCGCTCCCGTTTCGGCAACGATGCGCTGTTTGCCCATGCGTTTAGCCAGCAGCGCCTGGCCCAGGGCATTGTTGATCTTGTGCGCGCCGGTGTGGTTCAAATCTTCGCGCTTTAGATAGATCTGAGCCCCACCCAGCTTTTCAGTAAGACGGCGCGCGTAGCTCAGAGGTGACGGCCGTCCCACATAAGTGCGCAGCAGATAGGAGAATTCTTCCTCAAAGCTGGGATCGCTCTTGGCCAGCTCATAGGCTTCAATTAACTCTGCCAGGGCCGGCATGAGGGTTTCGGGCACAAATTGGCCGCCATAGGGGCCGAATTTACCTCGCTCATCAGGAACTGTACGTAATGGATCGATCATATTTATTTTCCGTTGGGGTCAAAATTCATACGGGCGCATTATAACAACTTTCGAGTGAAGTGGAAGTCAGGGCCTACAATCCCAATTTCCGTGCCAAAAAACTGGGTTTCTGTCCAATTGCGTATGAAGCTCTAGAAAATTGACGAGTAATCTCTGTAACTTAATACCCGAATATGCCATTCGAGGTTAAGCATGTTTGCAATCGTCACCCCAACTCCTTACAATGTTTCCGGCATGAATGATTCAAGAGTAGACGTAGTGCAGTTGCAAAAGCGGGATCCGCAGGCCTGGATGGCCGTATTAGCCGCGGATAGAGATCTCGAGGATGAGGTCGTCACCGCTGTGACCGTCATGCCGCTACAGCCTTTGGAGAGTGAGCAGTATTATTCCCGCCGCGTGGCTCGCTACCTGGTTAGCCTGGCCAACAGCTCCGATCCCATCCCCTTCATTGGTAAGAAAACTGGCCGGGAAGAGGCCCTTTTCTATCGTGACCTGGCTCTCTTAGTCCCCTCTATCGCCCCGCGCTGCTGGTTCGCCTATGCACAGGAAGAGGAAGGTTGGGTCATTTTAGATGATGTGCCCAGTCATGTCGCTGATGAGCGTTGGACCCCGCTTGATGTGGACAACGTCATAGGCGATATGGTGCAGCTCCATGCCGCTTTCTGGGATCAGGAAGATATGATCCTCCATTATCCCTGGCTGCCTAATTTTATCGGCCGTGATCACGAAAACTATACCTGGAAGAGGCTGCGCCAGGAGAAAGCCGTCTATTTCGAACAAGGGCCGGCGGCTTTGCTTTCCGATCATGCCCTACAGCACTTGGGCCATCTGGCTCCCAAGTTCCTTGACGCAGCCAATGGGTTGGCTGTGTTACGGGCATTGGGTGGTTGGCCCGGGGTGATTGGTGAGAGCCACATGACAGCCATCGCTGATCTTCTCGATGATCCGCTGCCTATGTTGGACCCACTTTTCAGACTGCCCCAGACCCTGCTGCATGGAGACGTGAACAAGCACCATTGGCACTTAACACTCTTCGACGAACGACGGCTTATCGATTGGCACAACATCTCCCTGGGCCCTGGCATATGTGATCTTATTTCTTTTCAGGAACAGTTTGAACTGCTGTTTTCAGCTGAAGACGGTCCGCTAATCCAGTTTGATGGATTGGCAGCAGCAACAGAAGAGACGATCGTCGACAGCTACCTGCTGGCCATGAAGCGCGAGTTAGGCGCCCAGTTTGATGCCCGGCGTATGCGCCAGTCGCTTCCGGCAGCACGCTGCCTGCAGATCATTACCACCAGCCTGCCCTATTTTGCCACCTGGCATGATCACATGCCCGATAAATACACCTGGCAGCGCATCAATCGTATGGACTATTCGGTATGGGCGGGCCGGCCCCCGCTGGAGATGATGCGTTTCAGGCCCATCATGCGCAGCATCTTCCGGCGTTTCCTGCAATCTTACAAAATGCTGTAAAGCAGAGCTGTCGAAGTGGTGGATAATGAAAGCTTTAAACACCCCTTTTGGGGTGGATGTCCATGACATTGCTGTGTACTTTGCATAAGTGCGCCTGCTGGCGTGGAACTATATCGTGTGCTGAACGTATTGTAGTTAGGTTACATTAGCTCCATGGAGGAGTGTGATGGAAACAGTTTTTGGTGCCTTGGGATTTGGACTTGCGGTTGCCTTTATTTTTGTGGGTATCATCGGCATTATTGTGCCTATCCTTCCCGGTATGCTCCTCGTTTGGTTTACTATAGTCGTTTACGCTTGGCGGACCGGATTTGAGATTATCGGCTGGCCTACATTAGTTTTCATTACCATTGTCGCCTTGGTAGCCGGTCTGGCCCAGGTATGGCTGCCGCTTTTAGGTGCGCAAAAACAAGGCGCGGCGAAACGGGCTCTTTTCCTAGGTCTAGTTGGGGCGGTTGTGGGCACATTTCTGATCCCGATTCCTTTGCTGGGAACGGTGATCGGCTATGCAGTTGGCGTATTTCTCGGTGAATATATGAAGGTGCGGGACATCAATCTGGCGTTCAAGGCCAGCCTGGGTGGAGTGGCCGGCTGGGGCGTATCGACCATCGTCGAAATTGTTGCCGCGCTCGTTATTCTGCTTATATTCGTGATCCAGGTTCTAGCCGCCTAGGTCCAAGAAGGACCTCATTTTTAAACTAATAGAGGGTAAAAAATGTCAGTTGACTTATTACGTGAAATTGGATTGCTTGTTTTTGCAGCGATGGTTATTAGCTTTGTATTGGCCATGATTCTCTTCTTCTTTGGCGTACGCCGTTTGAAGAAGATGAACGTCCCTCCCGATGCCGGATTCAGTGAAACGCTGCTCTATACACCCCTGATATTGGTGATTTTTATTGATCTCTTGGATTTCGGAATAGATGTTTTGGCCGCGCCGATCACTTGGGTTGTTCTGGACCGTCTTGGGCTGCGTGCTCTGCGCGGTTTTGCTGCCTTTGAGGCCTTGCTGCCATTTACACAGTTCATTCCGACGATGACCCTCGCCTGGTTTGCCGCGCGGCTGTTTGGCCGCAACCTTGATCTGGTCGCACAAGAGATTTAACCTTGTCCGCGGCTCTGTTCCAATCTTTTTAGCTCTTCGTCAATAACGTAGGTATCGAACTGTTCGCCACCCGAAAGGGCTGGCGCGAAATCAAGCCAGGTTTGAACGAGTAGATAGTTGCCGCGTACATAAAGGGGGATGAGGGGCATCAATCCAGTTTCAGAAAAGAATAGACTCTCCGCCTGGCGGTAGAGTGCTGTCCTTTCTTCAACCTGTGGTGTTAGGCCGGCCTGGCGCAGCAGGCGGTCTACCTCTGAGCAAGGGCGATTTTGGCGGTTCTCCCCTTCCGTACAATGCAGCAGGTCAAATAAGAAATTATGAGCATCTGGATAGGTCGCGGGCCAGGCCAGTTCCCACATATCGGGCCGGTTTGCAGAGGCAGCCGTGGTTTCAGCCAACAGACTTCCGAAATCACGTTGGTCGATTTCGATCAACGCTTCGGTGCATTCCAATTCATTGATCCACATACTGCGAATCAGTTCTGCCTGCAATAGCGAAAGATCGGCTGTGCTGACCAAGAACTTGACCGGCGGGATCAATTTACAGCTGCGGAAACTGCTGCGATCCATCTCACGACGCGCATAATCTGGGCTGTAACCAACGCCGACTTCATCAAAGGGGGGCGCGCCAACCACACCCGGCGGGGTCAGGTGTTTCAGTTCCAGGGCACGGCCGTCAAACATATCCTCGATGAGCTGCGTACGGTCGATGGCCGCAGAAAATGCACGCCTCACTTCCGCTTCCCCAAAGAGGATGCTGTCTAGATTGTAGCCCAGATAGAAAATCGTCTGATCTGTGATCAGCCGCGCCTTTGCCGGCGTCTGGGCCAAGAAGGCTTCCCGCTCGCCGATGGGCAGTGGACTCAGGTCGAGCGTCTTAGCGCGCCAGGAGGCATAGATATCCGCTTCATTCTCCTGAAAACTGATATTGACCAAATCAATATTGCCACCCCGGTCTATCGGCCACAGCGGGTTTTTGTGGAGCACGAGTCCTTCATCAGAAAAGATGGCCTCTGAGGGAATGAAGGGACCGCTGACCATGATATTCTCTGGCGTTTGCCAGCCGCCGGCTAATTCATCATTGGCCAAACGCCATTGGGAATCATATTCCTCGATGAGTTCGCCAGGAACAGGACGGATCTGCGGTAGGGCCGTCATGGTCAGAAAATAGCTGGCAGGACGGGTGAGACGGATCTCCAACGTGTAATCATCGATTGTCGTGGCGCCGATAAAGTCCAGATCATCCTCAGTGGGCTCACCAAGACTATAAACAGCCTCACAGCCATCAATAACAAAGAAAATAAAAGCGTCTGGTGTTCCCGTATCCCGCGTACAGATGCGCTGAACCGCCTGGACCACGTCCCAGGAAAGTACATTTCTCACAGGTTCCAGCTCCCAAACCTCGTCTTCGGCGAGCAAAGGATCCGCCGGCTTCAGCCAATAAATATCATCGCGCAGCTTAAATGTCCAAGTCAGCCCATCAGCAGACACGGTCCAGCTTTCAGCCAATTCCGGTTCGATGGACTGCGTATCATGATTAAACCGCGTGAGACCAATGAAAAGGTTTTCCACCAGATCCAGGCTGCGTCCTACAGCTTGCTGCGGATCCAGGTCAGGAAGATCATCTTGATAGGCGAGGTCAAGAGAGACCTCTCTATCCTGAATTACCGGCGGGAGCGGTGTCGCCGTCGGGGTAGGCGTTGGTTCGGCCAGGCGCGTGATAATAATCTGCTCCTCGCCCAACTCAATAACCTCGGTGACAACGATCAACTCTGGTTCGCTGGGCGTGCACGCCGCCACCATCAGGCTGCCGGATAGAAAAAGGAGCAATAACATCACGCGCATCATATGATCATGCTAACTTAACTAGGGTCAGGTGACAAGTTGATCGCCACGAGCGAGCTTTCAAAGGCAGCTGTGCCTCCCGATTTCCATGTGGACTAGACGGTTGACTGCAACCTTCTAGGATAACCCACCCATTTTCTCCAACCAACTCATCTGCTCCCCATCTCTCAGCAGCGCAAACTGGAAAGTTTGCGATTGTTAATTGTTAATTTGCTGTAGTTGCCGGGTTGCTTGGCGGGCGGTAAACTAGCCGATAGCATGTCAGAGCGAGTCCTAATCATAGACGATTCCAAAGAGATCAGGGATTTCTTGATCGAATATATTCTGGAACCAATGGGGTTCGAGGTGCTTTCTGCCGACGACGGCCTGATGGGACTCGAATTGGCAATCTCCGAACGCCCCGATTTGATGATCACCGATCAGCAAATGCCCCAATTAACTGGCTTGCAGGTCCTGCAAAAGCTGCGTGATCGGAAAGTCGACATCCCGGCCATCTTGATGACTGGACAGGGATCGGAAGAAACGGCCGTTTCCGCATTCCGCCTCGGTATTCGCGACTATATTATCAAGCCAATTGATGCTGAAGAACTTAGCGAATCGATCGAAAATGCACTGCGCGAGAGTCGCTTACAGCGCGAACGCGACAAGCTTGTTGACCAGTTGATGGGCAGTAACTCACAGCTCCAACGGCGTGCTCAAGAGCTAAACGTTTTATACGACGTCGGCAAGTCTGTTTCCTCTTCTCTCGATCTAGAAGAAGTTTTGCACCGCGTCGTAGAGGCGGCCGTTTACGTCGTAGGAGCCGAAGAAGGTTCACTGATGCTGCTCGATGAAGAGCGTGGTGAACTCTATATTAGGGCTTCGAAGAACCTTGACTCCAAGGCACAGACCGTACGCAAGCGGGTTACCGACAGCTTGGCAGGGTCAGTACTGCAGACACGACAGGCCGTGGCCATTGGTAATGACTCGCCCATCGAACGCACACACACCGCCCTGCTTGTAAAATCATTAATCTATGTGCCACTCATTCTTCAGGAGAAAGCCATCGGTGTGTTGGGCGTCATGAACTTCTTCCAAGAAGGGTCCTTCGATAGAAATGATACCCGAGCCTTGGCCGCCTTGGGTGGGTACGCCACGATTGCGATTAACAATGCAAACATGTTTAAGGAAATCGAACGGGAACGCAATACACTCGGTGCAATCGTTGACCAGAACGATCATCCAGTTATCGTCGTCGATGAGGGATTGCGGCTGCTGTTGATCAACAGCGCAGCCCGGCAAATCTTCGCCATGCGTTCCGAAGAGGCTGTAGGCCGGCCGGTGGCCCAGTTTATCCATAACCAGCAGCTGCTAGGTTTTATCGCCGAGAACGGAGCAGATATATCGCCGCTAGAAAGAAGAATCACCACCACGGATGGTCAAACCTTTGCCGCACGGCTGACAAATGTGGCTGGTGGCAATCGTTTCTTATCAATGCGCAAAGTAGACTAACCAGCGAAATAAAGCCCCACCCAAAACCGCGTCGACAAGTGAACGCACCCCTAGGTACGCAAACTCCCGTTTTCCAGTGGTTCAATTGAGCGAGCAGTCAAGAAGCCATGCCCATCCAAAAATGATCAGGCAAGACAGATCGCGCTGATTCAACTCTAACACGTCCCACTTTCTTTGATTCAGCGAGATGTTTTCCATTAACCAAACAAAGCTCCGGAAAACGACCATATTTATCCCGATAATAATCGGCCGCCCGGCTGACTTTTTCTTCAAAAGTGCGGTTCTTATCTGCATCCAGCCACAACATGCCCACATTCATGTCAAATCTCCTTGGATCATGATCATGCCTTCAACAATTGAGCAATCTCACCAACAGAACGGTAAGGGCGCCCATAAAGCCGCTTTCTTACAAGGTATCCAGAGGAATGAGATCATCTAGAAATTTATACTGCTGCTCTTCAATTTCTTCTGAGATGGCTTTTTTTTCCAGCTTCACTCTACTTTCCATTGGTTTGGCCAGCAAAATCGGTCTCTGGTAATAAAGCTTCGATAAACTCATGTGCAGGTCGTAGTCATCGATATAGGCTGCTTGAAAATGGTGCCCACGCGACCCATTGGCCGAAATAAAGTCTCCTTCACCAAGAAGCGTGGTCGCCTCCACTTCTTCAGGTTTCGCCCTGTGTTCCGTCGCCTTATCAATCTCCAATTTTCCAATATAACGCATCTGTAGATTTGTCAGCAGATGCTGGCTAAATACATCGGCATCCGGACGCCGTGTGCTCAATACCAGATGCATGCTCGCTTGCGAACCACGCTGGGCGATGCTGTGTACCGCCTGCCGTATCGTTCGCCCTCCATGTTCCAACACGGTTGCAGCCTGATCAATAAGAATGACAATTCGCGGTTCTGTGATTCCTTTTTCCAAACGATAGTTTAATTCCTGGGCCAGGAAAAGCAGAAGTTCCGTGATTTCCGTCTGGCGCACAGCTACGTCGGACAGCATGTGCGGTAGATATCCCAGAGGGCGAATAGCTGAATCTTGCCTTTCATGCCGCCGCCGGTCGGCCGCAACAGGATTGATGGCCACAAGCTGTGTCTTTGCCTGTCTGCTGGTCATAGCTAAAGAAGCGGCAATGGTACGCAGTAGAATCGTCTTGCCCGCATTTCCAGCACCGGTAATGAGGATATTTGACCTGTGATCCTCGGCAAAACAATGTATCATCGGATGCCCATCATCTCGCAAGCCCAGAACAGCCGCTGCCGGTGGCAAATCAGCAGTAATACGCAGAAGATCCAGCAGGGGGACCGCGGGTTCAATGGGCCGAAGAACCTGAAGCTGAAAGCCCCCGTCTTCGTTGAGGAAACGTACACTGTCTACACCAAGCGTTTGCTTGAGATCATTCCTCAACCCAGAAAGGCGCCGCAGCCCTCCGTTGACCTGAGCCTGCAGGTCAAAAAGAAATGAACGACTATTTGCTTTTCCGCCCACAACTGATGTGGGCATACCATGATGGCCAAGTACTTTCTGCACCTGGTCTGCTTGCAGGTTGAACTGGTACTGCAAGCGCTCTTCGTAGCCTTCCGGCGCATGTTCAACACTCATTGGGTATTTCTCCAATATAGAACAATAGTTCTAGTACGGTGATAAAAAAAGAGACGCCCACTATTGTGGGCGTCTCTTTTATATCATTTCATCAATTTGGCTGGCTTAGGGTCAGGACCACCTTTCCCTGAATAGTGATATCTTCAGGAGCGACCAGGATCGGCTCCATATGAGGATTGCGAGGCTGCAGTCGAATGACGCCAATCTCTGGCTCGAGATAAAAACGCTTCAACGTGGTGCCTTCTCCCTCGACCCATGCCGCGACCACATCACCATCTTGAGCAGTCTGCTGAGGAGTTAGTATGACGATGTCTCCATCAGTGATCATATCGTCGATCATTGAATCACCATCAACCCGCAGTGCGAACAAGGAATCCTTGCGTGCGGGCAGCATGCTGCTGCTCAATTCGACCACATCATCTTCATCGTAAATGGTGAAATTCTCATGGGCCACATCAATAGGCTCACCAGCGACAATATTACCCAGGATTGGCACACGCACCAGGTTCTGCAAAGCGGTGGCTGCCGAGTCGAAAGCACTTCCAACTGCCGCAGCAGAATGCCCCAGAAACTCGAGGGCGGTATCCGTCAAGCGTAGACCTCTAGAAACAGTGCGATCCCGTTCCAGCAGCCCTTTGTCCTTGAGACGGTTAAGATTATAATTGACTACCGAGGTGGAACTGATCTTGAGAGCACCGCCGATCTCCCGTATAGTGGGTGGGCGGCTCTCATCTTCAATGCTTTCGTAGATGAATTTCAGCATCCCTTGTTGCCTTGTTGATAGTTTAATATCTTCACTCATATTCAGTAACTCCTTGAGCCGCAGCGCTTGGCGTTTACCTTCAACCGACTGCACTTCTATTGAAAATACGCTCATTTGTTCTGAATTATACACGAACACTTGTTCGCAGTCAAGCTTAATGTGAAAAAAGGCTAAATGATGTACAAAACCATAATTGAACCCGTAAAATTGAACCAAAATATGGACAATGGATCCTGGGTGATTGTCGATTGTCGCTTCAGCTTGGCTGATACGGACGCTGGTCGCCAGGCTTATCAGGAGTCACATATACAGGGAGCGATCTATGCCCATTTGGATCAGGATCTCTGTGGTCCACCTTTTACTGACCATGGACGTCATCCGCTTCCCTCACCCGAACGGATGGCTGACCGTTTCGGGCGAATGGGCATTGACAGTTCCACCCAGGTGGTAGTCTATGATGACAGCAACGGCGCGATAGCGTCCCGTCTATGGTGGATGCTGAAATACCTGGGCCATGAGGCGGTAGCGGTGCTTGATGGAGGCTGGCCGGCCTGGCAGGCAGCGGCCTACCCAGTTCGCAGCGGGTTGGAGTCCAACGAGCCGGCACAATTCTCTGGCGAAGCACAAATCGAAATGCTCGTGACCGTTGGTGAAGTCCCGGCGCTGCCTTTGCTTGTGGACTCCCGAGCTCCGGAACGTTACCGTGGCGAGGTTGAGCCAATTGATCCTATAGCTGGCCATATCCCGGGGGCCGTGAACTACTTTTTCCAGCGCAATTGGACCACAGACCTGCGCTATCAGCCCCCAGAAGTTTTAAAGGAGCAGTTTGCAGAACTACTGGGAGACACGCCGCCAAATGAGGTGACTTTTCACTGCGGCTCCGGTGTCACTGCCTGTGCTAATCTCCTGGCCCTGGCCCATGCCGGACTAGGCGATGGGCGCCTCTATGTCGGCTCTTGGAGCGAGTGGTGCCTGGGATTGGTCGAATAGGGCCGTAGTCAGGTAGTCGTAAAGTCGGGAGATCGGGCAGTCGAATAGTCGGGAAATCAGGGTGTCAGCTATTCGAGAATCATAATGCCAAGTTTAGGATCTTTGATGCTCCTCATTTCAAAACGTCTCACTCCGTTCACTGGTCACTTTCCGCCGTCCACTGATTACCGATCACCGATTACTGATTATTCGACTTGCCCACTTAACACACCCTATTTGTCATCCCAATTAGGCATTGATATAATTCTTCTTGGTTGCTGGCTGGGATTTATCCGGTGCAACCTTTTTCTATGTGTGCCGACGTAGCTCAGCTGGTAGAGCACAGTACTCGTAATACTGGGGTCATGGGTTCAATTCCCATCGTCGGCTTGTTGATCAGGTCCTGGCTTATAACCAGGACCTTTTTGTTTGGCGGGTTGGATGTGGTATTGTTTTTGGATTTGGCAATCGAAGTGAAGGGGACATGATGCAGAAGATGAGACCGATTGTGTTTGCAGTGGCTGGGGGGACAGCATCAGGAAAAACGACAGTTGCCCGAGCTGTCCTGGGAGCGGTGGGAGCCAGACACGTGGCTTACTTACCCCATGACGCCTATTACAAAGATCGGGATGATTTATCTGCCGAGGAACGGGCGCTTTTGAACTATGATCATCCTAATTCGCTGGAGACCAAACTGCTGATTAAACACATCAAGCAGTTATTGGAATGGGAGACGGCCCATGTGCCAGTTTATGATTTTACGAACCACCGGCGCACCGAAGAGACGGTCCTGGTCGAGCCAAGTCCAATTATTCTTGTTGATGGCATCCTTGTTTTCACACGGCGTAAGCTACGAGAACTAATGGATATCAAGGTATTTGTAGACACAGATTCAGACGTGCGCTTTATCCGCCGTTTAAAACGAGACATGGACGAGCGCGGTCGGTCCTTGAACTCAGTCGTTTCCCAGTATCTAGAAACGGTACGACCGATGCATATCAAGTTTGTGGAGCCAAGCAAGCGTTTTGCCGACGTCATTATTCCTGGCGGTGGACTTAATCGAGTGGCGATGGATATGGTTGTATCCCAACTGCAGGCGATGCTGCAGCTACAGAATGATTGACAATCCTATGTTTGTCCGTGATATTGCCGACCGGCAGTATGCTTTTGTAACTCGTCTTTATTGCTAAAACCAGTTGGATAATGAGAGATAACCTGGCGCAGCGCATGGTAAAATCGGTTGGCTGGAATGCTGGCGCCAACGGCGTGGTCGTGCTCCTTTCACTATTCCGGTCAATTTTGCTGGCGCGATGGCTGCCAGTGGAGGTGTTTGGGATCTACGCCGGAGCCAATGCGCTGGTTGGTTTAACGGCGATACTTGCCGGCTTTGGAATGGGAGCGGCTTTTACACATCGAGCCCCGGAAACGGAGGATGAAGAAAAAGCGGCCCGGGTGCTGTTTTCGCTGCGAATGATTTTCACGGCGTTCTGGATCACCGTTCTTGTCTCTTGTGCCCTGATCTACACGGAGGGCATCCAGCAGACCACGATTGTGGTCCTAACCGTCATCCGCGGCTTGACTGGGATGGCGATGATGGCCTCCATGATCCTTAAGCGTCGAGTCGTTCACCGTCGCATGGCGATGATCCAGTCTATTGATGCGTTGCTAATTACGGTTGTATCTTTGAGTATAGCCTGGAACGATGGCGGAATTTGGGCGCTGCTGGCGACGGATATTGCCAGTCTGCTCTTGTTAATTGTGGGTATGTATTTCTGGCGACCGGTATGGAAGCCAAGATTTGGCTGGGATAGGTCGGTCGTCAGCTATTATTTGCGTTTTGGCAGCCAGAATTTCCTGGCCGATGCATTGGTTCCGGCGTTAGAAAAAATCGACGATCTGTGGACGGCCGTCTATCTGGGAGCGACGGCAACCGGATTCTACTCACGCGCATATTCCTTTGCCACGTATCCAAGACTGATCGTTGCCTGGCCTGTCACTCAAGTTGCGGGCGGTGCTTTTGCGGAGTTAAAGAGCGATCGTTTACGGTTGTCGAAAGCTTTTTTTCGTACCAATGCCCTGCTCATACGGACTGGATTTATTCTCGCCGGTATACTGGTGCTAACGGCGCCAGAGCTTATTACAATTGTTCTGGGTGATAAATGGCTGCCCATGTTGGAAGCTTTCCGATTAATGCTGATCTATGCCTTGTTTGATCCATTGAAAAGCAACCTGGGGAGTCTTTTTCTAGCGGTTGGCAGGCCAGCAACAATCGTCAGGGTGCGGCTGGTTCAATTGGCTGTGCTGCTGGCCGGTCTTTACATACTGGGTTCGCGGTTCGGTATTGCTGGTGTGGCTCTGGCCGTCGACGGGATGCTGATTGTAGGGATCGTTCTTTTCTTTTACCAGGCCAGGGAGTGGGTTGACTTTTCATTGAGGACGCTCTTCTTGGTACCACTCGTCGCGCTGCTTGGCGGCTTGCTCCTATCTTATTATTTGGAAAGCGTGGTGGATGTCAGCGCTCTATGGCTAAATGGCTTTATGAAGACAGCCGTTTTCGCCGTCGTTTACAGCGGTGTGCTGTTTGTTTTTGAGCGGCGGAAAAGTTGGGAAATGTTTAAAGGCTTGCGTAAACTGTGGTTGGAGGAGCGGGCAAACTCTGATCCGCCCGCCGGCGGCTGAGGAGGTCGGGTTGGCTTTGAGATTACCCAGGCGCATAGTACGGCGTCTTAAGCGCATGATGGGTGCCGGCGAGAACAGCCGGTATCGATTTTTCGACACCGGTTTTCATGGTGATCGCTATTTGCTGGCGCTGGTGCATGTCTTGATCCAGCGATCAACGCTTTTTATCGAGAGCGGTGCCAATGTTGGTTCGACTCTGGCTTACGTTGCGCGAACTTATCCGCATATAATCTGTCTTTCTTGTGAGCCTGACGACAAGGCGTTTGCGCTGGCTGCAAGCCATACCGAGAAAATGGCCAACGTTTCGATCTACCATGAAACCTCGCAGGAGTTCTTCGGGCGACTGTCGTCAAAACCGGAGCAGTTTTTTGCAAACAGCGCTCTGTTCTGGCTGGACGCTCATGGATATGGTTTCGATTGGCCGCTCTTAGATGAGTTGTCGTTTATCACGGAGAAGTTTAAGCGGGGGACAATTCTAATTGATGATTTTAAGGTTCCGGGGCAAGATCAGTTTGCATACCATCGATTTAATAACCAGGTCTGCTCTTTCGATTATGTGCGTGATGCCTTGAATCCTGATGGTCCTTATCGACTCTACTATCCAGATTATGGTGAGCGAACATCGCTGCATCACCGGCTGACAGGGTGGGGCTTGATCATCTTTGGTGATGCCCCTGGTTTTGAACCTTCGGAACTAATTGAGTTTGCAATCAAGAATGGATGAGTTAACAAGACGACCTATAGGGTTGTTGAAGCGCATATGGCGCAGGATGGTTGAATCTGCAGCTCAGTCGAATCGAGTGCAGGACGAGGCGCTGATTGCTGAATTTGTGGCGGTCGAGAGCAATACCTTCCTGGTCAGTTTTCCGCGGACGGGCAGTCATTGGCTGCGGATGCTGATCGAGTTGTATTTTGAACGGCCGTCTCTGGTGCGCACCTTTTATTATCCTGACCGCGATGATTTTCTACTTCTCCATACACATGATCTGGAACTGGAACTGCAGCGCAGCCATGTTATCTATCTCTACCGTGATCCGGTGGATACCGTATACTCACAGTTGCGGTATGGACGAGAAAAGTTTGACGATCGGGAACGTATTGAACATTGGGCAGCGTTGTATGGGGAACACCTGAACAAATGGTTGATCGATGAATCTTTCAGCAAGGTGAAGACCTTGATCAGCTATGAGGCAATCAGCCAAAAGCCATCCGGCACATTTGCCCTGATTACTGGTCATTTTGATCAATCATTGGATGAGGAGAGATTTCTGGCAGTATACAAGCAGGTTTCCAAAGAAGAGGTAAGACGCAAGACCGGTCACGACAAGCAAGTCATGCAAGCATCAAAACAGTATGCTCAGCAGAGAACGGCGTTCAAAATAGCCCATGGTCAACTTGTGTGGGATGCTGTTTTGCGCGGGCGTCCTTATTTGACAGCTTTTTTCCAGTAAACTTATGTTGATTCGTGTGCTTAAAGATTGGGATTGGCCAGATCTTATGCGCCAGACGCCTGGCGCAACCGGCCGCTGGGAGGATGTCCAGTTCAGCTTGGAATCGGAGGAGCGCTGTGATTATGTCGTTGTGCTCAACCGGGTCACCAAGAACAGCATCGTCGTCTGCGCTCCAGAAAATATATGGTCGATTTCGCAAGAATCGCCGGTGCCTGAATATGAATGGTACCGGCAGGGATACCAACAGTTTCAGCGCGTCTTCACACCGGAGATCCGCTTTGACGGGCAGAAGTTTGTGCATAGCCATGGCGCCTTGCCCTGGCATATTGACAAAAGCTATGATGAGTTGACAGGTATGGGACCGCCAGAAAAGTGTAAACCTTTGTCCTGGGTTACAAGCAATAAGCATGGACGGAGCGGGCACAGAGCGCGGCTTGCTTTTCTGGAACGGATTGAAGATGAGGTGGAATTTGATTTGTGGGGCTGGGGATTTCGGCCGCTGCGCGACAAATGGGATGGTCTCGCTCCCTATCGCTACTCACTGGCGGTAGAGAATTACAGCGGCCCCCACTATTGGACAGAAAAATTAGCCGATTGTTTTCTTAGCTGGACCATGCCGATCTATTATGGTTGTACCAATCTCGACGCATACTTCCCACCACAATCGTTCATCGCCATCGACATCAATGATCCAGATGTGGGCAAGCGGATTAATGAGGCGATGCAAAGCGATTTATGGCTGAAGCATCGCGATGCCCTTGAACACGCGCGCGGCCTGGTGCTAGACAAGTATCAGTTCTTTCCATTTGTGACGGAGAAGATTCGAAAGGTCCAGTCAGTTGAAAACGCTTCTGCCGTGCGGCGGATTGAACTGCACGAGCTGCCCAACCGATATCCTTTTTCCCCTATGCAAAGAATAAAGAGGCAAGCGGCACGCTTTATGAGATGGGTGAAACATGGTTGAGCAGCTGACGATCGTCGTCGCCTTTCGTGACAGAGATACAGAGCGCATAAGACACTTTCTCGATTCGCTGGCCAAACAAACGAACACTGATTTTCGCCTGCTTTTTATCGATTACGGCAGCAGCAGCTACACAGCCGAAAAAGCCAGAGGTGTGGTGGAAGGATATGCTTTCTGCGAGTATATCTATAGCGATACGCGGGGGTATGTCTGGAATATATCCCAGGCCCGGAATACGGGCGCGAGGTTGGTTCAGTCGCCATATCTAATGACCACGGATGTGGACATGGTGTTTCCGGCGGACTTCCTGGAAATTGGCATGTCAAGGGCAGGGAAGGAAAAGGTTGTCTACAGCCTCTCGAAGTTTCTGCCCAAAGGTTTCTCAGATTGGAATAACCTTGATCAGCGGGCTAATGAATTCAGACCTGCGACCAGGGATGCGATAGGCGCGTGCCAGATTGTGGCCACTGAGCGCTATAAAGAGATTCGTGGTTTTGACGAATATTACCGCTATTGGGGACGGGAGGACAAAGATATGTACGAACGCTTGCTGGCCCTGGGCCTGCAGGTGGATTGGCTTGACGATCAAACAACTTTATTTCACCAATGGCACCCGGCAGCAAACTACAGGACAGAGGGCTACCTTCCGCCAGCGGTTTGGAACCGCATGAACCTCTATTACTTGAGAGAGAAGCAGCATCTGGTTCGCAATAAGGGGCAGTGGGGAGAAATCATAAGCACTGAAGACCGGTCGGTGTTTCAATTTCTTGATTTTGGGCAAAGAGCTTTACGCATGAATGGTCGCATTAGCCTGTTTGATGAAGTGCCTGATGATAACAGGTCTATTGGCAAGCTGACGAACCAACTGTGGAATCTTTCGCCTGGTCATGCTTTGGCCGTGAACCATGCTTTTTTCCCGCAGCGCCGGGAGGCATCGATCGCCCTGAAACGGTATATCAATTACGCACTGCAGAGGTTGGGCTTTAACCTGCGCCTGGCCTATGGGCAAAACCTGGTTCATTTATTCTTGGCTGATTTCATCGAATTAAACCGCGATATGATCGACGATTACTATCTGGATTTTCCGACGCTGGATGGTGTCTCTATTCTGGTCAGAGCTGAGTAATCGATGGGCAGTGACCAGTTTCCCAGACTCACTTTTGGCCTGATTGTGTTGAATGGGCAGCCCTTCATTCGTTATAACCTGCGGGCGCTATATCCATTTGCTTACCAGATTATCGTCGTCGAGGGGGCCGTGCCCGGGGCGGCTGAGGTGGCGACGGTCGATGGGCATTCCCGCGATGGTTCCCTGGAGGAATTGTACCGTTTTCAAGCGCAAGAGGATCCCCAGCAAAAGATCGAGATTGTGACGAAAGATGGGTTCTGGAGCGAGAAAGATGAAATGTCACAGGCTTATGCGGCGAGAGTGAAGGGCGATTTTCTGTGGCAGGTGGATATTGATGAGTTTTACCAACCGCAGGATATGCAGAAGATTGTTTCAATGCTGCGCGTTGATCGGGATTTAACGGCCGTTTACTTTAAGCAGATCAGTTTTTGGGGCGGTTTCGACTATGTGTCCGATGGTTGGTATCTGCGCCAGGCTCAGGATCAAGGACCCGGTATTGTGCCCCGTCTCTTTCGATGGCGACCAGGTTACTGCTACGCCGCCCATCGCCCGGTCGTGGTTTTGGATGAAGTGGGCGATGACATCCGCAAGATCAAGCCGCTAAATGGGCAGGAACTCGCGGCGCAGGCCATTTATATGTACCATTATGCCCTGGTGTTCCCCAAGCAGGTTGCCGAGAAAAGCGCCTATTACAGCGAGGCCGGCTGGGTGCGGCGTAAGCAAATGAACGAATGGGCCGAAAATGTGTACCATGACCTGCGGCGCCCGTATCGCGTGCACAATGTCTACCACTATCCGAGCTGGCTGGAGCATTTTCGCGGAGACCACCCACCGCAAATAGAAGCGCTGCGCCGCGATATCGTCGCCGGCGAAGTGGCCATTGATTTGAGACCAACATCGGATATTGAAACGCTGCTGAATAAGCGATCCTACCGCATTGGCCGCAGCTGCTATAAGCTGGTAGATCCCATTGCCAGAAGAGTTATATTAATGCGACGAAAAATGCGTGCAAGGCGGACTGCCGGTGAAAATACTCCACGTTAATTATAATGACAGTGGCGGCGGATCGGCCAAATCCGTATACCGTTTGCATCAAACACTTCTGGCTGAGGGCGTCGACTCGCAACTGCTGGTCAGTCAGAAGCAGCGCCGCGAAAAAAATATCTCGGGTGCCGCTAATTGGCCGGCCAATCTGCTGCGACGGGTGCGTCTGGCCGGCGATAAAATACCGCTCTTGACCTACCGTAAACGGGATACCATCTCCTTCTCCACCCAGCGCTGGCCCAACAAAATAGGACGGCGCATCCGCTCCTTCAAGGCCGATTTGGTTAACCTGCACTGGGTTGGACATGGGATGCTGCCCATAGAGTCTCTGGACGAACTTTCCTCACCCCTGGTTTGGACATTGCACGATATGTGGCCAATAAGCGGTGGCTGCCATGTGCATCTTGATTGTCTAAACTATCGCTACTCTTGTGGCAGATGCCCGCAGTTGGGCAGCAAGACTGACCACGATCTGTCCAACAAAATCTGGCTCAAAAAACAAAAGGCGTGGCGCAAAATTCCGCTAACCTTGGTAGCGCCCAGCCGCTGGATGGCTGAATTGGCCAGCGAATCTGAGCTGCTGCCCATGGCCAAAATCGAAATGATCCCGCATGGGGTAGACACGCAGATCTTCCGCCCTCTTGATAAAGGCGCGGCACGTGAGTCGCTCGCTTTGCCACAAGACAAACAAATTATTCTATTCGGCGCGGCTGGCGCCGGGAGGCACAAGGGCTTTGCCTTGCTGAAAGAGGCCGCGATTAGCTTGTCCCCGGAAATAAAAAGCAAGCTCGAACTGATCATATTTGGACCGCAGAAACCCGGCCTGACGCAGCAGTTTGGGTTCCCTGTCCGTAGTGTGGGCCCCATCGACGACGAAAACAAGTTGGCCCAATTCTATGCCGCCGCAGATATTACGGCCGTCCCTTCACTGCAGGAATCATTTGGCCTCATCGCTGCTGAATCTCTGGCTTGTGGGTCGCCGGTCGTCGCCTTCGCCACCTCCGGCTTGCTGGATATCGTCGATCATGAGCAAAATGGCTACCTTGCCCAGCCGTTCGAAATTGCTGATCTGGCTCATGGCATAACATGGCTGCTGCAAGACCAGACCCGGCGCGCCAGCCTGGCGACAAGGGGTCGCGAAAAAGTCGAACGTGACTTTGATCTCAACTTGCAGGCCGCCAGATACTTGGCCTTATATGATGAGCTGCTGTCATGAGTTTGCCCACCATCGCCCACATCATCAATCCCGTTTTGGTAGGAGAAACCTCCGACCTATACACTGCCCAGCCAGTGACCTTCGAATCCATGCGCATTGCCCAACAACAGGCAGCGGGCAGCGTGGACGTCGAGCTTCTGGCGGTTGGATATCCCGAGGATGAGCCGCTGATGCCCCATGGCTTCCAGCATCTCCCCCATTTGACGCGTTCGGTGCTCGATATTGCCAGCTTTGACCACCAGCGAAAACTGCCCCTATTAACTGATATCTTACAGCGCCAATATCAAGGCAGTGAGGCCGCCACCTTCATTT
The DNA here is from genome assembly GCA_963807975.1 of uncultured Chloroflexia bacterium. Lineage (GTDB taxonomy): Bacteria > Chloroflexota > Anaerolineae > Promineifilales > Promineifilaceae > JAACFF01. Next base: position 957,995 of record CAWEDV010000001.1, on the reverse strand, counting down.
ACACGAACGTTGATATCGCTTTGCAGCCCGATTTTTACCAGGCCGTTCAAGCCTACCTGGAGCAAGGCTATGACACGTTCGTAATCAACCGTCGAACTATCCCGGGAAGCCGCAAAAAGGTGGATGATCTGCCACAAATGTGGGCCGAAGAAGGAGAAGCACATCGGGGTTGGGATTGCTTTGTTTTTCCCAGAGAAATGTTTCCCAAATTCCAACTAGAGCGTATTTGTGTCGGGGCGACGAGAGTTGGCCTGGCCTTGTTGGCCAATCTCGTCGCCTTTGGCGAATCCTTCGCTGAATTCCGGGATGCCAAACTGACCTTTCATATAGGAGATGAACGGTATTGGAAAGATCCAGCTTTTTCCGATTATGATGCCTTTAACACGCGTCAGCTTATGAGCGCTTTGTCTCTGCTGGAAGAGCAAGCCGGTCCATTTCCTCGCCAAACAATTCCCGGCTCATTTTTGTGGCGCAAGCGTCGCTTCGGCTTGTTTTATGAATTTTGGTCGCGAAATGTTTATTTACCTCCACGATTATCACGCCTACTGAACACTTTGCTGCGCGGCAGGATCCCCTGATGGCAGCCCCTAAACTTCGCCGGTTCCTTCGCCGCTATCCAGCGCTGCGCGCTGTCATACAGCGCGCCTATCGTGGCGGGCTCTACTTGAGTGCGCGTACCATGAGCAAACTGCGGCAAGATGATCTCTTTCTGATCCCCGTCAATCCCCAACGCATTCAAATGACTATCAATGTGCATGATCCAGCGCTGACCGGAAGTGGGATGTGGCACATCGGCCAGGTAGATGGCGGAGATTGGGATCTGGGCGGCACGCCTGTAGCGCAGCTTGGAGATGTAGCTGAGATTATGCAGGCCCATGTCATCCAAAAACGGCCGATAACCACTATCCCCCAATTCCTATCCAACTTGCAGCGTATTTCCGAAGGAGAACTGATCGACAGCTGCACCACGGCTGCTGAATATGAGCAGCGCTGGGCCGATATCAGCACGCTCTACAATGCCATCCAAGACAGCGGTTATCAGACCCAAGTTGAACTGGGCAGCGACAACCCGCTGGATGAGATTCGCGTCCAGATCGGCCGTCGCGGTGAAATCCTCTTTGAAGAAGGCCTTCACCGCCTGGCCATCGCCCAACTTTTGCAGATTCCCCAGGTTCCTGTCCTCGTCACCCGTCGCCACGCTGCGTGGGCGGAGCTGCGCGATGCGGTAATGCGCATCGTTCTACAGCGGGGATTTATCCATCAGCCCTTTGATCATCCAGATCTAGACCTCTTGCCCCAACATTACGGTGGTGCTTTGTCCGGTCAGGCGCTGTATGGTCATGAGCGCTGGCAGTACATCCAGGACAGCTTGCCTTTGGCATCGGGCACCGTGTTGGATATTGGGGCCTATTTTGGCTATTTCGATCACCGCCTGGAGGAAATAGGCTTCAACTGCTTTGCCGTCGAACCCGACCACGAGAACCTTGCCGTGCTCAATTGCTATAAAGCAATGGCTGGTCGTGCTTTTACCGTGTGGCCTCAATCGATTTTTGATATTGAACGCCATGACTTTGATCTCGTTTTGGCCTTGAATATCTTCCACCATTTTGTACGTACCAAGGAAACATACGAGCAGTTGCTGGCCTTCTTGCAGAGACTGCGCTGTCGGGCTATCTACTTCGAACCAGACGAAAAAGAAGCAGTTGACGCTTATTGTCGCTTTACTGAAGCAGAGTTTGTACAATTCGTACAAGCCCATACTGGCTTGTCCCGTGCTCAATATCTTGGTCAGGCCCAGGAAGGGCGCGGCGTATATCTTCTGACCGGTGCGTGAGGGTCGCCAAGCCAGAGTGGATCCTCACAGTTAAATTATAAAGTGATTTAATGCAACTGCTATTCTTAACTTCGCGGCTCCCCTATCCGCCCGATCGCGGTGATCGCCTGCGCACCTATCATTTACTATGCCAGTTGTCCCAAGATCATGAAATTACCCTGGTCTCCTTCGTCACCTCCAAAGAGGAAGCAGAACTAGGCAGTCATCTAGACCCCTTTTGCGTACAGAAACATCTGATTGTACGCCCTCAGCCCCGATCTCAGCTCAGTACAATGACCAATTTTTGGCGCCGCCAGCCCATGCAGGCCTTGTATTACCGCTCAACCCGTATGCAGCGTCTTCTGGATGGACTGCTGGCAGAAGGCGGGTATGATGCCGTCTATACCCATCTTTTCCGCATGGCCCCTTATGTGGCTAACTATGCCGATCTCTACCGCATCATTGATCTCACCGATGTCATCTCCCATGAGGTCGCCGCTTCCCTACCTTACCGCTCAGCGGCTTCACGTCTGGTTTACCGTTTGGAACTGCCTCGCATCGCCAGCTACGAACGCCACGTTGCTGGTTGGGCCGAAGAAACATGGCTGATTAGTAACCGCGACTTATCAGAGCTGGCCGAAAATCAGCCGCAGGCCAATCTGGTCGTGGTGCCCAATGGCGTTGATCTGGACCGCTTCTATCCCATGACTGGCAAGACCGCCGAAATGCGGCTTCTCTTCGTGGGCCACCTCGATGTGTTTCACAATATCGACGCCGCTCATTTTCTGATGCAGGATATCTTCCCTCGTGTCCGTATGCGCCTGCCTTCATGCCGCCTCGATATTGTCGGCCCCGGGAAAGGGATCAAAGATTCAGGACTAGATCATGGCGTGCGCGTCCGTGGATTCGTTCCTGATCTCAACCAGGCCTTGAATGAAGCGGCCGTTTTTATTGCCCCCCTGCGCTTCTCGGCGGGAGTGCAAAACAAGGTGTTGGAAGCGATGGCCGCAGGACTACCCGTGGTCACCACGAAAAATGTGAACGATGGGCTGGGCGCCCAGCCGGGCCGGGAGCTGCTTCTCGGCGACAACGCCGATGCCTTGGTCAGGAGTATCATCACCTTGCTCGAAAATGAGCCCCTGCGCCTCAGAATGGGGCAGGCTGGTCGCAAGTTCATCGAGAAGCACTATAGTTGGCGGGTCGCCGTAGAAAGGTTGAAAAGCATCGAGTCTCAAGTAGTACCCGGAGCGTAATGAGCGGCGGTGGCGCAGGGGGCTATCTATGCTATTCTTGTGCGCATTGGAGGAGCCTGGTAGGTCAATCTGGTTTGACTAAATAGCGCACTGATAAGTGACCTACCTGAACGAAGGATTGTACTAGATGGATTCCAAGCTTTCGCGTTTATGTGATGGCCTACTAGAAGCCGGATGGCTCGTTGCCGTCATATCCGTTCCCCTTTTCTTCAATATCCATTCCGAACGTGTTTTTGAGCCTGATAAACTGACGCTTATGCGTTCCATTGCCGTTTTCATAGCCTCGCTCTGGGGTGTCAAGTTCATCGACCAGAAGGGCTGGCGAAGAATGGATCGCCTTGGTTGGCGCGCTGAAAACTCCGTGTGGCGCCAGCCCTTTGTCCTGCCGATCGCGGCCCTAATTCTAGTCTACCTGATTTCTACCATTTTTTCGGTGACCCCTCGCGTCAGTTGGGCTGGCTCCTACCAGCGCTTGCAGGGAACCTATACCACGCTTGCCTATATCGTCATTGGCGCAGCAGCCGCTTCGACCATCCGTACCAGGGCCCAGATCGGACGCTTGGTCACGGCCGTTATCATTACCTCCCTGCCCATATCCTTCTACGGCTTGCTGCAGCATACTGGCCACGACCCACTCCCTTGGGGTGGTGATGTCACCATTCGCGTAGCCGGCCATATGGGCAACTCGATTTTTATCGCGGCATTCCTGATTATGGTCTTGCCCCTGACCTTGTCCCGCATCATCGATGCCTTCACCAATATTCTCAGCGATGAACATCTCTCCTATGCCGATGTACTGCGTTCGGGCATCTACATTTTTCTCTTTGGCATCCAATTGATCGTCATCTACTGGTCCGGCAGTCGTGGGCCCCTGCTCGCCTTGGCCGTGGCCCTCTTCTCCTTTGTGCTCGTTCTCCTGGTTTCTCTGCGCGATGCCGCCGTCGATCGCAGTGCCATCCGCTTGAAGGACATCGCCTTTGCCTCCTTGTTTGTCCTTCCGGCACTGGTGACGCTCCTGCTGAGCGGCATGATCATGAACGCCGTCTCCTCATTAGCATCATTCAGCGTCTTTATGGCCACTGTCATGCTCTCCATCTTGGCCATTATTTTCCTGGTGGCCCTGCGCCGGGGCTGGCGCTGGCTCTGGTTGAGCTGGCTGCTGCTGCCTGCCTTTCTTGGGGCCTGGCTGCTCCTGTTTAATATTCCCGATCAGCGCATGACCTCCCTGCAAGATGTGCCTTTGCTGGGTGATGTTATGGAGACCCAGTTGGCTTGGAAAGAATTGCCCGTGATAGGAACGTACGGCTATATGTTCGATCCCTCGCAGGATTTTGGCCGCTTAAAGAGCAACCGCGTGCGCGTGCTGATCTGGGACGGCGTGATCGACATGCTCACGCCTCACGAACCGTTGGAATACCCCGATGGCAGCCAAGACAGCTTTAACTTTCTACGGCCGTTAATCGGCTACGGTCCTGAATCGATGTACCAGGCTTATAACCGCTTCTATCCGCCGGAGTTAGCAACAGTCGAAGCCCGTAATGCGACTCCGGATCGCTCCCATAATGAGACCTTTGACGCTCTGGTGATTACCGGTCTGGCTGGTTTCTTGGCCTGGCAGGCCTTATATCTCAGCGTTTTTTACTATGGCTTTCGCTATTTGGGCGTTGTAGGATCGCGCCGCGATCGCAATGTCCTATTTATCTCCTGGATCGGCGGCGGCTTCTTGGGCGGGCTGCTCACGCTCATCATATTCGACCCCATCTACTTCGGTGTCGCCGTGCCCTCGGGTACCATTGTCGGTCTGATTGTCTATCTCTTTTATTACGCCTTCTTTGGCCAGCGCGAAACGGTCACCGGAACCGAAGATAAAGGCCGGCGGCTGCCATTCCATGTCGATCGCCTGCTGATGAACGCTTTGCTGGCTGCGGTAATTGCCCATTACGTGGAGATCCATTTCGGCATCGCCATTTCCTCTACCAGAATGTACTTCTTCCTCTACATCGCTCTCATGTTCCTGATCAGCTACAAGCTGCCGCGACTGCAGCAGGCGAACCAGGCTGGTGCAGAAGCCAAGAGAAAACGGCGCTCAGGAAGCAAACCGCCGCCAGACGCCAGCAGTGGGCGATGGGGACCCGCCCTATTGTGGGCTTTCTTGCTGGCCCTGGTCGTGGGAATCTTGGGTTTTGAGTTTACCAATTTCGTTCTCCCCCAGGGGCAGAGCGTCGCCTCTGGTGCCGATCTGTCTGCCGGCGATATCTTCTACCAATCTTTATTTGTTAACCCGGCAAAGGGTTTTCAAGAATCCCCCTTCATCTATTTGATGATTGTCCTTAGTTGGGCGCTCGGCAGCCTCATCGTCTTGAGCGAAATGGTCAAAAACAAAGTGCTCACCATTTCGCTGGGTGAACCGGCCGAGCTGCAGCCGGGCCGGAGACCCCTTGCGGCGGGACTTTTGGCTGCGCTGGCTCTGGCTGGACTGCTGACCTGGTTTATGCTCACCGGCGCTCTGTTGCCGGCACCCGCCCTGGGCGCCAGTGCTGCTTTAATAGGCACCGTCGTCTTTGTCTGGGCCGCCATCGCCTTGTTGCAAGATAGTGGTGGCAGCCGACTTTTCCCGGTAGCCTTAAGTGGCGCTGCCTGCGTGATGGCCGTGATCATGCTTCTGGTACAGGGCTACTCCGTGGATCTTGTCGTCGTCATCCTTATTCTGGCTTCCATAACCTTGTGGGCAGCCTTTCGCCCGCAGCAGACCGGAACCGAAGGACGTTTCACCGCCTTGGCTGTCGCCGCAGGCGGACTGGTCCTTGCGCTGCCGCTGCTGCCTACCGGTGGTTGGCTCTTTGGCCTGCTATTGGCTCTGCTCAGCATTGCTGTCTTAATCCTGCTCTGGGATCAGTCATGGCGCGCATTCCTGCTGCCTGCCATATTCCTGGCCGCCTTGGCCTGGATTATCGGCATAACTTATGTCTACCTGCACACGACCAATGTGCGCGAGGCGCTGCTTTACCTGATTTTCTACCAAGATATTTCTCCCATCTCCACTTTGTACACGCTCTTCTTTCGGCCTACTGATGCTCTAGAAACCGTGCAGCAGCTGCGGGTGCTTGAAGCGGTGCAGTCGATGCGCTTCCTCAGTTGGTTTTACCTGTTCATGTTTACCATGCTCATCCTGGCTGGCATTTCCTTGGCCTGGCACTCCGTGGGTCGTATTCGGAAGCCTGGATCGACGGTGGGCTACCTGACCTTCTTTGTCGCCTTCATTGCAGCCACTATTGTCATCAGCCAAACCAACCTGCGCGTGGTACAGGCGGACATGGTATACAAGCGCGGCAAACCATTTGACGAACAGGGAATGAGCCAAAATGATCCGCAAAACTGGGACGTCGCCATCGCCATTTATGACAAAGCGTTAGAGCTCGCCCCTTGGGAGGATTTCTACTATCTGTTCCTGGGTCGAGCCTACCTCGAACGTTCGGCCGCTTCCACTGACGAAACAGAGTTGGCATCCCTGTACAATACGGCCGAAGATTTGCTCTTGCAGGCCCAAGAGATTAATCCCCTCAACACCGATCATACCGCCAATTTAGCGCGTCTTTTCACGCGCTGGTATGCCGCTGATCCCCAAGCCTCTCAAAGTGACGCTCGTCTGCAGACCTCGGAACAATATTACCAGGACGCGCTGCAGCTTAGTCCGCAAAACTCCATCATACGCAACGAATATGCACGCCTCGCCTTTGAATTGAAGCAGAGCTGTGACGAGACGCTGTCAATCTATGAAGAGTCTCTGGCTATCGATCCCTTCTATGCCGAGACCTACTTTGCCATGTCCGATGCGCTCAATGCCTGTGCCGCCGCTCAAACGGATGAAGCGGAGAAGGATAAACTAGTCTCCATTGCTGTCGAAACAATGAGAGATGGACTGCAGCAGGATCCCAGAAATGTGCGTGGTTGGCTGCAATTGGGACGGCTCCTGCAGCAGAACGAGGAGTACGAGGCTGCCCTCGATGCCTATGCTGAAGCCCGGTCCGTCGATCGTCGTGGCACAATTCCCGATTGGAACTTCAATTATCTCCGAGCCACCGTTTACCAGGAGATGGGAGACAATACCAGTGCGCGCGCTGCTGCTGAGGAAGCGCTGCTGACCGCTCCGCCAGATATCGCCGCCCAAATTGAGGCCATTATCGCCGGATTGGGCGCAGAATAAACCCTATGCTGGCCACCACCGCCATCTTCCTCGTGGCCCTCATGGTCACCGCCCTCAGTATCCCCCAAATAAGGCGCTTGGCCATCGGCCTCAATTTCGTCGATACGCCCGCTGAACGCAAGCTGCAAAAGGAGCCTATTCCATTGTTGGGTGGTGTGGCCATCATCGCCGGAGCACTTCTCGGCCTGCTCCTGGTTACGAACATCGCCTATGAAAACATGCCACGATCGGTTCTGGGCGTGCTGCTTGCCTCCGGTATTGTTGCCTTGACCGGTCTGCTTGATGATCGCATGGGGTTGCCGGCTTGGGCGAAATTGGCCGGGCAATTTACCGGATTCGTCGTGCTGGTCTATTTTGGCATTCGCGTCCAGCTCCCCGTTCCGAATTTGATAAATTATCTCATCACCTTTTTATGGTTGGCTGGAATCAGCAATGCCATCAACTTTATGGATAATATGGATGGCCTCAGCGCCGGTGTCAGTGCCGTAGCCGCCTCTTTTATTTTGCTCTTCGGTTTGCTCAATGAGCAGTTCCTGGTTGCAGCCGTTGCGGCAGCGCTACTTGGCGCTTGTCTCGGCTTTCTGCGCTACAATTTTCATCCGGCGCAGATTTATATGGGCGATACCGGATCATTATTTCTTGGTTTTCTGCTGGCTGTTTTGGCCTTGCAGCTCCGTTTCCCTGAGAACAGCGCTTTTGTCACCTGGATGGTTCCCGTACTGGTTTTAGGCCTGCCCATATTCGATATGAGCTTGGTAGTCATTTCTCGTTTGAGGCGCGGCGTCAGTCCCAACACGCCGGGCAAAGATCACACCAGTCACCGCCTGCTGATGCGAGGCTTAACACAGCGAGAAGTTGTGCTGGCTCTTTACCTTTGCGGGGGCGCATTAGGCATGATTGCCGTTTACGTGACCCAGGCCACGATCCCCGAGGGATATGCCATAGGATCATCGGTCGCCTTGCTGGGACTCTATGCGATATGGCGCTTAGATATATAGTATTGGCTCTCAATCTTTAGGTTTGTTTTGGAGATAGTGACTATGCAGAAACTGACTTCATTGACGCTGATGTTGCTTATCGATGTCGCCCCGCGACCAGCTTGTTCTGCAGATCCTCCAGGCCTTCCATATCTCCGGCAGCCGCCAGCGCAGCTTGCTGAGGCCAAGTGCCTGGGTTGGCGATCCGGATGCCCCCTTCGTGACGGACGATTCTTTCCAATGCTTCAACATCGGTAATGGCCAACTGATCAAAAGTGGTAATTCCGGCATCAGCCAAAATCACGCTGATTTTGGGACCAATACCTTCGATAATCCTTAAGTCGTCTGGTTCGGGAGGGCTAACCACCTCCTCCACCGCTTCTGCAGCGGGCGGTTCAACTTCTGTTTCGGCGGAGACAACCGCTTCTACCTCTTGCACTTCATCATCGATTACAGCCTCTTCACCTTCGCCTTCGGAGCCGTCCGCCTCCTCTTCAAGCGCTACGGTTGCCAACCGTTCTGCCGCATCCGCATCGGCGTTGAACGCTACTTGTTCCTGAGCAGGTTCTTCCTCGTCCGCGATCCTATTCCGCGTCAGACCCCACCAGAAAATCAGAATGACGATTAAGATGATAATCAGGGGTACCCAGATCGGAACAACACTCGCCTGAAAGAAAAAGATCGCTGCCAGCCAAGTGCTTGTGAGAAAGGTGGAAAGGGTCATGGAATCGTCTCCTACAATCGATTACTAATAGAGCAGAACCGCAGCTCAGATAGTAGCCTAGACTACCCGAATTGGCAATGCCGGACCGTACACCGAAACCAGCCAAATCGAAGCCTTTTCCTCAACATGCTAACAGAATAGTTTGCTGCTGCACTTTAAGGTTCACATACTACTGCAGGATGCTTTGGCCGGTCTCTAGACCGAACCAATTGTCTTCAACAGCCGTGATCAATATCCCTTGGTGACAGCTTATTGGCCAGCGGCAATAACTTGCATCGACAGCTTGGCCGCGATTGTCAATCGATAGCTGTCTTCTGGAGGCCTATATCCGCAGAACTCCATCCCTTTGGCCTGGATTGCCCCTATATATTGGGGTGATAGAACAAATGACCGACATATAGACCGTACGTGAGATCTATACCAGTTGCCAGAAATCCAGCCAAAATCGTAAAATTACTATGGACATAATTAAATCAGCATGGTACTATAGTACCCCAGTGGTTCGTGCATCGAAAATAGCAATGTGTCTCAATTAAAGGAGGGACCTATGGCAACGGAAGTGCAGATGGAAAACAAGGTCGACGCGCTGGACTTAGGTTTTCGGGGTTATGAAGAAGAAGCGCAGTTTGTATTTGAGGAAGCACAGCGAGCAGTCGCCCTTATTCCAGGTGATGAATTTGAAGAGGTCTTCGATGCCGCGCCTCCATTGGCGTTTCATCATCGCTATGTGCAGTCCCTTTTGACCTGGATCTGGTACGAGGTACATGAGAACGAAGTACCCCTGGAGAATCTGCCGCTGCCGTTGGCCGTTTTCTTCCAACGATACGAGGCACCATTTGCGACTTTCTGGCAATAGGGAGCTGAAAATCTGCCGTTTGTGCGCCGTCGTTCCATTTAACGCCGGAATAACTTGTTAATTGGCGCGTATGACGCGTCTGCTCGCGATGGCATAGGCAAGAAGCGAACAGCTAATCTCCATCAACAATAAAAAGAGCCTTGACTGAGGCTCTTTTTTTGTACCTGGTTGAAATGCGCCTTGTATTAATGGTGCTTACCTGGCGGTTCGCTCGCTTTCTTCTCTTCCGATGGGGGCCGGTGGCTCGATCCACGGCGAATAATGACTAGACCGCGCAATATGAGACGATCAATCTCATCGGCGCGTTCTCCACATTGGTCACATTCGAACTGCACGACATCGTCTAGCTTGTATTGGACGATCACACCGCCGCAGTTTGGGTGTTTAAACGCAGTCCTTTCTTTATTCGTCTGTTGGGTCATGCCAGCTCGTTTTGGGACAGCGTTCTCAAAGTAGGAGAACAAAGACAATGTCTGCCAGGTGCGAATTCCAGCCTGAAGGCCGTAAAAGCACATCCCGGCAGAGCATCCCCTTTCGAATTATGGACCACGGACGTTCACCGCGAACCACTTTGGTGCGGAGAGGGCGGGATTCGAACCCGCGACCCCTTGCGGAGTACACGATTTCCAATCGTGCGCACTAGACCAACTATGCGACCTCTCCAATTCCAGCAAAATTATAACAATGGGGTTACGCTTTGCCAATAAAGGCGCGCACTTCCGAAGTATTCTTATCTGATACTGAAAGATGAGATACGCTTGCGAATATCTAAGAATATTCCGCCTTTGGTAGAAAAAGCGTAGCTGCTATGGCCACGAGCGGTATCAATGCCGTCGCTCGCAGTGCCGGTTCAAGCCCAATATCGTCGGCGACGATGCCTACCGCGAAAGTGCCCACCGATCCACTGAAAAACATAAAGCCCAACGCTAGCCCTGAGGCTGTCGCCCGCAGCCCTGGCAATAGTCCTTGTACCATCAGCACCAGCACACTGTGTGGCATACCCACAAAAAAACCTGCCGTAAGTAGCAGCAGCAGGCGTCCCCAACCCTCAGCCGGGATATAATAAAAAACAGGCAAAATAGATGCCGTGGCTGCCAGGAGAATGACCGCACGGCCGTTAAACCGGTCCGACAGAGTGCCCCCCACCACGCCGCCCACGGCCGACCCTAGCATGAACAGACCAGAGAGCAAACCGACATACGCGGCCTCATGTCCCATCTCCGTGAAAAGTTTGGGTGCAAAATTGATCGCTGCCGCGCTGACCGTGCCCATACACAAGATGATGATACTGATCAAGAGCGCGCGCCGGTAATAAGTTGGCGAACGCCGTTGCTTGATGCGGCCGGCTCGAGCCGCGCTCTCTTGCTCCCCCTTCTGGCGATTTTGGTTGGACAACCAGAACCAGGCGCTGAAGAAACCAATCAAGGCCAGGGCAGGCAGCAGAATATAGCCCGACCGGCCGAACCTGGTAAGCAACAGTCCGGCCAATACAGGACCTGCAAAGAGTCCTGTCTGCCCGGCCATGAAGAAGATGGAAGTGGCCTGGGTGCGTCTTGCTTGGCTCGCTTCGCTGGCTACCATCGTACCTGTAGGGTGGAACGCGCCGGAACCAAGTCCAGCTGCCGTGAGCGCCGCCAGAGCAGGCCAGGGTGGCGCGATCGCCGCCAACGAGAAAAAGAAAATCATCCACCCTAGCCCGCCGATGATCAGCCATCGCGGGCCATATCGGTCAGCAAGACGGCCGAAAAACGGCTGTGTCAACGCATTGCCAACGTTATAGAGCATCAACGCAATCCCCACCTGCGCATTACTCAGACCGAGATTTACCGCCAAAATAGCCACCAGCAGCGAACGGCTGCTGTTGAGCACATCCACCAGGAAATGCGAAATAGATACCGCCTGATAATCCTTTTGCCGAAGAAAACTTGCTCGTACTGTGGCCATTATTTTTTCCCTAGTTGCCAACATTACCCCAATATGCAAGCTATGCAACTCAGATCATAATCGCCATCTTGTTCCGCTGCATCCCAAAATAATCACTGGCGCCGGTTTGCAAGCAGCCTGAATATACTCTGCGGTATAATCTTGCATATGAACAGACTAGAACATAAGGTGGCAATCGTCACCGGTGCTGCTTCGCGCAGGCCTGGGACCGGTAATGGCAAGGCCACGGCCGTTTTCCTGGCCAGTGACGAGGCTCGTTGGATTACAGGTGCGGCAGTTCCTGTCGATGGGGGCTTATCAATCGTGATCGATAGACCCGGATGATGCAGTAAAGGTACAATCCAAATGCAAACAGTTGAAGCACAAAACCGTCAGGAATGGCGAAAATGGTTGGCAAAAAACCATGGTTCCGTATCTGAGATCTGGCTCGTCTTTTACAAGAAACATACCGGGATAACGACCATGAGCTATGATGCCGCCGTCGAAGAGGCCATCTGTTTTGGCTGGATTGACAGCCTTATCCGTCGTCTGGACGATGATCGTTACGCCCGCAAATTTACGCCCCGCAAAGAAAATAGTAAATGGTCGACCGCCAACCGGCGCCGGTATGCCAAGATGCAGTCAGAAGGATTATTGAGAGAACCCGGCATAGCGCGTCCCCCCACGGAAAGCAGCGGTGATTCGCCGCAGGTGTCGGCAGACGAATTGCCACCTTACATCACCAAAGAACTAAAGCAAAATCCACAGGCCTGGCAGAATTTCCAGAAACTCCCCCCTTCACATAAACGCCGCTACATTGGCTGGATCGACTCCGCCAAACGGGAAGTGACGAAGGAAAAGCGGCTGCGCGAAGCGATCGAGCTGTTAACGACAGGACGGAAACTCGGCCTGAGATAATAATGAGATTCGCAAAATACCATGCCCTGGGCAACGATTATATCGTCATCCCCGCCAATGAAACCCAATCCGATCTCTCTTCAGATCAAATTCGCCGTATCTGTCAGCGCAATTACGGGATCGGGTCCGACGGCATATTGTGGGGACCTTTACCCAGCACTCATGCCGATTTTGGACTGCGTATCTTTAACCCGGATGGCAGCGAGGCTGAGAAAAGCGGCAATGGTTTGCGTATCTTCGCTCGCTATATCGTCGATCATTCACTCAGCGAGGGAAACGAATTCTCCATCGAGACAGCAGGCGGCCTCGTATCATGCGTCGTCACACCTGATCGCCGCCATGTGACCGTGCAAATGGGAGTGGTCAGTTTTGACAGCAGAGAGATTCCGCTAACAGGTCCGGCCAGAGAAGTACTAAACGAAAAGCTAGAAATTGATGGCCATGAGCTGATATTTTGTGCGGCAACGGTTGGCAACCCACACTGCGTTGTTTTAATTGACCGGCCATCCTCTGAGCTGGCCAAGAAATTCGGCCCGCTGATTGAGCACCACGCCCTATTTCCCGGACGAATAAATGTCCAATTTATGCAGGTGCAGGATCGAGCCAATATTCAGATCGAGATTTGGGAACGCGGTGCTGGCTACACTTTTGCCTCCGGCAGCAGCGGCACCGCCGCTGCCGCTGTGGCTCGCAAACTAGATCTTTGCGATTCACATATCAGCGTACTCATGCCCGGTGGCCCGCTTGCTATCCACATAGACGACAACTTCTTCGCCACCATGAGCGGCCCCGTGACAAAAATATGCGTGGGCAATCTTGCTGACGAACTTATCGACGAGCGTGCATAATTTTGCCCATCATGCATTGACACAACAAGAATCTGCGTAACCCTTCGAAGGACTCTGGACAAGTTCTGCGCTCTGCTCAACGTGCAGGCTTCATCTTCACGCCGAGGAGGATGAACTGCGTGGTCTGGCTGGAGTTAAAATTGTTATCGCTGACGACAATTAAGGGTTTGTAACCACCTGCCAGCACTCCGGGACCGAATCCCATGCCTTCCAGGTTATCGGGGTCATAACCCAGCTCCTCGAAGTCAGCAACCTGCCTTTTGCTCATCGGCGTATAGGTTGCGCCGTTCAAGGCATCTATGTCGGACACGTCTGTCGCCCCTTTCGTAGAGATTTCGAAAAGCCGGACAGTATTTCCAATACCGACGGCAAAGGATCGTTCCATGGCCAGGAAGGTGCCGCTGTTGTCCAGGGCCTGCAGCTCAACCAGACCGTTGTCGGCGAAGATGCCCGGCGGGTCGGAGTCAAAGGGTATCGGGTCGACCATGTAGACAAACTCGGGGCCGTAACCACGGGTCTGGCCCTGCTTAAATTTGAGGACGCGCGAAGGACTCTGCTCAGTCAGAGTCGACAGCGGGCCATCCTGCACCAGAGCATTTTCCACAGCCGTAAACAAGTATCGCTTGTCTGGCGTCGAGGTTAGACTTTCAAAGGCCAGGTTATCGCGAATACCATAGGTCATAAATCCATCAGGCAAGAATTTATCTGGTATGGTTAGGGAGCGATTTTGTTTTCCGTTGAGGTTGAATCGGTCGACAAAGGGGTCGATCACCGGGTCGCCATCCGCATCTCCTTCGGAAGAAATATAGAGATGGCCGGGACGGGCTAGTTCGATGCTTTCCGGATCGAGAGTGCCCGGTGTGAAGAGCTTGTTACTCCTATTACGCAGGAAGGTGACATCTAGGATAGTTACATCCCCTTCATCCAGTATACCGTCCGAGATGTCAATGGCTATCGTATAGTAGCGGGAAGGCACGCCGTCGGCGCCCGTGCCGCGATCGTCAGAAAGGGCGTAGTAAACGTCTCGTTTGGCATCATAGGTGATGCCGGATAAGCCGCCAACCTGTGTATCCTCGAAATAAGTATCGAGGTCAAAGGTGGCGATGCCACGCGGAACCACGTCAATGATCGTCAAGGTCCTTGCGCCGTGCTTAGGACCCCGGGCGAGAGTGCTGGTTACGGTCATAGCCAGCAGCATGAATATTAACAACAACGATACGAGTATCGTTAAGCGGGTACGACGATGGATGGTCATGGGAATTCTCCTTGCTCAAAGCTATCAAATATGACGCAGAACTAATCCTGAGTCCTTCGAAGGACGACGCAGATTCTCTTTGAGTGGGGGAGCTGCGGGAACTGCCAGACGGAAATCCTGTCTGGTAATGGCTCTCCCTAATATACAGCCTATACTCAACTTATAGTATTGTACCATAGCCTGCAAGGGTTATTTGGCTCGTCGCAGTTATTTCCACCAACGACAACGTGAGATTTCATCAATGTTCTGCCAAGTCATTCTTAGCGGGATTATAGGAAAGCAACAGATTCAATATTTAGGGATAAAATGGAACCAATGTCCCTACGACGCACAACTGGTTCTTGATAAACCAAAAATCTGCGTAATCTGCTAATAATGAGGAACCGCATGCTTAATAGAATACTCAACCGTCGCCAAGACGAACAGAACGCCCGCGAGACAAACCGTCTACCACCAGGCCAATCATTAACCCAGAAATTCCCCGTGCTGCATGTCGGAGCCGTACCTAAGGCGGATCTGGCTGCCTGGGATTTCCGAATTTTTGGCCTCGTCGAAAAAGAAATGATCTGGAACTGGGAAGGGTTCAACAAACTCCCGCGCACGAAAGTCATCATGGACATCCACTGTGTCACTCGTTGGTCGAAACTAGATACTGTCTGGGAAGGCGTGTCCGTGGCCACGCTTGTAGAAGAAGGATTTATCCAACCCAAACCTGAAGCGCGCTTCGTCGTCCAACATTGTGACCCCAGCTACACAACCAACACCCCGATCGAATCGGTCATGCAGCCCAACTTCATACTGGCCACCCATTTCGACGGCCAACCATTAACGCCAGACCATGGCTATCCCCTGCGCGCCGTTGTTGGCAGCTTCGCCGACCGTAGCGAAAACACCACGGCCTACTTCTGGAAAGGCGGCAAATGGCTGCGCGGTCTTGAATTTCTCGCCGAGGACAATCCTGGATTTTGGGAGCGGGGAGGTTACCATAACGAAGCCGATCCCTGGCAAGAACAGCGCTTCTCACGCTCCTGGTTTTAGTATCTCAAACCTCGCTGGTCTGAGCAGACCTTGGGGGTTTAAGTCTATATCGCGGGTCATAGACTTTTGGTCGATCCCTTGTTTAATGCGGCTAGGACAACATAGGCCACCGCCAATAACCCTAATCTGCGGCTTAATCCCCACGTTGATTACCCTTTGTTTGTATAGATGATGATCCCATCTGGTGTGAGGATGTATAAGAGGTGATTGCCCGGCATAAGCCAGATTTTATCACTGTCAATGCCGGCGGCGCACGTTTCCTAGAGGCAGAGCCGAACTCGATGACGGCTGTTGATGTCGCCAATGCTGCAAAAGCGGCGCCACGGGCCACTGTTGTTGCTATGCAATTCGAGGTGATCAATCATTGCCCGCCAAGGCGCACTGAACTGTAAGAATCAGTTGGCAGCATGGGTGTAGGTGGGCGCATGAACATCCCTATTGATGGAGAGGATATTACCTTAAGAATGGTACATAAACCCAGAACCCTTGCGGCGGCGTCTCGGTTCCCTGACTAGGAGTTGCGTAGGGCGTGCTTGTTGCTGTCGATGTTTTCGTGGCGGTAGGGGTGTTTGTTGCGCTGGCAATATTCGTTGGTGTTGGCGTGCTGGTGGCCGGAGGAGTTCGGGTTGGCGTTGGGGTTGACGTGCTTGTTGGCGGTGGTAATGAATCACAATTCTGCTTGAAGTTGGCGACGTAGTATGCGGATTGGGCCATGGATCGGGCATTATCAGCCGAGTTGAGAGGGTCGGCACTAAAATCGATGCCTAGCGGCTCTCCCCTGTAATCTACATCTGGGTTTGACCAATAGTTGATTTGCGGACAGCCATTGGGGCAGTTGTAGGACATGATGGTGCGAAATGACTCACTGGGTGATTGGTAGCCGAAAGAGTAGGGAAAAATCGCGCTGCTGCCGGCATGTGCCCGGTCATGCCGGTTGCCCATATTGTGTCCAAACTCGTGTGCCAAGGTTAATGCATGGCAGTAATAAATCGGGCCGGCGTAGTCGAGAGCGGTCACATTGAAGGCGTGGGCCGCAAAATTTGGGGAAAGATTGGTCATAAGGGATGCGATCCCACAGGAGTTATTTGTCGAGGATTCGGCTACCAGAAGCGCAGTCATATCAGCCAGATGCTGCTCGCGGGCTGCGAGAACATCGTCAAGATAACCATCATTGGCATCCTGCAGACGATTGATGTCCGTTAGAACATTGCCTGTTTCCGAATAGGGGGTTTCCATGACATGTACCAGCCGGTAATTGAAAGTGAGACCACTGCTGGCATTGGCGGTATTCATAGCGGCGACGCGTTGATTGATAAGCGCCTTTATGGCCGCCGTGCCCCCTTCTTGATTTCGCGCAGCCGGCGTATATGCTACCAGTAGATCGACACGGGACCCATCTTCGCACATGTCTGAGGCAATTGTATCCCGGTCAGACAATGTCTCGGGAATAACGGTATCGTGCCCTTCAATATAGATCCTTTTGTTGGGATCGATCTCCTGCAGTTCCTGCCACTGTCCATTGTAAGCGATTTTGTAGCGTTCAAGGCCATCCAGAATAATACTACCTATGATGACATCTTCTACAACGGACAGGGAAATGGAGCTGGCCCTTTGACCTGGTATATGTCCTACCCATACATATCCTTCAACGCTTGATGACGGGTATGTCCGCTCGTGCACGGCCGTAATCATTTCACCATTAAATAGCTTGATAGTGATACTCTTGGGCTCGTTTTCGCCAAGGATGGTCCAGTTAACAGCTACACGTCTAGCCTGAACAACAGAAGCGTCATGTTGTGCAGCAGGACCCTCGACCTCAAGAAGGAGCGTGTTGTCAACTGCACCCACATAGGGAAGCCCAATCATTATTAAGCTTGCCGCTGCCAGCAGCACAAAAAGTAAAACTCGGGATTTGGAGACCTTAGTCCGATTCATAGCAAATTTGTGACCGTACTAAGGATATTAACATCTGGCGGCACATAAACAATAAAAGGCACAGAAACTCCGTGCCTTTTTGCTATTTACTAATGATCGATTGTGGGCGAAATTATGCAATCTCGACGGTAGGGTCAAGGTCGTTCGCCAATTTTCACATTGACCGTCAGCACTTCTCCTCCACGCAGAAGCTTCACTGGAATCTTCTGGTCGACCACATCGCCGGATAGCTGTGCCAACAGCTCCTCGTGTGAGCGCACAGCGCTGTCCGCTATGCCGATGATCGTATCGCCCAACACCAGCCCCGCATCTTCCGCAGGACTTTCCGGTTCCACCGCTACAATAAGCAGTCCCCGTTTCTGGCCCAGTGACTCCTGTAAACTGCGCGGTAGTCTAACCCGCTGCGTGCTCACCCCGAGATAACCGCGCCGAATTCGGCCGTGTGCCGCCAGAGTCTCGACAACGCGCCGCAGATTGCTGCTGGGGATGGAGACACTTACGCCGGGCAGCAGATGCGAGGAATTCAACCCGACCAGCCGCGCCTGCGCATCAACCAGGGGGCCACCCGAGAAACCGGGGTACATCAATACATCCGTCTGTAAATAATTATCGATCATACCTCCACGCCGGGTGCGCCAGCCATCTGCATAAGCGCTTACAATACCTAAGGTGGCCTGCACCGATTTTCCAGGCCGTCCCAGGGCCAGGACGATATGACCAACCGCGATATCCTCGGTGTTTGCTAGCTGCAGAGGCGCCAATTCGCCGCCATCAACGCGCAGCAGCGCCAGATCCGTCGTCTTATCGCGGCCAACTAGCTCCGCTTCAACCGTGCGGCCATCTGCCAGACCAACAACAAGCCCCTCATGATGCCGCACCACGTGACTAGCCGTTACAATCAGCCCAGCGCTGGACCAAACAATACCACTCGCCGGCAGCCGTCGCCGCCCCTCCACGCGCACCACACTCGCGGACGCTGTCTTAACCGCCGCAGCCATTCCATTTGATATTTCAGAAAAAGATTCACTCATCGGTCACTGCTCCTAATGGCGCTTAGCAATATGGAGAAGGGTATAAGCTGACCATCCGCAAAAAAAACTACTTAATCGCCGAACGCATCCGTTAACAATTCGCCAAATCGCCAAATCACCAGTTGATAATTCTCCCCTCCCGCTTCTGCCAAACCACTGGCACCTATCCATAGAATAGATTATCTTGCCCGAATTTACATCCGTAATCCGATTGGGTTGTACCTGGAAAGATGGCTAGGGTTCCCAGCCTAAAGAGCTAGCAAACCAAGACGAGTAGCGCGCACGACCGCTTCCGTGCGGCTCTGGGCATGAAGCTTGCTTAGGATACTGTTTACATGGAACTTAACCGTGTGCCGGCTAATTCCTAACCGCTGGCCAATTTCCTTATTGGTCAGCCCCTCCGCCAGGAGCAGCAGTACATCCATCTCACGAGCGGTCAGCTCATCCAATAATTCTTCGTCCCGATTCAGCGGGACAGGCAAGATCGACGACGCTAGCTCCGGATCGATCACAATCAGCCCCTGCGCGACGGCCGAAGCTGCCGCCGATACAGAATTTCCGGTGGATTCACGTCTGAGCATGGCTCGTGCGCCGACCGACCACGCTTCCTCCGCCTGATTGGTGTCTGAAAGCAGGGCCAATACCGGGATTTCCAGTGCTTCAAAATCAGCCGCTGCCATCCCCACCGCTTCCCAGCCCCAATCCCAGATCAGCAGGTCGACCACTGTATCCTCCTGCAGATCTGCCAATGTATCTTCAACAGTAGATGGATTGGCCAATCCCAGTACGTGGAACTGCGGAAATTCATCCAACAAACTAGCCAAAGCCATACGCGCCAACGGGTCTGCAGCCACAATCAGCAGGTTAAGATCCTGATCCATACCAGCAATATAGCGTCTAAGTCTTAATATTGAGTTAGATCAAGGGGCACTGCTTTAAATGCAAGCTCCCCGTCCGCTCCAACAATCCCCGAGGCATAATAGCATAACTCCTTGTAACCTATGCAACCCCATGGTACCCTATCGAACTCCGTGCAGCTAAGAATTATCCACCACAATCTGATAAGACATTGGCTCAAAATCAAATTCGCCCACGCGCACCGCATACATACCCGAGGCCAGGATACTGAAATTGCTAAGCTCTTCCGCCTCTCCGCTGCCCGTATCGTCCACCGTCTGCAAGAGCGCCCCATCCGGACCATACAGCTCAACATAAGGATCCTCATTCCCGCTGGGCCTCACCTGCATAGTGATCGAGTCCCCATCAGTGGCGTTGAAGAACCAGAAATGATCATGGTCCATGCCGAGAGAGTCGCTGCGCTGCATCCCCCAATCCAGCGAACCCATGAAAGAGAAATTGTACGAATCATCCGCAAGGGCCATCAGCGCGTAGTCTGTTTGCTGCTGCGGATCGGTTGCTATCTGCACCCGAACCGAATCGATATCCAGCACATTCAGATTAGTGATCGTCTCCACTTCCCCTGCCGCCGCCTGATCCTGCTTGTCGACCAGGACTTGCCCCGAGTCACTAAACACCGACAGCACGATATTTGCCCCGCTGGAGGGCGCAACAGTAATCGTGATCGCCTCCGCTGCTTCTAAGGATAAGTTCCAATTATGAATCTCACTGCCTTCCAATTGACCCATGATCAAGTCTTCATACTCCATCTCTCCTTCCAAAGATGGATCCTGACCTTCTACCGTTGCCGTCGCCGTCGCCGTCGTCTGACTGTTCTCCACCGTCGCCGTCGCCGTTTCCGGCGTTCCTGAGCCGGCAGGAGTCAGAGTAGCTACTGCTGTCCCATCCTGTGCTGGGGTCGGAGTCATGGTCAGGGGGGTCGCAGTGATTGCCGTAGCCGTGATATTCGCTTGCGCCGTTGGCGTTAGCGTTAACACCTGAGCCGTAGGCGAAGGCGCAAGAGTCGGCGCCTCCGCTATTGTTGGCAGCGGTGTCGGCGTCTGCAGCGGAACGGCCGTTGCTTCCGTCTCTAAATCGACGGCCGTTGCCGGTGCTCCCAGTTGTGCAATTTCTGTGGCTGCCGGTATCGTGACATCCTGCCCGCTTCGAGCCATAGGATGCGGATCGACCACGCGCTTCACTGAGAGGTACCAGACCTCTTGTACTGGGGCTGTTTTGCCGCAGCCCACCGGACCGTCATATCGCAGCCACCGCCCCTCCACGGTGATTTCTTGTCCTTCATCAATAAGCCCAGTCAACTGCCGGTCCAATCCCGTGGCATTGGCCAACAGCCCTTCTCCGACCAGTCCCCAAGTAGCGGGAGAAGGAAAAGCATCTTGCCCACATATGAGTTTGGGCTGGCGTTGGTATTGTCCGCGCAGTCGCAGATTGGACCCCTCAAAAAGAGCTGGGTTCGCGGCTAAGTTGCCCAGGGAAATCGTGATCGGTTCGCCGATAGGCGCCTGAGCGGTGATGCCCGTGCTCATAAATGGAGTAGGCGTCTCCGCCGGGGCCTCCTCAGCTTGACGGCAGCCCGCGAGAAGCAGCGCAATAATCAGAAAAATGAATGTTCGAGTCCAATCCATCAGTATTCTCAGTAATTCCACGCTAATCATATCCCTTTTTCCTCCGCTCGAAAAACCCGCTTAGGCACCTTCGTCATTACCAATTATCCCAGCCCAAATCAAAAAGCCCCTCCAGTCCAAATTCGCACTTCCCAATAACCGTTCACAAATCACCAATTCACAAATCAACAATTCTCCCCTGCTGCCTTCATCAACCAAGCACCCACAACTATTTGAACATTTCTCAATACCCTTCTAAAATTGAGGCACCATGCTCACCCAGGATGCCGTCTACGGCCCACAAGAAATCACCAAACCCGTACTGCTCGACCTAATTAACTCCTCAGCCATGCAGCGCCTGCGCGGCGTTTTACAGCACGGTGTAACCGCCCTCATCGGCATCACCAGCCCCGTCACCCGTTTCGACCACTCCCTGGGCGTCATGATCCTCGTTCGCACCCTGGGTGGCAGCCTGGCCGAACAGATCGCCGCCCTGCTGCACGATGTCAGCCATACCGCCTTCAGCCACGTCATTGACTATGTATTTGAACGTCATGATGGCCAGAGCTATCATGACGACCATAAAGAAGAATTCTTGCTGCGCAGTGACATCCCCCAGATTCTGGCTGATCACGGCTTGGACTGGCGCCACTTTCTCGACGAAAGTCGTTTTCCCATTCTAGAGCAGCCTGCACCTCGTTTGTGCGCCGACCGCCTCGACTACTTCCTGCGCGACAGCCAAGATTTAAAACTCGCCACCGCGCAAGAAGTGGCCAACGCCTTAGACCATCTCCTGTTGGCTGAATCTCGTATCGTTGCCGGCAACCTAGCCGCCGCACGCTGGTTGGGAGACACTTATATGGCTGCCGACGACGCCAGTTGGGCCAACTTTCGCGAAGTTGGCCTCTACGAAGTCGCCGCCCGTGCCATCCGCCTCGCCCTGGAAATTGGGGCCTTGCAGGAAGCCGACATCTGGACCACTGACCAGCAGGCCTGGGACAAAATGCATCAACATCCCGACCCTCGGCTGCAAAACTGGCTGCGCCTGGTTTCCCCAGAAACACAATTCATCTGGGACGAACAACAGCCCACCTTCCGTGTCAGCACAAAGCTGCGCACCATTGATCCCGACGTACTGGTAAGCGATCAACTCCTTCCCCTTTCCCAATTAGACCCCGTCTTTGCCGCCCGCCGTCAAGACTATCTCCACCGCAAATCTGGTAAATGGCCCATCCGGGTGGAGGCCCCTGAACAGTAAACAGATAGAAGTAAACAGCAAGGCGTGAGCTTCAATCAACAATATCCCCCATTCTCCATCCCCATCTTTTTCCAAACTGGCAGTGGCCAACCTCTTTTTTGATTAGGACATCCAACTGGCGTCTGAAAACGCACTGCTCCAACTCGTCACTGCTTCTTTTCTCAGTGGCTCTCTGACCCTTCATCTCCGCGCTCTCTTGTGTTATTTCTGTAAATCCTAAACCGTCACTCCCCAATAGTTGACATCTTCTCCCTATTCCCTAAAATTAGTTCATATTCTTAACCCAACAGGTGAAAATCGATGCGAATTACTCTAGACGACAAGGACCGCAAACTCCTCGGCTATCTACAGGAGGACGCCCGCATATCCAATGCTGAGCTCGCCCGGCGCGTGAACCTGTCCCCACCGGGACTGCAAAAGCGCATGCGCCGCCTGCAAGATAACGGCATCATCGACCGCTTCGTCACCCTCATCAACCGCGAAGCCCTCGGACTTGACATGCTGTGCATCATTCAAGTCACCATGCGCCGCCACGAGCCCCATTCCATCGATCGCTTCCGCCATCTTGTTCAAGACATGCCCGAAGTCCTGGAATGTTATTCCGTCACCGGCGAATTCGATTACTATTTGAAGATCGCCGTCCGTAATCACCGCCATTTGGAACGATTTCTTATGGATGTCCTCACCCCCATCCCCGGCATGGACACCATACGCACTAGCCTTGTCCTCCGCGGCATAAAAGAAACAACATCAATTTCTCTGGTGGACGAGTTTGGAGACTAAACCAGCCCTAAAGCTAATAAATCGGGCATTCAAACAGTCCCATAAGCAAGCAGCAGACCGTCGTATTGTCGCTATCCGTTTTTCGTTTTCACTTTTCTGTTGATTGTCAGCTGTTTTCCACTTCCGTGCACTGCCAACTGCTAACTGTTTACTATCCACTATCCAACCTCGGAGTACACTGATCAAAAACAAACTCCCCTTCACCATCTTCCTCCTCCTCACCCTCGCCCTTCTGATCTGGGCATGGCGCCAAGGTTGGTTGCCTGATTGGAGCCTGGAAATGATGCGTGATTTCATCCAGGGCTTTGGCGTCTGGGCCGTGCTCATCTATATCCTGCTCGTGGCCATCAATACGGTGACGATTATGCCGCCGACACTGATACTGATCGTCTTATCCGGCATTCTTTTTGGTCCTTTTATGGGCAGCCTGGCACTGTGGACAGGTCTGCTTTTGGGCAGCGTCGCCGCTTTCTGGATCGCCCGCCTGCTGGCCCAGGAATTTATTTCCGAGCGCTTGGGAGGGCGGGCAGCGGAGTTTAATCGGCGCTTGCAAAAGAATGGCTTTTCGGTAGTTTTTGTCGCGCGCGTACTCGGATTGCCTCCGTATGAGATCGTCAACTACGCCGCTGGTCTCTCCCAAATACCTTTTCGCGATTTTTTGCTGGCCACGACGTTCGGTTCTATCCCTGGGGCGATCCTCTTTGCGGCTACCGGCGATCGTCTGTTGGATCCCGACTTTAGCGACCCGGTACTTTATGCTTTACCGGCGTTTGTGGTGGCGACCTTTATCGTGACGCGGACGGTGGGGTGGGTTCGAAAAACGATAAAATAGTGGTTGGTCTATTTGGTGCCGTTATATTCGACTTCGGTGATTGCTAGATCAGCATAGATTAAATCACCTGATTCGAGCTTCCAGACGGCCGTGCCGCGAGTAGGTAGCTTAAGACCCGCGCGTTCGCCGTATTCTGTAATGGGCGTGCACCAGGGATCGAGGGAGTAGGCACCGTCGATTTCACGATAGCGCATGGTTGTGAAGTTGGTAAGACGGCCGTCCTCGTCGAAAAACATCTGCGCAGAAACGCTTCGACCATGATCGGTGAAGGTTACGCGTGCGCAGTCGTCGTCGATGGCCTCCCATGAGATGTTGTCACCCAGGAAAGCGCTTGGAAACCACATGATTTCATTGAGGTAACGGATCATCGTCGCCTGGTTCAATTCTTCACCCTTGGCGTCGAAGACCGTATATAAACCGGCCAATTTACCATACATATGACCGTGTCCAGCTTCATATCTGTCCTTAGCGCGCAAGAGTGGCAGCCCAAACAGCTTGAAGCGCGCGTTCCAGATGAGGCTTGGCGGCTCCACGGTATAAAATTCCTCAGCTGATACAGGCATCCACGGCCGTTCCGCTCCCGTACGAAATGTACCAACCTGCTTCAAGCGTACGCTGTGTATCCAAGGAGTTCCGAGGACACCTGTGTAGATCATATAGCGCCGCACCGGGTCAGGAAGATTTTCAATCATTTCTGGGGTGATGATCTGCCCGCTGTTCTGATTGGTCATAGATTTGATTGCCTCGTGATTAATCAGGGTATTATACATTCAGTGGGGCGGCTTGGGGAGATTCATCAAGCAGCAGATTACGCAAAATTCCCTCCGATTCGTCTCTCCTCCTCCGCACCCCTCTGCGTTTTCATCTCTGTCTTCCTCTTTGTCCGCTCCCCGCCCGCTGCTCCAACCTGACACCGTTTCCGGGAAAAGAAGAAACGGTGTCGATCGCATTGATACCTTACCCCCTAAACAAATTTTATTAAAGCCTATTGACACCAATTAACCCTCTATGCTAAACTACTTGCAAACTGGTTTGTAAAACATACTAGTTTGAAAAAAATCAATTGAACACCCAAAATTCGATCGCTTGTTTTCGCTCATGATCTTGGATACCAGCGGCGGGAATTGGAGCTAACCATGTCAAACGATGATCAATTAAAGAAGCTAAGCCAAAAGGTTTATCTGTCCTACCATCAGGATGGCCTTATTGACATTCTGCTCGGTATTGGAGTTCTGGGCTTCGGACTCATGATCCTGACCGGCAGCTTTGTATTCAATATGCTCTCCTGGATGCCCATACTTTTCTATGTGCCCTTGAAAAATCGCATCACCGTCCCCCGCTTTGGCTACGTCCAGTTCACCTCGGAACGGGTCAAGAAACAGCGACTCCTGATCGCCATTGCCGTCGGGCTGGTCTTCTTCACCTTTGGCCTCGGACTCTATGTCTTTGCCAATTTCGACGATATGCCCCCGATGATGGATATTCTCTTCGGCTTTGATGGCATGATGGTTATCGCCGTGCTCTTTGTCTCCATGATGATCATAGCTGGTTTGATTACTCGCCTGGACCGGCTCTTTATCTATGCCCTTTTAACGCCGCTTATGCTCTTGGGTGGGCAGGCGTTGGGCATCGAACCGGAACTGCGCGTGGTGTTCCTGGGAACAATCATTCTGCTCATCGGCATAATATATCTGCTGCGCTTCCTTCGCGCCTATCCTTTGCCCGAAGACGAGTCAGCTAGATGAGTGAGAACGAAGCGGACAAAGAACGTCTGCAGCCCATCGCTGGCATCAACCGCACCATTCACGCCCCGGCGCGGTTGATGATCCTCACTTTCCTTACCGTTGTCGAAAGCGCCGATTTCACCTTTCTTCTCAACCAGACCGGACTGACCCGCGGTAATCTCTCCTCCCATCTAAGCAAGTTGGAACAGGCAGGCTATATCACCATCGAAAAGGAATTTGTCGAACGCATCCCCCGCACGTTGATCCGTCTCACCCCAGATGGCCGTTCCGCTATTCAGATATACCGCGAGAACATGAGGCAGGTTGTAGATCAACTGTTGGCAGATGACAACAAAATGTAACTTGTAACCATTTTCACGTTACAGGTTAAAATTGGGCCATCTTTAAGACTTGGAGTTTTCTTTATGCCAAACGACTATGACGTAATTGTTATTGGTTCGGGCGCTGGTGGATTGGCAGCGGCTGTTCCCTTGGCCCAGGCCGGCAAGAAAGTGCTGGTTTGCGAGCAGCATGAAGTTGCCGGGGGCTGGTGCCACTCCTTTACCCTCAATGGCTACCGCTTCAGCCCCGGCGTGCACTATATAGGCGACCTGCAGCCGGGCGGCAGTCTACGCCTCATTTACGAAGGTTTGGGTGTTTCGCGAGATCTGGAGTTCACTGAACTAAACCCAGACGGCTACGACCATATCTTCATTGGCGACGAGCGTTTTGACATTCCCAAGGGTAAGGAACAGTATGCAGCCCGGCTGAAAGAACGCTTCCCTGACGAAGCGGAGGGCATCGACGGCTACCTCAATGCCGTCGACGGGCTGATGGACGGCCTGGCCAATCTGGGCCGCGTCAAAGGGCCAACAACGGCCGCGAAAGCCCTACCCGATGCCGGTTCTATCCTGCGCTGGGCCAGGAAATCGGGCCAGGATTTGATCGATCATTACGTCTCCGATCCGGTATTGAAAGGCATCTTGGCCGGCCAGGCCGGGGATCATGGCCTGCCTCCATCTCAGGTGGCCGTTTTCTACCAGGCCGCCGTGACCTTCCATTACTTCAATGGCGGCTACTATCCACGCGGCGGCGGTTTCGCCATCCCGCGTGCCTTCGTCCGTGCTCTAAAACGGGCCGGTGGCGAACTGCGCCTGGAGACCAGCGTGCAGCGTATTCTGCTCGACGGTCAAAGGGTCACCGGAATTGAATTGGCCGATGGAACAATCCTCAGCGCCGATGTCGTGATCGCAAACACCGATCCTGAGGTGACCTACGGCAAGCTGATCGGTCGTGAGCATTTAAGCAGCCGCTTTCTGAAAAAACTGGATAAAGTTGAGTATTCCACCTCTTCGTTAAGTCTCTTCTTTGCCGTGGATATGGACCTGCGTGAAGCCGGCCTCGATTCCGGCAATTTCTGGTTTTATGATGACCATGACGTGGACAAGTTCTACCAACAGGGACTGACCGACCACAATCTCACCGCGGAAACACCGGGCATGATCTTCCTGACCGTGACCACGCTCAAAGATCCCTCCAAAATGCACGACGGGCACCACACCTGTGAGGCCTTCACCTTCGTTGGCTACGACGCTTTTGAGAAATGGGCCGCGGAGAAGTCGGGAGATCGCTCCCCAGACTATGAGGCCATGAAAGAAGAACTATCCTGGAAGATGTTTCAGGCCTTGGAGAAACGGGTTCCAGGCATCAGCAAGCACGTCACTTTTTGGAGCCTGGCCACGCCCCTGACCAACGAGCACTATATCAACGCCACCCGCGGCAATCTATACGGCACTGCCAAAAACAAATCTCAGATTGGACCCTTGGGTTTTCCCGTCGATGCCCCATTCGAAGGTCTCTACATGGTCGGCGCGAGCACCTTGAGCCACGGCGTCTTCGGGGCCACAAGTACCGGACTTGCGGCTGCGAAGCAGATCCTCAACTGCCGCCATTCCGATATGCTGCAGCAGAACGGCCCCGAACTGCGCATCTATCCCGCCGAAGACATTTCAAAATGGCCTGAGGATCTCCAAAAACGCATTAAATGGACCTCTTCCAAAAAGCCGTACCCTCACCGAGCATAGACAATTTTGCAGAATATTTTGAGGTTCGTAGATTTGAGCGCACCATGTTTCAGCTTATCCATCGCCTATTTTGTTCGTGATCATCCGTCCTCGTCCGTGTCTCTTTCTTCAGATTTATATCCGGAACTAATCTCTATGTGATGCTAGACATCAGAATCGATCAACGATTGCGATACCGGTGGTCGGGAAGCTATCCATATCGATCAATACACCAGCAGCCTCCTCTAAAGTGATGGTATTTCCGATTAGTTTTTCCGGCTGCAGTGTGCCCGCTTCAATCATCGCCAACATCCGACCATATTCGTGCGCCTGCATCCCATGACTGCCCAAGATCTCCAGCTCATGCGCCACCACCCACTCCATCGGGATCTGCGGGTGCTGGTGATCCCCGGTCATCAGGCCGATCTGGATATGCTTGCCTCGCTTGCGCAAATTGGCGATGGAGTTGAAGCAGGTGGCCTGGCTGCCCAAGGCGTCCACGGAAACGTGGGCACCTCCATCACTTAGCTCCTTGACCGCTGCCACAACATCTTCGACTTGGGCAGCATTTACCACCGCTGCGACTCCTAAAGAACGGGCAAACGCCAACTTCTCATCGTCAATGTCCACAGCAATTACCTGCGCGCCAAGGGCATTGGCGATCAGTATCGCTGATAATCCAACCCCTCCGCAGCCATGAACGGCCATCCACTGCCCCCCAGACAACCTGCCTTGCGCCACCAACGCCCGGTAAGAGGTCACAAACCGGCAGCCCAGGCTCGCCGCCACGACAAAGTCCATGCTTTCCGGCAGGCGTACCAAATTAATATCCGCATAATTAATCGCCACATACTGAGCGAAAGAGCCCCAATGGGTGAAACCCGGTTGGAATTGGGCATCACAAACCTGGTGATTGCCGGAGAGACATTGCGCACAGCGCCCGCATCCCCCGACGAAAGGCACTGTAACCCGATCCCCTACGTGCCAGTTCCTAATATCCGCGCCAACGGCCACAATCTCACCTGCCAGTTCATGCCCTGGCACATGGGGCAGGGTGATATCCGGATCGTGCCCCATCCAGCCATGCCAGTCACTGCGACACACCCCACTGGCCCGCACACAAAGGACGACACCGTCCGCTTCAGGCATCGGATCAGGGAGCGTTTCAAGAGCGATAGGCGCTTGGAATTCTTCGTAGTATAAAGCTTTCATAATTGGTTCTCCTTTGAGGATTATACCAGCCAACAGCCAACAAGGGTCACTCGTGAAGGCAGCAGACAGGGCAATCGCATACAAGAGTCGATCAAGCCTATTTGATGCATAGCGACTTCGAATCAGCCACGACAAGCACAAAATGTGGCTGAAATATTGACATAAAGCAGAACCTGGTTGCCGAACAACTCTTTTCCGCTAGCAATATTTATTTCAAGTGTGCGTTCATGCCAATCCTAGAATCACTATAAGATTGCCCTGACCAATAGTGCAAAATTGTTGCCTTCACTTAGCAAGTCGTATAAAATTATCAATTAGCCACAACAGATACTGGGCAATGCCAAACAAACTCCACCCCAAAACTAGCACAAGTCAATAAGTGGTTTGACAGATTAGGATCGAGGTCCATCTGGTTCGTCGATCGACAGGCCCGTTTGGTAGCCTGACCATCACGCTGGAAGACAATCTTAATTGCGTTTTTTACAAGCCCGGCGGTCGATCAGGCAGCGCTGCGTGGATTGCTAAGAAATGCATGTGACTTAGGCATGCCACTGCTCTCAGTCATTTGTGTCAGACTCGGCCAGGTAGATGCATCAGATGTCAATTTGTGAATTGAGACAAACACCTTGGAGATGGTTTGTCGTAAACGATTTAAAAAATGTCCGAATCAAGATAATCTTGGAGGAAACATATGAAAGCAGTTGTTTATACAGAATATGGACCACCGGAAGTTCTTCAGCTCAAAGAGGTAGAAAAACCTACCCCCAAGGAGGATGAAGTACTGATAATAATTTATGCGGCGGCCGTACCTGAATCGGGCGTCGCCGCCCGTAACACTCTCTTTGTGCCCGGAGATGTAACCGCAACAGTTAGCAATATTTTGGCTAATCAGATGCTATACACCGTTAGTATTGTGAGTGCTCTGGTCACTCAGGTAGTTCAGATATTTGTGGTTCTTTTTTTGTACAAAGTACTCAAGCCAGTTAATAAAAACCATGCGGTGCTAATGGTCGTATTCATTTTAGTTGCTGTACCTATTGCCATGCTCAATGAGAACAATCAATTCGCTGTCCTGCTACTTTTGAACGGTGCAGAGTTCTTCGCTGTAGACTTCTAGACGTTTTTCACAGCAGATCAGATGGAAGCTCTCGTAGCACTTTTCCTTGGTTTACGCCATACTGGGATTCTTATCGCTCAGATATTTTGGGGACTTTGGTTATTCCCCATGGGCTATTTAGTTTTCAAATCTGGCTTCCTGCCGAAAATTATCGGGGCTTTATTGATCGTCGCCGGACTAGGCTATCAAATAGAATCCTTTATTTTATTTTTTGTTCCCGACTTCGCCATAAACCTTACCCTATTTACCTTTATCGGAGAATTTTTGATAACATTTTGGCTCTTGATTAAAGGTGTCAACGTCGAAGAGTGGAATAAACGTGCTCTTGAATCTGCCTTATAATGCCGATGTCGAACGGGTAAGGATTTCGTTGTTTTGGAAGTAATAATTTACATGACAAAGTGCTGCACCTGCGGCTATGAAGCGTAGCGACAGGTGCACCTTGATCGTTAGGAAGAGTGGCAATGAAAGCAATTGTTTGGACAAAATACGGATCACCAGATGGGCTTCAACTCAAAGAGGTGCAAAAACCCACCCCGAAAGAGGATGAAGTTCTGGTAAAAGTACATGCGACAACGGTAACAGCAGGGGACAGCGAGCTGCGAAGGCTCAAGCTCCCGCTTATGTTATCGTTCCCCATGCGGCTCTATGTAGGGCTGATAAAACCAACAAGAATAACCATAATTGGGCAAGAATTAGCTGGAGAAGTTGAGGAAGTTGGTAAAGATGTAACATCATTCGAAAAAGGCGATCAGGTTTTTGGTACGACCGGTTTTGGTTTTGGCGCCTATGCTGAGTACATCTGCCTGAAAGCAAACCCGAATGAGATGCAAGGGGCATTAGCACTAAAACCGGTCAATATGAGCTATGAAGAAGCTGCCGCCGTTCCTACTGCGGGTTTTGAAGCACTGCATTTTCTTAGACAAGCAGATATTCAGCGTGGGCAAAAGGTTTTGATTTTTGGCGCGGGAGGAAGTATCGGCACTTTTTCGGTACAGCTTGCTAGATATTTTGGGGCTGAGATAACGGCCGTTGACAGCGCGGGAAAAATGGACATGCTGCGTTCGATTGGCGCTGACCATGTCATTGATTACGCTCAAAATGATTTTACCAAAAACGGTGAGACCTATGATGTTATTATCGACGTAGTAGGAAAGAAATTGTTTTCACGCAGGTTAAAATCGCTAAAAAGAGAAGGGTATTATTTTTTAGCTAACGCTGGGCTGTCACACGTTGTTATCGGACTATGGACTTCGATGATAAGTAAAAAGAAAGTGATAATTGGATCAGCAAACCAAACGAGAGAAGATTTGCTTTTCCTGAAAGAGCTTATTGAGGCGGGAAAGATAAAATCTGTTGTAGATAGAGGCTATTCGTTGGAGCAAATCCCAGAGGCACACAGATATGTTGAAACTGGGCAAAAAATCGGGAATGTGGTCATCACGGTAAGCGTATCTTGATGCATGCCCGCCCGCCAAAGACTATCCACATCGCCGCAAAACATACTCAACACATCCCTGAAGGGTAAAAAGGGATCGCCGACACCCGTAGACGCATCGCAAATGTCCCGGGCAACAACTAGATTTGGGCGAACCGCCTGAGCCCGTTTTGAAAACGCTTGTGGAAGGCTGCTCTTGCCTTGCCCCGCCTCCCCGGTGATAACGACCACTTGCCTGTGTCCGTCCAGGACCTTGGCTGCAATCCGTCTAGCCGCCCCAGTTCCCGCTCTCTGGCCACGAAGAGTCCATCGTCAGTCGGTTTCAGAATCCAGAAATGCAGGTGGCTCAATCGGTATCTCATCGGGGAGAGACTTCAAGGGCGGGAAACCGGTTGGAAATCCCGGCACGACCAGCTAGAACATATGCTTTGGCTGGGCGAGATCTTTCAAGCGCTGGCCTCTCCCCGTCCTAATCTAACTCCATCTCCTCTAAACATTCACGCATCGCCTCTCGCCCTGAATTCATCAAAATCTCTATACGTTCATCACTCATATCGAATTCAAGTGTATCAAAGCCACAGACAGGTAGGTGGCAGACGACGTCCGGGTGAGTGCGCACAATGAAATGATCGTGGTTTTTGAGAATAGTTGTCAACAGCGCCTGGTTGCGTTCTTTGACAGTTGACCAACGGCTGTGCAGCGGATCGTCTAGCTCTTCGACGGCCGATTCAGCGCCTTCAACAGGAATGGCGTCGTCCAGAAAAAGGCCGATGATACGCTCACGATCTGGTTCGATGCCCATGGCCTCTATAAATTCCGGCTCTTGTGAGATGACCATTTCAATGCCCAAGTTAGAGCCAAGACCACCGTCGACAATATCATGCCCTATTATGTTCTCCCCCAAGTAGGTGTCCCATTCGGGCTGCCAGGTCACGTGATTATAGACGAAAGGGATGCTCATAGACATACGAATCAGCCAGGCGACAGGCAGATCAGGAGCGGTGCGGTGGTTGATGATGAGCATCTCGTGATCGGTTACATCGGTGATGATTGCCGT
Source organism: uncultured Chloroflexia bacterium (assembly GCA_963807975.1). Lineage (GTDB taxonomy): Bacteria > Chloroflexota > Anaerolineae > Promineifilales > Promineifilaceae > JAACFF01. The sequence goes on along the minus strand of CAWEDV010000001.1, from coordinate 925,214 downwards.
CAAGTCATTGCCTGTCTGCTCGTGAAATTCGGCCAAGGTTAGTTGGGAGAGATTACGGCCATCTGCATCTAATTTCTCATCAAGCCAAATTTGAAATTCCTCACCGGAATAAACTCCGCCAAACTCAACAAAGGAAAATGCCTTGCACAGCGCTTCATGCTCTAGAGCCTTATGAATGACGGATTCATCCAGCCGGTCGACCGTTTCCAGGGGCAAGAATGTATCTAGAAAATGTTCAAACCCGCTCATTATCACTAGGGGATTACGGGAAATTGCATGGTAGCGGAAAAGGGGACGCTCAATCTAAGCGCCGGTACCTACACCTTCAAAGAGATGGACCTGAAGAAAAATGTGACCCTCAATCTCGATACCAGCGCAGGCCCGATCATCATTGGCGTAGAGAAGGATGTCGACATGGACGAAGGTGTGCTCATGTCCAGCAGCGGGCAGGCGAGCGACATCTTGTTCCAAGTTGAAGGAAAGCATGTTCATCTGAAGAAGAACGGCACCTTCCTCGGCACGTTTGTCACTCCACGGGGACATATCAAACTAGAGGAAGGCAGCAGCTTAACAGGTGCGATGTTCGGCGACAAGATCGAGCTCAAGAAGAGCGCTGTTGTCAACCCGCTGCCGGCAGTAGACCTCTACATCGAGTTGTTCGTGCAGTAGCAAGCGTAGAAAGAAGTAAGGTATTCATTACTATAAATCAGTGACTGAATACCACCAATAAATTGCCTACCTGGCTGCAATAGTAGCCGGGTAGGCAATTTTTTTAGAACCAAATGGTTGCATATTCATCATAAAGCCATGACTTTTGTCACTTGACCACTTTATCTTAAGTTCGTTACCGTTAGGGATGGTGAGTAGATCTACCTAAAAAAACCAGGTGCGATTATTTGGCATTAAAGGTTTAATTAACAGGAGAGTGTGAGATGACCACGGCAGCAAAGAAGATCTCGTCCATTGGAACTGTACGTAAATTCCTTAAAGAGGGGACTTGATCGGAAACCATAATGAGCGTCGTTGACAGCTCTTTCGGTCAGCCGATGAAACTTGAGGAGGCGGCTTCCGCGCCTCTTGCAGGCGGCATTATGAACCATGGCTTTCAGTGCGGCATGATCTGGGGCGCATCGCTTGCCGCGGGTGCAGAGGCGTATCGACGCTTTGGTCCCAGTCCAGAGGCTGAAGCCGCGGCAATAAAGGCTACGCAAAGGGCTATGGAGTCCTTCCAGCCCCATACTAAGAATGAGATCAACTGCAGCGAAATCTCTGAAATCACAAAGATGGATATGGAGGACTCAGTGGGTATGCTTAAGTTTATGGTAAAGGGCGGACCCATTGCCTGTTTCCGCCTGGCGGCACGGTATGCCCCGGATGCATTCAGTTCGATTAATGAGGCTCTTTCCGAGGAACAACCGGAAGTGCCATCCCAGCCGGTGAGCTGCGCGGCCCTGCTGGCCAGGCAGATGGGCGCATCGGAGATGCATATAGTCATGGCGTCTGGTTTTGCGGGGGGTGTTGGCTTATACGGCGGTGCCTGCGGTGCATTGGGGGCGGCAATGTGGCTCACGGCTATGACCAGCCACAAGGAAGGCGCCAATAAGGCTGGTTATTTTGACAACCCCGCATATTCGGCCGTTATTGAAAGATTTGTAGAAAGTACCGACTGTGAATTCGAGTGCTCGGAAATTGTCGGGCGGAAGTTTGAGGGTATTGACGATCATACCGATTATTTGCGCGAGGGCGGCTGCTCGGAAATCATCGAAGCATTGGCTGCCCACGTTGGTGAGAGTGCTTAAATGGTGAACAGTGGGGGGCCAATAAGCAGGGTTAATAGAACGAAGGCAGAAGCCAAAGCCAGCTACGACATGATGAGTAGGTGGTATGATCTACTGGCTGGGCTGGCCGAGAAAAAGTACAAGGAGATGGGCCTGCATCTGCTGGCGGTCAAAAAGGGGGAGACTGTACTTGAGATCGGCTTTGGCACCGGGGAAATCATAAAGGGGTTGGCGCAGGCGGTGGGCAGCTCCGGCAAGGTCTATGGCATTGACCTTTCTGCGGGAATGCTCAATGTCGCCCAAGAGAAGGTTAGCAAGGCGGGAGTGTCAGAAACCGTAGAACTGGCTTGCGGTGACGCGGCGAATCTCCCATTTGAAGACAGCTATTTTGATGCACTCTACATGAGTTTCACCCTCGAACTGTTCGACACGCCAGAAATCCCGCTTGTGCTGAAAGAGTGCCGGAGGGTGCTGCGAGCGGACGGCCGTTTATGCATCGTTGCCATGGCAAAGAAGGAAAAGAACAGTTTGATAGTTACGCTTTATGAATGGTCGCACGATAAGTTTGAGAAATATGCGGACTGCCGGCCTATCTATGTGCAAGAAGCCGTTGAAGATGCTGATTTTCAAACCGTTGGTGTAACAGAAATGTCTATGTTCAAGCTGCCGGTTGATATCGTTTTGGCAAAGAAGACAGATTAGGAAGAAATCCAAAAAGAACCCGCGGCGATTTTGACAACGCAGCGGCGGTGAATTTAGGATTTAGGCGGCTCCACAAGGGGCAAGATTATAGTCGTGACAACATGATCAATTAATAAATGCCCCTTGGAGATCCATTTCCAACTTAATGATATTACAAAACACTCAAAATAGCCCGGTGAGCCGGTACCTGTTCTAAGAACATCTTCCGCGCACGCTCGTTAGGGATCTTCTCACATCGCTCTTGCAGCAGAACATATGCTTTCTGCCACAAGTCATCAGCTCTGCTGTCACCCAAGCCGTCCCAAACTATGCCCAACCGCCAATATAATTTGAGGTTTGCTCTCTCTGCCAGTTCCGGCGACTCCTGCCAGGTTTGCCACAACTGTTCAGCATGCGCAGCAGCCGTTTCCAGTCTCTCTTGTTGATAAGCCACATAAGCTAATCCCGCCAAAGACTGTGCGCCTTTTTCTATTTGGCCCGATCCCTGCCACAAGTCATTCGCCTTTTGGAATTTCTGCTCAGCCTGGGCCCAATCAGACTGGCTCAGCAAGGCATTACCCCAATGATAGAGAACCGCCGCCTTGAAACGTGGATTGTTTTTCCGTTCGGCCGTCACATAAGCATCCGCGATGAAGGACAGCCCCTGGTCCGCACGCTCCCGCTCAGTCCACAGTTCTCCCATCCGCAGCTTAACCCACGCCTGCCAAAATTCATCTTTGAGCCGCCGGGCAATACTCAACGCCTCAGCCAACTGTTTTTCAGCGCTGCCATAGTCGCCTAGCTGGATCGCCGTGTAGCCCAACTGTCCCAATATCCATTGTTCACTCTCGGGCATATTCAGCCGGCGAAAGATGGCTAACGCTTCATCATGAGCGGCGCGCGAGCCGCTCATATCATTCAAGGCTGCTAAGCCTACGCCCAGGCTCCCCAGGACCTCCGCCTCTGCGACTACGTCTCCCAAGAGGCGGCTTATTTGTAAAGCCTGCCGGTTAAAAGCAGCGGACTGCGCAAATGCTCCTTGACGCAGCGCATATTCCCCAAATACGATCAAAGTCCGCACTTCGCCCGGTTTGTACTGCAAGATTTGGCACAACTCAAGCGCGGTGTGTAATGACTCCTCGGTTGATTTGCTATCGTTAAGCCACCCCATTTGTTCGCCAAGCCCAATCCAGCCATCTGCTTCGAGAGTTTGATTTTGAGCTCTTTTGGCCAGAATGACTACTTGTTTAAATTGGGCCAGCGCCGGATCACGCTTGTGCTGTATCGAATGAATTTGGGCCCAGGCCAACCTTGCCTGCCCTTCAAGGCCAGGATCTTGCAGCTTGATCGCCAGCGCGCAAGCGCGTTCGACAGCCTGCAGCCCTTCGGCAAATTGGGCTGCATGCAGATAGTTGCGCGCGCGAACGGTCAACAATCGACTGAGCAAACCGCTCAAAAAAACATCTTCCACAACCAGGGTCTCTTGCAGATGGTTTATGGCGCTGTCGATCAGCGCCGTTTCTTCACTAAAAAACCCTTGGCGCTGGTAGAAATAATGGCTGCCATCCAAACAAGTGGCAATGGTTGGCCACTGTCTGGCTTGGACGGCGTACTGCCAGGCGGCACGCAGATTCGCCTGTTCAGAGAGAATGGTTTGCAACGTTTCCTGTCCTTCACCGCGCTGTAATTCATCCGCAAATGATGCCATAAATTGGGCGAAATAGAGGCTGTGCTGCTCCAGTACCCTCCCGGCAATTTCTATCATATGCGGGGCGCTCAGTTTTTCGCGCGCTGATTGGCGCAAGAGCGGGTGCATTCTGAAACGTCCTGTTTCATCCCGACTCAGCAGGGCATGATCTACCAAATGGGATAAGTCCGAAGTTGTGTCATTTAGAACTGATTCGGCCGCCTGACGGGTGAAGCCAGCCTGGAAAATGGAAATTTGGGCCAGCAGGGTTTGTTCGTGAGGGTCGAGCAGCTGCCAGGTGTAGTCAAAGACGGCCTGGATGGTGCGCTGGCGAGGCAGTAGGTCACGATGGCTGCTGTTGAGCAGCTGCAGGTTACCAGTTAGGGCGGGCATGATTTCATCCACCATCAAGCGCCCCAACGAAGCCGCCGCCAGTTCAATACCCAAAGGCATGCCCTCCACAAATTGACAGATCGCCACGACCTCTGCCAGATGTTTTTCCAGGTGGAATGGCGCCGGCATCCGCGCGGCTCGTTCGGCAAACAAACGCACGCTTTCATTGTTTAACGCCCCTGGCGAAACCTGCGTCGGGGTTTGCAGACCGGCCAGCGGAAAAGCGACGCTGGCCCCCAAAGCGAGTGTGGTTTGGGATATGACCAGAAGGTGCATGTCCTCCCCCGCTTCTAGCAGATCCACGATGAGGTCAGAGGCGACATGAAAGAACTGCTCGATATCGTCCAAAATGAGCAGGTGATTTTTCGACCCCAATTGTCCCAACAATTGAGGCCAGAGGTCGCTTTCGCCGTAGAAGAATAGACCCATTGCCGGTCCCAGTAAAGCGGCGGCTTCTTCCCTGATCTTTTCTGGGGTGTCGTTTTCTATTTCCTCAAGGGAGAAAAACCAAATACCGTCTTTGAACGGAGCTTGTTCTTCTATCAGCAGCTGCCGTCCGGCGGCCAGCGCCAGGCTGGTTTTGCCAATACCGCCGGGGCCGGTGAGGGATATTAAGGGATAGTCCGGGTTTACAAGATAAGTGATGAGCTTTTTTATTTCTTTTTTTCGTCCGAATAAAGGCGTCAGGGCACGCGGCAGATTATGCAGCAGGGCAGGGACGATTTCCGGTGACGCCAGGGAACCGTCTTCAATGGCATGGTAGAGAGCCGTGGTGGCTGGTGCAGGATGAACAGCAAGTTCCACCTGCAGCAGGTCGCGGCATTGCTCATAAACCCGTAATGCTTCCGATCCCCGCCCATCATAGGCCAATAGACGCATGAGCATCTGCTGTGCCGTCTCGTCCAGCGGATCCCATGCCACCCATTGCTGGGCCGTGATGACCCCCGCGTTGAATGCGCCTTGTTCTTCCTGCCAGCCTGCCAATTGGCGATAGCCATTCATGGCGATTTGACGTAAATGTTCTTGCTCAACCGCCAACCAATCATTGAAACGCGAGGCCTGCGTCAGGGAGAATCCGGCCATAAATTCTCCGGCATACAATGCCAATCCTTGGGCTAAAATATTGATCCCTGATTGCGACCGTTCCCTGCCGACACCGGCCAACATCGTTTGCATGCGCACACTATCCGTTTGGTCATGAACAGCGGAAGATAGTGACACGTTGTTGCGTGTGATAATTAACTGATCCCCCACATGTTTGCGCAGCCTGGCTAAAGCGGTGCGTAAATTGGAGAGCGACTGTTTGGTAGAACGTGCCTCCCAGAGCAAATCAGCTAGCGCCTCACGGCCGTAGGTTTTCCCCGTATGCGCCAGAAAGGCCAACAGCGCAATCTCTTTCTGGCCGCGAATACGTGTGCCTGGCTCTCCGTCTAGGAGGATAACAATTTCACCCAGCAAAGTTATCTCCAGCATCCACTCTCCCAAAGATTCGATTTTCGTCCAGACCAAAATGAATTATACGTCAAATTTCGCTTTGAAGCGTTCTAGAAGCGCTCTTGAAGCGTTTAGTTCGTATGATAGTACCAATCCTCATCGAAAGAGGGCAACTGAATGTTAGGTAAGCCACTAAAGCAAAACTCAGTTTGGTTGCAGAATTACGTCTTTTTTCAAACTATAAATTAGCAAGGAAAATTGAAATGAAAAAGAATACAGTGTCCTCAATATTTGTCCTCGGTTTACTCCTTATAAGTCTGTTTTTACTGACCGCCTACCGGCCTGATGTGCAAGGGGCGCCAGCGGCAAGAATTTCCGCAAACCACATGCCGGTCATTATAGACCCGGCCGACCGTAAGTTCTTCAACGCGTCAGAAGCGTCCGCAGCCCGTGCACTGGCTGCTGTTGATCCGGCTGATCGGAAGTTTTCTTTCGTAGCATTCCATGTGACGGCCGAAGTGGAAGCGGCTGATCTGTCGGCGGCCCGTTGGCTGGCAATGTCCAAGTTCTATGAAGAGCAAGGCATGTTGACCCGCGACAACTTCGATTATGAACTTTCCGCCGATTATTCCGCTGCACGCTGGCAGGCGATGGGCGCGTTTTATGAAGAGCAGGGCATGTTGACCCGCGACAACTTCGATTACGAACAGGCAGCCGATCTCTCTGCCGCACGCTGGCAAGCGATGGGCGAGTTTTATGGTGAGCAGGTTTCAGGAATCAATTATGCGATTGCCAAGTTCTATGGAGAGCAGGGCATGTTGACCCGCGACAACTTCGATTACGAACAGGCAGCCGATCTATCTGCCGCACGCTGGCAGGCGATGGGCATCAATTATGCCATGGATCCGGTTGCGCTGAAGCTCTTCAACTCCGCAGAAACCTCTACAAGCATCGTGGAGTCCGAGGGAGCAGGCATCGTCTATGCGATGGATTTGGTCGACTTGAAGCTCTTCAATTCCGCGGAAACTGCTGCCGTCATTGTGGCGACTAAATAATTGGACCAATCAGCGAGGTGTCAGGCAAAAAAAAAGGCTGAAATCTAGAGTAAGATATTCGCAAAGTGCCTGGTACCTTTGTCCCGAATCCCGTTCCATCTACGCCGGATTTTCAACGAATTTCTTTTGACGCTGCTGAGATCCTCTTCATTATCGGCGATCCTGGCGATTATGGCGCATTCACTTGCACGGGAGCCGAACTGGGTTCATTTGCTGCCGCCGCCGCTGCGTTGGCACCAACCCGCTGTGCTAAAGGTACTTTCCAACCGCTTTCAGGACAAACATCCTGTGATCCAGCCCTGCCCAGCACCTATGTCGATTTTGTGGTGGTGGTTTATGACTCTTCTGGCGGTTTCGTCACCGGCGGTGGCTGGATCTTTTCGAACCAGGTAACCATAAAAGATGACGAAACGCTCGAAGGTAAAGCAACCTTCGGATTTGTTGTCAAATCACGCAAAGACGCCAATGTACCCAGCGACAATACCCAGTTTCAATTCAAGGCTGGCGACCTGAACTTTCACAGCGCCCGCTGCGAATGGCTGGTTGTGGCTGGTAACATGGCACAGTTAAAGGGTGAAGGCACAATCAATGGCGAGGGCAGCTCCAAGTTCATGCTCTCTGCCGATGATGACAGTCCTGGTACCTTCTTTATCCACATCTGGGGTGACACTGGAACTGTCTACGACAATGGCTCAAAGCAGGTTTTGGGCGGCGGCAGTATCAAGGTCCACAGCAAGCAAGCGCCGGTATTACAGCGCTACACAAACTAGAGAAGGACGTTCCGAAGTTATGGAACGTCCTTTTAACGTTTTCCAGAGCCAATCTGGGATCAGAAAAGAACATGTCGCGGCAGGAAATCGGCTGTACCCCCCACGTACTTCGAACTCCCTCTGATCTAGAAAACGATAAATTTAGCTCCAATCCCCCTTTTTTTTACAAAATATAAGAGAAAAACCGCTTGACATCACTGTCAAGCGGTCCATTTCTGAAGAATGCCCCCAATTGGATCCATTTCGGACTAATTTGCATAAAACCTTGCTGACCTTGGCGATAACACCCCCTTATGTTTAGGCCGTGGCAAATATTTTTACTTCCTTTTCCAGGCGATCTGCCAAATCCATATGTGCCATTTCGACCTCCTAGTGAGTCTGAATACCGGTCAAAAACTCAACAGACATGCCAAAATAGCGGGCAAGGCGCAGAGCGGTATCGGCGCTGATCCCTCGTTGGCTATAAACGATCTTGTTGATGCGCATAGCCGGCACACCAATGTCTTTTGCCAGACGGTATTGGCTGATGCCCATCGGCTTCATAAACTCTTCTAGAAGTATTTCACCTGGATGAATTGGAGAATAGTCTCTCATGATGTCACCTCAATGGTAGTCAACGATCTCAACTTCGTATACACCATCATCCCGCCATTCAAAACAGATTCGCCATTGATCGTCGATGCTAATGCTGTGATGCCCTTTGCGTTCTCCTTTTAGCGCTTTGAGCCGGTTAGCGGGTGGGATACGTAGATCATTCAGCGTTGCCGATCTATGAAGCATGATCAATTTTCGTTCAGCGATGCGTTGGATATCGTGGGGCAACTTCTTCGAGAAACGGCAATTGAAAACTTTTTCCGTTTCTTCATCCCTGAACCCCTTGATCATGCCAAAATAATATTCGTAATAGATATTGCCAAGGGATACTAATGTCTTTTGAAGTAGTCTCTAGGAGGAATCTACACTTGTGATTGATTTTACTCTGACAAAATAGGGGTGGTTTTTTGAAATACCACCCCACGCGCCTGTTGCAGCCCTGACTTAACCCCCAAATTAACTGGTGGTTCACCTTATATCGTGGCTGTTCCTTCCCGGTTAAACATTATGCCAATTAATGCTTCAATCATTCCCAGATGGCGCTGATAGTGGACCGAATGGAACATGAGCTGATCCAGGATGGTGACCTCATCGGGACAGTAGTTTTGAACACGCCTTTCGCCGAAATCTTGAATTCAGGAATAACGGAGTAGCTCGGCATGAGCAGCATCTCATCGGTAATTTTGGTGACTTGCTGGTCCGCGGCCTCAAAGGTGCGACGCGCATAGGGAATCAGGTTGGATTTGCCAGCCTCAGCCAACCGGACCGCGTTCTCAACACTCATACCGATGCCGGCTTCAAGGTAGCCGAGCGATTCCGGGGCAACACCCCACTGTTTGGCCAACCCTTCTTTGACCCAGAATTGACCCGGCGGCCAGTTCCCGTAGCTAATTGGGAGAGTGCTTCCCCCATTGCGTGACCGAATTAACGTTATGGTCAAATTCCTATTACTACTCCCGAATATGACATTCATCCAACCCGGACATGACTAAAATCACCTGAGAAGCCTGCGAGATTTCCTATACTGTAAACTTCTGTTGGTTTAACAAGGAGAAAAGGGGATGTTCAAGAAACTCTTTCCGTTTGCAATTCTATTTTGCGCCTTATTCATTCTTGTTGGTTGTAGTGGCGAACCTGAAGAGGCCGCTGATCGCGATCAAGAAATTGCCGCTGACTTAGATCAAGAACAGGAGCTAGTACCTACAGAAGGACCATCCGATACACCACTTCCTACTTACACTCCGCAGCCTACCTTTACACCATTACCTACGTATACACCGCTGCCCACCTACACTCCCTTGCCAGTTGACACCCCAGAAGTGCGCCTATCACAGCCGGGTATTTACCAGGGCTATTCTTTGCCGCTGTATCAAGAAAGCACATCAACCTCGCAGTACATCACCATGCGAGATGGAACAAAATTGGCGGCGCTCATCCTCCGGCCTGCTCAGGATGGAAAGCCCGTGAGCACGCCGTTGCCCGTGATCTGGACCCATAACCGATATCATCGAGAGGGAATACTTTATTGGCAGGCGATTGACGCTGATAAGCCTTACCTGCAAACTGTATTGCAGTATGGTTATGTGATCGTCTCGGTGGATATTCGTGGCACCGGGGCTTCATTTGGAACTTATCGGGATCTATTCTCGCCAGAAGAAACAAACGACGCCTATGACATAACTGAATGGCTTGCTGTACAACCCTGGTCTGACGGGAATATTGGCATGTATGGCCGATCGTATTTGGGCATCACCCAATTCATGGCCGCCAGCGCAGCGCCGCCTCACTTGAAGGCGATTTTTCCCGAAATGTCAGAGTTTGATCGCTATTCCTTTATATACCCTGGCGGCGTGTTCCACGATGACTTCTTCCGCAGGTGGGGAGAAAATATAAACGAGCTAGATGCTAGCGGTCTGGCCGTAGATGAAGATACGGATATGGCCATGCTGCAGGAAGCCTTGAAGCAACATGAGGGTAATGTGGATGTGTTTGACCAGTATTCGCATTTGCCTTACCGGGACAGCGTATCTGCTCTGACCGGCACGCAGCCATATATCACCAACAACCCGTCGAATTACCTGGAAGAGATCCGAGGTTCCGGTATACCCGTGTACCATTGGGAGGGCTGGTATGACATGTTCCCCAAGCATGGGCTCTTGTGGTACCACAATCTGACGAACCCGCAAAAAATCGTGATCGGCCCCTGGGCACATCCACAATTGGGGCACCTCGATCTTGCCATAGAAATGGTGCGCTGGTATGACTACTGGCTGAAAGGGATTGACAATGGGGTGATGAGCGAAGCGCCCATTTATTACTACACCATGGGGGAGGGGGAAAAATCTGGTTGGCACTCAGCCTGGCAGTGGCCATTGCCCAATCAAGAGCTCACCAACTATTACTTCGATGGCACAATATCAGGCAGCGTAAAATCTGTAAATGACGGGAGTCTCAGCCTGGATATGCCTGTAACGACCACCGGCGCAGATGAGTATCTCGTGGACTACTCGACAACTTCCGGCACGGGCACCCGTTGGGCGGCCGGATACGATGTCATGTCACCTGTTTATCCCAACACGATGATGTTCAATGATGAAAAAGGGTTGACCTATACGGCACCACCTTTACCCTCTGCGGTCGAGGTCACCGGTCACCCGGTTGTCCATCTTTGGGTCAAATCTTCAGCCAGTGACGGGGATTTCTTTGTGTATCTGGAAGACATCAGCAAAGGCAGTTATTCACAATATGTGACCGAGGGCAATCTACGCGCCTCACACAGGGCCATGTCTACTGCGCCTTATGAGAATCTGGGACTGCCCTATCATCGGAGCTATGCGGAAGATATCGTTGATTTACCCGACAAGCCGGTTGAACTGGTCTTCGATTTGTTACCCACCTCCTATATCTTCGAAGCCGGCCATCGGATTCGGGTAACAATCACCGCTGCAGATAAGGATACTGCCCTGACGCCGCAGTTGGATCCTCCTCCCACGATTCAACTCTATCGCGAGGCCGATCATGCCTCGTACATCGAATTGCCCATTATTCCCAGCCCATGACGTTGACCTGGTGTGTCGCGGCCAAAGTGCGCCCATATTGATGATTAGGACCCGAAACACGCAAGCAGTTGGCCATGAAGGGCAACATTACTCAGGGTCTATCTGCGCCCAACTGCCTTATAGTTGGAGAATAATTGGTCGCTGAGAACTATCCAATATTCAGACAACAAACCGCCTAACAGAGGTGTCAAGCGGTCCGTTTCTGTAAAATGCCCCTTTGGAGATTCGAACTGCCGTTCTGATTTAGCGGTCGGTATTGGCAAGCTGCTGGATTTCTTCGGGATTAGAGATGATGCGCGCCAGTTTGCCGTCGACTATCTGGAAGACGCGGTCGGTGTCGCGGCACATGCGCAGGTCGTGGGTGACCATGATGCCTACACGGTTCTGTTCGTGGATGAGCTGGGAGAAGGTTTCGACGACTTGGAAGGCAAGGGTGGTATCGAGACTGGCAGTAGGTTCGTCGGCGAGGACGAGTTCGGGATCGTGAATGAGGGAGCGGGCGATGGCTACGCGCTGGCGCTGGCCTCCGGAGAGTTGGGAGGGCAAGTTTTGGAGTCTATCGCCGAGGCCCAAACGCTCTAGAAGCTCCCTCTCTCGTGCTTTGCCGGCGGCATCCAGACCGCCGTTCGTTCCCATACTACTCGATGTCTGTGCAGGTTTCCGCCCCACAAGTGACGCCAAAAATGGCAATCATGACAAGTTTATAGTCGGTTAAGCGCCCAGCCCGCGGATCTTCTACAGCAGCAAAGTGCTCGGCGAGCGACGCTCCAACATTTGACATAGTAATCCTCCAGCACTTATTTTCGAAGATAATCCATGTTCTTTCTTTAGACCATTTCTATATACGATTGCCCTGGGCGGCAAACCGCAGGAGACAGGCAGTAAAATAATCCGAAACGCAAAACTACCCACCGGGGGCTTTCACAGTCCCAAAGCACAGTGCTCCATCCTCAGGCATTTTCTCCCAATTCTATGCACCCCCGTGTCTCCTCTCCGTGCAGTTCTGTGTAAACCTTCCCTCCGTCTTACCAGATAGTAACTGCACACGAGTTACAAGCTACATCTTGCGGTATAATTCTTACTGACTACTGTATACTTCTTCCTCTGCACTGCATACTGGAAACCATGGAATCCCCCCCACACGATAAAATCTACCACACCCAAGCCCAGCGCTATGAGCAGCTGGTGGCCCGGGAAGATTACCAGGGAAACATACTGCCCGCCTTGCGCGAAACCTACAACTTTGAGCGCCGTATCGTAGTCGATTTGGGGACAGGTACAGGCCGGTTGCTGAAGCTTCTCGCGCCGCAAGCATCCGTCGTATACGGTTTTGACAGGTCGCCGGCGATGTTAGCAGTGGCCCAGCAGGAAACCGCCCATCTCCCCAACGGGTGCTGTTCCTTGGCCGTCGCCGATCATCGCCATCTTCCCTTGGCAAGCAACAGCTGCGACATGATCATTTCTGGCTGGAGCCTCTGTTATGTGGCTCTTCATACCGGACCTGAATGGCGAGAAGCGCTGCGTGATACCTTGCGCCGAATGCGCCACATCGTTCATCCAGATGGAGCAATTGTCATCCTAGAGACAATGGGCACTGGTTTTACCATGCCTAATCCGCCTTCATTCATGCTCGACTACTTCGATTATTTGGCCGGCATCGGAATGCAGTCCAGGTGGATTCGCACTGACTACCGGTTCTCATCCCCGCAAGAGGCTGTCGATTTGACCCGCTTTTTCTTTGGCGATGAACTGGCTGAACTGGTTGAGCAGGCAGGCTCGCCTATTGTGCCAGAATGTACAGCCATTTGGTGGACGAATGATGCAGCCGTCTTGAGACTGGATGCATGAATAACGCCTATTTGTTGACCTGGAATGCTGCCAAATGGCCTTGGCATAGTCTGGCAAAAACAGCCGATTCCGTGCGCATGGGCGTGCAGGTGCCGGATCGCTGGAACTGCAGTAAGACAAAATCAATCATCATTGGTGATCGAGTTTTCATTCTTAAACAGGGGGCGGAACCACGCGGGATCATGGCTTCCGGTTGGGCTACCACAGCTGTATTCCAAGATCTACATTGGGATGAACAGCGCGCGGCGCAAGGGTATTTTACAAATTACATAAATTTTGCTTATGACCGGCTGCTCGATCCGCAGCGGGAATCGATCTTGGAGCGGGAGTATCTTAAGCATACGCCCGGCTTGTCGCAATTTCATTGGGATACGCGATCGTCGGGAATACGCATCGGCACGGCCGTGCTGCCGCAATTGGAAACGGCCTGGCAGTTGCTGACCGGTTAGTCAACCTGCTCTTTTTTATGCTGCTGTTCATACGCCCCTCACCAACCGCCACCTGGCGAGTGCTAATTCTTGCCTAATTCCCCATCTTGGTTATTATTTTAGCTCTATTAAATATTTACATCTATTAAGGTAATCCGCAGCGGGTGCAAGCTAGATGTCTTCTCAAGACGAATTTCTCAAGGAGATGGAAAACTGGGTCAATCTCTATATGAACCGGTCTCTGTCTAAGTACTATGATTTTCTGAAGAGCACCAACGTATCGATGCACCAGGCTTACGCTTTGACCTTCATCCACTACAATGGACCGAGCAAGATATCTGACATATGCGAGCATATGATGGTATCGGCGGCGGCGACCAGCCAGCTCGTGGACCGGCTGGAGAAGCAGGATCTGGTGCAAAGAACGGCCGCGCCGGGCGATCGCCGCGTGCGCAATGTCGTGCTCTCGGAAACGGGTGAGCGTTTCGTACAGCAGAGCACTGCCGCCCGCAAAAACTGGATCAAGGAGATACCAGGAGCAGTAGAGGAAAAGCAGTTGGATCAAATAACGGCTGCGCTGTACCTGCTGAACTCAATCGAAGCTAATAGATCGTCCACCTAACGCGAAATCGGAGAGAATCATTTTGAAACTAGTTGTATTTGGAGCCACAGGTAAAACAGGAATAGAAATTGTGAAGCAATCTTTGGCAAAAGGGCACGAGGTCACTGCCTTTGTGCGTGACCCAGGCAAGATGCCGATCGAAAACGACAGCCTAAAGTTGATTACGGGTGACGTCTTTGATATCGTCGCGGTGACTGGGGCTGTCCAGGGGCAAGATGCTGTGGTTTGTTCGTTGGGCACAAGCAGCCTGGGGAAAACGACGATTCGCGCGGACGGCACGGCCAATATCATCAAGGCGATGGATGATAATCAGGTCAGGAGGCTGCTGGTTGTTTCTGCTATGGGTATTGGGGATAGCTGGTCTACACTTTCGGCCAGCAACAAGCTCATCTTCAATACATTCCTCCGCAGCGCCCGACAGGATCATGAAAAACAGGAAGCCTTGGTAAAAGACAGCGACCTTGATTGGACGATTGTGCGGCCAAGTGGCTTGACGGATACACCGTTGACCGGAAGTTATGATGCCGGCGAAAACATCAAGGCGAAAACATCACGCATCTCGCGCGCCGATGTGGCCCATTTCATCGCTAAAGAACTAGATGTCAATGCCAGCATCGGTAAGGCTTTTACCATAACAAATTAGAAAACAATCTGCGTGCCAATTCAAACATAATGAACAATCCACCCATTAAAAAACTCATGCAGGGAAAAATATGTCTGGTAACAGGAGCAACAGCAGGCATTGGACAGATAACGGCGATGGCGTTGGCAGCTCAAGGTGCTGAACTGATTATTACCGGGCGCAATGAGGACAAGGCGAAAAAAAATGTTCGGCAGATCATTGATTCAACTGACAATGAGTCAGTAAGCTATTTATTGGCTGATTTTTCTAATCTTGATCACGTACGCGAGCTGGCAAGCGCTTTCAATGAACGGTATGAGCGGCTCGACGTGCTGGTCAACAATGCCGGCGCTTTTTTCAACAGACGGAGAGAAACAGCCTATGGGGTTGAGATGACCTTTCTGGTGAATCATCTGTCTCCTTTTCTATTAACCAATTTGCTGCTGGACAGGATTCAAGCCAGTGACGCAGCACGGATCATCAACGTTTCCTCTGATGCCCATCAATATGGCACCATGGATTTTGATGATCTGAGCTTCAAACGCGGGTATGTAGGAATAAAGGGATACGCTCGATCCAAGCTGGCCAATGTTCTCTTTACCTATGAGTTGGAGAGGCGGCTGGACGCGGATGCCGTTAGCGTGAACGCTCTCCATCCCGGGCACATCGCCACGGACATTTGGAAGACAAACTTTTCCTTTATTGGTCCTGCCCTCAAATGGGTCATGGGATTGTTTTCACTTACGCCGGAAGAAGGGGCTGACAACACGATTTACCTGGCCTCTTCCGCAGAGGTAGAAGGGATAAGCGGCAAGTATTTCGTAAAACACGAAGCAGTCCCATCTTCCCCATTGTCCTACGATGCGGAAGTTGCCCAACAATTGTGGACGACGAGCGAAGCATTAACATCAATGACCCAGGTTAAGGGCGATGGTCTGCAAAAATAAACAATCAGGAGTATGTGATGGATCAAACCGCTAGTTTTATCATGGGCGCCGCTTTGGTTTTCTACACAATCGGCGTTTGGGGTGAACGCATTCAAGGTCGGCTCAAGTGGTGGCATTTTGCTTTCTTTGTTTTGGGCTTAATCTGTGACACCTGGGGAACGGGGCTGATGTTCGAATATGTCGGCGGGATGACCTTCGATATTCATGGAATCACTGGCCTTTTGGCCATTGTTCTGATGCTCATCCATGCCGTCTGGGCTCTGATCGTCTTGCTGAGGAAAGATGAACACGCCATCCAGAACTTCCACAAGTTCAGCATTATCGTCTGGCTCATCTGGCTGATCCCCTATTTCAGCCCTATGTTCTTCGCCATGGCAGAATAGCCGCTGAATTCGAATTACATGTGAGAAACCCGATTGTTCTGAAGCACCGGGTTTCTGTGGATAGAGATGACCAAACTGAGTCTACAAGCCAAAATTGTCAAACGGCTGCTTCCCCTGCAATTTTCCGGCTGGTCAGACGGATCTATCGAGGAACAGCGGGCCCGGCAGGAGAAATCTATGAGGTTCAACCGGCTGCCTGCGGGGGTTGCTTGTCAAGCGGTAGACGCGGGCGGTGTACCGGCAGAATGGAGTAATCCCACAGATCCAGATCGTGGAGTGATTTTATACCTACATGGCGGGGCGTACGCGCTTGGGTCCCTCAATACCCATCGCGAGTTTGTCGCACGACTTTCATCTGTCACAAACCAGCGCTGCCTGTCGCTTGCCTACCGCTTGGCCCCAGAGCATCCCTATCCTGCTGCCATTGAAGATGGTTTGACCGGTTTCCGTTGGCTGCTAACTCAAGGGTATGGTCCTTCTCAAATCACGCTTGCAGGCGATTCCGCGGGCGGAGGGTTGGTTACCGCCATCTTGCTCGCACTGCGAGATGCCTCTGAACCGCTGCCCGCCTGCGCAGTCTGTATATCCCCTTGGACAGATCTGACCCTGTCTGGAGACTCAATCAACCGCAACGCTTCAGCCGACAAAATTTTGCAGCCCGTTGCTCTCGAGCGCTATGCCCGTTACTATGCCGGTGAGTACGATCTAGCAAGCCCCTTGATCTCTCCTTTCTTTGCCGAGTTAGGTGGTTTGCCGCCTCTCTTAATTCAGGTTGGAACAGATGAGATTTTGTTGGATGATGCCCGGCGTTTTGCCGCTCGTGCCGAAGCAGCAGGTGTAGCTGTGTCCTTGGAGCTTTGGGAGGAGATGTTTCACGTCTTTCAAATAGTCGCCATGCTGCCCGAAACCAAAGCTGCTGTGCAAAATATCGCCGCTTTTATCGCTCAAAACAGAATAATATTGGAGAAAAAATGACGATGCTAAAAGCCGTAATCATCGGCTTTATCCTGCTGGAGACGACCAATGTGATCGCTCTCTACTTCTTCCCCGATTCGAAATTGGCCAACAGCGTCGGTGTTTTTAAGGCCTGGGAGAAATCAAAAAGCGATCCCGAGATGCATAACTTGGTCAAGTATCTGGTCAACTGGGTGGCGGGCACGAAGCTTATCTTTATCCTGTTGTTGATCGTTATTTTATTGATAGGCAGTGAACAGACCTTGATCCTAACGGGCGTGGTTATGGTCTTTTCCATTGCCGCATTTTACTGGCGGCTCTTCCCACTAATCCGCAAGATGGATCGCTCGCATGAAATTGATCCCCAGCACTATTCGGCCGTCCTGGGCTGGATGATCGCTGTATTTATACTGCTCTTTATAGCTGCCACCGCTGCGGCAGCGCTTTCTTAACGAGTGGGTGCTGGCAACTTGTCTAGTAAGCGGAACTCTCCGACCTGGGGCTGATAACCCAGCTTGCGATTGATGGCCAGCATTGGTTCATTTTCGGAGTCATTGTGAGTGCGGATGCTTGTTGCACCATATGCTTTGGCGAACTGTAGGCAAGGTGGGCAGCCGTCATACAGGTCAGCTTCTAAGCGACGCACGTCGTTGGCCAGGGCAAATGTATAGGCATCGTCGTAGAGGAGGGTCCCAAGCCCATGGCCGCGCTGTTCGCGCCTTACCGCAACGTCGATGTAATAACGGCCGTGCGCGGCCCCGGGCCGGTGGCACAAGAGACGCTAGCCGGCAAAGGATTGGTCTGCGCCTATTTACTCCCCCTGTAACCTGCTTCATAGACAGCACCTAGCTGCTCAGCTATGCTAAGAGAACCTAACATGTCCCCTGCGAGGAATCAATCTACGAATTCTATGCTTTCAAAGGAACTTGAACGATGTCATTTGTAATGAGTGCTGAACAACGGGAACAATTCTTGGCTCAGGTGCATGTTGGCGTCTTTGCTGTGGAAGATAATGGACGAGGGCCGCTGGCGGTGCCGGTTTGGTATCTTTATGATCCAGGTGGAGAGATCATCATCTGGACAGGGGCTAAATCACGTAAGGCGCGGCTGCTGGAAAAGGCAGGGCGGTTTTCCTTTTGTGTGCAGGACGAGAATCCACCCTATCGATTTGTTAGCGTTGAAGGGCCGGTGACGGGTATCGGACCGGCAAGTCTAGAGGAGTTGGTTCGGCCATTGGCCGTGCGCTACCTGGGTGAGGAAGCAGCCGCATCCTATCTGGAGAGTTTGGGTGGGGCCAGGGGAGTTGCGAACGACTACGCTATTCGTATGAGGCCAGAACGTTGGTATTCGGCCGATTTCTCGTCATAAGGAACGGTCACGTAAGGACAGACAAACGTGTCTACTCTGCGTTTATGTGGTGCAGAAGAGAAGTCTATTAGTTGACCTTCTGAATAGTTCGATTGGTTCAATCTCAAAGATTGAATCAATCTCTAGGAAAGCACCGCTATTTTTGTTAGATCAAGGCAACTACCTGCAGGCAAAAGAAGCTGCTGAAAGAAAGTAGACCACCTAGAACCGCGCCAAGAATGGCCCAGCGAAGCGGGGCTCTCTTTGGATTACGGCGCGCCTGAAGGAAGAACAAGTACCCCAAACCAGCCCCTAAATTGCCCCTAGTAAGAAACTATCGATCATCTAGAAATAGATCAACTCCCGATAATCCCACTGCAGAGGTGATGAGGAAACCGTCCAAAATACTGGGTTCACCAAGGCGATCACAGCGCCTTACCTATTGGCAAAAACAAGGGGACTCTGGTTGCATGGTAATCCTGGAAGAAGAGCCTTTTTGTGTAATAATTAGAAGCCGAGCGGCGCTGCCGCCGCTGCATGTGTGATCCGCTGGTCGGCTTAGGCAAAAGGACTTTGAGCTTATGGTGAAATTTATCAAAATCGCCTGGCGCAATATGTGGCGCAATACACGCCGCACGCTCATTGCCACAATCACGATCATCTTGAGCATGATTCTGCTAATCTTTTTTGAGGCCTTCATGGACGGCACCGATCAGGCCATCTACGGCAATACAGTGCGGCTCTACGGCGGTCATGTGCTTGTTCATGCGCCTGGCTACCGTGAAAAATCGACCCGATTGCCGCTGCTACCTGTAGCTGATACCGAAGCAATCATTGCCGCGGTGCAGTTGGAGCCAAATGTTCTCGCTGCATCCAGAAGGATCAACACCGGCGGCATCGTGAGCAACCGTGATGCCTCACAAGCGGTGAATATCACGGCCATTGAACCACAGAACGAAGCGCCGGTAAGTCTTGCCGCGGAGAATTTGGTGGCTGGTCGTTTCTTAACCGCCGAGGATGGTGACAACATCATCATTGGCCAAGCTTTAGCTGATCATCTCAAAGTATCGGTTGGTGACCGCGTCTCTCTGCTGGGACGGCGTAAAGATGATTCAATGCGCCAGCGCTCGATGACAGTCGTCGGCATTTTTGACTTAGGGCTGGGAGAAGCGGAGAAAAGCCTCGTTTATATGAATCTGCCGGCAGCGCAAACCTTGTATAACCTGCGTGGCGAAGTGACCGAAGTCACCGTAATCATGGAATCGATGGGTCAGGAAGATGCCCTGATTGACGACGTAGCCCCGAAATTCCCAGACCACGAGGTAGACTCTCTGCAAACACTACGGCCCGAATTCGCCGAAGCGTTGGCAACCGACCGCGTTTTCGGCTGGCTGGTAGGGGGTATCTTACTCATTATGGGTGGCATCGGAATTCTCAATCTAATGCTCATGGCTGTTTTTGAGCGCACGCGCGAGATGGGGGTCTTGGCTGCCCTAGGCATAAAAGGGCGTCAGATCATGGGCCTTTTCGTCCTGGAAGGCGCATTTATCGGCCTGATTGGTGGTGCTGCGGGCTGTTTACTCAGTTGGCTGTTGGTCAGCTGGGTTGGCCGCAATGGAATCGATTTTTCTGCCATGGTGACTGATCTGGAGGATGCCGGCGAAATATACGCCATGATGGGCACGGTTCTCTATCCCGCCATTTCTGCCTCAGCTATTATTGCATATGGCTTTGCCGCCGTCGTGATCGGCGCTTTGGCCGCGCTCTTCCCCGCCTGGCAAGCATCCCGTAGAGAACCGGCGGAATCGCTGCATTTTGTTTAGTGACCTAGTTCGCGGTTCGTTGGTAGATGGTTGTCGCTTCAATCACCCAACCTACCATACCAAACTAGAGAACTTCAAGACTAACGAGGAACATTTTATGGCAGTTTCTAAATTCCTTGTGATGGCCTATCGGGACTTGGCGCGCAACAGCCGCCGTTCACTGTTCACGGCCTTGGCAGTTGCCCTGGGTTTGGTGGTGGTTATGGCCTTCGCCAGTCTTCTAGATGGAATGCTTGAGAGTATGCTGGCTGACAATATTCGCCTCAGTTCTGGACATCTGCAAGTGAGAAATGAAAGCTATGAGAGCAATGATGCCAGCTTGAAGTCGCGCGACTTGCTCCAAGATGCAGAGGAAATGGCCGCCCAGGTTGAGGCACTTACCGAGGTGCAGTCAGCTGCTCCTGTGCTGTGGATCGGCGGCTTACTAAGTACAGCCCAAGAGTCAACAGGCATTCAAATCGTGGGTATTCGTCCGGATGATGAGTTTCATACCCCGGTACGAGAAGGGATCGTCGCCGGTGAATACATCACCAGCGATGATCGCGGTCGCGTTTTGGTCGGACGTCTTCTCGCCGAGCAGATGGGTATCGGCGTTGGCCAGCGCATCAGTCTCGCGGCAAGCGATGCCAATGGCGTCGGGCAGGAGGCGATATTTACCGTTGCCGGCCTAGTCGATACCGGCTATCCAAGCATCGATCACCACCGCGTCATCCTGCCCCTGGGCCAGGCCCAGGCCTTCAGCGACGTGGGCAATCGCTTCAGCAGTCTGATCCTGACGCTGAAGGATCCTGAGACCTTTGCCACCGTTGCCACAGCCGTTCAAGGGCCAGATACTCAGGTGGTCACCTGGCGCGATCTGAACGCTCTCATCCTAGAAAGCGTGGAAAATGGGATGATCTTTTACTACGTGATGTATGGTATCGTCTTTTTGGCTGTTGCAGTTCTCATAGCTAATACGCTGCTGATGTCCGTATTCGCACGGGCGCGTGAAATCGGTATCTTGTCCGCCTTGGGAATGAAAGGACGGCAGGTCTTGCTGCTGTTTCTCCTTGAGGGAGTGCTCATCGGTCTTTTTGGGATCATCTTGGGCTGGATACTTGGTTTGGGGGTCGTTTCCTACATAACCTTCGTCGGTTTCACCCTCCCTGTGGAGACCGTGACCATGGTTGAGGGTATGGCCTTTGGGACGACGCTCAAAGGCGGCTTCGCCTTCGGACAATTCATCATACTTTCACTGCTGCTGTTGGCGGTGGTTTCTTTGGTTTCTCTCTTTCCCGCCTGGTACGCTGCGCGAATGGAACCGGTGGATGCTTTGCATGCCGCCTAAGTTAAAGGAACAACTATGCTCATAAATCCGCAACTAGAATCATTTGACCACCTCGATACCGCGTCGCAAGCGCTCATGCGCAAGACTGTCGCCTTCTTCGAGAAAAAGGGCAAAAAGAGGCTCAAGGAAGATGACCATGAACGGACGTGGAACTATGATTTTGTAGACTTTGTCCGTCGAGAGAAGGCATTTGCCCTGCTTATGACGCCGCAGGGCTATGGAGCCGTGGAGTCGCGTTGGGATACCTTCCCCATTTGCGCCTTCAATGAAATATTGGGCTTCTATGGTCTGGCCTACTGGTATACGTGGCAGGTCTCCATGCTGGGGCTGGGGCCAATCTGGATGAGTGATAACGAAATGGTCAAGCAAAAAACAGCCCAGCTCTTGCAAGAAGGGTCAGTTTTCGCCTTTGGCCTATCGGAAAAGGAGCATGGCGCAGATTTGTACGCCAGCGAAATGAGCTTGACTGCGCATGATGGTTATTACTTGGCCAAAGGGTCCAAATATTACATAGGCAATGCCAACGAAGCGGCGCTCGTCTCAACCTTTGGTAAGATGTCGGACAGCGGCGACTACGTTTGGTTTGTGGTCGATTCCCAGCATGAGAAGTTTGACTGCGTCAAGAACGTGGTCAACTCCCAAAATTATGTAGCTGAATATGCATTGCATGATTACCCAGTCGCCGATACCGATATCCTTTCTCAGGGGCGAGAGGCTTGGGATGCCTCTTTGAACACAATAAACGTCTGTAAATATAATCTCGGATGGGCATCCATTGGCATGTGTACCCATGCCTTCTACGAAGCCATCGGCCACGCCGCACATAGGCGGCTGTTCGATCATTATGTGACCGATTTTACACATATCAAGCAGTTGTTCACCGATGCCTACACACGTCTAGTGGCCATGAAGCTGTTTGCGCTGCGCGCCGCTGATTATATGCGCTCTGCTGGGGCGGATGACCGGCGTTACCTTCTGTACAATCCCCTGGTCAAGATGAAGGTCACAACGCAGGGCGAAGAAGTGGTCAACCTGCTCTGGGATGTCATCGCCGCCAAAGGCTTTGAAAAGGATATGATCTTTGAGTCCGTGGCACGTGATATCCGGGCCCTGCCCAAGCTGGAAGGGACAGTGCATGTTAACATGGCCCTCGTGGTCAAGTTTATGCCCAATTACTTCTTCTTTCCCGCCGAATTTCCTGAGATACCCCAGCGGAATGATATGGCTAACGACGCCTTTTTGTTTCATCAGGGATTGACCAAAGGGTTGAGTAAGATCAAATTCCATGATTATGCTCTTGCCTATGACAGTGTTGACCTGCCTAATGTCCATATTTTCAAGGAGCAGATTGCCACCTTCAAAGAGATGCTTTTCGCCGCACGGCCGACAGCCGAACAGATCGAGGACATTGACTTCCTGCTCAATCTGGGCGAACTATTTACCCTGGTTGCCTATGGGCAGTTGATCATCGAGAATGCGGCCATCTACAAGATTGAGCATGATCTCGTCGATCAAATTTTTGACTTCATGATTCGTGATTTCTCCAAGTTTGCGCTGCAGGTCTACTCCAAAACCAGCAGCAGCGAACAGCAGATGGCTTATTGCTTGCAGATGATCAAAAAGCCACTGGTAAATGAAGCAAGGTTTGAGCACATCTGGCGCGAATATGCATATGCCTTGGCCGATACATATGAGATGAATCCTTAGCCGTTATCTTAATGACCGCATAAAACAAAAACGAGTTTCGCTTTGAAACTCGTTTTTGCTTTCGATGACAGGATGTTCAGTCAGCCTGGGCGGCGACCAGCGCTTTCCTTTTTTTGCGCTTCTGTGTAGCCATGGAGACGATGATCAGCACGATGAAGCTGACCGGGATAGAAATTAGTCCTGGCTGGCTGAAACTGATCGGCGCGCTGGCCGGGTTCAGCCCGTAACGGGCGAACATATCCGGGGAGAGCAAAATAATGCCCAAAGCCACAGCCGTTCCAGCGAAGATAGAGGCCACAATACCAGCCGCGGTGGTTTTCGCCCAGAACAAGACCATGATAATTGAGGGCAGGTTAGCCGAGGCGGCGACAGCAAAAGCCCATCCGACCAGGAAAGAGACATTCATACCCTGGAAGAGGATGCCCAGGAAAATGGCGATAATGCCCACGACAACCGCCGTGATCTTGCCCGCAAGCACCTTTTGCTTTTCACTCATTTGGATTTTGAGATACATATCCATTACATCATGAGCCACGGCGCCTGAGGCAGCCACGATTAAACCGCTGACTGTACCCAACACGGTTGCGAAGGCGATTGCCGAAATGATGGCAAAGAGGAAGATGCCGAACGATTTGGCCAGCAGCGGCGCAGACATATTGCCATCAGCGGGATTGATCACCCCATTGGTCATCGCCCCCAGACCCATGTAAAGGGTCAGGATGTAAAAGAAACCAATCGCCGCAATGGCCACGATGGTTGATTTACGCGCCGAGCTGGCATCGGGAACGGTATAGTAGCGAATCAGCACATGGGGCAGCGCGGCTGTGCCCAAGAAGAGGGCCAGCATCAAGGAGACAAAATCAATTCTGTCGCTCAAACTGCCTTCCACCTTAAACTTGAGCCCGGGGCGCATGAACTTATTGCCGCTCATTTGCTGCGGGTAGTAAACGGTTAGACTATCCCCGCTCTCATTGAACGAGGTTTGCTTCCACATTTTGATCGTGCTGTCTTCAGCGCTGATCAAAGCCAGGAACTCAAATGCGCCGACACTGCCGGTATCGGCCTCGGGGCCGTTCTTGCCGGCGATTTCGCTCAAATTGCCCACGGGGATCAACACGTTCTCGTCAGAGGCCGGAGCCCCGTTGATCCATTTGCTACCGTCTTCCATCACGGCCGTATACTGGGCCTCATGCAGGAGCACCTCTCCATTCTCGCCCGTCTCAGCCTTCCACCAGCCAACTTGCCCACTGGGATCCGCCAGCGATACCAGCATGATCCCACTGCTTTCATGTTGGCCAAGCGTTTCATAGCCGGGTTCTTCGACCAATAGTTGATCTCCCTGGACCTGCGCCGTGAGCGTCTGAAACTCATGAAAAGGTTGGCTCCCACCTTGATCTGGCGTTGTCGACAGACCGCGCATGAGTACCGCCACCACCAAGATCGAAGAGAAGATGATCAGCAGCCCGCCCTTGATAAACTGCACATAGGTGGTCGACGTCATACCTGCTGTGGCCACAATGGTGATTACCAGCGCGCCAACGATGATCACGCCAACAGCGTGGGGCAGGCCGAAGAGGGGGGTCACCAACACACCAGCGCCAACCATTTGCGGGATCAAGTAAAACAGGGAAACGATCAAGGTGCTGAACGCCGCCGCAAGGCGGATGCCGCGCGATTTGAATTTGGCGTCCAAAGCATCGGCAAAAGTGTATTTGCCCAGCCGTTTCATCGGTTCGGAAACCACGAACAAGGCTACCACCCAGCCTGCCAAGTAACCAATCGAGTAGAGGAATCCGTCATATCCCAGGGTAGCGATCATCCCCGCGATACCGAGGAAGGAAGCGGCTGACAAATAGTCACCGGCAAAGGCAATGCCATTGACGCCCCAATGGATCTTGCCCCCGGCAGCGAAATAGCCGCTTTCAGATTTGGCCTTGCGGCCCATAAAGAAGGAGATGCCCAGCACAATGCCGACAAAGAATAGGAAGAGGATTACGGCGATGGCTTGCATTTTACTTGTCCCCTGCCTCAGATTTGTCCCCGTTTAATGCTTTTTCTTTACTGACG
This sequence comes from uncultured Chloroflexia bacterium, assembly GCA_963807975.1. Classification (GTDB taxonomy): domain Bacteria; phylum Chloroflexota; class Anaerolineae; order Promineifilales; family Promineifilaceae; genus JAACFF01. Next base: position 899,688 of record CAWEDV010000001.1, on the reverse strand, counting down.
CACAAGGCGTTGTAAATCAAAGCCATGATGATGGACAAAACGATCAGCCCAAAACCATAAAAAACTGCCAGATTGAGGCCAAAGATGATCGGTTGTTCCATCAAAGTAGGATTAGCGATATTTATAAAGATAAACCCGACATATACCAAGGCATACGCGAAAAACATCCAGACTCCCAACCTGGTTTTATAACCAATGGCACGGTCTTTTTCTACGGGTTTCTCTGCCGGTTCATGCAGCATCAAAATCTCCTTCTATTAACATTTAATACCCTCGAGGTCGCCAAGGGTGCACAAGACACCTGACTTGTGCCAAATTTCACAAATATATCAAAAAAGATACCAGGGTGCACACTATCCAACTGATATGCTGGCTTAATACTGCTTGCTGCTCACTTCCCCACTATGGCCGCGATTATGGCTTGAACACTCTCGCGGCTGGTAGTTTTTCGCTCGTATTCCGGCACCTTCCCAACACTGCCCATCGCTACCCGATTGTTGCGGTGCTGCATAGGACTGTCTATGCTGTGGCGCACCGAGGCATGGACCTCTTGAACCATTCCCTGGCTGATGATTCGGCCGACATTGCCAGCATTGATGCCGCCTGCGGGCATGATGATGATCCGCCCTTGTGCTTGTTGTACCATTTCTGATAACAGCAAGATACCCTCCCACGCTGTCGCCTCTTGCCCCGATGTTAACAGGCGATCTGCGCCCAGATCAACCAGAGTTTCCAGGGCAGTGTGAGGCTCACGCAGCATATCAAAGGCCCGGTGAAAGGTAAAGCTCAGAGGCCGGGATAATTGGATCAGCTCGCGCGTTCGTTGCTCATCAATATTTCCATCCGGCTTAAGCACACCGCTGACAATGCCGTCGGCGCCCAACGCTTTGGCATGGGCGATATTGAGCTTCATCACCTCAAACTCGGCCTGGCTGTAGCAAAAATCCCCCCCACGCGGGCGGATGAGGACGTGCATGGGAATGGTGAGATTCTGGCGGGTCAGCTGAATAGCGCCGCTGCTGGGAGTGATGCCCCCTTCCAGCAGGTCGGCGCATAGTTCTACTCGCTGCGCGCCTCCTTCTTGTGCGGCAAAGGCCGCTTCCACAGAATCAACGCACGCTTCAAATAAGGTAGGCATATTCGTTGTAAATCCTTGTTTTATCAGCAGAAACGGCCGTTAGTAATCCCTTTATTTATCATTCAGTTGTTGTCGCAACTGCCCTCGCAAGGTCCAATATCCTGTAGCTTGCGGCGTGTAGTTTATTCCGATAGCGAGAAATGTTCAAAGACTGATAGCGCCAAAGCACAATCACATAAAACGGGCCGGAAGGGAGTTGAGATAATACCCACAGGGTAAAAATGTGCATGATCGCTGCCGCGCCAATCTGCGTAACGTCGTTGAGGGGTATTGGGTTTCTCATTGGGCACTCTGGCTAGTTCACGATCCTGGTTTAGGTTTCCACAATTTTGAGGTAGGCGCCAAGAAAGATACCGCAATGATTTGAGAATAACTTCAAGTGATAATGAGAAAGAGAACTTCTGCAGTAGCTGCCGCTCTAATATTTTGAGGGTTAGAATAGGGCTGTGCTAGTTCAGAATCGCACTCTTCCATGTAATGCGATTTGTTAAATCGCACAGCAACGATTTACCAAATCGTTCTACAAAAAAACCTCGGCCAGCCGAAAATGCGGCAAAAACCGTTCGTACTCTGTCCCAAAATCGTATCGACTCATCTTCCATGTAGTGCGATTTGTTAAATCGCTCTTTTCCAGATGCCTAAAATGAGTTGGGGGTGATCAATGTCGCCCATCGAAATCTATCCACTAGGATAGAAACACGTGAAAGAACGATTGAGTTTAGACTCCAGGCCCCTGATGGCGACTGTTGTGACGATTGCAATTGTGGTCGTTTTGGCTCTAACGTCCAGCGCAGCAGGGTCAAGAAACGATGCTGCGTCGATGGCGGCAAAGCCTGAATTAGCAGCGGGATCTGAGTATTTTGCTGCGCCATCTGGTTCCCCATCTGGTGAAGGCAGCCTGGCTGATCCCTGGGATCTGCAGACGGCGCTCTCTCACCCAGCCGTGGTTCAGCCCGGTGACACCATCTGGCTGCGAGATGGCATCTACACTGGTCTCTATACCAGCAGCTTGAATGGCAAAGAAGGTTCGCCCATCATTCTCCGTTCCTTTCCGGGCGAGTCGGCGGTCATTGATACCCAAGCAAGATCAACTGACCAAAATGCCTTTGTGATCCGGGGCCATTGGACATACTATTGGGATTTCGAATTGATGAATTCTCGACTATTGGATAGAGGGGGTGGCATCGAGTTCGCCGGCGGTCGGAACAACAAGCTTATCAATCTGGTCATCCACGACATGGCCCGCAGTAATTCCTTTGGCGATTCAAATGAGATCTATGGCACTGTTTTGTACAATAACGGTGTCGACGGGGCCTCTGGTCACCAACTTTACGTACAGAATGATGATGCCAGCCAACCGGCGCGCATCGTAGATTCCATTATTTTCAATGGCTTTGCTTTTGGCATACATGCCTATGCTGACGGTGTTGGCCAGCTCAATGGGATCCACATGATTGGCAATGTCTGGTTCAACAGCGGTGCAGCCCAATCGATTGGAAATCGAAAAGACAATGTCCTCGTCGGAGGGGTTAATGGCAGCTCGAACATCCTGCTTCAGGAGAATATGGGCTGGGCATTCAGTCCATCAGAACGTAGTGTGTCTCTGGGACGTTACACTGATCTGAACCAGGATGTTACGCTGATCGACAATTACCTGGTAGGCGATACCCGGTTCTACAATACATGGCAGTCGGTTATGATGCGAGGCAATACCTTCTACGGTATGAGTCCTGGAGAAGGCACTAATTTCGATCCAACTCAATTCCCCGATAACGTCTATCTGACCGCTAGACCTACCGGCGCCCAAATCTTCATCCGGCCCAACCAATATGAGCAGGGCCGCGCACACATAGTGGTTTATAACTGGGACTTGGTAAGCACGGTAAATGTGGATTTGAATGATTTGCTTGTTCCTGGTGACGAGTACGAAGTTCGCAACGCGCAGAACTACTTCTCGCCGCCTGTTGTAAGCGGGATTTACAGTGGTGGGCATGTCCCCCTGCCTATGACGGGACTGGAGCCAGCCCAGCCTATTGGTTGGGGGCGGATCGAGCCTTTAGAGTACAGTGGTCCAGAGTTCAATGTATTTGTTATTCTTAAAACTGGCGATATCCTTGATCCACCGACTGTGACCCCTACAGCAACCATCATGCCATCGCCAACCTATTCTTCTTTCTTTCCAGTTTTTGTGAATTGATTTGTAAACCGCAGGCCATGAGGTGATCGACCGTGCGCTGCGATCTGGAAAGAAAATGTGGGCAAGGGAGCAATGAGCTGCCCAGGATTTTTGGTTGAAGGAATTTGTTCCAAGTTGCAAAAGAAATGGTAAGCGATAGCATCTGTCAAGGGCCGCCACATATACCCTAGTTGTATTGACCGGCACAGCAAAGAGTAACTCAAGGATGCGCAATATATGAACCAAAATCCGATTCTGTATCCTCTCCGCAGATTTGGGGCAGCGGCGGCTATCCTGATTATTTGCGCAGGTCTTCTTTATTGGGAACTGGCTGTAGGTGTCAGTTCGGAGCAGAGCTTTCTGTGGGACGAGCCGATCATGTTGGCCCTACACAGTCTGAGCCAGCCCTGGCTGGATATGACGTTCTACTACATTACCAAGACAGCGGAAATATTGATGGTGATACCTGTCCTGGCGATGTTTGTTTACTTGTGGCGGCGATCGGAAAGGATAACGGCTGTTTTACTGGTCGTTTCGGCGATCGCTTTTCCGCTGCTGGGTTTGTTTTTAAAGAATCAGTTTGGACGGCCGCGCCAGGAGATATTCATACCGCTCGTGGTCGAGCAAACCTATAGTTTTCCCAGCGGCCATACGTTAACGGCCGTTGCCGTTTACGGCTTCATCTCCGTTCTGCTCTGGCAGCGCGGGCAGCGCATTCTCTCGGTCATCTCCGGCATCTGGGTCATTATGATCGGCCTCAGCCGGGTCTATCTTGGCGCGCATTACCCCAGCGACGTACTGGCCTCGCTGGCGTTGGGAACGATATTGCTGATCATCGTCCTCTACCTTGACAAGCGATTGAATGCTTATGTACGCCGTAGGAAAGATCAAGCAATAGCTGTAGACCAATAGCTATTTCCTAAACGAGAACTGAGCGCAAGAATTGGGACCGCCAAGCATTTCTTGAGTATTGTACGCGCTCTTTAAAACGCTCAATGCCCAGCACCTGCCCCTCCCAGGGATCGCCGGGATCATGCTTGATTTCATAAGCAGGGGCACCGTATTTATCGATCTGGCGCAAATCTGCATGGTTCCATATGAGCTCCATGAATGTGCTCAATGTTGATTTCAAATTTTCAGTTGTCATCATTGTCATTATCTTTGGGCCGTGCTGCTGAGTGTTCAATTTATTTTTGCAGAATAGTTCTAATTACTGATAGTAGATAACATCAGTAAAACGAAGCATCTTGATGTCTTCCCTTAAGCGCTCTTGCGCCCATTTTACGCTGCCCTTGTCGTCGAATTGGCGCGGGCCATCTTCAATGATCATGATCAGATGCAGATAGATATTGTAGAAGATGCGGCGCAAGCGTTGTGCTGGAGTGGCCAGGATATCCGTGCCGTAACCGGCGATGTAGTGGGGGATTCCCCTCAGGCGGCCTAGGTAAGATTCCATCAAGGGATCGCCCCAGAGGGCGCGTTCAAAATCGACGATCCCTTCTATTTTTGGCGCGTGGTCAGTGATGGTGATGAAAATGTTTCCAGCCCACAGATCCCAATGAACCAACTGCGGGCGGGTAATTTCGGAGAAGATGGCGTGATGTTCGTCGAACGCATCGAAGAACTCCTGCGCAGTTAATTCAAGTTCAATTTGATAACGCCGCGCATCCTCAAATAGGTTGGTACACATCCAATGGAAGGCATCCGGCCACTTATCGAAATCGTGACCAAAGGCATAATAGCCAAATGAGGAACCTTCAATGGCGTTGATGTGGGCGGTGATTTGGCCCAACTGGTACTCGATGCTGTTGTTTTGATCTGGGGACAAGCCGTCGCGGATATTGTCCCAGGTCGTGCCGGAGACGAACTCCATGAAGTAGTAATCGTAGGGCAGGCGAGAGCGCGAGAAATCGTGGAAGGCGATTCTAGGCACGGGTATGGCCGGATCAGAAGTCACAAGTTTCATGGTCTCCACCTCAGCGCGCAGGATATCCTTTTCGTAGGTCAGGACAGCGGCATCCGCCGGCGGGCCGACTTTGAGCACCGTTTGTCGACGGCCGTCACCTAGGGTGAGGTGATAAGCGGTGTTAAACCAGCCATCGGTCAGCTCGCGGACGGAGTGGAGAGAGATGTCGCCAAAAGCATGATCGACAAGTTTTTGAATGGTGGCAGGTGACAGTTTTACCTTGGTTTTGCTTTCCATCAGTGATCCACTGGATAGTATAAGATTGGCTCTGCGCAGCGGCAAGCGGATCGGAGAGTGGGTGACACCTCAACAAACATCTATTACAATCTCCCTCCTGCTGTGTAATAGTATGAGCCTGAAGAGGTGCGCTGCCCTATGACCTACACCATTTCCTTTTCGCAGATAGACAAAAATGACATTCCGTCCGCCGGTGGCAAAGGGGCCAATCTGGGTGAGCTGACCTCGGCCGGTTTCCCAATTCCCTCGGGATTCGTTATATCCACCGCTGCCTATGATGTATTTGTGGACGAGAATAATCTGCGCCAACGGATCATCGAATTGGCCAGATCGGTTTCGGTTACTGATCCAGAAGCGATTGATCTGCTATCTGAGACAATCAAGGAGTTGTTTTTGGCTGGTGCAGTGGCGACTGAAATCAGAGATGATATATTTGCCGCCTATGAAGCGTTGGCTGAAGTGCCAGTTGCCGTGCGCTCCTCGGCGACGGCCGAAGATTTACCTAAGGCCAGTTTCGCCGGACAGCAAGAAACTTTCTTAAATGTGCGCGGGCAGGAGGCGCTGTTAGGCGCTGTTAAGGGGTGCTGGGCGAGTTTGTGGACGGCGCGCGCTATCGTTTACCGGCAGCAAATGGGCATCGCACACGAGGAAGTGGCCATGGCTGTCGTGGTGCAGGTGTTGGTTCCAGCTGAGGTCTCCGGCATTCTCTTCACAGCCAACCCGATCAGCGGTGAGCGGGATGAAATGGTCGTCAATGCCAGCTATGGTTTGGGCGAGGCGATCGTTTCCGGCCAGATGACGCCTGATTCCTACGTGCTCGACCGGCAGAATAGAAAAGTTATTGAAACGGTCGTGGGTACGAAGGAAACTATGATGGCGGCCACCGACGAGCAGTCCGTGATCAGCCGTCCTGTGCCTGTAGATCTACAGAACCAGCCGGCAATGAATGGTGAGCAACTGGCAGAACTGGTCGATTTAGGTGTGAAGGTAGAAGCGCATTTTGACGCGGTTCCACAGGATATCGAATGGGTCTTCTTGCAGGGCCAATGCTGGCTCTTGCAGGCGCGACCGATCACCAAACTACCACCCGCCCCCCTGCGCGACGTGCGCTGGGATCCACCGCGTCCAGGCACGGTATGGATGCGCCGCCAGGTGGTAGAGCATATGCCCGAGCCGCTCTCACCGCTGTTCGACGAGCTTTATCTGCAAGAGGGCTTGGATCAATCCATGCAGGAACTAGCTGATTATATGTATGAGATCAGCGGTGTCGAGATCAACATTTGGGAGATCATCGATCCCCCTTTTGCCGCCACCGTCAATGGTTATGCTTACAGTATCGCCAGCTTCGATATCGGTCCGGAGTGGATCCCCTTTGTACTGCGCGTGTACACGACCGTCTTGCCCAGAATGATTCGCCACCTGGTACCGCGCTGGAAAGAGGAGTCGCTGCCCGGATACCGGGCCACCACAGCCAGATGGAAGGGGGTTGATCTGGCCGGTGCTGCGGATGAAGAACTGCTGCGCGGCGTGCGCGAGCTGGCTCTGGCGGATGCTGCCTATTGGTTTGCTTCGGCGGTGGCTCTTGGTCTGGCGCGCATCACCGACAGCGCTCTCAATGGCTATTTGAAAGTCGCCGTCAACCGCCAAGGCTGGGCGCGTGGCCTGCAGCTAACCAGCGGTTCCTACCTGCGTGGCTTCCCTTCCATCGCCCTGACCGCGCAAGATGAACTGGAGCGCATTGCCGCAGAAATCTATAACGTCCCAGCCCTGCGCGCTAAAATCATTCTCTCACCGGCCCAAGATCTCATAACGGAGCTTGAGGAAGATGAGGATGGCGATCAGCCATTGGCTGACTTGCGGCGCTATCTGGAGGTCTATGGGCACCAAATCTATAACCTCGATTTCGCCGCGCCGACCTTGGTCGACGACCCGCTGCCGGTCTTATTGAGCTTAAAGTCGGCCTTGGTGCATCCAGAGCGCAGCGCCGAAGCACGCCGCCTCGAATTGGCGCAGGAGCGTGAAGCGCTGGTGGCGCAAACGGTGAGGAGCTTAGACCCCCTTCGTGGCTGGATATTCCGGCTCCTCTTGGGTTGGGCGCAGCGATATTCTCCTTACCGGGAAGAAGCGCTCTTCTACGTCGGTGCCGCCTGGCCTGCTTTGCGAAGACTGGCTCTGGAATTAGGCGCCCGGCTGGTCATAGCTGGTTCCTTAGATGATGTGCAAGACGTCTTTTTCCTAAGAACGGCCGAACTGCAAGAAGCCAGCGGCTCCCGTGCCCAGGGGACTGCCCGGCCCGATCTGGCCCTGCTTGCCAGAGAACGGCGCATCCTGCGCGAAGCGCAAAGACGCCTGGAGCCTCCCATATCAGTGCCCCCGCACGGCCGTATGAAGTTCGGACCGATCGACATGGCCATGTTCGAGCCCAAACCGCGCAGCGCGGGCAGCGGACCCTCCTTCAAAGGCTTCGCCGTAAGTCCGGGCCAGGTGACAGCTCCCGCCAGCGTCATTCGCTCGCCAGATGATTTCGACCAGATGGGCGTCGATACCATTCTCGTCTGCCCGACCACGACGCCAGCCTGGACGCCGCTCTTTGCCCGGGCCAAAGGTTTGGTGACCGACATAGGCGGCGCGTTGGCCCACGGCTCCATCGTGGCCCGCGAATATGGCATTCCGGCGGTAATGGGCACCGGTGTGGCTACGCAGCGCATTGAAACCGGTCAGCTTATCGGCGTCGATGGCGACCGTGGGACCGTGACCTTGCTGGATGAAGTTGAAGCCGGGCATGAAGAACTGCAAATAGCCGAGCGTGCAGCAGAACAAGAGAAGGCTGCCTCCAGAAAACGGTTGGCGCTTCTGGCCCTGGCGGCGGGACTGGTCCTGGGTCTCTTTGTCTGGTGCAGAAAGCGTCGCTGTTCGCCATAAAATTGCACGAGTGGATAAGCAGGAATGGGCCGTGTGCTCGATGGCCTGTCCATGTAGAGTCTTATGATTTTCATCCGGCTCGCACCGCGGTTCAATTTGGTGTAAGGCTCGCTCTTGCCATTTCCCATTACCTATCGGCTTGCCAGTCTCTTTCGCAACCGCAGCGCCATATTTTCCGTAGATATTGTTAGAGATGGGAGAGCTTTGGCAATATAAGGAGAATACAATGGGTAAGAGCACCGAAGATATTTTGGCCGAAGAATTCGTTTGCGGTCGCTGCCAAAGTGAGGGGGCTATTGTGGAGAAGATCGCCATGTCCGGCGTGGGCGTGTCCCGTTTCTTCGATATACAGCACCACCGCTATGCCTTTGTATCGTGTGACTACTGCGGATACACAGAGATCTTTAACCTTCGCGTCTTGGAAGGGCACGATGATTTAGGCACATTTATTGACGTGCTGTTTTCGGGCTAGCGATATCCCCGGAAACTCAAAGTTTCCCGGAAAACGATGATTACGTATTTTTGAGAAAGCTGTGACTTTTGTCACTCGATCACCTTTTGCCTTTACCGTTACATTTAGAGTTGGAGTTGATTGATAGCGAAAGATGGGTGACTGAGATCCAACACCCGTATGTGACAGAAAACAGGAGGCCGTATGGGCACAGCAGTTCGTAAGTTTTCATCCTGAATCACCGTTGGCACATTGTTAGAGAAAGGGAGGGGCTTGGTCACATGAGGGTGGTTCTTCCTCAAATTATGTCCACTAAAAACACAGTAGCAGATAGATAGACAAATAACAAGGGCCGATTTGACGGCCCTTTTTCATACTATGTGAACACAATGGTTATTATGTTTGAATCGAACTTTTCCGATAAGGTCTATTTGATTTTTGCATTAGTTATGTGGAATTAGGCGGCTGCCATGAAAATCGCAGTTATGGGAACCGGGGGGATGGATGGATATATTGGCGGGCGATTGGCTCTTTTCTGGCAATTATGTTTTTTATATGGCTAAGGGAGAGTATCTGAAGACCCTTCAACAACACAGCGTGCAAGGATCAGCAAGGATGCTATTAGAGTTGTTATTGGGGGGAGTTGACGTTTACTTCTCTCCAATAAGATCTATAATGTAGATAGACTTCGGGGATAAGATAAATGGAGCTGGAGCATGTCAATAAAAGTGGGCAACGGTATTTCCGCTCGTCAGACTATCAACCATATTTTTATCATCATTGTGTTCAGTTTCCTTCTCGCAGCCTGTACTTCATTACGTCCACCTACCGCTACACAAGCTCCATCGGAGGCCGTTGCAAGTCCGACGGCGATACCATCTCCATCTACCACACCATCACCATCAGCTACAGCAGCGCCATCAGCTATGCCAGCAACGTCTGCTACAGCAGTACCATCAGCTACAGCAGCGCCTTCTATTACACCATCACCATCAGCGACACCTAACTCCACAGTGGAGGTTGCCGCCCTCACCACTGAAGTAACCCTAAACAAAATTTATGCCAATGTCGATGACTCGATTACAAAGCTTGACGTGCATGCTCCCATTGAAGGAGGCTCATGGCCGGTGGTGATCGTCGTTCATGGAGCAATGCTGGGGAAAGGGAGTACCGATCGACTTGCCAAGACTATTGCCTCTCAAGGGGCGGTTGTCTACAACATTGATGTGGTTCACCCATACCCCGCCACCATATCCATTGAGCGCATAGGCTGTGCGGTCCGCTATGCCCGTGCCAGGGCAGCAGAGTATGGTGGGGATCCAAGTAGAATTACAATGATAGGCCACTCTTTTGGTGCTAACACCGGAATAGTGGCTGCCTTGGCTGGGGATTCTTTTGAGGGTGCCTGTGTTGTTAGGGACAGGTCTGCTTTGGTGGATGCCTTCATAGGGTACGAAGGCGTATACGATATAGCCACAACCCTCTACTCGCCACTAGGTGACTATACTATCTTGGAAGAAGAAGATCCTGAGCTTTGGCAGGCCATTGACCCCTATTCCCACATTGGGATGAACCCTGAATTGCAAATCCGGCTAATTCATGGTCAGGATGAAGACCTCGCCTGGTATGATATCCTACCCGACGTTTCGGCTGACTACTATCAAGCATTGGTCGATGGCGGATACGATGTCGAGTTGAACGTTGTGGATGGTGAGTCACACGGTGACGTTAACTGTTTTTCTTGTGATGCCTTTGCCTTGACGATCAGTCTAGCGATGGAATTGGCGCGCAGCTCAGAGTAAAAGGCAGGAAAGACCGACTATTACCTCACCCACCTCGCTACAATCCAACTTTGCGTTTATGTGAGAGATTCCCAAATTGGGGCCTGTAGATGTGCGTATCTCTTCGAGTTATCCAGGGCATTAGGAGTACACAAACCCCTATAGCGACCACCAATAGTGCTTATCGTTCCGCATTTCCAAAGCTATTCGCGTGATGGCACTTTTTCAACAGCCTGAAGATCTGCGCGAAGCGCTAGCGCTACGTTCAATTCTAAGGGAAGGGACCTGATCAGAAACCATAATGAGCGTCGTGAACGACTCGTACGATCACCCTTTAAAACGAGAAGAAGAAGCTTCCGCGCCGCTGGCGAGCGGAATATTGCAGCATCGCTTCCAATGCGGGATGCTGTGGGGGGCTTCGCTTGCCGCCGGTGCCAAGGCGTAGCGGCGTTTTGACCCAGGGCCGCAAGCTGAAACAGCGGAGCTTATGACTGCCGAAAAAGCAGCTTCTCAGCCTCCAGGTCCAGGGCGGCAGCGTAATAACGGGGAATGACGATATTCAAAAACAAGTGTTCCATCTCTGGTGTTAGATCCATTAAGCAAGTGACGATAATATGCCTAGCCAGGTGGTGCAGCATTGATACTCTGTATTCTTCCAGACATTGCAAGAAAGAGTAGTCCAGCACACCATGGTCCATCAGGGTTTCGTGGTACATCTTGACCAGGTCTAATTCTACCTCCGACCGTATACGGGGATCGAGGTTGCCGCCCAATAGATTGGAGATATCAATTACGCCCTGGCCGATGGTCAATACCTGCCAGTCGACGACGATCAAGCGACCTTCAGTTGCTGGTTGGGGGAAGAAAATATTGTCGAGCTGATAATCATAATGGGTCAACGTGCGCGGTGAGCGGCGATTGCTGTCCATAATCGTGGCGACATGCTCGCCCAGCCTTTGACCAAGCGTGGCCATTTTCGGTGTTAACCTGGCCCCCATTTTTTCGGCAAAAGATGGCCACCCATTCTGATAGACTTCTTGGAAAAGGCTGAAATGGCGCATATCCCACTGCGGCAGCCAGTTAGCAACTTGCTCCAGTTCAGGTTTCTCCCACCAAGCGCCGTGCAAGGCAGCAATTTCGCGGATGGCCAACTCAGCTTCTTGGGCGGAGCAGCCCGCCAGCGAACTGGCGCTCCGGGCTGGGGTCAAGTCTTCCAGCAGAAGGAGGTATTTTCGTGCGGCGACGTCTATGTCGGCGTGGTAACAGCGCGGTGTGCGCAGCGTGATGGTATCGGCGATCCGTTTGTAAAATCTGACTTCCCGCTCATAGTGAAAAGTCTGGGCAAACATGGTTTCCAATTCCTGCACATTGGAGCTTGGGAATTTAGCGATGAGACTGGTTGGTGCGGTTTTCTCGTCTATATCATAGGTCAAAGTAATGCGCAGCAATCCGCCGGTGGTACCTTGGTCGAGATTAAGTGCCTGGCAGGTGAAAGTGTCGACTTGGGCCTGGTCAATGGCGCCGCTTGTGCGCAGGACCGCCGTCAGCCAGCCACTGGTCAGTGCATCTGAATTGCCTGGTATTTCCATGTTCCCTTCTCCAATCTACTGGTCTTCTGTAAACCTGGGCATTAGTACTTGTCATCCTGAACGTAGTCTGCGGAGTGAAGAATCCCCATGAAGTTGGCTGAAGGGATCCAGCGCAAGAACTCAGTTCTGTCCTGATGGAAGCCGAATGAAAAACAATGCTACAATCAAGTTTACAAGGCACCTGGAATAAACTAAATTATCGCTGCTGCTTGCTAGAAACCAAGGCGACCACGTAATTATGCACTGCAAGCGAAAGTAGTCAATAACCTTGAAATCACCGTCACCGGCGCATTCGGTGCAAAATTGGTTGCTGTAGAACTTTAATACGGCTGATCGTAAGGGAGCAAAAAAAACCACCCAAGCGCTTTGGTAGCCGAGTTCTCAAAACCTGGCCCAGATACTCTGTTGACGAGGTTTCCATTCCTCACTGAGGAGGAGGAGCTTAGAAAGGTCGACTAATGCTCGTATGGCACTCGATCGAGGCTTCAAACTTATGACTCAAGCAGATCATGTCTGACTTGTTTGCCATATTTATTGTCAGATCCAGTGGCGCAGGCGCATCCAGAGGAACATAAACAAGGGAACTAGGATCATGAGCGCCAGGACGGCGATAAAGGAGGGGAGGCTGGTCCAGGCGTCAAAGGGGGTTACGACCTGGAAGAAATTCATGCCAAAAAAGCCGGTGATAAAGGCCAGGGGCATGAACAACGCGGTGATTATGGTGAGGGTCTTTATGACATCATTCATGCGGTTGTTCACGACAGAAAGATAGGTGTCCAGGGCGCTGCTGACGAGAATGAGCATATCTTCCAGAAGATCATTAAGCTGTAGGACATGGTCGTAGACATCACGGAAAAATATGCGATCGACGGCGTCGATCAATTGATATTCGTTGCGAGATAATTTATTGAGGACGTCACGCTGCGGAACGGTGATGCGCCGCAGTTTTAGGATTAAGCGCTTTAGGCTAAAAAGATCCTCCAGCAGGTCGGGAGAGGCTTTGCCAAATATCTGTTCCTCGATCTCTTCCAGATTAGACCGCATCTGTTCGACGACTGCAACGGCATCGGTGACCAGTTCGTCGGCAAGTTGGTAAATCAGGTAGCTGGTTCCGCGACTGAGGCGATTTTTGTCTTGCTGGAAAAGATTCCAGACACGATCGACAACCGCGATCGCTTCTTTGGAATAAGTGACGACGAAGTTTTCTCCCAGAAAGAGATCAAGCTCGGGAACTTGCAGCTCTTGTGAGTCGTGGTTCTGCAAGGAAACTGCGCGCAGGACAACGTACAAGTAATCATGCCAGTCATCCACCTTGGGCACATGCGTTTCATGCAAGGCATCTTCGATGGCCAGGGGGTGAAAGCGAAATATCTCGCCAAGCAGGTTTTCGGTCTCGCTTGTTGCCGACTCGCTTAAGTCAAGCCAGATAATATTGGCCGGATTTTTTAAGGCTGCCGCCAGCTGATCAAGCGGTAGATCAGTGTTTATTGTCCCCTGCTCTTCACGTAAAAGAATGCGCATCATGACCTTGTCTCCCTGGCTTCGGTTTGGGTGTTCACATACTGGTCAAAATTATAGCTGCGCGCGGCCGCAACAGGTAGCTTTCGCTCCATTGCCTCCAACAGGTATATTTGCCATGCAGGGTTCGTGGCTGGATACCGCCGGGTAACTGGCCTTCTTGTAGCGCACCCGGGGGATAGTTTTGTGGGCTGGAAATGGTCGGGGGAACAGACTGGACTATCCAAAGGAACCACTGCGTTTTCCAAAAACTAGTTGGCCGACGGTGACATTCAATGGGTAAAGATATGACAATTGTCACTTGCAATCAAGACCACAAGATGATTAATATGTTCTTGAGCTAACTGTCCCATCTGGCGATTTCTTGCCAGAAGTATTACAAGCAACACCAAATTTAATAACTGAGGAGGAGATTCATGAACTTGCATTCTTTCCGTGTACGTTTGTCCGGTGTCCTGGGATTGGGACTGATCCTGATCCTGCTAGCTGGAATTCTATCAATAACGGCAGCGGATGAGAATCGGCCCGCTGCGCCAGACCAGGAGCCAATCCGCCGGTCCAATTCCCAATCCACTGTTGACAAACTGGAGCCTTGGTCTCAGGTAGAGACGGAGAGGGAGCAGGCGGCAAAAGGGGAAGGTTACTTCGATTTTTCGGGGCGCTTTACCGGTTCTGGGTGGAAGGCGCCGGTGCCGAGTGAAGTTGGCGATACCTGCCAGCAGCTCTTGGGTAACACCAAGTTCATGGTAACCGACGGATCAATGGCCCCTTGGGTAATTCTCGATCAAATCGTTTACTATTCGACCAAAGACTATACCTCAGCACCACATTCGGTATTGATGGAAGCTGAGGACGAAGGCTTATCTGCTGACGTAGACGCCTTTGGGCAGGCGGTTGAGATCCCCGTAGGAGAATTAACAAAGGTCACAATTGACTACAAGACGGCTTCGGTCAACTCCAATGAGCTTGACATCCAGGGTGCCGCCATTTGGACGGTGGATGCTGAGGGCTATCTAGACGAGTATGTGATGGATTGGGCGATAGGGGATTCAGATGGCAAGTGGGTAGGGCGCAAATATAAGATCACTGATGGCCAGGTCTTGAAGGAAATGGAGGGCAAAATGATCGCCCTCATCTTCTTCTTCGAAACAAATGACACAGGAAAGGCAGAAATTGTCCTCTACGACGATGCCAAATTAACGGCCTGCACTGAGCCACAAAGCGTGCCCGATAGACCGAGTAATCTGACAGCGGACGCAGTCTCCAGCATGCAAATTGTCCTTGATTGGAGCGACAACAGTGATAATGAGGATGGTTTTAAGATCGAACATTCGCTTTCAGGTACGAGCGGCTGGACGCAGATAGCTACTACCGCTGCCAGCAGCCATGCTCCTCCAGGGTTGGCGTGCGACACCACGCATTACTTCCGCGTGCGAGCTTACAACTCCTCTGGTGACTCAGGCTACAGCAACATCGCCTCCGATAAGACTTTCGCCTGCGCACCTCCACCGTCGACAGATCCGCCTGATCCACCCAGCAATCTGACGGCAGATGCGATCTCGCAGCAGCAAATCATTCTTCATTGGAGCGATAACAGTAATAATGAGGATGGCTTCAAGATTGAGCATTCGCTCTCGGGCTCAAGCGGCTGGATCCAAATAGCGACAACCGCGGCTACCAGTCATGCTCCGCCTGGTCTAGAATGCGGTACCACTCACTATTTTCGCGTGCGTGCCTATAATTCCTTTGGGAACTCACTCTACAGCAATACGGCTTCGGACACAACTCATGCCTGTCCTCATTCGTCACTTGAACCAATGGCCTATCTGCCATATGTGGTGAATAGGCATGGGCCGGCGGCAACGCCAAGACCTACTGTTGAGCCGACCAGTAGCCCACCAACGGCAACGCCCACCAACACCCGGCCGCCGAGCAGCGATATTAACGGAAACTGGACAGGGACAACCACGCAAGGACGGCCGCTCGCCTTCAAAATTCAGAATCGCAGAATTGCATCTGTTGCATTCAGTATTCAACTCCCTGGCTGCACAAGAAGCGGCCAGATAACCTTTTCTGGCGGGTCGATTATTAGCGGAAATACGTTTGAAAAAAGCTGGGGAGGAATCCTACCGGGCGAAGATAAAATGACTCTAGAGGGACGGTTTACTTCCGATAATGCTGCATCAGGAACTTTGAGCAATGAGGGATCAAATTGTGGAGATGGCACTGTCTCGTGGACGGCCACAAAATAGCAGGGGGATTCAGACAACCCTGTAAAACAAGGTGAAAAGAGGACCTCAAGAAGAATCAAATTAATGCAGTGATAATGCTATCGATCATTCTCTTAGTGAGTTCTTCGGCTTCACAACCTACAGCAACGCCAGAACTGACTGCAATTCCTGCAGCCGACAGATGCACCTCAGTCTACTGCGACACCCATGACAGGGTAGGTGCAAAGGGTGCCAATTGGTCAGGCCTTGAATGGTAAAAGTCAACCTTGTCCCTTTTGAATTGGGTGACGATGGATCCATAATTTTTCGGCGAAGATCCTGATGGAAAGAGCCATGAGCGCTTGCGCTGCTGGGCAACTTTGCGAAAGCATTCGGAAAAGCGCAAGGATTTTTGCTTCAGCGATTTATGGCGTCATTACCAGCGGCATCAATATGTAGTTTTTCTCAACAACTGCGACATTTATCTTTTGCAGGCAACGACCACCGTCGTCATCCTCTACCGAGACAGTGACTTGATAGCTGCCTTCTGTGTTAAAGATATGGGATACGCTTAAGCCAGATGAGCGTACGCTGCCATCGCCAAAGTCCCAGCTGATGGTATGGGTATCCAACGTTCCTGGATCGCTAATGACGGCCGTAAACAGGGTGTTCTGGCCCACGTCAACTGTTCGATCTGGCCCTGCATCCACCTCCGGAGCCACATTATCGACCACCGCGACAGCCGTCGTGGTGGTGAATGCCCCAGTCTCATCACTCAAGCGCAGACCGATTGGATAGGAGTCGGACGGTGTTGCGCTCGGTGCATCATCGACATAGGTATGGGCGATGGAGAAGAAACTGCTGCTTGGGGTGAACTCGTGCGTCTCGGTCATGCCGTCACCCCAGGAAAGCGCCAGGAACAGCATGCTGTCTGCCTCTCTAGCACTCATCGAACCGGTGAGCAGGATGTTTTCTCCTTCGTTAATCGACGGTGGGCTGACGCTGATGCCGCTCAAGGTGGGTGCTTGATCGAGGACATCTACCGAAAGCATATCCGAACCCTTGGCGCCATCGTCGTCGGTGATGGTAAGCGTCACCTCATATAAGCCAGTCGCAGCATAGGTGTGTACTGGGGTCAAGGACCCCCATTTATTGCCGCCATCGCCGAAATCCCACTTGATGATGTGGGTGTCGGCGGTTCCAGGATCAGCAAAAGAGCCGGCAAATTGGATTTCCGATCCCACGATCGTGGTTTGGTCGGTGCCTGCTGCTACTGTTGGGGCAACATTGCTGACGGTCATTGCCGCCAAGTCGGACCTGCTCCGCTTAAAAATGTCCCAAGTGCGCAACCTCACGGTAAAAGCGCCATCATCAGCGTAGGTGCAGGTGCTGCCACTCGGGCTTCTGGAGGTTACATCCCAGGACCCGTCATTCGTGCAGTCCCATTTGTACGTCTCTATCAATTCGATATTACTGCTAGCGCTGGCGTCGAGGGCAATTGGCGCTCCTTCGTCTCCTGCATAGGGACCACCGGCATCGGCCATGACTGGAAGTCGGCGGTTCTGGAAGGTACAGGCAATATCTTCGGCTGTTTGCAGCTGAATGGTGATGCCGTTATTGATCAGCGCCACGTGTGTGCTGTCGCAGATGACATCATGTAGATACCAACCCGGAGGAGACGATTCCGTCACATCATATGAGCCTGAAGGAACGGTAGGAAATGCTGCACTGGCCCCTGATTGGAGGGAAAAGCTACCCATGTCACCGATAAAATTGAAGGTCGTTTCCCCTGCATTATCGGCTTGCTTGCTGATCGTAATCGAACCCGGACCCGTGTAGCGCAAGATCGATAACCCAGCATATGAACCAGCGACGTAGGCGGCATTTTCATGAACGGTCACCCTTCGCGCTATCGTTTCATAGAAACCAATTTCCACTGGCTGCGACGGATCGCAGACATCAACAATGCGTAGATATCCACCGTCGGCCACGTAGAGGTGTTTGCCAACGATGTCCACACCTTGGGCATAGTCGACTGTGTCAGGTGAGCCAATCTGCAAAGGTTGGGCAGGATCGGCAAGATTAACGATCGCAACACCGCCATGTTCATCAGCCACATAGGCATAATCTCCCGATACGGTGACATCTTGCGCGTTACCCGGCGTATTGAAATTGCCCACCTCGAACGGTGCTGACGGGCTGCTGATGTTGATAATTCGCAGTCCGCTACTTCCCGCTGCAACATAAGCATGACTTCCCGAAACTGAAACGGCATTTGCGCTATCTGGTAATGACAAGAATGCGACTTGTGAGGGAATAGTGGGATTGCCTATGTTTAAAATGCGCAGACCAGGAGGCCCACTTTCGGCGATGTAGGCGTAATCGCCGGTGACAGCAACATCGTGGTAGCTGCCTGGCGTGGCAAAGAAACCAACTTCATGCGCGGCAGCCGGATCGCTGACGTTGACAATGCGCAGACCGCCCCAAAGATCGGCGATGTAGACATAGTCACCGGCGGCAAATACCCCAACGGCGACCCCTGGTGTATCCACCTGCGCGAGCAATTGCGGGGCGTCTGGGTACCTGATGTCAACTATACTGAGGCCTTGCCATTCCGAGGCGACATAGGCGAAATCGCCTAGAAGCGCCGTGTCCCGTACCTCTCCGAGCAAAGGATAAAAACTGCTCTGTTCAGGCGTCGTTTTATCGCTCACGTCAATAATGTGCAGCCCGCCGTTGGTGATATAAACATAATCCCCAGCCGAGGCCACTGCGTAAATTGAGTCTTCGATATCGAAGTGTCCCTCTGCACTGGGTGCTGCCGGAACAGCAACGTTAATGATGTGCAGCTTATCACCATCAGCGGCGTAGAGGTAATGCCCCTCTTTGCTGAGCCCGCTGCCAGAAGAGCCCAGGGGGTAACTGCCACTCAGCGTAGGCGTAACAGGGTTGGATACATCGACGATGAGTAAATTAGTTGATGAGCCAAGCAGATAAGCATAATCACCGTCAACTATCACGCCACCAGCTTCCGCCCCTGTAAGGAAATACCCCAGCTCACTGGGAGCTGACGGGCTGCTAATATCGAAAATTACGAAGCCGTAATCTTCTGTTGTTACATAGGCACGATCACCAGCTACGGCCACATCGATCATCCACGTGCCCAGTGACGGCGTGATCCCTACTTCAAATGGCGCGGCCGGATTGGAGATATCAACGATACGCAGCCCAAACCCTCCATCAGGGAGATAAGCATAGCTGCCTGCTATGTCAACATCTCTAACGTAGCTGGGTGTGTCAAAAAAGCCGATTTCAAGCGGTGCAGCGGGATCGGAAATATTGATAATGCGCAAACCCGCCCATCCTGCCGCTACATAAGCGTAGTTCCCGGCAGCCTTCACGCCCAGGACCACATCCGGCAGCGGCGCAGTTTTGCCAACCACAACTGGATCGGCTTTATTACTACTATCAACAATAGCCAGACGTGGACCCTCGCCAACATAGGTATAGTTTCCCTGAACCGCCAGAGCCGAATTTGCGCCTCCCAGATGGCCGGTAAACGATACATTTTTGCTGTCAAATGTGCTGCTTTCCACGTCGCTGTCGAAAACCATGTCAGTTGGGCTGACTAAATGCCTTGTCGCAAATAGAGGCAGCGGGTTCCGATTCCTTTCTGGCCCCTGCGCAGAAGCGACAGGGTGTGCAATGCCTGCGCTATTGACAAACAACAACAATCCAGTGATCACTGAGTAAACTAAGCCGAATACGAGGAAGCGAAACCTTCTATTCATTGTGCACCCCCAATTGTTAAAGACCGCACGTAAGTCTGGCTTTGATAAATGTATCGAAAGCGGTTTATGACTTTGTTTGACGATCAATCCCAATCCAATTTCATCAGCGGCATAGCGTCAGCAGCTGAAGATAATGACTTTTAAGGGGATATGACTTCTCCAGGCCTATTTGTTCATGCTTGTGAGGGTGGAAATCCACTGCTGTGGATTTTGGCTCCACATCTTCAATCCCCTTTGATTCAGAATTGTCCCGATCAACAATCCCGGAAACTAGAGATTCTATAGTGTAATGATATCATGGTTCGCTTACGGTCATTCTTACCAATTTAGCCGCTGCCGAGGTTATTTTCTTAGACGCATACCTGACGCCTTGTCCTTCATGCGATCCTGCAGGTTAAGTCATAATTTGTGCCAAATTAAAGTGACTCCGGTTTGGCAGACACATAAAGCAGGGGGAAATCTATAAGTGAATTGAAGAAGTTTGACGATGCGACGGCAATTGTTAATGGCGCAAACTATACTATGAGGAGCAGGGGAGTGGGAAGGAGACGAATCTGTTTGCCCATGCCTTTCTTATAAGCTGCCGTATGTTTGATGAGCAGGTGATGCCGATTATGTTTGGCAAAACCTATCTCAATGTTCCAACATGAGGCTTTTTCGGCTACAGACTCCATTTCGGCCAGCCTGTTCCATTCACGTTCGCCGATGAGCGTGTCTAGATCATGGGTACCGGAAAGTGAACGATAACGCCGCTTGGATGGGAATCCGGGCTAATCTTTGCAGGAGCCGGGGGGAAGGTGACGGCAGGATTTGTTGAGGAGGGTGGCGCATTGCTCATAGGCTTCTTGGGCAGATGTCAGGGTCTGCGGTTGGAGGTTATGAGCCGGTGATTGAGTGGGGGAGACGATACGGCCACTTTTAATGTTCTCTGATTTGTCGCCCAGGCCAAAGGCGCCGGTGGTGCGGTTTACTTCATACTGCTCGCTGAGGGGTTGGCTGAGCTGGAGATAATCTTGCAGCATATTGAGAACAGGGGCTGTACAGCGTAACAGTTCTTCGAAATTAACAAATACGGCGCTTTTGCCATCCGCCAGACCCTGGGCGTACTGGCCCAGGATATCCATACGGCCGACGAAGTAATCAAGGGCGGTGGTTTCATCGACTTTCAAGGCGCGCATGAAGCTGTTTATGGTTGGAGCCGGCTCGCGCAGCAGGAAGATAACACGTACATGGGGATCATTGAGCAGGCTGATGTCGTGGGGATGGAGCAGGTAGTTGTGGACCAGTTTGTCCAGGATATAGCGTTCCTGCCCGCTTTTGGGGAGGTGATTGCGGCGTTGGAAGTAGAGGTTCTTGCCGGTAAGCTGGCGGTAATCGGCCGTGTTGGCAAAGGTTATTTTAGACTCGCCCATGCCCATTATTTCGGGGTTGGAGGTGAGGATATGGGCCAGCAGGGTTGAACCGGATCGCGCGGAAGCGAGTATAAGGATGTGCTCGAACTCTTGACCGAAGGTATGAGACCAGGCGCCCCAGGCCTGGAAGAAGGGGCTTTTGATTCGTTTGCTGAGCTGCCGGCGTTGACGCTTCATGATGCTGTTTATTCCTCGGGGATTAATTATAGAGGGGGGTTCTTAAGGTGAGACTTGAGGTGAGAGGTGGGCGGTGAGCAGTGAGCAGAGAGTAAGTGCAAGTGGCAGGTTACAGGTTACACACACTGGTTTTGGGTTTCGGGCTGCAGAATTTGCAGGGCATGAATGGGGGATGGGGCGTGGTGGGGTTGGCGGCTTTACTGCTCTGACCGCATCTCAGTCCCGAAGGGCTGCTCTATGGACTGTGGCAGTCGGGGACTCGGTCAGGAGACCGGTCCCAGCATTCGATCATTAGTTAGGAGATAAAGTAATTGGTTCGCCTGAACAATTAATCTCGATTTCAGTATTTACTGGCGAGAATTGTTTTATTTTTGCTATCCTCTTTTTCGCTGTTAGGATCACGGCTATCTGTATGAATCTGGTATTCAAGCGCCGCACGCGTAAATTGGCAATATTCGCGAAATTATGCTCTTTGCTGTTTGTTTTCTTGTTTCTTGCTGCCTGCCGCGGACAGGATGTGACGCCTGTTGATTTGGGAAAAGCGGCAGTAGGGGCAGTGGTGGCGCCAGACGCGGCGACGGCCGTTCCTGAGCCTAGCAGCACGATGGTGCCGACAACCGATTCTTCAGCAAAGGTCACGGAGACGGCGTCCAGCACGCCGCTGCCGCCAACCAGGCTGCCGCCGGCGTCTCCAACATTGGCGCCGCCGGCGTCTCCAACATTGGCGCCGCCGACGGCAACTGAGCAGCCGCAGCTGCTGTCGTTTGCTGTGATCGGCGATTATGGGACCACAGGTGTGGGTTCACAGGAGGTGGCGGACTTGGTCAACAGGTGGGATCCTGACCTGGTGCTTACGGTGGGCGACAACAATTATCCGGATGGGGCGGCGGGGACGATCGCGGGGAATATCACGCAGCATTACGGCCGTTTCATCGATGAGGCACGCTTTTTCCCCACGTTGGGCAACCATGACATGACCACCGGCATCGGACGGCCGTATCTCGATTATTTCGAGCTGCCTGGCAATGAGCGATACTACGATTTTGTGCGGGGGGATGTGCATTTCTTGGCCATAAACAGCGACTGGCGCGAACCGGATGGCATCGGTGCGTCTTCGCGCCAGGCGGAATGGCTGCGCGAGGTCATGGCGGGATCCACCTCTGCCTGGCAGGTTGTCTATTTCCATGCGGCGCCCTATGTCTCGATGGAGGCGAAAGAGGTCCCGGTCATGCGCTGGCCATTCGCCCAATGGGGGGCCGATCTGGTGTTATCAGGGCATGCGCACCTCTATGAACGGTTGAGTATTGACAATATTCCTTATCTGGTCAATGGGCTAGGTGGTGGCGGTATTTATGCCTTCGATGCTGAGACTGCTGCCGGCAGCCAGGCGCGGTTCAATGATGACTACGGCGCGCTGCTGGTGGAGGTGTCGGAAAATCAGCTTACAGCGCGGTTCATTACACGCGCGAATGTGGTGATCGATGAGATGGTTCTGAGGCGCTAGCAAGTGGGTAAGCAGTGAGTGGTAAGCAGTAAGCAGTTAGCAGGAGGCAGTGTGCGGGCGAATGTGAGGGTGGGAGGGGGTGACCCGGTCACATTGGTGACCGGGTCTGATCGGCTTTTTTAGCTGCCGGCGGTTAAGGGCATATAGAGGTTCTTGATCACCTGAAAGCTGGTCTGCGAGGTGTTGTCGCGCAGATGTGCTTCTTCAGCTGCGGTATGCACGAAGGCTTTTACGGTGAGGTTGCTTTCCTCGCGCGTGGCAGGGGAGACTTGGATTTGCAAACGGCGGTCGGCGCCGTTGGGCTGCAAATCACCCACCTCCCAGCGCAGCACATTGTTTTTGACTGAATAGGGCGGTGTGGCTGAGACCAGGAAGATCTCCGGGGGTAGGGCGAGTTCGACGACGCTGCTTGGGGCCGGAAGCGGTCCATGATTGCCGTAATCGAGGGTGATGGAAACGATTTCACCAGGTACGGCGGTTCCCGGGCCTGAGGTGAGGAATACCCAGAGGTTGGGATTGATGGAACCGAGGCTGATATCATCTAGAAAGATGGTCTGGGCCGGATCACCCGCGTTTTGGACCAATTCAAAAGTAACGGTCACTTCTTTTCCGAGCCAGGGGGCCATATCGATCCATTTCATTGCCCATTCATCGGCGGCGGTGGTGTTGATAACGGTAGCAGCGGCTTGTGTAGGCGGATCAATGCGCACGCGCAGGCCGGAGTTTCCTGAAGGAGGGGCTCCGCCAGAGCGAACCATATAGCTGAGGGTTGGTCCCTGCATGCCGGCCGGGATGGTGACTACCTGTGATATGGAAGCTGCACCTGCATTTTGCAGACCGACCTGTGCCAGGGAAGCCGGCGCTTGCCCGAGACGGACGGCGTAACGTCCGGTTGCAGCGTCATCGCTGCTGATGGCTTGCGGGAGCGTGCCAGCGGTGGTCCAAAAATCGGGTCGGACGGAGCTGCTTTCAAAGGTCCCATTTTTGATGCGCGAATCGGTGGGCAGCAGGTAAATATCGCGAATGTACTCCCTACCGGACATGACTGTTGTATTGGGCATGGCCTTGAAATTGGGCTCATTGATCGAGATGGTGTAGTCCTTTTCAGCAAAGGTGTATCCTGCGAAATTGCCCTGCCAGTTGGATACAACGGGGGCTGTGGACATGGCGGGTGCGGAGGTGATAGGCACGCTCCAAAGGGGTGCGCCGCGATTGTCGCTGATACTGCCGGCAACCTTGGAAACGTAGAAGGTGGTCCGTTCTATATTCTGCTGCGCCCACGCGCCCTGGTTGAACGCATTGTCCTTTGCGCGAACGAGAAATTCAACGGTTTGACCCGGCACGGCGGGGAAAGGGGCCTGGGTAGCACTTGTATTGCCCCAATAGGTGCGCCAACCGCTGCCATCATTGCTGTACAAAGCGTAGGATTTAAGGCCGGA
Organism: uncultured Chloroflexia bacterium; assembly: GCA_963807975.1. GTDB lineage: Bacteria > Chloroflexota > Anaerolineae > Promineifilales > Promineifilaceae > JAACFF01. The sequence goes on along the minus strand of CAWEDV010000001.1, from coordinate 875,377 downwards.
CCCGCCTTGATCGACGCCAGACCAGTTGAGGGTGAAGTTTTCCGCTTTTGAATAAGCGGGCAGATGGCCAAGGTCGGTGATGGGCGCTATGTCGTCGGAGCTTTCCCAGTTCACATACCACTCTTTTCCTCCGGGAATGAGATCGACGGACCCAGAGGTGGGATTCCATTGACGAATCACGGCTTTGTTCCAGACCCACTGCCCGTTCTGCTGTTCGGCTGTTATTTCGTTGAAGGCCAATGAGGATTTATCGGGAGCCCAACTGCCGGCCCAGGCGGTCACATTGGCGCCGGCGGGATTGTAGATCATGCGCTCATTTTTCCCGTTGGCATCGACGATGGCCAGTTCCTGCCAACCGTCACCGTCGACGTCGGCGTCAAAGGCGATGGACACGCCGTCTGGTGACCAGGTAGGATGGAGGCTGAGGGGATAGGAGGACATTCTCTGTACGGCGCCGCCGTCGGCGTTCATGACGTAGATGCGGTAGCTGCCGGAACGGTCGGAGGCGAAGGCCAGTTTACTACCATCAGGCGACCAGGCAGGCATGCCGTCAAAAGCGATATTGTTGGTGAGCCGGCGGGGATTGCTGCCGTTGTCATTGACGAGATAAATCTCGTATTGGCCATTAATTCTGGCTTGGATAGCGATGGTTCGGCCGTCGGGGGACCAGGCGGGAAAGGCGATAGTGTCTTTGGTGTCTAATATGCGCTGCAGGGCGGTGCCATTGGCGCGGACCAGGAAGAGATCAAAATCGCCAAAACGATCGGACACAAAGGCGACACGGCGCGTGCCGCGATCGAGGCTGGGATGCTGGTCGTCGGCGGTGGAGTAGGTGAGACGCCGGGCTCCGGATACATCGTGGACAAAAACGTCCCAGTTTTGGCCGACAAGCTTTTGATAGGTGAGCAGGGACCAGTCACCAAGGGCGGTTAAGCCTTCCCTGTTATTTTGGGCCGCAGACGGGCTGCCCGCGGAAGGGAGTGCTGCGGGATCGGCGGGGGGATCTGATGGGGTATCCTGGGCGAAGGCAGCCGCGGCGAAAAGAGTGGTTAGAATGGTGATTGAGAGAATCCAGATGGCGTATGTTCGTAGTCTTGGCATTATGACCTCCGTTGGGGTTGGGTCGTTTTCTATGACAGAATATTCCAGGCAGCTTCGATAGTTAGAAAGATGGGTCAAAGCCTGTTGGTTTGACGATGATGGCTACCAGGGAAGAGCCCACAGATTATAACATAAACTGTGGGTATGATGGCTTGACAGTTGGCGGTGATAAGTATATAATCACCTGTGAATAGTCACTAGTGACTAAGTGAAAGGAAGTTTAATGGAAAAGAAACTGATATTACTTGGCTTGCTGCGCGATCATGAGATGCACGGCTACCAACTTAACGAGATGTTGGGCCACAACGCGGGACTGTCGATCAGATTGACCAAGCCGAATGCTTATAAATTGCTGCATAAGATGGAACGAGATGGCTGGGTTACTTACCGTGAAGAGCAGGAAGGGAACCGGCCATCGCGGCGCGTGTTTTCGATAACGGAAGCGGGGGAAGAAGCGTTCCAGAAGATACTGCGTGAGAGCCTGGCGGCTTACGGGGCGCCAGAATTTCCCAGCGCGGTGGGGCTAAATTATTTGGAACTACTTGCGGTTGAGGAGGCGGTCGAGCTGCTGCTGCAGCGGCGACGGAAGATCGTTCTACATTTTGAAGCGATGGATGCCGTGCCGGAAGAGATGCGTGAGATCCATCCAGGGATTGAATATCTGTGGCGGTTTTATGAGAGTGAAATCAAGTGGCTGGATAAAACCATCACTGGTTTAGGCAAATCATAGTCAATAGAAAAGCGTCTTCGTTGTGGGGATTCTCAGAATGCCAGGCTCTATTGGACGCCAGAAGTAGACAGACGACAGATTAATTATTGAAAAGCAACTGCCGGGAATTGGTGGCTGGGCAGGGCGGTTAACGCTGTCCAAAAAAGGAGTGAGTATGAATAAGAATAACAAGAACACCATTGTTGCTGAAGGATTATCAAAACGTTTCAGCGAGGATGTGCAGGCCGTGGATGGTTTGGATCTGCTCATTGCCACGAACAGCATATACGCGCTTCTGGGTCCCAACGGCGCCGGAAAAACAACGACTGTTTCGATGCTTACTACGCTGCTGCAACCAACTGAGGGGCGGGCAGTTGTCGCTGGTCATGACGTTGTAAAAGAGGCAGGTGCGGTGCGATCAAGGATTGGGGTGACTTTTCAGGAAATCGTGCTTGATCCAGATCTGACAGGGCGGGAATCTTTGGACTTTCACGGCCGTCTCTACAATATGCCCAAGCTTAAACGTCAGGAGGCGATTGAGGAACTGCTGCAATTGGTTGAGCTTCAGGATGCAGCCGACCGGCGGACCGATACGTATTCTGGGGGGATGAAACGTCGTTTGGAGCTGGCGCGGGGATTGATGACCAATCCTGACGTCCTGTTCTTAGATGAACCGACACAGGGTCTTGATCCGCAAAACAGGGCCAATATCTGGGAATATATTCGCAACTTGCAGGCCAACAGTAATATCACGCTGCTGCTGACGACCCATTACATGGATGAGGCGCAAGCATTGGCGGACAAGGTAGGGATTATTGATAACGGGAAACTGGTCGTCGAGGGGTCGCCGCAGGATCTGATCGACGAGATGGGGGCTGACGTTTTCTATGTTGAAGGATCGGGCAGCCACGATGCGTTCGTGGCACAAATCCAAGCGCTGCCCTTCGTGGAATATGTTGAGGTAGGCGATGGATTAACACAAATAGGGGTTGGACAAGGAAGCGGTCGCCTGATGGCTATCGTCGAAGCATCGCAGGCTGCAGGATTCCATATCGAAGATATTTCCCTGGCGAAGCCGACCTTAGGGGATGTTTTTCTCAAATATACGGGCCGGCAACTACGTGACAAGTAATGGCGGAGGGCAAAGATGGATTCCTGCTCCACGCCTTCGCGGGAGCAGGCTCTGCGCCGGAATGACAAGACCCCATGCGATCTTGAAATTGATAAAGCCAGGGTAGGGTAAGATTGTATCTTGCCCTTTTCGAATGAATTAACGATCTGAATTTTGGATCTAGGAGATAGTAATAATGAGCGCGTCATTCATATTATGGCAAAAACAGATGAAGAAATCCCTCGTGCACAGCGAGGAAATTGTGGGCATGCTGTTCCAGCCCATCCTGTGGGTGGTTTTATTTGGCGTTGGCATGCGCAGTTTGATGGGCGCGGTTGGACCTGGCGCAGGCGATGGGTATATGACGTTTGTTTTGCCGGGCATCGTCGCCCTTACGGCTGTCGGCGGCGCGATTGGTGGCGGTTCTACCTGGCTCAACGAGCGCATTATTGGGATTGTAAAGGAATATCTGGTTGCTCCCATTCCGCGATTGAGCATCTTAATGGGCAACGCTCTGAGTATTACGAGCAAGGTGTTGATTCAATCGATCATCATCATGATCGTCGGTATTTTGATGGGCGCCAGGTTAAGCTCTAATCCGTTGGGCTGGCTAGGCGGCTTTGTGCTGATCGCCGGTTATGGCATAGGATTTTCGGGCATTGCTTTGGCTGTGGCTTCGAAAACAGACAGTTCGGAAGGGTATCACATGATGATCTTCATGCTGCAACTGCCGCTGCTGTTCTGGAGCAATTCGCTTTATCCACTGGCCACGCTGCCAACGTGGATGCGCGTAGGCGCCTTGTTCAATCCGACAACCTATGTGGTGACCGGGCTGCGGACGATCACCATGGCCCCTGCTGCCGCTGTCGCCAACAGCGTTGTGATTCCTATGTGGATCTGTTTTATCGTCATTTTGGCTTTTGCCGCAGCGGGCATGGGCCTGGCTCTAAGAGCTTTTCAATCAACAATTAAATAGGGAGAAGAAATGGACTTACAGTTAAGTAATAAACGTGTTCTGGTAACGGGCAGTACGGGCGGAATTGGGGCGGGCATCGCGCGTTTATTCGCAGAAGAGGGGGCGATCGTGGTGATTAACGGCCGGCGCCAAAAGGCTGCGGAGCAGGTAGCTGCGGGCATCCGGGCAGCAGGAGGGGAGGCAATGGTCGCGGTTGGCGACCTATCAAAGGATGAGGATGTTGAAAAGGTATTGACCCAGATAACGGCCGAACTGGGCGGCGTGGACATCCTGGTCAATAACGCTGCCGGTGGGGGACATCAAAGTGATATGGAAGCGCCGGCGGCGGAATGGTTGAATAGTTTTAATATCAATGTGCTGTCGATGGTGCGGCTGATGCAGAAAGTACTACCAACGATGCAGGAACAGGGCTGGGGGCGGATCATCAATATATCCAGCGCGGCGGCGGTAAGGCCGTCACCGGGGATGGCGGTTTATTCCACCACGAAGGCGGCGGTCAATAATCTTGGTCTGACGCTGGCGCAGGGGATGAGCAATGATAATGTGACGATTAATACAGTCAGTCCAGGCGCTATTTTTACGCCGGAAACGGGGCGGATGTTTATCGAAAATAATATAGCCGCGGACGAGACGGAGGCGAGGGCGGCGATGAATGGCATGATGGATGGCGGTTTTCCTTTTAAACGGGTGGGTGAGGTTGATGAAATCGCCAATGTGGTGGTGTTTTTGGGCAGTCCTCTGGCCAGTTATATTCATGGGGCGAATATTCGGGTTGATGGGGGGTATGTTGGGACTTTGAACTAGCTGCTGGAAAGCCGATAGCCAACTGGCTATTTTGACATGGGGCAGGAGCGCAAAATTGGTGAAATGGTGAATTCGCGAATAGTTATTGGCGAATGGGGATACGCTAAGTGAGTGAGGTGCTGGGTTCCCTGTGAGGATATACCCAACCGTCACGCCCCGACCAAATCATACTTGCTTATGGAATGGATCGGACTTATCCTTAGCTGGTGGAATTTTCATTTGCGATGGATTGAAGATGACTAACGCCAGTTTGCTGTTTGCGCCTGCGGGAAATAGTGTCGAGACGGTGGTTTCCGATCTGGAAGGGACCCTTGCGGCGGGTGTGGCGTGGGAAGGGATGCGCGACTTTCTAATCGCCGAAGGGCGAGAGCAGTCCTATAAAAGGTTCTTCCTGCGTAAAATGCCGCGTTATGCTCTGTTCAAGCTGGGGTTGATCAGCCGCCAGTCGATGAAAACGAATTGGATTCTTGATCAATTGCGATTGTTCCGCGGTTATTCGAGCGAAGAAATGGCGCAGATGGGTGAGTTTGTGGTTGATGTCTGCCTGTGGCCTGGACGGCGGCGGCTTGTCGTCGATGAGCTGCTGGCGCATAGGGACCAGGGGCGGCGGGTGATCATCATTACGGGCCAGTTTGAACCGATAGTGGAAGCGCTGCTAAGTAAAATGGAAGGGGTGGAAGGGATCGGCACGCCGCTGCTCTATGATGAGGGTGTGTTTAGCGGGGAGGTTGCGGGTCCGTTGAATTTGGGGGAAAGGAAGGCGGAGCAGCTTGAACCTTTTTTGCGTGACGGCCGTATTCTAGCTGCTTACGGGGACACAGTCGCCGATCTGCCGATGATGCTTCTGGCCAAATCGCCTGTTGCCGTTTATCCAGACCAGGAAATGGGGGATGAAGCTGAGCGGCGAGGCTGGCGCATCCTGGAAGGGAAAGAGACGTGAAGATCTTAGAGGGGACACTACCCGCAAAGAATACGATGTGGCATGTGCTGTTGCCCCATTCTTCCGAATTGGTTCTAGCCAAAACGTGGCAATTGGCGCTGCTGCTGGCCAAGGCAGGTATGGGCAATGTCCTGCTGGCTGTCGCTATTTCCGAAGACAATGAAAAAAAACGGCAGGAGGCGCGGGAAGTGATGCGCCAAGCTGCAGAAGTTAACGAGGGAAAGGTCGCGGTCTACCCTTTCATGGTTACTGTTGCCGAATATGAGCGTGAGGTCAATCGTTTTATTCATGATTGGGATATCGACGTGCTCGTGGATGATGTTGGCGACCCGATTAAGCATAACTTGAGCCGTTGCCCCTGTGCTGTGGCCGGTGTGCGTGGGGACGATCAATGGGATCAGCTGCATGATCACGGTATTAGGAGCATCCTCGTGCCGACGTCTGGCGGTCCCAACACTGTTTATGCCCTGAGCACGCTGATGTCGCTGGCGCCTGAGGTGCAGATCGAGGCGCTCTATATTGCGCCGGAAGGCCAGGGGGAGAATGAAGAGGCACTCGGCCACCATCGACTACGCCAGTCAATAGAGTATATCGATGGCCAAGATCTTATCAAGTCCACTTTGATTACGGCTGCAAACATTACGGATGGTATCCGTGAGGCGGCAAAAGAACATGACATCGTGGTCATTGGCGCCAGCCGTGAAAGCTCGGTTGATAAGATACTTTTTGGCAATATCCCTGACGAGGTTGTGCGGTTCAGCAAAAAGCCGATAGTGGTCATGCGCGAGCCAAAAAGCCGCCTCACGCACCTTTTCGGCACGATTTCCTGGAGGCTGCAAGCGATATTGCCGCGGCTAAATGTCAAAGATCGCACGGATGCTTATGTGCGCATCCGGCGCGCGGCGCGGCCAAATATCGATTACTACATCTTGATATCCCTGGCAGCGGTTATAGCTGGGCTGGGATTGATGGCCAACAGCGCGGCGGTGGTCATTGGGGCGATGCTTGTCGCGCCTTTGATGTCGCCCATCGTAGGCACAGGTTTGTCAACGGTTTTGGGTGATACTCGTTTTCTGCGACTGGCACTGGGCGCGGTTCTACGTGGTGTGCTCTTGGCCATTCTGGTGGGCATGATCGTTGGTATTTACCAGATAAACAAACCTTTGACGGCTGAGCTGTTGGCGCGGACCCAACCTTCATTGCTCGATCTGGCCATTGCCCTGTTTTCAGGTATGGCGGGAGCCTTTGCCTTAAGCCGGTCCAATGCAGCGGGCGCACTGCCGGGCGTAGCGATTGCGGCTGCGTTAGTGCCACCGCTGGCCACGGTGGGCGTCACCTTTACGGCAGGGTATTACGTTGAATCAATGGGCGCGCTGCTCTTGTTCATTACCAACCTTGTGGCCATCGCTTCAGCTACGGCGTTGGTATTTCTGATATTGGGTTTCCGGCCCGCAGCCTCCCAGAAAGAGCGCCAGCAGGTGCGCGCGCGCAGTGCGCGGGTCGCAGCCGTGGCCCTGCTGCTGGTTGCGGGGCTGCTGATCATCTCCAGTTATTATCTGACGCAGCAGCAGGCAGAGCGCAATCGCATTCATGAGGTGGTGGAGCAGAAGCTGCTGGAGATAGCCGATGCGCGGTTGGCGGAATTGACGATTGAAGAATTGTCTGATGGTAAGGTGGCCCTTGGTATCATTGCCCGTTCAAGTCATGGGGTCAGTTATGTTGCGGTGCAGGAACTGCAGGAAGCGATTGGGGAGCAGCTTGTGGGGGAAGGGATCATCGACGAGATCGCCTTGACGATGACGGTGATCCGGGTGACAGAACTAGATCCATTGGTGCCGCCAACGCCGACGCAGGGACCTTCGCCGACGCCCACGCTGGAGCCAACGCAAACACCGGAATCAACGCCGGAGCCGGCGGAAGAAACAAGTCAATTGGCCCCGATGCTTGGCTGATCTGGGCGAAAGTTCATTGTGTGGTTATTGGTTTAATTGACCAGGCACAGATTATTGGCAATGGGGGCTGGAATGGAACCATCAATAGCTCAAGTTGATCTACAGGACTTACTAAACCGTCGATTCGGACTTGACAGTTTTCGTCCGGGTCAGGAGGATTCTATAAGGTTGCTGCTTGAAGAGCGGCGTTTGCTTTGCATTCAACCGACCGGCTATGGGAAATCGCTGATCTACCAGCTTCCGGCACTGCTTTTTGAAGGCATCACTTTGGTCATCTCTCCGCTGCTGGCCCTCATGCGCGACCAAATTCAGCAGCTTAATCACCGCTTCCATATTCAGGCTGCCAGTATCAATTCGGATCAATCGCAAGCGGAAAATGAGGCCGCGATGTTGGCGGCGAGCAATAATGAGATTCGCATTCTTTTTATTGCCCCGGAGAAGCTGGACAATTTGTCCATATACAATTTTTTAGGGTCGTTGAATGTGGCCCTGATTGTCGTGGATGAAGCCCATTGTATTTCAACATGGGGGCATGATTTTCGGCCGTCTTACCGGCAAATTGTGAATGCAATCTCTGATTTCTACAGCAAGAACTCGAATCTACGTGTGCTGGGTTTGACGGCGACGGCAAATGAGCGCGTTGAGCGAGATATCGCTTTGCAGCTAGGGGTATCTGATGAGCAGGCGATCCGCGTCATGCGCATGTCGATGGACCGGCCAAACATTCGTTTGAGTGTCATTCCAGTACATGGGCAGGCCGAGAAGCTAGAGCGGTTGTCCAGCCTTTTGAGTCAGATCGCCGGCCATGGCATCTTGTACTGTGCTACCCGTGAGCAGACAGAGATTGGCGCCGAATATCTCAGCCAGGTCGGGCATGATGTGGTTGCCTACCACGCGGGAATAGACCCGGAGCGCAAACGAGCTTTACAAAGTGCTTTTATGTCCGGAAGTCACAAGGCCATTGCCGCTACCAACGCCCTGGGCATGGGAATTGATAAGGAAGATGTCCGTTTTATCATTCATGTGGATGTGCCCGGATCGATTACGGCTTACTACCAGGAAGTGGGTCGCTGTGGGCGGGATGGACTTCCCGCTGAAGGACTGTTACTTTTTGATGGGCAAGATCGCCGCGTTCAAGATCATTTCATCCGATCCGCTCAGCCAACCACAGAGGATTTCTTAAAGACATTACAACAAGTACACCCTGATGATGAGGGAGTATGGCCTAATTTGTCAGCGATAAGGGTTATGACAGGTTTGCACCCTACCAGGGTGACGGTGATCATGGCTGAACTTGGCGAACAGGGTTTTGTAGAAAAACGTCTTCTGGACCGTAAGCAAGTATATGTGCGTACGGAAAAGCATTCCCAACCAGAATTGACACGCTATGAACGACAGTACCAAGTACGCAGCCAGGAATTGGAGGCGATGCTGAAGTATGCCGGCGGTGATGTGGATTGTTTGATGCAGACTCTGCGACGAGCATTGGGGGAGTTGGATGCGCCTAAGTGTGGTCGCTGTGGGCAGTGCCAGCCATCATCCTTTCTGGAGACACTGCCCGTTGGTGGTCAGGCTCAAAGCTGGTTGAATCAGCGAGATGTTCCAATCGCCGCTACTCGTCGTCCGCTTATGTCCAAGGGTTTGACGGTGCTGAAGGGAGAGCGCCATGATCCATTGTTTGTTCAGTTTATGAAGAATCGGTCCCGCCCGGCGGTTGGCAGTGGGTTTGCCCCGGAACTTCTCGATCGTGTGACCACCGTCGTTCTGAAGTTAAAAAGTGAGGTCAGTTTTGCTGCGGTGCTTGTGGTGCCCTCTAGAACGTGGGAGCAGAGGACCATGATGGCGGACAAAGTTGCCGAAATCTTGGGGGTCAAGGCTTATGGTTCACTTTTAACTTGGCTGGAAAATCCACTCGCTCGCCAAGGTGAGCTGCTCAACAATGATCAACGGCGCAACAATGTCGCTGGAAAGATGGGTTTGGCCAGCCCTTTGATTAGGCCCGGTGCGACCCCTCCGCACAAGGCGATTTTGCTGTTGGATGATTATATTGGTTCCGGAGCAACGATGAAGGAGGCAGTTCGTGTCCTGCGTCAGGATGGTAGCTTTCCAGCAGAGATAGTGCCATTCACGATCGCCAGGGTGCGCTGGCGTTTGGGCGCGCGGGGTATGATTTGAGGGTCAGTGGAACGGATTTTTGTTTGCTTGACATTAGGGTTCGGCCTATGGTAGACTGGTTCGCGGTTGATATGATCGACTGACTAAAGGTGTCCGACACGAACGGACGTTGCTGCTGCTGGAGAATCAGCCGAAAGGGTGAGGCCGGCGGCGAAAGGAGATTTTGGATGCAAAAAGTATATTGTGAACTTGTCATCAAATCCGTGCAGCGTCGTGCGACTGTTTCTGGGCGTCTTTAGGTTTCCTTCCTATGTAAATCCCCTATATTCCAATTATAAACGCCCCAGATTCGGCCGAAAAACGACCAGAGTTATTTCGGCTGCCTGAATGTTTGTCTTGAGGTTGAATCTCAAGCTTCATTCTGCGGCAAAAGATTAAGTCGATCCTCATGCGGCGCTGCCCGGAGTCGCCAAAAACCGATGGAAAGCGGCAGGTTTAGATTCCTGCCAATTGAAACAGTTCAATAAAACGCCCTGCAGTTAGAGCTGCCCTGGGTGATTACCAATGAGGATAAGCAAATCAAAATGCGTTCAAAGTACGAGAATCTTGAGCAGTACGAGGCTTATGAAGATCAATATAATCCAATCTATATGGACCGCCGGGCAAGGCGGCGGCGCCGGACGAAAGTAGATTTCAAACCAAAAAGAACGGAGGAAGAGATTGTCGCTAACGCGGCGGAGGCGATTGGCCTGGAAGGAGGGTTCAAGACGAGCTACAAGCCGTCGAAGCATGAGTCGGTTTGGTTGATGGATTCGTTACGGCCGTTCTACGACCAGGAGTTGATCAGTGATGTTGAGGCTCTGGTCAAGGGGGGTAAGGAGGCCAATGTATATCGCTGCCGGGCGCATCCGGCAACGGGTGAGAAATGGCTGGCGGCGAAGGTGTATCGCCCGCGCATGTTCCGCAATCTGCGCAACGATCAACTATACCGCCAGGGGCGGACAACGCTGACCGCAAATGGCACACCGGTTAAGGGCAGTGATACGCGCGTGATGCGTGCGCTGGGTAAGAAGACGGCCTTTGGGCAGCAGGTGGCGCATACATCGTGGCTGATGCATGAGTATAAGGCCTTGGAGCTGCTGTACGATGCAGGGGCCGATGTGCCTTACGCTTTCGCGGCAGGTGAAAATGCCATATTGATGTCCTATGTTGGGGATGGTTCGGGGGCGGCTCCGGCCTTGAATGAGATAAATCTGGATCCAGATGAGCTGTGGCCCTTATTCAACGGGATCCTGGAGAATGTGGCTTTGATGCTGCAGCTCGGCCGTATCCACGGGGATCTGTCGGCGTACAATATCCTTTACTGGCAGGGTGCGATTACGCTGATTGACTTTCCGCAGATGGCCAACAGCCGGGTGGATATGGGTACGCATGCGGTAGGCAGCCGTTCCAATCCCGATGCGTGGTTCATTTTTGAACGAGACGTGAAGCGTGTGTGTGACTATTTCCGTGGACAAGGAGTACGCTGTGACGCCCAGGAGATTGCTGCCGAATTGTGGCAGGAGTATGTGCAGGACGACATGCTCCAGCGCTTGGCGGATGCATCGTTGTGGGATGATGAATAAGAATTGATGAATCGTTCTGATTGGCGAGACGCTTTAACAAACCATCCTACTGGAGAGAAGGTGATTAGGTGTCGCTGGTAGTCGCGAATGTAGAGATTGGGCCGGAGTTGACGTATATGGAGGAGATCGGGCGCGCATTTGCCGAGTTCAGACAGGGTGAGATTGTGACTGATATAGGCAACCATGCTGTGTTTGCTGATGGGATATTGCTCTCTGACAGATGCACTCGCCATGGAGTTGACGCTGCCCCAAGATGTCCAGGAGGTCTGCCACGATTGGTTTCCAGGAGGTGGGACGGGAACCCTACCTCTAGCGCATGCGCAGCGGCTGGATCGTTGCTAAATCAAGCGGGTTGCCCGCCTTATAAAATGGCGTAAGATCGATCACATATGGCTGTACGCAAGAAAGGTTTGCGCAAGGTAAATGTGCGCGGCAAGCCGTATTATTGGAAAGTCAGGGAAACGATTGTTGGTGTTCCTGAACAGGGTTTCGTGGATGATCCTCAAAAGAGACGGATGTTGGATATCATCTCCTCCAATAAACAGTTTATCGTTCATTATATTATTCCCCAGCCCGGTGAGTCTTATGCTGACTTGCAGGTGGAAGGACCGCTGTTTCCGCGTGCACCAGGGGAAAAACGAATCGAGATTCCGCGTTGGAAGCATGATGGTAAACCTTATCCAACGGCGGATTTTGTGCGGCGGTTAATTGATTATTGTATGGGGAATGGCGAGTAGTGCGTTGCGAGTGGGGGAGTGTATGGAACTGCGGTCCATGTGCCGCTAAGATTGCGGCGCTACGAAAGGACGATAAGAGGCGCTGATAAGGAATTGGATCGTGATTGAGTTGGTGGCGTTGGATTTGGATGGCACTTTGTTGGAGAGTGATGGGCACTTGCCGGCACGGAATGTTGAGGCCATAGCGCGCGTTCGGGCGTCGGGTGTGGGCGTGATTCTGGCGACGGGGAAGACGCCGTGGGCGGCCGTGGATGTAATCGCCGAGTTGGGCTTAACTTTGCCCGGAGTGTTTTCACAGGGATTGGTCATTTGCGAAGCCGATGGCACCGTGCTGCGCGAGATCACGCTTGATTATGATTTGGTTGACGATGCGTTGGCTTATCTGGAGTATCAGGGACTCCCCACTATTGCCTACAACCGGGATGGCCTGCTGACGCCGCAATATGATAGCTATAACGACCCCATCCATGAAAAATATCGCGAACCTGATGCACGAGTTTTGGGGCCAATGGCAGGCCGAGCGGAGGAGCTGCGGATTAACAAGCTGCTCATCGGTGATAAAGAGGATTTGCAGGCCAGGCGCAAGGATATCGAGCGACGTTTTGGCCATAGGGGGAAGGTCTACCAGGCGGTACCGGAATATGTGGAAATTATGCCGCAGGGGATCTGTAAAGGGGCCGGGGTGGGTTGGCTCTTGCAGCGGTTGGGGATTGCGCCGCAGGCGATGCTGGCCATGGGTGACGGTACGAATGATCTTGAGATGCTGGAGATGGCCGGTATTGGAGTGGCGGTGGGGAATGCTGATCCCAAGCTGAAAGCTGCGTCCGATTATGTGACGGTGAGCAACGACCATGGCGGTGTGGCGGAGGCTCTTGATCGCTTTGTTTTGAATGGTGAGTAGGGAAGTTAGGCAGAGTTGCGCAGAGAGGAAGACGCAGAAGGACGCGGAGGGTGCGCCGCTGGAGGGCCTGGTAATTACATTTTAAATCGAGAAGCGGCTGCCCGCTGCGCAGACCCTGGATCGTTTCGACGGCGATTTCGGGTTTGGTGAAAGCGGCTTCGACTTCGGAGGGGGAAATATCGCTGACGACGACGAGATGGGAGTCGATGAGATGGCTACCCGCGTGGCTGCCCATGAGGACTATGGCGAAAGCGGAGGGCTGGCTCAATTGACGCGCTAAATCCTTGAAGAATTTGTGATTTGGTCCTGCTTTTCCTCAGAATTCCATGGGAATCTGATTCCAGATTTCATCTTGAAGAATAGTCAAGAAGTAGGTTTCGGCGCTTGGTTTAATGCCCGCCGCCGCGGGCGAGACCGGGGGCGGCGGATTCTTCTTGACCGGCGCCTAGTTTCCAGACGGCCAGAGCAAGCAGCAGGGCCATAACGATGCCGCCAAAAAGGAAAGGGGCACGGGGGCTGAAAAGCTGGAATAAGGCGCCACCGATGAGCGGGGCAAAGGCGTTGGCGGCGCTGAGGAAGGAGACGGAGATACCGAGCATGCCGCCGACTTCTTCCGGTCCGACGCGCTTGGTGATTAGAGAATTGATAGCCGGCTGCAAGATACCGCCGCCAATAGAGAGCGGGACCATGGCCACGAGTATCCAGGCGATGCCCAACCAGCCGCGACTGGAGTCTTCGGGGATGTCGATGGAAAGGTTTTCAGTGGTTGGCATTTCTCCGGGGAGCTGGCGGCCCGAATTAAGTTCAGAGGTAAGCTCTGCCTCTGAATACCAGGGCACGGCGCGTTGGGGGGTGAAGGCAAGCAGGATCAGACCGGCAGCCAGGAGGGCCAACCCGCCGTAGACGAGACGCCGGTCGCCAAAGCGGCGGCTCCAACGGCCGATGAAATAGCCCTGGACGGCAACGACGATGATGCCGACGTAGACAAAGATGATGGTATTGCCGGAGGCGTTCAAGCCTAGATTGGTCAGGGTAAAGAGGGCCAGGAGCTGCTCGAATCCGCCAAAGGCTAACTGCTGGGCGAAAATGAGCAGCAGAAGCAGACCGACGGCGGGATGTTTGAGGGCGCTGAACAGGGAGCGGAAGGAGAAGCCAGGACGGTCTGATGCGCCGCCGCGCTGTTCTTTGGGCAGGGTTTCTTTGAACCAGAAGGCGGTGAGCAGGATGGAGGCCAGAGAAAAGGCAGCGGCGAGGTAGGCGGGCCAGGAGTAGTTATTATTGCTGACGGCCAAGGCGATGAAGGCGATGACGGGACCGATGATGAAGCCGAGACCAAAGGCGGCGCCGATGAGGCCGAGGCCTTGGGTGCGCGTTTTTTCGCTGGTGCTGTCGGTGATCGCAGCTTGGGCGGTGGCGATGTTGCCGCCGGAGATGCCGTCGATGGCCCGGGAAAGGAAGAGGATGGGTAGGGCGTTGGCCAAGCCAAGCAGGATGAAGCCAATAAAGGTGCCGATTTGACTGATGACGAGGACGGGTTTACGGCCGTAACGGTCGGAGAGGCGGCCTAAAATGGGCGCGGCGGCGAACTGCAGCAGAGGATAAGTGGCGCCCAAGGCACCGATCATGGCAGGACTGGCGCCGTAGGAGGCGGCGTATAGGGGCAGCAGGGGAATGATGATGGTCAGGCCCATGAGATCGATGAGGACGATGACAAAGATCGGGAATATGCGTTTGAAATCGAGTTTTTCTTCCGGGGCTGTTTCAGTTTTCTCGTTAATGTCGTTCACAAATGCACCTTGGATAGCTTGATGTAATAGCGGTGATCATAGCTGAATTTCGTCGCCGGTGCATGGGTTGAAGGTAGGTTATGGCACAGTCTGCCAGCGGCTGCGCGGATTGACCATGGGGCTTCATGGGTGTTCCTGCCAAATGTGGAGCCAGGGCCACCGTTGCCGCAGGCAGATTTTAATTCTTTTGACTTTGAATGGGCGGGGAAAAATATGGTGGGGGCAAGGATGCTGGGCAGGTATGTTATACTAGCTGACGATGTTTCGTCTGTGGGTGCGTTTTGTTGGTCGAATGCAGGAGGCTGTTTGTGAATGGAAAGCCAGATTATGGGGGGGCCATAGCTTACAGTTTGGGGCGATTGCGAGAGGAGCTGCCCTCAAATTTGACGTACCATAACCTGTGGCATACGGAGGAGGATGTCATTCCTGGCTGCGCACGATTGGCGATACATAGTGGGGTGGATGAGGAAGAGATGCGACTTCTGGAAACAGCCGCTGCTTTTCATGATATTGGCTTTGTGCAGACCAATACGAATCATGAGATCGCAGGGGCGCGGATAGCTGCCCAGGTACTGCCCGGTTTTGGTTTTGCGGGTCGCGAGATTGACTTGATTATGGGCATGATTATAGCTACGCGGCTGCCGCAGTCGCCGCGCACGCGCTTGGAGGAGATATTGGCGGATGCGGATCTGGACACTTTTGGTCGCCGCGATTTTTTGCCGCGAAGTAAGGCGCTGCGCCAAGAGTGGGCCGGTCTGGGACGTGAGATCGCTTGGAAACCGTGGTTGGAGGGGCAGCTTGCTTTTGTCAGCAGCCATAATTATTTCACGCCAGCGGCTAAGATGCTGCGTAATGAGCAGAAGAGGGCGAATTTGAGGATGTTGGAAGATATGCTTCGTGGAATGTAGGAGGAGGGTTTGGCATGCCCTCTAATGTAGATCAGTATTACAGTTCAGACAAGATTCGGAGGGAGCTGGGTTGGCAGCCCAGATATCTATTGGAAGCATCGTTGCGCTTCCTGCAATCAACAGCGAGGGAAGAAAATTGACATGAATCTAGACGGCCGTACAGCGTTACTTAGCGGGGCTTCTAAGGGCTTGGGACGTGAGTTAGCCCTGACTCTAGACGCAAAAGGCTGCCGGCTGCTGCTTGTGGCGCGCAACGCGGAAAAGTTGTATAGACTGCGCGATGCGCTGCAGACGACGGATTCGCGCATTTTTGTGTGTGATTTAAGTGATGCGGCAGAGAGGGGGCGGCTGATCGAAGAGATTAAGGAGCAGGAAGGGCGGCTTGATTTGATTGTAAACAATGCCGGACTGGGCAGTCATTCCCGTTTGGATCAGCTCTCAGGCGAGGAAGTGCAGCAGCTCTTGCAGTTAAATACGGTGGCGCCGCTGGAGCTAACGGCCGAACTTCTACCCCTGTTTCCTGTGAATCTACCTGGGGGCGTGGTCAATATTGGGTCGGTGGCCGGGGAGATGATTACGCCGGGAATGAGTCTTTACAGCGCCAGCAAACACGCCCTGCACGCTTTCAGCCGTGCGATCGATATTGAACTAAGAGAGGCTGGGCATTTCAGCCTGCTGGTGATCCTGGGAGCGATCCGCGAAACTAGTTTTGGAGTTGGGATCCGCCATCCAATTGAGGGGCAGCCGCAATGGTACCGGCGCTTGGATGTGGATGCGGCGGATGCGGCAGAACGGATTGTGCGCGCAATTGAGAAGGAGCAGGAGCGGCTGGTGATTCCTGGTTGGTATCGACCGGTTTTTACTGCTGGCCGTTTGTTGGGGCCGATTACGCGTTGGGCGGCGCAGCAGGCGTATCGCAAGACTCGCAGGTAAGCATTTGTTGGGTTACCAGGGGACTTACTCTAAAATCAACGGAGGTTGAGGATTGCGTGGTGGATGGAGGAGCTAGTTTGGTCCAATTTTCCCGAATTGGACCATTCGGCGGGAGAGCAAGATTGATCAAGTTGGCGGTTTGGGATGGTGAATTGGGCGGGAAATAGAGCAGGCTTGATCAAGAAAGGGACGGCCGTTTCTTGTATAGTGAGCGTAGTTGTATTGGCTATAACGTTATCACTATAGGAGTGAAGGTAATGAAGCATGGATATAGTTTGACCCCGATTGGGCATGTGCGCGTTGCGGAGGATGGTTTCAGCCTGGAAGTGGAGAAGGAGTACGTTCCGGCTTTGACGGGGCTGGACGGTTTCAGCACGCTGACAGTGTTGTGGTGGGCGAATCTGCTTGATAATGAGGAAGCGCGCGCGATTCTGACCTGTGAACAGCCGTATAAAAATGCACCGCAGGAGATGGGCATTTTTGCGACACGATCACCGGTACGCCCGAATCCAATTTGTGTGACGGCCGTTTCTGTCTTGCGCGTCGATTATGAAAACGGGAAGATATCGATTCCGTATATTGATGCCGAGGACGGGACGCCAGTAATAGATATCAAGCCTTACTATCCGGGTTCGGATAGGGTGCGCGATGTATCGGTGCCCGATTGGTGCCGCGATTGGCCGCAGTGGCTGGAGGATTCGGCGACGTTTGATTGGAGCGCAGTCTTTGAGAATGCGCGGTAAGTAAGTAGCAACCTCGCCGGTCTTTGTGAGAAGCTGGCCCAAATGAGGAGGTCCGAAAAGACCGGCGAGGTTGGGAAAAGTGGGGTTGATATATGAAGCCGAAGATCATCGAGAGCGAGGGGATGCTGCTGGCTGGGTTTAGTTTTTTTGGCAATCCAATTGCTGAGAACGATCCCTGGACGGAAGGGAATGAGATCGGAAAGCTGTGGGAGCGATTCATGGCTTACATGGCCGAAAAAGGCCCGGAGTTGACAGGTATTCTGGCCCCCCAAGGTGAGGCGTTCGAAGTTCATATTTCCCACCCGGAGACCAAAGTAAAGGGGGAGTATGAGGTCTTCGTCGGTGCGACCGTCTACCAGCTCGATGCGGTGCCGGTGGAGATGGTGGCTAAGGTTCTGCCGCCGACCTTGTATGCAGTTTTCACCCTGGAGGGTGAGCAAATCAACGGCGACTGGCAGAAAATGATCTACCAGGAATGGATGCCGGAGTCAGGCTATACGGGATCGTATGAGTACGGGATGCAGGCATATGATGAACGATTCAAGGGGGTTGATAATCTGGCCGAGTCCGCTATTGACGTGCATATCCCGGTATGTCTGGTGAATGATCCTGATTAAGACCCCTGGCGACACCAACAGCTAATATTTGCATCAGGTGAAGGGGATTCCTCACTACGAAGATTTCGTTCGGTATGACAGATACTACGAGCGCTGGCAAATGAGAGACGGTAATGGGACTGATATTACCCTGATGCTGCAGGCGATAGACTTTGTGGAAACACACCTGCAGAATGAGATCACGGTGGCCGATATAGCCGGGTCGGTTTCGTTTTCGTTGTTCCACTTCAGCCGTGTGTTCAGCCGCGTATCAGGGTACACGCCTTATGACTACTTAATGCGCCGCCGCTTGAGTGAGGCGACGCGGCGGTTGTTAGCGACAGACGAGAAGATTATTGATATTGCTGTTGATTACCAGTTCAAAGCAGCAGAGACTTTTTCGCGCGCTTTCAAACGGGTCAACCATGTGCCGCCGAGACAGGCGCGACAAATGGGGGTTGACGGGCGTTATTTAACCCTCAGGTTGGAACGGGATTACTTGCTGTATTTGAACAGTGGGGTTTCGTTGAAACCAGTTCCCGTTACACTTCCTGCACAAGACGTGGCGGGAATTGTAGGGCAGATAGGTTCGGCAGATGACCGGTATGAAATCAGCCGTTTGTGGGCGCAGTTGGGTCAAGCGTTATCTTCCTCGGATGCTCTCATGGTGGAACGCAAATTAATGGGATTGATGATCTATCCCCCAGCACCTGGTGGGCGGGCCATGTACCTGGCTGGCATCGTGCTTGAAGATGGGGAGCAGGTTCCGGCATCATTTGTGCAAAAATCAATTCCGGCTGCGCATGGAGCGCTGTTTGATATTGAGTCCATGCCGCAAGCGGCTCAGTTTTCGCGCCGCTATATCAACCAAAATTGGTGGCACAAGGCAACGGCAGGTCCACTGCCGCAGGTAGAAATTGAGTGTTATGGGAGTTTACCATCCGACCCGCTGAACGGGGGGCCGGGCAAAGAGGTGGTTCAACTGTTGTATCCAATGTCTGCGTCTTAGCTTTTCTTTCCAGCACGGGGATTTTTTCTATTCTCGTTTAATGACGAAGAGGATGAGATCGTCCAGGAGGGGGTTGTCGCCGGTGAAGCGGCGGATGTCGGCGAGCAGCCCGTCTCTGATTACGAGGGCGGTCTGGGATAACCTGGGTTTGACACTGGCCAGGAGACGTTCCAAGCCGAAGGGGGTATCGGGATCGGATTCGGCTTCGATGACGCCGTCGGTGTAGAGGAAGAGCACGTCTTGGGGCGCGATAAGGACTTCGCGACGATGCCAGCTGCTGTCGGCCATGATGCCCAGGGGAACGCCTGTATTGGCCAGCCAGCGCTGGCGACGGCCGAATCCCTCAGCCGCGATGAGCGGCGGGGGATGACCGGCATTGCTGTAGACCATGACACCGGAACTGGGATCGAGGATGCCGTAGAAGGCGGTCACAAATTGGTTGGCGTTGGTGTCGTGCAGGATGTGATCGTTCATGGCCGCGAAAACTTGCTCCGGTTTGCCTGGGTGCTGCTGGGCGAAGGTACGGAAGAGAGCGTAGCTGAGGGACATAAACAGGGCAGCGCAGACTCCTTTATCGACCACGTCGGCGACCAATATGGCCAAACGCCCGTCCGGCAAGGTGAACATATCATAGAAATCGCCGGATGTTTGGCGGGCAGGTTCAAGTCGGACCGAGAACTGCCAGCCGTCAACTTTAGGCATACGCTCAGGTAGAAATCTGGCCTGCACTTCCCCAGCAAGGGCCATCTCCTGGGCCATGCGCCGGTTCTGGCGCTCCAATTCCTGCTGCAGGCGGCGCAGAGCGAGATGGGTTTCCACGCGGGCGATTACTTCTTCATATTGAAAGGGCTTGGTGATATAGTCAACGCCGCCCACTTCAAATGCCTTCACCTTGTCGGCCACGTCATCGAGGGCGCTGATGAAGATCACGGGAATATCGCGCGTATTGCCGTCGATTTTAAGAGAAACACAGACCTCAAAGCCGTTTATTCCAGGCATACGAATATCGAGCAGAATCAGGTCGGGCGGCTCCAGACGCGCCGTTTCCAGGGCCCGCTCTCCATTGGTCACCGCACGCACCTTATAAGCGCGCTCGGTTAAGATCTGCGACAGGAGACGCAGGTTATCCGGGGTGTCGTCGACCAACAAGATGGTTTCTTGGCCAGGGATATGAGTATCAGGCGTTTTCATAGTTATCGTCGTTACCCTCAGGAATTAGTTCCAAGATGCGCTCATGCTCGAAATCATGGGCCATTGCCGATAATTCTTCAGCCAGGCAGGGGTCTTCATTGCCGATACGCTCGATCGTGGCTGAGATCTGGATGACATCGCCGAGGGTAGATGCTTGCTTCAGATCGTTCAGCAGGTTGGGGGGCAGGGCGGCGGTACGGGCTAACAGCTCGGCCTCGCTGCTGATGGCGCCATCTGCCCTATCGGTAAGCTCTGCTGTGGCGTTTCGCTGGAGCCGGGCAGTTTCTTCGTAGATGTAGCGCACGCCCAGGTGCTTGGCCATGGTTTCGTATAGCTGTTCCTGGTAGAAAGGTTTGCGCACATAGTCATCGCAGCCGGCGGCGAGGATCATGGTCCGGTCTTCTTCAAGGCCGCTGGCGGTCAGGGCGACGATGATTGTATTCTCTCCGCCGGGAGCCGCTTTGATGAGCTGGGTCGCTTCTAGGCCATCCAGGATGGGCATACGCATATCCATCCAAATGAGATGCGGCTGCCATATGTGCCATTTGTCCACGGCCTCCTGGCCATCAGCGGCTTCTTGGACATCGAAGCCGACCGGACCCAGGAGCTTGACCAGGATTTGACGATTGGGTGGTTCGTCGTCGACGACGAGCAGGCGGTAGGTGGGCTGGCCCGGCTGTAGACCGGCGACGGTTTTTTCGGTGGCGGAACCCCGGACGGCCGTTTCGGAGACGACTTCACAAGGGAGCCAATAGCGAAAGACGCTGCCGGCACCAGAAGCGCTCTCCACGCTTATTGACCCACCCATCAATTCAATATGCTGTTTGCTGATGGTCAGGCCCAGGCCGGTCCCTTCCTGCGATTTTCTTCCGGCGCTGGCCTGCACGAAGGGCTCAAATAGCGTTTGCTGTTCAGCAAGTGGTATGCCTGGCCCGCTGTCCTCGACGGTGAAGCAGAGTGTGATTTGTTCCTGATCAGTGGTAAGTCGGTTCTCACAGGTGGCGACAGTCAAAAGAACATAGCCCTCGCTGGTGAATTTGACCGCGTTGCCGAGCAGATTCATGAGGACCTGGCGCAGTTTGCCCTGGTCCATGCGTACGTAGCGCGGCACATCGGGGGCCAGGTCCAGGTGCAGATCGACCCCTTTGTATTCGGCGCGCAGGCGGAACATTTCTTCCAGGCCGCCCAGCATGCGGTGTAGATCAAAGACATTGGGGTTGAGAACGGTGCGTCCCGCTTCGATTTTGGAGATTTCGAGCACATCGTTGATCAGGCCCAGCAGATGTTCGCTGCTGCGGTGTACGATTTCCAGGTTTTCAGCGCGCGCTTTGTCCAAGGATTTGTCGCGCAGCATGAGCTGCGTGAAGCCTAGGATGGCATTGAGCGGCGTGCGGAATTCGTGGCTCATATTGGCCAGGAAGATGCTTTTGGCCTGGTTGGCCGCCTCGGCCGCTTCCTTAGAGCGCTCCAGCTCAACCAAGGTGTCGGTCAGCTCTTTGGTGCGCTCGCCGACCTGCACTTCCAGGGCCTTGCGCTGCCGTTCAACGGTGTTGACACGCCAGGCGACCACGCCGGCGATGAGGGCCGCAATTGAGAGCACGATCAGGATTCTGAACCACCAGGTTTGCCAGAAGGGGGGCGGGATAAGAATACGTATGGCCGTTCCCGCTTCGTTCCAAACGCCATCGCTGTTGCTGCTTTGAACGCGGAAAGTATAGTCACCGGGTGGGATATTCGTATAGCCTGCGAAGCGGCGATTGCCAACTTCATTCCACACTTTGTCCAGCCCTTCCAGCATATAGGCATACTCAATATCTTCAGGAGCAGCATAGTCGAGGGCGGCGAACTCAAAGGTTAGGAAATCATCGGTGTAAGACAGCTCGATTTCCGCGGTTTGTTCGATGGGCTGGGACAACGGGGAGTCTGCGCCAGGCAGGACCGGTTCGTTGAACAGCTGCAACCCGGTGATGACCACGGGTGGGGTGAAACTACTGTCTTGGATCTGGCGGGGATGAAAGATATTATAGCCAGCTACACCGCCGAAGAACATCTCTCCAGCGGCGGTTTGGTAAGCGGCGCCCTGGTTGAATTCATTACTCTGCAGGCCATCGTCGGTGTCAAAATTCCTGATCACGCCCGTGGTCGGATCGAGCTGGGACAGACCGCGGTTACTACTGAACCAGATACTTCCTTCTTCATCTTCCAGGAGCCCGTATATGGTTTCGTTGAGCAGTCCATCCTCTTCCCCATAATGGGTGAAGCTTTCGCTGGCGGGATAGAAGCGGTCTAGACCAGCGGCAGTGCCCAGCCAAAAAGCCCCGTCTTCGGCTAGGAGGGCATCAAGAATCATGTCGTCGCCGAGGCTGTTGGGATCGTCGGGATTGTGTAGGAAGCGGGTGAAGGTTTCGGATTCATGATCAAATTTATTTAATCCGCCTTGAAAGGTGCCGAACCACAAGACGCCTTCTTCATCTTCGAGGATGGAAATGACACCATTGTCGCTTATGCTTTGCGGATCATTGTCGTCGTTTTGAAAATAGCGGAACTGCTCCTCCTCGCGATCATAGCTGCCCAAGCCGCCGAATCCGCCGAACCAGAGCTGCCCACGACTGTCCTCGTAGATGTCGAGCACCCAGGGTGGGGCGGGTATGGTCGTAAAGCTATCGGTCTGGCGATCGTAGGAGGCGAGGCCGGCATCGGTAAAGCCCAACCATATGGTGCCCTGGCGGTCTTCATAGATAGAGACGATGGAGTCGCTTTGCAGTGCGCTGGGATCGGATGGGTCGGCCGTATATTGTCGCCATTCTCCGTTGGTGGGATCAAAACGGTTTAGCCCGTCATCGTAGGTACCAATCCAGAGGATGCCTTCGCTATCTTCCAGAAAGGACCATACCCCATGCCCTTGAAAACCATTTTCGCTGTCGGGAACGTCTTGAACAAGGGCAAATTTATGCCTCGCACGATCAAATTTGTTGACGCCTCCGCCAAAGGTTCCAAACCAGAGCAGGCCGGCGCGATCTTCATAGATGGACATGACCTGGTTGCTGCTGATGGAATTGGGATCTTCGGAGTCAGCGCGGTAGTGAATGGCTTGCTCTGTCTGCGGATCAAAGGCAGCGATGCCGCTGCCCGTGGTGCCCAGCCAAAGGGTGCCCTGTGAATCCCCATAAATGACGTTGACGGGGTCGGCAGTAAGCGTCGTTGGATCGTCAGGATCATTGGCGAAATAGGTGAACGAATCGCTCTGCGGTTCAAAGCGGGCCAGTCCGAACCCAGCTATGGTGAGCCAGAGTGTTCCCTCTTGATCGACGTAGAGGAAGTTGACATTATTGGTGCCCAGGCTGGTAGGGTCTTCGGGATCGTTGGCGTAGCGAGTGAACTGTTCTTGCGCCGGATCAAATCGGTTCAAGCCGGCGCCGAAGGTTCCGACCCAAAGCTGTCCCTGGTTGTCCTGGATGATGGCGGTGATATTGTCACCGCTGATACTCTGATCATTTTCAGGGTCGTATTGGTAATGGATGAAGTTCTGCTGTTCGCGGTCGAATCGGTTCAGCCCATTGTTGGTGGCGATCCAGATGTTGTTGTCCTGGTCGATGAGGAGGTCGCTGATGATATCACCGCTGAGGCTTGTGGGATCGGCAGGATCGTTCTGAAAGCGCCTGATATGACCGGTTTGCGGATCGAGGCTGTTGAGGCCCGTGCCGTTGGTTCCGATCCACATGATGCCGGCCTCATCTTCACGCAGGACGGAGATGAAATCACTGCTCAGGCTGTCGGGATCGTCGGAGTTGTGGCTGAGGGTGACGAATTGAGAGCCGTCAAAGCGGTTGAGGCCGTCCTGGGTGCCGAACCACATGAAACCCTGGCTGTCCTGCAGGATGGCCGTGACAACACTTTGGGACAGTCCTTCTTCGAGGGAGTAATGGTCGAAGCGAATACTGGAGGTGTTGGCGTAACGCAGCTTGGATAAGTCGAAAGGCTCGGTAGACTGCTGCGTCTGCTGGGGCTGGCCTGGGGGTTCCGAAGGTGCTGCATCGCTGCAGCTAACCAGCGAGAGCAGCAGCAGCCAGCAGAAAAGAGTCTGCCTTACTATCGGGTTTCGGGAAATGGATTGTATCTGAGCGGTGACCTTCATGGTCTAATCCTCTCTATTAAGCATATTATGAATGGTTTTGCTGGGTGGTGGAAGGGATCAATGGATGAGTTGTCTATGACAAATGTTATAGACAGTGCGCAGTCGAGGTTTCGAACCTCGTTCTATGGCGCAGGGCTAAGAAATTCTGGCTGCCGGGGGATTGGGTAGTCGGGGCTTGCAGTTTGATCTATGACCAAAACCGAACTGAGAACCTATCATGAGAAACATACCCTAGAATTCTATTAGTAGTACAATAATTATTAAATAGTTGAAATACAGTCCGCTGCGCATTCCCCTGTTACCTTCACTCCTGCCAAATGACGGTTGTTTCCATTCACCAATTACTTATCCTGCAAATGGGCAGGTTAGTCATACAATTATGTGTTCTAATAGGAATACATGAATTTGTTTTTAAGAAATTCACGACCTGCTGATATCCCATTTCTAAATATGTTGCTTTGTGAAGCAGTTTATTGGCATGCTAATGCAAATAAGCCGTCGTTTGAGGAAGGACATGCATATCCAGATCGAAGAACCCAAACTAACCCGCCGCGATGATCTGGGCAAGGCAGGTAGGAAAAATTAACAGGTTGATCTGAGCCCCAATTATGGGGTGGAGATGTTGGGTTGGCAACGGGCTCTGTGGGAAAGTTGAGGGAGAGATATTGATGGGACGGCCGAATATTCTGTTTATCATGGCGGATGATCATGCGGCGCATGCGATGAGCTGTTACGGCAGCCGAATTAATGAGACACCGCAGATTGACCGAATTGCTGCGCAGGGGATGCGCTTTGATAACTGCTTTTGCACCAATTCGATTTGTACACCCAGCCGGGCGGTGATCCTGACGGGAACGCACAACCATATCAATGGCGTGACGACGTTGGACACACCGCTGGACAACCGGCTGCTCACTTTCCCGAAGCTGCTGCAGGATGCGGGCTACCAGACGGC
This sequence comes from uncultured Chloroflexia bacterium, assembly GCA_963807975.1. Lineage (GTDB taxonomy): Bacteria > Chloroflexota > Anaerolineae > Promineifilales > Promineifilaceae > JAACFF01. The sequence continues at coordinate 850,149 of CAWEDV010000001.1, read as the reverse complement.
CGTTTTCGGCAAGTGGCATCTGGGACAGGGACCGCGATATGAACCGGCGGCCTTTGATGCATGGCGCGTGCTGCCTGGGCAGGGCGAATATCATGATCCAGTTTTTGTTGATGCTGCAGGGAGAAGGGCTTATGATGGGTATGCGACGGATTTGATCACTGATTTTGCCTTGGATTGGTTGGAAGGACGGGATGGGGAACGGCCGTTTTGTCTCATGGTACATCATAAAGCGCCGCACCGTCATTGGGAACCGGACGAGAAACATGCCATGATGTATGAAGATGTAGAGATCCCGCAGCCAGAGACCTTTGACGATGATTACAGCCACCGCGCGGCGGCGGCGGGGGCAGCGACGATGCGCATCGAGCGGGATTTGAATAGTAAGGACTTGAAGCAGCCCATACCGCGCGGCATGAGTAAGGCGGAGGAAAAGAATTGGAAATACCAGCGCTATATCAAGGACTATTTACGGGTTGTAGCTTCGATTGACGACAATGTGGGGCGGCTGCTTGATTATCTGGACAGAGAAGGATTGACGGAGAATACGCTGCTGATCTATACCTCCGACCAGGGCTTTTTTCTGGGTGATCATGGCTGGTATGACAAGCGCTTTATGTACGAGGAGTCGCTGCGCATGCCATTTATTGTTCGCTATCCTCGGGAGATTGCGCCTGGGTCCAACAACGAGGATATGATTCTCAACCTCGATTTTGCGCCGCTCTTTCTCGACCTTGCGGGCGTCGAGCAGCCGGCTGCTTTTCAGGGACGGTCATTTCGGCCGCTGCTGCAGGGGGAACTGCCGTCGGATTGGAGAACTGCGATGTACTATCGCTATTGGATGCACAAGGCGCACCATAATGTGTATGCGCACTACGGCATTCGCACCCTGGATTATAAGCTGATTTACTATTACGCGGATGCGCTGGGGCAAGCAGGCGCGATTGATGAGACGTATGATCCGCAATGGGAGCTTTTTGATTTGGATCAAGATCCGTATGAAATGCGCAGCGTATATGATGATCCGGCTTATGCGGATGTGCTGCGTAAGTTGACTGATGAGCTGCATAGGCTGCAGGCGGAGGTTGGGGATGAGCGGTATTGGAAAGATGGGGGAGAACAAATAACAGACAACAAATAGCAATTTACAATAAACGAAAGGGAAGCAGAAATATGGTGATTGGGTGATTTGTTGATCTGTGAATTGTTATTGGGGAAATGGGAAGCGGCCGGTTTCTAGGGGTGGGCGAGAGTGTTAGTTGATTAACATTGCTGGCAGATAGAACTTATAGCAGGGGGAGCTGCCGCAGGAGCGGAGGATGGTCATGCCGCCCTGGAAGCCGGCAATGTGGGCATTGCCGTCGTGCACAGCCAAGACGCGGGCTTGACCGGGAATGAGGGTGTAGCCGGACTCATAGAGGCGGCGGGGGTTAGTGACGTTGATGACGCGCAGACCATAACCATCGGCGATGTAGACCTCAGTCCCGCTGGCGGCCAGGTCAAAGGTACGGCCCGGTGTATCGTGAATGGCGGTCAGAAGCGGCGCCGTGGGATTGGAAACGTCGATGATGCGCAACACTCCTGTTCCGGTGCTGGTATAGACGAAGTCCCCGTTGACGGCTATATGGCCGGTAGGTATGGCCAGGAAGCCAATCTCGACCGGGGCGGCGGAATCATGAAGGTCAACAACGGTAAGGCCCTCTGCATTTGTCAGGTAGGCGTAGCGCCCCTGCAGGGCCAGGCCGTCGACAGAAGCGTCGAAGATGCTGGTTTGGAGGGGCTGCTTGGGATTCGAGATGTCGACGATGACGAGCCCGGTAGGTCCGGCGGCGATAAGGGCTAGGTTTCCGGAGACGGCACTATCATCTCCATAGTCCGGCAGCGGTAGGGAACTGCTCTGCATAGGGTTCATGGGATCGCAGACGTTAATAATTTGCATGCCGCGAAAGGTGACGACGTAAGCGAAGTTTTCGCTAATGACCACGGTGCGGGCTGCAGTTTCTGTGTCAACGGCGGCGATCTCTACGGGCGACCTGGGATCGGCAATGTCGACGATGCGCAGCCCGCCGCCGCGATCGGCGACGTAGGCGATCTGGGCGGCGATGGCGACTCTTCTGGCGCTGCCCGGTGTGTCCAGGAATCCGATTTCGAGCGGTGCAGCGGGCTGGGAGATGTCGATGATGCGCAGGCCAGCCTCACCGGCGGCGAGATAGACGAGATCGCCCGAGACAGCGACGCCGTAGGCGTCTCCCGCGGCCTGGTAGGTGGCGGTCTGGTGTGGTTGGGCGGGATCTGTGATGTCGAAGATGTGCAGCAGGCCAGTGGTATCGACGACGTAGGCGTGATTGGGGCCGGCGGCAATGTAGCGCACAAAACCAGGCAGCAATGATGTTTTGCCCAGAGGGCGCGGATCGGTAGGGCTGCTGATATCCAGAATGGCCAGAGTTGGTCCTTCACCAATGTAGAGGTGATTGGCATGCACCGTGACGGCTTCGACGGAACCGCCCATGTGGCCGATGAATTCTATGTTTAGGCGCGGGGTGTTGTTGGCGAGAACGGCCGTGCTCAGCGGCAGGATTAGCGAGATAAAGTAGAATGAGAATTATCGAAGGTGGCGCATTGAGTAGATGCTCGCTCCTCTGCCAGACCGAAGATGGATTCCTGCCTGCGCAGGATTTTTCTTCTGCGGCTCTTTGCCTTGTGAATGTCTTGACCACTAAATGTTTCTGAGCAGGTTCTATTGCCTCATAACGGGCTGCAGATAAATTTGATAGACCTCGCTAACTGTTACTTTTAGCGAATCCTGGCCAAGGCCGCCGTCATCATCTTCAACGGTCACGGTGACCGCAAACTCGCCAAGTCTAGCAAAGCTGTGGGTGACGATGGCGCCGCTGGCCGTTGGGCTGCCGTCGCCGAAGTCCCAAGTGACGGTGTGGGTGTCGAGCGTACCGGGATCGAGGATTGAGAGGCTGAAATCGACGAGTTGGTCGATGGGAACGGTTCTGTCAGGACCAGCATCGACCAACGGTGGAAGGTTGTTGACTTTGACTGCTGCGGTTTCGCTGCTAAACGCACCCTGGGAGTCGGTAACTGTAAGATAGACAGTGTGCAAATCGGCTGGGGTTCCGCTGGGGTTGTCATCGGCGGCGATATGGGCCACGGAAAAAGAACTGCTGGCGGCAGGGAAATCGTGTGTTTCGGTTAATCCGTCGCTCCAGTCGATGGAGAGGTTTAGCGGGCTGTCCGGACTGGCATCTGTAAAAAGACCGGAGAGTGTGAAGCTGGACCCTTCGTCGATTTCCTTAGGGCTGATGGTAATATCGTTCAGCTTGGGCGGGTTACTTCTAACATAAACCGTTAGCTCATCGGAGCCGGCTCCTCCATCATCGTCGCTAACGGTTAGTTTGACTTTGTAGGTGCCGGCTGCGGCGTAGGTGTGCTTTGGCTTTAGGTTACTCGACGCCGTGCCTCCGTCGCCAAAATTCCAGTGGATGGTGTGGGTATCGGCCGTGCTCGGGTCGGTAAAGGAGCCGCTGAAAGAGACCTCTTCCCCAGTTGAGACGGTCTGATTTTGACCCGCATTGACCGTGGGCACGACATTATTGATGGTGACTTGGGCGCTATCGTCGCTGGTCTGGCCAAAGATATCAATGGTGCGCAGTAGGACTGTGTAGGTGCGATTATCAATATATGTACAGGCGCTGCCGGTTGGACTGCTGGATATCTTGTCGAATGTACCGTTGGCGGAACAGTCCCATTTATATAGTTCGACCATGTCCTTGTTGCTGGTGGTGCGCGCGTCGAGTGGTATTGACGAGCCTTCTTTCCCTGAGTAGGGCCCACCGGCATCGGCCGTCACCGACAGGCGACGATTGATAAAGGCACAAATTATTTCTTCATCTGCATCAAGATGGATGATCACTCCTGTATTCGTGTCGGAAACGTCCCCTCCCGTACAGTCAACGTCGTCTAATATCCAGCCGGGCATCCCTCTTTCGTCGATGACGTATTCACCTGCCGCAATGTGAGGAAACTCGCGACTTGTCCCAGCGACGAGTGTAAAGAAGCCAAGGTCGCCGTTAAAATCGAAAAATGTGTCCCCCACGGGATCTGTTTGCTTTCCTATGGTAATTGATCCATGCTGCAACGAGAAATCGGGATTGATGAAGTAATCTGCAAGCGCATCGAAGGCGGGTTCGGTCCCAGGCGTCTGTGCCACATTCCCGGCAAACACACCGCTTGAAGTCACGTTCATGGTTTGAATGAAAACCACAAAATTGGTCCAGTCAGAGCCATTGAATGAATAGGATTGAGTCCAGTAATCGCCACTTCGTTCAATACGCAGGTAGGCGGTCGATGAATCACCAGGATTGATCGTGCCAAACTTTATGTTCGACGAACTACCGGCTTGCAGTTTGCTGGCATTGGCAATCAAAACAGCACCATTATGATATAAATCAAAGCGCAGCCAATTGTCATCATCTTGCTGGACAAGAACGCCCTCCATTTGGTATTTCTGCGTGGGCAGTGTGTCAAACTTAACCTCGATCGTGAAATCATGATTCTGTGTGGACTGCATGATCCGCAACGCGTCTGCATTATCGGACCACATATTGTGCGCAGAGCCGGCAGGAATCTCAAATTTGATCTGGGTGCCGGTCATCTCTATGCTGGCATCTCCAGCAGGATTGACCAGCGTCCAAAGGGTGGTATCCAACGCAGCCTGATTAAAATTGTCAGATAACGGTGTCGCTGCCGAGCTGGGGTCAAACAAGCTATCAATATGACCGGCAAGTAGCGGGCGCGAGTTGGTCAATATGTTTGTGACAATAATTATTGACAGGAACATCAGTATCATTTTCTTCATTTTGCCCTCTCCAAATACTTTCTGTCGACGATAATCAATATAAATGTGCTATTTCAAATACTGCAGAATAAGCGGCAAATAAACTTGATAGACCTCGCTAACTGTTACTTTTAGCGAATCCTGGCCAAGGCCGCCGTCATCATCTTCTACGCTGATAGTGACGATGTATTCTCCCGGTTGGGCGAAGGTATGGATTGCCTGTTTGGTAGTGATGGGAGGGCTGCCGTCGCCGAAGTCCCAGGTGTGGGTGTGGACGTCGAGACCGCCAGGATCAGTCACAGTGGCGGTGAAGGCGGCTGGATGCCCAGCGTAGAGTTTTTTGTCGGGTCCGGCATCGACGCGAGGGGGGACGTTGTTGACTTTAATGACGGCTGTGCTGGTCGAAGATGCGCCATCTGAATCGCTTAACTGTAGATTGATGGCGTAGCTATTGTCCTCGCCAGCGCCCGGCGGGTCATCGGCGCAGCTGTGGCTGAATGAGAATGCCTTGGTTCCGGGAGCAAATTTCCTGGTCAGGGTCTGGCCATCACCCCAGTTGACCAGCAGGGTGAGAGCACGGCTGCTGCCTCCGTCATCAATGGTCCCGGAGAGGATGAACCGGCCGCCTTCGTCAACCTCAGCAGGGATCACCTTGACACCCGTGATGGCTGGTACGCCGTAGACGACATCGACCTGCAAGGTGTCCACACCTTGACCGCCGTCATTATCGGTGACGGTCAGGGTCACGGTATAGCTTCCTGCCTGCTGGTAGTTGTGTTTGGGGTTTAATTTTCCGCTGTGCTTGCTGCCGTCGCCGAAGTCCCATTTGATGGAATGCGAATCGGCCGGGCCCGGATCGACGAAGGAGCCGGCAAAGCGTACATCCGTCCCCGGCGAGACGGTCTGATCGGCTCCGGCGTCCACGACAGGGGGAAGGTTTTCGATGGTGGCGGTGGCGGTGGCGGTGCTGGTACGGTCGAAGATATCCACGGTTGTGAGGCTGACGGTGTAGGCGCCGTCATCGGGATAGGTGCAGGTGCTGCCTGTTGGTTTGCTGCTCTTGGCGTCGAACGTGCCATCGCTGATGCAGTCCCATTTGTAGCGCTTGATGATCTCGCTGTTGCTGCTGGTGCTGGCGTCGAGGGGAACGGCCGTGCCCTCTTCCCCGGAATAGGGACCACCGGCGTTGGCTTCGCTGCTCAATTGAATATTGCTGAACGTGCAGCTAATATCTGCTCCAGCTTGCAGGTGAATCGTTACACTATCTTTGGTGCTGGTGATCCGTTCACTATCGCATTCAATACTGTCTAGCGCCCAGCCCTGGAGCTCCGATTCGCGAATTGTGTAGCTGCCTGCCTCCAGCCGCGTGAACTGCTCATTTTGTCCATGTTTTAACGAGAAACGACCCAGGTCTCCTTCAAATTCGAAAGTTGTGCGATCGGCAGGGTCGGCCTCTTTGGCAATAGTGATCGAACCTTGGGCGCTCAAGCGCAGAATAACCAATCCATTGTCCCAAAGGGAGAGGTAGGCGTAGTTACTCTGTGCCGCAAGAGGGCTGCCCATTTGGGACATCCCGTAGAAGCCGGCTGCGGTGGTATTTGCCGGGCTGCTTATATCAAATGCGCGCACTTCTTCGCCCAGCCAACTAGCGCCAAAAGCGTAGTTCCCATCCATGGCCATTGAATCATACGCTTTGTCAAACAGTCCTATCTGCTGGGGAGAAGTGGGATCGGTGACATCTAAGATAAGCGTTTCAGCAGCGCCGTTTGCCAGGTAGACTTGATTTCCCTGAATGGCGACGTACTCTAAGAAATCGTCACCCGGATCGTATAGTCCGATCTCATGTGGATTGTGGGGATCAGAAGCATCGAAGACGCGTAATCCATCATGTCCGGCGGCAATGAAAGCCAGCGTGCCGTTCGCGGTTATGTCTAGGTACTGATTTGGGGAGTCGTGGAAGCCAATCTCAATGGGGGATGATTTGTCGCTCGCATCTAGGATGCGCAGGTCGGCATTGTTGTCAATGATGAAAACGATATTCTCTGCAACCGCCAGATCGAGCGCATATCCAGGAATATCATAGCTTCCGGCCAATATCAGATCGGCTGGATTGGACAGGTCGACGATCAACAGGTCTCCTTCACTGTCTAGAAAATAGGCAAACATGCCGGAAACTGCGATCTTATGTGCATTTGTAGCTTCAAAGAAACCGCTAACGAGCGGCAGCGTTTTATCTCTAACATCAACAGCGTATAGGCCATCGGTGGCGGTCACGTAGAGCCGTTCATCGGTGACTGCCGTCCCGAAAATGTTTGCAGGTGTACGATATACACTTAACTCGACTGGATTAAAGGGATTGAGGACATCGATGATCCGCAAACCACGTACGCCGTCTGCGACAAAAGCGAATTCGCCATTAACGGTTACATCTTCGGGCGAGACCGGCGAGGTAAAAAGCCTTATCTCTGTGGGATGGGCCGGATCAGCAACGTTTACCAGGCGCAGCCCGTTATCTTTGTCGACAAGATAGACCGTGCTGCCATACCGTTCAACTTCATTAATCGTTCCCGGCGGATTGAAGGAGCCAATCTCAATCGGAGCGGACGGATCGCTAATATCTATAACGCGCAGACCCAAGTAGGCATCGGCGACATAGGCTAGATTGCCTGCCAAGGCTATATCCCGAACACCCCAGAGTGTGTCCAGGAAACCGACTTCAACCGGGCGGGCAGGATCAGATACATCCACGATGCGCAGACCTTGAGAATAGTCGGCGATGTAGGCCAGGTTTTCCGCCACCGCCACACGACGGGCAGAACCTGGTGTTGAGAAACGACCGGCGCGGCGCGGGGAAGCGGGATCGGCAATATCAACGATGTACAGGTCATCGTCAGCGACATAAACAAAGTTTCCAGAGACTGCCACGCCATTGGGTGTGCCTGGGGGATCAAAGTAGCCGGTCACCGAGGGAGAGGTGGGATCGGTAACATCGATGATATGCAGCCCAACCCCGTCGGTCGCAAAAGCATGATCGCCCTCGACTGCAACGTACCAAATTGGCCAGGGCAGTAATTCCGTTTTCCCGACAACGACCGGCTGTTCTGGATTGCCAAAGTCGAGGATAGTGAGCCTGCGGCCCTCGCCACTGTAAGCGAGATTATCTCTAACATCAACTGCGAATGATGGCCCACCGATATGGCTGATGAATTCCATGTTCTCAGCATGCGGGGGAAGCATCTCATTTTCAAATGTGCAGGTGATATCCTGCCCGGGATTAAGGTTGATGAATACACCGTTTGTCAGAAAGTTGGCTCCTAAGCTGCTGCAAGTTACGGCCTTTAATTCCCAATCAGTTCCGAGGATCTCGCCGAAGTGGTAGCCGTCGGCGGGAAGATCCATGAAGATAGCTTGCTGGCCATGCTGCAAAGAAAAACTGCCCAAATCGCTGCTGAAATCAAAAACTGAATCGGTTACAGGATCTGATTGTTTTCTGATCGTAATTGAGCCTAGATGAATATCGACCGATAGAGCAATGGTTTTTGTCCCAGCATTGAGACTGCCAATGACAATTGATCCGCTGTATATGCCCGAAGATAGGTCATCCGGTAAAGCAATTTCTAGGTCGACTAACTGGCTGGCGCCGGCGGGCAAGTCAAAGGTATTGGGGAGAAAGCCAATAGTGGCGCTGTCAATGACCGCACCAGAGGTGGCGAACAAATCAGTGGCTGAAAGGTTGACACCGTCGATTCCTTCCAGGTCACCTGACTCTTGAATGGTTATTGTGGAATGCTGAATAGTATCTGGTGCAGCTGAGAGGGTGATTTGATCAGGATCGGTGCGCATAAACGGCTGCGGGTCCAGACCGGTGAAACGTAAAATGGACAACCCCCCATGGCCGTCGGCAATATAAAGCAGGTTCCCGTCGACGGCGATGCCGAATGGTTCAATCAGAGTCTGGTAGCTGCCCACCTCGACAGGATGGGCCGGATCGGAAATATTGATGATGCGCAGCCCATGTTGGCGTGAGGTGATGAAGGCGAAATCACCTTCGACTTTAACATCTGATGAACCTGCAAGGGTGAATAAGCCGGCGGCTGTAGGGTGGGCGCGATCGGAAATATCTATAATCTGCAGCCCGTTATTGGAAACAACATAAGCATATGGCCAGAGTACATCAACACCAAAGGCGTAGAAATCAGCCGGGTTGTAGCTGGAGATCTTCTTTGGCTTAGCGGGATTGGTGATTTCGAGAATAATCAAACCCCGATTTGAGTCGGAGACATAGGCAAAACCATCATCGATGGCAACGCCCACGGCATAGCCTTCGGTATTGTAGGCGCCAATTTCTTTAGAAGCGGCTGGATCGGTGACATCAACAATCCGCAGACCGCGCAGATAGTTAGCGACATAGGCGTATTGACCATCACTTTTGACATCCCAAGAAAAATCTGTCATAGGGAAGAACCCTGCTTCAAAAGGAGCAAGGGAATCCTGGATATCTATGATTGGCAATCCACCTGAGTTCAGACCGGCATAAGCGTACTGGCCTGTGACGTCAATGGCCGTCGCGTATCCGGATGTGGGGTGTATACTGGCCAGCAATGGTGCAGTGGGATCGGTTGCATCGACGATTTGCAGCCCGTTGCTGCCGGCTACATAGGCGTTCATGCCCGATAGGTCCACATCTCGTGCATCAGCAATTGTATTATAAGCGCCTAATTCGGCCGCTGCGGCGGGAGCAGAAACGTCGACTGTTCGCAAACCATAGTTCGTAGTGGCTAAATAGACGACATCGCCGGCCGCAGCAATGCCGTTCGTGTTTTGAGGAGAGATAAACACGCCGGCTTCGGAAGCTGCATTGGGGTCCGCAATATTAATAATACGCATACCGCCTCTCCAATCTCCTGAGACGTAGGCGTAGTCACCGTCAAGGGCAACATCGTATGCGTAGCCCGAGTCAGCATAACCTGTATCTGTGGGTGTTGCGGGGTCGGAGATATCAAAAATGCGCAGCCCTTCATTGGCCGCAGCCACGTAGGCGTAATTTCCGGAAACGGCTATGCCGTAGACTTCGTTCCAAAGCGAGGAAAATGAGCCCAGCCCAATTGGAACAAAAGGATCGGATATGTCGACTATCTGGAGCAGGGCATTTGAACCATCCGTGAGATAAGCGTAATCTCCTTGCACGGCAACCCCTTTGGGATATCCATCTGTATCATAGAAACCGGCAGCCGTGGGCGCAGCTGGGTTGGCAATATCGAAGATGCGCAGCCCGCCAATGCCATCCGCAACATAGGCAAAATTCCCGGCAACGGCCACACTTCGAGATTGGCCTGGGGTGTAGTGGTAACCGATCTGGTGCGGGTTCCCAGGATCAGAAATATCAAAAATGCGCAGTCCCCAGGTGTATCTACCGACCACATAGGCGTAGTTTCCCTCGACAGCAATGTCATCAATCTGTTCCGGAAGTATCTCGGATTTACCCAGGGCTGCTGGTTGAGCGGGATCAGAGACATCGAGAACGGTCAGCCTGGGTCCTTCGCCGACATAGGCCAAATTTCCTTTTATGGCAACCGCATTTGTCGATCCGCCAATGTGGCTTAGAAACTCGACATTGTGAGCGCTGAGTTTGGTGGGGGAAACCTGCTTCTGAGCATTTTCGGTGGGGATGGAAGAAAGTCCGGCGGAATGAGCCGCTGGAGCGATTGGTAATGCAGCGGAAGATAAAAATGCAACGAGCGTCAGGAATAGGAGACCAAGTAAGACCAGACGATGATTTAGATTCATGGTTACCCCCTTTGTTGGAAACGAGCTCAAGGTGCAGGCCTGGCAGATGATGGGCGGTGCGGTTGGGTTGTGGCTCCAGTTGGCACCCGATGATGGGTTTGCACACCATCTTGCTAACATAATACCACAGCATGAATGGTCGCGTATAGTGAACAATGTCATGTGTGGTGTGGGCACTTTTGCTGCACCTCTATTTTCGGAAGCCGAACTGGCTTCCCTATAGGACATTATAGGCTGGGATGGTGTGCGGAAGTGCGGCGTTGGTGTGCGAATTTGTGCGGGGGTGCAGGGGTGCGGGTGGCTAAGATTGGTTCATTTTATGAAAATTGAACCACTTTGGGAGGAGATTGAACCAATCTGGTCGTTTGAAGCTAGCTGGGGAACGTGGGAAAATGGTGGTGACTGCGATTGGCATTTCACGAACAAGCTGAAAGCTTGTTCTATTGCAAAACGAGATTTTTGGATGAAGTATCGGATACGGCCGTACAGGCATGAGCAAGATTTTGATCGCGTAGGGGAGTTCCTGATCGAGCACTACCTTGGTGGCGAAAATCCATATCTGTGGATCCAGCCGCGCTGGGAGTATATGCATTTTCACCCGCTGATTAAGGAGACCGATGTCGGGAAAATCGGCGTGGCCGAGGTGGAGGGGCAGATCGCGGGCGTGGTGCATCATGAGCATGATGAAGGGATCCTTTATTTCCAGGTGCCGCGCAAGTTTGCATTTCTCAGTGAGCCACTGCTTGATTATGCAGAAGCGACCTTCGGCAGCACGCCCGATGAAAAGGGGCGGGAACGGCGCGTGATTTTGATCAATGAGGCGGATTTGACGCTGCAAGCGTTGGCCGGGCAGCGGGGGTATGAGAAAGATGGGGATTGGGAGGTGACGGCCCGTTATGATCTTGAGCAAGGAGTGCCGCAGGTTATGCTGCCGGAAGGATTTCGCTTGCAGAGCTTGGCGGAAGAGAACGATCTGCGTAAGATAAACCAGGTCTTGTGGCGTGGCTTTGATCATGAAGGAGCGCCGCCGGAGGAGCATATTGCGGGGCGCGGAGAAATGCAGCAGGCGCCGAATTTCCGGCATGATCTGACTATTATTGTCGTGGCGCCGAATGGGGATTATGTTTCTTTTTGCGGCATTTGGTATCTACCTCAAAACCGGATTACCTACGTCGAACCGGTGGCTACGGATCCTGACTACCGGCGCATAGGTTTAGGCAAAGCGGCCGTTTTGGAAGGCATACGGCGCACAATTCCCCTGGGGGCAGAGGTGGCCTGGGTGGGATCGGAACAGGAGTTTTATCTGGCGATGGGCTTTGTGCATTCGTACCGGGCAGCAGGGTGGATTCGTTATCGGTGATCAGTGAGACGTGAGTCGTGAGCTGTGAACGGTGAGCAGCAGGCAGGAGACAGTGCGCATGAATAGGGTCGGTCGTTTTCACGGTCCGCTTTCGTGCGCGTCTTGTTTTGCTTAATCTGGAGGAAGTATGGCGACTGGATGGTTTTTTAATATTCCGACCCATGGGCACATCAATCCCACTTTGCCTTTGGTCAAAAGGCTGGTGGAACAGGGGGATGCGATCACATATTTTGCGGGACCGCAGTTTGTGCAGAAGATTCGCGCTGCCGGGGCTGAGGTTGGGGAGTATGGCGACGCCTATACCTTTGAGCAGTCACGCACGGTGGCCCATGCGGTTTTGCAGGGCAGCCAATTGGCGGAGGCGACTACCGCTTTGCTGCCAGGAATTATCGCCGCTGTTGAGGCCGACCGGCCCGATTATCTGCTTTTCGACATGAGCGCCCCCTGGGGCAACATTGTGGCCCAGCGCTATGGCTTACCGGCGGTAGCCAGTTTCCCGCATCTTCCTTTCAACTGGCGCGCCTTCTTCAGCGATAAGCGGCTCTTAAAGAAGGGGCTGCACAGCCTTAGGCCGGGGCAGGGATATTACCGGGAGCTGCAGCGGCAGACGCTCAAACTGGCCAAGGAACACAATCTACGCAAGCCGTCGGAGATCAATGTGCTCAGCAGTTCAGCCGAACTAAACCTCGTCTTTTCCACGCGGTATTTCCAGCCCAATGAAGAAGGTCTGGACGAGTCGTATCTCTTCATTGGACCGGTGATCAATACGGACCGGCCGGATGAGGTTTGGCTTATTAAACGTGAGCCAGAGCAGAAGTTGATTTATATTGCCGTGGGCACGCTTTATCAGGCCAGCCTGGAGTTCTTCCGTCATTGTTTCGCAGCGTTTGCGGGTGAGGAATATGCGGTGATCCTGTCGGTCGGGAAGTCTATTGATCCGGCCGATCTGGGCGCGATTCCGGACAATTTCACGGTGGCCCAGTTTGTGCCCCAGTTAGCGATCCTGGATGAGGCGGATTTGTTTGTCACCCATGGCGGAATGAACAGTATTAACGAAGCGGTGATGGCCGGTGTGCCGATGGTGGTGGTGCCTAATACGATCGAGCAAGCGGTGAATGCGAACCGGGTCGAGCAGCTGCATGCTGGTGTGTACCTTGAACCAGGAGCGGTGGAGGCGGACAGCCTACGGAAGGCGGCGGCTATGGTATTGGACGATACTGGGGTGGAGGATGGATTGAACATGATCCGGCAGTCGTTTTTGGATGCGGGGGGAGTTGCGAAAGGTGTTGAGGCGATTGAAGGGTTCAAGAAGGCGCATGGTATCGGTTAGAATTGACTATGTGGCAAGTAGCGGGTTGCTTGTGTGAAGGCGTACACGGGCCGCCAGGATGGCGCCGCACAAGAGAGGGCAGCGGCGATTGGCTTGTGGGAAGGCGTACACAGGCCGCCAAGATGGCGGCGCTCCACAAGAGAGGGGAGTGGGGAGTGGCTTGTGGGAAGGCGTACACGGGCCGCCAAGATGGCGGCGCTCCATAAGAGTGGCGGGTGGCGCTATGAGGAATTGGGAACTTTTGGCTTGGGTGGGACGTCTCGATCGATAGGCATTTTCAGCAGGTACGGAGAGGTAATTATGAAGGCGGTAAGCTTACTTTTTGCGCTGATGCTGGTTCTGGTGAGCGCTGGTTGTGTGGCTGAGGAAAAGGGTGAAGAGGAGGCTAGCCTCCGGACGCCGGTGCTGTCGGCCGAGCAAGCGGCTGACAGCGGTGGTGGAGGGAATGCACCTGAGCAGCCTACTGCCGCATCTAAGGTGAAGGGACGCGAGCAGCCGTCTGCCAGCGGCACTCCTGTAGACACTGCCGAACCGACGGCCGCTGTTCCTCCGCTGCAGGATACGCCTGAGCCGCTAAGCAGCGCTGACGAGGGTCATATCTACGCGGCGGCCATTCACCAGATTTATTACGTCGATCACTCATTTGGCGGCGATCCACCGGACTTTCCCTTGGTCTACATTGCTACCACCACCGACGATGGCACAATGCTTGATTTACCAGCCACGCTTCCCCAAGAATTTAAGCCTGAATTGATGTCGCTTATCGAGAGTAAGCTGGCCGATTTTCCGTTTGAGGTGATCTGGGTTGAGAGTCTGAATGAGGTAGCGGTGGACCCAAGTAATGGAGCGATTGCTGAGGGACAGGGGATCTACATCACACTGGGCAATATCTATCCCCAAGAGGACGGCACAGTACAGCTTCCCGTTTTCATGTTTTGTGGGGGTCTGTGTGCCATGGGCAAGACTTATGTGTTGACCGATGTTGATGGTACGTGGCAGGTGACCGGATCGGTAGGTATGGAAATCATGGCTTAAGGGGTCAGAGAGTATTATCAGCAGACCAAGACGATTAAGAAATTCTTTTGCGGATACTGTCTATTGGTTTTGGAGGGCTGGTTGTACCATTTCGTCGAAGAGGGCTAAGGAACGGTCGAGCAGGCTTGTCCAGGCTGCGCCATTGAAATAGTGGCCCTGGCCAGGATAGGTGAAGCGGGCTGTCTGTTTGCCTGCATCTTGCAGCGCTGCGGACAGTTTTTCTGACCATTCAGGGGGTGTGTGGGTGAGCAGTGCGCCGTCATCCAGGCCAATATGAATCTGCACCGGCGCCCTGATCCTGTCCAGGTGATAGAGGGGTGCAATTAGTCGCAAGAATTCGGGATCGCCCGTGGCGGATAGATAGGCTTCGATCAGCTCCGCCGAAGTCCCATCGGGGATCACCTCCCCAGGATTGCACGCGTCACCATCCGCCAATGATTGGCCGGGCAGGCAGCCTGGTCCCCAGCGGGCGATCAGATCCGCATCGTCGGCGCTGTTGGGCGCATACAAAACGGCTGCCCGCACGTGATCATCAATGGTCAAAACCTTGGTGGCGATCCCGCCGCCCATGCTGTGCCCCCAGAGGCCGACTCGGGCCGGATCCGCTTCCGGGATCGAGGGCAGGGAACTGATCAGGTGCAGCACATCCGCTACGAGTCCCATGTGAAAGAGGCTCAGACCGGGATCGGATTCGCCCCAACTGCGCAGATCTGGCGCCAGGACCAGATAACCGCGGCGGGCGAAATATTCGGCCGCCTGCCATGTGCCCGCGCCGGCATAATACTGGTCGCGCTCAAAGTAGCCGTGCAGCAGAATCAGCACCGGAAAAGGACCCCCGCCGGTAGGGGTGTGCATCGTACCCGTGAGATCTATATCGCCGCTGGGGTAGGTGATATAGGAGCGCGTAAACTGCTCGTTTTCCTCTACAAGGTTCACGATCTGCACCTTTCCGCCTGCAAACTCCGCTGCCTGGAATGCCGGTATGGTATAGGCAGCCAGGGGATGTGGTGTGGGGCTCGCGGTTGGGACTGGGGCAGGGGTTTGTATGGGCACGCCCGTTGGTCTCGTGGTCCATGTGGCAGACGGGCGCGGTATCAACATCCGTGTCTGCTCGACGGGTGCCCTTGTCTCTGTGGTATCAGTGGGGCTGTTGACAGGTGGGGTGCGGCTCTCCTCAATGGGTCGTGGCCCACAAGCCGCGCTGCTGATCGCCACGAGAAAGACTAGAAAAGTGAATGGTACTCTTGACATAGCTTGTCATAGTGTACCCTTATTCTTCAGAATAATCTGCCTTGATGGGGCCACGAATCTGTTTTCACAGCGTAGTACCCATACATTATTTTAGAAAAGTCTCCCCACGGATAAAATGCAGCGCCAAAACCGCTGACATAGAGAACTTCATCGCCACGAATCACGTATTCCTCTATGTATTGATTGAAGAAAGAGGAAAAGATTTCTCCTGTCAAATAGCCGTCTTCCGTTCTTACCTTCCTGATGCGGTCCATTTTTGCGTCTTAATATCTAGATCAAGTCAGTTGGAGCAACGATGCCACGCGACCAAGAAAGCGTGGCGAGGTCGACGGTTCATGGCTGGCGTTTAAAGGATGATCGTGCCTATGAGCAGCCCCATAAAAATGACGCCGGTGGCGAAAAGCCAGATACCGATCTGGTACCATTTCTTTTTGTAATTGGCGATGCGGTCCAGTTCAGCCCGCATTTCGGTCAGGTTGCTTTCGTATTTGCGGTATTCGCGCGGTTGGAGGCCGAGAACGGCCGCGAGCAGGGCTAACAGAAGAAGCAAGATCACAAGTGCCGCCACCGCCGGCGCCGCGCCATCCATCAAATATGGGGGTGGAAAATCCTTGCCCAAAGCGATGATGGCCAGAAAGAGGGCCTGCAGACCGGTGACAAGCTCGATGATGCGTTTATTGGCCTGGTCAAGGATGTCTAACTGCTCTTTTTCCAGTTCAGCCCAGATTTTGACCAGCGCTTTGTCGCCCTCGCTGGGCGGGGCTCCTTGCAGGATGGATGGGTCTTTTTGGCTCATTTGTAGTCCTCGCAGTCAACTTCGACGACCATTTCTGTGCCACAGGTGCCACATTTGAGCAGCAGCCGATCTTTGCCGTCATTGTCGCCATTGTCCAGGCGTCGCACGATGGTGCCTAGATCAAGGCAAACTTCTCTCTTGTCGAAGTAGGTGATGTGCAAATTGGGGCAGGATACGCCGAAGATGTGGCTATCGTTTTCTTGATTGGTCATGGGTAGTTCCTCCTCTGCCTATATTGTAGCCGTGATTTCTCAATTTGGCGGAGAGTAAGAAGCAATCAGAAAGATGTAATCGGTAATTAGTCAACGGAATATGACAGGTGACTAGGGGCTGTCAGATTTCGTCGAGTGCGAATGTGAATATGACTGCGAAAGGGACCAGGGAAACTAAAGTTTGTCAAGGATTTGCACCCGCATTTCATGATACTGGGCGTCGGTTATTTTTCCTTCGTCAAGCAGCTTCTTCAGGCCGGCTAGTTGCTGGAAGGCTGGGTTGGTTTGCTCTGCGGTGGCAGCCTCGTCGAGGGTTTTGAGAGGCGAGGCGGCGGGGCGGGTGGCGTTTAAGTCACGCAGCAGGGCGGCTTCGTCGAAATTGTCGCTCTTATCGAACTGGACGAGGTCGGCGTAAGCTTGGCCCAGGCGCCAGGTTTCGTGTAGGGCTACTTCGCTGCCGGGTGATTCATGCAAGTTGGAAAGGGCTTGCTGGTAATCTGATTGGGCGCCAGCGATCTTCTTGGCGCTCTTGCGGCGTTCGCTCATGAGTCCCCAGGCAAATATGAGAAAGCCGAAAAGTGGGACTGCGATACAAAAGATTAGCCAGTAGGGGTTGATTTCCATGGTCTCCTCCGCAGTGCACTGGACGTGGCATGCTGAATGATAGATTATCATGGTTTTACGGTTTGTGTCATGTGTCGAATGTCATGTGTTCAGGGATTTTGCATAGTCGTGTGCTTTTGCTCGTGCCTCGCAGTAGGGACATCCATGTCCTCGAGTACGAAGATGGATACCTGCTCGGCGCCTTCGCGGGAGCAGGCTCTGCGCAGATATGATAATTTCGATAGGGATAGGGGGATCAGGGGATATGGGCTAGTTGGGAAAGGAGCTGGGCGGCGGATTGGCCAAGGAGGAGGGTGTCGGTGGCGGCGAGGAGGAGGGTGTAGCCGCGGCTGAGGTAGGGTTGGAGAGCGGCGGGGGTGGCGCCGAAGATACCCAGGGGGATGTTGGCAGATTGGCAGACAGCAGTTACTTTATCAATCGCATTAACGACCAGGGGGTGGTCCACTTCGCCCATGCGGCCCAGGCTGGCGGAGAGATCATTGGGGCCGATGAAGACGGCGTCGATGCCGGGAACCTGGACGATGGCTTCGATGTTTTCTACGGCCTCGATATGCTCGGCCTGGATGACGACGACCGTGTTTTCATTGGCTTCATCGAGATATTGCCGAAAATTCCGACCATATCCATGGGCACGTCCGATACCTACACCGCGCGTACCTTGGGGCGGGTATTTGGCATAGCTCACGATTTTTTGTGCTTGTTCGGCGCTGTTGACCATCGGGGCGATGATGCCCGTCGCGCCGACATCGAGCGCTTTCTTGATCTTGATCTCATCTGCGGTGGACAGGCGGACGAGGCAGGGGGTGGCTGGTCCTGCGGCCTGCAGCAAGTTCTGAATTGCGGCGGCTGATAGGGGGCTGTGTTCCGTGTCGATGAAGAGCCAGTCGAAGCCGATGGAGGATAATAGTTCGATGGTCACTGCTGATTCGAGGGTGATCATGGTGCCAATGAGTCTTTCGCCGGCGCGGAGCCTGTTAGCAAAGTTGTGGTCGATCATGATTGTGCTCCCTGGTCTGATCTGATTGACGGCATAGAAAAAGCTCCACGAATAACGCTCGTGGAGCCATGATGATAATAAATTTTAGACGAAAAGGAAAGTGGATTCCCGCTCAATCCCTTTCGCGGAAGCAGGCTCAGCGCAGGAATAATGGCAGGGATGTCAAATCCGCCGGGTTACATTTCCATTGCTTCGTAGACAGTGACCTGGCCGTTATAGCCCTCGAGAATGGGACAGCCTTGGGCCATTTCCATAGCCGCTTCCATGGAATCGGCGTGCACAATACTGAATCCGCTGGCCGGCGGGCTGCCGAACGCGCCATCGCTGACTTCCCCATTGGCGATATTACGGGCCATGCCCAAGGGGTTGCCAGCATCGGCGACCGCCTCACCCAAACCTTGATACCAGGTACCCCAGGCGGCCATAACCGCCGCTTGTTCTTCTTCGGATTCGGGCATACCGCCGCCAGTATAGATCAATACGTATCTGCTCATGTGATAATCTCCTTTGGGACTTGGGATTTATAAAAGGTTATTCGAAGAATAGCACACGCGTTCTAATAACGAAACAGTATGATTGTAATGTTAATAGAACATTCATCAAGTTTTGGGCAAGAAATGTAAGCGGGATTACGGATTTTTGAGGGATAAAAGGCAGGGAGCGAGTCGCAGTGTAAATGGTGGGAGGGGAGTCGGGAAATTGATTGCGGTTGAGATTGAGATAGAGATTGGGATGATTAGGGCTGGGGCCATTGGTTGGGGGCGAAGGTGATTTGGTCGAAGGTGCAGGCGAAACGGCCGTTGCTAGGACTGCAGGCGTAGATTCCGGCTTGGAGGGTAGCGACTGCGGCGTGGAGGTGGGTGATACGCATTTGGTTCCAGGCTGCGCCATCAAGGGAGTTTTGCAGCAGGAAGTCAGCACCGCGACGGCTGACGCGGTAGTGCATTTGCTTGATGGAAGGCGAGATGGCCACGGTGGACCAGTCGGAGAAACCGAGGTTGGTGACGACGGAGCCTAGTTGGGCTAAATCGGCATCAATAGTTTCGGTGGAGGCTTTGATCCAATTCTGGGCATCGATCCTTAATATCAGGCCGCATTGGTCGTATTTGTTTTGTGGCTGGAAGCGGACGCTGGTCGTGAGTTGGAAATCACCCTCGATTTCTGTCAGCAGGCAGTGCCCGTTGTCGGGGCGGAAGCCGTAATGGGTGCGCTGCCAGAAGTCGGTGTTGGGATCGGTGGTGATGTGCAGGCCGTTCTCGACTTTGAAGTAGGAGGGCGGGTTGTACCAGTGGAAGGCGGGCGGAATCTGAGTTCTAAAGTTAGCGGTTGTGTCCATAGGAATAGGAAAGCAACGAACAGATAACAGATAACAAATAACAATAAACGGATTGACTCGCGTTGCAGGAAATTGTATCCCAAGGATGGGATTGGCCCAAGGGTGGTCCTGAGAAGAATTGGTGAATTGTGAATTGTGAACCGTGAATGGTCAATGGGAACGGCTCACTGCTCGCGGCTTACCGCAAACCGCTCACCATTTACAATTTTGACCATTATGGATACTGGTAGTATCCTAGCGTGAGATTCTCCACAGCGAGGTTTTTGAACGAATGACG
This sequence comes from uncultured Chloroflexia bacterium, assembly GCA_963807975.1. Taxonomy (GTDB): domain Bacteria; phylum Chloroflexota; class Anaerolineae; order Promineifilales; family Promineifilaceae; genus JAACFF01. Next base: position 830,301 of record CAWEDV010000001.1, on the reverse strand, counting down.
GATTAATTCACCTTCAGATTTGGTCTTTTTTATTGGCCTGAGCGGGCTGTTTCCCGTGCCATGCTGTGCTCTTGCGGGGGCGCGGTGGAGGTGAAAATGTTAACTGTTCATCAACTCGCGAAATCATTCGCCCTTAAATCTTTATTCAACAATGTAACCTTCAGCGTCAATGGCGGAGACCGCGTCGGGCTTGTAGGCCCTAACGGCTGCGGCAAGACGACCCTGCTGCGCATTATCGCCAGAGAAGATAACGCCGATTCCGGGCATGTGGCACGGGACAAGAACTTGCGTATTGGCTATCTGGCGCAGGGGCTGGAGGTTGACGAAACGCTCACGATTGGCGAGGTGATTGGCCAGGCGAGTGGCAATATTGAGCTGTTGGAGGTGGAGCTAATTGCCCTGGGGCATGCGCTGTCGGAACGGCCGTCTGACAGCGAAATACAGCTCGCCTACGATCAACTGATCCAGCGCATCAGCACAGCCGATCTGGGCCGGGCCGATAGCATTCTGGCCGGCCTGGGGCTGGACGGCATCGATAGAGAGCTTCCTGTGGGGCGCTTGAGCGGCGGGCAGAAGACGCGCTTGAGTCTGGCCCTGGTGCTGCTGGACGATCCGCAGATACTGCTGCTTGACGAGCCGACCAACCATCTTGACATTGGTATGCTGGAATGGTTGGAAGGGTGGCTGTCGGGCTACTGCGGCGGGGCGCTGATCGTATCCCACGACCGCACATTTCTCGATCAGACGGTGACCCGTATTCTGGCCATGGACCCTGGTAAGCAGGAGATGCGTGGATATGCGGGGAATTACTCTGCTTATGCCGAGCAGGTGGAGCAGGAGCGGCAAAAGCAGTGGGCGGACTACCAAGATCAGCAGCAAGAGATTCGTCGCGTCAAGCAGGATATCCTACGGATGAAAACGCAGGCGGAGAAATCGGAATGGTCGGCGAGTTCCGTGAAACGGGGTGGGGAAAAGATGGCCCTAAAAGGGTACAAGGATTATACGCAGGGCATCGCCAAGAAAGTGGCCTCGAAGTCAAAATCGCGAGAGAAAAAGCTGGAACGGTATTTGGACTCGGATGAGCGCGTCGAAAAGCCGCAGCAGTCACGCAAAATGCGCCTCGACTTTGGCGGTACCGCCCATTTAGGTCGTTCGGTGCTGCGTTTCGTAGATCTGGCCGTGGGGTATGAGGTGCAACGCCCTTTATTGGAGAATCTTCAACTGGATGTACAGCCTGGGGACCGCATTGTGCTTACAGGGCCGAATGGCTGCGGGAAGACGACGCTTCTGCACACCGTCGCCGGCAGGATGCCGGCGCTCCGAGGGGCGGTGGAGCAGGGACCAAGCGTGAAGCTGGGCTACATGACCCAGGAGCAGGCGGGCATAGACTGCAAACTGACGCCCTTGCAGACGATACGACCCGCGTTTAAGAATGATACCGAGGCCAGGACTTACTTGGCATATTTCCTGTTTACAGGAGATGAGCCGCTGAAGGAAAACAGCCAGCTCAGCTACGGCCAGCGGGCGCGTCTGCAGCTGGCCCAATTGGTGGTGGAAGGGTGCAATGTGCTGCTGCTGGATGAGCCTATCAATCATTTGGACATCCCCTCGAGGGAGCGTTTTGAACAGGCATTGGCTGGTTTCGAGGGGACGATAATCGCCGTGGTTCATGACCGCTATTTCATCGAGCGTTTTGCGACTGACATTTGGTGGGTTGAGAGGCGCGGCATTAGGAGAACAATTAGCAGCTAGAACAAAACGAACGATAGAAAACAAGGCGAATCGTTCTGGGAGGAACGATTCGCCTTTAGTAAGGATGGAGAGGGGTGTTGGCTAATTTAAAGGGTCGCCGTTTTTTCTTTGGGTTGAGCGAGCTGGCCAATCATATGGGCTGTGGCCAGTTGGGCCCACCAGACGGTTAGGAAGATGCCAAAGAAGCAGAGCAGAATGCCGAAGCTGGCGATGAAGCCCAGGACGAAGAAGATCATCAGCAAAATGATCAGATAGTTGGCCACGTCCGACTTAATTAACGCCCACATATCACCGAATTTGAACATATCGCCGATCTGGTCCTCTTTGGCGTACTGGATGAAGAGCGCCGGATAGAGCAGCATGGGGACGAGCACGAAAAGGAACATGAAGCAGTAAAGGCAGATCAAGGCGGCGATCATAGCGTTTTCGGTGATGCCTCCCGAGTCGGCGGCAAATGCCACGGGGATCAAGGCGAAGCTGATCACAATGACGGGAATGGCGTAGACGAGGTAGCCAGCCATGAGTTTCAGACCGTCCACGAAGAATTTGCCAAAGTCATCCCATTCCGGCAGTGGTTCTTCCAGACCATCGCGCACGTTTTTGAGCAACTGCACCATGTAGCCGTAGCCGGCTAAATTGACGATGGGCACCAGGCTGATGACGACGCCCACCAGGAATTTGCTGATCCATTTTTCGTCTTCAAAGACGAAGCTGAAAGATTTTCCGTAGTCCATAGTTCTTCCTCCTGATAACTAAAATTTGTTTGTCTCTGTTTATTATACGTGCAATTGAGGGAAAAGTTACGGGTTTCCGGAAGCAAATTACAGGTTACAGACTACAAGTTGTCAAGTGGCGGCGGGTGAGGGCGAGTGGCGAGTAGGAAGTAGGCCGTAAGCGGTAAGCAGTGAGTGGTGCGCAGCTGGCAGGTGTTGCGCAGAAAGTCGCAGATTACCGTGGTATGGGCGCATGGATGGCGTGGTATTGTGCATTTCTTGCTGGAGTCTCGTCATGATGGCCGGCTACCAATTTGGGGTAAACTTCTGATTGTACTTATACTCGCTGCGCCGCTGATCATTGCCTTGGTAGATTTCCCGTTGAGAAGCGCCTCTAGGGACCTTATCATTCCATCGGCCTAGATAATGGACAGGTTTTCACTTTCAGTCCTGACAGCAGGCGCCACGCTTTTGTGGCCCATAAGAGCATCAAACCTTGGATCATCAAATATGGCCACGAATCGATGGTGGTTACTAACATGGAGAACGACCAGCACATGTGAACCGCGGGCATCTGCGCTTTAATCCTAACAGGTCTCGACTGGCCTATGTGACCCTGGGGACCGGATTACATGACTTGGGGGGAACAGGGACGTACAGTCATCTTGGATGAGGAAGAGAGCGGGTTTTACGATTCTAATTCTGGCCAGAAGTTACTTTTTTGTCCAGCTAGCCAGCAATTAGCCTATCCTGCTTTTTTGGGTAACAAGGTTCGCTCATATTGAACGATTGCGCTTTGGGCAGTTTTGGCCATGTATCCAGCTTGGCCTTTGCTCCGTATGGCAAACACATGGCCTTCTCTGCGACCCAAGAAAATGAGGTCCGGGTTTATATGAATGACGATCCTGGACGGGCATACAGCTATCTGTTGGTAGTACCGAGGGCCAATATTCAATTCGATGGGCGGAATGAGCTGCACTATTTAGCCAGTGCACGGGACAAGTCAGACCATTGGCATCTGGTGCAGGAGACGTTGGAACCAAGGACCGCTGTGGTTTGAGGGCTGGTGGGGGCGGGGTGGGCAATACGGTCGTGTGTACTGCGGGCCTCCGAAGCGATTATTGTCAATTCCAGATTCTGTGCCAAAATCAAGATAGAAATGCAAACCAATTGACTTCCGCGATCTCCTGCCGCAGATGAGGTTTCCAGCCCTCGCACAGACGTAGGAGCGAGATTGGAAAGCTCCGTTACAAGAGATCTACCGTGGTGGTTTAGGAGAGATGATTGATGACGCAACTGCATAGTGCTGAAATGGGTAATGGACCGGAACCAACGATTTCACGGAGGTTGGCGGAACGGCTGCTGGATTTGGCGTATACCGATGATTCGGGGCAGCTGCAGGTCGTCGATCTGCATGAAGGGGAGATTCTGTTTGAGCAGGGGGATGAAGCGCAGAGCATGTTCGTGGTAAAGGCAGGTATGCTTGGGGTGCGCGTGCGGCATGCGGATGGGCGTGAGTCGAATATCGCGCGCATTGCTCCTGGGGCGATTGTGGGCGAGATGGCCCTGCTCAGTGGCAGCCGGCGATCGGCGACTGTTTATGCGATCAATGACGCGGGTCTAATTTGTATCACTCGCGATCATTTTGAACGGTTGATGATGGAGGATGAGACGGCGCTGGTGGAAATGACCGAAACGGCCGTTCCCCGATGGCAGAAGCAGCAGCTTTTCAACGCCTTGCACACGCTTCTGGGGGATGCTGATGAAGAGGGCCTGGAGGCTTTGCAGCAGCAGGTGACCTGGCATTTCTTCAAGAATGGGGAAGTGGTTTACTTGCAGGGGGATGAGGCGGATGGCATGTATATTGTGGTTAACGGCCGTTTGCGGGCATCGCTTTTGCAGGAAGATGGTTCGGTGAAGGATATCGGCCGTATCGGCCCTGGAGAACCGGTGGGCGATATGGCCGTGATCACCGAATCGGAGCGTTCGGCAACCATTCACGCTGTGCGTGAGAGCAACCTGGTCCATATCTCTCCAGCGAAGTTCCAACGCCTGATACGGCAGCACCCGCGCCTGTTGATCAATATCGCTCGCGTGATCATCGAACGGCAGCAGCGCATCATGCGTGGTACGGAAGCGCAGCCGGCGGGGCCGCTTTCGCTGGTGGTGATCCCGACGTCCCTTGAGCAGGATACGATCCTTTTTGCGCGACAGCTCAGCGCCGCTTTGGGGCAGTATGGGCAGGCCCGGGCCTTGGACGGTGACGCTTTTGACCAGCGCTATGGGGAAGAGATGGCCTCGCAGACGGAACTGGATGATATTGGGAATACAGCCATAGTGGCCTTTATGAATGAGCTCGATCTGAAAGATAAATACCTGGTTTACGCTGCTGATCCTTTTGCCTCAGCCTGGACGCGGCGCTGTATCGGGCACGCTGATCGGGCGATTGTGTTGGCTGACCCCGCCACAGATCCCCAGCCTGGTGATGCAGAGCGATTGTTGGATGAACTAGTGGTACCACTAGAGCGGGACCTCGTATTCTGGCTCAACGCGGGACAGCCGCAGCCGCCCGATGTGAAATTCTGGTTGGAAACGCGCTCTGCGGATGGATATATTGCGTTGCAGAAAGGGGATGTTGGAGCCATGGAAGCGTTGGTGGCACAGTTAATAAATAGCAATTAGCAGCTAATGTAATACAGAGGGTTTAAGCTATCTGCCTTAGGAGCACGATGCTTTTATAGCAGGTAGAGAAAAAAACGAAAACTGAACCTGCATTTCAGTCTCGCACAGTGCATAAGGTCCTAATAGCCATAAACGACTTCGCACGTCTGCTGCGCAGTTTTTTCACCGGAATATTCGCGAAATGGACTGTGAAACAGAGAGGCGTGCTGTTTCTGATTGCCGTTTTATTGTTGTCAATAGGCGTTGTCGGCACAATTGGTGGGACTGTACCATTCCGGAAGGGTACAGAGGTGGACATCTATGGAGGATTAACCTACGGCGAACCGTGGGTGCAGAGCTATGTGAGTATAGATTTTCGAAAACCAGCGTGATGATGGATCATGTTGACCAAGCGCAGGATGATTATTTTAAGTTCGAGAGGTTGGATCGGTGGACTAGCAGAGATCGCATATTTGTGGATAATAAGTGCATTCATTTGTCGTCGAAAGTGTTTTGCTTCTTACCCGGAGTAGACGCCGGGTTAAATGAAAAATAGGGTGGGATCGATGGCTGGCTGGAATACGAAAAAACGCTTGTTCTTTGTGCTGATCGTCGTAATTTGTCTGGGGGCGCTGCTGGTTCCCTTGCTTTCACGCACGATCGAAGCAGCCGCGGATGCGCAGGAAATGGCGCTCAATCCGAATGGTTGGGTCCATGAACTCAGCCGCGATGCCGATGGAAATCTATGGGCCAGCGACTTCCTGGAAAACCAGGTCTGGCGTATCAATCCGGCTGACGGTAAGTATACGATATACAATGATGTCATTGGGGCCACCGACGCGAAAATCGACAGCGCCGGTGATTTATGGTGGAGCGATCTGGAAGGGGGCACGATCGGCCGCTATACGCCGGGTGCCAGCAAAGGCACGATTTGGCAACTTGGGGATGGCTTCCCTCTAGGTATTACCATAGATGAAGGCAATAGGGTGTGGATTGCTGACAGTTTCGAGCCTTTTCTTTACAGCTTTGTTGGCTCCACTAAACAGTTGTGCATGTATGATATGCCTGACGAGGCAGCTTCCGACTATCTCATATATCAAAACAACGCCATTTGGTTAGGGGACACAAGTCTGGGGCGCATCATCCGTTTTAACACCACCAACAACACATATTCCATTTGGCAGCTGCCGGAAGATTCTTTCCCGCAAGGATTAACCATCGACGACGATGGCCGGCTATGGTATGCAGACGCCGGGCTTGGAGAATTGGGGCGCATCAATGCTGACAATAACCAGCTCAGAAGATACGTGATCCCTGCCAAAGAAGACGAGTTTCCGGAACCGATCATGCTTTCATTCGAAAGTGGTCTGGTTTGGTATACTGACCTGGTAGGAAGCGTTGGCAGTTTAAACCCTGCTACTGCCAGTGGTAAAACCTCTACCATTGCCCCGTCGACAACGTCTGTATCCCCATCCTGCTCATCGGCAGGAAATGGGGAGAATGTGGACATAAGCAAGAAGAACGGCACCATTAATTGGAAAAATACCACCTACCCCTTGATCCATGATAAGAATGGCTGGATGATCTATGATCTGCCCGAGGGCGCAGCGCCATGGGGCATCATTGCCCATGGGGCCAGTGTCTGGTTCAACGATCAGGGGGACCCAGGAACCAGAGCGCAGTTCTTGAGCTGGATGAAGTTTGGAGAGGATCCTCCGCCTACGAATACCGTCGAGCCTTCGCCGACGGCAACGGATGGCCCGTCGCCAACGCCAACCGCAACGGCAACCGAAGGTCCCTCACCGACGCCAACGTCGACTCCAGAGTTCTGGAACAATCTGCCGGCGATATTTAGCAGCGAGTAGAAAACACAGAAAACAGCTTTTGGGATTGCTTTTGGCGAAATTAGGCTCGAAAAACGGCCGCTGCCTCATGGACAGACTCTGGACTGCCGATGAGACCCAGGCGGTCGTTTAACCTTAGGATCGTTTCACCGTGGGGGACCATGACCGTCCCGTCTCTTTGCAGACTCAGCAGCAGAGCGTCACCCGGTAGAAGGATGTCTCGAAGCTGCTTGCCGTTTAGGTGCGGATTGGTCACTTTGATTTCAGAAACCTCAATGTCGTCTGTTTGGTGAATGAGGACATCGAAGGCAGTGGGGTAAAGGATGGCGCCTTCCAGCGCCATCGCCGTGGCCAATTCCGGCTGCACGACCTTAATGCCCATGTCCTGCAAATGGGGGATCAGTTCCACATCGGAAATCCGGGAGACAACCATGGGAATGTCAAATTGCTCCTTTCCCAACGTACATAGTTCCAATGTTTCCTCGGAGTTTGACGTCAGATCGAGCAAGACACGCGCACTGCTCGCTCCCGCCGCTTCCAGCGCGCTGCTGTAGCCATCACAACCATCAACAGTTTCCACACCCAGCCGTTTGAAGCGCTCAATGCGGCTCTGATCAGGACAAATGACTGTAACTTCCTCGTGGCCATGCTTTAAACGTTCCCCAATATATTCCGCCATTTGATTCTGTCCGGCGATTATGATGCCGCTGCGTACCGAATCTTCATGACTGGGGAAAATACGATTAAAGAGGAAGGGGGAAATGGTGACCGTGATGATGGCCAGAAGAATAATCTCGGAGTTGACGATCTCGCTGATCAAACCCATATTTAAGGCGATGGCTGCGGCAGCGATGATCAGGGAAAGGCGTGAAGAAAGAAGCAATCCGCCGCCCAGCGTTTCCCGCCAGCTAAAGCGCAGGCGTAGCAGCAGAGAGGGGATGATCTTTACCACGAAGGCTACGACCACCAACCAGAGCAGCAGCAGGAGGCCCTGGGTTGATTCAATCACCGCCCCGAGGTTAAAGCGTACACCGACCATGATAAAGAAGATGGGTACGAAGAAGCCGTATCCGATCCCCTCCAATTTCTCGCGGGCGACTTCCTCTTCATGCCCGGAGAAGAGGCCGGCAATAGCTCCGGCCAAGAAAGCGCCCAGGATCAACTCAACTCCAAAGGTTCCTGCCAACACAACCCAGGCCACCATGAGGGCGATGGCCGCGCGGACGCGGATCTGGGAAGTGGCTCCGGAAATGCTGTTCAAAGTGCGTTGGAGTCGGCCGCCGTGTGAAACTCTGGCCGAATAACGGGCGACGAGTAGGAAGATTAATAACAGCGTGGGGATGAGCAGTAGATCGAGTGTGAGCCCACGGCTGAGGACGGCGATCACGGTCGTGAGCAAGATTAAGGTCGCAAAATCGGCAATGGAAGCGGCGACCAGCGCGTATTGGCCAAAAAGTGAGCTGGTCAGGTCCCGTTCTTTGAGAACAGGGACCACGACACCCAGAGACGTAGTGCTTAGAATCAAGCCGAAGAGCATCGGGCTGCTGGTCGCGCCAGATGGGGCAAACAATACCGTTGCTATGAAAGCCAGGACAACAGTACCCAGGAAAATGAGTGTGCCCATGGCCAGTGGCTGGGTATAGCGGTTGGCGCCATTTCCTACCTGGCGGGTGGGCTTCAGTAGCCGCAAATCCAATTCCACACCAGAAAGGAACATGAGGAAGGCGAAGCCAAATTCGGCCAAAAATTCCAGGATTTCAGATTGCTGCACCAGATTTAGCCCGCTGGTGCCAATAACCATTCCAGCCAGAATCTCATAGACGACAATGGGGATGCCGAAACGATCCAACCGTTTGGCGAGAATGGGGATCACAAAGGCAAGCCCTGTGATCAGCAGGAGGGCAGATAGATCGTTTGATTCCATATTTTTGGTAGGAAAGAGTGTAGCAGTTAACAGATGGCAGTCAACAGCGGGGAGTGCCCATAAATCATCGAGCGGTGGGGCAGTGTGTGACAGTTGGCTGGCGGCGTGTGTGGCGCAGAGAATCGCAGAAAGGCGCAGAATGGTAGGGCATTTTTCATGATATACTGGCATTAAGAAGAATGGATTCCTGTCCAAGGCCTCCGGGGGAGGCAGGCTCCGAGCAGGAATGCCACTGGCTTTGGGGCTGGGTTTTGGGCTAGTCTTTTGGGCGACCAGGGAGGATGGCCCTTTAGACGACTTCAGAGGCGCGCCCATATAGAGTGGAGATTGGCTATGAAGGGATCGGATAAAATGTTGTGGCTGATCGTTGGGGCGGTGGTGGTCCTTGTTGTGGCGGCCTTTGTCCTGGTGCTTCTTCGCCCAGAACAGGATTATGTCGCTGATGATGACCCGCAGGGGGTCGTGCATAACTATCTATTGGCTCTGCGCCGTGGTGATTACGAAAAGGCGTATAGTTATCTTGCCCCGGATTTGCAAATAGATGATCTGGAAGAGTTCATCGATTCGGTGGAGGACCGAAGATGGGCCTTCCAAATGGGCAGCAATGTGGCCCTGTCAATTGAAGATTCCAGGCTAAGTAAGGATGATTCGGCACGGGTTACAGTGCGTAAGCAGGTGACCAATAATGAACTGTTGGGCAGTGGACAAAGATCGGATGATTTTTCCGTATTCTTGCGCAGCGAAAATGGGCTTTGGCGCATTTATCGCAGCCAGGATTATTGGAACAGCTGCTGGGATGAGGATAGTAACTGTCAATAAACGGCCGTAAGCAGGATGAAGCTACTCTTTCAAGGGGAGATTACTCATGGGTAACATAAAGCGTTGGTATTTCTATATCGTCAGCGCCATCAGCTTGCAGGCCGTGAGCTGGGCCGTGATCGTCCTGCTGCGCAATCGTACTGTCGATTCCATCGCTTTCCTGATCGCCGTGATCGTTGTCGCTTTACCCCTTTTCTTACTACATTGGCGTTGGGCGGGAGGTTCCGAATCTGAGGTTGATCAATTCGATCAAGATCATCTGCGTTTGTTCTATTTGCTGGCCATGATCGGCGCCTTTCTTGTCCCCATCATATTCAATGCTGAAACTTTTATCGAAGCATTGCTGAGCGCCATATTTGATGTCCGGCTGGGCAGCAATGTCTATGGCAGCTTTGCTTACAATGGCGAAATAATGCTTAATGCTGCGCTCACTATTGCCGTCCTGGCCACCTTGGGGCTATATCACATTCGACTGCTGCGCGAAGAGAGGTTGATCGCCGCTGCGGGTTTGCCGGCGACGCTGCGCCGGGTTTTCGTTTATCTCTTTGTTGTTATGGGTTTGGCCATGTTCTCCATAGGACTGTACAGTCTCCTGCTTTGGCTGCGTCCGCAGTTTAGAGGCGTGGAAATTGTCCCCAGCTATGGTGCCTTAATCGAAGCCGTCGCCCTGCTTGTAATTGGGCTGCTGGTCTGGCTGCCCTTCTGGCGCTGGGCACAGAAGCTGTTCTATTCCGGTGCCGTGGAGGAGCGGGTGACGGGACTGCGTAAAGCATTCCTCTATCTGATTATCTTCGTGGGTACATTTATCGTCGTCTCCGACCTGACCATAATGGGCGCGACGCTGCTGCGTCGCCTTCTGGACCTTGAACCATTGCCGGATACCGGAGTCGTACTTTCATCATTAATAGTCGGCGCCCTGTTGTGGGCTTATCATGCCTATGTGCTGATGGAGGACAGCCGCGCGGCGCCCAACGTGGAGGCGCAGGTCAATATCCGGCGGGTGTATTGGTACCTGGTGGCCTCAGTTGGTTTGCTGGCCCTGCTCATTGGGCTGGGCAGCATCATCAGCGTAATAATCAATGCGCTGGGCGGGCCTCTGGGCATAACTGAGTCACTGCGCGAGCAATTGGCCTGGTCGGTCGCAGGCCTAGTTTCCGGCCTCGTGGTCTGGCTGCTGCCTTGGCGCAATAGTCAGCGTGAAGTGGACCTGCCCGATGCCCAAGGCTTCATGGCTCGCTCTGCCGCAGCCCGGCGTATCTATCTTTTTGGCTTTGTCTTGATGGCGACGCTTACTTTCTTATTTTGTGCCATCTTTCTTGTTTATGCTTTGCTCTCTTTCCTGTTAGGTGTAGGGGCCGATTTTGGCTTTTCGGAGATCGCCCATGCCCTGGCCTTCGCCATCATGGCCACAGCCGTTTGGGTTTACCACGGTTCGATCCTACGTCGTGATAATGACATCTTGCAAGATGCGATGACTCCCTTTGGCGCAGAACCGAGGATTGTACTGATCGACGACAGGGACGGCCGTTTGGGGCGCAGTCTGGGCAAGGCCCTGGCTGCCGCGCTGCCAGAGGCCCATTTGGATCGGATCGCTCTGTCGCCCGAGGCGCGGGCACTATTGGTGCAGGAGCCGCAGCAGCGATCTGATCATGATTTGCTCCAAGCAGCGGATATTATCGTGGCTCCCTGGACCGCCGTGACTCCTCATGCCGGGCGTGACATGGAGGAGGGTAACATATTCGAAGCTGTCGCCGGCAGCCCGGCCCATAAGCTGCTGATTCCCACCCCGCTAGAAGGTTGGGATTGGAGCGGCGTCGAGAGCTGGCGGGAGGAAACGGCCGTGCGCCAGACTGTGCAAGGAGTGAAACAGATCGTCGCCGGGGAGGCGGTGCGGCTTAGGAAACCGTTCGGTATCGGCCGTCTGTTGCTAACCGTCGCCGGGGTTCTGCTGCTGATCCTATTCCTTTTTACCATGATCAGTATTGTGCTTAGCTTTTAAACATCCTGAACAATTCCCGTTTTCCTCTGTGTTCTTTGACCCTGAACAAAGGAGCAGATAGATGATAGTCAAGGTTGAAGAACTGCGGGATTACTTCGGCAGCTATGACCGGATAGAGAAATCGGCAGGAGGTCTGGTGTATGCTAGGCACCATTCCCGAGCTTTTCGTTTCCGAGCTCGCTGGGGCTAAATGGATGGCCTGGGAAGAAGCTCGCGAGATGGACCTGGCGTATGCCCACGTTGGGCATGTGATTGCGGACGGTTAAATTAGAACGGGCAACTAAGAACCCCTTAGCGCTTGCTGGCGTTCCCTGAGGGCGGCGGTGAGCAAGGTGGGGATTTCGGGGCGGAAAGTGTCGGAGAGGCTGGTCATTTTGATATGGCGCAGTTTTTTGCCGGTGCCTTCCAAAAGGCCGTTGGAATCGAGCAGGTCAACCCCTTTGTAGAATCCCAGGTTAACCCAGTTCTTATAGGGCAGAATATAGGCGTAGCCCTCGCTCATTTTCTTGGGGCCGACACCATAGGTTGCCGCGCGATCCCCTAGGCGAACCACTTCAACCGCTGCGGGATCTATTTCAAAGACGATCTCGCGTAGCCTTTGCGCAATGAGCCGCATTTCAGGGGCGGTTATCTCCATCAACTGCGCAAATGTTCCATATTTAGTCATTGACACGATTATAGCAACGCAAGTTAGGAGACGGCAACTGGGATGTTTGCTGGACATTTCTGCCTCGATTCGCTGCTTGTACAACAGCCTGTCGTTTAGTTACACAAAAACTTGACAAAATTTGTACAATATGTTATACTATATTCTCTGGGGCGTCATCGATGTTCCCGGAGACACTAAGTATCTAGGAAAATATGCACAAGGTAATGATATGGGAGAAACAAACAGCAACACATCTTTTTACAATTTGCGGGCAGTAGTGTCCCAGACGGGACTCAACCCGGCGACAATTCGCGCCTGGGAACGGCGCTATGGCTTGCCCCGTCCACAGCGCACCACGGGTGGACATCGCCAATACTCAGTGCGCGATATTGACACGCTAAAATGGCTGATAGCGCGGCAGGAAGAGGGCATGTCCATTCGGCACGCGATCGAGCTGTGGCGTTCTTATGTGCAAAGCGGCACAGACCCATTTCAGGGCACGACCAGCCCCGCCGTTAAGCAGCAGGCGCAGATCGTGGCCGGACTGCAGGGCAAAAATATCGATGGGCTGCGCCAGGCCTGGGTTAATGCTTGTCTAGACTTTGACCGGGAAACGGCCGAACAAATCCTCGCCGGAGCCTTCGCCCAATACAATCCGGAAACGGTGGCCATCGAACTGCTCCAAAAAGGATTGGCCGAGGTAGGCAACGGCTGGTATGAAGGGGGTGTAACTGTGCAGCAGGAGCATTTTGCTTCTGCCCTCAGCGTGCAGCGCCTGGAACTGCTGATCGCCTCTGCCGCGCCACCAACGCGGGAGGAACGGATCGTCGTGGCCACCGCGCCTGATGATTTCCACGTATTCAGCCCCCTGCTCATGACCTACCTGCTGCGACGCAGGGGGTGGGACGTGATATACCTGGGCGCCAATGTGCCTGCCGCTGAGATGGAAGAGACAATTGTTCAATTGCAGCCGGCTTTGGTCATTATTTCGGCCCAGCTTTTGCATACAGCGGCGACCTTGAAAGGTATTGCCCAAGTTTTGCAGGAGCAAGAAGTTCCCCTGGCTTTTGGTGGGTCCGTTTTCACAAGCATGCCTGATTTGCCCCGTCTGATACCGGGCCACTTCTTGGGCACGTCGCTGGAAATGGCCATACAGAAGGCGGCGCAGTTGATCCAGGAAGGGCGAGCTGTGGCTGCTGCAGAGGATGATCCGGCGCAGGCCTATGAGGATGCATTGATGCAGTTTCAGATGCGCCGTGCTGCCATCGAGTCCAATGTTTGGGAACAATTTATCCGCACAAATAAACCTACCAATCATCTGGCAGAAATCAACAAGGATTTTGGAGAGACGATTGACTCGGCTTTGGTTCTAGGTGATATCAAGCTTTTGCCCCAAGATATGAGCTGGATTGAATATCTGCTGAAGGGTTATCGCCTACCGCCCTCCCTGCTTGCCGCCTATGTGCAGCTATATCATGAAGCAGCCGAGAGGAATCTTGGGCCGGAGTGCTGGCCGATCGTGGAGTGGTTGCAAGGACTTAGCAGCGAGTAGCAATTTCGGCTCTATACAAACAAGGACAACTCCGGTAAGAAGTATATGTGTTTGGTAGCTTGTTTAGCCTGATGCGTATGTTCCAGGTGGAGAAAATGCGCGGTATTGAAGTTGATACGCAGCCGAAGCCGTGTGAGATTGGGGCCAGTGGAATTTCTGTCTATCCCAGTCTAACCTTTTTTAATTGAGCGGAGGATGCTGGTATCAAGTTCCAGCTTACATTAGGTAATCTGACCTATAACTCGTAGCCTGTAACTTGTAACCAAAGAGTATGTCTTTACAAGAATTGCAAAACGTTCCACTAGGCGAGTTGCGCTTGGTTTCCGGCGCGCCCGGCGTGGGTAAGTCCGCTTTCTGCCATGAGTTGGCGGTGCGGCTGCTGGCTTCGGGTTTGCCTGTGATTTATGTAACTTCACGGGAAACGGCGGGCGAACTGCTGGACCATCTCCACGATCAAGGGCTGCGGCAGGGGCAAGGAGCAACCCTATTGTTGGTGGACGCCTACGGCCAGACGGTCGGCGTGCGCTGTGCTGTTGAGGCGCAGGTGGCCTGCGCCAACTGCGCCGACCTGAACAGCTTAAGCATCGCCATTACCAAGCAGCAGGCCAGGCTGGGTGGTCCCATGATCTTGGTCCTCGATTTTCTGACCTCACCCTACCTTTTCTGTGGCGCTGAGGTTGTGCGCTTCATGCGTATTTTTCTGAGTAAGCTGACCGCCAACGGGCATGGGGTGTTGGCCGTGATCGACCAAGGGTGTGGGCGAGAAGCGGACCTGGTGACCATGCGCAGCATCGCCGACAGCGTTATAGCGCTCAATGTTGATGGTCAGCAGCAGCTTCTACAAGCTGTTAAGCAGTGCGAAGGGGACCAGATTTTGAGCGCGGCTCGACCATTCATCGCAGAGCCGGATCTGCACATGCAGTTGGACATGGACCCGCAGATCATGGGTCTCTTCGCCAAAAGTTTTTTTCAAGGTCAGGCCAATGTTATCCGGCCCCAAACGGGGGATTAAGTTCATGCTTTTTGGCTGCAGCTTGTGTATTGGAGTGGCATGCAGTGGGATTCCCGGCAGTTCCCTCTACATCTCTACCGCCTGAATAAGGAGGATCAGGAATACGCTGGCGCTGAGGAATCCAGGGATCTCATGCCCGCTGCTATGCGCCTAATGACGCGCTCCATGCGTGCTGCCCAGCGTTTGGGGCTGCTGCCGCGCCAATTTAGAACGCCGGGCGATATGCAGCGCTGGGATCGCATAGGCCAGGCGGGCACGAAGATGGCCGCAGAGCGTCTGGAACATTCGGGGCAGGTGACTTATCTAGCCCAGCACTCCAGCAATGATAGACATCTTTTTCGTGTAGAACAGAGCTTTGAGTGCACCGGGTTTGAAGATCTGGGAACGACCATGATGTGGTACTTTCCACCCGCGGCGGCTGGTTTCACCCAGGGTTGGGAGTTGGGACCGCAGCCGGCAGGACGAATGTGGCAGGCCGTTGAAAGGCGCTGCATCGGCCGCGGCGATCCTGTTTGCGAGGTGGAGCTTTTTGTGGGTGATTTTGACCGGCATGTGGCAGGGCTGCAAAAAGATAGCGGCACCTTGGAGCGCATTCAAGCCCGATTCATGGAACATTTGGGTGCTTATTTATTGGATAACCAGCCGCTGCCCTTGCGACCCGCTATGGGTGCGAACGTTCATCTGCATAATGCCTTCCACGCCCATGGTTTTCCTCATTTATTTCCGCGCTACCAGATAGCGGTGCGCATGGGCGGGGCCAGATTGGGACAGGCGGTGGGCGAAATGCTGATCTCATCCGGCCTGCCGCCGGAGACCTGCCTGAAGCGGCTGGTCGATTTCATGCGTCACTGCAAAGTAGGGCAGGTTCAGGTGGGAGAGACGATCCGCATTGGGGAAAATGTGGAGAGCCTGCGCACGCGGTATATGACCAAGATCCGTGAGCGCTCCTGCTATTTCACCACGGGACTGCTGACTGGCTTCTTCACAGCCGTAAGCGGACAAGGCATTGTGGAGAGCAAGTGTATCGCCGCTCGAGACGGGGTATGTGAATGGGAAATCAACTGAAAACGAAAACTCAAAACTCTTATAAGCATACTGCTTAATTAATGCAGCGCACTATCTACTGCTTGCTGTTTGGTGATGGCTAATATGTGACAACTCTCAATCAGGTCTATCTCTTCATTGCAGCGCCCACTCCCAAATCAACTGCCCTTAAATCTTGGTCCCCCTGGGGCGAGAAGTCGACATACTGTTTTTAGATGGCGGTGCGCAGTCTGGCCGATGGCCGCCCTGTGATCTTTGTCTGCACGGCACAGACGCCCGCCCAGCTTATTCCCCAGCTGCTCGATCAAGGATTGGGCACTATGGAAGAGGGCTTGATAACATTCGTCGACGGCTATACCCGCACGGTTGGCATAAAAACCGGGAATAAACCTGTTGTTGAATACGCCACGTGCACCTATCTAAACACCCTTTCCGTCGCCATCAGCTAGTTGAGCAGCCGGTTGACCGGGCCAAAATACCTGCTAATTGTGGACTCCCTGACCTCACCTTATCTGTTTTGTGGCGCAGAGTTGGCGCGGTTCATCCGTATGTTTCTGTCGCACATCGCCAGCGAGGGAAAGAGCATGGTCGCCGTGATAGATGATGCGGGCCATCATGTTGGGGACATCCAGCTCATGAACAGCCTGGCCAGCAGCTTAATCCGGCTGCAGATCGCCGACAATCGCCAGACGATTCACATCCTCAAGCATTTCAACCAGCCACCAGGCATCGTTGAGCGCAGCATTCAAATGCGGCCTCCTTTCAAGGATCTCTTCAACTTTGACGAAGGGGGTGTCAAATTATTTTTCCAATCCTTGTTGACGGGCAAGGATTTGATTCGACCGCAAACAGGGGACAAAGTTGATATGTTTTGGACGAATCTCGCCCATTGGAGCGGGATGCTCTGGGATGGGCAGGGGTTCGCCGCAGAGGTCTATCGCAGATGCAAAGAGAATAGTATGTATGAGAGCTGCGAATGCTGGCAGCTGGAAGGGAGCGGATGAGGTGCTGGTAGCCTTGGAATCGTTCATGAATGAGATGGGCATGGGGCAGGTTACAGTTGGCAGCCGCGTACGCATTGATGAGAATGTCGAGGAGCAGAGAACAAGAATGTTTGCCTACAGCTCGGAAACAAGCTGTCATTTTTGGACCGGTTTCCTAAATGGGCTGTGGAATACCCTTTTTGGAAAACATGTGCTTGAAGTCAGATGTTCGGGCGCCGAAGATTCTTTCTGCGAATGGAGGATTAGCTAGGCGCAATAAATGGACAGGCAAACGGGAAGCCGTTCAATCGGTGCAGAGGGCGAGGATGGCCTGTTTCATCCCCTGGTTGATTGAGAAGTTGTTGCCGATAAAGGCCAGGATGGCGCGGACGGCCTGCGGAGTTTGTTCGTAGCCGGGTAGAAATTGAGGAAGTTTAGAGGCAGTTTGGGGGTAGCGGTGTTCAAAGCGGCGATGCTGGTCAAAGGGATCTTGATTGCCATCTTGCTGCATTTCTATAAAGGGTGCCAGCTCCACGATGCGATCCACAGCGTACCCTTGTACAAAGCGCGCGGCTGTCAGTCTCTCGCCCCGTCGAAAGCGTCCTAAGCCAACATAAAGGTTGCTTAATATCTCACCTGTCAGCCATTCCACATTGGGATTGTGCTCTTCACCGGCGGGCAAGGAGTTGTGAAGGGGAAAGTTCAAGCTGCTCTTCTCATCTTGCCAGATGACGCGGGCGTTGGTGAATGGTATGCGGGTTAGCTCATAGGCTTCGAAGACCGCCGTTTCACAAAAGATGCCATCCTCAAAAAGTAGTTTGTAGCCATCGGCCGTGTTGCGAAAGGAAAAAGTGATCGGCTGAATTTCTTCCAACCAGTTCAGGGAGTCCAGGAAATAGGATTTTTGGCCGGGCCGGGCGATCACGAAAAAATCCAGATCGGAAAATTCATCTAGGCGGGAAAGTTCCTGTCCAGCGGAGCCTAAGCTCAGCATTGCTAGCCCACTGCCGCATTTCTTGACTACCTGGGCAATAGCTGTGAGACGCTTCAACAATAATGTCTTGTGGCTCATATTGACTGGTCTATCGCTACGACCTGTCACGTCATTCATGACCAACTTCCGTTTCTCTCCGCGAGTCCTTGAAAGTAAGAAGCCAGAATCGAAATGATCCTGGCTTCTTTTTTCACCGCTGGCAAGGAGCTATGTTAGCTGCGATGTGCATTGCGGGCAGCGACTGGCCGCCAGAGCGATATCAGAGTGGCAGTATGGGCACTCTTTTGTGGTAGGCTCGGCAGGCGCTTCCTCTTTCTCTCCCTGCATTTTATTGATCGCTTTCACGATCAGGTAAATGACAAAGGCGATAATGAGGAAGATGATGATGGCATTGATGAAATTGCCGTAATTGATGGTTGCCGCGCCTGCTTCCTGCGCCGCTACCAACGAGGCATATTCCTGGCCATCAAGGGCGATAAAAAGATCGGAAAAATTAACACCGCCCAGGGCATAACCGATGGGGGGCAAAATGATATCGTTGACCAGGGAAGCCACGATGGCTGCGAAGGCGCCGCCGATAACGATGCCAATGGCCATATCCATCACATTTCCACGCATGATGAAATCTTTAAACTCTTTAATCATTGTGCTTTTCCTCTTGCGGGCAATAAGATAGAAATGTCCTTACTTAAGAAATAATCCCGGAAACTGTTTGGGTTCTGCACTGGATCGTTAAGAAAGGTCAGTTTCCGGGAAAGGGCAAGCGTTTTACTTCTTGCCAAACATACCACCCAGCCCCTTGGTCAGATCGGTAACGGAGCCGCCGGAAGCCCCGCCTTTCAATACTGAATCAACCTGTTGGTCGATAGGGGAGGGTAGTTTGTCCTTAAGATAATCGACGACCGTGACAACGGCCGTCTTGGCCTGGGCCTCAGAAATCCCAGCCTTGTCTGCAACTAACTTGACTAATTCATCCATGTGCCATTCCTTGTAAACTGACCTGACAAGTCATCAACTACATTCTTGGAGGAAATGCTTGGTGACCTCCCAGGCAGTCTATTGGGTTAAACCTGGCAAGTCTTTGGCAAATATCGAGAGATTAAATGAGACTTGCCAGGTTTCGGTTAGCTAAACCTGGTAGACTGGTGATTTCTCAGGAGGACTTGGTTGGCGTCTACCAGGTTTATAAAGGAGGAATTTCCCCGCCTCAATAAGTAAGTTTTGGTGGCAGCTCACCTGCCGAAGCGACCCACTTCTCTACCGAGCTCTTGCCCGGCATACGCCGTACGAGCCGCTTTTTGTCATTGACATCTTTCATTGCTTGAAACAAATTGCCTGGATTGCGGTGCCGCAGTTCTTTCACCGTATCAACACCAGCCTGCTCAAGAAGATCGCTGTACTCTTCCCCGACACCAGGGACGCGCATTAGGTCAGCTCGATTGACCCATTCCAGGATTAGCTTTTCCGATAGTCCGCTGTCCTGAGACAACTGCTGCCGCCCTTTCTTGGAGGCGCCGGTTTCTAACAATCCTTCCACTGTGGTGATGCCTTGATCTTGCAGCCGTTGGGCATTGACTGGGCCTATGCCCTCGATCGTCATGATGTTCACTTGCTACTCCTTTTGGCGCTTAATCACATGTCCTAACTCTAGGATAAACGGCCGATCTTGTTTTTTACCAAACAAAGTCTAAACAATCTCTAAAAATAGCGTTCCGCGCACCCTGTGCCAGCCATTAAAAATGACAAGTCCCCTAGCTTGGCTGGATAGGAATCGAGGGACAGCTAGAGGACTTGCCGTACTTAATATGTCATTCAGCCATATTAAGCCCCACACGAGGGTGCTGCTGGGCAGCGATCCTGCGTAATAGGAAACTAACACTTAACTTTAGCACAGGAACCTAAATAAAATCTGAAGTACTGCTGTACAAGCGCTTAAAAATCCCAAGGCCCACTTCTCCAAGCCTGCCCCATAATCGAACGCGCCTGTATTTATATAGATAGCTTGCTAACAAGCACGAATTTTGACCGCTCTTGAGCCAATTATGGTAAACTATTGGGGCTGGTCGACATCGTAACGCCTGTAAGTCATGAGGGACTATCCAAATCCTGTGAGAACCGGGATGATGGTCATGCTGTATTGATAAGGAGTGGACGGAAGATATTATGGGAAAACAAACCACCAAGAGCAGCGAGAAGGAAGTGATGGATGCCCTAGAGCAGCGATCCAAGGACGAAAATGGGGCCAACGAGGGCGCAGGTTTGGATACCCTGCGTGATATTCTATTTGGACCCCAGGTACAGGCAACAGACAGCCGTATGGACGGTATGGAGCGCTCCTTGCTGCAGACCAAGAAGGATCTGTCCAGTACCATCAAAGAGGAAATCAGCAGCCTGCGTACGTCGGCAGGATCACAGCTTAAGAGTGCGCGCCAGGAACTGGAATGGCAGCTCGAAAAGCAGAACAGTGAGCAGTCCGCCAACCTACATACGCTGCAGGAAGAACAAAAGTTGGCTGTTGACAAGCTGGCCAATGATTTTGACGAAAAACTACAATCAACCCAGAAGCAATTGATTGACCGCCTTGATGATTTAGGTGACACGCTCAGCGAACGCCTGCTGGAAATGCAAGCAGATTTTCGCCGCCGCGATGATGAACTGCGGCAGCAGATTCTCACACTTACCGACTGGCTCGACGAACGCAAGGCCTCGCGCGAGGATCTCAGCGACTTGCTGATCGACATGGGAAAGGAATTGCAGAAAACAAAGAAGACGCGTTTAGTCGATACTGGGCATGAAGAAAGCGAGTGATATCGCCGCTGAATCTCCATCACAAGAGCAGCTAAATCCCGCACAATTTGATCAGAATAAGCTGGATGCTATTCGCTCTATTCTGCTGGCGGGGGATCGCGAACGTATCGAGGCCCTGGTCGAGGAAACGGCTGCTCTCGAGAGAAAATCCGAAGAAGAAAAAGCGGCTCTTTTAGAGCGCATATCTGGGCTGCAAGAAGAGCTGGATCGCCTGCAGCAGTTGAATCGGGAGGGCCAAGCGCGCTCTGACCTCCTCCAAGAAGAACTGGACACCTTTCGACAGGAGATGTCCGACGACTACGATAACCGAATCCCCTTTTTGGTATCACGTATCAGCGAAGTCTTGGCCAGGGCTGCACACGAGTCACGCCAATCGCTGGCTCGTGCCTTAAGCCCCGTCATGGGTGATGCCATCAGCGCCCAAATTCGAGACTCACAAGATGAGATGGTGGATGCCCTGCATCCAATCATTCTAAAGACGGTACAGAAAGCGATTGCCGAGTTTGCCCGTGAGCTGCAGCGCAATATCGACCAGCGTTTAAAGGCGACCGTGGGTCCGGCTGGATTTGTTAGCTCCATTTGGTCGCGCCTTCGCGGTGTCGATCACTCAGATAGAGTGATACGCGATTCGCTGCCCTTTGTTTTGGATGAGCTGTTCCTGATTCAACAACAGTCAGGTTTGTTGCTGGAATACGATGGCGTGATCCTCGAGGAAGAACGGGAAACGGAGTTGATCAGTGGCATGTTGACCGCTATCCGCGCCTTCGCCCAGACCTCTTTTGGGGATGATAACATTGGCGAAGAACTGGACGAAGTTCAATATGGGGATCAGCGGATTATTATTGAAGGGGGAACGGCTGCCTACGTGGCTGCAGTCATCAGCGGCGTTGAGCCGGACGGTTTCCACTCCACCCTGCGCGAGTTCGTGGCTGATCTACACCTTCACTACGGGCGCGAACTGCGCGAATTTGATGGCGATCCACTGGGCCTTCCTGATTTGCAGCCCGAATTGTCTGCTTTTCGTGGCCGGTACGTGGCCCGGGAGCCGGTGCGGGCCAAACCCATGTCCTCAGGGGAGAAGTGGCTGTTGTTTGGTGGAGGAATTGGCGCTGTACTCTTGCTGGCCTTGGCCTGCTTCTATCTACAATTTACAGTAGCGCTGCTGCCCGTGGCTTTTGGAGAAACGGCGACGCCGACCAACACGCTTCCGCCCACAGCAACTGTCGCACCCACCGCGCTGCCCACATCCACGCTGGAACCGACGGCCACGAACACGGCCACGAACACGGCCACGCCGCAGCCGACACAGACCCTGACCCCAACCTGGACGCCTTCGCCCGCCGCCACAGTCACGGCCACCGCTGAACCGCCGGCTCTGACACCGACTCCAGAATCTCGGCGTGCGTTACTTAATGTCTGGGTTCGTCCGCAGCCTGAAGCTGATGCTCCATTGGCCTTCGCCATTGCCGCCGGCACGGAAGTCACGATCCTTGATGAGATCGAAGAGTGGCTGCTGCTGGAAGTACTAACCGACACTGGGCTGGAAACTGGCTGGGTTGGACGACAATACATCAGCAGCCCGTAGGCTTTGTTTGGAATGATATTTAAGAGAGTTGATTGACCAAAGATGGCGGAGAAAATGCGCGTTGTTAAAAGAAAGGTTTGTCTATTGGGTGATTTTGCCGTTGGCAAAACAAGCTTGATCCGGCGCTACGTCGAAGGCACATTTGACGAGAAATACTTGAGTACGATTGGGGTCAATATCTCGCGCAAATCCATCACACGTCCTGATTACCGGCTGGAGTTCATCCTCTGGGATCTGGCTGGGGGTGATGAATTTTCTGGGGTGAATGCCAATTATCTGCGCGGATCGGCAGCAGGCATCGTCGTCTGTGATCTGACGCGCAAAGAGTCATTTGACAACTTGTCAAATTATGTACAGCTAATGCGTGATATAAATCCAAAGGTTGTTGTAGCCGCTGCTGCCAACAAAGCTGATTTAGGAGAAGAGGTGCAGCTATCAGACCTTGAAATGAAAACCTTCTCCAAAAATCATCAGCTGCCCTGGGTGAAAACCAGTGCTAAACTCGGTACACAAGTGGACGAGTTGTTTTATTTAATTGCCGCAGCGTTGGAATCTGCTGATGAGTAGCCAACCCAAAGAGAAAGAAGAACCAACCGTCCCTAACCAGCCAACAGTGGTCGGCCTGGCAAATCCAGTATCCTATGCCATTCTCGATCAAGGATTGCATTTTATTCAAACCTCACCTGGCTTTGAGAGTCTTCTCGGCATGCAGACAAGGCAGGTTCAAGGCACCCATCTTACCGATGTGCTCTATGAATTTGTAGGTGTCGAGGAACATATCCAGGCCATTTTCGATGGGAAGACAGATCGTTTTCTATTTGACAATATCAACCGCCAATTGCCCGATGGCGAGAATCGCTATCTTTCTTTTCAAATTGCTCGTAGTATGGACAGCCCAGCTAGTCGCAATCTGCTGTTGATCGTCGATGACCGCAGCGACGTCAGTCGCCTACAGCAAAACTTGATCCAGGATCGAAACGACTTGCGCCTGGCCCGGCGTAAGTTGACCGCAATGAATGAAGAATTGGCTCGCTTGAACCGGCTAAAAAGCCTTTTTCTTTCTATGGCAGCTCATGATTTGCGCACCCCTTTGTCAAGCATTCAGGGCTACGCTGAACTGCTGCGCGAAGAGCTGGCGCAAGATAGGCACCATCAGGATCTTTTCGACGTTATCCTCAGCCAGGCCTATCGTCTTCAACAGCTAATCAATGACCTGCTCGATCTGAGATCAGATTGAACGAGGCGAGATCCTTTTAGTTTACCGCGACTGTTTCCTTGACGAAATCATCGACGAGGTTGTGACCGCTATGCTTCCCCTTTCAAAACGGGCCAAAGTAGGGATTGAAGTAAATTGTCAGATAAACCCATTTCCTATTTATGCAGATGCCAGGAGGATGGCTCAGATTCTCTATAATCTTCTGGGCAATGCCCTAAAATATACGCCGGCTGGCGGGTGTGTGCGCATCGTTGCCACCGAAGTTGAAAAAAAGGCTATAATTACTGTCAGCGATGATGGCCAAGGTATCCCCGATTCCGTGCAAAAAGATATCTTCCAGCCATATTTCCCTGCTCAGCGTGGTGCAGAGCGGCATGAGAAATCTGGGACAGGTCTCGGTCTGTATATCGTCAGGTTGTTGGTAGAAGCTCATCAAGGACAGGTTGACGTGGAAAGCAGTCCAGAACATGGGACGACGTTCAAGATTTCCTTGCCTAGTTAGATTCATTCGGAGGCCGCAGGGTATGGAAGGCAAACGAATACTTGTCGTTGAAGATGATGTTTTCATTCGCGAAATGGTGCAGCTGGCTATTGAGCGTGAAGGCGCCGAAGTGTCCACAGCCGAAAACGGGGCGATTGGTCTGCGTAGATTCTATGATTTTCGCCCAGACTTGGTCATCATGGACATCATGATGCCTGAAAAGGATGGCTGGGAGCTCATCCGGCAGATCAGGCAGCTTTCCGACACGCCCGTGATTATGTTATCTGCCATCAGTAATGAAAATGCTATCGTTCGCGGGCTGGATATGGGTGCCACGGACTATATGACCAAGCCTTTTAGCATCAAAGTCCTCATTGCCCGCGCTCGCGCTGCGATGCGCCTCTCGACATATAAGGCCGATCCCCAAGCAAAAGAACCGGTACAGTATGAAGATGGTCACCTGACCATAGACGTCGAGTACCGTCGTGTCACCGTTGATGGCCAGGCGATGCGCCTGACCGATACTGAGTTTCGCCTTCTGGCGCTTCTCCTCGAAAACAAAGGGCGTGTATTGACTTTCAAACAGATTCTTGATGAAATATGGGGATCAGGTTATCGGGACAGCATCGAATACGTGCATGTCTATATTTCCCGACTGCGCAAGAAATTGGAAGTAAACGCCAAAGACCCCCACTATATCGTCAACGAACACCAGGTTGGCTACCGCTTTATCGGCTAAATCTCGCCGCTGGCCGTAGCCCGGCCCAGGCGCTCCGCCAGGATGCGCACGACATGCAAGGCGAAGGAGGGGGATCAATATGGACATTTTCTCCTTATTGGAAGAAATTCAAGCGATTGCGCGCACCGGTTTGCACTACACATCCGGCGTCTATGATCGCGAACGCTATGAAAGGCTGTTGAACCTGGCCGCCGGCCAATACCAGGAACTTCTGGACTTGCCTGAGGAAGAAGTCAAAGCGCGATTCAAAGCTGAAATAGGATCCATCACGCCCAAGATCGGCGCCGACGCGGCCATATTTAATGATCAGGGACAGATACTGTTAATGGATCGCGTCGATGGCAGCGGATGGTGTTTGCCCTGCGGTTGGGTGGAAGTTAACGAACGACCGGTTGACGCGGCGATCAGGGAAGTGCGCGAAGAGACGGGCCTGGAGGTCATGGCCAAACAATTTGTCGGCCTCTTCACCCGTCCGGCCAGCGCCCAAAACGGCCCCCATTCGATGGTCGCCGTGGTCCATCTTTGTGAAGTAGTTGGCGGCCAACTGACTTTATCCCATGAAGGGCTCGATCTCAAATATTGGTCCATCGACACGGTAGAAAATTGGCACGCCACTCATGAAATCTACGCCCGCGCCGCTCATCGCATGTGGCTAACGGATCATCTGCTGCCTGCTAGTTCCAACTAGGGAGCACCCGGCAAATCAGCCTGCACATGGTGAAGAATCGTTTAAGACGCGTTCGCTTCGTGTAGACCTAAGAATAACTTCTTGGCATCCTCATGACGCACAAAGGCAGTCACCTTGTCGCCCGCCAGAAAAACTGTGTCGCCATGGGGGATGATAATTCCATTGTCACGCTGAATGGAGACGAGGACACAATCCTGCGGCATTTTGGCCGCTATTTCCGCCACTGTTTGGCCAACGACTTTGTCTTCACTCGTCAATGGAATTTCCACAAATTCAGCTTCTTCGGCTGTTTGGCTTTGAACCTGGTTCGTGCGGTGCTTGATCTCAGTCCGCCGTGCCAGGGCCAGTTTATAGGCATCGGTGATTCCGGAGCGTCGGATCAAGCCCAGGAGTTTGTACGGGTCATCGCGCGAGACCACGGGCAGCCGCCCTAATCCGCGTGGGCCCATGCGTGCCAGGGCATCACCCATCGTCTCATCCGGATAGGCGACCAACAGATGGGGCCAGGTTGTCGCGATATCGGCCGCCTGCGTTGTTTCGGGCGCATTGTTGGCTAATGCCGTTTCCAAATCTGATAGGCTGACAACTCCCATGAGTCTGTTGCTTTGATCCAGCATGACCAGCCCATGATGGTGCGTAATGCCAAAAACATTTGCCAGTTCATTAATCGTTGTCTCCATCGATACAGTGGAGAAATTTTGGGCCATCACTTCTTCCACTTTAACGCCCTGCAAGATGTCTACATCGCGCCCACGCTGCAGCCGCACACCACGGCGGCTTAGCTTGAGCGTATAGATGGATTCGCCGCGCAGCATCCACTGGGCCAGCAAAGTGGCTACGACGACGGTGAGCATCAGCGGTAGGATGATGCGGTAATCACCGGTTAATTCAAACAAAATAATAACTGCGGTAATTGGCGCATGAGCGCTGGCAGCAAATACGGCGCCCATACCCACCAGGGCATAGGCGCCTGCCGGGGCACTTACGCCTGGGAAAATGCGTTCGATGATCAATTCAAAACCGGCGCCCAACATCGCCCCCATAAAGAGAGAGGGTGCAAAAACACCACCAGAACCGCCGGACCCAAGGGTCAGATTCGTGGCAAATATTTTGGCAATCAGCAGTACAAAAGCGGCGCCGAACAGCAGTTCGTTGGCCAATGCCGCTTCAATGATGTCATAGCCTACATTGAAAACCTGCGGAATGCGGGTCCAAGTGACAGGTTGGGTGAGGCTGAGCAGCGGGTAGGCGAAGGCCAACGCCCCGAGCAGCATGCCCCCGACAGCCGGTTTGAACCATTCTGGCAGCCGTTTGATGTTGTCAAATAGATCTTCGGACCAGTATAAGGAGCGGGTAAAGAGTGTCCCTACAAGTGCAGCCAGAACGCCCAGGACTAGATAAAAGAAGTATTCCCATAACGAATTGACGCCATACTCCATCGGGATAACAAAGGCCGGTACATTTCCGAAGGCGACGCGTCCTATGATAGCGGCTGAGACAGCGGCAACGACCACACTGCTGAAATAGCGCACGCTGAAACGGCCGAGGATGATCTCCAGTGCGAAAATAACTCCAGCAATGGGTGCATTAAATGTGGCCGCAATACCCGCCGCTGCTCCGCAGGCGACAAGATTGCTGACCCTTTCATTGGAGAGATTTAAGACCTGACCGAGGGTGGAACCAATAGCCGATCCAATCTGTACAATGGGACCTTCCCGGCCTGCCGATCCGCCGCTGCCAATCGTCAGCGAAGAGGCCAGCGATTTGACCAAAGCCACTCGCGGTCTGATGCGCCCCCCTTTCAGAGCGACCGCCTCCATTACCTCAGGAACACCATGTCCTTTGGCCTCACGGGCAAAATAATAAACCAGCAGCCCGACCAGAAGGCCGCCAATCGCCGGTACAAATATGATGTATGCTTTGCCCAGGCCGCTGGTGACGCTGGGTATCCAGGTATAACCGAACCAACTGACAGCGTTGATCAGGTAACGAAATATTACAGCACCGATTCCAGTCAATATGCCAACGATTAGCGCCGTGCTAATTAGGACAAGTTCTGGCTGCTGCTGCCACCTGTTTAGCAGGCTGGAGAGTGAGAAAGGAGATTTCGTTGTTGATTCCATATCGTATGTCCAAATGACCGAAAAATGGTGCTCGGGTCTTGTGCTACCGAACGAATCCTGGACCAGCGAAACTTATGCTACCCCCGTGTGCAAGGGAAGTCAATGCTGTTCCGGAACAGCTTGCGTTTGCTATCAAATCGACTTGATGCAGCTTCGTGTCGTGGGGTTAACGGTAGGCTTTTTTCTTTGAAGAATAATTAGGTGCGGATATAGTCAGGTTGTTGAAGGGAAGGTAGAAAGAGCTGTCATTTCAAGAATAGTTGACGGCTGAGGAACTAAAGATGGCAATGCAGTCTGCTAAACGAGTACACAGCGTCCATTCTTTTTATGGGTATTTGGAGGATGTGACCGGCAGCTTGGGTGATGTGCGGGCGGCGATGAAAAACGGCCGTGTCAGCAAAGCGTTTCGCGAAAGGATTATGCTCGCTGTCACACAGGTCAATGGCTGCCGCTACTGCAGCTATTACCATACCAAACTGGCCCTGGAAACAGGGATGAAGCCTGAGGAAATCGCGGCCCTGCTCAATGGCGACCTGGGCGACGTACCTCTCGAGGAGCTCGTCGCCATACTATTTGCCCAGCATTACGCTGAATCCCAAGCCGATCCTGATCCGGCATCAAGGCAGCAGCTTGTTGAGACATATGGTGCAGAGACCAGCCGTGATATTTTAGCCCTTATACGTATGATCATGATCGGTAATATATATGGCAACAGCTTCGATGCTTTGCAGCAGCGTCTGCGGGGTAGGCCTGTTTCTGGCAGTACATTGACCCGTGAGTTTGGTATTGTTATTGGACCGTTGTTCTATATGCCGCTTATTGCCGCACACGAGATTGTTGAAAATGTAAGAAATCGTCGCTAGTGTTCTATTGGGTAATTTACTGCTATCGTCGTCCTCATGAAGGCGTGGAGCGGGAATCCACAAGAGTGGCTACCTGCCTGCCCAGATATGACAAAGTGCTAGCGATTATTTATTCTTTAGGGCAACGGGGCACTGGTGGAGGAGAATCATGTCCATATTACTGCTGACGTTGAACGAGGATCAGCTGACCGCTGCGCAAATGTCCGCAGTCAAGCGCAATGTCCCTGGCAGCATGTCATTGGCACAGACTCACGATCTTCAGTCTATCAAGCAAATAGCGGGGGAGATTGAGATCGTCGCCGGCTGGTTTGATCCCGCTTGGTTGTTCGAGATGCCGCACTTGCGTTGGGTCCAACAGTGGGGCGCCGGCGCTGATTGGCTGCTGCGTTATCCTGAACTCAGTAAAGCTGACTTTGTCCTGACCAACGCTGTGGGTGTGCATGCTGTGCAAATCAGCGAGCATGTATTTGCCTTTTTATTGGCCTTGGGCCGCAAGCTGCCCAACGCAATTGCCGCCCAGAATGAGCGCGTCTGGGCGGCTGTCAAACATCCAAGCGAAGCGCTTGATACCCCGTTCGCCTTCTCATCCGGCAGCCTCTTTGAGTTGGCCGGACAGACCTTGTTGATCTTGGGCGTCGGCGCTATTGGCGAACGCATAGCCAGGCTGGCGCAGACCTTTGAGATGAGCACCATCGGCATGCGCTCAAATCCGGAGAAAATATCTCCTTTTGTGGACAAGATGGTGGGATCCGACCGTCTCCATGAAGTGCTGGCAGAGGCTGATTTTGTCGTTAACACGCTGCCACATACGGGTGCGACCAGCCATTTTCTGGGTGCAAAGGAGCTGGCAGCCATGAAGAGCAGCGCTTTCCTGGTTAATATAGGCCGTGGTTCGACCATCGACGAGATCGCCCTTATTTATGCGCTTGACAATGAGATGATCGCCGGCGCGGCCCTGGATGTCGTCGAGCAGGAGCCGCTCCCAGAAGATTCACCCTTATGGACAATGCCCAACGTGCTTATAACGAGCCATTACGCGGGTGCAACGCCACGCTATCACGAGCGAGCACTGGAAATCTTCCTGGACAATTTGCAGCGTTTTCAAAGCGAAAGGCCGTTGCGTAACGTCGTCGATAAACAGCGTGGTTATTAAGCGCAAGAATTCAGCCCATTCAACAGAGGTATCAATCTATAGCCGATTTTTCAAGTGCACGGGGGCGCAATTTTATTGCCCAAGTTTACGATTCCTGTGTTGGCAATTGGCCAGGTGAGATTATACTTTACCGTGCATATACCGTTCAAGCCCAAGTCGCCTATCAGGCTCTATTGGAGGCAGCCTGCGGCACTGACCGGGTTGCTCTGCAGTTGGCGCAAGATGGCGTTGAGGTCGTCGGTCTTGACTGTTCAAACCGCCATGCTGGATATCGCACTGCGCCTGGTCCTGTCAACGGGCATCCCAGATCGCCGTTTGCGAAACATTGTGGGAGGAACTCGACGCGGATGGGCAAGTCTCCGATCGATGGCAAAGCGCGCCGCTGCGGTTCCACTGCCTATTCCCGTTTGAGATGCGGCATTTGCTTGAGCGAACGGGATTTGAAGTCGGGGCACTTTATGGAGATACTACTAAACGGAGATTGGATGATAATAGTTCAGAAATGATTTGGGTCGCCAAGTTGCGTTGATTGACGTACCTACTCCAAATTATTGTTTTACGGGCAGGGATAGGGTGGACTGGTTTCAGCGATGTTTGCGAAATGTCACCAATAACCACCCGCTTTTAGCTGCTCGCATTGTACTGGCGCATCTTAAGGAAATGCTCGACTATTACACCCGTCTTGAAATTGCCGAGCTGGAAGGCGATATGTTCAAAGCAGCCGTGGACGGGAAGAAAGGGAAGCTGGCCAAGAAATCCAGTCAACTCTTGCTCTCGCGACAGAGATTGAGCCAATGGGAGACGAAGAGGCAAAGAGATCTGTAGATCAAGGTGACTGACGGCAAGACGATTGGGAAACAGAGTCTGGCGAGCTATGAGAGAACCAATGTCCCGCCATCTTCTTTGCTTTCTCAGACAGCTCCTTGGCGAAAGTCTGCGATTCAAACCACTCGCTCCTGGCCACTATTCGTGGGCGCACAATCCAAGTATTTTTATGGTATCGTCCGGGCATACAAAATCGCGTTGCCCTTTTTACCCACCGCGGTGACCGCCCCCATCTCGCGTAGGCAGTAAGCCATTTTCTGAGCCAACCGGCGCGGTCTGCCGATAGCGGAGGCAAGATCAGCGGTGGTGAATGGCTCGATTAAGGTCGATGGGATAAGGACTGCTATATCCGCAGGAGTCTCGAAAAGCCGCCGATCGACTACGTCCAGCAACCGGCGTTCGTCGGTAACCCAACCTCTGCGCCGCCAGCCCCGTGACCCATCATAACGGCGGACTTCCTCTTCCTGAATGAGTAGAATTTCTAGGGCAAAGTTCGCCCGGGAAAATAGCTGCGGAAAGCTGACCAATTCATCAAAGAGCAGTTCCGGACCGCCCCGCTTGGGTGATTTGCGGCGCAGTTGGCTGCTCTCTTTGTCCTTGGCCAGCTTCACGATCCATTTTTCTTGCGCAATTGGATAAACGAGGCGCAGGGGGTGGTTCTCGGTAAGTTTGTACAATTTGCGCTTCATGGAGCCAAAGCTGCGCGTTTGGATTTCAACCAGCAAGTCGCCGCGCATGATATCGATGACAAAGCCATCAAGGGCTACCTCAAATTGGTCATTCGCTTGGGCATACCACTTTTTCAAGGCAGCATGCAGCGGTTTCTCATTCAGCGTACCGATCTGACTTGCCGCTCCGTCTGGGGCCATGGTAGATGATTCCATCACTTAAGTGTAGCAACTTTGGGTTTAGAAGAACATTACGAAGGTGAGGACAAATCGACCCTACCGCCAGAAAGCTGCCCCTGCCAGGAAATTCAAGTTCCAATCGATGGTACTGTGGCAATAATTACTGGTCTCAAGTAACCTCCGCCGCTTCTTACCTTAAGCATCACATATCAAGGCGGCTCACATGCAGAACCCATTCAAATGGCGTCATTTCCAGCCAGAAATAATCCTCTTAACACTCAGATGATATCTGCGGTACGCGCTCCGCTGTCGAGATTTGGAGGAAATGATGGCGGAACGGGGTCTGTCGCTGGATCACACCACTATCTATCGCTGGGTCCAAAGATATGCTCCAGCAATTGATTATCGTTGTCGTCCGTACCTAACACACACCAACGATTCTTGGCGCGTTGATGAGACTTACGTCAAGGTCAAAGGCAAGTGGATGTATCTCTACCGGGCTGTTGATTCCACCGGCCAAACCCTTGATTTCCTCCTGAATTAGACCCGTAGCGCTCGAGCAACCAAGCGTTTCTTCAGAAAAGTGCTGGGCTCATCCCTATTTCCGCCCCATGGGTAATCAATGTCGACAAGCATCCAGCCTATATTGGTGCCACTTGCGATATGAAAAAGGCTAAGCTGTTACCTGAACAGTGTCGCCTCCGGCAGAGGCAGTATATGAACAATCTGATCGAGTAAGACCACCGATTTATGAAATGGCGGATTCGACCAGGATTGGGATTCGGTTCATTTCCGACAGCGTACAAGACGATTCAGGGATATGAAGTGATGAACAGGATCAGGAAGGGGCAAATGGAGGAAATTGAAAAGAAAAATGACCAAGCACAAAATCAGTTCATAGCCAAGCTTTTTCGTTTGATCGCGTAAGCCAGAATTGGTCGTTTCGTTTCATCCTGTCTGCTCGAAATCTGCTATCATTATTTGCAACGGAACCCCCGCTGCCATGCTGGCACCTATTGCAAAGTAGAAGGTGACATCTGAGATGCTGGTGGCTGCCGTTTCTCAACAATAACGGCCGTTCTCGTGAGCGGTCCACTCAGTGTCACTTCGATTTCTAGTGCTGTATCGCCCGTCTCCTGCCACATGACGAATTCGTAGCCATTATTAGGCACAGCAGTAAGCACAATGGACGTATCGAGAAATTGCAGACCAGAGTAGCCGCCTTCCGCAAGGATACTGGAGATGTTGACATGTCCCTCACTGACAACCTCGACCATGAGAGTCGTCATCCCTAACGACTTCAAACAGGGCTCCAAAGCTGCTATAAAGATCACTATCTTCCGCATCCGCCCAAATAACCAGAAATCTGCCATCCTAAATGTAGGCCCGCTTAGGTATCTCCCCCATGGTGGGTTGGCTGAGGTCAGTGGTCAGAAACTAACCAGCAAGGTTTGCCGCATCCCCACCTGGTGGACTATGGAGCTCGATCCAGCCGCTGTGATTCGTAAAGTCAGGATCGATGTTCGTTGAGGCATTGCCGACCAACACCTCATTAATAACAACTTCCGGCTCAGCGGTGCCATCTTCATCAACGCCACAGCCAAAACGTATGCGCCGTGATCGACACCTGCAAAGATCATGGGATATACTTGTTCGCTTTCCTGTTGGAACGAGCTTGAGGGCCAACCCCTTCCAACCGCTTCAATAACTCGGTTATTTGTCTGGTAAGCTTAGGGTTTAGCTGGAAAAATCAAGTCTCTTGACGCACTATGACTTCAACAAAACCAAGAAAAGATTTATCTCTCGCTGAGTTTGTAATCATCATCTCCTTGATGATGTCGTTGACGGCCTTATCCATCGATGCCATGCTGCCCGCTTTGCCCCAGATTGGTTCGGACTTGCAGGTGCAGAACGTGAACGACAGGCAGTTGGTCGTTTCAACCATTTTCTTGGGCCTGGCCATTGGCCAGCTTTTCTTTGGACCGCTCTCTGATAGAACTGGGCGCAAGCCCGCCATCTATGCCGGCCTGGCCTTGTTCATTGTTGGCTCCCTGATTTCTTTGTCGGCGATCACGTTTCCGATGATGCTGGCCGGCCGTTTGCTGCAAGGGGCGGGTGTATCTGCGCCGCGGGCGGTTGGCCTGGCCCTGGTACGCGACCGGTACGAGGGGCGGGGCATGGCGCGCGTGATGTCTTTTGTCATGACTGTCTTTATCCTGGTGCCGATGATCGCGCCCTTGATGGGCCAGGCGGTCCTGCTCTTCAGTGGCTGGCGCAGCATATTCGGCGTCTTTATCTTACTGGCGATTATCACCCTGATTTGGTTTGGCCTGCGCATGCCGGAGACGCTGGCCCCGGAAAACCACGCTCCTTTTTCATCGAAGCGGATCGTGAAGACGGCCGTTGAAATCATCAAAATCCGGCCGGCCTTAGCTTACACCTTAGTCGCCGGCCTGGTCAGCGGCGCGCATCTGGGCTACCTCAGTTCCGCCCAGCAGATTTTCCAAGAGCAGTATGAACTGGGCGAGCTTTTCCCCATCTTTTTTGCAACCGTTGCCCTGTCCATAGGATTGGCCTCGTTTCTAAATGCGCGCCTGGTGATGCGTTTCGGCATGC
This sequence comes from uncultured Chloroflexia bacterium, assembly GCA_963807975.1. Lineage (GTDB taxonomy): Bacteria > Chloroflexota > Anaerolineae > Promineifilales > Promineifilaceae > JAACFF01. The sequence goes on along the minus strand of CAWEDV010000001.1, from coordinate 796,410 downwards.
GTGCTCTTGTCAGATGGTCGCTGTTGGCAATTTTGGGCTTGTCCATCGTCACGCTTGGGGTGGCCTTGTTGACCGCTGGCCAGCCACCGCTCTGGTTCCTGATGGTCTATCTCATGCTGACCTTCTTCGGTGTCGGCATCCTCTTTGGCAACAACAATGCGCTGGCGATGCAGCCCTTGGGGCGCGTCGCCGGCATTGGCGCGGCAATTGTTGGGTCCCTATCAACCTTCATCTCCGTGCCCTTGGGCATCATAATCGGCCGCAGCTACAACGGAACCATTCTGCCGCTGGTCAGTGGTATCGCCATTATTATGGCCCTATCTCTCGTCGTCGTTCGTTGGGCTGATTCAAACACGGAGATCTAAGTCAGACCCCTCCGACTTATCCGAAGTCCAGATCATTCGCCAATTGGTCATTCCTGCGCAGGCAGGAATCCATCTTCGCCTTCAAGGGAATAGATGCACGTCTTAGCGACATGACAGTTGTAGGGCGATTTTGGAAACGTCCTGATCAGACCCCCTGCTTGACTGTCGCTTGCTTCGTGCATAGACTATAATTGCCTCGTCGTATTCAGTCTCACTTTCTCGAAATCACCAGAATATAGGAGTAGAAATGCCCCGAGCCACGAGTAAACAGGAACTACTGCAGGCAATCGCCAAGGAAAGAGCTGCCCTGGAGACCTATCTAGACAGCCTAACCGACCAGCAAAAGGTCGTCTCCGGTGTGGTCGGCAATTGGTCGGTGAAAGATGTCCTGGGCCATCTAATTGAGTGGGAGCAAATGTGCCTCGGCTGGTACTTGGCCGGCTTGCGTGATGAAACTCCGCCTTTACCTGCACCTGGCTTCAAATGGAATCAGACCCCTGCGCTTAACCAGCAGATATTTGAGAAGCATAGCGACCGGGCGTTGGATGATATCCAGCGGCAGTTCCATGATTCTCACCTGGAAATCCTCGCTGTCATTCAAGGGCTCTCCAATGAACAGCTCTTCAAACCCGGACAATACCGCTGGACCGGAAAGAACACCATGGGCACATATTTTGTCTCCGCTACCAGCAGCCACTATTTATGGGCCAGAAAAGAGATCCGCAAGGGACTAAAACGAATCGACAATTGATGGAGAGTGATTTCGCAAGAAATTGAAGACGAGCGATGAATCTAGAAATCCAACAGGAGATATTCGCGTCCTACTCCAAGACGCTGCCGCTGCTTACCTGGTATCATCATTCAAAAAACGCCATTATCAAGGCTGGAAGAGCCATCAAGGGTAGTGCCTGAAAAGCTGTTCTGAGGTGAAAACCATAGTCGTCGTAGCCGGACATACCTTCCGTACCAGGCAATACGATGAACGAAGGTGTTAGCCGCACAAACAGCAGCCAATCCAAGACGGTAAGATCAAACAACCAGAAGGAAGCCCACAGAGCATAGATATGCAAGAATGCATCTTGCAGAGTTAATGCTCCTCCATTTTCCCTCATGAGTTTTCGCGTAGACCAAACAGCAGCACCAAGTATAGTGCCGAAGAAGGGTAGAGCGAGCAGTTTTCCTTGCCTTTTTGCCGCGACACTCATTCGCCCCATAGTACTTGACTTTCAGACCAAACCAGGTATTGGCAGTACATGGCAGAAATATGACAAACCAGACCCGGCGTTCATCCTGCCCTGGTATGGTTACCCCGTTGAGAATGAGGAAGACCTACCCTTCCCAGGCGCCAGTGTTACTCCAACTTGCGGCGAGGAAAAGAAGCTTTTCTCCCACGACATCATCATTGATCCTCCTTTTGCCAGCGTTGGCGAAACAGTGACAATTTCGGCCACGGTGCGCAATTTCAGTCATGTGCCGGCGGGCAATGTCGACGTGAGCTTCTTCCGCGGCGAACCCGTGGCAAATAACCTGATTGGCACGGCTGTGGTCAAAAATCTGGATCGGGCGGATGGACCAGGCGAGGCGGCCATAACCTGGACTGTCGAAGGGGCGGGTGAGCAAAAAATCTATGCCATGATCGATCCGGAAAGCAAACTGCCAGAGATGCACGAGGACGGAGATATCATCAACAATAATCTGGCCTACAGTCTAATGCAGATTGGCGACGCCAGCTACTTTGACGTAGGCGCAGCCAAGGATCAGCCGTACGATTTCATCAGCTACGACCAGGGAGAAAACCTGACCGTGACCCTCTTTATGCCACCTGACAGCCTGGAAGCGACGACAAAGCTGGAACTGCATGATGTTGATCGTGCAATTCCTGGTGTTGGCAACCCGTTTGAACTGCTGGCGAAGCAGGGAAGCGATGAATGTGGGTGGGCGGAGCCTATCGCTGGTTTTGATTTGAAAAAGGCAGGATCGAATGATGCGCCGGCGGTGATGATGATCGACTACGCCGGGACCCGTCTCACGCAGGCGGTCGAGGAGGAGCTGAAGCTGTGGTACAAGAGTGGTACTGTCTGGATTGAGGCCAATAAAACCTGCGATCCTGCACATAAAATCTTGCGCTTCCCGCAGGATAATCTCTTCGCTGTCCCGATCTGCAAGACAGGGATGTTTATCGTAGGGGAACAACCACCGGGGCCAGTAAAACTGATGCTGCCAGTGGTGATGAAGAAGTAGAACAGACCAGTCAGACCGGCCAGCTTCACCAAGCGTGGGCACCATTTAGCGGGCTCAAATAGGACGACCACAAGACCAGCCCCTACAACCAAAGCATTGTAGGGGCGCACCCTCGTGGTCGCCCTGGGTTCGGCCGTAAACGTAATCCAAGGGCACAAACAGGGCAGGCACAAGACCAGCCCCTACAAACAAAACATTGTAGGGGCGCACCCTCGTGGTCGCCCTGGGTCCGGCCGTAAACGTAAACCAAGGGCACAAACAGGGCAGGCACAAGACCAGCCCCTACAAACAAAACATTGTAGGGGCGCACCCTCGTGGTCGCCCTGGTTTCGGCCGTAAACGTAATCCAAGGGCACAAACAGGGCAGGCACAAGACCAGCCCCTACAACCAAAACATTGTAGGGGCGCACCCTCGTGGTCGCCCTGGTTTCGGCCGTAAACGTAATCCAAGGGCACAAACAGGGCAGGCACAAGACCAGCCCCTACAAACAAAACATTGTAGGGGCGCACCCTCGTGGTCGCCCTGGGTCCGGCCGTAAACGTAATCCAAGGGCACAAACAGGGCAGGCACAAGACCAGCCCCTACAAACAAAACATTGTAGGGGCGCACCCTCGTGGTCGCCCTGGGTCCGGCCGTAAACGTAATCCAAGGGCACAAACAGGGCAGGCACAAGACCAGCCCCTACAAACAAAACATTGTAGGGGCGCACCCTCGTGGTCGCCCTGGTTTCAGCCGTAAACGTAATCCAATGTTTTTGATGATCTAGTGACGCTGTTTATGATGATCTGATTGTTATATGAAGAAAGAAAATGACGCCGTTTTTGATGATCTAATGACACCGTTTTTGGTTGTCAAATACAATCCAAGTGTACAAACAGGGCAGGCACAAGACCAGCCCCTACAAACAAAACATTGTAGGGGCGCACCCTCGTGGTCGCCCTGGGTCCGGCCGTAAACGTAATCCAAGGGCACAAACAGGGCAGGCACAAGACCAGCCCCTACAAACAAGACATTGTAGGGGCGCACCCTCGTGGTCGCCCTGGGTCCGGCCGTAAACGTAATCCAAGGGCACAAACAGGGCAGGCACAAGACCAACCCCTACAAACAAGACATTGTAGGGGCGCACCCTCGTGGTCGCCCTGGTTTCGGCCGTAAACGTAATCCAAGGGCACAAACAGGGCAGGCACAAGACCAGCCCCTACAAACAAAACATTGTAGGGGCGCACCCTCGTGGTCGCCCTGGTTTCGGCCGTAAACGTAATCCAAGGGCACAAACAGGGCAGGCACAAGACCAGCCCCTACAACCAAAGCATTGTAGGGGCGCACCCTCGTGGTCGCCCTGGGTTCGGCCGTAAACGTAATCCAAGGGCACAAACAGGGCAGGCACAAGACCAGCCCCTACAAACAAAACATTGTAGGGGCGCACCCTCGTGGTTCTGTGTGCCACAATAGATGAAACAACTGCACCCTATTGTCCACAACTACCCCATAGTCTATTTTTCCTTATAGGCCAGGAGCATCACCCACCGCCCAATTCCTCTTCCAGAGCAGCCACTTCCTGTCATTGTTCCTCGGTTAGTTTCGCCAATCGGTACCCAAAATCATAAGCCATCACGTGCACCCCGTGCGACTTCTCCAGTTCCTTTACCTTGGCCTTGCCCTCGTCCTCAATATCCGCGATTTTCAAATATTCCATCATAATTGACCTCCCTGCCAGTTTCCTATTTCATTAGCAAAAAGGGTAGCACAGTATCTCTGTGAATTTCAACCCGTGGGTGGGGACAGATAGCACGCAATAAATTTTGGACTGCAATCAGCCGCTTTATCCAGCTTATCCGCTTGGCCGGGATATCCAGAAAGCGAGAGGCAGCTGCACCGAAATCTTATAAATATTAAATTATAATTATATATTGACAGACCCCCGTTGCCTCGTCTATACTGGCTGAGCAATCGTGTCTTAGTCCAGACTGGACATTTTGTAATCCATGTTCTTAGGCTCAGAATCAATCTGGGATTAACGGCAGCAACTTTCTGATAGGAGAGAAGAACCATGCAGACACCAAGATATACTGGCGTAATAAAGGCAAGGGAAATGGGCGGCAAAGGCCGGTTTCGAGGCCGAAAGCTTCCGCTAAACAGCTATGCTTCTTCTGAAGATGGACGTGCCATTCTGATTATGAAAAGGAATGGAAATCTCGAGTGGGGAATCTATCGCTTGACGAAAGATGGCAGTGATAAGTTGAACGTGCGTTATGAGATCTTGTTCCAGTCCAATACCACTGTGAAAGAATCCGTAGCAAGAAACCAAGGCTATTATGCCTGGTATGGTCCGGTAGGCATTCGAAATCACCGTGACAATCCTCCCACAAAAGGCCCTCACAAGCTTCAAATCCGCAAGAAATCTGGATCCGTAAAGACAATTAGCCCCAAAGGTGCCAAAGAACTACATTTGGGGAACAATGGCGTCTTAGCAGGCAAGAGCAATGACCATATCCAGTGGTCCGAAGGCAAAGCGCCGGCTAAGATTCTAAAAAACGCGTTTATTCCTAATGCCAACACCCTGGTCATCGCCACCAACGGTATTTCTCTATCCCAAGGGACACAAACCATTCACAACGATACCCCATCCACGATGGTTGTTTTTGACGGCAAAAACGTCGAGATCTTGGATCCGGGGCAGGCCGCACATCATTCCCATCCTGGCGTGCTCGACATCTATATGGCAAATATACCTCTTCTGCCCATGGATGATGGTGACATCTTGGGTTCAGCCGCGGCTAGAAACACTAAGAAAATCCCTGCAAACAACAATTATGTCAGTGTTAGTTCTCTAACGGTCTTCGACTTAACATTCTAGTACTGAGTAGAGGGAGAATGCTCGGCAAGGTTCGCTAATTGAGTCCCATTCCCGAGCAAGTTGTCTTTTCCAAAGCAGAAGATAGGCAAATGGCAGCGATAAAGATCAAGAGGCATGAAACAAGCCCATGCTCGATAACTGACCACCGCACGAAGCGGCCGTTCTGAGGCAAATAAAGGCAGAACGGACGCCAGCCTCCATTTATCGTGCCATTTGCCGGGTTGGGATCAGATCGCAAATTCCCCACAGTCATAGAACAACTCATCATCTACCCAAATCTTGCCCCCATCACGCATATCGCAAATCATGTCCCAGTGAATGGCCGATTCATTTTTCCCACCAACTTCCGGGAAACCAAGCCCCAAGGCCATGTGAATCGTGCCTCCGATCTTTTCATCAACAAGGATTGATTTCGTGAACTGCTTGATCCCATAATTCGTGCCGATCGCGAACTCGCCTAAGTAGCGCGCTCCCTCATCCGTGTCCAGCGTGCTGGTCAGAAAATCTTCATTCTTTTCCGCTCGTGTCTCGACTACCTTCCCCTTTTCAAAGCGCAGTTCGATCCCTTCTACCTCACGCCCAATTTAAACCGCTATATATATGAAGCGCACCCAACCTGCCGCTGAATCCTCCACAGCGCTGGTGTAAAGCTCCCCACATGGCATATTCATGCGTCCTGCAGAATTAACAAAAACCTCACCCTTCGATCGACATACTCATATCGATATTTGGTCCTAGTACCCCGATCTTCTTCTTCCCTTCCAACCAATCTACCAGCTTCTGCTGCCGGTCGGACAAAGCGCGCCATTCAACAGCCGGATAATCTCTATCTGCAAAACAAGCGCCGTAAACGAAATCCTCATACTCACTGAGCGACATAAATTAAGATCTCCTCCATTTCAATGTTATTTGCCCGAAGACACGCGGGCTGAAATCTGCCGCCAATACCAAATCTACTGCTCCGCACAAGCCCTCCCCAAACTAGAAGCCATTTGAGACCATGCTCACTTGCGCACTATGCTGACTTCATCGTCCAATGGTGACCGGCAAGAAGTTGGTGAAAGGCGTGATTGTGCGGCCATGTATGTCCCAAAAACCTGAATTGCCGCGTTCGACCTCCCATGCCGCCAAATAGCTAGTACGGCCGCCGCTGACGACAGCATTTATGCGATGGGACTGGTTAAACGGATCTTGTACAGGAAATGAGGACCCCATTTTCTTGTCCGGCTGCACGAAACGGGCCCAGACACCATACTTGAGGTTCGTATACTCGGTTTGCCAGGCGACCAGATATTGGTTGCCAGCATCATTACAACTCACCGATGGCTTGCGCTCAGGCCCGGTACTGTCGTCGATATTGTGCACACTGCCCAGCGCACCGCTGCCGCTTATAAACCGCCCGTAAATGGCATCATTGCCGCCGCCCTGGTCTGATTGCCAGGCGACAAGATATTGATCCGCCCCATGGCAGGCAGCAGCGGAAGCAGAACTTTCGCCGTCCGGCCAGGTGGCGATGGCGAATTCACCACCGAAATCATGGTTGAGATTACCGGTGAATCGTTTGCCCAAGATATCCGCGTGATTATCGTAAACCACCAGGTATTCATTACGGGCCAGGTTGTAAGTCACGCTGGGGTTAAGGAGATCCTGGGTAGGGTGGCTGATGCTCATATCGCTCCCGCTGCCGGGGAAACTCCCGTCAGCGGCACGGATGCGCTTCCCACTGATATAATGAGGCAGCGGAGAAGGGGGTGTATAGAGATTGGTCCAGACGACGACGAACTCTTCCAGGGCACGGCCGTAGGCCACATCGGGGTGAATCTGAGTTGTGGGCCAGGTGACGATGGGGAATGACTTCAAGGATGGATCGGGGCCATCCCAGGGGATGAAGCGGCCCAGCAGGTCTGGTTTATTTGGATTGTTCGAACTGCCGAAAATGAAGACGACGAGATATCGATCGTGTACAGGGTCATAAGCGGCGGCGGGTTGGAAGCCGGGTCCACCGTTGATCGGAAAATTGGCCAGCAGTTGGCCGGTGCCTGAGATACGCGCACCGCGGATACGGTATGGGTTGGCCGTTTGCCAGACGACAAGATATTCGTCGTGCCGGCGATTGTAGGCGATATCCGGCACAGATTCCACTTCGTCGAAGTCGGAGATCGTGATTTGTGAACCGACATACGGCCGCACTGGCGGCGAATTTGTTTCTGCAGTTGGCGTGGCGCTAGCGGCAGTAAATCCGAGACCCATCAGACTGAAGGCGATTGCTAAAATAGTTAGCCATCGAAATAGCGCGCGCATAATTGGATACCCCCGTTGAGATGCGATGCCATTATTGAGGTGCCGCTTGTTGAGGGCAGCTCCTTTGCCCTGTTTGAAACAGCCCGGCTGCTGCTGCCCCCAATTCCAATTATAAGGGTGGCGATGGCGCTGTCAATAGCCGCAAAGATCGTTTTGCAATCCCATTTTCGCCATCCCTCCCCCAGCAAAAAACCTTCTCCAATCAAACTGAAAAGACGAGTGCGCATCTGCCGATGTGCAGTGGTGTACGAAGACCTCAGTTGCTCTGCTTGCGCCTCTAGTTCTTGTGCGCAACCATCAAGCCATCCCGAATCGGCACCAGCGTCGTGATCCATTCTTCACTCGCGGTCAGAAGGCGTGTCAATTCGTGGATGCCCGTGGTGTCGGCGCTTGAATCTTGATCATCAAAAATCCGGCCGTGCCACAGCATATTGTCAACGATCAGCAAACCACCAGTTCGCAGCTTCGCGGAAATGAATGGCAGGGCGGCGGGATAACCGTGCTTGTCGATATCTAGGAAGATCAGGTCGAACGGCCCCGTCGCTTCGCGCAAAGCATGCACCGCTTCCCCCACCTGGTAACGGACGATCTGCCCGTAGCCGAGGCGGTCCAGGGAGCCGCGCGCGTCATGAGAGAGCGCCTCGTCCCAAACGACATGGTGCACCTCGCCCCCGCCGTTTTCGTGCACTGCCTTGGCGAACCAGGCTGTGGAATAGCCAAAACCGGAGCCAAGTTCAAAGATGCGGCGCGCAGCGATCATGCGTGCCATCAGGTAGCAAAAATGGCCTGATGCTGGCCCAATAATGGGGAAGCCGCTCGCCAGTGCCTGCCTCTCCATCAACAGCAGTTCCGGCTCCCGTTCCGGCGCCAAATTCTCTATGTACGCAGCCAACTGCGTAGTATATAGGCCGTCTATTAGATCTGTATCGTTCGTCAAACTACTCCTTGTAGACTAAGAGGCCTGCACCCAATTCCAGCTCCACCATGGCAACCTCTTCCTTTTGCCCTGCCGTCAAATCCGCCACGCTCAAACCGGGCTCAAAAGCCATCACGTGCGCTCCAAGTGATTTCTCCAACTCCTTGACCTTCACCTTCCCACCCTCACCATATATCCGCGATCTTCAAAAACTCAGTCATGTACGCCTCTAATATGATTTGACCTAGCCCTAAAAAAAAGTATCACAAATGAGCTGTCAATCGCTTATTGTCAGTGGGCGATAATGTTCTACCCGAGGGAAGGGATCGTAAAAATGGTGCAGCAGTGCTTTCCATTCCTGGTATGCGGGCGAACCACGAAAACCCTGCTCATGATCGGCAACGGTTTCCCAACCGACCAGCAGCAAGTATTGGTTCTCTTGGGCCAGACAGCGCAGTAGCTGCAAGGAGTGAAATCCCGGCGAGGCCGAGATATAGTGCCGTGCCTTTGCGAACGCTGCTTCGAACGACTCTTGCTGCCCCTTACGCACGTTTAGAATCGCATGTTCGAGGATCATAAGGGTACCTTCTAGTGATTGCTATTTTTCATAGGCCAAGAGCATGACACCCCCGCCCAACGCCTCTTCCACCGCCGCGACTTCCTCCCTCTGCGCCTCTGTCAACTTCGCCAGCCGCAGGCCAAACTCAAAAGCCATCACATGCACACCCAGTGATTCCTCCAGCTCCTTGACCTTCTCCTTCCCACCTTCCCCAATATCTGCGATCTTCAAATACTCCATCATTTTGACCTCCACTATCGCCTGATAACTGTCTTTCGCCAACAGGATACCATAGGCGTGATTAATTTTCCATTCCGTCCTTTCCTCTGCGCAGTTTGCTCGTAACTTGTCTTCTCCGCGTCCCGCTTATTATCCTTTGGACGCAGAGTTCGCTGAGAAGAAGCAAAGACCGCTGAGCAGAGGTATCAGATTAAGCAATCAATGAGACAGCATCGTTAATGAGTTGAAATAGTTTAAAAAGGGTCTTGGTGGGGCAAAACGAAAACAAACTAGGTGGATGAATGAAAAAATATCTGATTTTAATCCTGTTAATGATCCTGTTGGCGGCATGCAATCAATTTGAAGAAACCGCAGATGGGAAGGCAACAGCCGTGCCCGAACCAACAGCCACCGCAATAGCTATGCCGGATACGGTCGTACCTGAGCCGGTCGTGCCTGTGGATGGTCAGCCTTCAGAGGCCGTCTCCCCTCTCCAACCCATCGCCGTCACTTATTTTACTCCTACCCAACAAGAAGGACCCTACTACACCGTCGAAAAACCTACCGATCGCGACAACGATCTCGTCGATTTTGCCAGCGCTACCGGCGCGCCGAGCGGGCAGGAACTATATTTTAGTGGCATTGTCTATGACGCCAACGGGCTGCCGCTCGAAGGCATCACCGTTGAAATCTGGCAGACCGATGGCGCGGGCGTTTACCTGCATCCCCAAGATCCATCCACAGCCTCGCGCGATCCTAACTTCCAGTTCTATGGCGAATCTATAACAGCCGCCGATGGCGTCTATAGCTTCCGCACCATCCTCCCCGGACTTTACGAACCACGTCCCCGCCATATCCATGTCAAAGTCAAGCTGGACGGCCAGGAATTGTTGACCACCCAATTCTATTTTGCCGGTGAGATCGAACTACAAGGAGATGATGCTTCCATGCTAATCAGCACGACCCCCGCCGAAAACGATGCCGGAAAACCCATTCTAGTTGGCGAACGAGACATCATCCTCTCCATCCCCATCAGCAACTAAATAGCACCCATCCGGTAAGGGCGAACCAGCCTGGTTGTCCTACATATTGCACAGTGCTTCTCCGCGCCGTCTCTTTCCATACGGAAGGTGCGTGGTGGTGGCTGACTCGAGTTGGGCGGTTGTTTTAAGCAGCAGCCAGACCAAGAAACCGGATACGACATAGATGACGGCCGAAACGAAGATCTGGGCAGTCGCCCCGGCCCAATCGGCCGATGCGCCGGCGAGACCGCTGCTGATCAGCATCAACAAAGAAGCGGTCGTGCCGTAGGCGCCAAATACGCGCCCGCGGTACTCGCCGGTGGCCACTATCTTCATATCTTCTTAACAAGTTCCACACACCCTCTGAAAATCTTACTGATACCATAGCGGGAAGCCACCTACGGATAGGCGGACTGCAGGAGTTTGAGTGATGAAAAGAAGATGGGTTTGGATTATTGGAATTGTTGTCGCCACGGCCGTTGCCGCCGGCGCCTATTATTATTGGAACAGCACAACTGTTGCAGAGGCTGACGAAAAGGAGATCGAAGAAGTTCAGACCTCCACCGTCCGCCAAGGGGATATCACCATCTCCGCCACCGGGGCGGGGACCATTGTGCCGGCGCAAGAGATCAACCTCAGTTTTGCCAACAATGGCGTCCTGACCGAGGTGCTGGTCCATGTAGGTGATGAGGTGCGGGCCGGGGATATGCTGGCTCGCATTGATGATACGGCCGCCCAGGAAGCTTTGGCCAATGCCGAACTGCAGTTGGCCCAAGCCCTGATGCAGTCTGATGGCTCGACTACCTCCGTTGGCCTTAGTTATGATGATATCAATGTCGAGCAGGCCCAGATCAACCTGGATGATGCCCAGCAGACCCTGGACGACCTGCTCAACTGGGAAGCGGACGCCGACCAGATCGCGCAAGCTGAAGCCAATCTGGCAGCCGCGGAAGCGAGCTACAACGCCGCGAGAGGTCAGGAATCCTCCACCTACAGCAATATTTCCGTGAAGCAGATCAGCTTGGAACAGGCGCAGCGCGCCTTGGCCGAGGCCGAAGCGGCCGTTACCACCGCTTATGATCCCGGCCGCGAATGGGAGCTCTATATCGACGATCCCTCCTGCCGCACTGGAGAACAGCATCCCAACTGCACTGGACAGCCCTACAGCGACAACATCAAAAAGGAGCGCGAATCGGCCGACAACGCCCTGCAGCGCGCCATTGACAACCTGGCCATCGCCGAAGTCAACTACAGTTCGGCCGTCACCAGCAGCAACAGCAGCAGTTCAACCAACGCTGAGGGCAATATCCTCAGTGCCGAAATCGCCCTGCAGGCGGCACAAAGCGGACCCGAAGAGGATGAGATCGCTGCTGCGCAAAAAGCAGTGCGCCAGGTGGAGCTGGCCCTGCAGCAGGCGCTGCTCAATCAAGAAAAGAACCAGATCAGTCTGCAGCAGGCGCGGAAGAATGTCGCCTCAGCCGATGACGCCCTGGCGGACGCGGTCTTGACAGCGCCGATTGAAGGCACAATCATGGCCGTCAACGGCTCTGTTGGCGAATCAGCGACAAACGGATTGATCTCCCTGGCGGACCTGCGGCAGCCCCTTTTGGAGATTTACCTTGATGAAACCGATCTGGACAAAGCGGGTCTAGACTACGAAGTGGAAGTCGTTTTCGACGCCTTGCCCGATGACGTATTTAGCGGGCATATCATCCAGGTCGACCCGCAGCTAAGTACGGTCAGCGGTGTGACCGCCCTACGCGCGCTGGTCCTGCTCGATGAAAACTCCTTCGCCAAACCGCAGACATTGCCCATAGGATTAAACGCCACTGTTGAGGTCATCGGCGGCAGGGCGACGAATGCCCTCCTTGTCCCCGTAGAAGCAGTGCGTGAGTTATCGCCTGGTTCCTATGCCCTCTTTGTGATGGCAGATGGCGAACCAGAACTGCGCATGGTCGAAGTGGGCTTGATGGACTTCACCTTTGCCGAGATTCTGTCCGGAGTGGAAGCGGGCGATGTAGTGACCACGGGGTTAATTGAGACTCAGTAGTTTGGTTCAACTAGATTGATCCAATTTTCCTGAATTGGACCAACTCAATGAAACATGGACTAAAAGACTGGTCCAATCGACCTGAACTGGACCAATCGAGACGAACTATGAACACGATTATCGAGACGCGAAATTTACGTAAGGTGTACGGCATGGGCGATATCCAGGTCAATGCCCTCAATGGCGTGGACATGCGCATCGACCAGGGAGAATTCGTGGCCATTATGGGACCATCCGGATCAGGCAAAAGCACCTTGATGAATATTCTGGGCTGCCTTGACCGGCCCACGACGGGCCACTATTTACTGGCCGGAGAAGATGTAGGCTCCCTGGATAAAGTGCAGTTGGCGGCCATTCGCAACCGCCAGATCGGCTTCATTTTTCAATCTTTCAATTTGCTGCCTCGCACCTCAGCCTTGAACAATGTGCTCCTACCGCTCGTTTACAAACGCCAGGGCAAAATGTCTGCCACGCAGCGCAAAGAGCGCGCCTTGGAAGCGCTTGATGCCGTCGGCCTGTCTGAACGGGCGCATCACGAGCCCAATGAACTCTCAGGTGGTCAGCAGCAGCGCGTGGCCGTGGCCCGGGCCCTGGTCAATGACCCCGTCCTGATCATGGCCGATGAACCGACGGGCAATCTGGACTCAAAAACGGGCCATGAAATTATGGAACTGCTGCATGATCTACACCGCCGTGGCCGGACCATTGTCATGGTCACCCATGAGCAGCCCATTGCCGACCAAACGCAGCGCACTATCGTTTTGGTTGACGGCAAGCTGGACACAGACAAGCAAAATGGAGGTGGCAAGGGATGAGTTCCCAAGAGATTACCTCCGACAAACCACGTCAAGCATCGGCTGCCAGCCTCGAAGGCGATTCAGCCATCATCAGTCCCCTGGAAATAACACGTATTGCCTGGGAAGGCATCATTCGCAATAAGGTTCGCTCCCTGCTGACGATGCTGGGCGTGATCATCGGCGTGGCGGCGGTGATTATCATGATAGCCATCAGCGCCGGAACTGAGGCTACCATCGCCGAGCAAATCGAAGGGTTGGGTTCCAATCTGGTTTTTATCCAGGCCTCTTTCGGCCGTGGCAATCCCGCAGGCGGCGGCAGCAGCGGGCCCCAACTCGTCTATGATGACGTAAATATCGTGGCCAATATCCCTGGGGTTGTCGGCACCTCGGTCGAACAACCTACCTCACAGACGGTCAAATCTCAAACCGCGACCTTGACCGATGTCGATATCATGGGCACGACGCCTGATTTTCCAACAGTGCGTGATGTTCCTACAGAGATCGGCCGCTATTTCAATGAAAAAGAGCTCGAACGCAGCGCCAAGGTGGCTGTTCTGGGCGCCAGCGTCGCCGAAGAGCTCTTTGGTGATGCTGATCCTTTTGGCCAATCGATCACCATGGGGACCACCAAATTGACCGTCATCGGTGTGGCCGAATCGAAGGGCATCGTGGGCAACACTGATTTCGACGCCCAAATCTACGTCCCTATCACCCTCGTCTTTGACAAATTCATCCCTTCTCAATTCGCACGCTTCATCGGCGACCGCGTGCGTATCATATACGCCCAAATTGATGAGGAAGCCGATATGGAAACGGTCATCAGCCAGATCCAGCTCAAGCTGGCGGACAGCAAAGATGTAGCCATCGAGGAACTGCCATTCACGCTGCGCACGCAGGATGACATTATCGAGACCCAGGGGGCGACCACGGAAGCATTCCGCAGCCTGCTGGCCTGGGTAGCCGGCGTCTCCCTATTGGTCGGTGGCATTGGCATCATGAATATCATGCTCGTCAGCGTGACCGAGCGCACACGAGAGATCGGCATCCGCCAGTCGGTGGGGGCCACGCCCAATGATATCCGCCTGCAGTTCTTGACCGAAGCGCTGATGCTCAGCCTGGTTGGCGGCCTGATCGGCATTGCTGCCGGCGTGGGCGGCGCTTATCTTTTTGGCGCCACCAGCGACATGCGCACGGTACTAGTGCCCAGTTCTATCCTGCTTGCCTTCGGATCGGCGGCCTTGGTGGGCATCTTCTTTGGCTTCTTCCCGGCCAATAAAGCGGCGCAGTTAGATCCGATTGAGGCGCTGCGGCATGAGTAAACACAATCAACAAAAAATGGAAAACGGAACTTGATGCGCGATCAGCGTATCTCGTCCTTCAAATGGAGAAATAAGATGAGTGGAAAACTATTGATGATCGGTGTGATGCTGCTGGCTTTGCTGCTTGTAGCTTGTGGTGGTGGCGATGACCTGGCAGGCGCGAGTATGGCAGTTGACGATTCGTCGCCTGAGGCGGTGGTTGGCAGTGCGGCTGAAAAGGTTGAAGCTGAGGCCGAGGCTGCAGTTGAGGATGCTGATCCTCAAACTGCAGAGGTCGAATCAGATGCTGCGCTAGGTGCAGCGGATTTGAGCGAGGAGTATGACGGCGCACTATCTCTGATGGCCCAACTTGCTTTGGGAACGATGCAGCTAGAAGAGACCGAACAAGCCGTTGATGAATCGCAGGCTGCGCAGCTGCTGCCTTTGTGGCAGGCGCTGCAGTCCTTGAGCCAGAGTGACAATACGGCCGATATCGAGCTGCAGGCCGTGGTCAAGCAGGTGAGTCAGGGCATGACCGGCGAGCAAATCGCTGCCATCGCCGCGATGCAGCTTACCGCAGATAAAGTGACGGAAATGATGGAGAGCGGTGAATTAGGCTTTGGTGGATTCGGCCGTGGGGCTGGCGCCGCTGGAAATCGAGCAGGGGGCGCCGGTGGCGCTGGCCGTGGCGGTGGTCTCTTGGGCGGCGGACCTGGCGGTGGTGGCGGTCCTGGTGGACTTGGCGGCGTCAATATCAGCGAAGAGGATCGGGCCACGCGCCAGGCCGAGCTAGAGGATGGGGGCACGGCCGTTATTCAGGATCGCCTTCTAACGGGCATCGTCATCCGCCTTCTGGAAGACAAGATGGGCGTCGTTTCCGACCGGCAGCTGCGTGGTCAGATCATGGGCGAAGCGTTCGAACTAACGGCCGCCGCGGCTGGGCTAACAGCAGAGGAACTCAGTGAACAGACCGCCGATGGCCAATCCCTGGCCGGAGCGGTTCAAGAAAATGGCGGTGACGTGGTTCAACTTGCCGAAATGCTGGAAGAACTGTTTGGCGAACTGCCGGACGTGGAAGATGTTGATTTGCAGCAGGCGACAGCGGATTGGCTGGGTATGGAAGAGAACAACTAACAATCAGCAATCAACAAGTCACCAATTCCGGAAGAAGTGCCCGACGCGTGCAGTGCAGCTTTTCAGTAATCAGCAGATTTCGGTGCATTGTCATTACCACGAAGGCGGGTATCCATGTTCGTACTTAAGAGAATGAATGCCCGCCTGTTCGAGCATGACAGGCTCAGAGCGACTAATGAAAACCCTATTGGCGCCGGCAATCACTACCGTCGAGAGAATGACAAAGGTACAATGTTACGATGAGGGCAGATAAAGCCAATCTGAGAGGACCGCAATAATGACCGATTCCAAGAGTTTTGTTCAAAAAGATCCCCGTTCGGTCCGCCTCCAAAAAGGACGTGATTTACGACAACAAGTGCCGCGCAGCAGCCATGCCCAGTGGGCACCAGCAGCGGACAGACTCGACCCCATCGCTATCTTGCAGGCGCAGGATAAGGGGCGGCTGGAGCAATTGCTGCCCATCAAATACGGCCGTATGGTCGCTTCCCCTTTCGCCTTCCTACGCGGTTCCGCCGCAGTCATGGCTTCCGACCTGGCACAGACACCAGTGTCAGGTATCAACGTCCAGCTTTGTGGTGATGCCCATATCTCTAACTTCGGCGTCTTCGCCTCGCCGGAAAGACAGCTTGTATTCGACGTCAACGATTTCGATGAGACACTGCCTGGACCTTGGGAGTGGGATCTGAAGCGATTGGTCGCATCAACCGTCGTCGCGGGGCGTGAAAATGGTTTCTCTGACAAACGCTGCCGGCGTATTTCCACTTCGTTGGTAGAAGCGTATGGCCTTGTCATCAACCGGCTAGCCAAGATTCGTACCCTGGATGTTTGGTACTACAACGTTGACGCCAAAAAAGTGCGCACGGTTTTTAAGACCAGTTCTAAGAAGGGGCGGCTGCAAGTAGAGAAGATGTTCAAGAAAGCGGAACAGAAAACCCAGATGCAGACATTGGCCAAGCTGACGACCATGAAAGACGGTCATAGACGCATAAAAAGCGACCCACCCCTATTGGTCCCTCTCGACGAAATGCTGACAGAAGAACAGATATCGGAAATAGATGATAAGTGGATCTTGGCCATGTGGGAAGATTACCTGCAAAGTCTGACCGCTGTGCGCCGCCATTTGTTACGACGATTTCATTTAGGCGATGTCGCGCTGCGCGTAGGCGGGGTTGGCAGCGTGGGCACTCGCTGCTGGATTTTGCTTATGGAAGGGGGGGCGGAGGATGACGCCATCATCTTGCAGCTCAAAGAATCGGGACCATCCGCGCTCGAAGGCTCTCTGGCTGCCTCTCAATACGCAAGCCCTGCTCAGCGTGTCGTGGAAGGTCAGCGCTTGATGCAAGCCTCCAGCGATATATTCCTGGGCTGGCACGAATCGCCGCTAGCCCCTAGGCATTATTACTGGCGCCAGTTAAAAGACATGAAAGGCTCCATGGATGTCAGCCTATTGAGTAAGGCCGATTTTCAAACCTACGTCCGCGTCTGCGCCGCTTGTCTAGCCCGTGCCCATGCCCGAAGCGGCGACGCGGCATCCATCGCTGGATACATCGGTGGCGACGGTCCTCTCGCTGCAGCGATGGCCGATTTTGGCTTCGCCTATGCTGACCAAACGCTAGCCGACCACCGTGCCCTAGAATCGGCAATTGCTGAAGGGCATGTCATAGCCGAGATTGGCATATAGAAAATGTGACCTTCCTACCTAAAATCAAAGCACGACGCCATACGACTCGCCAAAAGCATCGACCGCATAGGCGTCTGTCGCGTAGCCAAAACCTCCATCCCCCCATCTGTTTTTATCCCAACTATTGCGGATGATAAATCGATCCTGTGTATAGCCGACCATGGCCACGGCGTGCCCGTTTTTTTCGTCTGGAGCTATATAGTGGTCCAATTTTCCATCCGTTGCTTTTGCATCCCAAAAGGTATCGTCAAGATTAAGCCTTGTGACGATGGGGCCTTGATTGGCGATCCAACTGCGCCACGTCCTGGGATCACGGCCAAGAAACTTGAAGTCCTTGATTTTTAATTTCGCCGCTTGACGATAAAACGCCTTTGTCTTGCCCCGGCTGTACAGACTATCGCTGTTGAAAGGCAGCATGGAATCTTTGACCACACCGTGTTTGACAGCCACAGTGAGTGCCGCCCGGACCTTGGTGCCCGCCGACTCGATAAAGCTCGTTGGAAAGCGGCGCAGTTCATCGATCTCTTTAGAGGCCATCCACAGAAAGCGCACGGAAAGCAGTTCGCTCTTCTCAATAAGCCCTTTCTTGACAAAATGCCAGCGCAGGACCGAATCGCCGGTTGCCCAGCCTACGCAGGAACCCGTCCGTCCCTGATCGCCAACAGCCCACCAAGATTCGCGCAGGTCGGCGCTGGCGGGTACACGCCAGCGCACAATTTCAGCGCTGATTTCGTCCTCTTCTTCCAAGAAATCTTCATCAGGTTCTTCAATATTGCAAATGTAATACTTGCGTAGTTCGTCAGCATTCGACATAGCGTCCCCCTATTCTTCTTCTTCAATGGGCGCGAGAGTCAACACGATCTGGGTGCCGGCTGCATATGCCCTGCCTTCCTCTGGCGCTTGTTCTATAACAAGCCGCGTTTCATTGTTTTGATCAAGTTTAGGCTCGCTTATCAGGACCCCTTCGCTTTCTGCCTTGGCATAAGCCTGGCCCAAGGTCATCTCCTTCAATTTCGGCATCTTCTTCGTCGCTGGGCTTGCGTTCTGTTCCAACGTTAGCTCTATTTCAGTTTTGCCCTGCAAATCTTCGCCCGCTTTGGGATTCTGTCCGCTCACCATTTGGCTTTTATTCGCCGGTGTTGGCTCTGGTTTAACAGTGAGACCTTCCTTGCCCGCTTTCTCATGAGCCTTTTCCAGGCTGAGGTCGGTCAACGTGGGAGCAACTTTTTTTGTAACCTCGTCTTTATTGGGATCTTCTTGCGTTTCTACCGCGCCTTGCCTTGATAGCGGATCATCTTTCGTGATTGTCTTGTAGATTTCACCGGCGATGTTTCCGGAGGGGATGGCCACGGCACTGACGCCCAGCGCCCAGGCCAGGGCAAGCACGTAATCCATGGGCGAGCCAAAGGTGGGCACACGCGCGCTTATGTAGAGCAGTCCGACCACCGCGGCGACCAATGCCCAGGCGATATTCACGGCACGAGCGCGCTGTTTCACTTCTTTCGTTTCTTCGTCAAATGGATTGGCGCCCACAAAGAGCGATTGGTAGGCGACCAAACAACCGTTGGCGGCGAACACTTCAACAATGTAGTTCCCCAGTTGCGGCGGATCAATTGTAAATATGAGCCCATCAGATACGTCCCCACCACTGGCCCAGGTTTTGAATTCCAAACAGTGCGCCTTCCAGGTCAGCTCGGCAGCGTTGGCTGCGCCGTTGTCTGGGTCAAGTTTGACGTCAATAGGCTGTTTGGCCACCAGTCGTTCTTCGGTAATGATCTTGTGACGATGCCGGACCTCAATTTCCCTGGCTATGTTTTTTCGATGACCATCCGCAAAGATCGCCGCCACGCGCAATCTTTGCGGCAAAATCCTGGCGATACCTAGCTGCCAGACCTGAACTTTCTGATCACCCTGCGGCAGCGTCATGCTGAAACTCTCAGCGGGTACTGCAGAGAGTTCCCAGTGATACTGGCTGTTTCCACCGTTAATAAGCCGCAGCGTCAATTCTTCATCACCGTAAAAAACGCTTCTATCGCCTGGTTCAATAACAACAGTAGGGCGGGGACCCTTTCTCTCCGCTAGTTCCAGCCCTTCCGCCGTTTCCGGCACATCGAATATTTCCAAAGCATCGGCTAGGTCCGCTGCGCTGGCTCTCTTTAGCGCCCCATCAAGTTTGGCCAACGTTGCTTGCATCTCGTCCAGATCGCCATGCTGGTACTGGATCCTGGCCCGGCCCAAAATATTATTACTTCTCGACAAGCGGC
Organism: uncultured Chloroflexia bacterium; assembly: GCA_963807975.1. GTDB lineage: Bacteria > Chloroflexota > Anaerolineae > Promineifilales > Promineifilaceae > JAACFF01. The sequence goes on along the minus strand of CAWEDV010000001.1, from coordinate 776,705 downwards.
TATCTATCTCTTTTGGGTTCTTATTTGCCGCAGCCAGGCCCTTTTCGCGCTCCTTGATTTTTTCCGCTGCCGCCTGCAGATCAATGGATGCCGATCGCAATGCTTTGATGCCCGCTTCCGCGTCTTGGATGAGCTGCTTGGCCCCTGGATAGTCGCCAATAGCCACTGCTGCTTCCGCCATGAGCAGATCTTGTTCGATTATGCGGCATTTTTGGGTTACCCTGCTGCGACACGCCGTTATGCGTGCCAGATCATCCCGCACGCGAGCTATGTGCAGTTCCAGGAAACCAGCATTTTTGTCTTTGCTCTTTGTTCCCTTGCGCAGCAGCCAGCCATTGATCAAGGCGCCAATGAAAATGACCAGGAAGGGCCACAGGAGCAAATCTCGTAGATTTGCAGTGACCTTGATCGTTTCCCCCGTAGATCCATCAGATGCGTAAATAACCAGATCCCCGTGGTAGGCACCTGGAAAATCAAGGTCAGTTGGATGCAATTTGAAGGACAATGCTTGCCGCCCCTTTTCGATATTCCACTTCGGAAATGCCTGCAGCAAACCGGAAAGACCTTCGTCTGAACTCAATTCTGTTGTCAGCACCGAAAGGACCTCATTCTGCGCCCCTTTCCTATCCTGCCAAACGCGCAGTTCAAACCAGTCCCAATCATCATCATGCGCCACTCGCAATATTCCCGGGAAGAGATTGACGCCGCTTATGACGATCGGCGCTGTTTGCCCGCTATCATCCTGGCGCACAACAATCGAGTCCGCCATATAAGTTGCTGCCTGCAGGCTGGTTTTCATTGCTGATGGTTTGCCGTTATCCGAAGAAATTTGGACCCAAGCCTCATACTTTCCTGAAGGCGGTAATTGATCGAGTTTAATGCTCAGATTGGCGGTTTCATCTGCTTTTATGGCCTGAATTGTATCGCTGCCCGTAAAGCCTGGGCTGAGCTGCTCGATGCTGCTGCCATTGACCTTGTTCACTACCAGGAGCTGCACCAGTACATTGGTCACCGTTTCCGTCATCGTATTGCGAATCTGCAACGGCACTTCCTGAATATTGGCCGCAAGCAATAGCTCTGTGGAAGGCAATACAAGTCCGTCAGTCTGCTCAGCGGCAGGAGCCGCTTCAGCCACATCACCCTCTGTATTTGGTTCATCATCTGGCTGCGCTGCATCTCCCTCCTGTGTCGGATCGCCGTCTTCTCCGCTGACGACAATGTCGCGCAGACTGGCGACAGCGTCTTCTTCAGGTGCTTGTAGAAGTTCAGAGGCGATGTTAGCCAGCTCCTGCTGGGCATCATTAAATGTGGTCACCGTATCGATGGTCACATAGCCGGCTGCAGCCAAGATCAAGACGCCAATGATCCCTGCTCCCCAGCGCAATGTCTTTTTTAGATTTTCAGACATAACCGCTCCTCAATTGACTTACTTTCCCTGGTAAAGAAGAGTTTGAATTGGCTCAAATTCCTCTCATGATAGACGATAGAATCCTGCCTTGTCAACCAAAATACCTTCCAACAAAATCGCCGGGGATAGACAACGCCGAAAGGCCACGGGATCGCGAGTGACCACAATCTCCGCGCTGTCTCCCCAGGCCTCAGCCGCAATTATCCTTTTCCTGCGCGTAGGAACTTTGTCCGTCGGCGTCGCTGGGCACAGCTTGAGCGATGTCGCCCCCTTGCGAAGTGCCGAACTGGTCATCGTGCGCAAGGACAGCAGCCCGGCGGTTCTGGGTCTGGGCGATATCATCCTCCTCGAAGAGGGACAAACAACCCTTTCCCGTGTCCTGGAGAAAGAGCAGCGCATCGTCAGAGGTCTCATCGATATCCTGAAGCTCTACCTGACCCAGATCTTCTACCTCTTGATCTTAATTGTAGCCATTCCTTTGCTGCTCTCCGGATTTCCCTATTCTTCCCAACAGGCCGGCCTGATCAACCTCATAACCCTGACCATTCCTGCCCTGGCCTTAACGCTTTGGGCCAGCATAGGAAAACTGCCGCGGGCCAAGCTCTCCAGCCTCCTGCGCAACTTCGTCACGCCGGCGGCGCTCTCCATGGCGCTCTTGGGCTTCCTGGTCTACGCTAGAGTCCTGCAGAATGGTGGCAGCATCAATTACGCTCAAAATGTGCTCGTCTTTGCCCTCATTGCCATGGGCCTGCTCCTCGTAACTACCATCAAACCTCCGCTCTATATCCATTTCACAACTCTGCCGCAAATGGGTGATGGTCGCCCCTCGATCATGGTCATCATTTCCATGATCGTCTTCATCACCATTGTGCGCATTCCCTTCTTCCGCGAGATGTTTGGCATCTTCCCCCTGCAAAACCGCGAAGATCTTGTTCTAGTCCTTGGTTCCGCGCTTATAGCGAGTGGCGAGTGACTGACCCGTTGACAGCGAATTGCCCGTTTTCGTATAATGTGGGTGGTATATCTTATGATCGGGGTCGATCTTCTGGGGAGCATGCATGGGTGTGGGGAAGTTGGCGCCAAGAGGATAGGCAAATGCGCAAATTATTACTTTTGACCTCGCTGCTTGTAGGGACAGCCTTGCTTGCTCTACAAGTGGGCTGCAAAGGTGGCGCCCCATGCGATCAGAGCGCCATTGATTCGCCAGAAGCGTTGATGGAATGCGTCACGGACGACCGCGTGTTTGCCCATCTCGAAGCATTGCAGGATATCGCCGATAAGCATGGTGGGAATCGCGCTTCGGGCATGCCCGGCTATGACGCCAGCGTCGCCTACGTCGTCGACACCTTGGAAGCGGCGGGCTATGATGTAGAGTTGCACGAGTTCGACTATACCTTTCAGTCGCCCCAGTCGCTGTGCCAAACTGCCCCCTCGGAAGCGACCCTTCGTGCGGGCCGCATACAGGGCACAGGATCGGGTTTGATCGAAGGCCCGGTTATTCCCATCGATCTGGCTCTCGGCGCAGCGCCCTGGCCCGCCGATCCCGCAGACTCCAGCAGCGGCTGCCAGGCTGAAGATTTTAGCGGGTTGGATTTATCGGGCAAGGCCGATATCGTCCTCCTGCAAGAAGGGGGCTGCCTTGCCGCCAACAAGGTGCTCCATGCCCAGGAAGCGGGCGCCGAAGCGGCTCTATTGCTGGTCGACGAATTCATTCAATTTGACTTGAATATGGTCGTTGGTCGCGTAGACAAAATGCTTGATGCCACACCCAGCAACGTTTCTATTCCCGTTATAGGTGTCCACCGTCCAGAAGGCATGTCCTTGCTTCAAGATGGGGCGAGAGCGGCCCTAGAGGTCACCGCGCCAGCGATCATCAAACAGCTCAATGTTCTGGCCGAACTGCCTGGCGGCAGCGAGAGGCCGGTGGTCATGACCGGCGCCCACCTCGACTCCGTTCTCACTGCGCCCGGCATCTCCGATAATGGCTCGGGCAGTGCGGTGGTTCTGGAAACGGCCGTGCAGATGGCCGGCCTTGAACCGCTTAACACCGTGCGCTTTGCCTGGTGGGCTGGAGAAGAGACCGGCATCCACGGATCCGGCGCCTATGTTGAAAGCCTCTCACAAGAAGAGCTGGACGAGATCGCCCTGTACTTGAACTTCGACATGATTGCCTCGCCTAACTATGCCTTTTGGGTGTACGATTGCGAGGCCAGTGATACCCATTTCACGCTGGCTGGCGCCGAGGGCTCCTGCGCTATCCAGGAGGTATTCGAGTCCTACTATGAGCAGGTGGACCAACCATTCGCCGAGATTCGGGGACGTAATGCAACCGATCACAGCCCCTTTCTTAGAGCCCGCATACCAACCGGCGGCATCTTCACCGGCGCTGATACGATCAAAAACTCTGAGGAAGAGCAGGTCTGGGGCGGCACATCCGGCGAAGCGCATGACCCTTGCTACCATAAGCCCTGTGATACAACGGCCAACATCGACCGTAAAGCCCTCGATATCAATTCCGACGCCGCCGCCTTTGCGATCTTCCACTATGCCATGGATCAAAATTTGGGGCCGAAATAGGCTCCACTATAGTAGAGGTCAAACACGACGGTGCAATCGACATTTACCATAATGGAGTCAGTACACTTGATGGGAAGGAGCCATTTTACTTTTGCAAAGCCGAAGTGGGTTTTAGGGTCAGCCAGAAGAAAAGGATCTCGATGAGGCACTTGACCTAAGTGCTGATGCCGTGGCCTACGCGGTGCTCTATTATGCGATGGAGGAAAGATTACGGTAAACAGAAAACTGAAAGCGCTAATCAGTCAGGAGAAATGAGTTGTAAGTAAACGGTGATAAGTGGAGGTTATGATGGTTGTGGTCGAACGGTTGGTACAAGAAATAAATATGGACAAATGGGCAGAGTTGGAGGCCCTGGACAAGCAGTATGATGTGGTGGAGGCACGTTTAGGCTTTCCGCCCAAGAGGCGATTGCGGGTCTTTGCAGGACCCCATCATATGAATACACTGATCATTGAGCGTGAGTGGGGCAGTGTGTCCGAGATGGAAGCGGTATACGAGCAAGCGGAAGCTGATCCGGAACTCATGTCCCTTTGGGCTGACAATAGTGGGATCATAAAGACCAGCCGCATGGAGTTGTACACACCGCTTTAGTAAACATCGGCAAACAGCAAATGGAATAGACGGCTGCCCGCACGGTTTAGCAGCGCGAAATATGTCAACTTTTCGGCACGTTGGCGTATTCTTACCGTCAATACCGCTTGCCTGTTATTCGCCTTGCAGGGCAAATTATCTTAACAGTGTGTTGGCATATGTGATTTCGGGGGGTATGCGTTCGGAGCCAAGCCCCAGATGAAGTTTGAACTGTATATTTAACTACCGGTACTGCACCGCCACATCCACCTTCATCTTATTATCCATCGTTGCCGCTTGAATTGTGCCCGTGGTATTGGCCAGTAATGGTAGGCCGGTCGCGAACGTTACGCTCCAGTTTCCTTCTCTGTCGATAAACGTCTCTTTTCGCGAGGCAACATTGCCCCGCAGACTTTTGATGCGCACGATCACGCGATTGCCGGGCAGATTGGCGCCGATGCCGCTGACGATCACGGGAGACTGCAGGCTTACGAAGCTGCCATAAGTGGGGCTGTTGATGCCCAGTCGCGACGGGCCTGTCGGCAGAGGGGGAGCCGGAGGCTGTTGGCCCAGGCCGGGGATCAACAGCTTTTGCTCTGGATAAATCGTGGCCTTGACCGGCAAACCATTGGCGCGGAAGATCTCCTGGTAAGGCAGCCCGAAGCGCTGCCCGATGGAGTAGGGGGTATCCCCTTTGACGACCGTATAATAAGAACTGGTTACGGTTCCCGAAGCATACTGGCTGGGGCCGTGATCAGTGACTTTGGACATAAGATTCCTCCTCTTTTGGCTTCATATTACCATAGAAATTCAACGGACTAAAGACCTTCTTGCAGGGCTTCAAGTACGGAGTCCAAATCGGGTGTTTCCGGTGCGTCCTTAAAAGGAGCCAAACGGCCGTAAATCTCCGCCGATGCCTCATGAAAACCACCGGGTAATCCTACACTCTCGAAGGTCGCCGCAATTTCTTGCATCTCCCCTTCAAAACGCCACGCCTTGGCCGTCACCTGCCGCACGCGATCCTGTGTTTCGGCCGTAAAATCAGGCCAATAGCGCGTCCACTGTTTTTCCAACGCGCTACGTACGCCTAACGATTCCGCGCCGGCCAGAACCAGAGCCAACAGCGCTGTTCTTCCTTTCGTGTAGGCCGCGAATACCATCTTCAGGGCTGAGGCTTGCCCGATCTCCGGCCCCACAATTTCCGTTTCCAAAGGGCCGGCGGAGAACAAAGGCACAGCTGTTTCCGCCCCAGCACCCGACAAATACAACCATGTTCGTCCATGCTTCCAGGCTGGCCCACCGATGATTCCCCCGTCCACAAAACTGATCCCGGCATCCTCCAGCCTCTGCCCAATACGCCGCGCTGTTTGCGGGGCAATCGCATTGGCATCAACGTACAGACCCTGGAAACCAGCTTCGGTCACCGCTGCCACCACCTCTTCCGCGGCATGGGGTGGGCAGACACTGATCACTACCTCACAATTATGGGCCAAACTGGTCAAGCTCCTCACATCGACCAGACCATACTGCGCAGCCCGCGCCTTGCTTTCCGCACTACGCCCATCCGACGCCCAATAAACCTGGTGCCCGCTGTTAATCATCGTCGCCGCAATCGATATTCCCATCGCGCCCGGATTAATAATGCCTACAGCTAATCGTTTCGTCTTTTTCATGGTCCAGATATTAACATATTTAGCCCCAGCTTTCAGCAAGCAATCTGTCAGATGCACGAGTTATCTCGGCCTTAAACCTGAAGCTTCGTGTTCCTCCGTGTCATCATCTCTGCGTAACTCCGTGAAACCACTTCTTTTCTGAGTAACGTCGGATTGCTATTCATCTGGCGACAGATGACCAAAAATCCTTGTTTCCAGCAACAGAACCTTCGCTGCCTTGGGGCAGACGCTCTGAACTGTTGATTGATGATACGGAGATAATAGAATTTCTGTAAAGCCTTTAACTCGAGTTATTCCCGGCTTTATATATATTAGAAAGCAGGTAACAGAATTGATCTGGGCCGGGAGCCAGATAAAGGTGGGAGCCACTGCCTCTAGCCAGAGGACCAAAGCGGTCAGGACTATTCCTGGCCGCTTTGGTCACTTCTAGCCCTCATCTGCGATCTGCTGGGCCGTCGTCTTCAGCACCTCCAGCGCCTCGTCAATATGCTCCAGGTGGGTGCGGAAGGAACTGATCGCCAGGCGCAGCGTGAAACGGCCGTTTAGTTGTGTCGAACTGATGAAAAGACCGCCGTCCCTCTGAATCCTCTTTACCAACCTTTCATTGAAAAGATCCACATCCCCACGCTGCGGGTGATAGCGGTAGGTGACCACCGATAGATCGGGGGACGGTCCCACCTCAAAACCTTCAATCTCCCCCAGTTTCTGGTGGAAATAACGCGCCAGATAGATTTTTTCGGATAATGCTGCGCGAAAAGGCGCCACACCAAACAGCTTCAGCGGCAGCCAGAGGCGCAGCCCGCGAAAATGCTTGGTCAGCTCCGGAGAAAGCTCCGCCGGAGATAACTCCTCCATCCTATCCGGCGCGTCTTGCATATAATCCGCATCCCAATTCTGCGAAGCATAAAGTGTCGCCCCGTCACGCACTAACAGCGCACCCGTTCCATAAGGCAGGAAGAGTGTCTTATGCGGGTCCATGACCAGCGAGTCCGAGCGCTCCATGCCCCGTAGCATCTCCTGCCCCTCTGGGCATAAATTGAAGAACCCCCCATATGCCCCATCACAATGCAGCCACAGTTCATATTCGGCGGCAAGATCTGCTATTGCAGGCAGTGGATCAACGGCGCCGGTATTCGTCGTACCTGCCGAAGCGATGATCAAAAAGGGGTTCAGCCCCGCCGAATGGTCCGCTTCGATGGTCCGTTTCAAGGCGGCGTCATCCATGCGCAGCCGTTCGTCCACCGCAACCTGGCGCTTGACACAGTCGCTGAGACCAGCCATGTGAATCGCCTTGTCATTGCTGTGATGCGCATGATGGGTGAGATAAATAACCGAGCGCCTGATATTGCTGCTATTGATTTGATGCCTATCCCGCGCGGTCACGATAGCCAGCAGATTGGCCAGGCTGCCGCCCGAGGTTAGATTGCCCGTTGCTGTTTCTGGATAGCCCGCTGTTTGCGCCATCCAATTCAGGAGCATATTTTCAACGCGCACCGCGCCCGGGGAGGCGAAATAATAGCCCGCATACCGGTTGGCTACTGCCGCCAGATAATCCCCCAACGCCGCCGGGAACAGCGCGCCGCCAGGAATATAGCCCATGAAGCGGCCCGATGTCGTCGTGATCCCGCTGTGGTCCACATTCTCCCTGATCAGACGCAGCGCCTGATCAATCTCAATTCCCTCTTCTGAGATAGGCGACTCGTATAATGACCACTGCCCATCGTCTGGAACATTAGCCGGTGCCGCTGCGATAGAATTCAGATAATCCTGGCTGTAAGCAGTGACCTGATCAAGCATATCCTGCCGCTGATCCTGGTCCGGTTCCAACTGCCTTGCAATCGACTCGAGCCGCCGAATCTGCCGCATCATAGCCCCATTCCTATGTCCATTTTCCATCTAAATCTCTTTCCCCAACTCAATCTCCATCCTATTCAAATCATGGACCGCGCACCGATTATATCAGCTAATTTAACCCACCCACTATCCGTTGACTTCCCCATCGAAATTAGTATACTGCTGTTAGAATTGGGATGGTTTGAGTCGATAAAATCGAGCCCGCTAATCAATGTGCAATTTCTGGTTGCCTAACCATAATATTCCCCCGGCTTCGCAGTTGCAGAGCCTTCTGCATGCTTTGCCCCACCCAGCCCGCAAGACAGCAGCGCCGGTCCGTCATATTGTCGGAAATCCAGTCATTTACGCACGCCATTTCTCGCCCGTGTTCCCTGCTCGGGCCGAGGAGGGACTATAGACCAAATACAACGACTAAAAACGGCCATCATAAATTACCTTTAACTTGGGATCAAAAAGAGGAGGAACTCATGGAACCCAAAGCACAGGGCAGTAAAATTCGATTTTTGTTCGTAACCACCAGCCTTACCATCTTGGTCGCAATAATCGGCTTCACCCAAGCGGTTCACGCCGTGCCGGCCACACTGTATGTCGATGGCGCATCAGGCACAGGGGCGCCCAATAACTGTGCAAACAGCGCCAACCCCTGCAAAACCATCCAGCAAGCGATAGATGAATCCTTCCCAGACGATACGATTCTTGTCGCACAGGGGATCTATTCTGAAAAGCTAAACATCAGCACACCGATCAACATCGAAGGTGGCTACAACGCCGCCAACTGGGAGCGCGACGTCGAAATGTATCCCTCGATTGTCGACGCCGCTAGCGGCGGCACAGTCGTCACCTATAACAACGTACCTGGCGGTATATTTGACGGTTTCACCGTCCGCGCCGGCCAATCAGCTTCCGGCGGCGGAATGGCCATACTGGATAGTTCACCCCAAATAGGCCATGTCAAGGTAGAAGCTAATTTGGCCGCCAATGATGGAGGCGGCATCTACATAACCGGCGGTGCCCCATCCATAATGAACAGCATTGTTGCCAATAATCAAGCCAGCGGTTGCTGCGGCGGCATTCACATCGGTAACGGGGCCAAAGTGAGCCTCATCGATACCCTGGTTGAAGGAAACATGGGGGCAGGCGCTGGGGGCATAGGTGTCTACTCGGGTTCCATCGTTTCGATTGGCAACAGCACCATCCTTGAAAACATTTCCACCGCTGATGGCGGTGGCCTTGCTGCCTACGACACCGGCACAACATTGAACATCGCCGAAACACTCATATCCCGCAATACCTCTGGAGACGGCGCCCCCCCCGGAAATGGCGGTGGCCTTTATATGCGCAGCGGCGCCGAAGCCGAGCTTCAAATCGTGGAATTCTTCCAGAATTCAGCCTACGAAAATGGCGGCGCCATCCACCTTGACGATGCTGGTACCAGGCTCAATATGGCCGACAGCCTTGTGCATGACAATGGCTCCCTGCAAAATGGCGGCGCCATCGCTGTCGGTGGGGCTGATATTACCGTCTCCAATTCCACCATTGAGGACAACAAAGCCCCCCGCGGCGTCGGCGGCCTGGCCGATGTCTATGGCGGCGCTACCCTGGAAATCGTGGACAGCATGTTGCTCCGTCATCAAGCCAAGGATCATGGCGGCGCTTTTACCGTGATGGATGGCTCGAAGCTGTTTCTCAGCAACGTCCAGATTTCCGGCAGCCGCAGCACTGAGGGTCCTGCCGGCGTCCTCGCCGCTGGAGACAGCGATGTTGTGATTATCAACAGTACCATCGCCCATAATAATTTCCAGGGCCATCAGGCCATCATCCTCTGGTCAGGTGGCACACTCGAGATGAACAACAGCATCATGTGGAAAAACCTGCTCAATCTCCAAGCTGATCCACCCTGCTCGGATTGTTTTGACGTGACCTATTCCGATATCGAAGGTGGCTGGCCTGGCACAGGCAATATCGACGCTGATCCCATGTTCTGGGATCCCAATAATTGGGACCTCCAGTTGATGTGCGGCTCGCCCGCTGTCGATGCCGGCACGGCCGTCGGTGCCCCACCCAACGACATAGTCGGCAACCCGCGCGACGCTAAACCCGATATGGGCGCCTACGAATTGGCCTTAGACTGCGGCTTTATGCCCATGATCCTGCGACCGTAGGACTCGAGTTCCCTTAGGGGGAGACAGTGCGCTAGGGCCCTGGATGTAGCGCAAGGCCTTGTTTCCGCGCTGTCTCGCCCGCTTTTTAATTTTCGATTACGATTAAAACATAACTGAACAATTCAACAAGCCCGTCAATGATCGAAAAAGAACTAAACACTCCCGTTGATCTATGTCTCGCCAATGGCACCCTGAATCCCGCTGCCGTGGGCTGGTCCCGCCACCCTCTCCACAACTGCAACCTCAACGGCCGTTGGCCGCGTAAAAAACGGTGGAACTACTGGGCCGTGACCAGCGCCACCCACCTCTTCTCCGTAACCGTCAGCCATGTCGACTATATCGGCCTAGTCTTCGTCTACATCGCCGATTTTGAACAGGACATATTCGAGGAGATGACGCAGATGCTGCCTTTGGGCCGGGGCGTTGAACTGCTGCCCAGTGTAGATACCGACGTGCGTTTTGCCAACAGCAGCATATGCGTGGATATGCTGCACGGCGAGCAAGGCGTGAACCTCCATGTAGATTGTAATGACTTCGCAGGACGGCCGTTAAGCGCACAAATCGCCGTCAGCAAACCCGCCGATCACGAAACTCTCAATGTGGTCATCCCCTGGGATGCGCGCACCTTCCAATTCACCAGCAAGCAGAACACCTTGCCTGCTCAGGGCAGTGTTACTTTCGCAGACCAGACCATCAGCTTCGACGGACCGCAGAGCTTCGCCTGTCTCGATTTCGGCCGTGGCATCTGGCCCTACGACTGCGTCTGGAACTGGGGCAGCGCTTCCGGCACCCAAAACGGCCGTTCCATAGGCCTCAACCTCGGAGGCCAATGGACCGAAGGGTCCGGTTATACCGAGAATGCCATCTGCGTCGACGGAACGTTGACCAAAATATCAGAAGAACTGCGCTGGCAGTATGATAAACAGAACTTTATGCAGCCCTGGCACATCTCTTCCCCCTCCGGTTCTATCGATCTTACCTTTACCCCCATCATGGAACGCGTCGCCACCAGCAACCTCCTCATCCTCAGTTCCCAAGTCCACCAACTATTCGGCCACTACGCCGGCACCATGCGCACCGCCGCCGGCGAAGAGCTTGCCGTCAACAAAATGCTGGGTTGGGCGGAAGATCATCTGGCGAAGTGGTAGAGTGATAGATTGGTTCAGAAACAACCAAAAGACAGAAAATAGCAATAAACAATTGCCCAGAACCGTAAGGCTGCTTGATGGCGACTGCGAAAACGTACAGCCTTTCAGTAGTCAGCAGGTTTTGGTGATTTGTCATTACCACGTAGGCGGTAATCTATGTTCGTACCCATGGCAATGGATGCCCGCCGCAGTTTACCCTTGCCGAGGCCGGGGCCAGCATGACAGGCTCAGAGCGACTGCTGAAAACCCTGACCAAAACAAAAGGCAAGTGGATCGCAGGCGACCGCAGCGTGTACAATAGAGGAGAGCCTATTTGATTTTGGAACTTGTTTTTCAGCCGCTTCTCCTCGGAAGCGCTGGCTGAGATTGGAGTAAATAATGAACCAATTTTATCGTTTCCAGGTCGGTGAGTTTAACTGCGTTGCGCTGAGTGATGGCGGACTTAACTACCCGTTGGACCGTTTGTTTAGCAATTTGCCTTTGGAAGAAGTACAGGGCTATCTCGCTGAGCGTAATCTGCCGCTGACCCATATATATTCTCCCTATACCTTGTTACTCATCGATAACGGCCGTCACAAAGTGCTGGTAGACACAGGAACCGGCAAATATGGTGAAACCGCCAAAGCGATGTTTCCAGACGTGGATAACTCACAGACCAGGCCAGGGACAATATTGGAAAGTATGGCCGCTGCCGCTATCCGGCCCGAGGAAATTGATACGATCTTGATCACACACGCCCACCCCGATCATATCGGTGGCAATTTTGATGCCGGCGGACAGCCGAATTTCCCTAATGCGCGCTTTTATATCATGGGTGAGGAATGGGATTTCTGGTTCTCCGATGAGCAAACCGCTGCCGCTCAGGTTCCGCCCCCGTTTATTGATATTGCCCGCGCCAATCTGGAGCCACTGCGCGCGGACATTGTCTTGCTAAATGGGCGGGAAGAAATTGTCACAGGCATAACGGCCGTGCCCACGCCAGGACACACGCCGGGACATATGGCCGTGTCCGTGCACTCTGCTGGCGAGCGCTTGTTGCATATCTCCGATATCGTTCTGCTGCCCATTCATCTGGAACTAAAGGATATCCTGGTTCGTTTTGATACCTCGCCGGAGCAGACCTTGATCACACGCCGCCGGATCTGTGATTGGATGGCCCGCGAGCAGTGGCTCGTTTTTGCCCATCATTTTCATCCATTTCCGAGTTTGGGGACCATCCAGAAGCATGGCCAAGCGTGGCAGTGGAAAGCCATTGACACTGCCTAACTGCTCTGGAGCCTAGCTGCGATCGGGAGAAATAAGCCGATTTCGTAATTGTTCGAATGCTTCGTCTATACCCAGATCGCAGCACCAACGTAGAAGTGTCTTATGCGCCAGAATACCATTGGCCTTTCTATCCTGCCCATCTTCTATAAGCTGCCAATAGGTATGACTGATACGCAGCAGCGCCTTATCGGTCAGGATTTTCGTGTCATTTTCCTCGATGATCAACCTCATTGTCTTTAATCCGCCAGTGCCTAAATAAGCATCTAGGACATGGTGCAAAGAATCCCTTTCTGGCACCCCTGTTGGCTCGGTACGTGGCCTGCCCGCCTTCAATCGCTCCAACAAGGCTTGATATTCATTAATACCATTGCCTAGGTTGTCGCCTACCAGTCCTTTTTTGAACAGCTCAATCGCCTCCAAGACGCGTCGCACCGCTTCTGTCAGCCGTCCAAGCTGTTCCAACACCAGCGCCAAATACCACAGCGCTGCTGCCTCACCTTTCCAATCCTTTAAAACCTTCCTGAGTGCCAATTCTTCTTCAAAGCGGCGCAAAGCCGCTTGCCTTAGGTTTGCACGATTATGAATCAGAGCGATGCTGTTTAGGACCTCCGCCTCTCCAAACCGGTCCTTGATATTACGCAGCTTGGTCACTGCCGCCTCGTAGAGTCGCAAGGCATTAACCGGCTGTTCTGTCCATTCATGGACCATGGCCATTCTGCCGAGAGTAAATGCTTCTCGGGCATGATCGCCTGACTTCTGATTGATTTCCAGTGATTGAGTCAACAAGCACAGTGCTGTTTTCGGCCGTGCCATATTCTGGTAAATCCAGGACATGTCGACCAAAGTCATTGCTGCGCCCTCATGATCATCCGCTTCATGTTGCATCTCAAGGACTTTCTCTAGCGGCCGCAGCGACTCCTCCGCCTGTGCTGTGGAATAGTACAGGCTGGCCATCTCGCTCAAGGTGGACGCTTCAGCGTCCTTGTCCCCCTCTTCCTGGCTGATGCTCAACGCTTCCTCCATCCGCGCCATGGCCTCTTCAGGTTGTTTTAATGACTGTAATGTCCGCGCTATGCGCAGTAGCGTGGCTGTTTCACCTTTGTAATCATTTTCATCCTCGTAGATGCTTAGAATTTCCTCCAGTAACTGCAGTTCCTCCTCGCGATGGTCAATGTGCCGATAGAGCGAGATGATTTCATTGATGGTCTCCTCCTCTTTTGCGCCGTCACCCATTCTTCGATTGACCTCAAGTGCCTCCTTGAGCAGCTGCAGCGCGCGATCATACCGTCCCCTTCGCTCGTATATGGAAACCAGCCTTTTCAGAGTCGTCAGCTCAAGCGCACATTGACCAAGCGTGCGTAGAATTGGCAATGCGTCTTCATAATACTGGTGTTCCTTTTCCGGCGCTCCCAGATCACGTTGAATCTCTGCCATTGCGGTCAATAAGCTTGCTTCTCTGGCGTAGATTCTCTCCTCGTGCATGATTCCCAAAGCTTCATCATATTGTTGCAGAGCGTTTTCCAGCCTCCCGGCGGTCCTCGAGACATTGGCGATGTTGGCCAGCGCGAGCGCTTCACCTACACGATCTCCATTTTCACGTGCTAGTGACCATGCCTCATGTGCTATGTGTTTTGACACGGCTGCTCTACCCTTAAGTGTGTAAGCCCTGGCAGCATTAATAAGCAGGGACGTCTTTTCGCCTGGATTTTCAGTCTTCAGGACAATGCTCCTTGCCTCTGTGAGATGCTGCAGTGCTTTCTCCGCTTGGTCGGTGCTCAAGTAAGCGCTGCCTAATCCAGCATGCAATGAGGCGGCAGTCGCCTGCTGCTGATTGGTTGTTGCCCGAACCAGACCTTGTTCATACCATTCGATGAGGCGCTGCCAGAGTCCTAGAGTTGTCAGATGATTTTCTAAAGCCAATAGCAATTCTGCCCATTGCTGATCCTTTTCACTTCTTTTAAGAGCCCAGCAGATCTGATCAAAAGCAGCATCAATGGTTCGCATATCAGCCGGGTTCTCTTTAACCAGATTTAGATAGAAATCTGTATGCCGTTTTCATGACTCGGGATCCGCCATCTCTTGGGTCAAATCAGCGATGACATGGTGCAGCATTAGTTCATCCCCTTCATCCCCCAGTAGATTTCGTCTCCGAAATTGTTCCAGCAGCGCGCGGTCAGCTTGGGAAACAGAGCGCGCCGCTTCATGGCTGAAACTGGCTGGGTTAGGCGCCAAGGCAGAGAGAGCTTAATATGACGCAGTCTCCTCCGTTGAAAAGCCCTTGAGACAGCGCTCCAAGACGCTGGAAACGGTAACCCTTGTTTCAAAGCGGTTGCTGATCCCTTTTTGCGCCTCAACTAAACGCTTCGTGGCACCTTCCATATCAAATCTACGTTGGCGATATTTATCTGGGAACCGCTCATGATAGGTCTGGCTTCCCCGCGCCAGGTAGCCGCCCAACATAACCACTGCCAGCGGCAGCCGGTTTACCCAGCGCACCATCCGCTGGGCGGCAGCCCGATCCAGGGAGCAGGTATCGGGAGCGATCGTTTCCAGAAGATTACATGCCGCTTCCTTGGCCAGATTGCCTACCTCAAGAACATGCGAAGCATGCCCCGCAAAAAATGTGGCAATACGCTCGTCACGGGTGCTAAGCAGATGGGCGCAGTTGCGACCACCGCAGCGCAGATACTCCACCTGATCCCTCTGCCAAATATCGTCAAGCACGAGCAGCATGCGCCGTTTGGAGAGACGATGTTGAACAGCCTTCCTCAGCTCGTCCGGATCGCTGAACCCCTGCCAATAGATACCCAACCCTTCAGCCCAGCGCAGTAGTGCCACCACCGGATCTCCTTCAGGTCCCATGGAAGCCCACAGGATGCCGTCGGAAAAGTGATTTTGTATGAGTCGATGATAGGCAGCGGCTGTGGTCAACGCCGTTTTGCCTTCGCCTCCTATCCCCTTGGTGAAGACAGATGCCCTTTTCATTTCTACGAGACAATGGACAACACTTGCTTGCAGCTCCTCACGACCGATCAACCCCTATTTTGGGAAATCTGGAACGCCGCACAAAATCCTGGCCTGTTTTCCATCACGCTGAAAGACGATCTCAGCGCCAAAGTTTTCTTCAAATAGAGCCTCGATTCGTTGGATTCTGTCCAAAGAGTAGCCTTCCATGATCGATAATAGATCAGCGAAATCAAGAATGTCGTCATCTACCCTAAATCGAAATGATTCCTTTGGGCCAAGCTCATTGTTGATTTCTTCAACCTTGCTCTGCCATACAGTGCGTATCTTTGGAAAGATTTTCTCTCCCCTGACCTTCGGCTTTTCTGGCAAGATGACGACAATGAGATGTTTCAGTTTTTTAAATAGCTTTCGCTCGGCGATCTTATTTAACATATGGCTGATCTTTCCGCTGTTGTCGATTGAGGTGACCATGATCACCGCGCTCTTCGTAAACTCGCCCAAAAGCAGCGCCCGGAAATCTGCCTTGATCTAGATCCAAGTTGATCAGGTATTGGTAGTCGAATATTTCATCAATGATGGGAATGAGTATTTTTTCGGCGACGACATTGATGTCGTCAAAGCCTTCTCTATTGGAATGGCGGATGGCCACCGCTAACCAGAATCTGAGTTCCTTGATTCGACGAAGAGATTCTCTTTTTTTGATCGCCTGGCTCATGGAACGGAACATCCTTTGCCAAATGGATAAAGCTGACACTATCCGGCTGCCGCTGCTGCGGCAATATTGTCATAAGTGTCCATTGCGCAAGAATTCGCCAGGATATTTCCCCCAGAAAAAACAGCCGCCATCAGCTACCGGCAGCACAGCGCGGAACGACCTTGGCCGAAAACCATGACCTGATCCCCGTGCTGTCTCGCCCTCTTCCCCAATACACTATGCTTGGTGAATACTTAACAGAATGATATGATTGACCATTACGCTTATATCATAAGATGATTCAGTCACAAGGTAAGCCAATGGAAAACAACCAACGCTACATGCCGCAAGATTACGCGGCCAAAATGCGCGCCGCGCGGCGGGAGCGCGCCATGCGCGGCGAACGACGGATCATCACCATCCTCTTCTGTGATGTCGTTGGCTCCACGGCCATGGCCGGACAGCTCGATCCCGAAGAATGGGCCGAAATCATGAACGAGGCCTTCGAATTCCTGATCACGCCTATCTACCGCTATGAAGGAACTGTGGCCCGGCTCATGGGGGACGCCATCCTGGCCTTCTTCGGCGCACCCATCGCCCATGAAGATGATCCACAGCGCGCCATCTTGGCTGCATTGGCCATCGTGGAAGGTATCCAGGATTTTGCTGCCGAAATTCGCGCCGACTACGGGCTCGATTTTAACGTGCGCGTGGGCATCAACACCGGCCCTGTCGTCGTTGGCGAAGTGGGCACAGACCTGGCCCTCGAATACACCGCCATGGGTGATGCCATCAACCTTGCCTCGCGCATGGAGTCCACGGCCGATCCCGGAACCGTCCAGATAACCGCCAGCACTCACAGCCTCATTGCACCCCTCTTCAATGTCCAAGAAGTCGGCTCCATCACCGTCAAAGGCAAAGAAGATCCAGTTCCCGCCTACTGCGTCCTCGGCCTAAAAGCAAGTCCAGGCCGTCTGCGCGGCATTGGCGGGCAGCACGCCCCGCTCGTTGGACGTGAGGCCGAACTGAGCACCCTCATCGAGTTGGTCCAGAATGTGCAGAAAGGGCAGGGACAGATCGTATGCTTGACCGCGGAAGCGGGCCTGGGCAAGAGCCGTCTTCTGGAAGAACTAAAAGCCTATTTCAACGACGATATTGTGGCCGAAAACATCGGCTGGGTGGAAGGGCGCGGCATATCCTATGATTCTGCCCGGCCGTTTGGCGTGATTATGCAAATGTTCCGCCAGCTCAGCGGCGTGAACCCCAGCGATTCGCCGGACGTGGCGCGGGGCAAGATCCGTGCCCAAATCGCCTCGTTCCAATCAGAAGCCGGGACGAGCATGGCCCATGCCATCGAAGTGCTGCTCGATGTCATGGAAGGTGGGGCTGACATGGAGCAAGATGGCGAGGCGCTGCATCGTGAGCTCTTCACCGCCTTTCTCACCACCTGGCGGCAGACGACGAACAACCTGTCCATTGTCGCTGTGCATGATGACATTCAATGGGCCGATCCCGCCTCCATTGACCTGCTTATCCATCTATTCCAACTGGTTAGCAGCACACCCTCCCTGTTTATCTGCTCCTTCCGTCCCCAACAGCGGTCATCGGCACAGCGCATAGAGGAAGCGGCGGGTCAAAGCTATGCCCGCTATTTCACATCTATCCGCCTACGCCCCTTAACCGCAGACGAAGGTGCGGTCCTGGTCGATGGCTTGATTGGCACTACCGGTCTTCCCCAGGAACTCTGCGATCGCATTTTGCAGCGGGCAGATGGCAACCCCTACTTCATTGAGGAAGTTGTGCGCGCATTGATTGAACGCGGTGTCCTGGTCAAAGAAGCTGACGGCTATCATATGCACAGTGAAGAAGACATTGCCCAGATCGACATCCCCAACAGCGTTCTCTCCTTGCTGGTCTCGCGCATCGATCGCCTTGAACTAGAGACAAAACGGGTCGTGCAGTTAGCCGCGGTCATCGGCCGTTCTTTCTACCGCCGTGTACTGGAACGCATCGTGGACCCCGCTCTGGAGCTGGACAAGCACCTCTTTTTACTGCAAAAGATGGGCTTAATCGAGTCCGAAGCTGGCGCGCAGGAACCGGCCTATCTATTCCGGCAGGCCATGACCCGTGATGCCGCATACCAATCGCTGCTTTACCGCCAGCGGCGGCGCACCCACCGGCGCATTGCCGAAGAGCTGGAGCTGCTCTTCAGCGGCCAGATTAACGAAGAATCACACCAATTGGCCTATCATTTTTACGCGGCCCGTGACTTCAAACGCGCGCTCAGCTACTATCGACTGGCTGGCGATCAGGCGGCCCACCTCTATGCCCACCGCGAGGCTGTCGAGCGCTACGGCCGTGCCCTGGAAATCGCGCTCAGCAGCGGCAGCGACGACGATATTCGCTATCTATACATGGCCCGCGGGCGGATATATGAATTAAACGGTCGTTACGATGATGCCCTATCCGACTACCGCAGCCTGCAGGCTAGCGCCCGGGAACGGGACAACCATAAAATGCGCCTGGAAGGACTGCTGGCCGAAACAACCCTCTTCTCTACCTTTACCGACCACTACGATCCGCAGCAAGGGCGTTCGAAACTAGAAGAGGCTTTGGAGTTGGCCGAAGAAGTCGATGACCGGCGCGCCCAGGCTAAGATCTACTGGACCTTGCTGCTGCAGGGAACTTTCGGCCAAGATGATCCGCTGCAGATCGTGGCCTACGGTGAGAAAGCTGAGGCCATCGCCCGCGAAGAAGGCCTCCAAGAAGAACTCGCTTTTGCCCTCAATGATTTGGCCCGTCCCTACACCCAAATCGGCAAAATGGACAAAGCTGCAGACGTGTTGCAAGAGGCAGGCGAGTTGTGGCGGGCCATGGGCAACAAAGCCATGCTGGCCGACAATCGGGCCACACTCGCTTCCGGCTACCGCTATTTGGGCCGTTTCCAAGAAGGGTTAGCCCTCGCCCAAGAGGCGCAGGCGATCAGCTTGGAAATCGGCAATGATTGGGGCCTCGCTTATAGCTCCAATGTGATGGGACCAATCTACATGGATCTGGGTCGTATCGGGGCTGCCCTGGAAACCTGGCAGCGCGCCATTCCCGCGGCAGGCCGGGCTAATTTCGTCGGTGCTCTGGCCTTTGTCAAAATCGATATGGGACTCGCCTATGGGTATATCGGCGAGACGGAGAAAGGTCTGCATCTGGTGCGCGAAGCCTATGAAAAAATGGTCGCAATCGGGCAGCAACGTCTAGCCATACTGCCCTTGCTGGCCATGGCCCGTTTGCATCTTTATACCGGGCAGACGATTGAGGCCAAGCGGCATACAAGAGGCGCGCTCGCTGAAGAAGAACTAACGCGGGCCAACATCGTCACCGCCAATCTCTTTGCCACCGTCCAGGCTCTGATCGGCCTAAGTGAAGGGCGCTATATCCAGGTCATTGATCAGTTGGACGCTGCCATCACCCATGCGCAGGACATGAATATGGTCGGCTCGCTTATGGATTTGTGGCGCCTGAAAGGCCAGACTCTTATCGCCTTGAACCGGCTGCCGGAAGCCACCGCCATCCTGCACAAGGCCCACCAAACAGCCGAACGAACAGCAGCCAGAGGCCATCTTTGGCAGATCTTAAAGGTCCAGCTCGAAGCAGCCGAAAAATCAGCCGGCCATCAACAAACGCGACAGCTTCGCGTTGAGTTGGAAAATGAAGTCAACTACATAGCCGAACAAATAGGGGATAGCAAACTTGGAGCCAGGTTTAGGAAAACAATCGTCACTTAACAAGCTACAACTTACGTTGGATCTTCTCCCCATCTCATCCACTCGCCATTCACTCCCCACCCACACACCAATACTGTAGTTCCGCCCCACTAGCTGGATGAGTCGCATAATTCAATCCGGTAAAACCATGCCCGCCAATAAACTGGTTCTGCGGGCCCGAATCCTGCGGCAGTTGGTAGAGCGTGCTGTGCAGTTCAGCCGTTTGTCCCTTTTCAGTGACCCACAACCTCAAACTGCGCTCATGATTCATTGCCCCGCTGAAATACTGGGCGTGGAATTCTAAATCATGATAGTTGAGCGTTTCACTGTCATCCCAATCCCCAAATGTAATCGCATCCTCCCTTTCAATAGTTACCCCCTTCGAACTGCGATAAGCGGTATGGCAGGTAACAGAATCGGCCCGAGGAACTGCTGTTGGGGCGGAAGAACAGGCGCAAAGAATCAGCAAACAGAAAACAGAAAGCGGAATACAGAAAACTCGAAAACGTGACTTGACCGGCGCTGCTTGACCCATAGCTATATACCTCAAAACAATTGGCTGCTAGCTCGACAGCCCAATTATAAAGCAAATCGCCCCAGTACCACATAGCTTTACTCGGGCAGGGCACGGGTACTCCAAAATATATTAAATAAGGTGATTTGCCATTCCCGCGCCGGCGGGAATCCACCTCATCCAACAAGCGTGACCCATTTCGCTGCCCATTTGTGAACAGACAATAGGTAAGAATTCCAGGACTTGTTGTTGTCTCTGCTTAGAGGGAAAATTACATCCAAACCATTTTCCGGTAATTGACCCAGTTTCCGGGAGAATTGAGCGGAAGAAAAAAAGGAACCCAAAAATGATTAACTTTGACCCTGTTCGCGCGGACATGAATGCCATTGCTGCCATAGCCGAAGGATTAGGCGCCGCCGATATGCGCGCCCTGACCAATGAAATGATCGACCGCATGCTCGAGCTAATTGAGGGTTGTGTGGATGATGACGTGGTTTTCGTTCCCCATGACCCAGATGCCTACGATGAATGGGCTGAGTCCGAAGAAGAAATCGGTATTAGCTGGACCTTGGGGCACGTCATCGTGCACACCACCGCCTCCGCTGAAGAAGCCGCCTTTCTTGCCGCGGAATTGGGCCGCGGCGTTAAATGGCGCGGCGGGCGTTCCCGCTCCGAAATCCCCTGGGAAACAGTATCCACCGTGGCTCAGCTCCACCACCGCCTTGAAGAAAGCCGCCGCATGCGCCTCGCCAGCATTGACCTCTGGCCTGACCAACCCTACCTCGACAACGCCCGCCGCCGCACCCGCGATCTCAGCCTAAACGCCGTCGCCCAGTTCCTCCTCGGCCTGAAACATGATACCGACCATTTGGGCCAGATCGAAGAAATAGTGCGTCAGGCGAAATTGAGACGGGAGATAGTAGTTTAGTTTATTTGTTCTGCGGTCAATTAGTCAGATAGTCGAGTAGCCCTGTCGCTGAGCAGTCAGCCCGCTAAACAGTTATTTACTTAACCACTCGACTATCGACTACCATACCTCACGACCGGCAGCTGCCCAATTACTCAACGATTCAACTGATTAACTATTTAACTGCTCGTTTTTGTCCAGTTTCCCAAAGCTGATGCCCGTTAGTTCTTCCGACATCTCCCACAGTTTTTGAGCATCGGCCGTATTCCGGGCTTCTGTGCTGGTGGGCACGAGGACAGGATAACCGCGCATGGAGCGGTAGCCATCAGGCCCGTAATAGTCGCCCCCTTTGGCATTGGGATCAACGGCGGCCCGCAGCGTGGGGAGAGCGCCCATAGCCGCACTTTGCACCATCATGCCTATCAACGGCTGTCCCAATTGCGCCAGCCGGTTTTGCATCATATGGTCGGCCAAATTCGTCGCCGAAATGCCGGGGTGGGCGGAGACAGCCATGGCATCAGCGCCTATCGTCTCGTAGCGGCGCTGCAGTTCATTGGTGAAGAGAATATTGGCCAGCTTCGAACGGTCGTACGCATCCATCGGCGTATACCCATCATTGTTCTCATACATCATATCCTCAAAATCCACACGACCCCGGTTGTGCGCGTTGCTGCTGATATTGACCACGCGTGAGCCTGGTGTATCCAGCAGCAGATCGCTGAGCAGCCCCGTGAGTGCGAAATGGCCCAAATGATTGGTGCCGAACTGCCTCTCGAAGTTATCCTCGGTCAGACCGTAAGGAACCATCATAATGCCCGCGTTATTGACCAGGATATCCAAACGGCTGTGACCTTCCTTAAACTGCTCCGCAAAACGATGTACAGAGCTCAGGCTGGCCAGGTCCAATTCCATGATTTCTGCCGGGGCATCCACAATCTCGGCCTGAATCTCTTCCAAAGCCGCTTCTGCCTTCTCCATATTGCGACAGGCGAGGATCGTCTGCCCCCCATGGCGCGCGAATTCCTTTGCCGCCTCAAAGCCAATGCCGCTGTTGGCGCCGGTGACGATGATCACCTTGCCCGTTAAATCCGGCATATCGGCCGTTGTCCAGACCTCTTCTTCCCGGTCGCTCTGCTTTTGCTGATTGATGAGCCGGTACACGGTCAATCCAGCGAGTCCCAGCGCCACGCCGCCGACGAGTAATTTCTTTTTCATTCTAATGTCCTTAATTGTTAATGGATTTCTCGTAATTTTACGACGAGAATGGAAATGAAGAAGGCTCTCTAATCAAGTTCAATGGTTTCATCGATTACGAACCACCAAACTAATCAACTACCAAACTAATCAACTACCAAACGAATCAACTCCCTACGGCACCACCACCTCCAGCACCTTTGGCAGTACTTTCACCGTAACCGGCGTTGGTCCAAGCTCCTCACCGTCGATCCATACCGTTTGCGGCGGATCCGCTTCCAGCATGATTTCCTTCCCTTGCCAATGGTAAACACCCACCTTGGCATTACCCATTTGCAAGAGAAAGCGGGAGAGATTCTGTATCGGGTGCATCTGGCGCGTGATCATATAGAAATCCAACAAACCGTCGCTGAGATCCACGTCAGGTAGCTCCGGCAGAGCGATGCCGCCGCTGGCGCCGGCGTTGAGGATATAACAGATGATGCTTTTCATTTCAACGGTATGCCCGTCAATAGTCACCTTGTACTTCGCCTGGGGACGATGGACGGCGAATTTGAGGCCCTCGGCCACGTAGGCCAGATTACCGTATTTGTCCTTCGATTCCCGGCTGGCGCGCTGCTCCTCCTGAACCCCGGCATAGGCGCGCAGCATGAAAGATTGCTCGCCCACAGCCGCCATATCAATCGCCCGCGTGTTGGGGCTGTCCACAATTAGCTGCACAGCCTGGGCCAGATTGCGGGGTACATTCAGGGCGAAGGCCATGGCATTGCCCGTGCCGCCGGGTAATATGGCCAGAGGCACACCGCTGCCTCTTAAACCATTGGCCACCTCCAACTGTGTGCCATCACCCCCATATCCTGCCACCAAATCAACACCATCTGCCACCGCCTCCTTCGTGAGGCGCGTTGCATCACCAAATTTATGCGTGATGCGCGCATCCCATTCGATGCCGGTTCCGGAGAATCCGGCATTGATTGTATTGAGAATTGCTTCGTTCTTCCCAGCGGCGGGATTGATGATAATTTGGACTCGTTTATATATTGAAGACATGTTGTTTTGCTCCTCAGTTGATAACAGGTTGAAATTATACTGTAGCGCGCGATAACACGCCTCTGTTAATCCCTTGACTATCCCTGTCCCGACCCATTACTTCGAAGCCTCCGAGAGACCAATATCTGGGACCATGAAGCAGACTGCCAGGGGGATAAACCGCCACAGGGCGTGACCCTGCTGCCTGCCACGAATTCACTGCCTGCCTGGGAGGCTAATGGGGCATAAATGCCGGCAGTGAGGGAAACGTCATGCAGGTCGGCAATGTAGGCAGTCCCTGGGCTGTAGAGGCGGAGGAGCGTTTGGATTGGTGCTAATTCCAACCCTTACCGTAAATCTCAAACCTCAGAGATCTTGGCGATTATGAGAGGGACATCCTGACAAAAGACCTCTGAGGTTTTTCAAAAATGTGAGCAGCGATGAGTCGCAAAACTCTTGAAGGGATACTGCTAACTGTTAACAGATTCCTTCTTACCGTTTACTTGGATTTCGCCACTTGCCACTTGCAGCAGTTTACCCTTTCTTCTTCACCGGAATGTAAACACTCAGCCCCGTCCCCTCCAGCGGATCAAACTCATCATCATAATACTCAAAATCCGGCCCTGGAGAATGATCATACTCCGACTGCGGCAGCCAGGTCTGGAACGCATACTGGTACGTCTCGTGAATCGTCTTCAGGGTGCAGGGGATCACCGCATAAGTTTGCTCCGGCACCTGCCAGGTCTTCATATCCTCTGGAAGTTCGCTGCCTGCGCCAACCTCGTACCCTGCCAAGTAACGAAAACGGCCGTCATCGTCCATCTCGCCACATACTCCATAGCAAACACGCGGCTGAAGCTTGTCCTCAATCTCCCCCGCGCGCGGATTGAACTTGCCCCACATTTCCGGGATCTCGCCGTTCTCATTCTTTCCAAAATATTCCATACCCGCCACAGTGAAGGCTGGCTTTGTCACAATCTTGATTTCCATTTTCTTATGTTCCTTTATCGATGGGTCAAAACTTAAGTAAGGTTTAGGCATGATCGGGATCTGTAGCTCTGTGACCGCGTTTCTGTTTTCGTCATCCGCTGGTCCTCGCTGCAGCAGCAGGTCCCGGTTCGGTCCATAGATCTGGTAGCCGCTGCTGTCCGCCCAGTGCACCAGCGCCTGGTACGCCTCGCGCACCTGGCTGCTGGGACCATCGTGCAGCAAACAGGCCATCGTCTCCACACCCGGCAGCTCATGTACCTCAACCCGTGCGCCTGTGGATAGCTTCTGCCGAATAGGCAGAGCCACCTCCAGATCAATCGCGCTTTCCCGGTAGACATGATCGTAGTACAGTGCCATAGGTGGCATGGCTGGCTGCCTGTCGATCCCGCGTGCCGCCAGGTACCCTTGCAGCTCGACGAGCAAAACGTCGATGCCCTCCGCGGATTGAACCGTATCCCGAATGCCCGCCACACGCTGTGGGGCCACACTTTTCAGCACAACCTCATACTCCGGCGGCGCCTGTTCCAGCTCGATCTGCCGCAAACGCGCCTCAATACGCGCCAGCCGCGCCTGCTCCTCCTGGATGTGCTGCTCCAACTGCGCCTGCTTGAGACGAATCATGCCTCTCAGCTCGCTTAGCCGCAGATCAGTTCCCTGCATAACCGCGATCTGGTCCAGCGAGAAGCCTAGATCCTTGAAAGCCAGGATGCGGTTCAGCTCCGCCAGCTGCGCCACCTGATAGTAGCGGTACCCCGTAAAACGGTCGATCCAGGCCGGCTTCAGCAGACCCCGCTCGTCGTAAAGACGCAGCGCCTTTGGCGAAACCTGGGCCAGTTTTGAGAAATCACCTATCTTAAGCATTGTCCTACCAAATCACTAAAATAAACAACCAACAAACTACATTTTTCCTTCCGGCCAGAAGTAACTATAGTGTACACCTTGACCCTGGGGGAGAGTCAAGAAGAACAAAACTGGCTATTAATCTGCGCTTACTAGAGGGATAAAGAGCTTCGAGTAAGGAACAATAATCTATAAACGAGGAAGCACCCTTGCTGACTTTCCAGCAAAGGTGCTTCCTAATACCACTTAACTACGCGTTAAGTTTGATTATTCAATTCTTGCTCACCTTATCAAGGATAGAAGATGGATAGATATAGGTTCACTGCCGGTGCACCCGAAATCATTGCCAGCTTTTTCACATGAACCTTCTTGCCATACAAAGCACCGATCAATGAGGGGTCATTTTCCAGAGCGATATTTCCATCTGCTGCGAAGTAAGTGCCCGCAAATATTACCAACTTCTTCAGCCTCACATCTCCTTCAGCACAAACAAAGAGGACGTCTTTTGGTGCGCCGGATTACATGGTCATCTGCCCCAAATACTTTTATCTCACAACCACCGGCATAAAAAGACTTATCTCCTCGCTCGCTCCACCCACGCCCCAAAAACCAGGATCAACCTGGAAATTCTCACTGCGTGACTGCCCATCCGCCCACTGTCCCAGCACATCAGCGATCTCGAAATTGGCCGACTCTCGCCACCCGCCTCCGCCCGAGAGCACAAGCTGGTTCAGCTCATAATTCGGCGAGACCTGTGCCAAAACCGGCCCCACCAGCAGCAGGGCCAGGAGAAGCAGAATTAGTATGCCCTTGATATTGTTCAAGACTATCTCTCCTCCTGCTAGCACTTAGTGAAAGGTCACAAAATGAAACGGCGAGTTCACGGCGGAGTTGCTGCTATAATCCCAGAAGCCCACATTTAATTTGCCATCGCTGCTCCAAACAGAGGGTGCGCCGTAAGTGATCGGTGTGACTACCGTGACGTAGGACCAATGATCATATGAGTGGCCGTCGATTTTGATTTCAAAGCATTTACATAGCCCATCCCAATCAGCGCTGACATTCCCCGAGGAGAAAGCGACATCGCCAAACTGGTCGATAACCCCATAGGCGAGCGCACGGTTGTTATGCATCCCGCCATAAATATGGTCATCAAACGAATACTGATCCACAATATGCTCTGAAGCCAGCGCTGCAGCCTCCGCTTCCTTGTCCGTATACCGTTTGTGATGTGCGTTGGGATCATTATTATGTCCGTTGTGTATATGAGCACCCCCCACCAGCTTGCCCGCCACGGTCAGATCCCCATCCACCTCAACCGGCCCTACCGTCTCCAAGGCCAACCCATTGCCGCTGTTTCCCACCGTCAGCGCCGCCGAGCCCCCTTTGCCCTGCACCATTGCCCCAGGCACCAGGCCGAGCGCATATGCCGTGGGCAAGATCTGCTGCCTTGGCTTGGCCTCCGGATCACTTCCCACCTTGATACCCAGCCACAACTCACGTCCGTCAAATAACCCTTGATCCAGCGTTGACGAATCCCCCAGCACCGTACTGAACAGCCCATCCTGCAGCGGTACTTGCTTCGCTTCTGTCCACAGAGCCGTGCCTCCAGACGCCGCTTTGTAGAGCTTCAGCACCATTTTATAGCTGCCATCAGCCACCGGCTGCCCCGTGTCTGGATCACTCAACCGTCCTTGATACTGCAGCAGGGGGGCTGTGATACCTTCCACCAGCACCGGCTCAACCCCTGTTCCTTCCTCTGCCCAGACTGGGGCATCCCACCGAACCAAGACCACCACAGCGGCAGCCAATAACACGACGATCGCCGCTGCACCCACCATTTGCGATCTACGACCCTTCATAAGGCATCCACCTTCGTCCGCCGGGAAGCATTGACCGCTCCGCGCCGGGCAGCATTATTGAGAACGTTAACGAGCCAAACGCGCGCTTACCAGGCCCGCACAATTCAATCCAGGCGATTGCCTTGACTCCGTGCCCTGCGCGCTAAGAATATTGTACAAAATACCGCCGCAAAAGGGAATAGGCCCATCCTGCGCCCGCACACGCCTACCGGTTTCGTAGATTTATACTTGGGACTGTTGATTTGAAATATGAGAAGAAATTTACTATACTTATACAAAACTTGTGCAAATGATAATTATATGTACAATATCTATACAAACAGGGGCAGACAAAGCCCTTTGTACAGGATTAACAAAACCATTTTCATCAATAACAAGAACACAACAAACTATTCAGCTTAAAACATCAGGAGAGTAATAATGAAAAAGCAAATGAACCTCATTGACCTAGCCGTTCCCACCATATTATTGGGTATTGCCATGATCGTTATGATTGCCGCCCTTTCTTTTAACGGCGAATTTATCTCGTCGAACTTCTTGTCTTTGCCATCGTTCAACCAGCAAACTGCCAATCAGGTGGCAATGCCTTCCAGTGCCGCCTCAAACGGCACAACAGACATCGTAAATGAAATCTTGCGCCAGCAGTACGCACCCGCTGCCACCGCCACCGCCAGCGTCACGCCGTTGTTAGTCAATGAAATCTTGCGCCAGCAGTACGCGCCCGCAGCCGCCGCCACCACCAGCGTCACGCCGTTGTTTGTCAATGAAATCTTGCGCCAGCAGTACGCGCCCGCAGCCGCCGCCACCACCAGCGTCACCCCGCAGTTAGTAAATGAAATCTTGCGCCAGCAGTATGCACCCGCAGCCGCCGCCACCACCAGCGTCACGCCGTTGTTTGTCAATGAAATCTTGCGCCAGCAGTACGCGCCCGCAGCCGCCGCCACCACCAGCGTCACGCCGTTGTTTGTCAATGAAATCTTGCGCCAGCAGTACGCGCCCGCAGCCGTCGCCACCACCAGCGTCACGCCGCTGTTAGTCAATGAAATCTTGCGCCAGCAGTACGCGCCTGCAGCCGCCGCCACCACCAGCGTCACGCCGTTGTTTGTCAATGAAATCTTGCGCCAGCAGTACGCGCCCGCAGCCGCCGCCACCACCAGCGTCACCCCGCAGTTAGTAAATGAAATCTTGCGCCAGCAGTACGCGCCTGCAGCCTCCGCCATCACCAGCGTCACGCCGTTGTTTGTCAATGAAATCTTGCGCCAGCAGTACGCGCCCGCAGCCGCCGCCACCACCAGCGTCACCCCGCAGTTAGTAAATGAAATCTTGCGCCAGCAGTATGCACCTGCAGCCGCCGCCACCACCAGCGTCACGCCGCAGTTAGTAAATGAAATCTTGCGCCAGCAGTACGCGCCCGCAGCCTCCGCCATCACCGGCACCCCGCAGTTTGTGATCGAAGAACTGGGGTGACTCCCCTAAACGCAAAAGAAGAATAATTTGGCAATAAACCCATTTACCAATCCAGATGCGGTCCCATCGAAGCGAGGAACAGGACCGTATCGGACTGGTAAATGGTCTATTTAGGCCGCAGCTTGTGCGGACCTATCATTGTTTTTAGTACTAGGCATCTCCTGAGAATAGAACGTTGCTGAATAAAGGGTGAGCGCTGTATCCGCCGGCACATGTTGCCCCCTTCTTTGCTTCCACTTTCTTGCCGTGTAGTCCACCAACAATCAAACGGCGAGTTTTCGCCAAAAAATGTAACCGTATACCGCTTCAAGAAACCAAAATAGCGTAGCAGCGCCCGGTGCACGGCCGTCCAACAGCCGCCCCTAGATCAACGCCGGCGTATCCCCCAGCACCGTGCCGAACAGCCCCTCCCGCAATTGCACTTGCTCATCGATCTAGTAATCTTTGTCGCCGTCGTCCACCGCCAAGGGGACATTATCTGCCCAATCGAGCATGATTGGATACAAAAAGGCAACCTCCATTTTTGTGTTACAGGACTCGCAAACGGCCTTCTGCCCCAGCCTGGGCATTCTTTCGAACGTGATATCGGTATCACATTGAGGACATTCTGCGGTCAATGACATAATTCTATTGGGTGACATAAATCTTTTTCCTTAACCTAATACAGTTTGAAATCAGGAAGTGGCGTAGATTCCTGTCGTTCAATCGCCTCATCCAGGATGCGGTTAACAAGCTCCACATAGCTCCAGCCGGCGGCGCGGGCTTCGATGCATAGGTCCGAATATTCCGGATTCAAACCAGGGAGCGGGTTAATCTCCAGTATATAGGGTTTATTGTTGTCGTTGGCGTCAAAGCGGAAATCGACCCGGGCAACATCCTGGCAGCCGGTGACGCGGAAGGTGGCGGCAGTGAGCCAATTCAGTTCTTCTATCTGTTCTTCCGTCAGCGGAGCCGGACAGAGATAGTGGAATTCATGCACCAGTTCCGTTTTGATTCTGCTGGTATAGATGCCCGCTTCTTCCGACGGGTAGCGGCTCATATCGATTTCCAAAGGAGGCAAGAACTGCAAGCCGCGTTCAATGCGCGGGGCTTCCTCATTCTCAGGTAAGCGCCAGGCCACAGGGCTGCTCAGATTGCCCACGACGCCAACCGTGATTTCGCGTCCTTCAATGAAGCGCTCCGCCAGGACCGGCTGATCATACTTTTCAAAGAGACGGTGCAGCTGCGTAAACAGCTGCGCTTCATTGTAGACGATGGATTCGGCCGTTATACCCATACCGGTTCCTTCACGGCTTGGTTTGACGAAGAGCGGGAACTGCATATGCGGTTCCAACGCTTCCCTGACCCGCTCGAAGACCTGGAAGGGCGGTGTGGGCAGGTCGTGATACGCTAGCACGCGCTTCGTCATAGGCTTGTCCAGGCACAAAGCCAGCGTCAGCAAGCGCGAGCCGGTATAAGGCACGCGCAGCATCTCCAGCATCGCCGGAACCTGTGCTTCGCGGGCATCGCCAAAATGACCCTCGGCGATATTGAAACATATATCAGGCTTCAATTCCCGGATGCGGCTGAGCAGTGCTGCATCTCCTTCGACATAGCTAACCTGGTGACCACCCCCGCGTAAGGCATCGCTGATGGCCGAGATCGTCTCCTCTGAATCAAGATCGTCCCAATGGTCCGGCGCCATGCCCGGCCAAATGGGCGCATTTTTCTGTAAGTTTGCAATTAACGCGACATGCATAATTCGCTCCAAAAAATCTCTATCTGTTTGGTCTAATTGGGTCTGGGTAGTTAATCTGTGCAGCGGCATTCCATTTCTGTGCCAAAGCCGTATCGCCAAGTATATCCCTATTGCGATCGCTTAGCGATCCTTTGATTCATTTTCACGGCTTTTCAGCAGTCAGCAGGTTTCGGTCAATTGTCATTACCGCGATGGCGGAAATCCATAAACGTACTCAAGGGAATGGATGCCCGCCTGCGCGAGCATGACAGGCTCAGAGCGACTGCCGAAAAACCTGCATTCATTATAGATTGTCAAGGCAGGACGTAAATTGGCGGAATGTTGTATTTTAGACCAGTGAACAGCCTCCACTTGTTTAAACTTGCACGCCATATATCATTACCTTCCAGCACTTTGTCCTGCCCGTGGGCATCACCCACGCCGGCGATTCTCGCCTCTTCGTCGCTGAGCAGCCAGGCGTCATCCGTGTCCTCCAAGGCACCGGCCCCACCGTCCCCCAACCTTAAGCCAACCACAACCGCGGCGGCCCCTGTCATCCGCCGTTCAGACCGGCATCATCGCCCCTCCGAAACGATAAGGCAGCTCCGGCACAAAAATAGCAGCAGCCATAGGCGGCACCTCCCCCTGCACGATAGCGGAGCAGCATCGGCTAATCACCGGAACCCAACAGCGCTGCTTGCAAAATTGATCTGTAAGTTGATCTAGCTCCGCATCCGTCCAGCAAAAAAAGCGATAATTGGCTCCACTCTTCACTATATACGACAAATCACCTGCTTGAACTTAATCTTTCCGACCCTAAAGCCCACTCGAGCGGCAGTGCAGACAATTGTGAACCATTTCCCAATCTTGACATTGAGCTGCCATATATGCTTTAGTAATATCAAGATCGGCAGCGTGTTAGCCGGTTCTATCTATCCTATCAGCCGCGCTGGAAAGCTTATTCCGGCGCCTACGGAGGCAAACCCAATGTCAGATTTCCGTATCTTCTTCGTTGCCACGTCAAGTTCCAAACCCGGCAAAGGCTCGCAGGGTGCGCAGTGGATGCGCGAAAAAGGACAGGCATTCTTTGAATCATTTGCCGGCGTCAAATCATTACAGGTTTTTGCCACCCAGTTTGGTCTCGGCCAGGCGCTGGATCTTGAGTTTTGGTTTGAGATTGAAGATTACGCCGTCATGGACCGCTGGGATGCCGACATGGCTGCCAATCCCCAGAACTACAGCCTCTATGGTGAATATACCGATCTCTTCGATAGCGGCCCCAGCCGCATCATGGGCGACTGGCCCGAATCGCGCATCCTAGAATAACCCGCCGCATCCAGCGCAAAGTACAATACAACCTTGGACCAGACATCCGTGTCCGGGCTGTCCTTCCCCCATCTTATAGGGGCAGGCAGGAATCCATCCACTCCGTCGATCCTGAGGCTGTCCTGATATGGCTCCCGAAACCAAAATAGTGCAGCCGCGCCTGGTGCACGGCCGTCCTGTTCTGCCAACCCTCCGGTCCAAAACAGTCTGTCAGCCAACGGCCGATTAACAGGACCTCAGAGGTCTTCTTTGACCTCTGAGGTTGGGGCAACTCACTACTTATCACTCGCCACTCCCCATAGGCGGACAGTTCCGTCTTGGGAACCTGAGGCCAGGAGCTGGCCGTTTGCACTGAAGGTTACGCTGTTGACGGTGCTCGTATGACCAGGAAGAGTGGACAGGAGCGCGCCGTCGCTTACGCGCCAGAGGCGGACTAGATTTGATGAAGCGGCGGCTGCGATTTGGCCATCAGGTGTGAAGGCGAGATCGTTTTTGGCCATCGTGCTCCCTTCAAATGTGTCCAGCAAGATACCGCTGGATGCCTCCCACAGTTGCAGCGCATCCAATGATCCAGAGGTCAAGGTTTCACCATCAGGGGAGAAGGCGACGCTGCTTACCCTGTTCTCATGCCCTTCCAAACTGTGCCCTAAAGCGCCGCCGTCCATCTCTTGCAGCAGTAACGACCCGTCGTCCAGGCCCGTGGCCAGCCGCCCCCCACCGGGCGCGAAGGCCATACTCTCTGTCTCATCGTTCCCAGGGAAGCTGTCGACTAAAACGCCATCTGCCACTTGCCAGACCCGCACTGAATCTTTGGCTCCAGAAGCGACTCGCTCGCCATCGGCGGAGAAAACGAGGGCCAGTATCGGTGAGCTGTGCCCTTCCAGCGTTTTTAGCAAGGAACCATCCTCCGCGCGCCACAGGCGGATATCATAATCGTCCCCTCCGCTGGCGAGGATTTGCCCGTCCGGCGAGAAGGCCACGGAGCGCAGCAGAGAGCTGTGCCCTTTGAGTATGTTCAGCAATCCGCCGTCTCCCATTCTCCAGAGCAGCACCTGTCGATTCCCATTCCCTGAGGCCAGTATCTGATCATCGGGGGCGAAGGCAATGTCGTTGACCCAACTGGTGTGTCCCTGCAGGGTCTCTTGCGTGGCGCCGTCTGAAATCTGGGACAGGCGCACCAAATCGGCAGTCACCGAGGCCAATGTCTGCCCGTCCGGGGCGAAGGCCACGCTGTTAACGGCCGCCGTATGCCCTTCCAAGGTGTTGAGCAGAGCGCCGTCCGCCGCTTGCCAACTGATCAGCGTTCCATTTGATCCGCCCGAGGCCACCGTTTGCCCATCCTGGGAAAGGGCTGCGCTAAATACACGAGATCTGTGCCCTTCCAAGGTGTTGAGCAGCCCGCCATCACTGACGCGCCAGAGCCGCACGCTGTTGTCACTCGATGCCGATACGAGCGTTTCTCCAGCGGCGTCAACAGCAACGCTGTTCACTTCATCCGTATGCCCATCGAGGGTGTTGGCCAAGCCGCCGTCGTCGACGCGCCACAAGCGAATACTGTTGTCGTCCGATCCGGTAGCGAGCAGGTCGCCACCGGCGGCAAAGGTCACGCTGTTGACCCCGCCGGTGTGCCCTGCCAGCGTATGCACTAATTCGCCGCTGTCGACCTGCCACAGCCGCGCGTTGTTATCATCCGATCCGGAAGCAAGCAGTGATCCATCAGGCGCAAAGGCTACACTGCCCACGAGTCCGCTATGTCCTTCCAATGTTTGCCGCAAAACCCCATCATCGACCTGCCACACCCTTATAGCCCCATCGGCCGATCCCGCCGCCACACTTTTTCCATCGGGTGCGAAGGCGATGCTGTTTAATAACGCCTCGACGGGGAAGAAACCCTGTTCCCGCAGCGATTGTGAATCATATAGATAGATACCGGTGGCTGAGGCCACAGCGATAAGGGTTCCATCCGGCGAATAGGCGGCGTCAGTTATCCGGCCTTTGCCCAGCCTGCTCAACTGCTCGATGCCGCCCGTATTCTCCGGGCTGATCACGGCCAAAGATGTGTCCGGTAGCGCTGTTCCCTCATAGGGGGCATATAGAGCAGGGGCTGTGGTCGTCGGAGGCAGCGTGGGCGGCGGGCTTGGGGTTTCCGTGGGCGGCAGTGCTGTTTCTGCCACTTGCTCCGTTTCTTCTGCTGCGGGTGCTGAAGTTTCTGTGCCTGCGCCCGGAACAATCTGGGGCACGGGCGTGCCCCCGTCTGCTTCGCTCAGCCCCTGATTCGGCACTCCGCCGCGGCCGGATGTCCAGTAGATTCCGCCAATTAGCAGCAGCAGAACGACCGCGCCCGCGATCCAGGCCCAGATCGGCACGGCCCGTTTCTTTTCGATCGTTTGGGCAGCCTCCTTCTTCAACACCGGCAGAGGGTCGGCGGGTGTGT
Source organism: uncultured Chloroflexia bacterium (assembly GCA_963807975.1). Lineage (GTDB taxonomy): Bacteria > Chloroflexota > Anaerolineae > Promineifilales > Promineifilaceae > JAACFF01. The sequence goes on along the minus strand of CAWEDV010000001.1, from coordinate 742,348 downwards.
CCACCAGCGTCGCGGCTGCAACGTCCACTGCTATAGCTTCGGCAGCGGACACCATTCCCGTGCCCACGACGGGCACGGCGCCCTGATCTTGATCGTCCGCTCGGGCCAGGGCGTCCACTTCGGCGGCCATGACCCGCGCTGTTGGATACCGTTCTTCTCTATCTTTGGCCAGGCTGTGGTTAACAATGACCTGGATGCTTGGAGGTAAATCAGGGTTGGCATCTCTGATGACGGGAACCGGTTCGCTGACATGCTTCAAGGCAAGGGAGAAGGCGGTGCCAGCATGATACGGCTGGACACCGGTCAACAACTCATACAAGATCACACCGAGGGCATAGATATCAGAACGACCGTCCAGCTTCTCCCCCTGCACCTGCTCTGGGCTCATATAAGCTGGCGTACCAACGATCCCGCCCGTCTTGGTCAGCGAACTCTCAGTCTCTTCCACGATCTTGACGATGCCGAAATCAGTCAAATAAGGTTCATCCCACTCGTCGAAGAGGATATTGCCCGGTTTTAGGTCGCGGTGCACGATTCCTTTGCTGTGCACCGCGTCTAGGGCGGGGGCCAGGCGCCTGATCAGCCGTGCCGTCTCCGGCAGCGGGATTGGATGGCCGTCCAATCGATCCTGCAGCGAGCCGCCTTCCATGAGACGCATGACCAGGAATGGCCGGCCGTTATCCTCACCGAAATCATAGACAGGCACGATAGCCGGATGCTGTAGGCGGGCAATGACCATCGCTTCCTGTTCGAACCGTTTCTGGAATTGGGACTCCAGCAGGAACTCAGGAGAAATCATCTTCATCGCCACGTCCCGCTTAAAGCGTGGATCATATGCCCGAAAGACCTCGGCCATACCACCCTTACCAATAACACCTCGAATTTCGTAACGATCAATCCGATCTGGCATATATTTCCCCTCTTACATTAACCATGCACCATTCACCGATTAGTTATTCTCCCCTGTTCCCAGTTAACTGTTTCCGCTCCCAAAACCCAAAATACCGCATCTGCTTTTCATAAACCCGTTGGCTGTTCTCCCATCCCTTCGAACCAAAGATTTCTTCGTGCCAACGGCCGTCTTTCACCAGGTAATCATAAAACTGCGTGTAGGACTTGAAAATCTCCACAATCCGCGGCCGTATCTGCAAACACGTTTTACCCTCAATAATTTTATGCTCAAAAAACAAACTGTTTAATGGCTTCAACGATCGCACCCGTTCATCCGGCGATGCCCCAATCCGCCGCCCAAAAGCCATGAACACGCCCCGCTGCCCCTCCAAATTCGATCCCCGCACCTCATTCGCGATCTGCTGCTGCGAGAAGAATTCATCCGCATGCTTGACGAAAAAACTGTATAGATCGATTTGCCCCGGCGGGATCACCAACCGCGTCAAAATCTCAAAGATGGCCTCATCCGTCTCCAGTATCTCGGCAATCAACTTCTCCCGCTCATCCGCCTTCTTCGGTCCGCGTTTCTTCGGCGCTTTGCGCCGTTTCGGCTTCGCTTCTTCCGACTTCTCATTCAGCAAAATCCCCGCCCAGATCTGCGCCTGAATGGCCAACGTCAGATTAACCTCTTGCCCATCCTCATAGCGCACACGCATCTTTGTCTCGCCAATTTCCAGGACCTCGTAACGGCCGTTACGATTGCGATATTCTTTACCTACTTCAAAAATGTGCTCCATGGTTCACCTCCATATTCCCGCCAACTTTGAGTTTTCGGGAAAATCCGATTCTCTTCTTTGGGACCTCGATTGTCTCCGTGTGCGCGGCTTATCCAGCATTTTCCTTGCCGTATCATAAATCGTGCGCTCAATATAACGCTTGTTATGGGGTTGGGCCAGCATCTGTTCCGCCTTGTCGAGGTCCGTTCTACACAATGTGGTGGCATCTTAAGCTGCGCTGCAAGCTCCGCCTCGCTTCGCAGCGCTTCACCGGTGAAGCTGTAGAAGTAGGCCAGAACAAGTATCTGCCTTGGCTTAAGAATTAGATTCCAAGACCAATATAAAGCGGACAGGTATAGGGCCAGGAACTTGGAAACCTGGCCTTGGAGCACGGCAATTTGACCGCCCTTGTATCCTCTTCGTTTCAACACATCACTAATCAACATTGGCTCGCCGAATACCGATAGCAGGAACTTATTAACCCCTCGCCGTTGACATGCAAGCGCCAATCCCGTAAGCGACCGTTTTGGCAGCACCGCGTGCGCGGCCATCATCGTTAGCTTCTGCTCTCTCCTGATTTGGTCCTGCTTTATCCGCCGCGGCCCGTGATCCACAATCCGCTTCCCACTTCCACCAAACCCAAACTTAATGTAGGCTGGCTTCGTCCCCGTCCCTGCCCATAATGCTTCGCATCCGTCACATTCTTCCGGCAGTTATAACAAACGCCATTCTTTGGCAATTTCTGGCCACAATTAGCGCAAATCATGCCTTCCTCCTCATTCGGCTTCTCCCATGTAGTGCGATTTTCCAAATCGCTCTCTTCCATGTAGTGCGATTTTCCAAATCGCACAGCAAAGATCTGCCAAATCCTTCTACAAAGAAACCTCGGCCAGCCAAAAATACGGCAAAGACCGTCCGTACTCCATCCCAAAATAGTATCGACTCATCTTCCATGTAGTGCGATTTTCCAAATCGCACAGCAAAGATCTGCCAAATCCTTCTACAAAGTCGCCCCCGCCAGCCAAAAATACGGCAAAGACCGTCCGTACTCCATCCCAAAATAGTATCGACTCATCTTCCATGTAGTGCGATTTTCCAAATCGCACAGCAACGATTTGCCAAATCGTTCTACAAAATCGCCCCCTCCGGTCGAAAATGCAGCAACGACCGTTCGAACTCTGTCCTTAAATAGTATCGACTCATCTTCCATGTAGTGCGATTTTCCAAATCGTACAGGTACGATCTGCCAAATCGTTCTACAAAACAACTCGGCCAGCCAAAAATACGGCAAAGACCGTCCGTACTCCATCCCAAAATTGTATCGACTCAACTTCCATGTAGTGCGATTTTCCAAATCGCACAGGAACGATTTGCCAAATCCTTCTACAAAGTAACCTCGGCCAGCCAAAAATACGGCAAAGACCGTCCGTACTCCATCCCAAAATAGTATCGACTCAACTTCCATGTAGTGCGATTTTCCAAATCGCACAGCAACGATTTGCCAAATCGTTCTACAAAGTCGCCCCCGCCAGCCAAAAATACGGCAAAGACCGTACGTACTCCGTCTGAAAACCGTATCGACTCAACTTCCATGTAGTGCGATTTTCCAAATCGCACAGCAACGATTTGCCAAATCGTTCTACAAAGTCGCCCCCGCCAGCCAAAAATACGGCAAAGACCGTACGTACTCCGTCTGAAAACCGTATCGACTCAACTTCCATGTAGTGCGATTTTCCAAATCGCACAGCAACGATTTGCCAAATCGTTCTACAAAATCGCCCCCGCCAGCTGAAAATGCGGCAAAGACCGTATGTACTCCGTCTGAAAACCGTATCGACTCATCGTTAATGTAGTGCGATTTTCCAAATCGCACAGGAACGATCTGCCAAATCGTTCTACAAAGTCGCCCCCGCCAGCTGAAAATGCGGCAATGACCGTTCGTACTCCGTCTGAAAACCGTATCGACTCATCTTCCATGTAGTGCGATTTTCCAAATCGCACAGCAACGATTTAGCAAATCGTTTTACAAAGTAGCCTCGGCCAGCTGAAAATGCAGCAACGACCATTCGCACTCCATCCTTAAATAGTATCGACTCAACTTCCATGTAGTGCGATTTTCCAAATCGCACAGCAACGATTTGCCAAATCGTTCTACAAAATCGCCCCCTCCGGTCGAAAATGCAGCAACGACCGTTCGAACTCTGTCCTTAAATAGTATCGACTCATCTTCCATGTAGTGCGATTTACCAAATCGCACAGCAACGATTTGGCAAATCGTTCAACACGATCAGCGCCGCAATCATCACAACCACAACTCCAGCCACCCTTCACCCAAAACATCGCGCGCGCCCCAACGACCACCGCAGTTATAGAATTCACCATCCACATCAAAATCATCGCTGCGCATATGCAAATTTAGGCCGATATATCTGGTGATGCGGTCTAGCCACCTGCGCTGCTCTTCGCTGAATATTTTGTACGCTTTTTCCTGAGCATTCTGCAGTTTCCAACGCCGCAAGCAGACGTTGGATGATATCGTGCAGTGTACCTCCGCCCGTTAGGTCCGCAATCAATCGCTTGTCGTCGGCGGTCAAATTATGCTGCATTCTGGACCACCGGCTGGCCAGCGACGAACCGGTGTCTAAATCACAGGTGCCATAGGCCACGCTTTCGATAAGCTGTTTGAAGGGCACGGAGCGCTTGCGTTCTTGGGCCAGGGGCGGATCAATCTTCTCTGTTTCGGTCAGGCTCACGGCGTCGACGAAGACGAAATGGGTCTTGAAGTGCGCATCGGCGGTGACCGCCTGCAGCTCGCCGCTGCTGATGACTTGTGTGCCGCGGCCACGCATCTGCTCGAAATAACCGCGTGACCGTACCTGGCGCACGAAACGCAGGATCTCAATAGCGCGCACATCGGTGCCGGTGGCTATATCCACGCTGACGGCGACGCGTGGGAAGTAGGGGTCGAAGAGGTTCATGGTGTGGCGATCCTGCACGGTCCAGTCGGCGGATTGCAAAAGCTCGTCGATGGTTTCGCGAGCACGCTCTTCGGGGGTCATGATTCTCCTCGCGATCGTCCGTCATTAGCAAGGTTACATTTTCTAGCTTACTTATTCTATAACGAAACGGCCGTTCACGTCAGCCAAGAACAACCGATCATGACATTTGCCAGGGGGAGTGATGACATCTGGAGGTGACGATAGTTTATGGCAGGGCGTAGAGGATCTGTATTTACGTTATCGGCTGTCCTGTAAAGCTGTTGATAAAGGATCCATTGACCAAGCGATAGCTGCTCGGTTATACTGAGATTGTTAAATTATGCTGGCGGGAGTGGGGCTTTTTGTTGGGGAACGGAGCCGTCATCCTGATAATCGAGCATAAGCAAGTTGTTAATCTGGCAGCGGTTCTACTGTTTGGGACCATTCTTTGCCTTGACGGCTATTCTGTCTGAGCGAACAAAAGCTGATGTTGCCGGTTCAATTTTTGTATCCGTTTGTCTTTCACAAGCGTTTTCTGGGAGCTAACCGTATGACTGCAAAAATAGATTTGGCCCAGCAAATTCTATTACTGGTCGTTCGTCCCTACTGCCTTAGTTTTTCTAAGGCTGCCGTTTATTCATATCCAAAGGAGGTTTGCCATGAACGGTGATTTCTATGACATTAAACCATTGCATGAAAAAGGACTCCGGATCAAACTGCCTGTGCTTGACCAGGCGCAGTGGTTGAAACTAATCAAAAGTGATCCCTACATCCCCAAATCCTATCGCCAGCTGCGTTGGTTGAGCCGGCGCTTGTTCGACCCCCAGCTGCGCCGCAGACTGCGCTCCCGCCCGTGGGAGGTAACCCCCAGGCGCGGCAATTTGCGGCTGGCCTTCGAGGAAAGCGGCGAGGAAATTTATTACCAATTCTATGCTGGATTAAGCAATCCCTTCCTGTCGCCGCGGCAGAGAGCGGCCATCGAAGCCGATATTGATGCCGACACGCCCAACTTTGAAAACAGCGCAGAGATCGACCATTTTATCTTGAAATGGACCAATCAAAGCGCCAATTCGGACGACAACATCGCCGACGATTCCATTGTGACCGAAACAGGCGATTTTTTGGAAACAGCATGGTCACGATACCATGACACCTTCGATCGTGATCCCTATGTCCCTGCGGGTGAAACGAAGATCGAAGTCAATTTCCATGATATCGCCGCCTATGGTATCGCTTCCCCGCCCGATGGCCCGATCCAGTTCAACTCCTGGGCCTGGGTTGACCTCCCCGGCATCAGGCGACCCACATCGGCCCACGAACTATTTCATAAGCTGCAGTATTCGTATGGTTATCGCACCGTCCATTTGCCCACCTGGCCCTACAAATGGTTCTCCGAAGGGACCGCATCCTGGGCCGAAGTGTTCGTCTGGCAGCGCATCAGCAGCGCTTATAAGCTGCATACCATGTTTGAATCGCCCGATCAGTGCTTGTACGATCTCTCTTATTCCGCGCTTCCCTTCTGGATTTTCTTCCAATCAAGACAGCAGAGCAGCGCCGCCGACAATCCTATCGTCCCCTATCTTCAGAACTACCTGGCTTCAGGTGACGATGAACTGGTCTTGGCCCAGACTATCGAAAACGAATGGGCGCCCAATAACGTCTACCGCCTATTGCCCCATTTCTTCGCTCTATTTGCCCGAGAACGAGCGATCAAAGCGTGGAAGACCGGTCCTTCCGGCGCGCTGTATGGTGATATTCTTGATGCGGATGATAATGTCATCGAGCCAGACCTGGTCAGACTTGAGGTCCCCTTGGGATTGGGTGATACCTATACGGATACTACCACTGTTTCGCAGCTGGGATCGGACTATTATCGCTTTGCGCTTCTGGCAGATGCCGACGGCCGTACTCTTAATCTCTCCGTCGATGGGGCAGCTGCAGGCGACTTCTCCTTCTATCTGGTTTGGGAGAAAGATGGCCGTTTCACCCGCGCAGCTTTCCCCTTCTTTGCCACAGAAGATTACAGCACTTCGCAGGCCATCGATCGTGCCGATGCCGACAGCATCACTCTCATCATCTCAGGTCGTGATACCGGCGGCACTTACACCCTTAACGTCAACATAAGCTGACCTTCACCGCCTGCTTATCAGGCGCGAATCAGCAATCTGACCTCAGAGGTCGGGGGAGACCTCTGAGGTCGCGCAATATTCACCAGCCAGCCATTTTCAACAAACCGGCCCAAGCCCTCCTGGTCCACTTTTTGGGCCTTGATCAGAACAAAAGTTCTAGCTATAATACCCCTATACCTTTACAACCCACCACCACCATGCCGCATCCTTTTCCCCCGCAAAATCGATGTCGTTTCCGGGAAAAAAACATAAACGACATCATCGACTTTTTTCGTGTAGTATCCGTGATGTTAGAGCTGATTGAAAGAAGGGCACATGTGGCGTAGGGGCCGTTCGTGAAACGCCCCAGACTGAAAATTGCTGACGTCTAAAATCTATTCTGCCAAATGTTATGTGTAGAATTTTGGCACTCTTGTGCGAGTCTGTGCTTTGCAGCTGGCGGTGGCCTTGAGGGACATTACTAGAAATTGTTGGCTCCGGAGCTTACCGCCTTGAGAATGAACTCCAGTCGATCGGACGGGGGCAAAACAGGAACGCGCACAACCTGATAGCCGAGCGCTGTGTAGTCCCGATCGTGGCAGCGGTCCAGGTACTCAGCCATGACGTCGTCATCCAATCTCACCCCATCCAACTGCAGCGGAAGCCGGTCTAGGATGAAGACCGCAGCGTAGCGATGGCGGAAACACTTGCTCAGCAGTTCATTGGGATCCAGTCCGTAATGGGGTAAAAAGGCGAGACAGTCTGGTAACCCCCGGTCGAGAAAGTAAGCTCCTCTACGCGCAGCTCTTGCTCCTTCTGTATCTGCAGGTTTGCAATACGTGCAGCATCCTCTCGGCAGGCGAAAATCTCCTCCAAGGTGCGCCCTTTGGCGAATTCCTGTTCCATATGCTGTCGCGCGCACTCTGCCATTGTTTCATATCCCAGCCCGGACAGCATCGCAATCATCGTCGATTTTCCACAGCTTGGAGCCCCAGATATCACGTGCCACTTCGTTTGCGCGTTGTATGGTGTGGCCAGGATATGTGGGTCCAACGGTGCGGGCTGCAGAACATATTGTGATTGGTTAGCCATTTGACGATCCCCCTCGCAAGTAGCCAGAAAAACAAGTGAATAGGCAGCGAGCGCACTTGCCCTCTTGCAGATCGCAGTTTGAGCCGCTGCCCGATGGTTCTCAATTAAACGCGGACGCGTTAATCAGCTTAGTTAGCGGCACATGTCGTGCCCAGGTGCAAAATTCATCTAATGACGGGAAGATTCTTGCCGAAACAGCACGGATCAGCCAGTTCTTCGCCATAGGCGAGATGCTGATCACCGTCTTCCCATTATCGTAGGCGCGAATCATCTCCAGCGCTGTGCCCATGCTCGCTTGCGGCAGATAGGCAATGACCATATCCGCTGATCCTGCCGCATCCGCCATCTCAAAAAGCGCTTCGTTGGCACGACGCTCATCAAAGGTTACACTGTCAGGGAATCGCGAAAAAGGATCGTAAAATTCCGCCTCAGGATGATGGACCTGAACCGCCTCCCGGATAAGCTGGCGATAGTCTTGCCCCTGGATGTCATGATCCTGTCTGGAGCCCTGCATAATCCCTGCGATATAAATCTTCATCCAACGCCTCTCTCAGAATGCACCATTTGCCTGACAAATATTATACCAAGTGGGTCAACGGCGCTGAGCGCATCCTTCATGCCCCAGCTGCATGCGCCAGTGCTGAGGGCGTCTGGCAGCCCACAATCGCCGGGGCCTTGTGGATCAGCTCGTCATTTTCAAGCGCCTCTACCATAAACAGCGCGAAGTCCACGCGGCGCGTCATATTGCTCTCTAATATCGGGTCGCCCACATGCTCGCTCCAGACCGGCAGACCTTGGCTCTCCCCTTCCTCTAGATCACTGCCGCGCACCACCGTCCACAACGTCTCGCTGGCAAAAATGCGCCGGCACGCTTCCACCTGGTCACCGATGTCAACCAGGCGGAACAGGCGACCGACAAACCCACCCACCTTCTCCTGCAGCTTTAGCGTCCGCGAATAAACATCCTTGCCATCCATCGAAATATGCCAACCGCAGGAATAAACCAGCCTCGCTCCCGGTTTGGCGAAGTCCATCACTGCCTGCGCCATGCCCGACGAATAGTCATCCACGCCCCACGGCACCAGCACCGTGAGCACCCCATCACAACCCGCAACCGCCTGCTCAATCACCGCACGGTCGTTACTGGCTCCGGGAATTATCGTTATCCGATCCCTAAAATCGTCCAGCTTTTTCACACTCTTCTCGCGGCAAACGCCCACAACCTCATACCCCCGCTCCAGAGCATGCCCCACCATGTACTGCCCCAATTTCCCCGACGCCCCCACGATACAGACTTTTTTGATCGTCATTGCCAAACCTCCGCTGAATAGTAATCAGTAATCATTAAGATGTAATCAGTAAAGTATATTTCACATTCTGGGTGATTCGAAAGATGTAGAAACTGCCCAGCGTCTTTCCTCTGCGAAACTCTGTGTAACCTTGCTCTGTGTAACTTTGCTGCTGTTAACGACATCCCTGTCATTATCTCTGAGAATACGAGGAGGCAAACTGGCAGCTCTGGATGCCTACTAATCTACTGCTTTTAAGCTGAATGAGCATCGCTAGATGCGGCTCATTGCTTGGAGTTGCTCGGACCTGTCCTGAGCAAAGCTGAAGGAATTGCTATTGCTATGGATCAACAGAGATCTCGAAGAGGTCAAACTGAGCAAACGCCTTCCCTTTTTCGGATGTTCGTGTCGTCAAGCCAAAATAGCGCTGGTACAGATGCTTGTTATCCCGTGCATAGCCCGGCTGGTCCCGGTTATTGGCCCGTACGTAAATATGCCCGCTGGCGCGGAATCGAATCTCCCACTTAATCCAGTCGTCTACCTTGACCCCTTCCGCGCGTGTCCAGGGCATCAGATCTTCCCCATATTCGATCTTATTTTGGTCATGCCCATCAATACGCCGCAGCCGGTACTCCATCCACTCCTGACCATTCTCCTTGCGAAACCGCGCCCGGAACTGGTAATAGCGGTTAAAGCAGTTGTTGGTATTATGCCCCGGGCAGACCTCATCGGCATCGGCGCTGAAGATCGCTCCATATTGGTGTTTATCCTTGCGATCGCTCAGCCTTGCCCGGAAGGTCAGCACATAAGAGCGCGTCGGCCCCTCAATCAGCGGCGAAACAATCGCATAAGAGTGCGCCTTGCTAACCAGTAGATTCAAGAAGCCACAATGACGGCCGATACAGCCTTCTTCCCACCAAGAATCATACCCGTCATCATGCTGCCAACGCACCATCTGCCATGGCACCATGCCCTCCTTGAAATCAGTCGCATAATAATCGACTGGTGGATTTGAGCGCGCCACATAAGGCAAGTAAACCCATGAATCCTGATCAGGTTCGGCTGCTGCGGAGAAACCAAAAATCAGCAGAAAAATCGAGACAGTGAGAATAATCAGCAGAGTATGTGAGCGGTGCATCATGACTCCTTTGGCCCACGCAGGCCACAAGCCACATTATAGCAGAGAGCGGAATACAATTAACAGCTGGCAATGAACTCACTCTTCCACCGCTCACCGCCTTACTTACTGCTTTCTACCTACTCGCTACTTACTACTCCCTCGACATCAGACGACGCAGCCTCCACCAGGCGAAGCCAAAGAGCAGAATTCCATAGCCGGTCAGGCCCAGGAGCAGGACCGGATCAAGGGGCCGTCCGCGGAGCATGATGTCCTGCAGCATAGCCGTGCCGTAGGTGGCGGGTAGGAGCCAGGAGACGATGTGGACGCCGGTTAGCAAATGCTGCAGGGCGATGAAGAAACCACTGAAGAAGATGCTGGCCAGCAGGACGATCATCGAATATTGGACCGCCTGGCTGTCGGTTTGGGATATGGTGGAAATGGCAAAGCCCATGGCTAGAGAAGTGTAGAGTAGGGCCAAGACGACGGCGGTATAGGCTAGCCAGCTGCCGAGCATCGGTATTTTCTGACCAAAAATGACGAGCAGGGTTAAGATGGCGGCCAAAATGCCGCCAAGAATTATGAAGCTGGTGGTCTTGCCCAAGAGTGTCTCGAAGGCGCTGACAGGAGCGGCGCGGAAGAGCTCAACGGAGCCGCCCACTTTTTCGCGGACGATGGCCAGCGCAGCGAGGGTGAGGGCTATGTGCTGCAGAAGCAGTGATATGACACCCGGGACGTAGAAGTCGATGGGGCCGAAGCTGACGTTTGATCGTTGTATCGCTTCGCCGGCGAAGGGACGAGCCAGGATGGCTGAATCGATGTCGCCAAATTGGCCTAGAAAATCGTCCACCTGCTGTAGTTCCTGTTCAAGTTCGGCGGTCTGTTCGACTTCGGGCCCGAAATCTTGTTGATCGGGATTAAATTTTTCCAGCTGCAACATGATCTGTTCTGCGCGCAAAAGATGTTCGGTAGGTGACTCGGTGCTTTCTTCATCGGCCATGCTCTGGATCCCTTCGAAACCGGCCAGGCTGGAAGCGAGGGCCAAGTTTATCTCTTTGAAATCTTGGCCGAGAGCTGCGATATCTTTGGCCGCATTTTCAGTGCTGCCTGCCTCTAGATCCTGGCGCAGTCTGCCAGCATCGGTGTGTGCTTGCTCAACTTTGGACTGGATGACGGATGATTCCTCTTTGGCTTTGTCCAGGGTTTTGATCAAAATCAAACGGTTCACTTAATCAACGTAGGCGCGCTCAAGCGTGTTGACGAACATCTGCTCCAAAGGATCAATCTCATGATGGATGATAGATATTTCTGAATGCTGGTTGCCCGCGATATCTCCGTAAGGGTCTGCCGGGGTGAGCAGAATGAGGTCGATTTCACCGGTGTCAAGCCGCTGGGTTGCCTCGGCTTGGGAGCTGATGATGTCCACCATGTCCACGGCGCCGCTTAAGCGGCTGGCGATTTCTTTGATCTCTTGCTCAATTTTACTGTCTTCAGGGATGACCATGATGGTGCGCATGGTGCGCAGGCTGTTGTTATAGCCAATGCCAAAGATGAAGAGGATCAGAAATGGGCCAAGGATGAGGGTAGCGACGAGGCGCGGCTGGCGCAGGATCTCGGCCATCTCCTTGCGTACAAAGGCGGAGACTCGAATTAGAAACTCGGTAGATGACTTCATATGGCCACGCTCTCTTCTTCTTGCGATTGTTCCATGATCATGACAAAAATATCGTCAAATGGAGGTACAAATTCGTTGATCGATTCCACGGGAACGTTTAGTTCCGCGCACCATTCTAGTAATTGGGGGATGGCGGTGCTGGCATCTTCGACGGTCAGCCGCGCGGTGAGCATATCCTGGAAGAGGATTTCCCCTCTGATGAGAGCGTGATCTTCCAAGGCGACAAGCGCTTCAATACTCATCGGCTCCAAGGTGCGCAGGTCAATGACATGTCCGTTGAGGGCGCGGTAGCGCAGCATTTCCGGGGTTTCAACCATGAGCAGACGGCCGTTGCGCATCACGCCTACAAAATCACAGTAGGCAGCTTCGCCGACATATTGCGTGGTGACGAAGAGGGTGTGGCCTTGTTCTTTAAGAACCTGGAAATGGTCCCAAAATTTACGTCTAAGAACGGGATCTATCCCGGCGGTTGGTTCGTCGAGGAAGATCAGGTCTGGGTTGTGGATGATCGTGCTGGCAGGCTGAGGAGGCGCTGCATGCCGCCGGAGATGTTGCGGGCCAGCTTTTTCTCATGTCCGGTGAGCTCAACCAGGTCTAAGAGTGCTTCAAGTCGTTCGCGGCGATTCATGGGGTAGCCATAAATCGAAGCAGCAAAGTTAAGGTTTTCCCAGATGGTCAGCTCCGGATAGAGGATGAAAAGCTGTGGCATATAGCCGATCCGTTTTTGATCATCACGCTTGAAACGTTCAGGTGACTTGCCCAGCCCTTTGATGGTGCCGTCGCTAGCTCCGTAGTTGCCGATGGCCAAACGTACGGTGGTTGTCTTGCCGCAGCCGCTGGGGCCGATAAAACCGAAAATGGAACCGGGGGGTACGTCAAGTGAAATGCTGTCCACGGCGCTAATTTCGCCAAAACGCTTCGACACGTCGCGCATTTGAACGACGAATTGGCGATCATTGTTCATAGATCCTCCATTCGTGATAGTGTGTGGTTGAAATTACGTCATTTCAAACTGCCGGTCGGTAAACATTGCCAGAATCCTCGGTCGCAAGGCGCTGGTTATTTGGTTTATCTGCCGTTCTTCGGTGATCAAGGCGCGCAACTCATAGCTGTTGCGCCCGCCGCTGATATCGGTCAGCAGCCCACGCTTGATGCGGTTTATGATGAACTTTAGGATCCAAGCTAGGATCAGTCCCGATATGAAGATGACTGCCAGGGCAATTAGTTCCGGAATCAGATCGCGCTGCAGATAATTGCCAAAGCTTTCAACAAGTGACTGCTTGATATGACCAAGCATATTTCATTCTGTGCCGGGTAAGCGTTTCTAATTAATCCTCGGCCACGATCTTATAGTCGTCAAAATGGACAAGCACATTGCTCGATTCGTTGCTGCGCGCCATCAGACCAAAGTAGCGCTGGTCTTTGTGCTTGTTGTCACGGCCGTATGCGGACTGCTCATCATTGTTGGCCTTGATGTAAATATGACCACTTGAGCGAAAGCGGATCTCCCACTTATTGAACTCATCGATCTTGACCCCTTCGGCCAGCGTCCATGGGATGATGTCTTCGCCGATCTCGATATTATTCTGATCATGGCCATCAATACGCCGCAGCCGGTATTCCATATATTTTTGGCCGTCATCTCGATAGCGAGCACGGAACTCATAGTAGCGATTGAAGCAGGCATCCGTGTTATCTCCCGGACAAGGCAGGCTGCTGCGATCGGCGCTGAAAATGGCACCGTACTGGTCTTTGTCTTGCGCGTCCTCTATCTTCGCCCGAAAGGTGATTGCGTAGGAGCGCGTCGGGCCAGGGATGAGAGGTGAGGCGATGACATAGGAGTGATTGGTTTGGGCCAGCATGTCCAAAAAGCCGCAGCGCCCAGCATGGCAGTCGGCGTTGTGCTTCACGCTGGTGTCAGCTCCCACATTCCAGCGTACAGCCGTCCACGACTCAATCCCTTCGCTAAATCCCGCCTCATAAGCATCTACTGGAACCAGCGGGCTGGCGGCGAAGGGCATTTAGGAAAAAGAATCCTCGTGCGGTTCCGCGAGTACACCCGCTGCCAGTACGAAAATCACTACGGTCAAAATGATAAACACGTTAAAAGAGCGATTCATATCTCCTCCAATTTTCCGTTTTCTGTTTATTGTTCTCTTTTTCCTACTACGGTCCCAAAGTTGGCACCAACCTTGCCTGCGTCGCCTTTTCTAACACGTATCCGGCATTAATCAAGTCCGGTTCGCTCAGATAGGGTCCGATAAGCAGTGTGCCCACCGGTTGGCCGCTGGCGTCTGTGCCTGCAGGCACGGTCAGCGCTGGGTAGCCGGCTTGGGCATATGCCTGAGTATGGCTGCCGGCGATCAAGGCGATGTCATAGGCGGCAAAAAGCTGGTCCAATCCACTGCGCGCTGTAGCGGTTAATTCGGCGCTGGCGGAATTGAACGCTTCTTCACTCATATTCGATTCTTGTGAGGCTTCCAAATGGTCCTGGCCGTACGGAGCGCGATTGTCGCGATCCTGGTTGTTGAACTTGATGATGCCGTCTAGCCCAGCAGCAGGAGCCTGCTCATTGAGGTCGGCGAGGAAGCGATTGATAGCCAGCTTATAGCCGTGGGTTAGCAGCGGGTTAACGTCACCCTGAGCGAGCACGTCACTGCTTGGGATTTCGACGATCTTGAAGCCGGCGTTGGCGAGCACCTCTCCAACGGCGCGTGTTTTTTTGTTATTGGCTTCAAATATATCGATGCTGGCCTGCAGCCCTTCTTTTCCGTCCGCCGCTTGATCTTTGAGATTCTGGATGATCGAATCGGGCGTAATGGCGATGCCCACTCTCTGCCCGGAAATCGCTTGCGGCTGTAGATACTGCGCGAAATCGGTCCCCGCCAGAGCAGAGGCGTTGGCTGTCGCGGGATCATTTTCATCGCTGCCGGACATGGCTGTGAGCAGTACAGCAGCGTCGGTCACAGTGCGTGCCAAAGGCCCTGGCACGTCTTGTGCAGGATAGAGGGGAATGACGTAATCGCGGCTGACCAGGCCCAAGCTGGTCTTAATGGCCACAACGGAATTGATTTCGGCGGGGGCTATGATCGAGCCCTGCGTTTCCGAACCGACTGTGGCGGCAGCAAGATTGGCGGAGGCGGCAACGGCCGATCCACTGCTGGACCCATAGGTATCAAAGGGACCATGGGGGTTCCGAGTCTGCCCGCCAAGGACGCTGAAGCCATTGGGCATACACTCGTCCATCCAGTTTGCCCATTCGGAAAGATTGGCCTTGCCCAGGATAATCGCCCCATGATTGCGCAGCTGTTTGACCAGGAAGGCATCACGGTCCGGCTGCCATTCAGCCAGCGCAGCCGCTCCGGCAGTGGCATGCAGTCCATCGCCTGTGGCGATATTATCTTTGAGCAGGATGGGAATACCGTGCAGGTTTCCTCGAACACGGCCGTTGGCCCTTTCCTCATCCAGGGACCGGGCGATATCCAAGGCCTGCGGGTTGAGCTCCATGACCGCGTTGAGCTGGTCCACATCGTAGCGTTGTATGCGGTCGATGTAATAAATGGTCAGCTCTTCGCTGGTCAGTTCGGCCTTATCCAGCATCCCGGTTAGATCCACGATTGTTTTGTCCAGCAGCAACCCATCCAATTCGGTGGCGCGTTCCGGGGTAAAGGCTGCCAATGCCTCCTCGAATGGACTGAAATCGCGCACGCGCTTGCCGTTGTAATCCGGCTCCGGCTTAGGAAAGACGCCATCAGATACGGTGCAGGTGCCGCTGATACCGGGCAGAAGGGCACAGGCAGTGGTAGAGATGAGGAGAAATGAAGATGTGAGAAGGAGAAATAGTCGCAGCATACGTTTGGTTCCCTAGAAGTAGATAACGAAAAACAGAAAACAAATAACAACAATAACAACTGTTGACGGTGGTGACGGGTAGAGACTGGGTGAATTCTAGCAAGTTTTTCGGAAAATGGGGATAGCTTGCTAGAAATCGCAGCGTTGGTATCTTGCCGGCCTGTGAGACGTGGTAAACATGCCACCAGGATGGTGGCGCTCCATCTGCTTGGACTACGTGCCACGAGGATGGTGTCGTTCTGTCTTGCTTTTGATCGTCTGCTGCTTGGAATACGTGCCACGAGAAAGGTGGCGCTCCGTCTGCTTGGACTACGTGCCACGAGGATGGTGTCGTTCTGTCTTGCTTTTGATCGTCTGCTGCTTGGAATACGTGCCACGAGAAAGGTGGCGCTCCGTCTTGCTTTTGATGGTCTGCCGCTTGGAATGCGTGCCACGAGAAAGGTGGCGCTCCGTCTTGCTTTTGATGGTCTGCCGCTTGGAATACGTGCCACGAGGATGGTGGCGCTCCGTGTGGCGGTAGAGGGCTGATGATTAGCGAAGAATCACGGGTAAGTAGAGAAGATGCTGATCAAACACATAGATGTAATCGAGCTTGGTTTCGTTATCACTGCCGCTTGCGCCGGTAACCGTCAGCGATACGGTATAAGTTCCCAGGGTGGTGTAGGTATGGCTTAGATCGACACATGAGCCGCTGCCGCTGCTGTCGCCGAAATCCCAGGTGCAGGTGTCGTAGGCGCCGCTGGAGAGGTTGGAGAAGTTCACGGTCAGGGGGGACGTACCCGCGGTGGGGGAGCCACTAAACTGCGCGGTAATAGTCGCCACCACGATAGACAGATCCAGATTGGTTGGCGCGGCGGGAATTTGCGTCCCATTGGAGTCGGCCAGAATCACTTTGTCAAATTGTACGCTGGTGCTGCCAGCTGCGGCTGCGGCGGAAACCTGGAACTGGAAGGAAGCGATGATGCCGCCAGCGCAGGGGAGGGTAGGGGCCAAGGAAGTCGCAGCGTATGAAATGGTGCCTAAGGCATTGTCGACGCTGTTGGTGACCACAAAGTCGGGTTGGGGACAGGCGCCCGGCGTAACCTGGGTCCCGACCACCTGAAGAACGGCTGGATCGAAGCCAATGTCTAGTTCAGCGCCGAATAAGCCGGCGGCATCAGACGTTATATTGTAGGTTAATAGTGCCCCTGGCGCAGCCTGAACAGGGCCGTCAAGCCATACGGAGAAATCATCGACCGCCTCAAGATCAGAAGGATCCTGCGCATTGGCGGCAGTTGCTGTAGCAATCGGTACTGCCAACAGCAATACGACCAAGAATATCGTTAGATACTTTCCGCCGAACTTGTGCGAACGATCATTAGTTTCACTAGGGCTTGGTGGCATCTGATTTCTCTCCACAACTTCTTGTCTTATTAAAATGACCTTTTACTTAGCCGACGGTAGAAACATGGTTATAGCCGCTAGATGGCTAAGATTCAAGCCAAACACATCATCTTCTATTGGTTCCTAAACCGGTTTTCACTGCGCAATCGCCACAAAAACCAGATGGCAATAAGGCCAATAACAATAAACAGCAGGCCGAATGCAAAATAGAGCCCTCTTGTAGAATCCTCACCTGCTGCAGCCGGGGCAGGTGTTGCCGCCAGGGCCGGGTTTTCCTGTAGGTTCGGATTCTGCCCGATCACGGTTAATGCTGGCAGAGGTTGTCCTGCTGCTGCAACTGATTCGGACTGTTCTGGAGACGGCGCAGCGGCTGCAAGTTCAGTCAGCGGTTCTGCTTCTGCCGGTCCGGCGGTGCTTAAGCTTGCTTGGGCCAG
The DNA here is from genome assembly GCA_963807975.1 of uncultured Chloroflexia bacterium. GTDB lineage: Bacteria > Chloroflexota > Anaerolineae > Promineifilales > Promineifilaceae > JAACFF01. Next base: position 724,753 of record CAWEDV010000001.1, on the reverse strand, counting down.
ATCGGGTTCTTCAATAGGCGGGGGAGGGGGAAGTGTGCTCCCAGCTAGATCTTCAGCAGATGCAGGGAGTGCGGTTTCTGTTTCCGGCGCTGAGCGCGTGCTTTGGGCAGAGCCGGTTGGCGCTGCCGGGGCTTCTGTGGCTGATCCCGTTGGTGATGGCTCTGTTTGGTCGTTTTCGGCCGTGGCTGTTGGCGTATTGGGTGCATCCTGAACTGCCGTGGCCGCAGGCGGTGCGGCAATCGTCGCCGCTGTTGTGGGCACGATAATGGGACTGTCATCCTCTCGCCCGTCCCCTACTTGCACTGGCAGTTGGGTCCCATTTGGCGAGGCCAGGATTATGGAAACAAGCTGCAGAACAGCGCCACCACTTTCCAATGCTTCTACCTCGAATTCGACCAGGGTGCCCGCACCCGAGGCGGGTTCGGCTGGAGCCAAAAGAGACAGCGTATAGGTTAACTGGCCGGTTTCATTATTGACATTATTGTCAGCCTCGAAACCCTCATCTACGGCCAGAAAATCACCAGCGGATATTTGAACGCCGGGCTTAGCCTCATTCTCATCAAGTACCTTGATTATTCCGGCGTCAAAGGATAACTCTAGCTGCACCCCATACACATTGGCAGCCTCTTCAATCCGCACAACAACGCTGCTTGTCTGCCCTTGGCCAAGCGATAGCGTTTGCGGTTCCAACAGGACAACTGCAGCATCTTGTGCCTGCAGTTGTCCTGAACCGCATAATATGATCGCAATAAGAAGCGGCGCAATTCTGGTCAATATGACTTCACGCGCCGTCGATAAGTGGATCCTAGCCTTGACTAGGGCACCCATGCCTGCGGAGCCACCTTATTGTAGTTGCCACCTAAGGCGGACAGATCCAAGACATTGATCACTCCGTCACCATTGATATCCCCGGCCCGCAAAGTAGCGAGACCGACATCAATTACATCTCCACCTGCACCGGTAATGCCTGTTTTTTCAGCACTCAGATAGCGGTCGTATCTTGCCACCACCCGATAGGTCTCGGTCTCATCACTGGCGTGCAATATGAAAGCGCCATTCGACGTGACCGTGTATGGTCCGTCAACGATGCCACCGCTGTCATACAAGGTTACTTTCACTCCGGTTGGGCTGGGCCAGCTCTGAAGGGCAACTGTTCCTGTGATGTCTATGACGGCTCTCTCGCAGGTAACGGTTCCATTCTGGGTATTGTGAGTAATGGCATTCGCATTTTGGTCGGAGATGATGCTGGAAGTGAAAGTAACGTTAGATACTCCTTCCGCTTTACAAGTAAAGGGAATGGTAGCAACGACGCCACCACTGCAAGGGAGCACAGGATTTAGCTGAGTCACCACATATTCGATGGCGCCAGTCGTATTATTTGCCGTATTGGCTTGTACGAAGCTGGGGAATGGGCATGTACCGAGTGTGAGCAGTCCCCCGGTGACCTGCAAGATGGCTGGATCGAAACTTAAATTGATCTGGCTGCCGTAGACGACGCTACCAATATTGTCCAATTGTATGGCGACATCGATGCTCCCTCCAGGCCCGACGACTGGATTGGCTGGATTGAGCGACAGCAAAGGCGTGACCACTTCCGGCTCCGCTTGGGCGGGTACCGCTAAAAGAATAACCATGAAACAGAATACCGAAACCAACAATATCGTCCAGAAAGCCTTAGAGTTCCTAATGACTTTTGACATGAACATCCTCCTCATAGATAGGCTAAGATCTAATGGTAAAATACCCTAATACTTACTGCTGCCGCGCCTATTCTTCTGCGGTAGCCAATCTCAACGCGCCAATTAATCAACCTTGCGGCGAACTTCAGACACGTACTAAACAATTCGAATAAGCAAAAGCCAAACTGCTCTCCAGGGACCCTTCTGCTAGCTCCATGGTACTGGGCAGGCCTGGCCAAAGTTGCCGCCGGTACCTGTCAGATCAAGGATGTTTACGGTGCAGTCATTATTGATATCGGCGCGGGCATCCCAACTTGCATCACCACAGCTCAGACCGAAATGACTACCCACGAGTGACAGGTCGAGAATGTTGACCGCGCAGTCGTCGTTGGTGTCTCCCCCCAGCAAGGTCACCGGGACCAGGGTCGTAGTCGTGCCGGACGTGACAGTCACATTTAATTTCTCGGCATCCAGGTATCTCGCTATGTCGACGGTAACGGTATAGCTTCCTGGGGCGACGTCAATGGCGAAAGCTCCCGCGGTATTGGTCTGCACACAAACGGGGGTGCCTCCGTCGTCAGCACAGACATCCGCCCCGCTGTGGTCAGTCCGGCCCTGCAGCACGACCGTTCCGGCAATTGTTCCATCGGCCGGTGGCGGCGGTTCGTCGCATACGGCTAGAGACACGTCGTCGATATGCATGCTGGTGATCCCATCATACCCATTGTTGAAGGTGTCAAAGTAGATTTGAATCGTTCCCTGTGCCCGGTGGTGCGACAGATCAAAGCTGTGATACTCCCAATCATCAACATTCTGTCGTCTATACAGCAAGCGTTCAAGCTCCTGTCCATATTTGTTGAGGATAAAGACGAACTGCCAATCACTGACGTTGGCAGCGTCTTCTTCTCGTATGCCCAATGGGTTTCTGGGAAGGCGCAGCGGGATGGATTCATCTTCACCAGTTTGAGGGAAGATCCAGAATCCCAGCGTTACCTGTTCGGTTCCTTCTGGGATTTTAACGGCCTGGATGGCGCTGGAATAGCTGAACTTATTATGGGCAAGGTTGACGATTCCCGTGCGCATCGAATAATCACCGCTGCGCACCGGTTCGGGATCCATGGCATAACCGGCGGTATACTCAGTCGCCTTTGTTACCCAGCCCGTGCTCTCTTCGAAGCCGCCGTTGACGATGATATCAGCGCAGGCTGAGGAAGCGGCGATTTCTTCTGCGGACTGAGGATTGAGTTGTGAGGGGGGGCTGGAAGTTGAGGCAAACGCTATGCCTGCCGAGACGAGAATAACGAGTAAAACAAACATAAACGCGATTAAACGGCCGTTACGGAATGTCAAGGATCCTTGAAACATTGTTCCCTCCAATATGACTCCACTAATGCCTTCATTATAGCAGACGTGTCAATTCAGCAGGCGCTCCGATTGAATAATTGGGTTCGAAGCAAAACGAATTAACGGGTTATTCACCGGCACAATCTAGCGTTCAGCGCTGATAGTGTCGATGACGAACGGATTGCAGAAGGGGGGGACTTTGCACAATTAGCAAGCGAACAGTTAGCAGTTAACGCGGGAGTCTGGTTCAATCTTTGAAGATTGAACCAATCTGCTTTGTCGCTGGCTGTCACGTTTTTAGCTTTCCTTTGTATATCCAATTCAACAGAAAAAGAACACCTACCAGCAGCATCGGAGCTGAAATTATCCAACTCTCACCTCGACTCATAGCCAGATAGAACAGGCCCAACACAATGAACAAGATTGCTCCAACCCATTCCCACCGCCAGGCAATAATTAACGCGATGACAAAGAGGATTGTTGGGAGAAGGTGGATCAGGAGGGCAAGAACTGTTTCTGCAAAACCATAACCCTCGCTGAAGACATCTAAGGCGAATAAACTCAAAAATAATGCAAAAAGAATGCACAGCACCCTGGGAGCCCAATGCAGGATCTGCTTCACGGTCGCGTTCATCGGTTTCTCCAGTATCTTTCAACCCAATAGGTTGAGAAACTAAGTTCTTTATCCACAATTTTGCGCTAGAAAGATTATACAATAAGCAGACACCAGAATAGTGCCAGCTCTTACTTAAGATTTACCACGTATATGTGCTGCCCATCAAGGGTGACAGCGAGCATTATCCGCCCGAAAGAAAAATGTGCGTTTACCGTAGTCTTTCTGGTGGAAAACTGTGGGAGGCGCTGACCAAGGGGCTGCCGCAGGAGAACTGCATACACAATGTGCTGCGCGACGCCCTGCTGCCGGATGAGGCTGCCGATATCGATGATGATGTCGTTTATGTTTTTCTCCCGGAAACGTCATTTCTAATGTCAAACTGGGAACCGGGATTTGGGAAATGTAAAGGTTCTATGGCTATGATATATAGATCGTATGTTCTAGTCAAGGGACAATAATTGGACTGCGGGTGGGGCGGTCAATTATTAGGGGGGAGAAGTGGGCAGGTTTTCGATTTGGTGGCGGAATTGTTTGGCGTTTTCGGTTAAGGATTGACCGGTCTTGTAGAGATCACCACCGACGAGGTAGATGACCTGAGAACCGTATACTTGATGCATTTCCAGGACGCGGTCGCGGGTCATGCCACCGCCGGGGGTGGGGAAGATGGGGCGGAGGTGGCCCATGGGGTCCATGGAGCCGGCAGCGATGTCTCGACACTCTTGAACGCTGAAGGAGAAACGGCCGCCAAAATTGGGAAAGACGGTGGCGTCGGCGCCAGCGAGGCGCACGATTTGGCCAAAGAGAGCGTAGTGGGAAATACCGCTGCCAGGCGAGGAGACGAAGCCGCCGATGAAGGCGGGGTGGCTCATGATCGGCAGGGCCAAACTGTCATCACCGGCCAAAAGGCGGATGGAATCAAAGCCTGATAGGCCGGGGGAAACAAGCAGGGCGCCGGCGCCCATTTCTTTGGCTATGTGCGCATTTTTGTGCATCTGGTCCATGGGTCCGGTGATATTGGGCATGTAAATGGAATTGAAGCCGGTCTCTTTGTTGGCCCGGGCGACCGAGGCAGCACAAGCTTGGATTCGATCCCGGAGGGGGCTGAAGGGTTGGTTGGCGAGGCCGTGGTCGTCTTTGATGATGTCGATGCCGCCCAGGGCAAACTGGTAGCAGAGATCGCCTAAGTCAGAGGCGCTCAGCCCCATAGGCTTAATTGCCGTGCATAGGATGGGGCGATCGGGAATGTGGAGCCGGTCGCGCAGGCCATTGATGCCAAAGCGCGGACCTCGAAATGTACTGCCGAGCGCTTGGGGCAGTTCAAATCTTTGTAGGCGAATTCCGGGTTTGAGGCTGGAGTTTCCGAATAAGATGTTTAGAAATTGAGTTAGTTCGAAGCCGGTGATTTCCAGGGGGAAAGTTACCTCTGCTTCGTATAGATCTTTTTCCAGGGCATCAAAGGACTTGATCTGGCCCACGATGTGATCGGGAATGTCACCCGGTGGCAGCAAATGGACGGGGAATTCTACGGATTGTTCAACGGCGAGCGCCTGCGTTTTGGCGAGGGCAGTGGCTTGATGGCCTTGAATGCGGTACCAGACGGTAAAGCGTTCGCCGGAGAGAGAGACGGAGATTTGGGTTGGCATGGTGCGTTCCTATATGTAGTTGTGTGGGTAAGGTTGAGGGGATTATAGCGTACAACGGAAAACGGAAAACGGCCGGTCATTGCAATGCTTACGTTTTGGGAGTTGTGCTATAGTGTTGTTGGTTATTAAAGGGGGTATAGGAATAATTGGTGGCGTCTCGTTTTCACGGGTATGACTGGTTTGAATTGACCTGAAGAGCAAGCAAATGGAGATTATTGATGATGAAAGCGGTTGTTTTGGATAAGCCGGGAAGCCCATCTTCCCTATATTTGAGCGATATTGCGGTGCCGGAGCCGGGGGCGGGCGAGGTGCGGGTGAAGGTGCAGGCGGTAGGCTTGAATCCGGTGGATTATAAGATGGCGGCGGGAGGGCATGCGGCGTGGAGGTACCCTTTTGTGTTGGGCCTGGACGTGGCGGGGACGGTGGATAAGATTGGGCCAGGTGTGGGAGGCTTCGAGGTTGGCGATTGTGTGTTCTATCATGGTAATTTGTCGCGACCCGGCGGGTTCGCCGAGTATGTGGTGACGGTGGCTCATGTGCTGGCACGAATACCGGATGGGGTTTCTTTTGTAGACGCGGCGGCACTACCCTGCGCGGGTCTGACGGCTTACCAGGCGCTGCATAGGCGGCTGCATATTGAGGCAGGGCAGACGGTGTTGGTACAGGCTGGTGCTGGAGGAGTGGGTGGTTTTGCGGTGCAGCTGGCGGCGCAGGCGGGGGCGCGGGTGATCACGACGGCTTCGGCGGGCAATCATGATTTTGTGCGCGGGCTGGGGGCGGAGGAAGCGATCGACTACCGGCAAGAGGATGTGCATAATCGAGTGATGGAATGGAGCGGCGGAGAAGGCGTGGACGCGGTGGTGGATACGCTTGGAGGAGAAAGCGCGACGGAAGGGACGAAGATGCTGGCTTTCGGTGGAGGGTTAACGGCCGTTGCCGGGCTGCCTGATTTTGCGCAGGTACCTTTCCATAAGGCAATTTCGCTACACCAGATACTGCTGGGTGGAGCCTATTTCAATGGCGGGTATAAGGCACAGGTGGATTTATCCCATATGGGAGAAGAGATGATTGCCATGGTGGCGGTGGGGAAGATTGGGGCAATGGTCGGCAGAGTTATCCCGCTAGAAGAGGTGCCGGTGGGGTTGGACGCGCTGGCGGGGCGGCATGTGCGGGGGAAGATTGTGGCGGAAGTAATATAGAACAGAAAACAGAGAACAGAAAACAGAGAACAGAAAACGAATAGCAAGTGGCAAGTAACAAGTAGGATACGGCGGATGTTGGTGGGAGCTGATTGGGCTGGAGGAAACTGCCAGACGGCTTGTGGCTGCCTGGCAGTCTCCCTGTGGGTAATGTCAACCTTCAATCATGAAGCAGTAGGCTGAGGTGGGTAGTTGGGCGCGGTTGGCGAATTGGTCGCCCAGTTCACGCGGAGATCCGACAGTGAGATAGAATTCGCCGGGCTCCATGCTGATGCGTTCGGGTAAGGCGAAGCGTAGGTCGGATTCAAGGCCAAAATCTTCGCGGTGCAGGGCCTCGAGATCACCGCTCTCCTTATCGATGAGCTGGTATATATCAAACCTAAGCGATTGTTCGCCGGTGAGCTCAACGGCCGTGAAATCCAACTCTGCGCCTGCTTCGAAGATATTGTCGGCACAGGCTGTGCTGTACTCTTCAGGGAACATCACGTCAGATCCTCTATAGACGATGGCCCACTTGCCACCAGTACCGGGGCCCGGATCGGGATCGTCGGGAGGGTCGGGATCATCGGGACCTTGGTCTGGCCCGTTTTCACCTCCGCCCCCACCCTCACCACCACCAGGATCCGTGGGCGGATCACAGGCGACAAGGAACATCAGTGAAAGCAAAAGGATGATTGTAAAAAACTTAGATATGAGTTTCATCGGCAACCTCCATTCCAGATTAGTCTGGATATCCTTTATTCATTGATAAGAACAGTGGCACATTTAAACTCAAAACAGCCAGTCGAAGCCAGCTGGTCCAGGGGAATCGTATAGAAGTCGACCAGGCCGCTGTAGCCGTGCAAACGGGCGATATCGACGGTTGACTGCAGCGCGTCTTCAGCCAGCGCGTCTTTGCCGGTCATGCAGTAGACTTGCGACAGGCGGCAGCTGTAGTAGGACTGCCAGAAGGGGCTGGACATATTGATGGCCTGTTGATAATAGCGCTCGGCATCCAACAAGTCCGGCCACTGCCGTTCTATAGAGGCCAGGTATCCATAGGAGCGCCCGGCACGATAGGGCTGGTAAACACGACCCGACTCATGAGCTTCAACGACGGCCTTAAAGCGCTTTTCTGCCTCGCGCCAATGTCCGCCGCCGTCGCGCGCCCAGCGATTGTAGTAAATCTGGCCCAGCGCAAAATCGACCGTCGCTTGTATTTGGTCCACGTCGATGGATTCTTCTTCCTGGTCCTGCTCCATAGTGGCCATCTGCAGGGCCTCCAGGTAGGACTGCTCTGCTTCACAAAACAACTCCTCTTTGTAAGACTGGGCATCGATTTCCCCAACGTCACCAACGGCGCGACTCTGGAGCACTCCGGCCAAACCTATTTTGGCGCGTATATTGGCGGGTGCGATAGCTTGGGCCTTTTGGTAGGTAGTTTCGGCCTCGTCTAGAAGAAGGGGATCGTTATCTTGCGCTGCCTGGCGTAAAAGGGCATTGCCAAGCAGCAAGTAGACTACTTCCTTGCCATCAGCGTTGGGCCAGCCCTCGGTCTGCGCTGCTTTGCGGAAGAAATGGGCAGCCAACTCATAGTTGTCGACAGAGAAATAGGACAGACCAAAAATGACTTGGTTAAGGATGTCGGTACGAACGACATGGGCTGGGCGTAGGATGAAGAGCAGCTGATCAGGATCAAAGGGCCTGTTTACTTTGAGCAATCCACCCAGGGCGTGTGTACCAAGTATCTCATTGCCTTCCTCGAATCCGGCGCTGGAAACATGAAAGTCGAGTTTCAGGCGCGGGTTGGTTCGGGCATTGATAATGGTCCCGTATATGAGGACGTCGGCTTTGATCGCCCTGGCGATGCGTTCAGCCCGTTCAGCCCGTGTCTTATCATCCTGGCCATAAATGGCACAGGTATGGTCTGGCGGGCGCAGCTCATAGGGGATCGCCAAGCCCATGTGTTCGAAGTTGTAAGCGAAGCGGTTGTACAAGAAATGGGCCAGGTTGCGCCCATCATTGGTGATGACCATATTGCCTTCTTCGTCTACTACAGCGAAGTTAAAGAAGGCAACGGTAAACTTATTCTCATCCATGGCATGCAACCCCAGGCACTTTATCCCTGGAGCGGTGGTCGCGGTTTCCACGGCACGTTTTGGAATATCCAGCAGTGTGCCCCAATAACCCGCGAGAAGCATTAAGAACACGAATAGACCGGCCAGCTTTTCGAACCAGGTAACGGGCCTATGCTTCATTTTTGGAAGCGTTAAACCCTCAGACCAACCCATAAAGAGCAGGGGGATGGCCCAATCAACCGCTTTGCCGCTGTCATTGCGCTCGGTGAGCATGCGCGCCGAGGCCAGCGCCGATTCAACTGGCTCCCCAGCCGCCAGCGCCGTGTAAAAGTCGCGGGCCAGGTAGACAGCGGCTTGGTCAAAAACTCTGATGCGCATACCAATTGTTACAGGGATGCCTTGTTCCTGGGCCACATAAGTGACGCTGTTCACATGTGCGTGGGGCGCCGCGCTTTCACAGGCGTTGATGAAAAGCAAGTTTAGATCGGGACTGTAAATGTGATTAATGAACTCCGTGGCCGGCACGCTCTCGACGGGATCTTCCTCCGTGGCACCATTTAGATAGATGAAACTGCCTCGATTATCGGATTCTCCATGGCCAATAAAGTGCACGATATGGAAGGGTTTATTGTCTGAGCGCGCACGCTGCATTGCGCGCTCGATATTGGCCCGGGTTGGTTTGGGTAAAATCGTTGTTGTATAGCGGCGCACGTTCAAGAGATGAGCTGGTAAATCGCGAAATTTTTCTTGTCCGGTTATGTGCCGGACAACGATCTTCAAGCGGTGCTTGAATCCACCAACCCCGCCCAAGGCTTGCCTAATGCTCTTTATTTCCTTCTCTTTGTCCAAGTCCACAATCCCAGTCGTCGAGGCGTCGATGATCAAGACGCGCAGTGTTGTATCGCTGTCAGGCGGGTGGTTGGGAAGTCTGGCCTGCGAATTGTGTCTGGCCAGGGCGACCTCACGAGATTGGGCAAAGAAGCCATATTTTCCATTGACGCTGCGCATGAGCTCCCAGGGCAGTTTACGGAGTTGGGCTTTCCGGGTTTCCACTAGCTGCTCAATCTGGTTTAGTGGGTGGGCTGGGGCAGATTGGGCCACTGCGGGAGTTGGCAGCTGCAGCATTAGCCGCAGCCCTTCATCTTGATCAATATAGCTTTCTGCCTGGTCGAGCAAGGACTGTACATCACCTTGGAATATTATTGCAGCGAGGCGCGTGCCGAAATCCTTGGCATATTGAGGATTCATCCGGCCGTGATCAACCCACATGTCAGATTTTTCCAGTTCACTAGGCGTCAGGGGCAGATCATCCCAGGCCATTGTATGGGTGCGCCTAAGGCCCATGAACTGTGCTTCAATCTCAAGTTTGTCTACAGCGATAAGCTTGATCTGCAGTAAAAAAGGGTGGAATTGGGTCATGACTCAAGGCTCCGCTTTAGCCGACTAATTCCTGGAGGAAATCATCCCATTTATAGTCGATTGAAAACTTCAGCTTTTCATACAGCGGTGAAAGGACCCGCGCCGGGATATAGATGCTCAGACCGGTTGTTTTGGAAACAGCGTCGCCGTGCGACTTCTGAGCGATGACGGGGGAATTCGGGCCCTTGACAACTGCGGCCACGGCTGCGGCTTTGTCCCCCAAGGAGGTTCCGGCGGTTAGCAGTGCTAGTTCGGCGCAGAAATCACCGAGGTCCACATAATCTCTGTCAGTGAAGGTCTGTGATTCGCGCAGGGCGGCCACGACGGCGCCCAGTACCGCGTGGTTTTGCATGCCTAGATGGAGGTCCTGGGCTAATTCGTCGAGGGCGGTGGTTAAGGCCGCGGTGGAGCTGGTAGAAACGGCCGATTGGGTCACGGCCAGATTTGGATGATGGGCAACATAGAAGTCAACGTATTTGTCGACGATAAGCGACCCCAATTCTGGGGCAGTTAGCTGCGGCTGCTGCACCAATTCGGACAGGATCGTGTCATAAGGCCAGCCGTCGCCTGGTTCCACTTCTTGAGATCCGACGACAACCTGGCATAGATCATGTACCTGGTAGACCACTTCAACCATATTCATCAAGCAGGCGTCGAAACCAAGCAGATCCAGCCCCCCATTGAGCAGCGGTTGCACTTTTTCCAATACTTTGCGCATTTCCTGGCTGTCTAAGAAATCAGCAGCGCTGTCGTCAAAGAGGATGGCGCGTAATGTGGCTTCCTTGACCAGTTCCTCCAGTGAGGTGCTAAAAAGTGTGCGACCCGGTTTTCCTGAGCGCAAACTGACAATATTGCCACGGGTCAAGGTGCCGGTCAGGTTGTTGCGGGCCGCAGCGCGATAAATGTCATCATCTTTCCAGCCGCTGCCATGATTCCACAGGATCAGCCCGTAATGATGGGCAGGGTAATTGGCGGCAGACCATTCAATGAATTCTTGCAGTTGATCGGGATCGCCTGTATTGGTTTCGGGAAGCACTTCCACAACATCGTCTTCCAAATTTGATCCAGCAGTCAGACAGTAGCGACGCGCTACCTGATCATGCATGGTATCGAATTGGGCGATGATGTTGACGTTCTCGTTGGAGCCGGCGCGCTTCATTTCGCGCAGGTCCTTATAGCCGAAAGATTCCAGGTTGTTGTCACCGGCCAGATAGACCATAAAGGTCCAGTTCGCTTTAGCGTTATTCATTTTGCTCACCCCATATGTGCCCGGCCTGCGGCGGAAAGCCCCACGACCGGCTAGATCGATTTTCCGGGACCACTCATTTCTTTATCCTGCCGTCAAAAGCATGGTCTTGACAAGCCCTGACCAGTGGGGTGGGTGCGAAGAGTGAGCGAAAATAGCTCAGGTGAAAGGCTGCACAACGAAAGCTTGCAGTCGTGCGGTCACTGCTGTCTTTCCTACCGCGCTTCGCGATCGGTTTGCTCCCCTAGCGGCTCACCTCACGTTCTTATTATAGCAGACCTTAGGGTCGTTTTGAAGACACCTGGTTTACAGTTGGAATGGAAAACGGAAAACAGATAACGCAAAATGGAAAACGGATTACAGGTCACTGATTCTGCTGCCAGGTCACAGATTACTGCGTACTGCTTACTGCTTACTGCTTACTGCCTAGTGCTTACCTATTGCTGGTTTCCAACGCAGTCGTGAGGGCCGCGGCCAATTGAACGGCATAGGGCTGCTTGAGGATGCCGGTGTGGTAGCCGTCGATATAGTGAATGTCGACGCCCTTTTGGGCTAAGGCGCTCCAACCACGGGAGGGATCTATTTTGCTGAATAGGGCATGGCGCAGGCGCAAATACTTGGCACGGAAGAGGGTGACGCGGCCATTGTAAGACTGCGGGGTATAGTTCTCAATGGCGCTGACATTGATGTCATGCAGCGCATGTTGAATCTCGGGACGCGTGGCGTTGAAATCGGCGATGTTGTCAAATTCCACCTCCCAATTGGATTCATGGGGGCTGCTGAGGGCAGGTCCGGCTGTGTGGAAAAGCCGTTTTATGCGTTTGCGCACCTGCCAGCCGCCAAATTCTTCATTGCCCCGTAAGAAGTGGGGCGCGCTGTGGCGAATGACCTGCAGGCGCTGTGGGGTATAGAGGGCACCCGACACGTGGTATTGGCGCGGCGCTGAGCCTTCAATGATGGCCAACAGCGCGGACTTTTGGCCGATTTGCTCCAACTGGCAGGCGATCTCATAGGCGAGGACGCCGCCGAAGCAAAAGCCGCCAAGATGGTAGGGGCCAGAAGGCTGCACGCGCTGTATGGCCTGGACATAGCGCGCGGCCATTTCTTCAATGGTCAGGTCTGGCTCATAGTTAGGATGCAGACCCACGGCTTGTAAACCGTAAATTGGCTGCTCGGCGGGAAATTGGGCAACGATATTGGTCAAGGAAGAGATGTCGCCAAAGACGCCATGGGCATAAAAAAAGGAGGGCGATTTCCCAGCGCATTAATTGGCAGCAGGATGGGATCAACGGCGGCGCCAGCCTGTGCGCCAAGGGCAGCGGCCATTTCGGTTACGGTCGGATCGCTGAAGAGGAGGGTGACGGGCACTTTTTCGTGCAGCCGCTCTTGGACGAGGTCGAGCAGGTGAATGGCGCTGATGGAATCGCCGCCTAAAGAGAAGAAACTATCCTCGATGCTGACCTGAGGCAGGTTGAGGACCTCGGCCCAGATTTGGGCCAGCGCTTGCTCCGCGGCCGATCTGGGGGGTATGAAAGGCCGTTTCTCAACCATTGCCAACGATGGGTTAGCGACCCCTGATTTTGGCAGAGCCAGGCGAGGCACAGTGCTGCGCAGCGAGGCCAAGTTTACTTCTGGCGACCCTGCCATGTGCTGCAAGATCTGGGGCAAGGCGGCAAGCATCTGCTCGGCCAAGGCAGCCGGTACGCGGCTTTGGTCAAGAGATAGGTGCAGGCGCACGTTTTCCGGTCCGGGCACGACGGCAAGTGTGAGAGGATAACCGGTTTGCGTACCACCACGGATATGATCAATATGCAAATCTTGGGGCGAGGCGAGGGCAACCGGTGCCTGGAATACAAGCAAAGAATCAAAAAGCAAGCCTGGCGTGCGCAGTCGTCCCCACTCTTGAATTTGCGCCAGGGAAGCATGCTCGTGGGCTTGCAGGGACAAGAGCCTTTCCTGCACATACAGAAGCCAATCCCGCACGGGCAGGTGCTGATCTAAACTGAGCCGCAGGGGCACATTATTGATGAAACAGCCGACACTCCTACTTACTTCGGGCAGTTCGTGGGGCCGTCCAGAAACTGTAAGACCGAGCAGTAGATCGTCCGCTGCGGCAGCGGCGCTGATCGCGATCGCCCAGGCACCCGCCAGCAGCGTATTAAGGGTCAGATCATTTTCAGCGGCGACCTGTCGTAGGGAGGTAAGCTCAGGGGCAGCAATTTCAGCGCGGATTGTGGCCAGTTGGCTTAGATTATCGTCCGTGGGCGCTTTTAGGGGCAGCGGCTTTGGTGAATAATCACGCAGTGTTTCCCGCCAAAAATGTTGTGCTGCCCTTTCGTCCTTCTGATCTAACCAGGCGATGTACTCACGATAGCGCGGCGCCGGAGGGAGCGAGGGATGTTTTCCTGCTGCTATGAACTCATAAGCGCTTTTGGTTTCCTGCAAAATGATGTCAATGCACCAGCGATCAAGGATTAGATGATGACTGCTCCAAATGAGCCAGCGTTGATCATTGGCCAGGTGAATCAGGGCCAAGCGCATCAGCGGTGGGCGCAGCAGGTCAAATCCTGCCGCGCGGTCAGCCGCAAGCAGGCGATCAAGCTCGCCTTCTTGATCGGCAGGAGACAGCTGGCGCCAATCATGATCGGTCCAGGGCAGGCGCAGCTTTTCGCGCACAACCTGCAGCGGTTCTTGTTTATCTTGCCATACAAACAAGGTGCGCAGCGGGTCATGCCTGTCCACCATCAACTGCCACGCCTGCTGGTAGGCCCCGGCATCTAGAGGGCCACTGATCTGGTAGACGACCTGGGTAAATAGGACATCATGTTCGCCGGCGGTGGTCTGGGCATGCAAGAGCATCAGCTTCTGCATTGGGGAGAGGGCATAGATATCAGCGACGTTCTTCATGGGACCTATTGGTCTTGATCCAGGCCGCCAAGCAGATCGGTGAGAGAATCTAAATCGTTTTGGGCAAGACCTGCTAAGGGAAAATCAGATGGCGTATAGTGACTTATTTCGACCTGAAGGCAGTGGTCAATCAGTTGGTTCAATTCTGTGATATACGCTTCAGCCAACTCCTTGATGGTCGATGCCTTGAAATAGGCGGCTGCATACTGCCAATTGACCAGCAACAATCCGCCGGTCACGCGGGCGTTGATATCCAGCAGGTGGGCCCGTTCGTTTTGTGGAGCATAGGTCTGGCCAGTATCCGAGGATAGCGGCCTCAATGGCGCGGCAGCGGCTGCCTGTTGGCGGTTTTGGCCCAAATAGTTGAAAAGAATTTCAGGCTGGGGTAAATCGGCAAGCTGCTGCCGGAGCAGATCATCGCCCAAGTAGCGCAATACACCAAAGCCGATGCCATTTCTAGGAATGCGGCGCAGCTGCTCTTTGACGGCTCGAATATTGGCGCCGATATCATCCAGGTTGTCCACAATTAAAGAGATAGGGAAGAGCGATGTGAACCAGCCTACAGTTCGGGATGTATCGATACGCGGATCAAATTCCTCGCGTCCGTGGCGCTCCAGCGTCAGCAGAACGGATCGATCACCCAGCCAGTGGGCCAGGGCACGGGCCAGTGCGGTTAGCAACAGATCTTCAATGCGGGTGTGATAGGCGTGATGCGCATCGCGCAGCAGTCGTTCTGTCTGCCCAGCGGGCAAGGAAACGGACAACAGCGGCGAGCGGCCTTCCGTGTTGCGTCGTCCACCGGCAAGATCGCGCGGCAGAGGGGCTGCAGCAACAATTTGCTGGCGCCAGTAGCTGCTTTCCAGACGCATCTCGTCCGTGCGGGCCAGGCGCAGAAGCATGTTGGCCCATTGAGCATAGGCAGCAGGTATAGCGGGCAAGGAAACAGCTTCACCATCCATGATCTGCTGATAGGCAGTAAGCAGATCGGCTGTGATTATTGGCCAGGAAACGGCATCAACGACCAGGTGGTGAATCACGACCAGCAGACGAGGGAGTCTATCCAGGCCGAGATCAAACAAGGCACCCTGCAGCAAGGGGCCGTTGGTCAAATTGAGACGAGAATGCAGGCTGTTGGCGGTGGCCACCATGGCTGCGTCCTGCGCCTGGTGATCAAGATCATCGAGGGGCACGAGGGTGATGGAAACTGGGTCCGATTCGGCCGTGACTTCCTGCCGCCATTTGCCTTCAAGTAACTGATACCTGGCACGCAGCATGGGGTGGTGTTGAACAATATGGGAGACGGCGGCAGCGAGATGCTCGCGGTTGATCGTGGTTGCTGCCTCAAACCAGGCTGCCTGATTCCAATGGGCACTGTCGCTTAAGTTTTGTTCGAAAAACCAGTGCTGTATAGGGGTAAGCGGCAGAGGTCCCGTGATCGTGGGCGTCGTTGATTCTGACTCGCCGGCGGGTTGAGCAACGGCGGCCAGGCGGGCAATGGTTTGTTCCTCGAACATCTGGCGCGGCGTTAAGACAAGTCCTTCCTGCCGCGCCCGGGCGATGACTTGAATGCTCATGAGGGAGTCTCCGCCCAAGGCAAAGAACTTATCGTCAACGCTAACTTGCTGCAGATTCAATATCTGGCACCAAATGGCGGCTAGTGTCTTTTCGGCTGGGCTTTGGGGCGGGACAAGCGACCGTTCGTCATCTAGCCTAGGCGCGGGCAACCGTTTCGGATCGAGTTTGCCATTGGGCGTGTGGGGCATGGCCGGCAGAAGCATAATGTGGGCGGGCACCATGTAATCGGGCAACTGATCGCTCAGATAGGCGCGTAAGGCAGCTTCGTCAACAGCCTGGGCGTCGGCGGACTTTTCAGCAACTACGTAGGCGATGAGACGCTTGGCAGCAGCGGGTCCGTTGGCGTGCTCAGCGACAAGTAGCGCGGCTTCCTGCAGCAATGGGTGTTTGAGCAGCCGTGCTTCAATTTCCCCGGGTTCAATACGAAAGCCGCGAATTTTGACCTGGTTATCGGCACGACCCAGAAATTCGATCTGCCCGGTTTTGAGCCAGCGGGCTAAATCGCCTGTGCGGTAGACTCGACCGGCATGGGGGAGATCGGACCAGGGCAAGGTCGGGAATCGCTGCGCGGTCAGGTCTGGATTGTTCCAGTAGCCGGGTGTCACGCAAGACCCGCCGACGTAGAGCTCTCCGGGGACGCCGATGGGCAGCGGCTGCTGGGCGTGATCAAGAATGAAGAGCTGGCTGCTGGCGATGGCCTGCCCAATCGGGACACCGGCACTATCGCTGATGCGCGGCAAACGGTATACGCTGCACCAAACGGTTGCTTCTGTGGGACCATATTCGTTGAATAGGAGGCTGTGCGGGAGCTGGTTGTAGTGCATCTCGCCCAAATCTGGGGGGCACACTTCCCCGGCAACGATGACAACTTGTAAACTGGCCAGACTTTGGTCAGGGGCGTAGGTCAGCAGCAGCCGGTAAAGCGAGGGCAGGGCGAGCGTATGAGTGACCTGATTGCGATCAATGCTGGCGGCCAGCTTCTGAACATCTTTTTCATCATCGGGTGCTGGCAGTACGAGCGCACCACCGGTGGCCAACGTCCAAAATATGCCAGCCACGGAGCTGTCAAAGGCGAATGAAGAGAGCAGCAAGAATCGGCCGACCGGCTTTTCATAATAGAGCTGGCGGGCCAGCGTGGAGTCATGTAAATTGCGATGGGTGACCATGACGCCCTTGGGCGTTCCAGTGGAACCAGATGTATAGATGATATAAGCGAGATCATCCGGGGTGACGCTTGTCAACGGGGGCTTACTTGGCCAACCATATTCAAGAGAAAGATCGGCATCAAAGGTGAGGACATCAGCCGCGGTGGGAGGTAATCTGGATTGTAGGTGGGCCTGGGTTAGGACCAAGGGCGCCTGCGTGTCGGCCAGGGCGAAGGCAATTCGTTCTTGGGGATAATCAGGAGCTAGGGGTACGTAGGCTGCGCCTGCTTTCAAAATGCCAAGGATACCAACTACCATCTGTGCGGAACGTTCAACGAAGAGACCGATAGGTGAGCCAGGTTTAATGCCTTGTTTTACCAGGTGGTGGGCGAGCTGATTGGCATGCGCGTCAAGTTCGGCATAGGTGAAGCATTCGTTTTCACTGATCACAGCCACTGCCTTTGGATTGTGTGCAGCTTGGTCGGCTATGAGATCGTGCAGGCAGCGCGCTGCGGGCAAATTGGCAGAAGAACTGTTCCACGTCTTCGTGACGAGATCTTGCTCGTAGGAAGTAATCAGTGACAAAGTTGAGATAGGGGAATCAGGATTGGCAGCGATCGCAGCCAGCATTGTCTGCCAGTGATCAAGCAAGCGTTCGGCCGTTGCGGCATCGAAAAGATCGCTGCTGTATTCAAAGGCAGAATATAAGCGGGATCCCTCCTCCCCGGCGAACAAAGTGAGATCGAATTTGGCCACCCCGCGATCGACGCGCAGTGGTTCCAGTTCTAGACCAGGCAAGGCACGCTTTACAGCGTCTGAACGGTAGACAAACATGGCCTGGAAAAGCGGATTGTAGCTGAGGTCGCGGTCAGGGTGCATAGCCTGCACGAGCAGATCGAAGGGTAGGTCCTGGTTGGCCAAAGCGTTGAGGACCTCTTGCTGGACCTGTTTCAGGAGCTGCCGGTAGGTCAATTCAGGGGCGAGCTGGGAGCGGATAACGGCTGTGTTGATGAACATGCCCATGACATCTTTTGTTTCTGGACGCTGACGGTTGGCAATAGGCGTACCAAGCAGGATATCTTCCTGGCTGCTGTAGCGAAAGAGCAAAGCTTGAAAAGCGGCCAGCAGTGCCATGTTTAAGCTGGCCCCCTCTTCCTTGCTGAGCTTTTTTACAGATGCCAGCAGATCGGCGGACAGCAAGCGGCGGACGATGCCGCCGCGCAGCGACTGCCCTGAACGGCGCGCACGATCGAAAGGGAGCTGCAGCAGCGGTAAATCTCCCTGGAGGCGTTCTTGCCAATAGGCCAGTTGTGGGTCCAGAGCGCCGGCAGCAACCTGCTCGCGCTGCCAGCGGGCGTAATCGGTGTATTGAATGTTGGCCGTGGGCAGCGCCGCCCCGTCTTGGCTGTCTGAGCGGCCATAGAGCGTTTGCAGCTCACGCCAGATGATATCGTTGGACCATTCGTCGGTGATGATATGATGCAGCACTAGCTGTAGGACAAGCTCTTCCGCTCCGAGCCTGATGATTGAAGCCCGAAACAAAGGGGTCTTGCTGAGAGTAAAGGGGTGATTGCCCTCGGCTAAGACAAGCTGCGGCAGAAGCTCTTCACGAGCATGCGGCGTGAGATGGCTGAGATCGTTTAGCCGCAGATCAAGCTCCAAGTTCTTCTCGACCCATTGGCGCGGTTCATTATCCACGGCAACGAACCGTGTCCGCAGCGAGGCGTGCCGGCGTACGATTTCTTGCAGCGCCCGCTGCAAGGCGGGTACATTGACGGGCCCGCGTATGCGCCACGCTTCGCTCATATTGTAGGCACGGCTTTCCGGAAAAAGCTGCTGCAAAAACCAGACGCGTTGTTGGGTGTAAGAAAGCGGCTGAGGACCATCTTGGGGTTGGCTCTGGATGGCGCTGGGTGCCTGCTGGCTGCTTTTCGTGCCTTTCAGCCGTTTGAGCAGCAGCGCCCGCCGGGCGTCCGAGAGCGCAGCCTTGCGGTCGCCTTGATTCTCAGAATTGGGCACGTCCTATTCCTCCATTTCCGCCAGAAGCCGTTCGACTTCCTCATCGCTCAGCGCATCTAGGTGGGCCACCAATAGACCCTCAAGGATCACGCTCTGTTCCGCCACCGTGGGATTTTCGAAAAAACTTCTCACGGGGAAGGGTACGCCATACTGGTCACTCATTATGGCCACCACCTGCACCGCCGGGATGGAAGCGCCGCCGAGATCAAAGAAATTGTCATGAATGCCCACGCGATCGACGTTTAGCGTTCTTGACCAGATGCCGGCCAGGCCGATTTCCAGCTCCGTTTGCGGCGCCGCGAAAGCAGCGTCCATTTCCGGGCGATTCTCTGTCGGATTAGGCAGGGCCAGGCGGTCAATTTTGCCGTTGATAGTCAAGGGCATTTTTTCTAAACGCACCAGGTAAGCGGGCAGCATATAGGCGGGCAAGACGCGGCGCAGATAGTCGCGCAGTTCGGAGATGGTCAGCCCCTGGTTATTGGCGATGAAATAAGCGGCCAAGCGTTGTTCTGACTGCTCGGAATGCCACTTTTTAACTGAATAGCCGACCTCACCAAGCATTTCATGCACCATGGGCATGCGCATCTCGTCGTCCAATTCCTCCATGGCCTCCGCGCGCGTTTTATGTCCCAAACGGACATCCCAACTGTATGGCAGGGCATAATTGTGATAACCGCGCTCCGTTTGGTGGACAAAGATGCCGGCTTCGTTGATCAGACAGTTTGTCGAACGACCGGTGTCGCGCGGACGAATCCAGGGTACTCGCGTGGATAGAAATTCATATAACTCGTCCAGCTCTACCTCGGTATATCGGAAGTAGTCAACTAGCTGAATCTCCTCGAAGACGCGATCATCATGAAACATGGAGACGTCGAGCAGCTGGTGAACTGCATCGTCAACACCATGGTAAATCTTACGCGCGTTAAGTACCGCTTCGTCCATCTGCCGTACGCCAAACATGCGGTTGCGGAACAGTTCGTCCAACCGCGTCTCGAACAACTGTCCGCGCGACAGGCCGGTGAAGATGAACTTGATCCCTTTCTTGCGCGCCAAATTCATACTCAAAGTGTAGATGGCCTTATAACAACCCTGGCAAACATTGCTGAAGCGCTCGAGGCTGTCGGCGAATATGGCATTCATGTGGGGGGTCGACCCGATGATCAGATCAACACCGAGGTGCTCTGTGATGCGCCGTACATTGTCTAAGGCATCCTCGGATATGTATCCGTTGTCCAGGCTAAAGGCGAGTACCTTCAAGTCCATCTCCACGAGCTGGCTGAGCACATAGGTGCTGTCTTTTCCGCCGCTGTAGAGCATCATGCAGTCATACTCACCGCTGCGTGTGGCCTTGGCCTGCTCGACGATCTCATGAAGATCGTCCATTGTTTTGAAGTATTGAAAGACATCATCGCGGAAAGTTTCAAATTCGGTGCAAAGATTGCAAATACCGGCATCGTCGAAGGTGACATCAGGGTAGTTGGATGGTAGGCCGCAGATGAGGCAGTGGCTAATTTCGTCTTCTTCGAGATGACGCTCAAACTGCACCATTTTGACGACTACATCATCAATTCTATCGTGGGCGCGAATGACGGATTCAATCTCGCCCAGCTCGATACGGGCGCTGCCGATCTTAACCTGGTGGTCGCGGCGACCGAGGAAAAGCAGCTGCCCTTGTTCGTTCCAGCGCGCGATGTCTCCCGTACGATAGATGCGCGCTCCAGGATGAAACGGATCCTTGCCAAAGCGCTCAGCGGTCAGTAGGGGACGCTGATGATAGCCGCGGGCCACGCCGTCGCCGCTGATTACAATCTCGCCGATAACCCCAGGGGGGACTGGCTGATCATATGCGTCAAGCAGGTAGATGCGGGCATTGGCGGCTGGGGTGCCAATGGGTACGGAGGTTCCCGTATCGCGCAGGGGATCGTAGCGGTGAATCATACAGCCGACGACTGCCTCCGTTGGACCGTATTCATTATAAATCGTGACCTCGCCCTTGAACTGCTCATGGATCGCGCGTGCCAGATCGGTTTTAAAATCCTCACCGCCGACGATCAGGGTACGGATGCGCGAATTGGAAAGATCAAGCTCGCGCACAAGGCGCAAATGAGCTGGCGTAAGCTTGACGATGTCAACAATATCATCTTCAAAGACGGAGAGTATTTCCATTCCCGGCGCTGCCGAAGACTCGCGATAAACGACAACTTTGCCGCCGGAGAGCAGGGGCACGAAAATTGAGGTGACGGTCAAGTCGAATGAAAGCGAGGAATACAGCGCAAAATCTGCTGCACCGTTATTTTGATACATCTGACGCGCCCAGGACACGTAGTTCACGAGACCGCGCTGGGTCAGCATTGTGCCTTTCGGTTTACCGGTTGAGCCCGATGTGTAGATAAGGTAAACGAGGTTATCGGGACGCGCCACAGGGAAAGGATTGGTTTGCGGATTGAGTTCCAGATCCAAGGCGGCAAGCTCAATAAGTGGCGGCGCCGCCTCCATATCCAGAGTCGAGAGGTCGCGCGTCCGGTTGACAATCATCAATCGCGCCCCGGAATCGGCGAGCATATAGGCGATACGGTCTGCTGGATAGCTGGGATCAAGCGGGATATAAGCGCCGCCCGCCTTGAGTACGCCCCAAATGGCGATCAAAACCTCGATCGACCTTTCCATGCAGATAGCGACGGCCGTTTCGGGACCAACGCCATTTTCGCTCAGTAACTGGGCGAGACGGTTGGCGCGACGATTGAGTTCTTGATAGCTGATTGTGCGTTCGCGATCAATCACCGCCACTTTGGAGGGCGTTCGCCTGACTTGTTCCTCAAAAAGCTGGACTACCGTCTTCTGCGCCGGATAGGGCGTTTCTGTATCGTTGAAATCGCGCAGCAGCCCTGACCGTTCGCTGTTACTTATCAGCGCAAAGTCGCCTAGACCCTGATCCCGGGCGGCAATAAAGGCATCTACGACGCGCAGGAAATGCTGAACAAACCAGCCGCGCTCACTTTCAGCAAAAAGCGAGGCCTTCAAATCAAAGAGTAAAACGAAATTGCCAGAGCCATCATAATCGGTGATCTGCAGGCGCAGTTGGTGTTTGGTGTCAATATGTCTGCTGTGGACCAATTCCTTGGTAACAGGCAGATCGCCAAAGCTGTGAAAAGTGGCCTGAATATAATTCAGGATCACGTCGTAAGCACTGTTGATTTCGGCTGTGCTGATACCGGATTGGACATGGGTAAGGCCATCCAAAATTTCAGACAAGACCTTCTGGCCAAGTGAGTCAAAGGTTTCTTCCCGGGCAATATCCACTTGCACGACACCCATCTCAATAAAGAGGCCAATCATATCCAACGCTTCCAGGGTCGGGCGACCGTGGAAGGGCGTGCCCATGCGCAGTGTGCGCTGGCCATTGAGGCGGTGCAGCGTGGCAAACAGCAGCGTGGCAAAAACGGTAAATAGGGACATGTCTGTGCTAGGTGAGGCAAATCCTCCCTGCTGGGCAATGGCGCGCAGTTGTTCCGAACGCCGGGCACCCAGTTCGTGGACTACACGTACCGTTTCTGTGGAGCTGCCAACGGCCGTTTTGCCATAAAACTCCGTGGGCGGCAGAGGGGTCCCGTATTTTCCTTGCCAATAGTCCAGCGCCTGCTTGAATACCGGCGACTGGCGCAGATCCCGTTCGTACTGCACGTATTGTGCATATTGGGCTGTCCGCGGGATATCGTCCAGATGGCCCTCCAGGGCTAGTTGATAATAGTGGCCCAGGCGCTCAAAAATCAGTTCGGACGATAGGGCATCGGTTAGGATGTGGTGCTGACAGAGATACCAGATCGTGCGCTCCGCGGTCATCTTGATCAGGACGGCATCGAAGAGCGGTTTATCCAGCGGCAGCAGCCGCGCTTGGCGCTGCTCTAGAAATGTCGCAAATGAGTGATCTGGGTCTTTCTCTTGTGAGAAATCGATCATCTCCACCTGGGCAACCACAGATGGCAGCACTTTTTGCTGCGGGACGCCGTTTACCTCATAAAAGATTGTGCGCAGCGCATCATGATGGTCTACGAGCGCTTGAAACGCCAGCTTAACAGCCGTGCTGTCCAGCTGGCCATGAATGGTGAAGGCGTGGACAACATTATAAAGCGGGGCTACCGGATTCATCTGCTGGCCCATCCACATCAAAAACTGGCCTTGTGTAAGATTTGATTGCTGCGGAAGATCCAGGTCGGGGGTGTTCTCACCAAGAGGCAATATCGGTGCAGACGCTTTATCTGGAGGATGATGCGGGCCAGCTTGTTCAAGGGCGCGCTTCTGTGCCGCGGCAATCACCCTGGCAAACTGGTCAACATCAGGCCCGGCAAGAAATTCACGAATGCTGACTTTGACCTGGAAATGCTTTTCCGTCTTGTAGATCAGCCTGGCGGCCAGGAGCGAACTGCCCCCGAGATCGAAGAAGCTCTCATCAATGCCCACCCGCCCAAGATTGAGCACAGCGGCGACAATATCCGCCAGTTCCTTTTCCAGGGGGCTGCGCGGCGGTGCGTAAACGGAAGAAAGCGCTTCGCCCCAACTGTCAGGGTCGGGCAAGGCGCGGTGGTCGAGTTTTCCGTTTGGTGATACGGGAAAACTATCTACTACGAGATAACGGCTGGGCAGCATGTAATCAGGCAGTGTTTGCTGCAAAAAGGCACGCAGTTCCTGCACGCCAGGCATTTTCTGTTCTGGCGCGGGAATAAGATATGATATCAGGCGTTTGTCACCAGGTCCTACTTCACGGGCGATGGTTACGTTTTGCTTAATCGCCGGATGACGCTGCAGCGCCGCTTCAACATCACCCAATTCAATGCGACGGCCGCTGATCTTAACTTGTGTGTCGCTGCGACCGACGAATACGATTTGCCCATCGTGGCGAAAACGGGCCAGGTCGCCGGTGCGATACATCAGAGAGGTGTCGCCGTTTGAACTGCTGTGGAAGGGATTGGAGATAAATTTCGCGGCAGTCAACCGTGGACGATTCCAATAACCGCGACCGACGCCATCACCCCCAATATGCAACTCGCCAACCTCGCCGACTGCAACTGGTCTGAGTTTATGATTGAGGATGTAGATTTGGATATTGTCATGCGGGCGACCGATCGTAATCTCGTCAGCATCGGATGGGATTATGCCCAAGGTGCAAAAAACGGCCGCTTCCGCCGGGCCGTAAGTATGCCACAAGGCGGCGCACTTTTGCTGCAAGGCACGGGCCAGATCCAGGGACAGTTTCTCTCCGCCAGAGAGAATTTTCAGGTTTGCCCCGCCGCGCCAGCCAGATTCCAAGTAAAGACGCCAACCGGTCGGCGTACTGCGCAGGAACGTCACGCCGTTGCTGTCTATGGTATGCTGCAGCAGCTGGCCATCGACCATGGCCGCACGGGAGGCGATGGTCAGGCGTGATCCACAGGTCAGCGGTAAGAATATCTCCCACACCGACGGATCAAAAGAGAGGGTTGTGGTCGACAAAACGTTATCGCGGGCATCAATCCCAATCCGGCGAGCCATAGAGCCAATCAGATTGACAATAGAGCGATGGATGTTTTGCGCTCCTTTTGGCTTTCCGGTGGAACCGGACGTATAGATCACATAGGCTAGATTATGGCTGCGCACAGCTACAGATGGGGCTTGGCTTGCCTCACGGGCGATCGTTGGCCAATCACGATCGAGACACACAATTTCGCAGTGGTCTGAGGCTACATTTTCAAGCAGATGTTCTTGAGTCAGCAGTATCTGCGTCTGCGCGTCGTCCAGCATAAGCTGGATGCGAGCCGTCGGAAGATCGGGATCAATAGGCACATAAGCGCCGCCCGCTTTTAGAACGCCTAGGATAGCGATGACCATTTCTACCGAACGCTGCATATAAAGACCAACCAAGGATTCAAGGCTAACGCCTAAGCGGACAAGGTGATTGGCCAACTGGTTGCTGCGCCATTCAAGCTCAGCGTAGGTCAGGCTGTTTTCTTCATATATGACGGCAATGTTGTCCGGTGACTGCCGTGCCCGCGCCGAAATGAGCTCATGGAGCGTGATTTCACGATCATATTCATGCTGAGTCGCATTCCACTCGTAAACGATCTTTTCGCGTTCGGCATCTGTCAGCGGTTGAGGATCAGCCATCTGTGGGTCTGGGCCACCTGCTTCATCTACCATTGTATTTGCCTCGGTTCTCTGAAGTAATTTGTTTGTTTCTAAGAATTGGCCCAAACCTAACACGGTCGGATCAGCAAGGAAATCACGCAGGGTAAGTGTGCTTTGGAACTGTTCTTGTATATCAGCCAGTAAGCGTGTCGCCAGCAAGGAATTGCCACCGAGATCAAAGAAGCTGGCGCTGGCGCTGACGTGGTCCAGGTTTAAGTGGCGGGCAAAGATGGCTGCCATGCGCCCTTCAAGCGCGCTGCGAGGGGCAATGTAATCTTCTACACCTGCCATTTCCGAACTGACCAGCCGTGCCGCTACGGCGCGCCGGTCAATTTTGCCATTGGGTGATACTGGAAAAGCATCCAAGAGGACGAAGCGCGAGGGAAGCATATAAGCTGGTAATTCGTGTCGTAAGAAAGTGCGCAGATCACGGGCGGCAGGCAGCTTGTGACCAGGGCGGAGAATTAGGTAGCTGATTAATTGCCGATCGCCAGGCGTGACCTCCAGAGCCAGAGTGACATTGTTGGACACGGCCGGGTGGCGGCGAACGGCTGCCTCCACATCACCCAGCTCCACCCGGTGGCCACGAATCTTGACCTGGGAATCATTTCGACCATGGAAAAGGATTCTTCCGTCTGGCAGATAGCTGCCCAGGTCGCCGCTTTTGTATATGATAGGGCCCACAGCGGATCGTCCATCGGCAAAGGGGTTGGGCATAAATCTTGTGGCCGTGGTGTGGGGCTGGTTGAGGTAACCACGCGGCGAAACGCCTTCACCGGCGATATATATTTCACCTATGACGCCTACTGGAACCGGCTCTTGATTTTCGTCGAGGATATAAACCTGCATGTTTTGATGCGGTCGTCCGATGGTTATCTGGTCTGTGTCAGGCGTGATAATGGCTACGGTAGCAGCGATGGTGATCTCTGTTGGACCGTAGCCATTGGAAAGAAAAGCAGTCCGGCTTCGTATCGCTCGCGCCAGATCCAATGTCAACTCTTCTCCTCCACAAACCGCTTTCAAATCCGCTTTGCCCTGCCAACCAGAGTTCAACAAGATGCGCCAGTTGGTTGGCGTACCGCGCATGATGGTCACGTCTTCTTCTTCAATCATGCGCTGAATGCGCGCTCCATCCAGCATGGCTGCACGTGGCGCTATTGACAGACGGGCGCCCCTGGTCAAGGTCAGAAATAGCTCCCATATGGCCGGGTCAAAGGAAATGGTTGTGGTCGCCAATAAGTGCTCATCAGGTCCAAAATTCAGGTACTTGCCCTTGGCATCAAGTTGATTAATGAGCGAGCGATGGACGATCTGCACCCCTTTGGGTAGGCCGGTCGATCCGGAGGTGTAGATGACATAAACGAGATTTTCGGAGGACATGGCGACGTTTGGGGCTTGAGTCGGTTGGGCAGCAACAAGGGGCCAGTCTCGATCAAGACAAAGGGCGAGGCTTCCCGACTGCAGATTGGGCAGCAGCTCTTCCTGGGTTACGATCGCTGGCGGTCGCGCATCGTCTAGAATATGTCTGATCCGTGCCGGGGGGAGATCGGGATCGATAGGAATGAAGGCGCCTCCCGCCTTGATTATGCCCAACGCACCAATGACCATATTTAGCGAGCGGTGAATGAAGAGGGCCGCCAATGAATCGACGCCGACCCCCATCTTCCGGAGATGGTGGGCAAGCTGGTTGCTGGCCTGGTCCAGTTCGGCGTAAGTCAGACTGTCCCCTTCAAAGATAACGGCCGTACGATCCGGATTGGCCTGCGCCTGTGCCGTGATTAAGTCATGCACCAGGCTGTCGCGCTGAAAGTCAGCTTGGGTATCATTCCAGGTATAAAGAATCCGCTCACGTTCTTCAGGCGTCATGGGCAGTTTTTGACCTATGGGCGATGATACAGTAGAAGACATTCTGCTTGCGCTTGTGATTACCGCTAGCGAAGATCGCAGCCTTCTTCAGCAGTTAGGGTCTGGGCGAAGAAGCATTCGTATGTGGCCTGAGCGGCGAACTCGTGTCCGGCGGTCGTGAAGTGGCCCAGCCCGTCCTCATAATATAGCTGCTGCACTTCAGCAGGCGTCATGCCTTGCGAGGCCATGTAGGTGCCTAGGCCCAGGAACGGTAGGCCAAAATTGGCGGCTGTGGCGCGCAGTTTCGATTCAGGCAGCAGTAAATCAGAATCACCAAAGCGCGTGTTCCAGGTGCTCTGTTGATAAAAATCCTCGGAAAAGGCGGGAATGGTGACCAGACTGGTGGCAATGTCACTTCGTCCAAGCTGTTCATCAGCCATATAGATCAGCGAGGAAGCAATGCGCATCGCCTCACCATTTGTTGCTGCATTAAACAGAAAGCCCTCCGGGCGATCAATATCTGTGTTTATGTTCGTTGGACTGGCCTGGGCCGCAGCCGCCGCCTGAGGCTCTGCCAGCAGCCGGGCAATGACGCGCGGGGTTAAGTATTGGCTGCCAAGGATGCGTATGAGCTGGAAACCTTCGTGGCCCTGATAAACGACATGTTCCGCATTGTGCAGATCGGTAAAGAACTGTTCCAGATTAAGCTGCGAGCGACCCCCGCCTTGATACTGGAAGTAGGGTTGTCCCTGGCCGGGGCCGTCCACTTCTTGAAAATCGCGGCCCAGATCCCAGAAGATAATGGCTTGATTAGGCTCGAAATCGCGGGCGACAACATTTAGCATCCAATTGCTCAAATACATGCCTGGACCATAATCTGGATAACCAATTGTCAATACTTCGGTGACTTGATCAGTGGTACCGCCTTCAGCAATGCGATTCTCCAGCTGCACGCCCACGTTTTGATCTCTTTCTACTTGTAGAGCCTGCACGGCGGTGCTGCCCATGATGGCCACGCGATGGGAGTCTGGGAGCAGTCTGAATTCGGTCGTGTAACGGCCGTAGCCGTTGGTAGTACCGCTGCCAAAACCCTCTTCTGATTGGTAGACGCGGGCATACGGGGCAAAAGCATCTCTGGTCGTGGTTAGGCTGGGTAGCAGACCAAAAGGGGCAAGCAGTTGGATGATGATTTCCACAAGCAGCAGGAAGAGTAGAACAGCGACGACAATCTTACGCCACCACTGCGGCCTTGATTTATCAGCCCATTTGTAGAAGAGGATCAATCCGGCGGCCAGGAGCAGAATAACGATAACAGCAACCTGTAGGGCTGGGAAGCTCAAAAAATTCTTGTGTACACGCTGCTTAGGCACGACCATGAATACGATGATCAGGGTGATTCCAGCCAGGAGGAGCAGGGCTAAAAAGGGATGCTGCTGAATAAAATCTAGTGTTTTCGTCAGCCAACGATCGTTATTCGGCCTTAATAACAGAGATGCCCAGGCCACAGTAACCAGGGCATAGATAATCAATACTATGAAATAGGGCAGTGAGTAACGGCCGAAAATAACAGGGTTATTGCTCGTCGTGTCAATGAGATCCACAAAGCCAACGATAAGGAGAAGCAGAACCACAACCAGCAGCAGCAGATAGCCAGGCTTTTGGATGCGCTCTTCGAGAGAATCTAGTTTTTCTACTGTCATTTATTTTTTACCGAATTAGGATCGAACTTCTCGATAGGTGGCTTCTCTACACGTTGAGAATTAAGTAGACACCAATCAGGGCGATGACTAATCCGCCCATGCGCATGAAGACCTGCCCGTTCTTGCTGCGCCCGACCAATAAGCCGATCAACGCGCCAATCACATGCAAGCCTGCGGTCGCAATCAAAAATCCCAGAATGTAGGCGACGAGCAAACCAATGGTATCGGTGATCACCGGTATTTCTGTGCCATGGGCATTGCCATGAAAAAGAGCGAAAAAAGCTACGGCAATCAAGGCGCCCCATTCAGGAATTCTGCTGCCAAAGAGGATGGCGACGCCTAAGACCAGAACGGATAACGTGATGCCGTATTCAACAAAGGGCAGGGCTAAACCAAAAATGCCCAACAAAGCGCCAATACCCATTACGCCGACGAATGTCGCTGGTACTGTCCACAGTGCCCTGCCACCGATCTGCGCGCTTAGGATGCCAACAGCCAGCATGGCCAGCAGGTGATCGATTCCTAAGAGAGGGTGGAGGAAACCGGATAGGATCCCTCCCCCGCCATAGGAGTGTAGGAAAATTGGTATGAAAGGGTTGAAGGCGTCCAATCCCATTGCCTGTTCTTCTCCTTACTAAATATGCTTGATATGCTTCAAAAACAAACGATCCTGTATTGGGCGGGTCGTAGACATGGATAAACAGCAGCAACCCGACCAACACAGGCTTACAATAATAAACGCAACTTACGAATAGGCTTAATGCAGTTCTTATTCAAACGTGGCTTGTGCTATTTGGCTTATGGCCTTGATGAATTGATCTCTGTGCGCTAGTTCTTCGGCGGTGAAGGTGGCAGTTAGGATTTCATCCTTAAATTGCTGCGGATCGCGGTCGTCTGGAACAACCCAAGACTTTATGGGTTCGGCGGCGATTTTTTGATTCTCCCCCCTATTGAAATGCTCATTGACCACTACGCCCGTGCCTATGGCGGTGGTGGGAAAGGTGGCATCGACGATCATATCGCCAGTGGGTAGTTGAAGGATCAGGTAATTATGCACGTCGACGAAACGGCCGTTGGACTGCTCGAGCAGCAGGCGCAGCTTGCCCTGATAATTCTGCGGTTCTAAGGTGGATATGGATGTGCAGGCGATCACGCGGGACGAATATCCGAGCTCGGCAAAGAGTTCCTTAAGTAGATAATGTTTGCCGGAACAGGTGCCGCGCCATTCCCTGATTATGGTTTCAGGTTTGCGAGAGCTTGCTCTGGCATAGGGCATATCGCGTACGAGCAGGAAAGCTTGTTGGGCATCGATTTCATCTTTGGGGTTGATAAGTCCCATTTCGAGTGCTCTGGTTTTTATTGACTCAAGTAGCATTGGTTCCATTCGTATGGATTCCCGCCGGCGCGGGGATGGCAATCTCAGCTAGCGGGATTTCCGGTGGGGGAGCGCCGGAATGAGGGAATCTTAACGGCTCTTATGCCTCGCCTTTGGAAAACTCCCGGCTGAGCATCAGGCGGTAACTGGGGATGATTTTGCGGATTTCGGTGCCCTGCATGACCTCGAGGGCGTGCTTGATAAGTTCGTCTACATCGAAGAGTTTTTGAACCGCGTTGACGGATTTTAGGGTGGGGATGACGCCGCCGTTGTTGGCGATGAAGGGGAACTTGGCGGCATCTACGGCCGTTTGCCAGGGTACTTCGATGCCGTTCTTGATCTTGGCTGGTTTGCTCTTTTTGCCCAAATCGGGATCTTGCTCAATTTGTTTGACGATCAGCAGCACCAGGTGGCGGTAGATGCGGATCAAGGTAGACCAGGAAAGGAACATAAGCAGGCCGTAGGTGAGGACGATGAGGTTGAGGATTAATTGATTTGCCTCATAGAAATAGAGGAGCTGACGGCCGAATTCACCAAGCAGCGCTTCAATCATTGGTCTAATCATAATAGTTACCCTTTGGAACCTTGAAAGTCTATACTAAGGTTTTCACCGCAGACCTGCGCAGTAGATGTGAGCAAACGAAAAAACCTGGCAGGTCTCATTTACTAGTTGCTGAGTAGTGATGTAGGACGTGCCAGGTTTGTAGCCTATTTTCCCGGAAACTCAAAGTCTCTGCGGAAACTCACTGTTTCTGCGGAAACTTATTGTTTCCGGGAAAATGATACAAGAAGAGCGGTTTAGTCGCCGGCAACGGCAACGGGTTCTTCTACCTCGCGCGGAGAGGCGCCAGCCAGAACTTCCCATTTCTCTTCGTTGCGCTTGAAGATCCAGAAGCCAAGTCCAACCAGAACGGCGAGAACAAGCATGCCCAGCCAGCCGGCCCAGGCCGCAGCCTGCTGCCAGACGAGGGCAGTCCAGACGAAACCATCGGCAATGCTGGTGATGGAGACGGCGTTTTCTGGCATCTCGAATCCTGTTTCACCGGCGACGCGGGTCATAATTGGCGCCAGAGCCATGGCCACGTAGAAGCCGATGATGAGCAGAATGGTGCCGATGATGACCATGCGCACCACATTGCCCTTGGCCAGCGGAGCACATTGGCTGCACAAGAAGGGCAGCACGGCCAGGTCGGCGAAGAGCAAAACGCGGTTGCCAGGCAAGATGACCATGAGCAAGATGGCGATCGGAACCAGGAGCAAACCAGTGGCGATGGCGGAAGGATGGCCGACCAAAACGGCGGAATCGAGTCCAATCCAGACCTCGCGGTCGCTGTGGCGTTTGGCCATGAAGTCGCGTGCTGATTCGGAAATTGGAATTAGACCTTCCATGAGGATGCGCACCATGCGCGGCAGCAAAACCATGACGGCGGCGAGTTCAACACCCAAGACCAAGATCTGGGCTGCTGTGCCCCAGAAGTTGGCGCCAAATTGGTTCCAATAAGCGAGCAGTCCGAGGCCGATACCGATGAAGAAGCCCATGATCATGGGATCGCCAAAGGTGGGGCCAAGTTTCTTTTCAATGCCGTCGGGATCTGCTTCCACATCCTTAACCCAGGGGATTCTATCTAACACCCAGTTCACCGGAATGGCGATGGGCACCATGGGGGCCGTGAAGCCGTGGGGGATGGAGATGCCGGGCAGCCCATAAAATTCCTGGATACCGCGGGCGGTCCAGTCACCCAAGAGCAGCATCAGCGCCGTGTATATGGCGGCGGCGACGAGGCCCATGGCCAGGTTGTCGGAAACAATGGCCACGATGGAACCAGCGAAGGCGAAATGCCAGAAGTTCCAGAGGTCAACATTGAGGGTCTTGGTGATTTTGGGGATCAGCAAGAGGATGTTGACCAGAAGCGCGACGGGGATGACCGCCAGGCCGACCGTGGTCGAGAAGGCAACTGCCGCGGCAGCGGGCCAGCCGACATCGACGACATTACGCGTGATGCCTGTGCTTTCAATAATCGCATGGGACACGTTTGAGAGTGAGCCCCACATCAGGCCGATAACAAGGTTGATACCAACAAATGCTACGCCAATCGTAATCGCAGCGCGGAAAGCCTTGCCAACTTTCGTGCCCAGGATTATGGCGAAAATAAAGATGAATATTGGCAATAAGACTGTCGCCCCAAGGGTGTCGACAATCATTTTGACAGTTTCCATTACAGCGTCCATATTTGAGACCTCCTAAAATCTCCTACTCTCTTAAGTACCCGAGGATTTCCTCGAGTGCCTTGTCCTTGCCGATGCCGGTCAGGAAGGGCAGCCCCTGCACAACCGGTATGCCAGGATCAGAACGCAATTGGGATGTCGTCACGATCAGGTCCGCACCATCCACGAACAAAGGTATTTCTGTTACCTTGCACTGTTTGGTGATAATGCGGATTCCCTCAGCTTTGGCGGCTTCCTCAATTGATTTGGCTACGACGGTTGAAGTCGCGATAGCCGTGCCACAGGATACTAATACGGTTTTTGTCATATAGGTTTTCTCCTCTATCTAGACAATAACTCTTCCTAATACAAACTAAAACAAAAAACCTGATCTCTGGTTACGCTCAGAAACCGCAGAGGTTTCTGAAATTGGATGGCTGTAGGCCTTCCGGCGAATCTCTAAGGTTGGGAGTCTGGTAACAAAACATTAGATAGGTTCCAGATTGGAAACGGTGGCCAGGACGTCGGCAGGTGTTTGTGCTTCCATAATGGCGGAGATGACGGCGGGCTGCTGCAGTACGGACGAAATCTCTTGTAACATCTCAATCTGGGATTTAGGGGCGTCGAGGGCGAGCATGATCACCAGTTGGCAGGGGACCTCGACGTCGTTCTCTACCATATTATAGAAGATGGTGGGCTGGGCGAGGGTGGCCAGAGCCAGAGCCGATTCATTGACGTATTCGATGTCCACATGGGGGATGGCGGCGTTGACATCGCCACCTAAAGGTAATCCGGTGGGCATATCGGCTTCCCGTCTCAGGGTCGCTTCGATGAAGTCATCCTTGACTTGACCTTTGGCTAACAGCAATCCACCGAGGGCGCGTATGACTTCCTCCGAGGATTTGGCTTCGAGATGCAGCAAGATGGCGTCTGGGCTCAAGAATTTGGCGATGCTCATAGTGTTCCTAAATGACCCTGTTAATTATCGATAATTTCTGTTAATTCTCGGATGTTGGACTCTAGTTTACCGAGAGGATGCTTGACATATGATTATTTCTCAGTTAAAGTTACAATTGTGAATACTAGTTTCACAATTGTGACAATGTTACACTAATTTGGTATACTTGTCAATATTAATAAAGCTCTAAGGGTGTAGAATTCTAGAACCGGTTTGCGGTCGATAAGTTTCCTTTTGAGCCGAAAAGCTTCCTTTCGATAGGTAGATGGCAGCGAGCTAGTGCTCTGTTAGTCGAATTGTGAAATTGCTAGATGCATGTCATACCTGCGCAGGTATG
This sequence comes from uncultured Chloroflexia bacterium, assembly GCA_963807975.1. Taxonomy (GTDB): domain Bacteria; phylum Chloroflexota; class Anaerolineae; order Promineifilales; family Promineifilaceae; genus JAACFF01. The sequence goes on along the minus strand of CAWEDV010000001.1, from coordinate 691,325 downwards.
ATAGACGGATGATGATTCTTCAACCTTTAGAAGAACAGAGCACTTGGGCGAGGACTGAGCTAATTAACAACTGCAAACCGGAATTTAGTAAAGGCAGACCCAAATGTCCAAATATCGACGTGGCCATGATCGGGAAGAGTTGCTTGCTGACGTGGCGGAAATGTATTATGAAGAACAACTCACGCAGGCAGAAATCTCACGACAGATCGGGATGACCCGCTCAGCGGTTTCGCGTCTGCTGGCTGAGGCCCGCCAGAAGAATATTGTGGAGATTATCATCCACAGGCCTTTGCATTTTGAATCGGAGTTGGAACAAGCGCTTATTGAACGCTTTGAACTTCAAAATGCGAGCGTGCTGCGCTGGGAGCAAAGGACCGAGAATTACGACAGGCTGCGACGGCGGCTGGGGCGAGTTGCGGCCCAAGTCCTGCGCCGTTTGCTGAGACCGAATATGGTGCTGGGGGTGGCCTGGGGCACGACGGTCAGCTCGACAATCGAAGCGCTGGAAGTGCCGGATACAATCCCGATGGATGTTGTACAATTGGTCGGGGTTTTAGGGTCGAGCAGCCATGCCTTTAATGCGCAGGCTTTGGTGGCTATGCTGGCCAATAAAACGGGGGGTAAGGGGACGTATCTCTACAGCCCGTTTATTGTGGAGAATGCGGATACGGCGCGCTCCATCCTTAGTATTCCCAATGTGCGTGAAGCGATAAATTTAGGACGGGAGTGTGATGCGGCCTTGTTGGGCATCGGATCGACAAATGCTGATTACTGCAGTCTGTATCATGGCGGCCATATTTCCCGTGGAGTCTTGAAGAATTTGATTGAATCAGGAGCCGTGGGGGACGTGACGGCACGTCATTTTGACGAGTTTGGGAATGAAACAGATATTGACTTTCATGATCGCTTGATTGGCATTGCGCGTAATGACTTGATGGCGATTCCTACGCGTTTGGGTGTGGCGGGTGATGTGGCTAAGGCGCCGGCGATTCTAGGCGCGCTGCGCGGGGGTTATGTGAATATGCTGGTGACGGACAGCAGCACGGCGCGGGCGGTGTTGATGTTGGAAGAGAATAGTGTTGCCGTGAGGGAATAGGAACGGAAAATCGAAAACAAAAAAAAGAAAACAAAAAACAGAAAACAGGAAACGGATTAGTTAACTGGGAACTGGGAACTGGAGGATGAGAGCGGCAGGGGTTTTGCGTGCCGCTTTCTGTATTGAGGATTATGAATCTAGATAATTTGAAGACTTTGCTTATTGATGGGGATGGGGTGCTGTGGCGGGCGGATGAGCCGATGGGGGGCTTGCTGGACTTTTTTGCGGCGCTGAGAAGCCAGGGGATTGACTGGGCGCTGCTGACGAACAACAATACGAGAACGGTCGATGCCTATGTGCAAAAGATGGCCGGTTTTGGGGTTGAGGTGGGGAAGGAACGAATTTTTACCAGCTCCACGGTAACGGCCGCCTATTTGTTGCAGAAATACGGCCGTGGAGCACCGGTACACGCGGTCGGGATGAGCGGTTTGCTGGATACGCTGGCCGAGGCGGGTTTCAAGGTCTCTACTGGAGAGGAAATGCCCGATCATGAGGTCGTGGCTGTGGCGGCAGGTATGGACCGCGGTTTGAATGTGGATCGGGTTAAAGTGGCTATGCGGCTGATCAATGGTGGTGCGGAGTTTGTGGCTACGAACACAGATGGCAGTTTTCCGTCGGTTGGCGGCTTGAGCCCGGGCACTGGCATGGTTATTGGCGCCCTGCAGGCCACATCGGGCGTGGAACCAACTGTGATGGGCAAGCCGGAACGGGCGATTTATGATGTATCGATGCGGGCGATGAATGCAGATTTGGAAACGACGGCGATGCTCGGGGACCGGCTGAATACGGATATTCTGGGAGCACAGAAATTGGGGATAGGCACGATTGGCGTGCTGAGTGGAGTGATGACGAGAGAGGAGTTGGAAGAGAGTGATGTCGTGCCGGATTTGGTTTTTGAGTCGATTGCAGAGTTGGCAGAAGAAATAACAATTAACAGTTAACAATCAACAGTCAACTAAAAACGATAGGAACCTGTGGCCGAATTTTGTGCGTTTAGGGAGTGTAGCTGAGGAAAGAGGATGGCTATGGGAGATGATATGGCTGATATGGTTGATTGTTTTTCGTTGATTGTTGACTGTTGATTGTTGACTGTTGATTGTTTTCTGGAGACCCTATGAACCAACCCTTAATTCTGATCACGAACGATGATGGAATCGATTCTCCCGGTCTTGCCGCGGTGGTGGAGGCTCTGGATGGTTTGGGGGAGTTGTTGATTGTGGCGCCGCGGGTGCAGCAGACGAGTATGGGCCGGGCGCGCTCGCAGAATGAGGAACGGGACGGCCGACTTTTTAAGCGTGAAATTGTGATTGGCGAGAAACGCTGGCCTGCTTTTGCGGCTAATGCGACACCGGCATTGACGGTTGACCATGCTTTGCAGGAGCTGGCCTCTGCTCCCGTGGATCTGGTGATTTCGGGCATTAATTACGGGGAGAATGTGGGCACATGCGTCACGGTGTCGGGGACGATTGGCGCCGCTCTGGAAGCGGCGGAGCACCATATTGCGGCGATCGCCGCTTCGCTGGAGCTGCCCAGCACGGACTACCATCATTATGATCAGGGGATTGATTTCAGCGCAGCGGCGTATTTTGTGCGCTTTTTTGCGGAACGTATGCTGGGCAAGGTGCTGCCTGATGATGTAGACCTCTTGAAGATTGATGTTCCCGAATTGGCCACGATTGAAACGCCTTGGGTGGTGACGCGCCAGGATAAGATTGCCTACTACCGGCCGACGATGGTGGAGCGGACGGACCCCTTTGCAGGAGCGGCGGAATTTACGCATTTTCCGCAGAAGGGGGATTTTTATGAAGAAGGAACGGATGCCCACGCTTTGGCCCAAGGGTGGGTTAATGTCACGCCCATGAGCCTGAATATGACTTCGCGCGTTGGTATGGATGTGGTTGAAGCGTGGTTGAAAGAGTAATGCGAATGGTGGATTCCCCCTGCGCGGGAATGACAATGGCGAGTGGAAATGAGGACATATGTCGAAGATAAATAGGTTTGCGGGTAAGTGGGGCGAGGAGATGGAATGGTCAGGGGCGCGGGTGCGGCGGTATGACAGCGAATTGGCTGCCGGGGTGACGGAGAACTGGCTCATCGGTAAGGCGGAAGGGGCACGCAATTTCGCGATTCGTTATTATGAGGTGGCGGTGGACGGCCGTACGGCGCAAGAGAATCATAACCATGATCATGGTATTGTAATCGTGCGCGGCCAAGGGAAGGTCTTGATTGCTGACGAATGGCATGACTTTGGTGTCGGGGATGTGGTTTATGTTTCGCCTGACGAGCAGCACCAGTTGGTGAATACGGGCGCGGAACCGATGGGGTTTTTATGTGTTATTCCGGCGGTGAGGAAGAAGAAAGGGAAAGAGGTTTGGGCAGAGGGATAACAATTAACAATCAACAATCAACGGAAAACGGAAACAAAGGAACAGAAAACGGGAAACGGAAGCATGTCATTTGAGCGATGGCGTAGGGTTGGCGGACTACTGAACTACTGAACTATTGAACTACAAAACTATAAACCCCTTTTGCGAGGAGATCAACATGACTAAACAATATAATTGGGCGATTTTGGGGACGGGGAAGATCGCGCGGCGGTTTGGATCGGCTCTGAATAATCTGCCGGAGGCGAATTTTTTGGCCGTGGGATCGCGCAGCCAGGCTACGTGCGAGGCGTATGCGGATGAGTATGGTGTGCAGCGGCGGATCGTGGGCTATGAAAATGTGGCTGCCGATCCTGATGTGGACATTGTTTATATTGGGACTCCCGGCTCTTTTCACCATCGCGATGTCACGATGTGTCTGGAAGCGGGCAAGCATGTCCTTTGTGAAAAGGCGATGACAATTAATGCCGCGGAAACGGCCGATCTCATCCGTCTGGCAAAGGAGAAGCATCTTTTCCTGATGGAGGCGATGTGGACGCGCTTTACGCCGGTCCATACGCGCATTCGCGAACTGCTGCCTACGGGAATCATTGGCAAGCCTTTGGGCATGCTGGTCAACTCCCTGGCAGCGCCACCTTTTGATCCGCAGAACCGCTTCTTTGACCTGAATCTGGGTGGCGGGATCCTGCTGGATATGAACTCTTATGGCATTTCCTGGGCACACAGTCTGTGGGGAAAGCCGGAAAGTGTTGTCGGGCTGCCGCATATTGGGGAGACAGGGACGGATGATACGTCGGCGTTGATTTTGCGCTTCGACGGTGGCCAGCTGGCTTCGATCGTCGCATCGCAAGAGTCTTATGATGTCAAAGACGCGGTCATATACGGCACGACGGGACGGATCGACGTCCATGCTCCCTGGTACAAAGGCTCGGGTATGACTATCCACCGCCAAGGGCATGAACCGGAAACGATTAAGCTGCCTTTTGAACCGGGCTTCAATGGTTATGAGTACGAAGCGCGGGAGACGATGGAATGTATCACGGCTGGTAAGATTGAATCGCAGATCATGCCTTTGGCCGAGACGCAGTCGATTATGCAGACCATGGACACGCTGCGCGAAGATTGGGGACTGCGTTATGCGAATGACGGGTAGAAGTGTGGATTTCTAACCTCGTTTCTGATGTGGGATAGGCGCGGGCAGGTGTGACGAAGGCGAAAGAGCAACACGGAGAACCACGAAGAGGAAGACAGGGAGGCTCCCAGTGAAGGCACTGGGAGCCTTTTGGAGTTCAAAATCAGACCGTAAGCTCAAACATTTCCGTGACTTTTTCTTGCGTGTAGTAGTCGCCTAAGCCCCAATTCTGGGCCGTGGTTAGGGCGTCTGGCGCCATTTTGGCAATTGCTTCGGCAGGAATGCCCGCTTCATCGAGGGTCACAGGGACGCCGATTTTCTTGAACCAGGCCTCGGTGGCGGCGATGCCCGCTTCGGCAGCTTTGCGATCGTCAGCCTCGTCAATGCCAAATACCTCGCGGCTGTACTCGGCAAATTTCTTGGTCTTGGTGTCCAGGAAGTAGCGCATGGTAGCCAGAATGGTGATGGACATGGTTGCCCCGTGGGGGGTGTCATAGAAGTTGCTCAAGGAGTGACCCAAGACGTGGATCGTGGCATCACAGGGGCCAAGTCCTTAGGGATAGAAGCCGTTCCAGGCGTAGGAAGCAGTCCACATCATTTGTGCGCGCGCTTCTTTGTCCTGCAGATCGACCAGCAGACGGTCCATACATTCCATGATGGTGCGTATGCTGGCCTGGCAGTAATGATCCTGGAAGGGGGCCCAATCGAGACTGTGGCCGAAATAGGATTCCAGGAGATGGGAAACGATGTCTGCAGCCGAATAGGCGGTTTGCTGCATGGGAATGGTATAGGTCAATTCCGGATCGAGAATGGCGGCGGCGGGACGCATGACGGGGCTGCCAAAGCCTTCTTTTCGCTGCGGGTTGTCAAAAGACATAACGGACACTGCGTTGATCTCGGAGCTTGTAGCCGGGATGGTCAAGACGGCGATGACGGGGACGGTCTCTTCAATCGGAATCTGGTAGGTGACCATATCCCAGTAATCACCTTCGATCTTGGAGGCAACGCCGACGAACTTCGCTTCGTCGATCACACTGCCGCCGCCAAGGGCGATGATCACATCTGGATTCTCTGACTTGACAAGGTCGATGACGCCCTGGGCATGGGCCACGGTTGGATTCCCTTTAACGCCAAAGCAAGAGAGCAGCTCGACGCCGGCTTCTTCGCAGCTGATGACGATTTTCTGGTATAACCTAATTCTTTGACAATGTCTTCATCATAGGTGAGCAAAAGCGCTTTCTTGCCGAATCCAGCGGCAATCGCTCCCGTTTGGGCAATGGCACCGTTGCCAAAATGTACTTTTGTGGGCATATCAAATTCAAAGGGATACATAATCGTTTTCTCCTTTTCCTAAATAGGATGCAGTCAATGGGTTCTCTGGGAAATTATATCTTGTAAAAATAGTCGCGGTTTCCGGCGACAGTGGTGCGCGCTTTGAAAACGCTGCCCGCTCCGGCAGCATAATCGGGATCGCCATCGGGCAGCCAGAACTTGGAGGTGGCTACATATAAATCTTTCATATCGTAGCCGGCGAAACCGCCGCAGCAGATGTGCTTGACAGGGAAAGGGATGGACTTAACCAGGGAATAACTATGAAGGTCCCAGACAGTGATGTGCCGTTTTTCGCTCCAATGGAAGATGTAGATCTTGTCTTCACAGTCCACTGCCGCGCCGTCGGGCATATCGTCAAACTCGATCACGATTTCTGGTGGTCCGCTGGCGCCTTTTTCGCCGGAGTAATCGAAGCGCAGCAGTTTTTGATGGTAAGTATCTACGACATAAAGGTTCTGACATTCGCTGTCCAGGACAATGCAGTTGTATTGGCCGACTTTGTCGACCAAGACGACGACCGTGCCATCAGTATCGATCATGTAGAATTTGCCAGCCATGGTCTCCGGGTCAAATTCATCGCTACCATAGGCTCGTGACACAGTGCTGGTGAAAATGCGTCCGGCCGGATCACAGCGGGTGTCGTTGTAACGATACTCGCCACTGTTTGGCTCCGGGGCAGCGATTAGCTCCATTTCGCCGCTGTTGTAGTCGAGGATCATCATGCCCTCTTCGACGGCGACGAGCAGTTTATCAACGACGTCACAGGGAACGGCTGATCCGATGAGACTGTTCGTTTCTACACTCTCATTGATGCCCGTCTGGGGATCATAGCGATGGACGGTGCCTTCAAATAGGTCGGTCCAGTACAATTTTTTGATGCGGGGATCCCAAATGGGGGTTTCAGCGAGGACGGTCTTTGAATCAACGGCAATCTCAAAATTCATAAATCACCTTCCAGAATAGTGGATTAATATTCTCACATATGCTACAATATAGTGCACAAATGTGAAATTCTGCCTCACGTGATAAATTAGTTGTCGGACCCTGTCAATGAATTGGAGAAAGCAAAGCGGAGGGAACAATGAGTGATAGCATGACACCACGTGAAAGAGCTAGAATGGCCATGAACCACCAGGAACCGGACCGGGTTCCGATATCCTTGGGCGGCTCGGCAAACCACCTAACAGAAGGGCGGTATATTCTACTGCGCGACTATTTTGGGGTGGAAGATATTCCGAGGCGGACATCGGTCGGTTTCTATACCACGCCTGATTACAATCCTATTTTGGATAAACTGGACACGGACTTCCGCTTCATCCATATTCGTATGCCCAAATCCTATGTTTCAAACCCCATGATTGGCGAGTTTACGGACTTCACCGATGAATGGGGTATTGAGCACAGCAAGATGGGCGTCTACTACAACCTGGGTGGCGCGCCGTTAAAGGGTGACTTGACCAAGGAGCGCATCGACAATTTTCCCTGGCCTGATCCCTATGATCCGGCTAGGTTGGAAGGGGTGAAAGAGGAAGTAGAGGACCTATACACCAATACGGATTATTCGATCGTGGCCCACCGGCCCGTCTACGGTAATATCTGGGAAATGACCAAGCTTTTGGTGGGTATGGAACAGGCGTTGATGATGACGGCGATGGATAAGAAGATGTTCGACTATTTGTTGGGCACCATCTCCGAGGTCTTGGATGGCTTTTATGATGCTTTCTTGCGTGTAGTGGGGCCATACGTGGATGTGGTAGAGCTGGCGGAAGATTTGGGCACGAACCGCGGTCCTATCTTTAATCCCCGGATCTATACTAAATACATGAAGCCGCGGCATAAGAAAACGATTGAGCTGATCAAGAAGCTGGCCCCTAATGCGAAGGTGATGCTGCATAATGACGGCGCTATTCGTAAGTTCTTGCCTGATATCATCGAAGCCGGCTTCGATATTCTCAATCCTATTGAGGGTCATTTACCGGGTATGGACCCAGTGGAACTGAAAAAAGATTTTGGCAAGGATCTAGTCTTCCAAGGCGGGGTCGATATCAAGACAGTGCTAAACAATGGAACGGTTGAAGATGCTCGCAAGGAAGTTCGCCTGCGCATCGAGCAGATGGGTGAGGGAGGTGGCTACGTTCTGGCTCCGGCCCATAACTTCGGCGATGATATTCCGCTGGAAAATATGCTGGCCTTCTTTGACGCTGGAAAGGAACTAGGGAAGTATCCTTTAACTTAGGCAGACAAATGGAGAATAGGGCGGACGCGCGACCACAATCACCAGCCCGCTTGATTATGCCACCTCGATGGATACCAGGAAGGATGTGAAGCGCAATGAGCAACGTTGAAAAGGTCTTGGAGCAATGTACAAACATCCTGCCCGGTCATGGACCGGATAGGAGTATTAAGACAATTCTGCAGTCGCTGGCTGATGGATTGGAGGGCACTGAAAGCCCAGACAATTATGGCAGCGGCTCTTATATTGCTGAGTTTGAAGCCGAGGTTGCCGGACTATTTGGCATCGAAGCGGCCGTTTTTATGCCCAGCGGTACTATGGCCCAACAAATCGCGCTGCGTATCTGGTGTGAGCGGCGTAACAACTTCACCGTGGCCATGCACCCCACGGCCCATCTTGAGTTCGCCGAACATTCCGGGTTTAGCTTCCTGCACCATATTCACCGTTTGCAGTTCGGAGCGCCTGAATTTATGGCCAGCAGGCTGCCGGAGCTGGAAGATTTCGAGCAGCTAGGGCAGGAGCCTGGTGCGGTACTTTTGGAGCTGCCGCACCGCTTCTTAGGAGGGCAACTGCCCGCCTGGGATGAACTGCTTGCGATCCAGGACTGGGCCAAGAAACGAGGTATCCCCTTCCATTTGGATGGCGCCCGCATCTGGCAGTGTCGTCCCTTTTATCAGAAGACGTACCAGGAGATCGCGGGACTGTTTGACAGTATGTATGTCTCTTTCTACAAGGATCTAGGTGGACTGTGCGGCTCGATGCTGCTGGGCTCTACTTCATTTATAGAGGAGGCCAGAATTTGGCAGGTGCGGCATGGTGGAAGACTGAAGACGATGAGCCCTTATCTGGCGTCGGCCCGGCTGGGCATGCAGCAGGTTCTGGTGCAGATAGACGAGTGGGTGGCCAAGGCGCAGGAAGTGGCGGCCGTGCTGGCCAGCTATGAGCAGATCAACATCAAACCAAAGCCGCCGCACGCCAACTTCTTTCAGATTTTTATTCAGGGGGATCATGAGAAGCTGACCGAGCGTCACCTGGAACTGGCTGAAGAAACGGGGACATTCCTTTTCTATGGGTTGAAGACTTCAGAGGTGCCGGGTGTGGCGATGACGGAGATTCACTGCTGGGAAAACAGTATGTGTTTTGATGTGGCGGCGCTACGGCCGTTCTTGGATCAGTTATTTGACTGAGTTTTCGATCAATGGCGGAATTAGCCTTGTTATGTCCCATACCATAAACCAGGAATACCTCTCAAAAGCACGTGCAGAACTTTCCAGACAAGACAATGTGTATTGGATCGTCGGCGGTTCTGGCTCTGGCAAGACAACCATCTGCCGCGCCCTCTCGGCAAACTTCAGCATCCCGGTTTACGATATGGATGCCCATATCTACGGCACCTATCACAGCCGTTTCAGCGAGCAGCGTCATCCTGTCAACACGGCATGGTCCTCGTCCGAAAACGGCCTGGCCTGGCTGCTCAATATGGACTGGGAGGCGTTCGATAATTTCAACCAGGCCGCTCTGGCCGAATACCTTGATCTTCTTGCCGAAGATCTGCGAAACAGCCCAGCAGAAGAAGGATTATTGATTGACGGCGGCATCTGCAACCCGGCCATCATTGCCCAGGTCCTGCCCAGCAGCCAGATCGTATGCCTTTCCATGCCGCAGCGATTGAGCGCAGAGATTTGGGAAGCAAGTGACGAGCGGCTGATGATGAAGGATGCTGTCTACCAGCTCCCAGCCGGCGCAGAAAAATGGCTCCGGTTTATCGAATTTGACGGCCGGATCACAAGCACAATCCTGAAAGAAAGCCAGGAAAAGAATATCCCCATTCTTACCAGAACTGTTGCCGAAAAGGTTGATGCTTTTGCTGCTCGCGTTGCCGGTCAGCTGGGTATTCTCAACGCCCCGTCGCGGTAACCAGGGCGTATCCCCAATGCAGCAATCTTCTTCTTTTGTTGATGCTGCTGAGCTTGCCCAACGGCTTTCTCAACCATTTTCTGTAGCTAGCCTCTCGCCACGACGTTACATTTCCATCATTGCCTTAATATTGGCCAGCAAAGTGTCCATCTCATTCTCGTTCATCTTGACCACGATTTTCTCGGCTAATTTACCTAGAACAGGAACGGGGACGGTATATTCCACAGTCACATCAAGCGTCGTACCGCCGTCCTGCTCGCTGTATGCCCAGAGGAATGTGCTGGGTATCCCTTCCTTGTTCTCGGTGGCGACGAGTTTGTTGGGCACAAAGCCGGTGGTGTCACTGTGGCCATTGAAGGTCATGCCGGCCATCTTGTACTGCCAATCCCAACTGTAACCGGCTGTCGATGAGCCTTTGATATTTTCGACTTTGATCAAGCTGGGCCAAACTTCGGGCAGGTTTTCGGGTTCGACGGCGAAGGCAAAGACCTTGTCGACGGGTGCTTTGATATGGATCTGTTTCTTGGCCTGAATCATGAGTTTAACCTCCTGATCGATAAGGGAGTACCGATCAACAATTGTCTGGGAGTGGGATCGACCAGAGCAAAATACGGAACGCCCAAAGGGGCGTGGAATAGAGCAAGCGAGTATCGGGAAAGGTTGTTGGGAATCTTGCGTTACCGCTGTTACCAGATAGCATACCATATAGTTGTACGGCATGTCTATAGTATTTTTTATGAGAAATGTTAGTTGGCGAGAATGACAGGTTGGGTAGTGGATTCCCGCCCGCGCGGAATGACAGGCTAAAGCTTAGGGGATGCGACCTCGGGCTGCACGTGATGTGCATTTTATGAGAGGCGCAAGATAATGGGAAATAGGATTTCGGTTTCGATGGGCAGGCGATCGGCGGAGAAATGGTAGATGGTGCCCTGTTCGCCGGCCATCCAACCTTGCGTGCGGCTGGTGAAGGACAGTCCACGCAGTGGGGCGTTGGCACCGGGGGGCAGTTGGTGCCAACGACGGCCGTTATTATTCGTATAGAGCATTTGCCCGCGGTCGCTGACCATCCAGCCGGTTCCGCTGGAAAAGAACTGCACGTCCTGGATATCGCCCGCTTTGGCAATTACTCTCTCCGGCCATTCTTTGCCGCCATCTGTGGTCTGGAAAACACCCTCACCCGCCAGCCAGCCGTGATCATTGTCGATGAAATCAAGGGCATAGGTACGCCAGGGACAGTCGGGATAACCGAAGATGCATGATAACTGCTGCTGCTCCCAGCTCTTGCCGCCATCGCTGGTGGCAATTACCTTGCCCAGGCCGCCCGCTGCCCAGCCATGCTGCGCATCGGTGAAGTGGACATCCCCTTGTACAAGCCGGTAGCCGATGGACAGAGGCCCTTCAATGCCCGTGTCTACCCACCGCCAGTTTAACCCGCCATCCGTCGTCTGCACCAGGTGGATGGTGGAACTTGGGAACTTGCGGGTGGCCACGGCCCAGCCATTTTGGCTGTCTAGAAACTGCACGGCGAAGAATTCGCGTGAGCGATCTTCGTAAAGCTCCTGGCCCTGCTCCTGCCAGGTTTGTCCGCCATCGCCCGTATGCAGAATAGCGCCCTTGTGCTCCCACCCGCCGCTGCCGCGGAAGGTTTCCGAGGTGCCCACGGCCCAGCCATTTTGGTTGTCAATAAAATAGAGACTGTTCAGGCGGTGGTAGCTGAAAAGGCCCGTGAGATCGGGGGCGTGTTCATACTGCTGCGCCCAGGTGGCGCCGCCATCTTGGGTGTGGAGGATCACCTGCCCGCTCATTTCGGGGAAATAGCTGCGGCTGCCCACGGCCCAGCCATTTTGATCATCGGCAAAAAAAACATCTTCAAAGCGATAGTGGGTGTTGATGAAGCGCTGCTCAAACAACTGTTCGCCGGTTGGTTCAGGGTATGGATCCCAGGGTGTGGTGGAGAAAATCTGAAGATCATGGTCTCCCAGGGCAATGACACGTTCGGCGGTCACGTCCAGCCCGAATAGGCCGTCGTTTTCATGCCGTTTCATGCGTATGTTTTCCCATGTTGCTCCGCCATCGAAAGTGCGGTAGACGGGGGGACCCCAAGCGCCGATGTAGTTGGCCCCAACGACATAGCCTCTTTGGCTGTCGATGAAGTGGATGTCCCATAAGGGGGAGTAGAAGCCGCCCGGCTCCTGCCGTTCCCAGCTCTGCCCGCCATTCTTGGTATGAAGGACAAAGCCGCCTTCGACTCCGCTGTTGGTGGGAAAACCGGCGGTCCAACCATGATTGGCATCGATGAAATGGGCGCTGGTTAAGGAGACCTCCAACTGCGGGGCATATTGTTCCTGCCAGGTGCTGCCCCCATTGCTGGTCTGGTAAACGGCGGCGATATGCTGCGGACGGCCGTATTGGTCGTCGCCATTGTATTTTGAGCCCACTACCCAGCCAGTTTGTGTACTAATGAAGCTGAGGCCGCGCAAAATTGCGGCGCCGGCAGGCATGGTCTGCATAGCCCAGCTTTGACCGCCATCGCTCGTGTGCCAGACGGCGGCCTGCCAGTTGTCGGCTCGGCCCTGGGTGTCAAAATGTATTGGCTTGACGCTGGTGGCCCAACCGCTGCTGTTCTCGGGAAAGGTCACGCTCAGGAATTCCTCTCTGCTCGCTGCGGACTGTTTTTGCCATAGATCCCCGCCGTTACTGGTGTGCAGGATGGTGCCGTTGGTGCCAACTGCCCAGCCGTGATCGGCATCGCTGAAAGAAACAGCGTTTAATGGTTCGCTGACCGGCGATTCCTGGGCGGTCCAGTTTTCGCCGCCATCGCTGGTTTTGATGATGGTGCCGCGCACCTCTTTCCGGCTCTGGTCCCAATGGGGCCAGCCCACGGCGTAACCGGTCTCGGCCGAAACGAAGTCCAGATCGCTGATCGTGAAACTCGTCTCGGAAAACTGTCGAATGGCGCCAACTGCTTCAGCCGCCGGCAGTGAAAAAGTTTTGCTGCGGCTGCCCAGGGGGCTGGCTATTTGCGTTTCTTGGGCCCGGGCAAGGGCATGAGCGGACGGTTGAAATGAAGGATCCTCATTTAGGAGAGCAGTTTGACCGCTAAGCAGCAGGGCCAGCAGCCCAGTTAGAAGTCCCAGAAACATAAACCAACGAAGATGCGCTAATTTTTTCATCTCGCCTCCCGACTTGATCACCATTAACGGTTCAATACTGATTATAACCCAGTTTTTGGCTGGCTGGGCGGGGCATTCAATCAACACAAAACTGAAAACGGAAAACAGACTGAAGGGCGCGTCCTTAGATGCGCTCTGAGCATTATGTGATTTATTGCGATTGGACTTTGACCTTGTTTCAGATTAACTTGACTCCGCATTGGAAAAGGTATTATAATGTTATTGTCACTTTAGTTTTCTGCCGCCCAATAATGCTGAGAGATCACATGGCCACCCATAGTTAAGTTTTGAATCTTGTGACATCACATACCGGAAATATCTTCTTTGTTCTGGCCAATGGAGTTTAGAGGATCAAGTTATGAAAATGAAAAAGAATACTCATAAAGAAGCGAAAAAGGCGATCCAGGAATTGGATAATTTCTTGCCGACCGAAAAAGTGGTGGAAAAGGAGTTTGAGTCGCTTCCGGTGAAATTTGATGATCTGTATGAAGCGGGACGTTCCGCCTCAGATCGCGCCCATACATTGGGCACAGACATAGATGTATTGGCAAAACTTTGGAGTCATCTAAACGAGGAACCGTCAGATGAGGAAACAGGTCGTGAGATTGCAACTCTTGTATTCCAGGTAGATTCTACCGTTGATGATGCCAAGTCTTTTAGGAATGCCGCGACCGATTTAGACGTAAAGACGGATGAGACGATTGGCGAAGTCTTGGTCGCGCGCAACGTTTTGAAAAAGCGGATTGACGCGGATGAAGGCGAGAAACGTAGGATTCAGCGCAAAATCAAGAAAGCGCGGATTGAACTTGAAAAAGTGAATGAAGGAAATTGGTTGGACCAACTCAATAACAAAATTACAGTTGATATCCCCGACCCATTTGGCGGGTCCGATCCCTTTGGCCTGGATGACGGAGACAATGCGGAGAGAGCGCGGATCTACAAGCGGATAGATGGTCTGGAAGAGGATAAAGATGAGCAAGTGGCCAAAAAACGGCGTGACGAGGAACTCGTGCCGCTGGTCGATCAGGAATTGACGGTCTTACAGAATTTGGACGCCGATGTGGCCACCTTGGAAAATCTGGCCATCAAGATCAAAAAGGATCTGGAAAAGGCGCGCCGTGATCTGGCCAAAGAGCAGAAAACGTCGAGTATTTCGGCTGCTGAGTTCTATAAGAAGCGATTGGGTAAAGATATGGAGGAGCTGCTCTCATGGTCGGATGCGTTCCCGCCAGATGCAGGAGCTGACCAGAGGATGCCGCCCGTTCCGGCGAAATGACCGGCGTTGTAACTTGCCGCAAGAAGTGTAGGAATGGGCAGTTGATAAGGCTGACCGATAGGCGCAGCTCGACCGAAAAGGACTCTGCTTTAACAAAATGGACAGTGATTGGAGCAATTGATTATGAGCGATGAAACAAAACTGGCCGAACTGGATGAATTAATCGCCAATTTCGAGACATATCTCAAAGGGGTCCCTGGAAAAAAACCGAGTTTACGTTTGAACTGGGTATATTTGCAGCTCTTTGCGACTTATGGGCTGCGGCTGCCGCACACCAAAGAACTGCTGCTTGGCCAATTGAACTTGGAACAAAAGGACGTGACCTCAATGTCTTGGTTCTCCAGCATGGTAGATGCCTACGAGGGTTTGAACGATTCGAGTCAGTATTTCTTGAAAGAAGTCTTTACGCTGATGACGGATCTTGGCAGTGGGCTTAGCGATTTTGCCTCCGACGCTGCTGGCGAGGATAGCATTTTCACCTTTATAGAAACTTTGATCCAGCCTGGCGACGACCAGGATTTGGACTCCGCCCTTGAGGAGTTAGCGGATCTAAAGAGCAACGCCGCCGACAATGACCAACTTGCCGCCGGCGTGCAGAAACACCTGCTCGATTACCAAGGCAAACTAAAACAGAACGAGAAAGATGTTGGCACAGTCAAAGAGGCGGTTGAAAATGATGAAAATCTTAAAGAGGGGAGCATAGATGTGCTGCAGGGTGGACCTGAATTAGAAGGCTCAATAAAGAAACTGCAAACTATTCTAGAGAGCAATCATGATGACTATGATGACGCTGTGCTGGCCATGGAAGTAACGCCCTCCTATGGATGGATCACGCCTATTGGCGGCGCCGTGGCTGCCTACGAGTTATATGCCAATTATAATAAGATGGAAGATGCGCTGGATGCCATTGATGATTACGAGGGACGAATCGAAAACTTGCAAGGGGATTTGGATCGGGCCATTAAGATCCATACCGTGGACTCGACGGCGAGCAAGAGTTTAGCCGGGGTTCTGAACCATCTTGAGATCGCCCTTGAGAAAACCGACGCCTTGCGCGAAGGATGGAAGGTAGTGGCGGACGGCTTGGACTATCTATTTGAAAAAGTCAACGGAACCCTAAAACCTACCAGCCTTGAAGAAGAGAGGCTCGCGGCCATCAGTTCCATCAGCCACTATATGCGGCAGGCGCAGGCAAAATGGTCACATTTAAGTCCCGTGATCGAACAGATGACCAGCAATGCCATCATCTCCGTCGAAGGAAAACCGTTGGAATTAAGTGAAATCAAGGCACGAATTCTCGCCCAACAGAACAAATAAACGCCGCTCAAGTGCTCTGTTAATATGAATTATGTAACTGCAAGATGCATGTCATTCCCGCCCTCTCCTACGCGAGGGTAAACTGCGGCGGGAATCCATAAGAGTGGATACCTGCCTGCGTAGGTATGACAGACGGATTGTGAAAGAGGTCAAAGCGTGACAGAATTGGAACAACTATTTTCCGAGAGCAATCTTCGACGGTGGGGAGTACAGGCCGATTCGTCACTGACCGTTCAGGGCGAGGCCCGGGGTTTGGTCTGCCGCTGGTCAACCATCAACCAGAAGTTTCAAGCGCTGGGTCCTGATCCCGCCGACAATTTGTGGTATCTGGCCTGCGACTGCCTCATCCTTGACGGTGACCTGCCCGCCGGCATGGACATGACCATCTTCGCCAGAAGGATTGAACTTGAAGGCGAAGCAAAGATAACGGCCGCCGGCAGTGGGCAGGGATTAACGATCGTCGTGCAGGAGATATGCTCAGCAGGCGCCGTGGCTCCATTAGCGGTTGTTGTCCAGCCAGAAAATGAGCCGGATCCGTTAACGCATATGATAACGGTTCTTCCCGGCTGCGCGGCGTCCGCGATCTCATTTACTGACCAAGGCGAGCTCGATATTGCGCCCTGGGATACGCAAAGCAGGGTCTTGCCTTATCACGTCAACGATCTGGATCAAGGAGAGCATTTGCACCTGGCCATCGTCACAACTTTTCAGGCCGCGACCCTGATTGCCGGCACAAACCCGGATGTGGCCATTGATCAGCTGCGCTGGGTGGCCGCCTTGGCCGCTGCAAACGAACAGACGCGAATCATGGCTGGTCAGGCTAGAACACAGTTGGGCTTAATTATCAACAAGATGAATGGCTTGGTTGTCGTGCCCCCGCTCGATTTTACCGTCTATACGGAAGCCGCCAATGACCGCCTGAAACTGTTATTGGCGCGCAACAAAGATTATAAAGATTGGATCGACATGGATTTCACTGATGCCAAGTGGCTGGACAAGGCTAAGTTGACCGTAGCGCTTAAGGAGAACCAAGCCGCGCTGTCCGAAGGACTGCAGCAAAATTCTCAAGCAGCATGGGATCAAGCAAAGGAGGCGCTTAAAGCAGCGACAGAGCAGCAGAACGCATTGGATATTGAATTTCAACATGCCCAAAAACTGTTTCTTTCGGGCATCGACACCTGGAGGCGTAGAAAGACCATAGACGCCAGCTTTAAGCTGGCAATGAGCATCGTCAATCTCGGCGTTGAAATTGGCAAACTGGCTGCAGCCGGAGGGGCAGGAGGCGGGGCCGGTGCTGCCGGTGAAGCAGGAGCTGCCGGTGAAGCAGGAGCCGCGGGTGAAGCGGAACAGATTGAGGGCGCTGGAGAAATCGAGCAAATTGAAGGATCGACCGCGGGCGAAACGGGCGCGGAAGGCGGTGCAGCAAAGCGTGGAGGGGGCGACAGCGGCGTTAAGGATATTGCCGGTGGATTAGGTGGGGTGGGCAAGGCCGCAGGTGATGTCGCCGAAAGTGTTCAGCGGCTAAAGCAGGTAGGCAAAACGGCCGATCAACTGCAGGATATGGCCAATGACACGCTGCGGGCGGTTGATAACGATCTCAGCGCGACATTCAACCTGGCACCGCTGAGCGGCCTCAATGTCGTCACCGGAGGAATACAGATCTGGGAAACGCTCAAGGTCGCGGTCGATGACGTATTTGATACCAATAAGAAACTGATCAATGAGATAAAACACGGGTCAGAGTTCCGAGTTTCTATGCAGAAACTGATTATCGGCGCCGAGGCCTTCTGTTCGGCCAAGCTTGCCGTGGCCGCTGCCGCCGATGCTTTGGCTGAAGCGAAGCTGCGCACGCGCGCGGCTCAAGCCGCCGTGGACTTGACCGAATCCTATTCCGGTACGCTGGTCCTCGAAAAGAATATAATTGAGCAGCTCAAACTAGCCGCGTTTGGTCAGATGTTGGACTCCAAGCGTGGGGTCACCTTGGAGCTTGAAAAATACCAAAAGGCGATCAGTTATTTCACATTGGCCGATACTCCAGTAGAGATTCCGCCGATCACGGCCACTGTCGATGAGTTCCACGACGGCTGTTTGCGGGTCTCAGGCTACAAACTAGCCTTGGAAGATATGGAGCCTACCCCGGTCCCGTTGGAAAATAAGGCGATCAATCTACATATCAGCGATCAAAACCGCACCAAAGATGGAAATCTCATTGTGCATATCGGTCTTGATAACGAAGACTTGGCCTTGTTGGCTCGGGTGCGCATTGATGAAATAGAAGTTGAACTGAAGGATCAGTCAGGCCAACGGATCGATTCACCCTATATATCGGTCATGACGAGCGGCACTTACCTGGATCGCACGGTTGATGGCAAGGTCAAGAGATTTACGGCCGACCCTTTCTCGAAGATGATTACCTATGACGAACAAGGTGTGAGCCATTTGAAGGGCGCTGTTTATACTCGCTTTGCGCAGCTGGTTTTCAAGCCGACCCCTTTCACCATATGGACCATCCAGCCCCAAAGCAGATCTGTCGCGGCCAAGGTGAAGAGCATAACTTTTACCATTTCTGGCGAGGGCACTGGGCGCCCGCTCAGAACCGCCTAGATGGTTCATGGCGGTCATTGACCCAAATATGAAAAGCTCCTGCCGGTTAAGGCAGGAGCTTTTTTAACGAAATGCTCTTTATGCTGCGCTTTTATTGCGAGCGCCGTGATTACTGCGTCTGGACTTTAGCCAGTTGATCGAAGGCGCCGCTGCTGGCGAGGCCTTTGTAGGCTTTGACGTAGGCGTCGTACATATCTTCGTAGACGGCATGGTTGGCCATGTTGGGCTCGATGGTATTGGTGACTTCGACCATTTTGTCTGTCGCTTCTTGGATAGAGCTGAACACGCCGGCGCCGACACCGCCGAGGATGGCCGCACCGAGGACGGTCGATTCGCCAATTTTCAAGGTTTGCACGGGACGGCCGTAAACGTCGGCCTGAATCTGGTTCCAAACCGGGGATTTGGTAACGCCGCCGCCCAGGCGCAGGGTGGTGATTTCAACGCCGGCCTGCAGCCAGACGTCGATGATGTCGCGCATTTCCAGGGCGACGCCTTCCATGACGGCGCGGGCCATTTCGGGACGGCCGTGGGCGAAGGACATACCGATGAAACAAGCGCGCGCGTTGGCGTTC
Organism: uncultured Chloroflexia bacterium; assembly: GCA_963807975.1. Lineage (GTDB taxonomy): Bacteria > Chloroflexota > Anaerolineae > Promineifilales > Promineifilaceae > JAACFF01. The sequence goes on along the minus strand of CAWEDV010000001.1, from coordinate 672,289 downwards.
CAGCGCGGCGTGGCCGCGGTTCCCAGATAGGGCAAGAAGAGCAAACCCTTGCTGCCTGGAACTGCTTTTTCTGCTTGTTTGTTCAGGTAGTCAAAGGGACTGCGCTTCTTCTTTTTTCCTTTTTTCCTTTCCCATTTACCGACGGTGTCTCGGAACCAGCGGTAAGCACTGCCGGACGCATTTGACAGACCTTCCACCTGCCACATGCCGGGTACGGCATGATTGCTGATCATCATGCCCCCGGACCCGGGGATATAGCGATCGGCGGAAAGGGCAATCAGGCCTCCGGTACCCAGATTGACCGTGACCATTCCGCCCCGGACCGCGCCCATGCCTACCGCGCCGCAGTTCTGATCACCTGCGCCGACACAGATAGGCGTGCCCACGGCGAAACCAGTCTTGGCCGCGATGTCGGGAGAAACCTGCGCCACTTTTGTGCCAGGAGGCAATGGTTTGCCCATCATGTCGGGGGTGAAATCGAAGAGTTCGAGCAGTTTATCGCTCCAGCGCAGGTTTTCTACATCCCATAATCCGTACATGGACATGTCACTGGTGTCGGTGTAAAAATCCTCGGCGCCAAATGCCTTCAGGACGGCGTCTTGGACCTGCACAAATTTAAAGGTCTGCTGGAACAACTCCGGCTCATTCTTGCGCATCCAGAGCATTTTTGTGACGTTCCAGGTGGTGCCCATGGGCATTCCGGAAATGGCGTAGTAGCTTTCGGCATCGATCAGCTCGAGCATATCTTCCACTTCGGCATTGGTGCGCGCATCCTGCCAGGAGAGCATGGGGCGCACTTTACGGCCGTCTTCGTAGACAGGCACGGTGACCGAACGCTGGGTGGAAAAACCGATGGAGGCGATCTCCTCGGCCTTAATACCTGATTTGGCGATCGCGGCCTTGCTGGCCTCAAAGGTGACGGCGATCATTTCGTCCAGATCTTGTTCTACCCAACCAGGCTTGGGGTATGTTGCGCCATATTCGCTGTATTCGTTGGCCAGAATCGCCCCGTCCAAATCGAACAATGTGCAGCGGGCGCCGGTTGTTCCAATGTCAATGCCTGCCAAATATTTTGCCATCTAAAATTCCCCTATTCATAAACTAGTTCTAGTGAGTTCCCATCTACCGGTCAACGGGTGGATGGGCTTTTACGAAATCGACCACGAAAGCGAGGGCGACTTCCGGTCACTTTCGCTTTCGTGCTCCTATTGCGAAAATTCAACTATCTAATGATCAAACTATCCCACTACCAGAGCGTGTAACCGCCATCGATAATCATTTCCATACCGGTGCAGTAAGAAGAGGCATCGCTGGCGAGGAAGAGAATCGACCCTGCCAATTCCGAGGGATCGGCAATGCGCTGCATGGGGATTTTTTCACGCCAGATATTGATCAGTTCATCGGAGAAGGACTTGGCCAGCTCCGTCAGGTGATAGCCAGGGCTGACGACGTTGACGCGCACATTGTGGGGCGCCCATTCGACGGCCAGGTTCTTGGTAAGCTGCACAACGGCCGCTTTGGAGGCGTTGTAGTTGGATGTCTTCTGGGGTAAATTGACCACATGCGCCGACATGGACGCCATATTAATAATTGATCCGCTTTTCTGCGGGATCATTACTTTGGCTTCTTCCTGGCAGCAAACGAAAAGGCCGACCACATTCAAATCAATGATCTTGGTCAGGTCTTCATAGGACATATCTTCCGCGGGGGAGACGACGGCCGTTCCCGCATTGTTAAAGGCGACGTCAAGCGATCCAAACTCGGCAACCGTGGTGGCAACCAGCTTTTTCACCTGTTCAGGATCGGTCACATCAGTCTGCACGGCGATCGTTTTGACCCCTTTCTGGGCGATTTCGTGGGCTGCTTCTTCAGCCAGCTCAATGCCCCGGGCGCAGATGGCGATATTGGCGCCAGCATCAGCCAAACCCAAGGCGACCGCTTTGCCAAGCCCCTTGGAACCTCCGGTGATGAGGACGGTCTTTCCTTCTAAGCTAAATTTCTCCATTAAACCCATTGTAGAACTCCTTTAACTGTCTCTATACCTCGATGCCTACCGGCTCTGGTAAAGTAAAATACAGAATTTCGTCATCATTGACGGAAAATTCATTCCCATCCTGCAAAATTACGTTGTTCTTCAATCCCAGGGCGAAATCTGCCGTTTCAGTCAAGGGAAACGGGGTCCAATGCCAGATGCCCTGGTCAACGATGACGCTTTCGCCCCCTTCCATATAGAAAGCTTCGATGGCCGTAAAATCGGGTTCCTTGGGGGAATCTGACTTGCCTGGCGCTACAAAAACAATACTCGGTTTAGCGTCAAGTGAAATGTACATTTCGATGGAGTTGAAGAGAACATCCAGCGTATCAAGGATGATGGGAATCCTTTTGACCTGCATAAAGCCCATCATGCCCATGCCATTCAAGTTAGATAAATCGACCGTATGATGCCAGTATCTTAATTGAGGCCCTTCAATGTCCACCTCTCTGTCCGGCTTCTTCAAGACCCAGCCATATGGCTTGAAATTGTCATCTGTCAGCTTCTTTGGTTTTAGTTTTTTCATTTCTGTGCAGCTCTCCTTAGCTTTCTTTTGCCCCAATCGGCCTTCAACTGGGTACCCAGAATGACCGCCAGGACCAAAACAATTCCCAACATAACATTTTGATAAAAGGTGAAGACATTGAGCAGCTTCAACCCGTTGCCCAAGGCGCCGACAATCAGCGCACCAATGATCGAGCCGATAATGGTGCCCTCCCCGCCAGCCAGACTTGTGCCGCCCAAGACAACGGCGATAATTACGGCGAACTCAAAGCCAACGCCGATATTGGGATCGCCCACACCGAGGCGTGAAGCCATCATCGCCCCGCTTAACCCCGCCATCAGGCCGACGATAACATAGAGGGCCATGGTCACCGCGCCGGAGTTTATCCCTGAGAGTGTCGCTGCCATGCGGTTCCCGCCGACGGCAATGGAATACTTGCCCAAGAGCGACTTTTTCTCAAGGACGATAAATACAGTGACGACGATGGTCAGGATAATGAGCGATACCGGCAAAGGGCCAACATATTCTTGTCCCAAGAATCCAAAGGAATCGGGCAGCCCATCGCGGATGACCAGGCCATCAGTGATGATATAGGTCAAGCCCCGGGCCGCGTACATAGTTCCCAATGTGGCGATAAAAGCGGTTATCTTCAGTCTGACCACCATGATGCCATTCAGCAGTCCTACGAAGGCGCCAGCCAGGACGGCCAAGATGATAGCTACCGGGATGGGAAGCCCCACCTGGGCGAAAAAAGCATAGGCTACGCCGGAAAGGGCCAATGTGCTGCCGATCGAAAGATCGATGTCGCCGGCAACCATCAACAGCGTCACAGCACAGGCTGTCATAATGACGAATGAGCTCTGCCGCAAGATAAATATGATATTGGCTGGGCGTATAAATCGGTTGTTGATCGAGGTCAGGACGAGAACGACAGCGAGCAATATCCCCAGCAGGACATATCTATGCAGGGTGCTTCTCATGAAGAAAGGTTTCTTTTTTGATTCTGGCATGTTAACTGGTCACTCCACCGCTCACGATATGCATAATTTCTTGACTATCTACATCATCTCCATTATCAATGACTTGCTTTATTTCACCCTCGTAGAGCAGAATGATCCGGTCACATAAATTGAGTATTTCCGGAAGTTCCGAGGAAAAGACAATGATCGTCTTTCCTTCGTTCGATAATTCGCGGATGATGTTATGGATTTCTTGTTTGGCGCCAACATCCACCCCGCGCGTTGGTTCGTCCATGAGCAGAATGCCCGTATCTGCATTAAGACATTTCGATAAAACGACTTTCTGTTGGTTGCCGCCGCTGAGCTTGGCCACCATCTGATCTTCATCTCTGGCGATGATATTGACCACGTCAATAAAATTCCTGGCGACCTGACGTTCTTTCCGCGGACTGTAGAAGCCGTTTTTGGAAATGGTCGCCATATTCATGAGCGGAATGTTTTCTTTGATGGCCAAATTGATGAACAAACCCTCCGTCCTTCGTTCTTCAGGGACCATAGCCACCCCACTGCGGATCGCCTCTTGCGGATCTTTGAAATCCTTTTCGACCCCGTTGACCTTCAGCTGGCCAATACGCTCATCGACCCCATAGATCGCCCTGGCAATTTCAGTTTTTCCTGAACCAATCAACCCGTAAAAACCAAGAATTTCACCCTTATAGGCCTTGAAACTGATATCTGTCAGCACATTGGTGGAGACATTCTTGAGTTCAATGACTGTCTTTGATTTATCGATCTCGCTGGGCACGTAATGTTCGACAACAACTTTGCCCAACATCATGCGAATCAGTTCTGCCCTTGATTCTGCATCTGTTCTTTCTTTCGTCAGATCCTTGATCGACTGGGTATCGATCATCTGCCCATCGCGCAGAACAGTGACCGTGTCCCCGATCTTGAAGACCTCTGAGAGCCGGTGGGAAATATAAATAACGGTTACATTGCTCTCTTTCAGGTTCTCGATGATGGCAAATAAGCGGCGTACTTCGTCTTCCGTAATCGCCGCCGTTGGCTCGTCCATAACGATGATGCCCGAGTCGGATGATATCGCTTTGGCGATTTCGATGACCTGTTTTTGGGCAACGCTTAAATCAGCCACTTTCTGATCAAGATTGATGGTCGGATCGAGGCGCTGAAGAACAGAATAGATTTTCTCGATCACCTGGGAGTCTTTCTGGATGAATCCAAAGCGGTTTTTCTCTTTGCCAAGGCTCAAGTTTTCTTCAACTGAGAGTTGATCGACCACGTTTAGTTCCTGAAAGAGGACGCTCATGCCTGAGTGCATCGCTTCGCGCGTGCTCCGGGGCGTGAACTCTTTTCCATCAAAGAGAATCGTCCCTGACGTGCGGCTTTCTGCCCCGGTTAATATCTTGATCAGCGTCGACTTACCGGCCCCATTCTCACCAACAATGCAGTGCACGGTATTGCGCCGAATATCAAAACTAACATTGTCCAGGGCCACGACGCCAGGAAAATGCTTGACAATGTTTTTTATTTCTAGGATGTTTTCTGTGTTCGACATGGTTTTTAGGTAAACCTTTCTTTAATCTTTCGAGACAGAAGAATTGCTCCAACGAGGATCAGGCCTTTCAGGACGAATTGATAGAAGAATGGGACATCAAGGAGGTTCAAGGTATTGCCCACAAATCCGACGATCAAAGCGCCCAAGATCATGCCCCAAAAAGATCCTTCACCACCATAGATGCTGGTGCCGCCAAGAACGATGGCCACGATGACGTCGAATTCGAGATTCACGCCAACTTTCGGGGCGCCGGTGACGATTCTGGAGGCGACCGTGGCCCCTGAAAGGCCGGCCAAGGCATCGACGAGCACATAGAGCAGTAGGACGACTGGGCCATACTTGACGCCGGAGAGCAGGGCGGCGGTTTTATTAGACCCGATAGCAAAGGCGTACTTGACGATATTGGTTCGCGCGAATACGGTCCCAAAGAAAAGGACGATTAAGAGCATGACGATCAGGTACATGGGCACCGTGCCGATCATTCTTGTCCCGAATTCGGCAAAGTCCAAGGGTAGACCGGAGTTGATATTCGCGCCTCCGTCCCAATAAGCGACGATGAAGGCCAGGCCACGGGCGACATACATGGTGCCCAGAGTGGCAATAACCGGCGTGATGTTCAAACTAGTGACGAGCACCCCATTGAGGATTCCGAATATGGCGCCTATGCCGATGGCCAATAGGAATGAGGTGGATGTGGGAATCCCAGCCTTGCTCATATAGGCGTGCATGACGCCTGTAAATGCCACAATCGCCCCGACGGAAAGGTCAAAGTTGCCTGAAATCATCAGGTAGACGGCTGCTGACCCGATCAGCATCACAATGGCAACCTGGGTGAGGACATTTATTAGGTTGGGGTAGATCAAGAAATTTGGGGTTAGTAAAGACGATATTACCACCACGCCAAATAGAATGGCTACCAGAACCAACAGCTGCAGGTCTAGATTGTAATATCTGCTTCCGACCTTGTCTGGTTTTTCTTTCTGGAGTTGTAAGTCGCTGTTTGTCATACCATCAGCTATCCCATCATTATGGTTGCTAAAAGTGGAGGCTCTTGCCCAGGCTTTCCTGGCAAGCAAGAGCCTCCGCTGTCTTCAATTAATCACATTACCCCATTTACTTATTGGAAATCGCTTCTTCCAAATCTACTTCTGAGAAGTATTGGTAGCTCAAGAACTCGGTCGCTTCGTCAATGGGGGTGTCGTAGAAGCTGATGAATTTGTCGAAGGTGTCGACATTCAGCCATTCGTCAAAGGGCACCTCACCGTTAATTATCTGCATGATCAGGTCAGCTTCTGCCTGGGCGTTGATCGCCGGCTGCAGACCCTGGGTGATCTTCAGGGCCGATGAGGGGTCAAAGACCTCAAGCAGTTCCGCTTCGGTGGCATCGGTGCTGACGACGATTTCGGTGTCGACTTTGCCGTCAACGGCCGTGCCCCGGCCTGCATTCTTCAGGGCTGCGAGAGCACCAAGGGCATGGTCGGCATTGGCGCCATAGACCACGTTCACTTCTGGATGGGCTTGCAGCATGTCCTGCATCGTTTCCATTGCTTTTTGAATATTGCCGCCACCCTCGAGCTTGCTAACAACCTCAGCATCTGGGGCCACAGACATGACGCCTTCGATGAAGGGGCCGGTGCGGTGTTCTTGGACAATGGGGATGGTCAGGAAATCAATGACGCCGATCTTAATCGGAATGTCAGGATACCATTCCGTCCATTTCTCTGCGGCCGCTGCACCCATCTCGAAGGAGGTCTTGGCCTCATTAATCTGAAGGTGGGGGACTGAGCGCGAGGCTGTGGGGATATAGAACGTAGAAATGGGGATGCCGGCGCGGTGCGCTTCTTCGACCATCTGGTCGATGACCTTCTCATCTGTGGAGTGCAGCAAAATGCCGTCCACGCCTTGGGCGATGAAGGTTTCGACCGCGCTCATGGCCGTATCGGAGCTGAACTCGCCGTCAATGACATTGACAGTCACGCCGTATTCTTTATCGGCGTAATCAATCAAGTGCTTGACGTGTCCTTGATGATAACCATGTTCCATGGTGATCGGGATCTTGCCAATAACAATGTCGGTTTTCTCTGCCGGGGCTTCCTCTTCTTCTGCTGGCGCTTCCGCTTCTGCTGGCGCTTCCGCTTCTGCTGGCGCTTCCGCTTCTGCTGGCGCTTCCGCTTCTGCTGGCGCTTCCGCTTCTGCTGGCGCTTCCGCTTCTGCCGGCGCTTCCGCTTCGGCGGGTTCTTCTGCGGCCTGGTCCCCGCCACACGCCACCATCAAAACAAGCAGCAGTATGCCGATCAAAACCAAAAGCAGTTTACTCTTTCCTTTCATTACGATCTCCTTTTAACCGGTTAGGTTATCAATCCCGCGGTTCAAGTGGATGCGGGCTTTCTATTATTTGCCGGAAGCGGAGCTTCCTCCCACGGCTGCTCCTATTTCCGAATCGTTACCCACGATGCTGCTAGAACTTTGCATAAAAAAAAGCCGCTCGGCGGACACGGCGTGTCACGGTCTAGCGGCTTTAACGCGCTGCATGGCAGTAATGAACGGACGAGGGCGCAAGAGTTCTCTGAAGTCCATAAACCCAATCTTCCTTTTCTGCAATTGAAAAACGTACATCCGGTCTATTTCTGACCAAAAAATCTCGGTCCAAGAGAAAAATTCTCGCTTGACTCAGAAGGCCTGATACGCTAAAGTTCCCATATGTGAAAGTCAATTTCACATATGTTATTTCACAGGAAAGAATTTCAGTTGTCAACAAATAGTGACAGCTAAATTCAAGCGTTTTGGGAATTCTGCACAATATTGTTGCCATTAATGGCCAGTTTCCTGGTAATAAAAAGATAAGCAGAAAGGCATAGAAAACAGCCAAAGGCCAATGCACGAAAGGAGAGACCGATGAAGGCAATTCTAGAACCTCTGTACGAAGCAATTCTTGAGGGTGAGATGGGAGAGACACCCGGTTATGTTCAGGCCGCCGTGGATGCCGGTGTTGAGCCAGGGGTAATATTACAGGAAGGCATGATTCCAGCCATGACTGAAGTCGGCCGTCTTTTTGAAGACGGCGACTATTTTGTGCCTGAGATGCTTATTTCGGCGCGCGCGATGCAGGGCGGGTTGGCGGTGCTAAAGCCATATCTGGTTGAATCTGGTATAGAGCCGGTGGGCAAAATCGTCGTCGGAACGGTAAAGGGAGACCTGCATGATATCGGTAAGAATCTGGTTTCAATGATGTTCGAAGGGGCCGGATTTGAAGTGATCGACCTGGGCGTCGATGTTAATCCGGATGCATTCGTCGCGTCCGTTCGTAACGATCGGCCGCAGATTGTGGCTATGTCGGCACTGCTGACGACGACCATGCCTATGATGGAACTGACCATCAACAGCCTGCGCGAAGCGGGCGTCTTGGAAAATGTAAAAATCATGGTCGGTGGTGCGCCCGTAACGCAGGAATACGCGCAGCGCATTGGTGCTCATGGATATGCCCCTGATGCCAGCCAGGCCGCTTCCGTGGCCAAGTCGTTTATGGGCTAAGCAGGATAATGAAGGCAATACAAATTCATCAATATGGTGCGGCGGGGGTTCTGAAGCTGGAAGAAGTTAGGCGCCCGGAAGCAGGGGAAGGCGAACTGCTGGTGCGGGTGCTGGCTGCGGGCGTGAATCCCGTGGATTGGAAAACCCGCGCCGGTCGCGGGGTGGCCAGACTATATGGGGAGGACCATTTCCCTTTGATTTTGGGCTGGGATATCTCAGGAGTCGTGGAAGCGCTTGGGCCAGGTACCAGCGGCTTCGCAGTTGGGGATGCGGTCTTTGGCATGCCCCATTTTCCCGCGGTGGGTGCTGCTTATGCCTCCTATGCTGCGCTTCCAGCGGCGGAAGTGGCGCACAAACCAGAAGGGATCAGCCATGCGCAGGCCGCCGCACTGCCTCTGGTTGCGTTGACTGCCTGGCAGGCGCTTTTTGAGGTGGCGGACTTGCAGGCGGGCCAGCGGATCCTTATTCATGCTGCCGCTGGCGGCGTTGGACACGTGGCAGTGCAGTTGGCCAAATGGAAGCAGGCATTTGTCATTGGAACGGCCTCTAAGCGAAACGGGAACTTTTTAGCTGAGATTGGTGTGGACCAGGTCATTGATTACCAGGCGCAGCGTTTCGAGGATGTGGCGGGCGCTGTTGATGTTGTTTTGGATACGATGAGCGGTGAGACGCGTCAGCGTTCCTGGTCTGTTCTAAAACCCGGCGGTTTGCTCGTTTCAATTCTGGGAGAGCCCGACCGGGAAACATCCGCAAAGTTCGGCGTGCGTTCCCGCGCTATCCTGGTTGCTCCAAGTGGCGAGCAGATGGCGCAGATCGCCGATTTGGTTGAGCAGGGTGCACTGCTGCCCCATGTGGAGGCTGTTTACCCACTGTCGGAGGCAGCGCAGGCTCATGAACATGTGTATCAAGGGCACACGCGCGGCAAAGTTGTCCTGGAAATGAATCATGACGGCTGAAAGTGAAGCCTCAATACATCGGGCTGTGCAGCAGATTACGGCTGAACTGTCGGTCTGTGTCAGTGGGGTGGCAGTTGAAAGCGTGATTGAAGCGCAAACGATGATTGCAAAGGCTGCGCGAATTTTCGTGTCTGGAGCTGGGCGGAGCGGTTTGTGCATGCGTGCCTTCGCCATGCGGCTCATGCACCTGGGAAAGCGAGTCCATGTGGTTGGTGATACCACGACCCCAAGCATTGGCGCTGGCGACTTGTTGATTATTGGATCGGGTTCGGGCAAAACCGCCAGCCTTTTGGTGCATGCAGAGCGAGCGAGCCATCGAGGAGCGACGCTCCTCTTAATCAGCACGACAGAAGATTCTCCCCTGGCGGATCTGGCCGAATGCTGCCTGATCATTCCGGCTCCATTGTTAAAAAACCCGGCAGCCGCAGACCGTCCAGCGTCGGTGCAGCCCATGGGCACGCTGTTTGAACAGGCACTGCTAATCGTGGGGGATGCGCTGGTCTTGGGCCTGATGGGGCGCTTAGATATTGACGAACAGCAGATGTCCGCACGGCACGCCAATTTGGAATAGAAAACCCCCAGTTCCCAATGCTTTGTTAAGTTGAATTGAGAGATTGCTAGATGCATGTCATTCCGGCGCAGGCGGGATTCCATAAGAGTGGATACCTCCCTGAGCAGGTATGACAGACTGATGATGATTTTTCAACCTTTGGAATAACAGAGTACTAGTTCCCATTCCCAGTTAGCCGTAGATAACGGCTTCCTTCTTATATAGGAAATAGCTCTTGACTTTCGGTCTATTCTACGGTAACATAAACTCACATATGTGATTCGGTAATTCACATATGTGAGTTTATCAAAATAGTGTCGTTTCTTGGATTGATTTCAAGCCTTATGCCAAGTTGGAAATCTGACCTATCTGCTATTCCCGTTGGACTTTATGAAAAAGCGCTGCCGGCACATCTGACCTGGCAAAAAAGGCTTGAAACAGCCGCAGAGGCAGGTTACGATTTTCTGGAGATGTCGATCGACGACAGTGACAGCCGTATTGCCAGATTGGACTGGAGCGCCAGTGAGCGGGCGATGCTGCGACAGGCGGTGCGCGAAACGGGCGTGCCCTTGCAGTCGATGAGTCTCAGCTCCCATCGCCGCTATGCCTTGGGCAGTGCATCAACCGCACGACGGCAAAAAGGAGTGGATATTTTCGCCAAAGCGATAGATCTGGCCTTAGACACGGGCATACGCATTATCCTCGTTGCCGGAGCCGAAAATTATTATGAAGAGCGAGACGATGCCAGCCGCGGCCGTTTTTTGCAGAGCATGGGTAAGGCATTCGAGAAGGCGTCGGGATCGGGCGTGATGCTGGCCCTAGAAAACTGGGACATTCAAATTAATTCCATTGGCCGGGCGATGGAATATGTCGACTATTTCAACTCCCCTTGGTTCCAGCTTTACGCCGATATCGGCAACCTGGCTTTTGCTGGGCTGGATGTGATCTCGGAACTGAAATTGGCGCAGGGGCATATTGCCGCCCTGCATGTTAAAGACACAATGATTGGCCAACTGCGCTACGTTCCCCCTGGAGAAGGCGTTGTGCCCTTTGTGGACTCCTTTACTACTTTGGCTCAAATGGGTTTTCAAGGCCCGGTTGTTTTGGAGCTTTGGACGGAAAACTTTCCCAATGCTACAGAAATTGCTACCGAAGCCAGAGGATGGCTGCGGGAACAGATGGAAGAAGGGTGGAGAGTTAACAGAAAACAGAAAACGGAAAAAACGAAGAACGACGACATGACTGCTGAACTAATGAACTACTGAACTATCTTAGGAGACCTTCATGGCAGAAATCCCACTTATCCAACTCGCTTTAGACTATGTGGAGCTTGCTCCCGCTTTGGCCATGGCCCAGCTTGTACATAATGAGGTAGAGGCTATTGAGATTGGCACACCGCTGACCAAGGCTGAAGGCATGAACGCTGTGGCTGCGGTGCGCGAGATATGCCCGGACAATATCATTTTGGCCGATGTGAAGTCGCCCGATGTTGGGGGTCTGGAGGCGAAGATCTGTTTCGACGCCGGCGCTGACTGGATGACGGTGTTGGGGGCTGCGCCTTTGGCTACTGTGAAGCTCGCGCTTGAAGAGGCCAATTCCCGGCCTGGAAAAGAAGCGATTATCGAGCTGACCGGTATCCGCGATATTTTGGCCCGCGCGCGCGAATGGCGCAGCATTGGCATGGAACGCATGGTTTACCATCGCGGTTGGGATGAAGGAAATACCTCCCGCCTGTGGGAACCGCAGGACCGGGCTATTATCCAAGAGCTGATCAGCATGGGCTTTAAGATCTCGGTTGCTGGTGGTCTGGGCTTGGAAATGATCTCCTTCTTCCAAGGCGTTGACATCTCTGTTTTCATTATTGGCCGGGCTATTCGTGAGACGCCGGATCCGGCGGCAACGGCGCGCCTTTTCCGGTCGGAGATCAATAAATACTTTGGCGGCGGAGCAACCACCGCTCACTCGCTCTCCGACCAGGCGGCCAAGGCTGTGCGTTGGGGTGTGAGTGAGATGGGGCTGCAGTTGACCGTGGACGGCCGTGACTGCCCAGGCTGTGATGCGCCGGGTCGTTTCTGCCACGGAACCGTGACCGAAATCATGGTGCCGCGTGGTATCGATGGGCAGACGCTGGTAAAGCAGATTTCGGCCGGTTTGGATGCTTCCGACACCACGGCCGTTGGCTGGACGGCGCCAGACACTTTTTATCTTGATGTAGGCGCCCTGCATCGCTTGAATACGCCTTCTGTTGTAGGCCTGTTGGCGACCACGGGACTGGCTTTGAACCGGCTGGGGCACGGTGTTGAAACGCGCAATGCACTCACGGTAGCGCAAGGCGTCATGAATGAATTTCGCTAGGATTTAAGGAAGGAAGGGTGGCAATGACCACAAATTTTCCCGGAAACGCCTTGGGCATGATTGAAACTAGAGGCCTGGTGGCTTCGATCGAAGCGGCGGACGCTATGGTTAAGACCGCCCATGTCCAGCTTTATGGGCAGGAAGAGGTAGGCGGCGGCTATATCACCGTCTATGTACGTGGAGAGATTGGCGCTGTGCGCGCCGCCGTGGATGCCGGGGCGGCAGCGGCGAAGGCTGCGGGCGAACTGGTGACTGTGCATGTCATCGCCCGGCCACATGGCAATGTGGAGAAAATCCTGCCCGATGGTGTGCAGGTTGTCAGGCTGGCGACAGACTAATAAATAACGACTAGAACCCCAGTTTTGAAGAAACGACCGGGGTTCTTAGAGGAAGAAGCGATGCAACTACGAACCTATGTGATGGTAGATTCCATGCAGCCGCAGTATGCTGCTTTTACCGGCAAACGCACCCTGGGCATGATCCCAGTGGTTGGCGATGCGCAGATCTATATTGAGGTCTCACCGGCGGCGGAAGTGTACCGGGTGATGGATATCGCCCTCAAAACAACGGACGTCAAGCCGGGCTACTTGAATATGGGCCGCGAGTATGGTTTTCTGGAAATTCATTCCAGCCACCAGGAAGCGGTGCAGTACACAGGTCAAAAAGCGTTGGAATCTATGAATCTGGACGAAACAGACCGGCTCAGACCCAAGGTGCTTTCGGCGAATATGACCAGCGGGATTGACGCCTATCAAGCGCAGCTGATCAATGCGCGCAATGCGGGTGGGCTGGTCTTGGCCTCGCAAACTTTCTGTGTCATAGAGGTGCAGCCGGCGGCTTATATTGTCCTGGCCGCCAATGAGGCGGAGAAAGCGGCCCATATTACGCTTAATCACTATGTGTCATCAGGGGCAAACGGCCGTTTGATGATCTCCGGCAGCGAATCGGCGGTTAGCCAATCACGCGATGCGGCTATTGCGGCTGTTGAGAGTCTCGAGGGGCGTGAGCCAAGAATAAGGTAGACGATAGGTCGGAAGACAGTCAGAGAGAGCGGTAGAGAGAGAGAAAGCAAGAGATAGAGAAGCTAAGGAATGATACGATGGCCAATAATGACCAAATTGAGGGAATTGGGACACAAGCGCTGGGCATGATCGAAACGGTAGGCCTGGTTGCTGCCGTAGAAGCGGCGGACGCGATGTCTAAGGCATCGAATGTCGTTTTGCTGCGCAAGCGCGCCATTGGCGGCGGCTATGTCACCGTGATGGTTCGCGGGGATGTTGGTGCCGTGCGTACCGCGCTGGGAGCGGGGCGCAGCGCCGCTTCGCGTATCGGGCAGGTGATTTCGACGCGAATCATTCCCGGTCCTCATTTTGATTTAGAAAATCTGTTACCGGAATCGACGAAAGAGTAGCAAGAAAAAATTTACGGGTTACAAGATACATAAGAATCCAACCATGTAACCTGGTACTTGTAACCCCCAAAGGAGCAAACTATGAGGTCAACCACAACCGTAACCAAAACCGAAGCGGCCGAAATGCTGCGGCTCATGTATGAGACGCGGGCCTTTGAGGAGCAGGCGGAGAAGAGCTATATGCTGGGCAAGATCCATGGCACGATGCACCTGAGCATCGGGCAGGAAGCGTCCGCCATCGGCTCGATCAGCACACTGGAACCAGATGACTACATCCTGGGCCACCACCGGGGGCACGGCCTGTGCATCGCCAAAGGTGCCGACCTGAACCTGATGATGGCCGAGTTCTACGGCAAAGAAGTGGGCTACTGCCGTGGACGGGGCGGCTCCATGCACATCGCCGACGTGGCCGGCGGCAACCTGGGCGCCAACGGCGTCGTGGGCGGCGGCCTGCCCATGGCCGTGGGCGTAGGCATTGGCTTGAAGCAGCGCGGCGACAACCGCGTGCTGCTCTCCTTCTTCGGCGACGGCGCGGCCTCGACCGGCGCCTTCCACGAATCCATGATTCTGGCCGTCTTGTTCCAGGTGCCCGTGGTCTTCATCTGCGAGAACAACCAGTACGCCATGAGCTTCCCGGCCCGCAGCTGGACCACCAGCGAACGGCTGGCAGGCTTCGCCGAGAACTACGGCATGCCGGGCGCCTCGACCGACGGCAACAACCTGTTGGAAGTCAAAGCCGCCGTGCAGACGGCCGTCGACCACGCGCGAGTCGGCAACGGCCCCTCGCTGATCGTCAACAACACCTACCGCTGGCGCGGGCACAGCAAGAGCGACCGCAACCGCTACCGCAGCCAGGAAGAGATTGAAGAGTGGCAGGAAAAAGATCCCATCCGACGCTACTGCAAAGTGGTTATTGCCGAAGGTCTGTTCAGCGAAGAAGAGCTAGAGCAGATTGAGAAAGAAGGGTATGCGGCCATCGAATCCGCAAGGCAGTTCGCCGAAGCGAGCGCAGAACCGCGCGTAGAAGACATATTAGAAGGGGTATACGCACCATGAGAGAGATCACCTACCTGGAAGCCGTTCGCGAAGCGATGACGCAGGAGATGGAACGGGATGAAAAAGTATTCCTGATTGGAGAAGATATCGGCGCCTACGGCGGAGCATTCGGGGCCACCTTCGGCATGCTGGAACAGTTTGGACCGCAGCGCATCCTGGACACCCCCATCACCGAGTTGGGTCTGACCGGCGCCGCCACCGGGGCCGCGCTCGTGGGCATGCGGCCCATTGCCGAAATAATGTTCATGGACTTCCTGACCCTGGCCTCGGAACAGCTGGTGAACCAGGCCGCAAAACTGCGCTTCATGTTTGGCGGCAACGCCACCGTGCCCATGGTCCTGCGCACCCCCGCAGGCTCCGGCACCGGGGCCGCAGAACACCATTCGCAGAGCTTGGAAAACTGGTTTGTACATATCCCGGGCCTCAAAGTCGTCATGCCCAGCAGCCCCTATGACGTGAAAGGCTTATTGATATCATCTATCCGCGACAACAACGCCGTTGTCTTCGTCGAGCACAAACTGCTCTACAAGACCAAAGGACCCGTGCCCGAAGAACCGTACACCATTCCCTTGGGACAGGCTGAGGTCAAGCGCGAAGGGAAAGATTTGACCATCGTGGCCACCTCGATCATGGTCAAGAAATCACTGGAAGCGGCCGAACAGTTGGCCGAAGAAGGGATAGAGATCGAAGTCATCGACCCGCGCACCCTGCGACCATTGGATGAGAAACCCATCGTGGACAGCGTGATCAAGACCGGCAAAGTGCTCATCGTGCATGAAGCGGTGAAGACGGGCGGCTTCGGCGGTGAACTGGCGGCCGTCATCGCCGAGAGCAGAGCCTTCGGCTATCTGGATGCGCCCATCGTGCGTTTGGCGGGCAAAGATATGCCCATACCGTACAACAGGACCTTAGAATACAACACCGTACCGCAGGTAGAGAACATCGTGGAGAAAGCGCGCGAGATCGTGCAGGGCAAGGTGTGAGATGGCTGTAGAAGTGATTATGCCCAAAGTGGACATGGACCAGGAGAGTGGCACCGTGGGCACATGGGTGAAACAAGAAGGGGATGAAGTCAAGCAGGGCGAGACGATCCTGGAGATAGAGACGGACAAAGTGGCCATCGAAGTGGAGTCACCGGCCACAGGCATCCTGCAGGGCATTCTGGTGCATGAGGGTGAGACCGTGCCCATCGCCACCGTCATCGCCTACATTTTGGACCCGGGCGAAGCAGTTCCGGTCCAAGCCCAACCGGCAGCCCCAAAAGCAGCAGAGAAACCAGCCCTACCAAACGTGACCCAGACCGACTGGGAAGTGCCGATGACGCCCGTGGCGCGCAACATGGCCCAGGCGGAGGGCGTGGACCCGGCTCAGGTGCAGGGCACAGGGCTGCAGGGCCGAGTAACCAAACAAGATATCCAAGAGGCCCTGGCCAAGCCGCTGCCCTTTGGCAATGGGGAAGGAAAAGTGTATGCCACCCCCGCCGCCAAACGAATCGCCGCCGCAGCCGGCGTCAACCTCAAAACCGTGGCCGGCAGCGGGCCGGACGGCCGAATTCAAGCCGCCGACGTCGAAGCAGCCGCACAGCGCGCCGCGCAACAGGCCGTGGCACCCGTGATGGCTGCCGCAGCGCCGCCAAGCGCGGAAGTGGAGGTCGTGCCCCTCAAAGGCATGCGCCGCACCATTGCCGAGCGCTTGACCGCCAGCTACCAGCAGGCGCCGCATATCGGCTTCACCTGGGGCAATGACATGACCGCCTTCAACGAAGCGCGGGCGCAGCTCAATGTCCAGGCGGAGAAGAGCGGCGGGCAGCGCATCTCGGCCACGGCCCTCATCGTCAAGATAGTGGGCACCGTCCTGGGCAACCATCCCTGGCTGAATGCCTCCTTCCAGGGTGAGGAAATCCATTTGTACCCGCAGGTCAACATGGGCATGGCCGTCGCCTTGGATACCGGCCTCATCGTACCCGTCATCCACGACGTGGGCAGCAAAGGCGTATCCCAGCTCGCGGCTGAGATAAAGGACCTCTCCCTCAGAGCCCGAGATGGCCAACTGGTTCCCTCCGAAGTACGGGGCGGCACCTTCACCATTTCCAACCTGGGCCCGTTTGGCGTGGAGCAGTTCAACGCCATCATCAACCCACCGGAAGCGGGGATATTGGCCGTTGGCGCGACCAAGAACGAGGTCTTGGCCGATGAAGCAGGCAATGTCATCGTCAGGCCGGTCATGAACACGACCCTGACCTGCGACCACCGCGTCGTCGACGGCGCCGTAGCCGCCCACTTCATCGCCGACCTAAAGGCAGCGCTCGAAGCACCGGTGCTGCTGTTGATGTAGAACCCATTCCAGTAGGGGCGAGACAGCGCGGATACAGTTTGCGGTCGCGCTGCTGCGGCTTTACCGCGCTGTCTCTCCCGTTGGACTGATCAGCAACAACAAATCAGTAGACATCCTCCGCTGCCGGACGTTCTTCAACACCAGCCCCTGAGCACGCCAGCAAATCAATCCGCAGAAATGCGATTACCATTACCATAAGATAGCGATCATACCCGATATCATCTCGGAGCTGGGCCAGGCAAAGCTAATTGTTGGCGATACCTTGGACGATATTACAGACATTGCTGACGATCTCGCAGAGGTCGCCTGGTAATGGGACAATTCCAGCGAGGCCAATGCCCTCTGGTACCTTGAGTTCGGGTACCAGCAACATTGGGGACAACGCCTGCGCTGGCTGCAGTTGTATTTCGTCTGTAGTAAGAAGGACTGGTTACGTTTCCTTTCAAACTATCTTGATCACAGTTTTGCCGGTAGAATGACCACCCTCGACCAGCTCATGAGCCTGGCCAACTTCATCGAGGTTAAAGATATTGTTGACAAAAACTTTGATCTTGCCTTCGTCGATCAGCCGGGCTGCCTCCTGAAGCATTTCTGTCTGGCGCACCCGTGCCTCGTGCATTTTGAAATGCATCGGCGTCAGCATCAGCTCATAGCTTAAACTGAGATTGCGCAGCTTGGCCACACCTGCTTCTTGCTTGGTGAAGTTGATCTCGTCCAGGGTTACGACATGGCCAAACACTTTGGCTGCTGGGAAGGAGTCGGCGAATACCTGCCCGCCGATGACGTCAAAGACGACGTCAACCCCTTGGCCGTCTGTGAGTTCTAAAACGGCCTCGGCGAAGTTCTGCTCCTTGTAATTGATACAGTGGTCGGCGCCAATGGAGCGCGCAAATGCGGCTTTTTCCGGGCTGCTGATGGTGGTGAATACAGTGGCTCCAGCCTGCTTGGCGATTTGAACAGCGATGTATCCGACGCCGCCGGCGCCGCCATGAACGAGCACCGAGTCTCCCGGCTTCAGGCTATAGCGGTCGAAGAGTGATTCCCAGGCGGTGAGCCAGACCAGGGGCACAGAGGCCGCTTCGACCATGGAGATGCTTGACGGCTTGGGCGCCAAGTAGGCTTCATGGACGGCCGTATATTCAGCGTAGTTGCCCTGCTCATCTCCGCCCATACCGCCGTTGAAAAAGAAGACTTCGTCGCCAACTTTGAATCTGGTTACTGCTGGGCCAACAGCTTCGACGACGCCGGCGCCATCACAGCCGAGGATAAGCGGCAGGCGATTGGGATAGAACCCACCGTTGCGGCGAAGT
Organism: uncultured Chloroflexia bacterium; assembly: GCA_963807975.1. GTDB lineage: Bacteria > Chloroflexota > Anaerolineae > Promineifilales > Promineifilaceae > JAACFF01. The sequence goes on along the minus strand of CAWEDV010000001.1, from coordinate 653,714 downwards.
TTCCAATCGACGGGGTTCAATCCGGCGGCATGCAGGCGCACGAGCACCTCCTGAGGACTTTGCAGAACGGGATCGGGAACTTCCATTAATTTTAACATTTCGGTGCCGCCGGCAGCGGTTAGCATGACTGCTTTCATAGGTTGGTTTCCTTTTAGCGACTAGAAGCGGCATCGAAGGCTGCCTGCTCATCATCCATCTGTCATACCTGCGCAGGCAGGTATCCACTCTTTCAGATTCCCGCCTGCGCGGGAATAACATGCATCTCGCAATTTTCCAATTCAACTAAACAGAGCACTATGTGTATTCTACTCATACGCGCCATATTGGCGCCAGGTTTGCATGAGAGCGGCATAATTTTCAGGTCTGACGGCCGAATGAATGGAATTACTGGACGAAAGAATATACCCACCGCCCGGCATTCCCTGGCTCAAAGCCAGCTTCGTCGCTTCCACAACCTCATGCGGCGTGCCAAAGGTCATCAAATCGGCGCAGTCCACGTTGCCCTTCAAGGCGATGCGAGCCCCATACTTGGCCTTGACCTCTCCCAAATCCATGCCCGCCTGGGGATCAATCGGATCAAGGCAGTCAAAACCCGTGTCAACCAGCAAATCCAAGATTGACCATAGATTGCCATCTGTATGCTTGATGACATAAAGACCCAGCTCCTTGAAACCGGCCATGACCCGTTTGAAACCGGGGTAGAGCAGTTCGCGGAAATGTTTGGGCGACATCAGCAGCCCCTTGTTGTAGGCGATATCATCGCCAGTATAGATAATTTTCACCCCGCGCGCCGTGATCTCCTTGGCCAACTTCAGATTGATATCAACCGACATGTCGACCAGAGCCTTGACCAATTCCGGCTCCAAGGCGATGGCCATCAGCAAATCCTGCATGCCCATCAGATAGCGGGGCAAGGAGAAAACATCGTTGAGGTGCACAATCACCGCCTTGTCACCGCGGTACTGCTGCACTGCTTCTTCAATGTGGGTGAAGCGCTCTGGTTTAAGTGGGTCTGGAGGCGTGTACCGCTCGAAATCAGCCATGGACTTAATCGGCGATTCGACCTCGATGCCATGCTCTTCAGGGGTATCCTGCGTGATGAAGCCCCACTCGCTTAACCAGCGATCTTGGCCCACGCGTTCTTTCGTATAGATGGGATCAAAGATTACCACATCATGCCCCATCTGCACGGCAAAATCATTGTTGCCGCTGTTGCCCGGGCAAAGGGCATCCCGCACCTTGCGATCCACCATCCACTCAAAGTGCGGCACGCGGTCGGGTACCTTACCTTGTAGTACGGTGAGTACGCGTTCTTCTGATGTCATTTCAGCCATCGATTATGCTCCACTTCTTATTCATAACGTTGTTGTTGTGCATCACCCAGTAGTGTGAGGATGATTTCCCGCTTGCGCGGACAGATAGTCAAATGATCTTGTTGTTGTAAACTCCTGTTTCAGGGTGGTTAGATCACTGTCAGTTTAGTTTGTTTAATTCCTCCCAAGGTTCCTGCATCACCTTGACCAGCCGTTGGTATTCAGTATAGCGGGCCAGGTAAATAGGGGTGTTGCTGGGATCGGGTTCATGCAGGCGAACGACGGAAACAGCCTCCTGAACGGCTTCGGCATAATCTTGATAAATTCCAGCGCCAATGCCGGCGGATATGGCGGCGCCGCGTGCCCCCAATTCCTTTCCGTCAGGTACTTCCATCGGCACTTGAATGGCGTCGGCAAACATCTGCGACCAGACTGGGCTGCGCGAGCCACCGCCAGCCAAACGCGCCTTGTCAATTTGGCCGCCCGCGGCGCGCAGTTTCTCGATATGGCTCAAGTGGCCGAACATGACCCCTTCGTAGAGGGCGCGCAGCAGGTGGGCGCGCGTATGCCAGCCAGCCACGCCGTAGAAACCGGCGCGTGCCGAGGGCTGCACGTTGGAGCCGTAGAGGAAGGGATGGAAAATGACATTGGTGCTGTCTGGGGTCACGCTGGCAACTTCTTCGCTGCAAATCTCAAAGACGGAAATACCCCGTCTCTGCGCTTCCGCCCGTTCGTCTCCACAGCATTGAGCCACAAACCATTCTAAGTTGGTGGCCGAGGTAGCGCTCCCTTCAATGGTCAGGAAGAGGCTGGGATCGGCGAAAATGGTGGTCATAAAGATTTCGGGATGGATGATTGGTTCTTCGGTAATTACCTCGTTGATGCTCCAACTACCCATGACGAGGCAGGCCTGGTTGGGGCCGACGACGCCCGAGCCGATTGCGCTGGCATCGACGTCGAAGAGCCCGCCGACGACGGGCGTGCCGACGGCCAGACCTGTGTCTTGGGCGGCAGCGGCCGTCACCTGGCCCACCACTTCACTGCTGCCTTTGAGCGGGGGTAGGGCATCATAGACTTCGGCAAGATCGTAGATCTCCAGCAGTTCGCGGGAGTAGCGCTTCTTACGCACGTCCATGATATTGGCGCCGCTCATATCGGTGTAATCGCCGCTGATCTCGCCCGTCAGGCGATACTTGATGTAGTCCTTGACCATCAAAACGGCGCCGATATTCTCGTAGTTTTGCGGCTCGTTGCGTTTGAGCCAAACAAGCAGAGCATTGGGCTGGGCGGGCCAGAATGATTGCAGCGTATAAGGAAAAATTTGGGTGTGCAGGTCGCGTTCGTTCCACTCGTTGATGATATTTGCGGCGCGGGAGTCGAGGGATTGAATACCGTTGCGCAGGGGCTGCCCCTTTTTGTCTAGGAGGTAGATGCCGTTGCCATGCCCGGTGCTGCCGATGCTGGCGATCGCTTCTGGTTTGACCCCAGCTTTGGCAATCACCTCGCGTATGGCCGTTGCTGTACTTTGCCACAACATCTCCATATCCCGCTCGGTCCATCCGGGCTGAGGAAATTCCGTCTCAGCGGCACAGCTAGCCACAGCGACTTCCTGGCCCTGGAGATCAAAGAGGGCAGCTTTGGAGACCGTATTGCCATTGTCTATGCCCAAAAGGTATTTGCTCATGGTTTTTCCTTTTTCAATGACTTATCCAGCAAATGCCGGCTCCACCAAACCCTTGACCCCAGTTTTAACCATAAAAAGGTCGCCAGCCATGGGATTGCGTTTTAGATCTTGATCAGAATAGCCCCACCAGGCGGAGGTTACATAGAGTTCGGCAAGATCCGGTCCACCGAAGGCGAAGGAGATCACATGCTCAACCGGGAATGTAATTTGGCGCTCAATCTGGCCATCGGGCGCGTAGCGGGAAAGCTTCCAGCCCCCCCAATGCCCATTCCAGATATATCCCTCCGCGTCGACGATGAGCCCGTCTGGCATGCCTTCCGCTTCTGTGAGCGTGGCAAATAGGCGGCGATTGCTGATCGTGCCCTCTTCCGTGTCATAGTCCATAACCATGATACGCCATTGCCTCTGCTCGGCCACGTAAAGCGTCCGGCCGTCGAGGCTGAATCCAAGCCCGTTGGCGGTGGCGTATCCGGTGTCCAATTCATGCAGCGAGCCATCCACGTCCAGGCGGAAAATAGAGCCGGCCGGCCGGAAGGGGTCGTCCATGTCCACCGTTCCAATGAGTAATCGTCCCTGCCGGTCAACGGCGGCGTCGTTGAAGCATATTTCCGGTTTCTCCGGATTAGCCGGTCCGCAAATGAGCTCATAGTTGTCGTTCTGCGGATCCCAGCCGTAAATTCCATTCTGCGCCACGGCGATGAAGCCGCCAGAAGCTCTGCGCGCAAGTGCTGTGACGGGAATCTCAACCGGGAAGGTGGTCAATTTGCCTGATGCCGGGTCAAAGCGGCAGGAGGGCTTTCCGCCCCAGTCAACCCAATAAAGAGCGTTTTCTTCGGGTGCCCAGATTGGTGTTTCGCCCAACCGGTTGCTAATCTTCAGCAAATGATGTGGTTTGTTCACAGCGCGATCTCCTCTGCTTATGTCCTGAAATGTTCATACAATTGGTGACTGACCGGTGCCAGAACCGGGTAGAGCTGCTTGTAAATTTCGTACAATTCGGCGTACTTGGGCGCCAGCGTGGGATCGGGCTGATAGGTCACACCGGGCTTGTATACGCGTTCGAAGGCGTCTTGCTCATCTCGATAGAGCCCGACGCCAATGCCGGCTAATATCGCCGCGCCCAAAGGGGTGGCCTCTTCGACCTTGGGGACATCGATGGGCAGCCCGGTCACATCGGCCTTGTTCTGCATCCAGAAGGCATTGCGTGTGGCACCACCGACGGCAACCAACCGGTCAGCATTGATGCCCAGGCCATTATTCAGAGCGGTGACAATATCCAGAACCTGGTAGTCCAGGCCTTCGATGATGGCACGCAGCATGTCTCCTCCGCCGGTGAAATTGCTTAGGCCGACGAAGGCGCCCAGGGAACGGGCGTCGACAACGGGACAGCCGGCAGCCGACATATGGGGCAGGAACATGGCCCCTTTGGCGCCGGGCGGGGAGGCAGCCGCTCCGGCCATTAAATAATCCCAGTCCACGCCCCCTTCGTTTTCGGCGCGCTGGGCCGCTTCATATCCATATGCTGACCGGTACCATTCGAGCATATCAGAGGCGACGGCGCCGCCCCAGACGGTATAGGTATCACGGGCGACATGGGTCTCGACGGTCACGCCCAAACGCTGCACCTCTGGGGTGAGGATCGGGGCCGGAATTGTAGCCAATACAATTTCCCAGGTTCCGGTCACATCGAGGACGACGCCAGGTTTGAAGGCACCAACAGGCAGGGCGCCACATAAATAATCATGCCCGCCGAGTACGACCGGGGTGCCTTGGGCAAGACCGGTGGCCTGGGCGGCTCCAGCGGTAACTTCCCCTAAATAGGTGCCGCTGGGAAGGGCGTCGCACATGAGATGGCGATCGATGCCAGACTTACCTAGTAGATCGGCAGACCAATCGCGCTGATTCTGATCGAATAACAGGGTGCAGGAGGCCATGCTGTAGTCGGTGGCCCGGCGCCCGCACAGCATGAAGTTCAAGAAATCTTCGATGAGCAGCCACTTGTCGGTGCGGGCCAGGATGTCGGGTTCATGTTCGGCCATCCACAAGAGGCGCAGGGCGGTGCTGAAACGCCACATGGTGTTGCCGCCAATGCCGAAGGTATGCTCTGCGCCAATATTGTCCAGCCACCACTTTAGCTGTGGTTCGGTTCTTGGATCATGCCAGCTGATGAATGGATAGAGCCACTGGCCCTGGTCGTCGATGGGAACGCCGTCCATGCCCATGCCGGTTACGGCGACTGCTTTTATGTGCCGGGGATCGTCGAGCTGGGCGACGGCGTCTTGCATCGCTGCTGCCGTGCCGCCCCAGATTTGTTCTGGCTGCCAAACGGTCCATTCTGGCTGATCGGGGTTAGGATTGTACTGTTCGGTGGGCCGGGTGCCGGAGGCGACTACATTGCCTGCCAGGTCGTAGACGACACACTTCAGAGAAGTAGAACCGAGGTCGATGCCGGCGAGATAATCCATGATACCCTCCAAAGCTTGTAAATGATAAAGATGCCAACTTCAAGAAAAGTTGGCATCTTTGGCATGTTAACGCTGCCCGTAGTTGTGCGTATAAAGATCAACCATGTAATCGATCTGGCTTTGGGTGAGCATGATCGGTTCACCGATCTGTAGGGCCAGGTGCGTAATCTTGGCGATCTCTTCCAGCTCAATGGCGATCTTGGTCGCATGCTGGGCGGATGGCCCAATGGTGAAGACGCCATGATTTTGCATAATGATGGCCTGCGAACGGCCGATCTTGTCGATGATCTCCTGTCCAATATCCTCGCCCCCAATCGGGGCATAGCCGCCCAAGGGCACCTCGCCACCAAGCATACCGCAGGTGGTCAGACAGGCGGGAATCGGCCGTCCCAAGGCAGCGAAGCTGCTGGCATAGGGAGAGTGGGTGTGCACGATGCCCATCACGTCGGCGCGATTTTGGTAAACGTAAAGGTGGGTGTCTGTGTCAGTTGAAGGCAGCAGATCCCCTTCGACGACATTACCTTCCAAATCAACTATCACCTGGCTTTCCGGGGTCAGATCCTCAAAGCTGACACCGCTGGGCTTAATCACGACGAGACCTGTCTCCGGGTCACGTGCGCTTACATTGCCGCTGGTCCCACGGACCAGGTCTTTCTTTGGCAGTTCCATATTACACTTGCAAACGATTTCGCGAAGCTGTGTTAATTGCATAATAGTCTCTCCACTCTATAAAGTATTTTTGAAAGCCCCATTCACCAGTTCGTCGACAAAGCTGCGCGCCTGCGCGGCATGCTGCACCGCATCCACGTCAGGGTGCATATAAGCCCACATTTCGACGGCTAACATCCCCCAGAAACCGATATCAGCCAGGGTCTTGAAAATCTCTTGGAAGGGCACGATGCCTTCACCGAAAGGTATACCACGAATAACCTTGGGTGCGGCGTCTTTGACGTGAATGCCCAGCAGGTGGTCCTTGGCCAGGCGTAGTTCATCTGGAGGGTAGTAGCCTGCCGCGGCCAAGTTTCCCATGTCCAAATAGAGCTGCAGCCAGGGTGAATTAATCTCATTGATCAGCGCCAGGCCCTGAGACGCATTTTCGACAAATGGCGTGTCCAGGTTCTCAATGCCCAACATGACGCCTGCCTGCCCGGCCAGCTGTGCGCCCACAGCAAGCCCCTTCTTAAATTGTGCCTGTGTCCACTCATCACTCGGTTCATAAAAGACGTCATAAGCCATAACCTGCACCACGCGCAGGCCAATATCGACCGCGAAGTCGAGTGCCTTGTCCATGATTTCCAGTCCCTGCCGGCGCACAGCCACATCTCGGCTGCCCAGCGGGAACTTGCGGTGCGCGCTGAGGCACATGGTGGAAACGCGTACACCCGTGTTGGCGATTGCCCGTCTCAAGCCGGCTCGTTGTGCGGCCGTCCAATCCAGCCGGGAGAGACGTTCGTCTGTTTCGTCGATGGAAATATCAATGAAGTCATAGCCGGCGCGGCCCGCAGCGGCAAGTCGCTCTTCCCACGAAAGCTCGGGTGGCAGCGCTTTTTCATAGAGACCCACTGGCATTTTCAACATAATAACTGCTCCGCTCCATACGGTTAAAAAACCTATATGGTGATATATGTCCCCATATAGGTTCCTAATTGTGCATTCGACGCAAACAAACCAGATTTCTAAATCTATACTTCGCCAACCAACTGATGGTTGATCACAACTGCAATGAGCAGTACCGCGCCCAAAGCAAAGGTCTGCCAATAGGCGGGGATAACCGTCAACATACCGACCGTGACAACGATGATGATGATGGCGCCTATGACTGTCTTCTCAACCTGGCCTTCGCCGCCGGAAAATCGCGTTCCGCCCAACAGCACGGCAATAATCACCCACAGCTCCATCCCGTCGCTGGCCAACGGATCGCCCATGGACATGAAGCTGCCCCGGGCTATTCCGGCCAAGGCAGCGCTGACGGCGACGAGGATGTATAGGATCCAGACCACGCGCACGCGGTTGATGCCGGACAGCTCTGCAGCGACCGCGTTGCCGCCAATTGCCGCGGTATATTTACCGAGGATGGTTTTGCGCTGGACCACAATCAAGACGATGATCACCACTATGGCCACGAAAAACGCCATCGGCAGCCCAAATAAGACATCCGCGCGCGCATAATTATTGATCCAGGCCGGCATTTTCTGCTCGCCTATGCTCCTGATAGATGAAAAACCATCAGGCACAATCAGTAGGGCGAGGCCCTTATAGAGGCTAAGCGTGATCAACGTGGCAATGACTGGCGTGATATTTAATTTCATCACCAGGAAGCCATTGATTACACCCAAGATCACGCCCACGAATAAGGTGATTCCGATCGCTGGCAGCAGGCCGAAACCGTTCAGGATCAACCAGGCAAAGATAACGGCAGTCAAGCTCATGGCGCTGCCAATGGACAGGTCAATATATTCAGCGATCATCAATAAGGTAAAGGCGCCGGCGACGGTCATGATCGGTACCGAGATGCGCAGCAGGTTGATGATATTATTGGGATTGAGGAAATGTCCCCGCTCAAACCAGTTCACTTCGTCCAAACTTACGACGCTGAAGACGACCACGACCAAGGCCAGCACAAAATAGATGTAGTACCGTTTGATGATCGTTCGTGTTTTCTGCGATCGACTTTGCTGCAGTGCTACGTTCTCCATGCTCATGTTTCCCTCTGTAGGAGTCTGTTGATTCATGCTGCTCCTCCTCAACCTTGCCTTCTTTTTAGAACATAGCTCTGGGCTAGAATGGCGAGAAAGACGGCGATTGCCTTTAGCGTGAACTGCCAGTCTGGTGACAATAAGAGACCGGTAGCGGCTGACTGCACGGTTGATAGGATAAGAGCACCCACAAACATGCCCAGAACCGACCCAAAGCCGCCTGCTATACTGACCCCGCCCAGCAGTGAGACTACAAGGGCATCGAACTCATAACCCATTGCCCGGCTGGAAACTCCCGCCTTGAACTCAGAAGCCAGCAGAAGTCCGGTAATACCGGCCAGCAGCGAACTGAGTATGAAGAGATAGGTGAGGTGCCGATTGACGTTGATCCCAGAAAGACGGGCCGCATCAGAATTGGCACCGATGAAGTAGGTGAATTTGCCGGTCACGGTCTTTCTCTCGTAAATGAAAGCGATGATGACCAGGGCGATCATGATCACGACCGAGTATTTGATGGTTGTGCCTGTAATGGCCGCATTGCCGATAACGCCAAATGCTTCTGGTAGACTGGTGTTGCGCTGCGCGCCCTGGGTAATAATCTGGGCGATGCCACGCGCAACCATCATCGTTCCCAGAGTAACGATAATGGAAGGTACCTTCAGCTTTACCACGAAAAAGGCATTTAAAGCACCAATACTCATGGCGCCGAGAAGCGCCAATACAACGGCGACTGGGTAAGGCAGCCCGAGCCCGTTGGCCAGCTCATTCTGCGATACATTGGCGGCCTGGCTGAAATAGACAGCCAGCACGCCGGTAAGGGCAACGACGCCGCCCACCGAAAGGTCAAAGTTTTTGGTGATCAATAAAAATGTGACCCCGATTCCTAGAATTACGACGTACCAATTGTTGGTGACTAGGTTGATGAGGGTTTGTCCCTGGGCAAAACCGGGGACAAAGATCCAGGCGGTGATAACAAGCAGCACGAGCACCACGAACATCAAAAGGACAATGAACATTTCATTGCTTATTCTAGAGCGAAGGGAGCGCTTCGTTTGCACCTGGTCAGGAGTAGCAGTAGCCATAATTATTCTCCTCCCGTGACGATGTGCAGGATTTCCTCACTGTCGATATCTTCGCCATTGGCCATGGTAGCCTTTAGGCTGCCATCGAAGAGCAGGTAAATGGTATCGCAGAGATTGATAATCTCGGGCAGTTCCGAAGAGAAGATCATGATTGATTTTCCCTCTTCCGAGAGCTGCCGAATGATGCTGTATATTTCACTCTTTGCGCCGACATCGACGCCGCGCGTCGGTTCGTCAAGCATCAGTAAATCCGTATCCGCGAACAGACACTTTGATAAAACCACCTTCTGCTGGTTGCCGCCGGAAAGCTTTGCCGCTTCTTTCTCCGGGCTGTCGGTTGCGATATTGAGCTTGTCAATGTATTCGACAGCCACGTTTCGTTCTCTTGAAGAATTGATCCACCCTCGGCGGGAGATATTATTCATATTCATAACGGGAATGTTGCTGCGAATATTGAGGATGGTAAACAATCCCTGAGATCTTCTTTCCTCAGGGACCAGGGCGATGCCCGCTTCGATCGCCTTGTCAGGAGAAGGCTGGAACTTGCTGCCTTTCAAAAGTACCTCCCCCTCAAATGGGTCGGCTCCAAAGATAGCGCGTGCCAGTTCGGTTTTCCCAGCACCAACAAGGCCATAAAACCCCACGATTTCCCCTTGATGGACATTGAAGGAAATATCATTTAGCTTCTCATTGGAGAGATTACTGACCTGCAGGACGACTTCTCTTTCGGCCTCTTCTTTGGGCGTGTACTGCTCAAAGACTGTGCGGCCAATCATCATCTTGATCAAATCGGCACGGCCGTCTACTTCGGATAATGGTCTTGTATCGACGTGCTGCCCATCCCGCAGAACAGTTACATAATCCCCAATCTCAAAGATTTCCCGCAGGCGGTGGGAGATGTAGATGACGGTGACATTTTGTTCGCGCAATCTCTGAATGATACTGAACAGCCGCTCAATTTCGCCCTCGGTGATCGCCGCCGTCGGCTCGTCCATAATAATGACGTCCGAATCAGTGGCCGCGGCCTTCGCAATTTCCACAATCTGTTTTTGGGCTACGCTGAGGGTGGATACTTTTTGCTGGGGGTGGATGGAGGGCTCGATGCTGTTCATCACGCTGATCATACGATTGATCTTATCCGTCTTTCTGAGGAAGCCGAATTTCGTGTCTTCCATACCCAAGGTGAGATTTTCTTCAACGGTAAGCGTATCGACCACGTTGAGTTCCTGGTAAAGCGTGCTTACGCCCAAATTTCTCGCATCCTTTGGATTGTGGGGGTTGTATGCTTTACCATTTAAGAGCGTTGTGCCGCTCGTTCTTGAATAAGCGCCGGTCAGGATCTTGATCAGTGTAGACTTCCCGGCACCATTTTCGCCGACCAGGCAGTGGACGGTGTTGCGCTTAATATTGAAGCTTACATTGTCGACCGCCCGCACACCGGGAAAGTCTTTGACAAGATCCCGGATCTCTAATACATTTTCGGTCGATGCCATTCCCTTTCCTCCTATGTAAATCGATTTGCCAAATCGATTCGCGATTTACCAAATCGCGCTACAGTCCCAACTAAACGGACCACGCCTGTTCGCAAAATGGGCAATATGCTGATACCTTGGATATCTGGGAGAGGGGCGGAAAACCCCTCTCCCTTATGTATCTATCAAATGGATACCGTTATTTAGTTCTACTCAATGTTGGTTCCAAATTGCTCGTTCAACCATGCGGCTGCTTCTTCCTGGGAAACGGTCCAGGGATTGATGTTGTAAGCCTTGTAGAAGAACTCTTCCGCGGGATCACTGGTCGGTGCGACATTGCCGCTGGCAACATCCATGATCAGGTCAATACGTCCGCGAGAGGTCTCAACTGGCGGAAGGCCCATCGACAGCTTGAGCGAGCTGTTGGGATCGTAGATCTGGTTGTACTCGACTTCGTCAAAGTCAACGCTGGCTACGATCTCCGTTGTCGGCACACCGTTGTCCATCGTACCGCGACCCGCCTGGGTCAGGGCTGCCATCGTACCTACAGTCAGGTTCGAAGCCTGGGAGTAGATAATGTTGATCTCTGGATGCTGGGTGACAAGGTCCAAGATAATCTGCTTGGCTGTATCTGGCCCGGTGCTGGCATCCTGAACGCCCAGATCGATAGCCTCAGGGTCAACGGAGAGAACGCCCTCAGCAAATGGCGCGCCACGACCGGAGATAACTTCGGTGTGGTTTGGCCAACCGACCTGTACGAAGGTGATCGGTACGTCAGGATTGGCTTCTTTCCACTGCGTGGCCGCTTCCACACCCATCTCGAAGGAAATGCCAGCCTCGTCGCTGCGCGCAACGGGGATTCCCGTGTCAGCTACAGGGCTGAAGAAGGAGGTCATGATCAGGCCTGCATCCAGGGCATCCATGATGCCGGGAACGGCCGCATCCGGCTCCCAAAGCTGCATCGTAGCCGCGTCCATACCCTGGGCCAAGACTTGGTCCACATTCTGGGTCATAACGGCCCCATCAGATTGACCGTCGAAAGCGAAGACTTCGGCGCCATACTTTTCGGCGGCGTACGCTGTTGCCTCGGCGATCTGTGCTTGATGGAAGACATTGGAGAGATCGGAGACGAAGAAAGCGATCTTCATGCCTTCGCCAACTCCCTCGACCATGGCTTCTTCTTCCATGGCACGGTCAGAAACTTCAACCTCGACTCCAAACTGTTCATTCAGCCAGCCTGCAGCGTCAGCTTCGTCCATTGTCCAATAGGAGACGTTGTATGCCTTGTAGAAGAACTCTTCCGCGGGATCGTTGGTCGGTGCGACATCGCCATTGGCAACGTCCATGATCAGGTCAATACGCCCGCGAGAGGTCTCAACCGGCGGCAGACCCATCGACAGTTTGAGCGAGCTGTTTGGATCATATACTTGATTGAATTCAACTTCGTCAAAGTCGACGCTGGCGACGATCTCCGTCGTTGGGACACCATTATCCATGGTGCCACGTCCAGCTTGGGTCAGAGCAGCCATCGTGCCCACGGTCAGGTTTGAGGCTTGGGAGTAGATCACGTTGATCTCTGGGTGCTGGGTGACAAGATCCAGGATAATCTGCTTAGCTGTATCTGGCCCGGTGCTGGCATCCTGAACGCCCAGATCGATGGCGTCGGGGTCAACGGAAAGAACACCCTCGGCAAATGGGGCGCCGCGCCCCGAGATAACTTCGGTGTGGTTTGGCCAACCAACTTGCACAAAGGTGACCGGCACGTCAGGATTGGCTTCCTTCCACTGCGTGGCTGCTTCCACACCCATCTCGAAGGAAATGCCGGCCTCGTCGCTGCGCGCAACGGGGATGCCCGTGTCAGCTACAGGGCTGAAGAAGGCGGTCATGATCAGGCCCGCGTCCAGGGCATCCATGATGCCGGGCACGGCCGCATCCGGCTCCCAAAGCTGCATCGTAGCCGCGTCCATGCCCTGGGCCAAGACCTGGTCCACATTCTGAGTCATAACAGCCCCATCAGATTGACCATCAAAAGCGAAGACTTCGGCGCCATACTTCTCGGCGGCGTAGGCTGTAGCTTCGGCGATCTGAGCTTGATGGAACACATTGGAAAGGTCGGAAACGAAGAAAGCGATCTTCATGCCTTCGCCCACGGCCCCTTCTTCCATTTCTTCTTCCGCGGGCGCTTCTGCTTCTTCAGCAGGCGCTTCTGCTTCTTCTTCCGCGGGCGCTTCCGCTTCTGCCGGTGCTTCCGCCGGTGCTTCCGCTTCCGGTTCGGCTGTTTCGCCGCCGCAAGCTACCAGTGCAAAACTGGCCAATGCCAACACGATCAGTAACAGGAATAGTTTCTTATACATTGCGAACTCTCTCCTTTTGATGGTTCTTCTTCAAGAAACACGGGAATCGCTATACCCATATAAGGGCTGCAGGCATCTGCAAGACAATTCCTCGACAAATGCGAATCCAAACAATATTTCGATACTACCTCCTTACATTCTGGTTAAGGACTCGTTCAAGCTGGTTCACCGCTCAGAGGGGTTTGCCAGCCCATAGATGACCCTTTCCTCTATCGCCTAATAACCACTGACATCCTGCGCCAGGCCGTAAACCACGACCTCAGTGACGACGCCGCCCGTAGTGAGGGCGCAGGTCTGGTAAACCATGTCCGCGAAATGCTCGGGACGAACGGCAAATTCCTCTTGCCATTCGAAATCGTCTACGCCTGCGGCGGCGGCCTGGAAGCCGGTATTGGATCCACCGGGAACGACGAGCCCCACGGCAATATTGTGGGGACGCAGTTCTGTGTACAGGCAGCGCGTAAAGGCATTGACGGCCGCTTTGGCCGCCGAATAGACTGACCAGCCGGGCCATGAACGGCGGTCACAGGCGCTGGAGACATTGATGATCTTGCCGAATTTCTGTTTTTTGAACTGTGGGGTAAAGGTGCGGCAGCTCATGATCGTGCTGTGTAGGTTGAGGTCCATGATACGGCGGTTGATCTCATCATCCATTTCCTCGATCGGTGCAACCTTCAACGCGCCACCGGCGTAATTGATCAGAAAATCGACTCTGTCCCAGTTCTCCAAACATGCTTCGAGTGCCTGCTCAAAAGTTTCTAGTTTCGTTACATCTCCTGCTATGGGGACCACCTGCGATCCCGACGCAAGGCACGCTTCGGCGGTAGCCTTTAGCGCTTCTTCGTTGCGATCAATCAAAACAAGATTGACCTGATCTTCCGCAGCGAATTTTTCGGCGGTGGCTTTGCCAAAACCAGATCCGACACCGCTGATAACGGCTACTTTTCCACTCAATGATTCAGCCATATTTTTATTCTCCTATTTGAATTTCTTACCGAACTCCACTCTGGAACTGGGACAGTAATTTGCCCAGCTCTTCTTCATTTATTGTGTAGCTGTGCTCGGGGCCTGGGAATTGGCCCTGTTCCACTTCTGACCGGAATTGGGTCAAGGCATCGACAATTATCTGGTTCAAATCTAGATAAACCTTGAGGAAGCGGGGGGACAATTCTTTGTAAAGACCAAGCATATCCTGCGTGACCAAGGCTTGGCCGTCGACCCGCGATCCAGCGCCGATACCGATGGCCGGAATATCAATGCTCTGGGCGATGATCTCACCCAAACTGGTGGGAATACACTCTAGGATAAGGGCAAAGGCGCCGGCATTGGCGAAGGCGATGACGTCGGCCAATATCTGCTGCGCCGAGTCGGCTGTTCTACCCTGAATGCGAAAAGTGCCCGAGCGCACGATCTTCTGTTTGGTGATGCCGATATGGCCTAGAACAGGGATGCCGGCGTCGACGATCGCTTTCACCCTATCGGACTGGGCACTGCTGCCCTCAAAATGGACGGCATCTGCTCCGCCTTCTTTCATAAGACGAACGGCCGTGCCCACCGCCTGGTCATTGCTCTCGTAGGAGCCGAAGGGTAGGGTGGTGACGACCATAGAGTTGCCAGCCCCGTTGCGTACCGCCTGCGTGTGGTAGATCATTTCCTCAACGCTTACGGATACCGCTTCCGGACGGCCGTTGCCCACCGTGCCTACGGCGTCACTAACCAGGATGATATCCACGCCGGCCTGGTTGATAAAGAGGGCCATAGGATAGTCATAGGCGGTGAGGAGTGATATTTTTTCACCTCGCCGCTTTTTCCGCAGCAATGTTGATGCCGTTACTTTTCTGTCCACGCTCATAGTGCAATCCTTGCCGTTACAAGTTACAAGTTACAAACTGCAATTGCTGGTCATGCTGCCTGTAACTCTTTTCTTCCTACGCTTTCGTCGATTCTGGAAGCAGGTTCTCCAGGTCAAAATGGGGACCAGGAATGATGCGCGTGGATACGACCTGCCCAATGCGCGAGGCAGCGCTGCGGCCTGCGCCTAAGGCTGTTCGCACAGCGCCGACGTCACCGCGAACCATGACCGTTACATAACCGCCGCCAATGGCGCGCTTTTGCAATAGTTCGACGTTGGAGGCTTTGGACATGGCGTCCGCCGCTTCCACACTGGCTACCAGACCGACTGTTTCGATCATGCCCAACGCCTGCATCCCAATTACTTCTATGTTTTCATTATTAGCCATCGAAATACTCCTCAGAATTTCGTTTAATTCTTATCACTTCTTGAATGTGGTCTTGCCTTCATATTGAAGAGAATCCAGGATGCCGACGATTGCAGCGTCTATTGGTTTGTTGGCATCACCCGCCGCCATCCGGGCTGAACTGCCCTGGACGACGATTACTAGTTCCTCCGGTCCTGCGCCAACGATATCTTGGGCGATATAGGGTTCGCCAACAACCTCTCCGTTATGGTCTGCATCGCTCACCAAAAGCATTTTGCAGTTTTCCAGGCGCGGATCTTTCAAAGTGCAAATGGTCACGCCCACTACTTTCGCGATTTTCATCTTATCCACCTCGCTTCATGGCATTGCCCATGAGGTCAATTAGCCGGTTCACTGTATTTGAACTGCCGCCGGCTGGAGCTGGGCCTGCCGCAGCCGATGATTGTGAAGGAGCTGCCGGGCGCGGATTGCCATGCATACAGCCCGAGGGCTTGTTATACTTGCTGGTTCGACCGGCGGAGGTGCTTGGCGCTGCCGGAACCGGCGCTGCCGCCTGCTGCTGCCCGGGCTTCACCAGGGCAATGCCCAACTGCTGGGCAGTTTCGCGGGCGAAGTCGGTGAGGGTGACCCCGGGGCCTACTTCCAACTGCCGGATACCCTTGGCCGCCATATCTTCAATTTCTTTTGCGGTGTAATAAATAGTCATCTTGTTTACCTGCGTGGCTCGCGCCCTTCTAGACTCTCAATGGCGGCAATGGCCGCGTCGCGTGATTGGCTGACCGCCGATTCGCTGCCGGAGATCATCAAACGGCCGTTTGCCCCTGATGACACATAATGATTGAGCGTAATATGGGCTGCTTTCTCCGCTTCATTGGCGGCCAAGACAATATAGGCCGCCGGCCGCACCTCGATCACGCAGAAAGTCTGCGCGGCCAGGACCAGCCCGCCTGCATTGCGCGCGTTGATCAGCTGCGCCTGATAAGGGTCGATACCGCTGGTCATATTGGCCGAGAGCACGGTGGGCTTGAGCCGGTCCGTCACCACCAGGTCCATCGTTTCTAACGCCTTTTGGCCCGTATACTGCACCGCTTCCTGGTGGCTGGAATGAATTTCCAAGAAACCATACTCGCGGCCCATATTCAAATAGCCCGGCTTGACGTCCGTCGTTTTTAGAGCAATGTCCATCACCCGGTACACTTCCGCCGCTGGCGAGACCTCGATATAAATCTGCGCATCACCAACAACAGGGATCATGCCCAGCGTGCGTTTGCCGGTAAAAGCAGCATATTGGGGCTGCATGGAATCTACCATCACATAGGTTCTTAGTTGCATCGTATCTTCCTCTTAGTCAGCCGCCAGCTTGACGACCTTCACGCTGTCAGGGAGGATTCTTTCCACATTGACATGCGGGCGGGCGATGACGTGTACGGTGACCAGTTCGCCGGAGGCTTTGGCGGCTGCCGCCCCGGCATCCACGGCGGCGCGCACTGCGCCGATCTCTCCACGTACGTAAACGGTGATATACCCGCCGCCTACCTCTTCCTGGCCATAGAGCTGGACATGGGCAGTTTTCACCATCGCATCCGCCGCTTCAATGGAAGCGACCAATCCTCTGGTTTCCACCATACCTAGTGCATTATTTGGGAAATTGTTATCCACAGCTTCTCTCCTTTTTGCGAACCTTTTCACGGTTTCGATCAGTGACTAATTATTCTGACAATATGTTATGGGCGGCGTTCATCGCCGCTGCGGTATTTGTAGGCTGTCCGACTTGCTGCAGAGCGACGCTTGTCGCTGAAAGCAGGGCCAGCACATTGTTGTCGTTTAATTGTGACAGTGCTCCCACATCAATATAGAAGGAGCCTGCCCCGTCCATTCCAACAGCCCGGCTTTCACCAGGTATGCTCGCTGAAAGCTGCTGGATGAACTGTTGGCTGTTGACGCCTGATGGAAGCAGGACATCGGTCCGCGTTCCTTTGCAGAAGCGGTCTGCGGCATCACAGCCGGGACAGTCACGGCCGTCTACCGTTAAATGCAGCCCCATTTCGCTCACACCCCATCGGATAGCCTTGGCCGCGCGATCTCCAGCAGCGGATGCCCGCCGGGGACCTGCTGCTGCTGTTGTCGCAGCACCCGGCGCTGGCGATGACCAAATTTCGTTGATCGCCCGCCGCATGGCGCGCGCCGCGCCACGTGGGTCTGCCTGCTCGCGAATGCCGCGCCCGCAAATCAGAACTGCGGGGTCAATATCGGCAAAGAAGGGCAGCAGCTCCAAGGTCAAGCCGCCGGTGACCGTAACCCTATATCCCATGTCGATGAGCTGGCGGATGATCACCTTATCATCTTCAGACCATTCACGCCCCGCCGCTTGGGCGTCCCATTCACGGTGGTAGACGAGCCGGTCAACGCCCAGCCCACGCCATTCGATGGCTCGCTCAATGATGTCGCGTACGCCGGTGAGCTCCATCATCATGATCTTGCCCCGTTCCTGGGCCACAGCCAGCGCCTGTTCAATCGTGGCTGTTGCCGCGCCGCCAATAACGGTGATGATGTCCGCCCCGGCATCAAAGGCCATCGTCGCTTCCAGCCCGCCAACGTCTGGCGTTTTGAAGTCGGCCAAGATCAGCTTGTCGGGGCAGATTTCGCGCATCGATGTGATCGCATCGAGACCAGCCGCTTTGCAAAGGGGTGTTCCGATTTCAATAATGTCTACTTCTGGGGCCACCAGAGACGCCATAACCAGCGCTTGGGGGAGTGAGGTGTAATCAAGTGCAATTTGAAGAAGGGGTATAGTTCTCATTAATTGAACTGTGTTTTAGGTCTCCTTGAAAGACCTTCATGGGTTGCAAGCCGCACGCCGAACTCTTCTAGCATCTTCATCGAGTAAACCGGGCTTTAATTAGTAGATCAGACTTCCAATTACCTACTTGACTTACAGTGCTTTCTAAGCTAAAGTATCAACATTGTGAACTTTATATTTCACAATTGTGATAATGGTACACTAAATAAAATGGCTTGTCAACAGTGAGAATTCCCAGTTTGGGTCCCGATTTCGAGCATCATCGGCAGCGGATTCTTGGGTGAGTTGAGATGGATTCCAGCACTAAATCAATCACGAAGAAAACCCATCAACCGCCGCCTGACCAGGGGGCAAGAAGCATGACTAAATACCGGCGTGGCCATGATCGAGACGAGCTTCTCGCGGATGTGGCAGAGATGTATTATCTGCAAGATCTGACACAGGCTGAAGTTTCGCGAACCATTGGGATGACCCGCTCTGCGATTTCACGAATGTTGACTGAAGCACGCCAGAAGGGCATTGTGGAGATTTCAGTCAACCGGCCTTTGAGCGTTGAGCCGGAGATAGAAGAAGCGCTGAAAGAACGTTTTGATTTGCTCGCTGCCCATGTTATTTCCATCCAGAAGGAACCAGACTACGACACGCTGTTGCGGCGGTTAGGCAGAACAGCGTCCCAGCTTCTGGTCGAAATGCTGCGTCCCAATATGATTTGTGGTGTGGCTTGGGGCAAGACGATCAGCGCTACGATTGATGCACTGGAGGTGCCCAGCCCTATCCCCATGCAGATCGTACAGTTGGTGGGAGTTCTCGGATCCAGCAGCCACGCTTTCAATGCCCAGGCTCTTGTGCAGATGATGGCCAGCAAGGTTGGGGGTGAAGGTGTCTATTTATACAGCCCCTTTATTGTAGAAAATGCAGATACGGCGCGTTCCATCTTAAGCATCCCCAATGTGCGCGAGTCAATCGCCATCGGCAACCACAGCGATATCGCCCTGCTGGGAATAGGTACCATCCTTGACGAAGATTTTTCGACACTGTACCAGGGTGGACATATGCCCCATGATACACTGGCGGAACTTCGGGCCGTGGGCGCCGTTGGCGATGTAAGCGGTCACCACTACGACATAGATGGAAACCAGGCTAATACACTATTTCACGATCGCCTGGTTAGCATTGCCGCAGACGATTTGCTGGCCATTCCCATACGTTTTGGCGTTGCCGGTGGCAGCGGAAAAGCAAGAGGAATTCTCGGCGCCCTGCGCGGCGGGTATGTCAACCAGTTGGTAACCGACAGTATCACCGCGGAAGCGGTGTTGGCCATAGATAATTTGGAAAAGGAAGAAAAGGGTGCATTGAGTAAGTGAAAAGAAGTTGCAAGTGATAAAAGATTTCAACCATGTAACCTGGTACTTGTAACCCCCAAAGGAGCAAACTATGAGGTCAACCACAACCGTAACCAAAACCGAAGCGGCCGAAATGCTGCGGCTCATGTATGAGACGCGGGCCTTTGAGGAGCAGGCGGAGAAGAGCTATATGCTGGGCAAGATCCATGGCACGATGCACCTGAGCATCGGGCAGGAAGCGTCCGCCATCGGCTCGATCAGCACACTGGAACCAGATGACTACATCCTGGGCCACCACCGGGGGCACGGCCTGTGCATCGCCAAAGGTGCCGACCTGAACCTGATGATGGCCGAGTTCTACGGCAAAGAAGTGGGCTACTGCCGCGGACGGGGCGGCTCCATGCACATCGCCGACGTGGCCGGCGGCAACCTGGGCGCCAACGGCGTCGTGGGCGGCGGCCTGCCCATGGCCGTGGGCGTAGGCATTGGCTTGAAGCAGCGCGGCGACAACCGCGTGCTGCTCTCCTTCTTCGGCGACGGCGCGGCCTCGACCGGCGCCTTCCACGAATCCATGATTCTGGCCGTCTTGTTCCAGGTGCCCGTGGTCTTCATCTGCGAGAACAACCAGTACGCCATGAGCTTCCCGGCCCGCAGCTGGACCACCAGCGAACGGCTGGCAGGCTTCGCCGAGAACTACGGCATGCCGGGCGCCTCGACCGACGGCAACAACCTGTTGGAAGTCAAAGCCGCCGTGCAGACGGCCGTCGACCACGCGCGAGCCGGCAACGGCCCCTCGCTGATCGTCAACAACACCTACCGCTGGCGCGGGCACAGCAAGAGCGACCGCAACCGCTACCGCAGCCAGGAAGAGATTGAAGAGTGGCAGGAAAAAGATCCCATCCGACGCTACTGCAAAGTGGTTATTGCCGAAGGTCTGTTCAGCGAAGAAGAGCTAGAGCAGATTGAGAAAGAAGGGTATGCGGCCATCGAATCCGCAAGGCAGTTCGCCGAAGCGAGCGCAGAACCGCGCGTAGAAGACATATTAGAAGGGGTATACGCACCATGAGAGAGATCACCTACCTGGAAGCCGTTCGCGAAGCGATGACGCAGGAGATGGAACGGGATGAAAAAGTATTCCTGATTGGAGAAGATATCGGCGCCTACGGCGGAGCATTCGGGGCCACCTTCGGCATGCTGGAACAGTTTGGACCGCAGCGCATCCTGGACACTCCGATCACCGAGTTGGGTCTGACCGGCGCCGCCACCGGGGCCGCGCTCGTGGGCATGCGGCCCATTGCCGAAATCATGTTCATGGACTTCCTGACCCTGGCCTCGGAACAGCTGGTGAACCAGGCCGCAAAACTGCGCTTCATGTTTGGCGGCAACGCCACCGTGCCCATGGTCCTGCGCACCCCCGCAGGCTCCGGCACCGGGGCCGCAGAACACCATTCGCAGAGCTTGGAAAACTGGTTTGTACATATCCCGGGCCTCAAAGTCGTCATGCCCAGCAGCCCCTATGACGTGAAAGGCTTATTGATATCATCTATCCGCGACAACAACGCCGTTGTCTTCGTCGAGCACAAACTGCTCTACAAGACCAAAGGACCCGTGCCCGAAGAACCGTACACCATTCCCTTGGGACAGGCTGAGGTCAAGCGCGAAGGGAAAGATTTGACCATCGTGGCCACCTCGATCATGGTCAAGAAATCACTGGAAGCGGCCGAACAGTTGGCCGAAGAAGGGATAGAGATCGAAGTCATCGACCCGCGCACCCTGCGACCATTGGATGAGAAACCCATCGTGGACAGCGTGATCAAGACCGGCAAAGTGCTCATCGTGCATGAAGCGGTGAAGACGGGCGGCTTCGGCGGTGAACTGGCGGCCGTCATCGCCGAGAGCAGAGCCTTCGGCTATCTGGATGCGCCCATCGTGCGTTTGGCGGGCAAAGATA
This sequence comes from uncultured Chloroflexia bacterium, assembly GCA_963807975.1. Taxonomy (GTDB): domain Bacteria; phylum Chloroflexota; class Anaerolineae; order Promineifilales; family Promineifilaceae; genus JAACFF01. Next base: position 632,335 of record CAWEDV010000001.1, on the reverse strand, counting down.
TGCCCATACCGTACAACAGGACCTTAGAATACAACACCGTACCGCAGGTAGAGAACATCGTGGAGAAAGCGCGCGAGATCGTGCAGGGCAAGGTGTGAGATGGCTGTAGAAGTGATTATGCCCAAAGTGGACATGGACCAGGAGAGTGGCACCGTGGGCACATGGGTGAAACAAGAAGGGGATGAAGTCAAGCAGGGCGAGACGATCCTGGAGATAGAGACGGACAAAGTGGCCATCGAAGTGGAGTCACCGGCCACAGGCATCCTGCAGGGCATTCTGGTGCATGAGGGTGAGACCGTGCCCATCGCCACCGTCATCGCCTACATTTTGGACCCGGGCGAAGCAGTTCCGGTCGCAGCCCAACCGGCAGCCCCAGAAGCAGCAGAGAAACCAGCCCTACCTAACGTGACCCAGACCGACTGGGAAGTGCCGATGACGCCCGTGGCGCGCAACATGGCCCAGGCGGAGGGCGTGGACCCGGCTCAGGTGCAGGGCACAGGGCTGCAGGGCCGAGTAACCAAACAAGATATCCAAGAGGCCCTGGCCAAGCCGCTGCCCTTTGGCAATGGGGAAGGAAAAGTGTATGCCACCCCCGCCGCCAAACGAATCGCCGCCGCAGCCGGCGTCAACCTCAAAACCGTGGCCGGCAGCGGGCCGGACGGCCGAATTCAAGCCGCCGACGTCGAAGCAGCCGCACAGCGCGCCGCGCAACAGGCCGTGGCACCCGTGATGGCTGCCGCAGCGCCGCCAAGCGCGGAAGTGGAGGTCGTGCCCCTCAAAGGCATGCGCCGCACCATTGCCGAGCGCTTGACCGCCAGCTACCAGCAGGCGCCGCATATCGGCTTCACCTGGGGCAATGACATGACCGCCTTCAACGAAGCGCGGGCGCAGCTCAATGTCCAGGCGGAGAAGAGCGGCGGGCAGCGCATCTCGGCCACGGCCCTCATCGTCAAGATAGTGGGCACCGTCCTGGGCAACCATCCCTGGCTGAATGCCTCCTTCCAGGGTGAGGAAATCCATTTGTACCCGCAGGTCAACATGGGCATGGCCGTCGCCTTGGATACCGGCCTCATCGTACCCGTCATCCACGACGTGGGCAGCAAAGGCGTATCCCAGCTCGCGGCTGAGATAAAGGACCTCTCCCTCAGAGCCCGAGATGGGCAGCTGGTTCCTGCTGAAGTACGGGGCGGCACCTTCACCATTTCCAACCTGGGCCCGTTTGGCGTGGAGCAGTTCAACGCCATCATCAACCCACCGGAAGCGGGGATATTGGCCGTCGGCGCGACCAAGAACGAGGTCTTGGCCGATGAAGCAGGCAATGTCATCGTCAGGCCGGTCATGAACACGACCCTGACCTGCGACCACCGCGTCGTCGACGGCGCCGTAGCCGCCCACTTCATCGCCGACCTAAAGGCAGCGCTCGAAGCACCGGTGCTGTTGTTAATGTAGAACCCATTCCAGTAGGGGCGAGACAGCGCGGATACAATTTGCGGTCGCGCTCCCGCGGCTTTACCGCGCTGTCTCGGCCAGACTGGATTGGGGATTGCGATTGGGATAGAGATTGCGAAAGAGACTTTTTACCTGTAACCTGAAACCTGTAACAGTTATTCTGTTAAAAGTTACATATGAAGTAAGGAATATTTATGTCCGAAGTTAGCGTAACCATTCAACATGAAGTTGGCCTGCATGCACGGCCGGCTTCGATGTTTGTAAAGAAAGCAACTGGATTTAAGAGTAACATAAATGTTACCTGCGGCGAGCGCACTGCCAACGCCAAATCCATCCTTTCTGTGCTTACCCTGGGCGCTCATAAGGGGGCCGAGGTTAAGATCGAAGCGCAAGGGGAGGATGCGGATGAAGCGCTGGCGGCGTTGAAGCAGCTAATTGACGATAATTTTGGCGAGTAAGTAGCAGGTAAGCAAGCAAAGGGGATATAGGTTACCGGTTACAAGACAACCGTCTGCTGTAACATGTAACCTGTAAAAAACCTGTAGCCTGCCCACACGGAGAACCCCCATGTTCAATCTAAACGGCATCCCTGCCTCGCGTGGCGTTGCCATTGGCCCTGTTTTTCAATTTCAGCGGCAAGAACTTCGTATAGAGCGCTGGCAAGTGGCTGACCGTGAGGCGGAATGGCTGCGTTTTGAAAACGCGGCAGCGGTCGCTCGCGGCCAGTTGGACGAGATTCATGAAACGGCGCTGGCCGATCACAGCAGTGATGACGCCGCCATATTTGAAGCGCATAAGATGATGCTAGATGATCCGGAGCTGCATGCGTCTGTGGAATCGGCGATCAAAATGCAGGGCATTAATGCCGAGGTGGCCGTTCAAGAAACAACCGAAAAAATCGCCGCCATGTTGGAATCGCTGGAGGATGAATACCTCAGCGAGCGTGCGGCGGATGTGCGTGATGTTTCCACACGCGTGCTGCGTATCTTGCTGGGCATCGACGAGGCGCCGGCTGAAGCTTTGACCAGCCCCTCCATTGTCCTGGCCCATGATCTGACGCCATCGGATACCATTTCACTGGACAAAACATTGGTCCTTGGCTTCTGCACGGCCGTTGGCGGCGCCACCTCGCACACGGCCATCTTGGCCCGTGGTCTGGGTATTCCCGCCGTGGTCGGTGCAGGAAATGATGTGCTGCACATCGCCAATGGGTCCCCCTTGATTTTGGATGGGTCCGTGGGCACGCTGCGCGTCAACCCAGACGCAGCAGCCTTGTCTGCCTACCGTGAACGGCAGGCGAAATCTGCCACCGCGCGCTCGAAAGCGCAGGCCCACGCCCATGAACCTGCCGTTACCAAAGATGGCCGAGTCGTGGAAGTGGTGGCCAATATCGGCAACGTCAGTGATGCCGCTGATGCCCTGGCAGCAGGTGCTGAAGGGGTGGGACTGCTTCGGTCTGAGTTTCTCTATCTGGAGCGCGATCATCTGCCTGATGAAGAAGAGCAGTACCTTGCCTACCGCGCTATTGCCGAGGAGTTTGGCCAGCAGCCTGTTATTCTACGCACCTTGGATGTGGGCGGTGATAAGGAACTACCATATTTGGAAATGCCAGAGGAGGATAATCCTTTCTTGGGCGTGCGTGCCATTCGCCTTTGCCTGGCCCGTCCGGAGCTCTTTCGCCCCCAACTGCGGGCAGCCCTGCGTGCCGGAGCAGGCAATAATTTGAAGCTGATGTTTCCCATGGTCTCCGGGGTTGGCGAAGTACGCCAGGCGCGGGCTCTGCTCGACGAAAGCTGTAGGGAGCTTCGCGCCGAAGGGTATGATGTGGCTGAAGAGTTGGAAATCGGCATCATGGTCGAGATTCCTTCCACGGCGATGATGGCTGACCAGTTGGCCAAAGAGGTGGATTTCTTCTCTATCGGGACCAATGACCTGGCCCAATATACCATGGCTGCGGATCGTACCAACAGCCATGTGGCGCCCCTCGCTTCCGCCTTTGAACCAGCCGTCTTGCGCCTTATCAGTCGAGTGATCGAGGCCGCCCATGCGCAAGGGAAGTGGGTCGGATTGTGCGGCGAGCTGGCCGGTGAACCGCTGGCTATTCCAGTGCTACTGGGTCTTGGTCTGGACGAATTCAGTATGAACCCACCGGCTATCCCAGCGGCGAAGCAGATCATCCGCACCTTGTCCATGCCCCAGGCTCAACAGCTGGCCCAGACCGCGCTTGGTCTTTCTGATGCCACGGCCGTACAGGCCTATGTCAAGGACCATTTCCCCGCCATCGATATTTCATAGCCGCACCCATAGGGGCGAGACAGCGCGCAATAGGCTGGTGTCCGCGACATCAATTTGCCGCCGCGCTGTTTCGCCCGGCGCACTAGGTTTAATGGAATTAAGGGTGAGGCGCTTGGTGACGAAGTCTACGGCTATCCTGCAGGGCCGTGCCGAATCGCCTCACCCCTACAATAATTGGATTAGGACAACAGCCAATGGCAGAACATGATACAGGCATCACGGCCGTTATTTTCGACATGGACGGTTTACTGATTGACTCAGAACCCTTGTGGGATCAGGCCATGGCCGACGTATTTGCCCAGGTCGGCTTTGACTTTGGCCACAAAGAATTCCGTGAAGTGCAGGGCATGCGCATTGATCTCATCGTCGACTATTGGTATGAAAAACGGCCGTGGACGGGATATAGCGCTTCAGAGCTGACCGGCCTGATCCTGGACCGGGTTGTTGATCTCATTGAGGAGCAGGGGCAGGCGCTGGAAGGGGCACTGGCGGCGATCAACTTCTTCAGGCAGCGCAATATCCCCTTGGCTGTGGCCTCATCATCACCCTGCCGCGTGATCAATGCCAATATTAAAGCCTTGGGTGCGGAAGGATGCTTTGATGTTATCTGTTCCGCCGAAGATGAAGTGTATGGCAAGCCCCATCCCGCGGTCTACATGCGCGCCGCCGAACTCCTCGGCGTCCAGCGCCGCAGTTGTCTCGTCTTTGAGGACTCCGCCATCGGTGTCCTCTCCGCCAAAGCGGCGGAAATGACCTGCATCTGCGTCCCCGATGACGAGGTCGCCGGAGATAAACGCTTGGGCATCGCAGACCATGTCCTGGGCTCTCTGGCTCAGTTTGATGAAGACCTATGGAGCACAGTCAGCCGCCCTGCCGCTTGATGGTTCACTTATCTAAAACCTAAACCCGCTCTTCTAACCGGCCCAGAAACAGCCCAAAATACAAGAAATGACCCAAAACGGTACAGTTTTTGATCTTGACATGATAAGAACAAATGTTCTATAGTTTAGGATATGTTTTATACCTGTTTTTTCCGTGATTGTAAACTGCCCCGGCCTCTCCTCATGACCTACACCATTTTCATGCGCGCCACCGGAATTCGCAGCCGCTCGACCTTGGCCCAGGCGATCAAACAGATCGAGGCGCGCGCCTTTTTCAAGAGAACGGCTGATCCTAGCCTGTGGCGAATTGTAGAGTCGGTTAAGGCAGAGGAACCACCTTATCATGAATAACGACAATGCGGCGATGTCGTTTCCCGCAAAAAAACATAAACGACATCATCGATCATCACCAAGATCAATCCCTCAATATCAACTCGCCAAATCACAAATCACCAAATCTCTTCTCACTACATTCTCAAGCACCGCATCACATTCTTTCCCGACCCGCAGATCTGCTCCACCTTTGTGTGGTGCCCTGAGCAAAGTGGACACTGAGTTATGTTTGAACGTGTAAGTACCTCGAATTCAAAAGGCGAATGACAGCCCGAGGGCGAATGGGGCGGGCGAGACGGTTGGGAATTGCTGATTATGTGCTGTGCTCGCTTTGGGATTTTGAGGAAGATGCGATTTACCAAATCGCACTACAATGGCGCGCTGGTGGGGACTAATCTTTAAGAACGTCAATAATCGTTTGAACTGTGGGCTCAAGAGGCGCGGTGTGGCCACCGTTGAAGGGGATTAGTTCGACGTCGTAGCCTGCCTCGGTTAGGAGGGCGGCAAAGGCGGCCGAGTTTTCATAGGGAATGGTTGAATCTGTGTCGGAGTGCAGCAGGCGGATTTTCAACTCAGGGTTTTCGCCAATGGAACTGTAGAGCATTTGCCATAGTTCAGGATCTTTCTCTTGTAAAAATTCCCTGCCATACAGCCCGTCATATCCAATAAAGGCTTCATAGGCTCCGGCGATACCAACCAGGGCATCGACGTGGGTAGAACCCTGGTTCACGACGCATTCGCATTGGCAGGGCGGACCACCATGGGCGGCGGCATATTCTTCCCAGCGGCGATTAAGTGTTTCACCCATTAGAGCGACGTGTGAGGCGATTCCACCGCCCCAAGAGAAACCAGCGATCGCTAAAGGGGTAGTCTCGCTGCCGACGGACGCTGCGCCAGAACGGCCGAAACGAACGGCGCAGCCTATAATCTCGTCCAGCTCACGGTGTCCATTGCCCTGGTTCAGACAGGCGACCGAGGGATCGATATCAGGGTAGTCGATGTTGAGCACAATCGCCCCGCGCTCGGCGATCGCTTGGGGCAGCAGTGTCGTTCCTTCTTTTGTTTCGCCAAAGTCGTGCAGATAGAGAACGATGGGCCAGTCACCGGATTCGGATGGGGCGTACATGTCAAGCATCAACTCTACAGGTTCGCCGCGCTTCAGAACCTTGGCATAGACCAAGTCTTTGGTTACGGTCAGCGAGAAGGGGGGGGTGCTTTCGGTCACTGCTAAGGAGGGTATGCTTTCACATCCTGACACGTCGATGCCCACGATGAGGAGCGTGAAGAGGATGGCGAACAGTTGTTGCATAACTCAATCCCCCTGGCGGATGATGGTCGGGATCAGACACCATAAGTGACATCGGTTCAGTCGACATTATACCATATTCAATGCCTGATGGATCAAAATTGGGAATGGGAATGGGCTAGCAAAAAGGAATGTGGAAGGGGTGGGAGAGCAGCGTTGGGGGCCAGTGGATTTGATGCATCAGGTAGTAAACCAAAACGACGCAGAATTCGCCAGAAACTGTACAGTTTTTGATCTTGACATGACCAGAACAAATGTTCTATAGTTCAGGATATGTTTTATACCTGTTTTACCCGTGATTGTAAACTGCCCCGGCCGCTCCTCATGACGGAAATGATGCGCCGCAAGGAGAATTTTTCTATGGATATCCACGGGGGGTGGACCAAGACCCCGAATAAGATTTACGCGGCAATTCCTCTGATGAGCACACCCGAACTGCTCTGTACTTTGATCCTTGTCCGTGAGACATATGGCTATCATCGCGCTAAAGTGCGCATGACCTACACCAGTTTCATGCGCGCCACCGGAATTCGCAGCCGCTCGACCTTGGCCCAGGCGGTCAAACAGATCGAGGCGCGCGGCTTTTTCAAGAGAACGGCTGATCCCAGCATGTGGCGAATTGTAGAGTCAGTTGAGGCAGAGGAGCCACCTTATCGTGAATAACGACAATGCGGCGATACCTTTTCCCGCAAGAATAATGACGGCATTACCCGAGATGAGCGCCGCCGAAGCGATGTGTACGATGGTGCTTGTGGCCGAGACCTACGGCTGTGGCCGGAAGCGTGCTTGGCTTACCTACGCTCACTTTCAAAAAAAGACGATGTACAAAGGAAAGGGAACCATCCTCAGGGCCTTGAAAGCGGTCATCAATCGTGGCTTTTTTCGACGGCGGAAAGATGAGGGCAGCAATTGGGAAATTATCGATGAATATCCTGGCCAATCCACCTCTTTTTTTGCCGCTGAAGGTCTAAAAATGGAACCCGAGGGTTCCATTTCTGCTGGTGACAGTGCAATTCCTGCAAAGTATAGTTCAGCTTTGGAACCGGACAGTTCAAATGTGAACCCTGAACAGCCGCAGCCAGCTGCCAATGGTCCAAAAACTGGACCGCAAGATGCATCGTCTGGTCCAAAAACCGAACCCCTTCCTTTTAATAAAGATAAAGTTTCTACTGGAGATCGTAGGGAGAGAGAAAGTAAAGACGCGCCCACGCGCGCGAGAGCCAGGATGCAATATCCAGGCTACAACGGCCGTAAACCCACGGCAATGCCCTTGCCCAGAACGGTTGTGGAAAAAGCGCTGGCGCGCCATCCAGCAACCAAGGCCTGGCTGGCCTGTGGCTTGGCCTGGCCTGGCTGGGAGCGACTAGAAATGATCACGGAACGCATCGGCAATAAGCCACAGGCGGGCGTTCTCTGCCAGGCGCGCAAGCTGTGGATGATGGCCGGCTACCGGACGGACAATATCGGCGGCATCCTCGACTGGTATACGGCGCTCTGCCGTGATCCCAATTGGCAGCCGTTTCAGTCGGGCCAGCGGGCATATCCAAGGGCTGGAGCCGGCTACGGCCCATCCGACCCGACAATGGCCATGCTGTTAGATATGCAGAAGGAGTATACCCATGGAAAACAAGGAACGGATCAACCAGTCGCTGCTGCTTTTGAAATCAGCCTACCCAAAGATGCATTTCGGGCCGCAATCGGTGCAGGTCTACCAGTTGGCGCTGGCTGATATTGAGCCGCAGCTTTTGCAAACGGCCGTTTTGCGCCATATCTCGACGTCCAAATGGTTCCCCACGATCGCCGAACTGCGCCAGGCAGCCACCATGCTGCTGTTGGAGGCAAGAGGGCAGCTTTCAGCTCCGGAGGCATGGGGTGTAGTTATGGGTGAGGTGCGCCGTACGGGCCATTGGCGGAAACCGACGCTGGGCCCCATGATCCTGCGCGCCGTGGAGGCGATTGGTGGTTGGCACACACTCTGCAGCAGTGAAAACGGTATCGCCGACCGCGCGCGCTTCATCGAGGCGTACAATCTGCTGCTGAAAAAGGAAACGGAAAAGATGCAGCAAATGCCCGCCGTGTCCAAGGCGCAGGAGGAGTTGGCGCAGGGCAAAGAACGGGTGGAAACAGCCGTGTCGGGACTGTTGGCTGGGATGAATGGAACGGGAGGAAAACAAGAAACAGATAACGGCTACCAACAAACTGAAAACGGGCAGCTTATGTAGCCGAGGTTTCCTTCTTGTTTCACATGCATAGCTGCTGCTTGTCTTACAGAGCGTGCGACATTGACATACCACGGCATGTGCTGCGTCTATACTACCTCCTTGCTGCTGCCTTCCAGCGCCAAAAAACCCATCCGACCAAGATCAGGGCAATGACCACGCTGCCGATGAGTATGCGGCTGGTGGTGCCGCCGAAATCTTGCAAGAAAGAATTTGTTTCCGGACGCAGTACCCGCATCCACTCCTCCGCCACATCGGCCGTTTCCGGGCTGGTCAAAATCGATAGCCCATCCAACTCAGCATCCAAGGACTCAACAAGGGTGACGATCGCTTCAATCTCCCCTTCCGTGCGCACCTGGACACTGACTTCCAAGTCCGGGTTCGCCTCCTTCAGTTCCGGCACCAGCGGCTCCACGAAACCGGCTACCGTACGTGGGCTCGTTTGCTGGCGCTGGATTTGCAGGACAAAGATGTCGACCAAGGGGGCAATATCGACCCCATGCGAGAGTGCGAAATCATGGTCGGGACCGAAGGCCAACTGCAGATCATACCGGTCTGACAGTTCGCGCATCGCCTGGACGCTGCTCACAGGATCCTCGCGATCAGTGTCAGGCGTACCGGGCGTATGCTCCAGGTTGTAGCCTATAATGTCGATTTCATCAGCGATGTCAGGCAGCAGTTCTTCAGCTTCCGCGAGTGATTTGAAGATGACCATGTTACGGCCGTTTTCCAACTGTCTAAGCTGCCCAATCTGGTTGGGATGATCGATACGCGCGATGTCATCGCTTCGCGCCCGTTCTTTGAAGATCGGGATCAGGGGTGGCCCCATCCGTAGATCAATCCACATTTCGTCGACAGGGGTGCCAAGCTGCGCCGCTGACGGATGGGGAGAGGCTATGGCCGCTAGAAGGACCAGAATGAACAGCAGAACAGGCAAGATAAGGTTGACTTTACTACGGACATGGATCATGATGACGCTTCCTATTACCAGACGCTGCTGATTAAAATTTACATAATGCTACCAGAAAAAGGGGCGTGATCACAGTTTTCTGAGGCTGCAGCTAATAACCTGGTCGTAGAACTCAAAGCGCGCCAATTGGATAAGGATAACACAGAGAATGCGGATCGATACGTTTCCGTATTGTTCGTCAGCGTTGACCACTAGCGGTATTCTAACCGCCGGAGCAGACAGAAGCAGATTTACTGCAGGGGAGCGGCGGTCGCAGAAGGGGAATAGCCGAAATACCGCTTGTACTCGCGGCTGAACTGCGCCGGACTGTTATAGCCTACCAGGTAGCCGGCCTCGCTGGCATTCTTGCCCTCACGAATCAACAGTTGTGCACGGTCCAGCTTAATCGCTTTCGCATATTGTAGGGGTGGCAGATGCATCACCTCCCGAAAGGACTTTCGAAAACCAGAAGTGCTCATATTGACCATCCCCGCCAAATCATCAACAGAAATGACTTCGTCAAGGTTGTTTTGGATATGATTGACAGCTTTGGAAATCTGCTGAATCTGGCCTCTATGCTGCAATAGCTGCTGCAGTGATCCTGTGCTGTCGCCGGTAATCACCCGAAAATAGATTTCATCGAGAATCGAATCCCCCAGGACCGCGCGTTCAAGCGGATCGTCCAACGTACGCAGCAGTTTGACGATGGAATGTAATAGGTCTTCACTCAACGGGCGGGAGAATATGGCCGAGGTTTCAACCGCTTTGTGTCCAGCCGGCATCATCTCAACCTGATCCATTTTCACCAACATATTAGCTATCCGGGCTATGTCCAGCTTGATTCCAGCCATCAGCAGCGGTTTCTGCGGACTAGCCTCCACGACTGCCACCTCGATGGGCATGGGCAGAAAGACGCTGAGATAACTGCCGGCGCTGTAATCATATCTCCGACCATCTACCGTGCAATGTTTTTTTCCCTGACCCAAAATCGCTATTCCCGAATCATAGACTTGGGCACATGCCCCTTGCGGTGCACTTTCCTTATAGGTGATCAGCTCAGGGATGCTGGTTTCATTCATTCCTTCCACCGGCGTGTGCCGCTCAAGAAGGGCGACAAATTCCTGCATTTTTTCTTCCCGATGAAACATAGTTCATACTCCAGAAAACCAATAGACCATTTATTGAATTTTGCTCGATTGGCCACCATAAGCCCAATATACACCGCTGCCAATCTCTGTTAATGCAATTATCTTACCGAATGTTAGCTTAGAGATCAATACAAAACGACTCTATGGTATCAAAATGTGCAAGGACTATATCGTTTTGTGTATTCATTTACGCACATTCAGGGCGTATAGTATGCACCAAGGAAAAAACAGATTTTGCGTGACAGAGAAAAGAAATGAAATCAAAAGGTAGGGCGCTTCGCGAAGCGCCGCCAACATAAAGAGGAACACGAAATGAGCAATAAATGGACAGCAGACAATATCCCTTATATGAGCGGCAAGGTAGTGATTGTCAGCGGAGCCAACAGCGGCATCGGCTATGAGACAGCCAAAGCGTTGGCGGCTAAAGAGGCGGTTGTGGTGATGGCTTGCCGCAATCTTGAGAAAGCACGGGCTGCTGCCGACAATATCCGCAGCACGGTGCCGGCTGCTCAGCTGCAAATCATCCGCCTGGATTTAGCCGATTTGGAGTCGGTCCATGAGTTCGTGGACCAATTTCGTTCCAGCTTTACGCGGCTCGATCTACTGATCAATAACGCGGGCGTCATGATCCCACCCTATACCCAGACCAAGGATGGCTTCGAGGTGCAGTTTGGCGCCAATCATCTGGGTCACTTTGCGCTCACCGGCCTGCTGTTGGACATTGTCTTGTCCACGCCGGGAGCGCGTGTGGTCAATGTGAGCAGCACCGCCCATCGTATGGGCGGCGGTACCATTGATTTTGATAATCTGAATGCAGAAAAGGGCTACAATGCCTCCGGCGCTTATGCCCAGAGTAAGCTGGCTAACTTGTTGTTTACCCTGGAGCTTAACCAGCACTTCCAGGCTGTGGACGCCGATGCGTTCGCTGCCTCAGCCCATCCTGGCTGGACGGTAACGGGTTTGCAAAGGGGTCTTATGTTGGCCGCGAGCAAGGTAATTGGCCAATCTCCAGCCATGGGTGCGTTGCCCACGCTGCGAGCGGCAACCGGCGCCAATGTGCGGCCCAATGATTATTATGGACCAGCCAGTTTAATGGAAATGCGCGGTTATCCGAAGAAAGTAAAAAGCAGTGATGCCGCCAAAAACGAAGCGCTGGCGCAGAAGTTGTGGGCGGTTTCGGAACAGATGACTGGTGTCATTTACAACTGGGAAATGGCCGTGTCGGCATAACCAAGACCAAGTTTCTAATTCCCGTTACCCATAAACATGGGGCAAGTATAATAGGAGCGCAGACGGTAAAGGGTATATTACCGCTGCGCTACTTTTGCTGCGGGGAAAAGGCCGCCTGGCAGACAAAGTAGAGGTGTTGATATGACGACAATTAGAAATAGTTTCCGCAAATGGTGGCAGCCGCCTCGAAGGGCGGGAGACAGAGATCTGAAGCGCAGCGTCACGTTTCTGGAATTGTTTTATGATTTGGTCTATGTGGTCTTGGTGGCCCAATTGGCCCATTCGCTGGCCGGGCAAGTGGATTGGCAGGGCGTCATTGGCTATGCTTTTCTCTTTATTATCGTTTGGTGGGCCTGGTTTAATGGCTCTTCTTACCACGACATCCACGGCAACAATGACATTCGCACGAGAGTTCTCACCTTCTTGCAGATGTTCACTATCGCCGCCATGGCCGTTTTCGTCCACGATGCTTTGGGCGAGACTTCCATTGGATTTGCCCTTTCTTTTGCCGCTTTCCAGCTCATTTTAACTTACCTCTGGTGGCGTACTGGCGTGCATGATCCCAATCACCGCCCTCTTTCACGACCGTACTCCTTGGCTTTTCTAATGACGACTCTGCTGTTTATTGGCTCAGTTTTCGTACCGATTCCCGTGCGCTTCTATCTCTGGGGTGCTGCCGTCTTGATCTCGCTCATTCTCCCACTTGGCGCTTTCGGCATAGCCCAAAATGATCCAAGTGCACGGGAGGAGGTGGACCGTATTATGAACGTCAGCCCTTCCTTGGTGGAACGCTTTGGCCTGTTAACAATTATTGTTTTGGGCGAGGTCGTGATCGGCGTGGTCAACGGAGTAGCCGGGCACCATGATTTGGATTGGCTGGTGGGAATAACGGCCGTTCTGGGTATGTTGGTGGCCATCGCCATGTGGTGGGTCTACTTTGACTTCGTTTCCCACCGTAAACCGCGGGCCACGGTAGGTAAGGTGCTGCAGTGGTCCTATTTGCACCTGCCCATGACCGCGGGCATTGCGGCCACGGGCGCGGCCGTTGCCAATATCATTGAGCGCAGCGGCACACCGTTGGAAGCTGGTGTGCGCTGGCTGCTTGTCGGTGCGGTGGCTCTTGTCTTGGCCTGCATTGCCCTGCTCATGCAGGCCCTCGATACAACAGAGGAGTGGCTGCCCATCTATCGCCGTGGTGGCCTGCTTACGTTGGTCAGCGCACTGACCATCCTGGCCCTGGGCTCGCTGCCACTGTCGATCATACCCTTGATGGCAATCATGGTCTTGCTTATGTTGCTGCCAATTTTCTACGGGATTAAAATCTGGATTACTGTTTTCGACGCAGAAGAAATACGGGAAGATTAACATGATGATCAATAAACGAAGAACGCTTGGCCAAACAGGGATTGAGATCACGCCCATTGGCCTGGGGGTGATGCAGTTTTCCGGAAATGGGCTCCTATTTCGCCAGATGTTGTCCGATGTCCCTGATGGTGAGACCAACAAGATTGTACAGGCCGCTCTCGATGGGGGAATCAACTGGTTCGATACAGCCGAAATGTACGGCCGTGGACAGTCAGAGAAGGCGCTCGCGAAAGCCTTAGTGCAGGCAGGAAAGAGTGACGATGAGGTCGTTATCGGCACCAAATGGTTTCCACTGCTGCGCACGTCGCGCAATATTCCGCGCACGATCGATAAAAGAATTGAGTTCCTCAGCCCCTATACAATTGATTTGTATATGATTCACCAGCCGCTGAGTTTCTCTTCCATCGAGGCGCAGATGAACGCCATGGCTGACCTGGTGGAAGCAGGCCAGATTCGCTCTGTGGGGGTCAGCAATTTCAACGCCGATCAAATGCGCCGGGCACATGGAGCGCTTCAAGAGCGAGGACTACCTCTGGCGGCTAACCAGGTGCAGTACAACCTGCTGCACCGCGACATCGAGCGCGACGGCGTTCTAAAAACGGCCCAAGAACTGGGTGTGACCATCGTCGCCTGGGGGCCCGTAGCCTCCGGTTTGTTGACCGGCAAGTTTCATGACAACCAGCAGATCCTGGACCAAACGCCGCCCATGCGCCGCCGCCGGTTCAAACGATTGCTTGAGGAATCGCGCCCCGTGGTCAATAGTTTGCGAGAGATAGCGGCCCGCTATGAGGTAACCCCAGCCCAGGTTGCTCTGAACTGGCTCATTCATTTCAGCGGCGAAACAGTCGTGGCAATTCCCGGTGCATCCAAGGTATACCAGGCCCAAGAAAGCACCGCGGCGATGGCTTTCCAGCTTTCGGATGATGAGTTGGAACAGTTGGACCGTTTGTCAAGCTGATAACGCTCAGATGATTTCCTCTTCCAATCGCAAACCCCGCCAAACTATATATGCATTTGTTTGTGGGTTCTTCCAGATTCTACAACGACATAACCCCCTAAACCAAAGCCCAGTCCAGCCAAATTCATCCCTGGCAGCTGAAGGGGCAGCAGTTCTCCGGGGAGATGGTTTTGCATCATGGTATGGACTGTCTGTTGAGACTATGGGTTGATTCCATTTATGGTCTGCTGCAGAATAGACAGCAGCTTTTCGGACGGATCGCCTTTGGAAATGATCCTATCCGCCCCGGCCTCCAAAGCTGCAAGCTCATAGCGTGGTTCAAGGGTGAGGACGATAATGGTCAGGTTTCTAATCCGCGAACGAAGATACGGGATCAACTGGGCGGTAGTTTGGACAGGGGTTGAGATTGGCTCATCTAGACAGTGGGGCAGCTCCCAATCAAGCAGCAGGAGGTCAACTTGCGAATCGAGTATATTAGCAAGGACGCCGCGGACATCGACCGCGGCGCCAACTACTCGTAAGGCCTCCTGCTGGCCACATAATAGTCGCAAAGCTGTTATTTCGGCCAAATCAGCGCTGGCCAAATACACCCCCAGAGGTTGCAGCTTCGCCACCGTCATTTTTAGGCTCCCCCCTATTGGAAAACTCTCCAAAATTGGATAACGGTTGGTAAAAAAGACTGTTGGTCTCTGTACGTCAAAAGTCGCCAAGTATGACGCGATCAACACCGAGTGCTGCACCACAGGGTAGGTCGGATATTCTTCTACAATTATTATGCCCACGATATAGAGATAAGGTAACGGTATGCTTAATAGGATTGGACCTATTAGGTCTAATAGGTCTTGGTCACTCAACAAGTCCCAAGTGCACGGCTACGGCTACTGCTTCCGTGCGGTTGGCGACCCCTAGTTTGGAGAGGATATTGCCCACGTGAAAATTTACGGTGCTCGGTTGGATGACCAGAATCTGGCCTATCTGAATATTGCTCATACCGGTGACCATCTGGACCAGGACCTCCCGCTCTCGCGGGGTCAGATCATGTCCTATCGCTGGGTGATTGTCTGTTCTGCGCCCGACCAATGACTGCGCCGCCGATGAAGAGATCGTGGTCCGCCCTACAGCGGCGCTGCGAATAGCTGTGGCCAGTTCATCAGAGGTGGCGTCTTTGAGGATGTAGCTTATTGCTCCAGCCTGCATCGTTTCTTCAACCAGCGTTTTATCCGAAAAACTGGTCAAGATGATCACCTTAAGCTGCGGGTAATGCTCGCAAATGGCGCGCGTGGCCGCCAGACCGCCCATGCCGGGCATTTTTAGATCCATGAGAATGATGTCTACGGCCGTCACCGCGCACAATTCCAAAGCTTTTTCGCCGCTGCATGCTTCCGCGGCCAAGGTCATATCAGGCGAGGTAAGCAGCAGTGCCTTCAAGCCATCTCGAACCAGAGGGTGATCGTCGACGATCATTACCCGAATCAATTCTGCATTAGTCATGGGTTTCTCCTGCTCGGCTCCAGAGCAGGACGACTTTCGTACCGTATCCTTGCAGACTTGAAATTGAAAGCTTAGCGCCGATCTGCTGCGCACGCTCACGCATGATGGCCACACCCAAATGGCCGTGTGCAATCACCTGCGGATCAAAGCCAATGCCATTGTCTTCAATCCTGATCGTTAGTTGATCGTCTACACAATGGCAGATTAGCTTTACCTGGCTGGCCTGTGCATGGCGCGAAATATTGTTAATGCTCTCTTGAACAATGCGATAGATGGTGATTTTTGGATCAACTGGAGGATTGTAATCGCCACTGAAATCTGTTTCAACAGCAACTCCCGTACGGTTGATCAGGGTCTCGGCCAGATAATCCAGCAGCACGATAAGCGGTGAGGCGACCAGGCTGTCCGGACGTAGTTCCAGGAGCATGGTGCGCATTTCCGCCGATGTGGCGCGGATCAATTGGCGCAGTTTGAGCAGGCTTTGGCGGGCTTCCTCCTGGTCTACTTCCCATAATTCCGGGAGCAGTTCAGCTATCAGGCCCGCCGAAAATAGATTTTGGCTGACCGCGTCGTGGAGTTCACGGGCCAACTGCTCCCGTTCGGCTGCAGCGGCAGCCGCTTTGGCATTTTCCCCGGCCAACTTACGCTCGGAGATATCGAGTGTATATTCGATCATACGCGTCACGTCGCCCTGGTCATTAAAAAGCGGATAGCCACGAACCTCAACACTTCTTGCACTGCCGTTAGCTCCTAGGTGAATGTGCTCCACGGCGACTGGCTGCCTTGACCGCACAACTTCTTGCAGCGGACAGGGATACCCATCTTCATCACAAGGTTTCTCTTTGTTGTGATTAAGAGCGTGGCAGGTAGTGATCGCGCGCTTTCCGGCTAACGCTCTTGCGGCGTTGTTTGCCATTTCCACGCCATAGGTTGCGGTATGGATTACATAGAATGGGTGATCGAAGGCATTTATGATGCGATCCAGCAGCTCATCCTGCTCTTTCAATTGATGCTCCGTTCGCATCCGCGCCGTAATATCATCGAATACGGCCACGATTTCTCCTGAGGGCAGCTTGTAGACATAAGTGTCAACCCAGGCCTTATAGTTTCCTTCCTCAAACTCGATCAATGGGTGGTGTTCGGCTTCCCCGGTGCTCCAGACGCGCGCAAAAACCTGCAATAACCCATTCTTGCGCATGTTTGGGAAGACGGTGGCGACGTTGCGCCCAATAAGATCCTCACGCTTGTGTTGGCTGATCTGCTCCGCGGCACGGTTGAGGTCAACGAAGCAAAAGTCCTTTGCGCCCGGGCAGGCCCTGTAAATGGCGATACCGCGGTTAAATTGATCTAGTAAATGCCGGTACAAATCGTCGCGCCGTGGCAGCGGGCCCAATTCTTGATTAATCACAATGGCCAACCTTTCTAACCTGCATCATTCCGTCCCCCTCATTATACATGGGGGATCAAGGTCTCGCATATCCTGAGTGAGCGCCGGAACTGTTGATTTAAGAAGGGGAGAAAGGGTTTTTAAATTATGTGGGTGAAGGCCGTTGGCAAGCAAGGTGTGGGTTGTCTTGGAAGCGTGCAGCCAACCGTTTCGCCCCACCCAATATTGGAGCTGGAACAGAGCTGGTTGATTGGCACCCAAACCTGAATGCTGGCGGCGACTGAGAATGCCTAGCTTATCGATTGTTGGTCTATGAGTGGTGAAGAACCAGGAATATTATGGTTGATCCATACTCAATGGTGTTGGCAGTCCGTCCATGCTGAGTAGGTTGTTCTTCTGCCGGTAAGCAATTAAACCCTCCTTTCCTTTGCTCGCAGCCCATTTATGATGCTGGTCCCGCTCACTGGCATAATCGAACATGGGCACGCCAAAACCGCACGATGATTGAACTTTGCCTATGTCGGCCACGATTAGTTGGCGAGTGCTGGGCAGCATGTTGAACAGCGGACTCAGCTCCTGCCACTGGGGATCGCCGGGTAGGACGGTATAGCCTCGGCCATAGAGGCGCAGAATAAGCGGTTTGTCACCAAAAGAACAGAACATGAAGGTAACGCGGCCGTTTTCCAACATATGTGCCGAGGTTTCATTGCCGCTGCTGATGATATCCATGTAGGCGACTCGTTTGCCCGAAAGGACACGAAAGCTGTCCAAACCTTTGGGCGAACAATTGACGTGTCCATCCGCGCTCAACGGGGCGCTGCCCACAAAGAAAATGTGCTGCTCTTTGATAAAATCAATATGTTCTGAACTCAAAGCATCATAAAACTTGGCCATATATTCCTCCAAATGACGCCAAAAGCTCACCAAAACTTGTTTGCCAGTGACTGTCAGCTAAACACTATTCATACCTATGGGAGAGGCGGTCCCGATTGAATGACTGCGGCAGCGTTCGCGACCGTATCTCCAATCAAATCCTCGATCCACCAGGTGACCCCCGCCTCTGCCCAGCGATCAAGATCCCTTCGTTTTCGTGTAGATGACAAATCCTTGGTTTTACCGGTCATGACAATATCGAAGGGGGTTGTTAGCGTGCGGTTGTTGTCGACAAATGATCGGATATCACGAATATCTTTCGGCGTGATATCTTCTGGCGTTCCATCCGTGCTCAGTTTTTCAGGCAGAATGCCCTCACATTTAAGAACGCGCCGCATCGATTTCTTACGCGACCACACGGCAGGAACCCACAGCGGTATGCGCGGCTGCTGCACCGGCTGCGGTGGGTAATACATTTCATCCAGGGTGCTTAGCTTAAGCCGGTAATGCTGCCCGCTAAAATCGAACGGTTTGCCCTCGAAGAATTTGGTGACAATGTCGATAGATTCATCCAACATTTCGGCCCGCGCCTTATTCTCCGTAACGACGTCCGGGAATGCATGCCACCCCATCCACACTGCGCCTGTGCCCAGACCTAAGATTAAACGGCCGTCTGATAGACGATCCAGGGCTACCGATTCGCTGGCAATTTTCCACGGCTGCCGCAGCGGAACGGGGATGATCATTGGGCCCAGGCAGATTCGGCTGGTATTCACTGCCGCTGCGGTCAGGGCGATCATGGGGTCTTCATGCCAGATCGCGTCCCCTAAGAAGATGCCGTCCCACCCGGCATCCTCAGCCAACCTAGCCAGATGTGGAACGTCGCGAGCAATATTATAGGGAAGCGCCAAACCGAATTTCATTGAACTGATTTTAGCGTAAAAATACCGCTTATGCCTTTAATATCGCTGGACTGATACATCCCGCTTTCCAGCTTGCGGCATCTTCTACTGACGGGTCGATCAGGCTTGACTAGCCACATATTACTGGTACGTTTAGAACCTTGTTGCAACAACCCGGCATTTTGGAAGTGGAAAGAGGCAATATGACCAGCAGCGGCGTGAGAAAATTGGATGTGGCGACCTGGATTGGCTTCGGCTTGATCGCCACCAGTGCCATCATCGTCGCCGTCTGCCTGCCCGAGATCTCGCGTACCTTCGATACTGACCTCGCTGAGGGTGGGGGTATGGAAACAGCGCGCAATGGCATTGTGCTGTTGATCCTGCTGCTTGCCGGTATTCTCGCCCAACGTTGGGGCAAGAAGCGATTCTTGACTCTAGGCCAATATTTCATCGCTGCCGGCCTTCTCCTGGCCAGCCTATCCCAAAATTACCCCATGTTGATCATCGCGGTCATGATGATGGGTGTTGGCGGCGGGTTTTCGGAGGCCTTGCTAAACCCGTTGGTCGTGGATATCCACCCGCATGAATCAGGCAAATATTTGAACCTTAGCCATGCTTTTTACCCGGTCAGCATCATGGGCTCCGCCCTGCTTTTTGGCGAGCTGCTCACCCGTGGTGTCTCCTGGCGGCTCGTTTTCCAGGTTGCAGCTGCTGCCGCCCTTCTCGTTGCCGTCTATACCACTATCCTGCGCTTCCCCGAGGAAAAACATGATGATACCGCCTATGGCAAGATGTTTAGCAGAATTCTTAGGTTGCATGGCTTTTGGCTTTTTGCTGCGGCCATGTTTCTGGGTGGGAGTATCGAGTCGGCATTGACTTTTTGGAGCCGCAGCTACGTAGAGATTTATCTCAGCGACATCCCTCGTTCGGGAGCGATTGCCGTGGTCATTTTCGCCGCCTTTATGGCTGTCGGCCGGTTCTTAACCGCCTATCTGGCCAACCGTCTGAGTCTGAACAACATTATGCTTGCATCGGCCGTTCTCGGCATCGGCGTCAGCATTCTGATCCCCATGGCGGCTGCACTTTCTTGGTTCTATGTCCTTGTCGCCCTTGCCGGACTGTCCATCGCCTGTTTTTGGCCGACGATCCTTGCTGAAGCGGACAATACCCTTGACGCCAATTCCACGATTCTCATGGTGCTTCTTGCTTGTGCGGGGATTGTCGGGCACGGTCTTACCCCTTGGATCATGGGCCTTATCGGTGACAACCGCGAGCTGCGGGCCGGTTTTGTGGTCATCCCCCTCCTCTTTTTGATCCTCGTAGTCGTCTTATTGGTCGAGAAACGCTGGCGTCCGCTCATGAAAAAACAGCATCATGAGTCAGGAACAGACTGATCGCAATTATCATTTGGATAACTGCAAGCTTTTGTTTTACACTTGCTCAGTTTTTTGCTTTATGATGTAATATGAAGCGAGGAACAGTCTCAACCAGAATCTTGCGCACTAAAGCGACTTTACATTGTCAATTCATCATTGTTAAAGACCGGAACTTTCCGGCTCTAAATACAGAGGCCGCTCTGTGCAGGAACCAGGCCCATCTCACCGAAAGGGAGATGGGTTTGGTGTTTATTGGAACCCACCACCAGCTTCCGCCACCCCTGGTTCTTCCCTCACCTTTTCCTTGTGTATCTTCAACATCGATCCCTTGCGCCGCCAAACGTTGGCCCAACAGCTCATATTCAGCCTGAAACTTGCTCCTGTCCGCCTCCGCTTGTGCATGTTACGCGGTCAGATTGTTAAATCAGGATTACCTGGACCAAAATGCTTTAGCATGACAAGTGGCTCAGACTGTGATGGATTGTGAATGAGAACACCTTCGCGAGCGGCCGTTTCGGTCACAAAAAACTCGTCATGGGTTAGCTGTCCAAAGCGGATCATCGTTGGCGTTTCGATATCCCAAACGCCCATCTTGCCGTGTCCTTGGACCATGATAAAGCCGTAAGCAGCATTGTCCTTGATCATTACCGTTTTACCGGGATAGACGGTCAATTCTTTAGCGCTGAAAGCGGGCGAGCGATAACAGATCCAACTTTCACTATATCCTGCCGCTTTCATCTCCTCCGCACTACGAGCCATAATGGGCTTCATGAAATGAGTGGC
The DNA here is from genome assembly GCA_963807975.1 of uncultured Chloroflexia bacterium. Taxonomy (GTDB): domain Bacteria; phylum Chloroflexota; class Anaerolineae; order Promineifilales; family Promineifilaceae; genus JAACFF01. The sequence goes on along the minus strand of CAWEDV010000001.1, from coordinate 611,390 downwards.
CGCAAAATCTGGATTGACGTTGGCCTGCCAATCGACCAATTCCAGCAGCCAGACGTGATCCCCGATTTTTTTTGGCGGCGAATCTCTCCACAACAGCGCTTCATCGATCACTGCATCACCGGTCAGCGATTGGAACATTGAAAATACATCGGAGGCCCACTGAGGTTCGTAAGTGCAGAAGCTTCCTGGCGCGTGCAGGATGCCGGCGGGAATATCCCAGCCGCTGCCTGGTTTAAGGCGGTAGGCGGTCGACAAATCGGTGATTCGATTATCTCCCTGGCCAAACTTGCGCAGGCAGTCGAGCAGTTGATCTTGGGTTACTCCTGGTTGGAAACCGAAAAAGGTATAGGGAAAATCCGCCCCATAATTGTTCATTTGTGGCGGAAAATAGTAGGCTTCCGGTTTGGACTTCTTGCCCACGAGCGCTGCATGTTCCTCGCGCTGGTGAAGGTGAAAGGGCAGGGCACCTTTATTGTCAAAGAATTTGGAGTATATTGGCCATTCGCCATACTGCTCCCACAGCCGTTGCCCAATTATTGTGTCCCCCATTTCGGCAACCGCCACCAGAAGGGTGACTTCTTCAACCTGGCCATGGTGCTCGAAAACGATGGTGCTTAGCCCTTCGTCGTGTGGTGTCCCAGGGCCGTTGTCGGCCGTGGTTGTAGAGGATAACCAACGCTCATCAATTCCCCCACGCTGAGCGCCAAGGGAGTAGTAATCTGCTGGATGTAGTTTTAGCCGTCGCCCGGGAATGCAAAAGACTCGTGGAACCCAATTTGGCGCAAGACGAAGAATTCCTTGGCCCTGGTCAAGCGCTCGATTAATAGTACTTCTTGTATTCATCTGCTATTTCCTCCGCGACTAAAACTAGACGAAAGCGATGAAGAAAGCGAAAGCGCTCGTCATCGCTTTTTATTCGCCAAATGAAAGATCAAGCGAACGTGCACTCATTCACCAATTATTCTATCATGCACCGACCAATTCTGTCGCCAGAAAAAGACCTTACGATCCAAGACAAAGTAAGATACGGCCAATAACCTTTAATTCTGTATAATTGAAACTGCGCGTCATTAGACTTGGCCCAAAGAATGACAACTGCAGTGTAAGCGAAGCGGCAATCCCGCGGTTTCTAAGGTTTCGAGAATGTCCAGGAGAGTAGAAAGCATGAAGATCGCAATTGTTTACGACAGCCAAACCGGAACGACGAAAAAGGCAGCGGAGAGCATGAGCAGACTCTTGCGGCAAGCAGGCCATACCCCTAAGGCAATCTCCATCTCCGGGGCCAATCCGGCGACCATGATTCTGTACGACCTGATTTGTGTAGGCAGTTGGGTTAAAGGTTGGTTCATCATCCGCCAGCGTCCGACAGACGGCATTATGACCTTTATTGAGAGCATAGAAACCTTGACCGGCAAAGACGCCATCGTCTTTTGTACCTATAAACTGGCTGTGGGCTCAGCCCTGCGGAAGATGGCCGAAGGTTTGGAAGGAAGTGGGGCCAGGGTCGTAGGCATGTTCAAGTTTCGCGGCCCCGAGCCAGATGAAGCGTTCGCTTCGTTTGTTCGGTCGCTGAAGTAGAACCAAAATGCAGACCGTAGTTCAGACGCTAACGTGAATGGATGAAGAGAACTAATCAGCAAGACAAAAGACAGCGCATGCCACAGACCAGTCCACAGCAATCATCATCAACGAATATAGGGCGTACAAAGATCGTTCTAGCGAGTTTGCTGCTCTTTACTGGTACGAGAATCGGTCTAAAACTCTTTGGTTTCCGGCGCACATATGGAACCCTCAAACGATCAGCGAGTAATAAGCGTGGCAGCCGTGAACCAGAATCAGCGGCTTCCAAGAAGGTGCTGGCTAAGGAACTTACTAACGCCGTACAGCGCGCAAACAATACCTACGCGCTGCAAGATGTCAACTGCCTGCCTGAATCATTGACCTTGTGGTGGCTGCTGAGAAGACGAGGAATCGAGGCCGATTTAAGACTGGGAGCCAGAAAGATGGGCGAACTCTTTGGCGCCCATGCCTGGGTTGAATACGAGGGAATGGTTCTGAATGATACCGAGGATGTGCGCTTGATTTACGTGCCGTTTGATTTTGACCCCTAGCAATTGAAGATTTCTTCTGACCAAGCTGAGCAAGGCGTTTCTCCAACCTCTGCCAAGGAAAAGAAGCAGCTGTTCCCCGGACCATTTAGTGATTAACGCGAATACCTCCTGGACAATTTACCGGCCTTGGTCAGCGCCTCCCGCGGCGAACTAAATTGACCTGGAAAACGAAGACTGAGCTCAGCTGCAATTTGAGACAGAGAATTGTCCCCAGTCATCATTTCTAATATGAGCAAATCGGCGGCTGCTTTCGCATTGCGCAAGGGGTGATAATCCGATCTCGTCTTGCGCAGCGTCGACGGCGAAATTGGTTCGCCCAACACGCTTGACTGCTTGAATGCCAATGGCTCCTTCGATCCTTGTTTTTGAATCAAGGTTGACCAAGACCAGATATAGCCATCCCCGACTAAGTCGGCTCGCAGCTCACACGAAATCACATCGCCAATATCAAGCGTCTCCGCTTCTTCCCAAGGCATGAAAGCGCGCCCATACACCTTGGAAGTGTTGGTCTCTATCGGCGCTTCAGGTGCATTTGATATGTGAATCCCAGGGGCTACCATGCGATCGAACCAGATAACCAGCCCGTGTCCAGTTCCCGGTTTTGTGACCGTCCACTCGATCTTGCTGGCCAAATCTGGTGTCTGTACATCGTAGTAATTCAACGTCGCCAGTGTCGCCGCACCAGTTAAGGACGTGATCTGATCGTCAAGCGGCTTGTTCCAACTATTAAACACATAACGTCGACCGGCACGCATATCGAAGCCCTTGACGTCTTCCAGCCAGGGATCAGAATAACTGGCGTAGGTACGCGGCAGTTCGGCCACAACACCTTTAAGTGTATCTTCTTTGGCAATCAGAACACCTCCTGGCGCTAACAGGCGTTGGCGGGCATCGATGATTGAAGGAATGTTGAAATCAAAAAAGGGCAGAGTCCCGCTCAGGTCCGATATGATCACATCCGCCGGCTGTTCCAGCTTCAAGTCCATGGAAAGCTGTTGGTGAAAGTGAATCCGCTTCGCCAGACCGTTGGCCAGGGCGATTTCCTGAGCCACGTGGATGGCGTCATCAGGCTCCACGGCAATAACCTGCTTTGCCCCATATTTACAGGCCAGGAAGCTGAATATTCCTGTTCCGGCGCCAATATCTAGAACGACAGTGGACTCATTTACCACGCGCTGAAGCGCTTGATCATAGGCATCGATCCGCGCTTTGTTGGTATACATGCTGCCAAATCCCGTCAATGAATACATAGTCAGTTCACCACCGCATGCCTAAACCATTCTCGGTAATCTTCGGGCACGTTGGCGAATTCTTCAGCACTGATTCGAAGCGCCGCGAATTTGCGAAAATTGACGAAATCTTTGAACCAGGGGCGATGGTAAACGGCATATAAAAGAGGTCTCGCGACCGGCGATACATTGGCTGTTCCGCCGTGTACCAGGCGGTAATCTAGCAGCAAACAAGAACCGGGTTGGGCAATAGGATCATAGGATGGCAGCGCCAGGGCCTCCTCCGCTGCAAACAGGCGATGACTGCCGGGCCAGATGCGCGTCGTTCCATAATTCTCGTTCAGTCCAATCAAGGGGATGAGCACATTGATGGCGAAAGAAGGCATGGCAATGTCAATGGATTCTTGGCGAAACAGGAAAGGATGATCGCGGTGGAAATGTTGGTCTTCAGCGCCTGGGAGCGATATGACCCCGCCCAAGCTGCCTAAGATGAAATTCGGACCTAGTAGCTCCTGGATCAGAGTCATTAATAATGGGTTGGCATAGAGCGAAGCTGAGTTAAGCGCCCCTTTTAATTCCAAGGTCAGCATCAACCGTTTATGACCGACGACTAAAGCTTCAGAGTTGTTATAGTCATCCAGAAGATGGGCTGAATCCTCGCTGACCAGATCAGCCAGGCTTTTGATAAACTGGGCATTAAAGGCGTTCTCAATCATGAGGACGCCCTTGTTGTGAAATATCTGTTTGGCTACCAGAAAGGTATCCGCTCTCAAACTGCCGGAGGCAATTTCATCATCGCTTAATTGAATGGCAGGTATCATTGTACTCCTCGCTGCGGGATGGCTGAAAGGCTGCGCCCATGAATCATGTCGAAATCGCTTAATATTGCTGTACATAACCGAGCCAGACTTGCAGCTAGAAGATTGTAGGACAGGGTGCGCACTGGAATACGATCAAGGACATCCCCGAGTATGTTGAGTTCGAGGGCCTGAAACTGTGAGTGTGGCAAGTGCGTGCTGGCAGCATTGCTAATGAGCTGCAGTAGATCGGCTCGGGGATCTCCAGTATACACGTAGGGATCTTCAATCTCCTCCTGCGCCGGGTCGAGGAGGTAGATCGCGCCAAGTTGAAGCGGTCGTTTCTGAAAACGGAGACTATTCTGATCCAGCGGCAGCGTCACGAATGATTCGTTGTAATAGGACCAAACTTGGGCCGTGTCCAGCTGTTCAGATTGTCCGAGAAGTTCCAGCGAAGACGGCCGTAAACTGATCCAGGGATATGAGGGTGCAACCATGAACGCCTCCTCTTCCAACCACAGCGCTGAATAATCATCAGCCAGAATCCCATAACCTTGATGTGCCAGAAAGCTGAGAAGCGTAGATTTCCCAGTCGCGGATGATCCTAGCAAGAGGATGGCTTTGTCGTCAATGGCAAATGCCGCTCCATGGAAGCATAGTGCCCCTTTCATTCCTAACAAGAAGCCAGGCAGCCAATACAAAAGGTGCTCAATAAGCCTTGTTGTATTCCTAGGACCAATCCCGTCGAGCCAAATGTCACCGGAAGCTGAATCAATTGTGATCATGTGCCGATCATGAAACTGGAAGTCATAGACCTGATTATCTGCATGTTTTAAGATTCTAAGAGCCGGTACCTCGCCCAGAAAATCAGCAAAGTGTTCACTGATCTGCTGCGCGCTTGAGCGTGATTTCAAGCCAACTTCTGCTGGTGGTGCTTGGAAATGTAAGTAATAATCAACCTGTTTGAGTTCCTCAACGGCAATAAGCGAGGGCAGTCTTTCATCGCTGGCAAAATTTAAGCCAAAAAGCGTGTAATGGAAGCCGTTCAGGAGATACTCCTCACGTCGTCGATCACTGCTTCACATAAACCCAAGAGTGATGCGGGATTGGCTTCGCGGGTCACAACCCGAATCGGAACCCTACGGGCAACCTCGCTCAGAAAATCAAATTCTTCTGCGCGCATTTTCTTATCCAGAAAGCGGCTGGCGTAGGTGTTGCCTATCAGGTAGAGAAGCCTGTCATTTGTTGGGATGGGTTTGGCATATGGTTTCTGGTCAATAAGCGTGCAAGGTCCCAGAAAATATATAGCGCCCACCTCCAGCGCAGAGCTTTGGAACTGGTATTCGTTTTTTACCAGATCATAGTGCAGCCGCTTATCCCAAGTGGTTTCCGGAATGTTGGCCTGATTGGATTGGATAGTTGCCAGCTTGTCAATCGAACTCCGGCGTAGGCGCATGCGGGGATAGGCGGGAGCAGCCCAGAAGTCTCGACCTTTATGGAAGAGGGGCACAATGTCATCAGACAACACGGGATAACCAAGCCTGGCCAGGGCCATGGCCATCGTCGACTTTCCAGCCATATTGTAGCCCGGGAAAAGCACCGCTTTGCGATCAATATCAACCGCGCTTGCATGCAGCGCGACGTAACCGCGAATCCGCAGAATGAGGCCCAAGACAGGTCCCAGCAAGTATGAGAAAATGGTGCTTAAGGGGAGGTCGGGATCCCACGTGATCCACAATCTGCTGCCGCCCGCATCAACGTAGTAGTCAATTCCTTCGGTATAGTGAAATCTATAGTAGGCCCCACCAGCCAACATCCTAATGGTTAGGCCTGGTTCTCCATTTTGATCCAAATATTGGCTGACATAGCGCAGAACCTGACGATCCTCAGCAATCGCCTCTGACCTGAAGGGCAGTTCTCCGAATACTATTTGTAAATCGGCGCTCTCTTTGCTCGCAATTTCCAGCAACCCAGGTATATCGTCATTCGATTGGATCGCCAGACCATAGGCTCTATACCATCTATTCACAGAATTGTTCTGGTCACGAGGTAAAGGCTTCTAGACGCTTGTCTTCATACCAGGATCGACTTTTTTGACGCCGCCGTCCATTTTGGGGCCGCTTGTTATTTTCTTTGTGATGTCAGCTACATTGCCATGATCGAAGATGATTGGTGATCGGTAGCTCTTTTTCTTGGGTTCTTTTTCCATGTTTGAGTTCTCTGCTCCAATTCTCAATTATTCACTGGCTCTATTCTATCAGGCAATGATAAAAACCATAAATTTAGCGCGAATAGACGTTGGAGAAGATTTGGATCGATACCGAGAGTGGCCCGAGAAGGTAGTAAATTGGATACCATTTTCGTGTTAATGTACCTGGCTAAAAGAGGGCTGGGGTCCGCAAATTGATCAACCCAGGGCGGATATCGATCCGGGGCATCACCGGCAAGCGTTGCCTTTGGTCGAGCCAGCACCTGCTCGGGCAGCCGGCCAGCCATCCCCTCGCGCAGCAGCCCCTTTTTCGTACACCAGCGAACTGCTGAGAGCCGCAATATGAAGCGCACGACGCGAAGATCGAAATAAGGGTAGCGAAATTCGATGGGTGCGGCCGAGATCTCGGCATCATATCTGGCGAAATTCACTGGCCAATATGGGCCAGTCATGTAGGCATAGGCCCTTGGGCGCCACGGGTGATCCAATTCTTGATAGGGAAGCTGCCAATAGCTATCGGGGATGTCCATATTGGCCACCAATTCCTGATTGAGCAGCGCGACGGTCCATTCGTCATATCTTGGTTGCACAGGCCGCTGACTTCGCAACTTCGAGTGCAGTCCTAATGAGGGCAGACCTCTGCCGGCTCGTACGCTGCGCACTAGATCGGAGATCAGTTCAACTATTCTTCCACTATGAAGCATGGTGGCTGCGTAGCTCGGTTCTGGATACAGCAGGGGATCACCTCCCCAACCGGAGAAGACAACCCGAATTCCCCGGCTGCCCATTTTCCGCAAGTCTTGGCGCCAATTGTATATATTGTAACCATTGGATGGCTCAGGCAGATTGAAATCGGGCCGTTTCCAGCCATCATAAATCAATAAATTATCTTGCGGTATAGTGGTGATCGGCAGGCCTAAATAGTCGGCCGTTAAGCGTGCAAAATCTGGTTCGGGATCAGCAAATGAAGCTTCATAACTGTAAGTGAAGGCATGTAAATTGATTGGCAGCCCGCAGGCCTGCTTTGATTCTGTGATCGTCGCGGCAACGGAGGTTGAATCAAGTCCGCCGCTTAATAGAATGCCTGAATCTCCAGGCGGTAAACGGTCTTGAACGGCTGCTGTAAACAAGTCTCGAAACGCTTCAATCGTCTCCTCATCCCGCCGGAATCGCAAAGGGTCTTCAACCGGCAGGCGCCAATACTGGTGCGTTATCGCCTTTTCTGTCTCCCAAACCAAGGTGTGGGCAGGCAATAGGGCCTGAATATCTGCGAAAGAGGTGATATCCAGCTTGGGCTGCTGTCCGAAAAGGATGAAATTAACGATGGCCAGATCATTGAGCTCAGCACTGACCAGCGGGTGAAGGCGGACCGTGTCCAGGGTATTGCTGACGATCATGGTTTGGCCAATATGGGCGTAATACAGGGGTTTGATGCCAAAATGATCGCGCGCGCAAAACATGCGCTGCTCATGGCCGTCCCAGATGGCAAAAGCGAAATCGCCCATGAGCTGATCGACACAGTTGGTGCCCCAAACATGATATGCATGGAGAATCAACTGGCAGTGAGTGGCCTCTTCTAAATTGATTCGACCTCGGTCAGACAGCTTCTTTTTTAAGACAGCCTGATCGTCTATGCGCGCATCGGCGGTAATCCACACGCTGCCGTCAAGAGAACAAGGCTGTTTCTCAGCAGCAGCCGAACAGGTGCTGCGCAGCATCGTCTGGCCCAGTCCAACACTGCCCATTACCTCAATTTCCTGGGCATCTGGACCGCGAAAGGCCAGGCTTTGGGTCATCTTCGATAACAGCATGGCGTCTACAGGCCGGCCATCACCGTGGGCAATCGCAACTATCCCACTCACAATTTCACTAGTCTATCGGGAGCTTTAGTAATTATGAGGACGTCAATAATCCCCTGCTGAGCAAGCCATCGATGAAGCTCTTGAGGTCCGACTCCAAAAGAGTAGGATCGACATCATATTCGTCGAGCAGCTGCGCAAAGGCTGCCTGCCCGTCGGCAGATTCCGTGAGCGCCTTCCACATGTCAACGCCAACATCATCGAGCCCGAAATAGCCCTCGTTGTCCAGGTTCAAGACGACTGCTTCGCCGGAGACTTCTCTATAAAAAACGTTGCTTGGAATTTGATAACTCTTGTTTAATTGATCCATGCGAAGATTCTACAGTATGCACCCTGAATAGAAAAGAATATCCACAGCAGCAGAGATTTGTGCTACCATCCTTAGCTGACCGTCCAGGTTTCGAGCAGATTTGGTCGTTTTGTAAACCCAGCACACGATTAGCAGCAAGTAACTATGGAACCCATAACAACTTATCGCTCCTCCGCAGAAAACCAGCGTGTCTACGACTTGATCTGGTCGCAAATGCCGCACATGCAGAACCGCACTTCCACTTCCTGGTGGTTCATCATGCTTTTTCCTCGTGACGGCGAGGAGTTTGGGCGGCGCCAGCTCATGTTTTCGATCACGACCGCCATTGGTAACAGCGTCTGCATTAATGATGTCTGGTATAAGGGCGTGGATCTGAAACGACCGGTCCAAAATGGAAACGACCGCTTTCCCGCTGTCTCAGTGGGCTGGTATTGTGATGGGGAAACGGTTCACGACGACCAGTTCAATTTATTGGCCCAAGTCGATGCCTCGATGCCGGACGGCCGTATATCGTGCTGGACTGCACAGGAAAACGGTCATGATATCGGCATTGACATGCGCAAGTCAATCTCCAGGCCTTTGGCCCTTGACTTCCGCGTACGCGGCAAGGAAATCGGCGGACTCTTTGAAGCGTGGGGCGATCTCGACGGACTACATTCTTCGCCTCATGAGTCAGTGGACATTGACACCCCCCTGGGTGGCACTCATTTCATCGCCTGGCGGCGTATGAACTTTGAAGGGGAGTTTGATCTGCCCACCGGGCGCGAAAAACTTGACGGCATTGCCTACTTCCAGCGCGTTTGCCTGAACATACCGATGTTTCCTTGGAAGTGGATCTGGGCCGTCTTCCCCGATGGCTCCATCTTTTCTGCCTACGTCCCATATCTTGGCTACAATCTCTTTCGCAACGGCTACCGCTATTTTGACAGCAATCGCAAAGAGCAGGCCCATCTCAACTTCGCCGCTGCTGGATTCTGGGATTGGCCCGGTTCTTCGGAGCAGATCCTGTTCAATAAGGCCAGAATCGTGCCCGTTGTCAATCATGGCCCGCACGCCGACTTTCTCGTTCAGGTGAGCAACAATAAAGGAGATTTCCTTTCCTTCGTCGCCAGCCCATTCGGTAAGACCCGCAACTACCTCGACCGCCATCTCCTGGGCGGCCGATTGACCTCCCACTGGGATTACAACGAATACCTCTTCCGCATGGAGCAACTGGCTGGCCGCATTTCTGGACGGCCGATTACAAGGGAATCGATTGGGCAGGGGTATGGGACGTTGGAGTATACGTATGGGCTGGGCCTTTAATGAAGATCGTACATTGTCCGGGAAACTGAGGCCCTAAACTGGATATGATTAGATATTGAGCGATTTCTGGGATCTTGATCAAGTAAATGGTTGATTAGTGAATGTGGGCGAGATAAGGATTGCGAAAGAGATAGGGATAGGGATTAGATTGGGTTTGAGAAAGATAGCGCGGGTTTTATAGGGAGTTGGTTATGCTGGGATTGATTACGCTAATTGTCCTCATTCTTGTTAATGGGTTTTTTGCTATGGCTGAGATTGCGGTGGTTTCTGCCCGGCAGTCGAGGCTGCGTATGCGCGCGGAAGCGGGTGATAAGGGGGCGCAGGCGGCTTTGGATTTGGCCCAAGAGCCGGAAACTTTTTTGGCCACGATCCAGATTGGGATCACGCTGGTGGCTATCCTAATGGGGGCTTTGGGCAGCACGAGTATTGCGGAGGCGTTACGGCCGTTGCTGGAAGGCAGCACGTTCCTGGCTCCCTACAGCCAGCTCATCGCGGGGGCAACGGCGGTGATTATTGTTGCTTTCCTCTCCCTTGTTCTGGGTGAACTGGCTCCGAAACAGATCGGCCTATACCGTACGGAGGCGATTGCGGCCGGTATTGCGCCTTTCATGATCAGCCTGGCTGCTCTTTCCGCGCCCATCGTGCGCCTGCTCAGCACCTCCTCCCGCTTTGTTGTGCGCCTCTTGCGCATCAAGCCCACTGATGAGCCGGAGATCACGGAAGAGGAAATACAAATGGTGTTGAGCGAGGCGCGCGAACTGGGCGTGGTGGAAGCGATCGAAGAGGAAATCGTAGGCCAACTATTTCGTGTAGGAGACCTACGCGTCGATGATTTGATGGTGGACCGGCGTGATATTCGCTGGTTTGATATTGACGACTCACCGGACGTGATCCAGGCTAAAGTGAGCAGCCACATCCATTCTCGCTATCCTGTGGCGCGCGGTAATCTCGACCATATTGTAGGCATGGTCTATGTGAAAGACATGGTGGTGCAGATGTTGGGGGATGACTTGCCGGATTTTGAGAGCTTAGTCAAGCCGGTGCTCTTTATTCCGTCCGGGCTTCCGGTTTTCGGTGTCTTGCAGCAGTTCAAGGATGCGCAGACCCAAATCGCTTTTGTTTCGGATGAGCATGGGGGAGTGGAGGGCCTGGTGACGTTTATCGATCTCTTGGAAGCGATTGTGGGTGAAGTGCCTGACCTCGGTGATCCGCCGGATCCAACGGCCGTGCAACGGGAAGATGGTTCATGGCTGGTTGACGGCAAGCTTTCTATTGAGGATTTCAAGCAGCTCTTCTCCATATCGGAACTGCCCGAGGAGGCTGAAAATTACTACCAAACAATCGGCGGCTTTGTGATGAGCTATCTGGGCCGGATCCCGCAATCGGGCGACCGATTCACTTTTGACAGCCTGGAAATCGAGGTGGTGGACATGGACTGGCGTCGCGTTGATAAAATACTGGTAAGCAAACGCTAGGCGTAATAATCTTCTGACGACCCAAAGCTCACGCTTGATCGCTATCGCCTTCTTCCTCCCATGCCGGCATATCAATGAGTAAAGTCGTCTCGCCCTTAGCAATGTCGGCTGTGGTCGGCAGACCTAAATCCTGAAACAACCGTATGGCATGCCGGTTATCAGACTCAATCATGTCCGTCCCACCCCTTACCCACGCAAAGCAAAATCAAGCAAATCGTCCAACCGGCACGTCGCCAGACCAATGACGTGGTCGCCGCCACCATAAAACACATAGACAATGCCATCGACGACAGGGTTGGCGTTGGAGAAGACGACAAAGGAGATATCTCCACGTATTTCCCATAATTCTTCTGGCTTGAAAATTGATGTTTTTGGATGAGCGATAATCTCTGTAGGATCGTTGTCCGAGGTTGGATCGGGGAGCATGACGGGGTGAGGGTGTCGTTGAAGTTTCCTTGCTTTAATAATCAACTCCGAGCAAATTTTTGAATTGTTCGCCTGAATGGAGAATTTCGCTGAGTTTCCGAGAAAATGCAACCTATTTATCCTTTTTTTTGCGGCATTAATGAACTGCGAACGGTTGTGGTGCCGATCAAGGCCAGCAGGCTTACCGCTCCAATCAGAAATGGTAAGGTCGTCAATAACCTAACCGCTAAGATGATAGTACTGAGTATGACCAGAACTAGGACGCCGCCCGGGTGAATCAGTATGAAACGACCGCAATTTTCGTACTTGGTACGCATCGATTTATCCTCCTGGTTCAACCAAAAGGGCCAGTAGAACATATTGAGCGATAACAAGATCAGTGCCAACATGAACCAGCTCATAAGCAAGATAGCCCAACCGCTCCAGGTGGCGTTCCAAAAGGCGTAGAAATATCAAGAGAAAATCGGCCCTTTGTAAGAGAAATCGAGCCGGGCAAAGGCGTAAGCTGCCATAGAGCAGAAGAGTACTTGCAAGAATGCGCGGATAACGGATAGCAGAGCTGTGTTAGCTAACCAGCGGTAAAAGGTGCCGCCGCCAAACCAAATCGCGATTTGGTTGAACACCACCATGACCACGCCTATGGAAGTCGTTCCTTCCGGGCGAGGATAGCCTCCCAGATCGGTGTTGAACAGTTCGGGCCAGTTTTGCCACTGCCACACATCCGGCAAGATTGTTGGCGGGAATGCAGTGATCTCGGCGCTGGTCTAAAAAGAGCCAAAAAAGGCGAGAACAAAGGGGATTACAGTGATCAGAGCCACGATACTGAGGAGGAAGTAGCGCAGGGAAGTAAGTATTTTTTTGAGTGTAACAGAGCTGTCTTTTGGAGCGCTCGTCTTCCACGGAAGAGAGTGTGGGATTTCCCCCGAACATCTTGCCTGCGCTGCGTTCGCGCCGCCATTAATACTGTCAGTGCCACCTTCAATCCAGCGTTGTTGGATCAAGGTAAAGGTGATAATAATCGCCTCTACGATAATGGCTCTGGATGAAGCGTAGCCCATTTGTGGTGGGCCGGTATAACCGAGACCTTCATTGTAAACGATAAAAACCGGAACCAGGGTGGTGTTTAAGGAGCCGCCGGCGGTTAAGAGTTTCACCTGGTCAAAGATCTGCCAGGCGCCAATCAGGCCCATAATACTCAGCAATAGAATGACTGGACGGAGCATAGGGATAGTGATTTTGAAAAACTTCTGCCGTGTACTCGCCCATCAATTGCAGCCAATTCGTTTAAAGAGGGTGGAATGTCTTGCCGGGCGGCTAAAAACATGATCATGTAAGTGGGGATAATAGTATCAGCGACGCACCACTCGCTCACGAATTGGTGATGTTAGGCAATGGCGCCGACTGGATCTGGAAATTGGTTAAGGCACATTATCCCGAAGCTATTCAAATACTCATTTGGTTTCATGCCAGCGAACATCTTATGCCAGTAGCCCAGGCTGTTCTTGCTAGCGATGAAAACAGATAGAGTGGGTAACCCCAATGAAACAGCTCATGTGGGAGAGAATCGTTGACGAACTCATTGCTGCTTGTGATGAATTGGCTGAGGCGTGTTCCAATGATGTCATGCGCATCACAGCCAACTACTATGAAACCCACAAAGATCGGATGCGCTATGCTCATTTTCGGCAACAAGGATATCAAATTGGTTCAGTTAGGATTGAAAGTGATGCCAGGCAAATTTGGATGATGCGAATGAAAGTTCTTGGGGCAATTTGGAACGCAGCCAAGGCCCGCAAAGTCGCTAAAGCAAGAGCGGCTTATATTTCTGACCAATGGCGAAGTTTGCCACTCGCTGTCTGACAACTTGTTCGTGGACCCTTACCTAGCAAGCCAATCGATCACGGTTCTTTCAAAGTCAGGATCACGGGGTAACTCGGGTTTCCCGCGAAGGTGGGAATCCATCTTCATCGTCAAGCGAATGGATGCCTGTCGTAGTTCACGCTCGTGCAGGCGGGGGTATACATGACCGCAGCAGCGCGACTTTGGAAATACTCGGGCCAACCGACGCGAAACCCGAATTTCCCTACAAAAATCGTTTATAATTGGGATAACGCTTGTACTTTGAAGTGTAATATGCGGATTGGAGGTACAAACTCATGAGAGATCCGGAATATGACCGTTTTGGCCCTTGGGTAATCGAAATCACGGATGAAGATCCGCCACCCCCCCTATTTTTGCCCTACCTTACCAGGAGCGAAGAACCTCTTTTCAGCGTCAAAATTCCACGAAAAATCGAACGGCGCAATGCCCATCCAGGCATGAACCTCTACGATTATATGGTTACCCTGTATCATGAGGACATCGTCATCTTGGAGCGGACTGACGAAGAGGTGCAGGAACATCGTATCGCTTACGAGACGATTCAATTCCTGTGCTTGAGAGAGGTGCTGTTGAAAGGGACGCTGCAGATCGGACTGCCTGATCGCTTATTCGATCTCCCTTTCAATACGACGTCTAAAGAAACGATGCGCCGTCTGATGGGAATGGTTCGCCAGCGTTATACGGCTGTTGAGCCAGTTCTGCCCGTTGCAGTAGCGGCACCTGCTGGGAATGGCGAACTAAGCTACTATTTCGATCGCATTCAAGCTGAGCAGCAAACAGCCGATCCCAAGTATCGCCTGCTCGCTTCCCAGGCCGATCTGGCGGTGGCATCGTTCGAGTCTGGTCCTTTGCGTAGACTGCTATATGGCGCAGCCAGCAAGACCTTGCTGGAATCGCTGCACTACTGCGACGGCCGTGAACTAAAACAGATCAGCCGCGGGCGAACATTCAAATATCGCTGGCAGAATATGTATGGCACGGCGACCTACACCACTCCTTTAACCAATATCCAAGGGACGAGATGGGAAACGGATGATACCAACATGGCAGTGATCCACCTGCTGGTCGAAACTTCTGCCGGTGAGATCAGCCACGGCTTCATTAATGACAATCCGACCCTGGGATCCCTGCGGCAGTTTCTGGTCTCCATTGCGCCGTAAATTGGCAGGCGTGATATCAATATGTCCGCAGCGATCGGTATAGCAGCGGATGATCCGCGCCGGCCGGCGCAACAAAGTACCTCAGCTGCCCGCCCCCGGCTTCAAATGGAACCAGACCCCGGCGCTCAACCAGCAAATCTTCGAGCAATATCGTGACTGGTCTTTGAACGATGTGCTGGCAAAATTTCATGATACATGACGCGGCATGGAAACCTCGTGTCCACCCGTTTATGGGTGCAACCAACTGCCTTAGACGACGTAATGTTCAATATCATAGTCTCCCTATAAGGACGCAGAGAGATTTCAAGGTCACTCTAGAACCGTCATGCCTGCCCCCGCCTCGGCGAGGGTGAACTACGGCAGGCATCCACTCTCTTGAGTACGAAGATGGATTCCCACCTGCGCGGGAATGACATATAGACAAACGCTTGACTTTGGTATAGCCGTACATGAGGACGGCAACAGGTTTAGGTGTTGGGCAATATTCAGTATAATTGGCGGCTAGCCATGGCGTCAAAGTAATAGCACTGGAGTTGTCGATTGCGATAGCGATAGCGATAGAGATTGGGATTGTTGATGGAAGAAGTGCAGGCGGAACCGATTATTATAGTCGAAGACATTCACAAGTCTTACCTCATGGGCAAAGAGGCGGTGCCTGCTTTGCGTGGGGTTTCCCTGGATATTTATCCCGGCGATTTTATCTGCCTTATGGGCCCCAGCGGTTCCGGCAAAACCACGCTGCTGAACATCGTCGGCGGACTGGATGATGCGGGGCGCGGGCATATCATTGTCGACGGTGAAAATCTGGTCTCCATGTCCGAAAACAAACTGGCCGATCTACGCCTGCGTAAGATGGGTTTCATCTTTCAAAACTACAATCTATTGGCCAATTTCACGGCTCAAGAGAATGTGGAAGCGCCCATGGTCCTGGCCAAAGTCGGCCGTAACGAGCGCAAAGAACGGGCTGCGGCTTTGTTAGAACGGGTCGGCCTGGGCGACCGTACGCACCATTATCCCAGCGAGCTGTCCGGCGGACAGCAGCAGCGCGTGGCCATTGCCCGTGCCCTGGCCAACGACCCGCCGATTTTAATCGCCGATGAAATGACCGGCGACCTGGACTCGGAGACGGGCATGGCGATCATGGAACTGATCAGAAGTCTTAATGCCGAGGGTATGACCATCGTCTATGTCACCCACGACCCGCGCATGGCCGAATATGCCGGCGAAGTGATCCGCCTGCGGGATGGCAAGATATTGGAGAATGGGGTAAGTGGTTCGAAGTGACAAGTAAGCGTAATTAACAAATCTGCCGCTTGCCACCTGCCAATTGTCACTTGCACATTGATTAATCATGCTCCTAAGATACGTCCTCACCAGCTTCGGCCGGCGCAAAGTGCGCACGATCCTCATGATCCTTTCTCTCATGGTCAGCACCGGCCTGATCGTGACCATGAGCGCCACCGTGGAGACGATGCGCCGCTCCAATATCGACCTCATCGCCACGGAAACAGGCCGCTTTGATCTGGCCGTGAGCAAAAAAGATACCAGCGGCCAACCTTTCATGCGCATCGATGAAACTGCGCAGCAGATCGCGGCCGCTGACCCGCGTATCACCTCTGTGCACCCCCGCCTGCAGTTAACGGCTGAATTCAGCGCCGGCGATCGCCGTGGACAGGGCACGATCATTGCTCTCGATTCCGGCGCCGACGATATCGGCTTCGTCAATGTGAAAGAAGGGGATTATGAGCTTTCGCCAGGTGAAGCGGCTGTTCTGCAGGCCACCGCTGAAGGACTCGATTTAGAGGTCGGCGACACTTTTGAAGTCGCCTACAGCTACCCGCTCCCGCGCGAAGCGGGCCAACCCGATGCCGCCGGCTCCAGCAGCCGGCGCGCCACCAGACCTTTCTCCGTCAAGGCCATCGTCCGCCTCGAAGGCGTAACCAGCAGCGGTATCAGAACTGGTTTCGTCGCCGGCCTGGATGACATCCAGTCCTGGCTCGACATGCCCGGCAGCGCCTCCGTGCTTATCGCTACCGTCGATCCGGCCCTTTATGAAACTAACAGCCCCGATGCCGCCGCCTTAGAAGTCCGTTCCGTTGGCCAGGCCGTCTATGATGTTATGGGCGACGACTATATTTACAATATGTCTAAAGCCAGCATTCTTGGCGAAGCCGCGCAGGCCTTCCTCGTTATTCAAGCCTTGATCAATACCTACGGCCTGATCTCGCTGGGTATCGTCGGTTTACTGATCTACACCTTGATGCTCACCAACGTTCAGGAGCAGCGCCGCGACATGGCCATTTTGCGCATCCTCGGCGCTCAACGCAGCTATCTGTTTATGTTGGTCATTGTTGAGGTTCTGGTCATCGGCCTCATCGGCGTTACGCTGGGCATTGTTCTGGGCCAGGCTATCACCAATTACATTGTTGTGCCGCTCATTCAACAGCAGATGGCGGAGGAGGGCTCAGCCTTAGTCCTCGTACCGCAGGTCAGCGTATCGGCCATACTGCCACCCGCTGCCGCCGCCCTTTTTGTTCTATTAGCAGCCAGCATCAAACCGGCGCGTGAAGCGGCCAACACCAAGGTTATGCATGCCATCAATCCTGGCGTGGCCGACAATATCCAGATCGAAGACCTGGCCAATCTGCGCGAGCGCAGCCCCAACTTGCGCATGTTTTTGGGCGGCCTGGCCCTCATGCTGATCTTTGTCCTCATCGCCAGCTTTGAGGCTCTGGAAACCTTCGGCGGTCCAGCCATCCAGGTCACCATTATCCTCCTGGCCCTGGCCCTGCTCGTATTAGGTCTGGGCCTGATGTTCTTCATCGCCACCGTGCCCCTGGAACGGCTGATCCTTTTCATCGCCCGTCTCGTCTCCCCGCGCCTGACCTATTTTGCCAGCCGCAATGTCAAACGAGGCCAGACGCGCAATACGCTGATCTCCATGCTTGTCCTCTTTAGCGGCGTTCTGCCCAGTTTCCTGGCCACACAGACAGCTTTGGAAAATGCCAATTTTGAAAACCGGCTGCGCCAATCGTTTGGTGCGGATGTGGATATGGTGGTTGCTCAGTGGGGCGATACCGAGGAAGAGATTGCGCGCAGGCGTCTGCGGCCTTCCTTCTTAAGTGAGGAACTGGCCCGCATTCCTGGACTTGACCAGGTGGCGGCCCTAAGCTTCCCGTATAATACGACCATATCCGACCCCCTCAATTTCAAGCGCGCCAATACCAATGTTGTGGGCGTCGAGGGCCGCCTGGAAGATGTGCTCTTTATGGATACGGCGGAGTTTTCCGGCGGAAATCTTTCCGCCTTGAGCGAACTGCTTGATGATCCTCAGGCGGTGATCATCAGTGAAGGTCTGGCCGATCATCTCGCCGTGCCGCTCGGCGGCATCGTCAAGATCAAGGGGGAAGGACTAGACAATGTCCTTGATGCGCGTGTGATCGGCATTGCTCGCCGGCTACCCGGTGTCGATGACATTAGCCGCAGCCGCCTTGAAGCGCAAAACAAGAGCACGATTCTGGTCTCTTTACCTGCCTTCCGCCAGCTGCGCACTGCGCTCAAAATGCCGTTGCCGCCTGCCGACGAGCAGGTATTAACCAATGTGAAGGCAAGTCTAGCCCCGGATGCCGACGCCGAAGAGATCTCGCGCCTCATGAGCGAACTGTTCCAAGAGGATTATGACATTTGGTTCCGCTTTCTAAAGAACATCGTCGAGGACAACCAGCGCAGCCAGGCCACACAGCGTGTCTTTCTACTGGTCATGACCATGATTTCTTTTACCACGGCTGTTTTCGGGGTCTTTGCCGTCATCTATGTCACTGTCTATGCACGGCGCATCGAAATTGGCATGATGAAGGCCATGGGCATGAAGCGGCACCATTTGACCGGCATGCTGGTCATCGAAGCGATCGTTATGACGCTTGGCGCGGCCTTGGCTGGAATCACCGCCGGCGCTGCCATGGGCTATGTCACCTTTTATGGCGAAAGGGTCTTGGCCCAGGAGCATGTCGTTTTCGCTGTTGATACCACCGTCATACCCTTTATCGTCATTATGGTCGTTCTGGCCAGTATGCTCGGCGCCGCCTTCTCTTCCCGCCGTATCGTGACCAAAAAGGCCGTGGAGATCTTGCGTATGTAGGTATCGAGATTGGTTCAATTTCGGAAAATTGAACTACTCTGAAATCAACCTTCAAAATGGAACCATTCTGACCGCTGCAGAAAACTGCGGATTGCTGTATCTGTAGAGGCTTACTTAGCGGAAGAATCAGGACGCTTATACATGGACAAGAATACAAAGCAAACCCAAAAACGGCCGTTCGCGCTCCAAGTAGGGAATCAGCTAAGCTGGATCGTGCCCCTTCTGCTGATCATTATCTTGCTGCTTTCCAGCTGCGATGCCTTGGGCTCTGATCCAGAAGCGGGTGATGGAAATGAAAGCCCCACGACTTCTGCCGAACAAGAAGCGCAGGCGACGCGTACCCCAGCCGCCATAATCAGGACCGCGTCTACTATCCTCGCCGAAGGCCAGCTCGTCGCCGCCAATCCGCAGCTGCCCTTGGCTTTTACCACGAACGGCCGTCTGCTCGACCTGCATGTGCAAACCGGAGACACCGTGGCTGAGGGAGACCTGCTCGCGGCCCTGGATGACGAGAGCCTGCAAGATGCCTTGGTCAATGCCGAGCTTGGCCGGCGCCAGGCGCAAAACAGCCTCGATCAGAACCAGCTGTCCTTAGACAAGCTGCTCAATTGGCAGCCGGACGATTCGGCCGTGGCCCAGGCCGAGGCCAATATCGCCGCCGCCGAATCCGGTCTGGAAAATGCGCAGAGCCAGGACTCCGTCGCTTACAGCAATATCACCTCCGCCCGTATTCGGCTCGAACAGGCACAGCGCAACCTGGAACGTGCTCAGAAAGAATATGAAACGGCCTTTGATGCCGGGCGCGAGTGGGAGCTTTATATTGACGATCCCTCTTGCCGTACCGGCGAACAGCACCCCAACTGCACCGGTCAACCTTACAGCGACAAAATTAAGGCCGAGCGTGATTACGTCCAGCTCGCCGTGCCTAATGCCGAAGATGATTTGGCGATCGCTCAGGCCGCTTACAACCTGGCCGTGGCCGGCTTGAATGATGACAGCGCTGTTGGCGCCGAGGCCAGTATCGCCTCCGCTCGCCAGGCGCTCGATCAAGCCCTGAGCGGCCCCAAGGCAGAAGATATTGCCGCCGCCCGCCTGCAGGTAGAGCAGGCCCAGCTCTCGATGGAGCAGGCTGAAATTAACCTGGCCAATGCCCAGGAAGCGCTGCCGGATGCCCAGCTTTTTGCGCCCACCGCGGGTACAGTTTTGTCCCTTGATGCGCTTCCCGGTGCCTTCGTCGGTGCTGGAACGCCCGTGGTCACGCTGCTGAATACGGCCGATTTACAGTTCCAGACCAGCAACTTCAGCGAGCGCGATCTGGCCCAGATCGCTCCCGGACAGGCCGTGGTCATCACGCTGAAGAGCTATCCCAACGATGCCCTGGAGGGCCAGGTTCTGCGCGTGGCGCCCGTGGCCCAAGGCACTCTGGGCGATGCCGCCACCTTCACTGTGATCATCACACTTGCGCCGACTGATCTTGACCTGCTGCCGGGGATGACGGGTAGGGTGGAGATTAGCAGTAATAGTTAGCTCTTTTTCCTTAGCTTCTATGCTTTGATTGGGGCTATTCGTGCGACTGCAAGAATGGGGGCTCGGCGCCTTTTGGAGCGCCACTATCCTGCTGGTGAGTGGACGTACTATGTGCTGGGTGGAAGGTGGCGCTGTGGTAGCTTTTATGTGGCGGGTGGAAGGTGGGGCTGCGATAGATTTGTGTGGCGGGTGGAAGGTGGGGCTGTGGTAGCTGATATGTGCCGGCTGGAAGCCGGCGCTCCAACAGATAAGTGCCGGTTGTGGAAGGTGGGGCTGCGATGGGTTTTATGTGGCGGGTGGAAGGTGGGGCTGCGATGGGTTTTATGTGGCGGGTGGAAGGTGGGGCTGCGATGGGTTTTATGTGGCGGGTGGAAGGTGGGGCTGCGATGGATTTTTGTGGCGGGTGGAAGGTGGGGCTGCGGTGGATTTGTGTGGCGGGTGGAAGGTGGGGCTGCGATAGACTTTATGTGGCGGGTGGAAGGTGGCGCTGCGGTGGATTTGTGTGGCGGGTGGAAGGTGGGGCTGCGGTAGATTTGTGTGGCGGGTGGAAGGTGGCGCTGCGATAGACTTATGTGCTGGGTGGAGGGTGGCGCTGCGGTGGATTTGTGTGGCGGGTGGAAGGTGGCGCTGCGGTAGCTTATATGTGTGTGGAAGCCGGGCTCCGGGAAGGTGGGGCGCGGTAGCTTATGGCGGGTGGAAGGTGGGGCTGCGGTGGATTTTGTGTGGCGGGTGGAAGGTGGGGCTGCGATGGATTTTATGTGGCGGGTGGAAGGTGGGGCTGCGGTAGCTTTTGTGTGGCGGGTGGAAGGTGGGGCTGCGATGGATTTGTGTGGCGGGTGGGAGGTGGGGCTGTGGTAGCTTTTATGTGCCGGCTGGAAGCCGGCGCTCCAACAGATAAGTGCCGGGTGGAAGGTGGGGCTGCGGTGGGTTTTATGTGGCGGGTGGAAGGTGGGGCTGCGATAGATTTGTGTGGCGGGTGGAAGGTGGGGCTGCGGTAGGTTTTATGTGGCGGGTGGAAGGTGGGGCTGCGGTGGATTTGTGTGGTGGGTGGAAGGTGGGGCTTTGGTAGCTATTGTGTGGCGGGTGGAAGGTGGGGCTGTGGTAGCTTTTATGTGCCGGCTGGAAGCCGGCGCTCCGAAAGATTTATGTGCTGGAGGGTGGCGCTGCGATGATGATGTCGTTTATGTTTTTTTGCTGGAAACGACATCGATTTATTGGATTGGGCGATATTGATTGGAATTGTAGTTTTGAAGGTTTTCTCCCGGAAATGATGGGTCTGCAGGCTGCAGGTGGCAAGTGATGCAGGCGGTGCCACGAAAGTAAAAACAACATAAGGTCATTATATACCGAACGTATGTTCTGGTCAAGATACAATAAGTGTACTGATAGGGGTTTTGCAGAGTGCATTTGGACCGTTTTGGCCAAGAGGTTACAGGTTACAATGCCAATGGTAGTGAGGACTTCAACAATGTTAGTCATTGTGCCTGGTCGCGGCAATACGATCATTGGTTTGAGAGGAGGGGAAGTTGGATCACGGCTTTCTGTGGTACTTTGGGCAGGAGGGCGAAATGTGAATTGTGAATTGGTGGATTGGTGCTAGGATCGGGCGTGAATCTGGCGGCACGGTCCTGGAGAGTTTAAACTTATGGATCAGCAAACTGTACCTACTAATGATATCCAGCTGCACGTGGTCCAGGATGGCCCAGCTGACGGCCCACTGGTCATGCTTCTGCATGGTTTCCCGGAATTTTGGTATGGTTGGCGCAAGCAGATCCCGCACCTGGCTGAGGCTGGGTTTCGGGTCTGGGCAGCGGACCAGCGCGGCTACAATAAAAGTGACAAGCCAGAGGGAACTGCGGCCTATAACCTGGATGAGCTGGCGGCTGATATTGCTGGCCTGATCAAAGCTTCGGGGCGGGAGCAGGTGCATCTTGTTGGGCACGATTGGGGTGGGGCGGTGGCGTGGTGGGTGGCGGCTAAATATCCGGAACTGCTCTCGAAGCTGGTTATTTTGAATGTCCCTCATGGCGCGGTGCTGCAGAGGAACCTGCGCCGCAACCGGGCACAACTGCGCAAGAGCTGGTATTTCTTCGCTTACCAGATTCCCTGGCTGCCGGAGCGGATTGTGCGGCTGCGCAATTGGCGTATGGGAGTCAATGCCCTGCTGAACTCGAGCCGCCCGGGCACGTTCAGCGAGGATGAATTGGACCAGTACCGGCACGCATGGTCCAAACCCGATGCTTTCAAATCTATGCTCAACTGGTACCGGGCGATGATTTGGCATGCTCCTCAACCGCCTGCAAGCCGCACCCTATCGGTGCCCACGCTGATTATCTGGGGCGCTCGGGATAAGTTCTTTGAACGCAGCCTGGCCCAAGAAAGCGTTGAGCGGTGCGATAACGGCCGTCTCGTCTTCCTCGAAGAAGCCACGCACTGGCTGCATCACGAAGAACCAGAGCGCGTTAATGAACTGATCGTCGACTTCCTGCAAAGCAGCAGCTAGAAGAGTTGTTTTCGCTCACGACCCTTTACACTCATTAAGAATCAGGCACTGTCGTCTAGGCACAGGGTATACTCTGCAGCCAGGAAGGCTGGCAGCCAGGAAGGCTGGCAGCCACGGAGTCTGGCAGCGATGGAGGCTGGCAGCGATGGAGGCTGGCAGCGATGGAGGCTGGCAGCGATGGAGGTTGATTTTGCGTAGACTGTTGATCCCCAGATCTAGAGTTGCCCAGCGGGCACGGCCGTTCTTATTGGTGCTGTTTGTACTTTGCCTGCTGCCCGCCGCCAATCAAGCCACCCTGGCACGCGCCCAACGAGCTGAGGAGAAAACAATGCCGGATCTTTATGTCGACATGCTCATCGGCCCGCCGCTGGTGCCCGCCTTCAACCATGCTGCGCGCCCCGACGATATCGCCCACATCTATCTGCCCCAGCAGCTTCCCCAACTCGAGGATATTGAGCGGGCGCAAAAGATGCTTATATTCCGTTCTGTGCAAGAAGCGCAGGAACAACTTCCGCCGGTCGCTGCTCTTATCGATGTCATTGGCTACAATATCGAACACGGCCCTGGAACGCCGCCTGAGGATCAAGCCGATCCCGCTGCCGCCGCCCAGGCCATGCGCCAACTGGCCGATGATTACGACCTAAAATTTGCCATCGGCCCCGACCATGATTTTGCCCTTTCCCACGGCCCGGCCATGGCCCCTTATGCCGATTACTTTGTCTTGCAGGTGCAGCGCCAGCAGAGCAATCCCCCTGTCGTCGTCGAATTCGTCTCCACGCTCGTCCCTAAGCTGCGCGCCGCCAATGCTCAGCTGCAAATCAGCGTCCAGGTGCGCAGCGAAGGAGAGATGACCGCTATCGTCGATCTGCTGGATGCTCTACTTTCCAACATCGACGGCGTTTCGATCCTCACCAGCCCGGATACCGTCGATAATGCCGAGGAGCTGCTTTCTCTGCTGCGCGGAGAAGGGCAGAGGGTGTTTCTGCCCATGATTACTGCTGCCGGGGAAGATTAAGAGCTGTGTCCTCCTGCCGGGGTCCTTTATAATGTAGGACATGTGCGCTAAGCATGGTTCATTTGTGGCCATCCTGTCATTTTTGCTGTTGATCGTTCTCACCGGAGGCTGTGCCGAGGAGGCTGCGCCGGTTGCGACGGAAACAAGCCCGATCAGCCAGGGGATTGCTACGGCAACGACGGTCCCATTGAACCCGCAGCGAATCTGGCAGAACGGCCGTGGCCAGGCCCGGCGGGTCATGCTCGACCGCAGCGGGCAGTTCGCTGCCGCTGCCACCAGCCAGGGTCTTTACCTCTACGAAACCAGCGCCTGGTCTCTGCAGCAAACTTTCAGTCCCGACCAGCCCGTGTACACGGCCGTCTTCAGTCCTGACTCGCGCTTCCTGGCCTACGTGCCCTTGAACAGCAACCAGGTCGAAATCTGGGATTTAGCCCGCCAGCAGCCACTGCGCACCTTGCCTCACGCCGAAGCTCCCCAGCGCCATCTTGCTTTTGCGCCAGACGGTGAAACCCTGGCCTCAGCCTCCTTTGACACCCTGCATCTTTGGCGCACAGAAGATGGAGGCGACATCGCCCACATCAAGCCTGAATCAGGCGGGCGGATTCGCGATCTTGCTTTTGCGGCCGACGGCTCCTTAGTGGCCGCTTCGTTGATTCAGGAAGGCGCCGATGAACTGGCCTTCTGGTTGGCCGCCGACGGCCGTCCTTCAGGCACGATCAGCCCGGGCGACGATCTATGGCTGGCCAATGTACAGTTCTCGCCCAATGCCACCTTGCTGGCCGCCGAATACGGGGCTGGGGAAACGTACTCCTCGTCTGCAGATGGTTTGTTCCTGCACTATTTGGGACCACCAACGCCCACGCGGCGGCTGCAAATTGAAAGTCGCTTAATCACTTCTGCCTGGGCGTTTTCAGCCGCCGGCCAATGGCTCGCCGCCGGCTATCAGGACAGCCAGATCGCCATTTGGCCATTGGACAGTGCCCAGCCACCGACTATGCTGCCCGGGCCACCTGCCGGAGAACTGCTTACCCTGGCAGCGAGCGGCACTGGTGAAAGTATCACTGCCTTTTATGACGATGGGCTGGTTAGGCGCTTTTCGCTACCCGATGGTTCCCTAATCGCCGAGCAGGAAATTGCGTATAGTCAACAGGAGTGGCAAATTGAGGATACTGGAGAGGAGAGACTGCTGCTTAGGCAGGATAACGGTCGTTTCCAAGCCTGGGATACGCAATCCGGCACCCTGCTGACCAGTAACGATGACCACTCTGCGGGCCCGATCAGCAGTCTCGCCTTCAGCCCCGACGGTCAGACCCTGGCAGTGGGCATGGGCACCGGTCTTGTGCATTTCCTGGATGTCACTGATGGTGAGACTGTTGGTCAACTACCGGACCATGCCGGAGGGGTAGACGCCCTCGCTTTTGCTCCCGACGGCCGTTCTCTGGCCAGCGGAGTGGGGGAGCGCATCAGCGCCCTGGCCTTCGACGACACCGTGCGCATCTGGTCCTGGCCCGATCAAGAACTGCAGCGCGAAATGAGCGGCGACAAAGACGAGGTAGCCGGTTGTTCGGCCTTTCAGAACCAGATCGCTTTTAGTCCTGACGGCCGTCTCCTGGCTGCCGCGTCCCATGATTTTACCGTGCAGCTATGGCAGGCGGATGGCAGCCAACTGCTGCACACGTTGGCGGGCCATGAAGCACCGATACTTGACCTGGCCATGGCCCCTGATGGATCGGTGCTGGCTTCTGCTGCGGAAGATGGCACGGTGCGGGTTTGGTCAGCCGATGACGGCCAGCCCTTGGGGGTGCTGCAAAGCCCTGCTTTTGGCTGGCAGTCGGTCAGCTTTGCTCCTGATGGCAGCACGCTGGCCGCGGCCACGGCAGCGGGTGAGATTATGCTCTGGGATATGCCGGGTGCCGATCTCGTGGCGCAGTTTTCAGCCGCCTTGAACCCGCGCTCCGACCTTGTTTTCTCCGCTGACGGGTCGCTGCTGGCTGGTGCTGTGGGTTCTGAGGTCTATCTCTGGCAGGCAGCGGCGGGGGATTTGGCCTATCGTCTTGCCGGTCCCGGAGGACAGGTGACCAGTCTTGCTTTTTCTAAAGATGGCCGTTCGCTGGCTGCGGGAACGCAGCAGGGCAGCACGGCGCTCTGGCGGCTGCAAACAACTGATTGATACGATTGTCGCAAGATCTTGGCCGCGGCTCTTCTAAAGCGGCGTTACTTGCTCCAAGTGCGCGATGACCGCGCCAAATGCTTCCAGGCCATCCTGGATTTCATGCACCTCTGAATTTTCGTAATCAAATCCAGGAGCCCCCTTCATAAGGCGCATCAGCTCATCGTGCGAGCGCACATTGAAGATGGCGAAATAGGCGCTGCGATCTTTATATTCAAATATCGTCTCCACCTTACCATTTGCCAACATGCGCTCGAAATAAGTTTTGGCTGCTTTGGTTACGGCCAGTGGATTGGCCATTTTTGCGCCCAATTTGGGCCGATTAATCACCAGAAATTTCATCTATTTTCTCTCGATTGGAACCGCAAACTTGCCCAAAGGAATTGATCGAAACTTGCGGTCCAGGCTCCAGACGGCTGCCGCGGCAGCCCGACAACAAATACAGCAGGAAGTATACCATAATCTAGACTCCCTTAGAGATGCCAGCTTTTCCAAGAGAAAGGATCTTTCGGAGCCCCATTAAGCGCACAAAGTCGCACAACCACGCACAAAACCCATGATACAATGTTACTGTGGTGACGATCCAGTAAGGTGGCCAAGTGGGTTGAAACGGAGCGCCGCTTCTTCAGAGGAATAGCTTGTTGGTTGACACAAGGGGGTGTTCAAATGGCACAAGCAGGAATTCATGGTTTGGCAGGATTATTGGTCAAGCGCTGGACGCCGGAACAGCGCTGGCTCACATTGGGCATTGTTCTCGGAAATCTCGCACCCGATCTGGATAATATCGCCGTCGCCGCAGCCACGCTGACCGGCGGATCCACCGAAGGGCTGCATCGAACCTTCACCCACAGCGCGTTTACCGTCGCCGGGATCATACTGCTGGGCTATCTCCTGGTCTTGCTGACAAAACGGCCGCGTTGGGGCAATCTAGGCCTTGGCCTGGGCATTGGCATGATCATGCATGTCCTCCTGGACCTGATCATCTGGTTCAACGGCGTGCAGATTCTCTGGCCTCTTCCCTCCTGGATCAACCTTTGGGGTGACATCCAGCCGCCCGAATGGTGGGCCAAACTCATGATGCCGGCCGAGTTCCTCTTTTTCGCCCTCTTCTTCTGGGCAATAGCCAGCATGGCCCGCCAATCGCGTACGGACATCGATTTCCTGGGCAAGCTCCGTTTCTGGATTGTCGTTCAGAGCGTGCTTTTCGTCATCTTCACCGTGCTCGTCTTTGTTATGACCACGGGGTTCATGACCATTTACGGCGCTGTTTACCTACTCTCTCTCTTTCTGGCCGTAGGAATCACCATACGCATGAGACGGACCCTGGATGCGCGCCCAGAAACGGCAGTCCAAGCCATAAAAACCTCATGATGGTTTCTCCATAGGGGCGTTTCGCGAAACGCCCCTACGATCATGATATGCAGTAGAAGCAAGCTTTTCCTAGAGTTGACATCTAAACTCCACTTCTACAGGACTGCGCGGCTACGCAACCTATAGACAATCAGCGCCTCAATCTCCACCTGCCCCAAGGCCTTGGCCACTGAAATGCGATGGTGGCCATCACGAACGTAATAGTCATCGCCGAATTGAATCAACTGCACGGGAGGCAAAATCGCGCCCTGCCTGCGCGCGGCGGCAATACCAATCCAACGCTCTCTGTTGTGCCTTTGCAATGGATAAAACTGGCCATCGAAGTCATTGCTGCGTCCTTCGCTGCCTACGATGTTGACGAGCGGTATGCTTTCAACGGCCGTTTCCGATCCCGACCACCGCTGCACACCTTGTCCATCCTGACCCAAGTCGCGCAAGCAGTTCTGCCCCTTGCTGAACAAGCGGCACAATAACGAACGGGTTAACCCGCGGCCCAGTGCCTTCGAGAACATCATGCCAGCCTTGCGACGCGCCTGCAGCGGGGTTTCATGGCTCTGATTAAACTGAGAAAATGCTGCCAAATCCATCATACTGTTCATCGTCCTGCTCCGTTAACTGTGCACCATTAATAAGTTATCTTTAACTGCTCATAGCTTACGTATTCACCGTTATCATCTCGTTACCAGATCATCAGCACCAGCAGCCAAAACCATTCAAATGGCTGAGACATTAGAGATGGGACGCAGAGGAGAAATGATTAGAACTGAACAAAAAAAGAACTGGCCAACTTCTCAAACGCCATTCGCCGTCCGAAAAAGGGTTTCGTCCATTGATTCCCAAATCACGATGCCATCACTGAGCCCCTTCTCACTCAGACCAAGCCTGTCGACTCCTCACATATTGCCAAATCTTCTTGCAGCGTGAATAATCTAGCCATGGCCCATCTCGAACTTACCTTCCTGGGCGGCTTCCAAGCCAGCCTTGATCAGGAGCCGCTGACCCATTTTCGCTCTGCCAATAACCAGGGTTTGCTGATCTATCTGGCCCTCAATCAGGAGCGCGCCATCGCTCGTGAGTTCTTGACCACTCTGTTCTGGCCGGACGACAGCGATCAAAACGGCCGTAATAATCTCCGACAAGCCATCTACCAACTGCGAACCCTGCTGGGCGACATAAGAACGTCCGGCGAGCCCCAGCTTATCGTTACCAGGCAGACGGTGCAGTTCAATGCAAACGGAGAACACATCCTCGACGCGGCGCAATTCCAGGCCGCCATTGATGCCCGCGATCTCGACGGCGCCGTTTGTCTCTATAAGGGAGAACTCCTACCTGGCTTCACCTGCGACAGCTTGCCCTTCGAAGAATGGCTGCGCCAGGAACGGGAAAGCCACCATTATCTGGCCTTGGAAGCGATGTTTGAATTGGCAGCAGACCATCTCCGCAGAGGGGAATATGACCAGGCCCAAAATATCGCCCGCCGCCAGCTCACTCGCGAACCGTGGCGCGAACCTGCTTGCCGCCAGCTTATTGAGGCATATGCTCGTGCTGGCGATCGCGCTGGCGCGCTGGCCTATTTTGATCAATTCCGGACCACTTTATGGGAGGAACTAGGCCTTGAACCGGACGCGGAGACGATCACGCTCGTCGAGGCCGTTAAGACAGGACGGTACGCTCCTGCCGCTGTGGACAGTCTGTCCCCGCCCCCTCGCTTCCGGCACAACCTGCCGGTTGGCAGCACCCCGCTTATTGGGCGCGAACTGGAGATGGAAAAGCTCAGTGGTCTGCTTTTGGTAGAGCGGCAGCGCTTGGTGACGATCCTCGGCCCTGGTGGCATGGGCAAGACGCGTCTTGCACTCGCCCTGGGAGCCGTGCTGCTGCAGGATTTACCCGATGGCGTCTTCTTTGTTGACCTCGCTGCCCTCAATCGCGCATCTGAAATACCCCTGGCCATCGCTGCTGCTATCGATTTCCAGGCCGCGGACAAAAGTGCCAGCCTTGCTGCACAGCTCCTGACCATGCTCAGCCGCCGGCATCTGCTGCTTATCATGGACAACTTCGAGCACCTGCCGGATGGAGGAGCGCTGATCAATGATATCCTGCAGCAGTGCCCCAAGGTTTCTCTTCTGGTTACTTCTCGGCAACGGTTAAACCTAGCCAGCGAAACCCGTTTCGAACTGGGCGGCCTTGACTATCCGGAAACAACCTCTCTTGAAGATGCCATAGCTTATACGGCGGTGCACCTTTTTGTGGACAGCGGGCATCGAGCCAATACGCAGTTCGAATTGAACGCCGAGAACCTATCGGACGTGATCTGCATTTGCCGGTTGGTCCAAGGCACCCCTCTGGCGCTGCTCTTGGCTGCCGCCTGGCTGGAAATGCTGAGCCCACGGGAAATCGCCGCTGAAATTGAAGCAAGCCTCGACTTCCTGGCAGCCGATTTTGCCGATCTTCCGCCGCGCCAGCGCAGTATGCAGGCCGTTTTCGGCCGTTCCTGGAAGCAGATGAGTGATATAGAACAGGCCGTTATGGCCAGGCTCAGCCGCTTTCGGGGCGGCTTCACACGCCAGGCCGCCGAAGAAGTCGCCGGCGCAAATTTGCGTATCTTGCTGTCGCTGGTCAATAAATCCCACCTACAACGCCACGTTTCTGAAGGACGGTTCACCATGCACGAGCTCCTGCGCCAATATGCTGCTGCTCAACAAGAGAATCATGATACCGGTGACGAAGCCTCGTTGGCCCACTGCCGCTACTATGCCGCCGTGGTTGAGGAGGAGGTCCGCCGCGGGCTCGGCTTTCACCCCATCCACCTGCCGCGTACGTTGGCTGCCGATCGCGATAATATCGGCAACGCCTGGGCCTATGCCATCGACAAAGGGCTCGCTGCGGAAGGCACCCTCCTGACCAAAGGCGTGATCCCGTTCCTCGTCGCCCAGGGCATCCAACCCTTAGGTTTCATCAATAAAGCGATACAAGGCCTGCGCGGGCATGGCTTTGACGATGCCGATCGTAATATGCTTGCCTTGCGCCTATGGGAGCTTTGCTACCAGACCGGTTTTGAAGAGCATGATCGTATCCGTCTCCTGCTGCTCGACCTTCTGCCTGATATCGAGGTCAACGGCGATCCCAAGCTTCGCTTCTGGGCCTATGAACGGCTCTGCGGTCTGACCTATGACCTCTTTGGCGCCAGCCCCGAATTTCTTGATCATTGGCAGCATGCGTATCAAGTAGGGCTGGAAACCAAAGACGAGCTGTTCATCAAAATGGTCACGGCCATGGATCTCCAGGCGCGGATGATTACTTATCACGAATATGACGAAACCCTACCCGAACTGACGCGTCTGCTGGCCGATTTTGAAGCCGGCTATCCTCAAAGTAACGTGGTCTTTAATCTCAATGTATCCCTAAGCACTATTTATCAAGTCCGCGAACGATTCAACAAGGCTATTGAATATGGCAAGCGCTGCTTGCGCATCGCCAAAGGGTGGCAAGATCTTTATTGGATCAGCACTGCCAATATCAAGCTGGCTGATATCTATCTCTCTATAGATCAACCCCGCCAGGCCGCCTTGCGCCATCTGGACACTCTTAACTGGCACCTGGCCGTTGGTCAGATTTGGCAAACGCTGGGGAATCTCTTTGCCCTTTGTGCCTTTAATCCTAATCTTATTGGGGGCAGGGAGGCGGCTGCACCTATCCTATCTACGGTCTACCACCATCCCGAGCTTGCTCCCTTCCACCGCATGGAAATCGAAGTCGAACGAGAACGGATTGGGCATGAAATGGGTTCATCCGTTTTCGATCAAGCCTGGGCCAGAGGAAAATCGCTTTCCTTCGACTCCGCCGTGGCCCAAGTCAGAGCAGCCCTTTCCGGCAGCCAACCTGCACCCCGGTAGCCAAAGTTTCCAACTTCGGCTGTCTTTCTGCCATCCCACGCCCATTCTTCCATTATTCCGCGCGCTCCCGTTCCAATTCAACCATTCTGAGCAAATCACTTGACAAAAAAAACGATCTGTTGTATTTTACTATTCAGTTAATTAACTTATAGGTTAAATAAGGCGAATTGAATGATGAGGAGTGATGACGACAGACTGAGCCAGACCTTTGCCGCATTGGCCAACTCGACGAGGCGGGCCATCCTAGCCCGTTTGGCAGAGGGTGAAGCGACCGTAAACGAACTTGCTGAACCATTTGATATGAGCCTGCCCGCCATCTCCAAACACATCAAAGTATTGGAGCGGGCTGGGCTGATCAGCCAGGGGCAAAAAGCGCAGTACCGGCCCTGTACCATCGATGTTTCGCCATTGCTAGAAGTATCGGCCTGGACCGAGCAGTACCGCCACATCTGGGAGGCACGGTTTGATAGAATGGACGACTATATCAATCAGCTCAAGTAATTATGCATAACCGCTGAGTGCTTCCAGGTGGGGCAGCTCTGGCGAACGTGTAAGACCTCTGAGGTTTGAGGTTTGAATACTTTTTTAGTTTACTTAATTCATAGGAGATAAATTATGAGTAGTAATAATAGTTCAGAAGATGCAGTAGTAATTGAACGCACCTTCGATGCCGGTATAGACCTCATCTGGCAGATGTGGACCGATCCTGAACATTTCAAGCAATGGTACGGTCCGCAGGGATTTACCGTACCCGTTGCCGAAATGGATGTGCGTGTTGGCGGCAAGCGCCTGGTTTGCATGGCCTCGCCGGACGGCAGCATGAAAATGTGGACGACAGGTGCTTATACTGCAGTTGAGCCTACTGTGCGCCTTGCCTACACCGAAAGCCCTGCCGACGAGAATGGCAATGTGGTGTCACCAGCAGCGATGGGCATGCCGGAGGGGTATCCGGTTGAGACCGAGGTCTTCGTGACCTTGGAGGACCTTGGTGGGCGTACGAAAATGGTGATGACCCATGCCGGCGTACCGGCAGCCTCAGGGGCCGGCGGCGGATGGTCGCAGGCATTCGATAAGCTAACAGAACATATCAAAACAATCAACGCATAAAAGTCGTAAGGCTGGTAGGAGCGTTTCGCGAAACGCCCCTACCTTACACAATCTGTGGCGGCTATTCGACCACCTCTCTTGACGATGGTGACTCGCCGCAGGGATTGTAGTTTTCCAGTTTATTCCAACTACTGAGACAACAGCCAGGCGAACAGGTCTGGATTATCGTAAACTGCGGCCCCAATTTCATGATCGGTTTGCAGAAAGACCGTGAACTGAACATTCCCGCCAAATTCTTTCAAGGCGTCGACGACTTGCGGTTCTGCGTCAAACGGAAGCGTTTCATCTTTGGCGCCGTGGAAAGCCCAAACGGGACCTCATTCAGATCACAGATAGAAGCCGTCCGCATCCTCCTTTAATGTTGATTAGATTTCTTCAAGCAAGATATCCAAAGATTCGATCGTTTCCTCTTTGGCTCAAAACTCGTATTCATCTTTTCCACGATGTGTGGCCGTATGGCGGGGAAATTGCTGTCCGATTCCGATTTGTCAAGCAGCGACGATATCTTGAAATCATCCAGCTTATAGCCAGGTAGCGTACGATGAAGATTTATGATTAGGGGCCTCTCTTTTTGGGGATCTTTGCCGTATTTTTCTGGTATGTAGAGAATGTAGTTGATTCCTGCCGCTATCTTACCTTCGCATGCCATTTCTCCACCAGCCCCGGTCATGTTTGTCTGCACGATTCAGTAACTAACAGTGTGCCAATAGCCCCATGTGGTGATGACGCATTGTTATGCGTCATGATTGAACTGCGGAAGTTTTCCCTACCCTGTATATGGAAACGTGGCTGATGCTTTGGGCGGTGAACGGGGAGCGATCCCACCAAGCCCATCTTTCTTGTCGTTGGAGGCCGGCTAGTCGGGCCATGAGGTCGAGTTCGGCGGGCCAAGCATAGCGCATGAGGTGGGGGGTTAGGTGTACGCCTGAGTGGTCGATCAGAATGCGCTGAAAGGCGATGGTTTGGGCGACGGCGTCATGGATGGCGATCTCGAAGCGGGCGGAGTCTATTTTGGCCCAGGAGCCCTTCATGCGCTGGCCATCAGTATAGCTGCAAAGCTCAGGCACCACTGTCTCGATGACGAAAAGCCCGCCAGGGTTCAGATGCCGCGCCGCGTTCTGAAAGCAACGCACTTGCGCTTCCTGGGTGGTTAAATTGAAGATGGTGTTGAACACGAGATAGATCAAATCGAAGCTATCATCAATGCTAGTTTCGGACATATCGCCAATGGCCACTGGGATTTCTGCGCCACCTGGCTTGAGCCGCATCCGGGCGACCATCGCTTCCGAGGCCTCGATGCCCGATACGGACAGGCCACGCGCAGCCAAGGGCAGCGCGACGCGTCCCGTGCCAATCGCCAGCTCCAGGACCTTCCCATCTGCCGCGAGCTCAGCCAAAGTCTGCACCGCGTCGCGCGTTTCTTTTTCCATCAATTCCCCGTACAAATCGTCGTAGCGCCAGGCGTTCAACTCGCCATATGTGGTACGGCCATATTCCTTCAAGATTGCACCTCACTGCGCGATTACTATGCTATTCGACTTCTCAACTAATGGACTATAATCCCAACCGCTTCTGCGCCTCACTGTTCAGCGTTTCCCTAAACCGCTCATAAAACTTCTGCGCCTCATCTGGCGAATTGGCGATAGCCGTCAGGCCCACGCTGCCGTTGGTGCCTACACAAGAGATCATATGGGGCACGATGCCGACCTGGTTGGCGTGGTTAAAGTGGAGGCGATGATGGGTCAAAATATCGAAGAGGATTTCGGGGGTAAAGGCGCGGTAGCTCTCGTCGCGCATGTGGTCGTTGGCCACGTAATATTTCTCTTGACCGTGCAGGGTGCGGAAAACGCCTGCTTGAGGATCATAGCTGCCGCGCGTTAGATACTGCAGGGTCAAGTAGGGGGTTGTTGTGCCACCTTTGCGCAGGTTGATCTCGATGGCATAGGGAACCCAGGCCCCGTCCCCGTTGCGCACGACGAGGAAGTCGACGGCGTAACGGCCGATCACGCCTTCTTCGGCCAGCCGCCGGCCAATGATGGCGGCATCGCGCGTGATCAGGCCGCTGTACTGGGGATCGGCGGGAAAGCTGGCGCCCAGGAATGACTGCCCGCTGGGCCCGCCCAGGAGCTGATCATGGGTGGAGAGCAGTTCTACTTCACCGAGCGGGGAATTGCGCATCTGCACGCTGGGGCTGTACACCTCATCTCCATCGACGAGCTCTTCAACGACGCCGCCATCCTCGGCCCAGGCGGCCATATAGGCTTCATAAGTCGCGTCGTCATCCTCAAAAAGCATTTCTCGCAGACAGGTGGCGATTGCCTCTTCTTCATTCGCGTCCCCTGGTTGTGGTAGGCGGCGCAGATCAATGACTGCATTGCCCAGCCCGGCTACGCCCTCATTCAACTTGGCAATCATGCGCTTCATACCCGGTTTGCGCGCCCGCAGCATGCCAATGGCCGTGATCAGGTCCGTTTCATTGGTCAAATCCTCCTCTCCAAGAGGGTGGTTGATGCCCTCAGCCTCAAACAACTGCCGCGCCCCACTTTTCGTGCCCAGCGCATAGAAGTCAGGATCGGCCGCGTACATGGGTACGCCTAGGCGCACCGCCAGCTCACGTTCCAGGTCGGTGGTATTGAAGGGTACAATATGTGCGTTTTCTTTGTCCGGGATTAAATCGCGGATTTGCTGCAAGAGCAGCGGCCGTTCCAGCAGCTTCTTTGATAACGGCCGTGACGATCCGTCTTCCGGCGAAATCATAAATAGGCGTTTACGAGCATGGGTATAAATGGCCCCTGGCACCATATCGAGGTAGTAATCGATGATCTCCGGCTTGATGGCCATTGACGTCGTATACACCAGGCGAATATTGGGCTGCCCGAGCAGGAAGAGCATAAACAAGAAGCGCTCTTCATACGCCTGCTGCTCCACCGTCGGAATCTCCAAATCCACGGTCAGGGAAGGAATTACAACCACCGTATGCGGCTTCTGGATTTGTCCTCCCGGATCCTCGCTACCAATATCGGTCCACATTCGCGGCAGCTTTTGCTGCAAGCGGTCAAACTCATCACTTAAATTCACGCGGCAGTATTCTGCGACAGCATCATTTAGCTTAAAACTCATCGTTCAGGTCCTCATCAACAATCTTTCAAAATATCTGGGTCACATAATATCACAGGCTGATGAAAAATGAGCCAAGTCTACTCAATTTAATCGTTATGGTTGCAGATGGCATGATTCGCGGACTCTTTCGAGATAATTTCTATGACTTCATCCAGCAAAGTAGGGTAAACCTGGTGTGCTGACCTGTCCTGAAAACGTTCGCTGTTGAGCAAATCGCGCACTTTTGCCTTTTCCGACACGCTCAATGCTCTAGGCGGCGTCGGCTGTGCCCCCAGTTTTCTTGAAGATCGCGGTTGGCGAGAAGGATAGAGGCTGCTGCGCGGATACTCTAGAGCCGTACAAGCATGGGTCAGCGGTACACAACGAACCAAGGCTTCCGTCGTCTGACTCATCAGCTCTCGCCCCCGCTTCTTGGGGGTCATCGCTTGCAACCCAGCGGCTTCTCGCTCTCGCCGCCATGTGGCGAGTTGTGAGGAGTACAAACCTTTGCGTCGCAGCATGGCGCTGATCTGGCCACGCTCGGTGCAGTGGTCGGCTTTTTTACCAATGCGCAGCTTGTATGCTGCACTAAAGCTTCGCGGCGTCGCACGCGGCACAGCTTCCGGCTCGGGATGCCTGCCAGGCTCAGAGCTATTCGGACTGAAAGTGGCAGTTGGATTGTGAGACATATTGTCCTCCTGCGCCCTCTCAATTCTACATTAATTTCTAAGGTTGGAGTGTCTCAATCTTTGGTGACACAGCAGGGTTATGGTATACCGGGGATTGAGAATCTAGGCATGATGGTCGCAAATTTAAGCAATTCTATGGCTACTTGTGCCTAGCGGAGAGGCTCATAATACTTCAGGTTGTTGAAAAAGTGGTTATGAAATATTGATATCATCCGTTATCGTGAAGATTTAGTGGATAAGCTCCAGTATTTCACTTTATACACAAAATATAGGCTGACAATATTCTTCAGAGATACATTATCGAAATTATGTACCATATTTGATTTGTATGAAATGCATTTGGCTGATTTCTCCCATTAATATGTTGGGTTATCAACCAGTTAGTCCGCAAAACAGAAATGAGAGACTTGAGAAAAGGACAGTTCCATGAAATTCGGCATTTACTTACCAAACTTTGGTTCCTATGGAGAAGCACGTGTTCTGGCCAATCTAGCTAAGGATGCAGAAAACTCAGGTTGGGATGGTTTTTTCATCTGGGATCATATTGCGGGTTGGACATTGCCTATGGTTGATCCTTGGGTAGCCCTGGCTGCGATTGCTGTCGCTACGCACCGAATCCGTATCGGGACTACGGTTACACCCGTTCCCCGGCGTCGTCCCTGGAAGTTGGCGCGCGAGGCGGTTTCGATAGATCATCTTTCAGGAGGGCGGCTAACATTGGGTGTAGGTATCGGGGGAGGAGAATCCGAGTGGGCGCATCTGGGTGAAGAGCCTGATCTCAAAAAACGAGGGGTAATGCTGGATGAAGCATTAAGTGTGCTGGTTGGGTTATGGAGTGGTGAACCGTTCAGCTATACGGGGCAATATTATCACATCGAGAATGTACATTTTCTACCCAAACCACTACAGCAGCCTCACATTCCTATTTGGGTGGGTGGGAACTGGCCAAATAAGGCACCCTTTCGAAGGGCCGCAAAATGGGATGGAGTATTTCCTTTGTTCCCGGTTGAAGATAATGCACAAGAGCTCGCCCAACTGGATGACATGGTTCGTTACTTAGGTAGGCATCGCGAATCTGAACAGCCACTAGATATAATCTGTATGGGGGTTACACCTGATGCAGTATCCAAAGAAGCGGTTAATTTGGTCGAGCAACGCTCTGAATTGGGAGCGACATGGTGGTTGGAATGTTTAACTCCCTTTCGCTTTGGCAAAGGTTATGAAGATGAATGGCCAGTAGATGCAATGCGTGAACGAATATTGATGGGTCCACCACAGTTGCGTAAACCGCATAAAGAGCGGGCTAACAAAGCGTGAACCTAACCGCCTCCGACGTGGATATGCGTCGGCACTTGGCCAAAATAGTTGAGGGTAAAATATTGTAATCCGTCGAACACGGCGGCAGGTAACGCAAGCCGATAGATTGCCAACGAGCTGTTTGCAAAGAGACATAATAACCCAGCCTGTTGAAAAACTCTTCGGGGAGGCCAATTGAAAACTTAGTTGAAGACAGGTGGTACTCAGCTGCCACAGATTTAGACGTACTGCCATGGTATACTGCTAATAAGAAGCATAGGGAGTCTGCCATGTTTGTCAGGCAACGCGTTCGACCTTTCGTCTCGTTTTTCTCTTCACTCAGTGGCCAGGAGAAGATGATATGACCGACTATCCGGAATTTACCCTAGCCGCCATCCAGGCAGCACCTGTCTACTTTGATCGGGAGGCTTCAACCGAGAAAGCATGCCGGCTAATTGAAGAGGCAGCATTGAAGGGGGCTGACTTTGCGGCTTTTGGCGAGACCTGGCTGCCAGGCTATCCTTTCTTTCATCCCTATCCGGTCAGTTCCCCACTCTGGAATCAAGCTACTGCAGCTTACCTGGCCAGCGGTGTGGAGATTCCTGGCTCTACCACCGATCGTCTGTGTGAAGCAGCCCATAGGGCAAACATTGATGTGGCTATCGGCCTTGTCGAACTCGATGCCAGGACACGAGGAACAGTATACTGCACACTACTTTTCATCGGTCGCGACGGCAGCATTCTGGGCCGCCATCGTAAGCTTAAACCTACTCTCTCTGAACGATTGCTGTGGGGAGAAGGTGATGGGGTCGGACTTACGGCCTACGAGCGCAATTATGGTCGCATAAGCGGTTTGTCCTGCGGCGAGCATACAATGTTACTCCCCGCCTATGCCTTGATGGCGCAGGGAACTCAGATTCACGTTGCCGCATGGCCATTTTCAAGGCATATTGCCGATTCCAGCCCTGTTAACGGCCTGCTGATGTCGCGCGCCTTCGCTGCCCAGGGGAATTGTTTCGTGATGGCCATCGGTAGTCTGTGCAGGCCGGAAGATGTTCCGGAAGCCCATCGTGATCTTGTTCGTGAAAGGGGTCATGGTAATGGTGAGGGAGGCAGTTGCATTATCGCC
The DNA here is from genome assembly GCA_963807975.1 of uncultured Chloroflexia bacterium. GTDB lineage: Bacteria > Chloroflexota > Anaerolineae > Promineifilales > Promineifilaceae > JAACFF01. Next base: position 572,691 of record CAWEDV010000001.1, on the reverse strand, counting down.
CCAGGTGGTCACGTTATTGCAACAGCTCCAGCAGACGACGAGACAATTCTAACGGCTTCAGTAACCCTCGAAGCGGTGCTCCGACACAAAGCAGTAATTGATGTTGGAGGCCATTACTCTCGTCCAGATATCCTGCAACTGCATGTAGATAGACGCCCGCTTGAGTGCACGGTCGACCGTTCTCTTTCAGGTTCCATAGAGCAATCAATGGCAGCATCTGGTGTGACTGCAAATCTCAGTACCGACCAATCCGGTAGTGATAATGAATAGAATTTGTAGACATATATCTGAATGAACTCAGGTTGTGCCTGATGGTACTCTTTCACTGTGCAAATTATTGAGGCTCTAGCTGCCTAAAGCGCATAAAGGTCAGTAAAGTTTAGTACTGCCAGGGGAGTTGGGAAGTTCAGACGGTCGTGCGCAACTACGTGTAATAATTCAGCCTGTTGAAAAAGTCGATATGAGATGAATTCAACAACAATGAAATTTATATAGAAATGAAGGGCAAAGACTGAGTTTTTGAACAGCAACTACTTTAACCTAACAGCACATGATGTTATGCAATATTCTTGTTTCGAACCTTCTGTTGTCATTGGGTTAGGAAAAAACAAACAACGAAAATTCTCCAAGTTAGAATTGTTCAAAACTACTACGACTGAGCATCGGCTGAAAACAATATATTACATTCCAGCAGCAGGAAAAATCAACCCGTGGCTTTTTATTATTCAATTGGGAAGCAGATCCCACAAGAAGGATGAAATGGGGGAGGCTGGACTGGCTGTTCGGCCGCTATATTAGTCCAATTTCTTGCACAAATTCGAGGATTCCGAAATGATTGAGAGTCCCAAACGAGATTTCATTACCACAGAGTTAGATCTAGATATTCTGTCAACGCCTTTCGGGGTTCAGACGAACTGGCATGTGATAACAGGCGGCCCCTGCTCTGGCAAGAGAACACTGATTGATCAGTTGGCCGACAAAGGATTCCAAACGATTCCAGAAACAGCTCGACTGTATATGGAGAAAGAGATAGCCAAAGGGCGAACGATTGATGATATACGCGAGAATGTGGACACCTTAGAACGCAGTTTGATAGAGATTCAACTAAGATTTGAGTGTGCTTTACAAATGACTGATATTGCCTTTCTCGACCGAGGCTTACCAGATGGGCTCACTTATTGCCGAGTCGCTGGGATGAACCCGAATGAGATATTGTCAGAATGTTTTTACCATCGTTATGCTTCCATATTTGTACTCGAACGACTTCCTATTCAGCAGGACTACATTAGGATCGAAGATGAAGCGACTGCATGTCGCCTTGATAAGTGGCTCGTCCGCGATTTCATTGCCTTAGGATATAGCGTTGTGAGGGTGCCAGTATTGTCGCCCAATGACCGGCTCGAGTTTGTTCTCGAGAAAATTAATAGGTAAAGTCTGATACAATAACCGGATGGAACGGTGCGGCGCCCCGTGATCGGATTCTGATAGGCACAGATTCGAGATTGGTGCCCTGCCGCTCATCCTGACTGTTAGGGTAGACTTGAAAAATCTCGAAGTCAAATGAGTATCCAAGAAGCATACAACCATTGGTCGGTTACATACGACACAGATGAGAACCGCACCCGCGATCTAGATCATGCGGTCACCCGGGAAACCCTGGTATATTCGCAGTACAAATCGATTCTCGAGATAGGCTGCGGAACAGGCAAGAACACCGCTCTGCTTGCGCAAATCGGCGATAGAGTCCATGCTCTCGACTTCTCAGAGGGCATGCTAAAGAGAGCCAAAGAGAAGTTGGAATCAGCCAATGCGATCTTCTTAGTAGCAGACATTACTAAGCAGTGGCCCTGTGCAGATGAGTCAACCGATCTTGTCGCCTGTAACCTTGTGCTAGAGCACATAGAAGATATTTCCTTCGTTTTTTCAGAAGCATTTCGTTCACTGATTGAGGGGGGATGCCTTTTCATCTGTGAACTTCATCCCTACCGACAATATCAGGGGACAAAAGCACGGTTCCAAAGGAATCAAGGGAGGATCGAGATTCAGGCATTCGTGCATCACATATCAGATTTTCTGGAAGCTGCAGAGAAGATTGGATTGACACTTAAGAAATGCAGGGAGTGGTGGCATGAAGAAGATCACGACAAACCACCAAGATTGGTATCGTTCATGTTCGAGAAATGAATGCAGTGGCGCAATTCGGATTGTTGGACGCGTCATTGCACTCTGTGTTCAATGATCTCTGCCATTGAAATGCAATTGAGAGTCATCTACGTAAACAAAATGACCAATCGTGTTCACATAGTATGCATAAGGGTCATCAAATAGGCCCTTTTTTGATCTATTTCTTGCCAAGAACATCCTCCATTTTTGGCGAAAATTTTTTGTATAGTACGCCTGAGGTGTATCATGATGGGATATAAGATCAAGAATCTGAAAACCTACACTTCCTTTTCCTTGGAAGATCTGGTCCCGGAAGACAATTTCTACCGCCAGGTGGAAAAATGCGTCGACCTCAGCTTTGTCCGCAATTTGGTTCATCATCTATATTTGGATTTCGGCCGTCCCTCAATCGATCCCGTTGTCTTTTTCAAACTGCAATTGATCGCTTTCTTTGAAGGCACTCGCTCCGAACGGCAGCTAATGGAAACCGTAAACTAAACCTGGCACATCGTTGATACATCGGCTATGACCTGGACGAACCAGTGCCCAACCATAGCAGCCTAAGTAAGATCCGGGAGCGCCATGGAATTGAAATCTTTCAGCATTTCTTCGAACATGTGGTTGAACTTTGCATCGAAGCTGGACTTGTCTGGGGAGAAGAGCTCTACATTGATGCCACAAAGGTCCAGGCTAATGCTCCTGCCGGAGTGTTGTGGATAGAACCAATTCGGTATTGGAATATGTTCAAGAGTTGTTCGATCCAGATGATGGACCAACGCCGAACGGAGATAATGAGTCGGATGTTTCGAGCCTGAACCTTATTGCCAAGTACAACGGTAAACGCATAACCGGCTCGCGCAGGCCATCCTATAAACCGATTGCCGATAAACAAATTAGCCTGACAGATCCGGATGCAGCACCAATGCAGCAATCTGGTGGCGGGAGAACGGTCTTAGGCTATCGCGATCACTACGTGGTTGACGGCGGCAAAGCCCGCATTATCTTGAGTGCCCTGGTAACGCCGGCTTCCATTATGGATAACACGCCCATGTTAGACATGGTGGAATGGACCTGTTCCAGGTGAAATCTAACTCCCACAACAATTACCGCTGATGCCAGGTATGGCACGGCACCAAATATTGCTGGTCTGGAAAAGGCAGGCAAAAAGGCTTATGTGCCCATTCCAGATATCAGTAAACGAACTGGTTACTATCACTCTGATCAGTTTCAATACAATGCCGAAGAGACTTATTATGTTTGTCCGCAGGGCCAGATACTGAAATTGTATGCGCGTCGCAGCAGTGAGCAAGTCATATCATACAGGGCTGATGCACAAGTCTGTAATGCCTGTCCTGTCAAACATGAATGTACTAGCAGTAAGAGTGGACGACATATATTTCGGTAGTTTCATCAGGAGTTCATCGAGAGGGTGAAGGGTTACCACGCAACTGATGAGTATCAAAAATCCATGCGCAAGCGAGGTGTGTGGGTAGAGCCCTTATTTGGAGAAGCAAAGAAATTCCACCAGTTAAATAGGTTTCGATTAAGACGCCTGAAGAATGTTAATATCGAAGGTTTGATGGTGGCAGCGGGGCAAAATATCAATAGATTGCTCAAATATAGTCCAAATGGTCTTGTTTTCGTCATAAATCGGCGAATTTCCGATACGAAAAACCACCTTCTTTGGCACATCCATGGGTCATGGATAAGATTGCGATCGGCTTCTAACAGGACTTTTTCAACAGGCTGAACCATTGTGTTCACTTAGCATGAAAAAGTGCCGTCAAATCGGCCCTTGTTTTTTGTCTATCCATCTGCTACCGTGTTTTTGGTGGACATAATCCAGACAAGCTACCCGAATGTTCTAGCCCACCTGTTCTACTTGACAGCGATATAATCTGCTGTGTTATACTGGTGACGGAAAGTTGGAGCCAAAGCCAACCATTTACATTGGCCAGATAGATCTATTGCTGGGTGCAGCCGGCGTTTGAAGGCTTCGGAGAGTCTATGCTTTTGCAGAAACCCGGTTTACAAAGATCTGGACTATCTGCTGCACATGGTGCACTGCGCATCACCTTACGGCCGTAAACCGGGTTTCAAGATCACAGAGCTGCCATCTGTTCCCTACGGTGGCAGCTCTCCTTCTATTGTACTCCTTGTCGATTTCCATATAATGAAGAGAAAGGACTCACTGAGTGACTGCTGGTAACACAGCGCAGCGCTCAGTCCTTGGTTAATTGGAGCCATTTCTCCAACGCCGCGGCGTTTTGTATTCATACAGAAAAGGAGTTACCATGCTTAACCAAAGAACAAGACTTATCCGAAATCGCCGGCCCATTCTTCTCATATTCGCTTTCTTTCTCCTTAACATCCTCCTGGTCAGTTTTATGACCACAGCCGCAGCCGATCCCGTCATTCATTATGTCGACGCCGCCACTGGAGAAGACGATGGCGTCTGCACCGATCCTGATGCCCCCTGTCTGACCATCGGCTATGCCATCGGCAAATCTGGTGAAAAGGAAACCATCCTCATTGCGGGCGGCATCTATCCTGAGAATATAAAGCTCACGGACGGCATATCGCGCACCATTATCGGCGGATATCTCAACTCCAAGCTGGGCTGGACTCCGGATGGGGAAGGGACGGTCATTGACGGCCGAAACCGGGACTCTACCGTCGAAATACGCAATCATAGCGACACACGCATCGAGGCTGTGCGCGTCCGCGGCGGCCTGGGTCAGGACGATCCAACCTTCGGCAACGGCTGTGGTGGATTCAAGATCCAGAACTCGGTTGTTTCCTTAGTTAACGTAGGCATTCGCCAGAACAACGCCGGTACCGGCGACGGTGGTGGGCTTTGCGCGGCGGGTGACGATGGTAAGATTGACCTGCTGCTGGACAAAGTATTTGTCGGAGGCAATTCCGCCAACAACACCGGAGGCGGTCTGCAGCTTTACAATACAAACACCACGATCATAAATTCCATCTTCAATAATAATCGAACAACTGGAGGTGATGCCAACGTTATGCTTCTTATTCACGAAGATAATGTGACCATCATCAACAGCACTATCGCCAACAACAACCGCGTCAATGAGAACAGCACAGGCATTCTCGTCATCGATGGACAGGTCACGATCAAGAACAGCATCTTATGGTACAACGGCCAGAATCTTGCCGCCGGCCCGGACTGCGAAGATTGCTTCGAGGTTACCTATACTGATATTCAGCAGCCAATGCCGGGACAAGGTAATATCAGTGAAGAACCGCTTTTCGTCGATTGGCAGCAGCGAAATTTCCATCTGCGGAAGAACTCCCCCTGTATCAATGCCGGTGCGTCTGAAGGCGCTCCCCTCGATGACCTGCGCTATAATCCACGCGACAAATACCCCGATATGGGCGCCCTGGAATGGATTCCTCCGGATCTTTTCTTGCCCATTATTCATGGTTAATTATCAGTGGAGAAAGCAGTTCAACCTATCCGGAGCGCCGCGATCTTGGTGTTACGGGGAGAGGATGCAGGTGCCGGCAAGATGCCGGCGCTCCGTCGAAGGTAGCGTTGGGTACTGGGAGCGTTACGGTCCTGGTGGTAAGGGGCGTGGATTACCGTGCCGGCAAGATGCCGGCGCTCCGTCGGAGGTAGCGTTGGGTACTGGGAGCGGTACGGTCCTGGTGGTAAGGCGTGAGGATTTCCGTGCCGGCAGGATGCCGGCGCTCCGTCGAGGTAGCGTTGGGTACTGGGAGCGGTACGGTCCTGGTGGTAAGGGGCGTGGATTACCGTGCCGGCAAGATGCCGGCGCTCCGTCGAAGGTAGCGTTGGGTACTGGGAGCGGTACGGTCCTGGTGGTAAGGCGTGAGGATTTGCGTGCCGGCAGGATGCCGGCGCTCCGTCGGAGGTAGCGTTGGGTACTGGGAGCGTTACGGTCCTGGTGGTAAGGGGCGTGGATTACCGTGCCGGCAGGATGCCGGCGCTCCGTCGAAGGTAGCGTTGGGTACTGGGAGCGGTACGGTCCTGGTGGTAAGGGGCGTGGATTACCGTGCCGGCAAGATGCCGGCGCTCCGTCGAAGGTAGCTTTGGGTACTGGGAGCGCCACGAGGATGGTGGCATGTAGGCTAGAACTTTCCCCATGCCAATGGCATAATAAAAACAATTTAGGAGCTGCATAGATGGATGACGTCATTTGGCGAACAAGAGGGTATCTTCCGCATTTGGATATGCCAGGCTTAATTCAAGGGGTCACTTTCCACCTCTGGGATTCCATTCCAAAACATGCTCTGCAATCACTCTCCGACGATCCAAGTGCGATTTCATTGCCAGAAAAGCGAGAACGAATAGAAAATTATCTCAACAACGGGTATGGATGCTGCTACCTCAATATACCTCAAATCGCTGCCCTGGTGGAAAGTGCCCTCTTGCATTTTGATGGGGAACGGTATCGGATCTATGCTTGGGTAGTTATGCCAAACCATGTGCATGTGTTGGTAGAGCGTTTTGATGATAACAGATTGGACGAGATCCTTCATAGTTGGAAATCGTTCACAGCGAAGGAAGCCAATATTTTGCTGGGCCGCCGAGGAAGTTTTTGGTTCAGGGAATACTTCGACCGGTTCATCAGGGACGGAAGGCATTTTGAGAGTGCCGTGAACTATATCCACAACAACCCAGTTGCCGCAGGTCTTGTTTCGAGCCCGGAAGAGTACCCTTTCAGTAGTGCAAGATTTGTTGATGACTGGAGAGATATCGCCCCCGGAAGGTTTTGTTTCTAAGGCTCGTCTATCTACAAGGAGTACCATTAGTCTGGTGGTAAGGGGAGGGGATTTACGTGCCGGCAAGATGCCGGCGCTCCGTCGGGGGTAAGGTTCGGTATTGGGAGCGTTGGTGGTCTGGTGGCGAGGGGCGAGGATATGCGTGCCGGAAAGATGCCGGCGCTCCGTTGGAGGTAAGGTTGGGTACTGGGAGCGTTGGTGGTCTGGTGGTAAGGGGGGGGGATTTACGTGCCGGCAAGATGCCGGCGCTCCGTTGGAGGTAAGGTTCGGTATTGGGAACGTTAGTAGTCTGGTGGTGAGGGGCGAGGATATGCGTGCCGGCAAGATGCCGGCGCTCCGTCGGGGGTAAGGTTCGGTATTGGGAGCGCTAGTAGTCTGGTGGTAAGGCGGGGGATTTACGTGCCGGCAAGATGCCGGCGCTCCGTCGGGGGTAAGGTTCGGTATTGGGAGCGTTGGTGGTCTGGTGGTGAGGGGCGAGGATATGCGTGCCGGCAAGATGCCGGCGCTCCGTCGGGGGTAAGGTTGGGTACTGGGAGCGTCACTATCCTGGTGGTAAGGGGGGGATTTATGTGCCGGCAAGATGCCGGCGCTCCGTCGGGGGTAAGGGGGGGATTTATGTGCCGGCAAGATGCCGGCGCTCCGTCGGGGGTATGGGGGGGATCTATGTGCCGGCAAGATGCCGGCGCTCCGGGCGAGGATATGCGTGCTGGCAAGATGTGGGCGCTCCGTCGGAGGAAACGGCGCTACGGGCGAGGTATGATTCGCTATTTTGCACTTGTAGGGATTTACCTATTCGGATAGTATTGTTCGTTGTGACTGTCGCTAAACAAGAACTGCGCCGCGAATTGGGTTTCTGGACCGCTCTAACTATTGGTGCTGGGACGATGATCGGCGCTGGAATCTTCCTTTTATCCGGCGTGGCCATTACCTTGGCCGGCCCGGCGGCCGTTTTCTCTTATATCATCGCCGGCGTGGTCTGTATTATCACCGCCGCCAGCGCCGCCGAACTGGCCACAGGCATGCCTACATCTGGCGGCGACTATTTTTTCGTCTCCCGTTCTCTAGGCCCTGCCTTTGGGGCCATCTCCGGCATCGGTATCTGGCTCAGCCTCACTTTTGCAATCTCCTTCTATCTATTCGGTCTGGGCGAATACTTGCATGGCTTCCTACCTATTTCCGCCCTTTGGGGCGCCATTATTGGCGGGGTTGTGCTTACCATTCTGAATATCGTCGGCGCCAAAGAGTCGGGCGGCACACAAATGGTCGTGGTCTTGATCCTGATCGTCATCTTGATCATATTTACGGTAGCTGCCGCCTTCAATATTGATCCGCGCAATTGGGTTCCCTTCTTTCCCAATGGGACCGATCCTATCCTGGCCACTACTGCCCTGGTCTTCATCTCCTTCTTGGGCTTCGTCAAGATCGCGGCTGTTTCTGAAGAGATCAAAGATCCCTCGCGAAATCTGCCGCGGGCGCTCATTGGTTCGGTCGCCCTGGTGACCGTGCTCTACATTCTCATCGTCCTCGTACTCTCCGGATACTTCACCCAAGAGGAAATTTCGCAAACGACGACGCCGCTCACCGTCGCCGCGGCAGAGATGTTCGGTCCTATTGGCGCCGGCGTGCTCATTTTTGCCGGTCTATTGGCCACGCTCTCCTCGGCCAATGCCAGCATCATGGCTGCCTCGCGCATAAACCTGGCCATGTCCCGCGACCAGATGGTGCCTAAGTGGCTGAGCCAGATCCATCCCAAGCGTCTGACTCCTTACCGCGCCATCTTGCTTACCGGTGCTCTGGCCGTGCTCTTCCTGGCCGTAGACAGCCTGGAATCTCTGGCTGAAATTGCCAGCGTCTTGCAGCTCTACAGCTATGCCGCCCTCAATATTGGCGCTGTTATTCTGCGCGCTGCCGCACCGGACTGGTATGAACCTTCTTTTCGTTTACCTGGCAGCCCTTATCTGCCTTTCTTCGCCGCTTTGGGCTGCGTGATAATCATTCTTTTTTCCGGCTTGATCGCGCAAGCGATCATCTTGCTGCTGATCATCGTCAGCCTGCTCTGGTATTTCCTATACGGCCGTTCGCGGGTCGACATTACCTACGGTCTGCCCCTCTTCCGCCAGCACTGGCGTGAAGAAGGCTGGCGCCTGCTCTTCAAAGCGCCGCAGAAATTTTTACCCGCCCCGGTGGGCGCGCCCGTTCCCGCTGTGCGCCGCATCGATCCGGCCACGCCACGGCGCGTGATCGTCGCCCTGGCCAATCCCCAGCACCAGACCGACCTGCTGCGCCTCGGCCGTTACCTGGCCACCGGCGCCTCTGAAGGGGGGCAGCTTATCGGACTGCATCTCTCGAAGGTGCCCATCCAGACCCCGCTGCGGGTCGCGCGAAGCCAGTTCCGCGATCGCGAATCTATCGAGGCCAGTATTACTAGTATGGAGCTTCCCGAACCGCGCGATCACGGCTTGCAGAACGGCCGTCCCCTGTCCCTCACCGAGTTAACCCCCGTTAGCGATGTCGCTCACGATGTCTTTGGTAGCCTCATCGCCGAATCCCGCGAGCGCCAGGCCGACATGCTGCTTATGGGCTGGCAGGGCGGATTCAACGTGAGCCAGATCTACAACAGCCCCGTGCAGCGTATTATCACCGGCTCCCCGACCGATATCGGCGTGCTTAAAAGTCGCGGTCTGGACCAAATTCGCTCCATTCTCATCCCTTGGGGTGGCGGCCCGCACGCCCAGCTCGGCCTGGAATTCGCTTCTCGCATCGGCCAGGCCACGGGCGCCAATATCGATGTCCTGCGCATCATTGCACCTCATCTCGATCCCGAAAATATGTGCCAGGATCTAGAAGAAGCGGCCCGGCCCTATCTCGGCCAGCATAAACAAGCCCAATGCCACATCGTGCCCAATGAGAGCTTCCCCGACGGGCTCATGAAATTCCTCGACGAAAGCAAACCTGACCTGGTCATCGTCGGTGCCTCGCACGAATGGCGTGTGCGCAGCTTCCTATTTGGTTCCATCCCCGATCTCGTGGCCGACTATGCCAAGTGCTCAGTATTGATGGTGCGCCGCCATTTGATTGAACACTGAAAAACTGAAAGCAAAATCAGAAAACCACACGCCCAGTCTAGCCGGCCCGCGCCGGATAATGGGTTGTTGCTGTTTTATGAGAATAGTGTTCCGGTTTCGGATGGGTTCAGCAAAATGCTTGCAACTTGCATTTATATTTTAATAACCTGGTTATCATCGGGACATCGCCTGATGTTGGCAAGGAGTGGGCAATGATCGTTGCATTCGATTGATTCTTGACTATAATGTTCCAGGCTCCGGGTAGGAATTTGGGGCATCCTTCTAGAAACCACATAAGGTAAAGTGATTCTTTTTTGTGACAAATACATCCAAAACTGATTCGCGCGATAATAAATATTGTTTTTCTAATCGCCATTAACAGCGGTTGATCCATTGGGGACGGCCGTTTTACGCGTGGCGATTTTTTGGTTTAGAAATGACGGTTCAATTTGAACCATACCGGGCAAAAGTTGCTGGCTTGTGCAGAAGAACCGCATACCAGCCCGTAAGAAGAGGGAGGTGATAGGTCGAGTAAATTGGATAGCAGATGTAAGAAATGAAGTCTCAGTCACAATTATTAAATGGAGAATAGTATGTCAACTCACAAACGTTCAAGTGGAAAAATAATGATGCTGCTCGGTCTGCTGCTTGTCCTGGCGGTTTCGGCCACGGCCATCGGTGCGGCTCCAGCGCCTACCGTTGCTGATCCCTTGGTCGGCGAGCAAGTCGAACGGATGGTTTCTCTCGAAAGAGAGAGCTACATTGTTATTATGGAAGGTATGCCGCTCGCTGCATATGACGGTGGCGTTAACGGGATTGCGGCCACCAAGCCAGATGCGGGCAATAAGCTGGATACCAACAGCCCCAACGCGCAGTTGTATCGTGCTCATCTGCAGGCTCAACAAGCCAATGTCATGAAATCGGCCGGCATCAGCGGTGAAGACCAACTACATTCCTATACCGTGGCTCTGAACGGTTTTGCGGCGATTATGACTGCGGATCAGGCCAAGGCCTTGGAAAGTCAAGAGGGCGTTCTGCGCGTCTTGGAAGATGAAATGCGGCAGAAAACCACAGACAGCAGCCCCGGTTTCCTCGGTCTGACTAAAAAAGGCAGCCTGTGGCTGCGCGGTTATGATGGCGAAGGTGTTGTCGTCGGTGTTATCGACTCCGGCATCTGGCCCGAACATCCATCTTTCGCTGATGACGGCAGTTATGCTGCTCCAGCGGTAAGCATTGGCGCATGCGATTTTGGTAATATGGCCCACAATGTCAACGACGCTCCATTTACGTGCAACAACAAGCTGATTGGTGCGCGGCAAATGCTGGACACTTACCGCGCTCTTATTGGGGCTGACCCGGACGAGTTTGATTCAGCACGTGATGATGATGGGCATGGCACGCATACTGCTTCAACTGCAGCCGGAAATGCCGGCGTGGAAGCGAGCGTACTCGGCATCCCACGCGGCACCATCTCTGGTATCGCTCCGCGCGCCTATGTTGTAGCCTACAAGGGGCTGGGTAACTTGGGCGGTTTTGGTTCTGATCTTGCCGCTGCCATTGACCAGGCTGTTGCTGATGGGGTTGATGTCATCAACTATTCTGTTGGCGGTGGCCCCAGCTTGACTGGCGCTGATGATCTCGCCTATCTCTTTGCCGCCGATGCCGGCGTCTTTGTCGCTACTTCAGCTGGCAACAGCGGACCTGGCGCTGGTACGGTTGGCGGACCGGGATCGGTACCCTGGTTGACTACCGTCGCTGCCAGCACGCAGAAACGATCTTTCGAAGGTTCCGCTTCATCCAGCGATGGCTGGGAATTCCCTGGCGTCTCCATTACAGCCGGCACTGACGAGCTGCCACTGGTTGATGCTGAGGATGCCGGAGATGAACTCTGTAATCCTGGTACACTGGATCCGGGTGTAGTGGCTGGCAAGCTTGTTCTTTGTAAGCGGGGCGCTATCGCTCGTGTTGCCAAAAGCGAGGCGGTTTATTTGGCTGGCGGCGCCGGCATGATCCTTTATAACGCCGATGATGGCCAGAGCCAGGTTTCTGACACCCATTGGGTTCCTTCCGTTCATACCAACTACACCGACGGTGCCGTGATCAAGGCCTATATTGATTCCGCAGGGGCCGGCGCCGTTGCGCAGATCAATGGCGGTACGGCCACGAAAGTGAAAGCACCGATCATGGCTGCATTCTCCTCACGTGGTTCCAACGTCGTCGCTGAAGATATCATAAAGCCCGACATTACCGCTCCCGGCGTGCAGATTCTGGCTGGTGGCTCGCCATTCCCGGATCCGGGCAATGTCCCTGGTGAACTGTACCAGGCTATTGCCGGCACCTCCATGTCCAGCCCGCACATCGCCGGTATCTTCGCCCTGGTCAAACAGGCCCATCCCGAGTGGAGTCCTGCCATGGCCAAATCGGCAATCATGACTACTGCCTATCAGAAGGTCAAGAAAGAAGATGGTAAAACCAATGCCGATCCCTTCGACTTTGGTGCAGGACACGTTAATCCATCTGGCCTAAGAGGCAAACTTTCGCTTCTTGAACCAGGACTGGTTTACGATGCGGGATTTTTTGAATACTTAGGCTTCCTGTGTGATGCTGAGCCTGAAGCGCTCTCGCCGAGCACCTGTCCAGACCTAGAGTCGATTGGCATTCCTACAGACGCCAGTGACCTGAACCTGCCTTCTATCGGCGTCGCCGAGTTGGCGGGCAGCCAGACGGTTGTGCGCACCGTAACCGCCCAGCTTAGTGAAAAAGATGCTGCCAAGGGCAAAACGGTTAAATTCAAAGCCAAAGTGAAAGCGCCAAAAGGGTACAAGGTTACCGTTGTGCCCAAGCAGATCGCTTTGAAGCATGGCGAGTCGGCCACATTTGAAGTGACGATAACGAACAAGAATGCTCCAATAGGTGAATGGCGATTTGGTTCCTTGACCTGGAAGGGCAAGAGCTACCAGGTATTCAGCCCCATCGCTGTACGCGGCGCCCTCTTTGATGCCCCAGGCGCAGTGGAAGGCAGCGGCGCTTCCGGATCGGCAAGCTTTGACGTACTCTTTGGTTACGACGGCAGCTATGCGGCGGCTCCTCATGGGCTCTCTGCTGATGCTCCAACCAACGGCGATATTGGCCAGGATCCCGATCAGACTTATCCTAGTGGTGATGATGCGCCAGGTCCTACAGGCGGGGTTGATAAGATCAGCTTCCCTGTATCTGGTGCCGCTTTTGCTCGATGGGAACTTGTCATTGCGGGTGATGATGATATCGATCTTTTCCTGGAGGATTCGGGCGGCAATATTATTGCTGCCAGCACCAACGGTGGCACCGATGAATTGATCGAATTATTCCTGCCTGCCGATGACACCTACACCCTGGTCGTGCATGGCTGGTCTGTGCCCAATGAGCCACTGCCCTATACCTTGCACTACTGGGCAGTTCCTTTGGCCAGCGGCGGCAGCTTAAGCGTTGATTCAGCGCCAACTGCGGCGAATCTTGGTGCAACCGGAACTGTAGATATCAGTTGGAGCGGCCTTGCCGCCGGTTCGTACCTGGGTGCTGTTTCCCATACCGGCGATGTTGGTCTCATGGGTCTGACCCTGGTTGAGGTTGCTGTGCCCTAAAGCACTGATTCCTTCATCCAACTAATACCATCGGCCTCCAGGCAACAAGCCTGGAGGCCGTTTTTATTACCTATTACCTCCTTGAACGAGCGTGCCATCTGATTAGCGCTTCGGGATGACTGCTTACCGATCACTACTTACATCGCGCCCGCTACCTGCACGGCTGTTCCAAGGCGAGAATCTAGAGCCGACTTGTCGCTGCCGCATATACGAAAATCCCTCTTCGCACTCTAGGGAATGGATGCCCGCCTGCGCGGGCATGACAACTGCCAGGTGACTTTGAAATCAACCTGCCGCCTCTCGCCACTTGCTGGAGTTCTGCCCCAAAATCGTCTATAATCCCTGAATAGTGCAGGGGCCATTTCACAACCAGATGTTCCGGTCAAGCCCCACTTAAGGAGTCCATTGGCGCCACAAGCGCTGTTGTCAATCAGGAGAGAAGTCAAGAGCCCATACTTTACGGAAGAGAGCATGGGTTTCCCAAAATTGCCTTCCATTTGAGTGAACACAATCTCAGGCAAAAGTCTGAGGCTATTGTGTTTCCCAGGAGGTTGATTATCGTCAATTTGAGCCCGTCGTAGATTTTAATTTGAATTGAATATTGTTTCGTGTTTAGGATATATGGAGGAAAGTCATGTCCTTGTTGCGAAGAAAACCGCTCCTGCGCCCAGTTTTGTTGATTCTGGTTTTTATTTTGATTCTTGCCGTTTCTGCAGCCTCAATCGGAGCGTTGGAAGGGCCCGACAAGCAAGCGGGTGATCTGACCGAGGCTGTGGCCAAGATCACGAAAGTCAGCAGTTTTGATGCGGCAGAGCAGAAGGCAGCCGTGCTTGCGCAAGATGCAGCCCCTGAAAAGGCGGATGGTCATGGTACAAATGTGGAAGACCTGGAGGCAGTCAGTATTATTATTGCCTTTGAAGATGATGTTTCCGACGCACAGCTTGAGGCTGTCTCGGGTGGAGAGGTTATTCATCGCTATAAGAACGTGCTTAACGGCGTTTCCATGGTCGTGGCGGGCGATGAGATCGAGAGTATTGCCGCCGTAAATGGCGTGAAGACGATCTATCTCGACGAACTGCAGCAGCTGGATACCGAGGCCAGCCCGTCGTTTATGGGCGCGCCGGCGCTGTGGAATGATCTGGGTGGCCAGGATGTTGCTGGCGAGGGCGTCGTTGTCGGCGTTCTGGACACGGGCATCTGGCCCGAGCATCCTTCCTTTGCCGATCCCGATGGATTCGGCGCCTATCCGCCACCTCCTGGCGGCCCCTATACCTGTGATTTTGGCGATACTGCGTATAATCCAGCTGACGCCCCCTTTACTTGTAACAACAAGCTGATTGGGGCCTACGATTTCTTGGTCACCTATAAGGCCGTGACTGGTCTGCTGCCCAATGAGTTTGATTCGGCGCGAGATGCGGATGGGCATGGCACGCATACGGCGAGCACGGCGGCTGGCAACGGCAGCGTGGCCGCTTCCATATTTGGTGTGCCCAGGGGCGTGGTCTCTGGCATTGCCCCGCGCGCGCATGTTATTATGTACAAAGTCTGTGGGGATTTGGGCTGCTATAACAGTGATTCCGTGGCCGCGGTCGATCAGGCGGTTGCCGACGGAGTCGATGCGATTAACTTCTCGATCAGCGGCGGCGGCGACCCGTATAGCGACGTGGTCAGCCTTGCTTTCCTAAACGCCTACGAGAACGGTGTATTCGTCGCTGCTTCAGCGGGCAACAGCGGGCCCGACGCGGAAACGGTCGCGCACCGCGAGCCGTGGACGACAACGGTGGCGGCCAGCACCAGCGACCGCCATTTCATCGCTACCGTAGATCTGGTGGCTGATAACAATGACACCTTGACCTTGGAAGGAGCGACGGTGACCGATGGTATTGCCTCGCCGACAGACGTTGTTTATCCACCGGCGGGTGAAGAGCTGTGCTTGACGCCATTTGCGACGGGCACCTTCAGCGGAGAAATTGTCATTTGCGAGCGGGGCGCGATCGCGCGTGTGGAAAAAAGCTTCAATGTCGCCGCGGGTGGAGCGGGTGGAATGCTGCTCTATAACCCTGTAAATCAGGGCCTGGCCACTGACAATCACTTCATTCCCAGTGTGCATCTTGATGGGGATGAAGGTATTGTGCTCAATGCATTTATGGCAGCCCACAGCGGCGTGACGGCCACCTTCACCGGCGGCGTGGCCACGGTTGTCCAGGGCGACAAGATGGCTGACTTCAGTTCGCGAGGCGGCCCGCTGCAGACCCTGGGCGTCAGCAAGCCTGATATCACCGCCCCTGGCGTGCAAATTCTGGCAGGACACACACCGCTGCCGGCGACCGTGGTAGGTGGTTTGCCCGGTGAGCATTTCCAATCAATCCAGGGAACGTCGATGTCCAGCCCGCATATCGCGGGCAGCGCGGCTCTGGTCAAGGCAGCGCATCCGGATTGGACGCCAGGCCAGATCAAGTCGGCGCTAATGATGTCGGCGGTCACCGACGGGGTAACCAAGGAGGATGGTGTGACGCCGGCGGACGCCTTTGATTATGGCTCCGGACGCGCCGATCTGAGTATGGCGGCGGATGTGAGCATGACTATCTCCGACAGCGGCGCGAATCTCTTGGCCCTGCAAGATGAGCTTTGGAACGCCAATCTGCCCAGCCTGTACCATCCGGTCATGCCGGGCAAGATCACGGTCGATCGGATGCTGCACAACACGACCGGCAAGCGCATGGCCTGGAATGTGAAAGTTTATGCTCCCGAGGACTTGAAGATCTATGTGCCGCGCAAGGTGAGCGTGACCCCGAACCGGGACAAGCTCTTCAGAATGAGACTAGACGCGCGGCATGTACCGATTGGCGAGACCCGTATGGCCATGATCGAGTTTAAGCATGGATCGGAGGTCCTGCACTTCCCGGTGACGATCGTGCGCCGGCAGCCCGTGGTGACCATGGAAAAAAGCTGCACGCCTGATCAACTGGCCAAGCGAGAAGTGACAAGCTGCACGATTACGGTGCAAAACACAAGCTTCGACGAGGCGCAGGTCAGCGTCATTGACCGGCTGCCGCGGCAGCTCAGGTTGATCGCGCCCAGCATTGTTGGTGCGTCGAAGCGGGGCAATGGTGTCAAATATCATGGAACGCTCTCGGGCGCTGAGCCGCCGCTGGTTGATGTTGCTGTCGATCCTTTGGCCTCACCTTTCGGCTACGTTCCTCTAGCGGGTTTTGGTCCTGTTGATGTTGGCGCTTCAGATGAAAGCATCGCCAACTACAATGTGCCATCCTTTGTCTACGCTGGTGAAGTCTATTCGCAGATTGGCATTGTTTCCAATGGCTATATCGTCGTCGGCGGCGGCACCGGGGCTGATGTCGATTTCATCAACAGTGACCTGCCTGATGCAGCGATACCGAACAACGTATTGGCCCCATTCTGGACCGATCTCAATCCCGGCGCTGGTGGACGGGTATTAATCCAGACGCTCACCTCTGGCGCTGATGCCTGGATCGTGGTCGAATGGGAATCTGTTCCCAACTGGGGCGATAGCGCAACCAACACCGCCCAAGTGTGGATCGGTTATACGGGAGGCGTTGAAGATATCAGCTTTGTCTATGGCCCTGATGTATCCGCCGGCGCCGACGGATTCCTGACCGTGGGCGCTGAAAATCAGTACGGCAATTCCGGCGGTACAACCTACTTCGACGGTGTGGGAACTCCTCCCGCACCCTCGTTCCCTAATGGGACCTATGAGGTTGATGTGTTCTCGGTGCCAGGTGCGCCGGGTGAAACGCATACGATCAGCTTCGACGCCTTGACCATGAGAAATGGCACCTGGGGCAACTGCGCGGAGATGACGAGCGATCTCTTCCAGGGCACCAGCCTGGCCTGCTTCTATGGAGAAGTACGAGAATAGCTAGCGTCCTTGGCAAGCCCAGCGTTAATAGAGAGCGAACCAGCAGGCGCTGGTTCGCTCTTTTCCATAACCGCACCTCATAAGAACCCCATGTCATCACCCTCACTCTGTCAGGGCTATGCCAAAGTCAAGCAAATAGGTCGAATTGTCATTCCGGCGCAGGGGGGATCCATCATCATGCGCAAAAGAGCGCCTGCCTGCCTGCGCAGGCATGACGGTCTTAAAAGAGAGGATGGCTGCTTCGCTGGACATCTTCCCTAGATTTCGTCTATAATATCTTCATACGGCGGACGGGGCGTCTCTAGACATCCGCCGGTGCAACAGCAGATTTGTGGAGTCAGCTGCTTCCACGAAAGGTCCAGATAAATAAACGCGCCAACGAGTGCCTGGAACTCGTTGCTTGTGTTGCTGACTAGTCTACCAGCGAAACCTCGTTCTCTGATCGAGGGTTTTAGGCATTCCCCTGACAAAGGAAGCAGTGGAGGTGATTATCGAAAGGAGCCAAAATACCCCTTGTAAATGATATGTGAGTATTCAACTGTGTTTGACAAAAGGAGAAAAGCATGTCAACCCCAACTAAGAAAAGATCGGGTACGAAAATCGTACTCCTCCTCGGCCTACTGCTAATCCTGGCTGTAACGGTTACGGCGATCAGCGCGGCCCCAGCGCCGCTGGCTGCAGAGGACATTATTTCCGTAGATTACGAGGCCGTAGTCGACGGACCAGACAAGAGCTATGTGGTCATCATGGAAGGCTCGCCGCTGGCGGCCTATGAAGGCGGCGTAGCCGGAATAGATGCTACGAAGCCGGCGCAGGGCAATAAGCTCGATGCCAATGCCCTTAATGCGCGCCAATATCAGGCGTATTTAGAGGTCCAGCACGAGCAGGCGCTGCAAGCTGTGGGCGCCACCCATAAAGACAAGATCTATTCCTACACGGTCGCCCTCAATGGTTTTGCGGCCATTCTCAGCGATCAGCAGGCCAAAGATATGGCCCTGCAAGATGGCGTTCTTCTTGTTCTAGAAGATGAAATGCGCTATCCGGACACCGACAGCAGCCCCGCTTTCCTCGGCCTGACCAAGAAGGGTGAGGCCTATATGTCAGGTGTGACTGGTGAAGATGTTGTCGTCGGCGTCATTGACACTGGCATCTGGCCCGAGCATCCCAGCTTCGCCGATGACGGCAGCTACGGACCATCGCCAATTGACCCGCTTGATGAAACCGACAGATCTGCTTGTGATTTTGGTAATGTGGCACACAATCCACTCGACCTACCCTTCACCTGCAATAACAAGCTGCTGGGAGCACGGCAGATGCTGGATACGTACCGTGCTTTGACTGGCGTGGAAGCGTACGAGTACGACTCCGCCCGTGACGATGGCGGGCACGGCACCCACACGGCATCGACCAGCGCTGGCAATGCCGGTGTCGAGGCCACCATCTATGGCGTTAAGAAGGGCGTAATCTCCGGGATCGCGCCCCGCGCACGCATCGTCGCTTATAAAGGTTTAGGCTTCCTCGGTGGCTATACCTCTGACCTGGCCGCCGCTGTTGATCAGGCCGTTGCTGACGGCGTGGATGTGATTAACTATTCCATCGGTGGTGGAGCTGGAGAACCTGGTCCCGACGAGATCGCTTTCCTCTTTGCCGCTGACGCCGGGGTTTTTGTGGCTACTTCGGCGGGAAATTCCGGTCCTGGCCCGGCTACCCTGGGCAACCCGGGCACGATGCCCTGGATGACCACCGTTGCCGCCAGTACGCAAAAACGCTTCTTTAAGGGCGAAATTGTGCTCCATAAAGGGGGCAAATACAGTGGTGCATCGATCACGGGCGGCACCGGTAAACTGCCGCTGGTTGATGCCGAATTCGCTGGTGACGAGCTCTGTCTCGTCGGCAACCTTGATCCGGCTGCGGTTGAAGGCAAAATCGTGCTCTGCCGTCGCGGCGCTTCGGCACGCGCCGACAAGAGCCGCGCGGTTTATGAGGCCGGCGGCGCCGGGATGATCCTCTATAATCTTGATGATGTTGGCGATTTGAGCTCCGATTCCCACTGGGTGCCTTCGCTCCATGTCGATCTGACGCCTGGACTGGCGATTAAGGCCTATATCGCTGACTCGCCGAATCCCATGGGCATGATCAGAACAAACAGCAAGAAGACATACACCTGGCCCTATGCGCCGTCGATCACGAGCTTCTCTTCTCGGGGACCGAACCCGGTATCCCCGGATATCATCAAGCCCGATATCACGGCCCCCGGCATCCAGATCCTGGCCGGCTACTCGCCAACTTCCTATGATGCCTATGATCTGCCTGGAGAGCAGTTCGCGGCCATCGGTGGCACGTCCATGTCCAGCCCCCATATTGCCGGCATCTTCGCCCTGCTTAAGCAAGCCCATCCAGATTGGACTGCAGCCATGGCTAGGTCGGCGATTATGACCACGGCCTACCAGAAGAAGGTCGTCGATAACGATCGCATCAGCCCCGCCGATCCCTTTGACTTTGGCGCGGGACATGTCAAACCGGGCAAAGTCGAAAGAAGAGGCTCTGCCTTTGCGCCCGGTCTGGTTTATGACGCGGGCTTATTCGAGTACGTTGGGTTCACCTGCGGCATGGATTGGGGTGTTTTCACGCCTGGCAGCTGTGACTTTGTAGAAAGCGAAGGCGTTCCGCTCGAACCATACAATTTGAACTATCCGTCCATTGGCGTCGGGCAGTTGGCCGGCAGCCAGACGGTGGTACGCACGGTAACGGCCGTTTTCACTGACAAAGATGTGCAGAAGGACAAGGCGGTTTATTTCCGTGCCAAAGTCGACGCACCTCCTGGCTACGACGTGACCGTAACCCCCAACAAGTTTAAACTGAAGCACAGCGAATCGGCCACCTTCGAAGTGGAGATTGTTAGCAATGGCGCTCCAGCCGGCGAATGGCAGTTTGGTTCCCTGACCTGGAAAGGTGGCGGATACCAGGTGCGCAGTCCTATCGCTGTGAACGGTGCCTTATTCGGCGCCCCGGGTCAGGTATCTGGAAGCGGTGAAGAGGGCGCAGTGAGTTTCGATGTGAGCTTTGGCTACAGCGGCTTATATGCCGCCGCGGCCCACGGTTTGGAACCAGCCATCGTGACCTCGGACAATGTGCTCCAGGATCCGGATCAGAATTTCGATCCCAATGATGGTTTCAGCAAACTACATCAGTTTACCACTACTGGGGCCGCCTTGTTACGCATGGCCATGCCCCCTGAGGCAACAGAAGCTGATGCCGATCTGGACCTATATCTTTATGATCCCAACGGTAACCTCTTGGCAGCCAGCACCGCTGGCGGTACCAATGAATTGATAGATGTTCTGCTGCCAGAGGATGGTACATGGGACCTCTATGTCCACGGTTGGGCAGCGCCTGGTGGTGACTCAGACTACGATTTGTTCACTTGGATTATCTCGGCAACACCGGGCGGCAATCTGGTCATTGATTACGCCCCAGCTGCTGCGGTCGCGGGCGTTACGGATACAGTCGATCTGAGCTGGACCGGCGCCACGGCGGGCCAATGGCATCTCGGTGCTGTTTCGCATACCGGTGATGTTGGTCTTATGGGCCTGACCCTGGTTGAAGTTGATAATCGTTAGCTGATCAAAAATTATCCCGGAAAATGGGAGTTTCCGGGATAGTAGTTCCAAAGCAGTACGAGTAACGAAAGCGAAAGCGATATTCACGCTTTCGCTTTCACTTTCGCTATAGCATTGGCTGTCCCCTTCTCAACACATTATCTGCAAAGGCATGTTTATCGTGTAATCCGTCATTCTCGCAGAGGCGGGAATCCATCTTGGCAGTCAAAAGAACGGAGGCCCGATGTAGGTCACCACCCTGTGGTTAGGGCGAGCATGACTTGGCAAAGTGAATTTGGGATTACCCATCCTTCTCAATTTCTCGATTCATATTCTTGAAACGACATCAATCGCGGCATAGACAAAAAAGAGCTGCCAACCTCTACAGAGATTGGCAGCTCGTCTTGGTAGTATCTATGGATTAATCGTCAAAACTTGGGGGCGGCAGCAGCTCTATGGGGGCTGCCCCTGGGGCCGGCTTTGCCGACGGCAGGCCAGCTTCACAGAGGAAGGGGCCGCGTCCGCCTCCGCCGTGATAATCGAACTGCTTACCGTCGATATCGAGACGAATCAAGTAGCCTTCAACCATCACCTGCTTATAGCGCATGCCTGGCTGCGGGCAGCCCAGACCGGCGTCCGGCCAAACTTTGGTCTCAAAGGAGACTAGGGTGACCTTTTCGCGGCCAATATCCTGCCGCTGGGCCAGATCCGCTTTTGCTTTATCAATCCAGGGCTGCAGCGCAGGGGCGACAGCCGGTTCGACGACATCCCGGTCAGAGGGTGTCTGCCCTTGATCCTCACGGCTTATGGGCCGGTAATTTCCTTCATCCATTTCCACTGCAAGTTCCTCGTCAAAAGGACCATTCGGCGATAAACCGATCGGTTCCAAAATGGGCGTGCCGATAGTATCAGCCAGCGGGACATGACTCGTCGATCCCGCTTCCATTGTCACCTCGGCCAAGGGCTGCTGCCCGGCAGCATCCTGTACCACGGCCTCTTGTCCGGCAGCCGGCTCGACCGCGGCCAATGCTGCCGCAGCTTGCTCGGACGAAACTTGAGCGCTGCACGCCGTGACGATCAGAATGGTGACCCCTGCTGCCAATAACAATGCGACTTTCTTAACCACGATTTTACTCCTTTGCGGCCCACTGTACACGGCCGTCTACCCATAAGACGCCGTATCTGCCACAAATGTTCCCGGCTATGAAATTGTCATGCACGCCCAAGGCGGCCCAGGTGGGGCGCTAAACTTATTACCGCCACCACTCTCGGAGGCCTATCACTTCAGCGGCATATTTACGGTCGCATCAGCAGAACTGGTGTTTCCGTTATCATCAACTGCCCGGCATTGGAGCGTCATCTCTGAACCACCAGCTATTGACTGTAGGGTGCCATCAAAGGCAAACTTGTAGACAACGGGCTTGCCAGTGCCAGCTTTTTTGCTGCCCTGGTTCAATAGAAGTACCTGGTCATTCTCAACGGTGATGCCCTCTACAGCCATGACTTCAGCCCAGAGCGCCTGCGGGTCCTGAGCGCGGACGGTCACCCTGTTCCTACGCAAATCGTATGTGATCATTGGACGCTTGGCTCGAACGAATCTTATGGCTGGTTCTTCAGCGTCCGGTACGACGATAACGGATGTTGTGCCGATATCTGTTGAGCAGGCATCGGCTGCGGTACACAGCACCTGATAACAAGTTTCTGTTAGTTCGCAATCTTGGACGGGTGCTAATTCGGCCGTAACCACCGGATCGGTAGTGTCCTCTATGGTGATATCGACGGTATCGCTGTCCTTATCCAGTTCGGTTCCGTCATTGACATCTAAGGTAACGGTTGTGGTATCCATGGGAAATAGAGCCGAGGTACTTACTGAAGCAGGATCGACAAAGGAAATTCTTAATGCCGACCAGTTGTAGAAAAGCAGATCTCCATCCGGATCATGAGAACCAGCGCCATTGACGGTGGCGGGAGTACAGTCAGGGCAGGTACATTCGATCGTTTGGTCTTGGCCGGCATCGGCCACTAAATCATCGCTATCGCAGAGGTCGCCTTCACCATCTTTGTCATAATCCTTTTGATCGGTATTGGCAACGGTTGGGCAATTGTCTTCGGCATTGATGACTCGATCACCGTCGTCGTCACCGTGGGCCATCAATTGTATCTCTGTCCACAGCTCGGGCTTGGAAATATCGTTGCCGATCTCTTTAACTATTGAATTTTCATCCAGTCCTCTCTGGTGTAGTTCGACAGTTCCGCTGTCGGACTCTTCAACATAGAGCAGGCAGCGCGGTTCGTTGTGTTTCCCTGTTAGCAGCCCGGTAGCAAGGAAGCCCCAACATCCATAACCGATTTCGGCGCGGTAGGACTCGTACAAGAAAAAAGGGTAAAAAGTCGTCTGGCGCATGAGCTCCCAATCCACATCAGATAGCTGCATACCATCGATATGCCAGAAGAAATCATCCCGATTTGAAGCTTCATCAATATGGCCGCCGGGATAAAGGGTATCATATAGTTGCGGATCGAAAGTGTTGGATCCCCAGGCCGCGCCCTTCAGAAGCTCCACAGCGGTTACACCGACCAAATCATTGACTGACTTTAGCACAAGGCTTTCGTCAGATTCGTTCAAGAATCCGGCTTTGACTGAATGTCCATTTTTCTGTTGATTGCCAACAAGTGTCTCATGGCTGCCGCGAACCTGGTACATCAGCGCATTTGTTTTCTCGTTTGTGGTAGGAACCAAAGCGCCGAAGTTTTGACTGCGCTCATCTGTGGCATAAATGCCGACGAAATTAGTCAGCCGCTCGCTCATAATGAAGGTATCAGCTCCAATGGCATTGAGATCTCCGTAAAGATCGAGCGTCATCCATACGCCGGCGACGGGATCCATGGCGATCATATTGATGGCCGTGATTTTATTCAATTGGTCTTCCTCAAATCCGTTCTCGATACTTTTAAGAAACCACATGCTGCTGATGGCCCCGCGGCTGTTGCCAAGAAGATTAACGGTGACTGTATCATCTGGCCCGGTTTCGATCAGAACATCGCTCAAGAATGTCTTCCCCTCTGATACGGTTTGTGCCCATCTGTAACAAATATCTTCCTTGTGCGGCTTTGCCTGCTGTTTCTGGGCTTTGCTCCCTAAGAACAAGGGATCTCCGGTGCATTTTGGGTAGGCGCCTACACCATTGACAAACTTCTTGTAATGGGTGGCATCTTCCTGTTGATAAAGGTGCATCAGCGATAGAAGATGGGGCTGGTGAAACCGAGAATATCCCGTTTCCCACCACTTTGATGGCAGAGGTTTTGCTGTTTGGTGCCAATTATCCGGTAAGCCTGTACCGCCAAAATAGATCGTGACAACATAGTGGTTGCCCGCTGCCTTAGCCGGCGAAGAGGGTGCGGATTGAATCAGCAGCACTGTGGCTGCCAACAAGAGAGCAACAATATCTTTCGAAGCGCTGAAGAGCGTTCGCTGCCTAGGGTAGAAAGAAATCTAAACATTTGAGCACCTTTCCAATTTTATGAATTGGCGTTTTCGACCACGTTTATTTGGTGGTCATTGTTTGATAAACTGATCATTGTGCGACGGGATCACGGGGCATAGGTTCTCCTTGTGGGCTGGCTTGATCTCTTCAGGCGGAGGCAAGGTTGCACGGGGTAACGTCACGCCATCGTGCAGCCAGCTCCCTGCCGTTGTCAAACACTTATAATATGACCCTGACTCAGGGTCACGATTTTTATACTAGAAAGATGGTTTTTTATCGGATGACGAAATAGTTGATCGCTCCTGGCCCGGTGTCCCTCAAATCTCTCCTTGGCCTTTTGTGAGTTGAGTGCTAATTGGCAACATGATACACAAAGATCTGTCCTGATGACATTATTATGGATATTCAATCCGCTGTCAATATTAATATTTGGCAGGGGTGCGGTTCGATATTTTGCGGGATTGGATATGGGATCGGCGGTGGCGGGGCTGGTGTTTGGGGTGAGGGGGTATCGGCAAACAGGAAGTTAGCCGGAACAAGATAGCATCTTGTTTTGCCTGGGTCAGGATCAGGTGGGAAATGTGATAGGATCGTGGGCCATGAGTCCTATCGCCATTATCTTGATTATCGCTTCGGCGATTATGCATGCCTCATGGAACTTTGTCAGCAAGCGGCGGGATCCCTCGTTGGCCTTTTTCTGGATCACGGCTGTTTGCGCGTCGATCATCATGTCTCCTTTTCTGATCGCCTATCGCCATGCGCTGCCGCTCATTCCCACCTCCGTTTGGGGTCTGCTGCTGGCCACTGGGATAGCACAGGCTGTCTATTTCTTTGGCTTGGCCGGCGCCTATCGCCAGGGAGATATTTCCCTGGCTTATCCGCTGGCGCGGGCCATACCGGTCCTGCTGGTGGCCTTGATTTCAATTCTGGTGGGGCGCGGTGGGGAAATCGGCCGTCTCGGCTTCTTGGGAATGATGCTTATTTTCTTGGGCTGTGTTGTGCTCCCGCTGCCTCATTTTGGCACCGTACGTTTGCGGGATTACTTCGATATCGTTTATCTGCTGGCTGTCGTTGCTGCCCTGGGAACGGTCGCCTATACCCTTCTAGACGATCAGGCGCTGCGCAGCTTGCGGGCTTCTCCTGTTTTGCAGCTTTCAATTCTTGAAATCACGCTGCTCTTTATCTCCCTGCAGGCGATCAGTACGGCACTGATGATGGGCACAGCCACACTGTTTGTGACGGCTGAACGTCACCATGCCAAGGAGATTCTGCATAACCGTTCGGCGATCGTCACCGCAGCGACAACGGGCGTGGTAATAATGACGGCCTATGGACTGGTGCTGGCCTCGCTGGCCTTTGTGAGCAATGTGAGCTATGCTGCCGCGTTCCGCCAGCTCAGCATTCCAATTGGCGCGCTGCTGGGTATGACAGTGCAGCGCGAACCGCGCTACAGGCCGAAAATAGTGGGTATTGGAGTGGTGACTGTTGGCTTGGTGCTGGTAGCGATTGGTTAGTGCTCTGTTAAGTTGAATTGTAAAATTGAAAGATGCATGTCATTCACGCCCCCGCCTCGGCGAGGGTAAACTGCGGTGGGAATCCATAAGAGTGGCTACCTATCTACGCAGGTATGACAGGCGGATGATGATTCTTCAACTTTTAGAATGACAAGAGCACTAGTGCCAACGCAGAGCTTTCCCGGAAACTGCCCATTTCCGGGAAGGATGAAAACTCTGAAGGAGTTGGGATCGCCGCTAAGTAGAAGTAAAGAAGTCGATGGCAATTTGTGCCAGTTCGGGTCCTTTGTCTTCTTGCAAGAAATGACCGGCATTGGCGATTGTGGGGTGTTGGCGGTTTTTGGCACCACGCACGAGGCGTTGGAAAGCGGCTTCACCACCACGGGTGACAGGATCGCCGTCGCTGAACGCGGTGAGAAAAGGTTTCTCAAAGCGCATCAATGATCGCCATGCCTTGCGATTGGCGGAGGCGGCGGGATCGTCCGCGCTGATGGGCACAAGCGAAGGGAATATGCGCGCCCCGGCCTTAAAGGATTCGTCAGGGAAGGGGGCGTCATAGGCGGCGATGACTTCCTTGGAGAGGCTGGTTACGGTGCCCCGGTTGATCATGCGCCCAACCTGGAATTTGGAGACATTCTGCGAAAAATGAAGCCACTGCATGAAGGCCTCGGGCATCTGCTGATCGCCGGTCGGCAGACCGCCATTGGCTAATACGACGCGTGCGAACCAGTCCGGGTGTTCAGCGACGAGACGCAGCCCGATCAGGGATCCCCAATCCTGGCAGATAAGGTTGATTTCTTGCAGACCTACTGCTTCAACCCAGCCGCGGATCCAATCGACATGCCGTTGGTAGGTGTAATCCGTGGATTGTGCCGGTTTGTCCGATTTACCGAAGCCGGCAAGGTCAGGCGCGACGGTACGGAATCCCGCTTCAACGAAGAGCGGGATCATATGCCGGTATAGGTAGGACCAGCTCGGTTCGCCATGCAGCATCAGTACCACCGGTCCATCGGGTGGCCCTTCATCCACATAATGCAGCCGCAGGCCATGCACCGCAATATAGTGAGCTTTAAAGGGATAATCAGGAAGATTTTCGAAACGTTCTTCTGGGGTTCGTAGTATTTCCATGGGATGCTCCTGCTAGGTCGGTTTACGGGTTAATGTGTTGCCAACAATTGAAGCGCCGGCATAGGTTGGACGATGTGTAGTTGCCACCAGGATGGTGGCGCTCTGGGTTCCTGGTATGGTGGTGCTCTGGGTTCCTGGTGCGGTTGCCACCAAGATGGTGGCGCTCCGAGTTCTTAGTATGGTGGTGCTCTGGGTTCCTGGTGCGGTTGCCACCAAGATGGTGGCGCTCTGGGTTCCTGGTATGGTGGCGCTCTGGGTTCTTAGTATGGTGGTGCTCTGGGTTCCTGGTGCGGTTGCCACCAAGATGGTGGCGCTCCGAGTTCTTAGTATGGTGGTGGTCTGGGTTCCTGGTATGGTGGTGCTCTGGGTTCCTGGTGCGGTTGCCACCAAGATGGTGGCGCTCCGAGTTCTTAGTATGGTGGTGCTCTGGGTTCCTGGTATGGTGGTGCTCTGGGTTCCTGGTGCGGTTGCCACCAAGATGGTGGCGCTCCGAGTTCTTAGTATGGTGGTGCTCTGGGTTCCTGGTATGGTGGTGCTCTGGGTTCCTGGTGCGGTTGCCACCAAGATGGTGGCGCTCCGAGTTCTTAGTATGGTGGTGGTCTGGGTTCCTGGTATGGTGGTGCTCTGGGTTCCTGGTGCGGTTGCCACCAAGATGGTGGCGCTCCGAGTTCTTAGTATGGTGGTGGTCTGGGTTCCTGGTATGGGTAGGTGCTCTGGGTTCCTGGTGCGGTTGCCACCAAGATGGTGGCGCTCCGAGTTCTTAGTATGGTGGCGGTCTGGGTTCTTGGTATGGAGGTGCTCTGGGTTCCTGGTGCGGTTGCCACCAGGATGGTGGCGCTCCGAGTTCTTAGTATGGAGGCGATCTGGGTTCCTGGTGCGGTTGCCACCAAGATGGTGGCGCTCCGAGTTCTTGGTATGGTGGCGCTCCATTGTTTAGATTTTTGCTGCCGAGTGCTTTAGTGGTTTGTAAACGCGAGCAGTTGATCAAGGGCATGGATTTCATAAGTTGACCTGATATCAGGCCCGGGAAGTTTCCATGGGTTGTACCAACAGGTGTCAATGCCGTAATTGATCCCACCGCGGATATCGGAAGAGAGGCTGTCACCTATAATCATGGTCTCTTTTTTTTCCGGGTGGCCCATGGCGGCGAAGGCGGCGTCGAAAATGGCCGGGTCAGGTTTGGCCACGCCTACTTCTCCAGAGATGATCACTGCTTCAAAGAAGGGCTCAATCGGCGACTGTGAGAGCCGTGAGCGCTGCACATTGGGAATGCCATTGGTGATCAGCAGCATCTGGAACCGTCCTTCCAAGGCCTGCAAGAGTTCCAGCGCCCCATCGATTAAGTCGGTCGTGTTTCCCAGGTTGCGCAGATATAGTTCGCTGAAGGCATGGGCGTCGGCCTTGATTCCCAGGGCGCTAAATAGACGGCCGAATCGCTCATGACGCAGATCCAACTGGCTGATTTTGCCCTGTTCAAAATCGACCCACAACTGCCCATTAATCTTGCGGTACAGCTCGCCAAAGTCCGTTTCAAAGGGTATGCCGCTTTGCACAAATGCTGAAGACAGCGACTTGGCTTCGGCCTTGTCGTAGTCCCACAACGTGCCATCGGCGTCAAAAAGTAACCAGGAATACATGATGGGGAAGTTACAAGTTGCAGGTTAAATCACTGTTGTACCCTGCAACTTGTAACCTGTAGCCGTCTTCTAACTACTGCCGGGCCATTATTGCCCGCATCTGTGCTTCTTCATCTTTTATCAAATCACCACTAACGTCAATGGTGACGGTATCTAGGATCCCCGTATACTCAAACGGTCCTTGATAATGCTCCATAGTTACCGGTGATCCAGCGTCACGTCCAACAGAGACGCCGCTGGCCAGACCGAGCACGATTGGGTTTGTCAAGGGCATTTCAACCTGGCCTACGAGTTCGCCATCGATATAGAGCTGCCCAACACCGGGCGCTCCTTTGCCGTTGAGCAGGTCAGGTTCGCCTGTGACCTCAAATTCGTAGCGCAGCGTATGGGGTCCTTCTGATATTTGAACTTGCGACTGGACATGACTGTAGCTGCGGGCCACATAATTGTATAGATGGTGCAGATTCCCGTCTTGCACATATAGGGAATAGCCTCCGTCGATGCCGCCCTGGGAAATAAGAACCCCTTGATCTCCTTCTTTATAGTCCACATTGGCCGTAATGCTGTAAGGCCGGTTCATGATATTGGCTGCAGCATTGACCGGCACTTCCTGTGTGCCAGGATAAAAGGTGTAGCTGCTGCGCTCACCGGCTATCTGGGGCCGTTCCTCGGCAAAACGCTGTTGGCCACGGCCGTCCACGGGCAGCACATTATATTTGCCTGCTTCCACATACCATTGGCCAATCATCTCGATCAGCTTGGCGCGTACTTCTGCGCGCACATCACGCCCTTCCTCCAACCAAGTTTTCAGAGCGCCGATCACGGACTCTACGTTGTCATCGGCGAGGTTGTAATTCTCCGCGAAATCTTCAGCCACATGATACAGCTCCCAACTCTTGGCATCGAGCTTGGTCAGATCCTCGGCGGTGATAGGCGTGCCAAAGGTGCGGCCCGATTCTTTGAAGGAGGTTCCAGGCCAGGGGCAAACGGCGCGCCAGCCATCATTATAAATGGCACGATGCCCCAGCATCTCGAAATACTGCACCTTGTGTGCAGAGGGCGCACCGGCATCGTCAAAGGTCTGCGCCAGACTGAAACCTTCGATTGGCGATTGGGACACCCCGGCAATGCTTGGCGGAGGTTCGACGCCCAGGGCATCCAGGACCGTGGGCACCATGTCAATGGCATGGGCATACTGTGTGCGCACTTCACCCTTGGCCTCAATTCCTTGCGGCCAATGGACAATGAAGGGATCGCTGGTCCCGCCGCGGTAAGTCTCTCGTTTCCAACGCCGGAACGGCGTGTTGCCGGCCCATGTCCAACCCCAGGCATAATGGTTAAAATGCTGCGGCCCGCCTAACTCGTCAATCGCCGCCAAATTTTCCTGCAGGGATTCGGGCACGAAATTGAAGAAGAGGTTCTCATTCACCGATCCCTCAGGCCCACCTTCGGAGCTGGCCCCATTATCGGAGAGAACCATGATCATCGTATTATCGAACTCGCCAATTTTTTTCAAGAAATCCAACAGACGGCCGATATGGTGATCGGTATGGGTCAGGAAACCGGCATAGACTTCCATCATGCGCGCGTAGAGCTTCTGCTCTTCAGGCGAACATTCGGCCCAGGGCTTTACATCGGGATCGTGGCGTGAAAGCTGAGCATCTTCCGGAATTACCCCCTGTTTCTTCTGATTGGCAAAAACCTGCTCGCGGTACGCTTCCCAACCATCGTCAAACTGACCATCATAGGCGTCTGCCCATTCCTTGGGCACATGGTGTGGTGCGTGCATGGCCCCGGTGCAGAAGTACATGAAAAATGGTTTATTCGGGGCCACTTGCTTGGCGTCGGCGATGAAACCAATTGCCTGATCGGCTAGGTCCTCGGTCAGATGGTAGCCCTCTTCGGGCGTCTTGGGTGGTTCCACACGGTGATTGTCATAGGTCAGGTCGGGGTAGTATTGGTGCGTATCCCCGCCGAGGAAGCCGTAATAACGCTCAAAGCCCCGGCCCAAGGGCCAGCGGTCATAAGGACCTGCGGCTGAAATCTGATCCGCCGGCGTAAGGTGCCACTTGCCCACGGCGTAGGTATTGTATCCCTGCTGCTTGAGCATCTCCGACAGAAAACCATTCTCATGGGGAATATAGCCGTCATAGCCGGGATACCCGGTTGAAGTCTCAGTGATAGCGGCCATATGGTTGGAATGATGATTGCGTCCCGTCAGCACGCAGGTACGGGTCGGCGAGCAGAGGGCCGTGGTGTGCATGTTCTGGTACAGCAGGCCGTTGGCTGCCAAAGCATCTAGATTGGGCGTTTTAATCGGGCTGCCGTAACAGCCGAGCTGCCCGAATCCCGTATCGTCAAGGATGATGAACAAAACATTGGGAGCGTCTTCTTTGGCCCGGTTTGGTTCGGGCCAGGCGGGGGATGATTGATCGGTCGTGCGACCGACTACGCCAGGAAAAGTATTGCCTGATTTATACTCTGTAAGTGCCATGTTAAGTCTCCTTTTTTATTGGCTGCTTTAAAACTCTATCTATGACCGTCGGGGCAAATTGAAGTGAGCATCATTTACCAATCTGTCATTGCCAACAAAGGTGTATCCACGATTGTACATCAGGTGATGGATGCCCGCGGAGGCAGACACGACAGGCTCCGAGCGATTAGCGAAAAATTATGCAGCGGCGCTAGATTTGCCCAGTTCCGTCTCATTTTATGATCTATCAGAGCGGGTTCCTAGCGGCGGCGATAGCCATGTTTTGTTTCGTTTTCAACTTCTTGCAGCTGCGAGACCATGACCGCGGCATACTGCGGTGCTTTGACTCCTACGAGAACGTGTATACTTTCGGCCGTATGCATCACGCCGGTAGCCCCGGCTGCACGCAGTGCTTCCTCATCAACCAGCAGCGGATCGTCCAATGTTACCCGCAGCCTGGTCGCGGCTGTGGCTTCGACGCTGTCGATATTTCCTGGACCGCCCAGGGCATCGACGAACATTTTGACCCGTGTTTCTGTGAAGGGATCGGTCACTATCACCGGCTCCTCAACATCCTGAACGATATCAGAATCGAGCTCCGCATCTTCATCGACCAACAGACGTGCCATTTCCACGGCGACCAGATCCTCATCTTCGGCAAAGGTAAGTTCTATCTCGCTGCTCGAAGGCTTGACAACCGTCGTGGCACCGAGCGTGATCAGGGCTGACTCGATGGCCAGGGAAGAGTCGTGAACGCTGATATGCAAGCCATCGTCTTCTATCCTGACCGCCGTGACATTGTCTATGCCGCCCAGGGAAGCCATGATCGCACGCGTGTGCACGGCACCGCCCCGTTCATCTTCGGACACACTTTCAATCATCTGATCTAATTCGCTTTGTGTGGGCTCGCGCCGCCCGACGGTCTTGAGGTTAAATATCTCGATGAAGAGGAAGAAGATCAGGAAGTAGACCAGGAAAAAGATTGCGGCAAGAATGGCCACCTCTTGTGGTCGTTCGGCCAAATTGTAATTGAGAAAATAGTCGATCAGGCCGGCGCTGAAGGCGAAGCCATGGCGCAGGCCCATGGCATTGGCCACAAAGAAGGAAATCCCGGTCAGCAGCGCATGGACGCCAAAGAGGAGTGGAGCCAGGAATAGAAAAGCAAATTCGATTGGTTCGGTGATACCGGTGACCAGCGAGACCAAGGCCGCGCCGCCTAAGATCCCCAATGTGGACAGTTTGCGGCCGTCCTTGGCGGCCACGATCATGGCCAGCGCGGCACCCAGCAGCCCGCCCATCATGATCGGATAGAAACCCACCTGGTAAACGCCTGCGCTGGGATCGCCATTTAGGAAGCGTGGTATATCTCCATTAACAAGTTGGCCCGTGAGGGGATTGATGTAATCGCCGATGCCATACCAGAAATAGGTATTGAGCACATGGTGTAGGCCAAAGGGGAGCAGGGCGCGGTTGAGGACACCGTAAAAGGCTGTGCCCCAGATGCCCCAACTGTAGATCCAGGCATTGAACCAGTCCAGACCGGTCCACAGCAAAGGCCAAATAACATAGAGTGCGATGCCCAGCAGGAGCCCGAATATGGCCGTCAGAATGGGCACCAGCCGCCTTCCGGAGAAGAAGTGCAGAAGACTGGGCAAACGCACTAGGTAGAAACGGTTGTAGGTGACCACAGAGACCAGCCCAGCGATCAATCCCAGCAGCACGCTGGCTGAGAGCCTGGTGACGATTTCCTGATCGGCGCCATAGCCGTTCTGGATCAGCAACATGCTCAGTGCAGCAAGCATGACGTAATAGCCAACCACAGCGGCCAAGACGGCTTCTCCGCGCTGGTCAACAGATAAACCGATGGCGATGCCAATGGCGAATAGGATGGCCAGGTTGTCATAGACGGCCGCTCCGGCAGCCATTAGGAAGGGGATATCCAGCAAATCGGGTGCGCCTAAACGGAAGAAAAGTGCCGCGATAGGCATGACCGCGATCGGCAGGAGCAGAGCACGACCGATCTTTTGCAAAAATCCTAGCATAGAGAATCTCCCGAATTGGCTAAATCAGCACCCACACGATAATCTTAACAGTTCCAACAACAATTCACCAATTCACCAACATTAAGAAGGTATTTACTACGTGGTTTCGGTTACCTTGCGCAGCCCGCGCGGCTGGTCGACGTCATAGTCCCGAACATGGGCAAGATTCATGGCCAGAAGCTGCCCTGGAATGATAGAGACAATGGGCGATACCCATTCGGGCACAGACACAGGCAGGCGCATGGGCGTGCGCGCCAGAGCCAGCGCCTGATCATCGTCGCTGATGGTCAGTACCTCAGCACCACGCTGATTCAGATCACGCATCATTTGCTTCAATTCGGGCAGCATGACGCCCGATGGGGCAATAACAATTGTCGGAAACGCTTCTTCGACCACGGCCACGGGCCCATGCATAAAGTCGGCGCTGCTGTACGGCTCGGCCATGATGTAATTCAATTCTTTAATCTTCAGGGCCAATTCGAAGGCAGTGGCGTAGTTGTAGCCACGCCCAATGACGACACAAACACGCATATAGCGGTACCGTTCTGCGGCCTGGGAGATGTGTGGACCGAGGGCCAAAGTCTGCCGCGCCTGGTCTGGAATTTGGGCTAAGGTATCCAGCATTTGCTGATTTCCCGCCGCGGTAGCGCTCAGCAGAGCGATTGCGGCCAGGGAAGTTGTATATGTTTTTGTGGCCGCCACGGATTGCTCCAATCCGGCATGCAGGTTGATCACATGGTCGGCGGCCTGGGCCATATCGGACTCGGGGGTGTTGGTGATGGCCACCGTGATCGCCCCTTGGCGCTGCCCTTCGGCGACTACGGAGACAATGTCCGGGCTCTTGCCGCTCTGGCTAATGCCAATGACCAGTGCATCTTCAAAGCGCGGCGGCTGTTTATAGATGCTAAAGAGACTGGGTGTGGCCAAGGCCACCTGCAGCCGGTTGGTGGAGCCAAAGAGATATTGCGCATAGCGCGCCGCATTGTCGCTTGTCCCCCGCGCGGCGATGATGGCATGGGTGATACCTTTCCGGCGAATGTGATCAACGATCTCATGAACATGATCTCGTTCGTCGCTGAGCAGTGAGGCCAGCGCTTCTGGCTGGGCATGGATTTCTTGGTAGAGAAGTGAGTTTTGCAGCATGGTTGTGAGTTGTCCTTTTATTATTAGTCTGGTAGCCGTTGGTCTGGTAGTCGTAAGTATGGTAGTCCCATTTGGCACAGGTGAATCTCGTTGTGTTGAACTATGTCTGCAGCCAATTATAGCTTGATTTCTTGGTAGGCGTGAGGGCGGAGTTATGAGATTGGTTCATTCTCTTAGCGTGGCTCATTCTCCGATAATGAACCACACTGGGACTCACCTTTCATAGATGACTTTTCCGGCGGCGATGGTGGTGTGGACTTGTAGATCGGGCGTGAGCAGAAGCATATCGGCAATGGCGCCTTCGGTGATGTGGCCACGTTCGTGATCAATGCCCAGGAGGCGGGCGGGGGTGCTGGTGACGGTAGCCAGAGCTTCGGGGAGGGAGCATCCGGTGAAGCTGATGAGGTTGCGCAGGGCCTGGTCGAGGGGCAGGATGCTGCCGGCGAGAGTGCCGTCGGCCAGGCGGCAGTCGGTTTCGGTGACGGTGACCTGGAATTCGTTCAGCAGATAGTTCCCCGGCGTACGGCCCAAAGCGGCCATGGCATCGCTGACAAGATTTAGGCCGGCGCTACCTTTCATGGCCCAGATAAGTTTGATCAAGCCTGGATGGACATGAATGCCGTCGGCGATCAAGCCCACGGTTATGCCGGGTGTATTGAGCAGGGCAATAGGCAGTCCCGGCTGCCGGTGGTCGATGGGGGTCATGGCGTTGAAGAGATGAGTGCCATAGCAAATTCCGGCGCTGATGCCGGCCATGGCTTCTTCATAGCTGGCCAAGGAATGACCGGCGCTGACGATCAGGCCACGCGAAGCGAGTTCTTCGATGAGGGCGTTAGCTCCTGACATTTCCGGGGCCAAGGTTACCAGGCGCACAGCGCCCGCTGGCGACCAAGCCTCGATAAGCGAATCGTCGGGCGGCAGGATATGGGCTGGGTTATGGGCGCCTTTTTTGGCTGGGTTGAGGAAAGGACCCTCGATATGCAGTCCTAACGGCTCTGCACCTTGAAAGGCTGACGGCCGTTCCTCGAGCAAGACACGCCTTGCTTCATTGATATTGGCGATGGGGGAGGTAATTATGGTTGGTAGATAGGAGGTAGTGCCAAACTGCCCAAGACGAGCGGATACTTCCCAGATGGTGGCGGGAGCGGCGGTGAAATCGTGGCCGAAGGCGCCGTTTAGTTGGAGATCGATGAATCCTGGTACGAGAAGAAGGTTTGAGGCATCGACAATTCTTGCGAATTGGGGAATGCTGCCAGTATCGCCATCTGCTATGTTCGCGATGCGTGTGCCATCGATAATAACTGTCGTATTGGCCAACCCGATAGTGTTGGCCAATATTCGTTCGGGGGTTAGAACCTTGGCGTATTTTATGACGAGCATTTTTACACACCTATTAACGTGCTTCCTAATCTACAAGTAATGATGAATGGTGAATGTTTAGTCAGGCGCAGCCTTGCGGGCGGTCTGTATGCTGGCTCCGATAATGCGGCAAAACTGATTGCACTCGTCGGTATGAGCGGAAAGGCGTGGAGCTGGAAGCAGTTTAGTATTGGCAATTATTTTCAACCAAATGCGAGTTTCGTTTAGCTCCTTAAAGACTATCCTCAGTTTGTGTACAAAGTCCCGTGAGCTTTCGCACCTCTTGCTTCGCCATCTCCTCCGCTTCGCCATTCACCATGCACCAATTTTCTGCTATTTATATACTCTTCGTCAATGATTGCTTTAACCTTCCTTCGTTTTCTGCCAACCTGTTTTCGACCGCCTGTCCTTCCAATCCTGTCACAAGGGCCACAACAGCTGCTTTAACCGATCCGTATTCGTGCAACGCTGCCGCGGCTTCTTCCGCGGTGCTGCCAGTGATTTCGATGATGATATTCGTGGCTCGCTGTACAAGTTTTTCGTTGTCTGGCTGGACATCGACCATCAGATTGCTGTAGACCTTGCCGAGCCGAATCATGACGGTGGTGGTGATCATGTTGAGGACCATTTTTTGTGCTGTTCCGCTTTTGAGGCGCGTGGAGCCGGTGAGGATTTCTGGTCCAACGAGCACGGTGACGGGGTAAACGGCCGTCTGCGCCAATGGAGAACCGGGGCTGTTGCATATGCAGCCGCTGCCGGCGCCGATCTCGTTGGCGTAGGCGACGGCGGAGATGGTGTAGGGTGTGCGGCCGCTGGCGGCGATGCCGATTACGATATCATCCTGGTTGAGCTGTAGGGCCTGCAGGTCTGTGCGGGCCAGGTGGGGATCGTCTTCAGCGTCTTCTATGGAATCGCGCAGGGCACGGTCGCCGCCGGCGAGCAGGCCCACGACCTGCGCCGGATCTGTGCCGAAGGTTGGGGGACACTCAGAGGCATCGAGCACGCCTAAACGGCCGCTCGTTCCTGCCCCGGCGTAAATGAGGCGCCCACCTCCGCGCAGCGCGGCTTCGACGGCATCGACGAGAGCGCTGATGGGATCAAGTTCGGCGGCGATGGCTTGAGGCAGGAGCATATCCTCCTGATTGAACAGTTTCAGAATGTCAGCCGTGCTTAATTCGTCGATCTGCAAAGTGCGTGGGTTGCGCTGCTCGGTGAGCAGCCCGTGCAATCTTGTTGAGTCAACCATGATTGGGATGCCTTTCGTTTATTAAGAGCGTTCTGGCTGAGAATTGATCGTCGGGTTGCGCGGCATATTGGCCCTTTTGTCACATGACCAATTCACGAACCTGCACGGCTGTTTCTAGGCGCAGAGCCTCTTGGGCCAGTTCCTGGCACTGCTGCCGGTTTAAGCTGCGAATATGGGCCTTGACGGCGGGTACGGCCGTTGGCGAAACGTCAAAACCGGAAACACCGAGACCAACCAGAAGGGGTATGGCCTGCGGATCAGATGACACGGCGCCGTAAACGGTCAGCGGTTTCCCCTGCGCAGCAGCACCCTGTGCGGCGAGATGAATAATACGCAGAACTGCCGGTTCGAGGGCATCCAGTCGCAGTCCAAACATGGGGTGGTGCCGGTCCATGGCCATGCTGTACTGTGCTAAATCATCCGTTTCCAAGACCAGGAAATCTGCATCTCGCGCCAACTGCCCAGTGGAAACGGCCGCTGCCGGGGACTGGATCAGCAAGCCTACCGGCACGGCTTCAATTTCCATTTTTTCCTGCTCAATGTTGATCAAGTCGCGAACTATGTGCCACTGGGCGACCGATTCCAGGCGCGGCAGCAAGATCTTTAGCGGCTGGCCTGTATCCGCCGCGGCACGCATGATGGCGCGGCATTGTTTGCGTAATAAATGGGGCTGGTCGAGGGTGAAGCTGATGCCCTGCAAACCAAGAGCGGGATTGGGTTCTGGCGCTTGAGGCAAGTAGGGCAGCCGTCTTTGACTGGACACGTCGAGTGTGCGTATGATCAACGCTTTATCGGGTGAGACGGCCTTGGCCGCGTCAATGTAGGCTATTGTCTGTTCATCCTCTGTCGGAGGGGTGCGACGACTGTAAAAGAGATGCTCCGTGGCCAACCAACATATGCCGTCAGCGCCGCGCTGCATCGCCTTTTGAGTTTCTTGGACAGTGGAAACCGCGGCTTGAACAGAAAGTGGGTGGCCATCGATCGAGGCTGCGGCTTCAAAGGCGCTGGCCAATTGTTGATGGCGCTGATCTTCCAGCTCCTCGATTTGACTGTTGGCTGCGGTAATCGCCTCGGCGGTCGGATTGAGCTGCAAGGTGCCTTGCTGCCCATCGAGAATAACGGCCGTGCCGTTGCTGATTTCCAAGGCGCGCGTTTCTGCTCCGACGACAGCGGGGATGGAAAGGGCGCGTGATCTGGCGCTTGTTTCCGAGTAAGCACTGCCCAAAACCGTCACCAATCCTAAAGCTTGGCTGGCTTCAATCGTGGCTAAGTGTGCTGCGGGAATATCTTCGGCGATGAGGATAGAGCCAGGAGGGATGTTTGAATCCTGGGCGGCGGCTTCGTGCAGACGATTGGCCATACGCCTTCCGGTCGCTCTCAGATCGGCGGCACGGACGGCGAGAGGCTCGTTCTGCAGACGATCCAGGTGCACGGCTTGTGCATTAATCGCCGCCAGCCAGGCGAATTCGGCGCTTTGGCCTCTCTCGATAGAACTATAGGCCAACTGCAATAGTTCCGGATCGTCCAATAATTCATGCTGGGCTGCAATGAGCGCCGCTTGACCGGGATCAGCTTCAGCCTGTGTTCGAGAGCGTAAAGCTTCGAGGTGCAGCTTAGACTGTCTGAGGGCCTGATCGAGCCGTTTCCTTTCTAGTACCGAATCTTGGGCCGTTTCAACGACTTCCGCCAGACTAGGCCGGTACTGGTATGCAAAGCCAACCGCAAGGCCGGCTGCGGCTGGAAGGCCTTTAATGACCTGTGGATCAGAACTCCGAGGTTTGGATGCGGGCGCGGCGATGGCGGGTAAGATTGTGCTTGCCGGGGCCTGGATGGGCGTCGATCCTTCTTCGCCAAGACCGTTAATTATGGCCGGTGTGAGGACGCTGATCGCTTCGTAAGCGTCAGGCCCCGATGCGGATAGGCGCACCTCGTCGTTGTGGCGAATGTCGAGGCCCATGATGCTGGAAACGCTTCTAGCATTGGCCTCTTGCGCTCCTTTTCTGAGCATAATATCGGACATAAAGCCGCGGCAGAGACTGGACAGAACGGCCGCCGGTCGAAAGTGCAGGCCACTATGATTGGGGACAACGATTATTTCGGATGAGATAGGCTTGTAGATGCCTGCGGCAGCCAAGGCGGCACTATCCACAAGAGCAAGTTCCATCAGTACATCTTTGCCGGCCTGCACGTCCCCAGCGGCCTTATAGAAATTATCGACTCTCTCCGTATTGGTAATTAAGATTACGGTGAGCAGGCTGGAGGCGTGGGCGGCAACATAGTCGGGATCGAATTCGATCAATTTTTGACCGGCATAGACCTTGTCGCCGGCGGCCACGTGGGCCAGAAATCCTTCGCCGTTGAGGACAGCCGTATTCAGCCCTATGTGCATGACAATGTCGATTTGGCTGTTGGAAATGGTCAGTTCATGCTGGCCTTTGTGGATCTGGGTTATTTGCCCATTACATGGGGCCAGAAGCGTATTCGATACTGGATCGAGCGCCAAACCATCGCCGGTCATCTTCTGCGCGAACACGGGATCGGGGACCGATTCAATGGGCATGATCCTGCCTGACAGTGGGGCGAGGAGGGTGAGGGTATCCATGAAGGGATTTTAGCGGGAGTGGGGGAAGAGTCAACAATCAACAATCAACAATTAACAGTGAATAATTAACGGTGGCTGACTACTTCTTAGGGAGTGCCACTTACTCCGCGCAGGAAGCCCTGGGATTCCCAGGCACCACGTGTTCTTCGATGGAGAATGGAAGCCTTGAGCGACAAACTAGCGGGAGACCTCAAGTGCGCCTCGGTGGTTGACGTTCGATCTGACCTTTTTCTATAATATGGCTATAAAAACCATAATAATTGAATATTACATGCCGGCTAGAATCTGAGCAGCGGTGGAGGCATCCATGAAATTGCGACTGATTTTAAAAGTATTGGTTGAGAAATGGAAAGTGATAAGCAATTGGGAAAAGATCGAGCGCCGCGCTAACGACCGCGAACGTAGCAAATATGGTCTCGACGATAGTCAATTGGCCAATATACTATTGGTTACGCAACTATAAGCAGAGTATTGGCAGAGTAAAGCCCCTTCATTTAGTATGATGTGGGGGCTTTTGTGTTTTATGACCAATGTAGGTTGATGGAATTCGATCCTATCCCGACAAAAGCATGGCGGATACGGAGTCGTTACTGCGTTGGGCAGCGTGACAAGGGCCGGAGATGGTGTTGTTTACCCAAGGGAAAATGGGAGCTACCGCTTTCGATGGACGGCGCATGTACCGCCAAGGTATTGAGGAAACGGAAGTTGTGGACACTTTGGGGCGTTTGGATACGGACGGCCGTTTCAACTGTAAGGGTGTGGGGCTTTTTTATATGTAGAGCAAGAATCCTTCTTGCTCGAACAAGATGGAATCTTGTTCTACAATGGTGGGGGTTTTTTTGGAGAATGGAGGAGGGCCGATGCCCAGACTTTTTTATGGGTTGTTCTTTGAACGAAACCTTCTTTATTTCGAACCGCACGTCTGCAGAGGTGTGGGGCATTAAAAATGTAGAGCAAGAATCGTTCTTGCTCGAACAAGATGGAATCTTGTTCTACAATATTGAGGACTATTTAAGAATGGAGGAGCCGATGCCCAATCTTGATTATAAGTTGTTCTTTGAAAGAAACCTTCCTCATTTCCAACCGCCTGGCGCAGTTCTATTTGTAACATATCGTCTCAGAGGATCTATTCCAAAGATTATTATAGACGAGCTAATAGCCAAGAAAGAGGCAACGGAAAGGGCACTCCAATCGATAAGTGATGTAGCCGAGAGGGAAAGGCGAGAATATCTTGAACAGCGTCGATTATTTGGTTTATGGGATAAATCTTTGGATGCCGCCGATTATGGACCGCAATGGTTGAAGATTCCTGAGGTCGCGAACGTGGTAGGCGAGAGCTTGCATTTTCTTGATCACAAGAAAATTGACCTAGATACATATTGCATCATGAGCAACCACGTCCATGCGATTTTTACCCCTTTGATAGATGATGTTGCTGAGGATTATTATTCGATTTCATCGATTATGCATTCGCATAAATTATTTACTGCGCGTAAAGGAAATCTGATCCTAGACCGGGAGGGACAGTTTTGGCAGCATGAGAGCTATGATCATGTCGTACGAAATGATCAGGAAATGGAACGCATTCGGCGGTATGTGTTAAACAATCCAGTTACAGCGGGTTTGGTTGAAAGTTGGGATGACTGGTCATGGACCTACTGCAAGTGGATGTCAAGGTAGAGCAAGATGCCATCTTGCTCGAACAAAATGGAATTTTGTTCTACCTAGACAGGGGAACAAGATGGAATCTTGTTTTACATACACGGGGGAACAAGATGGAATCTTGTTTTACATACACGGGGGAACAAGATGCCATCTTTCTCGAACAAAATGGAATTTTGTTCTACCTAGACAGGGGAACTAGATGGAATCTTGTTTTACATGCACGGGGAACTAGATGGAATCTTGTTTTACATGGGGTAGCGGCAGTGGTGTGCTTCGTCGGTGAAGGCGTGCAGGAGGGGGATGTCAGCCTCAAAGAAGTGGTCGGAGGGGGGTAAAGGATGTAGCCGCCGTTTTGACTTGCTTCGGCGCGGCATTTTCTGACGGCAGCGCGGGTTTCTTGCTCGGTGCAGCCTGCAAAGAGGTGGAATTGATCGAAGCCGCCGATGAGGCAGACGCGATCGCCGATGCGGCGCTTGGCTTCGGCGAGATCGAAGCCGGCGCCCATGGTGGGCGGGTGAAGGTTTCCATGGCGTCGGGACCCATATCGAAGATGTCTTCAAGGATAGGCATCATGCCGCCACAGGTATGGTAGACGATCCTCTGGCCCACCTCATGAGCGGTGCTGATTAACTGGCTGTCGCAGGGGGCGACGAAGCGGCGCAGGATCTTGGGTGAGATGACTGTGGTCGAGGTATCACCCCCGCCTAATTCCAGGATAATGTACTGCGCCCCTTGCAGGCTTTTGATGTACTGCTTTTTGCGCTCCATTAATGTGGAATGGTAATGACAATTCACCGAAACCTACTGGCTGCTGAAAAGTCGTGGTTTTTTGAATTGGGGCTTGACGTCTAAAACGTTTTAGTTTACTATATTTAGTATCTAAAACGTTTTAGTCATGGAAAGCGATAGTTCCCTTTTATATTGAGGAGGGGGTTAGGAATGCCGACGACGTTAAAGGACATTGCGGAGCGGGTAGGGAAATCGGTGCCAACGGTTTCTCGAGCCTTGGCGGGATACAGCGATATCAGCCCGCAAACACGCGCAGAGGTGCAGCAAGTGGCGCGTGAGATGGGGTATGAGCCGAATATCACAGCCCGCAACTTGCAGAAGCAGCGCACGGATACGATCGCGCTGATTTTGCCCACCGCTAACGAATTACGTTTCTCCGATCCCTTTTTCAGTGAATTTCTTTCGGGGTTGGTTAATGAAACGGCCGCTCATAATTATAATCTCAGTATTTCCGCGAGCCCCTCGAATATTGACCAGGAAACCTATTTAAAACATATTCGCAGCCGTCGATTTGACGGCTTTGTGGTCGTGCGTACCCAGCGACAGGATGCGCGTATTAGCCTGCTGCGCGACTATGACATTCCCTTTGTCTCATTTGGTCGCGTTGAAGGGGACAATGATTTCTACCTAGTTGACGAAGATGGGTATGGAGCGATGCGGCGTGTCGTCGATCATTTGGTCAGCCTGGGACACAGGCGGTTTGCCTGTATCGCTGAACCAACCCATTTCACGAAATCATTTCACCGTGTGCAAGGATTTCTAGATGGTTTGCAAGCGCATGGTATTATTATTGAAGACGGCCAAGTCATGGAAACTCATTTCCGGCAGCGATCAGGACGTACGGCAGCGGAAGAGCTGCTGGAGCAGCCTAATCCGCCAACTGCAATCGTAACCTGTAACGATCTCATCGCTATTG
The DNA here is from genome assembly GCA_963807975.1 of uncultured Chloroflexia bacterium. Lineage (GTDB taxonomy): Bacteria > Chloroflexota > Anaerolineae > Promineifilales > Promineifilaceae > JAACFF01. Next base: position 529,580 of record CAWEDV010000001.1, on the reverse strand, counting down.
GCGCCATGAGCGCTGCCCAGGAAAAAGGGTTCCTTGTTGGGCGCGATGTAAGCATCACCGGGTTTGACGATATCTTGCTTTCCGAATTTACTAATCCGCCATTGACGACCATCCACCAGCCGGCAAACGAACACGGTAAAATGGTGGCGGAGCTTTTATTTAAAGTTATCAATCGAGAATCTGTTGCACAAAAACAGATCATCATCGAGCCTGATCTCGTTATTCGGCAATCCAGCGGACCTTGTCCGGTTGGAAATGTAGTTTAAACAAAGGAGGTGGTGTGCAGCGAATCAGGACCTTTTGACCACTTCGAAATTAGTTATCTGAAGTTTGTGTGCCCAGGTACACATCAATTTTATTCTCAAAAAAGGAGAAGAACATGGCTAAGTATTTGAAAATATTAAGTTTGCTGATCATCATGCTGATGCTGGTGGTTGCCTGTGGCGGCGGCGCTGAGGAAGCACCAAGCGAAGCGCCGGCTGCTGCTGAAGAGGTAGAAGCTCCTGCAGAGGAAGCTGAGGCTCCTGCAGAGGAAGCTGAGGCTCCCGCAGAGGAAACTGGAGATGAGATGATGGCTGGTGATGCTGTCTTTTTCTCAACTCAATTTGTGCCTATTGAAGAACAAGAGCTGTTCCGTTCTATTCTTGAGGAAGGTGGCTTTGACGTTAATGGCTCCGAAGAAGGGCCGCTGATCGACCTTGTGCTGGCTGGTGCACAATCCGGCAGTGGTGAAATCGACGTTGTCGGCGCGCTTCATGGCACTTACCCACCCTTGGCGCGTGAAGATGCGATGATGAATATGATCGATGTGGCTGATGATCTGGCCGCGGATCGCGACATCGCCCCAGCATACCTGGAAACAGGTTTGTTAGGCAGTGATGATTTCCTCTACTACATTCCCTGGATGCAAGCGACATATATCATGGCAGCCCACACGGACGCGCTGCAATATTTGCCAGAGGGAGCTGATACCAACGCTCTGACCTGGGAACAATTTGGCGAATGGTGCCAAAACATCCTCGAAGAAACAGGTGAGCCAAAATGTGGTTTGCCACATGCGGGTCTTTTCCATCGGTTCCTGGAAGGGTATATGTGGCCCTCCTTTACCGGTGGCATGGTTTCCAACTTCCAGAGCAGCGAGGCGATGGATATGATGGCCTGGGCGCGCGATACCCTATGGCCGACTATTAATCCCGAAGCGATCAACTATGAGTTCATGCAAGAGCCATTGATGTCTGGTGAGGTCTTGGTTGCCTTTGATCATACAGCTCGTTTGCTGGATGCATTCAATGCTGAGCCGGATAACTTTTTTGCTTTCCCCGCTCCGGCTGGGGCGGCGGGGCGCGGGTTCATGCCAGTGGTCGTAGGCCTTGGTATTCCGGCTGATGCCCAACATCCAGATGCGGGTGCGGATCTGATCGAGTATTTGACCCGGCCTGATGTACAAGGGGCTGTCTTGAAGGATCTGGGTTTCTTCCCGGTTGTTGATGGTGTTGATACATCCGACTTGCCACCAGGTATCGAAATTGAGGCGGGTGCGGTTGCAGCGCAGGCCAATGCGCCTGATGCACTGCCAGCACTGCTACCTGTTGGTTTAGGCGAACGGGGCGGCGAAATCAACCAGATTTATAAGAATGCCTTCGATCGCATTGTGCTAGATGGCGAGGACATCGAGGCTGTCTTGACCGAAGAAGGTGCCAATCTGCAAACCTTGATGGATGAGACGGGCGCGCCTTGCTGGGCGCCTGATGCACCCAGCGAAGGTCCCTGCCAGGTTAATCCTGCTGGTGAAATGAGTGTCATGGCCGCACCAGCCGCAGAACCGGCGGAAGAGCCGGCCGAAGAAGCAGCACCAGCGGAAATGAGTGATGCGGTATTCTTTTCGACGCAGTTTGTGCCCATTGAGGAACAAGAAAAATTCCGCACCATTCTGCAAGCAGGTGGTTTTGATGTCAATGGGTCTGAAGAAGGGCCGCTGATCGACCTCGTTTTGGCCGGTGCCCAATCCGGCAGCGGCGAAATTGATGTTGTCGGCGCCTTGCATGGCACTTACCCGCCTCTGGCGCGTGAAGATGCGATGATGAACGTGATCGACGTCGCCGATGATCTGCTTGCCGATCGGGATCTGGCACCGGCATTCCTGGAAACAGGTTTGTTGGGCAGTGATGACTTCCTTTACTATGTACCCTGGATGCAGGCTACCTATATCATGGGCGCCAACGTGGAAGCGCTGGACTATCTCCCTGAGGGAGCCGATGTCAATGCGCTGACCTGGGAACAGTTTGGCGAATGGTGTCAAAACATTCTTGACGAGACGGGCGAACCAAAATGCGGCCTGCCACATGCCGGTCTTTTCCACCGCTTCCTGGAAGGGTACATGTGGCCTTCCTTCACCGGTGGTATGGTTACGGAGTTCAACAGCCCGGAGGCAGCTTCGATGATGGAATGGGCGCGCGACTCTTTGTGGCCAACGGTTCATCCGGAGTCAATCAACTACGAGTTCATGCAAGAACCGCTGTTGTCTGATGAGGTTTGGGTGGCGTTTGATCACACGGCACGCTTGCTGGATGCCTACAATGCTGATCCTGAGCAGTATATCGCTTTCCCGGCACCTGCCGGGCCAGCGGGCCGTGGCTTTATGCCGGTCGTCGTTGGTTTGGGGATTCCGGCTGACGCTCCCGATCCTGATGGCGGCGCTGACTTGATTGAGTATTTGACCCGGCCTGAGGTGCAGGGCATGATACTTAATGAACTGGGGTTCTTCCCCGTAGTTGATGGTGTTGATACGTCTAGTATGCCGCCGGGAGTGGCGATAGAAGCTGGGGCGGTTGCAGCGCAAGCGACCTCCGCCGACGCACTGCCGGCACTCTTGCCCGTTGGTTTAGGTGAGCGCGGCGGCGAGATCAACCAGATTTTCAAGAATGCGTTTGATCGCATCGTGTTGGATGGCGAAGATATTCAAACGGTATTGGATGAAGAAGCAGTTAATCTGCAAGCCTTAATGGATGAGACAGGCGCGCCTTGCTGGGCACCTGATCCGGCCAGTGAGGGACCTTGCCAGATTGGCCAGTAGGTTATTGAAAACGGGGCGTGTAATTGGACACGCCCCGTTTTTTTTACTGTGTGCATCTTGCACAAAGGGAAGGGATTCCTGATATGAGTACGAATACACAAGGGAAGGGTAAAAAGAAATATAATTGGGCGCCCTATCTGCTTATCCTGCCGTCGCTTATTTATCTGGCCGTGTTTTTTGCCTGGCCGATGGTGCGCGGTTTGACACTGGCAGTGTGGAATGATGAAGCACTGCTGGCTTTGCAAGAAGAGGCGACGCTAGAAAGTAATGAGGCCGGCACGCTGCCTCAGGGAACGGCGGTCAATATCGTAGATCAACAAGGAAATCTGGTGCCTGCGGAGGAACTCGACCAAGGCAATTTACAGACTGAAATCTGGTACCAGGTGCAAGCGGTGGGTGTCAATGGCCAAACCTTCACGGGTTGGGTGCCCGAGAGCCGTATTCGAGTGCGCGAGGAGGCCGCAGACGGCACGCCAACCGGCGGCACTGTGCGCTCAAAAATAGGCAGTGATGCTGATCCCCTGACGACAGTTTTTGGGGCCGAAAATGAAGACAGTGAAGTTGTGGGCCAATTGGAAGCGCGCACTGAGGTCAGCATTGAGGGTGTTACCATCCTGGAACTCTGGTATCTGGTCAACGGTGCTGAAGAGGGGGGCGATGTGGTTGAAGGGTGGTCTCCATCACGATATATACAAGTTTTTGAAGATGAAACGAGCGGACGCATTGATCGAGGCAACAGCGGCGCATTCACGACTGAGTACATTCAGAAGATGGTCAATGACCGATTCTTCTGGCCGGCGCTGGGCACAACGCTGCTCTTAATGGTCTTGATCATTCCCATTCAGTTCATCCTGGCGATCATCATGGCCTTGGTGATCCAGGCCAATTTGAAAGGGCAGGGATTTTTCTTATATGTGTTTGCCATTCCGTTAGCGGCTTCCGATCTGGCGGTCGGCATCGTCTGGTTCTCCATATTTACGACCAATGGTTATTTGAACACGATTTTGCAGGGATTGGGGATCATTGACGCCCCGGTCACCTATCTCTCGGCTGAAACGCGCTATTGGATCGTGGTGGCGATTGTGCTGGCAGAGGTATGGCGGGCAACATCGATTGTGATGGTCATTGTCGTGTCCGGGCTGCAAGCGATTTCCTCCGAGGTATTGGAGGCGGCGGAGTTATTTGGCGCCGGTCTCTGGCAGCGATTACGTCATGTCATATTGCCACTCTTAAAGCCCAGCTTACAGGTGGCCCTCATATTGCGGACGATTCTGGCACTGCAAGTATTTGCCGTCGTTGTAGCATTGAGCGGCGGTGATATCGTAACGGTGCTGGCTCGTGAAACCTACCGGCAGTATTACGATTTCCGCAATTTGAATGTAGCGGCGTCTTTTGCGGGTTTCATCCTGATCATCTCCATGTTTAGCGCTGTATTTTACCTACGTACTATTCGTACACAAGAGGAGGCCCAGGCATGAGTACTGTAACTGAATCAGGCAAAACGGCTGCTCAAGCATCGGCCGAAGTAAGAGCGATCCATCGCAAAATGCAGCGCCGCCAGCAAATGGGTAGAGGCTTCACCTACCTGGTCGCCATCTTGATCCTTTTGTGGATACTGGTGCCGATCTGGTTCATTGCCTCCATGGCGCTAACGACGCCGCAAAATGTATTTGCATATCCGAAAGGGGTGCTGCCTTTCATAGAATTCTCAATGGAAACCATGCAGTTTTTCTTGAACTCTGATGGCATCATTCCGGGGATCATCAACAGCGTCACCGTTGCTGTAATCACTCTGGTGTTGTCTACCATAATTGCTGCCCCGGCAGGATATGCCCTCTCGCGCTATATCTTCCGCGGGCGCGACACATACAGGCTGTCTGTCTTGATGGTGCGCGCCTTCCCCATTGTGGTGTTGGCGATCCCCTTGGTCGTGGTTTTTATCAACTTCGGCATTTTCGACAGCATCTACAGCCTGGCGCTGATGCATACTGCCTTAACGCTGCCGACCACGATTCTCATTATCGGCAGTGTGTTTGCCAGCGTGCCCTACGAACTGGAAGAAGCGGCCAAGGTTTTTGGCTGCACCCCTGTTCAGGCCTTTCGACAGGTTGTCTTGCCACTGGTGCTGCCTGGTATCGCCGCGGCGGCGATCTTCACTTTTGTCATGTCCTGGAACGAGGTATTCGCAGCGAGCGTCCTGACCATCCAAAATCGAACATTACCAGCGCAGGTATTCAACACATTGAGCCAATCTTCACAGGCATACCAATTTGCCGGGGCGTTCTTTATGTTGTTGCCGTCGATGATTTTTATCTTCTTCATCCGGCGCTATCTGTTCAATATGTGGGGCCAGGTTACTAAATAGGAGAGAAGAAATGGCTGAAATAAAGATTGAAAATGTTACCAAGCGCTTCGGTGACTTTGTCGCCGTAGATAACGCTAGTTTGACTATAGGAGAACAAGAATTCGTTGTCCTGCTAGGTCCCAGTGGTTGTGGTAAAACAACCTTGTTACGGGCCGTGGCCGGATTGGGTATGGCCGACGAGGGACGTATAAGCATTGGTGGTCGTGATGTCACCTACCTACCTCCGCGCGAACGAAATATCTCGATGGTTTTTCAAAGTTATGCCATCTTTCCGCATATGAAAGTGTCGGACAATATCGCTTTCGGTTTGAAGATGCGCAAGACTGCCCCGAAGGAAATTGAGAAGCGCGTCCATAAAGCAGCGGAAATGATGCATATTGAACAGATGCTTGACCGCTTTCCAAGCAAGATGAGCGGCGGTCAGCGACAGCGTGTCGCCGTGGCCCGTGCCCTGGCAATGGATGCTCAAGTATTGTTGATGGATGAACCATTGAGCAACCTGGATGCGCTGCTGCGCCTGGAAATGCGCGCTGAGTTGAAGAAGCTCCTTGCGGATATCAATGCGACAACGATTTATGTTACCCATGACCAGATCGAGGCTTTGAGCATGGGTGATCGCATCGCCGTGATGAAAGACGGCATCATCCAGCAGATTGATGAGCCGGGAATCGTTTATGATCTGCCCTCGAATCAGTTTGTGGGCGGTTTCATTGGTAACCCGCCGATGAACTTTATGACAGGGCAGGTGCAGCGCGACAACGGACATGTCAATGTGCAAATTGGTGATTTTACCCTGAAACCCGCTCCTTTGATGCAGCCCCTATTGAAAGAACATGACGGTCAACAGGTGGCGATTGGCATTCGTGCGGAAAACATGGAAACGCTCAACACGCCCGTTGATGATGCACTGAAAGTGCGCGTGCTGGTGGTGGAACCGCTTGGTTCGCAAAATCTGCTCACGGTCAATATCGGCGATGATACGGTGAAGGTGGCGACGCATCCAACATTCCAGGTAGCACCGAATGAGGATGTGTGGCTGCGCTTCCCGGCGGACAAAATCCGTTGGGTTGACCGGGAAAGTGGGAAGACGATGTATCCGTAGGAAGAGATGTGTGGGGCGGGTGGAAGGTTACGAGTAAGAGGCTACAGGTTACAGGTTACAAGTAGCAGGTTACGGGTTACAGGTTACTAGAAGCAGTTTCCGGTTGCAGGTCATAGGTTACAAGGTGCAGGTGAAGTGTACTCTGACCCTTGTAACCTATGGTAGCCGGGGCATTTCTGCATAGGCTAACGTTGTCGCCCGCGAGCGATAATAGTTGGTCATTATTGAGTAAATAAATGAGTGAGACGACTGCACATATCATTAATCACACGCATTGGGATCGGGAGTGGTTTCTAACATCGGTTTATACCAGCCGTTGGATTCCTGGGCTTGTTGATAAGTTGGAACGGCTGGCTGAGGATAATGACCGATTCCAGTTCTTGTTTGATGGGCAGACGCTGGTGATTGAGGACTTGCTGGCTGTGGCGCCTGGGTATGAGGCGATCATCCACGAGATGGTGGGCAGCGGTCGCCTGCAGATTGGTCCTTACTACTGCCAACCGGATTGGCAGCTCACGAGCGGCGAGCTGTTGATCCGCAACCTGGTCTATGGTCAGAGTGATCTGGCTCGTTATGGGGGTCAGATGGCGACAGGATGGATGGTTGACACGTTCGGTCATATCAGCCAGTCGCCGCAAATTCACCAGATGTTTGAAATCGGGGAGATTTTTGTATGGCGCGGGGTGCCCAGGTTGGAGCCCTATTTCAACTGGCTGGGCGCGGACGGCTCTCAGATGTTGACTGTTAATCTCTTTGGCGGCTATCGTAATTTATACGGGGTCAGTCATGCTCCCGAGGCTGCGGTAAAGCGAATTGAAGCGGAAATTGATAAGTTGAAGCCGTTTTATCCCACGCCCGATATTCCGATGTTTGATGGTTATGATTTGGAAGACAATCCCGAAGACCCGATGCGCTTTTTTGAAAGTTTGGGCGGTGTGCGAAAGGATATTGTCTTGCAGGAATCGACGCCGGCGCTCTTCATGGAGCGGCTGGCGAGCAAAGGGCTTAATTTACCCACGATTGAAGGGGAACTAAATTCGGGGAAATATGGAGCGACTTTTCCGGGCGTTTTCTCGGCGCGTACTTATCTAAAGGTCATGGCCCATGATTGTGAGCGCATGTTGTTCAAGGTTTGCGAACCACTGGGCAGCATGGGGCACTTGTTTGGGAGGCCATATGACGCTGCTCAGTATGAAGCATGGGGCCGGCTGCTGCTGCAAAATGCGGTTCATGACTGCATCTGCGGGGTAAGCATTGACCAAGTTCATGAAAAGATGGAGTTCGGCTATCGGAAGGCGTTCGAGGAAATGAACAGTGATGTGCAGGAGGTTCTGGAAGTTATCATGGCCGATTTTGCGCCAGGAGTTTATGCGGTTTCCAGCAACCCATTTGCAGGGGAAAGCTGGCAGATGATGGGTAGGGAGCTGGTCAAAATTGAGACCAATGGCGTTGGTGTTTGGCCGATTAGCGAGCGCGCCGCGGTTGACAGCAGCCCGACGCCTACGGATTTGTTCGTCTGGTCTAATGATTTCTATGAAGCGTCGGTTTCTAGCGAGGGCCTGGTTAGGATAGGTGATGCGCTGCTGGGGGAGATGGTGGTCGACGCGGAACATGGAGACACTTATTCGGACGAGGCGGGTGAACGGCTGGGCAGGCTGGCAATTGGTTCGGAATTGACGTTGGAAGAAAGCAGCGATCACCATGCGCTGATTTCGTATAGCGCAAGATGGGACGATGGTGAAAGGGAAGCTTCAGCGGAAGTACACATTCTCTTTGACGAATCTGCGTTGGTGAAATGGGAGATTGAGCTTGATTCGAAGGGCAGCAATCTGAGCGTGGACCTTCTCATGGACACGGCCGTTTCCGGGCAAATCAGCGCCGGCATGCCTTTTGATAATGTAATGCGCCCGCTGATTGATGATGATCTGCTGCCGCGCGAACTGCCAGATGATCTGGCGAGTGTTTTGCTTGGACAGCGGGAACTAAACAGCGTGACAATGTTCCCCTTCCACGATTACGTCTCAGTTGACGATGGTGAAGCGGTTGTCTCGGTTTTAGCAAAAGGCTTGCGCGGTTACAGGGCTGAAGCGGGGGGCGTGATAGTTTTGCCCTTGAGGCGGTCGGTGGAATGGTTGACGGCGGTTGCCTTGGAAAATCGTGATGGAGATGCGGGGCCGTTCTTTTATGTGCCTGATGCGCGCTGTGAACGGCGAGTAAAGCATGAGGTGGCGGCTGCTTTTGGCCTGGGGACGGCGGAAACGGTTGTTTTCCAGGCGGCGAACGCAGCGTATCAAAACCCGCCGATCCTGGTTGAAAATGAGGGCAAGGGCGGGCGGAGGAGCTGGCAGTTATGGCAGGAAGATCTGCCCTTGAGCGCTTTGACGGTACAAAATGGGCTGCTGCTGGGCCGGATTTACAATCCAGCGAACCAGACACGGGAGCTGAAGCGAACTTATCAATCAACCAATGTGTGGGGGGATGCTCAAGGGGCAGTGAACAGGATTGCGGCTAAGCAGATTTTGACTGTGGCGCTCGAGGCTGAAGGTGGTGTTGAACCAGGATCGGAAGGTGGTGCTGAGGGGAAAATGCACGCGGTTCTGCCACCGTGGCGCGTTGGCGAAAACCAGGGACGTCCTGAAACGGCCATTCTTGCGGAGTTGGCGAGAGATGCGGCGGCAATGCAAACGGAAATCGCGGCTCTTGAGGTAAAACTGGCAGGGGCCGAGGGATCGGCCCAACTGCGTTTGCAGCATCGAATTTACGTGGTGCGGCGTGAAATGTTGGAGGCGCAGCTTTCGCTGGTCTTGAATGAACGTAAGCTTGAGCAAGACGGCCGTTTGGATGAGGTGTATCTATATGAGCCGGATGCGGAGATTGCTGAATTAGGGCTGGCGCTTAATCGCATGCGCATTAGGAGACGCATTTTCGACTATGTGGTTGAGGCTGTGGGGAAGGAGTAGGCGCGGGTTTGGTTGACAGCTGGGATGACTGGTCATGGGCTTGCTGCAAGTGGATGTCAATGTAGAGCAAGATGGCATCTTGCTTGAACAAAATGGAATTTTGTTCTACATTGATAGGGGAATGAGATGGAATTTTGTTCTACATCGATAGGGGAGCAAAATGGAATTTTGTTCTACATCGATAGGGGAATGAGATGGAATTTTGTTCTACATCGATAGGGGAGCAAAATGGAATTTTACTCTACATCGATCGGGGAACGAGATGGAATTATGTTTTACATAAAAAGGTGTTGGGGCTTTGGCCGGTGTGCGGGAAAATGGGTCAGGTTTTGCCATTGATGAGGGGTCAGATTAACTGCATAATTGGTGTTTCGTTTTAGCACGTGGCCTTTGGGTGTGCTTGATGAGCGCAGATGGGCGATGTTACCCATCTGCTTGCTAAAAATGGACTTCTGAGACATGAACCTAATCATATTGGAACTGCTGTCATTTGTTTATGGTCGCGAGATGGGAGAGCTGGTTTATCCGCGCCTGCTGGATGTCATTGCTGAATATCGGGATAAGATTGAAGGTGAGTATCGATCGCAATATTTCGACGAGAAAGATGCGATTCTGATTACTTATGGGGATATGGTGCAGGCACAGGGGGAACGGCCGCTAAACACGCTGCACCAGTTCCTCGCTGAGCAGATAGGGGGGCTGGTTCAGGGCGTGCATCTGCTGCCTTTCTTCCCATATTCGTCCGATGATGGTTTCTCTGTTATTGACTATGACCAAGTTGACCCCAAGTTAGGCAACTGGAATGATGTTGAAGGGATGGGCCAGGATTTCCGGCTCATGTTCGATGCGGTAATCAACCATATTTCGCGGTTTAGTGAATGGTTCCAGGCTTATGTGCGTGGAGAGGAGCCTTATAGGGATTATTTTGTGGAGGTTGAGCCGGAGGAAGATTTATCGGCCGTTTTTCGCCCACGCGCGCTGCCGCTGCTGACAGCGGTGCAAACAGCACGCGGCCTCAAATATGTGTGGACCACTTTCTCCGCGGATCAAATAGATCTTAATTTCGGGTCACCTGATTTACTGCTGGATATTGTGCGCGTGCTGCTCAACTATGCCGCTCATGGCGCAGAGCTGATTCGACTGGATGCCATCGCCTTTATGTGGAAGGAGATAGGGACCAACTGCCTGCACCGGCCACGTACGCACGCTTTGATTCAACTCATGCGCGCCGTATTGGATGAGGTGGCCCCGCAGGTGGTCTTGATTACGGAGACCAATGTGCCGCATAAAGAGAATATCAGCTACTTCGGAGACGGCGCGAATGAAGCGCAGATGGTCTACAATTTTTCCCTGCCGCCCTTGACGCTTCATGCTTTTCATACGGGCAGCGCTGAGGTTCTGACCCGCTGGGCAGCGACGTTGGAACTGCCCTCGGACAAGGTCACGTTTTTTAACTTTCTGGCTTCCCACGATGGCGTCGGCGTGACGCCGGCCCGCGGTTTGCTGGCTGATGGAGCGGTGCAGGCGATGGCGGAACGGGTCGAGGCTCTGGGCGGCTTTGTTTCGTATAAGAATAATCCTGATGGATCGCAAAGTGCCTATGAGCTCAATATCAACTACCTTGATGCTTTGGGTGACCCTACTTGTGAAACAGAAACGGATGAGCTGATGGCCCGTCGTTTTCTGGCTGCGCAGGCGATTATGCTCGCGCTACGCGGTGTGCCCGGTATTTATTTCCACAGCCTGTTCGGATCGCGCGGCTGGCGTGCCGGGGTGCAGGAAACAGGGCGTAAGCGGACCATTAATCGCCAGAAACTGGGAGAATCGGCGCTCACGGAGGAGCTGGCCCGAGCGGGAACGCTGCGGCAGCAGGTCTTTGACGGCTATCAGCGGATGTTACGGGCACGCAGGGAATCAAAGGCCTTTCACCCCAATGGCCGACAGGAGGTCGTCGATCTGCATCGATCGGTTTTTGCCCTGCGCCGCAGCAGTCCGGACGGAAGAGAAACCGTGCTTTGCCTGCAAAATGTTGCCAATGAGTCGGTACGTGTTGACGCGGGCGCGGGCTCGTATCGTGATCTGCTGACAGGGGATGAGATACCGGCAGCAGATGGGGTTGACGTGGCAGCCTACGGGGTGCTGTGGCTGATTTAATGAGTGCCTTTCAGACAAAGGGAGAATATGTGCTGGATGCTGAACGGCTCGAAATCAGGGGCGATGGCATTCGCCTTCGCCCCGTTGTTGAAGCAGATGCAGCGGATATCTTCACCTATTTCGACAGAGATGTAACGCGATATATGTCACCCGCCCCGGCCTTGGATATAGAGGAGACGCTTGCTGTTATTCGCCGCTGGGATGTGGGACGGGCGCGGGGGGATGAACTTGTGTTGGCCATTACCTTGAGAGAGACGGGCGAGTTCCTGGGCTGCTGCGGTTTGCACGGGCGGGGGAAAGTCAGGACGCCGGAGTTGGGTATCTGGACGAAAACAGAGGCGCATGGACATGGCTATGGACGGGAAGCGATTTTTGCGCTGGTCGATTGGGCGCAGGAGCATCTGGACATCGACCATTTCACCTATCCCGTGGATCGGGCCAATATCCCCAGCCGCAAAATTCCTGAGGCTTTGGGTGGCAAGATTTTCAAGGAAAAGTTGAGTCCGACGCCTGATGGGAGGGTGTTGGATATCGTGATCTACCGCATTGATGCCATGAACAAACCGTGTTGTGGCTCTATCTCGTAGAATGTGACCACCCGTCACACTCAGGCAAGGGGATGCCCGCCCCTGTGTATTCCGGCTTCCACAGGCATGACATCTACAGATTGTCTTGATTCTGCAAAAAACCATAGGCTCCTTTGTGTTAGAATAGGGGCGGCGATGGGCTGAATTGGTCGATCGATGAGAGCGGAGGCGCGGTGGCAGGCAAAAGAGCGTTGTGGATGCCCTTGGGCGGAATGATATTTGGTGGAATGCTCTTCTTATTTGCTGCTGCGGGTGGAATTCAGATTGGTGGGCTGTCGCTGAAACTGAACAGCAGCGGGTCTCAGCTCTTGTTGAGCGCTATGGGGCTGCTTATTATGGCCAGTGGGGTGCTGCTGCTGGCTGATCGTGGCAAGGCCAGTGTCGAGGTGCCCAGACCGCAGCAGGCCAAGAATTTGGGCGATTTGCGGATTAAGATGCTGCGCCCGATTCGCTTTCAGCGCTATATGCAGGTGGAGGGAGGTTGTTTGAATCTGCCGGCGGAGGGGACGCTGCGGTTGTTTACGGTTCATGATGACGGCCGTTTTCGGCCGCAATCGATCGCACAATTTGACCAACGGAGCCGGCGCTGGTCGGCTGAAGTTGATTTGGGTCCCGGACCTTATTACTCTGTCTATGTCGTTGCCGCTCTTGTGGAGAAGCCGGGGATCAGCCTTTGGGATTACTTCTTTCAGGTTGGAGCGCAGACTGAATGGGAGTTGGTGGCAGGAGGGTTTGGGGAGTATGCGGTGGAGTGTGACCGGTTTTTGGTTGAAGGGGTGATTAATGGTGAATGAAGAGGGTTAAGGATAGTCGGTGGTAAGGGGCAGGTTGCTAGTTGTGTTTGAAGGTTACAGGTTACGGGTTACAAGGAATTGAATGGAGGTGGAAATGAAACGGCCGGTGCATTTTGAGATTTTGGCGCAGGATCCGCAGGCGGTGGGGGCTTTTTATGAGAAGGTCTTGGATTGGGAATTGTCCAAGTGGGGTGAGTCTGATTATTGGTTGATCAATACGGGTGAGGATGGCCAACCGGGGATCAATGGGGCGTTGATGGGGCAGCAGTTTGCGCAGGCGGTGATCAATACGATTGAGGTGTCTTCGCTGGACGATGTTTTGCAGAAAGTTGAGGAGGCGGGCGGCAAGCTTGTGCATGGACCGACTGAGGTGCCGGGGGTGGGGACGCATGCCTATTGTGCTGATCCGGAGGGGATTTTGTTCGGGTTGATGGAGCCGAAGTAATTGGCGATTTTCAACGTGCCTGCTGCAGGATTGTTGGTTTTGCATAGAAAGCGTTTAGTTGGTGATGAACCCTGAGAATATGGAAGCATTTCTCCCGCTTGTTGTAGGGTTGATACTCATCCTGTTGGCTGCCGCCGTATCGAAACGCATCCGGGGAACGATGATCACGCTGCCGATGGTCTATGTTACATTAGGTCTGCTGATGAGTGGAATGGTGGGGCTGGACCTGGAAAATGAATTTGTGCGCATTGTTGCCGAGCTGACCCTGGTCTTGGTTCTGGCATCGGACGCGGCGCGCATAAAGGTGCGCAGGTTGGTCAAGGATCACAGCCTGCCGACCCGCTTGCTCGCTGCGGGTCTGCCGTTGACGATGATATTGGGCACGCTGCTGGCGGCGCTTCTGTTTGATGACCTGACGCTGGCCGAGGCGGCCATTATTGGCATTCTGCTGGCGCCAACAGATGCTTCGTTGGGACAAGCGGTGATCAGCAACCCGCTGGCTCCGGTGCGCATCCGTCAAAATTTGAATATTGAGAGCGGTCTAAATGATGGCATCGCCATGCCCTTTCTATTATTGGCTATCGCATTGGGCGAGGCGGAGGAGTTTGGCGGGTTCGCTTTTTGGATCCGACTTGGGTTTGCGCAGATATTATTTGGTGTGCTTGCCGGCCTAGTTGTCGGTCTGGTGGGCTGGCGGTTTACTGCCTGGGGCCGATCCTCTGGCTGGATGTCGAGCCATTTCCGCAAGATAAGCGCAGTCATGTTGGCCTTGCTCGCTTACGGTGTGGCCGGTCTGGTCGGGGGCAACGGATTTATCGCTGCTTTCGTAATGGGTGTGACCATCGGCAATCTCCCGGATGATGAGAAGTTTGACGAAATGCATGAACATGTGGAGGTTGAGGTCGATCTGCTGATTCTGTTGACTTTTATGTTCATATTTGGCGCGTCCATGCTGCCTGAGGCGCTCAGGAATTTGGACTGGAAGGTCGCTCTTTATGCGATCTTAAGCTTAAGTGTCGTGCGCTTGCTGCCCGTGGCGATGAGCTTGATCGGCGCCCGTGTCAAGATCTTAACCGTGGGATTTTTGGGCTGGTTTGGTCCGCGAGGAACGGCCTCGATCCTCTACCTTTTTACTGTGCTGGACGCGGAAGGTATTCCGGGTATGGAGACGATTTATACCGTTACTTTGATCACCGTCTTGTTAAGCGTGTTTGCTCATGGAATCAGCGCTGCACCTGCGGCGCGTTGGTATGGTGGAATTTTGGCGGATGAAGATCGCGTGGCTAAGGATGCCGCAGAGCGGCAGCATGTGCCGGCGATGGCGGTGCGTGGGCCGGCGCAAAAGGAGTTTCTTTAGGTTGGGAGAAGGGGAAAATGGCTGAATGGAGGATTGTTGGTCTGGGGGACGCGGGTTACAGGTTATTGGTTACAGGTTACAGGTTAGATGGGAGATGAAATAGGTTATGGCTGAGATAGGGACAAGCACGCTGGAAACAAATGAGGTAGCCTGGTATCAGATGGACAGCGGTGAGGCGGCGAAAAAACTGCAGGTTGATCCGCAGCAGGGTTTAGGGATCGCGGAGGTCAGTTCGCGACAGGCGAAATACGGGCGAAATGAATTGGCCGAGGCGGAGAAGGAACCGGCGTGGCGCCAATTTTTGCGCCAGTATGCGGACTATATGCAGATCATGCTCCTGGCGGCGGCGGTGCTGAGCATTTTTATTCAGGATTACCGGACAGCGCTGATGCTCGGTTTGCTGACTTTGTTCAACGCGATTATCGGTTACCGGCAGGAAGGCAAGGCGGAAGAGAGTGTGGCCGCTTTGAAGGAAATGCTGCAGGTCCAGGCGCGGGTCAGGCGAGATGGGAAGTTGGTTGAGGTAGACGCGGCGGAGTTGGTGCCGGGAGATGTGGTGCTTTTTGAGGCGGGTGATTCTGTGCCTGCGGACGGGCGACTGCTGAAGGCGGCGACGTTGGAAATTGAGGAGTCGGCTTTGACTGGGGAGAGCCAGCCGGTGTCCAAAAATACCACGGCTGTAGTGGGCGAAAACGTCGCACTGGGCGATCGCTTTGATGTGGCTTATATGAATTCGCTGGTTACCCGGGGCACGGGCGAAATGCTGGTGACGACGACGGGTATGGGCACGGAGATCGGCCGTATCGCGGGAATGCTGGATGCGGTGGAGGTGGAGAAGTCGCCTTTACAGAAGCAGATTGATGATCTGACCAAGGTGCTGGGCTATATTGCGGTAATTGCCATGGTGCTTGTCATTGGTTTTGGTCTCCTCAATGGCGTGCAGGGTGATGAGCTCTTTGTGTTGGCGGTGGCGATTGCGGTGGCGGCGGTGCCTACGGGGATGCCCACTGTGGTGACGACTTTGCTGTCATTAGGCGTGCAGCAAATGGCGGATAAAGGGGCGATTGTGAAGAAGATCGCTTCCGTGGAGACGCTGGGCTCGACGTCGGCAATTTGTTCGGACAAGACGGGTACGCTGACGTTGAATAAGATGACGGCGACGGTGCTGGTTTATGGGGGGTACCGCTACACAATCAGCGGCGTAGGCTATTCGGACGAGGGGCATATTAAAAGCGTGGGCGGTCTGGCTGATGTGGCGCTTGAGCCGGCTTTGATGCCCATGGCCTTGTGCAGTGATGCCACGGTCAATAACGAAGAATTGATTGGGGATCCGACGGAGGGGGCCCTGGTGGTTCTGGCGGCAAAAGGGGGATTGAGCATAAGTGGTACACGAGAAACCTACCCACGATTGGCGGAGGTGCCTTTTGATTCCGACTATAAATATATGGCCACTTTCCACCACATGAGTAATGAGGCGGGTGAGCCAGTGGTGCGCTGTTATGCTAAGGGGGCGCCGGATGTTCTGTTTGCCCTTGCCAAAGATTTTCGTTGGGGAGACGAGCAAATTGAGATGGAGCGGGCAAGACCGCAGGCTTTGGAAGCAAACAGCCGGATGGGCGCAGAAGGGCTGCGCGTGATTGCCCTTGGTGAAAAGGATTTTAGCCCGCAGGAGTTTGATCCTGATGGCGATCTGCAGGAGCTGGTGCAGGGTCTGACTTTGACCGGCCTGGTGGGCATTGTTGACCCGCCACGCCCAGAGGCAAGGGACGCGATCGCTGTGGCCAAGAAGGCGGGGATCAAGGTGCGCATGATCACGGGTGACCATGCGGTGACGGCGGGGGCGATTGGGGACCAGTTGGGTATTACCGGGGAAGCGATCGCCGGGTACCAACTAGATAAGATGGATGATGCTGAGCTGGCGGAGCGGATTGATGATATCGGTGTGATCGGCCGTGTGGCGCCTGAGCATAAGGTGCGCATTGTGGAGGTGCTGCAGAAGAAGAACCAGATCACGGCCATGACGGGGGATGGGGTGAATGATGCACCGGCTTTGAAGACGGCCGATATTGGCATCGCCATGGGCATCACGGGCACGGAGGTATCGAAGCAGGCGGCAACGATGATCCTCACAGACGATAACTTCGCCACGATTGTAAAGGCGGTGGAGTTGGGGCGGTCGATTTACAACAATCTGATGAGTTATCTTCGCTTTCAGCTCATTTCGCTGATGGGTTATGTGATTATGTTTGTCGGCGCTTCGGCGTTGAATATCGCCGGGGGTGCGGTTCTGACGGCAAGTCAGATTTTGTGGATAAACTTCTTGGTTGATGTGCCTCTGGCGCTCGGGCTGGGTATGGATGTGCCGGCGTCGAATTTGATGGAGCGCAAGCCACGCAAGAGTGATGAGCAGATTATGGGCCGCCGTACGGCGCTTATATACGGCTTCATTGGTTTGTTTTTGGCAGTGATGCCACTGCTGGCAGCCTGGATTGTATCGAATTATGATCAGACGCCGTACGTGCAGCGGACGTTGATTCTGACAACGTTGTCGTTGGCACATGTGTTTGTGGCCTTGAGCAGTCGCTCGGAAACAGAATCGATTTTCCAGCGCGATTTCTTGAACAGTGGAAAATATTTTGTACGTATTGGGATATCGCTGGTCATGATTGTGATCGTGACGGAATTTACGTTCTTGCAGAACCGGCTGGGAACGACGCAGTTGGGCGCGCGGCAGTGGCTGATGGCGATTGTGTTGGCTTCAGTGGTTTTATGGGTGATGGAGATTGTGAAGTGGAGTAAGCGGCGAGGGATGAAAGATGGGGGAGAATAGTAAATGGTGAATTGCGAATGGTGAATTTTTATTGAAGAGTCCGAGGGTTGCTTGGGAGCAATAATTTTCCCAAGCGACCGCGATCTTGAAAAGGCACTTGGTACAACATCTCTTTAGTCGTGCTCTTTTTCGAGTGGTTTTAAGGGGTACTTGTCGGCTTTCTCGGCGTCCTCGTCAAAGCAGAGTTTGGAGGTAATCTTCTGTAATTGGGTCATAGCTTTGCTTTATGATTAATTCTGTTCCCGCTCTCAACTGCTCGTCTGCTCTGTACTTAACGATCTTTGGCAGTAAATCAAAGGGGATGGGCTGTGGTTAAGGGGAAATCTGATGGAACGTTACTTAAGGGGTGTTTGCGGTGGCTCTGGCTGTCTTGGCGGGTTGCTTGCCTGACTGTGAGATTGACTGGCCGGCAAGATGGGGGGGCTCGGAGATGAAGCCGCGGGCCGGAAAGATGGCGGCGCTTTGACATTACACACTGGCAAGATGGGGGGGCTCGGAGATGAAGCCGTGGGCCGGCAGGATGCCGGCGCTTTGGCATTATTACACACTGGCAAGATGGGGGGGCTCGGAGATGAAGCCGCGGGCCGGCAGGATGCCGGCGCTCCGACACTAACACACACGCCGGATAGATGGCGGGGCTCGGAGATGAAGCCGCGGGCCGGCAGGATGCCGGCGCTCCGACACTAACACACACGCCGGATAGATGGCGGGGCTCGGAGATGAAGCCGCGGGCCGGCTAGATGGCGGCGCTTTGACATTATTACACACTGGCAAGATAGGGGGGCTCGGAGATTAAGCGCGGGCCGGCAGGATGCCGGCGCTCCGACACTAACAGGCACGCCGGATAGATGGTGGGGCTCGGTGATGAAGCCGCGGGCCGGAAAGATGGCGGCGCTCCGATACTAACACACACGCCGGATAGATGGCGGGGCTCGGAGATGAAGCCGTGGGCCGGCAGGATGGCGGGGCTCCGACATTAACACACGCCGGCAAGATGGGGGGGTCTCGGAGATGAAGCCGCGGGCCGGCTAGATGGCGGCGCTTTGACATTATTACACACTGGCAAGATGGGGGGGCTCGGAGATTAAGCGCGGGCCGGCAGGATGCCGGCGCTCCGACACTAACAGGCACGCCGGATAGATGGTGGGGCTCGGTGATGAAGCCGCGGGCCGGCAGGCTGGCGGGGCTCCGACATTAACACAAATGCCGGCAAGATGGGGGGCTCGGGGATAAAGTCGTGGGCTGGCAGGATGCCGGGGCTCCGACATTAACACAAATGCCGGCAAGATGCCGGCGCTCCGACACTAACACACACGCCGGATAGATGGTGGGGCTCGGTGATGAAGCCGCGGGCCGGCAGGCTGGCGGGGCTCCGACATTAACACAAATGCCGGCAAGATGGGGGGCTCGGGGATAAAGTCGTGGGCTGGCAGGATGCCGCGGCTCCGACATTAACACAAATGCCGGCAAGATGCCGGCGCTCCGACACTAACACACACGCCGGATAGATGGCGGGGCTCGGAGATTAAGCGCGGGCCGGCAAGATGCCGGCGCTCCGACAATAACACAAATGCCGGCAAGATGGCGGCGCTCCTGGGGAGGTTGTTTTAGTGTCCGTAGCGCTGTAGGGCGAGAAAGAGTGCATGGGCGCCGAAGTGGATGGCTTCTTGAGGCACGCGCTCGTCGGCGGCGTGGATGGTGGCGTTAAAGTTGAAATCGGGGGGGAGTTTTAGGGGGACGAAGCCGTAGTGCTGGATGCCGAGGCGGGCGAAGAAGCGGGCGTCGGATACGGCGGGCAGGATGTAGGGGATGGGCGTGCCTTGGGGATCGAGTTCGCGCAGTATTTTGGAGAGCATGCTGAATAGGGCCATGTCCAGGGTGTCGGAGATGGGGGGATCGTAGTCGAGTACTTCGATCTGGATGTCTGGGCCGACGATGTCTTGCAGTTCAGCAACCATCTGATCGGGGGTGAATCCGGGCAGCATACGGCCGTCGCAGTCGAGGGTGATCAGGCAGGGAATGACGTTGATTTTGTCGCCACCGTGGACAATGGTGGGGCTGATGGTGTTGCGGAATATGGGTTCGAGGAGCTTGAGACGGTCGCCCAATCTGTTGAGAAGGGCATCGGCGAGGCGCGGCTGCTGCATCTGGCGAAGAATGAGGGATGTGGGCGCGTTGGTGTTGGCGGCGACGCGTTCGATCATCATGCGGGTGACAGATGTGATGTGTACGGGGGTGCGTTTGTGGTCAAGATCATGCAGCACCTGTCCTAAGCGAGCCATGGCGCCACCGCGAATGGGCTGGGAGCCGTGGCCGGCTGGACCTTCAATAATCAGGCGTAATTGACACTGCAGTTTTTCAGCCACTTGAATGGGATAGAAGGTTCCCCCGCCTAAGTGTAGGGTGAAGCCGCCAAATTCGCCGAGGGCATATTTGATGCCGTCGAAAAGTTGGGGATGTTCTTCTACTAGAAAGCGTGCACCGTATACACCGCCAGCTTCTTCATCGGCGAGGAGGCAGAGGGTGATGTCGCCGGCGGGCGTGATGCCTTCGGCTTTCAGGCGCAGGAGGGCGGTGACCATCATGGCCACGCCGCCTTTCATATCCAAGGCGCCGCGACCCCAGATGTAGCCGTCTTGGAGAAGGCCGGCAAAGGGTGGGTGGCTCCACTTCTGGCCGGCAGTGGTGACGACGTCGACGTGCCCTTGGAGGAGGAGACCAGGGGAACGGCCGTCTCCGGGCAGGCGGGCGATGAGGTTGGGGCGCCGGGGGTCTTTGGCCACGATTTGGGTTTGGATGCCGGCTTGGGAGAGGAGGTCCAGGAGAAAGTTGATGATGGCGGCTTCGCTGCCGGGTGGATTGGTGGTGTCGAAGCGGATGAGTTCTTGGAGGAGGTGGGAAGGGTTGGGGTGCAGGTTCATTTTATTGGTTCTTGGTTAGGTGGTAGGCTGCAAGTCGGATGGAGCTGCGCTCCATGTGCCGGCTGGAAGCCGGCGCTACAAGAGAGGGTGCCGTTTGCCGGTTGGATGCGGGTGCTGCGAGAGAAGGTGCGGCTTGCGGGTTGGATGCGGGCGCTACGAGAGAAGGTGCGGCTTGCGGGTTGGATGCGGGTGCTGCGAGAGAGGGTGCGGCTTGCGGGTTGGATGCGGGTGCTGCGAGAGAGGGTGCCGCTTGCCAGTTGGAAGCCGGCGCTACGAGAGAGGGTGCCGTTTGCCGGTTGGATGCGGGCGCTGCGAGAGAGGGTGCCGCTTGCCGGTTGGATGCCGGCGCTGCGAGAGAGGGTGCCGCTTGCCGGTTGGAAGCCGGCGCTACGAGAGAGGGTGCCGTTTGCCGGTTGGATGCGGGTGCTGCGAGAGAGGGTGCCGCTTGCCGGTTGGATGCCGGCGCTACGAGAGAAGGTGCGGCTTGCGGGTTGGATGCGGGCGCTACGAGAGAGGGTGCCGTTTGCCGGTTGGATGCGGGTGCTGCGAGAGAGGGTGCCGCTTGCCGGTTGGATGCGGGTGCTGCGAGAGAGGGTGCCGCTTGCCGGCTGGATGCCGGCGCTGCGAGTGAGAGTGCCGCTTGCCGGCTGGAAGCCGGCGCTACGAGAGAGGGTGCGGCTTGCGGGTTAGATGCGGGCGCTACGAGAGAGGGTGCGGCTTGCGGGTTGGATGCGGGCGCTACGAGAGAGGGTGCCGTTTGCCGGTTGGATGCGGGTGCTGCGAGAGAGGGTGCGGCTTGCGGGTTGGATGCGGGCGCTACGAGAGAGGGTGCCGTTTGCCGGTTGGATGCGGGTGCTGCGAGAGAGGGTGCCGCTTGCCGGTTGGATGCGGGTGCTGCGAGAGAGGGTGCCGCTTGCCGGCTGGATGCCGGCGCTGCGAGTGAGAGTGCCGCTTGCCGGCTGGAAGCCGGCGCTGAGAGAGAGGGTGCCGCTTGCCGGTTGGATGCGGGTGCTGCGAGAGTGGGTGTCGCTTGCGGGTTGGAAGCCGGCGCTGCGAGAGAGGGTGCGGCTTGCGGGTTGGATGCGGGTGCTGCGAGAGAGAGTGCCGCTTGACGTGTAGAGACGGGTGCTATGTGAGAGGCGCCGCTTGATGGTAGGATGCGGGCGCTGCGAGGGGTCATTGGGGGTTTCCTTCGAGAAGGTCTTCCATGCTTTCGTCGAGGGTGAGGGGGGATTCGACGTCTTTAACAGGGCGCAGGGTGAAGCGGCGCAGGATGAAGTAGAGGAAGGGGATGAGGATGAGGTTGGCTAAGGCGAAGGTGCGGAAGACGGCCGTGAAGCCGATGTCATTGGAGATGCTGGTGGAGATTCCTTCGCCACCAGCCATGCCTATATTGGCCATCATTTGGAAGATGGCGAACATGGAACCGGCGATGCGCAGGTCAGTGATGCCCATGGCCAGGGTGGCGTAGGCGGTCCACTGCAGGCCGACGACGATGCCCCAGGCGAGGCCGATAAAAAGAAGGGTATTGGCGGTGGTGATGAAGCTGAGCACGAGGCCGCCAATGCTGACCAGGATCAGGGTGGTCATGGCTGCGGCTTTGAGGTTGATCTTGGTAGCGATGAGACTCATACCCACAGCGCCGAGAACCATACCGATGCCCTTGATGGTGCCGTATGTGCCGAGGGTGGTTTCGACGGCGCCCAGATCGGAGCTCATATAGAAGGTTACCAGTCCGTCGATACCCTGAAAGAAGAACCAGGCCAGGATGAGGAAGAGGGCGAAGAGCAGGTAGTTGGGATTGAGCATGACGCGGAAGGCGCTCCAATCGAAGCTTTGGTGGGCGGAGCGTTGGTCGGATTCTTTAATCTGGAAAAGGAGGAACAAAGGGAAGAGCATGACCACGGATATGACGAGGAAGATAACGGAGAATCCGTAGCGGGCAGCAAGCAAACCGAAGAGGAAGGAAAGGATGATCAGTCCGGACGCGCGACCGCCGGTCATGAAGCTCTGTACGCGGCTGTAATCTTTGGGGGGAATGACTTCGATGGCATAAGCATCGGCGGTGGTGTCGAAGAGGGCCATCATGAAGGTGGCCAGGAGGACCATGCCGGCCAAAATGGCGAAGTTGGCGCTGGGATCGATGAAGTAGGCGATGAAGAAGGCGATGGAGCAGCCGGCGACGCCGATGATCATGTAGGGCACACGATGCCCACGGCCGAATAGGTTGAAACGATCGCTGATCAGGCCGTAGATGATCTTGATGATGAAGGGCACTAGGGCGAGAGTGGCCACGATGGCCAGGCGGTCGGCGTCGATGCCCTCCTGCGACATATGGGGTTTGAAGAAGTTGAGCTGGTAGGAGGTGATGACGCCCTGGACGAAGTAGAGGGCGGTGAAGAGCAGGAACATGAAATTTCTTGATTTGGGTTGGGCCATTTTTCCTCCTAGGTGCAGCTTTTTCTGGTCGCTGTGGAGATTGTAGCGGAGTTTGGAGCAGGTGAGAATGGTTGGTTGGGAAATGGTGAATTGTGCACTGCTGACCGGGGGGAGGGCTAGTGATGGGCTTAGGCGGGAGAAGGGTGCGGTTAACCGAGTGCTTACGGCTCATGTTACGCCAATACTACCATGCAGGGCTGGCGGGGAATGATAGGCCAAGGTTAGCGAGTAGCCTGCCGCTGAGCTTTCGTACGGCGCAGCGCGTATGTAGGTATGGAAAATGCTGGTTGAATTCACAAGCTATGGAATAGAGCTTGGAGGATGGGGGAGTCCGATGTCAGGCAATGTCTAATGTGGAACGGACTTTTCACGATTCAGTTTTGGACTCATTCGCAGATCGGTAGGCGATTATATAAACGTGAATCTGTATTGCATAATATCCTATCATTAAATTGGTTGCCCATTCCTGTTAATTGGTGATAAACTCCTCAAGATCCAGTCCTCCACCGTTGAATTAAAGTCAGCATGGTCCTGGCCCCAAGACAGGGTTTATGATTCATTGAGTTCTAAAACACTGACTATTGCTGTTTACCATCTTAAATGGGACCTAATATCATATGAATAGTGCCGCCAAAAGACCATTAAACCTGCTCGCCTTATCAGCGCTGCAGCGCAAGGTTATTATTCATCTATCCCGCGAAGGTCCTGCGAACGATAAGGCATTGGCCCAGGCGTTGGGCAAAGACCTGGCCGAAATCCGGATAATTCTAGAAGAGATGGCCGACAATGGAACGGTCCTCCTTTCCGCGCAGGGGATCGCGGAAGCCAATCTTGGCCGCACTCGCCGTCGCACCTTGCCGGCGCGCCTCTGGCCTGCACTGCTGGCGAGCAGCCGCCTTTATTCGACCCAGGAAATCGCCACGTTGAATACGGCGGTGCCAATTCTGCAATTCGCGAGAGCCAAGTTGAGCGAGTTTGCCGACCATGGACCCAGCCATGTCCTGCGAGTCAAGTCTTTCGCGACCCAATTAGGCCACATCACCGGCCTTAGCCAGATCGAGCAGCACCTGCTGCGCTCAGCTTCGCTCTTCCACGATGTAGGCAACGTAGTCGAACGGGACCGGCATCATATCATTAGCGAAGAGACGATCATTCGCTTGACAGCCTCGGGCAAACTTCCTTTTAGTGTTAGAGAGGCTGAAATTGTCGGCTTATTATGCCGCTGGCACCGTAAAGAATATGATCCGGAACGGGTCGATCAGCTGCAAGATGAAACGGTGCGAACAGGGCTCCTGGCCTCAATTCTACGCGTGTCCGATGCGATGGACATCGACCACAAGCGATCTGATTATGGAGACCGCTTTTCGGGTGTTTTGGAATTCTTCTACCCGCGCGAAATGCCCTTTTGGACGAGCCTCGAGGAGATCATGGGCGTGCGTATTCAGTGCAATCCCGAAGTCAATTTGCAGGTCTTTGCCTGCAGGGAACTGCAGGATAATATGCAGTTCAATATGTTACGGGAGGACCTGCAAGGGACACCTCTACCTTGGTCGGTCGAGCAGGTCACCGTAGCGCAGGGAAATGGTGCGGACCGGGGCGGGTCTTATGGCAATATGGCGGTCACATACCCGCGCTCGCGGCAGAAGGCGCTTTTAGCCTTCCCATTTGAATGCCATAGTTTGATTATGGCGGCAATTAGCCGCCGCAATCTCAAGCGGGCCGGATGGCAGGTCGAGATGCTGTGTTATCCAGATACGGCTGGTGCGCCAGGTTGGCTTTGGCGGGAAGCGCTGATAGAAAGCAGGCCCGAGAATTATCAACTGCTTGCAGCTATCGGCGACCGACCAGACGATAAGGTCACCCCCGATCTCCTCAAGACAGTTAACCGGTGGCGAAGCGCGGGGTCCTCGGTCACGATCTTCAACAGGCATGAAGCGAATTGGTCACGTTTGCCCGAACTCCTGGAGCTTGGCGTCGAAGTGCTTATGGGCGGTGACTGGGCCTACTTTTGGGGAGTTGATGTTCAGCCAAGCGATCTCATTTGGGGGCAAATCGCCGCCCTAAGTACACGCGACCCCACCCAATCAACAGCCAGGTTTTCCGCTGAGCAAGAGGCCATTGTTCAGGGTCTACTGAAATCTGTTTATGACCAGGCTGGGCGCCCTGTCAACGATGTCGATGGATGGGTGAGGCTTGCAGAGGTGATCATGAGCCGCATAGAAGCGGATGATTACACCTACTTCACGGCTCAGGCGCAAGGCTTTGTCGAGCGGTATGCCGCGGTACCAGAACCGGCAATGGTGATCGGCCGAGTGCTGCAGTTCAAGGAGGCTCCCGGAGATTTGCCCCAAGCATATTATTGGGTCTTGGAGGCGGCGATTGAAGGGATCGGCAGAGCACCCGAACGGGGCATTCAATTTAAAACACCCTATGCATTAGCCACTTGGGTTGATGGTAATGAAGTGGAACTGCTGGCGATCAACCACTGGTTGGAGGAAGCGGCTATTCCGATCCGGCTTCTTTACCCGATGGATCAGGGACCACAGCCCGAAGGCAATGAAAGCAGTATAAGGGTCCGCCTACCGGCAGAGCAAGCCGGCGGGATCATTCAAACTTTGATCGAGGCCTGTAACAGGTCCTACGATCTTTGAGATTTACGAACGTCGTAAGCTTGATATGGAAACCCGGAAGATCGGCAAGGAGAGGGAATAAATGGCTAAGAAATTGATTTCGCGGGAAGAAGTCTTGGGTGGTCTCGGCGGCCGGCCAACCAGGCAGGCAAATACCGCGTTGACCCTGATCGAAAACCGGACTGCGCACCTGATGGCCGAGTCATTCGTACCGGCTGGTTATGGTCTCACTGAGACGGGAATCGGCACCAGCAGCCAAGCCTATCTTGAAGCGATCGCAATGGGCCGGGAGCGCCAGATCCAGCCATCTATTCAAGATCTTGAGCGCTACGCCGCGCAATGGGCCATTCTTGTCCCCGCCAACCCCCAAGTCCGGGCCATGTTGGCCAAACTCCTAAACACGCGTTACTCGCTTTCGTTTGCAGATGCACCAGGTATCGGCACTGCCCTTGAACTGGAATCCGAAGCGGTTCAGTCAGCCTATGAACGACTTTACGGCGCGCCGCTTGACGCAGTCGCCGTGCCCAAAGTTAGCTTCTCCGAGCGGATGCGCTGGCGCTGGACGACTTTGGTCAAACGGCTGGATGCTTTGCCACCCACATGGATGGCCTTCATGTTCACCCTCATTATTGGTGGCGTGACCCTTGCCGTACCCATAGCCGCGGCCAGCATAGGCGCCATTCCCAGCATAATCCTCATCGTAGTTTTCTGCCTAGTCAGCATGGTGACGATTGGCGGCATGGCCGAATCAGTTACTCGCAGCGGAGGAATCCGCTATGGCAATGCTTTCATTGGGCGCGTAGTGGGGGATTTTTTGGGTCAAGGAAGTTCTGTCTTGTTGACCGCAGTGCTGACAGTCTTTTCCTTCGGTCTGCTGCTCATTTTCTATATTGGCATAGCTTCCACATTGGAAGGATCCACAGGACTGCCGGCTGAGTTGTGGCTGTTCGTTCTTTTTGGGGTTGGACTATACTTCCTAACGCGGGGATCGCTGAATGTAACCGTAGCTTTTACTTTTCTCATTACTATCGTCAACACTATCTTGCTGCTGATCATTGGCCTTCTGGCCTTGAGCCAGCTAAATATCGACTACTTGACCTATATTAATCTACCTGTACTTAACGGAGAACCATTCGACCCGACTCTATATGGCAGTATCATCGGCGTCATAATGGGCTTGTTTTCGGCTCATATGATGGTCGCAGTCTTTGGTAAAATGATTCTAGAGCGCGACCCCAGCGGCAAGGCGCTCGTTCGCGGTCACCCAATGGGTATTCTCGCCGTCGGGGTGATAAACATTTTCTGGGTGCTGGCGGTGAATGGCGCCGTACCGCCACAGGAATTAGCTAACGAGACCGGAACCGCTCTGGTGCCGCTGACTAACCAGCTTGGGCAAGTGGTGGGCGTACTCGGTGCGATTTTCGTCGTGCTGGGCATGGGACTGGGTCTGATCCACTTTTCCATTGCCTTATTCAATCTCGCTGGTGAACGACTAAGCCTGCAAAGAAGCAAATCACTCGGACGTCTTGGTACTTTCCTTGTCTCGCTGAGTCCGGTCATCTTGGTCTTCGCTATTGCCCTTTACTTGTCAATCACAGGGTCAGGTTCATTTGCCGGCATCCTGGGTTTTCTGGGCGTCGTCGTCGACTCGCTTATGATTGGAATCATCCCTGTGATTCTGCTGTTGGCCAGCCGACGCAAGGGGGAGTTGGTTCCGGGCGTCGTCCATCGTATTCTGGGCAATCGTGTCCTGGTGGTGGCGATTTTTCTGTTCTATTTGTTCATCCTTTTCTTCCACGGCTTGGTTATCTGGCAGAGCCCAGTCGCCAAGGCCGCGGGCGTTATCGTTGGAGTGCTGGTGATCGTTCTGACGCTCGATATGTTACGGAAGAAGACGTTTTCGTCCCGACTGGTGATCGAGCTGCGAAATGATCTGCAAGAGGGCAAAACTTCGCTTCTATCTATCGTAGACGGCGGTGAAATGGCGGCGGCCGATCTGAGTCTGCTTTACGCCAATGGCCGGCAAGAAGTGGGCAAAGCAAACTCGGCAATAGAGGATTTTTCCCGACTTATTTCCTTGTCGCTCAAGCTTCCACAGTCGAATACGCGAGAACTAAAGGTATGGGTTCATCAAGTAACAGCGGAAGGCGGAAGCGGAGAACTTGCGGCCGTGAGCATTTTAACCACGGGCTCACAGCAGCAGGAGTTGGAATTGTCGGCGTCTCGTGACCAGACTGTTGTGCGGATGGACAACGAGCCCAGCGAACTAGAGATCAGGCTGCAAAAACCGTCCTAGAAAAAAAGGGACGCTACGCAGTGGTGGAGAAAAAAATATGGGCCTAAACGAAAAGATGAGAGCGAATCAGTCCGATTTTAGCCCTGAAGTGGCCAGCGGGCACGATCAAGAATCTGCGGAGCAGCTTCAAGATACAATCGACTTTCTTCGGGCCGCGCTTGTAACATCGACGGAAACTGAACATAGATTTAACCTGGCTGCTCAGGCGCTGCGTAGCATTTCGGAGTGCGTATCTGTCACCGATATGGAAGATATCGTCCTGTTTGTCAATGACGCCTTTTGTAGGACTTACGGTTTTAAGGAAGATGAGCTGATCGGGAATCCCATTGACATTATCCGTTCACCGAACACCCCAGCAGAGGTCGGTCAAGAGATCCTACCGGCAACCCTGCAAGGAGGGTGGCAAGGGGAAATACTCAACCGGCGCAAGGATGGCAGCGATTTTCCCGTTAAACTCTCGACCTCAGTGGTTCGTGACCAGGATGGCGAACCGATCGCCTTGATTGGCGTTGCCTCTGACATCACTGGGCGCAAAAAAGAGGAAAAAGCTTTGCAGCGGCAAAATGCTTATCTTGCCGCTTTACATGAAACGACACTGGCGTTGATCAGCCGTCTTGAGCTAAAGGATCTACTGGGAACGCTTCTGCGCAGGGCAGCCGAACTTCTGGAAACAGAGCATGGTTATCTTTACCTCGTCGAACCGTTTGATGCTGTTGAAAGGGATGCCCGGGAACCAATCTTGGAGCGTCAAGTAGGATTGGGCGCTTTTAGTGGAACAATAGGGCTTCGCTTGCAGAAAGGGGAAGGCGTCAGCGGACGAGTTTGGCAAAAAGAGCAGCCACAAATAGTGAACGAGTACCAGACTTGGGAAGGTCGCGTTCTGGGCTTGAACTATGACGTCGATATTCACGCCCTAATGGGTGTGCCGCTGACACATGGCGACGACGATGAGGATAAGGAGACGCGCGTTGTTGGCGTCCTGGGTATGGCATATGATGAACGTGCAGGGCGAGAATTTGGTGACGAAGAAGTTGAGTTATTAAGCCGGTTCGCCCAATTGGCGTCCATTGCTCTGGACAATGCCAGGCTGTTTGAGACGGAGCGAGCGGCCCGTGAAGAGGCGGAGCGGCTGCAAGCGGCTACCCGCGCGCTGAGCACCACCCTAGACTTGCAGCAGATATTTAAGCTCATTCTTGAGGAGCTGGGCAATGTGGTCCCTTATGACAGCGCTTCTGTACAGCAGCTAAAGGGAGATTACTTGGAGATCATCGGGGGTGTTGGCTTTCCAGATCCGGAAAAGATCGTCGGCTTGACTTTTGAACTTGCCGCGGCTGATCAGCCAAACTCGCATATCGTACAAACGCGGCAGCCTTTGATTCTCGACGATGCTTCGACCAACTTCGCCCGATTCGAGACAGGGGCCCATGGCGAATTGGATATCGCTTCATGGTTGGGAGTGCCCATGCTCTATGGCGACCGTGTTATCGGGATTATTACCCTTGATAAGAAGCAGTCAAATTTTTACACGGAAGTGCATACTCGTTCGGCCATGGCCTTTGCTGCGCAGGCAGCAATTGCCATCGAAAATGCGACGCTTCTTAAGCGGGAGCAGGAGCAGCGTGAACTGGCGGAAACACTGCGACTGGCAACAGAGGAATTGACCTCTGCTCTGGCCCTTGAAGATGTGCTGGAGAATATTCTGATCCAACTGGACTGCGTTGTGGGATCCAACAGTTCCTGCATATTTCTTTTCAAGGAAGATCGCCAGCTTGCCGTGGCCGGTCGTGGTTTTGCAGATAATGAGCAAGTCGTTGGCCGTGAATACCCCATTGATGATGCGTTGACCACCGAAATCAGGCAGATCAAGCAGCCAATTACCATTCACGATACGGCAACCGATGCGCGTATGAAAGGGTGGGGCGACACCAGTGATGTTAGAAGTTGGATGGGCGTGCCCATGATCATCCGTGGCCAGCCAATAGGCTATATTACACTAGACAGCCATCAGATTGGTACCTATGATAAGCCTGAGGCGAACCTGGCCTTAACTTTCGCCAGCCAGGCGGCTATTGCCATCGAAAACGCTGGCCTGTTTGAGGAAATGGAAAAGGCTAAAGAAGCGGCTGATAATGCCAACGAGGCCAAGAGCAGTTTCCTGGCTACGATGAGTCACGAGATCCGTACGCCGATGAATGGGATTATTGGTATGACCAGCCTGCTGTTGGATACGGATTTGACGCCTGAGCAGCGTGACTACACCCAGACTGTGCGCACCAGCAGCGATGCTTTGTTGAATATCATCAACGACATCCTTGATTTCTCTAAGATAGAAGCTGAAAAGATCGAATTAGAAGAACAGCCCTTTGACCTCCGGGAATGTCTGGAGAGCGCTCTCGATTTGCTGGCAACAATCGCGGCTGAGAAAGGACTCGATTTGTCCTATGTTTTCGAGGAAGGGATGCCTGAAGCGATCATAGGTGATATTACTCGCCTGAGGCAAATCATCATTAACTTGATAAACAATGCCGTCAAATTCACTGAAGAGGGAGAAGTGGTGGTCATTGTCAGCGGCGTGCGCCAGGACGAAGCGTCGAAGCTCATGCCGGATGCCAATGGGAGTGGAGGTCGGGTAAAGGGCGCGGATAACGGCCGTCCAGCAAAGGAATCTCACGCCCTTTATGAGCTGCAGTTCGCCATCCGGGACACGGGTATCGGCATTCCCCAGGAACGTATGGACCGCTTATTCAAGGCATTTAGCCAAGTTGATGCTTCAACTTCGCGAAAATTCGGCGGCACTGGTTTGGGATTGATCATCAGCAAGCGTCTGAGCGAGCTGATGGGCGGTGACATGTGGGTGGAGAGTGAAGTAGGAGTTGGGACGACCTTCTCGTTCACAATACAAGCATTCTCAACCACAAGCCCAGAGAAACGTTACCTGCACGAGCCACAACCGCAGCTGCAGGGTAAGCGGGTCCTGATCGTCGACGACAATGCGACCAATCGGCGGATCATATCATTGCAGGCCCAATCTTGGAATATGTCCCCCGCGGATACCGCATCCCCATTTGAAGCCCTGAGTTGGATCGAGGAGGGACGGATGTTTGACGTGGCTTTATTGGACATGAAAATGCCGGAAATGGATGGTCTGGCACTGGCAGCGGAGATCCGGAACAAACATGATGCCCAAGCCCTGCCATTGGTGATGATCACTTCGCTGGGAGTCAAGGAAGTGACCGACGATCCAAGGTCGGAACCATTGGAATTTGCGGCCTTTTTGAGTAAACCGCTCAAGCCATCCCAACTTTTCAATACGCTGGTCGACGTATTTCAGGGTGGGTCTGTGCGCGCTGCCGCTCCGCAATCGGCTGCGAAGAAATTGTTTGATCCGGAGATGGCCCAACGCCATCCGCTGCGGATTCTGCTTGCAGAAGATCACGTTACCAACCAAAAACTGGCGCTAATGATGCTCAAGAAGCTAGGCTATCGCGCCGACGTAGCGGCCAATGGTCTGGAGGCGGTGGAGGCAGTGCAGCGCCAAACGTATGATGTTGTGCTGATGGACATGCAAATGCCGGAAATGGATGGACTGCAAGCCACGCGTGAAATTCGAAAGTTAAAATCTCATGCGCTTGAGCCCACTATCGTGGCCTTGACGGCCAATGCCATGGCCGGTGACAGGGAAATGGCGTTGGCGGCGGGAATGAATGACTATGTGAGCAAGCCAATTCGGGTTGAGGCTTTGATCGCAGCGCTTGAAAATAGCAAGCCAAGTGCCCAAGATCCGCTCGCGGAAGCGGCTGAGGGTGTCGCCCGAGGTCAAGCTGAGCAATTGAGAGAGGCTGCCGCAGTTGATAATGTGCTCGATCAAGATGCTCTCGACATGCTGCTAGAAGTCGTCGGCGGAGAACGGGAGCTGCTGGAAGAGTTGATCGACAGCTTCCTGGAAGAGGCGCCACCTTTGCTGGACAAGATGGGCGATGGTTTGGAAAACGGAGACAGTGCCGCTCTTAGACTAAGTGCCCATACCTTAAAATCAAGCGGCAATGATTTTGGCGCGACTGAGTTTGCCCGATTGTGTGCACAGCTTGAGGATCTGGGCCGGGACGGCCGTTTGGATGGCAGCGCAAAGCTGGTTGAGCAAATAGCTGCTGAATATGAACGTGTCAGAATTGCTCTGTTTTTGGCGAAGGGAGAGCAACCTCCCGAAGATAGTCTCGGATCGGAGAGCGAGCCTGAAGGAACAGAGACGGCGGTTGCGTTGCTTGATCCGCCGCCAACGGTGGAACCTGCCCCGGAGGCGGTCGCCATCTCAACAGCGGATGGCTGGGATCCAAAATACGCACTAATTAATATGGAAACTATGGCATTGTTAATCGGACGCAACCCCGATCTGCTGCAGGAGCTGCTAGAGACAGTCTATAAAGCCGCACCTGACATTGCCAGCGATATCCAGCACTGGTTTACTGCTCTGGATGATTGGAATCGCTCGCGACCGGCACTCAGGCCATCTACTAAGTAAGGACATCACAAATGGAAACACAACCTGGACGCATTCTAGTCGTCGACGACCACAAAACCAACCGCTTGAAAATGTCATTTGCCGTCAAAAAAGAGGGCCACGAGGTTGAAACGGCCGAGAATGGTCTCGAAGCGATGGAGATGCTGCGCGCCAAGCCATTTGACCTGGTCTTGCTGGATATTATGATGCCTGTGATGGATGGCTACGAGGTGCTGCAGCAGATGAAGAGTGACAGCGAGCTGCGCGATATTCCCGTGTTGGTTATTTCCTCCATGCAGGAGATGGAGAGCATTGTTAAGGGCATTCAGATGGGCGCGGAAGATTATCTGCCCAAGACGTTCGACCCGGTTTTCCTGAAGACCCGGGTGGACACCTGCCTGGAGAAAAAGCGCTTCCGTGACCAGGAAAAGGCGTACCTGCGCCAGGTCGATCGCCTTACCGCTGCTGCCGCCGCATTGGAAGATGATTCCTTTGACCCGGATTCGTTAGAAGATGTGGCAGGACGAACCGATGCCCTGGGGCAACTGACACGCGTATTCCAACAGATGGCGCGCGAGTTCTATCAGCGAGAGCGGCGACTAAAACAGCAGGTAGCCGAACTTCGTATTGAGATCGACAAGGGAAAACAGGCTAAGCAAGTCGATCAAATTACGGGCAGCGATTATTTCAAACAACTACGAGGCCAGGCCGGCGATCTTCGCCAGAAATTGGAAAGAGTAGATGATTAAAAGGCAAATCAGTCAACAAACGATTCGCGTTACCAAGGAGGAAAAACGATGTCACAGATTATAAGCGTTCACTCGTTCAGGGGTGGCACTGGAAAATCCAATACCACGGCCAATATTGCGGCTGTTCTGGCAAGTCAGGGCCAGCGCGTCGGCGTTGTCGATACGGATATACAATCGCCCGGTATTCACATTCTCTTTGGCCTGGCGGGCGCGTCAATAGATTATTCGTTAAATGATTACTTGTGGGGACGGTGTCCAATAGAACAGGCGGCGCATGATGTTACCTCGATCCTTGAGGGGGACACGATGGGCAAGCTGTACCTCATTCCCTCCAGCGTTCGCGCCGACGAAATAGTCAATGTTTTGCGCGAAGGATACGATGTCGGCTTGCTTACGGAAGGTTTTCGCAGCTTGATTCGAGAGCTGAAGCTAGACGTACTTATGATCGACACGCATCCTGGTCTGAACGAGGAAACCCTCTTTTCGATCGCTATTTCGCACAGCCTGGCAATCATTATGCGTCCTGATCAGCAGGACTATGAAGGAACAGGGGTGACCGTGGAAGTCGCGCGCTCGCTGGATGTGCCGCGCCTGACTTTAATCGTCAACAAGACACCTCCGGCTTTCGACACTGCCGAAGTCAGGACGCGCGTAGAACAAGCCTTTGAATGCCAGGTGGGAGCAGTTCTGCCACACAGTGAGGAAATGATGAATCTGGCCAGCAGCGGCATCTTTGTCCTGCATTATCCTAATCACCCGCTGACTGAACAGTACAGGGATATTGCCAGGCAGTTGACCGGTCAATAGCCTATCTAGCAGACTGGCCACGAAATCAGAAAAAACGCGGAGTGCAATACTGCCAACCAGCGCATTGCATAATTGAGAGTGGGGGGAGTCATTCTCAGGTAAGTAAAACGGGATCGTCCAGATCCGCTTTTAATACTTGTCCCTACGAGCATTCAAATACAATTAGTTTGCGCCCAAAGAAATTCTGCTATGCGTGAACTTAAGCCATCAATGCTGATTCCATTCAAAGCTATGCAAACAGGTCAAGGTTTAAAAAACCAGGTCCCCGATTACACAAGGAAGACTTCCACCACAATTGAGTAGTTACAGATTTTTCAACAAGATATGACCTTTGTCACTTGATGGTCAGATCATAATGTCGATATTGTAGGTGAGATGATGGGGATCTGCCGGCAGAAACCACTGCTGAGTTAGCAACAGCAGCTATTTTCAAAGCAAGAAGAGAGGTGATGAGCAGGAACATGAAATTTCTTGATTTGGGTTGGGCCATTTTTCCTCCTAGGTGCAGCTTTTTTGGTCGCTTTGGAGATTGCAGCGGAGTTTGGAGCAGGTGAGAATGGTTGGTTGGGAAATGGTGAATGGTGGATGGTGATTGGTGATTGGGGGGCGCAGAGATTCGCATAGGAATGCGAAAGGTGCGCAGGGTTCCTATGGTATAGTGTAGGTGCGTCCAGCAAGATGTGGATGTAAAGGAGACGGGGCCATGAGCAACAAGTTTCACAGATTTCTGACGGTTTTGGTCTTGATTCTCACTGCGGCGATGATGGGCTGTCAGGGGGATGAGGCGGCAGATACGGCGATGGTAAGCGAATCGGCGTCTGGGAAAGCAGCGGTGACGGAAACGGCTGTGCCCAGTCCCACCACGAGCGAGCCAACAGCGACGGCGGCGCCAACAGCGACGCCGTCTGCCGGCGAGCATCAGAAGCAGGGGCGGGACTATTTTGATGCGGGCAAATTTGACCTTGCTCTGGCCGAATTTGAGCAAGCAATTGAGCTTGATCCGGCATCAGCGTTCGCGTTTGAAGGACGTGGGATTGCCTTCGCCAGACTTGGCGAATTGCAGAATGCGATAGCCGATTTTGACCGGGCTATTGAGCTGGATCCGGAGATGGCGATGGCATATTCTGATCGGGGGCTGGCTCAGTTTGAGCTTGGGCGAGTTGAGAGGGCGCTGGCCGATCTAGACCAGGCTATCGTGCTGGAAGCCAATCTCCTGAATGCCTACTTCAACCGGGGGTTGGTTCACTATGACAGCGGGCAATTAGATGCCGCTGAAGAGGATTTCAACCAGGTCATAGCGCTTGATACAGAGAATGCAGCGGGATACAGCGCGCGCGGGTTGGTCTATGTGGAAACTGTGGAGCCGGCGAAGGCACTGTTAGATTTTGACAAGGCGATCGAACTTGATCCTAGGGACGTAGGTTTTCACGTAAATCGCGGGATGGCGCTGCTGATGTTGGAGAAGCCGGACGCGGCGCTGGAGAGTTATGATCAGGCCCTGGCTTTGGACGATGGAGCCGGCATGGCCCATCTGGGACGGGGCAATGCCATGGCGCAGTTGGGCCGGAATGAAGAGGCCTTGGCTGACTACGACCGTGCCTTGGAACTCGATCCCAAGAACCTGGATGCGCACCTGAAGCGTGGGGGCATGCATATGTTGATGGCCCACTATCCGGAGGCGATTGCGGACTTCTCAAGTATGCTGCAGATCGACGAGCAAAATGGGATGGCCCAGCAAGGAATATGCCTGGCGCAGGCGATGAGCGGAAATGCTGAGGAAGCTCTGGTGAGCTGTGATAAGGCTCTGGAGCTTAATCCAGAGGACGGTATGCTTTTCCATGTACGTGGCGCGCTACTGGCTGAGCGTGGTGAACGGGAAGCTGCTATTGCGGATGTGAAAAAGGGGCTGGCGCTGGGTTTGCCGCCAGATATGAAAGCCGAGGCGGAAACCCAACTGCGCGAGTGGGAACAGGCGGAATCTATTGACGTGGCCGAGATGGACAGCTATATCGCTTTTACGTCTACCAGAAATGGGAATTCTGATATCTATTTGATCAAGCCTGACGGTTCAGATCTGACCCGCCTAACCCTCGATCCCTGGGAAGATTTTTTTCCGGCCTGGTCTCCAGATGGACTGAAAATTGTATACGGCAACAGTAAGGTCAGGAATCATCTGTGGATCATGGATGCTGATGGGTCAAACAAACGACAGATTACCCACGGCGAAGCTGATGGTTCTTTTCCAGCGTGGTCGCCGGATGGCAGCAAGATCGCGTTTGATTATTCTGAGGGTGACCAATGGGATATCTATCTGTTGGACGTAGCCAGCGGAGAACTAAGCAATGCGAGCGAAAACGAGGCCACCCATGACATTTTTCCCTCCTGGTCGCCAGACGGCTCTG
Source organism: uncultured Chloroflexia bacterium (assembly GCA_963807975.1). GTDB lineage: Bacteria > Chloroflexota > Anaerolineae > Promineifilales > Promineifilaceae > JAACFF01. Next base: position 493,171 of record CAWEDV010000001.1, on the reverse strand, counting down.
AAATCGCCTTCTCTTCTAACCGGGATGGCAATGACCAGCTATACAAGATGAAGGCGGATGGGTCACAGCAGGAACGATTGACGAGCCAGATGAGCAGTGACGGTTACCCGGTCTGGTCGCCTGATGGGCAGAAGATTGTTTTTAGTTCGTTCAAGGGGGAAACGGCTGATCTCTATGTGATGAACTCCGATGGTTCGGACATACAGCAGTTGACGGATGATCCGGCTGATGACATGTACCCGAGCTGGTCGCCAGACGGCCGTTTTATCGTTTTTGTGTCCGATCGTGAAGGTGACTTCGATTTATTCCTCATGAATGCGGATGGATCGCAGCAGGTGCAGTTGACGTCTGGTCCCGATGTAGACTCGACGCCAGCCTGGAGACCTGTCACTGGTGAAGCGGTGGATCTTTCCTCAACTGTTTTAGGTGGCCTATATGAAACTGCGGATGAGGAAGAGCCTGAACTGACGTACGAAGAATATTTGAATAAGGGACTGGTCAATTTGTTGGAAGAGGACTTCGAATCAGCGGTGATCAACTTCAGTGCGGCTATTGAGCGCAAGCCTTTTCAAGCTGAGGCGCATTTGATGCGCGGCCAAACGTATCTGATGTTAGGGCTTTTTGATGAGGCGCAGACAGATTTCAACACCGTGCTTGTGTTCGATGCAGAAAATATTGAAGCTCTGATGTTCCGGGGTATTGTTTTGGCCTCATCTGGGAAGCTAGAGGAAGCGCTACTAGATTTTGATCAACTGATCATTATTGACGCCAATAATGCCATGGCGCACTATCTCAGGGGTATCACCTACTATGATCTTAACGAAGATGAGCTGGCGCTCGCTGATCTGGAAAAGGCAAGGGAAATTGGCCTTGATCCGGAGGTGGATAGTGAGGCGGAGCAGATGATTGAGAGGCTGCAGGAGTAAGGTAAATTTTGGGAGGAGAATTACAAAGAAGATTTCCAAAACCAGTGAATAGTTACATAATTATCAGCAAGATATGACTTTTGTCACTTGATGGTCAGATCATGATTTCGATATTGACCGTAGGATGGTGGGGATCTGAGGAAGCTTCGGCGCCGCTCGCAGGCGGTCTCATGCAGCATGGTTTCCAGTGCGGCATGCTTTGGGGGCATCACTTGCTGCGGGGGCGGAGGCGTACCGCCGTTTTGGCTCTGGTGCGTATGCCGAAACGGCGGCAATTGTGGCCGTCCAAAGGATCTTGGAATCCTTCCGACCACACACCAAAAATGTAACAAATTGCGTGGATATAGTTGAGCTGGATTGGCAAGACATAAAGGGGAAGGAGGTCCTAGAGCTTCTGGCAAAAGGCGGGCCTATAGGCTGTTTCCGTTTGGCCGCGCGTTATGCTCCGGATGCATATGATGCCGTGGATACGGCGCTTAGCGAAGAGCTTGGTGAGATTCCCTCCGCTCCGGTAAGCTGCGCGGCAGTGTTGGCCCAATAGATGGCTGTATCCGATATGCATACGGTCATGGCGGCGGGATTTGCGGGAGGTATTGGCTTAAGCGGTGCTGCCTGCGGAGCATTGGGTGCCGCGATCTGGATCACCACTATGAACAGCAGCCAGGATGGAAGCCCTGAACTTGATTTACAAAGTCCGGAAGCTATGGATGCGATTGATAGATTTGTGGAATCCTCCGACTATGAATTCGAATGCTCCGAAATCACCGGACGGAAATTTGAGAATATCGACGACCATGCCGCTCATCTGCGCGCTGGGGGCTGCGCGGAAATTATTAAGGCGATGGCGGCGCAAGCTACAGCTTGAAAATTGTCTAAGTGTGAGCATGAGGGGCTGGCGGAGCCGGGAGTGTCGAGTTGACATGTGGGGATGCGACGAAACTGCCGTTTGAAGTTCACTTCATTGAGGCAATCTACATGAGTTTCACCCTTGAATTGTTCGATATACCGGAAATTCCGGTCGTGCTGCAAGCGTGCCGGCGCGTTCTTCGAGCAGATGGACGTATCTGTATTGTAGCCATGGCAAAGAAGGAGAAGGATGGTCTGGTGGTCAGCCTTTATGAATGGTCGCCCGACAAGTTCACCAAGTATGTTGATTGTTGACCTATTTATGTCCAGTATGCAGTTGAAGATGCCGGCTTTCAGACTGAAAGTGTGACAGAAATGTCTATGTTTAGACTGCCGGTTGATATCGTAATGGCGAAGAAAACATTACTCAGCTGGGCATGATTTGACCGCGGTTAATATGCACCTATACTTGCTTTGTCTTGGCGGTATTTCTTATTCATGAAGGAGCGACCATGTCTATTTGGTTTGAAGGCAGCAGCGAGATTAAATGTAGTATTCAACAAGTGAAGAATGCCTTCGAAAATCTCGGAGAGCATTTTGTCGGGGTCGTCGGCCATATGCCAGGGATGACGAGTGTCGAGCTGGTAGAACAGGGGAAAGACTTTGTGACCATCAAAACCAACGAAGGGCTCATGAAGCGGACGAATATTACCTTACTCAACCTGGATAAGCGGGTGGTTTTGGAGCTTGATGAAGAGTACCAGGCGGGTTCGAAGATAACGGCGAAGTCGCACTTTGTGCACGAATTCACTACAAGTGACAGCCTGGTTATGCATCACATGGTCGTGAGTGACGTCGAGGCTTCTGGACTGTTGGGTTTCTTTTATCGAAATTTGGGCAGCTCGAATACGGGGAATGCCTTTTTGGCATCGTACAAGGCCTATTTTGAGGAGCATATTGATGAAATCTAATAGGGAACGAGGAAAGGGATACTCTTTATCAAGGGAAAGAGCCGGACTTGTTAATCCGGCTCTTTCTATTATGGAGGAGGGCAATTACTGCTTGGTTGGAGAGGTCTGGTAACTCGCCAATACCTAGGGCAGTAATCCACTTTCATAAGGCCGCCCTTTGGCGGTCAGCCGAGACTGCCCAGGCAAAGGCGTGTTTGGCGGATAATAGCGGGGCAGCTTTGCCGCCAGGTAGTTGCCGCTAGGTCTCATTTTACGAGGCTCCCCTACCAGGGCTTGCTGGACTTCGGGCGTCAGCTGGGGCGTGGTGATGAAGGCCCAGATATTGCCGACCACGTAGCCATCGTGCCAGACGCCGCCGCCGGAATCGCCATGGTCAACGGCCGTTTCTGGCCCTTTTAGGCGCAGGGTGCCCGGCATATCTACCCGGCCGCTGCGCACTGCTTGCGCTGCGGTCACGACAAGCTCCCGATCCTGCTCTGAGCTGTGCGCTGCAAACCATAAACTGTCACTCGTCTGCACGTGGCTGCTGTCGCCTAGCGGAGCGGCTGCGGCGCCTGACAAAGCGGGCGGCGCCGCCAGTAGAAGTGTGCCTTCATCCTGATAGCGCACCAAGGAAAGAAAAGTGGCACGGTCGAGAGTTAGAATTAACTCACCCTCTGCATCACGCAGCAGAAGGCACTGCACTTCGACCACGGACATGGGCCAGTGATTGTGGGTCAGAATGAATCGTTGGCCTTCGCTCTCAACCAGGGTGCCCAAAGCTCTTGCTACTTTGGGAACGTCTGTGGGCAAGGCGCCCGGCCTATTGGCTTGAAGTTCAAGCTGCAGGGTGCTGGCCAGGATTTGCTCTTGGACGGCCGTGACGCCGGCTGCCGCGAAATTGGCGGCTGGGCGCAGTTCCCGCCCTCCGGTGAGGAAGGGGGTCAGCCCGGCGATGAGCAATATGGGCACTGCCAGCCAAAGAAGCGGGTTTCGATTCCTTTCAGGAAGCAGGTTGTAATCCATGTTCGCCATTCCCACCCTTTGCCCCGAGCGGTTGTCCGCAAAGGGCCTATAGTTTCAGGGTAAGGTCAGGCGAGATGGTAAAGTCCCGTGGCTGGTAGGGTTTGTCCCGAGTTGACTATGAGATCAAAAAAGGCCGGACTCGATTCGAGTCCGGCCTTTGGCAGTCGGCGTTGAGAGGATTGTGCTTATCTTCCGCATCCGTAGCATGAAGCATTGGGATCAAATTCGATGCTTCGAATCTGACCAGAAAGCATATTTCCAGGCTGATTTGGATCAAGACCCACAGTGAATGTTGTTGGTCCGGTTGAAAACAGGTGGAGTGCTTGATCGTCCTTGCGTCCCAGGTTATTCAATGGTTCATAGCGGAGGTCCACTAAATTCCAGTATGACGAATTAAAATCAAATTGAGGTTCTGCCCAGAAAAGACACTCTTCCGTTTGATGCTGTTTGAGGCACTCCTCCAAATTTTGATCCTGGCGAGCCATAAGATATTGCAGTTGGTCGATAGGATCTATGCCCTTGATTTTGAATGTATCTGTAAGTAGATTTAGACTCTCATCGGCTCTTATCTGCCATGAGATGGTCCGTTCTTCATCCCGACCTGAATCAGCAAATTCCTCCGTTACTTTTACGGCTCCCTGTACAGTCAAATCGGCAGCCTGTTCTGCATCGGAGGCGAAGAACTGCGGATGGTAGAATAGAGGTTGTATGCCAACAGTGTCTGTCCTGAACTGCACATCAAGCCGGACATTCTCACCAGCGTAAAAATACAAACCAGCGTCTTCCTGAGACAAGAATTGGCTGTCCAATATCTTCAGTACTCCCTCAGGGCGCCAATTATCCGTGCCGCTATCGACCGGGATTCCTTGCCAGTCTTCAATTCTTTGTAAGTAGTTTTTGATGTCCAGAACTTGTTGTTCACCCTCAATCTCACCGCCACCAATAAGAGCTTTGGAGACGGCAAGCCGCTCCTCCAAATTGATTCTGAAGGCTCCAGCCTGTGCGCTTAGGCCCTCATCTTTGATTTCGAGATAACAATTGCTGAGCGATATATCATTCTGGTCATTCAGGGTGGCTTGCCCTGATCCCCCAGTGCAAGAACTTACTCTCAAGGGAAACGACTTACTTAGAAGACAACGCGGTTCTCCGTCTTCGATATCCCATATTGATAGTTCTTTCCTGGCGACCTCTTCGATGTCTAAAGCGTCGAAAGCGTCGACATAAATTGTCCAAAATATGCGTGTGCCGTCTTCCGTGATTGTTCCGGGAGGTATTTGCCCAAAACCCTCATCTTCTTCCGCATATGGGATCACGGGATTTTCGCAGTCGTCGCTGTCAGGTTTTCGAGTCCTGTCCCAAATTTCCCAAACTGGTATTGCTTCTGTCACATCTACGGTGTCCGGTACCCCAACAACCACCTGGGTTTCAGTAACAGATTCTCCTTCGGTTTCTTCAGACGCAATATTGTCTTGGACTTCGATCGGAGTAAAAACCGAGGTCGTCTCAGGCTCGGCGGCACTGCAGGCGGCAAATGAGATCACGACCGTTGCTAAAATGATCAGATTACAAATGATTGTTTTTTGGTTCATTATGTCTCCCCTTTGGTAATCAACGGTGTATCACTTATCTTTGACTTCCCTATCATAATAACATAGGGACGCAACCAAAAATCCCGTATCCTGCCCACTTTCTCCCGGTGGATGTTTCCAAAGTCAGCATTGCCCGCAAAGTTTGACCCAGTCTTATCGAGAGCGTAATGGCTGGAATCACTCCTTTGAGTAAGATGATGGATATCCGATCACGTGGGAATGACCCATCATGATGCGATCCTTGCTATGGAACGATCGAGTCTCTGATTACCAATTCGCGAACACGTGGACATGTAGATCTGTTATACTGGAAAAAGAATCTGATTAAATGAAATCCTAATACGATTGCTTTGGCTTATGATGCAAAGGCTGACCACTAAACCAGAAGAACAGTTTACAGGGACTGTGAGCTATGCTTTAAAGCATTTCCAAGATCCGTTGTGGCTGGGGCAGCACTCTGCTCTGGCTACACCCTATTTCCTGGGGACTCTCTTGCAGCAAGTGCAGCAGCCGGAATCGGCGGTTGGTCGCGGAGAGGGTTTGCAGCGGGCGATCGAACAGGCGGCGGACTCCTTGTGGCTTGGCGAACTGCCACAATCGCGAAACGGGCTGTTAAGGCTGGTTGATGAGGAAAGGGCAGAGGAGCTGTATGGCCCACGCTATCTCTTCCTGCTGCTTGATCTACGGTATTTACGGCGTTACTTTCGGCCAAGCAGCGCGCCCAATACGGTTGGGGCGATGTATGATTTGCTCAATGTCAGCGCCACGCGTTTCTTTGTGCACCTGCAAATGGCGCGCGAGAAATTAGCGGAAGCGCTGCTGCGGGTGACGCGTCCCAGCCTGCGACTGGAATGTCCGCTTCCGCCCGTTCTGATCGGTCGTGAGCGAGTAGTCGAGCAATGTGCGGCGGATCTGGGACACGGCCGTTCAATAACGCTAACCGGGCAGGCGGGCATTGGCAAGACATCGCTTGGGGCGCATATTGCCCAACAATGGCCATCCAGCGCATTTTTTTGGTACACCTTCCGGCCTGGTCTGACAGATGATCTGGCCGGCGTTGTTTTCAGCCTGGCCCATTTCTTACAGCAGCAAGGGTGCACCAATTTGTGGCTGCAGCTCATGGCCAATGAGACGATTCTGGACAACCTGGAACTGTTGACCGGCTTTCTGCGTGAGGATCTGGCCTGCGCCAGCAGGCTGCCTGTGCTGCTTTGCTTTGATGAGGTCGATCTATTACATACGGAAAGCGCGCAGCCGCGGCATGGGGTGCACAAGCAGATACTCGAACTGCTGGAAAGCCTGCGAGATTTGGCACCCTTGCTGCTTATTGGCCAACGAGGCCTGATCGACACGGAACTGCACGAAGAACTGCAGCCGCTTACCCGGGAAGACACGGCGAAAATGCTGCACAACGCGGGCGTGCAAACGTATGTGAGCATTGAAGAAATTCATAGGCATACTGGCGGCAACCCGCGATTCCTGGAACTGTACATTGCGCTGCAGCAAAGTGTGGATGCAGCGGCGGATCTTACCCTTGGACGAACGCCGGCGATCAAGCCGCTTTTCAGCCGGCTGTGGAAACGACTTGACAAAGGCGAAAAGCAGCTACTCATGGCTCTTTCGATCTTTCGATCGATGGCGCCGCGCGATGTGTGGCAGGGACAGGCGGCGCTAGAAAAACTAAATGAACGCAGATTAGTGAAGTTCGACGCAAGCGGTGGCGTGTCGCTCCTGCCGCTTTTCCGAGAGCTGGTCTATGATGAACTGCCGCCCCAGCAGCGGCCGATTATGCACCAGGAGGGCGCTCTTCTGCGCGCGGAGCGCGGGCAGTATACTGAGGCGGCATATCATCTCTGGCAGGCAGAAGAGTACGAGGCTGCGGTCAATTTATGGTACGAACGACAGGCCGTGGAAATTGAGCAAGGCAAGGCGGGCGCGGCATACTCCTTATTCAGAGAGGCCAAACCCCCTGGACTGAAAGAGTCTGCTGCTAAAAAACTGAAAGTCATCCGCGATCGGCTTAGCTTACTGCATGGCGATGCGGCTAAAGTTTTGGAGGACATAGACAGCTACAGCTGGCATCTGGACGAGAAGATAACAGCCGAGGCGATGGAGCAGTGGGCACAAGCCAAGCTTATCCGCGGCGATATTGACGGCGCACTTGCTGAGTATGATGAAGCTATCTCAGTGCTTGGCGAATTGTCCAGCCAGATTGTCTTGCTGCACCGCAAGCGAGGCCAGATGTATATTGAGCGGGCAGACATAGATTTGGCCGAGCGTGAAACGAGGTTGGCGCAGTTCGAGATCGAGCGACTTAAGGCGTTGATTGAATCGGCGCAAGGGCGGTTCTCGCAGGCCCAAGATCATTTGAAGGCGGCGCGCCACATTGCAGCGGCGGCTGGCGATGATTTGCGGGTGGGGTTGAGCGATCAGTTTCTGGCTATTGCTGCCGGAAACCATGGGGATTTTGAGCAGGCAAGGATATATGCGCAAGATGCGATGGCTTATTTTGAGCGCACTGGCGATCGCTTGAGCTTGGAGCATATTCGAGCGGAGCTCGCTGGGTTTTATCTCAATGAGGGCCGGTTTGAGGAGGCGATAGAGCCATTGGCAGCGGCTCTACGCTTTTTCGAAAATATTAGCCATGAACCGAGAATTGCCTATGTCAGCAGCAATCTGGCCGAGGCGTACTACGAGACTGGACAACTGGAACTGGCCGAGCAATTCGCATTGCGCGCGATCCAATCTGAAAATCCACGGGTACAGCCGTATGCGTGCTATACGCTAGGGCAGGTGCGGTATAGACAGGATAGGGTGGCGGATGCGGAGTATGTTTTTCAGTCGGGGATCAGGGCGGCGGCGCAGTCACGAGATGAGTTCATCGGCGCTTACCTGTACCGCATTTATGGGCAGGTGTTGTGCCAGGAGCAGAAGGTGTCAGAGGGGCTTGAGAAGCTAGGGACGGCTCGCGAATGTTTTGAGCGGCTGCAGATGGCGGCTGAGGTGGAGCAGACGGCCCAGATTATAGAAAGCTGCAGCTAGAGCCAGACCGGTGGGGAGCTTTGTAAAAAGACCAATTGTCTGTCGTGACAACATGCCAACCAGCTCATTAAGTTCGGTGTGGGTGGCTCCGCTGCGGGAAGGAATGGCGATGGCGCCGGCGATGGACAGGAGACAGTTGGCAAGGGGGCTGAGGGAGCTGATGACAGCAAGGACTCTCACGTTCTGCCTCGCCGTTCTGTGGTGGAACGAACCTTTCGCTGGTTGAACAACTATCGTCGTCAGAGCAAAGATTATGAAGAACTGCCTGACACCAGCGAGCCGCTGATTTATCTGGCAATGTCTCGCTTCTGTTGCGAAGGTTGGCGAGAACCAATCATTTTGAACGGTAAACCCATTTTTCAGACAGTGTCCAGGGAGATCTATCAGGAGCAGGCCATCAAGTGTATGGGTCCAGCGCTGGAACCCTAATCTACCCGGCAAACTAAACGGTAAAACTGCCGATGACGGCCGGTACCGGGTCTCAAATCTAGGCGTTGAGGGCAACGCGCGTATGTTGTTTTCTAATAAGATTAGCTTCAGTGACCCGAGCCCATGTATTGCCAATATGCTGGTCGTCCAAAAACACACCCCCACCGGAAGCGCCAAGCTCAACAAAACGATCGATGCGCATGAGCGGCAGTCCCTTGTCTTCATAAACTGATTGCACTTGAGCCCAAACAACTTCCGTATGCCCGTCTCCATCCCAATCTATCAAGGCCACTTCTGTTCCTGGTGTCAAACGAGTGCTGCCGGCCCTGGCAACTGCCGCCGAGTTAACAGAGGCATGGGTAAAAAAACCCTCTCCTGCAACTTCGCCAAAATCGAGTACGACCGTTTCTCCACGTTCACTGACGACCACAAAGGACTCGAGTGGACCATGATCTACGACCAGCGAACCATCCAGCCGATAAACAGAAAGGCCTGAAAAGCTGCATTGGGCATAGCGATTGTATGTCTGTATCTGCGACAGAGGGATGCCAAAATGATTGTGGGTAAGCAGGTAGCGACCATCAATGACCGTGGCGTGGCTGATTGTCCCTTTGATTTCTCTTGTATCATAGCCATCTTCTCGTTCAATTGAACCATGGAAAACAATGCGCACGGTCGCATTTAGAATCGCTTCTTCTCTTGCCGCACATGCCTCTTCCTGCCAGGGCCACGGCTGCCGGCAGCGGCCTCTGTCTTTAATGAATCCTGCCAGCAATCCCACCAGCACAAGGCCACACAATAATTGCTTCATCTTTGCCGTCCTTTAGCGTCACTTGTAACCAGTGTGACAGGCGGTCGTAGACGGGCTGTGGGCGTCTGTGTGGACAAATCGTTGGCATTGCGTTTACAATGCTAAACGTGGACAAGGTTCATTTATCATTTTCTTTTTTGGGGTCAGTTTAGGTTGTTTATGGTCAGAGGCCGTTAAGCCGGTTTCGCACCAAGGCCGTGCTGGCCTTACTCATTGCCCTGGTTTGTGAACGGGATCTGGTTCATTCCCGTGCGGTCTTGATGGCCTTGCTCTGGCCTGAGCTGCCGACCAAATCTGCGCAGGGCGGCCTGCGCCATGCGCACTCCCATTTACGGCAGATGATTCCCAATCTGCGCGGCCCAGGTGACGAGGCCATCCCTTTCATCCTGGCGGACCGCAAGACAATCCAAGTTAATCCGGCCGGCGGTATTCAGTTTGACATCACCCAATTTGAAGCAGGCACCGCAGCAGCGTCATCGTTGGCAGATTTGGAAACGGCCGTCACCCCGGCAGCCTTTTAGTAGGCATCCTCAGGTGCCGGTTTCCGCAAGCAGCTTAAGGAGCTGCATATTTGGAGGAGCAGCCATGAAAGAAGATTGGGAAGATGCCAGGATACTTTTTTTCGCCAACGGAGTGCCGGTCAAAGCGCGCCGCTCATTCTGGCCGATGTGGCTCAGCAGCTGGCCGGCTTTGATCTGGCTTGCCAAACGGCGCGGGCCGGAGCGGTGCTGGTCTGACTGCCTGCTGCTGGGAACGGCGGCGCTGCCCATCCCGATTACGGCCGATGTCGGCCACGCCCTGGCCCATACCATCAGCGCCAGGCTGGCCGGCGCGCCAATGGATGAGATCAGGCTCGCCGCGGACATGCCGCGCACCATCTATTTCGACGACGATGTCTCGCCTGATGCCCACCGCATGCGCGCCATTGGCGGGCCCATCTTCAGTGGGCTGGGCTTCTTGCTGAGCCTGATTCTGCGCTGTGCCACGAAGCAGGGTACGGCGGGGCGTGAATTGGCCGATATCGCCTGCGCCAGCCACGGCTTCTTGTTCGCCGGCAGCCTGATGCCCCTGCCGGTCGTTGATGGCGGAACGTTATTGAAGTGGACGCTTATCGATCGCGGTTCGACAGCGGAGGAAGCGAACTGGCAGGTGAAGCGAGCGGGAATCGTGGCCGGGCTGACCGCGGCGCTTTTACTCCTGGTGGGCATTGGGTATTCCCGTTGGATGACCTTAAGTAAAGAAAAAAGCGGCTTGTAGTTGGCACAAGCCGCCTTATATGTACAAACGTCCGGTTTACAACCGGGACATTCCACGATCGAACAGCAAAATCTGCCAAATTTCTGGCTCAAAGGCGTTTGCCTTGGCGCACAGGGAAATTTGGCGGCTTTATCAAAGACCGCGCCCAGACAGGCGCGGCCACGGCAGTTTAAAGTTTCGCTTTACGCTGGCAGCGCAATGCCGGCAGCAATGGGATGGCCGACGAATTAAAAGCCGGCCACGATTCTGATAATGCCCAAGAAGAGCCTCCAGCCCCATCCGGTATGGTCGGCGAACATGGGGACCAGGGTCAATACACCGCGAGCTGCGACCGCTGCCGGTATTCCTTTTACGGTGCAAGTGTGCTGCTCATCGCCTTTCGATTCAGGCTGACTTGACGGTTGACAATGTCCACTTGCTGCCGGTCGATTCACGCAGGATTGTCTTGGCGCTGAACATGATCCCCTATGCCGGAAAGCTGTCTTATGTGCTCACGTAGTCAGCCAAACATCTCTTGTGTATTTTACATCTTTGTATGGGAATGGGGTCCATCTGAAGATGCGCTACTCAGTATCCGGCAGCGGCGCGCCTAATAAAAGGATGTGCGCATTACTGGCTGGAAGAGCGCCTTGCGCTTGGCACAGACCCCGTCCACAGGGCAGACGGCGCATTCGGGCTCCGTTATCTCCGGGCAGCGCTTGCGGGCGCTGAAGAGAAACCAGTCGACAGCACCAGTGCTCTTGCCGGACTCGGTAACCAGCGCTAGATAGGCGAGATAGGCGGCATAGCGCACGGCCCATTCTTCCTCGGTGGAGACGATCTCCCTGCCGCGTATTTTCGCCACCAATTCTTCGTCCATGATATCGACCAGTCCAATGCGCAGGCAGGAGCGGAGGGCATGGTAATCAACCACGGGCGCTATCTCTTCGTCACGGCGCAGGGGCAGGAACTCTTCTGGGCGCTGGTTGAGGATCATCGCCAACAGGCTGCTCTTCTTGCGCAGCGGATCTTCTTTGTAGCCCCCTATCTGATCGAGCTGTTCGATGAAGGTCTGCAGCGGTTCAGCCGAATCCAGGGCCATGTCCAGCACCCGCCGCGGCGTGAGCTTGAGCGCGGCCATGTCACGGCCGTAACTGCGCGCCATCTGCAGATGCAGATCCAGCGCCGGCATGGGATTCGTCCCGTCATCGGCGCGGAAAAGCCGCGCCATCTCACCCCGGCTGAGATTGGCCTGGCGCTGCGGTGAACAGAAGGCGGGATCCTGGGCCAGCCCGCGCCGGTATGCTTCCCATAGGTAGTCGGAGCCCTTGAGCATGACGCCGCCGGTTGCAGCGATCAGCGGCAGGTGATATCGGCTGTCTTTTGCTGACCAGAAGCTGAACTGCTGCAAGGTCGCGGCGAAGAAGTAATCGAGGGCGTGCGCATCGCCCGCCGCCGGCAGTTCGGGACTGATGAAGGAGAATGGGGTCATCTCCGGGAGGGTGGCGATCAGCGCCGCGATTCGGCGCACCTGCTCCTCGTTGACTCGCACACGGCCGTCCACGGCGATCTCTGGCGGCGCTTCCTCGGCGAGCAGCGCCGCCGGGCCAACCTGGCCGATCATCTCCGCCGCCAGCGCCGCCGCGCGCCGGGCGGCCATGATCGGATGATCATGCCCCACCATAAAGGCCAGCGTCGCGCCGCAGAAAGTGTCGCCCGCGCCGGTCGGATCGAGGCACGCGCCGGGTACGGCGGGAATCAGCGTCATCGTTTCGCCCTGGATGACCTGTGCGCCCTGCTCGCCCAGCGTGACGAAGAGCAGTTTTCCCGGCGCGGTGCGCGCCGCCTCGACGGAGCCAAAAACGGCTGTGGCTTCCAGCTCATTTAGGAAGAAGAGATCCGTCTCGGCGATGGCCAGCCGCACCAGCTCCGCCTGCTCGGTGGCGATAAACAGACAGGTGCCGGCCGAGATCCGTCGCGCGCTGCGCTCGCGGCAGGCGCGGATGAAGCGCCGCTGCACTTTCGTGTCACCGACAGGGGTCACATGGACCATTTCATAAGGTGACAAATCAGCCGGCAGCAGCGCCGGCGTAAGGAGCTTGTCGGCCGCCAGATCGGCACGCAGATACTCCGTTTTGCCTTGAAGATAGGAAATCTCGAAGCGCAGCATCGCTTCCGGAGCGATAACGGGACCGAACCACTCGTCCAGCCGCTCCGCGACCGGCCCCAGCCGTGCCGGGCAGGGCACCGGGCGTGCGCCAAAAATGGAGACGGCCGTTCCGGCACGCCGCGCTGCCATAGCCGTGTAAATGCCGGCCCCGCCGACGGTGTTCATAGTCTGGTCGCGGAGATGCAGCGTATCGAAAGCGGCCCCACCGATAACAAGCAGTTTCTTCATCGTTCCTTACTTCAACATCCCCCCGTAGGATAAGTTTTCCAGCTTGTCCCTCCCTTCCCCTCACGCAAACGACATAACCATCGCCTCAAAGCCGCAGCCAAAAGAAACCATCCCCCCAAAAAGCCCCGCCCATCAAGGGCCAGCGCACGGCATCGCGCGTTGGATCGCGGCGAGCGATCATCAGCGCCTCAAAGAGCGGGATCAGGTGGCCTGCGCCGAGAAAGAACAGGTTTAAGGGACCGGCGTAGCAGCTGCCTCCTTCCTGGCCGACGGTCAACACGGCTGTCACCTGCAGCCCTCGGTAATGACTTCAAAATTAAGGCCCTGCTCGCGCTGCAGGACGCCAGGCCAGCGTTCGCCAGGGCTGACCCTTTCGATATGTTCCCACAAGTGCACCGGTACTGCGCCCTAGGTATTCGAACTGCCGCAGCATAGGATACTCTTCATGATCAGCTCCCTTTGTCGTCCGCGGTCGAAAGCGCAGCCGGCTATAAAGGCCGGGCGACCGTTCTGCCCATAGGGGCAGGATAGATCCAAAAACGGCAGTTGTCAAGACGGCTGAGTTTGGGCTGTGGGCGTCTGTGTGGACAAATCGTTGGCATTGCGTTTACAATGCTAAACGTGGACAAGGTTCATTTATCACTTTCTTTTTTGGGGCCAGTTAAGGTTGTTTATGGTCAGAGGCCGTTAAGCCGGTTCCGCACCAAGGCCGTGCTGGCCTTGCTCGTTGCCCTGGTTTGTGAACGGGATCTGGTTCATTCTCGTGAGGCCTTGATGGCCTTGCTCTGGCCTGAGCTGCCGACCAAATCTGCACAGGGCAGCCTGCGCCATACGCTCTACCATTTACGGCAGATGATTCCCAATCTGCGCGGCCCAGGTGACGAGGTCATCCCTTTCATCCTGGCGGACCGCAAGACAATCCAAGTTAATCCGGCCGGCCGTATTCAGCTTGACATCACCCAATTTGAAGCAGGCACCGCAGCAGCGTCATCGTTGGCAGATTTGGAAACGGCCGTTGCTCTCTATCGCGATGATTTTTTGACTGGCTTCTACCTGCCTGGCAGCCCTAATTTTGAAAACTGGGTCCAAACCCGTCGCGAGGGTTTGCGCCTCCGTCTCCTTAATGGGCTGGCACGCCTGGCAGATGAACAGATCAAGCAGGCAAACTTTGCGCAGGCAGAAGCGCTTGTCCGCCGGCAGCTCGACATAGACAACCTGCACGAGGAAGCACACCTGCAGTTGATGATGATCTTGGCCCGCAGCGGCCGTCGGACCGCTGCCCTTTCCCATTACCAATCCCTGCGACACCTGCTGCAAGACGAACTGGGTATCGGCCCATCTTCGGCGACAGAGGTGTTAGTGGATACCATTCGTGACGACAGTTTTTCGGGCGAAATGCGGGGTGATGAGCAAGCACTGAAGCTAGATGCTCCAGCCCAATCACCACATAATCTGCCGCCGCAAGCCACACCTTTTATCGGCCGTCAATCGGAACTGACGGCTCTGGATGATTTAATAACTGATCCCCAAACAAGGCTCGTGACAATTGTGGGGCAAGGCGGTATGGGCAAAACGCGCCTGTCGCTTGCTGCTGCCGAATACCAACTTGTGCAGCACAGCTTTCCGCAAGGCGTCTTTTTTGTTCCTTTGGCCGGCTTGAACGAGAGCGAACGCATCGTACCGGCCATTGCTGAAGCGATGCAGGTACAAATGGAACGGGGAGAAGCACAGCTTCTTGACTATTTGCGAGCTAAGCGGATATTGCTTGTTTTAGATAATTTCGAGCATTTGCTGGACGGCTGTGACTTGGTTAGCCGGTTATTACAAGCTGCGCCACTGCTGCAGATTCTGGTTACTTCCCGTGAACGCCTGCGGCTGCAATGGGAACAGGTCTATCGTATTGAGGGATTGTCATTGGTCGATATGGGTGATGCGCGGGCTTTATTTGTGCAAGCGGCACGTCGTCTGCACCCAAATTTCCAAGCCAGGGGCGAAAGCTTGGGCACTCTTGACCATATCTGCCGTCTGGTGGAGGGCATGCCTCTAGCATTGGAACTGGCGTCCGCCTGGGTGGATTTATTTACTTTAGAAGAAATCGCGCTGGAAATCCAGCGCAATCTGGACTTTCTGGAAAGTGATATGCGCGATATGCCCGTACGCCATCGCAGTATGCAGGCTGTTTTTGAGACCTCCTGGCAGCAGCTTGAAGTGAAATTGCAGCAAGTCTTGGCCGGCTTGGCGGTGTTTCGGGACGGCTTTACTCGCGAGGCGGCGGCGTCCATTATTCACGCCTCATTGTCTGAACTGGCCGCCTTGGTCAATAAATCCTTATTAAGTTTTGATGCCCACGAAAACCGCTATCACGTTCACGAATTACTACGCCAATTCAGCTTAGCCCGCTTAACAGACAAAACAGTGCCCGATCGTCACAGCGCTTATTACATCGACTGGTTTGTTCAACAGTTGCCCAACCTATCTGGACCTGAATACGTTCAAGCAAAGAATGGTACTGATTTAGAGATGAATAATATTCGAGCAGCCATTAACCAGGCTATTCATGTGGGCAGGACAGATGATTTTAAGTCCGTGTTGGATACGTTCGCGTTTTACTACGAAATACAAAACAGTCCAATGGATGCCAACATTTTCTATGAATATATGCGACTGGAATTAGCGGCCGATCCTAAAACCAGCAAACGTACTTTGTTCTGGATCACAGCGCGACAAGTTGACATTCTATTTGCGTTAGGACATGACACAGCAGCTGAGCAACTGTGGCCGGAAGGTCAAAGGCTCCTGGCAGATCTTGCTTTACACCAGGGTGATACGCGTGCAGAACGGGCATTCTCATACTTTATTGATGGATTCAGGCAATATCAGAAGCGACCGAGGCAAGCGCGACAACTGCTGCAGCAGGGTTATGATTTGGCGCTTGAAATAGACGACCGGCTCTTGGCAGCGCAAGCGCTAATGGCTTCGGCTCGGGCAGCGCGCAATGAGGGTGATCTTGCCGCAGCAGAGGCTTTATTAGTTGATAGTATCAGGCTGCTGCAAACACTAAATTATCAGATAGGCGTCGTAGCATGCCAATTCCTACAAGGGGAACTCGCTGGGATAGCCGGCCGGTTTGAAGAGGCAGAAAAGCGTCTGTTGGCCGCGATTGCGGTCTCACGAATATTGCCGGCGAGTGATTTTTCTTATGGGCTGGCTAAATTGCAGACGGTTTATTTTTTCGCGGGCCGGTTTAAGGAAGCAGGGACGCTGCTTGCCGAGGAAAAGCTACTGCATGAAGAATCCGGCTATACCTGGGGTTTAATCCGCTGCCATGTTTGTCTGGGGCTCAGCTATCTACATGAAGGTCGCTATGAAAAAGCCCAAGAAGAGGGCCACATAGCGCTTCGCCTGAGCCAACAACACGGACATCTCTTTTTTACTTGTGAAGCATTGGCACTGCTGGCCCAAACTCAGTTAGCTATCGGTGATTACAGATTGGTCAAAGAATATCTTGAACAAAGCGATAGGCTCTGTCCCTCTCGACCGGTTGGCCAGCAGACTTATGTAGCCGGCAATCATTTGTATTGGTCTATGACGGAAGCGGCGCTGGATTTTCTTCCCGCCGCTCGCCAACATCTGCAGTCTGAACTGCAATCGGCCGTCAAGCGCAAAGATCATTTAAACATGGCCAATGTCCTGGCCGCTGCGGCCTACATAGAAGCCGTTAATAATGAAGCTGTATCCGCAGTTGAACTTTATACCCTGGCCCAACAACATCCTTTTGTTGCCAACTCATGCTGGTTTGCCGATGTCGTGGAAAAACGGATAAAGGAGGCAAGCGCCGTGCTATCTCCTGATGAAACGGCTTGGGCTGTCGCAGGCGGCGAAACAATGGATATGTGGGAAACGGCCGGATTTTTACAAGGGTGGACTGCAGAGCTGGGTTGACAATAATGCATAAACGGTGGTTCTGGAGAAGATCGAGAACAAGATGACCGCATCACCTATTGCAGTGCTATGGGGTGATGAAGATCTGATGATGTGGGCGCACGTCTCGGGAAGCAGAACCGTATTCAATTGATAATCCCAGGACACGGCCGAACGCTTTCTGACTTGCCGATACCAGGGTCAGACCATTGGCCACGGCTGTAACGGCGATTAGAAATTGGGTGGGATCAGAAGGCGGGCCGCTAAAAAGACGCCAAATCCCCGATCATGGTGCGATTCTTCGCTTTCGTGCTTACCTACCCACTATCATCGGGGTCATCCCTATCGTCACCCTTTTCATTGGAAGAATTGTCACCATCTTCCTTTCCCTCTTGCTGGCCATGATCATCTCCACCGTCTTCGCCCCCATCGGGTTCGCTATCCTCCTCAGGCTCGACGTCGCCACCCTGATCAGTGGGAGTATTGTCGCTATGCTCTTGCCCCGCTTGTTGGCCTCGATCATCTCCATCGCCTTCGTGGCCATTTGGATCGTCTTCGTTCTCAGGTTCGACGTCGTCTGCGGCTGACCCATCTTCAAAAGTGGCCGTCGGAGTAGGCAACGGGGCCGGCGGGTTTGTTTCTGAATCGTCGTCCGGTTGGAGTATATCCGGACGTTCAGGGGTTTTGACAGGCTCGACGGTTGGCGATGGTGAAGGTGACGGTGTAGGTGATGGCGTTATCGACAGGGGAGGAACATTAGGATCAGGTTTAGGCAAACCGACGATGATTTCGACCTGATCGGCCAGGAGAACCCCGCCGGCAGTCATTCCCGTGACCTGGACCAGAAAACCAGCTTCTACTTCATCAGCGATGATAGTTGAGGAGGTGATAACCACGGGAATGCCCTCGACAATCCATCTCTGTGGAGTGAGGTTTTCAACAGTGCCGCTAAAGGTCACCATTTCATGACGGTCTAAAGATAGAAGAGCAGCCACTTCATCTACACGTTCCTGGCGGAAACCTTCAATCATCGAGGCTGCGGTTTCTGTGTTCGCGGAATAGGTCAGCCGTACCATCTCCAAGAAACGCTTGGTGCTGTAAAGCGTATCCCCGGGTATGGCTTCACTGGAAGCAAAAATCAACATGGCGCCGCCCATAAATATCAACAACAAGACAGCCACAGCGGATACTAAAATCTGTCGTAACCAGGCCGCTACCGGTTTCCGGGGTTTATGCTGCAGCTCGACAGCCTGCTGCAAAAACTGGCGCTTCGATGCCTGTTCTGCCGCGGCTGAGGAAGGTTTGGCCTGGCGGGCTAGCTTCGCTGCTGTCACCAGGTACGGCCGTAATTCATTGGTCATATCCGGATATCTAGACAATATCATTACGACCGGCAGCCCTTGGTCTAAGAGATCAAGGGCTTCTATTAAGGTATTTTCTAGCTGCCGGTTCATGATTCTACCTTTGAGGATCCAATTGGTTGGTTAGCGCCACAATGGCCCGCGCTTGCAGCATTTTAACAGCCGCGTCGCTCTTGTTGATGATCTCGGCAACTTCACGAATTGGTAATCCGTACCCAAAGCGAAGGGCCAGTACATGTCTTTGATCCTCGGTCAACCGCTCCATTGCCTTACCTAATGCCTGTATGTCCATACGTTTCGAAAGGCCACTCTCAAGGGAACTATCTCCACCTGGTATGGTCTCTGTCATAGAAATGGTTTCTGTTTTTTTGCTCCGGCGATAATACTCTCTGGCGACGTTTCTAGCTGCACCAAAGAGCCAAGCTCGAATCGTGTTCGGTGGCGCATGTTTATCGCGAATGGCCCTAAGGAAGCGTAAGAATACCTCACTGGTTAAATCCTCGGCTGTCTGAGAATCCGGCATTCGAAATGAAAAGAAGCGGTAGATACCTTGATAATACATATCATGTATCTCTGCCAATGCTTCTTCATTTAGCGCCTTTGCTTGCCTAAGCAGGTTGAGTTCCTCTAGCACAATGTAATGATACGTCACCGGCTATCTATCCGTCCAAAGTTCCAATAGCCTATTGATATCCTTGGCGGGTAAACGCACCGGAAACACCTCCATCATTAGGTTGACCCTTCTTTCTCTTCGTTCCATCCGGAACTCGGAACCGAGCAAGTTCGTCGATCTTGTTGCAGTCCCATTATTGAAGTGACCAAATCGGTAAGAAAGTAACGGCAAAGATGAATTTTGCTGTCGCGACTTCCTAAAATGCCGAAACTAACATGGAGGCTTTATTTTCATTCGTTACTTTTATGTATGTTTTGTCACTAATAGATTAATGCCATCGCGAGGCAAATAACCGATAAGCGCAAATTAGGAGATATGACTATGAAAAACTTGGGAGTAATTCTTGCGGTCGGAATAACGGCCGTCATTGTCATGACCATCGGCATTTTTAATTTCCTGCTGGTTTCTGAGGCAGAATCCGCTGCTAACAGTGAGGAAGTAGCGGATCTCGTTGAAGAAACCACAGATGTTCCTCAAATGGCGGCTATTCAAGCCGCGTTTGAGGCGCGGGAAACATTACTCCAGGCACAGATCGCCAATTTAGATGCCGAATTAGCTGACCGCCAGAGCGCATATGATTTGCAGGTTGAAGAATTGAGCGGATTGATTGTCACTGGCGAGGAACAGTTAATCCAATTACAAAGTCAAGAAACGATTTTACAGGAGCAGATTGACGCGCTTCTTAATGCTCAAACTGAACGCGCTGTGAATACCGAGAGTCAGCGCCAGCAGGCTTATTACCAATATCAGGTCAATGTTCAACAATTACAGGCCCAACTAGATGAGGCAAATGTCAGATTAAATGACGCTTTCTCCCGTTTAGGACAATAAGAGAGGTGATAACATGTCCCGAAAATCAGCATTGATTGGTGCCGGTATGCTTACCGGCATGATTGCAAGCGTTCTTCTAATTCTGTCTTTCTTCAATGAAGTACAGGCAAATGCTGGGCTGGAAATCCCGCCGCCGATTGAGGTATTGGGAAATACAGGCGAACAACAGCTAGGTGAATTTGAAGCGGCCTTAACCGCGCGAGAAGCTGCTCTCCAGGACCAGCTAGACCAGCGCCAGATGGCAATAGAAACCTTAGACGATACTTACCAGAACCAATTCACTGCCCTCGAGGGGCGGCTGGAAGAAACCAACTCCCGACTTACCGAGGCTTCAGATCGCATAAAAGCATTACAGAAGGGGGCCAACAGCATCGAGGATGAGATCGGTGCTGCAGACCAATCGTTTCAGGAAGAAATGACGGGTTTACAAAACAGTCTGAGTTATAAGGATGCACAAATGCGGCAGGAAATCGAATCGGTATATGCTCAAATACAAGTGGCGTACGATCAAATCGCTACCCAGGAAGCGTTGGCCATGGCCAACGGCGGCGGTGGTTCATCATCAGGATCCAATAATGGCGGCGATCACGGTGATGCCGATCACGATGATCGTGACGATGATGATGATGACGATCACGATAACGATGACCATGACGATGACCATGATAACGACTAAACAATCCGCCAAAAATGACCAATTGATTTGGGATTGGCACCAACACACGATGCGGGCAATGAACACGGACATTCAATTTTCTATGGTGGCACCTAAGCAAAAGGCGTTGGTCCAGATCGTAGAGGAGACCTTTCGTTACTTCGAGCAGCTGTTATCTCGATTTCGGGCGGACAGCGAGTTAATTCGTTTTAATGATTGCCAGCGGCCCCATTTCATCGCAAGTCAAGATTTTTTCGCGGCGGTGGAGGCTGCTCTCTGGGCAGCCCAACAAACAGGTGGCATTTATGACCCTACGATCCTTGTCTACCTGGAAGAGGCTGGATATGACTGCAGCTTTGGAGCAGTGGCCAATCCGAGACCATTGATGAATGACGATATTGCTGCGGATTTTTTACCGATTACAAAAACCGATTCAGATCGAATTTTGACCGGTTACGATTATCGTCATATGAGCCTTGAACCCTTTTCGCTAGTGATTAATCGTCCCCCCGGTTTGCGCATAGATCTTGGAGGCATGGGCAAGGGTTGGACAGTAGACCGCGTTGCCGATGAGCTTTACGGGAAGGGACACTTTCTGCTGAATGCGGGTGGGGA
The DNA here is from genome assembly GCA_963807975.1 of uncultured Chloroflexia bacterium. Lineage (GTDB taxonomy): Bacteria > Chloroflexota > Anaerolineae > Promineifilales > Promineifilaceae > JAACFF01. The sequence continues at coordinate 471,862 of CAWEDV010000001.1, read as the reverse complement.
TCTTTATGCCTATGGAACACCAGGGTTCACTCGAGGTTGGGAAATCCACCTCGCACACCCACAAAACCAGGAGCTGAACTACGCTTCATTGACGCTGCGCCATCACGCGGTAGCTACATCAACCATTGCCAGGCGCCGGTGGGTAAAAAATGAAATCGTCCAACACCATCTGATAGATCCGCGCAGCGGCCGGCCGGCGCAGACAGATGCTATTTCCGTCTCGGTTGTTGCCGGACGGGTGTTCACGGCCGAGATATATGCCAAGGTGGCACTCATACTGGGAATAGAGGAAGGCTTAGCCTTCTTGGAAACCATTCCGGATGTAGAGGGGGCGCTATTCTCCTTCAATAACGAAATTCATTTAACCAGCAATATGAATCAATTCCTCGATCGAATGGATCCATATGGTTATTGAGTGATTTGTAGACAAATGGCTGCAGACTGGTGAAAGAAGTTAGCCACTGACCATCGCGCCAAAGTTTCTTGACCATATTCCTTAGGAGAAAGACATATGAGCAAACGAAAGAAAACTAACAAAATTACTACCAGTCACAAGGTGACAATGGGTGCGCTTAGCGTGCTTAGTGTCGTCGGGGGTTGGAATATCATCGGCCGAATGGAGAAATCCGCTTCCGGCGTAGAAGTTGTTGAGGAGGTTCGTAGTCTAACGCCAACGGCAATCCCGCCTGGTTCCACACCTTGGCCGGCGATCCAGCCTCCTGCGGAAATACCTCGACTGGAAATTAAGCCATTGCCTACGCTGGCGACGGGTGGGCCGGCGGGAGTACAGCCAGATGAATCTATCCAAATGGAACAAGAAGCGGCCAACTCCTTTGACCATGCGGCTATGCCCAGCATGGCACCTTTACCCACGCTGGCCCCACTGCCTACATTACCGGAATATGTCCCGCCACCAGCGCCTGCCCCTCCCCAAGTGGCAGCAAATCCGCCCTCGAACGGCGGAAACAGCGGGGGTAATCAAAGCAAAGGTAGTTGAGATAGTGAAGAACCTCTTTGAGCTAGTTTGAAATTAAGGAAATAAATGGAAATGCTCTCCAATAAAAATCAGAACACGGGAAAAACCAGGCAATTAGTGATCCTTGTAAGTGTAGCAGGTGGCGTTCTAGCGCTGCTTCTACTGGTCGTGCTAGTAAGGAGCGGCAACGTTGACCCTTTTAGCCTTTTAAGCCGGATTTTGGTAGGGATATTCCCGCAATCGATTCGAACCACTTTCGAAGATCAAGCGCGGGTTATGGACCTTCCACTCGTAGACGGAAGTCACGCTTTCTGGTATGTAGCACGCGCCGGCGGCATCGTCGCTTACCTTCTGCTTTGGCTGGCGACTTGCTGGGGAATCATAATGAGCAGTAAGGTTACCAAGGGTTATATACGCGTTCCAGAATCCTTCGCCTTGCACGAGTATCTGCCCATTTTGGGTGTCGTTTTTGCGGCCATTCATGCATTGGCTTTGCTCGGTGATTCCTATATCGGTTTTGACCTTTGGCAACTGCTGGTTCCGTTCGCCAGTTCCTACGAGCCGTTCTGGACAGGATTGGGGTCGCTGACTTTTTACATTTTCCTGGCCCTGATTGCCAGCTTTTACCTTCGTAAACAAATTGGGCAAAAAGTATGGCGGGCCTTTCACTTCACATCTTATCTAGCATTCCTGATCGCTTTATTGCACGGCATGATGGCCGGCAGCGACAGCGGCACCTTTGGGATGCAGGCGCTGTACCTGGTTACTGGTGGGTTCTCTTTGTACTTAGTCTATTACCGGATGCTGTCCTACTCTCCAGGAAATCAGCGCATCCATGGCCGTCCTTTGGCTGAGAAATGATGCGGTATCGCAGCAGTACATTGCCAATTATTTCTTCTTCGTGGCCTAGGTTTTCTCTCGTTAGCCGAACTGTTCAATACAACTAAATCAAGAATTCAGCCCCGATTCTCGAGGGTGTGTTTGGACACCCTCGAGAAATCTCATTCGCTAGTAGTATGTTTTATCTTGACATCTGTTCAAGATCAGGCAATAATGAAAGTAAGTACTTGCATGCACTGGAGATTGCTTATGAATGAAATCGATTCTTCCTCCACTCCAAATCAAACGCGTGCTCGCATCATACAAGCTGCCTCCTTACTCTTTACTGAGAAAGGATTCGCAGGATCTTCCACGCGTGCCATTGCAGAATTAGCTGGCGTCAATGAGGTTACTCTTTTTCGTCACTTTGGCACCAAGGAGAAGCTTGCAAAGGCGATCATTGATGAATTCGGTGGTTTGTCTATAGCCGAAGACTTGGAACCGCATTTCAGCGGGAATTACAGTCAAGATCTTTCCCTGATCGGGAAAACGATGATGAAAGTGATGACCGAACGTAGTGATGTCATCCGCATGGCGATCTGTGAGGCAGGTAACTTCCCGGAATTTCAGCAGATAGTGGCGGAAAACCCCCGTCAGCTGCGGCGCATGCTGGCGCATTATTTTGAGCGTCAGATGAATGCGGGGTTGATCCATTCAGGGCACCCCGAGGTACTGGCACAGTCCTTTTTGGGGATGTTCTTTTCCTATACTGTGCTGCAAAGCTTTCTTTTGGATTCTTTGTCACCAGAGATATCTGCAGAAGATATGGTTGAGCAGTCTGTGGCCTTATTTGTTCGTGGCACACTTATCGAACAGGAGTAGAGCATGGAGAACCGGGTCGCCATCGAGGTAAGTTCTGTTACACGGCGGTTTGGCAATTTGACGGCTGTGGATGATCTATCTTTTGAGGTAAAAAAAGGAGAAATTTTTGGATTGCTAGGTCCAAATGGCGCTGGCAAAACGACGATCATTAACATGATCCTTGGTTTGTTGAAGACCAATCAGGGAAAAATCCGGGTACTAGGCTACGATGTAGCCTCTCAAACCCGCCAGGTGTACCGCTGGGTCGGGTATGTTCCCCAAGAGACAAATTTATACCTCGACCTAAGTGCTGAAGACAACCTCTGGCATCATGCGGCCCTATACTGCCAGGATCTCAATAATGCAAGAGATCGGATGGCAGATTTGCTGAACTTCACAAGCCTATGGCAGCGGAGAAAAGATCGTGTGCAAACATTCTCCGGGGGGATGAAACGGCGTTTGGCATTGGCGCGCGCGCTGTTACATGATCCCTCGGTCATTTTTTTTGATGAACCCACTCTGGGGGTCGATGTACAGGGTCGTTTTGCGTTATGGGAGCATATCGAGCAGCAACGTGAAGAAGGCAAAACCTTTGTCATATCAACCAACAACATGGTGGAGGCGGACACACTCTGCGATAGAGTGTTGATCATCGATCACGGAAAGGCAATTGCCCTCGATTCTCCAGAAAACCTTAAGGCGCAAACACGCTATGACGTGGTTTCCATCCGCACTTCCCCACCCATAGATGCGCCTGAACTCCTGTTAGCTAACTACGCTGTCAAGAACTTCTCGCGCCCCCAACTGGGAGAAATCCGTTTTGAAATGCAGAATGCAGAAGCAAAAGCTGCATCCTTAATTACTGAGATCAGTGAGTTTCACCGACTTGACTCTATCCTGATCGCCCGTCCATCCTTAGATGATGTCTTTCTGTCGCAAACTGGTCGGGCACTGCGGGAGTAAGGTTGTGAGGCGTTACCTTCTACTCCTTCTAAACGAATTTAAATCATCACGCACCGCTTTGGTTGTGATTCTGATTGCCGTCTTCCAGCCAACGATGATGTATATACTCATGTCGGCTATCATGGTTGTCCCAACATTTGATATGCTAGTCGTGCAGCCAAAAACAGAACTGGGACGAGATTTGTTAAGCGCAATGGACGAAGTTGGTTCTCCAATTGGGCCCGAATACATAAACCCGATATTGATTGCTGAGGCTGATCCTGGGCAAAGGCAGGTGATTGAAGTTGTCCAACTTAATGGGATTCCCACAGCCCTGCAACGTTTCGGATATATTGACAGCAACTTGGTCAAGAACCTTCGCAACCGGCTGACTGCGGCGTCGCTGGTGTTGTGGAACCAGGAGCTTGGGAATCGTGCTGTGTTGATTAATGAGTATCCCTGGCTGCCTCAGGATGTGCCTTACACGGTTTATTTCGGGATGGCGATGATCCCACTGGCGGCATATCTGGCAGCGGCAATGATCGGCGGATACATCATGGCCCAAGAATTCGAAAATGGAACTATTTTAGAATACCGGCTTAGCCCAATTCCATTTCAATTATTGTTGGCAGCTAAGATCACCCGACTACTTCTTACCGGGCTAGGGGCAGCGACTATCTTATACACAGCCGTCGGGGTCATCACTGGGGTTTGGGCAAGTTCAACCGTGGCGGTTTTTGTCATTCTTCTACCGCTTACGTTGATAGCAGCCTGTATTGGATTGTTAGCTGGGTTATTAACACGCAGCAGCTTACCCTCCTTTCTAATTGCGCTGGCCAGCGCTTTTGCCTTCTGGCTCATTGGCAGCGGATTTGGACTAGCCGCTGGCTTTTCACCAGTTTTCGAACGCGTCAGCCGCCTGATTCCCAATACTCCGATTATTGAAATGCTGTTCCCTTATTTCTACTTTGGCCGGGATGTTGCCGCCAATCCAGCCACAGCGCAATTTCAACTGGCGGGATATTGCCTACTGCTTCTTGTATTGGTCGCGGCGCTTTACCGTCAGCGTGTATTGAAAATGGAGAGGTAAGTGATGCGGCGCTTGTGGATACTATTCAAAACTGAGTTCAAGGCATGGAAGCATGACCCGATCACGGCTTTGGGTGGTGTCATCCCCTGCCTTTTCATCTTGATCGCATTTGCCCTGCTATTTGGTGGGCGGTTGAGCTTTAAAGCTGCTGTCGTCAATTATGATCAAGGAGAATATGGCCAGATTTTGGTTGATACTTTCGATGAAGTGATTTCTCCATTGGATCAAGCGCCATACTACAGCATCCAGAATATGGATGAGGTGCAGGCCTGGCAAGCGTTTGAAGAATACCGTATTGAAGGTATCTGGGTGATACCGGAAGATTTCTCGAATAGGCTCGAAGCGGGGGATCATCCTGAGCTTGACATGTACTTCATGAATTACAACGATGACCGGGCTAAGAACCACCGAATCTACTCCGCGGAGGTGCTTTGGCGGTTCTATCACAATATCGACCAGCCTGGTCCACCGCTGGCAATGTCAGAAGAATATCCTTTACCAGAGATGGTTGATTGGGTATCAATCATTTCGATTGGCATAGTGCTTCTGTCGGTCACTTTAGGTAGCATGTTTAATATGTTCATTCTGACCTATAAAGAGCAGTTAAATAAGATCACCATTGAGTATGGGCTATCGCCGCGTTCTTTGGCGTGGGTACTGCTCCCGAAAACGTTTTTGGCCCTATTATTTGGCCTGGTGACAGGCACACTCTTCTTGATCATCATTCGGGTATGGTTGGGTTTTTGGCCGGGTGGATATTTGTGGGCCGTATGGCTCTTGGCCGGGTTGGTCGCCTTATTTTGGATTCAGGTGGCGCTGGTGTTTGGGCTTGTCGCGAGCAATTATATGGCCGGAGCAGTTGGGGCTGTCTTAGGCGCTATGATCATATTCTTCATTGGGGGTGGTCTTTCAATGGTACGTGCTCACAAAGATGCTGTTATCTGGATTGCCTGGCTGTTCCCGAATACGTATGCCGTCGATCCTATCCGCGATTTGGTTTTATTCAATACCTGGCCGGCGGATTTCTGGCAAGTATTGATTACGCTGACAGCTTTTGCCGGTGCAGCTTTACTAATTGGGAGTGCTTTCGCCGTTCGCAAATTGCGGCGTTTGAGTTAGAGGAGAAAATTTGCAGCCCTACGAGCTTCCGCGGTCGATCAAAACGCAAACCAGCCAGAAACTCCTTAATGGTCTCGAGTTCCCGACTGGTTCTGTCTACTATTTATGCCCCTTGGAGATCCATTTCGAAATCTGTAACATTGCGAATCAGATAAAAACTACGATTGTGAACGACAATTTGCTCAATCTTGCAGATACTTAACAATTGGTACCGGGCGGTTCAAAGAGGATGGCCGGAAAACGGTCCTGGCCTGTCCAGGTAGAATCTGATTAGTGTGTCAGTCATGCTGGAACAGATGACCGCCAAGAACGCCCTTGCGGATGTTGGCCAAGATATTATAAACTGACGGGGACGCCAGCGGTTGATTTTGCCAATTTCGTTCATAAGAAGCGTTCTGCGAGCAGGGATAGTGAATGAGGGGGTTATTGAAGCACCGTAGATGAATAAGGAAGGTCAAGACTGTGAGTGAGAGACTAGATAATGCAATCAATCTATACATGGAAGGGATTCGCGACGGCAATGCCCGAGAGGCCGTAACCAAGTATACGGGCGCCCGCTATATCCAACACAGCACGGGGGTGAGGGATGGTGTGGAAGGTTTCGTGGAATTTTTCGAACCGTTTCTGGAAAGAAATCCTGTGCGCGATATACGTGTGCTGCGAGCCATTGAGGATGGATCATACTTGTTCGTGCATGCGTATCAGTCGCTAAACAACGGTGAAGCCGAATGGGTGACAACGGATTTCTTTGACACCGATGAGAATGGGAAGATTGTTGAACACTGGGACGTGATATCAGAATTTGCTCCTGAAACTCCATCCGGCCATACATCGGTTGATGGATCAACTGAAATAAGCGATCTGGACAAGACGAAAGAAAATAAGCAGCTTGTTCGAGATTTTGTACAAGATGTGCTCATTGGTGAAAATCCGGAAAGAATCGACGATTACATTTCAAGCGTAACCTACATCCAGCATAATGCTGAGGTACCTGACGGTCTGGAGCATTTCAGGCCGTTGGTGATGGCTGAAGATAGACCTCTCCGATATGATGAGATCGTGCTGCTTGTCGGACAGGGCAACTTTGTCGCCACGTTGTGCAAAGCATCGTGGGAAGGCCAACCAGTTGCCCAGGTGGATATCTTCCGTATCGAACATGGTCTGCTGGTGGAGCATTGGGATAATGCAGAGCCTGTACCAGTAGAAGAAGAATGGGTAAACAGCGGTAAATTCTAGTTATGTAGAATCCATAGAGAATGAAGATTCTGCATTTATAGGCTGATTGGCGGTGCGCTGAAGACTAGCCCACAAAGTTCTCCGAAAATGCGCCAAACCTTAAATAACTCTAAGTCTGGCAAATAACATTAGAAACGACATTTTCGCGTTATGCTATTTTTAGGTTTCACATCCGTGAAGTCGGCGGTTCGAGCCGGTCCGCGCCTGCTTCTCCCCCTGGCTCAATTAAACCCTTCAGGACCTCAAATTTCGCTCTAAGGGACGCATTCGTCCTTCTTGTACTTCAAGGAGCTTTCTAAACTCCTCAATTTGCGTGCGGGCATCAGTAGTGCCATGGAATTCCTCTACTGTCTCATCCCGTGGTGACAACAAACTATTTGCCAAAAAGCCAGTCAGGACGCCAAATAATCCCACCCCAAGAACCATCACAAACATGCCAATGATACGACCGGAGTTCGTCACCGGATACTGGTCACCGTACCCGACTGTTGTAATGGTGACAAAAGCCCACCATACGGCATCGCTGGGCGTGGTGATATTGGCCGTGGGATTGGGAGACTCGATATAAATTATGGCGATGCCCCCGAATTCTAGGACCAAGAGCACCAAAAAAACCACCACATACAGCGCGCTGCCGGCCCGGTTATCGCGGATCTCACGCAGCATTTTTTTTAGTCCAAAGTCACGTAACAAGCGAAGCACTTTGACAACCCGAAAAATTCGGAAGATGTACAGCTGTTGGACCGGCAAAGAGGCCAGAAGATCCGCCTAGCCCCAGTTCCTGATGAAATAGTCCCGCTTCGATTCCGCCGTAAAGAAACGAAAAATGAAGTCTCCCATAAACAATACTGTGGTGAGAGCATCCATAATGCGCACGACTCCCTTCACAATCGGGTTGAAACTTGGAATTATCATAAAGAGTAGATTAAAGAGCGACAGAATGGAAATGAGTAGGACAAACAATTCGTAGCTGCTGTTCTTTAATTCGCGGTGTGTATCTTTGTTTGCCATTGACATGTATCCAAGAAGAAATGTCACACGTTTTAAATCAAAAACCAATGTTGTTTAGGCGCTTTCTGTATCGATTATTTCTTTCAACACACGAACTATACGGGCGTTATCCTCTTGGCGGGCAATAGTAATGCGAATATGGTCAGGCAGGCCAAAAGGATCCGTTGGACGCATAATCACACCTTGCTGCATTGCCAAATCACAAATCGCATTGGCATCCATGGGCAAATCCGTGAGGAATATGAAATTGCTTTGCGTCGGCAGGTAATTGATCCCCATTTCATCGAACTGTTGATAGAAAAATTCACGACCGCTGCGAACCATTGCTAGGCTGACAGAGATATGCTCCTCATCAGCTAGAGCGGCAGCAGCGCCGAGGTATGCGAGACGCCCGCTGTTGAAATGAAGCTTGTGCTGCCGTACCCGATTCATCAAGTCAATAGGGCCGAAACCATACCCTACGCGCAAGCTGGCCAAACCATGCAATTTAGAGAAAGTTCGCGTGACCAATACGTCATATCCATGCCCAATGAATTCCGTCATCCGTGGGAAGTGCGGGTCGTCGGCAAACTCCATATAAGCTTCATCGCAGACAGTGATGATGCCAGGAGGAATCTGGGCCAGGAATTCAGCCATTTGTTCATGAGATACAATCGTTCCCGTGGGATTGTTGGGATTGCAGACGAAGATCAGTTTAACATCTTCTGTTAGCGCAGCGACGATAGCATCCAAGTCAACCGTGAAATCGGTCAGCGGCACAAATGCCGGCTGACCACCAAACATCTGCACCAAGATCTTGTACATACTAAACGTGGGAGCGGCAATCAAGGCCTTGTCTCCTGGTTCAATATAGGACTGCGTAATCATGCGCAGTACATCACATGAACCATTGCCGGAAATAAAGTTATCCTCAACTAGACCACCGCCGAGATCTTCGGCTAATTTCTTCAGCAAGGTCGATTCATGCCGGTCGGGATAAAGGTGCGCTTCAACCAGTGCTTCTTTAACTGCTTCCTGCGCCAGCGGCGAAGGCCCCAGCACATTCTCATTCGATCCTACTTTAATAATTTCCATCATACCTGATATCTGTTGTGCTTCTTCAATCGATTTTCCTTGAACGTAGGTCACGGTACCCATTTTTCACCTCTTATTGAACATTATTTGGCGATGCAAAGCCAATCCTGGTTGGACGTTAATTCTCTCTACCCCAGGTCCAAGACCAAGGGATTTCTATTACGGTTGGTTTATGCGCAGCAAATGCTTGAACAATGGCATCGGCCATTTGTTCGGGAGACTGTACTAGAAGACCATGAGCACCAAAGGCTTTGGCTAGGTTAACAAAGTCTGGATTGACCAGATCGACGGCCATGAATTGTTCGTCAAATTGGTCTCGCTGCTGGACCTTGATCATGCCATAGGCATTATTGTTGGGGACTATGATGGGGACATTCAATCCATACTGCACGGCCGTAGCCAATTCAGCCCCGGTGAATAAGAACGCGCCATCCCCTGCAATGGCAATTACATCTCGGTCAGGAAGCGCGATTTTTGCTCCCAACGCTTCCGGAATAGCGAAACCTAATGTGCCATAACCCCAAGGGAACATCATCGTTCGCGGCTCATAAATGGGGAATGCGCTCAGCATATCGGCCCAGAACAAAGACATATCAGCGCTGATAACCGCATTTCGTGGCAAAGCACCGCGTAGGGCGTTCATCCAGGGCAAGGTTGAACCGGCCTTTGCCAACAAGGCGGCGCGAAAGTCCTGCTGTGCTTGTGCCATTGGCTGGGGAACGCGACACTCCCGATCCTCGCCCCATGCTGCCAAACGGGCCTCGATAGCCATCAGACAGCTCTGGGCATCGCCAACCAGCTTCTGCTGCATCGGCAGATTGCGTTCGATCTCTTCGGCGTCAATGTCGATACGAATTGTCGTTGCCGGAAGTTTCACGGACCAATCATGGGTCATGCCCTGGTTAAAGCGCGTTCCCACCGCCAGCAGCGCATCACTGGCGGCAAACAGCGGGCGGATATCCGCTCCAGCAATCCAGGCTACCCCGCAAGATAGATCGTGGTCTCCGGGAATAGCGCCGGCGCCCATACCGGTTGTTAATACGGGTGCAGCGAGTCGTTCAGCCAAGCGCTGCAAAATACTGCTGGCACCGCTGCTTATGACCCCTCCACCGGCATAAATCAAGGGGCGTTCTGCCTCTCTCAGAGCCTGTGCTGCGCGATCGATTTGCTGATCAGGGGCACTAACGCGGACTTTTTGAGCGGCGGAACTGTTTTCCATGGCTGCTGTCCAGTCCATGGTGGTCACCTGGATATCCCGGGGGATCTCGACTTGCACGGGACGTGGGCGCCCATTTCCTAATTCGCTTGCTACACGTTGGAAAGTGGGGGAAATATCGTCCATTTCCAATATTCGCTCGCTGTACTTCATGATCGGGGCCACGATCTCATATTGTTGGTGTAGTTCGTGTAAAAGTCCCTTTTCCTGATCAATGGCATCGCGGTTCACCTGGGTGGAAAGCAGTAGTATGGGTGAAGAATCATAATATGCCTCTCCCAAGCCGGTATAGGCATTGGTGACGCCGGGCCCGGGAAGAGTCAGAACGGCCGCCGGACGACCGCTTGCCCGCGCATAGCCATCGGCCATAAAAGCCGCCCCCTGCTCGTGGCGAACGGTTATCACTTCAATCGAAGGATGGCGATAAAGCGCGTCAAAAATAGGCATACTGTATAGGCCCGGTATACCAAATACGACCTCTATCCCTTCGCGTTCCAAACATTTGACAATCGCATGTGCTCCATATATTTCGGTCAACTTAACCTCCCTAGCTTGTAACTCTAAGATTGCATTTTCAAACTCTCAAGAAATAACCAGCTACGATTTCTTGAAAGCCAGTATCATTTAGGATTCACTGAATAGGTCTAGTCTCACTGCTTCCAGTTTTCGTGCGGAGGGCATGCCGTCCGCACCCAATTCACGCTGCCGGTAATACTCGGCCAGCGCCTTATCAAATTCTTTTAGTGAGGCTGGACTCGCTTCTATTTGCTTGATTATGCGCTGCGGTAGTTCATCCGCTTCCAGGCCAGTGCCCAAGTGGAGATTAAAGAGGCGGCGCAGATACCAGGTCCGTTCACCCACGCGCAGCAAATCTGCAGGGGTATACGTTTCTCCGGTCACGGCCGAAAGCAGGCGCGCCGTGTAGTCTGCATCTAATGCTCCAGCTAAAAATTGGCAGTAGATCATTGAACTGTTCGCCCCGGATAGATCCATATGCCCGATCATCTCTTCTATCCAAGTCTCGTAGGTGCTGTCATCCCAATCCCAGGTGACCCCTTCCTCGTTGTGGCTGGCCCCGCGTGGCAGCGTGGCGTAGGCGATTTCCAGGCCGCGCAAGGCGCGTGGATGGTGAAATGGCAGCTCCAAACCTTTGACCTGAATCGCGAAATCCAATCCGCCGCCAATCGTCTGTGCGGCGCGGCGCGAACCCTGAGCCAACAAGGCACCCAAACCAGGCCGGTTCTCGGCCATGCGGCGCAGTAGTTCCAAGACCAGATCCGAATCCCCCCATTGAAGAATCAAGTCGTCATCTACGAATTCCTGGGTAAGCAGCCCTTTTTCAAACGCTTCGAGCGCCCAGGCAATGGTGGATCCGGCGCTAATGCTGTCGATTCCAAGGCGGTTGCAAAGATCGCCGGCCTGAATCACGGTCAATGGGTCATTGGCCATCGTTTGCGATCCGAGAGCGACTAAGGTTTCATACTCCGGTCCAGCCTGATGTCCGCCACTTCCATCAGGCTTAGGCGCATCAATTGTCCATTTACAGGCCACGGGGCATGCATAGCAGGTGTCCTGTTTCGACGGCCAGAGAGCCTGCATCGCCGGGCCTGTGATTTTTCCCGCCTCTTCTGCGCCCCATTCACTCACCTCCAAGTCCCAATTCTTGGCAGTCATATCTGCCATCTCAATCGATATAGGCGTGGCGGCGGCCGTTCCACCTCCGCGCCGGATGACCTGGATGAAATCATGCTTGTTGAAGCGTTGGATTGCTTCCTTTTTTAAGGCCTTGAACGCTTCTTGATCAGCAACGGGTACGGCCGACTTGCCGTGGGCAACCAGCGCCTTGAGCCGCTTGCTGCCGGCCACCGCACCCAGGCCGCAGCGAGCGGCCACATTATTACCCATATGGTGAACCAGTGACGCCATTGGCACCAATCGTTCTCCAGCGGGTCCGATGGAGATTACCTCCGCGTCCGGATATCTCAACTGTATAGCTGCTTCAGCTGCATAAGTCTCCAGCCCCCATAGATCGCTTGCCGGTTCCAACCGAACATCATCTTCGAGTATGACAAGCGACACTGGTTCTGGCGCAATGCCACGTAAAAGTATGGCATCATACCCGGCACGTTTAAGGTGGGTTGCGAAATAGCCACCCACGGAAGCTTCTCCCCAAAGGCCGGTTAACGGTGAACGTGCAGCGGCTACCAGCCGGCCTGTACCGGCCCATGTTGTCCCACTCAAAGGCCCTGCCGCGAGGACCAGCACATTATCGGGACCTAAAGGTTCTGCTGTCGCCGGTACGGCATCATAAATTAGTTGTGCCGCCAGACCGATGCCGCCGATAGTTTCGATAAACATCGCGCGAGGCAGCGCGCGGGACGTGATTTCGCCCGTCGTCAGTTCAATATCAAGAACAGTTTCCCGCCATGCGTGCTTCATAGGGGTTCTCCCAGAAACTGGCCGTTTTGATAAAATAATTCGCCGTCCGCATAAATTTCGCCGCCATCTTTCATGTCACAAATCATGTCCCAGTGGATGGCCGATTGATTGATGCCTTTTGACTGCGGATAAGCTTGGCCGACGGCTGTATGAATCGTACCGCCAATTTTCTCGTCAAATACAATCGAACCAGTAAAGCGCTGGATATCATAATTGGTACCTATCGCAAATTCGCCCAAACGCCGTGCGCCGGGATCTGTATCCAACACACTCAACAAATAAGCTTCATTCTTTGACGCGCCAGCGTCGACCACCAGCCCCTCTTTGAAAGTAAGTTCAACGCCTTCAACCTCATTACCGCCGTAATATGCCGGGTAGGTAAACTTTATCCAGCCGTTGACGCTGTCTTCAACCGGCCCACTAAAAATCTCTCCGCAGGGGAAATTAGCCCTTCCGGCGGAGTTGATGAAGACACGCCCGGCAAAGGACATTTCTAGATCAACATTTGGCCCGCACACGTGAAGATGTTCTTTCCTATTGAGATAGTCAACCCAATGCTGCTGCCGCGCAGCCAAATCCTGCCAGGCGGCAACTGGATCGTCGAGATGCAGCTTGCATCCGCGATAGAAGAAATCTTCATACTGCAGCAGGGACATCCGCGCTCGTTGTGCCAATCCTTGTGTGGGGAAGAAGGCGCTGCAGCGGCGCATCTGACCGGCGGCTACACGATTCATCATGATATTTCTTAGAACGCTATCTCCTTGGGAAACGGCGTTCTGTTGTTCGATTGGCGAATCGGCCAACGCCAATGGATTTTCAACAGCATATAAATAGATCATGACATCGCAATTCTGGACCATGAACTCCAGCATTGGATTGCCTGCTCGCAGAAGGTCCAGGTTATCGGTTGCGTCCAAAGCCAATGCTTGTTCATCACGTAAATGAATATAAGGAACCGGGTGAGCCCTAACTTGCAACAGTTCGCGATAGAAGGCACTCACTATTGGTTCTGCCACGGGACTGGTGGCGCGAATCAAGACCGTCTCTCCCGCCTTCACGGCCGTTGAGTAGTGCACCATCGTATATGCCATTTTTTCAATTCGACTATCCATACAATCCTTCCCTCAAATTCTGGCAATCAATCCGCCAACAGTTGGCATGGAATCAACGGGCCTAAATTTTGTTTCCCGGTCATGCAGCCGGCTGTTAATCGCCATTTTCTCTAACGCCATTCGGATCGAATCTGCAGCCCCTCTGTTTTCAATCGCAAAATCATGACAAAATGCAGCCACTTCTGCCTCTCTTCCTAGACCACAGACGGGAACAAGGCCAACCAAAAGTCGTTCCATTTGCGCCGGATGCAGCGTTCGCAAGGCTGCGATATTCTCAACAAACCAATCCCATAAAAAGCCGGCAGCAGCGGGATTTTGGGCTGCTGCTAGAACAGCCACTGATCGCAGACTCTTTGGGGTTGCTTTCAGGTTACTGCTTAGCGCCTGGCGCATTATGTTTTCTCGTTGGAAATTACCCAAGGCCCCTAAATAGGAAAACATTTCCACTTCAGCCATATCGCCGGAAGTCAGGCGCTTTATCAGGAATTCGAACGCCTGATCATGCACTGCAGCGCCAATTTTTAGCACAGTAGGCAGGAGGTCGGCTGGTATATTCTCCCCAGCCACCAGAGTGGAAAAGGCATCGTGGCCAAACCCGGTCGCATGTGTCGAGTCGAAGCAGTGCGCCGTCCAAAGCAACGTATTACGCAGCCGTGCGATCTGATGACTGTCCCTTTCCTGCGGCTTCATGCCTATCGCCTCCAATCCGTTCTCGCAGACCGTGCGGCCGGTATGGGCGATCTGCTCCCTTCGTGCTGGCAACAGTATGTAAACTGACAGCATGTTGCGGGCGATGTCATAGAGCGGCAAGGTTCGCTCTTCCTGCGCGAAATGCCTTTCTACGAACTGCAGATAATCGTTGAGGAGATAGTCACCACTTCTGACCAGTGCAAATAAGTCGTTTTGTATGCCAAAGCTGTCCATCGCTGAAAGCTGCTGCGATGCAGCGAATGAGCCAAGCGCCGCTAGATTGCTTTTATCATAGCGCACACGATAGAAGCCAGTCTGATCGTGATTTAACTTATAGGCGACAGTATCTGGGGGGATGGCAACAGCCGTTTTTTCATCTTTGAAGAGCACAGACCTGGTTTCAAACTGCTTGCCCTGTCGCAGCAGAAGCAGATCGACTAGCACAACCCACTGTTCATCTCCGTCATAGGGGGAGAAAGTAAATCGCTGCTGCCGCAAAATTATTTTATTTTCTTTGCGCGCTGCGGTAAGCAGGGGGAATCCAGGCTGGTGTATCCAGGTGGCGGCAAAACCCTTATTATCAATGCCGGTGGCCTTATCAAAAGCTCTCCAAAACTGGATCGAGGTAACGCTGTCATATTGGTAGGTTTGCAGATAATGGTGAAGGCCCTGCCTAAAGCTATCTTCTCCTACTACAGCCGCCAACATGCGCAAGACAGCGGCCCCTTTATGGTAAATAATCGGCGCGCTGGACGGTGTCGGCGCTGGATCTCGATCAAGTGATTGTGCGGACGGCAGCTCAATAGGGACCGTATCCAATAGTGCATCACGTTCCAATCCGG
Organism: uncultured Chloroflexia bacterium; assembly: GCA_963807975.1. Classification (GTDB taxonomy): domain Bacteria; phylum Chloroflexota; class Anaerolineae; order Promineifilales; family Promineifilaceae; genus JAACFF01. The sequence continues at coordinate 456,435 of CAWEDV010000001.1, read as the reverse complement.
TCTGCATTAATTCAGCAGCAAAATCAGACCAGACAAGCCATTCGGGGTTGGTATGATGAGGTATTGTCAAAGTGAAGTAGGTAGCAAAAGCCTCATTGAGCCATAAATACTTCCAGTCGGCCAGGCTTACCAGATTGCCAAACCACATATGGGAGACTTCATGCGCAATAATACTGCCAATGCGTACGCGATCGCTCTGTGAAGTTGAATCGGGATAGTCTAGCAACAGATTTTCACTATGCCGGATAGCGCCAAAGTTCTCCATGGCGCCAATGGAATCGGGGACAGCGATGAGGTCGCATTTGCGCAGCGGATAGTCTATTCCTGTATAGAGTTCGCAATATTGAAGCGCCTTGGCGGCCATGTCCAAAGCAAAGCTTGCGTACTGTGTCTTGCCCACGGTTGTGACCACACGCAAAGCGGGGCGATCTTGCGCAGCTTCAAGAAACTCAAATTCCCCGATAGCGAGAAAAACTAAGTAGGGTGACATTTTGGGCGTTGGCGCGAACTGGATTAGATGCTTGCCGCTTTCCTGCGTATTGATCTGCGTGATTTCTGTGTTGGAAACAGCGGTCAGATGCGCGTCAATCAGCAAGCTTAGATCAAAGGTCGCCTTACGTGCCGGGTGATCAAAGCAGGGAAAAACGCGCCGCGCATCACTGGCTTGAAACTGGCTGGTGGCCAGCCACTTTTCTTGTCCATTGTGCTCGTAGCGGCTGCGGTAAAGTCCTGCATACTGATCATTAATCTGCCCTGCATAAGTAATATGGACTGTGATTGGAACACGACATTGTTCGGGCTGGGTAATCGCTAAAATTTGGCGCGCGGGATCAAGTTCGAATTCAGCGGCAGCGCCATCTATCGTGCACTGTTCCACGCTCAATTCAAGCGAATTAAGCAAGATGGTGTCATCCACGATCAGAGAATCGTCGTCGATGAAGACGGCCGTCAAGCCGCGAAAGGAAAATGTTTCTAGATCCGGTTCAAGCTGGATCTGGTAGTGTAAACCACTCATGATTGAAAACTAGATACAGTGACCATAAAACGGCCGGGATTAGCGTCAGCAAAGCCATAACCCAGGCCACCGTGGAGATACTAAACGGAAAATCAAGCGCCGCGCCTACAATCGCTGCTCCTGCCGCACTGATCAACATTGAAAATGCAAATTCCGTGGACACCACCCGGCCGCGGACCTCGGTTGGCACCAGCTGAAGCACCAATTGGGTGGAAAAGAGCCAGACAATGCCATTGCCGGCGCCGCGCAGAAATGTACCAACCAGCGCCAGCCCGTAACTAGCCAACGGCGCCGTTAAAGCCAAGCCCAAACCGCCAACAAGATAACCAGTGGTGATCGCCCAGGCAGTTTGACGCAGCCGGTCTTGGGTAAAAGGGCGCAGCAGAAGTGGACCAAGGGCCAGGCCAATACCGGTGAAGGCAAACATCAGTCCCAAGCTCATGCTGCCGCCCTCACCAATGGGGAACACCTGCTCGGCAATGGCAACCTGTACTACCTCAAAGGTTGACCCCAATAACAACCCTACGAAGGCCTTGTTCGGCACAATGGCGATTAAATAACGATGGCGCCCCATGTAACGCAGGCCATCCACATATTCGCGCAAGACAGCGCTGATCGTTTTTTCTGAACCGGCTGCTGCGGCGCTTCTAGTACGAATCCGGGCGATAAAATAGGCCGATAGTAAGAACGTAAACCCGTCGACGATAAATGCCTGGTAAATGCCGATCGTGCCGGCTACTAAACCTCCTAAGCCGGCGCCAATGGCCAACATGGCCGAAAACGTGGCGCCAGTGATGGCAGTGGCCGTGCCAATGCTGTTTCGCTGTACGAGGTCGGGCAGTATTGCAGAGCGCGTTGGATAGAAAATCCCGCTAAGAAAAAGCAGGAAGGCGGTTAAGGCGTAGAGCAGCCATATATCGCCCGGCTCTTTAACCAGGAGGAAACCAAACATCGCTGCGGCTCGTAATAGATCGGTCCAAATTAGGATATTGCGCCGGTTGTAACGGTCGGCAATGACACCACCAAAGGGGCTGGCCAGGAACGGGGCAAGCGCACGAATGACAAACAGACCGCCCACGGCCAATCCTGAATCGGTGAGAATGGCCACCAGCGAAGCGGAAGCAATGAGGTTAAACCAATCCCCTAGATTGCTCACGATCTGCCCGAACCAAAGGTAACGGAAGTCCCGGTTAGTGCGTATGAGTGTCCGGTAGCCGGTTGGCCCGGCAATCTCAGCAGACAATATGTCCCCCACGCATAACCATCTGCACTTGCCGAACAGTCGAGACGTCTTGTAATGGATTGCCAGCAACAGCGACAATGTCTGCCACCTTGCCGGCCTCTAACGTGCCGATTTCTTCTTCCAAACCAAGCGCCATAGCTGCAGTCGCCGACCCTGATAAGATAGCTTCCATTGGCGACATACCCAGTTCATCAACCATTAATTCCCAAATTAAGGCATAGTCATCGTGAGCAATGAGGGTCACGCCGGCATCGCTGCTGGCTGCTATGTTCGCGCCGCTCTGGACGAGTTTGCGCCAGGTCACGTTTAGTTGGCTGCGAGGGGCCAGTCCCTCAGAACCTCCTTGCCGTTCCATTTGCCTGTAATCAATGACATTGGTTGGGCAGACGTATATCCCTTTACGCACGATATCGGCCGCTATTTCGGCGTCAAAAACCGACCCTTCCAGGTTCATGAAGGTGCAGTGCTCAATACGGTGGATGCCAGCAGCAACACAATTACGAATGCCTTCTGTACCGTGACAATGGGCGGCCACGCGCAGGCCTAGACGATCCGCTTCATCTTTCATTGCCCGCAGCTCTGCCAGGGTGAAAAGGCTTTCCCCAGGGTCTTCACCCCCGCCGCCCGTAGCCATGATCTTGATCAGATCCGCCCCGGCTTCAGCTTGCTCATTCACCGCCTGGCGCGCATCTTCAAGGCCACGAGTGAGACGGCCGAATTTGTCGCCATGCCCTCCTTCTGTCGTAATAACCTTCCCACTGGCCAAAATACGTGGGCCGACGATGATGCTCTCGTTGATGGCGTCGCGCACTGGGAAAATCGTTTCGTTTAAAGCCCCGCAATCGCATACGGTGGTGACCCCGGCTCGGAGCATGGACTGAGCATTGCCTATAGTGCGAATCAATAGCGCCTGCTCCGTATCAATCTCTGGGTCAAAAACTGGCCCCCTCGCGGCGTCCATCATCAGATGAACATGGGCATCAATAAAGCCAGGTAGGAGCGTGGCGCTGCCAAGATCGATGAATTCTCCTCCAAGCTGATTATCGTTCCAGGGCATGATCGATTGAATACGGCCGTCTTGCACACCAACCGCCTGATCTAGCAGCGGATTACAGCCGGTTCCATCAATCACACGGCCTGCCCTAATAATGGTGATATGCTTCACATCGCTGCTCATTTTTTGCTATTCACTTATCATTGGTGCCAGCAAATCCATATCCAATGGATAGCGACCATAGTGATGGATTGCCTCCACCATTACTTTGTACAACTGCGGATCAACGCGGGAGTGGATTGAATTGCTCGAAGAGCAAACGTACCCTCCGCCAACGCCTGCCTCTCGAATGCAGCGTTTCACTGCCTCGACAACTTGCTCCGACGGTCCGTACATTGTTTTGATGGGCGCCAGATCATCCACTGGCAAAGCGCTGTCTTCTACCCCCCAGCGACGTGTCGCGCCCCACACGTCGATCAACAAGTCCGCCCCAATCTTTTTTGTGCGATAGCGCGGGGCCACCATCACGGCGTCAATGTCCATCAACTCAATGAAGTTAAAATAATCACGGCTGCCGCTTAAGGCTTCGATAACCTCTGCGCTAAACTCCCATTCAAAATGTGGAACGCGATCCGGTTCTTCTAATCGTAAAACTGAAAGCACACGATCTACAGCTTTCATCTCCGGTTTGGTGGGCCGGGTCCGTTGCGGTGCTAACATCAATTATCCTTTTCATACTGATAGCAGGCGGCTAGGTGATCGTCACCATCAATCTGATGCAGGATAGGCTGAGTGGAAAGACACTTCTCCCAGCGGTAAGGGCAGCGCGGGTAAAAACGACAGCCGCTGTCCGCGTGCTGTCTCATCTCCTCATCATCAGGCAGACTGATGGTTGTGGTCCATTTCTGGTCAGGGTCGGGCACCGGAATCGAGCCGATTAACTGCTGCACATAGGGGTGCTGTGGATTCTCAATCACCTTTACCGTGAGCCCTTTTTCAGCGATAGAGCCCTGGTAGAGCAGGTAGATATTATCCCCAATCTGGTAGGCTGTGCTCAAATCATGGGTGATATAGAGGAAGGAAATCCCATGTTCATCGCGCAATCGGAGCATAATATCCAAAATCATCGCTCGCAGCGAAGCATCGACCATGGAAACCGGCTCATCCGCCACAATCAAATCGGGCTTCAGCATGTAAGCCCGGGCGACCATCATGCGCTGGCGCTGCCCGCCGCTCAACTGATGCGGGTATTTGTGCAGCACCTCGTCACCCTGCATTCCAACCACATTCATTGCCTCTTCTACCAGATTCCGTGCCTCTGTTCCTGTTTGTGCCAGATCGAAATGCTTGATAACCAAGTCAAAAATGTGGCCGACGCGATAATACGGGTTGTAAACTGCATAGGGATCTTGAAAAACTGCCTGGACATGGCGCCTGTATTCAAGCTTCTGCTTGCGGTTCATGCGGCTGATGTTATTGCCCCTGAACAGGATTTCGCCTGAAGTCAAAGATGTGAAACCAAGTACAAGATTAGCCAATGTAGATTTCCCACTGCCGCTTTCACCAGCTATGGTGGTTGCTCGCGCCGGCTCTTCGGGGATGGTAAGATTGAAGTCTTGCAGAGCTACGACCTTGTTGTCACCCTGTAAGAATCCCCCACCGTAGATTTTGGTGGCATTATTGATTTGCAGCAGTGGTGTCGCCATCTGAGTCCTCCAAATCATAAAGGTAGCAGGCTACCTGGTGTCCCGGATGTACCTCTAAAAAGGGAGGTTCAACCCCCCGGCATTTATCCATTACATAGGGGCAGCGTAATTGGAAGATGCAGCCCTGCGGCAGATCACGTAGATCATGGGTCAATCCTTCTGTCAATTTGAGTGGTTTGCGTTCCTTAATAGAGGGCACTGCTTCGATGAGCAACTGCGTATACGGATGCAAAGGGCCTTTCAGTGTGCCTCTGGTAGGCGCTATCTCGACAATATTGCCGGCATACATCACAGCGATACGGTCTGCCATTTGGGCCATCAATCCCATATCGTGGCCAATCATGATGATTGACACACCCATTTTTTGTTTAATATCGAGCAATGTCTGGGCCACAATGCGCTGCACGATCACGTCCAGGGCGCTGGTTGGTTCGTCGGCGATGACCAGGGTGGGGTGCAGGGCAATTGCCATGGCGATGCAGACGCGCTGTTTCATCCCACCACTCAACTCATGCGGGTACATCTTGTAGATGCGACTGGGCAGACCGACCATTTTTAACAAGCCAATGATGCGCTCTCTGAGTGCTTCTCGCGGCTGTTTACCCTCATGCGTTTCAATGGCATCTCGTATCTGATCCTTGATCCGCATGGTTGGATTGAGCGAATTCATAGCGCCCTGCGGCACCAGGGCAACTTCCGTCCAACGCGTCTGGCGCAGTTCTTTTTCATTTAGGCTGACGAGATCGGTACGGCTGTTAATAATCACCTCGCCGCCAACAATCCGTCCTGGTGGTTGTACCAGGCGTAAAATGCCCATCGCCGTCGTCGTCTTGCCACAGCCGGATTCACCAACCAAGCCTACCAACTCCCCGCGATACACTTGTAAATTGATGCCATTAACGGCGATTACATCACCTTCATCAGTTTGGTAATGAACGCGTAACTCTTTCACATCTAGAATGACTTCTTGCGCTGTGGTTTCTTGGTACCCTAGCATAAAATTCCTCCCGATTTTTGGCACTTGATCAGGCCACGGGGAACCTACTATTTCGCGCCTCGTAAGCGCGGGTTCGCGACTTCATCGAGACCCACGGTCATCAAAAACAAGGCCACGAATATCAGTACAAGCAAAAGGATGGGGAATCCCCACCACCACCACATGCCGCGCAAAATTGCTGAAGCGCCAAGTGCGTGGTTAATGGTCATGCCCAAGGTGGGAATACGAGTGGGGCCCAGCCCCAATATTTCCAGACCTGCCGCGGCCAGAATTGCGCCGGATACAGCGCCGGTATAGGTGGCCGCCAAATAGGGCATCAAGTTGGGCATCATTTCCCGGAACATAATGTTGATGGTCGGGACCCCTGACAGCTGCGCCATTTGCACATACCCGTGCTCGCGCATCGTCAATACTTGCGCCCGAATGACACGGGCAGGGCCAGGCCAGGCGAAGAGTGCGATGATAAGCGCCATCGTCCAAATTTCAAATTCGCGCACGTAACTGGCGATTACGATCAGCACCGCCAATCCCGGAATGGTAATCCAGGCATCAGTTAAGATACGGGAAACGGTGTCAAACTTACCACCCATGAAGCCTGCCCCGAAGCCGATGATAACGCCTATGCCGACACCAATGGTGGCGGCGATCAGGCCTACCCAAAGTGATCGTGGGGTAGCAACAATTATCAAGGCCAGCATATCGCGCCCGCTGCTATCTGTCCCCAGCGGGTGTTCAGGCATCGGATCTTTGAAGGCCAGTGCTTTATTGGCCTCAACCCAAAAGGGAACAACGTTAGTTGGCGCTGAAGCGACCTTGGCCATATCTGTGTCCCAGAATATGGGTCCAATAAACTGGATTAGGAAGATAAGCACAATGATGCCAAAGCCCAGTAACAGCTTGATATTCAACCAGGGAGATTTACTCTTGCCACGCTGTTTGCTCACGGTCGTGGTTTCATCCACTGTTGCGATTGCCATTGTCAACTCCTCTGGTAGGTAATACGTGGATCAATCAAAGGATACGTTAGATCGAGGATCAGCACTGCCAGTGAAACGCCAACGATTACATAAAATACGATGCCTTGTATGAGTGTAAAATCGGAATTGAGGATGCCTGTGTATAAAAGGTTGCCCATGCCGGGGTAGGTGAAGATCACTTCGACAAGGACTGCACCTCCAGCCAATGCACCAATGGCCACACCAAAGGCGGTAATCTGGGGCAGAATGGCATTACGCACGCCATAGCGCCAGAAAATCCGTGAGGGGCTTAACCCTTTGGCGTCAGCCAGGATCATATAGTCCTCGCCCTCTGTTGTGATCATCATGCCGCGCATACCCAAGGCCCAGGCACCCATGCTGACCAGGACAATGGACAGGCCAGGCAAAATGCCATGCCGCAGGACGCTGCCAATGAAGGGCAGGTTGATGCCAGGATCCAGTCCACGGCCGTAATTTCCAGCGAAGGGCAGCCAATCGAGCGTAATTGCGAATAAGAAGAGCAGCATAATGCCCACCATATAGGCTGGTATCGAAGTAAAGACAAGCGAGATCGGCAGAATCATGCGCAACGATCTCGGCGTTCGCCGCCAGGCCAAGAGGGCTCCTATCGTATTTCCAATAATAAAGGAGAAGACAAGGGCTATCATCAGCAAGCCCACAGTCCAGGGTAGGGCACGCGAAATCATGGCATCGACCTGAGTGGGAAAGAAGGCCAGCGAATAACCATTATTGAATGTGATGGCGTTATATATATATTTGAAATATTGGATATAGATGGGATCGTCAAGGCCAAAGCGCGCCCGGTAAGAGGCAATCATCTGATCGGCGTTTTCGACATTGGTCCCTTCGTTGATTAAACGGCCGATCATGGCCTGTACCGGATCTCCAGGAGCTAAACGAGGGATAATAAAAATCAACGTTGTGCCCAACCAGACAGTGAGCAAGAACATCAGCAGTCGTTTTATCACATATTCTTTTGTTAATCCGCCCATGAGTGTCCCCGCAATAGGGAAAAGAGATTGGGAATTCCCAATCTCTTTTCCTCAGATAAGATTGTCTAGTTAGTCGGTTCCAGGTTGTGGATAATCACATGCGCACTCTGCCACCAGGTGGCTGGTTGAACATAATTATTATCCTTGGTCGGCCAGCCAGTCCAGTAGGTCTCGTCAAAGGGCACCAACTTGATAGCCTCGACCAGCGGAATAGAGGGCAGTTCGGACATCCAATAGTCCATCGATTCCACGTACATATCTTCGATAGCGGGATCGTTCAATGGCATTGGCTCGATCGCGTCCACAATCTCGCTGTAGGCAGCAGCTGCTTCTGTATTCCAGCGCGGTGTGTTGGTATAGAATCCGGCGGCGGCTTCCCCTTCAGCCGGAATATGCCTCACATTAAACGCATCCATGGATTGCCACGGTTCCGTCGTCGAGCCACAAGCGGAGAAGAAAACGTAGGTGTCAAAACCAGCTCCCAAGAGATTGTCGATGAAAGCGGGAATCGGCTGGATGTCATGTACGGCATTGATGCCAAGTTCTTGCATCTGCTCCACAATCAGGGCAGCCACATCGTTGAATTCCGTATCATCGAAACCGGTGATGGTCATCCCAAATTCTTCGCCATCTTTTTCGTAATAGCCGGACTCTTCATTCATCACGTAACCCTTGCTCTCGATGATCGCCTTCGCCTGTTCCGGATCGTAAGTCATGATTGGGTACTGCTCAAACAGCCCGGCTGCATCGGCTGCATCTACATATTTCTCCAGTGGCGGGAAAGCCGGGAAGTAGCTGCGGGAGGGGATGGTCGTGCCTTCGTAAGCGATTTCTACAATCTGGTCACGATTGATGGCGTAATTGATAGCCATGCGCATCTCCGGATCGTTCCATGGCTCTTTTGTAAGGTTGAAATCAAAGCTGCGCGAACAAGGATCGATCCAGGTGAAAGGCAATTCAGGGGTCCAAGCCACGATGTTGGGATTGAGCTGCTGCAGAGCGAGATAGGAACCCAAGTTCACATTCATCAGGCTGTCGAGGTCGTTTTTGGCCATGGCTGCGGTACGCGTTTCTTCAGAGCCATAGGCGATCCAAACCAATTGTTCCGGCGCCGGAAGATCTTGGAAACCGGCATCAACGCCCCACCAGCCGTCATCGCGAACATACACGAATTCATTCTCGCTTGCGCTGTCGAGCGTGTAGGGTCCGGTGAATACCGGCCAACCTTGTTCGGGATCATAGTTGTTGAAAGTGAGCGGATCATCTACTGCTGACCAGATATGTTCTGGCACTACAATGAAACCACCGCCCTGCTTCGTGGCGATATTGGCATCCACAAAGCGCACATTTGGCTCTGCTAGGTTAAAGGCCACAGTTAGATCGTCCACCTTTTCCATATTGTCCAAACCCTCAAAGGCTGGTGCGTTCATGTCGGGATTGGCCAATACCATATCAACGGTGAAAATGACGTCATCGGCATCGAAGACTTCGCCATCGCTCCATTTAATACCTTCGCGAAGTTTCAGGGTCCAAACAGAGGCATCCTCGTTGGCGTCAAAACTCTCGGCCAGCCAGGGCATATATTCGCCATTTTCATAATTGAGAATGACCAACGGCTCGGCGACAGCCTGCATGAAACCATGTTCCAGGCGACGTCCGGCAGCAAATGGGTTCCACAATTCCGGATCGAGGACGATGCCCTGATCAGTGTCAAAAATGACAGTCTTTTGGCGCTCGGCCATTGCTGGATCCGCGCTTTCAGTTTCAACAACACGTGTCACTTCAACTTCTTGTGTTTCGGTCTCGGTTACGACGCGGGTTACTTCAACCTCTTCGCCCTCTACTTCAATTGTTTCGGTCACGACGCGGGTTACTTCAACGGTCTCAGTTACCACCTCTGGCTGGCAGGCGACAAGCGCCAGAATCAGAACCACAGCCGAGAGCAGCATAAAAACCAAATTCTTTTTCATTTCTTTCCTCCTTGAGGTATTCAAGCTTCTATTTCAATGACGGATCAATGGACTGCATTATGGGTTATGGGTTTAAATGGGTTATTCACCTCCTGTTTCTACGCTTCAACAGACTCGATTTGTGTTAAAACAGTTTGGGCAAAGGAAGACAGGCTGTCCAGGTCATCCAGATCTGCCCACTGCAGCATCACTTTTTGCATGCCAACGATCTCAAATGCACCCAACTGGTCTACAATTTGGGCTGCTGTACCGGCGACAAGCCCTCTAGCGAACAGATCTTCTACCGATCGCCCGTTCAATTTCTTGTTGAGTTCGTCCTGATGGCGTCCGTATACCAGCCCTTTCATTTGCGAGCGCAAAACTTCTCCTGGAGAACGGCCGATTTCCAGCAGCAGGTCATCCAATAAGCGGTTTAGCTGCTCATATTGCTGCGGCGTGCGGAATATGCCATTCCATTCATCCGCATAGCAGGCTGCCAAAGGTAAAACACGCCTGGGACCATTGCCGCCGATCATAATCGGCGGTCCACCTGGACGCTGCGGCCTGGGCAGCAAGCGAGCATTGTGCAATTGATAATAGTTACCTTCCAGCGAAACTGAATCATCTTCGCGCAAGAGTTGGCTGATTATCTGAAGACCTTCTTCAAAACGAGCGAAACGGTTGGCTGTATCCAGCAGGTCAAAGCCAAACATCTCATGTTCGCGGACGCCCCCATCCCAACCCGCGCCTAGGCCCAATATGAGACGCCCACCTGATAAGTCATCCACTTCTTTGGCCATTCGCGCCGTATGAACCGGGTGCCGGAAAGAAACGGGGGTCACCAACGGGCCGAATTCGATTCTGCTCGTGTGACTTGCCAACCAAGTTAGTGATGTCCACAGTTCAAGCGAATCCAGATCGGGTGGTTCGGCATCAAGGAAATGATCGGAGCGGTAGAGCCCGCAGAATCCGAGCTCTTCTACGGCGGTCGCTAAACGCTGCCAACGCGGCCACGTCAACCCTCTCTGCCCCTCAATCGTAATCGCTATTTTCATGAATTAGTCTTTCGCCGCCAATTCCTTTCTGGCACGGCGGACCTGAAATGGAAGGGTTAATACATATTTGATGACCGGCCAATTCAGCCCGGCCTTGATCATCATCCATAAATCAATGGCATCCATCCTGACTTTAGTGGACATAGTCGACACTTCTGGATCACTGTAAATGATCAGATACTGCTCTTTGCGTTCAATCTTGCCTACGCCGAAATCCATCTTAACAAGCTTGCTGGCAACCTTCATGATAACTCCTACTCTTTCCTCAACCTTCCTGATTCCTGGGCATAGCGGATGCGCTCTTCAAACAGTTTCGGCATATCTTCGGGCTCGAGGCCATCGGGAGGCATAAATTGGCCACGGCCGTACAGGGTATTCAATACCGTCTTTGCGCCATCCATCTTATCGGCCAGCGTCCGTGGTGGTTTTCCTGGTGGGAACAAATTGGGTGGATAAATTGGATTCTCGTACATTTCGCGAAAACCTTCGGTACGCATATCAATCCACATATTGTGATTGGCGATCGTGCGATGATCACGCAATGCTTCAATATCAATTGTTGCCGCGATGATCTGCTCTGATGGATAAGGCGCTTTGCGCAAGACCATGCCTGTATAATCAATAATCATCGAGTGGCCCGGGCAAAATGCCTTGGGATAATAGGCATAGTTGACCGAACCCCAGTTTGAACCCAGTAAATAGCACATATTGTCATGCGCACGTGTACGACGAGTGAAGGTCCAGAAGTCCCAGGGCTCGCTTACCCCTTCTACCTCTTGAATAGCACCGGGGTGGCAGAGTACCTCAACCCCGTTGTAACCAAGTGCCCGTGAGACCTCCGGCGTGGCTCCATCATGACAGGTCATGCAGCCAAGCTTGCCGATATCGGTATCGACCACAGGGAAACGTGTTTCGATGCTGTCGCCAAAGACTTTGCTGTACTCATCCAGCATATCATGCGGGCTGGTGCCGAGGCCGATGGAGGCGGGGATATGCCACTTGTGGTATTTCAATATGACGTCGCCGCCTGGCCCTAATATGAATGCGGTGTTGAACCAGCGATCAGGGAATTCCGGCACCCGTTCTACGACGCCGCCGCCGGCAATATAAATGCCGTACTCACGGCACTTCTCGCCCAGCACATCTAGCTCCGGGCCGGGGATGGTGATCGCCTTTTTCATAAACGCTTCCAGACCATCCTCACCCTTGCCCGGTGTGGTCACCCCTTGTAGGAAATATTCCGGGAAAACAACCAGACGTACCGGTCGTTCATAGAAGTAGCCGACGCCAAAATCGATCAGTTTGCTGTATCGGTCCAGATTCTGATAAATATCATCACGTGTCCGGGCCACATTTACTTCTGGCTGCATCACCAAAGCTGTGTATTTCTCAATCTTTTTGCTCATAAGCACCCTTTTGTTGTAAAAAGCCTGGCTATTTCTAGTAACCAGGCTGCAGTTAAACTAGAAGTCAAATTCATCCTCTTCTTCTCTCATACCAAATGATTTCAGCATTTCGATCGCCGTTACTGTGCCCATGGCCGTGATCGCGCCTCCGGGATGTGTCGAAGGGCCAGTCATCCATAATTTCTTGATCGGCGATTGGTATTGAGAGTAGCCAGGGAATGGCCGGAAATAGCCTGTTTGGGCCATCGTCCGCTCTCCGCCGGTGGTCGTGCCGTCAACAAGTGAAAGATTGTCTTTTTCCAGGGACAGCGCATGATCGATATACTCACCCAGAATATTGTCGCGTCCCATATTGGTTGTGTACTCTTGTAGTTTGGGCAGCATCACGCCATCCACATATTCTTTGGCTAACTCATCGTTCCACAGGCCGCCGCCTGGCAGCCGGTTGGAAACGAATGTGTCCATGATCAACGTGTGTTTGCCGTCTGGTGCCCGGCTGGGATCTTTGGTGGTCCAACATGCCGTCCACAAGAAGGGATTCTTAGGTGGTTTGTTGCGACCCATTTCTGAATACTGTTCTTCAATATCTTCCATCGTCCCAAAGATGCGCTGGAACGGTGTCTTGCTCATATCGGTACCGTTCTTAAACTGCGGCGCTTCGTCGAGTGCATAGTGCGCCCGCACGATGCTGACTTTGCCAAAGGAGAAATTGTCAACCATCCGCTTAAAATGAGGCGTCAGATGCTCTTCCGCTACCAACTTCTTGAATGTTTGCCGTGGATCGAGACTGGTTACAACCGCTGTGCTCGCTGTGAATTCGCGACCATCTTCCAGGCGTATGCCCTGGCATTCATTATTGGCCACTATGAATTCGGCCACGGATGCATTCGTCATCACCTTGCCATTATGAGCCTCTAGGTATTTAGCCAGGGCATTAGGCAGTGCATCGGTACCGCCTTTGGGTATCGATTCGCCAAAGTAGTGGATGGCTGGAATCATGACATAAAAAGATTGCCCACCCCCTTCCTGGAAGGGCCAAAGCTGCGGGGCCATTGCCCAGCCTAGAATAAACGATTGAACGTGAGGATTCTTGAAATTCTCTTTGGTGAATGCTTTGGGGCTGAGCCGGTAGTTGCGCAGCATCTCCAACCCTTCCGTGCTGTTCTCCATCACGGAGGCCAGCATACTGGGCGGGCCAGGGGGCGTGAACATATTGGCAATCACACCATCTTTGATTTCCAGAAATCCATCATAGATATCCCGGTAACGTTGGGCATCCTGCGCGGAATACTGGGCGATGCTATCCACAGTCTTGTCAACGTCTTTATAAACGATCATGCCCGGACCCTCATGGTTAGGATGACCGGTGATATGATCCTCAGCCCAGATATACTCCAAGCCGTACCTCTCCAGTTCCGGCCGCAGCTTGTTGAATTCTTCGTTGAGGTGAATCCAGACATGCGAGGATCCGTACATGTCGTGCCGGAATCCTGGAAGTGTTACCTCGCGTGTGGCCACGCAGCCGCCTAACCACGGGTTACGTTCTACAACCAAAACTGACATGCCCTCGCGGGCCAAAACTGCACCACAAGCCAGGCCATTATGCCCGCCACCTGCGATAATAATGTCAAAATCCGCCATATGGGAACTCCTTTTCCAATGTAATTAATTTCGTTTAGATGTCGCCGGATATTTTTCCGATCTGACACTGCCGCTTGCAGCTGATTGTCAAAAGGATGGAGGGGTTTTTGCCACAACCATGATCGCATCACTGTCGCCAATATTGCGGCTGCGATGTGGAATTGAGCTTGAATGATAGATCGCGTCGCCAGGCTCAAGGATGAATTTTTGGCTTCCAATCCACGTTTCAACTCGACCTTGCAGCACAATGCCGCATTCCTCCCCTTTGTGCATGAAAGGGGTGTCGCCGGAATCAGTCCCAGGCGGCATCACCACCCAGACCATCTGGATGGCGCGCTGTAGATCGGGTGAAAGCAATTCGTTGCGGATTCCAGATCCGGGATAGATAAGGGTTTTGCGGTGATCGCCGCGTACAACGCGTGTGGTATCTTCGGACAGCAGCCTATTGTTCAGTATTTCTTCCGGCTCCTCAAAAAAAGAGGCCACAGGAACCTCGAATTCACCGGCAAGGGCATAAAGTGTGGTGACCGAAGGATTGGCTTGGTCACGTTCTATTTGACTGAGGAAAGAAGGGGAAATATCACACTGTTCGGCAACTTCGGCCAAGGTCAGCCTCTGCTGCTTTCGATAGCGGCGTATCTTGGCGCCAAGCGAAGCTGTTTCTATCCTGGAACTGTGCGCAGATGCCACAAGCGTGATTCCATCAAAGCTAATGTTGATTGCATCAATATATAGTCTTCATTCTACACTCCTGATTCAAAATGTCAAGAATTGGCGTCAAAATAGTTGATGTGATCATAGTTAGGGGCTGTGAACTGGCCCCGATCGTTTGTCGGCATCCGCCTGCAATATCAACCTTGAAACAGTTTCTTCACGCGAAAATGCTGGATTTTTCCCATTGCGTTTTTGGGTAGTGACTCAGTGAAAACAATGCGATTAGGCACTTTGAAGCTGGCTAACTCGACCGACATATAGGCAATCAGATCTGCTTCGGAAAGCGCACTGCTTGGTTTGAGGACGACAATAGCCATGGGGACTTCTTGCCACCTCTCGTCGGGGACACCGATGACGGCGGCATCCAATATATCCGGATGCGCATACAATACCCGCTCCACCTCCGCCGGGTAGATATTCTCGCCGCCCGAAACAATCATGTTATTCTTGCGATCGCGAATGTAATAATAGCCATCATCGTCAGCCATGCCGATATCACCGGTGCTGTACCATCCATTGCGCAATGCATCGGCCGTTTCCGCGTCGTTTCCCCAATACTCCAGCATGATATTGGGTCCTTTGACCAACACTTCTCCCTCATTCCCGGGCGGCAGTGCGCGACCATGATCATCTACAATCAGCACCTGGCAGTGCAGCGCCGGTTTCCCTGTTGAACCCGCTTTGCTGAAATCGGAGTCTGGCCGTTGGTATATGGCTATCGGACAAGTTTCCGTGGCCCCATACATCTCCAGTACCGTAACACCCTTCTCGCGCCATGATTCGGACAGCTGTGTTGGCACAGCGGTCGAACCTGTGAGCAAGATCCGTAAGTTTGAGAAATCCGTCGTTTGCCAATTTGTAGAATTTATGCAAGCCTGCATCGTCGCCGGAACCAGGCAGGTCAATGATGGCCTGTCATTGACAATCGCGGCCAAGGTCTTGTCTGGACGGAAGCGGCGATGGAGTGTGATCGTCGCCCCGCAGTGCAAGGCCGGCGTCGTTTGGTTGTTCAATCCGCCCACATGAAACAGCGGCAGAGGGGTGAGAATATGGTCCTGGCTGGTCATATCATGCAGATGGAGGCTGTTGATGGCGTTCCATTGCAGAGCGTTTTGGGTTAAAACCGCCCCTTTTGGGTGCCCCGTCGTGCCGGAGGTATACACCACCAGCAGCGGCGTATCCAGCGCTACATGTGGGTTGTAGCTGTCTCCGCTGGCTTGCGACCGTAAATCGTGCCAGTGTGTCCCTACCTGCGGCACATAATCTAGGCCTACGATTTGTGACCGCGGCATCGATTCCAGAACCGGTGGGACGCGATCGGCAAAGGATTCTTCCACAAATAATACTTTTGCCGAGGCATCATTCAGAATATAGAGATGTTCTGGAACAGCTAACCGCCAGTTGAGCGGAATCATCATTGCTCCCAGCCGGGCACAGGCAAAGAGCAAGATCAACACCTCTGGGCTGTTGTAGCCTAGGAGAGCAATACGGTCACCCCGTCCCACACCCAACTCCCACTTCAGAACCTGAGCGGCCGTTTCTACTTCGCGTGCCATTTCCGCATACGTTATCTCCCGCCCCTCAAAGCGGATGGCAATTTTCTGCGGCGAGAACGCTGCGTGCTGGTCAATCCAATTGGCGATATTCATAACGCTAATCATCTGTTTCACCCTGTTCGTACAATGTGCCATTTCCTAAACGATCTAAACAGATTTCGGCCGTCCACGGCAGCATCAGCGAACCACAGCGGCTGTCCCGATAAACGCGCTCGATAGGCAATGTTTTCAGCATCGACTGCCCGCCGCAGGTGCGAATGGCCAATTGGGCCAGTTCATTGGCGTTTTCCATGGTCGTGTACTGTGCCGCCCAGGCGCGCAAGACCTGGTCTTTGCTGGGGTTGGCGCATGCCTCAGAAATCATTTGGAACCAGAGCGCTTTCGTTTGTTCCAACATGATGCGCATTTGGGCGACTGCGATCTGTTTGGTGGGATACATGCGGCGTTTGACGGGCCGCATACCCGGTACTTCCCCTCGTAAATACTGCACTGTAAAATCATATGCTGCTTGGGCCAGTCCCATATAGGTCGGGGAGAGAGTAGCAAACATATGTGGCCATTGTCTCGCCGCCTGGAAATAGACCCCACGCGGCATCAGCATCTCTTCATACGGGACAAAGACTTCTTCGAACAACAGATTCCGAGAGACCGTACCCCGCATTCCCAGCGGATCCCATTCGCCAAAAACAGTAACCCCTTCTGAATCAGCAGGAATGGCCAAGTACATGGTGTTGCGCCGGCTGGGTTTTTGCCCATCCGCTACCTCCGTACAAAGGACTCCGTAATAGTCAGCGCTGCCCGCTAATGAGGCGAAGATTTTCTTGCCATTGACACGCCAGCCTCCTTCCACGGGACGGGCGTGCGTGCCAAAAGCAACGGTTCCGGCCGCCGCCGCCCCTCCTTCCGAAAAAGGCTGGGCATAGATTGCACCTTCTTCCAAAATGCGTTTGTAATGCTTGCTGCGCTGCTGGTGATGTGCTTGCCGGACATCTTCTGGCATTGCTAGATCATCGGTCAGCGCACCGGTCCACAAGGTAGAGGCCACATGCATGTTCCAGGTCAGGGCCGTTGCGCCGCAGTAGCGGCCGATTTCGGCCGCAACTAAGGTATAAGTTTTGAAATCCGCTCCATGGCCACCATAGGCTTTGGGGATGCAGATTCCCATCAATCCGGCATCATACAAATCGCGGAAATTTTCTGTGGGGAAAATCGCTTCCCGGTCGAAGCGGGCCGCTTTTCCGGCGAACTTTTCCTGACCAAGCTGCCTGGCAAGTGCGGTTAATTCTTTTTGTTGTTCCGTCAAACGGAAAGCAATGGGGTCAAAAAGCGGGGCATCTGCTGGGGACGTTGTCATAGAGCTTCTCCTTACTTGAATCATGTGATACTGCCGGTTAACCGGTCAGCGATTCCTGGATGTTTTTTGAAAAAAGTCTGCAGGGTGTCATTGAACAGGGCTGGACTTTCCAGATGAGCCATGTGTCCCAATTGCGGCAGACTGACAAACTCGGCGGCTGGGATCTGGCCAGCCATTTTTTTCATCATAGGTGACGGTGCATTGCGATCTTCCTCGCCAGCGAGCACCAGGCAGGGGATCTTGATCTGGCCCAGATTGGCCCGTTGGTCAAAATCCACTAGGCAGAGCACCGAATCGCGAAATGTGTCATCAGGGACAGCGGCAATACCTCGCTCGGCTAACACAATCCCGGCCGGTTTGGCGCCAGAACCAACCAGGCCCTTGGCGATAGATGGCGCTAGATCGCGCATCGTTTGGCCATCATCAAGAGGCTGTAAGCGACCGCGGACAAATTTCTGCTGCCATGCGCCCTCTTTGCGGCCAAAGGCGGGGCTTGTTCCGTAAAGAACGATAGCTGTTGCATCGCTGTTGTAAGTTGCCAGATACTCCTGTACGATCATGCCGCCAAATGAATGACCTACAAGTAGGGTCTTTTCGAGGTTGTAGGTGACCAGTAATTCATGCAGCCATTGGGCCAAGGCTGGAAATGTCATTTTAGGCAGGGGATCGGAGCGGCCGTAGCCAGGCAGATCAACGGCAATGACACGGTAATCTTTAGCAAAGTATGGTAATTGATACTGCCACGTTTCTGCGTTTCCACCTATTCCGTGCAAGAATAGAAGCGGTGAGCCGGAGCCTATCTCAATAAAATGGAATTGCAAAATGTCCTCCCGGGGTCCTACGCTTCAAACAGGTCAAGCAGCTGTCCGCCCTTTATAATGAGCTGCCCATCCAGTTCGATATCACAGCCGCGTACGGGAATGTCAAAATGCCCTTCTGTGAAACGACCCACAAACTCATTCGCGCCTGTTGAAAAAAGGAAATTTCCTGCGAAGGCCCGAATTTCGGTGCCATTGCTATCGCGCTGGTCATACATTGTCAGAGCTTCATACCTGGCTGCGCGATTCATTCCCCAACCCACATGGGAAATAGCATACGCTGCCGGGTCATTCCAGGCGGCGAAGTAGCGGGTTAGCAGCTCGTAGTCGGTACCATGCCCCTCAATATCACGCACAAAATCATTTTCAATTGTCAAACTGATTGGGTCCTGCAGATATCGTTTGAACGTTAAATTTACATCACCTCTGTCCAGTACCAGCCTGCCGTTAACACTATTGGCAGGCGGAAAGCTAACCACAATGCCGCCCGGCCAGTGGCTCAAAGTTCCCGGTTTGTCTGTGTATCCCCAAATGCCAACCGTGGAAGCTCCCTCCATATCTACCGTCAAATCACTGCCTGCCTCCGACGTGACGCGCATGAGCCGCGTCTGCCGGGCTAGACGCGCCGCAGCCAACACCTGCCGCTTCAAATCCGGCGTGGGCAGCAATCTTTCCAATGCTTCCGGATGTTCATTGCTGATCGTGAGCACCCGCGCCCCGCTCTTGAGAATCTGCGGCAGTTCCGGGGCGTGCATCAACCCCTCAACTGTACAATCCACAACAACGGGTACGCTTTTAAGGGCGGCGAGTGCCGGATTGGACCCTTGAATCGCCTGCGAGGCACCGGTCGAACGTACGGGTACAAGAGCCGTTTGTTTTGGCGTTGGCAGGATAATGTGAACTGGTCGTGCGCCTATTTGCAGCAATGACAACTCGGCAAGATGCACATTAAGTTCACGAGATTGTGTTTCTGACAATATAACTACTTCATCGCCTTGCCCAATTTTACACATCTGAAATACCTGTTTAAAGGTATCAATCCATTTGGCTTCAATCCGATCTCTAAGCATGATTTCTCCAATAAATCACCATGTTCAAGATATCCAGCATAACAAGCAATTGGGATTCCGAATGCCAGCCCATTGCATGTTTCTCTACAGAATTCTAAGCAACAGTGCGATCGCACAATAATCTCTTCTTTCTTGCCATTATAATGCGGACATCACCTGCTACGCTAAAAGAGACTCACGAACCCAATTGGATTTGGATGCCTTGATTCCGTGACACCATGCAAATGGGTCAGAGCGCACAAAGGCGCACTTCTACCATCCAACAACCCAATGAATTCCTAATGGAACGAGTTCAGATCGCTTGATCTATGTCTGGATGATGTTTTTGCACTTTTCGCGGCGGTTGAGGGTAAATGTAGATACATCCAGCCTAAGGTTTTCGATCGCGTGTTAATGGGTTTGTGTTGCGAAATGTTGTCACAGTAAACCCTCCACAAGCCAATGGCAACGAGCAAGCTTAAAACGGCCCAATGCCAAAATCAACCGACTAATCGTCTCCTGCGATACATTCTTATCGTCCAGAAGCTGCTCCAGTGCGTCCAAAAGCTCATTCGACGTCATCTACTATGTCTCCCATCACTACCTCCCAATACACGCCCATTCTGCCCTCTCCCAACCGGAAAACAAAAAGGTGCTGCAGGCCGTCATCGACAACCCCGCAGCACCCTTCAAAAGGATATGATGAAACAGGCTAGTCAAGCACCCAATTTCTACTTCTGGTTGAGGTTCCGTTTGAAACGAAGAAGCGTATATCGGTCAGGACGTTGGCAAAGAGGGGAGGAGAAGCCAGTATGAGGATTCAAAACCGGGCATAACTTGCCTCGCGTGCTCTCCCCCTGGCGAATAGTCATTGGCTCCCATTCCCCAGAGCGAACAAAAGTATCCTTCTCCCCCAACTCATAACTCGAACATACGTTTTTGTCAACTCTATTTAATACCCTTCAGAAATTGAGTGACCGTACCAACCAAATCTTCTTACGATTGCTATCAGTTTCTGATACAATCCTTTAAAGGTTGGGATAAACGTCATTCTTTCACGTCAGTCATTTCGCCTCACCAATGATCGATTGAAATAATTCTCTGCCTCTATCTGTTTTCCAAATGCTATTTTATATAGAGGAGGATATAGCAATGGACTTCATCGACAAGATAAGAGAACTGGCAACCCGTTTACCCAAACAACTCGATTATTGTACAACCGAGGAGGCTACAAAGACAGCACTCGTAATGCCATTCATAAACACGCTTGGATATGACGTTTTCAACCCACGCGAGGTGGTCCCAGAATTCACGGCTGATTTCGGCACTAAGAAAGGGGAAAAGGTTGACTATGCAGTATTTCAAGGTGGTCTGCCTATTATGATTTTTGAATGCAAATGGTCCGGCTCAGACCTAAACAAAGTGCATGCATCCCAACTTTATCGTTACTTTTCCGTTGTTTCTGAGGTCCGATTTGGCGTGCTCACAAATGGGGTCGAATATCGCTTCTATTCAGATCTGGAAAAGCCAAATGTGATGGATGACAAGCCATTTTTCACATTCAATATTCTTGGGTTTCAGCCTAGACAGGTAGATGAGTTAAAGAAGTTTACCAAGTCCGTTTTTGATCTCGATGAGATACTGGCAACGGCAAGCGAATTAAAATATACCGCCAACATACGCAAAATTTTGGCAAGAGAGTTTGAGCAACCATCTGAGGAGTTTGTTGTATTTTTTGCTCGACAAGTCTACTCTGGAAAAATGATAAAAGTCTGTAAGAGAACAATTTTCGGATATTACTGAAAAGGCACTACGACGATTCCTAAACGATAAAATAAATGAGCGTCTAAAGCAGGCTATTGATGAAGATGAAAAACCCAGGCCAAAAACAGTGGGAGACGAAGATGAGGAGCCAGAAGAAGATACTCTTGAAATTGATGAATTAGTAATTAGAGTAGACAAGGAGAGGGGTATTGTCACTACCGAAGAAGAAATCGAAGGTCTGTTTGCTGTCAAATCGATTCTACGAGATCTGATTGATGCCAAGCGAATACACATGCGAGATACAAAAAGCTACTGCGGCATACTTTTAGATAATAATAACCGTAAGCCCGTTTGCAGACTTCACTTCAACCAAGAGCAGAAATATCTTGGCTTGTTCAATGAAAAAAAGAAAGAAGATCGTGTACCTATTGACGATATCGATGATATTTATCGATACGCGACACGAATTATTTCCACGGTTAAACGGTACGATGGCATATTATCACAAGAAGAAACCACAGACGAACAAGGCACAATTCAGGGCCGTAATGCCAAATATACCGGAAAGAAAGTCATTGCAGTGCATTTTAAGGGCAACCGCTATGTTGTCGGTTCCTGGAAAGATAGCATGTTTGCCATTCTTATTGCCCTACGGACTGAGGATTCAACCAACTTTGAAAAAGTTGCGCCAACAATGGTCGGTAGAGTACGTCCCTATATAACTACGGACGAATCGTTGTTGAGATCAGCTGAAAATATCCCTAACACTCCATTCTTCATAGAAACGAACTTGGGTGCCAATGGGATAACCAAATTGTGCTTTGATCTTGCAGAAAAAATGGGAATTGATGAGTCAGAAATAGCATTTGAAACTGATTAGATTTGGTTCCACAGTCTTTTTTTCCTTCATAGAACCGCAAATAGATTTGTCTGCCTTTATTCACTATTTCTGCGCATATTTTTCTTCATCTTGATAGCTTTCTTTATGTTATACTAAGCCTAATTAAATTAACTATGGAGCGAAAAAAATGATCACAAAACCCAGATATAGGGGTGTCTGCTGCGTCCAAAGGTCCATTCATACTCTTCAGCAACCCAATTTCTCTGCATCAACCGCCATATTTGGGGGTCCCATATGTGGATTGATCGCCAATCGCTAATAAAACCCCTGATAGATCCCAGTCCAATACCTCTCCTACCCGATCTAATGTCGCATCCCAATCAATCGGGTCATGCCCGCCACGGTTTTTCTCGCAATACACCACGGCCCTGGCTCCCGTAAACAACAGCTTCATCACCGTGAAATAATTTTCAGCCGTCAGATCCTCATCCCGCGCATACTTCAGCAACCTCCGTAATGAAAGACGCATCAAAGCCAACTCGTCATCTAACGACATTTTCAACTCGGATTCCTCCAGCACCCTTAATTCTTCTGAGGTCATCGCGGAACTATAAAACCCATGCTTCAAAGCATTGCTATTCCCCGCTTTCCCCCCAGCCCCCACATTCCGCCCTGCATGCGCCGAACAAAGGGGTGGGTCGCTCTCCCTCACCGCCCAAGCCTTACAAGCCTTTCCCGCTGCCGTCATCGCACTACACTTGTTCATGATCTGATGATAGAACAATCGTTCCGTAAGAGTCAACTTGTACAGCCCTTCGCTGCCATGATAACCGGTCAGTCACTCAGGCTGTTCTCTCATGCAATTTTCTTTAGTTCCTCGATCTCGTATATGCAATCAGTTTCTCGATTCGATTGGTCAATGATTCCTGTACCCTCAAGATCAGATAATCCTTACCAAGCTAAATTCTTCACGATTGCTACTGATTGGTCTATATTGTGAAGCGCGAATGATCGTTCAAGGTGTAGTGGATTGACTTATAATCCAAGACAAGATCCACGGAAGCATTGCGGGTATTAAGGCCAGCAAGAATTGGATAACAATAGTCAGATTTATTGAAGTGTTGGGAGATCTAGCTATCATCTGATATGTACTAATTAGCGACTCTAAATCAGAGGGATTTTGGAGAGAATTGACAGACGACTCAATCGTCTCACTTAAGGATTCGAGAACTTTGTCCTTGAACCTGAGGATAATTGTTTGAAATTGAAACTGTGGATAAATGATTACATAGGAAACAGTAAGAACACATATTAAAGTCACAAGAGTATTCCCAATGAGGACCAAAGATGGTCGAGGGTTTAATATGCTATATGCCCAAAATAGCGAAAAAATTAACATCGCGGCAATAAGGGCCATCAGTAATGCATACCTGCCTAGAATGAAATTCATTTCTCGTATCCCGCGAGTTCTTGATGGGTAGCCTAATTCCAAATTGAGTAATCCGACATCTGCCAGAAATCCAACAAACGTTGGTGCCACCCAGCTAAAATAAACACCAACCATACCAAATCCTAAAGTTAGAAAAGCTGCTAAAAATTGTGATGGTCCCATACAAAATATCGATCCCAGCATGTATTTGTTAACATAATTAACAACCCAACATCCGATCACACCAAATGCCAGAGTAATTACGATTTGCGCTCCCAATCGGAATCTCTGATGAATAAATCCTATTGCTCTAACCTGTTGGGTTGAGTCAATAAAAAGCTCCCCGATTTCCCCGCTAATCCCGATTATTCTCATCCAAACGCTATAAGGAGCCCAAAATATCAAATAAATAAGAATGGAAAGATAAAGTAGCCACCCGTATGCCCCAATGTCTTGACATTTCTTAGAGAAAAAGAAGGTTATCGATTGTAGCAAAATGGGGCTTGTGGCTATCAGCAGTTTGGCAACACTTGGGCTCATTTTAGTTCTAGTGGTCGAGTAAATAAACTTGTTCATCTTCAAAACAATACGATTTGGTAAAACATAAACCGCGGTGCCCGCCATATATTCCTCAAAGTCATTAGTGTGACTTGTTGCATCTGGCATTTTATTGTTAGTCATAATTGGTGCAACCCTCCTGATGATCCTGAAACTTCACTTATAATAGGAAATTGGATACGTTTCTGTCAACCGGAGAAAATACCATCAATGTCTTGCTCTTTGGTGACTTCGCACTACACAAATTCAAAATTACATGAAAGAACAATCATCTCTTTCATTGAAAAACGGCCGTTCCTGTACAACCTTCTAACAACAGATCGCGATTACCCAGCCTGCTATCGCGTTCCAGGATCGTTCCGTCCTCGGCCTCCCTGAAACGACCGTTCCGCTCGTACCGTCCGGCGCCAACCTGTTCGCAGACTTCTAATTCGATGATTCGCTGGCTGAGCATGCGCACACCTTGGCGCAGAAAGTCAACATCATTTTCCAAGCCATACTTGCGCAGCAACTCGAGGAGTGCCATCCTAATTTCGGTCATTGTGTGCTCCTTTTTGTGAATTGGACATTACTTCTAGGAGACAGACAGTGACCTTTTTTGTCAGCGTTCTAAATTACACCACTTTGTAAGACATTATCGACCAACTTTCGATCATCAAGTTTTGCCCTGTTTTAGAGTTGAGTTGAAAAGTTGATATCTTTTGGCCTATTTCGTTGTCAAAACAGCAGATTGGTGAGCATTGTCAGGTACAAAAGAATGACAAAACTCACTGGTGCAATGGCAAGTGTAGGTTTACTCTAGTATCATAGTTTCCCAAGTCAGCGACTAATCCTGGGAGTATGAATGATGAATCGGAGAGAATTTTGTCGTCAATTGGCGTTGGTTGGAGGTGCCGCAGTGCTGACGCCGCTTATCAGCAGCTGTAAACCGTATGTCGATCCAATAGTGACGAGTGATGGCCGATTGCCAACGGAGGCCCCGCCGACGGCCACGAATACGCCCTATCCAACTCAGCCACCGCAGCCAACGGCGACAATGGGAACCGATCCTACCCAAGCGCCGCACCAGCCTACTGAAAGTGTCGCCGAGGATACGCCTCAATCATCACCCACGGTCGAGGTGCCTATGGCCACAATCGCGCTGGTCAAAACAACTGATCGCGCTCTGGGTGTGCGGCGAGCGATAGAACTCTTTGGTCTGAATCCTGTTCGGGGCAATCGCGTGCTGCTAAAGCCAAACTATAACAGTGCAGAAGCAGCGCCAGCCTCCACCCATCCTGACATTTTGCGCTCTCTGGTCATGGGTATGAATGAAATGGGGGCTCGCTCGATTACGGTCGGCGAACGCGCCGGCATGGGCGACACGCGTGCTGTCTTAACGCAAACGGGCGTGTTTAGCCTTGCCGATGAGCTGGGCTTTGACACTGTAATCTTCGATGAACTAGATGAGCAAGATTGGATCGTAAAACAATCGGGTGATTTTCACTGGGAGTCGGGATTTGCGGTGCCCAGGATTCTGCTCGACAGCGCATGTGTGGTGCAGACCTGCAATCTCAAAACGCACGGCTATGGGGGCCACTTCACGATGTCGTTGAAGAACTCCGTGGGATTTGTGGCCCGGTCGGTTGGCGCGGGCGGCCATAACTACATGGGCGAACTTCACGATTCTCCATACCAAAGGCATATGATCGCTGAGATAAATTCTGCCTACACGCCCGCGCTAATTGTCATGGATGGCGTCGATGCCTTTGTGGATGGTGGGCCGGCAAAGGGTAAGATGGTCAGCCCCTCAGTGGTGCTTGCCGGAACCGATCCGGTGGCAATTGATGCCGTGGGGGTGGCGATATTGCGACTATTCGGCACGACACCGCAAGTCAGCCAGGGCAAGGTCTTTGATCTGGAGCAGATTGCGCGAGCGGTGGAGCTGGGACTGGGCATAGATTCGCCGGAGCGGATCAGGTTTTTGACCGGCGATGCCGAGAGCGAAGCGTACGCCAACTTGATCAGCCAATTCCTTTCGTAATGGGTGTTATTCAAATGTGTTGGCAGGCAGGAAAATTGTTGAATTGGTTAATTGTTAATGAAGAGACGCCTGGCAGGAGCGCTACGAATCGCCCCTTTTGCCACGCAACTTGAGGAGCCCAAACACCACAATCAAGATAAGGATGATGCCGAGAATAATTGCCAAGGCAATTACTGCCGGTGACACCCAATCCGCAGGAGCCTGACCGGTGCCGGCCTCACTTTCTGGGATAGTGCCTGCTTTCTGTTCCAGCAGAAAGTCTACGAGCATATCGGTCTGCTCGGCCGTCAAGCGTTCAGCGTAATCACCGGGCATGATACTCCCCATGCAGGGCCCATTGGGGCAATCAGGCGCGAGGTATGCTTCGGGATCAACTATGGACGTGCGCAGGTAGGCGGCCGCAGACTGCCCTGGCACACGCTGCGAAGCCAAGCCACCGATGGATGATAGGTCCGGGCCAACTTTGCCGGCTTCGCCTATGTCGCCAATCAGGTGACAATTGTCGCAGCCGCTGATGCGGGCAATTTCTTCTGCGGTATCACCGGCGACCGGCCGGGGTGTTGAAGTTACGGCCGTGGTCAACTCCGACATGGGGGTGGGCGTGGGAGTGGCCGTTGGTTTCACCGTTCGGGTAGGTGTTACCGAGGCTGTTGGCGGAGTCGAACTTTCACCTGCACCAGCCGGCTCTGCTGTGGGCGTCACCGTGGGCAGCACTTCGACGATAGGCTCGATACGCATCTCGGCATCGCAGGGCGAGAACTCGGGAGCGGGTTCAGGCGCACACCACCAGGGATCACCTTTCTTGCCATTGAGTATGGAAACATACCAGACGACGATGTTTTCATCGGGCAGCGATTCGTCAGTCAGCCACTGTGCAGGCGGAAAGAAGGTGTCAGGCGGGCCGGAAACAATCTCGCCCTCACCCTCGTCCTCATTCCAACGAAGTAAATATATCTTGCCCTCATCATCACCCAATGGATCCGTTTTAAGCGGGAGCCATCTGTAGCGGTAACTGCCGGCGCCGGTGATCAAAACCTCACCATCTGGAGAAAGGCTTTCAAACACGGGCAGACTCATTTCTGTCTCGGCCTCTACCCACTGGTCGTTTTCCCAGACTAACAGTTCTTCATTTTCCAGGCCATCAAGATCCAGGTCGATACGCCAGAAGGTGCGGTAAATCATGGGGTCATCGCAGCCCGGACCGTGAGAGATGAAATGCAGATCCAGGGTTCCGTCATCATAGAAGCGTAGAATCTGTTCATAGCGGTAGCAGCAAACGCAGTTGGGCCAACTCATAAATTCGGTAAAAAGCTGACGGACCTCAAAGCCGTCGCCCAGGTCGGTGACATGGGTGCCGTCCGCGGGCTGCACTGAGGCGGCATAGCCAATCTCATCGCGGTAGCCGCCAGGCCAGCTTGGATAATAGACCTCCACCTGGGCTATCTTAACGTTGGAGAAGATGGAATCGTTATTATAGGTGGCGTCACGGAATTCGATACCGTCGTGGGCGGTCATCTCCCAGCAAACGCTCCAACCATACTCTTCGTGGCAGCCGTTATCCCAGGTGCGATCATCTTCGGCCGCTGCCCCAGAAGCTTGCACAGGGCGAGCTCGTGAGTAGAAGACCCGGGCAACTTCTGCGCGCTGCATATTGACAAAGGTATGGAAAGTACGACCGCTGCCATCAGGGGCGGCAAAGGTAAGGTCCACGCACCAATCTTCGCGGCAATCATCATCCATTAGCCATGCAGACATGGGTCCCATAACGGGTTCAGCATTTTGTATATCGCCCAGTATCTCAGTCACGCGTGGGTCGGCCGCGGCAATGGCCAGCGCTCGCGGTAAAACCTGCGCACTGGCCCCTGGCCGAGCGTCATGGTGGACAGTGCTTTGTACCACCTGGCCCGTATCCAGATTGACAATGCCGTTGACTGTTCCACCATCTGAATAGTCGTAGAAGCTTACCCGCGCGCAGGTGCCGACCGCAACGCTATCGGCACAGCCGCTGTCAAACCAGCGTTGTGATTCCGTGCTGGTCAAGGGTAGGGCGGCTAGAAAGTCGAAATCCTTGCCCGACAACAGTGACTCAAAGTCCTCATCCGCCAAAGCCAAATCGCGGGCTCTTGCTTGATCGACGGCCGTCTTCCAGAGTGCTGTATTTTCCAGCGGCCTGCTGCCCTTGCTGATAACGACCGGTACGATCTGTTGACCGTCTCTCAAAAGAAAGAAGAAACTGATCAGGAGCAGGACAAGACCAACTTTGACGATAGCGCTCCAGAGATTTTTGTGCTTCTTGAAATGGTTCATGGCTGACTGTGACCAGGGGTGGCGATTTTCAGCGGTCGGCCGTTGTAGTTAAATCCTGGCGGTCCTATAAAATCCATTTCCAAAATTTTTGCCATTAAATATCCTCAAATCTTGATGCGCCCGTAGAGCAATCTGATTTTATCGTATTTTTCCGCTGTCAACATTTAATGGAAAATTGGGCGAGATCGTGGGGACGCTCGGCGTTTCGGCTCCTGAAGAAATTCGGCCGTACGCCCAAGGATATTCGAACTGCCGTTCTGATTTAGTGCTCGGTATTGGCAAGCTGCTGGATTTCTGCGGGATCAGAGATGATGCGCGCGAGTTTGCCGTCGACCATCTGGAAGACGCGGTCGGTGTAGCGGCACATGCGCAGGTCGTGGGTGACCATGATGCCTACACGGTTCTGTTCGTGGATGAGCTGGGAGAAGGTTTCGACGACTTGGAAGGCAAGGGTGGTATCGAGACTGGCAGTAGGTTCGTCGGCGAGGACGAGTTCGGGATCGTGAATGAGGGAGCGGGCGATGGCTACGCGCTGGCGCTGGCCGCCGGAAAGTTGGGAGGGCAAGTTTTGGAGTCTATCGCCGAGGCCCAAACGCTCGAGAAGCTCCTTGGCGCGTGCTTTGCCGGCGGCATCCAGACGGCCGTTCAAGCGCAGCATCAACTCGACGTTTTCCTTGACATTGAGAAAGTTGACCAGATTGTTGGTCTGGAAGGTGAAGCCGATCTTCTCACGCCGGAACCGTGTGCGTTGGGATTCGCTCAGATCGCTCAATGGTTCGCCAGCGAGGATGATCTTGCCCCCGTTGGGGGAGAGCAGGCCGGCGATCATGGCCAGCAGGCTGGTTTTGCCCGATCCGCTGGGGCCGACGAGGCCGATGAATTCACCGGAATTGACGGAGAAGGAGACTTTGTCGACGGCCATTATGATCTCGTCGTCAAGCTGGTAAGTCTTGGTCAAATCCTTGGTGCACAATACTTCTTGCATAGCTTTTTCATTTTCCCAGGAACTTGGCGTCATGGGGAAAATATTTGTTAGTTGGCCAATCCCAGCGCAGTCAGCGGCTCAACGCGCAGCAGGTAGCGGATTGAGACCATGCCGCCCAAGGGGCCGATGATGAGCAAGGTCAGAATGGCGACCAGTATCTCCTGGCCGACGAATACAATGGGAATGGTGGGCGGCAGGGCGAAGGTTAGAAGCCAGACGGCGATCCCACCGATAATTACGCCCAGGGTATTGGTAGCTACGATCTGGATCGTCGCGCCCAGTCCAACGACCGGGTTGGAAGCGCCCAGCGCTTTGAGCATGCCCACCTGGCCTACTTTCTGCAGAGTTTGAATCTGGAAGAAGCCGCCGACAACCAGGATACCGATCAGCAAAGTAAAGCCGCGCTGGGTGTTCAGTGTACTGGCCTGTTCGACATAGCCTGGTGTTGCTTCATAGGCGGTGACCAGATCGACCACGTCCACGCCGCTGAGCTGCTGCTGCAATGATTGGGCCATCTCTTCTGCGGCCTCGGGATCGGCTAGTTTAATGTTGGCGATATTGAAGGTGAGCTCGCTGGGCCCGGAAACTGACTGCGGCTGGGGACGAATGCGATCCCAGGTGTATAGCGGGACGATGATTGATGGGGCGATGAAATACTGCTGCCCGTCACTGATGCCGACGACGGTTAGGGGGTATTGTTCGTCGATGGTGCCCTGGGTAGCATTGACGATCAGCGTGTCGCCAACTTCAAGGCCGGTGCGATTGGCCACATTACGGCCGATTATGGCTTCATTGGCGCGCAGGCTGCTCAACTGCTGGCCTTCGAAGGCTGTCGGTTCACCTGGACGGCCCGGTTCCACGCCAATAAGGGAAACTGCTTCGCTTTCTTCAGCGCCAGCGTAGTCAATGTAGACGCTGCTGAAGCCTACGGCCCCGGCGTCGGCGACTCCGGATATGCGGCGTATATCATTCATGCCCGATTGGCCTAATTGGCTGGCAGATATGGAGAGGTCGGCCTGTTCCTGGTAGAGGATTAGTTCCCCGTTCAGTTTGCTGATGAATTCCTTATTGCCGTTGGCCAGCCCTTCGCCCAAGGCGGCTAAGAAGATGACCAAAAGCGTGATCAAGGCGATGACCATGCTGACCAAGAGGTAGCGGCCGCGCCGGCGCCAAAGTTCTTTGAAGGCAAGGTAGGTGGCAACTGATAGGCTCATAAGCAGGTAAGTATACCCTGCTTGGGCTCAGGGTAAATAGTTCTCTAGAAATTGCCATTCGGTGCTAAATATGGAATAGTAGCTGGAGCATTATGAATGAAATTCGCACGACACAGGCATTTCCAAGCCCAGATGTGATTGATCTGGGTATCGGCCAACCGGGACTTGCCCTGCTACCTCTGGACATGATGAAGCAGGCGGCGGAAATACGCCTGGGCAGCGGCGATGGGACCCTGTTGAATTACGGATATGAGTTGGGGGATGGTTATTTTCGTATAGAGCTATCTCGCTTCCTGTCGAGGTATTATGGTTTTGTGGTGCCGGATGACGGGCTGATGACCACCTGCGGTGTTTCGCAGGCCTTGGACTTAATATGCACGCGCTTCACTGAACCGGGGGATGTGGTGTTTGTTGAGGAGCCGACTTATTTTCTGGCCCTGCGCATTTTCGCCGACCACCAACTACAGATTGTGGGGCTGCCCGTTGATAGCGAAGGTTTGGATATTGAGGCCGTACAGGCTGCTCTTGCGGAACTGCGACCTGTGTTTCTGTACACGATTCCAACCTACCAAAACCCTTCCGGCGTCACTTTGTCTGCTGAGCGCAGGCAGAAGTTGGTTGAACTAAGCCAAGAGCATAATTTTCTGATCGTGGCTGATGAAGTTTATCATTTGCTCAATTACGAAGCTGGTCCGCCGCCGCCGCTGGCGGCTTTTTTGGATTGTGGCAATGTTCTGTCCGCGGGTTCTTTTTCGAAGATTCTGGCCCCTGGGCTGCGCCTGGGCTGGATTCAGGCGGTACCAGAGCTTTTGCAAAAGCTGGTCGAGAGCGGTCTGGTCGACAGCGGAGGTGGGCTCAATCCGTTTACCTCCAATCTGGTGAAGGTCGTGCTGGAACGGGGTTGGCAAGATGTATATCTGAGGCAGCTAAAGGATATTTACGGGAGCAGGTTGGAGACGATGAACCGGGCCCTGGAGCAATATGTGGTGGAGGGACTGTCATTTGCTAAACCGGCGGGTGGATTTTTCTTTTGGTTGGGCCTTGATGGTGATGTGAGTGCATCTGATCTGCTGCCGGCTGCCGAAGCGCATGGCGTAAGTTTTAATTCCGGGCATAAGTTTTCACCCAGCCAGTCATTGGGCAATTTTCTTCGACTTAGTTTTGCTTACTACGGGGAAGATGAGATCAGCGAAGGTGTTGCACGGTTGGGGAGGGCCCTTGAAGCGTTCAGGCAGCGGTTGTAAAGGGTGATTGATTGAATGAACTAGCGCTGCGCTGGATGGAAGCGAGTGCGGAAGCAAGAGTAGGCGAAATCGACCGTACGGAGCGCATTCGCTCTGGTCATAAGATCGATTGGTTATGGATCTATAAGACTGAGGGATTTAACTATGAAGATACATCTTATTGACGGCACTTACGAGTTGTTTCGCAGTTTTTATGGGCCACCGCCGAGGCAGGCGCCAGACGGCCGAGAAGTGGGGGCGACGGTTGGTCTACTGCGCAGCCTTATTTCGCTGCTGGCCAATGAGGATGTGACTCATGTGGCCTGCGCCTTTGACCATGTCGTCGAGTCCTTTCGAAATGATCTCTATGCCGGATATAAGACGGGAGCGGGCATCAACGCTGATCTTTTCGCACAATTCTCACTGGCTGAAGAGGCGGTGGCTGGTTTGGGTGTAACGGTCTGGCCCATGGTGGAGTTTGAGGCGGACGACGCCATCGCCACGGCTGCGGTTCGTTTTTGCAAACTGCCCGAGGTGGAGCAGATTGTAATCTGTTCGCCGGATAAGGATCTGGCCCAGCTTGTTGATGGCGAGAAGATTGTTTGCTGGGACCGGCGGCGGGAAATTGTCTATGATGAGGCGGCGGTTGTGGATAAGTATGGGGTTGCTCCAGGTTCTATTCCTGATTGGCTGGCTTTGGTTGGTGATTCCGCGGATGGCATTCCCGGTATAGCGACATGGGGCGCCAAGTCGTCGGCGACACTATTGAACCAATATCATCATATTGAGGCGATTCCGCGGGATACGGGCATGTGGAATATCTCCGCGGGCCGGGCGAAGCGCTTGGCGGAGAATCTTTTTTCGCAAATGGATGAAGCACTTCTCTTCCGTAGCCTGACGACGCTTCGTATAGATGTGCCATTGGGTGAAGATCTGCACGATTTGCTTTGGCGGGGGGCGGGTCCTGGTTTTGACCAGCTTTGTGCTGAACTCGGTATCCCTCAATTGCCGGCAAGTTTGCCGAATAAATAGCGGAGGATTATCTGTGATATTGAATTATCTGGCCGGAAATATATCGCGACGCCGCAAATATAGGGCTATTGTTGTCGTCCATGTACAGCGATGTCAGTCGAAAACATGGGGAAGCCAACCAGTTTTATTAAGGTGAAAATTGACATGAAATGTCCTTATTGCAAAGCGCCGATGATTGAAGAAGATATGGCCTATATCGTCCAGATGGATGGTGGACAGGAACTGCGTCTTGAAGATGTACCAACCTGGGTTTGCGAGAGCTGCGATTACACGACGGTGGATGAGGCGGTTATCGCCACGGTGGAGGATCTGCTGGCGCATTTAGACCAGTTCTCAATGACTGAGGAAGAAGAGTAGGCTGTTTGTCCTGGTTCGCTATGAAAGAGTGAACCATTCCCCGCAAAAATTAAACCTTCTTGGTTTAGATTCTGAACTCACCTGACAAACCTTTCGTTTGGGCTTGTTCTTGTTGTTGACAAGAACATATGTGCTATCTAAAATGCGAATTGAGTTCGTTCGCTCTGGGTGATGGGAGCCTCCCCCTCAGAGCAAGGCCTGCGAGCAGACGGCCGTATTATCCCTAACCAACTCCTTGCCTGTCTTTGCCGCTGTCTGCTCGTAGGTTCACCAAAGAACCCGCTATTACCTTGTTATGTGAATCTAGGAGCAATAAAGACCATGAATCCTAAATCTGGTATCCATACATCTGAGTTCTGGCTCACAGCTACCGTCAACATAGCCGGCGCTGTCCTTGCTGTCCTTGCTGCCTACGGTTACATCAAAGCAGAAAACCAGGAGCTATGGTTGTCTCTCGTTCAAGCTCTGGCTGTCGCCGTTATTCCCGTTGTCCTTGCTATCGTTAACTACGCTTACATAGAATCTAGAGGAAAGGTTAAAGCTGCCGCTATCGCCCAGGGTTGTGAAGAATAATGAACCCTATTCAACGCTTCGCCCTTTGGTTAGTTGGAGGCAGGGAACAACTTGCAATATCGGCCAATCTAACCGGAGATAAATACTGGAAGTCAATGGGTGGCGGTCGGCACGATCGGGACGCTGGTGATATTCAGGAACAGTATGACAATGCGCTCACCGCCTGGCGTAAGAATCCGATGGCCTGGCGTATCATCCAGATCACTACGGATTACACCGTTAGCAGCGGCATCACGCTTACCAGCCCTAATAAAGACCTCCAACGCTTCATCGACTCTTTTTGGAACCATCCCGAGAATCATATAGAACTGCGCTTAGAAGGAATGGCGGAGGAACTGGCACGCTCAGGAGATTTGTTCCCGATATTGTTTCGTGAAAGACATACAGGAATCAGCCGCCTTAGATTCTTAACGAAAGATCAGGTACAGGACATTGAAACTAAATCCACAGACTGGGAGCGTGAAGTAGCAATCATCCAGAATACAGATGATCCGACGCAACCTAAACGCTGGGTCACGCCGCACTACACTAGAAATTATCGCTATCGTGCTGTCGCTCTCCACTATCATATCAATCGTCCCCTTGGTGCTCTCTTTGGTGAATCAGATCTTTCTACTATCTTGCCCTGGTTGCTGCGCTATTCTCGTATGCTTGAGGATAGGGTTCGCTTTCATTGGGGGTCCAGGTTATTTCTTTGGTTGGTTACAGTTCCCCGAAACAGAGTAGCAGAGAAAGCAGAACAGTACCGCAATCCACCCGAGGCCGGCAGCGTCATAGTGCATGATGAGAGTGAAAGTTGGGAAACGAAAAGCCCTGTTCTGCGCGGTGCCGATGCAGCTCCAGACCTTAAAGCAGTCAGGAATATGATCGACGCCGGTTCTGGTTATCCGCCACACTGGCGCGGCGAGGCCCAGGATGTCAATCTAGCCACAGCCCAGGCCATGCAAGAACCAGCAGAAAGACACTTAACAAGAAGGCAGAATTACTTTGTATGGATGCTGCAAGATATTACGTTCCAGGCCTATTTAAGAGCTTCACAGGCCCATCCAGAGATTTGGCCCGATATGAATGAAAATAATTACAAGAATCTCTTTACAACCAACATGCCCGACGTCACCAAAACAGACAATACCATCTTAGCCCAGGCCACTGAAAATCTATCCAATGCCTTCGACTCTCTCCAACAACACTACCCCAATTCCCCAACCTTACGCCGCACCTTACTTCGCTTATTATTGAAGTTTGCGGGTGAACCGCAAGATGATGATGTCTTGGATGCGATTATGAATGAGGCTGCGGAGCCTGATATATCCGAACCAGATTCACAAACTTCCAAACCAGATTCACAAACTTCCACTTTATCTACTATCAGCAAACGGAGTGCAACCAATGGCCGACAAAGAACCTCTTGATTTAGCGGAAGATATTCTTGATGGTGATAATGGCGCGGCCGCGGCCGCGGAATCTGATCGCTTTGCTGTCACGTTTCATCCTATTAAGTTACGAGCCACTACTAAAAAAACCCGCGAATATCATGGTCGTATGATTCGTGCCGGCTTTACTCGTAATTTGCTTAATGAACCGACTGATCTATTTGTTACTCCCGAAGCTATCCACGATGGTGTCAATGCCGGTCTATTTGAGGGTCTTGCTTGTTTCGTCGATCACTCTTCCTCACAGCCATCGATCCGCAATCTCCTAGGATCATGGCACTCCGCTTCTTTTGATAGCTCCACACAATCGGCTACTGCAACGTTGTCTGCTTATGTCACCGACGATACACGCCCGATAATAGACCGGCTTGATCAAATTCTTGCCGCAGGACCACACGCGCCCGATGTCGGCGTATCTCTTGTTTTTTATCCCAGGTGGAAAAATACCACATCTGGTGAACGGCACGTCGCTTCTTTTAAGCAGATTGAAAGTGCCGATATCGTTTTTTTCCCCGCCGCAGATGGCAGAATCTTAGAAGCCCTGTCGGCCCTATCAGACGGAGGTAACCAAATGTCTGACCAAGTCCAGACGGCAGAAAAAGAAACTGCTGTCACCGTTGAAAAGGCGAAGGAACGTGCTACTTTGTTTGCAGAGGAAGCCGAGAAGATCGCCGAGGAACAAGAGGCTTTAGCTGCCCAACACGCGGCCCGAGCCGATGCCTGGAGTGATGAAGTCGCCCAGCATGGTATGAGAACGATTCTCAACAATTCAGGTCTACCCGAACCGATCATCAAACGACTCAGCCGCAATAGGTATGAAACGCCCGATGATCTACACAAGGCCATCCAGGATGCTAGAGAAGAACTGCAAGCCCTGGATAAAGAGGAAGTCATTGATCTGGGAGAACGACCCTGGATCTATGTGAAGGATCCAATTGAGAATCTTCAATCTCATGTCGATTGGTTCTTTGGTGTAGAAGGAACGCCGCTTCCCCCAACTAATTATCGCCGTTTAGATCAGCTCTATGTTGCTCTCACTGGTGATTCTGCTTTCCAAGGTGTGTTCCAACGTGATCGTGTAACACTGGCCAGCGCCAATACGACTACTCTAGCCAATATGGCCGTCGATGCTATGAATAAGGTCGTACCAGTCCCAAATGAGCCATCTTAGGTTCTGGCGATGGTTCGAGGAAGTTGCTGTCCCCACGCCGAATGATGGTTCGGTGCAGGATATGAAGTTCATCACCTGGGGCGGGGTTGGCAATCTACCCACTGTGGCCGAGGGTGCTGCTTACACGGAATTGACTGTTGACGATGAAAAAGAAACGGCAGCCTTTGACAAGAAAGGTGGTTATGTAGGGATCACGCTGGAGATGATCCGTAACAGCGCCATTGTTCAAATTCAAGCCGTTCCTCGCGCTTTGGCAACCAGCGCCGTTCGTACGCGATCGGCAGCCGTTAGCGCCATCTTCACCGCCAATGCTGGCGTAGGACCAACATTAGCAACCGATGCTACTGCTCTTTTCCATGCCAACCACAGCAACATAGGCACAACCGCACTCAGTCAAGCCGAGTGGCGCGTCATACGTGCGGAGTGTTTTGAACACGCGGAGGTTAATAGTTCCAAGAGTCTGGCGGTATTCCCCAAGATATTGCCTTGTTCCTGCTGAACTTTACGACGCCGCTTTGGTTATCTTTGGCTATGGTGATGGTGTCCCAACGACATATACACCAGAAGCCGAAGACAGAGGCCCCGTTGACCCGCGTCCGATTCCTTTGGTGGTCCCGGATTGGACCGACGCCAACAATTATGCTTATCTGGTCGATCCGCGTGTTTATCCCGTCATTCAGATCAGTTATGCCCAGGCTCCTGGCGGAGGCAGCCACCCGGCTCCCGAGCTGTATTCGGTAACCGACGAGAACCAGGGTCTTATCTTCACCAATGACGTCATGCCTATCAAGGTCCGCGACTGGTTCGCAGTCGGTGTCAACGGCCCCCGCGGCATCGGCAAACGCAATGTAGCGTAAGCTTCCCAGCTTGCGCCCATCAGCAATTGATATGTAGCGTAAGCTTCCCAGCTTGCGACTTTACAAGGAGAAAACAATGCAAGGATCTTACATACACTTCGGCATCCTTTTATCTTGGTACCTGGATACGCCGGGCGATCAGTTCCGCGAATTCGTTGCGCCTTTTGACATGCAGCTGGTCGCCGTTTCTGGCAATGCAGCCAACACCACAACCTGTATCATCGACATCGGCACAGCAGCCGATCCAGATGCTTATCTGGATGGCGTCACCTTGACCGGAGCAACCGGTAGTCCCAACGGATTGGGGATTGTCCGATTTCGTTGACGCCCAATACCCAGCCATCCCCAAAGACACCGTAGTTCAAATCACCATTGATCACGATGGCGGCGCCGGCGGAGATGTAGACGATCTCAATCTAGATCTCTGGTTCACCTATTAGACTGATCGCGGCGGCTTGATCCCCTCGTTCCCCGCCGCTTTCATAGCCGGCGCAGGCGCCCAGTAGTACCGGAATCACTGTGCTTGTGCCGGCTCTTTTCTTTGGAGGTTAAATAATGACCCACTTACATACTCGGCTTGCCACTACCCTTGAACTACACCCCGATAATATAATGATCTGTCGGCCCGATGGAGAAGGCACATACACCATCATCACCGATAGCTTTCAAAAATTCACCAATGTGATACCGGCGCCTGGAGAACCAGACCCAGATCCAGTACCCGAACCACCGGCCGACGAGCCAATCATACCCACCGAAGATCTTCCGCCACCATCACCAACCAACTACAGCAAATACAAGGTTCCCGAACTTCGCAATATGGCAGCTCTGGCAGGTATCAAGGGCTGCTACCAGATGAAGAAATCAGTCCTGATCGCCGCCCTGCAAGAGTATGACGAGAAGACGCTATGATCAGCTGGAAACCGTACACTGATCGCGGAGAACCAAAATTCATCCAGTCCGACGATACAATGACTATTGTCAATGCTCCTGATGATCGTGGCCGCTGGCTTGGTACTTTCCTTGAACCATTAAAACAGGGGGACCAATACACCATTCTGGCCCAGGCCAGACGCAGCGGCCCGGAAGGAACCGCAAGCTTTATCCTGCTTACTTGGTGGGAGAATGTCCCCGGTATGGTGCTAGATTCTGTTGAGAATGTCGCCGAGATTAACGGCATTGAGGAAGATTTTAAGCAGTTTGTCTATCATTTCACCGTTCCTGGAGGCGTAAAACTTCTTAGAGTTGATTTAAGAGCCTGGTCAGGCCCAGGAAATACCGAATTCAAGGATGTGCGTATCGTTCCCCGCACAGATCCACCCGACCCACCCGACCCACCAACCCCCGGCCCTGATGAACAGCTAACCGTCAACTTGGATTTTGTCGATATCATCTGGCGCATCACCGCCAGTCGTGAGACGGTCACCGCTCACCGTATCGTAAGAGAGGGATATTCCGATGATTGAATTTTTCTTAGCTTTCGTGCTGATCTCCACAGTTGGCTATGCTGTATATCAAGCCTTAAACGCACCTATCACATGGCCTGATGATTTTTGGTGGTCTGTTGATCGTTAATTGTTTTTTTAGCGCGGATCGGTTTATCAATAACGCGCCTATACGGACCGTCAATCCGTGGCGCACATGACACAGATGCTACACTGCCTGAAGGATATTTCGGTAAGACAAAAAGAGATGTACAAACCGATAGCTCACAACAAACAAGATTTCTCGTCCCGATTCGCGCTTATTTTCTATTTTCAGTTTACTTAGGAGTTTAAAATGCCCTTAATCAACCGTCACACAAAAGTTGTATCCTTAACTATCGCCAATGGAGAAGCAGAATCAGATGCTTTCGACATGAAAGATTATGCCGGAGGCCAATTGATGATGCCCGCCGCTTGGACAGCCGCCAATATCGGCTTTAAGGTCGCCAGCTCCCAGGGCGCAACCTACTACCCGCTTTATGATTCAGACGGCGCCATCGTGGAAATCACAAGCCCCGCTGTCGATAATGCCTATCAGTTGCCCATTGAGTTATACGGCGCATTGTGGGTGAAAGCATGGTCGCAGGACGGCAGCGCCAATGACACCAACCAGGGCGCAGCTCGTACCCTTATTGTCGAAGTTAAAAGTTAGATCTCCTTATGACAAAACGATTCTTCTTCCCTCCTATTGATATGTTGCGCATCCCCGTGCATACGGAGCTGCTTAATAATCTGGTCGCCTATTACGACATGGACGGCGCAGCGGGAGATGATGAAGCCGACGCGCACGGCAACGCCGAAACAGCAGCGCAAACCGGCAGCCCCGCCAGTGTCACCGGTCGTGTAGGAACCGCCAGGCACACAGTACACAATGGAGTTGACCAATATCTAACCATCCCCGCAGGTAATGTCTTCTCCAGTATCAATACTTCATTTTCAATCGTGGGTTGGATCAAGATGATCCTTTATCCAGGCTCTGCAGGCTCCTATCACACCGTTTTTGAACAAGCTACCGCAACAGGGGGATTTTCTATTAAAGTTGCCACTAATTTCAGTCTTGCTTTTGGTGTATACGGAGCCTCTGGTATCTTGGGATTAACTCATGTCGCATTGAAGGAAGTAGATGAAGGTTGGAGTTTCTTTGCTTTGTCCCATAATGCTGGGATTCGCTCTGTTCTGGTCTATGGCAATCCTGATGGACTTTTAGAGGAAACCGATTCAGATACTTATAGCGGCACATTTGCCCCCGCAGCCGGCACAACGCCCGTCGAGATTGGCACTTTAGATGGTATTGACACGCCATCAGAAGCATACATGGATGCTATTTCTGTTTTTTCCAAAGCTCTGTCATTTAATGAGATTCGCTGGTTATACAACAGCGGGTTTGGTCGTGCCTACGCTGAGTTTACAACGCCAGTTTCTATAACACCCGTTGAAGATTGGTGGGATGTAGCCGCAGGAGCTTGTATAAGTGCCTATCTAGCCAAAGGAGCCGCGTCTCTTGCCGCCAGTTATGAAGATTTGACTACAGAATCAGACGATATTACTCCAGGTTCAGCCCCCTCCTGGTTGGCCGAGCGTGGTTGGATTTTTGATGGTAGTCAATATCTAATTCCTGATCTAGGTTCGCCAGATGAGGAATGGTCGGTTTTTATTCGATATGCCAATGCCACTATTGTTGTGCAAGACTCCGAATATCTGGCAGGTTGTACCGATGGTTCTGAAACTTGTGGCATCATGTTTAATAATGGTTTTGGTTCGCACCGTCATTACAATATTGGAAGCTCAGGCAACATAGGAGGAACACCCACAGAAGGTATCTTAGGTTTTGCCGGAAAGAGTACCTATATCAATACTGTGTTTGATGCTGCTGATATACCGGCCGGCACTGATACGATTTCAGAGGATTTTTATATTGGTTGCCTAAATAATAACGGCACACCAGCACAGTATTTTGACGGCGATATTATTGCTATCGCCATCTATAATGAAGTATTGACCGACGCCCAGGCCATCCAATTAATGGAAAACATGAACACGCTATGACCATCCGTTATAATTTCCTTCCTCTTGACTTCTTACGATCTGCAGCCGCGCCCTGGTGGCCCATATCTGGTCAAACTGTTCTTGCAGTCTACCAACCACTAGGCGCCGCCAATCTAACGGAGAGCTATCTTGATTTATCAGGGAATGGGAATCATTTGTCTGTTGGCGTCGCCCCTACTTTTAACAGTTCTACTGGCTGGACTTTTAATGGAACGACGCAGTATCTAATCACGCCGATCATTGTCCCTACACTTAACGTTTACAGCATTCTTTGTCGATTCGATAATGCTGCTGTCATAGCCTATAGTGCTTTAATAGCTGACTGGACAACGGTTAACGCCCGTTTTGGTTTATTTCCTATCTATGCTGGTACTAACAATATGTATGGTAATGGAGGATTGAGACAAATCGCC
This sequence comes from uncultured Chloroflexia bacterium, assembly GCA_963807975.1. Taxonomy (GTDB): domain Bacteria; phylum Chloroflexota; class Anaerolineae; order Promineifilales; family Promineifilaceae; genus JAACFF01. Next base: position 415,238 of record CAWEDV010000001.1, on the reverse strand, counting down.
GCAGCTGCCCATACCAGCGGAGTCATGGGGATCGCCGCCAATCAAGGATATTTTAACGGCAGCACAGAAGGTTCACCCATGAGTCCATTTTCCGGAACATCAACCAATGCCCTATATATCGGCGCTCGTAATATTGGTGGCGTCGCATCAACATTTTATCAAGGGAATATTCAGGCCATTGTAATCTACACGACTACGCTAACCGGACAGCAAATGAGTGATATGACAACGGCAATAAACGCGCTATGACCGCTGCACCAGGCTTCAAATTCATTTGTCTCCCCTCAGATGCTACCAATATCACCCAGCGCTTCGGAGAGAACCCCCAGGACTATGAGCCATACGGCCTACCCTATCATCTAGGCATTGACTTCGGCCTCTGGGAAAACGACCCTGTTTATGCAGTCGCTGGAGGATCCGTCACTCTTGCCGATAGGGACCCCAACAACAAGACCGGCTTCGGGATCTACTGCATCATCCAACATGACAAATATTTCCGAACCATCTACGCCCATCTAAACTATCTAATCATCCAGGCCGGCCAGGAGGTTGAAGCTTGCCAGCATATTGGTGGAGCCGGCAGCACCGGCCGCAGCTCTGGCCCACACCTGCATCTTCAGCTAGAGAAGAATGGTCATGCTGTCGATCCTATGCCTTTTCTCAAACCTTTGCTCAATGGTTCTGCTGATATTCCCACACCCCCAGGCTATCTCTTTGGCTTTGTCTATGTTCCCGGTACTATTCCCACAGAAGGATCAGCCGGCGAATACGGCCTCAATCTACGAGCGCAGCCCAGCAAGGATTCAGCTAAATTAGGCTATATTCCTCCAGGAACAAAATTCCAGATCATCAGCGCCCATCACAGCACTTACTATCCCATCTATGTCGCCCAACAATTGGTCGATAAAAAGCCGCAAACAGCAGAGGACTTATGAGCGAGTTAAATTTTCCTACTATTCCATTCAGCCTATTAAGCCTAATCGGGAGGTGATACCGTGACCACAACATTTGCCAATCTAGTAACTAGAATCCAGATCAGCCTAAATGACGAAGCCGCAGCCACTTGGGACACTGAAATGCTGGCTACTTTCCTTAATGACGCGATCAGGGATTACAGCAATCATTTCCCCAGGATACAGACCGATTCAATTGCCATGACAACCGGAACCAACGAGTATGATCTCGCCACTGATTTCATGGGTGTTCTGAGTGTTGAGTATCCTGATGGTGAATCGCCGCGTGAATATCTCAAAAGAAGGTCTTATACGCATAAGGATTTTTGGGATGATGAAGGTTATTATGACATCATTATGCGCGACGATGATGATGATGATCCTTGCCAGATCGTGATTAGTAGTGTTGTAGCCACAGGGGAAACAACCGTTGTCGAATACAACGCCCATCATGCCCTCATAGCCAACACAGCTGCTATTTCTGGCGATTGCACAGTAAGGCCCTACCACCAGCACCTATTAATGAAATATGTTCGCTGGCAAGCCTCCTTGCATCTCACTTCGGCCGAGCAGCAAACACCAACATCTAATTCAAGTCTGCTTATGGCCCAGTTAGCCCAAAATGCTCGCCGTGATTCCCTGACTTATGCTACTTCCTTGCAGCAAGCTATCTATTCCGCCGATGGTTTGAGCAAGTCTGTAAACTGGGTTGATTTAAATTCAGGCATGGAGCGTATCTATTAAAACTTGCAGAAGGTGATCAATGCCTCGTAAAAGAACTTTCCCAGTCCAACCGCAGCTACCCGGCGATGATGAAACCCTCGTTTATAAAATATTCGGCGATAGCACTTTCGACTCTAATTATCTAGTTGTTGGTGATACGGTTTTTTTGAGTAATGAGGGAATTGAGGTTCTAGCCAGTACAACGGGTAATTATGTCGATCAAAATGCCTATACGTTCAGGAGCGAGGATGGTCTTGATATTGGGGGCCTTTATGCTCGTGATGACGCCGGCCAGAACGTAATCGGAATCCGGTCTGTTGATCCTGCTGTTTCTGGTGATGATGTCCTGGTGGAGCTGCAAGCATTGGCCGACCCAGACGGTTCAGCAACGGCAGCCGCGATCGTCAATCTCCAAGCCGATAGAGAGGGTGAATCTTCCGATACTTATGTCCAGGTGTTAAAAGACAACAATGATAGTAATATTGACTTAATAACCACTGGAAGGGTAAGAGTAACCCCTACCCTCAACTTGCTTGGTGCGTCTTACGAACTGGTGGATATTTACGTAAAAGGAACGTATCTTGTATTTAGATATAATGATGGAGGTACTACCAGATACAAGTATCTCAATCTCTCAGGTACAGGAACATCTTGGACACACAGCACAAGCGAACCATAGTCTGGCCAAGTTAGATTGTATCGATTGAACTGCGGTAGTTGTTTACTGCTTTACGGCCGTAAACTCGACCTGAATACCAAATTCATCAGCCACAGTCAGAGTTTTCGCAAAAGAGGGGGGTTCGATGCCAAAATCTGATATAAGCTTGCGCGTGGTCAGGACTCCGGACAAAGTGTCATCATCCAGCGTGGCTCGGGCATCAAAAGTGACCGGCAAGGTTACTTCATGCACTGTCAGATCACCTTCGACCTCAAATCCAAATTCCTGCCCGGCGACATAACTGTCGGGGAGACCGTTCAAACTAGTGGCTGTGAATGCTGCCGTGGGGAACCTGTTGAAGTTTGGGCCATTGTCGCGAATCCAATTGTCGCGCCGATCCTGATCGCTTTCCAAAGTGGACAGATCAACCGTAAAGCTGTTCTCACCCAGGCTCATCGTTTCGGGATCGATCTGCAGCTGCCCTTCCACTTTTTGTGTGCTGCCGACGACATCTTTCTGCCCGGCCTCAATACCCAGCTTTGCCAGTGAATTCTCTAGAAACTCTTCGTCAACTAGATAAGAGGCGCGTGATTCGGCAGGGACGATGACGTAAGTTTCCATGCCTGCAGTTGGGGCAGCGGATTCATCCTCTCCGGCGGCAACTAGCGGAAGATCGACCGTGTTTTCTTGCACAGCCGGCTCTGCTTCTTGCGGCGCGGCATCTCCACCGCAGGCAGCAAGCAGCAGGCCAAGCAAACCAATGATGACTAATAATGTAAGAGGACCTTGTTGTTTCATTGTTAATTCTCCAGGACTATCATAATTGCCGACTATTATCAACCAAGTTCGATTCCTACCCAATGGTATCCTGCCCATGGTCGAAGCGGGCCAAAAACTATCATTCCTTAAGCTTTAATTGTTGTCCACAGTGATGCCCTGCGGCAAATAGGGTGGTGGTTGGCCTCCGCCATAACCATATTGCTGCAAAAGGGCGTGCATCAATAACGAGTAGAGGCCCTCATGACGAACTACTGGCTCCATATTGGCGATGGTCAGTCCTTTTTCAAAGCCATATGGGGCAAAGTGTTCCAGCAGGGACGCATCCTTACTGATAACGTGAACGGGCGTGTCATAGCCATCGCTGCGCCGGGTCACATATCCGGGTTGGTGATCGCCGATCAGGATAAACAGGGCATCGTCACTGGCCTCCTCGAGAATAAAATCAGTCAGAAATGATAGTTCATACGAAATGGCCTGGAGATAATTCTGCTGTCTGCCTTTGAGAGACGTCTCCTCATCTTCAAAGACGGTGACCACTGCATTCCCATCGTTCATCGCGCGCCAATCCTCTGCCAGTCGGGGCACGGCACGCCAAGGGTAGTGCGAATTCTGGGTGATCCAGAAAAGAAATAAAGGCTGGTCATTCTTCTCTTTAAGCTGTTCATGCACGGCGTTCAGCACGTATTGGTCGGGTGGGGAAGGTCCCCAGCCATAGTGCATGCCCTGGTAATCGAGGTCGCGGTACCTGATCCAACGATCGACACCAAAGAAGTCAACATAATCCTGCCAATCTTCTTCAGGAAGTTCGGCGGCTAGCGAAGTGGCGCGCACGTACTCGTATCCCTGGCTGCGCAGCGTATAGCCCAAATCGGGATAATCTTGCTCTTGAAAACGGCTGAACAAGGAAACATATTGCGGGTGATTGTCAACACGCAACCCAAACAGAGCGCTGGTGTAGGCCAGCCATGATCCACCACCCCAGGTCGTTGATTCGCTCAGGGCTGACGAGGCATGCCATCCCTGGTCTGATAATTGGCGTTCTAGATCGGCTAATTGCTTCGTATAGCTATCGTGGAAGGCTGGTCTTTTATAGAGAATGCTGCCATAGGACTCGATAAAGATGAGATAGATATCCGGTTTTTCGAGCAAGTCGTATTTGGAATACTCAAGATATTGGCCGTAGGGCAGTTCGGCACTTGAATTGACCTCGTTGCGCAGGGCGATTGATGCGGCAATGCTGCGGGTGAGTTTATGGCTTAGACTGCTGACCACACTCTTTGGACTGGCTAAATTAGTCTGGAAACGGATCAGAGACGCGGCTGCCAGGACAGCCAGACCGGTAAGGATAATCTTGCTCCATCTGCTTAAGCGCTCGCGGGGAATGCCCCTGGTAAGTGCGCGCAGCAAGGCTGCCAGCACAAAGATTAGTGCCGCGGCTATGAAGAACAGGATGGTGATTTGCCAATTGGGCAAAGGCAGATGGCGCAGCAGAAAACCAAGTCCGTCAGCAAGCATCGCGGCATGGGCGTACAGGACCGCTTCTTCCTGGTAGACTGTAAAAACGACGCTTTCGTAAATGTTGTAGGCCAAGCCCAGGAAAAAAACGAAAGCAAAAAGCCAGTGATAAAGCCTTTCCCACCTGGGCCAGCGCGGCCAGGGTAGGAGCATCCAGGCTGCCGTAAGCAGGGTCAGTTCAGCATGAAGCCGGAATAGATCGATATTATTGCGCCAAACGAAGAGCTGCTGCGCCAGCCGCAGTGGGTTGTTTTCTGAGAAATTGATGGGAGGCAGCAAGGAGCTGGTTTCCAGATTGGCCAGAGCGGCAGGCAAGAAGAGCAGCCCATTGAGCAGTAAGAAAATGATCCAAAAGGAAAGATCGACATGCCGGTCAAAGGTGATCCGGTGCCGGACCCAGCCAGGATTTTGGGAAAGCTCAGGAGAAGTCAAACTAGGACGCTCCTCGCTTGGCCGAGAGAGCCACGCGGAAAGGATAGAGCTTGGCACGCATCACACCCTGGGCCACTGCAGGGTCGGCAGCGACCAGCTTCTGTGCCTGCTGCTCATCCTGGGCATAAAAGACGACGATGCCCATTGAATCGGCATCTGTGTTCAGGGTTCTGCCGGCCATGAGGATGATCCCCGCTTGAGTCAGCTCTTGCAGATAGGCGAAATGTTGGCCGACGATTGCTGACTCTGCGGCTGTTCCGCCGTCGATCAACATCTCCATTCGTGTCGGCGTTATTTTGTACAAAAACTGTTCTTTATTTGGCATCGAATCCTACTCCACAGGTGATCAAATAATCTACTCAAAAACTATGGCCACTAATTTGACTTAATCCTTTACGCGGTCGAACTGGAGCAGGCGATGGCCCCCTTGCCCGCCTTGAAAAACTCCTTCCACGCGATAAATGCAGGGATCCTCGACGAGTGTTAAGCGCAGCTTGTCGTCTCGCGTAAGCGCTGCCTCAAACAATCCTTCTTGACCTGGGCAAGAATCGGAATCCTCGTTTTCTACTAGGCTGAGTTGATCGCCAGTCAACTCAAAAGTACCCATGATACCCAGTTTGTCTCTGGCGGCCTGCTCATCCCGGGAGCCTGTAAATGTGTTATCTTGGGCATCGAAGAAGAAGAAGAAGCCATATTCACTTTCCCAAAGGCCAGCAAGATTGGAGATGGTTAGCGGCGCGGCAGTGGCCACAGGTACGGCCGTCTGCCCTGTGCTGCAGCTTGAAGCAAAAAATAATATCGAGACCAGCGCCAGGAGCGGCAGAAACCTAAAGTGCATGGGTGAATCACCTTTGTTTAAAGCATATTCGGCGGAAGCTGCCGGATGCTAGTATTGATGGGTCCGATTATACACGGTCCACTCGATGCATGCTTAGGCCATATTCATGGCTTAATTTTCGCCGGCAAGCTGCTCGTTTACTTGGCCTGCCGCTTATGCTATGATATTTATGGAATAGGAGAGGGGCAATGAGGTGGGGAGCCAAAAAGATACAGCTTGGCCAGCTTCAAGCAAAACGACAACAGCTGCACGTTTAGAGAGCTTTTCACGCATGAGGGGCCGTCATGTCCGTCAAAATAAGTGGCGATCAGAAGATAGATCCTGGCTTTATAGGCAGAGCCGATGCATCTGGGTCGATTCCCGCAACTCCAATGGCGGAGCTGGACAGCGCCGTCGCCGAGCTGAAAGCGCACAGTGAGCGCTGGGCAGCTCTGGATCTCAATGAACGCATCCTGATCTTGAGCGGCGTCCTGGATGACCTGCATGCTGTCGGTGAGGAATGGGTTGCAGCCGAAATCAATGCCAAAGGGATACGTGGAAACAGCTATGCCGAAGCGGAAGAGTGGGCGATCTTCTCCTATGGCTTGCGCATCGTGCGCTTGCTGCGCCAGTCCCTGCAGGATCTACGGGGGGGCAATCCTCCGCAGATCCCGGGACCAATCGACACGCTGCCTAATGGCCAGCTTAGAGCACGTGTCTTTCCCGTAGACCGATATGACAGCCTTATTTTCATGGGCATGACTGCCGACGTATGGCTGCAGCCAGGAATAAGCAGGAACGATCTGCTGGACAACCAGGCGCAGTTCTACCGCGGGCAGGGGGGTGAAGGGAAAGTCTGTCTAGTTTTGGGGGCAGGTAATATTGCCGTGCTCATCCCCACTGATTTCCTGACCAAGTTGTTTGTGGATGGCAGCGTTGTGATCTTGAAGATGAACCCGGTCAATGCCCATCTGGGACCAATTGTGGCGCGGGCCTTCAACGTACTCATTGCCAGAAACTTCCTGCGCATTGTCTACGGCGGCGCGGAAGAGGGAAACTATCTATGCCACCATCCCGATGTCGATGATCTGCATATGACCGGTTCTGACAAGACCTACGAAGCGATTGTTTTCGGCCCAGGCGAGGCCGGCGCCAGACGCAAGGCCCAGCGACGCCCGCTGCTTGACAAACCATTCAGCGCCGAATTGGGCAATATTTCCCCGATCATTATCGTGCCAGGTCCGTGGTCAACAAAGGATATTGAGCGCTGGGGCGAGAAATTGGTGAGCTGGCTGGTCATCAATGCTGGATTTAACTGCACAACCCCACGCCTGATTATGCAGTGGAAAAAGTGGCAGCTGCGGCAGGTTCTGAACGAGGCCGTGTCTACAACTCTGGCGCAAACGGAAATAAGAAAAGCGTATTATCCTGGGGCGCATGAACGGCATGGAAGATTTGTGGCAGCTCATCCCGACTGCCAACGGCATGGCCCAAGTGATGAGGAGCAGCGTTTGCCTTGGACTTTCATCACCGGCGTTGATGCGCAAGACAGCGACAATGTCTGTTTCAAAAACGAGGCCTTTTGCGGTCTTTTCGCCGAGACTGCGCTGGGAGGTGAAAATGTGGCCTCTTTTCTAGAAACGGCGGTCAGCTTTGCCAACGAGCATCTGTGGGGCAATCTCGCCGCGACCTTGGTTGTCCATCCGTCATCATTAAAAGATGCAGCTGTAGGAACGGCCGTCGAGCAGGCCATTGCTGATTTACGCTACGGTACTGTCTTGGTTAACCAAATAGGGCCAATCAGCATGTTCGCCATGACTACCCCCTGGGGAGCGTTTCCGGGCAACGATCGCTATGACATTCAATCCGGCGTGGGTGTAACCTGCAACGCCCTGATGCTGGACAACACGCAGAAGGTGGTTGTCCGCAACCCCTTCAAGGTCACGCCTGATGCCCTGGGGCTGAATTCGCGAACGGTGCTGGATACATGCCGTCAGTTGGCAGAGCTACAGTATCAGCCCTCGATATGGAAAATGCCCGGTATCTTTTGGAGCGCATTACGTAGTTAGCGTTTTGATTATTGCGGAAACTGTGTGGTTTCTGGGAATATGGTCGCTGTTATGACCAGGCGTCCATCACCTGGCGCAAAATGGCCAATTCGCCAATGTGATAGGCGTTGTGGTCGGCGACCACGTTGATCTCGCGCAGGAGGGTGTAGCCGGGTGCATGGGCAAATTCGGCAAATAGGTCAACTTCAGGATTCTCAATCATCGCCATTAATTCAGCGCGGTCAGCCCGGAAGGCTTCTACACTGCGCTGCCACGCTTCGGCCGTGGCGAGGGCTTCCGCAGCGGGCCAATAGCCAGCGGGCCATTCCATATGCTGATAGTCCGCATTTCGGCAGAAATCAAGGATATCCCACTGGGCGATGCGCAAATGTTCGACCAGGTGCCAAAAGGTGTAAGGGACATTAGGCGGACGGGCGTTAATTAATTCCAAGGGGAAATCGGCCAGGGCATCATCGAAGGTTAAATGGGCGTTACGGCCGTCCAGCAGCTGCCTTAGCTGCTCGCGCAGGATATTGTCGTCGGTCATAGTATCATTCTCCTTTGAAGTATTTGGCGAATCTGCTTGTTATTATACGGCTGATTCTATTAAAATGAGTAAACTGTGGCAGATTGTCAGAGCTGCATGTTGGCGTTATTGAAGGGAGAAATCTAATGCGCAAAGCTGTATTGATTATACTTGGCTTACTGCTCGCTGGTTTCTTTTTACTGCAATTGATTCCTTATGGCCGTAGTCATAGCAACCCCCCAGTGCTTGCCGAGCCATCTTGGGACAGCGCAGAAACAAGAGGGCTGGCTCAACGCGCTTGCTACGATTGTCACAGCAATGAAACTGTGTGGCCCTGGTATAGCCATATCGCTCCAGTATCCTGGCTCGTGCAGAATCATGTGGATGAAGGTCGCGAATATCTAAACTTTTCTGAATGGGGCCAGGGTCATCGCGAAGGGGAAGAAGGAGATGAAATGGCTGAAGTAATCTATGATGGGGAGATGCCGGTGCGCTCCTATCTCATTACCCATTCAGAAGCGCGGCTCGGCGAGGCCGAGAAGAAAATGCTCGCTGAAGGACTCATGATAACTGGAAAAGGGTCAGGAGAAGGAATGGGGAGCGATTTGGGCGATCATGAAGAAGGGGATGAAGGGCCAGACGAAGAAGAGGAACACGATGAGAACGAAGAAAAGGAAGATGACTAAAACGAATAATCAGCTCAAGAGGCCGGCACAAAGCCCAGTATCGTTTTTGGAAATTTGTCCGTAACCAGCAAGAAACCGCGATCTCCCAGGCGTACAATCGCTTCCCAATTACGCAGCTCATCTGGCAGCAGCTCAAGCTGGATTGGCGGACGCTCTACGAGCGTGATGCCCGTCTCGCTTAGCTGGAATTCAAGCAATCTTTCAGCCCCTGCTCTTGCTCTATGGGTCGCTCCTTGTCCATATGCTGCGGCAAGCGGGTCACTATCCGGCATTAACTCTGGTTCACCGGGAAAGAAATAATTGATGGCCCAAAAACGGCCGTCTTCGTCAACTTCGGTCGCATCGGTGACGCGGTACTCGACCGCCGGGAAAGGCAATGTGCCCACAGGCTGTAAATCATCATCAAAGCGCTGGGCCAGCGGGCTGTCGTTGATCTTGGCCCCATTTGCTTCATGAATGGTCAGCACCTGCCCACCAACCAGAACGATTGTTTCGTCGCTCTTATTCGCTATTCCGGTGGCGGAGGGAACGGTTGTAATCTTTTCCGTGTCAATGGTCAGGGCCGATAGATCGGGGGCTATTTCGCCCTTGACCAAATGACCGGTCATACCCGCGGCGGGACTGGCCTCAATTGTCAGGTAGGCGTGTTCGCCGTCGAAAGCGATGGCCTCGAACCCTTCATATCCGGCAATAGTGCGGTTGAGACCTGGCGCGATAAGCGGAATTTCAGCGGGTTCCAGGGGACTATCCGTCTGACCATCGAGGAAGGCGAGAATGTCTGCTCGAGGTAAAGCATAGATGACGCCATCTGCGCCTTTTCCGCTGAATGTTGGATACTGCGGCAGTAAGATCAGCCAGTCACCGAACCAGGCCATTCCCGAGAGTTCAGCATCGGCGCGCGCGATGTCGCCGGATAGGGGAATGGTGGATACAGCGGTTTCCGGGAAAAAGGAAGCGCTTGTCCCCTCCTTGACAGCGCTCACGTGGGTAGGATCTTCTAAGCTGGCCGGCGTAGCGGTGACTTGAGGGAATGCCGCAGCGGGCTCACGACTCCCTACCATCTGCTCACTGCTCAACTGTTCACTGCTTTCCGTCAACTGCCTACTTTGCTCGCCCACTCGGCAGCCAGAGAGCAAAACAAGCAGCAGCAAAATGCTTACCATAAGGCGCATATTCTAGATCCTCTTGCCCAGCGGGCCATACAACAATCTATTTTACCCTGTTTTCCCTGTTCATCCGCGTCCAATTATTTTGGTAGGAGTGACCCGCCTAACCTGCTCGCTGGGCTATTTCAAAGCCACTCTAGACCTGTCATACCTGTTTCTGCCTCCGCGAGGGTGAGCGAGGGAAGGCACCTACTCGCCTGAGTATGAAGATGGACTCCTGCCTGCGCGGCATTGACAAATTAGCCCTTTCGCGCGACGTAGAGTAGCGTTGGTACTGCACGCCGTAAGATAGACATAATAACTAAAACAGGCTACAATCAAGTTGACAGAATGTTTCAAATGCCTTTTGATAGCCAAAGTCTTGCGGCGATCTTGGCAGGAGGATTTCGTTATGGAAAACTGGGTTTGGATTTTGATCGGCTTTATCGGCGGCGTGATTGTCTATGCACTGATGAACTTGATATTTGCCAAGAGTCCCCCCGACGAAATGGAAAAACTTGCGGACGAACGCGCGGCTGAACTGGCCAAAGCGGAGATGAAAACAGCGGTCCTGCAGGACAAGCTGATCGGGGCGGAAACGGAACGGGACAGGCAGCAGGAGAAGTCGGAAGCCGAGTGCCGCCGGCTGTTGGCTGAGGCTGATGCCAGCTTTCAGAATAATTTGGAGCAGGCGGAAGCCGAGTGCCAGCAGCGTCTTGCGGCGGCGGAAGATGCCTATCTGGAGAAGCTGGCCAACATTGAACAGCAGTTCGCCGATCTGGAAACAGCGTTCAGCAGACGGGCAGCTGAAGTGGGCGCTTCACTGGCGGCAGCCGGCCTGGCGACCACGGCGGCTAACAACGGTGGGCAGGTTGAGGCCGAGGATGGCATTGAGCCTGATATTGATGATGAGAGCATTCTGCGTGCTGATGATTTGACTTTCGACACGGAGGAGGATGCGCAATCATTTGACGAAGCAGCCGCCGTGGCTGTGATCGCCGCGCTCGCCGCTGATTTCGATAGTGAGGTCGTGCCGGAAACGGCCGTGGAAAGCCAGGAAGAAATAGGCGAGGCATTGGCAGAAGCTGCTGGCCTAGAACCTGAGGAAGATGATCTTGCCGTCGAGCTAGTGGAAGACGATCTTGGGGTTGAGCCAGTGGAAGACGATCTTGAGGTTGAGCCAGTGGAAGACGATCTTGGGGTTGAGCCAGTGGAAGACGATCTTGGGGTTGAGCCAGTGGATGGCGTTGAGCAAGAAGAAGTCGATCCTGCTGATGGCCTGGAAGAAGATGGTGAAGCCATTGGCGCGGCTGTGGTTGCCGGCGCGACCGGCGTGGCTGGCGCTGTATTGGCAGATGCGGACGGTGAGAACCAGCCAGGGCCGGAAATTGAAGCGAGTGCGCTGGTGCTGGAAGAAGCGCGTGAAGCGGAATATCTGGAAGCTAATCCTGCCGTGGAATTGACCTTTGACGACCAATTACGCGACCTTGAAGAGGAGGCGCTGGCCTTTGCTGATGATGTCGCAGAAGAGCCAGCCGCAGCGGCGCAGCAGGAAAGTGAGCTTGATTCTGAGCCAGAGGATAATGCGGATGCTGGATTGGCTGCTTTGGTTGCGGCGGGAATGGGCGCCGGCCTGACCAGCTCCGCAGCAGACGAAGCTGCTGACGCTGAAGAACCAGGTAGTGAACTGGTTGCTGTCGTAATGGAAGAAGAAACGGAGCCGCCGCCCGCAGATCCTGATGAGGAACTTGAAGCCCGGTATGATGCTGCGGCACCGACGGAAGCATTGGGCGAAGACCGCGAAGGCTTTGAGGGTACCAAGGCTGCTGCCGTCGTTGCCGCTGAAAGCGCGGAGGAGACCGAGGAAAGCGCTGCTGATCTGGTTGAAGCGGAAGAAGCAGCGGATGCCCAATTTCCGCATCAGAGCTGGCCCGAGGATACGAGCGTCTGGACTGGCGCCTTCTATAACAATGTCAAGCTTGATGGTGAGCCGGTGCTTATCCGCGAGGATGCCGATATCGATTTCGACTGGGGCAAGGGTTCCCCAGCGCCAGAGGTGAATGTGGACCGTTTCTCGGTCCGTTGGACGCGCACGGCCGATCTACCTCCCGGCTTGTACCGCTTTACGGTTACATCTGACGACGGCGCGCGGCTGTGGGTCAACGACCGGCTGGTGATCAGCGCATGGTATGACCACACGGAGATGACATTCCGGCGCGAAATCGAATTGCCGGGCGGTCCCGTGGAGCTCAAGCTAGAGTATTATGAAAACGAAATGATAGCCCTCGTGCGCGTGTCCTGGGAAAAGATAGGCTAAATCTAAACCCAACCTCCATTGAACTTATGCCTGACCAATTATGTTCCTATTGGTCATCCTGCCGATAGATATTTGGCGGCCCCCGTTTTTTTAAGGTTTCTTGCCTGGAACCTATTCCGCGTCTGCCTTATAATCTATTACGGTTGTGTGAAATGCTCGGATAGAAGTAGCAGATCTGTGCCGGACTGCTCAACTTCTAATTCTGGGTATTTCTAAGAAGAAGGAAGATCTTTTGTCGAGATCAAGGATCAAAGATGGCAAGTGGAGGCTTGATTGAGGTTATCTGGCCGGAATCGGTCGCCGGCTGGCTGATACTGCTGCTATATCTGATAATCCTCGTGGCCCTTTTGGTAAGAGCCCGATCGAAAATTACTCAGCAATCCGCCAAGAGTTGGATATTGTTGGTTTGTTTGTGCTGTCTGGCGGTGCTGCTGGGGCCACTCTACTTTTATCTGCAAGCCCCCTATTTGCAAGTTTATTTCCCTCAGTTTACTGTTGAAGCGCAAGCCTATGCAATTGCACTCATTTCGGCGGTTCCATATCTTCTAGCTGGACTGCTGCTCGGAGGCGGCCCCGCGGCAATAGTTGGATTTGCAACCGGCCTTGGCTTTGCCTTTGGTGAAACCCGTCAGATTTATACACCATTTCATTTTGCTTTTGCCGCTTGGATAGCAGCACAGTTACTGAGGCAGGTGTACCGTGGACGCGTATACCTTGTACTTCGCCAACCACTTACGGCGGGTTTAATCAGCCAGCTCAGTTTGGCGTCAATGGCTGCTTTTGCCTCTTTTATAAACGCCTTTGGGATTATCCAGTCCCTCGATGCAGCCGCAGCAACATTTCAATCTGTCTTAACCCGAGCAGTACTAGTTGGCTTGGTTAGTGGGGCTTTTGTCGCACTAATTAAGAAGCTGCTAGCGCCTTGGTTTCCGGTGCCAAGACTTGTCCCCACTCCGGCTCAACGAAGCATGCGAGCCTATATACAAACCAATTTTCTTGTTTTTGGCATAATGACGCTTGTAGCTAGCACCTTGTTTGTGTTTTTTCTTACGTCTATAATTGCCACCCGATCCCGGGTAACGCAGTTGGCTGCCAATGGCGCGATAGGGCTAATGGAAACGGAAGAATTTCAATCCGCCCTATATTCCAAACTGGCTCAGGCTGGACAACAAGAGGTATATATACGGGCTGACAAACCTACTGCTGCCCGCGCTCTTGGACGGCTTTACAAAAGCGCAGATGGTTTTGATCAACTGATCCTCCTAAGCGATGGGCCAAACCTGGTGTACCAGTTCCCACCGCAGCGCGCTAATGGCCAATTGAGCGATCGAGAACAAAGCGCTGCAAATAGGGCCCTGGAGGATGGGCTTATGTCAACCGTAGTGTCAGATATCCCTGGGCTAGGTCGATCACTAAGCTACGTCATACCGATTCGATCCAACGGAGCCAATCAGCCGCGGGCCTTGATCGGTCGAGTTCTGGCATCCACTTTGATAAGCATGTTAGGTGATCTTGAAGGGGCAGCCGCCGCCGGACAAATAATCGATCGAAACGACAATATTCTTGCATCGACTTCTGGGCAAAGTGTGCCTGCAAATTCTTTTGATCTAGAGGGTTCGCGCCATCTATTTGTCCCTGCCTATCTTGGAGGTTCGGCCTTTTTGGCTGGCAACTTAGATAAAGGCAAAGATCTGGTCTATGTCTCTCCGCCCAATTCCGCAGGCTGGCGTATCGTCGCCCATGCACCCTATGAGGGTATCTTAAACCAGGCATTTGCCAGCACTTTGCCTATTGTGCTAGTGTTAGTGGCTCTGGGAGGATTTTATTATAGTCGTTTTGATGCTTATGCAAATCAGCTAGTAAAGCCGATCAGCGATCTATCCAAAGCTTCTCGTATGCTTGCTGTTGGAGAAAAAGCAACAGTTAATGTCAACAGTGATCGCCAAGATGAGCTTGGCGAACTCGGTCGGTCCGTCAATGCGATGCAGCGAACGCTAAGGACCAGGTCAGAGGAATTAGACCTCCTATTGCACGTCACTCAGCAAGTTTCGGCCAGTGACAATATATACCAAAGCATGCCGGTCTTGTTGAGAGGTGCTATAAGAGGGACGGGTGCCTCAGGGGCTAGAATTGTCATCCTAAATCCATCAGGTCGCGTACCCCTTTCATTCTCCGAAGGTCCGGAAGGAGACAAGTTGTCGGTCCTTGATCGAACACTGATGCGTTCGCTTACCAGCGAGGACGAGCTGATGATTGGCTCGGCAGCGGAAATGCAGGAAATGCTAGGGATGGACGAAAAAGAAGTGCCCGTTAAATCATTGGTGGCTTTCTCGTTACAGCTGCAGAGTGCATTTTCGGGCATTTTCTGCGTTGGATATCGAGATTGGCGCGGCCAAACGTTGCGGGATAAGCGATTCCTTCAAACTCTGGCAGGGCAAGCGGCGTTGATGATTGAGAATACACATTTGCTTGCCACTGCTGAGGGTGGTAGGCAAAGATTACGAGCCGTTTTATCCAGTACTTCTGAAGCGGTGCTCGTGACAGATCACACAAATCGCATCCTGTTGATAAACCGGGCCATGCGGCAGGCATTTGGCATTTCTTCTGAACAAGCTGTTGGGTCTGCGGTGTCTGAAATAGTGCCATCGCCACAACTTGCGAAAGCCCTTCACCAATCGAAAGATGGCTTGAGCAATGTCGAGATTGTTGGTAAAGATGATCGTTGCTATTTGGCAAACATATCGCCCATTGCGGGACGAAGGCAAAATGTATTGGGGCGAGTCGTGGTCATGCATGATGTTACGGAGCTTCGCGAAGCAGATCGAATGAAATCGGAATTTGTTACTAATGTAACTCACGACTTGAAGACGCCGATGACGATAATCAGCGGATTTGCTTCAGCCTTGACGTTTACTGACAATCTTTCTGATGAGCAGAAGCAAATTGCCGATAACATCATCCGTGAGGTTGATCGGATGGCTAATCTTGTCGACAATTTACTTGATTTGGGACGCCTTGAATCAGGAGTTACCTTGTCCATGGAAGAGTTCTATGCAAAAGACCTGCTCACGGAACTAGTTGATGATCATTGGCTGCATGCGCATCACAGTGGAGTCCGGCTTCGTGTCAGAGTTACCCCAGAACTCCCCCCAGTTACAGGGGACAAGGCGTGGCTATATCAGGCTATGTCAAACTTATTGAGCAATGGACTTAAGTACGCCCCAGACAGTGGAGAAATGGTCCTTTCGGCCGTCCGTGTTGATGACAATGCGGTATTTAGCGTTCATGATAACGGACCAGGAATCGCAAGAAAAGATCAGAAAGACCTTTTTGAAAGATTTTACCGGGCCAAGAATAAGAAAAACCCAAAGATTAAAGGGGCTGGGCTTGGTCTAGCAATAGTCAAGAGTGTCACCGACCGTCACGGTGGGCAAGCCTGGTGTCAAAGTGAGCAAGGGAAAGGCAGCACATTTTCTATCTCAATCCCCATTGAAGGGGCAAACAAAGATTCCATTGCGGTTGCGATTTAGGATGGCATTTATGGAGAATTGGATATGGCTTGGGATAGGGATAACAGTGGGTGTGTTTGTCACCGCTGCTTTCTCCATCATCCTGCGCAGAAATTCAAGCAGCTCCCTTGATCAAAGCAATGTTGCGACCCAATCTAAAATCGCGAACCTTGAGCGGAAGGCAACCGGGCTTCAGGCACGTCTATCTGTAATGGAAGCCGAAACTGCAGAAAAACTAAGGCAGACCGAGGAGGAAAATCGGCGCAAGCTTGAACGTGCTAAAACCGCCCATGATATTGAGGTGCAGGAGTTGGAGAACCAGTTGGCAAGCCAAAATGCTTTGCTATTTGGTAAGTATATCGATACTGCTGTCGAAGAGACAGAGGTCATTTCCAAGCCCGCTTCATCCGGCAAGAGTTATGATGGAGGAGAGTCAGTTGATCTAGCACGTTTGAGAGATCTGGCATCGCTGGCTGCCATTGCCGAATCCCAGCTCCTGTCAGAGCCGGACGATGGGGAAGAACATATGCCTTCTGGCTTATACAAATCTTTGGCGGACAAGATGCGTGAGGAGTCAGACAACGAAGATTACTCATATGGCAATAAGGTTTCGTCGCCCACTCGACAAACTTCAACTAGGCGAGACAACCCGCTGGCGCTTGTTGATGCTGCCCTGACTGACGAAGTGGCTCCGCCTGAGCTTGATATCGTCAGTGAGGTGGTAAGTGATGGTAATTCATGGTTGGAGTTGGTTGAGTTTGATGACACATTAGCTACCAAGCCTCTGGTGGCTCCGACAAATGTCATACCTCGTGACGAACAGAACTTGGATGGCGCCGACCCTGCGGATATTACAAAGCTGGAGAAAAGTGGTGCTAAAACTGAGCAGATCCAGGTTGAAAGATCGCCGGTAAAGCAAAATGCCGTTTCTTCACAGCCACCGGTCGCAGGTGCAGCTGGACAGAGTATTGAAGAAGGACTTGACGCGCCGATTTCGAAAGCCTCGCGGTCCTGTTGGGATGATAAAACAGCATTTTGGCATGGCCAGTATTTTGACAATACCAGTTTGAAAGGAATGCCAGTCTTTACACGTGAAGATTTTGAAATAGACTTCAATTGGGGTATGGGACCACCCGGGCCAAGAATTGATGCTGATTCATTTTCCGTTCAATGGAGGCGTTTGGCCGACCTGTCTCCAGGGATGTATCGTTTTACGGTAGCATCAACTAACGGAGTGCGCTTCCGCATTGATGGGCGCATTGTTCTGAGCGCCTGGTATGAGCATAAGGCACTAACGTTGTCAAGAGTCGTTCAACTTGCGGGAGGGCCGGTTGACCTTGCAGTAGAGTACTATAGTACCGGACCAGTTGCGATGGTTAGGCTTGTCTGCGAATACTGGACTTGATCATTCGGCAGCCCATCTCAAAAAAACGAAATTAATCCAGCAATTAGAGGCAATCAGCCAGAGGCTTCTCGCGAATTCCTGATGATTTTTCTTATGTTCCTAAGCAATTGTTGGCACTCGTCGAGAAGGGGTTCTATCTTGGTGCCAGGTAATAGATCTCCGGAGAGGGCGATCCTAAGCCAGACTTCGCACTGATGTAGATCGACTATGGCCAACTGTAATCTTTGGATTGCGTGGGATGCATTCGTAGTGTTGACGGCGACGCTATAGTGGGACGCTGGAGATAAACCAGTTTTTATTAGTTCGGCAATAATCTGGTTTCCTGCAATAGAGGTTGGCATCGCATCGCAGAATTTGATCATGCGGGCCGCAAATTGAACCAATCGTTCCTGAATATCAATCTCGAAAATCAGTCCATTGATTGATTGCGATTGGCCTTGCTGATTGATGTCGCTACCCTCCGTCATTTAAGCTAAGTGTATCAGGAATGCGACTCATACGAAGCAAAGTTTCACCGAAATTTTACGTCCTACACCCCAGAGAATATCCCCATACACGCCGTTTTAACCTTTGGCTGTCCAATGCCAATTTCGTCTTTGGGCTGTGTCTTTACAAAGAAAGGCATGTGAGCATATCGTTCGTTCTAAGATATATTTTTTTCCTCTTTGGGACTGGCCAAGGAATTGACCATCCGGCGTCAAATTGATCTGCTGCGCGATCCCGCCGACCTTAAGCTGGAGTATTATGAAAACGAGATGCTGGCCCTTGTCTGCGAGACCTGGGAACGAATCGGTTAGCCTTTTACACTATGCTAATTTCTCTGCGCAGTGCTTAGTCGCTGTCCAGCTTGGCGACCTTTTTGCTGATTGGATGTAGGAAACGGAGTGTCACCAAGGTGATCACACTGGCAAAAAAAGCCAGGGCATAGGCCTGCACACCCACGGCCATGCCGATGGCGGCGACCATCCAAATCGTAGCCGCGGTGGTCATGCCTTTGGTGTGTCCGCGGGCATGAATGAAGGCCCCGGCCCCCAGGAAGCCGATGCCGGTCACAACTTGGGCAGCAACACGCGCCGTATCTTGCGCCGCTGAACCTTGCAGCGGGAAACCATGGATGGAAACGGACGTGAACAAGCAGGCGCCCATGGCAATAAGCATATTGGTACGCAACCCCGCATCACGCCCGCGCCATTCTCTTTCCAGACCGATTAGTCCGCCCAATACGCCAGCAATGAGCACTTGCAGCATGCTTTCCCAACCAAAATTCTGCATCGCGATAATCCATCCAGGATCCTGTCCAGCCATTTTTTACCTCCAATATTTATTATTTCTAGCCCTATCCCTACCGTGATTACAATTTGCGAATAGGATTGCGATCGCTAGTGCGATTGCGATAGCGGAAGTGGCGAGAATCCACCTACCAGTCCGGATCGGGAGGGAATTTCTGTTTCAAGACTTCAGCTCGATCTGCTTTGATCTCTCCAATATACAACAGCCAGCGAATGGCGTCAGTAACCATTTCTTCCGTGGAGTGAGGCTGGTAGTCAAAGGTATGCCAGGTGTCTTCACAGTTGGTGAACATATACCTGCCGATTGTTTCCAGGATCATATTGCGCGTTACCTGTGGTTCCGAATTGGTCAGCTTCGCTGCCAACTCGACCAGGCTCGCATATAGATAGGCTGGTGCCCGCCCAAGGGGCAGATGGCGCGGTGTATTACCGGTCAGCGAACCTATCAACTGGCCCATTTCTTTCAAATTGAGATTCTCTCCGGAGACGATATAGCGCTTACCTATTTCTCCCCCGGTAACAGCGAGGGCATGAATCTCGGCTACATCACGGACATCAGCCAGGCCAAATCCGGTATCGGCCGTGAACTGGGTGCCGTTTAGCCAGTCACGAAACATGATCATCGAAGGTGTTAGTTGGTAATTGTAGCGACCCAGCACGCCGTTGGGGCAGATAGAAATCATGGGCACGTCCAGTTGACCGGCCATGCGCCACGCCTCTTTCTCGGCCAGAGTTTTGGCAGTGGCGTAGGGGTTTCTAGTGTCTTTGTTCCAATCCTCAGCCGTCAGCGGCCGATTGGGATCAGGGCTGAGGCCTACTGTCCATACGGTGCTGGTATAGATCAGGCGCTTGACTGCGGCCTGATTGGCGGCCTGCAAGACATTTCTCGTGCCTTCGATGGCCGGCTGCATGATTGCTTCTGGATCTTTGGCCCAATAGCGGTAAACGGCCGCGGTGTGCACAATAACATCGCAGCCTTGGGCAGCAACCAGCAGTGATCGACCGTCGCGTATATCGCCATAGGAATAATCGAGATCCAATGCGGCGATTCCTCGTAGATCGGAACTCTTGCGGACAAAGGGCAGGACCTCATAGCCATGCCGCAGCAAGCTGCGCACAATGTTCGCACCCAGATGTCCATTGGCTCCCGTTACCAAAATGCGCATATTGCTAATCCTTAAAGCTGAGCGTCTTCAGTCAAATTAAATACGTAAATCTGTAACCAGCGTTCAGAGCACTAGGAGCAGAAGAAGCTGCGCAGGCGTTGGTTGACTGCTTCTGCTTGCTCGGCGTAAAAAAGATGACCGGCATTGGGATAGATTTCCAGTTCTGCGTTTGGAATATTATCAGCCAGGTGATGGGCATTTGAGATGGGGAACATAGCATCGACATCTCCGTGCAAGACCAGAACCGGCATCTGCAGATCTGGAAGGGCATCGACCACGTTATGCGTTGCGCTGGCCTGCAGTTGGCCCATAAATCCGATTTCAGTCTGGGGATTCTCCGCGGCGGCATCGGCAAGCTGTTCGATGATTTGCGGGCACTCCTTTTGCGCTTCTGGTCCGATCAGGAACCACAGATCACGGTAAAAGTCTTGTCGACCGTCTCCCGTGCTGGGAGCAATCATGGCTGACAATACCTTCTCATCCATCGCAGTTAAGGCTGGCCCGCCAGCCGTCGTGCAGCCCAAGGCCAGCTTCTCTATTTTCTCAGGGTAGTGCAGGGCCAGGTTCAACCCAATCATGCCGCCCATGCTAATGCCGAAGACGTAAGCGCGCGCGATCTCCAGGGCATCGAGTAAGGCCGCGCTGTCGTCAGCAAAATCGCGCATCACATAGCCTGGCGCAGACGGCGTGCTCTTGCCCGCGCCCCGGTTATCAAAACTTATCACATAGAAATCCCGGGCCAGTTCCGGTATCTGGGCAAACCAGCCCTTGGTATAGCCGGTCAAACCTTGGATCAGTAGAACAGGGGGCGCTGAAGGCGAGCCCGCCGTCTCATAATAAACATCAATTCCGTTCGCTTGTACCATAGGCATAACATGCCCCCTTTTGATTAATCACTGCCCACGGAACAAGTGGACCAGCCAAGCTTCTTAAAGTTTTTTGGTCATAAAGTAACGCTGGTGCCCGGGTGGAAATGCTTCTAAGGCGCCAAAAACCTGGTAGCCAAGTTCCTTGTAGAATTCAGGTGCCTGAAAACTAAAAGTATCCAAATAGGAATGCTTAGCCCCACGTTCCCGTGCTTCACTTTCAGCGCGGATCATGAGGCTGCGACCATGCCCGCAGCCGCGCAGGCTTTCTTCTACCCATAGCAAATCTACATAGAGCCAGCCCCAATATATTTCGGCCAGCACCCCGCCGACGAGTGTCTCGTCAGCAGACTGCAGGCCAAAACAAATTCTTTGGAAATTGTTTTCACCCGCTCGCTGCTTGTTGTAACTGCCAACGCCCCGCCCGATGATGCCCCAGGCGGATTCTTCCGGTTTTTCGATGGTGATGATTTGATATTCCCCAGACATTTGATTCCCTTTGAACATCTTGGAGTTCTTCGTTATTAGTTCCCAGTTGCCGTCACCGCAATCGGCAGATGATCCGATACCTCATCCTGCGGGACGACCCCATCACTGGCCTCTAGATCGGGCGTAATGAAGATGTAATCAATGCGCCGGGTGGGATTGGGCACCGGATTTGTATGGCCCGGTATGACGCCGGTCAAATCCAGCACATCACCAAATCCGGCGACGGTATATTGGTCAATTTCAACCATGCCGTGTTCGGCGTTGAAGTCACCCATGATCACCGTTTGCGGCGTGTCGTTCCAGTATTTAAGGATGGCTGCCGTCTGATCTTCGCGGATGGAGCCACCATCAGAGGGATTGTGGTAATGGGTGTTGATCAAAGTCAGGGATTCAGCCGTTCCCTGGTCTAGGTTTAGGACCATGTAGGCGCGTTTCAACAGCAAGTCATCGGGCGGCAGGGGGATGTTAACGTAGCTCTGCACGGGCAAACGGGTCAGGACCGCATTGCCCCACTGCCCATCGGCTGCGGGTCCAAAAAAGGGAACCATATCCAGCCGCTGTGCCAGCCAGCTGAGCGAGTCCATGGAGCCATTGATCACCCAACCGCGTGAGACTTCCTGCAGACTGACGACATCGGGGTTCTCGCGCTCAATGACCTGGGCGATGGCTTCTAGCCCGATGTGCCCACGCGGGTCGGCGCCGCCATGAATGTTGAACGTCATGACCCGTATGGGTACGCCAGTAGGTGATACTGGTTGCGGTTCTGGCCAGAAGAGCAGTTGGGCAATGGGCACCAACATCAGCAAGAGCAGCGCGACCAGGGCCCGCTGTGATTCCTGGGGTATCGTCGCATTTTTTCTGGCCATCGACCAGATACCGGGCAGTCCGCACAAGATGACGATCAGAAAGCAAATAAGAGGCAGCAGGGAATTGGAGAAAGGCAGGCTCAAGTCATAGCCGGCGTAATAGCCAAAGAGGAATATGACCAGAATTAAGAAGCCAAGCCCGTGGGCGATGGTGATATTGCGCAGACCGTCGCCCAAATCGCCCTCACCAAGATGGCGCATCGTGGCCAAAGCCAGGCCAGACAAAGTCACCTGTCCGGCAACCAGGAAACCAATTGGGACCAGGCTGCTCGACCCTGCTCCACTTGGCAGCTGCCAGTAAGACCAGATGGCGATTGAGGCGAAGATGAGGATATAGAGGCGGAACATACGCCCGGGCAAGATCAGGAGCATCAGACCGCCCAGTTGGCCGACAAGCAGCAGGGCAAAGGCGATGGTGAAGGATATCCCGGTGGTCGTCGTGGCCCAGCCGAAGTTAGCGAAGATCAGGAGCTGCAGGAAGATGTAGGGGCCGAGGAAAAGCCATGTGATACCAATGCTGAAGGGGGCATCGGCCGTTTCAGCCTCAAATTCGTCACGAACCAGACGGCTGATTAAGAACCACTGCCCGACCACTATGAGCAAAACGACGAGGGCTGGAAGCCACTCCGACTGCCAGCTCAAGTCATAAGAGAAAAAGGCGCCGTTAATGGCCACATCAAGGGCCATACCGGCCAGCATGCCAATGCCCATATGCAGGGTCGCCGATCCGCGCGCACGGCGGGCGATGCCCAGGGCCACTGGTAGAAAGATCAGGAATACGAATACGCCGGTGGCAGCCAAAATCATGTCCCCCAATGGCTCGTAGTTCCAGAACTGCAAGGCGAGGCGAGTGAAGCCGAGAACGATGGCGCTGATAATAAATGTGGACGTACTACCCAGAAAACGGTTAACCGGCCCGGCGAGGAAGGCGGTGGCAAAGATAAGCAGGGCCACGACGGCGGCGATTGTAGTGTCCAGCTCCATGCGATCACGCAGAACGTTGAGGAAATAGGGGACTAAGGCGCGGATCATCTGCATGCCCATCAAGGAGGACAGGGCGATGAAGGCGATATAAAGCAGGGGTGGGCGTTTGTTCTCTTTTTCTTTGGCCATCCTCTTCTCCTGGGGCGCTAGATGCCGTCAATAGATACACTCCATTATAAGCGAAACAGCATCCGTCTGCGATGCCGGCTCTTTATGCTGGTTCGCGTTGGGTTTTACCGACCACTCAAACGGCTGTGCGAAAGGGAGCTCCATCTTTAAGCCGAAGATCAAAGCGAAAGCGATGTGGGTCTCCTTCGCTTTCGCTTTGGTATTTCCGCTATTTACTGGAGATTGGACTGCCGGTTGCGCAGGTAAATCTTCGTTTCGTTCCCATCAATTACCTTCACCGCCAGGGCCACTCTGTTGCCCTCATCCAGCGCCTGCCAATAGGTGTCCAAGATGCCCCGGGCATCTCCTGAACAGGGCAGCAGCAGGGGATCTCCGCTGAAACTGGGCAGAGGATTCCCATCCCCGGAATAGGTGGTTAAGCAGTAGCCGAAACCGGGAGGAGGTGGGGAGGGGCGGAAGGTGAAGCGATCGGTCAAATCTGGGTTGGCAGCATTGGCCTTGAGAATGCTCAAGGTGACGGGGCATTTGAGATCAAGCAAGCGCAGCATGCCGCTGATACGCGGGGTGTAGTTTGGGGCGTCCGGCTCTCTTTCCCTCGTGCAGAGGGCTTGGTCGAACATGCCTCCAGCCTCTAAGAAGTCAGCCACGGTTCGTACCTGATCGCCATTGCCGACGAGAAAGACGCCTGGCAATTCGAGCATGGCCTCGTAAATGATCAGCTCCGGATTCTGCACCTGTGCGGCGTCAAGCGGCTCGGTGCGTAGAACGCCGCCCTCGGCCACGAAGTGACGGTTGCGGCTGTTGGGGCTGCGACCCATGATCCAATAGATCTGAACCCAAGCCCCGCTGGGCCCTCGTCCAATAACGAGCCCCCGGCCTGGATATCGATTGCGGAGTAAGTGCTTTTCGAAATTGGCAGTTGATATTTGTTCAGCGTTCATGTCTGTTTTCCTTGCTGGCAGATAGATGAAGATTGTTTATGGGTTACGTAAGGGATGTAGGTCGCTTGAGCCATGTTACTCGTAACCACTCTTCTAAATTGCGAAACTCAGCCAACGACCTACCCACCTGAACTCAATAATGTAACCTTGTAACCTGCAACCTTGTATCCTGTTGCCTTGTAACCGGCTACTTCCTCTAATGATGAAAAAGTCTAATGCCGGTCATGACCATGGCCATCCCGTATTCATTGCAGGCATCGATGACAATATCGTCACGCACGGAACCACCAGGCTGGGCGACGTAGCTAACGCCGCTTTGGGAGGCGCGGTCGATGCTGTCCCGAAAGGGGAAAAAGGCATCGGAGCCGAGGGCCACGCCGCTAAATTGGCTGAGCCAGGCCCGCTTTTCTGCTCTGGTTAAGCGCTGAGGTTTCTCACGAAAACTTTGCAGCCAATAGCTTTCCTCGGCGCCGGTCAATTCTTCTAGGAGAAATTGGTCGATGGCATTGTCTCGTTCGGGGCGCTGAATCCCCTGGCGGAAAGGCAGGTCCAAGACACGGGGATGCTGGCGTAGGAACCAATTGTCAGCTTTGCTGCCTGCCAGGCGCGTGCAGTGAATGCGCGACTGCTGGCCCGCGCCCACGCCGATGATTTGCCCGCTAGTGGCAAAGGCAACGGAATTAGACTGGGTATATTTGATGGCGATCAGGGCCACGATCAGGTCGCGGCGGGCGTTGGTTGAGAGTTCTTTCTGGGAAGTGACAATACTGGTTAATTCGTCAGGGCTGAGCACGGCCGTATTGCGCTGTTGCGAAAAAGTGATACCGAAGAGCTCTCGTCGCTCAATATCATCTGGTTCAAAATCGGCGTCGATGGCGATCACGCGGTAGCTGCCTTTTTTCTTGGCTTTAAGCAGCTCGAGCGCTTCCGGCTCGTATCCAGGGGCGATTACTCCGTCGCTGACCTCTTGGCGCAAGAGCTGGGCTGTAGGCAAGTCAACGATATTGCTCAGAGCGACCCAATCACCGAAAGAAGAGAGACGGTCGGCGCCACGCGCCCGGGCATAGGCGGTGGCCAAAGGAGACAGTTCGCTTGCGGCGACAAAATGGCTGCGCTTTTCAGCCTCGGACATCGGCACCGCAACCGCTGCGCCGGCAGGGCTGACATGCTTAAAAGAAGCCGCCGCGGGCAGACTTAGGGACATCTTCAATTCGCGCACCAACTGCCAGCCATTCAGAGCATCAAGTAGATTTATATAGCCCGGCGACCCATTCAAGACCTCGATTGGAAGTGCTCCTTCCCCGATGAATACTTCCGCTGGAATTTGGTGGGGATTACATCCGTAACGAAGCATAAGTTGTTGATTCATGAGATTCCTTGTGAGGAGGTCACTGGTTAAATAAAGAAGGAGTTACAGGCCACCTCAATCCTTCTAACCTGAAACCGCCATCGATCATCAGTCGATTGCTGCCAGGTGCTCGGTCCGGCTGTGATAATGCAACCGCCACGTTTCCCGGAGAGGGTGTTCTACCAGCTCAAAGCGCGTGATACCCGTGTTGTGGGTCCAGACCTCACAGCGGCGCCAAGGGCCGACGTTGAAGACATGGTCATGGGTGATTTCAATGACGCCGCCGTGGCAGACGATCACCACCGTTTTTTGGCGATATTTGTCGATCAGTTCCTCGATGAAGCTGCCCACGCGAATGTGGAAGTGCATGAGCGTCTCCCCCTGGTCGCGATCGCGGGTAACAGAGGTAAACGGCCGTTCGCTGGCCCACCAATCATTGTATTCCGGCAGATCTTCGCTGGGCCAGGCGGTGTGGTCAAGCTTGTTGTTGCCGATCTCGCGCAGGCGGTCGTCACAGATGAGGGGCAGCTTATAAGCGATAGAGAGCGGTTCGGCGGTTTGTTGAGCACGCATCATCGTGCTGCAAAAAATGACGTCCACTTGTGGTAGTTTTGCAGGCAGCCATTTGGCCAGCGCGGCTGCCTGGTTCTGTCCTAGATCGGTCAAGCCGGCGTCAATATTGCCGCCTTCCCAATCCTTGAGGTTCACATAGCTTTGTCCGTGGCGGATCATAATCAAGTTCATATTTAGGTTCCCTTATGATTGGTTTAGACGCCAATCTTACCCCGTAATCAGCGGACTACCAATGCTCCGAATTGTGTATTTAGAACAACTGAATGTGGATGAAGCGTGCTACGCATCCTTGGTCTGTTGACCTGGCAGGCGGCTGCCTTCATCGTAGATCGTCACTCCTATGGACAAATTCCATAATTATTATCTAGGTATACAGTTTTGCTGTAAAGGGCTTAATAGTTGACCATCCATTCCTGCTATAAAGTAGACAGGGGATGAGTTCCCTGCTCCAGCGCCAGTGCCAGTTGGAGACCGCAATCACAAAAGGCCGCCATTGGCCTCAAGACAGCCCGGGTCGAAGAAAGTAGGCAGTTATCGGTAAACGATAGTCAGTTGATAGTTGACCGTTTTTACTGCCCACTGTTCCCTTTTCTGCTATCATTCCCCAAAGTATAAATCATTATGACCCACCACACCCCATCGAGCTACGAGCGCGCTCTGCGTGACTTTCAAAATGCCCGACAGCAGGCTGTTATGCAGCAGCTGCTGGAGCGATTCCGCGGGGAAGGGGCCGGGCTTTTACCCTTTGAAGAAATACGCGAACAGCTGCAACCGACCGGCGAAACCATCGAACATGGTACGCAGGAAATACCCCTGGACAAGATCATCGGCAGCGTAGCCCGCTATAAGGATTTCACGCGCGGCTTCCTGCCTAAACGGGACGCCGATCTGGAACGCTGGGCCGGTGTCAGGGCAGCCGTAAATGATATGGTAGGCATTCCGCCAATTGATGTCTACCAGGTGGGCGACGCCTACTTTGTACAAGATGGCAACCATCGCGTCTCTATCGCCCGCCGCCTGGATAGCAAAACGATCACGGCCCACGTGACCGAAGTCAAAACACGTGTGTCCTTCTCCGCGGATGACGATCCCAACGAGATTATATGTAAAGCGAACTATGCCGACTTTCTGGTACGCACTAATCTGGATAAGCTGCGCCCCGATGCCGACCTTTTGGCGACTTTCGCTGGTCATTACATGATCTTTCTCGATCAGATTACGGCCGTCTGCCTGGAGATTGCCGCCAGCCAGAAAGCAGCGGACGACGACAGCCTCTGGAACCAGGCCGTCGTCATCTGGTATGACCAGGTCTATCTGCCAGTGGTGCAAATTTTCCGCGATTTGGGCGTCCTGCACAGCTTCCCTGAGCGCACCGAAGCGGACATGTATCTCCTGCTCTGTGAGCGGCGCGCCGAGTTAGAAGAAGAACTGGGCTGGAAAGTGGATATCGAAAGCGGCGTGACCGAGCTGTTCACCGAGGAGCCGGAAAAAAAGGGGTTTCTGCGGCGTGCTTTGCGATCGGTGTCTCCGGAGCGCGGTATTCATTTTGGCCGCTGGCGGCAGCAGCAGTTGGCCCGCGATCGTTATCACCATCTCTTCAAGCATATCCTTATTCCTTTGGATGGATCAGAGGAAAACTGGCAGGTATTTCAACATTATCTGGATCACGATTCCACTGATGATCATCTGTTGGGCCTGCATGTTGTTGGCAAGCAGTCAAAGGTTGACAGCCGCAAGATGCGCAGGATGCGCGAACGTTTTATGGATGCCATCCGCGACAAAGATCTGGAAGGTGAGTTTGCCGTTGAGGTGGGCAACAAAGCGGTGGAACTTATCAACCGACGTGCGGCCTGGGTGGACCTGGTCGTGGCTCGGGGCACGCGTCCTAAAGGGTCCGTTGTACTGGAGCAGGCCAGTCCGGAGATGAAGGCGTTGGTGGAGCATTGTCCACGGCCGATTCAAGTCACGCCCGATGGCACACAGTCTGAGCTATCCCACCTGATCCTAGCCTATGATGGCAGCCCTAAGTCGGATGAAGCGCTTTTCATCGCCACGTACTTGACCTCGCGTTGGAAAAAGGACCTGACCGTTGTCACCGTGCAAACGCAGTATACCAGCGCTGTGGCCATGGAACGGGCGCACAGTTACCTGCAGCAGCACGGCTTGAAAGATGTCAACTATGTCCTGTGCGAAGGGGATATCGCGCAGCTTGTGCTCGATACGGCCGCCGAGTACAAATGCAATTACTTGGTCATGGGCGGCTTCAGCTTCCGCTCCCTGCGCAATCTCACTCTCGGCAGCTCGGCCGTGCGCGTTCTGCTCGAATTCCCCGACCCTATGCTCATCTGCCGCTGATAGCCACCCAATCTCGTAGCCGGAGTTACCACACCTCAGATTTCGTAGTCGAGTTTCCAAACATCGTCCGCAGGGCGCGCCAAGAAACCTCTTTGGCTATCTATCGATCCACGTTTGGGTCAGAAAAATCCGTACCCTGGCCATAATGCTGGAGCAGGTTTGTGGTATCATCTCATCGGAGGACAGAAATCAGTTATGGCTATTCCAGATTATCAGTCAATCATGCTACCGCTTTTGAAATATGCAGGAGACGGTGGTGAGCATTCCCTTCGCGAAACTATCGAATTCTTGGCTGGTGAGTTCAAGCTTTCGGAAAGCGATCGAGAAGTGATGTTACCAAGCGGACGCCAGGCGACTTTTGACAATCGAGTAGGTTGGGCACGTACTTATTTGAAGAAGGCAGGGTTGCTTCATTCTACAAGGAGAGCCTACTTCAAGATTACAGATCGAGGTCTATCTGTGCTTGATAATAGGCCGGAGAAAATTGATAATCGGTTTCTGAGACAGTTTCCTGAATTCGTCGATTTTCAGAGTCCAGGGAATGCAACAGACCCGCCTATTGTTGTCGATCCCGAAGATACGCCAGAAGAGCGCATCGAGGCTTTGTTTTCGCAATTACAGAAAGAGCTGGCCAAAGAGCTTTTGGAAACTGTTATTAGATGCTCCCCGGATTTCTTTGAACAACTGGTTGTCGATCTGATCGTGAAAATGGGCTATGGTGGTACTCGCAAAGATGCCGGACAAGCTATCGGCAAAAGCGGCGACGGTGGAATTGATGGAATCATTAAGGAGGATCGCTTGGGATTGGATATAGTCTATATTCAGGCGAAGAGATGGGATGCATCTTCTATCAGTAGGCCTGAAATTCAGAAGTTTGCAGGTGCTCTGCAAGGGCAGCGAGCGCGGAAAGGGATCTTTATTACAACGTCAAGATTTACAAAAGGAGCGATTGAGTTTGCGCAAGCAATCGATACAAAGATCGTGCTGATCGATGGTAAGCTTCTTGCTCAACTTATGATCGATTTCAACATAGGCGTTAACCCATTTGCCTCCTATGAAATAAAGCGCATCGATAGCGATTATTTCAGTGAAGAATAGTTAAACAGCAAGTCAGCTTCAATGAATTGTTACTGTCTAGTTAATAACCTTCTACAAAGCGAATCAGATAGAGCGGCCGGTAGCGATCATAAAGGGTGATGATCAGGCTCAAGAGCAAAATAAAGACGACGATATTGTTGAAGGCCAGCAGGGGGATGGTGCCGTAGCGCAGCAGGGAAATGATGATCATGACCGGCAAATTGACGGCGACCATGACCAGCCCCTGACGGAGCGCATGGGGCCAGCTTACCCCGCGCCTTACCAAAGCCTCGCTGACCACCGTGTTGACCAGGATTACCGCTCCCATGGCCAGCGCCAATTCGATATTGGTGGAGCGAATACCAGGCAGGATCTGGGCGAAGATAATCACCAGCAGCGAGACCAAGGCTGTCTTTTCCAGCAGTTCGCGGTCAAAGAAACGCTCAGCTAGCGCCCGCCAGGTGCTTTGCAGCCGCTGTTCGGGTATATGCTCCAGGTGGGCGTCAGGCTCAAAGGAAAGCGACCAATCGGCTGGCGGAAGTTTCGGCCGTAACCAGCGCCAAAGTAAATAGATAAGCAGTGCCAATCCCAGAATGACGACCAGAAACAGCCCGGCCCGGGCTGAGATGATCTCTGCCCAATCAGCCGCGGCCTCATACCCCAACAAATTCTCCTTCACGATGTCGGTTACATCTAACTGTGCGATGTGGATCCAATATTCCTGGGGCAGTTTGATCACGATCCAGATCAAGGCAGCGGCGCCAAACAGTGATCGCGGGGACAGGCGCTGCGGATTCCAACGCAGGCGCACCACCTCATAAAAAATGAAGAAATATTCAAAGACATTGGGGAAAAGGAGCAGCAGCCAGCGCAGTTGAAAAATCTCAAAGAGGACGACGCCCACTAAGCGGTAATAAAATAGAAAGCGGCTGATGCGAAAAGCCCACTGGTTCATCCAGTTGCGCAGTGTGGACACATAGGCGATGGCCAGGTAGTAAATATCCAGCGCCTTATCATAGCCCTGGTAGCCGTCTAACTGCAGATTGGTCAATGATTGAAACAAGGTTTGGTCGATGGCGTCCAAGACCAGGGCGGCGACGATGCCCGGCAGCGGAAAGCGGGGAATCGTCAGGGGGACGAGCACCCGCAGGGCCACGATCAGCCAAAAAATCACCAGATCCCCACTCCCATCCATCACAGCCTCCATCTAATGAATAATTACAGCTGCCTCCACGTTCTCTTTGCCGTAGTATAGCATAAAGATTGTGTGCATTTATGGCATCGATATGCGATATTGTGCGTGGGGCAGCGTACCGCTCTTTCTCTGTGCATCTCCGTGAAACGCCTTTTTTCATGCGCAGTCTCTGTGCTGTTTCATTTGACATTCTTGTCTCACTCCATTATACTTTCTTAAGTAAGTAAAGTGAACTTACAAAGTAAGGCAGTATGCGCGAACCTATCTATATCGGGCTTGATATCGGGGGCACAAAAACGGCCGTCCTCGTCGCCAACCAGGACCAAACGGTACTGGCGCGAGCCTTGGCCCCCACACAGACGAGTAGCTCGAAGCAGCTTGTAGCCGGCATCGTCGCCGCTATCGAGCAGGCGCTGGACAAGGCGGGTCTATCAAGAGCGCAGATCGCCGCCATTGGGGCGGGCAGCCCGGGCCGGGTTGTGCCTGAGACCGGATTTGTGCATACGGCCGTTAATCTGAATATCGAATCTTATGCACTTGGCCCTGAACTATCCGCCGCCTTTGCTGTTCCCGTGGTGATGGAGAACGATGTGCGCGCGGCAACCCTGGGCGCCTATGCCTGGCTTTCCCAACTGCGGGATGTTCGCTATATGGCCTATATCAGCATTGGCACTGGCATCTCTGCTGGGGTGATGCTCGACAAACAGCTCTATCGCGGAGCGACGGGCATGGCCGTGGAAATCGGGCATGTGCCGATCGAGTCTGATGGCCCGCTCTGCGCCTGTGGTATGCACGGCTGCCTGGAAGCGTATGCCTCCGGGCCCGCTATCGCCCGCCGTTTCCGTGAAAAAGCGCCCGCGCTTGCCGACCAGGCGCCTACGGCCAAAGAAGTTTATGAACTGGCCAGCCAGGGACAGACAGACGCGATCCTTGTCGTCGAACGTACCGGCCAAATGCTGGCTCGCGCCGCTTATATGATCGTCAATATGGTCGACGTAGAGGTCGTTGTCTTTGGCGGCGGCGTATCCTCCGCCGGCGCCGCCTTCCTTGACCCCATCCATGCCGCAATCAGGGCCATGCGCCGCCAATCACCCCTTGTCCGCATGATGCTCAGCACGGACATGGTCCTCGCCCTGCCTCCAGGCCACTCCGCCGCCACCTGGGGCGCGGTGCAGCTGGCACGGCAGAAGGCGGTAAGAAGTAAAAGTAAGAAGTAAGGTGACCCGTCACCCAGAATCAGAAGTTGTAGCCCATACCCTGTAACTAAAACGCCGCCACCCTCCTTTTGATTATTCGTTTTCCGGTTTTTGTTGACTGTTGATTGTTGCCGCCCCTTATAACTTTATGGTAACCTATGCTCGTCTCGCGGCCCGCATACGGCCGTTTCGCAAGCAAAAGGTAGGTTGGCCATGAAGCGCAATTTCGTCACATTTTTGATTCTGTTTTTGTTGCTTATGGCCGTGGCCTGCCAGCCAACGACCGGTGAACAAGAGCAATCAACTGGGGTGCAGGCCATGCCCTCGGCGACGGCAGAAGAAGTCGGACTGGCCCCAGTGGTTACGTCGACCCCACCGGCCATGCCTGAGCAGCAGTGGAAGCTGATTAAAACTTTACAGCCGGAGCACAAGCCTCGATATGCCGCTTTTCAGAATGAGCTTCTAGGCGTGACCGACTGCGGCGAGAATATTCAACCGTCTTTTACCGTGGATGGTGGCCAGACTTGGACCAGACCGGTGATGGGTAAATTCTGTCCGGACAGCGTGGATATCGTCGACGGCCGTTCCATCTGGCTTTGCAACTCCTTCGGTGTCTTTACCAGCAAAGATGGCGGGCGCTCACTTTCCCAGATGTACTCTCCCTACGAAGGCTGCCGCATCCTCAGCTTTGCCGACGATCAGCATGGCTGGAGCTCCTTCGATTGGAACCTGGCTGCAACGGATGATGGCGCCTTGCGCTGGCTGGAAGTGGAAAAAGATTACACCATGGGCGATATTGCAGCGGTCTCCCGGCGGTCACCTGTCGATGGTTACGTTCTCACTTATGATGGCACGTTCTTCACAACTAATAATAGCGGGGAAAGCTGGACGTCGAACGATATCGAATTGATTTCCGATGAAATGCGGATCGCCAATATGGACGGCCGTCCGCCGGTCTCGATGCACTTCCAGGATGCCCAAAACGGGATCATGATCCTTGCCCTGGCCGGACAGGGCAATGCCAGCCTCCATTCGCTGCACACTACGGACGGCGGGCAGAGTTGGCAGCAGCATCCTATTCCCATGAATCTAGGTTCCGTATACCTCTCTCACGACGGCCGTTTCCTCACCGTCACTGAACTGGGTGGGGCGGGGACGATCAATATTTTAGAGAACCAGTCGTTGGCGGAGTGAGCCGTTAGAAGTGATCCGTAAATAGTGATCAGTGAAAGCGAGTCACCTGTAACTTTGTAACCTGCGAGCAGCCATCCCCTGTTGACCTTATCGCCAATATTATGTAAAATAGAGTCGAGTCGTACCGGTTTCCCGTATCGCAATCCATTTTATTCACTGATTACTGACATCTGTTCACAGATAACTGTTCACTGTTAGCTGCGTCCCGGGAGATTGATATGAAAGTTCAACCTACAGAAAAGCGGAAAAAACCAGACGCCTTTTCTCGCCAGCGTTCGCTGTGGCCCACCGTCCTGGCTGCCTTGCTATCGTTGTTGATCGGCGGCTGCCTAGCGCTGCTGATCGTTAGCCAGCTTCTGCGCATACAATCTGGTCTATATACCTCAGTTGAGGCGGTGGCAGAGGCCGCAGCTATCAGTCAGTTTATGGGTGATATGTTGGGCTTATACTTTTTCTGCGCTTCACTCATGCTGCTGCTGTTTCTTGGCTTGGTTGCCTTGTGGGCCAGGAAAAAGACGCAGTCGCGTTTCCTGCGTACTAGCTCCTTGCTGCTGTTCCTTCTGGCCCTGGCCAGCATCGCCGCGATCTGGATCCGCGGCGCTATCCCCGCTTAATCAAACCCCAGCAAAGAAAATTAAAGGCTCTCGCGAAGAGCGAATCGCGAGAGCCTAATCGAAGGAGGGGTCGTCTCAACCAAAAGCCGACCCAGTGCAGGGAATATTAGTTGCAGGCGCGACTAATACACGGCTCCCCATCGAACAACAAATCTAGGTGTATGCAATTGTAAGAATCAGCGTTTCAGCCAGTGTGGCCTGGCGCTGGGCGATTCGCCAGGTTGCTTACCAAATATAGCGAACGGCATCAATGCCCCAGGGGCTGATTGGTTGATGGTCAATCCCTGATATTGGCAGATTGTTGATGCCTTGTAGGCCTTGCGAATCAACGGCGGCAATCGCGGTTCCCAGTCCGGAAACCTCTGCTGCCGATACCGTCGCGACGACGATGATAAGGGCTAATAAAAGAAGTAAAATAACTGCTATCGCTCTACGGTTGCTCGTTTTCTGCATTTGTTCCCTCGATTCCCTAAATATATTTATCTATAAGATTATAAATGCAGAATGGACAATTATTACAGCATCGACGGCCAAATTACTTCGAAATTCACGCCAAAGGCCTGAATTCAGCCAAGAATCGCTCGAAATTGGCTAAGATTAATATCCATTAAGGTTTTGACAGTATGTACGACTGCCTTTATATTGCGTGGTTGTTTATAAGGGAAGCAGCTGTGAAAAAGGTAAGACTGATTGCTATATCGTACCCGTGTCCCCCATAAGGAAAAAAGGCGCCCAGTAGTAGGGATGAATCATCTGTTTTTGGCTGGAGCCGGACATGAGACTTTCTTGGGCGATTTGCAGGGCGGCTATCTTGGTTTTGCCATTCAGCAGTCCGTCATAAAACTTATTCATAAGATGGGTGGTCGAGCGGTCTTCGACAGGCCACAGGGTCAAGATGAGTGATTCCGTCCCCGCCGTCAAAAAGGCGCGGGTGAGGCCAAACAGCTCGTCTCCTCCTCCAACCAGGCTGCGTCCCGTCTGGCAGGCGCTTAAGGTAACGAGGGAAGCAGGAAGCCGCATGTTGAAGATGTCCAGCGTTGTCAGCAGCCCATCGTTCAGATAGAGCCCTGAAAACAAGGGGTTGCCGGCCTTGAAATCACCATGTGCAGCCATATGGATCAGGCGGCATTTCGGCGCCTCTTCCTGGAAACGGTTGCGCGTCGATTCCTCATTCAGGTATGGACGGGTATTTAGGGCTGCGCCTATCATCGTCACTTCTGCGGGGACGTTTTTCAGACGGCCGTCGTGGGTATGTCCCATGACCAATGTTCCTTCTGCCGTGCTTGAAGATTCTCCTTTCTGTAAGAAGCTGCTGCCGGGCAGGTAGCTGATCTGAAACTGCTGCAGCAAATACTCGTGGCCATCAAAGAGGGCGTGCAAGGGCAAATAATGCAGGGGGCCATGGGGGACAATGGTCAGCCGCGTGAACCTACGCGCGTAGTCAATCCAGGGCGCGACGAGAAGCTGGTATATTTCCTGCAAATTTCTTTGCGCCCGGCTAATCAGGCGATCTGCCAGATGGGGCCTTTCCTTGAGGGTGCCGAAATTGTGATCTAGTTTCATCTGCAGTTGTGCGATAGTAGACATGCTGAGCGGCAGGCGTACGGCCTGGATCTCCGTGGTGGAAACCAGGAAAACAACCAGCCCATCGGGCAGCGTGAAAAACTCAACCAGGAGCGTGTCGGAGTCCAGTGCGGATTGGTCGAGCTTTGTTTGCACCTGCCATAGAGAAGCGTCGCGGATGTAGGCGGCATTCCGTACCAGCAGGCTGTGCCACAAGGTACGAATTTCATCCTCGGTTTCCAGAATGACGTTGAGCGCCTCCTGATGCACTGCCTGACCACTTTCCTGTTCCTCCTCCCAGTTAACTGTACTGCCCTGCGTTTCGCCCATTTCCCAACGCCTGTAGAGTCTGTCCCTTCTCTCTCGTAAGTGCAGGATACGATCTACTAAAGCTTGGTCGTCGGCGCTCTTGGCTTCAATGCGTAGATCAGCGTGGTGGGAAAGCATGGAAAGCAGGGCGCGCGACTTTGCCCTTTCAGCATAGCCCAGTGCCCGCTCGGGGTCGTCGCTGCGCAAGCAAAGATCAACGGCTTGGGAATAGACCTCATCCTTGTCAGCCAAGAAATCAGCCCGAAATTCAACCATGATCCGGCCTTGCAGCCGTTCCAACTCGTGAATGGCCGCATCATAAGCCGCCAAAGCTTGCTCACTGTCATTAAAGCGCTGCGCAAGCTGGCCCTGCAAGTAGTGTGCTCTATAGCTCAAAACGGGTATGTCCATCGTGCGCATAGTTTCTTTGGCTTTCTCAAGAAGCAGCGCAGTTTTCTCATGACGGCTGAGGGCCAGCGTGGCCTGAGCGGTTATTAGCAGCGCTTGAACTTCTTTAAGCGGTAAATCCAGGGAATGCAACGCGTCGACTGATCTGGCGGCCAAATTTGCGCTCTCCTTGTATTTTTGACGGTGGTAGAGGATGCTCGCTTCTTCAAGGTCGGTATAAACACGCCAGGCTGCGTTTTGTTCGTGATCAAAAATGCGCCGGGCATCATCTAGTGCGACCAGGGCGCCTTCGTCTGCATTGAGCCCGGCCAAGGCTGTGGCCTCATTCAGCAGCGCCTGCGCCACCTCGAACTGTGTGCCTGCCTCACGAAAGGTCTCTTTCACCCGCTGGCAGATTTCCAATACATCTTCATAGCGGCGCAAATGGAGCAGCCCGTCACTCACGAAAAGCTCGGCCAGAATTGCGTCACGATAGCGATGATCGCCGATAAAGGAGTCGCGCGCCTTCTGCAGAAGAATTTGGGCCTCGTTGATGCGGCCCAGGAGGAAATAGGTCATACCCAGGTTTTGCTCGGCGCGGGCGATAATCGCTTTTTGTTCCTGTTCCATGGCCAGATTCAGTGCCGCTTCGTTGGCGTAGATTGATTCTTCAAAACGACCGAGGTTGCGCAGGACGATAGCTTGATTGATTAGGGCGAGGGGGCGCCGGAGACGACCATCTGGGCCAAGGCGGATATAGGCTTGTTCAACTTCTCTAAACTGTTCTAAGGCTTTGGTATCTTGCCCACGACGGCCGTAAATGGCGGCCAAATTATTACTCAGCGCGGCCAACGAACTAAACTCATCGTTGCGTGCCAGTTCAACGGCTGTCTCTTCGCCCATGTCAAACGCTTCTTCATACCGTTGCAGGCAGGCCAGGGCCCATATCTGACTTACTTGACCGCGGGCAATCTCAAGATGTTCGTCATGGCGCAGAAAAATTTTCTCGGCAGCGGCGTATAGTGCTAGCGCTTCTTCAAATTCACGCTGTGAGAGGGTGAGGACGATAGCTTCAGTTTGCAGGCCCAGTGCATGAAAAACCGGCAACTGCCGTTCTAATCCAATCAACTGGATCAGTTCGGCAATAGCCAATGCTTTTGGCGCCTCACGCCGCAAATAAAATAAGGACCTAGCCTTAAGCCGTGAGGAGACAGCCAGCAACTCTTCGTCGCTCAACTCGGCGACGATGGATAAAGCAATAGATGGGGAATGGACCAACTCGACAAGTCGATCTGCCAACTCAACATTGGTCATTTCCCCCAAGTTTACGCGATATGGAGGTTTTGTAAATGGATTTCTACGGTTGGTCCGCTTAGAATCAGCTCATGTGCTCTCTCTTCGAACTGAACATCTTCAAAAATGAAGTGACTATCCGCTTCCAATTGTGTACTAGCAAGCAACTCCCCAGACCGCCACAAATTTGCCGACCAGTTGACAAAGTCTTCGTCATCGCCCAAGGGGAGGATATCCCCAATCATGTTTTGCTTAGGCCATGTCGATTTATCGGCAACCGTGGTCAATGAAATGACGTAATCATCGGCTTCCACCACCCTTGTCGCGTTTTCTTCGGCACCGCGGAAAACTGGCTGGGCAGACATGGCTCCCTGCCAGCCAAACGAAGGTGAGGTCAGATTGACGACAACAACTTTGATCCGTTCCAGCAGCGGCACCTGTTCCGCCTGTGCAGCCTGGGCTTCGACGACGACATCGGAAATGGCCATGAACTGCCGGATCTGATGCAAATCGACTTGGCAGTGCGGACAGGCAGCGAGATGAGATGCAATCTCGTTGCGCCTCGGCGTCTCTAAGATTCCTAATTCGTACTCACCCAGTTCCATATTTGGCGGGCATTCGCTGCGAAACAAGATCGCCTGCAATTTGTCTTCTAATGATTTCATAGCACGTTAATATCTCCTTTATACAATATAAATGCACAAAGAGGTGGTTTTCAGTCACTTCCATTGACAATTGCCATAAGTTGCCTGTTGCGCCTTAATCTAGTCATCAAATTGCCCTTTACGCGGCGGACCTGGTCTACACTGGTGAACAGATCATTGTGCCCATCGAAAATCCTCTGAGGCTTCATGTCATAGAGCAGAAACTCTTCGGCAATAACCCGCTCTTGGTTCGTGTTAAGCGCCGCCAGAACATACTGCCACACAATGCCGGCTACCATACTGTCGTCGACGGAACTGATCGAATCGATGGGCTCGGCCAGAGCCTCGGTTGGTATTTCAGAATGGATGATGTGGCGTGGGGGCATACTGCGTTCAACGTGGGCTTGTACGGCCGAATGTGAACACAACTTCAGATATTGCAGCAGCGCTTTTAGAGATTCGAATTTGGAGAACTTATGCGGGTTGCGGCTAAACGCGCTCCAGAAACTGTCAAAAGCCCGGTTTACGAAATATTCAGCATTTTCGTCCGTAATTGGGTAGGAGTGATGTCTTTGGACCCAGGACAAGACAAGGTTTTCATATTGGCCAATAATAACGGTCCAGGCTGTCTCGTCTTTTTCGGTGATGGCGCGTCTGAATAGCTCTAGGCAGAAGCTGTCATCATAAGCTTCATGCTGGAAATAACGATCCGTTGCCTGCCGGCACAGATGGGCAAGACTCGAAATGTTGAGTTTGGAGAGATCCATCCCTTGTCTCTTCAATACTTGCTTTTCTGTCATATACCTCCGAGCAATTACTGAGCGGCCAATATTTTTTCAATATTTAGCGGGTTATTAACCTCAAGTATACATACTCTGCGATCTATTGCTACTCATAGGACAATATAAGCGAACAGCCTAAGCATTAACTAATTGATGCTGTTTAGGTCGTAATGCAGTTGATAATGGAGAACAACGAGAGAAGCGTGAAAATGAGTGGCGAAGAAAGCTAAGATGGCTGAATATCCAGCATCGTCTGTGGGAACAGCAGGTTTGGAGAGTAAATTGGATGGCCGTGAATTATCGAAGATACCCCAAGGATGTTCACCACCCTCTATGAAGTAGGATCCGGCTCCGCCATTAAAGCCCGAATATTCAGCTCAGTTTCGACGTATGCCCCCTCGCCAATATGTGTGTAGCGAATATTGCCTTCTTTGTCGATGAGATACCTTGTTGGCCAATAGCGCTGACTATATGAGCGCCACGTATTGCCCTCATTGTCGAGCGCCACCGGATAGGCAATTCCCAGGTCCAAGGTCGATTCCAGGACGTTTTCATATTCTTCTTCGTAGCCAAATTCCGGATAGTGCATGCCGATGACGATAAAGTCATCCCCTTCATATTTCTCGTACCATTCCCTGACCCAGGGAATCACCCGCCGGCAGTTAATTCAGCCAAAGGTCCAGAACTCCAGCAGGACTACCTTGCCACGAAGGTCTGGCAATGAAAGCGGCTCCTCACTGTTGATCCAAACCTGGTTGCTCCAGGCCGGCGCCGGCTCAATAACCGGCAGCTTGGAAGCGGCGCTTTCTGCGCTTGGTGGCAGCGTTTCTGTGGCCACGGGCACGGCTGTGGCCGGCATCTGCGTGGCAGCATCTAGAGGTGCGCTGGTTGGGGCTGATGTTGGCGCACTGGGCACGACATCCGTTTCCTGACCAGCAAGCCCCGCGCAGCCCACACTCGTTAAGGCAAAAATAAGTACTAGAAAGAAAAATCTCATCTTCATCATGCCGCATATTATAGCGAAACCTGACAACGATGAGATTACAGAATGATTACGACTGTATTCCCGGAAACTTGCGGTTTCCGGGAAAATGACCTCAGCTATTAGTCAGTGGCGACCGGAACTGTTTGCGGCTTCAAATCCACGTTCTCGATTGCTTCTTCCTGCCGGTCGCTTCGCCC
Organism: uncultured Chloroflexia bacterium; assembly: GCA_963807975.1. Taxonomy (GTDB): domain Bacteria; phylum Chloroflexota; class Anaerolineae; order Promineifilales; family Promineifilaceae; genus JAACFF01. Next base: position 375,282 of record CAWEDV010000001.1, on the reverse strand, counting down.
AACCGCCCAGATAATCAGGGCGACGCAGACCGCTACGACCAGGAAAATTGAAAACGATATGCCTGTGTATTGAACCACGATAGGGGCGACGATGAGGGCTACCAGGTTCATAACCTTGATCATCGGATTTAGGGCTGGTCCAGCCGTATCTTTAAGCGGATCGCCCACTGTATCGCCGACCACCGACGCCTTGTGATTTTCGCTATTTTTCCCGCCATAATTCCCATCTTCCACGTATTTCTTGGCGTTATCCCATGCCCCGCCGGAGTTGGCCATGAAGACCGCCTGCAGCAGACCGGAAAGAATGACGCCGGCAAGAAATCCGCCCAGGGCCTGCTCCTTAAGCAGCAAGCCTACGGCAATAGGTGTTAGAATGGCAATTAGCCCTAAAGGAATGAGTTCGCTTTGCGCCGAGCGCGTTGAAATTGTCACAGCCTGTGCATAATCAGGTGTTTGCGAGCCATCCATGATGGCCGGGATGCGCAGCTGGCGCCGAACCTCGGCCATGATATAGCCGGCAGCCCGGTTGACCGCTTTGATCAACAGCCCGCCAAACAACAGCGGCAGCGCCCCTCCAATCAGCAAGCCAACAAACACCGTTGGGTTGGCCAGATTGATCACGCGTTCGAAGTCGTCAATTCTTTCTGCGGGTAAAACCCGTTCAATATCGGTAAAGAAAGCGCCGAAGAGTGATAGGGCGGCGATTACAGCCGAACCAATGGCGATGCCTTTGGTGATTGCTTTCGTCGTATTGCCGGACGCATCCAGGTCGGCCAGGATTTGCCGCGACCGCGGGTCAAAATCAGCTTTTGACAATTCAGCGATTCCATTGGCATTGTCGGCAATGGGGCCAAACGTGTCCATGCTCACATTATTGCCCGTATGGGACAGCATACCGACGCCAATTAACGAAATTCCAAAGAGGACATAGAGGAATGGATCGCCGGAAGCCGCTCCTTCGCCCTGCATGCTGATTAAGAATAAAGCGCCCACCATGGTCCACATCGCGAAAAAGAGACCATTGACGACATCCTTTTTCAAGATTCCGCGACCGATGAAGAAGAGTGCGATCACTCCCCCGAGAACCAGCGCGGGTATATAAAGTGCGGTGGGAAAGACCACTGTATAGACTAGAATGGCAGCCGCAATGCTGAGGGCAATAATCATGGCTGACCAGACACTGGAAAGATAACCAAGAGACAACCCTTCCAAGATGACCAATGCCGGGCCGAAGAAGGTCGCCTTGGCGATATTACGTACCCGCTGGCTGTTGGTGCTGGTTGCCAGAGCGGTTAAGGGGTTAAAGGCCACCGCTAAAGCCACGCCCACCGCCACCAGCGTGCCCAGCGATAGATGTGACAGCCTACCGCTCGTTGGATTTTGCGCACTGGCGTAGAAAATTGCCAGCAGAAATGTGGCTATGATGGTAATGCCGCTTGATAGTTCGTAGCTCTTATACATCGCCTCTTCAGCATCGTCGACGTTCCAGATCGAGACCGCATAAGTACCGGCAATTGAACTGATAACGCCAATACCGCGTACGAGCAGGGGCAGGATGATCCAGAATAGATCACCCGTCAACGCGCTCAGCGCCAGGCCCAGGATCAGGCTGGAAACGATGGTCACTTCATATGATTCAAATATATCTGCGGCCATGCCCGCGCAGTCACCCACATTGTCGCCAACCAGGTCGGCGATCACCGCCGCGTTGCGCGGGTCATCTTCATCCATACCCGCCTCAACCTTTCCCACAAGATCGGCGCCCACATCAGCCGCCTTGGTGTAAATACCGCCGCCAACGCGCATGAAAAGAGCGATCAGCGTCGCCCCGAAGCCAAAACCAAGTAAGACATCAGGCGCGGCCTTGACGAATAAGATGAATATCAAAGTACCACCTAAAAGCCCAAGGCCATCCGTCAGCATACCTGTTATCGTGCCCGATCGATAGGCGATTGTCAGTGCTTCCTTGAAACTGCGGCGCGAGGCGGCTGCCACGCGGACATTGCCCTGCACCGCCATATTCATGCCGATAAAGCCCACCGCTGCCGAGAATGTGGCGCCCATGACAAAGGCGAAAGCTCTGGCGGCAGCGATGCCCCATAAAGCTGCCGGGCAGGAAACGGTGGCTGCAACTCGTTCTGGATGAAACTCGGCAAAGCCATTGGCCATGGCTACTTTCTTCGCCGTCTGCGTTTGAAGTAAGGTCGAGACTTCCACCTCGCTTAATGTTGTGTTTGCAGCAATCTGCGATGCCAGAAGGCTCTCCACAGCACTGCCGCAGAAAAGCTCATTCGCTTCACCAGTCGGACGGACCAGGGCGACGCTAGCGAACATGGCGACGGTTAGCACGGCGATCAAAATACCAATTGTTCGTAGCTGGGTGCGCAGATAGGCGTTGGCGCCATCCCGAATATGGCCCCAGATTTCCTGCATAGAAGTCGATCCTTTGTCCGCCGCAAAGGTTTTACGCGCCAGCCAATAAGCATAGCCCAATGCCAGAAACGCTGTCGCTAAAACAAAGTAAATCATCGTCTGTTCAATCGTTGATATACCTTTCATTGATGACATTCTCAAATCCTTTTGGTCATGAGCGGATAAGTAAACACCATCCGTCCAAGGCCCTAATAGCACAAACCCACAGACACGCAGCGGCGAGCGTCTTCGCTCAGCAGGCAACCTTCAACCTTGGCATAGCCAGTATGGGAAGTGGGCGAAGCGATAACGCTCAGCTAGATTGCACGTCCGTGGGAGGGTGACATGAAGTAGCCAAATCGCCTTGATTTTACCCAAACTGGTACCGGTTCCAATGACAAATGTCATATACAGAATATGACATTTGTCATGTCCCAGATTGCTGGATTAATACCTAAAAGGGGACTAATGTCGTGGGCAAGGCAAGGAATAAGAAAAGCCCGGTATCTCGATAGCAATAATTGTCATTGTGAGACGCCGGGCTAAAGAAGTAGATGGCTTGGGCCAGTTAATTCACGATATCGTAGACTACGACCCGCGTCCATTTCTCCATATTGGCTTCGAGGAATCGTTGGTGCGCTTCGCCTACCTGGTAGCGGTCATGGGCGACCGTATCCGGAAAGACAAGCACCAGCCCGAAAGAATAACTGCTGTCGACGACGGCCCGATTCGATTGGCCCGGTTTGCCAAAATAGCCGGAAAGCGCATTTGTATCCCCGGTCAACAAGGCCAGCCCTTCTTCAAATTCTTCAACTGCTGATTGGCCAAGATCGTCCTTCAACCAAAAATAGACATTATGAATATGCATTCCCTTTCTCCGTTAGGTTGCTGAAAAAAACATCAATCAATCGATACGCCCAGATACTTCATCTTTGGGAATCCTTGCTCGAAATCTCGCCAAAAATCATCCTTCAAAATGCCCGGATAGACAATTAAATTCGCCAGCTCTTTCTTGCCCACCCAGCGTACATCCTTGATATAGTGTTCATCTGGCCCGGTACCTTGCACATTCTGGATGGTAAGCTCACCTGAGTGGCCGCTGCTGCTGATAAACAATTCTAAGTGGTGCGTCTGATTCTCCTGATCTAGAAACTCTCGAATATAGACGATGCGCTCTAGCTGCACACTTAGCCCCGTCTCTTCGAATGTTTCGCGCCTGGCGCAGTTAAAAACGGATCCATCTACGGCCTCCAATCCCCCACCAGGCGGCACCCACCATATCTCTCCCGTCTCAGGATGAACATGCTGCACCAGCAAAATCCTGTCCCCTTCAACCATCAACGCCGCTGCCCGAATCCTATGTCTCACAAACATCCTCCCAGATTGGTCCAATCTCGAAGCGTGAACCAATCTCACAAACCGCAAGATTGATCCAACCTAACTGTCTCCACCTAAAGATGGCCGGCCCATTGATACTGTAGCAGCTCAAGTTCACACTTCGCTGTCCACTTTGTTTACAAACACCATCTTCATGGCTTTCCCCATTCCTATTTGTTCCATGAAGATCTGCGAATTTGCCGCAAAATCCATTTATACTGAAATTGGGAGCCTGGATTTCCATTCAACTTGCCCGTTGAGCAGGGAGCCAACCTAAACGACAAAACTCAGGCGATCAATATCAGCAAATCTAGGACTTCCTATCTGGTGGTCCCGCGCATGCCCTGTCTCCGGTCGAGCTGTAAGTCACGGAGGTGGCAAAAATGAGAGTGTATCGTGTAGAAAGCATTTCAAGCAAGGATTTCGAAAAGGACATCCCCCTGAATGTGCAGCTATCCGTACAGGAGGATCTAGCCAACAGGCAGCAGCGACTTGTTGAGACAGACAACAGCGTTTCGTTTAGACTCGCCGAACTTCGTGAGGAATATAAAGAAGAAATCGCCTATCTGGTCGGCCCAGAAAACATGCGGAAACATGCCGGCCAGTACAAGGAGCTTATTGAACGCTTGTCCAAGGTGCCTGTGGAGCTGCCGCAGTCTCCAGACGGCGAAAAAGAGAAAGCTGCTCTTCGCGAGAGGTTGAAAACGGAAAAGCACGAGCTATATCACAGCATCGGATTCGATACCAAAAGGGCCATTGCCATCCGCAAGAAATACCTAAAACGAGCCAATGAGATCCTCGGGCCGGGAATCTCCATCGACGCGCATATGCCGTATGATGACGATGCTGAATTACCCAAGCCCACTAATAATCCGTGGACTTGGATTTTCCCGCCCTACTCCGGACGCTGGACGCATCTGAATACTTCGTCTGGTTCTCGGGGCGCTCGCTGGCATAATCGATCTGCTTCCAGCACCAGTGGCTCAGTTTCATTGTGGAGCCGTATGGACCTCTTTGGCGCAGATGATTCCGACTTTTCGCGTATCGATGCCATGGCTGAAGTTGGCTTCTGGTTTAGAATGCCCGCGGCCGGGTTGGTCGAGATGTGGGTCTGGTATCAAGACACCAACACCGATTACTCGGGCCACCTATGGGATGAATCAGGCTGCTCCGACGCCAACGTGCAGCAGCTGAGCCGCGGATACCTTTGGACGTCAGGTTCCACGGAACGGTATTCTAACCTGTATGATTTCCGTCGCGGCGAAAGCGAAGGAGGGTGGGCGAGAGGTGGTCCGGCCATGCCAGGGCAAATCCTGACCCGTCATTTCGTGTCCCATACGGTCTATCCGGCTGGGAGATGGGTGTGGGTCGCCGCTGGAATTCGGGATATGAATTATTTCTGGGTAGATGACATGTCCTGCCGCTCAATCATGAGGAGCCACTATTTTGTACATCATGTTGCCGTTCGCTCGACCGGCGCACCGTAAACAGGCCTAGAAATGAGGGCCCGGCCAATGGAAAATTGCTCCGGCCGGGCCCTCTAACTGGCGATCTTCATCAATTACCATTCAGAGGGCGGCCAACATTGATCTGGCGCGCATGGTTTCCAATGCCTTCCAGAATGAAGAGGCCGCCGGCAGATGTCTCTATATCCACGGCCCGCAGAGTATCACCATGTATGATGCTTTTCAGCGCGTCTGCAAACTTCTCCACCCGAAAATTGCGGAAATCAGCGTCATGCCTATCCATGTCGCTCAACAAGTCGCCGAGTCAACTGGCAACCAGATGCTTGGCTTCTTCGCAACCGTGATGGATTATTTCCAAAAAGTTGGAGAACCTGGCGATCCCACAGAGGTCAATACGATCCTTGGCGCATCCTTACAGACATAGGATGATTGGTTGGCTAAAAGGATTAGCCAACACCGATGAGCGAAACTACGCTGATTCTGGGCCACTGAATTCTTCGTAGCGCGCCTTATATCCCCTGCGCTTGCCGATTGGGCGTAATATGGCAAATAGAATGCGCTGTACCCAATAGGGCGGGCTGGTAGCCCGAAATTCATCCGCGTAATGAGACAATATCACGGCCAAGTGCATCAGATTGGGCACCCCTCCGGCGCCGGCCTCTTCATCCGCTTCCAAGCCCCACATCGTCTCCAAGAACTCCTGCGTGCGCAGCGCGGGACGCACCTGCCACAGCAGTCGCCCTTCCTCATCGCTGATGTTGTGCATCAAATGGGGCGTATTCACCGGTACAGAATAACTCTCCCCTGCTTCGTAAATTTTCTCCATACCGCCGATGATGGTCTGAAAGCTGCCTTGCAGGACCTTGAAGTTTTCTTCCTGGCTGGGGTGAAAATGATAAGGTGGCGCCGCGGACTGCGGTGGATAAATGGCCTCCATTTCGAGCAATTTTCCATCCGTCTCCGCGCCCGACTTGCGCACGATCAGCCGGCTGCCATCCCCACTTACGCGATCATTTAAAGTACTAGTCATAGAAAATTAACCTCAAAACAGGCCGCCAACTCTTTCAGAAGTTGGCACCGTTGCACCCACAATTATTGAGACCTATTCTACCCCAGCCTGGCAACTTTACCTCACTCGTAATCTTTGACTTTCCATTGCCCTGCACACTGCCAATCTTGATGACGCGCGGCGGTCAGCAGGACGGTGACACAGAATAATGGGTGCTGGATTCGTCGGCAGCCGTTCGCGAGTTTGGCCAGATAGGGGGTCTCGCTGGATCGGTCGCAGGAGCCGGCGACTATCTTGCAGGGGGCCTTGGCCGGCGCCTGGTCCTATTCGATTTCGTCAGCGCCAACCGCCTGGATCAAGTTGGCCAATCGCGTCCACTGACCGGCGATGTGATATCAATTACTGTTAAGAACAAAGTCACCTACGCCGGTGCGGGAAGGGGAGGACTATACGCGCTAGATATTTCGGATTCAACTGCGCCGAGAATCGTCGGGCATAATTCACAGTATCATGCCCAGGAGATGGTGATCAATCAGGATTTCCTTTTCGTGGCCTCCGGATATGGCGGTTTGATCCTATATGATCTGACGCAAGCGCATGGCCGCGGGAACTATCCAGCTTAAACATTGATGGCAAATTTGCGCACCAAATCGCTGTGAAGGGCAACATCGTTTACTTGGTAGGCACTACGAAGCTGTTGGCCATTGACGTCAGCGACAAAACAAAACCAGCCCTAATCGGCGCCTATGCGGGCCCCCGAGAGGGTACGATCAGGATGTTGCCGTCAGCGCAGATCGCGCTTATCTAGCGGTGCACAGCAAAGGTGTTGTTGTCCTGTCCGTTGCAAACCCCGCCTCCATGCAGGAAATCAGTCTTTATGACAAGATCTATTATCCTGGGGCGATCTATCTTCACAATAATCTGGCGATCGTCAATGGGGATGATGACCTTGAGGTGCTCGACAAGGGCAATCCAGGGAACATCTGGCAGCTTGCAGAAACTGCCACCGCGGCTGCTGACATAAGTGATCTTAACTACGCAAGCCGAGGACTTTTTTGGAACCATTATCGCTCCGCTCAAACCTTACAGGCTAGAAATCAATTATGATGCCGGCGATCTGGGCTTGGTACAAGAATCGACGTTGGAACTACTATATTTCGACGGAAACAGTTGGCACCTTGAACGGAGCGTACAATATGATGCGGCGGCAAACAAGGTCACGGCTGAGCCTGATCATTTTGGGAGTTGGGCCTTGGTGGGCAGCGCCAAATGGCAGACGAATCTGCCAATCATCAGCTCGCACGCTTTGCAGACCGACCTTGTCTTGAAGTCCATGGAGATTACGCAAGCTGTGCAGTCATTGGATAATTCGGTTCCTCTGGTAAACGGCCGTCCGGCCGTAGTCAGAGTGGATGTGCGGACCAATAGTTACAATCCGGTTGACGAGGTTTCGCTAATTCTGGAGGGCAGCCGTTCCGGAAGCCCTTTGCCCGGATCTCCTATGCGGGTCGACAATTGGACGGTTTTCAACCAAGCTGTTCGCGGCAATCTCTCCCATAGTTTCAATGTGCATTTACCTGCCAAGTGGAGCAGGGTATCGGCCGCAATTCCTCTACCTGTTAATCAGGAGATCACTGCCGTTGGCCTCTGGGAAGAAGGGAGGCTCATCGCTGAAAGAAAGCTGCTCAATGAGACCGCCGGTCAGCCGCCTGCGTCGATTTCAATATACCGGCAGGATGACAGTCTCACCCTAAACTGGTCGCCCGCCAACCGCCTGGCCTTGATCCGATTCAAACCAGACAACAGCTCGCAGTTGAACACCCTTGGCATTGACAATGAGGATGGCAAATTGACTATACCAAAGACACCACTTCTAGAAGGAGCGGGCACCTTCGAGGTCAACATCGCCGGCCTTGGGACAGAATCGCTGACCCAACATTGGTCGGGCATATAGCGGCGGCTCCCTAGAGACGTCTGAGCAGCGGATCCCTAAAGATTCGCTGCCATTTTCAGCAGGTTATACTTCTCTTTTACAGCCAATTTCTCGGCCTTTTTCATGGCCGACAAGGTTCGTCCAGGATTTAATTCTTGGTGGCAGGATAACAGCAAATCCGCAAGTTCCAGAACGACCATACGCTCCAGGGCGCTCTTATCCTCACCAGATTGCCAATCCTCGACCATCGTCGTGATGTCGATTTCAGGCCATCCCCGAGATTGCAGCAAATCATGGACCGCAGCGATTTGTCCGTATGTTGCGTCTGACGCTTCTATTGGTCTGTCTACTCCGCCCGGCAGCAAGATACCTCTGCTGCCTAAAATAACCAGGGGCAGCACCCACTCTCTACGCAAGCTCAAATCCAGCAACACCAGATCCTCGCCCCTGGAAACTTCGTGTAGCCAAAATATGGCTGTTATTTGGCTTGCCTGATCCGAGGAGCGCCAGGAATCCACCCAATCGCCCCGCAGCCGCGCCTCCGCGTGCGCCGGATAACGGGCCGGCATTCTCTTGGGCTGCTTCGGTTTGCGCAGCAGCGTACGAAGGAAAAACCTCCGATTATTATGCTTTTCCAGCGCCTCCTGATACTCCCGGTTTCGACGGACAAAGGACCGCTCAAACCCTGGCAGCCATTCGGAGCGCATCGTCTCCAGGAAACCCTCAATAACCTCAAACCCCGCCGCCAATTCTGTGACCTGCTTATTAACAACTACCATGGGCAAGATTATATGGGCAGACATTCGAAGTGGCGAGTGGCAGCACGGTACGGTACCCAACACTGCTTTCCGTTTGACCCTTGCTACTTACTGCCTACCTGTCGTACATCAGTACATCGTGTGGAACCTTAACAACCGAACCATCAATACATCGTGTGAAAACTGGTAAATTTACTCATCCCATATGGAGGGTGAGTAACATGACAAACAGCGATTTATTGGCCGAACGCAAGCTGGCGATCTTCCAGCTCATAAAAGGGAAAACAATCAAAGAAGTAGCTCAAAGTTTAAATCGTTCAACCAATTGGGCGTGGAAATGGCACAAGCGTTATCGAGAAGAAAGTTGGCTCGGGTTGAAAGATCGCTCCCGTGCTCCAAAAAGTCATGGCAACAAACTGCCTGAGCCGGTATGCCAAGCAGTTCAGCAAGCTCGTCTTGAGTTGGAAGCCGAAGCATTGATGGGTGAAGGGCTCAAATATGTCGGGGCAACGGCAGTCCGAACCAGGCTGAAACATAAACCTTTTGAACCACTGCCAAGTATTCCAAACATTGAGCGGATACTGAGAAAAGCGGGTGTGACAAAGCCCAAAGAGAAATATGTCGAACCGCAAATAAAGTATGCGCATCTCAAGCCGACCCAGGCACACCAACTGTGCCAAGTGGATATCGTGCCTCATTTTCTCTGCGGTAATAAGCGCGTTTCCTGTTTCAATGCCATTGACGTTGTTTCTCGCTACCCGACTGGACAGCCATTTGCACGTCGCCGGTCTGGAGATGCCGCAGCCTTTCTCATCCATGTGTGGCAAGAAATTGGCATTTCCCATTACACCCAGTGGATAATGAGGGCTGTTTCAGTGGTGGCGCGACTCACAAGCATGTTTTGGGTAAGGTCGTACGTTTGGCTTTGGAAGTGGGAACAGCATTGATCTTTTCACCCGTTCGCCATCCGGAAAGTAAAGGCACAGTCGAGCGTTTTCATCAAGATTACGACCGACATGTCTGGGAAGACACCTACTTGGACAATGTGGATGAAGTGCTCAAGCAATCGCAGCATTTTTTTAGGCTTTATCATCAGCGCGAAGACCATAGCAAGCTCAACGAGCAATCGCCTGAGACTGTTCACAGCCAACAACCCGTGCAGAGGTTGGCACCAGATTTCGCCCTGTCCGAAACGAGACGTCCTTTGAAAGCGGGGCACGTTCACTACCAAACGCTAAGACAATCACAACAACGTACTATGGCAGAAAAAGTTGGTGGCCGGCTCATTCCATCTGCCATCAATCGCACAGCACGTCTTACAAATCGCATTTTTCACACGATGTACTGATGGTTATTCGGTTGTTAAGGTGCTTTATCTATCACACGATGTATTGATAATTCACACCTACCGCTTATCGTCCACTCTCCATTTCCCTCTTCATTTTGCCTCATTCCCATGCTATTATAGGGAACGTATGGGGCGTGTCTGGAAGATCAAGGGCGTGATTCTTACACAGGGGCCCATCGGATTTATTACAACCAAATAGCCAAGGGAGTTAAGCTGATGATTAGCAAGAGATGGACCGTTTTTGTTGCCTTGTTTTTGGCTGTCATGCTGCTGTCTGCTGCCGCCGGTATGCAGGCGAAACCGCAGCAGCCCACCGGAACGGAGATTGTGGTTGATACGGGCACCGATCCCGATAACAGCAAGAGCAAAACTTGTATCACTGATACACCCTGCTCGCTGCGCCGGGCTATCATTCAGGCCAGCAAGGCCCCGGCTGGCGATAAGCCGGTAACGATCAAGTTCAATATTCCTAAATCGGCTGCTGAAGGGCACAGGAGCGGCATGGGGCTGTGGGAACTGGAAATTCTGCCCACCACCGACCCCTCCGTTTTCCGCCGCCTGGAGTTTGGCCAGATTACCATCGACGGCAGCACTCAGCCCGACGGCCGAAAGAACGGTCCCAGGATCATCCTCATTGGTCCCGGCAACGGCAACAAAGATGGGCTCATCGTCGGCGTCAACGCCGCCGGCGCACACGATGAAAACGTGATTCGCGGCCTAGGCTTCCAAAACTTCAAGACGCATATGTACGTCAATTCCAACGACAACTTGATTGAGGACAACTGGTTCGGTCTCTCCTCCGACGGCAGCGAACCTTATCTGCGCGACGATGAGCCAGAAGATGGCAGCGGCAACGCCGGCATCGCCCTCAGCGCTAACGTTGAGCGTAACCAGATAATCAACAGTTTTTTCCTGGGCTTCGACGGTGTCTCTGCCGCTCTGCGCGGCGAGCGCAACGAGTTTAGCTACAACTTTGTCGGCACCAACGCCAACGGCAATGTGCCCGAAAAACAGACCGATCCCGACCTGATTTGCACCAAGGTCGATTGGTTGGGAGGCGGCGGCATCAGCCTGGAAGGGGACCAGCACCTGATCAAGGGCAATATATTTGCTGGCCTGCGCCAGGAAATATTCTCCGGCTCTACCCAGCCTGATGCCGTTTCGGCCACGGGTGAGGAACACCAAATAGTGGAGAACAGGATCGGCAAATCTAAAGATGGCAAAGATGTTGGCGTGTGTGGTCGCGGCGTCTACCTGCATGGCAGCCCGCAGGCGATCATGGTCAGAGACAACCGCATCGCCAATCCCGGCCTTTCCGGCATATCGCTCAATGGTGTGCTCTCCGATGAAAATACCTTCCGCTCCAACACCATCCAGAACCGCTTTCCATGGACGGAAGATGATATCAATCCCGAGCCGGAAGATGCTATTCAGCTTGGCCCCAGCATTCCCGACAGCTTCCGATACTTTAATCCCGCGCGAATTACCGAGATTGATGGCACGACTGTCAAGGGGACGCACGGCACCAACAGTCCTTGTCCCAAATGTGTCGTTGAAATCTTTCTGGACGATAAGAATGGCATCACAGAGGCCTTGCAGTCTCTGGCGGTGGTTACAGCCAATGACAACGGCAATTGGCAAGCCACCATTCCCTTTGAACTCAACGACAACCAGCGTCTGCGCACGCTAAGTACCACGGCCAAATACAACACCATCCCCAACCGCAGCGCCGGCACCTCCACGGCCTTGTCCGTGCTCTACCGTAAAGAAAAACCCTGCACCGGAGGCTCCGGATCACCCTACGGTGTTTGCATGCCCATTATCCTTGGCCTCAGATAACGGGGCGGTCATTCCCGCGCAGCGGGAATCCATCTTGCTCACCCCATGTGCGAGGCATTTCCCAAGTGACTTGCAGGCATTAGAATCAGAAACCCGGTTTTTCCGCAAAACCGGGTTTCTGAAACCTCTCCTATGGGAATCTCCCAGAAACGTCCGTAAATATCCGCTGAGGGGTTACTCACTCGAGGTAGAATGATTATTGAAATCTGTTCTAATCGGCGATTTCCGTCTATTGCCAAAGCCGAATCCTCCAGCGGTAGAATTGTCTTAGCGGATATCTGCGATCAAAAATTGGAGACACCCAACACGGGTTGCCAATTATTATTTTGCAGCTATATTATTATACTTTCTAACAATCATAGTTCAGACAGCGATCTCAAGGAGAGTAAAAATGACACCATCCTCAAATGCCGTTTTCGACGGCGGCGAATTCTCAAAATTAGGGGATCAGCTCGAAGGCATGGCCTACCTACCAGGCGACGAAGGATACGATCTGGCGCGCATGCCCTGGAACCTGAGCTACGCTGCACAGCGTCCGGCGCTTGTTGTCAAGGTTGCTAATGCCGCAGATGTCGCCGCCGCGATCGATTATGCCAATGAACAGGATCTCGGTATCGCCGTGCAGGGCACCGGACATGGTGTGATCCAGCTGCCCAATGATGCCCTGCTGATCAACACGGCTGATATGACCGGCGTCATCGTAAACCCGCAAGCGAAAACTGCCTATGTCGAGGCGGGCGCGATCTGGGGCGATGTGCTCGGTCCGGCGCAGGAGGCAGGTCTTGCTCCCCTCCTGGGTTCATCGCCCGGTGTGGGCGCCGTCGGCTACACTCTGGGCGGCGGTATGGGCTGGCTGGTGCGCAAGTATGGCCTGGCCGCGGACAGTGTACGTTATTTTGACGTGGTGACGGCCGATGGGCAGCAGCAGCGTGCCTCGGCCAGCGAAAACAGTGAGTTATTCTGGGGCCTGCGCGGCGGCCGCTCCACCTTCGCCGTCGTTACGGGCATGGAGATCAATCTCGTTCCTGTTTCCATGATTTACGGCGGCAGCATGATTTACCCTGCTGCCCTCGCGCGCCCCGTCCTGGAACGCTATCGTGATTGGATCGCCACCACGCCTGAAGAGTTGACTTCGTCCGTGGCGCTGATGAATGTCCCGGAAATGCCTGGCATCCCGGAGATGCTGCAAGGCAAGTCGGTGATCATGGTTCGCGCCTGCTACTGCGGCGCGATGGGTGAAGCGGAAGACTATTTCCAAACCTGGCAGGATGGACCCGAGCCGATCGCCAATTTCATGGGCCCAATGCCCTTCGCGCAGGTGGCGATGATCAGCCAGGATCCGGAAGATCCGATGCCCGGCTATGTCACCGGCATATGGCTCAACGCACTAAATGACGAAGTTGTAGGCAAGCTCATCGACCATACCTATGTGACAGACGGCCCACCGCCATTGGTTTTCAGTGAAATTCGTCATGTCGGCGGTGCAAAGGGACGCGTTGCCCCTGACAGCAGCGCCGTAGACCACCGCCAAGAATCATTGATCTTGGAAATCCTGGGCATTACGCCAACCCCGGAACTATACGAGATGGTAGTTGGCTATGCCAACCAATTTGTGCAGTCACTAGAATCGTACTCTTGCGGCGTTTTTCCCAATTTCATAGAAGGCCCAGAAGCTCAAAAAGTGATTACCCAGGCTTTCTCACCAGAAATCTACGATCGTCTAAAGGCGCTTAAAGCGCAGGTCGATCCGCAGAATCGTTTTCGCTACGGATTGGAGTTTTAGGCGAACAGCTGTTAGCTGGTCACTGGTCAGTCATCAACCGTCTGCTCATGCAGGAAAGAAGCCAGGCTTGGGTATCTCCCATTTTCGTCCGGTGCGCCGTGAAACGGCGGGTTTGAATTTGGACTTTTCCCCATTTTGTGGACATGTATCTAAACCAAAAACTGTTAATCTGATTGGAGTAAAAACGATGCGATGGCAATGTTTTTTACTGTAGCAAGTGTATATTTCAGCAATATCGCCACGTATGGTGGATTTGACCCGCTAATCTGGCACATCTTCTGCCGTATTCCGAATATGGGCCTAGCTCAGTGTGCCATTTAGCGATACAGAAAGTGTGACACTTATATATCCATCTTACCGTTACAAAGAACTTACTATAACCCTTGTCTGCGTCATGTAATCTCTGAGACCCATGAGCTTTTGATTCTGAGACATAGATTACACTTGAGCAATCTGCACAACTAACCCCTAGATAGGCCCATTTTTGCAAACGTGTAACGAGTGCTCACTTGACTAGAGGGAGCCTTAAGCTAACAAGACGCAATTAAAGCGTATCTCCCTTTTTTGTGTAAGTTGTATATTAGGGGTTCTCCCAGAAACGTGCGTAGATATCCGCTATCAGAAGCTGAGAGTTGTAGCCGAAATCGGCCATTTTCGCATTTCCCCTGAAAATTCCTAATCTGAGTCATTAAGAATCAAAGGTCGGGCTGCAAGCTGGGCAATCAGCGCATCCAAATCAATCGATGTCGGGATATTGGTGAACTCGTAGCGACCATGGAAATTGACATGCTGCAAGGCTACGGGTGAAATGCGCGTAAGCCGCTGAGCCACACCGAGATCACCCTGCTGCTGCTTGATTTCCAAATGCCTGGAGAGGAGGGAAATGTTGTAGTAGATGATACAGTTGGTAATCTATCGGCTGCATTCATTCCATATGTTTTGGTCATGTTCAGTCTTGAAGCGGAGCTTTCCAAAATTAGCGTAGGATACAGCTCGCCGCTGCTGATGATAGCTCTCTCCCTGATTCAAAGCGCGTTGTACGTCGCGACGGGGGGTCAGCAGGTCGATGAAATCTAGCAGATAGATGCTGGGGATGATATTGTCATATTCCCAGAGTGCCCGTTTGGTGCGATTCCGGCGGACGCAAGAACTCCACCTTACTGACGATCACATATTGGGTCGTTGTCTTCAGGGCGAGCGACAGCATAATTCGCTGGGTATTTTCCCATTCGTCGACGATCAGGGGCTCACGAATTTCGCGAATTGGCTTGAGCAACCAATCATCATCATGCTGACTAGGATGTTGAAAGCGATAGGTAGACGTATGCACCTTATCGTAAAGCTCGTTTTTGCGAGGTGCAAACTGGTAACCAAAGAAATGCAGCAGCGCAAAGTTTATCTCATTGGTGCCATGGGTGTCCGTCGAATGAATAGCAGGCTGCACGTCGGTCGTATTATTGTAAAAAATGTTGAAAACATAGTGGCTATCATGCTCGTTGGCGCCGATGATGCGAGCATTAAGAGGCACATGATTGGCGACCAGTGTGTAGGAGACAACTCCTATTAGCAAACCAAAATACTTGGAGGAATGACGGGCCGGTCATTCTCGCGCAGGCGGGAATCCATTTTGCCCTCCCCTTGTGCGAGGCATTTCCCAAGTGAAGCGCTGGCATCAAAAATCAAAAACACGGTTTTTCCGCAAAACCGGGTTTCTAAGATCCCTCCTAATCACGGATAATTTACTGCAGCAGATGCCGCCTTGTCCGGCATCTATCTCAGGTTGAACGATTTGTTCAATAAGCGAGTCACTGTGGATTCAATCGGCCGTTACCAGATCTAGTGCGAACTTGGACGGGGTGGGAAGGCACGGTCACTATCGCCAAAGACCCGCGCTTCTAGGGCGAGGTGGCCGTCAAAGGGCTGGCAATCATATTGACCAGGGAGCGCAGCAAGAAGCCGGAACCAGTGACTGAAATTAATCGATATTGTGACAGGGAGATTGTTGATGGCAACGGCTGCAGCTTCTTTTACTCCTCAACTCGCCCAAACTCGAGGACCGGTGGCGCAAGCAGAAGAGTCCGTGGTCAGGAGCATATCTCAGCGGCGCAAATTCACCAGCTCGAACGGGGGCAGCGCGCGGCGAAGGTCGAACGAGCTGAGAATCACCGTGGTCCCCCGCACGCCAGAGCCGATCGAAATCTCCTGCGGCTCAAAAATGGCCGGATCGGCCAATATTGGCAACGGCTGAGGCAGGCCAAAAGGTGAGACCGCCCCTCGTGGATAACCCGTGACGCGCAGAACTTCTTCTTCGTTGGCAGTCGTCAGTCGTTTCTCCCCTACATAGCGGCGCAGTGTTTTCCAATCCACCTGCTGTGGTCCGGCCATCAAAGCCATGATGAAGCTCTCTTTGGCCAGCCGGAACAGCAGGCTGCGGATGATCTGTTCCGGTTTCTGTCCGCGCTCCCGCGCCGCTTGTTCCAGCGATTTCACCGGGCCAGGGTGTACAAATATGCGGTAATTGATACCAAGACCGTTAAGAGCGATGGTGACGGGTGTTATTGCTTCATTCATGCGCAGGATTATAGCAGCATCTTCTATAGTCTTCTCAACCAAACTGCTGCGGTTTCGCTAACGCGCCCATTCGCCCAGTATATTTTTCTGTGCAGCATGCCACCCGCACTCGCGCTCACCATCCCTATATACTTTTCAATTCAAATCCTTAATAATGACTGTGGGAGCTGCCCAACTTGTGTTCAACCTATTTGCGTCTTCAGCATTGATGCTGAAAGGAGTCTTATGATGTTTAATCAAGTAAGGGTCACGGAGACCGCCTATTTGGTTTGGCATGGCACTGAGGTAATGTATTTGATACCCCCTTGGGCCCCCTTCCTAATGGATGAGCACTTTCTTGACCTCATCCGCACGGAGCCAATCGAAGAATTCTATGCATTTGTTGCCGATAAAATGAACATGGTCATGGCCGGAAAAGAAGTTGAACCGGAACTGCAGCACGTTGTCATGAACCTCGTTGACGACCGCTTAAGCGGTCGCAAGATTGCACTGCGATCCGGCGATTGCGTTGCTTTGCAAAACGCTTTCAGGGAAACGAGATAGTAAAGGAAAAGTTCTGACAATTTGATGCATCGGGGGTCGTCCATACCCTGGGGTGACATAAATACAGAATTTGAAGAACTCACGGTCCGGGGAGCATGTTGTATTTGAGGGCGTCTGGGCAGCACGACGATTATGCCGCATCCAACAGAGGGGATATGATGCAGTTCGCTGCGTCGTTCAACCAATCGCCTCCCCGGACCTGTACTGAGTTTTTCAGCGACAAGAATGGAGGGTAAAACATGTCCTTTGATTCATTGCCTATGACATTGGGCTGGGAACTTACGCTGGTCTGCAATTTGAGATGTAAACATTGCGGCTCTAGCGCCGGCTTTCAGCGCAGGAATGAACTGACTACCTCGGAAGCACTGCGGCTGTGTGACCAATTCCCAGCGCTTCTCGTTCAGGAGGTTGATTTCACCGGAGGTGAGCCCCTTCCAAGGCGTGACTGGCCTGAAATTGCGTCTCGTCTGCAGGAGCTGGGCATCATAACTGGAATGGTGACCAACGGTACCACTATTGATCTAGAGACCATCTACAAAATGCAGGAGACAGGCATCTCACATATGGCCGTCAGCATTGACGGTCTTGAGGCAACCCATGACCGTATTCGGGGCAAAGCTGGCTTGCACCGTCGCAGTATAAGCGGGATCAATCTGCTGCTTGAACATGGAATCGCAACCAGCATAATTACCACGGTTACTGAGCTCAATATTGATGAATTACCGGCTATGTTTGACCATTTTGTCGCTATGGGCATAAGAAGATGGCGGCCTCAGCCTCTAATCAGATCAGGACGTGTGCTAGGTCATCAAGAATTGCAGCTTGAGCAGCAAACCTACCTCAAACTGGTCGAATTCTACCAGATGTATTCTGCCCTAGCGCCTGATGCCGGTATGGAATTGATGCGGGCCGATGGACTTGGCTACTATTTCGAGTGCAATTACTCCCGCGGACCTTGGTATGGTTGTCCCGCGGGGCGAGTCTCCGTTGGAATTACAAGTGATGGCAAGGTCAAGGGATGCCTTTCCTTGCCTGACGAATTCATCGAAGGCGATCTACGAAAAAACGATCTGTGGGACATCTGGTTTGATCCCGACGCTTTCTCGTATACACGCCAGTTCTCGACCAGTCAACTTGGGAACAACTGCCGCTCGTGTGCGTATGGGGAACAATGTTTGGGAGGATGTACGGCAATGTCCTACGGTTACGCCGGAGTAGTCCATAACAGCCCGCTCTGCTACATGGGCATCAATAAACGCAAAGAGGAACAAAAAATGGCCCTAGCCGTTTAGTTTTTCCGGTTCCTGGCAATAGACTTAACGTGCCGATTTGGCACCTGCCACTGATGGGCAAATGCTCTGTTAAGCTGAATTGTGAAGTTGCTAGATGATTGTCATTCCCGCGCAGGAGGGAATCCATAAGAGTGGATACCTGCCTACCCAGGTATGACAGACCGATGATGATTCTTCAACCTTTAGCATAACAGAGCACTAGGCGTAAATTGCGGGTGGTTTATCCACAATTTCCGTGGTCAGAACGATGTCTAAACTGTTCTTGCGCACGACGGCGGTTACCTCTGCGTTCCAGAACAATGGCTGTAGAGCAGCAGGTACCCCTGGCAACTGCTTGTGATCGCCACTCCGTGGATCGCGTTTGGAGTGATGTCTCATTACAAAAGCTATTGCCCATCCCGAATTTTTCAACATAGGCTGGACAATCTATAATTAAATCGGCCAGTTAGGGCCAGCGCAAGGATAGAATCGTGCCTATGGCGAGCGGCTTCCGGTCTAGATCTAAGCTATCAAAACACCCGAAAGACCGACTCCAAACGTTCCAAAGCTTTCTCGATATTTTCGATGGAATTGGCATAAGACAGCCGCAGGTATCCTTCTCCATTTTCGCCAAACGATGTACCTGGCAACACGGCTACGCCGGCTTGCTCGAGCAGAATATTGGCCAGTTCGTCGACTGGTTTGCCGAAGGATTTGACATTGGGGAAAACGTAAAACGCGCCCTGCGGCTTGCGGCAGCTCACACCTGGGATGCGGTTCAGGCCATCGACGATAACGTCGCGCCGCCTTTGGTATTCTTCGCGCATGCGCTCTACCTCATCCTGCGAACCGGTGAGCGCCTCCACGCCAGCAATCTGCGTAAAATGGGCCGTGCTGCCCAGGGCGTGCGTAAAGAGCAGCTGCACCCGCCAGGCCAACGTTTCAGGCATGATTCCATAGCCCAAGCGCCAGCCGGTCATGGAGTAGGTTTTGGAAAATCCATCCATGATAATCGTACGCTCGGCCATTCCCGGTAGGACGGCGATGGAGGGCGCCTCCAGGCCATCAAAAACGAGACGCGTGTAGATCTCATCCGAAAGTACCCAACAATCATGAGTCTCCGCCGCGGCAGCAATATGCTGCAAGTCGGCCGAGGGGATGACGCCGCCCGTCGGGTTGCTGGGCGAGTTGAGGATGATCAGCTTGGTGCGCTGATTGATCAGCCGGTCGAATGCCTGTAGGTCGAAGGAGAAATCGTTCTCTTCGAGAAGGGGCACGGGGACGGGCATGCCGCCGGCGACTTCAATCATGACCTCGTAGGTGGGGAAGCCAGGATTGGGATAGATGACCTCGTCTCCCGGCTCGATCAAAGCCAGGGCCGGGAAGAAGAGGTTTGGTTTGGCTCCGGGGCTGACCACAACCTGCTCAGGCTGGATTGTTATCCCGCGCTGCCGACCGGCATCCACTGCGATAGCCGTCTGCAGCTCGGGCATGCCCGCCGCGGGATTGTATTTGGTGCGTCCTTCGGCGATGGCACGAATGCCAGCCAAGGCAATATTGCCCGGTGTGTCAAAATCCGGTTGGCCGATCTCAAGATGAATTATGTCCCAGCCGCGCGCTTCTAATTCTTGAGCTCGACCCAGTACCTGGTAGGCTCCTTCCGGTTTTAGCTTTGCTGTTCTTTTAGCAAATTGCATCCATCTTCTCCTCGATCTAAGGTGCAAAAAAGAGGAGCGCTGGCGCGGTACCAGCGCTCCCCTGTGGCTTCACAAACACCTGCTGCGCCATTTATTCTTTGACCACAAAGCTGGCGAATATGCGGTCCACGGCCTCGAGATCAGCTTGGTTCACAACTTGGATGCTGAGCAAGGTTTGGTAAGCGCGGGACTCTGGAGCGGCAGCCAGGATAATATAGAGCACGCCCTCAGCGCCACAATCGCTCCAAATATCGTAGTAACCCGTATAGAGTTCGTCAGCATAATCGACGCGTTCATCGAAGGTACATTCATCGGAGAAGTCGAAGGCGTCCAGCAGTTCTGCCTCGCTTACTTCATCAACCAAATCCTGCGGCGCGGCAAAGAATAGACCGGGGGTTTGCCAACTGTCTTCAAAATCAGCAATATTGGGTGCCGCTGTTAGCGATGGCCCCATCTCTTCTCCATCTACGACCCAAGTGGTGCCCACCACCTCGGACCAGGCTGCAGGGATCTCAACTTCCAACGTGCCGCTGTCGTCCGTGACGACTACGTACTCCGGATACCCTTCGACGTCGACCATATCATCGCCAAGATCGTCTTCGAAGCTGAAGACCTGCTCCAAAGGTTGGCCATTGAGCTGCCCGGCCAAGACCTCGTTGGTGGCAAAGCGCAGCACCTCGATATTCATGACGTCATCGTCATTGTGCCCGCGCAGGATATCGCAGTAGTCGGCCATGGTGCCATCTGTGGCCAGGACCAGTCCTTCCAGTTGGGTCAAAATGTCTCCCGCTTCGATGCCTACCTCATCCGCCGGCGTGCCCGAGGCCACGGACGAAACCCAGATTCCGGAGATTGTGCCGTCCTCATAAAGAACTGCCTGCCCATTGATGCCGATCGAGTTGAGATCAGTGCCCTGGCTCAAGACGTCGATGACTTCCAAGGCTGCATCACGTGAAATGGAGAATCCCTGGCGGGTATCGGCATTACCAGCATAGTTGATACCCGCAACCTGCCCATCGGGGGTGACCAGCGGTCCGCCGGAATTGCCGCCGTTGATCGTGGCATCGATTTCCAGGACCTCATCTACGGAAGCCCAGTTTGTATCACCCCCCGCCGAGGCCTTAGAGATGATCCCGCGCGTCAGCGTATATTCTTCATTGCCAAACAAGGGGAATCCAGCGGCGTAGACATCCTGGCCCACGTCCAGATCTCCGGCGTACCATTCTAAGTAGGGCAAACCCTCACCGTCGATATCGATCAGAGCCAAATCGGAGCATTCGGATACGCCTACAATCTTGGCATTGCGCGCGTCTGCTTCCCCATCAAGGAAGACCTCGATAAAAGCGGCGCCGCTGACCACATGATTATTAGTCACGGCTAATCCCGAGGGATCGATGATGAAACCGGAGCCCTGCCCAGGGACGTTGAGTTGGGACCCAAAATCTGGATCATTGAAGCTGCCCTGGGACATAATGCGGATCGTCGCCGCCTGGACCCCGGCCAGGTCAGAGACCGCGCCTGCGGGCGGCGTTTCCTGCTCTGGTTCGACCACTTCTTCCTGCGGGGCAGCAGCGGGATCGGCTGGGGCTGGTTCGGCCTCAAGCACGGCCGTATTCCCCTCGCTCTGTACTGCGAATTCCAAGGTACGGTCCAATTCGCCATCGAGGTAGAGATCGACTTTATAGCTGCCTGCGGGCCAGAGATTGTTATTGGCCATATCAAAGGTAAGCTGACCTGATCCTGTTTCCAGGGTCGCTTCATCGAGCAGTAGATTGGGTTCTGCCGCTTCGCCGACATCAACGGCTGTCCACACGGCCTTGACCTCTGTCCCGTCAGGTGCATTGGCCAGGGCCACAATGGCATAGAAAGTATCTTCGGCATTGAACTCCGTCGTTATATTCTTGCCTTCGGCATCTGCAGCAAGGGAAGCCGCGGCAATATTGGCCGTGCTGGCCGAGAACTCACAGCCAATAAGAAAAAGGGGGATTGCGATGATGACGAAAACTACTGCAGCTAAATGCTTGCTCATACTGGTCACTCCTTAATACCTAATTTTTCAGGCTACTATAAAGATTACACCATCTCTTGGCAAGAGAGACTTTATAAACTCATGACAATCGTGCAAAGGCTGTATCCAAAATATGAAGCGCAAGCAGAATATACTCTTTGCGCGAACGGCCGTAGCGCTGTAAACCCTTTTCGCAGCCCTCAATTACCTGCAAGATTCCTGGGTCAAGATTCTCTTTGGCTGCCCATTGCAGCATTGTAGTCAAGATAATAACGCCCGCATCCACATCCCCTTGAGCAAAACAAAGCGCACTTCCTTGAGCCAGTTCGGCCTGTTCCGGTCTATCACAGCGTTCGGCCGGCTTTTGCAAAGCGAGCAGCGCCTGGGCAATAGCGGTGTCGAAATCCCCATCCAAAATGCGCCAATGCTGTAGATAATATCTCTCATCCCCGCTTATTCGGGCGATCGCCAAGCCAATCTCACCCCGGCTCACGGCCGACTCCATGCTCTTCAGCAGCTCAAATAGCGGCTCAATCGCGTTTTTAACCTGCAACTGTCCCACGGCCGACACATACGCCAGCCGCAGCCTTGGATTGGTCTCTTCGCGAAGCTTAGCGAGAAAATGCCCCGCGCTGTCAGCGTCTCCCAGCAGGGCTAGCGCCCGGGCACTGTTTGCTTCCAGCGGGCTGTAGCCCGAAAACAGCATGCGCCTAAGCGCAGGGATCGCTCTGGGGCTGCCAATGCGCCCAATTGCCCGCGCGGCAGAGATATTGAGTTCCGATTCCGGATCTTCCAAAACGGAAACAAGCGCATCTACCAGTTCATCCTCCGGGGGGAGGCGCCCAATGGAATGAATCGCTTCCTGGCGTACGCTGAAGCTGGGATCGCTTAGCGCCTCGATCAATTCATTGCTGCTCAGCAGGCTGTGTGCGTCTCCCATCTGTTCCGTCGCCACGACACGGGTCATTTCGTCGCCAGAGAAATTGAATTGCACCAGCAGGCGCATCGCTTTGACGGGATTGCCGCGCAAGAACATGCCCGCGAAATGGCGAAAGGTGGTCGTCCCTTCCGTCTGTAAACGATGGGCGAAGAAGGTGCCGATAAGGGTCAATATGAAGCTCAAAGCGAATAAGGGCGCATAGGGATCGATTGTGATAGGACCGATCTGCATAGCGACGCTCTTTGTCACCGATAATAGTTGGCCGGCCAACAAGGGACCGAGGCCGCTGACAATGGCAAACCAAGCATAAAAAACAGCGAGATAGGTTGACTTGTCATGCTCTGGTATCGCATTGACGAAGAGATAGCGCGCCCAACTGATTGCCCAGGCCAGTGTGGCCACACCGGCAACTACGGCAATAGCCATGGCCAGTGGAGCGCTTGCCGTGTTATTCTGCGGCAGCAGAAGCCAGGCCACAGGCAGAATTAGGAGCAGATACAGGCTAAGCTGCATTACCGGTTTGCTGCCATAACGATCCGCCGCCCATCCCCATAGGAATGAGGTGAACAGCGCTCCAATATAGGTGCCGACACTCAGCAAGACGACGACTCCATCGCTGAGGCCGACCTGTTCTTTCATGAATAAGGGGACGAAGGAAAGCACAGACTGCCCGCCAAGCGTGGCCAGCCCCAGGACGATCAAGAAGATGACAAAATTGCGGTTGTGCAGCGTCTTCCGCATCTGGCTGTAGTGGCTGCCTCGCACTGCAACGCGGTGGCTAGGATCTTCAGCCGGCACACGAGTGAAACAGAGGACAGCGATTAAACCGATGACGATCCCAACGGCAATCAGAATCATAAAGGGCTGCAGACCGGTCAAAGTCTCGATCACATAGCTGGCGATAACCGCCACCAAGATACTGGCTACCGTCGTGCTCATGCTGTTCACGGCCGTGTATTTACCAATAATATTGTCGGGGACAATCTCCTTGCGCCAGGGATAGCCACCCGTCTCGGCAATGGCCCGGCAGGTGCCAAAAAGGAGGATGATCACTGCCACCCAGATAAAAGCGCCATTCGTCCCATAGCGCACCAACACAGCGGGCGTCAGCAGCAAGAAAGCGATAACGAACTTGCGTATACCCCAGAAGGTGACGTAGGTGCGCTTATATCCAAAACGCGTGACATAGGGCGAAATGAAGGGGGCGATGATTCCTAAAAAAGGGATAATGGCCAGCAGCAGCCCAATCTGTGCATCGTCCAGCCCCAGTTCATCCAGGAAAAGAATAAAAACCGCGCCGGAAAAGGTCAGCAGGACGAAGACAATATTCAACGTCTGCGCCCCTATTAGCCAGGGCAGGCGGTTAATCTTTTCTACGTCGGTTAGAGATGTGCTCATGATTCATAAGTTTCCCGGAAATATACCTATGGATTAAAGGGTGAGATGACCAATTTTCCTGGAAAATGAAGTCGCTTCTAGCTGTCCCAATCGCAAAGCGATTCAAGATAAGCCGCCGATCCGTCTCGCAGCCAGCCATCTAGTTGGGCCACTTCCTTTAACTGCTGGCCGCGCCGGCGGGGCACAACCACGTAGCGGCAGGCCAGTTCAGGCAGTGCCGTCATGTCTCCCCACAGTTTTTCGAACTGCGTCACAGGGTAAATATCCTCTTGCCCACGTCCCCAGCGCTTCTTGACATCCTTGATTGTGATATAGGTCGGCATTCGGGCAGCGATGAGGCGTACGGCTGCAGCCACCTTCTTGTCATCAACCAAATCTTCCTTTGATAAATCAAAGAGCGACAAGAGCTGATCAATGGAGACCCAGGTTGTGCTGGAATTGTAGTAAGAGAGTTTGAATTCAATCTCTTCGCGGGGCAGGGCCAGCCCTTCAATCAGGCGCAGATGCCCTTCGACACGTGCCAGCCCGCCGCCGCGATCTTCCAGGTGGCGCGTGATCACTTCCGTGGTCAGCCCCGCCTCCTCGGCAATATGCAGGCCCAAAATAGCGGGGTCGACATTGGCGCCCACGGTGTCGATATTGTGCACCATCAGATATTTGAGCTGCGGCCTCTCCAGCAGTAGCTTTGACAGGACTCCATTGCGCAGCAGATTGGGTATTTCATACCAGTGGCCCACAGGATGCAGGCACTGCGCCGGCAGATTGTCCGTATAATCGCTCCCTTCGCCCATGCTGCGCGCCCAGCCAATCAAGGCATTGTGCAAGCTGTCCAGCACCTTTTGGGCCTGATCGTCGAGAAGCTGCTGAGGCATCTCCTCCCAGGCGAAGCGCAGATCGCGCGCCGTGGGCACTATACGCAGGCCGATGACCTGGCCCGGTGAGAGCAGCAGTGGACCGGGATACTCATAATTGTTCTCGTGTGCCAGTGCCGCGGCGATTGGCTCGTGGGTCAGATAGCTCGTGGTAATAATATGTGGAATCGAAGTGCCCGCTAGATAGGCCGCGCGCCTACTCTTGGCCAGATGCAGCTCGATGAAATTGCGATATTGGCCACCCAGGCGGGCAAAGGGATTGAGCGCCTTGACCACACCGGCTCCTTTAGTCCAGCGGCTGCCGGCTCCACCCGCTAAAGAGACGACGGCAACAGCCCCTTCCTGTAAGGCCGCCAATCCCAATTTGTGTAGTTGGTCGGGCAGACCTTGGCAAGCGTCGGTTACATCTCCTGCGCGTACATCCTCGATCTGGCTGTTCACCGGCAGCCGGTTTTGGGCCAGGCCAATGCGTCCCGTACGCAGGTCGGCTCGAATCTCCTCATGCTGCACGCGGTCAAAGCCATGTTTAAGCAGAAGGCTTTTCAGATTGTGCTCCGCGCCTTGCGCTTCCTCGCTGCGCGGCAGCAGGCGGTCAAATAAGGACTGCACGATGCCCGCCAGCTTGGGATCGCTGCGGCAGGCACGGCCGAAACTCTCCAATTCCGCTCGTCTTGTGGCCGGAAGATGGCGTATTTCCTTGCGCAGCAAACTGGGAATGGCCTGCGTGTAATAGCCGGGCGGCATCAGGGCTTCGTCAGCCAACAGTAGTTCGGCGCTGGTGCCGGCCTCGTTGATCGCGAAATCATAGACCACCGGCTCCATGGCGAACGGCACGCCCGTTTCTAATTCCTTTTTCGTCTCGCTCATGATTGTGAAGAGCCGGTCCTGGGCCTCTTGTTTCCGCGCCGGGTTAAAAATGAAGCCCATACCTCCTCCGGACATGCCGCCCAGCATCCAAAAACCCCAGAAATCGGCGCCAAACGCCTTGCGTGATCGTTCAATCAGCAGGTCGGTGAATAGATTCCCGGCCCAAGGAATGATCGTTTGGATGGGTCCCTGGAAATTGCGTGTCGTGGCATGGCCGATGGCCCGGATATCCCCTTTATGCAGCAGGCCGGTGACTTCGTCCAAGATGCCGATTGCTTCCTGCCGCCCTGCCCATTCCGCCTCCGAGCGCAGTAAATATTTCTCGGTCACCATTTCCAGCACCGGACCCACATCCTGGGCCATGCCACCGTGGACGAGCACCAGACTGTCCTGCAACTGCTGGCGCGTGTGCAGCGGCACTTCGTCCAGCGTGAAAATATGATGGCTGGGCAGCAACCGACCGCGGCTGATGCCAAATTCGGGATCATCCGGCCCTGCCATTTCTCCATGGATAAGCTTCATACCGGGCCATGCGCCGCCGGAGTCCTGCCACCCGCCACCAGATCCACCCAACCATTCACCCAATATGGCGCGTGCCGCTGCAAGACGGCGTTCTCCCTCGCTGAGCTGGCCCGTCAGCGCCTCAGCCTGGCCCGTGGCACGCATACAAACGGCGATCAGCGAGGCCAGTAAACTGGTAGAGACGGCCAGACGCGAGCCTTTGGGAATGCCGTTAACGCGGCTCACGATTTCAATACCCCGGCCCGGACCGACCAACTGAGCCAAAAGATCCGCCAGGGGTTGGCTGGCCCCTTCCATGCCAGGGGGCACGATGCCGGCAGCGATAACGGCCGCTTTTAGTAAGCCCAAATAGTCGCGCGCGAAGTCAAAAACCTCGGCCAGCTCGCTGATTTCTGCCGCTGCCTCAAGGTCTACACTGGCCAGACGCAGTACAGGTTCGTCAATGACCCGGAAATAGGTCTCCACAGGAGGGCGCGGACTGACGCTTTGTCCATCCTGCCGAACGCTCAAGTCAATAGAGGTATTGATCACGCGTGCCCCTTCGGGGAAGTCCATGCCTAGAAAGAAAATATCACTCCAGCCGCTGTGGGTGAGGTCCATGCGCACCGGCGTGGATTCACGCAGGATAGGATATAGACCGCTGCTTGTTTGGCGTAACTCAGGCCGTACGCGCAGGGGGTGGTCGGCGGGATGGCCGGTGCGGAACATCCACTGGTTACCGCGCACGGAGCGCACGCTGCGCCGCACCTGGTCCGCCAGCGTTTGAAATCCAAGATTGTGATAGGCAGATGCCAATGCGCTGGAAATAGCCTCGTTGGGTCCTGAGCGGATCTGCTCGGCTTGAA
Source organism: uncultured Chloroflexia bacterium (assembly GCA_963807975.1). Classification (GTDB taxonomy): domain Bacteria; phylum Chloroflexota; class Anaerolineae; order Promineifilales; family Promineifilaceae; genus JAACFF01. The sequence continues at coordinate 347,823 of CAWEDV010000001.1, read as the reverse complement.
AAACCTCGATCGCTTCTTCAAAGCGGCGGTTGAGCAGATGGACGTAGCCATCAAAAGGGATCGTGCCCCGCTGCGCCATGCCCGGTTTGCCCAGCAGTTGGAAGCGGTGGATGGAATAAAGGAAAAATAGGGCGCGCACGCGTTCATAAAGGTTATCGCTCTTGCGCCGGAAGCGATCCAGAGCCGCTGCTTCGTCCAGAAGAAGATCGCGCGAGGCGGATCGACCGAAAGCCTCCAGCGAGCGATTGCGCAAGGCGGGATCAGTGGCGGTGATGATTTCAACAAGTTGGCTCATCATCATCAGCGCTCGTTGCCTAATTCTCGAACCGCCAGCAGCTCCAGCAAGTGGGACAGGACCACATCCCGATCTTTGCCACTCAGGGCCAAGGCAATTTGCGCCGTCATCAAGCCGTAGCGCACGCCCAAATCGTAGCGTTGGTCCGGCATTTCCAGAGCGAGATACTGCTCCCGGTGGCCAAGTATGTTTAGGGCGTCACCCAACCAGACGCCCCCGCCGTCAGCTGCTTGCTCAAGCAGTTCCTCCAGGATATCGAATAAAATGGGGGTCAGCACATGCATGCCGAAGAAGCAAAGATAATGGCCCGCACGCTGCCCGGGCACGATCAGATGCTGCTCCGCCTTGGTGGGTGTTGGTTTCTCCATGACTGTTTCCACGCGGTATAAATCGCTTCTTTCATGGATACGCTGCCCGCCGACGGTGCCGTAATAGGGCAGGAGGTGTTCGCGTGTGGACTGCACGGCTGATACGGAACATGCTTCACTGCTGGCGACCTGTACCAGGCGCTGCGCACAGTTCTCGCTGTCACGGCTGACATAAACATGGTCGCCGACCAGATGCAAAAAAGGTTCATCAGTGACAAAATCGCGCGCACAGTAAACGGCATGCCCATAGCCCAGTGCCCGTTCCTGGTGCACAAAATGCAGCCGTCCCGCATGATCGCCGGCCTCGGCGGCATAGGGCTGTTCATCCCCCGGATGGACGACGATACAAATCTCCTCGATCCCAGCATGGAGTACCTCTTCGATGAGAATGCTGAGCACCGATTTCTCAATTCCGTCGCTGTCGATTAAGGTTTGCAGGGGCAGCGTGCGCTGTCCCTTTCCCGCCGCTGTAATAACTGCTTTTGTGACCCTCATTTGCGCCCTCGTTATTTCTGCCGGTAGGAGCCTACCGGCTTGGCCTTTGTGAAGCGATCCTGGCAGTGTCCAGCTGCCGAGTCCGCTTCTTGGTATTCTATGTTTTTGATTTCAGGTGGTCAAAGAGTAGGAAGCAGTTGGGCGCAAGAATCGGAGTTTGCTTTGTCCCGTCTAGACCACAGTCTTCAATGGGGTTGTATAATGATGCCCAATGAAGGAGAAACATCTATGTGCCGAAACATTAAAAAACTACGTTACCCTGATCGCCAACCAACGGATGAAGAGCTGCAGTTGGCGGCGCTGCAGTTCGTTCGTAAGGTCAGCGGCTACCGCCAGCCCTCGCGCGCCAACGAGGTTACATTCCAGCAGGCCGTCGACGAAGTAGCCGCTGCTACAAAAACCTTGTTCAAGCACCTAAATATGCCCTAAACAAAGCATCATTTCCAATTCAACAATCCTTTTTAGACAGGCCGCGGCGTGTACCCCGCTTTGTCACTATATTTTCAATCTGTATAATCTGTTGATAAAAAATCCTAAGGAGAAACAATGAACAGAAGGCTAGGACGTTCAAGCATTGAGGTATCTGCTGTCGGGATGGGCTGCTGGGCTATTGGCGGGCCGTGGGATTTCATGGGTGGTCCGGCAGGGTGGGGTGAAATCGATGACGCGGAGTCGATCCGCGCCATTCATGCCGCGCTCGATTTGGGTGTGAACTTCTTTGACACCGCCGCCAACTACGGCTGCGGTCACAGCGAAAGTATTTTGGCCCAGGCCGTTGACGGGCGTCGCGATCAGGTCGTCATCGCCACCAAATTTGGCTACGATGTCGACGAAGCCAGAAAAAATGTCGTTCCCTACGGGCCTGAGCAGGAGACCGGTCCGGTTGCCGAGCATCTGCGCCAGGACTGCGAGGACAGTCTCAGGCGACTCAATACCGACTATATCGACCTCTACCAGCTTCATGTATGGGGCTACGACATCGAACGATCCTATGCCATTCGACAGGTGCTCGAAGCGCTTGTCGCCGAGGGCAAAATTCGTACATACGGCTGGAGCACCGATCGAATTGACGCCGTGCGTTCCTTCGCCGAGGGACCAAACTGCAGCACCGTCCAGCAGCAGTTGAATATCTTCGACGGTGATCTTAATCTGCTGCGCCTATGTGACGATCTCGATCTCGCCAGCCTCAATCGCGGCCCCTTGGGAATGGGCATATTGACTGGAAAGTTCACGCCTGAATCTACATTTGCCAGCAACGATGTGCGCAGCGTAGCCGGTGAATGGTTCCCAGGCTTCCGTGGCAGTGGCGTCAATCCTGAATGGCTGCAGCAGCTGGAAGCGGTGCGCGAAATCTTGACCAGCAGCGATCGCACTCTTGCACAGGGCGCCTTGGCCTGGATCTGGGGCGCCAGCTCGCGCACTCTGCCCATTCCTGGCTTCAGAACTGTGGCCCAGGTCGAAGACAATGCCGGGGCTCTGGCCAAGGGCGCCCTTACCCCCGCGCAGATGCTTGAAATTGACACTATTTTGGGGCGCGAACCGACGGTTTAATCCCAGATCTGTCATTCCCACAATGGTGGAAATCTGTGATCTGCGAATTCCGCGGATGCCAAAGATGCCAACTTTTCCCAAAGTTGGCATCTTTGATTCGTATAGTGATGCAGATACTGCTACTTGTACAAGGCCTGGTAAGCGGGATCCTCGCGCAGCGATTCCAGATCAGCATCCTGCTGCGACCATTCTATTAGCTGCGGCGTCAAGGTCAGCGCCTGGCTTAACTCGGCAATCGCCGCATCCTTCTTGCCCATTAAAGCGTAGGAACAAGCGACATTATAATGAACGGTTCCCGCCCAAAGCGGGCTGTCATCGAGAGCTGCCAGCGGCTTACCTAACATGCCGGTCAATACTGCTGCCCGCTGCATATCCCCTTTTTGCTGGTAATGTTCGGAGATATGGATCAGGGGGTGGGAGTAGCCGTTGGTGACGATCACACGCCAGATCGGCCGTTCGTCATGCCAGACCATTTCCAGTTCCGATTCATTCATTTTCTCAAGCTGGGCGCTGAGTACGGCCGTTGCCTCCTCCGCATAAGCCATCACCTCAGGCCAACTTTTGTCCCTGAACATCTCAAAGATTTTGGCGTTCTCATGGTCGAAATCGTCTATATTGGCAACCGACCCTCCCTCCATCACCTTCAGAATATCTGCGACACGGAATTGTTTCCAGTAGGCGCAGTGGGCGATCACATCTTTGGGTGACCATTCATCGACTCGCCCAACGGCCGTTTTATCGGCATCAGTCAGGCCGCTGTAGAACTCAACTTCCACCTCATATCCCTGCTGCAGCAGGTCAATCAATATCTGCTTCCGCGTCACATCACACCTCCATATTAAAAACTAAATTAGTCACCATCAAATTATACCATCCCTTCCAAGCCATGATCTGTGAGCGGTAATATGTAACCAGTAATCTGTAAACAGCCACTTGCATACTTGCCGCCCAATACTATGTAATCAAGTAATCTGCAGTCTGCCTAGGCTCTAGTGCTCTGTTATTCTAAAGGCTGAAGAATCATCATCCGCCTGTCATACCTGCGCAGGCGGGCAACCACTTGCTTGAGCACGAACATGGATTACTGCCTTCGTGGTAGTGACAGTTTAAACGAAATCTGCTGACCGCTGAAAAGCCGTGAGCAGCAGAGTCTAATACTAGCAATTTTCACTCCATCAGCTAAAATTACTAGGTTGCGAATATTTGTTCGCAAGTAAACCACTTTTCAATAGGTTTCGCAGTTTTTCTCCTACCGTTGTAACCGTGTCGTGTCTGAAAGGTGGACGCTTCCCCCATCTAGACGATACCTCACCCTTTCATCAGTAGTTACCGCGAACCTGATCCTTAAAGGAGAGAGAAATGTTATCTAGTAAAGCAAAATATTTAGTACCAGTCTTGCTGCTTGTACTGGCCCTGCTTGTGGTCGCCTGTGGCGGCGGAGAGGCTGAAGCGCCGGTAGAAGAAGCTCCTGCTGAAGCAGAAGCAGAAGCACCGGCAGAAGAAGCTCCCGCGGAAGCGGAAGAAGCACCTGCTGAAGAAATGGAAGAAGGTTCGATGGAAGCGGTCGAAGTCTTCTCCTGGTGGACCGGTGGCGGTGAAGCAGCCGGTCTCGATGCGATGATCGAAGTCTTCGGCGAACAGTATCCCGAGATCGAGTTCATCAATGCCGCCGTTGCCGGTGGCGCTGGAACCAACGCGCGCGCTGTGTTGGCCACCCGCCTGCAGGCTGGCGATGCCCCCGACAGTTGGCAGGGTCATGCTGGACAAGAGCTGATCGGCACCTACGTCGAAGCTGGACAGCTTGAGCCATTGAACTTCCTCTACGATGAAAATGGCTGGCTTGATGTGATGCCCGAGACCCTCATTCCCTTGATCTCGTCCGAAGGCAACATCTACTCCGTACCAGTGAACATCCACCGCGCCAATGTGCTTTGGGCCAACCCCACTGTCCTGGCTGACAATAGTCTGGAAATGCCCACAACCCTAGATGAGTGGTTTGCGGCTATGGACACCATTCAGGCCAGCGGAGAGATTGTACCGCTTGCCCTTGGCGAACAGTGGACCGCGATGCACCTCTTTGAGACCATCCTCCTGGCCTCCATGGGACCCGATGCCTACAATGCCCTTTGGGATGGCACTGGTGACTGGAACAGCCCTGAGGTCGCTCAGGCCATAGCCGATTACGAAAAGGCTCTGAGCTATACCAACAGTGATGCCTCCGCCCTGAGCTGGCAAGATGCCGGACAGCTGGTTGTCGATGGCGATGCCGCTTTCAACGTCATGGGCGACTGGCAAGAAGGTTTCTTCCGCGAATTGGGTTCGGTTCCTGGTGAAGGCTATGTCTGGGCTCCCGTACCTGGCACCGCCGGAAACTTCCAGTTCCTTTCCGACAGCTTCGTTCTGCCCGTTGGCGCGCCGCACCGCGACGCTGCTGTAGCCTGGTTGACCGTTGCCGGTTCCAAAGAAGGTCAAGATGCCTTTAATCCCGTCAAAGGCTCCATCCCTGCACGCAGCGATGGTGATGTCGCCCTGTACGGCGAATACCTGCAGTCGGCCATGGATGACTGGGCTAATGACAATGTCGTCGGCAGTTTGACCCACGGTGTGGTTGCCAACGACAGTTGGAAATCTGAAATTGACACTGCCCTCGGCCTCTACCTGGCTGGTGGAAACGCCGCTGATTTAAGCGCAGCCCTGGCTGCCGCAGCCGGCGCCAGTGATCAAGAAGCGCTTGCTCCAGAAGAGCCGGCAGAAGAAGAAATGGCCGACGTAACCGGCGCCGTGGAGGTTTTTTCCTGGTGGACGGGTGGCGGTGAAGCCGCTGGTTTGGACGCCATGATCGAAGTCTTCGCTGAAGAATATCCACAGGTTGAGTTCATTAATGCCGCCGTAGCCGGTGGCGCCGGTACCAACGCCCGCGCCGTCTTGGCCACCCGCCTGCAAGCAGGCGATGCCCCGGACAGCTGGCAAGGTCACGCTGGACAAGAGCTGATCGGCACCTACGTTGCTGCTGACCAGTTAGAGCCGCTGAACTTCCTTTACGAAGAGAAAGGCTGGCTTGATGTGATGCCCGAGACCTTGATTCCGTTGATCTCGGCCGATGGCAACATCTACTCCGTGCCGGTTAACATCCACCGTGCCAACGTGCTTTGGGCCAACCCCGAAGTTTTGGCAGCAGCAGGCGTCGAGATGCCAGCCAGCATTGATGAGTTTATTGCTGCGCTGGAGACCTTGGATGCCGCTGGCGAAGTTGTGCCCCTGGCCATGGGCGAGCAGTGGACCGCCCTGCATCTCTTTGAAACCATTCTCCTCTCTTCGCTCGGACCAGATGCCTACAATGGTTTGTGGGACGGCAGCAACGATTGGAGCGGTGAAGATGTAACCAAAGCTCTGGAAGATTTCCAGACCGTCTTGGGCTACACCAACAGCGACGCCTCTGCCCTTAGCTGGCAGGATGCGGGACAGTTGGTAATTGACGGCGATGCCGCCTTCAATATTATGGGTGACTGGCAAGAAGGTTTCTTCCGCGAACTAGGATCAGTTCCTGGTGAGGGCTATGTCTGGGCTCCCGTACCCGGTACAGACGGAAACTTCCAGTTCCTTTCCGACAGCTTCGTGCTACCCAATGGCGCCCCCAATCGTGATGCGGCCATTGCCTGGCTATCTGTAGCTGGTTCGCAGGTTGGACAGGATGCTTTCAACCCGGTCAAGGGTTCCATCCCGGCTCGCAGCGATGGCGATGTCAGCCTCTACGGTGAGTACCTGCAGTCGGCCATGGATGATTGGGCGAGCGATACCGTCGTCGGCAGCTTGACGCACGGTGTTGTGGCCAATGACAGTTGGAAATCTGAAATCGATACGGCAATGGGCCTATTCTTAGGCACCAGCGACGTTGCTGGATTCCAGACCTCACTTGTAGCTGCTTGTGCCGCTGAAGGTGCATGCCAATAGTTAATTGACTCGACAAAGGGGTGAGTATGAAAATACTCACCCTTTTTTTGAATTAGCTTTGTTGATCCTCCAAATTGGCTCGAGTTATTCTACCTTAGAGAGCATTTGATACCTCGATTAACCAATGCCGTAGGGATTCTTCAGGAGGACCCTCATCATGACCGTCGCAACAACAAATCCGCCAAAGAAAAGAAAAAAGATTGATAGGGACACAATTGTCGCCGTCCTGCTCATTTCGCCATCGGTTATTGCCCTGGCGATTTTTGTTTATGGCTTTATTTCATGGACCCTGCGTGTCTCGTTTAGCAGCTGGGTCGGGCTCAACCCAGATTTTACATGGACGGGTCTCAGTAATTATACTGGGCTTCTCGCCGACCCTCGTTTTCATATTGACGTTCGTAATACGGTAATCTTTACTGTTCTTTTTGTGGGTGGGTGTTTGCTGCTGGGCATGATTTTAGCCATCTTGCTTGACCAAGGTCTGCGCGGAGAATCATTTTTCCGCAGTCTTTTCCTATTTCCGATGGCGATATCCTTTATCGTAACTGGTGTTGTTTGGCGCTGGCTGATGAATCCAGCACAAGGATCGCGAATGAGCGGCCTTAATCTGCTCTTCGATAATTTAGGGCTTGATTTCCTGGTCAATCAGTGGCATACAACGCCTTATTGGGGAATCGCCTTCATCGCTATTCCGGCGATGTGGCAGATGTCAGGATATACGATGGCTCTCTATCTGGGCGGGTTACGTGCGATTCCTGATTCGATTCGTGAAGCTGCGCGCGTGGACGGTGCTTCTGAGTTTCAGGTTTACCGGCTCATTATTTTGCCACTGCTGCGACCGGTGACTTTAAGTGCAATGATTATATTAGGCCATATTTCACTGAAGGTTTTTGACCTGATTATTGCCATCGCCGGCAAACAGGTTGCCTTGGATGTACCAGCAGTCTATATGTGGACCACTACCTTCGATGGGCTCTTTTACGGCCGTGGTGCCGCCATCGGCATTTTGCTGCTATTGGCAGTCACGGTCCTGGTGATTCCCTATCTTTACTATACCTTGCGCTCGGAGGCTGATGTATGACCCACCGTCAAAGTATCCCAACCCGCGCCGGTCTCTATATTCTTTTGCTCTTCTTTGCGATGTTCTTTTTGATCCCGATGTACATCATGCTGGCCACCGGCTTCAAGGGTTTCGACGAGGTCAGTCTGAAGACCATGTGGGCCTTGCCAACGGGACTGCGATTTGAAAACTTTCAGGCTGCTTATGAACAGCTGATTCCCCATTTTTGGAATACGGTGCGGCTGGTTGTTCCCGTTTCGATTATCTCCGCCTTTATCGGTTCGATCAACGGTTATATTCTGACCAAATGGCGTTTCCCTGGCACGGGCATCTTATTCCCGCTGATCCTGTTTGGAATGTTCATACCCTACCAGGCCATTCTGATTCCTTTGGTGCAGTTTATGAACTTCACCGGTCTCTATGGTGGCATCTCAGGATTGGCCCTGGCCCATATCATTTATGGCATTCCGATTACGACCCTGATCTTTCGCGGCTACTATGCTGGGGTACCGACGGAGATGGTCGAGGCGGCCAAGATTGATGGCGCGAGCCTGCTGCAAACCTACTACCGGATATTCTTGCCCATCTCGGCGCCGGCCTTCGTGGTTGTTCTGATCTGGCAGTTCACGTCGTCCTGGAATGATTTCTTGTTTGCCGTGGCTTTAACCTCCCCAGAAAATTGGCCGGTTATGGTGGCCCTCAACAATATGGCCGGAAGCCAGATCATCGCCTGGAATGTGCAGATGGCGGCTTCTTTCCTGGCTGCTGTGCCAACGTTAATTATTTATATTATTCTCGGCCGTTATTTCCTGCGCGGAATGATGTCTGGGGCATTGAAAGGGTAAGCTGATAAAAGCAAACAGGTGGCAGTAAACAGGTGGCAGTAAACAGAAAGTGGATACTGTGTGCTGTTTACTGCTTGCCGATGACTTGATACTCACCACTCGCTATTCACCGCTCGCTACTCTTTACTCTTTTCCTCAAGCCTTCGCTTCCTTAACTCCATCCTCTCTTTGGCCAACATGCTGGCAAAGGAAACGAAAACGGTAAGACCTAGAAATATGTAGCCTATAGTGAAAATCTTGGACCAGGTAGTGGTGGGTGTAAGATCACCATAGCCAATTGTGGCCAAAGTCACCACGCTGAAATACAGGGAGTCAATCCAACTCCATCCTTCCACCTGGTGGTAGAAAAGCGTCCCCATGGCCAAGATTAGTAGCAGCCAGAATAATAGGGCACGGTATTTTGGTTTCTTAAGCAGGTTCCAGATTTCCTGGAACAGAGAAAGCATAAGAGCAAGGGCCGCAATTGTCCCGGGCATAAAATAGTTCCTCTTCTCTTATTCCCACCCTGGTGGGTACCAATCGTACTTACTTCTTGGATGAAATGGCGATCGCCATCGACTTCTCCATCCAACCGCACAACTCCTCTTGCGATTCCAGGACATCTGCCGGCACTTCAAAATAGGGCATACGGCCGAATCTGGCCATCCCCGCCGCTTCATAGTCGGCCCGATTGCTGTCATCCACTTTGAAATGAAGGACATCCTCAGACGTGATCAGGGCAAACATCCCTTCCTCGATAAAGATGCCTAGTCCACCAAACATCTTGCGTTCGCGCACCGGATGGATGCGATTAAGCTGGTCTATGACATATTCATGATAATCTGAACTTACAGCCATTTCTATCCTCATCTTCTAAAATTCTAATTGCATTGAACAACAATGCAGAACCGCTGCGGTACTTGTTCGACTACACGTGTTGGTCAAACATGATGGTATTGCCATCAGGGTCGAGGATGATAAAACTCGCCGGACCGCTTGTGCTCTCATCCGCATCTTGCACAAATTCAACCCCCTGTGTCTTTAGTTCCTTTTGAATGTCGCGCACATCGCTGAAATCATCCAACTGGTTGGCGTTCTGGTCCCAGCCTGGGTTGAAGGTCATGATATTGTTCTCGAACATGCCCTGAAAAAGCCCGACGATATGATCGCCACTCTTCATGATCAGCCAATTCTGGCTTTGATCGCCCCCAAATTTTTCAAAGCCTAGTTTTTCGTAGAAGGACCTGGAAACGGCAATATCTTTGACGGCTAAACTGATTGAAAATGCTCCGAGATGCATAAGATTCTCCTTTGATTGCTGAATATTCTTTAATAAAAGTGATTGCTTAACGTTGGTGATCGCCTGCGTGATTTGCCCTATTATAAGATAGGTCGATGCAAAGGCAACGCCAACCTTGTTGGGATTGGGCCAGAAGCCATCGACGTGTAAAGGAGATTTGATATGCAATGGACCATTCGCACTGTACTACTTGCTTTGCTGCTGCTTAGCTTGGCCGCCTGCGGGGGAGATGAAGAACCAGCGGTTGAAGAGGCAGCTCCTTCTACAGCCCAGGAATCGACTGCAGAAGAGCCAGCGCTTGAAGCCGCACCGGAAACGGCCGTTGAGGAACAAACTGTGGAGGAAGCACCCGAGGAAACATCCGACTCAGTCGCTGAGGAAGTCGAAATGGATCGTGATGAGGACGCTGAAGAAGGTGGTGCTGAAGAAGCACATGAAGATGGAGAGGATGAGCCCACAGAAATAGCGGATACCGGCAGCGGATGGGGCGAATCAGGCAGCGCCGCACAAAGCGCCTGTGACCATCCCTACTTGCCGCTGCGCGAGGGCGCGACCTGGACCTACGAAGCGACTGAATCTGAGATGCAGGAGGACGGTACATTTTCATGGGAAGTGGCCAGCGTGGAAGGTGATATGGACCAGGCAACGGCCGTCGTCCTGGTGACCGTCGAGGACAGCATGCCAGAGAGCGCAGAAGATCTGACCCTGGAATACACCTGGGAGTGTGTCGCCGGTCAGGGCATCTCTTCCTTTGATTTCGCCGGTCAGAACATGGCCACCATCATGCCCGAGATAAGCATGAGTGTGGTTAATGGGGAAGGCGAATTCCTGCCCAACACTGAAGATCTGTTACCCGGCTACACCTGGGACTCCCAGTTTGAGCAGACCTTGACCTTCAATATGGGTGAAGGGGATGAGCAGATCGCAATCGAGGGCGATATCACCACTGACCAAACCAGCACCGTTGTTGGTGTCGAACCCATCACCGCTGCCGGCGTTACGGTTGACGGCGTGCAGGTAGAACAAGTCAGCCAAATCACCATCGTCATGGACGTGATGGGTCAATCTAATGAGCAAACCCAGGATATGACCAATAATTTTGAAATGGGCTATGGCATCGGCATAATGCGCCAGACCTTTGACTCAGAATTTGGTCCTTCGGGGATGGAGCTGACTTCATTTTTCATTCCTTAGTAAGTCTAGAGGCCCCGTGACACGCCGATCGCAGTAAATCAAGGGGTTGCCATGACAGGTACATATGCTGACAAAGATGTCTGGTTTATTACTGGAGCGGGACGTGGTTTGAGGGTCGATTTTGCCACGGCCGCCCTAACAGCCGGCCACGTGGTCGCAGACACAGGCTGGGACACTGACGCTGTGGCTAAAAGGCTAGGGCTGTGGGTGAGTCAGACGGCTTGCCGATTGTTAAGCTGGACGTGACCAGCCGCGTTGACGTTGCGATGGCCGCATAGGCCGCTGTCGATCGGGTCGGCCGAATTGATCGACTAATCAACAATGCGGGTATCTCCAACAAGACAATTTCTTCATTGTATTTGCTCTCCGGCTCAGGTAAACTTCAGGCAACATGCTTCTTAGGCCATCATCTCAAATTTGCTGCAAATAATATGTCTCGTTGGTTGCTTACTCTCGTATTCCTTCTACTACTTCTGCCTGCCTGTTCCGTAGACGAAACCGCGGTAAACGACACAGAAGGCAGCTCTGAGCCATTTGAGGTTGCGGTTGTCATCTCGACCCCGACCGCGCCTCCGCCCACAGCCACTGCTGTTCCCAGCATCACGCCCACAGCCACGCCAACATCAACGCCGACAGCTACTCTTACGCCAACGCCGACTCCCGTCATCGTTCCCAGCGAAATTGAAGTGCGCGTTGTGAGCACTTTTGGCCAAGAGCCGGCACCTGCCGTTTCTATCCAGCACCCGCTCTTGGGCCAGGTGTATGTCCTTGACGAGATCAATCGCAACACGCCACTGATTATTAGCTGGACAGATGATAATCCGCAGTCGGCCGTCATTCGTTTTCGAAATGCAGAAGAAATCATCGTTGAACGGCAGGCCAGCGTTGATAGCGGCTGGCGCTCAATGCGCATAAACGTTGGCCAAACAGAGCAGGAGGGCGGCCTGCCGCGGCATGAGCTGCAGCTCAACAGTGGTGAGGTTTTTCCCCCAGTTCTCGAAGTCGAGCGCCTGGCCACCGTGGAAATTAGCGATGCTGATGGGCATACGCAGCCGCTGCAAATCCTATTCAGCCGCCATGATTATGAGGCCGGTTACATCGGTCCCATGACATTGGCCCAACCCCAATATGACCAACTGCATTTGGTCCTGGACTGGCACAGCGAACACTACGCGCTCCAGGGCGCCTTGGCCGAATGGTTGAATGACCATTCTGAGCTTTGGGATCGGGTCAGCGTTGTCATTGATGGGCGCGAGCCAATCCCATGGAGTGCCCTACGCAGTGACAGCGAACTGCTGCATCGTGAACTTGCCGCCGCTGACTATGAGGATCAAGTTGAATTTTTCTACGTTACAGCCGATGGACAGCAGCAGCGATTCGCCCGCGATCTTGTGCCCTACTACACCAAATTCGAACTGGTCCATTCACCCAACGATGAAGAGCAGTTCTATACCCTGCGCGCCGGTCGCGATCCTGGGGTTTCCGAAGAGATGCTGCAAAAGATGGGCAATGTAGTGCGCCATATGTTCAGCGAAAGACCCGGATATCTGCATGAACTCGCTGCCAACAAGGCAGTCCATTCCGTGGCCCCAGGCGAGGATATGTCTGTCTTGCCCGAGATCGGCATCCTCTCCGATGATATCATTGAGGGCATCGTAGATGGAGATGAATATGGCATCATCACCGGCATCGCGATCCTAGAACGACATCCTGAGATCAGCGCCTCTGCTGGTTACTTCTTTGAAAACGACACGCCGGCCCTGGGCTATACGCTCATGCATGAGATCGTGCACCAACTGCAGTATATGCTCTATGGTCCACATTGGAATGACGCCGTCGTGCGCTATTATGAGAATTATATGATGCTTCCTGATCGGGAACGGATTCCTAATACTGATTACAATGAGACCTCTCCCTGGGAATGGGATGCGCTGCTAACCCCGGCCTGGCTCTCGCAGGGTTCGGATCTTGCCGACCACGTTGAACCCTATCTCGACCTGGAGGTGGGAGCGACAGGTTTGACCATACGGGAGCATTTGCAGCAGCGTTGGGGAGATGCTTTGCCCGCCTACGAAAGTCCATAGCAGCACTTTTCCTTTCCTTCGCAAGCCGCCGAAGTACTCACTGATTCGGCCCTCCAGCGGCATTGAGCAGCCATTAAACCATAATTTCCCTCGCTTTTAACGCCTTTGCACTTGACGTAAAGTTATTATTTTGGCAAACTAGAGGGGTCCTAATGTGCCTGGTACACGAACAGGTTTCTATACAGGAGGAAGCTATGACCCCTAGGATAAAAAGTAAACCTCAATTGCGACGAATTCCTTTTTTTGTAATTGTTGCTCTGATGATGATCCTTAGCCTGTCGATCGTCCCTGGCGCTGGCGCACTTGACCCGGTTGACCCACGTCCCTTTGACAGCTTAGACACCTTTGTCGCTTCAAATTTCGCTACCTCTACGGGTGCCGAGTTGGGCCGGTCGGTTGCTGTCAGTGGTGACACGGTTGTCTTGGGCGCGCCGGACGAAAATTCCGAAACGGGGGCGGTATATGTTTATGTACGGCCGCTGACCGGTTGGTCTGGTGCTGCTCAAACAATAGAAACAGCCAAGCTGACTGTCGATGGCATGTTGACCTACGAAAGACTTGGCATCTCTGTGGCCATCAGCGGCGACACAATCGTCGTCGGTGCCGATGGTGACGAAGGCAACAGAGGCGCCGCCTACGTCTTTGTCAAGCCGGAAGGTGGTTGGGCCTCAACCAACACGCCAACAGCACGCCTCAACAAGGAGGCCGCTTCACAAAGTGCTTTCGATTATTTTGGCATCTCTGTGGCCATCAGTGGTGACTATATCGTCGCCGGAGCGCCTGGCTCCAATGGCAATGGCGAAGCCTTCGTCTTTGTTCGTCCCACATCCGGTTGGGAGGACGCTGAACCAGATGCCATTCTAAGCGATGCCGGTGGTGGTGGCGAAGATGATTTTGGTGGTTCGGTAGCCATCCATGCTGACACGGTCGTCGTTGGCGCTCGTTTGGCTGATGTGGCTGGATCGGAAGTCAGCAGAGCTGTCGCTCTTGCTCATCGTGAAGCGCTTGATGCCAATGCCGATCAAGGGCAGGCGCTCGTCTTCACGATGCCCCCCGATACCGGTTGGATGGATGACAGTACGCCTGATGCAGCGCTGACATCTGCCAGCGGAGGAGCATCAGACTGGTTCGGCGAATCGGTCGACATTCGTGAAGATGGATTGGCCATTGTGGTTGGCGCTCAGGCAGCGGATCGCCCCTCATTTGGTGACGCGGCAGGCAAAAACGAAACCAATGAAGTTGCTGCCATTGCCCAGGGAGCGGCTTATGTTTTCATGAAGCCGTCTGCAGGCTGGGGCGACGCCAATGAGGATGCCGTCCTAAGCAGTGGTTCTACCGGCCAAGATTCCGACTTGTTTGGCCATTCCGTTTCTATCAGCGGCGATACCATCGTCGTTGGCGCACCACAGTTCCGTACCGACGATACTGCGCCAGACGACAAGCAGGGCGCCGCCTTTGTTTACCTGCAGCCAAATGTTACGTTAGGGACCGAGCTGGCAAATTCTTGGTTGGACACCGATACGGCTGACACCATTTTATCTCTTGGCGTTGCCGGAGCCGATGAGGATGAATTTGGCGCATCAGTGAGTGTTGATGGCGGCACCCTTGTCGCTGGTATTCCCTTTGACGATGTTCCTCTTGCTGCTGCGAGCTCCATCGAGGAGGTTGGTGAAGACATTGTTATTAATCAAGGTTCAGCAAGCCTCTTTGTGAACGAATACTGTACCAAGATTACCGGCGGCGCCTGGAATAGCGCGGAAACATGGGTCGGTGGCAGTGTGCCTCTTAGTGGCCATGATGTCTGTGTTTCCTCTGGACACACCGTCACCATGGACATGCCTTCATCAGGGACTAGTCCCGAAGTTGTCCTTCCTGACGCCGCTGTACGCCGGCTGCTGGTCAATCCTGGGGCCGTGCTCAATCTGGATGCCCTAACCGTGGATGTCAATGAGGCGGTCACCAACAACGGGACAATGATTCAGAAGAATACACAGTTTGGCGACACGGCCGAACTTCTGTGGCTGGAAACAGATGGCAGCGGGACCGTTTTCCGTGGCGCTGACGTCACCTCAGACTCCGATTTGGGCGAAATCGTACTCACCCTACGCTCTGCTATCGATTGGGTCAGCCCAACGGCAGTCTATGCCTACTGCACCTCTGACGGTTCGGAATCTCCCCCCTACGTGACGCGCTGTTTTGATATTGCGCCCGCAGTTAAAGACCAGGAGTCGCAGGTAACGCTCTGGGCTTTATTAACTGAATTGAACGGCGTCGTCGTTGATGATCTCGCCGGTTTCCATTTTGCAGGCTCAACCTTTACCGCCCTTACCTCTAACGACGTGGGCGATGGTTCCTTGGGAATTGGTTACGTGAGTGTCACCGGTACGACAACTTCATTCTCCGAATTCCTCATCGGCGACAGAGATCTTGGTCCAACGGCCATCGATTTGGTCAACCTCGCCGCAAACGGTGCGTCCAGCCCGATCTTCCTCTTGTTCTCTTTGGTGACTGTATTGGCTTTGGCTACAATTGGCCTTCTAGCCTTCGCGCGCCGCAAAGGCAGCCAGACCTAGGACAATCCTGCGCACTACAAATCAAAGCGTGGAAGGCACAGTAATTATGCTTTCCACGCTTTTCCTATTGTGCGTGCTGGACGGTTTGTTTGCTTACTATCAGTGACTGCGGTCGTTTCGTCGTGATTAAATCACCGCTGCCAACTCAGACACTAGACCCGATCCAGCCTCATCGCCTTTTTCATCTTCTAGTAGGCGGCGCAAGGCGGTAAGTGCGCGATGCTGCAATCCCTTAATTGCGCCAGTCGACCGCTCCAAAACTGCTGCCACCTCTGTGGTAGAGAGACCTTCCAGCAGCTTCAGATTTAGCACTGCCTGCTGCTCCGGCGTCAATTTGGTCATGGCTACGCGTATTGATTCAACCATGATTCGGTTTTCGACCACCTGTAATGGATCCAGACCCTTATCAGCAGGTTCTCGTGATAATGGCAGATGATCGCGAAACTTCTGGCGGCGGTAATAATCAATCACGATGTTGTGGGCCGTGCGAAAAAGCCAGGCTCGCTCATTCTTGCTGGGCCCTTTTCCCTTCTGCACGGCCGCTATTAGTCGCTGAAAAACATCCGCTGTCAGATCACGAGCCGCCTCCACATCACCCACCTGACGGTAGATATTGCGGTAGATTGCTAGGTGGCAGCCATCATAGATTGCGGTTAGCAATTCTCGATCCATCGTTTTACCTGCGGCTGCGATCTTACAATAGCGCTGATCAAGACAAGAAGCCGGAAGATTGTGTAGTGCATATTGTGATGAAACTGAAGTTGAACATACGGCTATGTGAAATCGCAGTTCCGGAACAGTGTCATGAGCCAACAATTGTTTACTGTTCCCGAACTGGATAATGTGACTGGACGCAGCCGCCTGCGTCCAGTCACAGATCGAAGGCAGCTACTGCGTCAAAGCGCCATCCAGATTCTCGGGCCAGAAAATCAGCCTGCGGAACCAAAGATCGTCATTCTGAGAATGCTCTACCTCCCACGGGTACCAGCGCGTAACCACTTCATTAGGCTCCTCAATCGGCGTCAACTGGTGGAAAATTGAGTAGGCCTTGGATCCATCAGAGGTGGCTTTGAGTTGGCATTCGCCTTGCTCCTCTTCGCCCCAGGCCAGACGTTCATACCGCCATTCTATCTCACCGGTCAGATTGCTGTTTTCTCCGCTTACCTCCCATGGTATCTTCAGGAAGGTGTCGCCCCAGTCAACAGAACGCGTGTAGTAGAGGTCCAGTGGAGAGGCTTCGCCGCCAATGTCGTTGGAGCCGGTATATTTCTGATTGTCTCCGGTACCCCAGGCAACAAAGAAGATGTTATCAACGTAGGTATCCTCCGGGAAAACACAGTTCCCCTGCGGGCACAAATTTGGCTGCGCAGCAACTCTTCCATCCACCGGGTAGACGGGTGGCGTGGCACCAACACGCGGATCAGAGGAAGTTTCCTTATTGTTTTTAATCTCCGACATGTTGCGTGCTGGCTCAAAGGCCCCGGCGGCAATTGGTTCGCCGGTAACTTCGCACTCACAGACCTCACCCTCAGGGCAAGGTGGGCACCAGGCTACACATTCAGGATCAAAGCCATCATAGGTTGGCGGTGCATTGCCGCTGCCATCATCGTCGGGAACACTCGGATCAGATCGCCACTCAAGGCAGTAGTTGACCCCTTCACCGCCGAGCGTCGCTGGCGTGGTGGTCCACGTTTCGCCACCGTCGAAAGACTTGCGGATATAGAAGTTGTAGCGGTCATTGCCGTTACGGGCTGCTGCCCAGTTCGGCGACCAGGCGAAAGCCGTGACGATGAAGTCGCCGCGGATGAAACCACGATGGCTGCGCGCATTAGAATACATCGCCGGGCAATTATCGCCCGCAAGGACATCGCAGGCTCTCGCTTCATCTGGTGTAGATTCTGCTGTATCGACAAAACCGTACGATTCGTCGCCGACATTGTCTTCATCCTGCCGCCACAGAAGAACCTTGTTTGTACCGTAACGGTCGTCGGTCGGGTCATCCGGAGTATCATCATCTGGGCCTGCGTCAACAGCCAGGAGGATATCATGGCTAGTTAGGTTGATATGGTCGCGCCTCTCAAAGTTGCCAAGCGGGTCGGTGAACGTGCCGCCGCATAGGCGATCGCCATACGCCTGCCCCCAAATGTTGCAGTTATATCCTCTGACGCCATCGGTCGGGCAGCCTGGAAGATCGAATGACCATGTTGTTTCATCCAGATAGGTACTACACTCAAAATTCTCAAAGGCGAACGGATTATCAACCCTTGCATTGAATCCATTTGATGGCACGACGATGCGGCGGATGAAGACATCGGCCGGTCTTCCTTGCCCTTCCTGTCCTTGCTTGTAGATGATAGAAGCCGCCGTTCGGGACGGTCCTATTTTGGGATAGGATTGGGCAATGAACCTGACTCGCCGCGCTATTTCGGTCCGGTACTGCAGGAGTTTTGTATCATCCGGTATCCATTCACCTGGGTCGTCATCATCAGGGTTCTCGTCGACCAAATAGTCGAAATAGAGTGGAATTGGTTGGCCTGCAGCGCATGAACAAGTTGGGTTCTCTTCAACTGTTTCAATAACATCAGGTGTCTTGGGATCGTCACAGTAGGTCGGGTACAACCCACCGCACAGTGCAGGAAGATTGACGATATGCCCCTGGGAGACAAGATCAGGTTGGGTGAAGTCAAAGGAGTGATAGATGACGTTCTTGCCCAGATCTTGCTTAACTGGCTTGAGCTGCCCGGAATCATCTTCTGAATCGCCAATAATCTCGTCGACTGGATTGTCATGCTCAGAGGCTGCCAGCGAATGGCCCATACCCTTTGATTCCTCATAGCCAAGGAGCACCCAGGCGCTCCTGGTGCCATCAACTTTCGTGTAGGGCTGAAGCTGGATGTTAGGCCGTGATGCGCTGGTGTCCCCATCCAGCAGACGGCCGTCTGAGGTTACACATACCAATTTGGAGGCTTCCTGCACATTGGCAAAGCCAAACCAACGTTCCTGATTCGCCGTTCCCGGTAGTAGATCTATGAAGCTGTTAACGCCGGACGTATCACAAAGGTCCAACGTACCGCCGCTGTCCACATAATACTGGTAATCGGGTACACCATCTCCAGCAGGATCGTACGTCATCAAACTGTTATCATACTCATCCATAGTCTGCGCCAAGTATGCAAAGCGCTTTGTTCCGGTCAGGTTCCCGTGCAAACCCTCAAGACCTTCGCAGTTGGGATCGTCATGATGATTTTCATGGTCACAGCAGTTATCTACCGGACTTGGACCATCGCAGAAAAGGTTTTCTATCACCAGCGGATCGAGCGGAAGGAAGGTGTTAAAGCCATCGTCATCCACCGTGACTTCTGGGAAGCAAACCTCCATGGCGGCATCGTCGTCGATATGTTCGCAATCGGCCTCATTGATCTGAACCTTGAGCGTATCGACGTTGACCATATCATTGTCAGAAACACGGACGGGCAGAGAAAACGGAACCAGCGCTTTAGGCCGTCCTACGCCGGTTTTCTCGTCACTCGAACCACCGCCATTGGGATCGGAGCCAGGCCCGCTAGGTACGAAGTTTTCATCTACAACCGCAAAGTCGCTGCTGCTGATGAAGCTGTACCAAATGTCTGTCTTATTATTCGAGATGGCACCTGACCAACCTTCGCCCGGGCCCTTGCCCTTTCCGGGCCGCAGACCAGATGGATCTTCCTGCCAGGCAATGGCAAAACCGGCTCCACGAGCCGATCCGACTGCTGGGATATATGCGTCACGCCTTCCGGAGGTTAAGCGTTCGGGCTTGAACCAGACGATATCGCCCAGGTAGATCTCTAGGGTCTCATCTTCTTCCGTATCGGGATCGTCGATCAATTCCAATGAATCGAAGGTTCCCTCAGATAGTTCCCTCTCCGTGACAATAACGCCACGCGCTGCCCAGAGGCATGAGAAAGGAATCTCACCAACGCCCAATTCAGCCACATCGTCAACCTCATTGTAATCTACCGACTGCTGCTGTCCGCGTACGCCCCAAATATCGGTTTGGAAGTAATCGTCATCATAGGGATAGTCGATTTCACACGCTTCTGTACCATTATCTGGGTTGCCCGTGCAGTACTCGGCGCATCCTGTATCCGGGGTTTCGACTTCTATTGTGTCTGGATCATCGCAGGTCTGTATAGCATAGCGCGGCGTGCCGCTGCGGCAGAACTTGCTTTCCCAAACGTTGAGAATGTAGTTGTCGTCAATCTTCAGGTATGGAGAACTGCTTGTGCCCGGGAAAGGTTCGCCTGTCTGCAGATCAAACGAAGAGAGATCAGCCATGCGCGATACATTCATCCGCTTCCAGGTTGTGCCATCATCCCGCGAGACTGCCGTTACAATGTCGGTTGAAAAACGGCCAGGCCAGAATTCTTCGGTGACCTTGGTCGAATCGTAGATGTCGATTCCTTCACGGTAGGTGACGACAATCGGCTTGGCCACGTCACGACATTCAAGCTCAGTCACGATGCAAGCCTCGCCATCAACCCGGGGATCACACTCTAAACCTTCAGGATCTCCGTTCATGCGCCATTCTTCATATGGAACGCCTATCGGGTCGATCTCTTCGTCATAGACACCATTGTCATTGCTGTCACAGTAAGAGGGATCGCCGTTGGACCTCAAGGGCGGCAGATAGACCGGCATTACCTCGAGTTTCTGCTTGTCCTCGCCGAAATCTTCGGTCTTGGAAATATTCTTGCGGAAGATACCGCTGGCGTTGAGGCCCGCTTCCAAGTTCCCCTTGGCATCGGTAGCCGAGACCGCATCCAGAGTGATCGGCGTGGGGTAAAGATTCGCACAATGTGCGACTGTTGCCTCAAGCAGTGCATTCACCTCTTGATCTGACCCAAAGTCTACTGCGTCAATGTTTAACTCGCTCATGGCCAGATTGACGCAGACGGCGGTTCCGTTTATGTCGATTTTTCCGTCTGATCGATCAATATCGAGGGTTTGCAGCAGCCGGGCCACATTTATTACCGGATTGTCTTCCAGTTCGTCTGTGCCACCTCCAGGGTATAGATCGAGTGGCGAGACCTTCTTGCCTGCCGCAGCACTACCTAAAACAAGATTGCCGACACTAAATTCAATACTTTCGTCTGGGAAGAAGAGGAAACCACCTTCTCCTTCATCACTGTCCGTTACACCATCTTGTGTAGGCCCGCGATAGCCGAGACCGATAACCGGGGCATCGACAAAATGGCCCCGCTGTGGATGAGCCAGCCGGTAGTTCATGTACCAGCCCCACTGTTTGCTGTTCTTCACTGGGAAAGCAAAGGGGCCATAGGCCCAAGCCTTGCCCTTGACCCTCTTGGTCTTTTTCCCCTTCTTGGTGTACTTAACCAGGTCAACATATACAGTTACCGTGGGAGTACGCATTTCGCTGTATTGGCTGCCCCAACTGAAACCAAGGTCTTCCTTGAGGTCTAAAACCAACTCATGATGGTCCTGCGGTCTGCGATAGTTCGTTCGATAAGGGAAGCGACCTGGAACCGGGTTGCCGCTTCTTGTGATCGGTATTTTTTTAATCTCGGGATAGCCGACATAAATCGCCGTCTTACTAATCAGCCAGCCATCTTTCGTGTCAATATGTAACATAAACTTCTTTGGCGAATTCCACATGCTGACTGTGCCGGCATCAATCGTCTTGTCAGCAATAAGGGTTGTCTGATGCAATCCCGGACCACCATGTGGGTTCTCAGGATTGCTCTGTGCTTGGGCGATGGCGAAAACTGCCAACAGCAGCACGACTAACAGAACCAATACAATCTTGCGATTCATGACCAAAATCCTCCCCGTCCACTATAGGACGAACACAAAAATAAGACTATCGCGGTGAGATGGGCTGGACAGGCTGCGTCGTTTCCACGGATTTGGCCAGCTCCCTTTCGTGGGTGAAACGTAGTTGATTGTCTACCTCATTCTCAAGCATCTGATACAGATCGTGCATGGTAGGTGTGAACTGCTGGCGACTGTTAAGCACGATCACCCGGTTGCAGGCCAGATCGAGGCCGATTAGTAGAATGCCGGGTCGTTCCTTTAATAAGGACAAGATGTGTGCGGAGCCGGGCGCTTCCAAATCGAAGAGAATGGCATCTGGGTCAAGGGAGTCTAAGTGCTGCCAGGTAACAGAGTCACCTGATTCGCCTCGAATCAGGTCCAGATCCGTGCATCTCGACAAACTGACGGCGACTCCTTCCATGAAAAGGGAATCTCCCAAGATAATTGTGATTACTCTATTGGCCATTCGCAGTCCCCATGCATCTATCCCTGTTATTAGGGTAATGCATTGAGGCACAGCGACACAATCGGTCACAATTGCCGCAGGGGATGATTTGTGAGTGATGAAGGGGGGAGAAGGAACTAGTTCTAAAGGGAGCTGGTAAACGCTATGGCGGATCGATTAGCCCTTCGCGAAGTGCAAATCGGGCCGCTTCATGCCGGTGACCTAACTGCAGCTTGGCCAGGATATTGCGCATGTGGCTCTTTACGGTGTGGATGCTGATCGTCAACCCCTGGGCGATCTCTTGATCAGTTGCCCCGGTAGCCGCCAAGCTCAGGACTTCCTGTTCGCGGAAGGTCAAGGCCATGATTTCCTCTTCGGGAATACGCGGCGGGCGCTTGCTAAGACGGCGGAATTCCTCAAGCATCCGTCCGCCGAGAACGGGCGTAATGGCCGCTTCCCCACGTGCGGCTGCACGCAGCATCGACAGCAGCTCTTTGGACCGTATGTTCTTTAGTAAATATCCTTGGGCGCCATTTTTGATTGCTTCGAACAACTGTTCATCGTTGGCCTGGACGGTTAACATGACAATGATAACTTTGGGGAGTTTCTCTTTGATGACCTTGGTCGCTTCGACGCCATCACAGCCGGGCATGCCAATATCCATCAAGATCATATCGGGGTTTAATTTTTCAGCCTTGACGGCCACTTCCAACCCGTCACTGGCTTGCCCTACGACATCAAAATCGGGCTGTGCATGGAGGATATTTGCCAAACCATCGCGAAATAGCTCGTGGTCATCTGCCAGTAATACGCGTAGTCTGCTCATTTTCGTACCACTGGCTCGTTGTCTGGTCGGGTAATTGTTCCGTTGGGCGGGATGAATTCGGCGGGCCAGCAAAGACGGACAGTCGTTCCCTCGCCCGGAGCTGAGATGATTTGCAGTTGGCCGTTGATGCGTGCGGCTCGGGCGCGCATAATGCTCAAACCAAAATGATGGCCATTGTTCTCTGACACATGAAGCGGATCAAATCCACGCCCTTGATCACGAACCGTGATCATGAAGCCTCCTGCGACGCGTCCGAGGTCGATCCGAATCTGCGCACTTTGCGAGTGACGGCAGGCATTTAACAATGCTTCCTGTACCACGCGTAGAATTTGCTCCTGATCATGGACGTTGATGATGAATGGTTCCTCTAGCATAACGTGAATGATATCTGGTTTCCGTAAGCAGGCTCCGGCTTCAGGAGAAAGCTGCCGCAGGGCATCCTGCAGCGATTGTCTGGGTTGGGGGTTTTGCTGCAAGGATGCAATGGATCGGCGCACGTCGCTCACTGCTCGCGCAATAATATCTTGCATTTCGTCTAACTCGCCGATTGTAGCTTCCCTTTTCCCGTCTTGCAGCATGGCCGCCGCTTGGCCGGTCTTCAGCCCCATGGAGCTCAAGGTTTGAGCCAGTCCGTCGTGCATTTCGGCAGCAATTCGTTGTCGTTCCTCCAACACAGCCGTCCGTTCTAGCTGTTTGTTGGCTTTCTTGAGTTCGGCCGTGCGTAGCTCCACCAGTACCTCCAAATGGCCTTGATACGCGCGTAAGTCTGACTCCGCTTTATTCTTTTCCAGGCTTTGCTCGCGCAAATAAACGAAGCCAAAAATCGGCACGGCCCATATGTGAAGATTATTGCCAATGGGGCACAAGACATGTCCATAAACGTGGGCGGTCGAATAATTAAACAAGTTAATCAATTCCGAAATAAATAGAAAGGACAAGCCGATAAGCACCGTATTTCGCAGCCACCCTTTCTTTCTGATCAAGATAACTATGGCCGCGCCAATTAAAATCAGCTCCGCGGTATGCAGCATAAAAGCGGGCATTGTCATATTAAAACGCGAGCTGGAATCAACAAGCGCCTGATTGGGCCACCAAAAGGCGGTTGCAAAATAGCCAATGCCAATGACACCCAGTCCAATATACAAATAGCGACGGGGCAGGACAGGATCGTCGAGAATATAACGCAGAAAGGCTGCGGAAATAACGACAATCGCTGTTATGGCCAGGAAATGTTCCAAAGGCTCGACAAAACTGGAGTGATCTACGTGCCCCGGACCACCAATGAGTTTTTCTGATAAATGGCCCAGCATAAAGAGTTCGCGGAACAAAGCGAGACCAAAACCCCAGACCAGAAGACGTTCGCGCGGGTAGTCCCCATGACGTTGGCGTGACCAGGCTACAGCCAGCAGGATGGCCCAGAAAATGGCAGGCAGTGCAAAGCGCACCAAATTATTCTCGGGTGCTTCCGGACCACCGCCGATCTGGGTCAATATTTGCAGCAGCAGAGTATAAAACTGGCCCACTTTCATCCCTTACCGTTTACAACGACATATGTGAATCGAGACTTCCTCTAATAGATAGTATAAGAAATTCTGATACACCGTCAATAGTTCTGATAGGTATTGACTATAGGTTTTGCTTATCTGACCTGATAAGCGGTCACAATAAGCCGTAATTTCCGAGACACCTTAAGCGAAGCGCTTATCCGCCAGAAACGTTCCTATAAACTAATCATAAAAAAAAGAGCTATTGATCCTCAATAGCTCTTTAATCATTCTAGCGTGAAAAAAGAGGGATTTTTGCGCATGAATTTCCCGGAAACTAGGAGTTTCCGGGAAAACTAATCGAGCATTTATTCGCCGTCAACGGCTGCTTCTTCACTTACCGCGGCAGGTGGTGTACGCCACTTGTTGATCAGATCGTCTACCTCACGACCAGGAATATCGCGTTTGCTCAGCCCGATTCCCAGGCCGAATGCCAAAGCAAAGGCCAACCCAAGCGCTCCGAGTGAAATGCCAAAGGCGAGATTGATGATCTCCTTGGCAATGCCGATCTGTCCCAGGGCGATCGCCGCTGCGAAGATGATAACCAAGGCCTTAGCCATGCGCGCCATGAATAGGGCATTGTCCGTTCCTGTTTCTAGGATGATCTTGTAGGCTAGATTGGCAAAATAGAGGCCAAAGGCGAACATAATCGCCGCCAGGAAGACGTTCCAGAGCATGGTAATGAAGATATCCATCGCATCCACCAGGAAGGCGGAGCCCAGCAGTTCAACCGCCGCTGTGGCAGCGAAGATCATGATCAGGATCAAGACCAACCAGCCTGCCCAGTCCGATGGGGTGCGCGTAGCGCTCCACTTTAAGCCCAGTTTTTCGGGCAGCGTGTCGAAGCCCACGGCCGATAACAGTGTCTTCACCAGACCGGAAACGATCTTGCCAATGAAGTAAGCAAGCAAGAGGATGACGATCGCGCCCAAGATTGCAGGGATGGCGTCGAGCATGATCATCAACATGCTGTTAAGAGGATCGGAGATGGCATCAATATTGAGCTGATCCAGGGCCTGAATGATTACCAGGATAATGATCCCTACGTAGAGAACCGTGCCCAGGATATCCGACAATGCTCGATCTTCAGAGAGTCCCGCTCGCTGGCCAAGCCTGTCCGTGCCGATGGCTTGCAGTAAATTTGTGACGATATTGCGAATGATTCTAGCCAGGAACCAGCCGACGATGGCTACGATGGCTGCCGACAAAATGGCTGGGATATAGCCAAAGATATCATTTAGTGTGCTGGTCAAGGGCACAGCAAGCGACCGGATGCCCAATGCTTCCAATACCGGGGGGATGAAGATCAAGAAGACGAACCAGTAGACTGCGGTTGCGAGCGGTTCGACTATGCTGACCTGCTCTCCTTCTTCTAGTGCTGCATGCTTGGAAAGACGATCGTCAAGCTTCAGCATTTTGCCTACTTTGCGTACCAAGAGGCGCATTACTGCGGCAAGGATCCAGGCTATAAGCAGCAGAAGGCCAGCCTGCAACAGTGCCGGCACATAAGTTGTGGTCAACTGGTTTAGGAAAAGTCCAAGCGGTTCCGAAACGGAGTCAAGCTGCAAGGCATCTAGTGCAGCGACGATGACGAAAATCATCACCAGCCAAAACACGATCTTGCCAAAAATATCCTCTATTTCAAAACTGCGCGGTTCTTCCGTATCGCTCAATGAGTCAGCAAGGCGGTCGTCAAGATTGATGCGTTTCAGGATCCTTCGTGTGATACTGGCCAAGATACGGGCCACGATATAGCCAACAATGAGTATGACCAGCGCATATAGAATGCTGACAATAAGGGTCCAAAATGGACTTGAGGTAAGTGTTGTGAATTGTTCCATGAATTATCCTCCTTGGATGATGAAAATGGAAACTTTCTAAAGACAGGGTTTGCAGAGCGCTAAGACAAAGCGGATGCTCAGTATATGATTTTAAGTTCCAGGTCAAAGCATCTGGGATCCAAATTGACACCCACAAATATTTTTTTACAAACCTGACTAAAGGGTACCAGAATGCAACATACTAATCAATAAGATTCCTAAACAATTCCTAAAAATTTCGCCTATTCACTCCCTGCTTCGTGCGATTTACCAGTTCCTTAACAGGCATCTCTAGCAAAAGTGGCCTATACTCCATACGCCAGATCTGATTTCCAAACGAGACCTGGTTCGCAGCGGTCAGAAGATAGTGATTGGTATCGACTTCGGACCCATTACAGGTATACTTTTCGTTTCAATAGAATGCGCAATTTGTAACCTGAAACGCAAAGATATGGACATTATGAAAACCAACTTCACTCCGCTTTCCCCTGGTAAACGCCGCGGTCTGCTTGTAACCTCGGACCGAAACCATAATTTCTCTATCTTGGCCATTGATCATGGGATAGACATGAAGGTCACAATCCGGCCTGCTGATCCTACCTCGGTTAGTTATGATGAGATAGTTGGCGTCAAGTCGCAGTTGATCAAGCATCTCTCATCTGCGGTATCGGCGTTGCTGCTTGATCCCGTTTTTGCTCTGGCGCCCGCGGTTATGCAGGATGCATTACCGGGTCATATTGGCCTGCTTATGTGTATTGAGGATGGTGACTATGCATCGCCAGCACAACCGTCCCGGGCTATAGCTGGTTGGAGCGTGGAACAGATAAAGAGGGCGGGTGGAGCAGCCGTTAAAGTCTATTGCCATTACCATCCCGACGATCGCAAGATGGCCCAGGCCCAAGAGGAGTTCATAACCAAGTTGGTCAGCGCATGCGCCGAATATGATCTGCCCTTGTTCGCCGAACCGATCAGCTACGGCGTGTCCGGTGCTGAACGCCGCCGTGTCGTCGTTGAATCGGGGCGACGATTCAGCCAACTGGGTATCGACATCCTCAAGGCCGAGTTTCCGCTGGATATTGTTGAAGAACAAGATGAAGAAGTATGGCAGGAAGCGTGCCGCGAACTGAGTAATGCCATTGCCGTACCCTGGGTTCTACTCAGCGCCGGCGTCGACTTCCCGACTTTCGCCCGCCAGCTAAGAGCCGCCTGCCGGGGCGGAGCGTCCGGCTACCTCGCTGGTCGAGCTATTTGGAAAGAAGGCATGACCCTGAATGAGAGTGGGCAAGCGCAATTTCTGAGGGATACGGCCGTTCCGCGCCTGGCACAATTAAACGAGATTGTGGAGCAGTATGCATCCCCCTGGACAAGCATCTATGCAGCGCAGCCGGTGGAGCAGGACTGGTACAAGAAGATATAGCTCAAATTGCTGGATATCCCTATTTGGTGGCATCTATATTCTGATCAGGGATTTCTATCGGGAACCCTGAATAGACCTCGGCCACTTTTGGAGCGCCAAACTCGTAGCGCCACCATCCTGGTGGATCATTGTACGTGAATTAACTGGCTTACCCAGGACAATTATCTCAATCTTCTTCTGAGGATTCAAACTCCAAAGCCGCTGAATTAATACAAAATCGCATCCCCGTCGGCTGCGGCCCATCATCAAAAACATGCCCTAAATGCGCATCGCAGCTGTCGCAAATCGCCTCTACCCGCGTCATGCCATGGCTGCGGTCCAACTCCTGGCGCACGGCTGCTCCTTCCGTCGGAGCGTAGAAGCTCGGCCATCCCGACCCCGAATCATACTTTTCGCCCGTGGAGAATAGTTCTTGCCCACAGCACACGCATCGAAAAACGCCTTCCTTGCTGACTTTATTGTATGCACCCGTAAACGGCCGTTCTGTGCTCTTCTTGCGAGTGACAAGGTACTGCTCATCCGTTAACTGCTCGCGCCATTCCTGATCGCTCTTCACAATTTTTTCGCTCATTGCTCTCCTTCATTCAAACTTAAAAAATTGACAATCCATTTCGCAACCATCTCTCCGTCGGGCTGGCCATATTGCAGGGACGCCTCTGCAGCCTGTGCTTCGTCCTGAAAACCATGGAGTTCCCTCTGCACAATCACATCTCTAATATGACGTTCGGTGAATTCAGGATGTCCCTGTATGCCCAGTATCTGTTCGTCAATGGCGTACATGCCGATCGGGCAGAAGTCGCTGCCACCCAGCAGTTCGGCGCCTGGCGGAAGGACTATGACCTGGTCCTGGTGGGCGAAGTAGAGGTCCATCTTTTCCTGCTGCCCCTTCATCCAGGGTTTCTGAGCTATCACCGCCTGCCTTTTGAGTCCCAGGCCCCAGCCCACATTGGCTTTCTGCACCTCGCCACCCAAAGCCTGGGCCAGAATCTGGTGTCCAAAGCAGATGCCCACAAACTTGCACCCTGCCGCAGCCCCTTCGCGGATGAATTCTCGCAGAGCTACGATCCACGGATCCGAGTCATACGCGCCGCTGGGGCTGCCCGTGATCACATAAGCGTCACATTCTTCGGGTGTTTCCGGAAGCTGTCCCAATGTCGCCTCATAACCAACATAGTCGAACTCAGCTCCGGTACTTCTCAAGAAGCGTACATAGGCATCAACCGGCGATGCACCCCAATTAATCTTACTTTTCTGTGCATTGATCGCACTGATTATTCCAACTTTCACGCGAGCACCTATCATCCCGATTTTTCAAAGTTTACTGCTTAGTCTTGGCAGACTTATATGATTATACAACTTTGTCAGCCAAATATTATTTTTTGACTGGAATATGCTAACCTTTTCAACTAA
The DNA here is from genome assembly GCA_963807975.1 of uncultured Chloroflexia bacterium. GTDB lineage: Bacteria > Chloroflexota > Anaerolineae > Promineifilales > Promineifilaceae > JAACFF01. Next base: position 318,852 of record CAWEDV010000001.1, on the reverse strand, counting down.
TAAGGACAAGCGCGGAAAAAGTAGATCAATCCGCGTCCCTCTTGACAGCGCTCATATATCGCTTGCTGACCAAGAAAAACGACAAGGGTGATTCACCCTTGTCGTCATATTCATTTGCCTCGTTGGCCCGCTGCCTAAAAGTCTAGCCGGCGATCAGAATTCCCATTGTGCTCGCATGCCGTCTATTGTTTTCATAATAGCCAGAGTTTCATCCAGTGGCATGATTTCGCATTCGATCTTTCCCACCCGGATAGCTTCCATGACGGCCATCGCTTCATACTCATATCCTACATAGCCGTTCAGTGGCATTTCGATGGTCTCAGGATCTTTACCTTTGATATGCATCGTCATGGATGTGGGTTTGTACCACGGTGCATGCACATCAATTTTGCCCGCAGATCCTACGATTATCGCTTCTTTGACATCAACTGTGGTGCGCGAAGCCATCCACGTGGTCAATTTGCCGCCTTCGTGCTCAAAGACACCTGATGTCTGATAATTGATCCCTTCTGGCCCGAAGGTGGTAATGATGGCCGTGCGGCTTGGTGGACCCAATACAGAATAGGCAAAACTAACCCCATAAGGCGCCTGGTCCATGAATGTTCCCATCCCCAGTTCAGGTGCATAGCTCTCACCCAATTCAGGTAAACCAATGTAGCCATGATGAATAATAAGACCCTGTAGTTCACCTAGCAGCCCCTCTGCCAAGATCTCGCGGATGCGCACTTGGATTGGGAAAAAGCGCGTCCACATCGCCTCCATGAGAAAAAGATTTTTCTCTCGTGCCAGGTTGATCAGATCCTCAGCTTCGCCTGCGTTCATGGTAAAAGCTTTTTCGCAAAGCACATGTTTCCCCGCTTCCAGACTCATTCTGGCATCTCTGTGATGCACGGGATGGGGGGTGCCAATATAGACGATATCAACGTTTGGATCATCGGCCACGGCCTGATAGCTGCCATGATTTGTGGGTATGTTATATTTTTGGGCAAAAGCGGTGGCTGTGTCCAGGTTTCGTGAACCGACTGCCACCAGTTCAGCCTGGTCAGAAATATTATTCAGTGAAACTGCAAATCGATTGGCAACGGCGCCCGTTCCCAAGATAGCCCAACGCATTTTTTCAGACATCGAATACCTCCAAGGGTCTAGTGTAAATTATTTGTAATCGCTCAAAACAGCTCAGTGTGCCAGATTATTCTGACGCACCTCGGCCATTTCCAATGCTTCTCGTTCAACTTTATTGAACCCAATAACCATCAAGTGCTTTTGTCGCCTCGATATAGCGGTTGTATTTCTTATCGTAGATTTCTTTTCTGTCCTTAGCCGGAGTAAACACTTTCGTGATCTTGATCATTCCTGCAACTGCATCGTCAACATTGGCATAATACCCAGCGCCTACTGACGCACAAATGGCTGCGCCAAGCGCACCGAGCTCGCTCGTTTTGGTGACTTCTATTGGTATCTGCAGGACATCGGCAAACATTTGGGCCCATTCATCACTCTTTGCACCGCCACCAGCGATTCTGGCGGCTTGCGGTGGCGTCAGATATTTAAGCAGCTTCTCTATGTGATATCTATGGGAGAAACATATTCCTTCATAGATTGCCCTAATCACATGCTTGCGGCTGTGCCACCCTTGTAATCCAATAAAACTGGCCTGGGCAAAGGGATTGACATTGCTCCCATATAGGAAGGGCAGATAAACAAGATCAGAGTCCTCAGGCTTCACATCTTGAACGGCACGATTACATAAATCATACACACTTTGTCCTGCGGCTTGGGCTTGTTTCTTTTCTTCGGGGAGGAATTCGCCGATAAACCATTCCAGATTGCTTGCCGATGTGGGAGAGCCCTCTAACATTAACCAATATCCAGGTCGGGCGAAAACAGTAGTTGAGAAAAATTCTTTCGCGACTATCGGCGTTTTTCCGATGTATTGATTGTTGGCCCAGGTTCCTACAATGATGCAAATTCTAGTTTCGTCAATTGAACCAGTTGCCAGAGACGCTGCATCGATATCGTAACAACCCCCAAAAACGGGAACACCCTCACGAAGCCCCAGCTGTTCCGCCACTTCTTTCGTAATTGTTCCTGCTTCATCAAAAGAACCGACCAGCGGTGGAATCATATCAGCAACTTCCTCAATTCCACCCATCTTTAACATCTCACGGTCAATCCGCTGCTCCTTTGTATTAATGAGCCCTGTGCCGGAAATAATGGATATTTCCGATCGTAATTTATCTGTAAGTTTGAAACGAATATAATCGTGAGCGGTTAGGAAATACTTGGTCTTGTGATAGCCTTCCGGCTCATTTTCTTTGAGCCAACGCATCACGACAAAGGATAATGCTGGCCAGAGTACCTGCATGTTCAGCGGGTGAACCTTTTCATAGTAGCCCTCGCTTTCCAGTATTTCCGTGTACGGAAGACCACGGTTGTCAGCACCTTCGATCGTTCTCCGGACAGGTTTTCGTTCGGCATCAAGCAGGTGTGCCCCATTACCGTGCCCAGTTAACGAAATGGCCACTATATCTCTACCATCAATCTTCGCATTTTTGATCACGCCCTGTATTGCGCCCACATTCGCGGCCCATAAATCGTCCATCTCCCGCTCGTAGTAGCCGGGTTTGGGTGAATGGTTTTCGGCAAGTTCTCCATACACGCCCAATTCATTACCTTCAAGATCAAAGATGGCAGCTTTTAGCACCGTGCTTCCAATATCAATCCCTAGTAAATACATTTTCACTCCTATTTATCAGTGATCAGAAAATCTTCGCTAAATTTTGCCAAGCTTCTTTTGCTTGGAAAGAGAAACATAACCATCTACCGTAATGACAATGAGCAGAATAATACCTACCATGATGTTCTGCCACTGTGGCGGAATGGCATAAAGATTGAATGCATTAGACATAAGCGCCATGAATATTGTGCCGGCAATAGCACCGATAATGGAGCCTTGCCCGCCAGCTAATGAAGCCCCGCCAATGATGCAGGCAATAATAATATCCACATTGGCATTGACTCCCGTGTACCGGTTTGCAATCCCGGCCCTTGCCGTAACAAGAATTCCTGCGAAAGCTGCCAGGGTTCCGGTTAATGTGAAAGCAATAATCCTAATTCTCCGGGAGTTGATCCCTAGTTTCTCCGCAGCACTATAATTGCCACCTATGAAATAAAGCTTACGCCCGAACTTCGTATAGCTCAGGACAAATTGGAATATGATGACGAGTACAATCAGAATCCAGAACATATAATAGCCGCCCAGGAACTGACCTCTCCCCAAGTTATTGAAATTTTCAGGAAAATTTGTATAGCCGGCTTGTCCGCGACCTACCAACACAATTTCACTAATACCTCTGACAATATACATTGTGCCGATTGTGGCAATTAACGCATTGACTTTTCCGATCTCCACGATCACTCCGTTAATCAACCCGACGAGTACCCCAGCAAATACGCCGGCAAGAATGGCTATAACAGGGTTCGCACCCATCGTCAGGCTTATTGCGGAGACAAGTCCTCCCAGGCTCATCGTTGAGCCAACAGACAAATCAAATGTGCCTGAAATCAGAAGCATCATCATGCCAATTGCCATGATTCCATAAGGAGCGATAGATGTCTGAACGGATTCGATATTCACCCTATCCATAAAATTAGGTCTGGCTAAGATGAGCATGATGAAAAGAAAGGCAGCAAGGGTTACCGATACTGCTTCGTTTCTCTTAAAAACGCCGGAAAGTCTTCCGTTCTTATTAAGAATTGATAATTTCTGAGCCATGAGTCTACTTATCCCTAATTGTCCTTATTCAGACGTGTATCAACGAAAACAGCTCCAATGAGAATGATACCGATGATAAGTTGTTGCAGAAGCGGTTCAATGTTGAAAATGATCATACCGTTGAGAATAGTAGCCAAGAAGATAAGGCCAAAAAAGGAACCAAGCACACTACCCTTTCCACCATAAAGGCTGGCGCCCCCAAGTACCGCCGCCGTGAGAAAATGGAACTCAAGCCCCAATCCAATGGCCGTATCTGCGTATGTCACCCTGGAGGAGATTAAGATCCCCCCAACAGCAGCAGCCAGAGCAGAAAGTGCAAACAAGGATACGATGATTCTATCGGACTTAATGCCATAGATTCTTGCGGTTTGGCGGTTTTCACCAACAAAATACATCCTTTTAAATATGGAAGATTTTTTGAGAAGTATTTCGAGAACAACAACCAGCACAATCGTGATGATGATTGTCAGATAAATATCACCAAATTCAATCTTGGAGAGATGCCGCATGTCAGTCGGATAGGTCGCGCCATACATACGTTTTACAAAGTTAGATGCTAAGCCACGGATCAGGGTCAGAGTCGCAATGGTCACCATCATGGAATTTAACTTGAACTTTACGACTAGAAACCCCGTAATCATTCCCATGAGAGTACTGACCAGCAGGGAAATACACATTGCCGGAATAAGTGGCAGTTTCATTATGACCATCAGATAGCCCATGAAAATACCGGAAAAGGCGTAGACCGAACCGACCGATAGGTCAATCTCGCCAATTATCATCAGGTATGTAAAACCAATAATGGCAATGAATTGGAATGATACTCCATATAAAATGGAGTAGATATTTCTATAGGTAAAGAAAGTATCGCTGGTGAGGGATAAAAACAGAAACAGGCCAATGGTTAAGAAAATGATGGTTAGCGAGCTGAAGTCAAACTTCTTTTTTCTGCTGATGGATGGTGCTGTCGATAAAGGCAAACTAGCCATTTGCTAATACCTCCTAACTCTTATTACGCGCAGGCTAATGCAAGAATAGCTTCTTCAGTAATATTATCGCCTTGCAGCTCACCTACGATAGTTTTGCTCTTCATGACATAGATTCTGTCACATAGACCCATGAGTTCGGGAAGGTCGGAGCTAAAAATTATAAACCCCATTCCCTGCGCTGACGCATTCAATACAAATTTATGGATCTCGCTCTTCGCGCCCACATCGATGCCGCGTGTCGGTTCGTTCACGATCATTAACTCAGGTTCTGTGCCAATACACATTGAGAACATGAGCTTCTGCTGGTTACCTCCGCTGAGATTGCGTGGCTTCTCGAAGATACTCGGAATAACGATGGAGAAAAGATTGATGAATTTCTCAGCGTACTCCGCGATCGCACTGTTTTTCATGATAGTTAGGACCGAAAGCTCATCCATCTTGGGCATCATCATGTTATCAACAGTTGCACTGTTTAATAACAGTCCTGCTTGTTTTCGATTATTGTTGAGGAAAAGAATTTTGTTCTTGATGAACTCCTGAGGAGTTACTTTACGCATTTTCTTGTTCTTAAAGATGATCTCGCCAGCATCCCTACCTTCAAGTCCGTACATCATGCGCGATACTGTATTCAATCCAGATCCCTCGAGGCCGAAAAAGCCGATCAGTTCCCCTTTTCGAAGTTCAAACCCAGCCGGATTGAGCGCATTCTTCTTTGCTAAACCTTCTACTTTAAATAGAACAGGGTTGGCGCTTGCATCAAAGAATTCTTTTTTGGAATAAAGGCTTTCCGACAGCTCACGTCCAACCATCGCGTTTACCAGATCATCCTCGGTTAGGTTTTCGTCATTGAAAAAGGTACGAATGTAGTTTCCATCGCGCAAAATAGTAATTTTGTCGCTAATTTCCAATACTTCGTTGATGCGGTGGGAGATGTAAATGAAGGTGATGCCTTTGTCGCGTAAGTCACGGATGATGTCCATGAGCTTTTCGGTTTCATCGTTGTTTAAACCGGAGGTCGGCTCGTCAAGCAGAATTATGCGCTGGTTATCACTTATGCAGCGCAGGATCTCAACCATCTGCTGTTGAGCAAGCGTGAGAGAATCCATTTTTTGGTTTGGCTCGATATCGATATCAAAAACATCGATACTTTCATCAGCGCGTTTCCTTAATGCGTTCCAGTTAATGGCGCCAATTTTGTTGGTGAAGAAGCGGGTTGGAAAAATGTTTTCGGCAACTGTCAAATTATCAAAAACTGCCAACTCCTGGTGTACCATTGATATGCCCAGATTATGAGCATAATCCGGTGAAAAGTTTGTGATCTCATTGTCATCAATTTGAATTACGCCAGAATCAGGCGTTTCTTCGCCCATTATGATCTTCACCAGCGTAGATTTTCCAGCGCCGTTTTCACCCAGCAGCGTGTGGACCTCACCTTTTGTAATTCCAAAATTGACATGCTTCAACGCTTTAACAATGCCATAGGATTTTGAAATGTCATGGATTTGAATGAAGTCGTCATCTCTAAAGGCGGGTGCTAATTTCGCCTTTGTTTTGCCATCAACTGAATTTGGCACCATTTTTCACTCCCACTGCTTTCCTCTCGGAATGTGCTAATGCTATGGACTTGACGATTGGTCTGCTGCAAATGAATAAGATGAAAAAGTATCCTCAAATGCCAGCCTGTCGGAGTGAGGATTCTCACTCGCTCATTCCTAACTGAACTTTCTCATTCTATGGTGGCCCAGAAGGCTTCTACTTATATCTGTACTTCTCTGTCAATACGAAAAAGTCGAAAGGCATAGCTGTGCTGCACCTTTCGACTTTAATTGCTAGAGTGTCATGTGTTTAGTAATTGTACAGACTGGTATCAATAGTGGGCATATTCTCAGCAATGAAGTACTCAACATTGTCGGCATCAATGACCGCCGCTGTATTGTACATATTTTCTGGAAGCGGGTTGACAGTTGCCGCTTCATTGTCTGACGAAATCGGGATGTTCTTCAAGCCGCCCTTGTTCCAATCTTCCATAAGCAATATAGCCATGTACTCATCGGTAGCCGTCTTGTTGATCAGTGTGGCATCGATGTAGCCCTTGCCGATGTATTCCAATGTAGCTGGTTCCCGGTCATGGACAACAACATTCACGGAACCTGGCTCAATATCAAGTTCTTCCATCGCTGTCGCAATCCCGGTGCCGGAGCTGGAATCTAGCCCAATAACCGCATCAATATCGGGATAGTTATTGAAAACACTCTTTGCTGCTTCGATGGCATCGGCCGTTGCCGCTTTGTCATCAGCCTCGACTACAACTACCCAGTCAGAGTTTTCCGCCAGAAAATCTTTGGTGCCCTGGAGCTTGGCATCTGTATTGGCCGCACCCCAATTACCCATGAGGGCCACGTTCCCAGATGTGCCGGCGCGTTCAATCAACTCGGCGGCCGTATCGCGGCCACATTGATAATTATCGAGGCCGATATATGTAAGGCCAGGATTTACCGCTGTTCTGGTTTCAGTCATTATGACTGGAATCCCGGCAGCCATTGCTTTCTTCACGGCTTCCGCTGGAGAGTCATCCCACATTCTGGTAATGATCCCGTCTGCCTTATTGGCAACAGCGGCTTCAATTGCTTCAGCCTGGGCTTGTGTGTCCCAACCTTCAGGACCAGCGGCAATGATATTGACGTCGAATTCCTCAGCAGCGTATCTCAGTGCAAGGTGGGAATCGGCAAAATATGGATGCGCTTGATGAGAAGACACCATGTAGTAAGTACGCATCTCTTCGGGTTCATCCGCGGCTGCTTCGGGAGCAGCTTCAGGAGCTGCTTCTTCAGCTTCTGTAGGGCCGCAGGCTGCCAATATCGTTATGAACAGCAAAACAATCAGAAAGGCTGACAAATTCCGGTATTTCATTCCATTTTCTCCTTAGTTAGTGAACTTTTAGTTCATCAAGAACTCGATCTCAACTTCCCAATAACACTAATTGCACAGCAATTGATTCTTCTTTTCTCCTCAGACACCTCCTCTAATCCTAAACCTCTAGCACAATAGAGCACCAGCAGTACACATTTGTGATTATTATGTTTACATTCTTGATTTATTGACCATACAATACTCGATTGTTTCACATTTGTCAACCAATTTGTCACATATGTGAACATTATCTGCAGGCAACAATGATTGGCAGTTGCTATTCGTTTAAGCTAAGTAGGTTGGGGTTGAACAAGCGCTAAGTCTTTGAATAATCAATTTGGCTCCCCTTGTTCCGATCTCAGAATGCGCCAACACTACCGGCGCCGAATTTCCATTTTCCCATGGTGCAGCCGCTGCACGACTGGATTACTTCTATTCCCCATTTTTCTCTTTTTGGATACTAATTGAAACAACATTTTCATTTGCATCAGTAACAAAAGAACTAATTGAAACAATCTGCCCGTCGATCTTAAAGTGGTGAGTGTTTTGAGTTTCGTCGTATTGGTTATTCAAATATACTTCCTTCAAAACATCAATCGTTCTATTGTATTCATCGTCTGTACCATCATAGATATAGGCCCGGGAGAATATTGGCGAGTCTGGATAGGTATATTGATCAAGACTATCATACTGATAACGCACATATCCCCCAAAAATCTCACCGGAAACAAGATCTTTAATCTCACTAATTTTTTCCACTTCATCTGCTGGAAATGCTTGTTCCAACTCGCTTTTTATCTGTTCGGAAACGGTCGTATCAGGAATGAGATCCAATTCAAATACCCGAGATACCTGGGAAAAATAGTTGTAAACTCGAAGCTTTTGACCATTATCTTCTGCAGTAATGTCTAGACTGGTTTGGTCATTTCGGCCAATTTTTTCCGCTCCAGGGAGAGCAAGATAATAATCGCGCGCTTCTTCAATGCTCTTTTGCGAAGCATAGGTAACGATCATCTTGTTGGATCTTTTATTGTATGAAAACGCTGTATTTAGAAAAAAGTCTTTTCCGAATATTCCGACGTTATCTTCTACATACTGCTCAATCCACGCCGAATTTGAAAAATCAATCTTTTCAACATTTTTTCCCGGTGTTATTTGTGAAGATCTGGTAATAATCAGCAACAAAATGATCGCAACAATTACGATAATCAATATAACTGAAAAGACTTTGTATTTGTTATTTTCTTTTTTATTCACAACGCTGACCAAACCTGCTTCAATGGATAATGACCATACTCAAGTACAGCATCGCGCAAGGCAATGATGTTTTCCGGCGGCACATCCGCTTGCACGTAATGGGTTGGGGCCAGAATATAGCCGCCACCGGGACCAAGGATCTGCATCGTCTTGATGGCCTCCGCTTTGACTTCGTCCGGCGTGCCGAAGGGCATGACTCTCTGAATATCAATAGCGGCATGAAACGACAAACGATCTCCAAATTCCGCTTTCAATTTATCGTGTTCCATCTCAGCCACATATGGCTGCACCGGATTGAGCACATCTAGTCCCATTTCGATATAGTCAGGAATAATAGGGTAAACATCACCATCGGAATGGGCCATGATCTTGATCTTGGGATTGTATTGGTCAATCAATGCGCGGGCTTCTTTATAATAGCGGGCAAACTGCGGTTTTATCACTCTGCGAAACATTCGCGGTGACATCAGTGGCCCATTCTGTTGTCCCATATCATCACCGGCAAAACGGACACACTGGATATACTGCCCACAGGCTTTGAGTCCGACGTGCAATCGGGCCAGGGCGATTGCTACCAGTTTGCCCATCAAAGCATCCACAAATTCCGGATTCAAACTCAGATCGATCAGCATTTGCTCGAAACCGCGCATATAAAATGCCTGCTCAAATATCGAATTGCTGAATTTCCCAATCAAGGCAAAATCTGTGTTCTTATACAAATTGCGGGCCTTTTCTTCTAAGCCCTTGGTCAGTTCAGGGTCATGTGGATCGGGCCAGGGATAATTCTCCAAATCACCCACAGTAGCGTTGCCAAGCACAGGATCGTATATTTCATAATTGAGTCCAGCTGTGTGCTCTACCTTCCGAAACTTGACACCCCACTCATCTGTGTAGGTTTCCATCCCATATTCAAAAACCGGTGTGCTTTTGACTTTCCCCAACCCGATATAGCACAGGTCAATATTTAGTTTGAGTAATAACTCAATAGGGTTACTGACAGCCAGCCACGGGCTGGAAGGGGTAACCTCATTACTGGTTTCCAGTCCCAGATACTCTTTGAGTCGAAGATAGCCTTCATAGACAAAGTTGCAATCGAATGGCACTCGATCAGGCTCACGATGCTCCAAAGCTGCAATTACTCGTTCCCTCGAGGTCATCTCAGTCATTTCAACCCTCTTCATTTTTGCTATCGACGACAGATATATTGTGTCTACTAATATTACTGCGTTGAATTAATACTGCACATAAGTAACAAGTCAACTTCTCCCTCTATTTTGGCGAAAGTCAGTCTGCCAAAAAGTTGGCATTTATATACCGTAGGCTGGACAAAAAAACGACAAGGGTGTTATACCCTTGTCGTCGACCACATTTCAAGAGCTATGTATTCGCTAAAGAGGCCAATCGCGCAGCATGCGGTCAGTTTCTTCTGAATGACCCATCTCATCGCGGACCATATCTTCCAAGGCCACGACCAGCCCTTTGTCACCAAAGGCATCTGCTTCTTCGGCCCGTTGGGTGTAATCCTTGCCCGCCTGCAACTCTGCAACCAGAACAGCTTCAAGCATTTCCTTGTTGCTGCTTGCCAGGGGCACCGGAGCGGCTACCGTCGCCGGTTCGCCACCCAAAGCCACAATTTTATTGGCCAAGAAGAGTGCATGCTGCTGCTCATCCGCTACTTCCGTGAGGAAAAAGGCAGCAAGCTGGGGACGGAAGGGGCCGGTGGCCTTTGCCGCGTAGGTAATATACTGGGCAATGGCGCTTAATTCGTTGGCCAGGTCGCCGTTGAGATTATCGATCAAAGTCTGCTTGTCCATTCTAAATATCTCCTTTCCATAAGAATGAATCGCCAGCCAGCCGGAATGCAGGCTGTTGCCAGCCACAGTGGAGCACTCAGGACAGCCAACAAGTTAAAGTAAGAGGGCGAGGGAATGGCTTCAGCGCATCCCCACAAATGCAGCTAGATTATACCTCAATCCAGTCCCGAAAGATAATAGATCGGCCTAAGATAAGTCACGATTGCGCAATAAAAAAAGACCGCTTCACTAAGTGAAACGGTCTCTTTTGATTTCAATTATCTGACAGCTAACTACCAGCGGTTGCCACCGCCGCCGCCACCAGAACGCTTTTCTTTGGGTCGTGCTTCATTTACCCGTAGGTTGCGCCCGCCCATATCTTTCCCATCCAAGGCTTCAATAGCGGCATCGGCTGCTGCCGGTGCCATTTCAATGAAGCAAAATCCACGAAAACGTCCCGTGTCCCGATCGGTGATCCAAGCCATTGACTCAACCTCACCATATTCGGCAAACAGATCTTCTATCTCACCCTCAGATGACTGAAAAGAGATATTTCCTACATAAAGTTTCTTCGACAATTTAACACATTCTCCACAACTAACATCCTTGAATTAGCGGAAACATTTCCCATTCAACCAAGGATAAACGAAAAACCAAATAAAATTTACCTTGCCCAGGGTCAATTGTCCAGAATTCAACTCTCGACTCATGGCTGGCTCATTTGCCTCAAGTATACGTCAAATGGCGTGCCAATCCAAACAACAAGCAAAACGCGTCCGAAACTGTGTAAATAAGCGACTTACAAGTCTCTGACTGGTGATTAATTTGATTGCGGTCATGAACAAAAGGGCATAAATGACCCGTGTGATCCAGACATCACTAAAGCAACGGTTTAGGTACAAGCCCAGGTGCAGGCCCAAACAGCCCACAGGGGCAGAAGGAGGATGGTTGGGATATTGCCCACACGCAGCAGACCCGCGGCAGTGTAAGGGACTAGCTTGATCAGATTGGGCGCAGTGAAGAAGACTAATGACGTACCAACAAAGATGCCCCGGGCCAGTGCTTGGGGGATTAAGCAAATGGAGGCTGTAGGTCCGCCGGCATGGGCGATCAGCGAAGTGAAGCCGGCTGCAATGCCCAGGGTATAGCCTACAGGCTTGGACGTTCGTCGCTTCTCCAAAGCGCCCATCATCATGACCGTCCCAACTGATAGGCTAGGCCAGGAAGGCCAAGGCCAGTAAGCCGACGCCAATTCGTAACGTGCGGTCATAATCATGGAAGACGCCAAAGAAGATAGCTCCCAAGAGTATTCCTATGATGGCGCTGGGCAGTAAGACCCGGATCCTTGGCTTGTCGCAGCTACGGTAGTAGTGACGGACCGAAAAAAGATCAACGATAGCGAAATCCATCGCAGAACCTCAGAGGTCTTTTCCATAGATCTCTGAGGTTTAGGGTTAAGGTGTATCTCCCTTGGGTAGATCCTTCGTGTCCAGCGGTTCTTCACTTTCTACGCGCGGCCATGGTCGTTCGATGATTTCATTCAGGGCATGGATGATGCCGTTGGTTGCCCGCAGATCGGCATCCACTACCCGTGCATTGTCATTCACCCACAACGAACCGTCGAAAAATTTTAACCCAGCGATCTGGCCATTGCGCATCACCACGTCACCCAGCATCGTCTTTGCCTTGTCGACAGCAACTTCCTCATCCAGGGCGTGGTACAAAAGGAGATCCGCCAGTTGGCCGACGCTCACCTCGTCGCTGATATTGGCGGCATCAAGTCCTGCAGCAGCGAATGCCGCATCCGTCGGGGCGAATATCGTCCAATTCCCTTCCGTATATGGCTGGACCAGGTTTAGATCGCCCACCGCCTGTAGATACGTAGTAAAACGGCCGTCAGCAGCCATCACCGCCAGCACCGAGCCATCGGGAATGGTCACCGTTTCCTCAACGATTTCCTCAAGCGGTTCTTTCTCCTCGTCTGCTACATCACTTTCCTCGATCTCTTCGATGAGCGTTTCTTCTCCAGGTTCCTCTTCCAAGTCGGCCAGCTTGGCCTCTTCAATTGCCGCCATTAGCGCCGCTTCCATGTCTTCCTGGCGCGGCCAGGGCGGGGTGATCACATTATTGACCACATGGATGGTGCCGTTGCTGGCTGAGATATCGGCCTCAATCACCCGAGCAATATCATTAACCCACAATGAGTCGTCGTACCATTTCAGGCCCGCTAACCAGCCATTGGACATCGTCACATCGCCCAGCATCAATTTCGCCGCATCCTGCCTGACCTCTTCGCCCATGCTCTGGTAAAGCAGTAGATCGGCTATATCTCCCAGGCCCATTTGACTGCCTACATTCTCGGCGTTGAGCCCCAAGTTGGAGAAAGCATCATCCGTTGGCGCAAAAAGCGTCCAATCCCCTTCGGAGAAAGCTTGTTCCGTTTCCGTGCGTTCTATCATGGCCAACAAGGTCGTAAAACGGCCGTCCTCTTCCAAAACAGTCAAGATCGTTTTTTCACTCTGGGCAGAGACTGCGACCGTAACAGCCAGCAGCAAAACAATCACCAGCATCAAAGGTGTATGTATCTTTTTCATCATGTCGCACCTCCCATAATGCGCGAAATTGCCAACATCTATTCCTCATTGTACCAGAAATGCCATACTTTATGGAAAGTATCAGCCTTTTATCTAGAATTGTCCCGAAAAAGCATGGCCGTTGGGCGGGCCTAGGAGGATGGTAAGACACTGTCTCCTCCACTCGCCAATTAGTTGGCTGGCACTAATTGGCACAACTTTGCATCGACTTGGCACTGGTTCTTGCGTTATAACAGGGGAATACCCAAAGGAGAAACACAACAAATGGGAACATTTACCACATCTATCACAATCAATGCTCCGGTCGCAGATGTCTGGACGGCCCTGGCAGCTGTTGGCGATATTTACCTCTGGAATCCTGGTGTGCGCGCCTCGCATACGACCTCAGAACAGACGGACGGGCTGGGCAGCACGCGCTACTGCGATCTAGGTGGCGGCAATTTCCTTGACGAACAGGTGGTGCATTGGCAGCCAAAAGAAGCGCTGACCATGCGCGTCACGGGAACAAATCTTCCCTTTTCCAAGGTTGATATTCGCTTCACGCTTGCCCCCGAAAATGACAGCACTGCGGTCACAGTGTCCCCAATCTATCAATTGAAGTATGGTCCGCTTGGTTCGCTACTTGACCGAGTCTATGTTCGTAATTCCTATCGAAAAGGCATGGATGCCTTATTGGCCGGACTGAAAGATTATGTTGAAGCAGAACCTGGGGAGGCTCAAGGAAAAGAGAGCAATCTTGGAGCTGTTTGATTATCAGACAACTCTTCCGTATATAATAGAAGATGTCTTTGACCTGACCGTCGATCTTGAGTGTGCGCCATATTGGCATAGTATCTTCAGCCGCGTCGAAATGCTGACCTCAGATCCTATTGGCCTAAACTCTCAATGGAACGTACACCTCGGACCAGGCAGCTTTGATCTTCAGATAACGGAATTCGTGCATCCTTATAGAGCAGTATTCTCCGGCACCACAGTCCACGGTTTCTCACCAAATTTCACCATCGAGATGGCTGCCCTTGGCCAGGGTACCTTCATCCACTATCTGCTTCATCCCCAGGCACCGAAATTTATGCGGCCGCTTTTGGCCACATTTGCTCCCGCTTACGGCCGTTGTGACCTGGACCGTTACTTCCGGGAAATGCACAGCGCCCTGGCTGCATTTGGGCAACCCAAGCCAGCAAAAAGCAGATAGAATAGCCGCTGGCTTTCAGCCCCCCATCTGATCTGGATGAAAGCCCTTCGGGAAGATATGATTGAACCGTCTGCCACTTCACTTCGCGAAATCGCCTCCCTTTTTCTACGTCTAGGTTTTACTGCATTTGGCGGACCCGCCGCGCACATAGCCATGCTGCACGATGAAGTCGTAACCCGCCGCGGCTGGCTCAGCGACCAGCATTTCCTCGACCTCATTGGCGCCACGAACCTCATACCCGGACCAAACTCAACGGAAATGGTCATGCACGTGGGCAAGGAACGGGGCGGTTGGAAAGGTCTAATTATCGCCGGTGGGCTATTCATCCTACCGGCAGCGGTCATGGTCACGCTCCTGGCCTGGGCCTACGTCACATACGGCGCATCTCCTCAGGGGCAGAGCCTGCTCTATGCCGCTAAACCAGTGGTGATCGTCATCGTCTTGCAGGCCTTGATCAAACTCGGCCGTAAGGCAGCCAAGAGCTGGTTCCTGGCTCTTGTGGGCCTTGCCGTATTTGCCCTTTACTTATTGGGAGTCAACGAGCTGCTCCTCCTTTTCGGCACGGCCGTTTTCATGCTCATCATCACCTTCGCCCGCCGCCAAATCTTCACAGCCATGATTGCTTCTCCATTGTTGAAACTGTCTGGTCCCTTGCAGGCCCTGAAGGAATCGACGCCCGTCGATCTAGGCCAACTTTTCTTGCTCTTTCTGAAAGTTGGTGCAGTTCTCTATGGCAGTGGTTACGTCCTGCTGGCCTTCCTACGCAACGATCTTGTCCTGCGCCTGGCCTGGATGACCGACCAGCAGCTCATCGACGCCATCGCCATTGGCCAGATTACGCCCGGACCAATCTTAACGACAGCCACTTTTGTTGGATATGTTTTGGCTGGTGTGCCAGGGGCTGTTGTGGCCACCCTGGGCATTTTCCTGCCTTCTTTTGTTTTTGTTTCCATCCTTAATCCCTTGGTGCCGCGAATGCGTTCTTCCGCCTGGGCCAGTGCCCTTCTCGATGGGGTCAACGTCGCGGCTCTGGGCTTGATGGCCGGTGTGACACTCGTCATTGGCCGGGCGGCCGTCATAGATATCCCAACCATCATCCTGGCCCTGGTAGCGGCTGTCCTCCTCTTTCGCTTCAAAGTAAGCACCATTTGGCTCGTCCTTGGCGCAGCCATCATCGGAATCGTCATTTCCCTTCTGTAGGGGGCAGACCCAGGTTACAGCGCCTGCATTGGGAACTGTTGTTCAATTGTATGAATTGAGGTTAAATCATCCTATGCCTTATTATTTCTACGCCATTAGCGTCTTTGTTTCGGCCTTCCTCCTTTTTCTCATTCAGCCTATGCTGGGCAAGATACTGCTGCCCTGGTTTGGTGGAACGACGGCGGTCTGGTCAACCATTCTTCTTTTTTCTCAGGTGGTGCTGACCGCGGGCTACGCCTACGCCTATCTGCTGCTTGGTAAACTGCGCAGCCGTTGGCAGGGGATCATCCACCTGCTGCTGCTGGGCCTATCACTGCTATTATTGGGGACTGCTGCCCTGATCTGGTCTTCGCCCCTAACGCCAGGGCTGGACTGGCGCCCGGTGGGCGGCGGCCAACCCACGTGGGATCTGCTGCGAATTCTTTTCGTCATTATCGGCCTGGAATTTCTGCTGCTAGCCTCTAACAGCACGTTGATGCAAGCCTGGTTCCACCGTGATTTTCCCCAGCCAACGCCATATCGGCTGTATGCCTTGTCCAATACAGGCTCCTTGCTGGCCCTGATCAGCTATCCGCTGATCTTTGAACCAAATTTAACTCTCCGATCGCAGGCCTACTTCTGGGCGACCGTCTATTTGCTTTTTGCCGGCACGGTTGTTTACCTGGGGCTGCGAACCATAGTTCGACAGGATCCAACAAGATTAGCAGCGAAAGAGACCAGGGAGCAGGAGTCGCTGGGATGGCGTCGTTATGTACTCTGGATAGGGCTAGCCGCCAGTGCCACGATCCTCCTCATCTCCATGACCAACCAGATCACCCAGGAGATAGCCGTTGTACCCTTCTTGTGGATACTGCCGCTATCGATTTACCTGCTTACTTTCATCTTCGCCTTCTCCGGCGGGTTTCTCTACAATCGCACCGCTTATCTGATCGCGCTGATCGTGCTTGCTTTGGGCAGCAGGATGCTGCTCAACGTTCCCAGTGAAAACATTTCCATCCAAATTTTTATTTTCTTACTGCTGCTTTTTATTAGCTGCATGCTGGCCCACAATGAACTCTACCGGCTGCGCCCTACGGCTGTTTCTTTGCCCGCATTCTACCTGATGGTAGCTCTCGGTGGCGCCGTTGGCGGTATTTTTGTCAATCTAATTGCGCCATCAGTTTTCATAACCGGATTTTGGGAGCTGCAGTGGGGCCTGATCTTAATCGGAGCATTGATGGCGTTCATCATCTACAGCGAACCCGATCGCAGCTCCGTCGCTCGCAAAGCAAAAAAAATACGCTCGCCGTCCAAAAGCAAACCCCGTTTCAAGCCTGTGCTCATAGGCCTGCTGATCATCCTTGTATTGCAGGCGGTGTATGTTGTTTACTACATGCGCCAAGTGAGTGTTGAATCTGAGATGACGGCGCGCAATTTCTACGGTATTTTGCGCGTCTGGCAAATCAACGAAGAAAAGCCAGAGCTGCTGGCCAACCAGCTAACACACGGAAAAACGGCACATGGTTTTCAATTTACGGCTGAAGAATTTCGCGCTCTTGCAACCGCTTATTTCACTCCGGAAAGTGGGGTAGGCGTAGCGATCACCAATCATCCCAAACGGGGGCGAGGCTTGCGTGTCGGTGGTCTTGGCTTGGGCATAGGCATCATCGGCACGTATGGTTTAGAAAACGATGTTTATCGCTTTTATGAGGTTAATCCTGATGTCATTGCCATTGCAGAAGGGCAAGGGGACTACTTTTCCTACCTGCGCGATTCGGAGGCCGAAATACAGGTGGTTGAAGGAGATGCCCGGGTTGCGCTGGAAGAGGAAATGCTGCGCGATGGATCACAGAATTTCGATCTATTGGTCATTGACACCTTCAGCGGCGATACGATACCGCTGCACCTGCTGACCAAGGAAGCATTTGAAATCTACCTGGCCCATCTTAATGAAGGGGGCGTCATTGCCATCAATGTCTCCAACAAGCTGTTCGATCTGCCTCAGGCGATCTTTCCCCTGGCCGATGCTTTTGGATTGAATGCCGCGCTTATCGCCAGCAATGGAGATGGTCTGCAAAGTTATGATTCGATCTGGATGTTGCTGACCACTGATCCTGTATTTCTCAAGCTGCCATTTATCGCCGCTCGTACGTTGCAACGGCCTGAGACGCTGTCTGAAGTCCGCTTATGGACCGACGACTTCAGCAATCTATTCCAAATACTGAAGCGACAGTAATAAATCTTATTGCGGCTGCTTCCATCAAGGTGCTGCCAATTGGTGTCCAGCAAATCAACCAGACTGTCAACGAATCTCAAAACCGTCGTGAACCTGATGCTTCTTGCGTTTGTTCTCGCTGCTTGTGCTGCCGATCAGAAGGTTATAGCCGGTCTGGAAAGTCTTGCTGTTTCTTCATCATCAGCCAAGGATACTGCGCAGACGGCTGTTCCCGCGCAGCCTGAGCCACCCTTAGAATCGAGCGCGACGCCTCTACCCTCTGCCACGCATGCGGCCACGGCTACATCGACTCCACCTCCATCACCGACATGGACGCCCACGGCAACTGCGACTCCCACCGTTACTCCAATGCCAGAGCACCCGCTGATGATTGAAGTGATGCGCCGCGAGGAGTATCCAGGATCTGATCTGGTGATTGAGAGAATTCTCGATCCGGCTGAGAACTATGGAAACTATATCATTTCCTACCAATCAGAAGGCAATAAGATCTTGGCATTGATGACTGTACCCTGGGGCATCAAACCCGAAGATGGCTGGCCTGTCATCATCTTCAATCACGGCTACGTGCCGCCAGACGAATACCGCTCGACCGCGCGCTATATGGATTACGTGGACTATTTTGCGCGCAGCGGATATATCGTATTTCGCTCTGATTACCGTGGGCATGGCAGTTCGGAAGGGGAAGCTGCTGGTCCATACAGCAATCCCGGCTACACCATCGATGTACTCAACGGGCTCGCTTCCGTAAAGCGTTATCCAGATGCCGATCCTCAGCGCATAGGCATGTGGGGCCATTCTATGGGTGGGCATATCACGCTGCGAGCCATGGTTGTTTCAGAGGACATTAAGGCTGGGGTTATCTGGGGCGGGGTCGTGGGCGACTATCCCGACTTATTTGCCCGTGCCCTGACGCCTGAAGATCCCAACCGAACGCCAACCCCGTCCTCAACTCGATGGCCTACAAGGTGGCGCCAGTGGCTGCTGCGAACCTTTGGCTCGCGCGAAGTGAATCCAGCCTTTTGGGACTCCATCTCCGCCAATGCCTATCTCCAGGACATATCGGGCCCCTTGCAGCTGCATCACGCCACTACAGACAGCACCGTGCCCGTGGCCGGTTCACTCCTTCTGCAAGAACAAATGGAAGAGGCCGGGCAGCATTCCGAGCTTTATCTTTACGAAGGAGACAATCACAATATCGCCGTCAATTTCTATACAGCGATGGGCCGCTCGTTGGAATTCTTTGACCACTATCTTGTGCGTGAGGAGTAGCAACAGGCAAGTTCGGAGTGCCGAGAGCTAAGTGACGAGTGTTGAGTAAACAGGGGTGGGTGGAGTCAATGGTATAATGCGGGCAGTGATGAACACACGTTATCTGATGGCTTATTAGGCAAAGGGGAGTTGAGATGACAAAAATCAATGAGGACTGCACTCCGCAAGTGGGACATACGCTAGCGCGCAATCGTTATTACACGGGCCAGATGCTGACCGCGGCTGATTTCAACGCCGACCAAGAATACTTTGTCAGCCGAAAGTGGCTGCATAACCGGTTGCTCCACGGATTTGGAATAGTTTGTGGACTACAGGTTACTCTTGCACAATCAGATCAATTGAACGTGATCAAAGTCAGCAAGGGCGTGGCTGTTGACGGCTGTGGGCGGGAGATAATCCTGCTTGAAGATGCAGAGTTGACCTGCCCTATCGCATGGCAGGATGAGACTCCTGGCCCCCAAATACTCTGTATTCGCTACTGTGAAGTACCCACCCATTTCGTTCCTGCGCTCTCCAGTACCTCAGGAACATCTGATCAGGTGGAGGCCAGCCGGATTCAGGAGAAAGCGAAAATAGTTCTCAAACCACTGAAGGAGGTAGATCCGCACTGTTGGCAGGGAGAAATCTCACCTTGTTTGGAGGAGGATTGTTCTTGTCAGGGTCTGGTACCGCTGGCGGCCATTTACTTCGATGGGCAGGAGGCGGGTGCGGCCAATGTGCGCCTGGATCTACGCTGCCGCCGCCGGCTGCAGGGAATTCACCAACCAAGAACGCATATCGAATGGATTAACTGGCCTCACGGCGGAGAGCTGTCAATGGCCCGTCTGCAAAGTTCGTATCGAGGCAGGCTTATGGTTCGCTTCTCTGCTCCGATAGAACCTGCCGGACCTGCTGCCGGGATTAACGAATTTACATTTTGTGCTCGATTAAGGGATGATCATGCGGAGATCAAGACCCTTCCTGGTCGGGCCATATTGCTTGAAGATCGCCGAACAGCGGTATTTGCCTTCGCTGACAACTTCTTCGACAATGTGGACAATCTCGTCGATCAACATATTGAAGTTAACCTGAAATGTGATCTGATCCTGAATCATGAGGGCAATCCGGTCGACGGCAATCATCTGCGTGGCCAGCTCCCCACCGGCAACGGCCAGCCCGGTGGAGATTTCTTTAGTTGGTTCCGCGTCAGCGCCTAGCTTCACCCGTATCGAGTGAGTGAGTATGGTAGTCTCAGGCTCAATTATCAAGGAACCATTCGTATAGTGCTGGATTGGCATAGGTTTCGGTCCATGAATCATGATCGGCAACGGGATAAATGGTGAACTTTACCTGGCCACCACATTCTCGCAGCGCTTCCACCAGTTCTTTGCTTCTATCAATTTCAACAATCGCGTCCTTAGCGCCGTGAAATGCCCAAACAGGCGTGTTTTTCAATCGCTCCGCCTGTTCTGGAAAGCCATGAAACCAATGACCTCCGCCGCAAATCGGCGCTACTGCGGCGAGCTTCTCCGGCCAGGGTGCGCCCAGATACCAGGAGCCATATCCACCCATGCAAAAAAAGAATGGCCGGCCATAATTTCTCCGGTGAACCTGCCGCCTGCCGCGGAACATGCAGCAAATAGTTGAGCGTGATCTTTTCTATTGTTTGAATATCTGCCAGACAGTGCTCCATATTTAACTCTGCAGCCGCATGCCTAAGCCTGACTATAACCAGGCAGCTTTGCAGGGGACTTTTTAAATCCAGCACCAGTTTGTCGCTGCGAAAATGAAGCTGCGAATAGACGTAGAGGTGCTTACATAAGAAGAACTGCTGACGCTAACGAATAATCAGCCAAACGCCCAAACTGAGTATTAGAATCCCTCCGATCTTCTGCAAGGTTATCGGCCGGATTTCCGCGCCTAACAAGCCATAATGATCGATCAGCGATGCGAATACGAACTGGGAGGCGACCAGAACCGTAATTGCTCCCACGACCCCCAGGCGGGGTACGGTGAAGCTCAGCGATCCAATGATCACCAGGCCACAGATTCCGGCCAATATGACATACCAGGGCAGTTGGCGATAAGCGGCAAGATTGCCCCCGCGCATGAAGAACATGATAACGGTGATCACGATGCCACCCACGGCATAGGTCACAAAGACGCTCTCCAACGTGCCCATGCCCTTATCCATTGTACCGTTGAATTGGGCTTGGATAACCGCGGCAAAACCGCCAGCGATGGCTACTAAGACAACGACAAGGGTATTGGTCATGATGCTTCTCCGGGAATGTTGCTCTGAGAACTCTGCTCAAGGGTCATGATAAGGTGTCACCGCCTCAGTGAGAAGACAATATGATGAAGCACTTTGGACCATGAATCAACAAGAGGCCTGCTGCCTATTCAACAGCAGGCCTCCTATGCCCCAAAAAATCGGCTTGATTAACCTCCTGGTGGAACCAGGCCAACACCGACATTCATTGTGGCACTTTCGAGATTTTCAAAATACTCCACGCGCAATTCCACGGGGCCACCTGGGTAATTGTAATCAACCGCACGTGTCGTTGCCCCTTGCACTGCCCAGTTATCGATCATGAGCACATTATTTATATATAACCGTGAACCATCATCACTGGTCAGGAAAATGCGGTAATAGCCAGGATTGGTATTAATAGTCCTGGTCCACCGCGCAGAGAAATGGTCTTCGTTGATAATCCCCGGCGCCGGCGATCCCGTACCCCAGTTGAAGCTCAGGTAGGGGTCATCCCGCACCAAGGACGGCGCACCCGATAAGGTCATATTGTTAAAGTACTCTCCCTTCCAATTGGGATAGTACCCGCCCCCGCCAGATCCGCCGCTGCCAAATAACTCCCAGCGGAATTTAGCAATGGCCACACCGCCAGCTTCGTAATAATCAACCTGAAGTTGGTGGTTGCCCTGGCTCATGTACCAATCACGGACGGCCGTATGTTCCTGGCTGTCGGTCCAAGAGTCGATGATCAAGTTGCCATCGACATAAACACGCATTGCATCATCCATTGTGGCGATAAAACGGTAGGTGCCTTCATTGAAGTAGACCTGTCGTTCCCAGCGCGCAGAAAAATTATCATCATTGACGCTAGGATCAGGCGATCCATGCCCCCAATCGAAATTGATGTCCTTATCCCACCGTGTGAGCACCGGCGTGCCTTTGAGATCCTTATTGTTCCAGAAATTAGCTGTCCACTGGTTCTGCTGGGCCTGGCCCGTGTTGGCCAAAATGACCAGCAGCATGATGGCCAAAATCGGCGCAGCTAAGAGGTAAGATTTGCGTTCAATTCGCTTATGCATACTAAGCTCCTTTGACATGGGTCTACAAACTATTATGGTTATTCCTATCTCATCATAGTATCGATTAAGAACCGATTGTCAAGATATTATGGCGCTTCATGAAGGCATGTCTAAATCAGCTCTGTTGAGCCGTCGTATAGATTTCGGGCGAACACACCCCGCCAAAGGATCAAATAAAAAAAGGCGGACCAGCGGCCCGCCTTTTTGCCTAATTGCGATCGGCCAACGGCCGAAGGCGCTGGCGTCCATAACCGACAAAGGCTGCGAGTAAAAACCAGAGGAAATTCAACCCTATATTTTGTGTTTCACCACGGGTTAGGTGATAGACCATGGCTCCCAGCATAACTAGGGCCAGCCCGTAAGCAGCCATCCAAGTCAAGCGAGTCTGAATTTTGAATATCCCGGGCAAAATGAGACCTAAACCACCCAATATTTCAGCCGTGCCGCTGACCCAATGCAGAGCAGGCGAGAGATCATACATCCAGGCCATTTGGGCTGGAAGCCCCTCCGGGACGATAAAATGGGCGATGCCAATACCGATGAAGAATAGACCCAGAAAAATCTGCAGAATCCAAAGAACAATGTTCATAATACTCCTCCAAGATAAGGTTGTGTCGACTATAGACTATTTATGTTATCGTATATTGTTGTTATCGCAAAACCTCTCGTTATTGCGTGTGCAAGAATTGGCTCATGTAGAGGGAGTAATACAATCCTTTTTGCGATAACAGCTCTTCATGACTGCCTTGTTCGATAAGGCGGCCTTCATTGATGACCAGCACCTGATCTGCCTGGCGAATGGTGCTCAAGCGGTGCGCGATCACAAATGCCGTGCGCCCTTCCATCAACCGTAGAAGTGCCTGCTGGATATTGATCTCTGTCCGTGTGTCGACGCTGCTGGTGGCCTCATCCAGGATGAGGATGCGCGGATCCGCCAGAACGGCGCGCGCAATAGCCAAAAGCTGGCGCTGGCCTTCACTGAAATTATGACCCTGTTCGGAAACGATCGCCTGGTAACCCAGCGGCAGGCGGCGGATAAACCAGTCCGCATTGGCCAACTTCGCCGCAGCCACCACCTCATCATCCGTCGCTTCCAAATTTCCGTAGCGAATATTGTCCATCACCGTGCCTGAAAATAAGAATGTGTCCTGCAAGACAATGCCTAATTGGCGTCGGATCGACTGCTGGGTGACAGAGCGGATATCTCGGCCGTCGATCGTGATCCTGCCTCGATCGGCATCGTAGAAGCGGCTGAGCAGACTGATAATCGTCGTCTTCCCGGCTCCAGTTGGCCCGACTAAGGCCACCGTCTGGCCTGCTGAAGCACGCAGGGAGAAATCGCGCAGCACTGGTTCCTGCGCATCATAACCAAAGCTTACGTCCTCAAATTTGACCTCACCCTTTATTTTCTGTATCGGTTGGGCATCTTCATCATCAGCGACAGTGGGTTGGGCATCCAAAACCTCGAAGATGCGTTCAGCGCCTGCTAGGGCCGACTGCAGGTGATTGTAGAGCATGGCGATGCTGCGCATCGGCCGGAAGAAGTTCATAATATAGATCACAAAAGTGGCCAGAACTCCAACCGTGACCAGGCTGCTTAACGATAACCAGCCGCCCAGAAGAGCCGTGGCGGCAATGGTAATCGTGCTCATGGTTGTAAACATAGGGCCCAAGGCGGCGGTGATGATATTGGCCTTGGTTCCAGATCGCCGGTTGGCCGCATTGACCACCTCAAATTGCGCCTCCGTACCCTTGGCGCGATCAAAGGCCTGCACCACGCGAATGCCGGCAATATTCTCTTCGCTAACCGCATTGAGCGCCCCCAGATTGAACTGTAACTCCCGAAAAGCGGCGCGGCTGAGACGGGTGATGTACATTGTGATCAAAACCATCAAGGGCAAAAGGATGAGCGTGGCAATGGCCAAGCGCCAATTGAGCAGGAACATGGCCACCATGATGCCAGCAAGCTGCAGTAAATTGGTGATGAACTGGATCAAGCCGTTGGAAAGGACGCGGTTTATCGCTTCACTGTCATTAGTGACGCGGCTCATCAGGTCGCCGGTGCGGTGCTGGTCATGATAAGCCATCGACAAAGCCTGCAGGTGGACGAATAGATCGGCGCGTAAGTTGGCGACTACGCGCTGGGCGACATTGACCATGATCAGCCCGTGACCGGCTGCAGCCAATCCACCGGCGATGAAGAGCAGGAGCATGGTCAGTGCGGTGCGCCCCAGCCCAGCGATGTCGCCGGGGATGATATTCTCGTCGATGGCCCGGCCTAAAAGAATTGGCCCGGCGAGGGCCGCAGCAGTGCTGATGATGACCAGAAGCGAAACGAGGATCAACTGCCGCTGGTAAGGACGGGCATAGGCGAAGAGGCGTAAAATGGTGGAACGGCCATGCTGCGCACTTTCTCCGGTGAGGTTTCCCCCACCACCAATGCTAATGCGCACGTGCGCCGACTGTGGATCTTTCTTACTCATTTCCCCGCCCAAGTCGATTGGTCCAATTTTCCTCAATTGGACCAATCTCAGCCAAGCCCTTCCCCAACTGTGATTGATAGATCTCACGGTAGATATCGCTTTCAGCCAAAAGCTCTTCATGCGTGCCCTCAGCGCTAATACGGCCGTGATCAAGCACCAAAATTTTATCGGCATTAAGCACGCTGCTGATACGCTGGGCGATAATGAAAGTCGTACGATCTTTCATCAAACTCTTCAGCGCCCGCTGAATATGCGCCTCCGTTTCCATATCCACGGCGCTGGTACTGTCATCGAGGATCAAGATTCTGGGCGCGATCAGCAGGGCACGGGCGATGGCAATGCGCTGCTTCTGCCCGCCAGACAAATTGGCGCCTCGTTCCACAAGTGGGCTATCATACCCGTTAGGCATACGCATGATAAAGTCATGCGCTTGCGCCGCCTTGGCCGCCGCTGTGATCGCTTCTAGGGTCGCTTTGGGGCGACCGAAGGCGATATTCTCAGCCACCGTGCCCGTGAAAAGTGTCGACTGCTGAAGCACCACCCCTATTTGCTGGCGCAGTACGTGTAAATCCCACTGCCGGATATCGACGCCGTCAAATGTGATCTGCCCCCCATGCGCATCGTAAAAGCGCGGAATCAGATTAACCAGGCTTGTTTTTCCCGATCCGGTGGCCCCCAGGAGGGCGACGCGTTGGCCAGGTCGCACATCAAAAGTGACGCCGTTAAACACATCGAGACTGCCCGTATTGCGGCCCGTGTGCTGCTCAGATTCATGCAGACGGGTGTTTCGCCCATCATAGTGAAAATACACATTGGCGAAGCTGACCGCTCCGGCCAATGTCTGCTCTTTATGGGGCAGCGATGGGGACCGAACCATGGGCTCCACATCCAGCACTTCCCAGAGCCGCGTTGAAGAGGCTTCGGCCTGGGATACCATGGTCAGCATGTTGCCCAACTGCATCACCGGCGCCATACCGATCAGTAGATAGTTAGTGAAGGCCACAAGCTCGCCCACCGAGAGCCGCCCATTGATCGTGCTTAGGCCACCAAACCAGATCACGAGTACTAAACCAATATTGGTCAGCAAAGTCAGAATGGGCAGGGCCAAGACCATGAGCTGTCCGACCTTGATATGCTGCTCCATATAATCGTCGTTGACCTCGTTGAACTGCTCGATCTCATAGCGCTCGCGTACGAAAGCCTTCACCAGCTGAGCAGCAGAGAGATTTTCCTGCACTGCCGAGTTCAACCTGGACAGCTTCTCCTGCACGATGGTAAATAATGGGCGTGCATAATGGAGCACGATCCAGATAACGGCCACAGCCAAGGGCATGATAATCAATACAATTAGCGCTAACTGCCGATCGATTATAAAGAGCATGATCATGCTGCCCAAGATCATCAGGCCGAAGCGCAGGATGAGGGCAAGCCCGTTGCCAATAAACATGCGTACCAGGTCAACATCACTGGAAATACGTGTCATAAGCTGGCCCGTATGAAGCTGGTCGAAGTTGGCGAAGGAGAACGTCTGAATGTGACTGAAAAGCGCATTGCGCAGATCGTAGGCCAGACCCTGGGAAAGCACGGCGCGGCACACTCCCTGGCCCAACGTAGCCAATGCTCCGGCAAAGGCCAGAACCAGCATAACGGCTGTGCCCCGCAGAATGGCCTGCATATCGCCAGGGACAATCCCTTCATCAATCACAAAGCCCAAGGCACGCGGAACGGCCAATTCCATAGCCACGGGCAAAACTACCGTGATCACTAAGAAGAAACTAACCCAGGCATAAGGTCGCACAAAGCGGCCCATTCGTCGTAGAGATTTCATTGACGCAGGAGATGGGCTGCCTAAAATGCAGCCTTCCGGTTATTCGATCAGGAATCCTTGCTGGTCCAATACCGACTTTAAGCCGGTTCGCACCGCTCTGGACACACGACGGGCGCAGTGGTCGGTCCAGCCATAGACCGCGATCTCTTCATGTTCATCTGCTCCAACCTGGCGTCCTTCGTAGATTCCGGTGGCAATCATTGCTTCGTCATAGGCGGCGATGTATTGATCCTCACTGTCTGTGTCGTAGGTTTCCCAATGAAGGATTGCGTCCAGCGGCAGCCGAGGCCGGATTCGCGGTGGATTCTTTGGCCATCCAACACTCATGCCGGCAATGGGAAATACGAGATTCGGCAGTTGCAGCATATCAATTACATCTTGCGGCTGGTTGCGAATAGCGCCAACATAGCATATTCCGAGGCCCATCGACTCAGCAGCCAGGGCTGCGGTTTGCATTAATAGTGACACGTCCACCGCAGCCAGTAAGAAGTTTTCCGCGTAATTGCTCACTGCCTGGTATCCTTTGGCCTTGGCGACCCGTTCCAAGCGGCTGAGATCGGCGCACCATATCAAAAAGACTGGAGCCACCCGAATGAATTCCTGGTTTCCGCAGTACTGCGCCATCTGTTGGCGGCGGGCTTCATCAGCAATGGCCACGACACTGTACAACTGCAGATTAGATGAAGTCGATGCCCGCTGTCCTGCCTTAACAATCTCTTGTACCATTTCCACCGTTACCGGATCCGTCTTATAATGGCGGACCGAGCTGTGATTATAAATCAGTTCAATTGTTTCGTTGCTCACAATATTCTCCCTGTCAATGCCATACCGAATTATATGCCGGATCCGGCTTGAGAACGAAGCCATCAAGGGCTGCGGATCACGGCTTTTCCAAGGTCAAGATTCCTTGGAAGCTCGCCATTTGTGCTTAGGCAGGAATCTATCTGCATTCTTAATGGAATGGATACCCGCCTGCGCGAGCATGACAGAGAATTTTACTCCGGGAAAGCCTTGGGGCGGGGGTATGTTGGCATAAAGCAAAAAAAGCTTGTATACATTTGCCGACAAGCCAAATTGTTTTCTAGATTGACAAGACACTAATCATAAGTGTGGACACGAAAACCGCTTTCTGCATCGCTGTCCTCATTTGCTTCCGGAGTTGAGAACGTGGACGATCCGATGAACGAAGATTGGATATTTCCAATCGTTGATGCACTGGACGCCGACTGATCACCATGCATGTTGCTTGTCTGATCGGTCGCTTGACTTTCTTCTCCCAAGGATGGGCTGTCAGGAGGAAGGATTTTTTGCAGTGGTGCTGCGTGGCTTGAGCTGTCTTCGATATTCTTTCCCGGTGCTGGCCACCAGACCAACGCGGCGATTAGCAGCAGCAGAATTGGTATGATCATTGCTGCACGACCTGCACGTTTCACCCAGGAACCACTGCTCGCTTCCTCGATCTGCGGGTAATCTGCGCCCTTATCTAGAAAAACAGCACAGCCTCCAAATTGATCTGTCAAGCATAATATGCTCTGTGTCTTCAAAGAAACAGAGGTCATTTCCTTATGCCGGAAACAGTGATTAGCCAGATCTGGGTAACCCAATATGGTCGCTGGATCATCTCTCATCCCTAAATAAGGGCACTTTCGCCCGAAGGTACCAGCAGAAACCTGCTCCCGGATGGCTTCCGCTCCCGTATATTCAAATAATTTCTTGGCCATGATAAATATCCTTATGGCTGTTACAAGACATTTTGCCATCTGCACCTTAAGACAAGTATTACAATTGCAGCCAACCCCGTGGCTCAATACCGGTCAATTATTTGGCCGCAGCTCGAATTTTACGCAACCAATTGAGAAAATGGGGGTTATACTCTCTAGGTAATCTCATAACCTTAAGGAGGTTTTTTATCATGGGATTTGAACTATTTTGTGCAACTTTGATCGCGCTCTTTTTGGGGGCAGTTATTCTTTTTGGAGGATACAGATTGTTCCTCATACTCTTACCGATCTGGGGCTTTTTCTTTGGATTTGGCCTCGGAGCGCATACTGTGACTCTGCTCTTTGGACAGGAATTCTTTGCCACGGTGACCAGTTGGATCGTCGGTTTATTTGTCGGTCTTGCTTTTGGCTTGTTGGCCTATTTGTTTTATGCTGTCGCCATCGCCATCATTGCCGGATCGCTGGGCTACGCCATTGGCATTGGTTTTATGAGCCTAATTGGGCTTGATGGTCTTGGATTTATCACTTGGTTGGTGGGCATTGTCCTTGCGGTCCTAGTGATATTTATTACCTTCCGTTGGAATTTGCAGAAATTCGTGATAATACTGGCCACGTCGTTTGGCGGGTCCTTGGTGATTGTGGGCACGTTTATGCTGGGCATCGGTGGTATGGCTGTGGCCGATCTGGGCCGCAATGCGGTGCAGTACGTCCTGAATCAAGGGTTCTTGTGGGCGCTTTTCTGGTTGGTCCTCCTGGTTTTGGGCATCGTGGTCCAGCTGCAAGCCAACCGCTCATACACCGTAGAAGCTTACGAGAATCGTATCTAAATTCTCCTGAATATCCTCGGAAACTCCCAGTTTACGGGGATATTTCGACAATATCTTGATTGCGCAAGCGATCATTATAACGCAAGTGTTTGACGCGCTTGCGTTTTTTTGCGTTCAAAAGGTAGAAAGGCCAACCATGCGCTATAATCTAGTCCAGATTTACTGACCTGGAGAATCCAATCTATGCTTAGAACTGTTCAATGTATGATCATGGTCCTCATTCTTTTGATTTTGATCTTGCCGGCTGAAGGGGCACTGTTGGCCCAGGATGAGGGTTTGGTGCAAATCATCAATGGATCCATAGGTCGCGGAGAGTATTATTGGTACACCCTTCCTGAATTGGAGAAAGGCCAGGCTTTGTCTATCCATCTGCGGGGTACAAGCGGCAACCTGGATCCGATCATGGGGCTGGTTGGTGACGGCAGCGCGCCGGATCTGGTGCGCCAGCAGTATACAGAAATGATTGAGGCTGCGCGCGATGCCGGCGCCGATCCGCTCATGGCCATGCAGAATGCAGCCGACGAGCAGTTTTTGGTTTGGAATGACGACGGCGGCAGCGGACTGGCAGCTCAGATTGCCTACGAAGTTCCCGAGGATGGAGATTATCAGCTAATTGTCTCTTCTGCGCTCACGGTGTTAGGCCGAGAGACTACAGGCGACTACGAGCTTGTAATTGGTTTGGATGCCCCAGAGTTAGATGCCGGTTCGGCAGAGTCAACTGGAGACTCAATTGCGGTCTTGAACCATGAAGCATCGTCTGCGGGGATCGCTGTGGAGGAGATCGAAGGCAGGATCACGATTGATAACCGGGAAGATACCTATGAACTGCGTGATGTTCGGCCTGGGGATACCATTTCCGTCTATATCGAAGCTGTTTCAGGTGATTTACAGCCGTCGCTGGTCCTGCTCAACTATGCTGATAAACCTGTTGCCACGGCAAATATGAACGGAGGAGGGGTCAATACGTCGCTGGCTCATATAGTTGATGATCGCGGTCGAGGTTTTGCCGTTAGGGTGTCAGCCTGCTGTGAGGATGAGAGCGCCACGGGAGAATACCGTTTGCTGGTAGGTGTCAATACTGTTGAAGTATTAACTGGTGAGGCCCGGCACAGTGACGAAGGCATCATTAAGGAACCAATTGCAGTGGCTATTGGCATCAAATTGCAGCAGATCATCGAGGTAGATGAGCAAAATGAATTCTTCACGGCTGCTGCCAGTCTGCAGATGGAATGGGATGATCAAGCGCTGGCCTTTAGCCCGGATGAATGTCACTGCACTTTCAAGACTTATAGTGATGCAAACTTTAGCCAATTCATTGCCGACAGTGAAGACCGTTGGCCTGATTTCACGCTTTTTAACCAGCAGGGGAATCGCTGGACGCAGAACCGCAATTTGGTAGTTTGGCAGGATGGACACGCCCTGTACTTTGAGCGGTTCACCACGAATTTGCAAGTTGACTTCGATTTCAGAAAATATCCTTTTGACGAAGAAGAATTTAGCATACACGTGGATGCAATATTCCCGGAGGACTTCTACTATTTCACTGATCTGGAAGGCTATAGTGAGATTAGCGCGGACAATGGCGAAGACGAGTTTATGATTGGCGATTTTGAAACGACCGTAACCAGCGAACAAGCCAGCACAAAGGCAACGATTTCCCGCTTTACATTTTCCTTCGGTGGTCCCCGGCATGTGAACTACTTCATAATACAGGTTTTTGTGCCTATCTTATTGATTCTAACTGTGTTGTGGGTCACCTTCTTCCTGCGTGATTATGCCCTGCGCATCGAGGTAGCCGGGGCAAATTTGCTTGTATTCATCGCCTTTAGCTTCAGTCTGGCTGACAATTATCCCCGCTTAGGGTATGTAACGCTGTTAGATGCGGTCATGTTGATAACCTTTGTGATCAGTACGTTGGTGATCGTATACAATGTGTATCTACGCCGGTTAGAGATGTCTGGGCAAGGGGAAATGGCCAACAATATCGACAATGTCCTGGACTGGGGCTATCCCATAACCATATTGGGGTCAGCTATCGTTCTCTACTTTATCTTCTTTTAGCAGAAGAGAATTCGACTTCCGCCAACCTTATCTGATGCTATCCTTTTGCAGGTTGGCTTCTTTCTCATTGTGAAAATTGTGTGAAGGAAAACAGAACATGTGTTCTAAACACGCTCCCTGTGGCATAATGAAAATGTGAACATTATTACTGGAGGAAGTTATGCGCAGTGGAAAAATACCCAGATTTGTTTCCGATGAGGAAGCAGTGGTCTGGTTGGCGCAGCGAGTGCGTCCGGCGCTTATGCCAGAATACTTGATGTGGGCTTTGGTGTGGCGTGAAGACCCTCGAAACGGCCGTGGCGTCTTAAGAGAGCCTCATTATGGAGCGCTGGAAAGGGGAGCCGGTTTGTTCTGGGACATACTTGACAGCGCCGAAGCGAGCGTCCAGTGTTTTGTACCTCAAGGGGTTAGTCAACATCTGCTCGCGCGCTATGAGTCGGATAGAAAACCGCTTTCCAGCCGGGGGGATGGCCAACCGGGTCGTTGATATCGGAAATCTTCTTCAGTTGGACCTTCTAATAACTCTCATTAGGTGATCTTCCAGTTGATTTTGACGGAGATTCACCAGGCTGTTACCATTCGTTGTCATTATCAACAGCTGCCGGTTGGCTTAACCGACACACCGGAAATAGCGGAGGATTATCTTATGTCTAAAAGACCTGCGGGGGTCGCTGTCATTGCCCTATTTTTCATTCTGCTGGGTGTTTTTTCGCTTGTTTGGTCCTTGATCGTTTTTGGCGTCGGCGGTGTGACGTCAGCCTTCACTGGTTTACTTGGCGCTGATGCGGTTAACGCCGCCGCCAGTTCCGGTATGTGGTCCGGTTTTTTGGGTATCATTGCCGCACTTGTGCAGATCGTGGTCGGTATTGGGCTTCTGGGCATGAAGACTTGGTCCTGGTATCTAGCCGTGCTCGCCGTGGGACTTTCTGTTATTCAGGGGCTGATCGGTATGTTCAGCGGAGGCACATTCGCCCTCCTTTGCGGCGCCCTGTGGCTTACAATCCCGGTAATCGTCTTGATCTATCTTGCACGTGGTGAAATGCGCCAGAAATTCGGCGTCACATTCTAGCCAAGGATTTTTTAATGGGACATCTAAAAGGCCAGGTGGCACTGGTAACTGGGGCAGGCCGTCAAAATGGGATCGGGGCAGCCATCGCCCGGCGATTGGCACTTGACAGTGCCCATGTTGTGGTCGCTGATTTATGTGCAGCCCCCTCTGATCTGCCGCATGGTGGCAACGCGGGTTGGGAGGAATTAACGGCCGTTGCTGCCGAGGTTTCTGACCTTGGTGTGCAGAGCTTGCCTATCCGCGCTGATGTCACCTCAGCCGCTGACGTGCAGGACATGTTCGCGGTGGTCAAAGATAAATTTGGCCGGCTCGACATTCTGGTTAATAACGCCGGCGCAATCATAGGACCGGCGCCCGTGCGCTATATGGCTGAGCAAGCGTGGCGGCGCA
Organism: uncultured Chloroflexia bacterium; assembly: GCA_963807975.1. Taxonomy (GTDB): domain Bacteria; phylum Chloroflexota; class Anaerolineae; order Promineifilales; family Promineifilaceae; genus JAACFF01. Next base: position 285,970 of record CAWEDV010000001.1, on the reverse strand, counting down.
TGTTGGAAATCAACGCCACCGGCGTTTTTCTCTGCTGTCACCATGGCCTGCCGCTGATGATCGATGGCGGAAATGGGGGACGGATTATCAATATTTCTTCTATTGCTGCCGTGCGCCCGCGAATTTTCATGTCCGCCTACGCCGCCAGCAAAGCGGCTGTTGTGGCCATGACCCAGTCTCTGGCCCTAGAGGTCGGCGAATTCGGCATCACGGCCAACGCGATACTGCCTGGGGACATTGATACGGGCATGAAACAGTGGGGAATGCAGTTGGAGTCAATGGTGACCGGCAAGGGCTATGAAGAAATCGTTGTCGATCTGGAAAATAGAATTCCTTCGGGCCGGCTTGGTGTACCAGATGACGTGGCTCGGCTGGTGTCTTTCCTTTCCTCCACAGAAGCAGAATTTATCTCCGGGCAGGCTCTTAATCTGACAGGCGGGCGCGAACTGAGTTAATAAAAAAATTTGCTTGGGGGGGTGCGAATCTACTGCCGCTGACGGCAGCAGTTATTGGCATCTTCCTGGCGTCTAATTGGGTCCATATTGAATTGGACGGAAACTAGACCCTTCATCGCCAGATGCTTTCATCCCTTGCTTTTCGATAACCGGTTCATTCGGCTCGCTTCCCATTTTGCTCGTTGCTGGGCCGTCGGCGCTGCTTTTGCCGCTCTCAATTATCTCAAATGGGAGTGGGCCCAGTTCGTCCTGAGCGAATTCCTGGATGAGCGCCTGCACCTCGATCAGCCCGCGCGGAATGTTGAAATTAAGAGCCGGTAAGCCTATATTGCCAAAATTAAAAAAAGAAAAGGATACGACCAGTGAAACGACAAAGATGGCTACGAAAACAGGCACCACTAGTCTCAAGCCTTTCCTTTTTGCGTGCTGGTTCGACAGCGCATCTTCGGGATGACTTTCTTCTTCGCCGGCATTATAGATATCACATGAATTGTATTCAGCGACAAGACAAAACGATCGCTGGTAGTCAAGATCTAGATGAAGCCCGTGGCCTCCGCGAAAACAGCGATTTCTCGAATCGGCAAAGGCCATAGGGGTGATCTGGTCCTGACGCGATCCGAGATAAGGACAGGAATCAGAACAAAATCCAGCCACATCAATGCGTTCTTGGTTTTTGGAGAGCGGTACTGCTATAGATTTAACGTCCATCATTCCTTACGCGTGTCTTGTCTGCTCCGGCAAAAGTTGATTTTCATGGCCCCGATTTGGTGACGACTTTAATCTGCCGTTCCAGCGGTACACTCAGGATAGGCGAAATAGAAGCCGCAAGTCAAGTTGTATCACAATATGATCGTTAAATTCCCCGAAAAATTAACGCTTTCTTTGCGCGGCAATCAGGATTGGTTAATGAAAAACGCCAGAAGCAAGGACTGCGTGGCGACAGCCAGGGATGTGGAGATCACGATAGCGCTGGAAACAGGAGCCAAACAAACCTGATATTTTTGGGCAAACATGTAAACATTAATGCCTACCGGCATGGCAGCCATCATGACCGCGACCGCTCCCCATAAAGGGTCAATTTGAAAGACGACGAATGCCAATACCCAGACCAAGGCCGGCTGCAGCAGTTGTTTGAGGACAACCATTGTCAAAGCTACCTTGAAATGGCCGGCGAGCTTATAGGCGCTTAGACCGGCGCCGAGTACAAAAAGGGCGCAGGGCAGGGCCGAACGGGAGATGAGCTCGATGGTTGTGTCAATGACCGTTGGTATGGGGAGCGAGAGCCAGTTGACCAGCAGCCCCAGTACAAGACCCAGGATGATCGGGTTCTTGAACAGGTTGATTACAGTCTTGCCGGCGATGGCTCGCAGAGATATCGAACCGGCGCTATCTCTTTCGGCCGTCAGCGTGACCAGAAAGAAAACAAGTGCACTGTGCACAGCGATGAGCATGAATAAGGGCAGCAGTGCCTCATCTCCTAAGCCAGAGGATATCAGTGGCAGTCCAATGAGCACGGAGTTGGAATAGCAGATGCCCATCCCAAATACGGCCTGCTCCGGCGCCGTATAGTTAAACTGCCGCTTACTCAGCCATACCCCAAAGAAGAACATGGCGACAACCACCAGGTAGTAGGAGAGCAGGAAAGAGGTATCCAGTTTCTCAGGTAATTCGACATGGGCCATGGAGTTAAACAACATGACCGGAATGGCGACGTTAAACACGTAGCGGGAAATGCCTTCAATGTCGCGGATGCTGAACATGCCCTTGTAGGCGACGATATAGCCAAGCAGGGCGATGACAAAGATGGGAAATATGACTTTGAAAACGACCATGAATATTTCTCGTGAGAATTATCACAATTAGTTGTTCAATTAACAACTATCGCCGGTTTCCCGATCTGCCTCTTTTCCGGAAATAGATTGCTATTGAGTGTTGTCTATACCCCCCGCAGTCAAGTAGAATCTAGGTTATGATGAACAGCGCGCCAACTGGCACCGTTTTTGATATCAAAAAGTTCTCAATTCATGATGGACCGGGAATCAGAACGACGGTTTTCCTCAAAGGTTGCCCGCTGCGCTGCTGGTGGTGTCACAATCCGGAAAGCCAACGACCGCTGCCGCAACTCTTACTGCACCCTCAGCGCTGCATAAGTTGTGCCGCCTGCCTGGACGCCTGCACCCAGGGCGCTATCGGCATCAATGGCAGTGGCATTGAGACCGACCGTACTCTCTGTTTGCAGTGTGGGTTATGCGCCGAAACCTGCTTTGCAGAAGCGCGTGAGCTTGTGGGCCGTGAAATGACCGTGCCCGAGGTTATGGCTGAGATAGAGCGTGACGTGAGTTTTTTTGATGAATCGGGTGGGGGCGTGACCTTTTCCGGCGGTGACCCGCTGCTGCAAAGCGATTTCTTGCTGGCCTTGTTGATGAGCTGCAAGGAGCGAGAAATCCATACCGCGGTAGATACATCGGGTTCTTTTGCCTGGTCGTCTATTGATCTTATCAGATCCTATGTGGATCTCTTTCTCTATGACGTTAAGGTTATGGATGATCTGCTCCATAGAGAAGTGACTGGCGTTTCAAACCAGTTGATTTTACGTAATCTCAGCGCCCTCTCTGCTCTTGGGCATAAGATTGTGATCCGGGTTCCCATTATTCCCGGGGTCAACGACGACGAACAAAATATACGAAAAACGGCCAAGTTTGCCGCCGCACTGCCCACTCTGGAAGGGGTTTCTTTGCTGCCCTACCATGCGGCAGCCGGACACAAATATGAGGCGATAGGCCGTGACTATGAAATGAAAGATGTGCCCGCGCCAACTGAAGAGCATATGGATGCCTTGGCCGAAACAATGAGCGGCTATGGTTTGACGGTGAAGATTGGAGGATAGGATCATGGGAATGACAGAACGAGTTGCCCGCCTGCGCAGTCAGAGTCTGGAAGCAGAACCATCGATTTCCATCGAACGGGCACGTTTGATCACCGAGTATTACGCTCAGGATCACGGTCCGATCTCGGAACCGGTAAGGCGTGCACTTGCTTTTCAATATGTTTTGGAGAACAAGACCATCTATATTGGCCAGGGCGAACTCATCGTCGGCGAAAAGGGTACTGCTCCAAAAGCGACGCCCACTTATCCTGAACTCTGCTGCCATACTGTGAGCGACTTTGAAATTCTTAACTCGCGTCAAAAAATCCCCTTTAAGGTTAGCGATAAAGCGAAACGTGTGCAGGAGGAAGTAGTCATTCCCTTTTGGCGCGGAAACTCAATGCGCGATTTGATCTTGCGTGAAATGACCGGCGCCTGGCATGATGCCTATGAGGCCGGGATCTTCACCGAGTTTATGGAACAGCGCAGCCCGGGTCACACCGTCCTTGATGATAAAATATACTCCAAGGGCATGCTCGATTTTGAAGACGACATTCAAGAAGCTCTGGACGCGCTCAATTATATGGGCGATTGCACAGCGTTTGCCCGGCAGGAACAGTTGATCGCCATGCGCATTACCGCCCGGGCGCTCGTTCGCTTTGGTGAAAGATATGCCCAAACGGCACGCGATCTGGCCGATACGGAATGGGACAAACAGCGCAAAAAAGAACTGCTGCAAATAGCTGATATTTGTGAGCATGTACCCGCGCACGCTCCGCGCACATTTTGGGAAGCGCTGCAATATTACTGGTTTGTCCACCTCGGCGTGACCACGGAATTAAACCCCTGGGATGCCTTTAATCCTGGCCGGCTTGACCAGCACTTGGCTCCATTTTATGAACGGGAAACAGCCGCTGGGACCTTGACCCGCGAACAAGCGAAAGAGCTGCTGCATTGTTTTTGGATTAAGTTCAATAACCAGCCCGCGCCGCCCAAAGTGGGTGTCACGGCGGCGGAAAGCGGCACCTATACTGATTTTGCCCAGATTAATACAGGGGGTGTGCGTGGGGACGGCTACGATGCAGTCAATGAAGTGACTTATCTGCTGCTGGACGTGATCGAAGAAATGCGCCTTTTGCAGCCCAGCTCCTCCGTGCAGTTGAGCAAGAAAAACCCGGATCGCTTTATCCGCCGTGCGGTGAAGATCATCAGCACAGGTTTTGGCCAGCCTTCGGTTTTCAATTCCGATGTCGTTGTTCAAGAGCTGGTGCGCCAGGGCAAGAGCCTCGAAGATGCCCGTAACGGAGGAACAAGCGGCTGTGTAGAAACCGGTGCCTTTGGCAAGGAAAACTACAACCTAACCGGCTACTTCAATATGCCCAAGGTGTTGGAGATCACACTCAACGATGGCGTCGATCCACGCTCCGGTAAGTGTATTGGTCTGCAAACAGGTGATCCGCGTAGATTTACTACCTTTGATGAGCTCTTTGCCGCATACCGTAAACAGTTGACCCATTTCATTGAGATCAAGGTGCGCGGCAACAATGTGATCGAGAGGCTATATGCGCGCTATATGCCGGCTCCATTTTTGTCTCTGTTGATTGACGACTGCATCTCTAAAGGCCTGGATTATCATGATGGTGGGGCACGATACAACACCAGCTACATCCAGGGGGTTGGCCTGGGAACGATGACCGATACGCTGTCGGCGATCAAGCATCATGTTTATGAGGAGCAAAACCTGGCCATGGGAGAGCTGTTGGACAGTCTGACAGCCGATTTTCAAGATCAGGAGCGCGTGCGCCTGATGCTGCTCAACCGCACCCCGCGCTACGGTAATGATGACGACCGGGCTGATGAGATTATGGTGCGTATTTTTGATGCCTATTTTGAGGCAGTGGATGGTCGGCCGAATACAAAGGGCGGCGCATACCGCATCAACCTGCTGCCGACCACGGTCCATGTTTATTTTGGCTCTGTTATCGGCGCCACGGCAGACGGCCGTCGTGCCGGCAAACCGCTGTCCGAAGGTATATCACCCGTACAAGGGGCGGACCGCCATGGCCCAACAGCCGTGATCAAGTCCGCGGCTAAGATGGACCATATACGAACCGGAGGCACGCTGCTCAACCAGAAGTTCACGCCGCAGCTTCTGCAAGATGACGATGGGATCAATAAGCTGTCTCAGCTTGTACGCACTTACTTCAAATTAGACGGACATCACATTCAATTTAACGTTGTTGATGCCTCAACTTTACGTGCCGCGCAAGAACATCCCGAGCAGTACCGCGATCTAATTGTTCGTGTAGCGGGATATTCCGACTATTTCTGCGATTTGGGAGAAGCGCTGCAGGAGGAAATTATCGCTCGAACCGAACACGTGTCATTCTAGTGTCACCAAGATTGACTCATTTTTCTTTGGATGAACAAATCTACATACCTCGGTACTTCCAAGCAGTATTTCACATATTCTTCGCCAAACAGCTGCGGCAGCGAAACAGCGGTTAGCAGCCGTCCCCGGACAAGATATTCATGCCTGACGACGCGCCGCAGCACCCAATAGGCAACTATCAATAGAATGACAACTTAGCCTAGATATGCAGGAGGACATATGACTTCTCCGGTAATTAAAAACGCTTCGAGGAGCCTGGACGGGTGTTGGTATGAGACCCCCATGACCTATCTCTAGCCGCTAAAGGGGCGTTTGAGTAGGATAAATAGTGCACCGCTGTAAAGCAAAGCAAAGACAACGACCAACGAGACAGGCAAGAATGGAAAAGGTTGGCTGGCCGAGAAATCAGTTAGGTTAATGGCGTTGGGCTTTGATGGCGCTTCCGCGCTTTCAGCACTCACCAGTTCATTTTGATTTTTGTCATGAGGTGGAGTCACGGTGCGCAGGACAAAGAAGAGGTCCGCTGAGGAGTCCAGGTCTTCAATCTTGTAGGAATTGGTAACCTTGTCCAGAGTTTGCCCATGCAGAGTATAAGGTCCTCCGGATATGGTCGCATAGAGAACTTCATAATGACCAATGTCGACCATCTGTGAGACGATCGTCCATGTAAGCTCGATCGCTCCCGCAGTGCTACTTGTGGCTGAAACATCATTTGGAGGCAAGGTTTGAGTCTCTTCCCAATCATCAGCGATGGCAGCATCAAGACAGGATTGACCTTGGAGAGGATCTAGCTTATTGTAACTCAAGGTGGTTTTGTACATACCGTCACAAAGCCCATCGGGAACAGCCCCATATAGCTGGTTACCTTCAACGTAGAATTCTCCCAACAGCGAAGCTGCCCCAAGTGTCGAGGGTATGGTGCCCGTGAGCATATTGCCAGTAAGATCCAAATAAGTTAACTGGCTAAGATCTCCGATTTCGGCAGGAATAGGTCCTTCCAGGGTATTTGATATGAGCTCGACGAATATCAGGTTAGACATCAGCCCGATTTGGGTCGGAATGCTTCCCGTCAGCCCATTGTAGGCGAAGCTTAAGTCCCGCAGATTGCTGAGTGAGCCAATCTCCGCGGGAATCGGTCCATTGAGCTGGTTGGAAGCAAGATTGAGCCGGGTGAGATTGCTGAGCAAGCCTATGTCAGCCGGAATTGAACCGGTCAACCCATTGTTGTTTAGAAGCAGCGCCTGCAAGCTGGGTAAACTGCCGATTTCCGCCGGCAGAGGGCCTTGAAGCTCATTGTTACTCAGAGTAATGCTTGTGACATGCCCGGAGCTGCACGTAATTCCTTCCCACGTGCACGGCGTACTCGTTACGAGCCAGCCAGCACTGTCGGTCCATCCGGCACCGTTGGTGCTGTTGTAGAGCACCTCCAGGGCCTCACATTCGGTTTCGGGAATTTCTGTGACCGAACTGCAGAAGCCGGAAACGGCAGCGCCCGCGGCGTTGCCAGAGGGGAGCAGCGCGAGCCCTAGAAGAATGCCTAAAACGAGCGCAATGACGATAAATGTGAGCCTTCTTGGTGTGGCGTTATTGAGCATAGCTTCCTACCTTTAAGCAGTCCTGGAACGCAGGCACAACCTTAACCAACGATCTACAGCCGCTCTTTGAGCGATGGATTAATCCTATTCTGCCACGCCATGGGCGCACCTGCCGTGTAGGGGACGTGAGCTTGAAGTTAAGGAGGGGTGAACTTCATCTGCTTATTCGCTCGCGGTGGCTGTCTGTCGCGCTTTGTCTTCATTGACCCATGAAAGCAAAAGGAGCCCGGCGACGAAAAATACCCCGATGGAGAGGATGGCCAGGCGATGACCAGATTGGTCAGCCATGTCCGTGTTTTGGCCCTGCGAGAGATAGTAGAGGGCGGCCTCGGCGGCAATCAGTCCAAAAATGGTGGGGCCGATAAAGGAAGAGGTTCGTCCGGTGAGAGCGAAGAAGCCATAGAATTCAGCGCTTTTTCCCGGTGGGCTGAACATGCCTACCATGGTCCGACTGACCGACTGTGTACCGGCCATGGCGAAGCCGGCCACGGCGCCGATAACATAAAAACCGGTCGCCGTCTGGTTGAAATAGAGCGCTACGACGACGACGATCATCATGAGGATGGAAATAATCAAGGAGCGCTTGCCACCCCAACGATCGACCCAACGTCCGAAAATGTAGGCGCCAACAACATTGGTAAGCTGGACGATGATCACGAAAATAATCAAGCCCTGTTGGTCGATGCCAAAGAGCACCGCGCCGATGATCGCCGCAAAATCAAGGGCCATCATCACCCCGTCATTGTAGATCAAAAAGGCGATCATAAATTTGACGAATTCTTTGAAGCTGCCCGCGGTGCGTATCGTACGGCCAAGCTGCTTGAAGGCGAGGCTGAGATAGTGTTCGCCTTGTGGCAGCGCTTGCTTTTTGCTCCGTTCCGGCAGCCACAGGAAGATGGGTATCGCTGAGAGGGCGAAGAAAACGGCCGTGATCACCAATGAAAGGCGGATGATCATATTGCCGCCAACGGTGAGAATTAAACCCAGGATTAGCAGCAAGCAAACCACGCCGCCGGCAGTGCCCACAGCCCACCCCGTACCTGAGACGCGCCCTATCTCATCCGGATTGGCGATTTCGGTCAAAAAGCCATTGTAAAAAACCTGGGCGCTGCGGTAGCCGATTTCGGCAATGATGAAAAAGATCATGCTCATGGCCACGCGACCCGCTTCGGCAAAGAAAAGGGCACCGGTGAAGACCACGGCGACGATGGTGTAAAAAAGTAGGAATGATTTCTTGTTGCCCGAAAAATCGGCGATTGCTCCCAGGATGGGCGCCGTTACGGCGACGACCAACATGGCGATGCCCACGGCGATGCCCCACAAGCGGGTCCCTTCTGAGCCGCCGACGACCTCACCTTGGAAATAGGCAGAGAAAACGGCGAGGAGGACGACGGCTGCATAGGCGGAATTGCCAAAGTCATAGAAGTACCAGGACCAGCGCTGTTTACGAGTAACGGGGTTAGATCCGGAAACTGCGGTCATTATTTCCTCCTGATCCCCCCGCCTGAGTTGATAGTAGCCTAAGCGAAACCCATTATAGAGCAGAAAACTTGATGATGCTCAAAAAGGTCCAGCGCCGGTTTCTGCCGATCTTGAATTGGAAGGGATCAAGAAAATGATTAACTGCACCACTGTAAAATGGATTGCTAAATTTAGGCTCCTGTTGCTTGCAAGCGAGACTGAATTTATATACTATTATTATTCCTCGGGTGCGCCCGTGTTGAAACCCCAAAGTCAAATGAATATTGTCTTAATTGTGCACATTAGGTAGGAGGTATCTATGTCAAAATCTGCGCGGAAATTAATTTTGCCGTTTTTAATTCTCATTGTTCTGCTTGTTACGGCCGTTCTTGCCGGGGGAACAGCAGCACAGCCAAGCATTGATAACTTTCTTGAATTTGATATTACGAGCACGGGCCCGTCGCCTGTGCCCGTCGGACAGCAGGCCGAGTTCAGAGTGGAGCTGCGCAATATCAGCGAACAGAACCTAAATAATCTCGGCTTGAAAGTGGAATTGGAGAAAGCCCTTGTCGCCAGTTACCAGGTGGCAATCGATGCCGGCGATTCCATAGCTATCAAAACGGGAGGCATACGCCGCAAAGGAGGTACGGTTTCCTGGAAAGGCGGCATCGGCGCCGGTGGAGTCCTGGTCATCGATGTTAAAGTCACGCCAGCTTTCTGCACCGGGGAGAATATCGAGATAAGCCTGGAAGGAGAGGCGGGTCCCATAGGCGGTACGCAGAAGATAGATGCGGCGGCTTTGGAGGATGCAAGGTGTCAAGGGGCTTTGGCCGCTACAGATGTCGATGTCGACCTCAATTTTACAAACTTCCCCTATGGTGATTGGACGCCTCTTCTGGCTGGGCGCCCGGCGGAGGCTGTTTTGACTGTTGAAAACAAGAGCGACGGCCGTATCAACGCCATAATCGCCGCCGGATTCAAAGTGAAAGATGGACAGGAAGCGAACTGTCTGCTTTTGCCCGCCGTGCAACAGCAAGTCAGCGGCGCGCCGACGATTCCCATAAGCAGCCAGTTTATGGGCAGTGACAGCTTCACCTATACCGCCTTTATGGCCCTGGAAATCGAACAGACTGCAAACTGGAAAGTTGATTTGCGTCTGCCTGTGCGCGGCCGTATTCCAGGTTGTGAATATGAGAGCCAGGCTGTGGTCTATGCCGGACCGGCAGTGCCCATTCCAGGCAGTTGTAAGGGAGAAAGTCCCGAGTGTCGCTACGCTGGTTGGACGCCGCGCGAAGATGATGTCATGGCCCTGGTCGATTGGCTCCTGGAACAAAAGAGTGAAATATCGTCGGCCGTTTTAGTGGCACCCGATCTGGGAGATGCGCCTGCCAGTGTTAACAATTCTGAAACGGAGATGGAGGCTTATCCCGACGTCATCGCCAATTTCCCCACTGTCTTCAACTTCAATATCGGTATGCCGCCCTCGGTAAAAGCAGCTAGTACCGGCCCGTTCCACCGTGACGCAAGACCTCTGCGTCTAGGCGATCTCGTGACCCGTGAATTGGACGCGGATCGGAATCCGGGGCGTAATATTTATCCTGAGGAAAACGCCGCCAATCTCGATCGCCGAGACGACGGCTTGAATTTTGGTGAGATGCCAGGAAACTGCCAACGCATAGATTTAACGTTAGATATGTTTGTGGAACCGAGCGATGCTTATGAGGACGCTCTGATGCCCGCATTTATTAATGTTTTTATCGACGCCAATGGGGATGGTGATTGGGCCGACTCCTGGGAATGTGATGGCGAAACGGTTGCTGAGCATGTGATCATCAATGAGCGCGTGGATTTGGATCCAGGCCAGCATCGAGTTGATCTGCCACCCATCGTGGGTATCATGTTTGAAACGCTGAATGGTGGTGGCACTTGGGCGCGCGTTACCGTTGCCGAGGCCGAAGCACCTACGCCATTGAATACAAAGGGTATTGCCCATGGTGACGGCCGTGGCCCAGCAGGAGGCTACCTTTTCGGTGAAACTGAAGATTATCTCATTCGCCTGGGCAATCAGACTGAAGCGGTAACACAAGGGGCGGATCTTGGCGTGCGCATGGATGCCAATCTATCCGTATATGCCAACCCGCACATGCTCAATGGCCCTACCCTCCAGGCTACCGATTGGCTGACCCATACGACCATGGTCTTTGATCACCTGATTCGCGTTGGCAATCTTGGCGATGGCATGGCCCCCGGTTCAAAGCTTATCGTACTACCTGATCCTGCTCTGCGGGATAGTGAAATCATCTTGTCCGTCGCCGGTGATTTGCCTTGGACATATGAGGGCCTTAACTACTCAACTAAATGTGGTCCCGGTGATCCGAACTGCCGGGTTGAGATCGATCTTGGCAATGTGCCCCCAGGTAGGTTTGGCTCGGTGCTACTCTCGGCGACTGCCAATTGTGAACCTTCTACAGGCGCAGTCTGTAAGAAGACCGGCTTGAAAACGGTGGCCTTGGTTGAGACTGAAGGGGATACGGGTGGCAATAATAATAGATTCGAGAAAAACTGGAACCTACCGCTGCCGGGAGAATGGTTGGCCCCACCAATAATTGACTACCCCATCCCGGGCACGACCAGTGCTGAAGAGCTGGTTGTGCAGGGCGTGGCGTGGCCTGATCGCAAGATTTTGGTCGGCATCAATGGCAAGAAAGCGGGCGAAGATGGGGACAAAGATGGACCCTGGAAAGTGACCGTCACTCCGGGTGAGGGAGATTACCAGATACGTGCCAGCTACGAAACTCCGGGGGGCAAGTTCAATCCGTCTGCTCCAGTTTCCGTGGTTATGTCAGGCGGTTCTACGATGATTATTGATCCCATGAGCATGAAAGTGGGCATGGATCACAATGGTTCGCGCATTCAAGTACATCCGTGGATGAACAATGCCCGGGTTGATGCGCATGGCTGGCAGCTTCCATTGGAAATCGGAAAAGAGGCCGAAATCACTGTCGAGCCCTCATCTTATTATTGTTTAACCTGCACCGTGAGCACGAACGAAATACTACGACCGTTGACGGCTACCTTGACGTTGCCAAATGGTCAGATATTGACGACTTTGGCCGTCAGCGAAGAGAGCCGGCTGCTGCGCGGCAGCTTGACGCCAACCAGCGCTATGGTTAACAAACCAGTTTCGCTTAACGTTCATTTCGAGGGTGTAGAACAAGTTTATGAAGGCTTTACGACTGAAATCGAAGGATTACCGCAGATCATCAATGGCTTAACTGGCCAACCGGTTGAAGGAGCCAAGGTGGTATTGTGGCAAGCCGCGGTGGATGGTTCTGACTTCAATGTCTGGAATCGAAGTCAGCTTGTTAATGGACAGCCCAATCCGCGAGTTACAGGCAATGACGGAACTTTCCTCTTTGACCTAAAACCGGGCCGCTATCGTTTGGAGATCATCTATGATGAAAATGCGCCGTCCGTTTGGACCGATATGCGACCTCTCTTTGGCATCTACCCCACCACACATGTCATCTATCCACAGGGAGGTTCGGCCAATGCGACGTCGTTGACGGCTGCAGAAACGACGGTCAGTATTGGTGAGGATGGATTCAGCCCACCCGTTGTGACCGTGTCCCCTGGATCTCGCGTCAATTTCGTGAATGTCGATCTGCTGGACCGTGGAATTGTCCCGGCGCAGGATACCTTGGCCTTGTTGGGACTAAAGGCCAACGATCTTGAGGCACCGGCCTTTATCCAACCAGCGAGTTCCTTACCGCTTACTTTCTACCAGCCGGGAACGTTCGGGCTGGAAGACCCGCAGGACCCGCAAAACAAGATGATTGTTATTGTTGAGCTGGGAAGTAATTGGGTGTATATGCCGGTGACGATGAGGAAATAATCCCACTTTCTCGGAAACCCCATATTCTCGGAAACAATGACTTTCTGGAAAAATCTAAAATTGGAAAGCGAAAAAGATGGTGAAAACGAAGGCGATGAAGTCGCTTTCGTTTTCGCTTTTCCCAATCATAAAATAGATTTTACAAAGGCCAAAACACGGGCAGGATTATCAGGGTCACGATCAGAACCAAGATAGTAAGCGGAATGCCAACCTTCAAATAATCTCCGAAGCGGTATCCTCCTGGGCCCATGACTAAAACGTTGGCCGGATGGCCGACGGGACTCATAAAGGCTGCGGAGGCAGCGATGGCGATGACCATCATCAGGGCATAGGGCGACAGTCCCTGGTCGGCGGCGGTTCTCAGGGCAATTGGCGCCATGAGCACGGTAACCACGGCATTGGGCATAAACTGCGAGGCCAAACTGGTGAGCAGGAAAAGCCCAGCTAAAACGGCCGTGGCCCCCAAATCGCCTACCAGGCCGATCATTCCCTCGGCCAGAAATTGGGCAGCGCCGCTTTGTTCCATGGCGATGCCCAAGGGCAGCATGCCGGCGATGAGAAAGACCGCTCGCCAATCTATCTGGCGATAGGCATCGTCTATGCTCAGGCAGCCAGTGACGATCATCAGCGCCGAACCGGCAATGGCGGCAATGGCGATGGGCAGCCAGCCGACGAGAACAGAAAGAATGACGCCGGCCATGATCAGTATGGCCAAAGCGGCCTTCTCACGCCGCGGTGGTTCCTCCAACTCCTCAGTTAGGACAATGAAGTCTGGCTCGCCATTGAGCATGGTGAACTTTGCTCGTGGGCCATAAATCAAAAAAGCGTCGCCAACATGCAAGGGCATATTGCCCAGATCGGAGCGGTAGGCATGGCCGTCGCGCAGGATGGCCAGCACGCTGAGAGTAAATTTCTCCCGGAACTGGACCTCGCGCAGTGTTTTGCCGGCCAACGTCGTATGCGGCGAAAGGACCGCCTCCACCAGTCCCACCATTTCTGTTTCCAACTCCACCTGCTCTCGATCGATTTGCGGGCGCACGATCAATCCTTGCAGGCCGCGCAAGATAGCCAGGTCGTCCGGTTTGCCTTCAACCAACAGGAGATCTCCGGACCTGAGTTCGAAATCGGGGCCAGGAGCCATGATGACTGCTTGTTCTCTGACAACGCTGACAACCATCAGACCATAGTCGTCATCAAGATCGCTTTCCAACAGCGTCTGTCCGACAAGTGAGGATTCGCCGGGAATGCGCACAAACATGAGACGTTCATGCAGGTCGTATATGTCGGCTGCGGATATTCCAGCGCCAAGGATATTGAGGGCTGGTCCAAAGGCTGGTTGTGTCAGCGCTTTTTCAATGTCTTGTTTATTTCCTTGCAGGAGCAAGCGGTCGCCTACCTTTAATGGCTTTTCCTGCAGATGGGTACGCAGATGCCGCCCATCGCGGCGGATTGCCAGAACGTTGAACCCATATCTACGGCGCATGCCGATCTCACTGATGGTGCGCCCGCTAAAGGATGAATCGATGCTGATGTCCATTTCAGCCAGACCGATTTCTTCCGAAAAAAGCTGGCGCAGTTGGCGTGTCTCGTCGTCGACGATGAGATATGGTTTCTGGCGCAGCTCGCGCAGGCGATCAAGGCGACCAATGGCCAGCAGTTGATCCCCTCCTTGGAGAATCGTCTCGCTGTCGATGGTCTGCTGTTTTTGGTCTTGACGCTGGAGGCCAAGAATGGTCAGACCCAAGGCGCGGCCGATGCGACTTTCATTTACCGTGCAGCCGGCCAAGGGGCTGTCTTGCGGAAGTTCGACCAAGGCCATTCTTTCTTGAAGGTCGTACAAGCTGGTGACATGACCGTTTTGTTCGGGCAGCGCGTGAACCCTTTTTTCCTCGGGCAGCAGGCGACGGCCGAAAACGACCATGAAAGCGATGCCCGCCAAGACCAGAGCAATACCGACGGGGGCGAAATCGAAGAAACTGAAAGGCTCCAGCCCAGCTTCACGCAGGGCGTCGCTGGCTAGGATATTGGGAGGTGTGCCGATAAGGGTCAGCATGCCGCCTAAGAGACAGCCGATAGCCAGGGGCAGCAGCAGTTTGGAGGGAGGAATATTCGTTTTTTTGGCGATGGTCAGCACGACAGGCAGCAGGAGCGCTGCCACGCCCACATTGTTCATAAAGGCGGAGAGAATGGCCGCTGTACCCATGATCACTATAAGCAGCCGCACCTCACCATCTCCGGAGAGGCGCAGCACCTGGCGACCAATGATATTGGCCACGCCCGTGCTGTAAAGCCCTGCGCTGAGAATAAAGACTGCCCAGACCGTGACCACGGCTGGATTGCTAAAGCCGGAAAGTGCTTCTGAAGGTGTCACAAGGCCGGTGATGGCCAGGGCGACGAGGACAAAGAGGGCGACCAAGTCGACGCGAATGATTTCGGTCACAAAGAGGATGACCGCTGCGACAAGAATAGCCAAAGTCAGTACAATTTCTGGAGTTATCAATTCTAGATTCCTAACCCTAAAGGCATTGTATAGATTTCGCTGCTTTTACGCCAGAACAACGACGAAATCAGCTTAGTATGCTATGACAATAGACCTTTTCTGGTTGACATACTGCGCTCTATTTACTTATTATGCGCATGCTCAGAATCACCGTAGTATGCTGACCGTCAAGCTGCATTTGATGCAGTGGCATTGATTAGGGTCGGCAGTCATAAGCATACCGCTTTCCAGTGCTGGATGACAGGCAAGAATTTCAGCTTCAGCACTGCAAAAATTTAGCTCGTTCCAAAAAGGTAGGATATTTTGAAAGCTAGTTTTCTAAGACCGAGCTGGCGTAAGGTGCTGGCGGACTTGTGGATAAGCCGCACACGTACCATCCTGGTGGTGGCCTCTATTGCCGTAGGTGTCTTTGCCGTCGGCGCCATTGCGACCATGTACGTGATCATAGCCGAGGATATGCGCACGGGCTATGCCAACGCTCAGCCGGCCAATATTGAAATTGTCACCGATCCATTTGACGATAGTATGGTCAAGACGATTGAGAACTTGCCTGGTGTTGCTGGCGTGGAGGGCAGACAGGTGGTTGGCGTGCGGGTTAGCCTTGACGGTGAATCCTGGCTGCCAATGGATGTGATGGCCAATGATAATTTTGCTACCTCCAGCATCAATCTCTTCAACCCGGTTGAAGGCTCTACGTTCCCAGGGGACAGGGAACTCGTCGTACGTCATGACATTATGAATAACAGTGGTCTGACCACAGGTGATGTGGCACTAATGCAGCTTCCAGACGGCACGGTGAGGAATGTGCCCGTGGTTGGTGAGGTGGGTGACCAGTCGGCAGCGGCCGATTTTACGGCGCCCCCGCGAGGCTATATGACGCTGGAGAGCGCGGAGTGGATCGGCGGGCAGGACAGCTTCAACCGCATTTTCGTGCAGGCCGATAATGGGGACGACAAAGCATCTATCGAAGAGGTAGCGGAGCAGGTTGAAGAACGGCTGAAGCGTACGGGCCGCTCGGTCTACCAAACCAAAACGCAGCTTACGGACCAGCATCCTGCGGAATCTATCGCCCTGGCCATGATTGGGGTCTTGGGCGCTTTGGGTGTGCTGGTGATGGTGCTCAGCAGCTCGCTGATCGTAAACACTTTAAATGCTTTGCTCTCGCAGCACAAGCGACAAATTGGGGTGATGAAACTGGTTGGTGCACGGAGCTTTAATATTTCGGTTATGTATGTCGCTCTGATTATCGCCTATGGCCTTATTGCGCTTGTAATTTCCGTGCCCCTGGGTATAGCCGCCGGCTACGGCCTGGCCCTCTTTATGGGCGATTTTATGAGCATAGAGATTCAGGGATTTCGGATCATTCCTATTGCCGTGGTCCTGCAGGTCATTTTGGCCATGGCTATCCCCCTGGCTGCCGGTTACTTTCCGGTGAGCAAAGGCTCCAAGACAACCGTTCGGCGGGCGATCAGCGAAGACGGGCCAGGAGATGCTGGATCGAATTCCGGTTTACTGGATCGTTTGGGGCGTAAGATGCGGTGGCTGTCGCGGCCGATTTTGCTTTCTATTCGCAATACGTTCCGCCGTAAAGGACGTTTGGCATTGACACTGTTCACGCTCATCGTCGCCGGATCGATCTTCATCGCCGTCTTCAATGTGCGCTCCTCGCTAAATGGTTTCATGGACAAGCTGGGCCAGCACTTTATGGCCGATGTGATCGTAACTACAGAGCAGCCCTATCGCATCTCACGGGTCGAGCAGGTAGCCTTCGAAGTGCCGGGCATTGAGCTGGTTGAAGGTTGGTCGGGGGGCATCGCCGAGATGGTGGATGAAAATGACAAGAATGTGGCCAATTTGCTTATTTCGGCCCCGCCGGCAGGGACCACATTTGTCGATCCGGAACTGACTGCCGGGCGTTGGCTGGAGCCAGATGACGGCAGGGTGCTGGTTGTGTCCGATACGATCTACAGTCATTATCCCGATCTGCAGCCGGGCGATCCGCTGCGTATTATCATTGGCGACGGGCGTGCCGAAGAGTGGCCCGTTATCGGCATCTTCCCCTTCGTCGATATGGTGGGTGATTCCCTGGCTTATACGAACTATGATGTGATGGCTAGTGAGCTGAGGATGCCGGGTGTTGCGGCCACTTTCCGCATGTCGGCCAATGCCACGGACATCAACGAGCAGCGTGAGATTAGCACTATGGTTGACGAACAGCTGCGCGCGGCAGGCATTAAGGTCAGCAAGACGGAAGCTGGGCTGGTTACCCGCCAACAGCAGTCGCAGGGGATGAATATCCTGGTCATCTTTTTGCTGATTATGGCTCTGTTAACGGCCGTGGTGGGCAGCATCGGATTGATGGGCACCATGGGTATGAATGTGCTGGAGCGCACCCGTGAAATTGGTGTTATGCGCGCCATTGGCGCCGTCGATCTAGAGATCGTCAAGTCCGTGGTTATCGAAGGTATGATGATCGGCCTGATCAGTTGGGCCGTGGCTGTGGTGCTTTCCTTCCCGATCAGCTATTTTCTGCTGCGTATCATCAGCACGGCCATGATCGATACCGATATGGATCTCAAAGTAACCCCTATTGGTTTTGTTATCTGGCTGGGCGTAGTGATCTTCTTATCCGTTGTGGCAAGTATGGTCCCCGCCCGCAGCGCCGCACGGCTCACAATTCGCGAGGTCCTGGCCTACGAATAAGACAATGTCGATGTTATTGATGTTGTAATGTTGTTTATGTTTTTCTCCCGGAAACGACATCGCTTGGGGTGGAAGAAGGGGACAAACTTCAGGTAACTGGTAGAGATCGTATGGATGCTCATGACCGGATTATACCGTAGAACATACGTTCTTGTCAATAGACCAGAAGATAGCAAGATAGCTGATTCGACCTATATACAGGGCGATCCAGATATGCGGCTCTGTTGCGAATAATCAAACTGATTTTCAAGCAGGCAGGATGAGATGAAACGACCGCTTCCTAGGTCACGCGGCTAGTCCAAACAGCCCGGCAACGAACTGATTCTGCGCTCTGATATTTCCTTTGTCTGTTCCTACTATCTGTCCCTTCCTAATCATGTGCATCGCCTCATATCCGCGTATGGTTCGCCAGGCTGTCGGGTAGGAAAAGAACCCTAGACCTGGCTTGATCTTGCGTTTGATGAAGCGATGATCCTGCTCGATGATGTTGTTCATGTACTGGCTGGGTCGCCGTTTGCATTTCTCAGGGAATAGCTTTTCTTTCTTCAAGTCACGGACGGCGCCGATGTAAGTGGGGTTCTTGTCGACGTTGATTACTCTGGGGGCAGTGATATGCGGTCTGCCCAGGACCTTGCGGAAAAAGCGCTTGGCTGCTCGAGTGCTCCGGGTCTGATTCAGGAGGAAATCGAGGTTTTGGCCGGTAGAATCGACGGCTCGATAGAGGTACATCCACTGGCCGCGGACTTTGACATAGGTTTCGTCAACCCGCCAAGAATCAGTCGTTTGCTTCAGATAAGGTCGACTACGTTTATCGATTTCTGGAGCATACCGCTGCACCCAACGGTAGATAGTAGTGTGATCCAGCGACAAGCCTCGCTCGGTCATCATTTCTGCCAAATCCCGGTAGCTGAGCGAATATCGAAGATACCATCTGACTGTCAAAAGGATTATTTCTGGCTGGAAGTGACGCCATTTGAAGGGCTTATCCACGCAAGCCGCCTTGATAGGTGATGATTCAGGTATAAAGCGGCGGAGGTTACGTGAGCGCAAGATTTTTTGCAACACAACCGGTTTTCGTCCTCCTGTTGTCAAATGACCATGCTTTTTATCCAGCAGAACGGCTCTCAGAAGATTCGCCAACAGTATCAGGATTGGTCAGCCTCGTTGCTTCTAGTTATGGGACACGGGTTAATGGACGATTTACTAGAGGTAGTCAGTCCAGAAACTAACGAGTTCTGGGACTCCCGCAAAACGAGGTTTTGGGGACTGTCTCTTAAAAACCAGATTCCATTCACCGGCAGCGTAACTTACTTAATTGCTATCACTGAGCAAGAAAACGACGGATTTTTTGTTTGTATAAAGAATAGCTCATTCGTCCATCTATACATGTCTTGTCCGTTATGCTATGATGTTTACAGGAGCTTTAATACTGAAAAAACACCTTCGCCTGCATGAAAACACAGTGGGAAGCCGAAGTATAGGATAAGGATTGATAAATGACGCCTTTCCAACTTAGATTCAATCAATCCAAGCGTAATTGATATTGTCCATCAATAATATATTCACCTTATAATTTCATCATTGAGTTAACACCTTGTATTTTTGTAATCCATGACCTGCGACAGGGTTATAGATAATGGAGGGGCGATCATGAGTAACTGGAAATATAAGTCCTTAGTTTTATGCTGTCTACTTGGCCTGTCATTCGCTTTTTTTACTTATCCTGTGCTGGCCGAGGATGAACCATTCACATTCGATCACGACGGCAAGCTGGAATTGGATTGGAAGAAGTTGAGCGAAAAAGGGGCTAAGGTGACGTTGCTTAACAATACAACGAAACCGATTGAAATTGAGACCTCTTTGGTTGGTTTCGAATTTCTTAACCTGGATCCCGCAGGCCGCAAAACTTTGCCATCAACGCCAATGACGCTTTCGATTACTGCAGCCAGTAATTTAAAACCTGTAGCCGGGACACACGAAGGGTATTTAATGGTCGTCGAAGTCGTCGAAGATGGGGACGATACGCCAGCAGGAATCATTGATCACTTGCCTATTGTTATCACTGTGCCGGAAGATCCAAAGCCGGTACTAAATGAAGATGGTGTGCTGAACACGGAGCCAATCTTTGATACCTGGGCCGTTGAGATCACATGTTGGTTCCCTGCTTTTCTTGGACAATGTAAAAATTATTATGATCATGGCGAGGTGCTGCCGGTCAAGTCTGAAATCAAAAGCGCGGAGGTGGAAGGCGTTACCTTTCCGTTGTCAATCGGCCAGGTGGCCCATAGCACGGGTGGGGGTGCAACCGTACAGTTGGCATCTTTGCTCACTGAGGATGAAGAGTTTTCCGGAAAATCAGGTCTAAACTTAGATTTCGCTGGTCTTAACCAAACGGGTACTTACACTGGAAAATTGGATCTAATGCCCACTGATGAGAAAAAAGGGGATGTTACCTTGACGGTAAAAACCCAAGATCTCTTTTTATGGCCATTAATATCAATTCTTCTGGGCGTTGGTGTGGCGCGGTTCATTGCCATCATAACAAACAGCGCTCAGCCGATTCGCAAATTATATCTCCAGGAACTTAACAACTTTGGCGCGAAAGATAAGAATTCAAAAAAAAGCAAGGCCGAGAAGCAATTTGCTGCCTTCCAAGATTTAATCAAGCCCAAAGAAGGAAATAAAAACACATTTATTGTGGGTTGGGATAAGTTTAAACTGCTAGAAGATTTCGATAATCATCGAAATAAACTGCTCATGGAAATCGACGCGTTGGATGATAAATTCAATGGCAGCACAGTGGTCTTGGATGATACGAATGAGCAATATAAGGCGGTGTCAGAAAAGTTAGGAGCCCTTCGTGAAAATTTCGTTTCTTGGCCTCTATTTGGTCAAGAGCTTAAGGCGGCCAGTGATGAAATGCTGAAGTTGCAAGGAAATACAGAACTAATTGAAGGCCTAAGAAATGCACTTGGCATACAAAATAGCGGCGCACCTGCTTTGTTCGACGCAGTTAAAAAAAATCCTCTCACAGGTAGCAAAATCACCGTCGACGCCAAACCGCTGAGCATGGTAGAAGGCGATGGGGGTAGCGTGACGTTCAAAGAAGGAACAGATGAAAATACCGTGACCAGGCAGCTCAGCATGCAACGATCGAAGGCTCAGCAGGTCGTTAAATTTAAGACGATCTGGATGGATTTGACTAAAAGATTGGTTGAAGCAGGTGAAGAAATTCAATCCATTGATCCAGATAAATTGCCAGGTGTTTGCGAACAGAATTCAAAGGCTCAAGAATCTTATGCCGAGGCGATGCTTTATCTCTGCATGGTTAAGTTTAATTTATGGGAAGGAGAATCTTTGGAGTGGTTGGAGAAACGGGAAACAGAGGCGGTTCTCTTACGCGCCGAAGCACTTGTAGATGGGCTTAAATGTTATCCATGTATAGAATCCAGCAAAAAAATATCAGAATCCGAAGCGGCTACCCCCGAAGATGGGGAAGAATTAGAACCAGAAGAAATTAAGCCGCTGGCCCATTTCGATATTGAAGCACTAACAAAAGCATTATCTCTCGACACAAAGCCAACATGGCTGCCTCCCTATCAGACCGGCGCGCCTGCGTCTGAAGTTAGTCAACGAATGCGCCTGCGCCGCAGTATTGTCTTCAACAATTGGGCACTCTTTATCTTATCGTTATTTATTAGCATTATTGCCGTCATGTACACAAACTATGTTGGCAAGAATTTTGGCAGCTTATGGGATTATTTCTACGCATTTTCTGTTGGCACTACAGCGACGACATTGGTGACCGCTTTCAGTGGAGGACTAGATCGAATTCTTGGCGCCGTGGATGTTTAGGGGGTCTGATAGGAGCAGTTCGCTTTTCGGATTGAGTGTAAAGTCCTGCCGAAGATTCCCGATTAATTACCTCTTCCGTGTTAGTAGACCAAGTGAAACGGTAGTAGCAATCTTTGTGGACGCACCTTCCAAAGCCGACCGGGCAAAATCGCATACACTTGCCCAGCTATCGCATGAAATGTGTGTCACATTTAAGTTCTAAGGCCACCAGGCAGCCTGGATTTTACAACTACATGTAGATCCCCAGACTTTTTTGATTGTAAGGCTGGACCGATTAAGGGGATATTTCATCAAAAAGAGGTTTAAATCATGTCATCTCAAGATAATCATTGCCCATTCTGTAAGAAACCAATTCACCAAGAGGCGCGAAAATGTGCAGAGTGCGATGAATATATAGATGGCGGTTTGAGAAATCGCAAAAGAGTATGGGAAATTCTACGAGTGCTCGGTATACCTGCCGCGATAGTTATTTTGGGATGGTGGCTTGGCAACCAACAAGCCATACAGCAAAGGGAGATCGAAGCACAACGTGCCAGGTCAAATCTTGTACAGTCGTATCTCGATGCCATGTCAGCTGCTGTCAGGCAGAGTGATCAAGAAGATCCTATACAGTTATTAAAGACTGACCCTACGATTAAAGCCCGAACAATAGCTACAATGCAAGAACTGGATGGCCCGGGAAATGACATCATTCTGAGCTTCTTGAAGGAATTGGGTTGGTTAGTAACTGAAGGAGGTGCAATTCTATCCGGCGCATCTTTATCTGGCGTTGACCTGCGCGGGTGCCAACTCTATGGAGCGGATCTGGCCGGAACTGACCTAACCAGAGCAGATTTGCGTGGAACCATACTTCTTTTCGCCGACTTGAGCAATGCTGATATGGAGGGGGCCAATGTTGAGTGGGCCTACTACAACCGATACACGTTTTGGCCCGACGATTTCACGCCGGAACGTGCATTCGGACCCTTTGCCGACTTGCGTGGGCTCGATCTGCGAGATTCGGGTCTTTATCACGCAGACTTGCATGGTGTAAAACTGCATGGTGCTGATTTGCGCAGACTTGATCTATCCAATACCAATATGACCAGTGTTTCCTACGATGACGAAACAAAGTGGCCCAGAGGCTTTGATCCATCTACCCAAGGTGCAGTTCAGGATTAATATTCCCATTATACCAATGGGGAGATCGACAAAAATAGTAACTCGTCGTTTAAGATTGCTCAAAATTTTGTGTAGAATCCCAAAATACGTCCCAAAAAGGGGCGTTTCGGGGACGGGGGATATGAAGTCACAGAAATGTATAATCAAGGACCATTTATAGCTGAAAACCGTTACTTTCTTTGCGAATATCCCCGCCGACCCTTCTTGCCAGACGGTTAAAAGTTGATTGGTGGTCGTTGGGATACAACCGACGACCGTTTCTTCGCCCAAATAAATGGGTACCTTCTTAACGATTGTTACCATGTCGTCGCAGCTATCACCTGACCGGCCAGGTAATCCATTTCGACCGAGCTGACATCGAGTGAGTGCGGCACGACGCGTGGGGCTAACTGGTGCTGAGGATCGATGCCTAAATGTGAGATTCCGCGCCCAGTAATGACATGGCGTTCGGCTTCTATCAGGTCGATCACCTGGCCTAAACCTCTACGCTGAGGATTGTAAGTGAACACAAGCTCTGCCGGCAGCACTCGTTCCACCCCATCCTTCGATCGTATTCGGGCGCCGCGCGGCAACACTATCTGGCTGCCATCGGTGATCAAGTCCCTGATCCAGTGAAAGATTTGCCTCTGCGCCTCCTGCCCACCCCTATACCCGGACTTGACCTCAAACACGGCGTGAATGTGCAGATTACCACTTCGTTTAGTGGCGACGATGTTATCGGTAAAAAGCACGCTACGCGCAGGCCGTTGCGATCCGGGAGGACGCAAACGCATCCGCACGCCGCTAATAAGCTTAGCGCCCCGGGGCATTTCTCGTAAGATCGAATATTGGATAGGCAGGGATAAGATCTCACCAATATTTCCTTTTAGGATGCGAAAATCGCCACTGCGGATCCGCACATGGGATAGGAACTCAGCGATAAGATCACCCGAAGCCCGCTGGGCTTTTAGAGTACCCAGGCGTTCAGTGAGCTTTACATTTTCGCGGAACAAATGCATTAAGTACCGTTGAACCTGGACGCCGTCAGGTATTGCGGGAGAGGGATGTCAAGGATGTTGATAAAGCGCTGAGTACCTGCCCCTCCCGCTGCTGCAACAGGATCCGGACCCAGCAGCGCTCTCAGGATGCGGCGAGCCTCTCTCTGTCGCGTCGGGGGACTCTGTGCCCACTCACGTGGGCCAATTGGTCGCCGCCTGGCGCTTAACTCGCCCTGGCGGTACTGCTGGAAAGCTTCCTGTAACTTGAGGTGAGTAAAACCGGTCCTGTCGGAATTTAGAAACAGCTCGATGCTAGGGTAATCGCCTTGCACTCGCCGCATCAGGTTGGTAAATCTTTCGTAATCCTGAACAGTAGGGCGTCGTCCTGCCCGTAGCAAGATTTCCATAGCCCGTATTAGTTCCGCATCTTGGGGGCTGATCGAGGCGCGCCTCAGCGGTTCAATTAGTTCTTCAGCCGTTTGCACGCGCTGGCCAAAATGTCGTAGCAGACGGCCGGCTCTAGTCAGGCCCCTTAAATTAACAAAAGGAAGCAGGGTTCCCACGCCCATGACGACCTGGTCGCTTACGGTGACCTGCTCTCCCCAACGGTCGTGCCCACTAACAATGCTGCCTGTTAACTCGCCTACGTCGACGAGATCGCCGAAAATGGGGATGATACCTATGGCAGTATCATAAAACGCTTTAACCAGATCTTCCCGTATCGATGGCATTCGCGGAAAGGAATTGATTTCGCGCCATTTGGATTTGCGTTCAATTGGACAACCCTGTGGAGGTACTTCATTAATGTTATCAACTTCAAAAATTCTCCAATAGGTCCTTAATACCCGCAGGTCGGGGCGCGGGTTATATAACTGTGACGGGCGGTCGTGTTTTTGAATCTCCACCGCGGGTGTTTTGACGATTTTTAGCAAGGGCTTATCGGCGTGATCGAAATCGCCATCAGGGTCGAACTCGTAGGCAAAGCGGGCTAATGCATTATCTCTATTGTATTGTCGATCCACGAAGGGGCGGGGCAATTTTTTTCTGAAAGCGGTTTGGCTGAAGGGATGCTCTATCGTGACCTGATCCGGCAGCCTATTGACTCGGAAATAATCTTTTGGGGCCGTGTCCGGAGTTAGCGCCATGAACGGGAGTGGCAAGGTGGGACGGTTGATCTCGTCGCGACCGATAAAGGCAAACGACCAAATGTCGGACGCCATGGGCGGTACGAGTTCGGGGTCTTGTACACGATAAATTTTGAAATCCGGCATTGCTGGGCTCAAGACATCCGTCCTGTGATAGTTACGCAGCAGAACGGAAACGCCGGGCGCAGCCAATACGCGAATGATGGGGTAGCGTCGCTGATCCGTCATTTCGAGAAATTGATATGCTGCTGGGAAGCGCCGGAAACCGGCAAGCTCTCGCTCGACGATAAGGGAAATCAAGCGTGCGTCTCGATCGTATCTATTAATCCCGTACCTGAGTAGGATAGCTCTCTTGCCGTCGATCCTTGTTTCTTGTGCCGAGAAGATACCCATGATGTAAATCAATACTGGATGCGGCATGCGTTCGTCAGATGGAGAGAAGCACGCCTATTCTATCGTGTGGCAGTCACCCAAACAGACTGCGTGACTGCCCGCGCATTCTGTATGATGCCTTGTGAAAATGGAACTTAACCGGATGGACCAAAGATAACGAAGTTACCGAATGCCGATCTTCTCCAGTCTTGACTAAAATGCCAAAAAAGGACCGCCTATAACAAGATTTTACGGAAAGCCTGAACCAATCTCCGGCTGAAGCATTTCACCGCCAAGCAAGCTGTGTTCCTTATCAACGCGCCAGGTAAGTGCTAGAGTGAAATTCGCCTCTTCTGTACCCAAGCTCACGGCAAAGCCGCCTGTTGGTAATGCCTTGAGTCCGAAATTGAGGCTAAACTCCTGCGGCCGTTGCTCCTCTGGCATTTGGCTTACTAACCCTGATATTATCGCGGCCATTGTCTGAACTGCACGCACAAATTCGCTGTTGTAATTACCTCGACTTTCAGGTCCATCAACCTCAATCCGGATCGATCCCGAAGTGTCCAGGTCGCTAATGGTTGTGGTCATCTTGTTTCCCTCGTCAACTTTCGAAATCTGGTAGCTGGCTGTCACTCTGTAGCCAGACAAGAGTGGTGGGTACCTTGATTGGCCACGTCGTCTCATCGTCAGATTCGATCTCTATGTCTTCATCTATATCAGGAAGTTCCGCTACATCGGCCAATTCTTCCACATAGCTATTATACAGCTCGGCGTCAGGATCAAGGATGCCGTCAATGGGAGGCACAGGACCACCTGTCCAGATCTCTGCTGTAAGCTGGTAATAGAGTACAGCTTCTGTGTAAGCTAGATTAACTGGCACCACAACTCGCGCAGCGCCGGCTTTTAAGAACTGCTCAAAAATTGGATCATTGTTTTCAAGTGGCAAAAGGTCAACCCAACGTTCTCTGCGCGCCCAAAAGTAGGGCAGAAATTCGTAAGTTATATTCTTCCAGTCAAAGGCATTTTCAAAGAATTCGATGGCTGTTGCATTGTCAATAGCGTTGTCGATATTAATCTGCGGGTAGTTATCCGGCATCTGCTCATCCACCAGATGGTCAATGCCGGGCTGGAAACTACTGTGCTCGCGTGTCCATAACGTCAGACATCCGCTCTTGAGCTCTTGCTTTTCAATCGCACGGTTGATGGCTGGATTTTGGCCGCCGATGGCCACTCCTTGCTGGATCTGAGCCGCCGCCAACCGCTCTTCATATTCCAGGAGCGCTTTGTGATAGGCGTTCATAATCGCGGTATAGGTCTCAATCTGCCACTTTTTATAGTAGCTACTCATCAGCTTGCACACGGCCGTAATGACCATAGACCAAGATCTGACATTAAAGCCGTGGCCGGCAATCGGAATGCTATCTATTTCACCACGAAATTCGAGGGGAGGCGGATCTTCCATTTCATCAATGGTGAGTTTTGTTCCACTAATTCGCAAATCACCCTTGCGGCTGTCGGCATCATTATCATAGGCATATCCTAATCCATAATTACCCCTGATTGCCCTATACCCTTTGGGCACCTTGAATTCCTCGTTAGAGAAAGCCCAGTGTCCGCTATCTTGAATCTCACGATGCAACGCCTTGGATATCCTGATCCAAGTAGGCGGCGGAGGTTCGACGCCTTCGGCGTTATATTGTTGTATAAGGCCAAGATAATTATGGTTGTCGATATCGTCCGGTCGTAACGGTCTTTCCTCGTCCGGCGCGGTCGGCGCCAGCGGGAATTCGGGCAACACCTTGGTGTCCAGTGTATATTGGGTCGCAAAGAGGTAGAAAGCGGCTGGCTCAGGCACGAAGAATTCATACATAAGCCTTTTGCCGTAATTCACGACTTTTGCCCGATAATATTTATCAACCCAGCGATAAACACCACTGATGTTGTTGGGGCCTGAAGTAAACCCATGCTCGTTTAACTCTTCTGTCTCTTCGAGTACCCGGGTCCGTCGCTTGTGGCGCACCTTTTCCACAAGTCGGGCAAGACTTTTTTCAGTGATATCTTTCGCATATTCAGTTGAATTACGAGCCGCTTCCTCTTCAGAGGCGTTAGAGGCGAATTTGGCAAAAGCGCTGATCGAGACTGGACCATAGCCGGCTGAGACGTCGATACCGGCCTGAAAACTACTCTCGGATTTTATGGTGCGCTGCGTTTCGTTCTGCATCTCGAAACGCTCAGTGGACTGGAGATCGCGCACACTCTTCCTCCTCGCGTTCTTGCTCAAGTTCCACGATTTCTTCAAATTGACGCAACCGGCGATGCTGGCGGCTGCGCGTTTCTTGCGCCATCACATTCTCAATATGAGCAACCTCGCCAGCTTCATAGCGTACAAGCTTTTGTTTCACGACCTTAAGGTCGCCAATTCCTAGTGGTTTTATCGTGGGGATCATGGCCTACTCTCCTTCATCGGCTAGAACGCGGCCGGCCGTCTTACGTAGACAAAGCTTCCGCCAACCATTCTCAATTCCTTACGCTCACCCAGCATGGCCGCTTTGGCGGTAAAGGAAGCGATTTCGCTGTCTAGATTGTTGACGATCTCCGGCAGCGTGGAGACTTCGGGCAAGATTCCGGCGGCGCGTGCGGTGTGGAAATGTTCCGCGTGCTGCTGTAGATCTTCAGCGGTGATGCTCCAGGGTCCTTCGAGCATGTCAACACTGATGCCGCTACCGGTAACGGCCGGGCCCGCTGTCTCTGGGCGTGATATAGGTACGGCCGTATCCTCTTTGACCCGGATCTCGCCCGAACTTTGCAGCTTTTCAATGAAGAGGTTGTTTAATGCACGTCGGGCCAGATCGAGCTGGATAATTCTTTCCCGGATTTCTGCTACCTTCTTCTGTGTTGGATCCTCAGGTCTCTCTTGCGGATGCGTAGCATCCTTTGAGGGAGGCGCTTTGGCTAGGAATATAGATGGCAGCGCGGGACGCGTATGCCGCAGACGCTGCACTCGGCTCCTGAACTCTTCTTCTGTTTCCGATTCAAGAAGGTGGAGGAGCAGGAGCCAGGTGGTTATAATTTCGCGGTCCCTGGGGCGCTCATAGGGATTGAGAATCGTGGCATAATAACTGCGCCATAGGCTCTGCTTGAAGTTTAGATATTTGTCGCTGTCAAGAAACCATTTGAGCTGTCGCCCGGCACGGTTTACAGGAGCCAGGAGTTCAAGCGCCTTGTCCTGAAATGACTCCAAGTTGAGCGCTTGTTCCACCTCTTGGAGCAACGCCTGCGCCTGAACAGCACACGCCACCAGCCCCGCACTCCACTCCTCGGCTGCAAAGTAATGGTTGCTCATGATCAGATCGTGCCCTACGGCAAGCCGCGCTTCGCCTGGTTGCAAGTTGTCCCCTTCCAGCTTGTCTTTTAAAAGGTCATCTATCTCCGTGACGGTTTTATCGTCGCCGGTTAAGAGACCTATCTTTTTCTTGGCTGTTGGGGGGCGTATCGATACAAACCTAAATAGGTTGTCGGCTTTCATAAGTGCCTCCATGATACAGTTGGCTCCTTTGCCCATAAGACTTGACGGGCAAAAATAATCGGGCTCCTCCATTCATTATAGACGAGAATTTCCCCAGTCAGGCTTAAAAATTTCAGCTCTGTTGCAATAGTAAAACACGAAGGCATCCGGATAAATGTTTTTCATTTGCAAGTGTTTAGAAGAACATTACACAAACCGACTCGTTAATTCTGCTTTGGCCCGGTCGAAGTCACGTTGTGTTTGGGGAAGACTTTTCCAGTAGAGTAAAGCTTACCCCACTATTTCATCTAGTTGCTCTCAATGAGACAGCAGTGGTTTGCCTATATGACCATCAATCTCATTATCAGCGGGTTTGACCGGGTTGGTCAGCACCGTTGCTTCTAGTTATGGGACACGGGTTAATGGACGTTTTTCTAGAGGTAGACAGTCCAGAAACTAATGAGTTCCGGGACTCCCGAAAAACGACGTTTGCGGGATGGGGGAGATGGGGCCGGAAGGGGGTTGTCAACTGTTATTTATAGCTCAAAAGCGTAACTTGATGCGCAAATGCTTCGGCTGGTCCTGGTAGTTTTGAATAGTGAAATCCGATCATATCCTAACTCCTGTTGCTGCTTGAAGCAGGAAGCCGCCGTTCAATAGTAATGCTGAACTTCTGCTCAATTCTCCCAAAGCACGTAACAATGGTTTAGTGCATGGACCCAATTCTGAAGATGTATAGGGCCGCAAATTGCATAATAGTCAAGCATTCCCTGCGTGACTACGGCGATGGAATAGACACGTGAATCGAGGATACGCTTGTTCGCTTTTTTCTCAATGCTATGCCAATGGACTTGGTCCTTACGGGCATCAGTTTGACTTTCTATGCCTTTTATGGCATCAAACCAGGAAACTTCGTGGTTCAAGAGAACAACAATATCAACATCGCTTGCAGGAGTGGCATCACCTCTTTGCCAACTACCATAAAGACCAATCTGGCATACTTCTGATCTGAAGACGTCTCGGAGGAAGAGAGTTACGACTGTTAGGTTTCTAGCTAAATCCTCAGGCACCCAGGGAAGTTCGCTGAAAGTCAATTCAGTGGCTTGATTCTTTGTATGCTTGAATAACCTCATGAACTTTGTCAGCATTGTCCAATAAGTTTATCGCATTTTGTAGAGAAGGACGTTCGAATTCAAATTTATACTTATTGTAACTCGTGGGACGAGCAACATCGTATTCTTCTTCGTAAAACCCTATCCATTTTCTGTAACCTTCCTGCAGTTCAGTTCCCTTTTCCCATCTTATAGGAATATCCAAGACCTTAGCGAATCTTTGAACACCAATGTAATTAGGTAGAATGCTGAACAATAGATCAAAGTCAGAGAATTCCAAATCATTGAAGCGTGAACATAACCTAGGCGTTAGTATTAGTTCGAATCGTACGTTTTCAGCTCTTTCTGCATCTTGCCAATTCCAGTATCTACGAGTTTTTTCGTTATCTTCTTTCCAATTCAAAGTTCTCATTGCATAAGGGACGTATTCAGTGAATTTGTCGTACTCCCATTTAAGCTTCCGGGAACAAACGGAACTCCAAACCTTTCGCAAATTCATGTCAACAATATTCTGAACATATAGACCAATCAAATTTTTGATAACTTGCTCGTATGAGGATTCTGAGCTCCAAGGTTTCTTGATACAAGCGTCCATTACTTCATCCGAGGGTTTGAGCACGAAAATGTGGTGATTTGTATTCTTACTCTCATGGTACTGGATACATCTCTGCATTCTAGGTTCTTCCATTAGAGTTTCCAGGAACATAAGTAATTGGTTCAATTCTGAGCGGTCTTGCTGATTGTAGATCAGATTCGCGAACTGTGGTCCCCAAAACGCAATTTGGGCATTTAGGCGAGAAAAATACCTCTCGAATTCAATAAAATCGTTTGACAATGCCATTAGCGATGATGTTGTTGAATAACCTAGAACTGGGATCATTTGCTGACAGACTAGATTAAATGAGTATTTGTCACTCACCTTTATCGCAACGTTCAAGAAACAACGCAGCATAAATTCTGCTCTGGTGTTCATACCCTCATGCCATTGATCCCAGTGATTGTATTGCTTATGCAGACGAGAGATTCTTTCGGAAACTTCTGACCGATAGTGCTCGACAGGCATTCCAATACCATCGGTGTTGTGCAGTCTAAGAGTTTTGCATGAGAAGGATATTTCTTGGAACAATTTTCGATATTCATTATTCAACTTGTTGTTTTTTGTGTTATTGAGGAAAATGAAAACTATCTGTAAGAAATCAGGTAGACTAAAAAGTTCAATTAGATTGTCTTGATGATCAGTGAGATATTCGCTGTTGTACCAATTTAGAGTTGTTCTCAGTTTTTCGTAAATATTCTGACTTGATTGCGATTCATCAATGAGTTCGCTTTCAAAACCCAATAACAGCGCCAAGGATTCGTCGTCTTTACAGATGTATCCCAGAAGACGACGAAATTTCCAGCGACTAAACCATCCAAGTTGGTTGTAAATTGCTAATTTCTCAGTGATGGAACGAATATTATCATTCATGTTTTATGTCCTCAATGCACATTCTTTGAAGGCTAGTGTTAATCCTGGCATAAGAACCGGAGATGCTCATATACAGGCTATGATCAGAAGTGATTGATAGCGACTTTGGACACGTCGTCTGCCTGGTTGGGGCAAAAGCGGGCGATGGCGGAACAGGCATCCAGAGCTGCCTCTGGGATATCAGAGCAAGCGAGTAACATTTGGCAAAAAGTACGCGTGTCACCACTTTCAGTCGACGCCAGGACGTTCGGTGGGAGCCGATGGGAAAGGTTAAACCAGATCTGAACGGTGGTGTGATCATCCGCAGATCCGAGTCCGCTTTCGGCCTGGACTAGCGCGATATCTTGTATCGCCTCTGCCTTGCGCCATGCGAATTCGATGTTGTCGGCAGCCTGTATCGCTCCGGCATAATCGTCCGTAGAAGTCTGTAAGGCGACGCTCTCTCGTAGTGCGCGCTCAAAGTCGTCTGACAGGCTGGCACGAGCTAGGGTGTAGGTAGGTTGGCCGTCGGGATCGGTTGCAATAGAAATTAAGTGGCCGGCATTATGTTTCCTTTCAGCCTGGGTGGGGGGATCAAGGCTGGCCAAGTTGGTCACTTCACTTTTGCCTAGTGGGCATCTGGCTACGGAGAGCAAGGCAACGAGCTCACATACGCCCTGTTGTGATCTATCATTCATGAATCACACCTTTTCAAAAGCGCAACTTCCTGCGCAAATGCCCCGCTGGTTCTAACACTAAGCGACTCGCTTTCGAGTTCATTTCATTCGATCAATCATTAGGCGGATTTAGTTCCAAGATTAGTTTATCCAAATCAGCGGTACCATACTTCTCCCCACGAGTAGATAATCTAAGGGTGTGAGATTGTTCGCCCCCTCTTACTTCGCCCAAATGTATCGAATCTGACCAGGCAAATGAATTCCAATCGCCTTGATCGACAGGATAGAAGGATGCTCTTAGTTGGTCGTCGATGTAGACATCAATAGGTACTGAGGTAGAGTTGTGTTTTGAATACCGCAATCTCATCATCAGTATCCCCTTATACGGGAAGTCGATCCCGCCATACAAAACATGGCCTTCTTTGGCTGACCAAGGTGCTTCGTCAATTGCGCCAAATTGACCGTGTGCTTTGAGACCGGATGCATTGGAGCGCCATATTGGAGTTCCAACCGTATAATCTTCTGCAGTTTCGCACTCCACTTCATAGATCCGGTTGTGTTGCAAACAATCCTCGCAAATTTCAGATAAGCAGGGAGAGGTGCAGTAACAGATCCCGGCTTACGCGCTTACACCAAACAATCCCGCCACGAATTGGTTTTGTGCTTGAATATTTCCTTTGTCAGCCCCCTCAATCTGCCCTTTCCTGATCATATGCATCGCTTCATAGCCTTGTATTGTCCGCCAGGCCGTTGGGTAAGAGAAGAACCCCAGGCCTGGCTTGATCTTGCGCTTGATAAACCTATGATCTTGCTCGATGATGTTGTTCATGTACTGGCTGGGCCTGCGCTTGCATTTACCTGGTAACAATTTATCTCGCTTTAAATCACGGACAGCACCGATGTAGGTGGGGTTCTTATCGACGTTGATTACTCTTGGTTTGGTGATGTGAGAGCTGCCCAGTACTTATCTAAAGAAACGCTTGGCTGCTCGAGTGCTGCGGGTCTGGTTCAGGATGAAATCGAGTGTTTGGCCGGTTGAGTCAAGGGCTCGGTACAAATACATCCACTGCCCTTTGACCTTGACATAGGTCTCGTCAACGCGCCAAGAGTCATTCGTTTGCTTCAGATAAGGTCGGCTTCGTTTATCTAATTCAGGCGCATACTCTTGAACCCAACGATAAATAGTGGCGTGATCGACTGACAAACCACGTTCAGTCATCATTTCTTCGATATCGCGATAGCTGAGAGCATAGCGCAAATACCAGCGGGTACAGATCAATATAATGTCTGCCTGGAAGTGGCGGCCCTTGAATGGATTCTCCACGTGGTTACTTCCTTGATTGAAGATAATGTGAAGGAGATTATCCGTTCAAAAAAATATTTGCAACAGAACCTGGACCCTTACCCTTCTACCTTATTTAAGGGTTTCTTAGAGGGCGATGATATCGAGGCGCTTCGTATCCTCGGCCTTCAGTGTTCCGGCGCCTTCTACGAGCAAGACGAGCCCATTCTCTATGCTATGCCGCTTCAGCCAATCGGTTGTGAAGCGACGGCGTAGATAGGGTTCGCGCAGAACATCCTGTTTGGCTACATGAATGGGGTGGATGCCATAAGAAAATTGCAGCCGCTGGCAGGTCTGCTCATCATCGCTGGGCGCGATAATCCAATGGTCCAGACGGAAGCGCGTCATGCGCCGTGCTGTGCCACCGCTGCGGGAAGGCAGGAATATTATGATTGGTTCAATTGTCTGCACCGTGAGATAGACCATTAAGGACATTAAATCATTACGGCTGATCTCGCCCTTGTTGCGCTGAATCCTTAGCAGATCCTCAATGGGCAGCGGGTGCATCGTCGTTTCGGTCTGTTCGGCAATACGGGCCATGACCGCCACTGTTTCTTCCGGATAAGCGCCGATGGCTGTTTCTCCTGACAGCATCACGCAGTCGGTGCCGTCCAAAATAGCGTTGGCTACATCGGTTACCTCGGCTCGAGTGGGCCGGCGGTTTTCGGTCATCGTCTCCAACATCTGCGTCGCCGTAATCACCGGTGTGGCCTTCAAATTACAGCGGCGAATCAAATGTTTTTGCACCGCCGGAATGTCTTCAATCGGTATTTCGACCCCTAAATCGCCGCGGGCGACCATAACCACATCACATTTATCCAGAATAGTCTCCAGGTTATCCAATGCTCCCGAACGTTCGATTTTGGCGATAATCAATGGATCGTAATCGAGCGCTGCGGCAGCTTCTCGTACCGCATCAATATCACCGGCATTGAGTACAAATGATTGGCTGATCGCATCAAGCTGCTGTTCTGCGGCAAAGGAAAGCAGCTCGCGATCCTGTTCCGTAAAAGCGCTGATTCCCAGATCAATCCCCGGAAAGTTCACACCTTTATTCGAGCGCAGTTCACCGCCTACTTTGACTGTGCAATGCACTTTCTGATTCTCCACATTATCGACGATAAGCTCGATATAGCCATCATTCATAAAGATGCTGTTCCCCGGTTTTACCACCCTGGGCAGCTTCTCAAAATCGAGATAGACGCGCTCCGTGTTGCCCAGGCATTCTTCCGTTTGCAGGACAAACGACTGTCCTTTTTGGAGCATGATTGGCTCATTTTCAATGATCCCGATGCGCATTTTTGGCCCAGGTAAATCGCCAAAAATCGCAACACGCCGGTCGGCTGCATCCGCCGCCGCGCGCACGTTGGCAATACTCTTGCGATGTGTATCCCAGGAGCCATGGGCAAAATTGATCCGGGCGATATTCATGCCGTTCGCAATCATCTTTTGCAGTACTTCCGGGGAACTCGAAGCTGGGCCGATGGTACAAACGATTTTGGTTTTTTTATTGGGGATATCGGTGTCTTTCATAATGTCTCTTTAGCTGAATTGGTTTGAGCCAAACGGCTCCGAACTATTTATACATGAACCCCATAATTACGCCATAATTATTCTGCAACAGCAGGGTTTTTCGGTAGTCGCTGTGAGCCTGTCCTACTGGCGCAGGCGGGCATCATTTCTCTTGAGTACGAATATGGATTACCGTCTGCGCGGTAAGGACAATTCACCGAAACCTGCTGCCTACTGAAAAGCCGAGTCTCCATCAGGCGGATGATGGATAGTTGATCATTGGATCAGCATTTCACTTTTCATAATGGGGATCTTTTGCCATAATACAAGCGGGATATTGATAGAGGATTCTGATCGTTGATCCAGTTTGAACCGGTCAGCGTCCGGCGAAAAAACTGAAGAAGAGGAACCACTGTGGCCCACGTTTCCCATAAGCTTTCCAATTCCCTGGAAGGCGCACTTGCTGGAGGAGGTGATCCCGCCACCTCGCCCCTTTATGTTTTTGGTCCCTTTCTGCGCCTCATTGTCGTTGCCGGTGTTGCCCAAATCACGTTCGGAGCCAGTGTCTGGCTGGTTATCTTTACCATCGCCATGGTTTCAGCTATGTACCGGCTGGTTATGCTGTGGGTCATCGACGGCAGCGGTGGGAGCGGGCTCAGCGAGGAGGAATTTGGACCCTGGGCGGTCAAGCTAAATGCTGGTATTACCTTTATCGAATACACCTTGACTTTCCTGGTCAGCATCGCTGCTCTGGTTACCTTTATCGCCGATCGTTTTCC
Source organism: uncultured Chloroflexia bacterium (assembly GCA_963807975.1). Lineage (GTDB taxonomy): Bacteria > Chloroflexota > Anaerolineae > Promineifilales > Promineifilaceae > JAACFF01. Next base: position 250,219 of record CAWEDV010000001.1, on the reverse strand, counting down.
TGCGCTCAACGAAAGCGTGCTAGGCATCCAATATCGCACCTATTTGGCTGTCGTTCTCAGCGTGCTCACCGGTTGGGTGGTTAACCGTGGTCCCAAGGTTTCTGCGCGTGCTTTCGGACCAGCGACCGCGGCCGTTTTGCTGCTCATGTGGACCATGGTCTTTGCCACTATCTGGCAATATGGTCTGCGTTTGCCGAGCATCAGCCTAGAGGCGTTCAGCCCCGACTATATTAGGTTCACGTTCGGCGGCTTTGTACGCATTTTGGCGGTCATGACCGGAATCGAGGTCTTCGCCAATTTGGTCGCGGCTTATGAGGGCTCTCCGCGAGAAAAGAGCAATAAAGCGTTCGGCAGTTTGATCATCGTTATGGGTACGACAGCGGCTACAATGCTTGTTGTTGGTCCAGCCATTCATAATCTTGCCGATCCTACCAATGCTGAAGTGTCCGTATTCACGCAAACAATGGACCAGCTACTGCCCTCGCCTCTGCCGTGGATTGGCACGCTGGTGGGCGTCGCCGTGCTGTTGTCCGCGGCCGCAGCCAGCGCGCAAGGGCTGCAAAATCTAGCTCTCGGCCTGCGCTTTCGCCATTATGTGCCTTCATTTATCGGCCGTCAGAACCGTTTTGATGTCGCGCCTGCTCCTGTTTGGATTGAAGTGGGGATCGTGATCATCTGCTTTCTGCTCTTGGGCACACATGAAGAGACTTATCTGGCGATCTACGCCGCCGGGGTATTTATCCTGCTTAGTATGACTGGTTGGGCGGCAACGAAGCGGCTGCTACGCATGGTGCACACCGAGCGATCTTTCGGTCATGGGGCTTCCCTGGTAGGTACTGCTGTCGCGGCCATACTGACGACCGTGGCAACGGTCATTATTTTTAGGGAGCGCTTCTTGGAAGGAGCTTGGACCTATTTTATCTTCATCCCCTTGCTCTATATTCTATTCACATTTTTCCGCAAGCGCCTCGGTGAGCCCACTCCGGCGGCAGAGCGCATGGGTCTGATAACGGCGGAAAGGAGATACCTGCCCACATTCCAGGATCCGCAGCAGAGCGGCAAGTTGAGAAACTTCAATAATGTTCTTGTCCCACTCGATGGTTCTAATCTGGCTGAAGCTTCGCTTACGGTGGCGCGAACTATGGGCACTGTGTTTGACTCCCAGATTACGTTGATGACTGTGGCCGCAGATGGGGTGCTGGATACCCGGCCGGAACCGGTCTTCAGCGGGGGGTTGGGCTTTAAGCAAGATGGCGAGTATAAGCTCTATTTGGAGCATATTGCGGCCAATTTGAATAACTCCGGGGTGGATGTGCAGACGTTGGTCGTGGATGGACCGGTAGCGGAGGCCATTGGCCATCGCGTGGGTACGAAACAGGATCTGATCATTATGAGCACCAACGGCCGTTCTGGGATCAAGCGGCTGATGATGGGCAGTGTGGCCAGCCGGGTGCTGCAAACAAGCGACACGCCCATATTGCTGCTCAAGCCGACCGACGGCTGGCGCAGCCGGGGTACGAGCTTTAAACAACTGCTTGTTGCATTGGATGGCTCGACCTTTTCAGAAAAGGTCCTGCCCTATGTGAAACTGATCGCTCAAAGCTTCAGCAGCGAGGTGATCTTGTTAACTGTTCCTGTGGGCAATGCTTCTGATGCTTACCAAGTTCAGCTGGGTCACTATTTGCAGGGGGTAGCCGATGAATTGAGCGCCGAAGGCGTTCGCGCCCAGTCCTTGGTTACTGGGCAAGGACCAGCGCGTACCATTGTCAGGGTTAGTAAAGAAAAGCAAATTGATCTGATCATGTTGGCAGCTCAAGGGCGGGGCAGCTTTGATAAATTTATGCTGGGCAGCGTCGCTGACCGGGTGATTCAGACCATGCCCTGTCCTTTATTCCTCGTACCGAAGACAGCAGCATAGTACGGCAGTTGTCCTGCAAATGAGGGCCGGAGGGCTGCCTAGAGTATAAAGGCTACCTTGATTGACCTTGTTCTGTTTTTGTCTACCGCCGTGTCAAATGCTTCCTGGAATTCGGTTAAGGGGAAGTGGTGGGTCAGCAAGACGTTTGTATTGATTTGGCCCTCATCCATCCAGCGCATCGCCAGGTCAAAGGTAGAAATCTGCTCTCCTTGCCATTCGATGACATCATGCCCTATGGCGCCAATTAAGTTAACCTCTTGATGCCATACTGGCGTCAAATCAAGCTTCATGCGGTGCAGATTGACGCCTACGAGGATGACGCTGCCATTGGCGCGGGTCCAGCGCAGGGCGTTTTCCAGCGTGTGGGGAATGCCAACGCAATCAAAAATGGCGTCAAATCCGCCCACAATCATGCGATTTCCAGATCTCCCTTCGTATAGCGATGAATTGGTCAGCTCGGCCACTGCCTGATAGGCGTCATCGGTAGTGAGAATGATTGTATCCGCTCCCAGCTTGTGCGCGATCTCGGCCTGCCAAGGGAACTGGGCCACGGCCGTTATCTGGCAATCCGGCTGCATGATGCGTAATACCTGGATCAAAAGAAAGCCAATCGTACCCACGCCCAAGACCATGATCTGCTGCTCTGCTTGCGGAATGCAGCGTGAAGCGGCGTGAATGGCTACCGCGAGCGGCTCCGTAAATATCGCCTGTTCATCTTCTAGGCCTGGCGGGACCTTGAGCAGAGTGCTCGCCGGCGTGATGAAGGTGTCGCCAAATCCGCCCCCGATAGGATGATGTTCGCGTGGTTCCGAGGCGTTTTCGCATAAGACGCGGTGTCCTCGCTGGCAGGGCGGGCAAAGCTCACTGCGTCCGCGGGCGAGGCAGTCGTCGGCCCGGCCCCAACGTACGACCCGGTCGCCAATGGCGAAGCCGGCCGTTTCTGCTCCGACTTCAACCACTTCACTTACCATCTCATGCCCCAGATAGATGCGTTTGTGCGCCGGCAGTGCAACCGGCGCCACATCTAAACCGGCGTCGACGAACAGTTGGTGCAAATCGCTGCCGCATATCCCACACATTTTATTGCGCACACGCACCCAAGCGCCAGGTGGTAGGGGAGGATCGGGTAGATCGGCCAGGTGCAGGGGCGAGGTTCGAGCGTAATACATCGATTTTGAAAACCGGCCGAGAATCCTGGTGAGGACGATGCGCGGAATGGAAATGTCGATGTAGAGCGTTTTCATAAGGGCTTCCTACTCAGCCAAGATACCCTCAATCTTCTGCAGTTCTTCGTCACTTAGTTCCAGATTTTGCAGACCGTTTACGATATCGACGATCTGTTCCGGTCTGCTGGCGCCAATCAATGCTGATGTGATCACGCTTGACCGCAGTACCCAGGCCACGGCCAACTGGGCCATATTCTGCCCGCGGGCCTTGGCGATTTCATGGAGCTTGATCACTTTGCTGACCCGAGCGTCGGTCACACTATCGCCCCAGTAGAGCTGGCCAGAATATTTGGCTGCCCGTGATTTTTCGGGAATCTGGTCGATGTATTTGTTGGTTAAGATACCCTGGCATAAGGGTGAAAAGGGGATGCAGCCGATCCCTTCTTGGTCAAGAACATCAAGCAGGCCATCTTCAATCCAACGGTCGAACATGTTATAACGCGGCTGGTGAATGAGGCAGGGAGTGCCCAACTCCTTCAAGATGCGAGCCGCCTCCCTGGTCTCGGCAGGGGAATAGGTAGAAATGCCGGCATAAAGAGCCCGCCCGCTGCGCACGATGAAGTCTAGCGCGCTCATCGTCTCTTCCATGGGCGTGTCGGGATCGGGGCGGTGGCTGTAGAAGATGTCAAAATATTGCAGCCCCGTTCTCTTTAGGCTCTGATCGCAGCTGGCGACCAGGTATTTACGCGACCCCCATTCACCATAGGGCCCTGGCCACATCAAATAGCCGGCCTTATTGGAAATAATCATCTCATCCCGGTATGGGGCTAGATCTTCACGAAAAATGCGGCCGAAAGTCTCTTCTGCCGATCCTGGAGGGGGGCCATAATTGTTGGCGATGTCGATATGGGTGATACCCAGATCGAAGGCTTTGCGCAGCATGGCTCGTCCATTCTCGATGGGATCAACGCCGCCAAAGTTGTACCAAATCCCTAGCGAAATCGCAGGCAGCTTGAGGCCGCTGCGTCCGGTTCGCCGGTAGGGCATTGAGTCATATCGCTTATCATCTGCTTTGTAGGTCATTTTACTCTCCTCTACTACTGCCAATTCAATGTGGCTTCATTATATCTTGCCCGGACTATGAGGACGATGAATAGTGAGCGCCGGCACCCCTGGGAGATGTCTTGCACAGGGTTTGGTTCAAATATTTGGTCGCCAGGAATCTACTGGAGTGATTGTTCACCTGTTTTGATTGATTTACAATTTGTGTTGGGTGAGACAAATGAATGACCAGATTGTTAGCAACACTATTCAAGCGCTCGATTTGGCCCGCACCGAGCAGGGCTATAAGGGGCTAAGTCTGCGTACACCGCATTTGCGGAGCTTATCGCGCCAACAATTCGAACCGCTAAAAAGGACTTCAAAGGATAGTGTTTTTGGCTGCTGTGAGGGACTGCTCGAATTGAAAGATAGCGGTGCGCGGCTGATCGCGTTTGATTGGGCGTTCCGTGCGCGCCAGGAGTATTTGGCGTCCGATTTTGGCCGTTTTGAGCGCTGGCTGCAGGACTACGTGGATGATTGGGGCAGCTGCGATGATTTCTGCACCCATGCCTTTGGGGCTCTGCTGTATGGTTATGCCGCATTATTTCCCAAGGTAAGAAGTTGGACCCGATCTGAAAATCGCTGGATGCGCCGTGCTGCAGCCGTTGTCTTGATTTATGCCGCTCGTCGCAAATCGCTAATGGTCGAGGGATTGGAAATTGCGGATCGTCTGCTGCATGACGAAGATGATCTGGTGCGCAAAGGGTACGGTTGGTTGTTGAAAGAAATCAGCCATAGGGATCCACAGCTTGTGTTCGATTATGTGATGCACAACAAGGCTGATATGCCCCGGGTTTCACTGCGCTATGCCGTTGAAAAATTAAATTCTGAGCTAAGGCAGCAGGCCATGGCCAAATAGAGAGGGGACTCTTAATGCAGACAGAAGCTTCCAAGGGATACGCGGCAATTGTTGACCGTTTCGTAAAGTGGGCCGACAAGGAAGAAAACATACGTGCCGCGGCTATGTTTGGTTCTAGAGCTCGATCTGACCACCCCGCGGACGAGTGGTCAGATTTGGATCTGCTCATTTATGCCCGAGATCCGGAACATTACCGTGAAGACGCCGAGTGGGTGTCAACTATGGGCGACCCATGGGTTACGTTCATAGAATCAACTCCCGACGGTCAGGGTTTCGAGCGACGGGTCCTTTATAAGGGTGGATTTGACGTCGATTACGTTCCCGTGGCCAGCGCTGAATTTGAGTTACTCGTTGATCAGGGGCCTCCCGCCCTCATGGCCGACTTGATCCATCGTGGTATCCAGTTTCTGATCGACAAGGATGACTACGCCCAACGGTTGAGTGGCGTAGAAATTGTCCCGACCTCCTCTGCTGCGCCTGGTGAAGGTGAGTTTCTCAACCTGGTTAATGATTTTTGGTATCACATGGTTTGGACGGCTAAAAAGCTGCGCCGGGGTGAGCTGTGGTGGGGCAAGTCATGCAGTGACAACTACCTCAAGGAACTGCTTCTTCAGATGCTGACCTGGCATGCCCAGGCCACAAGGGGGCATAACGTAGACACCTGGATGCGCGGCCGTTTCCTGGAAGAATGGGCTGATCCCCGCGCTGTGACGAGGTTCGCGGTGATTTTCGCTCATTATGACGTCTCAGATGCCTGGCGTGCATTGTTGGAGACTATGAGTCTATTCCGCTGGTTGGCCAAGGAAACCGCCGGCGCTTTGACTTGTGACTATCCTGACCAGAGTGATGAGAAAACAACCACTCTGGTCAAGAAGCTGTACGCAGAAGCTTAACTATCTCGCAGATGATGAACCCGCTCATGGGCATTTCCCGGCGCTTGTTGTACAGTTAAGCTCATGGCAAACGAACCCAACATCCTTGTCAGGTTATTCTGGCGTGTTCATCCCAAGATTTATAAGTGGTCCTCTGGACGTATTGGCGGCACGCTCATGGGACTTCCGGTGCTTCTTTTGACCACCAAGGGGCGTAAGAGCGGGCTTATGCGCACCAAGGCCTTGATGTATTTGCCCTGCAATGGGCAGTATGTCGTTATTGCCTCTAATCTGGGTCAGGAACAGCACCCAATGTGGTGGCTCAATCTACGAGCGGATCCTGCGGCAGGTGTGCAGATAAAGGGCCAGCATTATCCGATTCAGGCGCGTGAGGCTGAAGGGCAGGAGCGCGAAGAGATCTGGCAAGCCCTGATCTCTGCTGCGCCTGCTTATGATGATTATAAGGATTCTACCGCGCGCCATATCCCTGTTGTGGTTTTGGAGCCGCAGTAGGGATAGCCCAATCGAGAGAAGCGTGGCATTGGCAGCCAACAGTTGAATGTGATGGAGAACGCGGAAGAAAAGGATATGACATCATCTGGCATCCATCCTATTGTGATTCTACGTCCACTTTCTGCAGTTTATCAAGGGCAATGATCTGGGACGAAGAACTCACGATATTCATGCCGATTCATATTTGCTGACAGACAATGGCTAGAAACAACAATAACGCCTCAACAGACCTGCGTGGCGCAGCTAACTTGACTACAGATGCTATTGTGGGTGTCACAAATCTGGTTGAGTCTTTGCACTACTCCATTGCCGCAAATGCTGTGCAAGCTGACCGCTCAGAACCTTTGCGAACCAGAGGTATAACGGGCCTGGTCTACCGAAATATACGCGGGGTTACCAGGGCAGTTGGGGGTGGACTCGATCTCCTTCTGGGACAGATTGGGACGACACTTGGTGATCAGGATTCGCCTCCAGCGCGCGAAACCCTTCTTGCTGTATTGAATGGGGTGCTGGGGGATTATCTTGTAGCCCACAATAACCCCCTGGCTGTTCCGATGCAGTTTCGACTGGATGGACAAACACTGGACGAGCAAGCCCTTGCTGAGGCAGTCCAACTATCCAGGGGAAAACTGCTGATCATGGTCCATGGTTTGTGCATGAACGATTTGCAGTGGTTTAGACGTGGGCATGATCATGGCGCGGCCTTGGCCCAGGACATGGGATTCGCACCGCTTTACCTGTATTACAACAGCGGACGGCATATATCGGAAAATGGCCGCTTGCTGGCCAATCTGCTCGAATCAACCATTCAGCAGGCCGACCAACCGCTGGAACTGGTCATGATTGGCTTCAGCATGGGCGGGCTGGTAGCGCGATCTGCCTGCTACTACGGTCAAAGATTTGGCCATCGCTGGCTAAGCCAGCTCGACAAGCTCATTTTTCTAGCAACTCCGCATCATGGAGCATTGCTGGAGAGAGGAGGCAACTGGATCGATTCCATTTTTCGCATAAGCAACTATAGTGCCCCCTTTTCTAGGCTGGGCAAGATTCGCAGCAGTGGTTTAACAGATCTACGCTATGGTAATGTGATCAGCGAAGATTGGCAGGGTCGCGATCGCTTTCAGCTCGCGGGTGACCAACGCAGCCCGGTCCCGCTGCCGGCGGACGCAAAATGTTATGCAATTGCGGCGACGCGCAGCGCGGAACCAAATAAGCTAGGTGATCATGTGGTAGGAGATGGGCTGGTTTCCGTGGACAGCGCCTTAGGGCTGCATAAAGATGCGGCCATGAATTTATCAATTCCCGATTCCCGAACGTGGGTGGGTCGCAAGATGAGCCATCTCGATCTGCTGAACCATCCACAGGTATATGAAACCATCAAGCGTTGGGTCGAAAATGAATAGGAATGGAAAATGAACAATCAAGTTTCTTTTAACAGTTCGAACACCGGGTTTTCGCTCGATCTGCCGGACTGGGCGGTGGACGAGCTCAATCAACTACCGCAGTTTATCCCGGATGTAGAAGCGCGCATGAGAACGGTGATCGAGTTCTCGCGCAAGAATTTTCAGCGCCAAACTGGAGGGCCATTTGCAGCCGGCATATTCGAGCGTGATTCGGGTCGCTTGGTCGTCATCGGCGTCAACCGTGTGCTGCCCTTCAACTGCTCGTCAGCCCATGCTGAGGTCATGACCATCTCCCTAGCGCAGAAGCTCCTGGGCGTTTATGATTTAGGCGCCCCTGGTCTGCCTGATCACCAATTGGTCGTCAATTGGCGGCCCTGTGCCATGTGTTTTGGTGCCTCGCTCTGGTCTGGAATTCGCTCCTTGGCCATTGCTGGGGCAGGACCAGAACTGGAAGAAATCACCGGCTTTGATGAAGGTCCCGTACACCCCCAATGGCGCGCTGAATTGGCCAGCCGCGACATCGAACTTGTCGAAAATGTCTGCCGCCAAGAAGCCATCGATGCCTACCATGAGTTTGCCGCCAGCCAGGCTTTTGTCTATAACGCCCGGCTTGGTGTAGAAGACTAGAGCGAGCGCTGGGTCAAGCTGCTCTGAGTTGGAAACATAAAATCCTGCGCAAGGAAAATTGATACAAAAAAAACAGTCTTGATGATTATCGATGTTCAGAAGGGAATGTTCGCTGAAGATGACCCGGTTGCCAATGGGTCTGAATTCTTGGAAACATTACGTGACTTAATCGTGCAGGCACGTGAGGCGAATATACCGGTGGTCTACGTGCAGCACATTGGGAGTGAGAACAGCCCTCTGGCGCTTGATAGTCCCGGCTTTCCAATTCACCCTGCTATTGCTCCTGGCGTAGGCGAGCTCGTCATTCGTAAGCATCACTCCGATTCTTTTTGTGACACCATATTGCAGCAAGAACTAAAGAAGCGCGGTGTTGAAAAAATCATTATGGCCGGTATACAAACGGAATTCTGTGTGGACACCACCTGCCGGCGAGCATACAGCCTGGGATATGAGGTTATCCTGGTGCAGGATGGTCATTCAACATGGGATAGCCAACATTTGCGAGCAGACCAAATTATTGCCCATCATAATGAAACATTAGGAAATTCGTTTGCATCCTTGGCCAAGGCGGACGAGATCAAATATCCATGATCAACTGCCGGGCATACCGGGGCATTGAGGACGGTCAATCTATCCGAGATCTTCTAGACCGCAGTTTCGCGGCGACAAGACATCCGTACCTGGCGATCGATCCCCCTAACTGGGAACGTCTCAGTGCTGCTTTGAGATTGGGTACCAGCCAAGGCATCGTTCAACTGTGGGAAGAGCAGTTAATTACCTCTTGTACAACCATTGGCCTGCTCAAATTGGATCCAAAGAGACTCCATTTTTCGATTCTTGCCGATCCGTCTTGGGCCACGATAGGGATCAAGATGGTCGATTGGGTGAATGAACAATATGGAGCCGGCAGAGGCGGTAATGACGACGAGGGAGACTTCATTTGTTCTGTTTGCGAATCGAATCGGACGCAGAAATCGATTTTGGCCAGCAGAGGTTATGTTCAAGGCAAGAAGAGCACATTTTTCCGCCAGAAAGACCTTGATGGCCCATTGAAGCGAGCAAGCCTGCCTTCTGGCATGCAAACCGCTCTAGTACGAGATTTGGGAGCCGATCGATTTAGGAAAAGAGCCGCTTCTGAATCCAAGGTATTCGGAGGTCGCGTCAGTGCAGATTTTCTGCAAATCATCGCCAAGAGCCCGCTTTACCGTCCAGAACTAGATCTGATCATCACGGCCCCCGATCGCACTATCGCAGCATTCTGTACTATATGGCTGGATGCTGAAAACAGCGTTGGCATTATTGAACCTGTAGCCACAATGCCTGAGTATCGACAATTCGGCCTAGCGAAAGCGTTGATGATTGAAGCGTTTAGAGGCCTGCAAGCAGCAGGCGCCAGCTTGGCATTCCTCGGTCATGACGCCGCCAACCGCGCAGGAAAGCGACTCTATGAATCGCTAAAAATGCCTATTATGGATGAGGAATATCTTTGGCGCAGAGATCCATCTCAGCTTTCCGTATGAGATTCATGGCAGTATTTTGCCTCAAGCGATATTTTGGCATATATAATGATATTTTAGTCATGCGGGTTCTCAGGACTACGCCCGCTAAATTTATCAGTGAAGGTGATCGATGAATCAGAAGAAACACCAAATCGTTTGGGCGAGAATTCGACCTGGCTACCTGTTATTTACTCTGCTGCTCAGCACAATTATGCTGGTTTCGTGGCAAATTCGCCCCTCCTCTGCAGCGGAGAATGATCTCGCCTTTCCAGTCGTGGAACTGCCACCAGAGGCGCTGAGCGCTCCTGTTTTGATGGGAAGTGAGGTGATGGACTTCTCCTTGAGCCAGTCGAAATTGGACGGCAGCCTCAAGCAACTAGCGATCGAGGCCACATTTTCTACTAATGCCACCGAAGCATATGCCCTGGATAATGATTTGCGGCTAGGCACTGACGGTGTGCAGACGAGGGTCTTAACAGCCCCGGGTGCGCAGGACGAGGCCGTTAAGGTGATTGAATCAGCAGGGGGAACGGTGACATTTGTCAGCGAGCTGGATGATGAACTGCAAGCCTGGATCCCGGTGTCACAATTGGAAGGCGTCGCTGCGGATACGGCCGTTGCCGCCATCAACCGTCCAGCGTACCTGGTGCCTCTTGACAACAATGCCGTCGACGCCTATACGGAAGGCTTTGCCCCGCTGAATGGCCAGGCGTGGCATGACAAAGGCAAGCGCGGCGCAGGAGTGAAGGTGGCCATTATTGATGCTGGTTTTTTGGGCTACGCTGGCCTGCTGGGCAGCGATTTACCATCATCGGTTACGGCTAAGAACTTTGTTGATGGCCAAAATGACAACCAGGTGGGCACTGATTCCCGCCATGGCACCGGCTGCGCCGAAATCGTCTATGATATTGCGCCGGACGCGCAGTTTTTCTTGATCAAGATCGCCACCAATCTTGATTTACAGCAGGCGGTTAATTATGCCATTGCCCAGGGTGTGGATGTCATTTCCACTTCCATCGGTTGGTACAATCTTTCTCCTGGTGACGGCACTGGACAATTCGCTAACCTGGTGGATCTGGCGCGCAATAATGGCATCACCTGGATAACGGCCGCGGGTAATGATCGGGACGCTCATTGGGGCGGAGCATTTGCCGATCCTGACGATGACGATTTCCACAATTTCAGCGGCAGCCAGGAAGTGCTTTTCTTTGGCCCTGGAAATGGAAACGCGTATGCAATTCCCCCGGGAGTACTCCTGCGGATATATGTACGCTGGGATGATTGGGTGAATATAAACCAGGATTATGCCCTGCATGTGGTGGGCTGGAATGGCAGCCAATGGCAGGTTGTTGGCTCCAGCAGCAGGCCACAGTTTGGCATCCCGGGCCAACGCCCGACCGAGGATGTCATTGGCACCACGACCGCATCCTCGAGGCCTTATGGCTTTGTCATTGAGCGTATCAGCGGCAGCAGAAATGTGAATCTGGAGATATTTGCGCCAGATATCGCTCGCCTTGACAAATTCGTCCCCGAGCGCAGTTTGCCCAATCTGGCTGATGCAGCCAATGCGATTACCGTCGGCGGAATCGGTTTCGCGGCGCCGTTTTCCTTCGAGGACTACAGCGCTCAAGGCCCGACCAATGGACCAGGCGGGACGGAATTTGGTGGCGATCCCAAGCCCAATCTGGCCGCCTACACCGGCGTCTCGACTGAGGCCTATGGCTTCCAGGCCTTCAGCGGTACCTCAGCGAGTGCTCCTCATGCTGCCGGTGGGGCTGTATTGGTTAGAGGTGCCCAGCCTTCCTACACACCGGATCAGATTCAAGACTTTCTTGAAGGTCGAGCCATAGATTTGGGTCAACCAGGAATGGATATGATGTTTGGGCACGGGCGGCTGTACCTGGGCACGCCACCCAATTCGACTGTAGGTTTGGATAATCACGTTTTCATGCCCGTAGGCTTTGGCAACTAAGCGATTGTTCCCGTTAAATTGAGTCATTGCGGATTAGGAAGAAAACGGCCCGTCTCGACGTGTGAGAGGGGCTGTTTTTTGTTTTGCCAATCAGGTTATCGTCCAGGCATCTGCACCATTTAGAAGCTTGTGTTGCCCGACCGGGCCATATTCCATAGATATAATCCCGGCGGATCGACATTGGCCACGGGATCAACGACGGCATGGATGACGGCCGGTTTGCCAGATTCCACCGCTCTATCAAGCGCTGCCGGCAGATCGGAGGCTTTGTCAACGTATTCACCATGGCAACCCATGGCTTCGGCTACCTTGTCGTAGCGTACCGGGGCGTGGTCGTGGTGGAACCAGGGCGCTTCACGGCCAAAAACGCGGCGCTGAGCCGACTTTTCCATGCCGTAAGCGCCGTCGACGGCAACGATGGTGATCACGGGGGTATTGAGGCGCACGGCTGTTTCCAGTTCCTGCATATTGAAGCCGAAAGCACTATCTCCGGAAACACAGTACACGGCTCGATCCGGGGCTACCAGTTTGGCGCCAATAGCGTAGGGCAAACCGGTCCCTAAATGGCCCATATTGGTGGTCCAGAAGGCTGAACCGGGTGTGCGCGGCACAATATAATGGTTGGCCCACATATTGGTGTTGCCACCATCTAGCGTGGCGATGGCGTCATCGGGGAAATAGTCGCTGCATACCTTGTGGATCTGTCCGGTGAGCATGGGTGATCGCTCCATGTCGGCGATATCGTCCTGCAGACCCTGCCACCATTGGGCGCGGAACATCTGCAGATCGGCGAGGCGTTGATCTGCTTCCTGCGGCGCGGGGATAAGTTCTTGGACTGCCGATAGAAGCTGCTTCATGACCACCTTCGCGTCCCCGATTAGGGCCACATCGACGGGGCGATTGAGGCCGATATTTTCGGGATTGGACTCAATTTGGATCAGCGGTTGTTGGGCGGGGTCGCCCCACAATGGCGGGCGGCCCCACATGGCCAATTCACCCAGGCGTGTGCCCACAGCCAGGATCAGGTCCGCCTGTACATGGGTCATATAGGCAGCCATGCAGAGGGGCGGGAAAAGCAGGTCATGATCTTCGGGAATGATGCCCCGCGCGCTGGCGTTGTTGGTCACGGGAGCTTGTAGATGTTCGGCCAGGGCCAAGATTTCTGGTCCGGCAAATGAACGCTGAGCCCCATTGCCGGCATGAATATTGATCATGCCCGCTTGGACGATCATGCGCGCTGCTTTTTGAACCAGTTCCGGATCTGCCTTGAAGACGGCAGGGGGATGGGTGCGCTCGGCGGGCCAGATGGGGGCCGTGGCGGGATCCCCTTTCTGGCTGAGTACATCTTCGCCGATGAGCAGGTGCACCGGTCCGGGCGAAGCGGTTGTAGCCACGCGGAAGGCATGGCGCACCATGTCCGGGATATGTTTCCAATGGTCGATACGGCCGTTCCATTTCACCGCAGGACGGAAGAGCGACAGGTGGTCGGGTGATTGGGTGCCGCCCATATGGCGGTAATCGTCACTGACGTCGGCGCGTCGTTTGGTCGTAATGGCCACCACGGGGCTGCCTTCAGCCTGGGCGCAGATAATGCCGGAGAGTAAATTGGCCGCGCCAGGTCCGGCGCAGGCCATGGCCACAGCAGGCTTGCCCGTGATGCGCGTCGCCGCATCGGCGAAGTGGGCGCCTGCGGCCTCATGCCGGGGCACGATTAAGTCCATGCCCAATTCCTGACCAAGGCGTTCCAAGGCCTCCAGAAAAATCATATAGGTTCCGTCTGTGATGGCATGGATGTGCTGTACCCCTTGCGCATGCAGGCTGCGCAGCAATAGTTCACCGCCGGTCATTTCACTCATGGATCTCTCCTCTATACATACAGATCATTAAAATATTCGGTCAGCATGTCCTCCGCGACGTGCGGCGGCAGCACGCTGAGCACCGTGTTGATAAATGCCATTTCTCCTGGCAGTTGGGAACCTTCAATGCCCGCCAATTGGTAAAAAGCACCTGCAATCTCATCCTCAGGCATGGATTCGATGAGCATAGCGATTTGCTCCCTGACGATATTCACGTCCAATGGGGGCAGCCGCTTAACCTCTTCGACCGCAAGCTGCATATCTTGCAAGAAATCATCGACATGAGGCGCTGTGGAAAGTGTCACCGTGATGTGGATATTAGGCTGCAAGCTGGCGATCTTGGAAAACTGCGGCTGCAGATACCAGCCCTTTTCTTTCATCACATCAGCGAGCTGGAAGACATTGATCGTTTCTGATTCAAGGGCGAAGATGCACATTGCCGGCTGGCCTAGGACATTAAGATCAGGCAGGGCACGAATGCCGGCGATCATTTTTTCTGTGGCCTCCATGGTCTGGCGCACGATTTCCTGGTAGCCCTGCTGCCCGAAATAATGCAAGATGGCCCAACTGGCAGCCAGCGGGCCACCAGATTTGGTGCTTAACATGGTGGGATTGATGATGGTGTAGGCGGTGGTGGATAGATTGGCGTAGATCTGGAAGCGGCGCAGCTCGCGGCTGCGGTGCAGAAGGACTGAGGCCCCTTTGGCGGCGTAGCCGTACTTATGCAGATCGGCGGAGATAGAAGTGACGCCGGGCACGCTGAAATCGAAGGGGGGAAGCGCAACCTGGATTTGACGCATAAAGGCGAGGTGGAAGCCGCCGATGCAGGCGTCCACATGGCATAAAAGGCCATGTTCTTGGGCCATGGCGGCGATTTCCGCAATGTCGTCGATCACGCCGTGGGAGTAATTGGGCGCTGAGCCGACGAGAAGGATGGTGTTCTCGTTGATGGCAGCGCGCATTGCTTCCGTATCTGTTTGGTAGGTCTGCTCGTCAAAGGGCACGAGGACCAGCTTAACCCCCAGATAATGGGCTGCCTTATGGAAGGCGGCGTGGGTGGTGCGGCTGAGGATCATTTCCGGCTCTCTGATCGACGGGCGCTGCGCTCTGGCCCAGTCCCGCGCCGTTTTCACGGCCAACATGCAGCTTTCTGTTCCCCCTGTGGTTACATGGCCAACGACATTGTCGTCTCCTTGCAGAAGACCGGCGGTGATGCGCACGATCTGGCGCTCCATCTGCATGGTGGAAGGGAAAGTAGTTGGATCGAGCGCGTTTTCGGATATGTATTCGAGAAAAGCATCCTTGACGACGCGTTCTGCCTCGGGTCCGGCATCGTAAACATAAGCAAGGACACGGCCGTCGCGCCAGGAAAGATCATGTTCCTTAAACTGCAGCAGGGCTTGTTTGATTTCGGTGGGGGATAATCCTTCTACAGGTAAACTCATCAGCGATCCTCAATAGCGTGATAATTCGTGTAGTCAATAGAAATAACATAATGCGTGACTTTTCAGCAAAGTATAAAGTCTGAGGTAGTTGTGGTCAAAATATGGGGGGCGCTGGTTGGTAGTGGGCGGGGGCAGGATCAGAGGGATCGGGACGGAGATGGAGATTGGGATTGGGGAGGGCAACGTTGCGCATGTTTGGTCCTCCTCTATAATTCGGCGGCGGTTCCTTAATGGAAATGATCTAAGCTTTGACGAGGATAAATGGAATGAAAATTGGGATTATTGGCGTTGGAAATATTGGAGCCACGTTGGGACGGGCCTGGGTGGCGGCGGGGCATGAAGTTGTGTTTGGTGTGCGATCAACTCGGGCAGCCAATGTGTTGGAGGTTCTAGAGAGCCTGGACGGGAAGGCCAAGGCCAAACAGGTCAACCAAGCGATCAAGTTTGCCCAGGTTGTCCTCCTGGCTATTCCGGGCAGAGCAGTTGATGAATTTATCAGAACACATGCCGATGATCTTGCAGGGCATATCATCATCGATGCTACCAATACCTCTGGCAAGCCGGTGCTGCACAATGTAACTTTGCTGCAGGGCGGGCTGCCCCAAGCTCATGTATATCGTGCCTTCAGCACATTGGGATGGGAAACATTGGCCAATCCCCAGTTCGATGGCGAACGGGCGGATCTCTTTTACTGCGGGGACCCCGGTGATGGACGCAAAGTAATGGATGGGCTGATCGCAGATGTTGGTTTGCGCCCGATTTACATCGGCGGGCCGGAAGCGGTGCCGCTTCTTGATGATATGACGCGTCTTTGGTTTACGCTGGTGATGTCGCAGGGCTACGGACGGCGCACCGCTTTCCGTCTGTTGACTTCCGACTAGCTGACCGATCTTGGGGGGAGCCTTGACAGCAAAAGCGTCCGTATCCGATCATCCCTTTGTCACTAAGCCCAATCGCACCCTGCTGGCCCTTTCTGTCCCGGTGTTTTTCTCGCTCATCGCTGAACCTTTAACGGGTTTGGTGGACACGAGCTATATCGCGCGGTTAGGGTCTGCTCCTTTGGCTGCCCTGGGTGTGGGAACGGCGGCGCTTTCCAGTGTTTTTTGGATCTTCAACTTCCTGGCTATTGGCACACAGACAAGTGTCGCCCAATCTTTGGGCGGCGACGATAGGAGCGGGGCGACGAGCATGACCAGCCTGGCGCTGCTGCTCAGTGGATTGGCTGGACTGCTGCTGATCGCGGTCGGTTGGATTCTAGCCCCAGCGGTGGCTTCACTCTTGGGCGCCAGCGATGCTGTTCTTGACCAGGCAGTCACTTATATGCGCATCCGCCTTTTTGGCGGGCCGGCGGTTATCCTTATGCTTACGGCCTTTGGCGCCTTACGCGGCATGCAGGATATGCGCTCACCGCTCTGGATTGCGCTGGCTGTCAATGCGTTAAATATCATCCTTGATGCGCTGTTTATTCATGGCTGGGGTCCATTCCCTGCCTGGGGCATCTCCGGCGCTGCCGCCGCCAGTGCGCTGGCCCAAACGCTGGGAGCGATCTGGGCGCTGATTGTTGTGGCGCGCAAGTTAGGGTGGACGAGCAATTTGCAGTGGTCGGAAGCAAGGCGGCTGCTGCGTATCGGAGGTGACTTATTCATCCGCACCGGTTCTCTGACTTTTTACCTGCTGCTAACGACGCGCGTGGCCACTCAAGCCGGCGTTGAGGCGGGCGCCGCGCACCAGGCTATCCGCCAATTCTGGATATTTGCTGCCCTGGGTTTGGACGCGTTGGCTTTGACTGCCCAATCTTTGGTTGGCTTTTTTGTGGGATCGGACTGGATCAAAGAGGCGCGGCGGGTTGCTGCGTTTGCCTGTGCTTGGGGGGTGGTTTTAGGAGCTATTATTGGCATCGGGATGTGGCTGGGACGGGGGCTAACGGCCGATCTATTGGTTCCTCCGGAAGCACAGGCAGTCTTTTTCTTGCCCTGGTTGGCATCCGCTTTTGTACAGCCGATCAATGCCCTGGCCTTTGTCACGGACGGTGTTCATTGGGGCACAGGTGATTTCGGCTACCTGCGAAACGCGGTGCTTGTGGCCACGGTCTGCGGCAGCCTGCTGCTGCTCTTGATTGATACCACTACAGCTGGCGCTTTGTTCTGGATTTGGTCGGCGACGGCCGTCTGGATAATTCTGCGCGCCATATTTGGCATGATTCGCATCTGGCCAGGGGTTAGAAAAGCTCCGCTAAGAATCACGAGTTAACTGCCAGGCAAATGGAAAGCGGGACGCTGACGAGAACGGCTAATGAACTGCTTGACTGCGCTTAGCTCTCTCGCTCCCGGATATGCGGAGAAATTTCAATGTGCAGGTCACCGTCGACAAGGCGTGCTTCTGCCAGTGATTGTGGCTCTGTTCTGTTATTTTCGGCCATGGTTAGTTGTCCCTTGTTAATCCGGGCCAGAACTGCCTCAAACAATGCCTTCTTACGTGCTTCTCCTGCCGCGCGGTGTTTAGGAAATTGGGTGCCCTCTTTTTGGAACCAGGAAATGATATTGCCGCGCCCGTCGAAGACGATGGTCCCGCCGCACAACAGCGAAACCTTTTTGCCCTCGTAGGGGCCAAACTGAGAACCGGTAAGCTCAACTTCTTCGCGCCATAAATATTCCAGGACTATTTCCTGCGGCAGTCGTTCGGCGGCTGCTCCAAATTTATTGGTCTCGTAAAGGTCGGCAATAAAAAAGTCCTGTTCTTGGGGAATGCCCAACTGCTGGCGATTGTCGTCTAAGAAATGGTAGGCGGCCGTCCGCGAGCGGCTGATACGAGCGATATTTCCGGTGATCAAATCGCCGCGATGCGGAGGTCGTTCCAGGTTGAGGTCACAAAGCCCCAGATCGTGATCAGCAGCGGTGCGTTGGCAAAAGCCCCACTCATGGAAGACGGCGGCGATGATTTTTCTGTGTTCTCTTGCATCTTCCGGATCTGTCAAGCGGCTGTTGTGGAGTACCGCTCGCGCGTAATCGATAAAGCGCACATCGGCTGGCGGGCAGAGATCGAGGGGCTGTAAGGCGATGCGGCGGAAATTGTCGTAGGTCCAGTTGAGGATCTGTTTGGCCGTGCGCTCGCTCTCTCCCATTTTGCGGCGGCGTTCATTTTCTTCCACATACTGCAAGTTGAAGCGGGTCAAGATCTGAAACATGGCCGAGGTCAATACCCTGGAATTGTCGTGCGGGCTGGCGCTGCCGGCTATATCGGGCATGGTCACTTTCTTATTGGCCGAGCGTAAGAATTTACGATTCTTGACATATTTGCCAAACTCCTCGGCCAGGGAACTGATTATCTCATCGGTGGACAAGTCGGCGCCGCTGACGTGGGCTACATGATGGCGTACGTCGACGTTGGCCAGGGACGAGCAGGATGGCTGTTAAATCGCCGATGAATTCATGAAAAGCGGCCGTTTCCAGCGAGGACAGTTCCAAATAGTAGGGCCGGATGCCATCCAGCAAAGCATGGCCTGTTTCATGGGCCACAATATCGTGGGATAGGCAGGTGTAATGGGGATCATCTTTGGGACCAAAGTAGCAAAACTTGAGCGACTTGCTGCGGCGGTCATAGAAGGCGTTGCTGCCATGTCCGGCATGGGGCAAGATGGTCAGGCGATTGCCTTCAAAGCCCCAGGGAATCGGACGTCCTAGACCCCAGGGGCTTTCGAAGTAGTCTAAAACGCGCTGCACGGTAGCCCAGACATTAACCTGGTGGAATTGGACGCTGTCTGCTGTGGCGACATCGAGCGCTGCCCCATTTTCTCCTTCAAAACGCCACTCTTTTTGATTCCATCTAGCGGGAGGTTCAACGATGCCGGTATCGGGGTCTTGGTCGACCACAAGAAAGCGCGCGCTTCGTGGTCCATCCCCCAGACCCGGTTCCCAGGCCACTTCAATTTCCTGGACGCCTAGCTCTGGGTTCAGTGCCGCCACCAGAGGATCCTGAACGAAGATGGGCACCTCGAATAGAAATCCGAAACGGTTTTTGCTCGGTTTGCGCAGCATAGACCGCGAGCGATAGAGATCATGCCGGATTTCTTTGGTGAGTTTATTGCGTACCTGTTTATCCACTTTGTTGATCTTCTTGGCCATGTGCGTATCCTGTTTCTTGTTCGTTCTAATTATTTCTGTGGAATATCACCTGCTAGAAGCTTTCTAAACAACCAGGGACGGCGCATAATGGCTTTGGTGATGGGGGGTGGTTGGTCGGGTTCGGTATGCACCTTTTTTGGAGGTTCCGGCCAGGCAAACGGCAGGTAAAGAACTTCCCCAGCGGTT
Source organism: uncultured Chloroflexia bacterium (assembly GCA_963807975.1). Taxonomy (GTDB): domain Bacteria; phylum Chloroflexota; class Anaerolineae; order Promineifilales; family Promineifilaceae; genus JAACFF01. The sequence continues at coordinate 230,681 of CAWEDV010000001.1, read as the reverse complement.
TTGATTTCCCGCAGTGCTTGCAGCGTGGCTCGCAAGACGGCCGTTTGCCCCTGAGCATCTCCCGGCTGTCCGAAATTGCGTCCCGGCGGATAGGAGATACCCGCCACTCGCGGGGCCGACATAGAAGCTGTCACTTCAGGCATGGGCGAGAGGCTGATCGTGGTTACACCGGCGGCTTCGATTTCCCGTTGTAGCAGTCCTACGGACCGGCAGCAAAATGGTCAGACCGGGATGAGAATGGCCACGTCGACTGCATCCTCGTGCAGTCCTTTGATGATTTGCGGCGCTGTTTGCTGTAAGAACTCTTGATGCTCCAGGATATAGCCCATGAAGGAATAGTGGTTTGGGGCGCAGCGGCCGATTTCGCCATCAGCGGCCAGCGCTTCCAACCTGCGCAGAGGCAGCACACAGTTGATGTCTTGCTCGGCATAGCTGGGGTTGACATGCAGATGATAATAGCCTACATCTTCTTCCGTCGTCTGTTGAGGAATGACGCGATAAGAAGGATCGCCCCACCATGGGTTCTGGCGTTCCCCTTCCTGATCAAAAGGTTGATCATCATTTAGCGCGATGGCAGCGCTGCTGATCAAGGCTACGGTTGACCCGGAGAGTGGTTTCGAAAGTCCGGTCCAGGGAATTTCTCGCGCTGGCTCTCGCTTCACCCAGGCCTTCATAATACGCTTGGTCGCGCGGCTGATAAAGCGATAGGAGTCTACTTCTTGGGTCATGGCTGTGGCTCCTTGTGGATCCATCGTGAGCAAATGTCGGGTTACTTGAACCTGTCCCTATTATAAACCGCTTTGCGGCTGATAAAGATGCCTTCTAATAGGTTGAAGAAGAGCTTATCTCCCGTGGTTCGTGGTTTGAGAAAGTCGGCTGCCACTGCTGAGGATTGGCTAAGCATCGCGCGTAAATAGGACTGCATGGTCAGATCGTGCCGCTTGGCCCAAAAATCGAAGGGCATCTCTTTGCCCAGGGTTTCCTGGTGTTCGACAGTAAAGCCGGCACCGCGCAGCACGCTTTGCCATTCTGCGATGCTCAGGCAGCGACCGTGACTGGGGTCGCGCAGTTTCTCAAAGGCATTGATATAGTCGCCAACTGGTCCTGGTGGTACGACATTGTCCACGACTGCCAGCAGGCCGCCTGGCTGCAGTACGCGCGCCGCTTCGCGAGCAAAGAGCGGTATATCTCCGAAGTGATGGGGCGCAATGCGGCAGGTGACCAGATTGAACGAGGAATTGTCATAAGGCAGCGCTTCAGCATCGGCCGTATCTGTTTCCACGTTGAGCAGCTTGCGCTGCAAGGCCAGCTTCTGAGCCTGGACCAGCATTTCCGGTGTGATGTCCGCGGCGACGACACGTGCCACAAGAGGAGCAAATGCTAACGCTGTATGCCCCGCGCCGGTGGCTATGTCTAACACGTCCCAGTCCGGCTGCGGATCAACCAGGGCTAATAGGCGCTGTAAGCTCGCCCCTCGAGCATGTAGCTTGCTGTTTACGTAAGCTTCGGCGTTAGCGCCGAACTGCTGTTGAATGAGGTCTTTGGTCATTAGAGATGTTGTGTAATTCGATAGTTTCCTAGATTGTCGTTGAGTTGTCACGCCGTCAGGGAGTCCAGTCGTCGTGTGGTAAACCTGGTCAGACTTTACCGCTGGGCTGTGATCTTTATGCTATCATCGCTCTGACATCTCGCCACTCAATTCCGCCAACGCCCGCGCAATCCTTTGCATCGCATCTTGCAAGATCGGTCGTGGGCAGGCGAGGTTGATGCGCTCGAAACCCTGCCCTCCATCGCCAAAGATATAGCCTTCATCCAGGTAGACCCTAGCTTGGTCAACCATCAAGCTGCGCAGTTCTTTTTTGTCAAGTCCGAGTTCCCGGCAGTCAAGCCAGGCCAGGTATGTTCCTTCAAGCGGCACAACCCTTGTTTGGGGCATGTGCTGATCAATGAAGGCACACATAAAATCGAAGTTGGCTTGGATGTAGGCTAACAGTTGTTCCAGCCACTCTTCACCATGGTTGTAGGCGGCCTCCAGGGCAACGGTGCCAAATAGACTGAGGCTGCCCAGTCCGCCTGTATCCAGGGTTTTTTGGTATATCTCTCGCAGCTCTGGGTTCTTAATGATGATATTTGAGGTGCGGATGCCGGCCATGTTGAAGGTCTTGCTGCCGGCTGTGCAAATGATGCTGTTTTGCAGAAGCTCCTCTCCGAGCGATCCAAAGGGAATGAAGGTGGCCCCGTTGAAAAGTAGATCGGCGTGCAATTCATCGGAAGCAACCAGTACGTTGTTGTCCAGGCAGATCTGGCCCAATTTTCGCAATTCCTCTGAGGTCCATACCCGGCCTACGGGATTGTGTGGGCTGCAAAGGATGAGCATGTGCACGTCGGGATCGCTGGCCTTCTGCTGCATATCGACAAAATCCATAGTATATCGGCCGTTCTCGTAGATAAGAGGGTTGGCAGCGATGACAGCTTCGTTGCCTTCGATGGTAGAGAAAAAAGGATAGTAAACTGGCGTCTGTACCAACACCTTGCCGCCCGGTGGTACAAAGGCTCGTACGGCGGCGTTGAGCGAGGGAACGACGCCGGGCACGGTGCAAATCCACTCCTGCTCTATCAGCCAGTTGTGACGCCGTTTCATCCAATTGATGACTGCCTCATAATAGGAGTCCGGGATCACGGTGTAGCCATAGATTCCATGCTGAGCCCTGGATACGAGGGCGTCAATCACGGGTTGGGGGCTGGCAAAGTCCATATCGGCCACCCATAAGGGCAGGGCGCGATCCTGCCCAGAAAAAATGTCGGTCATTATTTGCTTCTCTGGATCATCTGGGTCTTGAATCATGGACCACTTGGAGGAATTACTCTGCAGACGGTCAATTTCATGATCAAAATCATACTTCATCTAAATCACCCTTTTTTCTAACTATTGCCATTAATAAAAAACATTGTGAGCCACTCATATGCTGTGCTGCAGCCGGCGCGCTCAGCTTATTCTCTTAAGGTGGCTGTCAAGCGGCGAGGCTCCTGGAAATAGGTCAGCGCGGCCAGGATATTGGGAACTAAGATATCGGCCGCGGCTATTGTCGCCGCGGCTGTGCCTTCATCGAGCATGACGGCAATTCCAATCGCTGCCGCGGCCAACATATAGCGGTCATTACGGCCGTTGCCCAGGGCCACGGTGCGTGCCGCGCCCAGGTTTTGCACGTAGCGACGCTTGACTCTGGCATGTCGCCCAGGCTGCAGTATTCTGAGCGTACAATTGACATTGGCCAGCGCTTCTCGCGCCAGGCCAAATGTATCGGCCGTGATAACATGCACGTCCACCAATTGCGCGGCAGCATTGAGTGCATCCGGCACACCGCTTCTTAGCTGCCCATCGACCGCCAGTGTGCCATTAAAATCACATACCAAATATTCGATTTCCAGCTTGCTTCGGCCTGGAATCGTTAGTTCAAACATGTATTCTGTCCTGTCCAAAGTTTTCTTGTCAATTGCCCTCTGTCAATTGCTCTCTGATTTCTAGCAGTAAATCGGGCCTATCGGTCATGATCCCATCCACTCCTAACTCCATAAATCGCTGCATATCATCTGCATCATTTACCGTCCATATATGCACCTGAACATTCCTCTTGTGGGCGCCATTTATGAAATGGGGGATCACGACTGGTATGCTTGAGCTGGATTCCGGTACCTGGAATGCCTCAAATTCTATAGGGATGAATTTGGAAAGAAGTGCAAAATTGGCGATCACGAAGCTGCGCGTTTCTCGGGCGCCGGAGGCCGTGGCCACTTCTGGACAATAGCTCCTGAACTCGGCAATTGCTTCATCGCTAAAGGATGGCACAAGTACCTTTTGGCTCATGTCAAATGAGTGTATCATTTCACACAGCGCACGGGCCATTGAAGGCTCAGCCTGTTTGATTTCGATATTCATAACGGAATCTGGAAAGAGATAGAATACCTCCGCCAGTGTCGGTACGCGCAATTTCTGCCCCTTGTAGGGGGTGGTCTGCCCGTCGTCTGGGCTCCAGTCGCCCGCGACCTCCAAGGACTTGATTTCTTGCAACGTCAGATCACTAATTTTGCCGCTGCCATTGGTGGTTCGATCTACAGTTTCATCATGCATGACCACCAAGTGCCCATCTTTACTCATATGCACGTCGAATTCTAGTACATCAACGCCCAATTCCTTTGAACCGCGAAAAAAGGGCATGGTGTTACCGGGCCATAAGCCTTGTCCTGTATCATCGGCATGGGCGATGACCAGGGGATAGGTATCAAAATTGGCAAAGTACGGATGCTGCTCCTGACGGCGGGTTGGGAAAACGAAAATGGCCAACAGTACGACCATGATCAACAGTAGAAAAAGCAGACAGCCGATCTTTTTTCGGTTCATGCCCTGATCATAATTTGATTTGAAGGTTCCTGCCAGCATTAATTGCCCAAATCTTCCATCTTCGCGCAAGTTCGTTCAGTACCAAGCGCATTACCACGATGCCATAATTATAGATACCAGATGGCAGACTGTTCACTGCTCTCTGCTCCCCACAGACTGTCTGCCAATTCTATTGACTGAAGCCTCTGAACATGACATAATGCTGAGGAATAACTGGTGTTGATTTCCATCTAGGGTAATGTATGGGATTTTTAAAAAACCGTTTTGGTCCCCCAGACGTCAACCAACTTAAGACGGAGCAAGATGCAGGAGCATTAATTGATGCTTTGGCTTACCGGCGTGATCCTGAGATCAGAAAAGATGCAGCCCTGGCACTGGGCGAGCTGCGGGTCAGTTTTGCCTCGGAAGCGTTGGTGACGGCACTCCAGGAAGACCAATCGGCCATAGCCCGCCGCGCTGCAGCAATCGCCCTGGGTTATATTCGCCCTTCATCCGCTTTTTTGCCCGGTATGACTGCCCTCCATGATACCGATGCCGGTGTACGACAAGCGGCGGTATTTCTCCTTGGCCAGCTGGGTAACCAACAGGCCACCGCTTTTCTGCCCGCGTTCTTGGTGGATGAGCAGTGGGCCACGCGCAAAACTGCGGCGAAAGCGCTGCAGCGCCTTGGCTGGCAGCCAGATGAATCCACAGCTGCAGCCTATTTTTACATTATTACCAAACAGTGGTCCGCCTGCGCCGCCTTAGGTGAGACAGCCGTTTTACCCTTGTCTGAAACCTTAAGTGATCCAGATCAAGAACCATATCATGCGCGCGCCATTTGGACTTTGGGACAGATTGGCGATGCGCAGGCAGTTGACTCGCTGATCACCACCATCCATCACCGGCGGAGTGATATCCGACGCGTGAGTGCGGTAGCTTTGGGTGCCATCGGAGGAATTGAGGTTGTCCAGCCATTGATGGGCGCCTTGTCTGATCGTAATGAGTCTGTACAGTGGGCTGCTCAAAACAGCCTGCAAGAGATGCAGCTCGAGGGAGCAACTCATTTGTTGGCCGAAGCTTTGTCCGACGAATCCATCTCTGTCCGCCTGTTGGCTGTCGAACTGATAGGCGGCGCCGATGATCCCCTGGTTCCCGTCGCTTTGGCAAAAGCTTTGCAAGACAAGGAGATACGCGTCCGTTTGCGCGCCGCGGGCGCTCTGGCACAGTTAGGTGATATGGATGCCTTAGCTGTTGCCTTAAATGATGATGATCCGTCGGTGCGGGTGACTGCCGTGCGTGGACTGCGCAGTATCAATGATCCTCATACCATACCGATTCTGGCGCCCATGATGTCTGATGAGAACCGTTCAGTAAGAAACGAAGTGGTTGCCGCGCTTGCGGCATCTGGACAAAATGAGGCAGTGGAAGCGCTTTGTCTCGGCCTGCATGATCATGAGCCTGGAATGCGCCGTCTGGTCGCTGAAACGCTGGGCAAAACTGGATCTGTGGCGGCTGTTCCTGAATTGGTTCAAACCAGCCATGATCCACATCCGGAGGTCAGAAAGGCGGCTTTGATGGCCTTGGCTCATATTAACAGCGATGATTTGCTCTCTTATCTGCTGGAGGCTGCTGGTGATGGAGACGCTCAGGTGCGCGAAACGGCGGTGCGCCTGATGAGCGATATCGACCATCCTGCGGCGCTTCAAGCATCGATTACCGCCGCGCAAGACGATATGCCTCAAGTTCGCGAAGCGGCGGTTCGTTCTCTAGCCAAAAAGGGGGGCGATGAAGCGTATGCAGCGCTGGTCGATGCTCGTGGTGATGAAGATTACCGGGTCAGCAAAACGGCCGTTGAATCGTTGGGTCGCTTCGGATCACAGGCGCTGTCTCCACTATCCGAGGCTCTGGTCCACCAAGGGTATCCCGATCAAGCGGCGGTTGCTGGACTTGAACAACTCGGGGGCATCGCCGTTCCCGTCTTGATTGATGCCTTAGAGAGTCCGCGGCTGCCGGCAAGGAAGGCGGCAGCCAATGCGCTGATTCGTCTCTATATTGGTGGACAGCTCGACGATGAGGAATTGGCTCTGATCGATGATCAACGTATGGCTCTTGTATCATATGCACACCAGGATCTGCTAGAGGGAATCGAATAATGGGCCCTGAAATCGATCGCATGCAGCTGCCCAACTTGTACCAGACCGCTTTCACCAGAGATCATTCAGCTTTAATTGGTGACCGCCAAATGCAAATTTCCGTGGTACGCGCGGGAACACTTTATTTGCCGTCGGGCCGCATTGTCTTTTGTGACCCGCTCATCGATCAAAAGCGGGAGTCGTTTGTTCAGAACGTTTTGCCCGGGCGCTATGCGGTTGATTTGTCCTTAGGCTTGGACGAGGAAGCCAATGTGGAGCGCATTCTATTCTCACGCATCCTCTTTACCAAGAATGAGCCTGGTCTGTGGGTTAAGGCGCTTTGCGAAAGTGAAGCGGGGCACGTGGACGAAGCCAGCTTTGGACTACACACACCGTCTGGTACGGCAGCCTATATGGATCAAGAAACAGCCGCAAAATTTCAGTTGGAGTCTCTGGCTGACCTGGATTGTTTTTTGGATAGATTGGTGGGAAACTACCGACCATCGCGCAGTTGGTTGGTACATGCGCATGATGACGAGCATAGCGCCATCTTTTTCACTTCCAGCCGCACTGACCTTCCTATCCAGACTTATTTCGCTGTGGATGCCGGTGGAGATATCTGCTTAGCCTTAAGCAGTCTATTCCTCTAACGATCCTTCTCAATAGCGTCGAATATGTGATCCAAATCGCTATCCGGAACGTCGAAAACGGAATTGTTGGGCGGGCATGGTTCGCTGCTCATCCATTTCGGGAGGCGATCATCGGCGGCTCTGAAGCCGGCGCGGCGGTTAAATGCCCGTTCTAGGCGAATGGTTTCACGGCCTAACTCCTGCAAAATATCTTCCTCAAAAATCCATCCGTAGCGTGCCTGGAGCAGTTCGCGGATGGTACCTGGTGTGGCCGCGAAGCCAAATCCGGCGAAAACGCAGGCGCCAAGGCTATCATAGCCAGCACTTCTCACCTGAGCCGTGCGCGATAAGTCTGCCTGGATCGCGGGATCAAGATGGTCGACTTTAGCCCGAATTGTCAGTCCACATGTATGGTCGGCTCCTTGTGGTGAGGTGGCGTAGGTCACGCCTGTGCCTTTAATCACCCGTGGATCGTAGGCCGAAATTGCCTGACCCTTGACTACTGGTACGCGCTCTATGCTGAAAGCGCGCCCCATGCTCGCCGGCCCGTTGCCCAGGACGCGTCCTAAAGAAGTCCCGGCACGAATCTCCCTTAATAGCTCCAGTGCCCGCGGTGCGTCATTGAAATTCATCAGTCCTGCAGCAATGGCCATGCCCAGCGCGGCACCGATTTCGATACTGTCCAGGCCCAGGTCGTTGACCTCCCAGTTCAACTGCGCGATTTCGTCCAGGCTTGCAATACCTAGGTTTGAGCCCATCAGGCCAATCGTCTCATATTCCAATGGAGACACAATGGACTCTCCATCCTCGGCGCCGAGGACGTTTGAACAACGAATGGTACAGCCTGCCATACAGGCGTGAGAGGGATCGCTTTCGCCGCCACGGGAAAGAATGAGCTGCCGCAAATGATCGCCGCTGATAGTTTCTGCGGCCTCAAACTGCCCGGCGCTAAAATTCCGCGTGGGCATGGCGCCCATGGTATTGCTGAGATTGGTCATGCCCGCCGTTCCAAAATCGGTATAGCTCTTAATCTGCGGCTGAGCCATAAGTGCCTGGTTGAATTCTTTTTGTGCGGCGCGGAACGCTGCCTGATCAACGATGGGCGCTTTTTCCCCTTCAGAAGCATCGATGACAATGGCTTTGATGCGTTTTGAGCCCATTAAGGCGCCCAACCCGCCCCGAGCCGCAATTCGGGATGGCACTCCATCTTTGTCCAGATTTTGGATTCCTGCCCCGGTTAGTCCCATCTCCCCGCCTGGTCCTATGAGGGCCACGGCACACTTTTCGCCAAAACGGTCTAAAAGCCGCTCTGCGGTGGCATAAACGCCCAGTCCTGCTAAATCAGAAGCGGGTGCGAAGCTAGCCTCATCCTTTTTCAAATGCAGCACCCACCAGGCTGCATGTTGTTCTGGTTTATCTTCAATGATCAGGGCCTTTATTCCCAAATAGCTCAGTGCCAAGCCGGTGCTGCCTCCAGCATTGGCTTCTTTGATCCCGCCGGTCAGAGGACTCTTGCCGCCAATTGAAATGCGATCGCAGCTAGAAAGGCGGTGCCCAACCAATAATCCTGGGGCGAATATCAGTTTATTTATGGCCCCCATCGGCGCGCATTGTGGATTCACTTCGTCCAGCAAAATACGCGCCAACAGACCGCGCCCACCTAGAGCCTCCCAACGCTGCGGAACGGCTTCAGTGTTGAGCTTTTTAGTGCGACTGTTAACGCGCCAAATCTTCATAATGCTTCCTTAATTGTTTCGGAATAAAGATACCGTTTGGAGCTTTCGCCGGCCATCAAGTAGGTTTGACATCTAATACCGGGCTGCCATTTAGCGCATCGAGACCTCGGATATAAAGAATGTTATCCTCAACCTTCAGCAGCTCCACCGTTGTGATGCCAATGCCATTAGGGCGCTGTGGGCTGCGCAGAGCGAAGATCCCTTTCTTGGGACGACTCGCATCACGTTTTGGGTGCTGCCGCAGCTCGTACTCTGTTGGCGCCTTGTGAAAATGGAACACAATCATGATGTTCTGACCTGGCTGCAAGCCCTCAAGCCCCGCTGCCAGCTCAGGTTTAAGTACGACTCTTGAAGGCTGCTGTTTGATCTGTTCGGGCGGCAGCATCTCCGTGATGCTGTTTTCAACTATTCCGATCGGCGTCAAGCTGATTTTGTTAGCCATAATCTACTTCTGATGCAATTCATAGTGCATTATATCCCTTCTGCACCGCGCATACACGCCGCTGCTGTCTGCGCGGCTGCTTAGGATGTATAATGATTGGCCTATCCAATTGATTCGACTGTGGAGATTATTTGCTAATGGGAAACAAAGCGGCGACTTTCTCTCTGATCATGGCCATTGTCTGTTTTGCTATTGCCGTCGTGCCCCTGCTGGGTTTCGTATTAGCAGACGATCCCTTGGGCCGTATGATATTCACCGGCCTGTGGGCAATGCTGGGCTTCATCTGGATTGGTAATTTCCGACGCAAGCGCAATGAACCACCGGTCAAATGACATAAGGATGGAGATTGTTTGTGGTGTGGGGCAGTATCTAATTTCCATTGTTGATTCGCTAGAGCAAGATCCGGGTGGATACTGTTTCTGACAGCCGTTATACTGTCACTATGAACGACATAATTACCCAAACCTCCCTTGATTACCAACGCATCGCTCAGGCGATAAACTATCTAGAAGAGAACTTTCAAAATCAGCCCAGTCTGAACGAGATAGCCGCCAACGTCCATCTTAGCAAATATCATTTCCAAAGGCTTTTCAAGCAGTGGGCTGGTGTAACACCGACGCAGTTTATGCATTTCCTGACTGTGAACTATGCCAAGGAGCGTTTGCAGCAAGCGCATAGTGTCTTTGACGCCTCGCTGGATGCTGGTCTATCAGGGGCAGGACGGCTGCACGATCTTTTTGTCACTTTCGAGGCTGTGACGCCTGGCGAGTATAAGCGGCATGGTGCTGGTGTGACCATCAATTACGGATTTCATCCCTCTCACTTTGGCGACTGCCTGCTGGCTCAAACTGCGCGTGGTATCTGCGCGCTACGTTTTGTGATTGGGGGAGACAAAGATGGCGCACTGTCTCAATTGAAGAACGATTGGCCTTTAGCGGATTTTACCCAAAACGAAAAAGCGACAGGTGCAATGGCAGAACGGCTCTTTATGCCGGCCAGTTGGAACCAGAAACAGCCCTTTCATTTACATTTACGCGGTACGAATTTCCAGATTCAGGTGTGGCAGGCGCTGCTGGCTATCCCAGAAGGGGCGATGGTCAGCTATTCGGACCTGGCAGGATTCATGGGACGGTCGACTGCGGTTCGTGCCGCTGCCAGCGCTGTGGCGAAGAATCCCGTGGGCTATTTGATTCCCTGCCACCGCGTAATAAGCAAATCGGGGCAGATTCACAACTATCGATGGGGCGCCACGCGCAAACGGGCCATCCTGGGTTGGGAGGCCAGCCAGGTGCAGCTTGCGGCTGCGGTATAGAATTCAAAGCGTAAGGTCTGCCGATGTGAACTTCTCGTGTTGGCCACGAACCTTTTGGTCAACAATCAGCCCGTCAGAAATGGTGATTGAGCGCGGCACGCGTGCCGCCAGTTCATCATCATGGGTGACCATGAGGATTGTCTTGCCTTCCTCCACAAGAGATTCAAAGAGCTGAAAGATTGATTCGGCCGTACGTGAATCAAGATTGCCGGTAGGTTCATCAGCCACCAATATGGGCGGGTCGTTGGCCAATGCCCGAGCGATTGCGGCTCGCTGCTGCTGTCCTCCGGAGACAGTCATGGGGAACTTATAGGCGTCGTCGACCATACCCATCTGCTCCAGCAGGAACAGCGCCCGCTCAACCCGTTCGCGTTCGCCATATTTCTGGGCCAGGTCCATGGGAATCATGATATTTTCAACGATTGTCAATGTTGGCAGCAGTTGGAAAAACTGAAAGACGATTCCCATATTCTGCCCGCGCCATTCGGCCATTTGCCCTTCATCAAGATGTCGGATGGGCGTTTGGGCGACGATGACGTCACCTGCAGATGGGTGGTCAATGCCGGTGAACATATTGATCAAGGTCGATTTCCCACTCCCTGACTTGCCGACGACGGCGACAAACTCCCCTTTCTTCACCAATAGGTCTATGCCTTTGAGGGCCCAAAAAGGGCCGGCATCTGTCTGGTACGCTTTGGTAATATTGTGTAGGTCGATCATTGCTGCCGAGGAAACCGGCTCCGACATTCCTCCCTGAGCTATTCTGGTGGCGTCGTTCGCCGCACTCGATCCTTTGATCTTGCGCATCCAGTTAAGCATTGGCATGCTCCGTGGAGGCTGCCCAATTACTATTTTGGTGATCAAGATTTTCCAGCAACTGACCATCGGCAATGTAAATTACTCTGGATACTCTTGAAGCCAGTTCCTTGTCATGGGTCACCATGAGAATTGTTACGCCGTCATCTACCAGCTTCAGAAAGACTTTGAAGACGGCGTCGGCCGTTTTTGAATCGAGGTTTCCCGTTGGTTCATCGGCAGCCAAGAAAGAGGGGTCATTGGCCAAGGCTCGGGCAATGGCCACCCGCTGCCGCTGCCCGCCGGAAACGGCCGAAGGCAGTTTGTTGGCCTGGTCGCCAATGCCTACTTGATCCAGCAAGTAAAGTGCGCGTTCTTTCCGTTCTCGCGGAGATCCGTATAGATTGGCGAAATCCATAGGCAGCATCACGTTTTGGGCGCAGGTGAGCATGGGCATCAGTTGGAAAGATTGGAAAATTACGCCGGCATTGAATCCACGCCATTTGGCGATTTCGGCTTCACCCATGGTGTGAATGGCACGATCGCCAACCCGAATTTCACCTGACGTGGGCTGCCCGATTCCGGTAATCATATTGACCAGCGTTGACTTACCGGCGCCTGATTTGCCCTGTACGGCTACGAACTCTCCGCGATCGATAGTCAGGTCGATATTTCTAAGGGCCAGAAAATCTCCGGCCTGCGTTTTGTAGGCCTTCGTGACCTGGTTCAGTTCAATTAAGGTGCCGCCATTGGCGGCGGCCTGCCGCCCTTGATCGACTTCACCCAAAAGCTGGCGCTGTCCAAAGAGACGCCTCATGAACTTACTCATAAGCCAGTACCTCGCGAATGGTCAGACGCACCGCATCACGCGCTGGCCCAAGGCTGGCTGCGACGGCAATCAGTATCAAAGCAAAGAACCAGACGACGGCGGCTATTATGGAATATTCGTAGTTCAAGGGTACTTTGAGTAAGGCCATTCCGACCTGGTCACTCAAGAAAGCGCTTACTGGAATCGAGAGCAAAACGCCAAGGACCCAGCTTAAGGCACCAATCACCAGCCCTTCCGCCAGTACGATTTGGCGCACTGACACATTCGAGGCTCCGATGGCCCGCAATACACCAATCTCTCGAATCCGCTCCAGCATATTTATGCTCATCGTCGTCGTCAGTCCCAGACCTCCCACTGCTGCCAGCAGCAGGGCCATTAATATCAGAACGGCTACGATGATAGTGAACATCAATTCGTTGCTGGTGTTGATCTGCTGCGCCGTTTGTGTGCCGCTGACCTCAAAGCCAGCCGCCTCCAACTGGTGGAATAGATGCCCTTTAAGCGCGTTCTGGTCGGCCGACTCATGGTCCGTACCCAGAACCTGGATGTGCGTTGCCTGGCCCGGTGTGCGCGTCAAATATGCGTAATCATCCAGAGTCATGTAAACGGCAGGTCCCTGAGAATCGGTTCGCACGATGCCCAGGACCGGAGCCGTCATCTCGCGCCCTTGAATATCGATGCGAATTACATCTCCTGCGCCAATGTCTTTCTCCTTGTCAAGAACATCAGAGTTTATAATTATCCCATTGGCCGTCTTAGGGTCTAGCCAACGGCCGTCTTCTAATTGGGGCTCGATGAACTTGGAAATAGCAGGAACTGCGTAGATTTGAAATGGATCACTTTCCGAGTCATCAGCGTGTAGGCGCGTCCCGTTGTCAATTGACCAGCTCTCGACCTGGGTCACGCCGGGAATATCGAGGGCCGCACGTTCTAGGCGATCGATGCGATAGGGTTGGGCCATGGCTATGGATACATCATACTGGTGATGTCTCATAAAGCCATGCAGGGTGGCGCTTACTGAGGCATTGACACTAAGCACGCCAATAAAGAGCGCCGTGCCGATGATCAGGACGAAAAGAGTCTGCAGCAGGCGCCCTTTGTGGCGCAGCGTATTGCGAAACGAAAGCAAGAAAGGGCGGTGAACTGGTTTAATATTCTGAACGACGCCCAGCAGGCGCTCTGTGAGACCCCGTCCCTGAACATTGGCTGACATGCCTGTATCCGTCAGCGCTTTGCGCGTTGTGATGCGCGTCCCATTTAAGACGGGAAGTATTCCAGCCAAGACGGGCAGCAGCAGTCCAATAGCAACTTGCATGAGACCTAACGGCCAGGATATGGCAAGCGTCTCAGAGCTAACATTGAGTATTGGTTCCACGATCTGCCGCATCAAGATCTGTGCCGTGATGATAGCCAGCGGCAGGCCAATTACGACGGCGATCAGGCCATAGGCGAGAACCGTGACCACGTACATGGTTATTATTTGCATGCGTCCGGCACCGATGAGCTTCATCACGCCAATTTGCTGTACCTGCTGTGTAATCAAGGCTGAAATGGCATTGACTACTAGAAAGCCAGAGAGGGCCAGGATGATGACGGCAAAAACTGACAACATGAGGATGACGGTGTCGATGATCGCGTCTTGAGGTCCTTCCGTTGTGACGGTAGAGCTGAATACAGGCCGACCGCTCCGTTCGATTTGATCCTCGACTGCTTCCAGCGCGGTGTCCATCTGCTTGCCGGCCTCGACTCCGGGATCCAAACGCACGCGCATTTGTGGATATTGGGCTCCAAAGCCCATCTTATCCATAGTTTTCGGCAGTACATAACCTGTTGTCCTTTTAAATATGATCGGACTAAACTGCTGCGGATCATGGGCGATTCCGCTGACTTGGAGCGCTTTGGTCGTTCCGTCTTCCAGTTCGATTGCTATGGTCTCGCCCACAGTGACATCAAGATATTCCAGAGCCAGGCGCTCTAGGATGATCTCTCCCGGATCCGGGGGCCAGTTCCCAGAGATTGGTGTGATGGCTTCAACGTCCATATTTTCAAAATCAGGCACAGCTGTTACCAGCAAATTTTTACGATCCCCTTGGGCATCATACACATAGGTGCGTGTTTCATTGCGCCCTTCGGCTGCGGCGACGCCGGGTATGGACTCGATACGCTCTGCCAGATCGTTGCCAAAGGGTAGGGTGTGATAGGTTGCGGAGGCGACCAAGGCCCCAGCCTGATCGCTGCCATATTCACGCGTGAGCATCTGCTGGACGTCGATGATCACGCCAACTGAATAGACGCCAACGGCAATGGCCAAAGCCACAACCAGGGTTCGGCCGCGGTTGCTCCATAAATCAAGCAAGACTTTATGCCAACGTGTTCTAATCATAATTCATTGACGTGCCCCGGAATCATAAACTGCCTCTTTCGACGAGTCGTAGGGGCATGCTGCTTCATGACTAAAAAAATGGGGTCGTCATCCGGTGTGCAGTATACGACGTTGCCAAGCGGCTGCCCTGTGCCGTTCATCCTATTTAAACCGCACCATTTTGGCTGGTAGTCATGTGCCGAATGGCCAAAAGAATACGGACATCTGGCCTATTGTCCGCCCGGTCGGGTCTGTGATAGGCTATTGACGCCGGAAGTGATAGGAGCTGTGTGAATGGTCGATAAGATTTCAATTTGGGTGGCAAAGCGAAAGCGGTGGGAATGGTCCTTCCGTTTCATTTTCATGTCTATGTATATCGCCCTCATTGGCACGGTGGTCTATATCAGCGGATTGCTGCAATGTGGAACCGTATTTGTCATTGCCGGAAACACCGCCTTTATTATCATTATGGGCACCTTGCTTGGTTTTGAGCTGTTTGAGGATCGACGCTACCAATATCTTACCCCGACGCGCACGGCCGTCCTCCTGCTCCTGGCCCGGATGCTGCTCATTGAAGCGGTGGTGGCCATTGACTGCGGTCCGATTTCCTATTTGTTGTACCTGATCGTTCCTTTCTATGCCTATTTCTCTTTTGGGTCGCGAATCAGCAATGGCTTGAGTATCTTTTATTTGCTGCTTGTATTGGGCCGGCTCTGGTTCACCAACCCTCAATGGTATTTCGAAAGCCAAACTCTTTTCGTAGTCATCGTTTTCTTTTTCCTACTTGTTTTTATGCGCCTTCTGGCTCAGGTTATCCAACGTGATCAGCAGAACCGGCAAAGAACAGAGCAGCTGCTTGCAGATCTGGAGGTGTCGCACCGTCGTTTGCAGCTTTATGCCGAAGAAGCGGCCGAACTGGCAGCGATGGAGGAGCGCAACCGTCTGGCCCGCGATATCCATGACTCGCTGGGTCACTTCCTAACTGCTATCAATATCCAGCTTGAAAAAGCGCTCGCTTTTCAGAATCGCGATCAGCAAGTGGCGGAGCAGGCGCTGCGCGATGCCAAACAGGCTGCCAGTGAGGCACTGGCGGATGTCCGGCAATCCGTATCGGCGCTGCGTGCTTCGGACCAGCCCTTTTCATTTGTCTCGGCTGCCGGCGATCTGGTGCAAGGGTTGGACAACGGCCGTTTCGAGGTGCAATTTTCTGTTGAAGGGGACGAATCAGATTACAATCGCGCTGCACTTATAGCCCTGTACCGGGCAGCACAAGAAGGTCTGACCAATGTCCAAAAACATGCCCAAGCCACGCAGGTATCGCTCAGCGTCGACTTTGGAGATCAGAAGGCGTGTTTGCGACTTTATGATGATGGTTTGGGATTTAATACGGGCGTAATTAGTGAAAGCATGCGTGATACCCAAGGACAGTTTGGTTTGCAGGGCATTCAGGAACGTTTAGAATTGGTCAGCGGGCAGATGCGGCTGGAAAGCTCACCTGCGGGCACCACAATGACCGTTACCGTGCCCAAGGATCCCATGAAAATAGAAAGAATTACGGTTGGGGTGGATTGAGAAGATGCGCGATGTGACGGTGCTCATCGTCGACGATCAGAGGCTGGTGCGCGAGGGCGTGGCTTCTTTGCTCGAAATTCAAGAAGGCATCAGAGTTTTGGGCACGGCTGTCGACGGCGAACAGGCGCTGCGCCAGGCAGTGGCCCAACAGCCGGACGTGATCTTAATGGATGTGCGCATGCCGGTTATGGATGGTATCAGCGCGACTCGCCAAATCAAGCGCAGGTTACCAGGTTGTCAAATATTGATGTTGACTACATTTGACGATGACGAATACATCATACGCTCGCTTCAAGCCGGGGCCAGCGGGTATCTGTTAAAGGATATTCCCGCTGTCGATTTGGCTCAGGCAGTGCGGCTCGTCGATGCCGGTATTTTCCAGCTTGCCCCCGCCGTTGCCGGAAAACTTGTTGGCCAGTTGACTGAATTGGCTAAGAAGGAACCGTCGATCAGCGTACCAGAAGCCGCCGTAGAAAATCTGACCGAGCGCGAGCTGGAGGTCTTGCGTCTGATCGCCACCGGGGCCACGAACCGTGAGATCGCTCAGGACCTCGGGGTCAGCGAAGGAACGGTTAAGAACCATGTTTCCAGCATACTCAGCCGACTCGGCCTGCGAGATCGCATCCAGGCCGCACTATATGCCCATGAGCGAGGTCTCGCTTAATCCATGTTTAATAGTCATGCCTGGCACGCGGGCACCCAACGCACGTTGGCCGCAATCATGCGCCGCTTGGGCCGCGATAGCTTCAAGGCTTCTGATTTCATTATTACCGAATTGTCTGTTTCAACTGCCGACCTTGATCCCGCTTTTGACGGATACCGGATTGTGCAGATCACGGATATTCATTTTGGACACTGGGTCACGACCAAGCGCTTAAATGGCATCGTCGATCTGATTAACGATCAACAACCTGATTTGGTGGTCAATACGGGAGATTTTGTCTCCTATGTCATGGAGGAGCTGGCGGACGATTTGGCCGCGGGCTTGCGCCGAATTCAGAGCAAAGATGGTTCTCTTGCAGTCTTGGGAAATCATGACCATTGGATGGACCCTGCGCGAGTGACAGAGATCTTGGCCGCGGGCAACGTTACCGTTTTGAGCAACGATTTGGTCACGATCGGCAAAGGTGAGGCGACGCTTTATGTCGCCGGTGTGGATAATATTTCGGTTGGGGCGGACGATCTCGAACTGGTTCTGGAGAAACTTCCCCCAAAGGGTGCGGCTGTTATGTTGGCTCATGAACCGGATTTTGCGGACAAAACGGCGGCGACAGGACGATTCTTCCTACAGTTATCAGGCCATTCTCACGGTACTCAGCTTGTACCTCCTTTTGTGGGGCCAGTCATCCGCGGCACTCATTTTCAGAATTACCCCAACGGCCGTTACCAGGTGGGATCAATGGTGCAGTACACGAGCAATGGTGTCGGTACCCATGCCGTGCGATTGCGCATCAACTGCCCACCGGAAATCGTTGTTATCACCCTGCACAGCGAGAACACCCCGTCTTAACCAGGAAGGTTTGTATATAAGGTGCATATAAGCAGTATTCCAATCAGGGAACCAACTATCTATAATTACCGTCAAATTACCGTGGGTTTATCTACCACGGTATTTTGTAATGTCCGCGAAAGCGGGATTCAATTGTCCTGGACGGTCCGATTTATATGAGCCTCCAGAGACAAATTTCCGAGGATAAAAAAAGTATGAAAAAGATCACATTACTGTCACTGCTGTTGGTGCTGCTTCTCGCATTAGCTGCTTGTGAACAGCAGGAAGAAGCGCCAGCAGAGGAGGTCTCCCAGGAGGCTCCGGCAGAAGAAATCCCAGAGGAAGCCTCGGTTCAGACCGCGGCTGAAGATTCGGCGGACGAAGCCTCTCCCGCGGAGGCTGCAGCTGATGAAGGCGCAGAAACAGCGCCTGAAAATCCAGAATTAGAGATAGAACTGGGTTATGCCATTGTAGATTCTGTTGTTGTGAGCCAAGAAGGTGATACCTATGTGGCCACTGTTAGCGGGCATCTTCCTGATGGCTGCACCACGATTTCAGGCACATCGCAAAGCGTGGAAGGGAGTGAGATTACCATTGTACTGGAGACACAACGACCTGTGGACATGATGTGTACCCAGGCATTGACTCCCTACAGCGAACAAATTGTCATTGATACCACTGGTCTTGCCGAAGGGCGCTACACGGTAAGCGCCAATGGCGTGGCTGCAAATGAAACAGTGGTGAGCGGTGAGGCCTCGCCGGCGCCCGCTGAGGAATCTGCAGATAACGCCGCGCAAATCCTCAATATTGTTTGGGAATGGACTCTCACCGTCGATGGTAATGTCGAAGGCATGGTGCCCGATCCTGATAACTATTCGGTTACTCTGCATCGTGATGACCGGGCAACCATTAAAGCGGACTGCAACCAGGTCCAGGTGACCTACACCTTGGATGGGAGCAGTCTCGTCTTCAACATGCTTGGACCTTCGACGTTGGCTTTCTGTGGTGAAGATTCTCTGGATACTCAATTCTTGTCCCAGCTTGGAAGCGTGGAGAGCTGGAGCATGGATGGCGAAAACTTGAAATTGAATACCGCCAGTGGGGCTACGATGACTTTCAACAACGGTGGCGCGGCGCCAGGCAGCATAGGCATTGACCCCAATCAGATTAGTTTAGATACGCAAGGCTTGCCCTATTCCTGGCAGACCGTCGTTGTGCCCACTCAGCCGTATGATGAAAGTATGCCGCCAGGGCCGCAGGGAATGCCAGAGCATATCGAGATCCTGTTTGGTGTGGCTGACCCGGCTGAGCGGCAGCCCTCTGATCCGGTTATGTTCATCATCCCGGTTGACAGTTATGTGGCCATGTATGAGGCCAATGAAAACCAATCGGTGGCCACCAGCATGGAACGTATCGCCGAATTGACTTATGAACTGCCACAACTGGCGCCAACTTCCGGCTATCCAGGACTGCCCTCCGCCCCCTATTCACCCATTATCGGCGCCAACGACCTTGCTGTTCAGCTGGGACGCGCTGCCGCCAATGAGATGAGCGCCAGTAAGAACGGCTACCGCTTTGTCGGTCGTTGGGCACAAGATGCCAACCCGGTTACCAATCAAAATTTGACCTATACCTATCAAGGATACACCAACGATGGCCAGTATCTGGTTTCATTCTTCTATCCGGTGCGTACCGATCAACTGCCTGACGAGCCGGATTTTTCGCAGGAACAGTGGGACGCTTTCTATGCGGACTCCGCCGCGCATATGAACCAGGCCGCTGAGGCATTGAACCAATTGACAACATCTGACTGGCAGCCCGATCTCGCCACTTTGGACGCTCTTGTTGGTTCTTTGCAGATTGAAGGCATGCCGGCTTCGGGCATGAAGGAGACAGCGTGGGAGTGGACGGCGCAGCTCGACGCCGGTGAAGAAGCCCAGACCATTGACGACCCATTACGCTATAATGTCCTCTTTGCCGCTGATGAATCTTTCAGCTTTCAGGCTGACTGCAACAGCGGAGGAGGAACCTATTCGTTCGACGGAGGCCTCAATGGTTCGCTCGCCTTAGTAGGCGGACCTATGACCCTTGCTGCCTGTCCAGAGGAGTCGCTAGCTGATGATTTCTTGAACAATCTGCTGTCAGTCAACGAATTCCGCGTGCAGCCAGGAGGGACGATTTTGGAGCTGTTTCTCCCTGGAGGCGCGGGTACGATGGTATTCACCGCACAGGGCACGGCTGATGTCGAACTGCCCGATGCTGAAGGATCCGAGGGGACGGGAACGATTACGGCGACTGCCGGCGCCAATGTACGTTTAGGCCCAAGCACCGGATTCCCCAGCCTTGGCGTTGCTCCTTTTGGAACCAGCGGAACCATTATCGGGGCCAGCCAGGATGGCCAATGGTGGGCGTTTGATGTGCCAGAGTCGTCCAGTCTGATGGGCTGGGTACTCTCTTCACTGGTGGAAGCGGAAAACACGGATGATGTACCCGTTCTGCCGGCACCGGTACGTCCCGATCCTCCACCCGTGCCATCTCCTGTTCCGCCATCTCCGACGGTGAGCTTCTGGTCTGATGCCACGACAGTTGCTCAGGGAGAATGCACTGGATTACACTGGTCGGTCGAGGGCAGTGATCCCGCTGTTTTTATTTATGAGTACGATGCCGATGTTTCATCCGGATCAGTACCCAACAGCGGGTCGATGTCGATCTGCCCCACGCAGACGACCACCTACGAGATGCGCGTGCAACATGCCGACGGCCGGGTTGAGTTTAGAACGGTAACCATAACCGTGCAGCCTTCAACATCAATAGAAAATACTTCATGGGTTGTTTCGACACTATACGGGGAATTCCCTCTTCCAGGGTCATCACCGACCGCCACCTTCGGCAGCAGTAATAATTTCAGTGCCAACGGGGGCTGCAATACGTTCAATGGAACTTACTCCATCAGCGGCAGCAGTATCTCTATTGGCCCCTTAGCGGGCACGCAGATGTCATGTGGTGAAGCCCTCGATCAGCAGGAACAAGCCTATGCGACTGCCCTGCAATCCGCGCGCTCTTTTACCATTGACGGTTCTCAAATGACTCTGTTTGATGGCAATGGGCAGGAGTTATTGCGTCTGATCTTTAACGGGTAGTTAGGCTGTTCTGTAATCAAGCACTATTAAACTAGCCTTTTGGTTTGTGTTTGCCGGTCTCGAATAAACGGTCGTGCGGACGCAAATCGGGAGGTTTTTGTTATGGTCCGTACCACAAGAATTTGGCCATATCTAGCTCATCCACATAGCCCCCGTCTACGATTAGCGAGTCGGCGCTGATACCCTCAACTTCAAAACCCATTTTAGCATATAGGCGTATGGCTCGTTCATTGTGCGCCATGACTGTCAGCTCCAATTTATGCAGCCTTAGCTCCCTGGCCCATATTTCCAGGGCTTCGAACAAGCGTGTTCCAAGCCCGGCACCGCTGTATGCTTGAAGAATGCCAATGACGACATCTGCCTTATGCTGGTTGCGCCGGTAATTCCCACCTAATCCGGCGATATATCCTACCAAACTACCATTGGCTTCTGCGACCAAAATCACCTGGTTTCTTCGTGCAATTATGGCATTGATTCGCTGCTCTTGTTCGTCAACTGTGATCGCCCTTTCATTTGGCTCTAGCAGCATGAATTTTGATTCTTCATCCAATTGCATACATAGAGCTAGAAACTGCTGCCCATCACGCGCTTCTATTTCTCGTATTCCAACTAAGTTATTTAGACTCATTGTTTTATCCTGCTAATAGGTCTCGAATGGTAGAGCGGACTGAAAACTGTCTCAGCCGTCGCGCTGCTTGCTCCATTGGCGCCTTATAACGCTGGTATCTCTGATTTTTCTTCCTGAATGCTTCCAGCCTACGTTGAAAATCTGGGCCTGAATTCTCGACCTGTTTCAGAAACAGTTCCTCCGCAAAAGCGTAAAGGGCGATATCCCAGCGATTGAAGCTTTGAATCACTTCGACTTCCGCATCGGATACCTGTTTCTGCCGTTCGCTGCTCTTGCCTACGTTTTGGCGGACGTAATGAATCTCCCGCCAGCCAAATGATTCTTGGAGCAGCAAAAGTGCGGTGTCAAACTGTTCCGTAAGGCCGACGACCTTGAAGTGTCGCTGGAGATTATCCCGCGCTTTCTCAAACAATTCCGCATTTACTTCGCCGTAGTCAGGTTCCAACCATGCGCCAGAAATTAATCTGGTTTGCCCATTATCCACCATCTTGGTAATGCCGCTGTTCATAAATGGTCTAAGGCCACCTAACTCGTTGACAACGGCGTAGTTGAGGTAATGCTGTTCGCTGTTCATTACGTAGCGGTAAAAGGACAAAACGCGCTTGATCGGATCGCGCAAGAAGGTAAAGTACAAAGCAGGGTTAGGAACGAATCTGTGGAAACCGAAAGACATGTGTCCGGCTATGAGACGTATATCCGATTTTCGTTCAGTATCAAGATCTTTATATTGGTCAATCGAAGCCTGAGCGTTGGCACCCATAAAAAATGCCGTCTGCCGGGGGTATTGGCGCTGCAATATCTGGTTCAGCGTGGTACCGGCCGTTTTAGGAATATGCAGAAATATGACTGTATTTGCGCTGCTCATTGGACTTTAAGCAATAGGACCTGTCATTGGGATTTGATGCATTCTCATAGACTGGTATGATCGCAAATTGTTCTATATAAGGCAATAAAATGAGTTTTCACATTGATTGAGAGCGAAGGCCCTGTATTGGAAATGAGATGGAAATAGCTATTAGAGAACGGTACAGCGACGATATCTTATCTGAGGCCAGGAAGCGCTATGGTATTGACCCAGGCACGATCAAGCTTCTCGACGGTTTTGAGAGCTTTATTTATGCTTTCGAGAAAGATGGTGACGAGTTTGTTTTGCGCATTAGCCACACGATTCGCCGGTCGCCAGATCTCATCGCGGGCGAGGTCGACTGGATAAATTACCTTCACAAGGGTGGGGTCGGGGTTGCCCGGGCGATTTCATCGCAGAATGGCCGATTTGTTGAGTTGATCTCCGATGGCCAGGAAGGGCACTTCTTGGCTGTGGCCTTTACCAGGGCAAAGGGAGGTTCTGCGTGGGAACACGGTCGATGGAATAAGGTTCTATTTTTTCGTTACGGTCGTCTTCTTGGACGAATCCATGCCCTGAGCAAGCGCTACGAGCCTCGCCAGCCATCCTGGCGCCGGCTCCAATGGGATGATCCCGCTAATGTCCATATATACAACTGGCTGCCTGCAGATCACGGCATCGTAGTTGCCAAATCCAAAGAAAATTTGGCCACCCTGCGTGCCCTGCCGAAAGATCGGGAGAGCTATGGTCTGATTCACCAGGATGCTCACGGCGGCAATTTTTTTGTCGACGCTAAGGGAGAGATCACATTATTCGACTTCGATGACTGCGTTTATGGATGGTTCATATATGATATTGCCATGGTTATCTTCTATGCTGTGACCAATCACGAGTATCCTCAAGCTGCTGCAGCAGAGCTGTGGCCTGAGTTTTGGCGCGGCTACTGCCTGGAGAACGATCTCGATCCTGCCTGGTTATCCGAGATTCCAGCCTTTTTGAAACTGAGAGAAATCGATCTCTATGCAGTCATTCATCGCAGTTTTGATGTTGACAGCTTGGTGGATTCCTGGGTGGCCCAGTTTATGGCCGGGCGCCGGGATCGGATAGAGAAGGAAATGCCCTATCTTGATTTTGTTTTCACAGCTTAGCCATGCGCAAGGGTTGTTATCCCTAGCCGTCAATGAAGTTAGCGACTGTGTAAAAGGAGAAGCATATGTCTGAATTTGAGGTAACTGAACGTAATAAGGTGCGCCGTGTTCCCGATCGCGGTGCTTATGATAAGGAATCGGTCTACAGCATTGTCGATGACGCTTTTATTTGCCATGTATCCTTTGTTCAGGACAACCGTCCCTTCATCATCCCCACGCTGCACGCGCGACGTGGTGACGAGATCCTCCTGCATGGGGCCAGCACCAGCAGACTCATACGTCACGTTCAGGACGGAAATGAGGTTTGCCTGGCGGTGACTCATGTTGATGGCATCGTTTTGGCGCGATCAGTATTTCACCATTCCATCAACTATCGATCGGCCATCCTCTTTGGTCGCGGCTATCTTGTCGAAGGAGATGAAGCAACCATGGCGGCTTTGGAGTTATTCACTGAACGTCTGATTCCGGGGAGATGGTCAGACGCCAGATCTCCTAGCCGAAAGGAGCTTAAGGCTACGTCCGTTGTCGCTGTTCCCATCGAACTCGCTTCGGCCAAGGTTCGTAAAGGACCCCCTGGTGATGACGAAGCAGACTACACACTTCCCCATTGGGCGGGTGTATTACCTATCCGCCAAAAGGTTGGCAAGCCCCAGCCCGATGAGCGGCTCCCAAAAGATACAGGGGTGCCTGATTACATCTCAGACTATATGGCAAAACGCACCCAGTGAACGGCAATCTTTTGCCCTACTATTTCATTCGCCGTCATTTGATTAGAGTCAAAAATGCCGATTTACAACATTGCCGCGTTTTGTGCTAAGATCGGATAAATTATACTTAACTAGGAGATACTTTAATGCCCACAAGAACATCAACTGCTACTTGGAACGGAGATCTGAAACAAGGCACCGGCCTCATGAAAGTTGGCAAGAATGCCTATGAAGGTCCTTTTACCTACGCCTCCCGCTTTGAAGACGGCCAGGGTACCAATCCGGAAGAACTCATAGGTGCCGCTCATGCTGGCTGCTATTCCATGTTCTTGGCTGCCCTTTTATCGGCAGACGACTTTGTTCCCAACAGCGTTAGCACACAAGCCAAAGTACACATTGGCACCGTCGATGGCGCTCCGACGATCCATACGATTGAGCTTTTCTGTGAGGCTGACGTACCAGGAATCGATGACGAGGCCTTTTTGGGGTATGCGCAGAAGGCCAAGGCCGGTTGTCCGGTGTCCAAGGCCCTGGCAGCAGTTCAAGTTATTTCGCTCCAGGCAACCCTGACCAGTTCTTAAGGACCAAAATGTCTTAAGGTAGGGGCGGCGCCGTCGGCACGGGTGTTTCGCCAGGTACTGCTTCCGTCCCTACTGTCGCCATGGGGGGCGCTTCATATGTTTCAATGACGGATGGTGAGGGGGCCGGAGCGATGGTTGCCGTTATCAGGGGCAATGACCCATCGGCTGTTGCAGCACCGGGGGTTGCCGGAATCGATGGTTCCACCGTTTCTTCCAGGCCATTGAAGAGTGGTGCCTGCTCTACGGCAGGGCTTGTTGGCGTTGGGGTCTGTGTTAGATTGTAGGCCGCACTCGCGTCATCAAACGAATCAAGGCGAACATTGATGGTCTTCGAATGAAGAATCACTGGCTGATCCAAAGTTCGGCTCAATTGCGCCTGTAGGCCAGCGATCGATTGTTCATCGACGACACCAGCGTAATCATATATCGTGCAGTCTATTGTTAGATCCTTGTTCCAAACACTTGTTATAACAATATCAACAGCTTCAGCCTGCGTTGGAGGCCAATATTGATCTAAGACCGAGTTTATCGTATCGTAGCGCATGGCCTCATTGGCTGATGCGCGTGTCGTTCCAAATAGGGGTATGGCAATTAGGATGAGTGCAATGACGGCCATCCGCAGCCCGTACCTTGCCTGCTCATCCCGATCATCGCGCACAGGAGGTCTTATGCCCAGGAGCAAGAACACGACCGCTGCCGCAAGAATGATCGCCGCTAAATTTGTAAGAAAAAGCAGCAGAGATCCAGCGGCGATGTCAAACTGTGCCGTCCCCAATCCATATCCGGTTACTGCCAAAGGAGGCACCAAGGCTGCTGCGATAGCCACGCCGGGAAGCGCTGCGCCCACTTCCGACCGGCTTATGGCATAGGCTGCAGCGGCTCCTGAGGCCAAAGCCACCAGCAAATCGAGGAAATTGGGCTGCGTACGAGCCAAGATCTCGCTGGTTGTGGGAATGTGGATTCCCAGAGAGAGAAGAAGGAGCGAGAGCAATGCGCCCACCGCGATGGCCAACACGACGCCGTTGGCAGTAGATTCGGCTGCCTGGCGGAATACTTTGATTTGCCCGCGGACGATACTTTGTGCCATGGCCAAAATTGGGCTCATCAGCGGAGCAACGAGCATAGCTCCAATGATCACGGCGGCGCTGTTCTGCAGCAGACCTAAGAGCGCAATCGAGGCAGCGAGAACCATTAAGACATAGAAGTCAATATCAGCCTGAGCATCATGTCGCATGTCCGCCCCGACAACAGCCCTTCTCTTGGGCGACAGTGTAGGCAAAATAGATGACAGCCGATCCCAGGAGCGGCGCAGCCAATAACTGACCTCCTTCTCTTTTCTTTTTACCAATAATGTGGGGAGCGTGGTATTAAGTGCTATTTCCACCGGCAGACCACCAAAATCAGTTTCAGCCAGGAAACCTTCATCTGACAGGCCCAACAGAAGCAAATCGTAGGCGCTGCTTGTCTGCAGAATCTCGTCCCGTGGATTGGCCGATCCAACGATTTCTCCGCTGATATACTTTGCATTGTGCAGTTCATTCCAGGTATGGTTTAGCTGCGTTTCGGCTTGCTGCCGGCTCTCTTCCGTCACCTTGCCCCGAAGTATCCGTAAAGCGACGACTTTCGGATCATCGTCCAAGTCCGTGAGCAAGTCTTGGCCAAGAGCCAATGCTGCCACCGAATGTCCAGCACTAATGACAGGGACAAGCACACGCTTTACACTGCTGGGCCATCTGCCGCGAAGGATAACTACTTCACATTGGGCCTTTTGTACTATTTTTCCAATTGCTCCGTCATGTTCTTCGATGTCCACAGCGTGTCCGGCAGGCCATCCCAAGAGCGCCAGATCAATCTTTTCTTCCCAGATCGTAGTCAATAATCCTGCTGCCGCATCTGGGGCCAGGCGAACCAACGGCGTTGCAGGCACGAGAGGTTTTTCCATGGCCAAGATTATTTCATCCAGTTCTTTCCAGGTACTGGTCGCGAGCCGATGATTGGCTTCGTCATCAATGGTCTGCGTGGCCACGCGCAAGACGAGGATTGTGCCGGAGCGTTCTGCCGCAATTTGTGCTCCCAGACGAAGTAGATCTGCTGCTTTAGATGGATCTGATACAGCGACCAGCACTCGATAACCTTTCTTTTCAGGTGCCAAGGTTGTGCCGGCGACCATCAGGTCGCGCTGTCGCACCTGGATCGCTCCATCCCTGGCAAAAACCGCGTAAATCAGGGCGCCGGCGAGTAGCCAGCCGGCTAGATTGAATGCGGCTGCCGTACCTTGCGATACGAGTAATGTCAAGCAAATGGCGGCGCTTATACCCGGTATAAAAGGGTGAAATGGCATTTTGGGGCGACGATTCTCGGCCAAGTTGGGTCTTGAACGCAGTAGATCCTGTCCATAAATTATTATTAGGGCCAAAATGATGGCGCTGCTTGCTTGAGCTACATTTAGGCGAATGCTAAAGAGTAGAACCAGCAGCGGGGTAATCAGTGTCGAAGCCGCCAGGATGTAGGATTGCCGCTGCCAGACGTGCTGGCCGAAAAGCAGCTGTTTGGGTAGGAATCCATCGTCGACCATAGCCGCCGATGTTCTTTGCAAGCTCAAAAGGGAGTGCTTCAAACCCACAAAACTGATGCCCAGCATCGCGAACAGAACTGCTAGGGCCAAGAGTGGGTGTATCTGTTGGGCGAGAGTAAGAATGGGCAATGAGTCCAAATATGTTAGCGCCGGGAACAGAAGCAAGGTTGCGGCGACAACTGCCCCGGCCAAACCACCAACCAAAATTGGCAGATATACGGCGCCTGCCATTTGCCTTCTGGGACGGCGAACGGCATCCCGCTGCTCGAGGACAAAGTGCATACTCCAAAGGCTGACGGAGATGAAAGGTGCGGATAAGCTCAGAGTGGACGATGGGACATATATCCACGTGCTTGGAACTTCGAGCGGAGCGAACCATGCGGCAAAGATGACTGTTGCTAGGAGGAGGATGGCGCCATAAACGAGCGCCGAGCGCCTGCGCCAGACGTCGATTGTCTGGGAGCGCGTGAAAAGGACAGCAATTAGGATTAGCGATACCGCAAGCCATCGTTCGTCGAATTCGTTTTCAGAGAAAAGGGAAATCAGCTCATGCAGAGCCAGCCCACCTTCCCAGGCGAAGAGTGCTGCGAGGCTCAAAAGCCCGCCAATAATTAGCCAGCCGGTTGTGAAGGCCAACGGAACTGAACCTGAACTACGTGAAAGGTTAAACAGTCCTCCCCGCCCAGGTGTGACCGATGACCTTTCTGCCAGCGCCAAAGCTAATGGTAGAAAAAAGAATATTGTGAGCGCGTAGGTGGACGGAGTACTGGTTCCGCTGAGTTCAAAAATGGGTCCCAAAAAAAAATAGACAGTCATGCCTACTGTGACCAGGCTGCCAATGGCAACGATCGTCGCAAGGTGCACGGTGTAACCCAAACGTACATTTGCTGCTGGTACTGGGGATTTATCTTGTGTAATCACAATGGCAATTTTATATCTCAGCTCGATCATTCGCAATTTTCCTCCGGTCTATGCTGCTCCATTCCTCGAGATAATGTGGGGCAATCCGTAGTGGTTGACAGTTCCAGTTCTCGACCTGATAATTCGCGCAAAATTCACTATGGACATAAACATGTTTCTTCGCGGTGCTCTTATCGGATTTGCTATCGCCGCGCCTGTGGGGCCGGTCGGTGTGCTCTGCATCCGCCGCTCCCTGACCGATGGAAGGATGTATGGGTTTCTATCTGGCTTAGGGGCGGCAACCGCCGATGCTGTATACGGCGCGATCGCCGCGTTTGGTTTGATCATAATTTCTAGTTTCTTGGTCGAACAACAAATCTGGCTGCGGATGGTGGGCGGCCTATTCTTGCTTTATCTGGGTGTGAAGACCTACATTGCCCAGGTCGAGTCTGTAGAAATTGGGAGACAAAGCGAGTCGCTGCTGGGTGCCTATGCCTCCACATTTGTATTGACGCTTACCAATCCCCTGACAATACTTTCATTCGCCGCCATCTACTCTGGTTTGGGAATGGCCAATCAACCGGGTAGATCAGGCGCAATAATAATGGTTCTGGGTGTATTCTGTGGATCAGCCGCTTGGTGGCTTTTGCTTAGCCTGGGAGCCGGCCTGTTTTCATCACGCCTTTCGGCGAAAGGCATGATTTGGATTAATCGCATTTCTGGGGTGACTCTGTTTATTTTCGGTTTGATTGCTCTACTCTCCATATTTAGTGCGTAACCAGCGCCGTTGCATGGTCTGACCCGATCTTGAATGTTAGACATCGTCATCTCTGAGCGCCGTGCGAAAAGGCATGAGTAGTGTTAATAAATAGGTTAGCATTCACTTGAGAAGCGGTGTAGAATTGGGTTTGTGGGGAAAGAAGTCCTCATACTGTCGTTTATCAACAACATACCAATCTTATTTCCAAAACTAGATTCGAGAATCTGCATTTTGGTCTGCCAGTAGGATAAGTAGGCGCGCTGACCCTCTAAATCTTGCCGGCTGTAGGTTTGTTGCTATGAAATCCACCAGAAAAGGGAGGTGGTAAGGTTGCCAACAGTCAAAAGAAGATCCGGTGAATCGGGAGAGCAGTTGCTGCGGCGCTTCAAGAAAGAAGTTATGAAGAGCAAGGTACTGTCCGATGTACGTCGTAAGCGCTGGTTTATTTCCAAGAGCGAGCTAAGGCGCATCGAGAAGAAAAAGGCTATCCGTCGTGTAAACAAAACCCAACGTACGCCGCGTCAGTAGCTAATAACTTATAAGTAGAAATATGAACCTGGTAGAAAATCGATTTCTGCCAGGTTTTGCGTATCTGGTATAAGGGAGTTTTCTGATGTTAAAGATATTAATCGGATTTTTAACAGGGGTAGCAGTTGGGGTGGCGGCTGCCCTGTTAATGTCTCCATCATCGGGTGAGGAATTACGTCATCATCTACATGATGTTGCCGAAGCTGACAGGGAACGCATGCGTGTGGAGTACCAGAGAGGAATGGACCAACTTCATTCCAGAATGGATATGATGTCCAATGATATCAGTACTGCTCTGCATCCTTCGGAAAATGACGAAGCAGATAATGGTGAGGAAATGGCGGCTGCTTGATAAGTCCGTAGGGCAGGCGGTTCAGTCGGAGCAAAGATGGAAACCTCTAGGAACAATTGTCTAGTGCGATTGATTCTAGGGGTTTTTATTTCTCTAGCGAAAGGCTTGTTTCTGACTGTTCCGGCTTGTAAATCATGCTTGATGATGGTTAAATACAGGCCAACTGGTAACGGAAATCTGAATCAATAAGGGGATATCGATGACTTCAAAAACAAGTTTTTCCAAGGATGAGTGGGCCAAGCTTCTAAAAGCACCATTTTATGCCGGTTCGGTCGTGGCTGTGTCCGATATGGGTAAAGCAGACTTGCGCAAGGAGCGACATGCAGCCGTCAAAGGTGCGACTCTTTGGGAAATACCGGATGTGGCCAAGGATTTGATCAGGCCAATGTACGCAGATATTGGGAAATTCCGCGGTGACACAGAACGTCTCCCTGGCTATCGCGATGTTGATGAACCAGAGGACTGGAAACCTAATGCGCTTCAAGGGCTTCGTGATGTCATGGCCATCCTATCCGCCAAGGCCACTGGCGAAGAAATTACTGCTGTGCAGGAATGGCTGCTATATGTCGCCCAGGCCACCGCCGACGCCAGTAAGGAAGGCGTCTTGGGTCTGGTCGGGCCGCGTGTTAGCGAGAAGGAGCAGGCTGCTCTTGACGAGATCAAAGCGGCATTATCTGTTGTCGACTAAAGCTGCGCACTTAACGAATCTTGACAAATTAGCACGTGATTGCGCCGACATGGCTTTTCTAAGCAGAATCCAACAACGACACCAGCGTTTTCAAACTTGATTTGAGAGAGGTTATTGGCATGGCCGACGACAAGAAAAAGATTCGTGTAACACGGAGACGCCGTACTGATCAAGACGGCGAGCGCAAGAGAGCAGAGGCACCCAGCCGCGAAAAAGAGGATAACCGAGCTAGTTCGAAACCACCGCGCCAAAGTGGAGGCGGATCATCCCGCCCCCCTTCAGGAGCTGGGCTGCCGATGGGGGGCTCTGGGCGCGGGCTCAGCCCCAAAATGCTGCTCATACTGGGCGCCATATTTGTGATTGTTATCGTTTGCGGCATGGTGTTTAATCTTCTACCTGGTGGATCTGAATCGGGATCAAGTGGGGGGGGTGAAGCCCCGGCACAGCAGTCGCAAGCGATTGAACCCGCGGCGCCATCGATGCCCACACCAGAGCTGGCAACCACCAAATCCTTTCAAGTCCCAGTTCCATCACAATCCGACGGATCGACCTGGTTGGTAATGCTCTACCAAGATGCTGACGATAAGATTCTGGAGCAGGATATCTTCCTTGACTTCAACGAGGCTGAACGTGTTGGTTCCAACGACCGGGTGCACATTGTCTCCCAGATCGACCGTTTCAGCCGTGGTTTTTCTGGAGATGGCAATTGGGACACTACCAAACGCTTCTACGTGACATTTGACCCAAACTTGAACCAGTCCTCGTCGCAGGAGATCGTCGATCTTGGCGAAGTGAATATGGCCTCCGGAGATTCGCTAGTGGATTTTGTTAGCTGGGCTATCGAGACTTTTCCTGCGGACAAGCATGCCTTAATCATGTCCGATCATGGCATGGGTTGGCCTGGAGGTTGGACCGATCCCGATCCCGGGGGCCGAGGGCAAGATGATGTAGTCCTGGCGTCGATTCTGGGAGATGAGTTGTTTCTGATGGAAATTGATCGTGCCTTGGGCGAAATTCGCGACCGCACCGGCGTAGAAAAACTAGAATTGATCGGCATGGATGCCTGCCTGATGAGCCATTTAGAAGTCTACGACGCCCTCGCACCCCATGCCCGCTATGCAGTGGCTTCTCAGGAAACTGAACCGGCGTTGGGCTGGGCCTATACCGGATTTCTTGGCGACCTAACAAAAAACCCTGATATGGATGGGGAAGAGCTGGCCCGGCTGATTGTAGAAAGCTATATTGACGAAGACCAGAGGATTGTCGACGATGAAGCGCGGGCAGAATACACTGGGCGAGGATCGCCAATGGCCGGAATATTGGGCATGTTTGGCGGCATTTCGGCCGATCAACTTGCGGCACAAATGCAGAATGATATTACTCTAACGGCCGTCGACCTGCAGCAAATCCCGCAGGTTATGGACAGCCTCAATGAGCTGTCTTATCAAATGCAGGGCATCAGACAGCCCGTTGTTGCTCAGGCCCGCAGCTATGCCCGATCCTATACCAGTGTCTTTGGCAAAAGCGTGCCCCCCTCGTATTTAGATCTAGGTAATTTCGCACAGCTTATCAAGCGTGAGAGCGCTGATGCCCAAGTGGGGCGGACTGTTGATCAGCTTTTGGCTGATATAGACCGGGCTGTCATCGCTGAGCGACATGGCAGCAATAAGAACGGATCTACCGGCATTTCCATTTACTTCCCAAATTCGAAGCTTTATCAGGCTCCGGCGGCGGGTCCGCAGTCCTATACCGAGGTCGCCGAACGCTTTGCCCAAGAGTCTTTGTGGGACGATTTCCTAGCTTACCATTATACTGGTCGTAGGTTTGAAGAGGCGCAGGGAACACTTGCGGTACCGGATCAGGGAGCGGCAGTTTCTGCCCCAGGCAGTGGAAAACTAACCACAGGACAGTTGACAGTTTCCGATAACGAGGCTGCCCCAGGTGAGCCAATCTTTTTTAGCGCAGATGTCAGCGGTGAAAACTTAGGCTATGCCTATATTTACACGGGCTTCCTCGATGAAGACTCCAATTCCATTTTTGTCGCAGATCTAGATTACTTGGAAACCGGCGATACACTTGAAATGGATGGGGTCTACTATCCCGCCTGGCCCGCAGGGGAATTCACGATGGAGTTTGAATGGGAACCGTTGATGTTTTCCATCTATGATGGTGAGAATTCGGCATTGGCATTATTCTCGCCTGAAAGCTATGGCGCTGATCCTGAAGATGCCATTTATACCGTCGACGGCATCTACACCTATGCTGATGATGGCTCTCAGCGCCATGCCCGACTGTATTTTAACAACAACAATGGCCTACTCAACCAGGTCTATGGCTTTACCGGAGATGGAGCGACAGGCGCAGCGCGTGAGATACTGCCACAGATAAGGGATACATTCACTGTCCTCGAGCAGTGGACCGATCTGGTGCCAAGCGGAACGGCGACCACATTTGCCACTCAAGAAGGAAAAACGCTCACATTTGGGTCTGAACCCTTCACCTGGGAAGAACTCGATGCAGCTCCTGGCTCGTATGTCGTGGGTTTTGTATTTGAAGATCTAGATGGAAATCGCATCCCGCTTTTTGAACGCATCACAGTAAGGTGATTACGCTGCGGTAATTTGGGCAAATGAGCAAGAAACGTAACAGGCTAATCGTCGAAAGAGAGGCTGCAGGTAATTACTTGCTCATCTCGCTTGTTTCCTTTGCGGCGACAGTTATTATCGTACGCTGGTTTCTGGAACTGACAGGGTATCCTCAAGTGGGCAACAGCACATTGCATATTGCTCATGTCCTTTGGGGTGGCCTCCTTCTCTTTGTGGCTGTATTGGTAGCGCTCATATGGGATAATCCTAGCTTTATGAACACTGCCGCTGTGTTGAGCGGTATCGGAATGGGGCTGTTTATCGATGAGGTAGGAAAGTTTGTTACGCATAGCAATGATTATTTTTTCCCTGCGGCTGCGCCTATCATCTACGGCTTTTTTCTGGTCACCGTCTTGATCTATATTTTTGTGCGCCGGCCAGATGAGAACGATCCTCACCGGGCAATGATTCATGCCTTGGAGAAAATTCAAGATGCCATATATGGAGAACTAGATGAAGAAGAGGGGGCAGAGCTACAGGACGAATTAAGCTTTGCCCGCAAGGCTGAGCGCAAGGAGATCGCCGAGATGGCTGACCAATTGTACAAATATGTCGCCGGCGGCAATGTTCCGTTCAAGAATTACGATCCCAGCTTTTCGCGCCGTATATCAGGAATGTTGGAAACTTGGGGGCGCAAAATCGGCCGTCCGTGGCATCGACTGCTCATGGTTCTGGGTTTAATCATCACTGCCTTCGGAGCGGTTCTGACCTTAGGGACGTTGATCTGGATCGCTATTTCGCCCCAAGCAACAGCGCAAAGCTTCTTAGCCGACTTGTCCTTGGAGGCTCAGCGCAATGACGTGAGCGATCTATCCGGGCACATCCTCAGATTAGGGCTGCAGGTCGCAATTGGAATTGTGGCGCTGTTGGCGATATATTATATCCTACGTGGTAACGAGCGACGCGGAACGATGCTGGCAGCAGTATCCGTTGCCCTTTCGCTGACTGCCGTGCAATTGATTACCTTCTATCTCGATCAGTTTACGGCCGTTCTGCCGACCATATATCAGTTTTTATTCTTACTGATCATTTTGACATATCAACGTTGGTATATCGATACCGAGCTTGAAAAGTTGCAGTCAATATCTATGTCGAGCCTTGTGGCAAGCGACGGCAGCCACATGAGCGATTAGCCAATGGGACTATTAAAAGACAAGCCATCCTGGAAAAATCCTTTCTATACGCCTGGAGAAGAAATTGCTAACAGCGTGACGCACGGCATTGGTGCTGGGCTGGCAATCGTGGGATTGGTCATCCTCGTAGTGCTTGCCGCTGTGTATGGGAATACATGGCAGGTCATTAGTTTCACCATCTATGGCAGCAGCCTCATCATTCTCTATTTCGCCTCGACACTCTATCACAGCATTCAGCGTCCTCGCGCGAAGAAGCTGTTCCGTACCTTTGACCATATTTCCATCTATGTCTTGATCGCCGGTACTTATACGCCCTTTTTAGTAATTGCCGTACGCGACACCATGGGCTGGACCTTACTAGCTGTGGTATGGGCCATGGCTGCTGCCGGAATCATATGGAAAATCTTTTTTCTTGGTCGATTCGAAGTCATGGCCACGATAATGTATGTGCTCATGGGTTGGATGGGAGTGATTGCTTTCCGGCAGATGTTGGTAAACGTCCCTCCTCTTGGCGTGACCATGCTCTTTGCCGGTGGAATCATCTATACATTGGGCGTCATTTTCTATGCCTGGGAAAAACTACCCTACAATCATGCTGTTTGGCATTTATTTGTCCTTGGGGGCAGTATCTGCCACTTTTTTGCCGTCGTAACCCTAATCAACGCTTGAAGGGAAAACAATGCTAGGCAAAGAAATGCTTATGGCCCAATTTGAATACAACGACTGGGCAAACCAGCGTATCTTGAAGAAGGCCGCCCATCTTGACCAGGAACAACTTAATCGTCCTTCACAGATCGGCGAACGCAGTTTGCGCCAGATTTTATTTCATTTGCTGAGCGTTGAAAGGGTCTGGCGATTATTAGCCGAAACCGAACAGGTGCAGCCTGGCCAACTCCCTTCGCCTGGTGATATGGAAAATGTACAGTTGATGCAAGGGCTGCAAATGCAGGAGCACGAGGCCATTATCGCTTTCTTGGCTGTCCTGGGCGAAACGGATTTTGACTTAGAACTAACCATCACCAGGTGGGATGGGATAAGGATTGTCATGACCCGCTGGCATATGCTCAGCCACCTTTTGTTACACAGCATGCAGCATCGCACGGAAGCCGCTGTGCTGCTGACTAATTTTGGGCACTCTCCCGGAGATATAGATTTTCTGTATTTTGTGAGCTCAGAGTGATATGTGGCCGTTGTTAGCGCTTAACCAAGGGTGGTAATCACCGCTTTTTGCAGAGCTAAAGGTCAGGGCGAGCCGTCAGCGACCTGACAGCGCTTCATGCATCGTTTGTACCAGGTGCTGCTGATCGTGCTCTGGTAAACCAGAACGATCGCTATATCCCGGCAGCTCAATCACACGTACTTCCTGGGCGCTGGCTAGCGCTTTATGCGCTCGCGGTAAATATCGCCCAGTTACCAGAAGCTTCACCAGGTAGTCTCCTAAATAGTGAGGGTTTCCCGCCGTGTCTAATTGGTCGATGCCCGCCTTTTTGACACCTGTTTTCGCTTCGACAATACCGACGTTATTTCCCTGGCGCACGATCAGGTCTATCTCAATCTGCTGGGCGACGCCCTCCGGGCGTACTCCCGCCATGATCTCGTCTAGATGTCTGGCCAACGTTTGGTAAACAGATTGCTCAAAACGTCCGCCGATATCGACCTTTCCCCGGGCGTCCCTGCTGAAACCATCTTCACGAAACCCAGGTAGATAACAGTTCAAGTAATCTGCAATGGTAATCAATTCTGGAAGGAATTCATCGCGTGTTCTAATTAGTTGGTGGTCTTTAAACTCCCATTGGCGGATCCGGTAGCGGTGTCCTATCCGTTCTATATCTGCGGCGGGACTTTCATGTGCTTTAGCCATTTCCGCAGCCGCATAAAACATAAGCTTTGCACCCCCGGAGAGATCGAACACTGTCTCCCCGGCCTTCCAATCCAATTTCCTTAGTTTTTTAGTGATCGCTTTGATAATATATGTCGCATCGTGCGGATCATAAATCTCTGATTGGTAAACCTTTGCCTGCCCTGAGACCAAGCTTTGCAAGTGCTGGCCAAGATCGTGCGTTTCTTTGCTCCCGACAAACAAGACCTCGTCCGGCCCAAGCTCGCGGATTGCCATGAGATTAAGTATTGGTTTGCGTCCTAGAAGGGATACAAGTTTCATGCTTTTCGCCTAATTAGCCCTCAAAAAAAAGGTTATTCGCCCGCCAGCCAACTCCAAGCTGATTGGGTCTCCGAGATCTCAAAAAATTTCGCCTCTTTGGCAAAGAAGGGGTTAGAAATCTTGGCTAACCATTTCTGCCACTGTTTGTCGCCGATTATGGCCAATTTCTCAATACTCTTGTGAAACTCACGGCCGAATTTCATATCGGAGCCCCAGGCATTGATCGCCTCCCACTTGAACTGAGATAAATCTAGTAGAAGATTGGCACTGCCATACTCTTGTAAAGCCGATTCAAGCTCTGGGATCATAACCGCGTAATCTTCTTTTCTGATTGTGCCGCTGATCTTATAACCCAGATTTAAGCCCGAACTCGCTTCAAGCTTCTCAATCATTTTTCTTCTCCGAGAAGTCAAAATTGCGTCGTAGAGACAAAGAGGCCACTATTTGGCCTCAACAACCATCGTTTCAAAGATTTTGTCGTGCCATGCTTCTTTGTCGGAGTCAAAGGCCGCCCAAATAAACCCCAGCCCAAAAATGAGGCCGCTGATCCAGTAGCCAACCGTTCCCCTCAGTGCCGCTTTCACGTAAGACATAATGTTTCCATCTCGCTGCACAACCTTGATGCCAGTGAGTTTCATGCCAATACTTTGTCCATCCTTGTTCCAATAATAGCCAAAGTAAAGAAATTGCAGGATGAGGATGGCAAACCAAATGACCACCCCAAGCGTGCCCGCGGCTGCACTCAACAGGAAGCTGTTCGACTCACTTGTAATTCCAAACAGGCCGCCGAGCAAGACAGACAACACGGATCCGATAATGGAAATAATGATAATATCAACTAGCCAGGCAATGAAACGAGAAAAAAAGCTTGCCTTATTCACAATAAATTCCTCCAATTTTTGGACTTGAGATTGATTCTTTCTACCCGGTCGAGCGCGCTCGTCCTGGGCACTCAGTATTTTGATTATCAAGATGTCGCCAGTAATAACTCTTGCTGCTGCTGCCCATTACCTTGCGCCCTCGGAGCACAACTTTCCCTCCACAGTAGGGGCATATCGCCAGTTTTTCCGCCCCTTCCGCAGCCCTAATCTCCTGGCCGTCAAGGGTTTGTGCTAATTTCATTGTGCCTCCTTTATTTCGACTGGAAGCTCTATTGTAGCAGATCGAATTCGTTCAGGAAACAGATATTTCTGCTGATAATTAGCAAATGCGCCCTGAACCTGGTAAAAGTAAAGTAGCTTACAAAGTCGTGTTTCAAAACTACTTCGAAGCTGATAGTACAAGCTTCAGCGATGATCTAGCACAATAGTACGCATCCTTTATGTCATGTTGGTGTTTATATAGTTGAGACGGAGATTGATCCATACAATGAACTTGTTTGGGCTGTAATTGAAACATCTTTAGAATGACCGAATAGTCCCGTCCATATATTAGGTTAGTAACCTGAGGAGATTGTAAAAAATGGGTATAGTTCTAGGTTTGATAGTTGCCATTCTCGTTTCGGCAGTTGTAATTTTCATCGTAGGAAAGCTTGGCCTCGGTATGGAGGTAAGCGGGTTTGGTGCGGCCATAATCGCTGCCATTGTGATCGCTATCGTAGCTGCCATTGTTAACTGGCTCCTAGGTGCGATTGGACTGACCGTTGGTGGAGGCATATTGGGCGCCATTGTCTTGCTTATCGTAGCGGCAGTTGTACTCATGATTGCTGATCGCTTTGTGTCAGGCATGACCGTCAATGGCTTCGTTGGCGCAATTGTTGCGGCCATCGCCATTGCCGTGGTGTCCTGGCTTCTGACGTGGTTATTGGGATTGCTGGGGCTTGGTGTATAGTCAAGCAATGTCTTGGTAACTTACCAAGTAGTGCTCAATTCGATTTTTGAGGCTGCGTTTATAGTGAAGCACTAAAGTCACGCAACTCATAAATAATTTCGCAGCCAGAACCTATTCCGGGACATAGAGTTAGAGTCCCGGAATAGGTTTTTTGCATTTCTTCAGGCAATATTCGAGTGCAAACAAAAGATAGCGGTTGTATAGTTGACCGTGCTTCTAGTTGATGAGGTTAGGTTGGTGATCTATGAGATTCTTGTCCAATTTTGCAAAATCCATAATCCGCTTTCTTGTATTGTGGTTCGTTGACAGCGCCTCACTCCTGTTAACCGCCGCCATTATTCCTGGCATCAGTTTCATGACCGATGATGCTGGGCTTGCCATATTGGATGCTATCGCAGCGGCATTTTTGTTGGGTTTGGTGAATCTACTAATCCGCCCTTTAATCTTAATGATCGCTCGCCCACTTGGCTTTATTGCTGTCTTTGTGATTGGTTTTTTAGTGAATGCCCTGTCCCTTATGATTACCTCATGGCTTCTGGCGACATTCGAGGTTGACGGCCTGTTAAATGCGGTTGTTGGCGGTATTATTTTCTCGGCGATCAACGTTATCCTTACTGGAATTCTGGAAGTAAACGATGAAGGATCCTTCTATCAAGGATTGATTGAACGACTCGCAAGACGTCATAATTACATGGAGGTCGAACCAGACAAACGTGGTTTGGTGATGATGGAAATTGATGGACTAAGCTTCCATCATTTGAAGAAGGCTCTTGACGATGGGCTCATGCCGATTATACAGCGCATGATAGATGAGGAGGGATATCAACTCAGCCGGATTGATTGCGGAATTCCTTCACAAACCTCTGCCTGTCAGGCCGGAATTATGTTTGGGGATAACAGCGACATCCCTGCTTTTCGCTGGTATGACAAGACAAAGCACAAGCTATATGTGTCAGGCAACGATGCCACTGAGCTAAATGCGCGATATGCCCATGGCAACGGATTGATGCGCGGTGGTTCCAGCATCAATAATATGATGAACGGTGATGCCGATAAATCACTGCTGACGCTCGCTGGCATGTTTGACGCCGAAAGTGAGGAGAAGAAAAGGCGGGCTGAAGACATTTACCTACTATTGCTTAATCCCTATTTCCTCACCCGTACGATCGTTCTCTTTTTCGTTGATGTCGTACGCGAATTGTGGCAGAGCTGGCAGCAGAGGCGCAATGATGTGACGCCGCGCTTAAATCGCCTGGCCCACGCTTACCCATTTGTTCGAGCAGCGACAACGGTGTTTATGCGCGATATCGCCGCCAATCTGACCATCTTGGACATTATTCGAGGGGCCCCGTCTATCTATGTTACTTGGCCCGGTTACGACGAAGTAGCCCATCATTCCGGCCCTTGGACAAAGGATGCTTTCTCGGTATTGTCCACCTACGATCAGGTGATCGGCCGGGTCCGTGAAACCATCAATCAGAAAGCGCCAAGACAGTACGATCTAGTCATACTCTCCGATCACGGACAATCTTTTGGAGCTACGTTCAAGCAGCGCTATGGTGTTTCCATCAAAGAATTTATCGAAGCACAGCTGCCGCATGGTACAACGGTCGCCTCATCAATGGGCGGTGATACGGGCATGACCTCCATCACTGCTGTATCCGGCGAGCTGGACAATATCCAGGAGACCGGCGTCGGTGGGCGAACGGGCCGCGCCGCTGCCCATCGCGGCAAGAAATATTTGGATCGGAGAGCTGAACGTCGTGCTGAAGAAGAACAAGAAGGGGAGCATGATGGGGTGGCGCAAGTTACCGCCTACGGCAGCGGAAATCTGGCCCAAGTATACTTCGACCTTTATCCACGAAAAATCACCTTGAGCGAGTTGAATGACGCCTATCCGGGTATGGTCGATGCCCTGATTAATCATGAGGGTATCGGCATTGTTTGCGGTTATGACGATGGGGGCACACCAGTCGTGTTAGGCAAGAATGGTCACCGAAATCTGCATACGGGGGAGATAACAGGAGAGGATCCATTGACCCTCTATGCCCCTCAAGATCAAGAAGCCTATGGTTCAACATCGTTAGAAACACGAATCTGGCAGGTCCGTCGGGTCATGGACTTTCCCAATGCCGGCGATTTAATGGTAATAAGCACCGTGTACAAAGACGGAACTGTTGCCGCACTCGAAGAATTGATTGGCAACCATGGGGGCCTTGGTGGGGAACAAACGGATGCATTTATGCTGCATCCAGGCCATGTCCATGTGTCCGACACTCGAAACGCTATTGACGTCTTTCATATTCTCAATGAGCTTCGTGAACAGCCGGTTACAGCTAGGAATGATCGAGATTCAGATGAAGCTGGGCGGCAGGAAGAAGCATGGTCGTTGGCCAATCTCTGGGCTGGGCTTAAGGATGTTGGACCCTGGATTTCTTACGCAGGTCATGCCCTGGTCCTAGACAGATCGACTTATCGCGAAATTGCCCGTAACCCGCGCATGACCGGTCCGGCTTTGTTGATTGGCTTTTTCTTTGCCGCCCTGTCAGGCTATTTTCGCGCCGACGACGGGCAACAGCTGATAGCGATCATCGTAACTTTCGTGATATGGCCATTTTCAGTGTTTGTTGTGTATTGGACCGGACAGCGACTGACGCACAAGGGCACATTTATGCGCACGTTTCGGGCGCTGGGCTTTGCACAAATTGTCCATATATGTGATTTCTTTTTGTTTATTCCTCTGCTTGCCCCAATAACACTTACTATCGTTGCAGTTCTTTCTTTTCTGGCCACGTGGATGGCTGCGGCGGAGGCGCACGAGACGCGGGGATGGCGAACCATAATCCTACCTTTCCTGAGTTTTGCCCTGATATTATTTATCCCTCTGGTAGTAGCTGCGCTGTTCAGCGGCGCCATTTTAGGCATCGGCTCTGTTATCGAACAGCTGACTGGAATGCAGCCTTAGCAAGCGACGATAAAGCCGGCTCGTTGCAGGTCATGAGGCGCTTAATTTGCCGCTAAACTTTGTTGGCACCCGCATTGGGTGAGGTATAATTATGGTGATTGCAATCCCACTGCGATCATCGGCTAGTAACCGAAACTCCACCTACTGGACATCTTTAAGAAATCGAAAACCCGATCTAAGTACTTGGGGTGCTAGCTGTTGATGTTGGACATGTTTTAGCCCCTATCTTTGCTGCGCGCGGCAGGAGGAATAGTAATGTTCGAAAAAGTAAAAATCCCGGGAATCACGTCTCGACAGATACAGACTGAGCGGCTCAATACACACATACTCACCAGTGGCCCCCCTGCAGGAACGGCCGTCTTATTCATCCACGGAGACGGCTCTTCTGCCGGCGTCTGGGACGAAACCATGCTCGATCTACCCGAAGCCCACTTTGCCTTAGCCCCTGATCTGCGAGGTTTTGGTACGTCAGAGGCGCTTTCCGTTGACGCGACTTTGGGACTTGATGATATGGTGGCCGACCTACGATCTTTGGTTGAAGCCATGGGGTTATGCCCTTTTCATATCGTTGGGCACAGTATGGGTGGCGGTATCGCCATGAAATATGCCATGGCCTATTCTGATGAACTGTTATCAATAACATTGGTAGACACCATGTCACCTTTTGGTCTAGGTGGCAGCAAAGGAGTGGACGGTAGACTTGTTTTTGCAGATGGCGCACCAGGAGGCGCAGCCAGCGTCAACCCCGATTTCATTCGCCTCTTGCAGGAGAACGAAGTTGGCGACGACGATCCGATGGCCCCTCTAAATGTTATCCGCCAGTTTTACGTGAAACCTCCCTTTCGGTATGAGCGGGAAGAGACCTTGCTGGAGGCCATGCTGTCAACTAAGATTGGCGATGAATGGTATCCGGGTAACTCGCTTATTTCTGAGAATTGGCCTGGCACTGCCCCTGGCGATAAGGGGGTTGTCAATGCCTGCAGCCGCAAATATTTTGACGCTTCCCCTTTGATAAATATTGATCCGAAGCCACCCATCTTATGGATTCGTGGCGAAGATGATGTGATTATCTCCGACAATTCAATGTGGGAAATTGCCTCTTTGGGATCCATGGGGCTGGCACCAGACTGGCCTGGCGCAGACGAATGTCCACCACAGCCGATGCTGCAGCAAACCAGGGCTGTTCTTGAACAATACGCGGGCAATGGTGGTCGCTGCCTGGAGGTTGTGATCGACGATGCCGGCCATTTGCCCTTTATTGAAAAACCCGGAGAATTCAGAGAAGCTTTTCACGCCCATCTATTATCATGTGAATAGCGATTGCCAGGAGATTGAATATGACAATAAAAGCAGATTACTCAAAAGAAGAATGGCTGCAGCTTCTGCAAGCCCCGGTTAATGTTGGGGTCCTGATTATTACGGCTGATATTGGCGTTACAAGTATGGTTGGCGAAATGAAGGGTATGTATAAAGGTATGGTTGAGCAGCCTGTCGACGAGGGCGCGCAGGATCTGATTGCTGCTCTCCTGCAAGAAATCAAGGAAAAATCGGAAAACAAAGAAAAACTGGAATTGCCTGATACTTCTGGCAAGGATGCTGAAGCTGTCAAGGATGAGCTGATGCAGTCCCTGACTGATGCCGCAGCTCTGGTGGATGCCAAATGTTCCGCCGAAGAGGCGGCCGGTTATAAGAAATGGCTAATGGGCGTGGGCCAGGCTACAGCAGAAGCGGGCAAAGAAGGTGGATTCCTGGGTATTGGCGCCGTTCGGGTTAGCGACAAGGAGAAAGCCGCGTTGGAGGAGATCTCCGCCGCAATTGGTGTATAACCTCCTATCTTCCAAAAATGCTGAAGATACCCAGCAGCCAGCGGTAGGGATAATAGAGTGGTAGGAATAGACCATTTTTTATCTGGTACCGCTGGCGCATATAATCAGGGCTGGGCAGCATACTACGCCATGCGTACCGGAGACGCTGTTTCCATCCGGTTGAAGTGGCAAGATCAACCCAAAATCGTTGCGCTACGGGACGTTCCCCGACCGTTAACCAATTGACGACTTGACGCTCACGAGCAGACGGTCGAATTTTGTTTATCTTATCCAGCACCTCGGGTCCAAGCTGAATATCCCATTTGACGTTGACGTCCTTCACGACCTGCTGCACGGACAAAACAAGATCAAAGGTCTGTGCTTTAGTCAGCAGCGCATCCCAATTTATTGCTTCCTGATTTTGTCCCAGCAATTCGGCGATGTCATGCAGCCACATTAAACCCCGCCCCTGATGGTGCAGCATTAGGTGCGAACAAAGATGAATGATCAAGGCTTCCAAACCTAATACAAGACCCTGGCTATTGCCAATTCTCGCCCTTTCGGCCGTTTGCCAGAACCAATCCATCTCGACCTTGTTTTGATAATGCGGTGAATCCAGCAAACTCCAATGCAGTTCCAGGGGCATCTTAAACCCCTGCGATCTGACCAGCATAACTTCGTTTTCATACTGGGTGATCATGCCCGGATGAGTTTCCGGATCGACCGTAGCATAGTCGAGTCCAGCCAGCAACTTCAAAGATTTTTCCACGTTATTGCGATGCACCAAAATATCTACGTCGATCATACGCCGTAGGGCAATATTGCCATAAACCGTTTCTGCCAGTGCCGCCCCTTTTAGCACAAGTAATGGTATCCCGGCGCCGGCGAACGCAGTGATCAGTTTGCCCACATGATCAAATTGCCGCGCGTTGTGCAGCCCGTTTTCTATGTAAAATGCTCTAAACTCCTCCTCGAGCATCGCTGGCAGCAGGCCTTCTTCGCGGATAACGCTGTAAATTAGTGGGGCCAGCCATTGTGCATGAGCAATCTTCGCCACGAGGTCCCAATTAAGCGCTTGACTATCTGTAATAGTGCGCGCCTTATCCAGTGCCTGATCGTGTATGCGGCTTTGTAGGCAGGCCAGAATGAACGCTGTCTCCGGATCTTGTTCGCTGGGTCCGTACTGTTCTGTCATGATGGAGTGTCTGTTGCAGAAAATGCGCTGCTGTTACGAATGGGCGGCTGCATCTTGATCAACGCCCCTGCCGCGCATCTGCGCCTTCCATGATTGGGCGTAACGACCGTCAAGCGCCAGCAGCTCTTCGTGCGTTCCCGATTCAACGATACGGCCGTTGTCCATCACATGGATGATCTCTGCATGCATTGCTGTTGTAAAGCGATGGGTGATAATGATCGCCGTCTTATCCTCGGCTAGG
Organism: uncultured Chloroflexia bacterium; assembly: GCA_963807975.1. GTDB lineage: Bacteria > Chloroflexota > Anaerolineae > Promineifilales > Promineifilaceae > JAACFF01. Next base: position 186,176 of record CAWEDV010000001.1, on the reverse strand, counting down.
CTCCTGAAGCGCTGCAGCCAATCCGTTTCAGCCCAAGGATCCATGGCGCTGGTAGGCTCGTCCAGGATAATAATCTCGGCCTGGCGCAAAAAAGCCCGCGATAGAGCGATTCGCTGCCATTCTCCTACGCTCAAATCTGTTCCACCCGCGAACCACCGCCCCAACTGCGTTTCGTATCCAAGCGGGAGACGGTCGACAATTCCATCTGACCCTGCGGCGACAGCCGCCGTTTGGATCATGTCCGGGTCAGGATTGCTGGCTAGATCACCAAAAGCAATATTTTCGGATACCGTATTTTGGTACTTAACGGGCTGTTGAAACAAGACTGATATATTTCTTCTCAAATCATGTAAAGAGAGCTCGCGTAAGTCAACTCCGTCAATTTCGACCCGTCCGGCTTGTGGATCGTAGAAGCGGCATAAAAGCTTAATGAGCGTGGTCTTTCCGGCTCCGTTGACGCCCACTATGGCGATCATTTTCTTGACCGGTATAACCAAATCAAATTCACTGAGTGCGGTCCGTTCACTGTCCGGGTAGCTAAACTGGACGTTTGAAAATCTAATATCTTGCTTTATGACGCCTAATCTAACAGGATCGCTTACTTCAGTAACGTTTGGCTCCAGAGCTAGATACTCGAAAAGGTTGCCCAGAAAAAGCAGGTTGCTATAGATCTGTCCTAGATTCTGAAGCAGCACACGCATAAGACTCTGGCCCTGGTTAAAGGCTGAATAGAGGAGGGCCAGATCTCCCAAACTGAACTTGCCTTGCAGTGCCTGCCAGATGATCCAGGCCATTGTTAATCCCATCACCAGCAAAGCAAACACTCCGGCAAGCAAGCGTGACATGGACTGGTTCTTGATGAGATTCAACTGTTCAACCCGTAAAATGGCCCTTAACTGCTGGTATCGAGATCGAAAATGTTGGCCTAAGTCAAAGAGACGTAATTCCGTTGCTGTCCCTCGATTCGTTAACAGATGATCGTAATAACCTGCTTTGCGTCGGATTGCGGTAGTGCGCATGTTCCATTCATGCTGCCGGGTTGTATGCTGCAGGACAATGAACAATGTCGGCAGCGTACTGATGGCCAAGGCGATCGGCAGCCACCAGGCATAGGAGATCAATACAACTGCCATGGCCACCATCGTGACACCGGTTTGCAGCATGCCGCCCAGATTTTCCAACAAAGCGACTGGCCGATACGATGATTCATATCGTGCCCGGTGCAAGTGGTCGAAATACTCAGGTGAATCGTAAAATGCCAGATCCAGTCTCATCGATTGTTCATGGACCATTTCGGCAATTCTGTCCTGCACCAACTCACTTTGTATTGTGCTGATCCAAGTGCTAAATCCGCCTAAGATCTCCTGTGCCAGAAGCACGAGAGCCATGAGAACCATGAAAATCAGCGAAAGCCGTAGGCTTTCCCATGCACCGCCAGACTCAATAGTGGCAACCAGGCTGTCGACCAGTTCCCGGGTCAGTGTGACCGTGGCCACAGGTAATAAACCTTGCAAGATAAGCAGGATTGCCCAAATGACGGTCCATTTACCCGCAGACTCATAGACGATTCCCAGCGCCTTTATCAAATAAGGCAGCTGAGTAAAGGCTTTATGAATCCTGGAGGAAATATGTTCGAAATTAGAAATCATAAGCTGGAGGCTGCCCAAAAACGGTTCTGGAAGACAGCTAACAATTTGTAATTTACCACCATTTATACTTGACGGAAAGTCCTGACAACTAGTAAGCTATGATTAGAGAAAAGGGACCTGTTGTTATGGAGAGGTGGTAAGATGAGTCATAATGGTAATCAAGCTACGGTTGGCCTGGTGCTACTACTGGTATTCTTATTTGCGGTTGGATTTCTTCCGGCACTGGCCTTGAATGTGCCAACAGATCCGGGCGGTATTGGGACGTCCAATCTCACGGCCTGGTTTGGGGCAGCGAGTGAAGTTTACAGCGACGCCGACTGTACAGTGCCTGCAACTGCGGGCGGTACAGTCGCTTGCTGGGGCGATCAAGGGCCAAACAATCTTGAGGCCAAGTCCAGCGCAGTGGGGGAAACGCCGACCGTGCAGGCGGGCGTAATCAATGGCCTGCCCGTTATGCGTTTTGATACCGCTCCCAATAATGACAATCTTGGCACAGGCAGCGATTCCATTGATGAGCTTGAGACTGCGTTTCCAAGCAGTGATGCCACCGTATTTATTGTCCAGAAGGCCAGCGTGGTCCAGAGGCAAAGCTCATTTGCTGCTGCGCCTCTTGATTTGGATGGAAGCAATCGATTTGGGGCCAATGTGCCCTGGGAAGGGAATGTGGTGAATTGGGATATGGGAGATTCCACAGGTGACGGTCGTGTTGCTCATTCTCCATTCGAGGATATTGAGAGCTTCCACATGTGGGGCTTTAAGAGTGAGGCCGGCACCGGGCAAGCGATCTATCAAAATGGAGTGGCCGTGGCTGCAGATGCGTCGGCCGATACGTATGATCCTACAGACAAGGAACTGTTTATCGGTGCCGCTAGTACAACTGAACAGCATTTTTCCGGTGATATTGCTGAGTTGATAATCTACAACACGGCATTGAGTGATATGGAGCAAACTCATGTGGAGCTCTGGCTAAGAGATAAGTACAATCTAGATCTCACCTCAACAGCCATATTCACTGCCCCAGTGGAATTCCAAAACAATGTGCGCGGTATCAGCCAATCGGCTGGTGTCTACGATTCCGATCGCGGAGGGACAACCGCCGGAATGCGCGCAGCAGACTTTAGCTTCTTCCAGCCCGACGGTGACGATACACTGGTATTTGGGCACAACAATGCCCCATTTGGCGTCGTAACAGATGGTCTCGAATCTTCTGCCGCCAACTCGCGCTGGAACCGCCTATGGGCTATTGTGGTCAAGGATGAAGGGACAACCCTGGGAGGGTGGGTCGATATAACCTTTAATATTGTTGATGCCGGTGGCAGTGGTGAGTTTCAGGACGTTGCTGGACAGTACTATCTACTAAAACGGGAAACGGGTTCGTCGTCTGATTTCACTGAGGTGCCTTTGCATCAAGTGACAGTCGGTAAAGATGAGATAACTTTCCGCGTGAGCGTATTCGATCTTGGATCCGAATTTACCTTGGGCGCGCTTGATTCCCCGCTGGCAGTAGGTTTTAGGTCGCTATCTGTCGCTCCAGGCATATCTCTAGCGCCGGTGGTAGCGGCCGTTTTCGCCCTTCTTGCTCTTGTTTCTCTGTTTTTGCTGCTTCGTAAGGCAAACCCCAGCTAAGCAAAAACCTATTTTCAATCACAATATTGAGCCCTCGCACCGGTATGTGCGAGGGCTTTTTTTGGGCCAGCTTCCTGCTTTCCCGTGGCTAGTTATCAGCACGATCCGATATGAATAACCTGCTGTATGCTTCCTGGTTGACAAACATATATTAGGCGTTTATACTAAATGATAGAATAATACATTGTATTAGAATCTATTCATGACTGAAAATTCAAAATTACTCGAACTCAACAAAACTGATATGGACATCCTGCGCGAAGTTCAGGAGGATGGACGCATTAGCAATGTCGAATTGGCCAACCGCATCGAACTTTCGCCACCTGCCACCCACGCCAGACTGCGGCGCTTGCAGTCTCATGGTTATATCAAGCGCTATGTAGCCCTTCTTGACCAAGAAAAAATGGGCTTCGATATGACCTGCTTTGTTAGCATCAGTTTGCGTATGCATGGACCGCAAGAATTGTCCGGATTTCGCAAGAGCGTGAGTGAACTTCCCGAAGTCTTAGATTGTTACCATGTAACGGGTGAGTTCGACTACTTACTGAGAATAGTTGTGCGTAATCGTAAGGAATTACAGCGTTTTGTTGAGCAAAAGCTGACACCAATTCCTGGTGTTGCTCGAATCTACACAAGCTTGGTGCTTGAGGAAATAAAGGCGTCTACGTCACTGCCACTGGGCGATGGTCTGGATGAAGAATAGTCACAAGTCAAAGGGAAGAATGCAAGATTCTTTCCTCATTTTGTTTTTGGAGGCATTATGACCCAAAACACGCCCCAAACGATGGGGCAGCAGTTTGGCCGCCGGTCATGGGCTGAACCATGGAAAATCAAGATGGTTGAGCCCATTAAAATGGTGAGCCGCGAAGAACGTGAGACCGCGCTTAAAGAAGCAGGCCACAACACATTTCTACTCCGCGCGGCAGATGTTTACATTGATCTGCTCACCGACAGCGGCACCAGTGCCATGAGCGATCGCCAGTGGGCGGGCATGATGATGGGTGACGAAGCCTATGCTGGGAGCCGCAATTTTTACCATCTCGAAGAAGCTGTTCAGAGCTACTATGGCTATAAGTATATAGTTCCGACACATCAAGGGCGTGGGGCCGAGCACCTGATCAGCCAGGCAATCATCAAGCCAGGCATGTATATTCCTGGGAATATGTACTTCACCACAACCCGATTGCATCAGGAATTGGCGGGAGGGACTTTCGTGGACGTAATCATTGACGAAGCCCATGATCCGCTCAGTATGCACCCCTTCAAAGGTAACGTCGATATTCAGAAGCTTCAAGCCTTAATTGATCGCGTAGGCGCCGGGAATATCCCCTATGTCAGCCTTGCTGGGACCGTCAATATGGCTGGCGGGCAGCCGGTGAGCATGGCCAATGTTCGTCAGCTCCGTGCGTTCTGTGATGAACAAGGTATTGGTATTTACCTGGATGCGACGCGCATGGTTGAGAACTGCTTCTTCATTCAGGAAAGAGAAGATGGCTACGGGGATCAAGCAATTGCTGCCATCTTGCGTGAGTTTTGCGGCTACACCGATGGCGCCTGGATGAGCGCCAAGAAGGACAGTTTGGTCAACATCGGTGGGTGGCTCGCAGTTAACGATCACGAAATCTTCGACAAAGCGCGCAACATGGTTGTCGTCTACGAGGGTCTTCACACTTACGGGGGTATGGCTGGGCGTGATATGGAGGCCTTGGCCATCGGCATTACCGAGTCGGTGGAAGATGATCATGTCCGCAGCCGCGTGCGGCAAATTCGCTATCTGGGCCGCCTGCTTACGGAATGGGGTGTGCCTATCGTCCAGCCTGTGGGCGGACACGCCATTTTCCTAGACGCCAAGCAGTTCTATCCCCATATTCCGCAAGACCATTTACCGGCCCAGACTCTTGCCGCTGAGCTCTATCTTGATTCTGGAGTTCGCAGCATGGAAAGGGGTATTGTGAGCGCAGGTCGCGATCCGGAGACCGGAGGGCATCGCTATCCCGCCTTGGAGCTGACGCGCCTGACGATCCCGCGCCGTGTGTATACGCAAGCCCATATGGATGTCGTTGCGGAGTCGGTGAAAGCCATCTTTGACGTACGGGATCAGACCAAGGGCTTGAAAATTGTTTATGAGCCTGAATATCTTCGATTCTTCCAAGCCAGATTTGAACTAATTGCTTGAAGTGCCGCTAGAGAATCGAACACAAACTGGACAGGTGACTTAAGAACTGGAAAGGTGATTGAAGATGATACCTAGGAAGATGAATGAACTGCTGCGCAGCGCCCTGCCTGAACAGACATGGCGCAACCGGCTGCAGCGGAAAGGCCCATTGGCCTATATGGAGTTTCGCCCTTTAGATGTGGAGCGACTGCAGCGACTCGGCATTGAAGTTGACAAGCTTGGCCCGTCATTGGTCGTGTGTATGTGGGATGAAGAAAGTCCATTGGAAATTGGCGGCTATCTGGTGGTCGACAATATGGCCATGGGTCGCCCTTCGATGGGTGGGATTCGCATGATGCCTGGTGTCACGCCGGCCATTATCCATAATCTGGCTCGCGGCATGACACTGAAAAATGCCGCTGCCGATCTTCCTTTTGGTGGGGGCAAGAGCGGTATTGTGGCTGAAAGTGATCTTGCCCCAGAAGTGCGTCTCTCCGTCATTCGTGGCTTTGCCCGCTTGCTGCAGCGCTATCACAAAATCTACTTGCCAGGTCCCGATGTGGGTACGAATGACAGCGATATGAAAACCATTGCCATTGAAAATGGATTGACTGGAGCGCTGTCCAAGACAGTTGACATGGGCGGAAATCGAATCGACCAATTAGGTGCCGCCGCACAAGGTGTTGTCGTGGCCATCGAGACGCTGCTCGTGGAAATGGAGCGGCTCAAGGTTTTGCCTCAATTTGCCGACTTATCGGTCCCTAGGCGTGAAGATCTGACGGTTCTTATCCAAGGGTTTGGGGCGGTGGGTACTCATGCCGCGCGGCTGTTGGCTGAGGAAGATCCCGATCATGCGCCGCGCATCACTGGGATCAGTGACGCCTCCGGTTATATTTACAATGATGAGGGGCTACCGGTCTCCGAGATGCTTCGAATTCAAGAAGATCAGGGCGTCGTGGCCTTACCCTATTATCAGCAGGTCATCAGCCAGGAAGAGCACACAGGGGCCAAGTACTCAAATTGGAGCGATGACCTATTGCGTGAGTCTGCTTATTGTGTTGTCCCCGCTGCTCCAATTGCCAACTATCTGGATGTTGACGATTCCTCTGGTCCCAGTATTACGGTCGATCGCATGGGCGATTGGACAATGGTTGTCGAAGGGGCCAATACATACTCGCCGGCTCCAAACCGCCGGGCTGCCAGATCGCGCATGGAACGATCCGTATACTGGCAAAAGGGTGTCCTAATAGCCACTGATTTTCTGGTAAATTCCGGAGGTGTTATTTACGCTGCCCAAGAGCAGCTCCTTAAACCACCCACACATCTCTTGATACCGGAAGAAATGCTGGGTGATCGTCAGGCAGTTGACGAATGGTTGTCTAGACATGCAGCAGAATTCTCACATTTAGCTGAAAAGCGACGTGCCGCAGGTCGTGCCAAGCTCGTTGAGGTGGTGCAGCGTAATATGCGTGAATTGGTAGATAAACTCGTCGCCGATCCCGATCTGCTGCCTTGCGAGGCCGCAGAACAGATCGCGATAGATCGTATTGCCACTTCCGAGGGAGGGCGAACCGTGGCTGATGTAATGGTTGACATTCCAACCATTTTGGAGAGCCAGACCGTTCGCGAGGCAGCCGAACTGTTAATTGCCAGCAAAGGAGATTTGCTGGCCGTCTTGTCAGATTCTGAGGAGATTGTTGGGGTAGTCACGGACCGCGACATCACTCAGGCATCGGCTGCTTCGTATAGTAATAATAGTCTAATCTCTGACATAATGACTCGTGATGTAGTTGCTGCCTGCTCTGATGAAACCATATTGGATGTTGTCCGTAAGCTCGAGTATCATGATATCTCCGCTCTGCCGGTCATAGAAAACAAGTCAGCTATTGGAGTGGTTAGCAGTGATGTGTTGGCCCAGCGTACGCTGTACCGCTTGCTGCAGACCAAAGAGTAGATAGCTTTATGCTGTCGCAAGAAAATCAATCAAAGGAGTCGCAATGAACGAGAGAACAAAGGTAACACTACCCTTCCTATTCAAAAAAATGGCAGATGGTGATCCTATTACCTGGTTAACCTGTTACGATTACCCGACGGCCTATTTTCAGGATAGAGCGGGTATTGATATGATCTTAGTGGGGGACAGTCTGGGCATGACTATGCTGGGTTATGATAGTACTCTGCCAGTGACGATGAATGATATGATCCGTCACACCCAGGCAGTGCGTCGCGGAGCGCCTAATGTTTTCCTCATTGGTGATATGCCGTACATGAGCTACCAACCCAGCGACGAAACGGCCGTGCGCAATGCCGGACGTTTTATGGCCGAGGCTGCTTGTGATGCCATCAAGCTGGAGGGTGGGGCGGAGATGGCTGGTCGCGTGCGAGCCATAACTGCCGCCGGAATACCAGCCTTTGGACATTTGGGACTCACACCGCAAAGCGCCAGCGCCCTTGGCGGATTCCGACTGCAGGGGAAAGGCGCGGAACAGGCCAAGAAGATCGTTGACGATGCCAAAGCCCTCGAAGAGGCTGGCGCGGTTGGCATCCTTCTAGAACTTGTCCCCGATCGCGTCTGCAAGTTGATCACCGAGCGGGCTGAAGGAACGATAATTATGAGCCTTGGCTCCGGACCCGATGCGCATGGACAGCTGCTTATTTACCATGATCTTTTTGGTCTTTATCCGAAGTTTACGCCGCGAATGGCCAAAGTCTACGGCAACGCAGGTGAACTGATCCTGAATGGTTTGAAGCAATATGTCGTAGAGGTGACAGATAAATCATTTCCAGAGAAGAATAATTACTTTGGCATGAAAGATGATGAATTTGACCAGCTGCGTGAAATGGTTCACCGTTCGGAGAATTTCTAAGCGCGGTTCGAAGCCCTAAGGAGGCAACAATGAGCAAAGATTTGCGTGAAAGATTGCGGATTACTAGTGATCGCCTAGATGCCTTAAACGGTATTTTGTTGAACCCCAACATGCGTGTCATCAATGAGTTCTTAGCCATCGTGGCCAAGTATGGCTCACCGGAAGAGATCAATGCCCAAGCGGCTGCAGCGCGTGCCCTCCCAGCCTTAATGAAACGGGTCGAAGAAGTCCAGCCACAATACCTGGAAGATCTGCGCTGGCTTCAGGAAAAGCGTGACAATCAGTCTTTTATCAGCGTAGCTGATTACCGCCGTAAAGTACTGGGAGATGCTGCCGCTTCTGTGAGTTTTGCCGATGATTTTGCGGTGACTCTGGAGATTAGCGCAGCTCAGTATTTCCCCTGGTTAAAGATCATGGCGGAGCAAGCCATAGCCAACGAGCAGCTGGTTCCTGGCCGTTTTATTCGCGTGCGTAAAATGAAAGAACAGGAGGCAGATGGTGATCTGCCCGCATTTGCGGCAGCCATGCAAATCATTGGCGCCAGTTATGTGGAGACTTTGGACACTAAGGGCACCGATGGCTCCAACGTGCATTTGGGGGGTCCCGAGACCATCACCGGCTATTTTGGTGGCGTGGGGCAGCCCAACGATCATGCCCTACGCTGGCTGGACGAATTTCTCTACTATTACACCCAATATGGTGTCCGCCAGGTATTAAATATCAATCCCGGCACCGTGCTGCTCGGCTACCTGCTCCATCGCCTGGGGGTCGATATCGAATTCAAGATTTCCGTCTTTATGGGCAATGACAATCCTTATGCGGGCTTATGGACCCTGATTGGCGCCAAGCTGTTCGCACGTGACGATGGAACCTCGCCGCTGATCGGATTTAATTGGAGTAATTCTATCAATAACGAATCGATGGAAATCACGGCGCAGTTCCGCAAGGATCTGGGCTTTGAGGATGTCGTGCGATTTGAGCATCACATCACCGAAACCTGGAAGAGCATTGTTCGCCAACCTTATAATCGCCGCCAAGAGCTGATGGAAATCGCCGGTCATGTGGCCAATATCTCTGCCAAGCATGAAGGTGGTGATCAAAGCGTTGAAGAAGGGCGTGACTACCCCTCGGACATTCTGGACTATTTTCGGGACAAAGAGGAAATCATTTCCGCCGGCGATTGGCAAAGTCTGACGTTGAATTTCCTCGATAAATTTGATGCCACCAACAGGACTGCCCGGGCGTTGACCGAGAACCATCTTTCCTTCATCGCCGCCCAAAATCTGCACGCTAAATAGCGACCAAACCCTCCGCAGCTATGCTATAATCCCACGGAGTTCGAGCATTCTGTGGGATTTATTCTTACATGCCTACAATGTGCTAGTGCTCTGCTATTCTAAAGGTTGAAGAATCATCATCCGTCTGCCATACCTGTGCCGGCAGGTATCCAAACTTGTGGATTTCCGTCTGCGCGGGATTGACATGCATCTAGCAATTTCACAATTCAACTATACAGAGCACTACTAAGTTTATGGAGATTGGAAATGAGCGAAAAACGTCTCTATTTGGTATTGGTAGTATTTAACAGCATTGAGACAGCAGAAACAGCGCTGGAGCAGCTGCCTAAGAAGGATACTCGGGTCGTTTCTGCAGTCGTCATGCAAAAAGATGCAGATGAAAAGGTTTTGGTCAAAGATGTCGGGCGTACCCCAATTAAGGGGACCGTTGGTGGGGCATTGATTGGTGGTGTGGTTGGTCTGCTCACGGGTGGCACTGGGCTGCTCTTGGGATCACTGGGCGCTGTGGTTGGACATCATCGTTCCAAGCGACGAGATATGAGGGATCTGATTCCTGATCACCTAGGCAAGGTGACTGGATCTTTAGGGCCGAGTTCTTCAGCCATAATTGCCGTTGTCAAAGACAAACCACAGGAATCTTCCTTGCGTTTTGTCGAGGCTCTCAACGGCAAGGTTTATACCGCCCTCGTGCCACAGGATGCTGCGATGGAGATGGACGAACAGGCAGAAGAGGCATATGCCGCGCTGCTGACGGCCTTGGCCGCGGATACTGGTGGAGAGGCAAAGACGACCGTGCCTTACAAGAAAATCCACGTCGTTATCAACCCTGTATCTGGCAAAGACCAGCCGATCATCAACATACTCAATGCTGTGTTCAATAAGTATGGCATCGATTGGGATATCAGCATCACCAAGAAGTTTGGCGATGCCACCAAATTTGCCCGGCGCGCGGCGGAGGCGGGCTGCGATCTTGTTGCTGGTTACGGGGGAGATGGTACGCAGCATGAAATCGCCAATGGCCTGATGGGAACCGGGGTTACCATGGGTGTCCTGCCTGGTGGCACGGGCAATGGCTTTGGCAACGAGCTAAGCATTCCCACAACATTGAAGCTTGCCGTCGAACTGCTTTGCACAAGCTATAACAAGCGCAAAATCGATATCGTTCGGGTTGGCGATGATTACTTCATCCAGCGTCTATTTACTGGAATTGAGCCCGAGGAACAGACCAGCCGCGAGGATAAAAACAAATATGGTACGCTGGCCTATGTACAGCGTGATCTTCGCCGCCTGAGAGAAATACAGGATATTCCATACCAATTGGTCGTTGATGGGGAAAAGATCGAAATTCGAGGGCATAAATGCTACGTGGTCAATTCCGCCAAGGCAGGTACAGGACTTTCCATCAGCAATCAATTCCAAGTCGATGATGGCTATCTGGATATATTTATGATCAGCCGCAGTAGTAAGAGTGCCGATGCCGCTTTGTCTCGTTTCTTCAATCTTGATACCGATACGGCTGGCATGTACTACTGGCGTGGCCAAGAGATCGTCATTGATGCCGACCCCGACCAACCCGTTTGGACGGATGGCGAATATACTGCCCGCACGCCGGTAACCATGAAAGTCATTCCCGGCGGCCTGACTGTGGCCGTCAGCTAGCTAGACGAATAGCGGTTCGCCCGCTAGAACGTTCTCTATTCGTGCTTGCATCTGAACTGGTTCGAGCGGGACTGCAATTGAAAATAAAAAAACCAATCGAAGGTGAACAATATGCGTGGTGTACGTTTACTCTTTCTATTTCTTCCCATTGCCATCCTGGCCGAACTCCTCCATTGGGGCGACATGATCGTTTTTGTGACCTCGGCATTGGCCATCATCCCATTTGCAGGCGTCTTAGGCGAGGCGACTGAAGTTCTGGCAGAGCGTACTGGACCCCGGGTTGGGGGGCTGCTAAATGCCAGCCTGGGCAACCTGGCCGAATTGATCATCACCATCGTGGCTATCTCTGCTGGCAAAATCGCCCTGGTCAAAGCCTCAATCATTGGCTCCATATTGGGCAACCTGCTGATTGTCCTTGGTCTGAGTTTGCTGCTTGGCGGATTGAAGCACGGTATCCAAAAATTCAGCCGTGAACGCATAGGAATTGACGCAACGCTGGTTATCTTGGCGGCGATCATGATCAGCGTGCCCTCACTATTTGGCGAACAGATTGAATCAGACTTTATGCGACTCGAGTATCTCAGTTTGGCTACAGCCGCCGTTGTGCTCTTCCTCTACATTCTTTTTATCCTCTATTCCTTGCGCCAGCCCCAGGTGGATTCAGGCCATTCACCTGCTACTATAGAACCCAGCCACACTGGTCCCCATTGGCCCGTCAGCCGCGCGTTGTTGGTGATGGTCGTGGCCGTGGCTGGCCTGGCGCTCATGAGTGAATTTCTGGTTGGCTCCCTAGACGTTGTGACCGAAACCCTGCATCTCAGCGAGTTTTTCGTCGGTATTATTGTTGTGCCCCTGATTGGCAATGTTGCCGAGCATTTGGTTGCCGTGCAGGTAGCCTTGAAGGATCAGATGGATTTGAGCCTCTCTATTGCCCTTGGATCTAGCTTGCAAATCGCTCTTTTCGTTGCGCCGGCTTTGGTTTTCATATCCCTTCTTATGGGCAACCCCATGTCGTTGGTCTTCAACCATCCAGAGATTATCGCCATGATCGCGGCCTCGGTAATTGCTGCGCTGGTGGCTATTGACGGGCGCAGCAACTGGTTAGAAGGCGCGATGCTGATCGCCGTCTTCCTCATCCTGGCGATTGGATTTTATTTCTTACCGTCAACGATTTAATTTTCTAGCCAGCGGCCTACGAGCGTCTCCATGCCAATACCGCGCTCAACAAAGCCTAGCTTGCGGTAAAAGTCGGGCAGGTCGTCCGTGAAGAGGTAGACGTGTTGCCCGGACAAATCCGCCAGCATGTCCTCAATCATCTGGCGTGCGATTCCTCGCCTTCGGAAGGGCGAATAGGTCCATACATCGACCAGATAGGCATTGCAAACGCCGTCCGATAGCACACGGGCTGTGCCAATGATCCGGCCGTCCAAATAGGCGACCACCGCGGCAAAACTGTTCAGAAAAGAGCGCTGAAGCTGGTCCGGTGTTCGGCCGTTATCAAAACTGTCCTCGACCAAAACGCGCTTCATTTCCTGCCAATCGATTTGCGACAAATCTTTCTCGTAGTTCACGTCGCCAGCCATAAGACAATCTACTCCTAAATTTGCTGTTTAAGTTGATCCCGGTTGGCCCATAACCAGGGCAGAAGGGGAAGAATGCTGGCCAAAGCCAGAAGATATGACAATTGTCGGGCCGATAAACTGCTGTTATCCAATATTATTCCGCTCAGCCAGACCGATAAGGCCATCGCCAAGGTAAATAGGGCCATATCAAAAGCAAAGACACGGCCCAGATAGCGGTCTTCAACCTTGCGTTGAAGCAAAACCGTGCTATAGGTCCAATTAATTGAACCACCCATATGGCGGATGAGCATTGCCAGGACGGCGACGGGCAGTAGTGGAGCCCAGCCGAAAAGGAGCCACCCCACGCCGACCAATAGAAATCCCAGGGCGATGCCGACGATCAGCCACCGCCGAGAGCTGTCGCCGAGGCGGTTAGCTGCCAGTGGCCCCAGCACAGCTCCGATCCCACCTGCTGCATACAACCAGCCCAGAGTCAGGGCACCGTCTCGACCTAGTGGGAAAACAGATGCCGCATAGACGGCAATCATAATATCAGGACTGCCAAACTGCGTCAGACCTTTCACACAGCTGGTTATAAAGGTTCGTGGTCGATTTCGTAAGTACATTGCGCCATCGATAAAATCTCGCCAGCCACTATCGCTTTGGGATTCGTTCTCACCCTTTGCCACTGCCTGTATGCGCCATACAAAAAAAGCGGAAAGGAAAAAGGACGCGGAATCAACAATGATGGCTGTTTCAACGCCAAAAACACCGGCCACAACGCCTCCAGCCGCCGCCCCGAGCGTCAGCATCGCCGACCAGGTAACACTTGAGAGGGTATTTGCCGTGAGCAATTCGCCGCCGCCTTCTACCAGCGAAGGCAAAATTGCCGCGCGCGCCGGTTGAAAAAATGAGGAGATCACAAACTGGGCAATGGTTAAGGCATAGATCAACCACGCTTGCCCCGTATTGGCCACGAACAGGAATCCCAGAACGACGAGTCCACGTAGTAGATCCGTAGCGATCAGAATCGCCCGTCTATTGAAGCGGTCCGCGACGACACCAGCCACTGGGCTTAGCAAAAATGGGGGCAGCGCTCTGGCTATGAAAAGCAAGCCCACCGCCGTCGTTGAATCGGTATAGCGGTTGACAAGTATTACCGAGGCGATAGTGTTGAACCAGTCACCAGCGAAACTGATCACCGCCGCCAGCCATAGATTGCGATACTGAGGGCGACGGCGAAGGAGCGATAAGTAGATTTGCATGGATTTGACCGTGATCGTTTTAGGTCTCGGTCAGCTCACAATGCTAATCCTCAGAAGACCCATCGTTCATTAGATTCAGGGTCAGGATCTTTTCGTCTTCCACCCATTCGTCACAGTCTTCAAAGCCAAACTGGGCGAAAAATGGAGCTGGATCCCCGTTGCCAGGCAGGTAGCTTAACGTCAATTCCTCGGCATCGGGCAGTGACTTTATGTGTTTGATAATTTCTTCCAGTGCCTGGCCCCCATATCCTTCACGCTGGTGGTTCTTATCGATCATCATCCGCCATAAATCATATTCTGCTTCCTCTTCGTCAATGTAGAGCAAGACAAACCCCACTGGCTCCTCGCCGGCATAAATAGCCCGAACCCAAGCATATTCAGAATAATGCGCCTCCGCGATCGAGACTGCATTGGAGGCAACATATTTCTTTTGTTCCTCTTCAACTTCCAGGTCTAGTATTGACCACAGGCTATCTTCGGTAATTTCTTTTAGCGTAATTTGCAATTCCTGTTCCATTCCTTATTTCTTCTCTTTTGCTGGCAAATGCCAATCATGATTTCTTATTATCTGCAACCAGATAAGGCTATACCAGCCGGCTTGGATTTTCGAAAGCAGGCCGGTTTTCCAATATTCGCAGAGGTGAGAAAATTGAAAGATCAAGACTGAGTGAGCGGCCAAGGATTAGTTCGGCGATGTACCGGCCGGCAGCGGGTGCCTGTTGGAGTCCGTGACCTGAAAAGCCACCCATAAGGTGCAGTCCTTCCAGACCTGGCCAGGGCCCCAAAATAGCGTTTCCATCAAATGTATTGACAGCATACAGTCCGGCCCAACCGCTTACAAGTTTCAGCCGGTCAAATGATGGCAAATAGTCAACCAATTCCGGCCAAAGTTGTTCCTCAAAATGCTGGTGGCTCCAGCTAAAATCACTGTCTGTTATAGGGTCATCTTCCAGCGATTTGCCGCATAAGAATTGTCCCCCATGTTCTTGTATGAGATACAAGCCGGATGGGAACACAATGAGTGGATATATTTGTCCTGGCTCAGACGCAGTTTCTAACACAAATACTTGTCGCTTCACTGGGGTGACCGGCAGTTGGAAGCCTGCCGTTTCTGCCAGCTTGTTGATCCAGGCACCTGCGCTGTTGACCACTACCGGCGCCTTGATTACTGTGCCAGACTTGAGTGTAACGCCCTGGACAGCTCCATCACTCACATTCAGGGAAGCTGCTTCTTCTTTCAAATATGCTGCACCTAGAGATATCGCTTTGTTCTTGTATGCTTGCAGGAAGGCGTGAGGGTCCATGGTTCCCTCATTGCGACCGAATGTCCCACCAGCCAAGCTGCCTGCATCTATAAGAGGGAATCTTTTGTTAATCTCGGCTGGTACCAGTAACTCGACATCACAGCCAAGCTCTCGCTGGAGCGCAAGGCCGAGTTCGGCAGCTTCCTTTCCACTTTCATTAAACAGAAAAAGATTCCCTTGCCGGCGAAAAGCGGCATCTGGGACTATCTCTCCCACGGCCATTTCCTCGGCGAAACGGTCCAGGACTTGCAGTCCATACTGTGAGATCTGTATATTCTCTTTGATATTGAACTGAATGCGGATGTTGCCATCGGACAGCGGTGTTGAGGCTCGTTCGTAAGTTGGATCGCGCTCGATTATGGCCACGCGCAGTCGATTATCTGCCTGTAAAAGATAATAAGCCGCGGCGCAGCCCATCACGCCGCCCCCCGTCAGAATTACGTCATATTGTCCGCTCATTTCGATCGCGGTCCTTATTTCACAATTGGAATGGCGCTAAACAGAGCGGGTGATCCCGCCATCAGCGCGAATATTCTGTCCGGTTATGTAGCCCGAATCATCCTCAAGCAAGAAACGAGCACTCTTGGCGATTTCGCTTACCTTAGCATAGCGACCGGTAGGGATTTGACCTACGATCTCCGCTGATTCTGGATAGTTGTCCATGTATCCCGGAAGGAGGTTATTCATGCGAATTCCTTCCGGCGCGTATTGATCTGCATAGATCTTGCAGAAACCGGCCAAAGCGGCGCGCAGACTGCTCGACACTGGGAACGCGGATGAGGGCTCGAAGGCTGCGAACGTGGATATATTGACGATCGCACCCCCCCCTTGCTTCTGCATGATCGGCGTGACCAGCCGCGCCATTCGGATGACGTTGAGCAGCAGGAGATCGAGACCCGTATGCCACGCTTCATCGTCAATCTCCAACAGCGCTCCTTTGGCTGGATGTCCCGTATTATTGACCACGGCATCGATTCTGCCGTATTCCTTCATAGCAAGGTCTACCAATTTCTGTAGATCGGCCGTTTCCGTTACCGATCCCGTTATCGCTTTGCCTCCCAATTCGGCTGCCTGCGCTTCTGCGCCGCCCGAATTAGACATTAACACAAGATCATATCCGTTGGCTGCCAATTCGCGCGCCACAGCGGCCCCTATACCTTTGCCCGCAGCCGTAACCACGGCCGTTTTTCGTTCTGTCATTTTTTGTCCTTCTTCTGATTTCCTAACGAAGATATAGAAATTGCTTCTTGTTAATTGTAGCGCAACGCACGAAAGAATGTGAACAAAATCGGAAACCTACTCGCCCTCTCCAACAGGCTCGGCTCCTGTGTAAAGCCCGTTCTGCAGAGGGTAGCTACTGTTGAGAAAGCAGTACACTGGGCCTTCATTGCGCAGCAGATCGATATAAACCGGGTACTGATCTAGCGGTAGATATATCGTACCCCTTTTAAGTGTGACATCAAACGTATTGTTGGGGACATAACTCTGGTCTGTGAGAAAATAGATCGCCAGTGTATACCCGCTTCCACGACAAGATATGAGCGCATGATATTGGATTAGGCTGCCGTCAACTTGGGCATCCAACTTCTTGGCTAAGCGTACATCATAGGTACTCGCTTCAAAACTAGCAATAGCCATGATTTTCCTCCATGTGGTGTTCCTGATCTCTTGGTCAGGATTATTTATGCAGCATCAAAAACGCTTGATCTGCAAGAAAAACGATCTAGCAGTCCGAATCAACCCTTTTCCCCGTAGTATTGATAATAGTTGACGCGGATACGGCCGTTGTACATTTTTCTTACCCGGTCCGGGCGAGCACGCTTAAAATACTTGGGGAACATGCTGTCGGCGGTCAGAATATATACCGACCACCCCTTTTTCTTGCGAAAAGCTTTGTTTATCGTCAGGTACACCTGGTTCAGATCAGTTAACTGGGACATGCGCCGCCCGTATGGCGGATTGCTGATTAAAGAACCATACTGGCGGTCAATCCAAAGATCATGAATATCTTTTTGCTCAAATCTGATATCGTCGTACACGTAGGCAGTGCGCGCATTCCTCTTACAGTCCCGAATGCCCGCGGCGTTAATATCCGATCCCAAAATCGTCAGATCTGCATCTCGATTTATCAGGCTCCTTGCCTCGGCTCGTGCATCATTCCAGACGCTTTCCTCAATTAATTCCCACGATTCGGCCGCAAATTGACGCCGAATTCCTGGAGCCATATTGCGCCCAATCATTGCTGCCTCAATCGCGATGGTGCCCGATCCACACATTGGGTCGATCAAGAGCTCGTTCCCTCTCCAGCGGCTAAGAAGCACAAGCCCCGCGGCTAACGTCTCTTTGAGTGGCGCTTCTCCTGCCTGTTCCCGGTAGCCACGCTTGTGCAAACCCGGCCCTGAACTGTCTAGTGCCAACACCGCCTGATCCTTCAAAATAGAAACCTGCACCGTAAACACAGGGCCAGATTCCTCCAACCATTCTACATGGTACTTCTCTTTGAGCCGTTCCACAATTGCTTTCTTGACGATGGATTGGCACGATCGATCGCTCTGCAAGGTGGATTTGAGGGCTTTGGCCAGTACAATTACGCTGCCTGCACGCGTGATAAAATTCTCCCATGGTAGCGCTTTCGTCTGTTCAAAGAGATCGTCAAAACTAAGTGCCGGAAATTCACCCATTTTTAGGAAAACACGTTCCACGGAACGTAGCCAGATATTCGCCTTGGGAACTTCGCTCAGCGCCGCCTTAAACTCAACTTTGCCATCTGATCCGTGGATATCTCGGAAGCCGAGCACTCTGAGCTCGTTTTTCGCCACCATCTCCATTCCAAAACGGGTAGAGGCTATTAGAGTATACTGATTCATATTTTTTCTTCCTTCCCGCTGGATTATAGCATGTTCACGCTTATAAGTTCGGCATCTGTTAATTCCCCATGTTATAATCAAGTTGATATATCAAATGTTGTCCAACAGTCAATTGGAGGTAGCGATATGAGACGAGGTGGTAGAGGAAGGGGCCGTGCGCGCGGGGCGATGATGGCCCGACGCATGGCGCGCCGCATGGTTGCCAGAATGCGCCGGCGGCGGCGCCGGCGCAGAAGACGTCGCATAATACTCGTCGGCGGGCTAGTTGCTCTGGGTGCCTACAAGCTTAGCAAGCGAGATGTCGAGCGAGTCGAAGAGCAAACGGGTAAAAAGGCTGAAGAACTTACCGATGAGGAACTCGAGCAAGCGATGGACGATCTCGACATCGATGCCGAGGAAATGAGTGACGAAGAATGGGATTACGTTGAAGAGCAGGATTCTCAGGATGACTACCTAGAAGAACTAGGGCGTCTCGGAGAGCTGCACAAGCAGGGTATTATTACCGACGAAGAATTCGCGGCCAAGAAGAAACAACTGCTCGGACTTTAACAAATGGGAGCCGGGAGTTGGTTAATCTCTTCCCTCCCTGACACTTTATCGAATAAACAATATCCGGCTTCATTTCGAGGTCGGATTTTTGTTGCGCTGCTTTGCAAGCAATTATGGTAGCGGGAAACTACCAGAAGGGGCATACCAGTCCAAGATGTTGATATCGCGTGTTGTCTTCGCTTCCTCAATAACCACAGGGATCAAGCTGTGATCGTCACAGATCATATCACATTTTGCGGATTCCGTATAACCACCACCTGAATCGCTTTCGTCTCCAGCAACCCGGGCAAAAATGAGATACTCCCCCACAGGTAATTCATTGGCGTATCGGGTCCAACCGTCTTCGGTCTCGAGAGCGAAACGCTGGCTGCCGTCGGTGGCCATAAAATAGATAGTTAACGCCGGCACTCCGCCTGCAGGATATCCAATATCTCCTTCAACCACTCCGTACCCGGGGATTTCTGTTGCCGGTTCCGGTGATTCAAACAACGCATAATAGTAAGTGCCGAAAGGGTTGCCCATGTCGTCCGCAAGCTGCCACCAGGCATGATAATTTCCCGGTATTTCGGGAGAAATGATCTCAACGCCGATTTCCGTTTCCTCTCCCGGGCCTACGACACCAATCACGCTCGCTTTTCCCCAAGACATGGGATTGCCACCGGCGAAAACAATCTGGTAGGCAGGGGTCCAGGTGCAGCTGCCAGTATTGCGAATCAGCCATGTTTTTCTAAACGGCTGGCCCCGTTCGATGATGGTATGATCGGGAATTGTGATATCTTCAATAAATTGCGCATCTTGGTTGCAGTCGGGTGCGTTGCTAGGAAGAGAAGAGTCAGCACTCGCCGTTGTATGGATTACCAGGGATTGCATCATCTGGTCCAGCTCTGCCAATAAAGTAATCAATTCCGCTGATTCTTTCGATTCAGAAGCCAATAAAGTAACTTCAATAGTATTGGAAACCGGTAGAGAACGGCTGTAACGTACATAGTACCGTCCATCTTGTGTTACCCCTTCAAACTCATACAAATAGGCCGCGTCGTCATCGGCGCTGCCGGGCTGAATGCTGCGTTTGCCGCTTCCGCTTGGGAAAGATAGTGGACGATCGAGGCTGTCATCAGCTTTTGTTTCGGTTTCAATAGGTTCTGCTGCGCGGCTGAATTCTTGCTCTATCGCGGTAACTCGCTTCTTCTGCTCATCAGGAACACTGGCATAAAACTGCCCCGTCGCGCCCCGTACTGGTTGTATGGTAAGTATGGCCTCAGGCGTGTCTTGACTTTCATCTTCAAACGAAATATGAATAGCGTCTGGAACACCGGACAAATAGGTAGCCGTGCCGTCCCTCGCCACATATACCGGTGGTTCTTTTTGCGCCGTCGGCTCGCCTGTTAGGGATGGATCGTAAGCCAATAGGACGCCGGGAATTGAAAAGTATGCAGGGGGAGCCGCTGAAGGAAACGCTTCGTCCGGTCCCAAAGATAAAGATCCCATCACCACGGCAATCTCTTTGCTATCTTCCGCAAGTTGGGTCTTCAAAAAGGCTGCACGGTCGGCAACTGGCGATAGGGTCCCACCATCCTCCCCATTTTGCCCCTTTACAGTGATATTTGCCCTACTGGGTACAATAGCAGTGATCAAGAATTTCTTGTCACTGCTGATGCCCTGAAACGCGTGAACGGCCGTCTCCTCTCCCGCAGCCTCGACAATGGTCGTGAATTGAATTCCCGTGCCCTCGCTAAAGTTGACATAAATCGGGTCAGAGGCAAAACTGATCGCGTAGGCAGGTTCCGGATAAAGTGGTAGGGGGGATGTAATTTGCGCTGGTTTACGAAGCAGCATTTCCTCCAACATGGAGATATGCCCTGCTGCTTCTTTCGATATAGCCATGTAATGATCTAGTGGATAAATATTTACTTCTGCAGAATGGAAGCGATCGCCGCCATCGAAGCCAAAAGAAATGTGCTCCGGTTGAGCAAGATGCTTCCCAGCAGCATCTCCAAGACGTTTCTCGCCCCCCAGATATTTGCCGAAGAGCGCTTCATCATATTGGAGCCCGGCATTGCCCAGCAGAGCTTCAGGAAGCGGCGTTGGCGAAAAAGACACTGGGGTTGACCCGGATAGTAAGGCGTCCGTAGGATCTATAGCCCTAGTCTCAATTGCCAGTTCTGCTTCAACTGTTGCTGCTATGTTGGGAGAAATGTCTGCAGTGGAAGGCTGGCTGCATGCCACAAGTAGTAGGCCGAATAAGGTCAGAAGGAGTATATGTCGCATATTAGCGGGTCGCAGTTTATGGCTGCAAGTTCCTCTTCGGGTCAGAATTATACAAGGTTGCTCTCCATCTATATGAATACACTAACCTGCGATTCAGAGAGCGGCTCATTTTGCGCACATATAAATTATTCGCATAGTAATTAACGCACATAAAAAACTCCACTCAAAGTAAAAACGAAGAGGGGATTGTAGGCAATTGGCCTTTGGAACGAGGGTGGGGAAGAAAAAACCGTCACCTGTCGCTGACAAATGACGGTTAGAGCGGCTATCGGGACTCGAACCCGAGATAACAGCTTGGGAAGCTGCTGTGTTACCGCTACACCATAGCCGCAATCAGGGCAGATTATAAGCATGACCTATGTCGCTGTCAAAATCTCTATCAACCGCTGATGCGTTTACGCACATTGACAAACACTGCGACCAGCATGCTCAGTATCAGCCACCATATGAATCCAGGTTTTGCTCCCAAGGCAATCGCGTCAAAAATGCCAAATACCCATCCCGCCACAAGCGATCCGCTAAGACCCACAATTAATACGCGATCCAGATGGCGGCTGGCATTCTTCCAACCAATCCAAAGCAGGCCACCGGCAGCCACCCAAATACCTAAGTAGGCAGTTAGGCCTAGAAGTCCCAGGTCAAGCCCAGCTTGGAGCAGATGATTGTGGGCATGCCCAATATCAAAATCAGGAGAAACTGAGAAAAGCGGGTAAAGCACATGGACTACCTGTCGAAATCCGTTCAGTCCCATTCCGGTTAATGGAAAATCAGCCAACGCTGCTAGTGCACGCGACCAGATCTCAACGCGTGCTTGCAGGCCCAAATCGACCGTCGCTGAACTTCCGCCAACCAGTAAGGTGCCAAGATCAAAGAAGGTGCCAAGCAACACTACAGCACCCCCCAGCAGCAGCAAGAACCATCTTCCCAGGCGATACCGAATTGCCAACATACCTAGAGCAGCCACTACCACACTTAATATCCCACCCCGTGATCCAACGGCAAACAGCAATAGGCTGTTCCCAAGCAAAAGAATCACCAGTATCAGATGTAGAAATCGGAAAGACCAACCAGAGCGCCACATATCAAGCCCAAGGCCGAAGACCACCGCCGCCAATAGGGGCACAGTCCAACCCAAGATCCCGGCCAACTCGTTGGGATTGACATCCACGCCCAATCTGTCTGACATGGAGCGCAGAGAAGCAGGGAGTAAGTCAAAGAAGGGACTAAGCAGACTTTGTGCGGCTAATTGGGAACTACCCAGTAAGCCCACAAGAACCATCCCGCTTCCGGCCAGAAATATGGCCCCTAGAAGGTATATTTCCCCATCATTGATCTGGTCACAAAACTGTACTGCAGCATAGAAGATGGCGATACTAATAATCAAACCCGCAATCTTGGGAAAACTGCTGTCAATATCAAAAACGGCCGCCATACTAATCAACAACGCGACCAGCAAGGCAAGAATCGTATTGTCAAATGGTGTGCTGGGTACAAAATGCCCGGTCGCGGCTTTTCGAACAATCCACAAGGCGGGAATAACGAGCAGCAGCAAACCTGTCCAGCCAGATGGAAACAGAAGAAAGGGCAGCAGGATCAGAAGAATCAACCATTCCCAACGAATTATCGTTTGAGCAGCACGGTGCATGGTCACTCCTTTCAATAACGACGCCCATCATAACTACCATATGTCAAGCTGGCAAGGTAAATAGCGGGTTGGTCACCAATTCTGTGCCCAAAAACTATTGCGCAGTGTCGGTTTGTCCTTATAATGTAAATTGAGGACAGTGTTAGATCGATTAGGAAATTCAATGCAGGATATGGCAGACAATCAAATCATACTTCTGGTTGAGGGTTTCCGGAAAGGTCATAGTCCCTTCGCTCACTCCCTACAAAAAGCGAAATTTATCGTTGAAAGTGTCTCCACTGGACGTGAGGCGCTTGATTGGGTTCAGGGTCGGACACCAGATCTGATCGTCGTAGATGCCTCTTCAATGCGCTCCACAGGAGCCAGAACCTGCCGCCGCTTGCGTGGAGTTAATCCCGATATCCCCATGATTCACTGCCGTCCCAAGGGCATGGCCAATGATCCTTCCATACCAGCCGATATATATCTTGTGCAGCCATTTACCGGACGAAAGCTGTTAAATCGCGTGCGAGATCTATTACCTGTTGATCTCCACAAAGAAGAGGTAGTCCGCCTTGGAAGTATCTTATTTTATCGCAGCAAACGTTCCGTAGAACTTGGCGACAAAGGCGAACAGCGGCTCACTCCTAAGTTAGCACTGCTGTTGGAAGAGTTTTTGCGCCATCCCAACGAATTGGTGAGCCGAAAACAACTCATGCGCAACGTATGGCATACAGATTATGTTGGCGACACCAGAACGCTCGACGTTCATATGCGTTGGGTTCGCGAATATATAGAGAAGGATCCCTCCAATCCGGTCATGCTGCGTACGATTCGCGGCAAGGGATTCATTCTTACAATTCCTGGCCGCTGATACCCTTTCACTTTTGTCTCTGGCTGAATCGCATGCTTGCCTTCGCTCCCGATCATTAGTTTTCCCCAATTATCCACACGTTTCGCAACATATTAAGCGTATACGACGTAGAGTTAGATGACTGTAACAAGTCAAGATGTAGCTATGTGTGGTAGCAATTTGCCGGCCCGCATCAGAGATGTGAGCCACATTACGCGAGGTAGAAGATGAAAGAAAAAAAGAATAATCGACGACCACTGATCATCATTCTCTTATTGGTCCTATCAATCTTCCTGGTAGGATTAACAGCCACAGCCATCTACGCTGGGCGTTTCGTATCTAGGGAGGTAAATGCATTACTATATGAGAACGCACCCCCAAGTATTCAACCTCTAGCCCCCAGACGGCAGACACAAGAGGAAGGCCCGTCGATTTACGATCAAGGAGTGCTGGTTACAAAAGTTCAGCCCACCAGCCCAGCCCAGCAAGCAGGCATTCGACGCGGCACCATTATCCTCGAAGTTGACGGGCAAAATGTTGATGATCTAGCCCAACTCTTAAAGGCTTTGTCCACCAAGGGAGCAGGTGCCGTAGTGAACTTGAAGATTATAAATGGCCCCATTCCAGAAAACGTGAACGTGACCTTATCTCAGAATCCACCTCTCTTAGGCATACAGATCGCCGAAGCGCCCCATGGCGAAAGATTCGGTCACATTCCGCCCAATTTCGACCGGTCAGAAATTCCGGAAGACTTTCGGTTTGCTCCGGATGCCTTACCATTCGATCCGGGTCAGTTTGGCTTTCCTGAAGATTTCGGGTCCGAGGAGCGCTTCAGGACTACCGGAGTAATGGTAGCTGAAGTTGTTGAAGGCAGCGCCGCCGCGGCAGCTGGCATACAACCTGGCGATCTGATTGAAAAGATGGATGGACGAAAAATCGCCACCGTGGACGATCTGATTACAGTGCTTGGTTCGTCGAGCCCGGGGGATATTCTTTCAACCACCGTCGTTCGCAACGGTGAATCTGAAGAATTAAGCATTACCTTGGGCAAACATCCCCAAGATTCGCAGAAAGGATTTCTTGGTATTCAACCCATGCCCTTGATGCCTGATTTTGGAACGAAGAGCGGACCGGAAAATTTGGATCGTCATGACCATATGCTTCCTGAGGAGCTTTTCCGCCACATCCACCCCGATCTAGAATCCGGTGAATACTTCCGGCTTCCGGATGACTTTGTCTGGCCAGAATCATTAGAAGATTTCCTACCTCACGGCCTTCCATCGGATGTAGACCAGGATCTTAAGCAACAAGATGCCTGATTGGCTCCAGTAGATAAACAACAAAAAACGCCACCCAAAATGGGTGGCGTTTCATTTCCAAAAATAATTGCTACAATTTAGCTCACGCTGCTTCGACGCGTGCTTTTTCCAATGCGGCCATCAAACGACCTTTACGACGAGCCGCGTTACGCGGATGTATAACTCTTTTCCGCGCAGCCTTATCAAGCGATTTATACGCCTGGCGTGCCGATATTTCCGCTTCATCCAATTCCCCATCAGCGATCTGCTGGCGGGTTTTCTTTACATGGGTTCGGGCCGACGATCGGTACACGCGATTGAGCTGAGTCCGTTTTACCGTTTGCCGAATTCGTTTTTTGGCAGATTGTATGTTAGCCAATGTTCTTAATCCTCCGATTCAAAAAAAAAGCCTCATCAACACAGAGGCGTTAGAGCGAAAGGATAATAGCACAGTGCTGCCTCATAGACAACATTTTCGGACCACATGAACATATTCTTTAATGCAACATAAGCAGCAGCATCAAGTCCGGATCATCCCTCAGCTGGTAGGAATCCATGATATCTACCAACAAAGCGTCAGTCACAGATCTCCAACTTTACCGAGCAGCCGGCACGTTCTCCTCACCCTGCACTAATTTAGAAATACTATTAATCTACAAAGGTCCTCAGAAGGGTACAGTCTCCGGGCGCTTGCACCGTAAACTCTCCCAAACTAGCAGGAAGTAGGGCAAACTGGACCCTTTCCAGGCTCACGTCACCAACCACTGCTTCACCTTCGACAGCGCCCCAAATCTCCAAAGTCGAACCGTCACAATTTCCCCTATAAACGGCACCGCTCGACATCTCTACTCTTTCGGTAGTGAAGTAGGAATTGGAGCAAAGCTGCAGTCGCTTGATACCCTGATCAGAATATACCATTTGCGGATTAGCAATGGACGAGCGCTCCGCAGCAAAATCAATTACGTCCAACGCCTTCTCAACATGCAGGGGTCGCGAATTTCCGTCTGTGTCCACCCGATTCCAATCATAAACGCGGTATGTGGTGTTTGAATTCTGCTGGATTTCAGCAATTATCGTACCCGCTAGAATCGCATGAACAGTGCCCGCCGGAACGCAGATGGCATCACCAGCCTTAATCGGGACACGCTGCAGGAATGGCTCCAAGTCGCCTTCTTCGATACCCCGTCGAAATTGTTCAGATGAAAATCCCGGCTCAAGCCCCAAAATAAGCTCAGCGTCTGGATCAGCATGCAGCACTACCCACATTTCTGTTTTTCCCAGCTCGTTCCCTTCATTAGCCAGCGCGTATTCGTCGTTAGGATGCACTTGTACAGATAACGGTCTATTGGCATCAAGCAGTTTTATTAACAGCGGGAATTTCCCACGCTCATGGGCCCACTTGTTGCGGCTTCCAATCAGGTCCAACCCAAGTTCTGCTTGCAAGGCTGTCAATGGCATACCTGCGAAATGGCCGTTGAGCACCTTTGTTGTCCCATCTTCATGCCCGGCAATCTCCCAGCTTTCGGCCGTATCCCCTGGAGGCAATGTCCGGCCAAACAGACGCTCCAAATTACGCCCACCCCAAATATAATGCTTCAAGACCGGCTCAAACAGTAAAGGGTATACTTTAATTGCAGCCATTTACTCTTCTTCATCCACCTGTTTCTTCCAAAATGTAGCAGCCAATGGGGGAACGGTCAGCACTATCGAGTAGGGATGATCCTGCCATGGGGTGGGGGAAGTTTCGCGCGGCTCATTGACCACATTTCCGCCGCCATAATCGGCCGCATCCGTGTTCAATATCTCTTCGTAGACGCCAGCCTCGGGCACGCCCAGCCGGTAACCAGGGCGCACGACAGGGGTAAAATTGCATATGACCAGAATCGTATCGCCATCATCCTTGGCCTGGCGCCCATAAGATAAAATACTGTTCTGGCTGTCATGCAGATCAACCCAATAGAACCCATTCCAAGAGTATTCATCTTCGTATAGCGCGGGCTGTTTCTGGTACAATTCATTTAAATCCCGCACCAGCCGCTGCAGCCCACGATGTTTTGGATCTTGATCAATCAAGTGCCAGTCCAAGCTCTGCGCCTCATTCCATTCCCGCCATTGGCCAAACTCACTGCCCATAAACTGCAGCTTTTTACCTGGATGGCTCCATTTGTAGCCAAAAAGCAAACGCAAATTGGCGAATTTCTGCCATACATCACCTGGCATCTTGTCCAACATAGCTTTCTTTAGATGAACTACCTCGTCATGAGAGAAGGGGAGCACAAACTTCTCGCTGAATGCGTAGAGCAGAGAAAAGGTCAGCGTACCATGATGAAACTTGCGGTATATTGGATCAGTTTCCATATATTGCAGCGTATCATGCATCCATCCCATATTCCATTTATAGTTGAAACCCAAACCGCCTTCGGCGATGGGGTGGCTGACGCCGGGCCAGGAAGTTGATTCTTCAGCCATCGTAATCGCTCCGGGGAAGTACTCGTGCACAGCCGAGTTAAAGCGGCGGATAAAGTCTATGGCATCAAGATTCTCGCGTCCGCCGAATCGATTCGGGACCCATTCCCCAGCTTCGCGAGAAAAATCAAGATAAAGCATTGAGGCCACCGCATCCACACGCAGTCCGTCAATATGATACTTATCGAGCCAAAAGAGCGCGTTGCTGATCAAAAACTGGCTCACCTCACTACGCGCATAATTGAAGATATAGGTTCCCCAATCCGGATGGGCCCCTTGTCGGGGGTCCGCATGTTCATAAAGATGCGTACCGTCAAAGAAGCCCAATCCCACCTCATCTTTCGGATAGTGGGCCGGCACCCAGTCGAGAATGACCCCAATTCCTGCCTGATGACAGGCATCCACAAAGTCCATGAATTCATCTGGATTCCCAAAACGGCTGGTAGGGGCGAAGAAGCCTGTAACCTGGTAGCCCCAAGAGCCATCAAAGGGATGCTCCGCGATTGGCAAGAGTTCTATATGTGTGTAGCCCATATACTGCACATATGGAATAAGATCCCGTTTTAGATCCTCATAGGTTAACCATTCCCAGCCATTTTTGCGCCGCCACGAACCGAGATGGACCTCATAGATGCTGATCGGCGCGTTCGGGGCTTGTTTTTCAGCCCGTTTCTCCATCCATTCCCGGTCGTTCCAATCATGTTTGCCGATATTCCATACGATCGAAGCGTTTTTCGGCCGCAATTCACTGAAAAAGCCCACTGGATCTGCCTTGCTGACCATATAGCCTTGGTAGCGGGTCTTAATCTCATACTTGTAAAGTGTTCCTTCCCCAAGCCCAGGCACAAAAAGCTCCCAGATGCCATTATCAGAGTGAAATCTCATCGGGTGGCGCCGTCCATCCCAATCATTAAACTGACCAACTACGCTTACCCGCAGCGCATTTGGCGCCCACACTGAAAAAAGCACACCCTTGCTGCCGTTTAGCTCCACCAAATGGGCACCCAGCTTCTCATACATTTGCATATGCGTCCCTTCGGCGAGCAAATGGGCGTCAAATTCAGACCGCAGCGACGGAAAAGCGTATGGATCTTCGTGTAGCACTGTTTTTCCGTCGTATGTCTTCGTTTTCAAAAGGTACGTCAGTGGTAGGGACCGATCGGCAATTATCACTTCAAATAGGCCATCAACGGTGATTTTTTCCATTGGATAGCTCACCTGACTGCTGACCATTACCTCGGCCGTATCAGCCAGCGGTAAAAATGAACGCACAACGATACCATCTTTAAATGGATGGGCGCCTAGTCTCGCAAAAGGATCGCCGTGAAAACCGTTAACGATGGCCTCGATTTCTTCGTGGGGAAGTGTTGGGTATTCCATAATATTCCTTTCCTTGTGATTGCCTCTGGACTCCTCAAGTGAACCTCTGCGTAAATTAGCAGAATCAGCGCCAAAAGGCAATCTGCTGGGAAGATTTGCTCTACTCCCCCACTTTATATATACTTTCACTAATGTATATTAAATTAAGTATATAGCTATGACAAGACGAAAGACCCTTTTACCCATATCGCAGCGTCCCCTGCCCGATAAGCCAGCATGGCTTTACGAGAACCAGTTCCTCTTGGAAGCCGGATCACGCAGTTGGAAAACGGAAACCACCTACCGCAGCGGTCTTCGCCTTTTTGCTGATTGGCTGCAAACGACATCACGTAACAGCTACGGAATAGAGGACGAATGGCCTTTATCACCGGATGAATTAACCACAAAGCTGATTCTCGGATTCCGTACCTGGCTTCTCTCCAATCGCTCCCGGTCCACTGTGACCACCTACTCTGCAGCCGTCATTGGCTACCTGCATTTCTTAGACGGCGTAGATGCCCTGCCCCAGGGTGTTCAGTTAGGAAAGCTGCAGCGCCAAATGTCGCGGCGACAAATTGACCGCAACCAGGCCGAGACCGTTATCGACCTCGATCGCGCCCGCCAGTCTATTCCGCTCATCATCAACTACTACGACTCGCTTCCCCTACCCTCCGAAAACGACCGCTATAACCGGCGCCTTTCACTGCTTCGCGACCGGGCCCTGGTAAAAGTGTTCTATTCAACCGCAGCACGGATCTCCGAAGTCGTGGCCTTGGACCGCGGCAACGTCGACCGTGGACATGCTAAGTTCGCCACCATAACCGGAAAAGGCAATAAATCACGTACAATTCACATCCGTGAATATGCGCGCCGTGCTATCGTCGCTTACTTGGCCGAGCGGCGAGATGCCAATCCCGCCTTATTCATCGCTCACAGCCGCAACGCTCGCAGCGCCCGCTTATCAGTCACGTCGGCCCACAACATCGTTAAGAAGGCAGTCAAGGCGTTAAACTTGCACGATAGTCTTTCTGCTCACGACTTTCGCCATTATCGCGCAACGCAGCTTTTGCGTGAGGGCATGCCCCTTGAGGTTGTTCAGGAATACCTTGGACATTCCGATATTTCCACCACACGCGGAGTCTACGCACCTGTACTTGGCGTGCATGTGGTCAGTGAATGGCTAGATAATGTTGACATTACCCCAAAGGAAGCAGCGGTCACGCGTGAATCAAGGTAGATTTTTGCCGGATACCCAGAAGCTCTATTACAATTGATGGAGATATATTTGAACAAAAAGGGAAAATTGTATGGAACCGCTTGCAATCTTCGTATTCGCCTTGCTATTCGCGCTCATCCTCATCGCCATCATCGTTCCTCAGGTTAAGAAACCTGATCAGTCCGAGGAAGCCTAATATCATTCGTCGCTCTACTAATAAATGATAAGAAGATTAGCCCCTCTTTTTGTCCTGCTGATCATTGGGACTGGTCTCCTCGCTGCGTCTGGCAGTAAGTCCACTGTCACGGCCGTTCCCCTTACCCTGAGACCCAGACTTCCCTCTGGCACATTTGTCGCCCGCATTTACTACAACAGCCTGGACGAACTGAATACCCTCACCGCCTATGATCTTTGGGAATACAATAACCTTGATCAAAGCTACATCCTGCTCTCACTTGACGCCCTCGAGTACAGTACTCTAGAAAAACAAGGTTGGCGCCTGCAAATTGATCATGAACAAACCGCCCAATTAACCATCGCCAATTCTCCCTTTGCCACAGGTTACCGCACGGTAGAAGAGATCTATTACGATCTCGGCCGTATCAATACTCGATACCCCGATTTAACCGAACTAGTAACGTATGGCCAAAGCACATGCCTGGCCCAGGGTGGCTGTACCACTTTGGGTGGTGAAGCGCTTCCTGGTTTTGACCTCCTGGCTTTCCGTATCAGCAATGAAGATATCGCTGGCGTTTCTACCGTTGCATCTGATTCCATGAGGCGCGGCAGCAAACCCGTCTTCTTTTTATTAGCCAATATTCACGCCCGCGAAATAGCCGTCCCCGAGATCGCCATGGATTTCATCAATGCTCTGCTTTCCGGTTATGGCCAGGACGCCAGCATCACATCAATTGTCGACTGGCACGAAATCTGGGTTATCCCCTTAGCCAATCCTGACGCCCACTGGTTGGTTGAACTCGGCGCTAATCCGAATTATGACCAGGGGGCCTTCTATCAGCGCAAGAACGCCAATTTAGATGTCGACGACGATGGCACTCCAGACTGCTCGGTTTGGCCGCCCCAAGTCGGATTGCAGTACGGCGTTGACCTAAACCGCAATCATTCTTATGCCTGGGGCACCGGGGGTTCCAGCGCCGACCCCTGCAGCCAGACTTTCCGTGGTCCTGCAGCTGCATCTGAGCTGGAAACGAGCGCTCTCCAAGACCTCGTCAGTGCACTCATCGCCGACCAGCGCAATCAGCAAGAAGCCGCGCCCCAATCAACCTCTGGTTTGCTGATCACAATGCACAGCTTCGGTGATCTGGTTCTCTGGCCTTGGGGAAACGATGATCAACCCTCGCCAAACTACCATGGCCTCAAAGCCATAGGAGATATGCTCGCCTCTTTCAACGGGTACGAATCTTGCCAAGCCAGCACATGCCTTTACCATACCAGCGGCACCACGGATGACTGGGCATACGGCGAGCTTGGCATCCCTGCTTTCACCTATGAAATCGGCCAAACTTTTATGCCTGAGTACGACGATATCAGGCAATCTCTATCTCCGCTGAACCTACCCTCACTGCTCTATGCCGCGCACGTTGCACGCATGCCCTACGAGACCATTTTAGGTCCGGACGTTCATGGCCTCCAAGCCCAGCTCTCAAATGAAGGACTTGTCGAACTCACCGCAGCAATCGACGATCGCCAGCATGGAGGCCAAAACATCACAGCCGCTTCATTGAGCATCCGCCTCCCCCATTGGGCCGAAGGAGCCGAACCCATTCCTCTGTCCCCGACGGACGGCCGTTTCGATTCTCCCGTCGAGCAAGTAGCGGCGGTTCTCGATCCAGTGGAGCTCGGATCCGGCAGGCATTTGCTTTATGTCAACGGCATGGACAGTGAAGGTCATTGGGGCATTATGGGTGAACTTTTTCTTGACCTGCCATCTGGCACAATCCCCAGACTCTATATTCCCTTCAATATCACTTCTAACTAGTCCATCTCGGCATCCCTCCTGCCCCTTTTTTACACAACGCTAACTTTGTCTGCACAGTTTCTGCAGATTTCTATCCTACACTACACTAGAGCTGTTTTGGCTCCAGAGTAATTGGTATGCAGCCCCAGTGAGGCCGCAATTCTAAGAGGAAACGCCCATGGCGGAAAAATCGTCACAGAAACCTAAACAAAAAAAACGTACAACCTGGATCATAATCGCCGTCGTGGCTACCCTGCTCCTTGCCGCCGGCTTGCTGATTTCCCGGCAGCGCTCTGTAGGCCAAGCCGCCGCAGCACCACAGACCGGTGACATTGTCGCCGCATTTGTTGGCGATCTCGCTGCCAGCGCCACCGCCAGCGGGCAGGTCGAGGCGGAACAGATCGCGGCTCTATCAGCCAATACCCCTGGTTTGGTCGATGAAGTATTTGTCCGCGAGGGCACGGCCGTCCAATCCGGAGATCCCCTCGTACAGATCAACACCAATGACCTCGCGCTGCAAGTCGCACGTGCACAGCAGAATATTGCCTTAAAAGAGGCCAGTCTCGAAGCCTTAACTACTGACCCCGATGCGGCTGACCTCGCGTCAGCCCAGGCCGCAGTCGCCAGCGCCCAGGCCAACCTCGACAATCTACAGACCGGGCCAGACGAATATGATATCGCTGAATCTGAAGCAGCGATTCGTCAGCAGCAGGCCGGCGTCGCCTCCGCCGCAGCCTCTTATCGCACCGCAGTTGATTCTGTCAGTCAAACGTCAATCGCCGCGGCGGAAGCGGAGCTAATCGCGGCCCAAATAGCTTACAACCAGGCCGTGGACAATAATGAAAAGAATACCGATGGCATTACCCATGAAGCCATGGTTGATGCCGCCGAAGAACTGGCCATTGCCCAAGCAAAAGTTGATGAGCTGAGAGCAGGAGCCAACCAGGGCAAGCTAAACAGCGCCTCCGCGGACATTTCCGCCGCCTCTTCCAATCTAGCTCAGGCACAAGCCAATCATGACAAACTATTGTCTGGAACAGCCGTTGAGCAGATCGCGGCTGCAGAAGCAACGCTGGCCCAAGGAAAATCCAACCTGGCTGCTCTCCTTGATGGCCCAACGGACGAAGATGTGGCCATCGCCCAGGCCGAGCTGGAACAAACCCGCTTAGCCTTGCTTGATGCGCAAGAAGCATTGGCCAAGGCCACTGTGACCGCTCCTTTTGATGGCGTGATCACGGGCGTCTTCATCACTGCTGGTGAACGGGCTTCCGGAAATGTGGTCGAACTCGTCTCCGATGAGCTGAAAGTAGTGCTCAGCGTTGATGAAATAGATGTTGGCCTCCTCTCTCCCGGACAAGCCGCCATTATCACCCTGGAAACATGGCCCAACGATGAGATCGACGGTGAAATCGTCTCCATTGCCCCCAGTTCCGGTAGTACAAGCGACGGCGTCGTGACCTACGATGTGCAGATCAATCTCGAGGAACCGGACCATCTCCCCATCCTCATCGGCATGACCGCCAATGCCCGGCTTATCACTGCCAACTCTGAAGAAGCCCTCCTGGTGCCCAACGCCGCTATTACCGCCGACCGTCAAAACGGCACCTATTGGGTCAATCAGGTCACCGGGTCTGCCGAGGACGGCTCACCCTTGACCACAGAAATTGAAGTGAGCATTGGCCTCAAAGATAACGACTATACGCAGATTCTCTCCGGTTTATCCGCCGGTGATGAGGTACTGGTCGGTGAACTAAGCGCACCAACCATTGACTTCGGCGGATTCGGCGGTGACGAGTAAGCACGGTTATCTATTTAGGAGAATTGAGATGTTTAAGAAATACAAATGGATTTGGATAATAGTTGTCATCGTTGCCATCGGCGCGCTCGCTGCTTTCTTCATCACACGCTCCCGCAGCAGCGCTGCTGCCTCGGAGTCAGACATTGGCCAGACGGCCGAAGTTTTCATCGGTGACCTAGCCGCCAGTGCTACTGCCAGCGGACAAGTAAAGGCCCAGCGTGATGCCGGGCTGTCGCTCGCATCCCCCGGCATCGTCGACCGGGTCAATGTTGTCGTAGGAGATACCGTCGCCCAGGGTGATACCTTGCTTCAACTGCAAACCGGCGCCTTGGAACGCGCTGTACTTTCTGCGGAACAGGATATCGCCATTGCCAGGGCCAATTTGGCCAAACTAAAGGCAGACCCCACTGAGGCCGAATTAGCCGCAGCGCAGGCGGCTGTAAACAGCGCACATACCAAGTTGGAGCGTTTGTTGGAAGGCCCTACTACCGAAGAAATCGCTGCCTCAGAAGCGAGTGTTGCGGCAGCCCAGGCCACCATTTGGTCTGCCTCAGGTAATCTGCAATCTGTCAATACCGTCAGCGATGCCGACATTTTGGCCGCCGAAAAAGAACTCCAAGAAGCGCAGGATGCCTGGCAGGATGTTCACAACATCTGGGTCATCCTCGCCGACTGTGAAGTAAACGATCAAGGTGTCCATGAATGTGTCCCCAAAGAGGGCAGCAGCCGCATGGAGTCCATCACCGAACAGGTGCAATCGGCGCAGGCGCAGGTCAATATCAAACAGGCCCAACTCGATGCCCTACTCTCGCCTGCCAGCGGCACCCTGGCTTCCTCTCAGGCTGGATTATCTAATGCCTCCGCCCAATATGAAGCCGCCGTCGCTCGGCATGAAGCGCTGCTGGCTGGAGCCTCTAGCGCCGAGGTGGCTGCTGCAGAGGCAGATCTAGCCAGCGCCCAGGCCACGCTCGATAATCTTATCTCTGGCCCTTCCGCCACCGACTTGAAGATATACGAAACGCGCCTGGCCCAGGCCGAAACTGGCCTACAGGAAGCCCAGAATAATCTAGCTGAGGCCAGCCTTACCGCACCATTTGACGCCGTAGTGACCGCCGTTCATGTTGCCGTCGGAGAAAACACCTCGGGCTTGGCTCTTGAATTATTCGACAGCAGCAGCCTGGAAGTCGTGCTCAGTGTCGACGAAATTGACGTAGGGCAGTTGGCCCTTGGCCAACCCGCTGTGGTCAACATGGAAACCTGGCCCGCTGAGGATATCAAAAGCCAGATCAATGCCATTGCTCCAGGCCCCTCCGCCAGTGACTCCGGCCTGGTGACCTACAATGTCCACCTCTCCTTGGATCAGACCAATTTACCCATATTGGTTGGCATGACCGCCAATGCCGATCTCATAACCGATATCGGTGAAAATGTTCTCCTTGTTCCCAACGCCGCCGTGGCTACCGATCGCCAAACCGGTGTGTCTACTGTTAACCTTGTGCGCACAGCGGAGGACGGCAGTACAACGGTCGTACCTATGGAGGTAACCATTGGCCTCAGGGACAATGACAATACGCAGATAATCGATGGTCTGCAGGAAGGAGATGTCGTGATCTTAGGCACCTTTGATGCCCCCGTTCTGAATTTTGGCGGTGGACCTGGTGGACGTGGTGGTAACGGTGGAGGCCCTGGCTTCTAGCAAAGGATAAGCAATGAGCAAAATCGAAAAATATCCAGATAAAAACAGTGCAGCGGCCAACATCAAAGCGCCGGCAGATCATATGGTCCCTAAAGGAAATGGAAACGGCCCCTTGCTGACCAGCGTCATCGAAATGAGCAATATCACCAAATCCTACCAAATGGGCGAACAGGTTGTTCACGCCCTGCGTGGCGTAGATATGGCCATCAAAACGGGTGAATATGTGGCCATTATGGGCCCCTCCGGTTCTGGTAAAAGCACGCTGATGAATATGATTGGCGTCCTTGATGTACCCAACAGCGGCACTTATCTGCTGGATGGCGAAGATGTCAGCCAGTTAAGCAGCGATGATCGCGCCCGTATACGTAACAAACGAATCGGATTTGTTTTTCAGCAGTTCAACCTCTTGGCCCGAACTTCCGCCCTAAAACAGGTCAGTCTACCGCTTATGTATTCCGGTGTTGGTCGTGGTGAACGATTACGGCTCGCCTCTGAAGCGCTGGCCAAAGTTGGGCTCGCCGACCGTATGGATCACCGGCCCGATGAATTGTCCGGTGGTCAACAACAGCGCGTCGCTATCGCCCGAGCCTTGGTCACCCATCCCAGCATCATCCTTGCCGATGAACCAACCGGCGCCCTCGACTCCAAAACAGGCGATGAGATTATGGAATTATTCTCCGAGCTAAACGGTCAGGGCATGACCATTATCACCGTGACCCACGAGTCCATGGTCGCCGATCGCGCCCATCGCACCGTTTGGATCAGGGATGGGCTGATCGTTGATGGCGAACATTGAAAGTACGTCCACCGGTAATAATTACACCTGCATAGGAGCAGCATGATGGATATTTCGGAAAGCTTTGTCACCGCCTTAGATGCCATTCTCGCCAACAGAATGCGCTCAATTCTAACCATGCTTGGCGTCATCATCGGTGTCGCCTCGGTAATCGCCTTAATGGCCATTGGCAATGGTTTTAGCCAGGATATTACCGATCAGATAACCTCAATTGGTACCAACCTGATCAGCATCTCCACCGACTTTGATGGCAGCGGCGGCTATCCTTCTTTAAGTATGAATGATGTCAACGCCCTGTCTGATCCCAACGAGGTGCCTACCGTAAGTGAGATAACCGCCAAAATTGATGGCAATCGCGTGGTAGTCTATGGTGGGGAATCCATGAACACCACTATTTCGGGCGTCATGGCCAATTACCTGTCCATGAATAATCTGGATGAGTTCCAGTTGGGTGATGGCCTGACTCAGAACGACCTGGATACCAGCGCCCGCGTCGCCGTGATGGGCGCCAGCATCGCTTCTGATCTTTTCGGCACAGAATTCCCCGTTGGCGAACAAGTCCGTATTAACGGTGTCAGCTATGAAGTGGTCGGCATCCTTGAAGAGTCTGGAGGTGGACTCGCCGGCTTCACGGACGATACCGTCTATGTGCCCTTGACCACTGCCCAGAGCCGTCTCTATACCGATCGTACCCGCAGCGGTGAGAAAATCGTTACCTCTATCACTGCCCAAGCTATTGACTCCGAACAAGTGGAAACGGCTATCAACGATGTCACCAGAGTTCTGCGTGATCGCCACGACATCAATTACGGGGATGACGATGATTTTCAAATATTCGATCAATCCAGTCTTCTGGATACTGTAAACACCGTCGTGGGCTCCCTGACCGCATTTTTAGGCGCCATTGCCGCCATATCCCTACTCGTCGGCGGCATTGGCATTATGAATATCATGCTCGTTTCCGTTACCGAGCGCACGAGAGAAATAGGCATCCGTAAAGCGATTGGCGCCCTAAGACGCGATATTCTCACCCAGTTCCTGCTGGAATCCATGGTCTTGAGCCTGCTTGGCGGACTCATGGGCATCGCTCTGGGCTGGTTAATATCCTTCGCTGCTGGCAGCCTTTTCGACCTGACCATGGCTGTCGACATTGGCACCGTCTTGTTATCTGCCAGCTTTGCTGCCGCCGTCGGCCTCATCTTCGGCATCTATCCCGCCTGGCGCGCTTCCAACCTGCGTCCTATTGAAGCGCTGCGCTACGAATAGGCAGCATGCCGCACGAGCAGCACCGCCCACCCGACGATACCCGCCAGGAGCGTCGCCAAAGCGACCGCAAATATCTTTACCTGGTTCTATTTACATTGGTCGTCGTCGGGGGCTCCCTCATCGCCCTGATTTACGGGCCTGAATCACTGCTCACCGCCCTGCCTTGCCTCCTCGGAGGCGCAGCCTTGATCCTGCTCCCCTGGTTTGCCTTGGTCCTTCTCCAACGCTGGCGCGACAACATCGAGGTCAAAGCCAGAAACCAAGCCAATTCCGACCCACCCAATCCCAGCTAACCGCTTCCCACTACCGCTCCCATATATCCGATCTTATGTAACCGATCATATGTAACCGCTCTCTAATTTCCGGGCTCCTATTACCGTTCTAGTATAACCAATCCTTTCTCAATTCGCCCTACGCTTTGGCAAGAAATATATCGCCGGCACACTTATAAATGCCAACACGGCCGTCCCCGTAAACGCTGCATTCAACCCGAAAGCATCCGAAAACTGCCCCACCACCCATATACCAAGGGCGCGGACCATAAAATTGAGCGCCAAAAATGTGCCATTGCCCAGAGCCCGGTTGTTTGGGAACTGATCTTGCACCGTAGCCAGAAGCACCGGCTGCGGTGAGATCGCCGCCAAACCCAGAAGCAGTAGCAGCGGGAACGCCAGCCATGTGGGGCTGTAAATAAAAGCCATCATCAACAGCGGAGCCACTGTCAGCAATATAAACAATACTCTTTTGCGACCAAAGCGGTCACTGAGCGTTCCTGACATCAGCGCTCCGGCAACCCCAGCGGCCTCTAGGATCGTTAACGAAGCCGCCGCCAACCATAAACTTCCTTCCCGTTCATCGCTGATAAATATCGGCAAGTAAGTAGTTAGCGCCGCCATCATGAAAATTCGCCCACTGAGTAGCCATGCCAGTGGCGGAAAGATCTGCCTTGCCTTAGGCCAGAACTCGGCCAACGACGCTTGCCCCTGTCCGCGCGGCGTTGCCGGAACTTTGCGCAGGCGAAAAAAGAGAAAGATGGTTACCAGCCAGCCAAATATCGCGAGGCGCCAAATGCCATCCAGACCAAACCAGACTACCCCTGCGGCTACAAACAAAGGTCCGACCGCCCGGGCCATCTCCCCGGCAGCCATAAAAATACTCATCCCTGTACCGGTTTGCTTGCCCGAAACCTTGGCGATCATTGCCGGGGCCGGGGCATGAAAAGCGGCAATACTTAGCCCCGCTGCAAACAACAATATCGCCAGAGCCGCATAGCTGGACACCAATCCAATACTGCTGAACAAAGTCGCTGTCACCGCCGGTGCCAAGATGACGAAATAACGCACACTGACTCTATCCGCCATATAGCCAATAAATGGGTTTAGCAGGCTTGGAATCTGAGTAAAAATCATCAGACTGCCCGCCAGCGTATAGCTTAATCCCATCCCGCTTTGGATCGCCGGCAGTAGGGGTGCTAAGAAAGCGCTGTATACATCATGCATAAAATGACCAGCAGCAATTGAGGCCACCTGCCCTTTTTCAAATTCGGCCGTCACTCCTTGCTCCTGCACAGGCTGATCGTCATGCTTTTCTGGGGTCAATACTAGTGGTTGGTCACTCATGGCTGATAATTGTAACAAAAGGCACCAGCCATGCCTTGCAAGTCAACACTATGGAACAAAACACTTAGAAACAATCCCCATATTTTTTTAATAGTGCTGGGCGGTGCTCGCGTAAACCCATTGATATTAAAGAAATCTAGTGCTACAGTATTGCTTATGGCCAACGAAAGAATTCTCCTTGTCGACGATGACAAAGAGGTTGTCCGCCTGATGCGTGCCTATCTCCAACAGGCCCAATATAAAGTCTCAACAGCCTACGATGGCCAAACGGCGGTGCACTTGATCCGCCACGAAAAACCCGATCTCATTCTCCTTGACCTCATGCTGCCCGACCTAGATGGCTATGACATCACGCGCATCGTGCGTCGCGATCCCTCACTGCAGCATATCCCCATCATCATGCTCACCGCCCGCGTGGGCGACACGGACAAGATAGTCGGCCTGGAATTAGGTGC
Organism: uncultured Chloroflexia bacterium; assembly: GCA_963807975.1. Taxonomy (GTDB): domain Bacteria; phylum Chloroflexota; class Anaerolineae; order Promineifilales; family Promineifilaceae; genus JAACFF01. Next base: position 146,683 of record CAWEDV010000001.1, on the reverse strand, counting down.
TGATGACTACGTGACTAAACCTTACAATCCCCGCGAGGTCGTCGCCCGTGTACGTGCTCGCCTGCGTGGTCAAGGCGCCTTTCTAAGTAGCGTGCTTCGCGTTGGTGGCATTGAGCTGGACCCCGACCGTCGTTTGGTGACCGTAGACGGCCGTCCCGTAGACCTTACCCCCACGGAGTTTAATCTACTGCACGTTATGATGCAGCATGAAGCGACCGTATTTTCCAGAACCGAGCTCATCCGTCGCGGGCTGGGGCTTGACTATGACGGGTTGGCACGCACGCTGGATAGCCACATTCGCAATTTGCGCCAGAAAATCGAACCTGATCATCGCCATCCCACCTACCTGCACACCATCTATGGGGTCGGCTATAGACTGGAAGCAAAAAAATGAATCGGCTCTGGATTTACCTCAGCATCTCCTTCACCACCGTCATTATCCTTGCTATCCTGGGCATTACGGCTGCCTTTCGCTTGTCGGGTGGTCTAGCCACTGGTTCCTCCAACGATGTTCCCCCTGAAGTTGCCGCTTACTTGCGCGAACAAGCCCTACAGCGCGTCACCCCCGATGTCACTCTCGTCGCCATAGTTATTGGCATCATCGCCATCGGTGCCGGCGTCTGGATGAGCCGCCGCTTCACCAAGCCTTTGTCCGAATTAGAATCAGCCGCTATCGCCATCGGCCAACAAGATTTGAGCGCTCGCGTCCCCGTTCACGGTAGCCAAGAGTTCCTTGCTGTGGCCACCTCCTTCAACAATATGGCTGCATTGCTCGAGCAGGAAGAATCCTTACGCCGCAATCTCCTAGCCGATGTCGCCCACGAACTGCGGCACCCCATCCATATTCTTCAAGGCAATCTACAAGCCATTCTCGATGGCGTTTATCCCTTATCTACTGACGAGATCGCCCGACTCATAGAACAAACCAACCATCTTTCCGTGATGGTCAACGACCTGCATATCCTCGCCCAGGCTGAAGCGCACCAACTGCCCCTTGAAAAACAAGACGCAAATATTGCCGCTTTAGTCAAAGAGCGCGTCGCCTCCTATACCTCCCTGGCCACGGCTAGAGATATCTCCCTGCACGTTGAATTATTGGGAACCATGCCCAACAGCCTGTCACTGGATACGGACAGGATGCGCCAGGCAATTAACAATTTGGTCGATAACGCCTTGCGGCACACTCCAGAAGGAGGCATGATCATTGTCTCCCTTGAACAAATTGACCGCAGCCTGCTCATAACCGTTTCCGACACCGGAGAAGGCATCAGCCCCGATCAGCTGCCTTACGTTTTCGACCGTTTCTACCGCATCGATAGAGCGCGTGACCGCGGAGAAGATAGCACCGGTCTTGGCTTGGCCATAGTAAAAGCCATCGTCGAAGCTCACGACGGCTCTGTCCACGCTTCAAGTCCTGGGCTCGGCCAAGGAAGTACATTCACTATCACCTTGAACCTGTAAGAAGGAATCCCATGAGTCAGATAAGTAGTCCTGAAGTATCCGCCAAAACGATTGATCGTCTCCAACGATGGGTTCCTGGAATTCGCGCCGTCCGCACCTATGATCGTTCCTGGTTGGCCAAAGATCTCATTGCCGGTGTTGTACTTTGCGCCTTACTTGTCCCCCAGGGTATGGCCTACGCGGAGTTGGCCGGATTGCCGGCAATTACCGGTCTCTATACCACCATCGTCTGTCTCTTTGCCTACGCCGCCATGGGCCCTTCCCCATATCTCGTCCTCGGTCCCGACTCCTCTCTAGGACCAATGATTGCCGCGGCCATTTTACCACTTGCCGCTGGTAGTGAGGAATATGCCATTGCCCTCGCCGGCATGTTGGCCCTTTTGGTGGGTCTGGTCTGCGCCGGAGCAGGCCTTGCCCGCCTTGGCTTCGTCGCCGACCTGTTATCATCACCTGTGCGCATTGGCTATTTGGCTGGTCTGGCGGTCACCATTTTCGTCGGTCAGCTTCCGAAGCTGTTTGGTTTCTCTGTTGATGCCGACAGCTTCACCCAGGAACTCTTCGCTTTTCTGAACAATCTTGATCAAACCAATATATGGGCGCTCAGTGTCGGGCTCATGACCTTAATCATCATCCTCGCTCTCAAGCGTTGGAAACCCAATTGGCCAGGCATATTGATCGCCGTCATCGCTGCCATTGCCGCCACGGTCATTCTTGATCTGGCAGCAAAAGGTGTCGATACCGTAGGCGTCTTGCCTGAAGGCTTTCCCGCCCCCTCCTTCCCTCGTGTAAAGCTAGCGGACATTCCCATCTTAGCGGCCACGGCCGTCGGCATCTCTCTGGTCGCCATCGGCGATACCATCTCAACCTCCGCCGGATTTGCCACGCGCAAAGGCTATGATGTAGACAGTGACCAGGAAATGGTCGGTATCGGCGCTGCCAACCTATTCGCCGGATTCTTCTCCGGCTTCCCCGTCAGTACCAGCGGATCACGTACCGCCGTCGCCGAACAATCCGGGGCCAAAACACAGCTCACGGGCGTCGTAGCCGGCGTCTTGGTGCTCGCCATGCTTCTCTTTGTACCCGGCCTGGTGCGCAATATGCCTCAGCCGGCGCTCGCTGCAATAGTCATCACCGCCTCCATCAGTCTATTCGACCTTCAGGCGCTACGCCGACTTCTTAAGATGCGCCGCAGTGAATTTGCCCTCGCGGTTATTTGCGCTTTGGGCGTCATATTTGTTGGCGTGCTGGAAGGAATTATTATTGCCGTAGTCGTCGCCATCTTGCAGTTCTTTGAACGATCCTGGCGTCCCTACGTCGCCATACTAGGCCGGCCCGAAGGGCTAGAAGGTTACCATGACATCGCCCGTTATCCTGATGCCCGGTTAATCCCAGGCTTGCTTCTCATCCGTTGGGATGCGCCTCTCTTCTTTGCCAATGCCAACCTCTTTCGCAAGAAAGTACGGGATCTGATCGCTCCCATGGATCCCCAACCCTTTTGGGTACTCGTCGCCGCCGAACCCGTCACCGATGTCGACACCACTGCCGCCGACATGCTCATTGATCTCGACTTAGAGCTCAACGCTCGCGGCATCCACCTTGCCTTCGCCGAACTAAAAGATCCCGTCAAAGACAAAATCATTAACTATGGCTTGCTTGATACCATTGACGCTCGCCATTTCTACCACACCGTGGAAACAGCAGTCGACGCTTTCCACCAAGAAAATAAGAGCAGAGTAGAGTAGCGCCATCATGCTGCCTGCCCTCATGAAAGCGTCCGCCTGTTAATCCTGAAGGAGCCTGCAGACGCCAAGCGAAGAGCGTAGTAACAATCTTGCCCCGTTTTTCATTCCCGCGCAGGCGGGAAACCATCCTCGAATGCCTGCATCGCCGCATCCTAGACCAAGAATCTCTTGTATCCTCAGATCACCAATGATAAAGTATGGTTCATCTAAAGTTACTGGAAGGGATAGTCTTCCCATCCTACAATCTCTTCTCATGTAACCAGATTTGCATTCATAGCAAAAGGGCAAAATGACATGACAAAATTTTTCGCGGCCACCCGTTTTCTGATCATCATTCCCATCATTGGCTTAGGGCTTGCCTCCGCGGCTTTCTTTGTCTTTGGCGGATTTGGTTTACTGCGTCTCTTGATTGAAACGATGCTTGATAGTTTTGGCATCATTCATCTTGAACATCACGGTGAGGAACTTCCCTTCACCATTGAAGTCGTAGAATATGTGCACACATTTCTCATAGGCACCGTTCTATATATTACATCCATCGGCTTCTACCAGCTTTTCATTAAGGAAATACAGTTCCCGGGCTGGCTTAAGATCCACAGCACCGACGAATTGGAAACCAATCTTATCGGCGTCACTGTCGTCGTCTTGGCTGTCAATTTCCTGGCTGTTGTCTTCGCCGGAAGTAATGTCGATTTGTTAACGCAGGGGGCCGGCATCGCGCTGCCAATTGCCGCTTTAGGCGTATTCATTGGACTCAAAGCATGGGCAGCGCGCCAGGAACGCGAAGGGAAACAAGACCACCCTCCACAGTTTGCCGACGCCAAACCGGCAGATGATCGACCTGAATAGCAACCAGGTAGCAGTCAATCGTTTCTGGGAGATCACTTATAATACGATAAGTTGATGAGCTGGCTTCAACAGTTGCCGCGCCTGAGTTCCACATCAATTCAGGTATCGACCGGTTATGCTTCGTTTACTACCGGCTCAGCCTTCCATCTGCTCATGCATCTCATCAATTGCTTCCGCTCGGCTGACCATTGCCGCCCTAAGCTTGCTTGAATCTCGCGGGTACGTCCAATAGAATAATGTATATATCGCCGCGCAAATGATCCACGGAAAAGGAATCGTCCACACCAGAGCCTGCGTCAGGCCCATGCTGTCCGCCAGATAACCTGCCACAAAGGCCACCAACGCTGTAAAACCGTTTTCAATAAAGACGATGAATGAGAACGCTGAGGACCGCAGTTCCGGCAGCGTCACTGCCTGGATCATGGGCTCTTTTGAGCCCTTCCCCGGCCAACTGATTAGTAAAGCTGTGAAGAAACTCAAGACCACAATCGCCCCAAAGGACCAATCCTCGGTCTGCGTAAACAAGATATAGGTCAATGGGATGCCCGCAATAATCGATACTTGACCGACAACTACACGGCCGTATTTCGGGCTTTTCTTATCCGCCCAATCCCCCAAGAATCCACCGATAACATTAGACGCCGCCGTGCCAATCACAATTGTCGCGAAAGCAATTGTCGCCGCCTGCTCGTCCATATTGCGGTCATTCACCAGCCAGGTGATCATATAGAGACCCAACACCACCCAGGGCATCGCCCCCGCCAGGCCTTGAGCAATCGCCACCCAGATCGTGGGAATACGCAGCAGGATGGGAATATCTGCGATTTTGACGCTGTAACGCGCTGCATCTTCGGCCGTTATCTTTCCCGCAAGCTCCGGTTCCGCCGCTCCACGTATAGGCTCTTCTACAAGAAACCAGACCAGAAGACCCGAAATAACACTCAGCCCACCCAACATGAAAAATCCCCACCGCCACAATTCCTCCGTGGCCAGCATCCCCAAGGCCAGGGTAAAAATGACAATACCTAGCACGCCTAACCCCTCCAGGATGCCCAGCGCACGCCCTCGCTTGTGCGGTGGATAAGTGTCCGAGATCAGCGAGAAGACCGCCGGCATCAGGCAGCCCAGCCCAATACCCGAGATCGCCCGCAGCGTCAGCAGCTGTCCATAATTTTGCGAAAACCCTATAAGCAGCGTCCAGATTCCCCATAATCCAGTGCCGAATATGATCACATTCTTGCGCGGGTAACGGTCGGCAATATAGCCCCAGAAAGGTGCCGTTATCGATTGCAGCAAATTGCGAATTGTACCGATAAGGCCTAGCTGCGTGTAACTAAGCCCCCATAACGACTGCAAGGTCGGAAACAACACCGACATCGCCTGCCCTTCCCCCTGGTCAATCAAATATCCAAACGAAAGAGCGAACATCGTCCTAAGATTTCGTTTTTCTTTGGGACTTCCTTCTTTTTCCACGCCAATCGTAGTCGCCGCAACACTTTCCGACATAACCTATCCTCCTACGCCAAAATGCTTCCGTCTTAATTAGTTCCCAACTTGTGCACATAAGCATCTAGATAATTGACGTCCAGCCGCCAGGTTACTCCTGGAAAATGTCCCGGAGAGGTAAAGGTGAAGACATCTACAATTCCAGCCAAAATTTCAAAACTGCCGCCTATTTGCAAATTACCCCCCAAAAACATCTCTTCGGCTCCTTTGTCACCATTGATTAAAGCCAACCAGGCCTCTGAGCTTGCCTGAACGCTAACAGACGGCTGCCCGTGCTTTCCTTCATTCAAACGCAATTCTCCTCGATCCATTTCCAGATGCTTCTGGCAGCCATTATCACCCGTGATATCGAATTGCACAGTGGCCTCGATATCCTGGATCGGTTCGCGCGGAATTCGCTCCACAAGACTCTCAAACCAAGCGGCAATTGACTGCCTCCCGAGAAATGGTTGGCTTCCTGATTGATAGGAAACTCCGTTTACTTTAATCGATAGGACAGCAAATTTCGGTAGCTCTCCATTTTCGCGATGTGCCAATCCATTTTTTTGTACCGCAGCAAACGTCCATCTGATCAAATCATCCATCTTATTATTCCATAGGATGATCTCCTCACCAGCGCCTTCATAAGTCAACACCCGTTCAACGCCGGATCCGGTAATCTTTTCCGCGAAAGCTAGCAGTTGGCTTTCGGACAATGCCAATTGGTAAGCGCCCAAACGGGATGGATCGGCGATGATTCGCGGCAGCTCTTCATGCAGCTTTAGCTTGATTTTGCTGTTCATGCGCATAATGCTAAGCATCTTGTCGCACTGCCTTCCTAGGGCATCGTCCGCCGCTGCCAAAAGCAGTCCGCCTCGCTTCAACGATAAGGTCACTTTGCTGCCCTCAGGCACATCCAAATGCCCTGTTCGCGCCGACTTACTTTTTACATCATAAACACATTCAACCTCCAAAACCCCTTGGCCGCACTCAATCTGCGCTGTTACACCAGACTCTACTCCGCGAAGAACGACGTCATATTGGACGCCTGAGCCGGTGGAGCTAGTCGCTTCAATTTCGATCCGCCAGCTCTCTTCAGTCCATTCTTGGGAAACAGTAGAGACAACGAAGGCCTCGGCGCCCTCTTCATCCACCAATGTGAATGATCCTGACTGGCCAGGGAAAACATGTATTTCATCAAGTGCATTTTTGCTAACCTCGCCTGATTCGCTATCAACTGCCAAGGGAATGATTGCTCCCGCTTGGGCGAATACAGGGATATCATCCAGGCTGCCATAGATTACCTGCCATCCATCACCAAACATCCGCTCACCGCTGAAGAAGTCAAACCAATCTCCAGCCGGTAGCCAGACGACCTGCCGGCTCAACCGCGTATCGGGATCAGCAGGTGTCGTAAACGGAGCCACGATCAATTCGCTGCCAAACAAATATTGGTTGCGGCAGTGATACGCCTGTTCATCTTCTGGGTGCTCATAATACATCGGTCGCACCAGTGGTACGCTTTCATGGTGATTGATCCAGGCCATCGACTGCAAGTAAGGAATGAATTGGTGCCTCAGGCGCAGCGCATTTGAGGAAACGCGCTCAATCTCCGCGTCGTACCCCCACGGCCGTCGTTCATGGTAGGGATTATTGGTCGAATGCAGCCGCAATATGGGGCTGAAAACACCAAACTGGACCCAGCGCGCGTAGAGTTCGCCTTCTTCTTCCCCATACATATGCCCGCCGATATCATGGCTCCACCAGCCGTAATTAACATTGGCCGCCGTCGCCGTGAAATAGGGTTGGAAGGCTAACGATTCCCAAGTCACATGGGTATCTCCCGAAAAACCAATGGGGTAGCGGTGATTGCCCAGACCGCCCCAGCGGGAGAAGATAAATGGCCGTTTATCCCCATTCCTCGCCAGGTCATAAAAGTGCAGATGGTTCAGCCACCACAGGGGATCAAGACCTGGCAGTCCTGACATCTTTCCCTGCTGCCAATCCAGCCACCAGAAGTCAATGCCCTCCGCTTCATAAGGATGGTGCAGTTCTTCAAAATATGCCTTTGTGAACTGTGGATCACCAATGGCGAAAGGAATTGGTTCCTCAAACTCTGGGTCTATTCCCAACGCTGCTGCCAATCTGCCATACTGTGCTTCATGACTGTGAATACCCTCTGCCGGATGCAGATTAAGTGCCGTTTTCAGACCCCTCTTATGCAATGCTCGGATAAAAGCCGCAGGGTTTGGGAACAGCTCCCGGTTCCACGTATACCCCGTCCAGCCGCTGCATTGGTTCCCTGTATCTACGATATGCCAATCCATATCCACAATGCAGACCGACAGGGGAATCTCGCGCTGCTTAAAATCATCCATTAATGCCAGCAGTTCAGCAGCGGAATAGGCCCAGTACCGGCTCCACCAGTTCCCCAGCGCCCAACGTGGCATCATCGGCGCCGGCCCAGCTATCTTGCAGAAATCGCGCAGGCAGCCGTAATAATCTTGCCCATAACCAAAGAAATAGAGATCGCGATATCCTTCTTCGCCGGCACGCGGCGTCAGCCAGCCCTCTTTAGTAAATAGAAGCTGCTCGCTGTCATCCCAAAGAGACCAGCCGCTGCGCGAAATCAGCCCCTCTCCCAAATCGATGGCTCCATCAATATCATCCAAAGTGCGAGCTGTACCTTTCAGGTTCAATGGGTCTCTCTCGCCGAAGTGCCACCTGACCCCACTCTCTTTAATCAGAATGCTTAACCCATTGGCAATAAAGCCATCACCTTCTTCATGGTACCGTAAGACCAGATGCTCCGTTTCAATTTCCAACCAGCCATCACGCCGGCGAAATTCATTACTAGGCACCTCCTGTTTTCGATACCAGAATGCCTGGCTCGGCCGGTCTTCAAAGTCCCCGGACGGACTATACTCCAAACGCAGCAGCCGTGAGGTCAAGAGTGTAAATCGTGCCTTCCCTTTCGTGACCACAGCCCCCTCATTGGCCATACCCGCAAAATTAATCGGGAAACCTTCAGTATAAACATCCATTCCTTTTTACTACATCCTCCGCGTCTTTTCAGCGACCTTTGCCGGCTTCTTTGGCCAAAATCGGCAACACTAGCAATTCCTGTTAACAATTCACCACTTCAACAGATCACCGCTTTGCCTATTTTTCCCTTGCACCTAGTATCAACGATCATGACGCTTACCCATATCAAAACGAATTTTGACACGAACATATGTTCTATGTTATAATGACGCCAATACCCACATATTCGGGGTCGGCGCCAATTCTTCAATCCCCACCGGCTCCTCTTTCTGTTCCTTAACAACCTACCGAACTAATAAACTATCGAACTAATACTATGCCATCTAGTTGTTTTCCACAGAAAAAACAACTGAAATCAACTAAACAACCTTTCAACCCCGAGTTCTCAGTTCTCAGTTAGAAACGATACCGTTTCCGGGAAAAAAACATAAACGACATCATCATCGTTTTCGATGTTTAACCACCCGCTTCAATTCGATGCTCAGCACGCATCATGCCAATCCGTGCCGGTACTGCGTCTCAAACAGTTCCGCATATAGCCCATTTTGAGCCAATAGTTCACCATGCGTCCCCTGTTCCACCAATCGGCCGTGTTCCATAACCAGAATCACATCCGCCGCCAAAATAGTAGAGAGCCTATGGGCGATTACCAAACTTGTCCGACCTTTCATCAATCGCGTCAGAGCCTCCTGAATTAACGCCTCGGAAAGCGAATCCAAACTGGATGTCGCCTCATCTAGCACCAATATACGCGCATCCTTGAGCAGCACCCTGGCGATGGCAATCCGTTGTCTTTCGCCGCCGCTTAGCCGGTAGCCTCGTTCCCCCACCACTGTGTCGTATCCATCTGGCAGCCCAAATATGAAATCGTGGATATTGGCCGCTCTCGCCGCCGCAACCATCTGCTCATCGCTTGCTTTTGGATTGGCGTAGACAAGATTGGCCCGGATCGTGTCATAAAACAAATAGGTCTCCTGTGTCACCATCCCGATATTGTCCGCAAGTGACTGCAGCGTCACCTGGCGAATATCATGTCCATCAACCTTTACCTTCCCATCTGTCGAATCGTACAGCCTGGGGATCATGTAGGTGATCGTCGTTTTCCCTGCCCCGCTTGGCCCTACCAAGGCCGCCAACTGTCCTGGCTCAATCGTGAAGGTAACATTCTTCAAAGCCCATCTTTGCCGCTCTTCAGCGTTCTCCTCACCACCAATATCCGTATCCACCTGCTCCTTTCCACGCTGCAGGAGCGCTTCTCCTCCACCTCGCCATCCATAGCGCACGACCTCTTGCAGCCCTGCGGACTTCCCTTCATCGAGATACTCATAGTCAAAGCACACCTGATCAAACTCAATTCTGCCATTCACCCTCTCGAGCGCCAGGGCATCTGGCCTCTCTTGAATCTCGACTGGTGTATCCAAAACCTCAAACACGCGTTCAAAACTGACCATACTTTGTGCGAACTCGACCGGAGCCGTTGTTAAAGATGTCAGCGGTCCATATAGCTGTCCCAGATAGGCCGCAAAGGCCACAATCGTGCCTATGGTAAACGTGCCCGCCAACACCATATGCCCGCCAACCATATAAACCAGGGCCGTTCCTATTGCGCTAACGATACCCAACAACATGAAGAACCAGCGCATCACCACCGCCTGCTGCACACCAATGTCCCGCACCCCTTCTGCGTCCTCACTAAAACGTTCAAGCTCATAATTCTCGCGGCCGAAGAGCTTGACCAACAAGGCTCCGCTGACATTCATCGTTTCATTCATCGTGGCATTCATCTCCGCGTTCAGCACCATCGAACGCCGCCGCAGGTCACGTAAACGCCGCCCGATTCGCCTCGTCGGCAGCAGAAACAGCGGCAGAACCGCCACACCCAGCAGAGTCAAACGCCAATCGATAGCAAACATAATCGACAGCGTCGCCACAACCTTGGCCACATTAGACACAATGCTTACCGCCGTATCGCTTATTGCTCGTTGCGCGCCAATCACATCATTGTTAAGGCGTGACATGATCTCCCCGGTTCTTGTCTGAGTAAAAAAGCGCAGGGACATCATCTGCATATGCAAATACAAAGCACGCCGAAGATCATAGATGACGCCCTCCCCAATTTGGGAATTAAGCCAACGCTGGGCTACGCCTATCACTCCATTAACCAATGGCACAGCCATCATGCCCAACGCCAGCAGCGTGATCATCTGCGAATTCTCTTCAGGAATCGCGACGTCGATCATTTGTCGGAACAGAATCGGCGATATCAGGGAGATGCCACTGATAAGCAAAATAGTTATCAGCAGCCCCACCACGCGCCAGCGGTATGGTCGGGCAAACTCCCAGACTCTACGGATTAAGACCCATGATAGATCGGGTCGCTTATCATAATCATCTCTTAGATATGCTCTCATTCAATTTCACCCAGGCGATAGTTTATCCATTCCCCTAACCGACCGGTCAGATGACCACGGCGCGTATGGTGCTTTTGTCAACGCTGCCAGTGACAGCAGTGGGCGATCGTAATTGACTCGCCACCCGGCATAATCTAGCCACCCTTGTTCGAGATCTGCCCTCAAAGTTAAACCCGCTGCACTCAATTCGCTGCAAGCTGCCAGAAATTCCTCTTGAGTAATGCTGATTGGATCTTCAGGATATTCAGCCTGATCATTATATGAAATGTCAAACACATCAGAAATCCGCCTCAGCGCCAGATAACCTGCTCGCAGGCAGAGCTGTGGCTCCACGTCTTCGAATTTCATGTCAACCACGGCCAACAACATCGCTGCCGTATCCAGTACCGCACCTGAGGCCGTAACCCATGACCTGTCCATCTGCGGCGATCGAAAGAATACCAAAGGCCAATGTGACGTATGGCTTTCTTCCAGATCTGCAAACCAGTTCTCCCATGGTCCAAACTGCTCCCCTATCCTCTCCAGCCACCCTATCCTATGCGCGCGTAAGATCCATTGCACCGCACTCGGAGGAGATCCTGCCCTCACCTCCAGCAAGTTGACCGCCTCTTCTCGGCGCTGGAAGGCATTGTACATAGTAGGCAAATAGGCGATCAACAGCGCCACCATGCTTAACCCTAAGGCTGCCTGCATAAACACCAAAAAGAGGGTAAAGGGCGTTTCTGCTCGGGCAAAACCGAGCGTGAACAGTGAGGATCCACTGAGCAAGAACGCCTCCGCAAGTGGGCGCACGCCCAGCGCCCAGTACATCGCCATATAAGCGACGACCAACAGAGTGAGCCAAGTCGCCGGAAGCAGCATCAGCGTCAATGGCGCATAGAAGGCCATGACCCGGTCGCGCTGTTCATAGCTGCGCGAGAATCTAAGCAAAGGGAGAAAAACCAACCAGATAGACTTGAAGGCCAGGTTCGTGATGATATCCCGGCTTCCGCGCGGCAAGATCAGCGTCCTAATCGCTGAGACAACGGTCATTATGACCAGAAACGCCCCCAAAAGGAACACAATAAAATTAATTACCATCATATTCGCTGCAATCCCATTAAGTCACTGATCAGCTGCTTGGATCGGGCTCAATTGTAAGCTGAGTACTGCCCATAACAATGATGTCTCCCCAGCTGATTACAGCCGGTTCAACCAAATGGTGGTCATTCAAGAATGTGCCGTTCCGCGATCCCATATCTTCCAACCACCACTGTCCTTCGCGCAGATTGATTAGGACGTGATGGCTGGAGATAAAACCATCGTCAATGACAATTGTGTTACCCTGCGCACGGCCAATACTGGTTACCGGCAGCAGGGGATACAGCATGTCTTCACCAAGCTCTGTATCTTCGCTGGCGATGACCCGCAAATGTCCGAATACCCGCTGCTGTTGAACGCTCGTAGATGAAAGGCGTAGGTCTTGATAAACAAGCCAGGCTAAGAGCACAATAAACGCAAGCAGTACAACAGCGCTCAGCAGCCTGAGTCCATATAGCAGAAACAGTTGGTTCATCGCTTCTTTAGAGAGAGCGTCTGCGTACCGTCATCTTCTGAGTCCATGGAGTCCTTATCAGATTTGTCGGCAATTCCCTCACCGTAAATTAGCAGGGCATCGCCCAAAGCCAAAACATCGCCTGGTCGCAGCACATACTCGCGCACCGGATAGCCATTTACCATCGTGCTGCTTCGGCTGCTTATATCATAAAAAACGAAATTCCCGAAACGCCAGCGTATCTGTGCGTGCTGCCTGCTGACTGATGGCAAGTCCAGGACAACATCATTTTCAATTCGTCTCCCAATCGTGATCAAAGGTTTTTCGAGAGGGAAGTGCCTTCGACCTTGGACGATAAGGTATGCGTCTAACGCTTGAAGATCGGCCGACGGTCTTTCGTCCTGCTTTACTTGTCCGAAGGTTTGCGTGATCTGCTGGTCTATCGTCTCATCTTCGATAGGCCCGGCTTCTATTCGCAGTTGACGACGCTTCAGCTTCGGGTCCGCTGCCAACACAACGAATACTTGATCCTCACTTTCTACTCCGATTTGCCTGGCTATATGCTGGGCTGCATCCGCAAGATCCTCTGTCAGGCGCGGATTTTCGCTTCTTAAAACCTGGAGGTCCTCTATGTTTAGGACAACCACGTACCGCCTGATCATCTGTCCGCTTCGCTCATCGTCCTCAATGGCCTTGGCTAAATAGTTAGCCACATCCAATGGTTCCAAACGACCACCAATTAGACGGCCGAAGGTGCCTTCAACCATCTCTTGGACCAGATCTTCAATTATTGAAAGTCCTTTTTGTCTCATACAGAACGCATTATATTTTTCACATCAGGCATCGTCAATTGGAATTGCGAGGTCATTGGCATGATGTATACTTTGCGTACTACAAATATTCATTGGAGGCTCACATGAGCGGAAAACAGATTCGTCTGACTTCCTTGGCTTCTTGCGCTGGTTGAGCGTCAAAATTGGCTCCGTCGGAGCTTGAACAAGCCATAGAACCAATTAGAAAAACATTTACCGCATCTGCCTTTCCTGATCTTCTGGTTGGCTTGGAAAAAGCGGATGATGCTGCCGTGTACCGCTTAAACGATCAGCAGGCGATCATCTCCACAACCGATTTCTTTCCCCCGGTCGTCGACGATGCTTATGATTTCGGGGCTATTGCTGCCGCCAATGCCATGTCCGACATCTACGCCATGGGCGGCGAGGTGCTTTTTGCCCTTAACCTGATCGCCTATCCTGATAATCTGGGTCCTGAGATTCTGCGTGATATCCTGCGCGGTGGCGCCGAGAAAGTAGCTGAGGCCGGGGCCGTCGTCGTTGGCGGTCACAGTGTCAATGATAAAGAACCAAAATATGGTCTCGCCGTCACAGGTATTATTCATCCTCGGGATGTGAAAATCAAAGGCGGCGCCAGGCCTGGTGATGTTCTTCTCTTGACTAAGCCCCTTGGCGTCGGTGTCATAACCACGGCTCTCAAACGCCAACAAGCCGCTGCCGAACATGTCGCCTCCGCCGTAGATAGCATGAAGAAGCTAAACAAATCTGCCGCTAAGGCTGCCCGTATGGCCAATGCCACCTCTCTCACTGATATTACCGGTTTCGGTCTACTGGGACATGCCCGCGAAATGGCCTCATTTGGCCAGGTAGATTTTCGCTTTCATGTACGCAAATTGCCTTGGATTCCCGGGGCCGCCTCCTATGGCGAGGCTGGAGCATTCCCTGGAGGCATGGGCAACAACATGCGCTTCTTTGACGGTCACATTGATTTCGACCCCACCATATCTACCCTCATGCGCGATATGCTGTTCACTCCAGAAACCTCGGGAGGGTTGCTGGTGGCATTAGCTCCACATGAGGTCGGCTGCTTTCAAGAGCATTGTCCGGATGGCACAGTAGTCGGCGAAGTAATCGAAGGAACCGGGAGGATCCAAGTTCTACCCTGATCTTGTCTACTCCAAAGGGAGTGCCTTCATCAGAGCCATTCCGAGTCGAAATGGTACGGCCAGGTGAGGCGTCGGGGAGAATAAAACCATTAGCTATGATGCGCACAGTCCCTAGCTCAGGAAATCAAGAAATCAACCTTTATTTGCGGACCTATTACTCGCTTTTGCGTAGTTCGCGGGCCGTCCAAATTCAGACCCTCGCCGAAGCGCATAAACGGATGCACTCCGCGCTTCATGTGAAAGCCAACGATCTTGAACCAGACTTTGATGCATTCATCTACTCAGTCTTCCGCCTACCACAGTGCATCAACGAGATTGAAACGGTAATCATGGGGCAGTCGGAACGTGTATTTCATGAGCACGGCTTTGACGTGGAAGACTGGCAGTCTGCCCTTGCTCCAGGGCGCCGGCGTCGCAGCTTCTCCGATGGCCGGGGCACACTTGCCGTCTATATTGCCAGCCGCTCCGATATCGATGACCTGGTGCCCATTCTCACCGCTTATCAAATAGAGCAGCACAAGCTCCATTACCGACTGAATTCACCTTTCGTCATCGATCTCTTGGAAACTATCATTGCCGGTGATGGCGATCCGTCTACTTCTGAGCTGCAGGAACTCTCTAGACTCTCCGGCATCCCTGCTGTAGAACTGGGTCGCTTGAGTCAAATATGGACAGAAGACACCGCCAACCAACTCTTGTCCATAGCTAACAACAGAAAATCTATTTCTATTCGATCATTAGCTGGTTCACTCGCAGACTACAAAAGAGCAACAAGGCGTTGGTGGCTAAAGGTCGAAAGAAAATTGCCCAACATCCCGTTCGCAGAGCGACCTGTCTATTTTGTCTCCAGCAATACGCACAGCATGGCCAATTTATTGAGCGGCTATGCCCTAACTATCGCTCCAAGGCTGCACAACTTTATTGAAGAGAGCCACGCCACCGAGCTCTACCGCGAACATCAGGATATCTTGCTGAGCAACGTGCCGAGCAGCCTTGAGAATTTTCTGTACTATGTGTTCAAGAAATACCAGGCCGCCAATCCCAGCGATCAAGAATTACAAATAGCACACGAAGAGGCACTGGGTATTGCTCGCATCCCCAGCGAACACGCCTTCGACATCGAGGTACAAGTGTTCAATGTACGCCAGCTAAAACCCGATCTTTTCGATCCCCGCGTTCGCTGTGCCAACGATGACAAGCTGGCCAATAGTGATGCCTTAATTGTCAATATCGATTACCCACTTGGTATGGCTGCATATCAGGTGCTGACCGAAATCGCCCGCAACGTCGCTGATGTTCGAGGCGTTTACGTCATGGGTAAAGCGGCTACGCTCAACGGCCGTGTTGGCGATGTCATGATTCCCAATGTTGTTCATGACGAGCACTCCTTGAACACCTACCTTTTTAAGAATGATATCAACGCCAACAACGTCGCCCCTTTCCTTTCCTATGGAACCGTAATGGATAACCAAAAGGCCATCACCGTTCCTGGGACCTATTTACAGAACGAGGGCTACATGGCCATCTTTTATCAGGAAGGGTATACCGATATGGAAATGGAGGCTGGACCCTATCTAAGTGGGGTCTACGAGATGGCAAGGCCTACACGTCATCCATATAATGAATTAGTGAACCTGCAAAATTCTCCTTTTCCCATAGGAATTGTTCATTACGCTTCTGACACACCTTTTAGCAAAGGGAAAAATCTAGGTGCTCAAAATCTTTCTTATTATGGAATGGATCCTACCTATGCTACGATGATCGCTGTAATTCGCGCCATTTTGAACAACGAACTGGAGAATTAAGCCATGACCAACGCCATTCAAAATCGTTTGCAGCTCTTACGGGAACAGCTTCCCATGTGGGCCGTTGACGCTGTTTTAATCGACAGTCCGACAAATCGCCGTTGGCTTAGTGGCTTTACCGGATCCGCAGGTCGACTGCTCATCACCGCTGATAATGCGATTTTGGCCACTGATTCCCGCTATTGGGAACAAGCACGCAATGAAGCGCCGGATTTCGAGCTCTATCAGGATAAACGCCGTGACGAAGATATCATTGCCCTCGTGGAATCTTCCACAGCTCAGCGTATTGGCATCGAATCTCATCAAATTACGCTCACAGACGCCAACAAGCTGCGCAGCATAACCAGTAAAAAGTGGGTTCCGCTGGAAAAACCGGTGGAACCCTTGCGGCAGAAAAAAACAGCCAGCGAGATCGATATCATCCGCGCTGCCGCAGCCGTGACCGATCTAGCCATGGCCAAGGTGCCCCAGTTACTTCAAGTGGGTATGAAAGAACAGGAACTGGCTTGGGAGCTCGAAAAAACAATGCGCGAATCTGGAGCCACAGGTATGGCCTTTCCGATTATTGTCGCCTTCGGCAGCAACAGCGCCCTCCCCCATCATCACCCCGGAAGCAGACGGCTGCAGGATGGCGAAATAGTATTGGTTGATATGGGCGCTGAAATCAACGGCTATAAAAGCGATCTCACCCGTACATTCTTTTTCGGCGACCGGCCTGACGATCAATTTACGACCATTTATAATTTGGTTCTCGCTGCACTGCAGGCAGCCGCCAATCAAATCGGGCCAGGCGTCGATTCTCAGTCCGCACACAACTTTGCCCTGGACGTGATATCCACCGGCGGCTATGGTGACAACTTCCCACATGGCCTGGGTCACAATGTCGGTCTCGATATTCATGAAGAGCCATTTTTATCTTCCGTGCGTCCTGCACAGGAAATTGAAGCGAACATGGTAATTACCATCGAGCCTGGAATATACCTGCCTGGCTGGGGAGGAGTCCGTATCGAGGACCTGGTATTGGTGACCGATACAGGGATAGAACGCCTCAGCAACTGCCCTAAATAAGACAAATTCGCATATAAGTTAAATCCTCGCACAGTTGACGTAAAATTTGCGTTTAGGACAAGTGAAATAGACGCAAAATAGGCTCAATTCCGCTTTTTGACCGTCTAAATCATGCTACACTGTTTCCATATATCATTTGTTATCACAGTGTTGTGGCACTGTAACTAACCCTGTAACAGCCAGCAACGGCTGTCAAGGTCAAAGGTGGTGGATGGAGATGAAACGGTCAGTAACAATTGTGGTGATGGCCCTGGTCATGTTGATGATCGGGCTGTCGCTACGACAAATAGATAGAATGAATGCCCTCCCCAGTTTGGAATACTTGGGCGAGGGTGGCAGTTATACGGTTGAGGATGGCAGGCACTTCATTGTCAAACGGCTTGCTCCTTTTAGGTTCGAACAGGAACCGGGTCCTTCCTATACAGCTGCCGCCAATGAGCGCGTATGGGCCTCCTCTGCAGGACCGCCGGCAGCCCACAATAAAACGTGGGTAAGCTTCGGCCCCGTCCCTGATGATTGTGACATTGAGTTTGCGGCTATTGATGACGATCCAGATGATCGCATCAATACTTTTTATGTTGACGGTGACCCCATTTATGATATGAACCAGGGCTTTGTCACCGGTGGCAGTTTCACCACAGATTCCAGTGGCGAACTCCGCCTCCACGCCAAAGATAGTATCGGTATTTGGCTCAATAAATGTGAATCCCCGCCGGAACCTACGGTGACGCCTGAAGGGCCAACCCCGATACCGTCAGCGACTCCCACGGGAACCATTGAACCGTCTCCGACACCCTCAAGCACGCCGATTACGCCTGAACCTGAGGAAACGCCCGAGGTGACACCTGAGTATACCCCGACGGCAACGAAGGAATGGCGTTTGCTTTCTTGTTCGCGCATCAATTTCGATGTTGGCGGTGACGAAGCGAAAGCCGGTATATATGAAATGCGAGAACTCGGCGGCCGTCACCTTTACAACTGGCAGGCGCAAGATGGCTGGAAAGATAGCGGCTGGTATCAGGATATCGATATCTCATTTAAGAACGTTTATGTTCAGGTATTTTATGTGCCTCCCGACGGAGGCCCACGCATCTCCATGAGAATTGTTAACCCAGCCCCTGGAACACAATATGGGTGGATGACCAGAGGCATATGTCACGCAGTGGAAGTAGCATGGCCACACATGCCGCCACCGGAACTGTTGCCACCCAACGCGACACCAGATACTAGTGCCGATGATCAGGCGCTTGGCAGGGCCGACATCACATGGCCAGGTCAGGAGCCGGATCCGACCGAGACCCCATCAAGTTCCTTGCGGGGTTAACCTTGAACTAGGTGTCTCCACCACACAAAACAAGCCAGATACCATCAAGGTGCCTGGCTTGTTTTGTGTAAGCCCGTCGCTGGCTAGGTTATGGTATCATATACCTCATCAAACAACGGGATTACTTTTCGCCAATCGTACTGCCTGGCAAATTCTCGCCCTGCTTTCCCCAGCTGATTTCTCAACGCTTTATCTTTCAGCAAACGCACCGTCTTGTCAGCCATTTCACTCGCGGAATCGGCCAGCATTAGTTCCTGTTCATCCTTTACAGGATACCCTTCAACCCCCAAGGTCGTGCTGATCACAGCCTTGCCAGCTGCCAGGGCCTCGATTAACTTAAGACGCGTGCCACTCCCAACCCGGAAGGGCATGATGAAAACTCGCGATCCATCTAAATATGGCTGCACTTTATCAACCCATCCCGTCACTGTTATTCCCGGAACCTCATGTAGCCGGTCCAGCCGTGTATGCGGTTTCTGACCCACGATAGCCAGGGTGATGCCCTTTTGTTTTGCCACAATCTTGGGCCATACGGCGTCGGCAAACCAAATCACAGCATCCACATTCGGCCGGTAATCCATTTTGCCAATGAAAACCAGGTCAAAATCTTGTTTTTCTTCACTCTGAAGAATCGATCGAGCTTGGCGATTATATTCCGCCACATCTATACAGTTGGGTATTACCGAAATCCTGCTTTGTCCAAGCTGGCTGGCCAAATTGTCTTTATCAACTTGGCTAACGGTCGTTATCCAATCCACATGATCACCGATCCACTTCTCAAACTTCCGCAGCCGGTGCTGTTGCACCCAGGAATAAGCTGCTGCTGGCCATCGTCTGACTTTCCGCAAATCCGCTTTCAGGGCACGATATTGAAGCAGTGCTTCCGCATTATGGGCATCATATACGATTTTTTGACTATCCTTCACCTGCCGAATGACGGAAATCAGCCATGCCATCTCGATGCCTTCAACTTGGACCACATCAAATTCCTGCTCGTTCATAAGCCGCTTGAGCGTAATTTCGAACAGTCTGCTGTCCAGCCGCTTCGCCATATCTGGAACCGATGTTGTCACCATTTGGGTCAAGCGTCTACCCGTCGTTCTAGCCGGTGGAGCCTGTATGGATAGCACTCTTTGGCACATCTCAAGCAGCGGACCTTCCTGCTCAAATCTTTGTTCCTCGTCATCTTGCCTAAAACTTAACAATGTGACATGATGCCGGTCCGACAGCCCTCGAATGATATGGAAATTGCGGAGGCTCGTCCCCTGTTGGGGTGGATAGGGCAGTTGTGGAGTAAGCAACAGCACTCGGCTCATAATTCCCCCAGATAAAGTTTCTTAGTTTTCCTGGCGGTTTCTTCCCAACTGAACAAACGAGCTTGCCTTTTCCCTCTCTCAGTCATGATTTTTCTCAATTCTTTGTTCCGCAGCACCTCTGTCAACGTATCCACCCAAGCCCTGGTATCATCTGCATCGAGAATCGTGCCTTTTTGCCCCACAATTTCCGGCAGGGAGCCACGATCACTAACGACAACGGGGCAGCCACAATGCTGCGCCTCTAATGCTGGCAGACCAAATCCTTCGTAGTGGGAGGGTGTAGCCAAAACTCCTGCCGCATGATACAGCTGTGCCAGCTCCTCATCAAATACACCCGACAGGTGTCTAACATATCGTTCCAGATTTAGATTCTCGATATCATCGAAGATCCCTTCAAATAACCATCCCTTTCTGCCCACGAGAACGAGTGGTACATCCAGGTGTTTCTCTTCACGCATCTGAGCATAAGCCCTAATCAGCATGGGTAAGTTTTTGCGTGGCTCCAACGTCCCAACCGCCAGAATAAAACCCTCTGGTAGTCCATGCTTCTTCAATGTCTCCTCTACTGCCTTATGAGAATAATCCCTCTCGTACAGCGGATTTGCTGCCAGGTAGACGGTTGACACTTTTTCTGGTTGAACACCCAACTGATCGATGACATCCTTGCGAGTTGCATGGCTGTCAACAGCTATATGATCCGCGGAATTCGCCGCCCACTCGATTTGGTCAAGATAATAGCGCCTGCTATCGGCTGTAAGAAACTGAGGATAGTAAATAAAGTTTAAATCATGGATCGTGATAATCCGTCTCTTAGCGCCCCCTATTGGAGGAATAAAATCAGGACTGTGAAATACATCCAGCCTATCACCTAGAAGCTCCACTGCCAGCGCCCAGCGCTCAATGCGGTGGTGGCATGGCGTCCAGAGGTTTCTCCTCTGAAAGAGCGGAGCGTTCTGCGGAATAAACGACCTGCCCTCCTTCCTGCTGTGAAAAAGGATATAGTCGTTCTCTCTGTCCACCCCCACCAATGCTGGTAGAAGGTGCAAAATAGACTGGCTTATGCCGCCCATCTGGAAGGTAGGTAGCCGGCAGTCGATTCCGATGCGCATAGTAAGATTGTAGGCTGTTATCATTCAAATGTCAGATTCGTTTCACCTATGAATTGCGTCCACGGGGCGCTTAAGTTGTTCTCAGAGGAAGGGGACTGGAAGATTCGGCTGTCTGAAATGGGTATGTGTGCTTTCGCAAAGTGTGGTCTAGCAAGTTATAATGCCTCAGAATACGATGCCTTATGAGTCTTTAGAGGAGACTGACTATCATGGCAAGCAGCACAAAAACCCCGCAACAGTCAAAAGATGGAGAAGTTATAAAACGCATCGAGTGGATGGATGAACAACGCCGGAAATCGGCGCGCAAGCTGGCCGAGCTTGAACAACGATTCAGCCTCCTTGAACGCAAACTTGTTGGAAGGGAAGAACGAATTCAAGATCTTGAACGAAAGTTGGCCAGTACCACCGCGCAGCTGGCGCGTATCTCCGAGATTGATGTCCAGTTGGCCAAATTCAGAGATGAAATGGTAGAACTCATTGAGCAGTACGACAGAAGGCGCGTCCAAGGCGAGAAGGAAATGGATCGCCTGCGGCGCATCGAACATGAAACCATGGTTCGCGAAATCTCGGACGTGCGCCAAGAACTACCCGCCATCGGCCGGCTTGAACATGAAATGGAACTTCGTCTTACCGAAGACTCACGTTTATCCAACCTCATCGGTACTCTACAGAATAGCATCACACCGCTGCGTAATCAGGTGGCAAAATGGGAGCAATCACTTACCTTTTTAGAGGAAAAAGAAAAACAAAACAGCCAGGCAGTCGGCGAAAATCAAACAAAACTCCTTGAAATCAACAAAAAGTGGGATCCCATCGATAACCGCATTGATATCTTGGCCAACACACTCTCCAAGGCTGAATCCAGCCGTCAAGATCTTGTTGACGCTCAAATCGAGCAAAGGGAGATCATCAAGAAGTGGGCGGAACAGATCCAGATTGGCGAGCATGAACGCAACAAGCAGTTGGAAAAATGGCGCTATGAAATGAACGAGCAGAAAGATTCGCTCGGCCAATTCAGTAGAGAGTGGGTTAATTATTCGGACCAATATCAAGAGGCAAAACTGACGCTGCAAACGTTCTCTGAATGGCAGAAGCAAATTGAAGCTGTACAAAAAGAATTGGCCGATTTGCTAAAAATGGAGCTGAACCGCATGCAATCCAGGTGGGACGGTTTCATACTCAAGGATGAGCAGAAGTGGCGCAGCGCAGAGGCTGATGTCGAACAGCGATGGATAGCGGCTGGAAGATCGGAAAAGCAGGTTCAGGATCAGATTCTGGAAATCGACAGCGCCATCTCCAAGATTCAAGAAGATAAAGATATGCTCTGGCGCATACAGACAGCCCAAGCCGACGCGATTAAGCTAATCCCCCGAGTATGGCTGGAAGAAATCGACAAGGCAATGGCCCAGAATCCAAATCGCCGGCGCCAACCTACAATGGTCCAGGTCCGCGAAGAATAATAGGAGCTGTTTAACTTGCACGTTATCGGTACTGCCGGGCATGTAGACCATGGTAAATCCACACTAGTAAAAGCATTGACCGGTATCGATCCAGATCGCCTCGCTGAGGAAAAAGCGCGCGAGATGACCATCGATCTCGGTTTTGCCTGGCTATCCTTGGCTGACGAAGAAGTCGGCGTCGTAGATGTTCCCGGACATAGAGATTTCATCGAGAACATGTTGGCCGGAATCGGCGGAATCGATCTCGCCTTGTTCGTTGTTGCGGCAGATGAAGGGGTCATGCCGCAAACTCGTGAACATCTCGCAATCCTAGACCTATTGGGGGTTTCCACGGGCATTATTGCCCTGACCAAAATCGATTTGATTGATGATCCTGACTGGCTCGAACTGGTTATATTGGACGTCAGCGAGGTCCTAATCGGTACCGTTCTAGAAGACGCTCCGATTCTGCCGCTTTCGGCATTTAGTGGAGAAGGAATTGAGGAGCTAAAAGTGCTGCTCCAAAAAAAATTGGCGGCAGCGCCAGACCGCGTCGATATAGGCAAGCCAAGGCTCCCTATTGATCGTGTTTTTTCCCTCAGCGGCTTTGGCAATATCGTAACCGGAACGCTTATTGACGGCCGATTTCACGTTGGTGATCAAGTAGAAGTCCTACCTGGGAACAAAAAAGCACGAATCAGAGGTTTACAAACTCACAAACATAAACTCAATATTGCCTTGCCCGGCAGCCGTGTGGCTATCAACTTGACTGGTATTGAGAAGCAAGAACTGCAGCGCGGAGATGTCGTCGCCGCGACGGGAACCGTTGAGGACACAATTTTATTCGACGCTCAATATCGCCAACTTTCTGACGCTGGCGTACCGCTTAAGCACAATGAACAAGTCAAACTGTTTGTTGGATCCGCAGAGGTCGTTGCCCGCACACGCATTATAGGCGGCAAACAGATTGATCCTGCTCAAACAGGTTGGCTTCAGCTTGCTCTTACAGAGCCGATCGCCATCGCTCGGGGAGATAGATTCATACTGCGGCGCCCTTCACCTGCCATTACCCTTGGTGGCGGTCATGTCCTCGATCCACATCCTGGACGGCGCCACCGCAGATTCCGTCCAGATGTTCAAGAGCGGTTGCAGACGCTTGCCCATGGAACACCAGATGAACTGCTTTATGAAACATTGGTGCGCCTAGAACCAGTAGCACGCTCAAATCTTATCCAGCAATCAAACCTCGATAGTCCAACCGCCGAAGCCTCGCTGGTAACTCTTGCCGAGCAGCAGCTTATTGTTTCCCTTGGAAAATGGATGCTTTCTCGAGCAGGTTGGCAACAGCTTCAAGATAGATCAATTGCTATCGTACGCAGCTTTCATAGCGAGAAACCACTGCGCCGCGGCATACCTCGTGAGGAGTTGCGCAGCCGCCTCAGAATCGCTCCCCCCATTTTCAACTCCCTAATTGAAGAAAGCGGTCGTTCAGGATTGTTGGTTGAAGAAGGTCCCTTAGTCTATTTACCACAGCATAAGATCCAATTTTCGGCTCATCAGCAGGAGGCTATTGACCGTCTCACGAAAAATCATCTTTCCAAAGGCATAAACTCACCTTCAGTGAAGGAGAGCAAAAACGACGTCGGTGATGATATCTACCATGCTCTCGTCGACCTTGGCCAACTACATCAGATAAGCAGCGATGTGGTCTATCTCGACAGCCAATACAAAGCCGCTTGTGGCCTGCTCAACAAGTTCCTTGTTGAGAATCAACGCATCAATGCTGCCGAAGCTCGGGATTTACTAGGAACAAGCCGAAAATATGCTATTGCCCTGCTGGAACACCTCGATGACATCAAGTTTACAAAACGGGTGGGCGATTATCGAGAATTGGTCTAGCTTCCCCTTCCGTACCAAATAATCCCCTTTTTTCGTGAACAAGCAGGGAAAATAGAGCCAATTTCTTGATTACCCTTTACAAAACAAGGGAAAATGAAGTATATTATGTAAGCTTATATCGACATAATGAATTCAAGGGTCATTGTTCCTGTAGGATCGCAACGACCACATCAAGGAGGTTCAAGATGCTGTTACGTAAACGAAAAACAGCCCTGTTTTGGGGAATGCTTGCGGTCGGAATGGTGATTGCCGCCGCACTAATGCTCTTCATTGGTCCCAATGCCCTATTGGCAAGCGGAGATTCTTGGACGGCGAGTTACTGGAACAACCGTGATCTTCAGGGAAATCCCGTACTTGTACGTCAGGAATCAGCCATCGATCATGACTGGGAGGGTCTTTCTCCGGATCCAGTGGTCAATATAGACAGTTTCTCAGCCCGCTGGACTCGCACGCATTATTTTGAGCCTGGAACTTACCGGTTCAAGGCCACTATGGATGATGGGATGCGTGCTTGGGTTGACGGTATGATTATAATTGACGATTGGCAGGATGGAAAGGTTCGGACAGTTCAGGCTGATGTAAAACTAAGCAAAGGTCCCCACAAGCTGCTGGTCGAATACTACGAGTTTGGTGGCAAGGCCGTGGCTGGGTATACGTGGGAAATGCTCGATGGACAACCAGGCCAACCAACACATCCATTGCCACCGCCGAATCCCATGCCACCTCCGGGATCGATGCCACCTCCCGCCCCTATGCCACCATCGGGAGATGTCATTTATCCGGTTGGAGTCGTAAAGTCTCCTTACCTAAATATGCGCAGTGGTCCGGGAACAAACCATCCTGTTATCGCCGTCCTGCCCCAAGGTACTGAGCTATACATTGTTGCCAGGAGTAGTGGAAGTACTTGGTATTTGGTTAGGACCCATGGAGGTGCTGCTGGTTGGGTCAAGCGCTACTACGTTTACTCTGAGTTTCCATATACAAGCCTGCCATTTGCAGAGACCATGCAGCAACCAAAACCAATGCCACCATCTAACCCATCGACTCAGCCGGTAGGAATCGTTAATTCCGGCGCTTTGAATGTGCGCAGCGGTCCTGGAACAAATTACCGCACAATCGCTGTGGTTAACGGTGGTACCCATCTCATGCTAGTCGGAAGGGATGGTGTCGGTAAGTGGCTGAAGGTCATGATCCCAACAGGATCAGTTGGCTGGGTAAACGGTTATTACATAACGACCAGTTACCCAACACAAAGTCTGCCACCTGGATAGAACATTTATTTTAAGTTAAATTAGTATTCACTCCCCAAATGCCGCCAAAAGAAACGGTATTTGGGGAGTTTTTGATTATGATTGAGATCGAATTTCCTCCGCTCACCGTCGAGGTCTTGGCATCTGCCGGGTTTATTTTCATAATCCGCGTTGTTGGGATGGCCTTTAGTACAGTTCGAATGCTGTTGATGATGCGTGGAAAGAAATTGGGCACGGCCCTAACTGGCTTTGTTGAAGTATCCCTTTATATTCTTGCCATTGGTGGAGTCGTCAACAATCTTTCAAATATATGGAATATCCTTGGCTATAGTCTAGGATTTGTCGCCGGAACCCTCGTGGGCATGTGGATTGACGAGCGCACCGCAGCCGGTTTTGTGGACGTGCGCATCATATCCCGTTACAAAGCACAATTTATCCTTGAGAAACTTCATAAAGGCGGCTATGGAGCCACCGTTGCCTGGGGCCAAGGAAGGCAGGGTGCTGTCGGAATGATCTGGGCCATTGTACGCCGCAAAGAAGTCATCGAGGTACAAAGAATAGCTGAAACCGCCGATCCCGATGTCTTCATAACCATTGAGGATACTCGTACCGTTCGAAGGGGACATATGAACATCGCCCGCAATCAAAAATAGTGCGCTCGGCAACGTGACTTTTGTCACATGCTCGTATGCTGTTTGTCACTATCCTCAGATGGTTTATGGTCGTACAGTTGGGTTAATGGAATCAAGTTATTAACCTAGTCTTTGACTGTCTTAATGGGTGGAGTAATCAAACAATATGTATAAGAAAATATTGGTTCCCCTGGATGGTTCGCTGAATGCTGAAGCCATTATTGCTCACGCTCAGCAGCTGGCCGTCCAGTTCAAAGCAGAATTGCTATTTCTACAAGTATTCGAGTTGGGCCATCTAGTGGATTTACCACGCGTAGATGATGATGACTACAAAGCTTTACCCCATCTTCGCAAAGAGGAGTTAAAGATCCAAATTGAGGGAGCGCAAGAATACTTATCGAAAATGGTACAGGTCGCCGCCAGTTTCGATATTCCCGCTCAATCCCGGATTGCCTACGGCCCCGTAGCTTCCTCTATAATCAATATCGCTCTTGAAGAAGAAGTTGACCTCGTAGCCATGGCCAGCCACGGTGGGGGCGGTCTCCGCGGGGTATATTACGGGAGCGTCGCAGCCGGCGTGCTGCAAAGGGTTGATCGCCCACTACTTATCGTCCGTTCGCAGGAAGACTAATTTCAAACTCTAGGTTTGCTCAAACGGCAAAACTCAGTAAAACAAAAGGATGATTTATGATGAGAAAGGCATGTATCGCAATAATCGCGGCGCTCTTGGCTGCCGTGACCTTCTCACCAACCATTATTGCCCAAGAAGAAGAATCGGTCGTTGTGCAAGCGATTCTATTCTATCGGCCAACCTGCCCCCATTGTCATGATGTGATGGAGAAATATCTACCTCCACTTAAAGAAAAATACGGAAATCAGCTGCAACTAGTAGGTATTGATACATCGCATCAGGTCGGATCGCAGCTATATGAAGACATGATAAAAACCTTGGAAGTGCCTCAGGATCGGCTGGGTGTCCCTACCCTGGTTATCGGCAATGAAGTCCTGGTTGGCGGCCAGGAAATACCTGATCGATTTCCAGGTTTAATCGAAGAAGGATTAGCAAACGGTGGCATTGCCTGGCCTGCCATCCCTGGGCTTACAGATGCTGTACCCAATCTGCCACCTCCAGCCGGTTCCGGTTCGCAGCAGACTACTTCAACCTCAGTATCATCTACGCCCAACAGCGAGGTAGTCATTACGGAGGCAATTTCCACCGATTCCGAGGTTCCTCCAAATGATCCGGTCGGTTTTGCCATCGGTTGGATGGTAATGATTGGCATGCTGCTAACTTTGGTCTATGCAGTCGTTCGAATTTGGCGGTTCCGCCTCATGACACATTCAGACGGAGGGATGGCTAGACGATTCCGCGCATATTCGATACCAACTTTGGCGATTGTCGGCTTGGCCATCGCCTCTTACCTTTCCTATGTGGAGGTATCAAGGGTGGCAGCCGTTTGTGGACCGGTAGGAGAATGCAACATTGTTCAATCGAGCGAATATGCACAGATTTTTGGCATTCCGATCGCCATACTTGGAGCACTCTTCTATTTGGCTATTTTAAGCCTTTGGCTTTTGATACGCATAACAGAGGCTGTGTGGACAGCACGAATACCTCTCTTGTTGCTCATATTGACTATTGTCGGCACGTTGTTTTCGATCTACTTGACAGCCTTAGAGTTATTCCTCATTAAGGCTGTCTGTGCCTGGTGTCTTGGCTCAGCGATAGTGACAACATTGTTGCTCTCCATTGTAGTCACAAAGCTTACCAAACAGGATGACAATGTCGTACAAATCCAACCGATAGCTTCCAAAACAGGCTAAATAAAAAGGGGAAGGCTGTGCACCTTCCCCTTTTAGATCTCTTGAATCGGGGCCTTAATTAAGTCGTTCAAAAATACTGGCAGCGCCCATACCACCGCCGATACACATCGTAACCATTCCAAATTGCAGATCACGACGCAGCATATCGTGCATAATTTGAACCGTAAGCTTAGCTCCAGTACATCCAAGAGGATGTCCCAAGGCTATTGCTCCGCCATTTACATTGGTCTTTTCTCCATCCAGGCCAAGCTCTTGAATAACTGCAACCGACTGCGCCGCAAAGGCTTCGTTCAGCTCGATAACATCAATATCTTGTAGGTTCATTCCCGTTCGCTGCAAGACCCGTGGAACAGCAGCGATGGGACCGATGCCCATGATATCAGGTCGAACACCTGCAACATTAAAGCCAACAAACCGTAGGATAGGCGTTAATCCAAGTGCCTCCGCCTTGCTGCGCTCCATCACAACCACACCGGCTGCGCCATCACTCAGTGGGGAAGAGTTTCCAGCAGTCACTGAACCACCTTGTCTGAAGACTGGTTTCAACTTCGCCAATGCCTCCAGTGTCGTCTGGGGTCGGATATGCTCGTCTTTGTCAAAGATGATGGTCTGACTTTGGGGGCCTTTAGGACCTGCAGTCACTTCTTCTATTTCAAGAGCTACAATCTCTTCCTCGAACAACCCTTCCGCTTGGGCTTTCATTGCTTTCTGATGGCTGCGCAGTGCAAACTCATCCTGGGCTTGGCGGCTCACTTCAAATTCATCGGCTACGTTTTCCGCCGTCATGCCCATGCCCATATATACCTCAGGACTATTGTCGACCATATATGGATTAGGGTTGATCCGAAAACCGGTCATAGGCACCAAACTCATTGTCTCCGCCCCGCCGGCAATGATCGTATCAGCCCCATTGGCAATAATCCGCTCGGCAGCCAGAGCTATCGTCTGTAGGCCACTAGAGCAAAATCGATTAACTGTCATCGCTGGGACAGCCGCAGGCAAACCAGCACGAAGGGCCACGATACGGGCCATATTGAGACCCTGGGCGCCTTCAGGCATCGCACAGCCAACTATTACATCATCGATTTCCGCCGGGTCTAACCCATCTGCTTTCTTTAGAAGATCCTCAATTACCGCGGCCATCATATCGTCGGAACGCCAATTTCGGGTTGTTCCACGTTTTGATTTACCTACGGCCGTTCGTGATCCGGCCACAATTACTGCTTCACGTGTCATATTATTTCTCCCGTTCAACCGCCCGGATGATACCTTTACCAAAATCAATCCGGGCCAATTGTCTTATTCCGATCTAGTTCCTTAGTGGCTTTCCGGTTTGCAGCATATGCATAATACGTTCAATCGTCTTTGTTTCTCCAAGCAGCGAGAGAAATGCTTCGCGTTCCAAGTCAAGAATATACCATGGGTCTACCCAGGCTGGTGCGCTGATATTTCCACCGCATAGGATGAAAGCGGTCTTTTGAGCAATTTTCGCATCATGCTCACTGGCATAACCACCCCATTCAAGACCCTTAATGCTCATCAGAGCGGCATTGTACATATCGCGCCCGGCAGCATAGATCTTTTCAACTTCAGGAGGCCGTGTTCCCGAAGCTACAAGCTGCAGTGCTCGCTCTTTCGCCTTGGCCAGCCGATGATCACTATTCATCACGATGGTATCAGTTTCGCGGAGGTAACCCATCTCTTTTGCTTCCCAGGCACTGGTACTAACCTTCGCCAGGGCAATCAATTCAAAAGCTTCCTGCATAACCGGAAGAACATCAGCATTAGGGGTCCGCATAACTGGATTCACCTTTCGACGGATCACTTCCTTGCAGCCACCTCCGGCAGGTACGAGTCCGACACCAAACTCTACCTGGCCAATATAGCTCTCGTGTGCCGCCACCGCTTCCCATCCTGCCATCGTGTACTCAGACCCACCACCAAGAGCCATTTGATGAACCGCTGTCACAACCGGCTTTGGAGCATGCAACAGTCCGAATGTGGCTTTTTGCAGACCATTGATCATCGTGTCCAGCGTTTCCCACATACC
Source organism: uncultured Chloroflexia bacterium (assembly GCA_963807975.1). Classification (GTDB taxonomy): domain Bacteria; phylum Chloroflexota; class Anaerolineae; order Promineifilales; family Promineifilaceae; genus JAACFF01. Next base: position 116,483 of record CAWEDV010000001.1, on the reverse strand, counting down.
TTGCTGTGCCGCCATGGCAACGGCAAACAAATTAGCACCGACACAGAAATTGGGGCCATCATTCCCTATTACTAAGGCATCAAAATCTTTGTCGAGGTGTTCCAACGATTTGTGCGACATATCTATGATATCTTGATCGATGGCATTCATCTTGGCATGGAACTCCAACAAGCCCACACCATCACCCATATCACGCAGGCTGGCGCTCATATTCTTCGCCACTTCATCCAAACCGGAGAGGACCACAATATTCTTGTCCACCGCTTTTGGCGCATAAGTGCCGGATCCGAAATCATAGTAGCTGCCGTTCCTGTAGAAAGAATCGTTCCCGGCAGCAAGCATATCCTTCACCCATGAGGCAACCTCTAATCCTGCGGCCTCCATTTTCTCAACTGTCTCGGCGACACCCAGCATATCCCACATCTCAAATGGACCCGCTTCATGTCCAAAACCCCAACGCATGGCATCATCTACATCACTCAACCGGTAAGCAATTTCCGGTGAAATGTATGCTGCATATGCAAAACCATAATAAAGCGTGTCACGTACGTACGTGGCAGCACGATCATCGAAAGTCAACAACTTCTGTAATCTCGGCCTCAGAGCTTCGGTCTTGCGAACAGCACCTACAGACTCAAACCGTACCTTTGGTGCTGGTTCATAATCCATTGTCTCAGCATTTAGTACCCAGAATTCCCGCTTTCCATTGACAAAGGTCTTTTTATAGAATCCCTGTCCACTCTTATTGCCTAACCACTTATTGTTAACCATGGTCTCCATGACGCCGGCCAATTTCTTGGGTCTCAATGTCTCGCGGTATGCATCGTCAATAACAGCATCATATAGATTAGTGTTTACATGCTGCATTATGTCCAGTCCCACCAGATCCATCAGCCGGAACGTGGCAGATTTGGGACGGCCGATTGTAGGACCGGTGATTGCATCAATCTCCGGCACCGTATATCCCTTCTCCAAGGCGTATTCCATCGCGAACGAAGCGGCCACTGAGAAGAATCGGTTGCCAATGAAGTTGGGCGTATCCTTACAGACAACCACGCCCTTGCCCAGTACATCGCGGCCGAATTGGACCATGAAATCCGTAACCACCGGATCCGTGTCAGGGGTCGGGATAATTTCCAACAGCTTCAAATAACGCGGAGGATTGAAGAAATGTGTGCCCAAGAAATGCTTCCTAAACGCTTCACTTCGTCCTTCAGAAATCTGGTGAATAGGAATACCTGAAGTGTTGCTGGTGAAAATCGTTCCCGACTTACAGGTTGCCTCCAGACGTGCCATCAAAGCCTGCTTTAGATCCAATCGTTCGATGATGACCTCCACCACCCAATCGACATCAGCAACCAGGTCAAAATCATCTTCCGTATTACCAATCGTAATCAAATCAGCACGATCTTTACGCGCCAGATTTGCCGGACGTGCCCTTGCCATCCGGTCATACAAACTCTGTACCAGTCGGTTCCGGGCCCGTGAATCACCCTGTTCTTCTTCGCTTAGATTTGGCGTTGGTATATCAAGCAATACAACGGGTATACCTGTATTCGCCAGATGAGCCGCGATTCCACCGCCCATCGTACCTGCACCAATGACAGCTACTTTTTCTATGCGGTAGGTCATAATTAATCCTCCTGCCTATTTCAATTCGCGCCGGCTGTATCCTAAGATACTCCGGGCAACGATTAGCTGGTTTATTTGCTTTGTGCCTTCGTAAATATCATTAATCTTGGCGTCGCGCATCCATTTCTCAACCAAGAGTTCCCTGGAATAGCCAAGTGGCCCCAGCAGTTCAACAGCTTTCTGCGTAATCCAGGTGACGGCCTCACCAGCGCGGAATTTGCACATACTTGCGGCCAATCTATTGCTCTCGCCATGGGCCATCATAGCCACAGCTCGTAGGGTTAGCAGCCACGCTCCCTTATGACGGGCTTCCATTTCCATTAGATCTCGCTCGACGGCCGTTAATTCGTGCAGCGACTTTCGATAGTCAACTTGAATGCCTTCTTGTGCAAGCCTTTCGCGAGTAAATTCAAGGGCTGCCCGGGCAATGCCCATGGCACTGGCTGCTACAGCGGGCCGGGATGCATCAAAGGTTTTCATGGCCCCTTTGAAGCCTTTAGCTGTTGTCTGCTGTTGAACATCCGCACTCCCTAAGATATTGTCAAATGGTACGCGACAATTATCAAAATGGAGTGAGACGGTATCGCTGGCACGTATGCCCAGCTTATGCTCCTGCTTGGCAATAGAAACACCGGGTGTATTGCCCTCAACCACAAATGATTTTATACCCGCGCGTCCTGCCTTCGGATCCACAGTCGCCCAAACAACGCATAAACCATCCGATTCCTCTAGAGCTAGTTTGCCGCTGGTAATGAAAATCTTCTCACCATTGATTACCCATTCATTGGTTTCTTCGTCAAGTATGGCTGTCGTTCGCATCGAACTATTGTCCGAACCCGCATCTGGCTCAGTGATCGCCATGGCACCCCATTTGGGGGCACCTTCGGTAAACTTAGTCAAAAAACGCAGTCTCTGTTCAGGCGTTCCAGCAGAATCAACCGCCGCACCGCCCAACATGGGATGGGGAAGGCAGAGATATTGCCCCGCATCCCCCCAGCTTAGCTGTTCGATCATCATGATCAAAGCCAGGCCTGAGTAATCGGCCCCTTTCCGCTTCTTTACCTGACCGTTGCCATTTCCATTGGCGCTTGGTTCCAGGCTCTTTAAGCCTCGTTTCACCATTTCTTGAGTGAACGGCCATGTCATTTGCACGAAGTTTGAGGGTCTCTCGTGCTCCATTTCGTCTAGATCGCGCGAAAACGGCCTCATGGCCTGCTTGGCGACCATCTCGATCAGTTGTGTCTGATTCTGAATATAGGGAGGTAATTCAAAGCTTATCATTTTAGATCTCCTGGTAACATTTGATGATTTATCTAATGTATGGCAGCCTAAATCATGGCCAATCCATCAAACGTTGTGAATCCCCGTGCGTTCCTTAACCACAATTCAACAGGATATTCGCGAATATAGCCATAGCCACCAAGTACCTGCAGTGCACGGTCTGCCACATTCAGAACAAGACCATCAATATGATGTTTCATTATTGCCGCTTCACGGACAGCATCTTTGCCCTGGTCGAGCATCCATGCAGTTTCCCAAACCATCATTCGTGCTTCATCAACGTCAGTAGCCATTTCAGCCAGCATAAACGCAATAGATTGACGATGCGCGATTGGTTCTCCAAACTGCACTCTCTGTTTAGCATAGTCGCGGGCGTACTCAAAGCCTGCCCGGCCCATACCTACAGCTGCTGCTCCAAGCGCCACTCGGCTGTGAACCAATATAAGGTCAAAGTCGATACCTTCGTCACCGCCCAATTTACTAGCTTCGGGAACGTGCACATCTGCAAGCGTGACCATGTAGGTTGGCAGGGCATGAATGCCCATCAGTTTATCGCGGCTTCCTATATTGAGACCGGAAGATTCCACGGGCACCAGGAACGCCTGCGTCTGCCCGTCTTCTTCCGCGTAAACCAGAATCATCTCCGCATCTGCGGCAAGTGGCACCAGTGCTTTAGTGCCATTTAGAACATAATTCTCACCCACATGTACCGCGCGTGTCTTTAGATGGTACGGGCTAAACTGAACAACTGGTTCAGTTAGTGCTGCTGAATATGAAGGCATATTCTCGTCCGCGAAGGCAGGTAAATAGCTCTCTTTCTGAGCATCAGTACCGCACAACATCACCGGTACAGCAAGCAGGTTGGGGACCATCACATTTAGTGCAATGGCCAGATCACCCCAGGCAAACTCCTCGGTGGCAATCGCGCCCGTTACGGCAGAATATTCGCCAAATCCACCGTATTCTTCAGGGATGCTTGTAGGCAAAACGCCAATTTCCCATCCTGATTGAACGATGTCCAGTGGAATCTGACCATCCTCTTCAGCATCCCGATATACTTTGCGGACTCGCTCTCGCGCGTAACGCCCAATAGCATCAGTGAGCATCTTTTGCTCTTCATCCAATCGAAAATCTAACATTTCTATACCTCAATCCAATGTCTCCGAACTGCAACGCTAATGTCTTACAATCTTATCCGTCATTTGAACTACTCTAACCATTTCTTTGACATCATGAATGCGTACGATATCTGCTCCGCGATCTATGGCAATAGCAACCGTGGCTGCCGTTCCTTCCACCCTATCTTGAACTGGTAAATCCAACGTATAGCCAATAAAAGACTTGCGAGAAGGTCCTAAAAGTATCGGATATCCCAGTTCCTGAAACTGCTGCAGTTGATCAATTAGGAGAAGATTTTGCTCCACTGTTTTCCCAAAACCTATTCCCGGATCAATGATTATTTGGGAAGGCTCCACGCCCGCATCCAAAGCTAGATCAATGCTTATCGTCAATTCTTGTTTCACTTCGGCAACCAGATCATTATATTGCACGCCAATGTACCGACCTCCCAGACGTTCCTCTTGGTCAACATCCCTGGGTTTACCGCGATTATGCATAAGCACTATCATGCAGCCTCGCACTGCTAATAACCCAGCCAGATCCGGATCCATACGCAAACCCCAAACATCATTGATCCAGTCGGCCCCTGCATCTAGGGCTGCTTCTGCGACAGGTGCCTTATAAGTGTCAATTGAGATCGGCACGCTGACTGCAGTTCGCAAAGCCTTAATCACCGGTACTACGCGCTCCAGTTCTTCTTCTAAAGTGACCGGTTGACTTCCTGGTCTTGTGCTCTCACCCCCTATGTCCAAAATATCCGCTCCTTGTTCCACAAAAAGCGAGGCCTGGTTCACCGCAGCGTCAATCCAACTCGACCGTCCCAATAGACCGTCTCCCGAAAAACTATCCGGGGTTACATTCAAAATTGCCATAACGTATGTTCGTTGCCCCCACTCAAAGTTCATGGCATACACCACTTTCGCTGGTGTCTGGAGTCTGTAAGCCTTTCAGGAATAAATCGGTAGTTTCTTTCCCCCAACGCTCCGCAGAAAAACCATTGTTGCCTGCTCCATATTGACCCAATTCATAAAGCGCCGCAAAGCCCATAATCGTGGCACTAACCGCTCTAGCAGCCACCTCTGGGTCCAAAGGTCGCATGACCCCTGAGGCCATAAAATCGCGAAATCGCTCTTCTGTGGTTTTGATTATGCGTCGTATGGCATCTTGTCCGTACTGGCGGTGTACATCCCCACTGATCCGTGCTTCATCAAGAAACAGCATAAACAACCTCCGCTCTCGACCGCTACGAAAACGATCGGTCAGAAGTTGAGCCATCATATCATCTAGGCCTTCCGCCTCAATTGAAGCGATTTTTTCTGTGATCTCGTCTGCAAATGCTTTGGCTACCCCACTCAACAAGTCCATTTTGCTGTCAAAATAATTGTAGAGTGTACCTTCAGAAATATCTGCCGCATCAGCTATTTCACGAGTTGTGGCCCGCTCATAACCCTTTTCACTAAACACCAACGCAGCCGCTTCCAAGATTTGCTCTTGGCGGGCGGCTATGCGTCTTTCGCGGCGGTTATGTGCCTGAGGGCTGTTCATGAAATTCTATGCATTGACAACTGAGTAAATCCTCAATAATTGAGTACACACTCAATGTTGCCACATATGACGCAGTGTGTCAAGTGATGGTTGTCAAATCTACTTGGTTGTCAGGCTTGCGGCTGTTCGGGAATGTGGTCTATTTAGTTTGGTAGGAGCGAACCCCAGCTCTATCCACCATACGAAGCAGTTCAGCAATCGTTTTTCCGATAGCAGGATGCCGCAATTCTGGGGCAATGGCGGCTAGCGGTACAAGTACTGAAGCTCGTTCAGCAACCCCTTTATGCGGGATTGTCAATAGCGGTTCATCCATCATGAGCTGGCCAAAGAACAAAATATCAATATCTATTAGTCGAGGTCCCCAACGTTCAGACGGTACACGACCGAGTCGTGTTTCAAGTTGTTTGATAAATTGCAGGAGTTCGTGCGGCTGTTGTTTCGTCAGACCGGCTAAACACATATTGAGAAAATCTGGTTGATCTACTACCCCCCACGCTTTGGTTTCATAAACGGTTGATTTGGCTGTTATGATTATCTGATCCCCCAAACCTACTGTGGCCTGTTTGAGGTTAGCTAGGCGATTTCCAAGATTTGTACCCAATCCAAGATATACTGTGATCATACTCCGTTTTCATCCTTCAACCTAGAGCATAGATTTTGCCAAAAGATATTCTTCAATAGTAATCGATGATCCAGGTCAAATGCTAATCTTTCGCAAACTCAACAAAAAACTCACAAGTTGACCTGATGATTGATGGATACCCACGTAGTCCGTGATACAATTTCATTATGCGCCAGAAGCATCAACTAATTGTCATCCTTATTGTCCTTGTATTCTGCGATCAGGCGCCCTTGTCTGCTCAGAACGAACAAACATACGACTACACAATTCAACCGGGCGATACCTGGCTGGCATTGTCCTACACACTTGGGCAATCTCCAGAAGATCTTATCAACGAGGCTGGCCTCATCAATCCCCAAATGCAGCCTGCGGTGGGCACATCTATTTCACTACGCGAAATTCCGGCCAGGACTGGCAAATTGGTAAGACCGCTAACGGGTGGAATGTTAGAGACCGCTGCACGCTTTGGGGGTTCACCTTGGGAACTCTCCCTGAAAAACAATCATAGACAACCGTATTTTCCGCTCCTATACAAATCTGTATTCCATACCGCTGGCCATAATTTCCCAAAGGAACTCCCGGTAGGTTTTGAATCGTTTTCTCTCTCTACTCTGAAGGCAAGTCCAGGGCAAGCTCTGGCTCTTCGAGCAAGGATATCACCCGAGATGGACCTAGAAATAAGTCTCGATGATGAACCTTGGATAACCGGTCGCAATTTCGATCACCTAGTAGCCCTAGGTGCAACAGGTGCCTTTTACGAATCCGGTATATCGGAAATTCGTATTCAGGTTGGGCAACATCCGATTTGGACCCAACATTGGCTTTTTGAAGATCAAGAATGGTTTTACGATAAGGTAACTTTTACTAACACTCCTGTCACGGATCAAGATGCGATTCTAATCGAAAGAAAACGTTTACAAAAACTGTGGATCAATGTAACTCCCGAGCCGCTTTGGTCAGCTTCATTCGACGAGCCCCTTAAAGAATATGTGGAACTAACCTCCCATTATGGAGCGCGCCGGTCAGTAAACGGAGGACCATACGATACATACCACGAAGGGACTGACTTTAGCGCTTATGGTGGGACATTCGTTTTTGCACCAGCCAGTGGGTACGTCATACTTGCTGAACCGCTTATTGTTCGTGGAGACGCTGTGATCATTAATCATGGATTGGGAGTGCATACGGGATATTATCATCTTTCGGAAATCAGCGTTCAGGTTGGCGACAGAGTCAATCAAGGCGATCTGCTGGGAAAGGTGGGATCAACGGGACGTTCGACTGGCAATCATTTGCATTGGGACCTTCTTGTGGGAACAACCTGGGTAGATCCTGAAGCATGGGTGGAGAACAATCTGGCAATTTGGATCAATCAGGCTTGGGGAAAATCATTCTCGTTATCAAATGAAGGAGATATTCCTTCTTCCCCATAAACTCTGATATTTCCACCCCTTTGAGCTAGCAACATACCTGGAGTAGGCGTCTCTTCTTAACCAGCAAAATTACTGCTCACCCACATTCCAAAACACTCTTGACAGTTCCCGAAAAATATTCTAACATCAGTATAACTACACGAAAACACAGGATGGACCACAATGAATGACCCTGCCCAGCGAGACCTGTTCCCAGAAGAGCTGCAGCAAACTGGATCTGACAACAAACGCCCTCCCATATCGAAAGAAGCATCTATTCAAGCTGCTCTGGGAGTTTTTGAAACACACATGCGGGATGAAGGATTTTCTGTAAACACAATGAAAGCTTTTTCCAGCGATGTCAGATTACTGGGCAAATACTTAGGTGTTGGGCAGCCCATAGGTGAAATCGGTACCAAGAACTTGAACGATTTTCTTGACTGGTTACTAAATGAGCGCGGTATCCCGTGCAGTCCGAAGTCCTACGCTCGACGCGTTACCACCCTTAAGGTCCTCTTTGGTTGGCTACACGAATCTGGTGTGCTTGATTACGATCCTTCCTCAGCTGTGATCCAGCGCACAGTTACGAGTCCTTTACCTGAACTTCCAACTGAAAATCAGATCGCTGCGGCGCTGGTTCAGGCACAAATGATTCTCAATGGCGAAGCCGTTCGCAAAGCGGATGCTCGACCGCACCTTCTTCTTAACTTGTTGTTGAAAACAGGTATAAAGAAAAGTGAGGCAATGGGCATCGTGCCTAATCATATCGACAGAAGCGATGAAGAGCAGCCAATACTCTTTATTCGATATGCAAATCCACGCCTCCGCTATAAGGAACGAAAGCTCTTTTTAGATGCGTCATGGCTTGAAACGCTCGACGAGTACATGGCCCAGTACCAGCCATCCGACACATTGTTTACCTGCACTGCACGCAATCTTGAATATATCCTCACCGACGTTGGATCGGCAGCTGGCCTCCGACAAGGTCTTTTATCCTTTGAGAATCTTCGCTGGGTATCTGCCCTTCGGGACTGGACAGCAGGAGTAGAAAAGGATGACATTCGTCAGAAACTGGGTCTGTCCAAAGTTACCTGGCGCGAGACGAAATCAAAGCTAGCCAAATTGGCTAAACGCAGGGAAGAACAAACGACATAGTAATTCATATTGCAATCGGCTGTTCGCAATACCCTAGCGCTGTCCTGAATGACCCCCAATTGAGGCTGCAAATTGCACCGCAGATCAGTTATTACTCGTCCTGATCCGGAAAACTTTGCGTAATTTCGCCGATTACATCCGCATTGAAAGTAATTGTCTGCAGGTCTACGACTACTCGCTCGGTCTCTGGAGCAGCATAGTAGATTTCAGCTGAAAGTGTATAAGGATTGAGTAATTCCGCGTCACGCAAGTGAATGATCAAACTGAAGTTTGGCGTCATCGTTTCAATGACCGTCAATGCTCCAGCGGGCTCACCTGCCCCATTCGAAATAGAAACCTGAATACTAGGACGTTCAAGAAACGGGGTTAGTTCCAGGCCAAATGAGACGCGGCGCATATCTTCATGAACAAACAATCCAATCTGCTTAATCCGCACATCCTTTCTGGTTTTTGGCTGTTGCAGTGGATCATCAAAAAACTCAATTTGCATTAATTAATTCCTTTCTTTGCAGCAAGCTTAGTCCTAAATTCTAAGATGAATCAATCTAGATTCTTGAGTTTTTCAAGAACTTGAACTAATACTATCTGCCACTCATGGGTACCGATGTCTCTAGGCATCCATATCGCTGTTTTACTGACCCTTACCGAACTACCCAAAAATCTTTGCAGATGATAACGATTCTTATCAATTTCCTCTGGAATTCGTAATTTGATTTGCCCGGCTTCCGTCGTAATTGCCGGCACTCTAGCCTTTAACGCCAAGGCCTTAACTCGTAGTTGGTAAAGCAGATTATTTGTCGGATCAGGGATAGGACCAAATCTATCCGCTAGTTCCTCCGCCATCTCATCGATCTCCGCCAAAGAGTCTAGCGTTGACATGCGACGATAAAGGCGCAGTCGCAAAGTTCCTTCTGGAACGAAATCGGTGGGAATATAGGCAGCCAACGGTAGATCAATCAGAGTATCTTCTAGTGGTTCGGAAGCTGGAATCTCACCTCGTCTTTCAGCTTTTCTTCTCTTTACTGCCGCAGTCAGCAGTCGTGTATAAAGATCGAAACCAACATCCGCAATATGACCGCTTTGTTGAGCCCCTAAGATATCGCCTGCTCCGCGGATTTCCATATCGCGCATTGCGATTGTATAGCCTGCGCCAAGCTGGGTCTCTTCAGCAATTGTCTCCAATCGAGCCTGGGCATCAGCATTTAGCGTACGCCAAGGGCGGTGGAATAGATAGGCGTAGGCACGCCGAGTGCCCCGTCCAATTCGTCCGCGCAGTTGGTAAAGTTGAGACAAACCAAATTGTTCCGCATGATCAACAATTAATGTATTAGCATTAGGAAAATCCAGACCACTTTCAATTATCGTAGTGCTAATGAGAATATCGATTTTCCCCTCAGCAAACTGCTCCATAATCGTCTCAAGGTGCCGTTCACTCATCTGCCCGTGGCCGGTAACAACATTTGCTTCCGGTACGAGTTTCTCGATCTGCCGCCTAACAATTTCAATGGATTGCACACGATTGTGTACAATAAACACTTGACCACCCCGATCTAGTTCACGCAGGATTGCCCGGTGTAGTCGCGCTTCATCCATTTCTCCCACGTAGGTATTGACTGGAAGCCGCTCTGCTGGAGCTGTATCAATGATGCTGATATCTCGAACACCGGTCAGGCTCAAATGAAGGGTCCGCGGGATCGGCGTAGCCGTCATTGTCAAAACGTCGACCTCAGTCCGCCACTGTTTCAATTTTTCTTTGTGAGCCACGCCAAAACGCTGCTCCTCGTCTACTATTACAAGTCCCAGATCCTTAAAAGAAACATCATCAGAAAGAAGCCGATGTGTACCAATAATGATATCGATAAGCCCGTCTCGCATTTCCTTAACGATTCGCTGCTGTTGTGCAGGCGTGCGAAATCGAGAAAGCATTTCAACTTTAACTGGAAATGGAGACAATCGCTCCCGGAAGGTTTCATAATGCTGCTGAGCCAATATGGTTGTCGGCACCAATATCGCAACCTGTTTGCTATCTAGAACAGCCTTAAAACCGGCTCGCAAGGCAACTTCGGTTTTCCCGTAGCCAACATCGCCACAGACAAGCCTATCCATAGGCTGTGGCCGTTCCATGTCCATTTTGACATCGCTAATCACGCGAAGTTGATCTTCAGTTTCCTGGTGCGGGAAACTTGCTTCTAGTTCAGCCTGCCAAGCTCCATCCTCCGCAAAAGCATGTCCAGACACAGTCTCTCGAGCCGCATAAAGATCCAGTAGCTCATCAGCCAATTCATTTGCCGCATGAGCAGCCCTAGATTTTGCCCTGCTCCAATTTTTATCTCCCAGCCGGTGCATTCGTGGTGGTCTATCGTCAGGACCAACCCACTTTCCAATTCGATCGGCATGATGCACCGGCACGTATAATGTATCCGTGTTGGCATACTCGACTTGTAGATACTCTCGATTCATTCCGCCAGCGAACCTAGTGACCAAACCGCCAAAGCGACCAATACCATATTCAAGATGAACTACATAATCGCCAGCCTGGATATCGGCAAACGAGGTTTCGGGAGCAGTCGCCCTTTTTTCTCGGTTTCGCCTTGGAGCAGGCCGCTTCCATCCAAAGATTTCTGCATCAGTGAGTAGCTCAAACAGTACTTTATTATCACTTCCCCTCACCAACACGAAACCTTCAGGAAGGCTTCCCGTAACAAACGTTGGCTCTCCAGCGCCAGGCATTTGCAGTAGACCGTCTTGTACTTTGGACGCCATTTCTAAAGAAGGAACTAGCCCTCCAGTTTGCCGTGGATGCCGTTCTTCGCGCCAAAGCTCTGATAAGCGGGCAGCTTGCCGGCTTAAGACTACTACCATTTCATTGTCACTATATGATTGTTTAAGATGGGTCATGAAGGGCCGAACTTGTCCGCCGTAACGAGGACCAGGCTCGAACGCCACTGCAATATCAAGCTCACTGCCCTCAACTTCTTCAGAGCTCTGCCCTTCGCCCAGGATCACCGGCTGCCACCATTCGAGTTCATCCTTTAGGCTATCCCATTCAAATATGGGATTCAGATATGCTGGCGGCAGGCTGGGCTGCTCGTTGGCAATTTGGTCGGCATGATCCTTCAATTCACCAACGGCCGTTTCCAGTTCCGGCCAATCATCAATTATAAGCATCCCCTCTGGAGGCATATAGTCCAACAAAGTAGCCGGATGCGAATAAATATACGGTAGATAAAATTCCAGGTTGGGCGTGATTTTTCCATTGCGCAAGTCAGCCACATCATCTCGCCAAGATGGCAGACTGTTAGCTTCTGGCAGCTCAAAATCTCGCCAAAGCTCCGCATAATCCTGCGCCACACCAGGCAGCGCCTCTCTTGCGGGGGTGACAATCACCCTTTCTACCTCAGCATTCTGACCAATATCCAACGATCTCTGACTTGCGGGATCAAAGCGGCGCATCGTCTCGATCTCATCGCCGAACAACTCAATACGGACCGGAAGCTCGCTTGCCACCGGGTATATATCAAGAATTCCTCCTCGTCGGCTGAACTGTCCCGCAACCTCCACCACACTGACCATTTCGTAGCCCATTTTTGACCAACTGATGAGGCTGTTTTCTAGCTCAATGCTTTGTCCAACATTTAGCACGCGGGTTGCGGTCAAATAACGCCGTGTGGGAATCGTCTTCTGCAAAAACGCGCGAGCCGAGGAAACGATTATTGGCGGCACCTCAGGCGTCGGGATCAATGGATGCTGCCGGGCAATTAATTTCGTCAAGACTGACAAACGACCGAGTCGTGTTCGCTCGCTCCAAGGACCCCGTTCGTAAGGTAAAGGTGTTGGCTCAGGAAACCGGTACAATGGGCTCCCCTCAGGCAGCCATGTCTGCAGGGACTGGTGCCATGCTGCCGCCGCTTCAACTTTCCCAACCAATAACAGGACCGGGATTTGCTTATCCTGATATAACCTAGCCAATATTGGCGCCCTGGCACTTTGTGGCAGCGAAAGTGGTCTAGGCCCCCTATCTTCTTCCAAAGCCTTTCTAAAGTCTTGGAATACCGGAAGTTCCTCAAAGATTGAAAGCAATCCTGAAATCATCATTTCTTGTTGTGATAGGTCATAGCCAGATCAATGCCAGCCCTAATAAAACTCTCGATAGCTGCTATTGCGTTGTCAACCATCGCATTAACAATTTCGATTTCTTCTGAGCGGAAATCGCGCAGCACAAAAGCAGCCGGATCCATTCGTCCTGGGGGACGCCCAATTCCCAGACGGAGCCGGGGGAAATCGTTTCCAAGGAGCTGGATGACCGATTTCATCCCATTGTGCCCCCCTGATCCTCCATTCTGCCGCAGTCGCAGTGAGCCGAGCGGCAGGTCAAGTTCATCATAGATTACAAGTACATTTTTCGTGGGAATCTTATAAAAGCGTACCAATTGGCTTATCGAATCACCACTTTTGTTCATATAGGTTTGGGGTTTCGCCAAGATAACCTGTATCCCGGCAACCTCCCCTTTATCATACAAGGCCTTGCTTTTCACCCGGCCCATGCTCATACCGTTTATTTGCGCCAATCGATCGACAGTCATAAAGCCCACGTTATGGCGGTTTGCCGCGTACTTGGGTCCTGGATTTCCAAGACCAACAATCAGGAAGGGTTCATTTTCTTCTCGCTTCATTGCAGATCGATCCAGAATTTGTCCAGTGCCCACTAAACTTCTCCACCACGGTGAAAAGAGGTTCACTGCTCAATATCCCACTCATAAATATTCCACAGAATTGACCGCTGTGAGGGATCCAACCGGACATTCTTCATCCATGGTCGGATAGCGGCAACCTTTACGTTTGAAAACAGTGGCAGCGCTGGTAGTTGTTGGGCAAAAATCCTCAACGCTTCTTGTTGGCTAGCTTCATACCCTACGCCTCCAGGCATGATTTCTCGTGCCGCCAAACAGGCAAAATCGAATTCTTCATCTGACCAGCCGGACACATTTGTGTTTTGCCATCCATTGAAACCTGCATCCGGGGGTCCTGTAATATTGTCGCTCAAGTATAAACTGCAAATCGGTGACAGTTTCCCAACCCATGCGAATTGGGCCAAATCAAAGCGTCTCCCAAAAACACGCCCTTCTGGCCCATCGGCAAACCAAGTACCTGCCGGATAGTCATACACCTCCACTGGTATTCCGCATCCAGCCAGATCATCTTTGACCATGTTTGTGACTTGAATGCGCAATGAACTTTCACTGTTGGTCCCCAATGTTATCGTCATCGGAATTCCAGAATCCAGATCTTGGCGCCAACCATCCTCATCAAGGTCCAGGAATCCTGCTTCATCCAGCAAATTGTTGGCTCGATCGGGATCATAATTCCAGCGCAGCAGATCGTTAGGGAACAGTGCATGGTTCTCCGAAACATAAGCATGAAGCAGCTCGGCTCGTCCCTCGGTCAATTCATCGACCATTCCTTGCCGATCTGTACACAATGCAATCGCCTGACGCACACTTGCATCCTCAAACCAATCAGGGCGTCTCCCGGCGTATTCTTCTACCGGATCAATTCCAAATGAAATCTGTTCATATACCAATCCTGGTGAGTGGAGAATCTGCCACAGCCCTTGTTCCACCGCCATTTCCAGAAGGGGAAGGTTGTTGGTGCTAATAGCGCCGGTTGAAATGACGTCACAGGATCCCTCAGGATCCCCCGCCAAGAATTCCTCTCCATGCCCAAAACGAACAATTATCCGGTCGAGGTTCGGGGGTTCCTTTTGTAAGCGATAATATTGCTCGTTTCTAATTAATACCAGCTCATCATCGTCAGTCCAATCGACAACCACATATGGACCGCTGCTTAGTGGAAATTTGTTGGTTTCCTCCGCCAATCGCAATTCAGCAACATTTAGCTCCGAGAGCTGGTGACTCGGAAGCGGCTGCCATACGTTGAGAAAGTAGGTTTGGTCTCTGTGCCCTGGTATCCCGGACCAGCGCACACTTAGCTCATCTGTCGCCTCATAGCTGGCAGTTGTAGTTATTCGATCCTTTCCCAATGGAGTTTGAGGGTCCGACGCCAGCAGAAAGCTGTAAACCGAATCATGTGCCGTGACAGGAGTTCCATCGGACCATATCATCGGTTGAAAGTGGAAATCAACAACCATTTGTGCCATTTCCAAGGGAGATCCGTCAAACTTGATCTCCTCACCATCAGCGTTGATCACAACGACATCTTTCACCAAAGAAACTACATCACCATTGATATCTTTGACTCTATCTCCCTCACTCACTACAGCTTTCTGGATAGATGCATCACCATCAGCCAAGCTCGGAATTTTTTCAAGCCCCCGCGCCTGATAATCGTACCCAACTGAGGTGACGAGATCTTCGTAGATTGCGTGACGCAAACCTTGTGCGCCTATCGAGTCATCACCGAATGGATATAGGCTTACCGCCGATCCTGCCAAACATACGACGATTTCCTTTTCGACCTCCGGAGTAACGGTAGGACCAATATCCAAATCATTGCTGTTTGGTTCCACTCCTTCGACCTCCACCTCAGATAATGTCTCTTGCTCAGAGCCTGTATCAAGGGTCGGGATTGGTGCTGAGTCGGTTTCGGCCATTGCTGCTGGAGGATTAGCAGACTGAGTTGGGGAAATCTGTACGGACCCGGCGTTGTCGCAGGCAGACATAAAGACAATCAGCAGCATAATCGGAAATAGCCTTCTCATTCGTCTCAGGATGCACGATCGAAAATCGGCGCTTCCACTATTCTCGCTGTTTCGCGCTAGTCGCATGATCATCAAGCCCCATATAATTATGCGAAATTTCTTGGTTACCAAAAACAACTCGTTAGTCTAGCATAAACGACTATAGGCGACGAACCCTTTCATCCAATCCTCTTAACAAACATTCTATAACAGTAATTACGCATTTCTAAGCAACTAGTTTGGAGCATTTTGATATGTTACTATTTATGCCATAATAAGAATCGAAATGGGTACCTTCTCGCGCCACGGTGAATTCATTGACTATCCCCATTCAGGACCGGAATCGGTGCCAGTGAAGGTGAGCAGCTATCCTCGGAGTTAGTATGATCCGTCATAATTCGATAATCTTTCTTATCATTGCCTTTATGATCCTGATGCTCTTGGTAGCATGTGGAACAGCCGGGCCAGTAAACTACAATACCGTTCAAGCGCCAGAAGCAACCGTAGAACAACCAATTCAAGAAGAAAGTCCGGTTGATGATCCATCCCCAAAGGATCAATCAGAACCTCTGGTTGAGGTAAATGAAGCTGGTACGCTTTTTGATGGAAATGTTCAGATAGGATTCACTTCAGATGGCCACGCTTTCCGTGGTGATCCCGATGCACCTGTTGTGATCGAAGAATTTTCCGATTTTCAATGCCCCTTTTGTGCACGCTTCTCCGAACAAACGCTCTCAGTGCTTAACGAGAATCAGATTGCTAACGGGGATGTTCTGCTGATCTATTATGATTTCCCCCTTGAGAGCATCCATCCCCAAGCATTCGCTGCAGCCAATGCAGCACGCTGTGCCGGAGACCAGGGGGCGCTTGCCTACTGGAATATGCACGACCTGTTATATGCGCGTACTCAGGAATGGTCTGGTTCCAATCCCATTCCGGTTTTTGAGGGATTTGCTACAGAATTAGGCTTGGACCTGGAGCAGTTTTCTGACTGCGTCGAGAACAATCAACATCAAGAAGAAATCAGGGCGGATATAGAGGTCGCCGCCCAAAGAGGAGTTCGCAGCACACCTAGTTTCTTCGTGAATGGAGAAGCGCTTGTTGGTGCCCAACCAGTTGAGATCTTCAACCAGGCAGTGGCAGCGGCAAAAAGCGGTGAGAGTATTGCCGCAAATACTATCGAACCTACTGAACCGGAGTCACCTCTCGAACCCCCGCGCGTGGCTCCTACCCCGGCAGCTATCCCTGCCGCCAATGCTGCCGCGGTACTAGGGGATCCCGATGCACCGGTAACCATCGTGGAATATACTGATTACCAGTGTCCTTTCTGCCAACGCCATGTTTTGGAGACAATGCCAGGCATCATCAGCAATATGATTGAAAATGGAAGAGTGCGCTACATTTTAAAAGATCTCCCTTTGGATAGCCTTCATCCTGAAGCCCGCACAGCCGCTATGGCTGCAAGATGTGCTGGCGAACAGGACTCTTATTGGCCCATGCATGATGCCATATTTGAAGATCAACAGCTTTGGTCTGGGCAAGGCAGCGCAGCGATTGACATAATAGTCTCTTTGGCCGACAAACTCGAACTTGATCAAGATGTTCTTCGATTATGTATTGAAGATGGCCGTTATACAGAAGCCGTGCAAGGAAACTTTGATGAAGCTCAGTCCTTAGGTGCCAGTGCCACACCCTACTTTTTTATTGATGGAATGCCTATTCCCGGTGCTCAAGCGTATGAACTGTTTGAATATGCCGTTGGTCTTGCCGAAGAAGGGATTTTGTCCGAAGCGTATGGCACGGGCGAACCCGACGTTTCCGACTCATTTGCCATTGGGGATCCTGATGCGCCCGTTGTAATAATTGAATACACGGACTTCCAGTGCCCATATTGCAGCCGCCATTTTCAACAAACATTCAGCCAGATCAAAGAAGACTTCGTCGATGAAGGCCTGGTCTATTACATTTTCAAAGACTTCCCTCTAACCAACATTCATCCACAGGCTGTAAAGGCAGCGGAAGCTGCCCGCTGTGCCGGCGATCAAGACGAGTATCTTTCAATGCATAGCAAACTCTTCTCTGCGCAGAATGAGTGGTCCGGTAATCCCAGTGCGACCCAGACATTTATTGGATATGCAGAAGAGCTAGGTCTAAATACTGACAGCTTTAAATCATGTCTTGAAAGTGGCGAGCATGAATCGGCTGTGCTGCAAGATCAAGATGAAGGTGCTCAGCTCGGCGTAACCGGTACACCAGCTTTCTTCATCAATGGGCATAGTATGTCCGGAGCACAACCATATCCGATATTTGAACAAGCTATCAACCAGTTTCTTGCAGAACAGTAACCCTTAGTGTCTGCAGTTATGTTGATCAATCTGCATTCATCACTGATCTCCCTGGTAAGCCCAGATGATCGCCTTTTGAAAGATTGGCGACGGCTTTTCGAATTTGAGCTCGCCCATAGCCCTGTCCGGAGCGAGGTGTCAAAACCCGACATATCTATTGAGGCAATTGTCCATGACCGCCTCCCCTCACCGCCACCCTTTTTGCCTACCTACAAGTCAGCAGATCCCCCGCTTGCAGTATATCTGATTCGATCGAACACCATGCTGCTGCGCTACGCCAACACAGGCCATATTCAACTTCAACCGCACAATGGGGCAATGCATGGGCCAAATCGGTCTTCTTATGCAAAGATCATTCTTACGGAAGCCTCTCTGAAAATAGGTGAATTGGAAGACTTTACGATCTTGGCCCTCGCTCCAATCCTCCGCCGGCGTGGTTTATTTTTAATCCATGCCTTCGCTTCAGCGTTGAACGATAAGGCCCTATTGTTTGTTGGCCCCTCTGGCAGTGGTAAGACCTCAAGTGGACTGGCCGTGGTTGCCGCTGGGTGGCATATGCTTGCCAACGATATGACACTTATTAGTCAGACAGACGTCCCACGCGCCTTATTATCTCCTGGTTCTGTTCGCATTAGCTCAAACACCTTCTCGTTATTACCACATTACAGCAATCTCCAGGCGAAATATCCCCGGATTTCCTCACAATACAAAGCCTCTATCCCGCGCATAGAATTCGTCGACAATGCCAACCCTCTGTTTTCAGCACCTATCAAATTCATCCTCTTTCCCACCGTTGGAGCCCATAAAATTCATCAGCTAACCCTGATTCCGCGTGCGATTGGTCTAGCCCGATTGCTTGAGGCTAGTCTCGATCAGTGGGATCAAGGCACCTGGGAAAATCACATTGGATTTCTCGAAAATCTCAGCCATGAGATTGAATTCTACGAACTCCGTCTTGGCCATGATATGTCCGTTCTGCCCCGCATTCTTGAGCAGAGCCTGATGTAATAAATCCGGTTCACACTTTTTTCACACTCGCTGCCCGTTATTCGGGTATAGTCAAATAAGTACCTTACTGTTTCATAATACCAAGTCATATTGCATTTCTTTTTTTGATCAATTGGATTCCTGACCAAATGCGACGATTTATCAAGCTTTTCCCAATATTGATTATTCTGGGCACCGTCTCGGCTGTGTTCGCCATGCAACTAAATGCACAGCCAAATGCGCCGACCTATCCCCAGTTGCCCCCTGCTCCATCGGCTACACCCACCGTCACGATGACCTTAACGGGCACGGTGACCGCAACTCCTTCCTCAACAATTATGCCAAATGATACCGTTACCCCCACGTTTACTATCACGCCGTCAGTAACTCCGACTGGGACCCTTGTTGCCAATCTATTCCTACCAATTTTAATCAAGCCGGCCCTGACTTCCTTGCCGGCGCCCATCCGCATATCCGATGAACCGCCCATTGACTTTGAGGCTGCTCGTGAAGATGCACAGGCTCAAGGTATGGATATCGCTTTCAATAAAATTGGATTTCATGTAGGCGTTGGTGGCAACCGAGAGGGATTATTGGAATCCATTGCCGATTTAGATGCCTCTAGCGTACCTGTATTTTTGAAAACAGCCAATGATGCCGAACTGCTATACCTGACTCAAGAAATGATGAAAGTGAGTGAGGTGCCACATACACTGGTTTATCGCAATGTAAAAACAGAAATCGCAGCATACCAATTAGGTTTACCAGCCGATTTAGTCGCCGTGGACAATTGGCAGTTAAGCAAAGGTCTATTCCCACCAGAGCTGGATCCATCTTTGATTTGGCTAGAAACGATTAATGAAGTTGGCAAAGATCACGCCTCTTGGTTGGCACAGTTTTCGCTTGCTCAGGCCCAAATGGCCGTTGCCGATGGTTATAAGTATGCCGCTTTCAGCTGGTCACCGGGTGAACCGGAGCCGGAACATTGGGAATTACCAGAGATGTTGGAATTCTTGCGTTACGCTGGAGATAACCCAGATAAGGTCGCCATAGCGATTCATGAATATAGTCTTCAAAGAGATTTTATCGCCGGTGGAGATATTCCGTACCCATATTTAGTTGGCCGTTTCCAAAGGATATTTGAGGTATGTGATAAACACAATATTCCTCGGCCTACCATATTGATTACTGAATGGGGATGGACGTTGAATCACGTGCCAGGCAATGATGACAACGTCCATATTGATGAAGCCATGGAAGATATCGCATGGGCTTCATGGTTGTATTCCGCTTACCCTCAGGTGAAGGGAGCTGCCATCTGGTACCTAGGTGAAGGCGAGGAATTTGGCAGGATTGACGATGAAGCCCAACAATTAATTGCTCCAGTTGGGGAATTTAGCAAAAGCACATATTATGTGATCCATCCCGGGCAGTTCCCCATCGATCAGTCTTTGTTTATTCCCGATCCCCCCACAGCGATCGAACGCTAGATATCATTAAGTTCTGCATTTACCGGCCGGTATAAGACGGTCCTATTTGGTTGGTAGCCCGGCGCGCTTCCAGGCCAACATGCCCCCACGAAAATTCTTTACGTTGTTGAAGCCCAGCCGTTCTAGCTGCTCGCAGGCAACCTGGCTGCGATTGCCGGATCGGCATACAAAAACAATGGGCTGAACACGAGGTAGCTCCTCATATCGCTGGACCAAGGCTTGCAAAGGCAGCAAACGTGCTCCCTCGATGTGGCCGTCATATTGATATTCTTGTGGCGATCGGACATCAACCAACACTATATTCTGGTCCTCACTAATTTGCTCCTGTAATTGATATGCATCGACCTGTTCAATTTTTGTAGCCGTTCGGAAATTCAACCATGATTGCAGCATAATTCACCTCATTAATTTTGGATTCAAACCCAAGTCTACCAGCCAATTTCCCGGTTTCTGTAAGAGATATGTAAAGATCGTGTAAGAGTCTGCCTGTAGCTGCAAAGTATTGACCAACTTCATACTCCACAGATTAGTTGCACCAATGCAGTCACTGAAATGTATTTCGTGATCCATGACTCTTCTATCTGCCGGGACTGAGTGGGGCATAAGAGATCTGTAATGATTTGGTAAAAGAACACGACAAAGAAGAGGTTAGTCCATTAATATATACACGAACACACATCCGTGTAGATGTATCGGGTGCCTAAAAATCGATTAGTTAGTAGGAAGGAAAACAACTGTGAGAAGATTGAATATTGTCATACCCATCTTAGCCATTTTAGCCGTTGCCCTGGTTGCCTGCGGCGGCCAATCGGCCACAGTCGATGTACCTGAATCGACAATTAATGTAGAAGAACTACCGCAAGAGGTCGATGTTGAGACGGTTTATGATATCAAAGATCGTGATGATGTCTATGTAATTGATGTGCGCGAACAATACGAATATGATGAAAAACACATACCTGACGTAACGCTTCTTCCGATGAGCGAAATAGAAGGACGAATTGATGAGATTCCCACCGATAAGGAAGTCATTGTAACCTGCCGCAGTGGGAACCGTAGTGGCCAGGTCGCACAGTACCTCAGACAGAATGGATTTGACAATGTTCACAATATGCAAGGTGGCATTGTTGCCTGGGAAGCAGCAGGTTTTCCAGTAGAACAATAACAAAAAAGGAGCCCGGCAGGTCAATAGACCTGCTGGGCAAATTTGGGCCACTGATAAGCCAGCGAATTAATCAAAAACGGGCAGCCCGCTGGGCACTGAATCGGGTACCAGGTAACTCAAATCAACGGCAGATGGAGAAGTAAGTGCCTCCAAAAATGCCATAACTTGTCCGAATTCTGCTTCGGTCAGCTTGCGAGGTTCTGCCACACGTTCATCCAAAGTCTCCAAGATCTCGCTCAACAACGTCTCATCCATGTGAACCTCATCTTGAAATGATGGCGGCAGCTTTGCAGGATCAAAATTACGAAGGCTGGATTCGGGATTCAAATGATGACGAACCATATCCTCGAGGCTAAGATATGCCCCGTTGTGTGACCAGGGGCCAGTAAGAGTGACATTCCTCAACGGCGGAGTTCGAAATGCGAACTTGTCAGCAGGCGAATTCGTTTCCAAATATCGACCATAGTCGATGCCACCTTCCTGTTTGCCTGGCCCAAGCTGAGGAACAGCAATATTGTGAAATTGCTGGTCGGTCAATAGACTTCCAGAATGACACTCGCCGCAGCCAGCTTTACCATAAAAAAGCAATGCACCTTCCTTGGCTTCATTTGATAAAGCATCAATATCCCCGTCTAGGTAGCGGTCCCAGGGACTGTCATCAAAAGAGAATGCCGCGATCTCATATGCTGCTATTGCATTTGCCGCGTGTTGAAAGCCTAATTCATTCGCCGCCGTGCTCGGATAAGCTTCCTGGAACAGTTCCTCATACGCGGGTATCGCCAGCAACCTATCAATCAGCGAATTCCAAATCTGGGTAACATCTTCATCTTCGACCATGGCAACTTCATTAACCAGATCTGCACGATCTGAAAAAGCTACCCAAAGCCCCTCGAGATCTCCCTCCTCAACCACCTCAACATCTTTCTGATTATCTACGCAAAGATCACCCGACTTGCCGCGCATTTCATCTCGTGATGTCGGCGGAAACATCGCCTGCACTGCGAGGGGACTATCCAAATCCAATGGTAGATCGCCACCTGCAGGCGACTCTAACACATACCCATGAGACGCAACACGGCCGTCCCAAAACATCGTTCGCCACTCCGGTGCACCTCTATTAAATATTTCAGGGGCATTTCGCGGGATCAGCTCACGACCATCACCGATAGTTCGCGTCGTCCCCAGGCCTTTGCCCCCTGTTCCGAAGGATAATGGCAGCCCATCTCCGCTATGCAACAGTGGATGGTGGCATGTCGCGCACGATGTATCTCGATTTCCGCCAATTTCTTTGTCAAAAAAGAGAGCTTCACCCAGAGCAACTTTCGCCGCGCGTGGCGAGGGCCCAAGATCAATCGCCTCTACATTTACTTCTTCAATTATCTCACGCAGTTCATCGTCGATATTGTTTGAATTCAGATTATCCAAGCCAGAACCTATCAACACAAAGAGTGCGCCAAAGGCGACAATCAGAGCAAATATCGCGATAACTGACACTAATAAAGTTGCATAAAACCAAGGAGATTTTCCCATAGCATACCTCCTCGCAGTAAGCTCATGTAAGGGTGCTTACATAACGATTAACCCATTATAACCGATCAGACCAGTTTTCTGCCGGTATTTACGATATTTTCGCGCTTACTGATTTATGCTATTCGCCGGATACAATATAGAGCAAGTTTCCTGGGCCACCTCATGAACCCTTATTCTATTTAGTCTGGGCAAGTGGCAATTCCAGAAGAAATGTACTTCCCTTATCCAGACCGTCACTTTTGGCCGAAAGCTCGCCCCCCATGGCCCAAGCCAAGTGACGAGATATCGTCAGCCCGACACCGCTACCTCCACTGCTGCGAGCACGCGATGGATCTCCGCGATAAAAACGCTCAAACAAGAGTGGTCTCTGCTCCTCGGAGAACCCAATCCCAGAATCTCTAACTTCCACCTTGGCTGAACGAGAATCGCGGCTTACTTTCAGCCAGATCACCCCACCATCTGGAGTATAGACAATTGCATTTCCAAGAAGATTCAACAAGATCTGGGCAACCCGATCTTTATCGCCGTAGATATCGATCCGTAGAGCAGGAAGATCAACCTCCAAATCAATCTGCTTAACCTGAGATTGAGGCAGGAGCTGAGCGGCCACATGGTTGACGCTTTCACAAATATCAAATTCAGACTGCACAAGAGAAAACTGTCCCGCTTCAACCCGAGAAAGCGTTTGAAGATCATCAACCAGCCGTCGTAACCTCCTTACCTCTAAATTCATTATGGCGATGGACGCTTCGCTTTTGGGAAATAGACCGTCCATCATACCTTCCAGATAACCGGCTAGGCTGGTGAGTGGCGTACGCAGCTCATGCGAAACATCCCCAATCAAGGTCACGCGTGCTTCCTCCACACGTGCTAGTTCTGCTGCCATTTCGTTAAAATTCGTGGCCACCTGCGCCAGTTCGTCGCTTCCTGGAATGGCAATGCGCTCGCCATAATGCCCCCCGGCAATCCGTTTACTGCTGGCAGCTATCTGCCGCAGCGGCTTCAGGATCTCGCGCACCAACAACAGGCTGGCAAAAACTCCGACAGCCAGTGCGCTGATGGCTGCAATTAAAACAGAGGTAAAGATTGACTGTCGAAAAACTTCAAGCAAATTGTCCTTGGCAATAGCTATCTCATTAGCCGTCGCCCCAGATGTATTCGCGGTAGCTAGATCAGCAAGACCGTCTTCGACACTGCCTGGAACGACGAAACGCGTAACGACAAATGCCATCAAAATAACTGCCGCCACGCCGACCATTACAACCAACATATTAGCTGCAATAATGCGCCATTTTAGCTGTCTCCAAAATCCAAACACAGACATTCGTCTCTCTTTATTGCATACCCATTCTACGCGGGTCGATAAGCTTATACCCCACACCACGAACGGTCTCGATCAGAATTTTACCGGTTACTTGTTCAAGCTTTCTCCTGATCTGGCCAACATATACATCTACAACACGCTCATTTCCATAGAAACCAGCGCCCCAAACCTGATCAATTAGCTGATCTCTTGTCAAAACCCGTCCTGCGTGACGTGCCAGTTCTACAAGCACATTAAATTCTGTGTGGGTCAAGTCAACCAGGACATGAGCGGCATATACGTTATAGCTATCCAGATCTATGCGAATAGAATCGAATTCTAGTATATTTGATCTCCCACGGATCTCTCGTCCTCGGCGCAAAATCGCCTCTACCCTGGCAACCAATTCTCGCGGGCTAAAAGGTTTGGTAAGATAATCGTCAGCCCCCAAGCGCAGTCCAGCAACCCGGTCTGCTTCCTCGCTGCGAGCCGTCAGCATCAAGATGTAGACTTCTGATTCTTGTCTAATCCTTGTTGCAACTTCAATCCCATCCATTCCCGGTAAATTCAAGTCTAGGACAATCAAATCTGGTCTCTCCAATCGCGTCGCAGCTAGCGCATCAACGCCATTGTCAATACAAATCACCTGATAACCAGCGCTCTCAAGATAGGTACGAACGATCGTCTGGATAGTTCTCTCATCTTCTGCCACTAAGATTTTCATGGAAATAATTACCGTAATATCGACAATACCTGATGATGCTTAGACATTCCGCGCGGCAATATATGAAAGCTCGCTCAAAGTTGGATGTGGAGCATAAATTACGGCGAGGTCGGACACGGATGCCTTCATTTTAATGGCCAAAGCAATTGGTGATAAAACATCCGCAGCATGGGAACCCAAAGCAATTGCTCCGCGTACCCTTTGATCGGTTCCATCATAAAAGAGTTCAAAATAACCACCACGGTCGCCCAATAAATGAGTCTTGAGAGCTGATGAAAAAGGCACGCGAACAGAACCTAAACTCGCAGAGTTTTCCACGAATCCTATTTGAGCTACTTGTGGATTTGTATACGTTACATGAACGACAAGGTTAGGATCAAAACCATCTGTAATTAAACCAGATGCGTGACGCCCGGCAATGCGGGCCTGAGCCATCGCTTTGTTGGCAATCAGAGCTCCTCCTGCAGCATCTCCGACTAGATATATGTTTTTGTCACCCACACGGCCAAATCGATCAGTCCCTATATGCAGCTCGACATCAGGAATCAAGCCAGCAGCGGCCAAATTAAGCCGCGCCCAATCTGGTTTTCGTCCAACGGCGACAAAAGCCATTTGTGCTTGATGCAGCGAACCGTCAGTCAGAACGGCCGTAACCCCTTCTGCCCGATCCAACCTATCAACCATTTGTCCTTGGACAATATGCACGCCTTGAACTGCCATTTCCGCACTCAGATCTTTTCCCAAGTCTTTATGCATTTGAGGAAGAACCCCAAATTGATCCACAATCCAGGTTACCTCAACGCCAAACCGGTTGAATAAGTACGCTGATTCGCTGCCTGTGGGCCCTGCTCCAATGACAAGAATACTCTTTGGGAGGCTACTCATATGGCTGGCAAATCTGGGAGCAATAACCCGGTTACCGTCAGGTTTCAAAGTTGTTGGAAACAAAGGCACTGACCCGGAGGCAACTATGAAACCATCAGCCGTAATTGACCTGAGCACGTTTCCAGCATCATCATGAACCTCCACGATGTTTTCATCCTTGAACGCAGCAGTTCCACGAACAAAATCGATCTCACTTTCATTCAGTGCACTTCTCAGGCGTTGATTCCAATCCACCTTAATATCTGCAATTCGATCGACAATCGCGGGAGGGGCAAACTTTTCAGCGCCCTGTATATCGGAAATCAAGTAAATCCCCCCCACCTCACCAAGCGTATCGGCCGCTGACAACCACACTTTACTAGGCAGCAAACTATGCCAAACTGCCCGCCCTCCAATGGGACCATCCCCAACTATCGTGACCTTTGCTCCACCACGGTTTGCCGCCATAGCAGCCTCTACGCCAGCAGGTCCCCCGCCAATTACTACGATACTTTTGCTCATGTTGGCTCCTGATCGTGAACTTTCCTTGTGGCACCATTTCGGCACCAATACTCAGTTATCGCTGGAGGGATTATATCTCAAATAGCATGGGGACATTAAGCCATCATTCCCGGCTTGCATCCGATCAAGTAGAAATGCATAATTTCAATATGATAGAATCTCCGATTGACAATCGGCAGCAGATTTTTAATTTACTAATTTTTTTCCGCTGGCTTAGTCTCATCCCGCCTATGGGTGCTACGCTGCTCACCGTCGTTCAAGACGGCGATCAATATCGCCTGATCTTCTCTCTCCTGGCAGCCGTTTTCATTAACCTGATCATTTCAATCTTTGCAGCCCCTATCAATCAGGTTTTCAAACGTCAGCCATGGATTCTAATAACCGACCTGGTTTTTATAGCTGGTTTGATGGCCCTGACCGGTGGTTGGCGCAGCCCTTACTACCTTTATATTTTGAGTCCGATGCTTGCAGCAGCATTTTTCTTCCAGGTGCGAGGGGCGCTATTTGCAGTAATCACATTCCTTCCATTATATTTTGCTGCTATCTTGTTTGACATCAATTTCCTGGGCGGATCTGACCCTGAATGGTTGATCATCATTACGGCTATTATTGGTAGCCTCTTAATAGCTATCGCCATGGGCTATGTCTCACAGCTTTTATTTCAACTTCAGTCAGCACAAAACAACTTGTATCGGGCTCATCAAGAACTTCGAGTACTACATGATTTGGGCAATTCCTTTCAAGTATCAGCTTCCTTTGAAGATATAGAAAAACAGGCCTTATATGCTGTTACAAGAGACCTGGGCTTTAAACGCGCCCTTATCGGCACGATCGATCAAGAAAGGCAGATCGTACCCAAGTGGCTAGAAAAGAATCTCAATCAGGCTGAAACCAAACCTCATCTCAACACCCATCCCTTTCCCCTAGATTTTGAACGAAATTCTATCTCGCCTGGACCAACGACTCTTGAAAAAGAACATACTTCGAGCAAGGTAGATCAGAAAGACGCTCTATCCATGCAGGATGATTTCTCGACGACAATCTTGAAGCAATTCGAGATATCGGATGGCTTAGTGCTCCCAATGTTCTGGGGCAACCAGCCGGTTGGGCTGCTGTTGGTCGATCTAGATGAGCAAGATCTGATGGGTATTGACCTAACGGTATTAGATGCCATTGCTCGTCAAACAGCCGTCTCATTGGGTATGATGATGACTCGCGTGCGGCATGCCAAGGAAAGCGCCATTCAGGAAGAGCGAACGCGCATCGCACTCGATTTACATGATACGATATCCCAATCGTTGTTTGGACTCGTTTATACCTTACAGGGATGCTTAACTTTGCTTCCCAATGATCCTCAGGCCATCAAACCAGAATTGGAATGGGCGCTGGAAACGGCGCTGGATGTTCGCAAGATAATCCGGGCCACAATTCATGACATGTGGCCTTCCGAATTGACCGCACAGCAGTTTGAAAATGATTTGCGAACATACGCTGGCGATGTACTGCAAGCTGCAGAATTGGAAATAGTATTTGATATTCGGGGCGAGTTCAATACATTGTCGCCACCAGTTAGGCGTGGCATGTACCGAATCTGCCAGGAATCACTAACCAATATCGTGCACCATGCAGCGGCCTATGAGAGTCGCATCTGCGTTGATGTTGCCGACGGTCGTGCGCGGATTATCTTGCGTGATAACGGCCGTGGATTCGACCCCAACATTGCCCTTGCCCAGAATTTCAAGGGAGAACATTTTGGACTACGTGGTATGCATGAGCGAGCAGTATCGTTGGGCGGCACATTTGAGATATTTAGCAATCCAGGCGCCGGAACCTCTATCTTGATTGATATTCCAGCCAATGCTCAGGCTCACCATGAACCAGATTCGTATATTAATCGCCGATGATCATGAAGTAGTCCGTCGCGGGCTTTCTCTGATGTTGAACCAGGAGCCTGACTTTCAGATTGTTGGCGAAGCACGAGATGGGCAAGAAGCGGTCAGTATGGTATTCGACGCTGTCCCTGACATAATACTGCTCGATTGGAAAATGCCGCAATTAGACGGCATCAGGGCCGCCTCACAGATCAAGGAGCAATCGGCAACAACGCGAATACTGATGCTTTCCGGCGCCAATGTTGAAGTCGCTGTTCTCGACGCGTTAGACGAAGGTATCGACGGTTTTGTCCATAAAGATATCAGCCCTGCGGATCTAGCCTATGCCATTCGCGTTGTAGCCGGGGGGAAACCCTATCTTGGGCCCGAGGTTACTCAAGCCTTGATACGGCGTAGTCGTACTAATCAAACACAAGCGAGAGATGAATATCCTCCACTATCGCAACGGGAGTCACAGGTTCTAATTCTCATGGCTACCCCTGCGACCTATAGGCAAATTGGCGAACAGTTATTCATTGGGGAGGAAACCGTGAGGACCCATGTGAAGCGCATTTTGAAAAAGCTTAATGAACCAAATAGAACCCAAGCTGTCATCGCAGGACTGCGCTTGGGATTAATTTCCCTAAACTAGCCTATCTCATCGACATTCGGTTCTCATCCCAGCCTTTGTCCCCTTTTAGGGTGATAAACAAATCACCCTTTATGGTATTGCCTACCAGGGAGGTATGCCCTAAAATTCACTATTAGAAAATCAGACCTATTGACGCATTGTGCAGTTGGGAAAATTATCTTGCGATTCTCTCAAACTGGAGATCATCAGTTGTCCCAAACAGACAGTATAGAAGCTGAGGCTCTTGATCTTTGTGGCTTGCGTTGCCCCCATTTATTGATCAATGTCATCTCCGCCGTCCGCTCTCTTGAACCCAATCAAGAGTTGCGAATCCGTGCCACAGATTTAAATGCACCATCAAGCATAACTGCCTGGTCTCGCCAAAGCGGGAACGAATTGTTGGATTTGTACCAAGAAGGCGAATGTTTCGTCTTTCTGTTAAAGGTGAACCCCAAAGACGTTGCTGTGTTCGATAACAACTCAGCAGCACCAGTAAAAAAGGAGGAGGGCAGAAAGCTAACGGCCGATCGCTGAAAGCGGACCGCTAATAAAGATGATTGATGCCCCAGCCCAATCAAAGAACTATGGCTTTGTAATTGATAATCGCAAGTGTATTGGTTGTCATGCCTGTTCTACTGCCTGCAAAAGCGAAAATGAAGTCCCTCTGGGCGTCTATCGCACCTGGGTAAAATATGTAGAAACGGGCACGTATCCCGATTCAAGAAGACATTTTCAAGTAACGCGCTGCAATCACTGCGCCAATCCACCTTGTGTTCGGATTTGTCCAGTTGAAGCTATGTATCAGCGTGATGATGGTATTGTGGAATTTGACTCCAACGTATGTATCGGCTGTAAAGCCTGCATGCAGGCATGTCCTTACGATGCCATTCATATCGATCCCAATACAAACACCATTGCCAAGTGCCATTACTGTGCTCATCGAGTCGAAGTCGGATTACAGCCGGCTTGTGTCGTTGTATGTCCCGAACAGGCCATCATAGCCGGAGACATAAATGATCCAGGCACGGAAATCAGCCAGCTCCTCTCCCAGCAGGACGTAACAGTCCGCAAGCCAGAACAGGGGACTGCCCCAAAACTGTTTTATATTGAAGGGAACGACATACTGCTCCATCCCACGGCAACCGAGCGAACGCCAGAAACCTATATGTGGGCTGATGTTATCCCGCTACATGAACAGAATAGAAATGGGCATTCTGCAAACGGGAATGCACCTCTCATTGAGACCAAAGAACGAAAAACTCGCTGGTCCAGTTCAGAAGCATCCGTTCGAGTTCCCCAAACACAGGGCCAACCGAGCGCTGGTCCTATTCAATTTGGCGCACGAGTTGCCGAACATATGGTTCAAGTAGGGTATAACGCCCAACATAAAATCCCATGGCATTGGCCAGTACCTGCCTATCTCGTTACCAAGGGCATCGGTGCGGGCATATTTATGATCTTAGCGCTCGGTTGGGGTCTTAATTTGATTCCCTTTGATGGCCAAACTGCGGTCATCTCAGGATTGCTGGCACTCGTTTTCGTTGGTCTTACAACCCTCTTCTTAGTCTATGATCTAGAACGACCGGCTCGTTTCCTCTATATCCTTGCCCGACCGCAATGGAAGAGCTGGCTTGCCCGAGGTGCCATATTATTGATTGGTTTCGCGGTTATCCTGACCTTCTGGTGGTTGTTCGAAATCGGCGCATTTCTCAATAACTACAGCAGCCCAACACGCTTTGTGTTTCTCTGGATTGGTTTACCTTTTGCCCTTGGAGTCGCCATCTATACCGCCTTTCTCTTTGCACAGGCCGAGGGTCGCGATTTGTGGCAGAGCTCTCTGCTCCCAGTTCACCTAGCTGTCCAATCATTCATGGCTGGTAGTGCAATGCTGCTCTTGGTCCATCTCATATTCCCGATGCCAGAAGATTTAGCCAATGGAATATTAGTCACCTTCGTCGCAGCGCTAGTTATCGATCTTTTTGTCACTCTTGCCGGAGAATTTGGTATACCACACGCTTCTGAAGTGGCCGCGCGGGCAGCGCATGAAATAAGCCAAGGCCACTATAGAAATCATTTCTGGGGTGGCAGCATTGCCATAGGTCACATAGTGCCCATTTTACTGCTAATCTTGGCCATACCCGCGTCATCTCTTTTACCTATACTTGCAGCTGTCGCCGGGGTATGCGCTTTGGTCGGTCTCTATCTCTATGAATACGCATTTGTCATGGCACCGCAGGAGATTCAGAACAGCTGATATCCGTCCGTTGGCAGCTTTCAAAATAAGGAAATTATGACCTCACAGAATCCACGCAGCATCCGACATATCCTATCCGCCGTTTTGAAGATGGGCGCCCCTGATGACCCGCCCTATCCACCGGCTACAGAAGCTACCAACGCCGGTGGGCAAGAGATGCCCCGCTTCTCCGAGATTGATCCCCAAGATGTTGAGATGATCTCCGTCCAACAAGCAGACGGCCGTCTGACCAATTATCCACCGCCCGAACATTGGGATGATTGGGTCGAATGGGATGGAAAGTCCTGGCCTCGAAAGGTCGCCCGTCGCTATATGCTGGTTCCCACCGTTTGCTTTAATTGTGAAAGTGCTTGTGGACTGCTGGCATATGTAGACAAGACCAGTCTAGAGATTAAGAAATTTGAAGGCAATCCCAAACATCCAGGAAGTCGCGGGAGGAACTGCGCAAAAGGCCCTGCAACACATAATCAAATCTATGATCCGGAACGAATTCTATATCCTCTCAAACGAGTTGGTAAACGAGGTGAGGGCAAGTGGAAACGCATTTCCTGGGAAGAAGCACTCGATGAAATCTCTTTGAAGATGCGTGAAAGCAGGATAGAGCGACGAGATGGGATAATGTACCATGTCGGCCGTCCCGGTGAAGATGGTTTTACCAATCGCGCTATCCAGGCATGGGGTGTGGATGGTCACAACAGCCACACCAATATCTGTTCAAGCGGGGCGCGTATGGGTCTCTTTATGTGGGGCGCCTTCGACCGTCCCAGCCCCGACCATACGAATGCCAGAACCATTCTTTTGATTTCCAGTCATCTTGAGACCGGGCATTACTTCAACCCCCACGCACAGCGCATTATCGAAGGCAAAATGAAGGGAGCTAAAATCATTACTTTCGACCCACGCTTGAGCAATACGGCAAGCATGAGCGACACCTGGCTTCCAACATGGCCAGGCAGCGAATCAACTGTCTTACTGGCTATCGCCAATCACCTGATCAAAAACGATCTATATGATAAAGACTTTGTTCGCCGCTGGGTCAATTGGCGCGAAACTTTGTCCGCCGTTCGTTCCGGAAAACTTGAAGTGAATGACTCACTGTTGGCAGAGGAAATCAGGGATAAAGCACCGACATTTGAATTGTTTGACCGTCTTCTTAAAGATCTCTATGCGGAATTCTCCTTTGAGCGTGCATCAGAAGAATCTCAGGTTGGAATTCAACGTATACGCGAAGCAGCAGAGCATGTGGCAGGATGTGAAGGGAAGCTCGCAACGCACACCTGGCGCAGCGCCAGCATTGGGAATCTGGGCGGCTGGCAGGTAGCACGCTGCCTTTTCTTCCTCAATGTCCTGACTGGCAGCGTAGGCACCCCGGGGGGGACATCCGCCAACAGTTGGAACAAATTCGTTCCCAAACCCTTTGACACGCCACCTCCTGGAGACACCTGGAATGAGCTGCACATACCACATGAGTGGCCGTTTGCCTTTTTCGAAATGAGTTTTCTGTTACCCCACTTTCTCGAAGAAGGAAGGGGAGAAATTGACATCTATTTCAGCCGGGTTTACAACCCAATGTGGATTAATCCCGATGGCTTTATGTGGCTTAAGGCACTGAAAAACGAAGAAAAGATGAAATGCCATGTGGCCCTGACACCTACCTGGAATGAGTCTGCCTGGTTTGCCGATTACGTGCTACCGATGGGGCATTCCGGAGAACGGCATGATCTGATGAGCCAGGAAACTCATGCCGGTCAGTGGCTTGCTTTCCGCCAACCCGTTCGTCGTGTTGCCATGGAAAAACTAGGTCAACCAGTAGAATTTACTTACCAGGCCAACCCAGGTGAGGTGTGGGAGGAGAATGAATTCTGGATTCAACTCTCTGCGCGCATGGATCCGGATGGAACCTTAGGTATTCGCCAACACTTCGAAAGCCCCTATCGACCTGGTGAGATCATTAATATCGACGAGTATTACGGCTGGATATTCGAAAACAGTGTACCCGGACTGCCGCAAGTTGCCGAGGCAGAGGGATTGACTCCTCTACAATATATGCGTAGATATGGTGCCTTTGAGGTTACGAGCGAAAACTATGCCCCCTATGAAAAGGAAATCGCTGGCCTTGAATCCAAGGAAACCGAAAAACTGGACAGCCTAGTTTTCCAGCTTAAAGAAGTGGCTCGAGGGGCGTTGGATCTTGAGGGCAGTGGGCTGAGAATCGACCTGGACCAGCGCATATTCAAAGATGATAAAGCGATTGGCGTTATGGTTGATGGCGAGCCGCGAACAGGCGTCGGTACCCCCAGCCGCAAGTTTGAATTCTTTAGCCCCACGCTTTCCGAATGGGGCTGGCCGGAAAAAGAATACACTATTCCTTGGCCCTTGAAGAGCCATGTCCATCCCGACAATATTGATCTTACTCAAGGTGAAATGCTGCTTCTCCCCAATTTCCGGCTGCCAACCCTTATACATACGCGCAGCGCCAACGCCAAATGGCTTTACGAAATAAGCCACAAAAATCCTGTCTGGATGCACCCCGCCGACGCCCGGCGCTTAGATGTGACAACTGGCGATTTAATCCGCGTTGAAACGGAGATCGGCTATTTCATAGACAAGGTTTGGGTTACCGAGGGCATCAAGCCTGGTGTCGTGGCCATGAGTCATCATTTAGGTCGCTGGCGTTTACAAGACGATGTAGGTGGTTATCCTGGAATGTCTAATGTTGCCACGCTTGAAGATGACAACCAGGGTGGCCATAAGTTGAACATTGTTAAGGAGGCAGCAGCTTGGGAAACCTTTGATCCAGATACAAGTCGCATTTGGTGGAAGGAAGTGGGAGTCCATCAGAACCTAACCCATGCCGTGCATCCCGATCCGATAAGTGGGGCCCATTGCTGGCTGCAGAAAGCGGTCAATGTTCGAAAAGCACAACCGGAAGAGAAATATGGAGATGTCTGGGTAGACACCAATCGCTCAATGGAAGTGTATCAAGAGTGGGTTGACCTGACCCGCAGTGCTGTTGATGTTAGCCCAGATGGGCTGAGAAGGCCGTTCTGGCTCAAAAGACCGCTGAAACCAGTGAAGGAAGCTTACAAGCTGCCAGAAAAACCATTTGGTCGTTAACAAAGTGTAGTTGTTGGGAACGGTAGACTTTTAAGCCAATCTACCGTTCAAATGGAGAAAAAGTATGTGGTTTGAAACAATAATTCGTGAGGAAACTGGTTGTGCTGCCTACATGATTGGCTGCCAACGCACAGGAGAATGTGCTGTGTTTGATCCCCTGTGGGATGTTCAGCCTTACATTGATATGGCGAGGGAGAAGAAATCTTCCATTCGTTATATTATCGACTCACACAGTCACGCTGATCATGTTTCAGGAGCCCGCTTGCTGGCTGAGAAAACCGGTGGTGAGTTGATGCTGCCTGAATTGGCGGAGATTAACTATGAAGCAACATCCGTCAAACACGGAGATTTGATCAGAATGGGCGGTGTTGGACTAGAGATCGTTCACGTTCCTGGCCATCGACCTGAGCAAATCAATCTACTAGTTTATGACTATCCACGAGGAGACGATCCTTGGTTCATCCTCACCGCTGATTTCGTCATGGTTGGTGATGTCGCTCGACCAGATCTGGCCCAGGCCGGTGAAGAAGGCGCACCCGTCCTCTTCGATACTAGCATTCCCCGCTTTCTTAATTTGCCTGATTACGTAGAGGTATACCCCGGCCATTTGGCCGGGTCCACCTGAGGACGCGTCACAAGTGGCAAGGTTGTCACTACGGTTGGATACGAAAGAAGAAATAACGACGCTCTCAAGATAAAAACGCGCGACCGTTTTGTCGGCTACATGCAAGACGATCAGCCCCTGAAGCCAGCCAATATCCTCAATATTGTTGCCACAAATCAAGGGAATCGGCCTTTGACGAAGACCATGCCGCACGCCGTTGCCCTTTCACCCCAACAGGTCGAAGAGATGCTGACCGAGGGGCACGTTATCGTCGATGCTCGATCTTCGGCTGAATATGGTGCTGGACACGTTCCCGGTTCCTATAATGTCCAAATGTCAAGCTCGGAATTTGAGCAGCGCGTTGGCTGGGTCACTCCTGATAATAGCTCCATTATCCTTGTCACTGAGAGCGCCGAAGACGCCCAAAAATGCATATATAACATGGCCTTCATTGCCCTTGATTCACAAGTAGCCGGATATCTTGATGGTGGAATTGATGCGTGGATGGGCACGGGCAAACCCGTGGATAACGTTTCTCAGATAAATGTCCATACTCTGCAGCAGCGCCTTTCGACTAACGGAGTACGCGTGCTTGATGTTCGTGAAGAGGATGAATGGGATGAGGGTCATATAAACTCGGCCGCCTTTTTACCCTACACCAGTCTCGTTCCACAGCTAGATAATCCCGCTCGAATTGATGAGCTGCCTATGTCTTTAGAAGACACTGTTGCCGTGACCTGTGCAACTGGCAAGCGCTCAAGCACAGCTATCAGTATTTTGCGCCGTCACGGATACAAGCATCTGTACAATGTTACCGGTGGTATGGAAGCCTGGGAAAATGCCGGGTTCCAGATGGTTGACGCCGCAGGAAACATCTGCAGCACTTAAATGCAAATTGGGCCAGACATTGTGCACACGCTTCAGTGATAGGCCCTGGTTCTTCATTATCCTAAACAGATTCTAGGATTCAACATTTTCATTGTAGGAGATGCACGAATGGCATCTTCGTGACTCTTTGACAGGCAGGCCCAAGAATTGTATAATACTACAATCTTACGAGAAGGAGCGTTGAAATGGATAAGATACTAGAGCCTTGGCCTTGGTACGTTGTCGGCCCCATGATTGGATTGATGGTACCCGCCCTGCTTCTTTTTGCAGGCAAGACCTGGGGAATATCTGGTAGTTTTCGAGACATCAACGCCATGTGCAGTCCCAGAACAAAGCTTCCATATTTGAAATACGACTGGCGGAAGAATATGTGGAAGATATTCCTGGCCATAGGTGTTGTCATTGGTGGATTTCTTGGCAACCACCTTCTATCCTCGCAGCCAGTTCCTTTCCTGCCAGAAGGTTTCTACAGCATCCCCGGAGTAGTCATGCTCGTCATCGGGGGACTATTGGTTGGTTTTGGAACCCGTTATGCCGATGGTTGTACCTCTGGACATTCGATAATGGGTATGTCCAATCTCCAATTGTCCAGTCTCATTGCTACCATTTGTTTCTTTGTCGGCGGATTGATCATGACCTGGTTGATATGGCCGCTTATCCTACCAATAGGCTAAGCGAGTATCTGGGAAATCGAGTCTGATCGTAAAGAACACTGGAGACCCAAATGCGTAATATTAGAGTGCTCGTTTTAGGTATAATTTTTGGGATTGTTTTGGTGAAAGGTCAAATTGTTTCATGGGAGCGAATAAACAAAATGTTTCGTTTTGAAGAAGCCTATATGTACCTGGTCATTGGTTCTGCTGTCGTGGTTGGTGCAATATCGCTATTAATAATTAGACGTCTCCAAGCCAAAACCATTGATGGAGAGGTAATATCCATAATCACCAAACCCATGAACAAGGGGATCATCTTTGGCGGCTTTGCTTTTGGATTGGGTTGGGCCATTACCGGAGCCTGCCCGGGCCCAATTTATGCCCAAATTGGCAGTGGGACCTATCTAGCAATCGTGACCTTTTTAGCCGCATTGACAGGCGCCTACATATATGCCATTTTCCAATCACGTTTACCACTATGATGTTATCTTAATGAACGAAGTCGATACCGCCTTAGCCAGAAATCGGACCTACCAATTATTTAGTCACCTATTCCTCAATGGAGTAACGACCGATCTACTACCCTATATCAACGCGGTTCCTGAATTGGCGAGCACGATCACATTGCCCCTCGATCAAGACGATGCCGCCGCGGAACATTACCAAATTTTTTCTTATGATATCTTTCCCTATGAAAGCATGTTTCGTGATCCGTCAGGGCTGTTAGGTGGCTGCTATACCGAAAGCGTCAGAGCCTATTATCGGGACACAGCGATGCAGATAACGATAGATGAAGATCACATCGGTCAAGAGTTTTCATTCATGGCTGCTCTTTGTGAAGCTGAGCTTAAGTCACTGCGGATAAATAAGTTGGAGGAGGCCTCACGATACGCGCATTTTCAATATCAATTCCTGCGTGATCACTTGCTCACCTGGCTTCCAGCGCTTGCTGCTTCCCTTGCGCTGTCCGAACATGCCTTCTACAGTGTCCTTGGACAGTTAGCTCTAGAATTAGTCTATGACCATTGGGACTCAACCACTAATCCATGCGCGCCAGCTTCAATGGACCCATGTGCCCATGACGATCTTCCGCAGTTAAACGAGCTCCTAGAAAATAAAAAAACAAGTATGCGGCAGATCGCAGGCCATTTGATTTCCCCTCCGCGCAGTGGTTTTTACATGGGCAGAGAGGTAATTGCCAAATTCGCGCGACAACACCAACTTCCTCGTGGCTTTGGAAGTCGCCAACAGATGTTGGCAAATCTATTCGGCTCAGCGGCTCAGTATGAGTTGATCCCTATGTTGACTCAGAACCTGATCGAGTACTGTGGCCTTTGGAAACAGCAGTACGAACAACAGTCCCTACTATTTCCACAAATGAATGCCCACTTGCGGCCTTGGATAACGCGGGTCAGCCATTCCTCCTCGGCATTGGTGATCATGCAGGACAGCATTGTCGCTTGGCGTAGCCTGGTTTAGAAATATCAATATTTCTGGCTGTTGTGAGCCGCATTACATGAGGGATGTCTCAAAACACGAATGGTACTGCATAAGATTTTAATGATGGATTTATCCCGACCAATGCGAATAGTCACGCATGTCGACTGGAGCAATTTATATGGATTGGATTCTTGATCCCTGGCCCTGGTATGTGACAGGTCCTCTCATTGGACTCATGGTCCCTGCCCTCCTGATATTTTCCGGCAAGAATTTTGGAATATCAAGCAGTTTTCGCGATATTGGTGCCATGTGCAGCCCTAATACAAAACTGCCTTATCTGAAGTATGATTGGCGCAAGAATCTCTGGCGCATCGCCCTTGTAATTGGCGTTGTGCTGGGAGGATTTGTAGCCAACCACCTTCTTTCCACCGAACCGGTGACCTTTCTTCCCGAAGCATACTTCAGTTGGCGTGGAATCCTATTTCTTGGAATAGGCGGGTTGATGGTAGGCTTTGGAACCAGGTATGCCGACGGTTGCACCTCTGGTCATTCCATTATGGGCCTGTCCAGTCTGCAGTGGCCAAGCCTAGTCGCCACAATCAGCTTCTTCGTTGGCGGTCTGATCATGACCTGGATCATTTTTCCACTGCTAGCCTAAAGGGAAAAATCAAATGCGATTATTGAGAGTCTTAATCCTTGGATTTCTTTTCGGAATCGTTTTAGTTAAAGGGCAGGTCATTTCCTGGTTTCGAATTAACGAGATGTTTCGTTTTGAAGATCCCTATATGTACCTCGTCATCGGCTCGGCTGTGGTCGTCGCCGCTATTTCTCTAATCATCATCCGCAAGTTACAAACGCGTACCATTGACGGTGAAGTGATCGTAATCAATAAAAAACCATTTACGAAAGGCACTTTCATTGGTGGCGTCATTTTTGGCCTTGGCTGGGCCATAACTGGTGCATGCCCAGGGCCAATCTATGCCCAGATAGGCAGCGGAACATACTTGGCCATTGTCACATTTTTGGCCGCCCTTAGCGGTGCATATATCTACGCCATTTTGCAGCCAAAACTCCCTTATTAGTATGCCAGTAATCTGGCCACCCTGAGTGGCATTGTGCGTAACACTTGTTACAATCGTGTGTTATACATACTAGCCGGACCAATGAAGATTCGTATTGGTTAATCAATGGCAAGTGGAATAGCTATGGATTTTGTATACATTGTCGTCGCCGCACTGATCGGCTATATATTGGGAGCCATACCATTTGGCTTTCTTTTTGTTAAGCTGACCAAGGGAATCGATCTTCGTGATGTTGGCAGCGGTCGTACCGGTGGGACGAATTCGCTAAGAGCTGCTGGCCTTGGCGTTGGTTTCCTCACGTTCTTGATGGATATCGTTAAGGGTGCTGCCGCGGTTTGGATTACACGGCTGGCATTCGGCGACCTACTTGCGCCCAACTACCTACCTTGGGCTGTGGTTGCAGCAGGAGTCATGACCGTCATCGGCCATAACTGGTCAGTTTTCCTAAAATTTGGTGGTGGCGCAGGTACCGGGCCAAACGTTGGATGGTCTCTAGCCGTTTGGTGGCCTGTGGCCATTGTCGCTTGTTTGGTTGGCGGCTTGCTGCTCTATGGAGTCGGCATGGCCTCGGTTGCCTCTCTGGCAGTGGCTTGCTTGATTCCCATCATTTTTGCTGTCAGATATTTTTGGGGTGCAGACCCCACAGCCGCCTATATGGTCGGCGGATTGATTACCGCCGCGATCGTCACCTGGTCACTGCGACCCAACATCAAGCGCATTTTTGCTGGCGAAGAACGTTTGGTAGGACCTGCAGCAAAGCGCCGAGAAAAGCGAGAGTCAGCAAATAACTGACCCATTCCATTTTAATAGCTGTATCGATAATTTTTCGTAGCGAAGTGGACGCAGTTTCGTGGTGTCCGTTAGCGATACACCCATTAGGAAGAGAAAACAGAGGAAACAATATGAAACGCAAAGTTGCCATCGTCACAGATAGCACAGCTGACTTGTCGAATGAAATCCTGCAAGAGCACAATATCCAAGTCATTCCCCTAACGGTAAATTGGGAAGGTGAAAGTCTATTGGATGGCGTAGACATCCAGGTTGACGCCTTCTACCAACGATTGCAGTCAGCAAAGGAAATGCCTACGACATCCCAACCGTCAGTGGGACAATTTATAGAGTTTTTCCAACAGGCTGCCGAAACGGCCGAATCCATCGTTGGCATTTTTATATCCGAAGCACTAAGTGGGACCATGGATTCCGCACGCGCCGCTGCGCAGGAATTGTCCAACATCTCAATTGAGTTGGTGGACTCCAAATCCACGGCCATGGGGCTTGCCCTGATCGTCACCCGCGCCGCCAGAATGGCTGCAAATGGAATTGGCCACGTGGAAATAGCTGAAAAAGCGCGTGAACTCGTCCCATTTATACGTCTACTCTTTGTCGTAGACACCCTAGAGTACTTACATCGTGGTGGACGTATAGGGGGCGCACAGAGACTAGTCGGCTCCGTTCTATCGATAAAGCCCATTCTACATCTTGTAGATGGGCGAATCGAATCAATGGAATCTGTCCGAACGCGACGCAAGGCCGTGGCACGATTAATGGAAATAGTTGGTTCGGAAGGTGGTTGGGGATCTCAAGTACATTACGGAGTCTTAAATGCCACTGCCCAAGAAACGGCCGACAAAATATACGCCGATATTAAAGCACATGGTGAGTCTGCTGAGCTTATCAGCGGTGGTATCAGCCCGGTCATTGGGACCCATGTTGGCCCTGGAGCTGTAGGGATCGCATTCTATGATGAATCGGCGCTGTCGTAGGCAATAATTCGTTTTCCTGGTCCTTGGATTGAGTTGATTGAGGCGATATGGAAGGCAAACGAGAAGTTGCCATAGTAGCCGACAGCACATCCTATATTCCCGACGCTCTAGTAAACAAACACGATCTCTCGGTCTTTCCTCAGATCCTGAACTGGGAGGGCACAAGCTATCTCGATGGTGCAGACA
The DNA here is from genome assembly GCA_963807975.1 of uncultured Chloroflexia bacterium. GTDB lineage: Bacteria > Chloroflexota > Anaerolineae > Promineifilales > Promineifilaceae > JAACFF01. The sequence goes on along the minus strand of CAWEDV010000001.1, from coordinate 75,601 downwards.
TATCCAACGAGACCTTTTACCAACGGCTGCCGGCTGCAAAAGAATTACCTACATCCGCTAAACCTTCAATAGGTCAATTTATTGAAGCCTTTGAGAAGCTAAAGTATAAAACCGATAGCATCGTCTACATTGTCATTTCTGATCATCTTAGTGGTACACTAGATTCGGCGCGCGTCGCAGCTCTCTCGGTTTCCGATATACCCATCGAAGTTACTGACTCCCGATCGATGTCTATGGGCTTAGGAATGCTTGTGCTGTTGGCTGCGAGCATGGCCGAAGAGGGGCGCGATCATTTGCAGATCGCTTCTTCAATTCGCTCCTTAATCCCTCATCAGCGCCTACTTTTTTGGGTGGACACTTTAGAATACCTACACAAAGGGGGCCGTATCGGTGGCACACAGCGTTTACTCGGATCAGTTCTTTCCGTCAAACCGATATTGCATATTGATGATGGACGAATTGAACCTATGGAGTCTCTACGAACCAAGAATAAAGCGCTGAACAGGTTGTTGGAACTGGTCCAAGAACAAACTGCGGGATGGACCGACATCTATGTTGAGGTAGTTGATGCCTCAGCACCTGATACAGCAGCGTACATCTACGATCAGTTGTGGCAAAAAATCAAGGCGGTAGAGATGTACTGGGCTGGGCTTAGCCCTGTTGTTGGCGTCCATGCCGGTCCTGGTGCAATTGGCGTCACTTTGCTTAACGGGAGTCCTCAAAATGAATGAAACTGGTTACTTATGCTAGAAATTTCGTGGGCCGGGAGGCTCAATTATCAAACTGCTTGGGATTTACAAAAACGACTCGTTTCTGCCCGCGAGCATGATCCTGATCTAAATGACAGACTATTACTCTTGGAGCATCCACCTACCTATACCCTGGGTAGACATGGCGATATTGAGAATCTACTGCTTGATCAAACAGCTCTGGATGAAGGTGGGTTCACTGTCCATAGAGTTGACAGAGGTGGAGACATTACCTACCATGGTCCTGGCCAACTCGTTGGGTATCCTATCCTTAATCTTGAACGCCTATATGGCGCAGGCATTGGCCGCATCCGCCAATATGTTAACCACCTGGAAACCACGCTAATTAGGGTGCTAGAATCATTTAAAATTAATGGCCAAAGATTCAAAGGCCATCGCGGCGTCTGGGTATCCACCGCCCAGGGCATGAAGAAGTTAGCCGCCATTGGCATCCATGTAACTGGCAAAGGTATAAGCAGTCATGGATTTGCTCTCAATGTTGATCCTGATCTAACTCACTTCGAGGGCATCGTTCCCTGCGGTATACAGGATTACGGCGTGACCAGCATGTCTGCAATTCTCGACTCCTCACTGTCAATTGTCGAAGTGCTTCCTCACGTAGTAGAATCCTTCGCTGATATTTTGTCCCTAGAGATTCAAAAGGAAGGTAATTTATATGCCAACCATTAAGTTAGATTCCATTAGCACGGAAACCCCAAGACCAAAACGCCGCCCCGAATGGATGAAGGTTAAACCTCCGCGCGGCGAAAACTTTAAGTTCCTAAAGCATCTGATGCGCAGCAAACAGCTTCACACGGTGTGTGAAGAAGCACACTGCCCAAATATCGGCGAATGTTGGGGATCCCGTACGGCAACCTTTTTGATTTTGGGTGATATTTGCACCCGCAGCTGTGGCTTTTGTGACGTCAAAACGGGTCGACCACTCCCTATCGATTGGCAAGAACCAGAGAGAGTAGCCCAGGCAGTGAAGGCCATGGACCTGAAGCATGTCGTGATCACCTCTGTAAACCGGGATGAACGAAAGGATGGCGGTGCGCCGATTTTCGCCATGTGCATCAAGCGCATTCGCGAGCTGCAGCCAGGCTGTTCCATTGAAGTGTTAATTCCCGACTTTAAGGGCAGTGAAGAGGCTCTTAAAACTGTTATGGACGCTCGTCCCGAAATTCTAAACCACAACGTAGAAACAGTCGCCCGGTTGTTCCGCCATGTACAGCCCCAGGATCACTATGAATGGGCCATGGCTACCCTGGGAAACGCCAAGAAAATGGATCAAGAAGTGCTCACAAAGAGTGGAATAATGCTCGGGCTGGGCGAAGAGTGGGATGAGATTATCGCCACCATGCAAGACCTAGTTAACCTTGACGTGGATATCTTGACCATAGGACAATATCTGCAGCCTAGTCGCAAACATCTTCCTATAGACCGCTACTATACACCACAGGAATTTGAAGATTTGCGTCGTATTGGTTATGAAATGGGATTCCGCTGGGTGGAAAGCGGACCTTTCGTACGCAGTAGCTATCACGCGGACAAGCAAGTCGCCGCCCTTTCCAAGATGAATCTGTCTGCCATTAGCTAGACTTGCCATTTTCTCAACTTCATTGAGGCCTGAATCCGTTACATCCAAGGTTTTATCTGATGTGATGGAATGGTATGCAGGTGCTTCGCGACATGCGCCCAGGTCTTCAAGCATGTTCATAAGCTATCCTTTAGGTTTTTCATGAGGCATGAAGCCGGTGCTGTCTTGGATGGTTTCATCAATGATATGGATACCTTACAGCAAGCAGTCAGCTTCGCTTTGATCCAAATAATTCAAGTCGGACTGCTTATAGTCTGGAGGATCTATGAGATATTTTCAAAGGGCATACCTTTCTCAATAATCAAGCTCATCACACTTGCGCTCAAGTTCATCGCCACCAGATGACACCAGCGCCTTTTTGGTCATGGGTGACTAGCCCCAAGATGGGCATTTCTACCCATGACAAATGAGTAATATCACCCATCGACCATGACATTTGTCACTAACATTATTTTTGTTAGCATCTATACTAATTGGCAGCATCCGCAATTGGTGCAAAATAGGCTTATCATCCAACAGAGATCTCGATTTTCAACAAGATTTAAAATAATTTTGCGTTTAGAGTCGCTAAAAACTGAAATATACCAGGAACACACGTGTACTACCGCCAATCTTGTGACGCGGAGGACCTCAAATGAATAGAAAATCTACCTTCCTTTTCATTATCCTTATCATCGCCCTGGCCCTCGCTGGCTGTGCTGGTGATCAAGGTGAGCAAGGACCTCCTGGAGCGGATGGAGCACAAGGACCTCCAGGACCCGCAGGCGCGGAAGGCGCAAAAGGTCTTGCAGGACCAGCTGGAGTAGACGGGTTAAGTTACGAACCGCCAGCATTTGTAGGCAGTGAAGCCTGTGCTGAATGTCATACAGAGATCAGCGATGTCTTTATGCAAAGTGGTCACCCTTACAAACTAAATAAAGTCGTTGACAGCCAATCGCCTGAGTATCCATTTACAGAAATACCTAACCCACCCGAGGGATATACCTGGGATGACATTAGTTATGTAATTGGGGGCTACAATTGGAAAGCGCGTTTCGTCGATCAAGATGGTTACATAATCACCGGCGATGCGGACGCGACAACTCAATACAACTTCTTCAATGAAGAGCTGGGAATTGGGGATGATTGGGTCGCCTACCATGCTGGCGAAGAGGATAAACCCTACGATTGTGGTACCTGCCACACGACTGGCTATACTCCCATCGGTCACCAGGACGACTTACCAGGTATGATCGGCACTTTTTCCCAAGGAGGCATTCACTGTGAGGAATGCCACGGCGCCGGCAGCTTGCACGTAAACAATCCGCTGACCGTTGATATGCGACTCGATAGGGATTCAGAAGCTTGCGGTGATTGCCATGTTCGCGGAGGATCAGAGGAAGTTGATGCTTCCGATGGCTTTATCAAGCACCACGAACAGTACGAAGAATTATTCCAAGGCAAACATATTGCCATTGACTGCGTCGTCTGCCACGATCCACATGCTGGTGTCATCCAGTTGCGCAACAGCGGCGAACAGACAACCCGCACAACCTGTGAAAATTGCCACTATAATGAAGCGCAGGTTGCCAAGGTCGAAAAACACGCTCGGGTAGAATGCATCGACTGCCACATGCCCAAAGTTACCAAAAGCGCTTTGGGAATCCCGGAACAGTTTACCGGTGATTTGAGAACGCACCTGATGGCCATTGATCCACAGCAGATTGGCCAATTTAGTGAAGATGGCTCTACCGCTTTGTCACAACTCTCATTAGATTTCTCCTGTCGTGGCTGTCACAACCCTGATGGCAGGGCACTTGAAAAAACAGATGAAGAGTTGATTGAGAATGCTACAGATTATCATTCACTTCCCGTTGAAGAAGAAGTCATCGAAGAAGATGTAGCAGGCGAGACTGAAGAAGCTGATTCGTCATAACATGGAAACCATTTTGCAACCGCTAATACGAAACAAGCTCGCATTATATTGGATCTTCGTTCTTACCATCGCCTTGGGTAGCTTCAGTTTTCTGCTGCCTGAAGCCATCCATGCTGATGAAAGTAGCTTTACCGCAGAAGTCCCTGTCCTTGTACAAGAGGTCCAGGCCGATGATCTTGCGTGTCGTATCTGCCATGAGGAAACAGACACGGAAATCATATTCCCTTCTGGAGAAACCGTACCCGTCCAAATTGAAATGGATGTCTTATCTCATTCCGCGCATGGCACGCAAACTGGCGAACCTCTCGTGTGCACCGATTGTCACACACCTATAAATGATTACCAGGTGCCTCACGAACCGATTGACGCCATTGATTATCGTGATTACAAACTTCAGCGCTCTGTCTCCTGCGAACGCTGTCATCAGGAACCTCATCTTCTTAACCATCCTGGTCAAGACACCGACATGCCCGTTGGCTGCTCTGACTGCCATGGATCGCACGACGTTCAGACAGTCGATGCCTGGCAGTCAGAAGAAAGTGCGCAGGTATGTGTGGACTGTCATATAGAATCGGGGGCCGAGATTACCAGTCTTGTAACTCTCAACAATCTCGTTCAGAACGGTATGTTTGCGGATGAGGCGGACAGTGCCTACTGTCTGTCCTGCCACAGTCAGCCAGGGTTGTCGATGACCTTCTCCAATGGGGACGTCAACTTCATCACCGTTAGAGAAGATACCCTGCACGACTCGGTACACGGAGCTGAAAATTCATGGCAAGCTCTTGAATGTGCCGATTGTCACGATATCAATTCCTACCCCCATGAGCCAGTAACCGCAAATAGTTCCCGAGAATACACCTTAGAACAAAATCAAAATTGTGCTCGCTGTCATGAAGATATGTTTGAAAAAACCAATGACGGTGTTCATGCCATCGCCTTGGCCGACGGTATAGAAGAAGCAGCGGTCTGTGTTGACTGTCATGGTGCCCATGACACACCTCCTCCAGGTGAACCACGCGAACGCATTTCGCATACTTGTGAACAATGCCACAGCGGTATCTTCAATGAGTATGCCACCAGCATCCATGGTGAAGCACTACTCAGTGAAGGCAACGAGGATGTCCCCACGTGTATTGATTGTCATGGTGTTCACGACATTCATGACCCGACCACATCTTTGGCACGTATCAGATCACCCCAGCTTTGCGCCGAATGTCATGCCGATGAAGAACTAATGACAAAGTATGACATCTCAACTGATGTATTCGAGACCTATGTTTCTGACTTTCACGGCACAACCGTTATATTTGATCAGCAGGATCCGACCGTAGAAACAAACAAGGCCGTCTGCTACGATTGCCACGGTGTCCACAACATTTTAGCGCCAGACGAGCCCCATGCGGGCATCAAAAACAACCTACTTGTTACCTGCCAGGAATGCCACCCTGATGCGACAGCCAATTTCTCTGATGCTTGGACTAGTCACTTCAAACCATCCCTAGAAAACAATACTTTAGTTTACCTGGTTGAGCTCTTCTACAAGTTCATTATTCCGCTCACGCTCGGTGCCTTTTTATTCTTGATCGCAACTGATGTCTTCCATTGGATAAGGGTTCTCCTCCATAAGAACGAAAGGAGCGAAGAATGAGCGAAAAACAAGAGCAGTTCCCGCGATTTCGCTTGATGGCACGCATTGAACATATCATTTTGCTGCTGAGCTTTACGGTACTGGCCATTACTGGTTTGCCCCAAAAATGGCCCTCTGCCGATTGGGCCAATACGATGATTGCCGCAATGGGCGGCATTGAGACAACACGTGTGATACATCATTATTCGGCCGTGATTCTGGTGTTGGGATCAGTCTATCACCTATTTACCTCGGCCTATCGCTTGTTTGTGAAGCGCGAACGAATGCGCATCATGCTACGCGCTAAAGATGCTCGCGATGCATATGACTATGTACGTTACAACTTGGGCTTGATTAAAGATCATCCCAGAATGACGAAGTTCAATTTTGGCGAAAAGGTCGAATATTGGGCGGTGGTTTGGGGCACGGCCGTTATGGCCATCACTGGTTTCATGCTCTGGAATCCTATCGCAGTGACATCCTTGCTCCCCGGGCAGTTTATACCTGCGGCCAAGGCTGCGCACGGTGGTGAAGCCATTCTCGCCGTCGCCTCTATTATTGTCTGGCATTTGTACAACGTGTTGGTTAAGCACCGTAACTTTAGCATATTCACTGGGAAAATTCCGCGCAAACTGATGCAAGAGGAACATGCCTTAGAACTGGAACGGATTGAAAGTGGTGGCGATCCTTGGCCAGGTCTGGCCCTACCGGTCTTGCAGCGCAGACGCAGAGTATTCTTTATTGCTAGCGCCATTATTGGCGTGTTAACAGTAGCATTTGTCATATGGCTGTTTACCTTTGAAGAAACTGCCATAACAACTATCCCACGTTTAACAACAGAAATCTATGTCCCCTTGAGCACACCAGCCCCTTAAAAACTTATTTTTTCTCGCAGCTGGTAATGGATGGAAGGAGGTGATTAATTAGATAGAACGAGTTTGATTGGGGGTTTGCGCGATTACACGCAGACCAACCGCTGGCTCTTGACCGAGCAAACAGATAGTTGTTTTGGGCCGTCGCGAACGAAGGTGCGGTTTCAATCAACTTCAGCGAAGCGGTATGAACCAAAAACCCATTTGTTTGTTTTATTAATGAGGCAGCCGAGGACAACTTACTTCGCTAAGGAGGAAGTTAGGATGTTTAAAGGAAAAAGAATTGTTTTAGTAATTGGCGTACTTCTTATAGCCCTGTTTGTATTGGCAGCTTGCCAAAGCGAACCGACGGAAGTAGAGGTTACGCGTATAGTTGAAATGCCTGGGGAAACAGTGGAGGTACCCGGGGAAACTGTTGAGGTCGAGGTCACGCGAGTGGTTGAGGTCCCGGCAGAGGTTGAAATGGCCGTAGCCGTCATTCCTTATGAAGAGGAGTGGGCGAACTCACCTCACAATGATGCCGAGGCAGAAGCTTTCCGGCATTGGGATGAAGATGGCGAGGTACAAGAATCTTGTGCCAAGTGTCACAGCACCCCTGGCTATATCGACTACATCGGTGCCGATGGCAGTGAAGCAGGTGTTGTCAATGCACCTGCCGCATTAGGCAGTACGGTTGAATGCGCGGCGTGTCACAATGATGTCACCGCTGAAATGACCAGTGTCGTCATGCCCTCCGGCATTGAACTTATGGGTCTGGGTGATGAATCGCGCTGTATCCAATGCCACCAGGGCCGCAATTCCACTGTCCAAGTGAATGCTGGCTTTGAAGAAGCTGGGCTTGCTGGTGCAGAGAATCTTGATACGGTCAGCGAAGAAATTGGATTTTCTAATATTCACTACTACGCCGCCGCCGCCACACAATTCGGCACGGCAGCTATGGGTGGTTATGAATATGACGGAAAGACTTACGATTCGAAGTTCGATCACGTGGAAGGATACGACACCTGCGTCGACTGCCACAATTCGCACACGCTCGAAGTTCAGTTTGACGACTGTGTCGAATGCCATGAAGGGCTAACCAGCGCTGAAGATCTGGTTAATATCCGTATGGCCGGTTCACTCGTCGACTACAATGGCAACGGTGACATGGAAGAAGGTATCTATGCCGAGATCGAAGGTCTGCGCGAGATGCTCTACCAGGCAATGGAAGCGTATAGCAGCGAAGTAGCTGGATCGCAGGTCGTATACGATGCGGCTGCCTACCCCTATTTCTTTGATAGCGCCGGTGAAAGATATACCTCTTGGACACCCCGTCTCGCCCAGGCGGCCTACAACTACCAGACATCACTAAAAGATCCTGGTAAGTACGCCCATGGCGGCAAATACATCATTCAGCTCCTCTATGACTCCATAGAAAGCCTGAATGAAGCAATTGCCACGCCTGTGGACCTGAGCGCCGCCAGCCGGATTGATCATGGCCATTTCGCCGGATCGGAAGAAGCATTCCGCCATTGGGATGAAGATGGTGCAGTCCCTGGTTCTTGCAGCAAGTGTCACTCCGCTGCCGGATTGCCCCTGTTCATTGAACAGGGCGTAAGCATCGAACAACCGCATTCAAACGGGTTTAACTGCGCGACCTGTCACGATAACCTGCAAGAATACACCCGCTACGTGTCAGAATCTGTGACCTTCCCCAGCGGTTTGTCCGCCAGCTTGGCTCTAGACGAAGAAGATGCCGCAGGTTTGGAAAGCAACCTTTGCATCAACTGTCATCAAGGACGTTCCTCGTCTACTTCCGTCAATGCGATGGTCGAAGGATTGCCGGCTGACGAAGTCACTGATGCTGTGCGCTTCCAGAACATTCACTACTTTGCGGCCGGGGCATCGCTGCTTGGTACCGAGGCACAAGGTGCGTATGAATTCGAAGGCAAAGAATATGTCGGTCGCAACGAGCATGTCGACAAATATGACAGCTGCATTGAATGCCATGACAGCCATGCCCTAGAGGTAGTGGTTGAGAATTGCGCTGATTGTCATGATAACGTTGAAGATAAGGAATCCCTCGCCAACATCCGTGAATCTGAAGTGGATTACGACGGTGATGGTGATGTGGAAGAAGGAATCAAAGGCGAGATCGATACGATGACTGAAGCTCTCCTCTTAGGCATGCAAGATTATGCGGCAGCCAATGAAGGCGTGGATGGCATTGTGTACGATTCGCACGCCTATCCCTATTTTTTCAATGACGCTGAAGAACGATACGCAACGTGGACACCTCGCCTGGCCCTTGCGGCATACAACTACCAGTATGCCCAAAAGGATCCCGGTGCATTTGCTCACAACGGTGCCTATATGGTTCAGGTATTGTACGATGCCTTGGAAGATATTGGCGCTGATGTTACTGGAATGGCCCGACCCTAATCTAGGTTTTGGTGAATTATTAGCGAAGCCGGGTACAATATGTGCCCGGCTTTTTTTGACTGAGTCCATCTAGGCACTGGCAATCGTTTTAAGCGATTATCAGGAACAAAATGAGCAGATCGACATTCGCCCTCATCTACTTTCTATACGGTTTAGCCTTTTTTTGCATGGGCCTGATCGTATGGATAGAACGCGGTCGCGGCTCTGATAAGCGCTTGCGCCATGCGCTCCGCCCGCTCGCTGCCTTTGGAATTGTCCACGGGATACATGAATGGCTGGTAATGTTCCAGATAATGGTCCTGCTACCAGCACAAGAAGGCTCCGAACTCCTTTGGCAAGGTCTGCTGCTCGCCTTGCTCGCTTTCTCCTTTTTGTCTCTGGCCGCCTTTGGCGCCTCATTGCTCTCGCCAACCGAAAGAATCCGGCGCATGAGTCTGTTACTACCTCTTGCCCTGGCCAGCATTTGGGTCTCGGGCTTGCTGCTCATGCGCAGCCGCTATTCGGTTGGTGAAGAACTGCTTATTGTTGCCGATGTGTGGACACGCTATGTGATTGGAATCCCGGCTGCCCTGATCGCCAGTATCGGACTGATTTTCCAACAACGGGAATTTCGTCGGGCCGGTATGAAGCGGTTCGGCAGGGACAGCCTGTGGGCTGCAGTGGCCTTTGCCTGGTACGGACTATTAGGCCAAGCATTTACCCGCGAAAGTCTCTTGCCACCTTCAAATCTAATTAATCAAGCCCTTTTCCTGGACGTATTTGGGTTCCCGGTGCAATTAATGCGCGCCGCTGCAGCAGTAGTCGCAGCGATCTTCGTCGTTCGGTTCCTACGCTCATTTGAAGTAGAAAGACGTGAGCAAATTGCTCAGCTTCAGGCTGCTCGGCTGCACGAGGCAGAACAACGTGAAGCCATGCGCGGGGAGATGTTGGGACGCGTTGTCGCTGCTCAGGAAGCAGAAAGGCAGCGCATCGCCCGTGAACTCCATGATGAAACGGGTCAGGCATTAACAGCCGCAGGACTCGGTCTTAGAGGCATCGCAGCTACCGTGCACCAGAACCCTGACCGGGCAGTTAGCAATCTCAATCAACTCGAGAAAATGATATCCGAGGCGCTTAATGAGTTACAGCGGCTGATTGCCGATTTGCGGCCCTCTCACCTCGACGATCTGGGCCTGGCGGCAACGCTTCGCTGGTGGGCGGAAGAAGTGGAAAACCGTGGTATTTTGAAAGTTAATGTAGAGGTTACAGGCGTGCGCAAACTGAAGCTCTCTCCTCCTAGACGGCTTGCCCTGTTCCGAGTCACCCAAGAGGCACTTACCAATGCGATTAAGCACAGCCACGCAACGCAAGCCAAGGTCGAATTGGCTTACCAAGAAGGCGAAGTATCGGTTCTGATTGCGGACAACGGTCGAGGATTTGACATTAACAAGGTTATGTCGGATAACGTGCACAGATCGTGGGGCTTAATGGGCATGCAAGAACGTGCCTCACTGCTTGGCGGAAAAGTAACAGTAGACTCACGCCCGGGAGCCGGAACAGCGGTCATGATCACCATTCCTTATCAATCTGCAAGCAATAATGACGAAAACGAGGCGCCAGATGACAATACGACTCTTACTGGTTGACGACCATGCCGTAGTTCGCTTGGGAATGCGAATGCTCTTTGAAAGTGAGTCCGATATTGAAATCGTTGCCGAAGCTGAAAACGCACGAGATGCATTGACCGCCGTAAAAGAATCAAAGCCTGACATCGTCCTTATGGATATCGGCCTGCCCGACATTTCTGGCATCGAAGCAGCTCGCCTCATCAATGAGAATCACCCCGACGTCGCCGTGGTAGCGCTGACTATTCATGAAGATAAGGAATACTTCTTTCAAATGTTGGATGCCGGCGCTACTGGCTACGTACCCAAACGAGCCGCTCCCGAGGAGCTTATTACGGCGATTCGTGCCGCTGCAGCCGGCGAAGTCTACCTATATCCTTCTTTGGCCAAGCATCTCGTAAAGGATTATCTGTCTCAGCAGACCACTTCTAGACAAATCAATTCCGCTGATAACCTGACGCCACGGGAACAAGAAGTATTGGTACATTTGGCAGATGGAGCTACCAATGCGGAAATTGCCAAAGAGTTGGTTATCAGTCCGAAAACAGTCGCGCGGCACCGAGAGAACATCATGCGCAAACTAAATATGCACTCTAGAACGGAGCTAGTGAAGTATGCCATTCGAAAGGGCATAATTCGTCCCTAGACTAGCTCTTATTGATAATCCTTAACCCCTCCATTGTGCCTCAATCACAGCCTACGTAGGAAAAACAACGCTTAGCCTGCCCTGACAGTCGGGTGGTTGCCCCAGATACACACCTCTCTCCAGCCCACTGCCTAATTACCTGATAGAAGAATTAAACTGCTGCGATATGGGTATATCTACCCACACACATTGCCGGCAAAATTGATGATACGCGGGTTGATTATACCCACTGCAATACATCAAAGTAACCCATCGGTTGGGTTCTCAATCCCATAAGAAAGATGTGCTTTTGATCGGATTTACGGGGTTGCGTTTGGGCACTACACTGAAGGTAAGATGACCCGATTAGGATTTATGTTTTGCATGGAGGTAAAAAATGGACCCGTTAGTTGCAGCACTTGTAGTCATGCTCTTGATCATTCTCAGGTTTATGATTCCGGCAACGGTGATTTTCACTTTCGCCAAACTTGTGGACCGTTACTTTCCGGCACAGTAATGTGGAGATCCACAGGAGACTTGGAGTTCACCAATGGAAAATAGTTTTATTGAGATTGTAGCAGTTCTCTTTGGAATTTTGCTCCGTCTGGGCGTCCCCATTTTGCTGACCTTCCTCTTTGCCATGTTTCTTAAATGGCTCGACCGTCGCTGGCAAGAAGAAGCGGAATTGGATAAATCCATCGCCCTCACGGTATCCCAGAACGGTAGCGAGCGACGTCCTTGCTGGGACATCCACAACTGCCCGGATAATCTGAAAAAGAATTGCAAAGCGTATGCCAATCCCGCAGTTCCCTGCTGGGAGGTATTTCGCGTCAATGGCCGCTTGAAGCCTGCTTGCCAGGATTGTAAAGCACTACCGCCAGAGATCCCTGGCCGAATAGCCATTGCATAAGTATCAGGAGATTGATCATGTTTCGTCGATGGTTATGGAGACTTTTTGTCGGGATTTGCTTTGCTCTTCCGCTGGGCATTGTCGCCGTTATTACTGTTGAAGCCCAGACGATTGAGGAGGAACCCTCCGACAGCGAATGTGGAGACTGCCACGAGATAACACAACAGCACTGGAGCGAAAGCGCCCACGCCAATTCCGTGCAAGATCCGATTTTTCAAAAAGCGTGGCGCAACCAAGGTAATCCGGCAGACTGCCTAACCTGTCATACAACAGGTTTTGATCCTGTCAGTGAAACCTGGGAAACGGAAAGTGTTTCTTGCACCGTTTGTCACGGACCGGATCCCGGTGAACATCCTGAACAGATTATGCCGACGGATATCTCTTCTCGTATGTGTGGTTCGTGCCACATTGATACTCACGACGAGTGGGCAAACAGTGTTCATGGACAAGAAGATTTGGCCTGCGTACGCTGCCACAGCTCCCATACCACAGAGCTCCGGGCGGATGGAGTGCAAGAATTATGCCAGTCCTGTCATAATGACGAATCTCATTACTACGCAGACACCGTCCATTCTGACGAGGGTCTCATATGCTCCGATTGCCACTTGCGCGTGTCTGACGCGTCTGATGGCAACATGGGTGAAGGCCATGGCCAGCGTGTACACACATTTGCCGTAGATTTGGACAGCTGCTCCCAGTGCCATGAAGAAGACATACACTTCCCAGAGGCCGCTGGAGCTATGGCTCCACAAGATGATTCCGAGTCGAGTTCGGAATCCGTTATTTCTCTGGCTTCTGCTTTCCCACTGCAAAATGAACCAGATCCCGTTAGCCCATTTGGCTTCGCCGTATTGGCCTCGCTCGTTGGCATGGGTTTTGGCATTGTCGTAGCCCCTTGGCTGGAAAAATGGAATCGTCGTATCAACAAAGAAGGCAACAGAGATGAGTAGCTATAAGTTAAAACGAAGGGATTTTCTTAAAGTTGCGGCGGCTGGTGGGCTTGTCTTAGCCAGCCCCCCACTTTTCAAAAGAGCCTCAAGTTCAGGCCATCAAGAATCCAGCCCACACAGATGGGCCATGGTCATCGATCAACACAGTTGTACAGGATGTGAAAATTGTCTCCTTGCCTGTAAAGCACATAACGATGTTCCACCCGACATCGCTTGGAATCGGATTGAAACGGATATTGAGAACAGCAACGGACATGATGTATGCCTTCCTGTTCAATGTATGCATTGTGAAAACGCTCCTTGTGTCAACGTTTGTCCTGTCAAGGCTACCTATCACCGTCCCGATGGCATCGTAGCAATGGACTATGATCGCTGTATAGGCTGTCGATACTGTGAAATTGCATGTCCCTACGGCGCGAGATCATTCAATTGGCGGGAATTCACCGAAGACAATCCCGCCGTTCCCGAATGGGGCGAGCCAGAAATCGAAAGAAGACCGCGCGGAGTAGTAGAGAAATGTTCGTTTTGCATCCAGACCATCGATCGTGGCTTGGCTGCAGGGTTGACCCCTGGTGTGGATCCTGAAGCAACACCCGCCTGTGTTGCCCATTGTCCTATGGGAGCAAGAGCATTCGGAGACCTGAATGACCCTGAATCGCCAGTCAGCAAAATTTTGGCCGAAACTCATGGGCACCGGCTGCGTGCTGATTTAGGAACCGAGCCCCGCATCTATTACTTGCATGTTGAAAGATCTATCGAGGAGGCTGCTTAACATGAGTAGCATACGACGATTTAGACCTACGCTTTACCATACATGGGTGCTATTACTGGGAGTCTTGATGTTGTTCGGGGCAGCTGGGGCATTCATCATCCTCACCCAAGGGCTCGAGTTAACCAACCTCACCGACTTGGTTCCGTGGGGGCTCTGGATAGCAATAGATCTTTCTGCTATCGCCTTAGGTGCTGGCGCATTCTTACTATCCGCCGCCGTATACCTTTTGAATCTCAAGCAGTTTCAGCCCGTAGCTCGTACAGCCGTCTTTATCGGCCTTATCTGCTATAGCGTGGCCATGATGATGCTGCTGATGGATATCGGGCGTCCTGACCGATTCTGGCATGGTTTCGTATTCTGGAATCCCCACTCGCCTTTGTGGGAAGTCACCATGTGTGTAGGGCTGTATTTCACTGTTCTTACGCTGGAGGTACTGCCCATACTTGGTGAAGTCGATTGGGTGAAAAGGAATCTCCCTTGGCTGTCTGTAAATCTTATTAAAATACACCAGCTGGCTCCGATCTTGGCCATTGCCGGTTTAGGATTGTCAATGCTCCACCAATCTTCACTTGGGGCAACCTACGGCGTCTTACTCGCCAGACCAATTTGGTACCGCCCCGGCTTGGCTGTTCTTTTTATCGTTTCAGCGATGGCGGCTGGTCCGTCTCTGACTGTATTTGCTTCTAAAATAGCCGCGAAGTTGACGCCGCGCGCAACGGTTAGTACAAAGACGCTTGATCAAATCGCACACTTTGTTGGCTGGGTGCTTGTCGCATATCTATATCTTCGTTTTTGGGACGCCTTTGCTATGATTTACAGTTATGAACCAGGACGTACGGAAGGATTAAACATGCTCACGCAAGGGACACTCTCCTTCAACTTCTGGTTCGGCGAGATCATTCTCGGCATCATCGTACCCATGATCATCCTGCTCAACAGCCGTTATCGTAGCAAACAGCCCCTTCAGTTGCTGGCGTTACTACTTGTCATTGGGGGTTTAGTAGCTTACCGTTGGGATACCAATATGGTTGGGCAGTTGGTTGTATTTAGCAGTTTGCCGCAAGGGATCACTCCTCTATTTACGCAGTACAAACCAGCGTTAATCGAAATCGTCGTTGGCATGGGAGTTATCGCTTATGCCCTGTTCGCCTTCACCATAGGGGCGAGATATTTGAATGTCGTTGATGCCCAACAAGTAAAGGAAGAAGAAGCCATTCTTCAACCGGCCTTGATGAGCAGCGCAGATTAAGGTTCGCACAAGACACACAGACCTGAAACTTTACATAGCAAGAATCAGCCCACGAGTAAACGTGGGCTGATTGTTTCTTTAAGAAAGGCCAGTCCAACCATGACTGTGTGGTTCCAACGTTTGTCCACACCTAGATCGGGCCGAGTTCATCTCCGCTTTGATGTTTACTTTGGGGGCAGCGAAAACATCGTGGGTCTGCCTTGCATCCTTGGTTATCAAGATGCGTGGTTTGGTTTAGGAATCATCCAAATCAATCAACCCCGTGCGAATGGCAAATTTGACTAAATCTATGCGACTGTGGATATTTAATTTTTGCATGATATTCTCGCGATGTCGGTCCACAGTCTTAACACTAATCTCCAATTTTTCGCCAATTTCGTTATTGGTCAACCCATCGGCTATCAGAAATAGGACTTCGTTTTCACGGGGTGTCAATTCAGCAAGGACGGTGAAGGCATCATCTCTTTCTTTTCGACTGTACGCATTCAACAAGCGCTTGGCTACAAAGGGATATATAAACATTGCGCCCAGATTAACAGTGCGAATGCCTGAAACCAGAACATCCGGGGCAGCTCGTTTGGGCACATAACCAGCTGCCCCGGCTTTTAGCATCTCAAGGAAATACTGCTCATCTTCATACATAGTCAATGCTAGGACGGCCGTATCCTTCGTTTCGTTCGTAATCCTACGAGTTGCTTCAATACCATTCATTTCCGGCATCATGATATCCATCAGCACAACATTTGGCTTCAAAGATCGCGTCAACTCTAAAGCCTCGCGACCATTGCTTGCTTCACCAACGATCTGCATATCACTTTGAGCATCTAGCAGCATTCGCAGCCCAGATCGTACAACAGCATGATCATCGGCGAGTAATAACGTGATTTCAGGCATCGGCTACTTCCTTAACTAATGGAATACTGACCTGGATAGTGGTGCCATCGCCAGGCCAAGCAACAATATTACACGTCCCCCCGACGAGGGCGACCCGCTCGCGTATACCAATTAGACCCCATTGCTGCTTTAGATCCGAGCGGAATATCTCCTGAGTGTCAAATCCGCACCCATTGTCTTGAATGCGCAATCCCACGGTCTTGTCGGTGAAATTTACTGACAGACGTACTGCGGTAGCTTCGGCGTGCTTAGCCACATTTGACAAACCTTCTTGAGCGATTCTAAATACGATAGTCTCAATAGCAGGCAATAATCGTTGGCTATTTCCGCTCAATGCAAATTTGGTTTTTACCCCGGATCGCTCCTCGAAATCCTTCACCAGTCCATCAAGAGCAGGTACAAGTCCTAAATTATCCAGGACAGAGGGGCGAAGCCCAGATATGAGACCCTGAAGTTCTTGAACCAACTGGCTGCTCATCATCTTCAGCTCAATCAATTGTTGTTCAGCCAATTGGGGATCACTTCGCAGGCGCCCACTTACAGCTGCCAGCCCCAGGCCAAGCGCAGTCGCCATTTGCCCGGCGCCATCGTGCAAATCACGAGCAACACTTTGCCGTTCCTGTTCCTGTGCAGACACAACTTGATGTAGCAGCTCACCTCGCAAGGCACCACGGGTCTGAACCTCCTCGTAAAGCATGGCATTCGCCACAGCCAAAGAAAGTTGTCCTGCAACGGTGCGGATTAGCGAGAGATCGCGTGGTGTCAACCACGCGGAGTCTCCATCCATACTCAAAACAAGACTTCCTGCAACAAGATCCCGAATGACCAGGGGCATACCCATCGTCCGGTCACCAACATTAGGAGAGATCTGTTTAGGGTCCGGCACGCCTGTTGTACAAGAACATTGCCTGGCAGGTATTAGTTTTGTCCCTGTCCAACAGTATGATTGGCCCGAAGAAACCACCGCTTCGGAAACAGCCACAGCCTGGAGATTGGTTACCTCAACAATCTCATTAGGTGTATCACCTTGTTCATAGCCAATGGAGGCCATCTGCCGTAGAGGTCGATCCGCTCCATCTCGCAACATGATCATTCCGCCGTGAATTCGCGGAACGCTATCGTAGATCTTGGCCATCGCCTGTCTCAGCATGACCTTCCGATCAAGTGTAGCTGCCAAACTGCGCGAAAGCTCGAAGAGCATCGTTAAATCCTGAACCGCTTCCTGCAGTTCATGATTGAGCTTCTCCGTTTCCTCCTGCGCTTTTTTCTGTATCTCAAGTGATTCATGCTGAGCAGTTAAACGTTGATCATTGGCTGCCTCCAAGCTTTGGCGACGATCTAGCTCAAATGAACGTAGCGCCCGAATCACAAAAATCGCCACACCTGCAGCCATGAGCCCGCGAAACAGCTGCACGGGAACACCAGATGATTGTCGGAACAGTTCAGAATTGACGATATTCGAAGGAAAAAGAAAAGTTTCTCGCGGGAATGATTGGCCCAATACACCATAAAGGAGCAAGGCCAAAGCAGCCCACGTAATGTCTCTAGCACAATCGGGCATACCTCTAGCCAGGTACGCGTTGCGCTGGGTAATCATTGCCCAGGCCGCCAGCAAAGATGCCGGAATTGCCAATAAATAACGACTTAGAACATCACCAGTTGCTACACACTCAATCCCACATGGCTGTTGTGTCACGAAAACCAGGATGACTGCCACCAACCATATAGCTGCCAGGACTATGGTCCAGATGGTCGTTGAACGGCGCCCATTATCACTACTGTGCCGATTTGCATATGTCAAGCGCAGTCCAAAAATTAACAACAGCAAGAATGAAATAGCTAGGACACCAACCCGGAAGATCTCCAGAAGTAGTAGACTAGTCGGGTCGGTGACATCCGCCCATTTCAAAATGATAAAGATTTCGAACCATTCGTGAGACCCATGAAGTAAACCAAATGCCGCAAGAAATAATAAGGCCTTGGCACTTCTGTCTTCTGCAGATCTCCCTACTTCAAGCCAAACGGCCAATCCCATGCTAAAAAAAGCCAGCCCGTAAAAGAAAAAGACGACGACAATATTGCGATCAAAGAAAGCTGACAACGAATCCATGGTCTGAACTACCACTCACAGCCGAGAATATACACACTTATTATACTTAATGAGCCATAAACATAAAGTCACCCCAATATTAGATACTATGCGCTGCGATAACGGCTTGTCCTAGTGCCAAACCCCCATCGTTTGGAGGTACAAGTCGCTGCCAGTAGACTCCGAAACCCGCATCTTGCAAGAGTGTTGCGGTTCTCGAAAGGAGTGTAACATTTTGAAAGACTCCACCGCTGATAGCTACGTCCTTCAAACCGCGCTCATTTCTCAACTTTATGCTCAAGCCCAACACCATGTGGGCGACGGCTTGGTGAAATCTAGAGGAAATTATGTCTGGCTTGACACCAGCTAATACATCTTGTGCGGCTGCTCTAACAACCGGCGCCGCATCGAATACTCCATCCCCAAAATCAAATTCATAATGACCATGTTCTCCTTTGGAAGCCATCGCTTCAAACTCAATGGCAGCTTGCGCCTCGTAGGTGATCGATTGGCGCACTCCAGCGATAGAGGCTACCGCATCAAAGAGGCGCCCCATACTACTGGTCGCCACAGAGTTGATATCTGCCTCCAATTGCCTTTCAAACACCCCTCGCTCCACGTCTGAACACGCTTCCACGCTGGGAATTTGATCATCCCAATGAATTCCAGCTGCCCTCAGATGTGCCAACGCCAATCGATACGGATGTCTTACCGCCGCATCACCGCCAACAAGTGGAACATACTTCAAATGAAATACTCGCTCAAAGCCGCGGTAGTCGGCAACCAACACCTCCCCTCCCCATACGGCGCCATCCGGTCCATAGCCAGTTCCATCAAAACTGAATCCAATCACCGGCTTAGAACCATCCAATCGATGTTCGGCCATAACGCTCGCGATATGGGCGTGGTGATGCTGGACCTGTACAATCGGTACGTCTTCCTGCCTCAATGCCCATTGCGTTGAAAGATAACGGGGATGCATATCACAAGCAATTCGCTCTGGCCAGGTCCGAAATACGTGTTGAAAATGAACCACAGCCTCCTCAAACGCCTCCACCGTCTCCAGGTTTTCCATATCGCCGATATGCTGGCTCATATAGGCATACTCTGCCTTGGCAAGGCAGAATGTCGACTTCAATTCGCCTCCAACAGCCAATATCGGAGCTGCCTCAAACGGCAGTTTAACCGGAAATGGCACATAACCACGCGACCGCCTAATAGGCAACAACTGGCTCGTTTTATCTCCATGGTCGCGATCTTGCGGTGTGCAATCAGAGGTTAATTCCACGATTCTGATGACCGAGTCATCACATCGCGCATGGATATCCCGATTGTGAAAAATAAATGCGTCCGCCAGACCTGCTAAACTTTCGCGAGCCTCCTCGTTGCCTTTGACGATGGGTTCGTCGCTATAATTACCAGACGTCATAACCAGCACTGGCAGCATACTTCTGTCGCAGTCGCCTGTTTTCATCTGCTCACGGGTAGATGCCAGACCATTAAGCAGTAGGAAATGGAGCGGAGTATAGGGCAGCATTACCCCCACATATCGGTTTCCAGGTGCCACAAGCTGGGACAAAGAATTACCCACCCTCTTTTGAACCAACACTATCGGCCGTTCCTTACTTTCCAGGTATCGCTCTTCCTCAGGAGTCAAATCTGCGAATTCACGCACCGTTGCCATGTCCAGTGCCATGACCGCAAAGGGCTTATCCACCCGTCCTTTTCTTTCGCGAAGCAACTGTAATGCATCGTCATCCGTTGCATTACAGGCTAAGTGAAACCCTCCCAGTCCTTTTACTGCCACGATTTTTCCATGCTGTAGAAGTTCACAAGCACCCGCCAATATCAGGCCAGAATCAACTTTGTGAGACCTGATTTCTTGCATTGTATAAGGGCTTTGTCCAGCCTGCTCAAGCCACACATGCGGGCCACAAACAGCACACGCATTGGGCTGGGCGTGGAAGCGTCGGTCTAGTGGATCCTCATACTCCGTTTGGCACGCTTCACACATGGGAAAATCTGCCATCGTCGTCAAAGGGCGATCATAGGGAATATCTTTGATTATTGAAAAACGGGGGCCACAGTTGGTACAGTTGATAAATGGGTATCCATAGCGTCGATTTTGCGGATCAAACAGTTCCTGATGACACTGGTCACAAATGCAAATATCCGGCGATATCAGCGTGTTTGCCGCTACCTTAGCTTGGCTGTGTACAATTCTGAAGGATAATTCTCCAATTGCTTCAACAACCTCACCATTGACGCTTTCAATATGCGCCAGAGGCGGCGGATGATCGACCATTTCTTTCCCAAAAGCAGCCAAAGTTTCCGCGTTTCCTTCAATTTCGATAAACACTCCCCTGCTGTCATTACCTACAAATCCCCCCAGATTCATCTTCAACGCAAGTCCATAGATAAACGGCCGAAAACCAACACCCTGCACAACGCCCGTTACAAGTAAGCGTTGTCTGATAGCATTGTCCTTCGATCCGCTGTATTGTCTTTGGTTCTTATCACCCATTACTACAGTTATACCGCCATAACCTAACACCTTCAAAAGCAAAAACATCCGGTCTCACACGGAAGCCGGATGTTTCAACCTAAATCAAGCACGGTCTAGCAGAGAAAGACTATTCGTGATCCTCGACCAATTCTGCTTCAACGCCCAGCACCGCAGCAGCGCCAACCTCTGCCGAACCCACTGCGATTTCTGCAATACCTTCGGTTGCAATATCTTTCGCCACGGCATTTAGCGCCCGAGCCTCTTCCAGTTCATTTAAGCCAGCCGCTACATTGGCTGCTCCCTCTTCCGCCAATTCATCACTTTGCTCGGCCAAATCACCAGAGAAAGACAAGCGGGTCAAACCTTCCGCCATTTCGTTGACACCCAAGGTAGCAACTTCTGCGCCAGTCGTCTCCATTGCCGAAGCCAACACGCGTGTAGCTCCAAATCGATGCAATGACTCAACAGCAATTTCATGCAGCTCTTCATTCTTCGCCGCCAGGAAATCCGCCAACACCGGCATATCGAGACTATCAACCACATTGGCCACTGCCCAAAGTTGGCCGGCAATAGCAGCCAGATCCATACCCATTTCAAGATCCGCTTCGCTAATAGCGCCTACAATTGCGCTTTGCACACCAATATCATCCGAGGCCGCCAACAACTCTGCGCCCTGCGCCAGGTCGACAACGCCCGCCTCGCCAACGATTTCACTAAGAAGCGCGGCTCGTTCGGCGACTACCAGTTCGTCAATCCCACGGGTAAGATCGCTTGCCCCTGCGGCAAGATCGGCTTTACTTAATTCCTCGATATTCCCCGCTACCTCAAGCGTATCTAGGCCCTCGGCAACCCCCATGGCCCCAGCTTCAACAGCGATTTCGCTGGCCAATTCTAATTCGTTTCTCTGTTCATCACCCATATTATTCTCCCTTAAATAAATCGATCGCAATAACTAATTGAAAATGTGCTGCAATTAGGCAGCCTCTGCGGTACGCGGGAACTTTATTGATCCAAGTATTGTCCTAATTCTGCTTTTTGAGGACAGCGCTTCAAACTAGAGTCATTATACTAAGCCCGAACGCATATCACAATTACAGAATGAATACCCTTAGGCTGTGTCCGCCCCAAATGCGGCCTTGGTTCCAGGCAGCAAGCAGTAAATAAGCATAATACCGTTGATCAAAATCGTTGGTGCTACCGCTTGCCAGGTAGTCTGTCCCAAAAGAGAGACGAATGCAAGTATCAAATTTAGAGTTGAAAGAATTACCAGAAATAGCCAACCTTGTGGATTGACATTCCAAATCATACGCACAAGCCAAATGTAAATAAGCGCCAGCAGACCCCACATCAAGGCGCCAATCAGACTGAAGTCCCAAAATTTTACCGAGCCCAAGAAGTGTGGCAGCACGTGCAGCATTTGTAGAGTATGGACTACCGCAAATAAGGCCGCAAATGCAGCCAATACTGCTAGTATAGTTACGCCAAAAGGTCTATTATTCACATTATTTCTCCTGATTAGACCGGCCTATTGAGGCCGCTCAAAAAAACACTGAGTAGAAAGAATTTGCATACAATTTAACCTGCTAGGCGCAGCAAATCGCTGTTAGAAGAATCGTGCACAAAATTCCAAAACACTTCCTGGGGCCGATTGGGCGCGTCAAGGACTCGACGAGTCATATAAATTGTTCGATTTAACTCCAGTCCTCTCACGGGAACGGCGACAACTTTTCCCAACTTGATCGCCCAATCAGCTGCCAGAGTAGAAACGAATGAAACACCAAACCCTTCCTCTACCGTCGCAACTATTGCTTCAGCATTGCCCATTTCCAATAGTATATTTAGATCATCTTCCTTGATATCATACTTCGCCAACTCAGTCATCAACACTCGCTGAGTACCCGATGATGGCTCACGAATTATCAGCTTCTCAGACAGAATTTCTGCCGGGTCCAGGGACTCATATCTAGCCCACGGATGCTTAGCTGCGACAATTAGAGTGATCGTGTCGTTAAAAAACACCTGGCACTCGTGGTCCTTGCCGCACAGATCGTAGCTGCTCACAACTGCGATGTTGGCCTCACCTTCCAACAACTGTGGAACCACATGCTGAGGAGTACAGGCCAAAATACTGACCCTGATTCCAGGGAAACGATGGGAAAAACGAGCTGCCAGACGCGGCAGAATATACTTTCCGGCTGTCGTGCTGCAGGCAATCCTAAGGTGGCCAACAATATCCTGCTGCAGCGAAACCATCATATCCTGCAATTCATTGGCCTGATGCACCAGCTTATGAGCAAAAGGAAGCAGTAGCCGCCCCGCCTCAGTTAATTTCAAGTTGTGTCCAGAACGAACAAATAACTCAGTATTTAGGGATTTCTCTAGTGTCTTGATATGGTGACTAATGGTTGGTTGGGTGACATGAAGCTGTTTTGCAGCCTCTGAAAAACTGAGACTCTCCGCTGCATAGATAAAAGCCTTCAGCCGCACTAGGTCAATCATCGGGGCCAACTCCGCAAAATGGCAAAAAACGCGTCTCAAAGTGACCTGATATCCAGGTAGTAGAACCAATTATACCTAGTTCAATTCATAGTCACAGCATATTCATCGCACTAGCAGAAATGATTGGGCTGGCGCCAATGGGCGCAGCCTGCAGCTATTAAGTTTTGTTCGCACAGGGAACTGAAGAAAGTTGACTTACGGGATTTTCGCTGTATTAATGTAAGCGTTCTGGGTGATCTACCATCGTGCCATCGAGCAACGCCAGAACGGCGATCTCAATATCGGCAATATCGGTCAGAATCGGTTGAATACCTCGCGCGATCAGGCCCTGACGCGCACCCTGACCCATTCCCCTTGCCAAAACAATCTCACAATCAGGAATACTTTCGAACATCCTCCGGTGCTTCTCTCCCGCATGCCTACCCATACCTCTACCTTGTCCATGCTCATGATGGTCGTGATCGTGCGTCTCGTGGTGCTGAAAATCATGGTGGCCCGCTTTGTCCCGCAGTTCACGCGCAACAATAGTACCTTCCTCAACAGTTAGCACCGCATATTTTGTGGCCCGCCCAAAATGAGCGCTGATAGTGTTCCCATCATCAGTTACTGCAGCTATCTTCCTCATATCAATCCCCTTCGATTTCTTTTTAAATATGAGCGTGAAACTCTATGATTGTTCGCTCAACATCTTGCCCCTTCTTTACCCTCGACAGAAACTTCACGAAGCTAACAAAACAGACTTGCGTGGACGAATCGCTCAATCCACGCAAGTCTGACCAGTACACACTACGAAGTGTAGAACCCTGGTTTTAGAATGTAAATGTCTTTTGCGCTCCTTCAATATCCATGAGAAACGGTGGCGCCTTTTCTATGACAATACGTTCATCACGCAGGTCATTGGGATCGATTCCTTTATTCTCCAACGCCAACTCGCACAACACAACCTTTCCACCTGCATCGAGAATTGTATCAAATAGACCGATCGGATTCGGCAAGCCTTTCGGCGTACCCAGTTTTTCCAATTCCCCCTTTAGCGCCCACTTCGCTCCCGCAGGGCATAAGAATATATGCACCTCATCGTCAAGGGCGACACCTGAAGATCCAAAAATCAACGTCGGCATAATATTCGCCGGTGTATCCCCATTGCATACGATAGCCATCTTACTCATCACAAATCTCCTATTTATACTATTGATAAATTGTCATTGTAAAGCACTCAATTAACCCACTGGACCAGCCACTTTCCGGATCAACTAAAACATTGACTAATCTGTACCAGCTGGAGCTAATCCTGGAACCGCTTCTTCCTGATTGACTCTAGTCTTGATTCCATCCAAATAAATTGCCAACGGTCGGTAAAAAAGATGCGCCCACTTGCCTACCCCTACTTCAACATCGAGCATGGCAATACAGGCCATGACATGAATCGTATATATGCCATAAGTAGGCAAGGGCCAACCAGCATAGCGAAAGATGTTAACCAAGATCCCAGTCACGGCTGCAACCAGAATGAATATGGGAAATAACCAGTCAGTTGGTTGCGAGAAACGACGGATCTGATCCTTCTTCTTCCACCGTCCAACCAGGAAACTCACCGAAGTGACGATCAACAGAATCGTGGCAATATAACCTACCCACCGTTGAGGATGGGTGATCGGATAAATGTTATCCGTCTGGAACCACCACAATAATCCCATAATCAGTATGAGCATCGTTACATATCCAACGACCAGCAGCAAGTGCATCATCCAATTGCTATGATCTTCGCCACAGTCACGCCATCTCTTTTGAGTAACAAGATTGACGATAAATAGCTTGAATTCGTCAAGATACACGCGCAGCGGAATCTTGGCATCATTCTTTTCCGTTGCCAGGATGTCCCTGCTCATATTCAGACATCCTTTGACCATCCGATAACCAAGAAATACACCATGGAGCAACACAAAAGCCCATACAATCATCACCGGTGCAAATGTGTTTAGCTCGACGCTGTCGGTCACTATCCTGTCAAAACCTGTCGCAACTTGAAAAAGCAAGATCAATGCCAGTGGAACCAAGGCCGAACGAATAATCGTCTTCCAAACCGCTTTCTCAGACGTATACAATTGAGCGCTGTGATCTGAACCAGAGTATTGTGCGGTCAGCCAGCGCCGCAAAGCCATCATCGTTTCTGCAGGCTCGGCCTCCCTTGGGCAGCTCTCGCTGCAATCCCCACAGTAGTAACACAACCAAGGATCCACATTTCCCCGTATCTGATCTGCTAGTCCCAACTGTGCCAGGCGGATCATATTCCGAGGATAAGTGTGTCCGTCGCTTGCTAGGGGGCAAGTCGCAGTGCAGGTGCCACAATTGAAACAGATCTCCGCTCCAACTGCCCCGTAATCTTTCAGTTCCAACAAGAAGTTGGAATCAACCTGGTTGCTCATCGCTTTGTTGCCTCCACTCGCTGGTACAGGTAATACTCGCCACAGATACCAGTTTCTTTCATTCGGTCATATTTTTTCATCGCCGCCACGTGCCACAAAACTTCATATGCTGGCAATCCTGTCAGTTCAGCTATCTCAGGAACAGTCTTGGCCGCGTCTCGCGTACTCTGACAGATCTGCCGTTGAATCGCCTTCTGTTCCTTCAGCAAAGTCTGCGTACGCTTAACACTGTCTTCATGTTCTTTGCGCAGCTGCTTCAGCAATTGACCCCTTTCCTTTGCCTCTTCTCTGTTCATACTGCCATCTCCAGCGCCGGATAATCGGTCGTTAGCGCATCAATCATTGCGTCATACTGATCAATCGTCCATCCTAATAAATCAATCGCTTGATTGGGACAAACACCCACGCAAGTCCCGCATCCTTTACAATTTGCCTCCACGACCATAGCCTGCTCGGCACGGGAACCATTGGTAGATGTGGTTTGCAGCAAAATCGCCCCATCATAGGGACAGGCGGCCATACAGTCGCCAATTCCTTCACACCTTTCCGGATTAACCCGAGCTACAAATGGTTCAAGCTCAACCTCACCCTGCGCTAACAAACCAGCCACCTTTGCGCTTGCTGCCGAAGCCGCCGCGCTGCTCTCCTGTATATTCATTGGCCCCTGCGCTGTTCCTGCTAGAAATATGCCGGGCACGGCCGTTTCCACTGGTCGCAGTTTTGGATGAACCTCAAGAAGGAATCGTTCCTTCCCAGGAGCGATTTTGAAGAGATCAATCAGATCAGGCACAGGATTAGGCATCATGCCCACCGCCAATACAATCAGATCGACCGGCACTTCAATTTCCTCACCCCATGTCAAGCTGTCCTTGACCGTCATCAGAAGTGGGTGCTCATCGCTGTCAGCTGCCCGGCGAACCACAGGTGGATTTTCCCCCTGATACCTAAAGAACATGACCCGGTTCTCCGCAGCTTGCCGGTATATATCCTCATGGCCACGGCCGTATGTTCGCATGTCCCGGTAGAAATCAAAGACATCCACATTCGGGAAACGTTCTCGAATCTCGTTAGCTTTGCGAAGTGTTGCCGTGCAGCAAACCCTCGAACAGTAGTCGTTAATTTGACCATCAGGCTGGGGCTCATGGACGCCATCAATCTGCCTGCTGCCAACACAATGAATCATTGCCACTTTGCGAATAGGTCGCCTTCCCCACTGTAGTTCCCCCCCGGTGGGACCATTCTCGTCGAGCAATCTCTCCAACTGTGGCAGAGTAACGACCTCGGCAAACTCACCATAGCCAAATTCTCCATGGGATGGTTCGTATGGACGGAAGCCAGTTGCCATGACCACCGCACCTACGTTAACCTGAATCTCGCTTGGTTTGTCCTTCAGGCTGATTCCTCCATGCCCATTGACCTTTAGGCATTCCCCGCATTTATTACAATTTTCCCAATCTATCGCCGCCGTGGGTGGATAAGCGTAAGGATGTGGCTGAAAGATCGCAGGTCGTTCTGTTAGCCCATAATCAAACTCATTTGGAACGCTTATTGGGCATGCCGTGGCAGCTTCGGTCACATGATCGAAATCCCGCGTGATCCCCCGCGAATGCTGCAGGATACTCACCTGAAAGTCGCCTACAAAGCCAGTTACCCCAACCACCTCGGCCATCATATAAATGTCAATGCTTTCATGTCCAGTTACATATTCGATGAGACTAGTCAAATCCTCGCCCGCAGACGCATCATTGGGGAACACATGCTGAAGCTGAGCCATCCGGCCACCCACAAAGGGAGATTTCTCCACCAAGGATACCTTGAGCCCTCTGCGGGCGTTGTCCCATGCTGCCCGCAGACCAGCCACACCCCCACCAATCACAAGCACATGTCGTTTCGCCTCTAGCTTTATCGGCTCCAAAGGCTCGATTAACCGAGCTTTGGCGATGCCCGCTGCCATCAAGCTAACAGCTTTGTCGGTTGCCTCTGCCGGAGCATCATGATGAACCCAGCTGTCTTGCTCGCGGAGTCCGACATGCGTATAAAGATAAGGGTTTAGCCCCGCTCTCTCAAGAGCACCACGGAAGGTCATCTCATGTAGGAATGGTGAGCATGCCCCAATGACAACCCGATTTACGCCCTTTTCTTTGATATCCCGCAGGATCAGTTCTTGTCCAGGATCGGAACACATAAACATGTGCGAACGCGAGGTGGTTACGTTGGGCAGCTCTCGCAGCGAATCAGCCACTTTCGGACAACCAACGACATCTCCGATATTGCCGCCACAGTTGCATACATAAACACCGATACGCAGTTCTTCAGCCAGATCATCAATCTTTACCTTTTCTGGCTTATCCTTTAACTCTTTGTCAGGCATAACTAAAGCTCCTTTCCATCTCCTCTCCCGCCAACAAGGGCATGCTTACTTTAAGAGCCTCCAAATAGGCTGCGGCTTCCGCCGCTCCCGCCCCCGCGGAGACAATGCTGTCCACGATATCCATTGGCCCAGTTGCTGCTCCTGCCGCAAAGATTCCTACCTGATCCGTTACACTTGGTGCAATATTAGGATCGGGTATATAGATGAACCCATCTTTTCCAACAGGCACACCAAACACGGGTTCGGGATCATGTGCTGGTATCATACCCACAGAAAGCACGGCCAGGTCATGGTGCCGATCTTCGATCCGCTGCTCATCTTGCCGTTCAATTCGCAAAATCGGATCCTGATTTTCATCTTCCCTAATACTGGCAACTTTGGCCCTAATAAAATCGATGCCCATTGCCTTTGCATTCTGGTAAAACTGCTCATATCCCTTGCCAAAAGTACGGATATCCATGTAGTAGATGGTGATATCGGCCAGAGGTAGTGTACCGGCCAGCAGCATAGCCTGCTTTATGGCATACATGCAGCACACTCTCGAGCAGTATGGAACACCCAATGTCTCGTCCCGTGAGCCGGCACACTGAATATACGCAATGGAGTCAGGCTCTTTACCGTCACCCGGGCGCAGCACATGGCCATAAGGCCCAGTTGGCGCCAGCAGTCGTTCCATCAATAGGCCATCCACGACATTGTGGAAACGACCGGCTCCATATTCTTCTTTTGCATCTGGTGGAGTGATCTCAAATCCCGTGGCTAGCACAATCGTTCCGGTATCGATCGCAATTTGTCTTGATGTTTGTGTGAAATCAATACAATCTGCCACACACGCCTTTTCGCATTTCCCACAGAAGAGGCAGTTCTCCACATCAATAACTGCCTTCTGCGGCATTGCTGTGGAAAACGGTACGTAAATGGCACTGTGGGCACCTAAACCAACATCAAAAGTATCTTTGACAAGCACCGGACATGCATGCTCGCATTCACGACATCCAGTGCAACTGTCGGTATCAACAAAACGTGGATGTATTAGGCAATCAGCCTCAAAACGTTGTCCTTTTCGCTTAATTCCTGTCACTTCAGCCATTGTCAGGATCTGGATATTCTCATGATGTGCCGCTGTCGCCATCCGCGGGGTCGTAATACAACTACAGCAATCGAGAGTTGGAAAAACTTTACTTAAAGCAATCATTTTGCCGCCGATGCTTGCTTCCCTTTCTACAATTGCAACCTTATAGCCTTGATCGGCCAAATCAATCGCCGTTTGCAATCCTGTTATTCCGCCGCCAATAACCAGGGCATCTATTTTTACTGTTTCAGAGGGCATAATCCACGATCTCCTATTCCTGGTTCAAGCTGGTTGGGCTTCTAAAAACAGTGAGCGATTAATTGGACCAAGCTCATCCAATACCGCTTCCATCTTCTTAATTTCTCGTTGGAACGGTTTCGTACACACTGTACAGATAGCCGTCAAGCGTAGACGCCGTGTATTTAGCGTCAATTCCTTCATTCTTGCATAAGTGTGATTGATCATCTCCGCCGTTTTCTCAGCGCCATCTTTATAGGGACAGTCCGAGCCGCTGTACATCACTATTATCGCGTCCATTCCCTTTTCAAAGGTTCGGATGTAGAAATCAACGGGAAACATAGAAGCACAGACAACCGGCAGAATGTAGGTGTTGGGGGCATATTCTGCATGCAGCTGCCCGACGCCATCAGCGCCCACATAACCTCCTGAAAGCGTCGCCAGAATCAGTATCTTTGGCCACTCGGGCCCATTATCATTCATGCTCAAACTCCTCTACACCAGCGGCGATAGTAATCACCAATGATTCGCTGACTACTATCTGCCATTTGATGAGCCGCTATTTCTTCCTCAATACAAACAGCCTCTCATACCCTTCTGCCGGTAGATAACCAAGATACTCATGCCCAACCTTGGCCGCCCAGCGCGGAAGATCATTGCGGGTTCTTTCTTCCCCCGACCAAATTTCTACCACCTCGCCGACCTTTACTTGTCCAATGGCTTTCTTCGCTTCCAATAAAGGACCTGGGCAGGCAACCCCGCGAGCATCCGTGATAAAAGCTGCTTGAATTTCTGCTAACTCTTTAGTCGTCATGATTCATCTCCTTTATGTCGCGACAGTAACTACTGCGCTACAATCAAATAAACAGTTATCCATTTCCTAATTCCATCTGCTGATCGCCATCTAAAGCATGTCGTATAGCTTCTGGACAATAAACACCACATTGGTGCAGCAAAACATTTTCTGACGCCCGATAATAAATCGTCTGTCCTTCACGTCGCGCTTCAACGATTCGGCGATCCTTCATGAGGTGCAAATGTTGCGAAGTGCTCTGCAGTGAAGCACCTATATCATTGGCAATTTCCGTAACAGACTTCTCTTGTTCAGCTACTGACCAGAGGATCAACACCCTTTTGGCGTTTGCAAAGACACTGCAAATTTCTGCCCGATCTTGTGCCATTGTTCTCAACTCTGCATTCATCATTTTGTTCCTACAGATCCAGGTAAAGTTGCAGATTAATTGCCGATATCCTTAATTGCAGGTTGTCTTTACTATAAGCAGAGAACAGGGATCATATAAGTGATATCTGTCACTAGCGCTATTACGTTTTTCTATTGAGTTGATTAAGACTATCTATGGAGAAAAAGGTATTTGGGGGGGGGAATTCTGGTTCTGACAGATAAAGCTCTTTTTGCCCACCTCAATCAGGCCTGCGGACGTTTGTCACAGCGCGAAAAGACTGATAAAGCCCTCTGCTGTTTCCTGCAAGCCAATACAAATTTAGCGAAGCAATCTGAACCTTCGCCGATTGACACCGCGTTGTCGGTACGTCCAGTCGTTGAATCTTAGGCGATGTAAGCCAACTCGTGGATGATGCCCGCCGGGTGGTTTTTCATCATCCATCTACGCAGCAGTCCATAAGCAAGAACGTATGCTCCACTACTTTGATCATCAGACTCCCCATTTTCCAAATAACCTGCCGAATTCTGCTCTATTGGCACGTTTTTCACTAATCCCTTTCGATTGAGGTCCTCAAGAGCAGTCTTGTTTTCCTTGCCACTCTCCACTGGCACCAGTGTTTCAAAGGGAATCGCTTCATTCGCAGGACCTTGTAGTTCGGCAAGGCTCGAAAGCAGCTGATGCTCCGCTTGAGAAAGCTCTTCCCAACAGTGCAGTAAATAACCATCGTCCTCTTCAAGAATCTGTTCTAGAACAAGGTTCACTTGATCAATGGTGATGATTTTTTGCCGGTTCTCGTCCTGATTCTCCGATTGAATCAGACGGTGACAAATGAGTTGGGTTAGATAGGGATGCCCTGCAGACGCCCGCCAAATATGCTCTACGGCTAGGTCATCATAGCGCACCATTGGTTGTACCGGTTCTCGAATTAATCTCTCCGTCTCTCGCCGGCTCAGCAACGTCAATTCCAGATTTTCGCCAGCATTGAAGACCAACTGCCAGAAATCCTCTTTGAGTCGGTGTGTGCCTGCTAGTATAAAGCTCAGCCGTGATCGGTGCTGCATAAGTGACCGCAGATATGGCAGAATGTCATAATCCAAATCCCCCTTCTCAATCGGATCACGCAGTCTCTCCAATTCATCCAAAATGAGGACCAACAGGCTGTCGGTCGGCAATGACGTTTCCACCTGATCCAGATACTGGTCAAACAGCCGGTAACCTTGGCCATTGGCAGGCCACGAAACAGGCGCAGGAACGTCGATCCCCCGATTGCGCAAGTTACGTGCAATGATTTCGCTGAGCCATGAGAAGAAATCACCTGTACTCCTTGCATCCAATTCGTCTACATTAAGATAAACCGGAATAAGTGGATGATCAGGAAATTCTCTGAGCGCTCTTCCTAGCGTACCATTCATTAGCTGATACAGAGTCGAAGTCTTACCTATACGCGGCTGCCCGGTAAGAATCAACGAATGTGGTCGGTCTTTCCCAATTAGATTTCCGCCAATCCAATTGAACACATCTCGACGGCCCACGTAAAGTGATTCGCTTCCTGAATTGATCGGTTTGCCAAATACATACGGATTATCGAGATGGAACAGTGAGAACACAGGGCTGCGAAATCGAATAGGCTTTTCCAATATCTGTCGATATTCACTGCCCCTTGTATCATAATAAGTGACACGAAGCGTGAGCTTAGCTTCTTCTTCTCGCGGTTGGAGCCAAATTTCCAGTGGGAACTCCTGACCTGCATCCAATTCGCTAATACTTATTGCTGAACTGTTATGCTCCACCGCATAGCCGGGTCTTGGTAGAACCTCAACCAGAACGTTTTCGATTAGATTTCCGAATCGTGCATTCACCAAAGCGCCCACTACTTGTACCCGCCCTCGATTGACCAGAGGTCTTGCATCGGACAAATCAAAATCCAACATGGTTGATTGATCCTGTTTCCGAGAAGTTTTAATTTCTCCTATCTCCTGAAGGATGAGCCTTGCCGTATCCGAGATCGGCCGTCCTTCCAGAGTACGCAGATGGAGTATCTCGGTCTGCGAAACAAGTACATTTTCATTTTCGGTAGATATCCTTTGTGCAAAGCGCAAGAATTCTGCCTCATTCCGCGGGTGGCGAGGTAAAAACTCTATCTCAAAGAGGCGGAATTCATAATCCTTAAATACATGCTGCCGTCGTGAAAACTGCTGCCGTACGACTGGTGAAAGTTCCTTCTTAATCCGGTAGTCCTTGGGGCACTTCAGTCCCAATTCATGTGCAAGTTTACGCTGCAGTGCTCTGGCGAACGAATCTCGGTCGCCTTGCACATTGTTCACCCGTCCGCCGACAAGATTAAAGCGATCCCAGCCCTCATTCCATTGCATAAGATATTTTCGCTTGTCTCCTTGTCCGACGGTCACTAAAGCCATGGCACTGCGCTGACGCAGCCCGCTGAGCAGCTCTGCAACATCCTTGGGCCTTCTCGCCTGGCTCACAGCTTCCTTGCCACTTACCAGCGCGCAAGCCAACGCCATGCGCTTTGACCAAGGCTGCCAGGGATCGTTGTCAAGACCTTGATACTTAAGTGCACTAACGCTTTGAAAAAACATGGCCACAGGATAATGGCGGATGAATCTCTCTGGACTAATTGAGCGCGCAATTTGCCTTAAAGAAAAAATGAAATAGAGCAAATTCTCAAAATAAAGAGGGAATTGGGTAAATATTCCATCATACCATTCAGCCTGACACTCTCGTAGACTGGCAGAAAACTCCTCAAAGCTCTTTTCCCCACCCTGCAGCAAGAGGTTCTCAATGAGCATCATGAACTGCTGAGCCGTGGTATCATCCCAAATATGCGCAGCTACCATCTCTTTGAAGAGTAGGAAGAAAACGTGCGTCCGGATTTCAACCTCAAGTTTTGCTAGATCAAGATAGATGTGTCCGCCACAGGCATGGGAAAAATCAATGAGCCAAAGGGGCATATCCTGGCTTACTTCCACAAGAATGTTGCCCGCGTTAAGATCCCCATGAACAACAGGAGAGACCAACGGTGGTGGAACTATCATATCTTCCCGGCCAACCTCCCATAGCAGATACCGGATGTTATTCAATAATGGAATGAACTGCGCGTTGGACAACCCATGTGACTCCGCCTCATAATCATACGCTTGTCCAGTAACCTTGCTAACATTTCGCGCCAGAACCGTTTCTTGCGTATCACGTACCGTTCCACGAATCGTAATTTTCTTGCCAATCCTCAATGCCGGATGGGTCAACATATCCTGATCGGTATCTCGCAAGAATATCTTAAACCGTAGAATTGGATGATCGCTTCCGGCCAACACAGGATCAACCGGATACTGTTTCGTCAGAGTGTCATGTAGGTATAGAATGCCTCGCTTACTATCGATCTCCGCTACTTCAAAACCGCGTAAGACCAATTCCGGCTTATGCCCTTCCCGCATTGCCGCGTTTACTTTTTCCAGTACCAGGTTGCCTGGTACGGCCGATATAGTACTCAGATCATTCGCGTCCAGAACCTGCTCGAAATCTACCAGATCGCGACCCACCAATTCAGCATCAGCAAGAGTTAAGTATGGAGGTAGCACGCGCGAGTACAATGGAGCCCAATACCGCATCTCAGTTTCCAAGCTGCCCGTATATAGTTCAGCCAGGCTCTCCTTTAGCTGGGCAAGAACGCGATCAAGCAGTTCTTTGCGAACCCGATTCTGATCCAAAAGAAATTGCGTCAGAGTGATCGCGTCCCGGTTGGAGCCGGCAAGACTATAACAGGCACCCCCTAAATGTTGGGCACTGATGATCTTGCCCCGAATTTGGCCGACTTGACGGAATAATCGAGGCTGGATCAATCGTTCCTGCTTTTCCTGTACAGCCTCTAGATCAT
The DNA here is from genome assembly GCA_963807975.1 of uncultured Chloroflexia bacterium. Lineage (GTDB taxonomy): Bacteria > Chloroflexota > Anaerolineae > Promineifilales > Promineifilaceae > JAACFF01. The sequence goes on along the minus strand of CAWEDV010000001.1, from coordinate 41,137 downwards.
CCGCTGATCCAATTTTCAAAATGCGTTTTAGCTGGTGTTTCGGTTTTATTGTATAGATGCGCGAACCGCTAAACCCTTCATCCATACGAAATATCTGGACCACTTCACTATTTGCAAACAGTCGTTTGATGATATATTGCTCTTCTGGATTATGTCGTAGAGCTTCTAAATCAATCAGGCTCAACCCCGGCTCAATCCGTGGTTTCACATCATCACGAGTATAATAAGCAAAGATATCTTCCCATCTTCGTGGTGAATAGACGTATTCATGAATATACTTTGCCAATTGGTCCAGTTCGTCAGAGTACTTGGTAAAATGCCAGGCAGCCCCTGCCTTCATAAGCTGCCGCATATTAGCGCCCACATTGCTCGAAAACACAACCACAGGAAGCCGCGGTCTAATCTCTTGCAGCTGCGTCATAAACATCGTCATCGCCGACAAGAACCCACCATCTGCATCCATAAACACGAGATCAATGTCCTGATCGGTGGAAATCATGTCCAACGCACGATCGAAGCCTAAGGCGATCGCGAAGTCGAAATCATTCGTCTGTAACAGAACATTACCAGGAAACTCGTTCTCACCCGCCGCCGACTGTTGTTGGTCTCGAAAGCTGCCGCCAACACACAATGTTTTTAGCTTCATGATTTTCCGAAATTCAGAGGAGTTGAGTCTCATTTAGGCACCTAATGAACTACTGTCTTAAAAGTTTCTCGATCAAGTCAATCAAACGCCTGTAGTTTCCCAGATGGATCCATTAGCGCTTTCATTAATTACTTCGCACTCTGATCGCCAGAATTGCATATTCCAGATTTCCAGATAATCGTACATTCCAGTCAGAATCACCTCGCCAGATAGCTCCGCAAACTCACGTAAAGTCTGGGGAATCTGAATATGACTGTTTTTCGCGCTGTCAATCAATGCGGCGCTAGAGAACAGACGGCGCCGGAGATTGCGGCTTTGTTGTATTGACAAGGGTCGATTCAGAATCTTGCTCGCCAATATCTGCCACTCGTTCCGTGGGAATAGCATCAAGTTACGATCAAAACCGCGCGTAACAACCATTCCGGCACCAAGAGCAGACAGATACTGGCTGGGAAGCAGCAGTCCACCTTTTTCATCGATGACTTGTCGGAATTCACCTAGGAACATAGTGCATGCAGGATACCTTATTGGGATATCCTGCCAGATACTTAGGCCAATTGAACAGCAGCCATTACTTGCTCTGCCCAAAAAGTATTCAATTGAGGTACTACAATAAAGCAAGACGTGGTGGCTGTTCTACTGACTACGACTCCAATTCCCTTCCGTTACGTCTCATACTACACGAAAAGCGCACACATTATGTCTTGTTATTCATATTATGTCCACTAAAGCGGTTTTTGTCAAATGGCTTGAAGCTGGCCAAATACACGGACTGGCTATGGCATTCCCAATAGAAATTCGTAGACATTCATAAGTGCTGTCGCTGCTTTATTCCAAGAGAATAATCGTGCGCGCTTCTTGCCAAACTCACTCATCAAAGATCGTTTTTCCCCATCTGTCAGCAAGTCCATCATGCCCTTTGTCCAGGCCGCTTCATCCGTCGGAGATAGATATCGTGCAGCGTCCCCTCCCACCTCTGGCAATGATGAAGCATCGGAAATTAAGCAGGGCAGTCCACAAGCCATTGCTTCAAGGATCGGTAAACCAAACCCTTCATAAAGGCTTGGGAAAGCCAGAATTGAGGCTCCGCTGTATAGCACCGGAAGATCTTCATCGTCCACAAATCCAGTGAACTTCACCCGCCCCTGCAGACCCTGCCTGTCTACTTCCAATTTCATCTCCTGATCAAGCCACCCTTTTCCACCAATGAAGACGAGATCGTGTGGTAATTTCACTGCCACTTCTTTGAAGGCTCGTATCAACATCTGATAGTTCTTCCGTGGCTGGACGGTGCCAACCGCCGCCACATACGGCTGTTCATCTAGCCCGTATTTCACCCGCACCGTGGCAATAATCATTTCATCCTCAATGGGTCTGAATATCTCATTTACCCCACTATACAGTACCGTGATTTTGTCAGAAGAAACCCCCCAGAGAGATTCGAGATCTGCCTTGGTAGCCTTTGAGTCAGCAAGTATGTGCGTGGCGCGTCCGACAGACCAAGGAACAATTTGATTTAGATACTGTACCAGGGCAGATGGAAACGTTTCCGGGTAATGGAGGAAAGATAAATCATGGACGGTCAGAAGAGTTGGAATGGTGCCGCTGGTTGGAGGAAGGACAAAATCGGGAGAATGATAAAGATTCAACTTGCCGGTAAACCATTGTACTGGCACTGGCAGTCTGGCGCGATACCAGACCCGGTACATCCATCGTTCACCTAGCGGGGCAGTCTGATATCTTACATTGCTTGCCTTCGGCAGCAAATTCGCTTTCGATTGGCTTTCAGGTATTTTTGCCGAGAAAAAGTGAAATTCGTCCGTAGAATTTTGCGCGATAAGGGCTTGCACAAGTTCGCGTGTGTAGCGCCCAATCCCCCCACCTTGAGTCAATGCCGATGTGACATCAATGCCAATTCGCCGAGCACCCATCACTCCACGTCGCTGTAGGTCCAATAACGATTGGCAAAGAAATTCCAGAACAAAACAATGATTACCGAAATAGCCAGGGCAGCGTTCTCACCCAGTCGCACGGCATATGGCACAAGAATTGGAACCAAACTAAACAGATTGGTCAGTGGTTCATGCAAGAAAGTGATAATTGGCACTCTTATCAGGATACCGGCTAGACTCACCAGCAAGAACATGACAAACTGCCGGCGTGTAGATTTCGAGCGCGAATCAGGATAGGTCCAGTAACGGTTCCAGAGAAAATTACTGATAATAGCCGCGATAAAAGAAATCGTACCGGCAAAGGTAGGGGCCAGCGTAACCACGAAGGAAGGATCTAGTCCTCGACCTACCAACATGTTGAACAGTGGAGCACCCACCGACAACAGTTGATGAAAAGGCTCTATGAGCAAATTAAACAGGCCGAAGTCCACCACAAAACCGATGGCACCAACGACCATGAATTTAAAAAACCTTTCCGCTTCCTTCGGGTTCACACCAAAACGGCCGCTTACCCGTGTAATTGTTGCAATCATTCCTGTTTCAGCGCCCATTAAAAATCCGATTTCCCACCGAAATCGGATCACAATTCTATCACATTATCTTCCTGCAGCTTGACGGTGTACCACTCCATCAATTGTAATAAACCTAACATGACTCCCAAATGAATGTAGATGTTGTTAACGTAGAGCTTATCGACTAAGTGATGCGCCGCTAGAGCGATCCATGCGCCCAACAATCCCAGAACGATACCTCGATCAGGCCAGGCCAATTTGCGCAATAGCCGTACCGTTTGCCAAACAACGGCCACCCAAAACAGAAGATAAGCCGTCAGACCCAAGATCCCTACCTCGGCCAATAGATTGATATAGTAATTGTGGGCATGTCCCAAAGCATCTGGCCAGTTTAGCAAAGCATATTCAGCATAAGCCTCTGCATAATTGCCAAACCCAATCCCCAACCAAATATCATCGCGCAGCATAGCTAATCCGGCCTGCCAATGAGCTTGCCGTTCTAATACGGAATAGTTCTCATCATTGATATCCACCCCTCGCACATCACCCACAAAAAAGTCTTCGGTGAAGCCCGTAAACCGTGTAGCGATGGAAGCCGGCAAGAGTCCAGTACCATAAGCGAATAAAGCCAGGATCAATATAGCACCTAGAAGCAATAATCCATTAATCCGCTTTCGTGGCAAGAACAAGAGCATTCCTGCCGCGCCCGCTGCAAAACCCAGCCAAGCCCCCCGGCTCCAGGAAAACAACAGAGCCAATCCTGTAATGCCCACGGCAAGGCCCGCCAACAAAGTCGCCCACAAGGCACGCCAGCTCGGACACCAAATGACTTGTTGTTTCATCATTCCCTTATGGTGTCGCATCCACAACCACCACGCCGTCACGAGTCCTACCGAAATACCAATTGCCAGAAGCAAGCTGAGGTTCATGAACCCGCCGAATGGATTAGGCTGCTCATAGGTACCATAAGCCCGATAATAACTTCCTAATACCAAGAAATGCTCAGGGCCAACCCCACGAAGACCAAACTGCCAAATACCCACCAATGCTTGGCTCAAACCCGCTAATTGCAGCATGCCCACCAGCCAGACTGTTCTTGGCGGTCCTCCGATTACACTGCGAGATAGCCCTTGGGCCTTGTGACGCGTACTCAGGCGACCAAGATCTGCCACCAACAGCATGATGACCCCAATCTCCAGCCATTTAAGCAGCTCCTTGATGCCAGCAGCAGCTGATGCTGCACCCAAAATCGAAATGAAACCCATCAGTCCAAACATGGCAAGCGGCGGACCTAGAGTTACAAGTGGAAAGTTGAAACTTCTACATGCCAATCCCCTTCCCAACCAGCCCAGGATGGTCAGAAAGAGCAAAATCTGTCCGCTGTCCAGGGAGACGATGCCTGAGAATAATTGCTCCAGAGCCCCTAACGGGCCAGCCAACAAGGCCAGAGTAAGGCCAAAAAGAGGTTGGATGATAATCAACAAGACCAGCGCTATGCCGAAAGCAGCACCTGCCGCCATTCTCAGAGGCAGCCAGACGAACAGCAAGCCTACTAGTATGGCCACAAACCAAGTGACCGCACCTGGCCAAGATAAATTTCCAACCGCTGCTCTGAACGGATTCTCTTGCTTACTCAAAAACATAAGAAGAACAGTCTTGTCCTTTTTTCCCTTTGCGACCGTTCGGCTGCGGACCTTCCGTACCTGTCAACAAAAGAGCAGTCATGCAGGCCCACGGAAAAAGTCAACGGTCTTAGACAACCCTTCACTCAAATCAACGGCGGGTTCCCAGTCTAGCACACGTCGCGCCTTTGATATGTCGGGACGGCGCTGTTTCGGATCGTCGCGCGTGCGCTCATCTTCTGGTTGAACGAAGCGGATCTCAGATCGACTGCCGCAGATATCGATCACCGCTTGAGCAAATTCAAGAATCGTAAGCTCATGCGGGTTGCCAATGTTCACCGGCAGGCTCTCGTCAGAGAATAATAATCGGTATACGCCTTCCACGAGGTCACTGTAATATTGGAAGGCGCGTGTCTGTGATCCATCCATATAAACCGTAAGTGGCTCCTCTCCCAGCGCTTGACGAATGAAATTGGGAACGACCCGACCATCATTTAATCTCATTCGCGGGCCGTATGTGTTGAAGATGCGTACAATCCTGGTTTCCAGACCATGATATCGCTGATAAGCCATCGTCATTGCCTCAGCAAATCGCTTTGCCTCATCATAGACCCCACGCGGACCAATCGGATTTACATGCCCCCAATATGTCTCTGGCTGTGGGTTTACTTGAGGATCACCATATACCTCAGATGTGCTGGCCAATAAATAGCGCGCCCCTTTGACTTTTGCCAATCCTAACGTATTGTGCGTACCCAAAGACCCGACCTTTAATGTCGGTATTGGATACTCAAGATAATCATTTGGGCTTGCAGGAGAGGCAAAATGCATAACTGCATCGATCGCTCCAGCTACATAAATGTACGTGCTCACATCATGTTTGATGAATTCAAATCGCTCATGACCAATCAAGTGAGCAATATTATCCATATTGCCCGTGATCAGATTATCCATCCCCACCACATGGTGTCCTTCCGCAATAAATCGGTCTGAAAGATGTGAACCAAGAAAGCCGGCGGCTCCAGTGATCAAAATGCGCATGATTGCCCCTTATTGTGAAATGTATAATTAGGTCGAATAGCTGCAATTGTAGCCGACGCTTAGCACAGAGACGAACGCCCTCACCGTTTCGTCGCCCTTTCACTGCCATATAGTAGGGGTGGAGCTTTTCTTTGAAATTCAATTGGTTACTTAGCAGGATAATCGACAATTGTGTATACTCCAAAAACAAAAAATAAACCTATCAATATATAGGAATCAGGCGGAAAATCTTATGGGCTCCGGCCAAAAAATAACCAAACACAATACGGCGCTTGGTATTGAAAACAACAACGAACAGCGTAAAGCAGACCATATCCGCATTAATCTCGAGGAAGACGTTTCTTTTAAGACCCTTACCACTGGGTTAGATGAATACTTCTTTATGCATGAGGCATTGCCTGAAATCAACCTCGAAGATATAGATACTTCGACCAGCATATTTGGTAAAAAGCTGCAGACCCCACTCCTCATATCTTCCATGACCGGGGGCACGGCCGAAGCCCGTCAGATAAACCGCATTTTGGCCGAGGGAGCACAGGAAACCGGAATTGCCATGGGACTCGGTTCGATGCGCGCGGCCGTTGAAGATGACGAGCTTTCCTACACCTACGACGTGCGTGATATTGCCCCTGATATTTCGCTTTTTGCTAACTTAGGTGCCGTTCAATTGAATTATGGCTATGGGCTGGATGAATGTCGACGAGCAGTTGATATGGTTGAAGCGGATGCCCTGATTCTACACTTCAACTCCCTCCAAGAAGCTGTTCAACCAGAAGGTGACGGAGATTTCTCCAACCTTCTGGCTAAGATAGAAATCATTTGTAGCCAACTGGGTGTGCCCGTCATCGCCAAGGAAGTTGGTTGGGGTTTCTCAATAAGAGCGGCTCAACAGCTAGCCAGCGCCGGAGTGGCTGCTATCGATGTCGCCGGGGCTGGCGGAACTTCCTGGAGTCAAGTTGAAATGTATAGGGCGCCAACGGCGCGGCATGCCCGGGTAGCTGGTGCATTTATTGACTGGGGCATTCCCACGGCGGTTTCCATTCGCTACTGTCGTGAGGCAGCGCCGGAGCTGCCCTTAGTTGCCAGCGGCGGCATCCGGGATGGAATTGACGTCGCCAAATGCATCGCTCTTGGAGCTGGCCTGGTGGGATTTGCCGGGGCATTTCTGCGGGCAGCTGACATCGGTGGGGTAGCTGGCGTCATTGACATGGTAGAAACCGTGACAGATGAACTGCGAGTAACCATGTTTGGTGCCGCTGCGATTGACCTCGCCGCACTATCCAACACAACGCTGCATACTCATTATTAGATCTTGCAGCCCCTCACAAATGGGAAAATAACCCAAATCATGAATAACCAACTGAAGAATTTATCACAATTGATGTTGCCTAGCCTTGAGCAGGAAATGCGGATTGTTTTAAAATCCGACGACAGTAGACCCGAACCTTTTTACGGTATGATGCAGTATCACATGGGCTGGGTTGATAAAGATTTCTTGCCGGTCGAAGTTCATGGTGGCAAAAGAATTAGACCATTGCTCACCATGCTCAGCTGCCAGGCCTCAGGTGGCGACTGGCAAAAAGCTGTTCCAGCCGCAGCCGCGGTTGAAATTCTGCATAATTTCTCGCTCGTCCATGATGATATTGAAGATGTAAGTCCTACCAGACGTGGACGCAAAACAGTCTGGAAAATTTGGGGCGAAGCACAAGCGATAAATGCTGGCGATGCCATGTTTTCCCTGGCCCACTTAGCCGTGGCTCGCCTATCAAATCATGCTGTACCTGCTCAGACCGTTGTCCTATCACTGCGTCGCTTTGACGAAACCTGTCTGCTGCTTACCAAGGGTCAATACCATGACATGGATTTTGAAACGCGAGCAGAGGTACGGGTAGACGAATATATTGATATGATTACCGGTAAGACGGCCGTTCTATTGTCTCTATGCACAGAGTTAGGTGCATTAATCGCCGGTCAAGATGAGGAAGCCATTCTTCATTATGCCGAATTTGGTCGCAATCTGGGATTAGCTTTTCAGGTTATTGACGACATCTTGGGTATATGGGGCGACGAAACCAAGACTGGGAAATCCGCAGCCACAGATATAGTGACCAAGAAAAAGACGTTACCAGTTCTTTTTGGACTGGAGCGCAGCGCCTCGCTAAGAGAACTATATCGTCTAGCCGATGCGGACGATAAATTCGTTCGTACCGTTGTTGCTCAGCTCGATGATCTTGGTGCTCGGGACCACGCATCACAATTGGCAACCAATTATTCAACAGCAGCGCGCCAGCATCTACATGCGGCCCACCCATCTGGCACGGCCGGAGAAGCATTGTATCAGCTCGCGCACATGCTTTTGCAGCGAGATTTTTAACAAAAAAGAGCGGATATCTTTGAGGACATCCGCTCTTTTGTCAATCTGTTTTAGCCACTGCGTGACTTATTCCCCATCGCTAGGTTCAGTTTCTTCGGTATCAACCATTTCTTCTTCGGGCGGGGCTTCATCAGAAATATCCGCTTTCGCTTCCATTTCCTCCAAAATCTTCTCTTGAAGCTCACTACCAAGTGGCTCAATCAGAAAATCCTCGAAACCTTGCGGCTCTGCTGGTTCAGACGGCTCGGCTGCTTGGTCCGAATCACCAACAAGGGCCATAGCCGCAGCAACTTCCTTTGCCCGTGTTTCGGCTGCAGCTGATATCATTGCCTCCAATACACTTTCATCCGTATTGTCGTCGATAAGAAGACTGCTGGTTACAGTAGCCATATCTATCTCTGGCTTTTCTGCCTCGAGCCTCTTTTCTTCTTCCTTCAGTTTACGGAAATCATAGCCAGTACCTGCGGGAATCAACTTGCCGATAATAACGTTCTCTTTAAGACCGACGAGTTCATCTCGCTTACCTGCAATCGCCGCACCTGCCAACACCTTGATCGTATGTTGGAAGGAACTCGCAGATAGGAAACTTTCCGTGTTAAGCGAAGCTTTTGTAATACCCAATAGTACAGGTTCTGCCTCTGCCGGCTGGCCACCTTCCTCGATTATCAGTGCATTAGCAGCCTGGAAGCTAGAAGCATCCACCAAGTCACCTAGCAAGTACTCCGTATCGCCGGAGGTCTTGACCATGACCTTACTTAACATCTTGCGGATGATTACCTCAAAATGCTTGTCGTGTATATTCTGACCCTGCGGTCTATACACCTGCTGAACCTCGTGCAGCAAATAGCGGGTCACAGCGTCACGTCCCAAGATTTCTAGAATACGGTGTGGGTTTTTCGAACCTTCCGTAAGCTGCTGCCCTGGCGTAACTGTCTCACCTTCCGAGATTAGCAGTCGCATGCCGGCTGGAATAGGATAATCCTGTTCCTCGACACTTTCCCATACGACCCGTAAGCCATCATCATCCGCTAGTGCACGTCCATCATGACGCGCAGTCAATTCGTTATCTTCTTCATCCAACGCAATGACATCGCCAACTTCTACGGCATCCTGATTTTCGACACGTACCATCCACCCTTCTGGTATCTCATACACATCTTCAATCATTTTTCGTTCGGTGACCGTTACATGTCTTACCCCTTCAACCAGATCAATCGCCGCGATACCGCCGATCTCTGTGATCGTCGCTTCACCTTTCGGACGCTGACGCGCTTCGAAGAGCTCTTCAACACGCGGTAAACCTTGGGTGATATCTCCTGCTGCAGAGGCCGTACCGCCAGTATGGAACGTACGCAATGTCAGCTGCGTGCCTGGTTCACCGATAGACTGGGCAGCGACAATACCTACAGCCGCACCCAACTTCACCGGACGTCCTCGTCCAAGATCCAAACCGTAACAGTTAACACAAATCCCTTGCTGCAGTTCACAAGTCATGGGTGAACGCACAAACAGCTCATCCAATCCCAGTTCGTCGATAGTTTCCGACATCTCATCGGTGATGAATTCGTTCTGCCCAACTAGCATTTCACCTGTTTCAGGATGAACGATATTCGCAGCTGATACTCGTCCGGAAATCCGCTCACCGAGCGTCTGTTTGCCGAAGTTTTCAGCTCGTCTTACATAGATTCCATTTGTGGTTCCACAGTCTTCAGACAAAATAATCAGATCTTGCGCAACATCCACCAATCGCCGTGTTAGGTAACCGGCATCGGCCGTACGCAGAGCCGTATCAGCCAGTCCCTTTCGCGCACCATGCGTAGAAATGAAATACTCAAGGGCATCAAGACCTTCTCGGAAATTCGACAGGATAGGGACAGGTATGATACGACCTTGTGGATCAGCCATCAGACCGCGCATACCCGCTAGCTGTGTGATCGGGCCAAAACCGCCCTTACCTGCACCAGAAAGCGCCATCACAGCCATCGGACCATTGGGATCCATCGCATCACGAACCGCATCAGCGACATCATCCTTGGCCTCATTCCACGTCTCGACCGTCCGCTGATATTGTTCTTCCGGCGTCAGCAAGCCACGACGGTATTGGCGGTCAATTTCGTCAACCCGGTTCCGGGCCTGCGAAAGAATGTTCGTGCGCTCTTCTGGAACCGTCAGGTCAGCCACAGCTACCGTTGTTCCTGAGACAGTAGCAAACTTAAAGCCAATATCCTTGATGGCATCAGCCATTTTGATCGTCTTTTCATCACCAACAATACGATAGACACGGTTGATCAGACGGTTCACTCCACCCTTATCCAAAAGCTTATTAACGAACCGAGCTTCTTCCGGCAGAACCAGATTAAAAAGGACACGTCCGGTTGAAGTTTCAATCAAGCGCCGTACGGGTTCGCCATCTGGATAACGGATGCCGTCGTCGTCGTAATATGTATCGGCATAAACCTTGATCTTGGCGTGAATATCGACAAATCCCAACTCATAAGCCATTTCGACTTCATTCATATCGCTGAAGACACGCCCCTCGCCAGGAAGGCCGTCACGCATCAACGTAATATAGTAAACACCAAGGACCATATCTTTTGAAGGTCCAACAATCGGCTGGCCATCAGCCGGCTTCAGAAGATTTCTGTTAGCCAGCATCAATTCTTTAGCCTCGCGCACCGCGTTCTGTGACAGAGGTACGTGCACAGCCATCTGATCGCCGTCGAAGTCCGCATTAAAAGCCGCACACACCAGCGGATGCAGTTGAATCGCTTTTCCTTCCACAACCTTTGGCATAAACGCCTGGATACCTAAGCGATGCAAAGTAGGAGCACGATTTAGAAGAATCGGTCGGCCCTTAATAACCTCTTCCAAAACCTCCCATACCTCTGGGGGCTGGCGCTCGATATACCGTTTCGCGCCTTTCACATTACTCGCATAACCTTGTGCAATCAATTGGCTGATCACAAACGGGCGGAACAATTCCAGGGCCATGACCTTTGGCAAGCCACATTCACCCATCTTCAATTTCGGACCGACCACAATAACCGACCGTCCGGAATAGTCGACGCGCTTGCCCAGCAAATTGCGGCGGAAGCGTCCTTTCTTTCCCTTCAGCATATCGGAAAGCGATTTCAACTCACGGCGTCCGCGACGGCTCAAAGCTTTTCCACGCTGGCTGTTATCGATCAGACTGTCCACGGCTTCCTGAAGCATTCGTTTCTCATTGCGAACGATGACATCAGGTGCGCCGAGATCCAACAGCCGTTTAAGACGATTGTTGCGATTAATCACGCGGCGGTATAGATCATTCAGGTCAGAGGTAGCGAAACGACCACCATCCAACTGCACCATAGGTCGCAAGTCTGGAGGAATGACCGGTAGAACAGTCAAAATCATCCACTCTGGGCTGTTACCACTTTCACGTAGCGACTCAACCACATGCAGTCGTTTGGTTGCCCGCTTGGCAGCCTGTTTCGATCGCGTCGTACGGACCTGGCGCCAAAGATCCCGGGATAGCTGATCGAGATCCATCTCTTTCAAAATATCATAAAATGCCTCAGCGCCCATCCCTGCCCGAAACACATTGCCAAACTTGCTTTTGAGCTCACGGTATTCATTTTCAGACAGAAACTGCGTCAGTTCGATGTTTTCCAACTGATCACGGCTGACTTGTGCCTGCTGCCGCATGCGGACCAGTTTTTGATCGACCAACTCGCTGTGCTCATCACTAGCGGCGTCAACTTCCGATCGTAGTTCCGCTATCTCTCGTTGCAGATCGGCAACCTGGCTCTGGTGTTGTTCTTCAAAATCTTGCTGCACATCAGTGAGGCGCTTGCTCGCTTGATCCTGCACCAACGATATATGTTCTTTGCCAATGGTTTCGCCGGATTCGGCTAAGACTTCTTCGCCAAGCAAAATCTGTTCCGAAGCGACAGAGCCTTGAAGATTTTCCAATCGGCGCTGTACCGCTTGAGCTTCATTGATTGACTCATCAGTGGCATTTGCCAGACGATCGTCAAACGTGCCGTTAAGCTCTTCAAGCTCCATCTCCAGATTCAGAAGCCGTTCAGACACTTCCAATGTCGCAACCCGCACATCTTCCTGCAACTTCAGGTCAAGCTGTTTCTCAGCTTCGATTAGCTCTTCATCAAGACGGATTAAAGCTCTGTCCCGCGCGTCTTCATCGATATTCGTAATCACATACTGCGCAAAATAGAGGACACGATCCAAATTTCGTCTAGAGATATTTAACAATAAACCCATATAGCTGGGTACACGGCGCGTATACCAGACGTGAGCAACAGGCGCAGCAAGTTCAATATGGCCAAGTCTCTCACGACGCACCGAAGAACGAGTAATTTCAACGCCACACTTATCGCAGACAATGCCCCGATAGCGCACGTTGCGATACTTTCCACAGTAACACTGCCAATCACGAGTTGGACCGAATATGGCTTCACAAAATAGGCCATCTTTTTCCGGACGTAAGCGCCGGTAGTTGATAGTCTCTGGCTTGGTCACCTCTCCATAAGACCAGGAGCGGATCTGATCAGGCGATGCTAGGCTAATACGTAAAGAACGGAAATCTGTAGTTTCCACTTAGGTCGACCTCCAATTGAAAAAACACGTCGATGGCGCACCCTTTCCAGGGGATATGCTCGCGGGATAAGGCCACCAACGGATTGGTCCTAGGAATCAAAAAATCGGCCCCCAGTAGCCGAAAATAACCAGTGTGCCCCCGCGCACGCTGGTTGAGGTAAATACTGTGTAAACACACAAAAGAGCGTTCGGCTTTTGGCCGACGCTCTTGTCACCTGTATAAACGTTTATCATTGCTGTTATTATACCGGTATCGATACTAGTGTCAACTTCCCTAATGAAATTAGGAGTACTTTCGCGAACACTCAATTATAGCATATTTCCCTAGGATTGCAACCACATGAGAGTGACTAATTTCAAAGGCATGGTATAAAATACGTACAGAATTATGTCCCCACTGTCATAGAACAGACCAACAAGTGAAAAATGGGAAAACTGTTGCCGGTAGTCAGGCTTACAAATGTAAGGTCTGAAAACGAAAGTATACACCTGAGCCCAAATCAATCGGCCTTGACCTGCTCACCCGCCAACACGCTATTCGACTGGTTCTGGATGGCAACGGTCAAAGACAAGCAGTTCGTCATGCCGGTGTTAGCCATGCCACGTAAGCCAATTGCTTCAAACAAAATGCCGATGACTTTCCAGACACATTGCCTGGTCCAGATAAACCGGTAGAGGTCGCTGAACAAGATGAACTCTTCACTTTCATCGGTGATAAAAAAACGAATCTACATCATGACGATTGTAGATCGGCAAGCGCGCTGCTTTTTGGCCAAAAAATCCCTCTGGCATCGCACACAGGAAACAGCCCCAAAAATGGTAGACGCGTCACCCTGTCTATTCTGCTTCCGTTTCCTCACCCACCATTGACCTTAGGTACGCTTCAATAAATGGGTCTAGCTTTCCATCGAGCACGCCCTGAGTATTGCCGGTCTCATAACCAGTCCGTAAATCCTTCACCATCTTATACGGGTGTAAGACATAAGATCGAATTTGATTTCCCCATCCGGCATCAACAACCTTTCCCTTAAGGGCAGAGATTTCCGCCTCCTGTTTCTCTCTCTCCAACTCAAAAAGCTGTGCCTTTAGAATGCTCATCGCCATCTGCATATTCTGAGTTAAAGAGCGTTGATTCTGGCACGAAACCACAATACCAGAAGGATAATGTGTTAAGCGCACGGCCGTTTCATTTTTCTGCACATGCTGTCCACCCGCCCCACTCGCCCGGAATCGGTCAACACGCAGATCTTTCTCATCAATTTCAATTTCTATTTTCTCCGCAATATCCGGCCACAATTCCAATTTTGCGAAAGAAGTATGGCGCCGCTTCGAGGCATCATAAGGTGATATCCGTACCAGTCTGTGGACCCCCCTTTCCGACTGCAATCGCCCATAGGCATAATCTCCACGAATGGACACCATGACACTCTTTAAGCCAGCCTCATCGCCATTACTCATATCCAGGATGTCTGTCTGAAATCCATGAGATTCAGCCCACCTTAAATACATGCGCAGCAACATTTCTGCCCAATCCTGGGCCTCAGTTCCCCCGGCGCCGGCATGAAGCGAAATCAGGGCATCCTCGTCATCGTATTGACCATTGAACAACGTCTGGAATTCTAGGTCACCAATTTCCAGTTCTAGTGTCTGTACTTCGCGAGTCAGCTCCTTCGCCAGGTCCTCATCCTCAAGCTCAGCCAGCTCTCTTGTTTCAAGCAAATGCTTGCTTAGTCTCTGCCAGATCCCAACTTGATTGCGCAGCCTAGTAATTTCACGCATCGCGGCCTGGGCTGCTGTAGCATCATCCCAAAATCCAGGAACCGCTACAGCCTGCTCTAGGTGCGCCAGCTTCTCACTTTTAGCATCTACGTCAAAGCCGCCTCCGCAGCTGGCCCACAGATTCTTGCAGTTCTATCAATCTATCAGTTAAATCGTCCATATCAATTATCCTTGTACTTCTTGTTTAGCTCAGCCAAATCATACCAATCGCCGTTACCCTTACGTCAGGCAGATGTCAAGGTCATTCAAAAAGAGCATCCACAAACAGATCGGCGTCAAAGACTGCCAGATCTTCCAATTTCTCTCCAGTTCCAACAAAACGAACTGGCAGTCCCAGCTCGCGATAAATCGCAAAAACCATACCGCCCTTGGCGGTGCTGTCCAGTTTGGTCAGGATGACGCCAGTTGCATTGACGGACTCCTTGAACTTCTCCGCCTGCACCAGCGCATTTTGTCCGGTTGGAGCATCAAGTACCAGCAATACTTCATGCGGCGCCTTGTGAACACTCTTTTGGCACACGCTGTAAACTTTTTCCAGCTCTCGCATCAAGTTATACTTCGTGTGCAATCTGCCGGCTGTGTCAACCAAAAGCAGGTCGTACCCACGAGCACGCGCCGCCCGTATTCCATCATAGGCTGTCGCTCCAGGATCTCCTCCAGGTTGTCCAGCAATAACAGGAACATCAGATCTTTCCCCCCATATTTGTAGCTGTTCGATTGCTGCTGCCCTAAACGTATCAGCCGCAGCCAGCATTACTTTTCGGCCGTTATTCTTATAATAGGTCGCCAGCTTGCCAATGCTCGTCGTTTTTCCAGATCCGTTTACACCCACTACCATAACCACCGTTAACAGACGTGGTTCTTCGAGGTCAAACCCTTCCGGTTGCACGAGAATCCCCCGCAGTTCATCCTTCAAAGCCTCAAGCAGTTGATCAGCGCGATACAGCCCTTCCTTCAATGTGCGCTCATGCAAACGATCTACTAGATGCATGGTCGTTGGCACGCCAACATCGGCCTGAATAAGAAGAGCCTCAAGGTCTTCCCAGGTCTCATCTGTTATATCACCCGCACCCAACACCCCTGCAATCTGACCAAAAACTGATTGCCTGGTGCGGCTTAATGATTGTCTTAAATTCTTGAACAACGTTATTCCTCCACCTCTACCATCATATCAACGATCTCGCCATCGGCTGTTAGCTGCTCCACTCGCAAGCTGGCTTTCTCCAACATTAGATCACAATACGCCGCCAGTTTTTGTCCCCGTTCGAAGAGAGCAAGCGATTCCTCAAGTGTTAGTTCTCCCTGTTCGAGTTTTGTAACCGTTTCCTCAAGTTCACGTAAAGCCTGTTCAAATGGTAGCCCAGATATATTTTCACTCATTTTTCTATGTCACCTTGATTTTATCCTACAGATCATTGACCCCAAATCACGTTAACCCATTGCTAGGCTGAGCGGACATCTGACCGTCCCCAATACCAAACAAACCAGGCTCCGATCATACACGCCACAAGCGTTAGGGCCAGGAACGCCCAACGAATTATTACTGATGGGGAACTGCCAATCGCATTCGCTGGATGAAATACAAGTGGCGTTCGGGGAATGATCCATCCCACATAGGCCGCTAGTAGCACGTACAAGAACCCCCGTAAACGGAGCCAAGGCATCCATCCATTAATCAAGAGAACAACGAGAGTGGCAGCCAAAACACTCAGTGAGCTTCTATTACGCGGTTCCTCCAGTAGCAGACCACCCCAACTCGCTTGCTGTGCAAAAACACTACCGATGAAACCGCCAAGAAACAGAGCAAACGACACCCAAGCAACAACCTGGGTCCAGTGTTGTAACTTACGCTTCGCCGTCAACGCAATAAATAAGCCCAGGACACCGGCCAAGTATAAGCCCCACATACCTGCTCGTGTCAGTGCCACATGGACATATACATAGCGGATTGCCTCGCCGAGCAATTTTTCTAATGGCGCAAGTAGTAACAGAGCAACAAAAACTATCACCAGAACAATCAAGATCAACCAAGCCCATCGGCTTGCATGAGGTAACTTCATAATGTTTCCTAAGAATAAGTTTCGCGCTTTAACTCAGCCACAAATGGCAGTGTTCGGTGGCGTTCTGCATAGTCAAGACCATAGCCAACCACCCAAACGTCAGGAATAGTGAATCCTAAATAGTCAACCGGAACTGGAAGATGATCTCTATCCTTTTGCACAAAAGCGCAGGTCTTGATCGATGCTGGCTGTCTCCCACCCAACGTATCGTAAAGATAATGAAGTGTCTTTCCCGTGTCAACAATATCCTCGACAATCAACACTTCAGCGTCAGTTACGGGCTCCCTCAAGTCCATTAGCAGGCGCACCTCTCCTGATTCGGCACCTTTCCGACCGTAACTGGTTACAGCCATAAAATCGACCGTATGGGGAATGGAAAGATGTCTGGCTAAATCGGCCAAAAACAGAAAAGAGCCTTTTAAGATTCCTATCAAATAAAGATGACCAGCCCCGGCATAATCAGATGACAGTTGATTGGCCAATTCTTTAACTCGACTTTGAATTGCCTCTTCGCTGATCAATATGCGTGCTAGATCTGGATGTAACTCAGTCATATTTATCTCTCCATTCGCCAGATTCATGGCCAATAACCGTCGATATATACCTCTCAGAGTCTCATTCCTCAAATTATCGCACCAGTTTCTAGATGGTGCATCTTCAACCTAATGCTTTATATTGCAAAATAGGTATCCACCTACTCCAACACATCCCACATCATTTATGGAAGTTGGTGCAGACGCGATATAATGGGGCTATGAATATAGAAATTATCATAGGTGATGAAGTCTTTACTATTTTGGCCGATGAATGGGATGATTTGGCGCGTCGCGGGATGACCGATACACCTTTCCAAACACTGGCTTATCAGAAATCTTGGTGGCATCGCCTTCATCCTGAAGGCTGCCAGCTTCACAGTGTCATCACGCGAGATGACAACAAACAACTAACTGCCATCGGTTGTTTTTACCTTACGCCAGAAGGATCCATCAACTTCAATGGCTGTGTCGAGGAAACTGATTATCTTGACTTGATCGCCGAAGCGCGCCATGCGGAAGAGTCTTGGAGATTGATTTTCAACCAGTTGCTAAGTGATGAATATCCCCGTTGGGATCGATTGGAGTTCTGCAATGTGCCTGAGATCTCCCCCACCCGTACGATTCTCTCCAATCTTACAGAACAGCATGGTCTCTGCGTCGTGGAATCGGTCAATGAAGTGTGCCCCGTTATCAGTTTGCCAGACAGTTTCGAAACCTATCTTGAGTTGTTGGATAGCAAGCAGCGACGAGAGATCCGCCGCAAATTGCGTCGAGCTCATGGGGCTGGTGCTGATTTCCATATTATCGGAGAGGAGGAAGACCTTCAAGCAGCAATCGGGGACTTTCTGGAGCTATTACAAAAAAGCACCTTTGAAAAAAGGGACTGGCTGAATGAAGGTCGAAGAGCCCTTTTTTATGATGTAGCCAAAGCCGCTCGTGATGCAGGTACACTACAGTTAGCGTTTCTAAGAGTAAAAGAACAAAACGCAGCCGCCTTGTTTAACTTTGACTACCATGATCGCATTTGGGTTTACAATTCCGGTCTGGATCCACAAACCTTCGGTAATCTCAGCCTAGGCGTTGTGCTCACCGCCAAGTCCATAGAATGGGCGATCGAAGAGAATCGCACTGAATTCGATTTTCTTCGCGGCAACGAAACCTACAAGTACCGCTTCGGAGCACAGGACACAACTATCTACCGCCTGCAGATAAATCGCGGCTGATCAATAGATCGATATCCTCATTTGAGCCGCTGCGAAGCTGTAATTCTTTCGCTACGGTGCCTCGATGGTTTCGATGCCGCCCATATATGGCTGCAAAACCTTGGGCACTTTAATGCTACCGTCAGCCTGTTGGTTGTTCTCTATGATCGCAATCATCACCCGGGGCAGAGCCAATCCACTTGCATTCAGTGTGTGTACATATTGAGCTTTCCCGCCTCCGGCAGGGCGATATTTGACATTTGCTCGTCGAGCCTGGAATGCCTCAGTATTGCTGGCCGAACTGACCTCCAGCCATTCCTGGCATCCGGCCGCCCATATTTCGACATCGTATTTCTTTGTCGCTGCAAATCCCAGATCCCCTGTAACCATTTCGACGATACGATATGGCAGCTCCAGCGCTTTACAAATATCTGTCGCATGTTCCACCAATGTATCGAGTGCTTCGTAGCTCGCATCTGGTCTCGTAAACTTATACATTTCGACCTTGTCAAATTGGTGGCCCCGTTTGATGCCACGAACATCCCGCCCGGCACTCATCTTCTCGCGCCGGAAACAAGGAGTGTAAGCCACATAATTTAGAGGAAGGTCTTCTTCATTTAGTATCTCATCCCGGTGCACATTGGTTAAGGCAATTTCGGCCGTGCCTAGCCACATAAAATCTTCTTCCGCATCACGATAAATGTTCTCGGCGAACTTCGGCAGTTGCGCTGCGCCCACGAACATTTCCGAACGCACCATGAAGGGCAGGTACATTTCCTTATATCCATGGGTATCCGCATGATAATCCAGCATAAACTGGATAACGGCTCGCTGTAGACGAGCCCCTAGCCCAGGCAGAATATAAAAGCGGCTGCCACTCAGCTTAACACCCCGCTCAAAATCAATGATCCCCAATTGAGGTCCGAGATCCCAATGCGCTTGGGGTTCGAAATCAAAGCTTGGAATCGGTGCCCCTTGCGCCTCATAGGCAATATTATGGCTGTCGTCTGGACCAACTGGAACACTCTCGTGAGGGATATTTGGTACCCATAGCATTTTCTCTCGCAAGGTCGCTTCGACCTGACGCAACTCTTCATCGAGTGTTGCTATGCGGTCGCCGATAAGCCGTGTCGTTGCCTTGGCCTCTTCTGCATTTACCCGCATGCTGGTGACTTCTGCTTTTACATCCATTATTGGTCGCCCGACGTCTTGCCCTGCCTCCGCACGCTGCAGCTCGGCTTCCATCTTCTTCATGCTTCCCATCCAACGACCGATCTGCTTCGAGCTGTCATTGCGTTGCCGGCGCATTTCCTCAACCTCTTGAAGGATCTCACGTCTTCTTTTGTCTGCCTGCAAAATCTCGTTAATCGGTGCGCTGTCGTTCAGATTTGCTATCTGTTCTTTCACCCAGTCCGGTCGTTGCCTAATCAAATTCAAGTCGATCATCTTCAAATTCTCCTTATCCGTCGTCCTGACGGAGACCACAATAGAAAAACCCCCTCATCCATCCAGGACGAGGAGGCCCGTGGTGCCACCTGGTTTCATCGAGAACCCTAAATAGGCAAT
Organism: uncultured Chloroflexia bacterium; assembly: GCA_963807975.1. GTDB lineage: Bacteria > Chloroflexota > Anaerolineae > Promineifilales > Promineifilaceae > JAACFF01. The sequence continues at coordinate 21,248 of CAWEDV010000001.1, read as the reverse complement.
CGATCTCAATTTTGCGTTAACGGGCATACCCGGCTCAACTTAATACTCGGCAGAGGTTCGCTGAACAACTCAAGTGTGGATTCCAGAAGGGTGAATATTGGCTTTCAGCAGCCGCCAACTCTCTAAAACTCAACCTACTGTACTAATCACTGTCAAAGTCTTTATAGTGTTCAATTTGTTAGCAAACATTATAGCCAGCGGTAGATCGCCCGTCAACATCAAAAATCTGGTATCATGCCGCATCCTGCTCTAAAATTAAGTTATGCATCGCAACCAAATCGTTATTCGCACCAGTCCCTCTTTATTCTTAAAACGGCTAGTCATCATAGAGTTTTTCTTCGCCTTGCTTCCTTTTGCGGTGGGTTTCTTTTTCGATCTACTCCTGGGTGACTTGTCAGAGACCTACCAACTCCTGCCCTTCGCTCCCACCGTCTCCTTCAACTTCTTCCTGGTTCTTACAGCCACATCGCTTCAGGTGCTAATCGTGGCCATTGCCTTCATAAGTTGGTATGTCCCAGTCTATGTAGCTGACAGCAATCAGATCACCTACCAGCGCGGCAATCTCCTCAGCAGCAGGATCCTGATCAACACGCCCGCGATCAGCCACATTGAGGTTAAACAGGGACGGTTGGCCAGAAACTTCAATTATGGTTCGCTTCATATCTCAGCCTCCGACAACCTCAGTTCAGCCAAACTTAAGGACATTCCTGAGCCTTTTGATCAGGCAGCTATGCTCGAAGAAATGGCAGGCTACATGTCCAGGCAGCAAGATAGACCATTTCCAAAATCTGCCGTCGATTTGGTAAACAGTGGCGAACATCAGTTTGTTGAGTTCAAATCTAGTCTTGCCTGGGATTACCGTCAGCAAAGGGCAAATAAAGCATTACACCAACCGGTCATGAAGACACTGGTTGCCTTCATGAATTCATCAGGCGGCTATTTGCTCATTGGTGTTGCTGATGATGGGCAAATCCTGGGTCTCGAACCCGACCTACAGACCCTGCGCCAGCCCACGATGGATGCGTTTGAAACCGCTTTTAATATGGCCTTTAATAAAATGATTGGCGTGGAGTTCAGGCAGTTCGTTGACGTTGCATTCCCAGAGATTGATCAAAAGCCAATTTGCATCCTTCTCGTCCAACCTTCTACCGATCCCGCTTTCCTTCAAGAAAAAGGCAGCGAAAAGTTCTATATTCGAGCTGGCAATGCCAGCCAATCTCTGACAATCAGCCAGGCCAATCGCTATATCAAAAGACGTTTCAACGAACAGAACCGCTAGCGAAAATCGGCTAACGGTTGCGACCGTATTTCTCGTGACTTGATACCCAATCTGAGGAAGAAATCGCTGCAGCCAAAGAAATTTCTCCGGCTAGAACGGTTGCCGCAATAATCTCGGCCAACTTCTTCACTTTACCCCTACCTACACACCCTAATAACCCCAGGCATTCATTCTGTGTTGGCAACGCCGTACCACCACCATATGTCGCCACAATCAAAGATGGTATCGTAATCGACATATAGAGATCTTTCTCTGGGGAAAGTTCAGTATAAATAATTCCAGCCGATGATTCAGACACATTAGCAACATCTTGTCCGGTGGCAATGAACATGGCTGTAATGCCATTGGCCGAATGAGCGCCATTATTATTCGCCCCTGAGAGAATCGCCCCGACATTGGCAATTCCCGCATGATAGAACAAAGTCTCTGGCTCTACACGCATATTCTGAATCAGGACGTCTCGTTTAATCACTGCCTCGGCCGTTACTCGTTTGCCGCGAGTATGCATGATGTTTACTTGCGATGCCTTCTTGTCTGTGGCCAGGTTCGACTCCAAGTAAAAATGCTTGATTCCGGGATACTGATCAATAATCCAACTGCACGCAGCAAACGTTGCCCGTCCAACCATATTTTGGCCCGCCGCATCCCCAGTTGTGAAATTGAAGCGCAGGTAGGCGAATTTACTGGCCAGGTAGGGATCAATGTATTCTAACTTTGCGACGCTTGAGGTAGCCTCAGCGCGATCGCGAATATCATCTATATTCGCATCCACCCACGCCACGAACTCTCGCGCCTCGCGGGCATCAGAAAACACAAACACTGGCGCCCTTTGCATCGCATCCGCAATAACACTGGCCTTCACGCCGCCGGATAGGTTGAGGATTTTCATACCCCGGCTGTATGAAGCTACCAACGTACCTTCGGTCGTCGCCATGGGCACAATAAAATCACCTTTCGCATGTTCGCCATTAATCGTAACTGGTCCCGCAAACCCAATCGGAATTTGGGCAACACCGCTAAAATTCTCAATATTTCCCTGCAGCACATGCGGATCGAATGAATAGTGCGGAAGATGCTCCAGTTTCTTGCCGGTAAACTCCGCCACAAATTCCTGCCGCTGGCGGATGGCATCTGGTCCATAGTCATCGCTCTTGCTTCTCGGAATTTGAATGCGGTGCGGCTTCTCTTCGCTAATAGCACCATCAACCTTCAGTTTCAGTTTGCCAAATGGCTTGGTGTCAAAATGAATCTCAATCTTATGCTTGCCCAATGGGAGCGCTTCTGAGACAGCAATAATGTCTAACTCCTTGCGTAATGGAAAATCCAGTGGCGTTGCAGACAAGTCAGCAGGTGTTATGATGGTCCCGTCTCCCAAATCAAGAGTAACCAGTTCCAAGGGCACTTCTTTCCCGCTAAGACTGAGCAGGTCGATGCTAATGATGGTCGCATCGCTTAGACGGTTCTTCACCGAGAACTTTACAGTACCGTCGCCATTTTTAAGACTGCCAAATGTGTACAATTGTTTTAGCAACATGCTAGGGATTGCAAATGCCATGGATATCCTCCTAATTCTAATAATAATGGTAGTGGTGATGGAATCTTGGCCATTGTAACACAGTTCAAAACTACAATCACCATGGCCCGGATCTGGTGTTTGAAAGAGCAGTCTGCGCATCTCGGCATTCAAATGACTGTGATTTCCACGCTGTTCGTAATAAACTAAAGGTCAGAATAGTCAAGCAGTAGTGATCTACTACCCTCGGGGAGAAATAAATCTTCCCAGAAAAGGAGCATAAATATGACAAAGGCAGATATTGGCTTGATTGGCCTTGCCGTGATGGGTCAGAATCTCGTTCTCAATATGAACGATCATGGTTATACGGTTGCGGTCTTTAATCGCACAGTCAGCAAAGTTGATCGTTTCATGGCCAATGAGGCCCAAGGTACAAGCGTGATCGGGACACAATCTCTAGAAGAATTCATTTCCGTACTAAAACGGCCGCGCAAGATTATGATCATGGTCAAAGCAGGTTGGCCAGTAGATGCCACCATCGATCAGCTTACCCCGCTACTGGAAGAAGGAGACATCATTATAGACGGGGGGAATTCCTTCTACAAAGATTCGACCCGTCGTATGCAAGAGCTTATCGAAAAGGGCATCTTGTTCGTTGGCGCAGGCGTATCAGGCGGAGAAGAGGGTGCTCGCTTTGGCCCTTCCATAATGCCTGGTGGTGCCGAAGCCGCTTGGTCCCACATACAGCCAATCCTGCAAGATATAGCCGCAAAAGTTGAAGATGGAACGCCATGCTGTGACTGGCTGGGCGAAGAAGGAGCTGGTCATTTCGTAAAAATGGTCCACAACGGCATCGAATATGGTGACATGCAGTTGATTAACGAAGCCTACGATCTGATGCGTTTTGCTTTGGACATGCCCGTTGATGAAATGAGCGCCACATTTGCTCGTTGGAATGAAGGGAAGCTCAATTCATACTTGATTGAAATAACCGCCGATATCCTTGGCTATAAAGACCAGGAAGGTGATCCTCTCGTGGAAAAAATTTTGGATACCGCTGGCCAGAAAGGCACGGGAAAATGGACCGCTTCATCCGCCCTGGAAATGGGCACCCCTCTCACCTTGATTGGCGAGGCTGTTTTTGCGCGATTCCTCTCCGCGTTGAAAGATGAACGCGTTGCTGCCGCCAAGGAATTGGGTTCCCCTTCCGGTAAAGTTGAAGGTGACAAAGCCGCCTTTCTCGCCGACATCCGTGAAGCCCTCTATGCCTCCAAAATCATTTCCTATACCCAGGGTTATATGCTCTTCCGCGCCGCGACGGAGGAATATGGCTGGAATTTAGCTTACGGAAGCATCGCGCTTATGTGGCGTGAAGGATGCATTATTCGTGCTGCCTTCTTAGATAAAATAAAAGAAGCCTATGACAAGAATCCTGATCTAACCAATCTCCTTTTAGATCCATACTTCAAACAACAGGTGTTGTCTGCACAGGATCCATGGCGACGTGTCGTTGCTAAAGCGGTTCGTCTGGGCATCCCGGTTCCTGCCATGTCCAGTGCTCTGGCCTTCTTCGATGGCTACCGGCGTGAACGGCTTCCCGCCAACCTCTTGCAAGCACAGCGCGACTATTTCGGTGCACATACCTATGAGCGGATTGACGCTCCCCGCGGAGAATTTTTCCACACCGATTGGACCGGACGTGGAGGTGATGTCACCTCAACAACCTATGACGCTTAGATAGGCCCCCAACACGTCGAAGGGATGCTAAACTTAAAGGGCCCTGTGAACTTCCAGGGCCCCTTGTTTTTCACATGCTAGTCGACGATTCGCGTTATGGGATGTAGTTCGTTAAAATCGACGTCCAATAGCTTTGTCTGTGTCAACTTCAACTCAGTTACCAAAGCCTGCGCACCCAGAATGAACGTCAGGAGTCCATCTGGAATGCATGGATCTTGCCATTTCACCCGAAACGTATCGTAATGCCAATGGTCCAAAATTCCAGTGAATGCGTCTGTGTGTGGAAAACGCAAAATTAGCTGATCATCTTTGTATTCTACTCGAATGTCACCGACTGGCGCTGAGTGAAACTCGCCCTGATAGGATTCCAAATCGAGAGAAGATTGAGTACCTACGCTCTGTGTTTTCTGTTCTAAACTGTTTTGCTTTGCCTTTTCATGCGCCCACCATTCCCTCGCAGCAGCATACCATCCTTTTGGATCTGCTTTCTGATAAAGTCCTAGGATAATCTCAGAAAGAATCCAGGGCACGGGTCCCTCATTATTGGCAAAGACGATTACCCCCAGATTCTGTTCCGGTATCAAAGTTAGCCGAGAACGCAGACCGTCGATTCCTCCGCTGTGAGAAACCTTTCTTAATCCATAAAAGTCCTGAATCTGCCAGCCCAGGGCATAAGTACTGTGGAACTGAGGCATGATACTCTGGATCTCTACGGGATAATCGTCAACCATTGGCACCAATGATTGTGGCCTCCAAAGATCTTGACCAATCGCGGTCGAATATAAACGGTCCCCTTTGTATATTCCTCCGCCCAGTAGCAATTGGGCGTATGCAGCTAGATCGCTAATGGTCGTATTGATCGCAGCTGCCGGGCCTACATTATCATAATTTCGGTGGGCGATTACTCGCAGCGTGCCATTTACCTCAATGTGAGGCTGCGCGACATTCATTTCTGCAAGCAGCATTGTGATACTTGTATTGCTAGAGCGCATTTCCAAAGGCGTGAAAATGCGCTGGGTGATAAACTCATCCCAGGTTTGACCCGTCACTACCTGAACTATTTCTCCAGCGACCAAATAGGTTATGTTCTGGTACGCATATTCGCTGCGAAAACTGCTTGCAGGCTTCAGGTAGCGGATTCTGTCTATGATCTCCTGCCGCGAATAGTCGGACCCATACCAGATGGTGCCCCCACTTACACTTGATAGACCGGAGCGATGAATCAGCAGATCCAGGATCGTTATCTCTCCGCTGGCATATCGATCATAAAGCTGAAAAGAAGGAAGATACTTGGTTACCCTATCGCCCCACTTGATCTTTCCATCATCAACCAACATCCCTAGAGCCATGGCCGTAAATGATTTGGAGATTGAAGCAATTCCAAACAATGAATGTTGATCAACCGGAGTATGTTCCCCTAACTGTCTTACCCCATACCCCTTTGCAAACACCAGAGATCCATCGAGGATGACCGATACCGCCATACCGGGCACCTTAAAATCGCTTAGGAGTTTTTCGGCATAGTCATCAACTGCTGAAGATATAATCTTCTCATGATCATTAATCATCATTAAGTCTCCATCCCTAAAAATGCTCTTGGGCCACGCCTGGGCTTTTCATTAAAGCAATAAATATAGCCTGAACACAAGCTAATGATACCAATCTTTTTACCTAGCTGCTGACTGATCGAGATCTTCATTTGGACAAAAAAATACCCCAAAAACCATAAGTTTCCGGGGTATTAATTCTAATCGATAGTCTGATTCATTAATCCGGCAGCACCCAACTTAGAACCGTGCTGATAATACTGATTATGATCGCCGCAAGAAATACCCAGAACAATTGTTGAATGAAGTTCCCTTCAATAGACAACATTCCACCGCTTAGCCATGCGGTGAGCCACAACATCAAGGCATTGATCACCAAAGTGAACAATCCTAAAGTGAGGATGCTTATTGGAAGTGTTAGCAATTTTACGATTGGCCGTACAAGTGCATTCACCAATCCAAATATCACCGCTACAATCAAGAGTTGCCACCATTGACCGCTGAAGCTAAACGCAGGCAGAATCAGGCTCGTGAGCCAGATCGCGACCGCATTGATTAAGATCCGCAATATCAGTTTCATATCACCCTCCTCATCAGGTTAAGAGAATATTGTTGCCAATCAAGATTTTACCTCAAGCCTGCCATTTCTTGCAGCATATGCCAGTTGGCCAACCGGTCAGCCTGTGCCGCTATGACGGACTCTCGTGGATTTCCATCCTTGTCAAACTGTTTGGCAAATCGACCTTCCGATCGAGCAAAGGTCAAGAAATCGATTGTCTCATCCGTCTTCGGAACAGTATACCAGTCCGCCTTCTGAGCAGGATTACCTTGCAGGCTCAAGCGTGAGCGAATGGTATCACCCTTGCGTGGATCGTAGGTAAATACCGGAAAAGCGCGTGACTCAACCGCCAGCTTAGCCTGGCGACGCGCCATGTCGTCCCCCACACCATGCTCGGGCTGGCAGGTCGTATAGGTATTCACAACCGCCGGACCGTCAAAACTTGCTGCTTCGAGAATCGATTTGTAAAAATGATTGGGTATGGATGCCACGGTCTGAGCCACATAGGTATTGGGGTGCATCATGGCGATGCGACCGATCTCCTTGCGCCGCTCTTGCCGTCCCTGAATGCCCTTTCCAAACTGGCTCATCTTGGTCTCCTGTCCGGTGAAAGTGGCCGTTGAGGACTGACCGCCTGTATTTGAGTAGACCTGCGTATCAAGAATCAGTACTTTGATATTCAGGTCCGTTGCCAGCATCCGGCTCAGGCTCTGAAAGCCAATGTCCAACATGGCGCCGTCACCACCCATAACCCAAAGCTGTTTATCTTGCCAGCCCATCTGGTCCCAGCGCATGCGAATGCCGATCGCATCAGCAGGACCATTCTCGAACAGACTGTTCGTCCAAGGTACCATGTATGGATTATATGGATACGTACTTCCATACACCGTATTGCAGCCTGTCGAAGCCACAATACCCATATTATCCTGACCATAAACATAGCCTATCGCCGCCAGCCACATGCGAATAACGGTCGCTTCGCCACATCCCGCACAAGAACCGGCACCACCGACGAAAAGCATACTGTCTTCAGCCAGCATCATATCCATGGCAACGCGATCGTTTATGAAATCCTTTGGCGTTGCAGGCAGCGACTTGAAGAAATTGAAGCTCTTTTGGTAGATAGGCACGGTCATGTCTTCTTTTTCAATCATCTTTAGGGCATCATACCCCAGGTCGTGGCATACCTCGACACATTCAGCACAGCCCTTACACTTCGTTGGATCCACAAAGATTCCAAACAGTCCCGGTTCTTTCCCTTTCTTGGAAGGAACCTTATGGAACTTGTTGGTGGTGGCAAACTGTGCCTTCATATGAGCCGCTTCTTTAGCGTTCCCAATCTGAGCCAATTCACCTTCCAGCATGCGCTCTTCGGCGACCTTGGCCAAAATTGCTGTGTCTGGACATTCAACCACGCAAGTCATACAGCCCACACACATGCTGGCGTCAAATTCTGGAATCTCTGGCGCGATATAACTGAAATCGCGCAGCGCTCCCGTTCCGGCAGGAATGATACTGCGCGCTATATTCAAGTCAGCTGCCAGATCTTCATCCTCACCTTTGTTATATCCCATGACAACATTGTCAAAGAAATCTTGTACATCAACAATCGCCGCGTCGTAGCCATTAGTGTCGCCACTGCCGCGTGATTTTGTCGCTTTAGAAACATCCGTCTTGTTAGTTAGAACACCCATGTTTGTTTCCTTTCTAAATAAATAGCTTTATCTCAGCCCGAGAATCAAAGACTGGATTTGTATAGTCTGAGGCCAACACTTCTTCAGGCAAAAAGAAGACCTCATTATAGCCTCGCTGAATTGCCCTTAGGTTCGCCTGCACAACGGCTTCACCCCGTTTTCCAAAGTACTTGCGCACCGCCTTCTCAACCCCAGCCATCACCTCATCGTCCGACAGTCCTGCCGCTTGGGCAAAGGGCGTCGCCTTTAAGAAGATTCCTAAAAGCACAACACCCTGCATCCTGACCTCGAGGTCCGGAACGGGCGCCTCCTCCCGTGCAATTCTTGCCGCATTCAGGGCCATGACCCGGATATTTTTTTTCCGAATCCCCACTTTCATTTCTGGTGGCACATTGGCCCACACTTCTTCGGCCGTCGTTTTTGACGTCTGTACAAACAATGTTCCACCGGGCTGCAAACCTTTTAGCGGGTTGGCATATAAAAACGCATTGGCATCATTCAAAGGGACAAAATCCACGTGGTTGAGTTCGGAATGGGTCCGAATGATATCGTCAGCCACCGTCAAGTAGTAGGTCGTCGGCAGCCCCTTCTTTTCCGATCCATACTTAGGATAAGCCTGCACTTTCTTGCCAAACACATCACCTGCAATCGTAGCAATGATCTTATTGGTAGTTACTGATCCAAATCCACCCACAGAATGACCGCGCATGGAAAATCCACCAGAAGGTCGAATATCAGGATCCTCCTGGATCGTCAACGCCAACTCATGCTCAATCCCGGTGACAAAGTAGGTCCGTCCATTCTCATCAGCCATATTGCGCACAATTGCGATCACATCCCCAGGACGTACATCTCGCGATCCCAACCCGACTGATCCACAATACACCTGCGGAATTGAATCAATTATTGGATACTTACTATCCTGACCTATCATGGCATCGGCAAAAGCTGCCTTTATCTCACGCGCCAATGGATTAGATTGAGCCAAAGGATTATCCATACGCTCGATGACGCTAAATCCTTTTACATTATGTAAAGCTTTTACCAGTTCAGTCCCAGGGAAAGGTCGGAAACAGGTGACGTGCACAGTGCCAACTTTGATACCTAGATTTTCTCGAATCCAATCAACCGTTGCCTCGGCCGTATCAATCATTGTTCCCATGCCCACAATGGCGTATTCCGCATCATCCATGCGATAAGACTCAACCACGTCATATTCACGTCCTGTGAGCTTACTGAAGTCGGCCATCGCCTCCTTCAGCGCCGGCATAATCTGGTCGACATAATATCGCTGGGCGATCTTGCCTTTCATATAACTGTCCTGATTCTGCACCACGCCAGTCATAATCGGGTTGTAAGGATCAAAGAAATTGACCAGCGCCTCATTCGGATTCTTGATATAGGCCCGCATCAGTTCCAATTCCGGGAGATGAATATTTTCCACCGTATGGGTCGTCAAAAAACCGTCTTGCACATTAAAAAAAGGGGTTTTCGTTTCCTCTGCTGTTCTCCGCGCGATTAATGCCAAATCGGCAGCCCCTTGCGCTGTACGCGTAAACAACATCCCCCAACCTACATCCTCGACCCCCATCACATCATCATGCCCGGCATGAACATTCAGGCTTTGGCTGGTCAAAGCACGCGCACCAATATGGAAAACAACCGGCAAGCGCTTACCGCTAATTGTATACAATACTTCCTTCATCAAGATCAGACCCTGGCCGGAAGTAAAATTAGTTACCCGCCCACCTGCCAATGCAAAGCCCTCACAAACTGTGGCTGCACTGTGTTCGCTTTCTGGTTCAAAAAACTGAAGCTGCTCGCCCCATAGATTGGCCCGTGCATTGACCACGGCCGTATTAAAACCATGAGCCATAGACGTTGACGAAGTAATCGGGTAAGCACCCGCTCCTTGAGAAATATTTGTTTCGACCCAAACCACAGCGCCCGACCCATCAGCCGTTGTTGGAATTCCCGGGTAGAGCGCACTGGATCTACCATTTTGGCTCATATATACATCTCCTTTCAAAAACCGTGATCCGTTTTCGCCTCTATTTGCTTCTACTACTCGCCACCGTCAAATGGCTGGTATGTTTGACCGCACTTCATTTTGGTGGCGATCCTTGCCTATTGTCCTCACGATATGAGGTTATTATCGTGTAAGGAAGAGAAGCTAGTAACTCACGCTTCCTACAAATATTATCGTATCTTACTATCCTGTCAAACGAGATATAATTGTCTGGTATTTACCGTACTGAACTTGATATTGGAGTGAATTTCCATGACCAATCGCTGTGAATGGGTAACCTCAGACCCCTTATATATTAACTATCATGATCAGGAATGGGGCGTGCCTATCTATGATGACCGGCTTCTATTTGCCAAGCTTATCCTCGATGGCGCCCAGGCTGGATTGAGCTGGATCACAATATTGCGCAAACGAGAAGATTATTGGCAGGCTTTCGACCAGTTCAATCCCGCCGAAATCGCCCGCTATGACGAAGATAAGATAGCTGAACTGCTTAATAATCCTGGCATCGTGCGTAATCGCCTGAAAATAGAAGCCGCCATTAAGAATGCCCGCGGATACCTGACCATTGTGGAAGATGAAGGCTCTTTTTCAGATTACTTGTGGCAGTTTGTGGACGGATTGCCGGTTCAAAACCAATGGCAATCAATGGCCCAAGTCCCAGCCCAAACCACCCAGTCCCAGGCCATGAGCAAAGCGCTCAAAAAACGTGGCTTCAACTTTGTTGGGCCGACCATATGCTACGCATTTATGCAAGCTGTAGGGATAGTGAACGATCATGTGGTTGATTGCTTTCGCTTCGAGGAATGTAAGGCATTGTCAAGACCATAATATCAATGGCTTCCAAGCTACCCGTTCTGTTCACTCCCATGTTTGCTTACGCCAGATTTGAGATTTTGTCACGTTCACGATATCGTTTGTGCCAGAATGCGGTTACTTCGCACTTCTTGCACAACATCAAGAAGTGCGACCTTTCAAGGAGCATGCTATGAGCGATTCTGTTTTACAGACCCAGATTGATGCCGCGCGAGCATATGAGTCACTGTTTGTACCGGCTCTCTTTGGGCAGTGGACAGAGGTGGTGGCTGCAGCTGCGCAACTGCAGTACGGTCATTCGGTGCTTGATGTCGCCTGTGGCACTGGCGCTCTGGCTGCACAGGTATCAGCAAGTGTGGGGCCAAATGGGTACGTTGCCGGTCTGGACCCCAACCGCGGAATGCTGGCTGTCGCCAAGGAAAAAAAGCCAAACATTGAGTGGCGTGAGGGCTGGGCCGAGAGCATTCCTTTTTCAGACTCCGTATTTGATGCAGTGGTAAGCCAATTCGGCCTGATGTTTTTTCGTGAGCGCACGCAATCTATACAAGAAATGCTGCGCGTGCTCAAGCCGTCCGGAACCTTGGCCATCGCCGTCAGGGATGCCATCGAAAACATTCCCGGTTACTACCATGAATTAAGGTTGATTGAACAGTTTGGTGGATTCGAGGCAGGAGCGGCCGTGCGGGCACCATTTACCCTTGGAAATACGGATGATTTAATAACCCTGTTTCAAGACGGAGGTGCGATCGCATCACAAGTGCAGACGCACGGTGGTAAGGCGCGATTCCCAAATATTCGAACAATGGTGGAGGTTGAGCTTCGTGGGTTGTTACCGGTGATGGATGTGCATCTTAGCGAGGAGATCATTGAACCAATACTGCGGGAGGCGGAAACAACTCTCGCGCCATTTGAAGAGGCTGACGGTACCGTTGTCTTTGATGTCACTGCTCACATTATCACTGGGAAAAAACAGTAAGAAGGGGCTCAATCGCACCCAACCGCACTATTGGTGACGAAAAACCTTTGTCATGTGGCCAGATCATGCCAGATCATTAACATTTTGCCTGTTATAGTCACGACAAAGCAATACTTTCGGAGATACGGAACAATGAATCATTTGTCTGATTGGACATCCTCACGAGCCGTGGGAATGGTAAATGATCATGCTGTCTACTGCTTCAGGCACGCTGAATGTAGGTCTATGGAGCGAGACGTTGATAAATAGACAGCCTTTATAAAGGAGGGATACTGTGGAAGAAGCTCAAGATCGCGAACTATTTGCCAAAGAAATCAACTGGATTGTATTTGTCTTGCTCATCGTCATACTTTCCGTAGTCAATTTATTTCTCTTACTGCTTCCTATCGAAGAGGATGCCAAAGATGTCATCCTTGTCGTCTTTTTGCTCATTAACATCATATTTTGGATCGATTCCTTCTACTGGCTAAGGAAACTCCCCAACCGGCGCTACCTGACCCAATATTACGGCCGTATTGCCTTCGTTGGCAATATCCCACTCTTCGCTCCATTGCGCCTATTTCAAATCTGGCTTTTTTATCGCAAGCTGCGCCGGCTTGATATAGTCGCCAGGCGTGATATCAAAGTTAAGCGGAACTCAAACGGAGTGCTCCTGCTTTTTCTGTTCATAGTAATCATTGTTTTCCAAACCGCCAGCGTTTTAATATTGATTTTCGAGTCCACAAGTTCCGACGCTAACATATTGACGTCGGGTGATGCCTTGTGGTGGTCCTTTGTAACAGTCGCTACCGTTGGCTACGGAGACAAAGTGCCTATAACAACCGGTGGTCGCTTGACCGCACTATTCCTGATGCTTGTTGGCATCGCGATGTTTGGTATTCTTACCAGTACGCTGAGTGATTGGTTTCGCCGCCCCCGTCGTCTACGTGAGGCCCACCGAGACAAAGAGAATCGAACCCTTACCGTTGCCGAGGTGCAAGAGTTGTTGGATCAGCAAAGTCAGATTTTTCAAAAAAATTTTGACGAATTGGCCGAAAAAATAAGCAGTATAGAGAAGAAATAAAACGCTACGCTTCACCCTTCTTGTCGTTGACCATATGCCACAATTGACTGGGGCTAACAGGATTCTCTAGTATCTCTATCCCCGTTTCCTCCAGTGCATCTTCGATGGCTTGTGCAAATAGAGGTCCGACGGGGATCGCTCCTGCCTCGCCGGCCCCTTTCGTACCCAGTGGATTCAACGGTGAAGGCGTCGTCACATGATCTATTTCGAAACGCGGCACCTCGTAGGCTGTCGGCAGTAAATAGTCCATAAATGAACCGCTTAAGAGCTGCCCCTCTAAATCATAACTAAGCTTCTCGTAAAAGGCGTCGCCGATACCCTGCGCCACCCCGCCATGAATCTGTCCGTCTAAGATCAGCGGATTAATCACATTACCACAATCATGAACGATCACATATTTCAAGATCTGCAGCTCCATTGTCTCTGGATCCATCTCGATGATCATCGCGTGTACGCCGCTGGCGGTTGCTCCATACTTGGGACCGAAGTAATCACTGGATTCCAGCCCTGGCTCCGTCCCCGGCGTAACTGCGCCGCGCATTGGGTTTGCCTGCTGTGCCAGTTCCCCTAAGGGTATCCCGCTTTCCGGCACATCCTTGATCCGCACCTGACCCTCAACAATCTCCAATTGCTCTATGGGCACATTATCCAATTGTGTGCTCGCCTGGCTAAGCGTTTTCTCGCGCACATTCTTGGCCGCCGCATTGATCGCATTCCCGGCCACAACAGCACCCCGGCTGGCAAATGTGCCCGCTCCCCAGTGGAACTGGTCTGTATCGCCCGTGACAATATCCACATCCTGCGGTGTGACGCCTAATTGATCGGCCACAATCTGTGCGTAGGAAGTGAAATGTCCCTGCCCCTGTGTGCCGATGCCCGTCGCTACGCTTATTCGGCCATCACTTTGTACTTGAACGCGCGCGCCCTCATATGGCCCGATACCCGTTCCTTCCACATAGGAGACGATTCCCAACCCCAAATATCGTCCTTCCTCTCTTGCCTCAGGTTTCGTTTTGGCAAAGAACTCATCATAACCGATCATGTCCATCGCTTTGTCCAGTGCCGGCTCATAATTCCCACTGTCATAAGTCAGTGGACCAAAATCCTGGAAGATAATCTCGTTGTTGTACGGGAACTGTTCCGGCTGAATGAAATTCCTCCTTCTGATCTCTGTCCGGTCTATGCCCAACTCCTTCGCCGCTATATCCATTAACCGTTCCATGACGAACACGCCATGCTGTCTTCCTGCCCCACGATAAGGCGTCACGATGGTTTTATTGGTAAAAACTGATGTAAATTCGCTGTAATAAGCAGGTGTATCATAATTATTTAACAGAGTACATTGGCTGTTGAGCACCGTGGTCAATCCATAAGGGGCATAAGCACCGGTATCGTGCAAGAACCTATCCCGAATAGCGAGAATAAGCCCTTCATTATTCATGGCCATCTCTGCCCAATGGATCTGATCGCGCTCCTGCGTTGTAGCGACGAAATTTTCGCTCCGATCTTCGATCCATTTTACGGGCCTTTTTAACTGTAGGGTCGCCCAGATTACACAAACCTCTTCGGGATAGAAAACGACGATTTTGGGTCCGAATCCACCCCCAATAAACGGTGCGATAACCCTCACTTGACTTTCTGACAATCCAAAATAGGCTGCCATACCATTACGCACAAATACTGGGGCCTGGGTAGTGGACCATATTGTTAGGTGCTGCGCCCGGTAATCCCAATTAGCTACATACCCACGATTTTCCATTGCCGCTGCCGCGCCGTGATCGTAGTAAAACCGCCGTTTGACCACTAGATCTGCTTTGGCCGCAATAGCGTCAAATCGCCTTCCTCCCCCTTTGACCTGAATCACATGTGAGTTCACATTGGCCCCAACGCCAGGCACAAAATCAACATCCTCGTGCAGCAAAGGTGCATCTTCTCTGATGGCATCTTCCAATTCAACGACCACGGGCAGCGGCTCATAGTCAACCCAAACCTCGTCGACAGCATCTTCGGCAATGTAGCGACTCTCAGCCACGACCATTACCACGGGTTCACCCGCGTAGCGCACTTTTCCTTTCGCCAGAGGAACCTGGGTCCGTGTATTGAAGATCATGTCATCAATCGGCGGTGGTGCAACCAGAAGCGGACCATGACGCCAATATTCGCCCAACGATTCGGCCGTATAAACGCCTATGACGCCCTCTTTCCGCTTTGCATCCTCGATGTCGATGCTCAATATCCGTGCATGAGCATAAGGGCTGCGCACGAAAGCAACATGTCCCATATTGGGCAGATGTACATCATCAGTGAACAGAGCCTGTCCGGTTAGCAGTCGTGGATCTTCGTTTCGCTTGACTCGTTTCCCAAAGAATTTTTCATGTGCCATAATCTACCCTATTGATCGTCGAGATTTTTTTTAAAGTTTCTGCAGCAATGTTCTCGGAGCTCCCACGAATTTAGTCACTTTCCTTAAAAGCCACGAACCTGCCCCAACATGAAGCCAGCTCCATTCCCTTGGGAACAAAACAAGAGATGAAGTACCGTCCCGTCTCCGCATCAGCCAACTGCAATCCCAAATTCTCAGCATGAATGATCCCCAAAGGGAACAAATTGAGGTGCATATCCTGGTAATATTGATCCAGCGGATATAGTTCATCCCAGTCGGCGCCATACTGCTCGATCAATTTTTGATTGGCCTCTTCAAATGTCTTTGGATGCCAAAGCCGCTGGATGGTATTCATAGGATGTTCCATGGCTACACAGTCCACACCAAGCCATTTGATCTCTTTTTCAATACACCAGTCAGCAAAATCCGGAGATGGTCCTGGATGCCGGATCATATAACGAAACTCATCCGAATCAGGGCTGTTCCAACCGTACTGGTGCCACCCTGTTTTGATAATTAGAATATCTCCCTTACGCACCTCAACCGCATCTTCAACCATTTGTGGCGTATAAACGCTTGTGTCACTGACCACATTGGAAATATCGGCGATTACCCCCTGGCCAAACCAGGTGTTGAACGGTAGTTGGCCTATCGTTCGTCCAGCCGCATGAAAATGCTTCTCACCATCCATATGCGTTCCGAGATGAAAACTGGCCCGACAGTGCGCATTATTGCGGCCTAGCCCAAAGTATTGCCCGCCAACTCGCTTCGTATATTTAATGCTCAAGGGTTCATAGTTAGCCCACTGTGGCGTCTGAACACTAAATGGCACCGTCATATCCAACATTTCCGTGGAGCCCATAAAATCAAGAAACGCCTCTTCACCCATTCCATCCGGAGCCTGTAAAGCAACCACTCTGCACCAGGCCGCGCCGGTTTCCATAAAAGGAATCGGCTGGATCATGATCCAAGCGCGTTGATTTTTTAGTTCATCTATCTGACCACCTAGCGATTCTGCCAGCAGCAGCCCCGCTTTCGGCATTTCGATATGCGTCAGTTTATGGTACCAATCGGGCGGGTATAGTTCATCCCAACCTTTCCCGTATGACTCCCTCAACTTAGTTTCCGCTTTGTCAAACTCTCGTGCATGCATGGTGCGCAGATTGGTATTCATTGGATGCTCCGCACATCCACAATCAACACCGATAAGTTTCAACTTTAGTTCCATCGCCCAATCAAAAAACTCGGGCGAAGGGCCCGGATGCCGCAGATAGTATCCAAATTCTTTGTTCTCAATTCCCCCTTGCGCTTCCAGGTTTTCTACATCTGGCTGATCCCAACCATGTTTATGGTAGCCCGTATTAATGATCAGGATATCTCCCTCTTTAACAACCACCCTTTCCGTTATCATCTTCGGCGTATAAAGGCCGTAATCGGACACTGCATCCGAAATGTCCACAACCACGCCTTCCCCACAAAGATCACTCAATGGAATATCGGCGATTGCCTTGGCGCCAGAGTGAAACGCTCGTGGGCCAACCAGATGTGTCCCCGTATTGTTGCTCCATTCGATGAGCTGCCCATTTGCTCCTTGACCACCCCCAAAAGAACCGGTTAGCCGTTTGAAGAAATGAACTTGGAGCGGCATTTCTCCTGGCCACGGAGGGGTAAATACACTTAGACTTTGTGTCAGGTCAAACCATTTAGCATCACTTAAAACGGCAATAAAATCATCACGGTCCATCGCTCATTCCTTAATATTGACTGATTGGTCAACCCAATCAGTATCGCCAGTAATGTGTATAAAGCCTATCCACCTAAACCAAATACCGCTCTGCATAGGCTATTAGCGCTTCCTCAAATACCGACATTGGCGGCCGAACCAAACCTGCACCGACCTGTCCCACACCAGCCTCTCTGTGCGCAATGCCCGTATTAATACGTGGCGTAATTCCCAACTCAACCACCTTCCGAATGTCACACCCAGTTGGCGTCCCTCTGAATTCCAAGACCGGAATCGTAAAATGGGTATGCTCAGCCTCCGTTATCTCATACATCTCCAGTGTCGCATTAAGAGCGTCTTGAGGAGTACCACTCACAAAGGTCACAATCGCTGGAGCAGCCGCCATAGCGAAGGCCCCAATACCTGCCGTTTCAGTAATAGTACTATCCCCAATATCTCCACTGCCATCTTCGGCCGTAAACCCAGGAAAATAGAGACCGATTGGCTGGCCCACCGGACCGGTAAACCAACGATCCCCAAGACCGCTGACCCGTATGCCAAGATCGGTTCCATTGCGTGCCATGACACTCATGATCGTGCTTCCTTCCACTCCATGTCCTGCATCCGCCATAGCTTTACAGGCCGCCATCACTGGATTAAGGACACTTAAGGCATTGTCCGCCAGGGATTGGATGATATCAGCCGCAACTTCGCTGTCCGCACATACTCGTGTGATCGATGGAGCCAGCTTAGTTGTAAATAATATCGAACCTGCCTTATTCCGGTTATGCCCTTCGTCTCCCATGTGCAAGGATTCCGCTAAGAGAGCGCGTATATCCAGCCCGCTGCTTGCGGCCAAAGCATCGTTGAGAACAGGTCCCATGACATCGTTCATCCAGCGCAGCTTTGCAACAACTTCCTCGCTGTATGCCCCATATCTGAGCACCTTTCCATATCCTTCGTTGATGTTGGAATAAGCCATATTGCCATGTGTCACATTTTCGACAACATATACCATCATTGAAGCAGATGTAGCCCCCGCCATGGGTCCCACACTGTTATGTTCGTGACACGGTGCCAGTTCTATTTCACCAGATTTGATCAGCTCAATGGCGCTTGTTTCATCTGTCGCCAACCCCTCAAAAATCAGAGCGCCAATCAAAGCGCCGCGCATTGGCCCTGATGCTCGCTCCCAACTGATTGGTGGACCTGCATGTAAGATCAATTTGTCGTGCATTCCCGGAATGACATCGCGCGCCGCAGCGACACCCTTCAAAATAGGTCGCGCGGACATCATCCTTTCCACAACCGTCTTGTTGGCCTGATCGATATCAATCATCCATAATTCTCCTATCTTACTTACTGCGCATCTTGGCTAAAATCGCCATTAATTTTTCGTTTCCACCTGCTGGCGGGCGCCAATCAACCTGAACCGCACCCGCCCCTTGGCTCTTCAGGCTTTCATAAAACGATTCAAGTCCCACATTGATTCCTGCCAATCCCCCTTCAAATTGATTCAGCGGCAGTGAAGGATACTCATAACTGTAAATAGGTCGCAGCCAATCAATGGCATAAGAAACAGCATCGCTTGTTTCTCGATACACAGTTGCCCCTACCTGATCGAGCATACTGACTTGCTTTTCAAGGTCCTGTGGGTCTTCATCTGTCCCTAGTACGATTACTACGAACTCAATATCCCGCTCGCTCTTCGCCTGTTCAATCGCTGGCGCCAATTCCGAAGCCGGATCAGGGTGAGCTCCTTCGCCCAAAACAACGTCCAACATGATCATGCTCACATCTGGATCAGCCGCTTCCTGTCGCAAACGCCTTAATCTCAGATCATTGTCCATCATCGGGTGCAGCCGGCCTTGTGTGAACTCATCCTCTCCCAGATCGATCACGCTATGCGCTTTGCTGACCAGGCTGTCTTCCAGCTTTTGTTCGGGACGAATGGGAATATTGCTGTAAATTGGATAGAGTACCGCTTGTAGGGTTAACAATGCCTCATATGCCAATGTACCCCCAGAGAACAATCCCCGTAAATATGAATTCCCACCTCGCATTGCGGCACGTTCCTGCCCTGCTGACGTCTGTTGAATACTATTTGCCAGCTCAACAGCTAAGGAAGCCGCTTCCTTCAAATTGGCGGCAAAATGTAAATTACCTATCTTCTTTCCAGGATCCGCGAAACCAATGAAGTTGATCACAATTGGCTTCCCCGTCGCTTGGGCAGCAGCCAGAAGATCCGACACCACATGCGCATCTGGTGGCTTTGAAATTAGGGCAATCACCTCTGTTTTTGGATCTCTACCTAATAGCTCCAATCCTTGTTTCGCGCTGATGCCCCCGACTGCCGCTTTCAAATCCCGCCCCCCTGTGCCTATCGCTTGCGAAACGCCAGCTCCTAGATTATGAATCCCCGCCGACACCGCCTGCAGCCCGGTTCCCGATGCTGCGACAATTCCTATCTTTCCCCGGCGCAGTCTATTGGCAAAACCAAGCCCAATCCCATCGACAACGGCCGTCCCGCAGTCAGGACCCATCACAAGCAAGCCTTTTCCTCTAGCTTTTTCCTTAAGCTTGATCTCATCGTCTAGTGACACATTGTCGCTGTATAAAAAAACATGCTTGTTTAAATTCAATGCTTCATCAGCAACGCCGGCAGCGTACCGCCCAGGCACGGATATTAGAACCCAATTTGCTTCCGGCAGCGCATCCGCAGCACCTCGTAGACTGCGATGTCTGAAATCCTGAGTTGTCCCCGAGCGCCGTTTTTTCAAGAGCTCATCGACTTGACCAATTGCCGTGCTGGCCTTCTCCTCACTCTTTGCTCGCACCACGATCAGCAAATCGTCCGCACCTGCCCCAACATTTGCTAGGTCGAATCCAGTTGCTTGCAGCAGTTCACGATTAGCGGCAGTAGCCATGACCACTCCCGCGTCAATTACACCTGGGAGATCTGCCAACGATTTTTGCAGCTGCATTAAAACGACTGAATCGTAGTAAGCTCCTGCCCTTATCTCATGCATATTAACGCTCATTGCCAACCCGTAGTTTCTTGACCACCTTGTTCGCTACCATATTGGCAAACCAGTTGACAAGTATGATAAACAGTGACAGCGCCGCCGCACCCAGAAGCAGTCGTCGCTGGTTTGGATCAGGAATGTATTCGTCCAACATCTCTTGGGCCACACCCATCACGAATTCAGTCTGGCTGGGAGCCTGCGGCACGGCCGGCTTTCTATGGACTTGTCGCCCCTCTTCAACCTCACCCACAACCTCAGGCTGTGGTTCAATCCGCGCTTCGACCTGCCGGTCAAGATTGCTGAGACACTGTTTGGTGATCGCGCTTGCCGAGCTCTGTGTCAAACGCTGACCCACCGTGGCCATTCGCCCGCTAACTTCGCCTTGTCCCAAGTATTGCAGCAGCGTCCCACCATCATCCGTTGCTACCAGTTCTACATCTCCCTCACCCCGAATGTTGCCGCTGGACCCACGCCCCTTCACCGCCAGGTGAAAGCTTTCTAACTCCCGCAGTTCCGAGAGCACGAGCGTACCCTGATAAACCCCATCAACCGGTCCAACCTTAATGCGCATCTTGCCCCGGTACTCATTCTCGCCCGTTTTTTCAAGCTTTTCGCAGCCCGGTACCACCCTGGATAGAACTTCAGGGTCCATTACCATTTCCCATACCAGCTCCCTTGGTGCCACTATCTCGTAGGTGCCTTTTAACTCTACCATTTCACCTCTCCAGGAATCTCAATTAATGATCAAGTACAGATGTTGCATTTATAAAACTGGGACGGTCTTCCATACTGAAAGAAATCACTCAACCTTCGGCTAACTTTTCCGCCGCCATCTTGACCGCATCCATAATATGCTGGTATCCCGTACACCGGCACAAATTGCCCGATATAGCCTCTCTAATT